>JBGARZ010000020.1:0-172035 GCA_044229975.1 Polyangiales bacterium
ACCTCAACCGTCCGAACCGCCGGATGCGGACCCGCTTGTCCGGTGGTGTGGCAGGGGTCGGCTCCTCCTCACGGAGGGGCCGCCCCTATGCCGATCGCTTGCCCGGCGGTGCAGGCGCGGGACGCGACCAACCCCGGTCCCAAGTGGGCGCAATGACTTTGAACGGAGTGCCGAGAGCTCAGCGCCGACGTCGCTCGCTCAGGTCGACCTGCGGGCCGCGCAGCTCCGTGACCGGACTCATCTCCATCCTTCCGGTGATGGGGTCATCCACCAGCCTCTCGCCCGTTACGACGAGCGTGAGGTCGAGGTAGCGCTCGTCGGCCCGTTCACTCCACTCGCACATGAATTCGCGCAGACTTGGAGAGGTCTGCCAGTAGCCGAGCTCCTCGTGCGTCGGGAACGACAGCACCTCGCTCGTGAGCACGGGGCCTTCGTCGGACGTGCAGTCGAGGTGTGAGTGCTTGCAGCAACCGCCGGTAGAACGATGGCAGCGCGAACCCGAGCGTCCGCTCCGCCCGCGCGAGGTCGTCGGGCGTCGCGACGGGCGGCAGAGAGGGACACCCCGCCATGCGGTCACGGATCTTCGCGATGAGTTCGTCGCCGGTCATGGTGCGTCAGTCGTAGGAGTACCCCGCGAAGAACTCGCTCCGCGGTGACCCGATCAGTCGCCGCGTGCCTTCGTCCGAGGCATCCGCTTGCGCTTCGTGACCGCGGGCCGCGCCGACGGGCGCACCTCGCCCGCCGGAACCCAGTCGACGCTTTCGTCATCCCAGCGCACCTGATAGCCCGCGGCGATCACGACGCCCTCCCGCTGCGCCGCCGTGACGTGCGCGCCCGGCGGGAGCATCACCTCGCCGACCCCGACGGCCGCACCGAACACCTGCAACCGCTGCAGCACGACGTACGCGCCGCCGTGGTTGGAGTGCATGGTGACGCGAACACGCGCGGCGGGCGTCGGCCGCGCGAGCACGATGTGCTGGAGCGCGTCGAAGGTCAGCTCCAGGTCGGCCACCTGAGCGAAGGCGTCGGGCTCGTCGGGGGTCGAGACGTCGAGCGTCACGCGCTTCGCCGCGCTGCTCTCCCAACCCTTCACGCGGGTGTCGAACAGCAGGCGCTCGACGGTCGCGTCGGCGGCCGTCACCTCCAGGGTCATCACCACCGGGAAGGTCGGGTTCTGCAACGTGCACCAGTAGACCGAGGGCGAGGTCGTGTCCGCGAACAGGCACTCCGCGGGATAGCCCGGGCCGTACTCCTGGGGGCGCTCGACGACGACGACCGGCAATCGATGACTCATGGTCGGCGATGAGAGCACAGCCGTGCGGTCGCGGGATGGTCCATCATCGGGGCATGCGATTCCTCCACACCATGCTGCGCGTGCGCGACCTCGACGCGGCGCTCGACTTCTTCGTCGGCAAGCTCGGGCTCGTCGAGCTGCGCCGCACCGATCACCCCGGCGGTCGCTTCACGTTGGTGTTCCTCGGGACGGGCGCGGCGGGCGACGACGCGCAGATCGAGCTCACCCACAACTGGGACCAGCCCGAGCCGTACACCACGGGCCGCTTCTTCGGGCACCTCGCCTACGCCGTCGACGACATCTACGCGACCTGCGCGCGGCTCCGCGACGCGGGCGTCACCATCCACCGCCCGCCCCGCGACGGGCGCATGGCCTTCGTGAAGTCGCCCGACGGCCAGTCCATCGAGCTGCTCCAGCGAGGAGGCGCGCTCCCGCCCGCCGAGCCGTGGACATCACTGCCCAACGTCGGCGAGTGGTGAGCTCGCCCACGGTCGGCGTCACCCGTTGGTGAAGACCGCAGCAGCGACTTCACCACCATCGCCGCGATCGACACGCCGATTGAGAAAAATCTCCGCTCGGCGACATTCAAGCGCGTGAGTCCCTCTCCCTCGCAGCGCCCGCCGTGCTGACCGCCGCCGTGGACGCTCCCGCGCCAACCGCCGCCGCGCCCGACTTCCGCGAGGTCTATCGCGCCAACGTGCGCGCCGTGTGGCGGGCGCTCTCGGCCCTCGGCGTTCGTGGACCCGACGTCGCCGACGCCGCGCAGGAGGTCTTCCTCGTCGTGCACCGCCGCCTCCCCGAGTTCGACGGGCGCCACAAGCTGTCGTCGTGGATCCACGCCATCTGCGTGCGCGTCGCCCTCGCCACGCGCCGCCGCGCCGCCTCTCGCCGCGAGCTGCCCGCCGAGACCGCCGGCGACCCCGTCGCGCCCGGCGGCCCCGCCGAAGACCTCGACGCCCGCGAAGCGATGGAGTCGCTGCGACGCCTGCTCGATGCGCTCGACGACGACAAGCGCGCGGTGTTCGTCCTCTACGAAGTGCAGGAGCTGCCCATGCGCGAGGTCGCCGAAGCCCTCGGGTGCCCGCTCCAGACCGCCTACTCGCGCTACCACGCCGCGCGAAAGATCATCGAGCACGAAGTCGCGGCCCGCCGCGCGTCGCAGGAGAAGCCATGAGCGCCCCCGTCGATCCGCCCCGCAGCACGGACGACCCCGCCGCTCCGCCGGAGCTCGCGCGACTCGTTCGTGGAGCCCGCGCCGAAGGCCCGAGCGAGGCCGAGCTCGCCGCCCTCGACGCCGCCCTCGGCCCGCTGCTCGGACCACCACCGTCGGGTGGTGGAGGCGCCGCCGCTCCGCTCGCGCGCTGGTGGCTGCGGGCCCTCGGGGTCGCGTCCCTCGCGGTGGTCGTCGGGGCGGGTGTGGTGGCGGTGCGTTGGTCCCGGCCATCACGCGCGATGGCACCCACGGCGTACGTCGCACCGCGCGATCGACCCGCCATCGTCGCGCCCGCGGTCAGCCCCGAAGCGCCTCCGGTGTCCGAGCGCTCGCCGCCGGTCGTCGCGATCGTCGCCCCGCCGCGCATCACGGCCGCGCCCGTCGTCCCGCCCTGCGACCCGGCCGAGCACGTTGCGCTGCTCCAGACGGCGCGCACCGAGCTGCGCCGCGGCGACCCACGCGCGAGCCTCGCCAGCACCGCGCGCGACCGCGCCCGCTGTCCCCACGGCAGCCTCGCCGAGGAGCGTGACGCCGTCGCCATCGAGTCGCTCATCCGCCTCGATCGTGGCGCCGAGGCCACGCGCCGCCTCGCCGACTTCGAGCGCGGACACCCCTCGTCGCTGCACCTCCGCGCGCTCCGTTCGCTGCTGGACGGCGGCTCCCAAAACGCTCCACCATGACGGAGATGTCTCCGGGGTGTCGGTCGTATGCGCTCGCGCTGCTGCTGATGGCGGGTCCGCTCGCTGCGCAGCCCGCCGCGAGGCCGTCGGCCACGCTCAACTGGGTGCGGATGCCCGGCGCCGAGTCGTGCATCTCCCCGCAGGCCCTTGCTCGCGCGGTCGAAGAGCGCCTCGGCCGCCCGCTGCTCGTGCCGCTCGCCCGCGCCGAGTGGTCGCTCGAAGGCCGCGTCGAACGCCGCGCCGGTCAATGGATCGCGACGCTCGCCGCCTCGCGCGACGACGGACGCTCGGGCGCCCGATCGGTGAGCATCGATGCCCCGGACTGCGCCGCCCTCGACCCGCAGCTCGTCGCCGTGGTCACGCTCCTCCTCGACCCCACCTGGACCGGCGACGTCGCTCCGTCTCCGCCATCTCTCCCCGCGCCTCCCGTCCCGCCATCCCCGCCATCGGTTGGCGTGGCTCCGGTGCGCCCGATCACCGAGCCCGCTCCGCCTGCTCCACGTCCGCGTCGTACGTTGCTCGGCGTCGGCGTCGGCTTCGCGCTCGGCTGGCTGCCCGACCCCGCACCGTCGTTTCGCGTCGAGGCGGGGTTTGCCCCGTGGGGGCCGCGCGCGCGCATCCACGCGTCGCTCGGCGCGGTGGGTCCCATGCGTCGCTCCATCGGCACGTCGGGACCCGACGCGGACTTCCTCTCGTTGCACGCGGAGCTCGCCGTCTGCCTCTCGCGGCTCTCCGTGCCGTGGGCCTCGCTCTGTCCCGGCGTGGTCGTCGGAGCGCTGCACGGAAACGCCACCGGATCAGCCCGCGACCTCAGCGCGTGGAGCCCGGCGCTCGGGGTGAGCCTGCGTGCGCGCTTCGAGGTTCCGCTGTCCGAGGAGTGGAGGATTCTCGCGTCGCTCGGGGCGACGCTCCCGCTGCTCTGGGCCCGCTTCGCGCTCGCTTCAGGGACGGGCGACACGGTCTCGCAAGACATCGGCCCCGAGTCTCCGGTCGCCCTCGGCGCCGAGCTCGGCGTGGGGTACGCGCTGCCATGAAGCACCAACTCGCACTGCTCTCGATGCTCACCGCGCTCGGTGGTTGTCGCGTGGTCACCTTCGTCGGAACCAGCGCCGACCTCGACGCATCCCGTGCCGACGCCAGCCTCGACGCGTCTGTCGACGCGGCGCCCGATGGGCCTCACGACGTCAGCCCCGTTGACGTCAGCGACGGCTTCGACCAGGCGCAGCTGGAGCGCTACGGGCTCGTCCATCGGGGCGTCGGCGTCATCCCCGATGGGGTGTCCGACGAGCGCTCGTTTCGCATCGCGTACCTCGGCGAGGACGGCCGGGTACGCGTCGAGCGCCGCGCATCGGAGACCCTCGCGCGCGAGTGCGAACGCAGCTTCGACCCGCCGGCCGAGGCCGACCTCGTCGCGGCCCCCGCGGTGCCCTACCAGCGCTCCGAACTCTACGCGCTCGGTCGCGAGCGGTCTTCGGGGGCGCTGCGCTACTACGCGCTGCTCGGGACGGGGATGCCCGACACCTGCGGGGCCGGCTTCGACCCCTGGGTCGCGCTACCCGATGCCCCAACAGGAACAGCCTTCCGCAGCGCGCCCGCGGCGGCGTTCATGCCGTTCGCACCGGGCGGCCCTGCGGTGTGGGTCGCGGTGTTCACCGGCGAGTCCACGGTGCACCTCAGCGAGCGCGCGGTGCTCCCCGGCGCCCCGCGGTGGGAGCGCTGGATCGCGATGCCGCCGATCCCCGAGGGCGAGCGCGTGGTGGCGGCGCCGAGCATCAGCGTCGGCGGGGTCAACACCTTCATCGTGGGCGTGCTCACCGAAGACGCCGCGGGGCGTCGGCGGCTGCGCGATCGCAACTTCCAGCTCCCCGAGCGCGTCTGGGGCCCGGCCTGGACGGAGCAGGAGACGGGGCGGGGCGTTCCCGAGTCCGAGGTCTCGCACCTGGTGTTCGAGATCGACCCGCGCTACCGGCAGGGGCCGCATCCCTACGCGACGTGGCAACTCTACCGCGACCAGCGTGGGGCGGTCTGGGCTCAGGTCTACGGCGAGCGCCGCGGGTTCAGCCTGGGGTGGGGCCCGTGGACCGACCTCGGCGCACCCTTCGACGACCTCGTGGTGAAGGTCGGGCGCATCGTCGCCACCCCGCGCAGGAACGTCCCCCAGGGGCGGGGCGAGGTGCTGGTGCTCGCCGAGCCGCTCGCGGGTCCGCGGACGCTCCGCTACCTGAGCTCGTGGTTCGACACGCCCGCGGGGTCGGCGGTGCGCTGGGTCGACGTCCCCGACCCGCTCCGCTGAGGCCTTCACATCACGCGCGCGCTGCGGTCGCCCAGGGCCTTCATCCCGGCGACGTAGGTGCCCGCGGCGACGAAGGCCCCGACGAACCACGCGTAGTCGTACAGCGCGTGCAGCGACGGGACGAACGCCCCCGCCCACGCGAGCGCGCAGCCCAGCGCGGTGGCGCCGACGGCGATCCAGTTGGTGCCGATGGCGTTCTGGTAGTTGTAGCGACCGTCGGGGCGGTAGAGGTCGGCCAGGTCGAGCTCGGTGCGCTTCAAGAACCAGTAGTCCGCGATGAGCACCCCCGCGATGGCGCCGAGGCCACCCGAGTACCCCAGCAGCCACTTGAAGATGTAGCCCGACGGGTCGGCGAGCAGCTTCCACGGGCACATCGCGACGCCGATGATCCCGGTGACGAGGCCGCCGCGCTTGAAGGTGATCCACCTGGGAAAGGCGTTGGCGAAGTCGTTGGCGGGCGACACCACGTTGGCCGCGATGTTGGTCGCGAGCGTGGCGATGACCACGGTGAACATCCCGAGCGCCACCATCGCGCGCGACTCGAAGCGCGCGGCGAGGTCCATCGGGTCCCAGATCTGCGTGCCGAAGATGACCTGCGTGGCGCTGGTGATGACGACGCCCATGGCCGCGAAGAGGGTCATCGTGGTGGGCAGCGACACCACCTGGCCGACCATCTGCTCACGCTGCGATCGCCCGTAGCGGGTGAAGTCCGGCATGTTGAGCGAGAGCGTCGCCCAGAACCCGATCATCGCCGTCAGCGACGGGATGAACACGCTCATGAAGCTGCCGCGCCCATGAAACTGGCTGTTCTGCGCGAGGATGGGCCCGAGCCCGTGCGCGCGGTCGACGGCCCACCACACCAGCGCGCCCGTCATGATGAGCACGAAGGGCGCGGCCCAGTCTTCGAGCTTCCGCACCAGCTCCATGCCGCGGAAGATCACCAGCACGTTGAGACCCCAGAACACCGCGAACGACAGCCACTGCGTCGGCGCATAGCCCGCGACGTGACCGCCGAGGAGCGTGGTCCATCCGGGCCACATCGCGTGCATGAAGGTGTGCAGCGCCTTGCCGCCGATCCAGCACTGGATGCCGAACCAGCCGCACGCGACGATGGCGCGGAGCACGGCGGGGAAGTTCGACCCGAAGACCCCGTACGCCGCCCGCGCGAATACCGGGAACGGTATGCCGTAGCGCGTGCCGGGGTGTGAGTTGAGGAGGATGGGGACGAGGACGATGAGGTTGCCGAGGAGGATGGTGAGCAGCGCCTGCCACCAGGAGAGGCCCGCCGTGATGAGCCCCGACGCGAGCATGTACGTCGGGATGCAGTGGGCCATGGAGATCCACAGCGCGGCGAAGTTGTAGGTCTTCCAGGTGCGCTGCGCGACGGTGGTGGGCGCGAGGTCGTGGTTGTAGAGCGACGACCCCGTGAGCTCGACGCCGGGCTTCAGCTCGACGCGTCCATCCTCGTGCTCGATCTGGTCCGGCGCGTCGGTCTGCATCGGCGGACATCACCGCACCGAACGCCCGCGCGTCAATGCCCCGTAATGCTCCGACGGTGCCGCGACCCCGTTGCGTATAGTCGCTGCGTGGCATCCACCGCACCCTTCCTTGACCGCTACCTCGACCCGCTGCCGATCCGCTCGCGCGGCCCTGCGTGGTGGTTGTTCCCGGCGCCAACGCCGACCGCGCCCGCGCCCGCGTCGCCTTCGCCGAGGCTGATCTCTCCTTCGCTGGAGTGCTTGCAGTGGGTCGAGTACCAGATGGTCGGCGGGGTCGCGCGCATGTCCCGCCGCGGCGTGCCCGATCGGTACAGGTTGATGCAGACCGAAGAGGCCGCGAGCGCGGCCATCACGCTGCTCAATGCCGCGACGCGCGCCCAGAACTGGACCGAGCGGCACACCTTCGCCGCCGTGGTCTCCGACGACTGGGTGCCCATCGCAGGAGCGCCGCATGACCTCCGAAGGACCGCCCATGACGGCTCCGAGGCCACGTCACCGCTGGTGCTCGGGGGCATCGGGCCGGTGTTCCAGATTCCGTGCACGCTGCTCGACGCGGCGTCGTCATTCCCGGGTGCCGCGACCGGCGGGTGAGGGGCTTCGGAATGAGCCCTCCGGGCCCTTGTCCCGCGGCGCGAACGGGGTAACAGTCGGCCATCATGGCAACCGAAGGGTCGTTCGGGCAGATCGGGTTTCCCTCTTACGAGCTGCCCGTCGCGCCCTTCGCAAAGGCAGGGTCGGGGTTTCTGCACGTCCTCGGGTCGTGGGTGCTGGCCCGCGTCTCCGACGGCGGTCGCGAGGCCACCTTCAGCGTCGAGGTCGACGAGCGCTTCGCCCGCGTGCGCCGCGTCCACGAGGGCACCGCGTCGATGGTGGAGGTCCGCCTCCCGTCGCCGATGTCCGCGAGCGACGTGGTGCAGACCCTCGCGCGCTGGGCGCCGTCGCAGTCCATGACGGCCCGCGTGCTGGCCGACGTTGGCGCCGCCGCGCGGGTCTCGCTCTCGCTCCCCACCGACTGACCTTTCGTCTCCCACCACCTGTTGGCTGAACGCATCCGCGCGGGTGCGCAACCACTCGCACGCGGCACCACTGCCGTTCGGAAGGGTGACGGACGTGGGTCAGCAAGCGTCGGGTGGGGTCGTGCGTGCGTCGTTGGTGGCGCTGTGCCTCGGGTGCGTCGGGGTGCCGGTGGACGAGGCCCCCGCGGTCGGGACAGCGCGGCTGTCGGCGCCCGTCGAACTCGTCGCGTCGCCTGCGGCGCTCGGCTTCCGCGCCGAGGCATCGGGCTGGGGCTGTGCGCCCGCGGCGCTGCGGGTGCGCGGTGACGTCGACGGGACGGTGACCGTCGCGGCCGGTGCGCGTGGAGGCGTCGCCTTCGGGACGGTGTCGGCGGTCGCGCCGCGGGTGAAGGTCGACGCCGACGGCGCGCTCTCGATGGACCGCAACGGCGTGGTCGAGCGCTGGCGCCCGGGGGCCGACGGGGTCGAGCAGAGCTGGACCTTCGACCGCGCGCCCGCGGGCGGGGTGACGGTGCGGGTGCGCTTCGCGGGGGCCCGCTACGACGGCCCCTCGGAGGGCGGGCTGCGCTTCGTCGACGCGGAGGGCTCCGCGCTGCACTACGGCGCCGCGACCTGGGTCGACGCGCGCGGCGAGCGCACCGCGGTGATCGAGCGGGTGGAGGGCGACGCGGTGGTGCTCACGGTGCCGGGCGACGTGGTCGCGCGCTCGGCCTTCCCGGCGGTGCTCGATCCCACGATCTCGGCGGAGGTCGCGGTGGACCCCGTGCCGCTCTACGTCCAGTCGCGCACCATCGTCGGCCGCGCGTCCATCGCGTCGAGCGGCGCCGGGCAGCTCGCGGTCTGGCAGGACGATCGCGCCATCCACGGGGTCTACGCGGCGCGCATCAGCGCGGCGGGGGCGGTGCTCGATCCCGCCAACCTCCTCCTCGCACCGTATGGGACGGGGCCGGTGGTGGCGTCGGACGGGGCCGGGTACCTCGTGGCCTGGAAGGGCACCTTCGACGAGATCTACTGGTCGCGCGTAGACGCGTCGGGCGCGATGCTCGATCCGGGCGGCGTGTCGCGGGCCGGCTCGCTCCGCGGCGGCGCCCTGGCGCTCGCCTTCGACGGCACCCGGTACGTCCTGGCCTGGTCGACGCCGGGCACCTCAGCCCCCTACGGGATCCAGGTCGCGCGCATCGGGCGGGACGGCGCGCTCCTCGACCCCACGGGCGTCGTCGTGTCGTCAGGGTCGGCCGTGCGGCGCAGCCCCGCCATCGCGTCGAACGCCGCCGGGTCGCTCGTCGCGTGGGAGGACCTCCGCGACGGCGCGTCGCCCCGCGTCTATGCAGCGCGCGTGACCCCGGCGGGCGTCGTGAGCGACCCCGATGGGCGCGTGGTGAGCCTCGCGGCGGCCAACCAGACCGTGCCCTCGGTGGCGACCGACGGGACCAGCTTCCTCGTCGGGTGGTACGCGCTCATGGGCTCCGGCTCGCGGTCCCCGGGGCCGTACGCCGCGCTGGTCGGGCCGTCGGGCGCCACGCTGTCGATCGAGGCGCTGTGGCCGACGCCAGGCACCGACCGGGGGGAGGCGCCGGTGGCGGTGGCCTTCTCCGGCGACCGCTACCTTGCGACCTGGACGGGCGGAACCCCGGTCACGGCGCCCGGGGTGTCCTACCTGCTGCCGCGCCTCTACGCGGTGCGCGTCGGCGCGTCGGGCAACCTCCTCGACGCCGCGCCGCGCACGCCGCAGCGCATCGACGCGATCACGCCGCCCTACTACCCGAACCTCACGCAGAGCAGCGCGGTGGCGCGGGCGGGCGGCTTCCGGCTGCTGTGGGTGCTCAGGGATGGCCTCGCGCCCTACCTGCGGAGCGTCGCCACCGACCTCGACGCCGCGCCGACGGACGCGCCCGTGACGGTCGAGACGGCGCCGGTCGACCAGATCCTCCCTCAGGTGGCGGCCAGCGCGAGCGGCTACCTCGTGGGCTGGATGGACGCCGGGCCGTACCTCCCGCAGTCCTCATTCACCCCGCGCGCGGTGCGCCTCTCGTCGGCCGGCTCGCCGCTCGACGCGCCGTTCGACCTCTCGCCGCTGGAGTACAGCGGCCCCGACAACCCCTTCGCCCTGCGGCTCGCGGCCTTCGGCACCTCCTACCTGATCGGCTGGTCGCGCCCGGTCAGCCCGGCCCTGCTGATGCGACCGGTGCCTGTGTCCGGGGCGCCCGGCGCGGTCGCGCCATCCACGGAGGGGACGATCAGGGCGCTCGCGGCCGCGCGCACCAACGCGCTCGGCCTCGTCAGCGGGGGGGCGCGCCGCTTCGGACCGGACGGGCGGGCGCTCGACGCCTTCCCGATCGCGCTGCCCTCGCTCGCCGAGGCGGGCGTTGCTTCTGACGGGACGAACTACCTCGTCTACGGGACGATCACGCCCCCCGCGTGCGGCGCGACCTCGAGGTGCCCGCGGATCGCGACGGTTCGCCTCAACAGCGCTGGCGACCTGCTCGACGCATCGCCCGTTCCGCTCGCGGCGTCGGCCCAGCAGTCGCCCTCGAACGGGCGCTACGAGCCCGGCGCCGCCTCCGACGGGACGCGCTACCTGCTGACGTGGAGAGGTTCGGGCCTCGGCGGCGCCAACCTCGAGATCGCTGCGGCGCGCGTCGGCGCCGACGGCGTGGCGCTGGACGCGGCCCCGATCGTCGTGTCCTCGGCGGCCAGCGCGAAGCAGTCGCCCTCGGCGGCCCACGACGGCGCGTCGTGGGTGGTGGCGTGGGGCGACTCGCGCGACGGCAACAGCGCGTACGCGGCGCGGGTGAGCGCGGCGGGCGCGGCGCTCGACCCGGCGGGTGTGGCGGTCGCCACGGGGCTCAACGAGCTGCCCGCGGTGAGGGTCGCCTCGACCGGCGACGGCCGCTCGGCGGTGGTGTACTCGCGGCGCGCCACGGTGGCGACGCCGGTGTCGGCGCGGCTGCTGGTGCGGATGCTCTCCTTCGGCGACGCGGGGACGCCGGACGCGGGGACGCCGGACGCGGGCATGACCGATGCGGGCGTGATCGTCGCGGACTCGGGTGTTGCGGACGTCGGGACGACGGATGGCGGCGCGCCGGACGTGGCTCCGGTGGACGCTGGCGGGGTCAGCGACGCGAGCGCCGTGGGCGCTTCCGCAGATGCGGGCGCGCAGGACGTGGTGACGGCGGACGTGCCGACCGCTCCTCCGCCCGAGGACGGCGGCCTCTGCGACGTCGGTGGCGCTCCGGGTGCGCGCGGCGCGAGGGGCGCTTGGGCCTTCGCGGCGCTCGGGCTCGTCGGGCTGGCTCGCCGCCGCCGCCGGTAGGAGCCGTTCCCCTTGCGACGCGGACGACGCCCGTGATACCCGCTCTGACATGAGCGGCGTGGCGCTGCGTACGTACATCTTCCTCGACAGCCTGCAGCCGCAGCTGGCGTCGTTCATCGGCAAGACGGCGCGGGGGTTCCTGCCCATCCCGTCGATGGCGTCGCTCTGGGTGGAAATCGCCCCGGGCATGGCCATCAACCGGGTCACCGACCTCGCCCTCAAGGCCAGCCGGGTGCAGCCCGCCGTGCAGGTGGTCGAGCGCGCCTACGGGCTCCTCGAAGTGCACCACGAGGACAAGGGGCAGGTGATGGACGCTGGCAGCGCCATCCTCGCGTCGCTCGACCTCAAGGAGGAAGACCGGCTCGCGCCCAACCTCCCGACCAACCAGGTGCTGCGCGGCGTCGAGGCGTACCAGGCGCAGATCATCAACCGAAGCTCTTCGGGCATGATGATCCTGCCGGGTGAGTCGCTGCTCATCCTGGAGACCGACCCCGCGGGGTACATCGTGCTCGCGGCCAACGAGGCCGAGAAGGCCGCCGACGTGAAGCTGGTGCACATCCAGCCGTACGGGGCCTTCGGGCGCTTGTATCTCTCCGGGCGCGAGGCCGAGATCGACGCGGCAGCCGAGGCCGCGCGGGCGGCGCTCTCCAGCGTCAAGGGCCGCAAGCAGGAGACGCGGCTCGACCGCTGAACCGCACTGACTTTTATCCGACTGACCAAAGGAACCATCCAATGAGCGACGCGCTGGGAATCATCGAGACGAAGGGTTTTGCGGCCGCGGTGCAGGCCGCCGACGCGATGGTGAAGGCCGCGCGGGTTCAGCTCGTCGGCTACGAGAAGGTCGGCGGGGGGTACACCTCGGTGATCGTTCGCGGGGACGTCGCCGCGGTGAAGGCCGCGACCGAGGCGGGCCAGCGCGAGGCCGAGCGCGTGGGCGAGACGGTGAGCGTGCTCATCATCCCGCGGCCGCACGCCAACATCGACGAGATCCTGCCGCTGGGCCGCGGCGCCGCGAAGCCCTCCGGCGCCTGAGAGACGCTGCCCGATGCTCATCGCTCGCGTCACCGGAACGCTCGTCGCCAGCCGCAAGGAGCCCACGCTCGACGGGCTCAAGCTCCTGGTGGTGCGCGGTTGTGACGTTCACGGCGAGCCCACCGGGGCGCCGCTGGTCGCCGCCGACGCCGTGGGCGCGGGCATCGGCGAGGTGGTGCTCATCGCAGCGGGCAGCTCGGCGCGCCAGACCGAGGCGACGAAAGATCGCCCGGTCGACGCGGTGATCATGGCGATCGTCGATGCGCTCGACGTCGGCAGCGACACCACCTTCAAGAAGTAACGGCGCGGGGAGCGCACGATCATCCACGCAGGTCGCCGCCCAAAAGGGATTGTGGCGATCTGGTTGGATTGACGCGTGCGACACGATGTCCCAGCAGAGGGGAACGATGAAGTTCGTCCGTCGATCGATCGGGGTGCTGCTGTGCGTGGTCGGCTGCGTGGGGGTGGACTCCGACGCCGACTCCATCGAGCAGGCGCTGACCGTGTGTCCCGAGCGCGTGACGCGCGACTCGCGCGGCGAGCCTCGCAACGCGGCGGGCCAGGTGCGCTACTGCTGGCCGGGCGAGGCGAAGTGCTTCTGCGACAGGGACAACGACTGCTACGCCGAGAGCGGCTACGTCGCGTGCCAGCCGCCGGGCGCCGATGCGGGCACGACCCTCGACGCGGGTCCGCGCGACACCGGAGTGAGTGACCGGGGTCCGCTCGATACGGGTCCGCGTGACACTGGACCGCGTGACACCGGCCCGGTGGATACGGGTCCTCGTGACACCGGGGTCGTCGACACGGGGCCGCGCGACAGCGGCGGCGGAACGACTCCGCCAGCGGACACCGTGAGCTACACGGGGAGCTTCGCGGTGCGCAACGGTCGCTCGCGGGCAGTGCTGCGCGTGGCGGGCCTCGACCGCGACGTCACGGTGTACCTCCCGTCGTCACGCAGCGCGGCACCGGCGCTGGTGCTGGGCTTCCACGGCACCAACGGGTCGGGCGACGTGATGCTCGACGAGAGCGGGGCGCGCACGATGGCCGACCGCAACGGGGTGGTGTTCATCGCGCCGGACTCGCGGTGGATGCCGCGCGGCGACTGGGACCACGCGACCGAAGAGACCTACTGGGAGACCTCGCCCAGCACCAACCCCAACACCAACCCCGACCTGCTGCTCGTGCGGGCGATCATCATGGAGGCGCAGCGGCGCTTCGGCGTCGACCCGCGGCGCGTCTACGCGATGGGGCACTCCAACGGAGGGTTCTTCGCGGAGCTGGTGGCCACGCAGATCACGTCGCGCATCGCGGGCTTCGCGACGAGCTCGGCGGGCCTCGTGCGGTGCGCCACCACGACGTCGTGCCGCTTCCAGGGCAGCGGGACGACCTGCGCGTCGCTGCGCACCCAGTCGGGCTGGTGCAACTGCACCGGCACCGACAAGCCGGGACCCATCCCGACGAGCGGCCGCATCCCGCCGGGGTACCTCGCGCACGGGACGCGCGACCCGCTGGTGTCGGTGCAGTACACGTGCGCGCTGGCCGAGCGCATGGCGACGGCTGGAGCGACCACGTCGGTGGTCCTTCGCAACGGCGACGGGCACGTACTGCCCTCGACCTTCGCGCTCGACGCGTGGTCGTTTTTGTCACCGTTGCGGCTGCCGTGACACGGATGGACGTCGCGTTCTGAAGGCCCAAGACACTCGCCATGAAGACGAGTGCTGTCTTGATGGTGTTGTTGTTGGGTTGCTCGTCGGCGCAGCGACCCGAGTCGAACATTCCGGCCGAGGCGCGGCCGCTCTGGGAGCAGTGCAGCCGGGCGCTCAACGACTGGTGCCACCGGCAGGGGCAGGGCGACCCGACGCTCGACCGCGACTGCGAGGCCAACACCGCGCGCGACTACGCGGCGCTCACCAACGAAGCGGCGAGGCGGCAGTACCTCGCGGCGCACGCCTGCTCGCTGTGATCGTTCGGCCCATTGCGCATCTCGCGGGCTAGACCGGGCGACCGGCGCGCAGGGCCTCGCGCACCGCGGCGGTGACCTGAGCGTCGGCCGTGCGCTGGGCGGCGCTGCGTCGGGTGAGCGCCGCGAGCGGGACGCGCATCCGTTCGTTGGTCCGTAGGCGGTCGGCGTTGCGCGCGAGGAAGTCCCAGTACATCGGCGTGACGGGGCAGGCGCGCGCTGCGTTCTTGCCCGTCGGGTCGAAGCGACAGCCGCGGCAGAAGTCGCTCATGCGATGCAGGTACGCCGCGCCCGAGACATACGGCTTGGTGGTCATCAGGTCGCCAACGGCGAAGGTTCCCATGGCCAGCACGTTGGGCTCGACCACCCAGTCGTACGCGTCCACGTACGCAAACCAGAACCAGTCCGTGAGCGCGCGCGGCGACACCCCGATGAGCGTCGCGAGGTTGGCCAACACCATGAGCCGCTCGATGTGGTGCGAGTGCCCGCTCTGCCACACGCGGTTCACCACCGTGTCGAGGCACCGCAGCCCCGACGGCGCCTCGCCCAGGTACGCCGCGGGCAAGGGCTCACCCGCCGCGAGGAAGTCCGGCGCGCCCGTCGCCTCGACGCTCGTGAACCCGCGGGTCTCGCGGTGCACGTGGCGGACAAACTCCCGCCAGCCGAGCACCTGCCGCACGAAGCCCTCGGTGCTCGCGAGACCGATGGCGCCCGCCCGGTGTGCCGCGACCACGTCGTCGATGAGCCTGCGCGGGAGCAGGCGTGACAGGTTGAGCGGGGCCGAGACCAGGGAGTGGAAGAGGGCAGGCTCCGCCGCGCTCATGGCGTCTTCGTAGGGGCCAAACATCGGGAGCGCGTGTCGCAGGGCGTGCTGCCAGAGAGCCTCGGCGTCGTCGGCCGAGCAGGGGAGGTCGAAGCCGTCGAGGGCGCCCCACGCGCCAGGGAAGCGCGCCGCGACGAGGTCGAGCACCTCGCGGGTGATCGCGTCGGGCGCGACGGCGTAGCGCGACGGCGCCGGCGGATCACCCCGCCATGGGAGACGGTTGTCCCCGTCGTGGGAGAAGCGCCCGCCCTCGGGACGATCGCCGCGCATGAGCAGCCCCGTGCGGCGACGGACGTGGCGATAGAAGGCGTCCATGCGCCACGGAGGGGCGTCGCCCGCGCCCTCGCGGAAGTCGTCGGCGGTGGTGGCCCAGGTCTCGTTGGGGACCACGGCGAGGCCCTCCACCGTCGCGAGCCCGTCGCGCAGGCCGCGCTCCGCGGGCTCCATCACGGACACCCCTGCGAGTCCGTGGCGGGCGATGGTGTCGCGCAGCAGCTCGGCGAAGCCCGCGTCGCCGCCGCGATAGATCACCCGGAAGCCACGCGCGGCGAGTTCGAGCGCGAAGTGCCGCACGTTGGAGAGCACCAGCGCGAGCTTCTTGCGATGGTAGGGGCGCTCTCGCGGGCGAGCGCGCGACTCCAGCATCACCACGCCGTGGGTGGACGGGTCGGCCGCGGCGAGCGGGCCCACCGCGGTGGTGAGCTGATCGTAGGGAACGTAGACCCAGCGCCGCGACGACACCTCGTCGGGGCGAGGCAGGGCCGCGCGAATCTGCTCACGGAAGTCCATCGGTGGACGGTTGGATGCTCCGAGTGGCGTGCGGTCTCTGGGCCTCAACGACCGCTGCGCTCGTTGACCCCCCACTCGCCTGCGACCTGCCGACGCGCAACGACCTTGAGGGCGATGGCTCTATCAACCCAGGTCGGCGCCGCGCGACGCCAGCACGATGCCCTGGAAGCGAAATGCCCGCTCGCGCTCGTAGGTGCCGGTGACGTCGAGCGTGGCCTCGTCGAAGGTGAGCGCGCGCACGCGGCGGAAGCCCTCTTCGACCAGCAACGGCAGCGGGTAGTCCAGGCCGAAGCGCAGCGGCTCCCCGAGGTCGGCGACGAAGACCCTCGACTGGTCGTCGCGCGGGTCGCGCACATCGCCGCGTACGATCTTCTTGCGCATGTGGTCGAACATCACCACCGAGCCGGCGTGGGTGCCGTGCGCGATGCGACGGAGCGTGGCGCGCACCGCGGCCTCGGTGAGGTACGGCGTCACGCCCTCCCAGACGAAGACCGCGGGCGCCTCGACGGAGAAGCCGCGCGCGGTGAGGCGGTCGAGGAAGTCCTCGTGCTCGAAGTCGCAGGTGACGTACGCGGCGCTCTCGATGGGATAGCCGTCGAGCGCACGGAGACGCGCGAGCTTCTCGGCCTGGCTCGCGCCCTGGTCGACCTCGAAGAAGCGCACGCCAGGACGGGCGAGGCGCGCCGCGCGGGTGTCGAAGCCCGCGCCGAGGAGCACCACCTGCGCGACGCCAGCGGCCGTGAAGCGTCGCACGCGCTCGTCGAGGAAGGCGGTGCGGACGGCGGTCCAGAGTTCCATGTGGGGGAAGACGGCGTCGTAGGCGGTGGCGATGGACTCGCCTTCTTCGCCCGCGAGCGCGGCGGCCCAGGGGTCATGGCACACGGGCTCCGAACGGGCGGTGCTCCGTGCCCGGTAGGCGGCCACCATCAACGCGGTTCGGCTGGCGGCGCGCATGTTGGCGGCGAAGGTACCGCGGTAGGCTCGCGCGATGTTGCTCCCCACGACCATGGTCGGTTCGTACCCGCGGCCCTCGTGGTTTCGACACCAGCTCGAAGGGCGCGACGTGCTCGACGCCTTCAAGGTCACCTATCACGCCGAGGCCTTCGAGGACGCCGTGCGCACCGTGCTGCGCGACCGGGAGCTCGCGGGCCTCGACCTGCCCACCGACGGTCGGTGAACTCGTCGAGGCGGGCTGTCAGCACGTGCAGTTGGAAGACCTCGGCGCGTGGATCCCCAACCTGAGCGGCGAGAAGGACTTCAAGTGGGTCTCCGACGTGTTGGCGCGCACGCTCGCGGGGACCACCGTCGCGACCTCGTGGCACTTCTGCCTGGCAACGTGTGGGGCAACACGATGAAGGGCATGACCGCGGGCGGCTATCCGGAGATCCTGCCGCGGTACTTCGACGTGCCGGTGGGGCAGTTCGTGCTCGATTTTGCGTGCCGCGAGATGGAGGGCGTCGAGGTGCTGCGCGAGCTGCCGAAGGACAAGACCGTCGCGGCGGGTGTGATCGACGTGCGCTCGCTGGAGGTCGAGGCGCCCGAGCAGGTCGCCGAGCGCATCCGGAAGGTGCTCGCGGTGATCGAGCCCGAGCGCGTGACGCTCACCACGGACTGCGGGATGAAGCAGCTCCCGCGGCCCTGCGCGGCGGCCAAGCTGCGGGCGCTGGTGCGCGGCGCGGAGATCGTTCGCGCGGAGCTGTGAGCGGCGGCGTCGCCGAGGCGCGGTGCCGACAACGAGGACGGCCCGCTGCCCTGGTGAGCGCCCATCACGCCGGGTGCGCGCTCAGCGGATGTTCGCCGAGATGGCCGCGAAGTTGGCGCGCAGGTGGTACGCGGGTGCGCCGCCGATCGTCGAGTCGGGCTGACGTACCCAGGAGCCCATCGCGACGGTCGCACAGTCAGAGCCCGCGATGAGGTTGCAGAGGGTCGTGACGGTTCCGCCGATGTCGACGTTGACGAGCCGCGCGTTGGCTACGGACACGTCGGCGTCGACGGTGCCGTAGGGGCGGTCGGCGATGTCCTCGGTGAGCCAGCGGCTGGTGGTCTCGGTGTAGCGACTTCCCGAAGGGATGCCGAGGCCCACGCAGCCGCGGTCGGCGGTGAGCTGCGCGTCGACGATACGCGCGTTGTCGAGGGGCAGCTCGGTGAAGAGGGTGGTGCCGGTCGCGTTGGTGAAGATCGGGATGCGGATGGTCGTCGTCGCAGCGACCGTCGAGAAGCGGTCACCCGTGACGGAGAGGGTGCCCGCGATCGGGTCGTAGCGGTCGGGCGAGCGGCCGCCGGCGGTCGGGCCGTTGCCGTCGAAGAACGCGAACTGCCCGTCCATCAGCCCGATGCCCGTGGTGCCACGGACGATCGACGGGTGAAGGCCGCCCGTGCGGAAGGTGTTGCTGGTCGTGTCGAGTCGTATGCCCCAGAGGAAGGCGCCGCTGGCCAGCGTGGGGTTGATGATCGACCCGATCGCAGCGCTCGCCAGCGCCGTGGGCTGGATGACCCTGAGGTACGTGAGGCGATAGCCCGGGGTCGTCGCGCTGTTGGTGTAACGACCGGACGGGCAGACGTTGTCGTTGGTGCATTGGTAGTAGGGCACCACGCCGCCGTCGGACGCGACCGGCGGCGCGCAGGTCGTCCCCGCGTCCGAGCACACGCACGGGCCAGGCGCCGACCCGTCGGCCAGACAGGTCTGGGTGCCCGACACGCCGCCATCGCACGCACAAGCCACGGTCGCCCCTGGCGTACAGAGCCGAACGAGGCCGGTGTCCAGGGTCGGGGCCGTGTCGGCGGACGCGGTGTCCGATGAGCCCGCGTCGGACCTCACGCTGTCGATCGTCGTCGCGTCCCGAACCGAGGCATCGACCTCCTCGACGAAGGGCGAATCGCCGTTGTTGCAGGCGGCGGCGACGAAGCAAAGAACGATGGCGACGCGCATGAGCGCAACGTACGTCGATCGCTCCGTGGGTGTCAGCGGTCGTTGGTCGCTCTGGCGTCGTCGCAGCCGTTCCCACTCGGTCTGCACGCCCCTACTGCCCCTGAAACATCCGCCGCAGCTCCATGCGCCGCTCGGGGTCGGCCGTCTCCCGGATGGCCACCTCCAGCTCGCGCGCCGCGTCCGCCTGCGCGCCCAGCACGGCCAGCGCCTGGGCCCGCCGCAGGTGCAGCTCCGGCGCCGGCTGCCCCGCCGCCGTCGTGATGTCCAGCGCCTCGGTGTACCGCGTCCACGCCCGCGACCCGTCATGCCGCCGCCGCGCCAGATCGCCCAGCGCCACCAGCGCGCGAAACCGCTCCGACACATGCGGCCGCAGCGCCAGCGCCTCGGTGAGATCCACCTCCGCGCCACCGCGGTCTCTGCCCTGTCGCTTCAACGCCGCTCGTTGGATGTACAGCCGCGCCAATCGCGTTCGGTGCAGCACGTCGCCCGGCACCAGGCCCGCCGCCAGCTCGCCCTCGGTGATCGCCCGATCGAGGTGCCCCTCGCGCTCGTGCAACACCATCGCCCGCTGGTGCGCTCCTGCCTCGCGCAGCGACTCGCTCTCGTCCAGCACCCGCAGCCACGTCCCGTTCGCCGACGCGTCCGCGACCAACCCCGCGAGCGGTAGATCGTGCACCCTCGCGAAGCGCGCGAAGACCTCCGCCGTCGCGTCGCGATACAGCAGCGACGGCGCGCGAAACTCCAGCACCAGGTCGCGCGCGGAGAGCACCTCGGCCCCGTCGCCCACCGCCGCCACGCCGCGCGGCCCCGCGAGAAAGCGCCCCATCCACGCCGCTCGCCCATCGATGCCCGCGCGCTCGGCTCTCGCCCTCGCCTCGGGCGCTTCGACCCGCGCGAAGAAGGCGTCGAGGTCCAGCTGGTAGGGCTCTCTCGCACCAACGAGCAGGTAGTCCTGACCCGCGCTCACCTCCACCAGCGCGCACCGCGGAAACACCCGTCTGAACGTCTCCACCACCGAAGCCACCGTCGCCCCGTCGGTGCTGTACGCGTGAAACCACGCGCCCATCACACCGCCCGCCCGAAGCCTCCCCCGCGCCGCCGTGAAGAACTCCTCCGTGAAGAGCTCGCTCATCCCCGCGACCCACGGGTTGGACGGCTGGCTCACGATGACGTCGTAGGTCTCCGCGCTCCCTCGCAGCCACTGCGCCGCATCCGCCGCTCGCGCTCGTACCCGCGGGTCGTGCAGCACCCGCCCGTTGGCCCGCGCGAACTCCACCCGCGCCGCGTCGACCACCTCGGGCAGCAGCTCCAGCACCGTCACCGCGCGCACGCCCGGCACGCTGCGCACCGCGTCCGCCGTCATGCCGCCGCCGAGCCCCACCACCAGCGCCGTCCCCGTCGCGCGCGCCATCGCGGTCGGAACCAACCCCACCACCGTCTGCGTCGTCGCGTCGCCCTCGCTCGTCGCGTCGACCTTGCCGTCGATCTGCAACAACACCCCGCCCGTGTCGTCGGTTCGCACCGCCACCGTGGCCTCGCGCCCGTCGCGCCGCCACCGAACACGCCCCAGCTCCAGCCCGTCGGCGCCCGCGTACAGAAAGGGCCCCGTCAGCAGCGCGCCCGGGTGCGCCCGCGCGTCGCGCAGCGTCACCACCAGGCCCACCACCGTCACCGCCGCCCACGCGAGGTCGCGCCACCACACGCGTCGCGTCACCACCACTCCCGCGACCAGCATCGCGATCGCTGAGAGCGCGAGCGTCCCTTCGAGTCGCAGCAGCGGGAGCGCTCCGAAGGACACCGCCCACGCGCCGACGCCGTTGCCTACGCTCGTCGCGAGCAGCACCGCGCCATTGGCCTGCGCGGGCGTCGCGCCCTCGTGCTCGATCGCGCGCGCCCCCTGCGCCAGCGCCGCGCCCACGAAGACCACCAGCGGAACCGTCGCCGCCAGCACGCACCCCATCGCCGCCGACCAGAGCGTGAGCGTCGACGGCGCCCCGCCCGACAGCAGCCGCATGGACATGCGCGGCAGCGCGAGCGCCACCGGCAGCGCCGCCATCGCCCCGACGGCACCCCAACGGCACAGCGTCGACAGCGCCGTGCGCGCGCTGGCCTCTGGATGCCGCTTCATCCACAGCGCCGTGAGCGACTCCCCGAGCGCGAGCGAGAGAACGTGCGCCGCGAGCGCGACCGTGAGCGCGAAGGCGCTCGGCCCGAACGCGAGAATACCCACGCGGGTGAGCGTGAGCTGCCACGCCGTCGAAGCGACGCCGACGAGGACGAGCGACGCGCCCACCCCGCCGCTCCAAGCACCCACGTTCCCAGTGACGGCCTTACCCGGAGGGACGCGCCCGCCCACCTCGCGGTCGTCCTCTCTCGCCTTTCCGCTCCACGCGACCGCCGCCACCACGGCATAGACCAGCCCCGCCATCCGAACGGTCCACGACACGCCCACCATCGGCGCCAACACAAACGTCCCCACCGACGCCGCCGCGGCCGCGCCCAGCGAGTTCGCCGCGCCCACCCAGGCCGTCCCCAGTCCGTCGCGCCAGCCGCCCGCCATCACCAGCGCCGGAAACGCGCTCCCCGCCAGCGCGCCCGGGACCACCGTCGCCGCGACGCCCACCAGCGCGCGCAACCCATTGCCCAGCGCGGGCGCCACCGCATCTGCGCCCACCAGCAGCCGCGCGATGGGCGCCGCCAAGGCCGGAACCACCGTCGGCGCCACGATCGCAAACACCGCCAGCGCCACGTGCGACAGCACCAGCAACCGCCGCGGCGACATCCCCGGTCGCGCCAGTCGTCGACCCGCGAGGTGCGCGCCGAGCCCGAGGCCCAGCAGCACGCCCGACACCGCCGCCGTCTGCGCGAGCGAGGTGCTGCCGAGCATCGAACGCAGCAGCCGCGCGCCCATCACCTCGGCGGAGAGCGTCGCGCCACCAGAGAGCAGCGCGCACAACGACCACCGCCACGAGAGCCTCCATCGACGCATCGGCGGTGGGGCAACGACGGGGGGCGGGGGTTGTTCCCGGCGGGGCATCTACGGAGACGGCGGGTCGTCGAAGGCGCGGGTGAGGGCGCGCGCGACGGGGTCGTCGGGTCGCGTCGACGGGAGCACCCGCTCGTTGGCCCGCAGTGACGTGAGCAGCCCCTCGACGTTGGGCGTGAGCAACGCCAGCAGCTCGGGGCGCTCGCGCGCAAGAACGGTGAGCTGCGCGAGCGCGGCGAGGAGGTTCTCCTGGCGGCGGGTCTCGTTGAGGTGGTGCAGCAGCAGCACCAGCACCGCGAGGCCCAGCGCACCGCCGACGATCACCAGCAGCAGCCGCGGCAGAGCGTCGTCGAAGGCCAGGCGAAACGCCAGCAACACACCCAGCAGCACCAACAGCGCGCGCAGCACGAGGCGCCACGAGCCCTCCTGCCGCAGGTGACGCAGCGCCTCGGCGCGGAGCGTCTCCAGCGAAGCACCGGCCGACGCGATGAGCGGCGCGTCGAGCGCGGTGAGCCCATCGGCCTCGGGGCCCGGCGTCACCGTTGGCGGACGCGTGAGCAGCGACGGGCGCAGGTCGCTCGGCGGGGCGGGGAGTTCGAGCAGCACCTCGGTGGGCGCGACCGTGTCCGTGGCGGACGCGGGCTCCGGCGCGGTGGTGGGCGCGGGCTCGTCGGGCGGCGGAATGCGGTCGGCGGGAGCGGCGTCGTCCACGGCGGCGTCGGACGCTATCACGGCGCGGACGGGGGTGTATCGTGGCGCGACGATGGCGCGAGCGACGGTGCTTCTGGTCGACGATGAGCCCAACATCCTGCGCACGCTGCGCACGTCGCTGGAGCTCGAGAGCTTCGCCGTGGAGACGGCGAGCGACGGCGTCGCGGCGCTGGAGAAGCTGCGCACGCGGGCCATTCACGTGACGGTGCTCGACCTCCAGCTCCCGAAGCTCAACGGGCTGGAGGTGCTGCGGCGCGCCATCGCCGAGGGCATCGAGACGCCCACCATCATGATGAGCGGGCACGCGTCGGTGGACACCGCGGTGCAGGCGATCCAGCTCGGGGCGCGCACCTTCCTGGAGAAGCCGTTTTCCCCGGAGAAGCTGGTGCTCGACATCCGGCAGACGCTGGAGGTGGTTCAGTTGAAGGGGCACGTCGCGGTGCTCCAGGAGGCCATCGGTCCGTCGCGCGGATTGCTCGGCGATGGGCCTTCGATGCGCGAGCTCAAGCGGCTGGTGGCGAGGGCGGCGTCGGCGTCGGCGTCGGTGCTCATCACCGGCGAGCGCGGCACCGGCAAGGAGCTCGTCGCGCGTGCCATCCACGAAGGCTCCAAGCGCGCCAAGAACGACATGGAGAAGCTCAACTGCGCCGCCGTCCCGCAGGAGCTCATCGAGAGCGAGCTCTTCGGCCATGAAGCCGGGGCGTTTACGGGCGCGGTGAAGATGCGCAAGGGCCGCTTCGAGCGCGCGCAGAACTCGACGCTCTTCCTCGACGAGGTGGGCGACATGCCCGCGGCCATGCAGGCGAAGCTGTTGCGCGTGTTGCAGGAGGGCGAGGTCGAGCGCGTCGGCGGGTCGCAGACCATCAAGGTCGACGTGCGTGTGGTGGCCGCGACCAACCGCGATCTCGTCGCCGACGCGGCGGGCGGTCGCTTCCGCGCCGACCTCTACGATCGGCTCAACGTGGTGCCCATCAGGGTTCCGCCGTTGAGGGAGCGCAAGGAGGACATTGTGGTGCTGGTGGAGAGCTTCCTGCCGGCGTCGTGCGAGGCCAACGACCGCGCGCGCAAGCGGCTCACCCAGGGCGCGCTCAACCTGATGTTGAAGTACCGCTTCCCCGGCAACGTGCGCGAGCTCAAGAACCTCATCGACCGCCTCGTCATCGTCACCGAGCGCGAGGTCATCGACGAGGATGACGTTCGCGAGGCGCTGCCGCCGGGCAGCGTAGAGGGCGCGACGGGCGGAGCGGGCGGACGCGACGGCGTCTACACGCCAGGAACGCCCTTGAAGGACATGCTCGACGCGTCGGAGCGCGACCTCATCATGCGCTCGCTCGAACACCACAAGGGCAACGCGACGCACGCCGCGCGCGACCTCGGCCTGGAGCGCAGCCACTTCTACAAGAAGATGCGCGCGCTCGGCATCCGGCGACCGGGCGCGGCGGACGACGAGGAGGAGCAGGCGTGATGCGACGAGCGCTGGCGGCGATGGTGGTGCTCGTGGGCTGCGGCGGCGACGAGACGGCGACGCCCGGCGTGGGTGCGGGCTACGCGCTGACGGAGCGGCCGCCGATCCCCGAGCGGGTGGCGTCTGGCGAGTCGGTGCGGGCGATCGTGGTGGCGCGCGAGGAGCGCGTCGGGGCGTCGCGGGACGGCACGCGCTGCTCGCTGTCGACGGTTCTCTTCGAGGCGACGTCGACGGAGACGGTGACGCCCGCGGGCATCGACTCCGAGGCCGACTGCCGCTTCTACGCGAGCGCGCCGGAGGTGGTCTTCCAGCGCATGCGGTGGACCTGCGCGGGCGCCATCGAGGTGAGCGCGGGGCCGCTCACGCAGAACGTCGGGCTGTGTCCCGCGGCGGGCGCGACGGTTCGCTACGAGACCGAGCTCACCTCGTGCGGAACGCTCGCCAGCGACCGTCGCGCGACGGTGACCAGCGTGGACGACGGCATCATGGGCGACGTGGTGACCGACCTGTCGGCCGAGGCGCGGCTGCCGACTGCGGTGGCGATCACGGCGCCGACGACGCTAGCCGTGACGACGTGGCCCGCGTCGGGCGACCTCGACGTGCAGTGGACGAGCGCCGACGCGACGAGCGCGCTGGTGCGCATCGAGCCCGAAGGATCGACGAACCCGGCGAACACGCCGACGATCATCTGCGTGGCGCGGACTGCTGGGCGGGTGAGGGTTCCGCAGGCGCTCATCGCGCAGGCCAACTTCCGGACGATGGACGCGCGGGTGCGGGTGTGGAGCTACCGCGACACGACGGTGCGCGCGGAGAACGGCAAAGCGTACCGGGTGAGCGGCGCGACGGCGTCGAGCGTGGTGTTGCAGCAGCGGCGATAGCGACGATGCAGACCCCGGTGCTTCAACATCGGCAACGACGTCTACCGTTCGACCACGGAGCTCGATCAGTGTCGGTGGTGGCGGCCGTGATGGGAGCGACCGTGACGCCGGTGGTGGCCGTGGCGTTCCTCCGTGTCGGTAGGGTCGGCGGGAGGAGCTTCCTGCAACGCGGAGGGCTGCGCGACCGCGTTGGTTGGCTCTGCTGAGGGTGGGGCCTCGGCAGGGGGTGTAGCTGGTGGCGGCGGCTCCTCGGCGCCCACCGACGGAGGCGCCTGGACCGGCGCGTTCGACTCCGCGCGGGGGACCTCTCGCGGCGCAGCCACGGCGACGACGATCGCGCCGACGACGGATGAGGCGAGGCCCACCGCGAAGCCGACGAAGCGCGTGTTGCGGAGAGGCGAACGGGCCGAGTCGAGCGTCCCCGGAAGCTGCACGTCCCCGAGCGCGCCCACCGCCGCGGACATCGTCGAACGCGCGCGAGCACGGGTGGTGGCCCTCTCGCGGAGGGCCATCACCTCGATGGCGCGGAGCAGCTCTCCCGCGTCGGCGAGGTCGCCCATTCCCCCCGGGACGGAGACCTGGATGTTGCTCCGTTCGCGCAGCGGGTTCGGGAGGCGCGAGCCGGGGATCGTCGGGCGGACCGCGTCACCGAACACGCGCAACGACACGCGGCGCGACATGAGGTAGGCCGTCACGGCGCTGACGACGAGGCCGATCTCCCAGGCGAGCCACCGCGCGTAGTCGTGGGCGCCGCGCACGGTCCCGAAGACCTCGTCGGCGTTCACCCCGGGGACGGGGCGATGCGCCAGATCCCACATGACCTTGAGGAAGACCACCGCGGCGGTGACCAGCAGCCAGGGGTAGTGCACGCGTTGGAGCGAGACCCCGCGGACCTCCGAGAGCAGGAGGGAGCGTCGACTCTGGTGGAGGCGTGTCTCGCGGGTGAGCACGACGCAGCCGCGCTCCACCGAGAGGACGGCCGCGGCTTCCCCCCCGAGGCCGCGCAGCACCCACCGCGGCTCGGCCCCGTTCACGCGCGGGCCCGGGCCTGGATCGCGGCCTGCTCGACCTGCGACACGAACTGTTGTGCCTGCTGGTGTGCGCCGCCGGGCACGCGCGCCGTGATGAGCCCGTTGCCCGAGCCGATGTGGAGCAACACCCAGCGGGTGAGGAAGTAGCCGATGACGAGCAGCAGGGCGACGAAGAGGCACAGCCCCGTCGGAGCGGCGCTCGCCTCCTCAGACTTCAGCATCAGCAGGAGGATGCCGATCAGCGCGAAGAGGGCCGCCAGCACCAGGAACAAGGGGTAATGCGCGCGGTGCAGCTCGCACCACTGGACCTCATCGAGCGGCGCGGAGGTCATCGAGTAGGCGCCCGCGCCCCGCAGCTCCATCCACACCCGCAGGTTGGTGAGCACGATCTGCGTGCGGACGTTCGCCCGCGTGTACTCCCACTGGTTGATCACCCCTTCGCCAGGGAACGGCATACGGCTGTCCATCGCGCACTCCTTCGGAGGTCGACGCCCGGCGACCCTTCCGGTCCGCTGGCTACCTCACTCCCGCGGTTGTCGTCGAGCTTTCGGACGCGTCACTCGATCACGATCGCGTCGAGCTCGAAGGATTCAAACACTGGCGGCGGTGGACCGGGCGCCCGCATGTAGCCGCGGTCGGTGATCGACAGACACCACAACACCGCCTCAGGTGAGCTGACGACGCGACGGCCGGTGTACGTTCTCCGCTCATCGCCCATGGTGTTGTCACGACCGCTCGTCTGGATCAGTCCGCTCGTCCTCGTCGCGGGTTGCGCCTCCACCGTCGGAGCGAACTCCGCGACCTCCGACGCTGCCGTCGCAGCCGACGTGTCCGCGGGCGGCATGGATGTGCCTGTGCCCGTCGACGCGGGCAGCGACGTCCCGCCCGAGGCGCGCGTCTGTCCCTCGATCGTCGAGCGCGACATTCCCCCCGTCGATGTGCCCGCGACGAGCGAGCCCTTCGTCGTCGACCTCGCGCTTGGCCTCCTCCACCAGTGCGCGCGCATGAGCGACGACACCGTGCGCTGTCGCGGCAACAACGCGTACGGCGCGCTCGGACGCGGAACCGTCACCTGGCGCGAGCTCGACGCGGCCTCCGTCCCCGGACTCACCGGCGTCGCGCAGGTGGTGACGCTCCCCACCGGCGCGACCTGCTCCCGCCACCGCGACGGCACCGTGCGCTGCTGGGGCACCAACCGTTACGGCGAGCTGGGCACCGGCCCCGACGGCGACACGGCCTTGTGCGACACGCTGGGGCTCTGCCGACCGAGCCCCACCCGCGTGCCCGGTCTCTCGGACGTGGTGCAGCTCGCCACCAGCCTCGGCACCATCTGCGCCGTGCGTCGCGACGGATCTGTCTGGTGTTGGGGAGGCCGCGATGCGTTTCTTCCTGACGGCAGCGCAACGCCAGTGCGCGCGGCGGCGATCGCAGATGTCGCGCGCCTCTGGCGCCTCTCGGGAGGATGGATCACGCGCTCCGTCTCCGGGCAGTACCGCTCGTACAGCATCGGACCGCAGGGGCGCTTGACCGTCGACGTGCCGCGCGAGGCCGAGATCGAGTACAGCGACGGGGCCGCGTCCCCGTGGCACCTCTGCTACCGCCTGCCCGATGGATCGGTTCGTTGCCTCGGGCAGAACGATCGCGGCCAGCTCGGTATCGGGTCGACGACGTCCGAGCGTGTCTTCGCCACGGAGCTCGTCGATCCTGGGTTGTGCGGCGTGCGCTCGATCACCATCGGCGTGACGAGCGTGTGCGCCCTCATGGCGGACGACACGGCGCAGTGCTGGGGCGACGACGTGACGCGCCCCACGCCCGTCGCCGGGCTCGACGACGTGACGGCGCTCTTCCCCGGCTACCAGGGGAAGTGCGCGCTGCGCCGTGATCGCAGCGTGTGGTGCTGGGGGCGGTGGAGCCCGTACGTCGAGTCCCCGGTGCTCGCACGCGTCGAGTGGTAGCGGGGGAGCCGTCATCACCCTCACGGAGCGGATGGAGATCAACCGCCCCGACGGGAGTGCGTGACGCGAAGTCGGGTTCGGGGTGAATCTCCCAGCGTGCGCGGCAACGAAGCTCCCGCGCGTGGACGCGCTGCGGTGGCCGATCGGGCCGTCGACGATGGGTCAAAGGTCGCGAGTGTCATTCGAGATTGATCGGTTCGGGCGGCGGCGGTTGTTGTTCCTGGGCGGAGCAGCGGGGGCGACGGGTTGCGGGTCCGCGGGGGCGGGGCCGGTCGCGCCCGACATGCCCGACGCCGATCAGACCTACGTCAACCTCGACGGCGGCCTCGCCTACGCCGCCGCGGACGGATGGTCGCCCGGTGCGGTGGGCGTGGACATCGGGCTCGTCGCCGACCTCCCCGTCGGAACGTGGCGCTACAACGCCGGGGCGCGCGCCATCGTCGCCCGCGACGACCGCGGGTTCTTCGCCTACTCCGCGCTGTGCACCCACGAGGGCTGCCTCGTCAGCCCACCCGGCGCGGACGGCGTCGCCTCCTGCCGCTGCCACAACTCGCGCTTCGACGGCGAGGGCCGCCCCACCATGGGTCCCGCGCTCACTCCCCTTCAACGCCACGCGGTGAGGGTCGTCGGGGCTAGGGTCTTCGTCGACCCGTCGTCGCGCGTGAGCACCACGGTGCGCGCCGACCCCAGCGGCACCTCGGACGATGTTCCGTCGGTGGACAGCGGCGTCGACCCGTGTGCTTCTGGGGTCGACGTCGGCGAGCTCGCCCTCTTCGCCGTCGGGACGTGGACCCGCCTCACCGCGCGCTCGCTCATCGTCGGCCGCGACGCCGCCGGGCTCTTCGCGTACTCCGCGCGCTGCACCCACCAGAACTGCCTCATCGACGCCCCCGCCGCCGGGACGGGCCGCGCCACCTGTAGCTGCCACGGCTCGCAGTTCGACGGCAACGGCCACGTCCTCACGGGGCCCGCGCGCGTCGACCTCGACCACTACCTCGTCGCCGTGTGCGCGGGGCGCGTTCGCGTCGACGCCGAGCAGGTCGTCGCGGTCACCGCCCGCACGCCGGTCCCGTGATCGAAGGCGCCGAGACCTGACCCGATGACCCGCACCTCCATCACTCCACGGCCCACGCATCGTCGCTCGCGCGTCGCGCTCACCGTCGTGCTCACCATCGTTGGTTGCGGCGAGGCATCGCCCTCGTCACCGGGCGTCGTCGACCCGGTCGAGCTGCGCCCCGCCAACGTCGACGTGCGCCTCGTCGAGCGGGCCCCGGTGAGCTTCGCGGCGCTGGCCGTGCCGATGGGCGTCGACCGCGCGTTTGCGTCGGTGGGCGCCGAGGGCGACGCGCTGCTCGTCGCCGGGGACGGTCGCTTCTTCGCGGTGGATGCGTACGGTGCCCTCGCTCCGCTCTCACGCCTGCCGGGCGACACGTCGACCATCGACGGAGCCGTGACCGCGCTGCTGCAACGCGCGCCCGGCGAGGCGCTGGTGACGGGCCCATCGGGAGGGTTGCGCCTGCACGACGGATGGGTCGAGGGAGCTGGTCTGCCGCCGTTGTTGGCGCGCGCGGTGGCCCGCTGCGGGTGGGCGGGCGAGGCGCTGTGGGCGACGCCCGAGGGGGTGTTCACATCGCAGGGCACCGGGTGGCTGCGGCTCGATCGCGACGGGATGCCGGTGACCGACGCGCGCGCGCTGCTCGCGGTGGGCGACGGGCGCGAGGCGTGGGTGCTCGGCTCGGGCGGTGCGCTGCGGCGGCTGCGGGTCGATGGGTCGGGCGAGGCGCCGACGGTGCGGTGGTCGGACCCGGTGCCGGGGCTGCGGCTGGACAGCGTGAAGTCCATCGCGGCGCACCGCGGGTCGCGGTACATCGCGCGGCAGAGCGATCTGGTGCGGGTGACCGCCGCGGGCGCGCTGGAGCGGGTGCGCATCCCGGGGATGTACGCGGGGCCCTTCGCGATGGTGTCCGCGGGCCCGTGGCTCTGGATGGCGTGGGACGGCGAGACCGAGGCGGCGGTGGCGCGCTTCGACGGCGACCACACGGTGGAGGTGCTCGGCCGAGGGGGTCCGTGGCTCGCGCCTGCGCTGGCCGTCGACCCGCTGCGCGGCGACGTCGCGGTGGTGACCGACGGCGCGGCGGCGACGCGCGTGGTGGTCGCGTCGGCGGTGACGGTGGTGGGCCTCGTCGATGGCGAGACGGTGCTCGCGCCGAGCGTGTCGGTGCTCGCGCAGCCGCCGTCGCCTTCGCTGGTCGAGGGCGTGGACTTCTCGCTCGACGGGGTGCGCGTCACGTCGGTGGCCGCCGCGCCGTACGCCTGGGGGCCCGACGGGCAGGCCCGGCGCAACCTCGACCCGCTCGCGTTTGGTCCGCACGAGGTGACCATCGCGGTGCGCTACCGCGGGGCCGCGCCAGTGCGTGAGACGCGCCGCTTCGTGTACGCGTCACCGCTCGGGCGGGTGCCGACCTACGTGGGCGACATCCAACCGCTCTACGCCCGTGGTTGTGCGCGCTGCCACTCCACCGGCATCGCGCGCGACCTCAGCACCTTCGCGGCGATGAGCGCGCAGTCGCCGCTCGTCGTCGCCGCGGTTCGCTCGCGCCGGATGCCGCCCGACCTCGCCATCGACGAGGAGACCATCCAGGTGGTGGCCGCGTGGGTCGCCGGCGGCTCGGTCGAGCGCTGACCCTCAGCGCGGCACGAACCACCGAAACGCCGTCCCCGTCGACGGCCCGCGCTCGGCGGCGCCCGGCGCGCCGACGGCGACCCAGGCGCCCGGTGGTGTCGTCGAAGGCATCGCCGCGGCGGAGGCGCCGAAGCGCGTCACGGCGCTGGCGTCACCGACTGCGAGCAGCCACGGGTTGCCACCGAGCCCCGCTCCCATCGAGCCGCCGCGCCACGCCATCACGGCCCCCGTCTGCGCGACGTGAAACCCGCTGGCCGACGCGCCGATGAGCACGTCGACGACGCCGTCCCCGTCGACGTCGGAGCCCGCGATGGACGAGGCGAAGGTCGGGTCGACGGCGGCGGTGCTGTGCAGCACGAAGCGGTGCGGCGCCTCGACGTTCTGCATGCACACCCGGCGGTAGTCGCCGTCCGACCAAAGCGGACCGTTGCGCCCCGCGGGGCAGCGACGGTCGGGGCAGAGCCCGGCGAGGTAGGCGCCCGACAGCACCTCGACCACCGGGTCGGAGGAGTCACCCAGAGCCCACGACCCCTGCCGCGTCAGCACATCAGGAACACCATCACCCGTGACATCCCCGACGCCCGCCACGAGCGAACCCATGGAGGTCTGCGGCACGCGGTCGTAGTCGTCGTCGGTGCGCGTCGCGACGACGCCCACGCGGTTGTCGTCGAGCCGCGACGCCTCGATGATGAAAGGCAGCTCGAAGGGCGCAGCGTGCCCGCGCGCGCAGCGTGGACCGAAGCCGAACTGGAGCGAGACGCCCGGCCGCTGGTTGCCCAGGTAGCCCACCACGGCCTCGCTGCACCCGTCGCCGTCGATGTCGCCGATGCCCGCCACGGAGGAGTAGCTCGCTGCTGTTCGCACCGGCCACCACGGCGCGGTCGCGGGGTCGCCGCACACCACCTGCACGCGTCCCATGGTGTCGTCCGCGCGCCCGAGAATCACCTCCGCGCCGCCGCCTCCGCCGATGGCCGAGTGCATCACGAGGAGGTCCTGCCGACCGTCGTTGTTGACGTCGAGGGCGTTGGCCACCGCGCCGCCGACGCCCCCGCGGAGGCCGACCTGCCCGTCCTGCTCGCGGCCGTATACGCGGAAGCCCTCGACGAAGCTGCCGTCCGCTCGCTGGGTGTAGATGCGCACCATGCCCCGGTTGGCCGCCGAGGCGTCGACGAGCGCGCCCGCGGCCGTGTGCAGGAAGCACGCGGGGTCGGGCGACGGCGCCACCTGTCCGAGGCGCACGACGTCCCATCCCCCCGCGCTCGCGCTGGCATCGCCGACCGCCACGTCGGTGCGCCCGTCGCCGTTGAAGTCCAGGGTCGTGACCGCCGTGCCGAGCTGCGCGAAGTCGCGGTTGCCCGCGTAGGTCACCGCCGCGGGTGAGCCGTTGGAGGGGTAGGTCGAGATGGTTCCTGCGCGCGGTCGCACCACGGCCTCGACCGCGAGGTGGGCCTGCGGCGCGCCCACGAGCGCGTCCCCGGTGCGCCCTGGCCCGAGCGCCCCGAGCGTGATCGATGAGCCAAACGAATCGCCGCCCGCGCGCTGCGGCAGCATGAGCGGCGCGCGCGACATCCAGCGGGTCGCCGCGCTCGCCGCCGCGCCCGGCGCGAGCACGTCGACCCCGCCGGTGAAGTATCCGACGCTGGTGGTTCGCATCGACGCGGTCACCGCCACCGCCGCGGCGCGTCCGGTCGTCGTGCGGTCGATGGCGAGCGCGCTGCCGAGCCCCTCGGTCGCGGCGCCGCTCGTCGTCCACGTCGGGGTCAGTGTTCCGCTCGTCATCGCGCTCGCGATCGCGGCCGCCGAGAACATCCACACCTGCCCCGGCGAGGCGGTTCCTACGACCCAGCCCCCGACGAGGTAGTCCGCGGCGCCGTCGCCGTCGACGTCGCCCACGGCGCCCGAACCACCAGCGCCCGCGTTGGTGTCGCCGAAGAAGCGCGCCCGCGCGAGCGCCGTCGTCACGAAGCGCGGGGCCGTCATCGTCCCGGCGCCGAAGGTGCCCGCCGCGAACGCGAAGACCGCGCCGCGCGACGTCCCATCGAGCACGTTGGTGACCGGGTTGCGGTGGTACCGCGGCGCGCGAACCATCAGCACCGGACCGCCCGCGGTCGGCACCACCTCGACGCCCGCGCCGAAGTTCGCGAGGCCCATCGGCTCGGCGAGGCTGAGCACCCACGAGGGGCGCGGCTCGAAGCCCATGCGACCGAGTCCGCGATACACGATCACCCGCCCGAGAAACTCCGTGCGGTCCGTCGCCAGCGCCAGCGGAACCCCGATGACGAGGTCGCGCGCGCCATCCCCATCGACGTCGAAGAACGCCGGCGCGTTGCCGACGTAGAGCATCTCCGTGTTGTGACAACGCCCGGCCATCGGGTCGGGCAGGAAGTACTCCAGCGTCTGCCACGGGGTCGGCTCGAAGGGCCGCCCCGCACCGCCTGATCCGCGGAAGATCTGCACGCGCCCGATCGCCGTGCACGGGCTCGTGACGATGGCCGGTCCACGCGCGCCCGGCGCCACCACGACGAGGTCGGCGTTGTCGTCGCCTGCCACGTCTTCCAGCGCAAACGCGGCGCCGAAGCGCTCGCGCTCCGCCGCGCCCAGGAGCGTCTGCACCGGCGTCGCCCCGATGCCGTCGGTGTTGCCCGACCAGACTTCGACGGTGCCGACGTTGGGGTAGTTGAGGCTGCGATCGCCCGACCCGACGATGACCTCCGCGCGTCCGTCGCGGGTGACGTCGCCGACGGCCAGCGCGCGCCCGATGAGGTCGTTGGCGCGGGCGCCGTCGACGGCGCTCGTGGGCTCCGCGGGCAGCGAGCCGTCGGGCCTCGCGAGGTAGAGCGCGACCCTCCCCGCGTAGGGCGCCGCGCTCTGCATCGTGGGGTGGCCCACCGCGAGGTCGGGCCGTCCATCACCGTTCACGTCGCCCCACGCGAGCGAGCCCCACGGCGTTCCCTCGCCGCGCACCGCCGGGGTCGACACGAGCTCCGCGCCCACCACGATGCGCACGGAGGCGCTGCTCCCGGTCGCGCGGTCGGTCATGCGGACGGAGGTCGCCCCGGCGCGCGCGCCCGTCGCGTCGAACCACAGCTCGGATCCCTCGCGCACCAGCGATCCACCCACGGTGTTGTCGAGCGACGGCGTCAGCGCGTCCGACCCGCCGACCCAGTCGAGCCGCACCCGACGGTTCGCTGGCACCAGCAGCACCGGCACCCGCGGCCGCAGCGCGGCGTCGGCCGTGACCTGGACGGTGACCGGCACCTCCTGCGAGCTCGCGGTGTCCTGCACGAGCCAGGTGAGCGTTCCGGATGCGGTGCCCGCGGTGAAGGTCTGCGTGGCCGCGTCGAGCGTCCCGATCGTCGGGGCTGGCGGGTTGAGCGCCGTCCAGCGGGTCGCGCCCAGCGAGCCCGTCACCGCGAAGCGCACCGACGCGCCGGGCTGCACCCGCACCACCGCGGGCTCGACCGTCAGCGGCCCCACCACCTCGACCTGGGCGCTCGCGCGGAGGTCACACGGGCCGTCCTCGGCGGTCACCTCGAAGGTCACCGCCTGGGCGCCCGCCGTCACCCGGCCGCCGAGCGACACCGTCGTCCCACGCAGCGTCTCGGGCGCCGTCGCGTGGAAGATCACCAGCGCCCGCGATCCGCCTGCCGTGCTCAGGGACGCGACCGTCCCCGTCGCGAGTCGCAGGCGTGGTGGGTCGATGGTGAGCGGCGTACACGTCGCCGGCTCGCCGCCGTCGATGGCGTCGGCCGGGCTGACGCCGTCCGTCGCGCAGTCGCAGCCGGCTTCCGGGTGCCAGAGGTCGTCGGTGAGCGCCGCGTCGGAGGGCGCGGGCGCGTCGGCGCAGGCGGCGAGGAGGGCCACCGCGCCGAGGAGGCCGGTCGCTCTCATGGGGTGCCCGCCGGGACGAGCGCCGCGGTGATGGGCGGCTCGCGGAAGCGCTCGGTGGAGAGGCCCGCGGAGGCCATGAGGGTCGTGGCGATGTGCGCCGGGGTCATGAGCACCCCAGAGTCCGAGGCGCGGTTGTTGACGATGTCCCACGGCACCGGGGCCATGCCGACGTCGGTGGTGGCGCCGACGACGGTGTTGCCGCGGATGCCCGCGCCGAGGAGCATCAGCGAGGAGGCCGCGTGGTGGTCGCGCCCGCCGTAGCTGTTGAAGAGCGGCATGCGCGCAAACTCCGAGAAGCCGATGACGGTCGTGTGGTCGAGGAAGGTTCCGCCCGCGGGGTGAGGGGACGAGCGCAGGTCGTCGAGCAGCGCCGTGAACGCGTTGACGCCGGGCGCGAGCAGCCGCGCGTGGTCGGCGTTGCCCTGGAAGTGCGTGTCGGTGCCGCCGCCGACGGCGACGCTGACCACCTGGGAGACGCCCGTCTTGATGGCCTGCACGGCGAGGGCGGCGCGGGCCGCGGGGTGATCGAACTCGCCGCGGGCGAAGCCGTAGCGCGCGCGAATCGCCTGCGCGGCCGGGGTGTCGGCGCTGACGAACTCGAAGTTGCTCGCGACGTTTTCGCGCACGAGGGCGTCGGCGGTGGCGCGCGACTCCCGGGCGATGGACCAGAGGTCGCGGCGGTCGTAGCGCTGCTCGTCGCACGAGCCTGGAGTCATGGCGCGCCGCGCGAGGGCGGCCTCGACCGCGTCGGGCTCGTTGGTGCCGGTGGGCGCGAGCACGAGCACCATGTCTTCGGCGTTGCGGACGGAGAGCGCGCTGGTGTTGGCGGGGAAGCGGTCGTTGTAGGTCTCGACGTTGACCGAGAGGTTGAGCAGCGGCCGGGCCACGACGCGCGGCGCGAGCAGGGCGGCGACCTCCGTGGCGATGCTCGACCCGCGCGCGCTGGTGCCGACGGGGTACTCGCCGGTGAGGAAGTAGCGGTAGGCGACCTCGTGGCCGAGCGCGGACATCTCGATGCCGCGGAGGATGCACATGCGGTCGGCGAAGTCGGTGAGCTGCACGCGGGCGCCGACGCGCTGGCCCATCGGACCGAAGACCAGCGGGCTCGCGCCGGCCGGGCGGGTGAGCTGCGCGCGGTACCCGAAGAGACCGTCGATGTCGGCGTAGCGGGGCTCGATGAGGGTGCGGCTGCGCTCCGAGTCGGGGAAGCGCGCGGGGTCGCGCGGGTCGAGCAGGAGGAGCTGGTCCCAGCCGCCCGGGAAGTAGCAGAACAGAAACGCGCGCCCCGACGGCAGCGGCAGGTCGGCGTGGGCGAGGCGACTGAACCCGAAGGCCCCGGCCGCGGCGACGCCGGCGCCGCCGAGCGCTCCACCCAGGAAGCGGCGGCGGGTGAAGGTGAATCCCTCGCGCGCGCGGCGCTCCTGATCACTGGGCCTTCGGATGGACATCGTGCGTAACTCCGATCGGGGCGTAAGCGGTCAGTAGGTGAGGAAGCGCGTGTCGGTGGCGAAGGCGATGCAGACGGCCCGCCACCCGTCGAGCGGTGTGGCGCGGGGCTGCGCGACGGCCACGCGAAACACCTCGAGCACACCCTCGACGGTCTCGCTGGTGGGCGCGAGCTGGAGGCCCCAGAGGCGCATCGCGAGGGCGGCGATGTTGGCGCGCACCGCCGTCTCGTTGGCCGGAACGGTGTCGGTCTCGCTCACGGTGAGCAGCAGGCGGCGCTCGGTCGCGGGGCGCGCGGCGTCGAGCACCACGCCCCGCGCACAGACGCTGCGGGCGGCGTCGCCGGACAGCTTGCTGAAGGTCACGGTGGGCTCCAGCACCTCGGAGGTCGTCGCGACGAAGTCGGGCCGCCCCAGCGTCGCCGCGAAGAACTCGATCATGTCGGTGTTGGGTTCGAAGCGCGTCCCGCCCGGGACCTCTGGCGCGGGGAGCTGCCGCGGGGCCGTCCAGCTCGCGCCGAGGAGCCCTTCGAGCGAGGCGCGAAACTGGTCGATGTCGAGGCGCCGCGGGGCGCGCCCGACGTGGGCGGCGCGCGACGGATCATCGAGCCGCAGCGGCGTGGTCATGGGCGGGTGGTTGCCGGGCATCACCGGCGTGGCGGAGCCCGTGACCGTGCGGTCGCGGACGATGCCCGGCGGAGCGGTGACGACCGGAGCAGGAGCGGTGGAGTCGCAGGCGGCGAGGAGGGAGGCGAGCCCGAGGGTGATGGTGCGCTTCATCAATCGACCCTCCGATACGCGGGGGACATCACGACGGCGCGAACGAGCGAGCGGTAGCTGCGCCCGTGGGCCTCGAAGTCGCGCACGAGCGCGGGGAGCACATCTTCCGCCTCGGTCGGGCTCATCGGGCGGTTGAGCAGGCGTTCCCAGGTGGAGCGCACGGTGCACGACTGGAGCTCGCCGCTCGCGAGGGTCTCGGTCACGACGCTGGAGGGCCCGGTGTCGATGCGGCGCACGTCCGCGGGGCTGCGGTAGAGGTACGTCTCGAGCGTTCCGAGGAAGGGCACCGCGTCGCCGTCGAGGGCGGTGGTGATGTAGTGGCGGCAGCGGTGCGGGCAGGCGGCGCCGGTGCACGACGCGCAGACCGGATCGAAGGTCGGGAAGTCGTCGGTGTTGAGGTAGTTGGTGCCGCGCTCGGCCCACCGTCCCCACGCCGCGCCGAGGGGCTCGATGGAGGCGTGGCAGTACTGGCAGCCGCAGCGGCGCGCGAGGTTCGCTTCGAGGTTGCACGAGTCCTCGGGCGGCGGCGGCGGGTCCGTCGACGGCTGAAACGGTCGACACAGAAAGGCCGTGCGGAAGCGGTTGATGCGCGCCCGGCGCGTGGCGAAGCGCGCGAGGAAGACGGGCGTCGTCAGCACGCCGCTGTGCTCCGGGTTGCGGAGGTAGGAGTGCCACTGCGGGTCGTCGATGGGCACGTCGGGCAGCGCCTCGGGCGGCGCCGACGGGCTGAAGTCGATCTCGCCCATCTGGCTGGTCTGGTAGCGGTTCATGAAGGCGAGCGCGCCGTTGGCGAGGCCGCGGCGGGTCGTGAAGATGGTCGCGTAGTCCTCGTCCTGGCCGACCACCGAGGCGACGATCTCCAGGGGCTCGCGGTTGAGTGATTCGAGCAGGTGCCCGAGCGTCGACGACAACCGCTGGAAGCTACCGGTGAAGGGGAAGCACGACGCGCCCTGCGGGCCGCACCCGCACGAGCTGTCCATGAAGATGCCGGGGCGACAGGGCAGCCGGGTGTTGAGGCTGACCGTGCGCTCCTGGGCCTGGTAGGCGCAGGTCTTCACCCAGTGCCCGCTGGCCCAGTACGGCTGCGTGAGCACCCAGCCCTCCTGGCGTATCTCCACGCGCGACTGAAACCGCACCGAGACCCGGTTGTCGCAGGGGTTGACGACCTCGGTGTAGCCCGCGGGGCAGGCGTAGCCGGGGCCGTCGCCGGGCACCATCCGTCCGCCCACGAGCTTCGTCTTCGACTCGTAGTCGGCGCGCACGAACTCCCCGCCTGCCCCGGTGCCGACGTTGCGGCGGCAGTAGTTGGGGCACGTGCGGACGTCGTCGTAGGGGAGCGGGATGTCGCTCTCGTCGTAGTAGTACCGGCGCTGCCCCGTGCGCGCGGACGTGTAGTACGCGCGGTTGTCGCTGTCGTGCGGCCAACGGGTGCTGGAGGCGGCGACGCGCGCCGGGGGATACTCCACGTCGACGTCGCAGCCGATGTAGCTGTCGCCGCCGCGGAGCAGGCGGTCGCCGATGGCGGGGCCGCGGTCGAAGGTGGCAGGCAACGCCTGGGACTTGGCCACGCAGGCCGGGTCGGCGGGGTTGTAGGTCGCGTTGCGGACGAGGCAGCACGCCGGGTGGTTGGGGTTGGCGGGCGTGCAGCACGACGCCGCGGTGATGTGGTTGGGGTCGCCGACCGGCGGGCACACCGCCTCGTCCGAGCGGCGGTCCATCTCGCGCACCAGGCGCTCGGGGTTGATGTTGGAGTCGCTGAGCCCCGCGCTGGCGCCGTTGGTGCGCGGAGGAACCACCGCGAGGCACGCCCCGATGGTGAGCTGGAAGCCCGCCATGCTCGGCCACAGGAGGTCGGCGTGCCATCGCTTCACCCGGTCGATGAAGCGCGTGTCGCGGAGCATCGCGTCGACCGTGGCGTCGGGCACCGACCCTTGCGCCTCGACGGCCCGGTACTCCTCGGGCGTGGGCGGTGCGCCGCGCAGGTCGAGGGAGAGCTGGCGGAGCAGTCGCGACGGCGTTGCCTCCGCCCCGGGGCACTCGGTCGACGCGGCGACCGCAGCGCGCGTCGGCGGGGCGTGGTCGACGCCCACGCAGGAGAGCGCGGCGAACAGCCCCACCCACAACCCCAGACGCCCCACCCCTGACATCGATCGCATGAGCCGTTTCTCCCGTCGCTCCGCGACCTGTTGCGCCCGATCGGCGGTTGGTTCAGCCGGGACGCACATTCGCGTCCCGACCTTTACCCGCGCTGAAAATCGGCGTCTACGGCTGCGGCGTGGAGCCCCCGCGAGGCGCGCCCGCCGCCACGGCCAGCGCGTAGCGCGTCCAGTTGGGGTCACCGCGGTAGATGGTTCGGTTGACCTCCGCGCAGAGCAGGCCCTCGGCGGCCACGGTGCAGGCCCGTGAAGTGATGGTGTTCCGCTCTTCGAGGGTGACGGCGTCGGCGGTGAACTCCGCGCGGTCGATCCATCCCCAGGCGCTGCCGGCGCGACCCGTGACGCGGGCGACACCGGCCGAGCGCAGCGCCGCGGCGAGCGTCGCGTCGCTGGTGTCGTGTTGGCCCTCGATGAAGCGCAGCACCGATGCGCGCGCCGCCGGGTCGCTGTACCGGACGGCCACCCACGTCGTGCCCACCATCTGACCCGTGATGTCGGGAGCGCTGGCGGGTCGCAGCGAGAGGTCGACGGTCATCGATCCGCGGGGGCTGGCTTCGAGCCGCCACGCAAACGAGCTCCGGGGTGAGCTCGGCGTTCGCACCCGGAAGCCCACGGCGGCGAGGCGTTCGCGCACGCTGGCCTCATCGACGGCGCCGATCGCGCGCGCCGGGAGCGTCGCCACGACGGGCGCGACGGAGCCGGTGGCGGGTCGGTTGGAAAGCTCCTGCTCGGCCGCGGCTTCGTGGGCGGCGGCGCTGCGGGCGTAGCTCTCGTGCACCTCGGCCCGGTGGGACTCGCGGAGCGAGAGCGCGACGGGAACGCTCGCGACGACGACCGCGGCCGCGACGCCGTGCGCGATGAGGGACACGCCGCGGGCCGACCCGACGGGCTGCGTGGGTGCGGCGAGGAGGGGATGGGTGAAGACGGCCCACCAGCGGTCGGCGCTGAGGGCGACGAAGAAGAGCGCCGGGGCGATGTGCCAGGAGACGCCGCGCTCCATGACGAGCAGAAACAGCATCGCCGTGAGGGCGACGGTGAGGAGCGACGTGACGATGGCGCGTGACCAGACACGGATGCGTTCGCTGGCGAGGGCAGGTCCCAGGATCGCCGGGTCGACGGGTGCTCCGACGAGGTGGAGGGTGATGGCGGCGAAGCGGTCGTAGCCGTGGAAGTACGAGGTGGAGTCGGCGAAGGGGCGCTCGGTCGGCGAGAGGTACAGCGTCGAGCGCAGCACCGTGTTGGTGGTGACGGTGCCGGTGTCGCGGTTGCGCCAGCGGCTCTTCTCCTGGGTGCGTCGGACGACGGGTCGCAGCGCATCGAAGGAGAGGTCGGCGCCGTTGGTGAGCCACCGCACGATGGACGCGCCGCGGGCCCGTCGGGTGCGCGGGTCGAGCACGAGCATCTTGCGGGTGAGGGCGAGGCCGGGGAGCAGGATCATCACGGCGAGCACCGCCTGGGGCACGCCCGCGAGGCTGGAGACCAGCGCGCCGACGAGGGCGATCTCGACGACCATGCGATAGCCCCACGCGCCGGGGACGGCGACGACGACCGCGCCGACCGACGACGCAGCGGGGGCGGGCGCGTACGGGGGCGGTGCGGGCTGCTGGGCGTAGGGGTTGTAGGCGGGCTGCTGGTACGGCGGCTGGTGGGGAAACTGCTGGTTGTGCATGGGGGTGGTACTCCGGTCGGACGACGGCACCACAGGGTCGGAAGGCGCTGGTCTCAATCTCCCTCAAAGGACATCAACGGAGCGGCGTTGCGGGCGCCGCGGGTTGTGTGCGAACACCCGACGCCATGTTCAAGAAGGTGCTGGTGGCCAACCGGGGTGAGATCGCGGTGCGGGTGATTCGCACGCTGCACGAGATGGGCATCGCCGCGGTGGCGGTGTACTCGGAGGCCGACCGGTCGGCGCTCCACGTGCGGATGGCCGACGAGGCGTGGCCGATCGGCCCGGCGCCCGCGCGCGAGTCGTACCTCGACATCGGGAAGGTCATCGACGCGGCGAAGAAGTCGGGCGCCGAGGCGATCCACCCGGGCTACGGCTTCCTCTCGGAGAACCCCGATTTCGTCGACGCGTGCACGGTCGCGGGCCTGGTGTTCATCGGGCCGCCGTCGAGCGCGATGCGGGCCATGGGGAGCAAGCCCGCCGCGCGCGCGGTGATGAGCGCCGCGGGTGTTCCCGTGGTGCCCGGCGCCCAGCCCGGGAGCATCGAAGAACTCCTCGCCGCCGCCGATCGCGTGGGCTACCCCGTGATGCTGAAGGCCGCGGCGGGTGGCGGCGGCAAGGGCATGCGCGAGGTCGAACGCCCGGAAGACCTCCCGGCCGCCTTCGAGCGCGCGCAGAGCGAGGCGCTCAAGAGCTTCGGCGACGCGACGGTGTACCTGGAGAAGCTCGTGGTGCGCCCGCGGCACGTCGAGATCCAGGTGCTGGGCGATCGCGACGGCAACATCGTGCATGTGTTTGATCGCGACTGCTCGGTGCAGCGACGTCACCAGAAGGTGGTGGAGGAGGCGCCGTCGCCCGCGGTGTCCGCCGAACTCGTGAAGCGCATGGGCGAGGTGGCGGTGCGCGGCGCACAGGCCGTGGGGTACTTCTCGGCGGGGACGTTTGAGTTCCTGCTGGGCGAGGACGGCAGCTTCTACTTCCTCGAAATGAACACCCGCCTTCAGGTGGAGCACCCCGTCACCGAGCTCATCACGGGCCTCGACCTGGTGCGCGAGATGGTGCGCGTGGCCGACGGTCAGCCGCTGGGCTTCCAACAGAGCGACCTCATGCGACGCGGTCATGCGATCGAGTGCCGCGTGTACGCGGAAGACCCGTCGAGCGGCTTTCTCCCGTCGCCGGGCCGCATCGAGAAGCTGCGGGTTCCGGGCGGTCCGGGCGTGCGCGATGACGGCGGCGCGTACCCGGGGTGCGAGATCAGCAGCTTCTACGACCCGCTCATCTCGAAGCTGAGCGTGTGGGCGCCCGACCGTCCTCGCGCGGTGGAGCGCATGGCGCGCGCGCTGCGGGAGTACGTGGTGACCGGCATCCGCACGAACCTCGCGTTCCACCAGCGGCTGATGGCGCACCCGGCGTTCATCAAGGGCGACTACGACACGGGGTTCATCGAGCGCTTCCGTGAGGAGCTGGTCGGGTACCCGGAGGTGGCGGTCGACGACGCGGAGGCGTGGGCGGTGGCGACGGCGCTGGCGGCGTCGCGGCTGGAGTCGACGCCGAAGGCCGCGACCGCGGAGGGAAGCGGCGGCGGTGGATTGTCGCCGTGGGTGCTGACCGAGCGGGGTCGGTGGTCGTGAAGCTGCGTCGACTCGACATCGGGGATTTCCGAGGTATCGAGCGGTTCTCGTGGGCGCCGGGTGACCTCACGGTGCTGACCGGCCCCAACGCCGACGCGGTGTGTGCGACGGCGCTGCACTACAGCAACACGGCGCGGGGGTGGGGAGCGTTTGCGGAGGGCTTCGCCGAGGAGCCGCCGCACCCGAAGGCGCGCTTCGTCGAGGGCTTCGCGGAGACCCGCTGGTACGCGTGCCTGACGCCCCAGGAGGGCGAGTCGCTCGACTTCGGGTATGAACTGATGCTGGAGCGCATCGAGGAGAACAACGGCTGGGCGATCGTGTACGAGCGCTTCACCCAGCAGGACGACTTCGACCTCACAGAACTCCTCGAACGTCAGGGGTCGCGCGTGGTGTTCACGCCGTCGCCGAAGGGCCCTGTGCGGGCGGGGATGAAGCCGCCGAAGGAGGAGGTCACGCGGGTGGCGGACGACATGTCCGCGCTCGGGGCGCTGCCGATCTTCTACAACGACAAGCGCATCCAGCCGTACGCGGAGTACTTCGAGGGCTGGTGCTGGCACCGGCGCATCGATCCGTCGGCGGCGGGCGCGCCGCGGCGCTTCGAGGCGGTGAAGGCGTATCACGACCGTCTCACGGCGGACGGCCGCAACCTGGTGAACACGCTGTACAGCCTGTGGGGCATCGAGCAGGTGAAGACGCCGGTGCTGGCGGGCCTGCGGGTGCTCGACGCGACGGTGGAAGACCTCGGGTTTCCGGCGGAGCCCGATGGGAGCCGGATGAGTCTGACGCTGAAGCACGAGGGCGGACGGGTGACGGAGCTCGCGGCGATGACGGACGCGACGGTGGCGTGGCTGCTACGGGGCGCGATGCTGTGCGGCGTGTGGCTGGCACCGCTGCTCATCATCGACGCGGTGGAGGAGGGCCTACCGACGGAGCTGACGGGGCCGCTGGCGGCGATGCTGCACGGGGCGGCGAAGCGTACGCAGGTGGTGCTGACGGGGGTGTCGGAGGCGCTGGACGCGGCGCTGACCGAGGCGTTCGTGGGGGATGGGCCGACGCTGGTGCGGACGGTGGTGTAGCGGGGGCGAGAGGCTACGAGCGGTTGCGCTCGGCGAGCGTCGCGCGGAGTTCGGGGAGCACGGCGAGGTCTTTGGAGCGACCCGCTTGCTCCTTCACGCGGATCAGGCGAGCCAACTCCAGGATGCGGATCGGCATGCCGTCGACGTCGATGATCCGGCTGTCATCCAGAACGTCCTCGTAAGCCGTGTTGGTCTCGATGGTGCCGAGCGCGTCGAGCACCCCGAGCTTCGTGTTGAACAGCGCGTGTCCCGGAGCCATCAGGTGGGATTCGTTGGGGCGAAGCCGATGAGAGTCCGTGCGAAACGTGGCGTCGAGTTCGGTGAGCGCCGCGACAAGACGGTGTACGTTCTCTGGCGTTCGGTGGTGGAGGATGTCGAGGTCGAGCGTGTTGATCGGTGCCCCGTTGAGCACTGCCGCGACGCCGCCGACCACGACGAACTCCACATCGTGTCGCACCAGCACGCGGAGCATCTCAACGAGGGGGAAGCTTCCAGGCATCACGCATCTTGTTGGCGAGGTACATGTGCCCCTGGAGCATCTCGAGTCGCTGGAGCGGGGTAAGTGCCAGCGACCATCGGATGAGCGTCAGGTCGACGCCGTCCTCGTTGACCAACGGCAGCGCCGTCTCGTCGTTGCCGACCTCCCCTTCGGTCGTCTTGTGCTCGTCGCTCATGTTTGGCCAGCATACCTCCAAACGCCACCTTCGACGGAGCCCATGGTGTTGGGCGCGCGCCCCTTCGGGTGAGGCTGGTGACTGACGACGCGGCGGTCGTACCCCGCCCCCACCTCCGCCCGTCGCACCCGCCGTCCGACCCACCGCATCAACTTGCCCACCGGCCCGGCGTTTGGTGTACGGTCCGCGCCTCGCGATCAGTACCGCTGGCGTTGCAGGGTGATTGACACCCCTTGGCGACGCCGCTAGACCGTCGCGCCGCGGAGCACCTGTGCAGCAAGGACTCACCCAGGCTTACGGCCCCATCTTCCTCATCATCGGGTTCTCGCTCTTCGTGGCGGCCGCGATGTTCACCCTGGCCACCATCATCGGGCCGAAAAACCCGACCGCTGGCAAGGACGCTCCCTTCGAGGCCGGCAACCCCTCCACAGGTACCAGCCACGTCAAGCTGTCGGTGAAGTTCTATCTCACCGCGATTCTGTTCGTCGTGTTCGATATCGAAGCCATCTTCCTCTACCCCTGGGCGGTCCTCTTCCAGCGCCTCGGGTGGGTCGGGCTCGCGGAGATGCTGGTGTTCATCACCGTGCTCTCGGCCGGACTCGTCTACTGCTGGAAGAAGGGAGCCCTCGAATGGCAGACCTGACCTCGAACCTCGAAACCCGAACCATCGGCGGGGGCGAGTCCGGCTTCGTCACCACCAAGCTCGACGCCCTCCTCAACTGGGCCCGCAAGTACTCGCTGTTCCAGTACCCCTTCGCGACGGCGTGCTGCGGCATGGAGTTCTTCTCCACCGCGTCGCCCCGCTACGACATCGCCCGCTTCGGCGCCGAGGCCCCGCGCTTCTCGCCCCGCCAGAGCGACGTCCTCTGGGTGGTCGGAACCATCTCCCAGCGCCAGGCCCCCGTGCTGCGCCGCGTGTACGAGCAGATGACCGAGCCCAAGTGGGTCGTCGCCTTCGGAACGTGCGCCTCGTGCGGCGGCTTCTACGACAACTACGCGACCGTCCCGGGCATCGACAAGATCATCCCCGTCGACGTGTTCATCCCCGGCTGCCCGCCGCGCCCCGAGGCCGTGCTCGACGGTCTCATGCTCCTGCAAGAGCGCATCGGCCGCGGCGACCGCACCCCCGAGACCCTCAAGAACACCGCCCTCCCCGAAGGCGCCGAGGAGTCCCTGGAAAAGCTCTACCAGATCCGCATGAAGCCCTGAGAGAGTCGATGTCCAAGCTCATTCTCGAACGCCTCAAGGCCCAGTTCGGCGACGACATCATCGAGGTCAGCAGCTTCCGCGGCGACGACGTCGCCCTGGTGAAGCCCGCCCGCTGGCTCGACGTCGCGCGCTTCGTCCACGACGACCCGCGCTGCGCCTGCACCTACTTCGTCGACCTGTCGGCCGTCGACCTGTGCGACCCGCGCACCGACGAGCTCGACATGGACGACCGCTTCGAGGTGTACGTCATCGCGTACTCCGTCGAGCTCAAGCACCGCGTCCGCATCAAGACCCGCCTGCCCGGCGACGAGCCCCGCCTCGCCACGGTCATCCCCGTGTGGAGCGGCGCCAACTGGATGGAGCGCGAGGTCTTCGACATGTACGGCGTGCACTTCGAGGGTCACCCCGACGAGCGCCGCATCCTCACGTACGACGAGTTCAAGGGTCACCCCCTCCGCAAGGACTACCCCGCCAACCGCGCGCAGCCGTTGGTCGAGTACCGCGAAGGAACCTTCAACAAGCTCGGGCCCTTTCTCCAGGACGAGGGCATGCCCCTCAACCGCACGTCGCTCGCCGACGAGCGCAACTAAGACCTCCCTTCCCCTTCCCAACGACCTGGAGCCAGCACCCTCATGGAGCCCGTAGACCTCGACTTCGAAGAGGCTGACCTCGAACTTCCGAGCGAGCCCATGACCCTGCTCATGGGGCCGTCGCACCCCGCGATGCACGGCACCATCCGCATGATCCTGAAGCTCGACGGCGAGACCGTGCAGGACGTCGACATCCAGCCGGGCTACCTCCACCGCGCCTTCGAGAAGATGTCCGAGCGCGGGACGTGGTCGCAGGTCTTCCCGTACACCGACCGCCTCAACTACGTCTCGCCGCTGCTCAACAACGTCGGCTACGCGCTCGCCGTCGAGAAGCTCCTCGGCGTCAGCGTTCCGCGCAAGGGCCAGCTCTTCCGGGTCATCCTCGGCGAGATGTCGCGCATCAGCGACCACCTCACCTGCAACGGCGCCATGGCCATGGAGCTCGGCGCGTTCACGCCCTTCCTCTGGTACCTCAAGGCCCGCGAGTGGATCTGGGAGGCCTGCGAGGAGCAGACCGGCGCGCGTCTCACGCACTCGTTCTTCCGCATCGGCGGCGCGGCCTTTCCGCCCACCGAGAAGATGCAGGCGCAGATCCGCGCGATCCTCCCGCGTCTCCTCGAAGTGGTGACCGAGGGCGAGTCGCTGCTCCTGAAGAACCGCATCTTCCTCGACCGCACGCAGGGCGTCGGCATCCTCACCAAGGAGCACGCGCTGGGCATGGGCGTGTCGGGCCCGGTGCTGCGCTCGTGCGGCATCGACTACGACGTCCGCAAGGACAAGCCGTACCTCACCTACAACGAGTGCGACTTCGACGTGCCCGTGGGCGAGGACGGCGACACCTACGACCGCTTCATGGTGCGCGCCGAAGAGATCCGTCAGAGCTGCCGCATCATCGAGCAGTCGCTCGACCTGATGAAGAAGATCGCGCCCGGGTCGCCCGATGATGCCGTGAGCATCGTCGACCCGCGCATCGTGCTGCCCCCGAAGGACAAGGTCTACTCGACCATCGAGGGCACCATCGCGCACTTCAAGCTCATCATGGAGGGCATCGATGTTCCCCCGGGCGAGGTGTACGGCTACACCGAGGCGGGCAACGGGGAGCTCGGCTTCCTGCTGGTGTCGCGCGGCGGCGGCAACCCGTGGCGCGTGCGGGTGCGCGGGCCGTGCTTCTTCTCGCTCCAGGCGGCGCACGACATGATTCGCGGAGGGATGCTCGCGGACATCATCCCGACCTTCGGCTCGATCAACATGATCGGCGGCGAGTGCGACCGGTAATCGTTCTTCAGAACTTCAGAGAGACGATCGATGCCTACGTTCAAGCTTGATGACCGCGAGATCCCCTTCGAGAAGGGGGAGACCATCATCCAGGCGGCCTACCGCCAGGGGATCGAGATCCCGCACTACTGCTGGCACCCGGGCCTCTCGGTCGCGGCCAACTGCCGGATGTGCCTCGTCGAGATCGAGCCCGGTCCCGGCCAGCGCGCGATGATGCTCGACGTCCTCAAGTGGGACGCCGCCAAGAACGACTACGTCGTCGACCGCAAGCCCAAGCTCCAGCCCGCCTGCCAGCAGGCCGCCGCCGAGGGCATGGTCGTCCGCTCGGAGAACTCCCACTTCGTCAAGGATGCGCGGGCGCACGTGCAGGAGTTTCTCCTGGTCAACCACCCGGTCGACTGCCCCATCTGCGACCAGGCCGGCGAGTGCAAGCTGCAGGACTACTACATGTCCGAGCAGCGCACGCCCAAGCGCATGCTCGACGAGCCCGTGCACAAGCCCAAGGGCGTGCCCTTCGGCCCGAAGATCGTCTACGACGGCGAGCGCTGCATCGCCTGCACCCGCTGCGTGCGCGTCTGCGACGAGCTCGCGGGCGACCACATGCTCGACCTGCGCGAGCGCGGCAACAAGAACGAGATCTCCCTCGCGCCGGGTCGTCAGCTCGACGGCGACTACTCGCTCATGACCGAGCACGTGTGCCCGGTGGGCGCGCTCACCAGCAGCCACTTCCGCTTCAAGGCGCGCGTGTGGACGCTCAAGGAGACGCCGAGCATCTGCACGGGCTGCGCGACCGGCTGCAACACCTGGATCGACGTCGACCTCCGCGAGCAGCGCGCCTACCGCGCCCGCCCGAGGGACAACGAGGCCGTCAACAAGTACTGGATGTGCGACGACGGCATGATGACCTACCTGCGCGAGCACGAGCACCGGGTGCTCAAGGCGAGCGTGAAGCGGGACGGTCACCGTGAAGAAGCGACCGTCGCGGAGGCGCTGGAGCGCGCCGCGTCGGGCCTCAAGGGCGTGCAGAAGGGCTGGCTCGCGGTGCTGCTCTCGGCGCAGGCGAGCACCGAGGACAACTTCGTGATGGTGGAGTTTGCGCGGCAGCTCGGCGCCCCGCTCTACCTGTCGGCGAAGGGCCCGTGGAAGGGCGACGAGATCCTCCGCAACGTCGATCAGAACCCCAACCGCGCGGGCGCCGTGGCCGTGGCCAACAACGCCAAGGTCGGCTCGCTGAAGGACCTGCTGCACGCCGTGAGCGCGGGCCAGGTGCAGGCCGTCGTGGGCCTCGGGACGGACATCGACGCCGACGCCGACGCGCTCGCGGTGCTGAGCCGCGTGTCCGAGGTGGTCCTCATCGCGGCGCATGATGGTCCGCTCGCGTCGAAGGCGTCGGTGCTGTTGCCCGCGGCGAGCTGGCTGGAGGCGCCGGGCAGCTTCATGAACGTCAAGGGCATCGCCCAGGACTTCAAGAAGGCGCTCACGCCGAAGGGTGATGCCACGCCCGCGTGGGACCTCGTGGCGCGTCTCGGTCGGGCCATGGACCTCGACCTGAAGTACCGGAAGTTCAAGGAGGTGCGCGCTGCGTTGGCGGTGCTCACCCCGGCGGCCAACCCGGAGCGCACGCCGCAGTCCGAGCCGCCGCCTCCGTCGTCGTCGCCCAATCCCCCGGCGGTCCCCGCCATGCCTGCTCCGGCGGTCCCCTCCACCGCGACCAACCCGTAGAGGAACGATGCTCTTCTGGATCTCAGCCTTCGTGAAGGTCGCCCTGATCGTCGGCGTGCTCGTGAACTTCGCCGCCATCCTTTTGTGGGTGGAGCGCAAGCAGTCCGCGATGATGCAGAACCGCATCGGCCCCAACCGCGCGTCGATCAAGATCGGCAAGCTGGAGATTCGCGCGGCCGGTCTGGTCCACTCCATCGCCGACGGCATCAAGCTGGTCTGGAAGGAGGACTGGGAGCCCAAGAACGTCGACCGCTTCCTGTACCGCCTCGCCCCCGTGGCGGCGCTGGTGCCGGCGCTCTGTCTGTTCGCGGTGATCCCGTTTGGTCCGACGCTGTACTTCGAGCACGCGCGCGAGCTCTACAGCCCGGCCTGGGCGACCGACCTCAACACCACGATCAACTCGATCCCGATGCAGATCACCAACCTCAACGTGGGCGTGCTCTACGTCTTCGCGGTGGCGGGTGCGGGCGTCATCGGCGCGGCGCTCGCGGGGTGGGCGAGCGACAACAAGTTCTCGCTGATGGGCGGCCTGCGCGCGGCGAGCCAGATGGTGTCCTACGAGGTGGCCATGGGCCTCTCGCTGGTGGGCTCCATGATGGTCTACCAGACGGTGCGCCTCGACGAGATGGTCACCTGGCAGACCCAGCACTGCTGGGGAATCTTCACGCAGCCCTTCGCCTTCGTGCTCTTCGCGACGGCTGCCATCGCCGAGACCAAGCGCGTGCCGTTCGACTGCCCTGAGGGCGAGAGCGAGCTCGTGGCCGGGTACTTCACCGAGTACGCGGGGCTGAAGTTCGCGATGTTCGCGTCGGGCGAGCTCGTCGAGGTGTGTACGTCGAGCGCGCTGCTCACGACCATCTTCCTCGGTGGCTGGCAGTTCCCCTTCGTGCAGCTCACCGGCCTGGAGTTTCACTACTTCGGGCTCAACATCTCCTGGCACTGGGCGCACTTCATCGTGGTGGGGGTGAGCATCCTCGCCTTCTGCCTGAAGTGCCTCGTGCTCATCTTCATGCAGCTCCAGATCCGCTGGACGCTCCCGCGCTTCCGCTACGACCAGATCATGAAGCTCGGCTGGCGCATCCTGCTGCCCGCGGCGCTCGTCAACGTGCTGGTGACGGGCATCGCGCTGATCTTCCTCAACCACGGCGCGCCGTAGACACAGACCGGAGAGATCGACCGATGCCTGGCAAGACCAAGGTGCTGAAGAAGCCCAACCGCACCCTCTCCGATCAGTCGTACATCGTGGAAGTCGTGAAGGGCCTCGGCCTGACGCTCAAGCACTTCTTCCAGGGCACCAAGCAGATGGTGACCAACAAGGTCCCCAACGCCGTCTCCGACCCGCTGGCCGAGGGCATCGCGACCATCTCGTACCCCGAGGAGAAGCGGCCGTACTCCGAGCGATGGCGCGGCGTTCATCGCCTCACGCACCGCGACGATGGGTCACCGCGATGCGTGGCGTGCCTGTGCTGCTCCACGGCGTGCCCGGCGCAGTGCATCTACATCAAGCCCGGCGAGTACCCCGAAGGCGACAAGCGCCGCGGGTACGAGCGCTACCCGGTGGAGTTCGTCATCGACGAGCTGCGCTGCATCTTCTGCGGGTTCTGCGTCGAGGCGTGCCCGTGTGACGCGATCCGCATGGACACCGGGACGCACATGACGGCCTTCGAGGTGAAGTCGGACTTCATCTACGACAAGGACAAGCTGATGAGCCTGGTGTCCCAGCACGGGACGCAGAAGTCGGAGAACCCGCGGCACGAGCCGGGTGACCCGACGCACCCGGGCATCGATCGCCTCCGCGGCGGTCACTGAGCTGAACGGGTCTGCGAGCGGAGAGGGGACCGGCGACCGCGAGGGCGCCGGGTCTTCCAGCGCCCCCGGTCGTCTGCCGAAGACCCGCGATGGTCAGAAGTAGAAGCGCGCGTGGAAGGTTCCGCCGACGCCGAAGTAGAGGTACGCGCCGTTGGGGTTGAAGATGTTGAGGCGCGGCACGGCTTCGATCGCGAGCTCGAGCGGGAAGCGCTGAAACTGCAACGAGAGCCCGATCGGGAGCTCGGCGCCGAAGGTGTACCAGTCGTTGTTGCCGAAGCCGAAGTTGACGCCGGGGCCGACGTACCACTCCAGCGCCGCGACCCGTCCGCGCGTCAGCACGTTGGGGTGAAAGAGGTAGTCGCCGCGCAGGAAGATGCCGCTCTTGATCGGGGCGTAGCGGGGGCCGAAGTCGTTGCCGACGTAGCCGTTCTGGTACCAGAACGACGCGACGAACTGGAGCGACTGACGGCCGCCGACGAAGAGGTTGGCCGAGAGCCCGACGTCGGGGTAGCCGAGCGCGAGCCCGAGGCCGAAGTTGCGGCCACCGCCGACCTGCGCGTGCGCGGTCGAAGGGGTGGCAAGAGAGAGAGCGAGCGTCGTAGCGGACGCGAACACGAGGCCAGTGGTTGTGGTCTTCACAAGCAACGTGTTGTGCCGGGCGCGCCGACCGCAAGCGGGTGGCCGTCGACAACCGTCCGGCACGGGCGGGTCATATTCCGCAGTGCGGCGGCAACAAAATCCATCTTGATTCATGGGCAATTGATCGACGGTGCATGACGCATGACATGGGAATCCGCAGGGGAGGAACTGACACCGCGCTAACTGTGGAGTTAGCGTCGCGGTATGGGTGGCGACAACCGTAGGGGAGTCGGCAGGAAACGCGCAGGCGCGTTGTTCGCCGCGTTGCTCGGGTGCTCGACGGCGGAGTCCCACCCCGAGATGGTGAGCTCGGCGACGATCGGTGCCGCCGACATGGAGGGGATGTTTTCGGAGGTGGCGATCGCGCAGGCGCCCGACGGTCCGCTCGCTCCGTGTGTCCTCTTCGACGACCTCGATGGTGATCGGCGGCCCGATCTCTTCGTGGTTCCGACCATCGAAGAGGGCCGCACGGCGACGCGCGCGCTGCTCTATCGCAACGAGGGCGGCGCGTTCTCACGCCACGAGATACCGCTCGGCATGCTGCGGTACCCGCAGAGCTGCGCGGCCGCCGACTACGACGGTGATGGTCGCGTCGACGTCTTCATCGGCGGAGCGGGCAACGGGATGATGCTCCGCAACCGCGGCGACCTGGCCTTTCAGGACGTCACCCACGCCGTTGGCGTACCGGAGCCGGGGCACACGTACACGCGGGTTCCGGCCTTCATCGACTACGACCGCGACGGCAGGCCCGACCTCTACCTCGGGCGCATGGGGCCGGGCGACGGGCCGTTTCGCTGCGACATCGTGGACGGCCAGATGGACTACGCCTGCCACCGCTCCAACGGCGCGACGGGCGGCGGTCCGGCGCTGCTGCTGCACAACGTCGGCGGGCGCTTCGAGGTAGTCGACGGAGCGGCGGGCGCGATCAACCACGCCGCCTCGCGCGGCGTCGCCGTCGTCGACTGGAACCTCGATGGCTGGATGGACCTCGTCGTCGCCAACGACTTCGGCGCCAACCGCGTGTACCTCAACCGCGGAGGCACCTTCGTCGACGTCGCGCCCGCGCTCGGACTCGACGCGTACAACCACGGGATGGGCGTGGCGTGCGCCGACTTCGCGGGCACCGGCGGGTGGGACCTCTACGTCGCCGACTACGGCCCCAACCAGCTCTGGGTGAACACCGGCGGTGGGGCGCTGCTCGACCAGGGCTGGGAGTCCAACGTCGGGCGCGCGACCTGGACCGACTCGAACTGGGCGCCGCTCGCGGCGGACTTCGATCAGGACGGGCGGGTCGACCTCTTCGTCGCGAGCTCGGCCTCCATGGCCACCCGAGAAGAACTCCAACCCGGCATCAACGGCGTGCTTCGCACCGACGCTCCGCAGCGCGACCTGTTCTTCTTCAATCGTGGTCCGGGCGCCGTCTTCGCGGTGGGGCAGTGGCCCCACGCAGAGGGCGTCGGCGTCGGCATCGAGATGGCGGCGACGGCCGCGGCGGACTTCGACGGCGATGGCGACATCGACGTGGCCGAGGTGTACGGGCCGTGGCCGCGGACGGTGTTCCGGCTGATTCGCAACGACGTGCGGGCGCAGGGGCACTGGCTCCAGGTGAGCCTCGAAGGGACGGCGGACGGAGCGACGGTGCTGCTCGACGCGGGCAGCCAGCACCAGCGCCGATCGCTCACGCGCAGCTCGGGGTCGCTCGGCGGTTCGTCACCCGTCGGGCACTTCGGGCTCGGCGACGCGACGACGGTCGACCGGCTGACCGTGGTGTGGCCTTCCGGGCGAACGCAGAAGATCGCAGGGCCGCTGCCGGTCGATCGCGTCATGACGATCGCGCAGGAGCGGTAGACGCGCGCCTTGACGGCGGGCGCAGACACGATAGGTGTCGCTGCCATCATGAAGCGGGTGATGCGGGCGCTGGGTGGCTGGGCTGTCGTCGGTGCGATGGCCGTTGGCTGTGGCGACAACGGGACGACGCCCGCCGACAACGATGCGGGTGAGCCGAAGGTCGACGTCCCTGCGACGCCCACCGATCGCGGAACCGTGACCGCCATGGACGCGGGCACCACCGTGACGCCGATCGATGCGGGTGAGCCCGTCGAGACCGACGTCGGAGCGCCCGTCACGCCAGTGGACGCCGGGTGCGTCTACGAAGCGGTGGTCGCCGATCGCAACGGAGAGCCCCGCAACGCCGCGGGCAACATCCGCTGGTGCTGGCCGGGTGAGCCCCGCTGCACCTGCGATCGCGACGACGACTGCTACCGCGACGCTGGCTACGTCGCGCAGTGCCGCCCCGCCGGGAGCGGCCCCATCGACGCCGGGACGGTCACTCCGCGCGACAGCGGAACGGTGACCCCGCGCGACGTTCCGACGACGCCGCCGGCCGACCTCGGCAACACGGGGATGAACCTGTGCAGTGATCCCGTCCCGGCGACGACGACGGGGCCGACGGTCAACCTGGAGACCATCCACTTCAACTGGTCGATGCAGTGCTACCGACCCGAAGACGGGTCGCTGTTCGTGTTCGTGGAGGACACCGAGACGGCGATGGTGGCGCTGCGCTTCTACGACTTCCTCAACGACGGCGGGCCCATCACCGGCGACACCATCGACCTCTCGCGGGTGCGCACGGCGTCGCGGCCGTTCTTCGTGTCGAGCCTCTCGGGCATCGTGACCGAGCCGATGTGGCGGGCCGAGCGCAGCTACCTCGCCTACGAGGGACAGGTGATCTTCCACCAGCTCCAGCGCAGCAGCCCGGTGGGCACGCGCATGCGGGTGGAGTTTCGCAACGTGCGCGCCCGCGAGGTGCGCCAGTACACCAGCGGGCGCTGCGAGAATGTCGTCAACGGCGGACGGATGTTCATCCGCTCGCTGCTGCTCGACCTGCCGGTCAACAACATCCACACCAACGAAGACTGCATCGACTGGGCGGGCGGCTGAGCCTTCGCCAGCAGCCGCGGGTGCGGGATTCTGGACCACGCCTCCAGTGTCGTGGGACCACCCCGAGCAGGACGGTGTACGAGGATCAATGCTGAGGCAGGTAAAGGTCGAGCGCTTCCGCGGCTTTGAGAAGCTTGCCCTCGACCTGCGGCCCGTGACCGTACTCGTTGGCCCCAACAGCTCTGGCAAGACTAGCGTGTTGCAGGCGCTGCGGCTCGGTCTCCAGCTTCTCGACTTCGCGTTCCTTGCCGAGACCCCATTGGGTAGGGTCGAGCGCGGTGGCGCCGCGATGATTCGAGTGACGGAGGACACCCTGGTCCCCGACCTTAGCCGCTTCATCCCGCTGCTCGACTGGGAGGCGCTGTTCCCTCGATCACATACCGCGGAAAACGTGGCGCTGAAGATCGAGCTCCTGTTCGACGCGGAGGACGAGTTTCAGCGCATCGAGACATCGCTTCGATGCGGTCGAAACCGGCAGCTCAAGCTCAGCGCCTGGGTGAGCGCTCGCAAGGCCCAGGCGCTGGTGCGTGGCAAGTCCCCACGCTCATCGCTGGTCAACGCGACGCTGCGCGACTATCTCCGGCCTCACATCCCGCGCGCGGTGTTCGTCCCGCCATTCTACGGGGTCGTGCGCGAGGAGGAGTACCGCGCCGGGCCGGTGGTCGATCGGATGCTCGGCGGCGGCGATCAAAGCCACATCGTGCGCAACCTCATCATGCGACTGCCCCCCGAAGCGCTTGCGCGACTCAACGCGGCGTTGGTCGAGGAGATCGGCATGCGGGTGAGCGCACGCACGACCGAGTCCGAGCGTGAGAGCCACCATCCGCTGCGCGTGGAGTTTCGCGGCGGCAACGGCGCGCTCGAGCTGTCGGCCGCAGGCGCGGGTCTGGTCAACCTGCTCGCGGTGCTCGCGACGCTCGAACGCTATCGAGCGGAGGCCGACGGACGCTCGGTGCTGTTTCTCTTCGATGAGCCCGAGGCCCACTTGCACCCGAAGTTGCAGGGCACCGTGGCCAACCGGCTGGCGACGGCCATCCGCAGCTTCGGAGGACAGGTGTTGCTCGCCACGCACTCCGTCGAGATGATCAACCGGCTCGCCCAGCGCGACGACGCGAGTGTGGTCCGCGTCGATCGGAGCGCGCCTGCGCCAGCGGTGTTGAACACGCAACATGAACTCGTCTCCGAGCTGATGTCCTGGGCCGATCTCACGCCCTTCAGCCTGGTAAACTTTCTCGCGTCACGGCTCATCGTCTTTTGCGAGGGGCCGTCCGATCACAAGGTCCTGGAGCAGTGCGCTGCCGTCTATCTGCGCAACGACCCGCGACGACTCGAGAGGTTTCGCCAGTGGACCATCGTCGAGCTCGTGGGCAGCGGAAACCGATCGATCCCTGACCTCCTCGGTCAGGTGTTGAAGGCCCACCTCATTCCGGCGGCGACCGACGGGCGCCCGGTGCGAGTCATTACGCTCCTTGACCGCGACGCTACGCGAACACCGGGCACGAAGCCGGAGGTCCGGGCTGGTGGCGCGTTGGAGACCGAGGAGACCGTGTGGTCGCGCCACAGCATCGAGAATCTTCTCCTGGAGGTGGAAGTACTCGCGCCGTGGATTCGGGCGTTTGCGGGGGATGCCTTGCCAAAGGGCGTCGACCTCACGGGGCTCATCATACAGGCGATCGAGGTCGCCAATCGCGATGTGGACCTTCTCAACCAGGCTCAAATCGCCTTGACACTACCCTTGGCGAACGAGGCATCTGGCGGGAAGAAGGAGATGTTCGCCGCCCGGTCGATCGCCGAGGCTGGTGCGCGTGCAGCAGCGCTGGTTCGTCACGAACCGGCCGTATGGCAGCGCGGGCACGATCGCTCCAAGGCAGTGCTGGGAGCCGTGCGTGGCGCTCTGCCACCAGCGGTGCGGTCGACCTTCCCGGTCGACGTGGTCAGTCTGCTGGAGCGAACGGATCCCGAGCGCTTTGGGCTCGACGTCGCCGCTGCGATTCCACGCGAGATCCGCGAGCTCCTCGACCGGATGGTTCGCGCGAGCGTCACGTCCGACTGAGCAGGAGGGTCACCCCACGCTCACCCGTGCGGTGAGCCCGAGGTGCTCGCCGTAGCGCTCCGCGGCCTCCGTCACGAGCCGCGTCACCACCTTCGACAGCGCACCAAACGCCGTCACCGCCACCAGCACCTCGCGCTTCTTCAGCGTTCGCGTCCACGTCCCCGCGATGCGCCCGTCCACCACCACCACGTGGTTGAACAGCACGTTGCCGCGCGAGTCGAGCTTCGCCGCCGGGACGTCCACGCCGAGCGCCGCGCGGTCTTCATACGCCACCACGTACTCGTCGTAGTTGGGCAGCAGCAACACCCGCGGCGCCTCGCCGCCGTCCTCTATCTCCGCGCCCATCCAGTACGTCGTCCCGCCCATCTCCGTCGCCACCGGCGCCGCGCGCTCGATGCCCGCTCGTGCGTCCGTCAGCGTCAACCCCGACCACCACGCGAAGTCCCGCTCGGTCGCCGGTCCGTGGCTCGCGAAGTACCGCGCCGCCAGCTCGCGTAGCGCCTCACCGCGCTCCTTCGCCTTCGTCGGCGGCACCCGCTCGTCGACCAGCGCGTACGTCTGCTGCTTGCCCCGCGGCGCGCCGCTCACCACCACCGCGTCGAGCTCCGCCGCCATCATCAGGTTCGCCAACCGCATCGTGTCGGTCACGTCGATGCCCGCCGCCGTGAGCGCCGCCCCGAGCTCTTCGCGCGTCCGATGAGCACCTCCCCCCAGCGCCTCGCGCAGCACCTCGCCCGCCGCGAAGGCCTGCTCCACCGCCGCGTCGGTCGCGCCGAGTCGCTGACCGACGGCCCACTTCGCGCCGGGGTAGTCCTGCGACTGCACCGCGCCCAGGCCCGCCACGAGCTCGGCCGGGGTCTTCAGCCGCTGCCCATGGAAGCGATGCCGCCGCAGCCGCGCGGCGAGCAGCTCTCGCGGCGTGAGCGGCACCCCTACTCCACCACCTCGACGCTCTCCGTCGGGCGCGTCCGGTAGGTGCGGTCGACCCAGTTGTACAGGTCGAGGAAGTACGTCTCCATCCGCGCGTTGCCTGCGATCGAGTCCACGAAGAACGTCCCCTCCAGGCACCCATCTCCATCCCGACAACGCCCGTCCGGGAACACCAATATGAACTTCGCCGGCCGCTGCCAGTCGCCCGTGTTGCGCGCCACCATCCGCGCCGCCACCACCAGCGCCGCGCCCGCGAACTCCGACGGCTGCATCCCGTACCCGTGCAGCAGATACACCACCGGGTAACGCACGCCCGCGTTGGCCGGGTCGTGATACCCCGGCGGCAGAAACACGCTCACCGGCCCCGCCCGCCCCGTACGCTCCGACCGGAACTCGAACGCGCACTGGTACCCGTTCGCACACCGGCCCGCGTTGTCGACCGTCGTCGAAAACGGCGCCATCGCGCGGTCGCCGCCCGGCCACCGCGCCTGCACCGCATACAGGCCCGACAAGAGCCGCGTCGCGATCTGGAGGTTGGTGCCGACGTGCGCGCCGTCGCCCTCCGCGATGTCCGTCGGCGACGCGTCGATGGACCCGTAGCGAACCATCATGTGCGATGGCACGTGCGCCCAGTCGACCACCGACGGATCAAACGCGATCTCGCTCTCGCGCGTCGACACCCGACCCGGCATCAACCCGGTGAAGCCGTTGAGGATGCGGAGCCCGACGTTCTGCTGCGCCACCGCGCCCGCGAAGTGGTTGGCGTTGACCCCGAACTGCAACGCGTCCCGCACGCCGCCGTCGATGTACGTCGCCAGCCGCGCCGCCTCTTCGCGCGGCAATCCCGCGTAGAGCACGCGCGGGTTGAGCCGGTCGTAGCCGGGCAGCATCGACGTCGCCGTGTCGTAGCGGCCGTTGCCTTCGCCCTGGTCGTACGGACACATCCGCCCGGTGGGGCACGCCACGCCGTCGAGGCCGAGGTCGTCGTAGGGCTCCATCGCGTCGCGGAGGTAGTTGGTCTCGGTCCCGCTCGGGTTGTACTGACGGTCGTAGTCGTCGCCCGATGGATCGGGGTTGGTCGCGGCGTCGTAGCCGGGCTCGTCGCGGTTGGCGAGGCGGTCGTTGCCCACGTCACGGTACGGCTCGCTGAAGTTGCGGATGACCGGCTCGCCCGCGTCCCGACGGCCGTTGGCGTTGCGGTCGACCGCCATCGTGATCTCGACGGGGTAGCCGCCGACGGAGCCGTTCCAGGTGCCCACGTCGACGGGCGAACGACCTCCATCGCAGAACGTGATCACGGGGTACCGACCGTCGGGGTTGTACTCGTCGTCGTAGAAGCGCTGGTCCATCGACGCGGTCGCGCCGCCGAGCACCACCGGGGTCGCGCAGCGCTGCGCGTCGGTGCGCATGAGCTCGCTCGCCGGAACCCCCAACGGCAACACCCCACCATCGGGTCCGCTCCCCATGATCGGGTTGCCGAACATCCGCCCGATGTCACGGAAGCCCTGGAAACGAGCCTCGCGGTCGAAGGTTCCGCCGGTGCCGCGGCCGGGCGGCGCGAAGAAGTGCTCGAAGTGCTGGCCCACCATCCCGAGGTCGTCGGGCACGGGGGTTCGTGACTCGCTCGACGTCGCGCACGCGGCCTCACCCAGCGTCGCGCGCTCGGCCTCGGTGCAGAACCCACCGAACACATACCGCCGCAGGTAAGACCCCGAGAAGGCCGAGTCGGCCGGGCCACCGAGCGGCGCGAGCACATCGAAGAGCGCGGGGTTGCGCAGGCCGATCATCGACGTCCCGACCGCGCCCATGGAGATGCCGTAGAGCGCGCGAAACTTCGTCGACCGCGTGACGCGCGTCGCCCCGACGCCGCGACGCATCACCGCGCGGTACGTGCCGAAGCGGTAGCCCGAGAAGGACACCGAGTTGCCGCCCGCGTCGATGCGCGTGTCGGCCAGCGGCACGATGCGGGTGCGCGCGGTGCCTCCGGGCGGCGCCCAGGCGACCTCCACGTGGGCCTCGTAGAGCGACGGCACACGCGCGGCGTTGACGGGGATGGTCATCGCCACCTCGCGGGTGAAACGCAGCGGGCCGGGCGCGAAGGTCACCGCCGGGCCGAGCGCGTCGTACCCATCGGGAACCGGTGCGTCGGCGGCGCACGCGACGGAGACCGCGTCGGTGGGGAGGCCGGTGATGTTGGTCGGGATGCTGAGCCCGGCGATGCCGATGGGTGATCCCGCGGCGGAGGCGACGGTCTGCCCCGCGCGCAGGACGCCCCACGCGACGGAGGCGCCCGCGGTGCACGTCGGCAGCGTGGTGGCGCGCACCTCGACGTCGACGATGGTGGTGACGGCGTTGGTGTTGTCGGCGGGGTCGGACTGCGTGACGCGGAGCTGCGTCTGGCCGGCGCTCACGCCGCGGACGGTGAAGCCGACGGAGCCGTGTCCGACGGTGATGCGCGGCGCGGTGGTGGGGCCGGTGAGCAGCGCGGCGTTGACGCTCTCGACGCGGAAGGTCGCGTCGCAGGCCGAGCGGTCGCCCGCGAGACGGAGCAGCACCTGCGCGTCGCCGCCGACCGGGACGATGAGCCGCTCGGGCAGCACCGAGTGAACGCGCACCGCCTCGGTGCAGACCGTGGGTACGTCGGGCGCCTTCGCGTCGACGACCGGGACGTCAGGCGTCGCATCGACGACGTCGATGGGATTGCCCGCGTCCGTCATGGTCGACGGCGTGGAAGACGACGAACAGCCCGCCAGAACGATGGCCCCGACATACAACCCGCGCATGGCCGCGGAGCATATACAGGTGTCAGGGACGAGCGAAGCGGAGCGGGGCCCACGCCGCGGCGTCAGTGGCGGTCGCTACGGATTGAGGATGGTCGTCGTCGGCGCGGGCCCGACGCCTGACGCGCCGCCCGTGTAGAAGTGCGTTCGACCGGAGGCGATCACCGCGAGGTCGCCGAAGCCGTCGCCGTGGACGTCGCCCAGCCCGATCGCGCCGTAGCCGAAGAGGGAGCTGCCCGTCGGGCCGGTGAGCGCCGTCGTCGACAGCGACGTGCCGGCGGCGTTGCCGAAGTACACGGTCAGCGTGTTGCTGGAGGTCGAGCCCAGGACCACGTCGCTGAAGCCGTCGCCGTTGAGGTCGCCCGCGCCCGTCGCCGCCGCCGCCGCGGAACTCACCCGGTTGTATCCGTTGAGGGTGGTCGGCGTCGTGGTGGGGCCGGCCGTGGTGCCCAGGTACAGGTACCCCGCGTACGGCCCTGTGAGTCCGATGGGGTCGGCGGCGATCAGCGCATCGGCGAGCCCGTCGCCGTTGACGTCGCCCGCCGCGGCGACCACGAGGTTGCTGGGGTTCACGCCGAACACCAGGCTCGCCGTACTGGGCGTCCCGAAGCCCGTCGAACTGCCCCGGTAGAAGTAGAACGTCATGGCAGCGACGTTGACGACGAGGGCGTCGGAGAAGCCGTCGCCGTTGACGTCGCCCGGGCCCGCCACCGTCGCGTTGCTGAGCGCCGTCCCGCTGGGGGCGACGAGCCGCGTCGGCGGCTCGACCGGGCCCGACGCGCTGCCGCGGTAGACGTAGTAGCCGAACGCGAAGTCCGCGTAGCCGTCGTTGTTGATGTCGCCCAGCGCCACGGCCGGACCGGGCCCGGAGCTTCCGGCGGCCGGGGTCAGGCTGATGGCCGTCGCGCTCAGCCCGGACGGGCCGCCGAGATACAGCGACATGGTGCCGCCGCCCCCGCTCGAGAGGAGGTCGGAGAAGCCGTCGCCGTTGACGTCGCCCGCGCTGCCGACCGCGTTGGCGTAGGCCGGCCACTGCGCGACGGGCGTCGTCGCGATGCCGCCCGGCCCGCCCAGCACCACGTAGGCGTTGTAGGAGCCGACGCCCACGGCGGCGTCCGCGTAGCCGTCGCCGTTCACGTCGAGCGTCGTCCCCCACGAGCCGTCGCGCGCCGCCGAGCGCGCCCCCACCGTGAACTGCCACGTCGCGGTCGGCGCGGTCACCGTCGCGCCCCCGCGCCGCCCGCTCAGCCGCCAGAACCACACGCCCGGAGAGAGCGCCGCCGCCGGCCGGACGCTCGACCCGGTGGCGTCGATCGGCGCGAGGCACCCGGCGGTCATCGCCCGGTTGCGGCAGAGCTCGACGCGCGTCCCGGCGGTGCTGTCGCCCTCCACCCAGCGCAGCGTCGGCTGCTGCGAGGTCACGTTGCTGGTGGACAGCGGCCCAAGCTGGCGCGGCGGCAGGGCCGTGCACACGCCTGCGACGCAGGGCGACACGCCGGTGCACGCGTTGCCGCAGACGCCGCAGTGGGCGGTGCTGGTGCGGGTGTCGAAGCAGGCGCCGGCGCAGAGGGTGGCGTCCACGCGGTCGGGGCAGGTCTGCGTGTAGCCGAGCGGGTTGGTGTAGCTCGTCCCGCCGCAGCGGTTGGCCAAGACGCAGTTGTCGACGCAGCGGCGCGAGGGGCCGTCGCAGAGGCTCGTGCGGTCGTCGCAGGCGCCGCAGCCGAGGCCGCCGCACTGGTCGGCCGTCGTGCAGGCGGCGGTGAAGGTCGCGGCCGAGCAGCCCGGCCCGAAGGACGCCGCCGAGAAGCCATACGACGCGACGGGGGAGGTCGTCCCGCCCGCGACCTCGATGGTCACGGTGTGCGAGCCCGCGCGTCGGGCCGAGCAGTAACCCAGCAGGTACAGCGTGCGGAACTCCGCCGCGATGCGGCTGGCCAGCGCGTCGAACTCGCGGGTGAGCGTGGAGGCGTCGGGCGCGATGAGGGCCCCGCCGGGCGCGAGCGCGGAGAGCACCGCGGGCATGAAGTCGCTGCCCGTGAGACCCACGGCCAGCGTGCGGTCGGTGCTGGCGCGCACGGCCTCGGTCGCCTCGGCCTGCGTGCGCAGCCCCGCGGTGTCGCCGCCGTCGGTGAAGAGCACCACGTACCCGCGGGTAAACGCCCCGCCCGCGTTGCGCGTGCGGAACGCCGACTCGGCGGCGTTTTGCCGGGCGAGCGCGGCGATGGTGGCGCCGAAGAGGTTGGTCGAGCCGGGGTCGTTCGCGGTGTAGCTGGAGAGCGCGTCGAGGCGCGAGAGCAGCCGGGCCGTGTCGACGGTGGGCGCCTGCCACTCGGTGAGGGCGGACTCACCCGCGAAGACCTGGACGCTGATCTGCACCGGCAGGCGGCGCTCGGTCTGGAGCGACGTGACGAAGCGGCGGGCCGCGGCGATGAGCTGCGGGAGGATGGCGTTGGTCGACGCGCTCACGTCGAGCACCAGCGACACGAACACCTGCGGGCCAGTGCGGGAGATGAGCGTCGCCGAGGCCTCGCTGGGGAGCGCGGTGCCGTCCTCGCGCACGACGAAGTCCGCGCCGGTGAGGTCGGTGAGCGGGCGGCCGAGGCAGTCCTCGGCGGTGAAGAACATCGCGACGCCTGACGACGAGACGGTGCGCCCTTCGAGCAGGTGCGTGGTCGCGCACGAGCGGTCGGCGGGCTCGCGGTAGTCGACGCCGTCGGCGACGAAGCCGCGGCTGAAGTGCGTGACGCTGCCGGAGAGGGTCGAGCCGGTGACGAGGCCGCCGACGCGCTCGTAGCCGCCGCCCGTCGCGCGCGACCAGAACAGCGTCGCGCGAGAGGCGCCGCCGGTGAAGGGCAGGGTGACGCGCACGGGCGCGGCGAAGGTCGTCCCCGCGGGCTCGAAGCGGAAGACCGGCGAGTAGCCGGTGTAGCCGGCGGGCGCGGTCTCGGTCGTCGCGATGATCTGGAGGGACACCGACGTCGTGAGCGCGCCGGCCGGGACGGTGAGGCTGGCGCCGGCGCAGGAGACCGTTCCGCCAGCGCTGCCGATGGTGACCGCGGGACAAGCGCCGGGGACGTCCGCCGCGGGCGCGTCGGTGGTGGGGACGTCGGTGGCGGGGACGTCGGTGGTCGGGACGTCGGTGGTGGGGACGTCGGTGGTCGGGACGTCGGTGGTGGGGACGTCGGTGGTGGGGACGTCGGTGGTGGGGACGTCGGTGGTGGGGACGTCGGTGGTCGGGACGTCGGTGGTCGGGGCGTCCATCACCGGCATGTCGATGGTCGGGACGTCTGTGGCGGGGGCGTCTGGCGGCAGCTCGGACGTCGGCGCGTCGGGGGCGGGTACGTCCGCGGCGGGGGCGTCCATCGACGGGGGCACGTCAGCCACGGGGGCGTCGACGGTCGCGACGTCGGCGGGCGCATCGGCGGTGCCGGCGTCGGCGCCGGGGCACGCGCACACGCCGAAGGTGCGATCGGGCAGGCACGACTGCACGCCGCTGACGCCGCCCGCGCAGGCGCAGGCGACGGTCTGTCCCGTGACGCAGCCCGTGGCAGGCGCCGGGTCCGACCCGCACGCCGCGGTCACGGCCACCATTGTCGCAAACAGCAATCCGCCGGTCGTTCGTCCCATGTGCAATGCCCTCCGAGGCGGAGGACCTTTCACACGGTCGGGTTGCCCGCACAAGGGCGCGCGGCGAAAGCGGGAGCGGGCGGTCGGAGGGGCGTGCGATGCTCGTGGCCATGACGGTCGAGGGGTTCATCGCGAAGTGGGCGTCGTCGGAGGCGGCGGAGCGGGCGCACAAGGACTCGTTTCTCAACGAGCTGTGTGACGTGATCGGGGTGCCGCGGCCCGACCAGCTCACCGGCGACCCCGCGCAGGATCGCTACGTCTTCGAGGCCGACGCCACCCTCGTCCACGACGGCAAGAAGAACTCCGTCGGCAAGATGGACCTCTACAAGCGCGGATGCTTCGTGCTGGAGGCCAAGCAGGGGTCCAACGAAGGAGCGAAGAAGCTCGGCTCCGCCCGCCGCGGCACCGCCGGCTGGACCATCATGATGCAGAAGGCCTACGGCCAGGCCATCGGCTACGCGAAGGTGGTGGACGCGCCGCCGCCGTTCCTCGTGGTGTGTGACATCGGGCACTGCTTCGACCTCTACGCGTGCTTCGATGGGTCGAGCGTGTGGAAGCCCTTTCCCGATGCGCTGCACAACCGGGTCTTCTTCTCGACGCTCACCGACCCCGCGGTCCGCGATCTCCTCAAGGGCATCTGGACCGCCCCGATGGCCCTCGACCCTTCGTTGCGCGCCGCGAAGGTCACGCGCGAGGTCGCCGTTCACCTCGCCGAGCTCGCCCGGATGTTCGAGGCGAAGTACAAGCCCGAGGACGTCGCGGGCTTCCTCATGCGGTGCATCTTCACGATGTTCGCCGAGGACGCAGGGATGTTCGGGCTCGACAAGAAGAAGCTCCCACGGAAGCTGTTCACCGAGGCCCTGAGAGATGACTGGCTCGATGATCCGAAGCGCTTCCAGCCCGAGGTGGAGAACCTCTGGCGGGTGATGAACGAGGGCGGGTACTTCGGTATCGCCAAGCTGCTCAAGTTCAACGGCGGGCTCTTCGCCGACGCGCGGGCGCTCCCCATCACCGACCGCAAGGTGCTCGACCGGCTCCTCGAAGCAGCGACCTGTGACTGGAGCAAGGTCGAGCCCGCCATCTTCGGCACCCTCCTCGAACGCGCCCTCGACCCGAAGGAGCGACACCGGCTCGGCGCGCACTACACCCCGCGCGCCTACGTCGAGCGGCTGGTGCGGCCGACGCTCGAAGCCCCCCTGCGGGCGAAGTGGGAAGCCGTTCGCGCCGAGGCGCTCAAGCGCGTCGACGAGGTGGTGTCCGCGCCGGTTCCGGGCGAGGACGCGGCGGCGACGGCGGCCGGGAAGAAGAAGCGCGCGAAGAAGGTGCTCCCCAACACGGTGCACGGGCGGACGCAGGTCGTGAAGGAGGCGCGGGTGCTGGTGAAGGCGTTTCACCAGGAGCTGTGCAAGGTGCGCGTGCTCGACCCGGCGTGCGGCACCGGGAACTTCCTCTACGTCGCCCTCGACGCGATGAAGCGATTGGAGAGCGAGGTGCTGGCGCTCGATGCGCAGCTCGCGGCGAGCGTGGGCATCCCGGTGGACGCGGCCTTCGAGTGGGGGGCGACGGTGACGCCCGCGCAGTTTCTCGGCATCGAGAAGAAGCTGTGGGCGAAGGAGATCGCCGAGCTGGTGCTCTGGATCGGCTTCCTCCAGTGGTTCCAGCGGACGCGGCAGAACGACGACGGCTCGGTGCGCTGGGAGGAGCCCGTGCTGCGCAATCTCCACAACATCGAGTGCAGGGACGCCGTGCTCGCGTGGGATCAGGAGCTTCCGGTGCTCGACGAGAAGGGCAAGCCGGTCACGCGCTGGGACGGCGAGTCCATGAAGAAGAGCCCGGTGACGGGGGAAGACGTACCCGATGAGACGAAGCGGGTGCTGGTGACGAAGCTGGTGAACCCGCGGCGGGCCAAGTGGCCCGAGGCGGACTACGTGGTGGGGAATCCGCCGTTTTTGGGGAAGCTCCATGTGCTCTCGCAGTTTGGTCTGGGCTACACAACGGGTCTGCGGGAGACGTACGCGGGGGACGTTCCAGACAGCGCAGACTTCGTCATGTATTGGTGGTTTCGAGCGGGTGAGCTCACGCGAGCCAGTAAGGTCGCCCGCTTTGGATTCATCACAACCAACAGTATTTCGCAGACGTTCAATCGGCGCGTAATTGAGGCCGCTCTGAATGCCGACCCCTCGCTCTCGATCACGTTCGCGATCCCTGATCACCCCTGGGTCGACACCGTCGACGGCGCGGCAGTGCGGATCGCGATGACAGTTGGAGTTAGGGGGAGCGTTACTGGAGCACTCAACCGTGTCGTCGAGGAGACGATGCAAAGCGATGGAAGTGCGACGCCTTCCTTCTCGGTCGAACAAGGCGTGATTCACGCCAACCTACGGATAGGCGCCAATGTCACGGTCGCGGCTAGCTTGCAGTCGAACCAAGACATCGCCGGTACCGGCCTGATCCTTGGCAATCGCGGCTTCGTCCTAGATTCCATAGAGGCGGAAGCCCTACGCTCGACGTCTCCAGAAGCTGATTCGATGATCGCGCCGTTGTGGAATGGCAAGGACATCACTGAACGCCCAAGGGGTGCTTTCGTGATCGACACCAACGGATGGAAACAGGATGCGCTTCAGGCGCGGGCACCTGCGGTCTGGCAGCACCTGCGCAAGACTGTGTACCCAGAGCGCCAGACGAACCGAGATCCGAGAGTCAAAGCGAACTGGTGGCTGTTTCGACGAAGCAATGAACAGATTCGTGGCGCAATCGCCGGGCTGAGTCGCTACATCGCAACCGTAGAGACGGCAAAGCATCGCGTGTTTGTGTGGATGAAAGGGCACTTCAAGCCCGAGCACAAACTCGTCGTTTTTGGGAGTGATGACGCATCGGTTCTTGGGATGCTTTCATCTCGCATCCATGTCGTATGGGCACTGTCGACAGGCGGCCATCTCGGGGTAGGCAACGACCCGGTCTACTCGAAGACCAAGTGCTTCGACCCCTTCCCCTTCCCCGCCGCCACGCCCGATCAGGCCGCGCGCATCCGTGAGCTCGCGGAGTCGCTCGACGCCCACCGGAAGGCGCGGCAGGCGGCGCACCCCACGCTGACCATGACGGGCATGTACAACGTGCTCGCGAAGCTCCGCGCGGGCGAGGCGCTCACCCCGAAGGACCAGGAGATCCACACCCAGGGTCTCGTGTCCGTGTTGAAGCAGCTCCACGACGACCTCGACGCGGCGGTGTTCGCGGCCTACGGCTGGGACCCGGCGCTGACCGACGAGGAGATTCTCGCGAAGGTGGTGGCGCTCAACGCGGAGCGCGCCGAGGAGGAGTCCCGCGGGGTGATCCGCTGGCTGCGTCCCGAGTTCCAGAACCCCGGTGGGGCGAAGGCGGCGACGCAGGAGACCATGGACCTCGGCGACGAGCCCGACGAGGGCGCCGCGGTGGCGAGCGCGGTGAAGCCCATCGGGCCGTGGCCGAAGAAGACGTCGGAGCAGTTTGCGGCGGTGCGCGATCTGCTCGCGACGCGGTCGTCGGCGTGGAGCGCGACGCAGGTGACGGATGCCTTCAAGGGGGCGTCCGAAGACGACGTTGCGGAGATGATGGCGACGCTGGTGGTGTCGGGTCAGGCGGTCGCGTTTCAGACGCCAGAGGGAACACGCTGGCAGCGGGCGGGTTGAGCGGGCCGCGAGAGAGCGATAGAGGGACGGCGTGTACATCGACAGACTGAAGATCGAGAACGTGCGGGGCTTCGGGGCGGGGCAGGTTGACCTGTCGTTCGATCGCGGTGGCGGGCAATACGCAGGGTGGACTGTGTTGGCGGGACGCAACGGGGCGGGAAAGACGACGCTCTTGCGGGCTCTCGCGCTTGCGGTGGTCGGACTCAGGGACGCAGACCGTTTGCAGGAGACCTTCCAGGGATGGATTCACCGGGCTGAGGTGAAGGCGAGTGCCAGTGTTCGTCTGGTTGCGCCCACTAGCTTCAGCGGCGACGAAGCCGCTTCATCGTTGTCCTACTTCGACGCTTCGATGGGTTGGTTCCTGGCTCACACCAATATCGACCCGGACGCAGAACCGACGACGATTGCAGAGCAAACAAGCCAGTCACTGCCGCTCGACAAAAGTGGTTGGTTTCTTGTCGGCTACGGTCCCTTCCGACGGCTCTCGGGACATTCCGTCGAGGCCCAGCGTGTGATGAGCCACTCTCCGGTTTCGTCCGGCCTCGTCACACTCTTTCGCGACGATGCTTCCCTGTTCGACGGTTTCGCGTGGTTGCGCTTTCTTCGCCTGCGGCAGGCCGATGGCAAGCCAGGTGCGACCGAGCTACTCACCATCGCGTTCAATCTCCTCAACGATGGTTTGCTGCCTGATTCGTCCGTTCGCGTGGAGCGTTACGACTCCGACGGGCTGTGGGTGTCAACGCCGCGTGGAGGCGTCCGCCCGGTCGGCGACCTCTCCGACGGCTACCGCGCCGTTATCGCGCTCGTCCTCGACCTCGTCCGCTCTCTCCACCGATGTTACGGCGCGCTCCCCATGAACGGCACCGCCGTCGACCTCCCCGGCGTGGTGCTCATCGATGAAGTCGACGCCCACCTCCATGTCAGTTGGCAACAGCGTATCGGCTTCTGGCTCAAGTCCCACTTCCCGCGCATCCAGTTTCTCGTCACCTCGCACAGCCCCTTCGTCTGTCAGGCCGCCGACAAGAACGGCCTCATTCTCCTTCCTGAGCCAGGCACCAACGAGAAGGCCCGCGTCGCTGACGACGAGCTCTACTACCGCGCCGTCAACGGGCCCGCCGACGCCGCGCTCCTCAGCGACCTCTTCGGGCTCGACCACACGTGGTCCGACGAGTCCGAGAAGAAGCGCATCAAGATGGCCCGCCTCGAAGGCCGCATCCTCCACGCGAAGGCGACCGCCGAAGACCGCGTCGAGTACCAGAAGCTGCGCGAGGAGATCCCTCGCAGCCCATTCGAGACGGCGGACGTCGATCGCGCGCTCCGCACGGAGGACGTCACTCCGCCGGGAACGAAGTAGTCGTGCGGCACCACCCGCGGAGGCCGCTCCCGGCGAGGGCGCTGGAGGCGTTGCGGCAGTGGCAGGACGCGCTCGACGTCGAGTGGGCGCGCGAGCTGGCCCGACCAGAGACCGAACGTCGCGCCGCGGGCACGGTCGCAGACGCGCATTGGAGTTCCCACCGATCGGCGACGGCCTTCGATGTCGTCAGGCTCACCCTCCGCGCCATGGCGTCACCGCGCCTTGGGCGTTGCATGTACTGCGAGACCGACCGTGGTTCGCAGGTCGATCACGGGCGGCCGAAGTCCCTGGCTCCGGGCCTCACCTTCGTCTGGCACAATCACATCTGGGCATGCGCGCTGTGCAACCAGCAGAAAACGACTCGCTACGATCCGGCGATGATCGACCCCACGATCGACGACCCGCTTCGATATCTCGACCTCGTTCCATCAGGGCGGTGGGATCCAGAAGACGATGACGATGACGAAGGCGGACGCGGCCAGGCGACGCTCGACGCGTTGCCCATGCTCAACCACCCGGATCTCGTAGAGGAACGACTTCAGGGACGCGCTCGATTGCTCCGTCGTCTCTCGGCGTTGGCCGCTCAGGCGAGCGTCTCGACCGAGGCGCTCGACATGCTGCGAGAGGAGGTCACCAACGACCCCTTCTCGGACGTGTTTGCCGCGCTCCTCGACGTCTTGAGGCTACCCAACGCCGCCGAGTTCTACCCGCCTGCGGTGGTGGACTTCGTGCGTGCGCGCCCCGAGATGAACGACTGGCTCGCAGAGTCCGACGAACGTCGCTGGCGCGCCGCGCAAGGCGCCATCGAGGCCCTCGCGCTGACCATCCGCCTCTCGTCGTAGTGCATCGCCCGGAGAGGGGTACCCCCCTCTTTCACCGACACCTCGCATCGCCCGGAGAGGGGTACCCCCCTCTTTCGCCGACACCTCGCATCGCCCGGAGAGGGGTACCCCCCTCTTTCACCGACGCCTCGCATCGCCCCGAGAGACCCCCACCCCTCTTTCACCAACACCCCGCATCGTCGTGAGAGATCCCCCCACCTCGTCCCACCAAAATGCCGATCTGGTGTGGTCGACCCTGCGCTTCCTCCATCGACCAGCCGATAGACGGAAGCAGAGGGCGCCGCCCACGTCGGGACGCGCCGGGAGGAGAGAGCCGATGGCCCAGCCGTTCGTTCGTGTCGAGGCGTCCAACTACACCAGTGTTCCGAAGGTCAACGCCCAGAGCGGGGTGGCGCTCGCCCGCGCGCTGATCGTCGCGCTCCCGAAGGACTCCCCGCCGAGCACGCGCCACGCCGCCCGCCAGATGCGCGCCGTCGCCATCACCCTCCAGCGGTCGGTCGCCGCCAGCCACGCGGCGGAGCCCTCGGGCGAGAAGCGTACGTCCCGCGCGATCGACAACGAGGCCGACGCGCTGCACTCCACCGTGACGCGCCGCCTCGAAGACCACGAGCTGCTCGCCGCCCACGAACCGGCGAAGGCGCAGCAGGCCGCGACCCTGAAGAAGGCGCTCTACCCGAAGGGGGACGCTCTCTGGCGGGGCGACATGATGACGCAGTGGCAGGCGACGGAGGACTGGTTCATCGCGCTCGCGGTGGACGGCCGCGAGGCGGCGCTGCGGTCGCTCGTGGGCGGCGGCTTCGTCGACGCGATCCGCGCGGTGCACGCGGAGTACGGCGAGGCCATCGGGACGACGAAGCCCCGCGCCCCGACGCCCCCGAAGGTCGACCTCGCCGCGCCGCTCGCCGCGCTCGCGCAGTCGATGCAAGACCTCGCGCTCCAGCTCGTCGCGCTCGCCAACGACGGCAGCGCCAGCGACGCGCTCCGCTCCGCCGCGCGCGATGCGCTGCGCCCCATCGACGACCACCGTGAGGGCAACGCCCGCCGCACCGCCGCCCGCGCGCCGGACGACGCGCCGGAGCCGACGCCGGACGAGAAGCCGCTGCCCGAGGTGTAGCGCCGGGCGGTGGGCGATCGACGATGGCCTGGCAGTCATCGGGGGCCACGCCGCGGCGTCAGCGCGGCGCGCACTGGTCAGGCCAGCAGCGGGCGGGCCCACGCCGCGGCGTCAGCGCGGCGCGCACTGGTCAGGCCAGCAGCGGGCGGGCCCACGCCGCGGCGTCAGCGCGGCGCGCACTGGTCACGCCCGCAGTCACCGCTGCCACGCCGCGGCGTCAGCGCGGCGCGCACTGGTCACGTCCACAGTCACCGCTGCCACGCCGCGGCGTCAGCGCGGCGCGCACTGGTCACGCCCGCAGTCACCGGGGGCCACGCCGCGGCGTCAGCGCGGCGCGCGACGGTCACGTCCACAGTCACCGCTGCCACGCCGCGGCGTCAGCGCGGCGCGCGACGGTCACGTCCACAGTCACCGCTGCCACGCCGCGGCGTCAGCGCGGCGCGCGACAGTCAGGCCCGCAGTCACCGCTGCCACGCCGCGGCGTCAGCGCGGCGCGCGACAGTCAGGCCCGCAGTCACCGCTGCCACGCCGCGGCGTCAGCGCGGCGCGCGACGGTCAGGCCCACTGTCACCGGGGCCGATCGTCGTGGTGTTCGTCGCACACGTAGTCGACTGCACCGCGCACGTCTGACTCGGAGCGCAGGTGTTGCTTGTTGCCATCCCGCGACCACACATCGCGCTCGCACAGCTCCGGCGCGTTGTTCCGAAGGTGGCGCGTCGCCCAGGCCTTGAGATCGCCGAGAACCTTCTCGGCGCTGGCGGGCGCTGCGACCACCACATGAACGTGCTCCCGTTGAACACGCAGAGCATGGAGCGTCCAACCTCGGTGCGAACAGGTCTCCCGCACGGCAGACTCCACGATGTGGCGTTGGAGCGGCGTTAGCTGAAGCGCGGGGAATCGCATGCGTTCGCGGCAGCGGGCCAGGATGACGGGGTCATGTCCGTGTTGCCCGACGCCGCGTTCGGTCCAGCCGCGTTCGTCGCCCTGCAGCCAGGTGCCGTAGGTGCGCCAGGAGATGAAGTAACCGACGGGATGGAGGGAGTGACGGTTCGAGCTCATGGTCGCTCATCGGTTCGTGGCGGCCGTGGTTGCGTGCTCCGACACTTTTTGTCGCTATTGGCGGCTGCGAACGTGAGCGTTGCGCGCCGCGCTGACGCCGCGGCGTAGGCGCCGATGACTGCGGAAGTGAGCATTGCGCGCCGCGCTGACGCCGCGGCGTAGGCGCCGATGACTGCGGAAGTGAGCATTGCGCGCCGCGCTGACGCCGCGGCGTAGCAGCGGTGACTGCGGACGTAGCCGCTGCGCGCCGCGCTGACGCCGCGGCGTAGGCCCGCCTGCTGCGGACGTGACCGTTGCGCGCCACGCTGACGCTGTGGCGTAGCAGCGGTGACTGCGGACGTAGGCGCTGCGCGCCGCGCTGACGCCGCGGCGTGGGCCCGCCTGCTGCGGACGTAGCCGCTGCGCGCCGCACTGACGCCGCGGCGTAGCGCCGGTGACTGCGGGCGTGAGCGTTGCGCGCCACGCTGACGCTGTGGCGTAGCAGCGGTGACTGCGGACGTGAGCGTTGCGCGCCGCGCTGACGCCGCGGCGTGGGCCCGCCTGCTGCGGACGTGAGCGTTGCGCGCCGCGCTCACGCCGCGGCGTGGGCCCGCCTGCTGCGGACGTGAGCGTTGCGCGCCGCGCTGACGCCGCGGCGTAGGCCCGCCTGCTACGGACGTAGCCGCTGCGCGCCGCGCTGACGCCGCGGCGTGGGCCCGCCTGCTGCGGACGTGACCGTTGCGCGCCGCGCTGACGCTGTGGCGTAGCACCGGTGACTGCTGGCCTGACCAGTGCGCGCCGCGCTGACGCCGCGGCGTGGGCCCCGGTGACTGCTGGCCTGACCAGTGCGCGCCGCGCTGACGCCGCGGCGTAGGCCCGCCTGCTACGGACGTAGCCGCTGCGCGCCGCGCTGACGCCGCGGCGTAGGCCCGCCTGCTGCTGGCCTGACCGTTGCGCGTCGCGCTGACGCCGCGGCGTGGGCCCGCCTGCTGCGGACGTAGCCGCTGCGCGCCGCGCTGACGCCGCGGCGTGGCCCTGGGGACCGGTGCGGCCTCGCTCCCACCAGGTGGGCCATTTCGCGGCACTCCGCGGTCGCCGATCGGGGCCGCGCGATGTGGCAGCATGCGCTCGCGCCCGATGCCCAGCCGCCTGCGATCACTCCTGCCGTCGCGTTCGCTCACCGCGCAGGTGTCGTTGCTGCTGCTGGTGCCCATCGTGGTGCTGCTCACGCTGCACGGGTGGGTGCGCCTGGAGATGCGCCGCGACGAGATGCGCGCCGGCGCCATGCGCAGCATGCGCAGCCTCGGCAGCGTGGTGGGCGCCTCGCTCAACACCATCCTGCGCGATCGTCGCCTCGACGAGCTGCAGGAGCTCACCGAAGACCTCGCGGGCGCCGAACAGCTCTACGGCGTCCTGGTCTACGACACCGCTGCGGCCCAGGTCAGTCGGTCGCGCTCGATGGCCTCGCCCGACCCGACGCTCGCCACGATGGCGCGTCGTGTCCTCGTGGGAGCTGCTCCCTTCGCCCGCACCATCCGCGCGCCGGGCGGGGGCGGCGAGATGCTGGCGTACGCGTTCGTGATCCGACCGGGGTCGGGCGGCCCGGCGCGCGGGGCGGCGGTGATCGTGCGCGACCTGCGGCCCATGGAGGCCCGCCTCGCGGACTTCAGCCGGGAGGTCACCCTGCTCGGCCTGGTGCTCGGCGTCATCCTCACGGCCATCACCCTCCTCGGTCTGCGGAGCGCGGTCATCGAGCCCATCGGGGTGCTCGTGAAGCACGTCGAGCGCGTCGCCGCGGGCTCCCTCGACGACGCCGTGGACACCGACCGCCGCGATGAAGTGGGCCGCCTCGCGCTCGCCTTCGACGACATGCTCCGCTCGCTGCGCGCCGCTCGCGCCGACCTCGACGCCCAGCACGAGGCCGCCCGCTCGCTCGAACGCCGCCTCCAGCACGCCCAGCGCCTCGCCCTCATCGGTCAGCTCTCGGCCAACGTCGCGCACCAGGTGGGGTCGCCCCTCAACGTGGTGCTCGGGCGCGCGCGGTACGCGTTGCAGCAGGGCGTCGCGGAGCCGCGGGTGGAGCGCCACCTGAAGGAGATCGAGGCCGGGGCCGTGCAGATCTCGCAGGTCATCGAGTCGCTGCTGTCGCACGCGCGGCGGGTGCGCGGCCGCACCGAGCCCGTCGCCCTCGGCGAGCTGGCGACGGCGACGGTGAGGTTTCTGGAAGCCGAGTGCGAAGCGCAAGGCGTGCGGGTGGAGGTCGACGTGGCGGAGGAGGTCTTGGTGGAAGGATCGCGGCCCGAGCTGGAGCAGGTGATGCTCAACCTGCTCATCAATGCCATCCAGGCGCAGCCCGAGGGCGGGGCCATCCGGGTGCGCGTGCGCGCGGTGACGCGGGACGGGCACCCGACGGGGGAGTTCAGCGTCGACGACGCGGGGCCGGGCGTGCCGGAGGCGGAGCGGGCGAAGGTGTTCGAGGCGTTTTTCACGACGAAGGCGGCGGAGGGGACGGGGCTGGGGTTGTCCATCAGCGACGAGATGGTGCGACGTCACGGCGGGGTGCTGAGCGTCGAGGACAGCGCACTGGGCGGGGCGCGCTTCGTGGTGCGGCTGCCGCGCATCGAGACCGAGAAGGCGGAGGCGTAGATGGAGACGAGGGACGAGCGGGCCGTGGGTCGGGTGCTGGTGGTCGACGACGACGAGGGGCTCGCGCGCTTCGTGGTGGAGGTGCTCGCCGACGCGGGCCACCACGCCGAGGCGGCGCCGAGCGCGGCCGTCGCGCGCCGCCGCATCGAGGCCGGCGACTTCGACGTGGTGGTCACCGACCTCCGCATGCCGGGCGAGTCGGGCCTCGACCTCATCGCGTGGCTGCGGAAGTACGACCCGCGCATCGCCGTGCTCGCGGTGACGGCCTTCGGGTCGCTGGAGACCGCCGTGCAGGCCATTCGTCTCGGCGCGGCGGACTACATCCCCAAGCCCTTCGAGCCGTCGGCGCTGCTGCTGGCGGTGGACAAGTCGCTGCGCGCCCACGCGATGCGCTCGGAGATCGAGCGGCTCCGCGGCGAGGTGCAGGCGCGCTACGGCTTCGACGCGATCGTGGCCCGCAGCGCCGTGATGCAGGAGCTCGTCGCCTTCGCGCGGCGCATCGCCGACAGCCCGAGCGGGGCGCTGCTCCAGGGGCCGCCGGGGGTCGGGAAGGAGCTGATGGCGCGGGCGATCCACCACGCGTCGCGACGGCGGGCGCGGCCCTTCGAGGTGGTGAATTGCAGCGCGACGCCCGACCACGCGCTGGAGGCCGAGCTCTTCGGGCGGCCGAAGGGCGTCGGGCCCGACGCGCTCGATCACTCGGCGGGCGTTCTGGCCGCGGCCGACGGCGGGACGGTGCTGCTCGACGAGGTGGGCGACCTGCCGCTGGCCGTGCAGCGGAAGCTGGTTCGGCTCTTCGAGGGAGAGGGCCCGGACGTGCGGATCATCGCGACGTCGCAGCGCGACCTGCGCCAGGCGGTGGCCGCGAAGACCTTCAGCGAAGACCTGTTCTATCGCCTCTCGGTGCTGGAGATGGGCATCCCTGCGCTGGCCGACCGCACCGACGACGTGCTGCCGCTGGCGGAGCATTTCCTGCGGGTGACGAGCGCGCGCCTGGGGCGCCCGGTGAAGGGCTTCTCCGCGGCGGCGTCGCACCTGATGAGCGGCTACGGGTGGCCGGGCAACGTGCGTGAACTGCAGAGCGCCGTCGAGCGCGGGGCCAACGTGTGCGCGGGCGACGAGGTGACGCCGGACGACCTGCCGCCGACGCTGCGCCGACCGCGCGGACACGACTTCCTCGACGAGGCCGCGGCGCGGGGCATGACCGTGAGCGAGCTGGAAATCGCCTTCGCGCGGCGCGTGCTCGTGAAGAACGGCGGCAACAAGAAGAAGACCGCGCGGCTGCTGGGCATCGACCGCCGAACGCTCTACCGCTGGCTCGGCGAGAGCGAGCCGACGGAGCCTGACGAGGGGTGACGGACCCAACGCTGATCGAGGCTGTGGCCGGGGTTCACGGTGCAGGCTCTGCGTCCGCCGTGCGCCGTTCACCCCGGGCAATGGTAGGTGGTCACCCCATCGCTGCGCGACGGGGTTGCAGCAATGGATTCTGTTGAGGCCGCTGACTGAAGTCTTCGAGAGACGCCTCTTGCAACCCCATCGCGCAGCGATGGGGTGACCACCTACCATTGTCCGGGGTGAACGGCGCACGGCGGACGCAGAGCCTGCACCGTGAACCCCGGCCTCACACCGGCTCGGCGTAGCGCCCGACGAGGTCGCGCATGGGCTCGTCGTCGAGGGCCGTGTCGCAGCAGGCGCGGTAGACGTCCGGGGCGCTCCCCTCGGGGCGGTCGACGAAGGCGCAGGGTTGCCGACGGCCGGTCGGGTTGAGCGTTCCGAGCACGCAGTGGCGGCGCTCCAGGGGCATCACCTCGGCCTCGATCGCGGCGCGCACCCGGCGCTCGAAGTCCTCGATGGTGACGAGGCCGCGGCCGTCGTCCGCGCGCGACGCGCGAACCCACTCCAGCGCGAGGCGGGCGCGGCGGCAGCCGCCGGCGATGGCGGCGTTTTGCAGCCGCAGGTCGAAGCCGAGCGCCGGACTGAACGCAAACGCATGCGCATACCCCGGCTGCGCGGGCGCGATGTGGATGAAGTCCGCGCAGATGGCCGGGCGCACGTCGGCGACCGCGCTCTCGGGGTGACCCGCCGCGCGCATCTCGCGGGCCTCGCGGCGTAGCTGCGGGTTGGCGTACTTCGCGACGCGGTTGATCTGCTGCTGGGTCACCAGCGTGCGATGCACCTTGTCGGCCTCGGCGGTGATGCGCGCGCGGCGGTACACCGCGACCACCGACGGGTCCGTCGGGTCGCCGCCGGGGACGCGCGGCGGCTCGGTGAGGCTGAGCAGCAGCACCCGATGACGGTGCTCGGAGAGCCACTCGGCCCCGGGGCGACTGGCGAGCGCGCGGAGGTACGCGAAGGCCGAGTCGCTGGGGAAGTTGTTGAGAATCCCGCCGTCGGCGTAGAGGCTGCCGACGCCGCTCCCCTCCGGCCGACCGACGCCGAAGAGCTCGCGCTGCGTTCGTAATCTGAACGCGAGCGGAAACGATGACGCCGCCAGCGGGGCCTGCATCGCGAGGGGCCAGCGCGCCGCCGTGGGCTCCCCGTTGACGGCGTGCGGCCCGGCGCCGAAGTGCACCAGCACCCCGCGGTCGTGGTCGGTCACGGTGAAGAGAAACCGCGTCCGCGCGCGCCGCGCATAGGCGTCGAGGTCGACGGTGGCGCCGTCGGCGGAGAAGACCATCGCGCGCAGCTTCTCCTCGATGCGGTCGAGGCCGAGGAGCTCGGGCATCGCCCCGTCGCGGCCGCGCAGCGCGAGGCCCCACGCCTCGGCGCGATCGTCGAGCAGCCCCACCACGTCGACGAAGCGTCCTCGCATGAGCGCGCGCAGGCTGTCGCGGACCTCGGCGCGACGTTCGGGGGAGAGGCCCAGCGCGGCGGCGACGGCCGGCCACGGCGGCGCGTCGCTGTCGCCCGCGAGCGCCGCAAGGAGCGCGGCAGGAGAGAGGGCCCGCAGCTCGGTGCTCTCTGCCCACAGGCGCGTGAGACGGCTCGCGAGCTCGTCGACGCGGCCGCCCCCGCCATCGGCCGCGCGGTCGAACCACTCGGGAACGGTCTGCATCAAGCGCACGGCCTCGAAGAGGGTCTTCGGGCTGCTGCTCGATGCGTGGAGGAGGTACGAGAAGATGGTTCCGACGGAGGCGCCGGCGTAGAGCCGCGGGGCGAGCTCGTAGTCGTTGAAGGCCGCGATGGCCCCGACCTGAAACACCCCGCGAAACACGCCCCCCGCGGGCACCACGATGTCGAGCGGCCCGCGCCCCTCCGGCGCGACCTCGATGGGGTCGGCCCGGTCGACGGACTCGCTGCTCACATGCCCGTGGCGCTCGACCACCGGGGCCGCGCGCAGTCGCCCGGTGCACCCCGCGCACACCGCCTCCACCGGTCGCAGGTACCCATCACTCCGCGGAACCCCCTTGCCCGCGAGCGCATCGAGCAGCGCAGCGCAGGACACCGCGCCGTCACCCTCGGCGAGCTCGCGCAGCGTGACGGCGTGCAGGGCTTCGAGCGTGGCGCGGCAGCCCTGCGCCATGGCGTGGGCGTACTCTGCGCGCGTCGGCGCCGAGAGGGCCTCCATGGGAAGGAGGTCGTCGGGCGCGATGGTGGTGCAGTCCACGGGGACGGCCGGGTGCCCGCTGCGGTCGAGCAGCGCGTCGTCGGGCGGCGGCGTCGGGGACTTCTTCGCGCGGCGCACGGCGCGGATCATCTGCGTGATGAGCGACACCACGCGAGCGTTGAACTGGAGGTCCTCCTGGCCCCAGAGGCGGAGGCTGCGGAGGGCGGCCTCGAAGAGCGCGGGCGGCGGGTCGTCGGGCCCGCGGTGCACCGCCGTCACGTCGCGCGGCCCCGTGTAGACCACGAAGAGCCGGTGCGCGGGGATGGTCCACGGGTCGTCGCCGCGGCGCTCGCCTCGCCACACGTTGAGCACCTGCGTGAGCGGCGCGTGCTGCACGTGACCCGCGTCGACGAGCAGGTCGTCGGGCACGCACCCCGCCGGCGTCTCCCCGAACGGAAACACCGCGCGCACCCGCTCCGGCGGAAACATCGGCAGCGTCGCGCACGCCGCGCGGATGGCGGGCCAGAGCCTCGCTTCGCCGTCGAGCAGCACGATGCGCGGCGCCCGCAGGCCCTCGTCGAAGGAGCTCACGTTGGCCGCCTCGAACACCAGCCGCGAGCGCACGAGCGAGCGCATCGGCAGCTCGCCGCGGCCCGGCAGCGACGAGCGCAGCAGCGGCGCGAAGGGGCTCGCGTCGAGGGTCTTCTGCGACAGCGACTCGCGCATCCCGAAGGCGTCGAGCGCCACCTGCGCCACGTCCGCGGCGCCCTCCGGGAAGAGCACCGACCCGAGCGTCTCGTCGCCGTGACGAAACGCCGGGTCGCCCACCTCCGCGCTCACCCGCCGCGCGATCCTCCGCCACGCGTGCCGCGCGAACGATCGCAGCAGCGCCCGGCGGTGCCTCGACGGGAGCCGCGCGAGCAGGCGTGCGCCCCACCACGCGCGGGCCATCGTCGAGCGGGCGCGGGCGATGCGGGCGAGCTCGTCGAGGCTCCGCGGGAGGGCGACGAGCGCGTCGATCATCTCGCGCAGCGGGGCGCCCTCCCCAAACAGCACCGACCACGCCGCGCCGCCCGGATCACCGTCGAGCCATGTGCCGATGTACCGCTCGACGAGCGCGCGCCGCTCGGATTGGTCATCGCACTCGGCGGCGAGCGCGAGCACCGTCCCGGCGAGGCAGCCGACGCTCGTCCCCGCGATGGTGCGCGGGTAGTAGCCCGTCATCACGAGGGCGTGCACCACCCCGGCGTGGAAGCTCCCCTTGGCCCCGCTGTCGCCGAGCGCGATGCCTGCCAGCGGGTCGCGCACCGGGAAGCCATGGTCGAAGGGAAACGCGAAGGGCTGTGCCCCACGCGGGTTGTCCGGGTCGTCGAGCAGCCAGCGCTCCTCGAACGTCCCCCTCCTCGCGTCTCCCATCGACCGCGATGGTACCCGCATCGCCGCCGACCCGGTGTTGACTCCAGAGCGCGCCTCTCGACCCCACTGTGCGGGGCGAAGACCACGGGCATCGGTCGTCCCGGTGGCACCTCAAGACCTCGGCTGGACAAGCCTTGTGCAATCGCGACGCGGCTGGGTGTGGTCGCCCGTGAGGCATGGCGCCGCACTGGTTGGCATCATCCTCGCTAAGCGCGCCGGGCACCTTGAAAGGCTCCCCGATGCAATTGCTCCCTCATTCCTCCCATCAGGCCAACCTGCGCGAGCAGGAGGCGAAGATAGACCGGCTCTTTGTTCGCCTTGGTTCCCTCGATTTCTACTCGTTGCTGGGCGTGCCGCGCGACGCCGAGCCGCCGCTGATCCAGCGGGCCCACGCGCTGCGTCGAATGCTCTACCAGTCGCTCGTCACGGGCTCTCAGCCGCCCGCGGGCCACGCCAAGGTTCGCGCCATCGTCTCCGCGCTCGACGTCGCCTGGGACACCCTCGGCGACACCACCCGCCGCGCCGAGTACGACCTCCGCATCGCGGCTTCTCCCGTCTCCTCCACCACCCCGCCGCGCGAGCCCGCCGAGACCCCCGCGCCGCCGCGTCGCCCCAGCATTCCGCCGCCGGTCGGCGTGATGCCCGCGCTCACCGAGCTGGTGCTCAACCCGCCCTCCGCGACGCCCAACGCGCGCGCCGAGACCCCGACCATCCGTCCGCCGTCGATGCCCCGCGCCCCCGCGGACAACACCGACGACGTGATGCGCGCGCCCCGGGCTCCGACCCGCCCGAGCCCCGGCCTCGTCGGCGACCTGCCCGCCCGCCCGCAGTCCTCGCACCTCGACCCCTGGGAGGCGTCCTCGTCGGCCCTTCCGAGCGCGCGCGATGACCTGGCCACGCTCTGTTCCGCGGTCCAGATCACCCTCGCGGCGCTGTCCGAAGAGCGCCCCTACGACCGCCTCATCGTCGACGCCCGCGAGCGCGTCGCCGAGGTGCAGGCCCGCCACTGTGTCCAAGGCGCCCACGAGCAGGAGCTGCAGGGCCGCTGGTCGCACGCCGCCCGTTCATGGATGCAAGCCGCCCGCTGCATGCCTGAAGACCCGTGGCTGCTCGCGCACGCCGCTCGCGCCCTGCTCTTGTCCAACGCTCCCTCCAGCGAGACCGTCGAGGTCGCCCGTCAGGCCCTCGCGATCGACCCCGCCAACTCCCTCGCCAGCACCGTCATCTGGCGCACTCAGGGGTGACCGCCGCCGCCGTCGCGGCATCAGCCCCACGCCGGGCGCAACGACTTTGATGAGGGTCAACCCCTCACACCCGCGACAGCGCCCGCACCCTCGCCGACCACTCCCGCTCCCGCTTCGGAACCATCGCCAGGAAGGTCTCGCTCCCATGCGCGACCTCCGTGAGCCCGGCGTCGCGCACGATGGCGCAGTCCTCTTCGCGTTGCAGCGCCGTCCACTGCTCGCCCGATGCGCGCAGCACCGCGCACGGCATCCCCGCCGTCGCCCACTGCCCGAACGCCTCGGCCTCCCGCGCGCCAAACGCGTGCGCGCCCAGCAGCACCGCGTGCCCGATCTGCGCGGCCATCTTCCCGACGCGCATCGACACGTCGCCGTTGAGCACGAACACCATCACCGGCGCGTCGCCCTCTACCGCGACCGCGCGCGACGGCAGCTCGGTCACCTCGGCGACGTACGCCTGGAGCGCGATCAGCAGCTTCGAGCGATCGCTCTTGCGCTGTGGTGGCAGCGCGCGCACCACGACCACGCCCGCGTCTGATCCTTCGCCCGAGTCGAGCGCGGACACCTGCGGCCAGTGCTTCTCGTTGGCGCGCAGGCACACCTTGCGAAACGAGCGCGACGACCACTCGGCGAAGGCGTCGCGGTAGCGCGGGTCGTCGGCGTAGCGCGCCGTCACGTCGAAGGTCGCGCGCGCCGCCGCGACGAGGAGACCTTCGAGCGAGGCCGGGTGCTCCTTGCGCACGACGAGGTACATCACCCACGGGTCGTCCTGCGCGGCGCGGGCGTCGACCGACTCGGGGTGATCCTTGTCGTGCTCGTAGACGGGCATCAGGTCAGCGGACGTAGATGGGGCTGGTGTAGATCCAGACGACGTCGCGGATGAGGCGCTCCAGGCCCGGGAGGTAGGGTCGCGCGTGGTTGGGCATCATGCGGACCTCGGCGCGGTACACGCCCGCCGTCGTGGGCGTAAACGACAGGTCGCCGGTGTCGGCCGTCGCGACCTCGGTCCACTCGCCGGAGGTCTGCGCGCGCAGGATGCGCAGGCGCGTGGTGGGCACCGGCAGCGTCGCGTTGAGGTTGTTGACCGTCGGTCGCGTCACGCGAAGAACGGGCGCGCCGGTGAGCATCACCTCGGAGCCGATCTCGCTGACCGTGCCGCCCGACGTCGAGGTGTAGCTGAAGCCGACGGGCGTCCCGTACGCTTCGAAGGCGACGAAGTTGCGGCTCTCGCGGAGTGCTTCGAGGGCGCTCTCGCGGGTGAGCTCGCCGCGCACCAGCAGCTCGTTGGAGAACCACCGGAACACCCGTCGGTAGCTGTCGCCGCGCTCGCCGTCGCCGAGCGGAACAGGGAGGACGTTTTCGTGCGCGTCGCTGCCCGCGATGCCGGGGATGCGGCGACCCTCGGCGAGCAGCGTGGCCCACTTGCGCAGGTCGTTGGTGTTCTCCGTGAACCACGTCAGGAACAAGAACTCGGGGTCGAGCGCGGGCCTCCGCTGGAACTGGAGGATGTCCGCGAGCGCGGGCCCGACGTTGAAGCCCAGGTGCGGACCCGCGATGCGCGGGTCGAGGTTGGCGTGGACGTTGTAGATCTCGACGATGTCGGGCTGCACCTCGCGGAGGTACTCGATGGAGCGCTGCTCGACGTGGGGGATGGCCACCATGGCGCCGGCCGCCCGGAAGCGCGCGGCGGCCTCGGGGCCGTCGGCGTTGTAGGCGTTGTTGAGGCTGCCCCCGACGAGGTCGGGGTGGCGCCGCAGCGCGATGGGCATGAGGTCGTTTTCGGCGCCGGGGAAGAGCAGCACGCGGTGCCCGTCGGCGCACCCGATGCTCGACCCGACGACCTGTCCGCCCTCCATCACGGGCATGTCTCCGGGGCGCATCTGGAGCACCGTCTCGTAGGGCACCGAGGCCATGCGGTCGTCGTGCTCGGTGAGGAAGATCACGTCGAGGTTGGAGCGGCACAGGGCGCGTCGCCAGCTCTGGAGGCACGGCTCGTTGGGCCCGCCGTCGACGTAGGGGTTGCCGTCGCACGCGTCGTGCGAGTGCACCGAGTGCGAGTGGATGATCGCCCGCACGGTGCGGTACCCGCGGGCCTCGCCCATCACCCGCGCGCTCACGAGCTCGCGCGGCCACGTCGGCGGCGCGGGGACGTCGGGCAGCGTCACGTCGGGGAGCTCGTCGACGTCGTCGACGGTCCCGGCATCGGCGCCGAGGTCGGTGGTGCCGAGGTCGTTGACCTGACCCGCGTCGGGGGTCGGCGTGGGTGTGTTGGTGGATTCGCACCCGAGGGCGAGGGCGACGGAGAACGCGAGCGGAGCAAGGGCGGGCTTCATCACGGCGGGTACCTATACCGCAACGTCGGCGGAGAGGATCTGTTCGTCTGTTCACGACGCGCTACGTCAGCGTGGAGAGCCGGTCGCGGACTCCAAAACCCGGTGATAGTCTCCGCGCCGGAACGACCACCCACGGACCGAGGAGGCTGTCTTCGGGTTGAGGTGGTCACAGACACGGAGAGTCAGTGATGAGCACGAACGTGAAGACGACGATCGGGTCGATGGAGGTCTCCAACGCGGAGCTTCTCAAGTGGGTCGACGAGACCGCGGCGATGATGAAGCCCGACCAGATCGTCTGGGTGGACGGCTCCGAAGACGAGCGGAAGAACCTCACCGAGCAGGCCGTCGCGGCGGGCATCCTCATCCCGCTCAACGCGCAGAAGCGGCCCGGCTGCTACCTGCACCGCTCCAGCCCCAACGACGTGGCGCGCGTCGAGCACCTCACCTTCATCTGCACCCCGACGAAGGAAGAGGCCGGCCCCACCAACAACTGGATGGCCCCCGACGAGGGCTACGCCAAGCTCGCCAAGCTCTTCGACGGCGCCATGAAGGGCCGCACGATGTACGTGATCCCGTACGTGATGGGCCCCGTCGGCTCGCCGTACGCGAAGATCGGCGTCGAGATCACGGACTCGGTCTACGTCGTCCTCAACATGCGAATCATGACCCGCATGGGTCAGGTCGCGCTGTCGATGCTCGGCGCGAGCAACGACTTCAACCGCGGCGTCCACTCGACGCTCGACGTGAACCCCGAGCGGCGCTTCATCTGTCACTTCCCGCAGGACAACACCATCTGGAGCGTCGGGTCGGGCTACGGCGGCAACGTGCTGCTCGGCAAGAAGTGCCTCGCGCTCCGCATCGGCAGCTACCTCGGTCAGAAGGAGAAGTGGCTCGCGGAGCACATGCTCATCCTCGGTGTGGAGTCACCCGAAGGCGAGACGACGTACGTGGCGGCGGCGTTCCCGAGCGCGTGCGGCAAGACCAACTTCGCGATGATGATCCCGCCGAAGCGCTTCGACGGATGGAAGGTGTGGACCGTCGGCGACGACATCGCGTGGATGCGCGTCGGCCCCGACGGTCGGCTGTGGGCGATCAACCCCGAGGCCGGGTACTTCGGCGTCGCGCCGGGAACCAACAACAAGAGCAACCCCAACGCGATGGCGTCGGTGCGCGAGAACACCATCTTCACCAACGTCGCGATGACCGCGGATGGTGACGTGTGGTGGGAGGGCATCGACGGGGAGGTTCCTGACGAGCTCACCGACTGGCAGGGGCGCCCGTGGAAGAAGGGCTCCAACGAGAAGGCCGCGCACCCCAACTCGCGCTTCACCGCGCCCGCGAGCAACAACCCGGTGCTCTCCAAGGCCGCCAACGATCCGCAGGGCGTGCCGATCTCGGCGATCATCTTCGGCGGGCGTCGCGCGACGACGGTGCCGTTGGTGCTCCAGTCCTTCAACTGGACGCACGGGGTGTTTGTCGGCGCGACGATGGGCAGCGAGACGACCGCGGCCGCCACGGGGCAGGTCGGCATCGTGCGGCGTGACCCGATGGCGATGCTGCCGTTCTGCGGCTACGACATGGGCAGCTACTTCGGGCACTGGCTGGAGATGCAGAAGCACCTCACCAATCCGCCGAAGATCTTCCAGGTGAACTGGTTCCGTCAGGACGCCAACGGGAAGTTCTTGTGGCCGGGCTTCGGCGAGAACATGCGCGTCTTGAAGTGGGTCATCGACCGCGGCCACGGCCGGGTGGGTGCGCAGGAGACGCTGCTCGGTTGGGTTCCGAAGGCGGGTCACCTCGACCTGTCGGGCCTCGACCAGAGCACCACCGAGAAGGTGACCGCCGCGACGGCGATCAACCTCGACGAGTGGAAGAAGGAGTTCGAGATGCAGGGCGAGTTCTTCGAGAAGCTGAAGGCGACCATGCCCGAAGCGCTCGTGCTGCAACGGCAGATCCTGATGTCGCGGCTGTAGGCCGCGCTCAGGTCGCTGGGGTTCGGGCGATGGCCCTCACCCCAGCGACGTCAGCGAGTCGCCTCTGTCACGCAACGAAACCCGTTGTTGGAGAACGCCGCCCGCGCCTCCGCATGGCCGCGGTACCACAGCCCGTAGCCCTCGCAGGTACACGTCGCGCACCACCACGATCCGCCGCGCAGGACGCGGCGCTCCACGACGCCCGCGTCGGTCGGCGCGCCGTCGTCGAGCGGGCGCGCGTAGGCGTCGGCGCGGTAGACGTCAGCGGTCCACTGCCAGACGTTGCCCACCGGGTCGTAGAGGCCCCATGCGTTGGGCGCGAACGCCCGCACCGGTGAGACGTAGACGTGCCCGTCGCGGCGGTCGTTGTGGGCGTGCGAGGCGCCCTGCCAGAAGTTGAGCCGGAGGTTGCCCGCCGCGTCGGTGGGCTCGTCGCCCCACGGGTAGCGCGTGCCGTACGAGCCCGCGCGCATCGCGTACTCCCACTCGGCTTCGGTGGGCAGGCGGCCGTGGCGCCAGGAGCAGTACGCGACGGCGTCGTGCCAGGAGACCATCACGACGGGAGCGTCGTCGCGGAGGAAGGCGCGGGTGTCGGCGTCCTCCGCGCGGAAGGGACGGCGCCAGTCGCCGTGGGGGACGCGGCGCCAGGCCCAGTCGTCCATGCCCTCGACGGACTCGATGCCGTAGCCACTGCGCTCGGCCGTGGTGACGTGGTGGGTGGCGGCCACGAAGCGCGCGAAGTCGGCGCGCGTGACCAGCGTGCGGTCGATGCAGAACGGCGCGACGGACACCGGATGGGCGGGGCGTTCGTCGCGGCGGGGCGTTCGGTCGCGGCCCTGCGTGAAGGTCGCGGCGGCGAGGCACACGCGCGCGGCGTCGGAGGACGGAAGCGGCTGGGCGGAGGCGCGGGAGAGCGCGGAGAGCAACGCGAGGAGGAGCGCTGCGGGGCGTCTCCCCGGACGGCGAGTCACGGAGTGCAGGGGCCGCGCGCCGCGAGGGAGGCGACCTCGCCCGGCGGGAGTGCGCGGTCGTAGACCCTGACGTCGTCGATCGTTCCGACGAAGTACTCGTCGGTGGGGTTGCCCGGGACGGCGCGCCCGACGAAGAGCGACTGGCCCATGGTGATGAGCATGCGTGTCTCGGTCCCGTCGGGCGTTCCGTCGACATAGAGGCGCGCGATGGTGCCGTCGTAGGTGGCCACGATGGAGTGCCAGACGTTGTCGTTGGTGGGCCGTGAGCCGTTGAAGCCGTAGGTCGACGACGCGCGCCCGCACCGGTCTGCGTCGAGGGCGGCACCGGCGACGACGCCGCCGGGGGCGCCCGTTCCGCTGGAATCGTTGGCGTTGCCGTCGAACGCGTAGTGGGCGATCAGGCCGACCGTGAGGGGGTCGATGCCAGCGTCGGTTCCCACATCGACGACGGTAGGAGCGTCGGCGGTGGGTACGTCGACAGACCCCGCGTCGACGACGTCAACTTGATCGGAGGTGGTCACGTCCGCGAGAGCGACGTCGCCCGGAACGTCCTCCGCCGAGGCATCGATCGGGGCAGGCAACAGCGCCGCCGGGCGACACCCCGACGCGATGGTGACCAGCCCCGCTAACACCGCGCGCCGCATCCGCAGCCATCGCGTCGGTGTGGTGAGTCGGAGCCCCTCTCTCATGCGGCGCATGCTGCCTTCGCTCGTCGTCGGGCGTCAAACGTCGCTCTGGATCGGCAGCGTTCCAAGTCGAGGCCAAGCGTCCCGGGTTGAGACCCACGATGCTCGCGCCGGGGTTCACGACGCAGGGCCTGCACCGTGAACCCCGGCCTATTGCCAACGTCAGAGCAACGGCGGCCGCGCGAGGCACGACTCCACCGACGCGCCACCGCCCTGGCCCGCGCCCACCGCCGCGAAGGCGCCCTCGATCTGCCGCCGCTGTCCCGCCCACCGCGGCGACGTGAAGTGCCTCCGCATCGCCCCGCGCGCCGCATCGTCGAGGAACCACGACGTCGGAATACGCGACAGCTCCGTCGGCGGCATGTCGACGAGCACGCAGCCGAAGCGCACGCCGAACTCCGCGGCGAGGCGCGTGATCATCAGCCGGTGCAGCATCTGACCGCGGCCGACCTCGGCGCCCTTCAACGCCGACATGATCTCCCACTCGCCGGGCAGCGCGCTGTGGGCCTCCGTCGCCGACGCGTCGAGCACCACCAGCAGCACGCCCCGGCGGCGGAGCTCCTCGCGCTCGTGCAGCAGCAGCGGATACAAGCCCTGCACCCCGGAGTTGAGAAACACACCGCCGTCCGTGATGCGCGTCGAGCGCTGGTCGGTGAGGTGTTCGTGTCCCGTGAGCGGGTGCAGCGCCGTCACTGGAATCAACGGAAAGGCCAACGGGAAGTTGGCCGACGCGCGCGCCGCGCTGAGCAGCGGAACGTCCATCCCCGGCGCGATCTCCTGCAACGTGTGGGAGGCGTCACGGTCGCACACCCACGCTTCGCCCAGGCCGCGGGCCTCGCGGCAGACGCTGCGGTCTTCGGCGTCGAAGACGCGCGACGCGAAGGGGCTGAGCAGCACCGGGTGGCCGAGCATGTCGGCGGAGTTGAGGATCGGGACGGGGAAGCGGGTGTCGCCTGAGTTCCAGGAGCGGGCGAGCGAGGCGAGGGTGACGCCCTGGAGCGAGAGCCGCGAGCGCCACTCCGACTCGACGGCGGCGGCGCGGTCGTGGTGGGTTCCGATGGCGCGCAGCAAGGGCCAGACGTAGTCGGTCTCCATCGCGGCGCGGTAGCCCGCGGGGGTGACGCGGCCGAGGCGCAGCGCGACGTAGCCGGACATCGCGAGCGATCCGCCCGACACGCCGCTCACCGACTCGATGGCGGCCGACACGGCAGGCAGCTCGCGGTCGATGGCGAGCAGCGACGAGGCCGCGAAGGTCGCCGCGCGCGACCCGCCACCCGAGGCCGCGACGACGACGATCGGGCCCTCACCGGAGCGGGGCCAGCGGTCGGCGGTGATCCAGGGTGCGCGAGCGGGGGTGGAGGTGTTGGTGGCGTGCGCGGGGTCGTCGGGCAGCGCGAGCCACGGGGAGTCCGGCGCGTAGCCGAGCGCGCCCCACACGGCGAAGGCGCCGACGATGGCGGCGATGAAGCGGATGGGCCGCGGGTCGAAGTAGTCCCAGGTGTCGAGCCCGTGACCGACCATGAGGATGAAGCACAGCCCCGTGGTGACGACGAAGGGCGTGCGGAAGGTGGTGTCGGAGGGAGCGACCAGCAGGATGACGGCGAAGGCGATGACGAAGCCGACGAGCAGCGTGGCGAGGCGGAGCAGCACCTGTCGCACCGCGGCGGCGGGCGGCCACGCCTTCACCCACTCGTCGGGCGGCAGCGCGCGCGGACTCCAGAACGACGCGACGCCCAGCGGCCGCATCCCGAAGACCACCGCCATCCCGACCACAAAGAACGCCACGAAGGACCACAGCCCCGCCATCGACTGGAGCACCACGCTGCGGACGATCGCCGAGGTGAAGATCAGCGCGAGGACGAGCAGCCCCGAGGCGATGGTGAGCGAGAAGCGCTGGGCCATCTCGGTGATGCGCTCCAGCGTCCAGTAGAAGCGCGTCGCGCGGTTGTGGCCGATGGCGGCGTCGAGCAGGTCGTGTGAGCGCGCGGCGAGCTCGGTGATGGGTTCAGCGCGGGCGTCGTCGTCGGCCGTGGAGACGCGGGCGACGGCCTCGGCGACGGCGTCGACCGCGGCGAGCGTGGGCCCCGGCTGGCTGACGGCGCGGGCTTCGGCGAGGAGGGTGGAGATGGTTCGGGTCGCCCAGGCGGTGATCGCGTGGCGGGCGGCGGCGGAGCTGTTGTGGCCGCGCAGGCCGGAGGCGAAGAGCGCGAAGTAGAGGATCTGGCGGGCGAGCGCGACGAGCCGGAGGTTCATCGACGCCGGAGGCTACACCGCGTCGGGCGGAGGGCGAGCGTCAGCCGTTGTCGCGGAAGCCGCCGTTGACCCAGCGCTGCGCGCCTGCCGGGGAGAGCTTGTAGCTGGGCGGCATCCGCACCTTCGCGACGCACTCGTCGGACTCGTCCCACGCCGTCAGGAAGGCGTGCGGATCATCTTCATCAGGGGCGATGTCGAGGTCGACGCGCACCCGCCGCCCGTCGCTGTTGGTGACGGTGGTGCTCTTGTGGAGCTGCGCGCGGCGCTGGTGGGCGTGTCGCTGCAACACCTCGGTGGCGGTCTTCACCAGGGTGTTGAAGGCGTTTTGATCGAGGGGCTTCGGGTTCTTCTTGTCGCGGCCCATGGTCCACGGGCCGACGAGCGCGGGCTCGGGCTCGCCGTCCTGGATCATCTCCACGGCCCAGCCATCATCGCTGTCGTTCTTGATGACCTTGGCGGTCCATCCATCGGCGATCCAGAGGCGGGGGTCTTGCTCGGTGGGCATGTCCGTCGTGTACCCGTCGGCCCTCATAGCGTCCAGCGAAGGCGTGACATTCGCTGTCCGACTCGCGCTATAGCGAACGCCCGACGATGAGCACCTCACCTTCCCTGCGCGCGTGGCTCCGAGAGGGGCCGTTTACCCTGGCGATGTCGTCGGGCTTCTTCGGGTTCTATGTTCATGCGGGGGCGCTGACGACGCTGGTCGACGCGGGCTTCTCGCCCAACGCCGCGACGGGGTCGAGCGCGGGCGCGCTGGTGACCGGGATGTACGCGGGCGGCGTCACGCTCGACGCGATGCGAGAGCGGCTGGCGACGCTGCGACGGGAGGACTTCTGGGATCCGGCGCCGGGCGCGGGGCTGCTGCGGGGCAAGCGGTTTCGCGCGCTGTTGGAGGAGATGATCCCAGTGGCTGACATCGGCGATGCGCCGGTGGCGTACGCGCCGAGCGTGTTCGACCTCGGGTCGCGACGGACGGAGGTGCTGCGAACAGGGAGCGTGGCGGCGGCCATCCACGCGTCGTGCGCGCTGCCGGTGTTGTTTCAGCCGGTGCGCATCGGCGGGCGGTTGTACAGCGACGGCGGCATCGCCGACCGACCGGGAATCGCAGGCGTGAAGGAGGGCGAGCGGGTGCTGTACCACCACCTGGCGTCGCGCTCTCCGTGGCGGAGCGTCGGGTCGATGTCGATGCGGGTTCCGCGACGGGAGGGATTGGCGGCGGTGTCCATCGAGGGGCTGCTGCGGGTGAATCCGTTCGCGCTGGAGCGCGGGATGAAGGCGTTTGCGATGGCGGAGAAGGCGATGCGGCGGGCGCTGGAGATGCCGATGCGCGATGGGCTCGTGGCGCTGGATGCGGTGGGGTGACGTCAGTCGTCGAAGGTCGGCGCCGCGTACTGAAGCACTTCGTTTCTACCCATCGAGCGCCGCCCGTTTGTGGGTGGAGCCGGTTTCACCTTTTCAACTTCTCCCACTGTCTGAACAGCGCCGAGGTACTCCTCCAGCGCGTCCAGGGCTCCGACGACGTCGTGGAGTTCCTTCTCCAGGAGCTCATCGATCAGGTCGCCTTCCCACCAGTCTTCGATCGCGACTCCCAGTTCGCCCCGTTCCACCCTCGCCCTGCGCTCTCTCAGCGCGTCCAACAACCCTCGCGGACCCAGGTCGGCAATCAGGGCATGGGACAACCAGAACGATCGGTTGGGCGCGTAGTGGACCCCTCCTTTGTAGGCCCACCCCACAGCCACGAGCCTCCTAAAAACCTCCTCCGCGTCCATCATGCGCGTCGGTATCAATCGTCGAAGACCGCCGCCCGCTTCTGCATCACGGCCATCACCGCCTCCATCTGCTCGGCACCGCCCAGCAGCGTCCGTTGCAGATCGGACTCCAGCCGCAGCGCCGCGCCCACGTCGAGCCCGCGCGATTCGCTGAGCAACCGCTTCGCCGCTCGCACTGCGCGGGGCGCCTGCGCCGCGATGGTGCGCGCCGTCTCCAGCGCCGCTGCGATCGGGTCGTCGCACGATCGCGTGGCCAGACCCATCGCGACGGCTTCTTCGCCCGACACGCGGCGCCCGGTGAAGGTCAGCTCGCGCGCCACATCGGGCCGCACGAGGCCCGGTAGAAAGGTGCTCAGACCCATGTCGGGGATGAGCCCGTAGCGCACCTCCATCACCGAGAGCTGCGTCGCCGGATGCACGTAGCGGAGGTCGGCGCCGAGCGCGATCTGCAAGCCTCCACCAAAGGCCACGCCGTGCACCGCGGCGATGACGGGCATCGGCAGCTCGGCCCACACCCGCGACACCTGCTGGGCGAGGTTGGCGGTGCGCCCGACGGGTCGATCGAGCAGCCGCGTCGCCGCGTCGGCGCCGACCTCCATGAACGCCGGCCAGTCGAGTCCCGCGCAGAACACCGGCCCTTCACCGGAGAGCACCACCGCGCGCACGCCGCGCTCGGCGGCGAGGCGATCGCCCGCGGCGACGATGCCTTCGAACATCGCGAGGTCGAGCCCGTTGCGCTTCTCCGGGCGGTTGAGGCGCACGTGCGCGACGTGTTGTTCCACGGTGACGAGGACACGATCAGTGGTGGTCATGGGAGCGGGACGATACGCGAGCGCCGACGCCGCGACGACCCCGCGCCCGCGGGCGCTTCATGGCCTCGGTGCGGCCATTCCTTCGGGCGCGACCCAGTACACGCCGCCGCCCTGGTCATCGCTGAAGAACAACCTTCCATCCGGCGCAAAGGTCACGTCCGTGATGCGCCCCACGATGCCTTCGCTGCGTCGCCCCCATCCCGTGATGAAGTCCTGCCACTGCCCGTTGGGTCGACCCTGCGCGTCGAGCGGGCACCAGATGACCTTGGTGTCCTGCCAGGTCTCGAAAGCACCGTGCAGGCCCACGAAGAATCCGTTGCGCCACGGCGCCGGCCAGCGACCGCGCTCGAAGTCGATGCCGAAGGGCGTGTCGTTGAGCGGCCACGAGGTGAGCTCCTCCGCGACGCTCGCGCAGTTGGCGCCGTTGGCTCGTCCGGGCGGCGCCATGTCGTTGCGCCCCGCGCAGCAGGGATAGCCGTAGTTGCCGGGGCCCGCTCCGAGGCGCACCAGCTTCTCGCGACCGCGCGTTCCGGTAGCTGGGTCCCACGAGTCGTCGGAGAGCTCGGCGGCGTAACACTCGGTGCCCGCGGGGTCGCACCGCAGGTACATCGGGTTGCGCATCCCCGACACGACCACCGCGGGTTCGAGGCTCCCCGGGACGAGCCGAAAGACGGCTCCCGCTCGCGGTGTTCCTGGGCACGTGTAGCTCTGGTACTGGCCCTGCGAGACGTAGATGGTTCCGTCGGCGGAGCGCGCGAGGGTGTGCGTCCAGCGGGCGGCGGGCGAGAGGCCCACCATCGACGCGACCTGCTCGGGCGCGGTGGTCCCGATGCGACGCTGACCGGGCGCGTAGGGAACGCGAAACACCCCGGTGCTGCGGGTGTAGTAGAGCCACCCGTCGACGAAGAGCAGGCCGTGCACATCGGACAGGTTGCCCGCGAACTCGGTCACCTCGGCGATGCCGTCGCGGTTGTCGTCGGTGAGCACGGCGATCTGCCCGGTGCCCGGCGGAGCGAGCCCTGGCGTGCGCAGAGAGGGCGACGCCACGAAGAGGTCGCCGTTGGGAGAAAACGCCATCACCCGCGGCGCGGCGATGTTGGTGAAGCGCCTCACGCAGAACCCATACGGGTGCCCCGATCGGGTCACATCCGGCGCAGGGAGATCACAGAAGTAGGTCTCACCAGGCTGTCGATCGAGCGGCGGTCGCTCGGGATGAACGACCCCCGAATCAACCCCCTCCGGGCTGCCCGTACAGCCGACGAAGACGAGGGCCGTGACGGCGACGAGGCAGCTCCGAAGGGACAGCGCGCGCATGGGGGTTGTCCGGTGGTCTACCAACCGCGCGGGCGAGACGGCAACCCGCGGCGCCTCCGACGCGCCCCGATCATCAACGCGGCCACCGCGAACAACGCACCACCCCGACCGTCGCGCGCCCCGACCACGCGACACCCGCAGCTCTCGACTGTGGGCGGCGGCGCCGCGGGCCCACGATCGGCAGCAGGCGTCCCGGCATCCATCGCGACGTCGACGGTGACATCACGCGCGACGGTTCCGCGGTCGGTGCTCATCACCGGAACATCGAACGCCACATCCGCGGTCGGCAGCAGGCACCGCATCCCCGCGGCTCCATCCGTCACGGTGCCCGCGTCGATGCTCGCGTCGGGGAAGGTCGGCGTGCGCGGCGCGCTCGCGTCGATGCCACGCAGCAGAAGCGTCTGGCCGTTCCAGAGCGAGCCGCACACCCGGCTGACCTCGGTGGTGCTCCCGCAGGCGGGCGCGCTGCCGTCGAGCAGCCGCAGCGAGAGCAGCGGGTCGATGGTGTCGCCGCCGTCGCGCGAGCGGCCGAGCGCATAGCCGTCCACCGCCTCATCGGCGCACACGAACAGCAGCCCCGCGTGGTAGCGCAGGCACCGCACGCTCACCTCCGCGGCGGTGCGCACCCACGGCCCGCAGCGCGTCGATCGCTGGATGCCTTCGGCGCGGTCGGCGCTGCCGATCCACACCGTCTCGCCGTCGTCCGAGAGCGCGAAGCCCACCATCTCCGCGCGCGTCGCACCGACGACCCGCAGCGTCGCGCCGCCGTCGTCGCTGCGCAGCAGGAGCGTTCCGGCGCCGCGGATGGCGCGCACGTAGAGCACGTCGGCGCTGCGCGGATCGACCCCCGCCAGGTACACGCCACCATCGGCCCCGGCGAAGTCGCGGGACACCTCGCGCACGCTTCGTCCACCGTCGTCGCTGCGCAGCATCATCGGGCGCCCGTTGCTGTCGTAGCCCGTGACGTACACCCGGTTGGGGTCGTTGGGCGCCACGTCGGCGGTCTCGGTGAAGTACCCCGCGAGCGACGCGCCGGCGGTCCAGGTGCGCCCGCCGTCGTTCGAGAGCACCAGCGCGTTGTCACCCGTCGGCCCGACGAGCGCGACCATCGAACGCCCATCCGCCGTGTGCGTCACATCGGCGAAGCCGCGGGTGGGCGACGGGCCGTTGACCTGGCTCCATTCGCAGTAGGCGGGGTCGCTGCCGTAGAGGCCCGTGAAGGTCGCGAGCACGAGGCGCCCGTCGAAGCCGATGGACACCGACGGGTCGCCGCCGGTGGTGTCGAAGGCCTCCTCGCAGGCCCACGCCCACGACCGCCCGGCGTCGCGCGAGATCATCAAGCCGAAGGTGGTGCGGAGCGTCAGCACGTCGTTGGTCGAGCCGGGGCCCGCGACGAAATAGTTGGCCGTGGGAAAGCGCCCGTTGGCCTCGGCGCGACCCTCCATCACGAGCGCCGTCACGAGCGCCAACCCTCCGATCACCCATCTCTGTCCGCGTGCTGCCATGACGCGGTCACCATCGCACGGTCGCGCTCGCGATGACCTGCGTTGTCGCGGTGCGGAGTGTTCGCCCGTCATGGTCACCACCGCCCCACCACTGGACCTGAGCGCCGCGACTGAGGCAACCTCCGCCCCGGAGATCCCCCGCGAATGCGTACCCTCTTGCTTCGTTCAGCTGCGCTCTTGATGTTGTGCCTGGGAGCGGCGGCCTGTGCCGGCGGCCAGGTCGCCGAGATGGACGGCTCGACCCCGACCGACGACTTCACCGTCGCCGACGACTTCGGGAAGAAGGACCTCGACGCCCCCAACCCCGACTCCCCGCCCGACCCCGGTCGCTGCGGCCAGGCCAGCCAGCGGTGCTGCGGCGGCACGGCCTGTGAGCGCGGCCTCGACTGTCGCGAGGGCGCGTGCTGTTCGTTGCCCGCGGCGACGTGCACGGCCCCGGGCGAGTGCTGCGACGGGATGCAGTGCATGACGGGTCGCTGCTGCCACGCCATGGGCGACCGCTGCGAAAACAGCGCCGACTGCTGCGAGGGCACCACCTGCAACGGCGGCACCTGCATGGCGTCGTCGCCGGGCTGCGGGGCGATGGGCCAGGCGTGCTGCCTGGGCGACACCTGCTCGGCGGGCTTCACCTGCAACGGCGGCATGTGCGCCGTCTGCGGCGGCGCCGGTCAGGCGTGCTGCCCCGGCGCCACCTGCACGGGCACCCTCGCGTGCATCTCCGACACCTGCCAGATGCCCACCGCGTGCGGCGATCGGCTCCAGCCGTGCTGCGCGGGCAGCTCGTGCAACAGCGGCCTCACCTGCGACAGCGCGGGCGCTTGCAGCCCGGCCCCCGCGGCCTGCGGCGGCGACGGACAGATGTGCTGCGGCACCGCGTGCAACCCGGGCCTCGCGTGCAACTCGGGCACCTGCGCGACGCCCGTCGGCGGCGGCGCCTGCGGCAGCAGCGGCGAAGCCTGCTGCGGCGGAACGGCCTGCAACAGCGGCCTCACCTGCACCAGCGGCCGCTGCATGACGACGTCGGGCGGCGGCAGCGGGGCGTGCGGCGGCAGCGGTGAGACCTGCTGCGGCGGGACGGCCTGCAACAGCGGCCTGTCGTGCATGGGCGGCTCGTGCTCGGCGACGATGCCCGGCGGCGGCAGCGGGATGATGGGCGGCGGGACGCCCGGCGCGTGCGGCGCCATCGGTCAGCCGTGCTGCGGGTCGGCGGCGTGCAACATGGGCGCGGTCTGCGCGAGCGGCGTGTGCCGCGCGTCGACGCCGGGCGGCAGTGACGGCGGGGTGATTCCGGTGGTCGACGCGGGCCCCGGCGGCGGGGCGTGCGGCGGCGACGGCGAGACCTGCTGCGGCGGGACGGCCTGCAACAGCGGCCTCACCTGCACGTCGGGTTCGTGCACCGCGGGCTCGGGGATGATGCCCTGCGGCGGCGACGGCGAGGCGTGCTGCGGCACGGCGGCGTGCGAGTCGGGGCTCACCTGCAACACGTCGACCCGGCGCTGCGGCGCCAGCACGACGCCGGTCTGCGGCGGCGACGGGCAGCGGTGCTGCGCGATGGATGCGTGCACCAACCCGGCGTTCAACTGCGTGGGCGGGTTCTGCCGCAACTGCGGCGCGTCGGGTGCGGCGTGCGGCGCGGGCAACGCCTGCTGCTCCGGCCTCACCTGCTCGGGGACGACCTGCACCAGCGGCACCACCCCGCTCCCCGCCGGCTCGACCTGCACCCCGGGCGCGATGCCCGGCTGCGCGACCGGAACCATGTGCGCCGACGCCAACGGCACCGACCGCTGCTGCCGCGCCGAGACCGGTCGCTGCACCCGCGACACCGAGTGCTGCGGCGAGCTCACCTGCCGCTCGGGCACCTGCCAGCGCAACATGGCCGGCGGCGGTTGCAGCAGCAACGCCGACTGCACGTCGGGCAACACCTGCCAGAGCGGCGAGTGCCGCCCGATGGCCGAGCCCTGCGTGATGGGCGGCGCGGCCTGCACCTCCGCGGGCGCGCGCTGCTGCGGCTCGCTGAGCTGCAACGGGACGGGCTCTGCGGGCCGTTGTTGCAGCAACGCGGGCTCGTCGTGCACGGGCTCGGGCGACTGCTGCAACGGCCTCTCGTGCACCGGCGGCATGTGTGCGTGCCGACCCGCGGGCCAGGCCTGCTCGGCGAGCTCGGACTGCTGCGGCAGCGCCACCTGCGTGGGCGGGATGTGCCAGTGCCGCGCGCGCGGCCAGAGCTGCTCGGCCAGCAGCGACTGCTGCTCGGGCATGTCGTGCAGCGGCGGCGTGTGCTCGATGTGCGCGGCGTCGGGCACCACCTGCACGCCCGGCATGGGGACGGCCTGCTGCTCCCCGGCGCAGTGCCGCTCGGAGATCACCACGACGTTCTGCTGCGTGCAGCAGAACGAGGGCTGCACCCGCGACATCGACTGCTGCGGGTACATGCTCTGCGAGAGCGGCCGCTGCACCTGCCGCAGTGAGGGCCGCGGCTGCCGCGAGAACAACGAGTGCTGCACGGGCCTCGCGTGCCAGAGCGGCGCGTGCCGACGCGTCGCCATGGACGGCGGGACGGGGGGCGGCGACGGCGGCCTCAGCATCGACCTGCCGCGCACCGACGGCCCGCGCACCGACGGCACCACCGGCGACGGCGGGATGTGCATCGCGGGCGGCCAGGCGTGCGTGCAGGGGTCGAGCACCTGCTGCGGCGACTACTCGTGCGCGCAGGAGCCTGCGGGCACGCTCTGCTGCCACCCGGCGATGGGCTCGTGCCGCAACTCCCTCGACTGCTGCGGGCAGATGCTCTGCAACATCCCGTCGGGCCAGACCATGGGGAGCTGCGTGTGCCGGCGCCGCAACGAGGTGTGCCTCAACAACCTCGACTGCTGCGGCGGCGCGACCTGCAACCGCCCCGACGGCGGCACCTCGGGCACCTGCGCGTGCAGCCGCGAGTTCGAGACCTGCACCTCCAGCGAGGGCTGCTGCGACGGCCTCACCTGCCGCAACGGCCGCTGCCTCACCGAGGGCTGCTTCGCGCCGGGCGAGCGCTGCGACAACAGCGACGCCGGGAGCTGCTGCGGCGGCTACGCGTGCAACCTCCAGCCGAGCGGCCAGAGCACCTGCTCGCGCGGCCCGGCGCTGGTCGAGAGCGACCCGCCGACCACCTGCATGATGGGCTCGGAGTGCGCGGGTAGCGTGCTCTGCACCGGCGGCGTGTGCGTGTGTCGGCGCGGCGGCGAGTCGTGCTTCTACTCCAACGACTGCTGCGGCGCGATGCTCTGCATCCGCCCCGGCGGCGCGCTCATGGGCATGGGCACCTGCCAGTGCCAGGCGAGCGGCAACGGCTGCCGCATCGGCGGGAACGACTGCTGCTCGGGCGCCTGCCGCTCGACGCCGACCGGCGACCGCTGCCCCTGATCGCAGCGCGCTCCCACGCCTCGTCGCCGGTCCCTTGATGCGGCGGCGAGGTCGCTGGTAGCGTCCGCGCGATGAACGCCCCCACCCGTCACCTCGTCGCTCTCGTCATCGCCGGCAACCTGATGGGCTGTCAGCTCATCAAGAAGTTCACCGACCGCAACCGTGACTCCGGCACCGTCGCCCCGACGGGCACCACCGTGGTGACGCTCGACGGCGGCATGGTGGTCCCGGTGGTGGCGTACGACGCCGCGATGTGGGGCGACGCGGCCGGTGCCATGGCCGCCGCGATGGCCAACGCCGCCGACGCGCAGGCGATGGCCGCGCAGGCGATGGCCAACGCGCAAAACGCTCTCGCCGACGCGGGCGTCCCCGCGGCTCCCGGCATGGCGCCGGGCGTCGCTCCCGCCGCCGATCCGACCGCTGCTCCCGCGGCTCCGCCTCCCGTGGCCGCCGCCGATCCCGCTGCTGCTCCCGCCGCACCGCCTCCCGTCGCCGCGGCTGACCCTGCGCCCGCCGCGCCCCCGCCCGCGGCCGACCCCGCGCCCGCTGCGCCCGTCGCTGCCCCGGCGGACGAGCGCCACCACCGCAGCAGCGGCAGCGACTTCTGCCGTCGTCACCCCGGCGAGTTCAACCAGCGCACGGGGCAGATCTGCCCCAACGCCCTCGGCTCCCACAACCTCGGGCGCTGACCGTCAGTCCGCGGCGGCGAGGTCGACGCGGATGGCGTCGACCAGCGTCGCCAGCCGTTCAAAGCCGAGGCCCGCGTGACGCGCGATGACCTCCAGGGTCTTGAGCTCCACCTGGCTCAGGCCCTCCGAGGCGCACGCCACGCCCGCCGCGAGATAGACGCCCGCCTCGGCGACGTCGTTGGCCCGCAGCACCTTGCCCACGGCCTCGCAGCGCGCGGCTGCTCCGTCGCGGGACAGCGACGCCGTAAACCCGCTCATCATGGCGTCGACGTCGTCGGCCAGGATGCCGTCGTCGGAGAGCGCGAGCAGCGCCCGGTGCAGGTGGGCCCGCTCGGCGCGGTCGAAGCGCCCGTCGGCCTTCGCGATGAGGTACGCCGCCTCGAACACCGCGCAGAACAACTGCGCCGACGCGGGGTCGAGCCGCGACAGCCACGGCCGCGCGTCGAAGCCCGCCACGAACCCGCTCACACCCCCGACCGCGTCCATCTGCGGCGCGTGCGAACGGAGGTGCTGCGCCAGCGGTCGCAGTCTCTGGAGCAAGCGTTGAAAGCCCATGAGCGACCTCTCGGGACGCCCCGCGGCGTCAGTGCGGGAGCACCTTCACGTACAGCCCGACGCCCACGCCCACGAGCAGCAGCACGGCGACGACCGCGAGCAGCGCCGCGGGAAACTTCTTCGCGTCACCGCCGGTGGTGGGCGGCTGTTCGAGCTGCGTGTACGTCTGCACGCGCGGCGCGGCGGGCCGCACCTCGGGAGCCTTCGGGGCGACCTCCGGGGCGTCGCCTTCGAGCTCGTCGGCGAGGTTGCCCGCGGCCGACGTCGCTGCCCCGGAGTCGGAGTCTCGCGGCGCCTCCCAGGCCGCGCCCACGCGGCTCGGGCGGCCGTCGTCGTCGAGCATGTTGGCCCACTCGCCGACGTTCTCGAACTCGCCCGCGTCGAGCGGTCGCGCGCCGTCGTCGCTGGGGTTGACCCCGCTGGCGTTGCCCTTCGCGGCGGGCGACGGGCTGTGCGGATCGTCGAGCGACGTGAAGCGCAGCAGCTCTTCCTGGATGAGCTGGTCGATGACCGAGCCGTCCTTCTTGCTGCCGACCACCGTCGCGTTGCGCGAACGCTCGGCGACCACCTCGCCCACGGCCCGCGCGAGGTCGCCGGCGCCCACCCGCATCTTGTTGGAGAAGATGAAGTCGAGCAGCGCCTCGCTGAAGGCCGCCCCGTCGGCGAAGCGCGCCTTCTTGTCCTTGGCGAGCGCGACCCCGATGAGGTCTTCGAGCTCCTGCGGCACCGCGGGGTTGAGCGAGCGCAGCGACGGGATCACCGCCTGCTGCACCAGCTTCACGGTCTGGAAGTCGGTCTCGCCCTGGAAGAGCTTCCGCCCCGCGAGCATCTCCCAGAGCATGATGCCCACGGCGAAGATGTCGGCCTGCGGATCGGCCTCCTGCCCCATCGCCGTCTCGGGCGCGAGGTAGCTGAACTTCCCCTTCACCACGCCCGGCTCGGTCTTCTCGACGGAGTGCGCGGCCTTGGCGAGACCGAAGTCCACGATCTTCACCTCGCCCTGTCGCGAGATGAGGACGTTGGGCGGAGAGATGTCGCGGTGGACGACGTGCAGGTGCTGCCCGTCGGAGTCGTGCAGGTTGTGGGCGTACTGCAATCCCTCGCAGACCTTGATGGCGATGTGACACGCCAGGGCCATCGGGAAGGGCTGCTTCTTGTGGCGGATGTTCTCGATGAGGTGCTTGAGGTTCACCCCGTCGATGAACTCCATCACGATGAAGTAGGTGTTTTCGACGCGGCCGATGTCGAACACCTGCACGATGTTGGCGTGCGAGAGGCGCGCGCTCAGCCGCGCCTCATCCAGGAACATCCGGATGAACTTCTCGTTGGACGCCAGGTGCGGCAGCACGCGCTTGATGGCGACGAGCTTCTTGAAGCCCGCGACGCTGACGGCCTCCCCCCGGAAGACCTCCGCCATACCGCCGGATTCAAGGCGTTCGGTGACTCGATAGCTGCTCTGCGCCCGTGCTTCGGAGGCCATGGGGAGGGATTACGATCCGATCGTGGAGAGAAGGGCAACTTCGGGGCTGAAAGGGACTAGCAACGACAGTGCCCCGACGCGGCGAGGGGTGTCAAGCCGCCGGGGCGTTGACCCGATCGCGGTGCGCGCGGTAGGTGCCTCGCCCGCAATGAACGGCCATCGCGCCTGCTCCCGGGGACATCGTTGTGGCGGGCGCGTCCCCGCTGATCCGTCGAGCGGCCCGCGGCCCTTCGCGTTGCCCGGCGACCCCGAGCACTACCGTCGTCCGCGACCCTTCGACGTCACGCACCTGCACCTCGCCGTGCACCTCCGCGTCGCCACCCGCTCCGTCGAGGCCGTCGCCTCGCTCACCATCGCGCGACGCGACCCGACGGCCCGCGTGCTCCCGCTCGATGCCGTGGGCTTCACGGTGGAATCTGTCTCACTCGTGGCAACCGGCGACACGCTGCCCTTCGCCTACGACGGCGAGACACTCCAGGTGACCGTCGGCGAGCTCACCACTGGTGTCATCAAGGTTCGATACAGCGCCACCCCGCGGCGCGGTCTGTACTTCCTCGCGCCCGACGACGACGCGCCGAAGCGCCCCGCGCAGGTGTGGTCGCAGTGCCAGGACGAAGACGCGCGCCACTGGTTTCCCTGCCACGACGCGCCCGACATGCGGATGACCACCGAGCTGGAGGTGCACGCCCCGAAGGGATGGACGGTGCTCTCCAACGGCGCGCTCGTCTCGCGCTCGCCCGCCGGGTCCGACGAGCAGTGGCACTGGCGCCACGATGCTCCGCACCCGAGCTACCTCGTCACCCTCGTCGCCGGAACCTTCTCCGAGCTCGACGCCACCCGCGACCCGGCGCTGCCCGTTCGCTACTACGTCGACCCCGACCGCGAGGCCGACGGGTGGCGCTCGCTCGGCCGCACGCCCGACATGATCGAGCACTTCGCGGCGCTCACTGGCGTCGCGTATCCGTGGGCGAAGTACGACCAGGTGACGGTTCACGACTTCACCTTCGGCGGCATGGAGAACACCTCCATCAGCACGCTCACCGAGCGCTGCCTCGTCGACGAGCGCGCCGCCCTCGACGCGACCGCCGACGACCTCGTCGCGCACGAGCTCGCGCACCAGTGGTTCGGTGATCTCGTGACGTGCCGCGACTGGTCGCACGCGTGGTTGAACGAGGGCTTCGCGACCTTCTTCGAGCACCTCGACATGGAGCGGAAGGAGGGACGCGACGCGTACCTCTTCAACCTCAAGCAGCACGCCGACGCGTACTTCGGTGAGGACGACCGCTACCGTCGCCCCGTGGTGTGCGCGACCTGGGGCGCCCCCATCGACCTCTTCGACCGGCACCTCTACGAGAAGGGCGGTTGGGTGCTCCACATGCTGCGGAGCGAGCTCGGCGACGAGACCTTCTGGGCGGGAGTGAAGGAGTACCTCACGCGCCACCGCGGCCGCTCGGTGGAGACCCGCGACCTCGAACGCGCCTTCGAAGACGTCTCCGGTCGCTCGCTCGGCGGCTTCTTCCAGCAATGGATCTACCGCGCGGGTCACCCGGAGATCGAGGCCGACGCGCGCTACGACGCCGAGACCTCGCTTCTGCACGTCACGCTGCGACAGACGCAGACCGTCGATGCCACCACTCCGTGCTTCCGCCTCGCGGTGCGGGTCGTGGTGGTTCCCTTCGCGGGCGAAGAGCGCACGTACACCCTCGACCTCGACGAGCGCACGCGCACCTTCGCGCTGCCCTGCCCGCTGGCGCCGCAGTGGGTGGCCGTCGACCCCGAAGGAACACTGCTGGCGAAGCTCACCCTCAAGCTCCCGGCGGTGATGCTGCGCGCGGCGCTCGCGGGCGATCCGCGCGCGGTGGTGCGCTGGCGCTCGGCGGCGGCGCTCACGCAGCACGACGACGAGGCGACCGTCGCGGCGCTGGAGAAGGCCGTGCGCGGCGACGCGTTCTGGGGCGTGTCGACGGAGGCGGCGCGGGCGCTGGGCGAGCTGCGGGGGCGGGCGGCGTGGGGCGCGCTGGCGCTCTCCATCGACCACGCGCACCCGAAGGTGCGGCGCGCGGTGGTGCGGGCGCTCGGCGAGTTTCGCACCGAAGCATCCGCGGCTTTGTTGCTGGCGCGGATGGCGCTCGGCGACGCGAGCTGGCTGGTGGAGTCGGAGCTGGCGCGCGCGGCGGGTCGCACCCGTCGGTCGTCCGCGTACGAGCCGCTCGTGGCGCAGCTCACGCGCGAGAGCTGGCGCGACGTGGTGCGCTGCGGCGCCATCGACGGGCTCGGTGCGCTGCGCGACGAGCGGGCGATTCCGGCGGTGCTGGCGCTGACGTCGCCGCGGTCGACGGCGGCGGCGCGGCGCTCGGCGGTGGGGGCGCTGGCCGAGCTCGGCGAAGACCGGCGCGACGTGCGCGAGGCGCTGGAGCAGATGCTCGACGAGCGCGACCCGTACCTGGTGCCCGAGGTGCTGCGAGCGCTCGGGCGGCTGCGCGACGCGGCGTCGACGGAGGCGGTCTCGCGGGCGCTGCGGGTGACCGACGACGGGCGCGTGCGGCGGGCGGCGCGAGAGACGCTGCGAGCGCTCCAGACGCGCGATGGCGGCGACGAGCTGCGGCGGCTGCGCGACGAGATCGAGGCGCTGCGCGACGAGCTGCGGGGCGTCCGCGATCAGGTCGCGGCGGCGGCGGCGACCCGGCAGACCGACCGACCGGGACCCAGGCGCAAGCGCTGAGGCAACGGGAGGGGCTGTTGACGGCGGAGACGCGGCGCGTATCCTCCGCCCCCGTTGCGCTCCGATGAGTCATCGGGCGGCGCACAATCCTTTCCATTCCCTCCCACCACGATCCGTTCGCGGACGAATACAAGACCCCATAAAAGGCGATTCTGGAGAACCATCGGATGTCGAACGAAGACGCGCGCAAGCTGTTTGTAGCCGGACTGCCGGACAGCGTGACGGAGGAGGATCTGCGCGGCCTCTTCCTCGAATCAGGAGCACAGTCGGCGGAGCTCACGCTTCCTCGTGATCGGATGTCGGGACGGCCGCGAGGGTTCGCCTTCGTTCGTCTGGGCAGCGAAGAGGAGGCCGACCGCGCCCGCTCGGTGCTCGATGGGCGAATCGTCGACGGGCGAACCATCTCGGTGCGACCGTTTCAGGCCGAGCCTCCGGCGCGGGGCGAGCGCCCGGCGGGCGGCTTCGGTGGTCCGCCCGGCGGGGGCGGTGGCTTCGGTGGTCCGTCCGGCGGTGGCATGGGTGGTGGTGGCTACGGTGCTCCGCGGGAAGATCGTCCGCGGCGCGACATGGGCGGCCCCGCGCCCGACCGCACGCTCTACGTGGGCAACCTCCCGTACGACGCGACGCAGGAGGAGATCGAGGTGCTGCTCAACGAGCTCGGCGCGGGCCCCGTGGCGCGCGTGCACCTGCCCCTCGATCAGGACGGCCGCAAGCGCGGCTTCGGGTTCGTGACGCTGGCGACGGCCGAGGCCGCCAACGCCGCCATCGACCAGCTCAAGAACGCCGAGCTCCGCAGCCGTCGGCTCATCATCAACCTGGCGCACCCGAAGGGCTCCCCCGGGGCCCCGATGGGCGCTGGCGGTCCGGGTGGTTTCACCGGCACGGGCGGCGATCGTCCGCCCCCGCGCACGTTCGGCGGTCCGCCGAGCAGCAACTTCGGTCCGCCGTCGCCTCCGGGTGGCCGCACCGCGCTCGGCAACCAGCGCAAGCGCAAGGAGGGCGAAGGCGACGGCCGCGGCCGTCCGGGCGCCACCGGCACCGCGCCGGGCGGCAGCGGTCGGCGCGACCGCGAAGAGCGCAACTGGCGCGGCGACGACGACGACGAGTAAGCCCTCGTCGGCTGTGCTAAGTCGCCAGGAATGTCTTCCTGGCTCGATCGCCTCGATCGCCGCTTCGGGCGGCACATCCCGCAAAACCTCACCCTCGGACTCGTCGGAGCGCTGGGCCTCAACTGGGGCCTGGAGCATCTCCATCCGGGGTACACGTCCTACCTGACGCTCGACGTCGCGAAGGTGCTGCGGGGCGAGGTCTGGCGGCTCGTCACCTTCGTCACGATGCCTCCCGAGACGTCGCCCATCTGGGTGTTCTTCGCGCTCCTGTGGACGCACTTCCTCGGCACCATCGTCGAGAGCGAGTGGGGCGGCGCGCGCTACCTCGCCTACTGGGTCATCGGCATGCTCGGGACGATCGCGTTGGCGTTCGTCTTCGGCGTGACGGGCACCAACACGTCGCTGATGCTGTCGCTGCTGCTCGCTGCTGCGACCATCGACCCTGATCGTCAGGTGACGATCTTCTTCATCATCCCGGTGCGCCTGAAGTGGCTCGCGTGGTTGGGCGTCGCGGGCCTCGCCATCCAGATGTGGCAGCTCGACGGGTTGAGGCGGTTGTTCCCGGTGGTGGCGCTGGTCAACTACCTGGTGTTCTTCGGTCCGACGGCCTGGGCGTGGTTGAGGGGTCGGCAACGCAAGGCGGCCTACGTCGTCGAGGCCCACCGCGCGGCGCAGGTGCCGAGCGTCGTGAGCGAGCGGCAGTGCGCGACCTGCGGCGTGACCGACGCCGACCGCGCGGTGGAGTTTCGCGTCTGCACCTGCGACCGCTGCGGCAAGCCCACCAACTTCTGCCTCCCCCACGTGCGCGAGCACCTCGCCGCCGCACCCGAAGGCGCGTAGCGGATCACTCCTCGTCGGTGGGCGGGTCTTCGTCTTCGGGGTGTCGAAAAGGCTGCGCCGCGCGGATGACCTGCACCTGCGTGGTGGGCGCCACGACCGGCGGTGCGGCGACGGGTCGTGACACCACGAGCTCGGGGATGTCGATCTCCTCGACCAGCGTGAGGGTGCGGTTGACCGTGAATCGCAGGTGCAACTGCCGCAGCGCCGCGGGGAGCTGCACCCCGGCGGTGTAGCGCCCGCGCGGCTCGACCTCGCGCAGTGGTTCAACGGCGACGCCCGGGTCGGCGGCGACGTCGACGGCGGCGAGGGAGACCGGTCGCCCCTCGGCGTCGTGGAGGTCGATGGTGATGGTCGTGGTGGCGGCCGGGCTGCCCATGGTGGCGGTGGGCGCGCCCACGCGAACGGAGTGCTCCACGGGGCCGACCTGCTCGGCGGTGAGCGTGGTGGCGCGGGCGTCGTGGCCGTCGGCGGCGGTGCCGCAGCGGAGGGCGTAGGCGCGCGCCGGGTCGAGCGGTCGCGGGCGATCGGAGGTGCTGAACGGCGCGCCGTCGAGGCTGCAATAGAAGCCCGGCGGGATGACGAGCGAGGCGCGACGGCCCGGTCGGGTGGCGGTGGCGAGCTCGCCGGGGTCGACGCGGGGCGCGGCGATCTCGATGCGCGCGACGGACGACGGGAGGCTCTCGAAGCGGTCGCCGTCGACGGAGAAGAGGCGGATGTACCAGGTGCCCGGGTTGAGCGAGCGGAACCGCAGCAGCGTCTCGCGCGGGCCGAGGGTCTGCTCGCCGAGGCGCTGGCGGAAGCGCTCGTCGCGCGCGATGTCGACGCGGTAGCCCGTCACGGCGGAGCCCGCGGGGCCGCGGCGGCCGGGGCCGAAGGTTCCTTCGACGTCGACGGGTTCGCCGAAGGAGAGGGCGCGGGTGTTGGGCTGGCGGCGCCACTCGGGGGCGCGCGGGAGCACACGCATCACCGCGGGCGGACGGCCCTCCTCCTCGCGAACGGCGTGGAGCGGAGGGAGCAGGTACTCGTTGGTTCCGAAGCGCACGCGGAGGCGGCCGCGGGTGTTGGCGACGCGGGTGATGTGCCCGCCGAGCTCCGCGCTGACGACGGCGTCGGCGCGCCCGGTGAACACCGTGAGCGCCTGCGTGGCGATGGGGATGGACTCCGCGCGGGCGGCGGGCGGCGCGGTGACGCGAACGGTGCCGCGAGTGAGGGTAGTGGTGGTCGACGGCGGAACACCCGGCGGCGTGACGGCGGGGCTGCCGAAGAGGGTGAGCAACGACTGCGGATCGAGCGCGAGCGTGACGCCATCGGAGAGGGTGAGCTCGGCGCGGCCGTCTCCGGTGCGAACGCGCGTGCCGCGGGCGAGCACGGTGTCGGCGAGGGCGGGTGCGAAGGTGCGGGTGCCCGGGAGCATCACCTCGACGCGACCCGTGACGACGGTGAGTCGCACCTCGGGCGCCGGGGCGGCGACGGGCGCGGGCTGCGCGTGAACCTGCGCGGGCGCGAGGGCCGAGACGAATCCGAGGATCACGAGAGCGATCCAGGGAAGTCGGTTGGGTCGCGCGGGCGTTGGCAGCACGGGGGGGACGTTGATGGATAGCACCCTCCCGGGGGCGCCGTGAACGCGCGTGGGTGTCAACGCGCGTTGGGACTGTCGGGTGTCGGCCGTGGGGCGCGATCGGGCGGTGACAGGTGTGAACGAAGACGGGGATTGCCCGCGAAAATCGCTATGAAACAAGGTGCGTAGGTCGGCGCTCGGGCGAGCGGGGGTGGGCATCGGGGGTGGTACGTCGGCTGCTCAGTGGACGATCTACCGACTGACGACTTCCAGGGAGGTTCTCCATGACCCACCGCATGACGCTCCACACGATGGCCTTCGCGACGGTTCTTTCGACGCTCGGGTTCTCGGTCACCGCCCACGCGCAGCACCGGCGTGAGCAGGTGGGGGCGCATGTTCCGGCGGGCGATGGTGCGGCGCGCATCTCCATGGACGGCCGCCTCGGGCGGCGCGACCAGGCGGACGAGGAGGGGCGTCGGCAGCGTGGGCAGACCGTTCGGCTGCGCCGCGGTGATCGGGTGCGCTTCGCGGTGTCGTCCGAGGCGATGGACGTGATGGCGCGGGTCGAGGGCCCCAGCGGTCAGCACTGGGAGGACGACGACGGCGCAGGCGGAACCAACGCGCGCCTGGTGTTCACGGCCCCGGCGGACGGGACGTACCGCTTCATCGTGACGACCTACGAGGCGGGCGAGACCGGCGCGTACGAGGCCGAGGCGGTGATCGGCCACGGCGGCGCGGCGGTGGACGACGACGACGACGCGCAGGCGAACGACGGCGACGGCCGCGCCGACGCGCAGGACGACGACAGCGCGCAGGACGACGACAGCGCGCAGGATGACGACGCGCAGGACGACGCCCCCGTTGCTCCGACCGCGGCTGCCGCGACGGGCGCTGGGACGACCTACGGCATCTTCGTGGGCATCTCGCACTACGGCGGCGACAACCACGACCTGCCGGGCGCGGCGTCGGACGCGGTGCAGCTCGCGCGGGCGTTTCAGCAGGCGGGCTGGATGCACCGCGGCAACGCGGTGGTGCTGACCGACGCGGAGGCGACGGCGGGCGGCATCCGGCAGGCGTTCCAGACGCTGGCGCCGCGGGTGCGCCCCAACGACACGCTGGTGTTCTTCTTCGACGGCCACGGCAACCGCTCGGAGATCGACCTCGTCGGCCCTGACATCTCGCGCCGCGAGCTCGGTCAGATGATGGCGCAGGTTCACGGTCGCCAGCTTCTGGTGCTCGATAGCTGCGAGGCGGGCGGCTTCGCGCCGCTGGTGCAGGGCCATGGCGACCGCGCGGGTCTCTTCTCGTCGAGCGCGACGCAGAGCTCCTCGACGGCTCCTGAAGTCGGTGCGGGCGGCTGGCTGGCCTACGCGTTTCGCGAGGCGGTCGCGGGCGGTGTCCGTCGCCGCCCCGACGGAACCATGGACTTCAACGACGTCACCTCGTACGTGCGTCGTCAGTACTCGCAGCACCACGTCACCGATCAGACGCTGGTGGCGGTCAACGATCGCTCGCAGGGCTTCGCGCTCGGCGGAAGCGGCGGCGCGGTGACCAACGTCCCGGCCGATACGGCGGTGGCGGCGCGCAACCCGACGCGGCGACCCGACGTGGCGATGGTGCCTTCCATCGCGCCGTGGACGGGGATGATCCCGGGGATGCCCTCCGCGGGCGCCGCGAGCGACGACGCCGATGACGACTCGGCCCAGGGAGCTGGCAACGAGGAGCTCTTCGGCAACCACGACGCCTTCGCGCAGATCCTCGGCGCGGGCGTCGGCGTGGCCGGCCAGGTGCTCAACTCGCTGGTGAAGTGACCCCGGCGCGCGGCACCACGATCGCGTGCGGGTACGGCTCCCGCTCGTGGAGCGCCACCTCGTAGCCCGTACCCTCCGCCAGCGCCTCGATCTCCCCCGCGCTGTACCGCTGATAGAACCCCGCCCCCGCCACAAACCCCGCCCCATCCGCCGCGCTCGTCCGACCGAGCACCCTCGCGAGCGCCTGTCGCAGCGGCACCCGCAGCGCCTCGACCCGACCGTTGGCGCGCCCGTCGTCGTCCGGCCCGAGGTAGCTCAACAACACCGGCGCGTGCGGCGCGATCGTCCGCAACGCCTCCAACAAAGCCACTCGCGCGCCTGCATCTGTCACGTGCGACAGGCTCGCCCAGCCCAGCACCACGCCGTCGAAGCCGCCGCCCACCGCGCCCGCGAGCGGTCCTCCGTCGCCGCGCGCCGCGCGCACCAGGTCGCCATACGAACCCTGGTAAGCCGTCGCTCTCGCGTGCCCCACTGCCACCTGTCCGAGCGCTTCGGCGAGCCCCGGCGCCGGCTCGAAGGCCACCACCTCGTAGCCCAGCGCGCAGAGCCCGGCGAGCTCGCGCCCACCGCCTGCACCACCGAGCAGCAATCGACCCGACGACGGAAACGGTGACGTGGCGAGCGCGGTGCGTTCCCACCCGAAGAGACCTTGCGAGAAGGCCGGGCCGCCCGGTGAGTAGGTGTCCTCCGCGGAGAAGACCGCGGCGTTGACGGCCTCGCGCTCGTCCTCCGAGAGCCCCGCGAGGAGCAGCTCGGTGCGAACGAGCGCGGCGAGGCGCACCGTCGAGTGCACGGCGCGATCGGCGAGGAGGAGGGCGCGCGCCCAGGCGGGGATGGTCTTGGACATCGGGTCGATGGATACCCGATGCGGAGGCGCTACGGGGAGAGGCCCGTGGTGATGAGCGAGCCGTTGATCACGCACTGACCCGCGCCCTGGTTCATCGGGAGGGTCACGGCGTTGAAGGTGACGTTCATGCGGCCCTCGGCGGGCGCGAACTCGGTCGCGGTGACCGTGCCCGACACGCTGCGCCCGGTGTTGATGAACACGCTCGGGCCGACGCCCACCTGGAGGTTCTGCTGACAGCGACGGCCGATGGCGCAGACGTCCACGGTCTGCCCCGGCGTCACGTCGCCGAGCTTCACGAAGAGGCGGTTGAGCGTCGTCCCGACGATGGCCACCACGTTGATGGCGCCCTCCGCGGGCATCACCCGGGTGACACCCTCGGGGAGCTGGAGCGCCGCGCAGTCACCCGTCAGCGTGAGCGTCGAGGTGACCAACGAACCACCACCGCCACCACCACCCGGGGCCGCCGGGACCATGCCCGGCGTCGGCGTGGCGCCCATCGGGGCGTTCATGGTCGTGGGAGGAGCGGTCGGCACGGGCGGCGGCTCGGGCGCCTTGGTGAGCTGACCCACCACGGAGAGGATCACGCCGAGCGGAGCCGCGACGGCGCCGATGATGAACGCCTTCTTGGAGAGCCCGACGGAGCCCGCGAGCAGCTCGTCGCGCGACTTGTCCATGATGAGCAGCGAGGCCCAGCTCGGTGACGAGATGGAGCCGTCGTCCTGGAGCTTGCCGTTGACGTAGAACGGCCCCTTTGGCTCAAGAAACTGCTCGCTCACGAAGTAGTTCGCCGTGACGGGGACCTCGATCATGCGGCCGAGGGGGTTCTTCACCTGCACGCTCGCGGGGATGGAGAACCCGGGGGTGACTTCGAGGGGCTTCGACCCGAGCGACGCGAGCAGTCCGCGGCTGAACTTCTTCCGCTCGAAGGGCTTCGTCACGCAGAACTCACCGCCGCGCTTGGCGTCGATGGAGACCACCGCGGGCCCGCTGCCGTCGTTGACTGCGAAGGGGACGGCCTGCGCGTCTTCCATCACGGTGTACTTGTTCTCGACGTTGTCTTCGCTCCACTCGACTTCGAGCTTCCACGAGAAGTAGACGCACGGCGCGCCGCTCACCGGCGACGTCAGGACGTGCTGCGTCTGCACCTGTCCCTGCGTCGACAGGGCGCCCTTCGCGTTGGCGATGGAGCGCCCCTGCGCGCCCACCTGTCCCGACGGCGCGAAGGGCGTCTCACCCAGGCGCCCCGCGCGCATTTTCTGAACGACACCACCCGCCAGCGCCATCACGCCGATGAGAAGAAGAATTGCTCCGATTGCGATCATCGACCGGTCCCTCCGTCACGTGTCCACCCCGAGTGGCCACCGCCGCTCGGATTAGGTGAAGCACTCTACGGGTGTCGAGCGATTTCACGCGATTTCGTGACGGACGGCCGACACCACGCGTGCACGCGCGCTGCGTGCGGTGTCGCGAGACATGTCAGACCGAGCTATTTCGAGCGCATCCGGTTGTTCTTCGCGAGGTGCTCCACCTCGGCGAGACCGAGCACCTCCAGCACCGGCGGTACATACATCCCGAAGCGCCCGCGCAGCCCCTTCTTCAAGCCGTACCAGCCGCCCACCGGGTTGCTCTCGGCGCGACCCCACGCCTCGACGGTCCCCTCGGCCGCGGGCTTCTGCTCGTCCGCGCTGCCGAGCGCCATCCAGTCGCCGTGCTTCTTCAGCATCGCGTGCAGGTCGTCGATGCAGCGAAGGTGGTACCGCAGCTGCGTCGACCCGACCTGCACCACCAGCGCGGGCGGGTCGAGCGTCTCGTCGCGGTACGCCGTGTACTCGCTCGTGCCCGGCGGCGTCTTTAGCGCCCAGGGGTTGTCCTTCGTCCCGGCCTCGCCACTCTTCTTCGTCACCATGATCAGCTCTCCTCGGCGCGCTTCATGAGGCACGCCGCGAACCCGTCGAAGGCCGGCTGAAGATCAGGGATGGCCTTCGTGAATTTCTTCACGGTCGCGTTGGTAACACTTCAGTTACCACCCGCCAAGGTTCCGGCGGCTCTCGCGAGCGCCGGCAGGACGACGCCCCACGACGCCGCATAGCGCGGCGCACGCGCTTGAAACAGCGCCTCGCTGGCGGCGGTCGCCCGGTGCGTGACGGTCACGCGGGTGCCGTCGCCTTCAGCGCGGAAGGCCACCTCGACCTCCGTCGGGTGCTCGGGGTCGGTGCCCGGGTAGAAGTCGAGGAGCAGCCGCGAGGGTGGCTCCCACGCGCGCACCCGGCCGAGCTCCACCTCGCGCCCGTCCGTCGCCCGCTCGTAGAAGCGCCCCGACTCCAGCAAGAACATCTCCGCTTCCGCGTCACCCGTATGGCGCCGCTCAGGTGGCCACCAGGCGCCAACCTCCCTGGTCAACAGGGCGAACGACCGCTCGACGGCACACGGCAGCCACACCGACTTCTCGATGGTCACTTCGCCTCCTTCTCGCGCTGGGCGAGCTGTTCGAGGCGGGCGAGGGCCACGTCCCAGAAGCCGTCGAGGTAGGCCCGCACCGGCGCCAGACCTTCGAGGCGGATCGCATAGAGCGTTCGCGCCCCGCTCGACCGCGCCGTGACGAGACCCGCCTCCTGCAACACGGCGATGTGCCGGGAGATGGCGGGGCGGCTCACCGGGAAGCGCGCGGCGATCTCGCCCACCGTCGCCGGACGGGCGCGGAGGCGGACCAGGATCTCACGTCGAACAGGGTTTCCGAGGGCGTCGAGCGCGTGCATGGATGGTAACCGAGACGTTACGCCTTCCGCGGCCGGTACAAAAGCATCCCCAGCGCCACCACGGCGAGCGAGAGCAGCGTCGGCCGCGGCGACCCCTTCGCGAAGCCCGCCAGCATCGCGATCGTCACCAGCAGGAAACCCCGCTCCGTCCACGGCGACCCCGGCACGCGGAACGGTCGCTCCAGCGCGGGTTCATTCCGGCGCAGCCGCAGCGTGGCCCACGCGCCCAGCGCATAGAACGGCCACGCCCCCACCACGAACACCTGCGCGAGCTGACCGAACACCGACACCCGCGCGTACGCGAGCGCCAGGCCCACCGTCACCAGTGTTGCGACGGCCGGGACTCCACGCGCATCGAGTCGTGAGAGCGCGCCGAGGCGAGGGGCGTCGTCGCCGAGCGCGGCGACCACGCGCGTGCCGGAGACGAGCCCGATGAGGCAACCGCCGAAGGTCGATGAGGCCACCAGCGCCACCAGCAGACGGGCGCCGCGGACGCCGTCGAGGCGAGCTCCGAGCGCGGCGGCGGGAGCGGTGGCGTGGGCGAGGCCCTCGGTGGAGAGCGCCCGGTGGAAGGCCACGACCACGAGCAGGTAGAGCGCCGTGACTGCGACGACGCCTGCGATGAGCGCGCGCGGAATGGTCCTCCCGGGAGCGCGAACCTCGGCGGCGAGGGAGGTGATGTCGATCCAGCCATCGAAGGCCCAGAGCACGGGGACGAGCGCGGCGATGAGCGCCGCCCACGACACGGGTGCAGTGGGAACTGGCAATGAGGGAGCGGGTGGGAGCACGAGCGCGACGACGGCGACGGCGGCGAGGGCGAGGACGCGCGCGAGGGTGACGACGGACTGGAGGCGCGCGGCGGGCTTGAGGCCGAGGAGGTTGACCGCGCCGACGGCGACGATGACCAGCGAAGTGAGCGTGGGGACGCGCCAGGGGATGACGGCGGCGAGGTGTTCGGCGGTGACGCTCGCGAAGAACGCGACGGACGATGGGACCAGGACGAGGGTCATGGTCCAGCCGAAGGCGAAGGCGGCGCGACCGCCGAAGGCCCGGCGGAGGATGGCCGTGAGGCCACCGCGCTCGGGCAGGGCGGCGCCGGGTTCGGCGAGGGCGAAGGCTCCGAGGAGCGAGAGGGCGGCGCCGGCGGTCCAGACGGCGAGGGCGAGGTCGAGGCGGTGGACGGCGCGGGCGACGAGGGCGGGGGTCGCGAAGATGCCGCTGCCGACCATGGCACCGACGGTGACCAGGGTGGCGTCGACGGTTCCGAGCACGCGGCGCTCGGTCGCGCTCACGGCGTCAGGCGCGGACGCGGCGGACGGCGTCGCCGACGTCCTTGCCCTGCACCACGGAGCCGGTGGTCTTGAGGTGCTTCATCGCGACGCCGGTGGCCTGGCCATCGTTGGCCGCGGCGCGGATGGCGTCGCGCACGGGCTCGAGCAGCGCCACGATGCCGTCGACGTCGAGGGACTTCGGGAGAAGTGCTTCGAGGACGGCGATCTCCTTGCGGAGGGTCTCCTGCTGGGCCGCGTCGGTGGCGAGCGCGAGGGTGTCCTGGTTGGACTTCACCAGCTTGCGGAGAATGGCCTGCACGGGCTCGTCGCCGAGGGTCCCGCCCGCGCGCTCGACCGCCATGGAGAGCTCGCCGAGGGCCACGCGGAGGATCTCCTTGGTGACGGTGTCGTGGGCCTTCATCGCGGCCATCATCTGACGCTTGATCTCGTCGAGCAGCATAGGGGTCCGTTGGGCTACGCCCCGGGGACGTGAGGCGTCAAGGCACTCATGGGCCGCCCGACGCGGCGCGGTGTCCGCTACGCCGCGCGTCACGATCGTTGACCCGTGACATTCCGCGTCACGCAATCTTGAAAGAAACGTTGCAAGCCCGAAAGGCTGTGATAACCCTCTCTCCCGTTGATCTGGCGGGCACCGGATCACTCTGCGCTTTGACCTCGGCGTCAAAGCGTCAGACCACACCGACCCGAACGCCCCGAAAACCAGCCAACACGCCACGTCACCGGGGGAGCTTCGACACTTCACATGATGATCCAACGCAACAAGAACCTCTTCGCCCAGCGCTTCCGCGTCGTGCTCATCGGCGACGATGACCGCTTCACGCACGCCCTCGGCGAGCTCCTCCAGAGCGCCGGCTACGTCGTCGCCGTCACCACCACCGCCGACCAGTGCCTCGCCGAGCTCGACCGCCCCGGCCGCCGGGTGCTCATCGCCGACCTCGCCGCCACCCAGATGCAGGGCGTCGAGACCGTGCTCAACCTCCGCGATCGCCGCATGACGGTCCCCACCGTCGCCATCTCCTCGATGCCCAACATCGCGCAGCACTGCGCCGCCCTCGGGGTGCGCCATCACCTGGCGCAGCCGTTCCGCTTCGGGCAGCTCATCGACCTGCTCGAAGCCGTCGCGCGCCCGACGGTCTCCCCGGCCACCACCGGCGCCGTCAGCCTCGCGCTCGCCGAGTAGTCCCGCCCCTCCCCGTCTCCCTGCTGCACAAAATCACTGTCCACCGTCACAACGGTGTAGCCTCCCGCTCACCAGGGAGGCTCCGTACCAGCCGTGGCGTCATTCCTTTCCATCCTCGGTCTGCTCGGGATGCCGGTCGGCATCTACCTCATCACCCTCTGTGCACGCGGGGCCACCACCCCGTGGGCCTGGGCCTGGATGGTGACCTACGTCCTGCTCGACCTCGGGTGCTTCTCCCTCGTCGGCAACCCCCGCCGGGGGCGCATCCTCCTCGGGCTCGGCACCGTCCTCCTCGCCGCCATCGTCGGCCTGCGTCACATGAAGAGCTACCCCACCGGGCTCGGCTCCAACGTGCGGCTGCCCGCCAACACCCCCGGCCGCTGGATCAACCGCCTCGCCGAAGAGGCCGACATCGGCCCGATGATGCTCACCGCCTTCGGTGACTTCGGCGCCTTCCCCGGCGACGACGTCAAGCGAGCCCGCCCGTACATCAAGCGCTCCTACCGAACGCTCCGCAATGACCCGGAGTTCGCCCCGGTGCCGTCCACCGTCGCCGCCAACATGCTCGGCATGACCTCGACGGCCGCGACCGAGACCCTGGTGTTCAACCCGCCGCCCGAGGGCCGCGCCGACCGCGCCATCATCTTCCTCCACGGTGCGGGTCCGCTCTTCAAGCTGCCGTGCTGGATGCTCGCGCGGCGCATGCCCGACGCCATGATCGTCTGTCCCACCGTCGGCCTCCGCGGCGAGTGGACCCACCCCAACGCCGCGGCGACGTTCCAGAGCGTTCTCTCGTGGACGCGGCAGCGCGCCTCGGCCGTGTACGCCATCGGCTGGGGCACCGGCGGCCACGCGCTCTTGCGTCAGCTCAACAGCAACGCCCTCGGGCACGTCTCAGGGATGGTGCTGGTCTCGGGCTACGACGAAAACTACTTCGACGACGTGCGCCGCTCGGGCCTGCCCATCCTCATCCTGCGGGGCGACGCCGATCAGCGGACGCCGGCCTTCCGCGTCGAGGGGCTCGCGGGCCTCGACCGGGTTCGCAACCTGGAGATGCCCGGCGACCACTTCGTGTTCTATGAACAGGAAGAGCTCGTGCTGGAGGAGCTGGACTCCTTCTGCGGCGCACACTGATCCCGGAGAACGTCGACGATGGCCGCGCGCAGCGAGAACGGGTTGAATCCAGAGGCTGACGCCACGTCGAAGGCCCAGGATGCTGCCCGCGCCCGACAACGAGACCGTGACCTCATCGACCGCGCGGCGGCGGGAGACCTCCGCGCCTTCGAAGAGCTGGTCCGCCACCACCAGCGCCGCGCCCACGCCGTGGCCTACGGCATCGTGCGCAACCCCGAAGACGCCCGCGAGGTCGCGCAGGACGCCTTTCTTCGGGTGCACCGACATCTCAAGGATTTCGAGGGCGGCGCGAGCTTCAGCACCTGGCTCTACCGCATCGTCTACAACCTCTCCATCGACCTCCTGCGCCGCCGGTCGCCCGGCCGCGCCATCGAGCTCGAAGACCACACCGACCTCGACGGCGCGCCCGACGAGTGGCTCCCGTCGCGCGGCGAGTCCAACCCCTTCGCGGCGCTCGACCGCACCCGCCTCGTCGAGGCCATGCAGCGCTGCCTCGACGAGCTCCCCCCGCACCACCGCACGGCCATCCTGCTGCGCGAGGTCGAGGGGATGTCCTACGAGGAGATTGCGGAAGCCATGGAGGTGCCCAAGGGCACCGTCATGTCGCGCCTCTTCCACGCGCGTCGCAAGATGCAACGCATGCTGCGCGAGCACTTCGGCGAAGAGGTTCCCAAGACCGCGGACGAGCGAGACGCCGAGGAGGCACCGTGACCGCGCGCGATGACCACGACCCGCGGCTCACCGAGGCGATGGCGCTCTGGGCGGAGACGGCCGTGCCGGCGCTGCCCGACGACTTCACCGCACGGGTGATGGCCGACGTGGCCGCGGCGCAGGCCGTGACGGCGTGGGCGGACGAGGCCGTGCCCGAGTTGTCCGACGACTTCACCGCGCGGGTGATGGCCGACGTGGCGGTGGGGCGCGCGGTGGGCGCGTGGGAGGAGAGCGTCCCCGAACTGCCCGATGACTTCGCGGCGACGGTGGCGGCCAGGGCGGCGCGGCCGAAGCTCCAGGTGGTCGACGGCGGAGGCGGGAAGCCGGCCACGAAGACCGTCGAGGCGGCGCCGCGGTCGGGGCGGGGATGGCTGTGGCCGGTGGTGGCGGTGGCGGCCGCGGGGCTGCTGGCGCTGTGGACGTCGCGAACGCCCGCGCCCGGTGAGCACCACGACGTGGTGGCGCAACACATCAACGCCGATGTGCCGACGGTGACGCCGGTGGTGGAGCCGGTGCTGGTGGCGATGGCCGAGGTGACGCGGGTCGACGTGGTGGGGGTGCAGAGCGTCGCGGTGATGTCCGTCGCGGGGGAGGGCGGGGGCGTGGCCTCGCCGGTGGTGTGGATCACCGACAAGGACGAAGACGACGGGACGAGGATGCAATGAGGGCGCGGGCTTGGTGGGGCGTAGCGTTGGCGGTGGCGATGGTTCCGGCGGTGGGCGCGGCGGTGCCGCGGAGGCATCCATCGACGGTCGCGGGTGATCAGCGCGCGGCGCAGCAGCCCGCGGTGGGCACGCAGGTCGAGGTGCTGGTCATCGACGCGGGCCCAGGGACGGGGGGCATCGATCCGGGTCTCGCGCGGCTGTCGCAGCTGCGGCGGGCGCCGTTCAACATGTTCACGGCGATGCGGCTGGTGAGCCGGTCGACGCTCGCGCTCGGGACGACCCCGGCGCGGGCCGAGCTGCCCGACGGGTCAGCGACGGTGTCGCTCGTGTCGCGCGAAGGCGGGCGGTACACCTTCCAGGTGGCGCTGTCGCAGGGCTCGCGCGGCGGCAACATGACCTTCGTCGCCAGCGCCGGGGAGCCGGTGTTCACCGTGCGTTCCAATCGCGAAGGCCGGGCGATGATCCTCGGGTTCATCGTCCGCTGAGGGAGCGGCGCGCTACCCGTTCATCGAGAAGCCCGCCCGTCGCGCCAGCATCAACATCCGCGCGTGCTCCGGCACCTTCCCGAAGAACTCCTCCCGCGCCGCCGACCGCAGCCGCGCCGCCCGCGCCAAAAGCCGCGCCCACGCCCACGCCAGCGCCGCGTCGGCCCGCGCGTCGTCGCCGCCCGCCCGCAGCGCCTCGGTGTACGCCACGCCCAGCAGCGCCTCGCCCTCCTCCACCGCACCCACCGCACCCAGCACCCGAACGCCCTCCTCCGCGGCCTCCAGCGCCTCCATCCGGTGACCGCCGCGCAGCATCGCCGTCGCCCGTATCGCCAGCCCCAGCACCCGCGCTCCCGGCTGTCCCTCCAGCGCCGGTAGCGCCTGCGCCACCGCGGTCAGCGAGCCCGGTCCGTCGCCCGCCGCCAGCAGCACCCGACCGAGGTACAGCCGCGCCATCGCCGCGAGCTGCGCGTCGCCCTGCGCCTCCGCCTCGTGGATCACCGCCCGCTCCGTCGCGATCGCCTCCGCGTGCCGACCGAGGAGCATCAGCGCCAGTCCGCGGTTGTGACGCGCCGCCGTCGCGATGCGCCCGAGGTCGCGCGTCGCAGCCTCATCAATCACCCCTTGCAGGGCACGCAGCGCCGACTCGCCGTCGCCCAGGGAGATGTGGGCGAAGCCGACGTTGTTCCAGTGGAGCAGGGCGAAGCGGGGCTCGCTCAGGGACTCGTACGAGCGCGCCGCGCGGCTGCTCTCCTCCAGGTAGCCCACCGGGTCGTTGCCGTAGAGCGCCCGTAGCGCACGCGCCGCGTACACCCGCGACGGGTATGTCGGCTCCGGGTGCTCACCCGACGCCAGGATCTCCTCCAGCCGCGCGATCACCACCTCCGCCAGCGCGTGCTGACCCGTCTGCAACAGCGGAAACACCGCCAGGGCCAACGCCCCCGCCGCGATGCCCGGGTCGCGACGTTCGAGCGCGCGGCGGATGGCCGGGCCCAGCTCGCGAAACGGATCAGGCAAGAGCCGCCGCACTGCCAGCACCGCCAGCGACGAGGCCGCGCGGTACCACTCCATTCCCCCTTCGGGGGCGATGCGCCACGCTTCGCGGGCGCTGCGTTCGGCCTCCTCGATGGCGCCGCGCGCGTCGTGAACGCCCGTCTCGATCATCCGCATCGACGCCTCGGTGGTGGCGTCGACCCCGAGCGTCACCGCATGCGCCGCCCACGTGAGCGCCGCGTCGTAGCGACCCTCTCGCAGCGAGCGGCGAGCGGCATCCGCGCACCACGGTCCGGCGGGTGCGGGTTCGTCGGTGGCCAATGGTGGTGGCGGTGTGATGGAGGCGCCGCGCTCGCGCTCCTCCTGAAACCACGCGGCGGCCTGGCCGTGCGCTCGCGCCCGCTCGGTGGGCGGCAGCACGGCCTCGATGGACGCAGCGGTGTCCGGGTCGGTGAAGGACCAGGTGTCTCGGCCCGCCGTCGAGCGCATCAGAACGCCATCGGTCGCAAGGCGTTGCAGGGCGGCGTCGACCGACGGCGCGTCGACGTCACGAACGGCGGCGCGCAGGCCCTCGGCGGGGAAGGTGGTTCCGAAGACGCTCGCGGCGCAGAGCACGCGCGCGGCGTCGGGGCCGAGGGAGTTGAGCCAGGCGGTGATGTCGCCGGGGGTGATGGAAGGGCGCATGGAGGAAGAGCCGCGGCAGTCTACGCGGCTCGCGCGCCGGAGCGACGGTTCGTTGTTGGGCGCGCGTTGACGAAGGCGCCCGGCGCCTTCACACAGTGGACCCGCACAGGAGTAGACGAACCCCCATGAGCAACGACCGATCGGCTTCCGGCTACGACGTGGCGCGCCTCCCCCCGGCGACCATCGAGACACTGGCCCAGACGCTCACGCCCGAAGAGCGCCGCATCGTGCTGGCGCAAGGCACCGAGCGGGCCTTCTGCGGCACGCTGCTCGATAACAAGAAGAACGGCACTTACGTCTGCCGCCTGTGCGCGCTGCCGCTGTTCAAGTCGACGGCGAAGTTCAACTCGGGCACCGGGTGGCCGAGCTTCTTCGAGCCGTACGACCCGAAGCACATCGAGGAGATCACCGACGAGAGCCACGGCATGGTGCGCGTCGAGATCCGCTGCCAGCGCTGCGGCGGCCACCTCGGGCACGTCTTCCCGGATGGGCCGCGGCCGACGGGGCTGCGCTACTGCCTCAACTCGGCGTCGCTGGAGTTCGCCGAGGACGGTTATCCCCTCCCGCAGAAGGTGTGAGCTTGCGGGTCGGAGTTCGCGGGACCCCATCGCAGGTGCGTGCAGTCGCTCACTCCGGGCTATTTCACGCGGTCACCTCGCTGCGCGAGGTTGCAGGGGCTCGCGACTGACGATGAGCGAGTCGATGGCTTGTTCGTTGAGACCAGTGCTGCAACCTCGCGCAGCGAGGTGACCGCGTGAAATAGCCCGGAGTGAGCGACTGCACGCACCTGCGATGGGGTCCCGCGAACTCCGGCCCGCAAGCTTACCCCGCCGTCCACGCCTCGCTCTTCTCCCACAGGGTCTTCGCCAGCGCGGCGTCGTCGCCCAGCTTCGCGGGCGTCTTCTCGCGGCACTTGTCGTAGTAGCGCCCGTCGTGGTCGGCGACCTCCGGCGACGTGGCGCACCAGAGCTGCGTCCGCGCCCCCTCCTCGTTCGTCAACATGAACAACTTCATCAGGTGCCGAACCCCCCACGGCACCTCGCGCCACACGTCCGTCGCGACCCCGCCCGGGTGCAGCGAGTACGAGCGCACGCCATCGCCCGCCTTCCCCCGCGCGAGCTCCTTGGTGAAGAGCACGTTGCACAGCTTGCTCACGCAGTACTCGGGGAAGCCCGTGGTCGTCGCGGTGGGCTTGCGCTGCGCGTCCCAGTCGATGCCCGGCGCGCGGTAGTGCCCCTGGCTCGACACGTTGACGATGCGCGCGGGCTTCGACTCCCGCAGCCGCGGCAACAGCAGCGTCGTGAACAGAAACGGCCCCAGGTGGTTGGTGCCAAACGTGATCTCGAAGCCCTGCTTCGTGAGCCCGTGCGCGCCCGCGAGGCCGGCGTTGTTCATGAGCACGTGCAGGGGTTCGCTCGTCGCCAGAAACCTCTCGGCCGCCGCGCGCACCGAGTCGAGGTCGGCCAGGTCGAGGTGCAGAAACTCCGCGTCGCCGCCCGTCGCGCGGATGGCCTCGATCACCGGCCGCGTCTTCTCCTCCGAGCGACACGCGAGGTGCACCCGCGCGCCGCGGCGGGCGAGCTCTTCGGCGCTCACCCGGCCGATGCCCGTGTTGGCGCCTGTCACGATCATGGTCTTGCCCGCGAGGTCCCTCGTGCTGCTCATGGCAGGCGCGACGCTACCACGGCCGTAGCAGCGCAACGCCCGATGGGCGGAGCGTCCCTTGTGCGTCGCGACGCACGCGGTATCGATTGATCCATGAACCGATGGGTGTGGTTGGGGCTCCCGGCGGTCTGCGGGCTCGCGTGTACCGGTGATGGCGGCGGCAGCGGGCGTTGCCGGTTTCAGAGCATCGTCCAGTAGCGGGGGGCTGTGCACCCTTACGCTCAACTGCGGCGGCGGGTCCGTCGGCCTCTCGTGCGATGACACCGACTGCGTGTGCGTCGACGACGGCCGCGGGGGGACGCGCTTCGACATCGCCGGTGCCTGCGGCATGTCCACCGAGACGTTGACGTCGGTCTACGAGGCCCGCTGCGCGCCGGCGGTCGTGGACGCGGGGGCAGGGGCCGACGCGGGACCGCACGATGGTGGAGCCCCGGATGTTCCGCCCGTCGTGACGCCGTGCGTGAGCTCCGGGGCGGTCGACCTCCTCTTCGTGATCGACAACTCCAGCTCCATGGCGGCCAACCAGGCCACCCTGGCGCGCAGCATCTCGGGCCTCTTCAACGGGCTCGTGAACCCGATCTCCGCCCGTCACCAGCCTGCACGTCGGCATCATCTCGACCGACCTCGGAACACCCGGCGCCACCATTCCGTCGTGCGCCAACAGCGACGTCGGCGACGACGGGTTTCTCAACCCCATCCGCAACGGCGCCGCGATTCGCGCCCATCAGCCGTGGGCCACGGCTCCTTCGGGGACGCGCCCCTCCCGCTGCCAGTCCGACCCGACGCAGTACCCGAAGCTTCCTTCACGTCGGTCAAGCCGGGGCGGCCGGGCAACGTGGTGTTCGCGGCGCTCGCAGGCGTGCCCATCCAGTTTCCGCAGACGGGGAGCGGCGACGTCGACTGGGAAGCGCTGCTCGGGAGCAACCCCGACGGCTCGGACGGCTACACCGGGATGTCGCCCGAAGGCCCCGTCTCCATGCGGCAGCGCAACATGGACCCGAGCTGCTCGACGCGGGTGGTTCCCGCCTGCCGCCACGAGGGGAGCTCGTACGACCCGATGCGCCCGCCGTGCAGCACCGACCAGCAGTACTTCGCGCTGCCGTCGCGGCGCGTCGCCGAGGTCGCCCGCCGCTTCGCGGCCACCTACCAGACCGGAACGGTGAGCTCCATCTGCCGCAACGACTACGGTCAGGCCCTGGACGGGGTCGAGCGCCTCATCGGGTCGCGCCTCTGCGCGCGGTAACTGAGCCGCGGTCGCCGTCGTCGCTCTCCCGATAGTTTCCATCCCCCTCGCTGAACCCCGTCGGTATCGTCACCGTCCATGGCGCCACCGCTCGACCTCCTGGCCAAGAGCCCGATCTTCTCCGTCTTCACGGGCCCCCAGCTCGAACGCTTCGTCAACCACTTCACCCGCGTCGACGTCGCGCCCAACACCGAGATCATCCGCCAGGGCGACCCCTCCGACGCCCTCTACCTCATCGAGTCCGGCGCCGTCGGCGTGCACCTCCGCAACCCCGCGCACTCCGTCCCCACCATGGTCACGGTGCTCGAAGCCCCTGAGGTCTTCGGCGAGGCCGGGGTGCTCACCAAGCAGCCGCGCAGCGCCACCTGCATCGCCCTCGAATCCACCGTCGTGCACCGCCTCTCGTCCGAGGTCGCGCGCTCCATCGCCGAGCAGATGACCCTCTTCTCCTTCGCGCTCGCGCGCCTCGTCGCCGACCGCATGCAGCGCAGCAGCGTCGAGCGCGACGTTGCCTGGGTCAGCCTCGCGGGCCGTCGCTTCGACGCGCGGCTGTGGTCCATCGCGCCCGACACCACGCTGCGCCGCGGCCGCATGATCCCGCTCGACCTGTCGGGCAACACGCTCACCGTCGGCATGGTCGACCCGCACGACGCCGTCGCCCGCGACTCGCTCGTCCGCGCCGTCCCCGACCTCCGCCTCAAGGTCGTCGCCGTCAACCTCGACGACTGGCAGCGCCTCGTCGAGCCCACCGCCGCCACCTCGCGCTCGGGCCGCTCGTCGCTCCCGCCCGAACCGCCCGCCACCATCTCGTACCTCGAAGACGACGAGACCCGCGCGTCGCGCATCCCGCCCGCCAACGCCACCAACTCCACCGGGCCGCAGATCGTCTCGCTCGTCGACGAGATCATCGCCAAGGGCCTCACCCTCAACGCCTCGGACATCCACGTCGAACACGACCGCCGCGGCCTGCTCGTGCGCTACCGCGTCGACGGCGCGCTCCAGAGCAGTGGCGGCTTTCTCCCCGGCGAGTACGGCAAGGCCGTGGTGAGCCGCATGAAGCTCCTCGCGCGCCTCGACATCACCGAGACCCGCAAGCCCCAGGACGGACGCATCTCGCTGCGCGTCGGCGCCCGCATGGTCGACCTGCGCCTCTCCACCATGCCCGCCAAGCTCGGCGAGAAGATCGTGCTCCGCATCCTCGACGCCGAGGCCAACATCACCGACCTGAAGACGTTGTTTCCCGTCGAGCGGATGCTCCAGGTCTTCACGCAGGTCATCGGTCGCCCGCAGGGTCTCGTGCTGGTGTCGGGGCCCACCGGGTCGGGCAAGACCACGACGCTGTACAGCGCGCTGCACGCCCGCCGCCGCCCCGAGCTCAACGTCGTCACGGTCGAAGACCCCATCGAGTACCACCTCGACGGCGTCACGCAGGTGCAGGTGCAGCACGACATCGGCGTCACCTTCGCCACCGTGCTCCGAACCCTGCTGCGGCAGGACCCCAACGTCATCATGGTGGGGGAGACCCGCGACACCGAGACGGCGCGCATGGCCGTCGAGGCGTCCATGACGGGTCACCTCGTGCTGACGTCGGTGCACACCAACGGCGCGCTCGAAGCCGTCGGGCGCCTCGTCGACCTCGGCATCGAGCCCTACGCCATCGCCAACGGGCTCATCGGCGTGCTGCACCAGCGGCTCGTGCGACGCATCTGCGCGGCCTGCGCGGAGCCCTTCGAGTACCCGCCGCAGACCGTCGAGGCGCTGCACCGCGTCGGCGCGCTGCTGCCCAACGAAAACCCCGTGCTGCGCCGCGGCCGCGGCTGCACCACCTGCGCGAGCACCGGCTTCAAGGGCCGCATCGCCCTCTACGAGATGGTCGTCGTCAACGAGGCCATGCGCGAGGCCATCACCAACACCAGCGACACCGCGACCCTGCGCGCCGCGGCGCGTGCGAGCGGCGCCATCATCGAGATGCCGCGCTACGCGGGTGTGCTCGTAGCCGCCGGGCTGACGGCACCCGGCGAGGTGCTGCACCTGCTCCAGCGAGCGACCGGAGCGTAGGCAGGCTTCTCCCGCGGGCTCAACGCGTCCGACCTGCTGGCCCAACGGGTTTCTCCCGCTGGCCCAACGGGTTTCTCCCGCTGGCCCAACGGGTTTCTCCCGCTGGCCCTCCGGGATCGATCCACGAGGTCGCTGGACTCGACGCGCTGACCTCCCGCGACCCACCTGTCGGGGCGCCGAAGAAAAATCGCGACGACGCGAAACAACCCCCTGACCCGCTCCCGACAAGAGCGCGCCAGTCACGAACGTCTCCATCACCGCCCCGACGTTTCGGAGCGGAGAGACGTCCGTCGACCCACTGGCGCCAGACGGGGTTTCGCCATGAAGAAGTCCATTGTTCCTATGTATTTCGCCGACCTCTCGGACGCGTCGTTCGAGGAGGCCACCGCGCGCATCGCCAGCGCGCTCACCCTCGCCGAGGGGTCCCTCACGGGCCTCCAGGTGCTCTTGACCAGCGAGCGCGGCAGCATCGACACCGTCGTCCGCGACGGCGAGCGCGAGGCCATCCTCGCGGTGCTCGGTGCTGCCGAGGCCGCCCCCACGGTCGTCGTCCCGCTGGGCGACCGCTTCTCCCCCGCGCGCCTCCGCACCCTCCTCGATCGCCGCGAGGCCCTGCTCGCGCTCGCCGCCCGCGCCGAGGCCGTCGCCCTGCGCTTCGCCGACTCCGCCCGCGTCACCGCGCGCACCGTGAAGTCGGCGACCTCCGACGCCTACGAGCTGCTCAAGCCCGTCACCCAGTACGACCCCGAGGTCGCCAGCCGCCTCGCCCCCGCCATCGACTTCTACGCCAGCGTCTCGCGGCGCTCGAAGCCCGTGACGCCGGTCGATCCGGTCGGCTGACGCTCCGCCCCCTCCCTCCGCCTCCCTTGACGTGACGGCCCGGCTGCCCAAGCCAGCGACGACGTCAGGACGCACTCCGGAGACCCCTTTGATCGGCCCGCCCCGCTCCATCCGTCGCCGACTCATCCTCGGGAGCCTGGTCATCCTCGGCCTCCCGCTGCTGATCTTCTTGAGCGCGACCAGCTCGCTGCTCTGGCGCTTCTACCTGCAACAGATGGAGACCAACCTCGCGTCGCAGGCGCAGCTCCTGGCCGACACCGTCGCCCCCTCGCTCGCCGATCCGTCGTCCGAGGCCGTGCGCCCGGAGACCGTCGCCCAGCGGTGGCGTCACCAGTCCATCTCGCGGGTCACCATCGCCGACGCGCGCGGCGTCGTGCGGGCCTCCTCCTCAAACGAGGGCGTCGGCGCGCCCATCAACGACACGCGTCGCCCGGGGATGAAGGCCGCGCTCGCGGGGCGCAGCAACGCGACGGTCTGGCGCTCGCCCAACTTCGCCTACGAAGACACCATGTACGTCAACGTGCCGGTCTGGCACGACGGGCAGATCGCCGGGGTGGTGCGCGTCGCCCACACGCTCACGATGATCCAGCACAGCGCGGCGCGCGTGCGCTCGGCGCTGCTGGTGGCCGTGCTGCTCTACGCGCTCGTCATCGGGGTGCTCACCGTCGCCTTCTCCGCGACCATCGTGCGCCCCGTAGAACAGCTCCAGCGCGACGCCCGGCGCATCGCCGCGGGCGACCTCGCCCACCGGCTCGCGCTCGCCGGGCCCGACGAGATCTCGCAGCTCTCCGCGATGCTCAACCACATGACCTCGCGGCTGGAGGTGCTCGAAGGGCTGCGCCGCCGCTACGTGTCCGACGTCTCGCACGAGCTCCGCACGCCCCTCACGGCGATTCGCAGCATGGCCGAGACCATCCTCCAGTACGGCGACAGCGACCCCGAGCTGCGGCGGCGCTACCTCCCGCGCATCCTCACGCAGACCGACCGCCTCGCCCGCATGGTCACGCAGGTGCTCGACCTCGCGCAGATCGAGCGCGGCAGCTACGCCCCGGCGCTCACCCCGCTGCCGCTCGTCGAGGTGCTGGAGGAGGTGTCGCTCACCAACGCGGCGCGCGCCCGCGAGCTCGGCGTCGCGCTGGAGGTGAGCGTGTCCGACCGCGCGCTCTCCGTCCGCGGCGACCGCGACCGGTTGATCCAGGTGTTCATGAACCTCGTCGACAACGCCCTGCGCCACACGCCGAAGGACGGCGCGGTGACGCTCGCAGCAATCGCGACGCGGGGTAGGGTGGAGGTGACGGTGACGGACACGGGGCAGGGCGTCTCGGCCGAGCACCTGCCGCACCTCTTCGAGCGCTTCTACCGGGTGGAGACGGCGCGCTCGCCGCTCGCCGGTGGGACGGGGCTCGGCCTCGCGATCGTGCGGCAGATCGTGGAGGCGCACGGCGGGCACATCCGCGTGACGAGCACGCCGGGCAAGGGCACGCGCTTTCTCATCGAGCTGCCGGCGGCCGACCCGCCGCGCGCGACCGGAGACGAACCATGACGCAAGAATCACCGACGATCCTCGTGGTGGAAGACCAGGAGGAGGTCAACGAGCTGCTCCAGTACAACCTCCAGCGGGCTGGCTACCGGACGCTCGCGGCCTACGACGGCCGCGTGGGCCTCGCGACGGCGCGAGGAGAGCGACCGGACGTGGTGCTGCTCGACGTGATGCTACCGGGCATCGACGGGTGGGAGATCTGTCGCGCGCTGGCGGACGACCCCGCGCTGCGGGACATCCCGGTGATCATCTTCACCGCCAAGGGGTCGCGCGAGGACTTCGACCACGGCCACCGCTTCGCCAACGTGGTCGGCTACTTCGTGAAGCCGTACGCCACGTCGGACGTCATCGAGCACCTGCGCCGCGTGCTCGCGACGCACTCATAGCCCCGTCCCTTTCAAGGTCGTCGCATCCGCTCGCGACCAACCCCGGTCTGCCTACCCGCGCGGCTGCTTGTCGAGCTCCCGACCGACGACCACGAAGGCGGCGGCGAAGCAGAACGCCACCCACAGACTGGCCACCGTCGGCCAGTACGCGCCGAGGTCGGGGATGCGCAGCGCCATCAGCACGATGGGGAAGTTGCACGCCCAGTGGGCCGCCATCGCCGCGAGCACGCCGACCGCGAAGCCGTTGTCCCAACGCCGCAGCGCGAAGGACGTGAACGCGCCGTGGAGGAAGCCCACCAGCACCCGCTCGCCGATGAAGCCGCCGAACATCCAGAACGGGAGCGAGCGGTACGGCGGGTGTTGATGGATGAGCGCGGCGAGGCCCCACACCTCGCTGAGCCCGAAGCCGAGCCCGAGCGCCAGTCCCACACGCACCAGATTGGTGTCCTTCAAGCGCGCGCGAAACATCGGGAGCAGCAGCGGCCAGAGCTTGGCGGGCTCCTCCACGAGCGGCGCTTCGAGGGACTTGGGGAGCAGGTACGCCGCCGTCGCGCGGAGCTGCGCGAGCGGAAGGTCGGGGTGGAAGAGGCGCGCGAGGCGGACGATGAGCGCGTCGGTGAAGGGCAGCCGCACGCCCCACAGCGCCACGGCGAACATCGGCAGCGTGAGGGCGCCCGCGACGAGCAGGAAGCGGCGCTGCGCGGGCGGGGTCGCGTTGCGGATGAGCCCGCCCCAGAGCAGGAGCACGAGCGCGCTGGTGATGGCGGCGGCGATGTAGATGCCCATCGGGTTACTCCGTTCGGTAGACGCCGAGCGCGGCCATGGAGCGGTCGTGCGCGCGGCCCAGCAGCGGCAGCGCGACGGCGGCGCCCACCAGCGCCAGGAACATGTCCCACTGCGCGTCCCACACATCGCCCTGCGAGCCGAGGAAGGCGGTGCCCGTGTCGCCCGCCACGACGAGCGTGGTCCACCACTCGACGAGCTCCCAGAAGGCCCCGATGGCGAGCACCACCGACAGCACGAGGAAGGTGAGCCAGCCGCCGCGCTGGAGCGGCGTCTTGCGCAGCAGCACCTCGCGGATGGTCAGCGCCGGGAAGAACCCGAGCGCGAAGTGACCGATACGGTCGTAGTGGTTGCGGTGGAGGTGAAACGCTTCCTTGGCCCAGTTGCCGAGCGGCGTGAGGGCGTACGTGTAGATGCCGCCGTAGATGAGGATGAGCACGTGGACGAAGATGCCGACGGCCACGAGGCGCGAGATGGGGAAGCGCCTCCAGCCGGCCGCGAGCACGGCGATGTACGCGAGGCCGGGGACGACTTCGAGGCACCAGCTGGTGCGACCGGCGGGCGGGTTCCAGACGGTGGCGATGCAGATGAGGGTGAGCGCGGCGATGAGCGCGAGGTGCGTGCGACCGAGCGCGGCGGTGCCCTGGACGGGCTGCGGGTGGGTCCAGTCGACGGCGTTCATCGGCCGCGACGAGAACACATCACAGTGCGGTGCGCACGTCCCACAGCTCGGGGAAGAGCCTGGTCTGGAGCATCGACTGGAGGTAGCCGACCCCTTGGGTTCCGCCGGTGCCGCGCTTGAAGCCGATGATGCGCTCGACGGTAGTGACGTGGCGGAAGCGCCAGACACGGAAGCTGTCCTCCATGTCGACGAGCTTCTCCGCGAGCTCGTAGAGGTCCCAGTAGGACTTGGGGTCGCGGTAGACGGCCATCCACGCGCGCTCGACGGCCTCGCTCTTCGCGTAGGGGAGGCTCCAGTCGCGCGTGACGTGATCGGTCGGGAGATCGAAGCCGCGCCGCGCGAGCAGGCGGAGCGCCTCGTCGTAGAGGGACGGAGCGACGAGCTCGGCCTGCACGGCGGGCCCGCGCACGGGGTGGTGGGCGTGCGGGCGCACCATCACGGGGTTCTTGTTGCCGAGGATGAACTCGATCATCCGGTACTGGTGGCTCTGGAAGCCCGACGACTTCCCGAGCTTGTCGCGGAAGGTCAGGTACTCCGACGGGGTGAGCGTCGCGAGCACGTCCCACGCGTGCACCTGGAGCCCGAAGATGCGCGACACCCGCGCGAGCATCTTGAAGGCCGGGGACAGCTCGTCGCGCGCGATGGAGGCCCGCGCGGCGCGCAGCTCATGGAGCATGAGCTTCATCCACAGCTCCGTCGTCTGGTGCTGGATCACGAAGAGCATCTCGTCGTGCTCGTCGGAGATCGGGTGCTGCGCGGAGAGCAGCTCGTCGAGCCGGAGGTACTCGCCGTAGGACATCTCGCCGGCGAGGTCGAGGTGCGCGCCCTCCGGGGCCCGCGGCGCTGGCTGCTTGGGGTCGGTCACGGCGGCGATGCTACTTCACCGCGAGCAGCAGGTCGGCCGCCACCGCGAGGAAGAACACCACCCACAGCCCGATGGCGATGCGCCAGCGCGTGGTGTGCTTGCGCTTGAGCTCCTCCATCTCCTGCGAGCGCTTGTGGTCCTGCGAGCGCCACATCTGCTCCTGCTGGGCCATCATCCCGCGGGTCTGCTCCTGCTGGCCCCACGCCTCCTGCTGCATGCGCTCGACGTCCGCCGCGTGCGCCCGCCGCGCGTCGTCCACCGCCTGCTGCATCGCCTGCTGGCTCTGCGTCGCGCGCGACTGCGTGTCGGCGAGCGTGCGCTGCGTCTGTTCGAGCTGCGCCTGCGTGTCCTTGAGCTGCTGCGCGGTCTCCTTCGCGGTGCGCTCCAGCCGCTCGCGGTCGGCCTTCTCCCGTGCGGCCTTCTCCTGCTTGCTGCGGTCGGCCGCCTCGCGCTCGGCCTGCGCCTGCTGAAGCCTCGCCTCACGCTCCAGGCGCTCGCGCTCCTGGAGGTTCCACGCCTCCCAGGCGGCGCGCTCGGCGGCGTCTTTATCGGCCTGCTCCTTCTGCGACTGAACGAGCGCCCGCAGCGTCGACGGACCCTCCATCAGCAGCCACCACGGCTCGATGCGACCCTGCGCCGCGGCCGTGTCGGGCGCGAACCCGATGAGCGCTCGCACCGCCGGCACGCGCCCCACCAACGACATCGGAACCGCGAAGGCCTCGCGGTCGCCGCACTGCGGGCACTCGGTGGTCTGCCGCCCCTGGGTGAGCACCCGCACGATGACGGGTGTCCCGCAGCGCAGGCACGGCGGCGCGCCGGGGCCGACGCGCAGGCGCAGCGGCGATTGCAGCGGGACGCGCTCGTCGGGCAGGTTGGCGAAGGGCTGCGAGAGGCCCACGTCGGCGAAGGGGTTGAACGCACCGAGGTGGGCGTTTTGATGGTGGAAGTCGGGGTGCGCGAGGTCGACGACGGCGTGCGCCATGTGGACGGCCTCGTCCCACCATGCGGGGTCGACGGCGGTGTGCTGCTGGCAGCTCGGGCACTGCGCGGAGGACTCCAGCGCGTCGGTGCGCGGAGGAAACTCGACGCCGCAGTGGGGGCACGGGAGCACGAGCTCCAAGCGGGCCCACGGACGCCCCGGGAGGAGGCACTGCACGTTGTGCCCGCGCACCCCCATGGGCTCGTTGCAGATGACGCAGCGGGCCTGTCCGTTGAGCGCCATGATGCCGCAGCGCACGCAGACGCGGAGCTCGTTGCCCGACGCCTGAGCGCCGCCCTGGACCGCTGATTGGACCATCGACGGCGCGACGCTAGCCCCCCACGGGCGCGGACGGCAACCTCCTGCACCTTCCGCGGCCGCGACCCGATATAGTCCGCCGCCCCGCTCCGCTCGCACGGCCCACGATGAAGTACGGCGTCCGCCTCCACGACGATCCTCGCGACCTCGCCACGCTGCGCACGCTCGCGGACACCCTCCCCGCGCTCCGCAGCACCTCGTGGACCGAGCTGCGCCCCGGCGACCCCACCACGCGCGGAACCGTCCTCCACGCGCCCCTCGACGTCCACCAGGCGCAGCAGCTCCGCGCCCGCGGCCTCGACGTCGTTCGCATCACCGAGGACGACGACGGCACCCTCGTCCTGCACCCCTACCGACCCGCGCGCATCGAGGCGCCCGCCCGCTGGAGCGCACCGCGCACCCGCGTCGCGCCCACGCTCTGGGAGGCCGTTCGGCCGCGCGCGATCGGGGGCGATCCGCCCGCCGACGAGGTCTGTTTCTGGGCGCCCCGCGAAGGTGACGGCGCCCACCGAACCGTCGAACGACTGCTCGCCCTGGGGCGCGACGACGTCACCGTCACCGAGCTCCGCGAGCCCGACGGCGACGCGCTGCTCTTCCAGCTCCCCAACGCCCCGCGCTACCTCCTCATGCGCGCCCACGAGGAGCCCGCCGAAGGAGTCCGCGCCTATGTCCGCGCGGGCGATGGCGACCTCTGGGTGGCGTTCGGATACGCGCACCCGCTCGCTACGCTGGCCGCTCGCGCGCTGCGCGAGCACCGCCGCCGGGTCTTCGTCGACGCCGACGGAACGTGGCGCTTCGTCGACCCCGACGCCCCCGCGCGCAGCATCTACGACGTGCTGGAGACCCGCTTCGAGGCGCGCGCCGCGGAGTGGTCGGCCTCACCCGGCGGGGAGCGCTTCCGCATCACGCTGCGCCTCGCCCCGGCGCCCACCGTCGACCCCGAGCTGTGGCTGCTCGACCCCGATCAGCTCCTCGCGATGGAGCCCCTCGTCGAGTCCATGACCGACGCCGAGCTCGCGCGCTTTACCATCTCGCGTAACCGCTCCCCTGGCGGCGCCCGCTACGTGCTCCAGGAGCTGGTTCGGCCCAACGCCTCGCGCCTCGGCGTGCGGGTCTCCGACCTCCTCGGCCTGGCGGGGTACGCGCGCGCGCCGGGCGTCGACAACCTCTACCTGCCGGTGGGTCGTCGGCTCGCGCCCGCGATGCGCCGCGACGAGCTGCGCGCGCTGCTCCTGACCGAGTCCGCGCGGGCGGTGGTGGTCACCGAGGACGGCGACGGGCCGTGTCTCGTGTCGCTCACCAACCCCGAGGAGTCCACGCTGCGGAGCTGGGTGGAGTACGTCGCGACCGACCGCCGCGTGGAGCTCGACCGCTTCGTGGACGCCAGCGTGTTCGACTGGCCCGAGCTCGCCGTCGAGCGCGCGCCCGTCGCGGCCGAGACCCGCCGCCGCGCCGAGGAGCCCGACGACCAGGAGGCCCAGCGTCCGCCCACGGCGCGTCGCCGCGCGGAGCCGAAGCAACCCGTGGCGGAAGCGCAGACGACGTCCGGCGACGAGGCCGAGCGGCTCGCGGCGCTGCGGGAGGCGATGCGCCCCTTCGAGGCGACGCTCGCGGAGGGCGGCTGCGAAGACCCGGCGCCGTGGCGAAGCCTCGCCGCGCTGAAGCAGCAGGCGGGGGACACCGACGACGCGTGCGCCTGCCTGGAGGCTGCGCTCTTCCATGGCGTGATGGACGTCGACCTGTCGGCGCAGCTCGCGTCGCAGCGGGCGCGCATCAGCGGGCGCAGCGGAAGCGCCGAGGAGCTGCTCACGCTGGCGACGGCGCCAGTGCTGGCGCCCGGCGAGGCGGCGTACCTCGGGGCGCGGGTGTTGGAGCACCTCGCGCGCGGCGATGCGCTGGAGATGAAGCTGACCGAGGGGTTCTTCCAGGAGGTGGCGCGGTGCTTCGCGTCGCCGTCGACGCCGTCGTCGCGGCGGCTCGCGTGGACGGTGCTGCGCGCGGTGCACGGCCGGGCGGGCGACGCGCTGGAGCTCACCCGCGCGAAGGAGCGCGTGCTGGGCGGCATCAACGATCGCGGGCTGTCGGAGTCGGTCGACCTGCCGCGCTTCGTTCGATACGCGCTGGCGCTGACGGTGGAGGGCCCGGAGGGGCAGCAGGCGCGCTCGCGGGCTGAGCAGCTCCGCGCGATGGAGGACCTCTGGCGCGACGCTTCGGCCACGCTGAAGGAGCTCGATCCGCGCAGCGCGTACGTGCGGTCGGCGTTTGGGGTGGGGTTCATGCGGCTGGGGGCGGCGGCGATGGCGCGCGACGTGGTGGCGCCCGTCGAGGCCGAGCTGCCCGTGCACGAGGCGCCCAACCGGGTGCTGTTGCAGCTCTACCAGGCGCGCATGACCCACGAGGCGACGGGCGGCGACGCGCCGGCGTGGGCGCGCGAGGTGGACACTGCCCTCGGCGCCATCAAAGACCCCCGCGTGAAGGACCGCGTGGAGTTTCTCCGCAAGCGCAGCGAGTGGCTGCGCTCGAAGGATCCGACCAGCGCCGACTCGCAGCTCCGCCCGGTGCTGGAGCGCGGCGTGGCCGAGGCCGAGACGTACACCGACGGCCCGCTCATCGCGGTGCGCCTCTCCGAGCTGCTCGACCAGCGGGTCGATCAGCGCGACCTCTTCGACTACGAGATCGCACGGGTGATCGAGCGCCTCCTGCGGGCCGCGCTGCGGGGTGGGAGCGACGAAGGGATCGCGGCGGTGCTGGCGGTGGCGATGCCGAAGGCGACGACGCGGGTGCGCGCGGCGGGCCGACGCGTGGCGGTGCTGGGCGAGTGCATCACGGTGGCGGCGGCGATCGGGGACATGGACGCGGTCGACCGGCTGCTCGACGAGGTGGCCGCGCTCACCAACGCGGTGCAGTCGCCGCGCGAGCTGCTGGTGGCGCTTCAGCCGGCGCTCGCGGCGCTGCGGCGACTCGGGGCATCGGGGTCGGGGCGGAGGTTTCTGGAGGCGCTGGAGCCCGTGTCGGAGCGGAAGGTTCCGGGGAGCCTCGAAGTGCGCGCGTCGCTGGCGGAGGGGTACCTGTTGTTGAAGGACGAGTCGCGGGCGGCGGCGCTCATGGAGTCGACGGTGGACGACGCGCTGGGCGAGTCGCTGGCGCACGCCGAGCGCTACGACGCTGGGGCGGCGGCGCTGGTGGCGCTCAAGCACTGGCCGATGGAGATGCGGGCCCGGCAGGCGAACCTGATGTTGCAGCGGCTCGACCGCTTCACGGACGCGTTCACGGCGAGCGCGCAGAAGCTCTACGAGACCTTCAAGGTGTTGCTGTTGGAGCGGGTGATCGACGCGGTGGCCGACGACGTGACCTTCGAGAACGACAAGGTGCGCGGGTACCTGGACGAGGACGAGCAGGCGATCCGTCGCAGGATCATCGCGGACTGGAGGACGGCATGTGGACGTTGAGGGAGCTGGAGCCGGAGATCGACGCGATCCGCGAGCGCATCAACCGGCACCGGCGCGCGCTGGGCGAGTATTTCGTGAAGCGCACCGAGGAGATCGACCTCGCGACGGTGTGCGCGTGCGCGCAGGAGCCGCTGCTCTTCGTGGGCCCGCCGGGCACGGCGAAGAGCGACCTGGTGGTGAAGTTCGTCGAGAGCCTCGGGCTCGGTGAGGCCGACTACTTCGAGTACATGCTCACGAAGTTCACGGAGCCGAGCGAGATCCTCGGTCCCATCGACATCGACCTGCTGAAGCAGGGGCGCTTCATGCGGCGCACCAAGGGGAAGCTCCCGGAGGCGAAGGTCGCGTTCCTCGACGAGATCTTCAAGAGCAACAGCGCGATCCTCAACACGCTGCTCACCATCGTCAACGAGCGGAAGTTCTACCAGGATGGTGAGGCGCTGCCGGTGGCGCTGCGGATGCTCTTCGCGGCGACCAACGACATCCCCGAGCAGAGCGAGCTCGACGCGCTGGCCGATCGCTTCATCGTGAAGGTGGAGACGAAGCCGGTGAAGGACGACGCGTTCACCGAGCTCATCGACGCGGGCGTGATGAACGAGGTCTACAAGGCCACCGAGCAGAAGCCGTGGGCGAGGGGGAGCGCGAGCTTCGAGGACTTCTTGAAGTTCAAGCGCTTCATGGACCTCACCTTCGGCGAAGGCGGCAGCGGCAGCGCCGACCGCGAGCGGTGGTTTCCGCGGGAGACCTTCGCGGAGTTTCGGCGGGTGGTTCGCACGCTGGAGACGGAGGACAAGGTCTTCGTCAGCGACCGCAAGCTGGTGAAGCTGTACCGGGTGATCCGCACACGGGCGTTTCTCTTCCACGGCGGCGCGGTGCGGACGGACGACCTGTCGCTGCTGGGCTACTCGGGCAACCGTCGGCAGGAGCTCGGCGTCGTACAGGAGAAGGTGAAGGCGCTGCTGGGCCTGGGGTGACGGCGCCCGGGTCGGCGAGAAGACCCACCGCCCGATCGGGCGTATAGGTGCAGTCCCAGCACAGGAGGACCCAATGCCCGCTCGCTCCTACGCCCCGTGGATCGCAGGTGCCTCGCTCGTCGCCCTCTCGTTGGCGCTGGCGGGTGGTTGGGCGCTGTCGTCGCGCGCCATCGACCCGTCCGCGCTGCTCGGCTCCATCTCCGGCCTCAACGGATCACGCCCGACCGTCGCGGTCGGCGCGGTGGCCAATGGCGCGGGCGTCGGTGGCGACGCCGTCGTAGCCGCAGCGCGTGCGGGCCTCGACGATGGGCTCGCAGGCCGGACGACCGCCACCTCGCAGGCGCCCGCGGCGGCGCGGGGTGCGCGGGTGTTGCGAACGCGCGGCGGTCACGTCATCGACGCCAACGTGGTGCGTGTGGCGCGCGCTCCGGGGCGGGTGACGGTCGAGGCCTCGGTGGTGGTCTCGTCGATGCCGGCGCGGGCGTACGAGTTCTCGTCGTCGTCGACCATCACGCTGGCGGGCGACGTGGCCGACACCGACGATGGGCTCCGCGACGCCGTTCGTCGTGCGACGCGCTCCGCGGCCGCCCACGCTGTCGACCAGATGGGCGGGCGGTAGACGCCTCTCAGACCTTCTCGCGGGTGACCTTCCCGAGCAGGCCCTGCGGTCGCACCAGCAGCACCACGACCAGGATCGAGAACACGATCGCGGGCGCGAACGAGCTCGACAGGTAGGCGCCCGCGAGCTGTTCAACCAACCCGATGAGCAGCCCGCCGAGCATGGCGCCCGGGATGTTGCCGATGCCGCCGAGCACGGCCGCGACGAAGGCCTTGAGCCCCAGCTGAACGCCCGTCAGCGGCGTGATGCTCGGCTCGTCGATGCCGAAGAGAACGCCGCCCGCGCCCGCGAGCGCCGAGCCCAGCCCGAAGGTGACGGCGATGATGCGGTTGGTGTTGACGCCCATGAGCCGCGCGGCGTCGATGTTGACGCTGAGCGCGCGCATCGCCCGGCCCACGCGCGTGCGCTGCACCAGCAGCGTGAGGCCGATCATCAGGACCACCGCGACGGCGAGGTTGATGAGCTTCACGTTGGCGACCGTCACGGGACCGAGCGCGACAGAGACCTTCCGCACCACCGGCGGAAAGCCCCGCGGCGTGGCCTTGAACACCAGGATCGCGACGTTCTGGAGGAGCATCGACACGCCGATGGCGGTGACGAGCGGCGTGAGCTTCGGCGCGTGGCGTACGGGGCGGTACGCGAGGCGCTCGATGACCATGCCGAGCGCCGCGCAGGCGACCATGGCGGCGACGAACACCGCGGCGGCGACGCCGGGCGAGGCGCCGTGGCTGGAGGTCGCCACGAGCCCGAAGAACGCCGCCGTGAAGATGCCGACGTACGCGCCGATCATGAACACGTCGCTGTGGGCGAAGTTGATGAGCCCCAGCACGCCATACACCATGGTGTAACCGAGGGCGATGAGCGCGTAGATGCCGCCGTGGGAGACGCCCTCCACGACGTTGGTGAGGAAGGCCGTCGGGCGCTCGACCGCGCCCTTGAGGATGAGAAGCGTCGGGTACGCCGCGACGGCCGCGACCCCCGCCTGGAGCGCGCGCTTCGAGGAGTCGGCGCTCACGGGTTCACCGTGCTGCGGTAGTCGGCGGAGTTTTCGTGGACCTCGAGGATGACGGCGCTCTTCACGGCGTCGCGGTGATCGTTGAGGGAGATGAGCCCGGTGGCGCCGTCGAGGTTGCGGGTGCGCGCGAGCTCGGCGCGGATGCGCTCGGGCACGGCGGAGCCTGCGCGGGTGATGGCGGCGGTCATGGCGAGCACCGAGTCGTAGGCGAGGGCCGCGAGGTCGTTGGGGGCGAAGCCGTAGCGCCGCTGGAAGTTGCGCGAGAAGTTGCGCGCGACGTCGCTGGTGGCGCCGTCGGGGGCGAAGCCGACGGAGTAGAAGTCGCCCACGAGCTGGTTGTCGTCGTTTTGCACGAGCGAGGGTGAGCTCCAGCCGTCGCCGCCCATGAAGCGCCCGCGGAAGCCCTGCGCCCGCGCCTCGCGCGCGATGAGGGCGGCCTCGGTGTAGTAGCCGGGCGAGAAGATGCCTTCGGGGTTTTGCGCGAGGATGGTGCCGAGCTGCGCGGAGAAGTGGGTGTCGCCGGAGCGGTAGGACTGCTCGGTGGGGATGGTTCCGCCGATGCGGGTGAAGGCGGTGCGGAACGCGTCGGCGAGCCCCACGGCGTACGCGGAGCCCTGCTCCTTGAAGATGGCGACGCGGGTGAAGCCGAGGGTGTTGCGCGCGAAGCGGGCCATCACGTCGCCCTGGAAGGGGTCGATGAAGCACACCCGGAAGATGCAGTCGCCGAGCGAGGTGACGGCGGGGTTGGTGCTGGCCGACGACACCATCGGGATGCGGTAGCGCTGGCAGACGCGGCCGCCGGCGAGGGAGAGGGAGCTGGCGATCTCGCCGAGGATGCCGACGGCGCCTTCGAGGTGGATGAGTCGCAGCACCGCGGTGGCTGCTTCGGCGGAGTCACCGCGGGTGTCTTCGATGGCGATGTAGAGCTGCTTGCCGAGAACGCCCCCGCGGGCGTTGATCTCCTCGGTGGCGAGCATGACGCCGTTGCGCGCGGCGGCGCCGAAGTCGGCCATGGAGCCGGTGAGGGCGGCGTAGAGGCCGAGGGTGATGGCGTCGCGGTGCTTGCGGCAGCCGGTGCCGGTGAGCGCCGTGGTGGCGAGTGCGCCGGCGGAGCCGACGAGCAGGTTGCGTCGTGAGAGGGGTGCCCCGTTCGCCATGGCGATGGCCACGGGTTGTATCAGGGAACTCAGCGCGAGGGCAGCGCGCTGAAGTGGTACCCGAGGCCTTCGAGGCGGGTGAGGATCGCGTCGAGGTTGTTGGCGGTGACGCTCTGGATGTCGTGGAAGAGCAGCACGCCGCCGCCGGTGCGCGTGGTCTCGGAGACGACCCAGCCGACGAAGTCGCGGCGGTAGGCCGTGGGGACGCGGTCGCAGTAGGCGTCGGGGCCGTAGCACCAGTCGAGGGTGTCGACGTTCCAGCCGATGCCGCCGTCGGGGTAGCCGGCGGCGCGGACGGTGGCCTCCTTGGCGGTGGTTCCGTTGCCGTAGGGGTAGCGGAAGAGGCGCGGGTGGGGGGCGCCGAGCGCGCGGTCGAGGGCGTCGCGCTCGCGGGTCAGAAACCCACCAAACTGCGCGCTGGTGGCGACGACGTGGCTCCACTGGTGGTTGGCGACGAGGTAGCCGTTGGCGCGCTCTTCGCGAAGGAGGGCTTCGTTGCCGGCGATGTTGGCGCCGGTGACGAAGAAGGTGGCGGGCGCCGAGTGCCGCGCGAGCACGGCCATGATGGGGCGCGTGTAGCGGGCGGAGGGGCCGTCGTCGAAGGTGAGGTAGACGTCGCGGCTGCGCGCGAGGTTGAGCGAAGCGGGGACGCGCACGCCGGGGCCGGCGGCGGCTTCGTCGATGCCAAACTGGCTGTCGCCCTCTTCGGCGTCGTCTTCGTGAACGACGTCCTCCTCGACATCGGCGGAGCAGCCGAGGCCGGTGACGAGGGCGAGCGCGAGGAGGCGGAGGGAGGTGTTGGGGCGCATGGTGTGCCTTCAGCCGTTGGAGAGGCGGGCGAGGTCTTCGTCGGAGAGGTCGAAGTTGGACCAGATGTTCTGCACGTCGTCGTGGTCGTCGAGGTTCTCCATGAGCCGGGTGACGACGTCGACGTCGCGGCCGGTGATGGTGACGACGTTCTTGGCGACCATGGCGAGCTGCGCGCTCTTGACGGTGATCTTGGCGGCTTCGAGGGCCTTGCGAACGACGTCGACGTCGACGTCCGGCGTGATGACGAGCCACTCCTCGCCTTCGTCGGAGATGTCGTCTGCGCCGGCGCCGAGAGCGACGTCGAAGAGCTGCTCTTCGGACGCGGCGGTCTTGGCGAGCTTGATGTGTCCCTTGCGCTCGTAGGCCCACGCGGCGGTGCCGCTGGCGCCCATGGTGGCGCCGGCCTTCTCGAAGATCTTGCGCAGCTCGGCGACGGAGCGGTTGCGGTTGTCGGTGAGGGCATCGACGAGGAAGAGGGTTCCGCCGGGGCCGGTGCCTTCGTAGGTGATCTCCTCGTAGGAGACGCCTTCGATCTCGCCGGTGCCGCGCTTGATGGCCTTGGTGATGTTGTCACCGGGCATGTTTTCGGCGCGTGCGGCGTCGACGGCGGTGCGAAGCCGGGGGTTGGCGTTGGGGTCACCGCCACCCATGCGGGCGGCGACGGTGACCTCCTTGATGAGCTTGGTCCAGACCTTCCCGCGGCGCGCGTCGGCCGCGCCCTTCTTGTGCTTGATGGTTGCCCACCGCGAATGCCCGCTCATGTCGATCGTCTCCCAGCGTCGCCCGTCGGTGTTGTGAGGGCGCGAATTGTCGTCGGTCGGGCCCACGCGAGCCCGCGCGAAGGCGACGGAAACTACCCGAGCCGGGCGTCGGCTGACAAGCGACGGGCGGAAGAGGGCGCGAGAAAGTCGTTGACAGGTTGAGACAAGGCGGGCATACACCGCGTCCCCGTCGCGAGGATGGCGGAATTGGCAGACGCACTAGCTTGAGGTGCTAGCGAGTAACATCGTGGGGGTTCAAGTCCCCCTCCTCGCACTCTAGAAGGCCTCGAAACTCCAAAGGTTTCGGGGCCTTCGTCATTTTGTTCACCCAAACGGTTCACCCAAACCTCTGGGCAGGGGCAGCCGGAACCGCCTCGGGATGAGCTTGAGCTTCCGCATCTCGGCGCACTGCCGCTCCCAGCTCGGGACCGCGTACAGGTGCCGGGCGGTCTGGCTCGACGGGGCGTGCGTCCACCGGGCGGCGACGTTCTCCTCCATGCCGGCGTCCGCGCAGAGCGACGCGAGGGTGTGACGGAGGTCATGGATGCGGTGACCCTTGATCCCGCACGCCTCCAGGTCGCGCTGGAGGGCGTCCCACACCGCCTGCTGCCAGAGGGGGCCGCCAGCGCCCACGCGCGTCCCGCGCCGTCGCCCTGTTCCCGCGCGCACGGGCACGAGGAAGTCGGTGGGCGTCGGCGCGGCCCCGTACTCGGCCAGCCACCCCTCGCCCGCCCACCAGTCGAGCACCACGCGCAGGAGCGGGTGCTCGGGGACCTCGCGGCAGTTCTCCGTCTTCAACGGCGTGACCTCCCGCGTCCGGTGGTGGATCTGGCGGGCGATGGACACGCGCCGGAGCAGCGGCGTCTCTTCGTCGAGCAGGTCACACCATCGGAGCGCGACGGACTCGGACACACGCGCGCCGGTGAGCAGCAACAAGAACCACATCACCATCCAGCGCGGTTCGATCGACGGCTCGCCGAGCAACACCTCCACATCGCAGCGCGGCATCCGATAGTCGCGGCGAGCGATGGGGTCCGCGTCGATTGCCTGCGGGCGGATGTCGCTCGGGAGCACGGCCGTCGGGTCCTGCACGAGCAGCTTGTGGAACACAGCGCCACGGAGGGCGCGCGCCACGGGGTCGAGGGTGTTGCGGACGGTGCGCGGCGCGGGTGCGCTCTTGGCGCGTGCCGTCTTGCGCCCGCGCACCAGTTCGAGCCACCGCGCGATGTGCTGCGGGTCCACCTTCGCCACGGACAACGTTCCGAGGCTCCACCCGTCGGGCGCGGCCAGGGCGAGCGCCGCAACGGTGCGACGACGGTCCTTCGCGGCCTCGGGGTAGGTCTGCTTCGAGAGCCAGTCGTCGCACCAGCTCGCGACGGTCATCTCTGCCGAAGGCGGCGGAGCAACGGGTTCGCGTGCATCGGGTGCCCAGCTCCCTTCGTCGTACCGCTCCTGGAGGCGGTGGGCGTACCGCTTCGCGTAGCCCTCGTCGGCGCGCGTGGTGCCGGTGACCGGCTCACCCTCGCGGGTGACCGGATGCTCCAGGCGGGGCGACCGACGATCAAGCCCCTTGGGCTCGCGGGAGAGAGTGATGCGCGCGTACCACCGGCCCTTACGGTGGACGGCGCTGCCAGTGCGTGGGCGGGCCATCGGGCGGCACCTTAGCGGACGGAACGGCCAGACGCCGGTCGGTTGTCGATCTCTTCGTCGAGGTCCAGTTGATTGGCGGCACGCGCGCGGCGGACTCCGACGGTGGGCATGCGCTCGACCGCAGCGTCAACCGCAGCGGGCTCGACCCAAGTGTCACGGTGGTTGTCCTCGCGAAGGGAGACCGCTCGGGCAAGACACCACGCGCGAAAGGCACGGGTCGAACTGAAGCCACGACGGCTCGCCTCCGCCTCGATCCGTCGCCAGCGCGGAGCCTCCTGTAGCGGTGCCAGATCCCTGATGATGATGGCCACCGCGTCGCGTAGCGGGTCAGCCACGGTCGCCTTCAACGGGTGATCGGTCGCGGATCACAGAAGCCGCTGCGTCACTCGCGAACATGGAGGGCAGAGCACCACGAGGCCCTCCTTGGATGGCTCGCGGTTCCTTGGCGCGGCTTGCTTGAAATGGGGTCACGAGACCTTTACGCCCTCAGCGCGGGTGGGCCAGACGATTTACGACGCGAGGGTGACCGCGACGGGAGAGGTGGCGTCGAGGACCGCTTCCAATTGCGCCATGGCCTCATCGGTCAGGTCAGAGAATGCCTTCGGTCGTCCCTCACGATCGGGGTGAAGAATGTGTTGTGTCCGATGTTCCGACCACCGGAGGGCATGGTCGGCCTGGGCTCCAGCCACGTAGAACCGTCGTTGCCCACCGACCTTCGACTCCCGAAGCTCGACTCCGAAATGCTCCAGTGTGACCCGCACCAACCGGATCTGATCCCGATCGATGTCTGCCCGGACGACGATTCCCAAGGTCTCCAAGATCCGACGGTGGCGCTTGGCGTATGCGGCCACGCGGCCATCCGTGTGAACTTCCGTCGCGGCCCCCCATATTGTCGGGTCACGCGGGAGACCTGCCGCATTGAGGATGTCCCCCCATGCGACGCAGTGAAGGTAGGAGAAGCTCGCGTGCGACGCGGGCACCCCTTGGCTCCGTTCTCGCCGGTCCATAGCCTTGACCGCGTCGGGATCGGTCACGAAGGCCCGGTACTTTGCGAACGCCCGCACCCGCGACGCGAGCTTGGTGTCTGCCACCTCGTTGACGGTCACACCAGGACCCAACAACTCCCGTGCTCGGTATTTCCGAATGGCGTCGGCGTCCTCCGGCGAGAGGTCGGTGCCGTCCAGCGCGTCGGCCTCGGTGTGCATCAGATCACGGGCGGACCAGATCCGACGGGCCTCGGCCTCGCGTACCCGTGCCGCGGTGTCCTTGTGGAACTTCGTGACCTCTCGGCGTTGGCTCTGATCCAGGACGCCCGAGGCCTCCAGCGTGGCGGCGTCCTCGGTCTCGGTAACGCCCGCTCCCTGACCTCGCAGATACGCCAGCAGCGCCCATCGACGGTCGCCGCCCGGGCCGCCGGTGCGACGCTCATAGGACAACACTTCCGCGTAGAGCCGGTTGTGGTCCGTACGCCAAGGATCACGGACGGCTGCCCCGTCGTGATAGACGATCTCGTCCACCACATGCTGTTGCACCGTGACCACCCCATCGGGGGAAAGCACGCGAACCGTCGTGTCCCCGGCGGCCAACAGCCCGTCGTAGATCCGCTGGGGGTCCGTCTCACGGGTCCCGCGTTGGCCTGGGGGGCAGTGAATCCGCACTTCGGTCGAACGAGGATGACGGACGCGGTGAGCTGCCTGGAGAAGGTCGTGGACGGTGCCGACGCCCTCGGCGGAGTAGACGTAGATCTGGTCGTAGTGGTCACGAACCGTGATGCTGAATCCCGAGCCCAACGTGGCCGTGTAGATGAGGGCGTCGTACGGGATCAACGGGTCGTTGAGGAACGCCTTGACCCTCGGGTCGGCGCGGACGGTCGTCGAGTTGATGAGCAACACGGAGGCTTCGGGGCGAACCCGGAGGAGTTCATCCCGGAGCCACCCGACATCCATCGGCGGATCTTTCAGTTGCGTGCCCTTCACCGTGCTCTGGCGTTTCGACTGGCAATGAACGACGAGGCGCTTCCCCGCGGCCCAATCGAGAAGAAGATCCCGGTCGGTCAAGGCCCGTACGGAGTCCACCCGATACGTGAACATCGGGATCGCAGGCAAGCATCGCAATTCTTGATCGCGAGCGTCGTCGGGGTCGATTCCGAGAAGCTCCCGTGCAAGGCGGAAGGACCACGGATCGAGGTCGGCGTCCGCGATCACCACCTGTTCTGCGTTCTCGCAGAGACCTCGCAGTTGCCGGTGAACAGCCTCCGACTGAGGTCCTGAGAGCGTGGCACTGAAAAGGTGTCTGAGCGCCTGGGTGAACTCGTCCAACACCACGAGGGCCGGGCGGATCGGCACCACGGTCCCGTCGGGTGTGGTGGTGCATGAGACGATCCGAAGCACCGAGTCCAGGCAGACGGCGAGGTCGCCCTCGACCCGGCGGGGTACACCGGGGTCCAGATAGCAGATCACCTGAAACCTCTGTGCCGCCTGCTGGGCGATGGTCTGGCGGTGGCTGATCACCAGCACCGAGCCGGTGGCTCCCGAGGCACGGACCGCGTCGATGGCCCTTCGAATGACCTCGGTCTTCCCGGTGCCCTTGTCCGCGTGGAACCCGGTGAGGCGTGCCCGCAGTGGCTCGTACGGCAGATACCGACCCTCCACGAGCTCGTCGGCCCGATACACCCGCAGTCCCCCGACGGCTTCGAGGTCCCGCATGAGGGAGTTCCGAGAGGTGTTTTCGACGCCCGAGGGGGGGGTCGCACAATGGTCTCTTCTATTATTGTTGACACCATTTGTGCGACCCCCCCTAACTCCTTTGAGTGACACAGCATTTTCGGCTTCCGCCGCTTCTGTGCGCCCCCCCTTGGTCGCCGCCGCCGAGGGGCACCTCGAAGATCCCGGTGGCCGTCTCTCGAATCCCTCTGGGAACCCGTCGCGGTGCCAGAAACTCGTGTTGAGCTTCCACGACCGAAGCCACACGCGGCCATCGGCGTCGTGCCGAAGGACGCACGAACTCCCATCGAGGTAGGTTTCGCCAGCCCGGCGCGGTTCCACTTGCCACGGGTTGCCGATGGGGCTGAACTCCGACCCCACAGGCACGTTCCCACGGGTCCACGTCAGGAGGTCAACGCCCGCCGTCGGGTGGAGCACCTGCGAGAAGTCCACGGTCACGTTCGCCCAAGAAGCAGCGCCGCTCCCCTTGCCCGTCGTGGTGTCCCGGACCTTCGACGCCCGTCGCATCTTCGCAGCGATGTCGCCGGGCACGGGCAGCGACGGCCATCGGGCCCGGTGAGACGGCTTGTCCACGGCCATGACCGTCTCTGCTTCGGACAGAATCGGCGCGAGGTCGAGGAGGGTGTCCGCAGCCTCGCCGCACCCACGAGCAGGCGGAACCCCGCCCCAATCACCTTCGCCCGCGATTCGGGATGCGGGGTGCGACGGCAGGTAGAAGAGCCGCCCGTCCATCGCACGGGAGTCACAGGAGGGTTCCCCTGGTTTCACGGAGTCGAGGGGCAGACCCGCATCGATCAACTTCCGCCGCCCCCACCACCACGCCCGACAGGCGTCCTCGAAGGTAGTCGGTGCGGCGAGCAAGAGCACCACTCGAACGGATGCGTACCCGTCTTTGCACGACCACGTCGTCCAAACCAGACGGCGGAGGCCGATGAAGGCCCTGTTGATGATATCCGACACGTCCTGGACAGAGAGCCCAACTGCGTCGAGATCGAAGGGGAGCATCACCCAGAGAGCCTGCTGGCATGAGACACCCCGTTTGGCACCGTTCGGGAGGCGATATGGTAGAACGCCCCGGGCGCACTCCTTCATCTTCAGGGGGTTCTTCTTCGTATGGGCTTTGTCTGCCCATGTGAACCTGTCCTTCTTGTTCGCGATAGCCTGTGGGAACAGAAGGGCTCGTACCGAGAGCCCCCAACCCTGCGGGGAAACGTCGATCACGACGTGATCCACTCGCCGCGGACACTCCATTCTTGGTGCGATATCGAGGACGACTTCGACGGCTTCGTTCGCATTGGAAGGACTATCGTTTGTGGTATTGTGAGTTGTCACGTCGTTGGTCCTTGCGAGCCCCGCCCTTGTCGCCAAACAAGGGGGCGGGGCATCGCCTTTTGGGGGTTATGGGTTCATCTGGATGAGCGTTCGGTTGTCCGCGAGAGGGCACCGCCACCGCGCCACACGCCTCATGGCGTCCCCTCGATGAGCCTCTCGACCGCGAGCACATCCACCCTCACGGCCCGACCCAGACGGAGCGGGGCGATGCCCAGCCGACGAAGGGTTCTCTCGACCGTTCGCGGGCTGCACTTCCACCTCGCGGATGCCTGCTCGACCGTCATCCACAGGCGGTCGGTGTTCGGGGCCTGGGAGGGGGACGAGGGGGGTGTCGGGACGGGTGTGGTCATCGGCTTGCTCCTCCAAGGGCGCGCCGATAGGCCAAGTACCGAGGGGACGGCCCCGGACGGCGCGCGGTGCCGTGCGTTCGTCGCGGGTGCGTCGGGTGAAGGGGAGTCGGTGCGGGTCATGAACCCTTTACGCACTCGACGTGGGGGGACGGTCGAATTCGTCCTCCATCTGAACCGACATCGACTCGGTGGTCTTGAAACGTGATTTCGTCCCGCCGGGACTACTCGGGGGACGTCGGGGGGACGACAGACGCCCTGGGGGCATCAGGCAAAAGGGGGGTTTGCAGGGGTTTAGTGACCTTTTCGAGGTGGCTCCCCCCGGTTCATAAGAACCGCAAAGATAAGTTCCGACCCCCCCGGTCCTACCCCCAAAAGGCTCTATCGATCCGGCAAGGATTTTCTGAGGGCCTTGGCTTCAATGGGGTTCGGCCTGCCTTCACCGCAGCCTGCCCCGCGCCCGGCCTCGGGGAGGTTCCGTGGGAATCGGCAGGGCGGCAGTCGATCTCGCTAAACACCGCCCCGCGAGAGTTGTGAGGAGGTGGGAGGGGAACGGCTCGCTGACCCATTGTGGGCAGGAGTGTCGTCGCCTCATCCCCACCGAAAACAACGACCTATGACCACGACCCTCACATCCAACGGCACGCTCGGCCCCACCCTCGACGCGACCAACCTCGCCACCGTGCTGGGCCACGTCCTTGAGGCGAACGCCCTGGCGACCGCCTACTGTGAGCTCCCGACGCCCGTGTGCATCTGGGGCCCGCACGGCATCGGCAAGACCGCCCTCGTGAGGGAGCTCGCTCGCACCCGGGGTTGGGGCTTCGTCGTCGTAGCACCGGCACAGATCGAGGAGCTCGGGGACCTCCATGGTCTGCCCACGCGCATCGACGGCGGGACCGGCGAAGCCAAGGACGGGCGCACGGGCTTCCTGCCGCCCACCTGGGTCCCGACCCAGAAGGGCCCCGGCATCCTCCTGTTGGACGATTTGAACCGCGGGGACGTTCGCGTGTTGTCCGCCCTCATGCAGCTCCTCCAGACGCACCGCCTGTACTCCTGGTCGTTGCCTCCCGGATGGCAGATCGTCTGCACCGCGAACCCGGACAGCGGGTCGTACGCCGTGACGCCGATGGACGACGCGATGCTCACCCGGATGGTGCACTTCACGATGACCTTCGACGCGAGGGTCTGGGCGCGGTGGGCCCACGACGCCGGGATCGACCCCCGCTGCATCGAGTTCGTGACGACGTACCCCGAGGCTGTTCTTGGTCGGCGTACGACGCCCCGCACGCTGGTGCAGTTGTTCCGCCTCGTCGCCCCGATCCGCGACTTCAACAGCGCCCGCGAGCTCGTCTCCAGGCTCGCGCATTCGACCCTCGACGTTGGTACCGCGGCGTCGTTCGTGAGCTTTGTCTGTGTCGAACAACACCAGCTCGCCACCGCCAAGGACATCCTCGACGCCGCCACCCCTGCGGACGCGCGCAAGCACATCATCAACGCCGCGACCGACCACACTCAGGGAGGGCGGCTTCGCATCGACCGTGTGGGGCTGGTGATCGCTCGCATCGAAGAGGTGATCGAGGCCGACGACTACACCCCCGGCCCCCGGCACCCGGCCAATCTCTCGGCCCTACTCGCGAGCGCGGAGGTGCCGCGGGACATGGCGATGCGCCTGCACCGCGCCCTCGCACGACGGGGCCTCGGGCATCTCGTGCGAGACCGCGCCGTTGCGAAGCGCCTCCTCAACGAGGGGGCGTCGTGATGGTGGCCCGTGAGCCCGTCACCATCACCGACGATGAGTGCTGCGAGCTCCTCGCGACCGCGTCGTGGGACCTCGGCCGCAAGCTCCCCTTCTACGGGCACGTCCTCGCCGCGTTCGACCGCGTCGTTGGTGTCTCCGTTCCCACCGCCGCCGTGGGTGCGGGTCACGAAGGGCAGCCCACGCTCTTCCTCAACCCAACGTTCTTCGGGGCCACGCTGCGACGCGACGAGCACCGCATCGCGGTCCTCGAACACGAGGTCCTTCACGTGGTCTGCGGCCACTTGCGGTTGAACACCGCCGAGATGCCCGACGCCCGGCGAAGGGCCATCTCGATGGACATCGTGGTCAACCAGTACGTTTCGCACCCGCTCCCACGCGGCGCGGTCACCCTCGCGGCGTTCAAGGACTTCCCCGCCGGGCTCACCGTCGAGAGCTACTACCGCCTGTTGTCCAAGATCCCCGACGAGGAGCTCGCGAGGTTCGGGCGGGACCTTTCCCGCGGGCACAACCGCTGGAGCGACCCTCAAACAGACGAGAGCGGGCAACGGCTCGTGGACACGCTCGACGAGATCGTCACCGAGGCCCTGCGTCGGGCTGAACGCGATGGGAGCTTCGACTCCCTCGCCAAGCCGCTGCGGCTGTCGCTCTTGCGGGGTCGTCTCTCTCCCGTGGGTGCCACCGACTGGCGGCGTGCCCTGCGGCTCTTCAGTGCCCGCGCCCTCCGTGCTGGTGTGCGCGCCACCAACCAACGGGAGTCCCGCCGCTACGGAGCCTCCACGGGCGACTGGCGGGGTCCAATCGTGCCGGGCCTCCGTCGCGGTCGCAGACCCTCCTTGGCGGTGGCCATCGACACGTCGGGTTCGATCCCGATCGACACTGTCGGGAGGTTCTACGAGGAGGTCGGGCGCATCGTCGCCGCCGGAGCCACCGTCCACATCATCGAGTGCGACCTCGCGGTGCAGCGCACCTACCCGTGGACAGGGGTGCCGCCCACGCACTCCACGGGCGGCGGTGGGACGAACTTCGACCCCGTCTTCCGGTGGCTCATCAACGAGGGCCGCCGGTTGAACCTCTCGGGCTGCGTGTACCTCACCGACGGTCACGCCCCGCGCCCTCTTGTACGCCCGCCGGTCCCGGTGCTCTGGGCGGTCACCGCCAACGGGACGAACGCCAACACGGCCTTCGGGCCGAGCATCTCCCTGCCCGCGTAGTTTTCGCTAAACACCCCCCTCGCAGAGTTGTTAGGGGTTGGAAGGGGAACGGTTCAGACCGACGCGGGCACCGGGTGGTGCTCGTCGTCGCGACGACCATCCCGCGCCCGCCATGGTCGAACGCTCGCGTGTCGATCTCGCTAAACACCCACATCCCAGAGTTGATAGGGGGGAAGGGGGACGGAACGCTGACCGATACGACGCACGGGCGGTCGTCACGGAGAGCCCCGCAACACCCGCTTCGAGAACCCCCGACCATTCACCGAGAGCACGCGCCCTTGCGCTCTCTCACCCCTCTCTATTCACCGAAAGGAACCGTCTCCATGAACCACGCCGTCGTCCCCGCCAACATCACCACGCTCGCCCGAACGTCCATCGCCGCCAACACCTCCTCGCCGCCGCCTACCCGGATGCTCAAGGGCCGCTCGTTCGCCAACGTGTTCGAGTCCGTGATGACTCGCGCTGGCGAGATGGTCCCCGACCGTGTCGTCCACGTCGCCGACCTGCGTATGACGCCCGAGGGCCACGTCGAGCTCCCCGGCGGCACGCGCTACCGCCTCAACGACTGGGCTCGCAAGGGCCTCGCCTCGATGCTCGGTCTCCGCTGGGAGACGTGGTTCAAGTCGGCCTCGGGTGAGGAGCGCGCCGAGGAGGTCAACCGCCGCTTCAGCAGGATTCCGGGCGAGAAGAAGATCCGTGCGTGGCGCGACGACGACGGTGTGGCCGATGGCATCGCCAGGGCCTTCCTCGCCCCGGGCTTCACGCCCATCGACGACGCCCGGATCTTCGAGCGCATGAACACCATGCTCAAGGGGCTCGTCAGCGAGTACGTGTGGACCGCCACGGAGTTCACCGACTCGACGAGCAACTTCACGGCGGTCCACACCGAGGCGTTCGACCTGGACGGCGACCGGCTGCACCCCGGGTTCCATCTCAGGAACTCAGAGGTGGGTGGGGCGGCGCTGTCCCTCGATGACTACGCCATGAGGCTCGTCTGCATGAACGGGCTCATGGTGCGGGTCGGCGGCAAGCGCTCCCTCTACCGCACGCACCGCAGCATCGAGGACGACCAGCTCGCGGCTGCCCTCGTGATTGCCGTGGGTCGCCTTCCCCAGCGGTGGCAGGTCTCCTTGGAGTGGATGCGCGCTGCCAAGGGCCTCGCCGTCGCCCACCCCGACGACGCGGTGGCCGCGATCCTCGGTGATTCCACCGAGGTGCCGAAGGCCCTCATCGAAGAGGCGCAGCGCGTGGTGCTCCGCGACGGGGATGCGACGCGCTTCGGCGTCGTGCAGGCCATCACACTCACGGCGCATCAGTCGAACCGTAACCCCGACGTGCGGTTCGCCATGGAGCGCCTCGCGGGCGACTACCTCGCGGCCACGCCCGTCCTCACGGCAGCGTGACCACGCACCCGGTCGGGCCCCTCATGGACATCATCCATGAGGGGCTCGCGGGACCCCCATCGAGGACCGCCGTGATCCTCCCCGACAACTACTCCGTCCGCGGCGCTCGTGGGCGCTTCGATCCGCAGGCGTGGATCCGCCATCTCGCGGACCATCCCGCCGACGTTGCTCACCAGATCGAGCTCCTATCCCTCCTCGACGACGAGGTGGTTGAGACCCTGCTGGCCGGCGTGGATGTCGGCCCGAGGTACCCGGTGAGGGCGTCGGGCTCGTCCCTGCGTTGGGTGCTTCCGCGGGTGTTCCGTCGGCCCCGTCCGGTGACTGTGCTCGACGTGAGGTTCTCGACGCACCTCGCGGCCGTACTTGGTCTCGCGGCGTGGGGCGAAGGGCCCGCTGCACGGCGAGTCCGGTCGGGACTCCGCGAGTTGCACCTCCCGCAGCGGGCTCAGTGGTGGCTGAACGACAGCCTGGAGAGCTTGAACAACCTCGTGCAGTTCACCGCGCCCGGTACCCTTTGGCACCCGGCCGCGACGTTGCCGCGACGGTTCTTCGTGATGCCGAAGATGAACGAGCTCGACCTCAACGGGGCGGGGCTTGGTGACTTCCGAGTCGCAACCACCGAGTGGAACCTCCCCGTCGTGACGCGCCTCTCCCTCTCGGGCAACAGCCTCACGAGGGTGCCTGACGCGGTGCTGCGGCTCGACACCCTGGAGGTCCTGAACCTCATGTGCAACCCCATGAGGGAGGTGCCCGAGGCCCTCGCGGCCCTCCCGAGGCTGCGCTACCTCGACCTGCGGCAAACCGGCGTCATGTCGCTCCCGGCAGCCTTCGCCGCCCGCCCCGGACTCCATGTCCAGCGCGGGGACTGACGCCCCCAGACACACGCTCCGACTCGGGTGCCCCGCCACCACGAGTCCGTCCCGATCACGAACGCCAACCACCTGGGCGGGTCGCCGTCCTTCACGACGGCGCAGCCGCCGCTCCATGTCCGAACGAAATGAGACACGTCCGTCATGAACAACAAGCCACTCTCATCTGTTCCGTTCCCGAACTCCACCCCGGAAGGGAGGTTCTCCCTCGACGACTCCGACGTGCTGCCCATCAAGTACGCCGGGCACGCGGTGGTGGGCGTCCTGGTGGGGTGCCGTCCTCAGTGGGTCTCTGTCGCCGTGCGAGACGGGACGTGTGGCGGGTACCACCTCGCACCCCGGCAACCGCGCGACCGCCGCGGCATGATGGTCGCCCTCGCGGGCCACGTCGCCCTGTCGATCTACGCCGAGAGGGCAGTCATGGCTGCGGACCTCGCCACATGGGCCGAGGTCACCGACCTCGCCAGCTTCGCAGACCTGTTCACCCCGGAGGTGCGTGACGACGATCGACAGTTTCGCGACCTCTACGAGCGCCTCTGCGCCGAAGTCCGGGAATTGCTCCTGGCGCACTGGGCGAGCGTCCTCGTCCTCGCCACCGAGCTCGCAGACTGCGGGCGACTCGAAGGCCCCGAGCTCACCCGGATCGTGCGGGGGGTCACGTCCGCCCGCCGTCGTCCCGAACTGACGACGCCCGCCGGATGAAGCGTCTCCAGTGCCCTTCCCACCCACACCAACGAGTCGCCCTCAACCACCCATGACCATCAACACTCCCGTTCGATCCCTCTGTTGCGCCTTCGAAACGGCCCTGAAGCCACTCTCTTCAGGAATCCAGGAGCCCCGATCATGACCACCCATCAAGCCTCCCCCGTCCCGTCGTCCATCCCGACTGAGATCGACGTGAAGATCGACGACCTCAAGTTCGACCCCAAGCTCCAGACGCGGGCGAAGCCCCACGACCGGCAGTACGTCATGGGCCTCTGCGAGGTGATCCGGGAGCGAGGGTTCCAGGATTCCATCGTGGTCTTCCGTGATCCCACCGACGGGAGCCAATGGGTGGCGGACGGCCACGCCCGGGCGGATGCCGCGAGGTCGGCCGGATGCGCCACGATCCGGGCCCGCGTCCACGAAGGTGGACTTCGAGAGGCCTTCGAGTTCGCCCTGGGAGCCAACGCCACGCACGGTGTCCGCCGGACCAACGCGGACCTTCGCCACACGGTACTGACGGCTCTCGCAGACCCCGGTACGAAGACGTACACGAACGAGAAGATCGCTGATCTGTGTCACTGCTCCGACCACTACGTCGGCGTTCTCCGCAACAAGCTGGCGGCGACGAGTGGCAACCCGGCGGAAGCTCGCCGCACGGGCAAGGATGGGAAGTCCTACCCGGCGAGGCGTCCCCGCAAGGCGGCAGTGCCGACCAGATCGAAACCGGCCAGAAGTTCCTCGGTCGCGGTGTCCCCTCCGCAGACCAGGACCGACTCGCTCGCATCGACGGACGGGGCAGCGGGGTCCAGCATCGCCATCACCAAGGGAGTGCCCACGGAGGCGAGCCACGATGGTCTGAGCGCCGAGGTGACGACGCCGACCAACTCGACGCACGTCATCCACGAGGTCGTCGGGGTCATCCCGGTTGAGCCGCCCGCGGCCCTCCTGGGAGAAGGCCCCCACGTGGTCGCCACCCCGAGTGAGGGTGAGCCCACGGCGATGCCGACCGACGCCACGGTGGTCTCCACCCCGGAGGACGTGATCCCGTCCATCACGATTCCCTCGGCGCTGGGCGAGGACGAGGAAGCTCTGTTGGGACAGCTCCTCAGCATCTGCGCGAAGATTCACGCCCGTCGCCAGCGCCAACCGGAGGTGACCGTCCGGGAGGACCTCGTTCGGGCGGCCCGCGAGAAGGTCGCGCGATGCCTGGACGAGTGCTACCCGGATACGCGGGACACCGTTCACGGGAAGCTCACCAACGCCCCGGCCCGGTTCTACGAGATGATGGGTTACAACCCCCGTCCCGGTCACGGGAGTGACGAGGCAATTCTGGGCGTGCTCTCGGCGGAGATCGACCAGGAGCGCCTGACCACCTGACCGCAGGTAGATGCGCGCCTGACCCACTACGGGGCTCCTCGGTGTTGACCGAGGAGCCCCGGCCCGTCGTCCTCGCTGCGAGGGCGGGGCCGGGGAGCGCCGTGGTCGTCCGCGACCGTCCAGTACCTCAACGAGGACGGGGACACGGGTGAGCGCCGAGGGGCCAACGACGCGGAGAACCGGAGGGTGATGGTCGCGAGAAAAAATCTCGGGAGGGGGCTCATGCGGGCGTAACGCGCAGTGCAGGACACCAGACCCCCTGCAGAAGGTAAAGCAAATGACGACCAACGACGCTATCTCGAATCCGGTCTCGGCCACGCTCCCTGTGCCGGAGGTACCCTCGCTCCTTCTCTTCCGTTCCACACTGGCAATCAAGATGGCCGGACACGCGGTGGTCGGAGAGGCCATGGGCCGTCGCCCGAGGTCGGTGTGGTTGAATCCCCGTGACGGGATGTACGGAATTTACCGCATCGATAGGCCCAAAGCGGACGCTGAACTCAGCGCGATGGTCGCCCTCGGTGGGTACGCCGCCCTGAGCATCGCGGATCTGATGGACGAGCCCACGTCCAAGGGCTTCAGGGAGTCTGCTCTGTGCACCGACGCACACCACGCCTCCATGTACTTTCCCACGGAGGAGAACAACCGCCCTGCACTGGCGCTGCGGCTCCTCCCCTTCGTTCACGACTTGCTGCTTCGGCGATGGAACAGGGTGAAGATCGTCGCCGCGTACCTCGATGAACACGGAATGATCGACGGTCCGACCCTGGGACGTCTCGTCTCTGCGGCCGACAACATCGAAGTGCCGGGCCCTCAGATCGAGGATGCTCAAGTGTTTCCGATCGCCAGTCCCGCGGTCCCCATGAAGGCCGTCGATGCGCATGAGAGTGCCGTGGTCCGAGACGCAGAGAGCACGCAGGTCAACCCCGCCAAGCCCCAACGGATCGCAAGCGAGTACGATGTGGATCTCCTCCGTGAGGTTCTCGAAGGCATCGCATCCAAGGAGGTGTCCGTCGAGGAAGCGGTGGCCTTCCTGAAGCCCACGCCGATGCAAGAGATCGCCCTTCGTTCTTTCGCCCGTGAGGGTTCCACCCTCGCCAAGGCCCTCGACGCCTTCACCTACACCCCGTCGCAGAAGTAGGCCCGAGCCTCCTCCGTCGTTCCCACGAACACGGAGAGATCGAGCGACGGCCCTCCACTCGACTCCACCTATTCGACTGTCTCGTTCCGGGGCCGGTGTGGCCGTACTCACCGCGGCTCTGGACCGCCCCGGACCGCTATCCGGTGCTCCTCCTCGACGGCCCCAACCAGGCCAAGCGGTCTACCCACCCGGTGCTCTACGACGCCATGAAGTTGTTGCGACGCTGGCGCTGGAAGGTGGTGGGGCAGTGGCTCGTCGGGACTCGTACGGGAACGTGATCATGACAGCCAGCGCGGCGTCGGACTGCCGTTCCCCGCCGACGTGGCCCGCATTCTGGACACCTGTTCGCTCAGCACATCGTGACCGGCTGAGGTCTCGGGTCCCTCGTTGGCTGGATGCAGCCCGGAGCGGACCGCGACCACCCCAGGTCGGGGAGGGTGTCGCTACAGCCCCTTCAGAAACGATCTGAAGGTCAGGGCAACGCCCGTTGGGAGCGCCGAGACAGTTCCAATCCCAGGAGCCGAGGAAGTTCCAGTCCCAGGGATCTGCCCTGTCGGAACCAGTTGGCGCTCTGGAACGGCTTGCCCCTCTCGGATAAGCGCTTCGACGAACCCCTCCAATTCAGGGTCCACGTCCAAGGCGAACCGTAGTTCATGCTCAGCAACGTGCGGGAACCAGGACACCCCGAACTTCTTCCGAAGACTTCCCCCGACTTGGGCAGCACGCTCGATCTGCCCACCATGTTGAAGGTAGAGCGCCGCGACAAACGCAACAACTCGCCGCTGTTCCTCCTCACTCTTCCGGATGCACAACTGACAGGCCTTTTCGATAGCCTTCTGCTGTGAGTCGAGATTGACTCGGCCTTTTAGCACTTGCTGGCGATCGCTCCAGGCTTGCCAGCCGCTCTGAATCCTATTCGCTGCCCCTTGAACCATATTGGGGTGCTTGAGGGCGTAGTCCATTACCTTCACGGCGATAGAAACGAGGTCGGCCACCATGGTCCTTCGTACCAACCTCTTCTCCGCGCCGCAAGAGCCCGTCCGCAGGTCGGAGAAGCCACGAGGTCGTCCGCTGACGGGTGGGGAGTCGCACTGGGATGGGACCATGCTCGCCTCGGGTTGAACCACGGCGACCTCGCGCGAGGTTCGATCGGATCGGACCTGCCACGACAGGGCCTTCTGGCCCGACCCTCAGCAGCCTCGTGACCAGCAAGGGCGTTCGCCTCCCGGATCACCCGCTGGTCGCCCCCCACACGCCGACCCTGACCGCGCCGCCGAGCTCCTCGACCGGGTCCTGGTCGTGCGCGTCGGGCGGGTCGCCGCTCAGGGTCGAACCGTTTGAGCCTGCCGCCCTACGAGTTGCCCCTCGCGCCGTCCTCACCGACACGCGAGCCTACACCGCCGACGACGCCTACACCGACGGCCTCGGTGCTCGACCTCGAAGGGCTCCCGCGGGCCTCACCGCGGCGTCCCGCGGGGCGTGTAGGGGCGGCGACGGCCTCACGGCCGAGAGGTCTCGGGGAACGCCCTGGCGGGGCCAGGGAGGCCCGCCTGGGGCGGTAGGAATCCTCGGACTCCACTTGGGGCCCTCCGTTCGTTGGGCGTCGGTTGCCGTGGCCACCAGTTGTTCCCTACGATCAGGCACGGAACGAAGGAGAGGTCGAGATGAACGGAACCGAGTACGGGCACTGCGCCAAGGGCGGCCACACGAAGGACCCCGACCAGAACTACGTGTGCGGCAAACACCTCAGCCCCGAGGTCCCCAGTCTCTACACCCACTGCGCCAAGTGCGGCATCAGCTTGGATGAGGAGTCACGCCGTTACGTGTGCGATGCGTGCCTCGTCCCACGATAGTAGCCGCCCGTCCCTCCAGGAACGCCCCGGCATGATCCAGCCCTTCGCCCAAAACACGCTCGACCGGCTCTGGGCGACCTACACTCCCGCGGACACCACGAAGGGCTCGCTCCTCCAACCCGAGTACCTCCTCGCGGCCGAGGGGCCGTACAAGGTGTACTTCGCCCCGCTCGGTGTCGTCCCGGAGGCGACCGCCCGCGTAGTCCTCCTGGGCCTGACCCCAGGCCTCGCCCAGACCCAACTCGCAGCCAAGACCTTCCTCAACGCCTCCCCTGAGGTGCGGGCCGACACGATCGAGTTCGGACGACGGCTCCGTCGGGAGGTGGCGTTCGGGGGGTCGATGCGTGACCTCCTGTGCAGGATGCTGGACGAGATTGACCTCCCCAGGTTGCTTGGCCTCTCGCGGAGCCAAGAGATCTTCGCGGCTGACGGGGACGACGTCGCCACGACTTCCGCGTTGGTCTACCCAGTATTCACCGGCCCGACGCTGAAGAATTTCGGCGGCTCTGCCGACCTCGCCCGCGTGGAGCTGTTCCGCGAGATGCTGACGACACTCCTGGCCCCGCGGCTGGCCGCCGCCCCGCGGGCGCTGATCATCCCGTTCGGGAAGGCCGCAAGCACCGGGGTGCGCTTCCTGGTTGAGCAGAACGCCGTGGACGAAGCGCAGGTGCTCTGGGAGTTCCCGCACCCCTCGGGGGCCAACGGCCACCGTGTCCGGCAGTTCGCCCAGGCCAAGGCGGGGCTCCGCAGCCGCGCCGTTGCGTGGGCGATGGCATCGTGGCCGAAGGGCCGGTAGGTCGGCGCGGTGAGAACGAGACGCTCGTCCGCGCCCTGGACGACCTCCAGAGGGAGGGGCGGATCGCGAAGGTCAGCCGGGGCTGGAACCTCGTGGCGGGTGAGGCCGACGACGAGGAGACCGCCAGCACGGTGTCGGACTGACCTCTCCCCGTTCCGTTCCCTGCGACACCATGCGCGCCCAGAACCGGAACAGAGTGCGGCCCGTCCCTCGGGAGAGACCGACGGTCGAGGGCTCTGTTCCGCGTACTCGGCTGCACCCTCGCCGGGTGCGGCCGCAGCCGGTGCACGGGAGGACGGGCAGAGGCTTTCATCGGGCGGAAACACTCCCGCTGCGTGCCGCACCTGAGGTAGCTTCGCGCCCGGGGAAGCGTCGGAACCTTCGCCACCAGCACCAACGACGCGCCGTGGAGATGATCGCCGCATGATCCAGCTCGAACAGCTCCAACCCCGCGCCGCGATCCGGGGCATCGTCCCGGACGCGCTGGTCGTCGTGGTCAGCGTCCAGTGGTTCGGCTCCGAGGCGCTCGAACTCACGTACAAGACCTCCACCGGGAAGGTCGCCAACGAGCTGCTGTACCGCGACGACGAGGCCCGCCTGGACGTCGTCGAACAGGGCCGCCCCTGGAGCTTCGACGGCGACGGTGCCCTCTTCCGCCTCGTCTCCGAGGCGCAGCGCATCCGCCTCGCGCACCTCTTCGACCCCGTGCTCGCCGTGCATACCTCCGTGGTCGATCCGCTCCCGCACCAGATCACGGCGGTCTACGAGGCCATGCTGCCCCGGCAGCCGCTGCGCTTCCTGCTGGCCGACGACCCGGGTGCGGGCAAGACCATCATGGCGGGCCTGCTCATCAAGGAGCTCATCGCCCGCGGCGACCTGCAACGCTGCCTCATCGTGTGCCCCGGCAGCCTCGCCGAGCAGTGGCAGGACGAGCTCTACCGGCGCTTCCACCTGCCGTTCGAGATCCTCACCAACGACAAGGTCGAGGCCGCCCGCACCGGCAACTGGTTCCTTGAGACCAACTTGGTGATCGCCCGCCTCGACAAGCTCTCACGCAACGAGGACATCCAGCAGAAGCTCCAGGCCCCCGACTGCCGGTGGGATCTCGTGGTCTGCGACGAGGCCCACAAGATGTCCGCCACGGTCTTCGGCGGCGAGACCAAGTACACCAAGCGCTACCGCCTCGGGCAGCTCCTCTCGACGCTCACGCGGCACTTCCTCCTGATGACGGCGACGCCGCACAACGGCAAGGAGGAGGACTTCCAGCTCTTCATGGCGCTCCTCGACGGGGACCGCTTCGAGGGCCGCTTCCGCGACGGCGTGCACGTCGCCGACGCCTCCGACCTCATGCGCCGGATGGTGAAGGAGAACCTGCTCAAGTTCGACGGCACGCCCCTGTTCCCCGAGCGCATCGCGTACACGGTCCCCTACAAGCTCTCGGACGCCGAGGCGCACCTGTACAAGGCCGTCACGACCTACGTCCGCGAGGAGTTCAACCGCGCCGACGCCCTGGAGAACGACAAGCGCGCGGGCACCGTCGGCTTCGCCCTCACCGTGCTCCAACGCCGTCTGGCCTCGTCGCCCGAGGCGATCTACCAGTCGCTCCACCGACGACGCGAACGCCTGGAGAGCCGCCTCCGTGAGCTGGAGGTGCTCCAGCGCAGCGGTCAGACCGCCCCCGTCCTGGCGGCGTCGGTGCCCGCCCTCGACGCGGACGCGGTGGAGGACCTCGACGAGGCCCCGGACACCGAGGTCGAGGCGATCGAAGAGGAGGTCCTCGACCAAGCCACCGCGGCGCGGTCGATGGCGGAGTTGAAGATCGAGATCGAGACGCTGAAGGCGCTGGAGTCGCTCGCCCTCACGGTCCGCCGCAGCGGCAACGACACCAAGTGGCGCGAGCTCGCCAGCCTCCTCGGCGAGATCTTCACGGACTCGTCCATCACGAACCGTCTCGCGGAACCGAAGGTTCAGTACGGCCACGCGATCCCGCCCCCCAAGGCGTCGCCCCACCAGAAGCTGGTGATCTTCACCGAGCACCGCGACACGCTGAACTACCTCCAGAACCGCATCACGACGCTCCTCGGGCGCAAGGACGCGGTGGTGATGATCCACGGCGGGGTGGGACGTGAGGACCGGCTGAAGGTCCAGGAGGCGTTCCGGCACGACCCCGAGGTGCAGGTTCTCCTGGCCACCGACGCCGCGGGGGAGGGCATCAACCTCCAGCGCGCCCACCTGATGGTGAACTACGACCTCCCGTGGAACCCCAACCGCCTGGAGCAACGCTTCGGGCGCATCCACCGCATCGGCCAGACCGAGGTGTGCCACCTCTGGAACCTCGTGGCCGAGGAGACCCGCGAGGGCGATGTCTACCGGAAGCTCCTCGACAAGCTCGAACAGGCCCGCAAGGCGCTCGGCGGGCAGGTGTTCGACGTACTGGGCAAGCTCCAGTTCGAGGGGGAGTCGCTGCGGGAGCTGCTCATCAAGGCCATCCGCTACGGGGACCAGCCCGATGTCCGGGCACGCCTCACGGTGGCGGTGGAGAACGCGCTCGACCGCACCCAGATCCAGAACCTTCTGGAAGACCACGCGCTCGCCCACGACGTGATGGATGTCGGACGGGTCCAACGAATCCGCGAAGACATGGAGCGCGCGGAGGCCCGTCGTCTCCAGCCCCATTACATCGAGTCGTTCTTCGCGCAGGCGTTCAAGGGCCTCGGGGGCACGGTCAAGCAGCGTGAGCCTCGCCGCTACGAGATCACCCACGTCCCCGCCCCGGTTCGCAACCGAGACCGCCTCATCGGCATTCGCGAGCCCGTGCTCCCACGGTACGAGCGCATCGCGTTCGAGAAGGCCCTCATCGCTCCCCCAGGGCAGCCCCTGGCGGCCTTCGTGTGCCCTGGGCACCCGCTCCTCGACGCGGTGCTCGACCTCACGCTCGAACGCCACCGCGACCTCCTCAAGCGCGGCGCGGTGCTCGTGGACGAGCGCGACCCTGGCACGCAGCCCCGGGTGCTCTTCTACCTCGAACACGCGATCCAGGACGCAAGCCTCACCCGCACCGGGGAGCGCCGCGTCGTCTCGAAGAAGATGCTCTACGTCGAACTCGACGGAGAGGGCCACGCCCGCCATGTCCACTACGCGCCGTACCTCGACTACCGGCCCCTCGCCGCGGGCGAGCCCGGCGTGGACGCCCTCCTCGACCGGCCCGAGTGTGCCTGGATCGAGCGCGAGATCGAGTCGAAGGCCATGGGCCACGCCATCGCCCACGTCGTCCCCGAGCACTTGAAGGAGGTGCGGGACGCGAAGCTCGCGCTCCTCGCCAAGACCGAGGCGGCGGTGAAGGACCGGCTGACCAAGGAGATCACCTACTGGGACCACCGGGCCGAACAGCTCAAGATGCAGGAGCAGGCGGGCAAGCCCAACGCCAAGCTGAACTCGGACGAGGCCCGCAAGCGCGCCGACGGCCTCCAGGGAAGGCTCCAGAAGCGCCTGGAAGACCTCAAGCTCGAAGGGAAGATCTCCCCGCTCCCCCCCGTAGCACTCGGGGGCCTCCTGGTGATCCCGGCGGGCCTCCTCGCCGCGATGAGCGGACGGGCACCGCTGACGACGGGCAAACCCGTGGACACCCAGGTGAGCGCGGCCCGAGCTCGCGCCGTGATCATGGACATCGAGCGTCGTCTCGGGTTCGAGCCCACGGACCGGGAGTTCGAGAAGCTCGGCTACGACATCGAGAGTCGTGTGCCGGGTACCGGCAAGCTGCGCTTCGTCGAGGTCAAGGGGCGGGTCGCGGGCGCGGACACCATCACGGTGACCCGCAACGAGATCCTCTACTCTCTCAACAAGCCCGGCGACTTCATCCTTGCGATCGTCGAGTTCACGGGCGAGGACACGCACCGGGCCTACTACCTCCGCCAGCCCTTCCAACGGGAGCCGGACTTTGGGGTAACCAGCGTGAACTACGACTTTGCGGATCTGCTCAAGAGGTCGAGAGAGCCGTCATGAGGGCAGCCAACGGCTCGCGGACGGGGGAACACGAGACACCATGATCACGAAGAAGAAGCTCATCGAGGTCGCCCTCCCGCTCGAAGCCATCAACACCGAATCGGCCCTTCGAAAGCGAAAGGCGCCTGCCGGTTACCCCACCACGCTCCACAAGTGGTGGGCTCAGCGACCACTCGCGGCCGCGCGCGCAGTAATTTTCGCACAGATGATCGACGATCCCTCCGCGCACGCCGACATCTTCAAGACTGAAAAGGCGCAGGAGACTGAGCGGCAGCGGCTGTTCCGCATCATCGAGGACCTCGTGTTGTGGGAAAATACTACAAACGAAGCAGTCATCCAGAAAGCTCGCGACGAGATCTGGCAGAGTTGGCGCCGCACTTGTGCGGAAAACGCCGACCATCCGAAAGCTAAGGAACTATTCGATCGCTTCAAACTGCCGGCATTCCACGACCCGTTCGCCGGCGGTGGCACGCTCCCGATGGAGGCGCAGCGGCTTGGTCTTGAGAGCCATGCCACCGACCTGAACCCAGTGGCTGTGCTGATAAACAAGGCGATGATCGAGATCCCGCCCAAGTTCGCAGGCACGCCGCCAGTGAACCCCGCGTCGAGGAAGGACAAAGACCTATTTAAGCATGAGTGGCAGGGCGCTGAGGGGCTCGCTGAGGATGTCCGCTATTACGGACGATGGATGCGTGACCAAGCCGCGAAGCGGATCGGTCATCTCTATCCGAACATCGAAATCACCGCAGCGATGGCGGCCGAGAGGGCGGATCTGAAGCCCCTTGTCGGGAAGAGGCTCGCGGTAGTTGCGTGCCTATGGGCGCGGACGGTGAGGAGTCCGAATCCCGCATTCGCTCACCTGGATGTCCCACTTGCGTCAACTTTTACTCTGTCCACCACGGCAGGACGAGAGGCGCATGTCCATCCAATCGTCGATAGCGATGGGTACCGCTTCGTAGTTCGGGCCGGGAAAAGCCCGGCTAAAAAGAGTGGCGGGAGCGGCACCAAGCTCGCTCAGGCTAACTTTACCTGCCTCATGTCAGGAGCCCCAATCGCCGGGGACTATATCAAAGACGAGGCCAGGGCGGGACGAATGGGATGTCGCATGATGGCCATTGTGGCGGAGGGCGTGCGGGGCCGACTCTATCTTTCCCCATCCGCGGAACTAGAGTCGATCGCGCGTCAGGCGATGCCCGAATGGCGACCGGACGTCGAATTTTTTCAGCAGGCGCTCGGATTCAGGGTCGGCAACTACGGAATGACAAGGTGGAGCGACCTTTTCACACCCCGTCAGCTCGTGACGCTTACCACGCTTTCTGACCTTGTGGCAGAGGTTCGTGAGCAGGTGGTAATGGATGCGTTGGACGCTGGTATCGAACGCGATGGGAAGCGTCTGTCGGATGCTGGAAGTTCCGGCGGCGCGGCTTACGCTGATGCGGTCGGCGTCTATCTGGCGATGGCAATTAGTCGGGTTGCGGATTACGGGTCGTCGCTGGCCACGTGGCGTCCGAAGGACAACGCCATGCGATCGAGCCTGCCGAAGCAGGCCTTGCAAATGACCTGGGACTTTGCGGAGGGATCGCCCTTCGGACAGTCGAGTTCTGGATTCATGGAAAGCGTGAACATTGTTGCAAAGTGCTTTTCAATAATGGGAGGCGGCTCTGTCGGCGACGCTCGACAACACTCGGCTGTGGCTCCGGCAGCTGAGGGAGAGAGCGCCCGGGTGATCAGCACAGATCCCCCGTACTATGACAATATTGGCTACGCAGATCTTTCGGACTTTTTCTATGTCTGGTTGCGACGATCATTGAAGCCAGTCTTCCCAAATTTGTTCGCTACATTGACAGTTCCTAAGGCCGAGGAGCTCGTGGCAACGCCGGCCCGACACGGTGGCAAGGAGAAGGCGGAGACATTTTTCCTTACCGGCATGACCGCAGCGATGCAACGACTTGCTCAACAGGCTCATCCGGCATTTCCTGTTACGATCTACTACGCATTCAAACAGTCAGAGACTGACGCCATCGACGGGACGTCGAGCACTGGGTGGGACACGTTTCTCGATGCGGTTGTCCGCGCGGGATTCGCGATCAGTGGCACTTGGCCGATGCGGACCGAGGGTGACAATCGGCAGCGTGGAGTTGGGACAAATGCTCTGGCGTCCAGCATCGTTCTTGTTTGTCGTCGGCGCTCAGCCGACGCGCCTTCCGCGACGCGACGCGAGTTCGTCACCGCCCTGAAGGCTGAGCTTCCCCAGGCGCTCGCCCATCTGCAGGCAGGTAACATCGCGCCCGTGGACCTCGCCCAGGCAGCCATCGGTCCGGGCATGGCGGTTTACACCCGATACGCCAAGGTGCTCGACGCACAGGGCAAGCCGCTCTCCGTGCGTGAGGCGCTGACCCTCATCAACCAGACCCTCGACGAAGCCCTCGCCGAGCAAGAGGGAGACTTCGACCCGGACACTCGCTGGGCGCTGGCGTGGTTCGAGCAGTCGGGCTTCGCCGAGGGTGAGTACGGAGTGGCCGAGACGCTCTCCAAGGCCAAGAACACCGCGGTCTCCGGGCTCGTCGAAGCAGGGATCCTCGCCTCGGGTCGGAGCAAGGTGAGGCTCCTGAAGCCAAAAGAGCTTCTCGCCGACTGGGACCCGCGAACCGATACCCGCCTGACGACGTGGGAGATCGTCCATCACCTGATCCGCGTGTTGGAGAGTGGTGGCGAGCTCGCGGCAGCGGCGATTGTGGCCAAGCTGGGCACCCACGCCGAGTCCGCCCGTGAGCTCTGCTACCGGCTCTACGCCCTCTGCGAGCGCAAGAAGCGGGCAGCGGAGGCGCTCTCCTACAACGCCCTGGTGCAGAGCTGGCCGGAGATCACCCGCCTCGCCCAGGAGGGCGGGAAACCACGTCTGGTGCAGGGTGGTCTGTTCGACGGAGGCGAGGAGTAACCCATGTCCATCAGCAACCACGACCGCGTCGGCAAGGCTCTGGAAGTCCTCAAGGGGGGCCTCGGTCCCTTCGTCGAGCGCGAGGTGAAGGCACACTTCGGGGAGAACTGGGACGCCGAGATGAGGGACACCCTGAGCGACACCCGCCTCGGTGGTGCCAAGGGCGAACCGTTGCAGGACGTGGCGGCCATGCTGGTCATCATGGACCGGCACTGGCGTGGCGTGTTCAGCAAGATCCTGGGCAAAGCGGAGCGCAGTCTCGTCAACGAACTTCAAGACGTCCGCAACCGCTGGGCGCACCAGACCCCATTCTCGGGCGACGATGCGGACCGGGCCCTCGACTCGATCACTCGGCTCCTCACGTCTGTTGCAGCGCCCGAGGCCGACGAGGTCGGCAAGATGAAGCTGGATCTTCGACGGCTCATCTTCGACGAGCAGGCCCGCAGCGAGAAGCGCAAGACCTCCGGCACGGCCATCGAGAGCGCGGCCACGAACAACCTCAAGCCGTGGCGCGAGGTCGTGAGCCCCCACAAGGACGTGGCCAGCGGTCGCTACCAGCAGGCCGAGTTCGCCGCCGACCTCTGGCAGGTGCATCTCGGCCAGGGGACCGACGAGTACAAGAACCCCGTCGAGTTCTTCCGCCGCACGTACCTCACCGAGAGCCTGAAGGCGATGCTGGTCGGGGCGGTGCGCCGTCTCGCGGGCCACGACGGCGATCCGGTGGTGCAGCTCCAGACCAACTTCGGGGGCGGCAAGACCCACTCGATGCTGGCGCTCTACCACCTGTTCTCCGGCATCAATCCCATGGAACTCCCGGGCATCGACACCGTGTTGCAACTGGCCGAGGCCACGACGGTGCCGAAGGCCCAACGGGTGGTGCTGGTCGGCAACAAGATCTCACCCGGCAACCCGAGCAAGAAGCCCGACGGCACGGTCGTCCACACGCTATGGGGCGAGCTCGCGTGGCAGCTCGGTGGCAAGAACGCGTACGCCCGCGTCCAGGCCGACGACGAGCGGGCCACGAGCCCTGGCGACGTGCTCCGCGGGCTCTTCGTCGAGTACGGCCCGTGCCTCATCCTGGTTGATGAGTGGGTGGCCTACGCCCGGCAGCTCCACGACCAGAGCGACCTGCCCGCGGGTGGGTTCGAGACGCAGTTCAGCTTTGCCCAGGCCCTCACCGAGTCGGCCAAGCTCGCCGGGAACTGCCTCCTGGTCATCAGCCTCCCGGCGTCGGACACCTCGGGCTCTCCGCACACCCGCGCGGACGACGTGGAGGTCGGTGGACAGCGTGGGCGCGAGGCCCTCGACCGGCTCCGCAACGTGGTCGGGCGCATCGAGTCATCGGTCCGCCCGGCTGGCCCGGACGAGGGCTTCGAGATCGTGCGCCGGCGGCTCTTCGAGCCCCTGTCCGAGCCGTCGCAGTTCAAGGACCGGGACGTGGTCGTGCGGGCCTTCGCCGACCTCTACCGGGGCCAGCAGGCGGAGTTCCCGCCCGAGTGCCGCGACGCCGAGTACGAGGCCCGGATGAGGGCCGCGTACCCCATCCACCCGGAGATCTTCGACCGGCTCTACAACGACTGGTCCACCCTGGTGAAGTTTCAACGCACGCGAGGGGTGCTGCGCCTGATGGCGGCGGTCATTCACAGCCTCTGGGAGAAGGGTGACAAGAACCCGCTGATCCTCCCGGCGAACATCTCCATCGACGACCCGCGGGTGCAGTCCGAACTCACCCGCTACCTCTCGGACAACTGGGCTCCCGTCATCGAGAAGGACGTGGATGGCCCGAACTCGCTGCCGTTGCGGATGGATGGCGAGGTGTCCAACCTCGGCAAGTTCGCGGCTTGCCGTCGTGTGGCCCGCACGATCTACCTCGGGTCAGCCCCCACCCCTCAGGCGGCGCACCGTGGCCTGGAGGACCGGCGGGTGAAGCTCGGGTGCGTGATGCCCGGCGAGTCCCCTGCCGTGTTCGGCGATGCCCTTCGCAGGCTCGCCGCGGCGGCGACGTACCTCTACCAGGACGGCCCACGCTACTGGTACTCGACGCAGCCGACGGTGACGAAGCTCGCAGAGGACCGGGCCGAGCAGTTGAAGCGCGAACCCGACAAGGTCGTGAAGGAGCTCGACAAGCGGCTGCGCACGGACCTCCACAAGACGGGCGACTTCACGCGCATCCACCCGATGCCCCAGTCGGGGCAGGACGTGCCCGACGACACCGACGCACGGCTCGTGGTGCTGAGCGTCGATCACCCCTACACGAAGGACGGCAGTAGCGCCGCCGAGACTGCCGCGAAGGCCATCCTGGAGCTGCGAGGCACGGCTCCGCGCCTCTACCGCAACACGCTGGTGTTCCTCGCGGCGGACCGGACACGGCTCCAGGACCTCGACGAGGCAGCCCGGAAGTACCTCGCCTGGGATTCGATCCTCGACGAGAAGGACGCGCTGAACCTGGACCCTCAGCAGGAGAAGCAGGCCAAGACGCAGATGGCCGCCGCGAATGGGGCGGTCGAGGCCCGCATCCCCGAGACCTACCAGTGGTTGCTGGTGCCGGTGCAGAAGACGCCGCAGACGCCGGTGGAGTGGCAGGCGTTCAAGCTTTCCGGGCAAGACGCTCTGGCCGTGCGGGTCTCGAAGAAGCTGCGGAACGATGAGTTGCTGCTCACCGGGTTCGCCGGCACCCGTCTGCGGATGGAGCTCGACCGGGTGCCCCTCTGGGGTGGGAATCACGTTGCCGTGAAGCAGCTCGTGGAGCACTTCGCCAAGTACGTCTACCTCCCGCGTCTCAAAGACCCGTCTGTGCTGGTCGGGGCGGTCCGTGATGGCGTGGCCTTGCTGACGTGGCAGGCGGACACCTTCGCGTTCGCGGACAGCTTCGACGAGGGCGCTGGGCGATACCTGGGCCTGCGGTGCGGGCAGCCCGTCGCGCTGATGGACCGGGACACCGCCGGGGTCGTCGTGAAGGGGGATGTCGCTCGGGTGCAGCTTGAGGCGATGAAGATTCCACCGCCGGGGCCGGTGGACTCTGGTGAGCCTACGGGCGGCGGTGGCGGCGGTGGCGGCGGCGGCGGTGGCGGCGGCGGCGGTGGTGAGCCTCCCGGAACGGGGGGGACGGACAAGCGCGTCCCCCCGAAGCCGGGGGCGGCTCTGCCGAAGCGGTTCCACGGCACCGTGACGCTCGATCCGGTGCGGGTCGGCAAGGATGCCGGGCGCATCGCCGAGGAAGTGCTCGCCCACCTCGTGGGCCTCGTCGGCGCGACGGTGACGGTGACGCTGGAGATCGAGGCGGACATCCCGGCGGGGGCGTCCGATCAGGTCGTACGGACGGTCACCGAGAACAGCCGGTCGCTGAAGTTCACGAGCCAGGGGTTCGAGAAGGAGTGAGGGTGGCGCGCAACAGGAGGACTCCATGCCCGAGAGCCATGTTCACGTTGGTGATCTGACTGAGCTGAAAGTCGTACTTGGTAAGTGGCGGGACCTCATGGACGCGGCACAAACGTGGGACACCGAGAGCTACCGAGATGCCCCCTGGTGGTATAACGAGCGCGCCTCGGTGAGCTTGTTGGTCGGATGCGTGCACTCCGCGGGTGGCTTCGCCATGGAGGAGTTCGTTTCCCCCAAGAAGGGCTTGGCCTTGAACGGTCGCAACGACCTCTGGTTCGAGACCGCTGGGAAACAGAAATTCGCCGCCGAAGCCAAGCAGTGCTGGCCCTCGCTCCTGAGGGTGAACGAGGGCATTGAGAGACTGAAGCAGTATCGGCTCGCTGCGATCGCAGACGCGGAGCGTCTGCACCTTGAGACAGACACGACTTGTCTCGCGATTACCTTCGCGGCTCCATACCTGAAGGTGAGTGCTGCCGCATCGGTGGAAGACAAGGTCGAGGCCTTCGTTACTCAACTCGAAGGACTGATCGCTGATGCCTGGAAGGACGACGGCGTCGTGTGGGCGTTTCCTCCGTCGCACCGGACTTTGACCTCTTCTCGCACCGATGATCTCTATCCAGGGTCGGTACTGATCGTCACCAGGGTAGAGGCGTAGTGCGAACTCACCAATCGCTGCGAGTCGCAGCACCGTTCGCGACCGCTGAGTTTGGGGAGTAGCTCGATGACCCAGGATCGCGACGGCATCGACTGGTTTCCTCCGAGCGTGAAGTTCGCCTTCGTACCGGCGCGGGACCTCGCCGCCGCCGTGAACAGTGAGACCCCGCAGCTCGCCCTGCCCTCGTTCCAGCGCGACGCGGTCTGGGACGAGCGCCACGTCGAACTCCTCTGGGACTCGATGCTCCGCGGTTTCCCCATCGGAGCCATCCTCCTGGCGCGCGGGTGGTCGGCCGACACGCGCCAGATGCAACGATCGCGGATGGACGCCGTAACGGGGACCCATCGCCCGGGCGGAGGTCTGGTGCTGATCGACGGCCAGCAACGCAGCATCGCCATCGCCATCGGGTTCCGGCGGTGGTCCGAGGGCGACCCGTGCCGCCTGTGGCTCGATCTCGCGCCCGTTGATGGTCCGCGGGACGGCGTTCAGTTTCGCTTCGTGCTGTGCTCCGTCCGCTACCCCTGGGGCCAGGGTGCGACGGAGGCCCAGAAGCGGGAGGCGGTGGCGCTCTCGAAGGCCGCAGCGGTCGAGATCGACGCGGACGCCCCCTCGCTGGCCCTCACATGGCCCCTACGGGCCAAGCTGCCCGTGCCGTTCGCCGAGTTCGTCCAGCTCCTCTCCGAGGGGAGAGAGGGGGACTGGGCCTCGTTGGTCGCGAGGGCTCGACGAGCTCCACCGACCGGCGCGGGGAGCGGCCCGTCCATCGCTGACGACCTCGTTGCCGCGGTTGGCGACGCCGTGCGCAACTACGGAGTCCCCGCGGTGCTCCTGAATGACATGGACCCGACGGACCTCGGCACCGCCTTTCAGCGCCTCAACCGCCAGGGCGTCGAGATGAGCCACGAGGACCTCTTCTTCTCGGGCCTCAAGATGCGCTGGCCGCAGGCGCACGACCTCGTCTGGCAGATCCACGCCGATCGGCTCGTCGGCAAGTTCCTCCGACCGCCACAGATCGTCCACATGGCCACACGGCTGACGACGCGGCGGATGGGGGGCGAGTCGGATCTACCGAAGCTCAGCGTCGAGAGGTTCCGCAAGCTCGCGGACAAGAAGGGGCCCGAGGGCGGCGAGCCGTTCCTCGATGGGATGAAACACTACCTCGACGCCCCCAGCTCCCCCGCGGGGGTCGGTCGCCTGCACGGGTACCTCCGGTTGGCCCGGCAACAACTGGCGTACCGCATGGACGCCGACGGATCGGACCCCGGACTGCCAGCGCCCATGTTGGCCGAGCTCGACTGGCGGGTGTGGCACACCGTGGTCGCATGGCTGGACCGCGGCGACCGGATGGAGGTCTCCGACGAGGACCGCCGCGACATCATCCGGTTCGCGCTGGCGGATCTGTTCACGGTGAGGCGCACGTCGGACAAGCTCATCAGAGATCTGTTCGACACCGCGGCCAACGCGAGTGGGCCGTTTCCCGGGAAGTCCCTCGAGGTCGTTCTCCGTGGGACTACGGAGACGCCAGAACAGAGCGCGTTGCCTCGCCCTGAGCACTTCACCCAACAGGTTCTCGACGAGGCGAAGGGGCCTCGGTGGGACCTGCTGGCCAACGAGCGGCTGCTCGCCATGTGGGCGCAGCGACGCTACTTGGCCCGATGGTTTCCGACGTACGACCCGACCCTCTTCGTACGCCAGGAGGACCTCCCCTTCGACGTGGACCACATCCTGCCGTCCGCCCACACGTTGCGACAGGGGAGACGGGGCACGGTCCCGAAGGAGTTCTGGGACTGGCGCGCCGTCCTCAACAACAACGTCGGCAACTTCCGCTACTGGCCGAAGGGACAGAACCGCGCGGACGGCGACCGGAGCCCGCGGGAGAAGCTGTTCCTGGCTCCCGGCACAGATGTCCTGCCCGAGACATCGACCTTGCGGGGTCTCCCGTTCGGGTTCGTGACACCGGCCGAGGTGAGAGCCGCGAGCTGCATCCCGGAGGCGGACTGCGGATACTGGTCCGAGGCGGCGGCCGGGGACGGTGGGCCCCACGACTGGAGCAACCGCAGCCGTCTCGTGGCGTGGCGTCGGGCGGTCATGCGTCGAAGGGCTGCGATGTACGCCGAGATGTTTGAGGCGGCGAGACTCGGGGAGTGGATACCGGCAGTATCCGGAGAGGTGGGGTGACGCAGCGGGAGTAAAGCCGTGGGTGAAGCCCACCACAAACGCACTCGCTCTGCGCTGACGGCCTACTTCTCTACCGGCTCTGCCCCTCGAATCATTGCCTGAAAAGCACTACCCGGGGACCCGGCCTCGAACCTCTGCAAAGCCTCAGTACGGACATTCGGATCAAGACGCCAGCCGTCCAGCGACAAAGCCTCCGGGCTCCCGTGCTCGTCCAGAGTCCATCCGAGGACAGGGCCAGCATAGCCCACCGCCAGTGCGACAAGCGCGACCATCATCGATCGGACTTTGGCAATCCGCTCCAGGTCGCGGTCTATGTTGCGCTCGCGCTCGTCCTTGACCATGAGCGCCGTGTGCGCGACCACATCCCGGTACCGAATCTCCTCTTTTAGATCTCTTGAGAGCTTCACATCGAACCCATCAAACGCCTGCTTGACGATACTCGCGGTGGCATGCTCAGGCGCGCTGTTGAGCTTGTTTATCAGCCTGTCAACCTGTGCGGGGTTGAATGCGTGGCTTTCAATCTCGCCTCGCTTTGAGGCAACCCATGTCTTCCACTCTGAGATACTCTTTACGAGAGGGTCATTGCCGACAGCGCGTGTACTGACGACTCTCTCTGCGAACGCCTCCAGACCGACGTGAAGCTTCAGGTACGCCCCGTCGAGGTGTTCGTCCAACACATCGACGTACAGCGCCAACGGGATATAGAGCCGCAACTCTGGCGCGTCTCGCAACTTTTGGCTGAGACGGGTGAAGAAGGCTGCCTGCCACGCCTCGCGGACCGATGTCGGAACGAGCGGGCACCCGTGGGCGTCCTCCATACGACCCATTCCAAGGTGCATCCCGACCACCGCTTCGACGTCCCCGTTCTCAGAAATACCGATGAACGTATCGGGACGGAGTCGCTCGCCCAGAACGAACTGCAGGGCCAAGAAATCGTCACGAACAGCATCCAGGGCGTCCGGCCCCTCTGGATCCCGCTCAATCACGAGAAAGCGCTCCCGTGCGTGGGGAGGCGATGTGTTGACCAGATAGTAGGTAGCGGCCCCGCGTAGGCGCAGGTTTCCGGAACTAAACCCGCCAGATCCGAGCTCGATCATCAGATTCCGACTCATGCTGGCAGCGTGAAGAGGGGTGATCCGCGTGATCCAGAAACGCGGTTGCCGTCCCGAGGTCGCTCTCCAATGGTACGCCTTGAGCGCTCCCGCGACTGTGGTCGTGTCGTCGCGCGTGCTGATTCGAGGCCCATCTCGAAGCGTCTCCACGGTCGTGAAGCTCCACCCCTGCTTCAAGTCACCCTTGATGGGCAGCCGGTTTGGACTGTTCTGAACGTCGATCAGCGGCATGGCAACGTCACGATCCACGTCGGCGGTCGAGAAGCTGTAGTTCAGGAGCAGCCAGCCGTTCTCAAGAGTGACGACGGACGGTACAGCGGAGAGATCATGCCCTCCCCATTCAACTTTGCTGGGGCTCCCGAGTTCGGGAAGTTCTGGGACCCATCCATTCACTATCCGCCGGAGCAGTCCAGCAACCTCGGGAGAAAGGGACGTCGGCGTTGAAGGTGGCGAGCTTTCCGAGGTCGTCATGACAATCGTGGTCTCCCTGAACCGTCGCAGAATCTGAGGATGCCCCCGTCCTTCGCGCGCCGGTCTAGTGAGGTGAGGGCGTAGCGGTCCAACACGGCGATGAGCTCGTCGCGGGTGAGGTGCGGAAGAACGTCGCGTGCGGTGGGCACGGGTGGGACGGTATCGAACGGACGGGGCGGGTGGAAGGGCTTCGTCGAGCCGTTCGTGGGGTCCCGGCCCCTCACGGCCGGGGCTCAGCGGCCCGCGGCGATGGACGCGCACAAATTCAAGCATCTTTGGCACCGCCGGCACGGTCGCTGTCCTGGGGTCGAACCCAGCGACCCCTTCGGCCCCGTGGAGCCGGTGGTTCCTCCGTACAGTCGCCCGCCGCAGGGGTGCCCCAGCCCGACTGCGGGGCCATGGGGGGGCCGTAGACGCCGCCCCCGTGACCGTGGCGTGGCCGCGGGCGGGAGCCGACCTCACGGGCGACGGCGGGGCTCCTGACGCCGCCGCGCACGGGTGGCGAGCGCCTCGATGAGCGGCACCCGCACCGCGTCACCTAGCGACACGGGCGGGGCCTCCCTTCGCCTCCCCCAGACGTGGCCCGCGAGCTTGTCGTCGGAGAGGTGCTTGCGGGTCCGCCGGGGGATCGACGCGGGGATGCTGGGCTTACCCGGCGGACGGGATTCGCCGGTCTCCGAGGAGTCTTAGTTTCGCCCTCAACAGCCAGGGCTTGACGTTCTAATCGCAGGGCGGCGGCGCGAAGTGAGCGGGCCAACGCGTCGCAGTGTCGCAGGTCACATCCACGAAGCGCGCACCTGTGAGGTCTGCGCCTCTGAGGTCTGCACCCGTCAGAATCGCGCCACCAAGGTTGGCGTTTGTGAGGTTCGCGTTTGTGAGGTTTGCATGTCTGAAGTCCGTGCGCCCCAGCTCCGCATTCGTCAGGTTTGCACGAGTGAAGATTGCACGAGAAAAGTCTGCGCCGTTGAAGTCTGCCCCGGTAAAGTTCGCCCGTGTGAAGTTGACGGCCACGAAGCTCGAACGTAACCGTTCAGGGGGTTGCGGGGAGCTCCGGGTTCGTCTAGCGATCGCCGTGTGACGTCGTGGCGCGACCGACTGCCGCCGGTGAGCGAGGCCGATCTGGCGGTCACGCCGCCGTCGGTTCACGCCCGCTACACCGCAT
>JBGARZ010000021.1:0-163817 GCA_044229975.1 Polyangiales bacterium
GACGTCAAGATGGTCATGCCGGGCGACAACGTCGCCATGGACATCGAGCTCATCACCCCGGTGGCCCTCGAAGAGCAGATGCGCTTCGCCATCCGCGAGGGCGGCAAGACCGTCGGCGCGGGCGTCGTCACCAAGATCACGGAGTAGCGTTCGACCCGTTCGGACCTGACCAACCACTGAGGACCTCGGGAACGCTCCCGAGGTCCAACGCGGTTCAAGGGCCCCGGACAGAGACCTCAAATGGGAGCCCGAATCAAGATCGTCCTGGCCTGTGAGACATGCGCTCGGCGCAACTACAAGACCACCCGATCATCGACCCCGGGCACCAAGGGCCTTCGAATCAAGAAGTTCTGTGTCGGTTGCAACGCCCACACGATGCACGCGGAGAGTCACTGAAAGAGCAGAGTCGGAAGCGTTAGGAGGCTAGCTCAGTTGGTAGAGCAGCGGATTCCAAATCCGCAGGTCGTGGGTTCGAGTCCCTCGCCTCCTGCAAGACGTCGACAGCGCGGAGCAACAGCGTGAGCACCCAGCCAGAACGAATCGGCGGAAGCCTGCAGCTTGGAGTCCAGAAGTATCTCTACACGGGATACTTCCTGGCCGGTTGCGTGATGGCGTTCCTTGTCAGTCACCTGACCGAGGCGGTGTGGGCCGGTCACGAAGACGTGTCCAACGGCATCGGCGTCGCGGTGGGCCTCGTCGGGGTGATCGTTGCCTGGAAGAACATCAAGCTGCGCACGCTCGCGATGGAGACCATCGAAGAGCTGGCCGCGGTGACCTGGCCTTCCAAGGACGAGACCACGACGGCCACCATCGTGGTGATGATCACGGCCATCACGGCGGCCGTGGTGATCTTCGTGATGGACCGCTTCTGGAACTGGATCACCAACACCATCTACCTGAGCTGACCGCCCGCGGTCGCTACGGTCCTCGCGGCAGGAAACCCTCCCCATGGCTATGAAGCACTACATCGTCCAGGCCTACTCGGGCTTCGAGAACAAGGTGAAGGCCTCGTTGCAGGAGCGCATCCGCAACAACGCGATGGACCAGTACTTCGGGGAGATCCTGGTCCCTTCGGAGAACGTCACCGCGACGCGCAACGGCAAGCAGCGCCTGGAGAGCCGGAAGTTCTACCCCGGCTACGTCTTCGTCCAGATGGAGATGAACGACACCACCTGGCACATGGTGAAGGACACCCCGAAGGTGACCGGCTTCCTGGGTGATCAAAACCCCACGCCGGTTCCGCAGAAGGAAGTCGACACCATCAAGAGGCAGATCGAGGGCACCGGCATTGCGCCGCGCCCGAAGATCAACTTCGAGGTGAACGATCAGGTGAAGGTCGTCGATGGGGCCTTTGCAAATTTCACGGGTGTGGTAGAGGACGTCCGCCCGGAGCGGCAGAAGATCAAGGTGCTCGTCACCATCTTCGGCCGTCCCACCGCGGTGGAGCTCGGGTACAACCAGGTCGAGAAGATCACGGCCTGATCAAGCACGGCGAGACACAGCACGCCGCCGCGCTCCCTCTGGAGTCGCGGATGATCGTGCGAGGCGCACCCGGGGCACGGTCCTCGGAGGCGCCGAGACCCCGCTGACGAGGGAACAATGGCGAAGAAGGTTGTCGGTATAGTCAAGATCCAGTGTCCGGGCGGCGAAGCCAAGCCTGGACCTCCGATCGGTCCCGTTCTCGGTCAGGCCGGCGTGAACATCCCGATGTTCATCAAGGACTTCAACGCGAAGACCGCGGACAAGAAGGGCTACGTCATCCCGGTCATCATCACGGTGTACTCGGACAAGTCCTTCACCATGGAGCTCAAGACGCCGCCGGCGTCGATTCTCCTGATGAAGGCCGTCGGCGCGGACAAGGGCTCGGCCCGTCCGAACAAGGAGAAGATCGGCAAGATCGCGCGCTCCAAGGTGGTCGAGATCGCGAAGCAGAAGCTCGCCGACCTCAACACCGACGACCTCGACGCGGCCATTCGCACGGTGAGCGGCACCGCTCGCTCGATGGGCCTCGACATCGTCGACTGAGCGTCGCGGGGCAGTCTCTCCCCGTCGACACACATAGGCTTTCGGGCCTTTTGAGCAGCGCCCACGCCCGATCCCGGAAGACACCGCGAGGTGTCCGAGGGTGAGAGGGTGGGCACAGGCCCTGGATGACCACCGCGGCTCGAAGCGGTGGGAGGTGCGAAGCACCGAAGAGGAGGTCAGGAATGGCGAAGGTTCCCAAGCGACGTCAGGCTTCAGACAAGAAGCACGACGTCACCAAGCGCTACACGCTGGATGAGGCAGCAGCGCTTGTGAAGGAATGCGCCACGGCGAAGTTCGACGAGACGGTCGAACTCGCCGTGCGGCTTGGGGTCAACCCCAAGCACGCGGATCAGATGGTCCGCGGGGCGCTCGTGTTGCCGCACGGCACCGGTCAGACGGTGCGCGTGTTGGTGTTCGCGAAGGGCGACAAGGGTCGTGAGGCCACCGAGGCGGGAGCTGACTACGTCGGCGCCGATGACCTCGTGGCGAAGGTTGCCGATGGCACCTTCCTCGACTTCGAGCGCGTCATCGCGACCCCCGACATGATGGGTCAGGTCGGCCGCCTCGGTAAGGTGCTTGGTCCTCGCGGACTCATGCCCAACCCGAAGGTCGGTACGGTGACCTTCGACGTGAGCAACGCGGTGCGCGAGGCCAAGGGCGGCAAGATCGAGTACCGAACCGAGAAGTCCGGCATCGTCCAGGCTCGCATCGGCAAGGCGTCGTTCTCGCCTGAGAACATCCGCGAAAACGCGAAGGCGCTGGTCACGGCGCTCATCCGGTCGCGGCCGTCGACGGCGAAGGGCACGTACCTCCGCTCGATCACCCTGACGTCCACGATGGGACCTGGCGTGCGAATCGACCCGAATGCCTTCATCGAGAAGGCGGAGGACTGAGCGATGAACAAGGACCAGAAGAACGCTGAGATCGGCAAGGTCCGCGAGCGCTTCGAGCAGTCCATCGCCGCGGTGCTGGTGGACTTCAAGGGCCTCAAGGTGGGCTCGGCCACCAAGCTCCGTCGGGAGTTCAAGAAGGCCAACGTGGAGTATCGGGTGGTGAAGAACTCACTCATCCGCCACGCCCTGAAGGACTCGGCGTACAAGTCCGTCGTCGGCTCGCTCGAGCGCGACACGCTCCGCACCCAGCACAAGAGCCTCACCGGGATGACCGGCGTGGCCTGGTGCAAGGAAGACCCCTCGGCGGCCGCCAAGGTCATCGAGGCCTTCAAGAAGGACGCGGGGCCGCAGGGCGACAAGCTGGTCGTGAAGGCCGGCCTCCTGGGCAACCAGGTGAAGGAGCGTGAGTGGGTCGAGAAGGAGATGTCGAAGCTGCCGGGTCTCAAGGAGACGCAGTCGATGATCCTCGCGACCCTCCAGGCTCCCGCGCAGGGCGTCGTTGGCATCATCAACGCCCCGGCCCAGCAGCTCGTCTACGTCCTCAAGGCGTGGGCGGACAAGCTCGCGGAACAGGCGGGCGGTTGAACCGCTCACACCAGCATCAAGCATCACCAACAACGATCATCGATCGAAACGTTTGAAAGGAAAGCATCATGGAAATCCAGTCCCTCGTTGACAACATCGGCAAGCTCACCCTCGTCGAAGCCGCTGAGCTCGTGAAGGCCCTCGAAGACAAGCTCGGCGTCAAGGCCGCTGCCCCCGTGGCGGCCCCGTCGGGCCCCGCCCCGGTGGCGGCGGCGGCGGCGGCCGAGCCCACGGAGTTCTCCGTGGAGCTCACCGCGGCGGGCGCGAACAAGATCAACGTGATCAAGGTCGTGCGCGAGATCACCGGCCTCGGCCTCGGCGAGGCGAAGGCGCTCGTCGAAGGCGCCCCGAAGCTCGTCAAGGAGAGCGTCGACAAGGCGACCTCCGAGGACCTCAAGAAGAAGCTCACCGAGGCGGGCGCCACCGTCACGGTCAAGGGCATCGCCTGAGACACGCCGAGCAGTGACATCGGCTCCTTCGGGAGTCGTTGGTGCTGACGCTCCGACCCCCGCATCGTCTCCCTCACGGAGCCGATGACGGGGGTCGACGCGTTTTGTGGGGGAGGGGTCCTTGCGGCTCAGCGGGTTCCGTGCCATGAGCCCAGGCCCAGCGTCGTCGAGGCCCCACCACGGGCACAAGCGACCACACGATCGCGACCAGTCTGCGGGAGGTCGCGATCGTTCATGCAGCGCCAGCAACGACTTCTGGAAAGGCCAGTAACGCTCGACGGCAGACCTCGAACGAAGCACCACCCTCCCTCCCCGCCACAGGCCGAGAGCCCGTCCGCCGTCCCGAGTCATACTACTCCGGCGGGGCGCTCGATCCGGGTCGCGGGGCAACACGGGGGAGGATCACGGCGCGGCGGCAGAGGCTGACGGCGGACGGAGCAGCGGCTCTCCAGGGCTCAGAGGAGAAGAGATGGGATCGGTCATTCAGAGCAACTACCGGGCACGCAAGAACTTCGGCGCGATCGCGAAGATCATCGAGGTTCCGAACCTGATCTCGATTCAGAAGGCGAGCTACGAGAAATTCCTCCAGGCCGACACCGACCCGAAGGAGCGTAAGGACTACGGCCTCCAGGGGGTGTTCCGGTCGGTGTTCCCGATCAAGAGCTTCGACGAGACCGCGGAGCTCGTGTTCCGCGAGTACCAGCTCGAGAAGCCGAAGTACGACGTGGACGAGTGCCGCCAGCGAGGCATGACCTTCGCGGCGCCGATCAAGGTCACCATCGAGCTCATCACCTACGAGGGTGGCGGCGATGCCGGCGAGCGCACCGTGCGCGACATCAAGCAGCAGGAGGTCTACTTCGGCGAGATCCCGCTGATGACCGAGACCGGCACGTTCATCATCAACGGCACCGAGCGCGTGGTGGTGTCGCAGCTGCACCGCTCGCCCGGCGTGTTCTTCGACCACGACAAGGGCAAGACGCACTCGTCGCAGAAGTACCTCTACAGCGCGCGCGTCATCCCGTACCGCGGCTCGTGGCTCGACTTCGAGTTCGACCCGAAGGACATCATCTACGTCCGCATCGACCGCCGCCGGAAGCTGCACGCCACGGTGCTGCTGCGCGCGCTCGGCTACACCGCGGAGCAGATCCTCAACTACTACTACGACACCGAGACGGTCTACGTGGAGGGCGCGGACAAGCTCTCCAAGTCGCTGGAGTTCAACATCCTCGCGGGCCAGCGCACGACCGCCGACATCAAGATGGGCAACGACGTCCTCGTGAAGAAGGGGACGAAGTTCACCAAGGTCGCGGTGAAGAAGCTCCGCGACGCGAAGATCGACCGCATCCCCATCGACCGCGTCGAAGTGGTCGGCCGCGTCGCCGCCAAGGACGTCATCGACCCCGAGACGGGCGAGGTGATCGTGTCGTGCAACGAGGTGGTCACCGACTCCAAGGTCGAGGCCATCGCGAAGGCGAAGATCAAGTCGTTCAAGGTCCTCTTCATGGACAACCTGCTCGTGGGCTCGTACCTGCGCGACACGCTCGTGCAGGACAAGTACGACGACCCCGACGGCCCCATGGCGGGCTTCGTGCGGCAGAACGGCCAGGCCATCGCCGCGCAGATCGACATCTACCGGAAGCTCCGCCCGGGCGACATCCCCGAGCCGCGCGAGGCCTCGAAGCTCCTGGAGAACCTGTTCTTCAACGCCGAGCGCTACGACCTCTCGAAGGTCGGCCGCCTCAAGCTGAACTACAAGTTCTACAAGGAGCGCCCGATCGAGAAGCAGCCGCCGCTCGACGCGCAGGTGCTCACGAAGGAGGACATCCTCCTCACGGTCAAGCACCTCATCGAGATCAAGAACGGCCGCGGCTCCGTCGACGACATCGACCACCTCGGCAACCGCCGCGTGCGCGCGGTGGGCGAGCTGCTCGAGAACCAGTACCGCATCGGCCTCGTGCGCATGGAGCGCGCGATCAAGGAGCGCATGGCGATCTCGCCGGAGCTCGACACGCTGATGCCGCACGACCTCATCAACGCGAAGCCCGTCTCTGCGGTGGTGAAGGAGTACTTCGGGAGCTCCCAGCTTTCGCAGTTCATGGACCAGACGAACCCGCTCTCCGAGGTGACGCACAAGCGCCGCCTGTCGGCGCTCGGGCCGGGCGGTCTCACGCGCGAGAGGGCGGGCTTCGAGGTGCGCGACGTGCACGCGACGCACTACGGCCGCATCTGCCCGATCGAGACGCCGGAAGGTCCGAACATCGGCCTCATCGCGTCGCTCAGCACGTACGCGCGGGTGAACGAGTACGGCTTCGTCGAGACCCCGTACCGCAAGGTCGAGAACGGCGTCGTCGACGAGGGCTACCAGTGGTTCTCGGCGCTCCAGGAGGAGGGCCAGTACATCGCCCAGGCGACCGCGGTGCAGGACGACAAGCGTCGCCTCACCGAGGGCCTCGTGTCGGCGCGCTTCAACGGCGACTACAAGATGGTGCCGCCGGATCAGATCGCGCTCATGGACATCTCGCCGTTCCAGATGGTGAGTGTCGCGGCGGCGCTGATCCCGTTCCTTGAGCACGACGACGCCAACCGCGCGCTCATGGGCGCCAACATGCAGCGCCAGGCGGTGCCGCTCGTTCGCACCATGGCGCCCGTCGTGGGCACCGGCCTCGAAGGTCAGCTCGCGCGCGACTCGGGCGTGTGCGTGCAGGCCAAGCGGCCGGGCATCGTCGAGACGGCCGACGCGTCGCGCATCGTGGTGCGCGCGCAGGGCAAGCGCGGCGAAGAGCCCGACATCTACAACCTGACCAAGTACCAGCGCTCCAACCAGAGCACCTGCTGGAACCAGAAGCCCATCGTGAAGCCGGGCGAGAAGGTCGAGATCGGTGACGTCCTCGCGGACGGCCCGGCGTGCGACACCGGCGAGCTCGCGCTCGGCCACAACGCGGTCGTCGCGTTCATGCCGTGGGGCGGGTACAACTTCGAGGACTCGATCCTCATCTCCGAGCGCATCGTCCAGCAGGACATCTTCACGTCGGTGCACATCGAGGAGTTCGAGTGCGTCGCGCGTGACACCAAGCTCGGCAAGGAAGAGATCACCCGCGACATCCCCAACGTGGGCGACGAGGCCCTCAAGGACCTCGACGAGTCCGGCATCGTGCGCATCGGCGCCGAGGTGAAGCCGGGCGACATCCTCGTCGGCAAGATCACGCCGAAGGGCGAGTCGCAGCTCTCCCCCGAGGAGAAGCTGCTCCGCGCGATCTTCGGCGAGAAGGCGGGCGACGTCCGCGACACCTCGCTGCGCGTGCCCCCGGGCACCGCGGGCATCGTCATCAACGCGCGCGTCTTCGCCCGCAAGGGCACCGAGAAGGACGACCGCGCCAAGGACATCGAGGATCAGGAGCGCGCCCGCCTGGAGAAGGACCGCGACGACGAGATCAAGATCGTCCGCGAGTCGTACCTCCGCCGCGTGCGCGGCCTCGTCATCGGCAAGCCCACCCAGGCGAAGCTCGTCGACGACAAGGGCAAGGTGCTCCTCGCCAAGGGCGTGGAGGTCGACGAGGCCACCCTCGAGACCATTCCGCGCAAGATGTGGAGCCAGATCGCGCTCGAAGACGACGCCGCGGGCGAGCTCGCCCACGTCTTCCGTGAGCTCGACGACCGCACCGCGCAGATCGAGCAGAACACCGCCGAGAAGGTCGGCCGCCTCTCCAAGGGCGACGAGCTCCCGCCGGGCGTCATCAAGATGGTGAAGGTCTACGTCGCCATCAAGCGCAAGCTCCAGGTCGGCGACAAGATGGCCGGTCGCCACGGCAACAAGGGCGTGGTCTCGCGCATCCTCCCCGAAGAGGACATGCCGTACCTGCCCGACGGTCGGCCCGTCGACGTGGTGCTCAACCCCCTGGGTGTGCCCTCGCGTATGAACGTGGGGCAGATCCTGGAAGTGCACCTCGGGTGGGCCGCGCACACGCTCGGCCAGCGCATCCGCGAGATGCTCGACACGGGCGTCAACGCGGACGTCATCAAGAAGCTGCTCGGGCAGATCTTCGAGGGCGAGCCCAGCTACAAGAAGACCATCCTCGCGCTCGACGCCGAGAACATCCGGCGCTTCGCGGAGAAGCTCTCCAAGGGCGTGTTCTTCGCGTCGCCGGTGTTCGACGGCGCGCCCGAAGGCGAGATCAAGCGCATGCTCGACATGGCGGGCCTTCCGCTCAGCGGGCAGACGGTGCTCTTCGACGGCCGCTCTGGCGACGCCTTCGAGCACGACGTCACGGTGGGCATCATGTACATCCTGAAGCTGCACCACCTCGTGGACGACAAGATCCACGCGCGCAGCATCGGGCCGTACTCGCTGGTCACCCAGCAGCCGCTCGGCGGCAAGGCCCAGTTCGGTGGGCAGCGCCTCGGCGAGATGGAAGTCTGGGCGATGGAAGCCTACGGCGCCGCGTACGCGCTGCAGGAGTTCCTCACCGTCAAGAGCGACGACGTCCAGGGCCGCACCCGGATGTACGAAGCCATCGTCAAGGGCGAGTACACCCTGGAGCCCGGCGTGCCGGAGAGCTTCAACGTGCTCGTCAAGGAACTTCAGTCGCTCTGCCTCAACGTCGAACTGGTGGAAGACACCGAGGGCACGCCCGTCGGTGGAGACCCGCAGGCGGCGGAGTAGTCGCGGGGCGCCCGCTCACCGTTTCAACACACTTTTCATAGGTCGATCACCGCAGGACGAAGCCGAAACAGAGACCCACCCAACGCGTCGAAGAGCAGCGCGGGGCGCCTGAAGCAAAGGGCGCCTCGCGAGCCGTTCCCTCCGAAGCCTCGCGCACCACGCGCGGGGGGAACGGCCGATGGTGGTGCGCCGCGCTCGGGAGGGTCTCTCAGGCAACGTCAGGGTTCCGAAGGAGGAAGCAACGTGAAGGACATCTTCAACCTGTTCGAGAAGCCGAAGGACCCCTTGTCCTTCAGCGCGATTCGTATCTCGCTCGCGTCGCCGCAGAAGATCCAGGCGTGGTCGCGTGGCGAGGTGAAGAAGCCCGAGACGATCAACTACCGCACCTTCAAGCCGGAGAGGGACGGCCTCTTCTGCGCGAAGATCTTCGGACCGGTGAAGGACTACGAGTGCATCTGCGGCAAGTACAAGCGCATGAAGCACCGCAACATCGTGTGCGAGAAGTGCGGCGTGGAGGTGATCCAGTCCAAGGTGCGCCGTGAGCGCCTCGGGCACATCAACCTCGCGACGCCCGTCGCGCACATCTGGTTCTTGAAGAGCCTGCCGTCGCGTATTGGCGCGGTGCTCGACATGACCCTGCGCGACCTGGAGAAGATCCTCTACTGCGAGGCCTTCGTGGTCATCGACCCGAAGAACACCAAGCTGGAGGTCAACCAGATCCTCTCCGAGGACGAGTACCTCCGCTGCCAGGACGAGTGGGGCGACGACGCCTTCGTCGCCAAGATGGGCGGCGAGGCCGTGCTCGAACTGCTCCAGAAGCAGGACATCTCCAGCATGGCGGAGACCCTCCGCGCCGACATGCGCGCCGCCACCAGCGATGCCAAGCGGAAGAAGTACGCCAAGCGCCTGAAGGTCATCGAGGCCTTCCGTGAGTCCGGCAACCGGCCGGAGTGGATGATGCTGACGGTGATCCCGGTGCTGCCGCCGGACCTCCGCCCGCTCGTCCCCCTCGACGGCGGCCGCTTCGCGACCTCCGACCTCAACGACCTCTACCGCCGCGTCATCAACCGCAACAACCGGTTGAAGCGCCTGCAGGAGCTCAACGCCCCGGAGATCATCATCCGCAACGAGAAGCGGATGCTCCAGGAGGCCGTCGACGCCCTCTTCGACAACGGCCGCCGCGGCAAGACCATCACCGGGCCCAACAAGCGCCCGCTGAAGTCCCTCAGCGACATGCTCAAGGGCAAGCAGGGGCGCTTCCGCCAGAACCTCCTCGGCAAGCGCGTCGACTACTCGGGCCGCTCGGTCATCGTGGTCGGCCCGCAGCTCAAGCTGCACCAGTGCGGCCTGCCGAAGAAGATGGCGCTCGAGCTGTTCAAGCCGTTCATCTACAACAAGCTCGAAGAGCGGGGCCTCGCGCCGACCATCAAGAGCGCGAAGAAGCACGTCGAGAAGGAGAAGGCCGAGGTCTTCGACATCCTCGACGAGGTCATCTCCGAGCACCCCGTGATGCTCAACCGCGCGCCGACGCTCCACCGCCTGGGCATCCAGGCCTTCGAACCGGTGCTCATCGAGGGCAAGGCCATCCAGCTCCATCCCCTCGTCTGCGCGGCGTTCAACGCCGACTTCGACGGCGACCAGATGGCCGTGCACGTGCCCCTGTCTGTGGAAGCACAGATGGAAGCCCGCGTGCTGATGATGTCGACCAACAACATCCTCAGCCCCGCGAGCGGCAAGCCCATCATCAACCCGACGCAGGACATCGTGCTCGGGCTCTACTTCCTCACGCGCGCCAAGGAGTACGCGAAGGGGTCGTTCCGCGCTGACGCCTCGGGCGCGGCGGGCATGTCTGGCACCTACGGCTCCCCGAAGGAAGTGCGCATGGCGTACGACTCGGGCGAGCTGGAGCTGCACGCGAAGATCAAGGTGCGCATGCCCGCGGTGCGCGTCACCGACGCGGGCGACACGCGCCTCACCTCGGGGCAGATCATCGAGCAGCAGGACCTCGACGCCATCAACAAGATCGCGGTCAAGGAGAGCCTCGCCATCGCGAAGGCCGAGGCCACCACGATGCGCGTCGAGTCGACCACGGGCCGCGTGCTCATGGCCGAGGCGCTCGCCGAGGTGCTCGAAGACGAGACGCTGCCCTTCTCGCTCATCAACAAGGTGATGGAGAAGAAGGCGCTCTCGGCGCTCATCGACGCCTGCTACCGCGCGTACCGCAACAAGAGCACCGTGCTCCTGGCGGATCGCCTGCGGTCGCTCGGCTACGAGTACGCCACCAAGGCGGGCGTCTCGGTGTGCATGGACAACATGGTGATTCCGCCCACCAAGGCGAAGCACATCAAGGATGCGCAGGACCAGGTCCAGAAGGTCGTCGACTCCTACCAGGAGGGCGTGATCACGGACGGCGAGCGCTACAACAAGGTCGTCGACATCTGGGCCGGCGTCGCCGACAAGGTGGCGAAGGAGATGATGGAGCAGGTCGCGAAGGAGGACGTGACCGACCCCGTCACGGGCAAGGTCGAGCGCATGCCGTCCTTCAACCCGATCTGGATGATGGCCGACTCCGGCGCCCGCGGTTCGCAGCAGCAGATCCGTCAGCTCGCGGGCATGCGCGGCCTCATGGCGCGCCCGTCGGGCGAGATCATCGAGACGCCCATCACCGCGAACTTCCGCGAGGGCCTCTCGGTGCTCCAGTACTTCATCTCGACCCACGGCGCCCGAAAGGGCCTCGCGGACACCGCGCTGAAGACCGCCAACTCGGGCTACCTCACGCGCCGTCTCGTCGACGTCGCGCAGGACGCCTGCGTGACGGAGTTCGACTGCGGCACCACCGACGGCATCGAGGTCACCAAGCTCGAAGAGGGCGGCGACGTCATCCAGCCGCTCGGCGACCGCATCCTCGGCCGCACGGCGCTCTACCCGGTGATCGATCCCATCACCGGCGTGGTGCTCGTCAACGAGGGCGAGCAGTTCGACGAGGAGGCCGTCCGCAAGGTCGTCGACGCGGGCATCGAGGAGATCACCATCCGCTCGGTGCTCACCTGCGCCACGCGGCGCGGCATCTGCGCGCAGTGCTACGGGCGCGACCTCGCCCGCGGCTACCACGTGAACATCGGCGAGGCCGTCGGCATCATCGCCGCCCAGTCCATCGGCGAGCCGGGCACGCAGCTCACGATGCGCACGTTCCACATCGGCGGCGCGGCGCAGGGCGGCACGACGCAGAGCTCGTTGGCCAACCGCTACGAGGGCCGCGTCAAGCTGGAGAAGATGGTCACCGTCGCCCGCAAGGACGGCCGCCAGGTGGTGATGAACCGCCACGGCGAGCTGGTGATCGTCGACGGCACGGGGCGCGAGCGCGAGCGCACGCACCTGCTCTACGGCGCCGAGCTGCTGGTGAAGGAGGGCGACCTCGTCTCCCCCGGCACCCTGCTGGCGACCTGGGACCCGTTCTCGGTGCCGATCCTCACGGAGGTGGGCGGCGTGATCCGCTTCGCCGACCTCATCGAGGGTCAGACGATGGAGGAGAAGGTCGACGAGGTGACCAGCCTCTCGCGCAAGCTCGTCATCGAGTCGCGCGACTCGGCCCTCCGCCCGCGCGTCGAGATCGTCGACCCGCACACGCGCCACGTGCGCAAGCAGGAGAACGGCATCGAAGGCCGCTACCTGCTGCCCGCTGGCTGCAACATCACGGTGCAGGACGGTGAGACGGTCGACCCCGGTCAGATCATCGGCAAGATGCCGCGTGAGACCACGCGTACGAAGGACATCACCGGCGGTCTGCCCCGCGTCGCGGAGCTGTTCGAGGCGCGCAAGCCCAAGGACGCCGCGGTGATCTCGCCCATCGAGGGCTACGTGAAGTTTGGTCGCGAGACCAAGGGCAAGCGCCAGATCTTCATCGTGCCGAAGGGCCAGGAGGCCTTCCTCAACCAGCCGGTCGAGGAGGAGAAGAAGGGCTCGCGTCGCAAGAAGGTCGCCGAGCCGGTCGTCCAGCAGGTCGAGGGCGTCGGCAAGGTCGAGGAGTTCCTCGTCCCGAAGAACAAGATGCTCGTGGTGCGCGAAGGCGACTTCGTGAAGGCCGGCGAGCCCCTGATCGACGGGCCGGTGAACCCCCACGACATCCTGCGCGTGAAGGGCGAGAAGGACCTCGCGGCCTGGCTCGTCAACGAGATCCAGCAGGTCTACCGCCTGCAGGGCGTGGCCATCAACGACAAGCACATCGAGGTGATCGTGCGTCAGATGCTCCGGCGCGTTCGCGTCGTGACCGTCGGCGAGACGGACTTCCTCATCGATGAGCAGGTCGAGAAGTGGCGCTTCGAGCAGGAGAACCTCAAGGCGGCCCGCAAGGTGCTCGCCAAGGTGGTCGAAGAGGGCAAGGTCAAGAACGCCCAGGTGGCCGACGCCCTGCGCCGCGCCGTCAACGCTCCGCTGTCGAACATGACCGCGGTGCTGAGCGAGCGCCTCGCCGAGGTCGGCATGAAGCACGGCTCCGACACCCCCGTCGGCATCGAGATCCAGAACGTGTTCAAGGTCTTCCACGAGTCCTTCGCGGTGGCCGAGGCGCTTCTGCTCGGCATCACGAAGGCGTCGCTGTCGACGGACTCGTTCATCTCCGCCAGCTCCTTCCAGGAGACGACGAAGGTGCTCACCGAGGCCGCCATCATGGGCAAGGTCGACGACCTCCGCGGCCTCAAGGAGAACGTCATCATGGGCCGGCTCATCCCCGCGGGGACGGGCCTCCCGGCGTACCGCCAGCTCGAGACCGTGGTGCAGTCCGAGGACGGCACCATCGTCGAGGGCGAGCGTGAGCGCAGCCGCGAGCGCCGCCCGCGCATCTCGCGCACCGCCGCCGAGTAACCTCACCTCCGCAAGCGACCCGCGCCCCGGTCCATGACCGGGCGCGCGGGCGATCGATTCCCCCGCTCGACGCTCTCGCCGGGTTCGGGGTACCACCCTCCTCCATGAAGCTCCGATCGCTCACCGGGCTCCCGCTCGGGCTGATCTTTCTTGGCGTCGGCTGCGCCGATCCGATCAACACCAACCCGCTGCGCATCGACGCCTCCACCGACGGTGGCGCGACGGTCGATCTCGGCGGCACCGACGTCCCGAGCGTGGACGGAGCGGTCGCCCCTGATGGCGGTGGCGGGCCCGAGGTCGGGGTCGACGTGCCCGTCGGGTCAGACGTGCAGCCGGTCGACGGCGGCGTCGTGGTGGTGGATGCGAGCGTCGCCTGTACGAGCAACGCCGCCTGCACGGCGTCGGGGCAGCTCTGCGACACGACGCGCGGGTTGTGCGTGCAGTGCCTGAGCGGTGCCCAATGTCCTGGGATGGGTCAGGTCTGCCTCGACCATCGGTGCGTCGCGGGTACGGCCTGTACGAGCTCGCGCATGTGCATGGGCCTGGTCTGCGAGACCGCCCGCGGCGTGTGCGTGGAGTGCCTCGCCGACGTCGACTGCACCGGCGGTGCGGTGTGTCGCGGCAACAGCTGTGTGGCGCCGCCGCGGATGTGCCGCTCGTCACGCGAGTGCACTGACCAGGTGTGCGACACGACGCGCAGCGCGTGCGTCGACTGCCTCACGGACGTGGACTGCCTGACGGGGCAGTTCTGCGGCGCGGACAACCTGTGCCGGGTGCAGATGTGTGTTCCCAACGCGACGAGCTGCGTGGACGTGATGCGCGTGCGGGTCTGCGACGCGCGCGGCACGGGGACGACCGACCGGGCGTGCGGCGCGACCGAGGTGTGCGCGATGAACCGCTGCCAGGCGCGGGTGTGCATGCCCGGCGAGCGGAGCTGCGGATCGGCCACGGAGACGCGGCTGTGCAACCCCGACGGGCTCGGCTACACGAGCACCGCGTGCACGGGGGCGCTCACGTGCTCCGGGGGCGTGTGCACCGACTGCGTCGACGGCGACGCCGACGGCATCTCGGACATCATCGAGGGTGCGCCCTCGCGCGACACCGATCGTGACGGCACGCCCGACTACCGCGACCTCGACTCGGACGGCGACGGCTTCAGCGATCGCGTGGAGGGGTCGCGCGCCTACCCGGGCTTCACGGGTGGACTGCCCGCGCTGGTGTGCGCGGGGGCGCCCGACAACTGCGACGCGGCGATGGACGGTCAGCCCAACTACCTCGACGCCGACTCGGACAACGACGGCGTGTCGGATGCCGACGAGCGCACGCGCAACACGAACCCCTGCGCGCGGGACACGGACGGCGACGGCGCGACGGACCTCGTGGAGCAGATCGCCGGCACCAACCCCACGGTGGCTGCGTCGGCGTTGCCTGCCACGTCACGCGCGGTCGACGTCACGTACGGCGCGACCGCTCCGGTCAACGTCGAGTTCTCGTTTACGCAGCGCGTGCGGCCCGCCGACGTGATGCTCGTGGTCAACAGCACCGGCTCGCTCAGCAGCATCTTCTCGACGATGCGTATCGCGATCGCCTCGGTGATCGACGGCGTGCAGGCCGACCTCGGGGGCACGTCGGCCGACGTCCGCTTCGGTCTCGCCGACTATCGCGACTTCGGTGAGGGCGCGTCGGGCGACTCTCGGCCGTATGCCTTCAACGTTCGTCAGCGTCTCGACCGCGACCGCTCGCTCGCCCGCAACTCGTTGTCGTCTCTCGCCGCCGAGGCAGGCGGTGATGGCTCCGAGTCGGAGGTTCCGTCGCTCTTCGGGTTGCTCAACGGCCTGGCGTTTTCGTCGTACGGGTCGCCCTTCAATCGCTCCGCCACGGCGGCCGATTGCGGCGGCGACGCGACCGCCTTCGGCTGGAGCTGCTTCCTCCCGGGCCGCACGCCCATCCTGGTCATCTACTCCGACGGGGCCTGGCACAACGGGCCAGGATCGACCTCCAACTTCTACACGGCGACGCCCTCCGCGCCGCTGTACGGCCAGCTCGTGGCCGAGATGACCCGCCGCAACGCGCGCTTCATCGCCGTCGACGTGGGTACCTCGCGCGAGCACGCCACCGCCAGCACCAGCCTCGCCGCCGCCACCGGCAACGTGCCGTCGAGCGGTTCGCCCTTCGTGTTCGTCGGCACCGCGTCGGCAACCCAATCGCAGGTGGTCGCGGCGGTGAGCACCATCGTCGGCCAGGGCCGGACGCCGGTGTCCACGGCGGTCGTCGCCGACACCACGGAGACGCGGCTTCCGAGCGGGCGACGGACCAGTGAGTTCGTCCGCACGGTCAACGCGGTGCGGGGCGTTCCTGACGCGCCGACGGGGTACGACCGTCGCGATGGCGGCACCTTCGTGGGCGTGGCGGTCGGCACGGCCGTGACCTTCAACGCCGTGCTCGCCAACGACCTGGTCATGCCGGGCACGTCGGATCAGGTCTTCACCGTCTACGTCAACGTCACCAACAGCGCGCTCACGGTCGAGCAGCGCACGTTCTACGTCGTGGTGCCGGCGCAGCGGTAGGCGAGGGGATCGGGGAGGGGGGAGGCGGCGGCCCGGCCACGAGAGCGGGGCCGCCGATGATCGGGGCGGTGGGCTACTTGTTCTCTTCGAACTCGGCGTCGATGACGCCGTCGTTCTTCGCGCTGGGGCCGGGCTGCGCTTCGGCCGGGCCGCCCTCGCCACCAGGGCCGCCCGACGACTGGTAGAGCAGCGTCGCGATGCGGTGCGACTCCTTCTCCAGCTTCTCCGTCGCGGTCTTCACCTGGTCGTCGTCGTTGGCGGCGACGGCGTCGCGCGCCTCCTTCAGCGCGGCCTCGAGCGCGGTCGCGTCGTTGGCGGCGATCTTCTCCTTGTACTCGCGGAGGGTCTTCTCGACCTGGTAGATCATCGCCTCGCACTTGTTGCGGTTCTCCGCCGCCTCGCGGATGCGCTTGTCGTCCGCCTCGTGCGACTGGGCCTCGCGCACGAGCCGCTCGACCTCATCCTTCGCCAGACCCGAACCCGCGGTGATGGTGATCTTGTTGTTGCGGCCGGACACCTCGTCCTTCGCCGTCACCTGCAAGATGCCGTTGGCGTCGATGTCGAAGGTCACGCGGATCTTCGGCACGCCCTGCGGCGCGCTGGGAATGCCCTCCAGCGAGAACTTCCCGAGGCTCTTGTTGTCGCGCGCCATGGGCCGCTCGCCCTGGATGACGTGCACTTCCACCGTCGTCTGGTTGTCGCTGGCGGTGGAGAACACCTCGCTCTTCGACGTTGGGATGGTGGTGTTGCGCGGGATGAGCGCCGTGGAGATGCCGCCCTTGGTCTCGACGCCCAGCGAGAGCGGGGTCACGTCGAGGAGGAGCATGTCCTTCACCTCGCCGCTGAGGATGGCGCCCTGCACCGCGGCGCCGATGGCCACGACCTCGTCGGGGTTCACCGAGCGGTTGGGCTCCTTGCCGAAGAACTCCTTCACCTTGCGCTGCACCATCGGAATGCGCGTCGAGCCGCCGACGAGCACCACCTCGTTGATCTGGTCGGAGCGCAGCCCCGCGTCCTTCATCGCGCGGCCACACGCGTCGAGCGAGCGCTGCACGAGGTCGTCGATCATCTGCTCCAGCTTGGCGCGGGTGACCTTGATGTTCATGTGCAGCGGCGAGTTGTTGGCCATGGACACGTACGGCAGGTTGACCGTCGTCTCCTGCGTGGCCGACAGCTCGATCTTGGCCTTCTCCGCCGCATCGCGGACGCGCTGGAGGGCCATCTTGTCCTTGGCGAGATCGATGCCGTTCTCGCGCTTGAACTCCTCGATGAGGAAGTCCATCACGCGCTGGTCGACGTCGTCGCCGCCGAGGTGCGTGTCGCCGTTGGTGCTCTTCACCTCGACGAGGTTTTCGCTCACCTCAAGGATCGAGATGTCGAAGGTGCCGCCGCCGAGGTCGTACACCGCGATGGTCTCGTCCTTCTTCTTGTCGAGGCCGTACGCGAGCGCCGCCGCCGTGGGCTCGTTGATGATGCGGCGGACGTTGAGCCCGGCGATCTTGCCGGCGTCCTTGGTCGCCTGGCGCTGCGTGTCGTTGAAGTACGCGGGCACGGTGACCACCGCGTCGGTGACGGCCTCGCCGAGGTACGACTCGGCGGCCTGCTTGAGCTTGCGCAGCACGTGCGCGCTCACCTCGGGCGGCGCCACGGTCTTGCCGCGCACGTTGAACGCCGCGTCGCCGTTGCTGCTCTTGGCGACCTTGTACGGGACGCGCCGCGCCTCTTCCTGAACCTCGGTCTCCTTGCGGCCCATGAAGCGCTTCGCGGAGTAGACCGTGTGCTCGGGGTTGGTGATGGACTGGCGCTTGGCCACCTGACCCACCAGAACTTCCCCCTTCTCATCCCAGCCGACGACCGAAGGCGTCGTGCGGGCGCCCTCCTCGTTGACGATGACTTCGACGTCCTTGCCCTGCATGACGGCGACGACGCTGTTGGTCGTGCCGAGATCGATGCCAATGACCTTGCCCATGACGAGTGTCCCTTCCTTCCGTTTGCTGCGTCGTTCGCAGCCTTTGGAGCGGCGGCGAAACTAGCCATCAACGGAGCACGGTCAAGCACCATGCCAGAGGTCTTTTCAGGGTTTCTCGTCGCGGGCTCTTCGTGTATGCCGCCGCAGCGCGAGGAGCCCGCCCGCCGCGGGGACAAGCAGTCCGAGCGAGAAGCTCGTGAGGGACGCGGCGACGGCGTTGGAGGCCGCGACGCCCGCCTGCGCGTAGACCATCGAGAACACTGCCTCGCGCTGGCCGACGCCCGCGGGCGTGAGCGGAACGAAGGTGAAGAGAATCACCACGGGTGTGACCGCGACGAGCGTGCGGAGGTCGGAGCCCGGGGAGAGAGCGCGCGTGACGACCGCGAAGGCGAGGCAGGTGGCGGCTTGTGTTCCGAGCGAGATGAGGAGCGCGTGGACGAGGTCGCGCGCGCTGGTGGGCGGCGTGAGGGAGCCGAGGCGGGCACCGAGGAGGGGCAGGCGCGCGAGGCGCGATGCGAGGGCAGCGGAGCGCGTCGCGGCGAGGGAGATCGCGAGCAGGCCGACGGCGCCAAGGAGACAGAGGGCCGTGACCGCGAGGTGCCAGCGTGGCGCGGAGGGGCTCACCGCGAGCGCGATGAGGCCGACGACGAAGAGCCCGAGCAGGCCCGCGAGGCGCTCGAACCACAGGGCCGCGAGCGCGTTGCCGAGGCCGCCGACGGTGTGACGGATGGCGTCGCTGCGGGCGAGGTCGCCGACGACACCGCCGGGGAGGAGGTTCCAGAAGGTAGCCTCCAGCACGAGGGCGGTGCTGGCGGCGAAGGTTGGCGGGGTGGCTCCCCAGGCCCGCAAGAGGCGACGCCAGCGCTCGATGAAGAACACCATCGCGAGGCATGTCCATCCACTGGCCGTGACGAGCGTGACGAGCGGGAGCGCGCGGAGGTGCGCGGCGACGTGCGAGAGGTCGACGCGTCGCGCGAGCCAGGCGACGGGCACCGCGATCAGCGCGAGGCGCAGCGCAGGCACCCACCGACGGGGAGGCGTGTCTATGAGGTGCTCCGCGCGCCGCAGCTCGCGCACAGGACCTCGTAGGCGGGCATCGGGTTGCGGCAGAACTCGCAGAGCTTCTGACCCGGGAGCGTGCGCGCGTTGAGCATGGAGAGGAGGGGACCCTGGGCGTCGGACGAGCCCGGCGGGAAGGCCACCGTGACCCCGGCGAGCGAGCCGCGGGGCAGGCCCATGAGCGCCTGGAGGAGCCCAGCGATCTGCTCGCCGTTGGTGTAGTCGATGGGGTTGTTCATCGGGGTGTTGAGCGCGAGGCGCAGGGCGATGATGACGCCGTCGTCGTAGACATCGACGGGCAGCTTCACGGCCGTCACGGGCATCTGCGGCGCGGCCCAGACGTACGCGTGCGTGGCGACCCCGACGCCGCGCGCGATGACCCGACATGCCTCGCGGGCCTGGTCTTCGGGCGCGAGCTGCGTGCGCAGAACACCCTCCACCGACGCCTTCATCGCCGGACCGAAGTCGGGGTTGAAGCGAAGGACCACGTCCACCACCCGCGCGGGCTGCCAGTTGCTCATGACGGGGATGTTCTACCAGCGCCGCGGACAGAACACAGCGCCTTCGCGGGTGCTCATGGGCCGCGGTGGGCTTATGCTCCGCCGCCAAAGACACGACGGGCCGCTGACCCGTCGGACGAAGGGAGCGACTGCCCGTGACCACGAACTCGAACGACCCGAAGGATGGAGCCCAGCGCCGCGAGCGGGCCGTTGCCGAAGGAGACGCGCTCCGCGCCAAGGCCGTGGAGCACGCCCGCTCGGTGGGAGAAGCCGTCGGGCTCGCCGACGCGCCTGTGTCACCCGACGCGCCGCCCGCCTATCCGGCGCCTCCGGTGCCCGCTCCGCCGTACCCGAAGCGCTCGCTGAAGGAGACGCTCCCCGCGACGCCCCGCGCGCTCGCTCGCCAGGTCGACGCCACCATCGCCGCCGCGCCCGTCGCGGTCGAGCCGCCGCCTCCCATGACGGAGACGGCGACCAACGCGCCTGACGACAAGCCCTCGACCTGAGCTACGGCCCGCCCGGCGCTGGGATGGGCACCATCGCGGGCCGATCGATCGGCAGCATGGCGGTGCGGTCGGGCATCGCCGCGAGCGTCACTTCGACCGTCATCGCCTGACCCTGTCGGAGCAGCTCGACCTGCGAGTGGTGACCGATGCCCGCCGACGACGCCAGCCACGGGAGCTGCGTGCTGTCGTGCACCTCCTGCCCATCGAAGCGGCGGATGACGTCGCCCGCGCGGATGCCCGCCGCCGCCGCCGGGCTGCTCGGCTCGACGTCCTGCACGAGCGCGCCGTGCGTGTCGGGCAGGTGCAGCCACTCGACCATGCGCTCCTCGACCGGACGGACGGAGGCGCCCAGCCACGAGCGGTTGACGTGTCCGTACTGCCGGAGCTGAGGCACGACGACGCGGGCCATGTTGATGGGGATCGCGAAGCCCACGCCCTGCGCCTCTCGGTGCACCGCGACGTTGATGCCGATGACCTCGCCGGCGAGGTTGAGCAGCGGCCCGCCGGAGTTGCCCGGGTTGATGCTCGCGTCGGTCTGGAGGAGGTTGCCGAAGTTGTTGCTGCCGAGGTTCACCTCGCGCCCCGTGCGGCCGATGGCGCTCACGATGCCCGCCGTGACCGTCTGCGACAGCCCGTAGGGGTTGCCCATCGCGAGCACCCAATCGCCCACCGCGAGGCGGTCGCTGTCGCCGAGGCGCGCGGGGCGGAGGACCACGCCCGGCGCCTTCACGCGCAGCAGCGCCACGTCCAGACGCTCGTCGCGCCCAAGTACCTCGGCGGGGAACACGCGCCCGTCGTCGAGCGCGACGGCGATGTTCACCGCGTTGTCGATGACGTGGTTGTTGGTGAGGATCTCGCCGTTTTCCGAGATGAGAAAGCCGGTGCCGCGCCCCTGCGACACGCGCTCCTGCACGCCGTTGAAGCCGTACTGCATCCCGACCAGCTCGCGGATGGTCGCGAACACGCTGACCACCGAGCCGCGCACCTCGCGCACCACAGGCGCGAAGGACGTGGGCGAGCCGGGCATCGGCCCACCCTGCGGGGCGAGCGGCAGCACCGAGGCGTCGGGCGCGACGCGCTCGCTCGCGGGCTCGACGGCGACGGGCGTCGGCGGTCGGGCTGGGGCGGGCGCGGCGATGGGCGTGATGGCGGGATGCTCGCGACCTCGGCACGCCATGAAGGCGGGCAGCAGGACGAGGCCGAGGGCGACACCGTGGGGCAGACGGGCGGCGCGACGGGACATGAGCACGGGGCTTACCTCGCGATACGCTCAGCGACCTTGATGAACCGCATCCTCAGGTCGTAGATCACCTGGTGGAGCAGGCGCTCTTCCTCACCGGTGAGGTTTCCCTTCGTCTTGTCCTGGAGCATCGCGACGAGGTCGATGTGATGCCGGGCGAGGGGAAGATTGAGCTCGCCCTTGCGCCCCTCCGGGCCTTCGATCTCCCCGAGGTGCATCAGCGTGGCGGATGCCATGGAGAGGATGAAGGTGTTGAAGTCGATGGGAGGCATCGACTCGCCCACCTCGGGGAGGTGGGGATCTTCCGCGTGGGGGTGCTCTTCGGGGTCGTGCTCGTTGGACATGGCTGAGGGCGGTAACACGAGCGGCGGTGAGCGTTCAACGCCGCGCCGTGTGATCGCTCAACCCTCGGCTTCGTCGGTCTCTTCCTCGACGTCGTCGTCGAGATCGTCCTCTTCCTCGTCCTCACCCAACCTGGCGGCCACGACCTCGGCGTTGTCGGCCGTGTCGCCGAGCTGACGGAGGAAGGCCTCGTACTCCTCGCGGGTCACGATGCCCTTGCGGATGTTGCGCTCAACGACGCGGCGGTCGAGGAGCATGTCTCGGGGCGTGGAATCCTTGCGCATCTTGGGTGTCGGCCTCCAGGCCGTCAGTGGTGAGATTGGGTGTGTTGGGCTTTGCGGGGCGGCGGACGCTACGAGCGAGGCGGGAGCGCGTCAAGGGTGCGCGCCGCCGCAGGCGCCACCGCGGCGAGGTGCAGGCGCAGCAGCTCACCCGCCCGGACCTTGTTGAGGGGAAGGCCTCGCATCTCGGGGCGTTCGGAGGCGCTCGTCACCGCGAGCTGGAGGTGCGCCCCGAACGCTTCGCACTCTACGACCAGCGCGTCGAGGGCGCGGTCATCAATGAAGTCCACGTCGGTGAGGGCGACGAGCGCGTGGGTGAGCCGGTCGCGCTGGGGGTAGAGCGTCTCGTACGCGAGCGCCTGACCGAGCTCGCGGTAGTGGCGCAGGTAGTCGGTGATGAACTCGTGCGACGGCGCCGCCGACCACTGCTCCGCCGCGGCGCTGCGGGCCACCTTCGCCTTCGCCACGAACGCGCGGGTGATGAGCGCGAACACCCACGACCACTGTCGCGACTGCGACGTCGCGCCGCGTCGCGCGCTCGGGTCGCCGACAGCGCGCTCGGGGTCGCTGCCGGGGCGGAACACCTCCACCATGCGAAGCACCCCGTGCTGCAAGGTCTCGGTGATCTGCGCGGAGGCTTCCACGAAGGCGGCGAGCGCGTTGGGGTCGGCCTCGACGGCGCCGCACGGCGCGATGACCTGTTCGAGCGCGCGCCTCACCGAGGCACGGAGCGCGAGCACCGAGGCCGTCATGGCGGCGCGGCCCCGGCCGATCTGCTCGGTCTCCACGGTGAGGGCATCGAAGCGCGCGCGCACGTCGGGCGCGCTCAGGCGCAACACCTCGCGCTCCTGGGCGTCGGCGAGCATCACCCCGGCGCGATCGCGGAGCACGTCGAGCAGCGCGTCGGACTCCGCCCGCAGCAGCGGGAGGAACACGTACGCCCGCGCCGGCTGCGTCGGGTCGGCCGCCGCGGCGGACATCATCTGCACCACCTTGAGCAGCCGGAAGTGCGAGAGGAACGTGAGCGACGCGAGCCGGTGCGCCGTGTCGGTCTCGCAGAGCTGGAGGCTCTCCAGCACCTCCGTCGAGCGGATGCGATCGAACTCGGGGCGAAACTCCAGCAGCGTGAGCGGGTTGAAGCACGCGTTGCGCTCGACCTCCCGCCGCAGCGCCACCAGCGCCGAGAAGAACACCCGGTGCGGCAGCGGCGTGACGCCCGCGAGGGCCCCGATGATCTCGCGCGCGACGCCGATGGCCGACCGCAGCGCGGCCAGGGACTCCACCGGCGTGAGCGTCGTCAGCTCGCGCCATGCTTCGGGGCGGGATGCCTCGCTGAAACCGATCGGGAGCTGGCGCGGCAGCGAGCCCGAGGGACGGCCCGCGCCGAGCAGCCGGTCGCACAGCGAGTGGGCGCGGGAGAGCGCGTCGAGGGCCACGCCGACGTGCGGACGGAAGTCGCGGTCGCGGATGCGAGCTTCACCGGGGCGCGACGGGTGCAGCCGCGGGTTGGCCCAGAGCACCAGGCCCTTGAGGCTCAGCTCCAGCTCGAGGAGGACGTCTTCCTTGCGTTCGAGGGAGAGGGCGGCGAGCCACGTCTCGCGGGCGACGGCCTGTTCGCGAGCGATGCCGCGGGTGTCGCGGAGGAGGTCGGCGTGCGGGTCGCGGAGTCTCCGCGGCGCGAGGTCGGTGCGCGCCGGGACGGAGACGCGGGGGCCGGTCGTCATTCGAAGAGCGTACCCTGAGGGGCGGCCGCGGCAGTAGGCGGTTCGACACCCAGGTGCTCATACGCCCGGCGGGTCGCGACCCGCCCGCGCGGGGTGCGCGCCAGGAGGCCCTCGCGCAGCAGGAAGGGCTCGTGCACGTCTTCCAGGGTGTCGCGGGGCTCGGCCATCGCGGCCGCGAGCGTCTCGATGCCCGTCGGCCCGCCGTCGTAGAACTCCATCAAGATGCGGAGCAGCCGACGATCCATCTCGTCGAGGCCGCGGCGGTCGACGCCCATGCGGGTGAGGGCGTGGCGCGCGGTGTCGAGGTCGATCTCGTCGAGGCCCTTCACCTCAGCGAAGTCCCAGGCGCGGCGGAGCAGCCGGTTGGCGATGCGGGGCGTGCCGCGGGCGCGTCGGGCGATCTCCATGGCGGCGTCGGGGGAGATGCCGGTGCCGAGCAGTCGCGCGCTGCGGCGGACGATCGCGCCGAGCTGCTCGGGTGTGTAGAAGTCGAGGCGCATCACGATGCCGAAGCGCGATTGCAGCGGGCCCGTGAGCAGGCCCGTGCGGGTGGTGGCGCCGACGAGCGTGAAGGGGTTGATGTTGAGCGGGATGGACGAGGCGTGCGCGCCGTCGCCCGTGACGAGGTCGATCTTGAAGTCCTCCATCGCGGGGTAGAGGTTTTCCTCCACCACGGGCGAGAGGCGGTGGATCTCGTCGATGAAGAGCAGGTCGCGCGTCTCCAGCCGCGTGAGCATGCCGGCGAGGGCGCCCTTGTGCTCGATGGCCGGGCCGCTGGTGGTGTGCGCGTGCACGCCGAGCTCGTTGGCCAGGATGAGCGCGAGGGTGGTCTTCCCAAGTCCGGGCGGGCCCGAGATGAGCACGTGGTCGAGCGGGCGGTTGCGCTTGCGGGCAGCGGCGACGAAGACCTTGAGGTTCTCCCGCTCGTCGTCCTGCCCGATGTACTCGTCGAGGGTGGTGGGGCGCAGCGCGAGGTCGAGCCGCGTGTCGTCGTCGGAGGTGACCACCGCCGCGGTCACCTCGACGGGCGCGGCGACCACGGGAGCAGGAGCGTTTTTCTTGCGGGGGGCCATACGCCCGCGAGTGTACCCGAAGGCACCGCCGCGCCAATGCGGCGCGCGAGCCGTCGGGACATTGACTGTCAGCCCGTCGGGCGGAGCTGATAGATGATGGTGACGACCAGCAGCGCCCAGCCCAGCACGGTGAGCACGAAGGGAACGTCGCGGAGCATGGCGTCGGTGGGCGACTCGCCGTCCTTCGAGCGGAGCAGCTTCACGAAGCGGGTCATCGCGACGAGCACCAATGAGGTGGTGACCCAGAGGTATTTCTTCGCGGGGCGGAGCTGCTCGGGCGGGTCGAGGGTCCACGCGAGGTACACGCCGACGGTGAGGAGCGCGAAGGTCCAGAGGAGCGCGCGGAGGGCCTTCGGGTCGTACGAGCGGAGGGCGCTGCGGGAGCGGGACTCGTTGACGGCGAGCTCGTGGGCGCGCTTGCCGAAGCCTTGAAACAGCGAGAGGAAGCCGGTGCTCAGCAGGAGGTAGAGCGAGGGGTGCACCGGGTGCGCGGGGGTCGAGACGGCGTACGATCCCGCGACCACGCGGAGCACGAAGCCCGCGGCGATGCAGACCACGTCGAGGTACGCCACTTGTTTGAGACGAAGCGAGTACGCGAGGTTGAGGGTGACGTAGGCGAGGGCGGCGGCGCCGACACCGAGGTCGATGGCGAAGGCGCCCGCGAGCGCGCCCACGACCAGCACCAGCGAGGCGACCTTCGCGACGGACTCGGGAACTTCCCCCGACGCGACGGGTCTCAGGCGCTTGGTCGGATGGCGGCGGTCGTCTTCGACGTCGACGAGGTCGTTGATGGTGTAGACCGCCCCGGAGAGCATCGAAAACGCCGCCACGGCGGCCAGCGCGCGGAGCAGTACCGGCTCATGGAAGAGATCCTTCGCAAAGACCACCGGCGCCAGCACGAAGAGGTTCTTCACCCACTGCTTGGGTCGGAGCGACTTGATGAGACCAAGGAGGATCAAGGCGGCGGCGGACACTACCCGCGGCCCCGGAGGGTGTCCATGCGTTGTGTGAGCGCCCTGGCCGCTGCGCTCGTCGTGGCAACTGCTGCGGCTCCGGTGCAGGCGACCCCCGAAGACGACCTCGCGGCGGCGCCCACCGCCGCCCACTCGCGCGACCCCGTCGAGGCAGAGCTGGCGGTGCTGCGTCTGCGGGGTTTGCGCGACTGGATCGATCCTTCGCGGCTGCTTACGGTGACCCGCGCGCTCTCCACCGATACCTCCGTGGTGACCTCGGCGCGTGCGCTCGCGACCTTCGTGACGGCCGAACTCCACCGCGACCTCGGGCAGGTCGCTGCGGCCGATCGCGCCGCGTCGTCGCTCGGGTTCATCACGCGCTGGCTCGTCGCGGGGCCCTTCGACAACGAGGGGCGCGCCGGCCTCGACCGGGTCGGTCCTCCCGAAGAGCAGCGCTACGCGGCCATCGATCCGGCGGTTGCCTTCGAGGGGCAGGCGCGCCCGGTGCGCTGGCGGTCGATGCCCGAGCTGACGACGCTGGCGAGGGTTCCGCTCGACGCGATGGTGCGGCCGAGCGTCAACGCGTGCGCCTACGCACACACCACCGTGCGCGTCGCGACGGCCTCGCCCGCGCTCTTCCACATCGGCGCGAGCGGGGCGGTGCGCGCTTGGATCGACGGCCGCGAGGTGCTGCGCGACCCGTCGGTGCGGCGGGCGTTTCCTGACCGCGAGGCGATCCCGGTGACGCTCATGGCCGGCGCGCACCGGGTGCTCGTGAAGGTGTGCACCGACGAGCGCGGCCTGGCTTTCTACGCGCGGTTTACGCGGCCCGATGGGAGCCGCCTCAACGTGGCGGTGGACAGCGACCCGGCGGTGGCTCCGGTGCTGACGGCGCCGGTCGGCGACGCGCCCGCGGTGCCAACTTCACGCAGCACCTTTGCGCGGCTGCGAACGCTGGCCGACCACTCCACGCGCCCCGACGACCTCGAACGCATCGCGCGCTTTCTCGCGATGACGGGCTCGGACGACGCCAACGACGCCCACGCGGCGGACTTTGCCGAGCGGGCCGCGCGGGGCGCTCCGACCACGGCGCGGTGGCTCTTCGCGGCGGCGACCACCAACGAGCGCGGCCGACGCATGGAGGCGTTGCGACGGGCATACGCGCTCGCGCCGACGGACCCGGCCGTGCTGCTCGCCATCGGTCGCGATCGGCGCGGTGGTGGGTACGCCGAGGAGGCGCTGCCGTACCTGGAGGCGTCGCTGCGCGCCGACGACCTCGGGCTGGAGGCGGCCATCGAGCACGCGCGGGTGCTCGAAGCCATCGGGCTGCCGCTTGCTGGTTTCGAAGAGCTCGCGGCGCTCGTCGCCCGCGCGCCGCGATCGCCCGCGGTGATTCGCGCGGCCATGCACATGGCCGAGCGCGCCCAGCAGGGGGCCTCGGCGCAGCGGTTTCGGCGGGCGCTGTCTACGGTGCGCGCGGGTGATGCCGAGCCGTGGGAGGCCCTCGCGCGAGATGCGCGGCAGCGCGGTGATCGGGCGGCGGTGGCGGCCCTCGCGGACGAGCTCGTCGGGCTCGATCGCGGACGACTCGACGCGTACTCGATGTCGGCCGAGTTGTTGGAATCGGTGGGGGAGGGCGATCGCGCGGTGGCGACGTTGGCGCGAGCGTTGGAGATCGCGCCCGAAGAGCCCGCGCTCTGGAGCGCGAAGGGTTCGTTGGAGGAGCGCCTCGGTCGGGTCGACGCGGCCCGCGAGTCACTCCAGCGGGCGCTGGCGCTGCGGCCGCAGGACGCGTCCATCCGCCAACACCTGGAGGCGCTGGCTCCGGCGCAGGAGCGGCCCGACGAAGCCGACGCCGAAGCGTCCGCGGCCTTCCTCGCGCGCCGCGGCGCGGTCGACGCGGCGGAGAGCTTCCACGTCGCGACGCTCACCGAGCTCACCGGGCGCACCGTCTACGCCAACGGTCTGTCGGGAACGTTCCGGCAGATTGCGTACGAGGTTCGCACCGCGCAGGGAGCGCGCGACGGGCGTGCGTACACGATGCAGTACGACCCCGACGCCCAGCGGTTTGCGCTGCGGGCGGCGCGCGTCTACCGCCGCGACGGGGGCGTGCAGGAGGGAACGCAGGTGCAGGAGTTCAACTCGTCGAGCGACCCTTCGGCGCGGATGTACTTCTCCAACCGCGTGGTGCAGGTGACCTTCCCCGACCTGCGGCCGGGCGACGTGGTGGAGCTGCAGTGGCGCGTCGACGACGTCTCGCCCCGCAACGCCTTCGCCGACTACTTCGGGGACTTCCAGTTCGTGCAGGCCAACGTGCCGCGCGCGAAGTGGCGCTACGTGCTTCGCGCGCCGACGCGGCGGGAGATGTTCGTCCACACGGCGCCGCTGCCCGAGGGGCGCTCGGTCGCGGCGGAGTCGCGCGTCGACGGCGATGTCACGGTTCGCACCTGGACGGCCGACAACGTCCCCGCGGTCGCGCCGGAAGACCACGCGCCCGGGTACGCCGAGCGCGCCGCCTATCTGCACGTGAGCACCTACCGCGACTGGGCCTCGGTCGGTCGCTGGTACTGGGGCCTCGTGCGCGACCAGCTCGTGGCCGACGATCGGCTGCGCGCGGTGGTGCGCGAGGTGACCCGCGGGCTCACCGACGAGCGCGCGAAGGTGCGCGCCATCTACAACTGGGTCATCGAACACACCCGCTACGTGGCGTTGGAGTTCGGCATCCACGGATTCAAGCCGTACCTGGTGCCGCAGATCTGCGCGCGGGGCTTCGGCGACTGCAAGGACAAGGCTTCGGTCATCGTCACCATGCTGCGCGAGGCCGGCATCGACGCGTCGATGGTGCTCCTGCGCACCCGCAACAACGGCAACATCGCGACGGAGCCCGCGTCGCTCGCGGTGTTCGATCACGCCATCGCGTACGTGCCGTCGCTCGACCTCTTCCTCGACGGCACCGCGCAGCACAGCGGCGTCGACGAGCTCCCGGGCGGTGATCAGGGCGTGATGGCACTCCTCGTCAACCAGCGCGGCGAGGCGCGCCTCGTCGAGACGCCCGTGTACACGCCCGATCGCAACCGCACCGTGGCGACCGCGGAGGTCACGCTGCGCGCCGACGGCAGCGCGTCGATGACGGTGAGCCAGGAGCTGCGCGGCCCCAACGCGGCGGGCGTTCGCAACGTGCTGGAGGCGCAGGCCACCCGCGTCGAGCGCATCGAGGACGACCTGCGCGAGCTGCTCCCCGGCGTGCGGGTCACGTCGGTTCGCGCGGAGGGCCTCGATGACGTCGAGCGCCCGGTGCGCCTCACCTACGAGGCGACCATCCCGACCATCGGGACGCGACAGGGCGACTCGACGCTGCTCTACGGCGCCTCGCCCATCAACCTCACGCGACGCTTCGCGACGCGGTCGTCGCGCGCCCACGACCTGGTGCTGGGGATTCCGAGCACCGTCGAGGAGACGCGCACCATCCACCTCCCGCCGGGCGGAACGGTCGTGGAGGTTCCGCCGCCCGTTCGGCTGGAGGGGCCCTTCGGGCGCTTCGAGTACGGCATCACGGCGCAGGGCTCGACGCTCACCGTTCGCCGCGTGACGGTGCTCTCGCGCGATCGGGTGCATCCCAATGAGTACGGGGCGTTTCGTGAGTTCTGCCAGGCCGTCGACGATGCCGTCGCGCGGCGCATGGTGCTGCGCCTGCCGGGCGCCCGCCCCGCGGCGGAGGTGAGCCGATGAAGCGATCGATGAAGGTGCGCGCCGGGCTCTCGCTCGCGCTGGTGTTGTCGGCGTGCAGTCACCGAGCGACTACCGCCACCGCTCCGTCCCTCGCGACGCTCCGTCGACGGGCCGCGTCCGCGGCGCCCGACTCGCCCGCGGCCATCGACGCCGCGCTCGCCGAGCTGGTCGCTCCCGGTGGGACGCTCGCCACGGCCACCACGCAGATCGACGCCCTCGCGCGCAGCCGACCGGGTGACCCGCGGGTGCGCTTCGCCGAAGGGCTCATCGCCTCGCAGCACGGTGACTTCGAGCGGGCGCTCGTCGCGTGGTGCGCCACCGTCGAAGCAGCGCGCCACAGCGACGACCCCATGGCGCCGACCATCGCCGAGGCCGTGGTGCCCAAGCTGGTCTCGCTGCGCGGCGACGTGCGGGACTTCGCCACGCCCTTCCGAACGGTGGTGGACGCGGTCGCGGCCGACCCGGGTCGCATGGGCGCGGCGGCGGCGACGGAGCTGCTCGAAACCGCCGTCCGCTGGGCGCGCGAGAGCGGCGACCGCGAGGCCGCCACCCGCTGGATCACCGCCTCGGGCTGCGTCACCGGTTGGACCGTCGCGGGCCCGTTCGGTCCGCTCCCGATGCTGCGCTTCGACGAGACGCTCGGCCCCGACGGCACCGGACCTCTCCAGGCCGCGTACGACCTCGGATCGGGCCGCGGCCTCCAGCCGACCTACCCGGTGCGGGCCAGAGGGTGCGCGACCAACCTCGGGCGCGGCATCACGCTCACTGGTGTGCTCTTCGCCTCGACGGACTTCACGCTCCCGCGCGAGCAGTCAGTGTCCGTCCGGGTCGAGTCGCCCAACCTCTTTGCCGTGCTCGTCGATGGTGTCGCGGTGACCGGCATCGACCCGCGGCGCTCGGCCGTCGGCGCCGTCGCCGAGGCGCGCATCCATCTCAGCGCCGGAGCCCACACGCTGCGCGTCAAGGTTGCCAGCACCTACCACTCGCCCCTGGTCATCGCGACGGTGACCGACCTCACGGGGCGGCCCGTTGCGACGTTCTCCGCGCCGCAGCGCTCGGCCGCGCCGGTTCCGCCGAGGGTGTTGCCCGTGGCGGTGTCGCCCGCGGACGATGCCTTCCTCCCGACGTCGTCGCTCGGCGTCTTCGATCGCTACGTGCTGGCCGAGCTGGCCTTCTCGCGGCGACACCCCATTGCGGCGCGCGAGCTGCTGCGTGGGCTCACGGGCGAGACGGCCACGCCCACGACGCTCATCGCGTGGGGCTCGGTGGCGCAGGCTGATCCGTTCGTCCCGCCGGCGCAGTCGAGGGACCGCGCACGCGACGCCTTCGAGCGGGCGGGCCGTGGTGATGCGCAGGCGTACTTCCCGGCGCTCGCGTTGGCGCGCATGGCGGCCGAGGACGAGCGCGGCGACGAGGCGCTCACCCAGTCGCGCGCGGCGGCGCGGCGCTTTCCCGACAACCCCGAGGTGCTCTCCGACCTCGCCACGCGGCTCATGGACCGAAGCTGGGACGGCGAAGCGCGGGCCGTGGTCGAGCGCGTGCGTCAGCAGCTTCCGCAGGCGTGCTGGTCGGCGCGCATGATGCTCTCGCTGGCCCAGCGTCACGGCGACGGCGCGGCCGAAGCGGCGCTCGCGGACGACATCCGACGGTGCGACGCGCTGTCCGACTCGCCCGCCTCGGTGGCGCTGCGGATGCGGCGCTTCGACGTGGCGGGGCGCGAGTACGCGCGGCTGTTGGAAGATGATCCCGAGGGCCGCGGTCTGCGCCGCGCGCAGGTCGAGCTGTTGCGCGCGAGCGGGCGTCGCGACGAAGCGCGCGCGGCGGCCCGAGAGCTGCTCGCGCAGATGCCCGAGGATGATGCGCTGCGGGCCGACCTCGCCGACATGGACGTCGCTGCGGGGCTCACCGGAGAGGCGCGGGCGACGCTCGACCGTGAGCTCGCGACGAGGCCGGCGGAGCTTGCGTCGCTCTATCGGATGCGGGCATTTCTCGCGGGGCGCGAAGACCTCCAGCCGTGGCGGCTCGACGGTCGTCGGGTGCTGCGTGACTTCGAGGCGTCGGGGCACACCTACGAGAGCGCGGCGGTGCTGGTGCTCGACTACACCGTGCGGCGCGCGTACCCCGATGGCTCGGCGCTGGAGCTCACCCACAACGTCGTGCGGGTGCAGACGCAGGAGGGGGCTGATGCGTTCGGGGAGTTCCAGTTGCCCGATGGGGCGACGCTGTGGCGCATCCGCACGCTGAAGGCCGACGGGCGGGTGCTGGAGCCCGAGGAGATCGCGGGCAAGGACTCGCTGTCGCTGCCCGACCTGCGGCCCGGTGACGCGATGGAGTTTGAGTACGTGCGCGTGCTGCCGCCCTCCGACGCGGCGCCCGGTGGCTTCTCCTCCGAGCGCTTCTACTTCCGTGGCTTCGAGGTCCCGTACGACCGCACGGAGTACGTCTCGGTGGTGCCCCGCGAGATGGACCTCGTCATCGACCCGCGCGGCCCGGCGCCCGCGACCGAACGCAACGAGCGCGGCGGGCTCATCGAGTACCGCTGGATGCTCCGACAGAGCGATCGCATGACCCCGGAGCCGCGGTCGGTGATGGCGCGCGAGTTCATCCCCAGTGTCGCCACGGGCTTCGGCGCAACGTGGGAGCGCCTCGTCGACGCCCTCCGTTCACGCCTCGTCGAGCAGGACCCGGCCGACCCCGAGGCGCTCGCCCTCGCGCGGCAGATCACGCGCGCCGCGCGCACGCCCACCGAGCGGCTGCGGGCGCTGCACCACTGGGTGCTCGACAACATCCAACAGGAAGGCGCCGGAACCCCCTTCGAGCTCGCGCCCCGCATGCTCGCGGCCCGGGCGGGTCATCGCACACGGGTGCTCTGCTACCTGCTCAAGCAGGTGGATGTCCCGTGCGAGCTGTCGCTGGTGCGCCAGGGCAGCGCCGACTCGACGCGCTCGCAGCTCGCCGACGACGAGACCTACCAGTCACTGCTCCTCCGCGTGCAGACCGAGGCGGGTGAGCGCTGGGTGACCGCCGCCGACGCCAACTCGCCGACGCTGTACATCCCGCCCGCGACCGCGGGGGGCGAGGCGCTGGTGCTCGCCGCCGGGGCGCCGCGATCGCGCGTCAACGACCTCGACATCAACGCGCACGGTCGGCAGCTCACCGTGAACCTCGCGCTCTCGGCCGACGGGTCGGGTCGCGCGACGGTGCTCGAACGCCTGCGCGGCTACGCGGCGACGGGCGCGCGCGCGGCGATGCGTCGGCTCGACGCGGCCAACCGCGATCGGCAGTTCGAGGCATACGTCGGGGCGATGGTGAGCGGCGCGACGCTGGAGTCGCTCGTCGTCGAAGGGACCCAGGACGTCGAGGCCGACATGGTGTTCCGGTACACCTTCCGCGCGGCGGGGCTCGCTCGCCTCGACGGCGACCGGCTGCGCTTCGACGGGATGTTTCGCGCCGAGGCCGGCCGCGCCTACGCCGAACTCCCCGCCCGCCGGTTTCCCCAGTGGAACGGCGACCCCGTCAACGCGTCGCTCTCGCTCACCGTCGCGCTGCCCGCGGGCGCCACGCTGGGCTCGCTCCCCACCGACGCGAGCGACGAGTCCGCGGGTGGTGTTCGCTGGTCGCTCCAGTGGCGCGCTGTCCCGACGGGCTTCTCCGTCGAGCGTCGCGTGACCGTCCCCACCGGGCGCGTGAGCCCCGCCGACTACCCCGCCTTCGCCACCTCGTTGCGCGCGCTCGACACCGCGGACACCCGCGAGGTCGCCATCACCGTGCGCCCCGCCCGCTGATATCTACGGATCGCCCGTCACATCGACCGCGGCGAAGGGCTCGTGCTCGATGAGCTGCACCGCGCGGAAGCGGTAGAGCGTCACGTCGGGTCGCAGGTACCCCGGCGCGGCGATGCCTCGCTGGTGCGCGAGGTCGCTCAGCGCCGCCACCGGGTCGACCGCGGGTGTGCCCGGAGCGCCCGGGAGCACGTACTCCCAGTTGACCGAGCGCTCATATCCGACCGACCAGCCAGCGCCCGCCGCGCGCCGCAAGAACTCTGGCGACCGCGCCCCCAGCACGCCCTTGTCGTGGAAGATCACGACGCTGATGCGCCGCGTGAGGAGCGCGTTGTGCAGGGTGCCGACGCGGTCCTGCGTGGGCGTGCTCCAGTGGTTCATGAGCGAGAAGGTCGCGTCGAGCAGGGCGCGGGCGATCGATCCGCCGCGGGCCGAGCGCCAGATGAGGGGCGTGCCGTCGAGGTTGCGGACGACGATGCCGACCTCGACCGGGTGGGCGCGGCGCAGGGCCTCGGGGAAGATGCGCTCCGACGGGGCGGCGGCGCCCGTCAGCACGAGGCGCGCGACGGAGACGAGGCGACGGGCGTCTTCGGCGCCGATGGCCACGGGCTCGTCGCGCTCGTAGAGGGCGGTGCTGTCGTCCATGAAGACGGCGGTGAGGCCGCTCACGGGGCGCAGCGTCGCGAGGCGCGCGGCGACGCTCCCCGCGGGGGCGCGGACGACGCCGTCAGTACGGACGAGCAGACCGTCGAGGTGGGCGGCGGACATCGCGGCGCCCACGGCATTGCCGTCGATGCCATCGAGCGCGGCGCCGAGCCCCGCGACGCGGCGGGCGTCGGTGATGGCGGTCTCCAACGAGGGCATCCCGATGGGGACGCCACCGAGCACGGCGACGGTGCCGCGGTCACGGAGCTGGTCGGCGAGGCGGTCGTAGCGGGCCGACCAGGGCGCGCGGACGAGGCCGGTACGCCAGGCGGCGCCGAGGGCCACGAGCAACAGCGACGCGACGAGGGCGACGATCCAGAGGGCCTTACGCATGAGCGGCGGACCTATACCGCCAAGCGCGGCGCTTCACTACCCGTCGGCGGTTGCACGCGACGGGGAGGCGGGTGGTGTATCTTCCGCGCCCGCTATCGAAGCCGAAGCGTGAAGAGACATCCTGTGAAGGGAGCTGCGACGTGATCATTGGCGTTCCGAAGGAGATCAAGACCCGCGAGTACCGTATCGGCATGACGCCCGCGGGCGTCCGCCAGCTGGTGACGCAGGGGCACACGGTGCTCGTCGAGACCCGCGCGGGCGAAGGCTCGGGGCTGCGCGACGAGCAGTTCGTCCAGGCGGGCGCCACCATCGCCCAGTCCGCGAGCGAGGTGTGGAACCGCTCCGACATGGTCATGAAGGTCAAGGAGCCGCTGCCCGCGGAGTTCGAGTACTTCCGCCCGGGGCTCGTGATCTACACGTACCTCCACCTCGCGGCCGAGCCGGTGCTCACGCGCAAGCTGCTGGAGAAGAAGGTGCGCGCGGTGGCCTACGAGACCATCCAGCTCCCCGACGGGTCGCTCCCGCTCCTGCGTCCGATGAGCGAGGTCGCTGGTCGCATGGCCGTGCAGGCGGGCGCTACGTCGCTGGAGAAGTGGCGCGGCGGGAAGGGCGTGCTGCTCGGCGGCGTGCCCGGTACGCGGCGCGGTCGCGTGGCCATCCTCGGCGGCGGCGTCGTGGGTCGCAACGCGGCGAAGATCGCCATCGGCATGGGCGCGCAGGTCACCGTGCTCGACGTGAAGCCCGAGACCATGGACTACCTCGAAGACATCTTCGGCGGATCCATCGAGACGCTCTACTCCAACCCGGCCAACCTCGAAGAAGCCGTCACCCGCGCCGACCTCGTCATCGGCGCCGTGCTCGTGCCGGGCGCCGTCGCGCCGCGCCTCGTCGACCGCGCGCTCGTCTCCAAGATGGAGAAGGGCTCGGTCATCGTCGACGTCGCCGTCGACCAGGGCGGCTGCATCGAGACCGTGCGCCCCACGAGCCACGACAACCCGACCTACGAGGTCGACGGCGTCATCCACTACTGCGTGCCCAACATGCCGGGCGCGGTCGCGCACACGTCTACCTTCGCGCTGACCAACACCACCATCCGCTACGCCATCGCCATCGCCAACCACGGCATCGTCGGCGCCGCGCGGCGCGACCCGGTGCTCGCGCTCGGCATCAACTGCTTCGACGGCGCGTGCACCTACGAGGCCGTGGCGAGCGCCCACTCGCTCGAACACACCGCCCTCGCGACCGCGCTCGGCTGACCCTTCTCGTCGGAGACACTTCCCCATGAACTTCATCGAAGAGCTGCGCGCTCGCGGCCTCGTGCACGCCGTCTCCGAGGAGGCCGCGCTCGCCGAGGCCCTCGCGGCGGGCCCCGTCACCGGATACATCGGCTTCGACCCCACGGCTGCGAGCCTGCATGTGGGGCATCTGCTCCAGATCCTGACGCTGGTGCGGCTCCAGCGCGCCGGGCACCGGCCCATCGCGATCGCGGGCGGCGGAACAGGCCTCATCGGTGACCCGAGCGGCAAGGCGAGCGAGCGCAGCATGCTCACCACGGAGAAGCTCGCGGAGAACCTCGCGGGCATCCGCGCGCAGCTCGCCCGTCACCTCGACTTCAACGACAGCCCCACCGGCGCGGTGATGGTCGACAACGCCGAGTGGCTCGGCAAGATCGGTCTGCTGGAGTTCTTGCGCGACGTCGGCAAGCACTTCTCGGTCAACGCGATGGTGCAGCGCGACTCGGTGCGCACCCGCCTGGAGCAGCGCGAGCAGGGCATCTCGTACACGGAGTTCAGCTACATGCTGCTCCAGGCGTACGACTTCCTCGCGCTGTACGACCGCTTCGGCTGCACGCTCCAGCTCGGTGGCAGCGACCAGTGGGGCAACATCCTCTCCGGGGTCGACCTCGTGCGCCGCCTCCGCAACGGCAGCGCGTACGGCGTCACCACGCCGCTGCTCACGCGCAGCGACGGGAAGAAGTTCGGCAAGAGCGAGGAGGGCAACGTGTGGCTCGACCCCGCGCTCACGTCGCCGTACGAGTTCTACCAATTCTGGCTCAACGCCGCGGACGCCGACGTCGAGAAGTACCTCCTCGCCCTCACGCTCGAACCCGTCGACGCCATCAAGGCGTGCCTCGCGGAGCACCTCGCCGCGCCGCAGAAGCGGCTCGCGCAGGAGATGCTCGCCGCGTCCGTCACCCGCTTCGTCCACGGGGGCGAAGCGCTCGCCAACGCGCAGCGCACCACCGAGGTGCTCTTCAAGGGTGGCGACCTGCGCGAGCTCGCGGCGGTCGATCTGGCGGCGGCCTTCAAGGGCGCGCCGAGCCACGAGGTCGCCCGCTCGCTCCTCGGAACGCCCGACGCAGGCTTCGTGAAGGTGCTGGCCGACGCGGGGCTCTTCAAGTCGCGCGGCGAGGCGCGCAGCTTCGTCGGACAGGGCGGTGCGTCGATCAACGGCGTGGCCGTCTCCGACGTGCAGCGGGTGCTCGTCGCCGACGATCTCCTGCCTGGTGGTTTCATTGCGCTCCGCAAGGGTCGCAAGAGCTGGCACCTGGTGCGGGTCATCGAGGGCTGATGCATCGTTGCCGCGGCCTGGGATAGAGTCGCCGCGTGTGGACGCGTGTTGGACTCGGGTCGCGCCTCGGTGCGCTGGTGATGGTCGCGGGCTCGTGGGGATGTTCGTTTCCCACGAGTGAGTTTCAGATCAGGGAGGCGCGGCCCGACACGGGCGCGGTCGACACCGGGACCGACGTCGCGGTCGCGACCGACGTGCCCACCATCGACACCCCGACCCTTGATACTCCCGGCACCGATGTCGTCGCGGCCGACAGCGTCGACGCCGGGTCACCCACCGACGTCAGCCTGAGCTGTAGCGCCGATGTGCCGTGCGCCGCGGGGGCGGCGTGCTGTGGCGGGACCTGCGTGCAGGTGCAGACCGACGCCCGCAACTGCGGCGCGTGCGGAACCGTCTGCGCCACGGGCCAGACCTGCTGCGGCGGCGCGTGCACCGAGATCGCGACCGACGCCCGCAACTGCGGCGCCTGCGGGAGCGTCTGTGACTTCGCCAACGGCACGGCGCGGTGTGCCGCGGGCGTGTGCGCGGGCGGAACCTGCGCGGCCGGCTTCGGCGACTGCGACCTCATGGCGAGCAACGGCTGCGAGGCGAACCTCGCCGAGTCGCCGCAGCACTGCTCGATGTGCGGCCGCGCTTGTATGGCTGGGGCCAACGCCACGTCGCGCTGCGAGAGCATGGCCTGCGTGACGACGTGCGAGCCCGGCTACGACAACTGCAACGGCAGCGCGGCGGATGGGTGCGAGGCGCAGCTCTCGACGTCCAACGCCCACTGCGGGATGTGCGGTCGCACGTGCACGGCGGGGCCCAACGCGGTGGCGGCCTGCTCCAGCGGAGCTTGCACGATCACCTGCGCCATGGGCTTCGCGGACTGCGACGGCAGCCCGGCCAACGGGTGCGAGGTGAACACCGTCACGTCGCCTGCCAACTGCGGCGCGTGCGGGCGGGTCTGCTCTTTGCCCAATGTGTCCACGGCGACCTGCGGGTCGTCGATGTGCGCGGTCGTGTCCGGGACCTCGGCTTGCTCTGCGGGCTACGGCAACTGCGACAGCGACATCGCCAACGGGTGCGAGGCCAACGTTCGGCTCGACTCCCGCAACTGCGGCGCGTGCGGCACGGTGTGCGCCGCGGGGAGCGTGTGCAGCAACGGGACGTGCCAGTCGACGTGTGCGACGGGCACCACGCTCTGCGCGGGGGCGTGTGTCGATGTGACGTCCAACGCGGCGCACTGCGGGACGTGCGGGCGGGTGTGCTCGCTCCCCAACGCGACGGCGGGCTGCGCGTCGGCGGCGTGTACGGTGACGGCGTGCGCGGCGGGCTTTGGCAACTGCGACGCGGTGGCGGCCAACGGGTGCGAGGTCAACACCAACACCGACCCGCGCAACTGCGGCGCGTGCGGCGAGGTCTGCAACTCCACCAACGGCACGTCGACCTGCGCGGCGGGTCGGTGCAGCATCGCGTGCACGGCGGGCTTCGCGGACTGCAACCGCGACCCCGACGACGGGTGCGAGACCAACACGCGCACGAGCGTGGCCAACTGCGGCGCGTGCGGGACGACGTGCAGCACCCCCAACGCGACGCCCGTGTGTACGAGCGGGGCCTGCGCGGTCGGTACCTGCGCGCGCGACCGCGCCGACTGCGATCGGGCGGTGGCGAACGGGTGCGAGGTCGACACGTCGAGCGACGCGCTCAACTGCGGCGCGTGCGGGACGATTTGCCGCTCGGGCACCGTGTGCTCGGACGGGCTGTGCCAGGTGGCGTGCAGCGGCCGGCTGACGGCGTGCGGCGGTCGTTGCGTCGACCTCAACTCGGACGAGGCCAACTGCGGCTCGTGCGGTCGTCGGTGCTCCACGTTGCTCACGTGCCGACTCGGGGCGTGCGTCTTCCCGCCGCCGGTCAACGACCTGTGCAGCGCGGCGACGGAGCTCAACCTGGCGGCGGGGTCGCGCATCGCGGTGACCGGAACGCTGGTGGGAGCCTCGCGCGAGGTGACGCCTTCGTGTGGCGCGCTGGGGACGGCGGATGTGTTCTATCGGCTGACGCTGACGCGGCGCGAGATCGTGTACGCCGACACCTTCGGGTCGACCGTGGACACCAAGCTGTTCTTCATGAACTCGTGCACGGCGACGACGGCCACGCAGACCACGGGCGACTCGGTGTGCGACGACGATCGCGGGCTTACCTGCACGGGCGGGACGACCGGGGCGCAGGTGTTCACGGTGCTCAACGCCGGGACGTACTACCTCGCGGTGGGCTTGCAGACCGGGGCGACGGGGTCGTTCTCGTTGCAGCTCGAACATCTCCCGGTGGGGAGCGGTCGGGTCGCTCCGCTCGCGCGGGGCTCGAGCACGCTGATCGGGACGACGTCGGGCACGAGCGGATACAGCGGGAGCTGCGGTGGAACGGGTCCCGAGGCGACGTTCTGGTGGGCGTCGTGCCCGGAGACGGTGGCGGGGACCTTCACGGCGGCGACGTGCCTGGGGACGACGTTTGACCCGGTGCTCAACCTCCTCAACGGGACCGGCACGGGGCAGACGTGCAGCACGACGCCGATCGGCGGGAGCTGCTCGACCAACAGCGCGGCCATCACGCCGTCGGTCGCTGGCGGTGCGGGCATCCACGCGCTCATCGTGGACGGCTTTGGCGGCGGTCTCGGCAACTACTCGGTCAATGTGACGCGACCGTGAGCGGCGGGGTGACGGCGAGGCGCTGACCAATCCGTGGCGCGCCCGAGAGTCACGTTGACGGCGTCTCGCGAGGGACGATAGCGTCGATGGGGATGGCACATCGGCGTGGGTATGGGTCGGGTGTTGCCACGTTCGCGTTGCTGCTGGCGGGGCTCTCGCTGGGCGCCGGGTGTGGCAACTCGGGCACCGCGACGGGCGACGACGGCGGGCTCGGGGGTGACCTGGGCGCGGTCGACGGCGAGGTGGTCGACACGGGCGTGACGGTCGACGCCGGGCCCATCGATGCGGGCGTGGTCACCGACAACGGGATGACCAACGACGCGGGTGGGGGGACGGACGTGGTCGCGGTCGACGCGTCGGACGGTGGCGGCACCGACGGCGGAGGCGGTGATGGAGGCGTGACACGGCGCGGGCGCGCGGGCGCGTCGCTGGTGTCGGCGGGGTCGCTGATGCAGTCGGCGCGGTTCCAGATGATTTCGACGCTCGGCGGACGGAGCGTTCAGCAGACGTTTTTGCAATCGCCCAACTACCGGCTGCGCGGCGGCCTGGTGGGCACGATCGGAGCGCGGTGACGATGAGGACTTCGATGAACGGTGGAATCGCGGCGCGGGCGTGGCGCGGGGTGATCGGGGCGGCGGTGCTGGCGGCGCTGTGCGCGGTGCCGTCGATGGCGTCGGCGCAGGTGCCGACGACGATGATCCACCAGGGTCGGCTCCTTGACCGGGCGGGCGCTGGGGTGACCGGGTCGCAGTCGCTGGTCTATCGCATCTACGACAGCGCGACGGGGGGCACGCCCATCTGGACCGAGACGCTGACGGTGACCCTGGATGACGGGTACTTCTCGACGCAGCTCGGGTCGACGACGCCGCTGACGCCGGCGGTGTTTGCGGGTCGCACGCGCTTCCTCGGGGTGACGGTGGGCACCGACCCGGAGATGACGCCGCGGGAGCCGATGGGGAGCGTTCCGTATGCGCTGGTGGCGGGCAACGTCACCGGGGACATCACGCCGACGAGCATCACGGTGGGGGGGACGCAGATCGTCGACTCGATGGGCCGCTGGGTGGGCGCATCGAGCGGGCCATCGGGCCCGGCGGGTCCTGCGGGGCCGATGGGTCCGGCGGGACCAACGGGGCCGGCGGGGCCGGCGGGAGCGACTGGACCAGCGGGGCCTGCCGGACCGGCGGGGCCTGCCGGGCCGTCGGCGGTAAACATCGGCTGTGAACGGGGGCTGATGCTGGGTGGCGTGTGCGTGGTCGGCATCGACAACAGCGGGCCAGGCTCTGATTGGAACCTGGCGGCGAGCACCTGCGCGGGCCTGGGCGGGGATTTGTGTAGCCCCATGCAATATGCCGTGATCCGCGACGACCAAAACGGCACGGGTCGGTACATGTTCTATACGGGCACACTGCGCCGTGCGGTTTGGTCGTCTAGCTTCTCGGACAATGACGGCGGTCGACTCTCCAGCTACCTCCAAAGCGCGGATGATCCGGTGCTCAGCAATGGGTATGGCTACGCGTGCTGCGCCAACATCACTCCCCCCGAGTTCCGCGGTCGAGCTGAGTTGGTGCGGGCCATGGGCTCACCGGACATGGGCGTCCAGGTGACCTACCTCAACAATCGAGAGGAGAGTTCTGCGCTGCTCGCAACCAACATTTGTGCGTCACTAAGGAGTGACCTCTGCTCCAAGGCACAGTACGTCACCTTGAATGACGCTGGCCGTTTCTCGGGTGCAACGCGACGGTTGACGCGGGAGATGTCGGACAACGATAGTGGTACCTTCAACGCGATTGTCGGTTCAAACACCGCTGACGATCCGGTCTGGAATAACGCGTGGGCATTTGCTTGCTGTGCTTCGCAGCGGCCGGTCGACAACACGTGCCCCTCCCCGGGCACGGTGGTCAACAACGTCTGCGTCTTGGATGTACACACGACCGAGGACAGTAGCTTCCTTGATGCCGCTCGAGCTTGCGCGCGCATGGGAGCCGACGTCTGCACAAACAGCCAGATGCAGAACATCCGCAACGCCGGCCGCCTGCCGGGGATCCGAGCTTGGACCAACAGTGGGGCCGACAACGACGTCCTCCGAGTAGGCGGTTTGCTTCCCAGCATGCCAGACAACCCGAACCCGCTGACCGACCGGTTCGGCTACGCCTGCTGCCTCTGATTCGTCGTCCACTTCGCTGCCAAATCCCCACAGTTCGCTCGACACGCCGCGGCGCGACTAATGCGTTGAAGGAGGAGCTATGTCGCGAGTCTCGTTCTTGTTCTTCGTGGTCGGGTTGTCGGCTTGTGTCCCGGAGCTTCGAGTGGCGCCTCGCGACGCTGCGGAGGACCTGCCAGACAACCAACAACCGATCGACATTGTGTTTGCTGACGACCGCACTGTGACGGTAACTGACGTTCCGCCGTTGCTAGACATCACGCCGCATGACTCGTTGTTGACGAGCGATCACGTCGGTCCCGACGATGCGGGTGCCGGGATGGACGTATTGGATACTGGAATCACTCCCGATGTGGTCACTACGGTAGATGTCCCAACGGTACCGGATGTCTCGTTGGATTCCGGGCCGGTAGATGTTGGTTGTTTGGCGTGTTCGCTCCCCAACGCCGTGGCCATCTGTCGCTCTGGCGCCTGCGGAGTCGATCGGTGTAATGTCGGTTTTGGTGACTGCAATGGTGTCGCGGCCGATGGTTGCGAGGTCGCGCTCGATTCTCCTTCCAACTGCGGCGCTTGTGGCTCGTCTTGTGGTTTAGGAGTGTGCTTGTCGCGAACCTGCATCCGACAGCGAAGTTGTCCTGTTGAGTCTGAACGCGGTTGCGGCCTGCTCGCGGCACCCGGCGCGAGGTTCGAGATGGGAGCCACCGAAAGTAGCACCGCCGGCATACTCCGAGGCTCCGTCACCGTGTCTGCGATGGTGACTGACACATACGAGGTGACCGTACGAAGGTTCCGTCGTTTCTGGGAAGCGGGACATCCAACTTCCACAAGCGCGATTCGATATCCGAACGGTGTCGTGGTCGCGGCTGCTGTTGCTAGTGAGCCTGTGAGCTCGATTAGCGGTATGCAATGCAACTGGACGTTGAGCGAGGCGAGCCGAGAGGATCACCCGATCAACTGCGTGGATTGGGCGACAGCGCAATCATTCTGCGCGTGGGACGGTGGACGTCTCCCAACCGAAGCTGAGTGGGAATATCTCTCCCGACATCGGGAAATCAGCGGCGTTGGCTCACCGCGCCTCTACCCTTGGGGTAACACACCGCCGATAGAGGCCATTCCCGGCTATCCTCGCGCCACTCCCTGTGAACGTGCGCAGTTCCAAGACTGCCTTGGCGACGACGGCGCCCGAACTCGTCGCGTCGGGAGTTTTCCCGGAACTGGGGGTATTTTTGACCTCGCGGGTAATGTTGTGGAGTGGGTCGCAGACAATGCTGGGAACTATGGGATCGACCGTTGCTGGACCCCTGTTCCCGTTGATCTTCACGACCCTCTCTGCATAGATGAGGCGAGAGGGCACTCTCTGCGCGGTGGCAGTTTCCGCGCGGGCGGAATCGAGACGTTGATGTGCGCCTCGCGCGACGCGGCCGCTGCTACCTCCCACGAAGACACTCTCGGCTTCCGCTGCGTCCGCTCTCCCTGATCCACACTCACCCACCGCGGAGCCCGGCGTTCTCACGAATGCCGGTTCCTCGATAACACGCTCGCCCTATCACGGTTGCCGTCGTCGCCCATGGCGCCCCTGTCGCCCTTTCCCCGCGTCAGCCATCTAGCCCTCTGCGCCCGCGCTTGACACCCCGTCCACGCCGCGACTAGCACCCCCTCCACGCCCGTGATCGAGACCCATCAACTCACCCGTCGCTTCGGCGCGCGCACCGCCGTCGAAGCCCTCTCGTTCACCGTCCCCAAGGGGGCCATCGTGGGCTTCCTCGGGCCCAATGGGGCCGGTAAGAGCACCACCCTCAAGATGCTCTCCGGCTTCCTGCCGCCCACCTCCGGCACCGCGCGCATCGGCGGCCTCGACGTCGTCAATGACTCCCTCGCCGCCCGCCGACTCATCGGCTACATGCCCGAGAGCGTCCCCCTCCACCCGGAGATGCGCGTCCGCGAGTACCTTCGCTTTCGCGCCGAAATCAAGGGCGTCACCCGTCAGCGCGACGCCGCCGTCGACCGCGCGCTCGAGCTCGCCGACGTCGCCGACGTCGCCGCCCGCCTCATCGGTGAGCTCTCCAAGGGCTACAAACAACGCGTCGGGCTCGCCGACGCCCTCGTCGCCAAACCCCCACTCCTCATCCTCGATGAGCCCACCGAGGGCCTCGACCCCAACCAGATCCAGCGCTTTCGCGACATGCTCAAGCGCCTCGCCGCCGAGCACACCATCCTCCTCTCCACGCACATCATGCAGGAGGTCGAGGCCGTCTGTGAGCGCGTCATCATCGTTCACAAAGGCCGCATCGCCGCGGACGGTCCGCTCGAAGAAGTCCGCGCCCAGCTCACCGGAGGCGAGCGCGACCTCGTCCTCAAGCTCCATCCCCGCGAGCACGCCGTCGCCTGGCGCGATGACCCCGCCGCCGCCGCGAAGGCCCTCGTCGAACCCGTCACCGGAGTCTCCTTCCGAGAAGCCATCATGGACGGTGAGCTCGCCAGCGTGACGGTTCGCACCGCGGACAAAGACGACTCCGTCGAGGCACTCGTCGCGCGCTGCGTGCAGGGTGGCCTCGGCGTCCGCGCGCTCTCCCCGCGCGGCGGCAGCCTCGAACGAGTCTTTCAAGCGCTCACGGGCGCAGAAGGTGACGCATGAGGACGGCGTGGGCGATCTACAAGCGTGAGCTCATCGGCGTGTTCTGCTCGCCGCTGGCCTATGTCGTGATGGTGGCGTTTCTGCTCTTCAATGGAGTGCTGTTCTGGTTCTTCATGCGAATGACGGCGGATAATCCCGCCCTCACCGGGGCGCGGTCGCCGCTCCAGATGTTCTTCGGGGCCACCATTCTCTCCATCCTGACCCTGCTGGTGTTTAGCCCCGCCACCACCATGCGCACCTTCGCCGAAGAGCGCCGCGCCCGAACCTTCGAGACCCTCTTCACCGCGCCCGTCACCGACCTCTCCGTCGTCGTCGGCAAGTACCTCGGCGCCATGACCTTCTACGCCTCGCTCTGGGCGCCCACCGCCCTCTACGCCCTCGTCGTGCGGCGCTACGGCTCCGTCGACTGGGGCGCCCTCGCGGCGGGCTACACCGGCATGCTCCTCATCGGCTCGGCCTTCGTCGCGCTCGGCATCCTCATGTCCGCCCTCGCGCGCTCGCAGGTCGTCGCGTACATGCTGACCTTCCTCGCCATCGGGGGAGTGATGTTTTCCCTCGGACTCGGGTCGTACATCTTTCAAGAAGAGTCGACGCGGCAGTTCTTCTCCTACGTGAACCTCTGGGAGCACATGGAGCACTTCTCCGTTGGCCTCATCGACTCGCGCGCGCTCGTCTATTACGGCTCCATCGCCGTCGGCGCCCTGGCCCTCGCGACGCGAACCCTCTCCGTGCGGAGGGAGTCATGAGCGAGCCCACGCCGACGACCGAGATCGCACCCGAGTCGACGCCCGACACCGCGCCACCCGCGTGGCTCGACCGCCTCATGAACGGCCCCGTCTGGGTGCTGCTCGTCGTCGCCCTCTTCACGCTCGTCAACTACACCGCCTCGCGCCACTACCGCCGCTGGGACTGGACCTCCGCGCAGCGCTTCACGCTCTCCCCGCGCTCGACCCAGATCGCCCGCGGCCTGCGCGAACCCGTCGACCTCTACGTGCTGCTCGCCGGCCGTGACCCGCTCTTCGCCGAGACCCGCGAGCTCGCCGAGCGCTACGCCGCCGCGTCGTCGCGGGTGCGCCTCCACCTCATCGATCCTGACCGGCAGCGCGAGGAGTACATCCGCCTCGCCGACCAGCTCGGCCTCGCCCAACCCGACCGCACCGAAGACGGGCGCACCATCGCGACCGCGGGCATCGTGGTGAGTCGCGGCACCCGTCACTGGGAGGTCGAGCGAACCCAGTTGCAGGAGCTCGGACCGGCGCCCACCAGCGACGAAGGCAACGAAGGATCGCGGCTGCTCAACGCCAAGATCACCGTCGAGCGGCGCATCTCGGAAGGTCTCCTCCAGGTCGACCGCGAGCGCGTGACGAAGCTGTGCTTCTCCACGGGCCACGCCGAGATGCCCATCGTGGCGGGTGAGCGCGCCTCGGCGGGCCTCGCCGACGACCTGCGGCACCTCAACTTCGAGGTGACCGAGTCGGAGGTGCGCGGGCAGACGGGCGTTCCGTCGGACTGCGATGCGCTGGTGATCGCCGGCCCGCAGCGGGCGTGGTCGCGCGAGGACGCCGACGCCGTGGTGCGCTACCTGCGCGCGGGCGGCAACCTCGTGCTCTTCGTCGACCCGGTGTTGTTGGAGGGACGAGTGGTTCCGACGGGCCTGGAGGACGTGGTCGCGATGGCGGGCATGGGGTTGCCTGCGGCCATCGTGGTGGAGGGCGATCAGCAGCACCTGCTGCCCGACGCGCTCCCCGTGCACTTCCGCGCCGACACCTGGAACGAACACGACATCACCACCAACCTCCGCGGCGCCTCGGTGCTGGTGAGCATGGCGCGGCCCGTGGTGCGCGCCGAGGGGGCGACCGCCGCGACGTCGCTGGTGCTGTCGACCCCAGCGGCGTGGGGCGAGACGGGCATCGCCGACCTCATGCGCAACCACGCGCCGGCGAAGGGCGCCGACGACGTGCAGGGCCCCGTGTCGCTGGCGATGGCCGGGATGGTGGCCGACGGTCGCTCGCGCGGCGAGGGCGTGGCGTCGGGTCGCGTCGTCGTCGTGGGCAGCTCGGAGATGGTGGGCCCCGACTACTTCAACCTCCGCGTGCGCTCGTCGGTGGCCAACGCCAACCTCGCCGAGGCCGCCATCGGGTGGGCCACCGCGCGTCGTGAACTCGTGAACATCCCAGGTCGCCCCGTCGACCGCGCGGCGCTGCTCGTGAGCCCCAATGACCTCACCAAGATCGGCATCTACGTGATGTTGTTGATCCCGCTGGCGGCGGGGCTCGTCGGGCTCGCGGTCTCCCGCGCGCGAAAGAACGCCGCGTGAAGCGCTACCGCACCCATCTCATTCTCGCCGTGATCGTCGGCGGCCTGTCGGGCTTCCTGGTCTGGGACCGTCAACGGGCCAGCACCGGCGACCTGGAGTCGCGGCACCGCAACGTGTGGCGGGCCTTCCATCGCGAGCGGGTCGACCGCATCGAGGTGGCGCACACCAGCGGTCGCTACGAGCTCACCCGCCGCGCCCAGGCATGGACCATCCGCAGCGGCAACATGGCGCGGCCCGCCGACGCGGTGGAGGTCGAGCGCGTGCTCTCGGAGATCGAAGGAGCCGAGGCCAACCGCTCGCTCGGTCCGCTCGATGGGGCGGCGCGTCGGCGCTTCGGGCTGGAGCCGGGGCACACGCAGGTGGTGGTGCACGAGGGCTCGGAGGTGACGGCGCGCTTCGCGCTCGGCGGCGCCGTGGAGCGCGAAGACCGGGTGTACGTCGCGGCCAGCGCCCAGGACGGCGGGCGCGACAGCGCGGTGACCGGCGTGGTGCTGGGCAAGGCCTTTGGTGACCTCTTCGACCGCATGGCGACGGCGTACCGCGACCGCTCGGTGGCCGACGTGGAGCCCTCGCGGCTCGATCGCATCACGCTCACCCACGAGACGCGTCGGGTGGTGCTCGATCGCACGGGCGGCGTGTGGCGGCTCAACGAGCCCGCGTGGGGCCGAGCGTCGCGCGGGTCGGTCGAGGCGATGACGTCGCAGCTCCGCGAGCTGCGGGCCGAGCGGGTGATCGCGGATGACCCCGACGCCGCGGCGCTGCTGCGCTACGGGCTGGAGCCGGCGGTGACGCGGGTCGAGCTGCGTCGCGGCAACATCGAGCCGGTGGTGCTGCGCCTCGGTGAGCCGTGCCCCGGGCACGACGGCGAGGTGACCGCGATGCGCGAGGGCACGGGCACGGTGGTGTGCTTCCCGAGGACGTTCGCGGATGCGTTCAGGGTGCCGCCCGATGGGCTGCGTGATGACCGGGTGCTGGCGGCGCGCACCGACGAGGTGTCGCGCGTGCGGGTGTCGGGCGGGGCGCCGGGCGGCGGTGAGCTGGTGCTGGAGCGAACGGGCTCGCAGTGGCGCTCGACGACCGCGGGGGTGACGGTCGACCCGGAGGCCATCGAGTCGTGGCTGACGACGCTGCACGACCTCGCGTCGGCGCAGCGCATCGACGGCGACGTGCGGGCGGCGCACGGCATCGGGGCGACGTCGCGCACCATCACGGTCGAGCGCGAGGGCGTCGAAGGCAGCGAGCGCATCGTGATCGGGACGCCCGACGCGACGGGCTTCTACGTGAGCCGCGACGACGAGAGCGTGGTGCTGCGCTTCGCGGCGTCGGCGGCGGAGACGCTGCTCGTGGACGCGCTGCGGTTTCGCCCGCGGGCGCTGGTGCACGACACGGCCGACGACCTGCGCGCCGTGCTGGTGGACGTCGGGGCGATGCACGAGGAGATCGTTCGGGGGGAGGAGGGCTTCCGCCTGGCGCGGCCGCAGACGGGGAGGGCCGACCCGGCGCTGGTGACCGACCTCGGTCGGCAGATCGCGACGCTGGAGGTGGAGCGCTGGGTCTCGGTGACGCCGCGGCCCGAGCACGGGCTGACGACGCCGCGGGCGAGGGTGGTGGCGCGCTACGAGGGGCGCGGTCCGGCGAGCGACGGCGGGGTCGACGCGTCGGTGGCCGCGGTGCGCACCTACGGGTTGAGCATCGGCGCCGAGGCGACGGGCGGCGGGAGCTACGCGACGCTCGACGGGGGCCCAGGGGTCTTCGTGATGCCGCGGGCGCTGGTGGAGCTGGTGACGCAGCCGCACCTCGACCACGCGGCGACCCTCATCGCGCGCGACGGGTTGCAGCGGCTGGTGCTGCGCTTCACCGGGCCTGCGCGGGTCGTGACGGTGGTGCGCGACGGCGAGCGCTGGCGTACCGAGAGCGGGGCGCCGGCGGACACGGCGCGGGTCGACGCGCTGCTGGAGACGCTGGGCGCGATGGGGTCGCCGCGGGCCTTCGCGTACGGGCCACCGGGCCCGGAGATGGGCTTCGTGTTTCCCACGGTGGTGATCGAGGCGACGTACGGCGGCGACGCGGGCGCGCGCTCGGTGCGCCAGATGGTCGGAGCGCGGTACGGGAGCGGCGAGGGCGCGGGGTTCTACGTGCGGCGCGACGGGCTCGACGCGACGCTGTCGTGGCCCGAGGCGGTGGTGGACTCGCTGCGGGGGTTCAGTCCGTAGTCGCCGCGCGCATCACCGACCACCCACTCCAACCACCCGCGCCACATACCTTCCCAGCACCCGGTTGCCATCGCCCCGGTAGTGCAGCGCGTCGCCCGGCAGCCGCAGCGCCTCGGGCCGCGTGCTCGCCCGCCACTCGTCGAGCGGATCATGCACCGTGAACCCCGCTGCCCGCCCCGCCGCGGCCACCAGCGCGTGCGCCGCCTGCCAATGGTAGTGCGACCAATCCCGCAGCACCGGCGAGATCACCAGGTGCCCCGTCGCCCCGTCCGCCCTTACCGCGTCGCCCAGCGCCCGCAGTCCTTCCGCGACGCGCGCCACCCGATCGGGCAGCGCATACATCACCGTGTATTCGTCGCGGTAGTCCGCGCTCCTCTGGTGCCTCTGTACTCGCCACGCCGACCGCGCCCGCGCCACCCATCGCAGCGACGCGCCCTCCTCCTCGCGCTGCCCCAACCCTTCGAGCGTCTCCGCTCGCACCGGCGCCACCCGATCGAAGAACGCGTCCTGCTCATCCTTCCGCCGCATCTCCTCCGGCGTCGCGTACCGGTTGAAGGGCCCGCTCATGATCATCACGTCGTTGATGCAGTAGACGACCACCACCACCGTCGGCCGAAACCGCCGCACCGCGCGCACATACCAGAGCGCCTCTTGCGCGGTGTCGTACCCGCTGACGCCGAAGTTCAGCACCTCCGCGCGACCGCCCGACGCTGCCTCGATGTGTCTCGGGAGCGTGTCCGCCAGCGCGATCTCTTCGCCCCACACCACCGAGTCACCGACCACCGCCACGCGCGTTCGCCCGTCGCCCCGCTCGTCGTGCTCGCGGTCGTCGCGCATCCCCGCCGCGTTGAAGCCCGCCACCCCGTACGGCATCAACACCGACGCTCCTCGATGCGGCTCGTAGATGAGCCGGGCGTCGTCCGAGCGCTGGTAGATGGTGGCGTTCATTCGCGAGATGCGTTGCCGCCATGGACGGTCGCCGTCGGAGGTGTGCCCGCTCCCGCGCGAGTACACCCGGTACACGACCTCCCCTCCCAGCACGGCGACCACCGTGCCCACTGCGAGCAGCCCCAGCCGCACCCCCACCGCTCGCCTCGTCATCGCGGGCGAAGCCTATCCCACCGCCTCCGCCTTGCGTCCCTGTTGCCGTTGCGGTGGTACGCTCCGCCCCACCATGGAACCCGCCGCCGCCGTGTTGTTGTTCCCCCTGTTCATCCTCTTCGTGATGGCCATGCGGTCCATCCGACAGGTCAACCAGTGGCAGGTGGCGCTGCGCTTCACCCTCGGCAAATTCACCGGCCGCATCGAGCCGGGCATCACGTTGTTGATGCCGTTCTTGCAGCAGATGGTGCTCATCGACACCCGCATCCGAAACCGCGACCTCCCCGCGCAGATGGTCATCACCCGGGACAACGTCTCCGCGATGATCGACGCGGTCGTCTACTACAAGGTCGTCGACCCCGAGAAGGCCACGCTCAACGTCGAAAACTACGAGACCGCCGTGCGCGACCGCGCCAAGGTGGTACTCCGCGACATCGCCGGAGAGACCACCCTCGACGAGCTGCTCCAGCACCGCGAAGAGATCGCCGCCAAGGTGCGCCTCGCCGTCGAGGAGTTCGTCGCGCAGTGGGGCCTGCACGTCGAGCTCATCGCGATTCAAGACATCCAGCTCCCGCAGATGATGCAGGAGGTCATCGCGAAGAAGGCCATCGCCGAGCGCGAGCGGCAGTTCGTCATCATCAAGTCGCAGGCCGACGTCGAGAGCGCCAAGAACTTCGCCGAGGCCGCCCGCATCCTCACCGAGTCCCCCGGCGCCATGGAACTCCGTCGCCTCGAAGCCCTCCAGACCCTGACGGGCACCGGCGTCAGCAAGGTCATCTTCGACCTCGCGCGCCCCACCGAGACGCACCCCGCCGCGATGGCCGCTGCGATGGCCGACGACCGCACCAACGTCCGCGTCGCCCCCGGCACCGAAGCCCCCGTCCAGACCGCCCGCGAAGAGATGGCCGCCGCCTCCGCCGCCATGCACCGTGCCTCGCGCTGATCATCCCGACGGCGACGCCCTCCGCCACGCCGCCGTCGCCGCCGCGCCCGACCCTCGCCTCCGTTCGATGCTCGCCACCGCGACCGTCACCGTCGCCCCCGAAAACCAGCCCTGGGCCGCCAGCCATGGGTCCGTCCAGGGCTACGCCGTCGCCGTCGCGCTCTGCGCCGAAGACCTCGCCGCCGTCGACACCTCGCACTCCCTCCGCGACCAGTTGGTGCGCGCCTTCGCGGCCGCCGTCGCCGCGTCCCGTCACCACTCGCTGAGCTCCGTCGTCACGCGCTGGAACCGTCGCGTCCGCGCGGACACCGCGACCTACCGCGACGCGGCCGTCGACTCGACCGAGGTCACCCTCGCCGAGGGCCTCCGGTGCTACCTCGCCGCCGACGCGGGCTCCCTCGCCGCCCACGAAGACGGAGCGACCGTGACCGTGCGCGCTCCCTCCATCGACCGCCGCGCGCGGCCGAAGGTCGAAGCCGCGCTGCGCTCGATGCTGGGGCCGAAGGTCAGCGTGCGCTGGGCGTGAAGAGCGCGCGGGTGTCGGCGAGCACCTGATCGACGCCCTCCGCCGTCACCCACTGACGGAGCAACACGTCGCCCCAGCGGTGCGCCCCCGCGGTGTCCCCGGCCGCCATCGCGCGCCGCGCCGAGCGGTAGTGCGCCATGGTCGCGCCCGCCCACGCCGGGGCCTCGGCGGCGAGTCCGTCGTCGAGCACCTGCGCGAGCCCCGCATCGCCCGAGCGGTCGAAGGCGTCGACCATCATCGGCCGCGCCATGCGGAAGAGCCCGTTGGCCGAGCGGGCGATGGTTCGCCACGCGGAGGTCGCTCCGGCGAGGTCGCCGCGGGCGTAGGCGCGCGCGCCGGCTTCGAGCGCGGCGCTCCCGGAGAGGCGCGACAGGAAGCGCTCCTGCGTGACGAGCGCGTCGATGGACGCGAAGCACGTGACGGCACGCGCGGGCGAGCAACTGCCGCACACGGTGAGCATCGAGGTGGGCCCCGCGCCGAAGCGGGACACCCGCGGGTGCGCGCCGAGGAAGGCGTCGGCCAGCATGTCGGCCACCTCGTGACGTCGGCCGGCCATCACGGCGAGCTCCATCACCGCCTCCAGCAGCATCGCGGGCTGGTCGCCGAGGCGCTGCGACGGATCGGAGAGGAGCTGCGCCACGCCGCGCTGGAGGGCGTGCGTGAAGTGCCCCTCGGAGGCGTCGAGGAGCACGTCGAGCGTGGCGAGCTCCGCAGGATGAAACGTGTCGGCGCGGGTGCGGGCCGCGACGGCGCGGGCCGCGTCGGGCTGCCCGGTGCGGACGAGCAGCTCGCCATAGACGAGCGCGACGGGGACGTAGGTCGCGGCGATGCGATAGCCGCGCGCGGCAAAGTCGCGGCGCCGCTCGACGGTGCTCGACTCGTCGGCCGTGTCGGAGGCGAGCCAGCGCCAGGCGGGGGTTCGCTCGGGCTGCCACGCGGCGGCGATGCGAAACACGGGCGTGGGGTTGGGGTCACCGACGGCGAGCGAGACCACGCGGGCCCACGCGAGGTCGGACTGCGGGTCGGCCTCGACGGCGGCCAGCGCGAGCTCTCTGGCGCGCGAGGCATCACCGAGGGTCTGGGCGATCTCGGCCTGCGACTCGCTCACGAGCGATCCAAGGTACGGATCGTTGGGGTGGGGCAGCGCCGCCAGCTCGGCGGCGAGGGCGCGTGCGTCGTCGTGGCCGTTGGTCGCGAGGTGGTAGCGGGCCGTGAGCACCAGGCTCCCCGGAGAGCTGCGGTCGACGGGAATCACCGGGGCGCTGTCGGGCGCGACGCTGGTCACGACGCGCGCGAGGCGGCACTCGGCGAGGGCGATGGTGGAGAGCGTTCCGAAGGGGCGGGCGCCGGCTTCGAGGCGCTCGCAGGTGGGGCGCGAGCGCGCGACGCTGCGGTGCGCGGTGGCCTCGTCGAGCGTGGTGTACGCGAGGAGGTGGCGTCGGTTGGAGGTGCCGATCCACGGGGCGACGACCGGGTCGACGGGGCGGTCGAGGTCGGCCGCGGTGGTGAGGAGCTCGATGGCGGCGGTCTGCGCGGCGAAGGTGAGGTCGTCCCCCGCGCCGTGCCCGCGCGCGATGACCCGCTCGGCGCGGTCGTAGAGCGAGACGGCGACGTCGAAGCGGTCGCCCGCGGTGGTCACGCGCCCGTCGATGCGCCACGGAAACGCGCGGGCGGCGGTGAGGCTGCGGGCGCGCGCGTCGGGAGCCGCGTAGGGGTCGACAGGCGCGTCGCTCGACGGGTGGCGCGGGAGGTCGAGCAGGGTCGGCGCGAGGCGAACGCGACGAGGGTCACCGAGCCCGAGGCCCGTGGTGCGGCAGACCACGTTGGACACGGCGGCCCCGAGCCACCCGTCCGTGGGCGCGGTCGACGAGACCTCGAACACCGGGCACGCCACGACGTCGCGGGCGCCTTCCAGCGGCGCGAGCGGAGCGACGGTGACGGCGTGGCGGGAGCGCCAGGCGAGGCCGCCGACGAGCACGGCGAGGGTGACCGCGGCGAGCGCGGCGACGCGCGGGACCCACGCGGGGAGGCGCCGCGGGCCATGGTCGGGGGAGGGTGAGAGCTCGGGGGTCGAAGCGCGGATGGTCGGCGCGAAGTGGGTCTCGCTCGGCGGCGCCGCGGGCGTGGGGACGGGGGCCGGTGATGGCGTGGACAGCGGCGGCGCGGAGTAGGCCGAGGCGCGGCCGCTGGACAGCCCGAGCGCGGCGAAGGGGACGAGCGCGTCGGCGAAGAGGTCCATGTTCGCGAAGCGCTGCTCGGGCTTCTTGGAGAGGGCCTGCGCGACGGCGTCGGCGAGCTCGGCGGGCAGGTCGGGCCGCTCGGTCTTCAGCGACGGAACCGGCACCATCATGATCTCGCCCATGAGGGGCATCGGGCGGGTGTTCTTCCACGGGATGCGGCCGACGATGGCCTCGTAGGCGGTGACCGCCAGGGCGAACTGGTCGGCGGCGCCGGTGACCGCTCCGCCCGAGATCTGCTCGGGCGAGAGGTACGACGGCGTCCCGACGACGGTGCCCGGCTGCGTGAGCTGGGTGTCGCCCGCGCTGAGGTCGGGGCGCAGGTCGAGGTGCACCCGCTTGGCGATGCCGAAGTCGAGCACCACCGCGCGACCATCCTTGCGCACCATGATGTTGTCGGGCTTCACATCCCGATGAACGACCCCGTGCTGGTGCGCCGCCGCGAGGGCCCGCGCCGACTCCATGAGCACCCGGACGAGCTCGTCGAGCGGGAGGTCGTCGGCCTCCATGTGCGAGCGCAGGCTGCGCCCCTCGATGAGCTCCATCACCACGTACACGGCCCCGTTGTCGGTCTCCCCGACGTCGAACACCTGGATGATGTTGGGGTGGTTGAGCCCCGCCGCCGCCCGGGCCTCGCGCAGCAGCCGCGCCTGCCCCGGCTCGTCTCCCGCTTCCTTGTCGGCCGCGGGGAGAAACTTGATCGCGACGGTGCGACCGAGCTTCTTGTCCTTGGCGCGCAGCACCTGGCCCATGCCGCCGCGGCCGAGCACGGACTCGATGGCGAAGCGACCGGCGAGGAGGGTTCCGGGGGTGAGGCTTTCCATGCGCGCGCCGGGGACGGGCGCGGCGACTCTACCACCGCCGTCGCGTCACGCGTCCGTCGTCGCGAGCGGAGCGAGTGCCGCTGCCAAGGACGCAGCATCGGGAAAGCGCTCCACCGGATTCTTGGCGAGGCACTTCATCACCACGGCCGTGAGCGCGGGCGGCACGAGGGCGCCGCGCGCTTCGAGCGAGGGCGGCTCCTGGGTCATGTGCATGAGGACGGTGGTGGCCGCGTTGCCCGTGTCGAAGGGCGGTTGTCCGCAGAGGGCGAAGTACATCACGCAGCCCACGGAGTAGAGGTCGGCGCGGGCGTCGATGGCTTCCCCCGCGCCCTGCTCGGGGGCCATGAAGAGGGGCGTTCCGAGCATGATGCCCTCGCGGGTGATGTCGCTCGTCGGAGCGAGCGTCCCGCGGGTGGAAGCGATCTTGGCGACGCCGAAGTCGAGCACCTTCAGGAAGTCGGGCTGCCCCGCGAGCTGGGCGATCATCAGGTTGTCGGGCTTGATGTCGCGGTGGATGATCCCGTGGGCGTGGGCCTCGCCGAGCGCGCCCGCCGTCTGGAGCGCGATGCGGGCGACGCGCGCAGGAGCGAGCGGGCCGTCGCGGTGCACGAGGGTGGAGAGCGTCTCGCCGGGGAGGTGCTCCATCACGTAGTACCAGTGCCCGTCTTCGGTGGTTCCGTAGTCGAAGACGCGCACCGTGTTGGGGTGCACGAGGTCGGCCGTCGCGCGCACCTCGCGCTCGAAGCGATGCACGGCCGCGGCGTTGGGCTCGCCCTTCAAGAGCTTCACCGCGACGTCGCGCTTGAGGGCCGGGTGGTGCGCGAGCCAGACCTCGCCCATCGCGCCGGCGCCGAGCTTGTGCTTGAAGCGATAGCGACCGACCGAGCGGGTCTCCAGCACGCGGCGTCGCAGCGCCCAGGTCGCGTGACCGCCGGTCGCCGCGAGGACGAAGGTGACGAGCTGGAGCCCGACGCCGAGGGCAAACTCCGAGACGCGCTCGGGGTGCCGGAAGTCCTCTGCGATGGTGGGCGAGAACCACGCCGCGACGCCCAGGGTGACTCCGAAGAGCAACGCCGGGATGAGTCCCCAGGTGGCGTTGCGCTGCCAGGGTTCGGGGAGCGCGACGGCGCGGGCCACGAGCACGCACGACACCGCGTGGGCGTAGGGGCTCGCGATGCCCTTGTACTCCATGGCCATCATGGCGACGGAGATCGCCGCGGTGCCGTGGGCCATCAGCTCCAGCGCGCGAAGCTCGGCCGGCGAGGGCGGCGGATCGGAGCGCAGTCGAAACACCTCGCCCACCAGCACCACGAGGACCGTCGCGCGCCACACCAGAAACCACCCGATGGGGCGGTGGGTGACGAAGGTGGTGGCGTTCCAGTCGCAGGCGATGGTGAGCACCCAGAGGGCCGCGGCGACGGTGTGCACCGTGCGCAGGCGCGAGACGTTGGCGAGGTGCTCCTGCGCGTCGATGCGCTCGGCGGCGCTGCGCGAGCGGGTGCCCAGGCCACTGCTGCTGGAGGGGTCGGTCGCGCCGAGGCGCGGGGTGCCGGGCGTCGATGCCGACGGCCGACCATCGGCGGATCTCTGGACGCCTGAGCCCACGGGAGGGCGCAAGCGATCACGCCCACCGACGCATCGTCAAGCGTTCGTCGGTGCGAGAGACCCAGTGCTGCGAAGGAGAGTCGAGAGGGAGGGAGAGAAGGAGAGGACGATCAGCCGCCGCGACGGCCGCCGCCACCGCCGCCGCCACGGGGGCCGCCGCGACCACCGCCACCGCCGCCGCCGCCGTAGCCGCCGCCACCGCCGTAGCCACCACCGCCGCCACCGCCGCCGCCGCCGTAGCCGCCGCCACCACCGCCGTAGCCACCACCGCCGCCGCCACCGCCGCGGTTTTCACGCTCGCGGGCCTCGTTGACGGTGAGGGCGCGGCCGCCGAAGTTGAGGCCGTGCACCGCCTTGATGGCCGCGATGGCTTCGGCCTCGCTGTTCATCTCGACGAACGCGAAGCCGCGGGGGCGGCCGGTCTCGCGGTCTTCGACGATGCGAACCTCTCGCACGCCGCCGCTCGGCTCGAAGAGGGCGCGCACCTGAGGCTCATCTGCGGTGAAGGGAAGGTTGCCGACGTAGATTCTGGATCCCATGACACGACCTCGGACAGTTGTGACGGACGCCCGGAGTTGGGGAGCGTCTCGTCGGGCGATGCACCGTCACACGACCGTGGTCTGCGCCGTGGTGACGACCACTGCGAGGATGGGGTGACGGGCCATCCACCAGACCACGCCTGGGATGAGCACCACCCCCACTGCCACCCTTCGATGACGGCGGCGGCTCCATGTCCGTGGGTGAAACGGCTATGAACCCGCAAGCGTCGGCGACCCTATCATCGCGTCCCGAAACGGTCTATCGCCCCCGGAGGGATTTTCTCCGCCCGGGCGCCGTCACGGCCGGGTGAGCGCATCGAGCCACGCCTCGGGAGGTCCCCGCCGGAGCACCCCGCCGAGGTCGAAGAGGGTGATGGCATCGACCCCTTCGCGCCGCGCGGCGGCGACGTCGGCCGCGAGCTCGGCGGGGTCGCGGTAGCGCGGCTCGTCACCCAGCGCGCCCACGTCGACGACCCCGAGCGAGACGCCCGCGGCGTGACCGAAGCGGCGTCGGGCGGCCGCCGAACCGCGCGCGAGCAGGTCGACGGCGCGGTCGCGGCGAACGAATCCACCCGACCAGCCCTCCATCATCGAGGTGTAGAGCATGACGCTGGCGTGGTCCCAGGGGAGGGCGTCGACGGGGACGGACAGCACGCGTTGGATGGGGCGCAGTCGACCGCCGCGCGGATCGAGGAGGACGAAGGGCAGCACCGCGGACGTGCAGAGAACCCCGCGCTCGTGGACGGCGCCGATGAGGGTGCGGAAGAGGGCGCGGGCGGCGGTCCAGTTGGTTCCGTTGATGGAGGCGAGGGAGGGCCACACGGCAGCGGGCGAGCGCAGCGCGGTGGTGACGACGCCGAAGGGCGGTTCGAGGTCGACGGCAATATCGATGATGCGCGCCCCATCGGGGACGGCATCGAGGAGGTCGCGCACGAAGCGGGTGAACGCGAGGGCGTTGAGCGCGTTGGCCCAGCGGCCGTCGGCGTCGGCGATCATCGGCCAGAGGCCGAGACCCACGCCCGCGTCGTTGCAGGCGCCGACGAGGGCGGGCACGTCGACGAGGTCCCACGGGCGCACGGCGGCGACGAGCTCCACGTCGAAGCGGGCGAGCAGCCGCAGGGTCGATGGGTCCGTGAGCGCGGAGAAGGGGAGCGTCTCGCTCCAGACGCGGCGGCGCATCGGTCAGCGCTCCCGCGCGGGGCCTGCGGTATGGTCCGCGGGATGAAGATCCTCTACGGGGTGGTGGGCGAGGGATTGGGTCACGCGATGCGCTCGCGGGTGGTGTTGGAGCACCTCGTCGCGGCGGGGCACGAGGTGCAGGTGATGGCCTCGGGGCGCGCGGTGGACTTCCTCTCGAAGCGCTTCAGCGGGGTGCACCAGATCCATGGGTACCACATGATCCTGGAGGAGAACCGCGTGCGGAAGACGAAGACCCTCTGGTCCAACGTCACCAGCGGCCTCACCGGAACGCCCAAGAACATCCTCGCGTACTTCGACCTGCTCGACAGCTTCCGCGCCGAGGCGGTCATCTCCGACTTCGAGTCGTGGACCTGGCTCTACGCGAAGAACCAGCGCCTCCCCATCGTGTCGATCGACAACATGCAGGTGATCAACCGCTGCACCCTCGACCCGCGCGTCGTCGACGGCGCCGAGGCGGAGTTCGCCGTCGCCAGGGCCTTCGTGAAGGCCAAGCTCCCGTTCTGCGATCGCTACCTCATCACGACCTTCTTCCGGCCGCCGGTGCGCAAGGCGCGCACGGCGCTGCACGCGCCCATCCTGCGGCCGGAGATTCTCGCCGCGACGCGCAGCGCGGGCGAACACCTGCTCGTCTACCAGACGGGCGGCGGCGACCAGACGCTCATCGACGCGCTCAAGGCGACGGGCCTGGAGTGTCGTGTCTACGGCGTGCGTCGCGACATCAGCGAGGACGTGCGCGACGACAACCTCGTGTACCGACCCATCGGCGAGAAGGGCTTCATCGCCGACCTCGCGAGCTGCCGCGGGGTCATCGCGTCGGCGGGCTTCACGCTGATGGGGGAGGCCGTGTACCTGCGCAAGCCGATGCTGGCGGTGCCGCTGGCGGGGCAGTTCGAGCAGATCCTCAACGCGCGCTACCTCGACCTCATGGGGTACGGGGCGTGGGCGCCGTCGCTCGATGATCCGCGGGTCATCGCGGACTTCGTGAAGGCGCTTCCACGCTACGAGGCCGCCCTCGCGACGTACACGCAGGACGGCAACAAGGTGCTGCTGGCGGACCTCGACGCGACGCTCGACCGCTTCGCGGCGGGCCAGCGTGCAGAGGAAGAAGGCGAAGAAGACTGAGGGGTTATTCGAGCGTCTCGGTGGCGGTCGGGACGAGCGTCGGGTCGATGGGCTCTTCGACGAGTTCGCCGTTGTGGATGACATAGGCACGGGCCCGGTGCGCGGCGTCGAGGGCGACGTCGACCTGAACCGCGCGCGGTCGGTCACCGCCAGCGAGTCGCAACAGCAGCGTGGCGTGCGCCGAGCGACCGCCGCGTAGACCGACGCGACCGCGCACCACGAGGCGCAACCCCTCCACGGCCGTGAGCGGCTGAAAGACCCGCAGCCCAAGCGCGAGCGGCGACTCACCGACTTCCGCGAAGGCGACGTCGTCGGGGGAGCGGGCGAGCAGCTCCAGGCCGACGTCGGGGTGGCTCCAGCGCAGCGCGATGGTGTCGCGGCTCGCGGCGCGGGTTCCGCGGGTCCACGCGCGCAGGCCCGGGTCGTCGGGTCGCGCGGCGGCGATGCGCAGCACCTCACGGTCGAGCACGGCACGCAGTCCGGCCACGAGCGCCGCGTCGCCGCTGCCTTCGGAGGCCGCGCGGAGGGTTCGCAGCGCCTCGTCCTCGCGGCCCGCGCCGAGGGCGGCCATGGCCACGCGCACCTCGACGGCGGGGTCGCCGGGGCGGAGCGCGCGCAGCGTCACGTACTGGGCGTACGCCTCCTCGAACCACTCGAAGGCCAGCAACAGATCGCCCAGTCGCTCGCGCGCCGCAGGGTCGTACGGGGCGCCCTCGACGATCTCCGAGAAGGCTCGCAGCGCTTCGTCGCGCGCGCCCAACCGGAGCAGGAGTTCGCCCACGCGGCTGCGGACCCGCGCATCGGCAGCCGGGTCGCGGCGCAGTCGATCGGCGATGGCGCGCGCCTCGGGTCCGCGGTCGACGGCGGCGAGGGCGTCCATGTAGCGGAGCAGGAGGTCGATGTCGCGCGGGGCGACGGCGAGCCACGCGCGGAGGATGTCCACGCGCTGGGCCGGCGTGACGCCAGGCGTGGCGAGGCGGCGGAGGAGCGCGTCCCAGTCGACGAGCTCGGTGCGACCGTGCGCGGCGCGCCACGCGAAGGCCGGACCGAAGCGACGCGCGAGCGCGGTGTCGAACCAGTCGATGACCGAGGGATCGACGAGGCCCTCGCGCAGCGTCGACAGCGCGGCCGGGTCGTGCAGCCCTTCGAGGAAGACCTCCAGCAACGCGACGCGGTCCTCCCACCAGCGGAGCTCGCAGCGGTTGCGGGCGTCGGTCCAGACCGCGACGGCGCCGTACGCATCCTCGCCGCGTGTGCGCCAGCGCTCACGCCAGAGCGCCGCGCGGAGCGTTCGCGGGAGCTGCGCGCTCGACGGGCACCGCGCCGCTGCGGGCCCACGCCCGCCGCCTTCTGCGGGCGGGTCGAAGCGGAACGTGCGATCGACGGTGTCGGGCGTCGCGCCGAGGAGTTCGAGCGACGGGAACGTCACCGATGCGACGGCGCGCTGCACGCACGCTTCGGTCTCGACGTCGCGCAGGGTCGAGCTCGCGACGGTGGCGAGGCTCACGTGCCCGTCGGCGCCGACGGTGGCGCGCACGGTGACCTCTCCCGCGAGGGTGGGGCGCAGCGCGCGCTTGCGGGCGACGCAGGCGTTGGCGGCGTCTCCTGCGCTGGCGAGCGCGGCGACGAGCGCGGCGCGTCCGCCGAGCCCCTGGCCCTCGCCGAGGGCGTGGGGCGTCCAGCCGCTGCCGTCGTCGATGGCGATGGGCGCGGCGTGGCTCTCGCCGAAGCGCGCGATGCCGCGGGGCGAGATGGACTCCGCGACGCCGAGCGCGGGGAGCGACGTGCGGGCGGTGTCCTCTTCCCACAAGCTCGAACGCGCGAAGAGCCCGGTGGCGTCTGGTGCCGAAGCGCCGAGCGCGAGGCCCGACACGGAGGTCACCAGGCCGAAGCGGGCGCCGAGGTCGGCGACGGCGCCGCGGCTGCCGCCCTGGGCGATGAGGTCACGCACCCGGAGCTGGGCCCAGCGCCGTTGCAGATCGCCCTCATCGAACACGGGCGTGGGGTTGATCGGGAGCGTCCACTCGCGGACATCAGCGCCGACGCGGGCGCGCACACGAACCTCCTTCGGGAGCTTGCCCTCGACGACGCCCACGAAGCGCAGCGGGTCGCCCGCAAACCATCGATCGACCCGCGCCGGGAGCATGGTGTGCACCGTGTTGCCCGCGGTGACGACGACGTCGCGGAGCATCGGCTGCATCGCCCTCGCGACGAGTCGACCCGAAGCGGCGACGGCCTCGGCGCGGTCGGTCGCGCGCTCGGTGGCGTGCGCTCCGGCGGCGAGAGGAGCGAGCACCTCGGGGTGCGCGTCGCTGCCGAGGCCGAGCACGTAGAGGCGCAGGTCGGGCGCCTGGCGGCGCAGGTCGTCGCGCAGGCGCGACGGGTCGATGGGGCCCACCGTGGGGGTCGCGTCGCCGAGGTAGATGATCACACCGTTGCGCGACGGATCGAGCGCCGCGTTGGCATCCGCGAGGATGCGCCCGAGGTTGGTCGCTCCGCCGAGTCGCACCCGCGCGACGGCGTCGACGATGGCCTCGCGGCGCGCGTCGTCGAGGCGGCTCAAGGCGCCCGCGGGCCCGGCTGCGGGGCGTCCGCGGAGGTCACCGAACCACAACGCCACGCGATCGGAGGCGCCGAGCTGGCGGAGCATGGCGTCGACCGCGGCGCGGGCCATCTCCAGGGCGCTGCGTTCGGTTCCGGCGGAGTCGTCGACCACGACGATGACGTCGCTGCCGTCGAGGGTGGGCGTCGGCAGCGCGAGGTCGACGGAGAGCGAGGAGGTGCCGTTGTGGGCGCTGCGCCAGGCGCGGGCCGACGGCGTGGCCGAAGGCGCATCGGTGAGCTCGACGGCGGTCTCGCCGCGCGGGCGGTAGTCGCTGCGGCGCAAGCGCACGTGACCCTCGACGAGGCGGGCGCCCTCGGGGATGGCCACGGAGCGGGCGCCCGCGCGCGACACGTCGACGTCGACGCTGTACTCGCCGATGAGCGGCGGGTCGGTGGCGGCCGTTCCGGCGACGTAGATGCGGCGGTTGCCGTCGCGGGTGAGCCACTGCGTCCACGAGAGCGAGACGCGCAGCTCCTCGCCCGGGGCGAGCGTCCCCAGGTAGGCGCGGGCCGTCCCGTCGTCGTCGGCGTAGAGGGCCGAGGACACGCCGTCGCGCGAGACGCGCGAGAGCACCACGGGGGAGGAGTCGGTCCACGTTGCTTCGCCGTGCGCGACGCGGAAGCTCGACACGATCGCGCCTTCCGGGAGCGGGAGCCGCCAGTCCACCTCCGACGCGCTGGGCGCGCCGTTGAAGAAGCGCTGCTCGACGGTGGTCACCGCGAGGTCGCCGCGGATGGCTGTTCGCACCTCGTGCGAGCGCACCGCCAAGGCCATGGGCGCCTCCCCGTCCGTGACGTGCGCGAAGGCTGCGCCCACGCCGCGCCCGGGAGGACGCGCGATGCCCTGCGGGGAGGCCGCTCCGCCCGTCCAGTCGTCCCACACCGAGGCCGCGCGCGGCGTGAGCTCACCTGTCCCCTCCAGCGACTCGCCCTGCGCGAGCTGACCCTGCCGTCGACCCTGTCGCCACGCGACCTCGCCGCGCACCACGATCACCCGCGCGCCCGCGGTGTCGCGTTCGAGCTCCAGGGCCGCGTCGCCGATCTCCACGCGCGCTTCACCCACCTGGAAGCCGCGCGCGTCGACGCCTCGCCCCGTGGCAAACACCCGCCCGCGCTCCAGCGATGCGACGCCGTCGACGAAGCGCAGGCTGGTATCACCCGCGACGCGCAGCTCCAGGCCGTTGTCGGTGTGCAGCACCGCGCGGCCCGCGGTGTCCGTGACGACGATTCCCGCGCACGGAACCCGCGCGCTTCGGGCGACGGACTCGCTCGCGACGGTCACGCCGCCGTGCTGGACATCGAGCGTCGCACACGTGGTCGGCGCCGACCGGAGGGCCTGCGCCCGGCCGCCGCAACCGATGGCGAGCGCCGCGAAAACGCAGACCGCCCTCATCGTGCACCCCCAACCGGAGCAGCAACGAGCGGACGCTCGGTGAGCGCGGTGGGCGTCACGTCGAAGACCACGCGCGGGTGCTCCGGGTCGAAGGTGACCGTGGTGCGGAGCAGTCGCTCGTCGGCGGTTCCTTCGGCCCACAACACGATGAGGTCGGCGGTGCCGCGCGGCCTCGCGCCGCCGCCGCGTCGCACCTCCAGCGAGAGCGCGGTGGGGCGCTCGGCCAGCGTCGTGGCCTCCAACGGAACCGCCGACGCCACCACATCCGCTCGCTGCGACGGCGCACCGGGCAGCGTCACCCAGAGCTCGGCGCCATCGTCAGGGTGCGTCCAACGAAGGACGGCCCGCACGGCTCCCGCTCCTTGCGCGGCGGGGCTCCGGCGCCAGCGGGCGCGGAGCTGCGGCACCGAGGCGGCGGGCAGCGCGGGGTCGTTGGAGGCGATGGCGAGCTCGCAGGCCACCCACGCCACGACCGCTTCGATGAGTGGTGCCCGTGCGCCCGGAGCGCTCTCGGCGGTCACCCGCTCGGCGAGGCGAATGGCCTCGTCGAGGCGACCGAGCATCCGCGCCGCCCACGCCACGCGCACGAGAATCTCCGGCGCGTCGGACTGCGACGACGCCAGCGTCTGAAACTGCCGGTACGCCTCGTCGGCCCACCCGTGCGACAGCGCGATGTCGCCCAGCCGCTGCCGCGCGAAGGGGTCGTCCGGCGCAAACTCCACGATCTCGCTGAAGGCCCGGCGCGCCTCGGGCTCGTCGTGCACCGCGAGCAGCGCTTCGCCCACGGCCGTACGGACGCGCGCGTCGGCCCGTGGGTCCGATCGGAGTCGCTGTGCCGTGCGGTGCACCTCGTCGGCGTCGCCCGCCGCGGAGGCCGCGTCGAGGGTCAGCAGCATCAGGTCGAGGTCGTCGGGGAAGCGCCGCGCCAGCGTCTGGAGCAGCGCACGCCGCGCGGCGGGGTCGGTCGCCGTGGTGAGCATCTGCGTGAGCTGCGATGGGTCGAGCCGACCGAGCCCGAGCTCGCCTACGCGGGAGAGGTCACCCGCGCGCGCCATGGCCCGCATCGCCTGCTGCTGGAGCCAGCGCTTCGCTCCGCCCTGCGCCGCCCGCGCGAGGGCGATGGCATCGTCGACCGAGCCGTGGGCCGTCGTGATGAGACGCAACAGCGCGACCTCGTCCGACCAGGACGGGAGCTCGCAGCTCCGGCGCGCGTCACGCAGCACCGAGAGCGCACCGCTGACGCCGGCGTGGGCGCCGAGGCGTTCGCGCCAGAGGGGGATGCGCTCGGCGAGGGTGACCGCCGCCGCGTCGCTGCAATGAGCCGGACCGGCGGCCACGCTCGTCACTGCGCGACTGCGTTCGGCGTCGGTGGTGGTGCGGTCGTCGCCGTCGATCTGTCGCGCGGCCTGTTGGGCGGCCTGCTCGCCGCCATGGGCTCTCTCGTCGACGGACGGTTGGGCCGCCGCAGGGTCGGTGGGTGCCTCGCTGGTGTCGAGGTCGACCCCATCGCGGGAGCGATCGGCCTCGCGTCGGATCTCGTAGCGACGGTTGACCGCATGAGCGCGTGGTCTCGCGGCCGCTTCGGGCGCGGGCGCCGCCACCACCGGGGCGGGCGCAGCGGGTGGCAGCGGGACCATCTGGGGCGCGATCAAACCACCCGGTACGACGGCCTCTGCCGCTGCCGGGGCCGCAGCAGGCGAACCCCCCGCGGCCTCGCCGGCCATGCCTCCGATGGAGTCCCCGCCCTCCTCGTTGGCGACGCCGTTTCGCGCTTCGGTCTCGCGGCCGCGGGTCTGTGCGAGTCGCGGGGCTGCCGACGTGCGGACGGGGCTGTCGCGACGACCGGCCGGTGCGTTGTTGGGCATCGGCGCGCTCTGTGGCGTGGGCGCGACGACAGAGGTCGGCGTCGTCACCGGAGGCGGTGCTGGTGGTTCGGCTGAAGCCAAGGAGGGCGCGTCGCTGCGCGAGCAGCCCACCAGCGGGATCAAATCGAAGATCGAGAAGTCCCTCACATCGCTGACGGCTGGCGGTGCCGCGTACTGGTCCTCGCCCGGCACGAACAACGACGTAAACGGCGTGATGAGGTGGTAGCGCGTGCCGAGCTCCACGATCGCCGCGCGTGGTTCGTCGCGCGCCAGCAGGTGCTCCAACCGTGCGCCCGCCCACCGCGCCCGCAGGTCGCCGCGGTCGGGGATCACCAGGCTGGAGAGCGTCACGGTGCTGGTGCGTTCGACGCCGTGCCACCGCGCGCGAACCGTCACCCGACTCGGGGGCTCTGCCACCGCGCGACCGAGCACCTCCAGCGGTTCGCCCGCCGGGAGGTCGACGGCCTCCGTCGGGTACACCCGCTCGACCTCGGGCCCGAGGTCGGCGCGAAAGCCGCGCACCAGCGGCCGCGCCATGTGCGAGAGCAGCGTCATCGCGGTGCGCGCGACCTCCGACCGATCGACCACCCGCGCGGCCAATCCCGACGGCTCGGCGATGCCCGTCAGCAGGTCGAGCCGCGGCCCTTCGCCCATCGCCACGGCGTAGAACCTCGGCCTCGGCTGCATCCGCGCCAGCCTCGCGCGCAGCTCCGAGAGCTCCCGCTCGCCGACCGTTCCCCGACCGTCGCCGAGGTACACGATCGCGCCGTTGCGCTCGGGGTCGAGCGCGGCGTGCGCGGCCTCCACCATCGCCAGCAGGTCCGTCGCGCCGCCGAGGCGGTCACGCGCGAGGGCGTCGAGCGAGGCGTTGCGCGCCTCAGCGCTCGCAGCATCGAGTCGCATCACGGTCTTGCCCAGCGGGCGCACGCCGACGTCGCCCGCCGCGACCAGCACCCGGTCGCGCGCCGTGAGCGACGAGGTCAGCGCGTCGACGAACGCCAACTGCAACGCCGCCGCATCGGACCCGGTGGCCGCCGAGTGGTCGGCGATGACCACCACATCGACGCCGTCATCGTGAGCCGCGCGCGCCGCTCGCTCCGGCGCCTGCACCGAGACGCGGATGAAGGCGCCGCGGTCGTTGCCCTGGGTCTCGCCCGGGCTGCGAAGGATGGTTCCGTCGGAGGGGGGCGCGCCGAGGAGGTCGAGCACGAAGTCCGCGGTCGGCGTGGTGTCGCTGCGGCGCAGGGTGAGGGTGGTGCCGTCGACGACGGTGCCGCTGCTGGCGCGCACCTCGCGGATGGCGGTGCGCGAGAGGTCCACCTCGGCGCGGAGCTCGCCGATGGAGGTCCCCACACCGGAGAGCGGCAGACGGTAGCTGCGACGACCATCGGGCGTCGGGTTGAGCCACTGGGTGTACGTGACGAGGATGCGCCGCGCGCTCCCCGCCACGACCGGGAAGAGCCGAGCGTGGTAGCGACCGGGCGCGTCCCACTCCAACAGCGCGGGGTCGAAGGGACTCCCCGCGTACACCTGCGCCTGGTACTGCGCGGCGGCCGAGGCGCGCTCCTGCACGATGGCGTCGACCATGTTGCCGCGGCGCTCGACCGCGAAGCGTTGCAGCACCGCCCCGTGCGGAACGGTCAACGTATACAGCCCCTCGACCGTGTCGGCCGACGGGTTGAAGAAGGTCTGCTCCAGCTCGGTCACCGCGAGGTCGCCCACCACCGAGACCCGTGCGTCGACCCGCTGCAACACCAGCGGCCACCGCGGCCGACCCACGTCGTCGGGACGCCGCGCCGACACCGCGCCGAGCTCCGTCGCGCCCGCCGTCGAGACGCCCCGCGCCGTCGCGTCGGCGAGGCCGCCCGTCCAGTCGTCGAAGAGCCGCCGCGCTGCGACCGTCGCCTGATCGCCCCGCAGCGCGCCGTGCTCGCCCGTACGAACCACCCCCTGCCGGTCGCGCAGCGCCCAGGTCACCTCGCCCTCCAGCACGTCCACCTCGGCGCCGTCGCCCTCGCGCCGAACGCTCGCCCGCGCCCCGTCCAGGCGCAGCGTCGTCACGCCCGCGCGCAGCGTCGCACCCGCGCCCCGCACGCTCGTCGCGCCGCGCTCGATCCACACGCGGCCGGTGTCGAGGGTGACCGTCCCGTCGTCGCCCACCCGCACGGCGCTGTCGTGGTCGAGCAGCAGCCGCTCGCCGTGGTCGAGCCCGAGCACCGCACGACCCGAGGCGTCGGTGCGCACGAGCGCGCCTCGCTCGACGCGCAGCAGGTCTTCGACGGGGCGGGAGTGCGAGCCCTCCACGACGGTGATGCCGGCGCGCACGCGCTCCACCTCGCCTACTGTCGGGACGATCGCGACGGACCGCCCAGGGCAACCGGTACCGAAGGCGGAGAGCGCGACGAGGCACGACGCCTGGAGGAAAAGAGAGCGTGAGCGCATGGGTTCCCCTGCGAGTGGATGGACTTCCGCCGCGCGCATCGTACGGCGCAGCCGCGCGGGATGACAGCAACGACACTCCGAGGCGGAGCGTCCTTTGATCGACGGGGTGCTGACACCGCCGCGCGTGATGGGTTTCGGCGCGCGGGCGATTCGCGCTACGGAGCCGGGGTCGGCGTCTCGGCGGGCGGCGGGGTCGGCGTCTCGGCAGGCGGCGTCGCGGGAGCCGGGGTCGTGGGCGGCGTCGCGGGCTCGGTGCGCGCGAAGGTCCACCGATACGCGAGGGTCATCGGCGCCGGAGGCGGGTTGCGGAAGGTCATTCCCCGCACGAGGCCCGACACACACTCGGCGACCGCGGGCGCCGCGGGGAGACCACGAACGGAGATCTCGGAGGTGCGCCCGTCGGCGCCCACGACGCAGCTCACGATGAGCTCGCCCGCGAGCGTGGGGTTGTGCTCCGACGCCTGCTCGAAGCACGCGTGGACGTCGACGCGCCGGTCGCGGAGCTGCGCCTCCAGACGATCTTGCAGGGCACTCTCGTTGGGGGCCTCACCGGCATCGGCGCGGGCGGCGACCACGGGCGCCACGGGTCCGGGTCGAACGACCGGGTTGGCGACCGGGTTGGCGACCGGCGTCACGACCGTCGGCGTCACGACCGTCGGCGCCGGGCCCGCGTCGGTCTCGGAGGGCGCGAACACCATCGCCGTCGTCCCACCCGCGTCCACCGTCACGTTGACGGCGACGGGCGCGGCGGTCTGGGCGTCGACGATCGCCGCGGTGCTCGGCAGGCTCGGTGGCAGCGGCTGGGTGGCGCTGCGGCGCAGGCCCATCGCGACGGCGAAGACCACGGCCGCACTCACCAGCGCGCCGACGAGCACGTACCCGACCTGTCCCATGAGCCGCGACGGCGGCGCTTCGGGCAGCGAGGTCATCGATGGCTGGCTCGACGCGGGACCATCGAGCGTAAACGGCGTCTCGTCGCGGTGGATCTCCGCGTCGAGGTCGATGACCGGCGGGCGGCTGAGCGCACGCATCGGACGCAGGCTCGGCGACTCGAGCACCGGGAGCAGCTCGCTCAACGCCTCGTTGGCGTCGCGGAAGCGCTGGTCGGCCTCGCGCACCACGCACCGCGCGAACCACGCGTCGAAGCGCGGCGGCAGGAGGTGCCCGACGCCGTACTCCGCGGCGCGCACCGAGGCGGGCTCCAACGGCTGCATCAGCACCTCGGTGAGCTGCTGCATGATGGTCGAGCTCGGCGAGTTGGCGATGCGCCAGTAGACCTTGCCCGTGAGGAGGTTGAAGGCGATGAGCCCGAGCGCCCAGATGTCCGTCTGCGGCGCGATCTGACCGCTCAGGCCCGCCTGTTCGGGGGCCATCCAGCGCGGAGAGCCCACCGCCTGCGTGGCCGAGCCCTGCGTCGACGACTCCTGCACCAGCTTGGCGAGGCCGAAGTCGAGGATCTTCACCGTGAAGGGGATGCCCTCCCGCCGCGGCAGGGCGAGGAAGATGTTTTCGGGCTTGAGGTCGCGGTGCACGAGCCCCTCGCGGTGCGCGCCGCCGAGCCCGTGGCAGAGCTGACGAAACATCTCCGCGACCTCGGGCTTCGTGAAGGTGCCGCGCTCGGCGAGGGCGGTCTTCATGTCGCTGCCCTGGAGGAGTTCCATGGCGATCCATGGGGTGTTGGTCTCCTCCTCGACGCCGGCCGTGACCATCTCGACGATGTGGTCGCTCTCCACCGCGGCGGTGGCCTGTGCCTCCTGGATGAAGCGCAGCCGCGTGCGGTCGTCGCCCTCGTACTGGGCGTGCATGATCTTCAGCGCGCGGCGCTTGCCGGTGGAGAGCTGCACCGCCTCGTAGACGGTGCCCATTCCCCCGGCGGCGATGCGCTGCACCACGCGGAAGTCCCTTCCGAAGATCGCGCCTGGTGCAAGCTGTTCGGCCATAGAAGAGGGAACCGTCCCGTCCGGCAAAGTCGTTAGCCCCGTCGACACAACGCTGTCAACCGCGGCGTCGACGTGATGACTGGCGCCTCACGTCGGGCGCCGCCGACATCAGAACCCGCTGGCGCGCTGCCTCTTTGCTTGACTTCACCCCGGCGGCTGCCCGACCAATCGAAGCCTATGGTGGAGCACCGGTTTCTCCGTCGGGGACTCGCCGTCGTCGTCGCTGCGTCCGCCGCGCTCGCCGTGGTCGCGCCCTCCGTCGCCGACGCGCAAGACCGCTTCAACACCCGCGTCGGCCGGGTCACCAACGGGCTGTACCTCCGCAACAGCACCGTGCTGCGGGTCAACCCGCTGGGGCTCTTCAACGACCTCCGCGTGGGCTACCGCCACCGCATCTTCGACCGGCCCGACAACCCCATCGTGCTGCGCAACACCTACTGGGCGGCGGCGGGCAGCCTCGCGGTCTCGCCGGGCTTCGTGCGCGCCGGGGCCGCGGTGGAGTTCGCCCCGCTCGCGGTGCTCAACCTGTCGGCGGTGTTCGAGCGGGTGCAGTGGTTCGGCACCTTCAGCTTCGTGCAGTCGTACGACAACGCCAACGCCAACTTCTCCGACAGCGCCATCGCCAACCCCTCCATCGCGATGCGCGGCCCGCCCACCGCCGAGGCCGCGGGCGGTTGGATGCTCACCCTCCAGGGAATCCTCCAGGCGAAGGTCGGCGACCTCGCCATCCGCAACACCTTCCGGGGTGTCTGGAACTCCCTCTCCCTCACCAACAACCGCCCGGTCTTCTACGACAGCTTCTACGACGCGATGTCCCCCAACAACGGGTGGACGCTCACCAACGACCTCGACCTCATCTATCAAAACACCGAGATGGGCTTCAACGTGGGCGTTCGCTTCACGGCGGTCGTCCCGCTCTACCGCACCGCCGACTGGGGCAACGACGGGCAGGCGCAGCCCGGCTTCGGCGATCGCAATGGCCCCACGCTCCGGGTCGGTCCGCTCGTGTCGTACACGTTTCGCGAGGGGCGACACTCGTTCTTCAACGCGCCGACGGTCTTCGTGCTCGCGCAGTGGTGGGTCGCCCATCGCTACCGCACCGGCGGCTGCGACGAGTGCATCCCGGCGGGCCTCCCGATGATCGCGGTGGGCTTCGCCTTCCGCGGCGACACCTGACGGCCGGGTGATAGAACCGTCCGTATGACAACGGCGTGGCGGTTGATGCAGGGAGTGGCGCTGCTCGCGGGCTGCCACAACAGCGACGGGTTCGTGACGATTCCGCGCGATGCCGGCCCGACGCCCGCCGACGTTCGCGCGATGGACGTTCCCGCCACGCCGGTCGACCGACCCGTGGTGGTCACCGACGTCCCGCTCGATGTTGGTGCGCCCGTCGACACCGGCCCCGTGGTGCTCGGTCCCGACCCGGTGGCCTTCACCGGAACGCTCCCCACCACCGTGGGTCGCAGCACCGGGCAGCTCACCATCGGCGGTCGCGCGCGGTCGATGCTCGTCTACCTCCCCACGACGCGTAGCGCGTCACCGCCGCTGCTGGTGCTCTTCCACGGCACCAACGACACCAACGACGCCGTCTTCTCGGAGAGCGCGGCGCAGCGCGTGGCCGACGCCAACGGCGTGGTGGTCATCGCCCCGCAAGCGGTCGAGCAGACCGTCTCGGACTGGGATCACCCCGACTCGCAGGGCGTGTGGTGGCAGACCTATCCGAGCGTCAACCCCGACACCAACGCCGACATCCTGCTGGTGCGCTCGATCCTCGTGGCGGCGCAGCGCGCGTACGCGGTCGACCCGACGCGCATCTACCTGCTGGGTCATTCCAACGGGGCGTTCTTCACGCAGCTCCTGGCCAACACCATCGGTGAGCGTGTTGCGGCGTGGGCGTCGAGCTCGGGCGGTCTGTGCAACTGCCCCACGCGCCCCGACTGCACCTTCGTCGGCCGCGGAAGCTCCTGCGCCGACCTCGCCCGCCAGTCGGGGTGGTGCGCGTGTACGGGTCCCGACAAGCCGGGCCCCATCCGCACGACGGGGCGCCGCCCGCCCGCGTACGTCACCCACGGCTCCAACGACGACATCGTCTCGGTGAACTTCTCCTGCACGCTCGCGAGCCGTCTCGCGGCCGCGGGCTTCGAGGTCGAGACGGTGATCCGCGACAACGAGCAGCACGTCATGCCCGACGACTTTGCCGTCACCGTGTGGCCGTGGCTCTACCGCCACCGCCGCGACTGACGCATCCTTCCGCGTCATGGACACCGCCTGGATCGCTGGAGCCACGGGGCTCGTCGGCTCGCAGCTCCTGACGCAACTGCTCGACGCTCCGCAGGTGAGCGCCGTCGTCTCGCTCGGTCGTCGGCCCACCGGGGTCACCCACCCGAAGCTCACCGAGCGCTCGGTGGACTTCGCCCACATCGACACGGCGGGTCTGCCCGCGCCGACGGTCGCGCTGTGCTGCCTCGGGAGCACCATCAAGAAGGCCGGCAGCAAGGAGGCCTTCCGCGCGATCGACCACGACGCGGTGGTCTCCTTTGCGAAGGCTGCGAAGGCTGCGGGCGCGACGCGCTTCCTGGTGGTGTCGTCGGAGGGCGCCGACGCGGGGTCGATGTTCTTCTACAACCGGGTGAAGGGCGAGGCGGAGGCGTCGTTGCGGGCGCTGGGTTTCGCGTCGCTGGCCATCGCGCGGCCGTCGCTGCTCCTGGGCGAACGCAGCGAGTCGAGGCCGGGGGAGCACGCGGCGGCGGCGGTGGCGCGCTTCCTGGCGCCGGTGATCAAGGGCATCGGGGCGCGGCCCATCGAGGACCACGTCGTGGCGCGGGCGCTGGTGGCGCTCACGCGCGATCCGCCGAAGGGCGCGGAGGTGATCCACTCGGGGCGCTTGCAGGAGCTCGGCGGGGGCTAGTCGAGCAGGCGTTCGAGGCGGCCCGTCGCCGTGAGCAACTGCGCCCGGGAGAGCGCGAAGTTGAGCCGCGCGCGCACCACGGCGATGCGGGCCGAGGCGTCGGCGGCCTGCGCGTCGACGACCTCCAACAGCGTCCCGGCGCCGCCCTGGTAGCGGCCGGTCGCGAGTTCGAGGTTGGACGCCGTGCCCGCGGCGAGGCGCTCGGACTGCTCGACCTGGGCGCGCGCGGAGCGTGACGCGACCGCGGCCTGCACGGCGGCTGTACGCACGGCGAGCGACTGCGCGTTGAGCGTCTCCTGCGCCGTGGCGACGGACGCATCGGCGACGTCGGCGGCCGCGGCGAGCGAGCGGTCGAACACCTGCCAGCTCAGGCTCAGACCCCCGGAGACGGTCTCCGAGACGCCGCCGAGGCTGCGGCCGGCGAGCACCTCGTTGTAGCCGACGCTCGCGTTGGCGTTGGCGGTGAGCGCCGGGCGGCGGTTGGCGTGCGCGAGGTCGGCCTGCGCCTGCGCCTGGGCGACGCGGTGCCTCGCGGCGGCAAACTCGGGTCGCGCGGCGACGGCCTCGGTCGCGGCGCGGGCGGGGTCGTCGTCGGCGGCGAGCGCCTCGTCGGGGAGGCGAACGATCTCGATGGGCACGGCCGGGTCGAGACCGAGGGACGCAGCGAGGGCGGCGCGATCGCTGGCGGCGCGGGCTTCGGCGATGGTGAGGTCGAGGCGTCCGGCGTCGAGGTCGACCTGGGCGCGCACGGCCTCGTTGGGCCCCGCGGCGCCGGCCTCGACGCGGCCCTGGGCGATGCGGAGGCGGGCCTCGCGCTGGGTCACGGTGATGCGCGTGGTCTCGATGGCTTCGAGGTCGGCGAGCACGGTGAGGTACTGCGTGGCGGCCGACGAGAGGGCCTGGAGCGCGGCGGCGCGGGAGTCTTCGCGCAGGGCGTCGCGGGCGCGCTCGGAGGCGCGGACGTTGGCGGAGGTGCGACCGAAGTCGAAGAGGTTCCAGCGGGCGGCGGCGGTGGCGTCGATGTTGATGCTCGACCCCTGGAGGCGCTGCGCGGGCGTGGTGTCGGTCGCCGGGAGAAAGGGCCGATCGGAGAAGCTGATGGATGGCGACGTGCTGACACCGAGGGTGGGGAGCCATCCGGCGCGGGCCTGCTCGATCTGGGCGTTGGCGGCCGTGACCCGGGCGACCGCGGCGCGCACCGTGGGCGGCAGGCGCGCGGCGAGGCGGAGGGCCTCGACGAAGGTGACGGTGCGCTGCTCCTGCGCCGAAGCGACGGAGGGCAGGGCGAGGGTGAGGGCGAGGGCGAGGGCGAGGGGAGGGGTGCAGCGGCTCACGGTGGCGGCGACCCTAGCGCGTCGTGAAGGGGTGTGCGCGGGGTGGGTCGTCCGCAAGAAAGTTGACCGGAGCTCTCGCGATGGTGTTGGACCGATGTCCCGTGAAGAAGAAGCTGCTCTGGGGCGTGTCGTTGGCGGCGGTGGTGGCGCCGATGGTGGCGCTCGGGCTGCGAGTCCGGGAAGACGCCCGGGCTGATCGCGGGATGCGCGAGGGATTGGCGCTGCTCGACGTCTCCATCGATCGGGCGCCGACGCCCGAGTCCATCGACTGGCACCGCGCCGAGACGACCTTCGAGGGGGTGATGCACGCGAGCGGCGACGGCGATCGGGCCCGCCGGGCGAGGGCGCTCTGGCACGGGTGCCGCGCGCTGGGCGACCTGTCGCGGGCCGAGCTGGTGCTGGCGAGCGCGGAGATCCAGACGGCGAAGCGCGAAGACCCTGATGAGCCGCGGGTGGGGTTCATCGAGGCGGTGGTGCTGCAACGCCGCGGCGAGCGTCGGCGGGCGGCGCAGGTGCTGGAGACGATCACACGGTCGGCATCACTGTCGGACGCGCTGCGGATGCGGGTGGGTCTGCATCGGCTCGACCTGATGCTGGACGAGGGCGACGGCCACGCGGCGCTGACCCTGGCGGAGTCGCTCGCGCGCGGCACCAACGTGCACTCGGCGCTGGGCAACCGCCTGGGTCTCGCGCGCAGCGCGGTGGGTGACAACGTCGGCGCGCGGGCGGCCTTCGAGGCGGCGCGCGCGAGCGACCCGCGGGACGCGACGCCGCTCATCAACCTGGCGCGGCTGGCGCGGCAGACCGGCGACGCCGCGACGGCGCGGACGCTGTTGCAGCAGGCGCTGGCGCTCGACGGGACGAGCGGCGAGGCGTGGCTGGCATACGCGGTGGTGTTGACCGACCTCGGGGCGCTGGTGGAGGCGCGGCGCGCGGTGCTCGACGCGGGAAGGCGGATGCCCGATCAGCCGGGGCCGTGGATGACGCAGGGCGAGATCGACCTGCGCGAAGGGCACCCGGTGGAGGCGGCGGCGAGCTTCCGCGAGGCGCTCCAGCGGGCGCCCGACGACACCGGCGCGCGGACCAACCTGGGCGTGGCCTTGGCGCGAACGGGTGACCGACAGGGCGCGATGCGGGCCTTCGAGCAGGTGACGCAGCGGTCGCCGTCGGTGGGCCAGGCGTGGAACGGCCTGGGCGTGATGCGGCTGTCGCTGAGCGACCCGGAGGGGGCGATCGGTCCGCTGGAGCACGCGACGCGGCTCCTGCCCGAAGACCCGAACCCTCCCTTGAATCTCGGCCTCGCCTACGAGCGGCTCCGGCGGTGGAACGAAGCGGCGCGCGCGTTTCGCGAGACGCTGCGGCGGTCGCCGACCAACGAGCTGGCGACGACGCACCTCGCGGCGATGCAGCCGTCGACGGCGGTGCGACCTGCGACGCCGCGCGCGCGGGTGACGGCGTCACGGTGACCGTCGACTCGGCGACGGATCTCTAACGCTCCCGCGGCAGCCCCTCGGACACCAGATCGACGGTCGCCTCGCGCACCTCGATGGCGGGCTCGTGGTCCATCGGGTCGTCCGACGCGAGCGGCGGCTGCGAGGCGGGCGCCGGCGGCAGCAGCGACGGCCGCTCCACGGCACGGCCCGCGTCGAGCAGCGCATCGCGCACCGGCAGCCGGTACTGCTGCGTCACGCCCACGAGCAGGTCGAGCGCGATCACGACCTCGCCCCGCTGGAGCGACTCGGTCGGCAGCTCGGCGCGCAGCGTGAGGTCGCCGTCGTCGTCGAGCGCGAACTTCACCAGCGTGAGGTTGTAGTTCACCGCGAGGATGCGACCGAGGAAGCGCGGAGGGTACTTGCCCGCGCCCCACGGCTTCGTCGTCGACGACTCCAGGAAGGGCAGCACCGCGAGGTACATCCACGGCCCCGCGTGGCGCACCACGAGGCGGATCTCCCCCGCGTCGCTCTCCAGCGTGCAGCGCAAGGTGTGCTCGTCGAGCAGCCGTGGTGACCACGAGCGCTCATCCAGGATCGCCTTGACGTCTTCCACCCCGAGGGCAGCCATACTCACCCGCCATCTGACCGGGTCGGGCGCCCGCCCGTCAAGCGCCGATCGCTCCGCACCCCCCGGTCAGGCCCCATCGAGGGGGTCGGGGTGCGCCCCCGCGAGCTTCTCGACCTCCGCCCGAAGCTTCGGGTGGGCCAGCAGTTTTCGCACGAGCAGCATGAAGCCCGGGTCGGCCAGGAGCTGCATCGGCGACGGGCTTTTCGTGGGCTTCGGCGGCGGATGGGCCCGCAGCTTCTCCATGGCGAGGCAGTGGGCCTTGGTCGGAAACTCGTCCCCGGCCTCCCACGAGCGCAACAACGCCACATCGACGTCGAGCGCCTCGGCCATCGCCCGCACGTTGATGCCGAGCTCCTTCCGGAGCGCCTTGATATCGTCCGCGGTCATGGCGCGGTAGCATAGGCGCGGATGGAGCTACGCACGCAACTCGCCATCGTCGCCGCCGTCGCCATCGCCTGGTCGGCGGGGCGCTTCGTCCGCGTGAGGGCCGTGGTCGACTCCCGCGACAACGACCGCCTCTCGCTCGCCGCGCTCGAAGCCCGCATCGCGCGCCACCCCGACGACGCCGCGGGCACACGAACCCTCCTGCGCCGCTACTTCGACCAGGGCATGCCCCGCCTCGTCGTCGACAGCGCCCAGCGCGCGCCCGCCAACGTCCAGCACGACGGCGCGGTGTGCCTCACGGTCGCCCGCGCCCACGAGGCGCTCGGCAGCGTTCGCACGGCGCAGGCGGTGGTCAACGGCGCGCTCTCGCGGTGCGGCATCTTGCCGGAGTCGCTCCTCGAAGGCGCCGGCTGCGACCACCGGACGCAGGCCGAGCTCGCCATGGAGATCGTCGCCCTCGACCGCATGATCGAGTGGAACATCACCCCGCAGAGCGACCCCGCGCGCGCCTCCCTCGCGCACGAGCTGTCGACCCGCCCGGTTCGCATCAGCGCCCGGTCGTCGCAGTAGCGCTCAGAAGGTCAGCACAAACCGTCGCGAGCACCCCGAGACGAGGGAGGCCGCGCGAGACATACGCGGGGTATTTCGAGCGCGGCCGACCGCTGGATCGGGGGGCGCAGCAGGTTTGTGCTGACCTTCTCAGATTCCGCGCGGCACCTTGGCGAGGTCGAGCTGCAACATCGCGGCGCGCAGCACCGACGAGCGGCTGGCCTTCGTGTGCCCCTTGCGCTTCAGGTCGCGCACGGCGGCGTCGAGCCGGTCGAGGTCTTCGGTGTAGAGCGAGATGCAGATGACCTTGTAGTGCTCGGGTCGGGCCTTCGCGTCGGGCACCGCGCGCCGCGGCCCCGGCCGCTCCGTCTCCTCGGTGAACGTGGGCGAGAAGAACCGCTCGCGCAGCACCGTGTCGATGTCGTCGCCCAGCACATCTTGAATCCCCTGCGAGGGGTCCTTCAGCGTCGTCCTTGCCATCACGCCACCTCCGCCGCGGCCATCGCCGGCGCCACCACCGGGGTCGCCCGCACCGTCGCCACCAGCTCGCCGTTGGTCGCGGCCGGCGCCTTGTGATCGCGCTGCACCGCCTTGAGCACGCGATCGACCACCGTCGCGTAGTCCTCGGCGCCGTGCGAGTCCGGCGCGTACTCGAAGATCGTCTGCTTGGCCGCGGGCGCCTCGCGCAGCTTCATGTTGGCGCGCACCGGCGGGAAGCACAGGTCCTCGAACTTCTTCTGGAGGGTGTCCGTCACCTCGCGACCGAGCTTGTGCCGCGCGTCGTAGAAGGTCGGAATCACCCCGAGGATGTACACCGGGTGCTTGAGCGCCTCGTGCACGTGGCCAAGCGTTCGCACGCACTGCTTCACGCCCACCAGCGCGAGGTAGTCGCAGCTCACCGGGATGAGCACCGAGTCGGCGTAGCAGAGGGCGTTCTGGTTGAGCAGCGAGAGCGACGGCGAGCAGTCGAGCACCACCACGTCGTAGGCGTCCGAGCCCATCATCCGCTCGCGCAGCACCCGGTCACGCGCGGGCCGCGACGCGAGGTACACCTCCGCCGCCGCCAGCGTCTCGTTGGACGTGATGACGTCGAGGTTCTCGCGCACCGGGACCGCCACCTCGCGCGGGTCGGTTCCGAGGACGAGCACATGGTAGAGCGTGCTCTCGCTCTTCAGGCCCAGCGAGACCCCGACGTTGCCCTGCGGGTCGACGTCGACGAGCAGCACGCGCAGGCCCTTCTCCGCGAGGCCCGCGGCGACGTTGATGGCCGTCGTGGTCTTGCCCGTTCCGCCCTTGTGGTTGAACACCGCGATGCGCCGCGTGGCCTTCGCCGGCGCCGGGGCGGCGACCAGCGCCTCACGACACGCCTGCGTGCACATGAAGCGCGTGCCGTGGTCCTCGACCATCACCTGCCACGCAAACTCCAGCTTGAACGGCCGCTCACAGTGCGAGCAGCTGGCCGCCCCGCGGTCGACCCCGAGGTGCTTCTGCTGGCACCGCTGCGAGCAGAAGTGCCGCACGCCCGCGGCGTCCTCTGTCACCTGGTAGCGGAACTTCAGCTCGAAGCCCTTCCCGCACACCGAACACGTCTTGCCTGTCGCCATTCGTCGCCTCCCGTTCCCAGCGCCGCGGCGAGCGCTTCGGAGACCCCGTCCAAGGGTCCGAAGCACCTCCGCAACTGGTTATGGAAGCGCCGTTAGCCTGCGCCGGAATGGTGCCGCAAATTTTCGGCGGAGAAGTTTCGCCGCTGCGTAGGCCGACAGGCGTCGGTCAGTGGACGACGGGGCCGTTGGCGCCCGTGAAGTCCACCACGCCGTCGTGGCGGTCGGGGATGCCCACGAGGCCGATGCGACCGCGGGCGATCTCGGTGGCGCCGCGCGAGTCGTTGACCGTGATGGCGACCTCGTAGTTTTCCATCGGCTGGAACTCGTCGGGCCCGCGGTGCAGCACCGTCTGGTGATAGAAGATCTGGTCGTTGGGGTTGGTGAGCGCGATGGCCTGGTTGGTCACATACCGCCGGGTGCGCCCCTCCAGCTTGTAGAACACCAACGTCACCTCGACGGCCCGCGGCGCCCTCGCCAGGAAGGCCATGAACTGTACCCGCCACACGTGCGACTGGGTGTCTTCGGCGTAGGTGCGCGCCTGGTTGGAGGTCGCCCAGCCGCGGATGTTGCCCACCATCTCGCGCGGCGGACGGCGGTTGGTGAACACGATGGACCCGTTGGACTGCGCCGGGAGGTGAGACGTGGTGGCAAGCGCCGCAGCGCCGAGGAAGGAGGCCAGGAGGGCTCGTCGGTTCATGGGAGGGCTACGCAGTCTATCCAAGACCGCTTCAGAGACAATCCCACCGCGCTGCCGAAAACTGGCGCCCAGCCCTCCGGGTGTGACAGCGCCTTCGGGAGCCGATGCAGCCCTCCACGATGCCCTCCGCGCGCGCGCTCTCCGAGCGGGCGATCACCCTGGCCCAGGAGGCGCGCGTCACCCCGACGACCCTCCACCTCATGGTGGCCGCCGCCGACGGCTCGCCCGAGCTCGCGCGTCTGCTGAGGTCGTTCGGGCTGCGCTCCATCGAGCTGCGCCAGGCCAGCGCCCAGCACCAGGAACCCGACGGCACCCTCGGCCGCGCCCAGGTGCAATCACGCACGCTCGCCGTCGCGCAAGGCGTCGCCGAACCCAACGGTCGCCACCTCCTCGCCGCCGCCGTGGTCATCCCCGACAGCAGCGTCGGCGTCGTGCTCCGCGGCCTCGGGCAAGACCTCGCCAAGGTCGCCCGCACCCTCGTCGGCCCGATGCCCGTGTCGCGCGTCGTCGCCCCGCGCTCGGCCGAGCTCGCCGCCGTGTCCGCCTCCATCGCCGCCACGCAGGGCTCACCGCGCGTTCCGGCTTCGGCGAGCATGGCCGTGTCTCGCTCGCGGCTGTCGCCCCTCGACGCGCGCCGCGTGCAGCCCGTCACGCCACCACCATTGCCGACGGCGAAGTCCGCTCCGCCGCGCGTGCGACCGACGCGCATCAAGGCCGTCGAGGCGCCCGACGAGATCGCGACCGCGCGCCGCAAGAGCCCCGTGCTCGACCGCTGGCTTCTCCCCGCCACCGGGCCCGAGATCGTCGGTCGCGAGGACGAGCTCGCCCGCCTGCGCGACGCCGTCGAGCGTCGTGAGTCGCGCGGCGCCCTCCTCGTCGGCGCCCCCGGCGTCGGCAAGAACGCCCTCCTCACGGCCCTCTCCCGCGAGACCGGCGGCGCCGTGTTGCGACTGCGCCACGCCGACGTGATGGCGGCCCTGCGCGGCGAAGAAGCCGAGGCCGCCCGCGCCGCGCTCACCTGGGCTGCGCGCGGTCACGCCGTGGTCGCGCTCGACCCCGTCGCTGCATGGACCTCTCCCCGCGAGACGCCCGACGACGTGCTCACCGCCATGCGCGCGTGGATGCAGTCGGGGCGCGTTCCGTGGGTGGGCGTCGCCACCGCCGAGGAGGCGCGTCGCCTCGTCGAGAGCGACCCATGGATCGACCAGGGGTCCCAGCGCATCGACCTCGACGAGCTCCCTCCCGCGCAGGTCATCGACGTGGTGGTCGCCCGCGCGCACGCCCTGTCGTCGCTGCACAACGTCACCATGACCAGCGAGCTCGCCCAGCGCGCCGTCGCCCTCTGCGACCGCTACGCCGGGGGCCGCGCGCAGCCCGAACGCACGCTCACGGTCATCGACCTCGGCCTCGCCCGCGCCCGCCGCGAAGGCCGCGCCGCGCTCGATGACGACACCCTCTGCGAAGTCGTCGCGGGCGTCGCGGGGCTCCCCCGCGAGCGCGTCGCGAGCACCGACCACGCCCGTCTGCTGGCGCTCGAAGAGCACCTCGGCGCCCGCGTCGTCGGACACCGCGCGGCCCTCTCGCGCATCGCTGATGTGGTGCGCCGCAACGCCGTGGGTTTTCGCGGCTCGCGCCCGCTCGGAACCTTCCTCCTCCTCGGCCCCACCGGCGTCGGGAAGACCGAGACCGCGAAGGCGCTGGCCGAAGCTCTCTTCCCCGGTGATGGCGGCCTCTCGCGCTTCGACATGGCGGAGTACTCCGAGGCGCACGCCGTCGCGCGTCTGGTCGGCGCACCGCCTGGATACGTGGGCTACGGCGAGGGCGGTCAGCTCACCGAGGCGGTGAAGCGACGGCCGTGGCAGCTCATCCTCATCGACGAGATCGAGAAGGCGCACCGCGACGTTCTCCAGGCGCTGCTCGGCTTGCTCGACGAGGGGCGCATGACCGACGGCCGCGGCCGCACGGCGGACTTCCGCAACACGCTCATCGTGATGACGAGCAACCTCGGAGCGGAGGCGTTTCAGGCCACGATGACCCGCCGCGGGGTGGGCTTTGCGAGCGTTCGTCCGACGACGGACGTCAGCGTCGATGCGTCGCAGTCGGTGCTCGACGCCGCCCGTGCCTCGCTCCCGCCCGAGCTCTGGAACCGCATCGACGAGCCCCTCGTCTTCGGCGCCCTGTCGCGCGCGGAGGTCGCCGAGGTCGCGCGCCGCCTGCTCGACGATCGCGCCGGAAGGCTGGAGAAGGAGCAGGGCGTCTCGCTCCGCATCGACCCCACCGTGGTTGAGCTCCTGCTGGCGGGCGGCGGGTACGACGCGTTGCTTGGTGCGCGTCCGATGCGCCGGGCGGTGGCGCGTCTGGTGGAGGCTCCGCTGGCCGAGGCGGTGCTGCGCGGTCGCCTCCCGCGAGGGTCGAGCGCGAGGGTCTCGGCGGCGGACGGAGCGCTGCGCATCGAGGTAGCGGGAGACCCTTGATCGCGGGGGACGTTGGGGGCATGGTCCGCCCGCCAATGGCTGCCACCAGCGAGGGACCGGAGTTCGATCTGCCGCGTCGCTTCGGGCGATACGTGCTGTTCGACCACATCGGTCGCGGCGGCATGGCGGAGATCTACCTGGCTCGCGGCACCACCCAGATGGGGGCCGCGCGGCTCGCGGTCGTGAAGGTGGTGCTCAACCAGTTCTCCGACGACCCCGCGTTTGCGTCGATGCTCATCAGCGAGGCGAAGCTCGCGGCGCGGCTCTCCCATCGCAACATCGTCCAGACCTTCGACCTCGGTCGCGAGGAGGGTCGGCTCTACATCGCGATGGAGTACGTCGAGGGCTTCGACGTCACGCAGCTCCTGCGCAAGCTCTCGCAGAAGAAGATCGGGCTGCCCGCGGAGTTCGGCTTCTACGTGGTGCTGGAGATGCTCCAGTCGCTCGACTACGCGCACCGCTGCTCGGACGACGACGGCAACGCGCTCGGCATCGTGCACCGCGACGTGTCCCCCTCCAACGTGCTGGTCTCGCTGGAGGGCGAGGTGAAGCTCTGCGACTTCGGCATCGCGCGCGCCGTCACCGACATCGCCGAGCTGCCCGCGGGGGCCCTCGAAGGCAAGGCCGCGTACATGTCCCCCGAGCAGGCGCGGGGCGAGCGCATCGACGGCCGCGCCGACATCTTCTCGGCGAGCATCATCCTGTGGGAGCTGCTCTGCGGCCGACGCATGTACAAGGCCCAGCCCGATCGCGAGGTCATCGACATCGCGCGCGCCGGCGAGGTGCCCGCGCTCATCGACCGCGGACTGCCGCAGTACGCCGAGCTGCAAGCCATCGTGTCCAAGGGCCTCGCGGCCGCCCGCGAAGATCGCTACGCCACGGCCGGGGCGATGGCGCGCGACCTGGAGGACTACATCATCCGCAACCGCCTCCGGGCGTCGCCGATGAAGCTCGGGCACTTCCTCACCGAGCAGTTCGAGACCGAGCTGGTGAGCGTGCGTCGCGACCTCGAACAGCGCGCCCTGTCGGTCACCGCGGAGGTCCCGGTGGAGGTCATCCCCAACCTCTACTCCGACCCGCCGCCGCCGATGGTCACCGCGCCGCCGCCCCACGCTGCGCCGCAGGACGTCGACCCCCTGCCGCTCCTCTCGTCGGGCCCGCCGATGCCCGTCGCCGTCGTCGCGCCGCCTGTCGTTGCACCGGCGTTCGCGCCGCCTCCGCCGAAGCGCCCCGTGGCCGTCGTCGCGCTCGCGGTGGTGGCGGTGCTCGGCGTCGTGGCGCTGGTCGTCTCGCAGCTCGCGCACTGACGTCGTCGCCGTGGCCGTCGCGCGCGAACGCGTTGATCGCCTCCTCGTCGACAAGGGTCTCGCCGAGAGTCGCGAGCGCGCCCAGTCGCTGCTCATCGCGGGTCGGGTGTTCGTCGCGGGTCAGCGCGTCGACAAGCCGGGCCACCGGTTGCCCATCGACACGGTGCTGGAGGTGCGGGGCGACGCGTGTCCCTACGTCTCGCGCGGCGGGCTGAAGCTCGCGGGCGTGCTCGACCCGCTCGGCGTCGACCCGGCGGGCCGCGTCTGCCTCGACGTGGGCGCGAGCACCGGCGGGTTCACCGATGTGTTGTTGCAGCGCGGTGCGACGAAGGTGTGGGCCGTGGACGTGGGCCACGGGCAGCTCCACGAGCGCATCCGCCGCGACGCGCGGGTGGTCGTGCACGAGGGCGTCAACGCGCGGCTGGGACTGCGGCAGGTGGTCGACGAGCTGGTGTCGCTGGTGGTGATGGACGTGTCGTTCATCTCGCTGACGAAGGTGTTGCCTGCGGTGGTCGAGGTGCTCGCGGCGGGCGCGTCGGTGGTGGCGATGGTGAAGCCGCAGTTCGAGCTGGAGCCGAAGCTGGTCCCGGGCGGCGTGGTGCGCGACGACGCGCTGCGCATGCGCGCGGTGGACGGCGTGGTGGCCGCGGCGCAGGCGCTCGGACTGACGTGCGTGGGGCGGGAGGACTCGCCGGTGCACGGACCCGCGGGCAACCGCGAGGTGTTCGTGCACCTGCGGCGGGGGTGACGTCGGGGGGTGTCCGACGCGTCGTGACCGGAGTTCACGGTGCAGGCGGTGCGCCCGTCGCGTCCCGTTCACTCCGGGCTATTTCACGCGGATCGCCCCGCTGCTGCGGGGCTCCGTTTACCTATTCAGATATATTCGTACGGCAACAGACGGGTCACTGGAGCCCCGCAGCAGCGGGGCGATCCGCGTGAAATAGCCCGGAGTGAACGGGACGCGACGGGCGCACCGCCTGCACCGTGAACTCCGGCGACGACGCGACGGGCGCACCGCCTGCACCGTGAACTCCGGCGACGACGCGACCGGCGCACCGCCTGCACCGTGAACTCCGGCGACGACGCGACGGAAACCCTGGTCAGCCGCTGATGCGGCCGCTGCGGAAGACGTGTTCGAGGAGCTGGTCGACCTCGGTGAGCGCACGGCGCGCGGGGTCCGTCGCGAGCGACTGGAGCGCGGCCTTGATCTCGCCGAGGGCGCGGAGGTGGGCGAAGAGCTGGAGGTCGCTGACGGGCGTCGGCGCGGTGAGCGTCGCCTTGATGCGCTGGATCTCTCCGAGCAGCGCGTCGAAGCCGACCTCCATGCCGCCGGCGCGTCGCGCCTCGGGGTGCGCGCGGAAGTAGCCGTCGAGCACCGGCGACACGATGGCGTCGAGGATCTCGCTCTGTTCGAGGGTGTTCCAGACGTGCTTGAGGATGAACAGGTCGCTCACGTCGGCGGCGGGTCGGCCGTCGAACCAGGCGCTCGCGGCCATGAGCTTGATGAGCTTCACGACGCGGCGGTCGGAGAGCGACACACCCTCCGCGCGAATCTGGAACACCAGGCTCTTGTAGGTGGCGAGCAGCTCGTCGGAGAGGTGCATGCGCCTGGCGACCTCGGCCTTCACCGAGGCGAGGTCGCGCGTGGTGAGAAACACCTGCGGCTCGGCTCCGGCGCCGAGGCGTTCGAGCTCCAGGTTGACGCCGCGGTTGATGAGCTCGCCGAAGTGGTAGGCGTCGAGGTGCTCGCTGCGAACACGCAGCAGGAAGCGGTCGAAGATGGCTTGCAGGCTCTCGTCGGCGGGCACCTCGTTGGAGGCGCCGAAGACCGAGAGCAGCGGCACGTCGACCACGGTGGAGCCGTTGTTGAACTTGCGCTCGTTGAGCAGCGTGAGGAGCGCGTTGAGGATGGCGCTGTTGCTCTTGAAGATCTCGTCGAGGAAGACGATCTCGGCCTCGGGCATCATGCCTTCGGTGCGGCGGCGGTAGGTGCCCTGGCGAAACGCAGGGATGTCCACCGGGCCGAAGAGCTCGTTGGGCTCGGTGAAGCGGGTGAGCAGGTACTCGAAGTACTTGCTGTCGATGGCGCGCGCGAAGGTGCGGACGAGCGCGCTCTTCGCGGTGCCGGGCGGGCCGACGAGGGCGATGTGCTCGCCCGCGATGACCGACAGCACCATCAGCCGGATGGTCTCCTGCCGCCCGAGGAACTGCGTTTCGAGAGAGCGCGCGAGCGCCCGGAGTCGCTGGATGACGGGGATGTTCACGAGACGGCTGCCTCCATGAGACCGGCGCCCTGGAGGAGCGGCGCCGACGGGGGGTCCTTGATCGTTGAGCGGGCGGGTTCGAAGGGCAGCGCCCGGCGCAGGGCCTCGACGGAGAGGCCGAGCCACGGCGCGGCGCGCTCGGGGCCGAGGCGCAGGTAGGCGTCCATCGCGAGCGGCTGTGAGACGGAGGTGACCGACCCCTGCGGCGCGCCGCCGGCGACCGACGACGGCGTCACGACGCCGCGATGACCGAGCGCGTCGAGGCAGAGCATCTCGAGGTGGAAGCGCAGCAGCGTCTCGGCGACGGCGCGCGGGGCGCCCATCCGCATGGCGGTGAGGGTGGCCTGTTCGAGCGCCCGCACCGACGAGGCGCCGCGGGCGAGCACGGCGCGGTGGGCGGCGCCGCGGATGGCCCCGTCGGCGATGGCGTTGATGGACGACGGGGTCCACCGAAACGTCCACGGCGCGGGGCGATCGGCGAGGAGGATGTCGGTGAGCGGCGAGGCGGCGAGCGCGGCGCGGGTGACGTCCGTGAGCTCGGGGACATCACCCGACCCGGAGCCCTTCACTTCGAGCGCGGCGAGCAGCGAGAAGAGGTCGACGCGGCGACGGCTCTCGCGCACACGACGCACCGAGGGCAGCGCGACGAGGGCCTTCGGGGGAGCGACGCCGATGAAGTCCGCGTACCCGGCCCAGAACTCCACGTGGGTGTCGACGCGGCCAAGGTCTCCGAGCCGGCTGAGCACGGCGTGGCGGAGGGCGATCTCGAAGCGCGACACGGGGGCCTTCACCCATTCGAGCAGCGCCACGCACCAGTGGCGGGCGACCTTGCGGAGACCCGAGCGCCCGGCGGCTTCGGGGTGGGTCATGGCGAGCAGGTCGTACCAGACGGCGGCGAGGGCGAGGGCGTCGAGGGGGAGGGTGTCGAGGGGGCCGACGGTTCCGAGACGGAGGAGGCGTTTGCGGGCGACGTCGCAGATGCGGACGAGGCGCGTGGCGTCGGGGTGGGGCGAGCGCGTCCAGGCGACGAGGGCGGTGGGGGCGATGAGTCCGTCGACGACGACGCGGCCACCGAGCACGAGCGGCTCGACGAAGGCCGACACGAACTCGTCGACGGTGGGCTCAGCCACGGGTCTCGGAGTCGTCCTCGACGGACGGCGCGACGGCGACGGTGGGGTTCTGATCGGCGAGGGTCGGCGACGGGGGACGTGACGCGGGAAGCTCGGCGCGGGCCATCGGCGAGAGCAATCCCGTGAGCAACCCCGGTGGTGTGGGCCAGAGGTCGGGCAGGGGGAGCTCCGCGTCGAGAGGGCCGACGAGGGTCTCCTCTTCGATCACCGGGAGGTCGGACAGGAGCACCTTGGTCGCGGGCACGAAGGCGCTCTGCGCGACGGCCGTGAGCGGTCGCGTGCCGCCCGTGACGAAGACGCGGAGGTCGCTCGTGGCGCGCGAGAGCTGTCGCAGCACATCGGGCGGAACGGGCGGAGACAGCCCCCACCCGAGCGGCACGAAGACACCGTCGCCGAGCTCTTCGTAGAGGGTCCCGAGCGGCACGGCGTCGGCGGCGTCGGGCCCGTGGAGGAAGATCGACTCGTCGGTGAAGGCGATGGACAGCTTGCCGAGCGTGGTGGGCGGCAGCACGCCGAGGATGCGCCCGAGGGTCTCCTGCTCGCGCACCGGGATGATGGCGGCCGCGACGCGCTTGGGGGCGCTGCCGGTGGGGACGAGCCGCAGCGGGAGGTTGAAGGTCGCGGTGATGCCGAAGGTCTTCGCGCTGTCGACGGTGGTCTGCGCGTTGGCGACGAGGCTGGTCACCGATTGAACGTCGACGAAGGGCGGGCGCTGCGCGAGGGCGATGGCGCCGACCCCTTCGGCGCGGAAGAGCACGAGCTCTTCGCTGCCGAAGAGGGGTGCGCACGACGAGAGCGGGATGGGGTGGCGGTAGCCGAACTCCACCGCGCAGCGCTCGCCATCGGGGACGAAGAGGCTGACACCGGGGAGCGACCGCAGGAGCTGCACGAAACGCGAGGCAGGCGAGGCGAGCTGGAGGAGGATGCCTTGATCGACGGCGTCGCTCGGGCCGCCGCGCTGCCACTCGACCATGGCGACGCGGGCGGGGGCGTTCCAGCGGGCAAGGTAGCCGATGACGGAGTCGCCGAGGCCGGGGCGCAGGAGCGCGTAGAGGGTGCGCGGCGTCTCCCAACGCGCGCGGTGCAGCGCCTGCGGGGCGAGCCGCAGCAGCAGGTCGCGGAGCGAGAGCACCTTGTCGTGCCGGTAGGGCTGCGCGAAGCGGTCGTGATAGAGCGCGACGTCGCCAGGCTCGGGGAGCAGCTCGGAGATGTCGTAGCCAAAGGGCGCCTGGGCGTCGCGGTACTTGACGAAGTGTCGACCCGACCCGGTGAACACCATCGCGCCGACGAGGCGGGCGATGGCGGCGAGACGGTCCATGCGGTGCGAGGCGCCCGACTGGACCTCCACGAGGAGCTCGCGGGTGCGGAGCGGCGAGATGACCTGCACGATGCGGAGCGCGTCGAGGAGCTCGTCGAGCGCGCCGTCTTCGCCGAGGGAGCGCAGGAGGGCGACGAGGCGCTCCATGGAGGGGACGAGCACGACCCCCACGGGGCCGAGCGCCACGCCGCGCACGTCGGGGCTGAGTCCGGGCGCCCGAAACCGGCTCTGGTGCTGCGCGACCCGCTCGATCACCGGCGGACCGTACTTCGTATCCCCCGGGGGATTCAATCGCGACGAGTGTCCGCGAGCGATTGACGCACTGGCCCTCTCCGCGCAACGTGCGAGGCCCATGACATGGCCCCTCCGGCGCTCGACGGGCGCCCTCTTCGCGACGCTGGCGTTCACTGCGGTGCTGTCCGCGCAGACCGTCCCCCGACCGACCCCGCGCGAGGCGATGGACCGGGCGCTCACGCCGCTGCGCGAGGCCCAGTCCGCGCTGTCGCTCACCGAGGACGAGCGCACCCGACTGCGGGACGTCACCGACCGCGGCGAGGCGTGGGCCGCCGAGCTCGTCGAGGCCGAGCACCACCGCGATCAGCGGACCGTGCAGGCCCGGACGCGTCGCATCGCGTGGCTCGCGCGGGTGATGCGCTCGCGGGTCGAGGCGATGCGGGCGCAGTCCGCGTCCGCGCAGGCGCTGACGGCGACGGCTGCTCTGCGCGGTACGGTGGGCGAGCGGCGCGCGGCGCGCGATCGTGTGAGCGAGGCGCTGGTGGCGGCCGAGCGCAACGACCCGGTGTCGACGAGGCAGCTGCCTCGACCCGACGCCGACTCAGGCGCATTGACGACAGGTGACGCGGCGACGGGGGTGGGGCGATGAACACGCAACGACACCTGGGATGGATGCTCTCCCTGTCGCTGCTCGGTTGCGCCGGGTCGACGGTGCGACCCGACGAAGACCCGGTGGCGCGCGCGCTGGCCGGGCCCGTCGCACGTAGCCTCGTGACGGGTGCGCCCGAGGCGTGGGCGGAGGTGCTGCGCGAGGCCGACCGCGTTCGCTCGTTGCCCGAGAGCGAACGGGCCGACGGCGAGGTCGAGCTCGCGCTGGCATTGGAGTGGGCGCAGGGCGTGGCCGAGCGCGGCGCGGCCGATCGTGCGTTGGCGGAGACCGCGACGCAGCGCGCGTCGCTCACGGAAGAGCAGACGCGCCTCGACGCCGAGGTGACCCGCCTCGAAGCGTCGGTGCAGCGCAGCGTCGCCGCGCATGCGCAGGTGGGCGGCGCGCAGGCGGCGGCGCGAGCACCGACGGCGGTGGAGGCAGCGCGGCGGGCCGCGACCGCGGACGACCTCGACCAGCAGACCGAGCTGCTCCTCGCGGCGGCCGAGCTCTTCGGCGCGCGGCCCGAGGCGCTTGCTCCGCTGCGGGCGCGGGTCGTCCAGGGGCGCGCGTCGGGCGCCAATCGCGTCGCGACGTCGGCCGCGATCTACCGCGAGGCCGAGACGCAGCTCGACGTGGCGCGGTCGTCGGGCGCGGTGGTGTCGGCGGCCGACGTCGAAGCGTTGAGGTTGCAGTCGTCGCTGACGGAGAGCGAAGGGGTCGACGCTCATCGTGATCCGCGGGGTGTCGTCGCGGTGCTGCGCGGTCTCTTCGCGGGCCCGCGGCTGGCGCCGACGTCACGCGCGCGGGTCGAGCTCCTCGGTCGGGTCATCCGGTCGCACGGGACGCTCCCGGTGCGCGTCGAGTGCTTCGTCGGCGGAGCCGTCGCGACCAGCGCCACGGCGACCGCGCGCGCTCAGGCCAACGCCTTGCGCGCGGCGTTGATCACGGCGGGCGTCCCGACCGAGCGCGTCGTGGCGGCGGGCTTCCATCGTCCCGCCGGGAGCGCTCGCACCGAAGACCGCGTCGAGGTCGTGTTGCTCACCCCGCGCGCGGAGTAGGCGACCGACTCACGGGCTGGCGCCTTCGCGGAGACCCTCGACGTGCCAGCCGTCGCGCTCCCACACGAGGAGCAGCACGCGCCCATCAGGGAGCTGCACCCGTGTCGACCCTGGAACGTCTGGAAAACGCAGCGCGTCCGGGTCTTCGAGCGCCCCGGCCAACGCCCGCAGGTCGCTCTCCATGGCGCCGCGCGCTCGCGCGGACAGCATCGCGATGAGTCCCTGGAGGTCGCCACGCAGCAAGGTCCGGCGGAGGTGTTCGAGCGCGGCGCGGGCCCCGTCGCGTCCGGGGGTGGTCACCACCGAGGCGTCGCCGAGGGCCGGGCCGCCGACGCGCCAGCCATCGCGCTCCTCGACGGCAAGCACCCGACGCGAACGCTCTCGCAACTCGACCGACACCGGCGCGCCAGCGCGCAACGCGTCGTCGACCGAGGCCCGCAGCTCGTCGACGGAGCGCAGATCGGCACCCACGCGGGCACGAAAGGCTTCGCGGGTCTCGGCCCGCCGAGCGCGCTCGGGTAGGAGGTCATAGAGCGCACCCGCGGGGTCGGACGAACGGGTCGCTGCCACGACCGACAGCAGCGTCGCGCGTGGCGAGGAGGGCGACGGAGCGCAACCCAGCGCGGCCAGCACGACGACTCCCAGACAACCGCGGGTCGTGGCCGAACTCGTCACGCGAAGGCGACCCTAAGCCTGCGCCGACGTCGGGCACAATCCCGGAGGTGTTCACGCGAGGCTTGTGAAGCACCGTTCACGCGGGCGCGCTCGCCTCGGGTGAGCCGGATGGACTGAGTGCGTGGCATGGTTCTGTCATAGACTGACGTCATCACAAGATCCCCACACCGGGAGGCGATCCTCATGAGCCGACTTCACTTCACGCCCGCCAGACTCGTCCTCGCGCTGATCGCGACGGGCCTCCTCGGTAGCGCCGCCGCTGGATGCTCCGACGACTCCTACTACTGCGACTCCAACGGCTGCTATTTCTGCGACGGCGTGGGCTGTCGGGCCGTCGCCCCGCCCACCCGCGCGACCTGCGCTGGCGACTACCAGTGCGCGACCAACCAGGTCTGCACCAGCCTCGGCTGCGCGCCCACCTGCCTCAACGACGCCGACTGCTCGCAGGGCTGGGTCTGCCGTGGCGCTTCGGGCACCACCCGCGGTCTGTGCGTAGCCCCCACCGAGACCACGCCCACCCGCAACCCCGGCACCTGCACCGACAACAGCCAGTGCTCGGGCGGCGCCGTCTGCCTCGACGGCACCTGCGCGCGGCGCACCTGCGACAGCACCACCACGAGCTGCGCCTGCACCGACAACACCCAGTGCTCCGGCGGCCAGGTCTGCCTCGCGGGTCGCTGCGCCGTCCCCACCGACGCGTGCCGCTTCAACTCGCAGTGCGGCGCGGGTCGCGTCTGCGTCAACCAGGTCTGCCGGGCTGCGTGCAGCGCCGCCAACCCGTGCCCCACCGGGCAGGCGTGTGACACCGCGAGCGGCGCGTGCGTCGATCGCCCCGCCGGCCAGTGCACCCGCGACAGCGAGTGCGGCACCGGTCGCCGCTGCCTCAACTCCACCTGCCTCACCCGATGCGCGTCGGCCACCGACTGCGGCACCGGCACCTACTGCTCCGATCAGGGCGTGTGCGAGGCCGACACCCGGCGCCAGCCCACGTGCTCCAGCAGCGTCGCCTGCGCCGCGGGCAGCCAGTGCCTCGATGGCGTCTGCCGCGTCCCCTGCACCACCGCCAACCAGTGCCTGATGACCGCGGTGGAGTACCGCAACTGCGAAGCCATCGCGTACCTCGGCACCACGCAGCGGTACTGCCAGACCAACAGCGAGGTTCAGTCCAACTGCGGTGCGCAGCGCGACTGCGCCGCGGGTCAGTCCTGCGTCGACGGCACCTGCCGCAGCAACTGATCGCTCCCGTCATCACCCCTCCTTCGTCCCCCATCCGGGGTTGACGCCTCCCAATCCCCTCCGCTAGTTTCCGCGCCCCCTGCATCCAGAATCATTCGGATAGGAGCTCATTCCCATGGTTTCCCTTACCCAACAGACCAGCCGCATCCGCCGCCGCAAGCAGACCTCCAACGGCAAGGTCAACAAGCGCGTCCGCCGCGCCAATGGCACGCCGGCCTTCCCGGTTCACGTCGAAGCCGTCGCGGCCGCCCCCGCCACGAAGTAGCGCCCGTCAGTCCGCCGATCGCGTCGGTCGTGGGAGGTCCCAACCTCCCGCGACGGTGATCTCCGCGCCCGTCACGTACGCGGCCTCCTCCGACAACAACCACCGCACCATCGCCGCCACATCGTCGGGCCTCCCGGCTCGTCCGCCGGGCGCCTTCGCCGCCACGCGCGCGAACACCTCCGGCTCGACGCCGCCCGTGTCGATGACACCCGGCGACACGCAGTTGACCGTCACACCATGGCCCGCGTGTTCGGCCGCGAGCGCGCGTGAGAAACACAACAGCGCCGCCTTGGCCGCGTACCAGGCCGCGATGGTCGCCGGGGGTCGCAGCGTCGAGACGCCCGCGTGCCCGAAGACCACCACGCGCCCGTAGCCGCGGTCGCGCATCGCGGGAGCGACCATCCCCGCGAGGCGCACCACCGCGAAGAGGTTGTCCTCGAAGACGCGCTGCCAGGACACCGCGGCGTCGGTGCTCGCGGGCGCCCGCGCGAAGGGCCCCGCCGCGTGGATCAGGGCATCGGGCGCCCCCAACCGTCGACGCACGTCGTCGAGCCAACGCCGCGTCGCGGTCTCATCGCTCACATCGCACAGCGACACGTCGTGCCCGTCGCCGAGCGCTGCGCGCAGCGTGCGGAGGTCGCCGGTGTCGCGACGCCCCGCGACAGCGACCGCCCACCCGTCGTGCGCGAGGGACAGCGCGAGCGCCCGCCCGATGCCGCGCGCGCCGCCTGGGATGAGCGCCACGCGCCTCAGGGGATCACCTCGCGCACCATCGCCTCGGCGGTGTCGCCGTCGAAGCCAAACGCCGAGGCCAGCCACTCCAGGAAGTCGGTCTCGTCGGCGGAGAACTCCCCGTCGCTCGACGCGCAGTACACCGCGAGCTGAAACGCCGCCCGTCGCAGCCCCGGCTCCGTGATGCCCGCCGCGAGCGCGTGGATGCGCGCGGTGACCTTCGGCTCCGTGTCGTGGGCGGCCATCTCTTCGAGCAGCGCGCGGGCGTCGTCGTCGTCGAAGTCGCTGAGCCCGGGTATCTGCTGGATCGTCGCGACGATGCCATCGAGCTCGTGGGTCTCGACCTCGCCGTCCGAGGTCGCCGACCACAGCGCGAGCTCGGCGACCCGAACCCCTTGCTCGGTCAGCAGGTCTTCCTCGCGAATCTCACTGAACGATCGACGGACGCTGTACGCCATGACGGCTCGCACCCTCGCACGGCCCCGCGGTCGCCCTCAACCGGCGCTCGTCACCATCGCTCACGCAGCGTTCGTAGTGCGACGGTCGCCCGCGAGGCGCGTGGTAGCGTGCGCGCTAGCGATGGCAGCTCCGCGGCCGCAGCGCTGGCGATGGACGCTCCCCGTGACGGTGGCGCTCGCCCTCGTCGGGGCACCCACCTCGGCCCAACCGCGCGACGCTGCACGGGCAGAGGCGCGGGCGGCGTTTCGCGACGGCATGACGGCGTGGCGCGCGGGTGACTTCGTCCGCGCGGCGACACTCTTCCGACAAGCTCAGTCGCTCTCGCCGCACCCCGATACGCAGTTCAATCTGGCGCGCGCCGAGGAGCGGGCGGGCAACGCCGCCGCCGCTGCGACTGCCTACGAGGATTACCTCCAACAGGCCCCGGCAGCCCCCGACGCCGACGCGGTGCGTGTGGTCATCGCGAGGTTGCGCGCGTCTCTTCCTGCCGTGGTGACGCCTCCCGTGGTGACGCCCCCCGTAGTGACGCCTCCCGTAGTGACGCCCCCCGTGGTGACGCCTCCCGTGGTGACGCCTCCCGTGGTGACGCCTCCCGTGGTGACGCCTCCGAGTACCTATGACCGTATTACCGAGCGCCGCCGGCGCCGCGTGTCGTTTCGACTCGGGCTCATCGGTGGCTTCGCCGCGCCCCGCGATCGACAGAACCTCGCCGTCGGGGTCGAAGCGACGATGTTCATCGGGCGCTCGCTCACGCTGCTCGGACACGGCCTCTTCATCGACACCGACGGCGCGCCGAAGGTCGTCACCGGGGAGGCCGGCTGGACCTTCGTCGGCGACGACTTCGACCTCGCGGTCCTCGCCCACGCCGGGGTGCTGCTGGAGTGTGACGCCGTCTGTCGTGAGGGCACCCAGCGCGGGTCGGCCGTCTTCCTCGGTGGCATCACCTTGAAGGTCGACGTGCTCTTCCACCCGCGCCTCTCCGTCGGTCTCTACGGTCGCTTCTCCTGGCAGGACCTCAACCTCCTCTCCAGCGACGCCCTCTTGTCTTCCATCGGGCTCTCCGTCAGCTTTCACCTGTGAGCGCGTCCGACACCGCGACGCCCGTGATCGCGCCCCCCAGCGGGTCGGGCGAGCGCGTGCACACCGTTCGCATCGAGCGCGGCACCGCGTCGGTTCCGCCACCCGCGGCCCCGATCGACGCCGTCGACCCGGCCCTCGGGCGCGTGCTCGGCGGGCGATACGCCATCGAATCCGTCGTCGCCCGCGGCGGCATGGGCATCATCTATCGGGCCCGCCACCTCGCCGTCGGGCGCCCCGTGGCGGTGAAGATCCTGCGCGCCGACCTCGCCCGCAACACCGAGGCCCTCGCGCGCTTCCACCGCGAAGCGCAAGCCGCGGCGGCCATCGGTCACCCGCACATCATCGAGGTCATCGACTTCGGGCACAGCCCCGAGGGCGACGCCTACCTCGTGATGGAGCTCATCGACGGCACCGACCTCGCCGGGCTCCTGCGCCGCGAGGGCAGGCTCCCGGTCGCTCGCGCCCTCGCCATCGTCCGCCAGGTCGCCGACGCGCTCGGCGCCGCGCACGCCAAGGGCATCGTCCACCGCGACCTCAAATGCGAAAACGTCATGGTCCTCGCGCGCGGCGAGGAGGACTACGCCAAGGTGCTCGACTTCGGCATCTCCAAGGTGCTCGAAGACGACCAGGGCCGCGCCCCCATCACCCGCGACGGCGTCGTGCTCGGAACGCCCCAGTACATGGCCCCCGAGCAGGGCTCCGACGGCGCGCTCGTCGACCACCGCGCCGACCTCTACGCGCTCGGGTGCATCTTCTTCGAGCTCCTCACCGGCACGCTCCCGTACGAGGGAAAGACGCCGATGGAGGTGATGTACAAGCACAACCACGCGGCCATCCCCGTGCCCTCGTCACGCGTGACCCAGCACCGCGTCCCGTCGGCCATTGACGCCATCGTGGTGCGGCTCCTCGCCAAGTCCCGCGACGATCGCTTCCCCGACGCGCGCGCCGTGGTCGACGCCCTCGACGCCGCGCTCTCGCCCGACCGGGGCGTCGTGCGCTGGCGCCGTCTCGTGGTCGCCGCCGTGCTCGTCGCTGTCGGCAGCCTCGTCACCGAGCTCGCGTGGCGCTCGCCCCACCACCCCGACCCCCCATCCGTCGTCGCGCGCACCATCGCCCGCCTGCCCGCCGCTCGTCGCGTGCCGACGGCTCCGCTGCGCCTGCCGACTGCGCCCGCGGCGCCGGTCGTTCCCGCGGTGGTGCCGACGACGGATGTCCCGCCCGTCGCGGTGGTGGCTCCGCTCGCGCCTCCGGTCGAGGCCGTCCGTCCGGCACGTCCGCTGCCGATCGTGCGTCGACGACCGCGCCCGACGGTCGTCGAGGATGACGCCGGCCTCAGGCCCGATCCGTACGGGTGAGCTCGCGCATCATCACCCGCCGCTCGCGTCGACCCACGATGGTCGCCAGCCGCGCGTAGAAACGCTCGGTCTCGCGCGCTACCCACGGCACCGTCGCCTCGCGGTGTCCGCGCACCCGCAGATCGGCCAGCACCGTCGTCGCGAGCGCCGCTCCCAGCCCCGTCCCCCGCGCCTCGGCGAACACCCCGATGGGGCCGAAGGTCCCCCGGTGCGCGAGGTTGCCCGAGTGCGCCGCAAAGCCCAGCCACGCGCCCTCGGTTGAGCGCGCGGCGAAGAGTCCATCGTGCGACAGCGCGCGCGTCGCCTCCCACGCCCACGCCGCGCCAAACCGCGCCTCGATCAGCGCGATGACCTCGCCCGCCCCGCGCACCGTCTCGACTCCTTCGACCGCGCGCACCGCCACCGCTGTCTCCACCCGCAGGTCGACGTGCCCACCACGCGTCGCAAAGCCCACCGCGGCGAAGCGCTCGGCATCATCGTCGTCGACCCCGCTGTCGATGTAGTTGCCCGGCGGTCCACCCACCGTGAGACGCGTTGCGCCCAGCTCGCGCGAGCGCTCCATCACCGCGTCCAGCGAGCCCGCGTCGCCGTCCCACCAGGCGAGCCATGCCGTGCGCGATCCGTCCGCGGGCCCGGCCATCAACGACCCGCCGACGAGCGTCAGCGCCCGCGGCGGTCGGAGCTTCTCCGCCAGCGTCTCGGCGTCGATCACCGCCACGCGTCGAGGAGCACCTGCGTCACGCGCTCGGCCGCCCGACCGTCCCAGCCCTCCACCGCGCGACCCTGCTTGTAGCGGCCCTCCAGCACCTCCAGCACCCGCGCCCACGCGGCGTCGAGGTCGTCGCCCACGAGGGTGTTGGTGCCGTCGGTCACCGTCGCCGGCCGCTCGGTGTTGCTCCGCAACGTCAGGCACGGAACCCCCAGCGCGGTCGTCTCCTCCTGGATGCCGCCAGAGTCGGTGAGCACCAGCGCGGCGTCGGCCATGAGCCCGAGGTTCTCCCGGTAGCCCAACGGGTCGCGCAGGTGGATCGCCGCGTTGGACGACAACCGATCGAGCAGACCGAAGCGCACGAGGCGCTCGCGCGTCCGCGGGTGCGTCGGAAACACCACCGCACACCGGGCCGCCACCGACTCCAGCAACCCGACGAGGGCGGCGAGACGCACCGGCTCGTCGACGTTGGACGGGCGGTGCAGCGTGACCAGCGCGTAGCCCTTCGACGTGAGGCCCATCGCCGCCGCGACACCCAGCGCCCGCGCGGCCGGGAGCTGGTGCATCAGCGTGTCGATCATCACGTTGCCGACGAAGCGCACGCGCTCGGCGGGGACACCCTCTCGCGCGAGGTTGGCGTCGCCCGCCCGCTCGCTCGTGAGCAGCAGGTCGCAGATGGCGTCGGTGGCGAGGCGATTGATCTCCTCGGGCATCGCGCGGTCGAAGGAGCGCAGGCCCGCCTCGACGTGTGCCACGGGGATCTCCAGCTTCGTCGCCGCGAGCGCGCACGCCAGCGTGCTGTTGACGTCGCCCACCACCACCACGCCGCGAGGCTTCGTCGCGCAACCCAGCAGGTACTCCTCGAAGGACGCGAGCACCCGCGCGGTCTGCGCGCCGTGGGTGCCCGACCCCGCGTTGAGGTGCACGTCCGGCGCGGGCATCCCGAGCTCGCGGAAGAACACATCGCTCATCGCGGCGTCGTAGTGCTGCCCCGTGTGCACGAGCACCCGATCGAAGGGCGCGCTCGCGACGGTCATCGCGCGCAGCACCGGGGCCACCTTCATGAAGTTGGGCCGCGCCCCCGCCACGAACACCACCGCACCCGTCTGGCTCATGCCTCGTCCCTCCGCGAACTCCGTCCGTCGGTACCGCGCGCGACCTCCGCCAGGAACGCGAAGGTCTCCTCCGCGCACCGCTCCCAGGTGAAGCGCTCCGCTCGTTGATGGGCCCGCCGCGCGAGCTCGGCCCGCCGCTCGGGCGCCGCCGCCAGCTCGCGCACACGGCGCACGATCTCGCGCGGATCTTCGGGGTCGAAGTACACGCCCGCGTCGTCGAGCACCTCGGGCATCGGCCCGCGCGCCGAGCTCGCGATGGGCAGCCCCCCGGCCATCGCTTCGAGCAGGATGTTGGGCATGTTTTCACACGACGACGCGTAGACGAACATCTCCGCGCGGCGGTAGCGCGCCGCGAGCTGCGCGTGGGGGAGGGGGCCTCGCCAGGTCATGTACGCCTGCGCCGGGTCGTGCTTCGCCATCCGCGTCCGCAGCTCGTGCTCGGCATCGGGGCCGTCGCTGCCGCCCACGAACTCCATCGACACGGGGAGGCCCTCCGCACGGAGCATCTGAGCCGCGTCGGCCACCGCGGCGAAGTGCTTGTACGGCGACACCGTGGACACGTAGAGCAGCCGCAGCGGGTCGGCCTCGGTGAACGCCTCGGCGGCGCGTTGCGCCCGCGGCTCGGCGCGCATGGAATCGTCCACGCCGTGCGGGACGATGGTGTGCCGCCGCGGAGGCGAGGCGAGCTGCGGCAGGATGGCGTCGCGGGCGTAGCGCGTGAGGAAGATGACCCCGTCGGCGCCAGAGAACTGCCGCGACTGCGCGACGCGCAACACCTCCAGGCGGGCGCGCGTGGTGGTGAACCCGAAGCGGGCGCGCTCGACGGCCTCGAAGGGGAGCATGTTGCGCGACATCACCACGCGGGGGCGAGCCGGGCACGCCGTCGCGCCGCCGGGGGCGAAGAGCAGCGCGCCGTCGAGGTGACGCGGGAGCTCGAAGCGCTGCCAGAGCAGACGCTCGGGCAGCGTGCGGTCGAGCGCGGGGTGGTGACGGGCCGTGAGCCACGGGCGCGTCGGAAGGCGATCGAGGGTGGCGCGGCCCGACCAGACGCCCACGGAGGTGACGCCGTGCCGCTCGGGCGAGGCCGCGTCGAGCAGCGCGAGCAGGTGGGTGACGCCGCCGCCATTGCGGAGGTTCGATGCGTCGATGACGACCTTCATTCGCCGCCGACGCTCACCCCGCGCTGCGCTTGCGCTGGTCGTTGGTGATGCGCCCCGCCGGCGGCTTCCGGAGGGCCGTCGCACGAAACCACAGGAGCAGCCGGTCGCGGACCTTCCACGGCAGCAGCTTGAACGCCTCGCTGGTGACCCGCCCCACGTTGAAGCGCATGGCCTCGTCGGCCGTCATCATGGGCCGCGCCGCGAGGTCGACGGTCACCCCGTGCTCGCGGCAGATGGCGACGCCATACGGGACCCACTTCCCCGACGTGACGCCGGCGTAATAGTCGAGGACGTCGTCGTGCACGCAGTAGAAGCCGCGCGCGAAGGAGTCCGATCGGCGCGCGCCGAGCACCTCGAACTCCCACGGGTTCTCTCCATCGCGGAGGAGCGCGAGCAGGTCTTCGCGGCGCCAGAGCGCGGCCTGCATCGACGAGCGGTACGGCGCGCCCGGCTCGCACTCGCCGACGGCGGGGTAGCGCGCGAGTCGCAGGTCTGGCGGCGGAAACGGCAGCATGCGCAGGTACGCCGCGTCGAGCGCGAAGAAGTCGTCGACGCGGGCTAGCACCTCCGCGGTGTCGACCCGTCGGCGGAGGAGGAAGTCTTCGAGCACGACGAGCACGGCGGGCGTGTCGATGGCCTCGACCATGGCGCGCAGCCCGCGGCTCCAGTCGATGTCGTCGCCGATGCACAGCGGCTCGACGCCGGGCTCGGCGCAGGGGACGTGGTTGCTGCCCACGACGACGCGGAAGGGGCAGTCGGGCCAGTGGCGGCGCAGCAGCGCGAAGAAGGGCTTCCACACGTCCGCGTAGGGGTCGCAGCTCGGGACCAGCAGGGTGACGCGCGGGTCAGTCATGGTGAACGTTCTCCACGGGCTTTACGGGTCGAGGTATTGCTGCGCCCACGCCTCGAAGACCAGCAGCGGGAAGATGTGCGTGTTGGCGTCGGCCAGCCCGGCGTCGAAGCGCCGCATGAGGTCGCGCACGCCCTGCGGGTCGAAGACCCCGCGCCGCGCCACGCGCTCGGGGTCGAGGTGGTCATCCAGGTACTTGCGCGCGCTGCCCCGAAACCACGTGTCGAGCGGGACGTTGAAGCCCCACTTCGGGGCCTCGCGCTCTTCCGCTGGGAGCAGGTCGCCTACCGCCGCGCGCAGCACGCTCTTGAGCGAGGTCGCGCCGAGCCCGGGCACCTTGCGGCCAAACCCGATGCCCGCGAGGCGCTTCACCAGGGACAGATCGAGCAGCGGCGAGCGCGCTTCGAGGGACGCCGCCATGGTCATGCGGTCGACCTTCGTGAGCATCTCGTCGGGCAGGTAGACGAGCACGTCGAGCGCGTTGGCGACGGTCTCGGGGGCCAGGTGGCGCAGGCCCGCGCTCACCGCCCCGTCGAGGAAGTCCGCGGTCGAGCGATGACCCGCTCGCAGGGCGGGGGAGAGCAGCGCCCGCACGTCGCCATCACCGGGGGAGTTGGCCCACGCGAGCCGCCGCGCGCCCACGCTCGGACGTCGCGCGGCGTCGAGGAAGCGGCCGATGCGGCGGAAGGCGGTGCCCCGCTGGTTGCCGAGCGCCTGGTGCAGCCCGTCGGCCGCGCTGCGGACGGCGGGGTCGAATGTCGACGGGCTCACCCGCAGCGCCCGCGCCCAGCGCTCGTAGAGGTACTGCGCGTACCCGCCGAACACCTCGTCGCCGCCGTCGCCGGTGAGCACCACGGTGACCTCCTTGCGGGCCGCGCGCGCGAGCAGCAGCGTGGGGAGCGCCGACGAGATGGCGAAGGGCTCGTCGGCGTAGCGAACGAACTCCGGGATGAGCTCGACGAGGTCGGGCCGCGCGAAGAGCTCGTGGTGGTCGGTGCCGAGGTGCCGCGCGACGCGCCGAGCCTTCGGGAGCTCGTCGTGCGTGGCCGGGCCCTCGAAGCCCATGGAGAAGGTCTTCACGCGGCCGGGCGTGAGCCGGGACATCACCGCGACCACCGTCGACGAGTCGAGGCCGCCGCTCAGGAAGGCCCCGAGCGGAACCTCCGCGACGAGCCTCCGCTCGACCGCGGCGAAGATCATCCTCCGCACGTCGGCGACCAGCTCGGGGAAGGGCGGCAGCTCGTCGTCGACGTAGGTGCGCCAGTCCCAGTAGCGGCGCATGGTGACCCCGGCGCGCGAGACCGCGAGCGTGTGTCCCGGCGGCAGCTTGCGGACGTCCCGAAATACGCTGAGGGGAGAAGGCACGAAGCGCAGCGCGAGGAAGTGACCGAGCGCCTCGGGGTCGACCTCGCGTCGCACCTTCGGGTGCAGCAGCAGCGGCTTGAGCTCCGAGCCGAAGACCAGCGTGCCGTCGAGGTCGGCGTAGTAGATGGGCTTCTTGCCGAGGTGATCGCGCGCGATGAGCAGGCGGTCACCGTCGGCCGCGGGGCGCTGGTCGAGCAGCGCAAACGCGAACATCCCTTCGAAGCGCGTGACGCAGGCGTCGCCCCACTCCTCGTAGGCGTGGACGATCACCTCCGTGTCGCTGCGGGTGCGGAAGACGTGGCCGCACGCCTCCAGCTCGCGCCGCAGCGCGACGAAGTTGTAGATCTCCCCGTTGAAGACCACGTGGACGTCGCCGGTCTCGTTGGAGACGGGCTGCTGTCCGCCGGCGATGTCGATGATGGCGAGGCGCCGCATGGCGAGCCCCACGCAGTCGCGAAACAGGTAGCCGTCCGCGTCGGGGCCGCGATGAACGAGCGAGTCGTTCATCCGGCGCACGAGGTCACGGTCGACCGGCGCGCCGTGGCGATACTCGTAGATGCCGACGATGCCGCACACGGGGTTTAGGGAATGCTTCGAAGGGGTCGGAGGGAGAGGGTCAGCCGTTGGCGCGCTTCTCGCGCTCGGCGAGGGCGACGTCGGCGTCGACCATGAGCGTCACGAGATCGCGGAAGCCCACGGTGGGCGTCCAGTCGAGCTTGGCCTTCGCCTTGGAAGGGTCAGCCAGGAGCAGGTCGACCTCGGCCGGGCGGAGGTACCGCTCGTCGAGCTTCACGTGCTCCTGCCAGTCGAGGCCCGCGTGACCAAACGCGATCTCCAGGAACTCCTTCACCGAGTGTGTCTCCCCCGTTCCCACCACGAAGTCGTCGGGCTCGTCGACCTGGAGCATGCGCCACATGGCGTCGACGTAGTCAGGCGCGAAGCCCCAGTCGCGCTTGGCGTCGAGGTTGCCCAGGAAGAGTTCTTTCTGGAGGCCGAGCTTGATGCGACCGACGGCGCGCGTGATCTTGCGCGTCACGAAGGTCTCTCCGCGACGAGGCGACTCGTGGTTGAAGAGCAGCCCGTTGACCGCGAACATCCCGTAGGCCTCGCGGTAGTTCTGCACCATGTAGAACGCGTACGCCTTGGCGACGGCGTAGGGGCTGCGCGGATGGAAGGGCGTGGTCTCCTTCTGCGGCGTCTCGACGACCTTGCCGTAGAGCTCGCTCGAGCTCGCCTGGTAGAAGCGGCACTGCACGCCGACCTTGCGGATGGCCTCCAGCATGCGGACGGCGCCGAGCGCGGTGACCTCGCCCGTGTACTCGGGGATGTCGAAGGACACGCGCACGTGGCTCTGCGCGCCGAGGTTGTAGACCTCGTCGGGCTTGGTCGCGGTGACGATGGACTGGAGCGACGAGCTGTCGTTGAGGTCGCCGTAGTGGAGGTACAGGTTGACGCCGCGCTCGTGGGGATCGCGGTACACGCTGTCGAGGCGCTCGGTGTTGAACGAGCTGGAGCGGCGCACGATGCCGTGCACCTCGTAGCCCTTCGCGAGCAGGAGCTCGGTGAGGTAGGAGCCGTCCTGTCCGGTGATGCCTGTGATGAGGGCGCGCTTCATGAGGATGTCCGTGCGGTCTCTCGGGCGGCGATGGCGCCGCGGTTGTCGCGGTACCACGCGATGGTGCGGCGCAGGCCCTCCTGGAGGGACGTGCGCGCGGTGAAGCCGAAGCGCTCGCGGGCGCGCTCGACGTCGAGCATGCGGCGCGGCTGACCGTTGGGGCGGTTGGCGTCCCAGCGCACCTCGCCGGTGAAGCCGCAGGCGCGGGCGATGGTGAGGGCGAGCTCGCCCATGGAGATCTCGAAGCCCGCTCCGAGGTTGACCGGGTCGGCGTCGTCGTAGCGCTCGGCCGCGAGCGCGAGGCCCTCGGCGCAGTCCTCGACGAAGAGAAACTCGCGCGTGGGCGTGCCGTCACCCCAGAGCGTGACGTGCGACTCGCCGCGAGCCTGGGCGTCGATGAACTTGCGGATCATGGCGGGGATGACGTGCGAGTCTTCGAGGTCGAAGTTGTCGCGCGGCCCGTAGAGGTTCACCGGGAACACCATCACGAAGTTGGAGCCGTACTCCTGGCGGTAGGCCTGGGCCATCACCAGGAGGGACTTCTTCGCGATGCCGTAGGGGGCGTTGGTCTCCTCGGGATAGCCGTTCCAGAGGTCGTCTTCGCGGAAGGGGACGGGGGTGAACTTCGGGTACGCGCAGATGGTGCCGGCGACGACGACCTTCGCGGTGCCATGGGCGCGCGCGCACTCCAGCACGTTGAGCCCCATCGCCATGTTGTCGTAGAAGAACTTCCCGGGGTGACGACGGTTGGCGCCAATGCCGCCCACGCTCGCCGCGAGGTGCACCACGAGGTCGGGCCTGTGCTGCTCGAACATCGCGTGGGTCTGCGCCGCGTCGCGCAGGTCGAACGCCGCCGAGCGCGGCACCGCCACGTCCGCCGCACCACGGGCGACGAGCGCCTCGACGACGTGCGACCCCAGAAACCCGCTCCCTCCCGTGACCAAGACCTTCTGACCTGTGAGCGTTGCCATCGTGCGCGATCCTTCTCAAGCCGCAGGGCGGGGCGTCACTACCACGGTACGCCCGGTGCGCCAACGCGCCTCGCGACGCGCTGACAGCCTTCAATCCGACGCCTACTTCACCGCCTCGATGAGCAGCCCCGTCCCGAGGCGATCACCGAGCAGCCGAACGGCCCATCGCGGGTACAGCTTCCACGCGAGCTTGTGGTGCCAGCGGCGGTACTTCGCCGCCGGAGGCATCAACAACAGGTCGCCATGAGCGAGCTGCGGCCGCACGTCGGAGCGGTCAAACATCCCCACGAGGTCTTTTGCCTCGGCCACGGTGTAGGCCTTGGTGCCGGGGCTCTCCAGGTGCTCGAAGACTGCCTGCCGCGGGCTCACCCACGGGCGCAAGCGCACGGCGTAGTGGAGGCCCCAGAGCATCAGCCCGACCCACGAGGGGTGGTGATAGACCATGATGAGCGCGGTGCCGCCGGGCTTGAGCACGCGATGCACCTCGCGCACGGCGCGGCGGGTGTCGGGCGAGTGGTGGAGCACCCCGTACGAGTAGACGAGGTCGAAGCTCGCATCGGGGAAGGGGAGGTTCTCCGCGTCGGCGACCTGAACCTCCGCCGTGAGCCCCTCCAGCGCGAGGCGCTCGCGGGTGAGCGCGACCCCTTCAGGGGTGAGGTCGACGCCCGTGGCGACGGCCCCGTTGCGCACCCAGTTGATGAAGTCGGTGCCCGCGCCGACGCCGACCTCCAGCACCTTCAGCCCGCGCCCTCGCTCGAAGCGGGCGAAGGGCTTGATGTACGGCTCCCACGCGTAGCGGTCGCGCTCGATCTCGTCGAAGAAGGCGCGGCGCTCGGCGGGTGATGCCCCACGGGTGCCGCAGGGCTCCGCCTGCCAGTGCCGTCGGACGGCGTCTTTCAACGCCTCTGCGTCCCGTGCGGTGGGGTGATCCATCGATGCGATGCTCCAATGGCGAGGAAGAAATTGGGGGGCGAACCTGACACCCCCGTTTGCGCCGAGTCAACGGTCGGCGCGCGGGCCTCGTCCGATCCCCTGTTGCTCCGGCGCGGCGCTCCGTTCTACCACCGGATGCTTCTCGCGGCGGACTGAACCCCGCGCCGTGTTGGCGCAACGCACGCCTCCATCGTGCTCCTCCGCTCGTTGGCACCGCGACCCACCCCACAGCACTGAATGCCCGCCATAGACGTCTTGCATCCCCGGCCCGCCCCCGTGGCGATCAAGCCCCACGCCGCCTGGGCGCGGCCTGCGCTCCTCGCCATTGCGTTCGGTGCGCCGCTCGCGCTCGGCGGTGCTCCCCAGTGGACCGTCCCGGTGTTCGCCGTCCTGGGTCTCGTCGCGCTCGCGCTCACCGGCATCGATCGCGCGGTCGCTCCACGTGACCGCCTGCTCGTCGGGTGGTTGCTGCTGCTCGGGGTGCTCGGCCTTCAGCTCGTTCCGCTGCCGCCGGGCCTTCTCCAGCTCATCGACCCGGCGTCCGCGGCCGCGTCGGCGGGCGCCCTCGACCCGTTGCAGATCTCCCGCGCGCACTCCTGGCGAGCCCTGCACCACGACCCCGGCGGCGGCCTGTCCGACTTCGTCTACCTCCTCGGACTCGGCGCCGCGTACCTCGCCGCGACGCGCGTCTCCTCGCGCGAAGACGGCGACCGGGTGCTGCGCATCGTCGCCTACGCCGCGCTGCTCATCGCGGGCATCGCGCTCGCGCACCAGTTCACCGAGCAGGATCGGGTGTTCGCGTTCTATCGGCCGCGCGCCGCAGGGCCGCCCATTCTCTCCCCGCTGCTCAACCCCAACCACCTCGCGGCCCTCACCGGGGCGGGCGCCATCCTCTGGTTGGGCTTCGCCGTCGCCGCCGATCGCGCCGCCGCGCGCACCATCGCCGCCGTGGCCGCCGTGACCTGCGGCGTCGTCTGCATGGTGTCCCTCTCCCGCGGCGGCGTCGCGGCGACCGTGGGGTGCATCCTCCTCTTCGTCGCGCTCAACGCGCGGCGGCCACCCTCCGAGCACGACGCGCCACGCAAGGGTCCGCAGACCTGGATCGGCCTCGCGCTCGGCGCAGTGATCGTGCTCGCTGGCCTGTATGTCGCGGCGACGTCGCTCAGCGACGAGTACGCGCTCGGCGGCGTGAGCAAGCTGGAGACCTTCCGTCGCGCGCTCGGATTGCTGCGCGCCCACTGGCTGCTCGGAGTCGGCTCGGGCGCGGTGCCCGTCGCGGTGGTGGCCTCCGGTCGCCTCGACCCCGACTTCACCTTCCTCCGCGTCGAGTGCCTCCCGGTCGACCTCGCTGTCTCCTTCGGCCTGCCCGCCGCCCTCGTGGCGGGTTGGTTCGTGGTGCGGGCCCTCCGTGACTGGTGCCCGCCGGGCAACGCCACGCCCGTCGTGGTCGGCGCGTGGTGCGCGATGCTCTCGCTCGTCCTCCACGACCTCGTGGACTTCTCGATGTTCCTCGGGGGCGTCGGCTACCCCGCGGCGCTGCTCGCCGGCTACCTCATGGCGCAGCGACTCCGCCGCTGGCGCCAACCATTGCCCCGCGGCCAGGCCGTGATGCGCGTCCCCGCGTTGGCGCTCCTCGCGCTCGGCCTCGCGCTCGCTCCCTTCGCGTGGCACTCGACGCTCGAACCCGACCGCGACCGCATGGAGGCGCTGCTGCGCTCGGACCCGTCGGCCCTCCACGGCGACGCCCTCCGCGGCGCCCTCACGCGCCACCCCTCCGACGCGTACCTCCCGCTCCTCGCGGGCGCCCACGCCGCCGCGCAAAACGACCCCGCGGCCCTGCGCTTCGTGGCCCGCGCGCTCGTCATCTCGCCCAACTGGGCGCAGCCGCATCTCCTGCTCGCCCGCACCTTCGCCGCGCGCGGGCTTCGCTCGCAGGCGCTGGTCGAGCTCCGCGAGGCGCTCTCCCGCTCCGCGTCGGTCATCCGTCCCGCCGCCGCGCTCGTCGGTCGCCTCCGCCCGCTGCCCTCCCGCGACGAGTTCGAGCGCATCACCCCGCGGGCTCCCTACGGCCTCAACTTCCTCGACGCCGCGACCGGCCACGAGGGCGTCACCGCGGAGTACCTCGCGGCCATCGACGAGGTCGCCCTCGGGCGCGACCCCACCTACCTCAACGCCCTCCGTCGTCGCTCGCAGGCCGCCGTGGCCACCGGGCACGACGATGAGGCGAAGGGCTACTGCGATCGCATGGTCACCGGCCACCCGACGCTCGCCGACGGGTACCTGTGCCGCGGCACCATCCAGGCGCGGCAGGGCGACGACGTCGCGGCGATGCGAACCTTCGCCGCGGGCATCGCGCGGGCGTCCGACACCTATGGTCTGCAGATCGCCCGGGCCCGCATCTACGCCGCGCGCCGCGAGGGGCCGTCCATGCGCGAGGCCATCGCCGCCGCCAAGGAAGCTGCCGGCGCCGACACGCAGCGGCTCGTCGCGGCGTGCGGCATCCTCGGTGAACTCGAGACCTCCCTCGGCAATCACTTCGGGGCCATCGAGGCGTACGTGATGGCCCACTCCCTCGCGGCCCCGGACACGCCCTTCGTCATCGAGCTGTTGGAGGCGAAGGCGCGCGTCCACGATCGCGCGGGGGTCGAGCAGATCTGCAGCCAGCTCGCCGAGGGCGGTCCGTTGAGCGCGCGGGTGATGCCGCACTGCAACCGCGGCGCGGTCGGCGACGCCGGGCCTTGAACGTCCCCGAGGGGCGGGCGCAACGCATGGGTTCGCCGGTTGTCCCGCGGGGATGATCTGGTAGTAAGGCCGGACGAATGGAGACGCGCGAGTGACCGAGATGGCGACGAGACCCACGGGTCCACAGGAGGCGCTGCACTCCCCGCTGGAGCAGGTCCGACAGCTCTGGAAGCACCGATGGATCGTGGTCAGCGGCATCGCCCTCGCCCTCTGCCTCGACGCGCTGTGGGTGCTCCGTCAGCCCAAGATCTACGCGGCCACCGCGGTGCTCCAGTTCGAGCCCAACCCCACGCGTCCGCTGGGTCGTCAGGTCGAAGAGCTCGACTCCTCCGGCGTCGGCTCGTACTGGAACATCCGCGAGTATTACGAGACCCAGTACCGCGTGCTGAAGAGCCGCGCCGTGGCCGAGGCCGTGGTGCGCCGCCTCGGTCTCCAGCACGACCCTGACTTCATGGGCGTGCCCGCCTCGCGCCGCGGGGCGTTCCGCTCGGTCACGGTCGAGCAGGCGGCCGTCGCGCTCGTCGGGCGGGTTCGGGTCGAGCCCGTGAAGGAGAGCCGCCTCGTCAACCTCGTGGTCGAAGACCGCTCGCCGCGACGCGCGAAGCTGCTGGCCGACACCGTCCTCGCGGTCTTCGTCGAGCGCAACCTGGAGCGTCGCCTCCAGGGCACCCGCGACGCGGTGCGCTGGCTCGGCAACCAGCTCCACGACCTCCAGGAGAACCTCTCCGGCTCCGAGGCCGCGCTCCAGACCTTCCGCCGCAACAACAACATCGTCTCCGAGAACTTCGCCGACCAGCGCAACATCCTCGGCAACCGCATCGGGCAGCTCACCGAAGCGCTCACCCAGGCGCAGACGCGGCGCTTCCAGCTCGCGGCGCGCGCCGCCGAGGTGAGCCGCGCCGAGCGCGAGGTGCTGCGCTCCCTGGAGGGCGTCTCCGAGGGGGGCGCCTCGGGCATGGCCATCGACGCCAACCTCGCCGACCGGGTGCGCTGGCGTTCGCGCGTGGGCACGGCGATGTCCCAGCTCTCGGCGCCGGAGTTCCTGACCTCGACGGTGCTCAGCTCGCTGCGCACGCAGTTCGAGATCGCGCTCCGCGAGGAGTCGACCGTCGAGATCCGCTACCTCCAGCAGTCGCTCGAGCTGCGCGGCGCCCGCGCGCGCACCAACGCCGTCGTGAGCCTCTTCCGCGCCGAGGTGGCCAACATCCGCGGTGCCGCCGAGGCCGAGTTGCGGGGCTTGCAGCGCTCGGAGAACAGCGTGCGGGCGGAGCTCTCCTCCGCGCAGCACGTGGCGGTCGAGCTCAACCAGCAGGAGATGGAGTACTCGGGGCTCACCCGGGCGCGCGACAACCACGCGAAGATCTACGGCATCGTCCTGGAGCGCACGACGGAGGGCAACCTCATGCGCGACCTCCAGGTCAACAACATGAGCGTGCTGGAGTCGGCGCTCCTGCCGACGGCGCCCATCAAGCCGCGGGTGCCGCTCACGCTCGCCCTCGGCGGCTTCGCGGGCGTCGTGCTCGGGGTGCTCGGCGCCATGGTCGCGGTGCTCGCCGACCGCACGGTGCGCTCGCGCGCCGACGTCGAGGAGGGCCTCCGTACGCCGGTGCTCGGGTCGCTCCCGATGGTGAGCAGCCGCGGCATGCGCAACCAGTACAAGTACCGCTACGGCGACACCCACGCGCCGGAGGGCCCGGTGGAAAACCTCGACCTCGTGGTGCACTCGCACCCCGGCTCGATGATCGCCGAGCTCGCCCGCGGCATCCGCACCAACCTGCTCTTCATGTCGCCCGACAAGCCCTTCCAGATGCTCATGGTGACCAGCGCATCGCCGCGCGAGGGCAAGACCTTCACCGCAGTGAGCCTCGCCATCTCGCTCGCCCAGAGCGGCAAGCGCGTGCTGCTCGTGGACGCCGACCTGCGACGCCCGCGCATCCACAAGGTCTTCGGCCTGCGTCCCCCGGTGGGGCTCACCAGCATCCTCATCGGCGAGGCCACCCACGACGAGGCGGTCTTCGAGACCGAGGTGCCCAACCTCTCGCTGCTCCCGTGCGGGCCCATTCCCCCCAACCCCGCCGAGCTCCTGCACAGCCAGAAGGCCAGCGAGTTTCTCGCCTACCTCCGCACGCAGTACGACCGCATCATCGTCGACTCGCCGCCCATCACGGCGGTCACCGACGCGCTCGCCCTCGGCCCGCAGCTCGACGGCGTCGTGCTCGTGGTGCGCATGCGCCAGACCCGCCGCGACCAGGCCGCGAGCGTGCTGCGTCAGCTCCGCGCGCTGGGCAGCACCGTCGCCGGCTGCGTGCTCAACGCCATCGAGCCCAACAGCGACGCGCCCTCGTACTACTACGCCGGCAGCTACGACTACTCGCCGCACCCCGCCGACCTGCCGAAGCCGCCGACGCCCGAAGCCCGGGCGTAGCGCTCAGCGGAACTCGAACGACGTCACCAGCTCGTCGAAGGCCGCGCCCGCCGAGGCCACCGTCGCGCGAGGCCCCGTCATCTTGAAGAACCACGGGCCGTTGGGGGTCTCCACGATGGCCGCGAGCAGCGCGTAGCCGTCGCGCGGCGCGGACGGTGCGGCGCCGGGCATGCCCATGCCGCCGCTGGCGAAGCGGCCCTCGACGCGGGTGACCGTGACCGTGAGCCCGTGCGACGTGCGGCTCTCGCGCGTGGCGACCGAGGCGCTCGGCCGACCGTCGGGCTGCTCGAACTGCCCGTACCAACGGGTCAGGTTGCTGTCGATCGACCCGCCCTGACCCGCGCCAAACCAGAACACCGTCAGCTCGCCGTCGGAGTTGGGCGTCGCGCCGGGGATGACGTACTGCGCGCGCCGCATCGACGACGACGGGGTGCCGCGACGCCACGCGGGCGGGTCGGTCCATCGCAGCGTGCCTTCGGCGGGGGCGTGCGCGGCCGGCATCTGGAGCGCCGAGGCGCTCGGGCGCGCGGGAGGCGGAGCGGTGGGCTCGGGTGCGGCGCCACGGCAGGCGGAGAGGACGAGCGCGAGCGCGAGCGGGCGGGCGAGGGAGGGGGTGTTCATGGCGGGCGTTCAGATAGCGCGGGTGCGACGACGACGACGAAGGAATCCGCCAGCGACCACGACGCCGAGCACTGCGCGGGTGCCCCACGGCGAGTCGCCCGCGCTCTGCGCGACGCTGCACCCGCAGCCGCCGAAGGGACCGGCGCGTCCGTCGAGGCGGTTCTCGCGGCCGCAGCGCCAGCCCTCACATCCGTTGTCGGCGTCCGTCGCGACGACCGGCGTATCGGTGGCGATGACGGGGACGTCCGTGGTGACGACGGGGACGTCCACCGGGGGCTTGCCGGGGACGTCCACGCCGCGGTCTTCGATGATGTCGCGGGTCCATCCGATGTCGGTGGTGGCGTCGCGGCGCGGGCCGTCGAAGAAGCCCGCGTCGAAGCCCGCGTCGGTGCCGCCGTCGATCTCGCTGCGGCAGTCTGCGGTGCAGCCGTCGCCCGAGGCGGTGTTGCCGTCGTCGCAGTCTTCGCCGCGCTCGACCATGCGGTTGCCGCACATCGCGACGGTGCCGCGGCGAATCTGGAACTGCCACAGCCCCGCGGTGCCGACGTTGGAGGTGTTGCAGACGTTGAGCACCTCGCGGGTGAACGACCCCGGGAGCGCGAAGTAGTCGCGGAGGTTGCCCGCGTCGAAGCCCGCCTGGGCGGGCGTTCCGCCGAAGCCGCCGGAGCCGCCGGAGGCGTCGCCGGTGGTCCACTCGCAGCGCTCGTAGCGAAACTCGACGTCGAAGTCGCCGGGGTTGCGGGCGCGGCGGTCGGTCACCACGAGCTGAAACGAGTTGGCGAGGTCGTCGTGCGAGGCGAAGTACCCGACGTTGTGCCAGGTCGTGATGAAGCGGCCGGGCTCGGTGTACCAGTACACGTTGTTGCGCTCGGGCATGCCGAAGCCGCGGGTGTCTACGTCGGCCCAGAAGGGCGCGATCATCGGCTGCGAGGCCACGGGGAAGGGCCGCGGGGTGTACTGGCCCAGGGGGTTGTCGAAGGTGATGTTGCCGTTGTTGTTCAGATAGAACGACCGGTACACGCTGCCGAAGAACCACAGCCCGTCGGGGAACTCCCGCTCGACGGAGATCACGCTGGTCGAGCCGTCGTCGTTGGGCGCGAGCACGTTGGGGCCGAAGCCCGCCGGGCCGCCGAGGCCACGGAGCAGCGGGATCGCCCCTCCGGTGGACGAGGCGAGCGCGACCGCGAGGCCGAGCGAAGCGAAGCGAAGAGGGTTCACGCGGCGATCCTGCTACGAGGGGAAGGCCGCTGTCGAACGACCGGCGCGCGACGGTTGCGCCGACGCACATCGTCCGCGTAGACACGTCCGCATGCCGTACCGCCCGTCCGAAATCGAGCCGCTCTGGCAGGACCACTGGGACACGCACCAGAGCTACGTCGCGAAGATCCTCCCTGGCGTACCGAAGTTCTATGCGTTGGACATGTTCCCGTACCCGAGCGGGAAGGGGCTGCACGTGGGGCACCCGGCGGGCTACACGGCGAGCGACGTCGTGTGCCGCTACAAGCGCGCCCGCGGCTTCAACGTGCTGCACCCCATCGGCTACGACGCCTTCGGCCTGCCCGCCGAGCAGCTCGCCATCGAGAAGGGCATCGCGCCGCAGATCTCCACCGAGGCGTCGATCAAGACCTTCCGCGGTCAGCTCAAGCGCCTCGGCTACTCCTATGACTGGTCGCGCGAGGTCTCCACCGCCGACCCCAGCTACTACCGCTGGACGCAGTGGATCTTCACGAAGCTCTACGCGCGCGGCGACGCCTACGTGGGCGAGAGCTTCGTCAACTGGTGCGCGGCGCTCGGGACGGTGCTCGCCAACGACGAGGTCATCGACGGCAAGAGCGAGCGCGGCGGTCACCCCGTCGAGCGCAAGCGCATGTCGCAGTGGACGATGCGCATCTCGGCCTACGCCGACCGCCTGCTCACGGGCCTCGACGCCATCGACTGGCCCGAGGCCACCAAGACCGCGCAGCGCGAGTGGATCGGCCGCTCCGAAGGCGCCTACGTCGAGTTCGCGCTCGAAGGATCTGGCGAGACGATCACCGTCTTCACCACGCGGCCGGACACCCTCTTCGGCGCGACGTACCTCGTGCTCGCGCCCGAGCACGCGCTCACCGATGTGGTCACCATCGCCGCGCGTCGCGACGACGTGGTCGCGTACCAGAAGAAGACCGCCGCGCGCAGCGAGCGCGACCGGCAGGCGTCCAAGGAGAAGACCGGCGTCGACACCGGCGCGCGGGCGATCAACCCGGCCACGGGCGAGACCATCCCGGTGTGGATCGCGGACTACGTCATCGCGGGCTACGGCACCGGGGCGATCATGGCGGTGCCCGCGCACGACGAGCGCGACTGGGAGTTCGCGAAGGCGATGGGGTTGCCGGTGCGCGAGGTGATCGCCGGCGGCGACGTCGCGCAGGCCGCGTACGCGGGCGACGGCGCGATGGTGAACAGCGGGCCCTTCGACGGCACCGCGACGGCGGGCGGCGAGGCGGTGCGCGCGGTGACGGCGTGGCTCGCGGAGAAGGGCGTCGGGCGCGCGTCGATCAACTACAAGATCCGCGACTGGACCTTCGCGCGGCAGCGCTACTGGGGTGAGCCCATCCCGGTGCTGAAGGACGGTGAGACCGTCGTGCGCGCGCTCCACCCCGACGAGCTCCCGCTGGTGCTGCCGCCGGTGAAGGACTACGCGCCGACGGGCACGGGCGAGTCGCCGCTCTCCCGCGCGGGCGACTGGATCGACGTGGACGACCCGGTGACGGGCAGGCACCTGCGCCGCGAGGTCGACACGATGCCGGGTTCGGCCGGGTCGAGCTGGTACTTCCTGCGGTACTGCGATCCGCACAACGAGGCGGAGTTCTGCTCGCGCGAGGCTAGCGACTACTGGATGCCGGTGGACCTCTACGTGGGCGGCGCCGAGCACCGCGTGGGGCACCTGATGTACTCGCGCATGTGGCAGAAGGCGCTGCACGCCGAGGGGCTCGTGCGCGACGAGGAGCCCTTCGCCAAGCTGCGCCACCAGGGGATGGTTCAGGCGCGGACCTTCTACGAGAAGGGCGATGGCGGGAAGTTCAACCACCTCGTGGTGCCCGAGACCATCGTGCGCGACGACGACAAGACGGCGACCGTCACGGTGAAGGGCCGCGACGGAACCGTCGAGACCGAGGTGCGCTGGGAGAAGATGGCCAAGCGCAAGGGCAACATCGTCAACCCCGACGACGTCATCACGCAGTACGGCGCCGACGCGCTGCGCGTGTACCTGTGCTTCCTCACGCCGCTGGAGAGCGACAAGCCCTGGCAGACGAGCCAGCTCGAAGCGCAGTTCAACTGGCTGAAGCGCGTGTGGCGGCTCTTCTTCGAGGGCGACGAGGACGTGCTGCGCGCGCAGGACGTGGCCGCGAGCCCCGAAGAGCTGAAGGTCATCCACCGCGCGATCGACAAGGTCGGCCGCGACATCGAGGCGCTGAGCCTCAACACGGCGATCTCGGCGCTGCACATCACGACCAACGAGCTCACGCGGTTGGGGACGCGCTCGCGCGACGTGCTCGGGTGGATGGCGCAGCTCGTGGCGCCGTTTGCGCCGCACCTGGCGGAGACGCTGTGGACGCGCGGCGTCGGCCGACCAGAGACCGCGGGCGGCATCGCCTACGTGGCGTGGCCGACGGTCGACGCGAAGTGGCTGGTCGACGACACGGTGACCATCGGCGTTCAGGTCAACGGCAAGACCGCGGGCACCATCGAGCTGGCGTTGGACGCCGACGAGGAGACGGCGGTCGCGGCGGCCAAGGCGCTGGAGTCGGTGGCGCGGCAGCTCGCGGGCAAGAGCGTGGCGAAGGTGATCTACAAGGCCGGGAAGATCCTCAACCTGATCGCGAAGTAGTCCCGGCCCCGACCTTGCGTATGTCCAAAGCGGGGTTACATCCAGCGCCCCGCTCGTGACGACCCGCCGCAAACCCACGACCGACGACGCACCCCGCCTCCGCGTCGTCGATGACATCGGCTCCATGGCCGAGTCTGCGTGGGACGCCCTCCTCGACGACGCCTGCACTCCCTTCCAGAAGCACCGCTGGCTCCACGCGCTCGAACGCGAGCGCTGCGCCCACGAGTCCACCGGGTGGCACCCGCGACACCTCACGCTCTGGCGCGGTGACACGCTCGTCGCCGCGGCACCCGCGTACATTCGCGAAGACAGCCAGGGCGAGTTCGTCTTCGACCATGGATGGGCCAACGCGGCCCATCGCTCGGGCATCCGCTACTACCCCAAGCTCACGCTGGCGGTGCCGTTCACGCCCGCGACGGGGCGGCGCTTTCTCGTCGCCGCCAGCGAAGATCGGGCGGCGCTCACCCGCGCTCTGTGCGACGCCGCGGTCGCTCTCGCGCGCGAGGAGAAGCTCTCGTCGGTGCACGTGCTCTTCCCCACCGAAGAAGAGTCCGTCATCGCGGAATCAGTCGGCGCGATGACTCGCCTCGGAGTCCAGTTCCACTGGGACAACCCCGGCTACAAGACCTACGACGACTTCCTCGCTCGCTTCGACAGCAAGCGCCGCAACCAGCTCCGCCGCGAGGCTCGCGCGGCCACGGAGCAGGGCATCACCATCACCACCCGTCGCGGGAGCGATCTGCGCGAGAGCGACGCGGCGCTCGCGTATCAGCTCTACCTCTCGACGGTCGACAAGTTCGCGTGGGGGCGGCGGTACCTCAACGAGGGCTTCTTCCGTCGCGTGCTGCGGGAGTTCGGCGATCACGTCGAGCTGGTCGAAGCGCGGCAGGGTGATCGGGTGGTGGCGGGCGCCATCAACGTCGCGTCCGCCACGCACCTCTACGGCCGCTACTGGGGCTGCCTGGAGGAGTTTCCCTTCCTGCACTTCAACGTCTGCTACTACCACTCGATCGGTGAGTGCATCGCGCGCGGGGTGCGGCGCTTCGAGGGCGGGGCGGGCGGAGAGCACAAGGTCACGCGCGGGTTCGAGCCCTCGGTGACGCGCTCGTCGCACTGGGTGTTTCACCCCGGGCTCGACCGGGCAATTCGGGACTTCGTCGGGAGGGAGCGCGCGGCGATCGAAGCGGAGCTACCGTCGATGCGCGCCGTGGCCGGAATGAAGCCCTTTGCGGGCTCGTGCGCGCGGTAGCAGAGTCAGATCAAGGAGACGGCATCGATGGCGCGGCGACCGAAAGAACAGGACGACACCGGGGTCATCACCGAGGAGAAGGTGAAGGAGCGCGTCGAGCGCCCCAAGCTCTACAAGGTGCTGCTCCACAACGACCACTACACGACGCGGGAGTTCGTGGTGGACGTGCTGGTGCTCATCTTCAACAAGAGCGAGACCGACGCCCGGCAGATCATGCTGCACGTGCATCAGAAGGGGATCGGCGTCGCGGGCGTCTACCCCTTCGATGTGGCGCATACCAAGGTCGACAAGGTTCTGCGGCTGGCGAAGGAATACGAGTACCCATTGCTCCTCACTGTGGAGCCGGAGGACGACTGAAGCATCATGGCAAACCCAAGCCCACCGACGGTGACGAGAGAACTCCAGACCGCCCTCCGCGCGGCCGTGGACATGGCCCAGGAGGCCCGGCACGAGTACGTGACGCTGGAGCATGTGCTCCTCGCCTTCCTCGCGGATGACTGGGCGCGCAAGGCGCTGAAGGCCTGCGGCGCCAACCTCAAGCGGCTGGAGAAGAACCTGCGGAAGTTCCTCGACGAGAGCGTCGAGAAGATCGCCGAGGGCCAGGCGCTGGAGGTCGAGCAGACCCTCGGGGTGAATCGGGTTCTCCAGCGCGCGGCCATCCACGTGATGTCGTCGGAGCAGAAGACCATCGACGTCGCGAGCGTGCTCGTGGCGATGTTTCGCGAGCAGGAGTCGCACGCCATCTACCTGCTCAACGACGAGGGCATCACGCGCCTCGACCTGCTCAACTACGTCTCGCACGGCGTCGGCAAGGAGGGCGCGGGCGAGCTTCCCGAGAAGGGCGAGGCGGTGCGCCCGAAGCCCTCGAAGGGCCCCGCGCCGGGTGGGTCCAACAGCGACGACGAGGAGGAGGGCGGCGGTCCGGGCCCCGACCCGCTGTCGCAGTATTGCAGCAACCTCAACGAGCTCGCCGCGGAGGGGAAGATCGACCCCCTCATCGGCCGCGAAAACGAGCTGGAGCGCACCATCCGCGTGCTCTGCCGCCGCCGGAAGAACAACCCGCTCTACGTGGGCGAGGCGGGCGTCGGCAAGACGGCCATCGCCGAGGGGCTCGCGAAGGCCATCCAGGAGGGCAACGTTCCGCAGGTGCTCGAAGGCGCCGTCGTGTACTCGCTCGACATGGGCGCGCTGCTCGCGGGGACGAAGTTTCGCGGGCAGTTCGAAGAGCGGCTGAAGGCCGTGCTGGGCGCGCTCAAGGAGCAGCCCAAGGCGATTCTCTTCATCGACGAGATCCACACCATCGTCGGGGCGGGCGCGACGTCGGGGGGGGCGATGGACGCGTCCAACCTGCTCAAGCCGGCGCTCGCCAAGGGCGCGCTGCGCTGCATCGGGTCGACCACCTACCAGGAGTACAAGGCCGCGTTCGATCGCGATCGGGCGCTGGCGCGGCGCTTCCAGAAGATCGACATCGGCGAGCCCTCCATCCTCGACTCGATCAAGATCCTGGAGGGTCTGAAGCCCCAGTACGAGGCGCACCATGAGGTCGAGTACTCGGCCGAGTCGCTGAAGGCGGCGGTCGAGCTGTCGGCCAAGTACGTCAACGAGCGGCTGCTGCCCGACAAGGCCATCGACGTCATCGACGAGGCGGGCGCGCAGGACCGCATGCGCCCGGAGAGCGAGCGCACCCGCAAGGTCACGCTCAAGGACGTGGAGACCATCGTCGCGAAGATGGCGCGCATCCCCGAGAAGACCGTGTCGGGCTCGGAGAAGCAGCGCCTGGGCAAGCTCGACGAGGAGCTGAAGGCGGTGATCTTCGGGCAGGACAACGCCATCGAGGCGCTGGCGTCGTCGATCAAGCTGTCGCGCTCGGGGCTGCGCTCGGGCGACAAGCCCATCGGCAACTTCCTCTTCGCGGGCCCGACGGGCGTCGGCAAGACCGAGCTCGCCAAGCAGCTCGCGAAGATTCTCGGGGTGGAGTTCTTCCGCTTCGACATGAGCGAGTACAGCGAGCGGCACACGGTGTCGCGGCTCATCGGCGCGCCGCCGGGGTACGTCGGGTTCGACCAGGGCGGTCTGCTGACCGACGCGGTCAACAAGCACCCCTACGCGGTGGTGCTGATGGACGAGATCGAGAAGGCCCACCCCGAGCTCTTCAACATCCTCCTCCAGGTCATGGACCACGCCACGCTGACGGACAACAACGGCCGCAAGTCCGACTTCCGCAACGTCGTGCTCATCATGACGACCAACGCGGGCGCGCGAGAGATGACCGAGAAGACCCTCGGCTTCGGCGCCGGGGAGAAGACCGTCGACCCGTCCAAGGCGAAGGCCGCGCTGGAGCGGATGTTCACGCCGGAGTTCCGCAACCGCCTCGACGCGGTGGTGCAGTTCGGGGCGCTCACGGCGGAGGTCATCCTGCGCGTGGTCGACAAGGAGATCGGGCTGCTGCGGAAGGCGCTCGAAGACAAGAAGGTCACGCTGGAGATCACCAGCGAGGCCCGCGGCTGGCTGGGCGAGCACGGCTACGACCCGGCCTTCGGCGCGCGGCCGATGTCACGGCTCGTCGAGACCACGCTGAAGAAGCCATTGGCCGAGGCGCTGCTCTTCGGTGAACTCGCGGAGAGTGGCGGCGTCGCCCACGTCGAGCTGAAGGACGACAAGATCGTCCTGCGCTACGAGCCCGCCAACTGACGCGACCGACCGCGTCGCTTCAGTAACCCAGCACCATCCAGCTACGCGGACCCTCGCGCTCCCGACGACGAACCGTCGGGTGCGCGGGCGCGGGCTCCCTCGCGCTGAGCGTCGTCGGCGCGGGGGATCGCACAGCGACCGGTGCCGCGGGACGCACCGGCGCGACGACGGGGACACGCGCGACGATCGGTGCGGGCGTCGGTGGCGGCGCAGGCGGCGGAGCAAACACGATCGGCTGCGGCGCGGGCTGCGGCGCGACCACGGGCGGCGGCGGCAACGGGGGCGGTGGTGCTGGCGGCGTTGCCATCGGCGGCTGCGGGACGACGGCGACGACGGCGGGCGTCGCGAGGCTGCGGACATAGAGCGCGGCGGCGGCACCGGCCATCAACAGGGTCATCACCAGCGCGCCCGCGGCGACCATCATCCATCGGCGGCTCGACGGCGGTGACTCCGCGAACGGCGCAACGGGTGGCACCTCCATCGCGACGGTTCGCGACTCCAACGAGGCTGAGTGGGCCTCGACGTCGGGCACGACGAAGGTCTCCGCGAGGCGCGGCGTGATGGGCCCCGCGGGCGCCGACGTCACCGGGCTCCACTGGTGCACCGTCTGCACGAAGCTGCCTTCGGTCGCGTAGAAGCCCTCCCACTGGGCCTGCGCGCCGACGCTCGCAAACGGGCGCAGCCCCTCTCCGAACGCACGCGCCGTGGGCCAGCGGTCGACGGGGTTGCGCTCCATCGCGCGCGACAGGACGGCTTCGAGCCCATCGGGCATCGCCGGGTTGGCCGCACGCAGCCGTGGCAACGGGCCGGTGGCGATGGCGTTGAGGATCTCCAGCAGCGTCGTCCCCGCGAAGGGACAGCGGCCCGTGAGGCACTCGAAGAGGATCACCGCGAGCGTCCACTGGTCGCTCGGCGCGTCGACGTCGCGCGCCTCCTGGGCCTGCTCGGGGGACATGTACGAGGGCGTTCCGACCATCGCGCGGGTCATCGTCAGCGCGCGGCCCGCGTCGCGAACCTTCACCACGCCGAAGTCGAGCAGCTTGGGCTGCGTCGCGCCCGTGGCGGTGCGCGCGAGGAAGATGTTGTCGGGCTTCAGGTCGCGATGAACGATGCCGCGACCGTGCACCGCGGATACGGCGGAGGTCACGGCGAGCATGAGGTCGACCGCCTGGGCCACGGGGATGACCCCCTCGCGCTCCAGCTTGTCGGCGAGCGTCTCGCCGTCGAGAAACTCCATCGCGAGGTACGGCTGTCCCTCGTGCACGCCGAGATCGAAGACGCCGACGATGTGCGGGTGCTCCATCTGCGCGACGATCTCGGCCTCGCGCAGGAAGCGCTGGAGCACGTCGGGGTACCGGACAAACTCGCGGTGCAGCACCTTGAGCGCGGTGCGCTTGCGCAGCGGCATGCGCAGGGACTCGTAGACCGCGCCGAAGGCTCCGGTGCCGAGCTGCCGGACGATCTCGTAGCCGCCAAACACCTGGCCCGGCTGCAGCTCGTCCCCTTTCGCCCTCGCGTCCACCTTCAGGTGCTTTCTCCGCCGCGGCAACCGGACCACTCGTTGTGCAGTCCGAAGCGCTCCGTCACCATTCGCTCCGTCGGACGTCGACCGCGTGCCGCGACCGAGCGATCCGACGAACGGGAGTCTACACCGCGATGAAGAACATCCAGCGTCCCTCACGGGTTCTGTCGGCGAAAGATCTGGCGCAGGTCGTCAAGATCGTTCGCAACCCCGCCGAAGCCCCGGTCTGCCAGTACTGCCAGGGCAACTGCGACGGCGGCTGCTTCTAGTCTCCCACCGCCCTCACCGCGGGCGGTAGCTCCTCGTCACGTCCACTCCATCCGCGCGTAGCCGAGCTTCATCGGCCGTCGCCGCGACGCTCCCGGCGGGCGCCTGGTACCAGCCGTCGGGGTCGGCCGTCGCCACGTCGTCGCGCACCTTGAGCACGGTGAACATCCCGCCCATGTCGATGTACGCGTAGGGCCCCGGGCCGCCGCGCATCGGTAGCGTGTTGGGGGGAATCTCCATCCGCATCTCGCCCATACCCCCCATGCCCGTGTGGCCCATGGTCATGTACTCGGGCATCGAGCGACTCAACCTTCGCTCGACGGTTCGCGGGTTCATCCCGACCATGTTGGGGAGGTTGTGTGCCATCTGCATCATCACGTGGTGCGTCATGTGGCAGTGCATCGCCCAGTCCCCGGACTCCTCCGGGACGAACTCGATCACCCGCGTCGCGCCCACCGGCACCAGCACCGTCGTCTCGGGCTTCTGCGCGCTCGCCGGGATGTACCCGCCGTCCGTCGCCGTGACGTGAAACCACAGGCCGTGGATGTGGATGGGGTGGTGATCCATCGGCCCGAGGTTGCCCAGGCGGATGCGGACGCGCTCGCCGCGACCCACGACGAGCGGCGCCGTCGCCGGGAAGGCCTTGCCGTTGAAGGTGAGCACGTTGAAGTCGCTCATCGCGTTGGGGTCGGCGCGGCGGGTGTCGGCGTTGACCTTCCACTCGTGGGCCATGAGCACGAAGTCGCGGTCGACCCGCGGGCCGCGCGCGCGTCGCGGATGCACCACGATCATCCCCACGGCGCCCAGCGCGATCTGGGTCATCTCGTCGTAGTGCGAGTGGTACATGAACGTCCCGGGGTAGCGGAGCGTGAACTCGTAGGTCCACGTCTCGCCCGGCGGAATGGCCCGCTGCGTGAGGCCGCTCACGCCGTCCATCCCGCTCGGAACCACCACGCCGTGCCAGTGCACCGTCGTCGGCTCGGGCAGCCGGTTGGTGACGTGGATGCGCACCCGATCACCCTCCACCAGCTCCAACAACGGACCCGGCGTCTGGCCGTTGTAGCCCCACGCCTCGATGATCATTCCCGGCGCGATCTCGTGAGGGAACGACTCCACCACGAGGTGGCCGACCTTCACGCCGTCGACCACGCGCCACGGGAGCTTCGTCCCGTTGGGGTTGGTCACCTCGGGCTGCCCCGCGGGGAAGGGTCGCGCCACCGCCACGGGTGATGACGGCGCCGGCGCGGGGACGGTCTGCGCCTCGGCGTCGGTGCCCTTCACCAGCAGGCCCGCGGCGGTCGCGGTGGTGGTCGCCTGGAGAAACGATCGTCGGTCCATCGCTCAGTGACCTCCCGCGGCCGGGCCGCTCGCGCTCATCCCGCCCGTCGTCGGCATTTCAGTCATCGTCACCGAGCGACCTGCGAGCAGGGCGTCGACGGCGGCGGAGGCCGTCCAGTATTGGCGGCGGGTCTCGGCGCGGGAGAGCGTCGCGTCGAGCAGCTCGCGCCGCGCCTGCAACAACTGAAACACGCTCACCTGCATCGCGTTGTACTGGAGCAGCGTCTCGCGCATCACCCGCTCGCGCGCCGGGACAATGACCCCGTCGTATTGCCGTGCCCGCGCGTGCGTGGAGCGCAGTCGATTGCGCGCGTCGCGCAGGGCCGATCGCAGGTCGACCGCGCTCGCGTGGTAGCGCTCCAGCGCGGCGTCGAACTGCGCGCCGAACGCAGCCGTCGCGCCGCGTCGCTGATCGAAGACGGGCAGCGTCACGCGCGCCCCGCCGCCGAACTCGTAGCTGTTGCCGTCCTGCTCGGCGTGCGCGTCGACGGTGATGTCGGGCAGCCACCCTTCGGCCTGGCTCAAGCCCACACGTCGCGCGAGGGCTTCGAGGTTGGAGCGCTGCGCCGCGAGGTCGAGGCTCGCCGTGAGGGCGCGGGTCTCGGTGACGCCGTCGAGCGAGAGCGCCTCCGGGGCCGCGGGCAGCTCGCTCGCGAGCGTCCACTCGGTGGCGTCGCCATGCAGGCCCAGCAGGCGGTGCAGGTGCTCGCGGCGGTCGAGGCGCTCCAGCTCCATCTCGGCGACGGTGATGCGCGCGGTCTCGTAGGCCGCCTCCTGCACCGAGAGGTCGAGCGTCGAGACGTTGCCCGCGCGATGGAGCGCCCGCGCGGTGTCGCGCGCCGCGGCGAAGGCGTCGAGGGAGCGCTGCGCCACGCCGAGGCGCTCTTCGGACGAGGCCGCCGCGTACCAGGCGGCGCGCACGGTGTAGCCGAGGTCGAGGACCGTTCCGGCGACGCGCGACTGGGCGGCCTCCAGCTCGGCGCGCGCGACGCCCACGCGCTGCGACGTGAGGACGGCGCGCGACAGGCCGAACTCGATGCGGAGGTCTCCCTGGAGCGGCTGCGCGCGATCGGTCTGGTAGCGGACGTCGAACTCCACCGCGGGGTTGGGCAGCGTCCCCGCCTGGGCGAGCCAGCCGCGGGAGATGCCGAGCTCCCGCAGCGACGCGCGCAGGTGACGGTTGTTGCGAAACGCGAGCGCCACCGCGGACTCGGCCGTGAGCGGCGCCGTGGGGGCTGCCTGCGCGGCGGGGTCGCCGTCGTCGACGGGCTCGTTCGCGAGGCGGCGGGGGAGGGACGCGCGGGTGAGCGATGCGACGCGGCGGAGGTCGGCGGAGTACGAGGTGGTCGCGCATCCGCCGAGGAAGAGGGCGAGGAGCAGCTCAGTGCGCATGGACGTGTCCCGGTGGTGGCGCAGCGGCGCCCGCGTCGACGGCGAGGCCGGTCCACGGGCCGACGGGTTCGCCCGGCAGCGGCGGGTCGCTGGTGAGCGCGACGGTGGGGTCGGCGACGGGGGCTTCGGGCGCAGAGGTCGCCACCGCGGCGCGCGCAGGATGGCGGCTGGGAACGCTCCGGCCCGCGCAGCCGAGCGCGACGACGAAGAGGAAGAAGAGGCGCGGTGGGTCGCTCATGGGTGGTGGTATCAGTGCCGACGCAGCGGGCGCCCCGTCATTACACCGACGGCGACGGCTGTAATCTCCCGCGAGGGTTTGCGTCTACGGGGTCGAGCGCGGAAGGTTACGCGGCCGGAAGGTGTCGGTGATCGCATGACGAAGCAGCGTGGACGATGGTTGGTGATGGTCGCGGCCCTGCTGGGTGCCGGCGTGATGGCTCCCGCGCTGGCGGGGGCGCAGACGCCCGAGGCGGCCGCGGTGCGTGAGGTCGAGGTGGTGGTCGATGGGGGCTACCAGCCGTCGCGCATCGAGGTGCGGCCCGGCGAGCGGGTGCGGCTGCGCTTCGTGCGCCGCGACTACGGCGGGTGCACGCGCGAGGTGGTATTTCCGTCGCTCAACCTGCGCCGCGAGCTGCCTACCGATCAGCCGGTGGTCATCGACCTGCCCGCGCTCCCGCTGGGCGAGACCACCTTCCAGTGCGGCATGAACATGCTCCGCGGGTCCATCGTCGTGGCCGCCCCGCCGCCGCCTCCCGCGCCACCTCCGCCGGCCGTCGCTCCCGCGCGCCGACGCCCGCGCTGAGCTCATCTCGATGCGCGGGTGTCATCACCCGGTCCGATCCGCGTCGGCATTCGTATGAACCCCGCTCCTCCCATCACTCCTGCCTCCGACGCCCGGGTTCAGCTCGCGGTGCTCGGCATGACCTGCGCGGCCTGCGTGGGTCGCGTCGAGCGGGTGCTCTCCCGCTCTCCGGGCGTTCTGGATGCGCGCGTCAACCTCGCCACCGAGCAGGCCACCGTCGACTACGACGCCCACGTCACCGACCCCGATGCGCTCGCGGCGGCCATTCGTGACGCTGGGTATGAGGTTCCGCCGCGCGACCCGGAGGCGCCCGCAGGCGGTGATGCGCGCGCCCGGCTGGAGGCCATCGACGCGGCCAATGACCTCGACGCGACGCACGATCGGCGCGACCTCGCGGTGGCCGCGGCGCTGACCGTCCCGTTGCTCGTCGTGGCGATGTCCCACGGGGCCATCCCAGGGACCGCGGGTTCGCTCGGGCGCTGGCTCCAGCTCGCGCTCTCGACGCCGGTGGTGTTCGGTCCGGGGCGGCGCTTCTTCCGGCTCGCCTGGGCGGCGCTCCGTCACCGCAGCGCCGACATGAACGTCCTCGTCGCCCTCGGCGCCGTCACCGCGTGGGCGTGGTCGGCGGCCGTCACCGTCGCATCGCCCGCGTCGATGCACGGACACGCGCCGGTGTACTTCGAGGCGTCGGCGGCGATCGTGACGTTCATGCTGCTCGGGCGGTTGCTGGAGCGGCGCGCGCGTCGTCACCTCGGCGACGCGGTGCGGGCGCTGGTGGCGATGCTCCCGCCCACGGCGACGCGGTTGCGTGGTGGTGCGGAGATCGAGGTGCCCATCGCCTCGTTGCTGCCGGGCGATCGGGTGCGCGTGCGTCCGGGGCAGCGCGTGGCGACCGACGGTGTCGTGTGCGAGGGGCACGCTACGGTCGACGAGTCCACGCTGACGGGCGAGAGCCTGCCGGTGGAGCGCGCCGTGGGCGACCCGGTGCAGGGCGGCACCCTCGTCGCCGACGGAACGCTCGTCATCGAGGTCACCCGTCGCGGCGCCGAGTCGGCCGTGGCGCGCATCGTCGACGCGATGGCCGAGGCCCAGGGGTCGCGGGCGCCCATCGCGCGGCTGGCCGACCGGGTGAGCGCGGTGTTCGTCCCGACGGTGGTGTTCATCGCGCTGGCGACCTTCGCGGCGTGGATGCTCCTCGGCGCGGGGCTCGCGGTGTCGGTGGAGCGCTTCGTCGCGGTGCTGGTCATTGCGTGCCCGTGCGCGCTAGGCCTCGCGACGCCCGCGGCCATCGCGGTAGGGACCAGCCGCGGCGCGGCGCTGGGCTTTCTCGTGAAGGGGGCCGAGGCGCTGGAGCGCGGGGCGAGCATCGATCGGGTGCTCTTCGACAAGACCGGGACGCTCACCGAAGGGCGCCTGCGCGTGGCGTCGGTGGTGAGAGCGGACGGGCGTTCGGAGGCGGAGCTCCTCGCGCTCGCGGCCGCGGTGGAGGCGGGCAGCGAGCACCCGCTGGCGCGCGCCATCGTCGCGGAGGGAGCGGCGACGAAGGCCGCGAGCGGGTTTGCGTCGACGCCGGGCGGCGGTGTCTGCGCGGTGGTGGATGGGCGGGTGGTGCGCGTGGGGACGGCGCGGTGGCTGCGGGCAGAGGGCGTCGACCCGACGGCGCTGGAGCGCGCGGCGCAGGCGGCGGCCGGGCGAGGGGAGACGGCGGTGTTCGTCGCGGAGGCGGAGGCGTTGGCGGGGCTCGTGACGCTGGCAGACACAGCGCGGGCCGAGTCGGCGGCGACGGTGAGGGCGCTCGCGACGATGGGGGTGGGCGTCGCGATGGTGACGGGCGACCGCGAGGCGACGGCGCGCGCGGTGGCGGCGACGGTGGGCGTGACGGAGGTCTTCGCGGAGGCGCGGCCCGACGAGAAGGCCGAGCGGGTAGCGACCGAGAGGGCAACGGGGCGACGGGTGGCGATGGTGGGCGACGGGGTCAACGACGCGCCCGCGCTGGCGAGCGCCGACCTGGGCATCGCCATGGGCGGCGGGACGGACGTGGCGGCGTCGAGCGCGGACGTGACGATCTTGCGCGGCGGGGTCGGCGCGGTACCGCTGGTGCTCGGCCTCGCGCGGGCCACGCGACGCACCATCCGACAGAACCTCTTCTGGGCCTTCGCCTACAACCTCGTGGGCATTCCGCTCGCGGCGGGCGCGCTGGAGCCACTCACCGGATGGACGCTCTCGCCGGTGTTCGCGAGCGCGGCGATGTCGCTGTCGAGCGTGTCGGTGCTGCTCAACTCGCTGCGGCTGCGCGGGTGGCGGCCGTGAGCGCGCGACGGGCTCTGGCGGTACAACCGTCGACGATGGAAGACCCGGTGATGACCTCCCTCCTCGCGGCGCGCGAGACCTTCGCGGGCTTCCTCCAGCGGCGACTCGGTGACGCGGCGGCGGCCGAGGACATTCTCCAGGACGCCTATGCGCGCGGGGTGCTGCACCGCGATGAGCTGCGCGCCGGGGAGTCGTCGCGTGCGTGGTTCTATCGAATCCTGCGCAACGCCGTCATCGACCACCGTCGGCGCAACGCCAGCATGGGGCGGGCGCTCGACGCGCTCGCGGCGGAGCTCGACGAACCCGCGGAGACGCACCCGGCGCTCAAGGCCGTGGCGTGTCCATGCGTGGTGCGCCTCGCCGACGAGATGAAGCCCGAGTACGCCGACGCGCTCCGCCGGGTGACCGTCGAGGGCGTCAGCGTGAAGGACTTCGCCGCCGCCGAGGGGATCACCCCCAACAACGCCGCGGTGCGGGTCTTCCGCGCTCGCGAGGCGCTCCGGGAGCGGGTGCGCGCGTGCTGCGGCTCGTGCGCCGACGCCGGGTGTGACGACTGCACCTGCGCGCGATCGTGATCCGCTGATAACGTCCGCGGCCCTATGATGGTCAACAACCGCGGCTCGCTCTTCGGGCTGCTCGCGTGGCAGTGGCGCAACTCCCTCGTCTTCATCGCGGCCGGCGCCGTCGCCCCGGTGATCCACGCTCACGTGGGCTGGACCCACCTCACGCTCCCCTCGACGCCCATCGCCGTTGTCGGCGGCGCCATCGGCATCTTCACCAGCTTCCGCACCAACCACTGCTACGCGCGCTGGTGGGAGGGCAGGCAGCTCTGGGGGCGGCTCATCAACAACGCCCGCGACCTCGCCTCGCTCGCCGTCGCCACGCTCCCACCCGACACGGCCCGCGCGCTCGTCCGTCGGCAGATCGCCTTCGCCCACCTCCTGCGCTGCTCGCTCCGCGACGAGGACCCCTTCGTCGACGCGGATGTCATCGCCTTCACCGAAGAGGGCGAGCGCAGCGCCCTCGCGCGCGAGCGCAACCCCGCCTACGCCATACTGCACACGCAGCGCGTGACGGTGACCCGCGCCGCCGACGAGGACGCGCTCCCCGAGCTGCGCCTCCAGGCCTTCGATCGCATCCTGGGCAACCTCCACGACGTGCAGGGCGGCTGCGAGCGCATCAAGAAGACGCCCTTTCCCAAGGGCTACGGCTTCATCGCCGAGCGGCTCATCCTGGCCTTCGGGTGCCTCTTGCCCTTCGCGCTCGTGCGCGACCTCGGGTGGTTCACCATCCCGATGAACCTCCTCGTGTGTCTCTCGTTTGCGCTCATCAGCGAGGCGGGGCGGGTGCTCGAAGATCCGTTCACGATGTTCTTCAACGGGCTGCCGCTGTCGGCGATGTCGAAGACCATCGAGGTCAACCTGCGTCAGCGGCTCGGCGAGACCGACGTCCCCGCGATTCCGAAGCCCGACGCTCGCGGCATCCTCATGTAGACGAGGTGAACGCTCGTGGTCGGTGGGGCCCACGCCGCGGCGTCCGGGCGGCGCGCACCGGTCAGGCCCGCAGTGGGTAGGGCCCACGCCGCGGCGTCAGCGCGGCGCGCAGCGGTCAGGCCCGCAGTCACCGGGGCTACGCCGCAGCGTCAGCGCGGCGCGCACCGGTCAGGCCCGCAGTCACAGTCCGGACCAACATCGATCAACGGACGGCAGGCGACTGGGGCCTGACCGGTGCGCGCCGCGCTGACGCCGCGGCGTGGGCTCTACCCACTGCGGGCCTGACCGTTGCGCGCCGCGCTGACGCCGCGGCGTGGGCGCCGGGGACTGCGGGCCTGACCGCTGCGCGCCGGGCTGACGCTGCGGCGTGGGGCGCCGGTGACTGTGTACCCAAAACGTCGCGCCGCGATGTCCCGCCGCGATCGTCCGCGGGGTGTTCTACCCTCGCGACGCCGTGCGGGTGCTCCTCGTCGATGACAACGCCGAACTCCGTGAGCTGGTAACCCGCGCGCTCGTCCGCGATGGCCACACCGTGACGGCGGTCGCCACGGTGGCCGCAGCGCGCCTCTCGCTGGCCGACGGCGCGCCCGAGGTCATCGTGCTCGACCTCGGCCTCCCCGACGGATCAGGCATGGACCTCTGCCGCGCCCTCCGCGCCGAGGGCGACCGAACGCCCATCCTCATGCTCACCGCCCAGGGGGCCGTCGCGCGTCGGGTGGAGGGCCTGGAGTCCGGCGCCGATGACTTCCTCGCCAAGCCCTTCGCGGTGGCGGAGCTGCGGGCGCGGGTGCGCGTGCTCGGTCGACGCGGCCCCTCGGCGTCGCCCACGGTGTGGCGACAGGGGGGCGTGGCGCTCGACTTCGCGGCGCGGCGGGCGGTGGTCGACGGGGCGGAGGTTCCGTTGACGGCGCGCGAGTGGGCGCTGGTGGAGTACCTCGCGGCGCGCGGGGGGAGGGTGGTGCGGCGCGGGGAGATTCTCGACGCGGTGTGGGGTGACGACTCGCCGCAAGCGAGCGCGAGCCTCGATGTGTTGACGGCGCGGGTGCGACGGAAGCTCGGCGCCGCGACGCTGCGGACGGCGCGCGGCGAGGGCTACGCGCTCGGCGGTGGCGAGTGAGCGCACGCACCATCGCGCGTCGGGTGGCGCGGGCGATGGCGGCGGCTGCTGCGTTGGCGGGCGTGCTGTCGGCGGTGCTGGCCACGGGCATCGCGTGGACGTCCATGGTCGAACGCGAAGACCAGCGGCTGCGCGGTGCGGCGCAGACGTTGGCGGTGGAGGTTCCGTCGACGATGGACGACGCGGCGGCGCGCGCCCACGCCGACGACGAGCAGCGCGAGGTGACGCCCGTCGGGATGCGCATCGCGCTCTACCGCGGCGGTCGCTTCATCGGCGGCGACGCGATGCTGCGGCCCTCCGACGCGGGCGGCTGCCGCACGATGCCCGATGGGTGGCGGCGCTGTCGGGTGGAGGTTCCGGGGGCGATGGTCGAGGTGACGGGTGACCTCGCGCCGGCGCGGGCCGAGCGCTCGTTGCTGCTGGGCGCCTCGCTGCTGGCGGCGCTGCTCGCGGGCCTCGCGGGCCTCGCGTTGAGCGGGGTGGTGTCGGCGCGCATCGTGCGGCCCTTGCAGCGGCTGCGCGAAGAGGTCGCCGCGGTGGACGCCGACGCGCCGGGGAAGTCACTGCGGGGCGCGGGCGACGGCTACGCGGAGACCGACGCGCTGCGGGCCGCGTTGGCGGAGACGCTCGCGCGGCTCGACGCGGCGCTGTCGCAGTCGCGGAGGTTTGCGGCCAACGCGGCGCACGAGCTGCGCACGCCACTGGGGACGATGCGGGCCGAGCTGGAGCTCGCCGCGGAGGTCGACGAGACGCCCGCCGAGGTGGCCGAGGCCCACGCGCGGCTCTTGCGAACCGTCGCGGGGCTCACCGCGCTGGTCGAGCGGCTGCTCATCCTGGCGGCGCCCGACGACACGCTGCGCGGCGCGCGGGAGGCGGTCTCGCTCGCGGACGTGGTCGACGAGGCGCTCGCGGGCGTGGACGCGTCGGGTCGGGTGAGCGTCGCGGTGGACGAGGCGCTGCACGTGCGGGGTGACGCGCTGCTGCTGCGGGTGATGACCGAAAACGCCGTGGGCAACGCGCTGAAGTTCGCGCCCGAGGGCGAGGTGCAGTTGAGCGTCGAGGCCGACGGGGAGACGGTGGTGCTGTCGGTGAGCGACGAGGGCCCGGGCGTCGCGCCGGGCGATCGGGAGCGGGTGTTCGATGCGTTCTATCGGTCGGCGGGCGCGCGGGCGGACGGGGTGCAGGGGCACGGCGTGGGGCTCGCGCTGGTGGCGCGCATCGCGCGGGCGCATGGGGGCGACGCTGCCTTTGTGGATGCTTCGCGGGGCGCGCGGCTGGTGGTGCGGTTGCCGCGGTGGTCGGCGCGAGCTCAGCCCTCGACCTGACCCACCTGCGTGACGGTGGTCGTGGACTTCAGGTCGTCCAGGCGCAGCTCGAAGACCGGCAGGCCCGCGGCCAGCGCCGAGAGCGTGTGCCCGAGCTGCACGCCGGCCATGGTGCCGATGGCGTCGTTGAGCTCCTGCTCGCCGCCCGGGCCGAGCGCGGCCACGTCGCCCTGGCGCTGGAGAAAGCGCGTCACCTGTCCCCGCAGGAAGCCACTCACCTGCGGGTGGTTGATGAACATCTGCGACCCCTCGGCCATTGGCGACACCAGCGGGATGCGCGAGAACGCGTCGACCTCGTGGTCGACCACCACGTTGACCACGGCGCCCTCGGCGTGACCGCCCGGCAGCACGGCGATCTCGTTGTCCTCGTGACCCTCCCAGCGCAGCGACAGGAAGGCCCGCAAGAACGACTCGATGAGCTGCGGTCGCATCCCGTAGCGGTCGGGGTTGGTGAGCGCGAGCCGCAGGTGCCCGCAGCCCAGGTGACCCGGCTGGCTCATCAGCTCGATGAGCGCGTCGCGCACGTTCTCGGGAGGCGACGCCATGAAGCGCCGCCACTCCAGCGGTTGGAAGACGTGGGCCAGCGCCTCGTCGAAGCGGCGGTCGGCGCGCATCGCGGCGATGAGCGTGTTGGAGGCGTTGACGTCGGTGTGGAAGTAGAAGCGCCCGAAGGTGTCGAGCCGGCGCAGCAGCAGCGTGTGCAGCGCCTTGTCGTCGAGGTGCTTTCCAGTGACCCGCTCCAGCGCGGCGAGGGAGAGCAGAAACTCCCCCGCGTCGCCGCCGGGCGTGCCCATCACCCCGCTGTCGTCGCGCCCGTCCACGCAGGAGAGGCGGCCGTTGACCAGCAGCGCCGCGATCTTCATCCAGCGCAGCGAGCGGGCGTCGCCGAGGTGGGCCTCGATGTCCGCGCGGGTGAGGGTCTTCTTCTGGGAGTCCCAGCTCGTTCGGGCGGCGCGCAGCACCCCGCGGCGCGCCAGGATCTCATGGTCGCGCACCGTCGAGAGCCCCACCTGTCGCCACGCGAGCACGCCGCCGAAGAGGGCTGCCACGAAGCGCTTGCCGAGCCTTTCGAGGCGCTGGGCGAGGGCGCCCGCCCGCTCGCCGCCGCGCGAGATGAGCACCACCGGGTCGTCGTCGGGGAGGGCCGTCATCGCCGCGAGCGCGCCCTCCTCGGGGACCCAGTCGGAGCCCGGGATGTACCCGAGCGGCCCGGTGAGCTCGTCGGGTTCGCGCAGGTCGACGAGGCGCACCGCCCGCCCGAGGCGCGACACGTAATCCGCCGTCAGCAGGGGGATGCCGCTGGGGGAGCGAAACTCCGCGGCGATCCAGTTGATTCGAAACATCCGCTCGGCGGGGTGGACCTCCCCCGCGTCGGGGATGCGCGCGTCGTGCAGTCGGTTCTGGTAGGGCATCGCAGTTGGGAGCGACGATAGCAGCGCCCCCATGGCGGCGCGTCGAAGACGTTCTCGTTGCCCCTTTAACCTCCCTCCCGGCTATGCCTATCCTCCGCCGAGAAATGGCTACATCCCGCTGGTTCGTCGTGGCCGCGCTCGCCTCCCTCCCTTCGCTCGTGGGCTGCGCGGCCGTGTTCCCCCGGTACACCACGGCCACCCGGCGCGTGCCCGCCGAGCTCTTGCAGGAGCGCTCGGTGGCGCCGCCCCCGGACGACGTGCGCACCGTGTCCGTGCTCTCCGCGGAGCTTCCGCCGAGCCGCACCGACGGTCAGCCCTGGGACAGCGACGGCGAGCCCGACCTCTACGCCGTCATCCTGCGCGACGGAACCGAGGTCTACCGCACGCCCGTGATGCCCAACTCCCTGCGCCCCGAGTGGCGCGCCGCCGAGGTCACGCTGCGGGTGCGTCCCGACAGCGTGCTGCGCTTCGAGCTCTGGGACGACGACGGCATGGTGAGCCAGCCCGTGGGCTCCGAGCAGGTGACGGGCATCCCCTCGTCGGCGCTCGACGGCGGCAACTGGACCATCCGCTTCCAGGGCAACGCCTTCCTGCGCCTGGGCGCCCGTCCCCCCGAGGCGCGCTTCGGCATGGGCGTGACCTTCGAGGTGCACGAGGACTACCTGCGCGTGATCTCGGTCGAGGAGGGCTCCCCCGGCGCGACGGCGGGTCTGCGCGCGGACGACCACATCGTCGCCATCGACGGGCGGTCGGTGCAAGACCTCGGCGAGCTCGACGCCCACCAGGGCATGGACCGGGCGAGCGTTCGCCCCGTGGCGCTCACGGTGCAGCGCGGCGACACACGAACGCCCATGACCGTCTCGCCCGGCGCGGTCTATTCGGCCCGCTGAGAGCATCGGAGTGATGGAGTCCCCCAGGAAGGCGCGCGCGAAGAGGCCGATGACGACGAGGCATGGAGTGGTTCGTTCGATGTGGACGCGGTCGGCGCTGGGCGTCGCCGCGTTGTGGTTGGCGCTCGGGCCCTCGACGGCTTCGGCGCAGACGGTGGGCACCGACACCTCCGTCGACGCGCAGACCTGGTGGCCCGCGGCGGGTCCGGCCGACCACGTCGGGCTGCGCAGCGCGTCGGTGTCCCCGTCGGGCGCGGTGGGCTTCGGGCTGCTCGCACACGCGATGCGCCTGCCGTTGACGCTCTCCCCGGTGGCCAACCCGAGCGACCGCCGCGCCGCCGTGGACTACGCCATCACCACGGACTTCCTGTGGTCCGTCGGCATCCTCAACCGCTTCCAGTTGTCGGCGGCGATTCCGGTCGTGCTCGCGCAGTCGGGCGATGGCGCCCGCGCGGTCAGCGGGTCGAGCGCGGCGGTGCTGGGCGACACGGCGCTGCGCGACATCCGCGTCGAGCTGTCGTGGGCCATCGTGCGGCGCGAGCGGGTGCCCGACGCGCGCGGCATCGGGCTGCGGCTCGACCTCGGCGCGGCGATTCCGTTCGGCGACGACAAGGGCTTCAACGGCAGCGGCGGCCCGACCTTCGCGCCGATGGCCGTCATCGACTGGCGCAATCGCTACCTCACGGCCACGGCCAACCTCGGCGCGCGCATCCGCCCGACCTCCACCATCGCCGACCTCGCGGTGGGCAGCGTCGGCGTGCTCGGCGCCGGCCTCGCGGTGCGCCCCATCGAGCGCCTGGGCATCACGGCCGAGTACCTCACGACGGTCTCGCTCGTGACCCGCGACGGCTTCAACACCACCTTCACGCAAGAACTCTTCGCCGGCGTTCGCTACGCCACGGACGAGGCGCGGGACATCGAGCTCATCATCGGCGGCGCGGCTCCGCTCACCACGGCCCCGCTCGTCCCGGCGTGGCGCGCCCTGGTGGGCGTGTCGTACGCGCCGCGCGGCTACGACACCGACCGCGACGGCATCGTCGACGCGGATGACCGCTGCCGCACGCAGGCCGAAGACCGCGACGAGTTCGAGGACGAGGACGGCTGCCCCGACCCGGACAACGACAGCGACGGCGTGCTCGACACGAGCGACCGCTGCCGCGACGAGCCGGAGGACGTCGACAACCACGAAGACGGCGACGGCTGCCCCGACCCGGACAACGACAACGACGGGGTCTTCGACAGCGACGACCAGTGCGTGGACGTCCCGGCGGGCGATCACCCCGACGCCGACCGCGCGGGTTGCCCCATCGCCGACACCGACAGCGACGGGGTGCTCGACCCCGACGACCGCTGCGTCGACGTGGCGCAGGGCGATCGACCCGACCCGGCGCGCGCGGGATGTCCGCTCCCTGATCGTGACCGCGACGGCGTGGCCGACGCGCTGGACCTCTGCCCCGACACGGCGGCGGGCGCCGTGGTCGATCGGTTCCGTGCGGGCTGCCCGGAGACCGACCCCGACCGCGACGGCATCGTGGGCGAGGCCGATCGGTGCCCCGATCAGCCCGAGACGATCAACGGCGTTCAGGATGGCGACGGCTGCCCCGACGTGGGCGTCGAGCGGGTGACCTGGGGGCCCACCGGCGACACGCTGCGCTTCGCGACGCGCATCGCGGTGGCGCCTCGCGCGCAGACGGTGACCCCGCCGACGAGGGCGCTGCTCCAGCAGGCGGCGCAGCGCATCCGGGCGCGCGGCGGTGAGGTGACGCGGGTGATCGTGGAGGTCATGCCGGCGGCGGGTCCGCCCGCGCAGATCGAAGCGGCGCGCCAGGCGCAGGTGGTGGCCGACGTTCTGTTGGGTGAGCGCATTCCGCAGCGCTCGCTGACGGCGCGAGCGGCGGCGCGACCGGCGGCGGGTGCGCCCGCGGTGCTGCCGGGGACGGTGGTCATCCGCATCGAGGTGCGCGCGGCGGCGGGCGAGCCGACGGCAGCGCCGACGGCACCCGCGGCGCGACCGGCGTCCTGAGGCGGGACCTCACCCCCCCGCGCTGGCTGGGAGGTGCTGGTCGAAGAACGCGTCGATCTTCGCCCACGCCTCCGGGGCCGCGATGGGGTCGTAACCCGCGCGCATGAGGGGCCACGACAGCACCGTCGCGATGGGGTGATCGCCCTCCGTGATGAACGCGTGGCCCGCGCTCGGGAACACGTTGACCTCGGGCTTGATGCCCAGCGGCGCGAGGCGCTCGGTGAGCAGCTCACCCTTCTTGCGGAAGAGCACGTCGCGGCCGCCGTAGCAGGCGATGACGGGCCCGATGCCGCGCATGCGCTCGGTCGACGGGACCTCTCCATAGTTGGTCGAGACGGCTCCCCACCCGGAGCCCGTGAGCAGCGCGAAGCCACCACCGAAACAGAACCCGATGATGCCGACCTGGGACGGTTGCAGACCCGACTGGTCACAGAGCCACTGCCGCGTTCGCAGCGCCTGCCGCACGGCCGGAACCTCCTTGTCCGTGTTGAGGTTTCCCATCACCGAGCGGATGCAGCGCAGCGCGCCCTTGTGAAATAGATCGGGCGCGACGGCCGCGTAGCCGCGCGTGGCGAAGCGGTCGACCACCCGGTCGATGTCGGGCGCCCGCCCGAAGATCTCGTGGATCACCACCATCCCGCGCGTCGCGCCGCGAGGAACGTTGGCGTACGCCGGAGAGGCGTCGTCGTTGTGGGTCGGGTCGCCTGGGATGGTCACGTCTTGGCCGGGCATGGCCGACGAGACTAACCCTTTCGTGACTGGCGCGAAGGGACAACCCATCAGGCGCCCGCGACCAAGAACGCCCGCGCCGTCAGCCCAACCATTCACGTCGTGGAGGTGATGGGTATGACCAAGCATGTAGCGTTCTGGGTGGCTCTCGCGGTGGTGACGTTTCCGGTGCTGCTGGTGATGGGGGTGCTGGTGGCGATCATGCCGCCGCTCAACATGCTGCTCATCCCGGTGTGGGCCTTCGTCGCGATGGGCGCCGTCGGCAGCATCACCAACGGCATCGAGGACTGTCGCCGCGCCGCCGCTCAGCGCCCCGCGGAGCCCTTGCGAAACGCCCCAGGCGTGGTGCCCGTCCAGCGCGTGAACGCCTTGTGAAACGCGCTCTGGTCGGAGAAGCCCAGCGAGGCGGCCACCGTCGCGATGGGCGTTGAGGTGTCCCGCAGCGCCGACTCCGCCCGGGAGCGGCGTACCTCCCCGAGCACGTCGGCAAACGACGTCCCCTCCTGCTGGAGGTAGCGCTGCACGCTGCGCTCGCTGAGGCGCATCGCGCGGGCCACGGCCTCGACGCTGGCGCCCTCCGGGAGCAGCGGGACGATGGCGTCCTTCACGCGGGCGACGAAGGTGGAGCGGTCGGGCAGGCGGCCGACGAGCACGCGGGCGTGGGCCTCGAAGATCTCCACCAGCGACGGGTCGGCCGTGTGCTGCGGGAGGTCGAGCACCGAAGAGGCCACCATGAACTCCGCGCGGTCGGCGTCGAACTCCAGCGGGCAGCGGAAGATGCGGGTGTGTTCGCGGGTGTCCTTCGGGCGGCCGTGCTCGAAGCGCACCCGCAGCGGCGAGAAGGCGACCCCCGTGGTGCGGTGGGTGGTGAGCAGCATCCAAGCGAAGACGAACTCCGTCGCGTGCCGAGGCGCCATGATGGCGGACCCCTTGCTGCGGATGCTGATGGACGCCTGCTCGGGGCCGCGCTCGAAGAGCGTGGGGTGCACGTCGTTGACGAGGCGCTGGAAGGCCGCGAGCCGGCCGACGGCGTCGCCCACCGTGGGGTAGGACTCGAACATCCGGCTGGCGAAGGGGATGGACGTCTGGGCGGTGCGCTCGCCCAGGTGCAGCCCGAAGTCGTCGTCGTGGAGGAGGAGGGGGAGCTCGCTCCAGATGCGGACGAGCAGGCCGGCGGCGACGCGGGCGTCGACATCGTCCATCACCTCGTCGGGGATGGCGAAGCGCCGGCGGAGGTCGGACTCGTCGAGACCGCGGCGAACTGCCTCACCCAGCAGCGCCCGCACGACGTTGCCCGAGAGCGTGTCGGAGGCGGCGAGGTTGCGTCCCGGCGGTTGACCCACGGTCCGCAACGGTAAGAGAAACGGGCGGCGGACGTCCATCGCGCTGCCGAGTGCGATGGTCATTCGCGCTGGGCTGTGGCTATCCTCCGCGCTCCCGAAGCACCCCATGCAGAACCTCTCGCGTTCATTGAAGGTCGGGATGCTGCTCGTGGCAGCGGTCATCGCGGCCGTGGTGATGTGGCGGACGATGTTCCGGGGGCAGGGCGGCGGGGACGGCTACCACCTCTACGCGATCTTCGACGACGCCACCGGGCTCGTGCCGCGGTCGCGCGTGGTGACCGCGGGCATCGGCATCGGGGAGATCGAGCGCATCCGTCTGGAAAACGGCCACGCCCGCGTGACCATCCGGGTGCAGGGCGACGTCGCGATGTTTCGCAACGCGACCATCTCCAAGCGCTCGGTGTCCATCCTCGGGGAGTTCGTGCTGGTGGTCGCGCCGGGCGACGCGACGACGGCCCGCATGCGCGACGGCGACCGCATCACCCGCGTCTTCGAGGGCACCAACACCGACGCCATCATGAACAACGTCGCCGCCATCACGGCCGACATCCGCCGCGTCACCGAGCGCCTCTCCAACGTGGTGGGCAACGACAACGGCCAGCAGCAGATCGCCGACACCATCCGCAACGTCAGCGAGCTCACCGCGGCCATCAACCGCACGGTGCAGCAAAACGCCGAGGTGGTGACGCACACCCTCCAGTCCGTCGACCGCATCACCACGCAGGGCGGTCCCGAGATTCAGGCGACGCTCGCCAACCTGCGCGTCTCCACCGACCGCCTCGCGCAGATTCTCGGGCGCGATCAGCCGCAGGACTCCAACACCGTCACCGAGACCCAGGAGGCCATCCGCAACGTGGCCGCCGCGTCGCGCGAGCTGCGCGAGACGCTGGAGCACCTCAACGCCACGACGGGCGCCGTCGACCGCGGCGAAGGGAGCCTCGGGCGCCTCGTGCGCGACGAGACCCTCATCGACGAGGTGCAGGGCACCGCCGAGGCCATCAACGACGTGGTGGGCCCCATCGCGCGCCTCCAGACCATCGTCGGGCTGCGCAGCGAGTACAGCTTCATCTCCAACACCCTCCGCAGCACCGTGGAGCTTCGCCTCCAGCCGCGCGAGGACAAGTACTACCTGCTGGAGTTCGTCGACGACCCGCGCGGCGCGACCCGCACCGTCAGCACCGTCACCGACACCACCGACCCGACCATGACGTCGCACGTGCGAACCACGCAGCGCATCACCTCGGACGCGTTCCGCTTCAGCTTGATGTTCGCGCGGCGCCTCGGGCCTGCGACCTTCCGCTTCGGCATCAAGGAGTCGTCGGGCGGCCTCGGCCTCGACCTGCATCTCCTCAACAACGCCATCGAGGTGCGCAGCGACCTCTTCGCCTTCGGGGAAAACACCTACCCCCGCCTGCGCGTCGCGGCTGCGGTCAACGTCCTCCAGCGCGCCTGGATCATCGGCGGCGTCGACGACGTCTTCAACGGCGACCGCTTCGACTACTTCCTCGGCGCGCAGCTCCGCTTCAACGACGAGGACATCAAGTCCATCCTGCCGTTTGCGGGCGGCCTCGGCGGCGGCGGGCGCTGAGCGCTGTGCCGGAGTTCGCGGGACCCCATCGCAGGTGCGTGCAGTCGCTCACTCCGGGCTATTTCAGGTGGTCACCTCGCTGCGCGAGGTTGCAGGGACTCACGACCGACCATGAATCGTCAGTGAGCTGTTCGTTGAAGCCAGTGCCGCAACCTCGCACAGCGAGGTGACCACCTGAAATAGCCCGGAGTGAGCGACTGCACGCACCTGCGATGGGGTCCCGCGAACTCCGGCACAGCGGGCTAAGACCGCCGTCGGCGTCGACCCAGCAGCGCCATCGCCAGCGCGCCGAGCCCGAGGCTCCACCCGCGGGTGTTGCTCGTGGCGCCACCACCCACGCGGCAGTTGCAGCCTTCCTGGCCTTCGGAAAACACCTCGCCGCCGTCACTGTCGACCACACCGGCGTCGTCGGTGCTCTCGCCCGCGTCGCTGCCCACCGCGGCGTCTCGCCGGGTCACGCCCGCGTCGGTGGTGCTCGTCCCGCCGTCGCGGTCTGCGAGCGGGTCGTACGCCTCGCCCACGAGGCGCATCGTCATCTGCGGCGTCGAGGGCGCCGTCGTCGCCAGGACGAAGTCGGTCTCGAAGCGCCCTACCCGCGTCGGGGTGAAGCGCACCGAGAGCGGGCGCGTCGCGCCGCCGGTGATGCACATCGGGTCGGTCACCACCTCGAAGGCCGTCTCCGTCGGGGCGGTCGGGGTGATGAGCACCGTCTGCCGACCCGGGTTGCTGAAGGTGATGACCTCACGACCCTGGCGACCGAGCTGCACCCGACCGAGGTCGACCCGGTACTCGGGCATCGCCGTGGCGCCAGGGAGCGTGAGCCGGATGGTCTGGTCCTGCGAGATCTGCTGATCCATCCGGCTGGCGAAGGGGATCGCCTGGTTGATGGCCGTGGCCGAGCGCATCGTGCAGATGGGACCGACGCAGAAGTTGTAGGCGATCTCGACGCGCACCCGGATGGCGCCCTGGTAGCGGAGCGAACCGTTCCAGGTGGCGGGGAGGTTCATGTCGCCGTTGGCGGTGGGCGCGACCTCGACCTCGGGCACGGTCTGCGTGATGGCCCGCATCGCCTGCGGGAAGGAGATCTCCCGGGTGCGCACCGTGGTCTCCAGCTCGTAGCTGGCCCACACGCGGTAGTGCACCACGCCCGCAACCGGAACCGTGACGTCGCCCTCGCGAATCATCCGCTCGGTGGCGGTGACGGTGACGGCGGTGTCGGTCCCATCCCACGCCCACGGGGTAAACATCCGCATCCCGCGCTCGCTGCGATCGGCCATGCCGACCCACATGGGCAGCGGCAGCGGAACCGACGCGCCCAGCAGCCGCAGCGTCAACTGGAGGCGCAGGCCGTACTGCACCGTGAGGCGCCCCATGTCGGGCGTGCCCACGGCGGTGACCAGCATGGACGGCGGCCAGCGCAGCCGCAGCGAGCCGGGCATCACCCAGTCGTAGTCCCCCTGGAGGAGCAGGTTGTAGTCGACGCCGAGGGCCGAGCCGCCAACGGCGCCCGTGAAGCCCGGACCGAAGTCCACGGGCCCGCGCGCCGAGAACGTCACCGGCGCGTCGGCCGTGCGCACCGCGCACACCGGGTCATCCGCCCACGCGACCGTCGGCAGGGCCCACGCCCCGGCTGCCACCGAGGCCACACACACCACGACCCGCCTCGATGGGAACCACGCGCTCATCGTGCGAGACTCTATCACGACGGTTCGCCCGACCGTTCGGGCTCCCGAGGCACGTGACTGACGCAGATCTCCCCGCCGACGCCTCGGACGCCCCGTCGACGGAGCCCTGGACGCTCCCGCTCGCGCGGTGCCCCTTCGCGCTCATCGACTGCGAGATGACCGGCCCCGACCCCGCCACCGACGCCCTCCTGGAGGTCGCCGTCACGCGCGTCCTCGACGGCGCCGTGACCCGTCGCTTCGCCTCCCTCGTGCGCGCCACGGCCGCGATTCGCCCGGAGGCCCACGCGCTCCACGGCATCGACCCCGCCGAGGTCTCCGCCGCGCCGCCCTTCGCCGAGCTCGCTCCTTCGCTCGTCGAGATGCTCGATGGTGCCGTTCCTGTGATGCACGGCTGCGACCTCGACGTGGCCTTCCTCGACCGCGCCCTCGCCGACGCCGGAGCCACCCACCGCGTGGGCCCGTGCCTCGACACCGTCCGCCTCGCGCGCCGCGCCGTCCACGCTCGCCGCTACGGCCTCGCGTCGGTGTGCGCCGCCGTGGGGCTCCCGCCCGTTCGCTGGCACCGCGCCGGCGAGGACGTCGCCGCGCTCACCGCCCTCTTCGCGCGACTCTGTACCGCGCTCGCTCCCACCAGCGCCCGCGACCTCTGGCAGGTGCGCGCCGCCGACGGACCGGTGCGCGTGCGCGACACCATCGCCGCCGCCCTCGTGGCCCACGTCGGAACGTCCACGCCGCTCTCCCTCGTCGTTCGGACGCCCGGTCACGCCGAGCGCGCGCTCACGGTGCGGGTGCTGTGGTTTCGCCCGCCGCACGTCGGCCTCGCCTCCGTCGGACCGCAGCGCGCGCCGCCCATCTTGCGGGCCGATCGGGTGCTCCGCGTCGGGTTCTGACCGCTCACCGCCCTCCGCGGGCCGCTCGCCCGTCCGGCGCTGCCACGAGCCGTCGACCGCGCGTATGGTCGGAACCACATCGCCCATGAGAGAGCCGACCGTCGACCTCATCGCCCTCGCGCGGGACACCGTTCGCGAGGCCGTCGGATCGTGGCGGCTGCCCGCGACGCTGGTGCTCGGCGTGGGCTTCGGCGCGCTGGAGTCGGCCGCCACGCACCGCAACGTCGCGCTGCTCTTCGGGCCCTTCTCGGCGCTCTACACCCTGCTGCTCGGGCCGCTCCCATGGCGCGCGCTGCTCCCATTGGAGGAGGACGGACGACGCGGCGAGAAGCTCGTGCGCGCCGTGGTGGCGCTGGCCGTCGCGACGGCGCTCTTCACGGGGCTCGTGGTGCTCTACCGCGGCTTCGCGGGCGCCGCGCACATCCCGCGGGTCTACGCGATGGGGCAGCCGCGCGAGGTGCTGGTGGCGTGGCTGCTCTTCCTCACCGGCGGCTGGGGGCTCGCGCGCGACATCCAATTGGAGCAGCGCCTCGACCGCACCCTCGGCTCGCACCAGCGCCTCGCCGCCGAGCTCGCCGCCGCGCAGCTCGACGCCTTGCGCGCCGACCTCGACCCGCACTTCCTCTTCAACGCCCTCAACGCCATCGCGAGCCAGTGCGCGAGCGACCCCGCCGCCGCCGAGGACAACATCGTCCGCCTCTCGACGCTGCTGCGCGCGGTGCTCGACACGCGCCGTCGGCCGCTGCACCCGCTCGACGACGAGCTCGCGCTCGCGCGGGACTACACGGCGCTGCTCCAGGCGCGGTACCCGTCGCTCGCGGTGTCGGTCGTGTGCGAGGCGCCGCTCGGTGGGGTGGATGTTCCGCCGCTGGTGCTCCAACCGCTGCTCGAAAACGCCGTGCGCCACGGGCGCGTGGGCGACGGCTCCATCGACGTGTCAGCGCGGGCGGCGGGCGACGACCTCGTGCTCACGGTGAGGAGCCCGGGCGCGTTTTCGGGGCCGCGCGAGGGCGGCCTGGGGCTCGACCTGGTGCGTCGGCGCGTGGCGCTGGCGTGGGGCGAGCGCGGTGAGTTTTCCATCGGCGCAGAGGCGGCGATGACGGTGGCGACGGTGACCGCGCGCGGCGTGCTGCGCGTCGGCGGGAGGCGGTGAGACCCCAATGACGGCAAGAGCAGTGATCGTGGACGACGAGGCGCCGGCGAGGCAGCGGCTGGCGCGGCTCATCAAGGAGTCGCTGGGCGACCGGGTGACGGTGGTGGGCGAGGCGAGCGACGGGGAGACGGGCCTGGCGCTCATCGAACAGGAGGGCCCCGACCTGGCCTTCGTCGACGTGCAGATGCCCGGCATGGATGGCATCGCCATGGTGGCGCACATCCTCGCGCCCGCGCCGTATGTGATCTTCACGACGGCCCACGACCGCTACGCGCTCGATGCCTTTGATGCGGGGGCCATCGACTACCTGCTCAAGCCCTTCGACGCCGCGCGGTTGACCAAGGCCGTGGCCCGCGCCGAGTCGCTGGGGATGCGTGCGCGGGCGGAGGAGGTCCTTGCGCCGCTGCGGTCGCCGGTGAGCGCGGCGCGGCCGCTCGCCGATCGGCTGCCGGTGAGCGTGGCGGGGCGCACGCTGCTGGTGCCCGTGGCGGAGATCTCGCACTGCGTGGTCGAGCACGAGCTGGTGACGGTTCATACGCTGAAGGGCAGCCACACGACGGACTACACGCTGGCGGCGCTGGAGGCGCGGCTCGACACGACGCGCTTCTTCCGCGCGCACCGGGCGCTGCTGGTGAACCTCGACCACGTCGCCGTCATCGACGACATGGCCGGGGGGAGGGCGGTGCTCGTCACGCACGCGGGGGAGCGGTTGGTGGTGTCGCGGCAGTCGTCACGTCGGCTGCGGCAGCTCCTCCAGGTGTGATGTCTCGGCACGGGAAGAAGGGCCGCCAGGGCGCAAGGGTCGCAAGGAAAGAGAGATGAGCGCCAACAGCAGCCCCGAAGACCGCACCACCCTTCACTCCCTTGCGACCCTCGCGCCCTGGCAGCCCCTTTTCTCGCAGTGAGCATTGGTCCCGCGAGCGCGATGAACGCTTGCCGTCGCGGCCGCAACGGTGATCGAACGATCCGGTGGAAGCGCGGCGAGCGACGGCGGGCCTGGGCGGAGGGTGGCGCGCGGTCGTCGCCCTCGGCCTCTTGTCGTGCGTCGGAGGAGGAGACGAAGCCCGCACCACCGCGTCGGCTGCGACGGCGTGTGAGGGCGTCGCCGTCTCCCCGGCACGGTACCTCCGGCAGCTCTCGTACGATCTGCGGGGCGTTCCTCCGACGCTCGCGGAGTACCGTGACGTCGCGGCGCGCGGCGCCGTGCCCGACGCCGTCATCGACGGCTACCTCCGTGATCCGCTCTTCATCGAGCGCGTGAAGCGCTGGCACGCCGACCTGCTCTGGCCGACCCTCGGCGGCTTCCAGATCCGCCTGGGCGGGTACCTCGCGACGGTCGCGGGCCGGTACCAGCTCAGCGCCAGCAACATCAACCCCGAGCGCCTCGTCGAGATCCTCGACCGTCGCACCGACGAGGCCACGTGCCCTCCGGCGAGCGACCCGGCCCACCTCACCGCCGCCGCGTGCTGCACCGCCGCCGACCCCAATCACCCGTCGTGCTGCCTCGTTCGGAACTCGGCCTACGACCCCGACGACCCGGCCTGCGTCGCGAAGTCCATGGCCCTGCCCGCGACCTTCAGCTACGGCGCGGGCAACGGCGACGGTGCGCTCCGCGGGATGGACACCTACCTCGGGTGCGACAGCAACCTGGAGTACCCGCCGCCCCGCGTGGCGGTCACCGAGACCCGCTGGCGGCCCGACGCCTCGGGGCGGCCCACGTACGTCTCGCCCCGCAGCGGCGCGACGCGCTTCTACTACGACGACCGCGATGTTCCGCTGCCGTACGACGACGCCACGCACTGCCCCAACTACTGCCGCGTGGCTGCGGGGACGGGCCCCAATGGCGCCTTCGTGCGCATCGACTACGTGGCCAAGACCCGCAGCGAGGGCGGTCGCGTCATCGAGGGCGACGGCCCCGGCTTCGCGTGCCCGGCCGGAACCAACGAGGTGCAGAACCCCTGCGACAACACGGTCGCCGCGCGCCCCCAGGCGCGGGTGGAGATCCGACAGGAAGGCTTCCGTCTCACGCGCCGCTGGTGGGCCGGGTCGCACTGGATCAAGACCTGCGCCTACGAGTCCCAGGAGCGCGCCGTCAGCCTCGTCCACCCGCTGCCGTGCGACCCAGGCCGCTTCCTCGACAGCTCGTGCGGCTGCGGCCCCGATGGCCTCTTCTGCGCGCCCTTCACGGGCAACTTCAACGACTCGTCGCACACCGTCGCGCGGGTCGTCGAGGCCCTCAATCGCGAGCCCCTGGAGATCCTCGCGTCGGTGGTCGCGCGCGACGAGGACTACGCCACGGCCTTCACCACCCGACGCGGGATGGCCAACGGCGCGCTCGCGTTCATGAACCGTCACCTCACGTCGCGCATGGCCGAACTGGAGTTCACGCCGTCGGCCCCGGCCGCCGACCTCCCCGACGTCCCCTTCACCGACCCTGAGTGGCGCGAGTACCCGCGCTCTCCACAACACAGCGGCGTGCTCACGACCCCGGCCTTTCTCGCCCGCTTCCCCACGCGCCGGGCGCGCATCAACCGCTTCATGGGGGCCTTTCTGTGCCGCTCGTTTGCGCCGCGCCGCGATGCCCTGCCCGACCCGGCCGACGCCTGCCACCGCGAGACCAACCTCGCCCGTCGCTGCGGATGCAGCGGGTGCCACTCGGTGCTCGAACCCCTCGGCGCCGCGTGGGGTCGCTGGGGTGAGCGCGGCACGGCCTTTCTTTCGCCCGAGGCGTTTCCGCCCTTCGATCCAAGGTGCTCGCTGTGCATCCCGCCCGCCTGCCCGGTGCGCTGCAACCACTACGTCACCACCGCGCTGGCCGGCTCCCCCGATCCCCACGCCGGAACCCTCCAGGCCTACGTCGACCGCACCGACCCGGAGCGGTGTCGCATCGACGAAGGCCCACGCGCCCTCGTCGCCGACGGCGTCGCGAGCGGCGACCTCCAGGAGTGCGCCGCCCGCACGCTCTGGGAGCGCCTGCTCAACCGACCGATGAGCGCGGCCGAGGGCGAGGCCGTGCTCCCGGCGCTGGTGCGTGACTTCGAGGCCAACGGTCGCAGCTATCGCGCGCTCGTTCGCGCCGTCGTCATGTCGCCCGCCTACCGGAGAATCGATTGATCCGCCCGGCCGCTCTCGTCGTCGCCGTGGTGCTCGTCGGGTGCAAGTCCGGCGCGACGACGCCGCCCACCCCGTCGCGTGACCTCTGCGCCAACGCGCGCGGCGACATGCTCCCGCGCCTCCACGGCGAGCGGCTCGACCCGCACGCCAACCCCCTCGCGCTCGATGACGCGGGGGTCGGCGACGCGGCCGTGTCCGCGCACGTCGGCCGCGCCGCGCGCCGCTTCGACGTCGATCAGTTTCGCGCCGCCCTGGAGCGCGGCCTGGGCGCCCGCTGGACGGGTCCACGCACCATCCTGACTCCGTCGATTCCGACGGGGCCGCGACTCGTCGCTGACGCCGACCTCCTCGACTTCTACGCCGCGAACTTCGGGCGCCCCGACTACGTCAACACCACCGCGGAGGTGCTCGAACCCACCGTCATCTTCGTGAAGCTCGCCCAGGATGCCGCGCGCGCGGTCTGCGCCGAGGTCGTGCGCCTCGACGGCACGCGCCCCGCGGCCGAGCGCACCGTGCTGCTGGAGGTGTCCTCGACCGACGCGCTCCCCGCGGACGAAGCGGCGATCCGGCGCAACCTCTCGGCGCTCGCGCTCACGCTCTGGGGTGCCGAGCACGCGGCCGATAGCGCGACGGTCACGGGGATGCTGGAGGTGTTTCGCGCGGCGACGACGGCTCCCGCAACAACGCCGCTCGATGGCTGGCGCGCGGTCTGCGTCGACCTCACCACCGACCCGCACTTCTGGACCTACTGATCCCGGCGACTACGGTGCGAGCACCGCGCGAATCGGCGCGTCGTCGAAGCGCTCCGAGCGCTCGCCGATGGTGGCGAGGAGCGTCGCGGCGATGTTCTCCGGCTTGATGACGGTGCCGCCTTCGCGTGGGCGGTTGCTGTCGAGGTTCCAGGGCACCGGGGCCATGCCGACGTCGCTGGTGGCGCCGACGAGGGTGCCGCCGCGGATGCCCGCGCCGAGCAGCATCAGCGACCCGGCCTGGTGGTGATCGCGGCCGTTGAAGCTGTTGAACAGGGGCGCCCGCGAGAACTCCGAGAAGCCCACGACGGTCGTGTGGTCGAGGAAGGTTCCGCCTTCGGGGTGCGGGCTGGAGCGCAGGTCGTCGAGCAGCGCCACGAAGGCCGAGAGCCCCGGCTGCAACAGCCGCACGTGAACCGAGTTGGTGCCGTAGTGCGTGTCGGCGAGGTCGTTCAACGCGACGCTCACGACCTGCGACACCCCCGTCTTGATGGCCTGCGCGGCCAGCGCGGCGCGCGCTCCAGGGTGGGCCGCCTGGCCGGGAGCGAAGCCGTAGCGCGCCCGAATCGCCTCGGCGGCGGGCGTCGTCGCGCGGATGAAGTCGAAGTCGCGCCAGGTCTGGTCGCGCACGAGGCCCGCGGCGGCCTCGATGGAGCGGCGCGCGTTGGTGAGCAGGTCGCGGCGGTCGTAGACGTCGTCGGCGCAGGGCTCGGCGCGGAGCCGGCGGGCGGCGATGGCGCGCTCGACGACGTCGGGTTCGGCCGGGGTGCCGGGGCCGAGGACGAGGTTGAGGTCGTCGGCGTTTTGCACGAGCAGCGCGGTGGTGTCGCCCGGGAAGCGGTCGTTGTAGCTCTCGACCGAGACGGAGAGGTTGTTGAGCGGGCGAGCGACGCGCGGCGCCATCAGCGCGACGAGCTCGGTGGCCACGCTGGACCCGCGGGCGCTCGTGCCGACGGGAAACTGCGCCGTGAGGAAGTAGCGGTAGGCGACCTCGTGGCCGAGGGCGAGCATGTCGACGCCGCGAATGACGGCCATGCGATCGGCGAAGTCGGTGAGCTGCACCCGGGCGCCCTCGCGGTGGGCGAGCGGACCGAAGACGAAGGGAGTCCCGGGCGCAGGGACGAGCCGCGCGCGCAGGCCGTACACGCCGTCGATGTCGCCGTAGCGGAGGTCGATGAGCGTGCGGGGTCGCGCGGCGTCGGTGAAGACCGCCGGGTCGCGCGGGTCGAGCAGCAGCAGCTGGTCCCACCCGCCGGGGAAGTAGCAGAACAAGAACGCGCGCCCCGCCGGCAGCGGAACATCGGCGCGGGCGAGACGACTGAAGCCGAAGGTCCCCGCGACGGTCGCGACCCCGGCGCCGAGGGCACCCCCGAGGAGGCGCCGACGGGTCAGCGTGAAGCCCTCGCGCAGACGTCGCTCGGCCGGGGTGACAGGCATGGGCGTCGGGTACGTTGCCGGGACGCCGCCCGGCGCTTCAAGGGCGCGCGCTGAATTCGACCGCGGCCCGCGCGGCGCCGCGCAGCCCGAGCGACTCGTCGGTCACCACCCGGACGTGCACCCGCTCCACCACCGGGCGCATCCGTCCCTTGTCGCAAAACGCCTGCAAGAACCCCCCGCGCTGCACCCGCGGCAGCACCTTCGCCGCGACGCCGCCCGCCACCCAGACGCCGCCGTACGCCAGCGCCTGCAACGCGACGTCCCCGGCCTCGGCGCCGTACGCCTCCAGCATCAGGTCGAGCGTCGCTTCACACAGCGCGTCGCTGCCCGCCACCGCGCACTCGCCGATGACCGCGCCCGCGTCTTCGCGCTCCATTCGCGCGCGCACTCCCGCGCTCTCCGCCATGCCCTCGACGTCGCGCAGGAAGCGGTACACGTCGCGCAGGCCCGTCCCCGACACGACGCGCTCGACGGACACCCGCCCGCCGAGCTCCGCGCGCATCCACGCCAGCAGCCGGTCGTCGCGCTCGTTGCGGGCCGTGAAGCCCTTGTGCCCGCCTTCGCCCGGCAGCACCTGCGCCACGCCGCCGGCCGTCACGACCATCGCCTCGCCGAGGCCGGTGCCGGCGCCGATCACGACGCGCGGAGCGTTCGCGTCGAGGCGACCCTGCTGCAAGACCACGGTGTCTGCCTCGGCGACCACGAGCGTCCCCCAGGCAGCGGCGGCGAAGTCGTTGAGCAGCGTGACCGACCCGATGCCCGTCGCTTCGCCGAGCGCGTCGCCGTCCACCGTCCAGGGGAGGTTGGTGGTCTGGCAGCGGTTGTCCTCGACCGGGCCGGCGATGGCCAGGGAGGCCCGCGAGACCTTCTCCGTGAGGCCCGCGAGGTAGTCGCGAACGAAGGTGTCGAGGTCGGCGGACGAAGCGCTCTGGTAGCGGCGCTCGTCCGAGAGGGCGACGGTGCCTTCGTCGGTCAGGGTGGCGAGGGCGAGGCGGGTGGAGGTTCCGCCGATGTCACCGACGAGGAGTCGCATGACCCGGAAGCTATCTCAGAACGGCGCCATGCCCGACGGCGCCGCGGGGATGGCGTCGAGGTCGATGGCCTTCGCCGCGCGGGCGAGGGGGTGTCCCTCCCGAACGAGCACCAGCCAGATGCCCAGCACCGAGAGCACCTCCGGGGAGAGCGAGCGGTAGGGCTCGGCCAGCGACGACCGCAGCGCCTCGACGCGCTCGGGCGAGATGCGCCGCGTCGCCGACACATGAACCGGCACGAAGCCGTACTGCTGCGCCACGTCGAGGTAGCCCTGCGCGCGAACGCGGTTGGGCTCGCCGATGTGCGTCGTGAGCGAGCGGTAGAGCTTCTCGGGGAAGAGCAGGAAATCGAGCTCGTGGTCCCACTCGAAGCCGTGGCTGCGGAGGTCGATCTTGTGGACGAGCACGGCGTCGTCGGTGGTGAGCTCGCGCAGCTCGCGGTGGAGCGTCGTGAGGTCGCGGACGTGTTCCATCACCGCGCGGGAGATGACGAGGTCGTACTTGCGTCCGGTGGCCTTGAGCGACGCGGCCTTCGTGTGGACGCGCCCGCCTTCGAGCAGGGAGTCGACGCGCGAGGGGTCTTCGCCGACGCGCTTGAGGAGGCCCTCGTAGAGCGCGCGCACGCGGGACGGGTCGCGGGTCTGGAGGTCGAAGGCGTCGTAGCCGTCGACGCTGACGGCGCCGCGCTGGCGGGCGAGCATGGCGACCGCGCGGGTGTTGCCGGGGCCGAGTTCGAGGACGGTGCGGCCCTTGAAGAAGCCGGCTTCGGACTCGCAGACGCCGACGTGGGTGGCGATGCGCTCGTAGTCCTCGACGACGCCCTCGAAGTAGTCGTAGGCGGCCTCGCCCTCGGCGTCGCTGCCGCGGCCGGTCACGTTGGTGAGCCGCATGAGGCCGTTGGCGAGCTTCGGGGCGTGGCGGAAGGCGAGGTTTCGGCCGAGCAGATAGCCCGCGGCCGCGCCCATCCACAGGAGCTTGGTCGGTCGGAGTCCGGTCACGCGGCCCGTATAACCCAACGCCCCGCGCAAGCGAAGCCGTCGTTGGAAGCGGGCGGGCTGTCGGGGCCCACGCCGCAGCGTCAGCGCGGCGCGCACCGGTCAGGCCCGCAGTCCCCGGGGGCCACGCCGCAGCGTTAGCGCGGCGCGCACCGGTCAGGCCCGCAGTCGCCGGGGCCACGCCGCAGCGATAGCGCGGCGCGCATCGGTCAGGCCCGCAGTCACCGTCCGACTCATCGGGTCTCGTCGGGCTGCGGGACTCGACCGCAAAGCTGACCGTTGCGCGCCTTGCTGACGCTGCGGCGTGGCCCCGGCGGCTGCGAGCCTGACTGTTCCGCGCCTTGCTGACGCTGCGGCGTGGGCCCGCCTGCGTCCACCCGCTGGTCCTTGCCCGACACAGACCCGCCCCGGGACGTCCTGGCGCGGGTGCTCGTCCAACACAGACCCGCCCCGGGACGTCCGGACCCTCCCGCTCGTCCAACACAGACCCGCCCCGGGACGTCCCGGCGCGGGTACTCGCCCAACACAGACCCGCCCCCCGACGCCCACCCGCTGGTCCTCGCCCGCCACGACCCACCCGCGCCACACCCGCCCGCCCCCTCAATCCGCGATAGAACCCCCGCCACCCCCCCAATGACCACACCCGATTGGTTCGCCTCCCTCCTGCGCCCCGAGCTCGCCGCGCTCTCGGCCTACCTCCCCGCGCCGATCCCCGCTGGCGCCGTCCGCCTCGACGCCAACGAGTCCCCGTGGGCCCTCTCGCCCGATGCTCGCGCCTCCCTCGCCGAGGCCCTCGCTCGCGTCGACTTCCACCGCTACCCCGACGTCCGCGCCACCGCCCTCCGCGAAGCCATCGCCGCCGACCAGGGTGTCCACCCCGATCAGCTCGTCATCGGCTGCGGATCCGATGAGGTCATCGCCCTCCTCCTCGGCGCCCTCTCCCATCCCCGCCCCGGCGCCGCGCACGCCACCGTGCTCTTCCCCACGCCCACCTTCGTCATGTACCGCCACACCGCGCTCACCCTGGGCCTGCGCCCGCACGGTGTCCCACTCGACGGCCACTTCGACCTCGACGTCGACCCCATGCGCGAGGCCCTCCGCCAGCACCGCCCCAACGCCCTCTTCCTCGCCTCCCCCAACAACCCCACCGGAACCCTCTACTCCCGCGACCGCCTCGCCTCCCTCCTCGCCGCAACCGACGACACCCTCGTCGTCCTCGACGAGGCCTACGCAGCGTTCTCGGGTGTTCGCTACGGCGACCTCACCGCGCGCTTCCCGCACGCCGCCCGCCTTCAGACGCTCTCCAAGGTCGGCCTCGCCGCCCTCCGCGTCGGCTGGGCCATCCTTCCCCCCGGCGTCGCCGCCGCCGTCGAGAAGGTGCGCCAACCGTACAACCTCAACACGCTCTCCCAGGTCGCCGCCTACCACTGCCTCACCGCCCTGCGCCCCGAGGTCGACGCCGCGGTGCAGCGCGTGGTCGCCGAGCGCGAGCGCGTCGAGCCGCTCCTGCGCGCCATCGATGGACTCTCCGTCACCCCCACCGCCGCCAACTTCTGGTGGATCGAAGTGCCCGAGGACGCCGGTCGCGTCGCCGCGTCCATGCGCGAGCGGGCCGTGGTGGTGCGCTCCTTTCACACGCACGGCGGCGCGCTCACCCGCCGGATGCGCGTCACCGTCGGCACCCCCGACGAGAACCACCGCATGCTCGACGCCTTGCGCGCCTCGCTCTGAACCTCCGGTCGCTGTACGCGTTGTCTTGACGCCACGCGCCGGATGGCTTGTGCTCCGGATCGATGGCGCATCCCAACGACGCATCGAAGACCGATGACCTGATCGGTCCGACGGCGTTCGGGAAGTACACCATCTTCGCGCGCCTCGGCTCCGGCGGCATGGCCGACGCCCTCCTCGCCATGCTCCACGGCGACCTCGGCTTCCAGAAGCTCGTCGTCCTCAAGCGCATGCACTCCTCGCTCGGGCGCGACTCGCACTTCGTGCGGATGTTCCTCGACGAGGCGCGGCTCGCGGCGCGGCTGAGCCACCCCAACGTGGTCGCCACCAGCGAGGTCGGCGAGATCGACGGGCACTACTTCATCGCCATGGAGTACCTGGAGGGCCTCTCCCTCGACCGCATCGTGCGGAAGTACATCCAGCTCGGCGGAGGCATCCCCCTGGGCTTCCTCTTCCGGGTGCTTTGCGACTCGCTGGAGGGACTCCACCACGCCCACGAACTCCGTGACTTCGGCGGGTCGGCCCTCGGGGTCGTGCACCGCGACGTGACGCCGTCCAACCTCTTCGTCACGTCCGATGGCATGGCCAAGGTGCTCGACTTCGGCATCGCCAAGGCCGCCACGCACGACGAGGCCACGCGCACCGGCATGCTCAAGGGCAAGCTCGCGTACATGTCCCCGGAGCAGTTCTACTCCGACCCGGTCGACCGCCGCGCCGACCTCTGGTCCATGGGCGTGCTCATCTGGGAAATGGTCACCGGCCGTCGCCTCTTCAAAGGCAACAACGACGCCGTCACGTACCAGAACATCGTCAGCATGGAGATCCCTCCCGTCGGCGGATATCGCCCCGACGCGCCGCCCGAGATCGACGCCGTCATCGCCCGCGCCCTCCAGCGCGATCGCAACGAGCGCTACCAGGACGCCGAGGCCATGCGCCGCGACATGGAGCGCATCCTCGCGAGCTCCCTCAAGGCGTTCTCCCGGGCCGACGTCGCCAGCATGATGCGCGTGACCTTCGGCGAGGTGCTCGAAGAAAACCGCGAGACCATCCGCGCCTTCGCCAGCCCGACGCCCCCGCGCGCCAACGCCGCCTACGGGCTCTCCTCGGCGGGCGAGATCAAGCCCGGCGCCGGCATGACCTTCCCGCCGACCTCCTCGCAGGTCGACCCGCGCGCCCTCGGCGTCTCGCCCGCACGCCCCGGCCGCCCGCAAGACCGCACCCTCGTCGACGACCGCGACGACGGCGACGACACCCTCATGGAGCCGCCGTCCAACCATCCCCTCGGCGACCTCGCCACGGCCACCGATGTCGGCTCCGCGGTCAACGCCGCCGTCGATGCCTTCGCCTCCGTTCCGCCAGACCTCATGCCCCAGGCGGCGCCCCTCCCGCGGCAGCACCCCACCGCCATGATGGGGACACCGCGCATGCCCGACCCGCGCGCCCCGGCGGCGCCGTCGGTCAATGTTCCGCCCGCCACCCAGTCGGTGCCCGCGGTCCCCGTCGCGCCGCCCCTCGCGCCGCCGCCGCCGCGTGTCGCGCTCCCTGCCGCGCCGAGCCCTGGCCCCGAGCACTACGCGCCGCCCCAGCGCGAGACCCTCTACCTCCCCAACAAGCCCAGGCAGGGTCGCCTGGAGACCATCCTCGGCTGGCTGCTGCTCATGGTCGTCGTGGCGTTCATCAGCGCGGCCATCTACAGCCGCTGGGATTGGATCCGCTCGGCCGGCGGCGCCCTCCTCCGCAACGAACCCGCACCGCCCACCTACGTGGGGACCTTTCGCCTCCGCATCACCAGCGACCCCAACCACGCCCGCGTCTTCGAAAACGACCAGGAGATCGGCGCCACCCCGCTGGAGCTGGTGATCCACCGCGGCCAGGTGGTGCAGCGCCCGCGGCAGTTCGTGCTGCGCGCGCCGGGCCATCAGCCCGTGGCGGTGGTGCAGTCCAACACGCTCCAGCCCGAGACCCGCGTCCACGTCCCGATGCCCGCGCTCCCCGCGGCGCCCGCTCCCGTCGCTCCGCCGCGACGCTGACTCACCCCCTTGCGGGGGACGCGCGGGCCGTGCGATTCGCGGGTCCATGAGCCAGCCGAAGACCGTCGTGAGCACCGAGGCCGCCCCGAAGGCCATCGGGCCGTACTCCCAGGCCATCATCGCCAACGGGTTCGTGTTCTGCTCGGGGCAGATTCCGCTCGACCCGGCCACGATGCAGATCGTCGGCGACACCGTCGAAGCCCAGACCGAGCGCGTGATGCAGAACCTCGACGCCGTCCTGCGCGCCGCCGGCACCGACCTCGCCCACGCCGTCCGCACCACCATCTTCCTCAAGGACCTCGGAGACTTCGTGGCCGTCAACGGCGTGTACGGCCGCTACTTCCCGGCCGATCCGCCCGCTCGCGCGACGGTGCAGGTGTCCCGCCTCCCGCGTGACGTGATGGTCGAGATCGACCTCATCGCGGTGCTCCCGTGACCTCGCTCTCGCAGCGCCTCGCGTTCGACGGGGAGCCTTCGTACGTGTCCTCACCGACGGCGACGGCGGTGCAGTTTCTCATCCACACGCGGGTGCTTCGCTCGGGCGCCATCGTCTGCACGCGGGTGCTGGCCGACCCGGACGGCATCCAGGACGTGGAGGCCGACGAGAGCTCGCGGACGAAGGTGCGCGGGGAGTTCGAGCGCGTGCGGCGCGAGCTGAAGGTGCGGATGGTCGCCGTGCCCGAACGCTACGTCGCCGCGCGCATCCACGAGGCGATGGAGGCGCACGCTCGCGCGGGGAAGACGCTCTCGGCGACCGACCAGCGGGTGCTCGCGATGATCGCGAAGCCCGATGGGGTGGTGGCGCATCCGGTGAAGGTCCTGTCGCCGATCGCGGATGCCGCGGAGCGGGTCGAGCGCTCGCTGGAGCTGCACACCGAACCGGAGATCAACCCGCTGCTGCCGAGCAAGCAGGAGATCGAGGCGGTGGGGGACTACGTCGCGAAGCGCGACCGCGGTGAGCCTGTCGTGGTGGTGGGCGCCTTCGCCGACCCGACGCTGGTGGCGCTGCGCGAGGCGATCAGCCTGGCGTGCGGGCGCGCGACGCTCGACCGGCTGGCGCGGCAGCTCCGGGATGTGGCGCTGGTCTTCGCGGCGACGCGGCGGCCCGAGCTGGCGCTCGACGCGGTCGCGACGGCCGACGCCATCGACGCGGCGGGGGAGGGTGGTACGGCGCCGCACGAGATTCCGTACGTGTTCGGGCTGTTCTACAAGTTCGCGCTGGTGCAGCGGGAGTACGCGAAGGCGGAGGCGAAGTAGCGCCCACGCGACGGTCAGAGGTTGCGCAGCACTCGCCCAGGCCCGCCCAATGCGGCCTTACCCGAAGGGACGCCCCCGCCCAGGCCCGCCCGCGCTCGCCGAGTTCGAACGCGCGCGGAGTCGGAAGGTCCGACGAAGGCCGCGTTGGGCGGGCCTGAGCGGGGCGTCCCTCCGGGTAAGGCCGCGTTGGGTGGGCCTGGATGGGTGCTCCCCGCGCCCTACGGCGCCAGCCCCACCGCCCACATCGGTGCGGTCGCCGCTACGGCCACCAGCCCCGCGAAGAGCACGTACGCCAGCCGCGCGTCGGTGAGCCCCTCCAGCTCCGCGGCCACGCTCACCAGCGTCCCCGCCCGCACGTCTTCGCGCGCCACCGACCCGACGCTCGGCCCCGCGCGAAACGGTCCGTCGTCGCTCGTCCCCTCGTGACCCCGCAGCACCACCGCACCGGCGGAGAGCCCCGCACCGAAGGGCGCCGTCACCCGCGCGCCGTCGCCGTCGAGCACGATCACGCCGTCCACGCCGAGCGCGCCCTGCCGCCATCCCGCGCGCGCCGACCACCACCGCCCATCGCTCTTCACCAGGGCCGCCAGCAGCCCCAGCGCGAGCGAAACGACTGCGGCGACGATCCAGCTCCGCGGGGCCGAGGCGCGCGGCACGAAGGTCGCCAGCACGGCGCGGTCTTCGGCCCATGGGGCGCCCGAGTCGAGGTCGAACGCACGCGTCTGCGTCGACCACGCCGACGCCGACGTCACCAGCAGCGCCCGGGTTGGCAGGTCGTGGCGAAGCGTGAGGTCGCCGCAGCCCATGAGGTTCTCGTCGCGACGCACCACCCGGTCGGGCAGCGCGGTGATGTCGTCGTCGACCCGCAGCGCGCAGCCCCCGCCGTCGTCGAAGGTGTACCGGCGCAACGTCAGCCGGGTGCCCGCGACGCGCGTGTCCACTGACCGCGTCGATACGCCCCCGATGGCGCTGGTGGTCTCGCGTCCTGGCATCGCGGGCACCTGATCGATGGTGGATCGTGTGGCCACGTACCGATCGATCGCCGGAGCCCGCACGGCACGCACCACCGCCCCGGCGCCCAACGCCGCGGCGATCAGCGCGACGAGCGCACCGACGTGCCGCAGTCCGCGCCTCGACGGAAACGGCACGAACGCCCAGCACGCCGCGGCGACGGTCGTCACCACGGCGACCCCGATCGCCCACGGCTCGCACTCCCACAACCGCGGGTCACCGTAGGCGAGTCGCCACGACGCGTGCAGGTTGTAGTGCGCGTCGGCCGTCGTGCTCAGCCCGAGCGCCGCCGCTCCCACGGACATCGCGAGCCACCACGCGACCCGCCCGCGCGGACCCAGGATGCGCGCGGCGAGCGCCTCCAACGGCACCCGCAACACCAGCAGCAGCAGGGCGCCCCACAGCCCCGCGGAGAGCCCCGCCGCGCGCAGCGGACGGACGTCGTACGTCACCGCGAGCGCCCCGCCGCCCGCGACCAGCGCGACGAAACCCGCGACGACCGCGAAGCCCAACACCCTCGCGGGTCGTGGAGCCTCGGTCGCCGCGGCGCCCATCACACCAGGACCTCGCGCCTCACGATGGTCGCGTCGCGCTCGGCGCCCACCGAGACGATGGCCACCTCGACCCCGGTGCGCTTCTCCACCTCGGCGAGGTAGCGCCGAACCGTCTCCGGCAGCGCCTCCATGGTGCGGGCCTCGCTCACCGACGCATCCCACCCGGGCATGTTGAGGAAGATCGGCTCGGCCCGATCGAGGTCATCGACCGGAAACTCGTTGGTCTCCACACCATCGACCTTGTAGCCGACGCACAGCGGAACCTCCGGCAGCCCCGCCAGCACATCCACCTTCGTCACCACCAGGGCCGTGAGCCCGTTGACCCGCGCCGCGTAGCGCAGCGCCGGCAGGTCGAGCCAGCCGCAGCGCCGCGGGCGACCCGTCGTCGCGCCGTACTCCTCGCCCACCTCGCGCAGACGGTCGCCCGCCTCGCCGAGCAGCTCCGTCGGGAAGAGCCCATGGCCCACGCGGGTGCAGTACGCCTTGGTGATGCCCACCACACCCGTGATGCGCGTCGGCCCGATGCCCGTGCCCGTGCACGCGCCGCCCGCCACCGTGCTGGAGCTCGTCACGTAGGGGTACGTCCCGTGGTCGAGGTCGAGCAGCGTGCCCTGGGCGCCCTCGAAGACCACGCGCCGACCCGCCGCGATGGCCTCGTCGACCACGATGGAGGCGTCGCCCAGCAGCGGCCCGATGACGTCCATGAAGGGCGCCACCCACGCGAGCGCTCCCTCGACCGTCGGCGCCTCGACGCCCGCGGCCCGCGCCCGCTCGCGCCACACCTCGACCAGCGCGCCCACGCGATCGTTGGCCCTCGCACCATCGACGAGATCACCCAGCCGAACGCCGATGCGCGCGGCCTTGTCGCTGTACGTCGGCCCGATGCCGCGCCCGGTGGTGCCGATGGCGCGCGGGCCCGCGTTGGCCGCCCGGTCGATGGCCGACTGGAAGGGGAAGGTCACGTGCGCCCGACGGCTGATGAGCAGTCGCTTGGTGACGCCGAGGCCCTTCTCCTCGCAGGTCGTGATCTCCCGCGTGAGGATGTCCGGTGACACCACCACGCCGGCCCCGAGCACGCAGCGCGCGCCGGGGTGCATCACCCCGCTCGGCAGCAGGTGCGTGACCAGCTTCTGGCCGCCCACCTTCAGCGTGTGGCCCGCGTTGGCGCCCCCCGCGAAGCGCACCACCATCTCCGCACGCGCCGAGATGAGGTCGACGACCTTGCCCTTACCTTCGTCGCCCCACTGGGCTCCGACCACGACGATCGCTGCCATTTTCCGTTACTCCGGGGCGGCATCCTACGGGTTCGCTTGTCCGTTGGCGATGCGCGTTTGCAGGAGGCGCACCCATTGGGCTACAGCGGCCCGCGTGTCGCCTCGCAGGGTACTGATGTGGCCCCGACCCGACGCCGCAAACCCCTACGTGGCGCGGCTCGTCGAGGCCCTCCGCGCCCGCGGGGTGGACATCGGAACCGCCCCGCGACTCGCAGCCCTCTGCGCCTTTCCGCGCGGCGCCCGCTGGCTGCACCTGCACTGGCCCGAGTGGATGGTCCATGACGTCGACCGCGTTCGCTACCGCGCCCGCACGGCGTGGCTGCTCGCGCTCCTCGACCTCGCCCGCGCCCGCGGCCTCTCCCTCGCCTGGACGGCCCACAACCGCCTCGGCCACGACGACCCGCACCCCGACCTCGGCCTCGCCGCCCGCCGCGCGCTCCTGCGCCGCTGCGCCGTCGTATTCGGTCACTTCCCCGCCGCTCACGAGACCCTCTCCGCCCTGGGCTTCGGCGGGCGCTTCGTCCATCAGCCGCACCCGCACTTCGCCGACGACTACCCCGATCCCTTCGAGGCAGACCCCGCCGCGCGCGTTGCCTTCCGCCGGTCGCTCGGTGTCGCCGACGACGCGCTCCTGCTCGTCTCCCCGGGCTCGATGGAGCCGTACAAGCAGCTCCCGCTCCTCGCCCGCGCGCTGCGCTCGCTCGACCACCGCTTCGTCTGGGTGCCCGTCGGTCGCGCCCGCCCGGAGCTGCTCGCCGCGCTGCGCGACGCCATCGGCGACGACCCGCGCCTCCGCCCGCAACCGGGCTTCGCGTCCCGCGAGTCGCTCGCTTCGCTCACGTCCGCCGCGGACGCCACGGTGCTCGCCCACCACGACCTCTTCACGTCGGGTAGCGCCGTGTTGTCCTTCACGCTCGGCACGCCTGTCATCGGTCCGCCGGTGCACCACCTGGCATCGTTTGGTGACCGAACCTTCTTCCTCCCATGGACTCCCCCCGACGCGCCGTCGCTGGGAGCGCACCTCACCCGCCTGCGCGATCTCTCCCCGTCGGTGCGCGACGAGGCCCGCGCCGACGCGCTCCGTCACACCTGGGACGGCGCCGCCGCCATCGTCGACGACGCGCTCTTCGGGGTCGCCGCGTGATCGGCGTCGTCTCCATCGACGGCGCCCCGGCGCGCGACGTCGCGGGCCTCCCGCTGCCACTCCGAACGCTCCTCCTCATGCAGGCCGAAGGGGTTGAGTGGTTGGGTGTTCATGGCGCGGAGGCGACGGCCTGGGTCGATCGTTGGCGCACCGACGACCGCGTGCGTCTCCCGCTGCGAGCGCTCGTCGCGTCGCCGCCCGAAGAGCACCTCGCGGTGCGCGGTGACGTGCTCCTCGATCGCGCGACGGTGCGGCAACTGTTGGCTGATGCGGGAGTGCTCTTCGACGGCGCCGAGGTGCTCGCGGTGCATCGCCGCGTGGGCCACGACGGCGGCCTCTTCGACGACGGCGGCGAAGGCTCGCTGCGTGAGCTCGGCGGCTGGCGCCGGGTGCGTACCGACGCGGAGGCAGCGGCGGCGGTCGACCACCTGCTTCAGTCGCTGCGCAAGCCGCAGGACGGGATGGTCTCGCGCGCCATCAACCGCACGCTGTCGCTCGCCGTCACCCGCGTGCTCTGTCGCACCGGGATGCGGCCCAACCAGCTCTCGGTCGGCATCCTCGGCATCGGCGCCGTGGGCGCGGCGCTCGCGGCGATGGGGACGCCCGCGGCCCTCGCGATGGGCGGACTGCTCTTCCAGACGCAGTCGGTGCTCGACGGGTGCGACGGCGAGCTGGCCCGGCTGACCTTCCGCGGATCCAAGGCCGGCGAGTGGATCGACACCGTCGGCGATGACGTCACCAACTACGCGTTCTTCGCGGGGCTCTCGTTGGGACTCACCCGCGCGGGACTCGGGCCGTGGTCGTGGGTCTTCGGCGTGGCGGGCGTGCTGGCGGGCTTCGTCGCCTCGGGCATCGAGTACCGCTACCTGCTGGCCATCGGCAGCGGCGACCTGACGAAGTACCCGCTGGGCTTCGGCGACGACCCGACCGGCGCCGTCGAGGAGACCGGACTCCAGGGTCTGCTGGCGAAGGCGCGACCGCTCTTCAAGCGGGACTTCTTCGTCTTCGTGACGATGCTCGCGACGGCGCTCGGTCGCTTCGCGTCGCTGGTGATGCTGGGGCTCTTCGCGATCGGCGCGTGGGTGACCCTCTCGGCGGTGCTGCGCTCGGAGTGGGCGCGGCGAGGGGTGTTGCCGGGGAAGGAGCGATGATGCCGCGCAAGGTCCTCATGGCCTCGTGGCTCTTTCCTCCGCACGGCTCCATCGGGGCCAAGCGCGCGTGGCGCTTCGCCAAGCACCTGCCGTCACATGGGTGGCTGCCGACGGTGGTGAGCCGGAGGGTCCCGCCGCCCGGGTCCTTCGATGCGTCGGACTGGACGCTCCCCCCCGAGGTGACGCTGAGCCCCACCTACGACGCGGCCATCCTGAGCGTGCTGGCCGACCAGGGCGCCCGCGGCATCGATCGTACGGTGTCGCACCAACCATCCGATGAGCCCTTGCGCCGGTCGTTGGGTGCTCGTCTTTCGGAGCGGTGGGACCGCTTCGTCGACGCGGTGGTTCCGATGGAGACGGCCATCATCCACGCGCCACACGCCGCGAAGGAGCTCGATCGTCTGCTCCCCTCGCATGACCTCCTGTGGACGACGAGCTACCCGTACCACACGCACGCCATCGGGCTGCGCGCCGCCCGCCGTCACGGCCGCCCCTGGGTCGCCGACCTGCGCGACCCGTGGACGCCCAACTGGGTACACCGACGGAAGTACGCGCCCGTACGGTCGATCGAGGCCCACTACGAGCGGGCGGTGTACGAGGGCGCCGACGCCATCGTGGTGACCACGGAGACGCTCGCCGCGCTGGATCGCGAGCGCTTTCCGCAGTGGGCGGGGAAGATCCACTGCGTTCACAATAGCTACGACGGCGAGGCCGATGCGTCGGTGGTGGTGCCCGACGAGCAGCCGCAGCGCTGGGTCCACTTCGGCAACGTGTACGGGCCGTGGTCGTTGGAGACGGTGTTTCGCGCGATGGCGCGGCGGCCGGGGCGCGTGGTGCTCGACAACCACGGCAAGCTCTCCGACCGCGACCGCGACCTCGCGGCATCGCTGGGTCTCGCGGACTCGGTGCGCGTTCGCCCGACGCTCCCCTTCGAGGAGGGCATGCGTCGCCTGGAGTCCGCCCACGCCCTGGTGCTCGCCGCCTGGAACCACCCCGACGCCGGCCTCTACATCCAGGGCAAGCTGTATGACTACCTGCGCGCGGGGCGTCCCATCGTCGCGGAGTCGTCGCAGCCCGAGGTGTTGGACATCCTTCGTCGCACCGGGGCGGGCGTCGTGGTGGCGCCCGGTGACGTCGCCACGATGACCGCGGTGATCGATGGTACGGCCGACCAACCATCGCGGAACGAATCGGCGGTGCGGTACTTCTCGGCGCCCGAGGCGACGGGGCGGCTGGCGGCGATCTTCGACGACGTGGCGCGGAGGCGGTAGGCGATGGGCGTGGCGGTGACGGTGGTGGTTCGGTCGTTCAACCGACTCGCGGAGCTCGGGTCGCTCGTGCGCAACGTCCTGGGGCAGGACCACCCGAGCTTCGAGGTGCTCATCGTCGACTCGACGAAGGGCGTGACGGCCGACGAGGTGCTCGCCGCCGTGGGCGTGGATGACCCGCGGGTGAGGGTGGTGCAGACGCCGCCGAGTGGATGTGCGGCGGCGGCCAATGTGGGGATGCGTCACGCGCGCGGCGAGGTGGTGGCCTCGGTCGACGACGACGACGTCCCGGTGGGATCAGGGTGGTTGAGCGCGCTGACGGCGCCGCTGGCTGATCCGCTGTGCCTGGGCGTCAACGGGCGGATGGACTACGTGGGTGAAGGGGAAGCGAGGGTTCCGAGGGTGCGCGCGGGGTGGCTGCGCGACCGGTGGATGCTGTCGTACGGGCCCTTCAAGAAGCCGCGGGTGTTTCCGGGGTCGCCCAACGCGAAGCGCGGCATCGCGTGGCTGACGGGCGGCAACGCGGCGCTGCGGCGCGAGGCGTGGGCGCGCGGCGGCGGGTGGGACGAGTTCATCGGGTACCACAACGAGCACTCGCTCTTCCTGCGGCTGGCCAGCCGGATGAAGCCGGGCGAGTACCTCGCGTACGCCCCGGAGGCGCGGATGGTCATTCGCCGCGACGTGGCGGGCGGAATGGAAGACCGCACCGTGGTCGACTCGCGCGACCGGGTCGACACCGTCGCGAAGTACTACCTGTGGCTGGTCGCCAAGGAGCACCCGCTGCGGGTGTGGGGGCTCTTGCCGGTGTTCTTGCCGTACTACCTCTTCGACGCGGGGGTGCATGCGGCCGAGCAGGCGGAGCACTCGCGGGCCGACCTGGTGCGGCAGTTTATCGAAGGGGTTCGGTACGCGCCGCGGGCCTTCGTGAAGCACGCGCTGCGCTCGCCGGGCTGAGGCTACTTCGCGCTCTTGCGCGGCTTCGGCGCGGCCTTGGGGGCGCCCTGCGGGTAGATGGTCTCGCCCTTCTTCAGCATCTCGACGAAGCTGGCGATCTTCTTCGCGCGATTCGCCTCCGTCTTGATGGCGAGCGTGCGGAAGGTCAGCGCGAAGCGGTTCTGTGACGAGAGGGTCTCGTACATCGCGGCGGCTTTTGGCACGGCCTTGATCGCCGCGAGCAGGTCGGCCGGCGCCTCGGTCGTCGAGACGCGGTAGGCCTGTGCCCAGCGGCCGTCGGCCTTCGCCGCATCGACGTGCGCGAGCCCGGATGGCTGCATCCTTCCCGCGGCGATGAGGCGCTCGACGTTGGCGACGTTGACCTGGCTCCAGACGCTCTTCTTGCCGCGCGGGCAGTAGCGCTGGAGGAAGCTAACGTCGTCGAGGCCCTTCCGGATGGCGTCGATCCAGCCCCAGCAGAGGCACACGTCGATGGCCTGCACCGGTGTGATCGAGGCCGTGCCCGACTTCACCTTGAAGATACGGATCCACACCTCGGGCTCGTCGTCGCGGTGCTCGCCGAGCCATTGGTAGAAGCTGTCCTCGTCGACGAACTCGCGCACCCTCGCCGGGTCGACCTTCACCGCTGCCATGGGCGCACGGTACCCCGCTCGCGCGCTCTATCGTTGCCCGATCTCGTCTCCGCGGATGGCGCACGCATCCATCGGCGGAGGACGTGCGCGGCGTGGTTCGGAGTAAGGGCCGCCAGGGCGCAAGGGTCGCAAGGGAGAGACGGAGGCCCCAGGCAAGCGGTGTTGCTGTGTTGCAACCGGACGGCCGATTCGCCGGTCGATGATTGCGACCTCTGGCAGCTCACCCGATCTCTCCCTTGCGCCCTTGCGCCCTGGCGGCTTTCTCCGACTCGGCGTCGCTCACAGAGTCAGTGACATGAACTGCGCTTCGCCCTCGCTTCGCGATAGACCTTCCGCCATGGGTTCACCTGTCCGTCCGAGGCTCAGGTCATGGGTGGTTCGTGCAGCAGCGTTGACCGGCGTCGGCCTCGCGCTCGGCTGCTACGACGAAGACCCCTACGCGACGAAGGACCTCGACGTGGGGCAGGTCGAGGACACTGGCGTCGACGTACCGCTCGACCGCACGGCTTCCGACGCGGGCATCGACGTGCCCGCCGACCGCGGCGGCGACGTGCCCACTGACCGCGGCGTCGATGTGCCCGTCGATCGACCCGCAGAAGTGTCCATCGATGTGCCCGCCGATCGACCCGCAGACGTGTCCATCGACGTCCTCGCCGACGTCGTCACCGATGGTGTGATTGCGGACGGCGGCTACGCGGTCGCCGAAGTCACCGCGGCGGCGCCTTCGGTTCGCGGCGGCGCGGCGCTCTCGGTCGACGCAACCCTGCTGAGCGAGTGCGGCGCGAACGAGGTCGCCGTGGGCATCGCGGTCAGCGTCGAAGGTCGCAGCTACGTTGCCGACGCGCGCCTGGAGTGTGCGGCGCTCGACGCGACGGGCCTCGCCTTCGCCACGCCACACTGGGCCGGTGACGACCCACCCGCCGACTGGAGCCGCGCGCGCTGCCCGGCCGGCCAGCACGTCATCGGGATCCTCGGCGCAGGTGGCGACATCATCGACCGCCTCGGCGCCCAGTGCGCGGCCCTGGGCTGGACCACGACCGATACCCGAACGCCCCTCGGCCCGTGGGGTGGTACGGCCACCGATCGGGCCGAGGCGTGCCCGCCCTCGTCGGCGGTGCAGCGACTGGCCATCTCGCAGGTGACCTACTTCGGCGGGACGACGGCGCTCACGGCCGAGGCCCGCTGTCGACGGGTCGCGCCTCGCTGAGCCCTTCGCTACGGGGACGGAGCAGGGCGCACGTCCAGCGTGAAGGCCCCGCCCGTCCAGCTCCCGAGTCGTGAACTCGCCCGCAGCACGGCCGTCGTCGCGGCCTCCGTCGCGCACCAGCGAACGCGGCTGTCGAAGCGCTCACTGCCCGGCGCGCTGGCGCCGACCCCGTCGTCGTCATCGAGCACCCACGCCCCGTCGACGAACACCTGAAGTCGCATGTCGAGGTGACCTCGCGGTGACCACTGCGCCTCGCCACCGGTCAGCGTGATGTCGGCGCAAGCGGCGACCGGGAGCGTCAGGGCGTAGTCGCGATAGCGACGGGCTTCGCCTTCGACGGCGTCGGGAGGAAGCAGTCGATCGTGTACGGTGGCGTCCATGGCGATGGGGACCGGAGAGCGAGGAGGCGCCGACTCCCACGGCTCGGAGACGTCGCGCGTCGGCAGCCCGAGCGCGGCCAACGACTTGGTGAAGTAGAAGGCGGCGATGGACTCGTGCGGCATCCGCGAGGGGGCTGCCACCATCGGGTGTTCGCGCAGGTCGCGGGTGAGGTCACCGATGCGGGTGGCGAGGGTTCCGGGCGGGCGGTGGCGGGCCGCGGCGACGAGGGTCTGGGCGAGCGTCGCGGCCGCACGAACGCCCGCGTAGAGGGTCAGCAAGCGACGAGGCGCTGCCGGCGAAGGTGCCTGCCACCACGAGAGCAGCACCTCGGAACGATCGGCGAGGGAGTCGTAGAGGAGCACTGCGCGGACGTCGCGCGCCACGACAGGGAAGGCCAGAACGCGCTGGAGCGTGCGGCCGCCGAGACTGTGGGCGGCGAGGACGGTTCCGGCGAAGCGCAGGGGCGGAGCGGTTGGGTCGAGGTGCGTACTGACGTGTCGCGTGACGGCGTCGAGCATCGTCGTGAACCCGCTGGGTCGTCCGAGCGCGCTGTCGCGGCCGGAGTGGAGCTGCGGGACGACGAGCACCGTGTTGGTGTGGGCCAGGTCGTGGAGCGCCGAGAAGGCCCAGCCCTCGGTCGGGCCGGACGAGCGATGGCAGAGGCGACGGTCGTAGGCTCCCGCCCAGACGCACTCGGCGGCGCACACCGAGGCGGCGTGGAAGAAGACCACCGCGTGCACAGGGAGGGCGAGGTCGAGCCGCGCGGGGACGTGGACGGTGACTTCGAGCGGCGTGCTCGACCCGGCGACGGGGACGACGAGCGACGAGGTCCAAGCCGTGGCGGGAAGGGGTGACGGCGTGTCCGTAGCAACCTGCGCGTCGCGGGCGCGGCGAGGGTCATTGCGGGGTGCCCGGCAGGAGAGCCCCAGGAGCGCGAGGAGGGCGAGGACGCAGAGATGCGGGCGCCGCTTCAGCCGCACGTCCGCACGAGCGGCGGATCGACACACATCGCATTGGGCTACGGCTTCTGGGAAGCCACGGTTCGCGTCCGCGTTCGTGCGGCACGGTTCATCAATGAACATGCGGTACCGCGAACAGGGCGCCTTCTTATCACTCGATGAACGTGTCGCGTGGTACACAGGCCTCGTTGTGGGAAGTGCGGTCGCACAGCGGCCATTGTCTCGATGGGGAGAGTGTATGAGGCGGTTGACCGGGATCTTGTGCTCCATGGTCGTCGCCCTGCGTGCCAATAACCCGTGAGACACCCCAGCCGGGGAGTTTACTGAACCAGGGCGGTCAGGAGACGGTCTCATGGACATGGTCACGAAGAAGCCCGACGTCGCTCCGACCGAGGTCACGCCCAAGGCGAAGCGCCGC
>JBGARZ010000022.1:0-153536 GCA_044229975.1 Polyangiales bacterium
TTGGCCCTCACCCCATCCTTTAATTGCCTGGGCTGAGTGCCAACGCCCGAACCCCAGCGACACGGCGGGACCATGAACATCTCCGCCCCCTTCGTGCACCGGCCCGTGGCCACGGCGCTTCTCGCGCTCGCGGTGCTGCTCGGGGGCATCGCCGCGTACACCCAGCTCCCCGTCGCGCCGCTGCCCCGCGTCGACTTCCCTACGCTCTCCGTGAGCGCCTCGCTGCCCGGCGCCGCGCCCGAGATCATGGCCTCCGCCGTCGCCACGCCGCTCGAACGCCGCCTCGGCCGCATCCCCGGTGTCACCGAGATGACCTCCAGCAGCTCGCTCGGGCAGACGAGCGTCACGCTCCAGTTCGACCTCAACCGCCGCGTCGAAGACGCCTCTCGCGACGTCCAGGCCGCCATCAACGCCTCGCTCGGTGAGCTTCCTCCAGGGCTGCCCAACCGACCCAGCTTCCGCAACTTCAACCCCTCCGACGCGCCCATCATGATCGTTTCGCTGGTGTCGGACTCGCTGCCGCTGCCGCAGCTCTTCGACCAGGCCAACACGGTGCTCGCCCAGCGCATCTCGCGCGTCGAAGGCGTCGGGCAGGTGATGGTCGGCGGCGGCCAGCAACCTGCCGTGCGCGTGCAGGCCGACCCCGTCGCGCTCGCGGGCGTCGGGCTCTCCATGGAGGACGTCCGCACGGCGCTCGCGCGCTCCACCGTCGACCAGGCCACCGGCTCCGTCGGCGACGGCGCGCAGACCCGCGCCATCGAGCCCACCGACCAGCTCTTCGGGGCCGCCGCCTTCGAGCCGCTCGTGCTCGCGTGGCGCAACGGCGCGCCCGTCCGACTGCGCGACGTGGCCCGCGTGCTCGACGACGTGGAGAACAACCGCGCCGCCGCGTGGGCCAACGGCGAGCGCGCCGTGGTGCTCATCATCCGCAAGGAGCCCGGCGCCAACGTCATCGACGTCATCGCCCGCGTTCGCGCGCTGCTGCCCTCGCTCGCCAACTCCATCTCGCCGTCCATCCGCGTGGACGTCGCCGTCGATCGCGCCGTCACCATCCGCGCGTCGGTGCGCGAGGTCGAGGTCTCGCTCGTCATCAGCGTGGCGCTGGTGGTGCTGGTGGTGTTCGCGTTTCTGCGCAGCGCGCGGGCGACCGTCATCCCCTCCGTCGCGGTTCCGCTGTCGCTCGTCGGAACCTTCGGGCTGATGCACCTCCTCGGCTACAGCCTCAACAACCTGTCGCTGATGGCCCTCACGGTCTCCACGGGCTTCGTCGTCGACGACGCCATCGTCGTCACCGAGAACGTCTCCCGCTACCTCGAAGAAGGCGCCACACCGGTCGAAGCCGCGCTCAAGGGCGCCAAGCAGATCGGCTTCACCATCGTCTCCATCACCGTGTCGCTGCTCGCGGTGTTCATCCCGATTCTGTTGATGGGCGGCATCGTGGGGCGCCTCTTCCGCGAGTTCGCCGTCACGCTCAGCCTCGCCATCGCCCTCTCCGCCGTCGTCTCGCTCACCGTCACGCCCGCGATGTGCGCGCGGCTGTTGCTCCCCGAGTCGTCGCAGCAGCACGGCCGCCTCTACCGCGTCTCCGAGCGCGCCTTCGAGCTCATGCTCAAGGGCTACGAGCACGGCCTCGACTTCGTCTTGCGCCACCGCAAGCTCACGCTGCTGGTCACCCTCGGGGCCGTCGGGCTCACGGTCTACCTCGCGGCCATCATCCCCAAGGGGCTCTTTCCCCAGCAGGACACCGGGCAGCTCAACGGGTCGGCCGAGGCGCCGCAGGACGTCTCCTTCCTCACGACGCGCGACCGCCTCCAGAACGTCGCGCGCGCCGTGCTCACCGACCCCGACGTGTCCCACGCGGTGGCCTTCGTGGGCGGCGGCGGTGGCCGCGGGTCGTCGGGGTCGCTGTTCATCGAGCTCCGCGCGCAGCCCCAGCGCACGGCGAGCGCCGATGAGGTCATCGCGCGCCTGCGACGCACGCTCGGCCGGGTGCAGGGCATCACGGTATTCCTCCAGTCGGTGCAGGACGTCCGCATCGGCGGGCGTTCGTCGCGCACGCAGTACCAGTACACGTTGGAAGACGCCGACCTCGACGAGCTGCGCGAGTGGTCGCCGCGCCTGCTCACGGCGCTGCGCGGCGTGCGCGAGCTGCGCGACGTGGCCACCGACCAGGAGAACGCCGGGCTCTCCTTGGCCATCGACGTCGACCGCGACACGGCCGCGCGGCTAGGCGTCTCGATGCAGGCGGTGGACGAGACCCTGGGCGACGCGTTTGCGCAGCGGCAGGTGGCGATCACGCACACCGAGGTCAACAACTACCGGGTGATTCTGGAGGCCCCGCCGTCGATGCAGCAGGGCCCGGAGTCCATCGAGCGGGTGTACGTGCGCGGGACGGGCGACGCGCTCGTTCCGCTGGGGGCGATCGCGCGGGCGCGGCCTGGGTCGTTGCCGCTGTCGGTCAACCACCAGGGGCAGTTTCCGGCGGTGACGCTGTCGTTCAATCTCGCGCCCGGCGTGTCGCTGGGGCAGGCGGTGGAGGCCATCAACGCGGCCGAGCGCAACATCGGGATGCCCGCCGGCGTGCGCGCGAGCTTTCGCGGGACGGCGCAGGCGTTTCAGGCGTCGCTGGAGAGCCAGCCGATGCTCATCCTCGCGGCGCTCATCACCGTGTATCTCGTGCTGGGGATGCTCTACGAGAGCCTCGTGCACCCGATCACGATCCTGTCGACGCTGCCGTCGGCGGGGGTCGGTGCGCTCGCGGCGCTGCTGGTGACGAAGACGGAGTTCAGCGTCATCGCGCTCGTCGGCGTCATCCTCCTCATCGGCATCGTGAAGAAGAACGCCATCATGATGATCGACTTCGCCCTGGAGGCGGAGCGCGACGAGGGGCTGTCGCCCGAGGCGGCCATCCACAAGGCGAGCCTGTTGAGGTTCAGGCCCATCATGATGACGACGCTGGCGGCGCTCTTGGGCGCGCTGCCGCTGGCGTTGGGGCACGGCACCGGAGCGGAGCTGCGTCGACCGCTGGGCATCGCCATCGTCGGGGGATTGCTGGTGTCGCAGATGCTGACGCTGTTCACGACGCCGGTGATCTACCTGGCGCTCGACCGCTTCACGCGGCGCAAGGTGCGGCCGAAGGGGTAGGCTGTCACCGCCAAGAGCGTCGGCTTGCACGGGACGGCGCGTTGCTCTACGACCCCTCTTCGTGCCGCAACGGGATCGCTATCACGCCCTCGTCAAGGCGGCCCTCGAAGCGGAAGGGTGGACGGTCACCCACGACCCCTACACGCTCCCGAGTGGTCGCCGAAACCTCTACGTCGATCTCGGCGCCGAGCGACTCATCGCCGCGGAGCGGGGTGGGGAGACGATTGCGGTCGAGATCAAGAGCTTCTTGCGTGACTCAGAGGTGGCAGACCTCGAAGACGCGCTCGGTCAGTTCGTGCTCTATCGCGCAGCGTTACGTCGGCACGATCCCTCTCGTCGGCTGCTCGTGGCGGTGCCGCTCGACGCGTTCGAGAGCGTCTGGTCCGACGACGTCGGGCGTGACGTGATGGAGGATGAGAAGATCCCACTGTTGGTGTTCGATCCGAGCGAAGGAACCATCAAGCGTTGGGTGCCATGAGCGACGACGTAGCGATCATCAAGCGCATCCTGGAGGGCTTCGCGTCCGTGAAGCCCGCCGTCGGCGACGTGGAGGTGGAGCTCGTCTGCGACGACGAGCGTGGCCACTACGAGCTCATGCAATGCGGATGGATGGGCATGCGGCGCGTGCATGGCAGCGTCATCCATATCGACCTTCGCGGAGACAAGGTGTGGATCCAACACGATGGCACCAACGCTCACGTGGCGGAGCAGCTCGTCGAGGCGGGCATTCCTCGCGAGCGCATCGTCCTGGGTTTCCACGCGCCCTACAAGCGAGGGCTCACGTCGTTCGCCGTGGGGTGAGCACGCGATCGGTGGCCGGCGTCGAGGTCCATCGCGGTGAGGCCGAACGCGTACCGGACGTCGCTGCGCGCCGCTTCGGTCGAACCGGTATCCTCATCAAGCACCGAGTCGGTTGCGGTGCGCGTGGAGGCTACGGCTCGCGGTGGTGCAGGAGCGGCGCGATGAGGGCAGCGGCGGCCTCCATCGTGGGCAGCTCGTGCACGGGCACGTCGCACGGCTTCAGGTCGAAGTGGCAGAGCGTCCCGATGGGGGAGCCGAGCTCGTCGCGCAGCAACACCCCACAGTAGGCGATCACCTGATCGCGGGCGGGGTGACCGTCGAGTCGCTGGTCGGCGCGCGTGTCGGGTGTGACGAAGGGGTGCTCCGTCGCGCCCACGATGGCGCAGTAGGTCTCGGCCATCGGAGGGTCATCGCCGCGACGAACGTCGGGGCTGAAGCTGTCGACCAGATGGACGCTCCGCAGGGTCGGCGGGTCGAAGCGATAGACGCCCGTGAAGCGGTGGGGCGCGCGACCGTTGAGGAAGCGCAGCGCCGCGTGGAGCCCATCGTCCCGGAGAATCGTCGCGAACGTTGCCACCGGGTCGCCGCTCTCCATCACGCTCGTACTTCGGACACCGCTCCGCGCTTGACAAGGGAATTCGAGAGACCGCTATGGCGCGGTGGCGCGTCAGCAGTCGCCTCGAGTGTCGGCGCGTCGAGCATCGTTTCGAGTGGCGTCGCGCGATCGACGGCGACATCGAGCGGGGCGGGCGCGTCGGTCGGTACGTCGAGCGTCGGCGCGTCGTGCGCGATCACGACGTCGTGCGTGGTCGCGGAGTCGTGCGTCACGCTCGCGTCGTAGGCACGCGAGGTGGTTGTCGTGGGCCCCACCCGCGCGTCGCCCACGTGGGCGAGGGTGTCACGCGCAGGTTGCAGTTGGAGCGTGGCGACCGCGACAGCCGTCGAGGCCGACGTGCAGCCGAGCACCGCCGCGACGACGAGCAGCGTGCGAGGGATCATCGCCCGCAGTAGCGGTACGCCGCGCCGATGTCCGTGCGCGTCGCCACCGGTTGCAACCCGACGTAGACGCAGCGCCCGTCGGTGGCGATGGCGTTGGGCACCACCCGGTACGTCGCCGCGTCGATGCCCGTCACAAACGACGTCCAGGTGCCGCCGTTGCGCGACCGGTAGATGGAGGTGCCGGTGACCATGAAGTTTTCGCCCCAGGGCGCGAGCACGATGTTGTGCACCCACACGGCGACGGAGCTGTGGTTGAAGTCGTCGCCCGCGAGCCCGAGGTCGGCGCGCACCCAACCGCGCACCGGGTCGCGGCGGTAGATCTTCGTGAGGTCGGCGTCGACGTTGCGGGAGAAGAGCGCGTCGCCCGCCTGCGTGAAGCCCACGCCGTAGGGGTTTCCGCGCGCCCCCCACGGGGCCGTGTCCACCGCGGTGAAGGTGCGGCCGTTGTCGAAGGAGTGCTGGAAGCTCTCGGTCTCGGCGCCCACGATCATCTCCTCGCCGGGCCCGACACCAACCGAGAACAAGAACCCGTAGCGCACCCCAGGACGTTCGGCGTCGAAGTCGTGGGCCACGGCGAAGGTGTCGCCGTGGTCGGTCGAGCGCAGCAGCGTGGCGGCCCATCCACCGGTCGCGAAGACGCTGCCGTCGCGCGCGACGAGGAAGTCCGACGCGCTGCGGGTGTAGCCCGGCGAAGGGATGGTCGACCGAACCCACTGCCCCGTGGTGCGGTTGAAGCGGAAGATGGTCCCGGGCCCCGTCGCGCCGTACATCGCGCCCCAACAACCGAGGAGTGGCTCTCCGAGGTCGTTGACGCCGAGCGAGCTGAACAGGACGTTGGTGAGCCCCGTCGTCGGCAGGAGGTCGAAGACGTAGCGGCCGTCGCGGGCCGTGCCGCGGTAGACACCGACGCGGGAGCGCGCGACGTAGATGGTTCCGTCGGGGGCGGCGGAGAGGTAGGGGCCCCACTGCCAGAGGCCGTTGGCGAAGTCTCCGATGAGCTCCCATGCGCCGGGCGCGCCGCCGTCGCCGGGCACGGCCGGGACGTCGGCGACGGTCGGGACGTCTCGCGGCGCGCCTGCGTCGACGGTCGCGGGCGCATCGACGGTGGGGCCCGGAACATCGGCCGCGGGCACATCGGGTGTTGGCGACGGCGCGTCCACCGGTGCGACGTCGGCCGTCGATGAAGGGAGGTCGTCCGGTTGAACGTCGACCGTCGGCTGCGGGAGGTCGATGGCTGGTACGTCGGGCGCCGCGGCGTCCACGGCGTTTGCGGCGTCGCGAGGGGTGGTCGCAGGCGCGGAGCACCCGGCGGTGAGCAGCGCGGTGAGCGCAACGGACCCCAACCATCCCCGCGACGGACGAGAGATCATGATCGCCGATCGTATCGAAGGTCGTCACCGACGGGTACGGTGGTGGGCCGATGGCAGCCCGGTGGCAGCGCGGCGGGGCCCGCGCTGCGGCGTGATACGACCGCCTTCAACGAGGTTGAGCCGATGCCCGCGTTTGTCATCCACACGCTCGGAGACGCCCCCCACATCATCGAGTACGACACACCGCCGGTGCGCATCGGGCGCGACCCCGACAACGACGTCGTGCTCGCCGACGAGGCCGTGTCGCGCGAGCACGCCGCCTTCGTCATCGACGAACACGGCGCCTGGATGGCGTGCTGCGTCTCCGACACCAACCCCATCGTGGTGGACGGCGTGCTCGTCACCGGCGGCGCGCTCGTCACCGAGGGGAGCGAGGTGCTGGTCGGTGGCGAGCACCTGGTGATCTTCTCGAAGGACGAGAAGACCGCGCGACGCTACCTGGGCGCCAACGCGATGCTCTCCAAGCGCGAGTGCGCAGGCTGCCACTGGGTCGGCGTCGTCAGCAACGTGCGGACGGCGGGCGCGTGTCCGCGCTGCGGGAGCACCCAGTTCGTCGAGCGCGTGAGCCTCGTGTCGGGCGGCGCGAAGTCGGCGAAAAACGCCGCGAGCACCAAGGCCCTCACCGCCAACGACGTGCGCGAGCAGTTTCGTCTCATGCAGGCGGCCAAGCGCAGCTACCTCGAACGCATCGACGGCAAGCAGGCGGGCGACCCGCGGCGGGAGCTGTCGGAGACGGTTCCGTTCGTGCTCAACGCGCCGACGGGGAACTCGTTCGAGCTGTCGGGGCTCGCGCGAGGGACGGTGTCCATCCGGTGGGGCGGAATGGGCTTCGTCGCCGAGAGCGCGATGACCTTCCCGAGCATGAAGGTCAACGGCGTCGAGAGCCGTCAGAGCCCGATCATGAGCGGCGACGTGATCGAGATCGGCTCCAACCGCTTCCGCCTCGTCACCACCTGAATCCGCGCTAGCAGCCGCTCCCGATGCAGCGCGGGGTGCACGTCTGGTTGTCCGTCGAGCTCCACGTCCGGGACTGGTAGCGCGGCGTCCACGTCTCGATGGTGATCACGGTGATGTCGAGGGCGCGGATCTCCGCGCAGTGATCGGCCACGTACTGCCTCGCGCGGTCCACCGATTCGGTGTCCGCGCACGGGCTCAGCTTGAGGACGCCGCTGCCCTCGAACTTCACGCGACACCCCGACGCCGCCGTCGCGAGGTTGGACTCCAGCCTCTTGCGACCGATCACGTTGCATCCCGTCGCACCAACCAGCAGCGAGAGCACCGCCACGCCGCACCACACCCGACCCATCGACCGCGTCATGAGACCTCCGCTGCGACCATCCCGACGCACCGCGCGTCGTGAACACAGCCTGCGGGAACCACCGCGCGGGACGCACCTCAACGCGCCTCAAGGCGCCTCAATGGTTCAGTACACGTACGAGTAGGCCGCGTAGCGAAACTCGCTCCACGCGCGCTCGCCCACCGCTGCGCCGGGGACGATGGCGTGCTCCACCGGGGCGTGGCGCACGCGCACCCTGATCGACGATCGCCCCGCCGTGAGCCTCGTCGGCACCAGGAACTCATCGTCCCGCCACCGCCGGTTGGAGGTCTGGATGGTCTGTTCGGCGGCCCCGAGCTCGGCGTCGGGGTTGGAGTACACGCAGCAGTACGCCGCGGTTGTCGGGGTCGATCGCCAGTGTGAACTCCGACGTCCCGCGGGTGTGCCGCCCGGTGTCGGTGCGCTCGGGGTAGACGGGCGTCCCGTCGCGCAGGGTGTCGGGGCCGAGCTCGTAGCGGGAGGTGAGCGTGTCGATCGTCGGCGCCTCGGGTGAGGCGTAGCCGTGGCGCGCTTCGTCCGCGGTGTCGCCGACGTCGAGCCAGTCGGTGGGGACGAGGCAGGCGCCGGGGCGGCCGTACCAGTACGTGACCGTACGATAGTGCTCGGTGGAGTCGTTTTCGCCGCCGTGTTCGAGCTGGATGCGGGCGTTGCGGCCGAAGGGCATCGCGTCGGCGACGAGGAAGCGATAGGCCGACTCGATGAGGTCTTCCGCGTTGACGGCGGTGGTCGCATGGACCGCGCCCACCGGGTGTCCCGCGAGCGGGAGCGTCATGGTCTGGCCGCCCCAGTAGTCGCCGCCGCCGCCCCACTCCTCGGTGCCTGTCCCCTGTCCCTGCGGGCTCTCGCTGTCGTCGAAGAAGAAGCGCGGATCGCCCTCCAGCGTTCCCAGCACCGCGCGGTCGGAGAAGGTGAAGGAGGTGCCCATGAAGGCGCCGCACCACCCGTCGCCGGGCTCCGCGTTGGTCGTGTCGAGGAGCACGAGGTCGCGCCCCGCAACGGGTGCGACGTGGTCGACGTAGGTCGCGTGCAGGTAGGCGGTCGCGGCGCGCTCATGGGGCCACGGCTGCGTGCGGACCTGCCAGGCGACGCCGTCGATGGCTTCTCCCGCGCCGACGAGCTCGATGCGGGCGCGCTCGAAGAAGGGCATCGGGAGGTACATCGACAGGCGCACCGAGGTGGTGTCCTGGCAGATGTTGGTGAGGAGACCGCGCACGAGGCACTCGCGCTCGTCGCGGTTGAAGAGGGTTCCTGCGCCGAAGAAGAGCGCGATGGGTGCGTCGATGGAGGGGACGTTGAAGCCGTCCCAGGTGATGCGCAGGCGGGCGCGTCCGAAGGCCACCGCGCGACCGCGAGGGACGACGAAGCGCAGCGCGCGGATGGCCGACGCGCCGCCGCCGAGGGTGAGCACCGGGACGGGGCCGGTGGCGGGGAGGGTGAGGGTTCCTTCGCGGGGTTGCCGCCAGAGCGGTCGTAGGTGCTGCGAAGGTAGGTGCGCGTCCCGAGACGGATGAGCGGCAGGCGGTCCCAGCGGCGGTAGGCATCGAGGCCGAGCGCGAGCGCCGGGGGCGTGCGGGGGGCGTCCGTAGCGGCGTCGCGCGGGCCGCCATCGGCGGGGGGGTTGGTCGATGTGCACGCCGCGAGCAGGGTGACGGGGAGGGCGGCGCTGGTGACCCGACGGGAGGTTCGCATCGCGAGCGAGGATGGTGTGCCGGGTTGCTCTGCGTCCGTCCAGGGCGTCAGACCGTCGGCTGTCATGGCGCGTCCATCGGGCGATGAGATCAGGACGTGTGCTGGCGACGATGCTCGTGGCGACGATGGCCGCACCCGCCTGGGCGCAGCCGATCGCGGTGAGCGTCGTGCCCGCGGGCGATCCGACGGGTGCCGTGCGTCGTGCGCTGCCCGGGAGGCGCTTCGCGGCGTGTCAGGGGACGTGGAGCGGCGGCGTGGTGCAGCTCGTGGTGCGCGTCGAGGCGAGCGGGGCGATGGCGGTCGCCTCGGCGCGCAGCGGAGAGGAGACGTGGCCCTTCGTGGCGTGCGTTCGCGCGGTGGTGCGGCGCGCGAGGGTGGCTCCACGGGCGACGGCGTCGACCGTAGCGGTGCGGGTGCGTTTCCCGCCGCTGGGCGCGGGTCCGCCATGAGCAACGCCAGCGGCAACGTCGCCCTGCGGTCGAGGGAGAGGTCGTACCGCTCACGTCGCAGCGTCGGCTGCGAGCAGGTCGCGCCACGGTCCGCTGCGTCCGCCCAGCAGCTCGATCTCGCGGAGCGCGGCGAGGTGCCTCGTAGTCGTCCCGGCAGCGGTCGCGTCAGCGAGCACGGCGACCTCGTAGCCCAGCGTGTGGGCTTCGCGCGCGGTGGCCATCACGCACCCGTTGGTGGTCACACCACCGAGCGCGATGCGACGTACGCCCGCAACGGTGAGGCGCGTGTGCAGGTCGGTCTCGCGGAAGGCCGAGTACCAGCCCTTGACGATGTGTGCGTCGGCGCCGCGCGCCTCGAAGAGCGGGCGCAGTGGAGCGAAGACCTCGATGCCCCAGGTTCCGGGAACGCAGCACGGAGAGCCCACGTGTGTGAGCCCGCGAGAGCCCGGCGGCGCGTCGCCGTAGGCCGAGGTCACCCACACCACGGGCGAGCCGCGTCGTCGTGCGGCAACGACCGCGCCGGTGAGCTCCTGCGCGAGTGACGCCGCGGCGAAGTGACGTCGCGAGAAGGCGCCGCCCTCGGCGAGGTAGTCGTTCTGCGGGTCGAGGACGAGGAGGGCGGTGAGTGACATGGGCGGGCGCTCGGGGACGGGAGCGTTGCTACCGCGCGCCGATCGGTGAGACCAAGGGCGCCATCCGGGGCGTCACGCGGTGGTGCTAAGGCTCTCTCCATGAACCTCCACCCGCTCTCGATCGCCGCCTTCGCGCTGCTGCTCGGTTGTGGTTCCACCCCGGCCGCGGTTGGGAACCTTGATGCTTCGACCGACGTCGCGCCGGACGTCGACTTCCTCGACGCGCCTCTCGGCGGAGACGCCGTCTGGCCAGATGCCGGGCCCCGCGGCGGCGATCCTCCGACCTGCAATCAACTGCGCGCCGGGGCGGCGCGTCTCGGTCTCGCGGCGGGAGGCGTCCTCTGCGATCGGGGCAGCGTTCACGGGGTGGACCCGGGAGACCCTCGCTTCGTGTCCATCGCGGACTGCCACCGGGAGGCCACGGCGTGCACGATGCGGTGCCTGCCTGCGACCCTGCCCCCATCGACCACGGCGTACCAGTCGCTGGTTGGCTCATGCTGGCCAGGGGTCGTGTACACCTTCGATCAGCTCGACGCTGGGCTCTCCGAGGAGAGCTGCGACGGGGGCGTCGCGCCCTGCGTGCCCTGAGACGCCGCCGCGGCGGTGCGATTGGGAGATCGTCCCCGGTGGTCATGGACAGCCGCGCTCGCATGACCTACGGCCCGCCGCGCCGATGAACACCGCCCCCCGTGACGCTCCGCTGCGCGCCATCGCCTTCATGCTGGCCGCCGCCTCGTGCTTCGCCTTCATGAACGCCCTCGCCCGCGCGATGCGCCACCTGCCGTGGCCCATGCTGGCCTTCTCGCGCGCCGCGCTGGGCCTCTGCGTCGCGCTCACCATCGCCCGCACCCGCGGCGCGTCGCTCGCCATCGCCGACCGCCGCGTCATGTGGCGCCGCAGCCTCGCGGGCACCACCAGCATGCTCTGCACCTTCTTCGCGCTCACGCACATGCCGCTCGCCGACGCGACCGCGCTGCTCAACACCACGCCCCTCTTCATCGCCGCCCTCGCCTGGATCACCCTCCGCGAGCGCCTCTCCCCGCGCGTTCTCGTCGCCCTCGCGGTGGCCTTCGCGGGCATCCTCCTCGTGGAGCGCCCTGGCCTGCGCGGTGACGGCTTCGCGGGCCTCGTCGCCCTCGCCGCAGGGGCAGGCAGCGCGGTCGCCATGGTCTCGCTGCGTCGCCTCTCGGGCGAGACCCCGGAGGCCGTCGTGGTGCACTTCTCCGCCACCGCCACCGGGGTGCTCGGCGCGCTCTCGCTCGGCTGGGTCGCCACCCGCGGCGCGCCCGCGGGAATCACCGCCCGCGAGCTCGTCGGCCTCCTCGCCATGGGGGCGCTCGCGACGCTCGGGCAGCTCTCGCTGACGCGCGCCTACGCCCTCGACAAGGCCGCGCGCGTTGGGGCCGCCGGGTGGTTGCAGATCGTGATCGCCCTCGGCATCGACGCCGTGGTCTTCGCCCGCTGGCCGGAGGCGCCGACGCTCGGGGGCATCGCGCTGCTGCTGATCGCAGGGGTGCTGCTGGTGTCGGACGCGCGCCGCGACGAGCGGGCGCTACGGGAGTCAGTCCCGGTCGTGCGATGATCCGCGCCGTGGAGCCACGGCGGAGACACGCTCGACGGCGCCGATCGGGCGTGCGCCTCGCACTCGTCGCGGGTCTGCTCTCGCTGGCGCCGCTGCGCTGCTCGGACCCTGCCCCCACCACGGGGGACGACGGTCCGCCCGTCGCCCGCTTCGCCGCGCCGCAGGGGCGCTTCGAGATCGAGCACGACGCGCTCCCCGGCACGCCGTCTTCGGTCTCTCTCGGCGACTGCGACGGCGACGGTCGCCTTGACGTCGTGACCCTCGGAATGGGCACGCCGCCCGTGATGCGACAGGACGCCGACGGGCGCTTCGTGGCGGTGCCCGAGGGGCCCAGCTTCGACCGGCCCGCCGGCGCGGCCTTCCTCGACTACGACCACGACGGGGTGCTCGACCTCGTGCTCGTGGGCGCCCGGGATGTCCGGGTGGGCCTGTCCCGCGGCCTGGGCGGTTGCCGCTTCCGCGCGGTCGAGGAGATCGCGCCCGGGACGACCGGAACGGCCGGGCAGGTGATGGTCGCCGACGTCGACCTCGACGGCCTCGAAGACCTCGCCGTCAACCGCCGTGATGACACCGGCGGCGCCTACCGTCTGCTCCTCGCGCGCGGCGACGGGAGCTGGGAGGAGACACGGCCGCCGACGCCGCCCCGCCCGGGCCATCACAGCCCCGGCTACCAGACCTTCGCGATGCACTTCACCGACGTCGACGGCGACGGCGCGCAGGACCTCCTCGGCCTCATCGATCAGGGCGCCTCGTGGTTCGCGTGGGGCGCGTCCGCCGATGCGCCGCGCTTCACGACCGACGTCGCGCTCTCGGAGCAGTTCGTGCGGGCGTGTCCGATGAGCGTGTCGGCCCTCGACTTCGATCGCGACGGCCGCACGGACTGGTTTCTCTCGGGCGTGACGCGGGCCAGCCTGCTGTACCGACTGGAGGGGCCGCGGCGCCTCGTCGATGCCTCCGGACCGGCGCACATCCGCGGCGTGGGCGAGTCCTTCGCGTGGGGTTCCTTCGCCCTCGACGCCGACCTCGACGGCTGGCAGGACCTCCTCGTCCTCCTGCAACCACCGGACTCCACGCAGGGCATCCCGTGGCCGGTCGCGCTGTGGACCAACCAGCGGGATCGCACCTTCTTCGACTGGGGCCCCGACCTCGTCCCCGTGAGCACCGTGGCCCAGGGCCTCGCGTGCGGCGACCTCGCGAGCGACGGTCACATCGGCTGCTTCGTCATGGACGCCCGCGGCGCCGTGCTCATGCGCAACCGGGTCCAGCCCGCCGGACACTGGCTCGGCCTGCGGCTCCGCGGGACCGTCTCCGCCAGCGCCGCGACCGGCGCGATCGTGTCCGTGGAGGGCGCCTCGCCGCCGCAGGTCGTGAGGGTCAACGAGCAGGTGAGCGTGACCGGCCACCACGCGCCCGGCGTTCTCATCGCGACCGGCGCGCGCACGCAGGTCGACGTCACCATCACCTGGCCCAGCGGGCTCCGTCAGACCCTGCGCGGACTCCCGTCCGATCGCTACACCGACGTGACGGAGCCGGTCGCGCTGTCGGTCTCGCGCCGCGTCGCCCCGGCCGACGGAAGCACCCGCGTGGAGGTCATCGTCGACGCGCGCTCCGTCGGCGCCACCCGCGTCGCGCTCGAACGCAACGGCGCGGGCACCTGGGACGGCGCCGGCACCACCGACGCCGACGGCAGGCTGCACCGGGCGCTGGTGGCGCCCACTTCGGCGGGCTCGGCGCGCATCGAGCTGAGCCTCGACGGGGTGGCGCTGAAGGTGCGGCCGATCGTTCGCTTCCGCTGACGGGGTGACCCGGTCAGCGCTCGGCCACGGCGAGCCGTCGACCCTCGCGGATCATCTCGCTCCAAGGCGTCGGGAGCATGCGCTGCGCGAGCGTCGCGAAGTCGTCGTCGCTCCGCAGAGAGAAGCCCCGCGACCCGAGCCACGCGGGCAGCTCGTCCGGGTCGAAGCCCGATCGGAAGGGCTCCCCGACGCCGCGCACCACCGCCGCCACCGCGCGGGTGAGCGGCCCTGGACGGTCCACGAGGTCGCGCCGCACGTAGTTGAACGCGAGCCGCGAGCCCGGCGCGCTGAAGGCCGCGATGGCCTCGACGCTGCTCGCGAGCGCCTCGGGCGACAGGTACATCGTCACGCCCTCCCAGATCACGAAGGTGGCGCGCGAGCGGTCGTGCCCCACCTCGCGCAGCCGCGTCGGGAGGTCGGTGAGCGGGTCGCGCTCGAAGTCCCACGCGAGGTACCGCGCGCCCGAGTTGGCGCCCGCTTCGGCGAGCACTGTCTGCTTGCGTCCCTGCGTCGCCGGGTGGTCGACCTCGATGAAGCGCACGCCCTCCAGGGACAGGCGCACGGCCCGCGCGTCGAAGCCCGCGCCGAGGATCACCACCTGCTCGCCGCCGCCCTCCGCGAAGTCGATCAGCGCGTCGTCGATGGCCTTCGTCCGCACCTGCATGTACGCGACCCACGGGAGCATCGGCAGCAGCGCCGCCTGCGCCGCCGCGCGCGTGGGACCGCGCGCCGAGACGATCGCCCGTGAGAGCGCGGGCGGGAGCAGCTCGGCGAAGCGCAGCCCGAGCGGGTCGTCGACGAGGCGCGCGTCGGGCGGCAGCAGCGGTGAGAGGCCCCGGCAGGTGGCGACGAAGGCGGCGGTGAAGCTCGGGCGGTGGGTCTTCATGGCGCGTCGAACCATAGGCGCGGTCGCGCGGGCAGCACACGACCGTTGACGCTCACCCGCAGCGAGACCGTCCCGACGCGCTCGGCCGCAAGTAGTACGCGCTCGAACGATCCATCGGCGCGCGGCGTCGTCGGACCCATCCAGCGGCCCGCGTTCGCGACGTCATCGATGACTACCTCCGTCCCGGCGGCGCCCACGAGGTCGGGGCGAACGGTGACGGTGATGGTGGCGTCGGAGCCGGCGACGTGGTGGCGCTGCGCGGGCGCGAGCGTGAGCCACGAGGGCTCGGTGACCACGATCGTCGGCGTGGTGATGGGCCCGCGCACCACCTGCTCGCAGCCGCTCGGCCAGTGGATCTGGAGCTCGTCGGTGGACCGATCGGCGCCGAGCGCGACGTCGACCACGGGTTGCGGCGCGGCCCACGGAGGGAAGTGATCGCCCACGGGGTACGCGCGACGCGGTGATGCGGCGACGATGGTCGCGCCGAGGCCATGCGGGTTGCTGACCGTTCCGCGCAGGGTCACCAGGGCGTGGCGGGTCGGCGTGGCGAGGCGGTTCTCCAGCACGAGGGCTGACTGGCCGAAGCGACCGAGCACGACGTCGAGGTCACCGTCCGTGTCGAGGTCGCCGAGTTGAACGTGACAGAACTGGTCGGCGCGGTTGGTCCCGATGCGGTCCGCGATCTCCGCGAAGGTTCCGTCGGCCTGGCCCCGGTAGACCAGCATGAAGCTCTGGCCGCGGTTGGGGCCCTGGGCGAAGCCCTCGTCGTCGCCGCTGGCCACCCACAGGTCGAGGGCGCCGTCGTGGTCCATGTCCCAGAGGACGGGCGACCACGGGACGAGGAAGTTGCCCGTCGTGGTGGTCGAGCGGTCCATCCCGAGCTGGCGCTCGATGTCGATCCAGTCGTGCGGCGGCCTCGGGTTGCGCGTGAGCACGTTGAGCGACGGACCCGTGGCCAGCACCAGCTCCGGCGATCCGTCGCCGTTGATGTCACCGAGCGCGACGCCCATGGGAGCGGCGTTGCTCGTCGCGAAGAACCCCACCGGGTCGCACGCCTCCTCCGTCGGCCGGAAGCGCTCCCACCGCGGCTCCGTCGCGCCCGCCGCGCGCGCGTCGCGGAAGGCGCGGTTCTCGTGCGCGGCGCCGTCCGCGGGGATGTAGAGCTCACGCGCTCCATCGCCGTCGAAGTCGACGAAGGCCGCGGTCCAGGCGTGCCCGTTGGCGTCGAGGTTCCAGTCGGCGGTCACGTCCGCGAAGGTCCGCGCGCTGCGGTTGTGCAGCACCTGCGACGCGCCCTGCCAGTTGGCGAACACCAGGTCGAGCGCGCCGTCGGCGTCGATGTCCCACGCCGTGGTCGCCATCACCGCGGCCGTCACGGGGAGGCTGGTCGAGGGCGCCGCGAGGAGGCCGGCCGGGCCGTTCCACCACACGGCCCAGCCCCGCTCCGAGGAGCACACGAGGTCGAGGCCGCCGTCGCCGTCGAGGTCGGCCGCGAGCTGACAGTTGTTGCGCCCCTCCAACGGAACGGCGGGGCCGAGCGAGCCGGTCGCGTCCTGCCAGAGCACCCACGAGCGGGCGGTGGGCTGCGGCCCGCCGCAGTAGTCCCGGTGGTCGTTGAAGAGGAGGTCGGTGCGCCCGTCGCCGTCGAGGTCGGCCAGCAGCGACGAGCTCACGTTGCGGGGCAGCCCCGTGAACGCGATGGGCGAGGCCGACGCGAGCCGCGCTTCCAACGGTGCGTCGTGCACGAACCCTCCGCTCATGAGCCACGCCGCGACCGCGACAGGCCGGGTGCGCGAATGGACCACGCGGCACTGCTCGGGGACCGGATCAGTGTCGCCCTGGCCTCGCTCCGTTGGACCGCAGCGAGACATCGCGAGCAGCGCCACGATGCACGATGGGGCGCGAGCTCGGTTCCGCCACATGCGGCGACGTTACCGGCGAGGCGCATCGGCTGGAAAGAGCTCAGCGCGAGCGAACCTCGACTTCGGTGAACCCGAGCGACCGCGCGAGGCTCCCGACGGTGCGCTCGGCGCCCTGCCGGGCTCGATCGAGGATGCCCGACTCGGTCGCGCCGAGGGCGATGGAGCGCTCTGCCTCCTGGCGGGCGCGCGTCTCGAGGCCCTCGTTGCGTCGCGCGAGGAGGTCGGTGCTGCGGCTGTGGACGCGGGTGTGCTCGCTGTCGAGGTGCGACACGAAGATCTGCGCGCGGGGGAGGGTGATGCTCACGCGGTGCTTCGCGGGGTCGACGACGACGTCCTCGGGGCGGAGGGCGGCGAGGTCGACACCGGCGATGACTTCACCGACGGCCACGAGCAGGATGGCGTCCTCGGCGTGGACGAGCCCGAAGGCGTGGGACTGCTCTTCGTGGAGGTCGATGACGCGCTCCATGTGGAAGGTGACCGTCTCCAGGCGGGCGAGGTCGCGCACCGCGCGGAGCACGTTGGGCGTCGGGCGAACGACGACCTGCGCGCTGCTGGCGGTGAGCGCCGGGCGCGCCGTGACGCCCGCGGTGACGGCCGCGGTGGTGACCGAGAGGGCAACGACGAAGAGGACGCCACCGACGCGACGGAAGAGCTTGGCCATGGGGAGCCAGTGTAGGGCCCGAGCGCGAGAGCGCCCGTCAGAGGTAGCTCAACCACCAGTCCCGCCGGCGCGCCTTCACCCCCGCGAACCACCTGCACAGCGGGTAGAGCCCCACCACCACGACGACCCACCCGACGTAGGCGCCCGCGAGCCCGAAGCCCAGGTGACCCTCGCGCACGCCCATGAGCAGCGCGAGCAGCCGACTCGTCCAGCGCATCGTGACCAGGTGCACGAAGTAGTACAGCAGCGGAACGCTCCCAAACACCGCGAGCCCCCGCGTCACCCGGTTGGGCCTCGCGCCGTCGAGCAGGGCAAGCACCACCAGCGCCGGGCCCACCGTCATCAGCGCGTACATCAACGACGGCGGGTACTTGTCGCAGTTGAGGAAGGACATCGCCGTGAAGGCCGCCCCGCGCGGCTGCACCGACCAGCGCACCGGGTCGCCGTACACGTTGATGCCTCGCAGCACCACGAAGGCCGCCGTCATCGCGAGGCCCAGACGCATGACGAGCGGGCGACGCTCCTCCAGGGGCCGCTTCATCCAGGCGCCGAGCGCGTAGCCCACGGCGATGACGCCGATCCAGGGCAGCACCGGGTAGGCGACGTAGAGCTGATGGCCGCGCACCGGCTCCAGCGGGCCGCCATCGTGGGCGATCACCCAGAGCCACTCCATCGACCCGAAGGCGGCGTGCTTCAGCCCGTCGAAGAGGTTGTGCAGCGCCACGATGGCCGCGCCGATGATCGCCACCGCGCGCAGCGGCAGGCGGCTGAGCGCGGAGAGCACCACCATCGACCACCCGATGGCCCAGATCACCTGCGCGACGGTGAAGCTCCAGGTGATGTTCGGGGTCCACCCGAGGCGCATCGCCGTGAGCTCCAGAAACACCAGCCACAGCCCGCGCGTGAGCAGGAAGCGCGAGCCCGCGGCGGGGCCGTTCTTGTCGCGGTAGAGGTAGGCCGCCGTGCCCGCGAGCAGCACGAACACCGGCGCGCAGTAGTGCGTCACCCACCGCGTGAAGAAGAGCGCGACCGTCGTCGTCGCGAGGTTGGTCGGCTCGGTGCTGAAGCCGTCGCCGTAGAAGTCGCGCGCGTGGTCGAGCGCCATCAGCACCATCACGGCGCCGCGCAGCGCGTCGATGGCGATGTTGCGCTGGCGGGCAGGAGCGTCGCTCACGGTGAGCGCATCGTCGAGCAATGGTTCATGCGGTGCACCATCGTCCTCGATGAGCGCCGCGGTCAACGTGGACGCGTCGGCGCGCAGCGACGGCACTCGCGGCGTCGTGCGGTTGCTGCCACTGGTCGTGCTGTTGTTGGGGTGCGAGACGGCGGCCCCGCCCGCTGGTCCGGACCTCTTCCGCGTGGCGGTGAGCGGGGTGTCGGGCGGATCGCTCCTCGGCGTGTGGGGAGACGGCGCGACCTCGTCGGCGTTCATCGCGGGCGGGTACGTGGGCGTCGATCGCGCGCTCGTCACCGACGGCCGCGTCGGGCGGCTCGTGGCGTACACCGCGGGTCGCTTCGAGACGCGCTGCGCCACCGACGCGACGCTCTGGTGGGTGCATGGTGTTCGCGCGATGGGCGAGCTCACGGTGTATGCGGTTGGCGACGACGCCCGCGTGGTGCGCCTGCGCGACGGCCGCTGCGAGACGCTCACCGTCGACGTGCCGTGGCCCGCGGGGAGGCCGACGTTCTGGGGCGTGTACGCGCGTCGCCCCGACGACGTGTGGATGGTCGGCGGGTCGGTGCGCCCCGACGGACCGCGCGGCGTGGTGGTCCGCTACGACGGCGAGCGCTTCACGCAGGTCGTCGACCTGCCGGTCGAGGCGCGCGACGCCAATCTCTACAAGATCACCGCGGGACGGGACGGCGCGCTCATGGTCGTGGGCGCCAACGGCCTGGTGCTCCGCTACGACGGAACTCGCTGGGCGCGCTTGCCCGCGACGGTGCGCGACGAGGACGACCGGCTCTTCACCGTGTCGTGCGTGGAGGGTCGCGACGACTGCTACGCGGTGGGCGGCGCGGGCTCTGGGGTGCTCCTGCGCGGCGACGCGACGCGGTGGGAGTCGGTCGCGACGCTGGGCGACCCGCCGGGACTCAACGGGGTGTGGGCGCAGGACGACGAGCACGTCTTCGTGGTGGGAGTTGGCGGGTACACCGCGGTGGTGGGCGGGGCGCGGCCGTATGTTCCGACGCGACGGCCGACGGCGGCGACGCTGCATGGGGTCGGTGGTTTCACGGGCGTGGCCATCGCGGTGGGCGGCGAGCTCGACGAGCGGAGCGCGTCGCAGCGTGGGGTGATCCTGGTGCGGGGCGACGACGCGGCGCGGTTCACCTTCGACGGGGTGGTCTTCGAGGCGACGGGCGACCTGCGGCCGAGCAGCGGGGGCGGCGGGCAGTAGGGCCGGGGGGGGGGGGGGGGGGGGGCCCGCCCCCCCCCCCGCCGCCGGAGCGCGGGATCGGCCTGGACGCGCTGGTGGGTCAGCTGGGGGTGGCGCTGACGGACCTGCGGCCGGCCGGGCGGGTGGAGGTGATCAACCACCGTGAGCGCCCGACGGGTCGACGTCCGCGGCGGCGGCGTGCGTGTAGATCCGCTCGTAGCGACCGGCGACCTCGATGGCGCCCCAGCGGCGTCCCCCGGAGCCGGGCCACACCCGTGGCGCGCGGTGGGCGCCGACGATCATCCACGAGACCTCCGTCGAGACGCCGCCCGACTCCACCGCGGGGAGCGACACGCGCGGAGTGGCCGCGTTGCCGTCGTCGTCGCGTTCGCGGGACTCGCGCGCGAAGCCTGCCTCGACCAGGAGCTGAACGGGCCCCGCGTTGCCCAGGAGGTGGGCCTCGGCGAGCCAGCGGGTGCCGGAGACCACCGGGGCGCGGTCGAAGACGAAGCCCGCGACGGTGCGCAGCCCGATGCCGGCGCGGCGCACGGGAGCTCAGTCGACGGGGAGGATGCGGAGGCGGTGGGTGGTTCCGTCGGCGGGGGTGGCGTCGTGGTCGGCGACGAAGAGGCGGCGGTGGACGGCGTCGTAGGCGAGGCCGCGGGTCTGCTGGAAGCCGCCCTGAAACACGGTCACCGACGAGCCGTCGGCGGAGACGCGGTAGACGTTGCCGGTGGTGCTGCCGACGAAGACGGTTCCGTCGGGCGTGACGGTGAGGAGGTCGGGGGACATCACCGTCGCGAAGAGGCTGGGCGTGCCGCCAGTGCGAGGGGCGCGCAGGAGCTGGTTCTGGTCCTGATCGGCGACGAGGAGATCATCGCCGAGCACGGCGATGCCCACGGGCTTGCGGAGCATCGGGAGCACCTCGGCCTCGGTGCCGTTGAGCGTGAGGCGCGCGACGCTCCCCACACGGGCGCCTCCGGCGATGCGGAGGAAGTAGCTCACGTAGAGGGTGTCGTCGGCGGCGACGGCGAGGCCGAGGCTACGGCGCGTGACGTCGAGGCCGGGGATGTTGGCGGCGGTTCCGTCGGGGCGGACGGCGATGACGGCGCCGGCGGTTCCGCCGCCGAAGCGGATGACGAGGAGGGTGCCGTCGCGGAGGAGAAGAAGCTGGCCGAGCCCCACGAGGTCGGGCGCGATGGCCGGGAGCGCGACGGGGGTGAGGAAGCCAGCGGCGTCCTGCCAGCGGAGGATGCGGTTGTTGTCGTCGTCGGCGATGAAGAGCGTGCCCGAGGCGGCGTCCCAGGTGAGTCCGTTGGGGTCGCCATCGAGGGCGATGCTCATGGGGCCGCGCTCGACGGTTTTGGCGTCGGGAGTGCCTGCGTCGACGACGGCGGGGGTGCCGATGGCGGTGGAGACGTCGGTGACGACGGCGACGTCGGTGACCGCGGCGTCGGCGGGAGCGGGGCGCTCGTCGATGCAGCCGAGGGCGAGGGCGAGGGGAGCGCAACAGAGGAGGCGACGGATCACGGTCCGTGGGTGCCATCGACCACGGACGCGAAGGTCAATGAGGTCGGCGCCCATCGCTCGGTGAGCGTTCTTCGCGGGGAGCAAAGGGGCCGCCAGGGCGCAGGGGTCGCAAGGAGGAGTGCTCACGGCGAATGGGTATTGGGCTTTGCGACGAAGGTTGAAGCGGGCGGTCGGTGCGAGCGATCCGATCAATCCTCCGTCCTGCCCATCTTCCTTCTCCCTTGCGACCCCTGCGCCCTTGCGGCTTCTCACTCGCACGCGCCCGCGTGGGCGAGGCGGGTGCGCGCCGCGCGGGCCCAGCAGGCGTTGGAGTAGGTGATCCCGTTGCAGCCGCAGGCCGTCGCCAGCTCGCCGGTGCAGCCGCGCCCCGCGAGGCTGACGCATGCCCCCAGGGAGTCGCACGTCGCCCCATCGCAGAACTCCTCAGCGGTCGGACAGTCGACGTCGTGCCGACAGAGCCCGCTGGAGTTGGCGGGCGCGGGACCGCAGCAGTCGGGACAGGTCGTGGCGTCGTAACAGAAGCCGGTGATCGCGCAGCACGCCGCCCCCTTGGGGCACTGCGAGTCGAAGCCGCACGGGAGGTTGGAGACCCGAGGCCAACCCGCGCCGGCGTCACCGGGGCGGGGGATGCGCGACGGAGGTCCACGAGAATGCCGCGGATAGGAAGGGCAGCGGGCCGCGTCCGTCAAGCGCGCTCAGCGCACCGGGAGGTTCACGCCGTTCTCTTCGCAGACCGTGATGAGGTTGCGGTGCGCCAGCCGGAACAGCGGCGCGGCCCACGAGCTGGGCGCCGTCGGCCAGTCGCGCAGCACGCACGCGCGCACCGTCGACACCGTGGCGCTGTTCGGCCAGAGCATCGTCAGCGTGATGCCCGGCGGGAGCGGCGGCCGTGCTTGTGCGCGCCACGACGTCCCGTCGAAGCCGTAGCCCTCCCACACCACCATGTCGCCGAACGACACCGTGAACGCCGCCCGACTCCACGCCTGCGCGTCGGCGCTTAGCGCCGCCTCACCCGCGGGACCGATCGTCGTCGCGAGGTCCGTCACCGTGCCAAACGCCGGCACCACTCCACGAAACGACGGTCGCGTCGTGACCGAACCCCGCACCGGCGCGGGCCCGTCGAAGCGCACCGTCGTGGAGATGAGGTCGGGCGCGAGGTCGCCTTCGAAGGCTTCGATGGTCCAGCGCGCTGCCGACGGATCAGTGGGTCGCCGGAGCTGCGAGCGCCCGACCTCGGCGAGATCGGTCCCGGTCCCGACGTACTCCACTCGCGCGACGATGCCGGCGAGCACTTCGCCGAAGGTCGCCGCGGTCACCCGCCCGATGGATGGCAGGTCCACGCGCAGCTCCTGCACCACGGCCGCTGTGGCCGGCGTCGGGAACTCGACCACCACCGGCGTTCCGTCGAAGGCGAGCGGCGCCGAGAGCGCCCCGTTGACGAAGCCGGTCTCGCCTTCGCGTTCGATCGCGATGAGACGCGAGGGCGGCGCGCCCGGCCACGTCTGGAAGAACACCGAGAAGTCCTCGCTCGGCGTCGACGAGTTGCCCGGTCCCCCTTCCAGCAGCACCAGCGCACCCGCTCGCGTTCGGCCGCGAATGACGCCCGACACCATCACGTCGCGCACCTCGGGCGGCGGCGTCCCGAGCGTCCCGCGCAGGTACACCTCCGTCATCGTCGGGACCGGAACACCCAGCAGCGACACGGCGCTGTGGTCGGGCTCGGCGGCGGAGACGTTCCATCGGCGCGAGGCGTCGAGCGGGAGGTGCACCCACCCCGTGGCGTCGGTGAGCGCGTCGACCGTCTGCCCGCTTCCATCGCTCGCCCGCACCCGCACGCCCGCGCGGTACGTCGGCGGAAACAGCGGCCCCAGGCCCACGCGCAGCGACAGGGTCGGTCCCGTCGCGTCGATCGTCGGCGCGCTCGCATCTTCTGCGCGGCCGTTCGTCGCGGTGGCGGTCGCGGCGCACCCGACGCCGCACGCCAGCAGTCCGATGAGGCCCAGCGTCCGTCCCATGGGTCGAGTGTACGGGAAGCTCATTGCGTTCGCAGATGCGTCAGCAGCGCCGCGCGGTCGTCCGTCGTCAGGTCGAGCCCGTAGGCGTGCCCGCGCACCGCGCCCACCCCGCGCGGCCCCACGTAGTCGTCCCGCAGCCGCGCCGGATCGAAGAGCCCGTCGAGTCCCCGCACCGCCCCGTCGTGCAGCAGCCACCCGCGCTCGTTCACTCCGCGGAGCGAAGGCACCCGGTAGCTCCCCGTCCCGCGCGTTGCCGTGCGCGCGAGCCTCGGATCGGTGCCCACCACCTCCGCCGCGACGAGCCCGCCACCGAGCGTTGGCGGCGCGTGACAGCTCGCACACCGCTCCGCGAACACCGCCTCCCCGCGCGCGCCCGTCGACGCACCTCGCGGGAGCATCTCGGCCAGGCTTTCGAGGTACAGCGCGAGCCCCAGCGCGACCTCCCTCGGCGGCCGCACGACCTCGTGATGCGACGTGATGAGCAGCGTCTCCACCCGTATCGCCAGCGACACCACCGACCTTCGCCGCACCGCCCCCGCCCGCTGCAAGAACGCCTGCTCTCCCACCGCGCGCAGGTCGGGCGTCGCGAGCGCTTCGCTGCCGTCGTGGGTGGTCACGTCGACGCGCCCGCGGCCCCACGCGCCGAGGTCGAGGTCGGCGTTGGCGAGGCCCGCGACCAGCGCGCCGTCGCGAATCGACGCGTGGCAGGTCGCGCAGGAGTAGGCGAGCCCGACGCTGCCATCGGCGAGGGCGACGCGCACGAGGCCACCGAGCGCTCCGTCCGACGACACCCAGAAGCCGTAGCGGGTGGGCCCGCCGGGCTCCCGCAGCGCGGCTTCGACGGCGGGCGAGGCCAGCATGGCGGGGTAGCGGAAGAAGGCGCGCTCGCCCAACGCACGGAGCGCCGCGAGGTCACCCGTCGTCGGGAGGTCGAGCGAGCGCGCGGCGTCGTCGCGGCCGACGGGCGTGGTCGGAGGGTTCCAGACGGGCAAACGCGACCAGTCGTCGGGGGCGCCGGTGTCGTAGCGGGCGAGCCGCAGCCGGGCGTAGTCGTTGTCGACGGTGGTGAGCGAGGCGACGAGCTCGCTGCGTCGCCACGCGGCGTCGCGGAGGTATCGCGACGGGTCGAGCGTTGGTTCGTCTCCGCACGATGTCGCGGCGACGAAGACGAGCGAGGCTAGCCGGCGCATCCCTGGTTGGAACACACCCAACGGCCGACCTCGCGCGCGAACATGCAGTAGGGCCGCTGCCCCAGGAAGCCCGCGTCGCCGAGGCAGTCGGCGTCGTCGATGCACTCGTCGGCGGGGGTGTGGCAGTAGTAGCCGACGGTTCCGCCGAAGTCGCCGCAGGAGCCGAGCGAGGGCGAGCAGTAGCCCTCGGCGCCGCAGTTGGCGTCGACCTGACAGTTGCCCGCCATGCACACGTTGGCGCCCGACGCGCCGCGCGATGCGAGGCGGCACTCACACGGCCCACCCGCGGAGCACTGGCCATCGTTGTTGCAGAGGTCGTAGTTGCAGCGGCAGCCGTCGTGGGGATTGCCGACGCAGCGCCCGTTGACGCCCATCGTGCACTGGCTGTCCGCGGTGCAGTCCACGGGCGGACCCATGCCCGCCATGCAGGAGCTCGCGGGACGCTCCGTCGAACACGCCACCGCGCTCGCCCGGTGCCGCAGCGGAACCCGTCGCGTGGGCGGAACGTCGACCGCCGGAGGCGCGTCCATGACGGGAGCGTCGGTGAGCGGTCGATCAGCGACGGGAGTGTCCGTGAGCGCGACGTCCGTCGAAGCGTCGCCCACCGCGACGACCGTGGAGCTGCACCCGAGCATCGCGAGCACCGCGACGGTGGCGAGCGGGCGCATCAGTCGACCCGCCTGGGCGTGTGCTCGGCGAGCAGCGCGAGGATGCGGTTGAAGTTCACCGGCTTCACCAGGTAGTGGACGCAGCCCGCGCGCTGGAGTCGCTCGCGGTCTTCCACGCGGTCGTAGCCCGACACGGCGACCACGAGCGGCGACGCGGCGTGGCGTGCCGCGTGGAGCGCTTCGGCGACCTCGATGCCGTTCATCCCCGGCAGGCCAAGGTCGAGCAGCACGACGTCGGGTCGGTCGCTCGTCACCGACGTGAGCGCGCTCGGGCCATCGTTGGCGATGGTGACCTCGTGGCCGTACATGCGGAGCATCTCGGCGGTCATCTCGGCGACGTCGTCGCTGTCGTCGACCACCAGGACACGAAGGCCAATGTTGGGGGAGGAATCAGTAGGCGGGGGCGGAAGCATGGCCGCCGATTCTAAGGGTCGCGGCCCGAACCGCAACGCCCGTCGACGCGGTCGTCACTCCTTCGGAGCGCGGTGCGAGAGGCCCGGCGTGCGGGTCTTGGCGTGCGATCCGCTCCCGCCGCCGCCTCGGCTGCTCGGGTTCGGCTCCGGGGTGGCGTCGCCGTTGTGGAGGACACCGTGCGCGGCTTCTTCCACGGAGTGCACCGCGCCGCGGGCCGTCGTCTCGACGTCCTTCGCGATGGTGCGGGCGCGGTTCTCGACGTCGTGGGCCACGTCGAGGGCGCGGGTGCCGACCTCGTCGACGACCTCCTCCGCATCGCGGCGCAGGGACTTCACGCTCTTCTGGATGAGCGCGCGGTTCTGCGCGCCCGAGCGCGGCGAGAAGAGCATCGCGACGCCCGCTCCGACGGCCGCGCCCACGGCCACGAGCCCGACGCCCGTCGCGATGCGCGAGAAGGTGCTGGGGCGGCGCTGGAGGCCCATCGCGCCGAGGACCCAGTTCATCGGAACGTCCGGGTTGAGCACCTTCGAGATGGCCTTCGCGGACGTGGCCGCGGCGACGACCTTGGAGAGCGTGGCGATCCTGTCGGTCGCGGCGCTCACCGGGCCGTGGAGGGCCTCCTGGCCCTGCTCAAGGGCGTCGGCGGCGAGGTGGGAGAGGTTCGACTTCACGGTGTTGATGTTCATGGTGTTGGCTCCGTCGTTGGGTGTTTGAAGGTCGTAGGGGGTGACGACTCAGCGCGCTCGGCTCTGCGGGTCGCGCTCGGCCGTCTGCGGCACCGGCCGGTCGTCGCGTCCGACGCCGGCGCCGATGCCCCGGTGGTCGCCCACGCTTGCCTCTTCGGCCGCCGCGGCGAGGGGCGCGGAGTTGCCGCCCTCGGAGACGAAGCGCGAGATCTCGTCGTCGGTGCGCGCCTGGTCGTAGCCGTAGGTCTTCGAGATGCGCTGCGAGAGCTCGTCGTAGCGACCGTCGACGGCATGAACGTCCTCGTCGGTGAGCCGATCGAACTTCGCGCGGACGGTGGTCTTGAGGTGGTTCCACTCGCCGGCGATGCGGTCGCGGATGCTGGCGAGGGTGACGTTTTCGCGGGGTGCCGGGTTGGTCTTGCTCATAGGGTTCATCTGCTCCGATGGGGTCACTGGTTGGACCGGCCGTACTCTTCGTCCCGGTCGGCGACTCACACTCAGCAGGGTTGATGCCGACCCTGAAATCCACGCATCTGCCGTTGCGTCGTGCTCACTCCCGCCACAGTCGTGGCGAGCGCGAGCACACTCGCGTCACGTGAACTCCCGCAGCGGCGACGGGAGCGGTGCGATCGGATCAGGCGGCGCGACGCCCGTCGGCGCGAGCGCGGTGTCCGCCGAGTGCGCCGCTGGGTTGTCGGTCACGGGCGTCGTCACGAAGCTCACCTCGGGGACGTCCGACACCCGGTCGAGCACCTCGGGACCGCGCTGCGCCTCGGCGGCCTCCAGCGCCCGCGTGACGATGGCGCGCGCGGCCTCCGACGCGACGGACATCACCAGCGACCCGACGGCCTCGCTCACCAGTCGCGACAGCAGCGACGGCTGCGGCGGCATCGCGTACTTGAACCACGCCTGCTGGAGCAGCTTGAGCGGTCGGCGCCGCTCGCGTTGGCGGTGCTGTACGAGCAGCGCGACGGCCGTGACGAGACCGCCCGCCGCCGCGCCGAGGAGGGCGTTGCGCACCGCCCCGCCGCTGGGCTCGGGCGCGTCATTGGCCGAATGCGGAACCAGCGCTGCGACGTCCTCGACGACGTGGGTGACCGCCTGACGCCTGCGGTCGATGGCGCCGAGCGCGCGCGTCAGTCGATTGACGATGAGGTCTCGCTTGCGGGTGAGCGTCTCGTGGTTGTCGTCGTGGGAATCCGTGCTCATGCGATCGCCTCCTTGATGCGCCGCACGTCGGACTCGACGCGCGCCCTGGTCTTGTTCAACACCCCCGCGGGGACGGCCTTCGCGCCGAGCACCCCCGCCGCCAACGCCGCCAGCAGCAGCACCCCGCCGACGCTCACCATCACCACCGCCCCGCCGCCCAGCGCCATCACCAACGCGGTGACCAGCACCGCGAGCGACACCGTCACCAGCACCAGCGCCACGGCCGCAAGAACCACCGCGCGCTTCACGCTGGCGAGCTCTCCCAGCGCCTCGTTCTTCGCCAGCGCGATCTCCACCTGGACGAGCTCGCGCCCTTCTCGCAGCGTCTCCGCGAGCAGCTCGGTCAGGGGCGCGTCGTCCACTCGGTTCGTATTCATCGTCGGTCTCCGTCTCGGTGGTTCAGGTGCCGTGGGGCAGCGGGAGGCTGTCGCGATAGGACGGCCGGTCGGTCGGTCGGCGGGTCTGCGTCGGCGGGCGACCGAGCACCTTCGTCATGAGCGAGTCGACCTCGTCGCCCTTCAGCCGCTGGCGCAGCAGGTCGCTGAGCTCGTTCGCCCAGGGCTTGCCCTCGGCCGCGCGAATGGCCTCCGCGAACATCACCGCCGACGCCGCGTGGCTCTCGCTCTCCGCCTGGAGCTTCCGCGACTTCATGATGAGCCGCACGACCCACAGCGCGAGCAGGAAGGCTACGGCCCCCACCGCGATGGCCGTCCACTGCAACGCCTTGAGCCCGTCCGACGTCGCGCTGGTGATGCGCCCCAGGAACGAAGTCTGCCCGCGCTCCTGCTGCCGCTGGAGCTGCGTGATGGCGTCGTTGCTGCCGAGCACCACCTCGCGCGTCATCGATCGCCCGACGAGGCCGAGCGCGTGCATCGTCTCCGGGTCGAGCAGCGCGTTGCGCATCGCCGGGGCGAGGTCGCGCGTCACGCCTTCCGCCATCCCGCGGCTCGCGGCCTCCACGGTGGCGCGGGTGAGCCCGCTCGCGACGCGCTCCATGTCGCGCTGGTAGTTCTCGCTGAGGGCCTCGCGGATGGTGCTCGTCACCGTCTCGCGCATCACCTGGGCGATGGCCGGACCGAGGTCGCGCCGCAGCCCGTCGGACATCGCCCGCGTGACGGCGCGGGTGATGGTCGCGACGTAGCGGGTGGACATCGCCTCGATGCGAGCGAGGCGCTCGGGCTCCGTCATCGCGGTCAAGGTCCCGTCGGCGATCTCGCTCGCGAAGGCCCGCGCCGCCTCGTGCATCTGCGGGCTGTCGAGGAGCTGAACCATCAGCCGCTGGTTGTCCTGATCGTTCAGGGCGCTGAGGGTCGAGTGGATGGCCGCCGGGGGTGAGGCAGAAGCGACGTCGTGTGCGAGGCCCCGTGGCGTCAGCGCACACCCGAACGCGCCGAGCGCGCACCCCACGACGACCAGAAGAGCAGAGAGGCGAGTGAGCATCGTGCGCTCGCCCATCGCACGCGGAGTGCCAGCACCACGGCCACCTCGATGGCACGCGTGGTGCTCAAGGGTTCGCCTCGTCCCAAAGGAGGTTTGCCATGATGAAGACTCTCTCGATGCTGTGTGCGCTCGGTGCGCTCTCGTTCGGATGTGCGAGCACCCCGGCCCCCGAGCCGGCTGATCCCGCGATGCGGGCGAGGGCCACCGCGCAGGCGCCGACGCCCGAGCCGCAGCGCATCGCCACCAACACCCGTTGCAACGACTGGGAGGTGTTCTTCGCGACGGGGTCGGCGGAGGTGTCACCGACCGCGCGCGCGGTGCTGGGTGGTCTCGCCGACTGCATCCAGCGCGGCGACGTGCGCGACGTCTCCATCGTCGGCAGCGCCGACCCGCGCGGCGGACAGATGGACAACCTGGAGCTCGGCAACCAGCGCGCGCAGGCCATCCGCGATGTGCTGGTGTCCCGCGGCTGCGACCCGTCGGTGGTGCGCACCGCGAGCGTCGGCGAGGCCCGCACCTCGGGCTCACCCGAGACCTACGCGCTCGAGCGCCACGCGAGCGTCCGCACGCGCGATCAGCTCCGCTGACCCTTCCCCCCTCACGCGCTCCTTCGACCCGTCGACCCAACGCGTCCTTACCCGAAGGGACGCGCCCGCCCACGCCGCAGTTCCCGACCTGGGTCGACGTGCCGAAGCCGTCGCGGTCGCAAAGCGCCCAAACACGAAAGCCCCGGGCGGCGCGCTCGGCACCACCCCGGGGCTCTCGTGTGTCGCGGTCTTCTCAGCGCATCAGGTCGAGCGGCGTCCGTGCATGAAGAACGACACCACCGCCATCGCCAGGGCGACGACGCAGAGGATCTTCGCGATGCCCGCGGCGCTCGCCGCGAGGCCACCAAACCCGAGGACCGCAGCGATGATCGCCACGACGAAGAAGACGAGCGCGTAGTGCAGCATGGTGGAGACTCCTGTGGTTGACGCGCCGACGTTCTCGTCAGCCCGTTGCCACACCCCTTCGCAGAAAGCGGGCCACCCCCCAACCAGCCCCGCGCGCCACACATCGCGTGCGCTGTCGCCACGCCTGTGGCGTCACACCACGGGCGCTCGCTACGTCGCCTCGGCGCACCACGCCAACCACGTCGCCACGTGGGCACCCGCCAGCGCCGTCGACCGCGCCAGCACCCCGTCGAGCTCCGCGTCGCTCCACGCGCGCCCCGCCGCGCCGTCGCGTCCTCGCAGGTGAGCCCGCGCCGTCACCGCGCCCAGGTGCTGCGCCACGCCCGCGAGCTCGCCCGCGTCGACGTCCGCCACGTCGACCTTGTCCTCTTGCGGGGAGAGCCGTCGCACCAGCATCGACCGCCGCCCCACCCGCGTCGTCCCCAGCATCCGCGGAACCACCTCCAGGCACCCGCGCATCGCCGCCACCACCCGCTCGGCGGGCTCGGTCGCAGGGATCGTCACGCCCATCAGCGCCGGCGGATCGAGCGTCTCCTTCAGGTCGAAGATCCACTCGCCATCACCGCCGCGACCGCGCGTGAGCACCGCCGCGCGCAGCACCCCGAGGCTGCCGGTGCCCGCCACGCGAAACGCCACGTCCACGACCGACCCCTCGTCGCCGCCCGGCCGGTGCTCGTCGGGCAGCGCCGCGAGGTAGCGCGCGAAGGCCCGCGTGATCTTCTCGACCCGCTCGTCCGACAGATCGCCGTAGCGCTCTCCGCGGGTGAAGCGCCGTCGCCCCCGCACCACCGTCGTCCGGTCGGCGAGCATCGACCCGTGCGTCCGAGCGCCCACCTTCTCCACGAGGCGCTGGATGTACGCGGGCGGCGCGGGCGTTGGTCCGTCGCCGAAGACGGCGTCGCGCCATGACGTGAGCGCCGCGCGGGCCACGCGCACGGTGCCGTCGCCGTCGAGGCCGCGCTCCCTCGCGGCGAGCAGGAGGCTGGTGGTGAGCCGCGCGAGGTCGTAGCGCCACGGTCCGACGACGGCGAGGTCGAGGTCGTTGAGGTCGAACACCACGCGGTCGCGACGCTTCGCGCGGGCCGCGGTCTCTCCGCGGAAGGCGCCGAAGTTCTCGACGTGGAGGTCGCCGACGATCCAGCCGCCGCCCGGCGGACCGCCCATCAGGTCGGGGCTGAGCGTCAGCATCCGATCGAAGAGGCCGGCGCTGCCGCGCAGAAACGCGTGCGGCGAGCGGGCCATCCGGGCGCGCTTGCGGGCGAGGAGCTCAGGCATCTTGCGGGTGGCCGCGCGGTCGGCCTCGTGCTGCCAGCGAGCCAGGGCCACGGGGTCGAGGGTCAGTCGGGTGCGCGCCATCGGTGGATCCTTTGCCTCCGCAACGACCTGACACCACCGAACCCGTCGTCCGCAAGGGTCATGACGGAAGCGTCCGTTGCTGGCGGTCGGGGTCGCTGGTCGGCTACATCACGGCCTCCCCCCGCTGGTCACCCTCATGCGCTCTCGCCTCGCCCTCGCCGCTCTCACGACGCTCTGGTGCGGCTGTGCGTTTGGCGTCGCCCCCGACTTCCACGACGTCGGACCACCCAATGAGTTCGCGCCCGCGGCTGACCGACCGTCGCCCGTCATCGATGTGCGCGACGTCCCCGATGCGCCCGACGTCGCCGACGTCACCGACGTGCAGCTTCCTCGCTTCGACCTCGGCGACCCGATGGACGTCGTCGTCCCGGTCGACCGCCCCGTCGTCGTCATGGACGTGCCCCCGACCGACCTCGGCTGCGCCGTCACGCCGGGCCGTGACTGCGCGCCCGGCGAGCGTCGCGTGTGCGGCAACTGCGGCACCCAGGAGTGCAGCTCGGCCTGCACCTGGTCGGCCTGCACCGGCGGTGGCACCTGCGCCGCTGGCACCACCCGCACCCAACCCTGCGGCAACTGCGGAACCCAATCCCAACGCTGCTCGGCCACCTGCGCGTGGGAGTCCGTGGGCACCTGCTCGGGCAGCGGCGCGTGCGCGCCCGGCGCGACGCAGGGCGGCGGGTGTGACCCGTGCTCGCAGCAGGTCTGCCAGTCCAACTGCACCTGGGGCGGCTGCGCGCTGCGGCCGGGCAACGGGTGCGAGTACCAGGCAGGGCGCCATCACCGCGCCTGCGGGGCGTGCCGGTGCGGGCTCCAGTTCTGTCTCAACAGTTGTCAGTGGAGCACGAGCTGCGTCTCCTGCTGCACCACCTGCGGCGGGTGTCAGGCGCCCTGAACGGCATCGCGCACTTTCCCCGATGGACGCCCCCGCGTCGGAGATGACAACCTCCGCGTTTGATGCCCGACCTCCTCGATCACCTCGTCACGGCTGACCCGACAGCGCTGACGTGTTTCACCCTCGAAGAGTGGTGGCCGCTCATGACGAAGGTCGGCTCGGCCTTCGAAGACGCCATCGATCGAACCATCGTGTCGGGCTTCGCCGCCGACCGCCTCGGGTGGGCCTTCGCGTCGGGCTACCACCATGCGTTGCGGCGGCTGGTTCCGGGTCTGCGCACGGGCGACCCGGTCGCGCTCGCGGCCACCGAGGACGGCGGCGGCCACCCGCGAGCCATCATCTCCACGCTGCGCCCCTCCGACGACGGCGGCTTCGTCCTCGACGGAACCAAGCGCTTCGTCACCCTCGGCCGCTACGCCCGTCGCCTGCTCGTGGTCGCCTCCACCGGCACCACCGCTGCGGGACAGAACCAGCTCCGCCTCGTGCGGGTGAGCCCCGACGCGCCCGGCCTCACGCTGAGCGACCTCCCTCCGACGCCCTTCGCGCCGGAGATCGAGCACGCGCAGGCGGTGTTCGTCGCAGTGCGCGTCTCAGCCGACGACGTGCTGCCGGGGGACGGCTACGAGCGCTACCTCAAGCCCTTCCGCACGCTCGAAGACCTCCACGTGCTCGGCGCCGCGCTCGGTCATCTCGTGGCGATGGGCCGCCGTCGCCATTGGCCCGAGCCCTTCTGCGAAGACGCGCTGGCGGCGGCGTGTGCGGTGCGTTCGCTCGTGGTCGAGCCGCCGGCGAGCGCGGCCACGCACCTCGCGCTGGGGGGCCTGCTGCGCACCGTCGGTCAGCTCGTGTCGGTCGCGGACGCGCAGCTCGCGGGCGTCGCCGACGACGAGGCCGCGCGGTGGACGCGCGACCGCGGCATCTTGAAGGTGGCCGATCGGGTGAGGGCGATGCGCCTGGAAGCGGCCTGGAAGATCGTCGGCCGGCGCTGATTCAGGCGGCGGCGGAGTTCGCGTGCCGCCCATGGGTCGGAGTGCGGTCGCTCACTCCGGGCTATTTCACGTGGTCACCTCGCTGCGCGAGGTTGCAGGGACTCACAACCGACCATGGATGGTCGATGGGTTGTTCATTGAAACCAACGCTGCAACCTCGCGCAGCGAGGTGACCACGTGAAGTAGCCCGGAGTGAGCGACCGCACTGCGACTCATGGGCGGCACGCGAACTCCGCCGCCGCTCCGAGCAGTCTCCTACGAGCACTCCCCGAGGGAGCTGCCGTTGATCTGGATGCTCACGCCGTTGATGGAGCGTGAGGTGCAGCAGTCGTCGATGTGGGTCAGCACGATGCGGTTGCGGCCCGTCACGAGGAAGCGCGACAGGTCGGTGGTGGCGCCGTCCGAGCCGAGCAGCACGTACGACGACGGGTCGACGATGCCCGCCGGGTAGCGCGAGTTGTGCACCGTGATGCGAACGCCATCATCGACGGAGCCAATGCGCACGATGAGGCTCGACACCGCGTAGCCCGCCGGGATGTCGAAGAAGGTCTGGAAGAACGTGAACTCCCCGCCGTTGAGGCACGTGCACACGCGCCCGCACAGCGCCGACCCCTCCGAGAACCCGATGTCCGTACGCTCCACCGGCGTCCACGACCCGTCGGCCTCGTTGGGAATCGACGCCAGCTCGTACTCGCCCGCGTCGCCGTGCACCGAAAACGTCCGACCGAAGCACACCGGCCCGCTCGCGCGGCTGATCTGCCAGGGCGACCCCGAGGCCGTGAGGCACGGCAGGCAGCCGGTGTTCACCTCGCCCACGCACGCACCCCAGTTCGAGGCGCCGCCCGAGGCCGTGCAGGTCTGCGTGCCGCCGTGGCAGCGCCCGACGCCCTCGGTGCCCGCCGCGCCCGTGTAGCAGGGGCGCGTGGTGGTCGCGACGCACGCGCAGCGCGTACCCGCCCCCGAGCACGATCGATCGACGCCGTCGCAGGTGTCCGTCGTGGGCGTCACCTCGCCGTCGCAGCCGCCCCACGCCGACGTGCTCCCGCTCACGATGCACTGTTGGGTGCCCGCGCGGCAGAGGCCCACGCCATTCGTCGAGGGGAGCCCGCTGTAACAAGACCGCGTCGCCCCCGCGAGGCAGGTGCACGACGCGGTGCTGCCCGTGCACGCGCGGTCGACGCCGTCGCAGCGGTCGGCCACCGGGGTGACCTCGCCCTCGCACGCGCCCCACACCGAGCCGGCGCCGGTGAAGAGGCAGCGCTGCGTTCCGCCGCGGCAGAGGCCGACGCCCCGTGTCCCGGCCGGGCCCGAGTAGCACTCGCGCATCGTGCCGGTGGTGCACGCGCAGGGCGACGTGGTGCCCGTGCACGAGCGATCGACGCCGTCGCAGGTGTCGCTCGTCGGCGTGACCTCGCCCACGCACGCGCCCCACGCCGTGCGCCCCGACTCGGTGCGCCCGCACACCTGCGAGCCCGCGCGGCAGGCGCCCACGCCCATCGTCGCCGGTGCGCCCGTGTAGCAGGAGCGACTGCGCCCGAGGATGCAGTCGCAGTCGGCTTCGGGCATGCCGTTGCAGGCGCGGTCGACGCCGTCGCACTGGCTCGTGGTCGGGGTGACCTCGCCCTCGCACGCGCCCCACACGGCGCCGGTGGCGGTCATCGTGCAGGTGGAGGTTCCGGCGCGGCAGGCGCCCCGACCGGCGGTGCCCGCGGCCCCCGAGTAGCACGAGCGGGTCATGCCCGGCGTGCACGCGCAGCCCTCGTCGATGACGCCGTTGCAGCGCCAATCGCGCCCCTCACCACAGCGCACCATCTGGGGCGAGCCCGCGCCCATGCACGCGCTCCACGTCCCGAACTCGCCGGTGCCCATGCACTGCTGCATCCCGAAGTTGCAGACGCCGCGTCCGGCCTCGGCGGGAGCGCCCGGGTAGCACCGCTGGCTCTGACCTGGGAGGCACGGGCACGACTCGTCGAGGCGACCGTCGCAGTTGTCGTCGAGGCCGTTGTTGCAGATCTCCATCGGCACGCAGCCCGTGACGGGCGGGCTCACGACGGCGCCGTCGGGGAGCTGCACCGCGCCGTCGCCGAGCACCACGCTGCCGTCGGGGTAGCCCGCGGCGCCGTCGGTGGGCGCGACGCTTCCGTCGTTGGGGGTGACGCCGCCGCCGTCCATGGTCGACGCGCCGTCGGTGGGAGCGCCCGCCTCGCGGTCGGCGCGGCCGTTGGCGTCGGTGCGGCCGAGGTCGGTGCCGGTGCCTCCATCGCCGGGGTCGTGCACCGCGTAGTCCGAGTCGAAACAGCCCCCGAGGGAGAGCGCCACGAACCACAAGGCCCACCATCGCGACGACATCGGCAAGTACCTCACTGGGGCCGATGGTAGGCACGCCTCGCCAACGCGCGAAACCTACGAGCGCGCGATGGTGACGGGTGGGATCTACGCCGCGGCGTCCACGCGGGGCACACCGGTCGGGCCCGCAGTGCGCGGGTCCTACGCCGCGGCGTAGGGCAAGCGCAGTGGTCGGGTTCCTCCTCACCGGGCCTACGCCGCGGCGTCAGCGCGGCGCGCGCCGGTCGGGCCCGCAGTGCGCGAGGCCACACTGCCAGTCCCGCTCGCACGAAGCGGCCCTACGTTGGGCTCATGAGCAGCGAAACCAACGCGGTGACCTGGAAGGACGGCTCCCGGTGGAGCACGGGGGCGGGCGTATTCCGACGACTGACCGGACGGCTCGACGGGCTGCGCGACACGGTGGTGGGCTTGGGGCCGGTGCTCGATCGGTGGAAGGCACGGGGCGCGGGGGCCGTCGACGTGGACGACTTCGCGCCGACGGAGGACGACCGCGCAGTGCTGACCGCGGCGCTGGCGCGGGTGGTCGAGGACGACGACGGGGACGCGAGCGAGGAGGGGAGGGCGGTGGGCACCGAGGCGCGGGCGCTGCACGAGTTGTTCATGACGGATGTGACGAAGGGGTAGCGGCGGAGGCGGGGGCAGTCGGCACCAGCGGCTTGTTGGGCGGGGCTCCACTCTGTCCCGAAGGCATCCTCAAAACCGAGGCGTTCGTCAGCCTGCAACGTCGGGTTCGGGAGAATCCACCACGAGATCCGGATGAAGAGTGTGCGTTTCCCAGAAGTAGGGGTGTTCCCGAAGGACCGGCGTTGGCTTGATGGTCCGCTGTGCGGGGCGCATGCGACTCTTGAATCGCTCGTCGATGGGTGTGACAGCTGCGCGAAGGCGCGCTGCTGTCTCGGCGCTTGCATGCTCGATGGAGAGTTGAATCCATACGCGGCAGCCAATCTCGTGGTTGTACTCGGATGGGTCCCAGTTCGACCAGTCGGTGTCCACGAACTGAGCCCACTGGGAGAAGTGGTCATGGAGTGTCGCTCCAACGTATGCGTCTACAAGAGTCGGGTGCTCGCCCCAGCGCTGAATCGCCACTCGAATTGCGGCCAGGTCGGTCAGGGTAATCGACACGTCGAACTCTGGTTCTCGTACTTGCACCGTTGCCTCGATTTTGCCTGATGGCTGGCCGCCGCGCCGCCGCAGCGGACGCGACGGGGTAGTGGCGGGTGAAGCGACCGCGGTCGGCACCATCGGCTTGTTGGGCAGGGCGCGCATCTCAAGTCTCGGCGACCGCTGGGAGAGCATTGAAGTCCCTGATCGACGACTCGACCAGATTCGCCAGAGCGATCCATTCACCTGGGACAATCGCACCGTGCCACGACAATCGCGATCTCGCTTGCCCTACAAATGCAGCCACCTCGTAGCGCACTCCGTCGCAGGCTTCTGCCGGTATTCGTTGTGTTCGTATGGGGACCAAAAGACCGTCAATCGATCCCACCAACTTCTCGACGATCTCCGGGTCGATCATCACCCGAGAAAATCCAAAAACGAAGTCGTCCTCGGGCTCTGCGGAAAGAGAACGGTACAGCCGCAGTACATCCTCTCTGTAGATTTCATAGCATACGGTAGGTTCGAACGAGGGTCTATATACAAGTTGAAGCAGGCGTTCGCCCGAGCCAGGAAAGCACCACCATTCGTCGTGGATATGCCTCGGCGTGGTCGTCGCGATCCGCTTCTCGCTCTCGAACTCCGCGAGGCGCCTCTCAAGTTTTCGCTGCGCCTTAGTACTCGGCATCGCTACTCTCCCAATCTACTGCCGTCCCGCAGGCAGAGCGATCTCATGGGACGCCTACAATCGGCGGCGACGAGGCTCCGCCCAACGGCAGGCCTCTGTGCCGCCGCAGCGGGCACGGCTGGTTGGCAGAGGGTGAATGGGGAGCGGTCGGCACCATCGGCTTGTTGGGCTCACCGCTCTTTGGTAGGCTCCCCGACATGACTGCCAGGAAGATCGAAAACCGCCTCCCCGACGACCACCCCGCCTTGTTGGCTGCACGGCGTGCCCCGATCGAGTCCGAAACGGATGAGGAACGTGAGGTGGTCGAGGCTGCGATGAACTCGGGACAACTCGTGCCTGGGTCGATCGTGACGGCGGAACTCGCGCGGCGCGCACGTCGGCCCCATGGCTGATTTGGAGATTCTCTGGACCCCCGCTGCGATCTGGGCGCTCCGCAGCTTTCACTGGCGTGAGGGCGAAGTCATTGACGCCGCTGTGCAGAAGTTTGCTCGGACGGGCGAGGGGCATGTGACTCGAATTGACGGGTCGCTGAGCCGGATGCGCCTCTACGTGCCGCCATTCACCGTGCGGTTCAGCCTGGACCAAGACAAGGGCGTACTCGTGGTCGCTTGGGTGTGGCGACAAGACTGACGAGCAGGCTGTCGATGCCCTGGCCTCGCCGCTCGGTGCTTGGTTTGTCGTCATCCCGCTGCCCTCGTTGATCGCAGCCCGCTGTCCGCAGTCGACTGCCTGTTGCTCGTTGACCGCGACTCGCAGCTTGCTCTTCCACAGCCCGTCGCTCGTCGCTGCCCAACGGCCTGCCGATGTGCCGCCGCAACGGGTGCAGCGGGTTGGTGGTGGGTGAAGCGGGAGCGGTCGGCACCATCGGCTTGTTAGATGTGCCGGATATCGCTCGCCGCTCACCCGTTTGCCGGAACCCGTTACTCGTCGTCTCGTCTGTCGCCTCGGCCGTTGTCACGCCACTGCTCTCACTGGCCGATGCATGGAGTCTTTGGGAGAGATTGCTGATTGCAGGCCGGAGAGGTGACACAGCATGGCTACACTCGATACTCCAGCCCAAGGAGATTCATCGCCTCTTTCAATGCGATCGGTCTAGCGGCCTTCGTCTGCTCATCAACGAAGAGAAAGTTACTTGTACCAAGCGGCATATACGCCATGTCGCGATCCACCGTCCAACGAGCGTCAGCGTATGGAGCGACCCAACCGCCCTCTACCTTGGTGTAGTCCTCCTTCCGCGTCGCGAGCCTGTCATCGATATAGTCCACTCGGCCCAGAGCTTCTTCAGCAAGTCGATACGCCTCGTCTACATCCATCACGGCACCTCGTCCCTTGACTCCCTCACAAGCCCCACGACCGCTCTTCACACACCGCGTGAGGCGTATTTCTTCCTCGCCTTTTCCAAATAGATGCACCAGACGTCACCGCCGGCCGCCTGCTCGCTGGGGTCTTTCGTCGTTCGTCGTCTGGACCGTTGTCACGCCGCTTTCCTCATTGACCGATGCTCGCGGTCGCCACTCGTTGTCCGTTGCCCACAGCCCATTGCTCGTTGGCCGTGGCCCAATCGTTGCCTTTTCGCCGCCCGTAGCTCGCTGCCCTGTGCTCTATCTAACGACTGGCCGATGTGCCGCCGCAGCAGACGCGGCGGGGTGGTAGTGGGTGAGGTGGCGGCGGTCGGCACCATCGGCTTGTTGGACATCTCGGCAGACGCGGGGTGTATGTTTGCAGCCAGCTATTCCGCAGACCACCTCGGGACAAACGACGTTGCCGGGACAGTCATCAGCTTCATCAACTCCTTGCCGTTCGGCCACCCCGGAATCATTGTCGCAACGGTGCTCGCTGCGAGGCTTTCAGCATTTACACTGGCGACCGCCTTCAGCCAGTTCATTGGACTGAACAACTTTCCGCTTGGTTGTGTATTGATCGCATTCTGAAGAGCATTGTCCAAGCAGCTGGCAGCCAGCGTCAGGATCTCGGTCGGCTGCTGAGCCGCCTTCAACGTCGCGGCGGGCTCCACAACGAGTTGCTGCTTGTTGGCTCTGGCAATAATAGCCGACACAACAAACAGCACATGATACTTAGCATAGCCCTTTCCTGCCTTTATCGTATCGTCGAACGTAAAATTGGACCACAGATCCTCAATGGCGTTCAGCCACGTCTGGAGGGCAAGCATTGACGCCGGATTGTAGCCAGTACGAAAGAGAGTTTTGTAGTGATCATCAAACAATCGTTTCTCGTTATACGAAATATTCGGCCTCTGGCAGTGCCAGGCCATTAGCATTTTTCCGAGTATGGCTGTGTCGATGGTCTTTGCCGCATCTCTATTGGCAGGTCGTTCTTCTCCTCTCTTGGTGAGGAGATAGCCGTCCGGGTATTGAATCTCATACGCTCTCTTCAGTCCCACCAAGACCTTGTCGTTGCTCTTAAGATCTCGTGGCTTTACCTGAGTCTGCGAGTTCGTGTTGATGCTGATTCGATCCCCAAGCGCTCGGTCAGGAATCTCGTAAAGCCGAAAGAGAATTCGCGCATCGGAGGCTTCCGACGAGCGCACTCGCTCCGAGACCGAAAAGATCGTTGAAAGCGACTGGCATCCGTTCACGACGCTCAGTCCCTTGATGTTCATGGTTTTCCCGTCGTCGCTTATGGCGACGGAATCACATAGTGCGGTAACGCCATTGTGGTAGAAGAAAAATTCCCTCACTCGATCGCCATTGTTGATGGTGTCTTTGAGTGCCCTGTTTACCTTGTTCATTCCGAGCGACTGACGGACGTTCTTGCGAAAAAGACGCCCGTCCTTGATCCCAGGCAGCCGTAGACATTCCTTCAAAGGCAAGACGGCTAGTACCGTCTGGGCAGAGCCTAGCTTTGTGACCAATGTGCTAGCAGGATCAACGATCATCGCATGGTCCAATGACGGAAGTTCCTGCGCTTCAGCCTCGGCGAGCCGCAGCTTGAGAACATCTGTGTCGATGAGATGGAGCCCTGCTTCGAAGTCGTCAGATTTTTCCAGATTTTCCGCAAAGGCTTTCAAGTCTCCCCGCGCAGCGTCGGTCAATGCGCCCGTCGTGATCAACTCGAAGTCCACTCGGTAGTCGTCCTCCAGAGCTCGTCGAACCGCTTCGAGTTTCACTTTGAGTTTGTCGTTGGCATCCTTTTGCAAGGACGGAAGGTCTTGAAGTCGCATCCACGCGCCTAGCACTTCACGAAGCGGCTCCCCATCGACGGGGCTCCCGTCGATGAATTTGCCTTGAATAACGATCACTCTACGCTCTTCGTCCTCAACGATGATGGCGTCGATCTGCTTGTCATTGGCGCCGTCGGTGATGTCGTCCCGCGTTGCGACCGCATCACGAAGCAGTACCCTTCGCAGATGCCAGGCAACAAAACGCTGGCCATCGTTGGCGAAATTCTGCTGATAGTAACTACCGTCCGTGATCTCACGCTTGATCTGATCGATCATATTTTTTCCTCCGGTGTGCTTGCGAGAGTGTCAGAGCCGACTGCCGTTGTTCAAGAGTCTTCGTGTCGCCTGCGTCGTAATCACCACATTGATCGCTTTTCTTCGCTCGTGACCCGCCGTTTGCCACCTCACAGCCGGCCGCCCGCTGCTCTGTGGCTGTCCAACGGCTGGCCGATGTGCCGCCGCAGCGGGTGTAACGGGTTGGCATTGGGCGAGTTGGCGGCGGTCGGCACCATCGGCTTGTTGGGCGGTCTTGCCACAGAGTCCTGATCTCCAGATCGACGAAGCCGCGCAGTATCACTTAGTCCCGAGTGCTCGATCCCACAACAAGACTTGTGTTTGAATGGCTCCGGAGTCACCACCAGACAGCATGTCAAATTCTTCATTTGACATCGCGGCGATTTTTTCTCTAATAAGCTGATCTTCAGAAAGCAATCGCCGGTTCTGAATTGCTGAATTTGATCTTGCAAAGCCCAGCATACAGCGGACAACTCCATCAGCGAGCGTTTTCCGATCCGCGGATCGCAACCAAGCGATCAGGCGGTTCAGATCGGCTAACGAATCAGACGTCGGACGCATGCCCGATAAAAGAAAAAGACCTTCGTAATGATACCACAACACGTCATCAAAAGAGCAGGACGGCCGTTGCCAATCTTGATACCGCACGGAACACAGCTCTTCGTAGAAGAGCCGAGAAGCCTCGAGTCGTTGCGCAACCCGATCAGCCGAACAGGGCGCCGTGTGAGCAGTTACCACGCTGATGGTGCCGTAGGCCGTGTCCAATGAGTACTTATCGAACTCGTGGCCGAACGGACGCCGATCCACGTCCTTTCGTACGGACTGAATCGCCGCCTTCATCTCTCCCCAGAGATACGCTCGCCACTTCGGACCGTCCCAACTGAAGTCGCTCGTCGCGTCGATCACAACGATCTGATCGGCCGCAACCGGTTGGACAGGGATCTGGGGGAATTGCCCTGACTTCTTGTACGCTCGCGCCCATCGCATGCCCTCGCGCCGCACCGCCTGCCGAACAGCAGGAGCGGTTCCATAGAGGAAATCTGGAATTTCCAAGCACTTCATCGCGTCCTCTCTTGGCTAGAATACCGCATCGATGAGCGGGTCAGCGAGTTCATCGGGGGGCGTCACGCCCAACTCTGTCCGCCCAACATCTCATTCACCCGCCGCCCAACCTCACTCTTCTGCTGTTCGCCCGCCGCCGTCACTGCCGAACCCCATTTCGTCCGTTGTTCGCCCGCCGCCGTCACTGCCGAATCCCCATTCGTCCGTGGTTCGCCCGCTGCCGTCACTGCCGAACCCCGTTCGTCCGTTGTTCGCCCGCCGCCGTCACTGCCGAACCCCATTCTCCCGTTGTTCGCCCGCCGCTGTCCACCCCTCCGCGCCCGCGCCGCCCTTCTGCTCGCCCATGCCCGCGGCGCCCGCGCCGCTCCGATCGAATCTGCCCATCGACGCCAACCCGCGGATCCCGCCATCGGCCGCGTCGAAGTCCACCGCCCCCACGCGCCTCGTGTGCCAACACGGCTTCCCCATATCGCGTCCCTCTGCCGCCGTCGCGACCTGCACAGCAACAACCCTCCACAAGGCGCCCCACGATGTTGCTGCGCCCGGAGGCAGCGATCGTCGCTCCATCTGTCGCCGCGTCGTCACCGATGACCCCAATGAACCCCGAACGACCCTCCGCACCATCCAGGAGCCGCCAGGCCACGAGGACCGCCGCACCACGATGATCGCCCCTCCACCATGTTGTCGACCGCAGCTCGCCAGGCGTGGCGAGCCCGCTCGACCGCCGGTCGCCCTTCACTCCCCTTCAATCCTCAGTTGATCGTTGGAACCGCTCCCACAGCAGTGTGCGGGAGCGCGTCGTTTCCGGGGCATCCGGCCATGCGGGAGCCGCATCCCTCTTCGGTCAGCGGTGCGCCTCTGCGCTATGCCGTCCCCTTCTTGTCGTCCGTCCCTTCGGTCTTCCCCTTCGCCTTCGCCTTCTTCTTCCCGACCGCCCTCCCGGGCCGCCGGAACCGCCGCGCCTCCGCCGCGTCCTCCCGCAGCGCGAAGCGCCCTGCGGTGCACAGCCGCGCCGCGATCGCATCGACCTGCGTCCAGGCCGCGTTGCGCAGTCGTGTGTGCAGCTTGTTCGCTTCGGCGTCCGGCGCTGACACCTTCGGCAACGCCGCCGCCGCCTTCGTCATCCGCTTCCGCGCTGCGCCCAGCTTCGAGAAGCGCACCAACGACGCCTTGTTCTCCTCGCAGAACGCCTCAAGCGCCCGCACATCATCGTGCAGGTCGGCGAGCCCGTCGCCGCGCAACACCTCACGGCACCACGCGCGCTTCCTGGCGTCCTTGCGAAACGCGAAGCGAATGACCGCCACGACATCGCCTTCCGCCGCGCGCGCTTCGTCGTAGAGCGTCTTCTGCTTGGGCGTGAGGTTCGACGTGCCCACCTGCCGCCGCGTGTGCTCGTCCTGAAGCGTGGTCAGCAGCGCCAGCGCCCCCGAAAACCGCCCGATCTCGCCCTCGGTCAGATCGTCGTCGGGGTCCATCGGCGTCGCCAGCAGGGCAGCCTTGTGGGGCCCGACCGCGGCCTCCAGCGCCTGCGCCCACGTGATGTACGCCGGAACATCCCGATTGGGCCGCTTGATCTCCCCTGCGGGAACAGCCTCCAACTCCGACCGCAGCGCCGCCCCGACATCCCGGGGCACGCGGCTCCCACCCGTCTTCGTCTTCCGCTCCGCCATGTGCAGACCTCCAGCAACGACCGTATCAGCGGCTGCCAGAGCGCAGCAACGCCTACATGGGTCGGTGAGCGGGTCGACCAGTGTGGTGAGCGGGTCGACCGGTGTGGTGAGCGGGTCGACCAGTGTGGTGAGCGGGTCGACCAGTGTGGTGAGCGGGTCGACCAGTGTGGTGAGCGGGTCGACCAGTGTGGTGAGCCCGTCGGACAACTCGGTGAGCCGCGCACCGATCAGGCCCGCAGTCACGGGGGCCCACGCCGCGGCGTCAGCGCGGCGCGCACCGGTCCGGCCCGCAGTCACCGGGGCTACGCCGCGGCGTCAGCGCGGCGCGCATTGGTCAGGCCCGCAGCCACCGGGGCCACGCCGCGGCGTCAGCGCGGCGCGCATTGGTCAGGCCCGCAGTCACCGGGGCTACGCCGCGGCGTCAGCGCGGCGCGCACCGGTCAGGCCCCAGTCGCCTGCCGTCCGTTGATCGATGTTGGTCCGGACTGTGACTGCAGGCCCGACCGTTGCGCGCCGCGCTGACGCCGCGGCGTGGGCCCCGGTGACTGCGGGCCTGACCGTTGCGCGCCGCGCTGACGCTGCGGCGTAGCCCCGGTGGCTGCAGGCCCGACCGTTGCGCGCCGCGCTGACGCCGCGGCGTAGCCCCGGTGACTGCGGGCCCGACCGGTGCACGCCGCGCTGACGCTGCGGCGTGGCCCCCGTGACTGCGGGCCTGACCGGTGCGCGCCGCGCTGACGCCGCGGCGTGGGTCCGCCGACTGCGGGCCTGACCGTTGCGCGCCGCGCTAACGCTGCGGCGTAGGGCCGGTGACTGCGGACGTGAGCGTTGCGCGCCGCGCTGACGCCGCGGCGTGGGCCCCCGTGACTGCGGGCCTGACCGGTGCGCGCCGCGCTGACGCCGCGGCGTGGGCCCCCGTGACTGCGGGCCTGACCGTTGCGCGCCGCGCTGACGCCGCGGCGTGGGTCCGCCGACTGCGGGCCTGACCGGTGCGCGCCGCACCGACCCCGCGGCGTGGGTCCGCCGCCGCTCAGTACCCGTCGATCACGCTGAGCGCCTCGTCGTGGGCCGAGTTCACCGCGGCCTGCGGGGCGGCGGAGGTCGCGCCCGAGGTCGGCGACGTCATCGCGGGCAGCGCGCGGCGCATCGAGCTCACCCGCCCGATCTGCTCCCGGTACGCGCGGCTGTTTCGCGTCGAGGCGTCGCTGCGCGCCCGGTCGAGCAGCGCGTCGAGCTGCCGCTCGGCGGCGGCGACGTTGCCGCTGCGGGCCTCGCGGATGGCGGCCACGGTGCCGACGGCGAGCTGCACCTGCGCGGCCACTGCCTCGACCTCCGCGCTACGACCGCCCTCGATCTCCGCCGCATCGCTGCTCGCGTGGGCCCCCAGAAACACATCCCGCTCGTAGCGCTCGGAGGGGGCGGCCGGGTCGTTCCAGGCGAGGCGGGCGTCGACGAGCTCGATGGGCGAGCCCGCGCGGTGCGCCGGAACGTTGAGCCTCACGATGAGGTCCCGCGTCGCCCCTTCGGTGATCTCGCCGAGCTGCACGGTGATGCCCGCGTCGGTGCGCGCGGCGTCGTGTCCGAGCACCGCCTCGATCTGCACATCGGGCCCGGGGCTCAGCGTCACCACGGCGTTGCGGGCGATGACGCGCTCCATGCGCAGCACCTCGGTGCGAAACGCCGTCGCCACCGCCGAGGAGTCTTCGACGTAGTGGAAGTGTCCGCCCGAGCGCTGCGCGATCGCGCCCATGAGGGTCTCGTTGTATTCGAGCCCGAGGCCGAGGGACGTGATGGTGATCTGGTGGGCCCCGGCGCTCGCCGCCATCGCCTCGATGCTCGCCGCGTCCGTGTTGGGAACCCCATCCCCCAACAGCACCACGCGGTTGATGCCGCCGGTGTTGAGGTGCGCGGCGACCTGCTCGATGCCGAGGCGCAGGCCGTTGGCCATGTCGGTGGTTCCGCGGGCGCGCATCGCGCTGATGCGCTGGCGGGCCGCGGCGCGCTCGCTCGCGTCGAGGACGGCGGAGGGGAAGATGACCTCGGCGCGCGAGTCGAAGGTGACGACGGCGAGGCGGTCGCCGTCGCGCATGGCGTCGACGAGCGCGAGGCTGGCGGCGCGGGCGTCGTCGATGGGCCGACCCTCCATGGAGCCCGACGTATCGATGACGAGGCCGACGTTGATGGGCGGTCGGATGGTCGGGTCGACGGCGGCGGTCGCGAGGCGTAGCCGCGCAACGAGCGTGCTGCGCGCCCCGGCGGGGACGAAGCGGTTGCCGAGGGCGCCGTCGAGGGAGAGGGCTTGCGGGGTTCGTGCGTGGCGCTGGGCGCCGGCGCAGGCCGCGAGGGAGGAGAACAGGGCGAAGACGAAGAGCAGCAATGGGCGTCGCATGGTGGGAACCTCTGACGCGCAGAACGCACCAGAGGTCTCCGGGCTTACGCTGGTCGTTGCGAAGGGTGGAGGGGGAGGAGGGGTGAAGGAGGGACGATCAGCGCGGCGTGAGGCGGTACGCCCGGCCCGTCACGACCGCGTCGGCCGTGTTGTACGAGACCTGCGTGCCGTACTCGCTCGTGAGGCTCTCGGCGCCGATGGTCGCGCTGTTGCCCGAGGCGCGTTCGTCGCCCGCGGTGATCGAGCAGTAGTGCAGCTCGATGACGTTGGTGCCCTCGAACAGCTTGGCCTGGAAGGTCAGCCGGATGAGGCCATCGCCGTCGGTGAAGTTCGTCCACTGCGTGACGAAGCGGCGCGCGGGCGCGGTGCCGAGGGTGATCGTTCGCGCGGTGGCGATCTGGTTGTCGTCGTCGTCGACGGTGCGGAGGTCGTCCCAGAAGGGAGCCACGAAGCCGTCGGGCTCCTCGTCGCTGTCGGGGATGGCGTAGTTGACGTACTCCGTGCTCGTCGACCCCCCGGTGGCCGCGTAGAGCTGGAGGAAGCCGTTGGACGCCATCGACCAGCGCGTCGCCGCGTCGCCGAAGAACGTCAGCGTGAAGGGCAGCGCCGCAATGTCGCTGGAGTTGTCATCGCCCCAGTCGCCGCCCGCCGCGCGGGTCACGGCCGTGCCCGTCGTGACGTCGTCGCAGGCCGCCGTGATGGTCGTGACGGTGTAGCCGGGCAGGAGCACCGGCGCGCCGACCTCCAGGTCGAAGGTTCCGCTCGCGGCGGCGCTACCCGCGACGGACACGAGGTAGTCCTGCGCCATGGCGCCGCCGTTGGTGAGCGTCACCGTGGCGGCGCCGCCCGACGCGGCCGCCGTGTTGTTGGCGACGCAGCTCGTCGAGGTGCACGAGGACAACACGCGCAGCGTCGGCGTCCACGCCATCATCGCGCCCGCGGGAACCGCGCGCACCGGCACCCGGCTCCCCGACGGAACGGTCACGCGATAGAAGAGCTGTCCTCCATTGGCGGCCGAGACGCACGGGGTGGTCGTGCGGAGACCGTTGCGGGCGTCCTGCGCGCTCAGGGTCATGCCAGCCGTCACCGCCACGGGCGTCGCGCAGAACTGACCCGCGACGATGGGCGCGGTCGTCGCGGAGAGGTCCCACGATCCCTCCGTCGTCGCGGAGGTCGACGACAGGCTCACGACCACCGTGATGGCCGCGGTGCCCGCGTTCGGGATGTCGAGGATGGCGGGGGCGGGCGTGCCGCTCGTGCCCCCGATGGTGCTGTCGATGCACGTGGTGGATGAGCACTCGTCGCGCAGCCGCAGCACGGGCTGACGGGGCGTCGTTCCCACCGGGGTGGCGGTGACGCGCGCGCGCTGCCCGGCCGGAATCGTCAGGCTGTAGAAGCGCTGACCGCCCACGTCACCCGTGCGGCAGGGCGCGGCCGTGAAGGGAGCGCCCGCGTTGGACTGCCCGGTGAGGGGAGTGCCGGGGACGAGCGCGACGGCGTCTTCGCAGGCCTGACCGGCGGAGAGCGCGGCGGTGTTGACGACGAGGTCGAAGGAGGTCGAGGTGTCCGCGGAGGCCATCTGCGCCACGGAGACGATGAAGGTTCGCGGAGAGGTCGTGGCGTTGGCGAAGGGCTGCGAGAGCGTCGACGACGACGACGACGCGAACTGGACGCAGGACGTGGCGTCGCAGCCGGCGTAGACGCGCACGGCGTAGCCCCAGCTCCCGGATGCTCGCGTGACGAGCGCGGTGCCCACGGTGTTGGCCGGGAGCGTGACCGTGTAGAAGAGCTGGCCCCCCGGCTCGACGCCCGGCGTGCACAGGCCCGGACCGCCCGCGTTGGCGAAGGTCTGGCCCGTGAGCGCGGTGCCCACGGTGAGGGCGCGCGCCGTCGCGCAGGTGGCGTTGTCCGCGGGCGTGAAGGTGCTCGCGGTGAGGGCGTAGGTGCCGAACTGGCCGTTGTAGCCGTCGACGACGACGGAGTAGGTGCCGGGGTCGAGGACGGCGCGCATCACCGACGAGTTGGTGCGACCGGAGCCGGTGCCCGAGTCGTCGTCGCACGACAGCTCCGTCGTCGCGTCGTTGCAGACGCGGCGGATGGAGAGCTCGGTGTCGAAGCTCGTCCCGGCGTTGTCGAGGGAGAGGATCACCCCGGTGCGCGCGGTGACCACCAGGTTGTAGAAGGCCTCGCCGCCGCTGGTGTTGCTCTGGCAGCGCGTGCTCGGGACGATGCCGCCGGTCGCGATGGTCGTGCCCATGAGCGCGATGGGGGTCGCCGACGGGAGGGTGATGGTGTCGCGCGGCGCCGGGCACATCACGCCGCCATCCACCAGAACATCCACCGCCGGCACATCGGCGACATCCGTCGTGGGCACGTCAACCACGATCGCGTCGGCGAGGCCGCCGTCCTTGTCGGCCGCATCGATGGGCGTTCCCACGTCGAGCGCGGCGTCCATCGGGGTTCCGCCGTCGGCCGGGACGTCGGTGGGCGTCCCGACGTCGAAGCCGAGATCGGTCGGCGTGGCGTTGTCCGTCGGGAAGCCTGCGTCGGCGCTGCCGTCGTCGGGCGTCACGACGGGATCGTCCCCGCAGCCGACGGCCGCGACGGACAGGGCGCAGAGCGCCAGGGAGAGGCGCCATGGAGTCGAGTTCATCGGTGGGTGCTCCTGCAAACAGTTTTTGTGACGAGAGGTGCGCCGCCCTCCCACTGAGCTCCCCGGCAGCATCGTGGCCGGTCTCGTGGGCGTCGCAGAAGCGCGGCCCGGGCGCTGTTGTGCCCTCGGTGGCCGAGCGCAACCCGCGAGGCGTCGAGCCCGCGCGTGGCGCGATTCGTCACGAGCCCGCGAAGGTGCGGCGCCAGACGGCAGGGGGTGACCTCCGAGCCGCGACGGCGTTAGCGTGCGCCCCATGCACATCGCAATGATCGGCCTCGGGAAGATGGGCCTCAACATGGTGGTGCGGCTGCTCAAGGGCGGCCACACGGTGGTGGCGATGGATCGTGACCCCGCGCAGGTCGCGAAGGCGAAGGAGGCGGGTGCCATCGCGGCCGCCGACGTCGACGCCGTCATCGCCGCTCTGCCGACTCCGCGCGTCGTCTGGGTGATGGTTCCGTCGGGGGCGATCACGCAGACGGTCATCGACTCGGTCGCGGCGAAGCTCTCGCCCGGCGACGTCATCGTCGATGGCGGCAACTCCAACTGGCACGACTCGCAGGCCCGCGGCGCCGCGCTCGCCGCGAAGGGCATCCGCTTCGCCGACGCGGGCACGTCGGGTGGCGTGTGGGGCCTCGCCAACGGCTACTGCCTGATGGTGGGCGCCGAGCCCGAGACCTTCGCCGTCATCGAGCCCGCCATCGCGACGCTGGCGCCCGTCGACGGGTACCGCCGCGTCGGCCCGGTGGGCGCCGGGCACTACGTGAAGATGATCCACAACGGCATCGAGTACGGGCTGATGCAGGCGTACGCGGAGGGCTTCGAGATCCTCCAGACGTCGCCCTTCAAGCTCGACCTCGGGTCCATCGCGGAGCTGTGGGGCAAGGGGTCCGTCGTGCGGAGCTGGCTGCTCGACCTCATGGCCGACGGGCTCAAGAAGGCGCCCGGCCTGCCCGACATCAAGGGCTTCGTCCCCGACTCGGGTGAGGGTCGCTGGACGGTGCAGGCCGCCATCGATCAGGACGTGCCCGCGCCGGTCATCACGCTGTCACTCCAGATGCGCTTCCGGTCGCGGCAGGCCGACAGCTTCGGCGCGAAGCTGCTCGCGATGATGCGCAACCAGTTCGGCGGTCACGCGGTGACGAAGTCATGACCAACCCCTTTCGCCAGGGGCTCCATGGCGACCGGCTGCCCGCGCCGACGGCGGTGGTGATCTTCGGCGCGTCGGGTGACCTCACGCGGCGCAAGCTGATGCCGGCGCTCTACAACCTCGCCCTCGCACGCTTGCTCCCGCCGGGATTCTCGGTGCTGGGTGTCGCGCGCCGCCCGTGGACGGAGGACTTCTTCCGCGACGAGCAGCACAAGGCCGTCGCGGAGTTCTCCCGCAAGAAGCCCCTGGACGAGACCGTCTGGAACGACTTCGCCCAGGGCATCGGCTACGTCGAGGGCGACCACACGAAGCCCGAGACCTACGCGTCGCTGAAGCAGAAGCTGGAGGAGCTCGATCGTACCCGCGGCACCTGTGGCAACCGGGTCTTCTACCTCTCGGTGTCCCCGTCGGAGGTGGGCACCATCGTCAAGCATCTCGCCGACGCGGGGCTCCTCGCCGACCCGCGGGACACGACGTGCGCGACGCGTGTCGTGTGCGAGAAGCCCCACGGCACCGACCTCGAAAGCTCGCGCAAGCTCGACGAGACCCTGCACGCCTCGCTCGACGAGTCGCAGATCTTCCGCATCGACCACTACCTCGGCAAGGAGGCAGTGCCGAACCTCCTCGCGTTCCGCTTTGCCAACGCCATCTTCGAGCCGCTCTGGAGCCGCCAGCACATCGACCACGTGCAGATCACCGTGGCCGAGGACATCGGCATCGAAGGCCGCGGGAAGTTCTACGAGTCGGCCGGTGCGATGCGCGACATCGTGCAGAACCACCTCGTGCAGCTCGTCACCCTCTGCGCGATGGAACCCCTCGCGTCGCTCGATGCCACCTCGGTGCGCGACGAGAAGGTGAAGGTGCTGCGCGCCCTGAGACCGCTCTCGCCCGACGACCTCCATCGCAATGTGGTGCGCGGTCAGTACGGTCCTGGCGGAGTCGGGGGCGCGCTCGTCCCGGGCTACCGCGAGGAGAAGGACGTCGCGCCCGACAGCACCACCGAGACCTTCGTCGCGATGAAGCTCGCGATCGACAACTGGCGCTGGCAGGGCGTTCCCTTCTACATCCGCGCGGGCAAGCGGTTGACCCGTCGCGTGACGGAGATCTCGGTGCACTTCCGGGGCGTCCCCTTGCCCCTCTTCGGCGCGGCGGCCTCGGAGCCCAACGTGCTCGCGCTGCGCATCCAGCCCGACGAGGGCATCACGCTGCGCTTCGTCTCCAAGGTGCCGGGTCCCACCACGGTGCTGCGCCCCGTGAGCATGGACTTCCGCTACGGAACCACCTTCGGCAACACGGGCCCCGAGGCGTACGAGCGGCTGCTGCTCGACGTGATGCTGGGCGAGGCGACGCTCTTCACCCGCGCCGACGAGGTCGACTGGAGCTGGCGCTACTTCGACCCGGTGCTCGCGCACTGGAAGTCCGAGGGCGCGAAGCAGCTCCCGACGTACCACGCGGGCACCTGGGGACCCGCGGCGGCCGAGGAGCTCATCGCGCGGGACGGCCGACGGTGGAGGTCACCTTGAGCGTTCCGCTGCACAAGGTCGAGGCCGAGCTGACGAAGCTGTGGGCGGAGAAGTCTCAGCAGGACTCGCACCCGCGGGTGCTCGACCTGGTGGCGTTCTGCGCGACGCCCGACGAGCTGCCGCGGGTGTGCGCCGCCCTCGCGCCGCTCGCGCTCAAGCACCCGTGCCGAACGCTGACCGTCGTGTGCTACCCGGGCGACGAGCCGTCCATCACGGCGCGGGTGGCGCTGCACGTCGACCCGTCGCGCGGCGGAGAGCCCGTCGGCGACGACGTGGTGCTGGAGGTGCGCGGCGCGGCGCGATCGTGGGTGCCGTCGGCCCTCCAGCAGCTCCGCCGGGGCGACCTGCCGATGCACCTCTGGTGGTCGGGTGACCTGCCCGACGACGACCGGCTCTTCGACCACCTCACCGACGACGCCGACGTCACCATCGTCCACAGCGCCGACATGGACCTGCGCGACCTCGAACAGCTCCGCCGCGTGCTGGCGTGGCGCGTCGAGCGCGCGGTGTTCCTCGACCTCAACTGGGTGCGGCTGGCGCTGTGGCAGGAGCTCACGGCGCGCTTCTTCGATGGTGCGGGGGTGGCCGCGCTCATCCCGGCTCTCGACGCCCTGTCGCTCGGCTTTGCACCGCGCCCGGGCTCCGACGACGCCTCGCCGACGCAGGCCGCGCTCCTCGCCGGGTGGATCTCCGTCTGCACCGGTTGGGTCGTCGATGGCGCGACGTGGACCACGGAGTCCGATGGCTCGCGCGTCGCGACGGTGAAGCGCGCCGACGGATCACCCGCGCGGGTTCGCTTCGCGGAGGACGATCGGCCCGGCGTGTACGCGGGCGCGCTGCACACGGTCACCTTGAGCGGCCCCGGGCTGAAGCTGGAGGTCGGGCGCGCGCTCGAAGACCCGCTGGTGCTCTGCTGGTCGGGCGAGGTGCCGGGGCAGCTCCTGCCGTCGCAGTGCGTTCGCATGGGCGTGCCCGACGAGCCGAAGATGCTGGCGCGCGCGCTCGATCGACCGGAGCGCGATCCCTTGTTCGAGCGCAGCCTCGCGGCGGCGGCGGCGCTCACGCGGGCGGTGGCGCCCTTGAAGGGCGAAGAGACAACGTGACGGAGGCATCGAAGAGCGAATGAAGTTCATCGAGGGAGGTCTGCCTGCGAAGACGGCGATCGAGGGCGCGGCGCTCATCGCCGAGTGGAGCCGCGAGGCCATCGCCGAGCGCGGGCGCTTCGACGTGGCCCTCGCCGGGGGCGAGAGCCCGAAGCCCATCTACGAGGCGCTGCGCGCTCGGCGCGACGTCGATTGGAAGCGCTGGGAGGTGTTCTTCGGTGACGAGCGCGCGGTGTCGTCGCACGACCCGCTGAGCAACCAGCTCGGGGCGGAGGAGGCGCTGCTCAACCGCGTGCCCCTCCGGCCCGAGCACGTCCACCCGATGTACACGCTGGGCCTCGACATCGAGCAGGCGGCGCTGGACTACGAGCAGGAGCTGGTGAAGGTGCTCGGTTCGCCGCCGGTGTTCGACCTGGTGATCCTCGGGGTCGGCCGCGACGGGCACACGCTCTCGCTGCCTCCGTACTGCGGCGCGATCTTCGAGAAGGAGCGCTTCGTGATGGCGCTCGTCGACCCGGAGATGAACCCGGCCGTCGACCGCATCACGCTCACGCCGCCCGTGGTCGTCGCCGCGCGGCGGGTGCTGGTGATCGCCAGCGGTCGCGCCAAGGCGAACGCCATGATGGCCGTCCTCGACGACCCCGACGACCGGGCGAAGGTGCCCGCACAGATCATCCGCGACGCGAAGGGCGAGGTGACGGTGCTGGTCGACTACGAGCTCGCCCGGGCCATCGGGAGGGCATAGAGATGGCGCGGGCTCGATGGGTGTGGTCGGCGGCGCTCGCCGTGGCGTGTCAGGGCGCTCCGACGCGTCGCCCGCCCGCACCGCGGGTGGACGCCGCCCGACCCATCGACGCGGGCGCTGCACGCGATGCGGCAGTCGTCGACGTCGCAGCCGACGCCGTGGCCGATGCGGGCGCTGACGCGGGTCCACCGTCCACGATCTATCTCAACACCCTCGGGGTCGACCGCCTGCGCGTGGGCACCACCATCCCCTTGCGGGTGTGGCGGCGCGGGGCCGTGGACGTCGACGTCACGGCGCAGTCCACCATCACCGTCGAGGACCCCAACCTCGGGCAGATCCTGCCGGGGCATCGGTTTCACGCCGCCAACCTCGGACGGGTGATGCTCATCGCTCACGTGGGCGACGAGGAGGCGCGCGGCGTGGTCGAGGTGAGCGCCCGGATGCCTCCGGGCATGGGCTACGTCCCAATGGTGCGCGGCGGTCCCGGTCGGCCGCTCATCTACGCGCGCTTCTCGTCGCCGCGCACCGCCGTGCAGCGCTTCGAGTTCGCCTGGGTCGACGGAACACTCTCCTTCGAGTCACGCGGCCGCGCGGTGGACTTTCCCGTCACGGTCCGCGTCGCGAGCGGAACCTTCGACCCGCACCGCGGCCCCGAGGAGCTCGCTGCCGTGACCGGGCAGGTGGTGTTCGATCGGTGGGTGCAGGAGCGCCTCGACGGCCACGCCGAGCTCATGGCGGGCGGTCGACCGCTGCGGTTCACGTTCTCGTTTCACGACACCGACCCGTGGACGCTGCGCATTCCGCCGACAGAGCTGCGACCAGTGCAGTGAGGTACGGCAGCGGCAGCAGGTTGCGCGGCCGCAGCCCCAACCGCATCCCGAGACCCCAGGCGACGACGTAGACGGCCGCGAGCGCGAGCGCATCGAAGCGTCGGCCGCCGCGCCACGCGAGCACGAGCACGGCGACCAGGAGCGATGCGGCGAGGACGGCCATCGGGGCGGTGACGTCCTCCGCGCGACCGAGCGTCCCGTACGAAGCGAGCGAGCGGGCGAGGGGGAGCCCGCCGTGCTGGCCGAGGCCGTTGCCTGCGCGCAGATCGGGCGCATCGCCGGTCACCGACGTCGGGTGCACCTGCGCGCGTGATGCGAGCAGGGCGCCTGGGACGAGGGCGACGCACCACGCGGCGACGGCGATGGCGATGAGCACGCGAGCGCGGGCGGGGGATGGTGGGAGGGTGCGCGGGTCGATCCACGCGGCAGCGACGAAGGTGAGCGCGAAGAGCCCGGCGACGAGGTCGGTCCAGGCGGCGAGGCCGGCCGCGGTGAGCAGGACGAACCAGCGGGCAGCGCGGTCGCGGTCGTCATCGCGGAGCGCAGACGAGGCGACGGCGGCGAGGACGACGAAGAGCGTCGCGAGCGCGTAGGGGCGGGCGAGCACCGCCTCCGAGGTCACGCGCGGCGCGAGGAGTGGCAGCGCGACGAGCAGCATCGACCACGGTCGACGAGCGCGCACGGCGTGGGCGAAGGCGAGCGCGCACGCCGCGAGGATGGCGCACACCACGGAGAGCCTGCGCAACACCGCGTCACCGCGGGCGGGCGTCCAGCGCAGCGCGTGCCCGTAGCCCTGTTGCAACGCGCGAAACACCGGCGGATGAACCCACGCGTCGTGGTCGTCATCGAGGACGAGGGTCGTCGCGGGCCGCGCCCAGTTCTCGTCGCCGTCGTGCGCGCGTTGCCGCCCGGCGCGGGCCGTCATCACACCCGCGATGACGACCAGCGCGAGCGCGATGGCGAGGGCGCGACGGTCGGCGCGACCCGATGGCGTGGTCGGTGTGCGAGCGAGCAGGGAGGCCGCGAGCGTGGCGAGGAGCGCGAGCGCGAAGCACACCGCGACGACGCGGTCGGGCGCGAGTCCGGTGCGGGCCATGAAGGGCGTGAGCAGCCCGTGCGAGGCAGCAGCGCGTGGCGGGGCGACGGTCCAGATGTCGCCGTGCTCACGGGCGCAGAGGGCGTCGCGCACGCGGCGGACGTCGGTGGCGCCCCCACAGGTTCGTGCGGACACGTCGAGCGCGCAGCCCCACCCTCCGCGGTGGGCGACGACCAGCGCGCACCGGCCGTCGCCTGGCGCGAACTGCACCCGCACCTCGTCGTCGGCGAGCCGCACGCCCGCCACCCGCATCCCGTGAAACGCACCGTCGAGCACCGGCGCGAGAAAGCGCATCACCGCCTGTTCGCGTCCGGGGTAGATGTGCGCCGCGGCCCCCGGCGGGCGCGCCACGATGAGCGCAACGAGGGCGCAGACCAGCGACAGCGCGAGGCCGATGAGGCGGTACGCGGTCGGGGCGGCGCTCAGAGGTCCACCAGGTCGAAGATCTCCACCTGCACCCCTTCGGCGAAGTGCGCGAGCGGCTCTTCGTCGGGTCGCGCGATGCCGCACGCCGCGCAGATGGACTCCTCCCACGAGAACACCGTCGCGCGCTGCAACGGGTACGGCGTGTGGTGGACCTGGCCGCGCTGGATGCGCCCGCCGCCCGTGTCGGCGAAGAGGTAGTACCGCTCGGCGAGGAAGTGCTCCAACGTGCCCGGAACCGCCGCCGACGGTTCCCCTTCGGGGCGATAGCGGCCCTTGAAGTGCGCGGGGAGGGGAGGCGGCGAGAGGCGCTCGGTGGCGTAGTCGATGACGCCGTCGTCGCCGCGCGTGAGCGACATGCGCGCGTAGTGGTAGGGCAGGTGCCAGCCCGCGCGGGCGACCTGCACCGGCAGCCACGCCGCGGCCTCCAGCGTGAAGAACCACACCCCAGGGTCCTTGCCCTTGTGATGGACGTAGGTGCGGAGGTTGGTCTCGTGGAAGTCGGAGGTCCCGGGCACCGCGGGGAGCCACGCGAGGCGCACGCCCTTCATGGTGAAGGGGACGAGACCCACCCACGCGCTGCCGTCGAAGGTGTCGATCTCCAGCTCCGCGGGGATGAGCGGGCGCAGCACCTCCACCGGCACGCGCCAGTGGAGGAAGAGCAGGGTCTCCCAGGTCTGGTGTTGCGCGGGGCTCACTCCCTCGGGTCGTCGCGTCGGGGCGATGCGGTCGATGGTGTCCATGGAGGACCGCGACGATAGCGGACCTACCGCTGCGTCGCGAAGCGCGTCCAGAGGCGCTCGAACTCCGCACCGAACGCGTCGACCAGGGCGCGGTCGCCCGTGACCACGACGTTCTCCTGGTTGTAGTTGGCGGCGCTGCGGGTCCAGTTGTAGCTGCCGTTGAGCAGCCGGGCGCCGTCGAAGATCGCGAACTTGTGGTGCATGTGCGCCTCGGTCTGGTCGACCCTGACCTCCACGCCCGCCCGCCGCAGCGGCTCGATGTCCGAGCCCTCGTCCATGGACTTGTCGTTGTCGCTGATGACCCGGATCACCACGCCGCGGCGCCGCGCGTCGAGCATCGCGTTGCGGATGCGGTCGTCCGTGATGGTGAACACGCAGACGTCCACCTTGCGCTTCGCCCGCCCGAACTCCTCACGGATGGCGTCGAGGCACTGGTCCCCCGGACTGAACGTCGCCCGCCCGCCCGTCTCCGCCGACGGCGCCGCGGGCTTCGCGCCGTCCTGCGTGAGCTCGGCGAGCGAGAGCACCCAGCGGAAGGTGTCGCGCATGCGGTCGTCGCTCATCGACGCGCGCGCCAGCACGATGGCCTGCGCGCAGAAGAGCGTGACGGTCTCGCGGTCCATCGCCCGCTGACCAAACACGCGCTCGACGGAGGCGCGGGTGGCGTGCGTGATGCTCGGATCGGCGAGGGACTGCTGGATGAGTGCTTCGAGCTCGCGTGCGCCCATGAAATGTTCCGGTGCCTCCGGGCGCGGACGCTACTCAACCGCCCGCGGGAGAAACACCCGAAACGTCGTCCCGCGCCCGAGCTCGCTCTCCACGGTGACGTGCCCGCCGCTCTGCTTCACGATACCGAACACCGTCGACAACCCGAGCCCGGTGCCTTCGCCCACGGGCTTGGTGGTGAACAATGGCTCGAACACCTTCGCCTTCGTCTCGGCGTCCATCCCCGTGCCCGTGTCGGCCACGAAGACCCCGACGTAGGGGCCCGGCTTCACCCCGGGGTTCTTCGCCGCGTAGGCGTCGTCGAGCAACACGTTGGCGGTCTCGAAGCGCACCGTTCCCCCTTTGGGCATCGCGTCGCGCGCGTTGACCACGAGGTTGATGAGGATCTGGCTGACCTGACCCGGGTCGACCCGCACCCGCGCCAGCGGCTCTTCGAAGGCCTCGACGAAGGCGATGTGCTGCCCGATGGTGCGCCGCAGCAGCCGCTCGGCCTCACGCACCAGATCGTTGAGGTCGACCACCTTGGGCGCCAGCACCTGCTTGCTGCCGAAGGCCAGGAGCTGCTTCGCCAGGGACCTCGCGCGCTCGGCCGCGTCGCGGATGGCCTGCATGTCCTCGTGCCGCGGGTCGGCCTTGGGCGTGCTCGACATGACCAGCTCGGTGTAGCTGAGGATGATCGCGAGGAGGTTGTTGAAGTCGTGCGCGACGCCGCCCGCGAGGTGGCCGATGGCCTCCATCTTCTGCGACTGCCGGAGCTGCGCCTCCAGCCGACCGCGCTCGCGGTGCTCGACCATCGCGGCGAGCTCGCGGCGCACCGCCGGGTTGAGCCGGGTGAGGTTGCCCTTGGAGATGAAGTCGCTCGCGCCGCGCTTGAGCGAGGCCACCGCGAGCTCTTCGTTGACCGTCCCCGACACGATGATGAACGGGATCTCGACCCCGCTCTCCTGCACCACGGAGAGCACCTGCGGGGCTTCGAAGCGCGGCATGCTGTAGTCCGAGATGACGATGTCCCAGGGCCCGCCGAGCAGGGCTTCGCGCAGGGCCTCCGGGGTCTCGACCCGGGTCGCCCGCGGGTCGAAGCCGCCGCGGCGCAGCTCCATCAGCAGCAGCGTCGCGTCGTCCTCGTTGTCCTCGACGACCAGCACACGGAGTACATCCGTCATCGCGAGCTCCCCCCGGCGCCGGGCGCCTCGTTGACCACCAGCCAGTACTGTCCGAGGGCGCGCACCACCTCGTTGAACTGAACGAAGTCCACCGGCTTGCGCACGTAGCTGTTGGCGCCGCAGCGGTAGGCGTCGGCGATGCCCTGCTCCTCGGCCGACGACGTCAGGATCACCACCGGCACGAGGGCCGTCCGCGGGTCGGCCCGCAGGACGCGCAGCACGTCGATGCCGTCGAGCTTCGGCAGCTTGAGGTCGAGCAGCACCAGGGCGGGGGTGACGTCCGGCGGGGCTTCGGGGGTGCCCACGAGCCGGGCCACCGCCTCGGCGCCGTCGCGGGCCACCACCACCCGGTCACCGATGCCGTTGTTCTTGAGCGCGCGCAGCGTCAAGAACTCATCATCCGGGTTGTCTTCGACCACCAGGATCGTGCCCTTCATCACCAACGCCTGACCTCCGCGAACTGTCACGATAGAACGCCCCGCCCGGCGTCGCGAGGGGATAGAGTGGGGGCAACCCCCATGGCAAGACTCGACCTGCGGCTGCGTAACCTCGAGAACTCCGAGCTCCTCATCGCCTCGTTCGAGAGCGAGGACGACGCGGAGACCTGGCTGGCCGACCGGCCCCACATGATGGAGGTGATCGGCCTCATCGCCGAGTCCTCCGACCCGGCGATGCACCAGCGCCTGCGGCAGGCGGTGCGCCCGCTCGACGCCGACGAGGCCGCGGTGGTGCGTCGCATGGACGAAGCAGATGCCATCGCCCGCGCCGAGCAGGAGGCGGAGGCTGTTCGCCGCGCGGCGGCCGACGCCGAGGCCCACCGCCAGTCGATGCGCGACGCCGACCCCGATCGACCGCTACAGCTCACCTGGACGCCGCGCGACGGCTACTCGGTCATGGACCCGGCGGACGAGCGCCCGATCTCACAGGAAGTGAAGGACGCCGTGGTGGCCTGGGTCGCCGAGCGCAACGAGTGGGTCGCCGACCGCGGTCAGGTCGTGGCCGAGGCCGTGGTGACGGTGTGGCCGGGCGCGCTGCCCGACGGCGAGTCGCGGGTGATGCGCGGCGGAAGGTTTGTTCCCGTGGCCAAGGAGCCGACCGGGAAGTCCTAGCGGAAAGGGCAGAGCGCCCGCGTGTCCGACCGACCCGAAAGCCCTGACGACCGATCGCACGCTCTCGCCGAGGCGCGCTTCGAGTCGATGCTTCACATCACGCCGACGCCGACGGTCATCACCCGCCTCCGCGACCAGCAGTACATCGCCGTCAGCGACAGCTTCCTCGCGCTGCTCGGCTATGAGCGCGCCGACGTCATCGGCCGCACGTCCACCGAGCTCAACATCTGGGTCGACTCGCGCGACCGCGACCGCCTCACCGCCGCCTTCGCGGAGGGCCGCCCCGTGCGCAACCTCGAAGCGCGCGTCCGCACCCGCACGGGCGAGCAGCTCATCGTGCTGGTGTCCGCCGAGCGCATGGACTTCTACGGCGAGCGTTGTGTGTTCTCGCTGGCCAACGACATCACGGCGTTGCGCCGCGGCGAGGAAGACCGTCGACACGCCCGGCGGATGGAGGCCATCGGGCAGTTCGCCGGCGGCATCGCGCACGACTTCAACAACATGCTCCAGGTGATCTCCGGCTTCGCCACGGTGGCGCGCCACCGCCTGCCCGGCGACCACGAGGTGCACGCCGAGCTGGAGCAGATCCTGCGCGCGGCGTCGCGGGCGGGGCAGCTCACCCGGCAGCTCTTGTCGTTCAGTCGGAGGCAGCTCTCGCAGGCGCGGGTCATCGACCTCAACGCGCTGGTCGGCGACATGCACCGGATGCTCTCGCGGCTCATCGGCGAGCACGTGCGCCTGGAGGTGCGCCTCGACCCGGCGGCGCTGCGCGTGCGGTGCGACCCCGGTCAGCTCGAACAGGTGCTTCTCAACCTCTGCGTCAACGCGCGCGACGCCATGCCCGCCGGCGGGGTGCTCACGCTGATGGTCTCGTCGGCGCCGCTCGACCCGGACGACGCGCAGATCCACGCCGAGCTCGCGGCGGGCGACCATGTGCATCTGCGCGTGACCGACACCGGCGTCGGGATGGACGCGGCGACGGTGGAGCGGGCCTTCGATCCATTCTTCTCGACGAAGGCGACCGGTCAGGGGACGGGCCTCGGTCTCGCGACGGTCTACGGCATCGTGCGGCAGTGCGGCGGCGCCGTGTGGATCGACAGCGCGCCCGGCCGCGGCACCAGCGTCAACATCTGCCTGCCGGGCACCGAAGCCCCGGCCGACGTCGCGCCGCTCCCGCCCGCGCACGCGATGCGCGAGGGCCGCGGCGAGACGGTGCTCGTAGTGGAGGACGAGCCCATGGTGCGCCGCCTCGCGGTGCAGCTCCTCGAACGCCACGGCTACCGTGTGATGGAAGCCGTCGACGGTGACGACGGCCTGCGGGTGTACGAGGCCGCCGCGGGGGCCATCGCGCTGGTGCTCACCGACGTGGTGATGCCCAGCCTCAACGGCGTCGAGATGGTGAACCGCATCGCGCAGCAGCACCCCGGGGTGCGGGCCCTGTTCATGACGGCGTGGTCGGGCGACGCCATCCCGGCAGCGATGCAGCGCTACGCGGCGGTGCTCGACAAGCCCTTCACGCCGGAGGCGCTCCTGACGGCGGTGCGCTCGGCCCTCGACCGGCCGTGAGCTGCTCAGACCTGGAGGATCGCCCCGAGGATGGCCATGCCCACGGTGCTCGCCGAGAGCGCGGCGGCCCCCGTGGGCGGTAGCAGGCGCGGCAGCACCTCGGGCTCGGTGCGCCAGGTCACCATCGGCGGCCGAACGAAGCTCAGCCCGTCGCCCGACCCCGTCTGCGACTGACGCATCGGGTGCTTCGCCGTCAGCGCGCCGCGCCGCACCTCGCCGATGATCGCCACGCGCTCGCCCACGCGCAGCACCTGCTCGTCGACGAGGCTCTCGCCGTCGCCCGCGTCGGCCTCGAAGTCGATGCGGCACTGGTTGGGGTCGAGCATCACCCGCCCCGAGTCGTCCTCCACCCAGAACGTCCCTTCGGTGCGCTCGACCCGCGCGAGCGTCCGTCGCGCGCGCAGCCCACCGCCCTCGATGACGTAGTGGTGCACCTGGCGCACGGCCGTCGCGACGCCGCCGTACTGGCTGACCGTGGGGTGCTCGCATCCGAGCGTTCCCACGAGCTTCACGAGACCGGTGGTGGCCTGGCCGATGGGGGTGATCGGGAGGTGTTCGAGGGCCCTCGCTTCGGCGAGGGTCATGGGACCAAGCTGCTGGCGGTAGAACTGGGCGAGGCTCCCGACGGTCGCAAGGCCCGAGACAACGGCCCCCACGAGCAGCGGCGGAAACATCACATCATCCTGACGCCGGCCACGTCGCGAAACAACCCCACCGCCACGCCGAGGATGTGAAACACCCCCATCTCGCGCTTGCGCACGAAGATGGGGCTCATGGTCTTGTTTTCGGGCTGGAGCCGGATGTGGTCGGGCTCGGGGAAGTAGCGCTTCACCGTCGCCTCGTCGCCCACCACCGCCACCACGATCTCGCCGCGCGACGCCGTCTGCTGGCGCTTCACGAACAGCGTGTCGCCGTCGTGGATGCCCGCGTCGATCATCGACTCGCCCTTCACCCGCAGCGCGAAGGTCTCCCCGCCGCCGCGGAGCATCGACGGGTCGACGTGCATGTAGCGCTCGACGCGCTCATCCATGACGCCGAGCGCGCCGGCCGCGATGCGGCTGTAGAAGGGGATGGCCACGGCGTCGTTGGCCGGGCGGTCGTCGCGGTCGACGCGGATCACCTTCTCGGGCATCTCCTCGGTGGCTTCGAGGCTCTTCATCAGGAAGGTGCGGCCGAGCTTGGTGGGCTTGAGCGCGCGCGACTTCATCCCGATGCGCTCGAGGTAGCCCTTGCGCTCCAGCGCGCGCAGGTGATCGCTCACCCCGTTGGTCGAGCGGATGTCCATGCGCGCCCCGATCTCTCGCAGCGTCGGCGGATACCCCTTCTCCACGATGGCCTGCGCGATGAACTCCAGGATGGCCTGTTGACGTTCGGTGAGTGGAAGCATCGGCGTGTGCGCTCCTCTTCGGTGTTGAACAGTGTCGGCACTGCTCATCGGAACCTGTCTGGCGGTTCAGGCAAGCTAGCTGAACGCTCGTGCAGCCGTCAACGAAGCGCTTGTCATTCTCTGGCGTGACCTTCGCGCGCGCTGCTACGCCTCGGCCGTGCGGCCCTTGCGACGGCTCTGGTGGACGCTCCTCGCGCTGTGCAGCGTCGTGGGCGTCGCCCACGCCGACCCTCCGCCCCGCGCCCGCCGCGGTCGCATCCCTCCGCCCCCGCCGACCACCAGCGTCGCATGGCCCAACCACGGGACGCTCGACCACGGCCGCCGCCTCGCCTCGGCGGACTGCCGCACGCTCCCTGGTCGCACCCTCCAGTGGGGCACCGACGAGCTCGTCAGCCTCCTCGAACGCACCGCCGCCAAGATGCGGCAGCAGTTCAGGGTGCCGCTCACCGTGGGCGATCTCTCGGCCCGCGAAGGCGGCGCCGTCAGCCGTCACCGCTCGCACCAGTCAGGGCGCGACGCCGACATTGCGTTCTTCGCGCGCACCAACCCGGCGCGCGGTGAGTCGCGTCCGGTGACCCTCTACGACTACGTGGTCTTCGATCGCAACGGCCGCTCGCTCGATGGCAGCCTGCGCTTCGACACCGAGCGCAACTGGGCCCTCGTCACCGCGCTGCTCACCGACCATCACGTCCGCGTCGAGCGCCTCTTCGTCTCGACGCCGCTGCGCGCCCTGCTGCTCCAGCACGCCCGCGCGGTGCACGCCTCGCAGGCCCTCATCAACCTCGCGGCCAACACCCTGGTGCAGCCCGCGCGGGTCTCGCCCCACGACAACCACTTCCACGTCCGCATCGCGTGCCCCGCGGGCGATCGCCAGTGCCACACCGGCGTCTGGCTGCCGCCCCGTCCGCCGCGTCGGCGGGTGAATCATCCCGCCGCCCGCGCCCGCGCCGCCGCGACCCGGCGCGCCCCTACGGGTCGATGAACACCTGTACGCCGACGTCGCCCGCGCCCGAAAACACCCGCACCCGGTAGCGATAGAGCCCCGAGTAGCGGGTGCAGAAGCGCGCGCTCTCGGTCCCGCGGTGCGTCGCGTCCTGGGCCACGCGGTGCCGCGTCGGGTCTTCGAGCTCCACCACCAGATCGCTCACGCTCGGAACGCCCGCCGCCACCACCTCCACGCATCGGTTGGAGGGCAACGCGACGGTCTGCTCGATCATCCCGTTGGTGGCCAGCGTGTGCCGCGACATGGCCGTGAACCCGAGCGTCCCCGGGCGCCGCGCCGCCACCTGGCGGAGCTGCGCGCCGAGGTAGTCCGACCCGGTTCCGCCGACGGGAAACCGCGCCGTCGTCGTGGCGCCGGGGTCCTCTGCACCTGCGTCGACCGCGACCCGCACCGCGTTGACCCGCTCGTCGAGCGCGAGCACCTCCAGGTGCCACCACGCCGCGCTCCACGCCTCGACGTCGACCCGGTACAGCTCCGGCGCCTCGGTCACGCAGAACCGCTGGCGCACCGCCGTCCCCGCCGAGTTGGCCAGCGTGAGCCCGGGGCCCTCCATGGCCTCTCGTACCCGCACCTGCGCACGCACCTGCGAGGCGCCCTGCGCCGCTCCGACGAGCTCATAACAACGGTTGCGTTCGAGCCGCGGGTGCAGCGCCTCGCTCGCCGGGTGCCGCGTGCGTCTGGCGTTGACCAGCACCGGAACCCTCCCGGCGCGCAGCGGCGCCACCAGCGACTCCGGCGTCACCACCGGAGCGTCGACCGCCCCCGCGTCCTGCGCGCGAGCCGTCGTGGAGAGCAGGAGGAATGCGGTGCCCGTGATTGCGTCGATGACCCTCACGGCGGCGCACGCTAGCATGCGCGAACCGCCCCGATGTCGACCGCTACGCCCACCGACGTGACGCTCGCCCCACCGCCGCGTCGCCTCTTCGATCGAGCCGCCTGGGCGCTCGCCGCGCTCGCCGCGTGGCCGGTGGTCATCCTCTCGGCGTGGCTCAACCCCGACCACCGCGGCTTCGGGACGCACCAGCAGCTCGGTCTGCCACCGTGTTCGTTCGAGGCGATGACCCATGTGCCGTGCCCCGGCTGCGGGCTCACCACCAGCTTCACCAACATGGCCCACCTGCATGTGCTCGACGCCTTCCGCGCGCACCTCATGGGGCCGCTGCTCTTCGCGCTCACGCTCGGCGTCGCGCTCGCGTCGCCCATCGGCGTGCGTCGGGCCTGGTCGGTGACGGGTGCCCTGGCGCTGCCGTGGCTCACGGCCTACCTCGGCGTGACACTCGCCGCCGGGCTGGTCACCTTCAGCGTCCGCCTCGCGCACAAGTTTCTGTGACCATCATCGAGGCGTCGTGAGATCGGAATCAGGAGGCTCCCATGGCCGATGTGCAGGTGTACGTGACGACGTATTGTCCCTATTGCGTGCGCGCGAAGGGGCTGCTCAACCGCAAGAAGGTGGCGTTCACGGAGATCAACGTGGACGACGACCCGACGAAGCGGGCGTGGCTGGTCGAGGCGACGGGGCAGCGAACGGTTCCGCAGATCTTCATCGACGGGAAGTCGGTGGGCGGCAGCGACGACCTCCACGACCTCGAACGCCGCGGCGAGCTCGACAAGCTCTTGGGTCGCTCGTAGCGCTCGGCCTCTCTCTCCTCCCTCTCACCGTCACCGCCCAGACCCGCCCCGCCATCGGCTACTCGCCCGACGCGTGGGCCGCTTCGGGTCTCGGCGCGATGCGCGGCGCGACGCTCGGCCCCATCGAAAGCTCCCAGCACCCTGGCGTCGGGTACGGCACGCCCGCCAGCGCGGCGGCCCTCGATGAGCTCGTCGCCCTCGGCTGCAACTGGGTCTCCTTCACACCCTTCGGCCGTCAGTGGGACCTCGACGAGACCGACATCCGCCTCGACTTCGAGGCGCCCTTCGACGTCAACCGCGAGAACGTCAAGCGCGTCATCGCCCAGGCCCACGCGCGCGGCCTTCGCGTGCTGCTCATCCCGCACCTCTGGGTCGACATGGGCGGCTGGCGCGGCGAGATCGCCCACCGCGACGACGTCGCGTGGCGCCGTTGGTTCGCGAGCTACACCCGCTTCGTGACGGCGTGGGCGAGGGTGGCCGAGGAGTCGGGCGCCGAGATGCTCTCCATCGGCGTCGAGATGAAGTCCTCGTCGAGCACGCGCGGCGAGTGGTTCGACGTCATCGCGCAGATCCGCCGCGTCTATCACGGCATGCTCACCTACTCGGCCAACTGGGACGGCGAGGAGGGCGTCACCTTCTGGGATCGCCTCGACGTCGTGGGCATCCAGGCCTTCTACCCGCTGGCCGAGCACCCCGGCGCGACCCTCGACGAGCTGCGCCGCGCGGCCGTCGCCCGCGCCGATCGGTTGGAAGAAGCGTCACGCCGCTGGGCGAGGCCGGTGATGTTCGCGGAGTTCGGCTACACCGCGCGGCCCGACCCGACCCTGCGTCCGTGGGAGTGGCCCGAAGACCTGGGCAACGTGCGCGTCGACGCCCACGCGCAGGCCATGGGCTATCGCGCGCTGATGGAGGCCTTCATCGGCCGGCGCTGGTTCACCGGGGGCTTCGTGTGGCGCTACTACGCCAATCCGATGGACTCCTCGCAGGAGCCGCCCTTCGGATTCTCCCCGCGCGACCGCGAAGGAGAGCAGGTGCTGCGCGAGCTGTACGACCCGGCGCTCGCCTGGGGCAGCGACCCCTTTCCCCGCCTCGTCTGGTAGCCCCGGCTTTTCCCTGCCACCTTTTTGGAGCTCCTCGCGGCGCCGCGGTACTGCCGCTCCATGGGTCGCTCTCGCGTCTCGAATACGTTCCGTCCGCACTTCCGTCCCGAAGGACACTTCGACAGCGCCGCGGCCCACAAGCCGATCCTGGTGCTGGAGAACGTCATGAAGGTCTTCCGCGCCGACGCCCCCGTCCTGCGCGGCGTCGACCTCACCATCGAGCGCGGCGAGTTCGTCTTCGTCACCGGCCCATCGGGCGCCGGGAAGAGCACGCTGCTCAAGCTGATCTACAAGGCCGAGACCGTCGACGAGGGACGCATCCTCTTCTGCGGCCGCGACATCGCGCGCCTCACCGAAGACAGCATCCCCCACCTGCGCCGCAACATCGGCGTCGTCTTCCAGGACTTCCGCCTCGTCCCCTACTGGACCGTCTTCGAAAACGTCGCCGTCGCCCTCCAGGTGATGGGCCTTCCCCACCGGGTCATCCGCTCGCGCGTCGCCCTCGCGCTGGAGCGCGTCGGCCTCGACGGCCGCGGCGAGGAGAAGGTCTCGGTGCTCTCCGGCGGCGAGCAGCAGCGCGTCACCATCGCGCGCGCCATCGTCACCGAGCCCGCCATCGTCCTGGCCGACGAGCCCACCGGCAACCTCGACCCGGTGCTCGCGCTCGACATCCTCGGGCTCTTCGAAGAGATCAACGAAGCCGGAACCACCGTCATCTTCGCCACCCACGACCGCTCGCTGCTGGAGATCTCTCCGCGGCGCCTCGTGGTCATCGACGACGGTCAGTGCATCGAGGCCCGCGCGGGTCTCGCGAGCCTCGGCGGCGTGCTGGAGCACGGCGTCTCCCTCAACTGACCCCTCCATCCACCTCCCCACGGAAACCGCCCATGTTCGATCGCGCACTCAAGGGACTCCGCCAGCAGTTCGGCACGCAGATGCTGTCCATCGCCACCGTGGCGCTGGCGCTCTTCTGCATGGCGGGCGCGCTGCTCGTCCTCGAAAACGCCGGCGCCATGGTGCGTCGCTGGGGCTCGCCGGTGAAGGTCACCGTCTTCCTCGCCGAGGGCGCCTCCGTCGATCAGGTCGACAGCCTGCGCCGCGCGCTCGCCGCGCTGCCCGAGGTGGAGGACGCCCGCTACGTGTCGTCCGCCGAGGCCCGCCAGTCGCTCAGCCAGGGTGACAACACCGTCGGCAGCGCGCCCGTCGAGCTCTTCCCCGCGACCATCGAGCTGCGCCTCGTCCCGTCGGCCGTCACCGCCGAGCGCGTCGCCTCCGTCGCGCTGCGTGTGCGTCGCATCCCGATGGTGGCCGAGGTCGAGACCTACCGCGGCTTCACCGAGCGCCTGCGCGGCCTGCTCGCGGGCGGTCGCGCCGCGGCGGGCATCGTCGCCCTCGGCGTGCTGCTGTGTGTCTTCGCGGTGGTGAGCAACACCGTCCGCATGTCGCTCGCCGCACGTCTCCGCGAGATCGAGGTGCTCCGCCTCGTCGGCGCCACGCGCTCGTACATCCGCGGCCCCTTCCTCATCGAGGGCGCGATGCTCGGAACCATCGGCGCCGCCGTCGCCGTCGCCGTGCTCGCGGTGGTGTTCATGACGCTGCGCTCGCAGTTCGAGCTGTCCCTCGGAACGGTGCTCGGGCTGCACCCGGTGTTTCTCCCGTGGTCGGTGCTGGCGATGTTGATCGTGGGCGGCGGCATGCTGGGCGCGCTGGGCAGCGCCGCGGCGCTCCGTCGCGGTCTTCAGTCCTGAGCGGAGGTGAGCACGTGAAGCGAGCGTTGATCCTCGGTGCGATGGTGCTCGGCCTCTCGGCCGCTCCGTCGCGTCCCGTCGCGCAGAACCTCGGCGTCGCGGCCGTCCCTTCGTCGCCGCTCGGCGCGCTGTCGTCGGCGCAGGCGGAGATCGTTCGCCTCTCCAACGAGCTCACGCGCATCGACACCGACGCTTCGACGCTCACCCCGGAGCGCGCGGCCCTCCGTGCGCGGGCCCGGCAGCAGGCCCGCTGGCTCTACCACCTCTCACAGGGCGACGCGCTCGCGGTGCGCGGTGGCCCGGAGATGCTCCTCGACCACGCCGCGCGAGCGGGCCGGGTGCGCCGCGTTCTGCACGCCACGCTCAAGACCATGGAGCGCGCCGACCGTCGCGCCGAGACGCTCGACCTCGACCGCCAGCGCGTCTCGCGTCTCCTCCAGGTCGCCCAGGAGCAGCGCACTCGCGCCGAGGCCGAGCAGCGCGCCAACCTGGCCCTCGGCGCCTACGGAACCATCAACCCCAGCGCCCCGCCCCCCTCCGTCACCGTCTACGGCGGCGCCGCGTCGGTGACCCCTGGCGTCGAGCGCTTCGCCGAGAGCGCGGGCCGTCTGCTCTTCCCGGTCGCCGGCCGCGCCGAGGTGCGTCGTGCGTATCGCGAGGGCGCCGAAGGCCCCGGCATCGAGATCTCGGTCGCGCTCGGAACCCCCGCCCGCGCGGTGTTCCCCGGTCGCGTGGCCTTCGCCGATCGCTACGGCGCCTACGGCATGATCGTCATCGTCGACCACGGCGATCACTACTACTCGGTGAGCGCCAACCTCGCGCGCATCGACGTGCGCGTCGGCCAGGAGCTGTCGACCGGCGACGTGGTCGGCAGCGCGGGCGACGACGGCCGCGGCCCGATGCTGTACTTCGAGGTGCGCCACGCGGGCGAGACCGTCGACCCGGTTCCGTGGCTGGGGTTGTGAGCGCGACCGTGCGGGCGTAGAGCGCTCGCGTGGGCATCCCCGACATCCTCGTTCTCGGCATCGACCCGGGCAGCCACCGGCTCGGCTACGGCCTCGTCGTCCGCCGCGGCAACAAGTACATCCACATCGCGCATGGGGTGGCGAAGGCGCCGGCGACGGCGCTGCTCCCGGAGCGTCTGCGGGTCATCGCCGATGGGTTGGAGCAGGTGCTCGCGCAGCACAAGCCCGCGGTGGTGGCGTTGGAGCAGGCCTTCGTCAGCCGCGACCCGCACGCGGCGCTGGTGATTGGTCATGCGCGTGGGGTGGCGATGCTGCTCGCGGCGCGCGCGGGGCTGACGGTGGTGGAGTATCCGCCCGCGGTGGTGAAGCGCTCGGTGACGGGCAACGGCCGCGCGGAGAAGGCCCAGGTCGGGGCGATGGTGAAGTCGATGCTCGGGCTCGCGGAGGTCCCCAAGGAGGACGCCGCCGACGCGCTCGCGGTGGCGATCACCCACGCCAACGCGACGGGGCTCGCGGCGCTGCTCAAGCGGGCGTAGCGAGGCCCGTCGACGCGCGGCCGATCACCCGCGCGGCGGGCTCGTCGGATCAGCCTCCTCGCTACCGCGGAGCGTGGTCCGCCAGGCGATCTGGCCGGGTTCGTCGATGGCGTCGATGAGGTTGCGGACGCGCCGCTCGCTGAGCCCCGTCGGGTCGATGTCGAAGTAGAGCGTCCAGTGGAGGCGGCCGGGCGCGGCGTCGTCGCGATCGACGTCGAGCCAGAAGGCGTGGAGGGTCTGCTTCGTGATCTCGATGATCTTGCCGCGCAGGCGCACCCGCGTTGGGCTGTGCTCGGTCACGCGGTACGACACGAGACCGTCCGAGGCGCCCCACTCCCACACGTCGCGCCTGTAGAGAACGCGCGTGACGATGTCCTCCAGCACGCGGTGCGGGTTCTCCGTGGAGTCGAGGTCGAAGACCGCTTCAAGGTCACTCACTCCCCGAGCATAGACTCCATGTGCACTGGCGGAGGAGGAGAGCCGCGCGACGGGCTCCGCTACTGCGTCGGTTCGCCTCTCAACCCGTCGGCAGCACCACCTTCGCCGCCGCCTCGATGCGGTACACCAGCGTCAGCGTCAGCGTGCTCCCCGCCGCGAGCGTCACCGCCCACTTCGCGAACCCATCCCGCGCATCGAGCGTCGCGCCGTCGTGTGACACCACCGCGACCTTCACGTCGTCGACCTCGCTCACCGGGTAGCGCTCCACCACGCTCAGCTTCCGCGCCTCGTCGGACAGGTTGCTCAGGTACAGCCGCACCGTACGCGCGACCTTCTGCGTGCCGATCACCGGCGTCACGTCGCGCTTCTCGTCCACCGAGCGCCGCACGCGCAGCCCGTCGTCGACGCCGAAGCCCAGCTCGAAGGGCTCGCCGCGCCCCACGAAGTCCACGCGCCCGCGGCCCACCAGCTCGTTGCCGCGCGCGAGCACCACCGGCCCCGCGAGCAACGGAACCGCGCCCGCGTACGTCGCCGTCGCGCGCAGGTGCACCGCGTCGCCGCGCTCGGGCCACGCCACGCGCTCGACCGTCGCGTCGACCGTCGTGCGGGTGAGCTCCACCCGATGGGGCTCGCCGTCGCTCGGGATGCTCACCGGGTGCGCGCCCTCCAGCCACTGCGCCTCGCCGCCGTCTTCCACGCCCGGCATTTCGTCGACGTCGCGGCTGCCGCGCGCGAGGCCCGCCGTGGTGATGGTCTGCTCGCGCGCCTCCACCACCACCCGCGAACGCTCGGGCTCGCTCTTGCGCCGCGTGGTCAGCACATCGTCCGTGAGCAGCGGCGCCGCGGCCGACTTCGCCGGGCGCGCCGTCGAGAAGCGCGCCGCCACGTTGCTCCACACCTCGCCCGTCACCTGCCAGATCACCGCCGCCGTGGTGATGGTCACCCTCGACGGCTCGCCATCACCCGCCGGGGTCCAGCGCGCGAGGTGCTCCGGCCGCCACAGCGCGCACGGCGTCCGGTAGCTGAGCTCGATGGTGACCGACCGCGCCTCGCTCGCCTCGACCTGCACTTCCACTCGCGACGTCCGCAGGTCACGCGTCGCCTTCGCTGCCTCCAACCGCACGAGCGCCCGCCCCTGCTGGGTGCGCGCGTCGATGCTCCGGTCCTCCGCGTCGAGCAGCGCATCCTCGGTGGCGCTCGCGCTCTCCTCGACGGCGTCGAAGGCGCTGCGCCACGCCGTCGCTCCGGCGCCCGGGTCGTCCGTCGTCCCGCGCGGAACGGCCGCCACCGCTCTCACCCAATCGAGCGCGACGGCGTCGAGGCGCTCGACGTCCGTGTGCATCCGATGCTCGTCGCGCTCGGCCGCTGCCCGGCGGGCCGTCGTCTCCGCGGCGTCACGCTCGGCCGCGTCGCGCTCGTCGTCTCCCGCGACGGAGACCGCTCGCACCGCCCGCACCACGCGCGTCGCGATGACCCGCGCGCCGTCGCCCACCACGCCCGCGACGAGGCTCGGGTCGTCGAGGGCCGCCGTCACACCGTCGATCGCCACCCAGGAGACGCCCGCTGCGACCTCGGTGGTCGCGCGTCGCACCACCTCGGCGCGGTCCTCGAAGAGGGTCACCCGCACGGCCTCGCTCTTCACCAGGTCAGCCACGGCGATTGCCTCCGATGATCTCGTTCTTGGAAGGGATGGTGAGTCGGTAGCTGAACTCCACGGTGCTGCGCCCGCCCGCCGGGACGATCACCTCCCAGCGCAGTCCCCCGCGCACGGCCGCGCCGCGCTCGGCCTGGGTGAAGCGCTCGGGCTCGGGGCGCGCGCCCTTCGGCGTGACCTCGACGGACTTCTCGTCGGTGACCGGCAGTCGATCGACGAGCTCCACGAGCGCGGGCGAACCCAGCGCCGACGACAGCTCGATGGAGACCGTGTGGTCGATGACGGTGTCGCCGCCAAGGAGACCCGCCGTGTCCTCCTTCGCGCGCACGTTGCGGGCGAGGCGCAGGCGTTCGTCGAGGCCCATGCCGACGCGGAGCGTTCCGCCGCGGTCGATGCGGTCGATGGAGGCGACCACCAGCAAGCTCCCATCGACGTAGACGTCTACCGGTCCAGAGAGCAGCGGCGCGTCGAAGGGGTTGCGCAGCTCGACCTCGCGAAAGACCTCCGGGCGCTCGCACGCGACGGCCCGCCAGCGCACCGTCGGCGTCGCGTCTCCGCTGCCGAGCGGCACCCGGTGCGTGAGCCCGTCCGACGGAACCTCCACCAGCCCTTCCGCGCCATACCGATGATCGAACATCCCGCGCGAGCGCATCGGGTCGACGGTTCCGGGTAGCGCGGCGACTGACTCCATCGAACGCGTGGCTTCGGTCTGTCGTTGTCGCCAGGTGTCTCCGCGGTCGCGCCCGAGTCGCCCGCGGTGATGAGCGGCGGCGGCGTCTCCGAGCGTCAACCCGTCGTAGTCGAGCCACGCGTCGGACGGCTCGATCGGATCTTCCGGCGGAGGTGGCGCCGCCCCGCCATCCATCATGGCTCCACCTCCACCGAACATGCCCCCCAGCAGACTCGCGCTCTTGGGCGCCGCGGCGCTCATGCGCATCGCTTGCGGCGCCATGGCCCTCGACATCGGTGGGGCCACAGGCGCTCCCGGCGCGGCACCTCCCGCGCCAGGCGACGTCCCCGCGCGGGTCCTGGTCGGCGCCACCTCGGCGCGCAGGTCGGCGAGCGAGTCGTCGAAGGCCATCGACGCCTCGACCTCCTCTCCCTCTGACTCTTCTTCTTCCTCTTCCTCTTCTTCGACGCCGCCCTGCCATCCATGCGCAGACGGCGACCTCGCGGCGATCGTCATGGGGGCCGCGCCGAAGGCCCGGTCGTAGCCCGCGAACATCGCGTCGACCCCGGCGGGTGGATCGCGAAACCCACGCTTCGAGGGAGGCTGTGCGCGGCCGAAGCGCAGCGACGGGAGCGTCGGCATGCGCGCGTCGAAGAGCATGTCGGCGGTGGAGAGTTCGAGCCGCGCGTCGCGCCAGTCCTCGCCCGAGCGTTGCGCGACGAGGGCCTCGGTCACCCAAGTCGCAGCGCGCGCGTTGTCGCGGATGCGGAGGGTGTAGATCGGCCACCAGCGCGCCGCGCCCACCGCGTAGGTGAGCTCGATGTGGGGGAGGGGCCCTTCGCCGCGCACGGTGACGAGCACGCGCCGGGTCGGGTGCGCGTCGCCGACGCGATCGGCGCTGCGGGCTTGCGCGGCTTCGACGCGGGCGCGCTGGAGGGCGAGGGTGAGCTCGTGGCGTTGGCGCTGGAGGGCGTCGAGGCGCGCGTCGAGGTCGGCGGCGAGGTCGGCGAGCATCGTGTGGGTGGCGAGCGTCTCGCGGGTTCGCTGCACGACGGCGCGCGGGTCATCGGGGGCGCGTCGCGCGCGGTGGTCGGGGGCGAGGCGAGCGGCGACGACGGCCTCGCGTCGGCGGTGCAGGAGCGACGCGCGGCGATCGACGCCGCGGAGCGTGCGTTCGATGGAGCGCACTGCGTCCAACGAGGGACCGAGCGCCGAGCCGCTCGCGGGGACGACGAGCGTCGAGCGAACGAGCACCAGCGTGCGACCGGCGGCTTCCTCGGGGAGACGAACGCGAAACGACCCGGGCGCAGCGAGCGGGGGAAGACCGTCGAGCGCGAGCGTGACCTCGCCGTCGGCGGGCGTGTGGGCCGGGACCACGCGCCGGGTGACGCGCGCGCCTCGCGCGAAGACGTGGACGTGCGTGATGGTGCTGCTGCAAGAGATCGCCACGGGTCGCTCCTCCCGCGCTGCGTGGGCGCTGCGCGGCGTGAAAGGTCGCACGGTGCGATCGGCGCGAGCAACGGACCTTTGGGTGAGCCGAGAGCCGCGGAGGTTGAAATGGCCGAAGCCCCCGAAGCGTCTCCGCGAGGAGAGCGCCGCGAGGGCTCCGATGGGGTGGTCGCTGGTGGGGCGACCGACCGACTACTGCTGGGCGTCCCAGGTGTCCTGGTGCGTGATGCCGCCGTTCTCGTAGGTCCAGGTGACGGTGTGGAACACGAAGGTCACTTCCTCCAAGGGGGGCTCGGTGGAGGTGGCGGGGACGATCGTGTCGGGCACGATCTGCTTCTGCGAGTTGATGCGGCCGCGCTTGATCTCGACCGTGTAGAACTGCTCGGTCGTGCCGTCACCGGTGGGGTTCGGACGGAAGAACTTGAACTTGCCCTCGATGACCTCGTTGTTGCAGAGGGCCTTGGCGAGGAGCGGGGTCGACTTGTCGATGCGCTTGCGGATGAGCAGCGGCTCGTACTGGCGGCGGCCGGTGGCGAGCGACGAGCCCGCCTCGCGGGCGGTCTTCACGGCCTGCTCGTAGTAGACGCACTCGATCGAACCCTCGCGACCCAGGCTGGTCTGCGTGCTCTCGCCCTTGATCTCGGTGCCGTTCGCCTTGAGATAGAGATGTACGGTTTCGGCCATGATGGTCTCTCGATGTGGGCAGTGGGGGAGGGTAGTCGCCGCGCGTCGCCAATGCCCACCGTTGGCGACCCCGACGGGCCCGGACTTGAGCACCACTCATGCCACGTTGGCAAGCCCTCCCTCGACGTTGCCGCGACCGGCGTGAAACCCCGCTGAACCAGCCAACGCAGCACCTCGGGGCCCGGGGCCGCAGTCAGTGGACGGCAGTCCAACGGCGGCGCGGTCTCCGTAGGTTGTCGCGACCCGAGGCCGTCGATTCCGTCGGCTTGGCCAGCGTTGGGACACTTGGCCGACGCATTGGACGACTGTCGAAGCGATCCATCCGTTGAGACGTTCGGGTACACTCCGGCGCCCATCATGAGCGACGAGAACACCCTGGTGAACCTGAGCGACTTCGGCTTCTCCCGGAGCCTCGTCCTCCACGAGCCGCAGTTGCGCTGGGTCGACGCCGCGGGCTCGCACAGCTACCTGCTCACGGGTCGCCGCATGATCGGCTCGGCGGAGGACTGCGACATCAGCGTGCGCGACGACGAGGTGTCGCGCCTCCACGCCTCCTTCGAGGTCACCTCCGACGGCGCGTGGGTGCGCGACCTCGGCAGCCGCAACGGAACCTTCGTCAACGGCGTGCGGGTGCGCGAGGCGCGGGTGCCCGACGGCGGGAGCGTGCACGTCGGCACGACCGACCTCTGGCTCTACTACAACCAGAACACCCTCGAGCTCGACCTCTGGCCCTTCGAGCGCTTCGGCCCGCTGTGGGGGCGCAGCGTGCCGATGCGCGAGATGTTCGCGAAGCTCTACCGGGTCGCGTCGATGGACTCCACGGTGCTCGTGCTCGGCGAGACGGGCACCGGGAAGGAGCTCGTCGCGCGCGCGCTGCACGAGTCGTCGCCGCGCTCGGAGAAGCCCTTCGTGGTGGTCGACTGTGGCGCGCTCGCGGAGAGCCTCCTGGAGGTCGAGCTCTTCGGCAACGCGAAGGGCGCGTACACCGGGGCGATGGGCGCGCGCGCCGGGGCCATCGAGTCTGCGGACGGCGGCACGGTGTTCCTCGACGAGATCGGGGAGATGCCGCTCGCGATGCAGCCGAAGCTGCTGCGCGCGCTCGAAGGGCGCATGGTGCGGCGGGTCGGCGAGTCGCAGTACCGCAACGTCAACGTGCGCTTCATCGCCGCGACGCACCGCGACCTCGCGACGATGGTCAACGCGGGGACGTTTCGCGAAGACCTCTACTTCCGCCTCTCGGTCGTGCCCGTCACGGTGCCCCCGCTGCGCGAGCGCCTCGACGACATTCCCCTGCTCGTCGACAAGCTGATGCCGACGGGCGCTCGCGCCCGCGACGTCGTGACGCCCGATCTCCTCCAGGAGCTGCGACATCGCTCGTGGGCGGGCAACGTTCGAGAGCTCCGCAATTTCGTCGAGCGGGCTCTCGCGCTCGGTGCGCGAGGCGCGCTGCATCTCGCCGGCGCGCGCGTCGACGACCACCATCCCTCCGTCGCGCCTCCGTCCGAGGGCGCGCTCCCGGCGGTGAGCGCCGACGAGCCCTTCAAGATCATCCGCGACCGGTGGCTCGACCACCTCGAGCGCGAATATTTGCGCTCGATGATGGGGCGCCATAAGCGCGACACGAGCGCCATCGCACAGGCCTCGGGGCTCGACCGCAGCTACGTCTACCGCCTCATGCGCAAGCACGAACTCTGAGCATCGCGAGGGCCCCTTGACACCCTTCGATGGTGTCAGTCATAAAGCCGCCCCTCGCGACCGGTCCCCCGCGCATTGATGGACGGGACCTTTAGAACTCCAGCAAACCGAAGAGTCACCCCACCGATGCCTACGATCAATCAGCTCGTGCGGAAGGGCCGCAACCCGAACCAGTGGAAGACGGCGTCGCCGGCGCTGCGGGACTGCCCCCAGAAGCGCGGCGTCTGCGTGCGCGTGTATACGACGACCCCGAAGAAGCCGAACTCGGCGCTCCGCAAGGTGGCCCGCGTGCGGCTCACCAACGGTATGGAAGTCACCGCGTACATCCCGGGCGAGGGGCACAACCTTCAGGAGCACTCGGTGGTGCTCATCCGCGGCGGCCGCGTGAAGGACCTCCCGGGCGTTCGCTACCACATCGTTCGCGGCACGCTCGACGCGGTCGGCGCGGCGGGCCCCAGCAACACGAACAAGAAGGAGCGCTCCCAGGGGCGCTCGAAGTACGGCGTCAAGCGGAAGAAGGGTTGATCGATGCCTCGTCGTGGAGAAGTACCGAAGCGCAAGAACGTCCCGGACCCCAAGTACAAGGACCGTCTGGTCGCCAAGCTCACGAACACCGTGATGCTCAGCGGCGAGAAGTCCATCGCGGAGGGGATCGTCTACGGGGCCTTTGATTTGATCCAGGCGCGCCAGAAGGAGGACCCGTTGGAGGTCTTCCGCAAGGCCCTCGACAACATCAAGCCGAAGGTCGAAGTGAAGTCCCGCCGCGTGGGCGGTGCGACCTATCAGGTGCCCGTGGAAGTTCGGCCCGACCGTCGGGTCTCGCTTGCCATGCGCTGGATGGTGTCGTATTCGCGCAGCCGCGGCGAGAAGACCATGGCCGAGCGCCTGGCCAACGAGCTGGCCGAGGCCGCCCAGGGCCGCGGCAACGCGGTCAAGAAGAAGGAAGACACCCACAAGATGGCCGACGCCAACAAGGCGTTCGCCCACTACCGCTGGTGAGCATCGACCCGAGCGCATGACGACGACGACATAAGACGACCGACGCCGCGCCACCCCACCGGGGTGGGTACAGAGCGGCTCCCCCGACGAGGGTGTGAGCCGCACGCGTGAGTAGCGCCAGTCGTGACCCTCCCGGGCCGTGAAGTATCCCTCCGAAGGTGAGGGAGAAAGGTCCCCGGGGGGGTTTCGTCTGTCCGGCGTTCGGTGTACTGGCCGCTCCCGCTCTCAGAGTTTCAAGGCTTCGTTTCCAAGACCTCAGCCGCCCGAAGTTGGGCGGCGCACCGACGGAGAAGACCACAGTGCCTCGCGACCTCCCGATCGAACGCTATCGCAACATCGGCATCATGGCCCACATCGACGCGGGCAAGACGACCGTGACCGAGCGAGTCCTGTTCTACACGGGCCGCATTCACCGCACCGGTGAGGTTCACGAGGGCGGCGCCACGATGGACTGGATGGAGCAGGAGCAGGAGCGTGGCATCACGATCACCTCCGCCGCGACCACGGCCTTCTGGGTTCCCAGCATCGGCCCGGGCAAGGACATCAAGCACCGCGTCAACATCATCGACACCCCCGGACACGTGGACTTCACCATCGAGGTGGAGCGCTCGCTCCGCGTGCTCGACGGCGCGGTCGCGGTGTTCGATGGCGGCAACGGTGTCGAGCCGCAGTCGGAGACGGTCTGGCGCCAGGCCGACCGCTACAAGGTCCCCCGCATCGCGTTCATGAACAAGATGGACAAGATCGGCGCCGACTTCCAGATGTGCGTCGAGTCGATGCGCGAGCGCCTCGGCACCAACCCGGTGCCGATCCAGCTCCCGCTCGGCGAGGAAGAGAAGCACCGCGGCGTCATCGACCTCATCCGCATGAAGGCCATCGTGTTCGACGAGGCCTCCAAGGGTCAGAAGTTCTCCGTCGAAGAGATCCCGGCGGACTTCAAGGACGCGGCCGACACCGCCCGTCAGCAGCTCATCGAGTCCATCGCCGACGTCGATGACGCGGTGGGCGAGAAGTTCCTCGCGGACGACGTCGCGTCCATCACCGAGGCCGAGATCCACGCGGCCCTCCGCGCGGGCACCATCTCCTTCAAGCTCGTCCCGGTGTGCTGCGGCTCGGCCTTCAAGAACAAGGGCGTGCAGCAGCTCCTCGACGCGGTGGTGACCTACCTCCCGTCGCCCATCGACGTGCCGGCCCGCATCGGCAAGCACCCCGACAAGCCCGACGTGGAGGTCATCCGCAAGGCCGAGGACAGCGCTCCCTTCAGCGCGCTCGCCTTCAAGCTCATGAACGACAAGTTCGTGGGCAACCTGACCTTCATCCGCGTGTACTCGGGTCAGCTCGACTCGGGCACCAGCGTGCTCAACACCACCCGCGGCAAGAACGAGCGCGTGGGCCGTCTGCTCCTCATGCACGCCAACGAGCGTGAGGACATCAAGGACGTGTTCGCGGGCGTCATCGCGGCGGCCGTGGGCTTCCGCGACACCCGCACGGGCGACACGCTCTGCGACGAGAAGAACCCGGTCGTGCTGGAGAGCATGAAGTTCCCGGACCCGGTCATCTCGATCGCCATCGAGCCGAAGACCAAGAGCGACCAGGACAAGATGGGCGTCGGGCTCCAGAAGCTCGCGTTCGAAGACCCGTCGTTCCGCATGAACACCGACGAGGAGAGCGGCCAGACGCTCATCCACGGCATGGGCGAGCTCCACCTGGAGATCATCGTCGACCGCCTGAAGCGCGAGTTCAAGGTCGAGGCCAACACGGGCAAGCCCGAGGTCGCCTACCGCGAGTCCGTGAAGCGCAAGGCCGAGGGCGAGTGCAAGTACGCCAAGCAGTCGGGCGGTCGCGGCCAGTACGGCCACGTCGTGCTCGACCTCGAGCCCGGCGAGCGCGGCACCGGCTTCATCTTCGAGGACGACATCAAGGGCGGCGTCATCCCCCGCGAGTTCATCCCCGCGGTGGAGAAGGGCGCCCGCGAGGCGCTCCAGCGCGGCGTGCTGGCGGGTTACCCCGTCATCGACACCAAGGTGCGGCTGTTCTTCGGCAGCTACCACGACGTCGACTCCAGCGCGCAGGCCTTCGAGATCGCGGCCTCCATGGCCGTGCAGGACGCCTGCAAGAAGGCCGGCATCTCGATCCTGGAGCCGATCATGGCCGTCGAGGTCGTGACGCCCGACCAGTTCATGGGCGAGGTCATCGGCGATCTCAACTCCCGCCGCGGCCAGATCAAGGGCATGAACGCGCGCGGCAAGAACGCGCAGGCCGTCGAAGGCACCGTGCCGCTCGCGAACATGTTCGGCTACGTCACCGACCTCCGCAGCAAGACCCAGGGCCGCGCGGTCTCGACGATGCAGTTCTCGCACTACGAGCCTGTGCCCAACGTGGTGCAGGAAGAGATCGTGGCGAAGAGCCGCGGCAAGTAATCACAAGAGTTTCAAGACAACCCACAACGAAGAACGAAAGAGAGTAGAGAGAAATGGCCAAGGAGAAGTTCAGCCGCAGCAAGCCCCACGTCAACGTCGGCACCATCGGTCACATCGACCATGGGAAGACGACCCTGACGGCGGCGATCAGCTCGGTGCTGTCGAAGGCGAAGGGCGCGAAGTTCAAGGCGATCTCCTACAAGGACATCGCCAAGGGCGGCATCGACCGCGATGCCACCAAGACGGTGACCATCGCCGCCGCGCACGTGGAGTACGAGTCGCCGCAGCGCCACTACGCGCACGTCGACTGCCCCGGCCACGCCGACTACATCAAGAACATGATCACGGGCGCGGCGCAGATGGACGGCGCGATCCTGGTCGTGTCGGCGCTCGACTCGGTGATGCCGCAGACGCGCGAGCACGTGCTGCTCGCCCGCCAGGTGGGCGTTCCCCACATCGTGGTGTTCCTCAACAAGTGCGACGCGGTGGACGACGCCGAGATCCTCGACCTCGTTGAGATGGAGGTGCGCGAGCTGCTCTCCAAGTACCAGTTCCCGGGAGACGACACCCCTGTGGTGCGCGGCGCGGCGCTCCCCGCCCTCAACGGCGAAGCCAAGTGGGAAGAGAAGATCCACGAGCTCGCCGCCGCGCTCGACGCCCACATCCCGGAGCCGCAGCGCGACGTCGACAAGCCCTTCCTGCTCGCCATCGAGGACGTGTTCTCGATCAAGGGCCGCGGCACCGTCGCCACCGGTCGCGTGGAGCGCGGCGTGGTGAAGGTCAACGAGGAGGTCGAGATCATCGGCTTCGTCCCGACCCGCAAGAGCGTGGTGACGGGCGTCGAGATGTTCCGCAAGCTGCTCGACCAGGGCCAGGCCGGCGACAACGTCGGCGTGCTCCTGCGCGGCATCGAGAAGGACGACCTGGAGCGCGGTCAGGTGCTCGCCAAGCCGGGCTCCATCACGCCGCACAAGAAGTTCATCGGGCAGGTGTACATCCTCAAGAAGGAAGAGGGCGGCCGTCACACCCCGTTCTTCACCAACTACCGCCCCCAGTTCTTCTTCCGCACCACCGACGTCACCGGCGTCTGCAAGCTCCCCGAGGACGTCAAGATGGTCATGCCGGGCGACAACGTCGCCATGGACATCGAGCTCATCACCCCGGTGGCCCTCGAAGAGCAGATGCGCTTCGCCATCCGCGAGGGCGGCAAGACCGTCGGCGCGGGCGTCGTCACCAAGATCACCGAGTGAGATGACCGGGGCGCTCGTCGCCCCCGTCCGGGACTCTTCGTACATCGAAGAGCGCCGGTCGGGGGTGGCGGGATCCCCAGTCGACTGAAGTTACCTTTAAGGAAACCCGAAATGGCGACCACCAAGATCCGAATCCGCCTCAAGGCGTTCGACCACAAGCTCCTCGACCAGGCGGCGAGCGAGATCGTGGAGACGGCGCGGGGCACCGGCGCCCGCGTGGCGGGGCCCATCCCCCTGCCCACGAAGATCAACCGTTATACCGTGCTGCGCGGGCCGCACGTCGACAAGAAGTCCCGGGAGCAGTTCGAGATCCGCACGCACAAGCGGCTCCTCGACATCCTGGAGCCCACCCAGCAGACCCTGGACGCGCTGATGAAGCTCGACCTGTCGGCCGGCGTGGACGTTGAAATCAAGAGCTGAGGGCACCGCCATGGCAAAGCTGACGGTAGTCAATATCAAGGGCGAGCAGACCGGTGAGATCGACCTCTCGGATGAGGTCTTCGGGATCACCGAAATCAACCAGGATCTCTTCTACGAGATCGTGAAGGCGCAGCTCGCATCGCGGCGCGCCGGCACGCACTCGACCAAGGGCCGCGCCGAGGTCGCGGGCTCCAAGAAGAAGCTCTACAAGCAGAAGGGCACGGGCAACGCGCGCCACGGCAACATCCGGGCGCCCATCTTCGCGAAGGGCGGCAAGGTCCACACGCCGAAGCCGCGCGACTACTCCTACCGGCCGCCGGCGAAGATGCGCGCGGGTGCCCTCCGGCACGCGCTCTCGCTCTTCGTGAAGGAGGGGCGCATCGTGGTCCTCGACGGGTTCGCCGTCGACGCCGTGAAGACCAAGTCCGTGGCCCAGGCGCTCACCTCGGTGAAGGCCCAGGGCGCCTCGGTCGTGGTCGACGCTGCCACCAACGAGAACCTCCGCCTGTCCACGCGCAACCTCGACCGCGCGACCTTCCTCCCGCCGGAGGGCGTCAACGTGTACGACCTGCTCCGGCACGACACCCTGATCCTGACCCAGGACGCCGCGCGCGCCTTGGAGAAGCGCCTGAGCGCGTAGGACGAGCAGAGCGATGAACACCAACATCCCCCAGATCCTCCGGCGCCCGCTGACCCTCACCGAGAAGGGTGCGACGCTGAAGGCCGAGCTCAACAAGGTCATGTTCGAGGTCGCCCGCGACGCGAGCAAGACGCAGATCCGCGCCGCCATCGAAGGCGCCTTTTCGGTCAAGGTCATCGACGTCCGCACGATGATCGTCCGCGGCAAGATGAAGCGGATGGGTCGCGGTTACGCGAAGACGCAGAACTGGAAGAAGGCGATCGTGACGCTCCGTGAGGGCGACACCATCGAAGTCTTCGAGAACCAGGCGTAGGTCAGGATAGAGCCATGGCGATCAAGTCCTTCAAGCCCAACACCCCGTCGCAGCGCTACATGACGGTCTCCACGTTCGAGGGAATCTCGGACAAGAGGCCGGAGAAGTCGCTCACGGAGCACCAGACCTCCACCGGCGGCCGCAACAACGCGGGCCGCATCACGTCGCGCTTCCGCGGCGGCGGTCACAAGCAGCGCTACCGCATCATCGACTGGAAGCGTAACCGTATCGGCATCCCCGCCACGGTCGCCGCCATCGAGTACGACCCCAACCGCACCGCGCGCATCGCGCTCCTCCACTACGTGGACGGCGTGAAGGCGTACATCCTCGCCGCCGACGGCCTCAAGGCCGGCGACAGCGTGGTGTCCTCGCGCAACGCGGACATCAAGCCGGGCAACGCCCTGCCGCTGCGGTTCATCCCGCTCGGCACGGTGATCCACAACGTGGAGCTCAAGGTCGGCAAGGGCGCGCAGCTCGTCCGCTCGGCGGGCGTCGCGGCGCAGCTCGTGGCCAAGGAGAACGAGTGGGCCCAGGTGCGGTTGCCTTCGGGCGAGATCCGCAAGGTCCACCTCGACTGCCGCGCCACCATCGGCCAGGTGAGCAACCCCGACCACGCGAACATCACCATCGGCAAGGCTGGTCGTTCGCGCTGGCTCGGCAAGCGCCCGCACAACCGCGGCGTGACCATGAACCCCGTCGATCACCCCATGGGCGGTGGCGAGGGTCGTACCTCCGGCGGCCGTCAGCCGTGCTCACCCTGGGGCCAGCTCTCGAAGGGCCTCAAGACGCGTCACAACAAGCGCACGGATTCCATGATCATCAAGCGCCGCGGCGCGAAGGGTTGAGCTCATGCCTCGTTCACTGAAGAAGGGTCCGTTCATCGATGTGCACCTGCTCGACAAGGTGCTCAAGGCCGCCGAGGAGAAGTCGAAGCGCGTGATCAAGACCTGGTCGCGGCGGAGCACCATCCTCCCCGAGGCCGTCGGTCTGACCGTGTCGGTGCACAACGGGCGGAAGTTCGTCCCGGTGTTCGTCACCGAGAACATGGTGGGTCACAAGTTCGGCGAGTTCGCCCCGACGCGCACGTTTCACGGGCACTCGGGCGACCGCAAGGGCAAGGCCCCCGCTGGCAAGGGCACCGGGAAGAAGTAAGGGGACACCCAGATGACGACCTCCAATCCGATCACCCCGGTGGTCACCGCCACCCCGACCAGCACGGCGATCAACCCCGGCGACGCCGTGGTCTGCAAGCCCCTCGAAGTCACCGTCGGCGACAAGGGCATCGAGCGCGCGATCAAGAACCTCAAGCGCAAGATGGCCGCCGAGGGCGTTCTTCGCGAGCTGAAGCGCCGCCGCCACTACATGAAGCCCTCCATCAAGAAGCGGAAGAAGGCCTCCGAGGCCGCTCGCCGCCGCCGGAAGCGCACGCGCACCGAAGGCGTCGGTCCCTGACGAAGGTCGTCCCAGCCCTGCTGCGCACCCGGATGCAGCGGTCGGCCGCGCTCGAAATACGCAAGTATGTCTCGCGCGGCCTCCCTCGCCTCCGGGCGCTCGCGACGGGCTGAAACGACCTTCTCCCGCCTCTCTCGCTACACCCTGATCATCGCCAACACCCCCAGGTGATCGCTGGCCCAGACGTCGCCCTCCGGCGCGTCGAAGGCCAGCGAGCAGCGCAGGGGCACGCCCTCGAAGCGCTCGTTGGGCCCGCGCACGAACACGTAGTCGATGCGCCGGTCGGGCTCGTGGCCGTCGCTCGCGTAGGGGTTGCGCCGCACGAAGGTCGCGCCTGATCCGCCATCGCCCGCGGCCGCCCAGCAATCGCAGAAGTACACGCACTCGCCGCCGAAGCCCGTGAGCCCTCGGAGGTAACGCACCTCGTCGGAGTCGGGCTCGGCGTTGAAGTCGCCCGCGAGCACCGCCGGGAGCTCTCCCTCGTCGACCATCGCGTCCATGAAGGCCACCAGCTCGCGCACCTGCTGCACCCGCACGTGGCCGTGGTGGAGCTTCCAGTTGAGGTGCGTGCTGAACACCGGCAACGTGCCGAAGGGCGTCGCGATGGCGGCGAAGGTGACCACGCGGTTCTCGTCGGTTCCGCCGCGAGGGAGCGGGCGAGCGACGGTACGGACGATGGGCCAGCGGGAGAGCACCGCGTTGCCGAAGGGGTAGTGGTCGTCGCCGTCAGACCCGAACGCGACGTGGTAGCCGGTGCCCTCGGCGATCATCGCGGCCTGATCGAAGTCGGGCAGCGAGAGCACCTCCTGCAAACAGATGACGTCGGGCTGCATCGCGGCGATGCCCTCGCGAATCACCCGGAGGCGCTCGTCCCAGGGGCCACCCCGGTTCCAGATGTTGAGGGTGAGGACCTGGAACGTGCGCGGCGACGTCATCGGCGAAAGGCCACCGCCAGGAAGCCGCCGAACTGCATGTCGGTCGCGCCGGTGAGCTGATAGCGGTCCGTGCGCTCGGGGTTGAAGCTGTGGAAGTACGAGCGGAACTCCCCGGCCGCGCGGATCTCGACGCCTGCCGCGAGCGCGATGGCGATGCCCCCGACCACGTCCACGCCCGACGTACTCACGTGAGGAAAGACCTCGCCGAGCTGTCCGGTGTCGAGCACCGCGAGGTAGGCCGCGTCGAGGGAGAGCGCCACGCGATGGGAGAGCGCCCAGCGCGATGCGATGCCCGCCTGGAGCGACTGGTACGTGAGGTCGGGCGCGCCGCTGACGGGCACATCGCCTTCGCCACGCACGGCGAACTCCTGGCGGCGATAGGCGACCACCAACGCGAGCTCGTGACGTTCGGTCTCGAAGGGCGCGCGCACCTTGAGGCCCGCGAGCAGCGACCACGCGGAGGTGTCGTAGTTGCGGCCGCGCGCGTCGACGGTGCTGAGCCCGACGGCGGTGTCGAAGTGGACGACCGCGCCGATGAGGCGGCCCGCGCGAGCGCTGGTGAGCGCGCCGGGAAAGAACTCGCCCGCGACGCGGAGGGACGGCGCCGCGGAGAGGTCGTAGGGGCGAAGCGCCTGCGTGGTGTCGTTGTCCCAGCTCAGCGAGCGAGAGAACACCCGACCGCCGACCGCGAGGTCGAGGCCGGGGTAGCGCCACTCGGGCTCAGGCTCCGCCACAGGAGGCGGCGTGGCGATGGCGCGCGTGGCTTCGGGAGGCGGAGTGTTGGCGGCGGGGAGCGGGACAGCGTGGGCGATGGCGCTCTCGTCATCGACGACCTGGGGCGGAGGCGGAGGCGGAGTGCGTGGGGGACGTCGCGGCGGGCGTCGCACCGGTCGACGGTTTTGCGCAAGGGTCTGGGCATGAGCGGGGCCCGCAGTGGTCAAGCCGAGGAGCCCGAGGGAGATGGCGAGCGCGAGGATGCGGGGACGCATGCGCGGGAAGGTACACCAACTCTCCGCGCGCCGACCTCCGTGGGAGTTGGTGTACCTTGCGGCCGGTATGAAGCGCGGCAGCGCGTGGGTCGTCGCCTCGTTCGTGGTCGCAGCCGCCATCGCGCCGTCACGCGTCGCGGCGCAGGTCTCCACCGAGGCAACCCCGGCCGACCTCGAGCAGGCCCGTCAGCGCTTTCGCGAAGGCGTCGCGGCCGCCGAGTCCGGGCGCTGGGATGTCGCGCGCGACCTCTTCCGCGCCGTGCTGGCGGTGCGCTCGGCGCCGCTGGTGCACTTCAACTACGCGATCGCCTGCCGCAACACGGGCCAGGTCGTTCTCGCCATCGAGCACTTTCGCCGCTTCGTGCTCGACCCCTCGGTCGCCGCAGACACCGCGCGCATCGACGCCGCGCGCACGGAGATCGCCGAGCTCACCGGGCGCCTCGCGCACATCCGGGTCGTGGTGTCCGGCGACGTCGCGCAGGGCTTCCTCCTCGACACCCGTCGACAAGACGTCGCGCTGCTTGGTGAGGAGATCGCAGTCGATCCTGGGCCACACGTCGTCGCGGTCGAGGGGCGCGCGGGGGACAGCCAGACCCACGAGACCGATGCCCTCCGCGAGGGCTCGCACACCAGCGTCACCATCGCCCTCGCAGCGACGGCACCCGACCCCGTCACAGCACCCGTTCGCACCACCGCGCCGCCGCGAACACAGTCCTTTGGTCACTGGGTGTCTCGCCCTGGCCCGGGTGGTCGCTGGGTCGAGTGGGCCGCGCAGGCCCCGGCGCAGCCGTCGGTCTGGGAGCGCAAGCCCTTCACGCTGGCGCTCGGCGTGGGCCTCGGATCGCCTGTCGGTGTCGCGTCGCTCTCGATGCGCTACTTCCCGCAGCCGTGGTTTGGCGTCGAGGTGGCGGGCGGCGGGCCGAGCTCCTACGGCGCGGGCTTCCTGCTGCACGCGCATGTGAGGATGCCCCTCGCGGCGACGTCGTATGTGTACGCGCCGGGACTCTTCGTGGGCCCGGGGGTCAACCTCACCAGCCTCCAGCTCACCTGTGCGCCCGGTGAATGCGATGGCGTCCCGGCCGCGCGTGTCGAGCACGTCACCACCCTCTCGCTCGACCTCGGCACCAGCCACGAGTGGCGCCTCGGGTCGGCGTTTACGCTCCGCTTCACCGCGGGCCTGCGCTGGATCGTCAACCGCGCCGACCTGCGCGCGGTGACCCTGGGCGTCCCGACGGCGTGTCAGTCGGGCGACGAGCTGGGGGTGGAGAACTCCCCGTGCGGGCACGTCAACGGCGACGCCTCGGGCCTCGGAGGATTCGTCGGGCTCGACATCGGCTACGGCATCGGGCCATAGGATTGCGCGGTGCGAAACCTGTCGGCGGCGGCGGCGTGCGTGGGGAGCGTGGTGATGGCGGCGGGGGCCCTGCTGGCGCAGGTTCCGAGGCCGACGCTGCCGGGCATCGAGACGATGGCGGTGGAAGACCTGCGCCCGGGCATGCGGGGCTACGGGCTCACCGTGTTTCGGGGCACGCGGCCCGAGCGCTTCGACGTCGAGGTGCTCGACACCATCCACAACTTCCGCCCGCACATGGACCTCGTGCTCATCCGCCCGACGCACCCGACGCTGGAGCGCGCGGGCACCGTCGGCGGCATGTCGGGCTCGCCCATCTTCATCGACGGCAAGCTCATCGGCGCCTACGCGTACGGCTGGGAGTTCGGTCGTGATCCGGTGGCGGGCGTCACGCCCATCGCCTCCATGCTCGCCGAGCTCCGACGACCGCGGCGCACGCCCGCGGGAATGATCCCGGGTAGCGGAACGCCCTTCGAGATCGTTCCGTCGAGCGCTCCGCACGCGCGATGGGACACGCTCTCTCGCGGCGCCCTCGCTGCCCGCACGCCCGTCGCCACGGCCTACGGATCGCTCATCCCGGCGATGACCCCGATGTCCGTTACGGGCATGGGAACGCGCGCCACCGAGCACCTCGCCGAAGCGCTCGCACCGTTCGGGGTGGTTCCGTTGCAGGGGGCCGGCGGCGGTGGGACGGCGCAGCCCGCGGCCGATGCGCCGACGCACTACGAAAACGGCGGCGCCATCGCCGTGCGGATGGTGCAGGGCGACATCTCGGGCAACGTCACGGGCACGGTGACGCTCGTGACGCCGCAGGGCGTGCTGGCCTTCGGGCACCCGATGATGGGCCTCGGAGAGACGGCGTTTCCGTCGGCGGTGGCGCGGGTGATGTGGATCCTCGCGAGCGAGCGGCGGTCGTTCAAGATGGCCGAGCCGGTGCGGTCGCTGGGCGCGCTGGTGACCGATCGCGGGCCGACGGTCGTCGCCGACGAGCGCGCGACAGCGCCCACCGTGCCGATGCGCGTGACCATCCACGGGGCCGACGGCGCGCCGCACCCCGACTGGAACGTCACCCTCGCCGGGCAGCGTCCGATGACGGCAAGACTCGCGGCGAGCGTGCTGGAGTCGGCGCTCGAAGACACGGTCAACGACCTGGCCGAGTCGGCGTGGACGGTGCGGTCGCGGGTGTTCTTGCGTGGTCGTGCGCCGCTGGAATTTACCGACCATGGTGCCGGGGCGGAGGGCGTTCGGACGCCGCCGGTGCCGGGTGGTTTCGAGGTACTCACGCGGGTGGTCGACAACGCGTTCGGGATGGCCGTGGTGGAGCGCATCGAGGTCGACCTGACGATGCGGTGGCAGCGCGATTTCGCGTACGTGCGCTCGGTGACCGCGGGCGCGACGGAGGTCGACCCGGGCAGCACCGTGGAGCTGCGGGTGCAACTCGGTCGCTACGGCACCGGCCCCGAGATGCGAACCATCCGGCTGGAAGTTCCGCGCGAGCTGGCGGGGCGCGAGCTCGACGTGGAGGTGGCGGGCGGCAACGAGGTGGTGCCCGACATGCCGGAGCCCGAGACGCTCGACGACCTCCTTCGCAACGTGAACACCAGCTTCCCAGACGATGCGTTGGTGGTGAGCGTTCGCATGCCGGGGCAGGGCGTGACACTGCACGGGCGGGTGATCCCCAACCTGCCGGGCTCGGCCTTCGACGCGCTGCGGCCGTCGACGGGGACGGAGGGCGGCGATCCCTTCCAGAACTACCGACGCACGGTGGTTCCGGTGGGGCGGGTGGTGCTGGGGCGTGATCGGTTGAGGCTGCGCGTGCGCGAGGTGAGGCTGTGACGAGGAGGGTGTGGCTGGCGTTCGCGGGGCTGGCGGCGGGCGTGGTGGTGGCGTTTGCTGGCGTGGGCGAGGGCGTGACCACGCGCTCGACGACGCTCGACACGACAGCCGAGCTCTCCGCGGGCGTGCTCGACCGCGTCGCGGTGACGAGCGAAGGCACCGTGGTGGTGGGTGAGGAGCTCTCGCGCATCGCACCGCCAGAGCCCGTCGGGAGCGTGTGGTCGCTGTTGGACATGGGCGACGGATCGGTGCTCGCGGGCACTGGCGTCGAAGGCCGCGTGTATCGCATCGCCAACGGCCGCGCGACGCGCTGGTCGGAGACCGGTGCGGTGGTGGTGACCTCGCTCGCGCGCGGCGAGGACGGCGCGATCTACGCGGGGACGCTCCCTGATGGCCGCGTGTATCGACTGGTGGCGCCGCAGGGTGAAACGTTGCAGCCGCCGGTGCTGGTCGCCGAGCTCGCGGGTGTTCAGCACGTGTGGTCGGTCGCGTGGGACGCGCGGCGCCATGTGCTGCTGTGCGCGACGGGACCCGATGGAAAGCTGTTCTCGGTCGACCCGCGGCGGCCTGCGGCGACGGCCGCGACGGTGCTCTTCGACAGCGACGAGGCGCACCTCTACGCGATGGCGCTGCGCGACGACGGCGAGGTGGTGCTCGGCGCAGGCGGCGGTCACGCCGTGGTGTACGGGCTGCCGTCGACGGGGCGGCCGCGGGTCATTGCGCGGCTCGCGGGCGACGAGGTGAAGGGCCTCGCGATCGCGGGCGATGAGGTGGTGGCGATCGCCAACGAGTTCAGCGAGCCGACGGAGGCGCCTCGTCGAACGGTGGCCCAGTCGCGCACGCCGACGACGGGCGGTCCGACGACGCCGCGGCCGCGGCCGGGGCGTGGGGCGGCGTATCGTATCGGCGCGTCGGGCCTCGCCGAGCGGGTGTACGCCAACAGCGAGTCGCACCTCACGGCGGTGCAGTGGGACGCGCGTCGGCGCGAGGTGTGGGTGGGCCTCGGGGTGGGCGGTCGCGTGCTGGCCATCGGCGGCGATCGCACGGTGCGGGTGGCGCACGACGTCGACGAGCAGGGCGTGACGGTGCTGGCGCTCGCGGGGCGCACGCGGATGTTCGCGACGACGGATTCGGGGGCGTTCTACACGGTGCTTGCGCGCGCGCCGACGGACGCGACATGGAACAGCCGGGTCATCGACGCCGGCTCGCCCGCGCGTTGGGGAGCGCTGCGCCACCGGGGTACCGGGACGCTCACGTGGGAGAGCCGCAGCGGCAACGTCGAGCTCCCCGACGCGACGTGGAGCGCGTGGGCGGCGCTCACCGACGGCACCTCCCTGGCCTCGCCGTCGTCGCGGTACCTCCAGGTGCGATCGCGCTTCGGGGCTGGCGCGACGCTGCGGGCGGTGACGGCGTTCTACCTGCCGGAGAACCAGCGTGCGGTGTTGACGGAGGTGACCGCGACGTCGGCGGAGACGAAGGTGGGCGAGTCGCGCTCGTCGGTGCTGCGGCTGGCGTGGAAGGTGGAGAACCCCGACAACGACGGGCTGCGCTACCGCTTGTTCTTCCGTGGTGATGGCGACGCGACGTGGCGCGGGCTGTTGCGCAACCAGGAGTGGCTGACGGGGACGAGCTACGACTGGTCGACGGAGGGTCTCGCCGAGGGCTGGTACCGCGTGGAGGTCGACGCGTCGGACGAGGCGGCCAACCCCGACGACGCGGTGACGCGCGACGTGCGGGCGAGCGAGCCGGTGCTGGTCGACAACACGGCGCCGACGGTGAGCGCGCGGGTGACGGGCGAGCGGGTCAGCGGCGAAGCCGAGGACGGCGCGAGCGTGGTGCTGCGCGTCGAGGCGAGCGTCGATGGCGGCGAGTGGCGCGCGCTGCGGGCGGATGACGGTGTGCTCGACGAGCGGCGTGAGGTGTTCGGGGGCTTGCTCCCGAGCGGCGGTGCGCGGGCGGGTGAGCACGTGCTGTCGGTGCGCGCGACGGACGAAGCGGGCAACGTGGGGGTGGCGAGCGTGCGGTACCGGCGGTGATGGTTGTGTGCAGTCTGCGCGTGCCCGGCTGCGGCGGGTTGAAACCCACGGCAGCCAAGGTGAAGCCCGCGAGGCGGGCTGCTCACAGGACCTGGACATCGGGCAGCCCGCTTTGCGGGCTTCACCTTGGCTGCCGTGGGTTTCAACCCGCGGCAGCAGGCGGGCGCAGTGGAACGCACTGACTCACAAAGGCTCACCGGGCAGGTGGCGCTGGTAACGGGCGGCGGTCGCGGCATCGGTCGCGCGTCGGCGCTGGCGCTGGCGGCGGACGGTGCGCGCGTGGTCATCGCCGACACCGGGTGCTCACGCGAGGGCGAAGGGCTCGATGCGAGCGTGGCCGAGGCCGTCGCGCAGGAGGTGCGAGACGCGGGCGGCGAGGCCGTGGCGACGAGCGTCGACGTGAGCACCGAGGCGGGTGCGCAGGCGGCGGTGGCGCGGGCCGTCGAGGCGTTTGGTGGGCTCGACGTGCTGGTGGCGTGCGCCGGCGTGACGCGCGATCGCACCTTCCTCAAGGCGACGGCCGACGACCTCGACGCGGTGTGGGCCGTGGGTGCGCGCGGGATGTTCGTGGCCGCGCAGGCGGCGGCGCGGCGGATGATCGCGCAGAAGCGCGGCGGTCGCATCGTGACGGTGACGTCGACGGCGGGGCTCTACGGCGTGCTCGGTCAGGGCGCGGGCGCAGCGACGGCGGCGGCGGCCTACGGGCTCACGCGGGTGATGGCCATCGAGCTGAAGAAGCACGCGATCAGGGTCAACGCCATCGCCCCGGTGGCGCGCACACGGATGACCGAAGACCTTCCGATGTTCGCGAGCGGGGGACTGTCCGAGGCGACCTACGGGGCGGGCTTCGTGGCGCCGGCGGTGGTGTTTCTGGCGAGCACGGCGAGCGGCGAGATGAGCGGCGAGGTGCTGAGCGTCGCGGGCACCAAGGTGTCGCGCTACCGGGTGCAGGAGAGCGTCGGCGCGGTGGCGGACGACCCGCGAACGCCGTGGAGCGTGGACGAGCTCGCCGCGCGCTGGGCGGCGTTTTCGCGATGGGGGTGATCGGGAGGGTTGGAAGGGCAGGCGACGAGGCGGGTGGGGACTACAGGTCGATGATGGTCACGCCGCGGTCGTCGTCGTCACGGCGCACGGGTGGGTTGTAGTTTGGGGTCACCACGGGGATGGGCAGCTCAAGCTGGGGCTGCTCATAGCGATGCCGCTGGGAGTTCTCCCGGCGCCGGATCTCTTCGATGATGAACGGAGGCAGCATCGCAGGAACCTCCCAGACGCGATGGGCAATCGCGTCAACTCGGAGACAGGCTACGGAACCTTCTACACTCTAGAGGTTCTCATCGGCGACTATAGCAATCAAGCTAGGGTGATCAAGAGAGCGGTCGAACGTGGGGTGTCCTGAAGTGGCTCATCGAATTCTGGTCGGGTGTCTGACCACTCTCGCCCTCAATCTCGTACCTGTCAGCGCGTCCGCCATCCCCGACTATGACCCCCAGTCGCGCATCTGGAGCGGCACCTCCGAGCTCGTCCGCATCGCCGCCGAGGCCGAGGTCGAGCTCCGGCCCACCACCACCCTCGACTGGTCGCAGCTCCCCCGCGGCGGCGCCCTCCTCGTGCTCCACCCCCGCAACAGCCTCGGGCTCGCCGACGTCTCGGCCTTCCTCGATGACGGCGGCCGCGTCGCCTGGCTCGACGACTTCGGCGCCTCCGAGGAGTTCTGGCGGTGGTTCCAGTTTCATTCGGAGCCGGTGCACGACGGCATCCCTCGCTCGCCCGCGCTCCCCGAGCTGCTCATCGCCCGCCCCCGCATCGCCCACGGCCTCACCGAGAACGTCGACGCCCTCATCACCAACCTCCCGGTCGCCCTTTCGCACCCGCGCCTCCGCCCCGTCTTCGACTTCGCCGGGAGCGAGCAGGGGATGCTCCTGGTCGGGCAGATCCACGCGGGCAAGCTGGTCGTCGGCGGTGACCCGAGCATCCTCATCAACACGATGATGCGCTTCCCGGGCAACCGGCAGTTCGCGCACAACCTCCTCTCCTTCCTCGGCGGTCGGCCCGGCGGGCGGGTCACCATGGTGTGGGGCGACGTTCGCGTCCGCGGTCAGTGGCAGGGCCGCACGCGCGCCCGCACCCGTCGTCGCGAGGCCGTCAACACCCTCAACACCGCCTTCCGATCGCTGTCCGACTCGCTCTCGCCCGCCGCGGTGCTCCGGCCGCTCGCGGCCCTCATCGCCCTCGCCGTCGCGTGCGTCGTCGGCGCCCTCACCTGGGGTCGCCGCCCGAGCGAGCGCTACGGCCCGCGCGGTCCGGTCGGCGCCACGGCGGGGGTCACCGAGCGCGTCGCCATCTTCTCCTCGGCGCACGTCAACCTCCTGCTGCCGGCGCTCGTCGCCCGAACGCTCCTCGAAGGCGCCCTCCTGCGAGCCGTCGGTCTGAAGCCGCCGACGGACGTGCGGGCCGTGCTCGACCGGCTCTCGACCCGGCTGTCACCGGCGCAGCGCGACGACGTGCGGGCCGTGCTCACCGAACTCGACGTCGTGGCCAGCAGCGCGGAGGACGGCGGGCGGGTCAAGGTGAGCCCCGCGGCCTTCGTCGCGCTCTGGCGGCGCATCGCGGGGGTGCTGCGGAGCGTCGATGGCGCCCCGTAGCCGTCGCAAAAGCGTTCGCGGGTCGACGGCCGATGGTGCCATCCTCCGCCTCCTCCCGAGCAACCCCGAGAACCCTTCATGAACGACGTCGTCCCCACCGGCCTCCGGCCCGAGGTGTTGTCCCAGGCGCAGGCGCTCACCCGCGCCGTGCTCGACGAGGTGGGCCGCGCCTACGTGGGCCACCCCGACATCCCCGAGCGCATCCTGGCCGCCCTCCTCGCGCGCGGTCACTGCCTCCTCGAAGGCGTCCCGGGCGTCGCCAAGACCACCCTCATCAAGGCCTTCGCGGCGGCGATGGGCGGGTCGTTCAAGCGTATCCAGTTCACGCCCGACCTGCTGCCGAGCGACATCACGGGGACGTACGTGCTCTCCCCCCGCGACGGCACCTTTTCGCTGCGCCGCGGGCCCATCTTCGCGCACGTCGTGCTCGGCGACGAGATCAACCGCGCGCCCGCCAAGACCCAGAGCGCGCTCCTCGAAGCCATGCAGGAGCGCCAGGTCACCATCGACGGAGAGACCCACCCGCTGGCCGAGCCCTTCTTCGTGCTCGCCACGCAGAACCCTCTCGAACAAGAGGGCACCTACCCCCTGCCCGAGGCCCAGGTCGACCGCTTTCTCCTCCGCGTCGTGGTGCCGTATCCGTCGACCGAGGACGAGATCCGTGTGCTGCGCGCCTACTCGGCCAAGGCCCCCGTCGTGCGCGGTGTGGTGTCCCTCGACAACGTGCTCTGGCTCCAGTCCGTCGCCGACGCCGTACACGTCGACGAGGAGATCTACGCCTACGCCGTCGCCCTCGCGGGCTACACCCGAACGCACCCCAAGGTCGCCCTCGGCGCCTCGCCCCGCGCCTCGCTCGGCCTGGTCCTCGCCGCGCGCGCCGTCGCGCTGATGGAGGGTCGCGGGTTCGTTCTTCCCGATGACGTGAAGCGCGTGGCGCAGCCCGTGATGGCGCACCGCATCCTGCTCGGCGCCGAGGCCGAGTCCGAGGGCGCCTCGCCCGCGGCGCTGGTGGAGGAGGCGTTGGGGAGGGTTCCGTATCGGCGCCTCGATGCGCGCGACGCGGCCGCGACGCACGGCCGCGCAGTGGCCGGACGCTGACGGGTCGATGCCGTCGCTGAGCTACAGCGGACGGGTGATTCTCGCGGGCGCGGGGGCCATGGCCCTCGGCGGTGTGCTCGCCGGAGTCGCGCCGCTCGCGCTCGCGGGCAGCGCCGCAGTGACGGGGGTCGCGCTCGCGTGGGTCATCGCCTCGCCGATGCCGCGGCGCATGCGCCGGACGCGGTTGGAGTTCTCATGGTGGGTGCTCGCCCACGAAGACGGACCGCGACGACCCGACGAGCCCGTCTCGGTGCGCGTGGTGCTGCGCAACCCGACGAGCGAGGCGCTCTTGCTCTCGACGCCGCGCCTGGCGTTGTCAGCGGGCGTTCGGTACACGCGGCACAAGGGCGCGCGCATCGAGGTGGGTCCGCATCAAGCCGTGACCTTCGACCTCCAGGTGCGCCCGAGCTACGCGGGGCGGCACGTGCTGCATGGCGCGTGGATGACCCTCGGAGGGCCGCTCGGTCTCGCGTGGGTGCCCTTGTACTTCCCCAACCCGTTGGTGCTCGAAGTGGCGCCGCGCGGGTTCTCCACCCGGCCGATGACGACCACGCTACGCACCACGACGGCGAGCGCGCGGGCGGGTCGGAGCGTGCGGCGCGCGGGCGAGGGCCCCGAGCTGCGGGAGCTGCGGGAGCATCGGCCGGGTGATCCGTTTCGGCGCATCGCGTGGGGGCCGAGCGCGCGGCGCGGGCGGCTGCTGGTGCGCGAGACCGAGGACGAGTCGCAGACCACGCGGGTGCTGGTGGTGGACGCGTCGGCGACGATGCGCGGCGACGAGCGGGGCAGGGCGCGCATCGACCACGCCATCGAACTGGTGGCGCAGGCGGCGCGGGCGAGCGCGAGCACGGGCGATCGGTTGGGGCTGGTGGCCTTCGATCGGCGGGTGGTGCTGCGGGTCGACGCGGGCGACGGGGCGGCGCACCTGCGCTCGCTGGTGGCATCGGCGGTGGAGCTGCGCTCGGTGGTGGACGAGGACCTCACCGACGTCGACGACGACGCGCTGGTGGAGACCGTGGCGCGCTATTTCCGGGAGCAGGAGGGCGTCGACGCGATGCGCGGCAACACCGGCTACGAGGCGCGGGTGACGCTGCTGCGGTGGATCGAGCGAGCCACCGGCGACGACGCCGCCATGCGGCTGCCGGTGAAGGCGAGCGACCCGGTGGGGCGAACGCTGCGGGCGTTCTGTCGGGCGCGGGCGATCGCGCTGCCGATGCGCCACGACCCGAGCGGGGCGGCGAAGAGCATCGGGCTGCTGCACGCGCTGGGCGTCGCGGGGCAGGGGGCGCGTGAGGCGCGCACGGTGATGGTGCTGAGCGACCTCGACTCGCTCGCGGCGACCGACGAGCTGCGTCGCGCGGTCGGGATGCTGCGCAAGGCGAGGCACCGGGTGAGCGTGGTGGCGCTGGCGGGCGAGCGCTTCGTGGGGGCGGCTCCGTCGGGGCTGTCGAAGGACGAGCTCGCGGCGCGGCAGGCGGTGGAGGGCGTGTTTCTGGAAGAGGAGCGCGCGCGCCTGGCGAAGCACCGGGCGTGGCTGGCGAGCGCGGGGGTTCCGCTGCTGGTGGCGACGGGGGCGGAGCCGATGGTTCACTGGCTCAAGCGCGCGGCGGCGCCGCGGGTGTAGCGGGAGGCGACGATGTTGGCTGCGGTGGTGCTGGCGCAGTTGTGTACGGTGGTTCCGGCGGGGGGCGTGGTGGTGACGGAGGGGCGGGGCGGGCACGGGGCCGTGCTCGCGGCGCATGCGGGCGGGGTGGTGGTGGGGTGGCAGGAGACGGGCGCGCGGCCCAGCGGAACCCAGGGAGGGCCGCCCGACTGGCGACCGACGGCGGCGTACTCGCGCGAGCTCGACGGCACGACGATGACGCCGCGCGCGGCGGCAAGAGAGGTCACGCGGGAGGAGGAGTCCTACGCGCACCTGGGCATGTTGGCGGCGTCGCCGTCGCCCGCGGGAGACGGCGCGGGCATCGCGTGGTGCCAGTGCTTTGGTGGCACCGGCAACATCGCGTGCGAGTCGACAGCCTTCGGGAACTTTCCGGCGGTCACGGCGAGGCACACGGGCGGTGGTTGCAGCAGCGCGACGGCGCTGGGGACGGCGGGCGCGGGGTCGGTGTTTGCGTTCACGGACGCGGCGACGGTGGCGCTGGTGGGGAGCCGCACAGGGCGTGAGCACGGCACCCGCGAAGGTGCGACGGCCGACCGGATGGCCATCGCGCGGGCCGACGGCGATCGCGCGGTGCTGGTGTGGCGCTCGGGGGACGGATCGAGCGAGGCCGGGACGTTGCACATTGAGGGTGTGGTGCTCGATGGGGACGCGCGGCCGTCGTCGCAGAGCGTGAGCCTGGGTGGGGCGCCCGATCGGGTGGGTGCTCCCGCGGTGGCGTGGGTGGGCGGTGCGGCACTGGTGACGTTCGCGCGGGCGGCGACGGCGACGGCCCCGTGGCAGCTCGCGCTGGCGACGTGGACGCCAGGGCGCAGGCACGCGGTGGCGGCGCTGGCGACGGGGCAGGCGCCGGCGGTGGCGCCGTCGATCGTGGCGTCACGGACGGCGGGCTGCGCGGTGGTGTCGTGGACGGAGGGGCGCGGTCGCGGGACGGTCGTGCGCGCGGGGCGGGTGTGCAACGGGGCGCTCGATCGGGCGACGGTCGCGCAGGTGTCGCAGGCGGGCGTCGAGGCGGGTGACAGCGAGCTCGCGACGGACGGGCGGCACACGTACGTCGTGTGGCAGGAGATACCGAGCGGGCGCGGCGTGCGGGAGGAGCTGCGGGTGGGGCGACTGGCCTGCGAGTAGGACGCGAGAGGTCAGCGGGAGAAACCCGGGAGGTCAGCGGGAGAAACCCGGGAGGTCAGCGGGAGAAACCCGGGAGGTCAGCGGGAGAAACCTGGGAGGTCAGCGGGAGAAACCTGGGAGGCCAGCGGGTGGAACCCGTGAACGACGCGGGGGCTGAGCGTTGCCTCTTCGGTGCGGTCGCACTGATCGCTACGACGACGGCACCCCGTTGCGTAGCCAGTTGGCGCGCCCGGTCGGCCACTGCACGCAGTTGGTCGCCGAGCCCGGCACCGTGAACACCAGCGCCTCGTCGCCGTCGTCATCCTTCATGCTCACCACGATCTCCAGCGCCCCGTCGCCATCGACGTCGCCCACCGTCGGGACCGCCATCGCCCCGCGCCCCGGCAGCGCCACCCGCTGCTGCATCGCGCCGTCCGCGCCCAGCACCAGCAGCGCGTGTCCGCTCGATTGTGTTCCGTACGTCGCGAGGATCACCTCGGGCCGCCCGTCGCCCGACAGGTCGGCCACCGCCACGCCCGCGGTCAGCACCCGTGCATCCGTCGTGTACGCGTAGCTCCAGCGCTCGCGTCGATCGCTGCCCACGCAGTGCACCCGCCCGTCGTAGCCCGCAAACACCAGCTCGGGTCCCGCCGCGGCCGGGTCGAGCTCCGCCGCGCTCACCTGGTTGGTCAGCCCCACGATGTTGTCGCCCAGGTCTTCGAGGCCCGCGAGGTACGTCGGGACGTGCAGCGGCTCCTGCCAGGCCGCCGGGCGCGTCCCGTCCGCATGAATCGCCCACAGCGCCACGCCGCGCCGCCGGTCGTCCTGCGAGGCGTTCTGCACCGAGGCCACCATCACGATCTCGGGGCGCCCGTCGCCGTCCACGTCCGCGAGCGTCGGTGGCGTGTTGGTGAAGTGCGCCTGGTTCGATGTCGACTCGCGCTCCGAGTAGCCCTGCCGGGCCTCGGCCATGTCGTGCAGAAACCTCACGCCGGGCGAGCGCGTCACCCGTGGAAACGTCGCCACCCGAAACGCCTCGCCCGACCCGCGGTGCCAGGACACGTACGCGTTGTCCATCGGCGCGATCACGTCCATCGCGCGGTCGTCGTCGAGGTAGCCCACCGCGAGGGTCTGATCGAAGCCGCCCGTCACGTAGCAGACCTCGTCGCAGCCCGACGCACCGCTCGTGTTGGGCGGATACCCCGCCATCGTGCTGCCGTCGCCGTGCCACGCCATCAACAGGTCGCGCGCCGATCCGCTGCGCAGCGTTTCCGTCGACGCCGTCACGATCTCCGGTCGCCCGTCGCCGTCGAGGTCGCCGCCCGCGAGGCTCCGCAGCTCCTCGCGCCACCGCACCGGAAAGCCACCCGCCGCGCTCCCGCTCGCGCTGAACATCGCCACGCCGTCGCCCGCCGCTGCGACCACCTCCAGCGACGCGTCGCCCGCGAAGTCGCCGACGAGTGGTGACGCCCACACCCGCGCGCGGCCGTTGACGGCGGCGGTCCAGCGAGTGGTTCCGTCGGCGGCCCACACGACGACACGGGGACCGCGCGCGGCGACGATCTCCATGCGCCCGTCGCGGTCGAGGTCGACGATGGCGGGCGACCCCAGCCACCCTTCGCCGCCCATCGCTCGCAGCGCGCGCACCCGCGTGGGTGCCATCGCCGTCGCACGCCCCGCGGAGGCGGCTCGGCACGCCGGCATCACGGGCGTCGGCGCCGGACCATCGGGCACATGCGGGACGTCGACGACGGGCCGCGGGTTATCGAGCGGGATGATCGAGGCGTCGCCTGCTGTGTTGTTGACCGCGGGGTCACAGGCGGCGACGAGGGCGAGAGCGGCGATGAGCGACCGTGGGGCCATCATCGCGAGGGTATCAGGCCGCCTGCCGGACCATGGCCTCGACGGCGTCGAAGAGCGCACGCTGCGAGTGTTCCAGCGAGAAGATGTGGTTGGTCTCGGGCACCACCGCGAGCTCGACGCCGCGCGCCCGCCAGCGGGCCGGATCGCCCCGTAGCGACGCGTTGCCGAAGTAGCCCATGAAGGTCGGGTGGTACGACGAGCTGTTGAGGAAGCTCACCTTCTGCCCGCGCTTGAGCACCTCCTGGAAGACCTCGTCGACGAGGTCGTTCTTCACTTCACCGGCCACCTGCATCTGCGCCGCGAGCGCCGCGTCGGGCTGCTCGGGCGGCGCCTCGGGCTCGACCGGCGGCAGCACGCCCCTGATCGTCTTCTCGATGGCCCCGCGCGCGAAGCCCGGAAGGATCGGCAGCACCCGGTCGACCTGCGCCCGCGTCTTGATGCGCGCGGCCTCCTTCAACAGCGAGTAGTCGCTCTCGCCGGAGAGCAGCCGTCGCCACGCTTCGACGTCGGTGATCTTCTTCAGGTAGAGCTCGATCACCGTGTCGGTCTCGCCGGGGCGCGAGCGGAGGAGCTCGGCGGCGTTGTTCTCCAGGAAGCGCTGCCGCGCCGACGAGGAGATGGTGACGGGCAGGTCGACGATGACGTGGCCGAAGACGTTGGGCAGCGCCTTCGCCGCGAAGAGCCCGGTGATGCCGCCGCCGCACAGCCCGCCGAAGACCAGCGAGCGCACGCCCGTCTCCGCGGTGAGAAACTGCCCCGCCGCGACGGCGTCGCCGCTGAACCCGCCGCTCTGGATGAAGCCGTAGAGGTCCATCACCATCTGGCCGTGGCGGGGCTCTCCCTCGGAGTCGCCGATGCCGTGGTAGTCGAAGCGCAGCGTCGGAACACCCGACGCGGCGAGGCGACGGGCGACAGCGACGTTCATCCGCCACGCGCCCTGACGCACCTTCTGACCCGCGGAAAACCACACCAGCCCGACGCCGCGCATCGACTGCGGGTCGTCCGGGAGGTGGAGGATTCCGTGCAGCGTGTGGCCCTTCTCGTTGGTGAACCGGACGGCTTTCTCCATGCGCCTCGACCGATGGTCCACGAACGACCGTTACGCCGCAATGTATGAATACGACTACTTCACAGCGCGAGCGCGCGCCGGGCGAGGTCGCTCTTGAGCGTCGCGTCGGGGTCGAGCCGCTGCTTCAATGCCGCAAACTGGTCGAGTTTGTCGCGCCCATAGGCCCGCGCCACGTCGTCGGCGGTGATGACCGCGTCCTTGGCGAAGTAGAACTTCCCGCCCGCCTCAAGGACCATCGCGGTCATCTCGGCGAAGCACTTCCACAGGGCCTCGCGGTTGTCGCGCGTGACCTTGAAGTCCATCGCCATCGACCACCCGTCGAGCGCGTGGGTGAGCAGGAAGGCGTCGGGCCGGTGCCGCTTGAAGACGCTCAGGTATGACGGAAACCCGCGGCGGTGTCCGAGGGCGATGAGGGCCTTCATGGTGGCCCGCGCCGTCTCCTTCGGGATGAACACCTGGTACTGCACGAAGCCCCCGGGGCCGTACGCGAGCCGCCAGTTGGGCACGTAGTCGAGCAGGAAGGCGAAGGCCACGTGCGACTGCATGTACGAGGCGCCGTCCTGGAGGTACGACGACCAGTACTTGGCGAAGTTGACCATCCCGACGCCGAGGTCGTGCACGAAGTAGCGCATCACCTCCCAGAGGCGGCTCTTGGGGAAGCCCAGGATGGTGCCGGGCAACCCCTGCTTCTCGACGTGAAACGAGCTCGCCGGGTCGGGGTCTTCGCCCTCGTGGAGGTAGTACGCCGCGTGGATCTGCCCGCGACCGATGGAGTCGCCGCGCGCGAAGCTGTCGACCCAGCCGACGAGGTAGTCGGCCTTCGGGATGAGCTCCTCGAAGCAGTCGAACATCGCGTCGAGGTTGCGCGCGACGTGCGCGTCGACCCGCATGAACCCGCTGTCGACCTTCTTCAGCTTGAGCTTCACGCGCGTGATCGCACCGAGCATCCCGAGGCCGCCGATGGCGCCGTGGAAGACGTCGGAGTTGTGCTCGCGGTTGCAGGTGAGCAGGTCACCGCGCGAGGTGAGCAGGTCGATCTCCTGCACGTGGTCGCCGAAGGGGCCCGCGCGGAAGTTGTTCTTGCCGTGGATGTTCATGGCGAGGCAGCCGCCCAGCGTCGGACGCATCGTGCCGGGCACCACCGCGGGCCAGTAGCCGTCCTCGATGGTGCGCCGCCACAGGCCCTCGACGGTGATGCCGGGCTCGCACTCGAAGATGCCGGTCGTCGGGTCCCACCGGTGAACACGGGTGAGCTTCTGCGTGTCGATGATGAGCCCACCGCCGTTGAGCGACGCGTCGCCGTAGCTGCGCCCCGCCCCGCGAAACGCCACCGACATCCCCTCGTCGTGCGCCTTCGCGACCGTCGCCGCGAGCTCGTCGACGCTCTCCGGCGCCGCGTAGTGGCAGGCCGCGTTGACCGCGCGGCCGAAGCCGTCGAGCACCCGCCACGGGGCGCGCGCTTCGAGGGTGGTGAGCGTCGGCTTCTGCATCAGACGTTGGTCCTCCGGAAGAGCCACGAGGGGATGGAGCGAACCACCCACGCCACAAGCGCCCAGCGCCCCGGGACGAATCCGCTCGCGCCGCTCCCCTTCTTCGCAAGCGCAAGGCAGCGGCGAGCGGCCTCTTCGGCGCTGATGATCCACAGGAGCTTGCCCATGCCCTTCGTCATCGCCGTCGCGACGAAGCCGGGCTTGGCCGTGACCACGTTGACCCCGTAGCGCGAGCAGCGGTTGCGCAGCGCTTCGAGGTACGCCGAGAGGGCCGCCTTCGACGTGGTGTAGCCGGGGTTGCCGCGACGACCGCGCTCGCCCGCGATGCTCGACACGCCGAGGATGGTTCCGCTGCGCGCGGCCTCGAAGCGGGCGGCGACGGGGTTCATCCACGCCATCGCGCCGACCACGTTGACGGCCATCATCTGGCGGTCTTTGTCGAAGCTGTACTCACCCTCGGCGACGGTGGGCATCACGCCCGCGGCGTACACGAGCAGGTCGAGGCCGCCGAGGTCGCCGACGATCTTCTCGTAGAGCGCGGGCACCTCGTCGAAGTTCTCCACGTCGTGCGCGTACGCCTTGAGCTTGTCGTTGCCCCCGCACACGCGCTCCAGCTCCGCGGCGCGTCGCGCCACCACCGCCACCGTCGCCCCGTCGGCGGCGAGCTGCTTCGCCATCGCCTCGCCGATGCCCGACGACCCGCCGACGACGATCGCCTTCTTGAACACCACGCTCACTGCCGGTCACTGCTCCAACCGCGGGACGCGACCGCTCGCGTCGTCGGCGGGGAGGGTGCCTACCACGACTCCGCGCGCGGCAACATCGGCCGCCGCGGTGAACGGTCGCGAACTACGCCTGATCGAGCGCTTCGAGCCACCCGAGCAGCGCGAGCTCGACCTGCTCGGCGCGCGTGAGGTGCACCTTGCCCTCGACGTGCAACGGCTGCGGCTCGACCGCCCGGGCCAGGGTGGCGCCCGCGCCGAGCGTGGTGATGAGCGCGGCCAGCTCGTTGCTCGCGCGGGCCGTCGGCGTCTTCACCACGTCGATGACCAGCGAGCGCGCGGGGTAGTGGGCGAGCACCGTCGACAGGTCGATGGCGCGGATGTCGTCGAACTGCGCGGCCGTGAGGTGGTAGCCGAAGACGTTGACGGTCTCGCCCGCGCGCAGCCGCTCGATGAGCACCTCGCGGGTCACGCCGGCCTTCTTGGTGAGCACCATCTCGCCCGCGAGGTAGGCGCGCAGGACGTCCATCGCGTAGGTGGATCCCTTCACCACGGGCTGGAGCAGCGCGAGCGGCGCCGGGCCCTCGGTCGCGCCCACCATCGCGGCGAGCGTCGCGCCGAAGCGCAGCCCGCACAGGACCACCCGCTCGACGCCCGACTGCGCCCGCGCGAAGGCGCAGGCCGCACGCACATCGCCCAGCCACGAGGCGACGGTGGCGTCTTCCCACTCGCCCTCGCTGTCGCCGCAGCCGTGAAGGTCGAAGCGCATCGCCCACAACCCGCGCCCCGCCACCCGCGTGGCGAGCGAGCGGAGGAAGGGGTGCGCGTCCTGGCGCTCTTCCATGAAGGGGTGGACGAAGACCACCGCCGCGGGGGCGATGGCGAGCGGCGCATCGGTGGCGCGCGGCTCGTGCAGAAAACCGTAGAGGCGGTGTGACCCCGAGGAGAAGAACTCGCCGCGGTCGCCCACCCGATCAGCCCGCGGACTGCTTGCGCCCGATGTAGTCCGCGATGCGGCTCACGGCGTCGAAGTTTTCGGGGAGCATCTCCGAGTCGAGCACCTCGATGCTGAACTCGTCGCGCAGCCACTCGAAGACTTCGAGCAGGCCGGTGGAGTCGACGATGCCGAGCTCCATCAACGACGCGTCGTTGGTCACCGCGCCGGGGTCGGCCACGGGGAAGTTCGACAACACGTAAGCCCGCACCTTACCGACCAATTCCTCTGACGCCATCGACCGTATCCCTCTCGCTGACGAGCCGAGATGGGTTGATATCAGAAGCACCGGGCGGAGGTCACGAAGGTTTCGAGACAACGTCGCGGTTGCGCGCCGCGCTGACGCCGCGGCGTGGGCCGGGCTGTCAAGCGAGGCCCTTCTTCACGATCTTGCCCATGGCGGTCTTCGGGAGCGCGTCCCTGAACTCCACGTGCTTGGGCACCATGTACGCCTCCAGCACCTGACCCAGCTTCAGGGCGATGTCGCGCTCGGTGTACTTCCCCTTGTGCTCGTCCGAGAGCACCACGAAGGCCTTCACTGCCGATCCGAGGATGTCATCGGACACGCCGATGACGGCGCACTCGCGCACGCCTTCGATGCGCTCCAGGGCCGCTTCGACCTCGCGCGGCGCGACCTTCTCTCCGCGCGTCTTGATGACCTCGTCCATCCTCGCGATGAAGTGCAGGTAGCCCTCCTCGTCGAGCCGACAGTGGTCGCCGGTGTGGAAGAGCACCTCGGTCGGAAACGGCCCCGGCCGCAGGTACTTCGCCGTCGCCTCGGGCTTGCGCCAGTAGCCCGCCATGATGTGCGAGCCGCGCACCACGAGCTCCCCTTCGGCCGAGCGGTCGTGTCGCACGCCGTCGCCGTCGATGACCCAGAACTCCGTCCCCGGGATGGGGATGCCCACCGAGCCGGGCTTGCGGTGCAGGTCGGCGGGCGGCAGCCACGAGACGCGCTTGCACTCGGTGAGGCCGTACATCGAGTAGACCTTCGCCTTCGGAAACCACCGCGCGATGGCGTCGAGGTGCTTGGGGAGCAGCGCCGCCGCCGTGCTCGACACGTAGCGAACGTGCTCCATCGGCTGCACCGGGACGTCCTTGAGCTCACCCAACAACGCGAACATCGTGGGGACGCCCGCGAAGCCGGTGACCTTCGTCTCGGCGCAGCGCTGGAGGATGGCGACGGGGAAGGTAAACGAGCGCTCCAGCACCAGGGTGGCGCCGAGCCGCACCGTCATCAGCCACTGGTAGAGCCCGTAGTTGAAGGCCATCGGGACGACGCCGAGGATGACGTCGTCGGCGGTGTTCTCCAGCAGGGTCGTCACGCTCCACGAGGCGAAGGCGACGTTACGGTGGGTGAGCATCGCGCCCTTGGGCTCGCCGGTGCTCCCCGAGGTGTAGATGATGGCCGCGAGGTCGACGTCGAGGGAGCGACGCGGCGGCGCCTCTTCGGGCTGCGTGGCCACGAGGTCGGCGAGGGACTCCACGCCCGCGACGCTGGCCTTGGCGGCGAGGTCGAGGGCGCGCGGGGTCTGCGGGCCGTGCACGAGCACCGGAGGCTTCGTCGTCGAGCGCTGACACGCATCGGACCACGCGGTGACGAGCGCGGCGTCGGCGATGACGGCGGCCACGGCGGCGTCGTCGATCATGTAGGCGAGCTTCTCGGCCTTCACCTGCGCGTTGACGACGAAGAACGCCGCGTCGGCCTTGAGGACGCCGAAGATGGAGGCCGCGACCTCGGGGCTGTTGTCACCGAAGATGAGCACCCGGTCGCCGCGCTTCACACCGCGTGAGCGGAGAGCGTGGGCGATGCGGTTGGCCCAGGTGTCGAGGGTCGCGTAGTTGAGCGCGACCTTGCCGGTGAGGAGGGCGGTCTTGGCGGGCGTTCGGGCCGCCGAGGCTTCGAGAAATTCTGCGACTCCGCGGGCACCCAACACCATTGGTCGATGGTCCTCTCTGGGGACTACTTCACGATCTCGGGGATCGGGTCGATGAGCAGCCCCGTCAAGTGGAGCGGGAGCGTGGCGCGGCGCTTGGCGTCGATGTCCTTGTAGACGCGCTCGGCCTGCTCGACGGAGATGTTGAGCACCGGGGCGACCTCGGAGGTGGGCACGCCGTGGTTCTTCGCCCACAGGCAGAGGTCCATCTCCTGGTAGGGGAGCGCGTAGTAGAACTCGTCCTGACCCTGCGGCAGCGAGAAGGTGTCGGTGGTGGGCGAGCGGCTGCAGATCTCCTGCGGCACGCCGAGGGCCTCGGCCATCGCGTACACCTGGGTCTTGTAGAGGTGCGCGATGGGCTTCACGTCGGCGAGCCCGTCGCCGCCCTTCACGAAGAACCCCTGGTCGTACTCCAGCCGGTTGGGCGTACCGACGACCGCGTAGTTGAGCCGGTCGGCGTGGAAGTACTCCAGCGTGGTGCGGAGGCGCTGCTTGAAGTTGGTGGCCGCGACGAGCAGCAGGTAGGCCGAGAGCGGCAGGGGCTTGGACTCCTGGGTGCCGTCGGGGCGCTCGACGGTGACGCGCGAGATGTTGAGCCGCTCGCCTTCGAGGATGGAGGGGATGACGATCTTGGACTTCCAGCCTTCGCCGTACTCGGGGAACACGGTGCGGATGGCGTCGTCCTGGCGCTTGTAGCAGCCGAGGGCTTCAAGGGCGGGGGCGAGGTCTTCGGTGGTGGTCTGGATGCCGAACTTCGCGGCGAGCAGCTTGCCGAAGCTGAGCGACTCGCTGGAGGAGACGCGCTCGGGGAGGAAGATGCCGTGCACCTTGTCGGGCCCGAAGGCGCGCACCGCGAGGGCGGTGCAGAGCGCCGAGTCGATGCCGCCGGAGATGCCTACGACGAGGCCCTTGCGGCGGTGGTTGACGGTGACCAGCTCGCGCATCTTCTTGGCGATGCGGTCGGCCTCGGCGGTCATGTCGGCGATGTGGAGAACGTCCCTGGAGAAGCTCATGGCGGACGTTGTCTCATAGATCCGCAGCGCATTGAACAGTCCCGAGGGCGGCTCGTACGGAGGTCGACGGGTTGGGGCATCCGTCGTAGGAATCGGTCGCGTATGGGCATCGACTGGAAGCGTGCGGACACCGAAGGATGGGACATCGAGGACGTCGACCGGGCCCGGACGGTGGCGGACACCTGCCCCCGGTGCGGCCAGGCGTCGCGGCTGGTGGAGCGCGAGCGGGTGAAGAACCTCTCGGTCTTCGGTCTGGCCCTGGTGGCGACCGAGCGTGGGGGGAGGGTGTTCGAGTGCACCCTGTGCAACGCGCGCTACGAGGCGCCGGAGGGAGGCGTCGAGCGGGAGGAAGACCTCGACGCGTCGGTGATCGACCAGCTCACCGGCCTGCACGATCAGCTCGACTCCGTGGAGGAAGACCTCGAAGTGTGGCGGTCGCGGGTGACCCTCGCGGCGCGCAGCAGCGACCCGGTGCTGGCGAAGGACGCGCAGGAGATGTTCGAGCGGCGCACCCGCGCGGCGGCCTCGCTGCGGGCGGAGATCGACGGGCTCGCGAAGCAGCTCCGCAAGGGATCGGCGGCGGACGAGACGGCGCAGGCGCCCGCGCGCCGGGGACTGCTGGCGGCGGCCAAGGCTGCCGTCGGCGTGGTCGAAGAGAAGGCGGTGGCGCAGGCGGCGGCGGTGAGCGTGGCGGTGGAGGACGAGCTCGCGGCGCTGCGGCAGAAGGTGGCGGCGAAGGCGGTCGCGACGGCGGTGGTGGCGCCGACGAAGGAAGACGAGCTCACGGCGCTCAAGCGGCGGCTGGGGATGCTTCCCTCGGAGGGCGCGGCGAAGCCCAGGGCAGCGACGGAAGAGGCGCCGACGGAGAGCGCGGCGGGCAGCGCGGAGCAGGACGCGGCGGACGACGAGGTGGCGGCGCTCAAGCGCAAGCTGCGCGGGACACCGGCGCCCGTCGCGAGCGTGCCCGAGGCGCCGCCGCCCAGGAGCGACGACGACGAGATGGCCGACCTGAAGAACAAGCTCCGTCCCAAGCGGTAGTTCTCGCGACGACGGTGTCCTCGCGGTCGCCGGTCCGTGATACTCAGGTCGCGATGAAGGGCGCATCGCTGTTGGGACTGCTCGGGCTACTGGCCGTGGGTTGCGCGTCGGGTGGGCGCTACGGCTACGCGCGCACCTACGTGGCGCTCGACGACGAGTCGACGTGGGTGGCCCGCGCGGAAGAGCCCGTCTACGACGAGCTGCGCCGGTCGCCGGAGCCGTATCGGGGGAGGGTGGTGTCGTTCTTCGGGACGGTGCAGTCGGTGGGGCGAGGGGAGGGCGGCGCGTCGCGCATCGCGCTCCAGGTGCGTACCCACCAGGAGCGGCACCTCTGCGAAGAAGAGTCGGAGAGCACCTGCCGCGTGACCGTGAGCGCGCGCGACGGCGGTGCCTTCACCGCGGTGGTCCACCTCCGCCCCGACGACGTCGACGGCGAGAACCGCCTGCAGACCAACTCGCTGGTGCGGGTGTTCGGCACCGTGGTGCCGGGCGAGTACGACCCCGATGGGGGGCCGGTGATTCAGGTCCAGTACTATCGCCACTGGCCGCGAGGTCAGTACGTGACGACCGCCAGCGCCGAATCGATGCGGCGATGAAGCGATGAGGGGGGACTGGACGTACCAGCCCCCGAGCCATAGTCCCGTACGCGTCGGGGCGATGGTACAAACCCACCCGTAAGTCCCTCAAATCCACTGACAGCTTTCCGAAGGAGTCGTTCCATGAAGATCCGACAGCTCATTCTTTCTGCGGCCGCGATGATGGTTCTCGGCACCGGCTGTATCGTCGAGGTGTCCGACCGCAACGCCTACGAGACCTGTACCTCCGGCCAGATCTGTGGCAGCGGCACGATCTGCCAGGCGGCGACGTTCACCACCCAGGGCGGCCCGGCCAACCAGTGCACCGTGTCCTGCGGCGCCGGCTCGATCTGCCCCGGCATCAACGGGCAGTGCGTGGTCAACACGTCCGGCATCGGCCAGTGCTTCCGTACCTGCACGAGCACCTTCGAGTGCGGCTCCGGCTCCGAGTGCCGCGTGCCTGTCGGCACCGCCATCCAGGTGTGCCTCCCAATCGCGGGCACGGCCGTTACCCCGACGCCGCCGGCCGTCTACACCGGCTGCTCGCCCGCGGGCGCGGTCTGCGCAAGCAACACCACCTGCCTGCCCACGTCGTACGTCCGCGCGGGCGGCGTGCAGGGCAACACCTGCACCATCGCCTGCCCGAGCGGCGACGCCCGCATGTGCCCCGGCTACTCGCAAGACCCGACGCGCACCGAGTGCGTGGCGCCCAACGGCAACCTCGCCCAGGCCCAGTGCATGCGCCTCTGCCCCAACGGCGAGTCCGACTGCGCCCCGTACCTGACCCACTGCGCGGCAGTGCCGATGGCCGCGGGCACCCTCGCCGCCTGCGTTCCGTGAGCTGACGCCTCGGCGTCGTCTCTCCCTCCGCTCGACTCCTACCGCACCGCTTCCAGCCACACCGGGTTCGTAAACGCGAAGGGCACTCCGTTGGAGTGCGGCAGCACCTGCTCCAGGTTGCCCTGCGGCCCGCGCGCCGTCGCCAGCACGAAGTCTCCCGGCGACACCCTCATCGGAACCGTCGCGTCGAAGCGCACGCGCCCGCTCCCGAGCGGCACCGCGAGGCGCTCGGCCACCTCGCCGTTGCGCAGCAGCTCCACCGCGTCGACGCGCATCCACGGCGGCGCCATCACCACCACGCGCACCTGGACGGTCGTCGGCGCGGCGAGGGGCAGCGGGTCACCCGGCTCGTGCCCGTCGACGGTGAGCAACACCATCGGACCCGACGTCCCGAAGGCCCTCCCGCGACGCAGCGCGCGCAGGATGGCGGCCTGGTCGTCGGGCGCCTCTCCGGGGAAGAGGTGCACCATGGTGCGGGGGTAGCCGGCCCACTGATACGCGATCGTGTGCGAGTCGCTCGACGCGGTGCCGAGGTAGCGCCGACCGCGCTGGAGCAGCGAGGTCCAGTCGTGGAGCACGCGCTCCACCTCGCCGATCTGGCCGATGTAGAAGCCGTTGAAGACCTCGATGGCGTCGTAGTTGGGGTCGTACGCGGGCGACACCGCGCGGCCCGTGCGCACGTCGAGGCCGGTGACGTTGAAGTACCCGATGTTGGGCTGCATCCGGGGGTGGTTGACCTGGATGATCCCGTCGGGCGAGCGCTGCCGCGCGGCGGCGAAGATCTCCCGCGGGAGGATGTTGACGTACGGCGGCGGACCACCCTCGGGCGATCCCTCGCGCGCGGGATACGGGTACACGTTGAAGTGCCCCCAGGGCTGCGCGCTGCGGTCGGTGGTGACCTCCACCGCGGGCACCCAGTGGAGCGGCGCCGCGACGTTGGGGGGCAGCAGCGCGACGCCTTCGCGGTAGTCGCCGACGACGTTGTGTTCGGTGGGGGTCGCGAAGCCGACGCCCTCGGCCACGAGCGAGGCGACGCGGTCGGCGATGGAGACGTGCGAGTCGAAGCTCGGGTTGGCGTGCACGTGCAGGTCACACGCGACCCAGCCGTCCATGGGGACGGCGTGCGAGAGGCCCACGTCGAGCTCGCCGCGCAGGGTCTCGGTGACGGTGACGTCGCGGGTCGCGAGGGTCCACTCGGGGCCGTGCGAGACGGTCACGCGGTACGAGCCCGGGGCCAGCGGAAACACCGCCTGCCCGCTCGCGGCGACGACGACCACACCGGCGCCGAGGGCGTGGTGCGTGGGGCCGAGCATCGGGTCGGGCGTCGGCGCGATGCCGCGCACGGTGATGCGAACGGGCAGCGCGCTCTCGGGGTGGTCGTCGTCGTGGGCGGTCACGCGCAGCGACGCGCCAGGCGGCAGCGACACCTCGATGGGCACGGCGCCGGTGGTCTCGGGGCGCACCTCGAAGGCCACCGGGTCGCCGACGGCGGAGCCCGGCGCGGTGACCCACGCGACGTAACGACCCGGCGTGAGCGGGAGCGTCGCGCGCTCGTTGGTGGGCGCCGACACGAGCACGGCCTGACCCTCCGGGGTGGTGATGGTGACCGTCGCCGGGTTGCGCTGCGCGCCGCGCACGACGACCGAGACGTCCGTGACGGGGCGACCGCGGGCGAGCATCACGGCGCGCTGGAGATCACCGAGCTGACCGGGGAGCTCGATGAGCATCTCGTGGTCGGTGACGGCCCCGGCGGGGCGGAGGTCGGTCGCGGGGTGCAGCACCTCGGTCGCGCCGCGCGAGGCGGTGTGCTCGTGCATCTCGCTGGTGAAGCGCAGGTCGAGGTCGGCGTCGCCCGCGCGCGTCCACGCGACGGCGAGGTTGTGCTCGGAGGCGCCGACCCAGGGGGAGGTTCCTTCGTGGGACTTGGTGTGGACGCCGAGGGCCGGGGCGAAGGGTGCTTCATCGCCCCACGCGAGGCGCGCCCCGAAGCGGACGCCGCGTACGAGGTGGTCGCCAGCGTTGACGATGCGCGTGCGGACGTGGAGCGCGCGGCGGCCGGGCTCCATGGCGTAGTCGCGGGTGAGCGTGAGGGTGTCGTCGTGGTAGCGGTAGCGCGCGGTGAGGCGGAGCGTGGGCGTGGCGTCGAGGAGGACGGCTTCGAGGCGGGTGCTCGACGCGTCGAGCTCGTGGTCGCCGATGGCGACGAAGAAGTCGACGGCGCGCAGCGGGTCGAGCGCGGGCGCGGCGCGGTCGGTGACGCGCAGGATGCTGCCGGGGCGCCCCGATCGCACCTGGCGCGAGTCGCCGACGAGCAGCACCTGGAGCTCGGGCGTGCGGAGAAACCAGTCGCCCGCGATGAGGTCGCGCACGGGGGCAGGGTGGTCGCGGTCGACGCGGCGCAGCTCGACGGAGCCCACGACGAGGCTGGTGCGGAGCGACGGGCGGCAGGTGCTGAGGACGAGCGCGAGGGGGAGGAGCGGAAGGAGGCGGCGGGTCATTCGGGCAGGCGTGTCCAGTGGAGGGAGTCGGCGTTGAGGCGCGAGCCGTCGACGCGGCGGGCGCCGAAGTAGAGGCCATGGGCGCGCACCTCGGCGGGCGTGGCGGGGAGGTCGACCTCGGTGCGGGTGACCTCGCCAGGGCGCACGAAGGCGGCCATGAGAACGCCATCGTAGGGGAGGAAGGCGTAGGTGCTGGCGGGGTCCTGCCGGTCGCCGTTGGGATGGAGCGGGCCCCATCCGAGCTCGAAGCCGAGGTCGTAGGGCCACGGCTCGTTGGCCACGAGGAGCAGCGTCACGTGGCTGCCGCGCGGGGCGGCGGTGACGCCGTAGCCCGCGATGGTGAGCGAGTGGCCGACGTCGACGTGGGCGGCGTGCACGCGCGGGTCGGTGTCGAACTCCACGTAGCGGCCGCGGGCGTAGGTGCGGACGGGCCAGTGCTCGCGGAGGACGATGTAGTCGCCGACGACGTTCCAGACGCCGTAGCGGCGCCAGAAGAGCGCGTTGCGGACCGTGACCTCCTCGGAGTTGCGGAAGAGTTCCTGCGTGCCGGTGTGGAGGTTGCGGTGCTCGGTGGAGATGACGACGTACTCGGCGGCGCGCTCGGGCGGCTGCTTGAAGCGGAAGATGCGCGTGCGCTCGGCGAAGTGGGACAGCGTGAAGTCGGGCCCGCTGTACGACGCATCGGCGGGGATGAGCGATGCGATGGTGTCGAGCGCCGGCTGCCGGCTGTCGGCGCGGTGGTCGCGCAGGTGGAAGCGGCGACCGATGACGGGGAAGACGCCCGCGCGGTGTTGCATGTGGAGCGTTCCGGCGGAGACGGCGGCGAGGACGAGGAGGCCGTAGCGCTCGGGCTGGAGGGCGCCGACGGCCATGATCCAGGCGGCGCCGTGGATGGCGGCGACGATGACGAAGGGCACCGCGAGGGTGCTGTAGTGCGAGTGGATCTGCACCGCAGTGGGAAACTGCGACAGCAGGTTGATGCCGATGGGCGCGAGCGCGGGGATGAACCATCGCGGGCGCAGCAGCGGCAGCAGCGCGACGGGCGCGAGCAGGCGCGGGACGTAGAGCAGGCGCACGGGCGTAGCGAGCTCACGGAGGGTGGCGATGGGGTGCGTGAGGAGCTGCGCGAGGATGGAGGCGGGGGACGATCCGAGGTGGCCGAAGTGGAGCTGGAGCGAGCCGGTGCGCGGGAGGTAGCGGGGCGCGACGACGAAGAGGTAGACGCAGAACCACGCGGTGAACGCGACGAAGGCCGCGAGCCCGATGGGGCGGTGCTTGCGGTGGGTGGCGAGGGCGAGGCCGGTGAGGGCGGCGCAGAGGGCGACGTCCTCGCGGCAGAGGGTGGCGACGAAGAGGGCGACGACCCCGGCGACGGCGCGGCGCTGATCGAAGAAGTCGAGCGCGATGCACAGCGGGAGCAGCGCGAGCGAGCTGGGGTGGAACTCGTAGCTGGCGATGGAGCCGACGGTGGGGAAGAGGAGATAGACGAGGAGCGCGACGTAGGGGGCCGCGGGGTGGCCGATGCGGCGCGAGGCGATGCGGGCGAGGGGGATGCCCGCGGCGGCGACGGCGGCGGCCTGCACGACGAGGAGCAGCGGGACGACGGAGGCGAGGCGCCCGAGGAGACCGAGCGGGATGAGGATGATGGAGAGGTGCAGGCCCCACAGGGGCGCGCCGACGAGGGGGTTGTAGAGGTCGCCGTGCCCCGCGCCCCAGACGATCCGCGTATAGAACGCGAGGTCGAAGGTGTCGTTGTGCCAGGTGCGGAAGCGCGTGAGGGCCATCGCGCCGAACAGCACGGCGGCTGCGAGGCTGAGGTTGGAGATGGCGCGCCAGGGGAAGCGCTCGTCGGCCCGGGGGTCGTTCAAGGCGCGGCGGAGGTTACAGCGAGATGTGCCTCCTTGACACCAGCGTCCGCGGAGGGCGATGCGCTCCCCATCGCCATGATGACCGCCGGGCTCTACGCCATCGTCGACGTCGACTCGCTCCGCCGCGCAAACAGAGACCCGGTGGACTTCGCGTGCCGCGTGCTCGCCGCCGGCTCTCTCGCTGCCATCCAGCTACGCGCGAAGTCTGTCGGTGCGCGTGAACTCCTCGCGCTCGCGGCGGCGCTGCGGCCGTGGTGCACCGCGGCGGGCGTTCCGTTCTTCGTCAACGACCGGCCCGACGTGGCGTGGCTCGCGTACGCCGACGGCGTTCACCTCGGTCAGGACGACCTGACCATCGAGCTCGCGCATCGGGTCGCGCCCAACCTCCAGGTGGGCCTGTCCAGTCACACGCCCGTGGAGTTCGAGGCCGCGCTCGCGACCGACGCCGACTACGTCGCGGTGGGGCCGGTGTTCGCGACGTCCACCAAGACCGACGCCGCGCCGGCGGTGGGCACCGCGACGTTGCGCTCGCTCACAGCCCTCGCCGCTGGCAGGCCGGTGGTGGCCATCGGCGGCATCACGCTCGCCAATGCGCCGGAAATCCGCGCCGCGGGCGCTCGCGCGGGTGCCGTCATCGGCGCGTTGCTGGTAGACGATGTCGACGTGACCGCAAACGCGCGCGCCCTCCACCGGGCACTGGGTGGCAACTGACATGGTCGATCCGATCTCCCTGGGACTCCTGATGGCCATCGGCGCGGGCGGCGCGGCAGCGGTTACCCGCTGGCGGCGACGGCGCGAGGGCGCGTCGATGCAGGCGAAGCTGACCAGGGAGGCGAAGCCCGCGAAGGCCGTGGCGAAGCCCGCGCCGGTCGACGAGGGGCCGCGGGTGTCGCGCGAGGCCGGGGCGTACCGCGTGGGCGAGGTGCTGCTGTTTCTCGGCGAGGAGTACTGGCTGTCGGGCGAGCTCGCGCTGGTGCGAGAGGGCACGCCCGCGCTCACGCTTTTCGTCGCCCCGGAGAAGGGGAAGGACCGCTGGCTCGCCTCGCCGCGGCAGGGCGAGGTGCTCTACGCGCTGGAGGTCGACGAGGCGCTGGGGCGCATGGGGTGGCCGGGGACGGAGGTTCCGCACGCGGGCGGGACGATGCGGCGGGTGGAGCAGGGCGACTGCACCATCGTCGCGAGCGGCGAGACACCGGATGGTTGGTCGGGCAGCGGGCGGTACGCGGTGTTTCGCGCGATGGAGACCGTGGCCGTCGTCGTCGAGCAGGGGAGCAACCGGCTGTCGCTGAAGGGCAAGACCGTCCCGCGGCGACTGGTCGAGCGGCTCAACGCAGGCTGAAGCCGTCGGGCAGCGGGGCCGTCGCGGCGCCGACCTGCAACGCATCGAACCACCGCGCGAAGCGATCGTCGTCCACCGAGAGGCGCTGGAGCCACTGGCGGAAGTAGCGGTGCAGCGCGTCGGCGCGCGGGTGCGTGTCGCGGTGATGCAGCAGGAAGTCCTTGTAGTTCTGCACCTTGTCGGCGCGGAGCATGTCGCCCACCTCGGCGAGCGGTGACATCGCGATGTCGTCGATGGAGTCCACCACGCGGCGCGAGAGGTGGGCGTTGGCGATGTGGCGGTACTCCATCGCGAGCACCAGCACGGCGGGGTCGTCGGAGAGCGCGGCGAGGTCGGCGTAGCTGCCGGGCAGGTCGTCGTCGAGTTGCAACAGCGGGTGCAGACACCACGCGCGCTTCGCCCGGTCGGTGGCGCCGAGGTCGCGCAGCACGGCGAGGCCCTCGTCGATGTGGTTCATGTAGAGGACGCCGCTGCGGGCGGCGCGGCGGCCACCGAAGTGGCGCTCGATGGCGCGGTACTCCCGTGTCTGCGTGAACTCTCCCGCGAGCACATAGGTGACGCCGCGGCGTTGGAAGAAGCGTTCGAGGTCGCAGTCGGGCCCGGTCACGAAGGGGAGCCCGGCGGCAGCAACGTGGCGCGAGAGGTGACCGCTCCCGCGGTGCGACGCCAGCACATACACCGATTGGTGACGGACCCCATCGGGGCTCACGCAGACGGTGCGCGCGCCCCAGGTCGCGCCGTCGGCGACGAGGGCTTCGGTGAGGCCCTCCCAGCGCCAGGCGTCCATGAGGCCCTGCACGGCGCGGTGCTCGAAGTAGGTCGCCGCGTCCGCGAGGGTGTCAGCGTCGGGGTCGAAGCGCGGTGGGTCGCTCATCGCGTCGGAGTCTACCAGCGGCCCTCACACGCCGGTCGCGTCGCTCTGCCCCGTGGTGCTACACCGGCCCGGTGACCGATCGCGCCCGCGTCGCGCTCCGACTCGTCCTTTCGCTCGTCGCTGCCGCTGCGCTCGCGCTGCTCCTCCGCCCGCTGCTCTCGCACGGGCCCGTCACCCTCCACCTCACGGGCCTCCCCTTCGCGCACCGCCTGCCCGATGAGCTCCGTCAGCCCATCGATCTGCTGCGTCCGCAGTTTCTCTACGGTCTCGCGCTGCTCCCGTGGTTCGTCCTCTTCGCGCTCTCGTCGCTCGCTGACCTCTCGGCCCTCCAGCGCTTCATCTCGACCGTCGCGCGCACCGGTCTCCTCGCGCTCATCCTGCTCGCGCTCGCGCACCCGACCTCCACCCGGCGCTCGGCCCGCGTGTGCACCGTCTTCCTCGTCGACGTGTCCGAGAGCGTCCCCGACGCGGCCATCACGGGCTTCCACCACACCGTCGAGGAGGCGCTGCGTCAGCCCGGCGATCACCTCTCGCGGGTCGTTCTCTTCGCGCGTCGACCCGTGGTGCTCGACCTCCCAGCGCACGTCGATGCCGCTCACCCGCTGCCGCCCTTCGACCCGTCGCGCGTCGGCTCTCGCACCGGAACCGACCTCGCCTCAGCCCTCTCCCTCGCCTACGGGCTCTTCCCCGCCGACGCGCTGCGCCGCGTGGTTGTTCTCTCTGATGGCGTGCAGACCGACGGCGATGCGCTCGCCGAAGCCCACCGCGCGACGCGCTTCGGGGTGCGTGTGTCGGTCGTTCCGTCGAGGGCCCCAGCGCCCGCCGAGGTCGCCGTTCGCGAGGTGCGGCTGCCCGATCGCATCCGCGTCGACGAGCCCTTCGAGGCGCGGGTGTCGGTGTTCTCCACGACCGCGGGTAGAGCGACCATCACGCTCTACCAGGGCGAGACCATCAACGGCCTCGATGGCGCGCGCACCGTCGACCTCGTCCCCGGCGTGCAGGAGCTGCGCTTTCGCTCGGTGGTGCGCGTTCCCGGTGACGTGACCTACGTCGCGCGCATCGCCGCGCAGGGGGGTGATCGCTTCGCCGAGAACAACCGCTTCGCGACGGCGGCGACCGTGCCGGGCCGACCGGCGGTGCTCTACGTTGAGGGCGACACGGCGAGGGCGCAGTGGTTCCGCGGTGCGCTCGCCAACGGGGAGTTCGAGGTCGAGCTGCGCGGGGCCAACGGGGTTCCGCAGTCGACGCGCGAGCTGGAGCGATTCGACTTCGTGGTGGTGAGCGACGTGGCGGCGGAGTCGGTCCCCGCGTCGGCGCAGGACGCGCTCACGCGGTACGTGCGCGAGATGGGCGGCGGCTTCCTGATGGCGGGCGGCGACCGCGGCTTCGGGCTCGGCGGCTGGCAAGGCACCGCCCTCGAACGCCTGCTCCCCGTGCGCGCGGAGTCCGACCGTCGCCGCGATCAGCCGTCGCTCGCGCTCGCGCTGGTCATCGATCGCTCCGGCTCGATGCAGGGCAACCCGTTGGTGCTGGCGCAGTCGGCGGCCGTGGCGACGGCGCGCGCGATGGCAGCCGATGATCTGCTGGAGGTCATCGCCTTCGACTCCGAGCCCGACCGGGTGGTTCGCATGCAGGCCGCTCGCAACCGCGCGCGCATCGAGAACGAGCTCCGTCGCCTGCGCCCCGGCGGCGGCACGGCCATCTTCCCGGCCATGGACGCCGCGCAGCAGGACCTCGCGCTGACCCGCGCCATCACCCGCCACGTCATCCTGCTCACCGACGGGCAGGGGCAACCCGACGAACCGTCGCGCTTGCGGGTGCTGGTGGACTCCATGGCCGCCGATGGGCTCACGGTGAGCACCGTGGGGCTCGGGCCCACCGTCGATCGCGAGCTGCTGGAGTCGCTCGCGCACCACGGTCGCGGGCGCAGCTACTTCACGGCCGACGCCAACAACCTGCCGCAGATCTTCCTGCGCGAGACCAACGAGGTGTCGCGCAACGCCGCGGTGGAAGACCCGGTGCAGCCGCGCGTGGTGGGGAGCGCGGGCTTCCTGCGCGAGCTCCAGGGAGCGCCGCCGTTTCTGTATGGGTACGTGAGCACGCGCGCGAAGCCGGCGCCCGCGCAGGTGTTGATGGAGACCGACTCGGGCGAGCCGCTGCTGGCGCGCTGGCGCGTGGGCCTCGGCTGGAGCCTCGCGTGGACCAGTGACCTGAAGAACCGCTGGGCCGTCGAGTGGATCCGCTGGCCGCGGTGGCAGGCGTTCTGGACGCAGCTCGTGCGAGAGCACATGCGAACGCGCCGGCGTGAAGAGCTGGGGATGCGCGCCGAGGTGGTCGACGGCGAGGTGCGGGCGAGCGTGGACGCCATCCGCGACGACGACCGCTTCGAGAACGGGCTCACCTCCGAGATGGTGCTGCGCGGCCCGTGGCCCGACACGACGGAGCAGCGGGTCGCGATGCGACAGGTGGGGCCGGGGCGCTACGAGGCCGCGCTGCCGCTGGAGCGGTACGGGGCGTTTTCGCTACGCGCGGTGCACCGGCGCGACGGTCAGGTGGTGGCCGAGAGCCGGGGGAGGGTGGATCACCCGTACCCGCGCGAGTACGCGACGCTGGAGCCGGACGTGGGGTTGCTGAACGCGCTCGCGGCGGCAACGGGCGGGGCGGTGGATCCGTCGGCGCGGGCGATGTTCGACGCGCGGGGTGAGTCGCTGCGGCATCGGGCACCGGTGTGGAAGTACCCGGTGATGCTCGCGGTGGTGATGATGCTCATCGACCTCCTGCTGCGGCGTGTGCGGGTGTTCGATCGGGGGTTTCGCGCGCGGCGGTAGAGAGCGCACGGCGGAAGGGGCCGCCAGGGCGCAGGGGTCGCAAGGAGAAGAGGTCTGGGGGTGGCGTTGGTGGTCGGGGCGTTCAGCGTGCGCCACGCGACGTCAGAACTCCCTCGCGCGACATCACGCCGTCATGTGATGTGAGAGGTCTTCTTCCCTGCGACCCCTGCGCCCTGGAGAGCCCTTGGCTGTCGTAGACCACGAAGCGTGAACTCGCTCAGTCGAGGCAGCACAGCACGCCACCCGCGGCCGAGCCCGGCTTCACGACGAGGTCGCTCTCACGCAGCCCGGCGGGGTCGCCGTCGCAGCGCCACGGTGGCCGAAGCGCGGAGCAGAGGTTCTGGCTGAAGCGGTCGAGCGGGCCGCACGACGAGGCTTGCGGGACATCGCCGAGCGTTCCGCAGCCGAAGATGTCGTTGCTGGTGCGGTCGGTCTGCGCGCAGCCGGGGCGGCAGTCGTTGCTGCCACAGGTGGTGTCGCTCCCACTGGCGCAGTGGCCGCAACCGGGGCCCGTCTGGCGCGTCGCGTAGAACGTGTTGGCCTCCGCGTCGCGCGCGCCACCACACCCGTCGGGCGAGTGAACAGAGACGTCCAGCGTTCCGCGGCACACGTGCCAGCCGGGCGCGCAGAGGTCGGTGGCGCTGCACCCGCGGCCGGTTGGGTTGGGGCCGTCGTCTCCCGCGCCGCGCGCGCAGGTGGGCGACGATTCGCGGGAGAGCCCGGCGTTGGTGAAGCCGCCCGCGCAGCCCGCGATGACGGGGTGGCTCACGCGGTCGAGGAAGGCGTCGCGCTGGCCGTCGGCGCACCCGCCGCAGTCGGTCGCGGGGAAGACGCAGCCGCGCGCGGGCTCGCAGCGGTTGGCGGTGCAGGGGTCGCGGTCGTCGCAGACGATGGCGTCGTGGAGGCAGCCGCGCGCGGGCTCGCAGCGGTCGGTGGTGCAGAGGCTGCGATCGTCGCAGTCGGTGACGGTGGTGAAGCAGCCGCGGTCGGGCGAGCAGCGGTCGTCGGTGCAGGCGTTGCCGTCGTTGCAGGTGACGGTGCCGTGGGCGCAGCGGCCGTCGGGCAGACACTGGTCGGTGGTGCAGAGGTCGCGGTCGTCGCAACGCGACGGGTCGACGAGGCAGCCGGGGTCGAACGAGTCGGGTGGGGAGAGGTCGATGGGAGGCATGGGGACGTCGAGGACGGTCGGGACGTCGAGGACGGTCGGGACGTCAAGGATGGTCGGGACGTCGGGGATGGTCGGGACGTCGGGGTCGACGCGCAGGGCCGTGCGGGCGCCGCAGGCCGACAGGGTGAGCGCCAGCGCGAAGTAGTGGAGAGGACGGTTCACGGCGCGGCGCTGACGCGCTGCTCGGCGAGCTCGTTGAGGTAGCACTCGAGGTCGGTGTAGCCCGCGACGCAGCCTGCGACGCCGTTGTCGGGGCGCGCCGCGAGGATGCCCAAGCCCGCGCCGGGGCACGCGGGGTCGAGGCCGTGGGCGGTCTCCCACTCGTCGGGCATGCCGTCGTTGTCGCGGTCGACCGGAGGCGTCGGAGCGGTGGTGAACGAGAGACGCAATCCGTCGCCGCGGTCGACGCCGCTGCCGCCCGACCACGAGGCGGGGCGCGCCTCGACGGAGCCCGAGAGGTAGCCAGCGAGGCGGGTGTCCATCGGGTCGCGCGGGAAGGCGCCCGTGGTGCGCTGGAGCAGCGCCTGGAGCTCGCCCACCGGGGTCACGGTGATGGGCGGCTGACCGAGGCGCGCAGGGCGCGAGGCGAGCGAGAGCGTCGCGTTGGTGCTGCGGGTGCCGACGAACATGCGGTTGTCCGTCCAGTACGCCGCGTTGGAGCTGTTGCGGTTGAGCTCGTTGGCGAACATCGGCAGGTCGCCGATGGACGCGCGGCGGTGGAGGATGTTGCCGACGAAGTTGAGGTCGAGGAGGAAGTTGCGCGCCGAGGCCGAGCAGTCGTTGCCCTCGTTGGTCCCGGTGCAGCGGTTGTAATAGACCGGGTCGCTCGCATCGAAGAAGACGTTGTTGCTCACCTCGATGGAGAGCCGCCGGCCCGAGCAGTTGGAGGTGCCGGGGCCGTCGCCGTTCTCCTCGCAGGTGATCTCCGGGAGGCGGCCGGCGACGCCGTTCCAGACGTTGTGGTGGATGGAGAGGTTGGCGAGGGGGAAGCGGTCCTTGGAGTAGTTGATGAGCAGTCCGCCGTAGCGGTAGTGGTCGCCGATGGGCTCGGCGATCACCGAGCGCTGCACGGTGATGTTCTGCGAGCGCGAGACCTCCAGGTTCTCGTCGCGGGCGCCCGCGAAGGAGACGTGGTCGATGATCACGCGGTTGGCGCCCGACAGGCGCACGTTGTCGTCGCCGCTGTTGCGGAAGCGCATGTGCCGGATGACGACGTTGTTGCAGTCGTTGGGGTCGTAGACGTTCTCGCAGTACATCCCGCCGCGCACGAGGATGCCACCCGGCGAGGTCTGCCCCGCGATGGTGAGGTTGCCGCGGGTGATGGTGAGCGGGCCGGTGATGATCCCGCTCACGCGAAACACCACGGTGCGCGTCCCGGTCGCCTGGAGGCACGCTTGCAGCGTCCCGTTGCCCGCGCCGTTGAGGGAGGTCACCAGGCAGACGCGACCGCCGCGGCCGCCCGTCGCCGCCGCGCCGTAGCCCTCGGCGCCCGGAAACGCCGGCACCTCCTGCGCCGCCGCCGCCGGACCCGTCGCGCACCCGGTCGGCACCACGACGTCCTCGGTCGGCACCTCCGGAACGTCCTCCTCCGGCTCGACCCCGACATCGGGGAGGGGTTGGTTGCCGAGGTCCGCGGGTGGTCGTCCGTTGTCGATCGGCGGTCGCCCGTTGTCGGTGGGCGTTCGTCCGAGGTCGGTGGGCACCCGCCCGCCGTCGAGCGCGTCGACGCCGCCGAGGACCCCTTCGCATCCAAGCGTGACGAGGGCGAGGAGGGGAATGACGCGGTGAGTCGCTGCGAGACGTTGCACGGCGGCGGAGCCTACCACCCGTCGCGGGATCAAGGCTCGACGGCGTCTTCCCAACGATGATGGACGATGCGTCGGGTGGCCGCGGCGTCGGCCAGGTGGTGGTCGACGGCGACGGAGTGGTCCGGGTCGGGGCAGCGCTCGCGCAGGGTGACGAGCTCCTCGGCGGCCGTCGGGTGGATGCCGATGGTGGCGTCGAGCTGTGCCTTGGTGGCGCCGAGGCGCAGGGCGACGGCGAAGCCCTGGACGATCTCGCCCGCGTCGGCGCCGAGCACGTGGACGCCGAGGACGCGGTCGGAGTCGCGCTCGACCACGAGCTTCATCATGGTCTTCTCGGCGCGGCCGGTGAGGGTGTGCTTGAGCGGGGTGAAGGTCGATCGGTAGATGTCGATGGCGCAGCCCCGGGCGCGGGCTTCGTCCTCGGAGAGGCCGACGGTTCCGATGGGCGGCGACGAGAACACCGCCGACGGGATGAGGTCGTAGTCGGGTCGTCGCGCGGCGCCGCCGAAGAGGTTCTGCGCGACGATCATCCCTTCGGAGAGCGCGACGGGCGTGAGCTGCACCCGATCGATGACGTCACCCACCGCGTAGACCGACGGCGCCGACGTCCGGAAGCGCTCGTCGACGCGCACCGCACCGCGCTCGTCGACCTGCACTCCCGCGGCGTCGAGCCCGAGGCCCGCGGTGTACGGCTGGCGTCCGACGGCGACGAGCACCGCGTCGACGACGAGGGTATCGCCGGTGGTGAGCGTCGCATCGAGCGCGCCGTCCGATCGCTTCACGAGCGAGACCACCTCGGCGCGGTGCCGGAGGTCGATGCCCTGGGCCTTCATCTCGCTCGCGAGGTGGGTGCGAACGTCGCGGTCGAAGCCGCGCAGGAAGAGCGCGCCGCGGGTCGCGAGGGTGACGTGCGCGCCGTAGCCGTGGAAGATGCCGGCCATCTCGACGGCGATGTATCCGCCGCCGACGATGAGCAGCCGATCGGGCCGCGCGGGGAGGCGGAAGACGTCGTCGGAGATCATCGCGAGCTCGGCGCCCGCGAAGGTCGGACGCACCGGCAGACCCCCGGTGGCCACCAGAACGTACCGTGCCGTATGGCGGGTGACGGTCCCGTCGGCGGCGGTGAGGGCGACGGTGTGGGGGCCTTCGAGGACGGCGCGGCCGAGCATCACGTGGACGCCGCGCGAGGTGAGCAGGCGCTGGTAGACGCCGTTGAGGCGGACGATCTCCTTGTCCTTGTTGGCGATGAAGCGGGCCCAGTCGAGGGTGGGCTCGCCGACGTCCCAGCCGTAGGCGCGCGCGTCGTCGATGTCGGCGCGGAGGTGGGCGCCGTACGAGAGGAGCTTCTTGGGGATGCAGCCGACGTTGACGCAGGTTCCGCCGAGGTGGCGCTCTTCGGCGACGGCGACGCGGGCTCCGAGAGCGGCCGCGATGCGCGACGCGCGAACGCCGCCCGAACCGGCGCCGATGACGAAGAGGTCGAAGTCGTAGGTGCTCATGGCTGTTGGGGAGAGGCGTACCACGGCCCTTCCCGGTGACGGCAGCGGGCCCTACCGTCGGGCGGTTCGAGCGGGAGACAGTCATGAAGATCATCGTCGTTGGAGGGAGCGGGCACCTCGGGGCGCTCGCGGTGAAGGCGCTGCGGCGCGATGCGTCGATCACGGTGCTGACGGCCGGGCGTCGTGCGAGCGGTGAGGGCGCGGTGCGCATCGACCTCGCCGACCCTGCGACCTTCCCGGTGGTGGACGGCGCCGACGTGGTGGTCGACGTGGCGGACACCACGACCACGCGCCCCGACGCGCTGGCTGCCTATTGCCAGAAGCGGGGCGTGACCTTCCTCGAAGCGAGCTCCGACCGCGACGCGATGGCGCGCTTGCTGAAGCTCGACGCGGGCGGCGGTGACGGCGCGGTGGTGCTCGGCGCGGGCATCTTCACAGGGCTGTCGAACCTGCTCGCGGCCGCTGCCGCGGCGAAGGTGAAGGGCGCGCGGTCGGTGACGTGGGCGGTGCGAACGACGCCGTTCTCGGGTGCTGGTCGCGGCACCGTGGCGCTGATGGCGTCGGTGCTCGCGCTGCCGACGGTGCGCTACGAGGGCGGTCGTCGGGTGGAGGGTCCGCCGGTGCTGCCGGGGCCACGGATGGCGTTTCCATCGGGGGAGGAGCCGACGATCGAGGTTCCGTTTGCGGAGTCGGAGATGTTGCACCGGAGCCTCGGGGTGGACGTGCGGGTGGCGATGTCGCCGTACCCCAACCTGTTGCAGCGGGTCTTTTTGTGGACGCCCGTGAGCGTGCTGCGGAGCCGCTGGTACGGGTGGCTGATGGGCAGGTACTTCAGCGTGCTGCGGCGGGTGTTGCTGGCGGGGAGGGCGACGCCGACGGAGATGGTGGTGCGCGTCGAGGGTGGGGGCGGCGAAGCAGCGACGATGACGCTGCGCGCGGACGACGGGATGCGCGCGGGCGGTGTGGCCATCGCGGCGATCGCGCGGGCGCTGGCGGCGAAGAGGCCGAGCGCCAGCGGGGCCGTCACCGTGGACCAGGTGATGACGCTGGAGGAGGCATTGTCGGGGATGGAGGCGCTGTCGGAGGGGCGTCGCGAGGTGGTGGTGGCGTGAGCGGGTCGCTGCCTATCACCGCGAGCCGGCGTTGCAGTCGTCGGCCCCATCGACGATGAATGCGCCCGCCATGACCACCCCACAGCAAGACCAGCGCGTCCCGGTGACCGTGCTCACCGGCTTCCTCGGCGCGGGCAAGACCACGCTCCTCAACCGCATCCTCACCGAGCACCACGGCAAGCGCGTGGCCGTGATCGAGAACGAGTTTGGCGAGGTGGGCATCGACCAGGCGCTCGTCATCCGCGCCGACGAAGAAGTCTTCGAGATGAACAACGGCTGCCTCTGCTGCACCGTGCGCGGCGACCTCATCCGCATCCTCGGCTCGCTCGCGAAGCGCCGCGATCGCTTCGATCACGTGCTGGTCGAGACCACCGGGCTCGCCGACCCCGGACCCGTGGCGCAGACCTTCTTCGCCGACGACGAGGTGGTGGCCCGCTATCGGCTCGACGGCATCGTGACGGTGGTCGACGCGAAGCACCTCGGGCTGCACTTCGACGACAGCCGGGAGTGCCGCGAGCAGATCGCCTTCGCCGACGTGGTGATCGTCAACAAGGTCGACCTCGTGGGCGACGACGAGGCCGCGCGGGTCGAGCGCCGGGTGCGCGGGGTCAACGCCGTCGCGAAGGTCTACCGCGGGGTTCGTGAGGTGGAGGTCGCGCGCCTCATCGACGTCGGCGGCTTCGACCTCGACCGCGCCCTGGAGGTGGAGCCGCACTTCCTCGACGCCGAAGAGCACGGGCACGACGACCATGACCACCACGAGCACGATCACCAGCACGACGAGACGGTGACCTCGGTGGGCATCCGCTGCGACGGCGAGGTCGAAGAGGCCCGCTTCAACGACTGGATCACCGAGCTCGTGCAGGAGCGCGGCGCCGACATGTTTCGCACCAAGGGGGTGCTCAACCTGAAGGGCGCGGAGAAGCGCTTCGTGTTCCAGGGGGTGCACATGGTCATCGACGCGACGGAGGGTCAGGCCTGGGGCGATGCGCCGCGGCGCAACGAGCTGGTGTTCATCGGTCGGGGTCTCGACCGCGCGGCGCTCAACGAGGGGTTTCGCTCGTGCCTGGTCTGATCAAGCTGCGAGGCGGCAAGCGCGAGCTCAAGGCGCGCTGGCGGGCGCGTCTGTCGGAGTACGCGCTCGGCGTGGCGTGGTCGGCGGACGGGCGCTCGCTCGCCGCGGCGACGACGGCGGGCGAGGTGACGATGTTCGACGGTGACACGGGGGCCGTTCGATGGACGCGACTCGTGTGCGCAGAGGGGTTGAGCGCGCTCGCGTCTGGTCCGGGCGACGTGCTGGCGGTCGGCGCGATGGACGGCACGGCGCGGCTGCTCGCGGCAGCCGATGGTCGGGAGCTCGCGGCGCTGCCCAACGGCAAGGCGTGGGTCGAGCACGTCGCGTGGAGCCCCGACGGAAAGTGGCTGGCGACGGCCGCGGGCAAGGTGTTGCGCTTGTGGACGTCGGCGGGTGAGCCGTGGATGGAGACGCCCGCGCAGGCGAGCACCGTCACGGGCGTGGCGTGGCGCGGCGACGGCGGTGAGGTCGCCACCATCGGCTACGGCGGCGCTCAGTTGTGGGGCATGGCCGAGCGCGGCAGCAGCCGTCAGTTGGAGTGGAAGGGCTCGCTGGTGAGCGTGGCGTGGAGCCCCGACGGCGCGGTGCTCGCGTGCGGGAGCCAGGACTGCTCGGTGCACTTCTGGCGCGTGGCGACGGACGTCGACTCGGAGATGAGCGGGTACCCGTTGAAGGTGAAGTCGCTGGCCTGGGACGGGGCGAGCAGGCTGCTCGCGACGAGCGGGGACGTCGACGTGACGGTGTGGAAGTTCGAGGGCGCCGGCCCCGAGGGGAGCGAGCCCGTGACGCTCAAGGGGCACGACGGCCCCGTGACGACGCTGGCGTTTGCGCGCAAGGGAGAGGCGCTGGCCTCGGGCGGCGCTGATGGCGTCGTTGCGCTGTGGGAGCCGCGACGCGGGCCGACGCCGCGAGGCGCGGGCTTCGGCGAAGCGGGGACGGAAGTGGCCGAGGTGTCGGGCCTCGCGTGGCGCGCGGACGGCAAGGCGCTGGCGAGCGCCGACGGCGCGGGCGCGGTGACCGTGTGGTCGGTGGGGTAGCGGCTACAAGCCGACGACGGGGGTGGGGACGACGCGGCGCTCGGTGGTTCCGTCGCCGAGCTGTCCCTGGTCGTTGAAGCCCCAGCAGAGCACTTCGCCGTTGGTGCGTCGGGCGCAGGTGTGGTTGAGCCCGGCGACCACCTCTCTCGCGTCGGGGAGGTTCGTCGTCCGCGTCGGGATGAGCTCGTCGGTGCGCGACCCGTCGCCGAGCTGCCCGAGGCCGTTGCTGCCCCAGCACACGACCTGGCCGCCCACGAGCCGCGCGCAGGTGTGGTTGCTCCCGGCCGTAAGGCCCGCCGCGTCGACGATGCTGCGCACGTTGACGGCCGAGGGCCGTGGGATGCGCGAGCCGTCGCCGACCTGGCCGTTGGTGTTGGAGCCCCAGCAGAGCACCGTCCCGTCGCCTCGACGGGCGCAGACGTGAAACTGGCCCGTGGTGATCTCCGTCGTGTCTTCCAGGCCCATGACCGGCGTCGGCCGGAAGCGCATGAAGCCTCCGGAGGTGCCGTCCCCGAGCTGGCCCTCGAAGTTGCGACCCCAGCACAGGACGCGCCCCGAGGTCAGCCGCGCGCACGAGTGCGAGAAGCCGGCGACGACCTGCACGGCGTCGGTGATGCCGACCACCGTGACCGGCAGGAAGCGGGTGCTGCCCGGGGTGTCGTCGCCGAGCTCGCCGGAGGTGTTGCCGCCCCAGCACGCGACCTGACCCGACCTGCGTCGTACGCACGTATGGTTGTGCCCGCCCGCGACCTGGACGGCGTCGTTGAGCCCGCTCACCAGGACCGGCGTCGCGCGGTCGCGGCGTTGACCGTTGCCGAGCTCGCCGTGCTCGCCGAGGCCCCAGCAGAACACCAGCCCGTCGCGGCGCACCGCGCAGGTGTGCTCCTCGCCGGCGGCGATGGAGACGGCATCGGTGACGCCCTCCACGGCGCGAGGCTCGGTGCGGCGAGGGCCCATGGTGCCGTCGCCGAGCTGCCCGACGCGGTTGGAACCCCAGCACAGGACGACGCCCGACGAGCGCAGCGCGCAGCTGTGCGAGCCGCCCGCCGCGAGCTGAACGACGTCTCGCGGGATGGGAACATCCGGCACCAGGGGGACGTCGGGCACCGACGACGCGTCGACGACGGTCGGGACGTCGGGCGCGGTGAAGACGTCCTGGGTGTTCGCGTCGTCGGTCGCGGCGTCGGGGCGGTCGGCGTCGAGCTCGCCATGGAGGGGCGTGCGCGACCCGCAGGCGGACAGCACAAGGGCGACGCCGACCGTCGCGAAACGGGCCGGAAGGGAGGGGCGTCGGGCTTCCATGGAGGGTGCGCGCGATCTAACAGAATGGTGCGAGGGCGGACAGTTCGACGGTCTCAAGGGTGGTAGCGGGCGCCCGTGCTGGCGACGCTGGTGCCCTCGTACCCGCCCCACACGATCATCTCGCTGCCCGTCCAGACCGCACTCGGGGAGGTGCGACGGGTGGGGGCACCGAGGGTCGGTAGGAGCGTCAGGCGCGACGTCGCCGGTGCGAAGGCCGCTCCTTCGTTGAGGTAGACCTCGGGACCCGAACCCGTCGATCCGCCCCACACCATCATCGCGGTGCCCGTCCACACCGCGGAGTTCGACTTCACGCTGCGGCTCGTCGGCGTGTCGAAGAGCGTCCACGCGTCGCGGGCCGGGTCGTACACGCCGCCGTCGTGGCGCTCGGCGCCGCCGAGGTCGGCACCCCCGCCGCCGCCCCAGACGATCATCGTGGTGCCGGTCCAGACGGCGCTTGCGCCCAGGCGGGCGGCCGGAGCGCCCGTCGCCGTCACGGCGCGCCACGCGTCGCGTGCCGGGTCGTACGCGGCGCCGTCGGCCAGCGTGGAGGTCGAGCCGCCGCCCCAGACGATCATCTCGGTACCCGTCCACACCGCCACATGGGCGTTGCGGGGGCCGGGCGCGCCGGTCGTCGACAGGGCGGTCCAGCGGTTGAGCGCCGGGTCGTAGCGGCCGCCCGTGTTGTAGCGGGTGCCGCCCGAGGAGATGCCGCCCCAGACGATCATCTCGGTGCCGGTCCACACGGCGGAGTGACCCGACGAGCGGGCGGGCGGCGCGTTGACCGATGAGATCGACGACCAGGTGTCGGTCTCCGGGTCGTACGCCTCACCGGCGGAGTCCGAGTCGTTCGGGCGTCCGCCCCAGACGATCATCCGGGTGCCGGTCCACACGGCCGAGTGTCGGGCGCGGGCGCGGGCGCCGACGGTCGACGCCAGGCTCCACGAGTCGGTCGCCGGGCGATAGCTGGCCGCGGTGGACATCCGTGCCTCCCCGGCGAACGCGTTCTCCCCGCCGAACACGATCATGTGCGTTCCGGTCCAGACCGCGGTGTGTGCACGACGACCGAGGAAGCCCGCGGGCGCGGCCATGGGGCTCCACGCTCCGACTCCCGCGTCGGCCGCGTCGGCCGCGTCCGTCATATCCGTTCCGATGTCTGGAGTGAACACGTCCACGCCAGTGTCGATCGACACGGGAGCGTCGAAGGCGGGCGCGTCCACGCCAGCGTCCACGATGGCGACTCCCACGTCGTGCGCCGCATCCAACCGTACGTCGGTCGCGGCGCCTGCATCGAGGGGCCGACCGGCGTCGATGGGCGCGTCGACGGGTACATCCGCGAGAGAGCCCGTGTCGGCTCCTGCATCGACGGCCAGGTCACCGGCGGGCGGCGTCTCGCTGCAACCGAGCAGCCCCGAGAGAGCAAGAGCGATGAAGATCCATGAGCGGTCGCGCATCGGGGGGACGGATATCACGGCGTCACTCGCGGCCGACGGTTCGGGCGTCGAAACAGCGCGTCGCACTGACGCGCGGCGCGGCCCCCAACGAAGGACGCCGTCGCGGTCGATCGCAACCGCCGCCCCGCCCCACACCCGCGAGCTACCGCTAGCGCCCGTATCGCACCTTCATCGCCACGATGAGCAGCGCCAGCACCAGCGTCACCGCGTTGGCCACGACCACCGGCCACCCGCGCACCATGAGCCCGTACACCAGCCACAGCGTCACGCCCGCCGTGAACACCGCGTACATCCCCAGCGACACGCCGCTCACGTTGCGCGTCCGATAGATGAGCCACGCCTGCGGGACGAAGCTCACCGTGGTCAGACACGCCGCCACGTACCCCACCAGCTCGACGAGCGTCATCGCACCCGCTCGAACACCAGCGGCAGATCATCCATCCGCTTCGGAAACGGAACCATCTGCCGCCGCGGCGTCGCCCCTCCATCCGCCATGCGCCATCGATACGCCTTGAGCAGATGGAAGATCACCATCTTCGCTTGCAGCACCGCAAACTGCATCCCGATGCACGTGTGCGCCCCGCCCCCAAACGGAACCCAGCAGAACCGATGGTTCTTGTGCTCAGCCCGCCCTTCGCTGAAGCGCTCGGGGTCGAACTCCCCCGGCCGCGTCCAGTGCTCCGGGTCGCGGTGGATGAAGGAGTTGTCGAGCCACACCGTGACGCCCGCCGGAATCACCGCGCCGTTGATCACGCACGCCCGCAGCGCCTGCCTCGGCAGCGTCGGCACCGGCGGGTACAACCGCAGCGCCTCACGCAGCGCCATGTCGGCCAGCTTGAGCGCATCGACGTCCGCCATGGAGAGCTCGTCGCGGCCGAGCGCGTGTGCCTCCTCGCGCAGCTTCTCCTGCCACTCGGGGTGCCGCGCCAGCGCCTCGACCAGGGTGTTGAGCGCGCTCGTCGTCGTGTCGTGCGCCGCCATGAGCAGGAAGATCATGTGGTCGACGACCTCATCGTCGGAGAGCCGCTCGCCCTCCTCCGAAGCGTCGCGGCAGAGGTGCGAGAACATGTCCGCCCCTTCGCTCGCCCGCCGCGCCGGGATGAGCCCGCGCAACAGCTTCGCGAGGTACGCGCGACCCTGCAATCCCCGCCACTTCGCGAGCCCCGGAACCGCCCACGGCACCCACGCCACCGTCCCCAGCGTGAGGGCCGTGAAGGCCGCCGACACCCGCGCCGACTCATCCCCCAGCGGCATCCCCAGGAACACCGTCGCCGCCTGCTGGAGCAGCAGCCGCTTGATGTGCGGATAGAAGCGCATCGCCTTGTCGGTGGGCCACGCGCGCGTCGCGCTCACCACCGACGGGTGCATCTGCGTCACGTACGACTCGACCGCCGATCGCTTGAACGCCGACTGCAACAACCTCCGGTGCAGCCGGTGGTCGTCGAAGTCGCGCAGCATCAGCCCGTTGGGGAAGAACTCCCCCAGGTTGGGCGTCCACCCGCCGACGTTGGAGAAGTTCTTGTCGCGGTCCATGAGGATGAACTCAGCCGCGTCCGCCGTCTGGAACACCGCCCCCCACTTGAAGAGGATGTTGCTGCGCCAGACCTTGCCGTAGCGGGCGTTTTGCCGCTGCGACCATCCCTCCTGGTCGAGGAAGTACTCCACCGTCGACCCGAGCACCGGCCAGCCGTCGTGCCCCGGCAGGTGATCGAGCGGTCGCCGGGCAGATGGTTCGCGAGGCGTACGATCGCTCAAGGGCGTCGAGGTCGTCATCGGGCGCGTACCCTACACCGCCGAACGCCGCGCGAAGCGATACAGCTCCGCCGGCCGGTGATCGACGCCGCTCTGCGCCCGCCCCGTCGCTTCGAGCTGCCCCGACGCCAGCATGCGCCGGCGAAACGAGTCCTTGTTGAGCGGCCGACCCAGCACCGTCTCGTGGACCCGTTGCAGCTCCAGCAGCGTGAAGGTCTCGGCCAGCAACTGAAACCCGACGGGTGCGTAGTCGAGCTTTCCGCGCAGCCGCTTCACTGCCATCCCGATGATGTCCGCGTGGTCGAAGGCCAGCGGCAGCACCCGGTCGTTTTCGTCGACCACCTCCACGGCGCCGCCCGTCTCGCCCTCCCACGGCACGCGGATGCGCGCCATGCGCACCGTCGCCTCGTCGGACATCGCCCGCTGGAAGCGCGCCTCGTCCACGAGCGCGTAGTACGCGATGGAGATCACCCAGGTGCGCGGGTCGCGACCCGGCTCGCCGAAGGTGTAGAGCTGCTCCAGATACACCCCGCTCAGGTGGGCCTTGCGCCGCAGCACGCCCGCCGCCGCCGCGTCTGGGTCGTCGCCCTTCTTCAAGAACCCGCCGGGCAGCGCCAGCTTGCCCTTGAAGGGATGCTCGGTGCGCTTGATGAGCAGCGTCGACAGCGCGCCCTCGATGGTCGCCACCAGCACCACGTCCACCGCCACCGAGGGTCGGTCGAACGCGCTCGCGTCGTAGCTCGCGAGAAACGCCGCCTCGCCCCCGTCCTTCGCGTCCGCCGGTCGAGGCCGCTTCGCCATCGCGCGGAGTGTCGCTTCAGCCGCGCACGAGGTGCAAGCGCTGCGGCGCCACGGCCACCTCCACCCGAACCCCGAAGCCGAACTCCAGCCGGTCGCCTTCGATGCCGTCACCGAAGATCGTCCCGTCGTCGTCCATCTCCGAGCGCAGCGAGAGGGCGGTGTGCTCGTCGAGCGTCCCGGCCTCCAGCGACGTCGATGTCGATACGCTCGGGAAGGGCTCGCGCACGAAGTACACGAGCCTGCGGTCGCTGGGCGTCGGCATCCACGCGATCTCGGCCCGCTGCCGCGCGATGGAGCGCGCCCACCCGGTCGACCCGGTGCCCGTCGCGACGATGACGCCCGACGATGAGTGCGCCTCTTCTCGCCCACCGTGCGTGATGCGGTAGCGCGCCGACTGATGCCCGCGGTGCCCGACGAAGACCTCGTTGAGCGCGAGCAACCGCTGACCGTCGTCGAGCCGCGCCTCCACCATGGTGCGCGCCTCGACCTTCGCCCGACCGCTCGCCGCGATGGGGAGCAGATCGCGCGCGGCCTCGGCGGGGTGCGCCGCGAGAACCCCGTCGTAGGCGCTCGGGTCGGGGTTGACCCCGATGACCGCTTGCCCGCCGAGGTACTTCGCGACGTTGGCGACGAGGCCGTCCTGCCCGACGACCACCACCACGTCTTCGGGCCCGAAGACGAAGCGGCTCAGGTCGCTGCGGTCGACCCGCGCCCGCCGCCACCGCAGCGGAATCGCCCCGAGCACCGTCTCCAGCGCCGCGTTGCGCCGGTGCTGCCGCTCGACGATCTCATCCACGCCGCGGCCGCGTTGGAGGAGGAAGTGCCGCGCCTGCTCGCGGGTGCCGTGACGAGCGACCAGGGCCTCGTACTCGGTGGGTCGCGTGACGACGACCACCCGCGGCGCGACGGTGCTCACCGCGCCCTCGGCAGCTCTCCTCGCGCGGTGAGGCTGGCGAGCAGCGGCGTGAGCATGTCGGGCGTGATGGTGAGGTGCTCGATGCGCTGTAGCTTGGCGGCCAGCTCCTGCGCTGCGAGGGCGATGAGAACCTCCGGCGGCATCGTGCGCTGCAACTCCAGTCGCTCGCGTTCGAGAGCCAGCTTCGCGCCGTCGACCACCGTCAGCGCCGCCGCGCGCGCCTCGGACTCCACCCGCGTCTGCGCCGCCTTCGACGCGACCGCGATGCGCTCCGACTCGGCCTTCTCGGTGGCCTCGCGCTGGGCATTCTGCCCGCGCTGATCGATGAGCTGCGTCTCGCGCCGGGCGAGCTCGATCTGGTTCTGGAGCTCGTTTTCCTGGATGGCGCGCTCCTTGTCGACGGCCTGCGCGCGCCGCCGAAACGCCGCCTCGTCGGCCTCTTCCTGCACCCGCTCACGGGTGGGCGCTTCGAGCGCTCGCTCGACCTCGGGCAATGGCTTCACCGGCTCGACGCGCACCGACACCACCTCGACGCCGAGGTCGGTCAGGAGGTGCGACGACGCGAAGCCATCGGCGATGGCGGCGCGCAGCGGCTCGGGGCCCTGGGCGAGCAGCTCACGCAGCGGGGCCGACTGAACCCGCGCGACGCTGTGCTGCTGGGCGATCTGCGCGAGGGTCGAGGCGATGGCTTCGAGGGGCTGCTTGAGGTGTGTTCCGCGGCGGGCGTCGATGGAGAAGTCGACGCGCTGCGCGGCCTGCACCGGGTCGACGATGCGCCAGGTGACGCTGCCCTGGACGAGCACGTCCTGGAAGTCGGCCGTGCGCCCATGGAAGGCCATGGCCGCCTCGCGGTCATCGAGCGGCACCTCCGCGAGGCTGGCCGACCACGGCGAGAACCAGAACGACAGCGCCCGTCCGCTCTGGAGCAGCGAGCTCCCGCGGTACCGCAGCACGTGGCTCGCGCTCTCGGCGCGAAGGTGACGAAACGGACCGAACCCGGTGATGTCTGCCATGGCGTCTCCTACCCCTCCCTCGTGGCTTACATGCGAGATACATATATGCCATGTGTTGATAAGTCAACACGGCGGGAATTCAAGCCTCCCAGGCTCGCTCCGAGGCGCCGGTCACCGCGTCCAGCGGTGCCACTCCTCTTCGTAGGTTCGGACGAGCACCTGGTTGTTGAGCCGGTTGACCTCCGACGGGAGCCTCGCCATGTCCGGCGCGAACACCCCCATCGAGGGCCACGCCGCCGCCGTGAAGTAACGCAACCCTGTCGGCAACATTCCCATCGCGCGCTCGTCACCACCGCGCCGCGCGAGCACGTACCCCCACTCGCCAAACGACGGAACGAACGCGTGATACGGCCGCGCCCGCAACCCCGACGCCTCCATGGTCGTCACCACGCACCAGAACGACCGCCGCGCCACCAGCGGCGACGTCGCCTGCACCACCACCACCGAGTCGTCTTCGAGGTGCCTCCCCAGCAGCCGGTAGAAGCGCGACGTGTACAGCTTGCCCAGTGAGTAGTTGTTGGGGTCGGGGAAGTCCACCACCACCACGTCGAAGCGCGCGCTCGCGTCGCGCTCCAGCCACACCATCGCGTCGTCGTGGACGACCCGCACCTTCGGCGACCACAGCGACGCCCCGTTGAGCCGACGCAGCCACGGCGCCTCGCGCGCGAGGCTCGTCATCCCGGGGTCGAGGTCGACCAGCGTCACCGCCTCGACGTCCGGGTACTTCAGGATCTCCCGCACCGCGAGCCCGTCGCCGCCGCCCAGCACCAGCACCCGCCCGCGCCTCGCCGCCGACGCCATCGCCGGATGAACGAGCGCCTCGTGGTAGCGGTACTCGTCGCTCGACGCGAACTGGAGGTTGTTGTCGAGGAAGAGGTTGATGCCGCCGTGGCCACGCGTGACCACCACCCGCTGGTACGCCGTCTGCCGCGCGAAGATCACCGGGTCGGTGGACACCTCCTGATCGGCCGCCCGCGTGATGCGCGGCGAGAGGGCCGCCAACGTCGCCAGCGCCGCGAGCACCGCCAGCGCACGCCACCGGATCGCGCGCGGGGCGTCGAGCTCGTTGGCGAAGACCCTCAGCGCCAGCAGCGCCGAGGCTGCGTTGAGCGCGCCGAAGAGGATGCCCGTCCGCACCGCGCCGACGCTCGGCAGCACCACCAGGGAGAAGAGCAGCGACGCCACCAGCGCGCCCGCGTACTCCACCGACATGACGCCCGCGAGCAGCTCCGAGAGCTTCGCCCGCCGCCGCAGCAGGCGCAGCAGCAGCGGCACCTCGGCGCCCACGAGCACCCCGTTGAGCAGCACCAGCGCGTAGAGGACGACCTCCGTCCGCGACCCCGCGAGGAAGATGCACGGAACCGTCGCTCCGCCCACCAGCGCCACCGCGAGCTGGCAGTCGACGAGGCGCCGCGCGAGCTGTCCATCGACGTAGCGGGTGAGCCACGCGCCGACGCCCATCGCCGAGAGGTGCAGGCCCACCACCACCGCGAAGCGCAGCGTCGTGTCGCCCAGCAGCAGCGCCCCGGTGGCGCCCGCGAGCAGCTCGAAGACCAGGCCGCAGGTCGAGACCAGCAGCACCGTCAGGTGGAGCAGCAGCGACGCCACGCGCGGTCTACTTGCCCCCGAGACCCCCGAGACCCCACGACGATCCGTGGCCGCCGCCGGCTCCCGGGCCATTGTCATCGTCGTCGTCGGCGCTGGCGAACAAGAACACCAGCAGGATGAACCCGCCGATGACCGCAAGGACCGTCCCCCACGGTATCGCGCGGCCCGACCCGCGGTCGAACGCGTTGACCATCGTGGGGTTCCACGCGGTCTCGACCACCGGCGTCGGTAGGGCCAGCGCGTGGAAGAGGGCCGCGGTCGTGATGGGCTCGCCGAGGGTCCAGTTGCGCTCGGTGGCAGTCTCCTCACACGACAGCACGAAGCGACCCCACGCGTAGTCGCGCGTCTGCACCTGCTCGCCCACCGTCACCCGCCAGTAGAACTCCCCGAGCACCCGGTCGACCACCGCGATGCCCTGGTTGCGCATGAGGTACGCGCCGCTGTTGAACATCACGCACTGTGGCATGCGCGACACGTCCACGTTTCCCGCCGGGACGGGCGTCGCCATCCGCCAAACGCCCTCGTCCTCGATCACCCACCGATAGCCGCCGTTGGGGCTGTAGAGAAGGTATTCGCTCCACCGGAAGCGCTCGCCCTCGATGGTCGTCGAGCGCTCCAGGTACCCGATGACCGTCCACTCGACGCCGGAGAAGATCCCGCGCGAGCCCAACGGAATCTTCGGCGACGAGCGCGCCGCGTCCTGCCGGGCGACGACGGCGTGCGTCTCGTGGTCGGCGATGGCGTTGCAGTACGGACAGACCACGTGCAGCGCGCCGGGGTCGATGCGCGCCGGAAGATCGCCGCCGCAGTTGTTGCAGCGGATGGTGGTCATCGGCACGGCCTGCACGGGCGCGACCCCGACGCGGGCCTGGAGGTGCAGGTCGGCCCGCTCGATGGCGCGACCGACAAACACCTGGTGCCGTCCGCCCTCTTCGACGTAGTGAACCGACGCGAGCGCGCCGTGCGGCCCCGACAGGTCGACGAAGCCCAGGTGCTGCCCGATCTTCGCGACGAAGGGCAGCTCGCCCGCCGCCGACTCGAACACCCCGCTGCTGGCCTCGGTGACCACGAAGTCACCGTACGAGCCGAGGCGCACCGGCTCGCCGACGCGCACGGAGTTGTACGGACGGACCCACACCTCGCGGGTGAGCGCGACCTCCGCCCAGCGACCCTGGGCGGTGTTGACCCACGACCACGATCCGTCGTCGTAGCGGAGGTGATACTCCTCCCACGAGCCGCCCATCGGGTGGCGCAGCACCACGCGGCCGAGCACCTCGAAGCCGCGGCCGCCGAGGGTCCCGCGGTCGGCGAGGGCGAGCGAGTGCTCGGTCGCGGCGACGTCGGAGATCTTGCCGAGGGGTTCGAGCGCGCGGTCGGTGCGCACCACGAACTGCCCGCAATGGCCGCACACCTTCGTCAGCGACGAGCCGCTGCGAAACTCGATCGGCGCCCCGCAGTTGGGGCACTGTCCTCCGGCGACGGGCATACCTTGGGTCTACGGAGGGGAGAGCCCGCGAGGGTCTCGTGTCAAGGCGTTTGCCTCGCGCGGTCGAGTCCGACTATCCCTCGACGGCCCCCCATGTTCGTCGGAACCGAGTGCCTCGTCGACGCCTCCGGCTGTGACCCGACCGCGCTGCGCGACCTCGCGCGGGTGAGGGCGCTGCTCGACCGCGTGGTGCGCGAGCTCGACCTGCACCCGGTGGGCGATCCCATCTGGCACGCCTTCGACGGAGAGGGCGGCGTCACCGGGATGTACCTGCTCTCCGAGTCGCACCTCACGGCGCACACGTACCCGGAGTGGGGCGTCGCGACCTTCAACCTGTACTGCTGCCGACCACGTGATGCGTGGCCCTGGGACGAGGTGCTGCGCGCCGCCCTCGGAGCCACCGCCGTCAGCGTGCGGGCCGTGTCGCGCGGGGCGTAGCAACGCCGGTCGCATCCGTGCGATCGTGCGCCCCACGATGAACGGACACCTGCTCAACGCCCTCGTCGCAGCCGCCGCCTTCTCGCTGCTGGGCATCGTGCTGATGGCGCTGACCTTCTTCGTGATGGTGAAGCTCTCTCCCTTCTCCATCCGCAAGGAGATCGAGGAAGACCAGAACATCTCGCTCGGCATCGTCATCGGCTCGATCATGGTGAGCGTCGGGCTCATCGTCGCCGCCGCCGTCCACTCGTAAGTCTGCGCGGTGCGCCTGCGGTCGGCGTCCATCCTGGCGAGCGTCTTCGTGGTGGCCACCTGCGGCCTCGTCCACGAGCTGCTCGCCGCGACGCTCGCGAGCTATGTGCTGGGCAACTCGGTGCGGCAGTACGCCCTCGTCATCGGCCTCTACCTCTCGGCCATGGGCGTCGGCGCCCTCCTCTCGCGCCGCGTCTCCGTCGGGCTCGCGCGCTGGTTCGTCGGCGTCGAGCTCGCGTTGGCGCTCGTCGGTGGTCTCTCGGTTCCCGCGCTGCATCTGCTCTTCGGCCACCTCGCGTCCTTCGGCCCGGCGCTCTACGCCGTGGTCATTGCCATCGGCGTCATGGTCGGAACCGAGCTCCCGCTCCTCATGCGCCTCCTCGACGACGACCTCTCCTTCCGCGAGCTCGTCTCCCGCTCTCTCCTCGCCGACCACATCGGCTCGCTCGCCGCCGCGCTGCTCTTCCCGCTCGCGCTCGTCCCCTACGTCGGCCTGCTGCGAACGGGCGTCCTGGTGGGCCTCTGCAACGCCGCCGTGGCGCTGTGGGGCGCGTGGTTTCTGCGCGCGTCGCTGGGCCGCGCCTCGACGCCGCTGCGGGTCGTCGGGGTGCTGGTGGCGCTCACGCTCGCCGCCGCGTGGCGGTGGAGCCCGCTGGTCGAAGCCCACGCCGAGCGCGTGATGGATGCCGTGGGATGAGGCGGTTTTGTGGAGGTCGCTGGGGTTCGGGCGTTGGCCCTCACCACCAGGCAACAACGGCATCGACCCCGAAGTGGGCAGTGGGATGACCCTCACCCGCCGCGACGTGCTCACCGCCTTCCTCGGCGCGCCCGCTGCGCTCGCGGCGTGTCGATTGACGCCGCACATACCACCCGGTGTCTTCGCGTTCTCCCCCGAGGTCGCCGGGCACGCGATGCGCGATCGCCGTGGCCCGCTGCCCACTGCCCAACGCGTCGAGCGTGCGTCCGTGGTCATCGTCGGCGCTGGCGTCGCCGGTCTCTCCGCCGCGTGGCGGCTCGCCCGCGCGGGCCACGACGACTTCCTCCTCCTGGAGATCGACCCCGTCGTCGGCGGAACCGCCCGCAGCGGAACCTCCGCCCGCGGCGCCCACCCGTGGGGCGCCCACTACGTGACGGTTCCCATGCGCGAGAGCCGCGCGATGGTGACGCTCCTCGACGAGATGGGCGCGCTGGAGGGTCGCACCGCCGACGGTGATCCCATCGTCGCTGAGCAGCACCTCTGCCGCGACCCGCAGGAGCGCCTCTTCCACGACGGCCGCTGGTGGCCCGGCCTCTACCTCCACTCGGGCGAGGCCGCGCAGGACCGCGACGAGCTGCGCCGCTTCCAGGCCGAGGTCGACCGCTGGGTGGCGTGGCGCGACGCGCGCGGCCGACGGGCCTTCGCCATCCCGAGCGCGATGGGCTCCGACGACCCCGAGGTCACCGCCCTCGACGCCATCTCCGCGCGGCAGTGGCTCGACGCGCGCGGTCTGCGCTCCGAGCGTCTGCGCTGGATGGTCGACTACGCCTGCCGCGACGACTACGGCTGCACCCTCGACTCGACCAGCGCGTGGGCGGCGCTCTTCTACTACGCGGCGCGGCAGCGGGCGCCGGGCGCCGAGGCGCAGCCCGTGGTGACCTGGCCCGAGGGCAACGGTCGACTCGTGTCGCACCTGCGCGGCGCGTCGCAGGGGAAGGTGCGCCTCGATGCGGCGGTCATCGACGTGGCCAGCGTCACTCGCGACGGACGCGCGGGCGCCGAGGTGCTTGCGCGCTGCGGCGACGGGTCGGTGCTGCGCGTCGACGCCGATCGGGTGATCTTCGCGGGGCCGCAGTTTGTCGCCGGTCACGTGCTGCGCGAGTACCGCGAGCGGCCGCCGTCGCACCTCGCGGCCTTCGAGTACGGCGCCTGGATGGTGGCCCACCTCGAACTCCACAAACGCCCTCGCAACAAGGGCTTCCCGGCGGCGTGGGACAACGTCATCCGGGCGAGCCCGTCGCTCGGCTACGTGGTCAACTCGCACCAGCGCCTCGTCGATCACGGCCCCACCGACTGGAGCTACTACTACCCGCTGTGCGAAGAGCCGCGGGCCGCCCGCCGCCGCCTGCTCACGCTCGACCGCGCGCAGTGGGCCGACGTCGCGCTCACCGACCTGGAGCGGGCTCACCCCGAGCTCCGTCGGATCGTCGACCGCGTCGACGTGATGCGCTGGGGCCACGCGATGGTGCGCCCGAAGCCCGGGTTACGTTGGGGCCGCGATCGCCTCGCCGCGGCGACCCCGGTGGGCAACGTGCACTTCGCGCACTCCGACCTCAGCGCGATGGCCCTCTTCGAGGAGTCGCTCGACCATGGTGTTCGGGCGGCCGAGGAGGTGCTCGCGGCGCGCGGTACGTCGGTCGTGTCGATGCGATGAGCAGCCCGTGGATCTTTTCCCGCCCGGTCGACCTCGCCGTCTTCGGCGGCAGCGCGGCGCTCTCGCTCGTCGCGCTCCTCGTCGGTCACCAGCTCGGCGTCCTGCACCAGACCTCGCCCGGTTGGACCTGGGTCGCCGCCGTGCTCCTCGCCGACGTCGCCCACGTCTACCTGACCTTCTTCCGCGTGTACCTCGACCCCGACGAGCGTCGCCGTCATCCGCTGCGCTACGCGCTCATCCCGCTGCTGGCCTTCGCCGTCGGCGTGGCCCTCTACCGCGCGGGGCCGTGGGTGTTCTGGCGGGCGCTCGCGTACACGGCGGTGTTCCACTTCGTGCGGCAGCAGGCCGGGTGGATGAAGCTCTACCACCGCCGCGCGCCGGGCCTTCCGCGCTGGCGCCGGACGCTCGACCTCGCCGCGGTGTACCTGGGCGCGATCTATCCGCTGGCGTGGTGGCACGCGCACCTGCCACGTCGCTTCGAGTGGTTCGTCGAGGGTGACTTCGCGGCGCTGCCGGGCAGTGTCGCGCAGGTCGTCGGCGTGGCCTATGTGCTGACGTTGGGCGCGTACGCGGTGCTGTCACTGATGGCGTGGGCGACGGGGCAGCGCGCGCAGGCGGGACGCGACCTGCTCGTGCTGACCACGGCGGTGTGCTGGTACCTGGGCATCGTCGCCTTCGACTCGGACTACGCGTTCACGGTGACCAACGTGTTCATCCACGCGGCGCCGTACTTCGCGCTCGTGTACCTGACGGGGCGCGCGCGCGGGGCGAAGGGAGTCTTCGCGATGGGGCCGTGGGCGCTGCTCGCGGCGGTGTGGGCACTGGCCTTCGCGGAAGAGCTGCTGTGGGACCGCACGGTGTGGGGCGAGCGCGCGTGGCTCTTCGGCGAAGGGTGGTCGCTGGAGGGCGCGCGTTGGTGGCTGGTGCCGCTGCTCGCGGTGCCGCAGGTGACGCACTACATGCTCGACGGGTTCATCTGGCGGCGCCGCGAGAGCCCGGAGGTGGAGTCGCTGGCGAGCGGACGCGTCGCATAGGTTGCCAGTCCTCGTTGGATTCCCAACGAGTCCACGGGGCCGCTATCCTCACCGTCCCATGGCGAAGCGCTTCTCGTTGCTGCGGACCTTCGTTCTGGCCGACCTCGTCACGATGGGCAACGCGGGCTGTGGCACCGGCGCGATCTTCGCCTGCCTCGCGTACCTCGCCGAGCGACGCACCTCCTGGGCCTGGACCGCGATCGTGCTCCTGCCCGTCGCGCTCGTGTGCGACGTGGCCGACGGCAGCATCGCGCGCTGGCGTCACAAGCACAGCCCGATCGGCGCCGACCTCGACTCGCTCGCCGACGTCGTCTCCTTCGGCGTCGCGCCCGCCGTCCTCGGCTTCACGCTCGGGCTGCGCGGCGGGTGGGACGTGCTGTTGCTGCTCTACTTCGTCTGCTGCGGCATCAGCCGACTCGCGCGCTACAACGCGACCGCGGCGTCGCTGTCGGACGAGACCGGCAAGGTGAAGTACTACGAAGGCACGCCGATTCCGACGAGCCTGCTCCTCGTCGTGATGCTCGCCGTCGCCCTCGGCACCGGCCGCGTCCACGAGCGCCTTTGGCTCGGCGCGGTGCAGCTCGGCCCGTGGGTGCTGCACCCGCTCACGCTCGCCTACGCGGTCAGCGGGAGCGCGATGGTGAGCGCGACGCTGAGGATCCCGAAGCCGTAGCGCAGGCCCGGGGCGCTGATCACCGCCACGCCGTGAACATCTGCACGAGCCCGTTGTGGCTCATCAGGTCGCCCGCCGGATTGTTCGGTCGACGAATGAACTGATTGAGGTACCCGACCTCCAACCGGAACACCCCCGGGATGAACTGGTACCCCACGCCGACGAAGGCGCGGTTCTGGTCAAAGCCGGTGTAGGCCCACTGCGGGGTGCGCGTGGTCGCGCCCGTTGGCTCGCCGCCGCTGTTGGCCAGGTGGATGAAGACCTCGTCCCACGCGACGAGCGAGAAGCGCTTTCCCGCCGCCAACGGCAGCAGCGCCCGCACCATCTGCCGCGCGCGCAGGCCAAACTCCACGTCGCCCTCGGGGTGCCGGAAGCGCTGTTCGAAGCGCGTGCGGAGCTGGAGCACGAAGCCCGACGCAGGGTGCGAGTACTGGTACTGGAGCACCTGGTAGATACGGTGCTCGTCGAAGAAGTTCGCGAGCTCGGGGGAGCGCCAGCCCGGCGTCCACGCGTAGCCGATGCCCGCGAAGAGCTGCGGCGTGAACCACCACACCAGCGCCTGGCGCACGAGCACCTGCTGCGGGGTGAAGTCGTCCCACACGCGGTACTGCACATCACCCACCAGGCCGAGGCGCCCCGCGACGGGGCCCTGGTAGTTGAGGGCGAGCCACGACTGGTACTGGTGCGTGAGCTCCTGCGCCGCGGCCTCGCGTGCGAGCAGGGGGAGGGCGAGGGCGGCGAGGGCGGCGAAGCGTCGAGCGGGCGTCATCGGGTCGAGGCATGACCCGCGGCGCCCATGGAAACAAGACCCTTCGTCGGCGGAGCGTGGCGCGCGACCAGGCGTCGGCGCGGGCCGACACCCAGGCCGATCAGCGGAGGTAGGAGCAGGTCGAGTCTTCGAGGCAGGTGTGCCCCGTCGGGTCGGAGAGGTACGGGATGTCCGTCCCCACGCTGCGCAGGTAGCGGCCCACCATGTTGAACATGTAGACCGCCATGTCGAAGCCCAGCGACTCGTCGTAGATGCGACGGAAGCCGTGGATGCCCGCGGGCTGCACGTAGGGGTTCACCATCCCCGAGTTGGGCCCGGCGGGGTCGTAGGTCCACACCGACTCGTCACCGGGTTGGGCCATCGGGCGCGAGCGCCGAGACCAGCGCACCGCGGGCCCCGGGGTCATGCCGCGACCGAGCGTCACGGGCTGCATCCCTCCCATCGCCGGCGCGAGCTGATCCTGACCGTTGGCGGCGAAGAAGCTCCTGCCCTCGGACAGGTCGTCGACGTCTGCGAGGAAGGCTTCGCCGCCGCCCGCCACGGGGTGACGCATGAGCCGCGCGAGGCCCTCGATGGCGTGCATCCCGATGTAGACGTCGTTGGGCGAGGTGAAGCCGGGGTAGCGCGTGGCGAAGGACGCGGGCGCACGCCACTCGGCGAGGTGCACCGGCGCGTCGGGCGGCAGGAAGGGGACGATGCCCGCGGCGCGCGCGAGGCCGTAGCCCGTGGCGATGTTCACGTTGGGGTCGCCGTCGGTGTTGGTCACCAGCATGCTGCGCGGGCGCACCGGGACGCCCGGCGCCGTGAACGGCTCCAGGAAGACGCGCCGCGCGTAGTTGATGGGGTCGCCGCGCTCCAGCGCGATCTGCGCGAGCGTCACGAGGCGGCGGAAGTCCGGCGTCTGTCGACGGCGACCGAAGCCCGCGGTGGGAGCGACGAGGGGTGAGCCCACGGCGTACTCGGTGGTCTGGTAGCGGCCGCAGTCGGCGCAGCCCGTCGAGCCGACCTCCCACGTGCGAATCACGCGGTCGGGCGTCGGGGCGGTGCCGGTGAAGCGGCAGTCGCCGAAGTGGATGCGGTCGCGCCCGTGGCGGTAGTACTCGACCACCCAGCGGTCGCCCGCGTCGGAGGGGACGGGCACCCGGAGACGACCCGGCATCCCGCCGGTGGAGCCGCTGCACGAGACCTCGCCGTTGGTGAGGTTGCGTACGAGCAGCAGGTCGTCGCCCGCCATCTCGGCGCCGGGCAGGCACGCGAACTCCGTGCTGATGCGGTTGTTGAGCGAGGGCGCGACGATCTGGAGGCCGTAGTCACCCGCCGCGCACGAGGTGCGGCTGCTGGGGCCCATGCTCGGGACGGTGACCACCAGCGGACCCATGACGCGCACGATGAGGGCGTTGAGCACCGCGCCGTTTTCGGTGCGGATGGCGATGTCGGCGAGGCCGCCGCCGCCCACCACCGGGACGCTGGAGGTGACGGCGGGTTCGGCGCCCGTGAGCAGGGCCGACACAATGCCGCCGAGCGAGCCGCCCGACGCCGCGACGGGGGTGTTGGGGCCGCCGAGGTCGGGCGTTCCGTCGCCGTCGAAATCGCCCGCGACGTCGGCCTGGCCGTTGCCATCCATGTCGCCGGTGTACGCGGTGGGCGAACCCATGCGCGTGGTGAACGATCGCGGCTGCGCGCGGCGCCCGTCGAAGGAGCGCAGGATGCGAATCGCCTGCATCTCGTCGATGATGGTCTGCCGCACCGAGTCGCGGGTGTGGAAGAGGTACGAGGTCCAGTAGTCGGCGCCGCTGTCGGGCGAGCCGTCGCCGTCGAGGTCGCGGGCGCGCCCGAGGGTGAGCGCGTCGGCGGTGCCCGCGAGGCAGTTGGTGCTGAAGGCGCCGCGCACCAGGCTGAGCACGGTGTTGCTGAGCTCCAGGCCGTGGCCGGGGGCGTTCATGGTGACGAGCGCGTTGCCGTGCTGGAGCACCAGGCCGCCGTAGCCGAGGATCTCCGCGCTGTTGCTCCCGTGGCCGTGCATGAAGATCACGGGCGAGAAGGGCTGCCGCTGCTCGGCGGTCTGCGTGGGGATGAAGAAGGTCATGGACATGACCTCGTGGTTGACGCGGGCGCGGCCAGTCTGCGCGTCCAGCTCGAAGGCCGAGTCGAGGTCCTCGTGCTCGGGGTCGCCCAGGAAGAACGGCGTGTCGAAGACCACCGTCACGACGTGCGAGAGGCGGGCGTAGGTGCGTTCGAGGATGACGGTCTGCGCGGGGTTGAGGCCGAGCACCGGGCCGATGGTGCGGAGCGTCGCGCGGAAGGCGTCGCCCGTGGCCACGTAGCGCCGACCGCCCGGGACGGCCTCGCAGCGGGTGCCGCCGCCGGTCATCACCATGGGGACGGCGTCGGCGGGAAACTCCGTCGCGAGGCGCGACAGGGTGCCGCGGCCGTAGAGCCCTTCGCGGATGGTGTCGAGGTCCGTGGTGGTCGACTGCGTGGTGAACGACCACGCGAGCGCGACGTCGTTCCACCCGTTGGTGGCGAGCGAGCCGTAGAGCTCGGGGTGCGCGCGGAAGTGCCGGGGCAGGGGTTCGAGCGCGGTGGTCTGGCGGACGTGGTGGACGTGGTCGAAGGGCGAGCGGATGGGCGCCCCGTTGCGCGCGCCGACGAGGCGGTTGGTGAGCACCACGGCGTAGGTGGTGCGCGGCCGCAGCGGCAGGATGGGCCGCAACATCAGGGTCTTGGTCTCGCGCTCGTAGAACCACGCCATCCGATCGTAGGTCTCCATGGGCGTTCCCATGAGCCGACCGTCGAGGGTGTTGGGGTGGTCGAGCACGCCGTCGAAGTCGGTGTCCTCGCCGGGGTCGAGCACGCCGTTGCTGTTGGCGTCCTCCTCCATGGTCTCGAAGAGGAGGTTGGACTCGGTGCTGCGCGGGTCGTGCGCCTGGTACTGGTCGGTGTGCGCGACCGAGTACGGGAAGTTGCCGCCGTTGAGGTCGATCGGAACGGGCAGACCCGTGCTGAGGTCGATGAGGTAGATCGCGTGCCCCGGGAAGTCGCTCGTGTGGAAGTGCTCGCTGCCCCCTTGGCGACGCAGCAGGTCGGCGAGGTCGAGGTCCTCCTCGAAGGACACCGAGATGGGCGCGTAGGTGCCCCACCCGTCGAGCTCATCGAAGCGGCCGCGCGTGGTGCGCTCCAGCCCCGTCGGCACCACCACGCTCGCGTTGAGCCGACGCCCCGTGGGCGAGGTCGGGTCGGGCCACGTCGCGACGTCGTTGGGCAGCGGAATCTGCGGGAGCGTCTCGGTGTAGAGGTCCCACACCACGCGGGGCCCGTTGCCTGCCGGCGTCGCGCGCCACGCGACGGGGGAATCGTCTCCGGCGCACGCGGTCACGAGGGCCGTCGTCGCGGCCAGCCAAAGCCATCTACGAGTGTTCATGGTGGTTCCTGAGTACCGCGTTGAGGTCTTCACCGTCGACGGGCGCCGGTAGTGTACCTTCCCCAGCCGTCCGGTTACGAGACGTCTGGAAGGAGCGTTCCCTCTCTCTCATGCGACCCGCTCAGGCCCGAGGGCCGGCCCTACTGTCCTGCCTCATCGCGACGCTTCTCCCTGCGGCGGCGATGGCCCAGCCCGCGGCGCAGCCCGCAGCTCGGCCGCAGTCCGGCGTCGTCGTGCGCCTCGGCGGCGAGTACCGCCTGCGCCTCAACATGATGAGCGACATTCCGCTCCGCGCGCTGCCGCGCTCCGACGCCGCGACCACGGGGCGCCTCGGGCAGAACCTCTGGGGCGAGCAGTGGCTCCGCCTTCGCAGCGACGTGTCCGTCACGCCCAACTTCCGCATCGTCGGTCAGATGGACGTCCTCCACGGCGTGGCCTTCGGCGACCTCGCGCAGGGCGTCTCGCCCGAGGCGCGCATCCGCGAGCAGTACGGCTACCCCGGCGTTCGGCTGCGCTTCCTCTACGTCGATTGGGAGACGCCCATCGGTCTCCTGCGCGTCGGGCAGATGGGCTTCTCGTGGGGCCTCGGCATGGTGGCCAACGACGGCGACACGCCGACCGTGTTCGGCGACTACCTCTACGGCGACCTCGTGCGCCGCGTGATGCTCGCGACGCGCCCGGCCGGTCGCAACGTTCCGTTCGTCATCGCGGTCGGCGGCGACTGGGTCGTGCGCGACCAGATCGCCGACTACGAACGCCGTGACGAGATGGCCTTCCAGGGCATCCTCGCGAGCTACTACGGCGAAGGCGAAAACCGCGTCGGCGCGTACGGCGTCTACCGCTGGCAGGAGAACCCGCTCGCCGACACCCTCAGCGCCGTCTTCGTCGACGTGTTCGCGCGCTGGGGCTTCCGCGATCGCCACGGCGCCCGCTACTACGCCGCCATCGAGGCCGCGTACGCGGGCGGGTCGACCTCCTACGCGCGCACCGTCGAGCGCCCCGAGCAGACCATCCAGCAGTTGATGGCGGTGCTCCAGCTCGGTCGCCTCTCGCCCAAGATCGATGTGGTCCTCGAAGGCGGCTACGCGTCGGGTGACTCCAACAGCGAGGACGCCATCCAGGGCCGCGCCACCATCGACCCCGACCACCGCGTCGGTCTCATCCTCTTCCCCGAGGTGATGGCCTCGCAGAGCGCGCGTTCGGCCTACCTCGCGCAAGACCCCACGCTCGGCGCGCGCCCCCCGCGCGGCAGCGAGCTTCTCCCCACCAACGGCGGCGTGTCCGGCGCGGCGTACCTCTTCCCCTACGCCATCTTCCGCCCGAAGCCGTGGCTGGAGCTGCGCCTCGGCGGCGTCTTCGCGTGGTCGACCGCGGACGTCGTCGACCCCTTCGTGCAGCGCGCCTACTCCCGCTCGGAGAACTACCGCGGCGGCACGTCCACCGCGCGCGACCTCGGCGTCGAGGTCGACGGCGCCGTGCTGCTCTCGCACCCCATCGCGACCAACCTGGTGCTCTCGGGTGGTGTCGAGGGCGGCGTCTTCGTGGCGGGCAGCGCCTTCAACGATGCGTCGGGTGAGTCGATGGGTCCGCTCGGTCTCGTGCGCTTCCGCGCCGGCCTCCGCTTCCGCTGAAATCCGCCGCGTCACTCGACGCTCCCCCAGGTGCGCGCTATCCCAACTGACTCTCAGGGGGAATCGCGAGGCACCGCCATGTTCAATCCGACCACCTCCGTGGTCAGCACCACGGAGCACCCACTCAACCTCATTCATTCGTCCGTCGCCGAAGCCGTCGCACCGAGCACGCGTCGCGCGCTCAAGATCCTGGTGCTGCACGGCATGCGGCAAAACGGGGCCATCCTTCGCGCGCGCACCAAGAAGCTGCGCCGCGCGCTCGGCAGTCTCGCGGAGCTCACCTTCGTGACCTCGCCGCTGCCGTACTCGCTCCAGGGTGAGACGCGCGCCGCCGGGCTCGACGCCCTCGGTGAGGTGCCCGACTTCCCGCTGCAACAGGCGTGGTGGATCGCGAGCGAAGACAACCGCCGCTACGAGGGCTTCGACGCGTCGCTGTCCTTCATCGAGGGCGTGTGCCGCGAGCAGGGCCCCTTCGACGGCGTGCTGGGCTTCTCCCAGGGCGGAACCTTCGCCGCCATCCTCGCCGCCATGCAGCCGCACCCGGTGATGTCGTTCCGCTTCGCGGTGTGCATCTCCGGCTTTCCGTCGCGGGCCGACGCCCACGCGGCCTACGTGCGCCCGGCGAGCGTCGCGGTCCCCTCGCTGCACCTCTACGGCGAGAAGGACGTGCTCGTCACGCCCGACCGCTCGCAGCAGCTCTTCGAGGTCTTCGACCCGGCGTCATCGCGCATCGTCAAACACGGTGGCGGTCACTTCGTCCCGGGCGCGTGGCCGCTCGCCGACATCCGCGCCTTCGTCGAGGGCTTCGCCGAGCCGGGTGAGCCCGTCGCGCCAGAGCCCGTTGCGCCCACGGTGAGCGACGAGCTCACCACCGTCGCCTGCGCGGCGCTGTCGGGCGCGACCGTTGATGTTCCGATGATACAGAGCGTGCTGGAGGAGATGGCCTCGCGGCAGCAGTGGCGCGGGCTGCGCGACGTCGCGGTGTACGCCCACGGTCGTCGCACCGCGGCCGATCACGAGGCCCCGTCGACCTCCGCGCTGGTGGCAGTGCACGAGGAGATCGTCGAGCTCTTCGCGCGGCAGCTCAACCGCGACCTGCACGTGCTCGCGTCGACCCCATCGGGTCGCCCGGTGAGCGAGGTCGAGGCCGATCGTGCGCGCAAGGTCACAGCCCTCGTCGGTGGTGTCTACGAGTCGGCGTCCGCCAACGCGGCGCCGTGGCCATCGCCCTGCGCGCGCGCCGCCCCTCGCGTCGGAACCAGCGCCGACAAGACCTGCCGCCTCGCCCGCGACATCGCTCGCCAGCTCTTCCCGCTGGAGGACATGGCCTCGCGCATCGCGGCCCTCGGACCCGGTCGTGTGCCTGGCTCCGGTGATGCGTCGTCATCCGCGGTCGCGCGTCGTCGCGAGCCGCAGGTGCTCGACGCCGTCTCGCAGGCGCGCAACCTGTCGTATCAAAACTACGGGCAGGCCCTGTCGTATCTCCGCGCGGCGCTCCACGAGCGCGAGCCGGGGTACGCGTCGTCGCAGCTCCAGCGCTTCCAGCGCGCGCGGCAGTTCACGCCCGAGCTCATCGAGTCGCTGAAGGCGCGGCCGGTGTCACAGCACGTCTCGGAGCCAGAGCCGGAGCCCGTGGTTCCGTGCACGCTCGCCGACCTCGATCCGTTGTTGCAGCACCTGCGCGCCGACGCGCCGGTGGAGGTGCAGACGGCCTTCAACAAGGGGACGCTCACCACCGACGGTCGCCTCGACCTGTGCAAGCAGGTGGTGGGTCCGCGCGGAATCGTTCCGCTGCTCGACGCGATGAAGATGTCGCAGCGGGTGAAGCGCCTGCTGCTGGGCAACAACATCGTCGGCGACGCCGGCGCGGCGGCCATCGCGGACTACATCCGCGAGCGCGACGACTCGCCCATGGAGTGCTGGTACATCGCGGGCAACCACATCGGCCCGGAGGGAATCCGCCACGTCTGCGACGCGCTCGCCGACGACAGGCGGGTGACGTCGCTGTGGCTCAAGCGCAACCCGTTGAAGCCCGCGGGGATGGTCCCGCTCGCCGAGCTGCTCCGCGCCAACCGCACGCTGGAGGTGCTCGACCTGGTCAACTGCGGGCTCCTCGACGAGGGCCTCGCCACGCTGCTCGACGCCTTCGAGGGCGAGCGCGCCAACAAGACCCTGCGGCACCTCTACGTCGGCACCAACGGCATCACCGAGCGCTCGGCCGAGCGGGTGGCGGAGTTCCTGGCGGGTGGCTGCGCGCTGGAGTCGTTCTATCTGTCGTGCAACCGACTGGGCGACGAGGGCGTCGAGGTCATCGCGCGCGGTCTCGCCGTCAACCGCAGCGTGCGTCGCTTCTCGCTCGCGTCCAACCGCGTGGGTCCGCGCGGGGCCGCCGCGCTGGCGAAGGCGCTCACGGGTCACCCGACCCTTGAGCTGCTCGACCTCGGGTTCACAAAGGCGACCGTCGCTGTGGGCGAGCTGGGCAACTACGTGGGCGACGAGGGCGCGCGCTCACTCGCGGAGATGCTCGCGGCCAACACGTCGCTGCGCTCGCTCGACCTGCTGCACAACTACATCTCGCAGGCCGGCGTGAACCGCCTGCGCGCGGCGCTCGACGTCAACCGCACGCTGGTCTCGCTCCAGCTCACACAGTTCGGTCGCGTGCACAGCGAGGCCAGCCGCGAGGCGGTGCGTGAGGCCCTGGCGCGCAACCTCGCGCTGGTTCCGGAGGCCGAGCGCGAGGCCGTCACGAAGGTCGACCTCCCCGACCACATCGGGGACATCTACTCCGTGTACCGAACCCACTCCTGATCGGGTACCTCGTCGCCGGGGGCGACGCTCAGACGAGCGGCGGGGTCGGCTCGTTGGGCTCGGTCTTCGCGGGCGGCGAACTCTTCGGCGCGAGGGCACGTGCGGCGCTGACCTGCGACGGAAACAGCGTCTCGCCCTGCCCCATCGGCTCCAGGAACCTCCCCGTCTGCTGCACCTCCGCCCACGTCTGGAGCAGCAGCGGCCAGAGGCCCGACTGGGACTGCATCCAGTAGGCGCTCCCGTCGCGCTCGTCACCCAGCGCGCTGTAGAGCGCGGCGGCAACGCGACGCGCGTCGGCGACGTCGGTCGCGCGGTAGTTGCGCGGGTCAGCCTTGATCGCGTCGGGGTGCTGCTCGCAGAGGTCGGCCAGCGCCTCAAGGTCGTTGGCGCGGTCGAGGTAGCCGGTTCCTTCGCGGACGTAGGCCACCGAAGGGCCGAGCGTGGGGTCGTCGCCGAAGTGGTACTCGCACAGCTTGAACATCCGATCGCGCAGCCCCTGCGACTCCTTCGCGAGCGCCTCGGGGACCTTCGCCGCCGACGCCGCCGCGGTCGTCTCGAGCTGATGACGGCGCGCGTGGATGCAAGCCCAGCCGAAATTCTCCGCGCGCTCGATGAGATCGCCCGGCGCCTCCTCGATGCTCACCAGCTTCGCGAGGCGCCCGGCGAAGGCGGGCTTGCGGAGCGTCTCGACGGTGGCCAGCGCCACGCTGCCGGCGAGTTGGAGACCGACGTTGGGGAGCTGGCGTTCGGTGTCCGGGACGCGCGCGACGGCGTCGTTGATCTTGTTCCAGCCGAGCTCGGCGCGGCTGGCGAGCGCGGGCGGCTTCTTGTTGGATGCGGCGTTGTGTTCGTCCCTTGAAGAGGAGTGTGCCGCAGCCTCGGGCGGAGGGGGGAGAGGGGTCGGCGACACCATCGGGCCTGGACGCTAGGGACGGTGTGGTTGCGGGCGACCGCGGGTGGCCCGAGCGCCAGGGACAGGTGGGGCGGCGACAGAGTGGGGCAGCCCTGGTGAGGAGGGGATCAATGGCGATGACAGGTGGGCGAGGTTGGCGGGGAGAGCGAAGGCGGGCTCTACCGAAGGGAGGGTCAGGCCCGCGGATGTGATAGAGACGGACGCGTGGCGAAGACGTCGCGACTGCGCGTGAAGAATCTGGGTCCGCTACGTGAGGCAGAGATCGACCTGTCGAGGCGCCTCATCGTGCTCACCGGCCCGAACAACTCGGGCAAGACCTGGCTGGCTTGGTGTGTCTACGGGCTCGCGACCCTGCCGGTGGAGCCGTTCTACGAGACGGTTCGCCCCTTCGCCGAGGAGCTATTGAAGAGCCCCCGGCGTCGCCTGAGCGCAGCCCGTACGGTGGCCTTCTGGCGGGCGGTGGGAGCAGCGGTTCCGAGTGCGCTCAAGGCGTGGCTTCCGACGCTCTTTGCGCTGCCCGAGTCGTACTTCGCCGAGACGAAGATCGAGGTTGACCTGGATAGTTCCGAAAGTGTGCACGCCACTCTCATGTTCTTCGCCTCGGGCAAGCACGAAAGCGTTTTGGCGATCAAGCTTGACGGCAAGGGCCTCTCTCTAACGCTAACCCCACGCCCGATCGACGGGAGTGCCGTCGCCGCGCGACAGCCGACCGACACCTTGCCGTCCCTTGAGGACACCATTGACGCGCTCTTGCGCGCTCTCCGCGCGTTCTTCTTCCCGCGAGCCACGATCTTTCCAGCCGAGCGGGCTGGCGTCCAACTGCTCGCTCGTGAGCTTGCGGCCGATCGCTCGTCACGATTCAACGACATCCTCATTCGAGCGCAGGCCCCACATCAGCTCCCGCTGGATCTCGGCGCGGGCGTTGCGCTCCCTTTGCCCATCGTCGACTTCCAACGCTTGAGCCTGCAGCCCGGTCGTCCCGCGAAGCAGGCGTCCCGGTTGAGTCATCTGGCCTCGTTGATCGAAGACCGGATGCTCGCTGGGAGCCTCACCTTCCACCGAGACCGCGGGGTCACCCTTACTCCCCGGGGCACCGAGCGCTCTCTGCCCATAACGGCGTCGGCGTCGATCACGAAATCGCTCGCTGCGCTCGTGCAGCACCTCCGCAGCGCGGGCGCCACCCGGGGCACCCTCATAGTCGACGAGCCCGAGCTCAACGTCCACCCCGACCAGCAGCTTCTACTCGCGCGGGTGCTCGTCGAGATCGCCACGCACGACGTCCCGGTCATCGTGAGCACGCACTCGGACTACATTCTCCGCGAGTTCAACCACTGCATCATGGCCGCTCACCCTTCGCCCGAGGCGAAGAAGGCAGCGACCGAGCTCGGCTACACCAAGGGTCAGCGCATCAAGCCGCGAGACGTCGGCGCCTACTTCCTCCACGACGGCGGCTGCGAATCGCTGCCTATGCACGCGACCGGCTTTCAGGTCCCCAGCATCGACGCCGTGGTCGAGCAGCAGAACCTCACCGCGCAGCGCTTTTACGGCGCGATCGACAGCGCCGCCACGGAGGCGACCGAGCTGGACGCGACGTGAGGGGCCCGCTTCTCGACGCGCTTCGAGCCTCACTGCGAGGCGAGATACAGCAGCGGAGTCTGCGCGCGCTCACCGACGCCACGAGTGGTCAGACGGTCTCGCTGAGCGTTACCAGCGGCCCGGATGTTCTCATCGTCTGTCCTGACGATCTTCCCGCGGCAGGCATCAGCAAGGACGTCCAGCGCTTTCCGTTCTTGAAGGCACCTGGACCAAGGGAACCTCGTCGCACCGCCTGCTGCGATTTCTTCATCTTCTGCCAGCTCGATCCCGCACATCACGGTCCACTCTTCGTTTTGTTGACCGAGCTCAAACGATCACACGCAGCCGGCAGCAGACCGCAGATCGAGAACGGCTGTCTCCTCTCTCGCTACCTCCTCGCCGTCGCCCGGCATCACGATCGAAGGCCGGTCTCGCCAGCCGCCACCTACTTCCGCGGCGTGGTGTTCACCGACAACGTCCAGTTGCCGCGCCCCGGCACCGGCCGACAAGGCGTGTACTCCTACAACCAACCAGAGCCCAACGGGCTCGCACGCCTTCGTACGATCACGCTCCCTCGAAAATCCAACGACCATGTGATCGAGAAACTCTGCGCAGCGAACGTGCAGGACGACTGGCCCGTCGACGTGTGACTTGCCAAACGGCATCGACTCCGTTCGAACGGTTGCCCGCCTCCTGAGCCTCCCCCGGTTTGGTGGACACCCCCGATGACCCGAGAATGGTCGAGGAGTGATCCATGGAAAAGCCGAACAAGAGTCGCAAGAAGGCCCGTGCGCGACGGAGCTTCACCCCCGAGTTCAAGGCCGAGGCCGTGCGCCTCTGCCAGGTTGGTGATCGCACGGTCACGCAGGTCGCCGCCGATCTGGACCTGACCGAGACCGCATTGCGCGACTGGGTGCAACGCGCCGATCGCGCCGCGCAGCCGCCCGCGGTGGGCGCGCTCACGAGCGACGAGCGCGAGGAGCTGGTGCGGCTGCGGCGCGACAACAAGCGCCTGCAGATGGAGCGTGAAATCTTGAAAAAAGCGGCGGCCTTCTTCGCCAAGGAGAGCGCGTGAAGTTCGCGTTCATCCTCGCGGAGAAGGCCCTCTACCCGATCGTCGTTCTGTGCCACGTCCTGGGTGTTTCGTGCAGCGGCTTCTACGCCTGGCTTGGGCGACCGGCCTCGGCGCGGGCCCGATCAGACCAGCAGCTCGCGGTCGAGATCGTGGCGGTGCATGCGCGCAGCCGGCGCACCTACGGCAGCCCACGCGTGCGAGCATCGCTGCGCGCCAAGGGCTTTCGCGTGAGTAAGAAGCGCATCGAGCGGCTCATGCGCCAGGGCGGCGTGCGGGCCGAGCGCAAGCGGCCCTTCCGCACGACGACGGACTCGCGCCACGACTCGCCCATCGCCCCCAACCGGCTCGCGCGGGACTTCACGCCGGAAGCCCCGAACCGCGCCTGGGTGACGGACGTGACGGCGGTGCGGACGCAGGAGGGGTGGCTGTTCGTGGCGGTGATGCTGGACCTGTTCGCGCGCCGCGCCGTGGGCTGGGCGACGAGCGCGGTGAACGACACGGACCTGGCGCTCGCGGCGCTGGAGAGCGCGGTGCGCCAGCGCAAGCCGCGCGCAGGGCTGCTGCACCACTCCGACCGTGGGAGCCCCTACGCGAGTGCGCGGTATCGCGCGGCGCTGACGGCGTACGGGATGGTGGCGAGCATGAGCCGCAAGGGCGACTGCTGGGACAACGCCGTCGCCGAGAGCTTCTTCAGCACCCTCAAGGGCGAGCTCACCGAGCGCGAGGACTACGCCACCCGCGTGAGCGTGGTCACGGTAGCCGATGGGGATCTCGGCCTGATTGTTGATGGCCGCGTGGAAGCGGAGGTTTCGTGAGGGTCCCGACGGCGGGGTGACTCGCCGGGCTCCCTGGGGTGGAGTTCGGGTGCCTGGCCCTGGAAAGCTTGAAGGCCCGGGAGCTTGCACCTCCCGAGCCTTCGGT
>JBGARZ010000023.1:0-152187 GCA_044229975.1 Polyangiales bacterium
GTATCGCCGCCCTACGCTGCGTGGCAGCCGTTGCTCATCTCGCTTCTCGTCCATCGTCTCCTCCAGCGATTTGAGGAGGTCTCCGAAGTCCGGAGTTTCAGGTCCTCAAACCGATGGAAGTTGTGCGGCAAGAGCAGCTACGGAGCGTGCGGCTGCCCTCGATGGCGTGTCGGAGCACGGACTCCTGCAAGCGGGGGTGGGTGCGAAGGTCGTCGATGCTGCGAATCCAGTCACCGGCCAGCGCGCCGCGGTGGGCGTAGGTCTCAAGGAGCAGCTCGCGGATCGCGTCGTCGTCCCCAAGGGTGCGCATGCCCCATCGGCAGATGACGCGCGGCTTCAGCCGAAGGATCATGTCCTCGAGCTCGATGGAGACGCGCGCGGCACCGAGCATGCCGCAATTGAAGGGCGAGTTTGCGACGACCGTGAGCCCGGTCGGGTGGACGTGCGCTTTGTCCTCGCTCTTGGTCTGGACCTCGCCGTGAGTTTGGATATGGACAAAGTACCGAACGCGCTCGGATACGTCCGCCGCGCGCTCGCTGCTCTCGACGATACGGTGGAGGTCGTCCAACACGTCGGCGGTGACAAAACTACCGGGCGTCCTGATTGCGTGAAACTCCACCGCAACGCCGCGCGCTCGATAGGCATCACGGACGGCGGCGACGGACTCCGCGAAGACCCCCCCGACGTCGCGCGCGTCCGAACAGCCGACAATGACGTGAACCTGCTTCTGGAAGAGATCGAAAGGGGCTCTCATGGTGGCTCCGTGGTGAGGTGTACGGCGTGCGTTGTGGAGCCATGCCGGTCCGCGCGGCTCAACCTCCCTCGGTGTGTCCATCGCCCCGAGCCCCCCAAGCAAGCGCCGTCTCGCTGTCCTGCGCTTCCGTGTTCCAAGCTCTCTCTCCTACGTGTGCTTCCCGGTCCTTGTGATGGCTGCGGAAGGGACACTCGCGACCGCTGCCGGGCGTCGCTGTGAATGTCACGAGGGCCTGATGCTCGGCCCCGCGGGGAACCTTTCGTTGCAGCGGAGAGATCGCCCATCGCAGTCGGCACGGTTCACGGGCAGCGAAAGAGCGCCGTGAGGTGCCGCACGTCGTCGTCGGAGAGCACCTCGTTGGAGAACGGCGGCATGCTCCCCGCGTAGCCCAGGAAGCTCCCATGGCGGATCTTCTCGACCACCACCGTGCGCATGTACGTCGTCACGTCGGGGTAGGTCGACGGAAACTCCGAGGCGCAGTGCTGCTCCTGGGTGGCACTAGGGATGATGGACACGTTCGGGCCGAGCCTGCCCGCGCCCGACCCGATGGCGCCGTGGCAGTTCGCGCAGGCGCGGTCCCAGACGGGGCGCGCGAGGGCCGCGTCGCCGTCGCCGAGCGTGCGAACGCTGCGAGGCCAGGTGTGCGGCACCGGCTGCGTCCCGGCGGTGGAGCCCTCCGGGGCGAGGGAGTCGAGCCACGCCGAGAGCGCGTCGCCGGTGGGGCCGTCGAGGTCCGTCGAGGTTCCGCGCATGAAGAAGACCCAGCACCGCTCGACCGCCTCGCGCAGGTGCACCACGTCGCCGCCCCAGTAGGAAGACCGCCTCGCCGCGCCTTCGAGCGTGGCCCCCGGCAACACGCGCGTGCCGACGTCCGCGGGACGCAGCGCGTGGCAGGTGGTGCAGGCGAAGACGTTGTACCGAGACCGGCTCGACGAGGGGTCACTGGCGATCGCAGCGCCCTGTGCAGAGAGAGGTTCGCGGCGCTCCGTGTCACCGCACGCTACGAGGAGCGATACGAGCGCGATCAGGGCCGTGAGCCTCACGGACGTGGCCTCCCAAAGACGATCGCGTCGGGGAAGATGCCCACGGTGAACTGCCGCACCACCGAGAGGTCGTCGGGGTTGAGCGCGAGCACGGTACCGGGCTGGTTGAGGGTCGGGTCGCTCCCATGGCGACCCTCGCAGACGAGGTAGTAGAGGCCGTCGGGGCCGTGCGCGACCTGATGCGGCAGCACGCACTGGTCGGCCGTGAAGGAGACCTGCTGGAGCACGGTGATGGGTGCGCGGGTGGTGATGCGCGCAACCGAGTCACGGCCCTGAACGGGCACGATCAGGGTCGCGCCATCGGGGCTGAAGCCCGGGAAGTAGGGCTTGCCTCCGAGGCGTCGGGTCAAGCGGGCTTCGTCGAAGCGACCCGCGGCGATGTCGTAGGCGATGAGCAAGCCGGACACGGTGCAGCCGACCCAGACGGTGGTTCCATCGGGCGAGAGGCCGAGGGCGTAGGGGCCATGCGTGGGGCTGACCGAGCTCGCCGGAGGCCCGGCGATGTGAACCAGGCGCGCCGTCGGACGGGGCCCGTCGAGGGAGACCACGCCGAGGGCGTCGTCGCCGTAGCAGGCCATGAAGATCGAGCGGCCGTCGGCCGAGACCGCCATCCCGTGGGCGGCGACGCAGACCGGCACCGTCGCGGTGCGGGTCATGGTGGCCGTGTCGATGACCAGGAGGTTGGATCGTTGCGCGTCGGCGTCGCCCAGGTTGGCGAGCGCGCGGCGCAGGTCGAAATGCGAGACGTACGCCGTGCGTCCGTCGGGGGAGAGCACGAGGTCGCCGGGGTTGGGGTCGAGGTCGATCTGCCCCAGGAGGCGGAAGTCGCAGAGCGAGCGCTTCACGAAGATCCCAGGGGAGACCGCGGAGCCGTGCTCGGCGTGGGGCCCCGCGGGAATCGCCGGTGCCGGGAACGACAGCGGCGAGTAGAGCACCCCCGCGGCGACGTCGAGCGCGAGGTGGTGCGGGCCGTTCTCGGCGAGCGGCCCGACGGGCACCGGGTGCGTGGTGAGGGTGCGCCCCGCGACGAGGTCGAGGACGGAGACGGAGTTCATCAGGCTGTTGGAGACGTAGGCGACGCTACCGAAGCCGCCGTCCGGGAGGTCGGGCTGCTCGCAGCGAGGACCCCACGCAGCGGCGTCGGGGCGATCGTAGACTACGCGCTCCTCCCCGCACGCGACGGCGCCGAGGGCGACGAGCAACACGCCGAGGAGATTGCTGGTGGGGGGCAGGGTCGAACGCATCAATAGCCTCCTGGGTGTGCCCGCGTCGGGGTCGAGCGCTCTGGCCTCGGGCTTCGGCAGCGAGCGATCATCGCCAGAACGGCGAGCGCCAGACCGCGTGAGGACCCTGGTGCGCCCCGGCGGGAGAGGTCGCAGGCGCAGCCGTCCGGCGATGGCCTGGTGGTGATGGTTGCGTCCACACTCGCGGGGCCCGAGTCGCCGGAGGGAGCGTCGGGCACGCCGCCGTCGTCCTTCATGTCCGGGAAGAGGATCTGCGCCTGGGCGCCCTTCCAGCGCTCACCACAGACGCGCGCGGCGGGTGATCCGTCCATGCATGCGGGCGGTCCCGGTACGTCGGCCCAGCGCAGGGCGGATTCGAAGGACCGGCCGCCGTCCGTTGAGCGCCCGAGGGCATAGCCCGTGCGCACCCAGTCGCTACACGCCCAGAGCGCTCCCTGGTGCTGCTTCAAGCAGAAGATGGGGAGGTCGCTCACGGGCAGGAAGGTTCGGCCGCGGTCGTCGGAGCGATGGAGCCCCTCGGCGCTGCTGCCATACCAGACGGTGCGTCCGTCGTCGGAGATCGCGAACCCCAGCATGAGGTCGCTCGTCCGGGCCACGGTCTCAAAGCGCACGCCGCCATCCTCGCTGCGGAGGAGGCTCGACCCGAGGCCGCGGGACGTGCGGACGTAGACGACCTGGGCGTCCGCCGGATCGACGCCGGCGACGAAGGTCTCGTCCCCGAGGTCGGCGGTGGGGGCGAGCGCGCGGACCGTCGCACCCCCGTCGTCGCTGCGCAGGAGCAACGGGCTGCCGAGGTTGTCGGCGCCCGAGAGGTAGAGCCGCCGGACGTCCGTCGGCGCGACGTCGATGGTGGTCAGCCGGACACCCTCCAGCGGGCTCCCGGTGGGGACGAAGCGCAGGGTATTGGCCGGCGCGCGAAGGATGCGCCCGGGCGAGCCCAGGGTGCCGTCGATCGCGAACACGGTGCCGCCGTCGGGGGTCGAGGCGAGGTCGATGATGTTCCGGTCGCCGAGGTCCGCCTGACCGGTCGCCGAGCAGCCGTCGGTGAGCGCGTTGACGCCGTGGTTGAAGCCGTAGACCACGGTGCCGAAGCGGGTGATCTCCACCGCCGGATCGATGACCAGCGGGAGGGGGTAGGGGTCGTACATGAGCTCCTCGCAGTGCCACTGGAAGGTGCGCCCTTCATCGCGGCTCACCAGCAGCCCGAAGGTCACCCGCAGCACCACCATGCGCGACGAGGTGCCGGGCCCGAGGAGCACCTGTTGCGCCGTTGGGAAGCGACCGTTGGCGTGCGCGCTCTCCCCGCGCGCGAGGAGCGCGCAGAGCGACAGGAGGGCGGCGGCGACGAGCGGTCGGACGGGCATGGCGCCTCGCGGGGCTCAGGGGCTGATGGTGAACCGCCGCGGCGCGCTCTGCACGAAGGGTCCGCTGCCGCTCGGGATCACATTGGCGTTGAAGGTCGCCGTCTGGATGGTGAGCGAGAGCGGGCCCCCGGCGGCGGCCGTGCGGAGTCGCGCCCACGACGCGGCGTCGGGCGTCCACGACGTGCCCGACTGCTGCCGACGGAAGACCACAGTGTCGCCGCTGCGAATGAAGACGTCGTAGCCGCGACCGCTGAACGGGGGACAGTGGGCCTGCGCTTCGGGGACGAGGGTCGTCCAGCGCTGCCACTCGTCGGCGAACGTCAGCGCACGCGTGGCAGGCGGCCGGAGACGGAAGGACGTCGGCGCGGTCCATCGGAAGGTGTACGGCGTGGCGCCCGGGAGGGCCTCCGCCTCGGTCGGCGCAACGATGGCGGGGGCCCGGGCGTCGTTCACCATCGACTGGCCGTTCGAGATGCGGTCGTCAAAGCCCTGACACGTCTCGTCGCTGAAGCCGTCCTCCGTCGGGCAGGTCGGAAGGCTGATGACGTTGCGGTCGGCGCACGCTGCGCTGGTGACAGTGCTTTCATCGCAGGCCACCGCAAACACCAACGGCAGGGCCAAGGCAGAGAGGGTGGTGAGGGCTGTGCGGATCTTCATCATGGACGTTACTCCTTGGAGGTTCTGGCGGTCACGGGCGGGGCATACTGACAGCCGTTTCGCGCTCGAAGACGGGCCATGGGCCCTGGTGCGACGATCAGACGCACCTCACGGCCGCAGGCTGACTTCGTCCTGCGCTTCGAGCCTCCGCGAGCGCCGGCGAGACCACAGCGCCAGCAACCCGACGAGACCCCAACCGATCCGACCGGGCACCGCCCGGACGGCCCCCACCGAGCACGCGCCGCCGCCGCCGCCGCCAGGCGACGCAACGCCCGCGTCGATGCGAAAGCCCGCGTCGATCGGGAGCGGCGGCGGGTTCTTCAGAACCTCACCGGCGTCCGCAGCGCGCCCGATCTGGTCCTGGATGCCGGGCCACTGCCAGCCGCACACGGTCGGACCCATCAGCGAGGGATCACAGCGGAACGCCCCGTCGACCCACTCCCACCGCACGACGGGCTCGAAGGTCCGGCCGCCGTCGCGGGAGCGGCCCAGCGCGAAGGGTCGCTGCGTCCAGTCCGAACAGGCCCAGAGCACGCCGGCGTGTTGCCGCAGGCAGAGCGTCGGGAGGTCGTTCACCGGGGCGAACGAGCGACCGCGGTCGTCGGAGCGGAGGAGCCCTTCTTCACGGCTACCGATCCAGACGGTGCGACCGTCGTCGCTCAGCGCGAAGCCGAGCATCATTCCCCGGGTCGATGCGACGCGGGTGAAATGGGCCCCTCCGTCCTCGCTGCGCAGGAGGGCCGTGCTCACCGCGCCCACGAACGAGCGCACGTAGAGCACGTTGGCGTCCGTCGGATCGACGCCGCTCAGCCACGCGTCTTCGGCCGCCCCGAGGTCGGGCGTCAGGGGGACGAGGGTGGCGCCATCGTCGTCGCTGCGGAAGATCCGGGGGGTGCGGGTCATCGCGTCGAAGCCGCTGGCGTAGAGGCGCCCGGGGCGGCTCGTGGCCACGTCGAGGTTGGTGAAGGTGACGCCCGCGACGCCCGCACCGAGGCGCTCGAAGCGGAGGGTGCGGGAATCCGCCCGGAGTACGTGGTTGCTCATCCCCGGGTCGGACTCGATGGCGAAGAGGTTCTCTCCCGTGGCGTCCGAGGTGAGGTCTGCGATGTGGTGTTCGAGAGCCGTTGGGTCGCGGGCGATCTGGCACCCGTCGGGCGATACGTGGATGCCTCGCGTGTAGCCGAACAGCATGCTCCTGTCGGCCGCGATCGCGATGGACGGGTCGACGTCTCCGGTCGGAAACAGTGGCCGATAGATCTGCGCCTCACACATCCAGTGGAAGGTCGCCCCGGCGTCGTGGCTGACCACGAGCCCGAAGGTCGTCCGTAGGACGATCACGTCGCTCCGGGGGCCCGGCCCGATGACGACATCCTGAGCGGTCGGGAAGCGTCCGTTCGCGCTGGCGGGCAGCCCGCCGACCAGGAGCGCCGCGAGGAACGCCACCCCTGAAGAGAGCCGAACGGGCGCATGAGTCATGGGGCTTGCTCCGGGGAGTGGGGGACGACGGTCTCGGAGTCGGCCTCGTCGGGTGGGGCCACGACGTCGTCGCGGAAGAGGTAGGCGTACACCGTCGGCAGCACGAAGAGGGTGAGGAAGGTCGCGCTGATGAGCCCGCCGATGACCACCGTCGCCAACGGACGCTGCACCTCTCCGCCCGCGCTCGACGAGAGGGCCATCGGGATGAACCCCAGCGCCGCTACGGTCGCGGTCATCACCACGGCCCGCAGTCGGCTCTCGGCGCCCTTGCGCGCGGCCTCCAGGGCGGAGCGGCCCTGCGCCCGCATCTTCTTCACCGTCGTCAGCAGCACCACGCCGTTGAGCACCGCGATGCCGAAGAGGGCGATGAAGCCGATGCCCGCGCTGATGGAGAAGGGCATGCCCCGCGCGCGCATGAGCAGCACGCCGCCCACCGCGGCGAAAGGCACGTTGAGGTAGATGAGCAGGGCCGTCTTCATTTCCCCGAAGGCCATGTAGAGCAGCACGAAGATGAGCCCCAGCGCGAGAGGCACCGCGAAGGCCAGGCGCTCGGAAGCGGCGGCTAGGTTCTCGAACTGGCCGCCCCAATGCACCACATATCCCGGCGGCAGGTGGACCCGCGTGCGCACCCGCTCCTGCGCCTCGCGCACGAAGCCCGCGAGGTCTCTGCCCCGAACGTTAACCTCGACGTTGGTGCGTCGACGCACGGCCTCGCGGCTCACGCTCGCGGGCGAGTCCACCACCTGGATGCTCGCGATCTGCCCCAGCGGAACCAGCGTGTTGCTCGGCCCGCTCACCGGCAGCATCCGCACCTGGTCCATGTCGTCGCGCAGTGCTTGCGGCAGCCGCACCTGCAACCGGATGCGCCGCTCGCCCTCGTACACCTCGCCCACGCCGCGGCCGCCGATCACCTCGATGGCGTCGAGCGCGTCGCGCACCGACACCCCGTAGCGCGACGCCGCCGCGCGATCGACCGTCACCTCCAGCGTGGGCAACCCCTCCAGCTGCTCGCCGCGCACGTCCGTCGCGCCGGGCACCCCACGCGCCACCGCCTGGATCTGCCCGCTAAGGCGTTCGAGCGTGCCCAGGTCGTCGCCGTAGAGGGTGATGGCGACGTCGGAGCGCGTGCCGCTGATGAGCTCCGCCATGCGCAGCTCGATGGGCTGCGAGAACGAGAACCCCATGCCCGGCAGCGCCTCCGTCAGCCGCGCCGAGATGCGGGCGATGAGGGCCTCGCGCGTGCGGGCCGTGCGCCACTCGGCGGGCGGCTTCAGCGACACGATGACGTCCGAGAGTTCGACGCCCATCGGGTCGGTGGCGATCTCCGCGCGGCCGGTCTTGGTGACCACCGTGACGACCTCGGGAAACTCCCTCAGCACCCTCTCGAAGCGCGTCGCCCCGCGCACGCTCTCTTCAAGCGAGACGCTCGGCAGGCGCATGATCTGAATGGCCAGGGCGCCCTCATCGAGTCGTGGAACGAACTCCGCGCCCATCGTCGAGCCGACCAGCCCCGTCACCACGAGCAGCGCGAGGCACAGCGCGATCACCAGGCGTGGTGCGCCCATCACCGCCGCAAGCAGCCGGGGGTAGACCCGGTGCAGGAGCCGCACGACGAAGGGCTCGTGGTCTTCGGGCTTCTGCCGCAGCAGCGAGGCGACGAGCACGGGCACGAAGGTGAGCGACGCGATGAAGGCGCCCGCCAGCGCGAAGAGCACCGTGATCGCCATCGGCTTGAACATCTTCCCCTCGACACCCGCGAGGGTGAGGATGGGCACGTACACCAGCACGATGATGGCCTCACCGAAGAGGGCGGCGCGGCGCACGTCGAGCGTCGAGGTCAGCACCACGTCGGCCGCCTCGCGGTAGGTGAGCGGTCGCGTCTGCCCCTTCGCGGCCGCGGCGAGGTGCACCACCGCGCTCTCGACCACGATGATCGACCCGTCGACCACGATGCCGAAGTCGATGGCGCCGAGGCTCATCAGGTTGCCGCTCAGCCCGAGCGCCCGCATGCCCGTGAAGGCCACCAGCATCGCGAAAGGGATGGCAGCCGCCACGATGAGCCCGCCGCGCAGGCTGCCCAAGAGGAGAAAGAGCACCGCGACCACGAAGAGGGCTCCCTCGGCGAGGTTCTTGGCGACCGTGTGGATGGTGCGCTGCACGAGTTCGCCGCGGTCGTAGAAGGTGTCGATGCGCACCCCCGGCGGGAGCGACGGGGCGATCTCGTGGATGCGCGCCTTCACGCTCTCCACCACCTCACGGCCGTTGGCGCCCACCAGCATCATCACGATGCCGGTGACGACCTCGCCCCGACCGTCGCGCGTCACCGCGCCCTGCCGGATCATCGGCGCCAGGTGCACCCGCGCCACGTCGCGCACCCGCACCGGTACGCCGTCCGCGCGCGTCTCGATGAGCACGTCGCCGAGCTCGTCGAGCGACTGGATGCGCCCCTCGCCGCGCACCAGGAGCTGCTCGCCCGCGCGCAGGAGGTAGCCCCCACCCGAGGTGGCGTTGTTGCGCTCGATGGCCTGGAAGAGGTCGTTGAGCGACACGTCCAGGGCGCGCAGCCGATCGGGCAGCACCGCGACCTCGTAGGTCTTGAGCTCGCCACCGAAGGCGTTGACCTCGACGACGCCGGGCACGGAACGCAGCTGAAACGCGACGAACCAGTCCAGCGTCGAGCGCAGCTCCATCGGGGTGTGGCAGGCGTCCGTGTCGGGCTGTCCCGCCGCGCACATCCGGTCGCTGCGCACCTCGAACTGGAAGATCTCCCCGAGCCCCGTGCTGAGCGGACCGAGCTCCGGCGAGACGCCCTCTGGCAGTCGCTCGCGGGCCTGCACGAGGCGCTCGGAGATGAGCTGCCGCGCGCGCAGCAGGTCGGTCCCCTCCTCGAAGACCACGGTCACGGCCGACAGGCCGAAGCGCGACACGCTGCGCACCTCGGTGAGCCCGGGCAGGCCGCTCATGGCCGACTCCACCGGGAAGGTGATGCGCTGCTCGACGTCCACCGGTCCGAGCGACGGCGCCTGCGTCAGCACCTGCACTTGGACGTTGGTGATGTCGGGCACCGCGTCGATGGGGAGTCCGCGCACGCTCTGCACCCCGACGACAGTGACGAGGACGACGAAGGCGAGCACCAATACGCGCCATTGAAGGCACAGCTCGAGGATCTTCTTCACGTCAGTCTGCCTCGCCGAGCTCGCCGCCCTGGAGCGCGCTCTTGAGCGTGAAGGCCCCGCTCACTGCGAGCGCTGCGCCCTCCGAGAGGCCCCCGCGCAGCTCGTGGAAGCCGCCGGCCCGCCGACCGAGCTCGACGGCCTGCGGGCGGAAGGTGTTGGCGCCGCTCGCGGGGACGAAGACCGTGGGCTGACCCTCCACCGTCGCGACGGCATCGACCGGAACCACCAGGACGCGCTCATCGGGCGCCCCACCCACCAGCTCGACGCTCCCGAACAGGCCGCTGCGCAGGCGCGCGTCGGGGGTCGTGAGCGAGACGCGGATGGGCAGCGACCGGGTTCGCTCGTCGAGAGCGGGCGCGACGTAGACGACGGTTCCGGCGAGCGCGAGGTCGGGGAAGGCGTGCAGGCGCACGATGACCGCGGTGCCCACCGCGACGCGGGCGATCTCCAGCTCCGGGACGTCGCCGCGCACCCACACGCGGGTCGGGTCGGTCACCACGAAGACCGCCCGCTCGGGGCTCGCGGTCTCGCCGAGGGCCGCCTGCACGGCCACCACGACGCCGTCGATGGGAGAGCGGAGCTGGAGCTCGCCCGCGGTACCGGAGCCGAAAAGCGCGAGCTGCCTTTGGGTGCCCTCGACCTCCGCGCGCAGCTCGCCCACCTGCGCCTCGGCGTCGATGACCGAGCGCTGGGCGCCGATGCCCTCGGTGGAGAGCGCGCGCTGGCGGCGGAGCGTGGCCTCAGCGGCGGAGAGCCGGGCGCGGGCCTGACCGAGGCGGGCGCGGGCCGCGGAGACGTCGCTGGACGCGACGACCCCAAGCACCTGGTTGCGGGTCACCCGCTCTCCGATCGCGACGGCGACGCGGGTGATGCGGCCCGACACCAGCGGGCCCACCTGCGCAGTGCTGCTCGGTTCGAACTGAATCTCCGCGGGCAGGGCTGCGCCACCTCCGAGGGCGCGCCGCTCGACGCGCCCGGTTCGGATGCCCGCGAGCTGCATGGCTTCCGCGGTCAGCCGCACCTCGTGGGGCGCGCCGGCCTCCGCGGCGGGTTCGGAGGCAGGGGCTGGAGGGGCTGCACCCTTGCAAGCGATGAAGACGACGGAGAGCGCGACGAGCACCCGCGGAACAAGTCTGATCATGGCAACACCTCGGGGCTGTGGTCGTCGGGCCAGAGATCGACGCCGACGGTTCGCTCCAGGTTGGCGAGGGCGACGAAGTAGTCGAGCTGCGCGTCGAGCGCGTCGTTTTGGATGCGTAGGAAGCGCTCGCGCCCGATGGAGAGGGCGAGCACGTCGATCTCCCCGAGCTCGAACGATCGCCGCAGCAGCGCAAGGTTCTCCTCGAAGCGCGGGAGCACCTCGGTGCCGTAGCTGCGCAGGCGCTGCGCCGCGGAGGTCACCTCGCTGTGGGCGAGCGCCACCTGGCCTTCGAGGAGCGAGAGCGCGGCCGCGAGCTCGGCCTCGGCGACCCGCACGTCGGCGCGCGATCGGGCCCGCTCACCCTGGTTGCGCTGGAAGCTCGGGATGGACACCGACACCACGCCCTGCACCGTGTGGTACGGCCCCTCGGCGGTGGGGTTTCCTTCCCGCTGGTATTGCAGACCGACGGTAGGCTGGGGCCACGACCCGCGGTCGGCGACGGCCACTCGCGACTGTGCCTCGCGCAGCGCAGCGTCGCGCGTGCGCAGCGACGGGAGCTGCTGGCGCGCCGTGGTGAGGAGCACATCGAGCGCCGGTGGTTCGCGCGCGGCGTCGACCTCTCCGACGGGCGTCGGCGGTCGTGCGACGGGCCAGCCGGAGAGCTGCGCGAGCTGGAGGCGGGCGCTGAGGTAGCCCTGCGTGGCGGCGACGGTGAGCTGCCGCGCCTGGGCCACCTCGGCCTGCGTGAGGCGCAGCGTGAGGCCGGCGGTCTCCCCGGCGCGAATCTGTCGCTCGACGATGCGCAGCAGGTCCTCCTGGAAGGCGAGGATGCGCGCCGCGAGGAGGGCCCGATCGCGCTGCACCAGGGCGCGGTGGAAGGCCGCGTGGACGTCGCAGTGGACGGCCCAGCGGAGCTGCTCGATCTCGGCGTCGGTGAGGTCGCGCTGGCGGTCGGCGGCCGTGAGCCGCAGGCCCCGTTCGCCGCCGATGAAGAACTGCTGGGTCACGCTGGCCTGCACGTCGACGCCGGTGCCCGTGAGGCCGAGGCGGGGGCCGACGGCGAGGCTCACCTCGGGGTTGGACGGCAGCCACGGGGCGGCGGCGACGCGGGCGGCCACGGCGCGCGAGCGGGTGCTGCGGGCGACCTGCAACACCGGCGCACGGGCGTCGGCGTACGCGAGGAACGCCAGGAGCTCGACCTCCTGAGGGCCAGTCGGATCGGGGAGCGCCGTGCGGATACCGGCGCGCGTCGGCGCGTGGTCGTTTCCGCCGGAGGACGGGGACGAGCGGAGGTGGGGAGCGACGGACTCGGGACGCTCGACGGGGACGCTCGATGCGCACGCCTGCACCAGCATCGCGCCGCAGACGCCGGCCACGCGGGCGAGTCGCGCCAGGGAGTGAAGAGTCCGCCGCGTTTCCGGCGCCGTGGATCGGCCGAGAGCGAGCCGGCTCATGGTGCTCCCGGAGACGATCCGAGCATTGATGGGTTCCACTGGATCGTGCGCCCCGGCTGCACCGTCGGTCGGCTCACCAGGCCGAGGGCCACGGCCCCCGCGCCGAGCGCCACGCCGATTCCCACGGTGACCCAACCGGCGGTCACGAAGCCGGTACGCCCTCGCGCCTCGTCATCGCCGAAGCCAAGGAGCACGGGCCCAGTGATGAGTCCCGCAACGCCGAACATCCCCATCACGAGCGCGCCGATGATGCCACCCGCGGAGGTCGTGCTACGGCCGATGGCGTGGCGCGCCACGGAAGGTTCGGCGCCCACGCTGATGAAGCCCGCGCTGCTGCGCCACGGATCATCGAGCACGCTGAAGAGGATCTCGTGGTGGCCGAGGGAAAGATTCACCGCGCAGGGCAGGAGACACAGTGGTCGCGTCACACGCTGTGGACCTATGAGGTAGGCCCCGCGATACCCCACGGCGCCTTGGGGGATGGCCGTGTTCTCCGAGCGCTGGACGACCTCGTCGGCGCGCGCAGGCCCCTCTGTCGCGTCCAGGACCACACGTCCCTCGCCGGCACCCGGCGGAGGGAGTTCGCTTGCGACGGTCGGCACACTGCGCGGTGGAACCGCAGGAGGCGGAAGGCCGCGTGGAGCGCACGCCTGCACCAGCAGAAGCGCCGTCACGTCGATGCGTTGAAGGGTCACTCGCATGTCACCACCCGTTCCGAAGCGTCTGGTCGCTCGATGGTCGAGCGACGACCAGGACGTCCGCGCCTCGCGCCGCCCGGCCCTGCTCGTAGAACCTACTAGAAACAATCGTAGTTCGTCGCACCGGTTGATCGCGGTCGATCTGCGTCATGGCGGTCAGTTACCCGCGAGTAGCGCGACGGCGCGCTCGGAGGCCCGGTGGATGGTGTCGAGGGGGAGGGTGCCGGCGTGGTGGGGCAGGACGAGGACGAGGACGAGCCCCAGAAATGCGACCGCGGGGCGGAGCGACGAGGCCTGCGCGACCGTGCACGGGCGTCGATCGGCGTACGCGAGCAGGAGCCCCACGCGGAGCCTGATCGTGTCCGCGTGGGCGGCACCGAGGGCGGGCTGGGGGTCGCGGGGCGGTGGGCGGGCCGCGGAAACGAGCGCCTGCGCGAGGGCGGGCGCCGAAGCGCCGCAGACCACCGCCGCGCGGTCGCAGTGGAGCTCGCGGGCCAGCACCCACCGGGCGAGTTCGTCCCGGAGCAACACCCGCCCCAGAGGGTTCACGGCCAGAGCCCAGCGGGCCAGGAAGTACCGCAACGGGTCCTGACCGCGGAGGTGCTCGAGCTCGTGGTGCAGCGCGGCGCAGAGCGCCTCGTCGTCGAGGACGCGTGCGAAGCCGGTGCGCAGGAGGACCCGAGGGGCGACTACACCTGCGGTCGCGATCGGGGTCGAAGACGCGTCGTCCACGGCCACCATGCCGCGGAGCGCGTGGAGCGCCGGGCGGTCGGCCAGCAGCGCGTCGATGCGCCGGAGCTGATGGACGGAGTCCGCGCTCGGCGCACAAACACGGGGACGGACCCATTCGCGGAGCAGGCCCGGGGCTGCCAGACCGACAATGAGAGCTGACAGCACCATCGAGAAGCCGATCGCTTCAAGGTTGATCTCGCCGGATGCGCCGTGAGTGGCGCAGCTGATAAGCCGCTCGCCCGACTCGGCCTGGTGCAGACCCGCGGAGAGGAACCACGCTAGCGGCACCGCGCTCGACGCCACGATCACCGCGTACCGGAGGGCGGACTGGCGCGGGAGCCCGGTGCGGGGTTCGAGCGACGAGAGCGCGACCAGTAGGGCCTTGGCGGCCAGTGCGGAGACGGGGAGCGCCACCACCACGACCAGCAGGGGCCCCAGCAGCGGGAAGACCGCCTCGTTCACGAACCGAGCTCCTTGCGGCGCAACCGGATCAACCGCTCGAGTTCGTCGAGCGACGAGGTATCGGCCGACGAGACGGTCTCCACCAGGAGCGCGAGCGACTCGCGGCCCGCCGGCGCGCCGAGGCTCTCGAACACCTCGCGCGCCGTCGCCTGGAGGAACTCCTCGCGGTCGCCGCACGGCGAGTAGAGGTAGCGCTTGCCGTCGCGCTCACGCGTGAGCAGCGCTTTGTCGTACAGCCGGGCGACCGTCGTCATCACGGTCGTGTAGGCGACCTCGCGGCGCTGCTCGAGCACGGTGAGCACGTCGCTCACCGCGAAGCGACGCAGCTTGCGCGACCAGACGATGTCCATGATTTCCGCCTCGAGTTCGTGGAGGCGGAGCGCGACGCCCCGCTGGCCCGATCGGAGACGGAAGGTCATGGTCGCGGCCTGACCTACTATGGTAGGTAGTACCGCGCAACCCCCGTGCATCTACCCCCACTCCAATCTCTCCTCTACGCGCTCATCCCGGCGATCGTGATGGTGGCGAGCGGGGCCATCGCGACCCTGCGCACGCCTAGTCCCTGGCTGCGCACGGCGATCCTCCACTTCGCCGCCGGGGTGGTGTTCGCGGTCGTGACCGTCGAGATCGTTCCCGACGTCATGCGCGCCCACCGCGCGGGCGAGACGATCGTCGGCTTCGTGATCGGCGTAGCGGCGATGCTCGGCATCCGGGCGCTCGGTCGCAAGAAAGAAGCGGAGGAGGGGCCGGCCGCCACGAGCGCGCCGACGGCGGGGCGTTTCCCCTCCGGCATGGTGGCGGGGGTCGCAGTGGATATCGGCGTTGACGGCTTGATGCTGGGCATCGGATTCGCGGCCGGCGGCAAGGCTGGCCGGCTCCTCGCGCTCGCCCTCACCATCGAACTCATCTCGTTGGGGCTCGCGACCTCGACCTCGCTGGGCAAGGCCGGCGTCGGTGCCGCGCGCCGCGTCGCGCTCACCTCGGGCCTTGCGCTGCTCTTCATGCTCAGCGCTGCACTCGGCCTGACGCTCCTGGGACACCTGCCGCCGCACGTCCTCGCGGGCGTGCTTTCGTTCGGCATCGCGGCGCTCCTCTTCCTGGTGACCGAGGAACTCCTGGTCGAAGCGCACGAGGAGCCGGAAACTCCGCTCCTCACGGCGACCTTCTTCGCGGGCTTCCTGCTCATCATCATCCTGGGCATGTACGCGTGAGGTGGGCGGCGACAGCGCCCAGCAGTAGGGGGGGTCGCGCCGTCGCCGCGCGGGTGCGGACGGTGACCGCACTGAGCGCCGCGTGGGTGCTGTCGTTGCTGACGACGTCGTGGGCTCAGCCGGTCACCCACGGCACCGAACCTGGCCAGCTCCAGGCCCCACTGGAGCCTGCCGCCCGCTGCACCGAATGCCATGCGGGCGACCCCACGCCCACGGGAGAGACGTACATGCCTGGCGACGCATGGGCTCCTTCGATGATGGCCAACGCGACGCGCGACCCCCTCTTCCTCGCGACCCTGACGGTGGCCGAGCAGCAGGTTACTGGCATCGGGACCTTCTGCCTCCGCTGTCACTCGCCTTCGGGCTTCACGGCGGGACGCGCGTCCGATGGCTTCGGCAGGTCCCTCGACCCGGTCCTGGGCGACTCGGACGGCGTCCACTGTGACACCTGTCATCGCAGCGTGGTCCCGGACGACCACCCGGACGCACCGCACCTTTCGAACGCGCGGCTCACCTTCGGCGACGCCCCGGAGGGCAGCGTCCCCGTGCGGTACGGGCCGCGCGACGACCCCGCCATGTCGCCCCGACATCCCGCGATGGGATCGCCGTTCCTGCGCGACCCCCGGTTCTGCGGGCAGTGTCACGACGTTGAGCACCCCGCCCTCCGGCGACTCACGCCGGAGGGGCGCGACACCGGGGTAGCTTTCCCATTGCAGAGCACCTGGTCGGAGTGGGCGCAGAGCGACTTTGCGCGGCGGGCGCTGCCGGAGACCTGCCAGGGTTGCCACATGCCCGAGGTCGGCGGCGACCCGTTGCCCTCGACACGCATACCCAACGCACCGCTGCGCGCGGGGCAGCGTCGGCACGACTTCCTGGGCGCCAACGCTTGGGGCCTGACGATGCTGCGGGCGGCGTTCCCCGGCGAGCTCGACGCGGAGTTCGACCGCGCGCGAGCGCGGACCCTGGACTCGCTGCATGGCGCGGCGCGGCTCGAGTTCGTGCAGGCCCCGACGGAGGGCCGCGCCGGATCAACGGTGCGGGTGACGGTGCGGGTCACCAACAACACCGGGCACAAGCTGCCGACCGGTTACGAGGACGCCCGCCTCATGTGGCTCCAGGTCCGGGTCGGGGCGCGCGTGGTCAGCGGCGCCTACGAGAACGACGAGCTGACGCGGGACGATCAGGCGCGCGTGTACGAGTTCGTCCCCGGTCGCATGGAGGGAGGGCGCGCGATACCGTCGGACTTCGTAGCCTTGCACTCGGTCGTCCTGGCCGACACGCGCATCCCGCCGCTCGGGATGCAACCGAACGAGCGAACGGCGCCGGTGGGGCGCGACTACGCGGGCGGCGAGGGGGGAGCGCTGCGACACTGGGATGACGCGAGCTTCGACCTGCCCCTCCCGGCGGGCGCAGACAGCGTCCCAATCACCGTGCGACTGCTCTACCGCTCGACGACGAAGCACTACGTCGAGGCGATCGCGGGCGCGAACCGCACCGATGACCGTGGCCGGGAGCTGCTGCGGCTCTTCAACGCGACCGGGCGAGCCGCGCCCGTCGAGATGACCTCCGCCACCACGACCGTGCGTGTGACCGGCACCGTCGAGCAGGGAGAGGACGGCGCGTGTTCGGCGGGCCCCGGCCCCAGGAGTGGGCGCCGACCCGATGCGTGGTTCGTCGGGTTGGCTGTCGTGATGCTGTCGTGCGCGCGTCGGCGGCGTCGGCCGGGTAGGCCCGGCCTCTCGCCGATCATCGCGCCCGGCGCGCCACGCGGAGGATCGTCGCTGTGAGTACTGAAGCCCTGCGCCAGCCGGCCGAGTGGTCGCCCCACGACGCGGTCTGGCTCGCCTGGCCGAGTCACGAGGCGTTGTGGGGTGCGGCCCTCCCGGAGGTGCGCCGCTCATTCGCGGCGTTCGCGCGGGCCATCGCGCACGACGGCGGCGAGCGCCTGGAGGTGCTCTGCCCCGACCACGTCCAGGAGGCCCTGGCGCGCGCAGCGCTCGACGGCACCGTGGCCCGCTTCCACCGCATCCCCTTCGGCGACATCTGGCTCCGCGACACCGCGCCCGTGTTCATGCACGACGCTTCAGGCGCGGTGGTCGCCGCACGCTTCGGGTTCAACGGGTGGGGCGGCAAGTACGAGTTCGAGCACGACGCCGAGGTGAGCGCGCGAGTGGCCGCGGCCACAGCCTGCCGCGTGGTCACGCATGACTTCGCGATGGAGGGCGGGAGCGTCGAGGTAGACGGCGAGGGCACCTTGCTCAGCTCGCGGCAGTGCCTGCTCAACCCCAACCGCAACCCGGCGATGGACGAGACCGCCGTTACCCGCGCGGTCCTGGAAGCCTTCGGCGGCGAGCGCCTTCTGTGGGTGACCGACGGGTTGCTCAACGACCACACGGACGGCCACATCGACACCATCGCCCGCTTCGTCGCCCCCGGCGTTGTCGCCCTGATGGAGCCGTCGGGCACCGACGACCCCAACCGCGAGGTCCTGAGGGCGCTGCGGGACGAGCTCGCGGGGCAGCGGGACGCGCGCGGTCGGGACCTCGAGCTGGTCTTTGTACCGTCACCGGGCCGGGTGGAGGACGAGGACGGTCGGGTGATGCCCGCGAGCCACCTCAACTTCTACATCGGCAATCGCGTGGTCGTCGTACCGACGTACCGGACCGCCTTCGACGACGCAGCGGGCAGGGCCATCGAGGGGATGTTCCCGGGCCGTCGGGTCGAGGTCGTGGACGCCCTGCCGATCCTGCGTGGCGGAGGGGCGTTTCACTGCATCAGCCAGCAGCAGCCTTCGCCGGGGCCGGACACCGGTCGATGATCGGAAACGCGGCAGCTCCGGCCCCCTCGAACGTCGGGGCGGGCGGGAGGTGCGACGATTGGCCGCAGCATCTCCCGGGAGGATCTCGGCTAACCTCCGCGGAGGAGCCCACGATGCCACGATCACTTCCCCTTCTCGTCGCTCTTCTGGTCGCGGCCATGTTCCTTGGCACGGCGTGCGGCAGCAGCTGCCACGAGGGCGAGTGCTCCGTGCCGACGTCGACCGACGCCGGCATCAGCGCCGACGCCGACGCCGACGCCGCCACCGACCGGTGATCACGGCGCCCTGGAGCGGCGCCGCACGACCAACCCCAGCAACAGAATCGACGCGACCCACCCGGCGTGCGCGGGCCCACCGGGTCGGCCCCTCCCCCCCACGGCGCACCCGTCGGCGACTTCCTCAGGAAGTGTGCGTGTTCACCATGTTCGCCGAGGACGCGGGCCTGCTCCCCAGGGGGCTCTTCTCCGCGCTCCTCGATCAGTGGATCGCCGACAGGGGCCTCGCGCACAACTTCGACACGAGACCGGTTCATGTGGCGGCGGTGAGCAGCGGCACTCTCTCTGGCGACACGAGAGGTGTCAGGAGGTCAAGAGCCTATCACCCGACCGAACAGCGGTCATGGAACAGCGCCATTGGAGGCATCACTCAGCGACGGCTTCGTCGATGTCGCCGCGAACGCGGCGCGCGAGGCGCATCGCTCGGCGCACCCACCATGGGAGATCCGACGCTCGCAGCACGCAACTCGACGCGGTGGTTGAGTTGGCGGGCAGCCGAAGACCGCTCGGCGCTCAGCGGCTGGCCATTGCCATATCCGACAGCGACCAACCGAGCCGGATCGACACCTCGCGTCAGAAGAAGATCACGTACCGTCTCTGCCTCCCGCTCGCTACGTCGGGTTGCCGAGCGACTGGCACGATGCCCATCGCCGTAAACCGCGACCTCGAAGGCCCGCCTGCGGTTGCCGCGGAAGCCGAGGTACTCGACCAGTTCCGTGACGATCGCATCGGTGTCGGGCGCGGGACGACGGCCACGCAAAGCCATGCGACACCGCACGCCACCCGGAATGGTCTCGATCCGGTTGAGCGTCGTGGGACACCCATCATCTCGGTCAGGACCCGCCGACACGGGACACCGATCGTCGGCGTCCGCGATCTCATCGCCGTCGTTGTCGAGATCGGGGCAGCCGTCCTGGTCGGCGAAACCGTCGCGATCCTCGGGAGTGTCTGGGCAACGATCCGACGCATCGCCGATGGTGTCGCCGTCGTTGTCTGGGTCCGGGCAACCATCCCCGTCGTCGTGGCCGTCGCGGTCCTCGGCGTCGTTCGGGCAGCGATCGTTGTCACTGATGATCCCATCCCCGTCAGGATCGGGGTCATCGGGGCACCCGTCGTCGTCCATGTAGCCGTTGGTGTTCTCTGCGCCGTCTGGGCAGCGGTCGCGGGTATCCGCGATCCCGTCGCCGTCGCGATCCCGTGGGGGGCTCCGCTCCCCCGAGACGACCGTGAAGCTCCCTTCCCAATCCCCGTACGCGAGGGCGGAGATCCCGTTCCTTTCTCCCGCCGGGTAACCGCTCTCCCCACCCTGAATCTGGATCACGACCCTCCCGCCGTCCGACAGCGTGATGAACCCGGCATGAACGCCGGCGGCACAGACGGAGGAGTCGTCGGTATAGGGGCCGGTGCCCCAGACGGTCCCGGGCACGCCTGCGGGGTCGCAGTCGTAGACGAAACGGCGGAGATCGCCTCGATGCGTGCGTGCGTTGACCCCCCATCCCCGCTCGTCCACGGGGACCGGTGGGCCCGCCGAGACACGCTGCTCAGACGCGCTGTCTGGGGGAGAAGGGCTCACGTAGGGCGCCCCGAACCAATCGAACGACTTGACGATGCTGATGAGCAGGTTGAGCCCGCTGCGTTCCACGGAAGCTCCGCTGTTGACGTCACCCGTGCCCGATGGCTCGCGGCGCCCCGCACGGGGGTAGTCCCAGAACAGGTCACCCCGCACGATCCCGAGGTTGGTGGACCAGAGGGCCAGCCTCGCCCCCCAGACCTCGTCACCCTGGTAGAGGTCCGCTCCTTCGCGGATTGCCCAACCGTCTACGCCTGTCTCACACGCACCGCCATCCCCTCGGGAGAAGCAGAGCCGAACGCCAGCGCCCAGCCGGGAGTACCCGTAGCTCGCCTCCGCGCTGTCTCCGGATTCACCGTAGGAGGAGCTGTCGTACGACTCGACACTGCCCCCCGACTCGCTCCCATAGCGGTGTCCGACCATGTATTCGCCGAGGAGCGCGATCCACGGCGTGCCGACGAGCAGCCTTCCGCCGACGGCGCCGGAGTAGGTCACCATCGTCGAGCCGGACGAGAGGCCGTACCAGCCCGCGGTTCCCTCGGCGACACCCGCTATGCCGAACCATGGACTGTGAATCGGCCAAAATTCGAGCGAGGAGAAGAGCAGGGGGCAGGTGATGCTCGTCGATGTCACCGAGGGAATCGGACTCGAACGCCCCCCTGAGACGGAGTCGGCGGTAAAGGTGCCTCGGCTGACGGCCGGGATGACGACCATGCCCAGGCCCGCGGTGAGATCGAAACGCCAGGAAGCCCCGCGATAGCGCGACGAGTCTCCGGAGACGGAGAGGCCTGCAAGGCTTCCCATCATGTTCGTCGCAGTGGACTCGAAGTTCCGGCCGGTGGCCTGGCTCTGGGCGACACGCTGGGCCTGGCGGTCCTCCGCTGCATGCCTTCGCGCCTCGAACTGCCGCTGCCGCTCTTCCTCCTCGCGGCGGAGTCGCTCTTCCTCCTCGCGTCGTCGGCGTTGTCCGTCAACTGGATCAGGCGCGGGCTGATGACCTGCTCCGCTATTCTGCGGGAGCCCCGTCGGACGGGCGCTGCCGCCAGAGCCACTCGCGACGGGCGGTGCCCCGGTCGGGGCACCGGGCTGCGGCGCCGTACCAGACGTCCCCACTGGCCCCGACGGCGCGGGGTCCGTACAGGTCTCGGTGGCCGCGTCGTACGACTGACCACCCTGACAGGTCAGGCACCGCTCCGCGCGAACCTGATAGTGGGCACCGGCCGGGCACGAGACGCAGCGACCGGTACGCGTCTGGTAGGTCGTCCCGGCGGCGCACTGCCCGTTCCCAGGCGATGTCGGCGGGACACCGCCGGCGCCCGGCCCACCAGGATCTCCGCCGGAGGCCTGTCGTCCGTCAGGGCGCGACCGCTGGTTCGCGAAGCGGGCGGTGACCGTGTAGGGGGGCTCATCCTCCGGGCGAAACCCGAAGTGGCTCAGGTGGTCCGTCGCGCCAGGACGCACGGTGGTCGAGTAGGCGTCGCGCCGACCAGCGCTCGGAACGTCTAGCGTGACGGAGACGTCTTCGCGGCACGTGTTTTCGAACCAGATCTGGATCTTCTGACCGTAACGGGGGACCGACACGACTGCGAGCATGCGTCCAACGAGACACGCCTCGACGGAACCGGGTTCCTGCCGAGTAGTACCGTTGACGGGATAGTTGTCGCCGCGAACGTTGCATTGCTGCCCGTTGCTCCACGAACGACACCAGGACTCGGGTGTCTGCGCCATCGCATCGACCGACCGCAGGGCCAGAGCCAGGGTAGCGATCGCCAGCGATGCCGAACGGACTCTCTGCCTCATGGGATGTTTCCACTGACGATCGAGGCGGGCGGCCTCACAGCAGGTACGGGAATCGTGGTTTCGCACCCAGCGTTGCGTTCAGGAGAGCGTTCGCGGCGAGCGCCGGGCCCAAGAATAGGCAGAAAATCACGCTGCCCTCCCTGCCGCGATGCCGAGAGTGGCCGAGCGGTCGGATGAATGTCGGATACACAAAGAAAAGCAGCAGGAGACCCGCCACCATGCCGAAGACCGCCGCCCAACCGCGAAGCGTCGCCTGACGTCGGGAGTTCCTGGCCTCGTCGTCCTTGAGGAGGGCGATGACAACCTCCGTATCACGGAGGTCGAGCACGGGGCCCTCGCCACAATTCGCGCAGCTCCCGGGGCCGCCGCGCCACCCGCAATCGGCGCACGCGTGATCAATCCGTGCCTCCTGGGGCGACGCCGCGATCGTGGGGACGGTGGTCATGCTCTGTTGCCTTCGAAGTTCTGGAGGCGGTCGCCTTCACGCCTGCCCGGCGCATCGTCGGTTGAAGCATCCCAATGGGAAGGAGCAGTCCGAGTGGAACGCGCAAGTGCCGACGTTGGGCGCCCCGAAGCGGCGGCACACGCCAGGGCCCGATGACGACGGATCGACGGTCCGGCAGTCGCCGCCAACGCACGGGCGCCGCGAGTCGCAGGGGTCGAGGCAGTACGGCCGGGGCTGGCCGGGGTCCCGGAAAAGAACGCGATCGCCCCAGCAGCCCTCTGGACCAATCGGGGGCAGGCAGACCTTGTTGTCGTACCGGAGAGGCCGAGTGCAGGTGGTACCGGACGAGCAGTCCGAGTTCGAGACGCAGCGCACAAAGCATCGGGGGCTGTCGACGGCACTGTCCAGGCATCTCCGGTCGAGACCGCAGCTACCGCCGCACTGGTCTGATGGCTCCGAGAAGCCGCAAACCTGCGTACGGTCGTCCAGGAGCAGCGAGCAGTTACCGTTGTCGCAGTCGCGATCGGAGCGACAGCGTGGTCGGCAGATCGCTGGTCCACCGAGGTAGCTCACGGGGAGCTCGTCGCAGGCACAGCGACCGCAGTCGCCCGTGGATGTCCCTGCGTCGGTTCCTGCATCCACAGGGGTTGTAGGCTGGCAGGCGCTCAGGTCGGGCGCACAGACCCGCGACGCACCGACGCCCACGCAGCAACTCCCCGGGCAGTCGCCATCGCTCACACACGACGAGACGCAGGACCGTAGACCACCAGACGCGATGCACACTTGCCCGCTGCCGCAGGCAGGGGAACACCCCCCCGAGGTTCCGCTACCAAGTCCAGTGGTCTCAGCCCAGGTACCATCCACGCAGACGCCGGTGCCGGGCGCATAGGTGAACTCCGCACAGACGGCTCCGCGACACTCGCTGTTCGACCGGCAAGGCAGGCCGCATCGACAATCTCCCGTGTCTCGGCAGATCCGCATCTGCCCCGTAGGGCAGTCGGAACTCGAACCCCCAACGAGGAGACAACCTTGCAGAAGCAACGCAATGACCAGCAGCCAAGTGTGGACCGGCCGGTTGCGCTGACTCGTTTCCATTGCTTCTCCCCGCAAGGTTACGGCAGCGGCGCGGCTCCCCGACCTCGATGCGTCCACACGTCAGAGCGTGGGTACTGTCGAAGTCGGGGTTCACCGTTCACCGGCGGCCTCCCCGCCAAAAGGCGGGCGCTCTATCGTTGATCAGTGCTGATGACCGCACGGATCGTAGTGGCAGTCCTCGTGATGATCGCCGCCACCGTGGTGCGCGCACGCGTCAGCAGTACGCCAGCAGGAGTGATCACCCTCGTCGTGGTACGGGGCATTGGCCGGGCAGCAGTGCTCGCCGCTCTGGAGGGGCGTCGTCCCGGTGTTGTCCGTCACGACAGCAGCCACAGTTCCCGCCGACCCCGTCGGCACGTCGGTTGAGGCCGTCGCGCGCCCCACCCCCGCGGCGGTCGAGAACACAATCGCACAGGCTGTCAGCACGAACTTGATCGAAATCTTCATGACGGTTCTCCTATGGGAGCCAGACTCGTGACGTTCACGAGACGTTCCAGACGTCTGGCTTGGTCAGCCCTCTCCCGCTTTTCCCGATATCCGAGGGTGGGGGACTGTCAAGCCTCATTTTACCGGGAGTAACTTTTTTCTCGCCCCAATCCGGCACGGTGGCTGCGATGGGCCTACGACGCCGGATCACAGGTGCGGGATGACCCGTCCCCCAGATCACGAACGTCGGGATCGATCGGTACAGCGTCGCCGCCTGACCACCCCGAGCACCAGAGCCGACCCGATGCTCCAGCCACCGGGCCCATGTCCGCCCAGTCTGCCCCGCGCCCCCACCGCGCAGCCGCTGTCCTCCATCGGTCCCACCGTGCCGTCGCGCGCTGTTCCTCCGTCCAGCCCCGCGCCTGCGTCGGGCAGGCTCCCGAACCCGCTCCTCACCGTCGACCAGGTCGGCGCGCACACGTCGCGCACCGCTGTCCCCGCGGGGCAGGCCGTCGGTGGCCCCAGCGTTCGGAAGTCCACCAGCGGGACCACGGTCCGCCCGTCGTCGTCCGAGCGCGCCAGGTTGAAGCCATCGATCACATGGTTGCCGCACACGTAGAGCGCCCCGGCGTGCCAGCGCAGGCACTGCACCTGCACCCCGGACACGCGCTCGAAGGGACCGCCCGCCACCGAGCGCAACAGCCCGTCCTCGGGACCGCCCACCCAGACCGTGCGTCCGTCACCCGACAGCGCGAACCCGCGCATCGCGCCGACCGTCCGCGTGAGCTCGGTGAAGTGCGCGCCCCCGTCCGATGAGCGCAGGAGCAGCGTCGCGCCCAGCTCCCCTGGGCGCCGGGGATCGTCCACGAACGAGCGCAGGTACACCACGTCGGGGTCCGTCGGATCGACCGCGGAGAGCCACCCCTCGGCACCGCCCTGCAGATCGAGCGGCGACTCCACGAGCGTCGACCCTCCGTCGTCCGAGCGGTAGAGGAGGTCGCGCGCAGGGTTCGCCGCGCGGGCCGTGAGGTACACCCGCCGCGGGTTCGAGGGCGCCGCCTCCAACGTGAGAAACAGCACCCCAGGGGCGCCGTCGTAGACCGTGCGAAAGCTCCGTCCGCCGTCAATAGAGGCGCGCACCCGGTTGACGAGGCCGGACGTCAGGGGGTCGCGATACGAGCCGACCCAATGCACCGTGCGCCCGTCCTCCGTGGCGCTCACGTCGGCCGTGAAGTCGGTGCCGACCTCGGGCACCGCCGCCGAGGAGCAGACGTCCGCGGTGCGCCGAAGGCCCGTCGGAACCCCCAACATCAGGGGTGGGATACCGTCCTTGCCCGGCGCGCCGAAGGCCACCGGCGGGTCCCAGACGGCCGAGTTCGCATAGTCGAGGGCGCCCTCGCACATCCACGACCAGCGACGGCCCTCGTCCTCGCCGATCAGCACTCCGAAGGTCGTCCGCAGCACCATCCGGGCGGGGCGCGCGCCTGCGCTCACCTGCACCATCTGCGCGGTCGGGAAGCGACCGTTGGCCAGGGTTCCCGTCGCCGCAGTGAGCAAGGCGAGCCCGAGGGCGAGACTCCGGGGCGCGGTCATCGTCTCAGTGTAGCCCCAACGGCGGTTTCGCCGGGAAGGCGGCGAAGGCCACGCCTACGGCGGCGCGGGCTACCCTACGCCCTCCATCGGCGCCGATGGAACCCCTGGTTCTCGCCTCATACCTAGGTCTGACCGTGAGCCGACCTGGGTGCTCGGGCCGCACGCCGTGGCCGTCCCGTCCACGAGGCGGAATCGAGAGCAGCGGGTCGACGTGGCCACCACCCTTGTTTTCAGGGGAATAGGAACCGGACACCGAATTCCTCACCCTACCCTGCGCGAGGCCGGCCACGGCGGTGTTAGCGTCGGCCCCGGACGGACCTGGGCACCAAATCAAGGACGTCTGCTGGCGTGTTCCCGCGCCAGCGTCGCATGCCGCCCGGCACCTGGTGAACGATGCCCAAGCGCTGCCCCAACCCCGCTTGCGACGCCCCGACCGAAATCGACGCCGCGCGCTTCTGCGCGCGATGCGGCGCGCCCTTCCCGGCCCCGGTCGCGCCCGCCGATCCACTGGTCGGGCAGGTGATCGCCGACGGCCGCTACGCGATCGAGTCGCTCCTGGGCGAAGGAGGGATGGGGCGGGTCTACCTGGCTACGCAGCGCCTCGGGACCGTCACCCGGAAGGTGGCCATCAAGATGCTGCACGCGGAGGCGAGGGGGGCGCCCGGCGTCGTCGACCGGCTGCAGCGCGAGGTCGCGCTCGCGATCCAGCTCGACCACCCCAACATCGTGCGGGTGTACGACTCTGGCACCCTCGGCGACGGCACCCTCTTCATCGTGATGGAGCATGTAGAGGGCGTGAGCCTTTCGCAGGTCATCGCGGCGGGGCGGCTGCCGGTCGCGCGCGCCGAGGTCGTCGTGCGCCAGGTGGCCAGCGGGTTGGCGCACGCCCACGAGCACGGCATCGTGCACCGCGACCTCAAGCCCGACAACGTGCTCCTCGCGCGGCGCGGGACGCGCGGCGACGTCGTCAAGGTCGTCGACTTCGGCATCGCCCGGCAGGCCTCCGTCGAGACGGGGTCATTCACCCGCGCCGGGCTCATCCTCGGCACGCCGGCGTACATGGCCCCCGAGCAGTTCGCGCAGAGCGACGTGACCGCCTCGGCTGACCTCTACGCGCTCGGGGTGCTCACGTACGAGATGCTCACGGGGACGCTCCCCTACCAGGCGTCCACCCCGTGGGCCTGGGCGATCGCACACGGCACCCACACGCCACCGCCCCTCGCCGCGCACGGCCCGATCGAGGGGCTGCTCCCCCGGCACGCCAGCGCAGTGGCGCGAGCCATGGGCCGGACGCCGGCCGAGCGCTTCGCGTCGGTGATCGAGTTCGCGCAAGCCTTCACGGACGACCCCAGCGCCGGCGCGGGCTGGACGGAGGGCTTCTCCAGCAACCAGGGGTCGGCGCGCCAGGCCTTTGGGGCGACCCCGGCCTTCGCGGCGTCGGTTCGGCCGACGTCACCGTCGCTGCCACCGACGGTGATGTCCCCGGCCTACGCCCCGACCTTTCAGGCCTACGTCGGGGAGCCGTCTCGCCAGGCTGGGGCGCCCGTCCCCGCGCCCGTCCTCGTCCCGCAGAGGCCCGCCCGCACGGTACTCTGGGTCGTGCTCGCGGCCGTGCTCGCGGCCGTCATGACCGCTTTCGGCGTGGTGGCACTCGTCGAGTGGAAGGAGCACCACAACCACCCTGAACACCACGGCGATCCCCACGGTGATCACCACGGCGATCCGAGCGTCACTCCGCCCGCCCGCGCGGCCGCCCCCACGCCACCCCCGGCGGTCGTTCGCGGCGTCGCGGTAGCCCCGTCGCGCCCCGCGGTGCTCGCCTCGGAGACGTTCTCCAGCGCGCACCGGTATTGGACGCCCGTGGGCGGTGAGATGTCCGAAGGTTCCCTCGCCGCGGTGGTCGCGCCGGCCGTCGCGCTCCGCGACGGGAGGTGCGTGCCGATCCCTCCCGGCGCCGTCGTCACGCTGCTCCTCCCAGGCGAGCGCGCTGTCGACCGACGCCCGCGCGCGATCCTACGCGTCTCTCTCGCCGACGCCGCCGGATCTGGAGCCTACGATGTCGAGCTCGGGCCCGACCACGACCACCTCCGGCCGGTGTTGACCAACCAGCGCGGGGACGTGGAACTCGACATCGATCGCCTGGGGTTCGGCTCTTCGGAGCGGCCCCTGCCGCTCCGCTGTGCCCGGATCAGGGTGCCGGGCCCACAGAGTGGTGCAGGGGTCTGCCTCGACGCCGTCGAGGCGCTGCGGGTGTCCATCGACAGCCCGGAATCCGCGCGCCCCAGGCCCTCCCAATGATCGGCCGGTCCCACGAGATGGGCAACCAGCCTTACGCGGCGTGCTGAATGTCGCGTGGCGTCCAGAGCATGGGTTCGAGCGCAGTCGGTATGCCGTGGATGCGCAGCAGGCATCCGTGGTCGGGTGAGCGTCGGTTGCGCTCGAAGCACGTCTGCCAGGTCCGTCGTCGGTGGGCGCGTTCGTCGCGGGAGTGGAAGAGAGCCGCGGGGTGCGGCGTGACCAGCGAAGAGGGCGCAACCTCTACCGCCTGACCGTGCAGGGCCTCGCGCAACCATCGTCGCGTGTGGCTCGCCGCGAGGTCCACCCACCACACGGCCTTCGGTCCCAACGGCCTCGCACTCGCGCCGGGCGGCATCGTCGTCGGTGACGTCTGGGCGGGCACCACGCGCGCCGGGGCCGCGATGAAGCGCGGCGCGAGGGTGGGCCGCGACCCAAGCGGAGACGCGGGCGTATTCGAACTCGACCCGGAGGACGCCGCCGAGCGGCGCACGCTCGTGCGGGTGCTCGCGATCAATCTGCCGCAGGTCGCGGTGGCCGGCGTCACAGGCGTCCAGCGCCGCGTCCTGGGCGGTCCTGGGCGCTCCTGGGCGCGGCGCTGGACAACCTCGGCAACGCTCTGTCTACGTCGTCGCCCTCTACGCGGTGGGCAGGTCGGTCGTCGCCAAGGCACGAACCGCGCGGCTGTCGGGCATGCTCCTGATCGGGCTGGCCGCGGCGCTGCTGGTCGGGGTCGTCCGGCGCTTCATGACGGGGTCCGATCCGATCGGGTGGGCGATGATGGTGGCCATCGCCGGGGTCTCGCTCACGGGCGCTGGAAGATCCCGGGGGAGGCGCGCCAGACGCTGACCCTGGCAGCCGCGAAGGAGACATCCCGGCCCCGCTCGGAGCGGTGCGCGAACCGCTGATTCAGGGCGGGTGGCAAAGCGCCTGACCGGTCGCGATCCTCGGCGGATTCCGGCCCATCAGCGACCACCGCTTCGGGCCCATGATCCTCCGGCGCGGGCTTGAGAGTCTCGTGACCGCGGCGACCGCCATCGCGGCACTGGAGTCGATCGTGACCCTCACGAAACCTCCGCTTCTACGCGGCCAGCAACAACACCTGCGCTTCCAGGCGGATCATCGTCTGAAAACCCTCTCAGGGCCGAGGGACCGGCCGCACCTGCGGGGGCATCGTCTCGTGGTCGTGGCCGTGGCCGAACGAGAACGCATAGCCCGCGCTCACGCGGAACTGCTCGTTGTTCGAGACGCCCTGGAAGGACTGCCAGAGGGGCAGCGAGCCCGCGACGAAGAAGCTGTGCGCGCCGAAGGCGAGGCGCACGCCGGGCGTGATGAAGAGCGACGACACGCCACTGTTGGTCTTCACCGCGTCCTGCTCGATGTCCCGCTCCTGGAAGAAGGCGTTGAGCTCGACGGACGGCACGAGGAAGCGCCCGAGCGACACCCCGAAGGCGACGTCAGCCTGGAGCGAGTTCCCGCTGCGGAAGGAGCCCGCGCCCTCGGTGTTGACGCGGGCGAGGACGTCGGCGGACACCAGGAGGCGCCCGAGGAACCGGCCGCTGTACGCTGCCCCGAACTGGAAGTCCGCCGAGCCGCTCCCGGGCTGGTTGTGCGTGCCCACGAGGTCGCCCTGGTTGGTGCGCTGCCGGATGTCGCCCGTCGGCAGCTTCAACCCCAGCAGGGCGGCGAGGTGGTGCTCCCCCACGTGCAGGAGCTGGTAGCGCCCGAAGAGGAGCAGGTCGCCCAGTCCCTGGGAGACGTCCGTCCGCGACAGGGCATTGTTCGCCAGCGCGTACCGGTCGCCGTTGTCGAGGAAGTCCTCAAAACGGTTGGCCTGGAGCAGCACGCTCAGGTCCCAGCGCGGGGCGAGGGGGACGGTCACCCCGAGAAGGGCCGTGTGCTCACGCGCGTGCTGATGGACGTTCTCCCCCTGGCGCTGGAACGCGAGCAACTCCTGCTCCGTGAACAGGCCGTAGGAGCGAAGGTCGTAGCGAAGCGAGACCGCGACGCCCTCCGCGACCTCCCCGCCGATCGTGTTGACCCCGACGCCCCCGACCCCCCGAACCGACTCGCCGTGACCGAACGCGGGCCGAGTCCCGCCGGCCAACACCCCAAAGACTGCGACACCGCACGCCCAAACGACCCCTGGCTTCATGAACTCTCCACCTCAAGATCCGTGCGATGCGGCGAACTCTGGATTGAGCGTCACCCCCGCCGGGTGCCCTGCTCCGCGACCGGAGACCGGAAGGTATTTTCAGGCACCGCGACCGCCCCACGGGCATCGATGAAAGGCGATGGCATGATTTAATAATTCGTGTCGCGAGCTTTCCTCCGGCGGTGAAGTGCGGTGACAGCGAGTCGAAACGCCCCGCGGGTCGACCACGTCCTTGGCTGAGCAGGGTGGAGATCGAGATTGTCGCGTGGCAGGTCGCGCGCAGCGCCGCCGGTGCGCGCATTCAGTGGATGTTCACGCTCGCTTGAGCGGGCGCGCGAGAGGTTGGGGCGGGTCTACCGTCTACAGCCAGCTCATGACACCGCGTGATGCACCGGTTGATCTGGATGGCGGTAGTGCAACGCGGCCAGCTCTCACTGATGGGACTGGTCACCGCCCGGTGGCGGCGCGATCCCGTCCTCATCCACCATCACGCGATTGCGGTCGCGCCAATCGTCGTCGCGGATGCTCAGCCAGCGTGCTCCGGCGCCCCGACCCCTACCCGCCCCCACCGACGGGCGTTCTCGTCCCACTCCTCGAAGGTCCCCCGCTCGATGTCGTAGTACCAGCCGTGCAGATGCACGACTCCATCGGCGAGCCGGTCACGCACCGCCGGGTAGGTGCGCAAGTTCGCCAGCTGGATCCGCACGTTGGCGCGCGCGGCGTCGTCGTGCGAGCCCAGTGGCCTCAGTTCGGCGAGAGCCTGGCGCGGAGCGTCGAGCCAACGGTTCACGCTCGGTAGTTCAGCCGTCTCTGGCGCCAGCATGGCCTTGATGGCGCCGCACGCGGAGTGACCACACACCACCACGTCCTCGACGCCCAGTGCGCAGAGGGCGTACTCCACCGCAGCCCCCTCGGCGGGGGTCGCGTCGTCGCCGAAAGGCGGCACCAGGTTGCCCACGTTGCGCACGATGAAGAGTTCGCCGGGGTCGGTGGTAGTCACAAGATTGGGCACGATGCGGCTGTCGGCGCAGGTGATGAACAGCGTGTGCGGCGTCTGCGCAACGGCGAGCCGGAAGAAGAGCGCCGCGTAGCGGTCGAGCTGCTGGCGCCGGAAGATCTCCAAGCCCCGCACCAGGCGCTCCTTCGGGCACGTGCGGCGCGAGAATTCGAGGAGGCGCATGGCGTCGTCATCGTCCACCGCGAAGCTCGCGGCGACCCCGCGTGACGGGTCCGCCTCGGTCAGTCGGCGCGCCACGGCCCCGGAGAGCCCTACGAGGGCGGTGCGCCGATCCGCGGCGGTGCGCGCGCCCACCAGCGCCGCGAGCGCAGACGCCTCCGCGACGTCGAGGTCGTGCATGGAGGTCAGGTCGAGCACGACGCTATCGGCGAGCGTGTGGGAGGCCGTGCCCCCGCAGCGTCGCAAGGTCGTCGGACGTCAGGGGAGCGCTCAGGTGGAATCGGCTGACCGCGTGCAGCATCTGGGTCAAGGGCATCGGGAGACCTCCAGGCGACGGCGATTCGTGAGAGGTTGCGGAGCATAGACGAGCGAGCGCGTGAACTGGTGCGCGCTGGCTTCGTGGTCGGCGCGCCGCGACGTGCGTCGCCTCTCACTCCGTCGGCATCGAGGAGACTGCGACCTGTGCTGCCCTACAAACCTCGCGACTGGCTGCGGCTGCTGCTCCGGATCCGAGGCTCGTTCGCGCGGGGCGTCCCGCTGCGCATCCTCGCGTTCGGGGCCATCGCGGCGGTCGTCACGGAGATCGACCGGCGGGGAGTGACCCTCCACCTGCCGGCGGGTGTTCACGAGGCGGGGGGGGCCGTCATCGCGCTGGTCCTCGCCTTTCGCGTCAACACTGGATACAACCGCTTCTGGGAGGGGCGCACGCTCTGGGGCGCCATCGTCAACGCGAGCCGCAACCTCAACCGCATCGTGTACCGCCACGCCGCGCAGAGCCCGGATGACGCGCGGACGTTTGCTGTATGGGTTGTGACCTTCGCGCACGCCGCCCGGCGCCGGCTCCGGGGTGAGGCGCAATGTCCTGAGATCGAATACCTCCTGGGCCCCGAGCAGTACGCCTCCCTGACCGGGCTGGGGTCGCCACCGCTGGTGGCGGCTTCGGAACTCTCGCGGCGAATCCAGGCACTCCTCGCGCGCGGCGCCATCGACGCGAAGTTCGCGGTCCAGGCGGAGGCCGAAGTGAACGTGCTGGTCAACAGCCTGGGCGGCTGCGAGCGCATCCTGAAGACACCGACGCCGCTCGGGCTGGTGCTACTCATCGAGCGCCTTATCGCGCTCTACCTCTCGACGCTGCCCTTCAACCTCCTCGGCCGGGTCGAGGTCTTCACGCCCCTCATCACGATGCTGATCGCCTATCCGATCCTCATGATCGACGCTCTCGGGGCCGAGTTTGACGAGCCCTTCGGGCACGACGCCAACGACTTGCCACTGACCCGCATCTGCACCACGATTGAGCGCGACCTCCTGGGCAGCGAGCCACCAGCGGAGATGGTCTTCGCGGGGGCGGCAACCACCGCCGAGGATTGAGTTGGGGTGTCCATCGTACGCGCTGAACCGTTGGGGATGGGGCGACCCCGTGCCTACGCTGAGAGCACCCTGCGTCAGGCCGCCGATCGGCTCGACGAGCGTCAGTGCTGGACGTAGACCGTCTGGCCGTGTGTCGGCTGCCCGTAGACCGTCTGGCCGTGTGTCGGCTGCCCGTAGACCGTCTGGCCGTGTGTCGGCTGGACATACCCGTGCTGGTGGGTGGGTTGGCCGTAGGCAGGTGCGTGATGATCATGCATCAGACACCCACCCAACAGCGCACTCATCATGACGACGACGGAGGAGGACAATGCGAGTTTCATGTAGACCATGTTGATGCTCTCTTGCTTGTGAGATGTAATCCCGTAGGTTCATGTGGATAGGGTTTGTTGCAAGCCTTGACCTATACACAGGGTTCTGTCCGAGCACAATGCCCTGCGTTCGACGTGCCCCGACGCCCCCATGACGAAACCACACCACTTTCGTCTTCAGGTCAGGACCTTTGGAGTCAGTGACCGTGGCCACGTCGGCCATTGCCAGTCCACACCGGCGTCCCGTGCGGGGTGTAGCCACCGTGGCCCTGGTAGGGCGTGGGGATGATTCGCGGGGCGTAGACCGGCGCCTGCTGAACTGGGGCGTAGACGGGCACGGTCCATTGCCCGTGGCCGCCGTGGTGCCCCGGACCGCCGTACTGGTTGCCCCCATGGTGTTGTGCCATCGCGGTACCACCAGCGAGGAGAAGTCCGAGCGACAGGCTGAGAGTGGAGATGAAGTTCATGATGTCCTCCGTGAGGTTTGGTTGTCGACGTCACGCATCCCCGACATCCGAGGTCAGGAAGGGCTTCGTTGGGGGTGTCGAGAGTCTACCGCTCCGCCGAAATCTGGGCGTCCTGGCGAACGGCATTTGCAGTCCTCGTGCCGCTCGTCGTCGCGGCGTCGGGCCCATGAGCAACGGTTGACGAACCACCTGCCACGCTGGTGAAAATCGCACCTCTGGCGAGCGCTAACGGGATGCTGTTGGATTCTAGGAACGGGGGGACACCGCACCGTGTGAACCCGCGGCTTCAGCGTTGTGAGCCGCAGGTAACAGTCACGACTGTCCGCGCGCCCGGCGACCGATCAGCGCCTGGTCGTTGGTCTCCACCACGTCGACGCGCACGCGATTGTCGAGAGCGTCGATCACCGCACACGTCGTGCTTGCGGCATGCACATCCAATCCGTCCTCGCGCATAACTTCGACACACCGGCGGGTCACGCGGCGACGAGGATCATGCTGAGCTTCCAGGTCTCGTCGAGGGCCACGGAGATCAGCCGCTCGATGCCCGCGCGCGGCATCGTCCGAGGCGCTCGCCGGTGGTGTCGCCCCAGAGGCCGATCAGTCCACCATCGCGGTGAGGGTGCGGCGCAGGGTGCTGTCCGAGCAGGCGATCCAGGGCGACAGACCAGCCAGGACGAAGAAGGTGCGGAGCGTCGTGGCTCCAGCTCCGCCCATCACGCCGAAGACGAAGAGCGCGGCGAGGACGATGCAGACCGCGTGTGCCCTCCGGGCTGTCGAGGAAGGACGAGAGCGACGGGCGGTCGGGGTCGCGTCGATGTCGCGCGAACCAGCCGCCCAGGTGCGACGCGCCAAGCTGCGCCGTCGGGCGGCGGCGCGCAGGGTGGATGCGCCCGCGTGGGCCATGTCGGCGGCGCGCTCGAAGCGGGGGAAGTGCGCGAGGCACGAGGCCCTTGGGTCGCCGAAGAAACTTGGGCAGGGGTGAGGAGCACGGTCCGTCCTCGGGTGCGAGGGGTGGCGTAGAGAACCGCTCTCATGCCCCCGGTCGGGCCGTGCGTTCAACCCCTGGGGAGCTCCTGCCCGGGGCTATGCTCGTTCAGCATGGCGCAGATAGACGGGTAGCCCGGTCTTGCTTCGCCCGGTCGCTCAGGTATCTGTCCCCAGACGCGCGGTCGCCCGCGCCGCGTGAGGACGCCGTCGTCGGAGAGCCCGACGGACACCCCACCGGAAAGACCGCCCAGACATGACAGGCCACTTTGCAGCGCGGGTCGGAATGCTTCTCGCGGGCATGTTGCTGACCCCCGCGCCAGTGAGCGCGAACGGTCGCTTCCCGACGGCGGGCTACTTCGTCGCAGGCCCCGGGGTCCGCAATGACGTGTTCGCGCTGCGTACCACCTTCGGCGTGCTCGCCTCGCGCGACGCCGGGCAGACGTGGACGTGGGTCTGCGAGGCCGCCTACAACCAGATCGGCGCGAGCGACCCCACGCTCTCCATCGGCGCCGACGGAACCCTGGTTCTCGCCTCGTACCTCGGGCTGATTGCGAGCGACGGCGACTACTGCTCCTGGCCCAGGCTGGCCGGAGTGCCGCAGCGGGATTTCGCCGACGTGACCAACACCGCCGACGGGCGCTCGCTGGTCGCGCTCGCGGGGCCCGATGGTGAGAACGCGCTCTACCTCTCCAGCGACGCCGGCCACACCTGGGAGTTGGGGGCTCGCCTCACCGGATACGCGACCGAGACCGTGGACGTCGCGCCCGGCGATCGCCTGCGCGTGTACGTCACCGGCTACGGCAGCGGCGGGCGACCGGTGCTGCTGCGGAGTGACGACGGTGGTCGTACCGTGCGCGAGGTCACGAGGGATTTCCTGGGAAACCAGAACATCTATATCGCCGGGGTCGATGCGACGCGCCCCGACATGATCTACCTCCGCGCCATGAACGGCCTCGCGACCACGCTGCTGCGCAGCGAGGACGGCGGGGCGACGATGCGGGCCGTCGGACGGACCGCGCGGGACATGCTGGGCTTCGCGCTCTCCGACGACGGGGAGACCGTCTGGATCGCGAGCGCCGACCGCGCGGAAGGCATCCTGCGGTCGGAGCGCGGAGGGCCCTGGGTTCGCATGGCGGCGGACGTGGGCGTGAAGTGTCTGCGCTTCCACGCGGGCACGCTGTTCGTGTGTGCGGACGAGGCGCGCGACGGCTTCGCGCTGGGCTATTCCCACGACGGTGGCGACCACGTCGACCCGCTGCTCTCGTTCCGCTTGGTGGACGGGACGACCACGACGTGCGGCTCGAGCACCCAGGTCGGCGCCACCTGTCCCGCCCTCTGGTCCTCGGAGACGATCCTGCTGCGGAGCGTTGACGCGAGCGTGCCGAACGCTCCGGTCTTCCACGACGCCAGCACCGATCATGGGGTCATCACCGACCGCCTTCCGCCGCTCGACACCTACGTCCCGCCGTCGGACGGGGCGACGGTGCGCGACGCGGGTCGTGGACTCGACGCGGCGGTCGTGAGCGGGACTGACGCTGCGATGGACGCTCAGCGTCCTCTCGACGCGGCGGTAGGATCGACCGGCCCCGCAGGTGGTTGCGGCTGCTACGTCGCCAGTCGCGATGCATCGAGCGATCGGGGTGGGGCGTGCGTCGCGCTGGCCGTGTGGGTCACGTTCGCGGGAACATCAAGGCGCGCGCGGCGTCGGCGGCGATGAGTCCCTCGCCAGAACGTCCCCTGGGTGGCCGGAGGCGACAGGCGGTGCGGTTGGGGATGCTGTTGGTGGCGACGGCCCTGAGCTCTGCGGAGGCGCGGGCGAACGGGCGCTTCCCCGGGGCCAACTACTTCGTGGCGGGGCCGGGTTCGCGCAACGACGTGTTCGCGCTGCGTACGACCTTCGGACTGCTGCTCTCGCGCGACGGTGGTCGGGCGTGGAGCTGGGTCTGCGAGGGGGCCTACGGGGCCATCGCGGGCGACCCCGCGCTCTCGATCGGAGCGGACGGCACCCTCGTGCTCGCGTCGTACGTCGGCCTGAGCGGCAGCAGCGGCGGTGACTACTGCACCTGGGCGCCTCTGGGAGGAGTTCCTGTGCGGGACTTCATCGACGTCTCGCAGACCGCGGACGGCCGGTCGATGGTCGCCCTCGCGGGGCCCGGCGGGGAGAACGCGCTCTACCTCTCGTCCGACGGCGGGCGCACCTGGAACCCCGGCGCGCGCCTCGTCGGGTACACCACGGAGACCGTGGACGTCGCGCCCAGCGACCCGACGCGGGTCTACGTCACCGGGTACGCGACCACGGGCTCGGGCGGACCGGTGCTGCTGCGAAGCGACGACGGCGGTCGCACCGTTCGAGAGGCCACGCGCGACTTCCTCGGCGGCGAGAGCGTCTTCCTGGCCGGGGTGGATCTGACGCGCCCCGACGTGATCTACCTGCGCGCCGTGCGCGGCCTCCCGACGACCCTGTTGCGCAGCGACGACGGAGGAATGACCGTACGGCTCGTCGCGCAAACCGCGCGGGAGATGCTGGGCTTCGCGCTCTCTGACGATGGTGACACGGTGTGGATCGCGAGCGCCGATCCCGCCGGGGGGATACTGCGATCGGAGCGTGGCGGCCCATGGACGCGCACCGCAGCGGACCTTGGCGTGAAGTGTCTGCGCTTCCACGCGGGCACCCTGTTCGTGTGCGCGGACGAGGCGCGCGACGGCTTCGCGCTGGGCTATTCCCGCGACGGCGGCGACCACGTCGATCCGTTGCTCTCGCTGCGTCTGGCGGAGGGCGCGTCCGGGGCTTGCGGTCCAGGCACCCAGGTGGGCGGCGCCTGCGCTTCCCGCTGGGCGACAGAGACGATGCTGCTCCGAGACATCGACGCGAGCGTGCCAACCGCGGCGGTGTTCCACGACGGGAGCACCGATCACGGAGTCGCACTCGATCGGGCTTCGCCAATCGACGGGCCGACCGGTCGCCTCGACGCGGGTCAACCAACCGACATGATGGTCCTTCCCCCTGGTGGCTGCGGGTGTCGCGTAGCGGGGCGGGGCGGAGGGCCAGCACGGGGCGTGACGGTGAGCGCGTGGCTCACCGCGGCGGTGGTGCTCGTCGGGCGTTTGAGGCGACGAGCGCCGGCGAGGAGTGCCCATCTCCCGGCAGCCCGACTTGCTCCCGCGCAAACGGCGAGGCTCGGTTGACGGAAATGCGAGTGCTTTGATAGGGCAGTCTCGGAGTGTGCTGGCGCACCTCATTGGGAGGACATCATGGATATCCGAACTGTCGCTTTTGCCGTCGCTTCGTTGGCTTTGGGTTTGGCTGCCGGAGACATCAGGGCTGAAACACCGATCACCATGCAGGAGGACGTGCTCCAGACACCTCCCGCGACCCCCTTGCAGCACTGCTGGCAAGAGTGCCATCCCGAGTGCCATCCGGTTTGCGTCCCCGAGTGCCATCCGGTCTGCCACCCCATCTGTGATGCCGATGGGCACTGCCACCAGGACTGTCACCAGGAGTGCCACCAGGACTGTCACCAGGAGTGCCACCAGGAGTGCCACCAGGTTTGCCGCTGACGAAGAGGCGGACCTCCTCGTCGGAAGCCCGCATGTAGAGAGCGAGTGCGCGCGTTGGCGAGGTTTCTTCCGGGGGGTGTCGCCATCGAAATCCGTCGAGGTGCGACGGAGGCAACGTATCGGGGATCGTCCAAGCTGCGAAGGCCCGATCGCCGCGAGGCGTGCCGCACCTGCAACCGTTGGGTGTACCTTCCCGGCGTGCTTCGACGAGCTCTCCTCGCAACCGCGCTGAGCTTCCTTCCAGCCACGGCCTACGGCAACGGACGCTTCCCCCAGGCGCAGGAGTTTCACCAAGCCCCGGGCTCGAACAGCGAGCTCATGGTCGTGCGCGCCACCTTCGGACTCATCGTCAGCGTCGACCGGGGCCAGCGGTGGGAATACTGGTGCGAGGACGCTCTGCAGTACTCCGACGGCTACGATCCGCCGCTGACGTACACCGCCAACGGCACGCTGCTCGTCGCCCTCGACAACGGCCTCTTGAGCACCCGCGATGGGTGTTCAGTTCGCCGCCAACCCGACCTCGAGTCCCTCAGCGTCAAGGACATCGCCTCGTCGCCCGACGGCCGCGTGACATGGGCGATCGCGGTGACCCGCAGCATACGACCCGACTCGCGCGTCGCACGTTCGACCGACCAGGGCCTCACCTTCGAGTTCGTCGGCGACCGCTTCGAGGGGGTGATGCTGGAAACCATCGAGGTCGCGGGCTCCGATCCGCTGCGGCTCTACGCCACCGGCACGCTGACCTCCGACGGCACCGCGGTGCTCTTCCGCACCGTGGACGGCGGCGTGCGCTGGGTGCGCGCCAGCGCGGGCTTCGGCGAGGCTAGCGGGGTGTACGTCTCCGGCGTCGATGGGCATCGCCCGGAGGTCGTCTACCTGCGCGCGACCGCGGCCGGGCGGGACATGGACGCCGGCCCCGCGGGCAGCGCTGATGTGCTCTTCCGCAGCGACGATGGGGGTGAGACGCTGCGCGAGGTGCTTCGTACCCGCGGCCCGATGCGGGGGTTCGGACTCTCCGACGACGGTCGACGGGTGTGGGCTGGCGGGCCCGAAGACGGCGTGTGGCGCTCCATCGACGGGGCAGCGCCCACGCGCTTTTCGGACGAGCCTGTCGACTGCCTCCGGTGGAGTTCGGGTGCCCTGTGGGCCTGCCGCGTCTTCACCCTCGGCGGCCCCTTGTTGCTGCGGAGCGACGGCGACAGCGCCTTCGTCACAGCGCTTTCGGCGCCTGAGGTTGGCGGTCCTCCGGTCCGTTGCCCGACCGGAACCGTCGCGAGCGGGGTGTGTCCGTCGCGGTGGAGCGTGGTGCGGCGATCTCTCGTTCAGCCGGCGGCGATCGATGCCTCGACCGACCAGGGCGCGGCGGTCACGCAGCCGTCCTCGGCGGGCCATGGATGCCACGCCGGACCTGGGGCGCAGGGGGCTTGGAGCGCCTTCGTCGGGTTCGCCGTTGCGGCGATCGGACGGCGGCGGCGCACTCGCACCCTCCGCTCCCGCCCTGACGGCTGACGAGCCGTGGGAACTTCCGAGCTCTCCGAAAGAACTACTGCCTCCCACTGAGCCGTCCCTCCAGGTTGCGGCCAACGCTCTGCGCCTGCTGGCGTTCAGCGATACCCGACGTACGACGCAGTTGCCCGTTGGCTTGTGACGTCAATCCCTCTAGAAGGCGTTACTTCTTGCCATCATAAAGGCAAGATATCCTCCGTCTGGATCCCTCCTAATCCGGGGCCGAGGGGCGCGAAGCGGAACCGACGGCCTGTAGAGCACCTCTACAGAATGCCTCAGGCCGACAAATTAGCTAACGATTATAGCAAGTTATCGGCATGGCTCCACCGGGGTCTGCCGGAATCTGGCCGCTCGTGCTTCCACCGGGGTCTGCCGGAATTTGGCCGATCGCTCGGCCGGGCCACCGTCTGCTACCGCCCACTCAGTCGGGCGACAGCTTCTTCGAGCGCGCGTCCCATCTCCGCCTCGGGGTCCGCTTCGGCCCGGATCACGCTCCGCGTCCCGACCCCAAGAGTTTGGGTCACCTGGACCTGAGTCCAGCCCTTGGACCTGCGCCATGCGCGCAGCTCGCTGCCCGTCGGGATCGAGGGCACTGGGGCGGCTCGACGGGCGGGAGGTGGTGGATCAGGCGGTCGCGGACCCACTGGGGGGGTAGAGGTGACAGCGGCCCCCGAGCGTCCGTTCGCCGCCCGCTTGACACCATCGCACCTCGCCCAGACCTTCGACGCGTTGGAGTTCGGCCAAGTCGCGCTCGAGGGACGTCCAGGCGCGACCCGGCTTGTTGGAGTCGAACTTGATGCCCGCGGTCTCGAGGAGTCCCTGGCCGGTGAGCGTGACGCACTCCCGGCCCTTCGCGAGGTCCCAGCGCCAGTGGATCGGGAGGATCAGTCCCAGGGCGAGGGCGCAGGGGTGGCGCACATGGTCGATGCGCGCGAGGTCGGCCGGGGCGGGTGCCCAGAGTGATCCCAGGGTGCCGTCGCGGTCCCGGACACCCTCGTAGAGCGCGGGGTGGATGGCCAGCACGAGCCCCTCCAGCGCCCACTCGGAGTCGTAGATCGCCTCGGCCCGCTGCGTGATGCTGAGCACGGGGCCGCGCATCCGCAGCTCCCCGCTGCGGTGGTAGATGGCCAGTTCGAGCCGCGTCAGCGCTTCGACCTCGTCGGCGACGACCTTACGCACGGAGTCGTCGCGGCGCGCGCGGTCGGAGTACCCGAGCGCGTCCATGTGCGCCTCGATTTTCCACCGCACGAACCCCGTTCGCCCCTCCGTGGTGAGCAGCCGGTGCCAGGCCGCCCAGTGCCGGAGCCCCTGCCACCCGCACCACGCCCTCACGGCGTGGATGATCCGCTCGGGGAGTTCTCGGACGTCCAGCTGCAAGCGCACCTGCCGGGTGGGGGCGAGGATCTCGGCCCACCCGTCCATGACCGGCGTCTTGTGCGGTTGCCTGTCTTTCGGGCGGTCGCGCCAGCCGTTGAGCAGCGCGTGGTGCGCGGGACCCGCGTCGAGTGCCATGAACGGCCGCTCGCGGTCGCGCTGGGCCGCGCGGACCGCGTGAGCCGAGAGCGCCGACAACGCCAGGACCCTCGCCAGCTCCCAGACCCTGGACAGGAAGTCCTGCTCGCCCGCGACCCCTTGCTCGGCGGCCATGACCAGCGAGGCTGCACCCCACGTCCAGTCGAAGGCCGCCCCGCCGCGGATTCCGGGAAGGGTCGCCGGTCTGTCCGGTGTACCGGTTCCCCGATCGACTGGGCGGTTCGCGCCGTTGGCTTGGAGCGCGAGGACGGTGCTGAACACCTCGCCGCGCGCTTCCAGATCGCTGCGAAGGTCGGCGAGGCCTTCCGGGCCGCTCGCCGTGGCCAGGAGCCGGTCGATCACCAGGCCGAGGTCCTTGTCCGACACCAGGGCTCGAAGCGCGTTCCGCAGCACCTGGGCGTCGGCTCGGCGTCACGGACACGCCGCGCGAGCACGCGAAGGAGGTGCTGAGGGAGCTGCTGGCGATGAGGGTCCAGAAGACGCTCATGCTGAGCGGAGACCACCAGGGGTCGCCGACGCGGTGGCCCGGCAGGTCGGCCTGACCGACGCGAAGGGCGACCTGCTCCCCGAGGACAAGGGCCGCGTCATCGACGAGCTCGCGAAGGCCGGCGTCGGCGTCGCCATGGTAGGCGACGGGTTCAACGACGCCCCAGCGCTCGCCTGATCGACCGTCGGGATCGCCATGCGGGCAAGCGGTTCGGACGTGGCGCTGAAGACAGCAGACATCGTGCCCATGGGTGACGACCTGCGGGCTTTGCCCTTCGCCGTGGGCCTCAGCCGCGCCTGCCGGCGGGTCATCCAACAGAACCTCTGGGCGAGTCTCGGCATGGTCGCGTTCCTCATCCCAGCAACTGTGTTCGGGATCGCCGGCATCGGCGTCGCGGTCGTGCTGCACGAAGGTTCGACACTCCTTGTCGTGACCAACGCCCTGCGCCTGCTGGCATTCATTGCCCCCATTTCACAGCGAAACCATAGTTGCTTCTCCGCCTTTCCTTCTGGACGTCATTCCTTCATGCCGTCACGAAGGCAAGATGGTCGCGTCGTACCGTGCGTCCACGCCGCGTGCTTCCACTGCGACCCTCTGCTGGAGGGGTGTGACCCCGATCCGGCGTGACATCAGTCGTCGAGCTGTTGAGTTAGGGGGGTCGAGTCGGCGACTGTGACCCTGACGGCCCATGCTTCCGCGGCGGGGACCGACGGCGAGCCGGGACGATCAGTCCCAGGACTGCCAGCACGAGCGACGCGCCACCCCCACCGGGCGCGGCGTGCGCCCCCGCGCGGCAGTTGCACCCGTCGCGCGGCGCTGGTGCGCCAACGGCGTCGAGCACGGTGTCGGGGGCATCGAGCACCCGGCCCGCGTCGCGGGCGTCGGCCCCGCCGAGATCCTCAGACACGTCGGGCGCGGCGCCGAGGTCCGCGGGCAGCGTCCCGGCGTCGAGCGGCGCCTGCATCCCGCTCGCGTCGAAGACGGCGGCATCGTGGAAGACCGGCGCGCGCGGCGCGCTCGCGTCGATGCTCCGAAGCGGCGCCGAGACCGCCGACCAGAAGTCGGCGCACGTCGCCCCGACGCTGGCGTCGCCGCACATCGGAGAGGTGCCGGTGAGCCGACGTAGCGAGAGCAGCGGGTCGATGTGCTCGCCGCCGTCGTGGGAGTAGCCCAGCGCGAATCCGTCAATCACCTCGTCGGCGCACACGAAGAGCAGCCCGGCGTGATAGCGCAGGCACTTCACACCAACGTCGCCACCGACACGCGTCCACGGGCCACCGCGCACCGATCGGCGGATGCCCTCGGCGCGAGCGGAGCTCGCGGTCCAAACGGTCTCGCCGTCGTCGGAGAGCGCAAAGCCCACCATCTCCTCCGACGTCTCCCCGATGGGGCGTAGGGTCAACCCGCCGTCATCGCTGCGCAGCAACACCGTCCCGAGACCACGGGTACCTCGCACGTACACCACGTCGGGCCGGCGCGGATCGACGGCAGCGAGGAATACCCCATGGGCGCCGGCAAAGTCCCGCGCGACCTCGCGCACCGAGCGCCCGCCGTCGTCACTGCGCAGAAGAACCGGGATGCCGCCGCGAACATAGGCCGTCACGTAGACTCGCCGCGGGTCGTTGGGCGCCACGTCCGCGGTCTCGCTGAAGTACCCCATCAGCCGCGCGCCAGCTTCCCAACTCCGCCCGCCGTCGGACGAGAGCACCAACACGTCGTCGCCGGTGGGCCCGGCCAACGCAACCATGGCGCGCCCGTCGGCGGTGTGGGTAATGTCGGCAAAGCCCCGCGTGGGCGCGCCCGCCGGACGCGTCCAGCGACAGTACGCCCCGTTGCTGGATGCGAGCCCGGTGAAGGTTGCGATCACCACGGTGCCGTCGGCGCCGATGGAGAGCGACGGATCGGCAGCGCCAGGGGCATTGAAGCCCTCCTCACAAACCCAATCCCACTGCCGCCCGCCGTCTCGCGAGAGCAGCAGACCGAAGGTCGTGCGCAGCGCTAGGACGTCGTTGGTCGCGCCCGGGCCCGCGACGAAGTATCCCGCTGCGGGGAAGCGCCCGTTGGCCTGCGCCTCGCCCGCGAAACCGAGAGCCAGCGCCAGACCCAGTGCCCCCACCCTACCCCGCACCGCTCCCCCGCACATCCAATGCCCACCCGCCGTTGGTGCTGTCATCCCTACTCCCGCGATCCTGACACGGAATGCCCGGCTTCCGCCCCGGACAAGGGCTCGATGACTTCCTACTATCCGTCGTAGTATTTTCGCGACTCGCGCGGACGTTCCGCGCCAGGAGACGGACGGAACGTGACCAAACTGCAGTCTGACCTGCGGCGCGCTCACGCTCGTCGGCTGGGTGGCCGGGAAGCTGGGCGCCCCTCCCTCACCTGCAACGTGCCCTTCTGGCTCGCGTACGCGGCGGGCGGGTGGTTCGCGCTGCGTAAAGCGGTGCTCGTCATCCGCGCGAAGAAGTTCGAGATCGACTTCCTCATGCTGGTGGCCGCCGCGGGCGGGGGCGCTCGGGGAGTGGTTCGAGGGGGCGCTGCTGCTCTTCCCCGCCGCGTGCTTCCACTGCGACCCTCTGCTGGTGGAGGGGTGTTGACCCCGATCCGGCGTGGCATCAGGTCGTCGAGCTGTTGAACTCCCCGTGATCCTGCGCGAGGTGACCAGTGGGTCCGCGACCGCAGCACGGCGCAGCCACGCCCGACGACACCACCGACCCGTAGCGGATCGGCGAAACCTCTCCAGACAGCGACTCAGCAAGGGCGCCCGTACATGTGCGCGGCGGGCCTCGGACGCAGCTGCTCGGGGGCGACCTCGCGGCGCTCACGCCATGGGTGCCGCCAAAGCACAGAGGCCCGGCCACACGATCGGCCAAATTCCGGCAGACCCCGGTGGAGGATTCGGCCAGCTTCCGGCAGATCCTGGTGCCAGATCGGCCAAATTCCGGCAGACCCCGGTGGGGACATGTCGATAACTTGCTAGAATCGTTACCTAATTTTCTAAACCAAGGCCTTCTGTACAGGTACTCTACAGAGCCGTCGGTTCCGCTTCGCTCCTCTCGGCCCCGGATTAGGAGGGATACGGCCGAAGGATGTCTTGCCTTCATGACGGCAAGAGGCAACGCCTTCCAGATGGAGTGACGTCACGAGATAGCGGGCAGTGGCGTGGTACACCGGGTATCGTTGAACGCCCCTCGTTTCGCAGCGAAACCGTAGGCGTCCACCCGCCTTTCCATGTAGACGTCATTCCTTCCTGACGTCACGAAGGCAAGCCTTCGTTCCGTCACCTTATGTGCCGGACCGTCCTCCAGACGGGCCGAGCACCAGAAGGTTCTCCTCAGAGGAGAACCTCAGAGAGGACGTCAGAAAGTTGATTTCTCCTGTACTTCCAATGACTTGCAACAGGGCCTTCCGCAGGATCTGCCGGATTCCTGCCGGTTCACCCGCAGGATCTGCCGGATTCCTGCCGGTTCATCCGCTAGGTCTGCCGGATTCCTGCCGGTCCACCCCTCCTGGCCAGTTCATCCGCAGGGTCTGCCGGATTTCTGCCGGTCACCTGCCGGTCGAGACCCGCCCGGATGGCTCGCCCGAGCGGCTCGTCAGGCGCCGCCTCGGCTCCCCGAATGGTCCTCTCCCCCACGCCCAGCATCTTCGCCGCTTGCGCCTGCGTCCAACCTTGCTGCAAACGCCAGGCGTGTAGTTCGCCACCTGTTAGCAACAAGGGCGTCGCGAGCTGCTCGGCCGGCTCGATTCCATGAACCAATCGGTCACGGACCCACTGCGGCGGGTAGAGGTGGCAACGCCCGGTACGGGACCGCGCCTCGTTCGGGTTCCACCGGGCGAGCCCGAGTCCCCCCACGCGCTGCAGCTCCGCGAGGTTGCGGTCGAGCGCCGTCCAGGCCCTCCCGGGGTCGTGCGAAGACACGGGGATCCCAGCCGTGTCGAGGAGGCGCTCTCCCGTGAGGGTCAGATGATCCAACCCGTCGGCGGTGTCCCATCTCCACCGGATCGGCAGGATCAGTCCGAGGGCGAGCGCGTACGGGAAGCGGGCGTGGTCGATCGTCGCCAGCTCGGTAGGAGCCGGGGCCCAGAGCCTCCCGATGGAGCCGTCGGCGCGGCGGACCCCCTCGTACAACGCCGGGTGGATGACGAGCTCGAGCCCCTGGAGCGCCCACTCGGACCCGCGCAGGGCCTCGCCGCGCTGGGTCACGGCGAGAACTGGGCCGCGCAGGCGGAGGGTGCCGTCTGAGTTGTAGACGGCGACCTCCATGCGCGTGAGGGCTTCGACCTCGGCGGCGACGGTCGCCCGCAGCTCGGGCGTTCGCCGCGAGCGGTCGGCGTAGCCGAGGGCGTCGAGGTGGTCTTCGAGCGACCAGCGGATGCGCCCCGTACGTCCGGCCTCGGTGAACAGGCACTGCAGCGCGGCCCAATGCCGGAGCCCCTGCCACGACCGCCACGCTTTGATGGCATGAACGATCCGCTCGGGCAGCTCCTGGACGTCGAGCCGTAGCCCGAGCTGTTTGCTGGGGTGGAGGATCTCGGCCCACCCTTCGCGCTGGGTCGTCGTGTAGGGACGCCGACGATTCTTCGGCAGGTCGCGCCACCGGTCGATCAGCGAGTGGTGAACGTTGCCGGCGTCCAGCGCTATGAAAGGCCGCGCTCGGTCGCGTTCGATCTCGCGCCACGCGAGGTAGGCGCGGGCCGCGAGTGCGACAGAGATGGGCGGTTCATCGTCCGCGTCGTCGCGGCCGCCCGAGGCGAAGAGGCCGCGGATGCGGTCGCAGCAGGCAGCCGCTGCGGCGGGGTCCGGCGCCCGGTCGCCGAGCCAGGCGACGACATCGGCGGGGGCGGCGGCCAGCGGCCAGAGCGGCAGGGCAGAGCCGCCCTCCACGCTGACCTCGATGGCCATCCAGACGGTCGGGTCGGCGCCGAGTTCGGCGCCCGCCGCCGTCAGCGCGGCGAGGTGCGGCTCGGTGTCGGAGAGGCCGGAGGCGCGCACCCGATCGACCACCGCCGCGCGCACGGCATCAGCGACCAGCGTTCGGAGCGCGCCGTCGAGCGCGTCGAGGTCGGCTCGCACGAGCAGAGCACGGGCGTCGGAGCGGCGCACGACGAGAGGGGTCATGGCGTTTCGAGAAGAGAGCCGTGCAGAGACATCGGAATGCGCTGTCTCAGTCAGGCCCGGAGTCGGGCGCGCAAGAGGGCCTTCAAGTCGGCCTCGGACTTCGCTTCGCTCAGGTCGAGACCCTCGCTCTCCAGCGCATCGACGAGCGCCCGTAGGATCTCCGCCCGCCGGATGGCGGCGCCGGTCTTGGCCCGGATGTCGTTTGCCAGGCGGTCGAGGAACACGATCTGTCTGTTGAAGAGGACCACGGTGACCTTGGTCCATTCCTCGTGGGTGGCAGGTCGCCCCAGGGCGGGTGCAGCCGCCTTCACGGCAGTTGGTTCGACCAGCATCGGTGGGGCCGGCTCAGCTGCCAGCGTCGCTGCCGTTTCGGGCTCGGCGGGCGCCGCCTCTGCTGCGGTGGCCGAGAAGATGTTCATCTTGCCCAGCCTGCTCGGCTTGTTCATGCGTTCCTCACTTCCATTATGACGGCAGTCCGCCCTTACTTCTTGCCGTCTTGACGGCACCTTTGCAAGACCTCAGCAGCGAGCCGGCGATAGGCGTCGGCGCCGCTTGAGTTCGGGTCGTGCCCGAAGATCGTCTCGCCGAAGCTCGGGGCCTCCGAGAGGCGGACGTTGATCGGAATCTCTGTCTTGAAGACGCGCTCGCCGTAGTGCCCTCGGATGAGGTCGATGACCTCCCCGGTGACCTTCGGCCGACGGTCCACCTGGGTGAGCACCAGTCCCAACAAGGTGGCCTTTGCACCGGTGCCCCGGCGAAGCAGTTCCGTGGCCTCCATCAGGTTCACGAGTCCCTCGACGGCCAGGTACTGGGGTGTGACCGGCACCAGGAAGGCGTCCGCGGCCACCAGGGCGTTGATGGGCACCATCGAGAGCGAGGGAGGGCAGTCGAGGAGGATGAAGGCGTAGTCGCCTCTCACCGGCGCCAGGGCCTCCACCAGACGGCGCTCGCGTCCCTTCACGTCGGCGAGGGCGAGGTCGGCGTTGGCCAGGGCCATCGAGCCAGTGAGCAGGTCGAGGCCCTCGACGGCCGTCGGACGGATCGCGTCGCGAATCGGCAGCCCGTCGAGCAGGACCTCCGCCGACGAGGGGGCGAGCTTGTCGCGCGCGACCCCGAGCGAGAAGGACGCCGACCCCTGGCTGTCCAGATCGGCTAGCAGCACGCGCCGCGTCTTCGTGGCGAGCCCCGCCGCGAGGTTGACCGCCGTGGTCGTCTTGGCGACGCCACCCTTGTTGTTGACCAGCGCGATGATCATGCCATCCGTCCTTCCGCCTAGACGGCTGGGTAGCATGACGCCCTGACTTCTTTCCATCCCAAAGTGGACCGGCATACTGTGGTCGTCGAAGGGGACCTTCCCCACCTTCGCCATGCCCACAACTACCCCTGCGAGGTCGGCGTAGAGCTCTGCGCGTGCCAGGCTCCGCCGATTCACATGCAGCTCCATGCGGGTAGACCAGGCGCACAAGCCGTTGCCACAACCGTCCCCTGCGCTTGCGGCGCCGACCAGATCACGGGGGTGGTGCGATGAGCCTCCCCGTCCAGGAACGTCGCGGGGTGTCCCCCGTCGCGCGATCGGGGTTCGCGCGGGACACGCGTATCGAACCCAATGCCCTCACCGCAATCAAGCAGGAGGCGGCGTTTGGTTGGCTCTGCTGCCAGCTGTTGCCCGGGATGTCGAGCATTCGCGTGCTCCCCGGCGAGGTGGGCACCGAGAGGGACTGGGTCAGGCCCGCGATCCAATCGAACGTGGACCCTCGGGACGCCGTCGCCGCACACCTCCTCGCGGGCGACAGAAGGAACTCGGTGTCGTTGCCGGGGTACACGCGAGAGCCCGTGCGGTCGGTCGCGTTTGCGTACTCGAAAAGGGCGCGCACCTCGCGCCTGACAATCCACCTGTCTGGCCGCGTTCCAGGCTACGAGGTCGGCACGTTCGTCCAGCGCCTCGGCGACCGAGTGGGCCACAGCCGCCTGTTGGTCACCTCGGTCAGCGCCATGGTCGGCGGTCGCAGGGAGCACCGATGCCACGTCCGCGTGCCGGAGATGGAGGTGTTATGCGCGGTGACCGCGGTCTCTCAACTGCTCGAAGACTGCGGCTTCGCGCAGCGTAGCGGGGTGGTCGAGGTGTTCCCGGACAGCCGGTTTGCCGGCCTGCCCTTCGGGCTGCTCGAGAACGAGTTGCTGCGCTACGGCGACGGCGGTCTGGAGTCCGAGCCCGAGTGCGGGTGGCGGCGGCTGGTCGCGGAGTTTCAGGCGTTGGAGACCCTCGACTTCGAGCGTCTTCTTCCGCCCTCCTCCTCCGACCCAGAAGTCACCACATCTCGCGCCGCCGACCCGCTCGCTCCGGCGACTGTCGCCCCTCGTGCTGCCGACCCACCGATCTCCTCGACGGCGCCGTCCGTGGCTCCCGGGAGCGTTGATGCCTACTTCGAGCTGGTCTGTCACGGGGTCGCCCTCGTGTCCGTGCAGCCAGAGTCCTGCCCATGGACCCCGGAGGGGGGCTGGAAGTGGTTGAAGACGCGAATCGACGTGAAGCGTTCGGTTGTCGCGCACCTGCTGGCCTCCCAGACGGGGCAGCCCTCGCGGCTCGGGCGACGCGGCATCCGCGCGTCCGGGCTCTCGTACCGGCCCGATGCGACGACGTCCCGCATCACGATCGACCTGGACGGCAAGCACGGGTACGAGCCCGCCAAGGTCGTCGCTGCTCTCGCCGCCATCGTGGGACGCGACCGCCTGATGGTGACCGCGAGCAGCGGCTCCCCCGGGCACTACCATTGTCACGCCCGGGTCCCACCGATGCGCGTGGATGAGACGGTCGCGGCGTCGCGCGCGCTGCTCGACAGGGCCGGGTTCAAGTGGAAGCTGGGTGGCGCGGAGACCTACCCGAGCACTGGCAACTGTCGCCTGCCGTTCGGCCTGGGCGGGTGCGAGCTGTTCGAGGACGAGCAACTCCAGGTCGGCCATCAGGAGACGTGGCAGGAGCTCACGAAGCGGCTCTGTGGGATGCCGACGCTGGTGTTCCAATCGGGGTCGCCGCCTGGTAGCCGAGCGCGTCGGCACGTCCGCTCGCGCGCCCGGGCCCGTAACGCCGAGACGGCTGCCCGCATCGAGAGGTGGCGCGCGAACGGGGTCGAACGCCACGAGCGAAACCAAGCGCTGTTCGACCTCGTGGTGAACGGTCGTTGTCGGGGCCTCGCGGAAGATGAGGTCCTTCGCGAGCTCCAGGGATGGATCGACGGAGGCGGCCTGGCGCGGAGCGCCGTGGCGCGGAAACCCGGCGGCATCGCCAAGCAGCGTAACCAGGTTCTCCCGGATGTTGTGGAGCGGGTGTATGGCTACCCTCCCCCCGCGAAGCAGAAGGCCAACCTCACGGAGACAGAGATCGCCTGGGTCGTCGAGATCGCCAAAGAGCGATGCCCCAAACGGCGCGCGCACGCGGTGGTGCTCCTGCTCGACGTGCTGCCATGGTTCAAGGCCGCGTGGCTCGAGGGCAGGACGGACGTCACGCTCGGGCAGAAGGAGTGGGCCCGAACCCTCGGGCGACGGGGGGATGGCTACGCGTTGCTCCGGCGACAACTGCACCTGTTCAGGCAGACGTCCCACTACGTGATTGGCGAGCGCTCGACCACCTGGTGCCTGACCGAGCCCGTCCCCTTCGAGTCTCGCCATCCGACCGAGCGTCTGGTTTCGACGAACCCGCGTCCCGCGACGAAGCGCACTGGTTCGAAGCCCTCCCGCCTCCAAAAGACGGCGTGGGTTCTGGCGGCCGCTGAGCGGGTAGCTCGCGGCGTCGTCCGGGATGGGTGAAAGTTCCCCGTCGAAAAAGCTGTGAGTTACCAGCCACTTCCGGTCAAACAAGACGCACTCTGTCTGCTCCTACCCGTTGGGACGCACTGTGTCGGTGAGGGCGGCGGCGGACCAAGACCACGGAGTGCTGATCGGAGAGCAGACGGTCGGACGCAAGTCGAGGAGGAGAGGGAAGCCGTCGCCCCCGCTGCCGCCGTCGTCGATGCCGCGTGAGACCACGGAGTGCTGGTCGGATGCCGGTCGCTGGGCCGGTTCGCGGGCCCCACCGTACGCACCCCAGCGGGGCGCAGCTACTGGCGCGATCGGGGAGGGCGAGGGGGCGGCTGGAAGAGCTCGGGCTGGTCGTCCGCTGCCTCCGCGCGCCGCTTCGGGCGGTGGGGGCGCGCCTCCGCGCGCTCGGGAGGCGGGAGACGGACGGGCGGCCAGGGAGGCGGCACGGCGGCCTCTTCCTCTTCGGCGTCGGGCGCGCGGACGCGCTCGTCGCGCGGGCGCAGGAACACCACTCCCGCCGGCGGGGCGAACGCGTCGGGCGCCTCGTCGAGCAGCGCCCGCCCGGCGAGCCGCTCAAGCTCCGCGGCTGCGGCGAGCTCACGGGCGACGTGGTCCAGGTAGGAGCGCGCGCGGCGTAGCCGCGTGACGAGGTCGGCGAGCTCGGGGCGGAGCTCGACGAGGCGGGCCACACGGGGATGGGCGCAGTCCGCCGCGAGCACCGCGGGCTCGGTCGAGCCGCAGCGGAGGCACAGCTCCACCGTCGTCGTGATGGGGCGGACGCGCTGGTCGGTCACGACACGAGCGTAGCCCCGCGCGGAACGGCCCGTCACCTTTCGGCGCGGCGCCGCGCCGACGTCATCCGGCTGGGCGGCGCCCTTGCCATGACGGCCCAGGGCGGGCGAAGACGCGCCACCGTGGCGCCCCCGCACACGCCTCGGCCCGCACCTCACGTCCGCGCGCCCTGTGGCGCGCGCTACGCCTTGGCTGCCCTCCTCGCGAGCCTGCCGCGCCGGCCCGACCTCGCGGGCGCCCTCCTCGTCGTCCGCGCCGCCCAGGCCGACGCGCGCCTCCAGGGCCGCCTCGGCGTGCCGCTGCCCAGCTTCTCCTTCCAGGGCGGGCGCGAGAACGAATACTTCGCCCAGGGCGGCCTCGAAGTGCCCCTGCCGATCTACCAGCGCAACCAGACGGGCCGGGCCGTCGCCACCGCCCGGGTCGCGACGCGCCAGGCCGAGCGCGTCGCGGGGCTGGCGCGGGCCGAGGCGGAGCTGCGGTCCGCCTACGCCGGGTACGAGGGCACGCGCGCGGCGCTGGCCACGCTGCGCGCTGCGGACGATGCGGTGGGCCTCACCGAGCGCCTCGCGACGCGCGCCTACGAGCTGGGTCAGCGCGACCTGGCGAGCGTCCTGGTGGCCCGCCGCTCAGCCGCCGAGGCCCGGCAGCGGCGCCTGGAAACCCTCGTCGCCCTCGCCCGGGCACGCGTTGCGGTCGATCAAGCGGCGGGGCGGGGTCGATAGGCTTCCTTCCGTTAGGAAGGCCTTCCGTCTTGCCGTCTTGCCGTCCTCGCACCCTATCCGTAGAGGAGGGCGCGTCGCTCCGCCTGGGCGTGGACGCGACCGGCTGGCTGTGTGACCAACGGGATGTGGCCGCACGGCACCGCCCAGGCGACCGAAGGCTCGGGAGGGACAAGCTCCCGGGCCTTCAAGTTTTCTCCAGCCAGACCCCGGGACTCCACCGCAGTCCGGCCGCGGTGTCAGGTCCCCTCGGGACCCTCACGAAAACCGCGCTTGAACGAAGCCATCAACAGTCAAAAGCCAGGCCGGCAAGCAGCGCCACGCCAAACAGCAGCGGCGGAGGGACGGCTTCACTCCTGCGTCAACCCACGTTGCTGATCAGGCGCGCGCCCAGATCGTAGATCACCCACCCATAGGCGCCGAGGCTCGGCAGCGCTGTCGTGACCATCCCGAACGCCCGGCCACCCGCGCCGCGCGGATAGCCGCGCAGGAAGGTCACGCGCCCAACTGTGAAGAGCACCACCGCTCCGGCGACGTAGGTCATCGGCGCCTCGCCGGCGACGGTGGCGAGCGCCAGGTGACCAACCACCGCGATGAACGCCTGCTCCAAGGTGTTCTGGAGAAACGCCGCGCGCACAGCCAGCCGCGGGCTCGGCGGGCCATAGGCCGATCCGGCATTGTCTTCGGCGGAGATGAACCGGATGCGGGAGACGAGGCGGACAGCGACGAGCACCCAGATCGCCACGAAGAGATCAGCGCGCAGGACGAACGCCAGCCGATCCGGCATTTCGTCGGACAACTCGAGTTGCCGGGGAAGCCAGAACACCGCCGCGCCCAGAATGATCGCGCAAACCGGAACCGCAACAGCGGCCTGTCGCCGCACCCGCCGCTGCTCGGCTGCAAGATCAACCGGAGGGGGAGTCGCGTTCATCCTCGGCTTCCTTCGCGGATTTCCCGTCTGGCGCCTCTGGCGGCAGGGTTGTCACCGGGACCTCGTCTCCCCCTTCTCGCGGTGCCTACCGGCGGCCTCTGGCCTGTCGGGCCGGGCTGCGGGCGCGCGGGCGCCGCCCGGGTCCCCGCGGAATCGGCCCCGGGCTCCATCGCTACTTCGTCCACTCGGTGGTCTCGACCACGGGGAGGTGGAGGGCGCGCTCGCGCTCGAGGTCGAGGTTGCCGACGTGGAGCGACAGGGGCGCCTGGACCCACTTGTAGATCGACTGCACGAACAGCCGGACGAACTTCTCGACCCACCCGCGGATCGCGGCGGGCGCCTCCCCCGGGAACATCACCAGGAGGGCCTCGACGACCTCGCCCGGCGAGAGCTTCTCGGCGGCGTAGAGGTGGAAGCAGGCGTCGAGCATGCGGAAGGGCATGAGCTCGTCTTCGCCTCGCTGGTCGGGCGCGAGCTCGGGGCCCGCCGGGGCCGAGAGCGTGAGCCGGATGCCCTCGAATCCGTGCCGCTCGAGGAGGTATTCGAGGAGGTAGACGACGACGGTCTTGGGCACGTTGGCGAGCACCGCGAGGGCGCCCTCCAGGTCGCCGCCGATGGTGGTGTAGCCCATCGCCTTCTCGCTCATGTTCCCCGTCTGGAGGAAGAGCATCCCGCTCGTGTTCGACCAGTTCCACATCCGCTGCGCGCGGATGCGGGCCTGGACATTCTGCTCGGTGACCGGGGTGAGCGCGCCGCCCACCATGGCGCGCGCGGCCTCCGCCTCGCGCAGGAACGCCTCCTCGATGGGCACGACCCGGAAGGGCACCCCGAGCTCCTCGCAGATGGTGCGGGCGCAGGTGCTCGTGTGGTCCGAGGAGTAGCGCGAGGGCATGTAGAAGGCCCGCAAGAGCTCGCCCGCCTTCGAGCGCCGCGCCCCCTCGTCGAGGCCGGCGAAGCGCCTTTGCACGTAGCGCCAGGCGACCAGCAGCGTGAGGAGCGAGTCGCGCCCCCCCGAGAGCGCGATGCCGAGGCCCGTGAACGCCCGGGTCTTCTCGAAGTAGTCGCCCACGCCGAGCGCGAGGGCGTCGAGCAGGTCGTCGCAGAACTCGTCGCGCGCCGGACGGGGCGCGCCCACCGGCGGCAGGAAGAAGCTCCCGTGGGCGGGCGCGGGGTAGGCGAGGCCCGAGCGGTCGGCCGTGCGCCCGGCGACCTCCAGGACCGTGGGGCGCGCCGCGGCGGCGCGGGCGTCGAGGCAGTCGCCGCGCCAGGTGGTGTTCTCGGTGCGCAGTCGCCGCGTGCGGTCCAGGTCCACCGTCGCCGCGGCCCACGACTCGCGCCAGCGCGGCGCCTCGAGCACCGGGCGGCCGTTCTGGAAGACGAAGCCCCCGCCGTCGAAGATGAGCCCGTCGTTGGCGCCCACGCTGGTCACGTAGGCGAGGGCGCACTGGTTGTCGGCCGAGCGCGTCGCGAGCATCTCCCGGCGCGTGCCGAGGACCCCCGCGCGGTAGGGCGAGCCGGAGATGTTCACGACGAGCTCGGCGCCCGCGTACGCGCGGCGGCGCATCGGGCCGTCGGGCGACCACACGTCCTCGCAGAGCTCGACCGCGAGCGCGCCGAAGTCGAACGCGAACACGAGGTCGCCGAGGGGCACGCCCCCGAGGTCGTCGAGCTGGCCGGGGGCGCCGCGGGAGAAGGTGCGCGCCTCGTGGAAGACGTTGTAGGTGGGGAGCTTCTCCTTCGGGACCACCCCGACGATGCGGCCGCGGTGGACGACGGCGGCGGCGTTGTAGAGGTGGCCGCCGCGCGCGACGACGAGGCCGAGGACCCACACGGTGCCGGCCCCGGCGGTCCCGGCCGCGAAGCGCTGGAGCTGCTCCCACTGGGCCGCGACGAAGCCGCGCCACTGCACGAGGTCCTCGGCGGGGTAGCCGCCGATCACCTGCTCGGGGAAGGCGCCGACGGTCGCGCCCGCGGCGGCCATCTCGCCCGCCATGCGGAGGCAGCGGTCGGTGTTCGAGCGGACCGAGCCCACGGTGGCGTTCACGCTGCCGAGGGCGATCTTGATGAGCCTCATCACGCGCCGGTTTCGGCGGCGGCGGGGAACTCGCTGGAGGGCGAGCGGAGGATCAGGGCGCGGGCGTCGCGGCGCGCGGGGCGGGGGCCTCGTGTCGATCCCCGCAGGCACAGGCGGGGCACCCGAGCATGACCAGAAGCGCGAGGCGAACCAATCCGATCGAACCCTTCATGTCCTTGTCCTTCCGGCGTCATAACGCGACGCGACCTACGACCGTAGCATTCGGAGGCCGTTCGCGATCACCAGGAACTCGCTCACCTCGTGCGCGAGCACCGCGACGGGGAGGGCGAAGACGCCGCCCACGGCCCCCACCGCGAGCACCGCGATGACGACGATGGAGAGCACGACGTTCTGCCGGATGACCCCCCAGGTGCGCCGACTGAATCCGACGAGGTACGGGAGGCGCATGAGGTCGTCGGTCATCAGGGCGACGTCGGCCGTCTCGAGCGCGACGTCGGTGCCGGCCGCGCCCATCGCGATGCCGACCGCGGCGGCGGCGAGCGCGGGCGCGTCGTTCACGCCGTCGCCGACCATCGCGACCTCCCCGTAGCGCGCGCGGAGCTCGGCCACGCGCCGGGTCTTGTCCTCGGGGCTCAGGTCCGCGAACACCTCATCGACGCCCGCCTTCGCGCCGATCGCGCGGGCGGCGCGGGCGTTGTCGCCCGTGAGCATGACGACGCGGGTGATGCCGGCGCGCTTGAGCGCGGCGACGGCCTCCGCGGCCTCGGGCCGCAGCGGGTCCGCGATCGCGACGAGCCCGTGGAGAGCCTCCTTCGTGCCGAAGAGGACCACGGTGTTGCCGGCCTCCTGGAGGCGCTCGACGTGCGCCTCGGCGCCCGCCAGGGGGGTGCCCAGTTCGGCGAAGAGCTTGGGGCTGCCGACGTAGAGCCGGCGCCCCCCGACCGTCCCCTGGGCGCCGAGCCCGGTCATCGACTGGAAGTCCTCGGCCGGCGCGGCCTCGACGCCCGCGGCCTTGGCGCGCGCGAGGATCGCCCGGGCGAGCGGGTGCTGTGAGCGGGCCTCGAGCGCGGCCGCCTCCGCGAGGAGGCTCCGCTCGTCGTGGCCCTCGAAGGGCACCACCTCGGTCACCTCTGGCCGACCCACGGTGAGGGTCCCGGTCTTGTCGAGCGCGACGACCCGGATCTTGGCGAGCTCCTCCAGGTGGACGCCGCCCTTGATGAGGATGCCACGCCGCCCCGCGGTCCCGATCGCCGCGACGAGCGTGATCGGGACCGAGATCACGAGGGCGCAGGGCGCCGCCGCGACGAGGAAGACGACCGCCCGGTGGAGCCACGCCGAGGCCCCGAGCCCGAGGGCGATGGGGACGACCGCGAGGAGCGCCGCGGCCCCGAGCACGGCGGGGCTGTAGCGCCGACCGAAGCGCTCGATGAAGCGCTGGCTCTTGCCCTTCTTCGCCTGCGCCGCCTCGACGAGTTGGATGATGCGCGAGATCGTGTTCTCCGCGAAGGCCTTGGTCGCCCTCACGGCGAGCACGCCCTCGCCGTTGATCGACGCGGCGAACACGGCGTCCGCGGGCGCCTTGTCCACCGGCACCGACTCGCCCGTCACGGGCGCCTGGTTGACGGCCGAGCGGCCCTCGATCACCTCGCCGTCGGTCGGGACGGCCTCGCCGGGCCGGACGATGAACACGTCGCCGGGCCGGAGCTGCTCGACCGGGACGCGCTCCTCCTTGTCTCCGCGGCGCAGGAGGGCGGTCTTCGGCGCGAGGTCCATGAGCGCGCGGATGGCGTCGCGCGTGCGCGCCGCGGTGTACCCCTCGGAGGCCTCGCTGATCGCGTAGAGGAAGACGAGCGCCGCGGCCTCGGCCCACTCGCCGAGGAGCCCCGACGCCACGGCCGCGACGGTCATCAGGAGCTCGATCCCGACCTCCCGCTCCTTCACGAGCTCCTCGAGGGCCTCGCGGGCGAAGAAGTACCCGCCCACCGCGACGGCGGCGACGTAGAGCCCCGTGGCGACGCCGGCCGGAAGGCCGATCTTCCCGCCCACGTAGCCCACGGCGAGGAGGACCCCCGCGGCGGCCGCCGAGAGCACCTTCGGGTTCCGCCATGGCTTCGGCATGGGGCCCTTCGGCTTCGCGTGGCAGCCGTCGCTGCACGCCTCGTCCTGGTCTTCCTCGCGGTCGCTGGTCGTGTCGGTCATGGCGCCTGGTCCTGCGGTGGGGTGGGTCGGGGGTCCGTGGCTCGGCGGCCGCCGAGCCAGGCGTAGAGCGCGGGAAGCACGAGGAGGGTGAGGAGCGTCGAGGAGACGATCCCGCCGATCACGACCGTCGCGAGGGGGCGTTGCACCTCCGCGCCGGCGCCGTCGGAGAGGGCCATCGGCACGAACCCGAGCGAGGCGACGAGGGCCGTCGTCAGCACGGGGCGCATCCGCACGAGCGCCGCCTCGCGAACCGCGCGGGCCGGGTCGTCGCCCGCCTCCTCGCGGTGGCGCGCCGTCGAGACGAGCACCAGGCCGTTCAGGACGGCGACGCCGAAGAGGGCGATGAAGCCCACCGCCGCCGAGATCGAGAAGGGCATCCCGCGCGCGGCGAGCGCGAGCACCCCGCCCGTCGCGGCGAAGGGCACGTTCAGGAAGATGATCGCGGCCGGGCGGGCCGCGTTGAAGCTCGTGTAGAGCAGCACGAAGATGAGCCCGAGCGCGAGCGGGATCACGACCGCGAGCCGGCGCGTCGCGGCCTCGAGCTGCTCGAACTGCCCGCCCCACTCCACGCGGTAGCCGGGCGGGAGGCGCACCTCGCGCCCGACCCGCGCGCGGGCCTCGGCCACGAAGGAGGCGAGGTCGCGCCCGCGGACGTTGGCCTGGATCGCCACGCGCCGCGACACGTCCTCGTGGCTCACCTGGGCCGGGCCGGGGTCGTCCGTGATCGTCGCGACCTGCGCGAGCGGCACCGTGCGCCCGTCGAGGGTCGCGACGGGCAGGTCGCTCAGGGCGTCGGGGGCGGCGCGCGTCGCGGGGTCGAAGCGCACCTGGATCGCGTACGCGAGCGCCCCCTCGCGGACCTCGCCCACCGTGATCCCGCCGAGCGCGCTCACGGTGTCGAGCACGTCGCCGACGCGCACGCCGTAGCGCGCGGCCGCCCGGCGGTCGATGGCGACCCGCCGCATGGGGAGCCCGCTCACCTGCTCGGCGCGCACGTCCTGGGCGCCCGGGACGCGGCGCAGGCTGCGCGCGATCTCGTCGGCCGACCCGCGCAGGAGGTCCAGGTCGTCGCCGAAAAGCTTGACGACGACGTCGCCGCGCGCGCCGGCGATGAGCTCCGCCATCCGCTGCTTGATGGGCTGCGAGAAGCCGAAGACGATGCCGGGAACGGCGCTCCGCACGCGCCGCTCCATGGCCTCGACCAGGTCCTCGCGGCGGCGGAAGCGCCAGCGCTCGCGCGGACGGAGCATGACGAGCACGTCGGTCATCTCGACGCCCATGGGGTCCATCGCGATCTCGCCCCGCCCGGTGCGGCAGACCACGGTCTCGACCTCGGGGAAGGACCGCAGGGCGCGCTCGAGGTCGGTCGTCTGGCGCGCGGCCTCGGGGAGCGAGGTGCTCGGCAGGCGGTAGACCTCGAGCGCCATGGCGCCCTCGTCGAGCTCCGGGATGAACTCCCCGCCGCGCGTCGCGGCGACGCCCGCGGCGAGGGCGAGCGCGGCGAGGGCGACCCCGACGGTCACCCAGCGGCGGCGGAGCGCCGCGTCGAGGAGCGGGCGGTAGGCGCGGCGCGCGGCCGCGACGAGCCAGCTCTCCTTCTCCTCGAGCCGCAGGGGCAGCAGGAGCGAGGCGAGCACGGGGGTGAGCGTGAGCGACAGCACGAAGGCCGTCGCGAGGGCGAAGATCACCGTGAGCGCCATCGGCCGGAACATCTTCCCCTCGACGCCTTCGAGGGTCAGGATCGGCAGGTAGACCAGGGCGATGATGAGCTCGCCGAAGGCCGTCGCCGAGCGCACCTCGAGCGAGGAGGCCAGCACGACCTCGTCGCGCTCCGCCGGGGTGAGCGCGCGCCCTTCCCGGGCGTGCCGCTCGGAGAGGTGCCGGACGGCGTTCTCGACGATGATGATGGCGCCATCGACGACGAGGCCGAAGTCGATCGCGCCGAGCGACATGAGGTTGCCCGAGAGGCCGGCCGCGCGCATGCCGACGAAGGCCCCGAGCATCGCGAGCGGGATCATGGCGGCGACGACGAGACCCGCGCGCACGTTTCTCAGCATGAGGAAGAGGACGAAGACGACGAGGAAACCGCCCTCGACGAGGTTCCTCGCCACCGTCGCGACGGTGCGGCGGATGAGGTCGGTGCGGTCGTAGTAGGGCTCGATCCGCACGCCCGGCGGGAGCGTCGGCTGGATCGCCGCGACCCGCGCGCGCACCCGATCGACGACCGCGCGGGCGTTCTCGCCGAGGAGGAGGAGGGTGACCCCCGCGACGATCTCGCCCCGGCCGTCGCGCGTGACGACGCCCTGGCGCACCGCCGGCACGAAGGCGACCCGGCCGAGCTGCCGGAGGTAGACCGGCGTGCCGCCCTCGCCCAGCGCGACCACCGTGTCGCCCAGGTCGTCGAGCGAGCGGATGAGGCCGTCGCCGCGCACGAGCACCTGCTCGCGGTGGCGCTCGAGGTACGCGCCCCCGGCGCTCCCGTTGGCGTGCTCTACCGCTTCGATGACCTCGCGGAGCGTCAGGCGGTGGGCGACGAGGCGCGCGGGGTCGAGCTCGAGCTGGTAGGTCCTGAGCTCGCCGCCGAAGGTGTTGACCTCGATGACGCCCGGCACCGTGCGGAGCTGCGTCGCGATGGGGCCCTCGAGGAGCGCGCGCAGCTCCATGGCCGAGCGGCCGGGGCCGCGGACCTCGAACTGGTAGATCTCGCCGAGGCCCGTGGTGATGGGCGCGAGCACGGGCTCGCCGTAGCCCGCGGGGATGGCCGCGCGGGCCTCCTGGAGCCGCTCGGAGACGAGCTGGCGCGCGCGGTAGATGTCCGCGCCGTCGGCGAAGACGATCGTCACCTGAGAGAGGCCGAACTTCGAGACCGAGCGCACGTCCACGACCTCCGGGATGCCCGTCATCGCCCGCTCGACGGGGGTCGTGACGAAGCGCTCGACCTCGAGCGGTCCGAGGGCCGGTGCGGTGGTGAGGACCTGCACCTGGACGTTGCTGATGTCGGGCACCGCGTCGATCGGGAGGCGGGACGCGGCGTGGACGCCCGCGACCGCGAGGACGGCGGTGAAGGCGAGCACGAGGAAGCGGTTCTGGAGCGACCACTCGACGAGACGCTGGATGACGATCACGGCCTCACTCCCCCTCTTCCTCGCCCTCGCCGAGGTTGGCGCGGTCGAGCTCAGCCTTGAGCGTCACGCTCCCCTCGGTCGCCACCTCGTCGCCCTCGCGGAGCCCCCGGCGGACCTCGACCCGGTCGCCCGACCGTTCGCCGAGCTCGACCCGGCGCGCGGCGAAGCGCCGCGGCGCGACCTGGACGAAGACCACGTCGTCGTCGCCCACCTGATGGACGGCCGAGACGGGCACCACGAGCGCCTCGCGCGCTTCACTCGCCTCCTCACGTCCCCCCGGGCCCGCGTCCTGCCTTTCCTCCTCCCCCTCCCGCTCCGGCGCGGCGGCAGCGCGCCCCGCGTCCGCCGAGGGGGTGGGCGCGTCGGTCATCGCGAGCTCGGCCCGGACGAACATGCCGGGCCGGAGGGCGCCGTCGGGGTTCGGGACCTCGACCCGCACCGGTACGGTGCGCGTGCGTTCGTCGAGCGTGGCCCCCACGTACGTCGCGCGTCCGGGGAAGGTCCGATCCCGGAAGGCCGTCGTCGTCAGGGTGACGGGGGCGCCGACGGCGATCCGCCCGAGGTCGCGCTCGTAGGCGCGCAGGAGGACCCAGACCTCGGTCGGGTCCGCGACCGTGAAGAGCGTCGCCGTCGCCTCGACCGGCTGCCCGACGATGGCGTCACGCGCGACCACGACCCCCGCGATGGGGCTCCGCAGCACGACCGTCGCGCCGGACGCGCCCGCCCCGAGCCGGAGGGCCGCGAGCGCCCCCTCGGCCGCCGCGAGCTCGGCCTCCGCCGCCCGCAGGCTCGCCCGGGCCTCATCGACCTCGCGCATCGCGTTGATCCCCTCGGCGCGCAGCCGCTCCTGGCGGGTGAGGATGACCTGGGCGGCATCCCGACGCGCCCGGGCCACCGTGTTGGCGCCGCGGGCGGCGGCGGACGCGGTGCTGTCGAGAGTCGCGAGGATCTGCCCGCGGGCGACGCGGTCGCCGACCCCGACGTGGAGGCGCACGACGCGCGCGGCGACCTGGGGTCCGACCGCGGCGACGCGGTCCGGGTGGAAGACGACCTCCCCCGTGAACGAGAGAGCCCGCACGAGGGGCTCGCGCCGGGCCCGCGCCGTCTCGATCCGCGCGTTGCGGAAGCCCTCCTCCGAGAGCGTGACCTCGCGGCGGCCCTCGCCCTCTTCGCCGTGCTCGTCCGCCTCCGCTACGCCCTCGCGCGGGGCGTGCGTCGGGGAGGGCGACGCGTGGTGCCGGACCCACTCCTCGACCCCGAGGGCGACCCCCGCGACGAGGACGACGGAGACGAGCAGCCAGCCTCTCCGCGGGGTCATCGGAACACCCCCCGGGCGGCGTCGAGCGCGGTCCCCGCGAGCGCGACCTCGAGGAGTGCGTCGAGGTGCTCCCGGCGCGTCTCCGCGGCCTGCTGGCGGACGACCAGCACGCGCGTGAGGTCGGCCTGCCCGAGCTCGTAGGCGCGCTGCACGAGCCGCACGGTCTCCCCAAGGTTCGGCAGCGCGTCGGCTTCGAGGAGGCGCAGGCCCTCGTGGGCGGCGTCGAGCCGGGCGCGCGCCGCGGCGACCTCGGTGGCGGCGCGCTGCCGCAGGAAGTGCTGCTCGGCCCCGAGGAGGCCCAGGCGGGCGCGCGCCTCGGCGACCGGACCCTGGTTGCGCTGAAAGAACGGCAGGGGCAGCGCGAGCCCCGCGAGGTAGACGTCGGCTCCCTCCTCGCGCTGGTAGCTGAGCTGGAGCGTCGGGACGGGCAGCCGTCGGCGCTCCTCGAGCGCGACCTCCGCCTGGGTGACCGCGAGGGAGAGCTCGGCGGCGTGCAGGTCGGGGCGCACCCCGGCGGCCGCGGGGACGTCCGCCGCGGCGTAGCGCGAGCGCACCTCGTCGAGCGCACCGGCGAGGGAGAGCGCCTGGCCCGCGTCGAGCCCGAGGGCGAACCGGAGCGCCGCGTCCGCCGCGGCCACGCCCACGTCCGCCGCGGCAACCGCCCGCCCGGCGCGCGCTTGCTCGACCCGCGCCGCGAGCAGGTCCAGATCCCCGGCCTCGCCCGCGCTCCGGCGGGCCTCGGCGACGCGCACGATGTCCGCGGCGAGCGTGCGCTGTGCCTCGGCGGCGTCGCGCAGCGCGGCCGCGTGGAGCGCCCGGTGGTAGGCGTCGAGGGCGACCACGGCGGCGCGCCGGGCTGCGTCGTCGCGGAGCGCCTGGTCGCGCGCGACCGCCCCCTCGGCTGCGCCGAGCCGCAGGCCGCGCACGCCGTAGACCTCGAGCGGGACGCCGAGCGTGACGTACACGTCGGTGACCCGGTCGGTCGTGCGGAAGCGCGGCCCGGCGACGAAGCCCACGGAGGGGTTCTCCTGGAACCACGGGCGCGCCGCCGCGACCCCACTTCGCGTCACCTCGATGCGCCGCTCGGCGGCGACTGCCTCGGGGCTCCGGCTGCGTGCGAGCGAAAGCACCTCCGCGTACCCGACGCGCAGGGCGACCCCCTGGGCCGCGACGGCTGGCGTCGCGACCGCGATCACGGCAGCCAGCAGCGCGGGCACCGCGTGACGAACGAATCTCTTCACGGTCTCCTCCTCCTCGAGCGTCACGCGCCGGGCGAAAGGCGCAGGACGACGTGCTTGCCGCGGGGTCGCGGCGACGTGCCGGAACGAGCGAGGCGCTCAGGCGCGCGGGGGGTGGAACACGTCGCCGGGATGCCAGCGAGAGAGGAGCCTGGGGGGTGGGGACGGCACGGGAAGGAGCGCCGGGGCGGGCACGACGAGCGGCGGGATGACGGCATCCGGCAGCGGCGCCAGATGAATCTTGGCGCAGTCCCCGTGCGTGCAGTTCGGCGGGCAGTGGCCCGCGTCGTCCGACGACGGGCAGTCCATGTCGCAGGCCGGCTCCTCGAACCCGAGCACGGGCGCGGCGAGCGCGGGTACGCCGGAGAGGAAGGTCGCGAGGAGGAGCGCGAGCACCAGCCGCACGACGAAGGCAAGCGTTCGCGGCCGACGGAGCCTCACGACGCTGGACCGCCTTCGACGCGTCGGCGAGCGTCGGCGAGGAGCGCGCGCACCCAGCCGCTGGTGAGGGTGTAGTAAGCGAGCTTGCCCTCCATCCGGTAAGCCACGAGGCCCATCCGGCGGAGCGTCTGGAGCTGGTGGGAGGTCGCCCCCATCGACCGCCCGAGGACGCGCGCGATGTCGCATACGCAGAGCTCGGTGTCGGCCAGGGCGTAGAGGAGGCGCAGGCGCGTGGGGTCGGCGAGGGCGCCGAAGTCGTCCGCGGCGCGCGCGATTACCTCCGGCGCTGGCAGGGACGCCTCGGCGGCCGCGACTCGGGCCTCATCGACGTAGCGCGTCTGGCACACGCCCTCGGCAGGCGCCCCGGCGCAGCCGTCCGAGACGACGGGCGGCCGGATGCGAGCTGGGCGGCGCGCAGTCGATTGCATGGTTGCGCAAGCGTCGCTAGATGGAGGCGTGATGTCAAGGGTCACTGTCCGCCGTTTCGAGAGGCGGCGGGAGCGAGCTCCCCGCTGGACGGGGTGTGCGTTGCTCGCGGGGATGCTCTGCGCCTGCGAGGGGACTCCGCCCGTCCACGATGACCCCCGCGTGTCGTTCCGCGCGGCGATCATGGGCGCGCCCGGTGGTTCGTTCCTCAGCGTCTGGGGGGACGCACGCACGCGGCGCGCGTACCTGACGGGCGGCTTCGTCGGGGTCGATCCCGCGGTTGTGCCGCGCGGCGCTGCGGGGCGTCTCGTCGAGTACCGCTGGCCCGGGCGGTTCATCACGCGCTGCACCACGGACCGCGCGCTCTGGTGGGTGTCTGGCGTCGAGGGCGCGACGGGCGCGATCGAGCTCTGGGCGGTGGGCGACGGCGGGCGCGTGGTGCGGGTGCGCGACGACCGGTGCGAGCCCGTGGCGACGGGGCTCCCCACGCCCGACGGGGAGCCGACGTACTGGGGCGTCCTCGCGCGGGCGCCGGACGACGTGTGGATCGTGGGGGGCTCCGCCCGACCGGACGGCCCGCGCGGCGTCCTGCTGCACGGCGACGGGACCTCCTGGCGGCAGGAGCGCCTCCCCGAGGCGGCCCGCGCGGAGAACCTCTACAAGATCGCGGCCGACGGGGACACGCTCTACGTCGTGGGTTCCGGCGGGCTGGTGCTCCGACGCGACGTGCGCAGCGGCGAGTGGGAGCGGCTCGACGTCGCGCTGGCCACCAGCGACGACCGCCTCTTCACCGTCTCGTGCGCGGGTGGGGCGTGCTTCGCGGTCGGCGGGAGCGGCGCAGGCCTCGTGCTCACCGGCGGCGTTGGAGGCTGGAACGCCCTCGCGTCGGTGGGCGACGCCTCCCTCGACGCCCTGCCCGGCCTGAGCGGCGTGTGGGCGCGTGGGGCGGACGACGTCCTCCTGGTGGGCGCCAACGGCGCCACGCTGCACCTCGGCGGCGGGGGCCTCCGCGGGCCCGGTCGGCCGCTCACCGCGGCGACCCTCCACGGCGTGGGCGGCTTCGACGACGTGGCGCTCGCCGTCGGCGGAGAACTCTCCAACGCGACCGCCTCGCAGCGGGGGGTGATCCTCGTGCTGGGCGACCCCGAGCCTGACATCACCCTCGACGGCAGGCTCTACACGGCGGGCGCGGTGCAGGGATCGCGACCAGGCGGCGGGCAGTAGTCGCCCGCGTGCTCGCTCCCTCGGGGCTCGTCGTACGACGTGGACGGTTCACCCACCTCAGGTCGAGCGACAACGAACGGCGGGCGGACTAGTCCGCCGACTGAGCGGGCTCCGCGGCCGCCGTCTACGAGGTCGCGACGTGGGCGGACGGCACCCCATCGACCCGGCGGAAGGAGCAGAACAGGAAGTCCTGCTGCGTCTGGAAGGGGGTGGCGTGCGTCTCCGAGACGCAACGCACTCGCGAGAACCCGCGACGCAGCTCCGAGTCCAGGCTGTCCTCGCTGTATCGCCGGACCGGCAGGCCGCTGCACGTCGTCGGCCCCTCGATCGCGAAGGTGCCGATCACGGCGTGGCCACCGGGTCGCACCGCGGCCGTCGCGACGGAGAGATAGCGGACGATCTGTTCGGTCGTGGTGAGGAAGTGAAACGCAGCCCGGTCGTGCCAGAGGTCGTAGCTGCGGTCGGGCTCGTACTCGGTCACGTCTCCGACGACCCAGCGGACGCGGTCGGCCTGGGCGCCGAGGCGACGGCGCGCCCGCTCCAGCGAACGCTCGCTGATGTCCAGGACCGTCACGTCCGCGAACCCGGCCTCCAGGAGGAAGTCCACGAGCCGCCCGTCCCCGCCGCCGATGTCGATGACGCTCGCGCCCGTTGAAAGGACCGCCTCCCGCATGAGGGCGAGGGAGGTCGCCGGCACGGCCTGCGTCCAGCTCATGGCCTCGGGCGGTCGCGTTTCGTAGATGCGGTCCCAATAATCTTTCGAGGTGCCCATCGCGGTAGCCGTCCCTGAACGGTCGTCGCATGGCCTTGGGGAGGCGTCCACCCGTGTGAGGGGCCGAGGACCCTGCACCGTCAACGCGCCCCGCTCCGGCGCTCGATGCGAGCTCGGTCGGCCGGTTGTTGACCGGCACCTTTGGTTAGTGTGAGCTTACGGTTAGTCATGGCTAACGCAGAGCACATCCTCGACGCGCTGGGCAACGGGACCCGGCGCGCGGTGCTCCGGCGTTTGCAGCACGGGGCCCGCTCGGTGAGGGAGATCGCCGAGGGCCTGAACGTGACGCGCCCCGCGGTCTCGCAGCACCTCCGCGTGCTCAAGGCGGCGGGCCTGGTGAAGGATCGGGCTGAGGGGACGCGGCGCCTCTACTCGGTCGATCGGCAAGGGCTCGAAGCCGTGCGCCGATGGATCGACGGGGTGTGGGACGAGGCGCTGGCGGCGTTCGCGGAAGCCGCCGAGCAGGAAGCGGACAAGGAGATCCGAGGACAATGACCGAAGAAGCGAAGACGTTGGATGGGGACCCGACCTGCGTGCGGAAGGTGATCCAGGTGCGGGCGCCGCTCGCCGTCGCCTGGCGGGTCTTCACCGACCGCCTCGGGACGTGGTGGCCCCTGGAGCACTACAAGATCGGCAAGACCCGGCCGATCGACGCCGTGCTCGAACCGCGCGTCGGGGGCCGCTGGTACGAGCGCGGCGAGGACGGGAGCACCTGCGAGTGGGGCACGGTGCTCGCGTGGGAGCCGCCCGCGCGCCTCGTGCTCTCCTGGGACATCACCGCGGACTGGCAGTACGACCCCGAGCTCAAGACCGAGATCGAGGTGCGCTTCGTCGCCGAGGGCGACCGGAGCACCCGCGTCGAGTTGGAGCACCGACGCCTCGACCGCTACGGCGCGCGCCGCGACGAGATGCGGCGGGTCTTCGACAAGGAAGGCGACTGGGGACGTCTCCTCGAACGCTTCGCGGGCGTCGCCGAGAACGGGGGCGGCGAATGAGCGACATCCGAGGCGCACGGAAGGCGTTGATCGCGCGCATCCTGGAGGGCGACGGTCGCGCCTCTCGGGAGCAGCGCAGGGGCGCGTTCGATCGCGCGCTCACTGACGGGCCGTTGCAGGCGCTCGTCGGCAAGGTCGCCGAGCACGCCCACCGGGTGACCGACGAGGACGTCGCGGCGGCGAAGGCGTCGGGCCTCACGGAGGACCAGATCTTCGAGCTCGTCGTGTGCGCGGCGATCGGTCAGGCGTCCCGTGAGCACGACGCGGCGCTCGCCGCGCTCAACGCCGCCGGGGGCGCGTGAGCATGCGACTCTCGATCCTCGACACGGGCCACGGCCTCGGGACGAAGGCTCTCTTCGCGACGATCCGCACGTTCTCCCGCCAGCCCGTGCTCGACGTCATCAAGCTGGTGAAGTACCGGGCCGACTTCTACGGCGACCCCGCGAGCGCCGTGACCCACGAGGCGATGCGCGGGCCCTCCGCGTGGACGGTCGGCGACCGCGAGCTCATGGCGGCGGTGGTCGCCCAGGCGAACGAGTGCGAGTGGTGTACGAAGGCCCATTCCGCCGTTGCGGAGGGCGCCTATCGCGACCATGCGAAGGTCACTGCGGTGCTCTCCGACCTCGACTCGGCACCCATCGAAGAGCCGCTCCGGGCCACGTTGCGCATGCTGCGCAAGCTGACGCAGGAGCACTCCGTCGATGCGGGCGACATGAGCGCTCTCCTGGCCGCGGGGGTCACTCGCGAGCAGGTCGAGGACGCGCTCGCGGTCTCCTTCGCGTTCGGCACCACCACCCGCCTGGCCAACGCTTTCGGGTTCACCGTGCCCGGTCCCGAAGCCTTCGCGGCGGGAGCGAAGTACCTGCTCGCTCGCGGCTATCGCTGAGGCTCCTCCCGCATCGAAGAAGCACTGCTATGACCCATGCCGGTGCCGGTGATGGGTGTCCGGGAGGTGGGCGTGACGGTGCCGTAGCGGAGCGTGACGATGCGGATGCGTGTGCCCGTCGCGCGCATCGACGCCATCGGGATGGACGTGCTGGTGGTGCGCGTCGTGGTCGTGTTCGTGGTCGTGCTCGACCGGTGCGTGGTCGTGCTCGTGTTCGTGACGCTCGGACAGGTGCAGCCACAGGCCCGCTGCCATCAGCGCCGCGGCGGGGTACGCGACGGCCGCAGGGCGCTCGCCCAGCAGCGGCACCGAGAGCGCCGCCCCGACGAAGGGCGCGAGCGCGAACCACGCGCCGGTGCGAGCGGCCCCGAGGTGCCGTAGTGCGAGCACGAACAAGATCAGGCTCAGCCCGTTGCTGATGAAGCCCAGGAGCAGCGCGCCGCTGAGCGCTGGGAGCGGTGGCCAGCGCAGGCCGAGCGCGAGGGCGAGGAGCGCGTTGAAGGAGCCAGCGCAGAGGCCCTTGAACAGGACGATCCAGCGCGGGTCGAGGTCGGACAGATTGCGGGTGAGGTTGTTGTCGGCCGCCCAGCAGAGGCACGCCCCAGCGATCGCGAGGGCGCCCCACGCCCCGCCGCGCGCGGGCACTCCCTGGAACGAGAGCAGCGCGCTGCCCGCGACGACGAGGGCGAAGCCGAGGACGAGACGGCGGTCGGAGGCTTCGCGGAAGGCAACCCAGGCGAGGAGCGCGGTGAAGACGCCCTCCAGGTTGAGCAGGAGGGCCGCGGTGGTCGCCGGGACGACGCGGAGCCCAAGCAGCAGGAGGAGCGGCCCAGCGACACCGCCCAGCGCGATCGGAGCGACCAGACGCCGACGCTCCGCGGGGGTCGGCGGTCGGCCCCAGGAGGCGCCTGGTGCGATCGCCCATAGGGCGAGGCCGAGGCCCGCGCCGAGGTAGAGAAGGGAGGCGATCGCGACCGGGTGCGCGTCCCGCAACAGCAACCGGGAGAGGGGCGTGCTGATGCCGAAGAGCACCGCGGCCACCACCGCATACGCGACTCCCCGAAGACTCATCGCTGGGCGGCGTCCGAGCGACGCCCTTCCTGTGTGAGCTCGCGGTTCATGCCGTCACCGTGGCCGGATCTCGATGGTCTTGGGTCAGAGCACCGAACCGTCGGTAGAGCGCGGGCACCACGAACATGTTGAGCACTGTCGAGGAGAACAGCCCGCAGAGGATCACGACCGCCATCGGGGCCTGGATCTCGCTCCCGGGCCGCCCTCCTGCCAGTGCCAGGGGTACGAGGCCCAGGCCCGCCGCGAGCGCCGTCATCAGGATGGGAACGAGGCGCTCCAGGGCGCCGCGTCGCACCGCCTCGTGCGGGTCGGTCACGCCCTCTTCGTGCGCCAGATGGCGGACGTGCGACACGAGCATGATGCCGTTGCGCGTCGCCACGCCGAAGAGCGTGATGAAGCCCACGAGCGAGGCGACCGAGAGCACGCCGCCTTCGAGGTAGACGCCGACGACGCCTCCCACGAGCGCGAGCGGCAGGTTGAGCATCACCAGCAGCGCGTCCCGCCCCGAGCGGAACGCCAGCGCGAGGAGCGCGAAGACGCCGAGGATCGCCGCAGCGCCTGCGAGGGCGATGGTACGCGTCGCACCCTCGGCGCTCTCGAACTGGCCACCGTAGGCGATGCGGTAGCCGGGCGGGAGCGTGACGCCGCGCGCGATGGCCTGCCGCACATCGCCCACGACGCTGCCCACGTCGCGTGCGGCGACGTTGCAGCTCACCACGAGCTTGCGCTCGACGCCCTCGCGGCCGATCTCGTGTGGGGCCCGGTCGCGCCGGACGTCGGCCAGCGCCCGCAGGGGCACCCGCGCGCCGCGTGGGGTCAGCACGAGGGCGTCGCCGAGGGCGTCGATCGACGGGGCGCGCGCAGGGTCCATGCGGGCGACGAGCTCGAACACCGCTGTGCCCTCCATCACCTCGGAGACGACGTGCGTGCCCGTCGTGACCTCCAGCGTGCGAGCGACGTCGGCCACCCGCAGGCCGTGGCGGGCGATCGCCGCGCGGTCGAAGCGCACCCGCACGAAGGGGATGTCAGCCTGCTGCTCGCGGGCGAGGTCCACGACGCCGGGGACGCCGCGCATGGCGGTCTCGATGGCGGCCCCGAGGCGACGCAGCTCCGAGAGGTCGGGGCCGAAGAGCTTCACCGCTACGCTGGCGCGCGTGCCCGACAGCATGTGGTCGATGCGGTGCCCGATGGGCTGACCCACCGTGACGTTCATCCCAGGCAGCAGGGAGAAGTCGCGCCGCAGCGCTGCCAGGAAGGTCTCCCGCGAGCGTGCCGTCTCCCGCAGGCTCACGTCGAGCTCGGAGGCGTGAACTCCCTGGGCGTGTTCGTCCATCTCCGCGCGCCCGGTGCGGCGAGCGACCGAGACGACCTCCCGGTGGCGCATCAGGATCCGCTCGACCCGCCGGCCCATGGCGTCCGACTCTGCCAGCGACGTTCCGGGGAGGGTCACGGTCGCGATGGTGAGCGTGCCTTCGCGGAACTCCGGTAGAAACGACCGTCCTGCGAGCGCGAGCGCGACGCCGGCCCCGCCGAGGAGCACCAGCGCGACGGCGGCGAGCACCCGCCACCCGCGGAGCGCGCGGTCGAGCAGCGGAGCGTAGCGGGCCTTGAGCCAGGCGGCGAGGCGAGGTTCCTCGGCCCGGGTCACCGCGCGCGCACCGGGCAGCAGGAACGAACAGAGCACCGGCGTGACGGTGACGGCCACGAGAAGCGAGGCCCCGAGCGACACCACGTAGGCGAGGCCCAACGGCTGGAGGAGCCGCCCCTCGACCCCCGACAGGAAGAAGAGCGGCGAGAACACCGCCACCACGATGAGCGTCGCGAAGACGATGGAGCTGCGGATCTCGCGGCTCGCGGCGAGGACGATGGCGAGCGCGGCCGCGCGCCGGTCGGGCGGCAGGGCGGCGTTTTCGCGGAGGCGGCGGACGACGTTTTCGACGTCGATCACGGCGTCGTCCACCAGCTCGCCGACCGCGATGGCCATGCCACCCAGGGTCATGGTGTTGAGCGTCGCACCGAAGGCGGACAGTGCGAAGACCGCCGTCATCAGGCTCAGCGGAATGGCCACGATCGTAATGACGCTGGCCCGTCCGCTCGCGAGGAAGAGGAGCACGACGAGCAGCACGAGCCCGACGCCGTCGCGCAGGGCCGTCGTGACGTTGTGGATGGCCACGTCGATGAAGTCGGCCTGGCGGAAGATGTTGCGGTGGATGGTCATCCCAGCGGGCAACGCGCGTGCGATCTCGTCGAGCTCGCGGTCGAGGCGCGTGGTGAGTTCGAGGGTGTTGGCGCCGGGCTGCCGCTGGATGCCCAGCACGACCGCCGGCTCCGCGCGGTAGGACCCTTCGCCTCGCTTGAGCGCCGCGCCGACACGCACTTCGCCGAGGTGACGCACCAGCACGGGCTCCTCGCCGCGCATCGCCACCAGCGTCTCGCCGACGTCCTCGACCGAGCGGACGCGACCCGTGCCGTGGACGAGGTACTCCTGCGCCCCTTCGGCGAGGAAGCCCGCCGACACGTTGAGGTTGCTGTCGGCGAGCGCTCGAAGCACCTCGTCCACCGTGAGGCGGTAGGCGACGAGGCGGTCGGGGTTGAGCACCACCTCGAACTGACGCCGCTCGCCGCCCGTCACCACCACCTGCGACACGCCGGGTACCGCGAGGAGGCGCCGCCGAACCGTGAAGTCGGCCGCGGTACGCACCTCCATCGGCGTGTGCCGCGCGCTCGTCATCGCGACGAAGAGGATCTCGCCCATGATCGACGAGACCGGCGCGAGCACTGGCGCTTCGACCTCGGCGGGGAGCGCGCCCTGCACCAACTGGAGCTTCTCGCTCACGATCTGCCGCGCGCGGAACACGTCCGCGCCCCACTCGAACTCCACGTAGACGATGGAGATGCCGACGCCCGTCGAGGAGCGCACGCGCCGCACCCCGGGCGCTCCGTTGACGGCCGTCTCGATTGGATAGGTGACGCGGGTCTCCAGCTCCTCGGGCGCCATCCCGTGCCCCTCGGTGAGGATGGTGACCGTCGGCGCCGTGAGGTCGGGAAACACATCGACGGGCATGTGCGAGGCCGTCCACGCACCCCAGCCGAGGAGCACGACCGCGAGCCCGAGCACGACGACCCGGTGGGCGAGGGACCAGCGCAGGATGGCGTCGATCATGCGGGCCTCAATGGGAGTGCCCGTGCGCGGGAACGGCACCGCCCGAGGCCGCGAGCTTCACCGACCACGCGCCCCGCGTGACGACGCGTTCGCCCGTGCGCACCCCGTCGGTCACGGCGACATAGCCGCGGTCGGAGGGGCCAAGCCGCACCGCACGGCGCTCGAAGGACTCGCCCTCGACCTGCACGAAGACCACACGATGGCTGCCGTCGTCCACGATCGCTCCGACGGGCACGGCGACGGCCTGGGTCGGCTCGCCGACGAGGAGGTGGGCGGTGACGAAGGCGCCGAGCGGGAGGCGCGCGCCCGGGTTTTCCACGGCGAAGAGGGTGGTCATCGTGCGCGAGGTGGGGTCGATGCGGTGGTCGTTCCCGAGGAACGCATCGGCGCCGAGCTCGACGGTCTGCCCGTGCCCGGGGAGCTCGAACCACGCGCCGCGCAGGTGCTCGACCCGACCGGCGTCGGCCTCGGGCACGCGCGCGTCGAGCCAGAGCCGCGTGAGGTCGGCGACATGGAAGAGGGGCGCTCCGGCCTCGACGAAGGCGCCCGGCGCGACCTCGACCTCGACGAGCGTTCCGGCGAGCGGGGCGCGCACCTGGATGTTCCCCGTGCCGCCGCGGTTGCGGGTCTGCTCGACGCTCTGGAACTGCGCCCGCCGACGCTCGGCCGCGGCTAGCGCGGCGCGGGCCTCCTCCTCGACGTGCGTCGCTTCGACGACGCGGTGTTCGGGGACGGCGCCCTCGGCCCGCAGGGCGTCGAGGCGGGCGCGTTCGTGCGTGGCCCGCGCGAGGTCGAGGCGCGCGCTGGTGACGGCGAGGTCGATCGACGCTCGGTCCGATGCCTCCAGCCGAGGCACGAGCAGCGCGAGCGGGGCCTCCACGGCGACCGCCTCGCCGATGCGCGGGAACGTCGCGCCGACCCGCACTACCCGCCCCGCGGCAGGAGCCGCGACGATGACGTCGCCGTCACCCCGCGCGCGCAGCGTGCCGGTGACCGCGAGGGAGGGCCGGAAGGGACGCTCGGTCGCAGCCTCGGTCGCGAACTCCGTCTGCCACTGCTGCTCCTTGAGGAAGGAGATCCGTCCGGCGTGCTCGCGCTCGCTGGGTGTGGACCGCCGCGCGGCCTCCACGGACTCGAACACCTGCACGTCGCCGAGGTCGTGCGTGACCGTACCGTTGGCCCACTGGACCTCCACGAGAAGACGACGCGCACCCGCTGCGGCTGGGATCGCGACGGGGTGGAAGATGCCGGGCACCTCGGCGTGCTCCGTCGAGAAGCGTTCCTCCGACGGGCCGCCGCGCAAGACGATCGTCACCCGACCGGCGCCCAGGGCGGAGAAGTCCGCGAGGCGCGTGACGTGCGCGGCGAAGGGCGAGGGGCGCCCGCGAACGAGGGCGCGCAGCTCGACGAAGAGCTCGGTCCGGTCCGTCCAGCTCGTGAAGGAGATCGTGGGAGGTGAGGCGGCCGTGGAGGCCGCGGTTGCCGCGTCGGGCCGATCGGCGCTCCCGAGCCCACCGCACGCGGTGATCATGGCGAGCAGGAGCAGGCTCCGGGGCTTCATGGCGCCTCCGTACCGGTTGCACGATCGAGCTCGACGCGCGCGCGCCGGGCGGCCTGGTCGAGGTCGAGCGCGGTGAGTTCGTCGTCCCCGGCGCCGCGGTAGGCGTCGAGGAGTTCGAGCAGCGTCATCTCGCCGCCCTGGTAGCCCGCGGTCGCGATGCGAACGAGGTCCGCCGACGCCGCCCGCGCGTCCTCGCGGAAGCGCCGCGCGGCGCGCACGAGACGCGTCGCCTCGGCGTGTAGTCCCGCCACCTCGCCCGAGAGCTCGGACTCCAGCAGCGCCCTTCGTCCATTGAGCGCAAGCGCCTCGCTGCGGGCGGCGAGCGCGAGGCCCCCCGAGGCGTCCCAGAGGGGGAGGGTCAACGTGGCGCCGAGGAGGAAGCCGTCGGTGCGCCCCTGCGCCCCCGCATCGACGCCCTTCCAACCGGCTTCGAGGCGCAGGTCGGGGAGCCACCACCGCGTCGCCGAGGCGAGCTCCAGGTCGGCGGCGCGGAGACGCTCCCCGAGGGCGCGGAGGCGCGGCCCCCGGCGTGCAACGTCTCGCAGGGTCGGAAGCGCTGTGGGTTCGCTCTCGGGCCGCAGCGGACCCTCCAGGGTGAGACCCGCCGCCTCGCCATCGGGCAGGCCAACCAGGGCCGCGAGGCGGGCTCGGGCGCGATCGAGGGCGGCCTCCTCGACCTGCGCGCGCCCCTCCGCAACGATCCGCTCGCGCTCCAGGCGACGCCGGTCGTAGAGCGCCGTGTCCCCGCGCGCGGTGCGGTGCGCGACAATCGTCAGGGCGGCCTCGATGCGCGCGCTCCAGGCGCGTACCGCCGTCGCGCGCTCGTGGTGGTAGAGGGCCTCGTAGAAGCGCAGCCGCGTGTCGGCGGCCACCTCGACGCGCGCAGCAGAACCGTCGTGCGTCGCGGCGCTCGCTCGGCGTTCGCCGGCCGCTCCGCGGAGGCCACGGCGGTTGCCGAGGTCGATCACCTGCGAGACGGACACGTAGTCTTCGCCGGTTCCGAGGGCGCCGAAGGTCTGCTCGCGCAGGTAGGTGATCTGCGGGTTGGGGTAGGCACCCAGGGCGCGCGCGTTCCCCCGCTCGGCGTCGATCGCTCCGCGGACGGTGTCGGCGAGGGGAGCCCGCGCGAGCGCCCGTCGCACCGCCTCATCGGCGGTGAGCACCACGGTGGTCACAGCCTGGTCCGTTGCGGGTACCTCGGTCTGCTGCGCGCGCCCGAGGGATGGCAGAAGGAGGAGAGCCCCAGCGACAAGGAACCGGCCGACGATCGGTTTTTCGGACGCGGCGAGCAGCACGGCGTTTCCTCGACGCATGGTCGCGCGTCAGTGGGTGAGCGCCCCGAGGAGCGACTCGGTGGCGTGATGGAGCGGGTCGCTTGCAGCGAGGAGGCCGAGCGCGACGAGGCCAACGATCGCCAGCGGACGAGCGAGGGTCCCGGGTGCGCGCGGCGGTTCGAGCAGCGCCTCGACGCGGGCGGGCACGTCGCCCCCAAACGAAGCCGCGACGCTGGTGAGGTCGGGTGGCGTCTGGAGGAGGCGCTCGACCCGGAGGATCACCTCCGCGACCCGCAACCGATCGCCGACCGCGCGGCCCGCGGCCTCGTCGCAGCTCTGCTCGGCGGCGAGCGTGAGCGCGTGCAGGAGACGCGTCCGTGCGGGGCCCCAGACGAACACCGTCGCGGCGCGCGCGAGGAGCCGCAGCCCGGTGTCGCGTCGAAGCGCGTGCGCGCGCTCGTGATGGAGCATGACATCGAGGTCGGCCGGCGGGACACGCGAGAGCAGCCCCTCCGAGACGACGACCGCAGGGTGGACGACGCCCACGAGCAGGCAGAGCGGCGTCGCGGTCGGGAGCACCTGCGCGCCGAGCCGTGCGTTGTCGTAGCGGCGATCGAGGAGCCGTGACGCGACGCGCGCGGCGCGAACGAGTCCGACCGTCGCGCTCAGCGCGCGGGACACGAGCCACCCCGCCGCGAGGGCGAGGAGGAGCCAGGAGGCGGGGTTCGCGGCGTGTGTCGGCGGGTGCAGGAAGCACAGGTGGACGTGCCCGTAGTGGGCGAGGCAGTGGTCATGCGCGGGCCAGCGGAGCGCGACGACCGACGGCAGGAGCGCGGCGAGGAGGCCGACGAGCCCGAGCACCAACGGTGCGACCGAAAGCAGCAGGAGCGCGCGGTGCCGCCGCTCGGGGGCCCACGACGCGACGTGCGCGAGGACGGAGGGAATGAGCGTGGAGACGGCGAGACCGATGAGGAGCGCGAAGCCGAGGCCCGCCAGGAGGACGAGCTGGAGCACGCCGAGGGCGTTCATGGGCGCCCCTTGGCGCGAGCGCGCCGCTCTGCGACGAGGGCTTCGAGGCGCGCGAGGTGTTCGGGTCCAGCCCGCTCGGTGAGCTCGACGAAGGCCGAGACCATCGCGTTGGCCTCGCCGCGCATCAGCTCACCGACGAGCTCACCCAGGGCGCTGTGTTGGAACTCCTCGCGCGTGAGGCGCGGCCGGTAGACGTGCGCGTGACTGACCTTGTCGCGCTCCAGGAGGTTCTTCTCGAAGAGCCGTTTCAGGGTCGATTGGATCGTGTTCAGGGTGATGCCGCGCTTCGCCCCGAGCGCGCCGTGGATGGCCTTCGCCTCGCCCTCACCGCCCCTCCAGAGGTGCTCCATCACGGCAGCTTCGAGGGTGCCGAGGAGCGGTGGTCGAACGGGGCCCAGAGCCATCGCCCGACGGTATCCGAAGAAAACCGGGCGTCAATCGGTTTTCACTCGAACCTCTACGGCGACGGATCGGGCGGAGGCGCTTCCGGGCGGGGAGACCTGTCTCGGCGCACGGTATGAATCGCTCGCCCGTGGGGGCAGGATGACGGCGATATGAACCCCATCGACCGCAGGGACTTCGGCGCCGTCGCGCTCGGCGCCGCCGCCGCGACACTCCTCCATGATCGCGATGCCGAGGCCCAGCCGCGCCGCCCGGACGCCGGTCCGCCTCTCAGCCCGAGCCCGGCGGAGGCGGCCATCGCGCCGCTGCCGTTCGCGCCCGCGTCGCTGCCGGGGCTCTCGGAGCGGATGCTGGTCTCCCACCACGACAACAACTACGGCGGCGCGGTGCGCAAGCTCAACGAGATCCGCGCGCAACTCGGCACCTCCGACCCGGCGCAGTCGGGCGCGTATTGGAGCCTCTACGGGACGTTGAAGTCGGCCGAGCTCGCCGCGCGCAACAGCGCCGTCCTGCACGAACTCTACTTCGCCAACCTCGCGGCCGGGCAGCAGCCACCGGCCGCGCTCGCGACCATGGTGACGCAGCGCTTCGGCTCGCTCGACCGTTTCCGCGCACAGATGCTCGGCGCCGCGAAGGCGGCCAACGGCTGGGTGCTGCTGGTGGCCGACGGGGTCTCGCACACGCTGGAGATCGTCCAGACTGAGAACCACGCCATGGGCGGCTGGAGCGCCTCGCCGCTGCTGGTGCTGGACGTCTACGAGCACGCGTTCGCCATCGACTACGGCGCCAACAAGCCCGGCTACTTCGACGCCTTCTGGCGCAACGTCGGCTGGAACGCCGTCCACGAGCGGGCCGCGCGCGCGCTGACCCGAGGCTAGGGCTCCCTGGGCGCGCCGGCGCTGGCGGTCGAGGGCTTGTCGTTCCGGCGCAACGGCCGGGCGGTGCTCGACGGCGTGACCTTCGAGGCGGCGGGCGGCGAGGCAGATCGCCGTGCAGGAAGATCGCGGCGGGCCGTTCGCGCGGCCGGGTGCGGCCTGGGCCGCTGACGAGGCGATCGTTCGGACCGGCCGTGTAATGCCTCCGGGAAGTCTGCGTCTGTAGGGATGAACGGCGGCAGGTCCGCCCGGAGGTGACGGCATGACGACGCAACGAGGAATGCGGTGGGTGTTGGGCGCGGCGCTGGGCCTCGCGCCCTGGATGATGCCGGCGGTGGCGCGGGCGCAGGTCCCGGCGGGCGCCGCCGTCCGCGAGATCGAGGTGGTGGTGGACGGTGGCTACCAGCCCGCGCGCGTCGAGGTCGCGGCGGGCGAGCGTGTGCGGCTGCGCTTCGTCCGCCGCGACTACGGCGGCTGCACGCGCGAGGTGGTGTTCCCGACGCTGGGCCTGCGGCGCGAGCTGCCCACCGGCCGACCCGTGACGGTGGACCTGCCCGCCCTGCCGGCGGGCGAGACGCCCTTCGAGTGCGGGATGGGCATGGTGCGCGGCGTCGTGGTGGTCCGCGCGGCGCCCACCGCCGCCGGTTCGCGCCCGTAGGCCGTCGCGGAGGAGCCCGTGCCGACCCGTCCACGCTACGTCCCCGCGCTGGGCTTCCGCGCGCTCACGCCGCTCTACGACCTCGCGGTCCGGCTGACCACGCGCGAGGCCCTCTTCCGCGATCGCCTGGTGCGCGCCGCAGCCGTGGGGCCCGGGGAGCGCGTGCTCGACCTCGCCTGCGGCACCGGCTCGACCTCGGTCCTCTTGCAGCAGCGCCAGCCGTCCGCGGCGGTCTGTGGCCTCGACATCGACCCGGAGGTCCTCGTGCGCGCCCGGCGGAAGGCGGACCGCCTGGCGCTCCCGATCCGCTTCGAGGAGCGCTCCGCCACCGACCCACTGGACGACCTCGGCCCCTTCGACGTGGCGGTGTCGAGCCTCTTCTTCCACCACCTCGACGACGGCGCGAAGGTGCGCGCGCTCGCCAACGTCCGCGCGGCCCTGCGCGACGGCGGGCGCCTGCACGTCGTGGACTGGGGGCGCCCGAGCGGCGTTCGTACGGGCCTCGGGTTCCGCCTCGTGCGCCTCCTGGACGGGGCGGACAACACGGCCGCGAGCGCGCGCGGCACCTTTCCCGACCTCGTCACGGCGGCCGGATTCCGCGACGTCGCCGAGACTGACAGCCTGGACACCGCGCTGGGGACACTGCGGTTCTTCCGCGCCACGGTGTGAGCGCCGCGGGCCGGTGCCGATCGGGCGAGGTGCGGGCGGCCGACCCGATGGCCTCCGCGCCAGTGCTGGTTGCTGCCATGCCGTTGGGCGAACAGGGCGGCGCGGGCGACTGCGCGGGGCCGACGCTCCGCACCTGCTTCGTGTAGGTACCGTTGTCGGCAGGAATGTCTGCCTTTCGGAGACGGAGAATCACCATGAACCATCGCTCGGGCTTCGGGGCCTGCATCGCGCCGTGCCTCCTCATGGCGGCGTGCGCGTCCCGTCCTCCCGCCTCGACGCCCCCCGTGACGCAGACCAGCGGCGGCGAAGTCGTCCATCACGCCGCGGGCGCGCACCACGCGCCGGTCTTTCCGCCGGGGCCGATCGCCGAGATGTGGGACGCGCTCCGGCCGCTGACCCACGGGCGCGCGGGGTCGGTCCCCACAGAGCGCGACGGTCGCATCTGCGCTCGGGTCGATACGCTTCGTCAGCGCGCTGGCGTGCTCGCCGCAGCGCCCGTCCCGGCCGGGGCGGAGTCACGCGCCGATGCGTGGCGCGCCAGCACGACGCGGCTCGTGCGCGAGGCGGATGCGCTCGTCGCGTCGTGCGCGGACCCCACGCGCGCCGGGGCGTTCGAGCGTCTGGAGGCGCTGCATGTCACCTTTCACGAACTCACGGAGGACCTGCCCCCCTGACGTTTCAGCGCCTGGTAGGCTCCCGGGCGCTCGCCCGTGCGGGTCGCGACAACGTTGTCGGGATCGTCGCGAACCCCTACCCTGCCCCATGGGTGTAATGAACCCGCGCGCTCTGTTGATGCTCGCGGTCTGCCTCGGCGCCGCCGCCTGTGGCGGGGTCGCCGTCGGCAACCAGACCGCAGCGGACGTCCCTCCCGCGGACGCCGTCAGCGCGGACGCGAGGCTGGTGGACATCCCCAGCAACGACTTGGGGCGCGCGGACGCGCCGGGGGCTGACGCGCCGTCGGTCGAGGCAGGCGTCGCGGACGCCGTCGGGGTCGAAGTGGGTCGATCGGACGGGGCCCTCGTAGACACGAGCGCCGTCGAGGTAGGCGCGGCGAATGGTGGCGACGCGGGCACCGGCGACGTCGTGGACGCGGGCGCCAGCGATGCTGCGGTCGATGCAGACCTCCGCGCGGACGTCGCACCCGAGGCGGGGATGGACGCGGCGGGCCCCGCCGAAGCTGCCGTCTGTTCGGGTGCCCATCCGCTGGTCGATGCGGGGGCGAGGTTCTGCGGCCCGGGGCAGTGCTACTGCCCGGCGCCGGGGACGGGCGGCGACTCCTGCCTCCCGGCAGGCACGGCGGCCGCGTGCTGCCCGGGACGCTCGGTGGTTTGCACGGCCAGCGACGCAGGGGCGGCCTGCCCGGCGGGCACGCACCCGCTCCTCGACGGGGGCGCGCGGTTCTGCGCCGTGGGGAGTTGCTACTGCCCGTCGCCTGGGATCAACGGCGACGCGTGCCTTCCGGCGGGCGCGGGGGCAGCGTGTTGCCCGGGGCGTTCCGTGGTGTGCGCGAGCGAAGACGCGGGGGTGACGTGCCCCGCGGCGACGCACCCGCTCGTCGATGGGGGCGCGCGGTTCTGCGCCCCGGGAAGCTGTTACTGCCCGTCGAGCGACGCGTGCCGCCCAGTGGCGGTCGCGCGGATGTGCTGCCCGACCGCGGTGATCTGCGACTGAACGCGACCCGAGCCCCAGCGGCCGGTCTGCATTCCGCCCGTCATCCCACCTATGCGCATCTCGGCGGGCCGGATCTGCAGGTAGGCCGCGCCGCCCGCCTATCGTCGTCGCCGACGATCGCCCCGCACGCGAACCAGAACCCTCCGGGGTTCGACGCCGACCCTTCAGGGCGCGACGAAGCGCACGCGCGGGCGCACCCGGAGCGGCGTCCCGTCGAGCGAGACGAGCACGCGCGCGCTGCCCGCAAACGTCGGCGCCACCAGCGCGCGCCGCGTCCTGCCAGACGGCTCGACGACCGCGGGTCCCGTCCACGCGCAGGCCCCGCTGCACTCGATGGCCGCGGTCCTGGCTCCGGCGGCGGCCGGATCGACGATCACCTCCACCTCCGACACGCCGTCCGCCGGCACGACCCGCCGCGCGACCTCGACGGCGCTCGGTTCGATCACGGTCGTGTAGCGGCCCGCCTCCGCCGACACCGTCTGGCGCAGGCCGCTCGGCCACTCGACCGTCACGTCCGCACGTTCCTGCTGTCCGACCGCTAGGACCACTCCGCGGTCGTGCTCACCGCCCATCGACGACTGTCCGCCGGCCACGACGACCAGGGGCGGCCGGGCGCCGTTCAGCGACACCCGCGCTCCCGCTGCTTCGGCGGACGACACCGCCCCTCTCAGGCGGAGCCCGACCCAGCGGCCGCGCGGTTCGAGACGGTTGCGCAGGACGACGAGGCCCCGCGAAGGGTCCCCTGAGGTCGCGAGGCAGTCCGGCTGCCCGTTGAGCGAGAAGTCCCCGCACGCGAGGCCATGGAACTGAATCGTGGCGTCGAGCACGCGGGGGGTGACGCAGCCGTAGGTGCCGTCCTTCTGATTGACGTACAGCGTGGCGGGCGCGGGGCCTCCGTTCTCTTCGGTGAGCGAGAGCACGAGCAGGTCGCTCCAGCCGTCGAGGTCGGCGTCCTGCGTTGCGCACCCCCAGGCGAACGAGCCCTCCGGTGAGGAGAGGAGGGCCGCGTTGGCGACCGACGGGAGCGAGCGCCCGCCGCTTCCGTGCAGCAGGACGTTGGTGTCGATGACGCCGCTGACGAAGTAGTCCATGCGCCCGTCGCGGTCGAAGTCGAGCGGGCACAGCCCCATGGGGTGGGCGTCGGCGAAGTCGTCCGAGACGCTCGCATCCCGCTCGAACGTGGGCTCGTCGGAGGGACGGCCCCAGTTCAACGACCCCTGGTCGAAGTCTGCGACGACGAACAGCTCGCGGTAGCCGTCGCCGTCTACGTCGTCGAAGAACGTGCCGTAGCCCATGTAGAGGCCGTCGCGCGGGGCGAACGAGGGCGTGCGGTCCACGAAGCGGCCGTCGCCCCACGCGGTGAGCAGGACCGCGGGCGACTCGCGGCGCGCGTTGTAGGAGACCGCGAGGTCGGTCAGGCCGTCGAGATCGACGTCCGTCGCGAGGAGCTGGGTGGGTTGGCCACGCGTCGCGGGCGCGACCACCGTGCCCGGTCCGAAGCGGCACCCGCCGAGGCCTCGGTGCCACTGCACGCCGGGGCCCGCCACCACCAGGTCACCCTCGCCGTCCGCGTCGAGGTCCACGAAGGTTCCCGCCGAGGTCGTGCTCGGGATGGGCGCCTCCAGATCGAGCAGGTCGAAGCCGCCCTCCGCGCGTGCGACGAACACCCGGCGCCCGTTCATCACGTCGGGGCGGCCGTCCCCCGAGCAGTCGCCCACCGCGACGAAGGTCGATGGCCCACCGCGACCTTCCAGGTCCACCTGGATTCGGCCGGGGATCTCGACCTCGGGGCATTGGTTCGTGCAGCTCGCGAGGAGTGCGCCCGCGCCGGCCAGTTGGCCCGCAAGCGCGAGGACGCTGCGAGAGTTCGCGGGTCCCCGCTTCACGGCTCGGAGGGGGCTCACGCCGTCGCTCTCGCCCGGGTCCAGACCCACGCCCCCGCGCTCACCGCCACGGCGCCGCCGAGGAGCCCGGCGAACATGCCCAGGGCCTCGCCCAGGAAGAGCCCGCTGCACCGCACCGAGCCGATCGACACCACGCCCAGCAGCATCCCGACGCCGGCGCGCGCGCGCTGCCCGCCGTCGCCGCGGCGCGGGAGGAGCGCCGCCATCACCACGCCGAGCGCGAGCCCGGCGAGGGCGCAGGTGCCGGGGCGGGCGCAGCAGTTCTCGCAGACCATCATCCCGGGCGGGCAGCACGGGCGCAGCAGGGACATCGGGAGCAGGAGCGCCGCGAGGCCGCCCAGAAGGCCCACCTGCGCGCCCCGTAGCCACCACCCCCGGCGCCAGCCGAGAAAGGTCCACGCGAGGACCACCAGCGCCAGGGTGAGGGGCCGGAGGGCGACGCCGGCCACACGCGCGGCGAGCACCGACAGGCCGAGGACGATCAGCGCGCGCACGAGCCCGTCCCGGGCGAGGCCCCACTCGTAGGCCCGGCGGACGCGCGCTTCGAGGGACGGCGGGGCGGTCAAATCAGGGGTCACGGGTCACCTCCCAGGAGGGCGCGGAGCCGGGCGTAGGCGCGGGACAGGCGTTTGCGGTGCGTGGCGGGCGCGATCGGCGGGGGCGCCCCCTCCCCGAGCAGGACGGCAATGGCCTCGGCCGAGGTCGGGTCGAGCGCGTCCACGCTCCCCTGGAGCGCGCGACGGAGCTCGCGCTCGGCGAGCGCGTCGTCCGCCGCGGCCTCGGGGCTCGGGTGGTGCTCCGGGACGGCGCCGGCGTCGTGCCGGGTGCGACGAAGCTCGGCGCGGACCTCGTTGGCCACCACGGCGTAGAACCACGGCAGCGCCGGTCGCCCGGGGGTGAACGAGGCCGCGCGGGTGAAGAGCTTGACCATGGCGGCCTGGGCGACCTCGTCGGCGCGCGCGGGCCCGAGGCGCCGGGCCGCCACCCGCAACGCGCGCGGGTGCAGCGCGCGGAACAGGGGCGTGAAGGCCTCGCGCTCGCCCTCGCTCACGCGCGCCATGAGGTCGTCGAGCTCGGCCTCCGAGGCTTCGCGGGTCGGAGGCACGCGGGCGTCGGGTCAGCCCGCGCGGTGGCGGCCCTGGCAGCAGGGCGAGCCGGGATGGCAGCAGGGCGAGCCGGGGTAGCAGCAGTCGCCGGCGCCCCGGGCGGTGCGAACGGCGGTGACCGTCGCCCCGAGGCCCGTGGCGAGGGAGAGGGCCCCGAGGATCATCAGGGTCCGGGGGGAGAGCAGCTTCATCATGGGTAGAGACCTCCTGTCCCCCTGCTAGCCGTTCGGGCGGCGGCCGTGACCGACAAAGTGTCGCGCGGGCCGTTTCGGGTGTCGCGGTCGCCTACGTCGCCGGGGCGCAGGTGCAGTCGGCGCACCCGTCGTCCGCGCAGGACCCGCAGCAGGCCTGCACCCGCGCGCGCAGCGCCTCGCGCGCCCGGAAGACCCGCACGGCGGCGTTGTTCGCGGTGATGCCCTCGGCCTCGGCGAAGTCCTTCACGCTCTGCCCGGCAACGGTCACCTGCCGGAGCGCCGCCGCGTACTCGGGCTTCATCGCGTCCGCCAGCCGCCCCACGCACGCGCAGGTGGTCGGCGCGAGGGCCGCCACCGGCGGCGCCTCCGGCTCGTCCAGCTCCGCGGCCAGGGCGTCGAGCGCGCGGCCGTGGCTGGCGTCCCGGCGCCGGCGGTCGATCACCGCGTTGCGCAGGATCCGGTAGAACCAGGCGCGCGACGACTCGTCCTGCCGGAGCGAGGCGCCGTGGGTCATGCTGCGGGCGTAGGCGTCCTGGAGGATGTCCTCGGCCGCCGCGCGGTCGCCGAGCCGGCGCTCCAGGAAGGCGAGGAAGCTCGAACGCGCGGCGAGCAGCGACTCGGTGACGTGGGCGTCCATGGGCCGGAGTCTAACGGCGTCGGCGGCGGAGGGCACGGAGGGGATCACGGCGACCACCGCCGCAGCCGCAGCGAGTTGAGGAGCACCGAGACGCTCGACAGCGACATCGCCGCGCTCGCGAAGACCGGCGAGAGCGACCAGCCCGTCACGGGCTCGAGCAGCCCCGCCGCGAGGGGGATGCCGACGAGGTTGTAGACGAAGGCCCAGAAGAGGTTCTGCCGGATCGTGCGCAGCGTGGCCCGCGCGAGCGCGAGCGCCGTCGGCACCGCCCCGACGCCGCCCCGCAGGATCGTCACGTCCGCGGCGGCCGCTGCGACGTCCGCGCCGCCGCCCATCGCCACGCCGAGGTCGGCCGCGGCTAGCGCGGGCGCGTCGTTCACGCCGTCGCCCACCATCGCCACGGTGCGCCCCGCCGCGCGCAGCCGCGCCACCAGCGCGGCCTTCTCCTCGGGGCGCACTTCCGCATGCACCTCGCTCACGCCCGCGGCGCGCGCGACCGTCAGCGCCGTCGCCCACCGGTCGCCCGTCGCCATCGCCACGGACACGCCCATCGCCGTCAACGCGGCCACGGTCGCGGCGGCCTCGGGGCGCACCGTGTCGGCCACCGTCACGAGGCCCGCCAGGGCGCCGTCGATGGCCACGAACACGGGCGTCTCGCCCCGGTCCGCGGCCGCGGCCGCCGCGGGCTCCAGCGCGTCGGCGGCGACCCCCTGCGACGCCAGCCAGCGGGTGGTGCCGACGCACACGAGCGACGTGCCGACGCGGGCCTGCACGCCGCCGCCCGGGGTCGCCGTGAACTCCGTCGCGGCGACGGCGGTCAGGCCCCGCGCGGCGGCGCCCGCGACGATGGCGCGCGCCACGGGGTGTTCGCTCCCCGCCTCCGCGGCGGCCGCCAGCGCGAGCAGCTCGTCCTCGCCCCTCCCGCCCGCGGGGACCACCCGCGCGAGGGCCATCCGGCCCAGGGTGAGGGTGCCCGTCTTGTCGAAGAGCACCTGGTCGATCTTCGAGGCGCGCTCCAGGGCCTCGCCGCCCTTCACCAGCAGCCCGAGGGCGGCCGCGCGGCTCGTGCCCACGGCGACGGCCGCGGGCGTGGCGAGCCCGAGCGCGCAGGGGCAGGCGATCACCAGCACCGCGACGAAGTGCTCGACCGCGGCGGCGAGTCCGTCGGGCCCGCGCGGGAGCACCATCCACGCGGCGAAGGTGAGTACGGCGAGCGCGACTACCGCCGGCACGAACACCGCGCTCACCCGGTCGGCGAGGCGGGCGATGGGCGCGCGCGTGCCCTGGGCCTCGGAGACGGCGTCCACGATGCGCGCAACGGCCGACTCGGCGCCCCGGCGCGTCACCTCGATCACGAGGCTGCCGCCCTCGACCAGCGTCCCGCCCTGCACGGGGTCGCCGGGCCCGCGCTCCACGGGCACGCTCTCGCCGGTGAGCATCGACTCGTCCACGGCGGCCTGACCCTCCACGACCGTCCCGTCGGTCGGGACGCGCTGCCCGGGGCGCACGCGCACGCGGTCGCCCGGGAGCAGCGACCCCACCGTCACCTCGAGCTCAACCCCGCCCCGCAGGCGCGTCGCGCTCGGCGGCTGGAGGGCCACGAGGCCGCGCACCGCGTCCCCCAGGCGCCGGCGCGCGCGCCGCTCCAGGGCCTTGCCCAGCAGCATGAACGCGACGATCGCGCCGGCCGCCTCGAAGTACACCGGGACGTGACCGTGCTCGCCGTGCGGAAGCAGTCGCGGCACGAAGGTCACCGCCGCCGACCAGCCCCAGGCGGTGAGGGCGCCGAGCGCGACGAGGACGTTCATGTCGGCGCTCCGGTGGCGCAGCGCCGCGGCCGCGAGGCGCAGGAAGCGGCGCCCGGGGCCGAAGACCACCGCCGTCGCCAGCGCGAGCTGGAGGTAGCGCCCGGCGGCGCCCGCGGTCCCCGGGATCGCGCCGTGCGACATCCCGACGACCAGGAGCGGCACGGCCAGCGCCGCAGCCACGATCAGGTCGCGCCGGTCGCGGCGGGCGTCGGACTCTTCGGCGGCGTCGATGCGCGCGAGGCGCGACGCTGCGTCGGGCGGGGCCTCGCCCGCCGCGGGCACGTCGGGGACCTCGTAGCCCGCCCCGCGGATCGCCTCGGCGAGGGCCTCCGGGGCCGTCGCGGCGGGGTCGTAGTCGATCGTCGCATGCTGGGTGGCGAGGTTCACCCGCGCGTCGAGCACGCCGGGCGCGCGCCCGAGCACGCGCTCGATGCGGCCGACGCAGGCCGCGCAGGTCATGCCGAGCACCGCGAGCTGCACGCGCGTCGGGTCGTCGGGAGGGGACAGGGGGTTCGCGAGCGAGGATGTCATGGGGGTTCGGCTCCGGTTCGATCGGGCCGACGCAGCCGGGCGCGGCGGATTACATCCCTCGTTCGCAGAGGATCGGCGGGTCGTTCTGGATCCCGGCACGCCGGCGCCCCTCAGTGCATGGGAGACCGCGGGGTCGTGAGCTGTCCGATGGACAGTCCTTCATGCCGGCGCGGCTCCTTCCGTCTCGGGCGGTCCGTCGATGCCCCCGCGACGAATCTGTCCCCTGCGCCAGACCGCGTAGGCGGCGGGCAGCACGAGAAGCGTGAGCGCCAGACACGACACCAGGCCGCCCACGACCGGAGCGGCGATGCGCGCGGAGACGTCGGCGCCCGGGCCCGCCTCCCAGAGCAGGGGCAAGAGGCCCAGCACCGTGCTGGCCACCGACATCACGATGGGCCGTACCCGCGACGAAGCCCCCTCCACGACGGCTTCATCCACGTCGCTCACGTCCAGCGAAGCCTTGTCCTTCTGCCGCAACGAGACCGCCTGATCGAGGAACTCGACCATGAGGATGCCGGTCTCGGAGGCGGTTCCGATGACGGCGATGAGGCCCACCCACACGGCGGTCGAGACGTTGTAGTGCCGCAGGTGGAGCAGCCACACGCTGCCGATCAATGCGAAGGGCAGGCTGGTGAGGACCAGGCCCGTCTGGGCCCAACCCCGCATGGCTCGACGAAGAAGGAAGACGACCAGCAGGAGGGTAAGCGGCACCACCCAGGCCATGCGCGCCTGCATCTCCGCCATGAACTCGTACTGACCCGTCCATTGCAGCCGGTAGCCCGGAGGCAGTGACAACTGGCGCGCGACGACGGCCCTCGCGTCGCTCACCCAGCCGCCGAGGTCGCGCTGCGAGGCGTCGATGTCGGCGAAGACGTAGCCGACCAGGACGCCGTTCTCGTCCTTGATCATCGGCGGGCCGGTCACGACCCGCACGTCCGCGATCGCCCCGAGCGGAACCGTCGCCCCGGACGGTCGCCAGCGATCGCTCGGATCAGGCGCGGATGCGGCCGGTGCGCCCATCGCCGGTGCCGGGCTCGCGCCACCCGGTGCCCCGACCCGCATCCCGGTGCGACCTGCGCCGCCTCCCATGCCGCTGCCACCCATGGCCCCCTGGGCGCTGTTGCCCGCCGGGGATGAGCCGGCGCCCGCGCCGCCGGCCTCCGCCTCGCCCACCGGCTCCGAGCTGGCCACCGGGATGAGGATGCGGCGCAGCGAGTCGGGATCGGCCCGGTAGTCCGCGGCGTAGCGCAGGTTGATCGAGAACCTCGACCGGCCTGCGATCACGGTCGAGACCGCCATGCCCCCGACGGCCGCTTCGACGACGTCGTGGACGTCCCGCACGCTCAGTCCGTAGCGGGCGATGGCCTCCCGGTCGGGGACGACGTCGATGTACTCGCGGCCCGTCTGGCGCTCCGCGAAGGTGCTGCGCGTTCCCGGGACGCCGCGCAGCATCCCTTCGAGGGCGATGGAGAGGCGCTCGATCTCGGCGAGGTCGGGCCCGAAGACCTTGATGCCAACGGGTGTCCGCACGCCGGTCGTCAGCATGTCGATGCGCGTCCGAATCGGCGGCGCGATCGCCATCTGATAGCCGGGCATCCGCAGCGCCGCGTCCAGGTCGCGGCTGAGCTCTTCGAGCGTGCGCGGACGCTGCTCAGGCCAGATCCATCGGAGGGGAACCCGCAGCCACTCGGGCCCTCCGCTGTACCACCGCGCGGTATACCGCCGCGGCCACGCGCTCGTGGGGCGCAGGACCACGACGCTCTCGATCATGTCGAGCTGCGCCGGGTCGGTGGCCGTCTCCGCCCGCCCGGCCTTGCCATGCACCGACGACACCTCCCGGAAGGATCGGATGATCCGATCCTGGGCCGTGAGCGCCCGGCGCGCCTCCTCGATGGAGATGCCCGGAAAGGTCGTGGGCATGACCAGGAGAGAGCCCTCGTCGAGGGGCGGCATGAACTCCGAGCCGAGGCGTAGGGCCACGGGCACCGTCGCCGCGAGCAACGCGGCCGCGCCGAGGAGGACGAACCATCGCGCCCGGACGGCGAGGCGCACCACCGGCCGATACATCCGGGTCAGGACGCGGCTGACGGGGTTCTCGTCGTCCCGGCGAAACCTGCCCCGCATCACGAGCAACATGAGGGGCGGCACCAGCGTCACGGAGAGCAGCGCCGCCGCGAAGGTGGCGAAGGTGTGCGTGAGGACGAGCGGGCGGAACAGCCGCCCGGCCTGGCCGGTCAGGCTGAGGAGCGGGACGAAGCTCACGGTGACCAGGAGGAGGGAGAAGAACGTGGGGCGTCCGACCTCCTTGAGCGCGTCGAGGATGACGCGTCGCCGGTCCGCGCCCGCGGCCGCGAGCGAGAGCCGGCGCGCGCCGTTCTCGACGAAGGTCGTGGAGGCGTCCTCAAGCTCCCCCACCGCGATCGCGATCCCGGCGAGGGACATGATGTTGATCGACATGCCGACGTGGAACGTCGGGATGAAGGTGAGCAGGACCGCGAGCGGAATGACGACGACGGCGACGAAGGCCGACCGGGCGCTGAACAGGAAGAAGAGGCAGATGAGCGCGACGATGACGCCCTCCTGGATGAGCGTATTTCTCAGCGTCGCCACGGAGCCGCGAATCAGGTGCGAGCGGTCGTAGGTCGGCACGAGGCGGACGCCCTCGGGCAGGCTCAGCCGCGCGATCTCGGCCTTGATGGCGTCGTTGACCTGGAGGGCGTTGGAGCCGATGCGCATGACGACGATGCCGCCGACGGCCTCGCCGCGGCCGTCGAAGTCCGCGGCGCCCCGGCGGATCTCCGGGCCGAACTGGACGCGCGCGACGTCGCGCAGCCGGATGGGGTTGCCGCCCGCGCCCACGCTCACGACGCTCGCTTCGAGGTCGGCGAGGGTCCGCACGTACCCGCGGCCGCGCAGGACGTACTCGCGCCCGGCGACCTCCAGCACGCGCGCCCCCACCTCGGAGTTGGCGTCCCGCGCGGCGCGGGTCACGTCGGCCAGTGAGAGTCCGTAGGCGGCGAGGCGGTTCGGATCGAGGACGATCTGGTACTGGCGCTCGAAGCCGCCGACCGTCGCGACCTCGGCGACGCCGGAGACCGCCTGGAGCGTCGGGCGGATCGTGAAGTCCTGGAGCTCACGGAGCTGCGCGAGGTCGCGTCGCCCGGAGGTGTCCTCGATCACGTATTGGAACACCCAGCCGACGCCGGTCGCGTCGGGTCCGAGGATGGGTGCGACGTCCGGGGGCAGGAGCCGCTGCACGCGCCCGAGCTGCTCGAGGACCCGGGTGCGCGCCCAGTAGATGTCGGTGTCGTCCTCGAAGATCACGTAGATGAAGCTCATCCCGAACATCGAGTAGCCGCGCACCGTCCGGGCGTGGGGCGTGCTCTGGAGCGCGCGCACGAGGGGGTAGGTGATCTGGTCCTCGACGAGGTCGGGGCTCCGGCCCATCCAGTCGGTGAACACGATGACCTGCGGATCGGAGAGGTCTGGGATCGCGTCGAGGGGCGTCCGCCTCATGGCGGTGACGGCCCACACGACGAGGAGGGCCATCACGCCGAAGACGACCCACGGGCGCTTCGCGGACAGCTCGATGATGCGCTCGACCACGGCGGCGGCTCCTAGTGGCCCGCGTGAGCCGAGCCCGGCGGTGGGCTCGGAGCGGGCTCGGGACGGGCGCCGCGATCGCTCGGTGTGGCGCCGGCCGCCGGCGGCGTCTGTCCGCCGTGGGCGTGACCCGTGCCGCCCCCCGAGGCGCGCAGACGGCTCTCCGAGTCGATCAGGAACACCCCCGAAGCAACGATCGACTCCCCTTCGCTCAGCCCCTCGCGCACCTCCACGCGGTCGTCGAGCCGGGTCCCCAGCGTGACGGCTCGGGGCACGAAGCGCCCGTCACTCCCGACGACGAAGACGTGCTGGGTCTCGCCGGTGTCCACGACGGCGTCCCGCGGGACCGTCAGCGCCCCGTGAGCGCTCACCTGGAAGTTGGCTTCACCGTAGAGGCCGGGGCGCAGGGAGCCGTCGTCGTTCGGGACCACGAAGCGCGCGCGCAAGGTCCGCGTGCGTTCGGTGAGGGTGGGGTAGAGGAAGTCGATTCGCGCCTCGAAGGGTGCCCGGCCCGAGGCCGCGAACTCGAGCCGCGCCGGCGTGTCCCGCTGAATCGCGGGGATGTCGCCTTCGGGGACCTCGGCCAGCACCCAGACGCGGGAGAGGTCCGCGATCGTGAGCAGCTCCGTCGAGGGGTCCACCGCGGTCCCGACGGCGATCCCGCGGTGGAGCACCACGCCCGTGCGGGGAGCCACCACGGTGACGGTGCGCAGGGGGCGGCCCGTGCTCTCGACCTGGGCGAGCTCCGCCGCGGTCATCCCGAGCACCGCGAGGCGGCTGCGCGTGGCCGCGAGGAGGCCCTGCGTAGCCGCCGCAGTGGTCGGGTGGGCGAGGTTCTGGCGCAGCGCGATGAGCTCGTTCTGCGAGGCCAGCAGCTCCTGCGAGAAGATGGCGGCGAGCGGTGCGCCGCGCGTGACGCGCTGCCCGGTGGTGTTGACGTAGAGCCGCTCGATCCACCCCGCCACGCGGGTGTGAACGTGCGAGACCCGCGACTCGTCGAGCGCCACCGTCGCGACGGCGCGCACGGGCCGACCGATGTCCTCCCTCGCGACGCGGGCGACGCGCACGCCGATCGCGTCGAGCTGCCCCCGGGGGACCGCCACCGGCACGCGCCCCGGTACGGTGTGGGCCGCGTGCGGATCGACGGCCTCGTTCCCGTCGAGGGCGAGTGGCGCGGCGGTGCGCCCTCCGGGCGGATTCGCCGGCGCCATCTCGTGGTGCAGCGAGAAGGGCCAGGCCCGGCGGAGGTGCTGCGTGATGAGCGACCCCACCATGAGGACGACCACGGCGAGCGTGGCCACCGAGAGCGTGCGCCATCCCCGCGCCACCAGCGGGTGAGCGATCATCGCGGCCCGCCGCCGAAGCGCCCGACGGTGCGCTCCAGCCGTGCGCGGACGACGCCGACATCGACCTCCGCCATCACCCGCTCCTCCTGCGTCATGCGCAGCGACACGATGGCTTCGATCACCGCGACGAGCGGCGCCTGGCCGGCGGCGTAGGCCGCGATCGTCGCCCGCAGGGTCTGGACCGCCTGCGGCTCGACCTCGTCGCGCAGGGCGGCCGACCGCACGCGGGCGGCGTCGAGCGAGCCGAGGGCGGCGCGCACCTCGCCTTCGATCATCGTGCGCGCCCCGCGCAGCTCCGCGTCTGCCATCGTCCCCATGGCGCGGGCCTCGGCGACGCCCGCCGCGAGCCGCGCGCGCCAGATCGGAACGGTCACCCCCACCATCACCATCACCCCCGGGCCGTCGCTCATGGTGGTCGAGGCCCCCGCGCGCACGAAGGCCATCGGCGCGTACATCGCGCGCATCGCCTCGACCTCCGAGCCGTACTGGCGCCGCGAGGCCTCGACCGACGCGAGCTCGGGCCGCGAGCGCAGGGCCTCGGCGACCAGCGCCTCCGCGGCCGCCGGGGGCTCGTCGGCCGCGGCGGCGAGCTCCGGCACCGGGAGGTCGCCCGCGCGGCCGAGGGCGGCGTTGAGCATCGCCTCGGCGGCGACCGTCTGGCCCCGCAGCGCGGCCCGCCGGGTGGCCTGCCGGCGCGTCTCCGTGTCGGCGCGCAGGACGTCCGACTGCGGCGCCGCGCCAGCGGCGTAGCGCGCGGTGGCGATGCGGGTGAGGTCCCCGGCGAGCGCGACCTGGGCGTCGAGCACCGCGGCCATCCGACGCAGGCCCGCGAGCATGTGGAAGGCCCGGAGCGCCTCCGCCGTCACGTCGAGCACGGTCTCGCCCGCCCGCAGGCGTCGCGCGTCGGCGGCGGACTGGGCCGCGCGCCGACGGGCGCCCAGGACGCCGGAGAGCGGGAACTCCTGCTGCACCATCACGCTCCCGTCGAAGCCCATGCCGGAGAAGGGGATGTGGTCCGCCGACACCATCACCATGGGGTCGGGCAGCGATCCGACGATGGCCGGTCGCTGTCCGAGCGCCCGCGCCTCGGCCAGCGCGGCCGTGATCTCCGCCCGGTGCGCGCCCGCGTATTGGACCACGCCGACGACATCGAGCGGGCTCGGCAGCGTGTCGCGAGGCTGGCCGTGGGCGCCCTCCGTCGCGAGGAGCGTGATCACCGCGGCGATGAGTCCGGCCCACGCCGTCGCGACGCGCCGATCACGGGCGCCTTGAGGTTGGCCATTCACGGGAGATCCTCCCTCGAGCGTTCGATGGGGATCACTCCCCCGCGTTGCGCCGATGACGTCCCCTTGAGCAACCCACGCGCCACGTCCATGGGCGCGGAGGAATCGGTGGAACTTCGCCTGCCCGGAACTCGATCTCGGTGTCCGGCGCACAAGCTGCGCTCGGGCGAACGGATTGCACCATCGACGACCGCCGGACGTCCGCTCGGGCGCGGGGCGGAGATTCGCGCGGTGTAATGCCGATGGCACTGGTCCGTCTGCGGCTCCAGAGACGGAAGCCGGTGACAGATCGCAGCGACGGGGCACGCCGCCTGCTCTGCGGACTGCCGGGCGACCGCCCCGCGAGGCACTCCATGGACCATCAGGCTCACGCGTCCCACCACCACCACGCTCCCGCCCAGGGCGGGCCGCCCGCAGCCGGCGAGACCGTCAAGGATCCGGTCTGCGGCATGGACGTGTCGCCCGTGACCGCGAAGGAGCACCACGACTGGGGCGGGCGCACCTGGCACTTCTGCAGCACCCGCTGCGCGGAGAAGTTCCGCGCCGACCCCGCGCGCTACGCCGAACCCGCGGCGGCCCCCGTCGCGCCGCGCGCGAAGCCGACGACCGAGGCGGTCGAATACACCTGCCCGATGCACCCCGAGGTCGTGCGCTCGGGGCCCGGCAGCTGCCCGATCTGCGGCATGGCCCTGGAGCCCCGCGCGCCCGTCGCACCGACGGAGGGCGACGACCCCGAGCTCGCGAGCATGCAGCGACGCCTCGTGGTGAGCGCGGCGATCACGGTGCCGCTGTTCGCCCTCGCCATGGGCGCGATGATCCCCGGCGACCCGCTCGGACACCTCCTCCCCTCGCACCTGCACAACGGGGTCGAGCTCGCGCTCGCCACGCCGGTGGTGCTCTGGGGCGCGTGGCCCTTCTTCGTGCGCGCCTGGCAGTCGCTCGTGAACCGCCATCTCAACATGTTCACGCTGATCGGCCTCGGCGTCGGGGTGGCCTACGGGTACAGCGTCGTCGCGACCCTCGCGCCGGGCCTCTTCCCGGCGGCCTTCCGTGGCCACGGGGGGCGGGTGGCGGTGTACTTCGAGGCCGCCGCGGTGATCGTCACGCTGGTGCTGGTCGGCCAGGTGCTCGAGCTCCGCGCGCGCAGCCGCACCGGCGCCGCCATCCGGGCCCTGCTCGGGCTGGCACCCAAGACGGCCCGGCGCCTGCGCGACGACGGCGCGGAGGAGGACGTCCCGCTCGACGCCGTGCAACCGGGCGACCGGCTTCGGGTGCGCCCGGGCGAGAAGGTGCCCGTGGACGGCGTCGTGCTGGAAGGCGCGAGCAGCCTCGACGAGTCCATGATCACGGGCGAGCCCATGCCCGTGGAGAAGCACGCGGGCGACCGCGTCGTCGGGGCGACGCTCAACGGCACCGGCGCGCTCGTGATGCGCGCCGAGAAGGTCGGGCGCGACACGCTGCTCGCGCGCATCGTCGCCATGGTGGCCGACGCCCAGCGCAGCCGCGCCCCCATCCAGCGCCTCACCGACACGGTCGCGGGCTACTTCGTGCCTGCCGTGATCCTGGTCGCGGTGCTCACCTTCGCGGCGTGGTCGCTCTGGGGCCCGGAGCCCCGCCTCGCGTACGCCCTCGTCAACGCGGTCGCCGTCCTGATCATCGCGTGCCCCTGCGCGCTCGGACTCGCCACCCCGATGTCGATTATGGTGGCGACGGGGCGCGGCGCGACGGCCGGGGTCCTCTTTCGCAACGCCGAGGCGATCGAGGTGCTGCGCTCGGTCGATACGCTCGTCCTCGACAAGACCGGCACGCTCACCGAGGGGCGGCCGAAGCTCGTCGCCGTGGAGTCGTCCGCGGGGGTCGAGGAGGCCGAGCTCCTGCGCCTCGCGGCCAGCCTGGAGCAGGGCAGCGAGCATCCGCTGGCCGCGGCCCTCGTCGCGGGCGCCAGGGAGCGCGGCCTCACCCTCACCGGCGCGGAGCACTTCGCGTCGGTGACCGGCAAGGGCGTCACCGGCCGCGTGGGCGATCGTGCGGTCGCGCTGGGCAACAAGGCGCTGATGCTGGACGTGGGCGCCTCCGTCGGCACCCTCGACGCGCGGGCGGAGGCGCTGCGGGCGGAGGGGCAGACGGTGATGTTCGTGGCCGTCAACGGCGCACTCGCGGGCCTCGTCGGCGTCGCCGACCCGATCAAGGAGACGGCGGCCGAGGCGCTCAAGGCGCTGCGCGGAGAGGGTCTGCGCATCGTGATGCTCACCGGCGACAGCCGGACGACGGCCGAGGCGGTGGGGCGCAAACTCGGCATCGACGAGGTGATCGCCGGAGTGCTGCCCGACCAGAAGGCCGAGGCGGTGAAGCGCCTGCAGTCCGAGGGACGCCGCGTGGCGATGGCGGGCGACGGCATCAACGACGCGCCCGCGCTCGCCCAGGCCGACGTCGGCGTCGCGATGGGCACCGGCGCCGACGTGGCGATGGAGAGCGCGGGCGTAACGCTGGTGGGGGGCGACCTGCGGGGCCTCGTGCGGGCGCGCCGGCTCAGCCGCGCCACGATGGCCAACATCCGGCAGAACCTCGCCTTCGCCTTCGGCTACAACGCCCTCGGGGTGCCCGTCGCGGCCGGAGTGCTCTACCCGCTCACCGGCCTGCTGCTCAGCCCGATGCTGGCCGCCGCGGCCATGAGCTTGAGCTCCGTCTCCGTCATCGCCAACGCTCTCCGCCTGCGCCGCGTGCGCCTGTGAGGTCGATGCGGCTGTAAGGCACCGAGGGGGCCTGCGTCTGCCTTGATGCGAGCCAAAGCAACGCGGCCCGCAGGAGCGACGAAACCATGAACTCCAACGAGACCCTGCTCGACGTCCGCGGCATGAACTGCGGCTCGTGCGTCCGCCACATTTCCCAGGCACTCGACGCGCTCGACGGCGTCGAGGAGGTCCACCCCTCGCTGCCCGACAAGACCGTCCGCGTCCGGCACGACCCGGCGCGGGTGAGCGCCGAGCAGCTCGCCGGCGCGCTGACCGCGAAGGGCTACCCCGCCGCCGCGCGCGCCGCGTGAATCGACCCCGGCCGGGTCACAGGTCGGCCGCGCAGCCGTAGAGCCTGAGCCCGCTTCGGCTGTAATCCCCACCCACCACGCGCGTCTGCCGCGACGAAGCCCATGAACCTCCTGATCCCACGCGTTCTCATCCTGGTCAGTGCGACCGCCCTCCCGCTCGGGTGCGGGGGCCGCGAGGTCCCTGTGCGCTTCGCCGAGCAGTCGGCGCTCTCCTCGGGCGCGCGCGAGGCGCCGGTTGGCGACCCCACGGTGGCCCTCACGGGCGACCCGCCCCTCCCGGGCGAGCCCACCGGGGCCTGGACCGGCCTCGCCGCGGACGCGGGTGCTCCCCCGACCGGAGGAGGCCACGTCCATGCGCACTGAGCGCCTCCTGCCGGCCGCGCTAGCGCTGCTGCTGCCGCTCACCGGATGCGCGACGACGTCGTTCTCGTCCGACCTGCGGCGCGTCGAGCAGCTCTCCGGCGCGTCCATCCCCCTACGCGTCGCGGACGGCCCCCCCGAGGATCACGACCCGGCCGTCACGCGGGAGGTCCTCGCCCGCCCGCTCACGGCCGACGCCGCGGTGGGGATCGCGTTACGCAACAACCGCCACCTGCGCGCGTCGCTGCGGGACCTCGGCGTGGCGCGCGGCTGGCTCGCCCAGGCCGGCACGCTCCCCAACCCGGCGGTCGAGTTCGACGTGCGCTACCAGACCGACCGCTCGCAGCCCCTGCAGGGCGACGTGCGCCTGGAGTTCGGGCTGACGCGGGCGATCCTCACGACGCAGCGGGCGGGCCTCGCCCGGGCGGAGCTGGAGACGGCGCAGGCGCGCGTCGCGGGGACGGTGCTGGAGACGGGCTACGCGGTGCGCGCGGCCTTCTACGCGGTGCAGGCCTCCGAGGAGCGGCTCGCGACCGCCCAGCAGGCGCTGGACGCCTTCGCGGCCGCGCGCGACGCCGCCCGCGCGCTCCACGCGGCGGGCAACCTCCGGGCCCTCGACTTCTCGGTGCAGGAGGCGGCCTACGAAACCGCGCGCGTCACGGTGGCGGAGATCGAGCTGGAGCGCTTCGACCGCCGCGAGCGTCTGCAGCGCCTGCTCGGGCTCCACGGCGACGCCACCGAGTGGACCCTCGCGGAGGGCTTACCCCCCGCGCCCGAGGCCCTCTCGCTGGAGGCGATGACCGAGACGCGCGCCCTCGAGGCCAGCCTCGACCTCGCGGCCCAGCGCGCCAACCTCCAGGCCCTCGCCCGGCGCGTCGGCCTCAGCCGGGCCGAGGGGTGGCTGCCCGACATCACGGTGGACGCGCACGCCGAACAGGACGGCAACTCCGTGGAGGTCGGCGGCGGGGCGCGCGTCACGCTCCCGATCTTCGACCAGCGGCGGGGCGCCACAGCCGCCTATGGGGCGCAGTTCGACGCCGCGCTCGAGCGCTACTACGCGAGCGCCGTGGACCTGCGCTCGGCCCTGCGCGAGACCCGCAACCGCCTGCGCTCCGCGCACGCCCGCGCGCGGCAGTACGACGCCGTGATCGTGCCGGCGCGCGAGCGCGTGCTGCGCGAGACGCTGCTCCAGTACAACGCGATGCAGGTCTCGGTGTTCCAGCTGCTCCAGGCCCGGCGCGAGCTCCTGGACGCCACGCTCCGGCGCGCCGAGGTCCGCCGAGAGTTCTGGAGCGCCACCGCGGGCACCACCACCCTCTTCGCGGGGCGCCAGGTGGGCGCGTCCGACGGCACCGAATCCATGTCCGCCGCGTCGATGGACGCGTCGGGCGCATCCGCAGGAGGTCACTGAAGCCATGGACCGACGATCCTTTCTCCATGCCAGCAGCGCGGCGACGGCGCTCGGGTTGATGACCCGCGCGGAGCGGGCCGAGGCGCAGACCCACGAGGGCCACGGCGCGCCCGGGGGCCCGACGCAGGGACAGACGGCGGGGCAGACGCCACCCCCGCCAGCGACCTCCGCCGCGATCGTGCGCCGCTTCCCTGCCGGGCAGCCTGGGGTGACGGTGCCCAACGGGGGCACGCTGCCGCTGCGCGTGGTCGATGGGGTGAAGGTCGGCCACCTCGTGGTCGAGTCCTTCCCCAACGAGTTCAGCCCCGACCTCACCGCGGAGGTGTGGGGCTACAACGGCACGACGCCGGGGCCGGTGATCGAGCTCGTCGAGGGCGACCGGCTGCGGATGTACGTCACCAACCGGCTGCCCGAGCCGACCACGGTGCATTGGCACGGCATCGTCCTGCCCAACGGGATGGACGGCGTCAGCGGCCTGAACCAGCGCCCGATCCCGCCGGGCGAGACGTGGGTGTACGAGTTCACGCTCCGCCACCCCGGCACGTTCATGTACCACTCGCACTTCGACGAGATGACGCAGATCGCGCTCGGCGCAGTGGGCATGATCGTCGTGCATCCGCGCCAGGCGAGGGGCCCGCGGGTCGATCGCGACTTCGTGCTCATGGCGCACGAGTGGAAGATCGAGGCGGGCGCCCGGCGGCCCGACCCCAACGCCATGAACGACTTCAACGTCCTCACCTTCAACGGCAAGGCGTTCCCGAGCACCGCGCCGCTGCTGGTGGGCAAGGGCGAGCGGGTGCGCATCCGCCTGGGCAACCTCGGCCCCATGGACCACCACCCGATCCACATCCACGGCCTGTGGTTCCACGTCACGGCGACGGACGGCGGCTACGTGCCCGCGAGCGCGCAGCGGCCCGAGACGACGGTGCTGGTGCCCGTCGGGGCCACGCGGGTGATCGAGTTCGTGCCGCCCGAGTCGGGCGACTGGGCGATGCACTGCCACATGACCCACCACGTTATGATGCAGATGGCCCACGGCCTGCCGAACATGGTCGGCATGGACCCGCGCGTGCTGGAGCGCCGCATGAGCCGCTCGATGCCGGAGTACATGACCATGGGCCACCGGGGCATGGGCGGCATGGGTGAGATGCGGATGGAGATCCCGCCCAACAGCGCGCCGATGCGCGGGGGCCCCGGGCCCCACGCGTACATCGACATGGGCGGGATGTTCACCGTGCTCAAGGTGCGCGACGACGTGGCGACGGCCGACCCCGCGGGGTGGTACCAGGCGCCCGCCGGGACGGTGCCCACGGTGGCCGACGAGGCGCGGCTGCGCGCCGATGGGATCGACGTGGCGCGGACCTGGCGGCGCGGCTGAGCGGGGCGGCGGGCCGGTGAAGAGCTGCAGGCCCTGACGGCGCCGCGTCAGGGCCGCGCTGGGAGGGGATCCGTCAGGGCAGGACGCGCACGACGCCGGCCATCCCGACGTGCCCGTGGGTGTTGCAATGGAACGGGTAGAAGCCGGCGCCCGCGAACGTCACCGTGTAGGTGTCCCCGGCACGCTGCGCCTCGATGGGGCTGGGGCTAGTGGCGCCCGCGCTCGACCCGTGCGGGACGCCGGGGTTCAACGGGTGGGTGGTGAGGCTCATGGCGAAGGTCACCGATTGGCCCGCGCGGATGGTGAGGCAGCGCGGGGTGTAGCCCGTGGTGCCGCGCGGCACCACGGTGCGCTCGGCGGCGTCGGCGGAGCGGTCCACGTAGGCCGAGGCCGCGCAGTCGTTGAGCAGGGGCACCATGGCGGGTGCGTCCGCCGCCGTACCGGCGTCGGTCCCGGCGTCCTGCTCGGCCGGTGCGACGTCGGCGACGGGCGGTTGGTCGGTCGCGGGGCCGACGTCCGTCGTCCCGACGTCGGCCGCATCGTGGCCGTCGTGGGCGGACGCGTCGCCGGTCGCGTCGTGGGCCATGTCACCGCAGCCGACAAGCAAAGCAAGCAGTGGGAGAACGATGGTCAGACGGGCGTGCATCGGTGGGGTCCTTCCGGGTCACAGAGGGGCGTGGCTCAGGGCTCCACGCGCACGGTGGCCATCATCCCGTGCTCGATATGCTCGAGGATGTGGCAGTGGTACATCCAGTGGCCGGGGCGCTCGTCGGGGCGGAACGCGATGCGCACGCGCTCCTTGCCCCGGAGCTGGATCGTGTCCTCCCACGACCGCTCGCCCTCGGGGGCGCCGTCGCGCGAGACCACCTGGAAGAAGAACCCGTGCAGGTGGAAGGGGTGCTCCATCTCGCTCGCGTTGACGAGGTCCCAGACCTCGGTGACGCCGACGCGCGCGACGACGTCGGGCACGTCGGGGTAGGACGCGTCGTTGATGGTGAAGACGACCCGCTCCGCGTCGCGGTCGATGTGCTCGTTGAAGGTCACGGTGCGCGGCGCGACGCCCGCCGTGGCCAGCGGCTCGACCCGCGGGCTGGGCGCGGGCGTGGCGAGCGCCGGCAGCGCCGGGTCGGGCGCGTAGCGGAGCCGTAGGATGTCCGACGCCTCGGTGAGGCCGGCGCCGTGGCCGCGGGCGTAGGGGAGGTTCTGGAGGACGGCCGTCGCACCCGGGTCGCCGGTACCGTCCACCAGGACGTCGAGGCGGTCCCCAGGCACCAGGAAGAGCTCGTCGGAGGCGCGCGGCGTCTCGACGGGACCACCGTCGGTGCCCACCACGGTGAAGCGGTGTCCCGGCAGGGCGAGGCGGTAGAAGCGTGCGCTGCCCGCGTTGACCACGCGCCACCGCTGCCGCTGGCCCGCACGGATGGGGAGTTCCGCGCCCGCGCGGCCGTTGACCAGGGCGACGGCCCCCTCGCGGCCGGTGTGCTGCTCGACGAGGTCCCCGGTCGGCGCGATCTGGCCGTCGGCGCCGAGCAGCAGGTCGTCGAGCACCAGCACGCCCTCGGCGTCGGCGCGCGGCTCGCGGTCGCCCCGCACCACGATCGCGCCGTAGAGGCCGCGCTCCATCTGCACGCTCTCAGTGACGTGCGGGTGGTACCAGAAGGTCCCCGCGTCGGGCACGGTGAAGCGGTACTCGAAGGAGGCTCCCGGGGCGACAGGCGGCTGCGAATGGGGGCTTCCGTCCATGGAAGCGGGTACCCGCACGCCGTGCCAGTGGATGGTCGTGGGCTGGTCGAGGCGGTTGGTGAAATGCACGACCACCGTGTCGCCCGCGCGGGCCTCGATCGTCGGCCCCGGCACCGACCCGTTGTAGGTCATCGCCCGGACGCGACGACCCGGCGCGTACTCCCACTCGCCGAAGCGCGCCTCAAGGTCGATCTCGACGACGCGGGGATCGGGGTTGCGATCGACGGCGGGGGCGACCCGGAGCACCGAGGCCCAAGGGTCCGGGCCGGTGCGCGGGGTGGCCGACGTCGGGGGCGCGTCGCCGCAACCGCCGACGAGGAGCGCGGCAGAGAGGCTACAGAGGAGGTGTCGGTTGGACGGCATGATCACCTACGGGGGCTGAGGAGCGGGGCACGCGAGCAGGCACCGACCGGCCTTCTAGTCGCCCGAACCGAAGGTGTGACCGAGGAACCTCACCGGGCGTTGCCGTTCCGGGCGTCGCCGCCGGTGACGGGCCATGCCGACGGGGCCGCGCCGGCGGACTCGGTCGCCACGACGAGCAGGCGGTCGTCGTCGGTGTGCAGGGCGAGGTCGCCGTTGGGCGAGAGCACGGGCGCCGAGGCGTTGGCGCCCTCCGGGATCGCGAGCGTCCACCGCTGGCGGCCGTCCTCCCCGACGGCGTAGAGCGCCCGGCCCACCGCGAGGTAGATCACGCTCGCGCGCCCGACGGCGTGCGTGGCGAAACGCTGGTAGTCGGTGCGGGTGGCGCTGGCACCGAAGCCCCAGGCGCGCGAGCCGTCGCGGCGGACGGCCACCAGCTCGCCGCTCGCGCCGCCGCCGCCACGGTGGACGTTCAGGTAGACGTAGACCGTGCCGTCGGCGCCGATCACGGGCGCGCCCATGAGGAGATCGACCTGGCCCCGCGAGGAGCGGGCGAGGTTTACCCGCCAGATCAGCCGGCCCGTCCGCAGTTCCCGGGCGACGAGCACATAGGAACTCAGGCCGAAGAACGCGATGTAGATCCGGTCGCCGTCGATCGCGGGCGGGAGCGCGTGGCGCAGCGTCCCATCGAGGATCTCGTAGGGTTCGGACCAGAGCCTGCGGCCGTTGGTGAGGTCGAGCGCGGTGTCGAGGCAGCCGACGGTCGTGCCCGCAACGGCGCACTCGTTCACGTTGGACCAGTCCGGCGCGTCGAGGGTCTGGCGGCCCGCGAGCTCGAAGCCCGCGAGGCGCCCCACGGTCGTCCTCGCGCCCTGGGTTACCAGCACCGGGCCGCGCCCCGGCGGCAGTCCGACGAAGCGCACCACGGCATCGACCGTCGGGTACGGCGGCCGGGCCTCGCCGTTCCGCCCGAAGCGCCACAGACCGCGCGCGGCGGTGTCGCCGTACATGCTCGTGAGCAGCACGTCGTCGCCGGTGGAGAGGCGGACCTCGCCCCCAAGCACGCGTCCGCCCGCGCCGGGGCGCACCGCCGGCGACCGCCAGCGCTCCCGGCCGCAGGCATCGAGGGCGACCACGCCGCGCCCGCGGTCGGAGGTCTCGTACGGCGCGTAGATCGTCCCTTCGGCGTCGATGGCGACGTGCCCGGTGACGCCGACGACGGCGAAACGAACGCTCCCGACGGGCGTGTCCCGACCGCAGCGCGGGGGCTGGAGTGGGACGTCCTCGGGGCCGGCGTCGTGTCGATCGAGGGCGTCGCAGGGCACGTCCACCGCCGCGTCGAACAGCTCATCGAGGCCGGTGCGCGCGCCGCACGCCGAGGCCACACACGCGAGGAACAGGTGGCGTTGGAAGGAGGGGCCGCGCACCCGCTGAGGGTAAGGGCGATCCCGTCGCCCGAGCGTCGATCTTCGCTTGCGACGATTGTATCGGCGCGCTGAACAATGCCGGCGAGGAGCGTCCGCCCTCCGTGTTTCCACGCCTTGCTTCCGCGCCCACGCGCTCACGCGCATGGGATGGCCGATCGAGCGGATCGCAGGGGCGGTTTGTTGGAGCCTCCGGGTCACGGACGGGATGGACACGGCTAGTACCTGCCCAATAGGACCCTACGCGACGGCCGACCGGCCGCGGAGCGTCCCAAGGAGCGAGTGACCCGATGAACAACGAAACCCGCGCGAAGCTTCTGGCGATGGTGTCTGCCGCTCTGGGCGGCGCGGCCCTTGAGGGCTGCGCGAGTAATCCGCCAGCGATGGCGCAGCCCCCGACGAGCGCGAGCGCTCAGTCGGCCACAGGGCAGGCCGGCAGCTGCAGTGCTGCGATGGCCCAGAGCGGGAACTGCGGCGCCAACATGGGCCACGCCCCGGGGGCAGCTCCGGCGGCCCCTCAGGGGGCGGCGACTGGGCAGGCGATGAGCTGCGGACACGACGGGAACTGCGGCGCGCACATGGCCGCGCCGACCGCGCCGGCCGCTCCGGGGACGACCGCGGCGCAGCCGACTGCACCGCCCGCCCCGGCCCCCACGACTCCCGCCGCGGCACCTCCTCCCGCGGCCCCCGCTCGCCCTCACGTCCACGCCCACTGAGCGATGGCGCGCGTTGAGGGGGTCGGCCTGGGGCTGCGGGCGCCGCTGGTCGGTGACCTGATGACCCGGGCCCCGCCCTCGCTGCGCTGGGTCGAGGTCTCCCCCGAGAACCACATGGGCCGCGGAGGCTTCTTCGAGCGCATGCTCGCCGACGCGCGCGGGCGCTTCCCGGTGGTCACCCACGGCCTCAGCCTGGGCCTCGGCGATCGGGCCCCGCCGGAGCCCGCCTTCCTCCGGGCGTTGCGTGCCTTCCTGGAGGAAGTGGGAACGCCCTGGCACAGCGACCACCTCTGCTTCGGGTCCGTGGACGGCGCGCACCTCCACGACCTGCTGCCGCTGCCCTTCACCCGCGAGAGCGCCCGCGTGGTGGCGGACCGCGTGCGCCTGCTGGAGGACGCCCTGGGCCTCCCGATCGCCGTCGAGAACATCTCCTGGTACGCCCACCCCGGCGAGGCGGAGATGGGCGAGGCGGACTTCCTCGGCGAGATCGTCGCGCGCTGCGACGCGCGGGTCCTGCTCGACGTGAACAACGCCTTCGTCAACGCCCGCAACCACGGCACCGACGCGCGGGATTTCCTCCGGCGCGTTCCCGCCGAGCGTGTTGTGCAGATCCACGTCGCGGGGCACTTCACCGCCGCGGACGGCCTCCACATCGACACCCACGGGGAGCCCGTCTGCGAGGAGGTCTACGGCCTGCTCGAGTTCGCCCTCTCCCGCACTGGTCGGGTGCCAGTGCTCCTCGAGCGCGACGGCGGCTTCCCGCCCTTCGACGAGCTCGCGGCGGAGGTCGAGCGGCTCGACGCGATCCTGCGACGGGCCGCGCCGTGAGCGACCTCGACGCGCGGCAGCGGGCGATCGCCCGCGTGTGCCTCGGCGAGGAGCCGCCGGCCGACGCACTGGCCCTCCTGGGGGGCGACCCGCGGCGGTGGCAGGTCTACCGCGACCTGGTCCGCACGCGGCTCTGGCGCGCCCTGCTGGAGGCCCTCCCGCGGACCTACGCGGCGGCGGGCCCCGATCGCTTCGGGGGCTGGTTCACGCGGTTCCTCGACGAGGCGCCGCCGCGCACGCGCTACGTGCGGGAGGTCGCCCCGGCCTTCGGGGCGTGGGTGCGCGCGGCCGAGGGGGACGCGCTGTCGCGCCCCGCGCCGTGGCTGCCGGACGCCCTCACGCTCGACCTCGCCGAGCACCGGGTCGCGCTCTCCGACGCGCGCCTCGACCCGTCCCGCGTGGCGCCGTTCTCGATGGACCTCCCGGCGGCCCTGGACCCTGCCCACTGCCGCGCACGGCTGTGGTGGGCGATGGACGGCGCGTCGGCCATCCATCGCCCCCGCGCGCTCCTCGTCCACCGTCACCCGGCGACGGGCCGCGTCGAGACGATGGAGCTCGACGCGCTCGACGCGGAGGTAGTGGACGCGATGGACGACGAGGCGACGCCCGTAACGGCGGCGGTCCTGTCGGTGCTGAACCGCCACGGTCTGGCCGCCGACGCCGCCTTCTCGGGCCGCCTCGCCGGCCTGCTCGCCGACCTGATGGAGCGGGGCGTCTTGCTAGGCTCTCGACGGCCCTGAGCCCCGCGCCTTGCGCGGCTACCCGGCCGCGTGCGCAGTGCCCGCGCCCCGCGCGGCGCCAGCCATCTGCCGACAGTCGGCGGCGCACCGGCAGGCGTCGGCGCCAAGGCTCAGGGGAGCCCGCCGAGCCGCTGCAGGGCCGCGATCATCTCGCCGACCTCACGCGCCTGAGCGTCCATGACGTCCGCCGCGAGGTCGGCGAGCTCGGCGCGGCGGAGCACCGGGAGCGCGCGGTGCGCGGGCTCGAGCCCGCCGCCGTGATGGGGGATCATCCCCTCCAGGAACATCCGGTCGAGCGCGCGGCCCGAGAGGGAGCGCATGGCGGCCATGTCGCGTTCCATGTGCGGGTCGGGGATGGGGGGCGGCTCCGGCGCGACGCCGAGCGCGCGGCGGGCGTCCTGCATCACGGTGATCTCGCGGGTCTGCGCCTCGCGCATGCTCGCGGCCATGCGGCGCACCTCCGGGTCGGCGCCGCGGGCGACCTCCATCTCGGCCATCATCACCGCGCCGCGGTGGTGGGGGATGAGCATGTCGGTGAAGCGCACGTCGTCGGTCGGGGTGAAGGGCGCGCGCGGGTCGGGCGGCGGCCGGATCGCCGCCGGGTCGATCGCGCGCGACTCCGCTGCGAGCGCCGCGCGGGCGTCGCCCGTGAGCCGGTCGAGCAGGGCGTACATCTCCCCGACCTCCTCGGCCTGAGCGACGTAGATCGAGCGCGCGATGTCGCGCAGGTCGGCGCGCCGCAGGTGCGGCAGGGCGCGGTGGGCGGCCGGGAGGCCACCGCCGTGGTGCGGGATCATGTGGACCAGGAACGCGCGGTCGAGCGCCGAGCCGGAGAGCGACGCGAGCCGGGCCATGTCCGCCTCGCCCGTCGGGTCGTCGATCGGGGGGTAGTCCCCCACGCCCGTCAGCTCCTCGCGCGCGACGCGCAGGAGGTCCAGCTCGCGCGCCTGGGCGTCGCGCATGTGCTCCGCCATCCGACGGACCTCGGCGTCCTCGCCGCGCTCAAGGACCATCTCCGCCATCTCAATGGCCATGTGGTGGTGCGGCTTGAAGAAGTCGATGAACTCGACGTCCCCGAGCGGGGTGTACGGGCCCCGCGGGTCGGGCCTCGCCTCGTCCGTCGGCGTCGCAGGGCCCGCGTCCCCGGGCCCGGGTCGGCCGGCGTCCGCCGCGGCGCCCGCATCCGCCACGACGGCCGCGTCCGTGTCCCCGTGAGGGCGTCCGTGGGAGAGGGCCCGGAACCACTCCTCCCAGGGACAGCCGGGCAGCGCGGCGAGGGCGGCCGCGAGGAGCACGCCGCGAAGAAATCGACTCTGGTGCATGACGATGCCTCCTTAGTGGGGGCGACGGGTCGCCCTCGGCGACGCGTGCAACGGAGCGGCCACCCTGCGGTTCGGGCGATGGCGAGCCACGCGCTGGCGTGCGTTGCCGCAGGTGTGGCGCACCGATGCGGGCGGCCGCGGTCCACGCGGACTGGGCGCCGACGCGGCGACGTGAGAATCTCGCGCCGCATCGTTGAACCTCGGGCCGAGGGAGGTCGTCGTAGCGCGGCGACATCGACGTCGGAGGAGCGGAGGAGCCGATGGGGAAGAACTGCCCGAATCCCGCCTGCGGGGCCTTCACAGCGGACGACGGGGCCGCCTTCTGCTCGCGCTGCGCGACGCCGCTGGCCCGCGCCCCGTTCCCCACCGAGGTGAACCCGGCGCTCGCGGCCCCGTGGACCAGCCCGCCCTCGCAGGCGTCTCACCGCGTGTCGTGGCCGATGCTCGTGGCCGCCGCCCTCGCGGCCTCTACGCTCGCCGGGGGCGCCTTCCTCGCCCTCGCCCGCCGGCCACCCCCCGCGGCGCCGCCCGCCCCGGCGGTCCCCGGCGAACCGGGCCAGGCCGAGCAGCGCGCGCTCCCGCCCATGGTTCCGGCCTCGACGCCGCCCGCTGTTCCCCCCGCGCCGCCCGCGGCGCCGGCGTACCCCGCGGCCCCGTCCCCCGCGTGGCTCTCGTCGGTCCACTACCGCAGCCCGGGCGTCGATCTGCACGCGGGCGACCTCGACGCCGCCGACGGGCGCTGCGTCCGCCTGACGGGCGCGATGATCACCCTGGAGGTGCCGGGCGGCGACCAGTTCGTCTCCGACGGGGACCCGCAGCGCGCCGACCTCGAGCTGCGCCTCGGCGCCCCCGCCGGGCAGACCTATGATGTGGAGCTCGGCGTCGGCCACAACCGCTTCGTTCCGGTGGGCAGCGGCCTCACGGGCGACCAGTCGATCGACCTCGACCGCGCCGGCGGGCGCGTGGGCCGCTTCGTGCGGGTCTCCACGCGGCGCACCGGCGGCACCATCTGCCTCGACGGCGTCATGGCGACCCGGCGCGTGCCGCAGGCCTGATCGCGCGTCGCGGGGCCGCCGCGCGGAGCAACGTCAGCGCGCGGCCCCGCCCTACCTCACGACTGGCTGCTCGACGACGCGCACGACCAGCCCCCAGAGCTGCCCCGAGCACCGGTAGGCGTCGGCCACGACGTACCCCTCCGCGTCGATCGAGGGCGCGCCCGTGATCGTGCAGACGCCGATGTCGTCGTCGAACATCACGTCCGCGTCGATCGCGCGAAACTCTAGGAAGGCCTCCAGCGGCACCGCGCCGACGTCTACGGGGGCGCTCACCCAGGTTGGCGCGACCGTGTCCTGCGCGACGCTGGTGCCTCCCAGCACGCGGCCGTTGAGGCTCACCGCCACGCGCACGTCCGGCGCGGCGTAGGCGCCGTTCATCAGCGACGCCACCTCGGGGGCCACCGCCGTGAGCGCCGACAGCCCGCCGACGCTCGGCATCAACCCGAGCATGGCGTGCCGCAGCGGGGGAGCGAGGCCCTGGACGGCGGCCCGCGCGACCGCGGGCGGCAGCGTGCCCGTGCCGTCCCAGGGGCGGCCGTCGCTCTTGCCGGGGGCGATCAGGGCGGCCGTCACGAACACCTGCAACCGGCCGGTGGGACGGCGCGTATGCGTCCCGGCACAGCTCATCTCTCCGACGGCCAACACCGCAACGCCGGCGATCGCCGACAACCGCACGCCCATGGGGCGGACCCTCGCCCAGCCGGGCGAGCAGCGCAAGCCGCTAAACTCACTACGGATACCGACTTCGTCTTCGATGAGAAGTCGTGAACCAAAAAAGAGGAGCGACCTTGCACGGAGAGCGTGTCGAAGTCATGCCGTTCGCCATGGAATCCGCTGCAACCTTCGCCTACGACGCCGAGCGTGAAACCCTCCTCGCTCTCGCCCCCATCGTGCAGCCGTTGGCGCTGGGGATGGGCGACCGGGACGAGGTCCGGGACGCCGCGCTCGCGGCCTTGGGCCACAACTTCCGCCCCGCCTGGCGGCTCGTGAAGCGCGTCGCGCGCGGGCTCAACGCGGATGGCTCTCGCGCCGCCATGAGCCGCAGGCACTGGATGCTGGTCCGGCAGGTGAAGTGGGCCATGCACAACGTTGTGCGGTGCGCCCAAGGGTTGAGCGCGCTCCCTCCGCAGGAGGACCTGCGGGTGTTCATGGCAGCGCCGACCTTTTCGCCTCGGCCGAGGGCCGCGCTGACGCGTTTCACCCGGACTTGGTAGACCGAGTGGGAAGAGCGGCTCGGGAGGATCCGAGAGATGCAGCGGGCCGTTGGCATCGAGCCCCTCCGCCCGCGCCGGTGCGTCGTCCGGCCCGTCCGACCCGCCCGCCGGCCCCGCCCCGCCGCGGGCCGAGGTAGCGCGGGGCGATCGCTCCCACGAACGATCCGATTGGATCGGCGGCTGCCCAGTAGCCTCGGTCACAAGGCGACGTCGCGTGGGGGCCTCGACGGTCTTCACGGGCGCCGAAGCACATCGGTACGCCGCGGTAGCGGTCCAGCATGCGTGTACTGCGCATCGTGCTGGTTGGCGTGCGGTCCTTCCTTTCAGCATGCGTGCCACATGGACTAGATATCTGGAACTGTTGACCTACTAGTCCACTGCGTGTAAGCTTCTTTTTAGCGAGTTTTTGTAGAAACGGACTAGATGCCAGACATAGAGAAAGAATTAGTCCACGTTGCGCGGCTCGCCCTTGAGGGGCGACGCCCCGACCTCGTCGCCGTTGTCCGGCGCTCCCTCCGGTCCCTCGCAGGGCGACGGCCCGACTTGCAGGAGCAGATCAACGCGGTGCTGGCTCTCGCGTCGGCCAACCCCCCGATCCGCGAGGCGTCCAGGCTCCCCATCCCCGCGGACAACGACAGCCGTGCCGAGCTCATCCGCCGCGATGACCAGCCGGAGGTGGCGATCGAGCCGACGTGGCCTGCGGCCGTCGAGAAGGCGCTCGGGGAGTTTTTGCTGGAGCGTGACCGGGAGGCGGAACTGCGCGCGGCTGGTCTGTCCCCCGTCCGCTCGCTGCTTTTCATCGGCCCGCCCGGTGTCGGCAAGACCATGGCTGCGCACTGGGTGGCCCAGCGTCTCGGGCGGTCGCTCCTCACGCTCGACCTGGCGGCCGTGATGAGCTCCTACCTGGGGCGCACGGGGCTCAACTTGAAGGTCGTGTTGGACTACGCACGGCACCAACACGCGGTGCTGCTGCTGGACGAGTTCGACGCCATCGCCAAGCGCCGCAACGACGACGCGGAGGTCGGGGAGCTCAAGCGCCTCGTCACGGTGCTCCTCCAAGCCATCGACCAGTGGCCGAGCGACGGGGTGCTGCTGGCGGCGACCAACCACCCTGAGTTGCTTGATGCCGCTGTGTGGCGCCGCTTCGACCGGGTGATCGAGTTCCCGTGTCCGACCGTCCCGGAGATTCGGTCGTCCGTGGAGAGGCTCCTTGGCGCGCCGGCGGCCTCGGACCTCGCCGAGGTCCTCGACACGCTGGCCGCCCTTCTCGGCGGCCAATCCTTCGCGGACGTCGTGCGGCATGTGAACTCCGCGCGCCGCGCGTCGGTGCTGCGGGGCATCCCGCTGAGCGAGGCGCTGACCGAGCTGACGAGCGAGCTCGTCCGCGCGGCGCCACTGGAGCGAAAACTACAGTTCGCCCGCGAGCTCGAACGCCAGAAGCGCTCGCAGCGGACGATCTCCCAGATCACGGGGCTCTCCCGCGACACGATCCGAAAGCACCTGGGCAAGGGCGCCCCGACGGGCGGTCGGAAATAGAAGGGTTGAAGGACCATGGCGCGCGAGAACAACTTTTTGCTCGGTCGCGGTGAGCGCCTCACCGAGCCCGTCGAAGTGCCCTCGGGCGGAGGCGACAAGAACCCTCCCTACGACTTCGACAACGCCCGCACCCGCGTGGCGCAGAGGCTCGCTGTTGCGGGGGACACGATGCGGTCGATGCCAAGAGACGCCTGCCCGCGCGGCGAGGCGGTCGCGATCCTGACCATGCACCCCCGCTACATTTCGAAGAGCGATTTTCCCAACGAGTTGCTGATCGCCGCCGGCGTGCGGGCGGTGGGCAGCCGGTCGCGCGCCGTCACGCCCGAGCGGTGGGGCGTGCAGCTCCATCCGGTGCGCGCCGTCACCGAGGAGATCTTCATCGCGGGACCCCGCGACAACTTCACCCGGTGGGCGGCGCAGGTGAGCGCGTGGACCGAGCAGACCCGCGGCGCGCGCCACCTGACCCACGTCGAGGACCTGGCCGCCTTCACGGCGTCCGAGAAGCTCCGCGCGATCCCTGCGAACCGGGACGAGGTGCTCCTCGAGGTGGTGCTCCACAACGCCGACGACGAGGGCATCGTCGAGGCTTTCGAGGCCTACGCGCTGCGCCGCGGGGCGCGGCCGCTCATGGAGCGCCTGCGCCGGGTGCAGGGCCTGGGGTTCGTGCCGGTGAGGGCGGCGGCCGAGAGGGTCGGCGAGTTGGCGGCGTTCACGTTCGTGCGCGTCGCGCGCGGGATGCCCTCGCTGCGCCCTTGCGAGCCGGGGGTGCTCCGCGTGGTGGGCGGGTTCCCGGTCAACCTGCCGACGGAGGGCCCCCTCGACAACGAGGTCCGCGCGGTGGTCTTTGACGGCGGCCTGCCGAAGTCCGAGCGCGCGCGGCTCGCCCCGTGGGTCACGTACGTCGAGCCGGCGGGCATCGGCCCCGCCGTGCCTCAGTACGAGGCCCACGGCCTGAGCGTGACGGCGGCGCTGGCCTTCGGCCCCCTCTCGAAGGCGGGTCCGCTGCCGCGACCGCTCTGTCACATCGACCATGTGCGCATCCTCGACGACGGCACGGGCACGACCCCGAGCGACCTCGAGTGCGTGGACGCCCTCGACCGGATCCTGGGCTTCCTGGAGGCGCACCCGGCCGAGTACGGGTATGCCAATATCAGCGTGGGTCCGAACATCGCCGTGGCAGACGACGAGGTCACCCTTTGGACCGCCTCGCTGGACGAGCGGTTCGCTCACGGCGCGATCCTCGCGACCATCGCCGCGGGCAACGACGGAGAGCTCGACGCGGAGAGCGGCGCCAACCGGGTCCAGCCGCCCGCGGACGGCGTGAACGTGCTGGCCGTCGGCGCGTCCCACCGGCCCGGGTCCGCCTGGCAGAGGGCGGCCTACAGCTGCGTCGGCCCGGGGCGCAGCCCCGGCGTGGTGAAGCCCGATGGCGTGGCGTTCGGCGGCTCCGACGAGGAGCCCTTTATGGTGCTCGGACCCGGCCTCCGCGCGCGCGGCGTCCAGGGCACCAGCTTCGCGTCGCCCTTCGCGCTGCGCAACGCGCTGTCCGCGCGCGTGCAGATCGGCAGCGACCTCGCGCCCCTCACCGCCCGCGCGCTGCTGATCCACCGGGCGGACCCGGCCAAGCACCCCCAGCCCCACGTCGGCTGGGGTCGCTTCGAGTCGGACTCATCGATGTTGGTCACCTGCGACGACGACGAGGCGGTCGTGGTGTTCCAGGGCGAGCTCCCTGTGAAGGAGCACCTTCGGGCGCCGATCCCCCTCTCGCAGGTGGCCTTGGCGGGGAAGGTCACGCTCTCGGCGACCCTCCTGATCGCGCCCGAGGTCGATCCGGGCTACCCCGGCGTCTACACGCGCAGCGGGCTGGAGGTCTCCTTCCGCCCGCACCGGGACAAGTTCAAGCGGTACGACGACGGCTCGACGTCCGCTCACCCCAAGACGGACTCGTTCTTTTCGGCGGCGCACCTATACGGCGTGCCCGAGTACGAGACCCGCGAGGATGGTCACAAGTGGGAGCCGGTGCTGCGCAGCTCCCGGACGTTCCTCGCGTCGTCGCTCAAGGAGCCGTGCTTCGACATCTACTACCACCACCGCAGCAAGGGCACGGCGGCCGCCGAGCAGCATCCAATCCCCTACGCGCTCGTGGTGAGCGTGAAGGCCCCGAAGGTGGCCGACCTCTACAACCAGGTCGTGCGCGCCTACGCGAACATCCTCGTGCCGATGCGGCCGCGCGTGCAGATCCCCCTGTCGGCCTAGCGTCGCCCACCGGTCCCAGACCCGACGAGCGAACTCGTTCCCGCGCACGGCCTTTGAGGGCCTCCACCAACCCCGATCATCGAGAGAGCCATGACCACTAAGAAGCCGAACATCGAGCGCCAACACCCCGACCCGCGACCCCCGCGCCAGGGCGAGTTTCGCCAAGACCACGGGCGGGAGCCGGGCCTGATCACCAACCAGATGCCGAAGGAGAGCAACCCTCCTCCCGCGCCGCCGGCCGACAAGAAGTGATTCCGTAGAAGGCGGTTCAAGCTCCTCGTGGACGTCGGTTGCACTCCCATCCTCAGCTTCGTCGGCACCCTCCTCGCCTTGGGGGTGACCAAGACTTTCGAGCGGGTGCTGACGCGGCGCCAGGACGCGAGCGACCTGGCGAGGGACGTCCTCGTGGACTTCGCGAGCACGCTGACCAGCGTAGAGCGGACCCTCGCGGTGCTGGCCCGCGAGCCCGCGGTCTCCCGGCGCGAAGACCTCCCAAGCATTTCGAGCGCGTTCAGCCGTAGGCCTCCGACCATCTCGCTCGAGCGCATGCTCAACGTCTTTCACGACGAGCGCCTCCACCGCTCCCTGATGCTCTTCTTCGACCGCCAAGCGCTGTTCGCGGAAAGCTCGGACGAGCGCCGAGCCGCCTTCTATTGGTTGATCGACCGGCCGGAAACGTCCGCGGAGGACCTAGCGGCTCAGGAGCGGCTGGGCGTCATCCGGTACTCGCGGGTGCAGATGACGCAGCACTGCTCGGACATGCTCAGGCACGGATACGAAGTGATCGAGCACCTCTTCGACCGCGCGGAGCGGGCGTTCGCACCCATGAGGGCGGACTTCGCGGAGACGCGGGCGTTCCTCAAGTCTAAGTACGGCCTGGACTCGGAGACGATCCGCTTGAGGCGCGCGTACTACAGCGCCGAACGGATCGAAGACGACGAGGCGCAGGCCGCTCCGTTCGAGCCCAGCCTCGCCTACGGCCTCACGTCGTGGGAGGGGCCCCTCGCCAACGAGGTGGCCGCCCGCGGAGGCTGCCTCCAACTCCGGGTAGAATCCCCCTCGCAGGAATGCCGCCTGCTCCTCTCGCTCTCGCCCGAGACGGAAGTCGCTCTGCCACGCAACGCTCGCGTGGTCTGCGCTCACGTATGCCTGCGGGGCACCGGAGCGGGTGGTGTTCACCACGCGGTGAATCTCGAGCAACTCGACGTGACCAAGCCGCCCGTGGTGGGCCGCGTTCGACTGGAGGGTCCCTCGCTTGCGCGGTTGGGAGACGCCCTCCGAGAGCGGGGCCAATGAACGGGATGCAAGACAGTCGTGTGCCGCGCGAACCCCGCGTCCCTCGGCGCGAAGTCGCGTTCAGATCACAAAACGCCCGGCAACCGGTCGCCGGGACAGGAGCACGAACAGGTGGCGAAACTTGTCCGTCGAGCGCGACTGGCTCCAGTGTCCCGATCCCATGAAGCTCCTCGACCACTTCAGCGAGTTTATGACCGAGGTCGTGAACCTAAACGACACGCGGGTGGACCAGCTCGAAAAGAGCATCGTCACCCTCAAGGGAGTCATCCGCGGTTCCGCCTGGGGGCCAAAGGTGAGTTCCTTTGAGGCTCAAGGATCGTGGGCCCACAAGACGATCATCAGGCCTGTCGGCGACAACGCCTTTGACGCCGATCTGCTCGCCTTCGTGGAGCCTGTCGAGGGATGGGACGCCCGGAAGTACCTCACCACCCTCCGCTCGGTGTTCGCCAGCCTCGCCCCCTACGAAGGGAAGGTCACCCGCTCGTCGCACTGCGTGACGATCGAATATGCCGGAGAACGCAAGATCGACATCGCCCCATGTGTCGTGGACAGGACGGGCGTTCCTCGCTTCGAGGTATGCAACCACGATCGGAACGAATTCGAGGAATCGGAGCCGAAAAAGTACACCGACTGGTTTGTCCAGCGGAACGCTTGGACGGGTGGCAACGGCCTCCGCAAGGTGACCCGGCTCCTGAAGTATCTGCGCGACATCAAGGGCACGTTTACCTGCCCGTCGGTTCTCTTCACCACCCTGCTTGGCTACCGGATCGACTGGCTCGACGATGCCAACTCAAAAGAGTTCAACGATTTGCCGACGTCGCTCAAGACCATCACGAGCCGTCTGGACGACTGGTTGCAGACGCGACCGTTGCGGCCGAACGTGACCAACCCGGTCCTGCCTTCCGAGGCCTTCAGCGACTTGTGGGACGATGCGCAGTACGCGAACTTTCGAGAGCGAATCCATACGTACCGCGCCTGGATCGACGACGCCTACGACGAGACCGACCCCGACGAGAGCATCGGTAAATGGCAGCGAGTGTTCGGCGATCAGTTCGCCAAGAACGCCGCGATGGAGAAGGCCGCCTTGGTGTCGGAGGACGCCGCTAGCCGCCTTTCGGAAAGCACGATACTTGCGGGCCCCGGCTCGCGGGAAGACCTAGTCGCACTCTTCACCCGCTTCGGGCGACAGATCCTGCCGAAGGGGTTCGACAGGCTCCCGCACAAGCACCGGCCACGCTGGCCTGCACTCTCGAGACCTCCGTTTCGGGTCAGCGTTGTGGCCAACCGTCACACCGCCCGAAACGGCGACTGGATTGCGCCGGTGGCCTCCGGGGAGGGCCCTTTGCCTAAGCACCACTGGCTCCAGTTCCGGGCTCGTACCGAAGACGGCTCTCCTCTAGCGGCCAACTTCGAGGTCCATTGGCGCGTGACCAACACCGACCGGGCGGCCAGGGAAGCCGACTGCCTGCGCGGGTGGTTTGATAGGGGCAACGACGGAGCATCCCGTTGGGAGCGACTCCAGTACCGGGGCGTCCACTCCGTGGAGGCCTTTGTCGTGCGCAGGGACGACCAGATGTTGGTGTCCCAGAGCGATCCCTTCTACGTGGTCATCGAATAGACCGTGGCCAGCCTGCGCTGGCCGCTGTGAGGCAAACCGATGAACCAGATTCCGAACCTCCAGAACGAAGAAGCGCAGCTCAAGCTACGGCGGGCCTGCAAACGCTTCTATACGCTCGCCACCTGGGTGATGGCGTCCCAGCTTGTTCTCACACTGGGCCTTCCGCTCGTAGGGGCGACCCTCACGATCTTCTGCCCCGCGGTGAGCGCCTATGTGGCTTCGGTCTCGCTCGTGGTGCTCGTGCTCGACGTCCTCGTGCTTGACCGTCAGCACAAGTTGCTGATGAAGCGCGCCGCGAAGATCGCCGAGCAGTTCGACTGCGCCGTTTTGGATCTGCCTTGGGACCAGTTCATCGTCGGGGACAGAGTCGAAGCGGAGGACGTCCACAGGGCAGCAACGGACTTTGCGGCATCTCACGACGACGCGGAGCTTCGAGGGTGGTACCCCGAGGCCGTGGGGGCTGCGCCTATGCACCTTGCACGCATCATCTGTCAGCGCTCCAACCTTCGCTACGACAGCAAGCTGCGGCGCAGCTACGGCACAGCGATCGTTGCTGTCGTCGTGGTCGTGCTGATCGCCCTATTTGCCTCCGGCTTGGCGCGCGGACTCTCGCTGACCGCCTGGGTGTTGAGCATGGTTCCAGCCTCGTCCATGCTCGCCTGGGCGGTCCGCGAGTACTACCGCCAGCGCGACACCGCCGACTTCTTGGAAGACCTGATGAAGGAAGCCAAGAAGCTGTGGGGGCAGGCGCTCGGAGGCTCCTGCGACGCCGAGGGCTGTCGGCAGAAGTCGCGCGAGTTCCAGAACGCCATCTACGCGCGTCGAGCCACAAGCCCGCTCGTCATGCCGTTCCTCTACCGCCTTCAGCGCGCGAGGCTGGAAGACGAGATGAAAGAAGGCGCGGCAGCTTGGCTGCGCGAACTCAACGAGACATCCGTGGCCTCCGATCTCGGGGGCCGATAGGTACGGTCGCTCACTGCAGCGTACTCGTTTCTTGGATAGGATCGACCGTACCCAGTGCGCGATCCCCATGCCAACGATGCCATTGCGCTGCTTGCGAGCGCCCGCGCCCCGTAGTGGACGCCGCGCCCGACGTGGCCGTCATCGCGCCAACCGACGGCCGCCGACGCGCTCGATCGCATGCGGGCTCTGGAAGCCCGCTTCCTCGGTCTCCATGGCGACGCCGGCCTTGCCACCGTTCACTCCGGCGTCGAGTGGCTCCCCGGGCTCAACTGACCGACACGCGCGACCGCGAACTCGACGAGGTCTTCACCGCCTCGCCCCCTGCCCCCTGCCCCCGCGCCGTCTTCCTCGCGCTCTGCCGTCGGTACATCCAACGCCGGGTGGCAAAGAAGTGCGCCCTACGACCGTAGGGGCGCCCGTGCGGGGTTTCGGGCCGGAGGCTGCGTGGTACGTTCCGACCCGGTGCAGATCCGCGCGCTGAACGTGAGCAACTTCCGCAGCCTTGGTTACGACGTGCGGATCGAGTTCCCCCGTGAGGGCACCCGGCTGATCGTACTCGCGGGGGGCAACGGCGCGGGTAAGAGCAACGTCCTCGACGCCTTCGAGTTCGTGGGTGACGTGACCCGCGTCGGCATCGACGTCGCCATGACGGCGCGTGGTGGCGAGGGCTCGGTGCTCCGCGAAGGCAGTGATTATCTCGAGCTGGCGGTCGAGTTTGAGTACGGAGAGGGCCGCCTCGTCTGGGGCATTGGATTCTCCAGACACGACACGCTGTGGGGGCGCGGCTGGGAGTGGGGGTACGCGGTGCCGACGCGCTCCCTCCCCGGCTACGACGCCGCGCTTCAGGCGGCGCTGGGCGGCGAAGGCGTGCGGACCAGAGAGCTCGGACGCGCGGGGGTGCTTCACGACCTTCCCGATCGGGGGAGCTTCGCGGAGGCCGCGTGGGAGGAGGGCAACCTTTCCGGGACGCAGAGCGGTGGCCTCGCCGAGCACGCGCGTACCAACGTTCGCTGGCGGGCCGTGAGGGAGCACCTCGCTGCGTGGCGCACGTACGTGCTGCCGATCGAGACGATCCGCGACCCGAGGTCGTCGGGGGTGGAGCGGGTGATGGTGCGTGACGGGGGGAACTGGCCGTCCGTGCTCCGGTCGCTGGACCCGGCGGGGCCGGGTCTGGAGCTGCGGGCCGCCCTCTGCCGTTTGGTGCCCGACCTGACCGACTACGACGTGCTCGACGCCGGAGGTCGCAACATCGCGCGGTTCCAGCACCGCGGTGCCGGGGGCGACCTCTGGCGGGCCGCGCCGCTGGAGTCGGACGGGACCCTGCGCGCTGCGGCCCTCCTCACGGCAACACTGCAGCGCCCCCTGCCCGTGCTCCTCGGCGTCGAGGAGCCCGAGACGGCCATCCACGTCCGGGCCCTGGGCGTGATCGCGGACTTCCTCCTGGACGCCGCCGACCACGCACAGGTCGTCCTCACGACCCAGAGCCCCGACCTGCTGGATCTCCTCCCGCCGGACGCCGTCCGGGTCGTGACGCGCGACGAGCGCGGGACCACGGTTCACCCGCTCGACCCCGTGCAGCGGGCCGTCCTCCAAGCGGGTGGCGGGACCGGCGCCCTGCTCCGCGAACAGGGCCTGATCGCTGCCGAGGCGGCCCGTGGGTAGGGGGTATGTCGTCATCGAAGGCCATGGGGAGGACGCGGCGATCCTCAACCTACTCGTCCGCCTGGCTGATGATCTCGGCCTCCCCAGGGTCGTCTGGGCGCCCCCCATCCGCCGCAACGCGCTGCATCGCGAAGCGGCCACGCTCGCCCTCTGCGACGACCTGCGTCGGCGGCCCGACTGCGAGCGGGCGCTGTTGCTCAGAGACGATGAAGACGGCTGCCCCCGTAAAACGGGGCCCGAGGTCGCGTCATGGGTAGTCCAGGCGGCGCTCCCGTTCCCCACAGCGGTGGTGCTGTTCTACCGCGAGTACGAGACGCTGTTCCTGCCCTGCGCGAGCGCGATGGCGGGGAAGCCGCTGCGCGACCTGAGCGGCGCTGAGCGCCCGGGATTGCCGCTGGGGGCTACGTGGCAGGGCGACCCGGAGGCGAAGCGGGACGCCAAGGGGGCCATCTCCGCGCTACTCGGCCGCCGCTATAAGGCGACCATCGACCAGCTCGCACTGACACGGTTGCTCGACTTCGAGGCGCTCCGCCGGTCGGGCCTCCCATGCTTCGGGACGTTGGAGCGCGCCCTGAGTTGGCTGGCGTACGCCAAGGAGCCTGGCGTCTATCCGCCACCGCCGCGTGTCGCAATCGAATCCTGAGCGCCTGCTCCCCACTTCAGCGTGCCCGCCGAGCAGGTCTCGTCGGGGTGGAGCTCGCCGAGCTCCGCGAGGGACAATGCCGCTTCCCGGTGGCGTTGCGCATCGAGCCCGAGCGGGCGGTGGACGCCGAGGCTATGGGCGGCCTGTGGCATCAACGACCGCTGAGTGGGTCAGGACGAGCCCGGCAAAGCTCGCCAACGGTCATGGGAAGACCTCAGCCAACACGGGGGCTGAGTAATAATGCCCGGACCCCTTGTGTTGCCTGCCAAGCACCTTATGGTGGGCGGCCGAGTTTTCTCACGGGGGCCTACACCTCCACCAACGTCGCTTCCTTGCCAGGGTCACGGATGAACAATCAAGGCTTCTTTTGGGTGGATGTCGTGCGGGAAATTGGTCGCGGCGGCCTTGGGGTCGTGGAAGAAGTCCAAGTTTCACGCTCTACCTGCGAATATCCGGTTGGCTTGCGGCTGGCGCGAAAGAAGCTGGGGCCGAAGTGGGCGGCGGACCCGGGCGCGACTGAGCGGTTTGAACGAGAGATTTCGATGCTCTCCACAATGAGCCACCCGACAATCGTCCCCTTCCGCGGACGGAACGTCAATGGTGAGCGCACGTACTTCATGCCGCTGTACAACAACAGCCTCCGGCAGGCCATTCTGGCCATGAACAACGTCGGCTTGCCCCTTCGCACTGTCATCTCGATCGGCCTGAACCTGGCGAGCGCGCTCGAATACGCGCACGCGTGCAACTACGTCCACCGTGACTTGAAGCCCGAGAACATCCTTGTCGCCTCCAACGGCGACTACGTGATCGCGGACTGGGGGCTCGGCCAGTTCATCCATAAGGAATCGAAGGTGTTCGACCTCACGCGGGGGGCCGGGTTGGGAACTCCGCTCTACTGCCCGCTGGAGCAGTGGGCCAACGGCGAATGTGGGGCGCCTGGGGACATCTACTCTCTCGGCTTGGTCATGGCGGAGCTCGCTCTCGGTCGTGGGGAGTTGATCACCCAGACGGGCGCTGGCCTGCCGAGAGGCGCCTTCGGTGCGGTTGCGATGCCCCTGGCCGAGTTTGACCGCATCCTCGCGAAGATGACAGCGATGTTCGCGAAGGATCGCTACCAGAGCATTGCGGGGTTGCGTGCGGATCTCTCGGCCCTGCAGCCGCTCTGCTGACACGGCTCTGAAAAATTCGAAGGCCACGTTGGCTTTCGGACTACTTAGTGGCGGCGACGGGGCTTCCGAAATTCGGCCAGAAGGAAGATGGAACGATGTCAATCTACTATGTTTCGGCGATCAAAAAGACGTCGTCGGGTGGCATCGATCAACTCCAAACCGCCCTGCTGGACACTATGGCAAACCGTCTGGGGCAGTGGCAGTGGGTTGCCGTCCAAGTGGTGAAAAAATCCATTGTCGATGGACATCAGTTCTTCACGAGCAAGCAGACCCCCGAGGGATGGGTGCGCGGCGCGCTCGTCGAGATCCACCTGACTACCCATGCCGACAAGGACATTGCTGACAACCTTCGCAGCTTGCCCGTCGTTCCATAGCGCCTGACGTTGCGCCCTGGCGATCTACGCTAAGCTACCCGTCGAAAACACTTCCTCCACTCGCTCCAACGCTCTGTCTGCTAGGCGTTTGCGTGCGGAGGCGTGGGCATGAGACGCGTGGTTTGGCGTCCCGACCTGGGAAACCCGGCCACTTCGTTACGAAGCCGACCGACCGCCGAAGCGCTGGGCCAACGGTTGGAGCACATCGGCCAGGAACTGCTGGCCCGTCGCGCGAAGGTTCTCCATCGTGACGCCCTTGCCGGCGAGCAGCCCCACGTCTACGGCGTAATGCGCTTCATCGAGGGCGAGGTCGTCCTCGAGCAGCGCCCGAAGCCCGTCCCCGGCGGAGAGACTCAACCGAGAAGACTCCTCTGGAAACCTCTCCCGAAGTGCCTCTCCCCAGCTCTGCACCCACGCCTCCGTGCCGCGGCGGCTCGTGAGCCACGCCAGCGCGAGCACGCGCCCGAGATCCTTCGCGGACCGCAGGATGGTCCGGTTCCCGATCGGGCTGCTCATCTTCTTCGTACCGATTTTCGGGTGGGCCAGCAGGTTCGCGAGGGCCAGCATTTCGGGCGCCGCGTAGTGCAGGCCGTTCTCCGCCTGCTTCCAGTCGCGCCCGGTCAGGCCAAGGTAGCGGAAGCTCGGGAGGCAGTACCAACCGTCGCTCAACTGGAACGGGATCCACCTCACGGCCTCCTTCTGCCCGACGTCCGGGAAGGCGAGGAGCTCGATGAAGTACGCTTCCGTGCTGGGCGGGTTCAGGCGGATCGCCCGCAGCTCGGTGTCCGGCTCGGGCCGCTCCCTGGGGCTGCAATCGTCCCGGCGCCTCCAGCCGTCCGAGAGCAGCTGGGTTGCGATGGCTTGGCACTCCGTCAAGGCGCCGGCCGGGTGGATCACGCAGTCGGCGTCCTTGGTGGCGATGCCGTCGCGGTGGATGGCGTCGCGGAAGTGGTAGGCGGCCGCGAGGCTGCCGACCACGAGGACGTGGGGCCGGAGCTCGTCGGGCAAATCGTGGGCGATCATCTCGAAGAGCATCCGGGGGTCGAGGCGGTCAGACATGGTCGTCCCTCTTGCGCCGCAGCATCTGCACGAAGTCGTCGGCCTGCTCGGTGAGCCGAAGGTCGTAAAGGTCCAGCAGGACCTCCGCCGGACTGGCTAAGGGATAGGCCTCCCGGCGCCCCGACGGCTCGTCCGGCGCAGCGCGTCGGCGGTGGTGAACGACGAGGAGCGGCGACCGCTCCTGGAGGGTCGCAGGGCGCAGCGCCGGATCGAGGCGGGCGACCCACGACGACGCGTCCTGCTCCAGCGTGGTCACGTCCACGCGCGGGAGGCCGTTCAGGTCGAAGGTCGGCACGTACTGCCGCGCGGCGGCGACCCCGCCGACCGCGACGGACACTGGCGCCTTCGTGCCGACTCGCTGGAGGAGGTCCTCCGGGTCCGGGCGACGCCCCGAGCCATCGACGTAGCGCACCGTGCCGCGAAGGTGGTCCGCCAGCACGAGGATCTCGCCCAGAGAGCCGCGCGGTAGCGAGCGGAGGCTCGCCTGGCGCGCGCTGGTCCGGGTCACCTCGTTGCGGTCCTCCAGGTGCCCTACCGTTGCCGCGACGGTCGGGGTGCTGCACCGCGAACGGCGAGCGATCTCGCTCATCAGAAGCGGCCCTTCGCGCCCGAGCCACGCGTCGAGGAGGACCATCCAGACATCGAACGCCTTCGCTGTCCACGTCATCGTCTGGAGCGCGCGCCGCTTGTTCCAGGCGTCCGGGTCGAGAGAGATCCTCGCGCGCTGCGCCAGCCACCTGAGCTCCTCGTCATCCTGGGGGAGGGCCACTAAGCCCTCGGCCGAGAGAGCAACGAGCGCTAGGCGCTGTGACAGTTCCGGGCGGAGCGCGTCCAAGACGCGCCTCCATTCCTCTTCGATCCGTCCCAGGCTGATACGACCGACGTAGGCCACCAGGGTCATTCGCGCGAGCCCAGGCACGGCGCCGAGTTGAAGGGCGAGGTGGATCGCGGCGGCGTGGAAGTCACGAACACCGTGGAGGGCGGACTTGAGGACCAAGGCCTCCTGGCGATCAGAGCGGAGGAAGTCGTAGCCCTCATCACTCCCTCTCGGGCTGGGCTCGTAATGTTTGGAGACGGCCGACGCGAAGGCGTCGAGTCGCACTCTCAAGGGTGGGGGCGGGTCGAGAAAGTAGTGGCTACCCACAGCGCTGCAGAAAGTCGCAACTCCTTTCAAAAGTTGCAACTACCTTTCGAGTTGCGACCTCTGATCGGTTCTGGAGCTAGCGCTACCCAGACGAAACCGAAACGCTCCTTTCGGTTTCGCCCGACCCCCACCCCCGAGGTAGGGTCAGGCCCGTGGACATTCCCCCGAAGCGTGGCGGACGACCTCGGGGCAGCCGCTCTAAGGTCCGACCGACCGTCGCCCCCTCCCCGACCGGTCGGCCGCGGACTCGGGTGGTGGGCTACGTCCGGGTGAGCACCGAGCGTCAGGCCGATGAGGGGGTTTCTCTCGACGCCCAACGAGCGAAGCTCCGCGCCCACTGCACCGCCCTCGATCTCGATCTCGTGGCCATCGAGTCTGACGAAGGAGTCAGCGCCAAGACCCTCGACCGGCCCGCCCTCCAGCGCGCCCTCGCGGCCCTCCGCGACGGCCGAGCCGACGCGCTTCTCGTGCCCAAACTCGACCGCCTCACCCGCCGTGTGGTGGACCTGGGGCATCTCATCGAGAGCTACTTCGCCGAAGGACGCTGGGCCCTGGTCTCCGTCGCCGACCAGATCGACACCCGCACCGCCGCCGGCCGCATGACCCTCTTCATCCTGATGAGCGTCGCCCAGTGGGAGCGTGAGGCGATCGGCGAGCGCACCGCTGACGCCCTCGCGCACCTGCGGGCTGAGGGTGTTCCTCTCGGCCGCCCAGCGCTGGGCTGGCGGCACACCTCGGCGACTGACCCCGTCACAGGTCGTCGCGTGCTCGCCGCCGTGGAGGGAGAACAGGCGGCCGTCGCGCGAATCCGGGCGCTACGGACGGAGGGGTGGTCGTACGCGGCCATCGCGTGCCAGCTCGTCGCCGAGGGGCACCCCTCCCAGCGCGGGGGGCGGTGGCTGCCCAACACGGTGCGGCGGGTGTGGCTGCGCGGCGGGACGGAGTTGTCAGGGGACAGCGTAGGGCCGGTTGAGGTCAGGGCGGGGACACCTCCATCGTGCGGAAAGATGGAAGGACGTCAAGAAGGAGTTCCTTCTTGACGGCATGCCCTGGGTCCAACGAACTCCTCCCATAGCCCCCCGCCTGTGAGCTCAGCGCCATCGATCGATGGCTCATGCGCGAGATGGGCACCCATCAGTTCCAAAGACTAGGGTGTCCAGACTGTCACGCTGTCTCGAGCTCCCTGACCCTCGCTGGCGAACGCGGGGGAGCTGCCGCCAGGAAACCTGCCAGCCATCTTGCTAGTTGCCATCCTCCTGCCAGTGTTCCTTGCCATGCTCCTGGCATGGACTCTTCGCCAAGCTCTTCCCTGTGCTCCCAGCCAAGCTGCTCGCCGTATTCCTAGCCGACCTCCATGCTACGCTCCGTCAAGCTCCTGTTAGCTCCTACCCAGCGCCGGAAGGTACCATCCAGATGCCAGCTGCTAGCACGTCGCCAACGCCGACCCCCGCTCGTGTTCGCCGCCAGCGTCCCCCGCCGGGCCCCCCCGTCGAGGTCTGGTTCTGGCGGATCCTTCCGAAGAAAGGGCGCGGCGAACACCGGACCCTCGCCGACCACGTCCAGTACGAGGGTTGGCAGGAACTCGGACGCCATCGCCCCCTCTCCGAGGGCCGCTACCGCGTCGAGTTCCGAGACGCCCGGTGCGCGATCGTTGAGGTGCGGTACATGAACGTCCCGGACCCGCGCTCTGGAGAGAAGCCGTACTTCACGACGGGCCGACACCGGCGGTCGCAACGAAAGGTCCCGCCGGCCCGTCCAGCATGGGAGCCACGCGCCGCATCGCCCTCTACCCCCACGGCGCGCCCTGCGGCGACTCGGGCTCCCACGCCAGCTTCGGCAGCCGCCCTCCGGCCGCCCGTGACGGCCCTTCCCCAGGGCATGATGTGGCGGCTGCGGAACGGGAAGTGGGAGCATTTCAACCGTACCCAGGCCGTCCCCCCGAACTGTCACCCGGTTTGGCTCGCCGACTCGAAGCAAGTCGTCCTCGTCTACTCGACCACGGGGACATGGCCGGGTCACGAGTGGGGCAAGCTCTCGAACGGCACGCCGGTTCTCGTTCCCCTCAAAGGATCGCGCAGGTGATCTCGCCGCACGCCTGACCAGGCTGCGTTCGACGCCCGAAGGAATGCGCTCCGACCGTTGGCGAACCGCCGAGACTCTGCGCGCTTCTCAAAGCCCGAGGCGGAGCCATTTTCTCTTCAACTCTCAGGCGGCTCCCGTCCCCCGGTCCGCAGTCGATAAACGTACCCTCCGCGGAAACCCTCGCGCACCAGGGCCCCGGCGTCGAACAAGCTCCGCACCACGTTGTGGAGCTCGTTCTTGCGCGGACGGAGTGAGCTGGCGCCAAGGACCTCGGCGATCTCAGTCGTCCGCAGTCCACCAGGGTTGGCCCGCAGGAGGAGGACCACAGCGCCGCGGACGTTGCGTTCGTGCTGGAGGGGCGGCGTGACCACCGCCGCCGCGGTCACGCGCGCCACGACCGCCGTCGCGGTGGAGGGCGCACCGCCCGGCGCGTCCGCGAGGTTGAGCAACGCGGACTCGACCTGCTGGGCCTTCCGAACCAGGCGACTTAGGCGGTCTTCAAGCTCCTGACGAAACTCGGCGACGCGACGGGCGAGCGGTAGCTCCTCCGCGGCAGCGTCCCCCGGAGGGTTGGTGTCGGCTCCGTTCGCCTGTGGCACCGCGATAGGTGGGCCAAGTGGGCTTGGGAGGGCGACCGGAAGATCCGCCCGGTCCGGTGCCTCGCTCGACACCTTCGAGAGCACCGCCTCGGCCGATCGAAACGCTTCGTCCACGAAGTTCGCCGTGCCAGAGGCGCGCCCCTCGCCAGGAGGGTTCTTACGGGGACGTCCGCGCTTCGGCTGCGGGGGTGGGGCGGGGGCAAGGAGCGCGGCGACGTCTACCTCCAACGCCTCGGCGATCCGGGTCAGGGTCGCTGCCGTCAGGTTGGTCGTGCCCGACTCGATCTGCCGATAGAGCCGCGGAGACAGGCGCCCCGCTCGCGCGGCGACCTCCTCCTGGGTCCACGGGTGCGCCGCGCGGATGCGTCGGACGTTGCTCGCGATGCGGCTCACCGTGTCGGCGTATTGGGCCGAGCGGTACCTCGCGCTTCCTGGCGCCTTGGGCTGCACAGGGGACGTTTTTCGAGACGTGCTCTTTGCTGAAAGTCACTTCTTCGCCTATAGACGTGCCGCGATGGAAACCCTGGGAAGGATTCCAGTGACCCTCGCATCAGCCTGACAAGGAGGGACCCGTGTCGAAGCGATTGGTGGGGTTGGGGATGCTGTGCATGCTGCTGGGCGGGTGCTCGGGGGACGATTCGAGAACGGGGGACGACGGCGACGCCGGCTTCCCAGGCGACACGGGGGGAAACCCGTGCGCGGGCCGCGTATGTGGCGGCAACGGGGCGGGCGTCTCCTGCGGCAGCTGCAACGCTGGCTACAGCTGCACAGCGGCGGGGCAGTGCGTCGAGGACAACCCGGCGGTGATGTGCCGATCCGAGTGCAGCAATCGGCAATGCGGCGCGGACCCCGGCCTGAACTGCTCGAACCGGTTCTGCGGTCCCAACGGCGGCGCGTGCCCGACGGGCACCGCCTGCATGTCAGGCCAGTGCGTCTGCACCCCTAACTGCGCGGGGCGGACGTGCGGTTCCGACGGCTGCGGTGGCACCTGCGCGCCGGGCTGTGGGCGAGGGTTCCAATGCGGCGGCGCGGGCACCTGTGACCTCGACCCCTCCTCGCGATGGGGGCTCACTGTCACCACGGGCGCCGTCGCCACCCAGGGTTCGGGAGGCGGCGCCTGGGACCCCTTCGGTGGCGCGCCCGACCCCCAGGTGTGCATCACCATCAGCGGCCGGCAGACCTGCACGCCCTACGCGAACGACAGCTTCTCCGCGGCGTGGAACTTCGCCTTCCCGGTCACCACCGCCGGGGTGCTCCAGGCCGGCGTGCTGACCTCCTACCTCGACTACGACAGCGGCACCGCCAACGACCGCATCTGCGGCGACTACACGCTAGCCATCAACCGCGCGACCTTCGAGGCGGGCGGCACCACGGTGGGGTGCGGCGCCAGTGGGTGGACCTTCACGCTGAGGGCGCAGTAGGCCGAGAAGCTTCTTCTCCTTCGCGAACTCGCGACGAGCCAGGCGTCAGCTTGCCGTTCATGCGCAGCGGTCACAGCGGCCCTTGATCTGGACCTCCAGCGCGCCCCCATGGAGGGACCGCGGGAGCCCGCGGCCCCCGGAGACGCGGACGATGCCCGCCGGGAGGCACTCGACCTCGCCGCAGTCGCTGCAGACGAAGTGGGGATGCTCCACGTCGGCGTGTTCGCTTCGCCCGGAGACCCCACGCAGCTCGAACCGCCAGACGTGATCCCCTACGTCCGTGCGCTGCAGGAGGCTTGCCTCGGTCAGGTCCATGAGGTTGCGGTAGAGGGTCACGCGGTCCCACCCGCGCGGCGCGAGCGCGGCAAATACCTGGGCGTGGGTCATCGGCGATCGGGCCTGCTGGAGATGCTCCACCACCGCGACGCGCGAGGCCGTGACGCGCAAGCCCACAGCTCGAATCCGCTCGCGAACCTTGTCCGTCGTCAGTTTGCGGTGCGGAGGAGCCATGGAGTCCATCTTGGTTTTGAGGGCGACAAGGACACGCCTCGTGCCCGTCTCAAACCCGAGCAGCTCGGGCTTCGGCACACGCTCATCTTGTAGCAGCGGCGGGAAGAAGACCGCGATCGCCCGCTTCTCTCTAGCTCGACGGACGGTGCCTCTCTCCAGTGCTCGTCGCACCAACGAGCGTGATCACCTACCGCCGCGCCGAGCCGACAGCGTCACCCGTTCGGGGAGCGGGCGGCCTGAATCTTGGTCTCGAGGTCCGGCGGCACCGGCATGCGGGCCAGCGGGCTGACGTTGGCGCCGCCCGTGTTGCCGTGGGGCACCAGACCGATGGCGGTCTTCGTCGCGGCGCCGCCGATGCGCAGCAGCTGTCCCGCGCACTCCCGCACGTCCCCTCGCTTCAAGCCCCACAGGAACATGCGCCAGTGGACCCGAACGTGCTGTCTCGTCGAGGCCTGTCCCAGGACGTGAGCCCGCTCCAGGTGGGCGAACGCTTCGGCGGCTCGGCCGGCGGCGTTGGCCTCGTCCGCCGCGCGGAGTTCAGCATCGACGTGGGGGCGGATGTTGCGGCCGAAGGCGCTCATGCGCCCGATGCTGTCGGAACCGGACGCGGAGGGTCAAGGCGTGCGGGAGCGGTCGCCAGCCGCAGGCCGTTGGCGACCACGATGATGGTGGCGCCCACGTCCGCGAGCACGGCCATCCACATCGTTGCCACGCCCGCGAGGGCCAGCGCGAAGAACACGACCTTGCTGCCGATCGCGAAGACGATGTTCTGCGTGAGGATCGCGGAGGTGCGTCGGCTCAGCCGGATGAACTCCGGCAGCGCCCGCAGGTCGTCCCCCATCAGCGCGACGTCAGCGGTCTCGATGGCGGCGTCGGTGCCCGCCGCCCCCATCGCAAACCCCACCGTCGCCCGGGCCAGCGCGGGCGCGTCGTTGACCCCGTCGCCCACCATGCCGACGCTCCCGTGCGCGGCCAGGAGCGACTCGATCGCGGCGAGCTTGTCCTCCGGGAGCAGCTCGCCACGGGCGTCGTCGATGCCCACGGCGCGCGCGATCGCCGCCGCTGTCACCCTGTTGTCGCCGCTCAGCATCACGGTGCGCACGCCGAGGGCGCGCAGCTCGCGCAGCGCCTCCGCGCTCGACGCCCGGGGCGCGTCAGCGACAGCCAGCACGGCCCTCGCCTCCCGCCCGCGCAGGAGCACGACGGCGGTTCGCCCCTGCTCTTCCTGCGCCCGCAGCGCGGCCTCGACGCGCGCGTCGCCCGCCCCCGCCTCCTCCGCGAAGCGGCGGTTGCCGAGCGAGTACGCTTCACCGCCGACGCGCCCCCGCACCCCTCGACCCGGGACAGACGTGAACCCCTCCACGGGCGCGAGGGGCCCCTGCCACGCCGCGGTGATGGCGCGCGCGACGGGGTGGTCCGAGCCCGCGTCGAGGCTTGCGGCGAGCCGCAGGGCTTCGTCCCGCGTTCCGGCCAGGGGCACGACCTCGACCAGCCGGGGCCTGCCCTCGGTGATCGTGCCGGTCTTGTCGAGCGCCACGACCGCGAGCCGGCGGCCCTGCTCCAGGTGGACGCCGCCCTTCACCAGGATCCCGCGCCGCGCCGCCGCCGCGAGCCCGCTCACGATCGTGACCGGGATGGAGATCACCAGCGCGCAGGGGCAGGCGATGACCAGCAGCACCAGGGCGCGGCTGAACCACGCCAGGAAGGGTTGGTGGAGCAGGAGCGGGGGGAGGACGGCGACGAGCGCTGCGAGCGCGAAGACCACGGGCGTGTAGACACGGGCGAAGCGGTCCACGAAGCGCTGCGTCGGCGCGCGCTGCGCCTGGGCCTCCTGCACGCTGCGCACGATGCGCGCGAGGGTGGTGTCGTCCCGGCCGCCCGTCGTGCGGAACTCCAGCAGGCCCTCGCCGTTGATCGTCCCGGCGAAGACCGCGTCCCCCGGGCTCTTCGCGACCACCGCGCTCTCGCCCGTGATGGGGGCCTGATCGACCGACGAGGCCCCGGCGGTGACCACGCCGTCCAGCGGGACGCGCTCGCCCGGCCGGACGCGCACCACGGACCCTGCGGTGACCCGCGCGGCCTCGAGCTCGCGCCACCCACCGTCCTCCCGTCGCACGCTGGCCTTATCGGGGCTGAGGGCCATCAGCGACCGGACGGCTTGGCGCGCCCGCTCCAGCGAGTGGGCCTCGATGCGCTCGGCCACGGCGAACAAGAACACTACGACGGCGGCCTCGGGCCACTGCCCGGTGAGCGCCGCGCCGAGCACCGCCACGCTCATCAGCAGGTGGATGTTGAGCGTGAAGGTCCGCAGCGCCGTGAGCCCCTTGCGCAGCGTCGGCAGCCCGCCGAGCGCGATGGACGCGAGGGCGAGTGCGACGACCGGCGCGGAGACCTCGCGCCCGCCGGACCAAACGATCCCTTCGGCCCCGACCGCGAGCACGCCCGCGCCGATCAAGCGGGCCGTCCGCCAGTGCGAGGGAGTGCTCTTCGGCGCGAGCTTGGGCTTCGGAGCGTCGGGAGCGCACCCCGCGCAGGCCTCGCCTTCACACGCGCTCCCCTCGGCCGGAGCGGAGACCGCGGGCGGGTCAGGCGCCATACCCACGTCGGTCAGCGCGGTCACGATGGGCTCGTCGGAAGCCAGGGCGTGCTCCACCGTCAGTCGCTGGTTCAGCAGGTCGAATGAGAGCGCCGTGACGCCTGGCACCGCGCCGAGGCGGCGGCGGATGAGGGCCTCCTCGGTCGGACAGTCCATCGCAGTGATCGTGTACGAGCGGGTGGCCACGGTGGCTCCTGGTGGCGGGCGGAGGGCCAGACCCGCGCCCTTGCGTTGGGAGGGTGAACGGGTAGGTTCCTCACATATGAACAAGTCGTCATATGTTGGATCTCGGGCCGCGACCCGGCAAGCGCAGAGCGCCCCGTGCGGGGATGCGTGCGGCGAGGTGTGCGACGTTGAGGTCATCCACGCCGACGCGGTACGTGCGGCGCGCGCCGCCCTGCCTTCGGCGAGGGAGCAGGAGGAGCTCGCACGGCTCTTCGCGCTCTTCTCCAACCCGACGCGCATGACCCTCCTGATCGCGCTGCGCTCCGCCGTGGGGTCGGCCCGGCCTGAGCTCTGCGTCTGCGACCTGGTGGCCATCACGGGGGCCTCGCAGTCGATGGTCAGCCACCAGCTCGGCCTGCTACGCGAGGGGAAGCTCGCGACCAGCCGCCGCGCGGGGCGTCTCATCTACTACCGCCTCTCCGACGGCCCGCTGGTCTCCCTGCTCGACGACGCGCTCCGCGCCGTGCGCAAGGAGGCCGCGTGATCCCCGCGACGCGCGCGGCGCAGGGAGGGTCGTGGAGGGGTCTGGGGGTGGTCGCGCGACGGCCTGTCGTGCGCCACGGCGCGCTCGTCCTGACGGCGATCGTCCTGCTCGCCGCCCTCCTCGGCGCCTGCTCCCGCCGCGAGGCGCCTGCGCCCGCGGCACGCCCCGCGGCGCCGGCCGGTGGTGCTGCACCGAGCTTCCACGGTGGGCCAGCGGCGCACCCGGGCGACTGGTGCGGGAGCCACGGCGTCCCCGAGTCCGAATGCACGCGCTGCAACCCTGAGCTCATCCCGCAGTTCCAGGCCCGCCACGACTGGTGCGGCGAGCACAGCGTGCCCGAGTCGCAGTGCGCCGCGTGCCACCCCGAACTCCTGCGCCAGGGGGTTGCCCCGCCGCGGCCCCGCGGCGCCCCCACCGAGACGGGCGAGCACGGTGACCGCACGCCGGGCGGCGACGCGAGCGCGGGGCTCGCGCCCGGCACGACGGTGCGCCTTGCCTCCCCAGCGGTCGCCGCGCAGGTGGGCGTCGAGACGGTGACCGCGACGGCCCGGCCGCTCGCCGAAGAGGTGGCAGTCCCGGCACGGCTCGCCTTCGACCCCACGCGCCTCGCGCGGATCTCCGCGCGGGTGCCCGGCGTCGTGCGCACCGTGGCCGTCAACGTCGGCGCCGCGGTGCGCCCGGGCGACCTCCTGCTCACCCTGGACAGCGTCGCTGCGGCTGCCACCCGCGCGGAGGTCGGGGCCGCGCAGACCCGCGCGCGCTCCGCCGACGCCGCGCTCCAGCGGGCGCGCGCCCTCCAGAGCGAGGGCATCGCGAGCCGCGCGGGCGTCGAGCGCGCCGAGACCGAGTCCGCCGCCGCGCGGGCTTCCCTCGCCGGCCTGTCCGCCGCGGGGGCGGCCTTGAGCGGCGCCGGCCGGTCCGTCCGTGTGCTGGCGCCGCGCGCGGGTGTCGTCGTCGCGCGTGCGGTCTCCGTGGGCCAGCAGGTGACCGCCGAGGAGGTCCTCGTCGAGGTCGCCGACCTCTCGCGGATGTGGGCGATCCTCGACGTGCCCGACGCCCAGGCGCAGCGCCTCGCCATCGGTCAACGCGTCGCGATCGAGCTCGACGGCTTCGCCGCACCGCTCGCCGGGACCCTCGCCTACCTCGCCCCGATGGTCGATCCGCACACGCGCACCGTCGAGGCGCGGGTCGAGCTCCCCAACCCCGACGGCCGCCTGCGGGCCAACGCGTTCGGCCGCGCGCGCATCGCCGTCGCCGCCCCGGACGAGGGCGTGGTCCTTCCGCGCGACGCGCTCCAGCGGGTCGAGTCGCAGGACGTCGTCTTCGTCGAGCGCTCGCCGGCCGTCTACGAGGCCCGCGTGGTGACGGTGGCGCGCCGCACGACCAACGAGGTGTTGCTGCGGGACGGTGTCGCGCCCGGCGATCGGGTGGTCACCACCGGCGGCTTCGAGTTGAAGACCGAGATCCTGCGCGGGAGCATCGGCGCGGGCTGCTGCGACGATGAGGGCTGATTCGGCGTGCTTGGCTCGCTGATCGCCCTCTCGCTACGCCATCGGTTCGCCGTGCTCGCCCTCACGGCCGCGATGGCGGCCCTGGGCGTCTGGTCGCTGCGGGACCTGCCCATCGACGCCTTCCCCGACACGACGCCCGTGCAGGTGCAGGTCAACACCGTCGCGCCATCGCTCGGCCCGGAGGAGATCGAGCGCCTGGTCACCTTCCCCGTCGAGCAGTCGCTCTCGGGATTGCCTGGGCTCGTGGAGGTGCGCTCGCTGTCGCGCTTCGGGCTCTCGCAGGTGACGGCCCTCTTCGAGGACGGCACCGACCTCTACCGCGCGCGCCAAGTTGTGGGCGAGCGCGCCGCCACCGCGCGGCTGCCCGCCCGCTTGGGGCCGCCCGCGCTGGGCCCCGCGGCGACGGGGCTGGGGGAGGTGTTCCACTACCTCGTGACGGGCCGGGGGAAGTCTCTGGCGGAGCTGCGCACGGTCCACGACTGGGTGCTGCGCCCGCAGCTGCGGAGCGTGCGCGGGGTCGCCGAGGTCAACACCTGGGGCGGCGAGGAGCGTCGCGTAGAGGTGCGGGTCGATCCGGTCGAGCTGCGCCGCCGCGGGCTCGCGTTGCACGATGTGGCCGAGGCGCTGCGGCGCAGCCACGGCAGCGAAGGTGGCGGCCGACTCCGACAGTCGGGTGAGGCGACGCTGGTGCAGGGCGTCGCGCTCCTGACGACGCTCGACGACGTCGGGGGCGTGGTGATCGGTGCCGAGGGCGGCGTGCCCATCCGTGTGCGGGACGTCGCGCGGGTCGTCGAGGGCGCCGAGGTGCGCCGCGGCGCGGTGACGGCGCAGGGGCGCGGGGAGGCCGTGCTTGGCCTGGGGTTCATGCTGCTCGGGGAGAACAGCCGCGAGGTGAGCGCCGCCCTGCGCGCGCGCCTAGAAGCCGCCCGGCCATCGCTCCCGCCCGGGATCGACGTCGAGGTCGTCTACGACCGGCGCACGCTGGTGGACGAGGTGCTCACGACGGTGCGCACCAACCTGCTGGAGGGCGCGCTGCTGGTCGTCCTCGTGCTCTTCGCCTTCCTCGGCAACGTCCGCGGGGGCCTTGTGGTCGCGTCGGTGATCCCGCTCGCGATGCTCTTCGCGTTCACGGCGATGCGCGTCACGGGCGTCGCGGGCAGCCTGATGAGCCTCGGCGCGATCGACTTCGGCCTCGTCGTGGACAGCGCCATCATCGCCGTCGAGAACGCCACCCGCCGCCTGCACGAGGACCGCGGCCGCCGACCGGTCGTGGACGTGGTGCGTGACGCGTCGCTGGAGGTGCGCGGCCCCACGCTCTTCGGCGAGCTGGTGATCGCGATCGTGTACCTGCCGGTGCTCGCCATGGCGGGCCTGGAGGGCAAGCTCTTCCGCCCGATGGCGCTGACGGTGCTCTTCGCGCTGGCGGCCTCGATGGTGCTCTCGCTCACCTACGTGCCGGTGATGACGAGCCTCGTCTTCCGCCGCGGCGTCCCCGCGGAGGAGCCGCGGCTGGTCGCGTGGCTCCAGCGCCTCTACCGCCCGGTCGTCGCGATGGCGCTGCGCCGGCGGGCCTGGGTGCTCGTGCTCGCTGCCCTCCTCGTGGCCAACGGCGTGGCCGTGGCGACGCGGCTCGGGGCCGAGTTCCTGCCGCGGCTCTCCGAGGGCACCGTCGTCGTCAACACCGTGCGGCTTGCGAGCGTGGACCTCGACGAGTCGGTCCGCTACGGCAATCGGATCGAGCGCGCGCTGCTGGCTGCCTTCCCCGACGAGATCGCCCGCGTCTGGACGCGCACAGGCACCGCTGAGGTCGCGACCGACCCGATGGGCGTCGAGCTCTCGGACGTGTTCGTCACCCTCCGGCCCCGCGATCGGTGGCGGCGCGCGCGCTCGCAGGACGAGCTCGTACGGGCGATGCAGGCCGCGCTGCGCGACCTGCCCGGCATGCGGATGGTGTTCACGCAGCCCATCGAGATGCGCGTCAACGAGATGATCGCGGGCATCCGCGCCGACCTCGGGGTCAAGATCTTCGGCGACGACCTCGACGAGCTCCGCGCGGCCGCGCGGCGGGTGGAGTCCATCGTGCGGGCCGTCCCCGGCAGCGCCGACGTCTCCGTCGAGCAGGTGACGGGCCTGCCCGTGCTCCGGGTGGAACTCGACCAGGCGGCCGCCTCGCGCTTCGGCATCCCGGCCGAGACCGTGCTCGCCACCGTCGCCGCGCTCGCCGGGGTGGAGGTCGCCGAGCTGCGGGAAGGCCAGCGCCGCTTCCCGGTGGCGCTGCGCATCGACCCCGCGCTCGCGGTGGACTCGGACGCCGTCGGCGCGCTGCTCGTGGCCGCGCCCGACGGAACGCAGGTGCCGCTCTCGCGCCTCGCGCGCCTCCACACGGAGGCCGGACCCTCGGCGATCCAGCGGGAGTGGGCGCGGCGCCGCATCACGGTGCAGGCCAACGTGCGCGGGCGCGACATCGCCTCCTTCGTGGCCGAGGTGCAGCGCCGCGTGACCGCCGAGGGCCGCCTCGCGCCCGGCTATTCGGTGACCTACGGCGGGCAGTTCGAGCACCTGGAGCGCGCGCGCCACCGGCTGCTCTTCGTGGTGCCCCTCGCGCTCCTGCTGGTGTTCTCGCTGCTGTACCTGACCTACGGGCGGGTGCTCGACGCGCTGCGCGTCTTCACGGGCGTGCCCTTCGCGGCGGTCGGCGGCGTCGTCGCGCTGTGGCTGCGGGGGCTGCCCTTCTCCATCTCGGCGGCGGTGGGGTTCATCGCCGTGAGCGGCGTGGCGGTGCTGGGCGACATGGTCCTGGCCTCGACCATCCGCCGCGCGCTCGACGCGGGCGTCGAGACCCGCGAGGCCATCCGCGCGGCGGCGATGGAGCGACTGCGACCGGTCCTGATGACCGCGCTCGTGGCGGGCCTGGGGTTCCTCCCCATGGCGCTGAGCCGGGGTGTCGGCGCCGAGGTGCAGCGGCCGCTGGCGACCGTGGTGCTCGGCGGGCTCATGTCCTCGACGCTCCTGACCCTCGTCGTGCTGCCGGCGCTCTACTCGTTTCTGGCTGAGTCGCCGCCTCCAGCGCGCAAGCAGGATGCGGCTTCAAGCCTTCCGTAGAGACGTCAAGCCTGCCCTCCCGCAAGACTTCTATCCGTAGAGACATCTTGCCGTCTAGAAGTCATGCCTGCTGTAAGTCCCTCCATTGTGCCACTAGTTTAGATTGTGTAACACGGCTCGTGGGCAGGCGCGGCGGCCCGGATGTGACGTCCGATCGACCCGACGCGGTGCCTCGAAAGCGCGCCTGTGAACCTCCCTCGTTCCCTGCACTGCATCGACCGTCCGTCTATCTGCCTCTCCTCGGCGCCGCCATCGCGCATGTCCCGGGTACACAATCTGCGGGACTTCCTCGCCTCCATCGCCGCAACAGTGGGCCACTTCAACGGCGAAGGGCACTGCAACGAGCGGGTGCAATAGCGCCCCCCGTGGGCGAAGGGCGCCACCCTCGCCACGCTCCTGGCCGGCTGCGGCGACCTGAGCCTCCCGCCACGGCCTCACCCTGCGACCACCGATGTGGGCGCCGATGTGGCACCCGCGACGTCCGCCATCCCCGTCTGCTGGTGAAGTCTCCTTCTCCTTTGGGAGAACCACGGAAGCGTCGCGTCGAGTGAGGAGTTTCCGAACCGTTCTCAGGAGCCGAGGGATGAGGATGCAACTGAACCGCCTCGGACTGGTGATGTTGTTCGGCACGTCGTGCGCGCCTTCGGAGGCATACCGCCTTGCGCGCCTCCGCGCGGCAGAGGATCTCCGCTGCGCGAGCGACCGCATCGCACAGGTCTCACGTCCAGGGCGCAATGCTGCGTTGAGCTATGCCTTCCGCTGCGGCGGCGCGATCGCGGTCTACGAGTGCCAACAGCACGCACCCGTCACGCTCTGCCGCCGCACCCACTGAGGTTGCCGTACGCCTTGCACGACCGGTCACAAGACGAGCTCGCCACCGGCGCTCGGGGCGTATGTCCCTGCGGGCGAAGAGTGACACCCCTCGTTGACTCCGCCTCTCGACGGCGCTCCCATGCACGCCGTGAACGCCCCCAGACGCCCTGCCCACTGGCTCATCGCCACCCTCGCCACGCTCCTGGCCAGCTGCGGCGACTCGGCAGCCCCCGCCACCCCTCCTGCGACCACGGATGCGGGCGCCGATGGGGGTGCCGATGTGGCCTCCGATATGGCGGCCGCACCGGCGGCGCTTCGGGTGCGCGTGCTCGTCGATGCCAACCGGGACGGCACCATCAGCGACTCGGGGGAGGATGAGGCCTTCCGCGCGAGCTGGAGCGCATCGCACGGCGCCGTGTTCCTCGCGAACATGGACGACGACGACGACGACGACCGGATCGACGGCGAGGACGACGAGGTGAACGGCGAAGCCGACGCGCTCGACCTCGCACGGGTGCGGGTGGCACCGATGGCGGGGCTCCCCGACGGCGCGACCGGGCGCCTCACGCTCGACGGACCGGAGACGCCGACGGTGCGGGTGTTCCGCTTCCATGACGGGGCGTGGCGACGGCTCGACCTGGCCGCCGAGACCCTCTCCGCCGACGACCTGCGCGGGGGCGTCGAGCTCGGCGTCGAGTCGAGCGCCTTCCCCACGGCCGACTGGGCGGGCGAGATCACCCTCGGCCTCGCCGTGACCCGCGGCGATGAGACGCTCGGCGACGACCGCGCGGTGCTGCGCGTGGCGCCCTTCGTGGTGAGCACCTCCCTCAACGAGGCCACGCGGGTCTACGCGACCGGCGGTGCCGGCATCCTCCCGCTCGCACGCTTCATCAACGACGTCACCGACATCACCACGGAGGACAGCATGGAGTTCGAGGTCGTGGACGGCCTCGACTCCGACTGGCGCGAGCGCAACTACGGCCCCGACGTCTGGACCGAGGACTACATGGAGCTTGGCTGGACCGCGATGCCCGGCGCCGGGGCGCCCCAAGGCATGAACGTCGCCCTGCGCCACCCGAACCCCACACGCCGCATCGCCGCCTGGACGCGCCGGGAGTTCGCCGGACCCGACCGCGGGTACGTCTGGCATCACTCCACCCGCTACCCCACGACGCGCACGCACGATCCCAGCCTCGACTCCTTTGGCAACCTGGAGGTCCTCCCCCCGTACGCGGGCCACCCCTTCGGACGGCTCTTCCACGGCAACGTCTCCGCCCGCAACAGCGACCCCGCGCTCCGCGCCTTCTTGAACGCCCAGCGGGTGCAGGGGCCGGTGCTGGAGCTCGACACCTCCTGGCTCAACGTCGGGCATGTGGACGAGTTCGTGAGCTTCATCCCGGTGGACTCCCCGCGCGGCTGGAAGATGCTGATCGCGTCGCCCCGCGCGGCGCGGGCGCAGCTCCAGGCCCTGGTGGCCGCCGACCCGGCCAACGGCGAGCGGCGGATGTTCGAGGGGCAGTATTGGTTCTACCCGCAGAACCACCCCATGGAGGGCCGCGCCTACCCGGCGGCGCGCACGATCAACAGCATCCTCGCGGACACCGAGCTCATGGCCTTCAACCAGCGCGATCAGGGGCACATCGACCTGATCCGGGAGACCCTCCAGACGGAGGCCGGGCTCACCGACGACGAGGTCATCGAGATCCCGTTCCTGATGTGGGACGTCGGCAACGGCGAGAGCGCCGCGTACATGCCCGGCACCGTCAACCTGCTGCTCTACGGTCACTCGGTGACCATGGCGAAGCCGCACGCGGCGGTGATCGACGGCGCCGACTTCATGCAGACCTACCTGTCCAACCTGTTCCGGGCGGAGGGCATCACCGCGCACTTCGCCGAGCAGTGGGACATCCTCCACGCCGCCGGGGGCGAGGTGCATTGTGGGACCAACGCGCTACGAAGAATCCCTGCGCAAGGCGCGTGGTGGGAGGTGACCCGATGAGAACCGCGCGACTGCTGGCCACGCTGGCGTTCCTGGCCCTGCCGACCCTCGCCGGCGCCTCCCCCCTGCTCGACTCTCGCGCGGTGCCCGAGGCCGTGTCCCGGCCGCTCGCCGACGTCGTTCGCGCCGACCGCGCGCGTCATCCGGCCTTCTACCGCCGCATCGCCGACCTCGAAGGCCTCCGGCCCGAGCTCTACCGACGCACCCGCGCCGGGCGGCCCACCGTCTCGGTCGAGCTGCGGGCGATGGGCCCCGAGGCGCTGCTCCCGATGCTCGACGCCCTCGCCCTCAGCGGATACCCCCGAGACCTTTCCGCGGAGGAGCAGGCGGCGCTGCGCCTCGGCCTGCTCGAAGCCGTGGGCAACCTCGGCGACGTCCGCGCGCTCCCGGTGCTCCGTGGGGTCTTCGCGACCGCCGTCGAGGCGCCGGAGCTGCGCGCCGCCGCTCGCGGGCTCGCGCGCGTCTGCGAAGACGCCGACCGCCAGACGCTGATGGGTGCCACCGGCGTGCGGCGCGCCCCGGCGGCCGCCGCCCTCGGGCTGTGCGCGCACCCCGACGCCGCGCGATGGATGGTGACGCAGCTCGAAACGACCGGGGATGCGACCCTCGTCGAGGCGCTGGCGAGCGGCCTCGCGGGGGCGAACGCGAGCTGGATCCGGCCGAACGCTCGTACGATCGACGCCGGCCTGCGGGCGAGGGCGGCGCAGGCGTTGGTGCGGCGCTGGCGCGAGCTGCCCGCGCAGCGCGGCGCGCTCGGCGTGACCCTACTGTCGATGGGCGGCGCCGAGGCACTCGCCGCCGTGCGCGACGGGTTGCGCGACGCCCCGGCGGACGTGCAGCCCGGGCTGCGGGTGCTGGAGCGAGCGCTGGTGCGCGACCTCGGTCGTTGACGTTCGTGCGAATGAGGCGGCCGCGGACGTGAACGGTCCGGTTCGCTCGAGCGCCTGGAGGTGCTCTGCCCCGACGACGTCCAGGAGGCCCTGGCGCGGGTGGGGTTCGATGGCACCGTGGCCCGCTTCCACCACATCACCTTCGGCGACATCTGGCTCCGCGACACCGCGCCCGTGTTCATGCACGACGCCTCGGGCGCGGTGGTCGCCGCGCGCTTCGGGTTGGCCGGTCAGCGCTTCAGGATGCTGTTGAGCGTGTTGAAGATGTTGGCGCCGCTGGGGTCGGCGTTGGCCATCGGGGTCGCCGCTTTCACGAGCCGTTTGCGTTCTTCGGCGCCGGCGAAGGCCTCGTGGCAGCGGGTGCAGTGCGCGAGCTCGAGCAGCGAGTGGGCATTGCAGAAGACGCACTCGCGGGTGAGCGAGGCCTTGCACTGGGCGCACACTCCGCGCCCCCGCATGTTGACGCTGGAGCAATCCGGGCAGGAGGCGCCGGCCTCGATGCCTGCGTAGGCGCCGCGGCAGTAGGGGCAGGCGGCGAGTCCGGGGACGGGTGCGGCGCCGCAACCGTGGCATTCGTGGCTGCATCCGTCATGGTCGTCGGCGTGGGCCATAGAGGGCGGAGCCTAACCCACCACGCCGACGGGATCGAGGGTTGCCACCTACCCCCACGCCGCGCGTGCCATCGCCAAGTCGGCGATCGACCGAGGCGGGTCTGGGTGGGCGGCCACGTTGGAGAAGCCGGATGCGAACGTGGTGGGATTCAACTCGCAGAACTCGGCCGTGAACGAACTCGACCGGGCCATGACCAGAGTGGCGAGCGCCGGTGCCAGACCGGAACAGTTCGGTGGTTTGCAGCCAAGCGACAACTGCATCGCGGCTGCTGCCGTCGTCGCGACGGTCGCGACACGCTGCACCGGAGGGTGCGATCGTTCCCATGATGGTCGTCCAGGGTCTCGGCTCGCCGTTCACTACGCTCACCCTCGTACTCCTCCTGAGCGCTCGCACCATCACTCCTGCTCTTCGGGCTCGCGTGGGCACTCAACGGCACCGGGCAAGCGCTCGTAGCCATCCCGACCATGGCCCTGCTCGCGGCGCACCCGCCGACGAGCGCGGTCGCGCCTACGCCGGCCACTCCGCGATCAACACTACCCGCCGGCTCGTGAGCTACCTCCTCATGGAGGCCGGGGTGGTCGGGTACGGCCGGGCCGCTCCGCAACCTCACTCTTCGCACGTAGAGGAACACGCGCGATGCTGACGCGCAGGGGAAACCTCCTGCAGCGTCCGCCCGGCGGGTGCCCACCTCGCGACAAGGCCCGATGACGACGATCAAGGCGGCCTCGCCGAAACTGGCCGAGCTGTTCACGCGGGAGAGGTGGATCGAGGTCGGACGCATCGGACGGCGGGCGCGGACCTCTTCGCAGAGCGAAAGGTCGGGCCCGCCGTCTTCACCACCCTCGCGACCGTGGTTGCGCTCTTCGGCGGCGAGACGGTCGCCGGGGCCCTCGTGGTGGTGATGGTCCTGACCGCCGAGTTCGTCACGGACCTGAGCACCGACCGCGCCCGCGCCTCCATTCAGGCGCTGATCCGCCCCATGCCCCAGGTCGTGATCGTTCGCGAAGGCAGCGCGGAGCGCCGCGTCTCCGTCGGGGACCTCAAGGTCGGGGACGTGGTGCTCGTCCGCGCGGGAGAAACGATCCCCGTGGACGGCACGGTCGTCTGGGGGAGCGGCGCGGTCCACGAGGCGTCCGTCACTGGCGGGTGCGTCCCGAAGGACAAGGCGGCCGGCGCCGCCGTCTTCGCCGGCACTGTCGTGGAGTCGGGCGCGCTCGACGTCCGCGCCGCCCGGCGCGGCAGCGACACGTTGTTCGCTCGCACCATCGCGCTCGCCGAGCAACCGGAGCCGCACCACGCGAAGGTCGCGCAGCTCGCCGATCAGGTGGCGTCGTGGCTGCTTCCCGCCGACCTGGTCCTCCTCGTGGTCGCTTTTGTGGTCACCCACAACGTCCGCACGATCGTCACGCTCACGATCGTCACGACGCCGGTGCAGCTCGGCCTCGCGACGGCCCTCGTGGCGATCTCGGCGATCGCCCGCGGCGCGCAGAACGGCATCCTGATCAAGGGCGGCCCCTGCCTGGAGTCGCTCGCGAGGGCGGACGTCTTCGTCTTCGACAAGACCGGCACGCTGACCGTGGGCAGACCGCAACTGATCAGGGTTCTGCCGGAGGTGCGGCCGGGCCTGGACGAAGGCGGACTTCTCCGCCTCGCCGCTGCGGCGGCCCGGCGGTCCGGGCACCCGCTGGCGAGGGCGATCGTGGAGCACGCTGGGAAGGCGGTCCTGGAGGTGCCCAAGCCGGAGACCTTCGAGTTCCTCCAGAGCCGCGGCGTGAAGGCGACTGTGGAGGGGCGCGAGGTGCTCGTCGGCAATGCGGCACTCCTCCGCGACCACGGGGTCGTTCCGCCCAAACCAGTCCATGGGCAGGTCGGTACGGTGGTCTTTGTCGCCGTAGCGAGACGGGCCGTGGGCCGCCTTATCATCGGCGACCAGCCGCGCCCTGGCGCGAAGAAGGTCGTCGCGCGCCTCAAGGCGACCGGGGTCCGGCGCGTCATCATGCTGACGGGCGACAAGGCCACGATCGCGCAGGCCGTCGCCACGGCGCTGGGGGTGGAAGAGGTCCAGGCGGAGCTCACGCGCGAGGGCAAGGTGAAGGGCATTCGCGCGCTCCAGGCGCAGGGACACCGCGTCGCGATGGTGGGGGACGGGGTCAACGACGGTCCCGCCCTGGCTCGGGCCGACGTAGGCATCGCGATGGGCTCCAGCGGGACGCAGGCCGTGCTCGAAGCCGCCGACGTTGCGCTTGTGACCGACGACCTCTCGACGATCGTCTTCGCCCGCGCCCTGGCCCGCCGCGCGTACCGGACGATCCAGCAGAACCTCTTCGTGGGAGTCGGGGTCGTTCACGCGGTGGGAATCACCGCGGCGCTGCTCGGCCTCATCGGACCGTTCGAGGCGGTGATCATCCACCTCGGCTCCGGCATCCTCGTCCTGGTGAACTCGGTGAGACTCCTCCGGGTGCGGATCGAGTGAGGCGAGGCCCGACAGCCTGACAGACGATGGGGCCGGGCACGCCTACTGCCCCGTCGGTCCGCCGAACGCGGGCCGACCGCCGGGTGTCGCCGCGTAGGCCCGACCGTCGAGGAAGAAGCGTTCCTCGGAAGCGCCGCGCACGAGGACGGTGCCGCGCTGCGCAGGGTCGGTGTTGCCGATCTCGCCGCCGACCGCGAGCACCAGGTGGGCGCTCCCGGCTACGGCGTGCAGGGTGTCGCCCGCGAGCAGACGTGTCCCGGTGATCGCGCCCGGGCCGCCGTAGCGGAGCGTGAGCCCGAGTCGGCCGACCATGTAGAGGCTCCGCTCGTTCTCGACCCAGACGCCGTTGAGGCCGGGCAGGGTCTCCGACAGGGAGACCGGCGCCCAGCCCGCGCCCGTACGCAGCAGCGCGCGGCCCGACTGCGCCCCGCCCACGGCCGCGCAGGCCAGGCCGTCCGGGGCGCACGACACGGTGAAAAGGTTGCCGTCCCGCTCGGGAACAGGCACCGCGTCCATCTCCCAGGCCGTCGCCTCGTCGGCCCGCGAGAAGACGATCCCGGAGGCCCCGACGACGATCGTCCGGCCGAGACCGTGGGCGACCTTGTAGAGGTTGGCTTCCTGCGCGGCCGAGGGGACCGGCAACCTCTCGAACCGGACGCCGTCGTAGTGCAAGAGCACGCCGCGCGGCCCGGTCGGCGCCGCCGACCCGCCGACCAGATAGAGGTCGTCCTCGCTCGCCCCCCAGACGCCCCAGAACGTCGGCCGACCCACGGGCCAGTCCCCGCCAATCTCCAACGGTTCGCAGCCCCGCGCGGGCGTGTAGCGGACCACGGCGCCGCCCTCGCCGACGGCGAACGCGGCGCCCCCGACGCCGATCACCCACCAGAGCACCTCCGGGGTCCGGCAGAGGGTCGTGAAGCGCCCTTCCCGGTAGCTCACCAGGCGCCCCGCGCCGCCCGCCGGTACCCGCGCCGGGTCCACGCCCACGTAGCCCCCGCAAAGGTACGCCGAGGCCTCCACGGGCGACACCCAGGCGCCGAGAAAGGCGCCGCCGGGTGCGCCCCCGAATGCGACCCGGAAAAGCTCGGGCGGAGCGGGAGGAGCGCCGCAGGTCGCCGTCAGTGACGCCAGCAGACACCCCGCAACTCGCCACCCCTGACGTTGGCTACCGCATGACCGCCGCAGTCGTTGGGCTTCGGAGCGCATGCAGTTCACGGTGTGTCCGCAGGGGTAGTTCATGACCGCCAGGCCGGGCGCGTTCATGGGGACATACCGCACGAACCAGTCGCACGGCGACCTCTTCGCTCACCTCGTCTCCACCATCCCGCCGCCCGGCCGCGCGCCTGGAATCGCCCCACTGGAGGCACAGGGAAGGGCCGCCGATGCCAGCCGTCGCAGGACCCCACCTCGTGGCGAAGCGAACCCGCGAGGCCTGTCGCTAATTACGATCGTGAGTAGTAGGTTCGTCCACACGTGATCGACCCCGACGCGTGGAGATCCTGCGTGCGCAAACTGCAACTCGAGATTGAGCTGATCCTCCCTGAAGCCGAGGGAGCCGATCCGTGCGTCGAGCGCCTGCTCGGTGCCATTCAAGGGCACCGCGGTGTGATCGAAGCCCACGTTGACCAGAAGAGGTCGAAGCCGAGGCTCTGTGTGCACTACGAGCCCGACCGGGTAAATGTTGGCGAGCTGGAGGGTGCCGTCCGCAAGGCGGGGGCTGAACTCGTGAGCCGCTTCGGGCACGCGCGTCTTGCACTGCCGAATCTTCGCCATGCCCGGCATGCGCGTCTGGTCGAGGAGGTGCTCTCGCAAGAGCCCGGTGTGCTTCATGTCGCCGTGAGCCTGTCGGCGAAGGTCGCCAGCGTGGAGTACGAGCCCGGTCGCGTCGATCGCACGCGACTCGCCCAGATTGCGGCGAGCGCAGGGGCGACTGAGAACGCGGGCGTCGCAGACGCAAAGGTCGGAAACGGAGGCCACGGGGACCACGACCACGAGGGCCATGACCACAAGGGCCACGAGAAGGAGGACGGCGAGAAGCACGAGGCCAGCGACAAGAAGCACGGCCCCGGCGACGGGCACGCGCACAGTCACGACGGCCCGCTTGGGGAGCACGCTGAGCTCGTCTTCAGCCTGATCTGCGGGGCGCTCGCGCTCGGTGGGTGGGTCGCGGGAAAGCTGGGCGCGCCGGCCATCGCGTGCAACGTGGCCTTCTGGCTCGCGTACGCGTTCGGTGGGTGGTTCACCGTGAAGGAGGCGGTGCTCGCCATCCGCGCGAAGAAGTTCGAGATCGACTTCCTCATGCTGGTGGCGGCCGGAGGAGCGGGCGCGCTCGGGGAGTGGTTCGAGGGTGCGCTGCTGCTGTTCCTCTTCAGCTTCGGCCACTCGCTGGAGGGCTTCGCGATGGGCCGCGCACGGAAGGCGATCGAGGCCCTCGCCAAGATGGTCCCCGAGACGGCACTTCTCCTGGCCGACGACGGGGCCGAGCGGGAGGTGCCGATCGCCGAGGTGAAGCGTGGCGCCCGCGTGCGCGTGAAGCCCCACACCCGGATCCCTTGTGACGGGATCGTCGCCGTCGGCAACAGCTCGGTAGACCAGGCTCCGATCACGGGGGAGAGCGTCCCGGTTGACAAGTCTCCGGCACCAGACCTCGACGCCGCGCTGCGCGACCCCGACCGTGCTCCGCCCGCGCACCGGGTCTTCGCGGGGACCATCAACGGGGGGAGCGCGCTGACGGTGGTCGTCACCCGCGCCTCGACGGAGAGCACCCTCGCGCGGGTCGTCGAGCTGGTGAGCCAGGCCGACTCCCAGAAGTCCCCGACCCAACAGTTCACCGACCGCTTCGAGCGGGTCTTCGTCCCTCTCGTGCTCGCGTTGGTCGGGCTGCTGCTGTGCGCGGGCTTCGTCATCGACGAGCCCTTCCGCCAGACCTTCTACCGGGCAATGGCCGTGCTGGTGGCCGCCAGCCCATGCGCGCTCGCCATCGCGACGCCGAGCGCGGTGCTCGCCGGGGTGGCGCGCGCGGCGCGCGGCGGCGTGCTCGTCAAGGGCGGCGCCCACCTCGAATCGCTCGGTGCCATCGAGACCTTCGCCTTCGACAAGACCGGAACGCTGACCGAAGGGAAGCCCAAGCTGACCGACGTGGAGCCGGCCGAGGGCGTGGCGCGCGACGAGCTCCTCCGGGTCGCGCTGGCCGTCGAGAAGCTCTCCGATCACCCGCTCGCGCGAGCCATCGTCGAAGGGGCGGTGGACATCGCCGACGTGCCCGAGGCGACGGACGTCGAGGCGATCATCGGAAACGGCGTCAAGGCGCGCGTCGCGGGTAAGGAGGTCCTCGTCGGGAAGGCGTCGCTCTTCGACGCGAGCGGGGGGTTGCCGGCGGACGTGAAGGCGGCCGTCGAGCGGCTCCGCGCGGGCGGTCGAACCATCATGGTGGTCGGCGAACCGGGTCGCCTCCTCGGCGTCCTCGGCGTCATGGACACGCCGCGGGACAGCGCACGAGAGGTGCTGAAGGAGCTGCTCGCGATGGGGGTCCAGAAGACCCTGATGTTGAGCGGAGACCACCAGGGCGTTGCCGATGCGGTAGCCCGGCAGGTTGGCCTGACCGAGGCGAAGGGAGACCTCCTCCCCGAGGACAAGGTCCGCGTCATCGACGAGCTCGCGAAGTCCGGCTCGGGCGTCGCCATGGTGGGTGACGGGGTCAACGACGCCCCGGCGCTCGCACGGGCGACCGTGGGCATCGCGATGGGGGCGGGGGGCTCGGACGTCGCTCTGGAGACGGCGGACGTCGCGCTCATGGGCGACGACCTGCGCGCGTTGCCCTTCGCCGTCGGCCTCAGTCGAGCCTGCCGACGGATCATCCGACAGAACCTCTGGGCGAGCCTGGGCATGGTCGCGTTCCTCATCCCGGCGACCATCTTCGGGATCGCGCGGATCGGCGTCGCCGTCGTCCTGCATGAAGGGTCGACGCTCCTCGTCGTGGCCAACGCGCTACGGCTCCTCGCGTTCCGAGACCCCCGTCGACCCGACCCTGCCTCCACCACTGGATGAAGGTATCGTCCCCAACCCGTCCCCCCACTCGTCGAGGTACATGATGAAGACTCTCGCGTATGCCTTCGCGCTCTCCACCTTCGCCGTCGTCGGCTGTGGAGGCGGCGGCACCACCGGCGTGACGCCGACGGTCGACTCGGGCGTCAATGCGGGCGTCGATGTTGGTGTGGATGCCGGTTCCGCCGCCGTGGACGTGGTCGTCGAACCCCCGACCGATACCGGCGCGCCCCCGGCTGAGACGTACCCGCCGGGTCCCTACGGCTCCAGCGTGGGCCGACTGTTTCGCCCCTTCACCCTCACCGCGTGCAACCGCGAGGGCGACGAGGCCATGTGGCGCTTCGACGGCCCCGACTTCTTCACGAGCGAACTCACGGTGCTCATCATCTCCGCCGTCTGGTGCGTGCCCTGTCAGCGCGAGGCGGCCCAGATCCAGTCGGAGGTCATCGACCCCTACGCCGATCGCGGCGTGCGCGTCGTCCAGGTGCTGGTGCAAAACGCCGACTACTCGGCCATCACCCCCGCCTCGTGCCGCAGTTGGGTCAGCCGCTACGGCATCAACTTCCCCGAGCTGATGGACCCCATGTTCATCACCCAGCCCTTCGTGCCGATGACCGCCTTCCCGGCCAACGTCATCATCGATCGCTGCGGTCGTATCCGTTGGCGCGAGTACGGCAGCGACACGGGCCTCACCTCCATCCGCACCGCGATCGACGCGGTGCTCGCCGATCCGCGCTACCCCGCCTGCCCGACCAACGACTAGGGCCCCCTCCAGGTGCGACATCATGTCGCAAACCAACGGACTCAGACGTCTGCTACTTGTGCTTTCACCATGGTGAACGCGTCGTCTCTTCCGCGTGCTTCGACCCTCATCGTCCTCTCGCTCGGCCTGACGGCGTGCAGTGACCCGGCGCCGGTGCTTCCGGTGGACGCGGGCATCGACGCGCCGCGGATCGATGTCCCCGCGGTCGACGCAGGTGCGCCCGACGTCCCTTCCATCGATCGCCCCGCGGACGACGTCCCGGCTGTCACGACCGACGATGGCACCCAGGCCGTGGCCATCAACTTCGCGGGACGCGTCGGGTCCCAGGAGTTTCGCTGCGGTCAGCGCTACACCCTCGGCACGCCCGCGGTGCAGGCCGACGTGGCGGACTTCCGCTTCTACGTCCATGACGTTCGCCTGGTACGCGCGGACGGCACCGAGGTTCCGGTGGCACTCGCGACCAACACCTTCCAGTACGGCGGCGTGGCGCTCATCGACTTCGAGAACCGCACCGGGGAGTGTGACCAGGGCGACGCCGAGACCAACACCGTCGTCCAGGGCCGCGTACCGATCGGGAGCTACGCGGGCCTGCGCTTCCGGCTGGGCATCCCCTTCGCGATGAACCACACCGACCTCACCGCGCAGCCTTCGCCGCTCAACCGCAGCACCCTCTTCTGGAGCTGGAACTCGGGTCACCTCTTCTTCGCGAGCACGACCCGCTCCCCCTCGCAGCGCCCCATCACCGTCGATGGCGGCATGGGCGCGTCCGACGCTGCGGCGACGGGCGACCTCGGGCTGATGATGGTGATGAACGACCACTTCACCCACGTCGGCTCGACGGGCTGCATGGGCAATCCCAGCGCCGGGACGCCGGTCACCACCTGCACCCGCCCCAACCGCGCCGAGATCAACCTCGCGGCCTTCGACGCGGGTCGACAGCGCGTCGTAGCCGACCTCGCCGCCGTGAAGGAGGGCGTGGACATCACGAGCAACCCGGGCTGTCACTCGTTCTCGGCGAGCTGCACCGCGATGTTCAGCCACCTCGGACTCGATTGGATGACCGGGGCGCCCACCCCCGCCACGCAGACCGTCTTCCGGGTCGAGTGATCCGCGCCGCGCAATCCCTGCCTCTGATCCTCACGCTCACGCTGGCGGCTTGCGCCGACCCCAACAGCGCGAGCACCGACGTGCACGACCCGTTTCACGACCACGGCGAGCCTCCGTCCCTTGTCATCGACGCGGGCTCCCTCTTCGCTGATGTGGCGGCCCCCGAAGACGGCAGCGACGCGGCGGCTGCCTATGTGTGGCGCCTGCCGCCCGGGTTTCCGCGGCCCGCGGTCCCGGCCGACAACCCGATGACCGAAGTGAAGGTCGAGCTCGGCCGACACCTCTTCTACGACCGGCGCCTCTCGGGCAACGGCACCCAGTCGTGCGCCTCGTGCCACGAACAGGCGCGCGCGTTCACCGACGGGCGCGCGACGGCCGTCGGGTCAACCGGACAGTCGCACCCGCGCAACTCCATGGGCCTCGCTAACGTGGCGTACGCCGCGACGCTCACCTGGGCCAACCCCCTGCTCCTCACGCTCGAACAACAGGCACTGGTGCCCATGTTCGGCCAGAAGCCCATCGAGCTGGGGCTCGCCGGGACCGAGGACGCGCTCGTCGCCCGCCTGCGGGCCGAGGCGCGCTACCAGGCCCTCTTTCCGCGAGCGTTTCCCGCCGACGCCGACCCCTTCACCGTGACCAACATCACGCGCGCGCTGGCGAGCTTCCAGCGCACACTGATCTCCGGCGGCTCCGCGTTCGACCGGGCGGTCTACGGGGGAGAGCCGACGGCCCTGTCACCGAGCGCGCAGCGCGGTGCGGCGCTCTTCAACGGCGAGCGGGTGGAGTGCTTCCACTGCCACAACGGCTTCAACCTCACCGACTCGGTCCACTACGAAGGTCGCGGAGCGATCGAGGTGCGGTTCCACAACACCGCCCTCTACAACGTCGGCGGAACAGGCGCGTACCCTTCGCCCAACACGGGCCTTGAGTCCATCAGCGGGCGCCCAGGGGACATGGGCCGCTTCCGCACCCAGAGCCTCCGCAACGTGGCCGTCACCGCGCCCTACATGCACGACGGGAGCGTCGCCTCGCTCTCCGATGCGATCGATCACTACGCCGCCGGAGGCCGCACGATCGACGCGGGGGCGAACGCAGGAAACGGCAGTCGGAGCCCGTATCGCAGCGGGTTCCTCGTGGGCTTCGCAGTCTCACCGCAGGAGCGCGCCGACCTCATCGCCTTCCTGGAGAGCATGACGGACGAGGCGTTCCTCCGCGACCCGGCGCTGGCCGATCCGTGGCCGTCACCGTGCCGGCTCTGCGGCCCCTGATCGGTTCACCCGCAGCGGTCGCAACGGCCCTTGACCTGTATCTCCACCGTCCCTTCGAGAAGGAACCTTGGTAGGCCGGGTCCGCCGATCACCTGCACGGCATTGTGGGCGAGACACAGCACCTCTCCGCATTCGCTGCAGACGAAGTGGGGGTGGCCCGCGGTGGAGTGGGCGACGCCCTCGGTCTCGGGCCGGAGCTCGAATCGCCAGACGTGGTCGCCCATGTCGGACCGCCGCAAGAGTCCCGCTCCTGTCAGGTCCGTGAGGTTTCGGTGGACGGTCTTGCGGTCCCAGCCCGAGGGCGCGAGCGCGTCCGCCATCTCGGCGTGGGTCATCGGGCCATGGGCCTCCCAGAGCCGCCGCAGCACGGCCGCCCGCGGGGCCGTGACCCGCAGACCCGCCGATCGTATCCGCACTTGAATCTGTGCGAGCGACGGACCGCCCTGCCTGCGATGTCTCGACGAGCTCATCGAGGTCCGAGAGCCACGGCTCGTTGCGTCGCGTTGAGGGCACGCCGGCGTCGTCGACCGAGGGTCAGCAGGAGCACGGGAATCCACCCACCGAGGCGCGCCAGCGTCGGCCCGGCATGGCACCCGCAGTCGGAGGCCGCCGGAGCTCGCACGCCGACGTCGCTCATCGCAGGCACACCAGCGTCCGGGAGCGGTGAGGCGGCATCGGGAAGTGGAGGAGTCGAGGAGTCCACGACATCCTGGCTTTCCGCGTCGGGGTTCACGGCTCCGGCATCCGTTCGCGCCCGGGGTGGTTCGAGGGACGACCGGAGCGAGGGCCAGCGCTCCTGGCAGATGACCGTGCCCTCCGACGGTCTCGCGCAAGCCGGAGGACCGAGGACATCCTCGAAGCGCAGCACGCCCTCGAAGTGGTCTCCCCCGTCCATCGAACGCCCGAGCGCCCAGGGCTGGCGCACCCAATCGGTGACCGCCCAGAGCGTCCCCGCATGGAACCGCAACCCGTGCGTCGGAAGCATCCCGATCTGGGTAAAACGGCGGCCTCCGTCGGTGGACCGGAACAGTCCGCCGTCCGCGCTGCCGTACCAGACCGTCTGGCCATCGTCGGAGAGGGCAAAGCCGAGCATCGTGTCGCGGGTGCGAGCGACGACCTCGAAGTGTGCCCCGCCGTCGCCGCTGCGCAGCAGGGACGACCCCAAGCCCTCGACCACCCTCACGTAGAGCACGTCGGGGTCGGTGGGGTCGACGCCCGAGACGTACGCCTGGTCGCCGAAGCCGTCCGGGGTGCTGAGCTCGCGGAAGGTCGCGCCGCCGTCGTCGCTGCGGAGCACCCTCGACGTGCGAGACGCAGCGTCGTCAAACCCGCTGGCGTAAAGGCGTTCGGGTCGAGACGCGGCGACCTCGACGGTGAGAAAGCGCAGGCGCTCGATTCCCTGACCCACGCGCTGAAACGAGAGGTCGGCGCCAGCGCGGAGGATGAAACTCCGCTCGCCTGCGGTGCTCTCGGTGGCGTACAGCGTGGCGCCGTCCGGGGTGGCGGCGAGGTCGGTAATCTCCCGGTGCGAGACGCTGGTCAGGTCGCGGACGTTGCAGCCGTCGGAGAGGGCGCGGGCGCCGTCCTCGCAGCCCAGGGTGATGTCGCTCAGGGACGTCACCTCGACGGGTGGGTCAAAGCCCCGGCCCGGGACGAAGGGGAAGTACAAGAGGTCTTCGCAGTACCAGCGGAAGGTGCGCCCGGCGTCACGGCTCACCAACAGACCGAAGGTCACGCGCAGCGCGATGACGTCCGAGCGCGTGCCCGGACCCAGCACCACCTGCTGCGCCTCGGGAAAGCGCCCGTTGGCGTGAGACGCCGCCGGGGACAGCACCACGAGGGCGGCCGCGGCGAGGGCGACGCGCAAGGCGGTGGTGGGGCGACCGGTAGGGCGGAGCATCTACTGCCCCGTCGGCCCGCCGAAGACCGGTCGACCATCTGGGGTCGCCGCGTAGGCCCGACCGTCGAAGAAGAAGCGTTCCTCAGAGGCGCCGCGCTGCGTCGGGTCCGTGTTGCCGATCTCGCCCGCGAGCAGGCGCGTGCCGGTTATCGCACCCGGACCGCCGTAGCGGAGCGTGAGCCCGTGGCGACCGACCATGAACACGCTCAAGCTCTCGCCGCCAGCATCACGCTGCGGTAGAGCACCCCCGCGCTGTCCACCGCGCTGGCGTCTGTCGCTGTGGATGCCGTCGTCGCGAGCAGGTAGAGCACGTCGGGGTCGCGCGGATCGACGCCGGAGACGTAGGCCCCGGGACCGCCGAAGCGCGGTGGTTCGGACCCAGTTGAGTCCGCCATCGTCACTGCGAAATAGGAAGGGGGCGTCGCCGACGGGGCCGCTCGCGTAGAGCCACCGCGGATCGGAGGGGCGACCTCGATGATCTCCATGACGCTGTTCGCGAAGCGGTCGCCGACGAAATCGAAGGTGAGCCCGTTGTTGGTCGAGCGTGCCGCACGGGGCTCGGGCGTGGTGCTGGGCGTGATCGTGATCGTCCAGGTCACGCGCCCGTCGGGCGAGGCCGCGAGGTCGCGGACGGCGAGCGACTCGAGGTCCAGTTGGCGACGAAACGTGTGGCCGTCGCGGGTGCTGACGAGGACTCGGAGGCGTTGCTGGCGCGACGGTACGACGCTCCACGCGCAGGCCGCGCGAGGGTCGCTTCGGAGCGCAACCTCGGCATCGCGCGACCCTTGTGTAGAGGCCATCCCTCACTCCTCGCTCGGCGCTGTCGCGCCTGTGTAGACAAGCTCCGGCGGGGTCTCGCTGCCCAGAAGCTCACGCTCGATGGTCATACAAATCCGAGTGAGGGCCAGGTCGTTCGCGTCGTGACCGAACGGGTCGTCGAGGTCGGTGGCGAGTGCGTCGAGCAGCAAGATCGGATAAGCGATCAGCATCGTCACCACCGGGGCGAACGCCTCGACGCGGGTCACGAGCATGAAGGGCATCGTCGCCAGGTAGAGCGCAATAAAGCGCTCGAACAGCAACACATACCCGAGCGGCGTCGGCGTCTTGCGAATCTTCTCGCAGCCTCCGAGCGCATCCACCAGGGCCGCGACGAGTCGCTCCGACCAAGTGATCAGGCTCGGGTCAACAGCGCGGCGATCGAGCGCCGCCACGAGGTGATCGGTGAGCCGCCCAGCAGCGTACCCTGGCAAATGGGGCGCTGCGGACAACGCAGAGAACGCCTCGCCCGAGAGGAGCCGCTGGATCTCGGGGCGCTGCGTCTCGTCGCGAAGGTGCCTCCGCGCGGCATGCGCGAAGACCACGACCCACGTTGCGAAGTCACGGGCGTCGTCCGCGTTGAGTTTGGCAAAGCGCGGGACCATCCGGCCGAGGTTGCGGCAGGAATTGACGATCATGCCCCACAACGAGCGCCCCTCCCAGAAGCGGTTGTAGGCAGTGTTCGTGCGGAACGCGAGCACTAGCGCAATCAGCGCGCCGCCGGTCTCGTGAACACCCGCGGGGAGGTGGACCTGGAAGCCACCGCGGTCGAGCAGGACGACCCCTGTAGCGATCGCTCCGAAGAGCAGCACTCGCAACGTGACGCCACGCGAGGACGAGCCGCGTAGCGAGAACAAGAGGCGCAGCCAAGTGGTGCCCTTGTAGGGGATCACGGTTTCAACCGCAGCATGGCAAGGCAGCGACCTCGACGGGGTGGAAGGTGACACCATGGGATGTCGCGATCATCTCGATGAGTGGGTCGTGGTGCAGGCGCGAGATCATCCGCAAGACCTGCGCCTGGTCGTGCCCCATCACCACGAAGTCACGCAGCTTGAGGTGGACCACCGCGTAGAAAAACCCGGCTACGGTGTAGGGACCGAAGGGGCTGTGAGGCAGATCAAACGAGCCGCTCGCGAACGCGAACACCTGGTTGGGGCCGAACTCGCCGAGCGACACCCCGCGAATCCGCTCGTACGCCTCCGCCGCGCGGGAGCGCGCGTCAGGTACGTCGCAGGTCGCGAACAACCCGACCGCCGGGGCCTGCGTCGAGGTCCGCTGCGCAAGCTCGGGATGGTCGGGGGGGAGCGTGGCGTATCGCTCGCGCAGCTCAACGTAGACGTCGTCCCAGAAGGTCCGCCGGTCGGGGTGCCCGTCGAGGCGGAAGTAGGCGTTCTTGCCATAGTCCTGGATGCCGACCGTGATCTCGATGCCGACGCTACGTGCGCTTGTCAAACACCTACCAACAAGAAATGGCGGACGTCCGTTGGCGCGGCCTGGCGAGCGCCTTGGCGTGACCGGCTGACGCTCGGGCGCTCGTTGGTTTTGGCGTCGCAGCGATCGCCGTCGAGCCCGTCGCCGTC
>JBGARZ010000024.1:0-150355 GCA_044229975.1 Polyangiales bacterium
AACTCGCTCCAAGGTGCGAGCGGCGGCGGCGGCGGTTCGGGCGGCGTCGTGTACATCGAAGCGCAGACGATGAACGTCAGCGGCACGGTGTCGGCGGTCGGTGGTTCGGGCGGCTCCTCGGCGGGCTGCGGCGTGGATGGTGGCGCCGGTGGCCGCGGTCGCATCCGCATCAGCGCGGTGACGGCGTCGTGCTCGCTGTCGGGCTCGTTCAACCCGCCGCTGGCGGCTGGCTGCAACCCGGGCGGCGCGGCGGGTCAGGCCTACGTGACGGCGCTGACGGCTGGCACTGTGTGTCGTGCCTCGGGCGGTGCGTGCGACGTAGCCGAGTTCTGCAGTGGGTCGGCGGCGGCGTGTCCGGCGAATGGATTCCAGTCGGCGGGCGTGGTGTGCCGCGGGGCAGCCGACGTGTGCGACGTGGCCGAGGCTTGCACGGGCAGTGCGGCGGCGTGTCCGGGAGATAGCTTCGTCGGTGCGGGCACGACGTGCCGCGCGTCGGCGGGTGTGTGTGACGTGGCCGAGGCCTGCACGGGTAGTGCGGCGGCGTGTCCGAGTAACGGCTTCCAGCCGTCGAGCACGGTGTGTCGCGCGGCGGTGGCTGGTGGTTGCGACATCGCTGAGAGCTGCACGGGCAGTGCGGCGGCGTGCCCGGGTGACAGCGTTGTTGCGGCGGGCACGACCTGCCGCGCTTCGGGTGGTGCGTGCGATCCGGCTGAGACCTGCAACGGCACCAACAGCTGCCCCGCCAACGTGCTGACGGCGGCGGGTACGGTGTGCCGCGCGGCAGCGGGTGTGTGCGACGTGCAGGAAGTCTGCACGGGTAGCGCGGCGGCGTGTCCGGGTGACACCTTCACGGCCAACGGCACGGTGTGCCGCGCGGCGGTGGCTGGTGGTTGCGACATCGCAGAGGTCTGCACGGGCAGCATGGCGGCGTGCCCGGGTGACGCAGTTGTCGCCGCGGGTACGACGTGCCGCGCGTCGGCGGGCGCTTGCGACCCGGCGGAGGTCTGCACGGGTTCGAGCGGTGCGTGCCCGGGCAACACGCTGACGGCGGCGGGCACGACGTGCCGCGCGGCGGCGAGCGTGTGCGACGTGGCGGAAGCCTGCACGGGTTCGAGCGCGGCGTGTCCGGCGGACGCGTTCGTGGCGGCGGGCACGTCGTTCCCGAGCACGGGGGCCAACGGCGCCTTCTCGCCGGTGAGCAACACGGTGCTGGCGGCGGGCATCTACAACTTCACGACGATCAACATCCCTGCGGGTGTGACGGTCACGACCAACGGCACGGGCATCCTCGATCTGCGTGCGACGGGCGCGGTCACCATCGCCGGCACCATCGACGTCAGCGGTTCGCGCGGTGGTAACGGTGCGGCTTACGCGGCCTGCGCGCAGGGTGCATCGGGCGGTGGCGGCGGTACGGGTACGCCCAACGCGGTGGGCGTCGACGGTCTCGTCGGATGCCCGGGTGCTGGCGGCGGCGGCACCGGCGCGGCGGGTGTGGCCACGGTCAGCGGGCGTTACTGCAACAACCCGGGTGGTTCGTTTGGTGGCGGTGCTGCGGGTGGCATCTGCGAAAGCGGCGGCGGCGGCGGCGGCTATGCGGGCGGCGGCGGCGGCGGCGGCTATTCCTCGTACGGTGTCGGCGGCGCGGGTGGCTCGTCGGGTGGCTCGTCGGGTGGTGCCGGTGGCGCGACGGCGTCGTCCGGTGGTGGCTTCGGTGGCGGCGGCGGTGTGGCGTCGGGCGTGTACGTCGGCGGTGCTGGTGCGCGCTCGGCGGCGTGCGACACGTACGCAGCGGGTGGCGGCGGCGGTGGCTCCATCGGCGCGGTGGCCGCGGCGGACCTCGCGGTCGCGTCGACGTTCCAGCCTGGTTCGGGTGGTGGCGGCGGCGGTGGTCCGTGCACCTGCGCCAAGCCCGGTGGCGGCGGCGGCGGCGGCGGCGGCGGCGCGTTGCGCATCGCGACGGCCAGCACCTTGACGGTCACCGGTACGCTGCGGGCCAACGGCGGCAACGGTGGCAACTCGCTCCAAGGTGCGAGCGGCGGCGGCGGCGGTTCGGGCGGCGTCGTGTACATCGAAGCGCAGACGATGAACGTCAGCGGCACGGTGTCGGCGGTCGGTGGTTCGGGCGGCTCCTCGGCGGGCTGCGGCGTGGATGGCGCGGTGACGGCGTCCTGCTCGCTGTCGGGTTCGTTCAACCCGCCGCTGGCCGCTGGTTGCAGCCCGGGTGGCTCGGCGGGTCAGGCCTACGTGACGGCGCGGGCGGCTGGCACGGTGTGCCGCGCGGCGGGTGGCACCTGCGACGTGGCCGAGTTCTGCACCGGCGCTTCGTCGGTCTGCCCGACGGATACGCTCGTGGCAGCTGGCACGGTGTGCCGCGGCTCGGGGGGTGTGTGCGACGTGGCCGAGGTCTGCAGCGGCTCTGCGGCGGCGTGCCCGGGTGACAGCTTCGTCGGCGCGGGCACCGTGTGCCGCGCGGCGGCCGGAGTGTGTGACGTGGCCGAGGTCTGCACGGGTGGTGCGGCGGCGTGCCCGGTGGATGTGTTCACGGCGCCGAGCGTGCTGTGCCGCGCGGCCGTGCCTGGCGGCTGCGACTACGCAGAAAACTGCTCCGGCGTCGGGGCGGCGTGCCCCGGTGACAACGTCGTCCCGGCGGGTACGGTGTGCCGCGCGTCGACGGGCGCGTGCGATCCGGGCGAGGCCTGCGTCGGCACCAACGCCTGCCCGGCCAACGTGCTGAGCGCCGCGGGTACGGTGTGCCGCGCTTCGGGTGGTGCGTGCGATCCGGCCGAGGTCTGCTCGGGCTCCACCGGGGCGTGCCCGGGCAACACGCTGACGGCGGCGGGCACCATCTGCCGCTCGGCGGCAGGCATCTGCGACGTGGCTGAGGCCTGCACGGGCTCTGCGGCGGCGTGCCCGGGTGACAGCTTCGTCGGCGCGGGCACCGTGTGCCGCCCGTCGGTCAACCAGCCCTACTGTGACCCGGCTGAGGTCTGCACGGGCTCGGGCGCCCTGTGCCCGGGTGACACGGTGACTCGTGCGCCGACCACCGAGGTCTGCGACTCGATCGACAACAACTGCAACGGCACCGTGGACGAGGGCGCCGCGACCACCTGCGGTACGGCGATCAACCTCGGTTCTATCGCCGTGGGCGGCTCGACCACCCGCACCGAGTACATCGCCGCGCCGTCGGGTTCGGAGCAGTGGTACGTGGTGTCGTTCCCGCCGAACTACGACTATGCCCAGCACGGCACCGGGACGCCGCAGATCAACCTTGCTGCGGGCTCCAACGTACGCTTCGAGGTGCAGTCGTCGTGTGGAGCCAACCTGCCCTGCGGCTCGGGCGGCAGCGCCACGGGTCTGACCTACTGGGCCTTTGCGGACACTGCTTCGCCGGGCCTGGGCGGTTACACCACTCGCACCGTGGCCTGGCCGTCGACCGTGTACATCCGGGTCTATCGCACCAGCGCGACGACCACGTGCGCCAACCAGACTCTCACGATCTCGCGCCCGGCATCGTCGGCCTACCAGGCCGGCTTCACCCAGAGCGTCACGCCGACCACGACGACGGCCTGCTCGCAGTGGAACGCGTACCGCACCAACCTCGACCCCGCCGTCAACTACGGCACGGTGACGCTGACCGGCTCGAACAACCTCACCGGCCGCACCTGCACGGGCGCCGCGGCCAACACCATCTGCCAGGCGGTGCGTTCGGGCACCTCGGCCGCGGTCTCCTGCGGCGGCGTCACCTGGACCGTTGGCGACTGCGGCGGCGGCATCGAGGTGTCGGCGGGCGGCCCGCTCTGCAACTGCAGCGCGGACTACGTCGCTCGCCCCTGCCACCCGAACCCTGACTTCGGCAACATCGGCGGTTACAGCTGCGGTGCGGCCACCCAGTCGATGACCGTCAACTGCCAGCCGGCCTTGCAGCAGTACCAGGGCAGCTTCACGGGCGGCGTTGCTCCGAACGCCACGCAGGCGTGCACCGACTGGAACAGCTACCGCGCACGCATCAACGCGGGCGCCACCTACCAGACCCTCCGCCTCAACGGTTCGGACAACGCCAGCGGTCGCGCCTGCAACGGCGCCGCGGCCAACACCCTTTGCCAGGCGCTGCGCACCGGCACCTCGACCTCGGCCGTCTGCAACGGCACCACCTGGGTGGTCGACTACTGCGGCGCCATCGAGCTCAGCGCCTCCGGCGGCGGCTGCGACTGCAACGCGCCCACCGTGGCGCGCCCCTGCCACGGCGACGCGAACTTCGGCGGTACCGACGGCATCAACGCCGGTTCCGGTCCGACCTGCTCGCGCACCAGCCGGACGCTGGGCGTGAGCTGCGATCAGACGCTCAGCTACAACGGCAGCTTCGCGACCGGGGTGACCCCCAACGGGACCATGGCCTGCACGGATTGGAACGGCTTCCGCGCCGCCATCAACCCGGGCACCACGTACTCGATGATCACCCTCAACGGGTCGCAGAACCAGGCCGGCCGCACCTGCACGGGCTCCGCGGCCAACACGCTCTGCCAGGCGCTGCGCACGGGCGTCACCACCTCCGTGGCCTGCAACGGCCAGACGTGGATCGTCGGCCAGTGCGGCACGGGCAACGTCGAGATCTCCGCCGACGGGCAGTTCTGCACCTGCGCGTCGACCTTCGCAGCGCGGCCCTGCCACGGTGACCCGAACTTCGGCGGCCTCAACGGTTCGAGCTGCGGCGCCGCCAACCAGACCCTCCAGGTCAGCTGCCAGTGACCGCCCCGCCCACACGGGTGGGCGAAGCGTTTCCGGGGGAGCCCCGCAACGATTGCAGACGCTCGCTTCAGCCGCGGCGCGAGCGGTGCATCGGGTCGATCGGTGGCATCATCAAAGGCCGTGGTACCTCACGCGGTACCAGTCCGTTGGCCCCGTGAAATCCCTGATGAACCCCGTACAGGTCGTTGACCGATGACCCGCCTGAAGGTGCTCGACGCCTCGCCCGCGCCTCGCGTCGCGTCGCGCCCGTCGCGCGTCGCGCTCATCAGCCTCACCACGTTCTGCAACGCGCGCTGCCCCTTCTGCTGCGTGCTCGACATCCTCAACCGACCGGAGCTCAACCCCTCGGACGAGAAGATTCTCGAGCGCATGGCCGAGGCCCGCGCGGAGGGCTGCACCATCCTCGGCTTCACCGGCGGTGAGCCCACGGTGCACCCGCGCTTCGCGGAGTTCTGCCGACGCGGTCGTGAGCTCGGCTACGAGTCCATCACGATCAACACCAACGGCATCCAGTTCAAGAACCGCGCGTGGACCGAGGCCGCGCTCGAAGCCGGGCTCTCGCACATCGACTTCTCCATCCACGGCGACTCCCCCGAGCTGCACGACGCCATGATGGATCGGCCGGGCGCCTTCGAGGCCTTCCGCCGCGGGATGAAGAACCTCCGCGAGCTCTCCGACCGCTACCACCCGGTGCTCGGCACCACCACCGTGGTCACCGCACGCAACGCCCCGCGGCTCGCCTCCATCGCCTCGCTGCTCATGGACGAGGGCGTCCCCACGCTGCGCTTCAAGCACTGCTTCGAGGGCGCCGAGGGGGCCGACGTCACGCTCGTCGCCCGCTACGCCGACCTCATGGGCCACGTGCGCGAGGCCGTTCGTACCGTGCGCGCGCGCGGCGCCATGGTGAGCGTCACGCACTTCCCGCTGTGCCTGCTCGGCGACGAGGCCGTCTTCGCCACCGACCTCACCGAAGAAGACATCCTCTCCATCAATCGCGACGGCGAGGTGCTCGTCGACGGTCGCGCGTCGGACCACCGCCGCGGCGCCGCCTCGGTGTGCGAGAACTGCTCCCTCGCGCCGGCGTGCACCAAGCTCGATCGCCGCTACGTCGCCGTCCACGGTGAGTCGGAGCTGCGACCCGTCGTCGGTCGCGCGGCGCTCAAGGACTTCCTCTACGCCGGGCTCGCGCACCACCGCGGCGAGCCCATGCAGTCCCACGTCCGAAGGTTTCTCGGGGCCACTGAGGTCGCGGCCGAAGCGCAACGCCCCTCGCTGCTCGTTCCAGGGAGCGATTCCATGAACATCGGTTTCATCAGTCCGACGTTTCGCGTGCTCGAGATGAACTGGGAGCACGACTACGAGATGGTGAAGCTCGGGGTGCCCACCGTGATGGGCCACCTCTACCGCCTCGGCCACCGCGACATGGAGCACTGGGACTTCGACGCGCAGATCTGCGAAGCCTGCGCCGAAGACCCCGACGCCTTCGACCTGCGGCAGTACTTCGACCAGGCCCTCGTCACCGGCTTCCTCAAGGGCACCGACGACTCGCTGCGCGCGCAGACCGAGAAGCTCCTCGACGTCATGGGCGTCACCGAGAAGACCATCTTCGGCATCTCGCTCTCGGCCGTGCTCGACCGCATCGTCAACGTCATGGCCCTCGCCGCCGTCGGGCAGTGCATGGCCAAGGTGCTGCGCGAGCGCTACCCCAGGTGCGCCATCATCATCGGCGGCCTCCAGGCGTCGCCCGACAGCACGCAGCCCGCCATCTACAAGCAGATCATGGAGGAGTGCCCGGCCATCGACTTCGCCTTCGTCGGGCACGTCGAGGTCATCACCATCCAGACGTTTCGCAACATCTGGAACGGCGACCGCAAGCGCAACCGCATGCTCGGACCGCGCGTTCTCTATCGCGACGACGACGGCACCGTGCGCTTCGGCGTCGATGGTGACGCGGGCGTCGGCGACGACGTGCTGACCCTCCAGGGGCTGCGGAAGGGCGTTCCGGAGCACACCAACATCGGCGCCAACGCCATGGCCGCTGCGGGCGGGCTCACCGACTCCGTCATCGCCGCGTCGAGCCTCACCAAGCGGCGCATGGTCATCGACGGCGTGCAGCACGTGGCCGCGCCCGTCGACTCCAAGGCGGGCGACTTCGAGCGCACCGACCTGAGCGCGAAGGAAGCCGGCGACCACTCCTACGACACCATCCCCGCCGCGGTGCCGGTGTTCGATCCGAAGCTCGTGAACCTCTTCCGCTACTCGGGGCGGCAGATCATGAAGCGCTTCCACTTCGACCGCGAGACGATGCTCAAGTACTCGCGCTTCGAGGACGACAAGATCGTCGTGCTGCCGCACATCTTCATCCGCGGCTGCAACGCGCCCTGCGGCTTCTGCTCGTACGCGTACACGAAGATCGAAGGCGAAGACCTCGCGCAGACCGTCGCGGGCCTGAAGTTTCTTTCAGAGACCTACGACTGCAAGCACTTCCACTTCCTCAATACGCAGATCAACTCCGTCTACAAATACGCGGAGATGTTCTGCGATGCGCTCATCGACCAGAAGCTCGACCTGCTCTGGTCGGACTGCTGCAACATGCGCTCGCTCGACGAACACCTGCTCGAGAAGATGCAGAAGTCGGGGGCCATGCGGCTCGTGTTCGGCGTGGAGTCTCCCGAAGACTCCATGCTCCGCATGATCAACAAGGGGATGAACACCGAGACCATCGAGCGGCTCCTCAAGGCCAGCCACGAGCTCGGCATCTGGAACCACGTGCTGCTCATCGCCGGCATGCCCCATGAGACCAAGCCCAAGCAGGATCGGATCATGGAGTTCCTGGAGCGGACGGCCCCGACCGTCGACTTCTACTCGGTGTCCTCCTACTACCTGATCGCCACTTCGCCTTGGGGGAAGAACCCCGAGAAGTTCGGCATCGAGCGCATCACCGACTCGGCGGCCTTCCTCGAAGACCAGGCCTTCAACGAGATTCCGGGCGGGCGCTGGGAGAGCGAGGGCCTCCAGTGGCCCGAGAAGAAGAAGCAGATCGTCGAGTCGACGCAGCGCTTCTACAAGACCATCACCGCGGCCAAAGGGCAGTCGCGCAGCGTCGCGGGCAACATCGACCTGTACCTGTTGATGTTCCTGTACCGGGCGCTCGGGCACGGGCGGAAGGCCGAGATCAGCAAGCTCTACCTGGAGACCGCGAAGACCATCTTCCCGGGACAAGGCCCCGCCGCAGGGTCGAACTCCGCCGACGGACCCAACGTGGAGCCCGCCGCTGAGTCCATGCCACGCAACCGCTTCCGCGTGAACATCCCGTACATCCTCGGCCGCGTGAACGAGGCCGATCAGTTCTCGCTCGTGAACGTGCCCATCGACTTCGACGTGTTTCCGCACGCCTCCGGGCAGCGCGGCTTCGTCAGCTCGGCGCGGTACACGTTCACCTGGCGCAGCCCCGCGCTCCAGAGCCTCAACGACCGCACCACGCACCAGACCCGCAAGCAGCTCGCCGACAACCTCCCGCAGCTCGCCGCGCAGCTCGTGAAGGTCATCGGGCCGTTTCTCCAGGCGCTCGACGGTCGCCTCGCGCCCACCACGCCCGAGCGGATGGCCGAGCTCGCGTCCATCAACCTCCCTCGCTACAAGCCCTTCACCAACGAGGGCTACACCGTCTACGGACCGCCCACGCAGCGCAACATCATGGAGCGCAACCTCGAATGGAGCGGCCTCAACGGCTGACGGTCGCTACCGACGCTGCGCCGGCCCAGGGCCCACCGTGGCGGTCGAGGTCGGCAGCGCAGCGTCGGCCGGAGGCGTTCCGCGGGGCGGCGGGAGCAGCGTCGTGGTCGTCGGGTCGTCGCCCACGCTCAGGCCGGGCGGCGCCGGGCGGTCGAGGTGCGCGCGGAGGCTGCGCACGAGCGCGTCGGTGAGCGCGGCCGTGGTCTGCGCCGAGGGCCCCGGCGTCCAGATGTACACCGCGTAGGGGCCGGCGCGCTGGGCCTCGCGGTCGGGGCGCGACAAGCCGATGGCGAAGCCGAAGCGATCGCCGCCGATGCGGAGGCCGACGTGGATGAGCCCGTGATGCACGGCGCTGATGTTCACCACCTCGGCGCCCCCGAGGGTGCCGCCGACGGTGATGGGCGCCAGAAACGCCAGCACCTGGGGAGAGGCCGGCGGAGGATTGACGCTGTCGTAGGGGTGGGTGGCGACGGGCTGCGCCGGCGGGGCGGGCACCCAGTGGTGTCCGCGAACGAGCGAGCCCGGCGCGCGCAGCCAGCGCGAGATGCGCGGGCGCAGCGCGAAGCCGATGGCGGCCAGCAGCACGAGCGCCACGAGCAGCTTTGGCCAGAGGGGCGCGGAGGCGGCCTTGGGCTCAGGGTCGGTCGTGCTCATCGAGGATGGTATGTACCGCAGACGGGTGCGTCTGCGTGCGGCCCCGCGTGAGAGGTGACAGAGCCCGTGGACGCCGAGTGGATCGCCTTCGCCGCCGGACTGAAGCCCGCGATCCGACGCACCGCCGACCCGGCCGACCTCGATCGGGTGGAGGCGCAGCTCCGCGCGAGCGGTGGCGCCGACGTGGTGGTGCTGCGCGCGAGGGAGACGGCGCTGTTCGGCGCGAGGGAGCAGGCGGTGCTCTACGTGGCCCGGTCGCGCGATCACGCCGAGGCGCTGCGGGAAGCGGAGGAGGGTGTTCTGTCGGGGCGCGAGCAGGCACCCGATGGTCGGGCGCGACACGCCACCATCGGGCGGCTGCTGGGCTTCCCAGCGTGCTGTGTCGAGGCGTTTCTGGTGAGGCTCGACCGCGGCGTCGACCGGCTCGAAGCGGGAGGCATCAGCGGGCTCGCGGAGGACTACGTCGCGCTGCGCAGCGCCTGGGTGGCGGAGGCCGACGCGCGGGTGAACCCGCTGCTCATGGGGGTGCGGGCGCAGCTCGTGTCGTTCTATCCGTGCCGGTACGACTGCCCTGAGGCGGTGGCGCGGGCGGAGGGCGTGCGCGCCGTGGTAGCAGCGCGGCAACCGAAGACCGCGGCTTCGCTCATGGGGTTGCTCTCGCGCCCGGTGGTCGTGACGCCGGATGGGGCGCGGGCGCTGGTGGCGCTGGATGACGCGCGGGTGGTGGAGCGCGCGGCGGCACCGCGGCGACCCGATGGCGGGAGCAACCCGCGGGACGTCGCGCTGGCCGAGACGCTGACCGGGCAGAGGGTGAAGGACACGGGAGAGGTGGAGGGAGAGCTGACGCGCGGACTGCCGGCGTGGTGCGTGGACTTCGGGGGCGTGTCCCTGCGGTCGGAGTTCCGCTAAGACACCGGGCATGGACGAACCCGCGGTGGCGATCCTGCTGTTTCAGGTCGCGCAGAGCCGGAACTTCATCCACGACGACCTCATCCCCGCGTTTTCCGCGGCGCTCTCGGCCCGCGGCGTCGGCAACGAGCTCTTCGAGACCACGCTCCCCGCCATCGACGCCGCCGACGCGGCCGACCTCTCCGCCGTCGATGCGCTCGCCGATCGCCTCCGCGGGCGCTACCGGGTCTGCGGCTACGTCCGCCTCTGGAGCGAGGCCGTCTTCCAGCGCCTGCGCTCGCTGCTCCCGGGCGTCACCTGGGTCTACCTCGGTGACCCGCGCGTGGCCTTCCCGGGCACCGATCACGCGCTGCCGCTCACCCAGGTCGAGTCCTTCGCGGCCGTCACGCGCGCCGTGCTCGCGGGCGATCCCGTCACCGACGCGATGCTCGCGCTGCCCCACACCGAGCTCACCCGCGCCCACGCGCAGGACAACCTCGTGCGCATCGGCGTCGGCGCCCGGAAGCGACCCGATCGGCCCGCCGTCGTGCACGGCAGCGCCGGGTGCGCCTACGGCCAGAGCGTGCTGGAGAACCCACACTTCGCGGGCGTTCCGTTTCCCGACGAGAAGGTCGTGCTGAAGGGGTGCAGCTTCTGCGCGACGGGCGGCATCCCGCGTCGGCCCGCCGGGGAGGTGCTCGCGTCGGTGCTCGCGCAGCTCGACAACCTCCTCGACCACGAGCCCGAGACGGCGCGCATCCAGCTCAACGACCAGAACCCCTTTCCCTATCTCGTGCAGTTCATCGAGCGGTTGGGCGCTCGCGCCACGCAGCCCATGGAAGTGCTTATCGAAACGAGGGCCGATTGGTTCCTCGGGTCGATGGTGGTGATGGAGCGGGCGCTCCAGGCGGCGGAGCGGCACGGGCACCGGATTCTGTTGTTCCTGGTGGGCCTCGAAAGCCTCTCGCAGAAGGACCTCGACCTCTACAACAAGGGCGTCACCGTCGAGCAGAACGAGCGCACCGTGCTGGAGTGCCGACGCCTCCGCCGTCGCTACCCCAAGAGCTACTCGGACACGCCCGCGGCCTTCGGGTTCATCCTCTACAACCCGTGGACCGAGCTCACGGACATCACCCTCAACCTCGACACCGCCGAGCGCATCGGGCTCCAGGAATTCCGCGGCCAGGTCACGCGCGCCAAGCTGCGGCTCTACCCCGACACCGCGCTCTTCTACAAAGCGAAGCACGAGGGGCTGCTCGCCGATCGCTTCCCCTACGAAGCGATGGATTCGGCGCGGCGCTATGGCTACGAAGCGGAGGTTCCGTGGCGCTTCGCGCGGCGCGAGACCGACCGCGCGTACGGCGTGCACGACGCCATCTTCCGCACCGTCGGCAAGCACGAGGAGGTGCGCATGCTCCGCGAGATCGTGCGCTTCCTCGAACGCCGTCCCGACCGCTGGGACGACACGGTGCCCGTCCTCGCGCGCGACATCGTCCGCTCGCTCGGGTCGCGCTTCCAACGCGACATCCTCCACGGCGCGCCGATGCCCGCACCGTCGCGCGCACCATCGTCATCGGGGTCGTCCAACGCGCGGTCCACGGAGCCGGGGGTCACTCCGCTCGCGGTCGATGATCGCGCCGGGTGGCAGCGAGCGAGCGACGCCGCGCGAGAAGCACGAACCCCCGCCGACGTGCTGCGAGCGGCGGGCTTCGAGGCGCCCGATGACCTGCCCAGCGAGCTGCCCGCGATGGCGGTGGATCCGTGGCGGGTGGACGTTCCGCGGCTGGAGCTGATGGCCTACGAGCACGGCATCAAAGCCGGGCTCTACCTCACGCTCCCGCGCGCCGAGGCCGACGCCATCGCCGCGCGCTTCGGCGACGGCCACCACATGACCCGCGTGGACTACCTCTTCGCCCACGACGCCGTCACCGACGTGCGCCGCCGCGCGCCCGCCGCGCCCGGCGAGGGCACCCACGTGGACCTCTTCATCGCGCGCGATGCGGCCGTCGTCGAGCGCGCCCGCGTCATCTACGAAGACCCCCGCGGCCCCAGCGAACACCTCGCCGAGATGGGCGCCATGCTCGGCTATCCGCCGTGCTGCGTGGCGGCCTTTGCGGCGCTGCCCGACCGCTCCAACAACACGGCCATCCGCTACGCCGCCGTCGCGCGAACGCGGGCGCAGGGGCTGCCCTTCGCGCCGGTGCTCAACAACCTCTTCGCGTACGTGCTGCCGTCGTTTCCGTGCTCGTACGGGTGCCCGCATGCGATCGCGCAGGCCGAGGCGGTGCTGGCGATGTTGGAGCGCGTTCAGCCGGAGACGGCGGCGACGCTGCGGAAGGCGCTCGCGCGGCCGGTGCTGTTCGTCGACCACGCGCGGCTCGTGGTGCTGGAGGGCGCGCGGCAGGACGGCGACGTGGTGCGCTACTCGGGCGCGCTGGGCGGCGTCTCGCCGACGGACGATCGGGCCGTGCGCGATGGCTTCGAGCGGGCGATGGGCGCGGTGCTCGCGCGGGGCGACGGGCTGCGCGTGACGGCGAGCGGTTTGGAGGTCTTGCGCGGGGGAGAGCGGGCTGTGTGGTTGCCGCGGCGGGCGCCGGGGCTCGGGGTGCTGGCGCCGTTCGGGCTGTAGGCGTCAGCGCGGGACGAGGCGGTACCAGCCGAGGCGCACCTGGCAGGGGCGGGCCCAGGGGCCTTCGAGGGTGAAGCCCGTCGGGTCGCCGGGGCACTGACGGTTGATCATCGTGCTGGTGACGGCCACCGTGCGGGTGACCTCCTCGACGGGGACGAGGTCGAAGCGCGCGCGCAGGACGGCGAGGCGCTCTTCGTCGCGGAACAACCCGAGGTAGAGCCGCGCGCGGTCGCCGCCGAGGCGCTCGGGGCACGAGGCCAGGACGCGCTCGACGTCCCGCACGGCCAGCGGGGCGTGCGAGGCCTCGCAGGCGAGCGGCCAGGGGAGAGGGCCCGCGACGGTCGCCAGCGCCATGATCGGGTTGCCCTCGACGGCGAGGTTCGACAGCCCTTCGCCGTGGTTGCGGTTGGCCAGCAGCAGCGCCTCGCGGTGGCCGAGCACACGGCGCGTGGAGGCGCGGAGGTAGTCGAACTCGACGGCGAGGTCTTCCGCGCGGCGGAGCGTCGAGAAGTACAGGGGCAACGGCGCCAGCGCGATCGCGATCGGGACCACGGCAAACCACTGGCGCCAGTAGCGCTCGGGCGTCCGTGCGAGGAGCCACTCGACGAAGGCCGCCGCGGCGACCGCGATGGGCGGGGCGAGCGAGATGTAGTAGCGCCACTGCCCCCAGCGGGGGTTGGCCTCGGAGGCCATCGTCCAGTAGCTCGCGGCGAGCAGGGCGACGGTGAGCAGGAGGGCGAGGCGGAGGTTCCAGCGTGGGGCGGTGGGCAGGATGACCCCGGCGGCGGCGGCGTAGAGCCACCACACGGGCATCAGCGCGGCGCCCCGCAGGACGAGCGGGACGAAGCCGGCCGAGTGCCCCGACCGGATCAGGGTTCCGTGGTCGGGCACGAGCGCGGGCAGGTAGGCCGCGAAGCCGAGGAGCAGGCACGCCGCCAGCTGACCGCGCTCCTTCCACGTCCACCCGGGGCCGAGCACGACCGCCGCGAGCGGCACCACCAGCAGACGAAACTCCGGCCGCGCGTAGACCCCGAGCACCGTCAGCGCCGCCAGGATCACCGGACGCCACGGGGCGCCGACGCCGCCCGCCGCGGCCACGGCGAAGGCGGCGATCCAGAAGGGGGTTCCTTCGACGGCGAAGGTCAGCCCCGTGGAGTAGTGCAGGTGCGCCGGCCACGCGCAGAGGATCGCCGCCGCCAGCAGCGCGCCCGCCCGCTTGAGCCCGAAGCTCTGCGCCATCAGGTAGGTGGCAGCCACCGCCCCGGCGCCCGCGAGGGGGGGAGTCCAACGCAGCAGGGTGGCCACGCCGAGGCCCAGGCCGTGGAGCGCCGCGGCCAGCAGCGGCACCGTGGAGAAGTGCTGCGGGAGCTGCCCGGAGATGCCCCACAGGGCTTCGAGGCGCTCGCCGTCGGCGAAGTTGAGCGGCCCCCAGGGCAGCGCGACGCGCGGCACCAGCGCGGTGACGAACACCACCGGCAGCAGCCATCGCTCGACGGGAGAGCGCCACCACCAGCCCGCGCCGCGGGCGACGACCCAGGTCAGGGTCACGGCCCAGGCGGCGGTCACCGCGACCGCGTCGGCGTTTTGGAGGAGGACGTTTTGCGCCATCGAAGATGCGGCTTCGTGAGGGGGGGGGCGCTACGCCGTCTCTTGCATCCGGGTCACGAGCTGCGCTTCGTGGGCGACGAAGCCCAGCAGCGCCTCGCGGTAGCGCTGCACCATGACGGTGTCTTCGAGCGCCGGGTCGACCTTGCGGTAGGCGAAGCCGAGCTGCTCGCCGCGCACCAGCGACGGCCGACCGGCCGACAGCAGCCGGACCTCCAGCATGTGCCGCACGCCGCCGCCGTCGCGGAAGCCCAGCGTGAAGCCGTCGACGCCCAGCACCACCTCGACGCCCGTGCGCCACGGCGCGGGGAGCAGCTCGTCGACGAGCGCGAGGAGACCCGGCGAGGCGGGCCGCGCGGGCTTGTCCTCCTGGAGCCACGGGAGGATGCGCTCCTCGCGGTCGAGCAGGCGCTGGAGCACGGCGCGGTACTGCGCGGTGCGCGCGGCGTCCTCGGCCTGGCCGTCGAGCAGGAGGTACGCGTAGGCGAGCCCCGCGCCCGTGAGGAGGGCGGGCGCGTCGGGGTGGATCTCGTGGACGTAGAGCGTGTGCCAGGCGTCGGTCGCGTCGCGCAGGCGCGCCACGAAGCCGTGCTCGGTGAGGGTGACGTCGAGGTCGCGTCGCCACGTGTCGGGCAGCGCTTCGGCCACGATGGCGACGAGCTCGGGGGCGGCCGGGCGGATCAGCGGGTCGTTGGGCGGCTCGGAGGGGTAGTAGGCCGGCGCCTTCATGGAGGCGAGCGAGAGCCACGGGAGGATGTCGTCCTCGCGCTGACTGATGGCGGTGAGCGCCGCGCGGTAGCCGTCGAGCACGGCGGCCTCGTCGAGGGACGGGTCGACGAGGGTGTACGAGTAGCCGAGCCTGGTGCCCGCGACGAGGGGCGACGGGTCGACGGGGAGCTCGCGGGCGTCGAGGGCGTGCTGGCGCCCGTCGGCGTCGCGGAAGCGCAAGAGGAAGCCGCCTGGCGACAGCGTCGCGGACACGTCGTGTCGCCACGCCTCGGGCAGCGCCTCGCGCAGTAGGGCGGCGAGCTCGGGCGGCGCGGGGTTTTCGTTGGGAAACGCGACGGCGGCCTCTTCGCTGACGGGCGCGGCGACGTCGGCCGGCGGGGGCGTGGCGTCGATGAAGGGCAGGAGGTCGTTTTCCCGGGCGGCGAGCCGGCTGAGGACGGCGCGGTACTCGCCTGCCTGGGCGGTCTCCTCGACGCCCCCTTCGATGAACAGGTACGAAAACGCGAGCACGCGGCCGTTGACCAGGGTGGGCGCCTCGGGGCTGATCTCGCGGGCGTCGAGGGCGTGGTGGACGCCCGCCTCGTCGACGAACTGGAGCACGAAGCCGCCCTGGGTGAGCGAGACGGAGAGCTCGCGGCGCCACGCCGCGGGGAGCTCGGCGCGCACGACGGCGACGAGCCCGGCCGGGGCCGGGCGCTCGCTGGGGGGCGGCAGCTTGCGGGTGCTTCCGGAGGCGACGGCGGTGGGCAGCCCGTCGGCCTCGTCGGGCGAGAACGAGAGCCACGGGAGGATGTCTTCCTCGCGGAGGCTGATGGCGGTGAGCGCCGCGCGGTAGCCGTCGATCACGGTGGCCGCGTCGAGGGCGGGGTCGACGAGCGTGTACGAGTAGCCGAGGGCGGTGCCCGCGACGAGGGCGGTGGCGGTGAGGCGCAGCTCGCGGGCGTCGAGGGCGTGCTGGCGCCCGTCGGCGTCGCGGAAGCGCAAGAGGAAGCCGCCTGGCGACAGCGTCGCGGACACCTCGTGGCGCCACGCTTCGGGCAGCGCCTCGTGGAGGATGGCGGCGAGCTCGGGCGGCGCGGCGTGCTCGTCGGGGAGCGCGGTGGCGGCCTCTTCGCTGACGGGGGCGGCGACGTCGGCCGGGGGCGGTGTGGCGTCGAGCCAGGGGAGGAGGTCGTCTTCGCGGGCGGCGAGCCGGCTGAGGACGGCGCGGTACTCGCCGGCCTGGGCGGTCTCCTCGACGCCGCCCTCGATGAACAGGTACGAGAACGCGAGGACGCGGCCGCTGACCAGCGTCGGGGCCTCGGGGCGAATCTCGCGGGCGTCGAGGGCGTGGCGCACGCCCGCCTCGTCGACGAACTGGAGCACGAAGCCGCCCTGGGTCAGCGAGATGGAGAGGTTGTTGCGCCACGCCTCGGGGAGCTCGGCGCGCACGACGGCGACGAGCGCGGCGGGGGCGGGTCGCTCGCCCGGCTGCGGGCCGCGGAAGGGGAGCGCCGTGTTTTCGACGGGCGCCTCGGGCTCGGGCATCCAGCGCAGGAGGTCTTCCTCGCGGGCCGCGAGGGCGGTGAGCACCGCGCGGTAGTCGTCGAGGACGGTGGCCTCGTCGAGGCCCGGCTCGGCCAGGGTGTACGAGTAGGCGAGGGCGGTGCCGGTGACGAGCGCGGTGGGGAGCTGCTCCAGCGAGCGCACGTCGAGGGCGTGCTGGCGCCCCTCCGCGTCGCGAAACCGGAAGGTGAATCCCTCGGGGGAGATGGCGGTTGTCAGCTCGTGTTGCCACGCCTCAGGCAGCGCCTGGCGGAGGATCGCATTGAGCTCGTCGAGGGCCTGCGCGGAGGGCTCGTCCATGGTGCCGCGATGCTATCATGGCGCCGCTTCGGCAATCCCCGACTCTCCGGCACCGCGAAGGCCGTCAAAAACACTCCATGGACTCCCTCCCCGCGCTGGATAGCCTCGCCCTCCACGAGGTCTGCATCACGCTCCGGTGCGACGGCGGGTGCTTCTGGAACCAGCACTGCCGCGGCCCCGAGGGCCCCGCCTTCGAGCCCGGTGAGGGCGGCCACCACTTCGACGCCCGCGAGCCCGGTCGGGTTCGTCTCGCGGGAGGAGACCCGTTTCGCTACGGCGACGTGGTGGCCTGGGCCCGCTGGGCGCGCTCGCAGCCCCTGGGCTTCCTCGAAGTCGAAGGCCCGGCCGTGTCGCTCGTCGATCCGTCGGTGGTTCCGCGCCTCGCCGCGGCCACACCCGACGCCGTGCAGGCCGTGCTCCCCACCCTCGACCCCGCGCGCCTCGCCGCGCTCACCGGCCGTCCCGTCGACGTCGCAGCCCTGCTCGCCGGGCTCCGCTCGGTGCGCGACGCGGGGCTGCGCCTCGTGGTGGTCGTCCCCGTCGACGCCACCACCGCGCCGCTGCTCACGGGCACCCTCGCGGCGCTGCGCGAGCACCTCGGTCCCGATCTCCCGGTGGTGCTGCGTCGCCTCCCGGCGAGTCTCTCGGGCGCCGCGCCGTGGTCGGAGGTCGCGGCCCTCTCGGCGGCGCTCACCACCGTGGCCGAGACGCCGTCGCTCGCGGGCGACCTCACCGTCGACCCGGTGGCCAACTGGGGCGCGTGCCTCGTTCCGCCGGCGGCGTGGCGTCACGGGCTCATTCCCCTGTCGCGCACTCCGCGTCGCGAGGGACCGCAGCTCGGCCCCGCGTGCGAGACCTGCGCGCTGCGCCCGCGCTGCACCTGGAACCCCGGCGAGACCCCACCCCCCGACGGCAGCCTGCATCCGCTCACGCACGACGAGGCGCTCTCGCTGCACCGCCTCTCGCCGCACCTCTCGCTCGAACACCAGCCCAAGACCGACCGCACCAAACGTGACCGCCGGGCCTTCGATCTCCCCGAGCTGCTCTGCTTCGCGCCCTTCACCTCGCTCGTGATGTGCGACACGCCCAACGCGCCGGTGCCCTGCGCCGAGTCGTGGGTCCGCACCGAGATGACCGTCGCCGAGCAGGCCCAGTCGCTCGGCATCACCACGGCGGAGATCGAGGCGCGCAACACCACCAGCTACGCGCGCTGGGGCTATCCGTCGTTCGTCCCCGCCAACGAGGACTGGTCCATCCGCGAGATGTGGAACGGCCCGCTCGTCCTCCACATGCGCCGCCAGATGCTCGGTGGTGGGCCGTCTGATCGGTGCCGCGGCAACTGCCGCCCGATGCTCGGCGTGGAGGAGCCCTTCTTCGACGCGCTCACCCGCCCCGACGACCGCCTCTCGCCGGAGATCGTCGCCAACCGCCGCAAGCTCATCGAGGAGATTCGCGATGGGCGCAGCGTGCTCACGGCCAACCCCCTGGAGCTGGTGCTGGGCGTCGCGTCGCACTGCAACATCACGTGCGGGTTCTGCACGGGGCCGATGGGCGCCTACGGCGAGCTCTCCGAGCGGCGCTTCGACGAGGTCATCGAGCTGCTCCCCACGCTGATGACCCTGAGCGTCATCGGGCCGGGCGAGCCGCTGATGAGCAAGCGCTTCCCGAAGCTGCTCGCGCACATCAACGACCGCGGCTACCCCGCGCTCCAGGTGTCGCTCACCACCAACGGGACGCTCATGACCAGGAGCTGGCTGGAGCGCCACGCCAACGTGCGCTTCAACCACATCCGCGTGTCGCTCAACGCGGGCTCGGCCGAGACGCACGAGCGCATGACGGGGAAGAAGTTCTTCGAGCGGCTGATGCCCACCATCGACGCGCTCGCCGAGCGCAAGGCCCGCAGCGACTCGCGCTTCGAGCTCACCCTGAGCTGCGTGCTCTCCAGCTATGTCATGGGCGACCTGCGCAACTTCGCCGAGATCGTCGACCGCGCCAACGCCAACATCGTCGTCGAGCCCATGTACGGCAACATGCTGGGCCTGAGCCCCTACGTGCGCGGCGAGAAGCTCCGCGCGCTGCGCGACGAGTGCGCCGGCGTCTCCGCCGCCTTCGAGGTGCGCAACCCGAAGATCTCCCGGGCGTTTCGCGCGATGGAGCAGTTCGCCAGCCAGCGGCTGCGCACGCGCAACCTCGCGGTGCTCCCGCAGCACTGAGCTCAGAACGCTGGGAACTCCAGCCAGATGGGATCGTCGTCGGAGCGCTCGCCCTCGGCCAGGTGGCGCCCGCGGCGGTCGATGCCGCAGCGGGTGACGAGCGCGCGGCTCCAGGCGGCCGCGAGGTCGGGCGAGCGGTCGCGCAGGACGCCCAGGAGCGCGGTCGCGAACTCCGCGGACGCGGGGCAGTCGTAGCGGCACGGGTACCAGGTGACGAGCCGCGGGTGCGCGCGGTCGGGCAGCAGGTTGTTGAGCCGCCCGAGGAAGGTCTCGCTCGCCCGCGCGGCGGCCTCGGCGGCGGCGTAGTCCTCGTGGGCGAGGGTGCCGTCGAGGCACGCGGTGACGCCGCGGCGCATGCGCTCGGCGAAGGCGTCGGCGCAGCACGCGGGGTAGCCCAGCAGCCGGCCGACGTGCGCGTTGCGGCGGGCCCGCTCCTCGCGGTCGTCGCACAGGGAGGCCCGCTCGGCGTCGGCCAGCGCGCGCGCCGCGGCGTCGTCCCGGGCGACGTACGCGAGGTGCTGGTCGCCGCCGGTGAACTCCAGCGCGTGCTCCGGGGCGAAGAACCCCCACGACCGCGCGTGCACCCGTCGTTCGAGCGCGGCGAGGTTGGCGTGCTGCGGGAGCACGACGCGGATGGCGGCCTTGAGCCCGGCCTCGAAGGCCAGCCACTCGGGGCCCTCGTCGATGGCCGGGCCGTGGGCCTCGGGGTCGTGCGCCGTGGCGGCGTCGGCCTCGCCCGCGGCGTAGGCGGCGGTCAGCAGCGGCGCGAGCTCGTCCTCGCGCTTGGAGAGGGACGTCATCGCGGCGCGGTAGTCGTCGATGAGGCCCACCGGGTCGACGGCCTCGTCGACGCTCAGGTAGCTGTAGGCGAGCGCCGCGCCCTGCACCAGCGCGGGGCCGCCGGGGCGCAGCGGGTGGATGTTGAAGGCGTGGCGCCGGCCGTCGTCGTCGCGGAAGTGCAGGAAGATCCCCGGCGGCGACCGCACGGCGACGACGTCGCGGCGCCACCCGGCGGGGAGAGCGTCTCGCGCCGCCTCGGCGAAGCGCAGCGCCACCGGGTCGGCCGCCGACGCGACGGGAGGAGGCAGGCCCACCACGTGGGAGGAAGGGTTCGTCGCCGCGGAGGTCGGGCCCGTCGTGCTCGGGGTCTGCGTCGTCGGCCCCGGGATGCACGCGAGGATGTCGTCTTCGTGGGCCGCGAGGGCCGTGAGCGCGTCGCGGTAGGGCTCGAACAGCGCGCTCTCCTCCAGCGCCGCGGCGACGGGCTCGTGCGCGAAGGCGACCCGCTCCGAGGGGACCAGCGTCGGCATCTGCGGCCGCATCCGGCGCATGGAGAACCCGTGGCGGTGCCCCTCGGCGTCGTCGAACGACAGCACCAGCGTGTCGCTCACCAGCGCGGCCCTCACGTCGTGGCGCCAGTGTTCTGGCAGCGCGGGGGTCAGCCGCGCGGCGAGCTCGGCGAGGGTCGTGGGGGAGGGCCGTCCGTCGTTCTCGCGCATGGCCCACAGAGGCATATCACGGCCGTTTCCGGCGCGACCCGCGTCGGCGGTCTTCAGTCGGCCGAGGGCGGCACCGAGCGGAGCTGACCCGCGCGCGTGAAGTACGTCACGCACGACGAGGCGCGGTTGCCACGCAGCATCGACAGCATCTCCGTGAGCATCGCCACCGGGTCGTCGTCTGATCCCAGCGCGAGCGACGCGTCGGCGTAGAAGCCGGGGCCGCGTCGGCGCAGGGTTGCGAGCACCGCGCGGGCGGCGTCGAGGTCGCCGTCTGAGACTTCGAGGAGCCCGAGGTTGACCCACGCCCCGATGCGCCCCGGGTTGCGCCGCACCGAGAGCGTGAGGTCGGCGCGCGCCTCGACCGCGCGGCCCAGGCAACGCATCGCCTCGCCGCGGTAGACGAAGGCCGTGGGGCCAGGGGTTCCGGCCTGCGCGATGCCCTCGGCGAGCCAGCGCAGGGCCTCCTCGTGGTCGCCGTCGAGCACCCACGCGCCGGCCATGCCGATGTACGCCCAGCGCGACCGGCCGTAGAGCGCGATGGCCCGCTCGAACTCCCGCTTCGCGGACGCCGCGTCGCCCACGTAGAGGTGCATCTCGCCGCGGTAGTTGTAGGGCTCGGCGGCGTGGGGCGCGCGCTCGTGCACGCGGTCGAGGTCGGCCATGGGCTCGACCAGGCTGCCCGTCGCGACGAAGCGGTGCAGCGCCCGCTTGGAGGCCACGCGCGGCGACGGCGGGACGTCGAGGCGCACCAGTCGTCGGTCGGCCGAGCGCACGTAGGTCGCGACCGGCGAGCGGTTGCCCCGCAGCCGCGTGAGGGACTCGGCGAGCGCGGCGTCGAGGTCGTCCTCGGGCGGCGTTGGAGTGCCCGGCGTCGGGGCCAGGGCGTCGGTGCGCAGGGCCGCGAGCGCGGGGACGAGCACGTACTCGGGCAGACCCGGGAAGGTGTCGGTGCGGAGCTGCGCGAGCGAGATCACCACCTGCGCCGCGACGTGGTTGGCGATGTCGTCGGACTGCTCGCCGCCGCGCCGGGTCTCGGCCAGCGCCTCGGCGTAGCGGCCCAGGCGGAGCAGCGCCTCGCCCCGCCACACCGCCGCCACCGGGTCGCCGGGCTGGAGGGCGGCCGCCCGGTCGAGGTCGTCGAGGGCGCCGCCGGGGTCGCCCGCGGAGACGCGTGAGGCGCCGCGCAGGCACAGCGCGTCGGCGTCGTCGGGGTTGGCCGCGAGCAGGGTGGTGACGTGGTCGAGGGTCGTCGCCCACTCGCCGCGCCACGCCGCGAGGGTGGCCAGGGCGAGGCGGGCCCCGGTGTGGTCGGGGTCGAGCGCGAGGAGGCTGGCGTAGCGTTCGCTCGCGGCGTCGTAGTCGGCGACCTGGCGAGCGAGGTCAGCCAGGTGGAACCGCAGCTTCGGGTCGTCGTCCGCGGTGGCGAGCGCGCGGTCGGCGGCGGCCCGCGCCTCGTCTTCGAGGCCGAGCGAGAGCAGCACCGTGGCGGCGCGCAGCGTGAGGCCCGTCGATGATCCTGCGAGATCGAGCAGCGTGCGGGCGTGGGCCGCTGCGCGCTCGGCGTCGTGCATCTCCGCCCGCCGCACGGCCCCCGCGCCGTGCAGCGCGACGCTCTCCGGGAAGCGCACGAGCGCCTCGTCGAGGGCCGCGAGCGCCTCGTGGCAGCGCCCGATCTGCCACATGCGCTCGAAGCGCAGGGTGAGCGCGGCGAGCGCGTCGAAGGGCGTCGAGTCGCGCGCGATGGCCGCGAGGTCGTCGAGGGCCGCGTCGAAGTCACCGCGCTCGAATCGCTCGCGGGCCCGCTCGAAGGCTTCGGGGTCGGCGAAGGTCTCCGGGTGCCAGATGGGGTCGCCCTCTGGGATGGGGCCTGGTTCGGGCTGCCAGGGCGCTTCGCCCTCGGGGATGGGCGCGGGCGGGGGTTGCCACGGCGCTTCGCCCTCGGGGACGGGCGCGGGTTCGGGTCGCCAGGGCGCTTCGCCCTCCGGGATGGGCGCGGGCGCGGGCGCCCGGCGGGTCGAGCCGTAGGCGGGCGGGGCGGGGGGCGGGGGGCGTTCCCAGACGAAGTCGGTCTCGGCGTCGCGCACCGCGGCGAGCAGCGCCGAGAGGAGCGGCGCGAGCCCGGCGGTGCCGCGCGGCGCCAGCAGGCGGACGGAGAAGCGCTCGGTCGCGGGGCCCCCGTCGGCCGCGTCGGAGTGCGCGAGGTGCAGCTCGGCGCGCACCCTCGGCGGGCCCGCTCGCAGGTAGCGCGCGCGGATGGTGGCGCCCTCGATGCGCGCGTCGACGAAGGCCCACCCGTCGGGCAGCGCGGGCGCGACCATGCGCCGGACGAGCTCTTCCTGGCCCGCGGGGATGACCCTCTTCTCAGCGGAGTCCGTCGGTGGCGTCATCGTCGTTTGGGAGGCCGCAGGAGGCGTTGGTCTGGACGCGACGACACCTGCTAGGGTGCGACGCTACCATGCCCACTGCCCCCCTCAGCCCCTTCGTCGGCGCGCTGGCCGCCGCGATTCGCGAGGCGCTGTGGGCCCTGGTGGCGACCGACGACGCGCGCCCCGCGGGCTTCACCCTCGACGTCCGCACGAGCCCTACCCCCGGCTGGAACGCCTCCGTCTCCCTCACCCTCCCCGCGGGCGAAGTGACCCTCGACGTGGCCGACGCCGCGACGCCGCGCGACGCGTGGTTTCGCACCGCCCACTTCGCGTGGGCCTACCGCGCCGTCGGCGGCCGCGACCCCTTCGCGCACCCCGCGTCCGCCCAGTGGCTCAAAGGCTTTCGTGAGCGCGTCACGCTGCTCGATCGCTCGCCCCTGGCGCCGCCCGTCGTGCGCGCGGTGCTCGACGCCGCGTCGCGCTACCTGCCCTTCGCGCGCGTTCGCGACGAGGACTTCCGTCTGTTGATGGAAGGCTCCGAGGGGCCGACGGGCATCCTCTGGCTGGGCTTCGGCTGCGACCAGGACTGCGTCATCTGCTGGCAGAGCCGCACCGCGCCCGAACCTCCGCCCGAGCACTTCTCCCGCTGGCTCGACGAGATGCTCGCGGCGGGCGTTCGCTCGGTGATTGTGAGCGGCGGCGAGCCCACGATGCACCCGCTGCTGCTCGACCTCGTGCGCCGCACCCACGCCGCGGGCGTGCACGTCGTCGTCGAGACCAACGGGCTGCGCCTCGCCGACGACGCGTTCCGTCGCGCGCTGCGCGAGGCGGGCGTCGACGAGCTGTCGGTGTCGCTGCACGCGCCCGACGCCGAGACCTCCGAGGCCATCACCCGCGCGCCGGGCACCCACGCGCGCACCGTCGCGGGCGTCGAGGCCTGCCTGCGCGACGGCCTCTCGGTGGGCCTCCACTGCGTCGTCGAGCGCCGCAACGCTCCTGCGCTCGCCGCCCACGCGGCCTTCGCGGTCGAGCGCTTCGCCCGCGCCGGTCGCCCGCTGCGGCGCGTCTCGTACAGCCTGCCCACGCGCTACGCCGACGCCGAGCGCTACCGCCGCGGCCTCGCGCCCATCGACCAGGTGCGGCCCGGTCTCACGGCGGCGCTCACGACGTTGCGCGGCGCGGGCGTCGAGGCGCGCTTCCTCGGCATGGGCGGCTTTCCCTTGTGCGCGGTGGACGACCCGCGCGCCGAGCGGCCGTCGGCGATGTTGAGCGCGGGCGAGCGCGGGGATCGGGTGTACGGGCGGCCCTGCGAGGCGTGCGCGGTGCGGCCGTGGTGCGGTGGTGTTCCGGCGGAGTACCTGGAGGCGTGCGGCGACGGCGGGCTGCGCCCCGCGCGGGAGTCGTCGATGGCGGGCGTGATGGGAGGGTCTGCGGGATGAGCGGCGATCGGCCCGAGGGAGCGGCGCTGGCGTCCTTCGGGGCGGAGCGACGGGTGCTCGGCGAGTGGACCGTGACGGGCGTGACGGGGCTCCTCGCGGGCGGCGTCTCGGTGTGGCTGGAGCGCTCGCGCGACGGGGCGACGTTGCAGGTCGTGGTGGCCGCTCGCGGCAGCCGCGCGCTGGTCGAGACCCCGTTGGGCAGCGTGCTCTATCACAAGCACACCGGGCTCACCGACCGCGAGGCCGGCGACACCACCCGCGCCTTCGCCGCGCTGCTGGAGCGCGGTGACTTCCGCCTCGGCGCGCTCTTCCCCCACCTGATGCTCGGGCAGCGGCCCGACGAGGCCGCCAAGGCGCGGGTGCTGCAGCTCGCGGGCGCGCAGTTGAAGGCGCTCCCCGGCCCCGGTGGTGCCTCGCTCCCCGAGGCGAAGCGCGAGCTCTTCTTCGACCCGCCGGGGGTGGCGGAGTTTCTCGCGCCCGAGCTCGTGGTGGAGGGGCCGGGCCTCGCGGGATACAGCCTGCGCGCCATCTACCTGCCCGCCGTGGGCAAGCGCGCGGCGCAGGAGTTTCGCCACTACGTGCTGGAGTTCGTCGACGTCGCGACGGCCGAGAGCGTGCGGCTGGGCATCGGCGCGGGATCGTCCGGCGAGAGCTTCGGTCGCGCGGGCGAGCTCTCGCTGAGCGTGCTCGGCTTCACGCAGGACCTCGACGCCCTGCCTCCGCGCGTGGCCTCGCTCTGCTCGTGGGTGCTCGCGCTCGTGCAGTTGAAGAGCGACGACTCGCTCCGGGTGCGCGTGCCCGCCGATGCCTCCGAGCTGCGCGCGATGGCGCACCCGCCCGAGCGCGGCTGGGCCAGCTCGCCGGAGGCCAAAGGGAACTCCACCGACACCGCGACGCCGCCCTCGTCGCTCAACCTCGCCATCGACACCGAGTGCGGTCAGCGCTGCGCGTTCTGCTCGGTGAAGGCGTACGTGCGGCCGCTCGACGAGGGCGCCGTCGCGCTCGACCGCATCCGCGTGCAGCTCCGCATGGCGCGCGACCAGGGCGTGCGCGAGGTGCGCCTCAACGGCATCGACCCGCTGACCTTCTCGCGCGTGCTCGAAGTGCTCGACGCCGTGCTCGAGTGCGGCTTCCCCAAGCTCTCGGTGTACAGCCCGTGCCGGCGCCTCGCCGACCCCGACTTCCGCCGGGAGTTTCTGCGCCGCATGCCGCCGGAGTTCGTCATCTCGGTGCCGCTCTACGGTGTCACCGCGGCGGCCCACGAGGCCGTCACCAACACCCCTGGCTCCTTCGCGGAGGTGCGCGCCGCGCTCGATGGTCTGCTCGCCGAGACCCCGCCCGACCGTGGTCACGTGGTGATCTCCACCGTGGTCGTGAAGCAGAACCTCGCGGAGTTTCCCGCCGTCGTGGCCTTCGCGCGGGAGCGCGGTCTTGGTGTGCACCCGCACCTGCCGTACCCGATGCGCCAGACCACGCGCGACCCCTACGCCGACTCGGCGCTGCGCGAGCGCGACCTCGTCGAGCACTTCGTCGACCACCTCCCGACCGAAGCGGGCGACGCGCTCACCTGGAGCCTCGGGGTGCTCGGCAGCGCCGTCCCGCACCCGTGCCTGCTCTGGCAGGCCGAGCGAAAGCGCCGCCTCCCGGTCTTCGGCGCCCGCACCATCGACGACCGCCAGGCCCTCGCGGGGACCGAGTACCGCAGCCGCAAGATCCTCCACGACACCCAAGGGGCCCAGTCGCAGGACAACGCCTTCGCCGTCGCCACGGTGCCCTGCCCCCACGTCGAGCGGTGCGCCCTCGCGCCGGTGTGCCCGGGCGAGCACTACAGCGTCTACCGCGACCTCTACGGCCTCGACGAGTTCGCCCCGGTGCGTGTGGCCGACCTCTACGCCGCCGCCCCGCAAGGGGTGGTGCCCGCGATCAGGGCGACGGCGCGGGACTTCGGTTAGTCTCCGTTCCCTCCCTGGGCGCGCCTGCGGCCCGGCGATCACAGGAGCGATGATCATGAATCGAAGGGCTCGTTCGGTGCGGTTGGGGTGGTGCCTCGCGGCCCTGGGGTTGATGACTGCGTGCGGGAGTGAGGTCCGCCCCGACGTGATCGACTCCGGCCCGCTCGACGTCGGCACGGCGACGGACATGGGCGTCGACGCGCAGGACGCGGGCGCTCGTGACGTTCAGGTCGTCGACACCAACCCCCTCATCGACATGCCGCTCGCGGACCAGATGCCCCTCACCGACGTGATCGCCGACGCAGGCGTGGACGCGGGCGTGGACGCGGGCTTCTGCGGCACCGTGGGGCTGCCGTGCTGTATGGGCGGCATGGCGCCGTGCGGCACGGGCCTGTCGTGCATGGGCGACACCTGCATGGTGCCCGCCCCCATGTGCGGGGCGCTGGGCTCGACGTGCTGTACGGGCGGCGGCCCGATGTGCGCGGGCACCATGGTGTGCGCGGGCGGCACCTGCCAGATGGGGACCCCGAGCGACGGCGGGTCGATGATGACCACGGACGTCGGGGTGATGGTGCCCTGCGGCGGAACCGACCAGCCCTGCTGCGCCACGGGGATGGCCTGCGCCTCCACGCTCGCGTGCACGAGCGGCACCTGTCGGCCGGTGCCGTGCGGCGCCAGCGGTCAGGCGTGCTGCATGGGCGGCATGGCGGCCTGCGGGTCGGGCCTGTCGTGCATGGGCACCACCTGCCAGCCGATGATGATGGTGACCTGCGGCGGCTTCGGCCTGCCGTGCTGCGACGCCGCCGTGGCGTGCGTCGCGGGGCTCTCGTGCACGAGCGGCACCTGCCAGGGCGACGCGGGCGTCGTCGACTCCGGTCCGCCCGTGGACGTCGGCGGCGGTCCCACCTGCGGCGCTCCCGGTCAGGCGTGCTGCACGGGCGGCACGGGCACCGGTTGCGGCGTGGGCTACGCGTGCACGGCGGGCACCTGCCAGGCGATGGCGGTCACGTGCGGCGGCCTCGACCAGGCGTGCTGCACCATCGGCGTGTCGTGCACGACCAGCGGGCTCACGTGCATGGGCGGCTTCTGCCGGGCGCCGATCGACGCCGGGATGTCGGGTGCCTGCGGCGCGCTCAACCTGGCGTGCTGCGCGGGGTCCAGCCCGTGCCCGGGTGAGCTCGTGTGCAACGCGGGCTTCTGCCGCACGCCGACGACCTGCGGCGGGCCCTCGCAGACGTGCTGCGGCGGCAACTGCATCCGCGGGTACACCTGCACCGCGGGCACCTGCCAGGGCGGCGGGGCGGACTCCGGGACGACCGGCACCTGCGGCGGCCTCGACCAGGCGTGCTGCACCATCGGCGTGTCGTGCACGACCAGCGGGCTCACGTGCATGGGCGGCTTCTGCCGCGGCGCGGTCGACGCCGGGATGTCGGGCACCTGCGGCGCGCTCAACCTGGCGTGCTGCGCGGGGGTCGACGCGTGTCCGGGCGAGTTCGTGTGCAACGCGGGCATCTGCCGCACGCCGACGACCTGCGGCGGCGCGGGGCTGGCGTGCTGCGGCTCCAACTGCATCCGCGGGTACGCCTGCACCGGCGGCACCTGCATGCGGAGCATGGAGGACGCCGGCATGACCGGCGGCAAGTGCGGTGCGCCGATGGGGGCGTGCTGCACCTCGGGGACACCGTGTCCGTTCTCCACCTGTGTGAGCGGCATCTGCGCCCTGCCCACGACCTGCGGCGCCATCGGGCAGCCCTGCTGCGGCGGCAACTGCTTCGGCGGCACCTGCTCGTCGGGCACCTGCCGCTGAGGGCGCGAGACCCCGCGCATGGACCGCGAGGCTCCCTCCACCACCCGCCGCGGGCCCTCCTACGAGGACCCGCGCGCCGAGCGCGAGATCGACGAGCACCTGGAGCTGGTGCCCTTCATCGACCTCGGGCTCGCGTTCGACCACACCGCCTGCCTCGCCGAGGCGACCGCGCTGCTCGGTGAGTTCGTCCCGTACCAGTCCGACCCCCGCTACGGCATCCGGCACTGGAACGGCCTCGCCCTGCGCGCCCTCGACGGCGACCCCGCCAAGGCCGCGGTGCCTCCCTCACCGGGCGCCGACCAGGAGCCCCGCTACGCCACCACGCCGGTCGCCGCGCGGTGCCCGAAGACCATGGAGCTCCTGCGCGACGTGCTCGACTGGGAGGCGTGCCGCGCGGTGGCCTTCCTCGCGCTGAGCCCGCGCAGTCGCATCGCGGCGCACGTCGACGACCCGATGCACGAGGTGATGCGCTCGGTGAACGTCGCGCTCAACATGCCCGACGGGTGCGAGTTCGTGATCGACACCGAGCCCGACGGTCGCGCGGGGCCCTTCACGCGACCCGTCCCGCTGCGGCCGGGCATGGGGATGGTCGTCAACGTGGCGCGCCCGCACTACCTCGTGAACGACTCCGACACGGTGCGTATCCACATCGTCGCGCGCGGCCCGGTGCGCTGGCCCGCCGCGCGGGTGCTCGGCCTCGCCCGCGCGCAGAACGGCCACGCCGACGAAGGCTCGCTGCGCCGCGCCCTCGACGAGCGCTACGCCCGGCTGGGCCGTCCGAGCGACCACGACCCCGAGCCCACGCGCTACCAGCGCAAGCGCAAGCCGCCAACGGGAGCATGAGGCGGCCCCGACGGCGGGGCGGAGAATTCCTGAGGTGTCCCGGCGCGGGGTGCTGGTAGCATCGCCGCCGTTGGGATGACCCTCCGTCGGCACATCATCACCCTGCTCTGCGCCGTGGTGTTTGTTCTCTCCGCCGCGGGCTGCTCCCGCGCCCCGTCGGGGTCGACCTTCAGCGAGCGCTTCGAGGTGGGCCCCGACCAGCAGGCCCTCATCGCCTCGATGGTCGGCCACGGCGTGACGCTGCCGGGCGGCTGCGTGCACACGACGACGTCGCTCGAACGCACCCACTTCCAGGCGCGCTACACGTGCCCCGGCGTCACCGAGTCGCCCACCATCGAGTTTCGCCACCGCGAGGTCGCGCCGCGCGGCTGCGTGGTGACGGCGCAGTTCGCCCTGATCCCCTTCGGCGCGCGGGGCGTGCCCCCGGCCCTGCTCACGACCATCACCGAGCGGGTCAGGGCGCAGGAGTCCGCGTGGCGCTGGGTTCCGTACCGCTCCAACGGCCCGCCCATCTCCCGGGGCCCGCCGCGGCCGTCGCAGCCGCCGGTCACGGCACCACCACCGCCGGCCGCACACGACGCCTCGCCGCCCGCCATCGCGCCTCCTGCTCCTCCCCCCGCCGCTCTCCCCTCTCCCCCCGATGCCAGCGCGCCGCGCTCCGACGCAACCGCTTCGCAGGACGTCGGTCGCGTCGTCGCCACGCCGTCACCACCCGTCGCGCCGCCTCCGCCCGTCGCTGCGCCTTCTCCACCCGTCGTACCGTCTCCGTCCGTCGCTGCGCCCTCACCGCCGCTTCCATCTCCGCCCGTCGCTGTGCTCGGGTCGCCGGTCTCCGCGCCGGCGACACCGCTCGGTGAGCGCAGCCCCAATCGCCTGACCCTCGGCGGGCTGCTCGCCGACGGCGTCGTGCTCTTCCTCGCCGGGCTGATCTTCATCGCCGTGGTGACCCGTCGGCAGCTCCGCGACACCCCGGCGTGGGTGGGCCCCGCGCTCGCGGCCATCGTCGTCGCGGGCGCCGCGCTCCGCCTGGCGATGTCTCCGGTCGCGCCGCTCAACGCGTGGTCGTATGCGCGCATCATCCCCCTCGCGCGGCACACCTACGAGGGCGTCGTGCTGCCCAACCTCAGCCAGGCGACGGGGGCGACCTTCTACCTCACGGCGGTGAACTTCACCGCGGGCTTCCTGGTCTCGGCGCTGACCCCCCTCGTGCTCTTCGCGCACGCCCGCTACGTCCTCAAGGACCACGTCAGCGCCCTCGCCGCCGCCGCCATCCTCGCGGTGCTGCCGATGCACCTGCGCTTCTCCCACAGCGACGTGGAGATCCTGCAGACCCTGCTCACCTCGTCGCTCACCTTCGTCGTGCTCTACGGCGCCCTCACCGACGACTCGCCGCGCTGGCGGGCCGCCTGCTTCGCCGCGCTCGCCCCGCTCTGCGTCGCGACCTACTACTCCCGCCCCGAGGCCATCATCTTCTTCCCGCTCGACCTCGGTGGCATCGTCATCGCCTGGTCGTCCACGCCGCGCGCCCGCCGCGCGCTCGCCGCCGGGGTCATCAGCGCCGCCGGGGTCTTCTCCATCGTCACGCACCTGCTCGTGAGCTACCGCCACAACCTCGACGACGGCCTCAGCCTGCGCACCCTCCAGACCGCCCTGCGCACGCTCTTCAGCCCGCGCTTCAACATGCTCATCAGCCCGTGGAGCACCCCGCCGGGGCTGCTCCTCGCCGCCGCCCTCGGGGGGCTTTACCTCTGGCGGCGCGGCGAGCGGGCGCGCAGCGCGTTCCTGGTGACGTGGCTGCTCGCGTTCTTCGTCGTGCACTCCTACGTGATCCCGTGGGCGCCCGCGATGCAGGCCCGCTACCACCTCAACCTCGTCACGCCCTTCGTGCTGCTGGCCGCCGCGCTCACCCCGGCGCTCGCCCGCGCGCCCCGCTGGGCGATGGCCCTCGCGGCCGTCTACCTCGCCGCCTCGCCCCTCCTGCACCGCGCCTTCATCCGCGACGTCGACTACTTCGAGATGCGCGAGTACGCCTTCCTCGAGTCCGTGCGCGATCGCATCCCCGACCGCTGCACGGTGCTCGAGTTCCAACCGATGCTCTCGGTCTCCAGCCCCACCCACCTGCACGCGTCGCGGCTCAACCGCATCGGCACGCGCGTCCGGGCCGGCCAGTCGCGCTGGTCCTGGGACGTCGTCTCCATGGGCGCCGTCGACCCCGCGGCCCACCCTGGCGAGCCGCGCGAGACGCTGTCACCCGCCGCCCGCGAGGTGATCGCGCACCCGCCGCCGTGCCTCATGGCCTACCTGGGCCTCATGTGCCGGAGCCACCGCCTGCTCTCCGCGCCCACCGCCCCGGTCTGCGACGAGCTGCGCGCGTCCGTCGACCTCGAACGCGTCGCCGTCACCCGCTTCCGCTCGCGCATCTACGACCCGGTCAGCGTGGGTCGCATCGTGCTCGGGCCCACCGGCCGCACCGAGACCCAGCGCGCCCTCCGCGAGGGCGACGAGGTCGAGCTCGGCCTCTACCGCATCCGTCCTCGCCGCTGAGCGCTACCGCCGCGCGGGGGCCGCGGGTCGCGCCGCGGGTCGTGCGGGCGCTGCCGGTCGCCCAGGGGCCGCGGGTCGTGCAGGCGCTGCCGCCGGGGGGACCACCACGGGCGGGCGCGGTCGCCGCGGGCAGCGCTCGGCGGGGCAGTCGTTGTCGGCGCAGTCGACCTGGTTGTCGCAGTCGTTGTCGATGCGGTCACTGCACGCCGCGGCGGTGTTCTCCGGGCCGCGCGGGGTGCAGTTGATGGGCGGCACTCCGCCCGCGTCGCCGCAGGTGCTGTTGGGCCGCAGCCGGCAGTCGTTGTCGGCGCAGTCGGTGTGGCCGTCGCAGTCGTCGTCGGTGTGGTTGTCGCACGCCGCGGCGGTGTTCTCCGGGCCGCGCAGGGTGCAGTTGGCCGCCGACGACGTGGCGCGGCCGCCGTCGCCGGTGCAGTGGGCCGTCGACGCGCAGTCGTTGTCGGCGCAGTCGATCTGACCGTCGCAGTCGTCGTCGGCCCCGTTACCGCAGGCGGCCTCGGTGTTTTCCGGCCCCTGGGCGTGGCACTGGATGCCCGGGTCGCCGCCGTCGGGGGGCGTCGGGGGGGGGAGGTTGGGCGGCGGGACGTCCTGCGCGATGGGATTGGCGTCCAGCGGCCCGAACCCGGCGTCCTGCGTGCTTGCAGGGGTCCGTGGGGTCGAGCGTGGCTGCGCGGGCGGGTTGTTGCACCCCACCGCGACCAGTCCGAACCACAACAACCAGCTTCCTGTGCGCGATGGCATGGCGATCCTCTCCGTCTTCCGGGGCGCAACCATATCAGAGCCGTCGTTCATCCCGCTGATGTGTCGGCGAGGGGCGGTTCGGCCGGGGTCGTGCGGTAGAGCGCCCGGTCGTAGAGCCACTGCCGCGTCTCGAAGCCCAGCAGGTCGAGCTGCGCCCCTGCCTCGGGCACCGCGAAAAACCCCCGACCCGCCAGGTGCACCGCGAACTCCGGTCCCGACGGCAGAAACCCGAAGTAGTACGGGTTCTCCCGCAGCCCCTCGGGCACCGGCACCCCCGCCGCCGCGAAGCGCGCCTCCAGGGTGGTGATCCAACCGTCCATCACCCCGCCGAGGCCCTGCGCGGTGAGGTGCTCACGCGCGAGCTCGCCCAACCGTCGCCAGGTGCGCTCGGCGTTGTCCAGCGCCACGAAGCGCGCCCCGAGGCGGTGCCCCTCGGGCACCCGCGCGAGCCAGTTGAAGAGCCGTTGCAACGCCACCGTGCGGTCGCGGTAGAGCTCGTCGGCGGCCGGGTCGAGGTACTCGATCTCGCACACCACAGGCGCCCCGGGGAGCAGCCGGTGAAACGCCGGATCCTTCACGGCGACGGCGGCGTGGAGGTCGTCGACGGGTCGGGCGGCCATGCGTTGGAGGGGGTTGTCCTGCGGGCTCTTGGTGGTGCCGCGCACGATGGGCTCCAGGGCGTCGCGGGCGCCGCGGGTGGCGCGCAGCACCGAGCGCGAGAAGAAGGTCTCGTCGAGGTCGTCGTTGTTGCCCGCGTAGAGGCCGAAGTCCTTCGCGATGCCGCCCATGGTGGTGCCCAGGTACGGCGCGAGAATCGACGACCACGCGATGTCGGGCTGGATGCGGTTGTTGAGCGCGAGGCTCTGGAGGTCGGTCTCGATGTCGCTGAAGGGCACCGCGAGGATCTGCTGCGTGCGCAGCGAGAGCCCGTGCGCCTTCACCTTGCGGGTGCCCTCGACGATGAGGTCGTCGGGCATCGGGCGCAGCAGCACGTAGCGGCGGAGGAAGTCGTTGCCCGACTCGATGGCGAGCGTGACGCCCGTGCAGCCGCCCTCGCGGAAGAGGGCGAGGCGCTCCTCGTCGCGGGTGAGCTCCAGGCGGATCTGGCAGTGCCACGGGACGCCCACGCGGGTGCGCCACTCCCGCGCGAACTCCCGCAGCCACGGGATGTTGAAGCCGAAGATGTCGTCCTGCATGTAGATCATCGACAGCGGCCAGCGGTCGCGGATGGCGATGGCCTCCTGGACGATCTCCTCGACGGGTCGGACGTTGAGCGCGAAGCCCCCGTACATCTTGTTGTAGCTGGGCGCGTAGCAGTAGCTGCAATGGAAGGGGCAGCCGACGGAGCAGAAGATGCTCTTGATGGGGCTCTGCCCCAGCGCGCCGTAGCGCGCGTAGAGCAGGTCGCGGTCGGGCTGCGGAAAGCCTTCGGCGACGCGGTCTTCGTCGAAGTGTTCGCCCGCCGGGAGCTCGCCTTCGAGGATGCGGCGGAAGGTGCGAAACCCCTCGCCCTTCACCACCCAGTCGGCGTGCGCGGCGCAGTCGCTGGTGAAGTACGTCGCGTGGGGGCCGCCGATGACCACCTTCGCGCCGAGCTCGCGCACCCGGTCGCAGGCGGCGAACATCCGCGCGTGCCCGCCGGTCCACACGGAGAAGCCGACGACGTCGGGGGCGAAGGCGCGCACCTCGTCGTAGAGCGGCGCGAAGTCGCCGTCCTTCACGAGCACCACGCGGCAGTCCCACCCGAGGCGCTTCGCGAGCCCGAGCAGGTAGAGAATCCCCAGCGGCTCGATCAGGTAGTACTTGCCGACGAGGATGAGCCGGGGACGCATGGGACCCGACGGAGGGTAGCGCGATCACGCCCCTCGGCGGATGTGCTCCAGCAGCGCCGTCGTCGATCGACCCGGCTCCAGCGCGACCAGCTCGACCCGGCCGCCGTGCGCCTCGACCGACGCGCGGCCCACCACCTGGTCGACCCGGTAGTCGGCGCCCTTCACCAGCACGTCGGGGCGCACCGCCTCGATGAGCGCGAGCGGCGTGTCGTCGTCGAAGCCCACCACGCCGTCGACGCAGGCCAGCGCCGCCAGCAGCGCCGCCCGCTCGCCCCACGGCAGCGTCGGCCGCCCCGCGCCCTTCAGCCGCGCCACCGAGGCGTCGCCGTTGAGACCCACCAGCAGCACGTCGCCGAAGGCCGCCGCGCGGGCCAGCAGCGCCACGTGCCCGGCGTGCAGCAGGTCGAAGCACCCGTTGGTGAACACCACCCGCCGCCCGGAGAGGCGCCACCACGCGAGCCGCTCGGCGAGGGCGTCGCGGGTGAGCACCTTGCCCGCGTGCGTGAGGCCGAGCGCGGCGATGAGCTCGGAGGGCGCGACGACGGCGGTGCCCACGCGGCCGACGGCCACGCCCGCGGCGGCGTTGGCGAGCTGCGCGGCCGTCGCGAGCGGGGCGCCGCAGGCGAGGCCCAGCGCCAGCACCGCGATGACCACGTCGCCCGCCCCGGTCACGTCGTAGACCTCCTGCCGCTCGGCCGGGATCGTCACCGGCTCGCGGCCGCGCTCCACCACGCACATGCCGCGCGCGCCGAGGGTCACCACCATCGCCTCGACGCCCGACGACTCCAGCACCGCCCGCGCCGTCGCCGGAACCTCCTCCGCCGACAGCGACCGGCCCGCCACCGCCTCCAGCTCGCGGAGGTTGGGCGTGATGACCCGCGCGCCCCGGTACACCGAGAAGTCCCGCCGCTTGGGGTCGACCAGCACCGGCGCGCCCAGCGCGGCGCCGCGCTCGATCACGGCGCGCACCGCCTCGGGGGTGAGCATCCCCTTGGCGTAGTCGCTCAGCACGATGGCCCCGACGGGCCCGCTCGTCGCGGCCTCGATGAGGCCGACGGCGGTGTCCGGGTCGACCGCGCGGGGCGTCTCCCAGTCCATGCGCAGGAGCTGCTGGTGCTGCGCGAGCACCCGCACCTTGCGCACGGTGGACCACTGCGCGCCGCGCGCCACCGCCCCGACGTCGACGCCCGCCGACCGGCACGCCGCGAGGAGCGTCGCGCCCGCTTCGTCTTCACCGACCACGCCGCAGAGGCGCACCGACGCCCCGAGCGCGGCGGCGCAGTGGGCGACGTGCGCGGCGCCGCCCGGCCGGTGGAAGGTCTCGGTCACCTCGACCACGGGAACCGGCGCTTCGGGCGAGATGCGGCTCACGCTGCCGACGAGGTACTCGTCGAGCATCAGGTCGCCCACCACCGCGACGCGGGCCCCGGCCACCTGGCGCAGCACATCGATGGCCTCGCCCGCGGGGATCACCGCGCCGACGCTACGGCACATCCGCCCGCGCAAACAAGCCGCGCGTTGACGCGCGAGACGCCGCCTCCGTACCATCGAAGGGGCAGCGGCGAAGACACGGCGAGACGTTGAACCAGGAAGCCATCCGACGCCTCGACGCGCTCTTCGGGAGCCAGCTCTGCCTCCTGCTCACGGCGCACCGCCGCGTCGTCGAAGCGCTCGGGGCGCGCGCGCCGTCGGCGGAGCCCACCGGGGTGGTGTTCATCAAGCTGGTCGAGCAGGGGGCCACGGTGCTCGCCTCGGCCGCCGTGCGCCGCGCCGTCGCGCGCGTGGGTCGCGACCGGGTGTTCTTCCTCGTCTTCGAGGAGAACCGCGCCATCCTCGACCTGCTCGACCTCGTGCCGCCCGCCAACGTCCTCGCCGTGCGCAGCAGCTCGCCCGCGGTCTTCGCGCGCGACGTCGCCCGGGCCCTCTTCACCCTGCGCCGGGCCCGCGTCGACACCGCCGTCGACCTGGAGTTCATGACCCGCGCGCCCGCGGCCCTCGCGTACCTCTCGGGCGCCACCCGCCGCGTCGGCCTGCACCGCTTCGGCGCCGAGGCCCCCTACCGCGGCGACCTCATGACCCACCGCGTGCAGCACAACCCCTTCCTGCACACCTCGCAGGCCTACGCCGCGCTCGTCGAGGCCCTCGGCTGCGACCCGGCCGACACGCCGATGCCGAAGTTCGTGCCCGACCCCATCGACGCCGAGGCGCCGCGCTTCGTGCCGCGGCCCGACGAGCTCGCGCGGGTGCGGGCGCTCGTCGCCGAGCTCGCCGGGCGCACCCCCGACGGACCGCTGGTGGTGCTCAACCCCAACACGGGCGACCTCATCCCGCTGCGGATGTGGCCCGCGTCGCAGTTCGCCGCGCTCGGTCGCCTGGTGGTGGAGGCCTTTCCGACGGCGACGGTGGTCATCACCGGGCTCGCGAGCGAGCGCGAGGGCGCCGAGGCGGTGTGCCGCGCCATCGGCTCCGACCGGGCCATCTGCGTGGCGGGCCGCACCACCCTGCGCGACGTGGTGGTGCTCTACACCTTCGCCGACGTGCTGGTCGCCAGCGACAGCGGGCCCGGGCACTTCGCCTCGCTCACCGACATCGACATCGTCGTGCTCTTCGGACCGGAAGCCCCGCAGGTGTTTGGTCCGCTCGGGCCGCGCGCGCACGTCCACTGGGGCGGCCTCGCGTGCAGCCCCTGCGTCAACCCGTACAACCACCGCTCGTCGCCGTGCACCCGCAACGCGTGCATGGACGTGCACACGCCCGAAGGGGTGTTCGAGACCGTCGCGGCCTGCCTCACCGCGCGCCGCCCGCTCGACGCCCTCCTGCGCGGAGGTACGGCGTGATCGTCGTCACCGGCGGCGCGGGCTTCATCGGCTCCAACCTGGTGCGCGCCCTCAACGCGCGCGGCCGCGACGACGTGCTCGTGGTCGACGACCTCACCGACGGGCGGAAGTTCGCCAACCTCGCGACGGCCCGCCTCGCCGACTACGTCGACGTCGACGACTTCGCGCGCATGGTCGACACCGACGACCCGGCGCTCGGTGGGGTCACCGCGGTGCTGCACCAGGGCGCCTGCTCCGACACCACCGAGCGCGACGGCCGCAAGATGATGCGGGCCAACTACGAGTCGTCCAAGCGGGTGTTCGGGTTCTGCCAGCGGCGCGGGGTGCCGCTGGTCTACGCGTCGTCGGCGGCGGTCTACGGCGGCGGCAGGCGCTTCGTCGAGGAGCCATCGGCCGAGCGACCGCTCAACGTCTACGGCTGGTCGAAGCTGCTCTTCGATCAGTGGGTGCGACGGCGCCCGTCGGAGACCCAGGTGGTGGGCCTGCGGTACTTCAACGTCTACGGACCGGGCGAGGACCACAAAGGCTCCATGGCGAGCGTCGCGCGGCACCTGCACCGGCAGCTCGTCGACACCGGGCGCGTACGTCTCTTCGAGGGGACCGACGGCTACGCCCACGGCGAGCAGCGGCGGGACTTCGTCCACGTCGCGGACGTGTGCGACGTGGTGCTGTGGTTTCTCGACCACCCGGAGCGGTCGGGGATCTTCAACGTGGGCACCGGGGCGAGCCGACCGTTCATGGACGTGGCCCGCGCGGTGATCGCCTTCCATGGTCGTGGCGAGGTGGAGTTCGTTCCCTTCCCCGCGCACCTGCGCGGCGCCTACCAGAGCTTCACCGAGGCCGACCTCACCGCCCTGCGCGCCACCGGCTACGGCGGAACCTTCCGCGACGTCGCCGACGGCGTCCCGCAGTACCTAGCCGAGCTCACCGACCATGTCTTCTGAGTGCCTCCGCGCGACCTTCCTGCTGCCGTTCCTGGTGACGCTGCTGCCGTTCCTGGTCGCGGGCTTCTCGGTCTGGGCGCACCTCCGTCGGCCCGCCTGGGCGGGGCTCCCGACCCCCACGCTGCCGCTCGCGCGTCGGCTCCTCGCCCTGTCGCCCTACGCCCTCATCTTCGGCCTCGTGCTGGGCGTGTGCCTCTGGAAGCTCGCCCCCCACTGGCGCATGCAGATCGACGAGGAGCGCGACCAGCTCATGGCCGCCCTCTGCGGCACCGGGCGCGCCTGCCCCCTCGTGGGCAACGAGATGAACCGCCTGCGCGTCCAGCTCGGGCCCCTCAACCGCTACCTCATGACCGCGACCTTCCTCGCGCACCGCGATCCGCGCACCACCCTGGTGGTGCTCGTGGTCTGCCACGCGCTGGCGATGGCCTGGGCCGCGCGCCTCGCCGACTCGCTCTTCCGCGCGCCCGCGGGCCTCGGCGTCGCGCTGCTCCTGGGCGTCCACCCGGTGCTGATGGAGTCGTACCTCCAGCCGTCCAACGGCCCGTGGGTCACGCTCCCGCTCGTCGCCACCATCGCCCTCACCCTGCGCTGGCTGCGCGGCGACGGTGGCGTCCCCCTCGTCGGCGCCGTCACCGCGCTCGCGTGCGCGATGCAGTTCCACGGCACCTCGATGGAGTTCGCGCCCATCGTGCTCGTGCTCGGGGTGATCTACCGCCCGCGCACGCCGCGCTGGGCGCTCGTCGCGTCGGCCGCCGTCGTGGCGGTGATGTACCTGCCGTGGCTGTGGTTCCAGTTCATCTCGGACTGGTCGGGCTTCCGGGCGTTCTCGCTGTCGTGGGTGCTGGGCGGGGGGATGTCCTCGACGGCGATCCCCAACGGCCCGCCGCCCGGGCTCGTCACGCGGCTCATGGCGCCCCTCAAGAGCGTCGGCCCGGCGGCCCTGCTCCTCGCCCCGGGCATGGTCGCGCTCTGGCCCGGCCGTGACCCCGAGCGCCGCGGCCTGCTGGCCTTCGCGCTGGTCCCGCTCGCCATCTCCCTCGCCGGCGCGGCCGCCACCGGGGGGCTGTGGGCCGATCGGTACTGCATCGTGTTCCTGCACGCGGTGACGCTCGCGGCCTTCGGGTGGGTGCGGTTCGCGTGGCAGTGGTTGCCCCGCGCGTCGTGGGCGCTGGTGCCCGCCGTCGCGCTGGTGTGCGCGCAGTCGGCCGCGCAGTCCCTCCGCGACAACCCCAACCCCCACGACGTCGCCTCGCGCAGCCGGGTGCAGGTCTCCCTCTCCGAGGACATCGAGGCCACCCGCGTGCTCGCCGCCCACGGCTTCCGCCGCCAGGACCTCGCCCACCGCGTCCACGGCAAGCCCTGGGCTCGCTGGACCAGCGGCCGCGCCTACCTGGGCTACTGGATCATCGGCCCGCGCTCGACGCCCGCCCCCGCCGAGCACGCGCTGGCGACCGAGTGCGCCGTCCACGACCCGGGCTTCGTCCGTTGGCAGCGCGCGCTCGCGCCCGGTCCCGGCATCCGGCACCACCTCGTGGGCTACCGCCCCACCCTCGACCCCGCGCGCCTCGAGATCGACTTCGGCGACGGCCCGCCGTGGAGCCTCGACGACGGGCTGCCGTTCTTCATGGAGCAGATGCACGGCGGCGACAGCCGTCTGCGCGGCATGGTCGACCCGGCCCTGGCCTACCCCGAACCCCTCGCGATGCTCAACACCCGGTGGCTGCAACGGCGCAACGGCGCCTCCGCTCGGATGCGCGTGGTGACGCGGATCACGCGCTGCGAGGGCGAGCGCTTCGTGACGCTGCTGGCCTCGCGCACGCACGTCCCGACCTTCACCGTGGGCGGCGTGGCGCGCGCGCCGGACGCGACCCTGGAGGCCGTCGACGACGTCCGCTACCGCCTCCGCCCGACGCCCGCCGAGTGCGCCGCGGCGCCCATCGAGGTCGTCGCGGAGATCCCGCTGCCGCCCATGACGTCCGCCCCGCGGCGCATCGACCTGTACGAAGAGCCCGCCCCGGGCTGCGACGGAGACCGGTGACCCCGCTGCGTCGCCGGGCGCTGGTCGTCGCCGGGTCGCTGGGCGCCGTGCTGGCGCTGCTGCTCGTGGCCGAAGGGCTGCTCCGTCTGCTGCACATCGGCCCCGCGGTGCAGCCCAACGACGCGGAGTTCACCGAGCGCAGCCTCCGCTACCTGGAGCCCTGCTACCGACGTTCGGGCGACTCGCTGGTGGAGACCAACACGGGTCGACCGCCGCCGCAGCGCCACGCGACGGTGCGCCGCGCCCGCACCGCGGGGGTGCCGCGCCTCGCCGTCGTGGGCGAGTCCAGCGCCGACATGCTGGGGCAGTCGCTGGAGATGCTCCTCCAGCGGCAGCCGCCGTGTGGTCGCCGCTACGAGGTGCTCCAGTGCGCGATTCCGGGCTCCGGCCTCGAACACCTGGAGCGCCGCTTCGACGAGGTGATGGACCTCTCCCCCGACGCGGTGGTCATCACCTTCGGGCACAACCTGGGCTTCCTCTTCTCGGCCGACGAGGCTCGCCTGCGGGCCCGCCGCCTGCGCGACCACAGCCGCCTGCTGGCGGTCCTCGGCCCCTCCTTCGACGGGCCGCGCGCGAGCCCCAACGCGACCTTCGCCGCGCGGCTGCCGCGCTTCGAGGCCTTCCTCGCGCGCGCGGCCCGCGAGGGTCGCCGCCGCCACGTCGGCGTGGTGATGACCACCATGGCGGGCAACCTCTGGATCCCGCCCACGAGCTACCCCGACGAGCGCGCCGCGCCCGTCCTCGTGGACGCCCGCTACACCGAAGCGACCGTCGGACCGCGCGAGGCGGCCGCGCTGCTCGACCGCACCGAGACCTCCCTCGCTCGCTTCGAGCGGGGCGTGCTGCTGGCGCGGGCCCACGACCCGACGGCGGCCCGAGCGAGCCTGGCGCACGCGGTGGAGACCGACTCCTTCGCGTCGCGGGCCACGGACGCCGTCAACGACGCCATCCGCCGGGTCGCCGCGCGCGAGGGAGCGCTGCTGCGCGACACGGTGCGGGCCGTCGAGGCCGGGGCGCCGCAGGGCCTGCCCGGGTGGGAGAGCTTCCGCGACAACTGCCACCTGCGGACGCCGCTCTTCGACCGCGAGGCGATCGAGGTGTTCGGGCTCGCGCGGCCCGCGATGGGTCTATCCCCGACGTGCGCGCTGACCGGCACCAGCGGGGGCTCCGAAGCGGGTGACCTGACGGCGTTCTTCCGACAGCTCCGGGGCTTTCCGCCGGAGATGCGGGTGGGCTGGTACGAGGCCGGGGCGCTACAGATCGAGCGGCGCTCGCTCGACGACGAGGCGAGCGAGTCGCGCGAGGTGGCGAGCCTCCTGGCGGCGTCGCCGGCGCCCGAGGCGCTCGTGGCCGCGGCGGAGGGACGCTGGCGCGCGGGTCACGTCGACGAGGCGCGCGCCCTCAACGAGCGGGCGCGCGGCGCCGGGAGCGCCGAGGCGTGGGTGCAGCTCGGGGTCTTCCACCTGCGGCAGCGGGCGCCCGAGGAGGCGCGCGCGGCGTGGCAGCGGGCGCTCTCCATCGACCCGCAGCGGGCCGACGCGCTGCGCTTCATGGAGCGCCTGGGGACACCGAGCGCGGGGCCCTGACGCCGATGGGGCGGTGGTACCCTCGGACGCACCATCGATGGAGGCACGCGACGGTCGGCTCTCGCGCTGGGTTTTGTTCTGCGGCGCGGCCACGGTGACGGCGTGCTCGTCGGGTGACTCCGTCGTCGCGCGCGACAGGGACGCGGCCGTCACGGTGGGCCCGCCCGATGTGACCGAGGTGCTCGACGTGTCGCTGGGGCGGCTGGTCGAGGAGGGCGCTGACTTCACGGGGATGATCCCGGCGGGGGGCGGCGGCGGGGGGGAGTACTACGGCGCCATCTCCGCGGACGTGAACGGTGATGGTCGCCCCGACGTGCTCGGGTGGTCCGACCAGGGGTGGGCGCTGTTTCATCAGGGCGCGGACGGGGGCTTCACCCAGGCGAGCCGGGCGAACCAGCGGATGCGCTGCGCGGGCTTCGGCGACCTCGACGGCGACGGCGCCCCGGACGCGGTGATCGCCCGCCGGGATCCGCGGTTTCTGCGCAACGAGGGGGGCGCGCTGGTCGACCGGACGGCGCTCGCGCTCGGCGCCCCCGGGACGAAGGACGAGATCTTCGGCATCACCTTCGCGGACGTCGACTCGGACGGGCTGCTGGACGTGGCCGCGGCGGTGATGAACTGCGGCGTCGGACTGAGCCGGGTGTACCGCAACGAGGGGGACTTCCACTTCGTGGACGTGGCCGCGGAGATGGGGCTCACCCTCCCGGGCGGGGCGGCGTTTTCGCTGGCGATGGACGCGGTGGAGGACGACGGCGTGCTGCACGTCTGGAACTTCCCCGAGGGCTGCACCGAGCGGCGGATGCGGCACTGGCGCTTCCGGGCGGGGGACGACCTCCCGGTGCGCGTCGACGAGCGCGGCACCGACGCCGACTGGGCCAACCCCATGGGCAGCGCGCTGCTCGACGTCGACGGTGACGGCCGGCTCGACCTGTTCATGAGCGCGGGCGGTCGCAACGTCGTGCTCGGGGCCCCGGAGTTCGTCACCTCGCTGCGCGATCAGCGCGGCCTCGGCGACCACCCGTCGCGCTTCGAAAACCCCGCGTCGGCGTGGTCGATGGTGCTGCTCGACGCCGACCAGGACGGCGCGCCGGACGTGTACGTCACCCACAACGCCGCGCGCCCCGAGCTGCCGCCCATCACCATCACCGACGCGCTCTACCTCCACACCCCGATGGGTCGCTACCAGGACATCGGCGGCCGCGTGGGCATCGACCGCGACCAGGACTGCCAGGCCGCCTTCGGCGTCGACCTCGACCGCGACGGCGACACGGACCTCCTCGCGGGCTGCCGCGCGGGCGTGCGCGTGCTGCGCAACGACCTCGTCGCCCCGTCCAGCGGCCGCACCCTCACCCTCCGCGGAACGCTCTCCAACCCCGACGGCGTCCACGCCCTGATCGACGCCGCGGGCGGCCGACGTCGGGCGCAGCGGGGCGGCGGTCAGCCCTACGCGGGCGGCGTGGTGCGCGAGAGCTTCCGCGCGGCCGACGGTCCGCTCACGGTGCTGTGGCCGAGCGGCATCCACCAGCGCGTCGACCTCGGGGCCGACCCGACGCTGACGGTGACCGAGCCGCGCGTGGTGCAGGTGACTCCGCGCCGCGTCGCCGTCGGGTCACAGGCGCCCGTGCGGGTGGTGGTCGACCCCGGCGCGCTGGGCACACCGACGGCGGCGGTGCAGGTCGCGCTCACCGCGGGCGCGCGCTGGACCGAAGCCCTGTCCATGGGCGCCGACGGTCGGTGGCAGGGGGTGTTCGTGCCGCCGATGGAGCGCTCGACGACGGCGGTCACCGTCACCATCGGGTCGCTCACCCTCCGGGTGCGGCCGAAGGTGTTCGTTCGCTGACGCGCCATCACTCCGCGTGCGAAGAAAACGAAGCCGCAAGGGCGCAAGGGTCGCAAGGAACAGAAGGGACGAGTTCTGCTCGGAAACCTTCCCTTCTGTTCCTTGCGACCCTTGCGCCCTTGCGGCTTCCGGGTCTCCACGCCGCTGCTACCGCACGCCGCGCGCATCGAGCGCCGACCGCAGCCACGCCGTGAACACCCGGTGCCCCAGCGCGCTGAAGTGCACGTCCCCCGGGTACTCCCGCGCGAACAGCGGCGGCCCCTCGCGCTCGAACGCCGCGCGCACCGGCTCCCACGCGTCGAGCGTGTCGATGCCCGCGGCCCTCGCCAGGTCGACGACGCGCTGCTGGGCCTCGCGCCCGCGGGTGAGGTCGCCCCAGTAGTCGTGGCCCTCGGGCGTGCGGCCGAGCGATCGCTCCAGCGTGGCGCGGGACGGCAGCACCACCACGAGCAGCGGGGTGCGGTGCGCGGCGGCCGTCGTGTGGAGGGCGCCGAGCACCGGGGCGAGCTGCTCCCACTCGCGGCCCCGCGCGGGCGGGCGGCGGCCGGAGGACGATCCCCAGCCGCGGCGGGCGAGCGACTGCTGCACCCCCACGGTGAGTCGCATCAGGGCGTCGGCGACGCGGAAGCTCCCGGCGAGCACCCGGAGTGCGAAGGGCGGAGGGCTCGTCACGGCGTGCATCGCCGGCGGAATGGACCACCGCGGCGACGGGCACCGCGGCTCCAGGCGACCGCCGACCGACCGCAACAACGGACCACCCTCGCAGCACAGGGACGGGGCGCCGAGGTCTTCGAGGTCGTTGCCCGTGAACACGTACACGACCGCGAGCTGCGCGGGTCGCGCGGCGGTCCAGCGGGAGAGCGTGACGAGGTAGGCCTCGGGCCCGCCGCCCGCGGCGCCGAGGTTGACGTGACGAACGCCCGGCTGCGCGACGCCCAGGTCGGCGACGAAGGTCTCCTCGCGGCGCACGCCCACGCCGGCCACCAGCGAGTCGCCGATGTGCAGCACCGTCGGTAGGTCGGATGGCCCCTCGGAGAGCCGGTGCTCGATCTCGTGGGGCGACTCGTACATGAGGTTGCAGGGCGCGTCGCGGTTGGTCACCGGCATCGACCACCGGGCCTGGCTCGGCGATGGAACCGACTGCGGCGCAGGCAACAGCACGCGCGCCACGATCTCCACGAGCGCGACGCCGACGAGCGTTCCGCCGAGCACGCCGGTCACCCCGCGGCGGACGCGTCCTTCGGGCAGGGCCATCACCAGCACGACGCCCGCGGCGAACCCGCAGGCGAGCCCGAGGAGGTCCCAGAAGCCCACGTCGTCGAGCTGACGGACCTTCCACAGCGCGAGCGCGAAGGGCAGCACCACGAGCGGCAGCGCCGTGAGGAAACGACGACGACGGACGGCCTCCACCCGGCGCAGCGCGGCCGCGAGGAGACCGCCGAGCAGCGGCGGCAGCGTCAGCAGGGCGAGCGCGGCGAGGAAGGCGACGAGGTCGCTGGAGAAGGTTCCGGCCCCGGTGTCGAACAACGAACCGCCCTCTACTCCCCGGGCGTGGCGCGCGCGTAGGCGACGGCCCGGTCGATGATGTCGTCGAGGTCGCGCATGGGCACCGCGCCGAGCAGCGAGCGCAGCCGCGTGAGGTCGGGGACGCGCCGCTGGAGGTCCTCGAAATCGGGCCCGTACGCCTCGGTGTAGGGGATGCGTCGGATGGTGCACCCGGGGTCGATGCGCGACCTCACGCGCTCGGCGAGGGCCATGATGGACACCTCGTGGTCGTGGCCCACGTTGACCACGCGACCGCGCGCGGCGGGTGTTCCCAAGAGGCGCATGAGGATGGACGACACGTCGCTCGCGTCGGCAAAGCACCGGGTCTGCGATCCGTCGCCGTAGACCACCATCGGACCGCCCGCGAGGCACTGCCGCACGAGGCGCGGGAGCACCATCCCGTAGCGCCCGGTCTGCCTTGCGCCGACGGTGTTGAAGAGCCGTGTGACGACCACCTGGAGCCCGAGCTCTCGCGCGAAGGCGAGGGCCATGAACTCGTCGACGGCCTTGGAGCACGCGTAGCCCCAGCGGGCGCGCGTGGTGGCCCCGAGCACCATGTCGGCGTCCTCCTGGAAGGGCACCGCCACGCTCTTGCCGTAGACCTCCGACGACGACGCGAGCAGCACGGCCGCGCCCTCGGCGAGCGCCGCGCGCAGCACCCGCTCGGTGCCCGCGATGTTGGTCTCCAGCGTGTGCACCGGTCGGTCGACGATCATCCGAACGCCCACCGCGGCGGCCAGGTGATAGACCTCGCCGCAGCCCGCGATGGCGCCCGCCAGCGCCGCCTCGTCGAAGATGGACGCCTCGACGAAGCGGAAGCCCGACGCGCCATCGAGCGCACGGAGGTTCTCGCGTCGCCCGCTGGAGAGGTCGTCGATGACCACCACCTCGCTGCCGCGCGCGCGGAGGTGCTCGCAGAGGTGGGAGCCGATGAGCCCGGCGCCGCCGGTGACGAGCGCCCTCATGCCGACCCCAGCGTCACGAAGCGCGCCCCGCTCGTCCGCCATCCATCCACCGACCGCCAGAGCGTGGCCTCGGCCGCGGCGCCCTGTCCGAAGGTCACGAAGGGCTTCATCCACCGCGGCAACGCAAAGCCCTCGACCCGATCGAGCAGCTCGTAGGGGTGCAGGTAGAAGACCCGCGGCGGCTGCGTCGCCAACCGCGCGAGCGGCGCGAAGAGCCGCCGGTACGACAGCCCCTCCGGGATGGGCAGCCCCAGCATCCGCGGAACCGGAAACTCCTCCACGGCGCTCCCCTCCAGCCGATGCGGACCGCCCGTTCGCACGAGGTGCCGATAGCCCGCCCGCGGCGAGAACGGCGCCTCGGACGACGACCACCGATAGCCCGTCTCCTCCAACAGCGGACCAAACCCATGCGGCAGGTCGAAGAAGGGCGCGCGGAAGCCATCACACGTCGTCCCCGTGGCGTCCTCGATGGCCGCGCGGGAGTCCGCGAGCTCGGCGCGTTGCTGCACCGTCGAGCAGCGCGAGAGCGCCGGGTGCGTCATGGAGTGCGACGCCACGACGTGCCCGCGACCGACCGCATCACGCAGCACCGCGGGGCGCTGGCGGGCGACGTCACCCACCACGAAGAGCGTCGCGGGGATGCGCCGCGCGTCGAGCGCATCGAGCAGCCGCGGGAGCACCTCGTCGAGGCCGCGCAGGGACGCCGTCCCGAAGTCGCCCTCGACGTCGAGGGTGAGGGCCACGTCCACGGCCTAGGGTTCCTTCTCGTCGCGATCGGCGACGCGGCGGATCTGCGTGGCGATGTCCCGCAGGGCCCGGTGCACGCCGCGCATCTCCCAGGCGACCCACACGCACGCGAGGGCGATGGGCGTCTGCGTCAGCAGGATCATCCAGACCGTGTCCCTCACGGCGCGGACGCCTTCGCGCGCAGGTTGGCGGCGATGCCTTCGAGCACGCGTCGGGCGTGGCGCAGGGCGAGGGCGATGGCCACCGCGGCGACCCAGTAGGCCGCGTGCGTGGCGTACATCGATTGGAGGAAGTCGTGGTGGCGCACCGCCGGGAGTCTCACCCCTTCGGCGGGCGAAGGTCCATGGCCCACGCGGCGGGGGCTCCCACGGCGAGTCCGGCGATGCATCCCGCGGCGAGGATGGGCTTGCGCCACGCGGGGACCGGCAGCGACGCCAGCTCGCGCAGCACCCAGCGGTCGAAGTGGTTGTTGGCGCGGATCATCTCGCGCGCGGTGACGTGCGACGTGGTCGAGGGGACGGTGGTGATGGGCACCGACGCGAGGCGCAGCCCCGCGGCGACGGCGCGGAGGATGACCTCGTGCTCGTACACGAAGCCGCCCGACGTGTTGTGCACCGCGGCGAGGGCCGACGCGCGAAACCCGCGGAAGCCGCAGATGGTGTCCTCGATGCTCGGGTCGAGCACCCGAAACCAGAAGAGCGCCAGCGCGTTGAGGGCCCGCCGCGCCCCGGAGCGGTAGACCGTTCGGCTTCCCAGCGCGACGTCGCAGTGTTCGAGCGCCGCGAGAAAGCCGGGGATCTCATCGGGGTCGTGCTCGCCGTCGGCGTCGAGGGTGATGACCTGCGCGGCGCCCATCGCGACCGCTGCTTCCAGCCCGTGCACCAGCGCCGCCCCTTTGCCCCGGTTGGGGTCGAGGCGCAGCACCGTGGCGCCACCAGCCTTGGCGCGCTCGCTGGTGTCGTCGCGTGAGCCGTCGTCGACGACGATCACGGTGTCGACGTACTTCGCGGCGCGTCGCACGACGTCCTCGACGTGCTCGGCTTCGTTGTGCGCGGGGATGACCGCGACCGACGTCACCGTCACGCCTTGAACCCCGAGCGAACGAACTTCAGCCCCGACGCCGACATGAAGCGGACGTTCTCGACGAAGTCGGCGTTGAAGATCTCGCGCGCGACCTTGCGCGGCCGCAGGTAGAAGCGCGAGAGCGCGCGGTCTTGCAGCGCCTTCATGCGGTCGAGGTCGATGACGCCGTTGAAGGAGAGCTTCGGGTCACCGTCGAGGAGGTCGTCGAGGGTGATGGGCTTGGTCCACCCCTTGCGCACGGCCTGCGCGTAGAGCTCGGTGCCGGGGAAGGGCGTGGCGACCTCGTAGTTCATGTACGAGATGTCGAGCGTCTCGACCCAGTCGAGGGTGCGGCCCATCTCGTCCTCGGACTGCTCCGGCGTTCCCACCACGAAGAGCCCGGCCGTCGCGATGCCGTTGCGCTCCATCACCCGGATGAGCTCCGCGGCGCGCGCCGGCTTGATGCCCTTGCGGTGCGACGCCTGCCGCGTGTGCTCGTCGATGGGGTCGACGCCAAACTCCGCCGAGCGGCATCCCGCGCGGCCGAGCAGCTCGATCATCGCTTCGTCCATGCGGTCGAGCCGCGTCTCGATGCCCCACTCCAGCGGCAGGCGACGGTCGATGACCATCTGGCAGAGGTCCTTCACGCGCTTCATGTCGAGCGAGAAGGTGGGGTCGCGGAAGAGCAGGCTGCGGATGCCGAAGCGCTCGACGACGTGCTGCATCTCATCGGCGACGAGGGCCGCGCTGCGCGGTCGGAAGGGAGCGCCCTGGGCCACCGGGTACGGGCAGAAGTGGCACTGGTAGGGGCAGCCGCGCGACGACAGCGCCGTGAGAAACGGCCGCTTCTTCAGCAGCGGGAAGTACCCGTAGTCGGAGATCGGAAACGCGTCCCAGCGAGGCTGCGGGAGCGTGTCGAGGTCGTCGATGAAGCCGCTCATGGCGGGGGCGGGCGTGCCGTCGTCGTCGAGCATCAGCACACCCGGAAGACCGGGTTTCAGTGTGCCTTTGGCGAGGTGACCGAGCACCACCTCGGGGTCGCCGCGCGGGATCACCTCGGCCATCCCGCGTCGCAGGATGTCGTCCGAGAAGAAGGTGGCCGACTGGTTGAGCAGCAGCCGACGCGCGCCCGTGGCGGCCTTCACGCGTTCGAGGTAGCGCAGCTCGGCGCCGAGGTACGCAAACGACGACGCGGCCACGACCCAGTCGGGCTTCGCGCGCACGATGGCGTCGAGGGCTTCGGGGTCGTGCGGGTCGAGGCGCGACTGGTCGAGGACGACGACGTCGTGGTCGCGCAGGATGGCCGCGGCGAAGGCCAGCGAGATGACCGGGAGGCGGGTGCCTTCGTTCTTGAGGAGGGCGACGAAGCGGGGCCCCAGGCCGACGCCGAAGTCGTCGTCGATGCCCATGCCGCCCATGAGGTCGCGGTTGGTGAAGCGCCCCGCCGGAACAGGTGGATTGACCAGCGCGATTCGCATCGACCGACTGTACTTGAGCACACGCCCGTTAGAACAGCCGCTCCCAATGCGCGGGGTCATCCGGCGCCTTCGGCAGATCGACCCAGTAGCTCTCGCCCTTGCCCTTCTTCAGCCGCATGCGGTCGCGCCCCGCCGCGCGCGAGATGAGCCCCGCGGGCACCACCGCGAGCAGCCACGTCAGCACCAGGATGATTCGCCCGGTGATGTTGCCCATCACGAACGCGACGCCCATCCACGCCCAGTAGAAGGGCAGCGCCACGCGCGTCCCGGTGAGCCCGGTGAGCCCGAAGAGCAGCGCCACCACGCCCGCCACCAGCGCGGCCGTCGGGCGGTGCCGCCACGTCATCACGGCGGCGATGACGCCGAAGCCCACCAGCGTGACCGCGCCGAAGCTACGCAGCTCCTTCGGGGAGGGCTTCCACTCGATGCGAACCAGCACGGCGTCAGAACACCGTGTAGAGGAACGGCCCCGCGCTCGTGGAGCCCGCGTAGACCAGCGCCCCGAGCAGCAGCAGCACCACCACGATGGGCGTGAGCCAGTAGGCCCGGTGCTCCCGCAGCAGGGCCAGAACGTCCTTCAGTACGCTGCGCCGTCGCGCCATGCGGCCGATGCTATCACCGCCCGAAGCTCAATCGAGAACGTTGGGCGCCGTGCGCTTCGCCGACTCCGGGATCACCTGCTCGTCCTTCAGGCAGAGGCAATCACCCACCACGAGCGCATCGATGTCCGTCGCGGCGAAGCAGCGCCAGGCGTCCTCCGGCGTGCACACCACCGGCTCGCCGCGCAGGTTGAACGACGTGTTGATGAGCACCGGGCAACCGGTTCGCTGGTGCCACGCGCGCATCAGCGCATGGAAGCGCGGGTTGGGCTGCGGGCCCACGGTCTGGATGCGCGCGGTGTCGTCGACGTGCGTGATCGCCGGGACATCCGAGCGCGCCACGTCGAGCCGCGCGAGCCCCTGCAACCCCTCGGCTTCGGGCGGCGTCGGTAGTCTGTGCGCGGCGCTCACCTCGGCGACGAGCAGCATGTACGGGCTCGGCCGATCGAGGTCGAAGTACTCCGAGACGTGCTCCTCCAGGCACACCGGCGCGAAGGGTCGAAACGACTCGCGCAGCTTCACCCGGAGGTTGAGCGTCTTCTGCATCGCGCGGTCGCGCGGGTCGGCGAGGATCGACCGGTTGCCCAGCGCGCGCGGACCAAACTCCATCGGCCCGTCGCACCGCGCGACCACCTTGCCCGTCGCGAGCAGCTCCACCACCGCCGCGTCGAGCGCGCCCGCGTCGTCGTACGCGGTGTACTTCGCGCCGACCTTGTCGAGGGCCGCGCGCACCGCCGCGCGGTCGAAGCTCGGGCCCAGCAGCGCGCCCTTCATCGCGTCGCGCGTGTGCACCGTGCGCGGCTTGCCCATGATGCCGTGATAGCCCTGAAGAGCAGCCCCGAGCGCGCCGCCCGCATCGCCCGCAGCGGGCTGTATCCAGAGGTCTTCGAAGGGCCCTTCGCGCAGCAGCTTCCCGTTGGCGACGCAGTTGAGCGCGACGCCTCCCGCGAGGCAGAGCTTCTTCATCCCGGTCTGCTGGTGCACGTGCCGGGCGACGCGCATCACGACCTCTTCGGTGAAGCGCTGCACGGCGCCCGCGAGGTCCATCTCGCGCTGCGTGAGCGGAGCTTCGGCCAGGCGCGGCGGCGCGCCGAAGAGCGCGTGAAAGCGCGGCCCCGTCATGGCGTGACCGGCGCAGTAGTCGAAGTACGACTGGTCCATCCAGAGCGAGCCGTCGTCGCGCAGGTCGACCACGTGCTCCTTCAAGAGCGTGAGGAAGCGCTCGACGCCCGCCGGGTCGGCGTAGGGCGCGAGGCCCATCACCTTGTACTCACCCGAGTTCACCCGGAAGCCCGTGTACTGCGTAAACGCGCTGTACAGCAGGCCGAGTGAGTGCGGGAAGCGCTGCTCCTGGCGCAGCTCGACGCGCGACCCGCGGCCGACGCCCCAGGTGCTCGTCGACCACTCGCCGACGCCGTCGAGCGTGACGATGGCGGCCTCCTCGAAGGGCGACGCGAGGAAGGCGCTCGCCGCGTGGGCCTCGTGGTGGCGCGTGTAATAGATGGGCGCCTCGCACTTCTCACCGAGCACACGGTCGACGGCGCGGTGCACGAAGAGCTTGTGGTCGAGCCACGACGGCGCCGCCCGCATGAACGACAGCAGCCCCTTCGGCGCGAACGCGAGGTAGGTCTCCAGCAGCCGCTCGGCCTTGAGCACCGGCTTGTCGTAGAAGACCACCGCGTCGAGGGCGCTCGCGTCGCGTCCCCACGCGCCGAGGCAGTACGCGATGGCGCGCTCGGGGAAATCCCCGTCGTGCTTCTTGCGCGTGAAGCGCTCTTCTTCCGCGGCGGCGACGATGTCCCCGTCGACGACCAGCACCGCGGCGCTGTCGTGATAGTAGGCCGAGAGGCCGAGCACCGCGGTCATGCGCTCCGTCTACCGGTACCGCGGCCCGGCTTCAATCCCGACGCTGCACTTGACCAGAACGCGGCGGCTGCGGTCCCATCGCGGCCTCGATGTTCAGCATTGGCGAGGGGTCCTTCACCAGCGACTGGGTCGCCATCTTCGTCGCCTGCGCGCTGCTCCTGGCGCCGGTGCTCGCCGGCCTGCTGGTCGCGGCGCTCCTGCGCGCTGTGCTCACCATCCGCCGTCGCGCGCTCTGGACGGTGCCGCTCGTCGTCGTGCCCGTCGCGCTCTCGCTCGCCGCGATTCCGCGCACCGACCAGCTCAGCTTCTGGGACCTCCTCATCACCGGTCTCGGCTTCGCCGCGGGCGCGGTGCTCGCCATGGGACAGCCCGACGGCGCGGTGCTCCGCGGCGCCCTCCGCACGAGCGGTCGCATCACCGTGGGGCTGCTCATCGCCGAGGTCATCGCGCGCGTGCTGCTGCCCTCCCTCGGGGACTTTCCCTCGCCGCGCACCGCGCGCCTGGTGGTGCCCATCACCAACCGCGATCCGCCGTGCAACGTGCTCTATCCGCCGAGCGGCATGATCCACGAGGTCTTGCGCCGCGGCGAGCCGGGGCGCCCCAGGGTGCTGCACTTCGGCGACTCGCTCGTGGCGGGCATCGGCATCCCCTCGTCGGAGAACTTCGTCTCCGCGCTCGGCAACGCGCAGCCCGGCGTCCAGCACGTGAACCTCGGCGCCGTGGGCGCGGGCCTCGACGTGTACCTCCTCGCGATGCGCCTCTGGGGCCCGGCCGCGCAGCCGCGCCTCAACGTCGTCTACATCTTCGCGGGCAACGACATGTTCGACCTCAACGCGCGCTACCTCTGCTGCGCACACGGCGGTCTGCTCGTCGACCAGGGCGGCCGCCTCACGCCGCGCTGCCCCACCGCGCAGTGGAACATTCCCCTGAAGGCCCACCTCGCGAGCAGCCCACCGCCCTTCGTGCTGCGCGCGCTCGCGCGGCCCTCGCGCGTCGCGGGTCACCTCCTCCGCTTCGTCATCCGCGTGCAGCAGGACGCCATGCGCCACGGCTTCAGAAACCTCCCGAGCCCCGGCGACCCGGCCTCGCAGACGCCCCGCTGGAACCTCCTCGACCAGCGCATCCGCGCCATCGCCGCGACCTCCCGCGAGCAAAACGCCCGGCTGTTGATGGTGGTGATCCCGAGCCGCACGACCATCGAGAAGACCCTCGGCTGGCCCGCCGTCGCCAACGACTACTGGGGCGACGGCCCGACCGGCGTGGCGGGTCATCGCCGCATCGTCGAGACGGCGCGCGCGGCGGGCGTCGACGTGCTCGACGGCTGGGACACGCTGCGCGACGCCATGCAGCAGGACGGCGTCGAGCGCGTCTTCGCCAACGAGTACCCGGGCGACGTCCACCTCGGCCGCCTCGGCCACCAGCGCTTCGCCGTCTGGCTGCTGCCAGCACTCCAGGCCCGCGGCGTCAACCCCTAAACGCAGCTTCGCGCGCGTGTTGTCTGTGGGCCCACGCCGCGGCGTCAGCGCGGCGCGTGAGCGACCACGTCCCCTGTCCTCATCCCTGCTCTTCCATAGCTCACGGAAAGGAATGTTTCCGTGAGCTAGACAGCGCCTCGGCACCTCGGGTACCGAGCACCTCTACCGCCCATGGCCCGCCCACCCCGACCCGCCGCCCCGGTCGCCGTCCCGGTCACCTCCGCGATCGAGCTCGCGGTGGTCGACCCACCCTCTCCGTTGCCCGCCGCCCTCCAGCGACGGCTGGCCGACGCGAGGCGCTTTCTCCGCGAAGGCTCCCACGCCCCCGGCACCCGTCGGAAGTACACCGAGGACTTCGAGCAGTTCTCCGGCTGGTGCCAGCGCCACGGGCTCTCTCCCCTCCCCGCCGAACCCGGCCTGCTCGCCCTCTACATCCACGCCCTCGCCGAACCCGACCCCGCCAACCCGCCGCGCGTCCGCCGCTCGCTCCATGGTCCGCGCGGCCCCGAGCCCGGTCAGTCGCCGATGCACCCCAGCTCCATCACCCGCGTCATCGCGGCCATCCGCTACGCCCACACCCAGCAGGGCGTCGCCTCGCCCACCTCCCACCCGCTGGTGCAGGAGGCCCTGCGCGCCGCTCGTCGCACGCTCGGGGTCGCGCCGCGTCGACGCGTCCAGGCCGCGGTGGTCGAGGTGCTCCGTCGGCTCGTGCTCGGGCTCGACGACTCGCTGCGCCACCGCCGCGATCGCGCGCTGCTCACGCTCGGCTTCGCGGGCGCATTTCGTCGCGCGGCTTTGGTCTCCCTCGACCTCGCCGACGTCGCGCGCGTGCCCGATGGCCTCGAAGTCACGCTCCGCCGCGACAAGACCGACCAGGCCGGCGCGGGTCGCACCCTCACCATCGCCCACGGCGCCAACCCCCTCACCTGCCCGGTGCGTTCGGTGCTCGCCTGGGTCGACGCGCTCGCCGCGCTCGGCCTCACCGAGGGCCCGCTCTTCCGCTTCATCGACCGCCACGGCAACGTCCGCCCGGCCCATCGCGGAAGCAGGAGCGACCGGCTCAGCCCGCAGTCCGTCGCCCTCGTCGTGCAGCGGCGGGCGCGCGCGGTGGGCCTCGACGCGACGCAGTTCGCGGGTCACTCGCTGCGGGCGGGCTTCGTCACCAGCGCGACGCGCGCCGGCAAGGCCATCCCGAAGATCATGGAGCAGACCGGCCACCGCAGCGCCAACACCGTCATGGCCTACGTGCGCGAGGCCGACCGCTGGCGCGACCCGGCCTCCGGCAACCTGGGCCTCTAGACGCCTGGACCTCTCAACGCTCCAACGTTGAAGCGATCAGACGTCTGGACGCTCTAGCGTTCGAAGCCGATCACCGGGCCGAGCAGCTCGGGAGTGAGGGGTCCTGTGCTGCCGAGGCCGGTGCAGTCGGGGGCAGACCGGACCTCCACGGCGAGGTGCGTCGGGTCGGACATCTGGAGGAGGATCACCTGGGGCTCCGGGGTGCTGCGCCCGCCCTGCCATCGGGTGAGTCCGTCGTAGCAGTAGATCGCCCCCGGCGTGATGCGGTCGAAGGGAACGTTGTGCGTCGACGAGGCCGAGTCAGGCGAATAGCGGTACACCCCGGGGGACAGCGCCGGCAGGCTCTCGCCCACCGAGAAGACCGGGTCACGGCGGCCGCGGTTGTCGTGGAAGAGACCGAGCCGCGTGCGCTCGCCCACCCAGGGCATGTCGCCGGTGCGAAACCACGCGCCGCGCCCGCTGCCAGGGACGTCCTGATTGATGACCCCGCAGTCCATCTGCTCGCTCGACAGCCGCGTGCGGAGCATGGTCCCGACGGAGTTGGCGCCCTCCGTGACGAAGTAGTCCAGCGGGCACTGGATGTTGATGCGCTCGTAGCGGTACCGCCGCGGGTTGGCGAAGCGCTGCGTCGCCTGCCGGGTGTCGAAGGCCTCGATGGCGATCATCCCCTGCGAGGTGTGCGTGAACCCCACCGGATCGCCCGCGGTCACCGGGACGCTGAGGGAGTTCCAGAAGCACGTGCCGCCGTAGCAGGCGTCGGGCAGACCGAGGCGCTCGCGCAGCCCATCGGGCACGTCGTGCACCAGCCCGACGAAGAGCTCGACCTCGCGGCACGGCGAGAACGAATAGTAGTAGTCGTACTTGGAGAGCCGCTCGTTCCAGGAGGTCATCAGTGCGGAGATGACCCCGTCGGACGGGGCATGCACGGGAGCCTGCGCCTGACTCGCGGGGAGCCCGCCCACCCGCAAGAACATGTGCCGGTTGGGGATCACATGCTCGGGCGGATCGAGGCTCCCCATCGGGTCGATCACCCGGATGAACTCCGGGTCGACGAGCGAGCGCGTGAAGAACCCCCGGCGCGAGCGATCGGTGCCGCAGGTGGGCAGGTCGGCGCGCTCGGCAAAGACTGCGCGGGTCGTGAGATCACGGTCCATGGTGAGCGTGCAGAAGAGCCCCTGTCCCTCGCACGCCCCCTCCCACCGCACGAAGCGGGCGCCCACGCCGTGGCGCACCGCCAGCACCACCGTCTCGCCGGCCGTGTAGTCCGCGCGGGCTTCGCTACAGCCCACCGCGCACAGGATGCCCGGGTGCTCGGTGAGCACGGTGCCCTCCCCACCGCTGCGCTGCACCGTGAGCACGAGCGGCGCCGTCGACAGCACCGGCGGACGATCGACGTCGCCACAACCCGCGACCAGCAGCGCTGCCCAGCAAGCCCGCGTGACCCTCATGAGGCGCTTCCTCCACAGAGATGGCCCGCACCCATCACCGTGGCTTCCTGACACGGTCAGGATGCCGCGCTCATGTGTACGAACACTGCGCACGCTATCGGACGGTGCGGCCCGCTGTCCACCCCACCGCGGCACATCACGCAGAGACGTCCAGACGTCTCGACGCCTCGACGTCCAGGCGCTTGATCACCTGGACACCACGGCGCTAGAAGCGCTTGTTTTTCAGCCTATCCAGGCTCGACGAGGCCCGCGAGGAGCTGCCGCGCGACGGCCGGATAGAACTTCGGATCGGCCACCTGGGCGTTGCCGATGGCGCATCCCCAGTTGCAATTGCACTTGCCCGCGCCGAGGTGTGCGCCAGCAAAGTCGCGCATGGGCTCGCCCCGCAGCACCCGCGGCAGGTCGTACGCGTGGTCGCGCACGTTGCCCACGGACTGCTGGAGCGGCTCGCAGGGCTGCACGTCGCCGTAGGGTCCGAGCACCACGATCTTCTTGCCCGCGCCGCACACCCGCCCGAGGTCGGCCTCTTCGTGGAGGCGCTTGAGCTGGTTGTCCGAGGCGCGCTTCACGGCCGTGAAGAGCCGGTGCCGCAGCCCCCGGTAGCCGCGCTTGCCCGACAGACGGAAGGCCTTCTCGGCGAGCTCGATGTAGCGCTCGTGCGGCACCGCGAGGGACTTGTCCTTGAAGTTGCCGTGCAGCGGAACGAGGTGGATGCGGTCGCACTCCCTGGTCGCCGCGAGCTCTTCGAGCCAGCCGTCGAGCGAGTCGATGTTCTCGGTCGAGACGGTCACCACGAACTTCAACCCGAGGTTGGCGCGCCGCTTCACCAGCGGGAGCACCGCGGCGTGGGTGGTCATCACCTGGGCGTAGCTGGCAGCCTTGGTCTTGCGGATGCGGTCGTGCACGGCGGGCGGGCCGTCGAGCGAGAGGTGCACGTCGAAGTTGGTGCGCGGGTTGCGGCGGGTGAGCGCGTCCATCGCGGCGACCACGCGCTCGGGAAACGCACCGTTGGTGGGGATGGACACGAACACCGGGTCAGCCGTGTCGACGATGGCCTGCACCACCTCGGCGAGGTCGTCGCGCAGGTAGGGCTCACCGCCCGAGAGCGAGAGGTAGGTCATCTTCGGCAGCGACTTCGCCACCGACCGGATCTCGTCGAGCGACAGCTCGCGCGACTGCGAGGCGTGCTCGATCTCCTCCCAGTAGAAGCACATCGAGCAGCGGGCGTTGCAGCGCGCCGTCACGAAGAAGATCAGCCAGCTCGGGAAGTCCCCGGCCGTCCACACGCGGTACGGAACCGTCGACCGCGCCTGCGCCCCGAAGCCCTGCGCGACCTCGACGCCCGTGAAGGCCGCGTCCCGATCGCGGTAACGCCACGCCTTGTGCGAGCGCGCCGCCCCGCTCCGCAGCCACGCGATCGGTCCCCACAGGAGGCCGCACCAGAAGCCCAGGAGCGTTCCGCCGGTGGCGAGCGCGGTGGCGGCGCCGGTGCGAGCGCGGTCCCAGAGGGCGGGCGAGGGTGAGAGCGAGACGGCACCGTAGAGAGCGACGGCGAGGGTGCCGAGCGTGACCACCGCGGCCAGCGCGGCGAGGCGCAGCGGTGAGACCACGCAGAAGGCCAGCACCGCGAGCGCGACGACCAGCAGGGCGATGGCGAGCTGCACGCCCCGCTGCGGCAGGTACAGCTCCGCGAACGACCACGTCGACTGACCGCCGTGCCAGCGCTGCCGGAAGTAGTGGGTGACGAGCGGCCACAGCACCGGGCGCTTCAGGTGCGCCGACGCGAGGGCCGGGTCGTTGACGATGCGGAAGCCCTCGCGCGCGGCGAGGAAGAAGAACTCGGCGTCGTCGATCCAGTAGGGGGCGACCTCGTTGAAGCCGCCGACACGATCGAAGACGGCGCGGCGCATGGCGACGTTGCAGAGCGACACGCCGAAGTAGGGGACGGGCGTTCGCGTCGGGTTGGCCATGGCCGTCTTCAGGCTGAAGATCGGCGACGTCACGATGTTGTTGGCCGCGCGCTGCGCGAAGTCGTCGGCGTAGGGCTCGTTGCTCGGGCCCGTCACCACGTCGGCCTCGTCGAGCGCGGCGAGGGCGGCGGCGACCCAGCCCGGCGCGAGCTTCACGTCGTCGTCGATGAAGGCCAGGTGCTCGGTCGCGAGCGCCGCGGCCGCGCCGACGTTGCGCTTCACGCAAGGGTGCCGCGAGGGCGAGCGCAGCACCCGGACGGTCACCCGCTCGGAGCCGTACTGCGCGGCGTCGTCGGTCACCAGCACCAGCTCGAAGGAGTCGCGCGGGGCGGTCTGCGCCTCCAGGCTCGCGATGAGGGGATCGATGATGTCCGCGCCGCGGCTCACCGGCGCCACGAGGCTGATGCGCGGCCGCTTCGAGCGCGAGATCTGCACCAGACCGGAGGTCATGCGAGCGCCACTCTACCCCGACACGATGCGGAACTCCGTCGTCGCGAGCGGGGCCATGTCCTCGGTGCGCCCGTCGGGCACGTCCCCTTTGCCCTCGCGCGTCTCGGCGATGCGGGTGTCGAGCGTCGCCAGGAGCTGACCGACGTTGGCCGTGAAGAGCCGCGCGAAGTCCGCGAGCCGGCGGCTGCGGCTCCAGACCGCGTAGCAGTAGCGGTTGAGGTCGTTGTCGTAGAAGAACGCCAGCGTCATGGGGGCCGTGGCGCCGGGGCGATCCCAGGTGGGCCACTCGGCGGGGAAGGCCGCGCGGATGCGCTCACCGAGCGCGTCGATGCTGGCGCGCGGGACGCGGTGGTAGTTCTGCGCGTGCACGGTGAGGTCGTGCGCGAGCGTGGTGAAGTGCCAGGCGAGCGAGTCGAGGTCGCGCGCGTCGGAGGCCCGCGGAATCTCGCGCGACGCGTAGAAGCCGGCCGACGCCACATGCAGCGGGATGAGGCCCTCCATGTAGCGGCAGAGCCACGGTCCGCCGCTCAAGGCAGGGCGGTCTTCGACGGTGAGCGAGAGGCGGTAGCCGTCGCCCGGCGCGTCGAGCGCATCGAGCCCGGCGTTGAAGCTCGACGGGGTGGGCGCGCCGTAGATGCGACCGGTGCCCTCCCAGGCGAAGCCGAGCGCGCGCATGTGGGCGACGACCTCGTCGCTGCCGCGGAAATGCCCTGTTCCGCCGAGCATTTCCTTCGGCTCGAACACCAGCGGAAAGGCCAGCCGGTAGCGGTCGCCCGGCAGCGCCTCGACGCCGGGCGGGGCACCGAAGGCGCGGGCGAAGCCGTCCATCCATGGCGTCAGCAGCGCCCGTTCGTCATCGCGCAACGGTCTGGTCCTGTCGGGCGCGCGGCGGGGTGGCGAGCTCGGACCCGGCGCGCGGCGGACCGAAGGTGAGCACGTGGAAGTCGCGGCCGTAGCGCAGGGGCTCGCTCCAGGCGTCGCCGCTCGCGGGGGTCAGCGCGTCGCCCGAGACGACCAGCGCCGCGCCCGGAACGAGCCGCCCGTAGACCCGGCGGCGGGTGGACGCCTCGCCGAAGCGGTAGGCCAGCATGCTGTCGACGGAGAGCGTTCGGGGCGCGGGCGACGGGTCGTCGGACCACCCGACGCGGCCGCCAAAGCAGACAAAATCGCCGTCGTCGAAGAGCACCATGTGGCCCGCGAGGGTTGCGCCGAGGTTGCGTTCGAGCTGGGGCATCGCCTCGCGCAGGGCCGCCTCGAAGCGGTGGGTCACCGCGTCGCCGGGCTCGGCCGGGGACAGCAGCCGCGGCGGCTCGACGGGCGTGACCCGGCGGGGCTGCTCGACGGGCGACGGTCCGCCGGTGAAGCGCAGCGCGGCGGTGTAGGCCTCGTCCTTGGTCGCGAAGGTTCGGCGCAGCGCGAAGATGAACGCCGGCTGCATGGAGTCGAGGGCCGCGCGGTCGCCCCGGCCCTCGCGCCACGCCTGGCGCAGCACCTCTTCAGAGGGGCGCAGGGTCGCCTGGCGCTCCTCCCAGGTCATGCCGTCGACCTCGTCGTAGGTGAGCGACCCGAGCTGCTTGCGGAACTTGTAGTCGCCGTCCACCACGCGCTGGCCGCGGATGGTGATGCCGAAGCGCGCCGGGTCGTCCCCGATGGGCGAGTCGCGCACCAGGTAGAACGACGAGGGCGCGAGGTCGTCGATGGCGAAGGCGTTTTCGCGGGTCCACTCGACGGTGTCGAGGAGGTCTTCGCGGGTCTCGCCGGGGAAGCACGGCAGCAGGTTGACCCGCACCATGATCTCGTTGCGGTGCGCCTCGCGGATCACCCGCGTCGCGTGGAAGGGCCGGTGCCCCTTGATCATCCGCTTGAGCATCTTCTCGGAGCCCGACTCGACGCCGAGCGTGAGGCCCACGCAGCCCGCGCGCGCCATCAGCGTGAGATCACCCTCGCGCGACGGCATCACCCGGTAGGAGTCCGACCAGCGCACCCCGAGCTTCGCGCCGATGAGGGCGTTGGCGAAGTCCACGGCGTGCAGGTTGATCTGCGTGTCGAAGAGCATGAAATCGCCAACGTTCCAGCGCTCGGACATCTCCGCGAGGTCGCGCACCACGCGGTCCATGGACTTCGCGCTCTGGGTGCCGCCGTTCTGGCAGAAGGTGCACTTGTACTGGCACGCGAAGGTGAAGAGGTACGGCAGGAAGAGCCCTGGCCCCACGCTCCCGTCGTAGGCCGAGAAGGGGTGCGGGGTGACGGCGAAGGGGTCGTAGCGGTAGTCGTCGAGGCGGTAGATGCCGAAGTCGGGCACGGGCCACTCGTCGGGCGCGGTGTCGCGGGGCTCGGCGACGGGCTCGACGGGCAGCGCGTGACGGCCCGGCGAGAGCTCGCGCAGCGCCGCGAAGGCGTAGCGGATCTCGTCGGGCGTCGTGGCCGCGGTGACCACGTCGACGAGCAGGGCGCCGAGCTCGGTGAGGATGCCGTGCGCGGCGCGCGCGTTGACGCCGCCGAGGATGGAGGGCGTTCCGTAGCGGCGCTTGAAGGCCGCGGCGAGGAAGGCGCCGACGCGAATCTGCGTGTGGCGGTCGAGGGAGACGGCGACGAGGTCGCAGTCACCGGGCGCATCGATGCGGGCGAGGAGGTCGTCGGCGAGGGCTTCGAGGGCCTCGTGGCGCTCGCCGCGCAGGTAGGCGCCGAGGGCCGCGTCGTCGTCGATGGGCGAAGGGTCGACCGCCGGGGGATGACGGAAGACCGAGAGCTCGAGGTCGACGGCGCGGGTGACGAAGCCGTCGCGGGCGATGGCGGCGGCGACGAGCGCCGGGCCCTGCGGGGGGAAGCGGTGCAGGCGGTTGACCTCCGGGGCGTCGACGTCCGGGGGCAGCACCATGAGCACGCTGCGCGGCGGGCCCGGGCGCACCACGGGCGCAGGCACATCACGAACAACGCTCAGGCGCAGGCCGGTCACGGTGTGTACCTTGGAGGCGCACGCGGTGTGGTCGAGACCATCGAGCGACCATCATAGCGGGAGACGACCCATGCACATCATCGCCAGCGGGCAGGAGGAGCTCATCCGGCGCATGGTCGCGCCGCCCCTACCGTCCGGCTGGGAGTTCGCGGGCGCCCGCATCGAGGGGGCCACCGTCGTCGCGCGCTACGGCCGGGCGAGCGATCGCGCCGTCGCGGTGATGACCCTCGCGCACCCGGCGGCCTCGGAGTCGGCGGTGACCACGCGGCGCTTCGCCGTGCACTGGCGCCTCTCGCCCGGCGCACGCGACGCGGCAGCCCTCGCCCGCGCCGTGATCGTCTCGGTGCGCGCCACCGAGGAGGGCTTCGTCTGGACGCTGCCCCCCGCGCCGACCGCCGAGGTGGCGCCCGCACCACCACCGCCGCCCGCACCACCACCGCCCGACCCGGCGCTCGCACTCATCGAGGAGGCGCTCGCGACCATCGAGGCATCCCCGGTCGGGGAGGCGCTCGTCGACGGATCGACGCTCACGGCCGCCGCGGACGAGTGGGGCAACGTGGTGCTCGACCTCGCGCGACCCGACGGCGGACGACTGGAGGTGCGCCTCGGACCGGCGCAACGCAGCGTCGTCGCCACGTGGACCAGCGCGGGCGACGATGGCTCCGATCCGCGCCGTCACCCGCAGCCCGCGGCCCGGTGGTTTGCCGTCGCGGCGCGGGTGTTTCCCCACCTCGCGGTCGACGTGAGCGACACGGTGGAGGCGCGCGACCGCGTCGTGCTCGACCCCGTCGGCGTGGCCGAGCTGCTCGCGCCGGACGTCGCGCTCGGCGGTGCATCCATCGCGGGTCATCGGCTCGTGGCGGTTCGCACCCCGCGCGCCGACGGATCGTCCTCGACCCTGGGGCGCGTGCGGTTGGAGTTCTCCCAGAGCGACATGGGCGAGTCGCTGGAGGTCGTCGTCGCGCCGGCCGCGGCGCTCGACCCGGTGTTTGCGAGCCACGCGGGCGTCGGCGTCGGGATGCTGCACTTCGGGCACGCCGATCGTGGTGGCGCCAAGGCGCGGGCCGCGCTGCTCTGCTCGCACCTCGCCGCGCTGCTCGCCCGCAAGCTCCGGGTCGGCGCGACGGTGGTGGTCCCGTCCGAGGCCGCGGCGGTGCGGCTGCTCGACGGGCGCGCTGCGACGGCATCGGTCCGCGACGAGGTGCTCAACCTCAACCTCGACGCCGAGTGCGGGCAGCGCTGCACCTTCTGCCCCATCAAGAGCTTCGTCCCCTCCCACGACGGCGGCGCGCAGGAGCTGGAGTCCCTGCGGCTCCAGATCCAGGCGGCGGCGGCACGCGGTCAGCGACGGGCGCGGCTCAACGGCATCGACCCGCTGGCCTTCTCGCGCGTGCTCGACCTGGCCTCAGCCCTGCGCGACGCGGGCTTCGAGTCGCTGGAGGTCATGGGCCCCGGGCGGCGCTTCGCCGACGATGGGTTTCGCCTGGAGTTCCTGCGGAGGAGCCCCGCGCACACGGAGGTGGTGGTTCCGCTCTACGGCGTCACGGCCGACCTCCATGACGCCGTCACGGGCGCGCCGGGATCGCACGCCGAGGTGCTCCGCGCCCTCGACGGCCTGCGCGCCGACCTCGCACCCGGTCGCCTCGGCCTCGCCACGGTGATCACCCGCCAGAACGTCGACGGCTTCGCCGACCTCGTGCGCTTCGCCCGCGAACGATCGCTCACCCTCTGGCCGCAGCTCCCGTACCCGCTCCGGCAGACGAAGCACGGCGCCTACGCGGACTCGGCCCTGCCCGAGTCGGAGATCGTCGCGCGCGTGCTGCGGTCGCTCCACGACGCCGACGCCGACGAGCGGGCCGCGTGCCTCTTCGCGCTCGCCAACGCCATCCGTCACCCGTGCCTGCTGTGGCGCGCCGAGCGCTCGACGGGCCTCGGCGTCTTCGAGGCCGCGCGCACGCTCCCGCGCCGATCGCTCGCGGGCGTCGCGGTGACGGACGAACACGACCCGCGCGGTGACGGCGGCGCGCGCAGCCTGACGACGCTCCACGTGGTGCGGACCCCCTGCCCCGAGGCGGGCCGCTGCGCGCTGCTCCCGGCCTGCGCGGGCGACCACTACACGGCCTACGGCGAGCGCTTCGGGCTCGATGAGTTTGTCGCGGTGGGGGTGTGGGACCTCGCGCTGGCTCCCCTCCGACGCGACGACTACCGTCCGCCCTGATGCGTGACCTGCTCGCATGTTGGTCGCTCCTGCTGTTGGGGTGCGGCCAGGACCCGCTCCGCGGGCTGACCCTCGCGGCCGAAGACCCGCTGCCACCGACCCGGAGCGGCACGGCCCACCTGTCGCGCCTGCTGGTGCGAAACGGGCGGGTCTACGGCGGCAACGGCTCCGCCGGTCTGATGTCCTGGCAGGTGGACGGAGGGCGGCGCCTGACCCCGCGCTCGTCCACCGAGCCGATCGGGCAGGGGTCTCCCTCGACCGAACCCTCCACGGTTCCGCGCTGCGTCGCCATGGCCATCGCCCCCGACGGGCGCTGGCTCTATTGCAGCGCCGCCGACTCCGGGGTCGCGGTGTTCGACCTGAGCGACCCCGACCACCCCGTGGTGGTCGAGCGCGGGGCCCTGACACCGCAGGACGACCTCGGGTACGCCGACCTGCGGGTGGTCGACGGCGCGCTCCTCGTGGCGGCCTTCGACCGCGGACTCCTGCGCGGCCCCATCGGCGCGGACGGCCGCCCCGGGCCCTGGCAACCCACCGGCATCGAGGGGAACGTCGTCGCCGTCGGCGGTGGCAACGGCGACGCGCTCGTGGCGCTCGACCGGCGGCGCGGACTGCTGCACCTCGCCTCCGCGGACGGCGCCCTGCGGTTGCGCGGGATCCTCTCCCTGGACGGCCCGCCGCTCGGGGTGACGGCCCACGGCACCCGCGCGGCCGTCGCGCTGGGTTCGTCCGGGGTGATCCTCGTGGACCTCTCCGCCGACAGCCCGCGCATCGTCCGCCGGGTGAGCCCGCCCTGCGTCGCGACCCGGGCGGACTTCACGGACACCTCCCTCGCCGTCGCGTGCTCGACCGGCGCGTGGCTCTATGACCTGCGCGGGACCGAGCCCAGGGTCGCGGACTTCGACCCGGCCGAGTACGGCGTCCTCGACGTGGCCTTCAGCGACGAGGGCCGCACGCTGTGGGTCGCCGACTGGCGCACGCTGCTGGCGTTTGGCGTCGACCCGACGGGCCACGCGTACCTCCCCGACGTCTCCGGCGGCGCGTACCTCCAGCCGGGAGGCACGGCGACGGTCGCGGCGCGCAACCCCGGCGACGTCTCCCTCACCTTCGCCTTCTCCCGGGTGGTCGAAGGCGACCAGGGGGTGGAGATCGAGGCCATCGGAGAGGCCGTCGCCCGGCCCGGCGAGGTGGTGCGCTTCCGCGTGGCGGGCGCGCAGCTCGCGGCGTGGTCCGACCCGCGACAGCGGTCGACACGGTTCCTGGTGACGAGCCGCGAGTCGGTCGCATGGCAGCGGCCCGCGCAGGGCATCGCCCGCTTCGTCGTGGCCGATCACGGACTGCCCGGCGATCGTCCGCCCGCGGAGGGAGAGACCTTCCCGCACTGGAACGCCCGGCCCGGCGCCCCCGGCCCGGCGTCTCTCCCGCCCACCGGCCCGAGCGACCTCGTGCTGCTGCTCCCCGACTGCGCGCTCCAGTGGGGCGCCATCGAAGACCTGGCCTGGCAGCGGCGCAACGGCCGCCTGCTCCCCAACCGGCAGCTCGTCATGCTCAGTCTCTCGTTCGGGCGAGAGCTCGACGAACCCTCCCGCATCCAGGCGCTCCGGCGCCTCGACGCCGCCGAGCTCGGCGGCTACGCCCTCGGCGACTACCTGGGCGACCTCACCATGGGCCAATCGAGCGGCGCGTTCATCGACCGCGCCTTCTCCTCCCGCTTCATCGGCGGCGGGGACTTCACCGAGGTGTTCAGCCTCGACGCCGCGGGCGTCCTCCAGCACACCGACCGCATCTACCGCGGCACCTGGCCCCTGCGCTGACGCCTGAACGTCTCGACGTCATGACGTCTGGACGTTGGCGGCTCACCGCCTCGACCCGCGAAGGCCGCTTCCATTAGGCTCCGACCGCGGAGACATCCGCTGCCATGAGCCTCCTGCGCACCACCTGGTTTCTGTGCCTCGCGCTGTGGCTCGTCGGCGGAGGCTGTAGTCGCCCCGGAGCGAGGCCCACGGACGACGTCGGCAGCGTCCTCCCCGAGGACGTTCCGCTCAACCCCACCTTCGACATCCCCTCGTTCGACGTCGCCACCGTCCGTGACATCGGCGACGTCGGCGACGTCGTGCTCACCTGCGCGCTCAACCGCGACTGTCCCCGCGGGCAGCGCTGCCTCCAGGGGCGCTGCGTCGAGGACGTCTGCCTCGCCGCCGAGACCGCCTGCGGCAACGACCGCTGCGACATGCGCTGCGTGCCCATCCGCGACCTCTGCGCGGGCATCACCTGCGGGCCTGGCCAGACCTGCGTCAACGGCCGGTGCGCGGCCGGGTGCTTCCCCGCGCCGTGCGCCGGGGTGGTCTGCCCGGCGGGGCAGTTCTGCAACGAGGGCACCGGCGCCTGCGCGCGCATCACCCCGTGCCCGGGCTACTGCGACGACGGGTACGCCTGTCACATCACGTGCACCCCGCGCACGCCCTGCGACGCCGTGACGTGCGCGACCAACGAGGTGTGCTCCGACGGCCGCTGCGTGCCCAACCGCTGCGCGGGCGTGTCGTGCTCCCCCGGGTCGCTCTGCATCGACGGGAGCTGCGTCGACACCTGCGCCTGCGCCACGCCCTGCAACCGTTCGCCGCGCGACCGCTGCGTGGTCGGCCGCTGCACCTGCGACCGCACCTGCACCGCGACGACCCGCTGCGGCGCCGACGACGGCTGCGGCGGGCGCTGCGTGGGCCCCTGCGAGAACCCCTTCGCCACCTGCGACCCGGTGACCTTCGGCTGCGATTGTGTCCCGCGCTGCGGCACCGACCGATCGTGCGGCCAGGACGACGGCTGCGGCTCGCGCTGCACCGAGGGCTGCGCCGCGGGCGAGCGCTGCGACCCCGCCCTGGGGCGCTGCATCTGCATCCAGCGGTGCCTGGGCCCCGAGGTGCTCGCGAGCACCTTCTGCGGGGTGCCGGTGCCCAACGTCTGCCCCGACGGACCCGTCTGCGGAACCGGCACCATGTGCCCCGCCGGGCAGGTCTGCGACCGCAACCTCATGCGCTGCGTGTGCTCGGGGCCCGACTGCCCGCCGCCGAGCGACGCCATGACGCCGCCCACCGGCGGCGGCGACGGCACCGCCATCTGCCCGATGGGCCTCTCGGCCTGCATGGGCAGTTGTTACAACACCCAGACCGACCGCGATCACTGCGGCGACTGCCGCGGCGACTGCCCCGACGACACCACCTGCGTGGCCGGCCAGTGCCGGTGCGCGGCGGGGCTCACCCTGTGCGGCGTCCGCTGCGTCAACACGCAGACCGAGAACGGCAACTGCGGCACGTGCGGCACCGTCTGCGCCGCCGGCCTCTCCTGCCAGGCCGGGCGCTGCCAGTGCTCCACGGCGTGCGTCGTCGACCTCAACGTCGTGGCGTGCGGGACGGAGGTTCCGAGCCCGTGCCCGGGCGGGCCCTCGTGCGGGTACGGCCGGCTGTGCCCCGCGGGGCGGTCGTGCGACGTGCGGACGCGCACCTGCGTGTGCGTCCCCAACTGCCCTCCCGGCGGTCGCTGCGGCAACGCCGACGGCTGCGGCGGAACCTGCGTGGGCAACTGCAGCACCGGCGAGACGTGCACCCAGGACTCCACCGACCCGCGGCGCTTCTTCTGCTCCGCCGCGGGCTGCGCCGCGGGCTGCCGCTGCGACGAGGTCTGCTCCATGAACCGCTGCGTGCAGGTCACCTGCGCGGGCGGCGACCGGCCGTGCCCCTGCGTGTGCTGCCCCTTCGGCGAGATGTGCGTCGGCGGGAGCACCTGCGTCCCGATTCCGCCGTAGCGGCGCTACGTCGCGTCGGCTTCGAGCGCGCCCGCGAGGGCGTGCAGCGCGAGGGCGTGCACCTCCTGGATGCGCGCCACCACGGACGAGGGCACCGAGATCACCGCGTCGGCGTGGGCCGCGAGGGGGGTGTTCTCGGCGCGGCCCGTGAGCGCCACGACGGCGCAGCCGAGCGAGCGGGCGGCGGCGGCGGCGGCGACCGCGTTGGGCGAGCGGCCGCTGGTGGAGAGCGCGACGAGCACGTCGCCGGGGCGGGCGAGGGCCTCGACCTGGCGCGCGAAGACCCGCGAGAAGTCCGAGTCGTTGGCGACGGCGGTGAGGGTGACGGTGTCTGCGGTGAGGGCGACGGCGGCGATGGGCGCGCGGTCGACGCGGTAGCGCCCAACGAGCTCGGCGGCGAAGTGCTGGGCCGAGGCGGCGCTGCCTCCGTTGCCGCAGACGAGCACCTTGGCGCCGGGGCGGGCGAGCGCGGCGCGCAGGAGACCAGAGGCGCGGTCGACCTCCGCGGGCAGCGTCGCGCGGCAGTCGTCGAGGACGCGCCGCAGCTCGTCGAGTTCATCCAGCAGGGACATGGCGGTGGGCGATCATCGGCCACAACACCGCCGGGACGAAGGCGGTCAATTCGGGCATCTAGACGTCCAGACCTCTGGACGCCTGAACTACCGGGCAACGAAAACACCTTCATCCATCGGTGTTTTCGAGTGGCGATGGCGCGCCGGGGTGATTGAACGTCTAGACGGCTTGGACCCTGGAGGACTAGACGTCTCGCCCTGTGATCGTTGCACTGACTGGACAGAAGGGCGGCGTCGGCAAGAGCACCCTGGCGATCTGCATCGCCGCAGAGCTGCTCGAACGACGCCACAAGGTGCTGCTCGTCGACGCCGACCCGCAGGGGACCATCCGCACCTGGGGCGAGGTCGCGGCCGAGGCCGGGCGCGCGATGCCGACCATCGTCTCCATGGGGTCGACGATGCACCGGCCCGAGCAGCTGCCGACGGTTCGGCAGGGCTACGACGACGTCATCATCGACTGCCCGCCGCGCCACGGGGACATCCAGCGCTCGGCCCTCATGGCGGCCGACCTGGCGCTGTTGCCGTGCGGTCCGTCGTCGGCCGACGCGTGGGCGCTCGCCGCGAGCATCGACCTCGTCAACGAGGCCCGCTCGCTGCGAACCGACCTCGAAGCCCGCATCGTCATCACCCGCAGGCAGGTGCGAACCGCCCTCGGACGCAGCGCCCGCGAGGAGCTGGAGAAGAGCGGCGTCGAGCTGCTCAAGGCCGAGCTCGGGTACCGCGTGGCCTACGCCGAGTCGCTCGGCGCGGGGCAGGGCGTGACCACGTACGCCCCGAAGGACGCGGCGGCGCTGGAGATCCGCGCGCTCGTGGGCGAGCTGCTCGCGTGGGAGAAGCAGCGGGTCGCGGTCGAAGAGACGCCGAAGGCGAAGGTCGCGCGCAAGCGTTAGTCGGGCTGCACCGTACGCAGCTCGCGGTCGCCGTGGAGGTCGCGGTAGCTGCGGCGCAGGCCGTAGCAGCGCTGGGCGAGCGCGCAACCGTCGCACGCCGACGGGTGGACGAACTCGCCCTGGTCGTAGTCCTCGGGGATCTCGCCGAGGAGCGCGGGCCGGGCCTCGGCAGGAACAAGGCACAGCGGGATGCCGCACATGGAGTCGAAGCCCCGCACGTCGACCTTGAGGGCGGACGCCTCGGCGAGCGCGACGAAGAGCTGCGGGAGCACGTCGGCGTAGCGCGGGACGAGGGCGGTGGGCACCACGTCGCTCGACGCGAACACGAAGGACACGTTGAGAATCGCCCGCGGCCAGCGCGCGGCCACGAGGCGCACCATCGGGAGCAGCGCGTCGCGGTTGGCGGCCATGAGCACGAAGTTGATGACCAGCGTGACGTCCTCGTGGCGGTGGAGCTGGTCGAGGCCGAGGAGGGTTTTGACGAAGGTTCCGGGGGACTCGGTGAGGGCGTCGGAGAGCTCGGCGGTGTCGGCGTGCAGCGAGACCATCACCCACCCAACCCCCGCGGCGACGAGCGCGTCGGTGAGCGCCGGGTCGGCGAGGCGCACGGCGTTGGTCTGGAGCGCCACCACGTGGGGGCCGTGGGCGCGGGCGAGGGCGACGTACTCGACGAGGCGCGGGTTGAGCGTGGGCTCGCCGCCGGTGAGGCTCACGCGGCGACCGGCGCGGGCGGCCGTGACGATGGCGTCGCGCACGGCGGCGTCGGTGGCGGGCGGCAGGTGCGTCGACACGAAGCAGAACGCGCACGACTGGTTGCAGTGGAAGTTCACGCGGACGAGGGTCTCGTCGACGACCTCGCCGGTGACCTGGTCGGTGTAGCGGCTGGGCTGCGCGAGCTCGCGGCGCACCTGGTCTTCGACCGTGTCGATGAGCGAGAGCCGACGGCGCACGCGGTCTTCCGTGATGGGGCGCAGCGCGACGCCCGGGTGGCGCGCGAGGTAGGCCGTGGGGACGCCCGGGCAACGATCGCGCAGCGAGCACCGACTGCAGGGCGGAGGGTGCGCGCGGTCGGCGCGGGGCGCAGCGCCGGGCGTGAGCGCATAGAGGCTCGACACGGCCGCGGGCTGCGGGAAGAAGCAGGGCGGCGGGCCGCTGTCGGGCGACAGCTTGAACGACAGCCCCGCGCGGCGGGCCGAGGCGTGGGCGGCCGAGAGGGCGGCGCACGCCTCCTCGTAGGTCACGAGCTGCGAGGGGTCGGGTGACTCCGTGGGGACGCGCACGCGCAGACCGCGCAGCGACGGGCCCAGCGCGTCGACGAGCTGCTCGGGGAGCGCGCCGAGGGAGTTCAGGGTCGCGCGGATGACCACGGCGGAGACCTCCACCGCCACGCCCGCGGCGAGCAGCGCGCGGATGCCGGCGAGGGTGCGTGCGAAGCCGCCCGGGTCGCGGGTGATGGCGTCGAGGGCGTCGCCCCAGGCGGTGAGGTTGACCCGCGCGAGGGTGAGCCCGGCGACGTGGAGGGCGCGGGCGCGGTCGGCGTCGAGGAGGGTGGCGTTGGTCTCCAGCGTGACCTCGGTCGCACCACCTCGACGGGCCTCGGCGATGAGGCCGGGGAGGTCGTTGCGCATCCCGGGCTCGCCGCCGGAGATCACCACCTCGCGTACCGTCTGCGCGGCGGCGTCACGCAAGCGGGCGAGCACGGCGCCGGTGTGGATCTCCGCGCGCGATTCGGCCACCACGCGAACGTTGCAGTAGGTGCAGTTCTGGTTGCAGGTGCGGTGCGTGGTGATGAGCTGTGAGCGCACCGGGCGTTCCTCCGGAAGGGGGGAGCGGTCAGTGTGGCACAGGGCGCTCCCAGGCGCGGAGGGCGTCGACGAGGCCGTCGGCGGAGCGCTCGTCGCGCAGCGCGCGGATGGGCAGGAAGACGCCCCGGCGCGGGAGGCTGGTGGAGATAGGGAAGCGCCGCGCGTCGCCCGTGGACGAGGTGAGGTAGTCGCTGCGCGCGTCGTAGCCACGGGCCAGCAGGTGGCGGCGGAAGCCCCACGGATCATCGACGCGGGCCACGAGGTTGAGGCCGGTGGCGTGACGGTCGTCCTCCCATGGGCCGAGCCCCACGCGCGGCCACGGACCGGCCGCGAGGATGCGCTGTGTGAGGGCGCGCTGGAGGGCGACGTCGCGGTCGACGTGGGCGAGGTGCTCGCTGGCGAGTCGCGCGCACGGGGCCGGGAGGCGGGCGAAGGTGGGCCAGGCGCGCGGGTTCGTCGGGGCGGGGAGCTCGGTCATGGCGCGGTCGAGGAGATCAACGCCACGGCCAACGAGGCGCGCGTGGGGCGGACGAACGAGCGCGGGGTAGGAGCGGTCGCCGAAGAGCAAGGTTCCGCCGAGGGCGGAGAGCAGCGAGCGGACGAGCTCACCGCGCGGCACCTCACCGAGCGTCGGAGCAAGCGCTGCGATGGCGGCCGCGGTCTCGTCGTCGTCGGTGAGGACCACGCCGCCCATCACCCCGGTGAGCCCCTTGGTCAGGCTCAAACTGAACGACCCACCCAGACTCCAGCGCCCCACGTGGCGGCCGTCGACGGAGGCGCCGAAGGCGTGGGCGCAGTCCTCGTAGAGGGCGATGCCGTGGTCGCGGGCGAAGGCGCTCCAGGCACGCAGGTCGTTGGGTCGGCCGAAGTAGTGACCGAGGAGGAGCGCGCGGGTGCGCGGGGTGAGCGCGCGCTCGACGGCCTCGGGCGTGGGCTCGCCGTGGGGAGACGTGACGTCGACGAAGACGGGCGTGAGACCCGCGCGGCGCACCATCTCGGGGACGGCGAAGAAGTTGTAGTCGGGCAGCACCACCTCGGCGCCGGGGTGCGCGCGACCGAGCGGCGCGAGCAGGGCGTAGAGCCCGGTGCGGCCGTCGGGGAGCAGGAAGGCGTGGCGCGCCCCGGTGTACGCGACGACGGCGGCGCGCAGGGCCTCGCGGTCGTCCGCGGCGCCGCGACCGGCAGCGCCCTCGGCGAGCGCGCGGGACAGCTCGCGCAGGAGCGACGCGGTTGCGAGCGGGACCACTTCGCGCGGGACGGCGACCATGGGGCGCACGGTACGATGACCCCGCCATGAGCCGCGTGGACTACGACCGCTGGGAGCCACGGCTCGACGCGCTGCGCGCGGACTGGGCGGCGGCGCGGCCGTTTCCGCACGTGGTGCTCGACGACTTCCTCGACCCGGCGGTGTGCCGCGCGCTCGTCGCGGAGGAGTTTCGCGACGTGGGCTCGGCGGGGTGGATCGAGAACCGGCACTACAGCCAGCGGCTGCGCTCGCGCAACGGCCGCGACGGCTTCGGGGCGTCCGCCCGCGCGCTGCTCGACGAGCTGGACTCACCGCGCTTTCGTGGGTTCGTCGAGCGTCTCACGGGCGAGACGGGTCTCTTCCTCGACCGCGAGATGCTGGACGGCGGCGTGAGCGCGATGGGTAGCGGGGACTTCTTCGACCTGCACACGGACATGCGCTCGCACGCCCGCCACCGCCGCTGGATGCGCCGCGTGAACCTCATCGTCTACCTGACCGAGACGTGGCGCGACGACTGGAACGGCGCCCTCGAGCTCTGGAGCGCCGACGCCCGACGCTGCGAGCAGCGCATCGCACCGCGCTACAACCGCGCGGTGTTCTTCGAGGTGGGCGACGGGGCCGTGCACGGCGTGCCGGAGCCGCTCGCGTGCCCGCCCGGGGTGATGCGGCTCAACCTCGTCCTCTACTACTTCCGCGACGCCGGCCGGGAGGTGGCGCTCACGCACTTCCGCTACCGGGCGCGCCCCGACGAAGCCCGGCGGCGGCCGCTGGTGTGGGCCAACAACGCCGCGCTGCTGGTCTACCAGGCCGCGCGTCGAACCCTCGGGGTGAGCGACGAGCAGGTGAGCCGGGTGCTCCGGGCGCTGCGGCGCTGAGATACGCTGCGGGTCGTGCGCGTCCTGCTCGTCAACCCGCCGCCCCGGATGTTGGTCGACCAGTTCGACACGCCGGACTTCAGCCGCGTGGGACTGGCGTACCTCGCGGCCATGCTGCGGCGCGACCCGGACTGCGAGGTCGCCATCGTCGACGCGCGGCTCGAACGCCTGCGCCACGCCGACGTGCTCGCACGCGCGCAGAGCTTCGCGCCGGACGTGGTGGGGGTGACGGCGTTCACCAACGAGGTGAAGGCCGCGGCGCGGGTGGCCCGCGGCATCAAGCGGGCGTCGCCCACGACGGTGACGGTGATCGGCGGGGCGCACGTCTCGGCGCTGCCCGAGGAGACGCTGGAGGAGTTCGCGGAGTTCGACGTCGGGGTGGTGGGCGAAGGGGAGCACACGCTCGACGCGCTGGTGCACGCGCTCGGTCGGAGAGAGCCGCTGGAGGGCATCGCGGGGCTCGTCTACCGCCGCGGGGACTCGACCCACCGCACCGAGGAGCGCGCCAACGAGAGCGACCTCGACCGCTTCCCGCGACCCGCGTGGGACCTGCTGCCTGCGGCGCGGCGCGCGTTGCTCGTCACCCAGCGCGGCTGCCCCTACGCCTGCACCTTCTGCCAGAACCCTGGCGGTCGTCGCGTGCGGCAACACTCGGCGGCGCGGGTGCTCTCCGACATCGACTGGCTCGTGACCCACCAGCGCGTCGAGGAGCTGCTGGTCTGCGACGAGATCTTCACCGTCGACGCGCCGCGCACCGAGGCGCTGCTCGACACGATGATCGCCGCGAGGGTGGGCGACCGCGTCCGGTGGTGGGCGCAGACGCACGTCAACACGGCGAGCCGACGGCTCTTCGAGAAGATGCGCGCGGCGGGGTGTTTTCGCGTGGGCCTCGGCATCGAGACGGGCGACGCCGACGCGATGCGCGCGATGCACAAGGGCATCTCGCGCGCGAAGGTGCTGGCCGCGCGGCGCATGGCCGCCGAGGCGGGCCTCGCGGTGGAGGGGTTGTTCATCCTGGGGCACCCCGGCGAGACCTGGGCGAGCGCGATGCGAACGGTGGACTTCGCGGTGGAGCTCGACCCGGAGATCCCGGTGTTTTCGACGATGGTTCCGTACCCGGGGACGCGCGTGGCGGAGATGGCCGCGAAGGGGGAGGGCGGCTACCGGCTGCTCTCGCGCGACTGGGACGACTACATCAACCAGATCGGGCACTCGCTGGCCTTCGAGCACCTGTCGCGGCGGCAGATGGAGCTGCTCCAGCTCTACGCGTACCTCAAGGTCTTCGCGGGCAACCGCCGCTGGAGTGACCTCGCGCGCTTCGGGTGGACCTACCGCTCCGAGGGGATCGCGGTGGTGCGAAAGCTCTTCTCGGGCGCGATGCCGACGCCCGCGGAGCCCGACGCGGACGACACCGCGCGCTTCGAGCGGGCGCCGATGTACTTCGAAGAAGCGACGAAGCGAGCGAGCCGCGTGTCGCTACCGCTGGTGGGCTGACGGGCTCAGGACATGCGCGCGGCGGAGAGAGCCGCCAGGGCGCAAGGGGCGCAAGGACCGGAGGGATGAGGTTCTGCGCGGAGAAATCTTTCTCTCCTTGCGCCCCTTGCGCCCTGGCGGCTCTCTCCGCGGCTACCGACGCCCCGCGTCCCACCGCACCGACAACATGCACCGCAGGATGCGCGCCCCGTCGCGCAGGCTGCTGAGGCCGCTCGCGCCGTGCGAGCGCGCCGAGCGCGTCACCGGAACCTCCACCACCTTGCCGCCCGCCAGGTGCACCCGCAGCAGCAGCTCGGTCTCGATGTCGTAGCGCCGCGCCCGCAGCGGCAGCCCTTCGAGCGCTCGCTTCCGCACGGCGCGGAAGCCCGCCTGCGTATCGCTGACGTGCATCCCGAAGAGCGCGTTGGAGACGGCCGTGAGGCCCACGTTGCCCATGCGGTTGAAGCCCGTGATGGCGCCGTCGCGAAACGTCCCCAGGAAGCGCGACCCGATCACCAGCGCGACGTCGTCCGCGAGCGCGCCCAGCAGCAGCGGTATCTCCGCCGGGTCGTCCTGCCCGTCCGCGTCGAGGAACACCAGCACCTCCCCGCGCGCCTCCGCGATGCCCCGCCGCAGCGCCGCCCCCTTGCCCTGGTTCACGGGCAGCCGCACCACCCGCGCGCCTGCCTCTTCGGCCAGCGCCGCGGTCGCGTCGCGCGAGCCGTCGTCCACCACCAGCACCTCGCCGAGGTCCGGCGTGTGCGCACGGCAGCCCCGCACCACCCCCGCGATGCTCGGCGCCTCGTCGTGCGCCGCGATCACCACCGACACGCTCACAGCACCCACCGGGCGTCGCCCGCCCGCTCCTCCCAGCGCAGCGCCTGCACCGCAAACGCCGTCGCCCAGGTGTTCACGTCGCGACTCCCCGCCTCGTAGACCAGGCCGCCCGACTCGTCCTGCGCCGCGCTCAGACAAGCCTTCGCGCGCGCCACGTTCGGCGCCCAGCGGGCCCGGTCGTGCCAGCACCACAGCCGCATCGCCTGCGCCGTCGCGTCACTCCGCCGCCCGCCCCACGCCCGCGCTCCGTCGTGCCACGCCCGCAGCGCGCCCACCTCGTCCTGCGCCGTCGCGAGCCACTGCGCTCCGGCCTCCAGCGTGTCGTCGAAGCCCTCCCAGCCGCGCGCTCGCAGGCAGGCCAGTCCCTCCAGCGCGTAGAGCGTCGCGTGCAGATAACTCTCCGTCGCCAGCGCGTGCGTCGGGAAGCGCCCGCCGCGACCCAGCGGCGCCAGCGCCTCCACCAACGAGCGCACCGTCCCGCGGTGGCGGTCTTCCCCGAGGCGTTCATCGAGGGCCGTGAGGGCCACACAGCACTTCAGCAGGTGGCTCCCGTAGCTCACGCTCCAGTGCCCCGCGGGCGCGTCGACCTCGCCCTCCACGCACACGCCGCGGTCGAGCATCGCGCAGGCCGCGCGCCCCATCCGCTCGGGCAACCCGACATCATCGAGAACCCCGCCCGCCCGCTCGTGGGCGAGCAACCCCGCGAGGCACACGCTGGTGTCGAAGGCGTAGCGCGCACCACCGCGCCCGACGAAACCATCGGCGTCGACGTCCCGCGCGAGGCGCGATGCGAGGCGCGTGCGCAGTGCTGCGGTGCCGGGCTCGGCGGCCAGCGCGCTGAGCACGAGGCCCGCGGCTTCGGGGTAGGAGTAACCCGGATGCGCAGGGTTGCTCCACGAACGAACGGCCCCGTCGGAGTCGACCACGGCGGGGCTTTGCAGCCACGCGAGGAGGGCGTCGGGGGTCACGGCGTTCCGAAGCGGGCGAGGACGTCGCGGACGATGCGCTGCGCGGCCATGCCGTCGCCCAGGACGTCCACCGGATGGCTCATGCGCTCGTAGGCGGCGGGGCTGTCGAGCAGCGTCACCATCGCGTCGACGAGCTCGTCGGGGCGCGTCCCGACGAGGCGGGCCGTCCCGTCGTGGACGGCCTCGGTGCGCTCGGTCGAACGGCGCGTCACCAGCAGCGGGCGGCCGAGCGCGGCAGCCTCTTCCTGCACACCACCCGAGTCGGTCACCACCAGCCACGCGCCCGCCAGCAGCCCGATGAATTCCCGGTGACCCATCGGGTCGAGCAGGCGCACCCCGGGGACACCCGCCAGCAGCTCGCGCACCGGCTCGTACGCCCCCGGGTGCGGGTGCAGCACGTAGTCGACCTCCACGTCGGGCCGCGCCCGCGTCACCCGCCGCAGCGCCTCGCAGAGCCCACGAACGCCGTCACCGAAGTTCTCCCGACGATGGCAGGTGACCAGCACGCGCCGCCGCGAACCCGGCGCCGGAGCGTGCGGCGCGATGTCGACCGCGCGCAACGCATCGATGACCGTGTTGCCCACCACCACGATGGACGCCTCGGCGCAGCCCTCGGCGAGCAGGTTGGCGCGGGCCTGCGCCGTCGGCGCGTAGTGCACGGCCGCGAGGCGCGCGGTGAGCACCCGGTGGGCCTCTTCGGGGAAGGGCTGGGCCGGGTCGAAGGTGCGCAGCCCCGCCTCGACGTGCCCCACCGGAATCTGCGCATAGAACGCCGCCAGCGACGCGCCCAGCGTGGTGGTCGTGTCGCCCTGCACCAGCACCAGGTCGGGCCGGCGGTCGGCGACGTGGCCCTCCACCGCCGTGAGGATGGCGCTCAGCGTGGCCCCGAGCCGCCGCTCGAAGGACGGCAGGTCGACGCGCACGGTGGGACGCAGGCCCCACTCGTCGAGCGCCTGTTCGAGCACGGCGCCCTGCTGACCGACGGCGCACAGCTCGACGGCGAAGCGATCGGGCGACTGCGACAGCGCGCGCACCACCGGGGCCATCTTGATGACCTCGGGGCGCGTCCCGACGGCGACCAGCACGGACAGCGGGCGCGGGCTCACGTCACACCGCTGCGATCGGTGAGGAGACGGAGGCCACGGCGGAGGGTCTGCACTGCGGTCTGCACCGGGGCGCCCGCGAGGGCGGGGTAGGCCTCGCACGGGGTGAAACAACCGCCGCACGCGAGGCGCTCGATGTCGGCGCGGGCGGCGAGGGTGGCGGGGTCGTTCCAGAGGTCGCGCACGGGGCGGGTGCGGAGGTTGCCGAGCGGCCGGTCGTAGACGTGGCAGGGGTAGAGGTCGCCTTCGGGCGAGATGAAGCAGGTGCTGCGCAGCGACTGGCACGTCACGCCCGTGGGCTCGCCCTTCAGGTACGACTCCAGGTTCACCAGGAAGACGAGCTCCATCAGGTCGACGAGCGAGCGCGGCGCGCCGCGGCGCTGGAGGTGCGTGACCACCAGCCGGTCGCTCTTCACCGATGGAAGCGAAGCCATCGAAGCGTTGTCGAAGAAGTGCTGTGAGATCTGGAGCCAGTTCCAGTGCCACTCGGCGGCGGTGAAGCCGGGGATGGCTTCGCGCAGAGCATCACCGAGGGCCGCGACGTGGTCGGCATTGCTGGGCGTGACGGTGGTGCCGACGTAGACGCCCACACCCTCGATGGCGCGCAGCGCGCGGAGCGTCTCCAGCGCGCGGTCGTAGGAGCCGGCGCGCCCGCGGATGCGGTCGTGCAGGTCGCGCGGACCATCGAGGCTCACGGTGACGATGAGCGACAGCTCGGGGCGGCGCGCGCGGATGCGCTGCACGGCCTCGACGGTGCGCGCGGTGAACCACCCGTTGGTGGGGAAGTGCAGCATCCGCAGCGCGGGCGCGGCGTCGAGCACGGCGTCGAGCAGCTCGCTGGCGTCGCGGCGCAGGAAGATCTCGCCGCCCGTCACGTCGAGCCAGCAGAGCTTCGGCATCTGCCCGAGGATGGCGCGCACCTCGTCGGGGGTGAGCTCGTGGCCCGGCGTGACCTGCCACGTGTGGCACATCTCGCAGCGGAGGTTGCAGCGGCGCGTGAGGTCCATCACCACGCGCGTCGGCGTCGACGGGCGGTGGAACCACGTCTCCGTGAGGCGGGCGATCAGCGACGGCGTGGCGAGGGCGCGCACCGGCGGAGACTACACCTGCGGCAGTCGTCGCCGCTCGGGCGCCGCGGGGGCAGGCGGGCGGGGCGCTTCGACGGGGTGCTCGGCCTCGGGTCCGTGGTCGAAGGAGTGGGCATCAGCCCCCGGCGCGGGCCCCTTCCCTGCGACCAGCTTCACGAACACCGGGACCAGCTTGAGCAGCTCGCGCTTGCGCGGCACGAGCCGGGCGAAGCGCGCGATGCGCCGGGGGTCGAGGTAGAAGCGGAGGTAGGCGTTGCGCTGGATGACCTTGAGCTCATCAGCGGGCACTTCCGACAGGCTGTGGGGGTTGTCGTAGTAGTTGAACTGTCCGCCGTGCAGGTCCTTCGCGGGGTCGACGTAGGCGTCGGCGAGGGGCGAGCCCTCGAAGGGCGTGACGAGGAAGAAGCCCGCCGAGTGGAGCCTGGAGTCGAGGGCGAAGCGCACGGTGCTGTCGACCTCGGCGCGGGTCTCGCCGGGGAAGCCCAGCATGAAGAAGCCGTGGGCCAGGATGCCCATGCGGTCGGTGTCCTCGATGAGCTGGCGCACCTTGTCGATCTTCAGGTGCTTCTTCACCTGCTTCTGGATGCGCGGTGAGGCGCTCTCGATGGCGTAGCTCACGCGCCAGGTGCCGGCGGCCTTCATCGCCGCGAGCATCTCCAGGTCCATCATGTCGGCGCGCACGCCGTTGGGAAACTGGAGGTCGATCTTCCAGCCCTTCGCCACGATGAGCGCACAGATCTCCAGCACGCGCTTCTTGTTGAAGTTGAAGATGTCGTCATAGACCTGAAACGACGTCACCCCGTAGCGGGTGATGAGCAGCTCCATCTCCTCGATGACCTTGGCGGGCGAGCGCGCGCGAAACTTCTTCCCGAAGACGTCGTGGCAGTAGGTGCACTTGAAGGGACACCCGCGCGACGTGGCGATCACCGCCCAGCGCCCGCGGGTGAGTCGCTCCATGGAGTCGAAGCGCTCGTAGGCGTCCATGTCGATGCGGTCCCAGCTCGGGATGGGCATCGCGTCGAGCTCCTTCACGAGCACCCGCGGCGGGTTCTGCACCACCAAACCCTCGCGGCGGAAGATGAGCCCGTCGACGCGCGCGGGGTCGCCCTTCACCGCGAGCGCGGTGAGCAGCTCGTGGAGGGTCTCCTCGCCTTCACCCACCACCGCGTAGTCGACGCTCGGGTCGGCCATCACCGAGCGCGTCGAGCTCGTCGGGTACGGGCCGCCGAGCACCGTCACCACGTGCGGCGCGGCCTGCTTGATGAGCTTCGCGAGGGCATGGATGGCGTCGCGCTCGATGGTGAGACCGGAGAGGCCCACCACGTCGGGGCGGTCGGCCAGGATGCGGCGGCACGCCTGCGCGGGCGTCTCCTTCGCGAGCCGCATGTCGTAGAGGCGGATGTCGTCGTGCCCTTTGGTGCGGAGGTACGCGTCGAGGGACATGATCCCCAGCGGGTGGGCGAGGTCATCGACCAGCATCGGCTGGTAGGTCCGGACGAGCGCGAGGCGCATGGGCTGACTCCGTAGGTACTCCCGCGCGCGGGGGAGCGTCCATCACCGGGGCCGCCGCGGCTTGACCGTGCGCCGACGCGGGCGCGAGCATCGCCGCATGGAGCCTCCGGCGATCCTCGACTGGGCGCGGCTGGAGCGGCGCCTCGCCGACGACCGCGCGGACTACCGGGCGCGCGGGGAGGCGCCGCACGTCGTCATCGACGGCTTCCTCGACGGGTCGTGGATGACGTCGACCGCGCTCGTGGAGACGGTGCGCGCGCTCGGCCGCAGCCGCGCGGTCACCGAGTACAGCTATTACAACACCCGGAGCGCGGCGACGGAGGGCCACGCCGCGCTGCCGCCCGCGGTGCGCGCGCTCATCGACGAGCTGCACTCCGCCCGCTTCATCGCCCACCTCGAAGCGCTCACCGGCATCGACGGTCTGGTCGCCGACGAGGCGCTCACCAACGGCGGCGTGCACTTCATGAAGCCGGGCGGCTACCTGCGGCTGCACCGCGACGAGTTCATCCACCCCGACCGCCCGACGCTGCGCCGTCGGCTCAACCTGCTGCTCTACCTCAACGATGCCTGGGAGGAGGCCTACGGCGGGCACCTGGAGCTGTGGTCCCGCGACGGCAGCGCGCAGCTCCACCGCATCCTGCCGATCGCCAACCGCTGCGTGGTGACGGCCATCGAGGAGAACGTCCACGGCGTGCCCGGCGGCGTGCGCTGCCCGGAGGGCGACATGCGGAAGACGGTGATCCTCTGGTACTACACGGACGAGGGGCGCGCGGTGGACTTCGAGCCGGCGGTGTTCGTGAGCCGGCCCGATGACGGGCTCGCGCAGAAGCTCCTCGTCGATGCGGAGAGCCGCCTCTTCGGGCTCTACCACCGGGTCCGCCAGCGCTACCGCGGGGCGCACCGCGCGGCGCTCGCGGTGATGCAGGCCGTCGGCTACGGGCGCGTCGACCGGCGGTAGTGCGGGCGCGCGCGGGGCGCGCTTGACCCTCTCTGTTGCGGGGGAGGATGCTGCGGGCGCTCAAGGCAGGAGAGGCCCATCCGTGCGAATCGCCCTGATCCGAACCTATCAGCCGCAGATGGTCGACGACGTGGCGCACCCGCTGGGGATCATGGCGCTGGACGCCTTCCTGCGGACCAAGGGCTACGACGACGTCCACCTGTTCGACATGCGCCTCAAGCGGGAGACGCCGTCGCAGGTGCTCGACCGGGTGCTCGCGCTCAAGCCCGACGTGATCGGCCTCTCCGCGCTCACCATCGAGAAGGACACGGTCCACAAGCTGGCGGGGCTCATCAAGCAGCGCGCGCCGCGCGTGCGGGTCGTCCTCGGCGGGCCCTACGGCACCAGCTCGACGCACACGGCCATGCGCGACCCGGCCATCGATTTCATCGTCGTCGGCGAAGGGGAGTTCACCTTCCACGAGCTGCTGGAGTCGTTCGAGTCCGGGGCCGACCCCTCCTCCGTGCAGGGCATCCTCTACCGCGAGGCGGGGGAGGTGCGGCAGACGCCCGAGCGGCCCTTCGTGCAGGACCTCGACGTGCTGCCCATCCCGAGCTGGGACCGCATCGACATGGCCGAGTACCAGCGCATCGGCTGCGTCGACCACATCACGCGCCGCCCCTGGGTCGTCTTCTACACGTCGCGCGGGTGCCCCTTCAAATGCACCTACTGCCACGACGTGTTCGGGAAGAAGTTCCGCGCGCGCTCGCCCGCCAGGGTCATCGAGGAGATGGAGCTGCTCTACACGCGCTACGGCGTGCGGGAGTTTCATTTCTATGACGACATCTTCAACTTCAACAAGAAGCGCGTCCTGGAGATCTGCCGGCTCATCCAGGAGAAGCGCTGGAAGATCGACCTGCAATTCCCCAACGGCGTGCGCGCCGACATGATGGACCTGGAGACGCTCACGGCGCTGAAGGCCGCGGGCACGGTGCGGGTCAACTACGCCATCGAGACGGCCTCGCCCCGCATCCAGAAGCAGGTGAAGAAGCACCTGAAGATCGAGAAGGTGAAGCAGCTCATCGAGGACACCGACCGGATGGGCATCCTCTCGCACGGGTTCTTCATGCTGGGCTTCCCCACCGAGACCCGCGAGGAGGTGATGGCCACCATCGAGTGGGCCTGCGCCTCGAAGCTCCACACCGCGGCCTTCTACCTGGTGTGCCCCTTCGAGGGGACGCCCCTCTCGGACGCCTACGTGGGCCCGGCCAAGGGCGAGAAGGGCAACGACTGGCAGTACTACGACAACCCGCACAGCATGTCGGAGGTGCCCGCGGCGGAGCTGAAGAAGATCCAGCGCGACGCCTACCTGCGCTTCTTCACCAACCCGTGGCGGATGTACCGCTTCCTGTGGTTGCTGCCCGACAAGCTGGCGATGAAGAAGTTCGTCCCGATCTTCCTCAAGATCATCGCGAGCGGGTTCAAGGTCCACGGCGCCGACGAGAAGTCGTGGGACCACACGCCGGAGGCCATCGACACCATCCTCGCGTCGCGCCGCCCGATGGACACCGAGGAGCCCGAGGGCGTGCCCGCGCCCGCCCCTGCGGCGGACGTCATCAAGCTGCGGCCCCGGAAGCAGCCCGCAGGCGACGCGCCGACCAAGCCCACCGCCTGACCTCGTCGACCTACGTCCGCGCGCGCACCCACTCGGCCAGCCGCGTGTAGCCCGTGCGGCGCATCAGATCGAGCGGCACCCGGCTGGCTTCGCCCTCGGCCTCGGCGATGCCCAGGCGCCACTTGACCGCGTGGTAGAGCCAGTAGGCCTTGTCCTCGGCGAAGACCGCGGCCTTGCGGGCGAGCGAGTCCGTCGCCCGCGCCTTCCACGACACCGGGTGGAACGTCACGGGCCCCGCCTCGCGCGTGTAGTACCAGACCGAGATGGACTTGCGCGCCTCGCCCTCCGGGCAGCGCACCGGCTCGGGCATCCCGTGGGTGTTGAGGTCGATGGTCGAGAGGAAGCAGCGGTTGAAGACCGGAAGCACCCGGCGCACGAGCTCGCGGCCGTCGCGCGACCGCAGCTCGAGGTGACCCTCGTACTCCTCGCGCCAGCCCTTGTTGAGGTAGAGCACGAGGTTGACGCGCCGCCGCCAGTCGCGGCGGTACGGGTGGATCGTGTCGTCGTGGTGGAGGTTCATGAACCCGCCGGGGCGCAGCAGGAACACGCCGCCGTTGGCGAGCTCGGGGTCGGGCAGGAGGCCGCGGATCCCGGTGATCTCCTCGACGTAGGCGACCCACCGGTCGGAGTGCAGGTCGTCGATGATGGCGCGCACGGAGGCGGGCAGGTCGGCCGCGCCGACGGTCGACTCGGTCGACTGGTTGACGTAGCTGTACCGCCCGGTGCGACCGCCGCGGACGATCTCGCCGAGGTCGGCGTCGAGGCCGAGCGCGTCGACGGACGAGGCGTCGAGCAGCCCGTCGATGACCACGTGCGGCGCGGACGCGGACCCGTAGCTCGCGCGCAGCGCGGGGCCGAGCTGACGCAGGCGCTCCCAGTCGAGGGTCACTCCGTTCGCGGGCATCGGAGGCGCAGCGTAGCCAACGCCGGGCGCCGCGAACACCCCGCAACCATCCCACGGGAGGCCGCGGTTGCTTCGCTTGACGCCCTCCGGTGGGCGCCCCTAGCGTCGGCGCCCCCATGCAGATGCCCTCCGCGATGAGAACGATTCCGTGGGCGGAGCGCGCCCGCTTCAACGCCTCGTTCGTGCTGGAGCACTACCTCAAGAGCCGGGCGGTGGTGGAGTACAAGGAGCGCACCCACCAGCGCATCGTCGAGCACGTGCGCGCCATGGGCCCCGGGCGCTGCATCCCCGTCGACCGCGTCCGCAACATCACCCCGGAGCAGTTCCGCGACCGCTACCTGCGCAAGGGCATCCCGGTGATCATCGAGGGCGCCGCGGCCGACTGGCGCTGCACGCGCGAGTGGTCGTTCGAGTCGTGGAAGGCACGCTTCGGCCACGAGACCATCCGCCTCGTGGACCGGCCGGGCCTGACCGACGACGACTTCGTGGACGAGGCCGAGCTCACCGAGGAGATCAACTTCGGCGAGTTCCTCGACGAGGTGGTGCGGGGCGGCCGACGGTACATGCGCTTCGCGCCGCTCTTCGAGAAGTTCCCCGAGCTCGGCGACGACGTCGACTGGGATTGGTTGCGCTCCATGCCCGACCAGAGCTTCGGCCTCAACGCGCAGCTCTTCGTGGGCGGCGGCGGGCGGCAGACGCCGCTCCACAACGCCATGACGGTGTTCCTCTTCGCGAACATCGTGGGCGTGAAGCGCTGGACCTTCGTCCCCAACCACTACCTGTCGCTGCTCGACCCCCCGGCCGACTCGCGCGGCTACAACCACTCCGAGGCCGTCGTGCGCGAGGCCGACGGGCGGCGGTTCCCGGGCCTGGAGAGCGTCGACTACATGGAAGCCGTGATGAACCCCGGCGACGTGCTCTTCAACCCGTCGTGGAACTGGCACAGCGTCGTCAACGACTCCGCCACCATCGGCATCCGCTTCGGGATGATCCGGCCGGCGACGATGTTCACCGAATCCCTGACGCTGGCGTTCATCCGGTTCTTCGGCGGGCGCCACGCGGGCGTGCCCCTCGCGACCACGATCGAGTCCGCGCGCGACGCGGCCGTCGCGGTGGCGCGCCAGCTGCGGGGCACCGCTCCGGGGACGGGGCGAGGGCGGCGGTAGTTGACCGGGACACCCACCGTCCCGTGCATCGCTCCTCCCTCGATGGAGGAGTTCCAGCGACGCTTCGTCCGCGCCCGCCAGCCCGTCGTGATCCGGGGCGCGATCGACCACTGGCCCGCGCTGCAACGCTGGAGCGCCGTGTACTTCCGGGAGCGCTACGGCGCCAGCGTGGTGCCGTGCTTCACGACCCGCGACCGCGACCTGATCGTCGACGCCCGCGCGGGCGTGCGGATGGAGGACGCGGCGGTCGACGACGTGCTCGCGGGGTCCGCGGCGGACGCGCTGCGCGTGCGGGCGGAGATCTCCAAGAGCTTCCCCGGGCTCATGGCCGACCTCGACGTGCCCGCGTACTGCCGCGGCGGCCTCGACCTCGAGGCCTTCCTCTGGATCACGCCCGGGGGCACCCGGACCGCGCTCCACTGGGACTCACCCGAGAACCTCTTCGCCCACGTCGCCGGCGAGAAGACCTTCCTCCTCGTCGACCCCGCACACACGGCGCGGCTCTACCCCTTCCCCCTTCTCTCGGCCACGCCGCAGTTCAGCCGCGTCGACCTCGGCGCCCCCGACTACGCGCGCTTCCCGCGCCTGCACGGCGTGCCCCTGGTCGAAGCCCGGCTGCGCCCCGGCGACGTGCTCTTCCTGCCGAGCGGGTGGTGGCACTACGCCGAGTCCGCGACGCTGACCTTCTCGGTGAACTTCTGGTGGCTCCGGCCGTCGCGCGTCCCCGCCGCCGCGGTCGTCGCGCTCAGCAAGCGTCTCTTCCGCCGCCCGGCGTGAGGGCGGCCCTGCCGCCGAGGGAGGGGAGCACGAGCAGCCCCGCCAGCGTGACCGGCAGCAGGTCGAACGCCCGGTAGACCAGGGCGAAGGCGAGCGCCCGCTCGGCGCTGACGCCGACCATGCCGAGGACCGCCACCGCCACCAGTTCGAGGGTGCCGAGCTGCGCGGGCGTGGTGGGCACGAGGCTCGCCGCCGCGAACGCCAGCTCCAGTAGGATCGGCGTGACCGGGTGGACCTGGATGCCCACCGCGCGCAGCACGAGCCAGAGCGTGAAGGCGTCCATGATCCACTGGACCAGCGTCAGCGCGCCCACCGCGACGAGCACCCGCGGCCGCCCCATGATCCGCGCCTTCTCCGGGAGCCTCGGGACGAAGCGCCACCGGACGTCGTCGGGGCGCGAGGCGGCCCAGCCGAGCACGATGAGCCCGAGGCCCACGGCGCCCTGCGCGAACACGCCCCGCGCGACCCACGCGGGGAGCCCCGGGAAGACCAGCGGGAGCGGCGCGGCGAGCAGGAGCAGCGTGACCGCCTCGACGCATTTCTCCAGCAGCGTGGCGGCCAGGGCCGTGACGGTCGGGATGTTCGCGTGGGTGCGGAGCAGGGAGATCGGCACCAGGTCGCCGAGCCGCCAGGGCAGCAGGTTGGACGCCGCCTGCCCGGCCAGCGCAATGCGAAACAGCAGCCCCACCGGCGCGGAAGGTGGGCGCTGGAGGAGGTAGGAGAAGGCCAGCGCGCGCAGCCAGATCTCGCCCAGGTTGATCAGGGCGCAGGCGGCGACGGTGCCCGCGGAGGCGCCGACCATGGCGCGCCCGACCGCCCGGAGGTCGACCTGGCGGGCGAGGTAGACGCACCCGACGATCACCAGCGCCACGAGCGCCGCGCGCAGTGCGACGCGGACGCGTCCGTCGGGCGGGCTCATGATCGGTCGCGGCGGATCCAGCGGTGGGCGCCCGTGAGCACGGCCTTCGGCAGGAGCGCCGGGGCGAGCCACCAGAAGTTCACCGCGATGGTCAGGGTCGCGGACTCGGCGTAGTGCCACCACCCGCTCGGCAGGAAGAGCAGGTCGCCGGGGCGCAGCGTGCACCCGACCGGCCGGGCGCGTGCGAGCTCGGGGTAGCGCGCGAGGTCCGGCGCCGTGGGGTCGACCGGGCTGCACTGGGGCGTCGCCGACCAGAGCGGGTAGCGGTAGAGGAAGCGGGTCTGCTCGGGGGGGAAGAGCACGAAGGTCTTCTCGCCGGCGACGTGCGCGTAGAGGTTGTGGGGGGTGTCCCAGTGCAGGAGGGTGCGGGCGCCCGCCGGGGTGATCCAGAGGTGCGTCTCCAGGGCCAGCGACCCTCGGCAGTAGGCCGGGGTGCGGACGTCCCCGCGGAGCTCGGGCAGGCGGTCGAGGTCCTCCCGCAGACGGCGGCCGTCGAGCGTGTCGCCCGCGAGCCCGTCGATGAAGTCGCCGACCGCGGCGTCCTCCATCTGGAGGCCGTTGGTGGGGTGCCGCACGATCGCTCCCTGGTGCATCCGATAGAAGCGCGCCGTCCGGGCGCCGCAGCGGGCGCGGATGTGATCGGCGGTCCAGCGTCCCAGCGCGGGCCAGTCGTCGAGGGCGCCCTCGATGATGACCGGTCGGGCCAGCCGTATGTAGTCACGCTGGAACCGATCCACCGTAGGCGGCACGATGCGCGGGATCGGGGCTGCGCTGTCACGCACGCGGGGCACAGTACCGAGGCTCACCCCCCGCGCAAATCACGGATCAGTTCACCGGCGCCAGGCCAGGGCGCGGCAGGGAGCCTCGACGATCCGCGGGTCAAGCCACGCCGGCGGCGTGGGGAGGCGGAGCCGGACGGGCCCCGTCGTGAAGCGGCGGATGGTGACGTCGCCGAACGCCTCCACGACCTCGGTGTGCGGCGACCAGATCGTATCAGGCACGAGGAGCGTGGGGCGCGCGTCGGTTCCCAGGACGATCAGGTCGCCAACGTGGAACTCGTGCCGAGAGAACTCGCAGGGCCAGAACATTCCCCCCGTTTCGTAGTGCGAGCTGGCCCCCCGGATGACGCTCTCGTACTGGCCGTTGCGGTGATTGGAGAGCAGGTGCAGCCCGAGCATGATGTCGAACGCGGGGATGTACCGCGCGGGCCCCGCCCCCGAGGCGACAAGGGCCGGGGTGAGCAACTGGACATTGGTCAGGATGAGCGTGGGCCGCTGTTGCGCGGAGGCCCGGAGGACGGCGGCGAGCGCGCGCGAGGGCGGGGCGACGGACTCGAAGTCGCGGAGGCACATCAGGTCGATCGCGACGGCGGCCGTGGACAGGAAGGCCAGCGTCGCCAGCGCGGCGGAGCGGGACGCGCCGCGCAACCAGGTCACCACGGCGGGCGCGAGCAGCGCGACCGTGGCCAGGGCGAAGAGGGGTGACATCGGCCGGAAGCGCGCGGTGGCGATGGCCCAAGCGGCGGCAGCGATGAGCGGGACGACGGCGAGCGCGCGATGGAAGATGGCCTCGCGGGCGAAGGCCACCGCGACCGCGATCCCCAGGAGGGCGATGGAGAGGTAGCGGGGCGCCACCTCGGGGCCGTCGATGCCGAAGAAGGGGCTCACCGTGAACGCGAGCAGCAGGACAGCGCTCACGACAACAGTCGCGCGGGCGGAGCCGCCCCGCGCGAACGCGGCGGGCGTGAAGAGCAACGCCCAGGCCCCGGCGACCAGGGCGTAGGCGGAGAAGATCCGCCGGACCGTCTCCGCGTTCAGAGTCAGGCGGAACACCTCCCCGAGGCCGGGCGGCGGGGTTGCTTCCATCGGCGGGTTTTGCAGGAACCACAGCGGCGCGCGGTGGTAGACCGCGCCCGCGGACAGGTACAGCAACGGGAACACCAGCGCGCCGAGCACCGTATCGCGCCGCCCAGGGCGCGCGAGGGCGACCAGCACGAGCACGCCAACGAAGGCCGCGAACTCGTAGCGCGCCCAGACCGTGAGCCCGAGCACCACGCCCGCGGCGAAGCGCTGGCGCCGACCGTCCCCCTCGTAGAGCCAGAGGCCAACCGCCAGCAGCGCAAGGCCGTCAGAGTTCGACTGCCCCGTGGCCGCGCTGAACCAGTACGCCGGCGAGGCCGCGACCGTCAGCGCCGCGAGCCAGCCTTCGCCGCCAAGGCGCCCGGCCCACCTGCCCACGGCCAGCACCCCGAGCGCGGTGAGCAGGACGTGCGCGACAACGAACCCCTTCCAACCGAGCGCTGCGGTGGGGAGGTAGAGCAGCGAAAGCGCCGGGTGCAGCTTCTGGAGGAAGAGCCCGGCGGCGAAGTCGTCCGCTGCGATCTGCGCGCCCAGGTAGGTGAGCCGACCCTCGTCAGAATCGACGCGACCGGAGAGGGCGAGCGCCAGGACACTCACGCCGAAGACGACCGCGATGAGGGCCACCAAGTCGCGCCGCACGAGGGTTGTCATTGCAGTGGGAGGGCCTCTGACGGCGGGGCGAAGAGTCAGACATTGGTTGTGCGGTAACTTGTCCGCTCAAACCGAATACCCGGCACTCTAGGGCTCTGCATGCGTCCGCAGCAAGCAACCACGGAATCCGCTCCACACCCACAACATTCCAGCGGGGCGTCGACGCGCAGGGCTCAGATCGTCCCGAGATAAGCCAGGAGCAGCGCCCGGTCCTCAGGGCTCGCGTTGATGTAGCCCTGCGTTGCCGCCGCCGCCTCGCCGCCGTGCGCGCGAATCGCCTCGTCGACGCTAGTCGTTCGGCCATCGTGCAGCAACCGCGGGCGGAAGCGGAGTCCCCACAGCGGCGCGGTGCGGAACTCGTCGCCGTCGAACACGACGGTCTGAGGGACGGCGTCATGCGCGTGGCTGATGATCCCGTCGGCCAGCACGGACCCCATGCTGTGTACGCACAGGTCCGTGAAGGCGGACACACCCGGGCCAGTCTCCGGGCGATGGCAGGATCCGCAGGCAAGGCGCTCGAAGACCTGCGCGCCGCGCGGATCAGCGGGGAGCGTTGGCGGCGGGGCGAGGCCCTGCACGAAACTCGTGAGGTCGCGCACGGTGGGGTCGTCTGCCTCGGGATCGGCCACGCCGTCGTCGTCCATCGCCGCGAGCGTGCTGTCCTCCTGGACGAGGTTGGTGATCCCCATCTCGTCGTTGAGCGCAGAGCTCACCACGCCGCGCACGGTCTGGGCGAAGGGCTTGGTCCCGAAGCGGGCAACGCGGCCATCGATCACGATGAACGCTCCGTCGCGGCAGCCCGCGGTGCGCAGCACCTCCTCCGGGATCGACTCGATCAGTCCGATGCCGAAGAGCGGCGGCGGCATGCGACGCGTCACGTTCGTCGGCCGTGGCCGCGGCATGAACCCGGGGATCGCGCTGTGCTGGAAGTTCTCGACGTCTGGCCGTGGGTCCTCGCTCAGCCCAACGTAGATGCGATCCTCGAAGTCGCCCTGACCTCCCATCACCGGGTTGTCGTGGCAGTTCTGGCATGAGCTGTCGTTGTAGTAAGGGCCGAGCCCGGAGCCGACGTCATAGACCCGCGAGAACAGCGCGCGCCCGCGATCGAAGGCCGCGCGTTGAGCTGGGGAAAGGTCCGTGCGAGGAGCGCCGGGGAGCGCCACGTCCTGGGTTGCGTTCGCGTCGGAGGGGCCCGCGTCCCGGGATGCTGGTGGGGTGATCTCGCTCTCACAGCCGAGGGTTGCGAGCAGCAGGCCGAGACAGCTAGTTCGCCAAATCATCCTTGGATGTGACCATACCATCCCATAGAGTGAGTGCGCGTCCCCGCGGCGAACCACCCATGAGCGGCCGTGGAGGATCGCGGAGGACTCGTTGACCGTCACGCCGACCCTGGTCCGATTGCGCGCAAACCGCCGCACGGTCGCGCTCCCGATCCTCGCGCTCATCCTCACGAACTGCAGCGACGCTACGCCCGGGCCGACCGACGCCGCGACGCGCGACGCGACCGCGATCCGCCCGCGGGACGGTTGGTCCGCCCTGTTCACCTTCCGCGATCCAGCGGTGCGCACCCAGCGCGCGGCGGCGCCGGACGGGGGGTGGTTCCTGATGCCGCTGCACGGGCACCTCCTGCCGACCGGGCGGGTGATGCTGCACGGCTTCGCCCGCAACAGCCGCGGCGACGGCCCCGACAAGCCGGTCACGCTCCAGAGCGACGCGACCTGGATCATCGACCCCGCCGACCCGCGCCTCGCCGCGCGCGCCGACGGCGACCTCCCCGTGGAGGTGTCCTACCCCCCGACGGCCACCGCGGCGGAACCCGACGGCCTCATCCGGCGCGACGACCAGAGCGACTGGGAGGCCGGCGAGGCCATGCTCTGCGGCGGCCACACCTTCCTCTCCGACGGGCTCCTCTTCTACGCCGGCGGCACCGCCTTCGAGAGCGATCGCGACCCGGGCACCCCCCCGAACGCCCGCAACCACGGCGACCTGATCGCCGTCGGGACGCAGCGTTCGGCCCGCTTCAACCCGTGGGGAGAGGCGGTCGCCGGGGCGCGCCCGGGCTGGAGCGTCGGCCCCTCGTCGCAGCTCGGCGGCCGGTACTACCCCACCAACACCCGGCTCCCCGACGGGCGCGTGGTGGTCGCGTCGGGCTACTTCGACACCGAGGAGCTGCCGAACCCCAGCGTCGAGGTCTTCGACCCGGCGCAGAACACCTGGACGCCCCTCGTCCCGGCGATCCGCCCGGGCGACGACATCGCCGACGACGACCCGCGCCGGTACCTCTACCCGAGCGCGCAGGACTACGTGCACGCGTTCCTGCTGCCGCGGCCGTGGCCCGCGGGGACCCCGGCCGGCAACGCCCTGGAGCGCCGGGTCGCCCTCATGGGCATCACCGGGCGGGTGGTCCTGCTGAGCGTCGACGGGCCCGCGGGGCTCGACCGGGTCTTCGTCCCGCCGGGCGGGCGCCGCCCGGGGGAGGGCACCAACGACCGCGAGTGGCGGGGCGAGGGCGCCACGACGGTGCTCCTGCCCGACGGCCGCATCCTCACGATGGGCGGCGCCGACGTCGGGGGCTACGGGGGGCGCGCGGACCTCTACGACCCGCGGCCCGGCGCGCCGACCTTCGACGCGTGGGAGTCGTTCCCGCTGTGCGACGCCGCGGGGGCCTGCGCGTCGCGCTACCAGGGCGCGGCGCTCTACCTGCCCGACGGGCGGGTCGCGTTCGTGGGCGGTCGGCGCCAGGGGCGCACGGACGGCTCGGGCCACGAGGGCGAGGAGGAGAGCCACGTGGTCAACGCGCGCGCGACCGTGGACGAGCGCAGCCCGGCGCTCATCGACTGGCAGACGCGACGGGTGACCTTCGGCTCCCCGTGGCCCGACGACCTCGTGCGCACGCAGCATTCGGTCACCCTCCTGCTGCCCGACGGCCGGCTGCTCGTCGCGGGCGGCCGGCGGATCTACTGCGAGCCCTCCTGCGCCGACGAGCAACCCACCCTGCGGCTCTACTCCCCCGCCTACCTCGACCCGGCCTTGGCGCCATGGCGCCCGCGGTTGGGAACGCTCGTCGATGCCTCCTCCGGCCGCCCCCTCGCGCTCGCCAACCGCAACCCCGTCGTGTCGCTCGGGTCGACGGTGCGCGTACCCGTGTCGACCGACGCCGCGCCCGCGCCCGCCGCGTCGATGCGCTTCGCGCTCGTGGCCAACGGCTCCATCACCCACCGCTTCGACCAGAACCTCCGCTACGTCACGGTCCCCCACGCGGAGGCGAACGGCGGCTACGTGCTATCGATCCCCGCGAGCGGCGACGCGCTCCCGCCGGGCCCATACATGCTCTTTGCCATCGAGACGGTGACTACCGGGTCGGGACAGATCGACGTCCCTTCGATCGCGAGCCTCGTCATGGTGCGGGGGCGGTAGACCGCAATCGCTCGACGATGATCAACCCGCATGGTGCGGGGGCCATGTCTTGACAGTCCGTGGCCTTCGGGAGGACTGTCAACATCAAACCATGAGGCCAAAGATGCGTGCATTCCGATCGGATGGGCTGCTGGTGGTGTTGAGCGTCCTCGGTGTCGGATGCACGCGATCGCGGGGGCCGTCCCCGGCCTCGCGCCCGGCCTCGCCGTCGCCCACGGCTCCGGCCGCGACTGCTCCTCAGGCCAACGGCGCCGACCTCGCCCGCGAGCGGGTCGCACACATGGCTGACCAGGTGGCGCACGACCCCTCGCTGGCCCGAGTCAACGCGGAAGAGGCGACGCTGGGCGAGGTGCGCCGCACGCTGCTCGACCCGTGGGTCGCGCAGTGGCGCGCGAGAGAGGGCGCCGGCTTCTCGGCGCGCGCCGACGTGGGCCTGAGCTGGTCGTCTGCCGCCCGCACGCTGCACCGTGAGGTCGAGGGCTTGCGCGAGTTCGCGTGGGCGCTCCAGCCGACCGCCGCGCCCGGCGACGAGGCCCAACGCTACCTCGCGGGCTTCAGCCGCGTGGACGACGTGCGCCTCGACGTGTGGCGCATGGTGCCCTCCGGCGAGCATGTGACCCTCGACGTCCGCTACGAGTTGCGCGGCCTCACGACGGCGGGCGCGCGTCGCCACGACCGGGGCGCGCTCACGCTCGAGGCGACCAGGCGCGACGGCGCCTGGCGCGTCACGCGCGCGTCGACCGGGCCGATGGAGAGCGTCGAAGGCCTGCGCCGCCCGGCCTTCGAGGTCGCGACGGCGTCGATGGGCCTCGACCAGCTCCCGGTCACGTCGCGCACCGAGGCCATCCGCCGCGGCGGCTACGCCGTGGCTGTGGCCGACTACGACGACGACCGCCGCCCCGACATGTTGGTGGGCAACGTCGGCCCGGTGCGGCTGCTCCACAACACAGGCCACGGTTTCGAGGACGTGACCCGCGCCGCGGGCCTGCAAGGCGAGACGCTGGTGAAGTCCGCGGTGTTCGCCGACCTCGACAGCGACGGCCACCGCGACCTCGTGCTGCTGCGCTTCGTCGACACCGCCGACCGGCAGAGCGACGACCTGTCGGTCTACCGCAACCTGGGCAACGGGCGCTTCGAGCGCCACGACAATCTGCTCCCGCGCGGCCGCCGCTACGACCGCGGCATGCCCCTCGCGGTGGCCGACTTCGACGGCAACGGACACCTCGACCTGTACCTGGGCTTCCCTGGCGCGCGCGACTTCACCAACAACCTCCAGAACACCCAGCGGACGGCCGGGCTCTCGTCGCAGGGCATCTGGTTCAACCAGGGCAACTGGCGCTTCACCGAGTCGCCCGCCGACAGCGTGCTGGTGCAGGCGCGCGAGGTCTATCCCCACGCCACGCTGGTCTCGGACCTCGACAACGACGGCCGCGTCGATCTGGTGGTGGTCGACGACAGCGGGCGCGTAAGCCCCGTCTATCACAACGACGGCGCGGGCCGGTTTCACGACGTGACGGCGCAGAGCCGCCTCGACGCGCCGGGCTGGAGCATGGGCGCCGCCGCGGGTGATTTCGATGGCGACGGTGCGATGGACCTCGTGACCACGAACGTCGAGCTGCTCGACGCCACCCGCATGGCGGCTTCTGCCGAGGGCCGCGAGACCGACCCCGAGCTGGCGCAGCGCTTCGCGGAGGTGCGCCGCTCGCAGAGTGGGGTGCGGATCTACCACAACCGTGGCGACGGCACCTTCGAGCCCGCCCAGCGTTCGGGCATCGACTGGGTGGGTGAGGGCGCCGCGGGCGCCGAGTGGGTCGACTACAACAACGACGGCCGCCTCGACCTCTACGTCGCCAACGGCCTGTGGAGCGGCGGCGGCGAGGACTTCTCGAGCCTCTTCACCCGTGGGGCCCTGCTCGGCCGCGCCAGCGAGGAGTGGGAGCACAGCGACGAGGTCACCGGCATCCCGGTGTTCGCCGCGCGCGGCCGCGAGCCCAACCCCATCCTCACGATCCTGCGGGAGTTTCGCGGCGAGCTCGCCAACCCGCGGGCGCCCTGGACGGCCACCGCACCGACGCTCTCGATGGCTGGCGGGCAGCGCAACCGGCTCTACCGCAACAACGGCGACAGCACCTTCACCGAGGTGGGCTACCTGGAGGGCGCCGACTCGCAGGAGGACGGCTATGTGATCGCCCCGTCCGACCTCGACGGCGACGGCCGCCAGGACCTCGTGCTGCGCAACTGCGACCCTGCCCCGGGCCGTCGCTTCGAGACGGTCACCGTCCTGCGCAACACGGGCACGGCAGGCGCCAACGGCAACTCGCTGCGCATCGCCACGCGCGGTGAGCACAACTCCGACGGCTTCGGCGCCGTGGTCACCGTCTGGGTGGGCGACCGTCGCATCGTGCGTGAGGTCCGCGCCGTGAGCGGCGCCGCCCAGGGCGACCCGGAGGCCTTCGTTGGCATCGGCTCCGCCCAGCACGCCGACCGCGTCGAGATCCGCTGGCCCAACGGCAACGTGCAACGCATGGGCAGCGTGCAAGCCGGCGAGATCGTGATGCAGGAGCGGCCGGCCGCCACCCGCGTCGCCGCTCGCTGACAGACTCCCTCCACCATTAGCCTGCCTAGACGTTCAGACGCCTGAACGTCCTGGACGTCCGAGGCCACCGGAGATCGGATCGGTCCACGTACCTCGCACGATCACCCGATCGGCCGCAGCTCGTCGCTCCCGAAGAGCTCGAAGTACATCGCCCACGTCTTCGGGCACCGCTCCCTCACGCTGCATCCGCGGCACGGCGGCGGCTCGGGTCTCTGCGTCGCCCGCACGGCATCGAGCGCGTCGTGCGTCAGGTGCAGGTCGTCCACCCGGTGCCGCGCCCAGTCCTCGGTCGCGTCGGGACTCCCGTGCAGCTCCGTCGGCAGCGCGCACAGCGGAAACGCCTCCGTGCTCACCGTCACGCCCTGCTGCGCCGCGACCTTCGCCGCCTGCCGCACCGCCAACGCCGCATGCGCCAGCCGCGGGACCGCGTCGGTCACCGCCCGCCCCGGCAGCTCCACCGGCCGCGGGAAGTTGAACTGCACCCGCGTCGCCCCGAGGTGCTTCGCGAAGGCCACCGTCGTCGCGAGCCCCCGTAGATTCCCCCGCAGCACCGGAACCGTCACCAGCAACTGCCGCCCCGACGCGGCCAGCGCCTTGATGGCCGTCGCCGTCGCGCGAAACGCCCCCGCCACCCCCGACAGCCGATCGTGCGTCGCCTCGTCGGCCGCCAGGAGCTGCACCTCGAAGGCGTCGACCCCCGCGCGCAGCAGCTCGTCCCGCAGCCCCACCGCCGCGAGCGCTTTGCCGTCGGTCTGGAGCTGCACGAAGCGGTAGCCCATGCGCCGCGCGCGACCCACGAGCGCCGCCAGGTCGCGCCGCAGCGTCGCCTCGCCCCGCAGGATCACCAGCTCGTCGCACCCCGCCTCGCGCCCCTCGGCGAGCGAGCGCAGCGCCTCATCCGACGACCGATCGGGCTGCTCGCGTTGATCGCGCAGGGTGCAGTGCCCGCAGTCGAGGTCGCAGCGCGTGGTCAGCCGCAACGACAGCCGACGCCCACCGGGCAACGCCGCGAGTACGGCATCGCTCGCGATCGGCGCGAGCGCGGGGCCGGGCGGTCGCTCGACGAGGAAGTCACCGATGGCGAGGAAGTCGGCGCCCAGGCCCACGAAGCAGTCGAGCGCGTCAGCAGGCGTGCAGACGATGGGCTCCCCCCGACGATTGAACGACGTGTCGAGCACCATCGGAACGCCCGTGAGCCGCTCGAAGGCCGCGATCATCGCGTGGTAGCGCGGCTGCTCGGTGGGGTGGACGACCTGCGGGCGGGTGGTTCCGTCGACGTGGACGACGGCGGGGACGCGCGCGCGTTGCGACTCGATGACGGGCAGCGTGAAGAGCATGAAGCGCGAGTCGAAGGCCCGCTCCAGCCACTCGCCCTCGCGACCCGCCAGCACCGACGGACCAAACGGCCGCCACGGCTCGCGCTGCTTCATCGCGTTGACCCGCGCGTGCATCGCCGCGTTGCGCGGATCAGCCACGATGGACCGCGCCCCGAGCGCCCGCGGGCCGAACTCCATCGGCCCCTGAAACCAGCACGCCACCTGTCCGTCTGCGAGCCGCCGCGCCGTCTCTGTGGCCACGTCGTCGACGCGCTTCCACCGCAGCCGCGAGCGCTTGAGCACCCGCTCGATGGACCCGTCGTCGAAGTCGGGACCCAGCCCCGCGTGGGTGAGCGCCGGGCTGCGATCGGTCTCTCCCAGGTGCATCGCCCACGCTTCGAGCGCCGCGCCGAAGGCCGTCCCCGCGTCGTTGGCCCCCGGCTGCACGAACATCGCCCCCGGCGCGAACTCCCGGCGCAGGCGTTCGTTCATGGTGCAGTTGAGCGCGACGCCGCCCGCGAGGCAGAGCGCGTCGAGCGGGCCGTCTCCCACCGCGCGTCGCAGCAGCGCGACCACGGTGTCTTCGAGCGCCTTCTGCACGCTCGCCGCGAGGTCCTGGTGGCGCCGCTCGATGGGTCCATCGGGAGCGCGCGCGTAGGCCGCGAAGGTGTCGTTGAAGCCCTCCTCGTGCGCGACGAGCGTGCCGTCGTCCCGCATCGCGAGGTGCCGCGAGATGTCGACGTTGGGCGTCCCGAAGGAGGCCAGGGCCATCACGCTGCCCTGCCCGTGGGAGCCGAAGCCCAGCAGCGAGGTGACCCCCGAGTACACGCCGCCGATGGAGCGGTCGGTGAGCGCCAGCACGCTGTCGACCAGTGCGAGAACACCGTCCGTCGCCCGCCACACCGCCGCGCACTCGCGGTCGCCGCGGCCGTCGACGGTGAGCACCCAGGCGTCCAGACGTCCAGACGCTCTGAGGGCTGAAGCCGCGTGGGCCCGGTGATGCGGGAGGTAGAGCACCCTGCCCGCGCGCACCGCCGGGATGTCCGCCTTCGCATCGAGGAAGGGGATCTTCCCCACGTAGCGCCCGTGCAGTCCGTTGACGGCGATGCACTCGACGTCGTCGAGGGTGATGCCTTCGCGCTCCAGCAGCGCGCGGATGGGCCCGCGGCAGAGGGTCTCTTCGAGGCAGAGGGTCGGGTCGACGGCCGCCGTCACGCCGGGCCGACCGGGCGGGTGCCAGCCCGCGTGACGGACGCGGTTGATGCGTTCGAGCTCGACGGCGCCGACCACCGCGCCGTCCTTCAGCAACGCGGCGGCGTGCTCCTGCTGGGTCATCACGGCGAGGCCCAGCACATACCTTGACCCCACCACCGGCCCCCGCTTCGGCAGCAGATAGCTCGGCGGAAACGGCGCCGGAACGCTCGGCCCCGGCAACCCCGCGAGCCGCGACAACCACCCTGGTCGATGCGCGAGTGCGTCGCTGCGGGTGTTGCCATCGGGCGCGTGCGTCGGCCGGATGGCGTCGCTCGGACACGCCTCCACGCAGTCCAGGCAGCGGGTGCAGTCGTCCTCCGCGCCCTCTCTCAGCCCGACGATCACGCCCTCGGTCCCCGCCTTCAACACCCCCTCCGGGCAGACCTCCGAGCACGCCCCGCAGCCCGTGCACCGCGACGCGTCCACCACCATCGGCAACCGCGGCCGATGCGCGGGCGGCTGCGCCGTCACCGTCGGTCGTCGTGACGCCTTCCACGCGAGCCCGTCGAGCAGCACCTCCGCCTCGCCTCGCCCTGGCGCCGCGCCCTCCTCGCGCAGCATCCCCTCCAGCGCGCGCAGCGCCCCGATGGACCAGCTCGCCGCGACGATGGCCGCCTGCCGCACACCCGTCGCCCCGCCCGGTCGCACCCACACCATCACGTGCAGCCCCGCCGCGTCGCCCGTCCCGGCCACTGCGCCCACCACCTGCCGCGCCCCCGTCCGCAGCGGAACCACCACGCTCACCGTCGCCGCGCGCCCGTGCATCACCGCCGTCACCGCCGACGCCACGCCCGCCACGAGCCCCGCGTGCAGCGGGTCGTCCACCGTCGCCGCCGACACCACACCTTCCACCGCGCTCCCGTCCCCGAGGCGCTGTCGCAGGTCGGCGAGCGCCGTCGCGAAGCCCGCCTCCGGGTCGGTCACCTCGGCGAGCGCCACCACCTCGCGCGGTCGCCGGCGAGCGTCGACGTAGCGCTCCCCCTCGCGCCGCCCGCTCACCCTCACGGGCACCAACGGCGAGAACCTCGCCCGCAGCCACGTCACGGCCCGCGCGACGTCATCGCGCCGCGTGTCGGGCTCGTCGCACTCCAGCGTGAGCCCCTCGTCGCCGACCACCAGCCGCGCGCCCGCGACACCCTGGGCATCGATGCCGTCGAGGAGATCGTCCGGGTCGAGTCTGGTTCCGAAGCCGCAGGTGAGGGGTGCGGGGAGCCGCATGCCCTCGGGAGGCTACGCGATTGGCACCGTTCGCGCGCGCTGTGCGAGCGCCTCGACGACGCGCGCCACGACCGGGCGAGCCAGATCGACCGTCGCCCCGTCGGCCAGCCGGAAGTCCACCGCCGCACCCGTCTTCCCTCCCGCGCCCGGCGGCAAGAACACCACGTCCAACCGCTCGCCCCCGCTCGCCCGCAGCGGCAGCACGGTCTCGTCCGCGCCGTCCTGCACCGGCTCGGTCGACCACCCCGCGAAGCCGCCCACTCCGTGCAGCGCCCGCGCGAGCTTCACCGCCCGCCGACGCGCCCGCTGCGCCTTCAGCGCGTCTTCGGTCACGGCGCGAAACTCGTCCTCGCCGTGCAGCGCCAGGTACTCGCCGTAGACCCCGCTGCACTTCTCGCGGAACACACAACCCACGCAGCCCGCGGGGTGCCTTCGCATCGAGTAGTGCCACTCGTACTTGTCGACGGCGACCTCCAGCCCTTCGGTGTCGCAGGCCTGCGTGACGGTCTCCTCGCCGCCATGGTGCACGCGGTCGGCCCACTCGGGGATCACGCAGTACGGCAGGTTGCCCACGTTGACGTCGAAGCCCGGCTGCTCGGCCTCGAAGGCTTCGAGCATCGCGCGGAAATACGGCGCCATGTCCGTGTAGCGCGGCATGATCTCGCGGAGGTACGCGTCGTCGCGCTCGCCCGTGGAGCTCGGCCGCACGATGTCGAGGTGGAGCTGCGCGAGCCCGTGCTCGGCCACGAGCGCGGGGAAGTCCGGCAGCGAGCGGTAGCTGTTCTCGTTGACGCAGAGGTTGGCCGTCACGCGTTGTTTGAGCGCCGCGAGCGCGCGCAGCCCGAACTCGATGCGCTTGAACGAGTCTGGCCGCTTGGTGACCGCGACGTGGGCGGCCTCGTTGCCGCCTTGGATGGACACGCGCCACTCGACGCGCGGCCCCAGCGCCACCACCCGCTCGATGAACCCGGGATGCGGGAACATCACCCCGTTGGTGAAGATGATGACCTCCTCGAAGCCGAGGTCGACGGCGTGGGCGACGGCCTCGTGGAAGCCCTTGTGGAGCGTGGGTTCGCCGCCGAGGAAGGTGATGCGCCGGGCGCCCGAGGCGCGCGCCTTGTCGAGGGCCTCGATGATGGGCGCGAGGGCGATGGGCCGGGCGACCTTCCACTCCGAGAGCTGCCCGCTCGAACAGAACACGCATCGGTTGTTGCAGAGGTGCCCGAGCTGGAGCTCGAACTGGTGCCCCGTCCCGGTCGCGGTGACCGTGGTGGCCTCGTCGCGCAGGCGATCGAGCACGGGCAGCACACGTCGGGTCGCCATGACCCGTCCAGCGTAGGCTTGGGCCGACGACGAGGGCAAGCGAGCGCCTTGACCCGCCCGCGGGTCGTCCGGGACGATCGCGCGCGGTGAACGAGCCCCCATCCCCGCCGCGCCGATCGACCGCGACCCTGGTCTCAGCACTGGCCTTCGTCGGCTACCTCGCCATCAGCCGCGTGACGGTGGACCTGTTCCCGTTCTCGACCCTCAACATGTACTCGCACTCCCGCACGCAGGGCGCGAGCCGCCTCTTCGCCCGCGACGCCACGGGCCGCGTCCGCGAGCTCGACCGCTTCGACCGCTGGGACTGCCCCACCTCTCTCGACCCTGCCGCGCAGGCGTGCCCAAACCTCGGCAACGTCTCGACCATCGACTACGTCGACCGCGACATGGCCGTCTTTCTCCGCGCCCACCGGGCGCGCGCCCCCGAGAGCCCGCCCGTGGACGTCGTGCGCCGGGTGTGGCGCCTCACCGACCACGCAGGCCCTCCCCCCTTCGAGGACTGCCTCCTGCTGCGCTGCCGCGCGTCGTGGCGCCCGTGAGCGCCTCCCATTGGGACGGCGTCGACCGCGCCCCGCTGCGCGTCGGAATCGCCGCGATCGTCGCGATCTTCACCGTCATGGAGCTCGCGGTCTTGCCCTCGCTCCTGGACGACCCGCACTTCCGACCGGCGCGGGACCCTTGGCTCCCCATCACCCCACTGGCCCTCTGCCTCGTGGGCGCCGCCGCCCTCGCCGCCCTCGCCGCCCTCGCCGCCAACCGCCGCCCGCTCACCGCCGCCCTCGCCGCCCTCGCCGCCATGGCCCAGGTGAGCCTCTGGGGCGCGCAGTACTTCAAGATGGTCTCGCACAACTTCATGTTCCCTGGAGGGCTGCTCTTCGGGTGGGCGCTGGGCCTGGCCTACGCGCGCACCCTCGGCCCCGTCGGCGCGGGGCGGGCGCGCGACGAGGAGCTCGCCGAAGCCGGCGCGATGGGAGTGTTCGCCGCGCTGTACGTCGGCTCGGCGCTCAGCAAGCTCCTCGACACCGGCACCGCCTGGGTCAACCCGCACACCCTGCGCTTCCTGGTGCTCTCCCAGCAGGGCGTCGCCGACCTCGCCTGGATCCACCGCTACCGCGCGCTCCTCGTCGAGCACCCGAACCTCGCCTACGCGGGCTCGGTCCTCACGCTCGTCGTCGAGGGCGGCAGCTTCTTCCTCCTCGTCAGCCGCACGACGCGCACGCTCTGGGGCGCCCTCATCCTGCTGCTGCACCTCAACATCACCGCGCTCGCGACCATGCCGTACATCGAACCCATGGCCTTCGCCGCGCTCTTCACGCTCCCGTGGCCCCGCCTCCTGCGCCTGCCGCGCACCGCCCCCGCCCGCAGCCCCGCCGCCCTCTCGTGGCCGGTGGTCTACGGCCTGCTGCTGCTCCTCTTCCTGGCGGCGCTGCTCCCCGAGGGCGCCTCTCCCTTCGCGACGGGCACCCACTGATCGGACGTGGCCCGTAGACGCCAGAGCGTCCTGGAGTCTAGACGTCTGGACATGGCCACCAAGAAGCCCCCGCTCAGCCTGCGCCGACCGAGCGAGGCCATCGATCCCCTCCAGGCCGAGCGCTTCGTCCGCGGCTCGGCCGTCGAGGCGCCCGCTCCGACGCCAAAGCGTCCAGACGTCCAGACGCCCGCTCCGACGCCGCGCGTGGTGGAGGCCGTCTCGAAGTCGCTGGTCTACCGCAAGCGCACCGACGACCACCGCCGGCGAATGACCATCTACCTGTCCGAAGACCTCTCGCGCCGCCTGCGCCTCTACGCCGCCGAGCACGACCAGGACTACAGCGTGATCCTCGCCGAGTCGCTCGAAGCCCTGCTCGACCGCAAGAACGTCCGCTAGACCTCAGCGCGACCGCATCGCGGGACTCGCCACGTGCTTGGGCCCTTCGGGTCGCGTGAGCCGCTCGCCCAGCGCGGTCACCACGGCCTGCGCGATGCGCATCGCCCGCAGCCCATCGAGGGCGCTGGTCGGCGGCGCCGCCTTGCGCGCGACCATGTCGCGGAACGCATCGAGCATCCCCTCGCTGTCGTTGCCGCGCTCGACCGAGGTGGTGCGATCGCCCTGTGGGGTGTCGTGCACGATGCTCTCGGAGCCACCCTCGCGGCGCCACGAGAAGCGCCGGTTGAGCGCGGTGATGAGCGCCACCTCGTCGAGGTTGCTCGTCCCCTCACTGTCCAGAACGATCTCCCCCACCGCCCCGTCCGCGAACAAGAACTCCGCGCGCAGCCACTGCGGACGGTCCTGCCCGCGGGTCTCGGTGCGGGTGAGGGTGGGCTCTCCCTGCCCGAACGCCGCCATGAGGTACGCCGAGTGGTAGAGCGGTTGGTAGAGCGCGTCGCGGCTCCACGCCTTCGGTGCGTCGGGCGCCGCCGCGGGCCAGCGCCGCAGACACGTCACGCGCCGCGGGGCGGTGATGGTCCCGTCGGCCAGCATCGCCCGCAGCCGCCGGACGCCCGGCGTGTAGAGCATCACGTGCGCGGCCATCATCGGGCTCTGCTCGGCGCGGGCGACCAGGGCCGCGGCCTCGTCCGCCGTGCGCGCGAGCGGCTTCTCGACGAGCGCGGGGATGCCTCGATCGGCGGCGAGCATGGCGAGCGGATGGTGCGCGATGGTGGCCGCGGCGACGACCACCGCGTCGGGCTTCACCGCGTCGAGCAGGACCGCGGCATCGCTCTCCAGGCGCAGCCCCTCGAAGGGACCAGGGTCGCGCTCCAGCAGATGCGGCGAAGCGACGCCCACGACCTCCAGGCCGCGCACCTGCTTGGCTGCTCTCAACAGCCGCTGCGCGTGCGGCCCCGAGCCCAAAAACACCACCCGCACCGGCTTCGACTCGTCGGCCCGCAGCATCGGGAGGCGGCGCGGTTCGGGCGGCAGCGCGGGGATGGGCAGCTCGCCCTCGTCGGCCAAGACGGGCGCGATGCGCAGCGCGGGGTGCACCTGCTCGAAGCGCACCGGCGGGCGGTGGACGGCGATGTACCGGACCTCCTCGGGGGTGAGGGGTTCGCCCTTCTGCGCGACGAGCTCGCCGAATCCGTAGCGCACGGCGTAGGGCTTCCAGAGGCCGACGCAGAGCGACGAGAAGCGGCACTCGGCGCACTGCGGCCCGCGGGTCTTCTGGGGCTCGTCGTCCGAGAGGGCCTGCGGGGACATCTGGACGAAGTCGCTCCAGCCGACGAACTCCCCGAGGAAGCACGGCGGGATGCCCTGGCGCGAGCCCACCACGAAGGCGTTGCCGCGCGACTCCAGCAGCTTCATGGCGCGCCGCAGGTACGGGGTCACCTCGGAGATGCGCGGCATGAGCGCGGCGTTTTCCAGCGCCTTGAACTGCGGCGTCACGAACGCGAACGAGATGCCCACGCGCCCGCCCCAGGTCGAGCTCACGAAGTCCGCGAAGCGCGGCAGGTACGGGAAGTTGATGGCCGTGATGACGTGGTTGACGTCGACCAGCACGCCCGCGTCGAGCATCGCGTGGATCGAGCGCACCGAGCGCTCCCAGTCGCCGATCTTCGAGGTGGCGCGGCGGGAGAGCTGCTCGTCGTGGGCGTGCAGCGAGACGAAGGCCTTGGTGAGCCCGGCCTCGCGCAGCGGGCGAACCTTCTCGGGCGTATCGATGAGCGCGCCGTTGGTGACCAGCTCGACGTCGGCGATGCCCAGCCGCGACGCCGCGCGGATGTAGTGCACGAGGTCTTTGGAGAGCGTGGGCTCACCGCCGCTGAAGGAGAGGTGCTTCACCCCCGAGCGGGCCATGCGGGCGATGCGCCGGAGCATGTCCTGGGAGTCCTTGAAGACGTTCTCGGTGGTCTCGTTGGCGCTGCAAAAAGGGCAGTCCTGGTTGCAGTGGATCGTCGGACGCAGCACCCGGTTGATGACCCGCGAGGCGGCCTCGCGGTGCGAGGCGTTCCAGTCGCGGCGGGGCGTGGTGCGCTGCTCGAAGAGGCGCTTCGGTTTGGCGGCGAAGGGCAGGAGGTCACGCTCACCATGCACGGCGCGGTAGGCGTCGCTCGGGCCGAGGCAGTAGTCGCGCACCGCGCACTTCGCGCACGCCTCACCCTGCGTAAACCCAGAGCGCTTCTGCGCCGGGCGCTTCGGGTTGAACTGGTGTGCGCGCTGGTGCTCCTCGTCGTGCCCGAGCACGCACAGCGGGATCGCGTCGTACTCGAAGATCTGCACCTTGATGCCGAGCGCCGACGCCTTCGGGATGAGCTTCCGCAGCGACGCGCGAACCTCCTCCCACGGCGGCTGCGCGAGCACCGCGGGCGTCGGCGCGATCGACGCGTACACCCGGAAGCCCGCGAGCGATGGCACCGCCCGATGGGCGAGGTCGAGCAGCTCGGAGAGGTCCTGCAAGCGCGCCGGGAGCAGCGCGACCTCGACGGACACCGAGAGCCCCGCGGCGTCCATCGCGCGCATCGCCCGCAGCGTCGCCACCAGCGCGCCGTTGCGACCCGCGACGCGATCGTGCACGGCCGGGACGTGCGAGAAGAGCGGGACGACCACGCCCCGAACGCCCTGGTCGGCGAGGGTCATGGCCTGGGCGACGGTGGCGAAGCGCCCGCCGTGGGTACGCACCCGCACGTCGGCCCAGCCCGCCTGGTGGGCGGCTTCGAGCACCTTCGCGAAGTTGGGCGCGTTGACCGACGACCCGCGGAAGACGAGCCGCTCGCCGCCCGTCCGTACTCCGACGGGGACGCCGTGCTCGTCGGTGGGGGAGGGGCGCTCGGAGCAGTCGCAGAGGGCGGAGCAGCGCTGCTCGCAGGCGCCTGCGAGGTGGATGTGGAGGGTCGAGCGTGACACCGAGGGTCTCGCCCGCAGTCTACACGCTCAGGGAAGCTCGATGCGCGGCCCGTCGACGACCCGCAGCCCCTCGGCGCTCCCGCGTAGCAGGAACCACTGCGTCGGCAGCAGCCCCAGCACGAGGTCGTCGTAGCCATCGCGGTCGACGTCGCCCGTCCACGCGAAGGAGAGCGCCGTGTCGCGCGACCCGACGTCCGAGGGATAGATCGACCGCGACGGCGCAACGGGCATCCCCGCCGGGCTCCCATAGAACAGGTACATCGACGGCCCGCGCCCCTCGTTGTGCATCCGCACCACGACGTCGCCGTAGCCGTCGCCGTTGAAGTCGCCGCCCGCCCGCACCCCGATGCCCTCGGTCTGCGGTCCCGTGAACGCCACCGTCCGCGCCGGCGCCGTCTCCACGCCGGGCGCCGCGCCCTGGAAGAGCACCACGTGGCTCCGCCCATCGACCGCAGGCCCGTAGGGTTCGGCCACCAGCGGGTCGGCGTGACCGTCGCCGTTGAGGTCGCCCACGACGCTCACATCCTGCCCGAAGAGGCTCACGGCCATCGCGTCGCCGTGAAGCCGTGTGACCTCGGAGTGCAGACAGACGCCCGCGCGGTTGAGCCACACGAGCGCGCTCCCCGGCGCCGTCGTCGAGGTGACGCCCACCAGCAGGTCGGGCCGACCGTCGCCGTTGACGTCGCCGCCGCCCGAGAGCGACGCGCCGAGTCCGTCGCCGGGCTCCCCCTGCAACAGCACCTCGGGCGCCGCCTGGAGTCCCTGCGGCGATCCGAAGAACACCCGCACCCGCCCCGCGACCCCATCACGCTCGTGGTCGACGCCCGCGAGGTCGGCGTAGCCGTCGGCGTTGAGGTCGCCCGCGTCGCGGAAGGAGTCCGGCCAGCGCTCCACCCCAGCGGGCCGGGCGAGCTGCACCGGCATCGTGGGCAACCCGTTGGGACCGCCGCGGTAGAGGTACACCGCGCGCTGGGCGGGGTCGCCGTCGCGGGTCGCCACGGTGATGCCATCGAGGAAGCCGTCGCCGTCGAGGTCGCCGACCGCGGAGAGGTGACCCACGACGCCCTCACCCTCGGGGGCCGCGATGCGGACGGCGGGCGTGAGCGTGAGCCCCGTCGATGAGCCGAGGTAGAGCCCCGTGGGGCTGTCGGGACCGAAGCGCATCAGGAGGTCGGCGTGGCCATCGCCGTTGAGGTCGGGGATGCGTCCCTGCACCGTGTCGACGCCCGACTCGCGCGCCCCCACGACGAACTCCCAGACCGGCGTGGGCTTGGTGGACAGGTGGTTGCCGCGGCGGGCGCGCAGCCGCCAGAAGTAGACCCCCGGCGCGAGCGGAGTCTCCGGGCGCAGCGATGACCCGACCAGGTCGACCTCGCGCAGCACCGTGGTGCAGGCCCGGTCGCGACAGAGCTGCCACCGACCGCCCTGCACGTTGGCGGGCAGCACCCAGCGGAAGGTCGGTCGCTGCGAGGTCACCCGCCCGAAGGACTCCGGCGCGAGGAGCCGCGCGACGTTGTCGCTGCCCGGGGTGCAGACCTCGCCCGCGCAGCGCAGCCCCGGACCGCAGCGCAGCCCGCAGAGCCCGCACGGGACGGCCTGCACCACCGGGTCGACCGGCTCGTCGGGCAGCGGCTCGCTGACGACGCTCTCCGGCAGGTCGACCATGAAGCGCGGGCCGACCGGCGCCCTCGTGTCGCTGTCGGTGCTCGCACAGCCCGCGACGACCACGCAGGCAGCGAAGCGGACCCATGAATCGGCACGGCGCACGGACATGACGGGTCAACCTCCTCCGCGTCGCGCCGGACGCTACCAGAGGCTTGCAGACAGGTGGGGTGGGAGCCGTCCGTGCCTTTTGCGGGCGAACCGTTCCATACTGGCGGCCGCGATGGCTTCTTCCGAGGTGCGGATCAACCTCTTCCACGGCGACCGGCTGGAGTACCGCTTCTGCACGCCCACCTGGCGCCAGACCCGGCGCGCGGTGCCGCTCGCCGAGGTGCTCGAACAGGTCGAGGCCGTCGACGCCCGCCGCTGCCAGCGGCTGCTGCTGGGCGAGTCGGCCCTCGCGCACCCGGACTTCGACCGCATCCTCGCCCGCTGCAAGGAGCGCGAGCTCAAGGGCATCGCCGTCGAGACCGACGGCCGCCCGCTCACCGCCCCGCTGCTCGCCTCGCTCAAGGAGCGCGGCGTCGAGAAGCTCTTCGTGGTGTGCGGCGGCGCGCGGCGCAGCGTCCACGAGCAGACCATGCAGGACCCCGGGTGCTTCATGGAGGCCATGGACGGCCTGAAGCGCGCGGCCGCGAGCGGCATGGCGCTGTACGTCATCGTTCCGGTGCTGCGCTGGACGGTGCGCGACCTCGACCCGCTGCTCGAATGGGCCCGCGCGCTCGACGGCTCGCTCAAGGGTTTCCTGCTGGCGCTGCCCGAGACGGGGCAGGTGCCCGCGCCGATGCACAAGGTGCTGCTCTCCTACGCCGAGCAGGCCGAGGCCGCGCGGCGCGTCTTCGATGAGTGCCGCCGGTGGAAGATCGAGTGGGGCTTCACCACGCGGCGCGGCGTGCTCCCGTGCGCGGCGGGCGGGGCGCTCGACCGCTTCGGGACGGTGTTCTTCGACCGCATCACGTACCTGCGGCACGCGCCGGCGGAGGAGTTCGCGCGCGTCGCGGCCTGCGAGACCTGCTCGATGAACCAGTCGTGCCCGGGCATCGAGCCCGCGTACGTCGAGGCGTTTGGTGCGGAGGGCCTCGCGCCCATCCCGCTCGATGTCTCCATGGACTGGAACCTCAAGCGCGCCAACACGCTGGAGAAGCGCGACTTCAAGAACGTCTCGGACTTCGACAACGACACCGAGGGCAACGGCCGCGCGCTGCTGCGCATCAACGGCCACTGCAACATGTCGTGCGCGTTCTGCTTCGTGGACCGCACGGTGCCCGACTTCGACGCGGAGGACATCCTCGGGCAGATCGAGCGCATGGCGAAGCGCGACCCGTCGCACCTGGTGCTGTCGGGCGGCGAGCCCACGCTGCACCCGGCGCTCCCGCGCTTCATCGCCCGCGGCAAGGAGCTCGGCTTCCGCACCATCGAGATCCAGACCAACGGGGTGAAGGCCGCGGTGCCCGAGTACGCCAAGGTGCTCGCCGACGCCGGGCTCTCGAAGATCACGGTCTCGCTGCACTCGGTCGACCCCGAGCAGTCCGACAAGATCACGCGTCTGCCGCAGGCCTTCGGCAAGACCATCACCTCGATGCACAACTTCCGTCAGCTCGGGGTGCTGACGCAGATCGCGCACGTCATCACCAAGGCCAACTTCGAGGAGCTGCCCAACACGGTGCGCTTCCTGCGCGAGGAGTTTCCCGAGGACGAGGGGCACCTCAGCATCTGCTTCGGCGTGGCGCAGCCCATCAGCGACCTCGTCTACACGTGGGTCATGCCGCGCTTCGACGAGATCAAACCGTTCATGAAGGCGGCGCTCGACTACTGCCTGGAGACCCGCGTGGGCTTCGGCGGAATGATCGGCCAGGGCGGATACCCGCCGTGCATGCTCGACGGCGACCTCCGCTACTACGAAGGCAACATCCGCAACATCTACCGATCGGCCGACTGGCAGGACCAGTTCTACAAGGCCGACCGCTGCAAGGAGTGCAGCTTCGACCCGTACTGCGTGGGCGTCCGCCGCCTCTACGTGGAGACCTACGGCGACGCGGAGATCGTTCCCTTCAAGGCCGACATCGAAGAGCCCACCAACGCCACCATCGTCGAGGCCCCGGTGGTCACCGACGGCGCCCTGGTCACCCTCCGCCGCCGCAAGAACGACGCGGCCCCGCAGCCGTGAGCGAGGTCGGCAGCAGCACGCAAGGAGACGGCGTCGCCTTCCGCGACCCGGCGCCCTTCGACGACGAGGCCCGCGACCTGCGCCTCAAGATCGCCCACGCCCTCGTGCGCGCTCCGCGGCTCCCCATCGACCTCCCGGCCTTCGGCCTGCGCCTGCTCGACGTCACCGCCGACGGCCGCGCCATCTCGCTACAGCTCGGGCCCGAACACCCCGTCGCCGCGCTCCGCATCACGCGCCCGAAGGCCACCGCCGACTCGCTGCTCCAGCTCCGTCGCCCCAACGAGGCGGGCGTCGAGGTCACCATCGAGACCATCCATCAGGCCGCGCAGCGCCACGAGCGCGAGCTCGGCGTGATGGCCGACCGCCTGAAGCGCGCCATCACCGTCCCGCAGTGGGAGGAGGCACAGACCCACGCGCGCACCCTGCGAACGCTCCCCGTGGGCGTGCCGATGTACTTCTTCCGGCAGCTCGTGCCGGGGCTGCACCACCCGTCGGGGCTCATCCGCACGGGCTTCAAGTGCAACCAGGACTGCGGCCTCTGCTGGCAGTCGCGCGACTGGGCCGGCTTCGACGGCGACCACATCCTGCGCTGGATCGAAGACCTCGCCGGGGCGGGTGTTCGCTCGCTCATCCTGTCGGGCGGCGAGCCCACGCTCGACCCGCGCCTCCCGGAGTACCTGCGTCACGCCCGCGACCGCGGCATCTCGTCGATCACGCTGGAGACCAACGCCATCCAGTGCGCGCGCAACGACCTCGCGGTGAAGCTGCGCGACGCCGGTCTCACCGACGCGTTCGTGTCGCTGCACAGCGCCGACGCGGCCGTGTCCGACGCCATCACCCGCGCGCCCGGAACGCACGTTCGCACCATCAAGGGCATGCACGCGCTGCTCGACGCGGGCGTCACGGTGAAGATCAACGCCGTGATGACCCAGGAGGGACTCGCTCACCTCAGCGGGCTACCCGACTTCATCCACAGCGAGTTCGGTCGGCACGGCAACCTGCTGCGCAAGCTGATGCTCTCGTACCCGACCGACCCCTACGACCAGGCGCTCATTCCGAGCATCGTCCCGGAGCCCGTCGCGCTGCGGAAGGCGCTCGGCGAGACCCTGGAGCGGGCCTTCGCGCTGGGGCTCATCCCCGAGGGGCTCGACGGTCCGTGCGGCCCGCCGCTGTGCGCGTTTGGCGCCGACCCGCGCGTCACCGAGCTCAAGCCCATCCCCGAAGAACTCCCCTTCCGCCAGTACCTGAAGGGCTGCGAGGGGTGCAGCGTTCGCGGGTCGTGCTTCGGGTGCCGCACCGCCGACGTCGCGCTCTACGGCGACGCCTGCGCCGCACCCATTGCCGCGCCGTAGCCTCCAAACCTACTGAAGGGCTCCGATGTCGACCCAACCCGACTACGACGTGCTGGTGCTGGGCGGCGGCCCGGCCGGATCCACCGCCGCCGCGCTCCTCGCCCGCGAGGGCCGCCGCGTGGCCCTCATCGAGCGCGAGCGCATGCCCCGCTACCACGTGGGCGAGTCGCTGCTGCCGAGCGTTCTGCCCTTCCTCGAAGAGCTCGGGGTCGCCGACGTGGTGGCCAGGCACGGCTTCCAGAAGAAGGTCGGGCAGACCTTCGTGTGGGGTCGGCATCGCGGCCCGTGGGTGCTCGATTTCCGCGAGCTCGACGTCTACCCCTACGCGTACTTCGTCGAGCGCGCGCAGTTCGATGAGCTGCTGCTCCGCAACGCCGCGCGCCTCGGCGCCGAGGTGCACGAGGGCGTCTCCGTCGAGGACGTGATCACCGAAGGCGATCGCGTGGTGGGCGTTCGCGCGAAGCGCACCGACACCGGCGAGACGTGGTCACCGACGGCGAAGTACGTGGTCGACGCCACCGGGCAAAACGCGCTGCTCGCGAAGCGCGCGGGCGACCGGCAGTACGTCGAGGGCCTGCGCAGCCTGGCGCTGTGGTCGTACTGGGAGGGCGCTGGCCGACTCCCGGCGCCGGCCGACGAACACATCGTCACCATCTCCACCGACACCGGCTGGATCTGGTTCATCCCGATGCAGAACGGCCGCACGAGCGTGGGGGTGGTGACCTCCGACGTCGACGAGCTACGCGGCGACTCCGGGTCGCGCGCCGACGACATCGCGGCCTTCTACCTGCGCACCATCCAGCGGGCCGAGCTGGTGGGCGAGCTGCTCGCGGGCGCGCGGCAGGTCGAGCGCGTGCACACCCAGCGCGACTGGTCGTACTGCGCGCGGCGCTTCACGGGCCCCGGCTTCCTGCTGGCGGGCGACGCGGCGTGCTTCATCGACCCGATCCTCTCGACGGGCGTGCACCTCGCGATGACCGGCGGGTACAACGCCGCGCTTACCCTCAACAGCGCGCTCGCCGAGCCCGCGCACGAGCCCGCGTTCATGCGCTACTACCAGCGCAGCTACGCGACCACCTACCGCGAGCTGCTCACCCAGGTGCGGCACTTCTATCAAATGGAGGTGCACCGCGAGGCGGTGTTCTGGAAGTCGCGGCGCATCCTGCGGGTCGACCCCCGGCTCGACAACTCGCTGGCCTTCGTCTTCCTCACGTCGGGGCTCGCGCGTCACGTCACCGCCGTCGCGCCGCACGACCTCACCGGGCAGTCGCGCGCGGCGTTCTCCTCGCGGCTCGATCAGGACGGCCGCGTGGACTACCGCCCCAACGCCCGCGACCGCGACCTCGCGCACGCCTCGCGCCTCGTGGTCACCGGCGCCGACGGCGCGCTCATCGCCTTCGAGCAGGAGGGCATGCGGCTGCGGCTGCGACCCACCGCCGAGGCCCCGTTCTCCGCGCGGCCCGCACGCACGGCCTTCCTCCTCGAGATCGCCCGCGGCACCGACGGCCTCCCCATCGGAACGCTGCTCGTCGAGGCCGTGCGCCCCAACCTCCCGGCGGGCGCCCGCACCATGCGCGGCTTCGCGGTGCACGCGCGTCCCTACCGCGGCCGCGACGCCGACAGCGCGCTGCTCCGTGATGCAGCGGGCGCGGCGGTGCAGGCCATCCACGAGAGCGCCGAGACCTCGCTCGTGTCGCTGGAGGACGACGTCCGCGCGGCGCTCTCCTCCTCCGACGGGACCGCCTGGGACCTCACCGAGCCCGCCGACCTGGGCGACGCCGCGGCCGCCGCGATGCCGGTGACGGCGGAGTACGTGCGCGCCTCCGATGGTGAAGGCATCTGGGTGGTGGTCGACGCGCGACGCGCGCCCGAGGCGCTGGAGAACCCGTTCTGGCGCGGGCGCCTGGTCGACGCGAGCTACACGAGCGAGGTCGAGCGCGACCCGCCGCCCGCTGACGTGCTCGCGCTGATGGCGAGGGTGACCGACGCGCTCACCGCCATCGAATCCGACTGCCGCACCGTCTCCGAAGCGCTCGCCCGCGCGCCCGAAGCGCTCGCCCGCATCACCACCGACGCCTGGACGCTCCGCGGCGTCCGCCGCATCGAGATGGGCGGCTAGGCCCAGAGTCACAACAGCGCGTGCAGATCCTCGCGCGTCGTCACCGGAATCCCCCGCTTCCCGAACCCCTCCTTCAGCCGCTCGAAGGTCGCCAGCTCCCACTCCTCCGTCGCCGCTTCGGGCCGCCCGACGCTCTCGTACAGCGTCGTCGAACGCCCCTTCTCGTACATCGGCGCGACGCGCACCGCGTGCACCCACGGCGCGACCTTCTCCACCAGCTTGTCCGGGTCCATCGGCAGCATCGGCTGCACCACCACGAAGGTCCGCAGCCCCGCTTCGTGCATCGCCTTGAGCGCCTCCAGCCGCGCCTCGATGCCCTCCGTCCTCGGCTCGAACACCGCCCGCACCCCATCGTCGTCCGTCGGAACGCTCATCCCCACCAGCGCCCGCGGAAACTCCCGCAGCCGCTCCAGGTCATCGAGCACCGACGTCGACCTCGTCAAAATCATCGGAACAAACCCCGTCCCCTTCATCGCGTCGAGGCACCCGCGCGTCACGCGGTAGCGCCGCTCGATGGGCTGGTACGGGTCCGTCACGATGGGGCTCATCCGCACCACGCCCGGCGGCCGCTTCGCCACTTCCTTCGCGAGCACCGTCGGCAGGTCGGTCTTCACGTCGACCCAGCGCCCCCACGGCAGCACCGGCTCGCCCTCCAGCGCGCGGCTCGCATCGGCCCGATGCATCGCGTAGCAGTACGGGCACGCCAGGAGGCACCCGACATACGGGTTCAGGTAATAGACACCCGGCACCTCCGGCACCAGCGCGTGGTCGGCCGTCAGCTCGCGCACCCGCACCCGCTGCGCCTCTTCCGCCGTCACCGCCACCGGCGCGGGCAGCTCGTGCTCGTGCGCCTTCACCACGCGCACCACCTCGTCGATCACCGCGCGCTCGTCGGCGTCGAGGTCGCGCCGCAGCCGATCGACCACCGAGTAGTAGACGTTGAGCCGCGCCGTGCGGGCGTAACAACCCCGCGATGCATCGAGCGTGTCGAGCTCCACCACGAGCCGCCCCTTCGGCCCGCGGAAGCCCAGCGCGAGCCCTTGCTCCACTTCCCTCGAAGTGAGCCGCCACCCCGCTGGCAGCACGAGCTCGGTCAGCCAGCGAGCGACCGTCGCGGAGAGCGTCGAGTGCCCCGCGCGAACGATCATCAGCCGAGCACGTTGAGCCGACGACGCGAGTCGACCTCCACCAGGGGCCGGTCGAGGTCTTCCGGGTGCACGAGCCACGGCGGCTCGGGCACATCATCGAGCTCGTAGAACCCACCGCAGAACACCGCGTGCGGACACGTCGCGCAGACGGGCTTCTTCACGCGGCGCGCGGCGAGGTAGTCGCCGAGGTTCACGTCCTCGTTGTTCACGAAGATCATGTGCCGCGAGAGCTTCAGCAGGTCGCCCATCATGAAGCGCTCGTACCCGGGCATGAAGCAGAACGGCAGGTTGATCACCTGGAACTTCATCCGATCGCCCCAGCGATCCATCACCGCCATCGCCGCGTTGGCGGCCGTCTGGGTGTCGGGCGAGATCCACTTCGTCGCGCGCCCGAAGGGCGTCAGGAACTGGATGTTGAGCCACCGCAGCCCAAGGTCCCACGCGAGCTGGGTGACCGCTTCGAGGTGCGCGGTGTTGCTCTTGGTGAGGGTGATGTTCATGCCGAGCTCGACGCCCGGCGGCGCGTGCTTCACGCAGTAGCGGATCCCCTGCACGGTCTGCTCGAAGGCTTCGGCGACACCGACCTGCTGGGCGTGCGACTGGGCGTCGTGGCCGTGCACGCTGAAGAGCAGCGTGGTGAGCCCCGAGCGCACGAGCGAGCGCGCGAACTTCTCGTAGACGCAGAGGCGCCCGTTGGTGGTGACGTTGACGCGCTCGTAGCCGATGCTGCGCGAGTACTGCACCAGCGGGATGAGCTCGGGGTTGAGCGTCGGCTCGCCGCCGTCGAAGTCGACCATGGTGACGCCCTGCGCGCGGTACCGGTCGAGGTGCTCGCGCTGCCGCGTCGGGTGCCCATCGACCTGCGTGCGCGTGCCCACCGCGCAGAACGTGCAGCGGTTGTTGCACACGTAGGTGACGTTCATGATGACCTTCTGCGGGCCTTCCACGGCGCGCATGCGCTCCTCGAAGGTCCAGCGGAAGCGGGCGAGCTCCTCGGGCGTGACGCTCATCCCCGGCTGGCTCGGCGTCATCTGGAAGCGCGGCCCCCAGTCGTCCACCACGGGCAGCGATCGCCCGCGCGCGAGGTCGGTGCCCGGCAGCGGCGTCGCGTACTGCACCGCGGGCCAGGCGCCGTGGTCTTCGTAGAGTTCCATCGCGAAGCGCAGGGTCTCGTTGATCTCCTCGGCGCTCTCCCCGGGCAGCCCGATGATGTAGTGGACCATCAACGGCACGCCCGCGGCCTTGGCGCTCTGCGCGGCGCGCACGATGGCCTTGAGGTCGAGCCGCTTCTTCACCACCTCGGTGACGACGCGCTGCGAGCCGCTCTCGGCGCTCACGCTCACGGTGTTCACGAGGCCGCGCATGCGCGCGAAGTGCTCGGGTTCGAGGTAGTCGGCGCGCATCCCGTTGGGAACGTCGAAGCGCACCCCGAGCGCCGTCACGCCATCGAGAAAGCCATCCCAGTGCCGCTCGTTGACGTTGATGAGCTCGTCGAGCACCTCCAGCCGCGACGCCCGGTGGGTCTTCACCATCGTGTCGAGGTAGGCCCGCAACCGCGCCGCCGAGTAGCGCCGCTGGGTCTTCGGCTCACCCAGCTCGCGCCCCGGGTTGGAGCTGCAATGAACGCACGTAAACGGGCACCCGCGCGAGGTCACCATCGGCAGCGTTCGGCCGTCGATGGGGAAGGCCCACGCGCCGCGCCCGAGGTCGCCCACCATGCTGGCGCAGAAGCGGTCGTGCGCGTTGAGGTCGACGAGATCCCACGCGGGGAAGGGGAGGGCGTCGAGCGACGACGGGCTCTCTCCGCGGTGCGCTCCGCGGATGGACTCACCGCGACCGAGCGCCGCGAGCAGCGCGGGCACGGTGACCTCAGCCTCGTACTTCACCCACGCGTCGGCCTCGGGGTAGCTCGCGAGCACGGCCGCGCCGTCGGCTTCGACGTAGTGCTGGCCCGACTGGTAGGCGTCCGCGAGCACCAGCGCCGCCGTCGGCAGCATCGCGCGCAGCCCCGTGAGCAGGGCACCGAGCACCTCGTCGCGACCCGGTGGCCGATGAAACGGCGTGTACGCCACGACCACCGCCGCGGGCTTCTCTCCCGCGGCGATGGCGGCCCGCACCGTCGCGAGCAGCGTCTCCACGGGGACGCCCAGCAGGGCCCGGTCGTCCGCGCGCCAGCGCAGCGCGGCGCCCGGCGTGGCGAAGGCGTCGACGAGGGTGACGGGGTGCCCGAGCTCGCGCAGCACGGCCGCAAGCTGCACGGCGCCGAGGTCGCTGAAGTACGGGTAGTCGATGAAGTCCCGCGCCACGCTCACGGGCGGATGCAGCACCAGCGTGGCGACCGGGTGGCTCATGGGCAGTGCCGCGAGTCTAGAACGTTTCCTCTACGGATGTGCCGCCGCGGCGCCGCGGCGTTGCTGCGCGCGCGTCAATGGTGCTAACAACCGGCGAGGCGCTGTTCCTGCGACGCCGGAGAGGATCGCGATGTTCGGCATGGGCGCATCGGAACTGATGATCATCCTGGTGATCATCCTGCTGTTGTTCGGGGCCTCGAAGCTCCCTGAGCTCGGACGCAGCCTCGGCTCGGGGCTCAGCAACTTCAAGAAGGGGCTGAAGGACGGCGACGAGGGCCCGACCCTGCCCGCACCGCCCGCCCGTGTCGCGCGCGTCGAAGAGCCGCCCAAGGCAGCAGTGCCGGCCGAGACCCCGCCGGCGACGCCGACCTCCAACACCAGTGATTCCTGAGGAGCGCTGACTTCGATGGCTGACACCGACCCGACGCCCGACCCCGCCACCGAGACCCCCGCGGCACCAGCCGAGCCCGTCCAGCACGGGATGGTGCTGCACCGCTTCGACAGCGGCCTCGTCTGCTGTGAGATGCCGTACGTGCACGGCGTCCTGCAGGGCGAGGGGAAGATGTACTACACGACCGGCGGGCTCTACGCGCGGGAGACCTACGCGGGCGGCGTGCTCAACGGCCCGACGACGCTCTACTACCCGGACGGCGTGCTCCAGGCCGAGCTCCACTACGTCGACGGCCTCCTCGAAGGGACCATCAAGGAGTACTTCGCCACCGGCCGCATCGAGTCCGTCTCCGAGTACCGCAAGGGCAAGAAGAACGGCCTCACCATCGTCCACAACGAGACCGGCGCCGTCGAGTCGAAGCTGTACTACCTCGACGACTCCATCACGACGCCCGAGGCCGCTGCTGCCGCCGCCGCTGCGCCTGCCACCGAGACGCCCGCCGAGACCCCTGCGGCCGAAGCCGCTGCGCCTGCCGTCGAGACACCCGCCACCGAGACCCCGTAGGTCTCTCTCCCCGACACGCCGTTACGGGGCGTTGGGGTTGCGACCGTCCACTCGATAGAGCGCGACCCGCACCCTGGGCGCGTCGTACGAGAGGTACGTCATGCTCGGCGTCGCGGGCAGCACCACCTCGTGCAGCCGCGTCATCTGGTAGCGCTGCTCGACCCGCTGGCAGGTCGCGCGCCCCTCCCGCGTCGAGCAGAGCGACGTGTGCACGTAGAAGCGCGCGCCACTCTGTCGGGAGAAGTCCTCGGTGAACTCCCCCGCCCGCAGCAGCACCGGCGACAGCCCCACGCCCACCACGCCCCGGTAGAACGGCAGCATCTGCACGTGCTGCCCCACGCGCTCCAGGTACATGATCTGCCCGGCCGGCAGCTCGCTCCGCCACCGCAGCAGGGCCTGCTGCTCCAGGGCGTCGGTCGGCGCCCTGGTCGCTGAGGACCACGTGCGCCACGACACCAGCAGCGCGAGCAGCGCCACCGCGGCCGCCATCGCCCGGACCTGCTGCCGGTTGCGGGGCAGGCCCGTGAGCATCGCCGCCGCCACCACCACCATGATCGGCGCGTAGAGCCGGAAGTACGCCAGGTGAACCCAGCGGGGCGGGCTCGCTGCGCCCACGGCATCGGCTCCGACCAGCGCGACCAGCGCGACCACCATGACCGAGACGTTGAGGACGCTGCGGAGCTTCGAGCGGGTACCCCCCACCGCGACCACGCCGATGATCGCCGCGTAGGGCAGCACCGCGTCGACCTGGCGGAAGCCCCCGACCGCTTGCGAGCCCCCGGTCCACTGCGCCCCGAAGGCCGAGCGCAGCACCGCGAGCATCGACGGAACCGCCGCGACGGCGAGCACCGCGCCGATGATGAGCGTCCCGACGACCGTGCGGAGCACGCGGCGACGCCAGTGGCCGGGGCCCAACAACAGCACGGCCGGACAGAGCGCCGAGGCGACCCAGCCGATGGGGTGCACGAGCTCGTGCTGCGCGAGGATGAGGGCCGCGCCCAGCACCGGGAGCAGGAAGCCCGCGCTGCGAACGCGCAAGGCGGTCAGCGACGAGGCGAGCAGAGCGATGGCGAGGAAGAGCAGCGAGGCGCCGACGCCGTAGTACGACTCGCTGCGCGAGAGGCGACCGAGCATCGGATCGATCGCCACCGCGAAGGCGAGCGCGAAGGCTAAGCCACGGGACGCCCCCAGCCGGCGCGCGACGAACGCCGCGCAAGGCACCGACAGACTCGCGAGCACGCCCTGCACGAAGAACAGCGCCTGGTCGGGGTTGTGGGAGCACCAGCGCAGCCACCCGAAGACGGCGCGGAAGCCGGGCCCATAGGGGTGATGCTGCGGCGACAGCAGCACCGACACCCAGAGCGGACCCTGGCCGTTCTGGTGGAAGAACAGCCCCGGAAACAACAGGTACCGCAGCGCCAGGGTGGCCAGCGCCAGCGCCCCACCGAGCAGTACGCGACGACGCGCCCGCGACGAGCGACGCACGGGCCAGAGCGACGCGAGCGCGCACGCCAGGGCGCCCAGCAGCAGCCACGGAACGCTGTCGCCCGTCGTCGGGGTGTTGGGCTGTTGGAGGCGACGCTGCGGCGCCCGCATCGCCCCGCCGCCGCCGAAGTCACCGCTGGCGCGAACGCACGCGGTGATCTTGTCGAAGCCCTCGCGCATCCGCGGGTCGACCTGCTCCCAGTCCGCGAAGTTGCCCACCGGCGAGAGCGCCCACTGCCCGACCTGGCGGAAGCCCTGCGACGCCCCGTACCGCATCTCCACGCGCAGCTCGGGCTCGCCGCGCAGGTCGACGAGGGCGACGCGCTCCTCGGGGCACTGCAACGACGCGATGGTGATGCCCTGCTGGGCCGAGCAGCGGGCCGCCCACTCCACCACCGGAGCCCGGCACGTCGGGTCGCTCCGTGGGGTCGTGGGCGCCCCTCCGTCCCCCGCGGGAGCCCGGTTGTTGGCCTGGGCCGAAGACCCGTTGCCGTCCTGTGAAGGCGCCGGTGCGCGCTGGCCCGAGCCGCAGCTCGCGAGCAGCCACAGCGCCGCGAACCCGAACCACCGCCACGTCATCGTCATCTCGTCGGCTCCCGGGGCGCACGCTACGCACCGCGGTTCCGCAGGGTCAAGCTACGCGTAGTCACGGTACGATGCGGCCGACGACCCCGACGATGCTCCCACCCCGCGCCACGCTCTCCCTGCTCACCGACTGCGACAACCGCTGCGTGTTCTGCGCGCCCGACGGGCTCCCCGCGGCCGCCCCGCGCGAGCTCGACGCCGTCGTCGCCGACCTCGACGCCCTCCGTGCACGGCACACCGCGATCACCTTCACGGGCGGCGAACCCACGCTCCACCCCGCGCTGCCCGCCATCGTCGCCGCGGCGCGCGCTCGCGGCTTCACCCACGTCGGGCTCCAGTCCAACGGCCGTCGCCTGCGCGAGCACCACTACGCCAACGCCTTGCGCGACGCGGGCCTCACCGACGTCCACCTCTCGCTGCACGGCCTCGGATCAACCATCCACGACCACCACACGGGCGTCGAAGGCAGCTTCGCCGAAGCCTTCGACGGGCTCGCCGCCGCCCGCCACGCGGGCCTCACCATCGTCGTGACCACGGTGCTCACGCGCTCCAACGCGCGCTCCCTCACCGCGCTCGCCCCGTGGCTCGCCGCGCAGTCCGTCGCCGCGTGGTCCGTCGCCGTGCCCCGCACCGCGGGCCGACTCTTCGCCAGCTTCGACCGGGTGTTTCCGCGGCTGGCGATGGCGATGCCGCACGCGCTGCACGCGCTCTCGGCGGCGCAGCAGAAGGGCGTCGTCCCCTTCCTGCGCGGAGCGCCGCTGTGCCTGCTCGGCCCCTTCGCGGCGCGCAGCCTCCCTGTCGCGACTGGAGCCTTCGCCCCGCAACCCTGCGGCACCTGCCCGGCCCGCGCGTGGTGCCCCGGCGTCGACGCCCGCTACCTCAAGCGCTTCGGCGGCGACGAGCTCTCCGCAGCGCGCGCCCCCACCTCTCCCGCAAAGCCCTTCACGGCTCGCGAAGAGTCGCTCGCGGTGATGTTCGTGGGGGAGGGGCCCGGCGGTCCGGAGCCGGCCGGGGTAGAGTCGGCGCCGACGGGCGCTACGCGGGTGGCGTTGCCGATCGTGCGCGAGGGCGCGTAGACCGAGGACGCATGGCGAACATCGGGTACATCCAGGTCGTCCGGCACTGCAATCACTTCTGCGGGTTCTGCTCCAACCCGACGACGCCGTACGTGCACACCTTCGAGACGATGAAGGTGCTCGTCGACGACCTCGTCGACCGCAACTACTTCGGGGTGATCCTGACGGGCGGCGAGCCGTCGCTTCATCCCGAGCTGCCGCGCATCGCGCGCTACGCCTCCGACCGCGGGCTGCACGTGCGCATGATCACCAACGGGTGGCGCATGGCCGACCCGGCCTTCGCGAAGGAGATGGCCGAGGCGGGGCTGAAGCTCGTGCACGTGTCGGTCTACTCGGTGCGGCCCGACGTCGAGGAGAAGCTGCGCGGCACGCCCGGCACCGTGGAGCGGGCCTTCGCGGCGATCGAAAACGCCAACCGCTACGGCATCGACGTCAACATCAACTGCGTCATCAACAAGCTCAACGCCGACCACCTCGACGAAAACATCCGCCACTGGATCACGCACCACCCGTACATCCGGCACTTCGTCTGGAACAACCTCGACCCCTCCATGGGTCGCGCCGAGGTCAACCAGGCCGAGTACACCCCGCGGCTCGCCGACTTCGAGGTGTCGCTCCACCGCGCGCTGAAGCTCCTCCACCAGAGCGGCCGCACCTTCCGCGTGGAGAAGGTCCCGCTCTGCTACATGGCGGAGTTTGCGTGGGCGAGCACCGAGACCCGCAAGATCGTGAAGGGCGAGGAGCGCATCGTTCACTTCCTCGACGCCAAGCAGACGGTCCGGCAGACCGACTGGGAGCACATCTACTCGGACGGCTGCTCGGTCTGCTCGCTACGCACCATCTGCGGGGGTCTCTTCGACCGCGGCAACGCCTACGACCCCGGCGAGCTGTACCCGGTGTTCATCGACCGCGACGCCGTCGTCGAGAAGATCATCCACGACCCGCGCGACCCCAGCTACGAGTTCCGCTCCATGGACGCGTGGCGGGCGGACTTCGAGCGCCGCGTCGCCGAGGCCCGCGCCGCTGGCAATCGCCGCCCATTGCCGATGCACGGCGACCAGCCGCCCGAGCACATGACCCCGCCCAACGCCCCCGCCGTGGGGCAGATCACCGAACAGGGGCTCCGACTCTTCGAATCCAAACGCAATTCCGAAGGAAAGAAGGCCGCTCAGATCGGTATCTCCCTCGAACGGATGGAAGTGCAGATCCCGGTCAATCCCCCATTGACCAAGACCGACCCATGAAAGCACTGTTGTGGCTCGCTCCTTGCTGAATTCCACAGACAGCACCGCAATGCACGCCGGAACAACATCACCTGAAAACCCCTTCTGTCTGCGGTTTCGCGCCGACAGAGGCTTCATCGTGGGTGCTCCGGCCTCGTCCGATCTCAGGCTCGTCCCACCCGGCGATGCCTGGAAAACTTTGCGTACCATTGCCGTGGCTGCGGGGTTCACTGCTTCAGGTGGGTGGTCGGAGCGTGAAAACTTTGCGAGGATTCCTCGGTCCTCGAACGGTTCATCTGGCGTGAGCCGCGCGGAATGAGGCACCTTCCCCAGCGGAGCGTCGAATGTTGAAGTGGAACCGGCGCCAGTTCCTGAGTGGAGTGTTGACCGCTGCCAGCGCGGGTGCGGCGACGTCTGCCCAGGCTCTGCCCGTCTCCTCGTCGCTGCTCTCCGGAGCACCCGGCACCTCCCCACTCCCTGCACCCGTCTCGCCCACGGGTCACGAAGCTCCTGCCACCGCAACAAGCTGTGCGAGCAACCACGTCGCGCACGACCTCCAGCAGATGCTCCCCGAGGGGCAGCGCTTCGGTCGCTGGCGCGTGGTGTCGGTGCTCCCGGTCAAGCTCGGCGCCGTGCCCGTGGTGCTGGAGTCTCGCCGCGGCGAGCGCTTCCAGGTCGACGTCCTGCGACGCGACCGCAGCACGCGCGCCCGTCGCGGCCTCGCTGAGACGCGCGAGTACTCGCTGTTCCTGCTCAACCGCGGCTTGGGTGATACCCCGACCCAGGAAGACCACGGCCTGGCGGTGCTCTGGCTCGCGGCCCTGCTCCGCCCGCGCGAGCGCACCGCGGGCACCGTCGCGCTGCTCACCCAGCGCGAGCGCACCCAGCGCTTCCCGCGCGGCAAGTTCAACGCCCTCACCTCCGCCGTCGCCGAAGAGCAGACGCGCTTCGAGGCGCCCGCCTCCGAGGCGAGCTGGCAGTTCGCCGAAGGGGCCGCGACGCCTCCGCGCATCGAGGCCGAAGAGCCCGCTCCCGCGCTCCCCGGCTCGCCCGAGTACGACGCCCTCCTCCTCGGCTGACCGGCGCTCCGCCGCAGCCCCACTCCCGTACGCAACCGAGCCCACGCCGAGGCGTCAGCCCGACGCGCATCCGCGGTCGATCAGTCACCTCTACGGCGCGCTGTCGACGTGGTCGGACGCGCGCCACGCTAACGCGTCGGCGTGGTCGCCTTCACTCGGCGTCGGCGAGCACCGGCTGCATCAGCTCGTAGCCGTGCGCGCGGATGTAGTTGATGTGCATGCCGTCGCAGCGCGACGCGTGGACGCACGGCTTGCAGCGGAGCGACTTCGCCTTGTAGCGGTCGACGATGTACCGCTGGATGTAGCGGAAGATCTCGAGCTGCCCGTCGGGGGTCATCATCGACGCGTCGAGGGTCTTCACCGGCTCGCGCGGCGTACGCCCGATCACGCACGCCGGAACCCCCTCCACCGGGACATCACCCGCAAAGCGCTCGAAGAACGCCCGCAGGTCGACGTCGTACGCCTGGGCCTCGCTCATGCGCTCGTAGGTCGGCTGGAAGAGCGCCAGCCGTGACGGCACCGGCCCCGCTGCGGCGAGCGAGAGCAGCCACGGCTCGTTGGCCTTCGTGAGCGCGACGGCCACCTCGAAGTCACCCGGCATCGCCAGCAGCGCCTCGGCCTGCGCAGCCTTCGACGCGATCGCCCGCGTCACCCGCCACGGGACGTCCGAGCGTCCAGACGTCCAGACGTCTAGACCACTGAAGTCCGCGAGCTCGAGCTCCACCTCGGTGAGCGTCGGGTGCAGCGCGATCTCGGCGAGCGCGGCCGTCACGTCCGGCGCCACCACCCAGAGCTTGCGCGCCTGCGCCTCGACGGCGAGCGCCCCGGGCGCCACCGTCGCGATCGCGGTCGACGCCTTGGCGCTCTGCCCCAGCACCGGCAGCCGGAGCTTGGCCCGCGACGAGTCCACGGTGACGTCCTGGCCCTGCGCCTCGACCACCGCGTCGCCCTCCGGAAGCGCCGTGAGGCCGCCTTCCGCGAGCTGCGCCTCGATGGCCCGCGCCCGCTTGCTGCTGGCCGGATCGCCACCCCAGATGGGCCCCTGCTTCTTCTCCCAGGCGACGTCGACGCGGAGCCGCGCGAAGTCGCGCTGGATCACGTTGTCGCGCACGCCGTAGAGGGTGTCGCAGACGTTCTGGAGGTAGCAGAGCTTGCAGCGCGAGGGCTCGCGGCAGTCGAGGTCGACGCCCTCGGTGAGCAGCCGGTGGAACTCCTCCTTCCGCCCCTTGGCCTCGTCGTTGAGCTTGTACGGGTCCTGGATGAGCGACTCGTAGCCTTCGAGGTGCTGCACCGGGAAGCGGTTGAGCCAGATGTGCACGTCGGGCCGCTTGGAGAACGCGAAGGCTTCGAGCAGGTACGGGCGCATCTCCTCGAGGTCGTAGAAGAGGATGTCCTTCCCTTCCTTGAACGCGTTGCCGAAGGGGATCACGTGCAGCAGGTCGTACTCGCGCACGCCCATCGCGATGAACTTCTCAAGGATGGTCTTGAGGTGCTTCACGTTGCCACGGTTGATCACCACGTCGATGTTCACGATGGGACGGCCGTCTTCGAGCGCGTACTGGAGCCCCTGCACCTCCTGCTCGAACGCGCCCTTCGCGCCCACGAGCGCGTCGTGGATGCGCGCGTTGGGGCCGTGGATGGAGAACGTGATCTCGTCGAGACCCGCGTCGAGGCAGCGCTGCAAGAAGGCCTTGTAGGAGAACGCGCGGCCGTTGGTGACGGTCTGGATCTTCCGGTACTTCGCGGCCTTCCCGAGGCGGATGAAGTCCACGTAGTTGGGGTGCATCGTGGGCTCGCCGCCGGAGAGGATGAGCCGCTGCGCGCCCTTCTTCGCCCCGTCGAGGATCTGCTGCTTCACCTCGTCGCGGTCACGCATCTGCCCGTCGTGCGTGAGCGTGTCGAGGCAGAAGACGCAGTGGTTGTTGCAGTCGAAGGTGAGGCGCACCCAGTTGCGCTTCTCGTGCGCGGCGTCTTCGTGTTCGAGCAGCTTCTCGTCGAGGCCCGCGTCTGGGTTCTGCACCGTCAACATACCGTTCCGTAGCTCCTGCGGGCGTTAGAGAGGGGATTGCAACACAAGCCGCGATCAGAGGCCATGCACGTTCCGGTGCGCGCTCAGGCCACGGGCCTGAACTCGTCCTCGCCGTGCACCGCGAGGTAGTCGCGCCGCAATCCGTTGCAGCGTGATCGATGACGGCATGGCGCGCAGCCCGGTAAAAAGTACCCACCCTCGATGGGCGAGTCGGCCAGGTCGAAGGCGTGCCCGCCAGGGTTCACCACGCGCATGCCGAAGCCCGCCGCGTCGAAGAGCGCGCCGTGCAGCGCCTCCGGCAGCACGCACGCCGGCGTGTGCAGCGACACCAGCTCTGCATCGGCGTTGGCCGCGACGGCCGCCACCAGCGCCGGGACGACGTCGCTCATCCGCGGAACCTCCGCCCGCACCGCAAGGTCATCGCGCGCCTGATCGATCGCCGAGAGCAGCCACACGCGGAAGTGCCGCGCGCCCCAGCTCAGGCCCAGCGACACCATCGCGGGCAGCTCGGCGGCGTTGCTCGCGGTGATGAGCAGGTCGCCCTCCAGGGTGATGCCCGCCTCGCGAACGGCCTCAGCGCCGCGCGCCATCAGGTCGAAGCAGCCGTCGGTGCGAGCGATGCGGTCGTGCGTGGCGGCCGAGGCGCCCTTCATCGAGAGCGCGACCTCGGTGATGCCGGCGTCGGCGCAGCGCCGCGCATAGCCGGGATAGGCGAGCATCATCCCGTTGGTCTGCAGCTTCACCCGCGCGTAGCCGAGGCGACGGCCCATCGCGGCGATGCGGAAGATGTCCTTGCGAAGCGTGGGTTCACCGCCGCCCAACCAGAGACAGTCGGCGCCGTCGGCGCGCCCTTGTTGGAGCGCGCGAACGACCTCCGCATCGGTCATCGCAGGACCATCGTCCTGGACGGCGAAGCAGCCGATACAGCGGTTGTTGCAGCGATAGTCGGGGGTGAGTTCGACCCAGTGGAGTCGACGCAGACGGTGGCCTTCAGGCCGCGCGATCACCAGCTCCCGTGCGAGCCGTGCGACCCGTGCGACCCGTGCGAGCCGTGGCTGCCGTGCGAGCCGTGCGAGCCGTGCGACCCGTGCGAGCCGTGGCTGCCGTGCGAACCGTGCGAGCCGTGTGAACCGTGCGAACCGTGCGAGCCGTGCGAACCGTGCGAGCCGTGGCTGCCGTGCGAACCGTGCGAGCCGTGCGAGCCGTGCGACCCGTGGCTGCCGTGCGAACCGTGCGAGCCGTGCGAACCGTGCGAGCCGTGCGAACCGTGCGAGCCGTGCGAACCGTGCGAGCCGTGGCTGCCGTGCGAACCGTGGCTGCCGTGCGAGCCGTGCGAGCCGTGGCTGCCGTGCGAACCGTGCGAGCCGTGCGACCCGTGCGAACCGTGCGAGCCGTGCGAGCCGTGCGAGCCGTGTGACCCGTGCGAGCCGTGCGAGCCGTGTGACCCGTGCGAGCCGTGTGACCCGTGGCTGCCGTGCGAGCCGTGCGAGCCGTGTGACCCGTGCGAGCCGTGCGAGCCGTGCGAGCCGTGGCTGCCGTGCGAGCCGTGCGACCCGTGCGAGCCGTGCGACCCGTGCGAACAGTGCTGGGCGCCGCGCTGGTCATCATCCGGCTCGCCCATCGGGAGCTTCGGACGGTTGGCCGCCTCTTCGCCAGCACGATCGGCCAGCTCACGCTCCTGGGTGGAGAGTGTGTCCGCAGCCGAGCGCTTGAACGACGGGAGCTCGTCGTCGCTACCGCTGTCGTCTGCGTCGTCCAGATGGTCGTCGGCGCCTGTCATGATGGCCTCAGCGGTTCGCTAGGGACGGGGGGTACGGCCGGCACAACCCGGACGTACCGTTTCGAGACTAAGTGAAATCCCAACAAAACTCTACACCGGGTCTTGCACGAAATGGTCCCGGGAACGGTTGATGGTCCAGCGACGGAACACCTGCATGGTCTCAGGGTCCCCCTCGCGGATCTTCTCGAACAGGTAATCCATGATGCCCTTGTGCACCGCGCTCACGGTGCTCTCGCGCATGCGCCCGGAGATGGACCCCTGGGTCTTGTACGTGTGCACCCCGTCGACCCCGCAGTACGGGTTGTAGGCGCAGTTCACGCAGTCGGGCCGCCCGTTGAGGTTGGACCCCAGCACCAACGCGCGGATGGTCGGGTGGGCCATCATCGTGTCGTAGGTGAGCTCGCCCACCTTCCCGAGCAGGAAGGTGTCGTCGCCGGTCTCGTGCATCATCCGGGCTTCGTCGCCCGCGAAAACAAGCCCGTCGTAGTTGTACGCGATGGCGCTGATGCCCGCGCCGCTGGGGCTGCGGATGTCGAGGAAGTTGGGGTCTTCGCCGTTGAGGATCTTCGACATGAAGATCGCCGCGTACCGTTCCAACACCTGCTTGCCCTGCTTGTTGAGCTCGATGATGTAGTCGGTCGTGTCGCGGTAGAACTGCAGGTACTCCTCGCGGGGGTACTCCACCCGGTGGGCCGTCTTCTCGACGAACCCGAACGGGTCGATGGGCCGCAGGAACATCGCCTTGCACCCGAGCGCCTCGTAGGTGTCGACGATCTCGCGGCCGCGGGAGAGCGCCTCGCGCGTCGTCGTGAGCAGCGCCTCGACGTGGTAGAGCGACGGGTCGAGACCGCGCTCGATGTAGGCCTGGTTGATGCGCTTGATCCAGTGCACCGCGGCCTTGAAGGCGCTCGACCCGATGAGCTTGCGCTGCTTGTCGTGCAGGTGCTCCGGGCCGTCGATGCTGGTGCAGATCTGCACCTTGTGGTCGAGCAGGAAGGCCAGCTTCTCCTCGTCCATCAGGGCGAGGTTGGAGACCATCGTGAACTCGATGCTCTTGCCGATCTCCTTGGCGCGCCGCTGACCGTACTCGATGGCGTGCTTGACGACCTTGAAGTTCACGAGCGGCTCGCCGCCCTGGAATTCCACGGTGATGAAGGGCGACGAGCTCCCCAGCGCGAGCTCGACGGACTTCTCCGCGGTCTCGGCGGACATGTCCGTCTCCACGGCCGTCATGTCGGCGCGCGAGGCGTGGCAGTACACGCAGGTCTCGTTGCACCGCAGGGTCACCACCAGCATGTGCAGGTTGGGCCCGTTATCCAGGAACTTCATCCGCTTCTTGAGCCGCGCCACCGCCGCCGGGACGTCGAACTCCGCGCGGATGAGATTGGCGGCCTTCAAGCGGTCCCACAGCCCGGTGCCGCGCTCGACGGTTCCCTCACCAAACGCCTTGAATTCAGGCGCCGTGAGGATGACCCAGTCGCCCTGGGCGTTGGTCACCACGAACGACCCGCTCGCGATCTCCCGCACCCGGAAGAACGCCGGGAACGTCACGCTCGGCTTCTCGATGCCCGCGAGCATGTTCACGAGATGCCGCCCTTCCGCGTGAGGCCCAGCGCGTAATTCCCAAGCTCCAGCGCCACCTTGCGCTCACGCTCGGGGCGCTTGGCGCTAATGCGCACCACCCGGTAATCCCCGTCGTCCACCAGTTCGAAGCGCGCGAAACCCTCGAACACCTTCACCGCGCCGTCGACCGACGCGGAGGAGTACAGGTCGCGATGAAATCGCCGCTCGATCACGGCTTTGCCTCGGCGCCGCCGCCCTCGACCTTGGCCTCGCTCGCGGCCTCCGTCGGGGTCTTCTTCTTGTACTTCTCCTCCCACGACATCGCGATGCCGAGCGGATCGTCGAAGGCCTCTTCCGTGAAGTCGAAGCTCGCCAGCTCGTCGAGCGAAGGCTCTGCCGCGCCCGCCGCCCGCGCCGTCGCGCCGGCCAGCGCCTGCGTGGTCACCGTCTCCAGCAACACACGGTTTTCTTCGATGATCTTCTGCCGCCACGCCTGCGTGAGCAGCTCGTTGGCGAACTCACCCGCCAGGCTCCGCAGCGCATCTGCGTCCGTCGCTGCCTTCTTGCTCGTCAGCGTCACCGCGACGGAGCCGGCCTTCGGGCGATCGAGCAGCACGAAACAACGGTCGATGAAGATGTACGCCGCACCGTAGACCGCCTCCAGGGGGTAGACCGCCGCGTCCACAGTCAGCGTCACGCTCCCCTCGGCCAGGTCGCCCACCGCGAGATCCTTCGGAAACCCGTCCAACGTCTGTGTGCTCATTTGCCTGTGAAAGCCTCTGGTACGGACCTGCGGGCCCGTCGGGCCCCTGCAATGATGGTTCCGAGTTTGCACCCGCGGCGCACCCGCTCGCAAGGAAGCCATTGGGGGACCGATGGCGCTTTCCGACCCTCGGAGCCGTCGGTCACTCCGCAATCTTAGGCATGCCTCGCAACCGATTGCGGAGTGAGCTCACTCCTTGCGCCATCGGACCCACCACTGGTTGCTCGTCCCGGGCCCGACGTCCCAACGGTCGACCAGCGTGAGCCCGGTCGCAGCCACGGTCGCCACCGCCTCGTCCGCGCCGTCGTTGCGGTAGTGCTCGAAGCCCGACGGACCACCCTCCGCCCGCGCCGCCTGCCGGCGTGAGCGCACCAGCCCGAAGGCTACGTTGTCCACGGCCAGCAGCGTCCCGCCGGGGCGCAGCATCCGCGCGAGCGACGAAGCCACGGCCGCGGGGTCGGCGAGGTGGTTCCAGCTACGGAGCACCAGCACGTGGTCGAAGCGCTCGGCCGGGTCGAGGTCCTCGGCGGTGCCGACTCGCAGCGTCGCCCAGGGCCAGCGCTCGCGCAGCGCAGCGATGTGACCCGCGTCGGGGTCGAGGCCCACGTACGCGATCGTCCTCGCTGCGGTGAGCGACGCCAGCGTCTCGCCGTACGGTCCCTGGCCGCAGCCCACGTCGAGCACCGCGCCGCGCAACCCCGCGACCATCGCGCCCACCACCGCATCATCCCGCGAGAACACCTCGTCGCGCGTCGGATCGAACAACCCCGCGCAGCGCGCGAAGGCGTCGCAGCCCGAACACACCGCGCTCCGCTGGAGCTTCCGCAGGTCGACCGGAAAGTCGTCGGGCGCGGGCTTGTCGGAGACGTCGAGGTACACCTGCCCCTCGCGGTGCTGCACCTCGACGAGCTGCTCGTCGGTGAAGTCCGAGGTGTCGCTCACAAACACCGCCACGCGGTCGTCGCGGCGCAGGAAGATCGCCCGCCCCCGCGGCCATCGTCCCGGCCCCGCGCGACGCACCGGACACCCCGCCGGGTCTTCGGACGTGAGCGTCCCCACCCCGCCGCGCAGCGTGTAGTGGAACGAGTTCGATCGCGGTCGCGCGCCCATCGCGCCGCGGAGTGTATGCTCCCGACCGCGGTGTCCACGAAGCCAGAATCCTCCGCAGCGCCCGGGTTCAAGGCCCCGCGCGACATCACCATCCCCGACGAGGGTTCGACCGCCGCGCGCGACGTGCTCTCCGCCGCGATGCGACGCGTCCTCGGCGAGCTGAAGCGCCTGCCGACGAAGCCCATCGCTCCGGGCGACTCGCCCGACGAGCACCGCGCCTTCGCGCGCACCGTCGACGCGATCTTCGCCGCCCCGGGCCTCGCGGCCAGCCTCGTGCGGCGCCCCACCGTGGGCTCGCTCCTGCGCTGCCTCCGCAAGCCGTCGACGCCCGAGCGCACCCTCGGTTGGACCCGCGCGCTCCGCGCCCAGCTCGCCTTCGAGCTCGCCTGCCTCGATGCGCTGCCCGCGCCCGTCGAGCTCGGATCTTTACCCGATCAGGTACTCTCCATCCCCGCCAACCTCGCGCTGCGCTTCGCCGCGGAGGTCACCGGGGCGCGCTTCGCCAACGGCGCGGTCACCCTCGTCACGGCGCGCGGCGCGGAGACCCACGCCATCGAGTCGTGGACGGGCGACGACGATCGGCCCGACTTCATCACGCGGCCCTACCACTCAATCACGCCGACGCTGCGCCTCGCGCTGGCCGACAACAACCCGCTGCAGATGTTCGAGGCGCACCCCGACAAGGAGGGCAACGCCATCGACCTCGGCGCGAAGTCGGCCGACGACTGGTGCGCCTCGCTGCGCGCCTCGCTCGACCTCATCGCGACGTACCTGCCCACGCTGCGCGGCGAGATCGACCTCTTCCTGCACCTCGCGGTGCCCGTCGGCTACGACGAGCACAAGCACCTCTCGGCCTCCTACCAGGAGGCCATCGGGACCATCTACCTCACGCTCCACCCCAACCTCATGACCATGACCGAGGCGGTCATCCACGAGTTCTCGCACAACAAGCTCAACGCCCTGCTGGAGCTCGACCCGCTGCTCGAAAACGCCTTCTGGCCGCTCTACGCCTCGCCCGTGCGACCCGACCCGCGGCCGCTGCACGGCGTGATGCTCGCGGTGCACGCGTTTCAGCCCGTCGCGCGGCTCTACGAGCGCATGGCCGAGGGCGGACACCCCCGCGCGAAGACGGCCGACTTCCAGCGGCGCTTCGCCGCGGTCCGGCGCATCAACCACGCGGGCGCCGACGTGGTGCTCAACAACGGGAGGCCCACCGCGATGGGCCGCAACCTCCTCGACGAGATGCGCCGCTGGGACGACCACTACGGCACGCAAGAACTCCCCGAGTCGCTCCCCGACCACTGACCTCTTCGATGCACGACGAGACGCCGACCACTGTCCCGAGCCCTGCCGAGGAGCGCGCGCTGCTCGCGACGTGGGCCAGCGCGTTCGATGCTGTGTACGGATGGGGCCCGGCCTTCGAGGACTTCGCGGGCGACGTCCCTGGCGGCTTCACCATCACCGTGCGGCCGACCATCGACCCCATCGAGCTGCTCGGCGGCACCGGACACTTCCGGCACCGGCCCGCGATGGTCGCGCAGGTGCGCCGCCTGGGCTACGCCTGGAACGACGCCAACCGCGTCGTCACCATGCCCTCGCCCGCGACCTTCAACGCCATCGCCGATCGCCTCGGGCCCGACGGTTACCGCGTGCGCGTGCACCCCGACCCGCAGCGCAACCTCGCGCTCGGCCCCTTCCTCACGAGCTACCTCGACGGCTTCGTCCCCGTGCACGTCGCGACTGGACCGCTCTACGCGACCGTCGCCGCCGATCGCGCAGCGGCCGCCCACCGCGGCGACCTGCGCTTCCACTTCGCGTCGTTCGCCCACGACCTCACGGTGCACGCGCTCAACTACCATCTGATCCCGCGAGCGTGCGCCGAGGCGTTTCGCGCGCGCATCGAGGCGGCCATGCCCGAGCGCGTCCGAGCGTGGAGGCGCCCCGAAGCGCCGGGCCCACTCACGCTCACGACCTTCTTCGACAACGACATCAACCGCTACTGCTACGCGACGTGGTCGCGCAGCGAGACGCCCGCGGACTTCGCCCGGCTCTTCGCGAGCGAGCGCAACTTCTCGCAGCTCACGGCGTGCCTCGACTGCCGCATCGACGAGACGCTACGAGGCATCGGCGACGTCCCGAGCGGCGTCACGGGTGACCTCGCTCCGCTCACGCCCTGCGAGTTTCGCGTCGAGTGACGCACAGCCTCAACCGGGCGGCCGGTCGAAGGGCACCAGGTCGGCCTCGCCACGCGCGCGAAGGTAGGACTCGCTCACGCCCGAGCACTGCTCTCGCACGACGCAGCGGCCACAAGCCGACGCGTTCGCAGGCGCGAACAGGCCGGCCGCGACGGTCTTGTAGGTGCGACGGTGCAGCGCCACAGGAACGGCGCACAGCGCGACGCCCACCAGCGACGAAACGACGGTAGCCGCCGCGCTGGACTGCTCGACCAGCGCGCGGCGAACCAGTGAGTTGGCCGGCTGGAGACGATCAGGATCGGGCACCAACGGCTCCGGCGCGAAGGCCGCGAGCGACGACTTCTGCTCGCGCTCGGCGAGCCACGGCAGCAGCCGCGGCAGGTGCTCGACGGCGCGTCGCGTGAGGACGGTGTTGATCTCCACGAAGACTCCCGCCGCGCTCAGGTGATCGATCGCGCTCGTCACTTCGCGGAACGCACCCGCTCGCCCCGCCATCGCGTCGTGCGCGGCGGCGTCCGCGGCCTGTAGCGTGAGGGCCACCGCCTGGAGGCCGGGGATCGCCGCCACGCGGTGGGCGAGGGCGGCGTCTGACAGCGCGGTGTGCGGGCCGAGCAGGCGCTTTGGCAACAACGGGCGTCGCTCCAGCGCTGCGATGATCGCGTCGTGCGACGGGTGACGGAGCCAGTCGTGGCCGGTGATCGTCACGGCGACGGGCGGCTGGTGTCGTTCGCAGGCCTTGAGCAACGCGTCGAGCGCGCCGGAGGTCGCGAGGTCGCCCGTCAGCCGCTCGAAGCGGTCGTCGAAGAGCACGAGCGCGCGGTGCATCGGCTTCTCGCGCTGCACGGGCTGCGCGCAGAACTCGCACGCCTGCGCGCAGCGGGCCTCGAAGTACAGGTGAAGCTCCGTGGCCGACGATCCCACGAAGGACTCGACGACCATCGTGGCCGCGATCTCCCAGGAGCCATGCACCAGGCGCAGCGCCATGAGACGGCGCATCAGCGCGTGCTCTCGGATGAACCAGACGGACGGGGAGGACATCGCGAATCGTGCCGACCTGCGGGAGCGCGACGGCGCTTCGGGTGCGCCGGTCAGCCTACCCGCAACGCAGCCATGGCGCCGCGCACCGCGTCGACGAGCTCGGGCGAAGCAGAGGTCACGGGGCGTGCGAGGCGGTAGCTGCCGACCACCCCGGCGCCCTTCACGGCCAGCGCGAGGGTGACGGTGTTGCCATCGGGCGTCTCCAACGCGACAGCGGCCTCGTTGCCCTCGGTGGCCACCATGACGTCACGCCAGCGCAGCGCACCAAACGGCGCCCGTGACCGCAGCCGACCGAGGCACTGCGCCAGCCGACGGTCGACCCCGCGACCGAGCGCCGCGCCGCGCGCGCTCTGGAACCCCGCGTCCTCGGCCACCGTGTGCAGCATGACGACGTCGTCGCCCTCACACAGTCGTCCCATGATCGCCTTCAGCAGGCCCACCACCGCCGCGCCGCCGTCGTGCGCGTCGAGCAGGTGCAGCGAGAACGCCGCCGTCGCCGCCACGCCGCCCGCGCCGCTCCCGCCGCGTCGCATCGCCACCACGGCGAACGCGCCGCCCGCGCCGTTGACGCGCAGGGTCACTTCGCCGTCGCGTGAGTTCTCGTGCACCGCGAGCGTGGTGAAGGGCGCCGGCGGCGACCACCCGGTGAGCTTCGCGACGAGCGGACGCACGTGCAGCACGAAGAGCCGCTGGGTCGGGTCGAGCACCGCGAGCTTCGCGGGCGTGATGGGTTCGAGCTCCGCGGTGCCGTGGTGCCGCGCGTAGGTCTCGAAGATGCCCGAGCACTGCCCGTCGAAGACGCACGACGCGCACGACGCGAGCTTGAGCTTGTCGCGGCGCTTCACCTCGTACTTGTCCCAGGCCTCGCTGAGCTGGTCCTTCGAGTCGACGGCGACGGTGAAGGTCGACTCGCCGTCGTGGTGGATCCACGGCGCGAGCTTCGGCGCGATGCAGTACGGCAGGTTGCCGATGTTCACGTCGAAGCCGGGCCGAGCCGCCTCGAAGCGCTCGATCATCGTCGTCATGGCCGGGACCATGTCGCCGTAGCGCGGGAGCATGTCGCGCATCTCGTCTTCGGTGCGAACGCCCGCGTCGAGGGGACGGATCATGTCGAGGTGCAGCTGCTCGACCCCGAAGGGCAGCAGCAGCTTCGGGAACTCCGCGACCGACTCGTAGTTCGACCGCACCACGCACATGTTCACGGTGATGCGCTGCTTGCGCTCGCGGAGATTGATCATCGTCTCGCGCAGCCGCCCGAACGACCCGAGCTTCTTCGTCGTGCGCTCGTGCGAGAGCGCCGTCGCGCCCTGAAACGACAGCCGCCAGATGAAGTTGCCGCCCGTCTCCAGCACCTCGTCGAGGAAGCCCATGCGCGCGGTCTTCACCCCGTTGGTGAACAGCACGACCTCCTCGAAACCCATCCTGACGGCGCCGCGCACGACCTCCAGGAAGCCCGGCTGGATGGTTGGTTCGCCGCCGAGCAGCGTCACCTTGCGCATGCCCTGGTCGCGGCCCTCCTGGAGCTTCTCGATCACCGGCGCGGCTTCGAGGGGAAAGGCCTCGCGCATGGCCGTGCGCTGCCCGCTCACGCAGAACACGCAGCGGTTGTTGCACATGTGCCCGAGTTGGATCTCGAACTGCCGGTCAGGCTCCACGACGCGCGATCATAGTGCGAACCACGAGCCAACACAGACGTGCTCTCGTGCGGATCAACCGCGTGTCGCAAACCGCGCGTCGCAGACCATGTAGGTGGACGTAGGCAGGAAGTTGGCAGCGCGAGCGGATCGGGTGCTCCCTTCTGCCCTTGAGGAGGCTGACGGGAGAGCCTCCAGGCTCGACCGGATGCCTCCGGAAAAAAGGTTCCTTATAAGGAACCTTTTAAGAGGGAATTTTGCGACGAATTCCTTAACGATTCCGCATAGTTCTAGATCCGTGCCAACCAGGGTCTGCCGGAATTTGCAACATCTGTGTAGGGTGTCTGCCGGTTCTTGCCACATTTACCGCCGAGATCTGCCGGATCTTGCAACATGGAGGCGGCTCCCAGGCACCGTCAGGGTCTGCCGGAATTTGCAACATGGAGGTGGCTCCCAGGCACCGTCAGGGTCTGCCGGAATTTGCAACATCGGCACCCCCTTCAGGAGCACTACGCAACTGTTTCCGTAGGGGTCTGCCGGATTCTGCAACATGCTGCTACGCAGCGTAGGCGGGGGCGGTCAGCGAAGCTTTTGCAACGCCTGGTGCAGGCTCTTCTTGAGCGCCTCGTCGGGTTCAGCCTCGGCGCGGTGCACGGTCCAACGCGAGATGCCGAGCACCTCGGCGGCCTGTTCCTGGGTCCAGCCCTTGGACTTGCGCCACGCGGCGAACTCGCCCCCCGTCAGGATCGACGGCGGCGGCGCGGTCTCCGGCGGAACGATCCCGTGGATCATCCGCTCGCGCGCCCACTGCGGCTGGTAGAGGCGGCACCGTCCGTTGAGGGTCCAGGCGTTGGCGCCCTCCCACTCGAAGCGCCCGAGGCCGCCCACACGCTGGAGCGCGTCGAGGTTCTGCCGCAGCGTGGTCCACGCGCGACCGGGGCGCTGGTTGCGCACCTCGATACCCGCGGCCTCCAGCAGCTTGGCGCCCGACAGCACGACGAAGTCGACCTCCTCGGAGAGCGCCCACCGCCAGCGGATCGGGAGGATGAGCCCGAGCGCCAGCGCGTGCGGGTTGCGGATGTGGTCGATGCGCGCGAGCTCGGTGGGAGCGGGCGCCCAGAGCCGACCGACCTCGCCGCTCGCCTTACGAACGCCTTCGTAGAGCACCGGGTGGATCACCAGCTCCATGCCCTCGAGCACCCACTCGCTGCCCTGCATCTTCTCGCCGTGCTGCGTGACCGCGAGCACCGGGCCGCGCAGACGCACGGTCCCGTCCGGGTGGTAGATGGCGAGTTCCATGCGGGTGAGGGCCTCGACCTCCGCGGCCACGGTCACGCGCACCTTGAGGTCGCGGCGCGATCGATCGCCGTAGCCGAGCGCGGCGAGGTGGTCCTCCAGGCGCCAGCGCACGCGGCCGGTGCGGCCCGCCTCGGTGAACAGCAGCTGCAACGCCGCCCAGTGCCGCAGGCCCTGCCAGTGCTTCCACTCGCGCACCGCGTGGACGATGCGCTCCGGGAGGTCCTGCACGCTGAGGCGCAGGCCGAGCTGCTTGCCGGGGTAGAGAATCTCCGCCCACCCGTCGCGCACGGGGGTCTTCCGCACGCGGCGATCCTTGGGGAGGTCGCGCCAGCCGGAGAGCAGCTCGTGGTGCACGGCGCCCGCGTCGAGGGCGATGGCCTGCCGTCGCTGCGCCTCGCGCACCTCGAGCTCGGCGCTCGCGAGCAGCACGCACGCGTGCACGTCCCAGTGGGCGAGGGCGGCCTTCAGGTCGTCATCAGCCTGGATGATCCCGCTGTCGATGAGCGCCTGCGTCGCGCTCACCTCCGCGCTCTGCAACGGAACCAACGTCCCATCGAGGAACGCTCTCGCGAGGAGTCGCGCGTGTGGGTCCTTGGTCTGGTCGAGGATCATCGCGACGTCGCGGAGCGCGAGGTTCACCGGCCAGCTCCAGGTGACGTCGTCCTGCTCCGAGGCGAGCGCGAGCGGGATCTCCGCTGGCGGCAGTGTCTTCCAGTGCGCGGCGTCCCCGTGCCAGAGCAGCCGGAAGAGCCAGCGCTCGGCCGCGCGCTCCAGCACGGCGGGCCGGGTGCGACGGTCGATGGCGAAGGCCTCGATCTGCTCGGACAGCGCGCTCATCGCGAGGGCCGCGGCTTCTTCGAGGCGCTTGTCCTTGGAGGCCGCCGTGGCCCAGGCCCGCAGCGAGGCGTTGGTCGACGCCTGCGCCCGCGTCACGATGCGGTTGAGCCGGTTCAGAAACACCGCCGACGCGATCACAGCACGATCTCCTTGGGGCCTTCGGTGGTCGAGAACGTGTGCCCGTTCCACTCCAGGTCGGCGCGACCGACGGGGCCGTGGCGGTTCTTCGCGAGCACCAGCACCCGGCCGCGCCCGCGCTCGGCGTTGCGCGCGAGCACCAGCACGCCGTCCGCCGCGTACTCGATCTCGCCCGACTCCTTGCCGAGGCCCACGAGGTCCGTCGGGTCGGTCTCGGGGTTGTTCACTAGCGTGGCGTAGTTCGCGCGGGCGGTGCTCGACAGCACCAGCACCACCGCCCCGAGGTCGCGGGCGAGCGCGCGGGCCACATAGGAGACGCGCCCGACGGCGGTGCGGGGTTCTTCACCGTGGCGCCCCGCGCAGAGCTGGAGGTAGTCGATCACGATGAGCGACGGCTTGAGCGCCCAGGCTCGCGAGGCCAGCGTCTCGGCACCGTAGCCGAAGGGCGGCCCGCACTCGGTGTGAAAGGGGAGCTGCTCGACCGCGCGCGCGGCCTCCATCACCTGTGCGACCTCGACGTCATCCAGGGTGCCGCGGAGGATCCGGCTCCACGCGACGCCCGACAGGGTGCCCATCACGCGGGCGGCGAGGTCCTGCCGCGACAGCTCCAGCGCCAGGTAGAGGGCGGACTGCCCCCGCCGCGCGGCCTCGACGGCGACCTGCACCGCCCACTGGGTCTTGCCCGACCCGGTGCCCCCGACGAGTACGTACATCCCGGGCCAGAGCCCGCCGCCGAGGAGGCTGTCGACGGGGCCCCACGGGGTGGCCATGGCGACCTCCTGCCCCGTGCGGCGCGCCCACATGGTGTCGAGCATCCCCTCGACGTCCTGGCCGACGCGGGTGGCGCCCGCCTGGTCCTGCATCGTGCCGAGCGAGCGGTCGAGGGCGACGCGCACCGCGGGCAGGGCCTCGCCGCTCAGCAGCCGATGGGTCGCGGCCTGGTAGGCCTCCAGGGCACGCCGGCGCTCGGCGAGGTCCCACACGATGCGCGCGTGCGACTCGCAGTGCGAGAGCGTCGGGATCTCATCGGTGAGCTCGCCCACATACTGGGCGCCGCCGACGGTGTTGAGCCGGTCGCGGACCCGCAGCTCGGCCACCACCGTGAGCACGTCCACCGGCTCGCCGCGGGTGTGGAGTGCGAGCACCACCTCCCAGAGCAGCGCATGCCGCGGGTCGTAGAAGTCCCCCGACTTCAGGATCGTCGCGACCCGGGGGATGATCCGCTCGTGCCCCTCGCCGTCGAGCAGCGCGGCCGCCAGCACGGCGCGCTCTGCCTGGAGATCAGCGAGCGACTGAGCGCTCCGAGAAGTATCTGTCATTCCGACGCGGCGCCTTCCTGATGCGGGCGGACCGTAACAACACCCGTTCCAGCGCCGCTAGTTCGCGCCGCCCGGGTGGCGATCACCCGGTCCTTGTCCCAGGCGAAGCAGTCTCCAGGAGTGAGCTGTGCGGCCGAGTCCGCAACCGTTGCGTAGGTCTGCAAGAATGTCCGCTGGTAAGAGGGAACGTCCGAGGGAGAAATCAACGAAGCGATCGTGCATGGCGCAATGCCATCGGATGAAACGAAACAACGAAGAAAGGGGCGGGGTCGAACCACTCCAGGCAGAGACTTCCGGTGAAGGGTTGGAGACCGGAAAAACTGTCTGATCTAGATTGGTTGTGAGCTTGTTGATGGGGTGGGTCCGTAGACTATCCACCAGAGAATTGTTGTAGGCTCTGGATCGCCCCGGCGAACGTCGGTATGCAGGTTGCTGACCCCTAAGGGTGGATCTCAGCTCAGGATCGAGAAATCTGCGGTGAGTTCCATCAGGCGAACGGCGACATCCACCGGTATCCTCGCGACGAAGTTGTTGGAGGATCGGGGAGTTTGATGAAGGTCCGGTGGACACCAACAGCGATCCTGATTGCCGCGCTGCTGGCCCTCGTGGGCTGTGGCGGCGGCGGCTCGCTCGTCGGGTTCGAGGACGCGTCGGTCACCATCGCCTTCGACGCGCCGGCGCCCATGGACGTGACGGACGACTTCGAGGGGCCCAACGACGGCGCCTCCGACCTGGTCGAGACCGGCGAGCGCGTCACTCCTCCTCTCCCCTGTCGTGACAACGACGGCGACCGCTACGGCTTTGGCATCGGGTGCATCAACGTCGACTGCGACGACACCAACGCCAACATCACCGACCAGTGTTACTGCGACCGCGTCCCCAACGTGCGCCAGGGCTGCCTCTGTCAGCTCGGCGCCGCGCCGCTCGGCTGTGACCTCGACACGGGCCTGAGCCGCGGGGCCGAGCTCGCCTGCAACCTTGGCCAGCGCAACTGCGAGCCCGTGCCCGGCAACCCGGAGACGGGTCAGTGGTCCGCGTGCCGTCAGTGGCGTGAAGACTTCCGTCGGCCCACGCGCTTCGTTGGTGTGGTCTCGCAGTGCCCGGGCAGCTGCTCGCCCGACTGTCGCCACCAGGTCATCTGCCCCGAGGCCAGCGACCCGATCCCGGCCGGCTCGTCGAACGTCTCCGTCGCCGATGTCGCGCACGCGGTGTTCTGCCCGGGCGGCGCGGGCACCCGCGGCGGCATCACGTCGACCTGCACCACCGGCATGGGCGGCACGTACACCCGCGGCGCTTCGCCCACGGCGTGGCGCGATGCGTGCGCGGCGCCGGGCCACCAGAACATCCTGCTGAACTCCGACGACGGCATCGCGCCGGTCACGTTGCCGTTCCAGTTCCAGTTCTATGGGACGCCCTTCCTCACGGCGGGCATCGCCGCCAACGGCATGGTGTCGTTCGACACCCCGACCCCCAGCGGTGCCAACGGCAACCTCCCGACGACCGACGTCGCCAACACGATCTTCGCGTTCTGGGATGACGTCGCCAACCGCTCGAGCGGCGCGTGCGTCGCGGTCTACGGCACCGCGCCCAACCGCGAGTACGTCGTCCAGTGGAACGACCAGTTCTTCTCCGGGTCGGCTACGCCCGCCTCCGAGCACCTGACCTACCAGGTGGTGTTGACCGAGACGTCCAACACCATCGACGTCATCTACAACCAGATGATGGGGCAGGGCACCCGGGCTGATGGCAGCTCGGCCACCGTCGGCCTGCAGCAGGGCACTGGGGCCTCCACCGACCTCGTCGGCTACAACGTCTCGGGCGTCACCCCGGCGGGCCGCACGATCCGGTGGACCCCGGTCACCGGCGCGACGGCCTGCAGCGATGGCATCTACCGTCGCGTCTACGAGGGCACGACCTGCAGCGGCATCGACGCGCCGTTCTGGGGGCAGTTCAACTTCTCCTCCATCGTCCCGCCGGGTACGAGCATCCAGTTCCGGGTGCGCGTGGCGGAGACGGCGGCTGGCCTCGGCACCGCGCCCTGGATCGATCTGCCGGAAGCCCCCAATGGCGCGCCTGTGTTGCCGACCAGCAACCGCGACGTCGGTGCGCTCATCCGCGTGTCGATGCCGACGCTCGTGGGTGCGGACCACTTCCGCTTCCTGGAGCTCGAAGCACGGCTGATTGCCTCGGCCGATCGGCGGCTGGCCCCGACGCTCATCTCGACGGAGATGCAGTTCACCTGTGCTCCGCCTGAGGATGTCGCGTGCCGTTCGGGCGGCCTGTGCACCTTCGGCCCGGCCTCCAACTGCCGCCGCGGTCGCATCGACTGCCTCAACTCCACGGGCGGTCGCCTGGTCGAGACGTGCGTCGACGACGGCGTGGCGGCCCCCGGAACGACCTGCGGTACGGGTTCGGTCTGCAACGGAACGGGCATGTGCGTGCCCTGCACGGAGGGTGCTGCGTGCAGCACGGGCGCTGCGTGCAGCACGGGCGAGATCCGTTGCACCACGGGCGCGCCGGTCTGCACGGTGGTCTCGCAGCTCCCGGTCGGCACCGTCTGCGGTGGCAGCACCGACACCTATACCCGCACCCGTCCGTCGCCGATGCCTTGGGTCGATGTCTGCGCGCTCCCCGGCCATCTGACCTTCCAGGTGAACGGCGACGACGGGGTGGTCCCCGCTCAGACCCTTCCCTTCCCGTTCCGCTTCTACGGCAGCCCGTACACGTCCGCCGCCCTCGCGACGAACGGCATGATGTCGTTCGTGACGCCGACCATGGCGGCGATCAACAGCATGCTGCCGACGACGTCGGTCGAGAACACGATCTTCGCGTTCTGGGACGACATCCACCTCCGGACCACGAGCGGCATCTGCACGGCCACGGTCGGGACGGCCCCGCTGCGCCGCTACATCGCGGAGTGGGACGACGCGTACTTCTTCACGGGCGGTCCTCCCAGCGCGAGCGAGCACCTCACCTTCGAGCTGAGCCTCTCGGAGGGCAACCACGCGATCGACGTCCTGTACTACCGGATGGACGGCGGCACCCGGGCGACCGGCGACAGCGCCACCATCGGCATCCAGCAGCTCGCCGGGCCGACGGCTGACCAGGTGAGCTTCAACGTCGCGGGCATCGCCTCGGCAGGCAGCTCGATCCGCTGGCTGCCGGGCGCTCCCAATGTCTGCGACTCGATGGCCAACTGCGTGCCCTGCGCGGCGGGTGCTCCCTGCACGCCGTCGGGTGGCGTTGCCTGCGCGATCGGCGTGACGAGCTGCGATACCGGTGTCGCGGTGTGCATGAGCTCGGGCGTCCGACCGTCGACGACGGAGACCTGCAACGGCGTCGACGACGACTGCGACGGCGTGATCGACAATGGCGTCATGCAGGGTTGCTACACGGGCGCGACCGGCACGAGCGGTGTGGGCGTCTGCCGCGCGGGCGTGCAGACCTGCACCGCGGGGGCGTGGGGCACGTGTACGGGTCAGGTCACGCCGGGCGCCGAGACCTGCAACGCCCTCGACGACGACTGCGATGGCAGCGTCGACGAGAGCGTCTCGCAGAGCTGCTACACGGGCGCGACGGGTACGAGCGGCGTGGGCGTCTGCGCGCCGGGCCTGCAGACCTGCACCGCGGGGGCGTGGGGTTCGTGCGCGGGTCAGGTCACGCCGTCCGCCGAGCTCTGCAACGCCCTCGACGACGACTGCGACGGCATGACCGACGAGACCGTGACGCAGGGCTGCTACACGGGCCCGACGGGCACTGGTGGCGTCGGCGTCTGCCGCGCGGGCACGGCCACCTGCACCGCGGGCGCCTGGGGTACCTGCATGAGCCAGGTGACTCCGGTGTCGGAGATCTGCAACGCCCTCGACGACGACTGCAACGGCGCCATCGACAACGGCGTCACGCAGAACTGCTACACGGGCCCGACGGGTACGCGCCTGGTCGGTCGCTGCCGCGACGGCATCTCGACCTGCTCGGTCGGCGCTTGGGGCACCTGCTCAGGCCAGGTGCTCCCGGCGGTGGAGACCTGCAACAACATCGACGACGACTGCGACGGCACGATCGACGACGGCATCGCCGAGGCTTGCTACACGGGCCCGACGGGCACCCAGGGTGTGGGCCAGTGCCACGGCGGGTCGCGCATGTGCTCGGGCGGCTTGTTCGGCGTCGCCTGCCCGGGTGAGGTCACGCCGGTCCTGGAGGTTTGCAACGGCCTCGACGACGATTGCGACGGCATGGTCGACGAGGGTCTCGGGACCACCACCTGCGGTGCGGGTCTCTGCGCTCGTACGGTGAGCAACTGCGTGGGCGGTGTCCCGCAGGTGTGCGTACCCGGCGGCAGCGGCACGGAGACCTGCAACGGCCTCGACGACGACTGCGACGGCATGGTCGACGAGGGCCTGACCATGGCCTGCTACACGGGCGCCATGGGCACCAACGGCGTGGGCCTCTGCCACGGCGGCACGCTGACCTGCAGCGCGGGCTCGTGGGGCACGTGCGCGGGCCAGGTGACCCCGGTCGCGGAGATCTGCAACAGCCTCGACGACGACTGCGACGGCCCGGTCGACGAGACCTTCCCGACGCTGGGTACCTCCTGCACGGCGGGCGTGGGTGCCTGCGTTCGCTCGGGCACCGTGGTGTGCCGCGGCGACGGCACCGGGGTGCAGTGCAGCGCGACCGCCGGCATGGTGGGCGTCGAGGTCTGTAACAACATCGACGACGACTGTGACGGCATGGTCGACGAGGGCGTGACGCAGAGCTGCTACGGCGGCCCGATGGGCTCGGCGGGCGTCGGCCTGTGCCGCCCGGGAACGCAGACCTGCGGCGCCGGCACGTGGGGCACCTGCACGGGCGCGGTTCTGCCTGCGGCGGAGATCTGCAACAACCTGGATGACGACTGCAACGGCGCCATCGACAACGGCGTTGCACGTAGCTGCTACACGGGGCCGACCGGGACGAGCGGTGTCGGCGTTTGCCGTCCGGGTTCGCAGGCATGCACCGCGGGTACGTGGGCGAGCAGCTGCATGGGTCAGGTGCTCCCGGGCACCGAGGTCTGCAACGGTATCGACGACGACTGCGATGGTCAGGCAGACGACGGAGCGACCAACAGCTGCGCGGCGCCGAGCGACCTCGGTATCGTGCGGCTCGGGGAGTCGGTCACGCAGACGACCTTCATGCCTGGTGGTAGCGGTGAGCAGTGGTACCAGATCACGTTCCCGCCGGACTACGACTACAACATGCACGGCGTGGGGACGCCCACGATCAACCTCACCGGCATGGAGGTGACGAGCGGCACCCTGCGGATGCAGGTGTTCGTTAGCGGGACGGCGGTCGCCGACTGCGCGGCGGCGGCGTCGTGCGGCCTCGACCTTCGGAGCTGGCAGTTCATCGACAACCAGTCCGTGGGCGGTGGCACCCCGACGGGCGCGTACTCGACGCGCACCAGGGTGTGGCCTCGGACGGTGTTGGTTCGCGTCTACCGTCCGAGCGGCGTGGGCCTGGGTTGTGGGCTCTACACGCTGTTCATCTCTCGCTGCACTTGCGGGATGCCCGGGTGCACGGCGCCATCGGGGTCGCTCCCGGCGGAGACCTGCGACGGGATCGACAACGACTGCAACGGCCTCATCGACGAGGGCTTCTGCCGCATCGGCGGCGTCTGCTTCAACGATGGCCAGCTCAACCCGGCCAACAACTGCCAGGTGTGCACGGTTCCGTCGTCGACGGTCGCAGGCCCGACGACTTGGAACAACGTTGCAGCAGGCGTCGTGTGTCGCGTGTCGGCGGGCGTCTGCGACGTAGCGGAGACCTGCGGTGGTACCGGTGCCGCGTGTCCGACGGACGCCTTCCGGTCGTCGAGCACGGTGTGTCGCGCGTCGGCCGGTGTCTGCGACGCGGCGGAGAGCTGCACGGGCAGCGCCGCGGCGTGCCCGGTGGACTCGCCGAGCGCCCCCGGGTCGTCGTGCAGCCCGCCGGTCAGCGGCACCTGCTCGGGCTTTACCTGCGGCTGCCCGGCGGGTCAGGCCAGCTGCTCTGGCACCTGCCTCCCGACGGGTGGCGCTTGCACGGTGGGCGTTGGCTCCTGTGCTCGAACGGGTGTCGTCATCTGCGGCACCGGTCCGACGTCGACCTGCTCGGTGATGGCGGGCGCCCCGACGCCTGAGGTCTGCGACGGCCTCGACAACGACTGCAACGGCCTCATCGACGAGGGCTTCTGCCGCATCGGTGGCGTCTGCTTCAGCAATGGCCAGCTCAACCCGGCCAACAACTGCCAGCAGTGCGTGGTGCCGCCGTTGACGGTCGCGGGTCCGACGACCTGGGGCAACGTCGCGGCCGGTACGGTATGCCGTGCGGCGGCGGGTGTCTGCGACACGCAAGAGGTTTGCGCGGGTACGGGTGCGGCGTGTCCGGCCAACGCGTTCCTGCCGTCGAGCACGGTGTGCCGCGCCAACAACGGTGGCGGCTGCGACGTGGCGGAGACCTGCACGGGTTCGACGGCGGCGTGCCCGGCGGACAGCGCTCTTGCGGCTGGCACGGTGTGCCGCGCGACGGCGGGTGCCTGCGACGTGGCCGAGACCTGCGGCGGCACCTCGGCGGCTTGTCCGAGCGACGCCTTCCTGATGGTCGGTACGGTGTGCCGCGCCAGCAACGGCGGCGGCTGCGACGTGGCCGAGAGCTGCACCGGTAGCTCGGCGGCCTGCCCGGCCGACGTGGGCGGCATGGCGGGCACGATCTGCCGCGCGGCGGCCGGCCCCTGCGATGTGGCCGAGGTCTGCGGCAGCTCCAGCGCGCCGTGCCCGGTTGATGCGTTCCAGCCGTCGAGCACGGTGTGCCGCGCCAACAACGGCCTGGGTTGTGACGTCGCAGAGAACTGCACGGGCAGCGCGGCGGCGTGTCCGACCGATGTGGGCGTCGCTTCGGGCACGGTCTGCCGCGCGGCGGCGGGCTCGTGCGACACCGCGGAGAGCTGCAACGGATCGAGCTCGGCTTGCCCGGCGGATAGCTTCCTCCCGTCCACCACGGTGTGTCGCGTGGCGGCGGGTGTGTGCGACGTGGCCGAGAGCTGCACGGGTGCATCGGCAGCGTGTCCGGTCAACGGCTTCCAGTCGTCGAGCACGGTGTGCCGTGCGGACAACGGTGGCGGCTGCGACGTGGCGGAGACCTGCACGGGCAGCTCGGTCACCTGCCCGGCCGACGGCGCGCGTGCTGCGGGCACCGTGTGCCGCGCCGTAGCGGGCACCTGCGATGTGCAGGAGGTTTGCGGCGGCACCAGTGCGGCGTGTCCGACCAATGCGTTCCTGCCGTCGAGCACGGTGTGTCGCGCCAACAACGGCGGCGGCTGCGACGTGGCGGAGAACTGCACGGGCAGCGCAGCAGCGTGTCCGGCGGACAACGCGGTGGCGGCAGGCACGATCTGCCGCGCTGTGGCGGGTGCTTGCGACGTAGCTGAGACCTGCACAGGCACCAGCACTCCGTGTGCGGCTGATGCGTTCGTGATGGTCGGTACGGTGTGTCGCGCGGGCAACGGCGGCGGCTGCGACGTGGCCGAGAGCTGCACGGGCACCGCGGCGGCGTGTCCGCCCGACGTCGGCGCGGGCGCGGGCACGGTGTGTCGCGCGGCGGCTGGACCTTGCGATGTGCAGGAGGTTTGCGGCAGCACCAGCGCGCCGTGCCCGACCAACGTGTTCCTGCCGTCGAGCACGGTGTGCCGCGCGTCGGCGGGCGTGTGCGATACGGCCGAGAGCTGCACCGGTAGCGCGGCGGCCTGCCCGACCAACGTGTTCCTGCCGTCGAGCACGGTGTGCCGCGCCAACAACGGTCTGGGTTGTGACGTGGCCGAGAGCTGCACGGGTAGCGCGGCTGCCTGCCCGGCGGATGTAGGCGTCGCGTCGGGCACGATCTGCCGCGCGGTGGCGGGCGTGTGCGACGCCGCGGAGACCTGCGACGGGTCGAGCATGGCGTGCCCGGCCAACGTGTTCCTGCCGTCGACCACGGTGTGTCGCGCCAACAACATGGGCGGCTGCGACGTGGCCGAGAGCTGCACGGGTAGCGCGGCGACGTGTCCTGCGGATGGCGCGCTTGCGGCGGGTACGGTGTGCCGCGCGTCGGCGGGCTTCTGTGATCCGGCCGAGACCTGCACCGGCACCAGCACGCCGTGCGTGGCCAACGTGTTCTCTCCGTCGAGCACGGTGTGCCGTGCGTCGGCGGGTGTGTGCGACCCGGCCGAGAACTGCACGGGCTCCACGGCGCTCTGCCCGACGGACGCGTTCTCCCCGTCGAGCACGGTGTGTCGCGCGGTGGCGGGCGTGTGCGATGCGGCCGAGAACTGCACGGGTTCGACCGCGCCGTGTCCGGCGGATGTGTTCCTGCCGTCGACCACGGTCTGCCGCATGAGCAACGGTGGTGGCTGCGACGTTCAGGAAGCCTGCACGGGCTCGATGGCAGCGTGCCCGCCGGACCTGGGCATGGGCGCCGGCACCGTCTGCCGCATCGCGGCGGGCGTGTGCGACGTGGCTGAGGTGTGCGGGTCGACCAGCGCGGCGTGTCCGGCGGATGTGTTCCTGCCCTCGAGCACGGTGTGTCGCGCGGCGGCGGACGTGTGCGACCAGTCGGAGAGCTGCACGGGCTCCATGGCGGCGTGCCCGGCCAACGGCTTCCGTCCGTCGAGCACGGTGTGCCGCGCGGTGGCGGGCCCCTGCGACCTCGCTGAGAACTGCACGGGCTCGGGCATCGCGTGTCCGACCGACTTGTTCCGCCCGTCGAGCACGGTGTGCCGCGCGTCGGTCGACTCGACCTGCGACGTGGCCGAGAGCTGCACGGGTGCGATGGCGGCGTGTCCGGCGGACGTGGTTCGCCCGATGGGCACCGTGTGCCGCCCGTCGGTCAACCAGCCGTACTGCGATCCGACGGAGACCTGCACGGGTTCGAGCGGCTTCTGCCCGCCCAACACGGTGACCCGCGCGCCGGTGTCGGAAGCTCCGCCGATCTCGGTGGCGTGCAACGGCGTCGACGATGACTGCGATGGCGTCGTCGACAATGGCGTCGCGACGACGTGTGCGTCGCCGACCAACCTCGGCACCGTCGGCTCGGGCGGCTCGATCACGCAGACGACCTATATGTCGTCCGTCTCCGGCGCCGAGCAGTGGTACCTGGTCACGTTCCCGCCGAACTACGACTACAACATGCACGGCACGGGGACGCCGACGATCAACCTGTCGGGCGCGGGCGTGGCGAGCGGCCTGCTGCGCATGCAGGTGCTGGTGAGCGGTTCGACCTCGCCCAACTGCCTGGCTGCGGGGTCGTGCGCGCCGATGGACACCCTCCAGAGCTGGCAGTTCATCGACAACGTGTCGCCGGCCGGCGGCTCTCCGACGGGCGCGTTCTCGACGCGTGATCGGGTCTGGCCGCAGACGGTGCTGATCCGGGTCTACCGTCCGGGCGGCGCTGCGATGTGTGGCACGTACACCCTGTCGATCTCGCGCTGCTCGTGCGGGATGCCCGGGTGCACGGCGCCGGTGGGCTCGTTCCCGGCGGAGACCTGCGACGGGATCGACAACGATTGCGATGGCCTCATCGACGAGGGCTTCTGCCGCATCGGTGGCACTTGCTACAGCAACGGCGACCTGAACCCGGCCAACAACTGTCAGGTGTGCACGGCGCCCAGCACCTCGGCGGGTCCATCGACCTGGGGCAACGTCGCGGCGGGCACGATCTGCCGTGTGTCGGCGGGTGTCTGCGACCCGGCCGAGACCTGCGGTGGTTCGGGCGCGGCGTGTCCGGCCAACGTGTTCTCTCCGTCGAGCACGGTGTGCCGCGCGTCGGCGGGCGTCTGCGATACGGCTGAGACCTGCACTGGTTCGACTGCGGCGTGTCCGACCGACGTGTTCGTACCGTCGAGCACGGTGTGCCGCGCGTCGGCGGGCGTCTGCGACACGGCCGAGAGCTGCACGGGCAGCGCGGCTGCTTGTCCGGGCGACAGCTTCGTGGCGGCCGGGACGGTCTGCCGTGCGGACAACGGTGGCGGTTGTGACGTGGCCGAGGCTTGCACCGGCGTGGCGGCGGGCTGCCCGGCGGATGGTGGCCGCGGGGCGGGCACGGTCTGCCGCGCGGCCGCGGGGGTGTGCGACGTGGCGGAGGTTTGCGGCAGCACCAGCGCCGCGTGTCCTGCCAACGTGTTCTCTCCGTCGAGCACGGTGTGTCGCTCGTCGACGGGCGTCTGCGACCCGGCGGAGAGCTGCACGGGCTCGGCCGCGGCGTGTCCGACGGACGCGCTCTCTCCCTCGGGCACGGTGTGCCGCGCGTCGGCGGGCGTCTGCGACGTTGCTGAGACCTGCACGGGTAGTGCGTCGGCGTGTCCGGCGGACGTGTTCTCTCCGTCGAGCACGGTGTGCCGCGCGTCGGCGGGCGTGTGCGACGTGGCGGAGAGCTGCACGGGCTCGACCGCGGCGTGTCCGGGCGACGGATTCTTGCCGTCGAGCACGGTGTGCCGCGCGGACAACGGTGGCGGCTGCGACGTGGCGGAGAGCTGCACGGGCTCGATGGCGGCCTGCCCGGCGGATGGAGCGCGCGCCGCGGGCTTCGTGTGCCGCGCATCGGCAGGTGTCTGCGACCCGGCCGAGGCCTGCGGTGGCACCAGCGCGCCGTGCCCGACCAACGCGTTCTCTCCGTCGAGCACGGTGTGTCGCGCGTCGGCGGGTGTGTGCGACGTGGCCGAAAGCTGCACGGGCTCCACGGCCGCGTGTCCGGGTGACAGCTACTCTCCTGCGGGTACCGTGTGTCGCGCCAACAACGGCGGCGGCTGCGACGTGGCTGAGACCTGCACGGGTCTGGCTGTGACGTGCCCGGCCGACGTAGGCGTCGGCGCGGGCACGGTGTGCCGCGCGTCGGCGGGCGTCTGCGATCCGCAGGAGGTTTGCGGCGCCACCAGCGCGGCATGTCCGGCGAATGTGTTCTCTCCGTCGAGCACGGTGTGTCGCGCGACAGCGGGTGTGTGCGACGTGGCGGAGAACTGCACGGGCAGCGCGGCGGCGTGCCCGGCCGACGCGTTCTCTCCGTCGAGCACGGTGTGCCGCGCGTCGGCGGGCGTGTGCGACGTGGCCGAGAGCTGCACGGGCAGCGCGGCGGCGTGCCCGACGGATGGGTTCCAGTCGTCGGCGACGGTGTGCCGCGCGGCGGTGGCCGGTGGTTGCGACATCGCGGAGTCCTGCACGGGCAGTGCGGCGGCTTGTCCGTCGGACGTGGTCGCGACGTCGGGCACGGTGTGCCGCGCGACGGCGGGTGTGTGCGATCCGCAGGAGACCTGCAACGGCGTCTCGAACGCCTGCCCGGCCAATGTCTTCTCCTCGTCGGCCACGGTGTGCCGCGCGTCGGCGGGCGTGTGCGACGTCGTCGAGAACTGCACGGGCAGCGCGGCGGCGTGCCCGGCGGATGGGTTCCTGTCGTCGGCGACGGTGTGTCGCGCGGCGGTTGATACGACCTGCGACGTGGCCGAGAGCTGCACGGGCTCTGCGGCGGCGTGCCCGGCGGACGTGCTGCGCCCGATGGGCACCGTCTGCCGCGCGTCGATCAACCAGCCGTACTGCGATCCGTCGGAGAGCTGCACGGGCTTGAGCGGCTTCTGTCCGCCCAACACGGTGACCCGCGCGCCGACCACCGAGATCTGCGACGCGATCGACAACGACTGCGATGGCCTGGTCGACGAGCTCTTCACGGGCACCTCGACGACGTGCACCACGGAGGTGAACCTCGCGCAGGGCCGCTCGACGAGCCTGTCGGTGCAGTACGGCACGGTCGCGCAGTTCGGCCCGCAGATCGCGGTCGATGGGTTGACCAGCGGCTTCTACACGGGCACCACGCCGAGCCAGCTGGCCATTGCCGAAACCGGTCTGGGTTGGTGGCAGGTTGACCTGGGCGGCAGCTACCAGGTCACCCGCGTGGTGGTCTTCGGCCGCACGGATGCCAGCCCGGGTCAGTCGCAGAACTTCTCGATCCAGACCTCCACGGACGGGTCGACCTGGACGCCGAGGGTGACCGTGGCCTCGGCGGTGCCGAGCTCGACCTCGTCCTTCGTCGCGACGACCCGTTATGTGCGTCTGCAGCGCCTGAGTGCCGACTACCTCTCGATCGCCGAGGTGCAGGTCTTCGGTTGCCCGGTTCCGTTGGGTCTCGCCTGCACGGTCGGCATTGGCGCCTGCACGGCGACGGGCACCCAGATCTGCGCCTCGGGCGGCGCCACGACGTCCTGCTCGGCGACGCCGGGTTCGCCGACCACGGAAACCTGCGACGGGGTCGACAACGACTGCGACGGCCTGACCGACGAGGGCTTCTGCCGCATCGGCGGCGTCTGCTTCACCACTGGCCAGCTCAACCCGGCCAACAACTGCCAGGTGTGTACGGTCCCGTCGTTGACGGTCTCGGGTCCGACGACCTGGGCCAACGTGGCAGCGGGCACGGTGTGTCGCGCCTCGGCGGGTGTGTGCGACGTGGCCGAGACCTGCGCGGGCACTGGCGCCGCGTGCCCGGCGAACGGGTTCCAGTCGTCGGCGACGGTGTGCCGTGCGTCGGCGGGCGTGTGCGACGTCGTCGAGAACTGCACGGGCAGTGCGGCGGCTTGCCCGGCGGACGGGTTCCAGTCGTCGGCGACGGTGTGTCGTGCGTCGGCGGGCGTGTGCGACGTGGCCGAGAGCTGCACGGGCAGTGCGGCGGCTTGTCCGGGGAATAGCTTCGTTGCGTCGGGCACGGTGTGCCGCGCGTCGGTGGCCGGTGGTTGCGACATCGCGGAGGCCTGCACGGGCTCTGCGGCGGCGTGCCCGGCGGACGTGGTTGCGACGGCGGGCACGGTGTGCCGCGCGACGGCGGGCGTGTGCGACCCGCAGGAGATCTGCAACGGCGTCTCGAACGCCTGCCCGGCCAACGTCTTCTCCTCGTCGGCCACGGTGTGCCGCGCGTCGGCGGGCGTGTGCGACGTCGTCGAGAACTGCACGGGCAGTGCGGCGGCTTGCCCGGCGGACGGGTTCCAGTCGTCGGCGACGGTGTGTCGTGCGTCGG
>JBGARZ010000025.1:0-152713 GCA_044229975.1 Polyangiales bacterium
CGATGATGTCCATCGCGCAGACGGCGAACGAGTCGCGGTCGGCTCGATGGACATCAAGCGACGGGCGTCATCGCGCCGCGCCGTTGATGCCCATCAGCCAACCGGTGCACTACGCCATCAACCAACGTGCCCGGTAACAGCATCCTCGGCCCCGAGCGATCGCGCCACACTTCACCAGCCTGCTCCAACAGGGTATCCGCCGGGTCGATCCCCGAGTTCGCGATTCGCTCGACGACCCGCAAGGCGCCGAACACTGCCTGGGGATCCCTCCAAGGAACTTCGGCGAGCCATCCAACGGCGGCGCCGATCAACTCTTCCCGCCGATCGTTGTCGATGCCGTGGCGCACCAGGGAAGGCGCGATCTCGGACATCCAGTGGAGGCGTTCGACGGGATCGTCGAACGCGATGTCGGCGACCTCCCCCAACCAGACGCCGAGACCGTCGCGCTCGCAGCCAGAGGTGGAGCCCTGGCAGGAGCGGGCGCGGGCGAACACCGCAGCGATGAGAATGCTCCGCAACTCATCCGTGGGGATCTCGTCCCACGCCACGTCATCGGCCGAGGAGTCGGTGTCTTTGAGCGGGTTGGTCGCGCGGAGCCAGGCGTGGGCAAGGTTGAGGTTTGGTGCGGGGGCTTCCTCCGCTGCGCTCTGGACGCCGTTGGCATCGAGGAGGGCACGGGTCTCGACCGGCAACGGCAGCTCGGCATGGGACGGCGCAGATGCGGCGACCGGGGCAGGGGCGGGGGGCAAGGGATCGCTCGCCGCGACCGAGGGCGCGGCATAGCCGACCGGACTCCTGTAACGGGCCGTCACCCCCCACGTCGGCGGGGCCACGACGGCGGGTAGAGCCTCGCCCACGGAAGCCGTTGGCAGCTGCACCGCGGGGCCGAGGAAACGCCGGAAGAACTCGACGCCCAGCAGGACCCCGCGGGCAATCTTCATGGCCCATTCGTGGAGCCACTCAGCCAGGCTACGCAGAGTCGTTTCAACGAGCGACGGTACCCTGACGGGGACCCGGGCAGGCCGACACCGGCACAGAGACCGCGGGCAGGGGAACCTGACCCTGCGGCCGAAGAATCCAAGCGGGGAAGGTGTGATCGTCCATGGTGGAATGACTCCTTAGGAGAAGAGGGCGAGGTTTCTGAGCGACGCGACCGGTCTCCTTTCCAAGACACTCTCGTCGCCCTCCCAACGCGTAGACAATTCGCCCATGAGTTCGGCTTCGCGCCCACTCAAAGGATGATTATTCGCGCTTTTGGACTTCTGGACCGCTTTCGAGGGCGGCAAGGACGGGAAGACCCCCTTATGAACCCCCTTGGGAGCGCACCTGATCTCACGGCTCATCGACGGAGCGTGTCGTCGACCGTGGTGTGAAATGCGATTTTGCCCGCCAGATCCGCTGGTTTCTGAGGCGAGTCGCCCGTGTTGGACCGACCCAGGCCTTGCAGACGTTGCTTGTACGCATCGCACAAACGGCCTGAGCTCCGGCAATTATCGCGGGTTCGAGTTCACGGGGAGGTTCCGCAGGAACAGGGCGAGCGCCTCCAAGGGGCTGAGGACGGGAGGGCTTGGGGGAGCGGAGGGCTGGGGAGCAGGCAGCGGGTCCGGGTGCGGCGTGTTCCGAATGCCGGCGAGAGCGGCGTAGCCGACGGCCTGAGCGCCCCTGGCCATCAACGGCGATTCCCGCGTCGGCGTCGAGGGTGAACCCGGGAGCGGGGGTGTTGTGCCGTGGACCGGTGCGGACCTCTGCGTCTCGGTGACTGACTCAGCTGGAGTCTTCTCCGGGCTATCGGCCGCCGCCACCGTCAGCGTACCTGCCGCCAACCTGACAACATCCGCCTTGCGCTGCCGCCGCTCGTTGGCGAGCCCTGCTCGCACCTCGGCGAGTCCTTCGCGGCCCTTCTGGTGCCGCGTGTCCTGCTGGGTCTCCAGTTCGTTCACGCGGTTCACGAGGCGTTCGAGCTTCTCCTGCATCGTCTCGATGAGCTCGTGGCCACGGAGCGCTTCTTTCAGGTGCTTCTCCCGCTGCACGGCCAGGTCATGCTCTAGCTGGACGTTGGCGGCGTAGGCCTCGCGGAGATGTGTCTGGAGTTCCTGTACCCGCTCCATGATCCGATGCGTCCCACGTCTCGCCGCCGTCGTGGTCGACGGCCGCCGGGGGTAATCGCTGGGAACCCTTGGGGGGACCACGACGGGTTCGAGCGTGTCGGCCTGCACCTCAACGGAGAAGGAGCCCCCAGGGACGAAGCGACCGCTCTCGTCGACGCCCGCCACGCGATAGCGCCCGGGACCCAGGTCTACCAGAGACGAGCGTAGCTTCGCTGGAGTGACGCGGGCGACATGCTCGCGCCGACCACCACGCTGGTGCGTGCCCGTCAGGACCCGACCAATCGTCAGGTGGATCGTTCCCTCGGGCAGCGTCGGGAACGTTACGCGATGCGAACCGCCAGGGGCATCAGGCGACGAGACGTCGGGCGCGTTCATAGGGTGGCCGTCCGGGGTGAAAGAGGCAGTACATGCCGACGAGACAACAACAGATCGCCAAGTTCTGGGGGTTTGGTGCAGGGGTTTGGTGCAAATATGAAGTAGCCCGGTTTCGCATCCCCATTTGCGAGTCACCCAGCAGATTGAGCATAGAAACATCGAGGGCTGTCGTCACTTGAAAAATCGTGATGACTATCGAATGACTGGCTTGTGGCTGGCGAGCTTGCGACAAATTGACCGCGAATTGGGGCGCAGAGTGGGCGTTGGAGGCTCCCGTCGGGGGCGCCGCGGGACGCGCTGGCCTGGGTTTCATGGGCTTGGCGACGAGCCAGCGAGCCGCCTGTTCAGGCCATGGCGAGTGCCGACAATATCGCAGTTGTTACGGCCGTTACGACTGTTGCGGTCTCTACAGGCATCGCGGCCGTCACAACCGTTACGGCCGTTACAACCGTTACGACCATGGCCCATGGGATCGACCTGGCAGGACACGATCGGAACGCCGTAAGCAGTCGCTCCGTCGCCCCGGCAAGAAAACTTCACGTTGAACTCGACGCGCGATCCGGCAGTGATCTACGATCGAAGGCGTCAGGGGGAGATCCCTCGGACAACGCATCGACCGTAGTGGGCAGTGGCCGGATCGATTGGCGTTTTCACATCTGAAAGTTGAAAGACACATGCCGCCGTTCAATGCTCGCGCATCAGTCGACTCCGCCCAGTGGCCATCGGACCCCACAGCTGAACTCGACTACGACGAATTTCTCGGGCTGCGCGATGCGCCCAATCGTCCACCAGTAGCCAGGGCGCGGATGACCCTCCTCCGCTCGACGGAGCGTACGGTCGCCATCATCGAGCGCTGGGGTCCCCTTCGGCCAATCGTCGACATCATCTCTGATCGGTCGGCGTCCCTCCGCGCCGTGAAGCGGTCGCGAAAGCCGAAGGGTGAGACCGTGCCTCAGGTGCGGGACATCGCTAGCGCACCGGTGTCCACGTCGCCCAGCAGTGCGGAAGGCGAGGAACTCCTAACCACCCAGGCCGCGGCACTGTATTGCGGCTACCTCAGTGAAGTAGGTATTCGAAAAGCGAAGCACGATCGTCGGTTGGTGCCCGCCCGGGTGGGGAAGAATCGTTCCTATCTATGGCGTCGCTCCGACCTCGATGCGCACAATCTCCGTCGGGGCTATGTCCGCGGTGACGCGCACCTCGTGGGCGGTGGAGTCGTGCGCGAAACGAACGCTGGAGCCGAGGTTGGTGATTCTCCAGGGACGTCCGCGGAGGGCGATCGCAGGGACCTACCGGCGGACGTGAGTCCTGATGTCGCGGCTCCGGTCGTTGAGCCGATCGTGGCTGCGGCGTCGGCCCCTTCTGTCCCGACCGATGTAGCGGACGTGGCACTGGGATCGGTGGAAGAGCACTCCCCGACCGCGAAGGTCTCTGAAGCCGTCGAGATCGCGCGGCCTTCTTTCGCCCCTCTCGCTGATCAGAGCAACTCGCCGAGCTCCACCACGACCTTGGTGCTCGCCACCCGCGATGGCGAACCGCACACCGCGGCAGGCAACCCGGTCGCTGTGACGCCGTCAGCCTGGCGTAGGAGACCGCTGGCTGCCGTCCTACGGGTCGTCCTGCTGTGGGAGGTCGCTGGCGCAGCGGAGCCCACTGTCCCCACCGCTTCGCCCGAGGTGCCACGTACGACGGTCGTCCGGTCGCCACGTTGCAATACCGGCGTCCCCTACCGTGGTGCCCTTCCTGCGCGGCAGCATCGCGCCTCAGGCTGATCCTCCGGGACCGATCGCTGTGTTGGTGAACAGTGGCGCTCGGGACGGGTAGCCCGCTCGTCTACTGGGCGCAGGTGCCTGCCGCCGACGTCGCAGTCGGGAAGCGGCAACCGAGTCCCGCGGGGCATTCGGTGTCGTCGTAACAGACCAACAGACACTGATCATTGAACTGCGTCTGACAGATGGGGCGCGCGGAGCCGCCGAGGGTTGACGCCGGACAACCACCCTCGACATCACAATACGGCGAGCAGACCTTCGGACCACCGACTCCGATCCCAACGCAGCGCCCGTTCCGACAGTAAGAGTCCGCACTGGGGCAGGGCGCATAGTTGGCGATGATCGGACGCGTGTCGCAGCGCCCCCCGAAGCAAGCACGACCCGGGTCGCAGGCTACGCCGCATTCCCCGCAGTTCTGGGGGTCCGTCCAGATTGTGTACCCCGTCTGCACGCAGGCGGGCCCGGTGTCGACCACACCCGCGTCGTAGGCGGGCAGCGGCAGAGGAACGTCCCCGCATGCCCCGATACTCAACGTCAGAGCCGCAACCACCATCCCTCGTCCCATCGACTTCCGCCCTCAGCTTTCTCGTGCGGCGCGCTCTCTTTGCGCCCGACACCGCCGCAGAACTGAGCATCTGAATGCGACGATTGCAAGACAAGTCTTGTTTTTATGAGGCGAAGATTCCGTTGGCTCCGCCGGGTGAAGCCGACCAGTGCGGAGCGGGCAGACCTCTACGCGCGAGGTAGCTACCGGACGATCCTTGCGCGCGTGGCGGCGAATGCTCGCCGGTTGCGGGAGGCGCGCGGCTGGACCCAGGTTCAAGCGGCGGCGGAATGCAGCATGGCGACCTTCGTGTTGCAGACCGTTGAGAGCGGGCGGCGCAACTTGTCGGCCACGACGCTGGCCCGCCTCTGCGACGGCTTCGAGGTCGACATCCAGGAGTTGTTGCTGCCAGCCGCGCCTCTCGCGGAACCAAAGCGTGGGCGACCGAAGAAGGCGTCGATCGCGGCGGACGTGAAACCGGAGGCGACCCCCGATGGTGGTGGCAGTTCCATCACAAGCTTGCCCGGCGAGACTGGCGCGGAACTCACAGACGCGCCCAGCGGAGGTGCGGCCATTGGTGCCCCGATCAAATCGAACATTGAGTGAGGCGTCCCCCGGTCTCCACGTGTGCGTGGCCTCAAGCCCGACACTCTGCGTTGCTGGCGTCGCCTCCCACCTCCCGTTGCTGAGACGGCCTCCTTCGCGTTGACACGCCGCGCGGGCGCGTGATGCTGTCCCGCCCGATGACCGACGCTGGGGACGTTCGTGACGCACTGGTCGAGGCCCTCGACATCGACCTCATCGGCCCGCGGCCCGGCGCGCCGCTCGCCCGTGAACGTCTCGGCCGCCCGCCCTCGCGCTGGTATCTGACCGGGTTCATCGTGCCGGCTGGGGCACCCGTCGAGCAGCGGATGGACGAAGACGCCGCGCAGGACGACGGTGATGGCGGGGTCGACGTCGACACGCAAGGCGCGGGCGAGGGCGACGCGGAGCAACACACGCCCACGCGCAGGTTCTTCCCGTCGTCCGTCGGGCTGAGCGTGCTGGTGCCGGGAGACACCGAGTTCCTCCGCGTGACCCTGTGCTGGGGGGACTACACACGCACCGAGGATCCAGATGACCCGCAGAGGAAGCGGGTGATCTGGGTCCGTACGCCGCACCGCGAGATCCTCTCCGTGCGCCCCACGGAGCGGCAGACGCACACGGTTCCCAATGGTCGCGGACTGGAGTTGCAGGTCTTCGATCGGGAGGTGCCTAGCATCGAGGGTCGGTCGCTCGTCGAGCCCAACGCGCGGGCGCTCTCGGTGTTCCTGGTGAACCGACGCGAGATCATGGTCGACCTTGAGGGCGCGAACGAGCGGCGCGACGAGTCCTACGCCTTCCAGGTGCATCTTCAAATCGACTGCGACACCCGCTTCATCGAGCGCCCCGACGTCCACGGCCACCTGAGCCAGGACCCCGACGAGCGCACCGCCGACCTCCAGTACCGCGACCTCCACGAGTACGCCGTCGGGCACGGCATCTCTCCCGTCGCGACGCCCGATCGGGCCGAGTGCACGCGCGTCGAGACCACCTGGATTCCGTCGGCCTTCGTGCACCGGGTCGAGGCGGTGGGCGCTGCGGAACTCACCCTCGCCGACGCCGCCCTTCAGCTCGATCGCCTCGGTGAAGCGACGGACTCCGCCGTCGTTCAAGCGTCCCTCGCACCACTCGTCGTCGCGTGGCGGGCGTTCATCACGGCCACGAAGATGGGCGGGTTGACCGTCGAACGGGCGGAGGTCGCCCGGACGCTCTGCGACGACGCGAAACGCGCGTGCGAGCGGCTCCAGAGGGGCATCGACGCGCTCGCCGATCCGACCGTGTTTCAGTGCTTCACCGCGATGAACCGCGCCATTGCTGCGGCCATGCGGCAGCGCGACGGGGGCTACGTGGCGCTCGACGCGACCGCGGGGCGGGTGCCGACTTGGCGACCGTTCCAGCTCGCGTTCATCCTGCTCAATCTGGTCGGCATGATTGATCCGACCCACGCCGATCGGCAGCGGGTCGACCTGCTCTACTTCCCGACGGGCGGCGGGAAGACCGAGGCGTACCTCGGGCTCGCGGCGTTCTCGCTGTTGCTCCGTCGCCGTCGTCATCCCGGGCGCGCTGGGGGCGGCGTGGGCGTGTTGATGCGGTACACGCTCCGGCTCCTCACGCTCGATCAGCTCGAACGCGCGACGACCCTCCTCTGCGCGATGGAACTCCAACGGGCCGCCGACCCCACGACCTGGGGATCGTGGCCCTTCGAGATCGGGCTCTGGGTGGGTCAGGCAGCCACGCCCAATCGCATCGGCGATCCCAAGAACCCCGCGCCCGGGTCGGCCGTCGATCGCGTGCGGCAGTTCAAGAACGGCGGCGGCGAGCGCCCCGTCCCCGTCGAGCGTTGCCCCTGGTGCCAGCACGCATTGGAGCGGGCGAGCGGTGCGGAGCCCTTCGACGTCGCCAACGCGGGAACGCCCGGTGCTCGGCTCCTCGTGCGTTGTGTTCGCAAGGGACTCGACGACCGTGGTGCCCGGTGCCCCTTCTCCCTCGAAGGGGCCGCGCGACGGCTCGGCCCCGGACATCTTCCGGTCTGCCTCACCGACGAGGAGGTCTATCGTCGACTGCCGGCCTTCGTGATCGCGACGGTCGACAAGTTTGCGAGCCTCCCCTGGGTCGGTCCGTGCGGCGCAATGCTCGGCAAGGTCACCCACGCTTCCGAGCAGGGCTACTGGGGCCCGAGCGATGGGCATCGCCTGGGCGACAAGGTCAACGTCCCGCCGCCCGACCTCGTCATCCAGGACGAGCTCCACCTCATCTCGGGCCCGCTCGGTACCATGGTCGGCCTCTACGAGAGCGCCATCGACGCGCTGATGGAGCGCGGCGGCGTCCGACCGAAGCTCATCGCCTCGACGGCAACGGTTCGACGCGCGGCGGCTCAGACACGGGCGCTCTTCGGTCGTGAAGACACCGCCGTGTTTCCACCGCCCATGCCCGACCGGCGGTCGCTGTTCTTCGCCCGCACCGTGGTCGATCCCCACACGGCTCGGCGGTACCTCGGCGTCGCGGCGCAGGGACGATCGCACAAGGTCGTGATGCTTCGCGTGTACCTCGCGCTGCTCTCGGCCTCGAAGAAGCACTGGGAGGCTCACGGTGGTCCACGTCGGGACAACCCGGCCGACCCGTACATGACCCTGCTCGGCTACTTCAACAGCTTGAAGGAGCTCGGCAACGCCCGACGCATCGTCGAGGACGAGGTCGTGTCGCGGGTGCGCGCCTACAGCCAGCACGTGCGCCTCCAGGACGACCCGCAGCACTTCGCCGACCGTACGCTCAGCTACGACGTCGAGGAGCTCACCTCGCGCGCCTCGACGGTGAAGGTCTCGCAGACCAAGGCGGCGCTGGGCCTCACCCACGACCACCAGCCCACGGGCGGTGACCTCAAGCCCGTCGATGTCGCCCTGGCGACCAACATGATCTCCGTGGGCCTCGACATCACGCGGCTCGGCTTGATGGTCCTCTACGGTCAGCCGAAGGCGGCGGCGGAGTACATCCAGGCGACCAGCCGAGTCGGGCGCGACCCGAAGCGCCCCGGGCTCGTGGTGACCCTGCTCAACATCCACCGACCGCGCGATCGTTCGCACTATGAACGATTCGAGATCTTCCACGAGGCCTTCTACCGGGCCGTCGAGGCTACGAGCGTCACGCCGTTCTCCCCGCGCGCCATGGACCGTGGCCTCGCCGCGGTCACCGTCGCGCTCGCTCGCCAGGGGTGGGAGCAGCTCACGCCGGCCCGAGGCGTAAGCCAGATCAAGGCGTTGCGCACCGAGCTCGACGCAGTGGCCGCCACGCTCGATGAGCGCGAGCGTCGTCACGTCGTAGCCCCAGTGGTGCCGCGTGCTGGAGCGCGCGCGAAGGACATCCTCGACGCGTGGATGAGCCTCGTGGCGCAGTACAAGGCCCACACCGAACTTCAGTACGGCACGGAGCTCGACTCCAAGCAGGCCAAGGCCCTGCTCCACTCGCCGCTGGAGGAGGTGCCGCCAGAGTTCGAGAAATTCAGGGCGCGGCGCTCGCTGCGCGACGTCGAGGCCAAGGCCAACGTCTGGGTCAAGACGCTCTCAGCGGACGGCGACGAGGAGTGAGGGGAAGCCGTTGAGCACCGCCAAGAAGAAGGCCGAAGAAACCAAGGAAGCCGAGCTGCGGATGAGCAGCGCGATGCTGGGCGCCGGGCCAGGGGCCCTCCTCGATCTGCCCGATACCTCCGTCATGGTCGCGGGTCTCGATGTCTGGGGAAACCCGCTCATTCGACGGCCATTCGGTCCCCAGTGGGAGGAGGTGAAGGATGCTCGCCTCCAGGGGTACGTCAGTCGCAGTCTCGGCGCGACGGAGCCTGTGCGGCTCTTCCATCCAGCACCTGCCGAGGACGAGGACGGCGAGCCGTCACGCAACGGCATCCGGGCGTGGGAGTTTCCCGAGTGGTTCGTCACGCGCGACTACGTCGATCCGGAGCGCTCGGAGAGGGGACGGTCGCGTCCGCTCGTTCATCGCCGGGCGCTCACGAAGGGGAAGCTGGTGGTCGAGGATCACCGGAGCGCGCCGCGTGCGAAGGGCGACGACAACAAGCCGAAGCTGGTGGTGCCCGTCCGCTTCGTGCGCGCGTGCATTCACGGTCACGTCGAGGACCTCGACTGGCAGGGCTTCGCCCACCCCAACCGCGATCGTTGCGACATCCCGAAGTCGCTCCGCCTCGAAGAGCGGGGCACCAGCGGCGACCTCGCGGAGCTGTTCGTGGTGTGCGCGAACTGCAACACCGAGCAGTCGCTGGTTCGGGCGACGGAGTTCGACAAGACGAAGGGCTGCGGCGCTCTTGGATGGTGCCGCGGTCGCGAGCTGTGGAAGGGCCGAGGGGTTCGCGTCGAGTGCAAGACCGAGGGGAAGCCGACGCCCTCGCGACTCCTCGTCCGCTCGGCGACCAACGCATGGTTTCCCGCAGCGTTGAGTGCCATCACGCTCCCGTCACCCGACGTCGCGAAGAGTCCGCTGCGGATGATGGTCGACGCGTTGTGGGACGCGGCGCTCCAGTCGGTGACCGACCCGATGGAAGTGAAGTTCCTTCGAAAGAACCCCACCTACAAAGCCGACCTCGCGCCGTTCACTGACGACGAGGTCGCGGCCGAGTGCCTGAAGCGCGTCGCCGAAGAGGACGCCGCCAAGACCGCCGGGGAGAAGAAGAGCGGCGGCCCCAAGCTCGCCGAGCTCGACGCCTTCCTCTCGGTCGATGGGTTCACCGGCCTCGACGAGATGGGGAGCGTCTTCTTCGCCGAGTCCATTCCGGCTCCGCGTCGCAAGGGGCACGGGACGCGCGCCTTCTTCGACCGCGTGGTGCTGGTGCATCGCCTGCGCGAGGTGCGGGCACTTGTTGGATTCACCCGCTTCGAGGCCCCGCTCACCACCCCCGACGGCAGCCTCGACCTCGCGGTCTCTCCGGCCTCGCTCGCCGCCCACAAACAGTGGGTCCCGGCCGTCGAGAACCATGGGGAGGGGATCTTCCTGTCGCTCGACCCGACCCGCGTCCTCCAGTGGTCACGGACTGACTCCGTGCGGCCGCGCACCGAGCAGTTCCTGCGGGGGTTCGAGAAGTGGCGCACCGAGCGCGGCAACCCCAACGCCCCCTTTCTCGGGATGCCGTACGTGCTCCTGCACTCGCTCTCGCATCTGCTCATCACTGCGATGGCGCTGGAGTGCGGCTACCCGTCGAGCGCGATCCGCGAGCGCATCTACGCGACCGGCGATCGCTTCGGCATCCTCCTCTACACCGCCAGCCCCGACGCGGAGGGCACCCTCGGTGGCCTCGTCGCCACGGGCCGCAGCCTCGAACGTCATCTCCAGGAGGCGTTGGAGATCGGCCGCCTTTGCTCCAACGACCCCGTGTGCGCGGGGCATGACCCCGACAACGCCTCGGGAGAACTGACCCTCCAGGGCGCCGCCTGTCACGGTTGTCTCCTCATCTCGGAGTCGTCGTGCGAGCGGCAGAACAGCTGGCTCGACCGCGCGACGGTGGTGCCGACGGTGGCGCACCAGGGCGTCGCCTTCTTCGAGGGCTGGTGAACTCTTCGGTGGGCGCGCCCTCCGCGCTGGTCGCGAAGAACCTCGCCGAGCTCGCGCGGATGCTCGAAGCCGGCGCGGTCTCCCTGGAGAGCCCTCGCTTTGCGCTCCAGCAGCGCGGCTTTCCGGCGGCCGCAGTGGAGGCTGCCGCGGTATGGTTCGGTACGCTCCGCGCCGACGGTTGGAGCGCCCCGCAGGTCGCTCGTCTGGTGGCGGCGCTGGCGGAGGAGCGGGCGCGCGTCGAGCGAGCGCGCGACGACATCGAGCTGGTGTGGACGGGCCCGGAGGCGCACTCGGCGGAGAACCGCGACTCGGCGCGGGTGCTGGAGGAGATGTTCGGGGCGGCGACGCGCTCGGTGCTGATGTGCGGCTACAACATCCACCAGGGCGCCCACTTCGATGCGCTGGTGCAGGCGATCCACCGCCACCCGGGGTTGCGGGTGCGGTGCTTCACGCACGTGTTCACCCGCGACATGCCCTACGCAGCGGACGCGCTACAGGCCCACGACCAGAAGCTCCGTGCCCTCTTCGGGCCGACGGTTCGGCAGCGCATGGACTTCTACCGGCCGTCGAACGCCTTCGTTCAGGAGGCGATGGCGGGCCGCTTCAGCGTCCACGCGAAGTGCGTCGTGGTCGACGGGCGACGGCTCCTCGTGACCTCCGCCAACTTCTCGACGGCGGCCCAGGAGCGCAACATCGAGGTCGGCCTCGTCCTTGACGATCCGCGGTTGGCGGCCCAGCTCACGACCCTGTTCGACACCCTCGTGGTCCGCGGCGACATGACGCGGCACGAGCCTTAGCCGGAGAGCGCTTCCCCGATGGCGACATTCACGATCCCGGAGGTAGGGGAGATGGTGCGGGTTCGCGCGAGACGACACGTCGTCGAGCACGTCGCCCCGCCAGAGCCCGACCGGCCGAAGCCCCAGCACCTGGTCACCCTCGCGTGCATCGAGGACGACAGCGCCGGGGAGCGCTGCGACGTGTTGTGGGAGGCGGAGCCCGACGCCCGGGTGCTCTCCGATCGCGACGGCTCCTTCGCCAGAGCGGGCCGCTTCGACCCGCCCGGTCGCTTCGCCGCCTGGTACTACAGCATCCGCTGGAACGCCCTCAGCGCCGCCGACCTGAACCGGGTGCAGAGCCCCTTCCGCGCTGGCATCTCCGTCGAGAGCTACCAGTTCGAGCCGCTCTTCAAGGCGCTCGCACAGCCCCGAGTGCGGCTCTTCATCGCCGACGACGTGGGCCTCGGCAAGACCATCGAGGCCGCCCTCATCGTCCGTGAGCTCATGCTGCGCCAACGCGTGCGCCGGGTCGTCGTCGCTGCCCCCGCCTCCGTACTCACCCAGTGGCGCGATGAGCTCGACACCCGCTTCGGTCTCACCTTCGTCGTCATCGACCGCGAGTACCTCCGCGCCCGCCGTCGCGAGCGCGGTTGGCAGTTCAACCCCTGGAAGACCCATCCCCGCTTCATCATCTCCCACGCCCTCCTGCGCGACCCGCACTACACGGCGCCTCTGCGCGAGCTCCTGCGCGAAGACCCCGCCGGGTCGATGCTCGTCCTCGACGAGGCTCACCACGCGGCCCCCGCGAGCGGCGGACGCACGGCGCACGACTCCGCGTTCACCCGCACGCTGCGTGACCTCGCGCCCCTCTTCGAGCACCGCATCTTCCTCTCGGCGACCCCCCACAACGGGCACAGCGCCAGCTTCTCGGCGTTGATGGAGATCCTCGACCCCTCCCGCTTCCTGCGCGGCCTCCCCATCGACCGCAAGGCACGAGAGGCCGTGATGGTGCGCCGCCTCAAGTCCGAGTTGCGGCGCGTCGGCGTGGAGTTTCCCGAGCGAAAGGTGGAGCGCCTCGCGATCCGCGGTCTCCCCGACGACGACCCCGACCTCGTGCTCGCGACGCTCCTCGACGAGTACTGCACGCTGCGAGAAGACGCGGCGGCCAACGAGTCCCGCGAGGTACAGCAGCTCACGTTCCTCTCCGTGACCACGCTCCGCAAGCGGCTGCTCTCGTCGGTTCGTGCCTTCGCCCGTACGCTCGCGGCGCACCGCGCGGGTCTCGAACGCAGGGCCGCGAAGCTCGCCGTAGTCCCGGCTCAGGTCGAGGCGCCCGGACCCGACGATGAGCGCGCGGGTGACGATCCGGACAGCATCGAGGAGGGCATGAGCGCGGCGCTCTCCGCAGTGTCGGCGCAGGTCCCGGCGGCCGCCGACCCTCGCCGGGCGATGGCTCTGCTCGACGAACTCACTCGCCTCGCCGCAGCGCACGAGCGCCGCCCCGACGCGCGGCTGCGCGCGCTCACCCGGTGGATCCGCGAGCAGCTCCTCACGGCGCCCCCGTCACCTGCGTGGAACCTTCGTCGGCTCATCATCTTCACCGAGTACGTCGACACCCAGCGCTACCTCGCCGAACAGCTCGCCCTCGAATTTCGCGACGTGCACGATGGCATCCACTTCCATCTCCGACTCGCGACGCTCGACGGCCAGCCCGGCAACAGCGACGAGCGCGATGCTCTCAAGCGTCGCTTCAACGCCGACCCCGTGGGCGAGCCGCTGCGCATCCTCGTGTGCACCGACGCCGCGCGGGAGGGCATCAACCTCCAGTCGCACTGCACCGACCTGTTCCACTTCGACCTGCCCTGGAACCCCTCCCGGCTCGAACAGCGCAACGGTCGCATCGATCGCAAGGGGCAACCCGCGGCGGAGGTTCGCTGCCACTACTTCGTGCTGGAGCAGCGTCCCGAGGACAAGGTGTTGGAGGCCCTGGTGCGCAAGACGGAGACCATCCGCCGCGAGCTCGGCTCTCTCGGTGATGTGCTCGTGGCGCGCACCGAAAACCTCCTCCAGAAGGGAATCTCTCGCCGTCACGCGGGCGCCACGGCGGAGCAGATCAAACAGCTCGCGCTCTTCGCCCCGAAGGTCGCGCCCGCGGCTGGCGAGGAGATCGTCGACGAGCTGCTCGAAGCCCCGTCCGTCGAGCGCATGAAAGCCGACCTCGGCGACGCCCCGGCGACCCAGGAGGAGCTTCAATCCACCAAGGTCACCAACGACAAGCTGCGCGCCGATGCCGAAGAACTCATGGAGTTCAGCGAGGAGTCCTTCCGCCATGCGCTCGACGTCGCGCTGGCGCTCTCCCACGCGCCGCCGCTCGCCCACGACCCCCACAATGACAAGCACTGGCACCTCGCGCCGCTCGACGGATCACCAGCGACTCTCCCGCTCCACGCGGGAGTCCGCACCGGGCACCGCATCGACCCCTCCTGGGCCGAGACCCTCGACGGGCTCCGTATTCCCTATGGGATGGAGCCCGGCCACGACGAGCGCCCTTACCCCGCGTCCGATCGCTGGACGTGGCGTCGTCGGAGTCGGTTGCGCCCGTTGCGGTTTCGAGCGTCGGCGGTCGCCAACGAGGAGACGGTGCACATGCACCTCGAACACCGCGTGGCGCAGCGGCTCCTCGGCCAGCTCTCCGCACAAACCTTCACCCGCGACGCCATGGCCCGCGCCACGGTTCTCGCGACCGAGCGCGGCACCGATCGGGTGGTGCTCCTCGGTCGCCTCGTCCTCTTCGGCCCGCGCGGGGCCCGGCTGCACGACGAGGTGCTCGCCCGCGCCGCGGAGTGGACGGGCGCCGCCAGCGAGGGGCGCGCGCGGCTTCGGGCGATGGGGAGCGACGCCACCAAGGTCGTCCTCAAGGACCTTCAGACGGCCCTTGCCCGTCCCTCCGACGAGGGGATCACGGACTTCCATCGCCAGCGCTTCCTGAAGTCGCTCCCCAACGACGTCGCCGAACTCCGTGATGCTCTCCGCCGGGACGCTCTCACTCGCAGCACGATCATCACCCAGCAGCTCCAGCGCCTCGGCATCGCCCGCGCCACCGAGCTGCGCGCGTTGCTCACACGGCAGCAGGACGCCCTTCACACGAAGCTCGCCAACCCGAAGCAGCTGTCGCTCGTGGAGCAGAAGGGCTTCAGTGAGGCCGATCGCCGGGCGCTCAACAGCATCCTCGGCGGGTGGCGTCAGCGCGTGGAAGCCCTCAAGGCCGAGATCGTCACCGCGCCGCCCGCGGTCGAGGCCGAGTACGCCGTGCGACACACGCACTTCGAGCTGCTCGGGATCGTCTACCTCACCCGTGGCGGGTAGCAGCGCGTTGGTCGCGGGTCGGCCGTCGGGTCGGCCGTGATAGGTTGCGGCCATGGCCCGGCTCACGGCGATCGAACTCACGCACTGGCGTTCGTTCAAGGGTACCCAACGACTCGAACTCCGTCCTCTCACCCTCCTCTTCGGCTGGAACAACACGGGCAAGAGCGCCCTACTTCGCGCGCTCCCAATCATCGCAGACTCCGTCCGCGACGAAGCGGTGACGCCGCTCAACCTCACCGGCTCCGCCGCGCGCGGCGCCACCTTCCGCGACGTGAGCTGGAGACGCAGCCGCAAGGGTCTCTCCGTCGCGCTGGAGTGGGAGGGCACCCCGACGCCGCGCTACGAAGTCGACCTCATGCTCTACGACTCCGAGGGTGCCCCTCCACGCATCCTTGTCGAGCACTTCACCTGGCGCGATGAGAAGGGGGCGCTCACGACCGGAAACTGGCTTCGCACCGAACCCGTGGGCTCCGAACTGACCTACCAGACGGGCGAATCGCCCCCGAACCGCTCCGCCATTCAGTTCGCAGGTCTGCGTCCGCGAACACGGGACAAGTCCCTCGCCGACACGCTCGCTGGCCTCGCTCCACGATTGGATTCGCTCGACACCGCGGTGCAGTGGATCGGGTCAGTGCGGGCCGCGCCGCTCGGGCCCGTTGCGGTTCCCGAGGGGACCCCGCGGCTCATCGCGCCCGACGGGTCGGACGTCGTGACGTTCCTCCAGTCGGAGCCGGGCGTGCTCCGCTCCGTCAACGAGTGGTTTCGAGAACACGCGGCGCGGGAGTTGGAGCTTCAGCAGATCGCGCCTGGCTTCGTGCAGCCCGCGTTTCGACACCTGGCCAGCACGCACGCGCAGCGCCTTGCCGACCACGGTGAAGGGCTGTTGCAGGTGCTCCCGGTGCTTACCGCGCTCGCCCGAGCCCGGCGCGAGGAAGCGGACCCGGCGGCGCCGCGCATCGTCGCCATCGAAGACCCGGAGTCGCACCTTCACCCCAGGCTTCAGCACGCGCTGGCGAACCACTTCGCTGGCGCTGCCATGATTGCGACGCCGCCCTCGGTGGTGTTGGAGACCCACTCCCAACATTTCCTCCTGGCCGTCCAACTGGCGGTGGCGCGCGGCGAACTCGACCCGTCCCGTGTGGCGATCTACTGGGTATCCCAGGACAGTGACGGCGTGAGCGATGCCGTCCAGATCAACGTCGAGCCGAACGGCGATCTCCGCGGCTGGCCTCCCGGGGTCTACGACGACGTCGTCGACATGGCGCGCGACCTCACCGCGCAGCGATGGGGCATCTCCCCGTGATCTTCATCGTCCCAGCGGCGTTGTTGCGCGATGACCTCCCGGAGCTGCCCGAGCTGCTGTCAATCGTGCGCCTCGGGTTTCATGGTCGCCACCGCGTGCTCACCGATCCTGCGTGGCGGGCCGAACCGTCCGCCCACCCGTTGCACTCGTGGTTGCGAACGCGTGCCGCGCCAGAAGCGCGGTGGCTTCGTGAGGCATTCGATGCGGCGCTCCGGTCGTCGCCACCACCAGAGCGAGTCGCCGTCCGCCTGACCGACGGCGCGACGTCGAGCTGGGCGACGTCACCGCCGACCCTCACCGTCGCCGACGCCTTCACGCTCGCGCACGCGCCGCTCCACCTCCTGCTGGAGGATTTCGAGGACGACGCCAGCCTCCTCTTCTGGGCTGGGCGCGCACTGGAAAGCCCATCCTGGGCTCGCATCGAGAGGGCTCGACGCAGCGGGTGGTTGGAGGTCGAGCACGCTGGCGGCAACGGCAGCATGCAGCGACGGGTCGACTCCCTCGACGTCGGTCGCGCCCTGCGCAGTTGGGCGATGTTCGATCACGATGGCCTGCAACCCGGCGACGACAACCGTAGCTCACAGGCGAAGCGCCTCGCCGAGAGCTGCGTCCGAAAAGGTATCGAGCAGCACGGCCTCGCCCGACGCTCGATCGAGAATTACCTGCCGATCGATCTGCTCGATCGGTGGGCAAACGATCACTTCAAGGACGAAACCGAAGGCAGCGCGACGCGACCAGAGACGCTCACCCGCCGACGCGCTCTCGTCGACGCATTCCGACGGATGACGCGCGAGCAGCGGCGCCACTACTACATGCGCGAGGGGCTACGGAAGGACGCCACGCGCGACGTGGGCCTGGACCCGGTGTTCTCGATGATCCCGTGGGAGGATCAGGCCGAGCTCGCATGCGGCTTCGATCAGTACGACCGCCGCGGCGTCTCGCGTCTGTTCGGCCACCCGCGCGCGCAGGTGAGGGCAGGGGTGCTCACCGCCGATGGTTCGGCGAGCGAGCTGCGCGCCATTCTTGACTCGATCGTGGCGAGGCTTTGATGGGTGCTTCGAGAGAAGGAGCCGGGTCGAGCGTCCCGTATTACGTCCGCGAGCCGCAGGTTCAACGGTTGCCGACCCTGCTGACGGCGATCCGCGAGGGGGCGCTGCGCATCCCGGACTTCCAGCGCGCGTTCGTCTGGAAGGACTCGCAGCGCCTCAAACTGTTCGACAGCATCGTGCAGGGTTTTCCCATCGGGACAGTCCTGGTCTGGCGTACAGCGAACCCTGGTCAGGTCGGCACCATCGATCGGGTGGGGCCGCTCGTCCTTCCTCCACCTACGCCGCAATGGAACCAGGGAGGCGACCTCCTCATCGACGGCCAACAGCGGTTGACCACGCTCTACACGGCGTTGAGTCCGAATCCCCTCCCGGGTGGCGAGGACTGGGACGACATGATCGGTCAAGCGACCCTCGTCTATGGCAGCGAGGAGGCGGCGCGAAAGTGGGGGGTCTACTTCGACGCGATCGAGAACGAGTTCTCCCTCGCTCCGCGTCACGGCCCTGTGCCCGCGCGCTACGTGCCGCTCTATCTGCTCCTCCGCAACATCCCGCTGTACCGGTTTCTCCCCACCCGCGAACGGATACTCTCGCCACAACAGATCGAGCGCGTCGAAGAGCTGGCCTCTCGCTTCAAGGACTACGCCGTCCCCGTGGTGCCCGTGGTCACTGACGACATCGCCACCGCGGTGCAGAGCTTCGAGCGCGTCAACACCCGCGCCACCAAGCTCACCCAGTTCGACATCGCCCACGCTCTCGGCCGACGCCAGAAGGTCAATCTCGCCGAGACCTTCCGTTCGATCCGCGAGCGGGTCGAGGCGACGGGGTGGGGCGAGATCGACGACAACTCCCTCGGCTACACCACCAAGCTCGCCGTCGGACTCCAGGCCTACTCGTACGGCGCCGTTCGCTTCGTCGAAGGGCTCGCACTGGCGAAGGACCTCCCCGACCGCGTCGGGACGGCCTTCGAGCGGGCGATCGGGTTTCTGCGCGCGTACTGCGGCGTCCATGGCGAGAAGGCCATCCCCTACAAGTTCCAGCTCGTGCTCCTCGCCGACCTCTTCAGACTCGATCAGGAGTCGCCCTACCCCGACATCGTGGTGGGCGCGACGCGCTGGTTCTGGATGACCACCTTCACCGAGCACTTCGCCAGTCAGCGGAAGATCAAGTCCACGAACGACGGCCTCCAAGCGCTCGCACGTGGCGACATCCCCGACCGAGTCGTTGATGATCTCCACCTCAACCCGATCAAGGATCTGGCGTTCAACCATGCGCGAGTGAAGGGGTTCCTTCTGTGGCTGGCGAAGACCTGCGATCCCCGAGGCGTGGACGGCTCCTCCTTGCGGATCCCGCATGAGCTCGGGGTGCGTGGCAACGCTGTGCTGCACCCGCTCGTCCCGCGATCGCAGCTCCCCGCGGACCTGCTTCGCCGAGCAGGCAACGTGCTTCTCTGCGCGCCCGAGGACGTCGACTCGCTGCGAGACCGTCTCCTCACCCGGACGAGCGATTGCTCACCCGAGTGGCTGGAGAGTCACGCCGTCGGCCCGGTCGCCCGTGACCTCCTGATCCATCGCGATTACGTGGGTTTCGTCGAGGCACGACAGCACGAACTCGACCTACGAGAGCGCGCCTTCGTGCAGCCTCTCGGTCTTGAGTACACCAATGAGCCCATCGCTTCGAGCGACGATGACGAGACCTAGAGACAACCGCGACCCCGCCTCGCTCCACCGCGCGTGGATCGGCCTGCTCCAGCCCGATGGCATCGTGGTGTCCACCGCCGCGCTCGTCGACGCCGGGCTCAGCCCCGACCCCATCGCCCACGGTGAGCTCGACCGCTTGCGGGCTCTCTGCGGGCTCGCCCCCGAGAAGCCCCGCGACCGCGACCCGGTCGAGGCGCCGCGCATGTTCGTCGCCCAGGCCCTCGCCCGGCTCTTCGTCGAGGTGCTCGGCTGCGACCCCGAGTGGATCCACGGCACCACCGCCCAGCCCTTTCCCGAGGACCGGCACGGTCTCAAGCGGGTGCTCACCGAGTTCAACGGAGAAGAACTCTCCCCCACCTTCGCCATCGAGAACCCCAACCGCGGCACCGCCCACGCTGACCGTCGCTGGCTCTGCCTCCTGAAGGAACTCTCCTCCGACTACGACCTCGACAAGCCGCAAGGCGACTACACCGCCGCGCATTGGGTCGCCTCGCCGATGGCGAAGTTCGAGCGCCTCCTCCGCGAGACCAACGTCCCCATCGGCGTGATCTCCAACGAGACCGAGCTGCGCCTGGTGTTCGCACCGCCGGGGGAGGGCGCCGGGGTGATGAGCTTCCCGGTCGCGCTGCTGCTCGGGTCCGAGTCTGACATGGCGCTCGGTGCGCTGGTGATGCTCCTCGGGCACGCTCGCTGGCTCGACGGAACCCCCGACGGGGCGGCCACGCGCGACCGTGACAAGCAGTTCCTCCCGCACCTCCTGGAGGAGAGCCGGAAGTACCAGAACACTGTGTCCACGGCCCTCGCCGAGCAGGTGCTCGACGCCCTCTGGGAACTCCTCCGCGGCCTCCAATCCGCCCACGCCGCCACGCAGGGAGCCCTCCTCCGCGACTGGGTGAACGACCGCCCCGACGAGATCTACGGTGGCCTCCTCGCCGTGCTCCTCCGCCTCGTGTTTCTGCTCTACGCCGAGGACCGCGGACAGCTCCCGTCGGTGGGCTTCTACGCCGCCAGCTATGGCGTGCGCTCGCTCTACGAGAAGCTCCGCGACGACGACGGTCGCCACCCCGACACCATGAACCTCCGCCTCGGGGCGTGGGCCCGGCTGCTTGCCACCTTCCGCCTCGTCCACGACGGCGGCGGTCACGGCGAGGTGCACCTCCCGGCTCGCGAGGGGGCGCTGTTCTCGCCGGACACCCACGCCTTCCTCGAAGGCCGCCCGTGGGGCTCCCACGCGCAGCGGGGCGAGGCCCTCGACGTGCCCGCGATCCCCGACGGGGTGGTGTTCAAGGTGCTGGAGAAGCTCCTCCGCGTCGACCGCGAGGACCTCTCCTACAAGACCCTCGGCGTCGAGGAGCTGGGCTCCGTCTACGAGTCCATGATGGGCTTCACGGTGCTCACCACCACCGGGCACTCGCTCGCCCTCAAGCCTGATGACGTCGTCGTCGACCTCCAGGCGCTGCTCGCCCTGCCCGGCAAGGAACGCGCGAAGTACCTCGCCGACAAGGCCGACGCCACCGTCGCGGGCAAGTCACAGGACGCCCTGCGCACGGCCTCCACCATCGAAGAGCTCGCAGACGCCCTCGCGAAGTCCCGCTCGCCCCGTACGCCCGCGATCGTCCAGCCGGGTTCGCTGGTGTTGCAGCCCACGGCCGAGCGGCGGCGCTCCGGCTCGCATTACACCCCGCGCACGCTCACCGGACCCATCGTCGAGCGCACCCTCCGCCCGGTGTTCACTGCGCTGGGCGAGGCACCCACCCACGAGCAGATCCTCGCGCTCAAGGTGTGCGACCCGGCCATGGGCAGCGGGGCCTTCCTCGTGGCGGCCTGCCGCTGGCTGGGCGATCGCCTCTACGAGGTCTGGCAGCGCGACGGTGGAAGCGCGAAGCCCGTCGTGGTCGCGAAGATCACCCCCGACGACGACGAGCGCATGGTGGCGAGGCGGCTGGTCGCGCAGCACTGCCTTTACGGCGTCGACAAGAATCCCTTCGCGGTCAACCTCGCCCGGCTCTCGCTCTGGCTGGAGACGCTGGCGAAGGAGCACCCGTTTACGTTCCTCGACCACGTGCTGCGCGAGGGGGACTCGCTGGTGGGGGTGAGCCGCAAGCAGGTGCAGTACCTGCGGTTGGAGCCCATCGCGGCGGAGGTGCAGCTTGAGACGCTGCCGATGAGCGTGTTCGAAGGGGTGAAGAGGGCCGAGGCGAACCGCGCAGAGATCCGCGAGCTGGCGCTGTCCGACGACACGGCGCAGAAGCGGCGGCTGCTCGATGAGTCCGAGACGTCGACGGCGTTCTTGCGGGAGGTGGGCGACGCGCTGGTGGCAACGTTCTTCGCGCACACCAAGGAGGGCGAGCGGAAGAAGGCCATGACGGCGCTGCGGGAGGGCCTGCTGGCGGACAAGAACGCCGAGGTAACACTCGCGGCAGCGAAGGGGCTGAAGCTGCGGCCGTTCCATTGGGAGCTGGAGTTTCCCGAGGTGTTCAGTCGGGACAATGGTGGGTTTGACGCGATCGTGGGGAATCCGCCGTTTGCGGGGAAGAATACCAATTTTGCGAGCAGCGGTGAGCTCTATGTCTACTTTCTGGTCGACGCGTTTCCAGAGGGTCATGGCAGCGCGGACTTGGTTGCGTTCTTTTTTCGTCGCTCATTCTCGTTGCTTCGAGAGGGTGGAACGCTCGGCCTGATCGCGACCAACAGCATCGCGCAGGGAGACACGCGCGGCACTGGCTTGCGATGGATCTGCAACAACGGCGGCAAGATCTACGAGTCTAGGCGTAATGTCAGATGGCCTGGAACGGCGGCGGTTTCGGTCAGCGTCGTGCACATCGCCCGAACGCGCGACGAACTGCCACTCGTACGATTGGACGATCGTGTGGTTAGCCGGGTGACGGCGTTCCTGCTTCCTAGCGGGATCAACGATGATCCAGAGAGAATTCAAGCGAACGGCGGCCGGTGCTTCGTTGGCAGTTACGTCCTCGGTATGGGGTTCCTGTTCGACGATCGGGAGCCAACCTCGACCCCGATTTCTGAACTCCATCGCCTTCTCGATAAAAATCCCCGCAACGGCGAGAGGGTCTTTCCATTCCAGGGCGGGGAGCAGATCAACGCGGATCCCAGGCAGGCTGCGAGACGATGGGTGATCAACTTCGCGGACTTTGACTACGAGAAAGCTCAGTGCTGGCCAGACCTGCTGGCAATCGTTGAGTCAAAGGTCAAGCCTGAGCGAGAGCGTCTTGGAAACAATACCGATGCCCGTCGACGCAAGGCAAACTGGTGGCGTTGGGGGCAATACGCCCATGCCTTGCAGTCGGCTCTGGAAGGCTTCGATTTTGTGTTTGCGTGTTCCCAGGTAAGCAGCCACTTGGCATTTGTATTGCAGTCGGCGAGGTACATTTTCGGGCACACGGTTGTGGTTGTTCCCTCTCAAGGATATTGTAGTTTCGCAGTCCTTCAGTCATCGCTTCACGAGCGATGGGCTCGCGTTTTCGGGTCGACCCTGGAAGATCGTCTGCGCTACACCCCTTCGGATTGCTTTGATACCTTCCCCTTCCCGCTCGATTGGGAGACAGACCCCGCACTCGAAGCCGCGGGTCACGCGTATCACGAGTTTCGCGCGAAGCTCATGATCGACAACAACGAGGGTCTGACCGCGACCTACAATCGCTTCCACAGTCGCGAGGATGAGAGCCTCGGCATCGTCCAACTCCGCGAACTGCATGCGGCGATGGACCGTGCGGTGCTCGATGCCTACGGGTGGTACGACCTCCAGCCGACGTGCGAGTTCCTGTTGGAGTTCGAGGTCGCGGAGGAGGACGGCCGGAAGAAGAAGCCCTGGCGCTACCGTTGGCCCGATACGACGCGTGACGAGGTGCTGGCGCGGCTGCTGGAGCTCAACGGCCAGCGGGCGGCGGCGGAACGCGCGGAAATGGCATTGAGGGCCGAAGCGGCGGCGGCGAAGGCTGCGGAGGAGGGGCGCGCGGCGGCGGAGGCGAAGGCAGCGAAGACCCAGGGAAAGAACGCGAGCGCATCGACGGCCACAGAGAAGCCGAAGCGACCGAAGCGAAAGAAGGACGAGAAGCAGGCGGCGGACGTCGTCGAAGAAGACAAGCGGCTGCCCGGGACATAGGGGTTTCGCGGGGGCGATCGTGCGTCAGTGACATGGTCCCAACGGCTGGCGCCGCTCGCCGGGATGCGAACTCAGGTAAACCAGAGTGTCTGCCCCGACTCGTCGATGATTTGAGCGCCGCCAATCGCGTCGAGCATGTCCTCCTTGAAGGGGCAGAGCGCTTCGATGGCGTGCGGATAGAACGAACCAAAGGTCTGCTCGAAGGACGCGCGGACGTCGTCGTCGATCGACACAGTGGTGGACTGCCAGTTCGGCTCGATCTCCAGGATCTTTGCGCGGCTCGCAGGCTCCCATGCGAAGACGGTTCGGATGCCTTCGCGTCGAGCCCGAACGGTCAACTCCCGCCTGGGTGAAGGCAATTCGAGAGCACCTTGCGCGAAGGTGAGAAGCGCCTGAGACAACTGTTCGAACTCAGCCGAGTTAGCCTCGCTTGAGAAGCTCTTGCCTGCATAGAAGTCCGCACCGAAACCATTGAACTTCAACGGGGTGCGATCTTCCTTTTCGACGTGCTTTCGAAGCTCGGAGAGCACCTGCTCGACCTGATCGATCGTCGCGCCCTCGGGGCCAGAGACATCGAGGAAGCTCAAGACGCTCCGACCGCCGGCCTTCCCTTGCGTCTCACTCTTCACGAGTCGCCCGGGGGACGACCGCGCGACCCACCGGACGTCGGAGAGGCTCTCGGCCGAGACCGAAGGATTGTGTCGGTAGTAGTGGAACGAGAACGGCTGGTTGCCGTCTTCATCCTTTACCCGCATGGCGCCAAGGTACATCTCAAACCTCCAGTTCTCGATAAGCCGTCGCCGGGGTACGAGGCGACCGCGACTTCGCCCGATCGAGGTCAACGTCTCGCAGTTCGGACGACGCGCGATGCGTCGAACGCCCGGCGAAGATCGCGTACCCCTGAAGGGTGGCGATCTCGTGCAGGGAGGAGGCGAGCATGAGCTTGATCTCGCGCTGCACCTGCCTGCTCGCGTCAGCGTCGTGGAGGGCCTCTGCGACAAGCACCGCGTACAACTTCGCCGCGAGCGACGACTCACGCAGACCCGGGACCGCCATGAGACCTTGTCGCGCGAGGCGCACGGCATCCTTCGGCCGACCATCGGCGTGCGCGGCGAGAGCTTCGAGACGCCTTCCGTCGGCGTGGGCTTCGAGCACCGCGCCTGCGTCCTGTGACCGCAGGTAGGTGACCTCGATGTCCTCCTGCCGGGTCCAGCGAACGCCGTCGAGTTCTTCCGCGACCCCGGGCCTGTGCTCGCCGATCGAGCGATAGACGGCGCGCCCGTCGAGGCTCGGCGCGACAAGCTCGCCCTCGACGGCGGTGACGAACCCGTCGCGAACGAGGTCGGCCAGTCGCTCGTGGGTGAGCGTCCTGCCATCGGTGACCCGCAGGAGGTCGTCGCCTTCGACCGAGATGATGGCCGCGCGCGCACCGGCGCCACCTGCGACCGGAGTACCGTCAAAGGCGATGACTCGACCGGTCGTCATGGGGAAGCTCCGGCTGAAGGGGACGCGTAGGCAATGATTCGCGAGGTGGCCAGCTCGCACGGCTCGGTGGGATCGCTCGCGACGAGCCGGTTGGCGCCGATGAGGTCGAGCAGGCGATCGAGAAGAGCGCTCGTCGAGGCGGCCTCCGCGAGCGCCTGCTGCAAGAAGTCCTGCCGCACGACCGCGAAGGCGAGATGGTCGAACAGGGCGACCGCGGCGTGCAGGCGGACTTCGAGGGTCCAGGCGCGGCGATCGTTCGCCGGGTGGGCGAGGCGTCCTGAAGGGTCAGCCCCGAAGGGCCTCGTGTGGTCGAGGTATGCGACGACGTCCCGGAAGTGTTCAGTGAGCCAGATGTCGAGGCGTGACCGCCACGAGGCGAGGGCACCAAGGTCGCTGGCGGTGTGGGCCGCGCGGTCGGCGTCCGAGGCGAGCCCGCCTCCCTGGATGTAGCCCTTGAACATCCCGCCTGTGTCGAAGGTGGAGGCATTGCCCGGGTGGCCGTCGGAGAGTTCGGGGTCATACGCCAGGACGACATCGCCGAAGCCCGGGCAGGCGAAGCCCGCGTAGAAGTACAGGCAGTCGCCGAGCCCGTAGGCCGCCTCGGTATCGCGTGCGATCTGGTCGCGCGCCTCGGGGTCGAGCTGCTCACCCTGAGCGAAGCGGGCCGCCGTCATGCTGAGGTCCGGGCGCACCGTGTACGTCTTGCCTTCGACACGGACGAGGGGCACGCGGGGCATGACGCAGGGAGTATCCCCCGCCTAGCATCGGAGAGGCAATGGACCGCCGCAGCCGACACGTTCGTCCGGCTCGCTGGCTGCGGTCCCCGCTGGTGACGTCATGACCCCGCTCGACGAGTCGATCGGCAAGAACCCGATCCGCAACAAGATGAGCCTCGACGCGCCGCCGGTGGCGGTCGACGAGCTGGTGCAGATGGTCGCCGCGGGAAGGGACCAGTTCCACAGCTACATCGCCAAGACGGTGAAGTGCACCTACCGACGGCCGCCAATCTATCTGGTCGACGACTGGGTCACCGCAGCGCTGGGGCTCTTCCGTGTGAGCGGCGGCGTGGCGCGCGTTCGAGACGCTGCCCTCGCACCGGACGGAGCCGCCATCGGGCCCGCGGTCATGGAGGACTTCGGCCGGCTCTACGCGCTCTTCGGACCGCTCGTGGACCTCTCCCGCGCGCTGCGGTCGCTGGGCGTGCTCTCCTTCGACGGCGCCCTCGATCTGCTCTGGCGCCTCGCCCGCACGCTCCCCGGGATCACCGAAGCCGACGCGAGGGAAGCCTGCATGGCCGATCTGCGGGCGAACCTGCGCAAGGTCCACGATCTCGTTCGACGGCTGTTCGCGGTGGTCCGCGCCGATCGTGACCTCGCGTCGCTCTCCCGCGAGGAGCTGCTCGTCGACATCGGGATGTACGTCGAGCAGTTCGACGACGAGCTCGGGCGGTTCGAGCTCCAGCGGCCGACGGCGCTCGTGCGGGGCTTCGGTCCGTCGCGGCACTCCGGTGTGATCTTCGAGGACATTCCCGACCTGGACATCCTCGCGCCGGCGATCCTGCTCTCGCCGTGTGCGATCGCGGGCTGGAGCAAGCGCGTTTTGAAGACGTCGCCGCTGGACGTCGCCAGCCCCTGGCTGGGCAACACGAAGCCCACGAACGCCCTGCTCGCGATCGCGCTCGGCAACGTCGTGCAGCACGAGCTCACGCACGCGATGGTGGCGCTGCCGAGCGGCGCCGACATCGACCGCGCGCAGCTCGATCACCAGTGGGCGCTGTACCGCGAGCGCCCGGACATCGAGGAGGGGATGGCGAACTTCGTCGCGGCGGTCGTGACTACGAACAGCATCGTGGTGACGGAGCGGGGGCTGCGAAACCACCAGGTCGTGGACTTCAAGAAGAGCGACCAGGACTGGGGTGAGCTCCGCGACTTCGCGGTGTCGACCTTCGCGGAGGATGGTTACGCCTCCAGCGAGGCGTACGTGCGCACGTGGGAGCGGCTCGGATGTTCGATGGGCGACTTCGGGGGCGCGCTCCATGCCTTCTCGACCCACGCGAAGGACACCGACTGGCATCGCTTCATGGAAGCGCTTCATCAGGGCCGGATTCTGTTGGCGAACGGCACCTGAGCGGGTGTGCTTCGTATCGACGAGATCGCAATCGGTGCGCCGCGTGACCTCGGCTACTGCTCGGGCAGCCGACGCTCACGACGTGGAGCGAGAAGGAGGTCGTCCATCACCTCTCGACGGCCATCGCTCTACACCGTGATGACCACCTTTCCCGGGCAGTGCCCCTCCGCCTGGTACGCGATCGCCGCCGGGACCTCCGCCAGGGGATAGGTCCGGTCGATCACCGGGACCAAGGCTCCGGTTTCGAGCAGGCTCCCCAGGAGTTCGAGGTCTGCCGGAGTCGTCCGCACCGCCACCCGGCTCAGTCGGCGATCGCCCACGGAGTAGAGCGGACCCAGGAACAGCGCTTCGGCCAGTTGTCGTCCACTGCCGCCCACCATCGCGTAGCGGCCGCCCGGCGCGAGGGTCCGTCTGTAGTGCGCCAGGGGGTGGTAGCCGTTGGCAGCCACGATCACGTCGTAGGTCTTGCTCAGGGCCGTGAAATCCTCCCTGGCGTAGTCGACGACGTGATCCGCCCCGAGCCTGTGCGCCAGGTCCATGTTCCGCGCGCTGCAAACAGCGCTGACCTCCCCGGCACCAAGAACCCTCGCGAGTTGTAGGGCGAAGGTGCCCACGCCGCCCGACGCCCCGCTGATTGCCACCGACTCTCCCGCCTTCAACCGGGCGACATCCCGCAGTGCCTGCAACGCCGTCACGGCCGCCAGGGGGACGGCAGCGGCCTCCTCGAAGCTCACGCGGGCCGGCTTCAACGCAAAGGCCGAGGCCGGCGCGACGGCGTACTCCGCGAAGGCGCCCAGGCCGCTCGCGAGGAGCTCGCCGAACACTTCGTCGCCGGGCTTGAAGCGCGTCACCGCCGGGCCCACGGCCACTACCTGGCCCGCGACGTCCGCTCCCAGGACGCGGACCCTCGGCCTGAACAGGCCGAACGCCAGACGCACCAGGAAGGGGTCTGCTCGCAGCACGCGCCAGTCCGCGGCGTTGACCGAGCTGGCCCGGACGCGGACCAGGACCTCACCGTCTCGGGGCTGCGGGATGGGGAGCTCGCCAAGGGTCAGGTCCTCGGGCGGGCCGTAGTGGTCGAAGAGGATGGCCTTCATGGGCACTCCGTGGGCGTGGTGGGTGTCGTTGGTCGCTGCTTCCCGGGCGCGCGGCGAGTGCTGACGAGCCCCGCGGTCAACGCCATCACCGCCGCGACGCCGAGGCCGACGCGCGGCGCGACGTCGATGGGCAACCGTGTGAACAGCAACGCCATCAGCACGGCGCCGAGGGTCTGACCGGTGAGGCGCGCGGTGCCCTGCATACCGCCGGCGGCGCCGCTGCGCGCGGTCGGCGCGGACAGGAACATGTTGCGGTTGTTGGGCACCTGAAACAGCCCGAAGCCCGCACCGCACAGCACGACAAACGGGACCAGCGCGTGCGGTCGCCCGGCGAGCGGATACAGCGCCGCGCCCGCGAGCCCGATCGCCAGCACGCTGCCCCCGATGGCACACAGCCAGGCGCCCGAGATGCGGTCTGTGAGTCGCCCCGCGAAGGGCGCGACGAGCGCGACCGTCAAGGGCCACGGCGTGATGAGGAGTCCGGTGTGCAGCGCGTCCTGGCCGAGCGCGTGTTGCAGGTAGAACGGCAGCGACACCATCGCCGCGCCCTGCCCGATGAAGCAGCACGCCGACGCGATGACGGAGGTGCGGAAGGACGCGTCGCGCAGGAGGTCGAGCGGGACGAGCGGCGCCACGCGCGGCAGCTCGCGGCGCACCAGGGCGACCATGCTGATCGCGGCTGCGGTGAGGGTGACCGTCGCGACGGCGGGGCGCTCCACCAGGAGCTCGGCGCCGACGATCAGGGCCGCGAAGGCGGATGCGTTGAGGGCGACGCTGACGGGGTCGAGCGGGCGCGAGCTGCCCGGCACGGACGGGAGCGCGCGCGTCGCCAGCAGCACCAGGGCGCCGAGGGGCAGGTTGACGGCGAACAGCCAGGGCCAGCTCGCCGCCGACAGGATCAACGCGGCGACCGAGGGACCAGCCGCGGAGGCGAGCGCGACGGCGAGGGCGTTCCAGCCGATGGCGGCGCCGAGCTGGTGTTGTGGGACCGCGGAGCGCAGGAGCGCGACGCCCAGCGACATGATGGCGGCGCCGCCGAGGCCCTGTACGAAGCGCGCTGCGACCAGAAACGACAGCGACGGGGCGAACGCGCACAACGCCGACGCGCCGGTGAACAGGGCGATGCCGACCGCGTACACGCGGCGATGACCGAGGCTCTCGCCGAGCGCGGCGCACGGCAGCAGCGCCATCACGAGCGCCATCTGGTAGGCCGTGACCACGCGCACCGAGACGGCGGGCGTCACCGCGAGCGAGCGCGCGATGGCGGGCAGCGCGACGTTGGCGATCGCGGCGTCGAGCACCACCAGGACGATCGCCGCGAGCACACAGGCGACGGCGATCGCACGGCGCACGGACGCGCTCACTTCGGCCCCACGGTCCAGACGCCTCCGCGCTCGACGTAGCGGGTGATGAGCCGCGACTCCTCGTCGCTCTTCAGGTCGCGCGCGGTGAACCGGAACAGCAGCGAGGCTTCGCCCAGGCAGCGCGTGTCGTGGATGTCGCCCGGCAGGTAGATGCGCGCCTCGCCCGCGCGCAGGGTCGACGCGTCGCGCTGGACGAGGCGGACCCGCCCGTCGGGGTCTTCCACCCGCGCGAAGGTTCCGATCTCCATCGCGCCCCGTTGCAGCGCGTAGACCACCCAGTTGCGCCCGTGGTCGTGGGGCGGGCGGTAGAGGTGCGCGGGCTCGGTGTGCGCGAGCAGCACGAAGCCGTGGGTCGGGTCGCGGTAGATCTCCTTCGACGCGGGCGCCTCCTGATGCAGCGCGGCCAGCCACGGTTCGGCGCCGGGTGCCCTCGCGAGCTGTTCGAGCTGCGCGCGGACGGCGGCGACCACCTCGGTGGTGAGCGGACCAAACACGGCGAGGGTCTCTGCGATGAAGGCGGCGAGAGCATGGTCGGTCATGGGCTTCTCCTTCGGCTCGTCTGCGTCGAGCGCACGCCCCACAGATACGATCGCGCCGACCATGGCGGAACGCGCATCGGTTGCAGGTGACCAGTGCGCTAGACGCCGTGTCACGAGCGGAGGCTCTGGTAGCCTGATCGCATGGCGGACCCCGACCTGAACCTGCTGGTGACCCTCGGCGTGTTGTTGGAAGAGGGCAGCGTCGCGGGCGCGGCGCGACGGCTACGGCTGAGCGCATCGGCGATGAGCCGCGCGTTGTCGCGCCTGCGCGAGACGGTCAGCGACCCGCTACTGGTGCGGTCGGGGCGCGGACTGGTGCCGACGCCGCGCGCGGTCGAGCTGCGTACGCGGGTCGGCCCATTGGTGCAGGAGGTCTACGGCGTGCTGCGTCCCGCCGAGGCGCTCGACCTCGCTCGCCTTGTGCGCGCGTTCACGCTGCGGACCACCGAGGGCTTCGTGGAGAGTGTCGGCCCGGCGCTCATCGCTCGCACCCAACGCGAAGCGCCGGGCGTGCAGCTGCGCTTCCTCCCGAAGGCCGACAAGGACAGCAGGCTGTTGCGCGAAGGCGTCGTCGACCTGGAGACGGGTGTCGTGAACCAGGAGACCAGCCCCGAGCTACGCACCCAGGCGCTGTTTCGAGACCGCTACATCGGCGTGGTGCGCGGGGGGCATCCACTCGCTCGGGGCAAGGTGACGCTCGCGCGTTACGTGAAGGGAAGGCACGTGTTGTTTTCGCGCGAGGGCCACGCGCGGGGGAGGGTCGACGACGTGTTGGTCACGCTCGGGCTCACGCGCGAGATCGTCACCGTCGTCGGAGGCTTCGCGACCGCGCTCTCGCTGGCGCGCGCGTCTGACCTCATCGCGAGCGTCCCCGAGCGACACACCGCCACGCTGCGCGACGGCATGGTGAGCTTCGCACTGCCGTTCGCGGCGCCCGAGATCACCGTCTCCATGCTGTGGCACCCGCGGCTCGACGCCGAACCCGCGCATCGCTGGCTGCGCGGCTGCCTGCGTGAGGTGATCGCGGCGGGCGAGGGCGTGACCCATTCGGTGAACAGCCGCGCGTCGCGCAGCAAGCCAGCAAGCGCACGCAGGAGGCGCTGAGATCAGCCCTTCGCCCCGTCATCGGACTCCTCGGCGAGCCACTTCGCGAGGGTCTTCATGTCGATCCCGAGGCGATCGGCGGTGCGCGTCCGGTGCCCGCCGAGCTGCTCCAGGGCCCAGGCGGCGTAGCGGCGTTGCAGCTCGCGCACGGGAACGATCTCGCCCTGAAACGGCACCCGCGTGATCGGCGAGTCCGACAAGACCACGGCAGGCAGGTCCGACGGACCGAGGTCCGCGGTGCGCCCAAGCAGCACGCCGCGCTCGATGAGGTGGGCCAGCTCCCGGAGGTTGCCCGGGAAGCGGTACTCGGCCAGACGCTCCATGGTTTCTGTGGAGACGTGACGGACCACCGACCCGGGGTACCGGGTCACGGCGAGCCGGAGGAAGTGCTCGGTGAGCAGCGGCAGGTCGTAGACCCGCGCTCGCAGCGGAGGGAGCTCGATGGTCACCACGTCCAATCGGTAGAAGAGGTCCTCGCGGAACCGCCCCGCCTGCACGTCCTGGCGCAGGTTGCGGTGCGTCGCCGCAAGCACCCGCACGTCCACCACGCGCTCCTTGCTGTCGCCCAACGGGCGCACGACCCCGCGTTCGAGCACGTCGAGGAGCTTGGCCTGGAGCGCCGGGGTCATCTCCCCGATCTCGTCGAGGAACAGCGTCCCGCCGTGAGCTTCCGCGAAGAGGCCGGCGCGGTTTGCGGTCGCCCCCGTGAAGGCACCCTTGATGTGTCCGAACAGCTCACTCTCCAGCAGCGCCTCGGGGAGCGCCGCGCAGTTGACCGTCACGAAGGGGCTCGACGCCCGGCGACTCTCGGTGTGCAGGGCGCGCGCGACGAGCCCTTTGCCCGTGCCGGTCTCGCCCGTGATGAGCACCGAGGCGCTGGTGTCCGCGACGCGCTCCATCACATCGCGCACTGCGCGCATCGCGGCGCTCTCGCCGAGCAAGGTCGTCGCGGCGAAACGGTCGCGCAGGGTGCGTCGCAGCGCCGCGGCTTCACGGCGAACGCTGACGTCGTCGAGCCCACGCCGCAGGAAGATGATCAGCTCGTCGAGCCGGAAGGGCTTGGTGAGGTAGTGGTAGGCCCCGAGCCGGATCGACTCCACGGCGGTGTCGATGGCCCCGTAGGCCGTCATCACGATCACGGGCCGCTGCGGCGCCAGGCGTCGTGACTCTGCGAGCAGAGACAGTCCGTCGATCCCCTCCATGCGCAGGTCGGTCACGAGCGCGTCGATCGGCCCGCGCTCCAGGCGCTCGACCGCGTCGCGCCCGGAACTCATGGCCGTCGCCTGAAAGCCCCGGTCGTTGAGGCCCTCGGCGAGTGTCTCGGCGAGGTCCAGCTCGTCGTCCACGACGAGCACATGGATGGGTGGATCAGGCGATGGCATCGACGGCTCCTGGGGCGACGGGCAGGCGGACGGTGGCACGCGTGCCACGCGGATCGCGGGGAGCGAGGACGAGCGTGCCGCGGTGGATCTTGACGATCTCCCTCGCGATCGCGAGCCCGAGGCCGGTGCCCTGTCCGGCGGGCTTGGTGCTGAAAAAGGGCTCGGTCACCCGCGCCATGAGGTCGGGGCTGATGCCGGTCCCGTCGTCATCGACCTCGAAGCAAGCCTCCCCACCGCCTGCTCCGAGAGCGGCCGTGAAGGACACCTGGCCACCCGTCTCGCAGGCGTCGCAGGCGTTGAGCAGAAGGTTGATGAGCGCGTGTTCGAGCAGGCGACGGTCGCCCTGCACGGGGCCGAGATCGGACGGTGCCTTCGTCGTGAGAGCGACCCCGGCCTTGGCAAAGCGGTGCTCCACGAGCGAGGCGGCATCCTGCATCATCGCCGCCGGATCGATTCGTTCGAGGGACGGCCGGTCACCGCGCGCGAAGCGGAGGAACCCGCGGACGACGCCGTCGATGCGCGACGACTGGTCGAGGATGCGTTGCAGGGCGTGGGCGGTGCGCGGGTCGCCGCGGAGCCGGTCGAGGAGCTGCTCAGCGCGACCGTGGATCACGCTGAGGGGCGTCGAGATCTCGTGCGCGACGCCCGCGGCGAGCGTGAGCATGGTGACGGCGCGGCCCTCGCGTTCGAGCTGTTCGTCGCGCTGCTGTTCGAGTTCGGTGAGCGTCAGCTCGCGGAGCAGGGAGAGTTCCTTGCGCTCCGACCGGAGGGCGAAGCCCCCGAACACGAGCACCAACACGCCGCTCAGGGCCACGCCGAACATCAGCCGCCAACGCGCACGCGCTTCGCGGTCCCGTTCGGACGCCGCGCTCGCGACTACCGCGACGTCCCACCGACCCTGTGCGCCCGCGTCGGCCGATGCGAAGCCAGCGACGGCGATGCGCCTGGGCAACCGGAGCGCAGCGGCCTGCGAGCGCGTCAGCCGGGTCGAGGCGCGGGATCGCGTGACGGACTCCTGGAGAGGTTCGCTCTCGAAGCGTCGCCCGGTCGCAGTCTGAAAGAGGGCCTCGCCAGGCGGACGCAGCGCCACCAGGACATCGGCGCCGACGGTGAGCCCGTGGAGCAGCACTTCCGCACTTGGGATCAGCCCTGGACGTCCTGGGCTTTGGGGTGCCTGGAGGCGCGCGGCGATGGTTGCGGCGACCAGGGATGCGAGCGTGACCTGTTGTTGTTCGGCGACGGCTAGCATCGCCTCCGCTTCACGGTTCTGATCCCATAGTCCGAGAGCCGCCACCGCGACGACGGAGAGCACCATCAGTCCACCGAGCCACGAACGCCGCGCGATCCTCCGCCGGGTGGCGAACGCTGACCTCAACCTCACGGTTTGGTCCGTGGCATCGGATGCATGCTCGGTTCTCACGTCGCAAGGTTCGTACCCCCGAACGGACGCGACGACACCATGGCCTCACCTACGCCCGCACCCCGCGGTATCGCGCTTGCTCTGGCTGACGGCTCCTCTATGTCCATCCCAGTCGTTCCCATCGCGCGCGCATGAACGCCGCGAGCAAGATCATCCTCGTCGTCGATGACGACGAGAACTTCAACGCCCTCACCTGCCTTCGACTGTCGCGAGACGGCTATCAGCCCGTCGGGGTGCCCGACGCACCTGCTGCGTTCGCGAGCCTCCGAGAGCAACGCCCGGCGCTCATCCTGCTCGACATCGGGTTGCCAGGAATGGACGGTTGGGAGGTCTGCCGAACCCTCGCCACCGATGCGACGTGGCGGGACATCCCAATCGTGATCTTTACGGGCAAGGGCGCGCGCGAGGACTTCGATCGGGGCCGGAGCTTCCCCAACGTCTGCGGGTACTTCGTCAAGCCGTACACCGCCGAGGACGTCATCCAGCACATCGCGCGCGTGCTCAAAGCGCAGAGATGAACCATTGCGACTCGGAGTTTCTCCGACGACGCACGGAAAAAGTCCCTGCGGTCGTCGTCCCGCGTCGGCGCAGCGTCTCAGCGCGCTCGCGGTATGGAGCGTGCTGTCCGAGCGAGCGATGTCTGTCCCGGACTCCACACCCGCCCCATCGGCTCTCGCTCGCCGCCCGCTGCGTGTGCTGGTGCCTGGCCTCGTCTGGTGCGCGATTGCGATCCTGGCGTTTCTACTGCTGGTGGTAGCCAGTGGTCCGCCGTCGGGGGAGATTCCGGGACCAGAGCCGTCGCAGCATCGCGTCGCGGGCGAGCGATGACCGAGCTGCGGGCGCAGCGACCGCTCGTCGGTACGGTCGGAGCCCCGTGGGGCGAACGGATCGCCTTCGCCATCGCCATCGTCGTCGTGGGTGCGCTCGGGGCGGCCTTCGCGATCGGCTTTCGCATCGGCCTGCGCGGGGGATTCATCACGCTGCTCGGGGGCGAGAACGTGCTTGTGGCCTTCGGTCGCCTGCCCCTCGTGATGAGGGTGCTGCTCCCCGCGCTCGGTGGGTTGGCCGCCGGTCTCGTGAGCGACCTCGCGGCGCGCCGATCGGGCTATGGCGTCGGAGAGGTCCTCGAAGCGGTCACCGTTGGTCGAGGGCAGCTCTCCCTGTCGGCCTGCCTTTGGAAGAGTGCGGCGTCCTTCCTCGCGATCGTGACGGGAGGCTCGCTCGGGCGCGAGGGCTCCATCATCCAGTTTGGCGCGGGGGCTGGATCTCTCGTGGGCCATCGCATGGGACTGACCGCGACCCACGCCCGGGCTCTCATCGCGGTCGGAACAGGCGCGGGCTTCGCGGCGGCCTACAACACCCCCATCGCGGCAGTGCTGTTCGTGGTCGAAGTGGTCCTCGGCGTGGCCACGCTCGACGTGGTCCTACCGGTGGTTGTCGGTACGGTGGTCGCGACGGGTCTCACGCGCGCCGCACTGGGTGGTGGGCCGATCTACGGGGTCCGTGCGTTTGCCCTCCTCTCGTCGTGGGAGCTGCTGGCGTACCTGGCGCTCGGCCTCGCCGCGGGAGGACTCGGTCCGGTCTTCCTCGAAGCACTCGCCGGCGGCGAGCGGGTCTTCCGGTCGATGAGCGCCTCACGGGCCGTTCGTGGAGCGTTGGGTGGCCTCGGCGTGGGTCTGCTCGCGTCGAAGCTCCCCGAGGTGACGGGCAACGGCTTCGAGGCGATTCATCTCATCCTCGACGCTCGCGTCGCGACGGGCTTCCTCGCGCTCCTCCTCGTGAGCAAAGGACTCGCGACAGTCTCATCGGTCGGTTCTGGGAGCCCTGGCGGAGTGTTCACTCCGACGCTGTTCCTGGGCGCCGCGCTCGGCAGCCTCGTGGGTCACGGCGCGCACGCGCTCCCAGGTGTGTTTGGCGCAGGCGTGGTGCCCGAGGGCTACGCGCTCGTCGGGATGGCGGCGCTCGCCGCGGCGACCACCCACGCGCCCGTGATGGCGTGCGTGCTGGTGTTCGAGCTCTCCGGTGACTACGCGATCGTGCTCCCGCTCCTGCTCGCGACCGCCGTTGCGACCTCGGTCGCGCGCCTGTTGCGCCCTTCCTCGGTCTACACCGACGAACTCCGACGGCGCGGCGTGGCGTGGGAGGGGAGCATCACCGAGCGCCTCGCGCGGGCGGTGCGCGCCCGTGACGTTCTCGAAATGGACCCGCCGACTGTCCCCGCAGACGCGCCGATCGAACGCGCCCTGACGCTGCTCCACGCGAGCCGCGGGAGACGGGTGTACGTCCTCGACGGGACGACCATCCGGGCCATCGACCTGCACCTCGCGCACGACCTATGGGTCGAGGCCGCCACCGGCGGGGGGGCGGTCCTCGACCGGACGGCGGGCTCGCTCGCGGTGCCGGTGACCGTCGCGGGGGCCGACGACACGCTCTTCGAGCTCAACGAGAAACTCTGGGGCATGGACTTCGGTGAGATCCCTGTCCGTGATCCATCGAACGCAGCGCGTGTGATGGGCGTGGTGACGCGTCGCGCGCTCCTCGGGGCCTTCGACCGCGAGCTGCTCCAGCGCGACCTCTTGCTGACGCGGGTGGTGTGGTCCGAGGGTGGGCGCGAGCGGGCGGACTACCTGGAGCTCGCCGAGGGACAGCGCGTCGAGGTGATCGCCCCGCCTGCGCACATGCTCGGCGTGAAGGCCGACGTGGGAATGCTGCGGTCGCGCTACCGGGTGACCGTCGTGGCGGTGCGGCAGGCCCTGCACCGAGAGCCCGCGTGGCGCGACCCGGAGGACTCCGAGGCACTCCGCCGCGGCGATCGGCTCCTGGTGATCGGCGATCTTGCCCGGATCAATACACTGCGCGGAGAAGACCGATGACGAGAGACCAGTCGATGTCGAACGGGGCCGTTGTTTGCGAGCCGCACCCACGACGGAGGCGCCGATGAGTGACGTCGTGCCCCCCGCGGAGAAGCCTCGCTCCCTGTGGCGGTCGTTGAAGGAGGACGCGACGTTCCGCGCGACCTTTCTCGCAGTCTTCGTCGTCCCTGCGCTGCTCATGGCGGGGACCATCGGGTGGATCGTGCGCGCCATGGCCTTGCGCTGAGCGCTGTCACCGACGCGCAGGCCCGCGCGCTTCACCAGAGCCGAGCGTGGCGACGGGGACACAGAGGACGGCCGTTGTTCCGCGAGGTCTTCGGGGCGCCAGGGCGAGCGCCCCCCGGTGAATCTTCACGATCTCGTTTGCGATGGTGAGGCCGAGCTCTGCCCCGAGCCTCGGGGCCTTGGTGCTGAGGAAGGGCTCCCTGACGTGCGCCATGAGGTCGGGTCCGACCCCAACGCCGTCGTCCTCGACCTCGAACTGTACCGAGGTCGCGTCGTGGTGAAGGGCCAGGCGCACGGACCCGCCGCGTTCACAGGCGCCGCAGGCGTTGAGCATGAGGTTGACGAGCGCGTGTTCAAGGAGTCGCCGGTCTCCGCGGATCGTAGGCCCGCCCGCACGCGCCTCGGTCTCCAGTCCGACGCCCGCCCGGGTGAAGCGATGCTCGACGAGCGTGGCGGCGTCCTCCGCAATCTCCGCGGGGTCGAGCCGCTCCAGCGCCGGGCTCGCGCCTCGGGCGAGTCGCAGGAAGCCCCGGATCACGCTGTCGATGCGGTCTGTCTGATCGAGGATGCGCTGGGCCGCGTTGGCGCCGCGCGCGTCGTCGGCGAAGCGCCCCAGGAGCTGCTCGGCGCGTCCATGGATGACGCCGAGCGGCGTAGAGATCTCATGGGCGACGCTCGTGGCGAAGGTCAGCATCGTGGCGGCGCGTCCCTGGTGTTCGAGCTGCTCCTCCCGCTCCTGTTCCTGCTCGGCGAGGGTGAGCTCTTGCAGCAGTCCGAGCTCCTTGCGCTCCGCTCGCAGCGCGTACCATCCGAAGGCCAGCACGAGGCCGCCCGCGAGCGCGACGCCGAACAGGATGCGCCACCTCGCCCGGGTCTGCCGATCGCGCTCCGCAGCGAGGCTCATCGCGACCACCACGTCCCACTGACCCAGCGGGCCCGCGTCGATGCGTGACGCGCCCGCCACGGCGACGCGGCGAGGCAATCCCAGCGCGGCCGCCTGCTCGCGGGTGAGGCGTCTCGCGCCCGGTCGATCTGCGAGGGGTCCGAGGAGGTCCGGGTCGAGCTGCCGACCCGACGACACGAGGAACGCATGCTCGTTGGGAGGCCGCAGCGCCACCCACTGTCCTTCCTCGATGCTCAGGTCGGCGAGGAAGGGGGCGATCGGGACGTTCATGTCCACCCAGCGATGTCCTGACACCGGCACGCTGAGGCCGAGGCGACCCGCTGCCGCCGGAGGGCGAGAAGCGTTCGCCGAGACGACACGCAGTCCCTCGTACCGCCATCGACCCAGCAGCGGGCGGGCGTCGCTCGTGGGGTCGTCGGCAGCGAGAGCGATGGCATCCGCACGAACGACGTCGAGTCTCGCCGTGATCACCGAAGCCACGAGGGTCGCGAACGCAGTCTGCCGCTTCTCAAGCTCTGCGAGTGACGCCTCGGCTTCGCGTTCCTGATCCCAGAGGCCCACGATGACGACGAGGCCCAGCGAGAGGGCCATCAACCCGGCGAGCCAGGGGTTGCCGGCGGCCCGGCCAGCACCCGTTCTCACTGCCTTCAACTCGGCCACGAGGCATCCCGGGCGATCACGCACTGACGCCTTCGAGCAAAGATCTGACCGTCGGTCGGACCTCGTCGAAACGTTGAGGGGTGAGGGAATTTTTCCGTAGCCGGACGGAAGAACTCCGCGGAAGTTCAGCCCACGAACACCCCAACAGTTCGACTGTGCGGCTTCTGTGTCGTTGGACTACGACATGCAGACCGCGCATCGAGTATGGAGGCTCTCAACGCGCGCGTCGCAAGGCGGGCAGTCGGTCCGTCCTGGCTTCACTTCATCCCGCCCCGTCCGCGGACCGTGCTGGTGACGCTGCCCGCGATCTGGCTGCTCTGCTTGCTGATCTCGTTCCTCGGGTCTTCGCGCCGCGCCCAGTACTGGGGACGAGCTGATACCCCCGAGCGGGATGAGTGGCCGCTCACCCGACTCATCATGGATGCGGCGAACGTCAGGCCCGGAATGCAGGTCGCGGACGTCGGTGCCGGGGGCGGGTACTTCACGTTCCGCTTCGCACGAGAGGTGGGGCCGCGCGGGCGGGTCGTGGCCACGGACATCGACCCCCACATGATCGGAGAACTCTACCTGGAGCGGATGCGTCGCTCCGCTTCCAACGTCACCCCGCGCCTTGTGGACTCGGACGACGTGGGGCTCCCCGTCGCGAGCACCGATCTCGTGCTGGTGATGAACACCTACCAGTTCCGTGACTGCACCGAGTCGCGCAACCGGCGCTACCTTCGCGACCTCGCGCGCGCTCTCCGCCCTCGTGGCCGGGTGATCATCGCCGACGACTTCGTTCACTCCGCGGGGTGGGTCTCTCCCGCGGAGGGCCGACCTTCTCGGTGCGGCAACCTCCCTCCCACCGCGCTTGCGAGGTTGGCGTCGCCGCATCTGACCGTGGAAAGGACCGTGTCGGTCGTGCTCCCGGGGCATCGGTACGCGCCCCGGGAAGCCCCTGGCTATCTGCTGGTCCTCGCGCGCGCCGACGCCACAACGCAGCGGTAAGGAGAACCTCCGTAGGTCCCTCGGAAGAACTCCGTCTCGAAGGCTCCACGTCGATGGGGACGTGAGGACCGCGCTGCGTCGGACAAAGCGCGTCGTGGAAGCAAGGCAACCGGCATCGAGCTTGCTCAACTCGTCATCGGCGATCGCGATGCGCGTTGCCGTCCACCGACAACACGTCCACCCGAAGGATCAGGAGATCAATGGTGATGCACCCACGACGCAGACTTGAACCAATCCGGCCTTCGACTCGCCGCGCGCTGGCCCTTCGCGGATTGGGGGGCGTGCTCGTCGCCGCCTCGGCGTTCGTCGTCGGGTGCTCGTCGTCGCAGACGTCCGGCGCGTCGATCCCGGCCGCGGGCCGCTCGATGTGGAACCAGTGCAGCTCACCGATGACGGCCTGGTGCCATCGCCAGGGCCAGGGCGATCCGACGCTTGACCGGGAGTGCGAGGCGACCACCGCACGCGAGTACGCGGCTCTGCCGGAGGACGCGGCACGCCGCCAGTATCTCACGGCCCACGGCTGCACGTTGTAGGGTCCAGCGTCACGGCGAGTCGCCGCGCTCCTTCGGGTCACTTCCGCGGGCTCGACCTCGGCACACGCCCGCGGACCACTTCAATGCCCAAGCGCTCCATACCGCCGGTCCGCGACACCGGACACTCCGCCGAAGCCGTCGTGCTCGCAGCGCTCGAAGAGCTCGGCGGCCCGATCCTCGTGCTCGACGGAGCGCTTCGCGTGGTAGCCGCCACCGCGGGAGCTTCGGCGCTGGTCGGTTCGCCGATCCCGCTCGGCGTGAGCGCTCCGAAGCTGCTCTGCGGTCGCTCGGTGCAGCGGCCGATGGCCGAGGCGTTGGCGGCCGGCCGACCCGTGAGCGCGACCATCCCACGACCGGATGCCGCGGGCGGCGAACGGCTCGTACGGGTGCGTACGATGCCCCTGCTCGACGGCGCCGAACGCGTGGGCTGGGTGCTGCTCTTCGCTGCCGATGCTGACGCTGCGACGGCGGCTGACGCGCCCGTCGAGTTCCACCGGATGTGGAGCCGCGACCCGGCGATGAAGCGCCTCTTCGGTCTCATCGAGCGCGTGGCGAAGAGCGACGCGAGCGTGCTCGTGCGCGGTGAGACCGGGGCGGGCAAGGAGCTCGTCGCGCAGGCCCTCCACGCGCTCTCACCCCGCCGCGCCGGGCCCTTCCGTGCGATCAACTGCGCCGCGCTGCCGCCCAACCTCCTGGAGAGCGAGCTCTTCGGTCACGTCCGGGGCGCCTTCACTGGCGCGGTGCGCGACAACCCGGGCCACTTCCGACTCGCCGACAAGGGGACGCTCTTCCTCGACGAGATCGCCGAACTCCCGCTCGACCTCCAGGCCAAGATGCTCCGCGTGATCGAGACCCGCACCGTCATCCCGGTGGGGGCGAGCGAGCCGGTGGCGTTCGATGCGCGCATCGTCGCGGCGACCCACCGCGCGCTCCGGCGCGAGGTCGAGGCAGGTCGGTTTCGGGCCGACCTCATGTACCGCCTGCGCGTCGTGCCGTTGTTCCTTCCGCCGCTGCGGGCCCGCCCAGGCGACGTGATGCTGCTGGTGGAGACCTTCCTGGCAGAGCTCAACCGACGCGGTGGACGACAGATCGAGCGGGTGTCCTTCGGCGCGCGCCAGCTGCTGGAGCGCTACGACTGGCCGGGCAACGTTCGCGAACTGCGCAACGTGCTGGAGTACGCCTCGGTGGTCGGTGAGGGGACGGTGCTGGTCGAGGCCGACCTGCCGCCCGAGTTCACGGAGGACACCGAGAGGGACGACGGTGAGTCATCGCGCGCCAACACCCCGCCGCCGCTCTCAGCCGACGTCGTCGCCTCGCCAGAGGCAGCTCGCATCCGGCGCGCGCTCGAACGCGCCGGCGGCAACCGCGAGCGCGCGGCCAAGGCCCTGGGGATGAGCCGCGTGACGCTCTGGCGGCACATGAAGACCCTCGGGCTCGCGGCCGGGGAGTAGCGCTCAGGACGACCGGGAAATCTTCCGGGGCCGTCGCGGAGAGACTCCCTCGCCGTCCGGCCGCGGCGTCAGGTCTCCTCCGGGACCCTCACGAAATCCGCGCTTCTCCATCGCCATCAACAGCGGGGTGGTCTGACCCTTGCGCAGTGGGGGCTCCGCGGCCCGTTCTGGCCCTCGCAGGAATCACTGCGCCGCAGTCCTCGTTGACGTGGCCCGATCTCCCGCCGCGACTCGCTCCTTCGGAGCGCCCACGGACGGATCAACGACCCGGAAGGTCCTCGATGTCGCCTCTGCCCCTGGTCCAACTCGCCGCGGTCCTACCCTTCTTCCGCCCTCTCGGGAGCTTCGGCCCCATCAACTCATTCGGTGTGCTCGTCGCGCTCGGGGTGGCGCTCGGGTTCCGCCTCGCTGCGAGTCGCGCTCGGGTGCTCGGCCTCGATCGCGAGCAATTCGAGAGCCACGTCGTCTGGACGGTCACGACCGGCTTCGTCCTCAGCCACGTCCTCGATACGATCTTCTATCACCCAGAGGTGCTGCTCACGCGACCGTGGGAGCTGCTGATGATCCATCAGGGGCTCTCGTCGTTTGGCGGCTTCGTCGGTGGGGTCGTCGGCTTCCTCCTCTACGCGCGCTGCCACCGGGTGGACGTCTGGCGCAGCGCGGACGCCATCGCGTTCGGTCTGCCCGCGGGGTGGCTCTTCGGTCGGATGGCGTGCGCCTCGATCCACGATCACCCCGGCGCCCTCTCGACGAGTCCCTTCGCGGTCGCGTGGCCCGGCGGTTCGCGCTTCGACCTCGGGCTGTTGGAGCTGATGTTCGTTCCGCTGCTCATCGTCGGGGTGCTCCTCGTCGCCCGGCGCACAACCCGTCCCGGCTCGACGATCGCCGCGCTTGCGCTGATGTACCCGCCGATCCGCTTCCCGCTCGACTTCCTCCGCGCGTCGGCCGCCGAGGGGGGAGACGTCCGCTACTTCGGCCTGACGCCCGGGCAGTACGCGTCCATCGGTCTCTTCGTCGTCGGCCTCTGGCTCCTGCGTCGGCTGCGCCGATCTCCCACGCAAGACGCCTCCTGAGCGGTGCTCCGTGGGGCGCCTACCCGCTGCGGTGTTGGCGCTCGGGACGGGTGAGATGCTCCTCCACGCGAGCGGTCACGACGAGCGCGGCGAGCATCGCGACGACGAAGGCCGCGACGGAACCCGAGCCCGTGACGAGAGCGGCGATCCCTGGCCCCGGGCAGTAGCCGCCGAGCCCCCAGCCGATGCCGAAGAGCGCCGCGCCCACCAGCAGACGGGTGTCGAGGTCGCGACGGGTCGGCAGCACGAACGCCGCCGCGAGGACAGGCGAGTTGCGCCGCGTGATGAACGCGACGGCGACCGCGTGGACGGCGATGGCACCACCCATGACGAAGGCCAGCGACGGGTCCCACGCGCGAAAGAAGTCGAGGAAGCCGAGCACCTTCGCCGGCCGCGTCATGCCCGCGAGCGCGAGCCCGAAGGCGAAGAGAGCACCCGCCGCCAACGCCACGACCCGCTGCCCGAAGCGGTGCCACGAGTGCTGAGTCACGCGGCACCTCTGACGACGAGGACGGTCAGCGCCCCGGCCGCGATGAAAGTGAGGGTGGCCGCGAGCGAGCGCGCCGAGAGCCGCGACAGGCCGCAGACGCCATGGCCCGAGGTGCAGCCGTTGGACAGGCGGGTGCCGACGCCGACGAGGAGGCCCGCTGCGATCGCAGTGCCGGTGCCGACGCTCGCGCCTGTAAAGGACCCAGGGAGGGCGACGAGGGCCGCGGCGCCGCCCAGGAGCAGCCCGGCGACGAAGAGGGCGCGCCAGGCGACGTCGCCGACCGTGGGATGCACGACGCCGCCGACGATGCCAGAGACGCCCAGGACGCGACCGTTGAAGGCGAGCAGCAGCGAGGCGCTGGCGCCGATGAGCGCGCCACCGGCGAGGGCGCGAATCCAATCCGGTTGGAGCAGGGACAAGAGGTCTCTCCCGAGAGGCATGGTGTTGATCTGACGGCCGAGGGTGAACAGCGCGACGAGCATCACGAACGCGCCGAAGCCGGTGCGCAGCGCTGCGGGAGACACGCGCCGGGCGAGGCGCGTCCCGACGAGGCTCCCGATGACGGATGCGGCGGTGACGGCGGCGAGGAGAGCCCACGGGAGGGCCGCCTCGCTCGCGTGCCCGGCGAAGCCCGCGAAGGATTGCAGGGCGATGATGAAGAGCGAGGTCGCGACGGCCGACTCCATGGTGAGCCCGCCGAGCAGCGCCAGCGCCGGGACGATGACGAAGCCGCCGCCGGCGCCCACGAGGCCCGAGACTAGACCCACGACGGCGCCGAGCGCGAGCATGCGACCCGTGCGAGGGGCGGCATTGGAGGGACACGCAAGCACGCTGCGGCGGGGCGTCATCATGGCCACCGCGGTGACGACCATCAGCGTCGTGAACCCCAGCAGGAGCATCGTCGCGGGCACCAGCCGCGCGAGTCGTCCGCCGAGGAAGGCGCCGACCATCCCCGCACCACCGAAGAGGGCGCCGACGCGCCAGCGCACGAGTCCGGCGCGCGCCCTGGGGACGAGCGCCGCGACGCTGGTTGCGCCGACGACGAAGAGCGATGAGGCGATGGCGCGGCGGGGTTCGAGGCCCGCGGCGTAGACGAGCACCGGCACCGCGAGGATGGATCCGCCGCCGCCCAGCAGGCCCAGTGAGATCCCGATGAGCACCGCGAGCGCGACGGTGAATGCCATCACGCCGCTACCGCGCCGTCCGTGCGACGGGGAGGCCCGCGGCGTTGTAGGCGATCATCCCGCCTTCGAGGTTGATCACACGCTGGAATCCCACGCGCACGAGGGCGGAGGCCGCACGCCCCGACCGCGCGCCCGAGCGGCACACCATCACGAGGGTCGCGTCGCGGTCCCAGCCCGCTGCGGCCGCTTCGACGGTGCCCAACGGCACCAACTCGGCGCCCGGCGCGTGTCCGAGCTCAGCGTTGAACTCGTTCGGCTCGCGCACGTCGATCAGGCGCACGCCTCGTGCTGCGGGGCCCACCTCGGACGGGGCGATGGACCGGTAGCCATCCGGGTGGGGCCGGGCGCGGCTGAACATATCAGGCTCCATGGTGACACTTCTCCTTCGGGGTGAGGTGGCGGGCCGGTAGTCAGTGCAGTGCGTCAGCTCGGCACTCCGTGCGCGGGCATCGGGCGCCGGACTTCGCCGCATGCCTGGTTGGCTGGCACGGCCTCCTGGATCTTCCGCGGTGCGGGCAGCTTGAGCGCTCCCATGATCTGGACGAACTCCTCGCGGCTCTTGCCAGCGAGGCGCGGGTTGAAGCGCTTCTCCTCGCCGAGGGTCGTCACCGAGTGGCCTCGGTAGTCGTGGCCCGGATACACCAGCGTCTCGTCGGGCAGCGCGAAGAGCACCTGCGTGAGGGAGTCGTAGAGGGTGCCCGCGTCGCCGTTCTGGAAGTCGGTGCGACCGTTGCCGCGGACGAGCATCGCGTCGCCGGTGAACACCCGGTCGCCCACGAGGTAGCTGACGCTGTCGTCGGTGTGCCCCGGCGTCGCCAGCACCCGTACCTCGATGGCGCCGACGCGCAGCACGTCGCCGTGCGTGACGTGCCGGTCCGCGCAGGGCGCGCCGACGCCGCCAATGACGGTCTGCACGCCCAAGCGCTCGCGGAGGGTACCCGCTGCGGTGACATGGTCGGCGTGGACGTGGGTGTCGAGAACGTAGACGAGTCGCAGGCCGAGCTCGCTGACGAGCGTGGAGTCGCGCTCGATCTGCTCGCGGACGGGGTCGATGAGCAGCGCCTCGCCGCTCACCGGGTCAGCGAGGAGGTACGTGTACGTCGAGCTCTCGGCATCGAACAGTTGGCGGAAGATCATCGGCGTTTCACCTCTCGGGGTGGAACGTTGCGAGGCTCGTGCCGAGGCTAAGAACTAAGGCCGTGTGGCTGGCAAGTCCGCCGCTTTCAGCGTGATGTGTCGATGCGTGCGGCGGAGGACGGAGGCGCGTTGCCGAGAGCGGTGAAGCATTACGAAACGCTGGATGAAACATCGTTGGGGCGCCGCAACGGCTCGCGGAAGTAGTTGAGCGCCGCACTGCGCCAGGACTGTGTGCGGGCGTGCGGTGTCCGCATCGTGTCGGCGGGGGGTGAGGCGGTGGCACGCCGGACGCAGTGCTCCTCAGCGTCGGCCGCCACCCGCGGTCGCACCGAACGGAGACTGCAACATGATGGACTTGAACGTTCCCTATGGGATCGCGCGTCGCCTCGCGGGTGTGTCGCTGGACGAGGCGCGCACCCGCGTCGTCGAGGCACTCAAGCGGGAGGGCTTCGGTGTGCTCACCGAGATCGACTTGCAGGCGACGCTCAAGAAGAAGCTCGACCTCGACACCGCGCCCTACGTCATCCTCGGCGCCTGCAACCCGCAACTCGCGCATCGCGCCCTCGAACTGGAGCCCGCCATCGGGCTGCTGCTCCCGTGCAACGTCGTCGTCGCTCAGGATGGCGGAGACACCGTCATCGCGGCAGCCTCGCCCGCGGCGCTGTTCTCCGTGGTCGAGCAGAAGGAGGCCCTCTCCGTCATCGCGGGCGACGCCGAGGCTCGCCTGCGCCGCGCGATCGAGACGGCCTGAACATGTGCCAGCGAGTGACGTGTCCGAGGTGCAACAAGGCAACGTTCGCGGGGTGTGGGAGGCACGTCGAGCGGGTGCTCCATGGGGTCCCGAAGGAGCAGCGCTGCGCGTGCAACGAGCAGGCGGCAGCGCCATCGGGTGAGCCCCCACCGAAGCGCAAAGGCTGGTGGCCCTTCGGGTGAGGTCGCTCGCTCGGAGTCGCGCGCGACTCCATGCCGACTCACCATCAACGCGTCACGACAGTGGTCGGCACCCGCCCTGGGGCGAACCCCTCGGTTTCGGCACGCAGTCCATCACGCGTCCGCGTGGGTCGAGCGCGATCTCGCAGCAGGCCAGGAACATGTCTCGGAGTCGTTCGCGCCCCCGCTGCACGCGCGACTTCATCGCCGACGCGGAGGCGCCGACGAGGAGGGCAGCCTCCTTCTGGCTGAGCCCCTCCAACTCGGTGAGGGTGATCGCTTCGCGGTAGGGCGAGGGGAGGCGAGCGACGAAGGGGGCGATGCACCGGCAGACCTCAGCCTCGGCGTCCCCCTCGTCCGCCGTAGCTGTCTGCTCGTCGACAGGTTCGGGGGCCGCCGGGCCGCGCGGTAGGGCGTGCCGCGCGGCCACGCGGTGATGGTCGATGATCACGCTGCGCGCCACCTGGTAGACCCACGGCCCGAAGCGCTCAGCGTCTCGGAGATGGACCAGGTTCGTCTGGACGCGCAGGAAGACCTCCTGGAGGACGTCGTCCACGTCGGCGGGCGCGACGCGACGCGCGACGAAGGGCCGCAGCCTCGCCGTCAGCTCAGCCCACACGCCGCACGCGCCCGCCTCGATCACGCCGCGTCCTTCCCGCCACCGGCGCAGCAGCCCGGCGCGCAGCAGGCCCCCGCGCGGGGCCGCACGGCCTCGATCGTCGCGGAGGCGATGAAGTCCTCGGCCCCAGTGCCCGGGAACCAGTTGCGGATGAAGTCCCGACTCTCCGGGCGGACCTGCACGCGTACCTCGGTGAAGCCGGCCGCGCGCAGCATCGCCGCGACGTCGTCTGCCGCGGCCGCCCCCGCGACGCAGCCTGCGTGGAGCGCGAGGTTCTCGCGCAGGGCGTCCGGCACCAGCGCGGTCGCCACCACGTCGGCGATCGCAAGCCGACCGCCCGGCTTGAGCACACGCGCGGCCTCGCGGAAGACAGCCGCCTTGTCCGGCGAGAGGTTGATCACGCAGTTGGAGAGGATCACATCGACCGCGCCGTCGGCCACCGGCAGGCGCTCGATCTCGCCCAGGCGGAACTCCACGTTCGATGCTCCGACCTTCGCACCGTTGGCCCGCGCCTTCGCGATCATCTCCGAGGTCATGTCTACGCCGATGACCCGCCCGCCGGGGCCCACCTGCTTCGCCGCGAGGAAGCAGTCAAAGCCGCCGCCGCTCCCGAGGTCGAGCACCGTCTCCCCGGGGCGCAAGGCGGCGATCGCCTGCGGGTTGCCGCAGCCGAGGCCGAGGTTGGCGCCCTCGGGGGCCGCGGCAAGCTCGTCGGCGCCGTAGCCCAGGGCCAGGGACGCCTCGGGCGAGGGGCCGCACCCGGTCCCGCAGCAGCCCGCTCCTCCGCACGCCACCTGGGCGTAGTGGTCCCGCACCCCGCCTCGAATCTCGTCAGCCGTTCGCTCGTTCATCGTCGTCCTCCGCCCGTCGCCGGGGTGACGGTGGCACTGCGCCATCGTCAGCCTCGAAGACGACGACCCGCGAAGAAGGACGCAGGGAATCGACGGGGCACCGTCGGCCGCGCGTAGCGTTCAGCGCGTTGATCGGATCGCGGACTCCACCTGCACCTGGAAGGCACGCGGTTCGAGCTCGGGCGCGCCTCCAGGCGGGATCTGGTGGAGCTGGTGCATCCAAAAGCTGGGGGTGGGGATCGTCGCATCCCATCGCGTGCTGCGCTGGTAGACGAGATAGACGTCCCAGGCGATGCCGTGGGTGCGCCCCGGCTCGAAACGGGACGGAGGGATCGCCAGAACCTGCCCGAGGGTCAGGCCGAACGCGTTCGTTCGATCCCAATAGTGCTGCACATGAGGGTCGTGGAAACGCGACGCCGATGCGCGGGCGGCAGCCTCGTTGTCCTCGTCGAGCACCGGCAGCCAGACCACGTAGGCGCGCAGGTCCGACGCGCTGACCCGGCCCATCACGTCGTTGAGGACCACGGTGGCGCCGCGGATACAGTTCCCACAGGTTGGGGAGACCACGAGGAGGAGACGCGGATGTCCGGAATCTCGCGCGAAGTCAGCGCGCAGTGCCTCGTAGTTTTGGTCGAGCACGGTGACGCGAGTGCCGGTCGGCGTGGCGCCCGTCCGTCGGCACCCCGCTCCGTCGAGCGTGAGGAGGACGACGAAGAGCGTCCCAACGAATCGGACGAAGCCAGCCCCCCAACGCGCGTGTCGTCGCATCCGACCGTCCTGCACGAGCCGTCCATATCCGCCCCTCCTCACTGTGGGCAAGTCGCCGTCGAGCGTTCTTGACGCCTGCCATTGATTGCAACATACAAGCATTGTGACAGCCGCCCGCTTCGCTGCCCTCGCGAGCCGAGTCGCCCGCGGCATCTCTCGCTTGGAGCGCGACGAGATCTGCTGCGGCGACCTGACCCTCCAGCAGTTCGAGACGCTCCGGGCGCTGCGCGCCACGGGCCCGCTCACGCTCGGCGCCGCAGCGAAGGCGCTCGGTATCGACCTCTCAACCGCGAGCCGGAACCTCGCCCTGCTGGTGAAGGGCGCCTACCTCACGCGTCGGCGCGGCAAGGAGGACGCCCGCCAGGTGACCTTCGCGCTCTCGAAGAAAGGCACCGCGCGACTGGACTCGCTCTGCTGCGACGAGCGGCTCGTGTTCGCGGCCGTCCTCGCGCGCCTGCCGACTGGCCAGCGCACCGCCGTCGAAGAGGCGCTTGAACTGCTCGCCGCCGCGCTCGCCGAGGAGAGTCCCCGTGAAACGTCCACCTGCTGCGCCCCGGGCACGAGCTGCGAGTGAGCGACACGCCCAAACCCGGACTGCCCACACCCGCCCGACGGTTCGTTGCCGAGGCGCTCGGCACCGCGATGCTCCTGGCTACTGTGGTCGGCTCGGGCATCATGGCCGAGCGGCTCGCGGGCGGTAATGTCGCCATCGCCCTCCTCGCCAACACGGTTGCGACGGGCGCTGGCCTCGTCGCCCTGATCCTCACCTTCGGGTCCGTCTCGGGCGCGCACTTCAACCCTGCCGTCACGCTCGCAGATGCCTCGCAGGGTGGCCTCCCGTGGCGTCTCGTTCCTGGCTACGTCGCTGCGCAGGTAATGGGCGCCTTCGTCGGCGTGGCGGCCGCGCACGGCATGTTCGACCTCCCGGTCTTTGCAGCCTCGACCCACGTCCGCGCGGGGGGCTCCCAGATCTGGAGCGAGTTCGTCGCGACGTTCGGGTTGCTCGCCGTGATCTGGGGTTGCGCGCGCCAGCGTCCGTCGGCTGTTCCCTTCGCCGTCGCGGCCTACGTGACAGCCGCGTACTGGTTCACTGCTTCTACCTCGTTCGCCAACCCCGCGGTGACGCTGGCGCGCGCCGCGACGGACACCTTCGCAGGCATTCGACCCGCCGACGCGCCGGGCTTTGTCGTGGCGCAGCTCCTCGGCGCCGGAGCCGCCACCGCGCTCTTTCGCTGGCTCGTTCCGGCGCTCCCCGAGGTCGCACCGCGCATCGTCGTCGAGCACGGCGAACCGTCGGCGACCCGCCACAAGGACTCTCCATGAAGACCGTCATCTTTGCCTGCGTCCACAACGCCGGCCGCTCGCAAATGGCCGCCGCGTTCTTCAACGCGCTCGCCGACGCCTCGAAGGCGCGCGCCCTCTCGGCAGGCACTACGCCTGGCGAGCGGGTCCACCCAGAGGTCCTCGATGCCATGCGCGAGGTGGGGATCGACCTCGCCGGGGCCCGGCCCCAGCGCCTGACCGACGAGCTCGCCCGGGACGCTCAGATGCTCATCACGATGGGCTGCGGCGACGCCTGCCCCGTTGTCCCCGGGCTCCGGCGCGACGACTGGCCACTGGAGGACCCGAAGGGCAAGCCAGTGGAGCGCGTGCGCGAGATCCGCGACGAGGTGAAGTCGCGCGTGGAGACGCTGCTGCGCGCCGAAGGCTGGCAGCAAGAAGGGGTTGAGGTCGGGTCGGGCGGAGGGATCTCGGAATGAGTGACTTGCCCAACCTGTCCGAGGCTCACTTCGACCTGCCCGACCTCGCCCGCCTAGAGCCGGCCGAGCGAGCGACCCACCCGCCGCGTATCTTGTTGCTCTACGGCTCGTGTCGCGAACGCTCGTACAGCCGCTTGCTCACGCAGGAGGCCGCGCGGCTACTCGACCGCCTGGGTGCTGAGACGCGCATCTATGACCCGCGCGGGCTACCGCTCCCCGATAGCGTGCCTGCCACCCACGAGAAGGTCGTCGAGCTGCGCGAGCTGTCGCTGTGGTCGGAGGGGCAGGTGTGGTGCAGCCCCGAGCGCCATGGCGCGATGACCGGCGTATTCAAGTCCCAGATCGACTGGCTGCCGTTGGAGATGGGGAGTCTGCGTCCGACGCAGGGCCGCACGCTCGCGGTGATGCAGGTGTCGGGCGGGTCGCAATCCTTCAACGCGGTCAACGCGCTGCGGGTGCTGGGGCGCTGGATGCGGATGGTGACGATCCCCAACCAGTCGTCGGTGGCCAAGGCGTTCCAGGAGTTCGACGAGTCGGGCCGGATGAAGCCGTCGGCGTACTACGACCGTGTCGTCGATGTGATGGAGGAGCTGTTCAAGTTCACGCTGCTGGTGCGCGACCGCGCGGACTACCTCGTGAGCCGTTACAGCGAGCGCAAGGAGGCCACTGCGAAGAGCGAGGCCGCGCGCCTGGCAGCGGTCGCGATGGCGCACGAGGCACCCGCGGGAGGCGCAACCGGTCGATCGACCTGATGGTGGTCTCGCTGGGTCGTCAGGGCGCCCTACGAGGGCCGAGGACGATGATCGCCATCCCGCCGACCGTCACGACGAGCCCGAGCAAGTCCCAGCGCGTCGGGCGTTGGCCCTCGACCAGCCAGAGCCAGAGCACCGCCACGGCGACGTAGACGCCCCCGTACGCCGCGTACGTGCGGGCGGCGCCCGTCGGGTGGAGCGTCAGGAGCCAGGAGAACACCGCGAGGCTCAGCGCCGCGGGGACCAGCCACCACGCGGATCGGCCCTGCCGCAGCCAGAGGTACGGGAGGTAGCAGCCGAGGATCTCGGCCACCGCCGTGACGGCGAACAGCCCGGTCGTTCGCAGGAGGTTCAAGTGCGACCTGCACGCAGGCGTCGCGGCGCCGCGGAGAGCACCTGGCATGCGCCTGCGTCGCAGCGTTCCAGGGTCTGGGTCAGTCGGCGACGCACCGCGCGCAGCTCGCGGAGCTGGGCGTCCACCCGCGCGAGCGTCTCCTCGAAGCGGCCCCGCTCGCTGGCGCAGCTCGCGTCGCCCGCGTCCGCCGCGTGCAGGAGTGCGACGACATCGTCGAGGGTGAGGCCGAGCGCCTGGAGGCTCTTCACGAACGCGATCCGCGCGACGTCCGCCGCGCCGAACGTGCGGTACCCCGACGACGTCCGCGGCGCGTGCCCGAGGACGCCGCGCCGCTCGTAGAAGCGCACGGTGTCCACGCTGACGTTCGCTTCCTGCGCGAGTTGTCCGATCTTCATCGCTGTCTCCGAGGGGTGGGGACCAGAGTTTGACCCTGGAGTGGGCTCCAGGGTCCAGCCTCGTAGGCGAGATGGTTTCCACCCTGTTCAGTTCGTCCGCTCGCTGGGTGCCGTGGATCGCCGCGCTCGCCCTGAGCTGCTCCCGAGGAGGTTCCGCGATGCAATCTGATTCGATTCCTGTCGCCTGCGTTCCACGAGCCCTCAGCCGCGAGGAGCGCGACCGTTCGCGAGACCTCCGTCGCGAGCTGGCAGCGGCGACGGTGGAGACGCTGAGCCTGTCGGGCGGCTACTCGTATCGCTACCGCGCGGACGCTGACGTGTTTCGTAAGGCCGCCGAGTGGGTGACGTTGGAGCGGCGCTGCTGCCCGTTTCTGACGTTCACCTTGCGCTGGGGAGCGGGCGACGCGGCGCCGTGGCTCGACCTGACCGGCCCCGCAGGGACGCGAGAGTTCCTCCGCGCGGAGATGCCTGAACTGCCCAGGGAGTGACCGCGCAGTGGCGATCACGCCGCGGGCTTCGTACCGAGCGTGGCGGCACATCCCAGAAGCAGACCGACGCCCGCGGCGATCACCCCGAGTGTGCCGAGCCCGATGCACCCGAGGCTGCTGGCGAGGAACGCCACCCCGACCGCCGCGGCTCCGCGCGGTAGGCGGTCCTGTGCGCGCAGGCCGCGCACGCCGATCCAGGCGCCCGCGGCGAGACCGGCAGCGAGGCAGATCGCCGTGCAGGCCGAGAGCAGCTGGCCGTTTGCGCAGTGGGGTGCGGCCCGGGCCGCGATGAGGCCCGCCAGCAGGGGGAGGGTGCCGGTGACGAGGCCGTCCGTGACGCTCTCGACGCCGCGACGGCTGCGCCACCGGAGGAGCACGCTCACGACCACGAGTACGACGCCCAGGCATCCGCACGCCTCCCGTTGTCCGGTCGCAAGCGCGCAGACGAGACTCATTGGGACGAGGTACAGCGACGCGCGCGCGGCGACGCGCAGTCGCCCGAGCTCGTAGGCGCGCAGCCCGCTGGCCATGAGCTGTTCACGGTTCACCATGGATGCTCCTCCAGAGTCCGCGCAGTCGATCGAGCGCGCGCTGCTTTCGTTTGCGAAGGGTGGGGCCAACGCCATCGACGGGACCCGACAGGCCCAGGGCGCGCCGATCCTCCTCGGAGAGTTCGCCCAGCGCGAGCTCCAACGCGGTGGCGAGCGCGCGTTGATGAAGCTGTTCCTCCTGCGAGTCGGCGGGGTCGGGCACGCCCGAAAGCGACTCGTCGCTGGGCACCTCCCGGCGGCGTTGGACCCGGCGACGGTGCGTCATGATCTCGTACCCCGCGATCCCGAACGCCCACGAGAGCGCGTCGCGGGATCGGTCGAAGTCCCCCGTGCGTGAACAGATTCGGAGGAAGACGTTCTGGGCGACGTCTTCGGCGTCGGCCTCGTTTCCCACACCACGTTGAGCGAAGGCGAGAATCACCGGCCAGAGCTCATCGAGCAGGACGGGAAAGGCGGCCCGGTCCCCATCGGAGAGCCGCACCATCGCGTCGTGGATGGCTCTTCGACGGGCTGCGTCCATGGGCGCTTCATCCTATCGGGGACGCCGCCGGGTCGGCGCGGAACCCGATGTCTCCGCTACGGTAGGCGGCTGCCCGGGAGGCGTGACCCGGATTTCGCGCACCCGTTGGGTCACGATGGCGTCGGGCTCCGCCTAGTGGTCGCGAACGACCCGCATCGGGTCTGTCACGGAGCTGCGCATGCACACGACTGAAAACAAACCGAAGCCCGAACCGATCTTGTCGAAGCGTCGCCTCGGGTGGGCTGGAATCGCGGCATTCATCGGTTGCGCGGCCTGCTGCGCGCTTCCCCTGCTCGTGCTCGCCTTCGCCGGTACCGGGGCATCCGCGATGGTTGCCAGGGTCGTGAGACCGGGCACCGAGTTGGTCGTCGGCGTCGTGGTCTTTGCCGTCACGCTCGGGGCGCTGGTGATTCGAGGACGCACTACGGTGACGCGAGGATGCGGACCGACCTGCAAGACCGACGGCAGTTGCTGCGGCGGAGTGAGCAGCGCCGGAGCGTGAGACGCTCGACCCCGAGGACGGGTTGACGAGCCTGGCCTAGCGACTCTTTCAGTCGGACGTGGCGCTCGCCTTACGGATGCGCGCGTCGAGGTCGGGCGGGACGGGCATGCGCGCGAACGGGCTCACGTTGGAGCCGCCCGTGTTGCCGCGCGGAACCCAGCCGAAGGCCGTCTTCGTCGCGGCACCGACGATGCGCAGCACCTGCCCGGCGCACTCCCGCGCGTCCCGGTGCCGCAGCCCCCAGAGGAACATGCGCCAGTGGACGCGGACGTGCTCGACCGTTGAGGGCTGGCCCAGCACATGGGCCCGCTCCAGGCAGGCAAACGCCTCGGCGCCGCGCCCCTGCGCCTCAGCCTCGGCGGCGGCGAGGAGTTCGGCCTCGACGTACGGGCGGATGGCGCGGCGAAAGGACCTCACGGACCGATCCTCCGAGGCTCTCGGTTCGTGGTCAAGGCGTCGGCCGCTCGGTTTGCACAGCCATCAGCCGTAGCCCGTTGGCGACCACGAGGAGCGTCGTGCCCATGTCGGCGAGCACGGCCATCCACATCGTCGCCACGCCCGCGAGGGCCAGCACGAAGAACACCGCCTTGCTGCCGATGGCGAGCGCGAGGTTCTGCTTCAACACCGCGGCGGTCCGTCGGCTGAGGCGGATGAACTCCGGCAGCGAGCGCAGGTCGTCGCGCATCAGGGCCACGTCGGCGGTCTCGATCGCGGTGTCCGTGCCCGCGGCGCCCATCGCGAAGCCCACGGTGGCGGCCGCCAGCGCGGGCGCGTCGTTGATCCCGTCGCCCACCATGCCGACGCTCCCGTGCGCCGCGCGCAGCGCCTCGATCGCGGCGCGTTTCTGCTCGGGGAGCAGTGCGCCGCGTGCATCGTCGATGCCCACTGCGCGCGCGATCGCCTCCGCCGTGACCTGGTTGTCGCCGCTCAGGAGGACCGTTCGTACGCCCAGCGCGTGCAACTCGCGCAGCGCCAGCACGCTGGTCTCGCGGGGCGCGTCGGCGACGGCGAGCACGGCCAGCGCCGAGGTGCCTCGCACGAGCACGGCGGTCGTTCGGCCTTGAGCCTCCTGCGCCCTCAACGCGGCTTCGACGTCAGGACCACACGCTCCCAATTCCTCGGAGAACCGTTGATTGCCGAGGGCATATGCCTCGCCGCCGATGCGCCCCCGCACGCCTCGCCCCGGCACGGCGGCGAAGTCTTCCACTGGGTCGAGGTTGTCCGACCAGGCCGCGGTGATGGCGCGCGCGACGGGGTGGTCCGAGCCCGCGTCGAGGCTTGCGGCGAGGCGCAAGGCCTGGTCGCGAGTGCCGACCAGGACGGCGACCTCCACCAGCCGTGGCCTGCCCTCTGTGATCGTTCCGGTCTTGTCGAACGCCACGACCGCGAGCCCGCGGCCCTGCTCCAGGTGGACGCCGCCCTTCACCAGGATCCCGCGTCGCGCCGCGACCGCGAGCCCGCTCACGATGGTGACGGGGGTGGAGATCACGAGCGCGCAGGGGCAGGCGATCACCAGAAGCACCAGCGCCTTGCCCAGCCAGACCGACAGGGGCTGGTGGAAGAGCAACGGCGGGAGGACGGCGACCAGCGCCGCCAACCCGAAGACGGCGGGCGTGTAGCGCTGCGCGAAGCGGTCCACGAAGCGCTGCGTGGGCGCGCGCTGCGCCTGGGCCTCCTGCACGCTGCGGACGATGCGGGCGAGGGTGGTGTCGTCGCGGCCGCCCGTGGTGCGGAACTCCAGGAGCCCCTCGCCGTTGATCGATCCGGCGAAGACCGCGTCACCCACGCCCTTGGCGACCGCGGTGCTCTCACCAGTGATCGGTGCCTGATCGACCGACGAGTTCCCCGCCGTGACCACGCCGTCCAGGGGCAGACGCTCGCCCGGCCGTACCCGTACAACGGTGCCCGCGGTCACGCGCGCGGCATCCGTCTCGCGCCACGCGCCGTCCTCGCCCTTCACGCTCGCCGTGTCAGGGCTCAGGGTCATCAGCGAGCGGACGGCGCGGCGCGCCCGATCAAGCGAGTACGCCTCGACGAGCTCCGCGACCGCGAACAGAAACACCACGACGGCGGCCTCGGGCCACTGGCCTAGCGCAGCCGCGCCGAGCACGGCGGTGCTCATCAGGAGGTGGATGTTGAGCGTGACGGTGCGCAGGGCCGTCAGTCCCTTGCGCAGCGTTGGCAGTCCGCCGAGCGCGATGGAGGTCAGAGCCGCGGCGATGACCGGCGCGGAGGCCTCGCGTGCGCCCGTCCAGACGGCGGCCTCGGCGCCGAGCGCGAGCGCGCCCGCGGCGGCCAGCCGAGCCCACGTCTCGCGCGTCGCGACGACCCGCGCTGCGGCGGTTCGAGCCGGGGGTAGCGAGGCACGCGCGGGGGGCGCGCATCCCCCGCAGGCGTCGCCCGCGCAGCCCCCTGACCGAGCTGGTGCGTCCCCCTCGGGCGTCGGGGCCGGGGCCATGCCGACGTCGGCGAGGGCCGCAACGATTGGCGCGTCGGAGGCGAGGGCGTGGTCCACCGTCAGCCGCTGGTTGAACAGGTCGAACGCCAGGGAGGTGACCCCGGGGAGGGCGCCCAGGCGGCGGCGGATCACGGCCTCTTCCGCCGGGCAGTCCATCGCAGGGATCGTGTAGGACTGGCGGATCATGGGACCTCGCTGGGGGCAGGACGCATGAACGACGATTGATGTGTCGTCGCGCTTGCGAAAAAGACGGGGCTAGGTACGCTCGCGACTCATGATCAGTTCTTCATATGATGATTCCGTCACTTGTGCTCCGCAAGGCACGACCGCCCGCTGCCAGAACGCCTGCGGTCAGGTGTGCGACGTCGAGGTCATCCACGCCGACGCGGTGCGCACCGCCCGGGCGGCCCTGCCCACGGCCTCCGAGCAGGCCGCGCTGGCGAAGCTGTTCTCGCTGTTCTCCAACCCGACCCGTATGAACCTGCTGGTGGCGCTCCGCTCCGTCGTCGGTGCCGAGAAGCCCGAGCTCTGCGTGTGCGACCTCGTCGCGATCACCGGCGCGTCGCAGTCGATGGTGAGCCACCAGCTCGGCCTGCTCCGCGAGGCGAAGCTCGCCCTCAGCCGCCGTGCCGGGCGGTTGGTCTATTACCGACTCGCGGAGGGTCCGCTCGCTGCCCTGCTCGACGACGCCCTCCGGGCCGTCCGCAAGGAGGCCGCATGAGCTCTCCAGCGCACCGCGCTCTGCGTCTTCTTGCATTGCTGCTCTTCGCGACCCTCGTCGGGGCGTGTTCGCGCCGTGAGTCCCCAGCACCTGCTGCTCGGGCCGCGGCGCCGACGGCGTCGGCACAGACGTTCCACGGCGGTCCGGCGGCCCACCCCAACGATTGGTGCGGCGGTCACGGCGTGCCGGAGTCCGAATGCACGCGCTGCAACCCGGAGCTGATCCCGCAGTTCCAGGCGCGCCACGACTGGTGCGGCGAGCACAACGTCCCCGAGTCGCAGTGCGCCGCGTGCCACCCTGAGCTGCTGCGCCAGGGCGTCGCGGCACCGCGGCCACGCGGCGCGCCTGCGCAACCCGGTGAGCACGGCGATCGCACCCCCACCGGTGACGCCAGCGTGGGGCTCGCTCCCGGGACGACGGTGCGCCTCGCCTCGCCGGAGGTCGCCGCGCGGGTCGGTGTCGAGACGGTGACGGCCGCGAACCGGCCGCTCGCCGATGAGGTCTCGGTGCCCGCGCGTCTCGCCTTCGACCCGACGCGCCTCGCGCGGGTTTCCGCGCGCGTTCCGGGCGTCGTGCGCGCGATGGCTGTGGGCGTCGGCGACGTCGTGCGCCCGGGCGACCTCTTGCTCTCGCTCGACAGCGCGACGGCCGCCGCGACGCGCGCCGAGGTCGGGGCCGCCCAGACCCGCGCGCGCACCGCCGAAGCCGCGCTCCAACGCTCGCGTGCCCTCCAGGGCGAGGGGGTCGGGAGCCGCGCGGACGTGGAGCGCGCGGAGACCGAGCTCGCCGCCGCGCGGGCGTCGCTCACCAGCTTCGTGGCTGCGGGGACGGCTGTCAGCGGGACCGGTCGGGCCGTGCGGGTGCTCTCACCGCGCGCGGGGGTCGTCGTCGCGCGCAGCGCGTCCGTGGGCCAGCAGGTGACCGCTGAGGAGGTCCTCGTCGAGGTCGCCGACCTCTCGCGGATGTGGGCCCTCCTCGACGTGCCCGACGCCCAGGCGCCGCGGCTCGGCGTCGGCCAGGCCGTGACCATCGAGCTCGACGGCTTCGCCGCGCCGCTCGTCGGGACGATCGCATTCCTCGCTCCGATGGTCGATCCGCACACGCGCACCGTCGAGGCCCGCGTCGAGCTCCCCAATCCCGACGGCCGCCTGCGCGCCAACGCCTTCGGGCGCGCGCGGGTCACGGTCGCAGTTGCCACGAACGGCGTGGTGCTGCCACGCGACGCACTCCAGCGGGTCGAGGCAGAGGACGTCGTGTTCGTGGAGCGCTCGCCCGCCGTCTACGAGGCTCGCGTGGTGGCCGTCGCTCGCCGCACCGCCGACGAGGTGTTGCTGCGAGAGGGCGTCGCGCCCGGCGATCGGGTGGTCACCACCGGTGGCTTTCAGTTGAAGACCGAGATCCTGCGCGGGAGCATCGGCGCGGGCTGCTGCGACGACGAAGGCTGAGGCCGCGGTGCTCGGCTCGCTGATCGCGCTCTCGCTGCGGCACCGGTTCGCGGTGCTGGCCCTCACGGCGGCGATGGCTGCCCTGGGCGTGTGGTCGCTGCGCGACCTGCCCATCGACGCGTTCCCAGACACGACGCCGGTGCAGGTGCAGGTCAACACCGTGGCGCCCGCCCTCGGCCCCGAAGAGATCGAGCGCCTGGTGACCTTCCCTGTCGAGCAGTCGCTCTCGGGGCTGCCAGGGCTGGTCGAGGTCCGCTCGCTGTCGCGCTTCGGTCTTTCGCAGGTGACGGCCCTCTTCGAAGACGGCACCGACCTCTACCGCGCGCGCCAGGTCGTGGGCGAACGCATGGCCACCGCGCGGCTACCCGAGCGCCTCGGGCCACCCGCGCTCGGTCCCGCGGCGACGGGCCTTGGCGAGGTCTTTCACTACCTCGTGACGGGGCGGGGGAAGTCGCTCGCGGAGCTGCGCACCGTCCACGACTGGATCCTCCGACCGCAACTGCGCTCGGTGCGCGGGGTCGCCGAGGTGAACACCTGGGGCGGCGAGGAACGGCGCGTGGAGGTCCGCGTCGATCCGGTCGAGCTTCGGCGTCGCGGCCTCGCGCTGCACGACGTGGCCGAGGCGCTGCGGCGCAGCCACGGCAGCGAGGGCGGCGGCCGACTCCACCAGTCGGGCGAGGCGACGCTCGTGCAGGGCGTGGCGCTGCTGACCACGCTCGCAGACGTCGAGGGCGTCGTGATCGGCGCGGAGGCCGGCGTGCCCATCCGCGTGCGGGACGTTGCGCGCGTCGTCGAGGGCGCCGAGGTGCGACGTGGCGCCGTGACGTCGCAGGGGCAGGGCGAGGCCGTGCTGGGCCTGGGGTTCATGCTGCTCGGCGAGAACAGCCGCGAGGTGAGCGCTGCCCTGCGCGCGCGGCTGGAGGCGGCCCGCGCGTCGCTGCCACCGGGCATCGACGTCGAGGTGGTCTACGACCGGCGCACGCTCGTGGACGAGGTGCTCACCACGGTGCGCACCAACCTGCTGGAGGGCGCTTTGCTGGTCGTCCTCGTGCTCTTCGCCTTCCTGGGCAACGTGCGCGGCGGGCTCGTGGTCGCCTCGGTGATCCCGCTGGCGATGCTCTTCGCGTTCACGGCGATGCGCGTGACGGGCGTGTCGGGGAGCCTGATGAGCCTCGGCGCGATCGACTTCGGCCTCGTCGTGGATAGCGCCATCATCGCCGTCGAGAACGCCGCTCGGCGCCTCCACGAAGACCGTGGACGCCGCCCGGTCGTGGACGTCGTGCGCGAGGCGTCGCTGGAGGTGCGCGGCCCGACGCTCTTCGGCGAGCTCGTCATCGCCATCGTGTACCTGCCGGTGCTCGCGATGGCGGGCCTGGAGGGCAAGCTGTTCCGCCCGATGGCGCTCACGGTGCTCTTCGCGCTCGCCGCCTCGATGGTGCTCTCGCTCACCTACGTGCCGGTGATGACGAGCCTCGTGTTCCGGCGCGGCCTTCGCGACGAGGAGCCACGGCTCGTCGCGTGGCTCCATCGCATCTATCGGCCTGTTGTCGAGATGGCGCTGCGCCGCCGCGGATGGGTGGTCGTGCTGGCGGTGCTGCTCGTGGCCAACGGAGCGCTGCTCGCGACGCGGCTCGGCGCCGAGTTCGTACCGCGGCTTTCGGAGGGCACGGTCGTGGTCAACACCGTGCGCCTCGCCAGCGTCGATCTCGACGAGTCCGTTCGCTACGGCACGCAGATCGAGCGGGCGTTGCTCGCGGCCTTCCCTGACGAGATCCAACGGATCTGGACCCGCACCGGAACCGCGGAGGTCGCCACCGATCCGATGGGCGTGGAGCTCTCGGACGTCTTCGTCACGCTCCGCCCGCGTGCCCGGTGGCGTCGTGCCCGCTCGCAGGACGAACTCGTGCGGGCGATGCAATCCGCGCTGCGCGACATGCCCGGCATGCGGACGATCTTCACGCAGCCGATCGAGATGCGCGTCAACGAGATGGTCGCGGGCATCCGCGCCGACCTCGGCATCAAGATCTTCGGCGATGACCTCGATGAGCTCCGCGCGGCCGCGCGCCGTGTGGACGCGATCGTGCGAACCATCCCAGGCAGCGCCGACGTCTCGGTCGAACAGGTGACCGGACTGCCGGTGCTGAGGGTTGAGCTCGACCAGGCGGCCGCGTCGCGCTTCGGCATCCCCGCCGAGACGGTGCTCGCCACGGTCGCCGCGCTCGCCGGGGTGGAGGTCGCCGAACTGCGCGAAGGCCAGCGACGCTTCCCGGTGTCGCTGCGCATCGAGCCCGCGCGCGCGGTGGACGCCGAGGCCATCGGCGCCCTGCTGGTGGCTGCCCCAAATGGCACGCAGGTTCCGCTGTCGCAGCTCGCGAGGCTCCGCACCGAGGCCGGCCCTTCGACCATCCAGCGGGAGTGGGCGCGTCGTCGCATCACGGTGCAGACCAACGTGCGCGACCGCGACATCGCTTCGTTCGTCGTCGAGGCCCAGCGCCGCATCGCTGCCGAGGCCCGGCTCGCGCCCGGCTACTCAGTGACCTACGGCGGTCAGTTCGAGCACTTGGAGCGCGCGCGCCACCGGCTGCTGTTCGTGGTGCCGCTCGCGTTGATGTTGGTGTTCTCGCTGCTGTACCTGACCTACGGGCGTGTGCTCGACGCGATGCGGGTGTTCACCGGCGTGCCCTTCGCGGCGCTCGGTGGCGTCGTGGCGCTGTGGCTGCGGGAGCTGCCGTTCTCGATCTCGGCGGCGGTGGGCTTCATCGCCGTGAGTGGCGTCGCCGTGCTGGGCGACATGGTGTTGGCCTCGACGATCCGTCGCGCGCTCGATGCGGGTGTCGAGGTGCGGGAGGCCATTCGCGCGTCGGCGATGGAACGCCTGCGGCCGGTGCTGATGACGGCGCTCGTCGCGGGCCTGGGGTTCCTGCCGATGGCGCTCAGCCGAGGCATTGGCGCTGAGGTGCAACGACCGCTGGCGACGGTGGTGCTTGGAGGACTCGTGTCCTCGACGCTTCTCACCCTCGTCGTGCTGCCGGCGCTCTACTCCTTCCTCACCCGACCCACCGGAGGCGCGACGGACGGTGCCCAAGAGGCGACCCATGATGGCTGACCGTTGCAGGCGCCAAGAGGGCTGCCATGGCGCCTTCCTGGGCCTCCTCCTCGCGGTCCTCTTGATCCTCGCGCCTCGCCTCGCGACCGCGCAGGAGACGGTAACCCTCGATCGAGCGGGGGTTGTCGCCCTGGCGCGGTTGCGGGCGCCGGGCGTCACGACCGCGACGGTCCGAGTCGGTGAGGCGCGCGCTCTCCATGTTGGTGCGCGCTCTCTCGCCTCCGAGAACCCGTCCATCACCCTCCGTGCGGGGCCGCGCTTCATCCGGGGCGATGACCCACTGCTCGACGTGAACCTCTCGATCCTCTGGCCCTTCGACGTCTCGGGGAGCCGCGGTGCGCGCTCGTCCCTGGCGGACGCCGCGACGGAAGCCGCTGAGGCCGAGGTCACGGACGCGCAGCGTCTCGCCGTGGCACGAGCCCTCGACCTGTGGGTGCGCACCGCGGGCGCGTTGGAGCGGGTGCGCCTAGCCGAGGCGCGAGCTGCGCTCGACGGGGCGCTCGTCCAGAGCGCGCGCTCGCGGCGCGACGCGGGCTCTGGCAACGACCTCGATGTGGCGCTCACCGTCGTCGAGCAGGCCGACAGCGCCGCACGGGTGCAGGCCGCGCGGGCGGAGCACGAGGCCCTCCTCGCGACGCTGAGAGGAGAGCTGGGCCTCGCCGCCGAGACAGAGGTCGCGCTCGCGGGCAGCCTGGAGGCGGCCGACCCACCTCCTTTGCTGGAGCTCCTCGCACGTTTGCCGCGCCGATCCGACATCGCGGGCGCGGCCCTCGCTGTGCGTGCCGCGCAGGCAGACGCGCGCCTCCAGAGCCGCCTCGGGGTGCCAGTGCCGCGCCTCTCCCTCCAGGGCGGACGTGAGAACGAGTTCTTCGCCCAGGGGGGCGTGGAGGTGCCGCTGCCGATCTACCAACGCAACCAGACGGCCACCGCCGTTGCGGGGGCTCGGGTCGCCACGCGGCAGGCGGAACGGGTCGCCACGCTCGCCCGGGCCGAGGCCGAACTGCGCGCCGCCTACGCGACCTACCAGGGCTTCCGTGTGGCGCTCGCGACGCTGCGCGCCGCCGACGAGGCTGTAGACCTCGCAGAGCATCTCGCGACCCGCGCGTACGAGTTGGGGCAGCGCGATCTGGCGAGTGCGCTCGTGGCCCGTCGCACGGCGGCCGAGGCCCGGCTGCGGCGTCTGGAGGTGAGCATCGACCTCGCCCGCGCTCAGGTCGCCGTCGATCAGGCCGCGGGTCGATCGCCTTGACCGCCGGCCAACCGGTCGGCTCTCGCCCGACGCTTCGCCGAGCGTTGGCGCGCGCGTCGCTCGTGACGCTCTTGTGCGCCTGCGAGGGAACTCCTCCCTCTCACGACGACCCCCGCGTCTCGTTCCGGGCGGCGATCATGGGCGCGCCTGGCGGCTCATTTCTCAGCGTCTGGGGGGACCCGCGCGAGCGTCGCGCGTTCCTGGCAGGCGGTTTCGTCGGGGTCGATCCCGCGCTCGTGCGTGGTGGCGCGGCGGGTCGCCTCGTCGAGTATCGCTGGCCAGGTCGGTTCATCACCCGCTGCACGACCGACCGCGCGCTCTGGTGGGTGTCGGGTGTCGAGGACGCGACGGGCGCGCTCATCCTGTGGGCGGTCGGCGACGGCGGGCGCGTGCTGCGGATGCAAGACGACCGGTGCGAGCTCTTGGCGACGGGGCTCCCCGTGGCCGATGTGGAGCCGACGTACTGGGGCGTCCTCGCGCGGGCGCCGGATGACGTGTGGATCGTGGGAGGCTCCGTCCGACCGGACGGTCCCCACGGCATCCTGCTGCACGGCGATGGATCCTCCTGGCGACAGGAGCGGCTCCCCGAAGCAGCTCGCGCGCAGAACCTCTACAAGATCGCGGCGGACGGGGACACGCTCTACGCCGTGGGCTCCGGCGGGTTGGTCCTTCGACGCAACGTCGGCACTGGCGAGTGGGAGCGGCTCGACGTCGTGCTCCCCACCAGCGACGACCGCCTCTTTACGGTCTCGTGTGCGGGCGGGGCATGTTTCGCGGTCGGTGGCAGCAACGCGGGCCTCGTACTGACCGGCGGCGACAGGGGCTGGAGCGCCCTCGCGTCGGTGGGCGACGCGTCGCTCGACGTCCTGCCTGGGCTGAGCGGCGTGTGGGCACGCGGGGCGGACGACGTGCTCCTGGTGGGCGCCAACGGCGCCACGTTGCACTTCGGTGGCGGAGGCATCCGTGGGCCCGCCCGCTCGCTCACGGCGGCGACCCTCCACGGGGTGGGCGGGTTCGGTGAGGTGGCGCTCGCCGTAGGTGGTGAGCTCTCCAACGCGACGGTGTCGCAGCGCGGGGTGATCCTGGTGCTGGGCGACCCCGAGCCCGACATCACGCTCGACGGCAGGCTCTACACGACGGGCGCGGTGCAGGGATCGCGACCAGGCGGTGGGCAGTAGGGCGTCTGCGGGACGCTTCTGTGAGGGGCCTGCGTCGTCGCGCGCCTATGACCGGGCCGCTGCATTGCGCAGATCCGATCGACATCATCCCCGCGTAGCATCCCGGTGCTTCCCCATGACCCACCCCATTGAGGCGATCAGCACTGCGGCCGCGGTGTTCACGTCGAGCAACCTGGACGACATCTTTCTTCTCGTGGCGCTCTTCTCCGACCCGAAGCTGCGCCCGCGACAGGTCGTGCTCGGTCAGTACCTCGGGATCGCCCTGCTCTTCGTCGGATCCACTGTCTGCGCGCTCGCGGCGCTGGCGGTGCCAGAGGCGTGGCTCGGCCTGCTGGGGATCGGTCCGCTGTGGCTCGGCGTGTCGCGGCTGCGAGCGCTCTGGCGCAACGAGAACGAAGAGACGGCCTCCGCAGAACCGAGCTCGCGCTGGGCACAGCTCCCGGCACTGGCGGTCGCGACGCTCACGGTGGCCAACGGCGGCGACAACCTGGGCATCTACATCCCGGTGTTCGCGACACGTCCGCGACAGCTCCCGATCTTCGCCGTCGTTTTCGCCGCCCTCGTTGGTGTCTGGTGCGCGCTGGCGTACGGGCTCACGCGCCACCCCCGCATTGGCAAGCACATCCAGCGGTACGGTCGCGCGGCGCTCCCGTTCGTGCTCATCGCCCTCGGACTGTGGATTCTGTCGCGCTCCTTGCCGCTGCTGCGCGGTCACTGAACGCATTCCTCAAGGCGGCGCTCGCAGTCGCTCGACGCGCGGCCTGGGGGTGTCTTCACCGGCGAAGTGAGAGCCCCCAGCCGAGGTTGTTCGTGCGACTGGCCGCGTGATACGTCAGCCACATGACCCAATGGCTTGGATATCTCGGCGCCGTCGCACTGGTCTGTGCGGGCGTCGGCTTCAACGCTCCGACGGCCCCGGCCGAACCGGTGGTCGTTCCTGTCGTCGCCGTCGCTGTGCCGGAGCCTGTGGCCCCGCCCGCGGCGCCGCCCGCAGCGAATCCGCAGGCTCCGCCCAGCGGCGGTTGAGGTCACTGACGGGCTCCGGTCGGAGCCCACCAACCTAGCGAAGGCCGATGGCGGACAGCATGGTCCGCGCGGACTCGCTCCCCGTGTCGAGCGGCAGCGCTCGGCGGACGGTGTCGTCCGCCTTGTGGATGTCCTTCCCGCGGAGCGCCGTCTACGACGTTGCGACGCGCGAGGTCGGCGTCTGATCGACCCGGCGGGAGGAGCAGAACAAGAAGTCCTGCTGGGTGTGGAAGGGAGTCGTGTGCGTCTCCGAGACGCAGCGCACCCGCATGAACCCGCGATGCCGTTCCGACGGGCAACGCAGTTCCGTGTTCGGGTCGTTGGCCTCTATCGCGAAGAGGCAAGCCGCCACGACCGCGCGAGGGCGTCTGCCGCGCGGGCGACGTCGTCGCCGGTCGTGCGACGCCCCAAGGTGAGGCGCACCGAGCCGAGCGCTTCGGCGGGTGACACCCCCATCGCGAGGATCACCGCGGACGCGAGGGCACCGCCCTCGTGGCAGGCGGAGCCCGTGGACGCGGCCACTTCGGGCGCCCCGGCGAGCACGGCGTCTCCCTGAGCCTTCGGGAAGCGGACGTTGAGGGTGTTGGGCAGACGCTGCTCGCGGTGGCCGTTGAGCGCGACGCCGGGGACGGCGGCCACGAGATGGCTCCAGAGCTCGTCGCGGAGCGCGCGGACGCGACGTGCCTCGCGGTCGAGGTCCTCCGCGACGTGCGCGCACGCGGCGCCGAGGCCGACGATCGAGGCGACGTTCTCGGTGCCGGGACGAAGGCCGCGCTCGTGTCCTGCGCCGAGCCCGAACGGCGCCAGCGGCGTGCCGCGCCTCACGTAGAGCGCACCGACTCCCTTCGGCGCGTAGAGCTTGTGGCCCGCGAGGGAGAGGAGATCGACGCCCAGCTCGCGCACCTTCACCGGAACCTTCCCGATCGACTGCGCCGCGTCGGTGTGGGTGACGGCGCCCGCCGCGCGGGCCAGCTCCACCAGCTCGGCGACGGGCTGCAAGACGCCGGTCTCGTTGTTCGAGTGCATGACGGTGACGAGGGCGGTGCGGTCATTGATCGCCGCGCGGGTCTCGTCCACGCGGGCCCGACCGCCGTCGTCTACGCCGACGCGAGTGACGGCCCAGCCGTGACGCGCGAGCCAGGCGCAGGGACGCTCGGTCGCCGGGTGCTCGATCGCCGTCGTGACGATGTGGCGGCGTTCTTCCCGGGCCTCCGCGACGCCGCGGATGGCGAGGTTGTTCGCCTCCGTGCCGCCCGAGGTGAACACGACCTCGTCGTCGTCGCATCCCAGGAGGTCCGCCACCTGATGCCGGGCTCGATCGACCCCGTCGCGCGCGCGCACGCCGTAGGGGTGGGCGCTCGACGGGTTGCCGAAGTGCTCGCGCAGGTACGGCAGCATCGCTTCGACGACCTCCAGCAGGATCGGCGTTGTGGCGTTGTAATCGAGGTAGATGGGGCAGTCGTTGTTCATGTTCGCTCCGCGCGGGACAAGCACCGCGCGTGATGCCAGCCCGTAGCGCGCGCCGCCGCCACGAGCGCGAGACCGACGCCCGTGTTCCCCGCGGTCGCTTCGATCAGGGTCATGCCGGCTCGGAGCACCCCGCGCGCCTCCGCGTCCTCGACGACGGACAGGGCGATGCGGTCCTTGATGGAGCCGCCAGGGTTCAGGTGCTCGCACTTCACCAGCACCGGGACTGGGAGGCCGCGCGCGATTCGCGCCAGGGGCACGAAGGGGGTGCGGCCGATGTGCTGCAACACGTCCGTTCGCTCCTTCGTCACGGCCTCCTCTGTCACTCTGCCGATGATCTATGCGGCGCGACGATCATCCCGGCGCGGGTCCGTCGGCACCGGCCACCGACAGGGCGCCCGGCGCGCCGCTGGGCCGCAACGTCTCGCGCATCCTCACGACTACGACGACACCGGAGGCGAAGGTGAGCGCCGCGACGAGCCACATCGCCGCGGGCAGGCCGAACGCGTCCGCCGTCACGCCCGCGAGCAGTGCACCGATCGCGTAGCCGAGGTCGCGCCAGAGCCGATACACGCCGACCGACGACGCGCGCCACGAGGGGTGGGCCACGTCGCCGATCGCGGCCAGCAGCGTCGGGTAGACCATCGCGGTCCCGACGCCGAGCAGCGCGGCGCCCGCCACGAAGCCCCCGAAGCTGCGCGCGAGCACCACCGCGCCGATCCCGACGGCCTGCACCCACATGCCCGCGGCGATGAGCCACTTCCGGCCGACGCGGTCAGACCACGCGCCCGTGAAGAGCTGGGCGACGCCCCAGGTCGCCGGGTAGACCGCGGCGAGGGTGCCGACCTGGCGGAGGTCCATCCGGGCAGCGGTGAAGAACAGCGGGAAGAGGCCCCACGCCATGCCGTCGTTGAGGTTGTTGACGAGGCCCGCCTGGCTGACGCTGGAGAGGTCCCGGTCGGTGAGGGTCGTGCGCCAGAAGACCTCGCGCGGGGTGAGAGCCCCGCCGGGGTCGAGCGCGCCGTGGAGCTTCGTCTCCGCCGCGACGTGGTGCCTCGTCTCCCGAACGACGAAGGCCGAGAGCAACAGCCCGACCGCGACGAAGACGACCCCCAGGTAGAAGGGCTCGGGGCGCAGGCCGTAGCGCGCGGCGAGGAGGCCCGTGGCGAGGGCGCTGGCCGCCACCGCGAAGTAGCCCGCGAACTCGTTGAACCCCATCGCGAGGCCGCGCTTCTGCGGGCCGGCGAGGTCGATCTTCATGATGACGGTGGTGGACCACGTCAGGCCCTGGCTCACGCCGAGGAGGGCGTTGGCGAAGAGCACCCACGACCAGCTCGGTGCCCACATCAGCAGGAAGGGCACCGGGGCTGCGACGAGCCAGCCCCCCACCAGGACGTGCTTGCGCCCGACGCGGTCGGACAGGCGCCCGGCGAGGTAGTTGGTGAGCGCCTTGGTCACGCCGAACACGACGATGAACGACAGCACCGCCGAGCGCGCCGCGAGGTGGAACTCCCGCTCCGCGATCGGCGGCAGGATCGTGCGCTCCATGCCGACCATCGCGCCCACGAAGGCGTTGACCACCACCAGGAGCGAGAACTGGCCGAGGTTCTCCCGCAGGCCGAGACGCGGCTCGATCACGGGCCCGCCGCTGCGCGGCCGCGGTTCACGAGGAGCATCGCCTCCATGTCGGCGGGCTTCGGGGGGACGTCGGCGAGCGCGGCGACGAAGTCTTCCTTCGAGCGGGTGAGCAGTGGGTTCCAGCGGCGCTCGAAGGCGAGTGTGCTGGACGGCTTGCCGCTCATCCCGGCCCCGCAGGGCGATCCCGCGAAGTGACCCGGATAGACCTCCAGATCGGGCGGGAGGGTGAGGATCTTGGCGTGGAGGCTGTCATACAACTCGCTGGCGCTCTCTCTCGCGCGTCCGGGAAGGTCGGGGCGGCCCACGGCGCCGACGAAGAGCGTGTCGCCCGTGAGGACGAACCACGGGTCGGGTCCCCGTCGCAGGTCGCTCACGACAAGACAGACGCTCTCGGGGGTGTGCCCTGGGGTGTGGAGCACCGTCAGCCGCACGTTGCCGAGCGCGACCTCCTGACCGTCGTGGAGCGGTTCGAAGGGCAGCGCGACGTCGGCAGACTCGTGCAGGCAGTAGAGCGCGCCGACCGCGCGGGCGAGCGCGGGGCCACCCGAGCGGTGGTCGGCGTGGACGTGGGTGTCGATGACGTGGGTGATGCGCATCCCCTTGGACGCGGCGAACGCCACGTAAGAGTCCACCTCGGGCTCGCGCGCATCGACGACGGCGCACAACCCGAGGCCTCCGCAGCCGAGGAGGTACGCCGCGCAGCCGGTCTCGAAGGCGTAGAACGGCTTGAAGATCACGCGCGCTTCCCTTCACGGACGACCGCGACGCGCCAGCCCCGCGCGCGCCAGTCGGGGACGCCGAGTTCCATGCGTTGGGCGTTGAAGCCCTTCTTGCGGAGCAGCTCGACCGCCTCGACGGCCATCACGCAGTACGGGCCGCGGCAGTAGGCGACGACCTCCCGATCGCCTGGCAGCTCCTTGAGGCGGGCCTTGAGTTCGTCGACGGGGATCGAGACCGCGCCCGGGATGTGGCCGGCCCGGAACTCCTCGGCGGGCCGAACGTCGAGGATCGTGACCTCGCCACGACGGACGCGGCGGAGGAGCTCGTCGCCCCCGACCGCCTCAGCAGCCCCCCTCCCCGCGAAGTAGTCGCGGGTCGCCTTCTGCACCTCGGCGAGCCGCGACTCGGCGAGGCCGCGCAGCGAGACGACGAAGTTGCCCACCGCGTCGTCGGCGAGGCGGTACTCGACGTAGTGGCCCTTCTTGCGGGTCTCGACGAGCCGGGCCGCCCGCAGCACCTGGAGGTGCTGAGAGGCGTTGGCCACCGAGAGCGCCGCCTGCTCGGCGAGCGCTTCGACGGTGCGCGGGCCCTGGCCGAGGAGGTCGAGCAGCTCGACCCGCTTGGGCGCCGCGACAGCCTTCCCGATCCGGGCGAACTGCTCGTAGAGGCCGTCCTTGAAGAGCCGGTGCGGGGTCGTCATCGGTCGTCATATTCAAGTGTTCGCTTGAATAGTCAAACGTTGGGAGTGGACCATCGCGGCGCTCACAGCTCGTGGGACAGTGCCAGCGGTCGCTCAACGGCCTCACTGGTGTCTCCAGCGACGGTGAGTCTGGGGGAGCTCGAAGCGGACTGTTGACCAGCGCCTTTGGTTAGTGTGTGCTTACGGTTAGTCATGGCTAACGGAGAGCAGGTCCTCGATGCGCTCGGCAATGGAACCCGGCGGGCCGTGCTCAGACGGTTGCAGCACGGGGCCCGCTCGGTGGGGGAGATCGCCGAGGGTCTGAACGTGACGCGCCCAGCGGTCTCGCAGCACCTCCGTGTGCTCAAGGCGGCGGGCCTCGTGACGGACCGGGCGGAGGGGACGCGGCGCCTCTACTCGGTCGATCGGCAGGGGCTCGAAGCCGTGCGCAAGTGGATCGACGGGCTGTGGGACGAGGCGTTGGTGGCGTTCGCAGAGGCCGCCGAGCGCGAGGCAGACAAGGAGAACTGAGGACGATGACCGGACAAGCGAAGACGTTGGAGTCGGACCCGAACAGCGTGCGGAAGGTGATCCAGGTCCGGGCGCCGCTCTCGGTCGCCTGGCGGGTCTTCACCGAGCGCCTCGGGACGTGGTGGCCGCTGGCGCACTACAAGATCGGCAAGACGCGGGCGATCGACGCGGTGCTCGAACCGCGCGTCGGGGGCCGCTGGTACGAGCGCGGCGAGGACGGGAGCACCTGCGAGTGGGGCACGGTGCTCGCGTGGGAGCCGCCCGCGCGCCTCGTGCTCTCCTGGGACATCACCGCGGACTGGCAGTACGACCCGGAGCTCAAGACCGAGATCGAGGTGCGCTTCGTCGCCGAGGGCGATCGGAGCACCCGCGTCGAACTGGAGCACCGGCGCCTCGACCGCTTCGGCGCGCGCCGCGAGGAGATGCGGCGCGTCTTCGACAAGGAAGGCGATTGGGGACGTCTCCTGGAGGGCTTCGCGGCCGCGGCCGAGGGCGGAGGCGACGCGTGAGCGACATCCGAAACGCCCTCAAGACGCTGATCGCTCGCGTCGTGGAAGGCGACGGCCGCGCCTCGCACGCCCAGCGGCGTGGCGCGTTCGATCGCACGCTCGCCGCCGAACCGTTGCGAACGCTCGTCGGCAAGGTGGCCGAGCACGCCGACCGGGTGACCGACGAGGACATCGCGGCAGCGAAGGCGGCCGGACACACGGAGGACCAGATCTTCGAGGTCGTCGTGTGCGCGGCCATCGGGCAGGCGTCCCGCGAGCACGAAGCCGCGCTCAAGGCGCTCGCGGCCGCTGGAGGATCGTGACGATGCGACTCTCGATCCTCGACGCGGGGCACGGCTCCGGCACGAAGGCCCTCTTCGCGATGATCCGCACGTTCTCTCGCCAGCCCGTGCTCGACGTCATCAAGCTGGTGAAGTACCGGGCCGAATTCTACGGCGATCCCGCGAGCGCCGTGACCCACGAAGCGATGCGCGGACCCTCCGCGTGGACGGTCGGCGACCGCGAGCTCATGGCGGCGGTGGTCGCTCAGGCGAACGAGTGCGAGTGGTGTACGAAGGCCCACTCCGCCGTCGCGGAGGGCGCCTATCGCGACCGCACGAAGGTCACCGCGGTGCTCTCTGACCTCGACTCGGCCCCCGTCGGAGAGCCGCTCCGGGCGACGCTGCGCATGCTGCGCAAGCTGACGAAGGAGCACTCGGTCGATGCGGACGACATGCGTGCGGTCCTGGCTGCGGGCGCAACTCGCGAACAGATCGAGGAAGCGCTCGCGGTCTCCTTCGCGTTCGGCACCACCACCCGCCTGGCCAACGCATTCAGGTTCGACGTGCCCGGTCCCGACGCCTTCGCGGCCGGGGCGAAGTACCTGCTGGCACGCGGCTATCGCTGAGGCGCGGCCAGGTTGGTGGGCTACAATTCTCGCGCCGGTGCTCGGCGTTGCTGGCAAGGTGAAGGCATGCCGCGACGTGGCAGTTTCATCCGGCTTATCGGCTGCGCGGCGTTGCTAGGGGCCTGTGCCCAGACGACCACAGGAGAGCCGTCGAGGTCGGCCGACGCGGCTTCGACGATCGACGGGGGCACACCGCCGGACGCCACGGTCTACTGTTGGATCTCGGGCCCTCATTCCGTGCCCGCGGACGCCGGCGGCTGGTGGATCTGTGCGCCGTCCGATCGCTGTTGTCGGCACAACCAGGGCGGCTGGAATTGCCGTCCGCCGAGCTCGCCGGACTGCCTCTACGGGAGGTGATCCACAGAGGATCACGCTCACGGCGACGGCCGCGCGCGTCAGACCACGAGAGCGTGCCCATGTGAGCAGGCTCCGTGGGCTCGCCGACGGGTCACCTCACGACATGGACGGTCCATCCCAGAGCCGCACCACCGAGCACCAGCCACGTCGAGTTGACCTTCCATCGCACGAGCAGCACCGCGCTTGTGACCGCCAGGAGTACGGTCGGTACGTCCACGAGCGCCGCCCGACCGAGCTGCGCCGTCACGACGGCCATGAGTGCGAGCGACGCGACGTTGACGCCATCGAGGAAGGCAGCGGCGTTTGCAGAGTTGCGCAGCCGCGGAATCAACGGGCCGCTGAGTGCCACGAAGACGAAGGCTGGCAGGAAGATGCCCGCGGTCGCGACGAGCGCACCACCCGGCCCCGCGAGCAGGTAGCCGATGAAGGTCGCCGTCGTGAACACCGGCCCGGGCGTGACCTGGCCGACGGCGATGGCGTCGAGGAGCTGCGCCTCGGTCAACCAGTGCAGGCGCTCGACGAGGTCGGCCCGTAGAAACGCCAGGAGCACGTAGCCGCTCCCGAAGAGGACGGATCCGGTCTTGAGGAACACCCAGAAGATCGACGGGAGGCTCACCGCGCTCGCCGCGCCGCTCACTGCGACAGGGAGCGTGGGGAGGAGGGGATACATCGCGGATCCGGTCACGCCCTCGGTGGGGCGCGTTCGAGCGGCCAGCAGGCTCACCGCCCCCGCGCCGAACAGGATCGCCAGCTCGTGCCCGCCAAACGCGGCGAGGACTACCGCAACGACGCCAAGCACCCGCAGCTTGAGCGTGCGCGCAGCCTTCGGGGCGAGGCCCCACAGGGCCTGCACCACCACGGCGAGGATCACCGGCTTGACCCCGTAGAGCAGCCAGCGCGCGGAGGGCACCGTGCCGTAGCGGGCGTAGACCCAACCGAGCGCGGCCGTGATGAGCGTCGCCGGGAGGATGAACGCGGCCCCGGCGATCGCGAGCCCCGCCCAGCGACGGCGCTCCCACCCGATGTGGATGGCCATCTCCGTGGAGTTCGGCCCCGGAATGAGGTTGGTCGCGCCGAGGAGGTCGAGGAAGCGCTCCTCGGAGAGCCACCCGCGTCGGCGCACGACCTCGTCCTGCATCATCGCGACGTGGGCGGCGGGACCGCCGAAGGCCGTCGCCCCGAGTCGCAGGAACAACAGCCCGAGCTCGCGCAGGGAGGTGCGCTCGTCGCTCATCGCGGAGGTCGGCGGCCGTCACTCCGCCGCCTGAGTGCCGCGTCGAGCGACCACGGCCCGCCGCCGACGAGGAACAGCGCGCTCAGGAGCATCGCGAGGTCCGTGCGCCCTTCGTGCAACAGACCCCAGACGCCGTGCCTGCCGGGCGCGGGGATGCCAACGAGTGCGAAGCGGCCAGCCCCCAGCGCCCCGGGGAAGAGGAACTTCTGGACTCCCTCCGAGAGGAAGACGACCCCCACCGCAGCGCGGATCAGGACCACCGCGCGCGGTGCGCTCACGTCGAAGAGGCGGGCGGCGAGCGGGGACATGGTCACGGCACCGTGAACCGGGCGAGGTCGTCGATGCCGAGCGCCGCCTCCAGACGCGCGACCTCGGCCAACACTCGCTCGAAGCCGTGCTCGCCGAAGCGGGCGTGCTCCTCCGCCTCGAAGCGCTCGCCGAGCTCGTGGTAGGCGCCGCGACCCACGACCTCGCGAAAGGCGGGGAAGAGCACCGTGTCCTCGCGCGCGGCGTGGGGGCGGTACATGCGCTCGAAGGCGCGCAGTAGCGGCGCGAGCTCGGCGGCGCCGCTCGCCGGTCCGCTGGCCAGGCGGACGATCACGTCGGTCACCTCGCGGCCGCGCTGGTGTTGGCGGCGCAGCGTCGCGACCAACTCGACCTCTCGCCGCGCGGCGTCCAGCCGCGGGAACACGACCTGCTCCTCGGTGCGCTCGTGGTAGTCCTCCACAAAGCGTCGGAAGACGTCCGCTGCGCCCCGCACGACGGCGGCATCGAAGGCCTCCCGAAGCTCGATGCGGCGCGCGGTCTCGCCGTAGATGAGGAGGATGCGCTCCACGACGCCGTGCTCCTGCATCAGGTCCTCACCCGGGGTCACCTCGGCCTCTGTGGAGTCCCCGCCGTGCGTCGGCGGATCCGATCGTGCGGCGCGCGTCCCGGGCGTGGTCGCGCACCCTGTCAGCACGAGACCTGTCGCGGCGGCGAGCGTGCCCAGGGCGCGCCGACGCGGCGCGACGGAGTCGTCAGCAGGGTCTCGGTTCATGGCTCGTCTCCCGTCTCCACATGGGGCGAGGTGCCCTCGCGCCCTTCCTGGTCCTCAGACGGTTCGTTGTAACGCCCCGACGGCGAGCGGATGACGCGAGTCTCTACCGCGGTCATCGAGTCGTCTCCGGTGGAATGCCGCGCGCCTCAGTGGCGGTGCCGGTGGTGGGCGTCGGGGGTGTGGGGGTGGTCGTGCGCGAGCGGCGCGTGGTGGTGGGCGTGGGCGTGGGGTTCTCCCGGTGGGTCGGCGGGGCCGTGCGTGTGCTCGTGGTGCTCGTCGTGGACGTGCGCGTGCGCGTGGTCGAGCGCCTCGTGGGTGTGGCCGTGGCCGTGCCGCTCGTGCAGGAGCAGCGCCACGCCGGCCGCCATCACCGCCATCGCGAGCCCGTCGGACCACCCGAGGTGCTCGCCCGTGAGGGCGGTCGCGGCAAGCGCGCCGAGGAACGGCGCCGTGGCGAAGTACGCCGCTTCGCGCGCGGCGCCCACGAGCCGCAGCGCGTAGGCGTCGAGGACCACGCTCGCGCCGTAGCTCACGCTCCCCAAGGCGAGCGCGGCCGCGGTGATGCGGGCGGAGGGGAGCCGCCCCGAGACGGCCAGGCCGAGGACCAGATTGAAGGAGCCGGCGGCCAGCGTCTTCACTCGCACGAGCGCGAACGGGTCGCGCAGCGACAGACGCTGGGTAAGGTTGTTGTCGAGCGCCCACGCCGCGCAGGCGCCCGCGAGCAGCAGCACCCCCGGCGTGTCCGCGCCGTGCGCTCCCGGCTGGAGCCGCAGGATCACAGCGCCCGCGAGGATGAGCGCCATGGCCCCCGCCGCGTAGCGCCCCAGGTGCTCGCGAAACACCAGGACGGCGAGCGCGATGGTGAAGAGCGCTTCCAGGTTGAGCAACAGCGAGCCCGTGACGGCGCTCGTGCGCTGTAGCCCGAAGAGCATGAGCAACGGCCCCGCGACCCCGCCCGCCGCGACGAGGACCGCGAGCTTCGGCACGTCGGCCCGTGCGAGCGGCGCCTCCGTCGTCGCGGGGCGCACGAGCCGGTAGAGCGAGAGCGCGAGGCCCGCGCCCAGGTAGAGGAGCCCGGCGAGCACCTGCGGGCTCACGTCCCCGAGCAGCCGCTTCGAGAGCGGCGCCGAGACGCCGAAGAGCGCCGCGGCCAGGAGCCCCAGCGCGGCCCCCCTGGGTGCCTCCGGGCGGCTCACGTTCTCACCTCGCCGACGAGTGGCCGCGTCGCAAGCGCGCCAAAGCGTCGGTAGAGCGCGGGGACCACAAACATGTTGAGCACCGTCGAGGAGAGCAGACCGCAGAGGATCACGACCGCCATCGGAGACTGGATCTCGCTCCCGGGCCGTCCTCCAGCCAGGGCGAGGGGCACGAGCCCGAGGCCCGCCGCGAGCGCCGTCATGAGGATCGGGACCAGACGTTCGAGGGCGCCGCGGCGCACCGCTTCGTGCGGGTCCGTCACGCCCTCCTCGTGCGCGAGGTGGCGGACGTGTGAGACGAGCATGATGCCGTTGCGGGTCGCGATGCCGAAGAGGGTGATGAAGCCCACGAGCGAAGCGACCGAGAGCACGCCACCTTCCAGGTAGACGCCGAGGACGCCTCCCACGAGGGCGAGTGGGAGGTTGAGCATGACCAGGAGCGCATCGCGCCCCGAGCGGAACGCCAGCGCGAGGAGCGCGAAGACGCCAAGGATCGCCGCGGCGCCCGCGAGAGCGATGGTCCGCGTCGCCCCTTCGGCGCTCTCAAACTGGCCCCCATAGGCGATGCGGTAGCCCGGGGGGAGCGTGACGCCGCGCGCGATGGCGGTCCGCACGTCGGTCACGACGCTGCCCACGTCGCGGCCGGCGACGTTGCAGCTCACCACGAGCTTGCGCTCGACGCCCTCGCGGCCGATCTCGTGGGGGGCCCGGTCGCGCCGCACGTCCGCCAGCGCCCGCAGCGGCAAGCGTGCGCCGCGCGGGGTCAGGACGAGGGTGTCGCCGAGCGCGTCGATCGACGGCGTGCGCGCGGGGTCCATGCGTGCGACGAGCTCGAAGACCGCGGCGCCCTCGGTCACCTCCGAGACGACGCGGGTGCCCGTCGTGACCTCTAGCGTGCGGGCGACGTCGGCCACCCGGAGCCCGTGGCGGCCGATCGCCGCGCGGTCGAAGCGCACTCGCACGAAGGGGATGTCCGCCTGTTGCTCGCGGGCGAGGTCCACGACGCCGGGGACGCCGCGCATGGCGGTCTCCACGGCAACCCCGAGGCGGCGCAGCTCCGAGAGGTCGGGGCCGAAGAGCTTCACCGCGACGCTGGCGCGCGTGCCCGAGAGCATGTGGTCGATGCGGTGGCCGATGGGCTGGCCGACCGTCACGTTCATCCCCGGCAGCCGCGAGAAGTCCCGCCGCAGCGCGGCGAGGAAGTCCTCCCGCGAGCGCGTGGTCTCGCGCAGGCTGACGTCGAGCTCGGAGGCGTGGACGCCCTGGGCGTGTTCGTCCATCTCCGCGCGGCCTGTACGGCGGGCGACGGACACCACTTCGCGGTGGCCGAGGAGGATCCGCTCGACCCGTCGCCCCATGGCGTCCGACTCCGCGAGCGAGGTGCCGGGGAGGGTCACCGTCGCGATCGTGAGCGTGCCCTCGCGAAACTCCGGCAGGAACGATCGACCTGCGAGGGAGAGCGCAACGCTGGCCCCGACGAGGAGCACCAGGGAGACGGCGGCGAGGCCCCGCCAGCCGCGCAGAGCCCGTTCGAGGAGCGGGGCGTAGCGAGCTTTCAACCACCGGGCGAGGCGGGGCTCCTCGGCCGCGGTCACCGCGCGCGCGCCCGGTAGGAGAAGCGAGCAGAGCACCGGCGTCACGGTCACGGCGACGAGCAGCGACGCCCCGAGCGACACCACGTACGCGAGTCCGAGGGGCTGGAGGAGTCGGCCCTCGACCCCGGAGAGGAAGAAGAGCGGCGAGAACACCGCCACCACGATGAGGGTCGCGAAGACGATCGAGCTGCGGATCTCACGGCTCGCGGCGAGGACGACGGCGAGCGCAGGCTCGCGCAGCGCGGGCTCCAGGCGGGCGTTGTCGCGGAGGCGGCGAACGACGTTTTCGACGTCGATCACCGCGTCGTCCACCAGCTCGCCGACCGCGATGGCCATGCCGCCGAGCGTCATGGTGTTGAGCGTGGCGCCGAAGGCCGACAGCGCGAAGACCGCCATCATCAGGCTCAAGGGGATGGCCACGATCGTGATGACGCTCGCCCGCCCGCTCGCGAGGAAGAGGAGCACGACGAGCAACACGAGCCCGACGCCGTCGCGCAGGGCGGTCGTCACGTTGTGGATGGCCACTTCGATGAAGTCGGCCTGGCGGAAGATGTTGCGGTGGATGGTCATGCCCGCGGGCAAGGCGCGTCCGATCTCGTCGAGCTCACGATCGAGGCGTGAAGTGAGCTCCAGGGTGTTGGCGCCGGGTTGCCGCTGGATGCCCAGGACGACCGCCGACTCTGCGCGGTACGAACCTTCGCCGCGCTTGAGGGCCGCGCCGACGCGAACCTCTCCCAGGTGGCGTACGAGCACGGGCTCCTCGCCGCGCATCGCGACGAGCGTCTCGGCGACGTCCTCAACCGAGCGCACACGGCCGGTGCCGTGGACGAGGTACTCCTGCGCCCCCTCGGCGAGGAAGCCCGCCGACACGTTGAGGTTGGTGTCGGCGAGCGCGCGGAGCACCTCGTCCACCGTGAGGTGGTAGGCGACGAGGCGGTCGGGGTTGAGCACCACCTGGAACTGCCGCCGCTCGCCGCCGGTCACGACCACCTGCGACACGCCGGGGACTGCGAGGAGGCGCCGCCGAACCGTGAAGTCGGCTGCGGTGCGCACCTCCATCGGCGTGTGCTGCGCGCTCGTCATCGCGACGAAGAGGATCTCCCCCATGATGGACGACACCGGCGCGAGCACCGGCGTCTCGACCTCCGCAGGGAGCGTGTCGCGCACCAGTTGGAGCTTTTCGCTCACGATCTGCCGCGCGCGGAATACGTCCGCGCCCCACTCGAACTCGACGTAGACGATGGAGATGCCCACTGCCGTCGAGGAGCGCACGCGCCGCACGCCGGGCGCGCCGTTGACGGCCGTCTCGATGGGCCAGGTGACGCGCGTCTCCAGCTCCTCGGGCGCCATGCCGTGCCCCTCGGTGAGGATCGTGACCGTCGGGGCCGTGAGGTCGGGGAAGACATCCACGGGCATGCGGGAGGCCGTCCAGGCGCCCCACACGAGGAGGACAGCCGCGAGCCCGAGAACGACGGCCCGGTGGGCGAGGGACCAGCGCAGGATGGCGTCGATCATGCGGGCCTCAATGGGAGTGTCCGTGCGCGGGAACGGCGCCGCCCGAGGCCGCGAGCTTCACCGACCACGCGCCCTGCGTGACGACGCGCTCGCCCACGCGCACCCCTTGGGTCACGGCGACGTAGCCACGATCGAAAGGGCCGAGCCGCACCGCGCGGCGCTCGAACGCCTCGCCCTCGACCTGCACGAAGACCACGCGCTGGCTGCCGTCGTCCACGATGGCGGCGGCGGGGACGGCGACGGCCTGCGTCGGCTCATCGACCAGGATGTGGGCGGTGACGAGGGCACCCAGCGGCAGGTGCGCGTTGGAGTTCTCGACGGCGAAGAGGGCGGTCATCGTGCGCGAGATGGGGTCGATGCGGTGGTCGCTCCCGAGGAAGGCGTCGGCCCCGAGCTCGACGGGTCGATCGGTCCCAGGTGGCTCGAACCACGCGCCGCGGAGGTTCGCGACCCGGTCCGCGTCCGCTTCGGGCACTCGTGCGTCGAGCCAGAGCCTCGTCAGATCCGCGACGTGAAAGAGCGGAGCACCTGCTTCGACGAAAGCGCCCGGCGCGACCTCGACCTCGACGAGCGTGCCGGTGAGCGGGGCGCGCACCTGGATGTTCCCCGTACCGCCGCGGTTGCGCGTCTGCTCGACGCTCTGGAACTGTGCCCGCCGACGCTCAGCCGCGGCTAGCGCAGCGCGCGCTTCCTCCTCGACGTGCGTCGCCTCGACCACCCGGTGTTCGGGGACGGCGCCCTCGGCCCGCAGGGCGTCGAGGCGGCCGCGTTCGTGGATGGCGCGCGCGAGGTCGAGACGTGCGCTGGTGGAGGCAAGGTCGATCGACGCCCGGTCCGAAGCCTCCAGCCGGGGGACGAGGAGCGCGAGCGGAGTCTCGACTGCGACCGCTTCGCCAATGCGAGGGAACGTCGCGCCGACCCGCACCACCCGGCCCGCGGCGGGGGCCGTGACGATGACGTCGCCGTCACCCCGAGCGCGCAGCGTGCCGGTGACCGCGAGGGAAGGCCGGAAGGGACGCTCGGTCGCAGTCTCGGTTGCGAACTCCGTCTGCCACTGCTGCTCCTTGAGGAAGGAGATTCGTCCGGCGGGCTCGGGCTCGTGGGGAATGGCCCGCCGCGCTGCCTCGACGGACTCGAACACCTGCACGTCGCCGAGGTCGTGCGTGACCGTACCATCGGCCAACTGGACCTCCACGAGGAGGCGTCGCGCGCCCGCCGCGGTGGGGATCGCGACGGGGCGGAAGATGCCGGGCACCTCGGGGTGTTCGGCGAGGAAGCGCTCATCAGACGGGCCGCCACGCAGGATGACCGTCACCCGCCCGGCGCCCAGGGCGGAGAAGTCCGCGAGGCGCGTGACGTGCGCCGCGAGGGTCGAGGGGCGCCCACGGACGAGGGCACGCAACTCGACGAAGAGCTCGGTGCGGTCGGTCCAACTCGTGAACGAGAGGGGCGGCGGTGTTGTGGCGGGCGGTTCGGCGCGCATGCCCGGCCGGTCGGAGCGAGCGCCGCAGGCAGCGAGCGCGAGACTGAGGACGAGGAGAAGGCTTCGGTCGTTCATGGCGCGTCCGCGGCGGTCGCGCGATCGAGCTCGACCCGCGCCCGCCGGGCGGCCTGATCGAGGTCGAGTGCGGTGAGCTCGTCGTCCCCGGCGCCGCGGTAGGCGTCGAGGAGTTCGAGCAGGGTCATCTCGCCGCCCTGGTAGCCCGCGGTCGCGATGCGGACGAGGTCCGCCGACGCCGCCCGCGCGTCCTCGCGGAAGCGCCGGGCCGCGCGCACGAGACGAGTCGCCTCGGCGTGTAGCTGCGCTTGTCAAACACCTACCAACAAGAAATGGCGGACGTCCGTTGGCGCGGCCTGGCGAGCGCCTTGGCGTGACCGGCTGACGCTCGGGCGCTCGTTGGTTTTGGCGTCGCAGCGATCGCCGTCGAGCCCGTCGCCGTCGGGGTCGCCCACGGTGTGCGGGCGCCTCGCCGTCAGTGCAGCGCCACGACCCGATCGACGATGAATCGCACGGCGTCCGCCCGCTCGCGGGGCGTGATGCGAAACGTGGCGTGAATCCTCCGCGAGAGGTTCTCGGTCAGGCTGGCGTGTTGCGCCCGCGGCTGGGCGCGCACGGTGTCGATGAGGACGAGCAGCCAGAAGCGCCGGTCGAGCACCGCGTCGATCTCGCAGGCGCGGTCGGCGAAGGCCTTCAGGCGGTCCCCGACGACCGGGAGGATCTGCTCGATGCGCACACGCTCGGTCTGCAGCGACGCGAGCATGCGGTCGCGCTGGGCCATCCGCTCGCGGAGCAGCGCCTCGCAGATTCGTTGTCCCTCGTTCTGGGCGGCGAGGTTCCTGACGATGCCGAGCAGGTAGCGCGCGTCGGTGTCGGCAGCGATCGTTCCGGTGGCGCGCTTGCCCTCGAAGATCGCGACGCCATCGACGATCGCGTCGAGCGGATAGCGCGCGAGGGCGATGCGGAGGCTGCGCTCCGGGTCGAGCAGCGCGAGCCGCTCGAAGGACCGATCGAGGTACGCGCGCACCTCGGGATCCTGCCGCGCCTCGAGCGTCTGTCGCGCGAGCTCCTGGCGGCGGCACCGCTCCGCGAGCGCCTTGCGCGCCTCGGCGATCTGCTCCGGCGTCGGCGTCTCCCCGTGGATCGTGACGCGCGAGCGACCGTCGCGATCCTTGCGCGGACGATGATTGATCGTGCGGAAAAAGGTCGTGAGGACCAGCCGGAGGATCGATCGTGCGAGCGAGCGCGCGTCCTCTCCCTCGACGAGCAGCGGCGGCGCGGTCTGCTGGAAGAGCCCGAATCCACCTTCGATGTGCGCCTTGTTCTGCGGCCTCTCGGGGGTCGCGCGAATGCGCTCGGCACCATCGAGCGCACGATCCACCTCAGGCGCGTGGTTGCTCGGCTTGTTGTCCAGGAGCACCGCGAGCGGCAGCGGCGGCGCGGCGCTCGTCGTCGCCCTCGCGTCCGCCATCGCGAGGGCGACGGCTTCGCTGTCCTCCTGGTCGCCGAGCGACGCGCCGACGAAGGCGCCGCTGTACGGATCGACCAGCAACTCGAGGTTGAAGACGTGGCGCGCGCCGGAGAGTTCGAGCGCAACCTGCGAGCCGTCGCCGACCCACTGCGCGTCCGGGAAGAAGACCTCGAAGGCACCGCGCAGCGCACGCTCGTCGGGCGATCGTCCCTCGCGCCGAGCCGGCGTGCGAATCCCGCGCGCGGCGAGGATGGAGCTCACCAGCGTGGGGCCGTACGGGACGCGGCAGTCGGCTTTCAAGTACGCGCAGAAGTCCGAGAAGCCGCCGCGCCAGGTCTTCCACTCCGCGAGCACGGTCTCGAGATGCGTGAGCCGCGTGGCGCTCGTGTCGTTCTCCACGTCGCGCACCGGCTCGTCGGGTGGCGCGGTGATCGCTCCGGCACGCAGCCAGTCTTCGACGGTCTCCAGCGGCACCTCCACGGCCTCCGCGAAGCGTGCGAGAGGAAGATCCTCATGCGCGGCGTGCAGCTCCAGCACGCGGTGCCGGAAGGCATCGGTGTAGTGCCGCCGCCGGTCACCCCCGACGCACCCAGGATGCTCGAAGGTGAAGCGCAGCATCGCCCGCGAGATGGAGAGCAGCTCCTCGCACGGGCCGCCGCATGGTGCCGTCTCCGCGACCGCTGGGCGCCCCGCAGGGCGTTGCAACGACGGCAGCGAGGCCACGAGCGCGTCGCGCAACTCATACGCCCGCGAGCGCGTGGCGCCGGTGGCCGCGAGGATCTCACCGACGGACGGGTGCGCGAGCGAGACCCGCCGAGCGTGCTCGGCGGACGCAAGAAGCAGGGCGGAGATCAGGAGCGGCGAGACGGACTCGCCGGACTCTGGTAGGTCGGAGCGCACGGTCTCCTTGTCTGGGTGGTGCGTTGCGGTGTCTGGAAACTTCGCAATACACGACCAGGGCGGGAGACCGCTTTCCTTTCAGGGGCGCAGCTCGATCAGCTTTCGGCCCATGAGCCACACCTCGGGCACGCCGTCGCGGCTGGTGACCTTGAAGAGATCCAGCGATCGGGCGCGCAGGTCGATGCCGTCGCCGACGTCGCGCCCCGCGCCGGCTTCGATGCGCGCGAGCACCTCGTCCACGCGGCCGTAGTAGCGGTCCGCGGGCACCAGCAGGCCGCCCAGCGCGTGGTGCGTGCGGCCGTGATTGTACCAGTGCATGTGCGTGTCGAGCCGCCGCCGCATCTCGCCCACATCGGCGAAGCGCTGCACGTCGAACAGCTCCTTCGCGAGGTTGGCGTTGAAGACCTCGACCTTGCCGTTGTGCTCCTTGTCCACGGCGACGAGCTGGTCGATGCCGAGCTCCGTGAGCAGCGCCGTGAAGCGCGAGATGCCGTTCCACGCCCAGAACGCCGCGCCGCGGTCGTGCATCACCATCTCGGGCTTGCCGTACCGCGCGACGGCGCGCTCGAAGGTCCCGATCACCATGTCCGCGCGCTCCGCGTCGTCCACCCCGTGGCCCACGACGAAGCGCGAGTGGTCGTCGATCAGGATCAACGTGAACGTGTTCGCGCGGTGGATGTTGCGATGCACGAAATCGAGGTGCCAGAGGTGGTTCGGGCGCACGGCCTCGAAGCGTTGGATGTGCGGATGCCGCGCGACCTTCGGCGGCCGATAGCCCGCCTCCTCCATCACCCGCCGCGCCGTGTGGACGGAGACCTTCACGCTCTTGCGACGGAGCTGGTTGCGGATCTGGCTCGGCCCGAGGCCGGGGTGCCGGCTCCACTCGTCGAGGATCTCCTTGTCGCGCCGCGCCTCGATCTCCTTGACGCCCGCACCGCTCGTCGGCGACGGGCCCTCGCCCTTCGCCGCGGCGCTGACCTTGCGCTGCCACTCGTAGATCGAGAACCGGCTCACTTTGAACTTCGTCGCCGACTCGGTGACGCTCTTCTCGGCGGCGTACTCGAGGATCTCCGCGCGCTCCGACGGCGTGTACGAACGCGCGACGGTCTTCGGCTTCGCCGCGGGCGTTGCGACGGCTTTGGCGGGGAGGCCCGTGGTGTCAGGCGACTTGTTGCCCGCCGACGACGGCGGCGCCGCCTTCGCCGACGCGGTGGACTTGCGCCGCGCGGGTGCCGCCTTCGCCTTCGCGATCACCACTGGCGGCGGCGGCGCGGCGGGCGCCGCGGGCGCCGTGGGCGTCTCGTCGCTGCTCGACGCCTTCGTGACCCCGGCAGCCTTCGCCCAGCGGAAGACGTTGGGGGCCGGAACGCCATGCTTCGCCGCCGCGGGCTTGCAGCCCAACGCCGGCACATCGGCGAGCACCACCGCGCGCTCCTCGGCTGTGTATCGCCGCCCTACGCTGCGTGGCAGCCGTTGCTCATCTCGCTTCTCGTCCATCGTCTCCTCCAGCGATTTGAGGAGGTCTCCGAAGTCCGGAGTTTCAGGTCCTCAAACCGATGGAAGTTGTGCGGCAAGAGCATGTAGCCCCGCCACGTCGCCCGAGAGTTCGGACTCCAGCAACGCTCGTCGGCCTTCGAGCGCCCGTGCTTCGCCGCGGGCGGTGAGCGCCAGGCCCCCCGAGGTGTCCCAGAGCGGGAGGGTCAACGTGGCGCCCAGGAGGAAGCCGTCGGTGCGCCCCTGCGCTCCTGCATCGACGCCCTTCCAGCCGGCCTCCAGGCGCAGGTCGGGGAGCCACCACCGCGCCGCCGATGTGAGTTCCAGATCGGCGGCGCGGAGACGCTCTCCGACAGCGCGGAGGCGTGGACCGCGTCGCGCAACGTCTCGGAGGGTCGGGAGCGCGGTGGGCTCGTTGTCGGGCAGCAGCGACCCTTCCAGAGTGAGCCCCGTCAACTCGCCGTCGGTCAGTCCAACCAGGGCCGCGAGGCGAGCTCGGGCGCGATCGAGGGCAGCCTCCTCGACCTGCACGCGCCCCTCCGCCACGATTCGTTCGCGCTCCAGACGGCGCCGGTCGTAGAGCGCCGTGTCCCCGCGCGCGGTGCGGCGCGCCACGATCGTCAGGGCGGCCTCGATGCGTGCGCTCCAGGCGCGCACCGCCGCCGCCCGCTCGTGGTGGTAGAGGGCCTCGTAGAAGCGCAGCCGGGTGTCGGCGGCCACCTCGACGCGCACCGCGGCGCCGTCGTGCGTCGCGGCGTTCGCTCGGCGCTCGCCGGCCGCGCCGCGGAGACCGCGACGGTTGCCGAGGTCGATGACCTGCGAGACGGAGAGGTAGTCCTCGCCGGTCCCGAGGGCCCCGAAGGTCTGCTCGCGCAGGTAGGTGATCTGCGGGTTTGGAGAGGCTCCGAGGGTGCGAGCGCTCCCCCGCTCGGCGTCGATCGCCCCGCGGACGGTGTCCGCGAGGGGAGCCCGCGCGAGCGCTCGTCGCACCGCCTCATCGGCAGTGAGCACCGTGGCCGTTGCAGCGCGGTCCGTCCCGGGCGCCTCGGTCTGCTGCGCCCGTGCAATGGACGGCAGGAGCAGGAGGGCGGCGGTCACAAGGAACCGGCCGACGGTCGGTTTTTCGGACACGGCGAGCAGCACGACGTTTCCTCGACGCATGGTCCCGCGTCAGTGGGTGAGCGCCCCGAGGATCGACTCGGTGGCGTGATGGAGCGGGTCGCTCGCGGCGAGCAGGCCGAGTGCGACGAGGGCAACAAACGCGATCGGACGCGCGAGCGTGCCCGGCGTTCGCGGCGGTTCGAGCAGTGCCTCGACGCGGGCGGGCACGTCGCCGCCAAACGAAGCCGCGACGTTAGCGAGGCCGGAGGGCGTCTGGAGGAGGCGCTCGACCCGGAGGATCACCTCCGCGACCCGCAGCCGATCGCCGACCGCATGGCCCGCGGCCTCGTCGCAGCTCTGCTCGGCGGCGAGCGTCAGCGCACGCAGGAGACGCGTACGTGCCGGACTCCAGACGAGCACCGTGGCGGCGCGTGCGAGGAGCCGCAGGCCGGTGTCGCGTCGCAGCGCATGCGCGCGTTCGTGATGAAGCATGACGTCGAGGTCGGCCGGCGGGACCCGCGAGAGGAGTCCCTCCGAGACGACGACTGCGGGGCGGACGACGCCCACGAGGAGGCAGAGCGGCGTCGCCGTGGGCAGCACCTGCGCGCCGAGCTGCGGGCTGTCGTAGCGGTGAATGAGTAGGCGTCTCGCGACGCGCGCAGCGCGGACGAGTCCGACCGTCGAGCGCAGCGCGCGGGACGCGAGCCACCCGGCCGCGAGGGCGAGAAGGAGCCAGGAGGCGGGGTTCGCGGCGTGCGTCGGCGGGTGCAGGAAGCACAAGTGCACGTGCCCATGGTGGGCGAGGCAGTGGTCATGCGCGGGCCACCGCAGTGCGACGACCGAAGGCAGCAGCACCGCGAGAAGGCCGACGAGCCCGAGCACCAACGGCGCGACCGAGAGCAGCACGAGCGTGCGGTGGCGACGCTCAGGAGCCCACGACGTGATGTGGGCGAGCACCGCGGGAATGAGCGCGGAGACGGCAAGTCCGGTGAGGGACGCGAAGCCGAGGCCCGCCAGGAGCACGAGCTGGAGCACGCCGAGGGCGTTCACGGGCGACCTTTGGCGCGGGCACGCCGCTCTGCGACCAGGGCTTCGAGGCGTGCGAGGTGCTCTGGTCCGGCTCGCTCGGTGAGCTCGACGAAGGCCGAGACCATCGCGTTGGCCTCGCCGCGCATCAGCTCCCCGACGAGCTCGCCCAGAGCGCTGTGTTGGAACTCCTCGCGGGTGATGCGCGGCCGGTAGACGTGCGCGTGACTGACCTTGTCGCGCTCCAGGAGGTTCTTCTCGAAGAGCCGTTTCAGGGTCGATTGGATGGTGTTGAGGGTGATGCCGCGCTTCGCCCCGAGCGCGCCGTGGATGGCCTTCACCTCACCCTCTCCGCCCCTCCAGAGGTGCTCCATCACGGCGGCTTCGAGGGTGCCGAGAAGCGGTGGTCGGACGGGTCCCAGCGCCATCCCCAGACGGTATCCGAAGAAAACCGGGCGTCAATCGGTTTTCGCCCAGACGTCTACGACGCGGCGCTGAGCGGGTATCCGCTCTTTCAAGCGACGGGACGCCGTGCCTACGAGGCCCTCGTCGAACTCATCGACGGACGGCCCTCGTCGTCAGCACGCCGGTCCGCCCGGTGCGGGAGTCAGAGAACACGGCTCCGGCGCCTCGGCGGGGTCGATCTGCACGGTCGTGTGACCGATCGCGAAACGCTCCTTCATGGCCGCAGCGAGCTCACGGTGGAACGTTGTGGAGCACGCGTTCCAGGGCATCGTCAGGTGCGCCGTCAGGGCGACCTCGGTGGTGCTCAGCGCCCAGACGTGGACGTCGTGGATCTCCCGCACGCCCGGCAGCGATCGGAGAAACGCACGGACCTCGTCCACGTTGACGTGGTCGGGCGCTGCGTCGAGCGCGAGGTCGAGGGACTCGCGCAGGAGCTTCCAGGTGCTGCCCACGATGACCAGGGACACCGCGATGCTGATCGCAGGGTCGAGCCACCACCAGCGGGTCTTCAACATCACCGCGCCCGCGACCACCACCCCGAGCGAGACCGCGGCGTCTGCGGCGAGGTGCAGGAACGCGCCCCGCACGTTGGCGTCGTGCTCCTTCCCCTGCCGAAACATCAGCGCCGATGCGCCGTTGATCGCCACGCCCACCGCGGCCACGACGATGACCGTCGCACCCACGACAGGTTGAGGCGAACGGAGGCGCGCCAGGGCCTCCCACACGACGATCCCCACGGCCACGAGCAGGAGGATCGCGTTGGCGAGCGCGGCCAGGATCGTCGAGCGCCGGAAACCGTAGGTGCGCTGGGCGGAGGCCTTCCGGCGCGCCAATACCGTGGCGCCCCAGGCGAGCGCCAGGCCCATCACGTCGCCGAGGTTGTGCGCAGCGTCCGCGACGAGCGCCATCGAATGAGCGATCAGTCCGTAGACCGCCTCGATGACCACGAAGGCCACGTTGAGCGCGATGCCGACGGCGAACGCCCGTCCCATCGGTGCTCCACCGAAGACCTTTCCGTGGGCGTGGCCTTCCTCTCCGTGATCCCGCTCTCCGTGGGCGGGATGTTCGTGCGTGTGGTCGTGCTCGTCGGGCATCAGCGCGCCTTTCTGTGGTGCGGGAGTGACGTCACGGGCCGCAGTCTCGCCGAGACGTCGCAGACCGGGAGATCGAAGAGGAACGCCCGCATCCAGCTCGATCGTCGGCGGTGTTTCTACGAGCGCTCAGCACGAGTGTCGCGAGGAGCGCTACCCCCGCCCGGCGTGCCGACATTCGATCGAGGGAGCGGGTCATGGCGACGGCCTCGTTGAGTACGGGACCACGGTCTCGGTGTCGGCCTCGTCTGGCGGGGTGACCACGTCGTCGCGGAACAGGTACGCATAGACCGTCGGCAGCACGAAGAGGGTGAGGAAGGTCGCGCTGATGAGCCCTCCTATGACCACCGTCGCCAGCGGGCGCTGCACCTCGCCGCCCGCGCTCGACGACAGCGCCATGGGGATGAACCCGAGCGCCGCGACGGTTGCGGTCATCACCACGGCCCGCAGCCGACTTTCGGCGCCCTTGCGCGCGGCCTCCAGGGCGGGACGTCCCTCGGCGCGCAGCTTCTTCACCGTCGTCAGGAGCACCACTCCGTTGAGCACCGCGATCCCGAAGAGGGCGATGAAGCCGATGCCCGCGCTGATGGAGAAGGGCATCCCCCGCGCGCGCATCAGCAGCACTCCGCCGACCGCCGCGAAGGGGACGTTGAGATAGATCAGCAGCGCGGTCTTCATCTCCCCGAAGGCCATGTAGAGCAGCACGAAGATGAGCCCCAGCGCGAGCGGCACCGCGAAGGCCAGACGCTCCGAGGCCGCCGCCAGGTTCTCGAACTGACCGCCCCAACGCAGCACGTACCCCGGCGGAAGGTGGACCCGCTCGCGCACCCGCTCCTGGGCCTCGCGCACGAAGCCGGCGAGGTCGCGCCCGCGGACGTTGACCTCCACGTTGGTTCGGCGCCGCACCGCCTCGCGGCTCACGCTCGCCGGCGAGTCCACCACCTGGATGCTCGCGATCTGCCCGAGCGGAACGAGGGTGTTGCTCGGTCCGCTGACCGGAAGCATCCGCACCTGATCCATGTCGTCGCGCAGCGCCTGCGGCAGGCGCACTTGCAGCCGGATGCGCCGCTCGCCCTCGTAGACCTCTCCCACCCCGCGGCCGCCGATCACCTCGATGGCATCGAGCGCGTCGCGCACCGACACGCCGTAACGTGACGCCGCGGCCCGATCGACGGTGACCTCCAGCGTCGGCAGACCCGCGAGCTGTTCACCTCGAACGTCGGTCGCTCCGGGCACCCCGCGGGCCACCGCCTGGATCTGTCCGCTCAGTCGTTCGAGGGTGCCGAGGTCGTCGCCGTAGAGCGTGATGGCGACGTCTGAACGTGTGCCGCTGATGAGCTCGGCCATCCGCAGTTCGATGGGCTGTGAGAAGGAGAAGCCCATGCCGGGCAGGGCCTCGGTGAGGCGCGCGGAGATGCGGGCGATGAGCGCCTCGCGGGTGTGAGCGGTGCGCCACTCGTCGGGTGGCCGCAGGGCCACGAGAACGTCCGACAGCTCGACGCCCATCGGGTCGGTGGCGATCTCCGCGCGCCCGGTCTTGGTGACGACGGTCAAGACCTCGGGGAACTCCCGCAGCACCTGCTCGAAGCGCGTCGCGCCGCGCACACTCTCCTCCAGCGACACGCTTGGCAGGCGCATCACCTGGATCGCCAACGCGCCCTCGTCGAGCCTCGGGACGAACTCCGCGCCCATGCTCGACCCGACCGCGCCGGTCACGGCGAGCAGCGCGAGGCACAGGGCGATCACCAGACGCGGCGCGCCCATCACCGCCGCTAGCAGGCGCGGGTACACGCGGTGAAGAAGACGGACGACGAGGGGCTCGTGCTCTTCGGGCTTCTGTCGCATCAGCGACGCGACGAGCACCGGCACGAAGGTGAGCGACGCGATGAAGGCTCCCCCCAGCGCGAACAACACCGTGATCGCCATCGGCTTGAACATCTTCCCCTCGACGCCCGCGAGGGTAAGGATGGGTACGTACACCAGGACGATGATGGCCTCGCCGAAGAGCGCAGCCCGGCGCACGTCGAGCGTAGATCCCAGCACCACGTTGGCTGCCTCGCGGTAGGTGAGCGGCCGCTTCAACCCCTTCGCCGCCGCGGCGAGGTGGACCACCGCGCTCTCGACCACGATGATGGAGCCGTCCACCACGATGCCGAAGTCGATGGCGCCGAGGCTCATCAGATTGCCGCTCAAGCCGAGCGCTTTCATGCCGGTGAAGGCCACCAGCATGGCGAAAGGGATGGCCGCCGCGACGATGAGCCCGCCGCGCAGGCTGCCCAGCAGCAGGAAGAGAACCGCGACGACGAAGAGGGCGCCCTCGGCGAGGTTCTTGGCGACGGTGTGGATCGTGCGGCGGACGAGCTCGCCGCGATCGTAGAACACGTCGATGCGCACGCCCGGTGGGAGAGACGGGGCGATCTCGTGGATGCGCGCCTTCACGCTCTCGACCACCTCGCGGCCGTTGGCGCCGACCAGCATCATCACGATGCCTGTGACCACCTCGCCTCGGCCGTCGCGGGTCACCGCGCCCTGGCGGAGCATCGGCGCGAGGTGGACGCGCGCGACGTCCCGCACTCGCACCGGGACGCCGTCCGCGCGGGTCTCGATGAGCACGTCGCCGATCTCGTCGAGGGACTGGATGCGTCCCTCACCGCGCACGAGAAGCTGCTCGCCCGCGCGCAGCAGGTAGCCGCCGCCGGCAGTGGCGTTATTGCGTTCGATCGCCTGGAAGAGGTCGTTGAGCGACACGCCGAGCGCGCGTAGCCGGTCAGGCAGCACGGCGACCTCGTAGGTCTTCAACTCGCCGCCGAAGGCGTTGACCTCGACCACGCCGGGTACCGACCGGAGCTGAAACGCAATGAACCAATCGAGCGTCGAGCGCAGCTCCATCGGCGTGTGGCAGGCGTCGGTGTCGGGCTGCCCAGCGGCACACGGCCGATCGCTGCGCACCTCGAATTGGAAGATCTCTCCGAGACCCGTGCTGAGCGGCCCGAGCTCGGGCGACACGCCATCCGGGAGTCGCTCGCGAGCTTGAACGAGGCGCTCGGAGATGAGCTGCCGCGCGCGCAAGAGGTCGGTGCCTTCCTCGAAGACGACGGTCACGGCGGAGAGGCCGAAGCGCGACACGCTGCGCACCTCCGTCAGCCCCGGGAGACCGCTCATGGCCGACTCCACCGGGAATGTGATCCGCCGCTCGACGTCCACCGGGCCCAGTGATGGCGCCTGCGTCAACACCTGCACCTGCACGTTGGTGATGTCAGGCACGGCGTCGATCGGGAGTCGCAGCACGCTCTGCACGCCGACCGCGACGACCAGCGTGACGAACGCGAGCACCAGCACGCGCCACTGGAGGCAGAGTTCGAGGAGCTTCTTCACGTCAGTCGGCCTCGCCGAGCTCACCGCTCTGGAGCGCGCTCTTGAGCGTGAAGGCCCCGCTGACGGCGAGGGGAGCGCCCTCCGCCAGACCCGAGCGCACCTCGTGGAGGCCACCGGCCCGGCGCCCCAGCTCGATCGCCTGCGGTCGAAATGTGCCAGGTCCGCTCCCGGGCACGAAGACCGTCGGTTGCCCCTCGACGATCGCCACCGCGTCGATCGGGACCACCAGCACTCGCTCGTCGGAGACGCCCCCCACGAGCTCGACGCTCCCGAAGAGGCCGCTTCGCAGGCGTGGGTCCGGGTTCGCGAGCGCGACGCGGATGGGGAGAGACCTCGTGCGTTCGTCCAACGCCGGCGCGACGTAGACGATCGTGCCGGGCAGCGCGTGGTCCGGGAAGGCATGCAGCCGAACGATCGCTGCGTTGCCGATCGAGACCCGCCCGAGCTCCAGCTCCGGCACGTCTCCGCGCACCCAGACGCGGGTTGGGTCGGTGACGACGAAGACTGCGCGGTCGGGGCTCGCGGTCTCACCGAGCGCCGCCTGCACGGCCACCACGACGCCGTCGATCGGTGACCGCAGTTGCAGCTCCCCCGCGGTCCCCGACCCGAAGAGCGCGAGCTGGCGCTGGGTCCCCTCGACTTCGGCGCGCAGCTCGCCGACCTGCGCCTCGGCGTCGATGACCGCGCGTTGGGCGCCGATGCCCTCGGTGGACAGCGCACGTTGGCGACGGAGCGTGGCCTCGGCTGCCGCGAGTCGGGCTCGCGCTTGCCCCAGCCGCGCGCGAGCGGCGGAGACATCGTTCGATGCGACGACCCCGAGTAGCTCGTTGCGCGTCACCCGCTGCCCGAGCACGACGGCCACGCGGGTGATCCGCCCGGGGACGAGCGGCCCGACCTGCGCGGTGCTGCTGGGCTCGAACTGCACCTCCGCAGGGATGGCCACGCCGCCGCCGAGCGCGCGCCGTTCGATCTGTCCGGTGCGGATGCCCGCGAGTCGCATGGCTTCCGGCGTGAGGCGCACCTCGTGCGGCGTCCCTGCTTCCACGGCGGGTTCGGAGCGCGGTGATGCTGGTGGGGCGTCGTCGCGGCAGGCGGCGAAGGTGAACGAGAGCGCGATGAGCGCCGCGGACACGAGTCGGGTCACGGGGAGTTCTCCGGGCTGTGGTCGTCGGGCCAGAGATCGACGCCAACCGCGCGCTCCAGGTTGGCGAGGGCGACGAAGTAGTCGACCTGTGCGTCGAGTGCGTCGCTCTGGATGCGCAAGAAGCGCTCGCGCCCGATGGACAGGGCGAGCACGTCGATCTCTCCGAGTTCAAACGATCGACGCAGGAGCGCGAGGTTCTCCTCGAAGCGGGGCAGCACCTCGGTGCCGTAGCTCCGCAGCCGCTGCGCCGCGGAGGCCACTTCGCTGCGTGCGAGGGCCACCTGCCCGCCGAGGAGCGACAAGGCGGCGGACGCCTCCGCCTCGGCGATTCCTACGTCTGCGCGAGTTCGCGCTCGCTCACCCTGGTTGCGCTGGAAGCTGGGGATGGGGACCGAGATGGTTCCCATGAAGATGTCGTAGGCGCCCTCGGAGGTCGGGTTGCCCTCGCGCTGGTACTGCACCCCGATGGTCGGCTGGGGCCAGGACTGGCGGTCGGCGACGGCGACCCGCGACTGCGCCTCGCGCACGGCGGCATCCCGCGTGCGGAGCGACGGGAGCCGTTGGCGCGCCGTGGCGAGGAGTGCGTCGAGATCCGGGGGATCGCGTGGCGCGTCCACGTCTCCGAGCGGCACGGGCGGTCTCGCGACGGGCCAGCCGGAGAGCTGCGCGAGCTGGATGCGCGCGCTGAGGTAGGCCTGAGTAGCGGCGACCGTGAGCTGCCGCGCCTGCGCGACCTCGGCCTGCGTGAGGCGCAGCGTCAGACCAGCGGTCTCTCCGGCGCGGATCTGACGCTCGACGATGCGCAGGAGCTCTTCTTGGAAGGCGAGGATGCGCGATGCGAGGAGGGCGCGATCACGCTGCACCAGGGCCCGGTGGAAAGCCGCGTGGACGTCGCAATGGACAGCCCACCGGAGCTGGTCGATCTCGGCGTCGGTGAGGTCGCGTTGTCGGTCGGCGGCCGTGAGTCGAAGGCCGCGCTCGCCCGCGATGGAGAACTGCTGGGTGACGCTGGCCTGCACGTCCACGCCGGTGCCCGTCAGGCCGAAGCGCGGACCGACGCTGATGCTGACCTCGGGGTTGGACGGCAGCAGCGGTGAGGCTGCGGTGCGCGCGGCCGCGGCCCGCGAACGGGTGCTGCGTGCAACGACGAGCACAGGCGCACGAGCGTCGGCGTAGGCGAGGAAGGACGAGAGCTCGACCTCCTCGCGCCCGGTCGGATCGGCAGGGCTCACCGCTCGGGCGGGCGTCCGTGCCTCGACACCACCGACGGATGTCGGTGGGAAGCGGAGGTGAGGCGCGACGGACTCCGCCCGCTCGATCGGGGCGGCGCCCGCGCAGGCTCCTACGACGACTGCTGCACAGAGGCCAAGGCACCGCGCGAGGTAACTACTACGACCGATCGTAGGTTGAGGCGCGCGGGACGATCGAAGGTTCTTCTTCATGGCGTTCAGGGGCCGACGAGGAGCGCGGCGGCGCGTTCTGAGGCGCGATGAAGGGTGTCGAGCGGGAGGGTGCCCGCGTGATGTGGGAGGACCAGCACGACCGCGAGGAGCGCGAACGCAGGGCGGAGTGATGGTGGCGGCGTTGCAGGTCGCGGACGCCGATCGGCATAGGAGAGCAGAAGCCCCACACGCAACTTGATCGCCTCCGCGTGGGCTGCGCCGAGCGCTGGCTGGGGCGAGGGCGAAGGAGGGCGTGCGGCCGAGATGAGGGCTTGCGCGAGGGCAGGTGCCGAAGCGCCGGAGACCACCGCCGCGCGGTCGCAGTGGAGCTCGCGGGCCAGCACCCAGCGGGCGAGTTCGTCCCCGAGCATTGCGCGCCCGAGGGGGTTCACGGCCAGCGCCCATCGTGCCGCGAAGTAGCGGAGCGGGTCCTGGTCGCGGAGGTGTTCGAGCTCGTGGTGCAGGGCCGCGCAGAGCGCTTCGTCGTCGAGAGCGCGCGCGAAGTCCGTCCGCAGCACCACGCGAGGGACGACGACGCCCAGGGTCGCGATCGGGTCTGCACAGGCGTCCTCCACCATCACGAGATCGCGGAGTGGGTGGAGCGCTGGGTGGCGGACGATCAGGGCCTCAACGCGGAGGCGCTGGAGCGCGGAGCCCTCGCTCGGTGTCGGCGACCGCCATGATCTCCGCTCTCGGAGGATGCTTGGCACCGCGAGGGCAGTAGTCAGCGCCGACAGAACGAGCGCGAAGCTGATGGCCTCCAGGTTGAACCCGCCGGGAGCGGCATGTGCGGCGCAGATGAACAAGCGCTCGCCCGGCTCGGCCTGGTGGAGGCTCGCAGAGAGGAACCAGGCCAGCGGAGCCACGCTCGACGCCACGATGATCGCGTATCGCAGGGACGATTGCCGAGGGAGACCCGCGGCGGGTTCAAGTCGGTCGAGCACGGCAAGCAGCGTCTTGGCGGTCAGCGCGGAGGCCGGGAGCGCGAACAGCACGACCAGCACTGGTCCCAGCAACGGGAAGATCGCCTCGTTCACGAACCGAGTTCCTTGCGGCGCAACTGGATCAGTCGTTCAAGCTCGTCCAACGCCGCGGAGTCCGCCGAGGAGACAGTCTCGACAAGGAGCGCCAGCGACTCTCGGCCCGCCGGCGCGCCGAGGCTCTCGAAGACCTCGCGCGCCGTGGATTGGAGGAACTCCTCCCGATCACCGCAGGTCGAGTAGAGGTAGCGCTTGCCGTCGCGCTCGCGGGTGAGGAGGCCCTTCTCGTGCAGCCGCACAAGCGTCGTCATCACGGTCGTGTAGGCAACCTCGCGGCGCGTTTCGAGCACGACGAGGACGTCGCTGACCGCGAAGCGCCGCAGCTTGCGCGACCACACGATGTCCATGATCTCCGCCTCGAAGTCGTGGAGACGGATCGCGACACCGGTCTGCCCTGGCCGTAGGCGAAAGGTCATGCTCGGAACGGATCTACTATGGTGAGTAGTAGACTGCAACGTCGGCTGCGCGACGCGAGGTGTCCGCTCACTCCGATCACGTAGCGACGCGTGCCCGCGTCCAGACCCACGCCCCTGCGCTCACCACCATGGCGCCGCCAAGGAGCCCGGCGAACATACCCAGGGCCTCGCCCAGGAACAGCCCGCTGCACCGCACCGACCCGATCGACACCACGCCAAGCAGCATCCCGACCCCGGCGCGCGCTCGCTGCCCTGCGTCGCCGCGACGCGGGAGGAGCGCCGCGAGCACCACGCCGAGCGCGACGCCGGCGAGGGCGCAGGTGCCGGGTCGGGCGCAGCAGTTCTCGCAGACCATCATCCCCGGCGCGCAGCATGGGCGGAGCAGGGACATCGGGAGCAGGAGCGTCGCGAGGCCGCCGAGCAGGCCCACCTGCGCGCCCCGCAACCACCACCCCCGCCGCCACCCCAGGAAGGTCCAGGCGAGGACGAGGGGTATCAACGTCAGGGGTTGCAGTGCGACGCCCGTCACGCGCGCCGCGAGAGCCGCGAGCACGAGTACGACGAGCGCGCGCACGAGGCCGTCCCGCGCGAGGCCCCACTCGTAAGCCCGGCGGGCGCGGGCTTCGAGGGACGACGGGGCGGTCGGATCAGGGGTCATGGTCACCTCCCAGGAGGGCGCGGATTCGTGCGTAGGCGCGAGACAGTCGCTTGCGGTACGTGGCGGGAGCGATCGGCGGAGGAGCCGCCTCCCCGAGGAGGACGGCGACGGCCTCGGCCGATGTCGGGTCGAGCGCGTCCACGCATTGCTGGAGCGCCCGGCGCAGTTCGTGGTCGGCGAGCGCGTCGTCCGCCTGGGCTTCCGCGTTCGGGTGGTGCTCCGGCACGGCGCTCTCGACGGTGCGGGTGCGGCGGAGCTCAGCACGGACCTCGTTGGCCACCACGGCGTAGAACCAGGGCAACACCGGGCGGCCGGGGGTGAAGGCGGTGGCGCGGGTGAAGAGCTTGAGCATGGCGGCCTGTGCGACCTCATCAGCGCGTGCGGGCTCCAAGCGTCGACCGGCCGCCCGGAGAGCGCGCGGGTGGAGCGCGCGGAACAGGGGCGTGAACGCTCCGCGCTCGCCCTCGCAAAGGCGGACCATCAGGTCGTCGAGCTCGGCCTCCGAGGCTTCGCGGGGCGGAGGCACGCGGGCGTCGGGTCAGCCTGCGCGGTGGCGGCCCTGGCAGCAGGGCGAGCCGGGGTGGCAGCAGGGCGAGCCGGGGTAGCAGCAGTCGCTGGCGCCCCGGGCGGCGCGAACGGCGACAACCGTCGCCCCGAGGCCCGTGGTGAGGGAGAGAGCCCCGAGGATCATGAGGGTCCGGGGAGAGAGCAGCTTCATCATGGGTAGAGACCTCCTGTCCCCCTGCTAGCCGTTCGGGCGGCGGCCGTGACCGACAAAGTGTCGCGCGGGCTGTTTCGGGCGTCGTGGTCGCCTACGTCGCCGGGGCGCAGGTGCAGTCGGCGCACCCGTCGTCCGCGCAGGACCCGCAGCAGGCCTGCACCCGCGCGCGGAGCGCCTCACGCGCCCGGAAGACCCGCACCGCGGCGTTGTTCGCGGTGATGCCCTCGGCCTCGGCGAAGTCCTTCACGCTCTGCCCCTCGACGGTCACCTGCCGGAGCGCCGCCGCGTACTCGGGCTTCATTGCGTCCGCCAGCCGCCCCACGCACGCGCAGGTGGTCGGCGCGAGGGCCGCCGGTGGCGGCGCCTCCGGCTCGTCCAGCTCCGCGGCCAGGGCGTCGAGCGCGCGGCCGTGGCTCGCGTCCCGGCGCCGACGGTCGATCACCGCGTTGCGCAGGATCCGGTAGAACCACGCGCGCGACGACTCGTCCTGCCGGAGCGAGGCGCCGTGGGTCACGCTGCGGGCGTAGGCGTCCTGGAGGATGTCCTCGGCCGCGGCGCGGTCGCCGAGGCGGCGCTCCAGGAAGGCGAGGAAGCTCGCGCGCGCGGCGAGCAGCGACTCGGTGACGTGGGCGTCCACGGGCCGGAGTCTAGCGCCGGCGGCGGGTACGGAGGGGGTCACGGCGTCCACCGCCGCAGCCGAAGTGAGTTGAGCAGCACCGAGACGCTCGACAGCGACATCGCCGCGCTCGCGAAGACCGGCGAGAGCGACCAGCCCGTGACGGGTTCGAGTAGCCCCGCCGCGAGGGGGATGCCCACGAGGTTGTAGACGAAGGCCCAGAAGAGGTTCTGTCGGATCGTGCGCAGCGTGGCCCGCGCGAGCGCGAGCGCTGTCGGCACCGCCCCGACGCCGCCCCGCAGGATCGTCACGTCCGCGGCGGCCGCCGCGACGTCCGCGCCGCCGCCCATCGCCACGCCGAGGTCGGCCGCGGCCAACGCGGGCGCGTCGTTCACGCCGTCGCCCACCATCGCCACGTTGTGCCCCGCCGCGCGCAGCCGCGCCACCAGCACGGCCTTCTCCTCGGGGCGCACTTCCGCATGCACCTCGCCCACGCCCGCGGCGCGCGCGACCGTCAGCGCCGTCGCCCGCCGGTCGCCCGTCGCCATCGCCACGGAAACGCCCATCGCCGTCAACGCGGCCACGGTCGCGGCGGCCTCGGGGCGCACCGTGTCGGCCACCGTCACGAGGCCCGCGAGGGCGCCGTCGATGGCCACGAACACGGGCGTCTCACCCCGGCCCGCGGCCGCGGCTGCGGCGGGCTCCAGCGCGTCGGCGGCGACCCCCTGCGACGCCAGCCAGCGGGCCGTGCCGACAGACACGAGAGACGCGCCGACGCGCGACCGCACGCCCCCTCCAGGGGTCGCCGTGAAGTCCGTCGCGGTGACGGCTGTCAGGCCCTGCGCGGCGGCGCCCGCGACGATGGCGCGCGCCACGGGGTGTTCGCTCCCCGCCTCTGCGGCGGCCGCCAGCGCGAGCAGCTCGTCGTCGCGGCGGCCGCCTACGGGGAGTACCCGCGCGAGGGCCATCCGGCCCAGCGTGAGGGTGCCCGTCTTGTCGAAGAGCACCTGATCGATCTTCGAGGCGCGCTCCAGGGCCTCGCCGCCCTTCACCAGCAGCCCGAGGGCGGCCGCGCGGCTCGTGCCCACGGCGACGGCCGCGGGCGTGGCGAGCCCGAGCGCGCAGGGGCAGGCGATCACCAGCACGGCGACGGCCGCGGGCGTGGCGAGCCCGAGCGCGCAGGGGCAGGCGATCACCAGCACCGCGACGAAGTGCTCGACCGCGGCGGCCAGTCCGTCGGACCCGCGCGGGAGCACCATCCACGCGGCGAAGGTGAGTCCGGCGAACGCGACCACCGTCGGCACGAACACCGCGCTCACCCGATCGGCGAGGCGGGCGATGGGTGCGCGCGTGCCCTGAGCTTCGGAGACGGCGTCCACGATGCGCGCGACGGCCGACTCGGTGCCCCGGCGCGTCACCTCGATCACGAGGCTGCCGCCCTCGACCAGCGTCCCGCCCTGCACGGGGTCGCCGGAGCCGCGCTCCACGGGCACGCTCTCGCCCGTGAGCATCGACTCGTCCACAGCGGCCTGACCCTCCACGACCGTCCCGTCGGTCGGGACGCGCTGCCCGGGTCGCACGCGTACCCGGTCGCCCGGGAGCAGGGAGCCCACCGTCACCTCGATCTCGGCCCCGCCCCGCAGGCGCGTCGCGCTCGGCGGCTGGAGGGCCACGAGGCCGCGCACCGCGTCCCCGAGGCGCCGACGCGCGCGCCGCTCCAGGGCCTTGCCCAGCAGCATGAACGCGACGATCGCCCCGGCCGCCTCGAAGTACACCGGGACGTGGCCGTGCTCGCCGTGCGGGAGCAGGCGCGGCACGAAGGTCACCGCCGCCGACCAGCCCCAGGCGGTGAGGGCGCCGAGCGCGACGAGGACGTTCATGTCGGCGCTCCGGTGGCGCAGCGCCGCGACCGCGAGGCGGAGGAAGCGGCGGCCGGGGCCGAAGACCACCGCCGTCGCCAGTGCGAGCTGGAGGTAGCGCCCGGCGGCGCCCGCGGTCCCCGGGATCGCGCCGTGCGACATCCCGACGACCAGGAGCGGCACAGCCAGGGCCGCAGCCACGATCAGGTCGCGCCGGTCGCGGCGGGCGTCGGCTTCTTCGGCGGCGTCGATGCGTGCGAGTCGGGTCGCGCCATCGGGCGGGGCCTCGCCCGCCGCGGGCACGTCGGGGACCTCGTAGCCCGCCCCGCGAATCGCCTCGGCGAGGGCCTCCGGGGCCGTCGCGGTGGGGTCGTAGTCGATCGTCGCGTGTTGGCTGGCGAGGTTCACCCGCGCGTCGAGCACGCCCGGGGCGCGCCCGAGCACGCGCTCGATGCGGCCGACGCAGGCCGCGCAGGTCATGCCGAGCACCGCGAACTGCACGCGCGTCGGGTCGGCGGGAAGGGACAGGGGGTTCGCGAGCGAGGATGTCATGGGATTCGGCTCCGGTTCGATCGGGCCGACGCAGCAGGGCGGGCTGGATTACAGTCGTCGTTCGTCGAGGGCGCGCGGTGCAAAGCTGATGGCAGCAGCTCAGTGCGCGGCGCCGTGGGTCGGCGGCGCCGTCGAAGTGAGGCGCCGCCACGTGGGCTCGTCAACGACCTGCTGGCGCCACGCGGCGTGGCAAGAGGTGCAGGTGCGGAGGGTGGCGCCGAGCTCGGTCACGACCCGCGCGCGGTCCCGCTCGCGGGCCGCGACGCCGATGCGATCGGCCGTGTGGTGGAAGTTGAGCGCCTGCTCGGTAAAGCCCGGCGCGCCTGCCCCCATGTGGCTGCACTTCCGGCCCATCTGCTCGGAGTAGCCGAGCTGGGCCGCCGCCCGCTCGATCGCGGGGAAGTCTTCGACGGCAAGCGCCGCAACGATCTCCTGCACGGCGACGAGGTGACCCCGCATGTTCTGCTTCTGGTGGTTGGCCATCATTGGCAGCAGGGGAACGGCGTTGCGAGTGTCGAGGCGATCGAGCGCCTGCTGCGCCGACGGCTCGACCGGCGCGGCGGGCGCCGCGGCTCGAAGCCCCTCGGGCGCGCAGCCGGCGGCGGCGAGTGCGGCGGCAAGCAGCAGGATCGTGCGGGTCACTCTGTTTCCCCTTCGCCCTCGGAGGCCACAGTGGCAGGCAGCGCGTCGAGGGCGGCGACGAGGTGCCCCAGGGCCTCGACGACCTGATCACGCCGTCCCTTGGGCACGGCAGCGAGCAACGCGCTGAACCGCGCGCCGCTGGCGACCTCGACCTCCCTCGCGAGAGTCTGACCGCGCTTCGTCAGGGTCACCCTCCGGCTGCGGGCGTCGTTCGCGTCCGCGTGCTGCCTGACATGGCCCGCCTCCACCATCTTCGCGCAGAGGCGGGCGACATTGCTCTTGTCGATGCAGAGCTCAGCGCCGAGGTCGCGCTGCGACACTTCGCCCTTCGAGAGCAGCACCATCAGCGCGTGCGCGTGCGCCACCGGCAGCGGCTTGCCGCACGGCGTCCGGTCGGTCGCGAGGGCGCCGAAGCGTCGAAACAACCGCTGCATGAGGCGGCGGAGCTCATCGGACTCCGCCATGTCAGGAGCCTTCGACATCGTGGCCGTGTCCGTAGTCGCAAATGGTTGCGGTCGCAACTATATCAGCACGGTCGTCTTCTCCCCTTGGGATGGCGAGCCTGTCGCAGCCATGAGCTGGAGTTCCGTCATCGCCAACGCCCTCCGCCCGCGCCTGTGATGTCGATGCGGCTGTAAGGCGAGGAGGGGGACTGCGTCTGCCTTGGTGCGAGCCGAAGCAACGCGGCCCGCAGGAGCGACGAAGCCATGAACCCCACCGAGACCCTGCTCGACGTCCGCGGCATGAACTGCGGGTCGTGCGTCCGCCACATCTCCGAGGCCCTCGACGCGCTCGACGGCGTCGAGGAGGTCTGCCCCTCGCTGCCCGACAAGACCGTTCTCGTCCGGCACGACCCGGCGCGGGTGAGCGCCGAGCAGCTCGCCGACGCGCTCACCGCCCGGGGCTACCCCGCCGCCGCGCGTGCCGCGTGAATCGACTCCGACCGGGTCACAGGTCGGCCGCCCGGCCCTAAGAGCCTGTGACCCGGTTCGCTGTAATCCCCACCCACCACGCGCGTCTGCCGCCACGAAGCCCATGAACCTCTTGATCCCACGCGTTCTCATCCTGGTCGGTGTGACCGCCCTCCCGCTCGGGTGCGGAGGACGCGAGGTGCCTGTGCGCTTCGGCGAGCAGTCCGCCCTCTCGTCGGGCGCTCGTGAGGCGCCGGTCGCTGACCCCACGGTGGCCCTCGCGGGCGACCCGCCCCTCCCGGGCGAGCCCACCGGGGCCTGGTCCGGCCTCGCGGCGGACGCGGGCGCCCCCCCTACCGGAGGAGGCCACGTCCATGCGCACTGAGCGCCTCCTGCCGGCCGCCTTGGCGCTGCTGCTGCCGCTCACCGGGTGCGCGACGACGTCGTTCTCCTCCGATCTGCGGCGCGTCGAGCAGCTCTCCCACTCGCCCATCCCCCTACGCGTCGCGGACAACCCCCCCGAAGACCACGACCCGGCGGTCACGCGGGAGGTCCTCGCCCGCCCGCTCACGGCCGACGCCGCGGTGGGGGTGGCCTTCCGCAACAACCGGCACCTGCGCGCGTCGCTGCGCGATCTCGGCGTAGCGCGTGGCTGGCTCGCCCAGGCTGGCACGCTCCCCAACCCCGCCATCGAGTTCGACGTGCGCTACCAGACTGACCGCTCGCAGCCCCTCCAGGGCGACGTGCGCCTGGAGTTCGGGCTGACGCGAGCGATCCTCACGACGCAGCGGGCGGGCCTCGCGCGGGCGGAGCTGGAGACGGCGCAGGCGCGCGTCGCAGGGACGGTGCTGGAGACGGGCTACGCGGTGCGCGTCGCCTTCTACGCGGTGCAAGCCTCCGAGGAGCGGCTCGCGGCCGCCCAGCAGGCGCTGGACGCCTTCGCGGCTGCGCGTGACGCGGCCCGCGCGCTCCACGCGGCGGGCAACATCAGGACACTCGACCTCTCGGTGCAGGAGGCGGCCTACGAGACCGCGCGCATCACGGTGGCGGAGATCGAGCTGGAGCGACTCGACCGCCGCGAGCACCTCCAGCGCCTGTTGGGGCTCCACGGCGACGCCACCGAGTGGACCCTCGCGGAGAGCCTACCCCCCGCGCCCGAGGCCCTCTCGCTGGAGGCGATGACCGAGACGCGCGCGCTCGAAGCCAGCCTCGACCTCGCGGCCCAGCGCGCGAACCTCCAGGCCCTCGCCCGGCGCGTCGGCCTCAGCCGGGCCGAGGGGTGGCTGCCCGACATCACGGTGGACGCGCACGCCGAACAAGACGGCAACTCCGTGGAGGTCGGCGGCGGGGCGCGTGTCACGCTCCCGATCTTCGACCAGCGTCGGGGGGCCACGGCCGCCTATGGTGCGCAGTTCGACGCCGCGCTTGAGCGCTACTACGCCAGCGCCGTGGACCTGCGCTCAGCCCTGCGCTCGGCCCGCAACCGCCTGCGCTCGGCGCACGCCCGCACACGGCAGTACGACGCCGTCATCGTACCAGCGCGCGAGCGTGTGCTGCGCGAGACGCTGCTCCAGTACAACGCCATGCAGGTCTCGGTCTTCCAGCTGCTTGAGGCACGGCGCGAGCTGCTCGACGCCACGCTCCGCCGCGCCGAAATCCGCCGCGAGTTCTGGACCGCCACCGCGGGCACCGTGGCCCTCTTCGCCGGGCGCCAGGTGGGCGCGGCGGAGCACACATCCGATGCCACCGAGTCCATGTCCGCCACGTCCATGGGCGCGAGCGGTGCGTCCGCAGGAGGCCATTGAAACCATGAACCGACGATCCTTTCTCCAAGCGGGCAGTGCGGCGACTGCGCTGGGGCTCATGACCCGTGCGGAGCGGGCGGAGGCGCAGACCCACGAGGGTCACGGCGCGCCCGATGCCCCGGCGACGGGGCAGACACCACCGCCGCCAGCGACCTCCGCCGCGATCGCACGTCGCTTCCCCGCGGGGCAGCCCGGAGTGACGGTGCCGAACGGGGGCACTCTCCCTCTCCGCCTGGTGGACGGGGTGAAGGTCGGCCACCTGGTGGTCGAGGCGTTCCCCAACGAGTTCGCGCCGGGGCTCACCGCGGAGGTGTGGGGCTACAACGGCACGACGCCGGGACCGGTGATCGAGCTGGTCGAGGGCGACCGTCTGCGGATGTACGTGACCAACCGGCTACCCGAGCCGACGACGGTGCATTGGCACGGCATCGTTCTGCCCAATGGCATGGACGGCGTGAGCGGCCTCAACCAACGCCCCATCCCGCCGGGCGAGACGTGGATGTACGAGTTCACGCTCCGGCACCCGGGCACGTTCATGTACCACTCGCACTTCGACGAGATGACCCAGATCGCGCTCGGCGCGGTGGGCATGATCGTCGTCCACCCGCGCCAGGCGCGCGGCCCGCGGGTCGATCGGGACTTCGTGCTGATGGCGCACGAGTGGAAGATCGAGGCGGGTGCTCACCGCCCCGACCCCAACGCGATGAACGACTTCAACGTCCTCACCTTCAACGGCAAGGCGTTCCCGAGCACGGCGCCGCTGCTCGTGGGGAAGGGCGAGCGGGTGCGCATCCGCCTGGGCAACCTCGGGCCGATGGACCACCACCCGATCCACATCCACGGCCTCTGGTTCCACGTCACGGCGACCGACGGCGGCTACGTGCCGGCGAGCGCGCAGAAGCCCGAGACGACGGTGCTGGTGCCGGTGGGAGCGACGCGGGTGATCGAGTTCGTGCCGCCCGAGTCAGGCGACTGGGCGATGCACTGCCACATGACCCATCACGTCATGATGCAGATGGCTCATGGCCTGCCGAACATGGTGGGGATGAACCCGGCGGCGTTGGAGCGACGCATGAGCCGGGTGATGCCCGAGTACATGACCATGGGGCACAGGGGCATGGGCGGCATGGGCGAGATGCGGATGGAGATCCCGCCCAACAGCGCCCCGATGCGCGGTGGCATGGGGCCGCACTCGTACATCGACATGGGCGGGATGTTCACCATCCTGAAGGTGCGCGACGACGTCACCACCGCCGACCCGGCGGGGTGGTACCAGGCGCCCGCCGGGACGGTGCCCACGGCGGCACAAGAGGCGCGGCTGCGGGCTGACGGCATCGACGTGGCGCGGACCTATCGGCCGGGGTGAGTGGGCACGATGCGACGCATGGTGAGCTCAACCGCTACGGGCCTGTCGATCGCTCGCGGTCCGCCGGGCCTCAGCCGACGCGCCTCATGCGTTTTGCGTAGATGACCTTGTCGTCTCCGTCTGCGTAGAAGTCCGGCACGCGTCCGCACGCGGAGTACCCGTGCTTCTCGTAGAAGCGCCGCGCCCGCGCCGTCGGTGGCAAGGCGCTCGTCTCGATCACGAGAATCCGACCACCCCGGGTGCTCACTTCTGACTCGACGGAGCGCAACAGCGCATCGCCGATGCCCTGACCGTGATGGGCAGGGGCCGCGCCGATCCACCAGAGGTCCCACACGCGGTCGGCCTTCTCGTTCGAAGAGAAGTACGCCCATCCGAGCGGCGGTCAGGCCGGACCCTCGGACCACACCCACGCCAGATGATCGGGACCCAAGCGACCGGCGTGAATCTCATCGAGCGTCGCCCTGAGCAGGAGGTCCGCTTCGTCGGCTTGGAAGAGCCCGGTCGAAACGGCCAGCGAGACCAGGGCGGGTGTGTCGTCGGGGGCAGCGGGGCGCATCATGGCCGCGACTACGGAACCCAATCACCGGCAGTTACACGCGATCGCTGCTTGGAGTCGCGTGGTGCGCCGAGACGATCGCGGGAGGGCCCTACCGACAGGGGCCAGTCAGGGAAGGACGCGGACCACGCCCGCCATCCCGACGTGTCCGTGGGTGTTGCAGTAGAACGGGTAGAACCCGGCGCCGGGGAAGGTCACCGCGTAGGTCGTCCCCACGCGCTGCGCGTCGATGGGGCTCGGGGTTGTGGCGCCCGCGCTCGACCCGTGCGGCACGCCGGGGATCAGCGGGTGCGTGGTGAAGCTCATCGAGAAGGTCACCGACTGCCCGGTACGGATGGTGAGACAGCGCGGCGTGTAGCCCGTGGTGCCGCGGGGTACCACCGTGCGCTCGGCGTCGTCGGCGCTGCGGTCTACGTAGTTCGCGGCCCGGCAGTCGTTGAGCAGGGGCACTACCGTCGAAGCGTCCGCAACTGTCCCCGCGTCGGTCGCGGCATCCTGGTCGGTGGTCGCGACGTCGACGGCTGTCGGCTGGTCCGTGGCGGTGCCGACGTCGGTCGTCCCAACGTCCGAAGTCCCGACGTCGGCCGCGTCGTGACCCTCGTGGGCGGCCGCGTCGGTCGTGTCGTGTGCCATGTCGCCGCAGCCGGCGAACAGAGGAAACAGGGCGAGGACGAGGGTCATTCGAGCGGGCATCGAGGGGCCTTTCCGGTGCGCAGTGGGGTCGTGGCTCAGGGCTCCACGCGGACGGTGGCCATCATCCCGTGCTCGATGTGCTCAAGGATGTGGCAGTGGTACATCCAGTGGCCGGGGCGCTCGTCGGGGCGGAACGCGATGCGCACCCGCTCCTTGCCACGCAGCTGGATCGTGTCCTCCCACGAGCGCTCGGCCTCGTCCGCGCCGTTGCGCGACACGACCTGGAAGAAGAACCCGTGCAGGTGGAACGGGTGCTCCATCTCGCTCGCGTTGACGAGGTCCCACACCTCGGTGTTGCCCACGCGCGCGACGACGTCCGGCACGTCCGGGTAGGACCGGTCGTTGATGGTGAACACCACCTGCTCGCGGTCGCGATCGATGTACTCGTTGAAGGTCACCGTGCGCGGCGCGATGCCTGCCGTGACCAGCGGCTCGACCCGTATGCGGGGCGCGGGGGCGGCGAGTGTTGGCAACGCCGAGTCGGGCGCGTAGCGGAGCCGCAGGACGTCCGCCGCCTCGGTGAGACCAGCGCCGTGGCCGCGGGCGTAGGGGAGGTTGCGCAGGGGCGCGGTCGTGCCCGGGCTGCCGACGCCGTCCACCAGGACGTCGAGGCGATCGCCAGGGACGAGAAAGAGCTCGTCGGACGTGCGTGGTGTCGCGACGGACCCTCCGTCGGTCCCCACCACGGTGAAGCGGTGCCCCGGGAGAGCGAGGCGGTAGAAGCGGGCGCTGCCGGCGTTCACGACGCGCCACCGCTGCCGCTGGCCCGCGCGGATCGGCAGCTCCGCGCCCGCGCGTCCGTTGACGAGCGAGACGGGACCCTCCCTGCCGCTGTGCTGCTCGACGAGGTCCCCGGTGGGCGCGATCTCCCCGTCCGACCCGACCAGGAGGTCGTCGAGCATGACGACGCCCTCGACGTCTGCGCGGGGTTCATGGTCGCCGCGCACCACGACCGCGCCGTAGAGGCCGCGCTCCATCTGTACGCTCTCGGTGACGTGCGGGTGGTACCAGAAGGTCCCCGCGTCCGGAACGGTGAAGCGGTACTCGAAGCTCGCGCCGGGGGCGACGGGCGGCTGCGAGTGGGGGCTGCCGTCCATCGACGCAGGCACCCGCACGCCGTGCCAGTGGATCGTCGTCGGCTGGTCGAGCCGGTTGGTGAAGTGCACGACCACGGTGTCCCCGGCGCGCGCCTCGATCGTGGGCCCGGGGACCATGCCGTTGTAGGTCATCGCTCGGACGCGCCGACCCGGCGAGTACTCCCACTGACCGAAGCGCGCTTCGAGGTCGATCTCGACGACGCGCGGATCGGGGTTGCGGTCGGCGGCGGGCTCGACGCGGAGCGCCGCGGCCCAGGGGTCGGGGCCGGTGCGAGGCGCAGGCGGTGCCTCGGGGGCGTCGCCGCAGCCGACAGCTACGAACAGCGCGGAGAGGGTCCAGCGGAGGTGGGGCGCGAGAGGCATGGTCCTCGGTCGGTTTTGGGGTTGGCTTGCACGCCGCCCGACCTACTAGCCGCCAGGGCCGGAGGTGTGACCCGCGTCGCTCCACAACGCGCACTTTGCGCCTCGTCTCAAGCCTTGAGCGCGCTCTCCCGCCGCGCGAGTATCGACGCCATGTCGCTCGCTCCTCACGCTCACCTGCTCACCTTCTACGGCGCGGCCCTCAACGAGTTCGGCATGCCGAAGGACTTCCACCGCTACCAGATCTTCGTCGGCCCCCTCGTCGTGACGGGAGGCACCGTGTACGTGGCATCCATCGCCGCAGCGACCGACAGCCCGACGCCAAACCCGAAGGAGTACTCCTCCAAGGCCGACACGACCGACGCGTTCGAACAGGCCAGGCGAGCGCTCGCGGCGCTCCACCCTGGTCTGACCTGCGTCGGCTGACGTCACCGGTGGTCCGCGGTCCGTCCTCGGCAAAGTGGCTCTGGACGGGTCACGAAACGTCGCGGCGGAACTAGACAGGGATCCGCCGAAGTACCCGCGGCCGTCCGCCGCGCGCCCGAAGGAGCGAAGACCTGATGAACAAAGAGACCCGAGCGAAGTTGCTGGTGATGGTATCCGCGGCCTTTGGGGTCGCCGCGGTGGAGGGCTGCGCGAGCAACCCGTCCATGATGGCGCAGCCGCCCGCAAGCTCGCAGTCGGCTGACCCCGCACCCGCCACGACGCCTGCGCCCGCCGCGCAGGTCGGCACCGGTCCGACGCAGACCCCGAGCTCGACGGCCCCTGCGCCCGCCTCGGCCCCACAGGGAGCGGCCACGGGTCAGGCCATGAGCTGCGGCCAGGACGGCAACTGCGGCGCGCACATGGGCTCCTCGTCGTCGCCCGCACCGGGCACCACGGCGGCCCAGCCGACCCCGACGGCGGCCCCGACGCCGGCCACCACACCGACGACGGCTCCCGCCACGGCTCCAGCAACGGCGCGGCCCCACCAACACAACCACGCACACTGATCGATGGCGCACGTCGAGGGCGTCGGCCTGGGCCTGCGGGCCCCGCTGTTTCGCGACCTGATGTCGCGGGCGCCCGCGGCGTTGCGCTGGGTCGAGGTCTCTCCCGAGAACCATCTCGGGCGCGGCGGCTTCTTCGAGGCGATGCTGGCGGAGACCCGCGCGCGCTACCCGGTGGTGACGCACGGCGTAAGCCTCGGGCTCGGCGACCGCGAGCCGCCAGCGCGCGACCTGCTGCGCGCGATGCGGGGCTTCCTCGAAGCCGTGCAGACCCCCTGGCACAGCGATCATCTGTGCTTCGGCGCGGTCGACGGCGCCCACCTCCACGACCTCCTTCCCCTACCGTTGACCGAAGAGAGCGTCGGTCGTGTGGTGGACCGGGTTCGGCTGCTCGAAGACGCGCTCGGTCTCCCCATCGCCGTCGAGAACATCTCCTGGTACGCGCACCCCGGCGAGGCGGAGATGGACGAGGCCGACTTCCTCGGCGAGATCACCGCGCGCAGCGGCGCCCTCCTCCTGCTCGACGTCAACAACGCCTACGTCAACGCGCGCAACCGCGGGGGAGACGCGCGGGAGTTCATCCGTCGCATCCCGGCCGACCGTGTGGTGCAGATGCACGTCGCCGGGCACCTCGTGGCCGCCGACGGGTTTCGCCTCGATACGCACGGCGAGGCTGTCTGCGACGATGTGTACGGGCTGCTCGCGTACACCCTGTCGCGCACTGGGCCCGTGCCGGTTCTGTTGGAGAGAGACGGCGGCTTTCCCCCGTGGGACGAGCTCGTCGCGGAGCTCGAACGACTCGACGCCATCGTCCGCGCTTCAACACAGGCAGCGCCTTGAGCGGGCTCGACGCGCACCAGCGGGCCATCGCCCGGCTCACACTTGGGGCCGAACTCGACGAGGCGTCGCTGGCCTCGCTAGGCGGCGACCGCGTTCGGTGGCTGGTGTACCGCGACCTCGTGCGCAACCGGCTCTGGTCGCTGCTGCTCGAAGCGCTGCCGCGCACCTTCGCGGCGGCCGGCAGCGCGCGCTTCGGGGGGTGGTTTACCCGCTACCTCGACGAGGAGGCGCCGCGCACGCACTTCGTCCGCGACGTGGCGCCGGCCTTCGGTCGGTGGGTGCGCGCGGCGGAGGCCGAGGCCCTGGCGTCACCGTCGCCGTGGCTGCCCGAGGCGCTGTCCCTCGACCTGGCCGAGCATCACGTCGGCCTCTCGGCAGCGCGCGTCGACGCATCGCGACTCACCGACTTCGCGATGGACCTCCCCGCGGCGCTCGATCCGACACACCAGCGGCTGCGCCTCTCGTGGACCCCGGAGGGCGCGCCCGATGCGCGGGCACTGCTGCTGTTTCGTCACCCGGAGCGCCACTCTGTGGAGACGCTCGCGCTCACCCCGATGGCGGCCGACGTGCTCGACGCGATGGACGACGGGGCGACGCCCGCGGCCGAGGCCGTGCGCGCGGTGCTGGCACGCTACGACGTGGTCGCGGGGTCGGCGTTTGTGGAGAGCTTCGCGGGCCTGCTCGCCGAACTGATGGAGCGCGGTGTCTTGAGGGGCTCGCTGCGGTAGGGCGTTACATGGCGTGGCGGAAGGCCGTGAGGTCGACGCGCACGCGGGTGTCGTTGCTCACCTTGAGCCGCAGCAGCGCCGGAACGCCGATCCCGTAGTCGGTGGGCGACAGGTTGGGAAGGTCGACGGTGAAGCGCCCGGCGGTCGAGGTGGAGATGCCGTCGACGGTTTCGAGCGGTGCGTCGGAGGTGAAGAGTACGCGCGACTCGCCGTTCGTGCGGAGGTCGAAGCGCTGCACGCCGGTGGGCGCGGCGGCGGGCGCCATGGTGGGAGGCGTCGGCGGTGTCTACGCGCCGAGCGGAGCGGACATCGAGAGGAGACTGATCGCGACGAGCGAAGCGAGAGGGCTGATCTTCAAGGGCGACCTCCGACGGTCTTGGTGGTGGGCGCGGTCGACGTCCGTCAGCGTACGTGGGTGAAGACGAAGTCCCGCGGGGCGCTCACGTGGCAGCCGACGCAGATGGTGCGCGCGGGGCCGCTCGTGCCGAGGCCGTCGGCGACGTAGCGGGTGCCGATGCGCTCGAACCAGTACCAGTTCTCGCCCCCGGTACCGACCGCGACCTTGAGGTAGACGGCGTAGCCGGTGACCACGCCCGCGCTGGAGAGCAGCTCCTTCACGGCGGCCGCGCCGACGGGGTAGGGGCCGTCGCCGCTCGACCCGCTCAACAGCTCGTTGGAGCAGATGCGGTTGATGCCGTGAGGCGACGGCGAGCGCGACGCGTGCGGTGCGGGCTCACAATGCCAGGAGCGGTAGTGCCCCGCCGTGAGCCATGCTTCCATGTCCACGCGCCCCGAGGACGGCGGCGTTTGGGGCCCGACCATCGGCGGTGGAGACTGACCCGCGTCCGTCGGAGCGCCGACCTCGGTGACCGCGGACTGATCGATCGTGGCATCCGCGTATCTCGCCGACGAAGCATCGATGGTCTGTGTCGGAACGTCCGTCGCGATCGTGCCATCGGCTGTCCCGCAGCCCACGGCCAGCAACGCCAGCGCCCCGGCTGCCAACACCCTTCGTCGATCAACCATTGGCGCGCGCCGCCTCGGTCACCGCGGTGTCCGGGTGCACCATGAGCTCGCCCGCGGCGACGGTCACCCGGTAGTGCGGCAGGGTGGCGGTGGATGGCGCTCGCGTCACGGCCCCGTTGCCGTCGTACTCCGAGAAGTGGTTGGGGCAGCGGGTGTTGCCCGTCGTGCTGACGGAGGTGCAACCCGTCGGTGTCGCACACGCCGCGCCGTCGCGAAACGCGATCTCAGTCCCCTCGTGCGTACACAGCGTCGAGTAGGCGAAAAAGCCTCCGGCGTCGCGCCCCACGATCACCTTCTGCGCGGCGTACAGCTTCCACATCCCGACGGCGTGATCGGCCACGCGCCCGCCGCTGAAGGGCGTCGTCGGCATTGCCGCGTCGCCGCAGCCCACGGTCACGCCCGCGACCCCCAGCACACACAGGAACGTCCTGCGCTCCAAGCGCTTCGTGTCTTCATCCATGTTGGTTCTTCCTCGTCGCGTGTCGCGGCTACGGCGCGACCATCGGGCAGTTGACGGTGACGGGCAGAGGACCGGCCACGTTGGCGAGCGCCGTGTTCCAGTCGCGCACTCCGCCGAAGCCCGCGAGGTTGCCCCGCTGATGCGACCACAGCGACGAGTACCCGGGTTGTCCCGGCAGCACCTGCACCACGTTGTGGGTCATGCCGTCGGCCTCGGTCTCAAAGCCCATGGAGGGGTCCGTGTCGTTGCGGAAGATCACGATGATGCCCGCGCTCGGGACGCGCCCATTGGCGGTCACCTGGAGGTTGGTCTCGAACTGCATCAGCGGCGCGATCATGCCGCGCACCCAGCCCCGGAACCCGGTGACCACGTTGCCCTGAAACCGCAGGGTCGCCGTCGAGCCCGCGGGCACCACCGCCCAGTCGACGATGCGCGTGGTGAGCGTTGCGGTGGCGTCGCCCTCGGCCACAGCGGCCAGTACGTCGGCTTCGCTCGTGAGCGAGTTGACGTTGTAGCCCTCGTGCGTGCGCACCTCGGTGATGCGCATGAAGTCGTTGTACCCGGTGTCACCCGGGACGCCCGTGAGCACCGGGAGCTGCCCCGGGATGGCTTGTCCGTTGGCGTCGAGGATCATGTACGCGCGGCCGGGCACCACCGGGACGATGTCGAGCGAGTAGTACAGGACGCGCTCGCCGCCTGGTCCGAACGAGCGCACGCCGAAGAGCTGATCGAAGTGGATGGGCGCGTTGGGCGCGGGCACGACCGGTCGCACGTTGGCCGTGTCAAACGCGGGCGCGCTGCGCTTGAAGAGCGTCGCGAAGCTGTCCTGGAAGCGGTCGACGGACACGATCGCCGCGGTGTCGGGGTTGACCGTCGCGCGGTCGGACGTGGTTCCACAGTGCGCGAGGAAGACCGAGAAGCCTGCGAGGCAGAGGGCGTGGCGCGGCGATCGAAGCGTGGGCGTGGCACACATCGGAGAGGGGACACCTTCGGTGTTCGCGGGGCTCTCCAATGAGCGTCGCGTGCCGACGTCTACGAGCGCGCGCGCTGACGGTTACAGCGTGTGTGGCGGTTGGGGTCGCGGCCGATGCCCTGCTCGCTCACCCACATCGGCAGGCGCGCCCCGCGGTGATCGACCGCGTTGTCCTGCTCGTCGACGCCCAGGAGGTGCGACTTGGCCTCGCAGCGGAAGGGCACCCCCGGGCTCGCACGGGGCAGGCATCCCTTACAGCGATGCACGCGGCTCGACCTCATCAGGAGACACGCGGCGCGCCCGCAGCGAGGAGGTGTCGTCGGTCCCGCGGGCTTCGAGCACGATGACGTCACCGTCCATCGTGAGGCGGGTGATGGTTGCGGGCTGCCGCGTGGCGACGTCGCGGTGGGCGAAGGTTCACTGACCGCAGGCGCTTTGCACGGTCTCGTCGTAGGTGCTCGCGAACACCAGCGGTCGGTCGGCGCAGAGCAGCACGCCCAGCTACCGCAAGCTCGACGCCGCCACCCGCGGTCGGACCCGCAGCGCTCCGACTGTGTCGTCGGCAGGTGATGGCCGACCACCGCAGGTTTTGGGAGACCCGATGTGAGACTCTTGTCACGATGACAGCGTTCGGAGCTTCGTCAGGATCTGCTCCCTTACTTCGCGCGTCGATGCCCCTCGCGCTGCTGTTGGGCACGGCTTGCTCGTACACCGTCGGCGCTGCATCGGTCCGTCGGGACGCGGTCGTGATGGACGAGCCAACGCTGGCGACACCCATGACCGAGGCAGGAAGCCGCTCACTTGACGCGACGCCGGTCGATCTGCCAACGACGAGCGCGCTGGACGCAGCACTCGCGGACGCGGGCCTGCTCGATAGCCCGGACATCCTTCTGCCCGTAGACCCGTTCATCGGCGACTGCATCTCCGACGTCCCCTACGGCGTCTACTTCCCCGACGGCGGCCTCGCTGGAGCGCGACCCGCGCGCTGTTCAGAGCTTCGCGGGATGATCTGCTGTCGCTTCGAGAACCTGATCTACGAACGGGACGAGGACCGAATCGACCACGGTCGGGTCTGAGGGCGCGCGACCCTATCCCCACAGCTCTCGGTGCCGGGTCTCCGGCCTTTCGCCCTCCGCCTCGCCGACACCCTTCGCCGACGACTGCCTCACTGGACTCATCACCGGCTATGGCGATGAGTGGCGCGCCCGTCGCCCGCTGCTCTGCTCCGATCTGCCAGGCCGGGTCTGCTGTCAGGAGTCAGAGATCATCGAGCCCATCCGGTCGGGCCCCGGTGCTGTCGTCGATGACGGCCGATCGTGCGTCCCACGGGGCGATTGTCACTCGACTGGCCGCGATCGGTAGCGACCGAATGGCACGCGCTCAGCGGCTGGTGCGGACATCGACGACGACGTACCGCAGGCGCACGTCCGAGTTGTCGGTCGATGGGAAGCCACTGGCGGCGACGTGCAGGTGGTCGCCGCGGCCCTGGAGAGTAAATCCCTGGATGTCGGCGTGGACCGAGATCGGCAGGCGGTACCGCACGGCGTGGGCGCCGGTGCGCGGATCGACCTCCTCGATGACCGCCTCGGCGCCATCGCGCGCCGAGACGAGCGAGAGGTCGCAGCTACAGAACTCGCGACCGCACCGCGGGGTGACCGCGAACTCCCGATCGGTGTGCAGGCGCAGGTAGCCGAGCCAGACCCGGCCGTCCCGAGTCTGCGCCAACGCGTGGTGGGAGACGGCCGGTCCGACGCCCTGCGCGTGACAGGTGGCACCCTCGCGACAGCCGGTCGGCGGCATGAAGCCAGTACTCGTCATGGATGGGCAATCGCTGTGCGTGACGCTCTCTCCTGCCGAGATGGGCACGTCTCGCAGGCCACTCGGCCCGGCCAAGAAGAGATGCAACTCGGACTCGGACAGGGCGAGGGTGACGAGCGGTGCGCCCGGCGCTCCGTGATCCGACGGGACGATCATCGTACCGCCGCCTGCGGGACCCGACGGGAGGCGAGTGAGTACGACCGGAGGAGAGCCCACGCGCTGGTAGGCGTAGTCGTCGCCTCCGAGGCGTTCGAGGCGTCGCAGGATGTACGGCTCTCCGGCCAGGTCGGTCGCCAGCGACGCGCCGATCGTTCCCGGTACGGCCGATCGGCTCCAGCTACCGTCGGGCGAGCGCGTCGCGAGGGTGAAGGTCAGGTCGGTGGCGACGTGAGAGAGCACTCGGACCTGGCCGAGCGGGTCGATGATCGCGTCGTCGAAGTAGGGCCTTGGCGTGCCACCAGGTGTGACGTCCTCGGCCGACCAGGCGCCATCCCTGCGCGTGAAATGCGCGAGGTTGAGTCCGGGACCGAGCTCGCTGACGAGGTGAACCGAACCGTCCGGTCCGCAGAGAACGGCGGACAGCCGCGACGGTCCCATGAGGAGCTGGGTGTTCGCGACGAAGGGATCCGCGGCGACGCTGCTGCCTCCGCCCGGATCGAAGGTCACGAGCTGTTTGTGATCCCCATAGCCGCTGTTGGAGAGCAGCGCGTAGCCGCGCCCGTCGTCGGCGGCCGCTGCGGTGAACCCCCAGGAGTATTCGTTGCAGCGCACCTCCCAGGCCGCGGCGGTCGGGCATGCCCCGCACCCGCAGGACAGGGCCTCTGGCGAGAGCGGCGCGACCACACAGGTGCCTGCGGGCGGACGCGCGACGTCGGGCGGCGCCATCGTCGCAGAACAGTCGGCGGGCGTTGTCCCGCCATCCACGCCGGCATCCGTGTGTGTCACGGGCGCGACGTGCACCGCGTCGATCACCGCCCCGTCGGAGCCCTCGATCGTCGCGTCCGAGGCCACGTCGAGATCCCGGGCGCCCCGGTCATCTGGCGTCGTCACGTCGGGGACCACGACATCGACGATGGCAACCTCCACGAGCGCAGGTCCGTCTACGAGACCGACGTCCGCGATCGTGGGCTCACGGTCGCTCGTGGTCAGCGTCCCGGCGTCGTTCCGTGCCGCGACCCCTTGAACGCAGCCCATCTGCGCGACCCACCAGAGCGCCCAGGTCCATCGCTTCATGTAGCGCACGCCTCAGCCTCCGCCTCTGCGGATACGGTCGCGCCGTCGGCGTGCCGTCGCAAGGGGCGCCGGGCGCACAACGGTGCAACTGCGCTGCCGTCCCTCGGCGTCATCGTCGCCGCATCGCCGCGATCGCGGCTTCGAGTGCGCGGATGCGACGGTCCTGAGCCTGCACGGTGGCCACCAGCATGCTGGTGTAGCCGTAGAGATCGACCGCGCTCCGGTCCGGCTCCCGCGCGTAGCTAGCTGCGGGCTGGTCTTCGATGATGAAGCCCAGGCGTCGGCGGCCCGCCAGGAGCGGCTCGGTGTACTCGTAGGTCGCGAGCCGTGTCGCCAGCACCTCGCGGGACAGGCGCTCGGCCTCCGGCGCGGTGAGGTAGGCGATGTCGCGCTTCGCCGCGCGGGTCGAGCGCGGGCAGCCGGCGGGCGAGTCGGCTGGGGTCCACAGCCCACCGACGCACCGACGCGCGCGGGCCGGCTCGCATCCGTAGTCGCAAGAGAGTCCCTCGGTTGCGCACACCGTCCCAGCGCGTGGACGCGCGGCCGGGCAGGGAGTCGCCGTACTGGGGGCGGCGCAGTGCCAGGTGCGCGGGCCGTCACAGCGCCCGATCGGGTAGCGGATGCAGTTGGTGCATTCGCACGCCAGGCCCGCGTAGGCGCAGAACGCCCCTTCGACACTGCACGCTTGACCATCGGCCGCTTCGCGCGACGTGGGACAGGCCGCGGTGGGCAGCGGGTCGCAGGTCGCCGTCGCGATCGACCAGCGCGACCCCGAGCAGGTCGCGAAGGTGCGGCACTGCACCCGAGGGTCGTCGCCGAACTCGGACACCACGCCCTCCCGCGCGCAGCCGCTGCCTTCGCTCGGCACCGACGATGGACACGCGGGGATCACTCCCGCATCTGGGAGGCCGCCCCGATCCGTTGGCACTCCGAGGTCGGCGATGCCGCTGTCGGTCGTAGCAACGTCTACTGCGGCGCCCGCGTCGGCAGGTGCGGAGGTGTTGGACGTCGTCCCTACGCAGCCCGCTGCCCAGCCGCTCACGGCCAGCATCCACCCGAGATGAAGAGACGCCGCGATCCTCATGGCTCCGATCCTCCTTGCGAGCCGGGCGACCGTCGCCCGCGGTCGTCATGTTCCGGTGCGACGTTCGAACGGTTCGGCCCTCCCGGTCGGGCCGCAACGCTATGGGCGACGGAAGGTCGTGCAGGTTCCGCTGCGGCACTCCACCGGGATCGTGGTTGACGGGTCGGCGCTTGCGCCGTCGTCCGTCCTTGGCGGCCCGGCGGGGCAACCGCAGCCGGGATACATCGGTCTGCACACCGCTTCGGCGCGGTCGAAAGCCTCGCGCTGACCGGCGTTGATGCCCATCGCGCGCGAGTTGCCGCAGCAGTCGGTCTGGTGGACAGCTACCGCGCAGTCAGTCGCCGCGCCGCAGCTCCGGTCGAAGGCGGGGAACGATCCTCCGCTGGCCGGGCCGCACACGATCTCCGCGCCAGCGTCCACGCAGACCAGGCGCCCGCAGCTCGGCGGCTCGCAGGTGATCGGCCCTTCGTAGCGGCATCCTGGCGGCGGGGCGGCGCAGTCGATCACGCAGGGCTCGGCGTCCGGTGCGCCGGCGTCGGATGCGCCAAGGTCGGTCGCGCCCGCGTCGGTCGCGCCCGCGTCGGGCGGGCACGCGAGGCGGGTGCAGACCGCGCGTCCGCTCGCCTCGCACGAACAGGTGTTGCAGCCGTCGCCCGCCGGGCAGCTTGCGCCGATCGCGCAGGTGCGTCCGTCGCGCAGGACACAGGTCATTCCGGCATCGATCGCGCACGCGCGCTCGGTGCATGCCAGCAGGCGTCCCGCCGAGCATGTGCAGGTGTTGCAGCCGTCGGGCGCCGGGCACGCCGCGCCCTCCGCGCACGTTCCTCCGTCGGGCAGCGCGCACGCCGCGCCAGCGTCTGGCGTGGCTGGACAGTCGCGCAGGTACCACCCGCAGGCGTCGCCCGCGCGCACGCCGCAGGTCGGGCCCCCGACAGAGCCGTCGGCGCAGCGGATGTTCGGGGCGCCGAATGGGTTGGGCCCGCACGTCGCGGCGTCACACATCGCGGCGTCTCGCGAGACGACGACGTCGGCGGGAAGGCCCATGGCATCTCGCCGTACGCCTCCATCGACGGCGCCTGCGTCGCCCGCGGTGGTGACGACGCCGCCGCACCCGACACTCGCTCCGAGCGAGGGGAATCCCAGCGCCAGCGCCGCCGCGTAGACCAACGAGAATGGACGCCCGCGCTGTGGCATTGGAACCGTCGCTCCCTTCGTGCGAGGAGCGTAGAGCGCGATGGCGCGGTTCCGCCACTGGATGCGGACCGAGGGCTGTCGCCGCGTAGGTCGGCGGCGCGCGTGGACCGCGAGGTCCAGGAGGCGCAGAGTCTCTCTGGTCGTCGGGCGCTGTTCGGCGCTGTCGTCGAGGAAACCTCCCGTCACGGTCGAGAGCTCATGGGGTCGCGATGAGATCGCATTCGCTCTGGATCGCGTGCGGAGTTCCGTTGCTCCTGTCGTCGTGCGAGGGATCGAGCGTCACTGTGACCACGGGCGTGGACGTGCCGATGGACGTGGGTGCCGTAGACACCTTCGTGGGCGACCGCGAGGACGCCGCTGGCGCGACGCTGGACGCCGCGACGGATGGCGGTCTCGACGCGGACATTGGTGATGCTCGTGGTCTTGACGCGGATGCCTGGGACGGGTCGTTCCCCGCGGACCTTGGAGCCGGCGTCGAGGAAGTCGGCACGGACCTCGGGCTCGCCGACGTGGACCACGGCGAAGGAGGTTGCGGCGACGGTCGGATGCGCTGCGGCGAGACGTGCGTGGATCTACACAGCGATTCCGCGCATTGCGGCGCGTGCGAAACGCGCTGCTGTCCGGGTCTCGTCTGTTCGTACGGCGAGTGCCAGAGCGCCTGCGGCGCCGGACTCTCCGTCTGTGGCTCCGATCCCACCTGCCGCGGCGGTGCCTGTCGCGATCTCCGCACCGACTACGCCAACTGCGGCGCCTGTGGCCACGCCTGTTGCGCGGGCACGGTGTGTTCGGGAGGTCGCTGCTTCTTCTCTTGCCCAGTTGGCCTGACCACCTGCGGGGAGGCATGCGAGGGCGGCGGATGTTTCGGTCTTGGGAGCAACCCCACCCATTGCGGCGCCTGCGGGAACGCTTGTCGTGCCGGAACGCACTGCGTCGTCGGCACCTGCACGCCGACGACCCTCGATGCGGGTGGCGGCGATGTGGGGGACGGGTGAGCGTTCGCCCGCGGCCGTCACATGATCGGGCGCGGTCGGCAGCGGCTATCGCGCGGCTGCGCGTCTGCGGATCCACGTCGAAGCCTTCCGGCGCGCCCGCATCTTTGAGGTACGCGAGCGCCTCACCGACGCAGTCTCCGTCTTCGTCGCGCTCGACGATCAAGGCGCCGAGCGTTCTGTCCCGCCGATGCGATCAGACTCAGGTTTGGCCCTTGATGGTCGCTGATTGGACGGCTTGAGGTGCAAGAGCTCCTGACCAATGGTGGCGTGTGCCACACGACCCCCACCGATCGGAGGCCCCGTACCCACGCATTGGGCTCGCACCTTCCAGCGCGCTTCGGAAGTGTTCCGGCACGCGTTCGCGGCGCCGACCTTCGCGCGCTCGCTCCTGCTGATGGCGGCATGGATGCTGTGCACCGAGCATCCCGCGCTCACCGAGTGTCTCGTCGTCAGCGGCGCGGCTGGCATGTGGGAGCACTCGGCCTTCCACCGCGTCTTCTCCCGACGGCGGTGGGATCTCGACGTTCTCGCCCGGCTCTGGCTCGCGGCGCTCAGCGAGCGCCTCACCGCGGGCGAACTGTGGTTGCGGTTCATGATCGACGACACGTTCGGCACCCGCAGGGCCTCGCGGCCCACGGCCTCGGCACACACCTCGATGCGGTGGGCCCCACCCGCACGCGCAAGACCTTCACCTTCGGCCACGTCTGGAGGACCTGCGATCTCGCCGTCACGGTGCCCTTCTCGACTACGCCGTTCACCGCCCGTCGCCTTCGACCGCCCTCGCGTCTTTCGCACCGGCGTCCTGGCCAAGCGGATGAAGGCCTCCAAGGGCGACACCCTCACGCGCATTCTCGACGACAGCGCGGCCATGGTCCGCTCGCTCGTGATGCGCGGGCACCCGATGGTGACGCCGACCCACGCCGACCCGCGTCGGCTCTACCGGAGCCATGACGGGGTGTTCCCGACGCAGTGGGTGCTCTCGCTGGCACGGATGCCGAGGGTGCTCGCGGCGATGGTCGGCCGCGTTCCCGACGCCGGATGCCGCGCTTCCTCGACGAGCGCGCTTAGGCTCGGGACGTGGCGGAGCGCGTGACGTACGACGGGTTCACCCCCGCGAACTCCCGTTGAGGTCGGGACGCGACTATGATCGTCTCGGACGCGCTCGACCTGATGGGCCACCAACGCTCACACTTCTCTCCGTGGCGTTTCGCCGAGCTCCCGCGATCAATGAACACTCCGACAGCGACCCCCAATTCGCGATTGGCGCGGGCCGAGTGAACCGCTCCGACGGATCGTGGCGCCGACCTGCCCTGCGCCCATTCTCGCTCGACGCCCTAGCGGTTGTTCGACGCATGGCCCACGACGCAGCAGAGCACCGGGACGGACCGTGACGCTGGGCAAGCGAAGAGGTGAGGCCACGGCCGCCGAGTACCCGGTTTCTGCGCGGACAGCGTTGCCGTTCACCGTTGATCGACCGGAGACGACGGCGGAGCGGCACGCGCGGGAACTGCAACTACAGGTTTCGACGGAGGCTCGGCGCCGCTTCGCCGCCTACCTCCGGGAAAACCTTGCGATGGTCATCGCGGAGGCTGCCGTTCCCCCGGAGGAGTTCCGGGACCATCAGGAGCTCCCTGCTCTGGGCCTTACGTATGCGGTCGACGGCCGAACCGCGGTCGACGATGCGTTCATGGACAACCTCCGTGAGTTTCGTTCGTCGGCTGGAAACGAGCCTCAGATCGAGGCCGGCGTGATCTCGCCGGAGATCTTTCTCGCGTACGCGCCGACCGCCATCCTCGACGTTGCCGCGGACCTGATCGAGGGGGAGGGGTTGTCGGCGCGGGCAGGCAACACGCTGTCGGCTATTGGAAATCTCGTGTCCGTCGCGGTCCGCCGCGCCTTGCTTCGCGAGTCCCTCCATCGGAACCGCTGGAACCTGACCGCGGTGGGAGTGGAGTTCGGCCTGGGCGCCAGCGGAAACGTCCTGCGGACGCTCAGGGACCTTGGTCTTGAGGACGAACTGGATGCCGCACGTCGCGATGGGTCCGTCAAGAGAGGTCGGCCCCGAAAAGAACCTCTTGCTGACGATTCCGAAAAATAGATCGGATCTGAGCCTTCGGGTTTGATCCAATATAGTTCGTGCGCTAGGTCTTGCCCCGAAGGTGAGGCCTCATGTCGAACACAGGCATTTGTCATCCGAACCAGCAGGTTGAGCGCGGCGGAGGTCTCCGTCGGCCCGCCAAATCGTGTCCGGACCGTGAGGACAGCATCTCGCGCGCGGGACTGCATCTCGCCGGTGGTCTGCGGTGAACCGTCACGACAGCGCGGCCATTTCCATCGCACCGCAGCAGCCGGACCACCGTTCGCACCCCGTGCGCGACGTTCTCGATGGCCCCATCGCTGACCTGGGCGTGGTCACGATGGCGGCCCTGGCCCCCCTCCTGGGCAAGGACACCGCTCGTGCGGTGCGGGACTGGTGCCAGCGACATGCGATCCCGTACCGACGCGACGGAAAGCACAACTGGGTAGCGGTCGCCGACTTCCGCGCGGCGGTCGCCCGCCTTCCGCTGCGGTCTGAAGCGATCGGCCGCGAGCGGGAGCGCGCTGGTGCCGACGCGGTGGCTCGCCTGATCGGGCGGCGGTAGCGATGGGACGCAAGCGCACTGGCTGGGTCCGGCAGAGGGACGGGGTCTGGTACGTCGGCCTGACACTCCGGTCGGGGAAGGCATTCGAGAAGCCCATCCCTGCGCCCTCGGATACAGGACCAGCGGACGACACCTACCGCTCGGTCGTGCGAGCGCAACTCGTGCGCGCGTACGAGTCGGGTTCTTGGGACCCCGAGGCCCCACCGTTACCTGCGCCCGACGCTCCCCCTCTGCCCGCAGCAACTGTCCCCAGAAACCCGACGTTCATTGAGTTCCTCCGGGCGTACACCGCGTCGCGCAAGTACGAGTCTGCTGCGAAGGACCAGGGACGAGTCGAGTTCTACCTGGCCGGATCCCCGGTTGCTGCCATCCACGTTCGGGAACTGCGTCCTGCCCACGGGGCCTCGCTCATCGCGTTTCTTACTGCGCTGCCGTCGCGGAGGGGGTCCACCCTCGGATCCAGCGCGGTGCGGAGCATCTACGACGTATGCCAGCGCGCACTCGACGACGCGATCGTCGAGGAACTCCTGTTGACGAACCCCCTCCGCCTGGGTCCTGTCCGCGCGCAGCTCCCCCCGAAACGCTTCAAGAACGCGAAGGCCCGCAAGGAGGGGTGGTTCGCTCGCGACGAGGTCGGACGGCTCCTGTCGGACCCACGCGTTGAGGAGGACCGCCGCGTTCTTTACGCGCTCCTGTTCCTGACCGGGATGCGCCCCGGAGAGTCTGCGGCGCTGCGCTTCTGCGACTGGGACCGGGCAGCGCTGCCGCTCACGCGCCTGTGCGTTGAGCGCGCAATCAAGTCCGTCACCGGCGTTGAGGGGCCGACGAAGACTGGCGCCGAGAAAGAGGCGCCCGTCCACCCCGCGCTTGAGACGATCCTCCGGGCGTGGTTCGAGACGGGATGGGCCCGCTACATGGGACGCGCGCCGACGGCGACGGACTACGTCGTGCCCTCGGTGCGGGGACGCCGCAAGGGTCAGCCCCGCAACGAGAGCACGCTCAACCGAACGTTCCGCGACGACTGCGTGGCGATCGGGCTGCGTTCGCGGCACGTCTACACCGCGCGCCACACTTTCATCACGCAGACGAAGAAGGACGGCGGCGACGCCGCGCTCCTCCGGCTCATTACGCACGCGCCCCCAAGCAGCGCCTACGAGGGCTACGTGCGCGACCAGTGGGAGCCACTATGCGCCGCGGTCATGAAGCTACAGGTCGACCTGCCTTCACCTGCGAAGCACGCAGAGCCGGATACTTCAGACGGCTCAGGAGAAACCCCCGGGCCCGATACCCTGGCGGATACCTTGGAGTGCAGCGCCGCCCTCGCCGCAAACACTGTAGAACAAGGCGAATCAGACGGAAGCACAGAGGAATCGAACCTCCCGCGCGGTGCGGAGGGCACCGTCGCCACCAGTTTTGAAGACTGGGCCCGTCACCAGATCAGGTCGTGCTTCCGCCGACCACGCTAGACCACCCGACGAGGCTCACACCAGCCTCTCGTCCGGGTGGTCAGTCCCGTGACCGTTGCGCCACGCGACAACGTAGGCGAGGAACATCCTTCGTGGTGGTGCCATCCCCGACCCGGCTCCTCGGCGTCCTTGGTGTGGTCGCCTGCGCCTCGTCTCCGCCGATGGTTCGCTCGACGCGTCCCGTCGCCGACCCGCAGCCCCGCACTCTCCACGCGCCCCGCGTGTCCTGCCGTCCGCCCGAGGCGCCCGACCTCGTCGCCGGCTATCAGGTGATCCGCTGGCCAACGGCCCCACGTTTCTTGTCCGTCGGCTCGCTCGGCGGCGGGCTCTTCGCGACGACGACGAGCTCCGTCTGCACCAGCGCCGACGGCGGCCTCTCGTGGCGCCCGCTGCTGGAATCACTGGAATACCCGACGCTTCTCGCGATGGAACACGGCACCGTCGTCGTCCGTGAGGGCATCGACCCCAACGGCGAGGCGGTCCCGGGCGCCGAGCTCCGCTGGTGGGTCAGCACCGACGGCGGCGAGCGTTGGCGTGACCAGCGCGACGCCCCCGAGGCCGTCGGGCAGGGCATCACCCGCGTCACCATTCCCCACCTGGGCGAGCGCGAAGCCGTCGTCTGCGGTGGCGTGCTCTTCACCACGGTGGCGCGCGCGGGCGCCGCGCCCACCCTCATCGAAAGCCTCGATCACGGCGAGGGTTGGCGCCGCGCCCGCGGGCTCGGAGCGCTGCCTCGCGCGGGCGTCGGGGTGCGCTGCGTGTCGTCGGGCTTCGTCATGGTCGAGCGTCACGATCGATTGCCCATCGCGTTCTCGCGCGACGCGGGCGCGACGTGGCACGCGGTGCGTCCGCCCCCGGTGGTGGTGCCCGAGGACGACGACGTGGTGCGCGTCGAGCGCGGCTGCGTTCCGATGTTGCAGCGCGGTCTCTTCTGCGAGCTCTACGGTCAGGTGTGGGTGAGCGACGACGACGGTCGTCGTTGGCACCGCGGCTCGTCTCCCGTCGGCGGCCGGGCCCTGGTCGAGCGCGGAACACAGATCCTCGGCGTCGGCGGCGGCGTGGCTGAGAGCAATGACGCGGGCCGCCGGTGGATGCTGCGCGCCGCGGGGTCGGGGCGGTCCAACCTCGGGTTGCGCGGCGGCGTCATCGACGACCGCACCTTCTGGCTGGCGGGCGCCGCGCTCTGGTGGACCGACGACGGCGGCGAGCACTGGTCCGCCACGCTGCTCTCATGGGAGCTCGTCGCGGTGCTCGATCGTCGGCGCTGGGTGGGCTTCGTGCGTGGCCCCGACGGCGGTGGCTGTGGTGGCAAGGTCGTGACCACCATCGACGGCGGGCGCTCGTGGCGCACAACGCTCTCTTCGGTGGCCTCGGTGCGTATGCTCAACGGCGCGCTGCACGCAACGCTCTGCGGCGCTCGTCCGCGCTACCGCACGGGTCGCGACGGACTGACCTGGCGCCCGCTGCTCATCGAGGCTCCGGCCGACGAGGCCGAGACTGACGGCGCGGCCCACGCCGACGACGGCACCCCGCTCCGTCTGGAGCGCGACGAGCTGCGCGCGGGAGGGACGGTGCTCGCGTCGGGCTGGCCGCGGGACATCGTCCCGGTGACGGGCCGCTCGGTCGCCGGAACCGTCGACCTCGTGGTCTTCGGCAACGGCACCGTGCTGCGCCGCGGTCAGTAGGCCGACTGGTTGAACTCGACGTTGGCGTTCGAGTTGGAGCGTCGCGCCGGGCGCGCGGAGGTCGGCCGCGGGGCAGAGGGCTGGGCCGTGGCCGCGGAGGTCGCCGTGCGCGGCACCGACGGGCTGACCTGCCCGGCGAGCGAGGTCGGGTCGGCCGCAGGCGTGAGGTACTGGGCTCGCACGCGGGTCGCCTCCTCGGGGTTGCCCGCGCGGTTGAGGGCGTTGACGAGGTCGCGCGCGATGGCCTGCTGCTCGGAGGGCGGCGGGTTGAGCCGCAGCGCCTGTCGGTAGCCCGCGATGGTCGCGTTGAGGTCACCGCGCGCGGCCGCGCTGTCGGCGCCGGAGCGCGCGGCCGTCCACGTGGTGGGTGCAGGTGCCGGCGGCGGAGGGCCCGCTTGCTGGAGTTGCCGCTCCTCGTCCATGGGTATCGGCGCTCGCCCGTAGCTGGAGGCGCTGCCCGGGGCGACGGGTGCCTCCGGCGGCGCCGCGGCAGCCGCGACGGGAACCTCTGCCTCCGCGGTCGCCACGTTCATCCGTTGCTGCTGCTGGCGCGTGTCGCCCGTCGCGGTGCCCCGGTCGGCAAACACTCCCTCGTCGCGCGCCGATCTGGCGCCTGACCCCGCGAGACCACCGCGCGCATTGGCCGCCAGATCGAGCCCGCTGGAGCGGCTCGCGACGCGACCCTCGAAGGGCGCTGCTGGCCCTGGCGTCGCGGTCGCCCGAGCGACCGGTGCCCGGGCGCGCATGGTGGGGGTCGTCGCCTGCGCCACGACCGTGGGCGCGGGAGCGCTCGGCGTCGGTCGCAGCTCTGTCGCTGGAACGACCTCCGGCTGCGTCATCTCCGTGGTGATGGACTGCGTGGGTGATCGCAGCGGCATGTAGCGCAGCCCGAGTCCGACCATGAGCATGAACACCGCGGCCATCGCTACCTGTCGGCGCATGGCGAGCTCACCGACGCGCTGCAGCCAGCCGGCGGCGCGCGCCTCGCGGGCTCGCTCGATGGGGATGACGGCCGACACCCGCCCCGACACCGCGGCGGGGACGGCGACGGTGGCGGAGAGCGCGGCCATCACGGCCGCGGAGGACGGGGGCGCGTCGGGGAGGGCGAGGCGGGCGGCGAGGATGCGGGTGCGGCCGAGGCGCTCGCTGGCGGCGCGGCACTCATCACAGTCGGCGAGGTGGGCGCGCACCTCGCCGGCGCGAGCGTCATCGAGCTCGTCGTAGTGCAGGTCCAGCAGGAGGTCTGAGCAGGTTTCGCAGTCCATGGCATCACCCGAGGGTGCGGGCGTAGTCCTCGTACTCGACGAGAGAGGACTGCAGCCGCTCGAGAGCGTAGCGCATCCGAGACTTCACGGTGTTTTCCGGGGCGCCGACCACGTCGGCGATCTCCTTGAACGACAGGTTGGAGTACTCGCGCATCACGAACACCTCCCGCTGATCGTTGGGCAGCGACTCGATGGCCGAGGCGAGGCTGCGCTGGAGCTGATGCCCGATGGCCTGCCGATCGGGCACGGCGTCGTTGGCGGCGACGGAGTCGCCGAGCGTGGCGCCCTCGTCCTCGCGGGGTTGATCGAGGGAGGGGTGCCGACGGTGCACGGCCTTCCGCGCGTGGTCGATACAGAGATTCCGGGCGACCGTATAGGCCCAGGTGGTGAAGCGCGAGGCGCGCTGGAAGTCCCGCGCCCCTTGAATCATGCGCAGCCACGCGTCTTGGAGAATCTCGTCGGCGGTGGCCGGGTTCTTCACCGATCGGAGGATGAAGTGGAAGATGGGCGTGCGGTGTCGGCGCATGAGTTCCTCAAAGGCGCGGGCCTCCCCCTCCCGAAAGCGGTCGAGCAGCAGTTCGTCGCTGAGCGTTGCGAAGCGTTCGGCGTTCACTGTGCCAGGCACGTTGGGATCTTGGAGGTCGTTGTCTACGAGCACCTTGGGACGCACGGCGGACGCGGACGGTCTTCCCATCCGTGACCGTGACCCATGTGTGACGCAACGGTCGGGCGTCAGCAGGGGACGATACTAGGTCAGGTCGGGGACGCGGGTCCATCGCGACATTGCTGACGGCGCGACGGAGGCTCACCGGTGCGGCCGACGTGCGCGTTGACCCTCGGGAGCCCATTGGTATAAACCCTCGCAGCGATTCGAGCGGTACTGCCCGATAACGTGGTGAGACGGAGGGTGCGCGTGCAACGGCAGAGTCTGCTTCGATGGTTGGTCCCGGCGGCCGTGACCCTGTGCCCCTTGCTCGCCACCGCGCAGCCCGCGCCTGCTCCGGCGCCCACCGACGCGCCCGCGGCACCGGTCGTCGTCGCTGCGCCGGTCACGCCCTCCGCGACGACGCTCTCCGTCGCGCCGCCCGCGCCCGTCACGGGTAGGTCGGTCACGCTGCGCGAGATCGACCGCGAGATGACGGCGCTCTCCAACGACCTCACGCAGGCGCACACGCGGCTTCAGCAGCTCACGACCACGGTGCTGAGCCAGGTCGGCGGCGGTGGCGCCCAGCTCATCATCGAGCACCAGAACGACATGGGGTCGACGTTCCGTCTGGCGCGCGCGACGTACAGCCTCGACGGGGCGACCATCGGCACCCGCGTCGATGAAAACGGCTCGCTCGCCGAGCAGCACACCTTCCCGGTCTTCGACGGTCGCATCACGTCGGGCGAGCACACCCTCACCGTGAGCCTGGAGTACCAGGGCAACGGCTTCGGGATCTTCTCGTACATCCGCGGCTACACGTTCCGCGCGCGATCGGTGCAAGCCTTCAGCGTGCCTGAAGGGCGCGGGCTGCGGCTGACGGTGGTGGGGTACGAGCGCGGCGGGCCGACCGTCGCGGTCGAAGAGCGGCCGGCGATCCGGTACACGCAGCAGGTGATGACGATTCCCGAGGCGCAGGCGTTGACCCGCGCGTCAGTGGGCGGAGCGGCGACAGCGCCGGCGGCGCGATGAGGCAGTCAGTGAAGAATCGAGACGGCATGCGGCGGTTGACGGCGACGGCGATGGTCCTTGCGGCGATGGCTCCTGGCGGGGCAGCGCTCGCACAGCAGCTCAGCGACGGCGGTACCACCCAGGCGGCAGCCGACAGTGGCGCCGTGCTCGTGGCGTCGCCCGTCTCGCCCGTGCTGACGGCGGCGGCGGTCCCGACGGACGACGGCGGAACGGTCACCGGCGAGCAGTACGTGGTTCGCCTGCGCAACCTCGAGCAGCGCATCAATGAGTTGAAGGAGGAGATCTTCCGCTCGAAGGCCCGGCTCTCGCTGCTGGCCGAGTCGGTGCTGCAAAACGCCGTCGGCGGCTCGCGCGCGCAGATCGTCCACCAGAACGAGATGGGCGGCTCCTACCGCCTCGCCTCGGTGGTGTACTCGCTCGATGGCGCGCCGATCTTCAACCGCGAAGACGACTCCGGTGCGCTCGCCGATCGCCACGAGTTTCAGGTCTACAACGGGCAGATCGGTTCGGGCGATCACAGCCTCGGCGTCAACCTCACGTACATCGGCGCGGGCCTCCCCTACATGCGCGGCTACCGCTTCTCGGTGCGCTCGACGCAGAGCTTCTCCATCCCCGAGGGCAAGGCCATCCAGATCCGGGTGGTGGGCTTCGAGAAGGGCGGCCCCTTGGAGTCGCCCGAGAGCCGCCCCGCGGTGCGCTACGTCCAGCGGGTGATCTCGCTGCGCGAGGCCGCCGAGGGCGCTGAAAACGCCCCGGCCACCGCCCCGACGACGGCGCCCGCGAGCGCAAGCGGAGCGCGATGAAGCGCGTCGGAATCCGAGGCTGGGGCCTGCGCGCGGCGCTCGCGGTGCTCACGGCGCCGTCGTTCGTCGCCGCGCAAGACCTTGGCGAGGTGGGCTCGCAGCTCTCGGTGCTCGAAGGGCAGGCCGCGCAGATCGGGCAGGCCGCCACGAGCGCCGCCGCGACCCCCGCGCGCCAGGGCCCCGACTACCAGGAGCGCTTCGCCGACGCCGAGCTGCTCTACCGTCTGCGCGACTACGCGCGGTCGGCGGTTCTCTTCACCGACATCGTCGAAAACTACGCCAACACGCCGGCGTTTCCGCAGGGCCTGTACCTGCTCGGCGACGCGCTCTTCCAGGCGGGCGACCGCTACGGCGCGCGGACCCGCTTCCGCCAGGTTCTCGACCACGCGGGTGAGCCGGTGTTTCGCCCCTTCGTGCAGCGCGCGCTCGGGCGCCTCATCGAGATCGAGATCGCGCTCGGCGCCAACGACGAGGACAGCAGCCGCCGGGTCGAGGAGTACTTCCGCCGCCTCGGGCAGATTCCTCCCTCCGAGATCGAGGCGCAGACCACGTACATCCGCGGGAAGTTTCTCTTCCTGCGAAGCAACCCCGACCTCGATGGCGCGCGTCAGGCCTTCGAAGCCATCCCCGCCACGGCGCCCATCTATCCCCAGGCCCGGTATTTCCTGGGCGCCATCCTCACGCTGCGCCAGCAGTACCCTGAGGCGATCGAAGCCTTTCAGCGCGTGAGCCAGCTCGAGGCCGACGGCCCCGATCAGCAGCGTGTGGTCGACCTCTCCATCCTCGCCGTCGGTCGCCTCCAGGTCGAGCGCGAGAGCTTCGATGCGGCCATCGAGAGCTACCAGCGCATCGGTCGCAACTCGGCGTACTTCGACCGCGCCCTCTTCGAGCAGGCGTGGGCGTACATCAAGCTCGGCGACGCCATCCGCGCCGAGCGCGCGCTGGAGATTCTCGCCATCTCCGCGCCCGACTCGCCGCTCATCCCCGAGGGCAAGCTCCTCTGGGGCAACCTGCTCCTGCGTACGGGCCGCTTCCAGCGCGCGCAGCAGGTGTTTCAGGAAGTGCGCGACCAGTTCGGCCCCGTCTATCAGCAGATCGCCGCGGCCAACGGTGGGGCCAACCCGGAGCGCTACTTCCAGGAGCTCATCCGCTCCAACCTCCAGGTCTTCGACGCGAGCAGCTTCCTCCCCGCGCAGGCCCTCGCGTGGGTTCGGCAGGAGGGCGGCCTCGACAACAGCCTCCGCGTCATCTCCGACCTCAACACCTGCCGCACCTACGTGCGCGAGGCGACCGACCTCATCGACCGCCTCAACGCCGCTCTCAACGCGCCGTCGCGCTCGCATGTATTCCTCGACCTCGGGCGCGCCAGGCAGCGGGTGTGGCAGGCGCTCAACCGCAGCACGCAGCTCCGCGAGTCCGTGGCGCTCGCCATGGACGCCAACGTCGACGCGGGCAACGTCGAGCTCCAGGGGGTCATCAGCCAGCGCCGCGCGCTCGCCGCGCAGATCGCCCGCCTCCCGGTCGACGACGACGGCCTTCGTCGCCGCGATCGACAGGCCGACAACGAGCTTCAGACGCAGTCGCAGACGCTCCAGCGCAACCAGCAGCGCGTCGACGGGCTCGAGGCGATGATCGTCGCCATGGAGCGGTACCTCGCCGATCCGTCACACCAGAGCGCCACGCTTGACCGTGCCCCGATCGAGGCCGAGCTCGCACAGCAGCGCTCCAACCTCCAGGGGCTCCGCGACCGCGTCACCAACATCCGCCGGATGATCAGCGCGGCTCGCTCGCAGATCGGTCCGGGTGACCCGCGGTACGCGCACGACGTCGAGATGCGGGCGCAGCTTCGTGACCTCATCAACCGTGAGGCGACGGCTCTTCGCGCGGCGGGGCGCATGCCCGGTCAGGCCGACGGACTGCTCGCTCGCATCGACCAGCTCGATCAGCGCATCGAGGAGGCCGATGGTCGCGTCAACGCCGCGGTCGACCAGCGCATCGTGACGCTCGTCAACCAGGTGCAGCAGGAGTCGACCCGCGTGGAGGGCTACCGCGTACGCCTCGGTGCCCTGGAGCGCGAGGCCGAGGACGTGGTGGGCAACCTCATCCAGCGGCAGTTTCGCCAGGTGCAGTTGCAGTTCTACCAGATCGTGATGCGCGCCGACCTCGGCCTCGTCGATGTCGCCTGGGAAGAGCGGGAGGAGCACAACAACCGCGCCCGCCTCCTCGCCGAAGAGCAGAACCGCGAGATCTCCGCGCTCAACGACGAGTTCAGCGAGGTCGTCGAGGGCGCCTCTTCTGCCGACTCCGCGCAGCTCACCGGGCAGCGCGCCGCGGGCGCTGACGGCGCCACGCCGACGACCACTCCCGCGCCGGGGCAGACCCCCGCGCCGACACCCGCCCCGGCCCCGACGCCGGGCGCGACCACGCCCGACACCACCGCGCCGCAGGCGCCGGGGGCGGCGCCATGAGGGCTTCCATGCGATGGCGGTTTGGTCTTCTGTTGATCGTGGCTGTGCTCGTCGGGCGCGTGCGCTCCGAGGCGCAGCCGCTTCCGAGCCCTCCCGACGCTGGTAGCGTCGACGCTCAGTCGGCCACCAACACGAGCGGCGCCATGACCTCGGGGAGCGCCGACGCCGATGCCGCCGTGGCCCCGCGCCCGACGTCGACACCGACGCTCACCGGCGGTCCGCCCGAGATGCGGGCCCGTCCGGCGCCCACCCCTCAGCAGGTCGAAAACCTGCGCCTGCTGGAGGCCGAGGTCGACGGCTTCCTCCAGCGGGGCCAGGGGTTTCGCAGCTCTGTCAACGGGCTGCTCTCGCGCGAGCACGATCGCCAGCTCGGTCGCCTTCGCGCGGGCTTCGATCGCCAGATCCAGGCCGAGCGCGCGGCCGAAGGCGAGGCGCGACGTCACGCGATCCAGGTGTTCGAGCGCTTCCTCGAGACCTACCCCGAGGACAACGAGCGCACGCCCGACGTGATGTTCCGCCTCGCGGAGCTCTACTACGACGAGTCGGCCTACGCGCGCCTCTCGGCCATGGACGTGGCCGACCATCGCCGCGAAGAGCTGCGCGGTCAGGGCCTGCCTGTCGACACGGTGCAAGACCCGCCGATCGACTACCGCTGCTCGATCCTGCTGTACCGGCACATCATCTCGCGCTTCGCGCGCTTCCGGATGAGCGACTCGACGCACTACCTCCTCGGCTGGGTGTTGAAGGAGATGGGCCGCGAGGACGAGGCCATCAACGCCTACAAGGGCATGGTCTGCCCGTCGCGCTTCCACTACGACTCCGCCTCCGGGCTCGATCTCGCGGCGCCGTTGCAGCCCAACGATCAGCCCGTGGTGTGCCCGCACCTCTTCGACATGCTGCGCCCGCGCGCGCCCGAGCTCGTGTCGCCCGCGCCGCCCGTGGTGGCAACCCCGGGCAGTCCTGATGCGGCCGCGCCGGTCGTTGCGATGCCCGAGCTCGTGGGCAACCAGACCGTCCCGATTCCGCGCGACTACCAACAGTGCGAAGCGATGCGCGGGCCCAACGACCTGCCGTCCCGCTACGCGGGCGAGGTCTGGTACTACATCGGCGACTATCACTTCGACAGCGCGCGTGATGATGAGGGCAACGCGTGGTCCATCGCCGCCTACCAGGCCGCGATGCGCGCGAGCCTCCGGCCCCGACCCGTGGTCGCCAACCGCGCGCCGGTCGCAGCCATCCAGGGCGCTGGAGAAAACACCACGCAGATGCCCGCGGCGGCACGCGCGCAGTTCGACGCGGCCACCGAGTACGGCGTCTTCTGGTCGAAGTCGCTCTACAAGGTCGGCTGGGCGTTCTTCCGCATGCAGAACGGCTACCCCGAGGCGCTTCGCAACTTCGGCCTGCTGCTCGACTACTACGACTACGTCGGCACTGAGGCTGCGACGCAGGGCAACCGCACCGACACCATCAAATGGATCGGCGTGATCTTCTCGGAGAGCAACTGGGGGACTGCGCCCAGCGACGACGGTGATCGCTGCCAGGTGCTGGTCGATCAGATCGCCTCGCCACCGGCCGACGCGCCGCGTCCCTTCGACTGCGCGGGCATCTTGAGGGTCGTGTCGCCCGCCGACCCGGCGCAGATCGCGGCCGTTCGCGAAGGCACCGGGGCGCAGCGCGCGGTGCCGGTCCCGGGGCGTCCGACGTACATCGCGCAGGACCGCCCGTGGACGCCGGAGGCGTACCTCGAACTCGCCGACGACTACTTCCAGCAGACGAAGTACTACGAGGCGATCACGCTCTACCGTTTGTTCCTGGCGCTTTACCCGCTGCACGAGCGGGCGCCGCGTGTGGCCGTGAACATCGCCACCGCGTACGAGCGACAGCGCCAGTTCGATCGGGCCATCGATTCCCGCGGCGACCTCGGTCAATACACCGAGGGCAGCGCGTGGTGGAACGCCAACAACAACCACCCCGACGCCCAGCGTTTCGCCGACACGGTCGCGCGCAACTCGCTGCACGACGCGGCGCTCCATCACCACCAGGAGGCCGGGCGGCTCCGACGGCAGGCGCTCACGCTGGCGGGTCAGGCGGGGGGACAGACGGGCGCGCAGCAGGCGCAGACCAACGCCGAGGTGCTCGCGAGGCTGCGACAGGCCGACGCGGAATACCGCGCGGCCGTGCAGGCCTACACGCGCTTCGTCGAGAACTATCCCAATGACGAAGCGGCGTATGAGTTCCGGTACAACCGGGCCGACGCGCTGTACTGGTCGCGCAACTATCAGGAGGCCGCACGCGCCTACACCGAGGTGCGCGAGTCCAACGAGAACGACCAGTACATGGCCGCGTCTGCGTTCATGGCGGTGAAGTCGCAGGAGGCCTTCGTGCGCACGGAGGCCCAACGGCGGGCGCTCGACCCGTGCCTCGCGGCGCGAGCGGGCATTCCCCCGGAGCAGCTCAACGACGAGGGCGGCGCGCGGCTGTTGACCGCGGAGCAGGTGACCACCTGCACGGCACCGCCTGCCACGGGCACCACGGTCACCGAGCTCAATATCCCCGCGCCGGTGCAGGCGCTCATGGACACACGACTTGCCTACGCGAATCGGGTGCCTGCGAGCCTCGACAACCCGACGGCGCTCGCTGACGTCGTCGCTGGGGAGGATCCCAACAACAGTCCGCCGTTCCGACCGAAGTTCGCATACCTCAATGCGCGGACGCTGCTCCGCTTCGGGCACGTGACGCAGGCCGTATCGCTCTACCGCGAGATCCTGGACGTCTACTGCAATGACGCGACCGTGGCGGGAGCGTCCTACGCCGATCTCAACAACCTGTTCGTCACGCAGGGGCGGCAGGATGAGGTCGAGCAGTTGGCGCACGACCAGGAGGCGCGGACCTGTCAGGGCGTCAATCCGGACGAGCTTCGTCGCGTCAGAATCGGCCGGGAGTTCCGTCTGGCGCTTGAGAAGTTCCATCAAGCAGAGGCCGCGCCCGCCGGCCAGGCCGCCGCGCTCTACGAACAGGCTGCGCATGACATGGAGGCGGCCGTTGCCGCCAACCGCAACCACCCGCAGGCGGCGCTGGCGACGTACTACGTCGCGTTGGCGTATGAGCGGACGGGTCGCTTTGATACCGCGACGCAGACCTACCAGCGCATCGCGCGTGACTTCAACAACACCCTCGACAACGAGGGTCACGAACTCACGGGTGAAGACCGTACGCAGCGAGTGAACATCATCGAGATGTCCAACTTCCGCGCCGCGGTGAACCTCGAGCGCATCTTCGATTACGACAACTCGATCCGCTACTACGGGACGGTCGTGTCGGACGCGCGCTTCGCCAACGCTGCCGACCATGCCGACCACGTGCATGACTCGCTCGTGTCCATCGCGACCATCAACACCAACCTCGGACGCTGGGAGGCCGCGCGCACCGCGTGGCAGAACTTCATCCCGCGCGCTGCTTCCGCCCAGGAACGCGCCGAGGCGGAGTTCCGCGCTGCGGAGATGCCCTTCCGTGCGTCCAACTGGGCTGGCGCGCTGACGTCACTCCAGGACTACCTGCGGCGCACGCCCTCGACGCCGGAGACGGCGCAGTATCGGGTGCGTGCGCAGTACAACATCGCGCTCACGCACCGCAGCCTCGGCAGCGACGCCAACTACCGCCGCGCGCTGCGCGAGGTGGTGACGGTGTTCCGCGCGTCGGGTCAGCAGCCGGGTTCGCCCGCGGCGGCCTGGGCGGCGGAGGCGCTGTTCCGCGACCTCGACGACCAGGTGAACGCCTTCACCCAGGTGCAGTTCCAGCGCGGCGACGCGACGTCGCTTCGCCAACAGATCGACCGCTTCAAGGAGCAACTCCGGGCCATCGACGCGGCGGCGCGCGATGTGGTGTCGCTCCGCGGTGGCGAGTACTCGATTGGCTCGCTCACTCGGCAGGGTGAGGCGCACGAGTACCTCGCCACCCAAGAGTCACGCGTGGCGACGCTGCTCGTTTCGTCCGCAGAGGAGACGCGGCGGCTCGCGGCGGCTCGCGCCCAGCTCGACCGGGCGCAGGCCACGGCGGAGCGGCTCCCCGAGAGCAATCCGCGGCGCCAGGAGATCCTCGATCAGATCCAGACCGCACGCGACCGCATCGATCAGCAGGAGCAGGAGCGCCAGGCGACGGTGCAGGCCAGCTTCGACACCGAAGCCGAGGCCGAGCGCAAGCTCGCGATCATCAACTACGGCACCGCCGTCCGCTCGTTGATGCGGCGTTGAGCCAGCAGCGGGTGTTCGAGTACCGCCAGGGCATGTTCGACGGCGAGGCGCCCGGCGCCACGGTGTCGCAGACCACGCCCCTCGCCAACCCCGGTCTCGTCGGCGAATGACCCGAGGAACGATGCGCTCCACCCACTCCACCACCGCGGTCCTGGCCTTGTTGCTCGGGCTGTCGGCCAACGCGTGCTCATCCACCCCGGAGCCGACCACCCCGCCCACGCCGCAGACCAGCTCGGGTGGTGACAACACCGCCGACGCGGGCCTGCCCTCGGAGTCCGACGCGTCCACCGCGCCGACGCCGCCGACGCCCGCTGCGCCGGTCACACCGACCCCCGCTCCGACGCCAGAGACGCCCGCGCCCGCGGCGCAGACCACCGCGTCGGGCAGCTCGCGCGTCACCCTCACAGGGTCGGCGCGGAGCTCGTTCGATCAGGGCCTGCAGGCCGCCCGCGCGGGGCAGCTCGAACAGGCGATGCAAGCCTTCCAGGCCGCCATGAGCGCCGAGCCCCGCGCGGCGCAGGCGGCCTATAACGCGGCCGTCGTGGCTGAGCGGCAAGGCAACGACGGCGCCGCCGACGGGCTCTACACCCGCGCGCTCGCGATGCAGCCCGACTACGACCTCGCGGTGGTCGGTCGTGCCCGCATGCTGGTGCGTCAGCGTCGCATCCCCGAGGCGGTCTCCTTCGCCGCGGCCGTCGCGCGCGCCAACCCGCGCAACGCTCTCATCCGCTCGGAGTACGCGCGGCTGCTGGTGTTGAACAACCGCGCCAACGAGGCCATCGAGGAGGCCCGCCAGGTGCTGCGCTTCGACGAGCGCTCGGTCGCCGCAAGGCTCGCCGTGGCCGAGGCGTACCGCTCGCTCAGCCGCCTCGACCTCGCGCTCTACATCGTCAACGATCTCATCAACGGCGCCGACCCCAACCACCAGAACAACGGTGCGGGCGCCAGCAACCCCGAGGTGCAGCACCTGCGGGGGCTTCTCCAGATCGAGGTGGAGCGCAACGTGCCGGCGGCGATCCAGTCGTTTCAGCGCGCGGTGCAGCTCTCGCCGGAGTACGCCGAGGCGCGCAACAACCTCGGGGTGCAGTTTCTCAACGCCGGCAACTACCAGCAGGCCGTGGAGAACCTCGCCGCCGCTGTCGCGCTCGCGCCGAGCTGGGCCAAGGCGCACCTCAACTACGGCGACGCGCTCCGGGCGACACGGCAGTACGACCAGGCCATGGCGGAGTTCACGCGGGTGGGGCAGCTCGATACGACGCTGCTGGAGGTTCACTACAACACCGGCCGCCTCTACGCCGATCAGGCGCGCGACGCGACGGGCAACGCGGTGGAGCAGATCCAGCGCAAGGTGACGCTGCTCCAGCAGGCGCAGGCGGCGTTCACGCGCTTCCGCGACGGGCTCGGCGGGCAGTACGCGACGCATGCGCGGCACGATGACGTCGAGGCGCAGCTCACGCGCCTCCCACAGGCGATCCAGCGCGCACAGACCGCCCTCCAGCGTGCACAAGCCGCGGCGCGGCGCAACGCGGCCACACCGGCGACACCCACGCCCGCTCCGACCACAGCACCCGCTCCCGCGGCGGCTCCCGCACCGGACGCGGCTCCGGCGCCAAGCGCGACGCCCGCTCCGGCGTCTGACGCTGCACCCGCTCCCGCGGCCCCGACGACCAACGCGCCATGACAACCCCTGTGAGGCTTCCGATGCGAACGATGTCCCGATCGGTTCTCGCTGTGGCGACGGGCGTCGCGGTGATGTGCATGGGGGTGGCGCAGGCCCAGGTCCCGCCCCCGGCGCCTGCTCCGGCGACCGATACCCCCGCGGCGACTCCGCCCGCCAATCAGGACGTCGCGGCGACGGTGCGCACCGAAAACGGGCGCCGTGTCTATGTGGCGAGCACCACCATCGAGGTGCGCGGGGAGATCCAGCGCCCGTACGCCTTCTCGGTGTCAGGGCGTTCGAGTCTCGGGTACTCGTACTTCGAGGCGCCCGTGCACTTCATTCGCGAGATCGTGGACGCGGTACGACGGCCCCCGTTCTGATCACACGCCCCACGCGAAGGGTAGGAACCTTTCCCGCGTGGCGGTAGTCTCAACGGGTTGAGAGTTCGATTGACGGAGGCGATGGACGATGGCGCAGCAGAATCCCCCCCCGCGCGGTAGCAGACCCGGCGCGATGACCCAGGCGATGGCCGCCCAGAAGGTGGCCACCGGCCCGAAGGTGCTGCGCATCGGTGTGATGCAGGGCACGCGGATGTCCGAAGAGCGGATCATCCGTGACCGCGGCACCGTCTCGGTCGGCACCACGGAGCGCAACACCTTCACCGTGGCGTCGTCGGAGCTGCCCTCGACCTTCGAGCTGTTCTCCATGGTGGGCGGCCAGTACCTCCTGAACTTCACCGAGAAGATGGAGGGGCAGCTCGCGCTACCGGAGGGCATCAAGAAGCTCAACGATCTGCGCAACAGCCCCAACGTGAAGCGCGGCCCGGCGGGCTGGCAGGTGCAGCTCGCGGAGACCTCGCGCGGCAAGATCCAGATGGGGGGGGTGACCTTCCTCTTCCAGTTCGTGGTTCCGCCGCCTCCGCAGCCGAAGCCGCAGCTCCCCGCCGCCATCCGCGCCGGCTGGGTCAAGAACATCGACTGGACCTACAACGCCTGCTTCTCGGCCTTCCTCGTGATGGCCATCGCGAGCATCGCGTACGTCGAATACGTCTACGACCCCATCGTCGACGACGAGCTCTCCCTCGACGACTCGCGCCTCGTGCGCCTGCTCGCCACCCCGCCGCCCGTCGAAGAGCCCGAGCCCACCCCGACCGAAGCCGCGAGCGAAGACCCCGCAGCCCCCGCGGCCCCGACGGCGCCGGCCGAGCATCGTCCCCAGCCTTCGGCGGCCGAGCGTGAGGCGCAGCGCACCGCGGCGGCCGAGCGTCGCAGCGAAGCGGCTGCGGCTGCGGCCAACCGGGCGGTCGACGCCGCCCTCAACGCGCTCAACAACAGCGCCGAATTTGCGGCCCTCACAGGCGCCAATGACACCGGCCGCGGCAGCGCTCGCGACGCGCTCGCCAACGGCGGTCTCCAGACCGGCACCGCCGCGGACCTCGCCAACGTCGGGGGCATCAGCACGGCCAGCGGGTCGAGCGTTCGCCGTGGCAGCGTGGCGTCGGCGGGCGGCAACGGCCTCGGTGGCCGCGGTCTCGGGCAGGGCGGCACCGTGGCCTCCGGCGGCGACGGCATCGGTAGCGGGCAGGAGATCGTGCGCGAGCGCGTGATCCGCGGCGAGGCCAACATGGGCGGCGGCGACACGACGGGCGGCGAAGGCACCGTCGACGCCAACGCCGTCGCGCGCATCATCCGCGGTCAGCTCGGCGGCATCCGCGCCTGCTACGAGCGCGAGCTGCGCAACAACCCGACGCTCTCGGGTCGTCTCGAGATGAGCTTCACCATCGGCACCTCCGGCCGCATCACCAGCATCTCGGCGGGCGGGCCGCTCGCCTCGTCGTCCCCGCCGGTCGGGTCGTGCGTGAGCGGTCGACTCCGCGGGCTGGTGTTTCCGACGCCCGAAAACGGCAGCGTGGAGTTCAGCTTCCCGTTCACGTTTACGCCCGGCGGCTGATCACAGTGGTCGGCTGACGCGCCGCCCTCGCGGAGAGCTCAACGGCTCTCCCCGAGGGCGGTGGTCATTTCGGGGTCAGCGCGGGCGGCACATGCTGGCGGGCTGGTTCATCCCGCTCGGCCGACCCACCGTGAAGGTGCGGTCGCAGACCGGCGCGGTGGCGGGGCAGTCAGCGTCGCTGGTGCATGGAGCGATGCAGTACCCGGTGGTGGCGCTGGTCGTCTGTGAGCACAGGATGTTGCGGCAGGTGGTCGTGCTTCCGCTCGGGTTGCACGCCTCGCCGGCCCGCCCGGTGAGGCTCGCCGAGGGGACCACGCACGCGAAGTCCATGCGATCGGCGATGTAGTTGAGCCGCGGCATGCAGGCCGAGTCGGCGGGGCAATCGGCGTCGCGCGCGCACATCGGCGCGCACACGCCGAGCGTCGTGGTCGGGCCCATCGCGAGCGGCGTGAAGAACAGGTTGAGGCACCGGTGGTTGGCGCCGTGGGTCATGCAGGCGGTGTCGCCCGTGGGCCCGAGCTGGCACGCCTCGCTGCAGTGCCCACCGGTACACACGCCCGACATGCAGCCGCTCGCGTTGGTGCACGCCGCGCCGTAGGCCCCGGCGCCCGGCGGGGCGACGCACCGGAAGCACCCGCGCGAGAGGATGGCCGTGCCCGCGTCGGTCACCCCGGCGTCCGCGCCTCCAGTGCAGGTGAAGAGCCCGCTGCACGCCTGGCCCGACGGACAATCCCCGCTGCGGGTGCACTCGTCGGTCTCGCGCGTCGCGGGCGCGCGGCAGGTCATCGCGTCGCAGTACCCGCCGTTGAAGCACGCGCGGCCGAGGCAGCAGGGCTGGCCCGCCATGCCGCAGTTGATGGGCGGCATGTGGGCGTCGGGCGAGGGGCCGTCGGTCGGCGTCGCGGGCACGTCGCTCTGCGATCCGAGGTCGCCCGTCGAGGGGGTGTCCGTGGCGACGCCCGCGTCGTTGGCGACGCCCGTATCGACCGGCATGACGTCGTTGGGGAGCGTTCCGCTGTCGGTGCCGGCGGTCACGCAGCGGGCAGTGGAGCCCGAGCCCTCGCAGGTCTCGCCGGTGCCGCACGCGGGGTTGCACGCGCTCACGCACATTCCCGCGGGCGAGCACACCGTCCCCGAGCGACACGCCGGGAAGCACATCACGCCGCTCACGGCGGGGTTGTCGCCGCTGCACCCGGCGAGCGCCGAGGCCGCGAACATCCATGCGAAGACCCACCGCGATCGCACCCGCTTGCTCATGACAATTGGCTATCACGGCTGCGGGTGGCGCGGCCATCGGGGCGGTCTGCTAGGGTCGCGCGAGGACAGAGGCAGTGACGGCGGTTGGCGAGCGAGGACGGAGGCACTGGGGGTACGTCGCCCTCGCCGTGCTCGCCGTCGGATCGATGGGCATCGGGGGGCGCCGACGGAGGTGCCCCGCGGGGATGCTCTCCATCGCGGGGGAGTTCTGCATCGAGCGCTACGAGGGCTCGCTCGTCGAGGTGCTCCCGCGTGGTCGCACCCGCCCATGGAGCCCCTTCGTGTCGCCGCGACCGGGCGTGCGTGTGCGCGCCGTCTCCGTCGCCCGTGCCTTCCCCCAGGGGTACATCTCGCAGGTGCAGGCGCGCGCCGCGTGCCGGGCCGCAGGTCGCCGCCTCTGCGCCGAGGCCGAGTGGGTGCGCGCTTGCCGTGGGCCGTCGCCGAGCACGTGGCCTTACGGGCCGACGTATGTTCCGCGGCGCTGCAACGACGACCGCGAGGGGCCTGTGCGGCGCATCTTCGGCGTCGGCGACGTCTTTCACGAAGTCCAGATGAACGACCCGCGCCTCAACCAGCTCCCCAACACCCTCGCGCGCAGCGGATCGCACCCGCGTTGCCGCAACCGCTTCGGCGTCTTCGACATGGTGGGCAACCTCCACGAGTGGGTCGAGGCCACCACGCGCACCGGTCGCGGGGTGTTTCGCGGCGGGTACTACGTCGACGTGCACGTCAACGGCTCCGGCTGCGAGTACGCCACGCGCGCCCACAACCCGACCTACCGCGACTACTCCATCGGCTTCCGCTGCTGCGCCGACCTCCGCTGAACCACCGCCGTCAGTTGTGCGGGAAGATCGGCTCCAGCAGGAAGTCGTCGGCCATCACATGGCCCCACGCGCCGGTGGCGTTGTCGTAGATCTCGATGGTCGCGCGACGACCACGCCAGGGGCGCACGTCCCAGAACTCGCGCTTCAGGCCCTCGTTGTCGGGACCTCCCGTGCGGCGCACGGCCTCGCCGTTGACCATCAGCCGAACGCCCTGCTCCTCGACGTGGGACCCGCCGCCGATGAGGAAGGAGATCGCGTCGGTGGTGATGGTGAACTCTCGCGATCGGAGCGTGCCCACTGCGGCGTCGCCGGCCCGATTGAACGACGTCGCGTAGCGCTGTCCGCGCCAGCCGTTGACGAAGGTCTGCCCCGCCGGGAGGTCGTGCACCGGGCCGAGGTTGAAGGCCGTCCCGGTGGCGGTCCACCCGGTGTACCTCGGTGACTCGAAGGAGCCCTCGACGAGGTCGAAGGGCGCCACGCTGCGCGTCCACGGTGCGACCAGACCGACCCGCGCGCAGTCGCCTTCGCCCGCCCGATGCGGCCGACCCGCGAGCGTCGCGTAGGCCTGCGCGAAGGTCGGGTCCCACGCCTCGCGACACGACACCGTCGCGGCCAGGCGCCCCGCCTCCTCGACCTCGCCGCGCGCCAGATATCCACGCGCCACCACCAGACGCGCCCACGGCATGAGCGGGACGACGCCGGTGCGGTCGATCATCGCCGCGGCCTCCGCCGAGCGCCCGATGGAGCCCAGCATGATGAGCGCCTCGTCGAACTCCGCGTGCGCTTCGCCCGCCGCCGGGAGGTTGTCGAGCGCCCAGGCCATGTTCTGGTAGGCGGCAGCCTCGCGCCCGCCGTCGTACTCGTTGCGCCGCTGCGCGCGCAGCGTCTCGGCGCGCCGCCGCATCCAGCTCCGCCGCGGGTCGAGCATCACCGCGTCCCGCGCCAGGGAGAACGCCTCGTCGAGCTGTCGCCCCCGCTCCGCCGCGCGCGATCGGTCGGCCATGCGCTCGGCCACGCGCTGCACCATGGCCGTCGTCTGCGGGTCGTTGCGACCGAAGCGCCGCGCCTGCGCCGCCAGCTCGTAGGCCATCGCGAACTGCGACTGCGAGGCGAGGGTGAGCGATCGTTCGGCGAGCGCCCGCGCGTAGCGCGCCACCAGGAGCTGCGCGTCGGTCTCGGTCTCCTCCAGCGCGCGGATGCGCAGCGCGAGCACGAGCCGTCGCGCGTCGTGCAGCTTGCCGCGTCGCAGGAGGTCGTCCAGGGAGCGGCTCACCTGATCGAGCTCGCGTCGCGCCTCGCCGCGCGCCACCGTCACCTCGCCGAGCGTCGCTTCGGTCTGGTCGTTGCGCCAGCGGATCTCGTAACGGCCCGGCGCTCCCAACACCATGCGCGCCCGCGCCCACGGTCGCTCGCCCGGGAAGAAGCCCGACGCCGGGACGAGGTCACCCGCCGGGTGCACCGCCACCGAGACACGCGTGCCCCCACCGATGGGCTCGGCCACGAGGCTGCCCGCGTTGACCTCCGCGCCGTGCGCGAAGCTCACCTCGATGCGCAGCGCGGCGCCCGGGTCGATGCCGCGCGCCGAGAGCGTGTACCCGTCGAGGCGCCCCGACGGGCCGTTGGAGAAGAGCGGACCGGTGTGGGACTCCTCGGTCCACGGCGCAGCGAGAACGTCGCGGCGGACGTAGTTGCTCGCGTCGTCGTGCTCGGCGCTGATGAAGCCCGGCAGGCGGAAGTAGGACAGCTCCAGCTCTTCGAGGCGTTCGAGGTTGACGGCGGCGTACCAGGCGCCGTGCAGGTGCACGAAGGTCGGGCGGCGCTCGTGGAAGATGGCCTCGCGCATCCCCGGCTCGTCCTGCGGGTGCGTGCGCGCGATGGCCACGTCGCCGAGCCCGAAGAGGTCGATCACCTCCAGGCCCGAGTCGTAGCTCATGCCGCCGACGTCGGGGTCGAGCACCGAGGCGTTGCGAAGATCGAGCACGCGCGCGGCGGCGGCGAAGTACCGCGCCCGTCCACGAACCACCGAGAACTCCAGCGTGTCGTGGCGGCGCGTCGTGGTGAAGCGCCCGGGATAGGTGTGCGTCGTCTCCTTGAGCACCAGCCACAGCGCGAAGGGCGTCAGCAGGATGGCGACGGGCGCGCGCAGGCTGCGTGGCGCGGCGACGACGATGACCCGCGCGAGCGAGCGCACGGCCTCGGCGATGGCGAGCGCCAGCAGCGGCGCGACGAAGGTGAGGAAGCGCCACTCCTCCATCCAGTCGCCGTGCGAGTAGATGGGGAAGAAGAGGCCCACCGCGACGCAGAGGAGGAGCCCGAGGCGGGCCACCGGGGCGCGCAGCGCGAGGAGCAGCGCGGGCACCACCGCGAGGGCGCGCGTGAGGCCGTAGGTCTGCACGAACTGCCGCACGTAGACCCAGCCGGCGGAGTCGAACTTCGTGAGGTCCTTACCGAAGTCGAAGGTTCGCTTCTTCGTGTAGAAGCTGTTGGGGAAGGGCCACGCGAAGTACGCGAGGCGGAAGAGCTCGAGCGCCCCGACCATGAGCCCGAGGGTGAGGGCCCAGCGGAGGTCCTGCTTGCGGGGCTTGCCCATCACGATGCGGAAGCCGCGCGCGCCCGCCACGGCGAAGGCGTAGAGCGCACCATCGGGGCGCGTCGCGAAGAGCAACCCCAGTGTCACCGACGACCAGGGGAAGCGCTCGGGGTCGTGTTCTTCCCAGGCGAGCGCGGTCACGGTCGCGGCGGCGAGAAACTGGAAGAGCCCGTTTTCGAGGCCCGAGGTGGTCCACAGCGCGGAGTGCGCGAAGGTGGCAGCCACGAGGGGGGCGACGAGGTCGTAGTAGCGGGGCTTGCGCTGGTAGGCGACGGCGGGGAAGGCCGCGATGGCGCAGAGAGCGAAGGACGCGAAGGCGAGCCCGAGGCCCTTGGAGAGCGCCTCGTGGGTGACGCCGAGGGCGTCAGCGGGCGAGAGGAGGAGGATCCAGAGGAAGTTGGTGGCGGCCTCGACGCGCTCGGCGCCGGGGGTGAGCACGAGGCCGTCGCCGCGCCAGAGGTTGCGCGCGTAGGCGAAGGAGATGCCCGCGTCGTCGACGGTGAAGTCCCACGTGCGCCCGACGTTGGCGCCGAAGAAGCACAGCACGGCGCCGAGCAACGCGAGCCATGGGAGGGTCGGGGCGAAGGCGCTCGGGCGGCGCATGGGGCGCGGAACCTACAAGCAACAGGCCACGCTGTCGCGCGTGACGGAGGCCATCGTCACTCGCCGACCTCGCGGAAGATGCGGCCGAGCGGCATGGAGGTGAGCGCGTCGCAGCGGACCTCGAAGGGGCGCGCCTGGAGGTAGGCCGCGAAGATGGGTCCGTCGTCGGGCCAGAGGCCCGGGTCGAGGGCGAGGCTCACGAAGGGGCGCAGGGCCGCCGGGAGTCTGGGGATGATGGCGTCGGTCTTCTGGCGGGCGACGCGGAGCACCTCGCGCTTGGCGTCGATGCCCACGTTGCGGTCGGCCATGCGGACGACCTCGGCGTGCCCCCACGGGCGCTCACCCGTCCACGCCTGCGCGGTCATCAGCGCGAGGGCGACGAGGTCACGGTGACGGAGAAACATCCGCCGGTCGCGCGGGTCGGCGCTCTCCACCAGCGGGGTGGAGACGAGGAAGTTGAGGTGGTTCCAGTCGGGGGTGACGAGGTCGAGGCCGACGGGGAGGGGGTCGATGAGCATGACGCCGCCCTCCTCCAGGAAGACGACGTTTTCGGGCTTCAGGTCGCCGTGCGGCCAGTGCTGGTCGTGCAGGTGCTGAAGCTCTTCGGCGAGCTTCGAGACGTCCTTGCGCGAGGTCGGGTCGAGCGCGCGGCCCTTGAGCAGGGGCATCACCGAGGCCTGCCGACCGTCGAGCGAGAGCTGCGTCGTGACGCTGATGAGCGACGGGTGGGTCACCTCGCGGAGCCGGTGGACCTCGCCGAGCAGCACGCGGTTGCAGCGGCCGAGCTCCGTGGGCGGGACGAAGAGGGGACCGCTGCCGTCGTCGCCCAGCTTCGGCGCGCGGAGTCGGTGGAGGGTCTTCTCGCCGAGCGTTCCGTCGTGGTCGGGGGTGTTGGGCCAGGCGACCTTCACGGCGACGGTCTTGGACTCGTGGATGGCGGCAAACACCACCCCGACGCCGCCTCGACCGAGAACCGCGTCGACCGTGTAGCCACGCACGTCGAGCGCGCTGATGGCGTCGATGTACTCGCTGGAGATCACTCGGTGAGCCACGGCCCGCGAGTGTAACGGGGTGTCCCGGGGGATTGGCCAACAATCGTCGAGTGTGGGGACTGAGGGCGGTCAGAGCCCCGCGGTCTCTTCGAGCTCGCGCCCGCGCGTCTCGGGCAGCAGCGCCAGGATGAGCCCGAGCGCCAGCAGCGGGAAGATCGCCGTCGCCCCGACGGTGGGACCGAACCCGTACCGGTCGGCGAAGTAGCCGATGGCGGGCGGCGAGAGCACGTACCCGATGCGACCGAGCAGGTTGTTGGACCACGCGAAGGCGTCGGCCCGCTGCTCGGTCGGGAAGAGCTCGGTGGTGTACGCGTTGAGCACCGGCAGGAAGGCGCTCGCGCCGAACACCGTCACCATGAGCGCGAAGGTCAGCGCCGTGCGGTCGTGCAGGGTGTACCCCGCGAAGACGCCGAGGGAGAGCGTTCCGAAGATGACCACCGCGCCGCGCCGACGGCCGATCACGTCGAGCAGGCGCCCGGCCAGGAACACCAACGGCATCGAGGCGAGCGCCGCGATGGTGATGGTCGCGCCCACCTGCTTGTCGGTGAAGCCTCGCTCGGCGATGGCGAACTCCTTCCAGAAGGTGATCGCGTTCTGCGTGCACAGGTACGAGAGAAACCAGATCACGGCCATCTGGAGGATGCGCTTGAGGTGCTTCGTCTTGAGCACCGCGACGAGGTCGCCCTGCTCGATGGAGGTTCCCTTCGCGCGGGCCTCCTCGAAGCGCCGCGTCTCCTTCAATCCGCGCCGCGCGTACGCGACGATCATCAGCGGGACGGCGCCCGCGATGAACACCGTGCGCCACCCGAGCGGGCTCTTCAGCATCAGCGGGACGAGGCCCGCGCAGACGATGCCGCCGAGCGACGAGCACGCCTGGAGGATGCCGATGGCCGAGCCTCGCCGCGCCGCCGGAAACTCCTCGGCCGCGTAGACCATGGCGATGGTCCACTCGCCGATGAGGAAGACGCGGGCGACGCACTGGAGCACCGCGAAGATCACCGCGTTGGGCGCCGCCGCGGAGGCGAGCGTGAAGAGCGTGTACCCGACGATGGTGGCCGACAGCACCTTCTTGCGACCGACCCGATCGGCCACGCGGATGAGCAGGAACGCCAGCACCGTCCCGAGGTTGATGAGCGCCAGCATCACCCCGCCCTCGGTGCGCGTGAGGTGGAAGTCCGCGCGGATATTGGGCAGCAGCTGCGCGATGGCGAACATGTCGTAGCCCTCGAAGAAGGTCGCGACGCTCAGGAAGATCAGCAGCTTGCGGAGGTACGCCGGGTCGGGCGCGGGCGCGGCGTCGGTGCGGAAGGGCGTGTCGCTCGTCTCAGTGGTCGGCAGGGCGCTCATCGGGCGCGGAGTCTCTCACGCTCGCGGACTCAACGACGGCGCGATGGGAGCATCGCGGCGAGCTCACGGGCGAAGGCGTTGTCGGGCGTGACGGTGGTGCGGTCGTCGGAGACCGTCCAGCGGGCGTCCTTCGCGGCTCGACCCTCGCGAGCGTGAAACACCACCACGCAGCCGGTGCCCGCGTCGCCGACTCCGTCGGCGGTCCACCCGTTGGGGGTGAAGCGGCGGCTGCGCGCGCGGTCGGCGTAGGCCAGCAGCGCCTCGGTGTTGGTCAGGTGAAATGACCCGCGCCACTCCTGCACCAGCGCCACGTCGCTCACCCGGCACCCGGCCCCGATGGCGGCCTGCTGCGATGGGGTGACGGCCAGCATCGGGGCGTCGCGTCCGGTGAGCGCGCTCGCGTTGAGCCGCGTGGTGTTGGGCGTCTCCGAGGGGCGCGAGAAGGGGTTGTCGGGCATCCACGACAGGATCACCGCCACGCCCGCGACCAGCACCCCGAAGCCCACCACGGCGTACCAGGCCTGGGCGCGTTGCTTCTGTTCCTGGCGCTCGTACTCGGTGGGGGCCGACATCGCGGCGCATGGTGACACGAAGACCGCGCTCCCCGTGCGCAGTCGTCACGTCGACACCCATACCCGGTGCGGTATACCGCCCGGGTGAGCAACCCCGCGCCTTCCACCCCTCGCTGGAACCTCTCCGACCTCTACACCTCCGTCGCCGACCCCGCCCTCGATCGGGACCTTGACGCCGCGCTGCGCCTCGCCACCGAGGTCGGTGCGACCTACCGCGATCGCGTCGCCGCGCTCTCGGGCCCTGAGCTCGCCGAGATGCTGCGCGCCTACGAGGGTGCTCTCGCGGTGATCTACCGCCCGCAGATGTTCGCCAACCTCACCCTCTCCACCGACGCGCTCGACGAGCCCACTCGCGCGCTCAACGGTCGCGTCGGCGAGCGTTCCAACCAGGCCTTCAGCCAGCTCCGCTTCATCGACATCGAGCTCGGTCGCGCGTCCGCCGACGTGCACGACCGCTGGGCCGCCGAGCCCTCGCTCGCGACCTACGGCCACCACCTCGCGCGCGTCCGCGCCGCTGCGCCCCACACCCTCGCGGCGCCCGTCGAAGACGCCCTCTCCACCAAAGACCTCACCGGACGCCGCGCCTGGACCCAGCTCTACGACGAGCTCCTCGCGGGCTGGCGCTTCTCGCTGGAAGTCCGCGGCGAGGCCCGCTCGCTCACCCTCGCCGACGTGCGCTCGCTGCGCGAAGACCCCGACCGCGAAGTTCGTCGCAGCGCGACCGCCGCCATCCAACGGCAGCTCGCCGAGAGCGCCCCCACGCTCGGCTTCATCGTCAACACCCTCTACCAAGACCACCGCCTCGAAAACACCCTCCGCGGATACAGCGACCCGGTCGCTCCGACCATGCTCGACGACGAGCTCTCGCGGCCCGTGCTCGACGCGCTGATGACCGCCGTCGAGGCCCACTACCCCGTCGCGCAGCGGTACTTCCGCTGGAAGGCCGCCAACCTCGGGCTGCCGGTGTTGGAGAGTCACGACGTGCTCGCGCCGCAGCCCGACGGCGACCGCGAGGCGTCGTGGGAGACCGCGCGCGCCGAGGTGCTGCGGGCCTTCGGCGACCTCGATCCGTCGGTGGCCGAGCTCGCGGGGAAGTTCTTCACCGAGGGGCGCATCGACGCCGAGTCGCGCGCGGGCAAGCGGGACGGGGCGTTCTGCGCGGGGATGATTCCGGGGGTCGCGCCGCGGGTGCTGGTCAACCACCAGGGGCGGATGCGGGACGTGTTCACGTTGGCGCACGAGCTCGGGCACGGGGTGCACTTCGCGCTCGCGGGCGGACAGTCCCTGCTCAACTACTGGCCGACGAGCCCGATGGCGGAGACGGCGAGCGTGTTTGGTGAGCTGGTGCTGGGACGCAACCTGCTGGCCCACGAGACCGACCCGGCGGCCCGCCGGGCGATGCGCGCCGCGCGCGTTGAAGAGGCGCTCGGGACCATCCATCGGCAGGTGGCGTTCACGCGGTACGAGCTGCGCACCCATGAAGCGCGCGCCCATGGCGTGCTGCCCGTCGACGACATCTCGGCCATCTGGACCGGGGAGATGGACCGCCTCTACGGCGACGCGGTGCTGCGGACGGAGCGCGATCGCTTTGGGTGGGGCGCGATTCCCCACCTCGTTCACTACCGCTTCTATTGCTACTCGTATGCGTTCGGTCAGCTGCTGGTGTTTGCGCTCTACGACCTGTGGGAGCGCGAGGGCGCGGCCTTCGTCCCGAAGTACCTGCGGCTGCTCGCGAGCGGCGGGCGCGACCGCCCCGAGGCGTTGCTGTCCGAGCTCGGGTTGGACGTGCGCGACCCGGCGTTCTGGTCGCGCGGTCTCGCGGTGGTGACGCGCATGGTCGACGACCTCACGGCGGGCGGGTGATGACTCCGCGGCGCGGATGGTCTATGTCCGCGCCGTAAAATGGAGACCTCCAACGTGGTGCAAAACGGCGTGCAGGACGGCGACAAGCCGGTGATCGTGGCGACGCGCGAGGACGACGCGTGGCGCGCGTACTTCGAGCGCAGCGCGCGTGAGGAGCCGCGCTTCGGGCTCGGCGTCCGCTACCTGCGCAACGACGTGGCCGAGACCATGGCGCGGGCGATCCCCAAGGACGCGCGGGTGCTGGAGGTCGGCTCCGGTCCGGGCGCGACGCTCGCGAAGCTGCCCAACGCGGTTCGTCACGGCGTCGACCGCACGCCCGACGCCATCGCCAACGCGCAGCGCCGCCACCCCGAGCTGCACCTGCGCGAAGACGACGCGCTCACGATGCGTCTGCCCGAGCGCTACGACGCGATCATCTGCGATCGCCTCGTGCACCAGGTGCCGGACATCCAGCGGCTGCTGGAGAACCTCTCGCGCCACCTCGCGCCGGGCGGTCGGGTGTTCCTCACCTGTTACAACTATCTGTGGGAGCTGGCGCTGCGCGCGGGCGAGGTGGCGGGCTTCAAGATCCCGACGCCGGCCGCCAACTGGCTGAGCGAGTCCGACCTCCAGAACCTCTTCGACATCGCCGGTCTCGAGGTCGTGAAGCTCGAAGACCGCGTGCTGCTCCCGCTGCCCATCCCCGGCGTCGCGGGGCTGCTCAACAAGTACGTCTCGAAGCTGCCGGTGGTGCGCAGCGCGTCGATGTACCGGCTGTACGTGCTGCGTCGGCGCGGCGAGGCGGTGGTGCCGACGCCCGAGCCGAAGGTCACCGTGGTGGTCCCGGCGCGCAACGAGGCGGGCAACATCCCGAAGATCATCGAGCGCACGCCGGTGATGGGTGGTGAGACCGAGCTGATCTTCGTCGAGGGCGGCAGCTCCGACGACACGCGCGGCGCCATCGAGCGCGCCATCGCGGCGTACGACGGGCCGCTGAAGATCTCGGTGTACGGGCAGACGGGCAAGGGGAAGGGCGACGCGGTGCGCGTGGGCTTCCGTGAGGCCACCGGCGACATCCTGATGATCCTCGACGCGGACATGACGGTGCCGCCGGAGGAGCTGCCGAAGTTCTTCGACGTGATGGTGAAGGGGCAGAGCGACTACGTGCAGGGCACGCGGCTCGTGTACCCGATGGAAGCGGAGGCGATGCGCTTCCTCAACAAGCTGGGCAACATCGGCTTCAGCAAGCTGTTCACGTACCTGCTCAACCAGCCGCTCAAGGACACGCTCTGCGGCACCAAGGTGCTGTGGGCGCAGGACTACGAGCGCCTCGCGGCCAACCGCGCGTACTTCGGCGACTTCGATCCCTTCGGTGACTTCGACCTCATCTTCGGGGCGTCGAAGCTCAACCTGAAGATCCTCGAGATCCCGATCCGCTACCGCGATCGGACGTACGGCGAGACCAACATCTCGCGCTTCCGCCACGGCTGGCTGCTCCTGCAGATGTCCGCCGTCGCGGCGACCAAGCTCAAGTTCACCTGAGACCGGCGACGCCCCGCTGGCGCCAGCGCCAGGGGAGGGCGACGTCTTCGGGGCGGCCGACCACGCCGATGCGCGGTGACGTGAGCACGTCGGCGTCGGCGATAGGTGCGCCCGCGAGGACGGCGATGCGGTCGGACGTGGTGGCGTCGAGGCCGTCCCAGGAGCGGTCGATGCCGAGGGCGCGGCAGAGGCTGCCGGGGCCGTTGCAGAGGCGCGCGTCGGGGGCCTTGGTGCCGCGGCGTGCGCGCATGAGGGCGAGGCCCTCGGTTGGCACGAGCGCGCGGATGAGCACCGCGCAGCCGGAGTCGGGAGCCTCGCCGACGAGGTTCACGCAGTGGTGCATGCCGTAGACGAAGTAGACGTAGACGGTTCCGGGCGGGCCGAACATCGAGGCGTTGCGAGGGGTGCGGCCGCCGAACGTGTGGCAGCAGGACTCTTCGCGGCGGTAGGCCTCGGTCTCGACAATGACGCCGGCAGTGGGCCCGTCGGGGGTAACGGTGCGGAGGACGCGGCCGAGGAGGTCGCGGGCGAGCACGCGGACGTCGCGGGCGAAGAAGTCGGGCGGGAGGCGGGCGTCCACGATGCTCATCGCGGGACTCGCTCCACGCTCCAGCCCTCGTCGCCTTCATGGAAGTAGGCGGCGCGGTCGCTCGCGAGGCAGCGGCTCGTCTCCACCGGGCACGCCAGCACCCGGAACGTCGCCACGTCCGCGCCCACCACCGGACCCTCGCGGTACACGCGACGCGTGTCGGCGAGGAAGTGCATCCCGAGTGGGCGCAGCGTGCGTGGGTCCTCGACCCGCATGCGCGCGAGCGACCATCCTGGTCCGCCCCGTTCGCCGACGGACATCGGCTGCCAGTGGTAGACGTCGCGGCCGATCACCAGCAGGCGCTCGGTCCAGAAGCCGCAGCCCGGCGTGAGCTCCCACACCTCGGCGCCGCTCGCGGCGGGCAACGGCCGACTGCATCCCACGACGGCTGGGTCGCACTGAAACGCGCCGCCCGCGAGACGCAGCCCGACCTCACGCGAGACCTCGCCTGCGAGCGCTCGGCGACGCACGACGCGGCAGTCTGTGTACGCGGGACAGTCGCACGTCGACCCGCCGTCGACGGCGGGTGCGAGGTCGGGCATCGGCGGCGGGGGAGGGACGTCGACCGCGACCACATCGATCGCGACCGGGACGTCGACCACGACGCGCGGTGTGGGCTCGCGACGACGCGGCGTCGAACACGCCGATGACAGCAGAGCGACCGCCACCGTGATGCGCGCGACGCTCATCGACTGCCGCCCTCGGTGGCGCTGCGACACGCGGCGGCGTAGCGCGCAGGGCTCTGCCCGACGACGCCGGTGAAGTCGCGCGTGAAGTGCGCCTGGTCGAAGTACCCGAGGCGAGCGGCCATGTCGGCGATGGGCTCGTCGGTTCCGCGCGCGATGGCGCCCGCAGCCTCGTGCAGGCGGTGGTGACGCAGCACCCACTTGGGGCTCGCGCCGACGCAGTCGCGGAAGAGGCGTTGCAGTGTTCGCACAGAGAGGCCCACCGACATCGCGAGGTGCTCGACGGACGTCAGCGCGGGGTCGCCTTCCAGCGCAGCGAGCACGCGCATCACCTCGCCGTGCGCCGTCCCCTCGGGGCGTCGCGCGTGGGCGCGGAGGAAGTCCTCCACCCGTCGCAGGCGCGTGGCGTCGGTGTCGTCCGCGAAGCCCTCGGTGAGCTCGCGCGCCGCGGGGTACAGCCCATCGAGCGCCTCACCGCGGTTGGCCCACGCCGTCGCGGGTGCACCCGTCAGGAGGAAGCCAGCGCCCGGTCGAAACTTCGTCCCGAAGATGCGCCCCGTCCCTGAGAGCGTGTGCGACCAGCGGCGCGTGCTCAGCCCGTAGAGGCGAAAGCCGCTGCCCTCGAAGGTCATGTTGGCCGACGGCTGCGGGAGCACCTCCTGCTGGTGCGGCGGCGCGTCGCGGAGGTCCCACGAGATGAGCCAGTGGTTGTCGACGAGGTGCGCGAGGTCGTCGGCGGGGAGCGCGCGCCCGAGTCGAAAGCGCTGCGACGCGGCCTGCGGGTACACGAGGCGCTTCAGGCTCAGCGCGTCGAGCGCGTCGGTGGGCTTCGTCGTCGTCGGTCGCGTTTGTCCAATACCCACGGGGAGGGGGGCGGTTATCCGTCGGGCGGTCGCGCCATCGCAAGCGTGCGTGACCGAGGAGGACAATCCCATGTCGAGCGTTTCCACCATTCCCGAGCAGCACATGCCGGTGGTTCCGTCGGTGATCGTCAACGGCGGCGCCGAGGCCATCGCCTTCTACGAGCGCGCCTTCGGGGCCCGCTGCATCAGCCGCATGGACGGCCCCGATGGCGTGGTCTTCCACGCCGAGCTCGTCATCGGGAGGGGCCTGGTCTTCGTGGCCGACGAGTACCCGTCGATGAGGCTGCGGTCTCCGAAGAGTCTCGGGGGCAACACCGGGTCGTACACGGTGTACGTCGACGATCCCGATGCGGCGCACGCGCGGGCGGTGGGCGCGGGGGCGACGTCGGCGGAGGCCGTGAGTGATGGGTTCCACGGGTTTCGGAGCGGCGTGGTGACGTGCCCGTTTGGGCACCGGTGGATTTTGGCGCGGCAGCTGGAGGTGCTGACGACGGAGGAGATCACGCGGCGCATGAACGAGTGGATGGCCAGCCAGTCGGGCGCGGCGACGGAGTAGCGCTCTACGCCGCCCGCGCCGCAGCCCACGCCGCGCGCAGGTGCGCCTCCAGCTCCCCCTCGATCGCCTCTCCGCCCGTCACCGCGCGCAGCACCGCCGCCGGGTGCCACGTCAACAGCACCCCGACGCTCGCGCCTCCCGCACCACGCACCCACTGCCCACGCGCCTCCGCCCTCGCGAGCGGACCCAGCAGCGCCCGCCCCGCCGTCATCCCGAGCGCCACCACCACTCGCGGCCGCACCAGCGCGAGCTCGGCGTCGAGCCACGGCTTGCACGCACCCACGTCCCGCACCCGCGGCGTCTCGTGCAGCCGTCGCGGACCATCCGCCCGATGTCGGAAATGCTTCACCGCGTTGGTCAGGTACACCTGCTCCGTCGCAACGCCCGCCGCCGCCAACGCCCGTCGCAGCACCTGCCCCGCGGGCCCGACAAACGGCCTCGTAAGCGTTCAGGCCCCAACTCCATTGGACAAGAGTTCGGGCGGGATGAGCGACGGCGCCACCACGCCGCGCAGCTTCGCGGAGATGGCGTCGCACAGGAAGGCGAAGACGCTCCGGGCATGCTGACGGCAGGTCG
>JBGARZ010000001.1:0-1135481 GCA_044229975.1 Polyangiales bacterium
ATCGCCTTGAACTTCGCGCCCTTCGCCTTCGACAGCACCGAGCTGATCGCCGCCGTCAGGGTCGTCTTCCCATGGTCGATGTGACCGATGGTGCCGACGTTGACGTGGGGCTTGCTGCGGCTGAACTTCTCCTTGGCCATGACTCTTCAGACCTCCGACAGGACCGCACTGTCGGCGGTCGTGGAACCGGAGCTCACCATCGGGATTGAACCGACGACCTCGTCCTTACCAAGGACGTGCTCTACCAACTGAGCTAGGTGAGCGAACAACGAACCAGAAAACCAACGATAACCAGAGCGGGAAACGGGATTCGAACCCGCGACAATCAGTTTGGAAAACTGAGGCTCTACCAACTGAGCTATTCCCGCGTCAGGGTGGAGGGTGATGGATTTGAACCATCGTAGGTGTGAACCGGCAGATTTACAGTCTGCTCCCTTTGGCCGCTCGGGCAACCCTCCGACAACTCAGCACTTCAAAGAACTCTATCCCTCACAACCCCTCACCGTGGCACCCCGTTGAAGAGGCTGGCGATGGGAGTTGAACCCACAACCCCTGGTTTACAAAACCAGTGCTCTGCCATTGAGCTACGCCAGCGCCGGATCGTGAGGCCGCGCTGTATACACGGTCTCGCCATCCGTCGCAAGACAGCAATCGCCCTACGAAACAGAGCCGAGTCAGGGAGCGGCGTCTTACCCCCATGCCTCGACCGGTGTCAAGGCCGAGCGATCACCACCGCGCGCAGTCGCTCCACGGCCTCGTCCGCACGGCGCACCCACTCGTTGCTCGTGATGCCGATGCGGCGCGCCATCGTGAGCGTCGCCTCCCAGCTCCGCAGCGCCCCCTGGAGCAACGGTCGCAGCCGCTCGGCCGTGCGCTCGCGGTACACCCGGCGCTGCGCGTCGTCCCAGTCCGTCGGCGTCGGCGCGTCGACGATGGTGTCGTAGAGGTCGCGGTACATCTCGCCGATGCGAAACCCCGCCGCCGCGGCCCAGTCGGGGTGCCCCACCCTGATCGCCTCGTTGAACTGTACGTGCGCCCGCGTCACGAGCTGAACCCGTCGCGTGATGGCCGCCTCCGAGTCGGGCGCCTCGACCACGTAGCGCACCGCCAGCGCGCGACGCCGCGTGACCTCGGCGAGCACCACCTTCGCCTCCGCCGCGTGCGTGTCGTCGTCGAGCGCGCGAATCGCTTCCGGCGTCGGCGCGATGCTCGCTGCCTCGTTGGCCTCGCGCTCGGCCTCCTCCAGGTTGCCCTGCGCCAGACGCGCCGACGCGCGCCGCGCCGCGACCTCGACACGCTCGGTCAGGGTCAGCGGGAGCGAGCGCGTTCGCAGCGCGTCGGTGGCGTCGAGCACCCACGTCGGGTTGGCGCCCGACTCTCCCACTGCCGCGAGACGGAAGAGCGCGTCGTGGGCCAGCACCGGCTCGGTCGAAACCGCCGCGGATTGCATCGCCGTCGCCGCGTCGGGCCACCGCTGCGCGCGTTGCAGGCACAGCCCGCGGTTGTACTGCGTGAGCGGGATGATCGACGCCGTCGGAAACTGCGACAGCAGCCGGTCGAACTCGACCAGCGCCTCGGGGCAGTGCTGCTCGCGCATCAGCGCGATGCCGCGCTCGAAGAGCAGCGTCGCATCGAATGCGTCGCCTTGATTCGATCCCGACGCCCCCACGATGCGGAACTCCTCGCCCTGCGCCGTGCGGCGCGGCCCGTGGTGCTCCGGAGTGGTCGCGCGTGGCGTCGTCGTGGAAGCGCAGCCGAGCGAGGCGAGCAACACGAGGAGGGCGGTGGTTCGCATCGTCCGGATGGAGGCCGGCAGGGCCGCGAAGGTTCCCGGGATGTTTCGCATACCGCGCGGAACGTACTACGACCGCCGCATGAGCGACCGATCGGCCGGGCTCCGCGTCGGCGTCGATGAGAACGGCCTCGGACCGCGGCTCGGCCCGATGATCGTCACCGGTGCGCTGCTCGACGTCGGCACCACCTGGGAGCGCTTCGTTCGTGCCGCCCAGGCCATCGGCGTCGGTGACAGCAAGGGCCTCTGTGCCCACGGCGCCATGCGCGACGTCGAGGCCACCGTGCTCGCGTTGCTCGACGTTCACCTCGGGCTTCGCCCGGCAGACTTCGCGGAGCTCTTCGCGTCGCTCAGCCTCGATGACGACACCTCACTCCGCGCGCTCTGCCCCGACGGCGAGGCTCCGCGCATGTGCTTCGACGCCCCCATCGCCCTCCCCGCGTTTGGCGGCGTCGTGACGTCTGCGCATCGCGCTGGAGCGACCTCGCTCCGAGACGCCGGAGTGACCGTGCGCGCCGTGAGGTTTGCGAGCGTCTGCAACCGTCGCCTCCATCGCGAGCGCGACCGCGGACGCAGCCGCTTCGACGTCGACCTCGCCCGCATGCTCGACCTCGTGCGCGCACTCTGGAAGATCGGCGGCGCCCCGGTCGACGCGGTGTGCGGGAAGGTCGGCGGGCGCAAGCGCTACGCAGACGCGCTCGGTGAGCTCAGCCCACTCGTCGCCATCGAGGAGGAGACCTCAGGGCGCTCGGCGTACCGCGTCCCGTCGGTGGGTCAGGTTGCCTTTCTTCAGGACGCCGACGCCACCGATCCTGCGGTGGGCCTGGCCTCGCTGGTGGGCAAATACGTGCGGGAGCTCTCGATGCATCGCATCCACCTCGACCTGCGCGCCCACGTCCCCGATCTCACGCCCGCCAGCGGCTATCACGACCCCGTCACCACCCGATACATCGCCGCCACGGCGCTCATGCGGAAGACCCGCGGGGTGCCCGACGACTGCTTCGAGCGGTAGCGTTCTTCGGGGTACTCTCCGTCGCCATGCGCGCCCCATCGCTGCTCGCCCTCACGCTCGCGACCCTCGGCTGCGGATCGACGGTCATCCTCCCGCCGCCCACCTCCGACGCCGGCGCCACGCCCGCTGATCAGGGCATCGCGCCAGGCGATGCACCTTCGACCGCGGACACGCCAACGACCACCGACGCGCCCGCGACCGAGTCGCTCAACGGGCGCTGGCGACTGACCCGCTACGAGGTCGACGGCGCCGATGGCACCCGACGCGCGCTCACCGACGTCGACGGCCCCATCCCGGGAGAGACGAACCTGGGCCGCGCCAACGGCGTGCTCGTGGTCGCCAACGACCGGCTCGCCGCGTCGATCGGGACGCTCATCGCCGGGCACTTCTACACCTACGACACGGGCTACTCCGCCAACGGCTTTGGCCTCGCGGGGCTGCTCGATCAGACCACCGGACGCTTCACGCCCGTGGTCGCGCCGATGGGGGTCACCCTCCAGCGCAACCCCGACGGGACGATGTTCATCACGGGTGACGTCTTCGGCACGTCGCGCCTCACCTTCGCGCGCGCGCCGATCACCACCGTCGTCGATCGCATCTCCACCACCGGGCTCGCGATGATTCGCGAGATGATGCCCGGCGTCACCCTCACCAACCTCCGCGTGGCCCTCTTCTGGGACCTCGTCGGCGCCGTCCCCGACGTCGAGACCAACGGCGTCGCCGTGCGCTTCACCGGCCGCTTCGCCACGTACCCCGTCGTGCTCGCGGGGCCGCCGCCCGAGGCCGTGCGCGCCCGCTTCGGCGGCGCCAGCGTCGCCCTCGCGCGCATCGCGCTCTACATCGATCAGGACGGCAGCCTGACCTTCGATCGCACGATGGACCGTGCCGTCGCCATCTCCCCGGTGGGCATCGCGTGGCGCGACGACGCGGCAGGCGACATGAGCGCGACCCCGGTGCGCGACCTCACGCCGGGATACCAGTACGTGCACATCCATGGTGATCCGGGTCTCCAGCGAGCCGCCGTCACGCCGTACGACAACGCCAATCTCGTCTCGCCCGACCTCCCGGTGTACCTCTCGATGTCGTCCATCCCGGTCATCCCCGACGTGCTCTGAGGGTGCGCGTGGAAGGGGCATCGAGCGGGCGGCGGTTTGTCCCGGTGTGGCTCGGGCGCGTGCCCTATCGCGACGCGCACGCCCTCCAGGCGAGGCTCGTCGAGCGACGTACAGCGAAGGAGATTCCCGACACGCTCCTGCTGCTCGAACACCCCTCCGTCGTGACCCTCGGGCGCTCGGCCCATGGTGAAAATGTTCTCTTCACGGCCGACGCCCTCCAGGCGCGCGGCGTCGATCTCGTGGAGACCGAGCGCGGTGGTGACGTCACCTTCCACGGGCCCGGTCAGCTCGTGGCGTACCCCATCTTCGACCTCGCGCCCGACCGCCAGGACGTGCGCCGCTATGTGCGTGACCTCGTGCGGGTGATGTCCCTTCTGTGCGCCGACCACGGCCTCGGCGTGGGCCCACGCGACGACCTCATCGGCGCATGGATCGACCTCGAATCGCCGCACCAATGGCCCGGTCAGGAGCACAACCACGCGCCCGCGAAGATCGGCGCCATCGGCGTGAAGATCTCCCGCTGGGTCACCATGCACGGCTTCGCCCTCAACGCGACGACTGCGCTCGCAGACTTCGGGGTGATCGTGCCGTGCGGCATCGCGCAGCATCCGGTGACGTCGCTGGAGGCGATGGGGGTGGAAGGGGTTCCGACGGTGGAGGCGCTGGCGCGGAGGGCCGTGACGCACTTCGAGACGGTCTTCGGTGCCACCGCCGAAGCGATGGTCACCGAAGCGCCATAGCCAGCGCAGCGCTGTAGCGCCGGGTCAGTCTTCGATCATGTAGCGCGGCAGGATCGTCGACGGAACGCCCGTCGAGACCACCCAGAGCTGATGCGCGGCGCGCGTGGCGCCGATGTGCAGGAGGTGTCGCGACTCGTCGTCCTCGGGGTACTGCGAGCGCGTCACGTCGATGAGGATCACGTAGTCGAACTCCAACCCCTTCACCTGGCGGATGTCGGTGACCTCGACGCCCGGCTTGAAGGAGAAGTCCTGGTCGCGCACCCGCGCCAGCCGCGGAACCTCTGCCTTGAACAGGCCCTGGTAGTAGATCTCCGCGCGCTCGGGGTCGCGCGCGATGACCGCGACGTTGGCCCGCGGCTCCTGGAGCGACAGCTCGCGCAGCGCCTCCGCGAGGAAGGCAACCGCGGCCCCCACCTCGTTGAACCCGTGGAACTCCACCGGCGCACCGTGCCGCGTCGCGAGCGGCGGCTCCGCGTCGGCGAGGTGGCCGAGGATGTCGCGTGCAAAGGCCAGCACCTCCAGCGTCGAGCGGTAGCCGATGCGCAGCGGCTCCACCTGCACGCTCTGCAACCCGAGGTCGGACAGCACGCCCGACCAGTCGGAGAAGCCGTTGTCCATGTGCAGGCGCTGCGCGGTGTCGCCCGCCAGCGTCACGGACATGTCCTCCGAGGCGACGCCGAGCAGCACCGAGAGCTCGACCGGCGAGAGGTCCTGCGCCTCGTCGACGAAGAGGTGCTCGAACTTCAACGGCTGCTTCGACGGACCACGCAGTGGGCCGCGCTTCACCTGGTAGAGCCGCAGCAGCAGCGCCTCGTCCTCGACGTCGATGGCGTCGTCGGCCTCGTCTTCCATCGCGCCGTCGGCCCCGCGCCGCGGGTCGACCTCGCCGCTGCCGCCGCGACGCTCGCCGTTGTTGTCATCGTCGTCGTGCGCCGCGCTCACCTCGCGCTCGACCTTCAGCGAGTCCTCGACGGCGCCCCAGCCCATGTCCTCCGGCTCGGTCTCCTCTTCGCCGAAGCGCCCGCGCTCGGCGCGCTCGACGTGCTCGCTGCGCTCCGCGCGGTCTTTGCCGCCGCCCTTGCGCCGCGCCTTGCGGCCGCCGTCGCCCTTGGGCTCGTCGTCGTCCTCGCTCGTGGTGTCGGCCACCACCCAGCGCGTGCAGCGCTCGGTGCTCCACCGCACGGCCACCGCCAGGTCGTTTTCGGTGAACACCCCCGGCGCCCAGCGCTCGGCCGCGCCCTTCAGCGCCTTGTAGTCCGTGATGAGCTCGGCCCAGTCCCACACCACGTCGCGTGCGCGGCGCATCCACGGATCCATCGTCCGCTGGAGGTCCATCTGCACGCGCGACCCGAGGTCGGCGCCGCTCGAACCACCCAGCTCGCGCTCGCCGCGCATCCACTGTCCGAGGCCCGTCAGCCGTCGCGACAGCGCGTTGCCGTCGAGGGCCTTCCACGCCTTCGCCACCCGCTCGCCGATGCCGTTGCGCTCGCCGGTCGCCAGCACCGCGGCCTTCGCCTTCTGCTCCTCGATGGCGATGCGCTCGTCGATGAGCTTCAGCATCATCGGGTGCTTCTTCACCCGCGACACCACCGGCGGCGTGTCGTCGCGGTTCTCCGACGGAACCTTCGCGAAGTGCTTGCGCCGCTGCTGGTGAACCCACTCCTCGTAGGTGGTCACGAGCACGCCTTCGACGCCGAGGCTCGGCAGGACGCGCACGATGTACCGGGCCAGCGCGCGGTTGAACACCACGACCATCATCCGGTCGGGCGCGAAGCGCTTGGGGTTGTTGAAGGCCAGGTAGGCCATGCGGTGCAGGCCGATGGTGGTCTTGCCCGAACCCGCGCCGCCCTGGATGACCGCGAGCCCCGACGACGGCCGAGTGATGAGCTCGAACTGCCGCGGGTCGATGAGCGACGGAATCTCCGGCAGGTGCCGGTCTTCGCGCCCGTCGACGCCGACGCCCAGCTTGCCCTTCGACTTCGCCGCCTCACGACGCTCGTCCTCGGTGGGCGGGCGCACCGCGCTCATCTGGCCGCCCTGGAGCTTCGCGGCGTGGACGGTCGCGCGCTGCCACCCCTCCTTGCTGTTGAAGAACACCCCCTGCGGCGCGACCACCCGCTTCAGCGCGCCGCCGCGGATGACCACCGCGCGGCGCACCGACACGACGCCCTCCAGCGTCTTGCCGCCGAACTCCTCCTCGTAGTCGTCGCCCTCCTGGTAGCGATAGTAGATCCGCGAGACCGGGGCGTCGCGCCAGTCGACGATGCGGACACCGCGCTCGGTGTCGACGTAGGTGCTGTTGCCGATGAGCACGTCGCGGCTGCGACCGCCCTCGACCAGGCGCATGTGACCGAAGTAGGGGTTGCCCTCGTCGACCTTGCCCACCGGAACCTCGGCGCGACGCGTGGCCACGCCGCGGAGGCGTTCCATCTCTGCCATGAGCGCGGGCAGGTCTTCGTTGCGCGCGTCGCCGATGAGGTCGCGGAGCTCGACCATCTCGCGGTCGTAGTTGGTCTGGTAGGTGACCGGCACTGACGCCAGGTTCTCCACGCAGCGCTTGAGGATCTTCTCCTCCTCGGCGACGATGGTGCGGAGCTCTTTGTCAGCGGAGGGGTCCGCGCCCTTGGAAACGGGGTCGGTCATGGGGTCGGGCGTACTACCCCCTTTCGCCCGCCGTTGCCACCGCCTCGCGGGCGGTCTTCGCGGCAGCCTTCGCCTCGGCCTTCGCCCGGTCGGCGGCCTCGCGCTCGGTGCCCAGGTACGGCTCGCGCGTGCCCATCACGTGGTCGAAGAACGGAAAGCTCACGCACCAATTGGCGTGCTGGTTGGGACCCATGTGGTGGTCGTAGTGCCAGGGCAGGTGCTCGCGCGCCCACTGCGGGTCGCGGTGCGCGCGCTTGTGGACGCGGTAGTAGTTCCAGTGGCTGAGCACGCAGCCCGCGGCGAACCACGGGTAGCGCTTGGCCAGCGGCAGGTGCACCAGCGTCGCGAACACCAGCCCCAGCGCCTCCTTCCCCTGCCCGTGCCAGCCGAACACCGAGCGCGCGTACTGGTGGTCGCCCATGCCCTCGCGCCGCGCGTGCTTGTGGTGGTCGTGCCAGTGGAAGCTCCAGAAGTTGCTGCGGTCCTTCCCCTGACCGTGCAGCACGTACTTGTGGATCACCCACTCCCACGCGTTGCTGTACAAGATCCCGAGCGGAAGTCCGATCATCGCCGCCTCCCTTCAACCGTCGTCACAAAAACCATGACCGTTCAGTCATGTTATTGAGGGACCCGGCCCCCTGATGTCAAGCGCCCGCAAGAAGTCACCCGCGGTGCGTCCGCGGAAGACCCCGTCCACGCGTCCGGGCCCCGAAGGCGGAGCGCGCGACGCCAACCGTAAAGCCCGCACCCAGGCCATCGCTCGCGCCGCGTTGGAGCTGTTTCTCCAGCGCGGGGTGGAGGCCGTCTCGGTCGACGACGTGGTGCGACGCGCGCGCGTCGCCAAGGGGAGCTTCTACACGTACTTCCGCGACCAGTCGGAGGTGGTCGACGCGCTCGTCGAGCCCGTGCGCGACGCCGTCCGTGGGGCGCTCGATCGATGTGACGCCGCGCTCCGCGAAGCGCGCGACCACGGGGCGCTGCTCGGCGCGTATCAGACACTGGGCGTCGAGCTGTCGACGGCGGTGCTCGCGCACCCCGACGTCACGCGGCTCTACCTTCAGGAGCGACGCGCGCCCAACCACGGACCGCGTGCTCCCCTCGCCCGCCTCGCGGCCGAGATCGACGTGCGCGCCGTCACGCTCACCGAGGCTGCGCACGTGCATCGGATGCTCAAGCCGCTGGAGCCGAAGGTCACCGCGGCGACGGTCGTGGGCGCGGTCGAACACCTGCTGCACCGCGCGCTATCGGGCGCCGATCTCGGGCCGCCGGATGCCATTCCGGAGGTGTTGTTGCGACTGGTGCTGGAGGGTGTGGGCGTTCCGCCGCCGTCCGCGTGAGACCTGATGGTTGACCCCATCTTCATCTCGCTGATGGGCGCCCAGGCCGGGGTTGGTCGCGTCCCGCGCCTGCACCGCCGGGCAAGCGAACGCCCACGCGATGTGCATCAGACCCGTCGGGGGCCCACGCCGCAGCGTCAGCGCGGCGCGCATCCGCGACGCACGCAGTCGAGTGCCGTCGCCCCGCGCGCCTCGACAGGTCGTTCGACCGCTGGCTGCGAACGACCCGTAGCGCGACGCGCTGACGCTGCGGCGTGGGCCCCGGTGACTGCGGGCGTCGCGGTCGATTGCATCAGCCCATACCAGGGTACTGCCCCGTTGACGTCTCAACCGACCGCGACCCCTGTCGGGACCACCTCGCGATCGGTTGAGACTGCGTGCGACCCCTGCCGACACCACCTCGCGATCGGTTGAGACTGCGTGCGACCCCTGCCGACACCACCTCGCGATCGGTTGAGACTGCGTGCGACCCCTGCGGACACCACCTCGCCATCGGTTGAGACTGCGTGCGACCCCTGCGGACACCACCTCGCCATCGATTGCGACACGTCTTCGCGCTGGGGCATCTTCTCGCCCATGCGCTTCGCCGTTCCTGCCTTGATCGCTCTTGTCAGCGCTTGCTCCGCGGGACCCGTACTCCTCCCCGACGCATCCAACCCCGACGCCGGACCATGCGGAGGCGCGTGTGGCGCCGGTACGGTCTGTGTCAGCGGGCGCTGCGTGGTGATGGACGATGTCGGCGCGAGCCTCGACGCGCCAGCGGTCGACGTCGGGACCGACCTCGGGGCGCCCGCGGACGCCGGAGCGCTCGACGTCAGCCCCCTGGACGTCGGCGATGACACCCACGCGGTCGACGTCGGCGGCGACACCGCTGCGGTTGATGCCCCCGCTACCTTCGATACGGCGCCCGACGTGCCCACGACACCCGATGTCCCGACCGTGCCCGATGTCCCAGTCGCGCTCGATGTCCCGCTGGCGTCTGACGTTCCCGTGACGCCCGACGACTCCACGCCGACGGTGCTGCACCCGATCGCGCCCCTCACCGGCGCCCACGCTCCTTCGCGCCGTCCGACCCTGCGCTGGGCGCTGCCGGCCGGCGTCGGCGGCGTGCGCGTGACCCTCTGCCGCAACCGCGCGCTCACCACCAGCTGCATCACCTACGACGCAACGGGCACCAGCGGCGCGCCCACCGCCGACCTCGCGCCGGGCGTCTGGTACTGGAGCCTGCGGGCACTCACCAGCGGCGCCCCGACGGGAGCGGCGACCGCCGTCTGGCGGCTGCGCGTTGCGTCCGCGACCACCGCCGGGGCGCGCCCGTGGGGCGGCGATCCCGACTTCAACGGTGACGGCTACGCCGACGTCCTCGTCACTGAGCCGCAGGTCTCGGTCTCGGTCTACGACGGGGGTCCGACCGGGCTCGCGACGACGCCCCGTACCCTGGTCGCCCCCCTCGACTCGACTGGCTTCGCCCGGTCCGCGGACTTCGCGGGGGACTTCGACGGCGACGGGTACGGCGACCTCGTCGTGGGCTCGCCCGACTCCGACGCGGTGTACCTCTACCGCGGCTCGCCGGGCGGGGTGCTCACGGTCCCCACGGCGATCGTCGGCCCACGCAGCAGCCTGCTTGGGACGGCGGTCGCTGGGGCGGGTGACGTCGACGGCGATGGCTACGACGACGTCGTTACCACCAACCCGGGGGGCGCGGCCTTGTGGGTCCTCCCGGGCGGCGCCGCCGGGGTGGGGACGCCCGTCCGCGTGGGCAGCCTGTCCCCGCCCCCCTCCGCCGGATCCACCCTCCTCGGGGTCGGCGACGTCGACGGTGACGGCTTCGCCGATGTGGTGCTGGGTTCCCGGCTGCTGCGGGGCGCCGCGACGGGCTTCGCGCCAGGGATCTTCGTCGACTCCGGGGTCGTTGCCGTAGGCGACCTCAACAACGACGGCCTCGCCGACCTCGCCTCCCAATTCGAGGCGTCGCGCTCGATGCGGGTCGTGCCCGGCGCCCGCACTTTCACCAACACCGCCACGAACGTGCCGGGCTCCGACGCGTTCTCGACCTCCAGCGACCAGCTCGGGAGGCGTGGCGGGGACTACAACGGCGACGGGTACGACGACCTCGTCGGTTACAACTGCATCGTGCCGGGAGGGCCGACCGGACCGGGGACGCCCGTCGCGCTGATGTCCGGTTTCGGCACGGCCACCACCGCCGGGATGCTCGGTGCAGGCGACGTCGACGGCGACGGCTACGACGACGCGCTCTCGCGACGCCGCTTCGAGTCGCTGGTGTACCTCACGCGCGGGACGGCGGCGGGGTTGGTGCTCGGCCGACTGACCTACACGGATCTGCGGGCGACGGATGGCACCTTCGACGCGACGCAGCCGCCGCTTGGTGTTGGGGACATCGATCACGACGGCCGCGCCGACCTCGCGCTCGGCCGGACCTTCTTCCGCGGGAGCGCCGCGGGCTTCGTGCGGGCGCCGACGTGGACCGTCGGGCGCGCGGGCGAGGCCGTCTCCGGCATGACGCGGGTGGGCGACGTCAATCGCGACGGCTACGACGACGTCCTCGCCTTCGGGCGTGAAGCCGTGACTGGCGGGACCGGATGGCGCTTCGCCTACTTCATCACGCCCGGATCGCCCACTGGCCCGACGGGGGCGCGCTACGAGCTCGGCACGCCGACGGTCGAGCCCGTCATGCTCCCAGTGCCAGTCTCCTTCGCGGGCTACGCGGGGGACTTCAACGGAGACGGCTCCGCAGACGGACTGCTGCCAGGGTACGGCTTCTTCACGATGGTTCGGGCGAGCTACTTCACGGGCCGGGCAACCTTCCCCACGACGACCCCGACGACCGAGTTCACCAGGCTGAACCCCACCTTCGCGGGCGACCTGAACCGCGACGGCTACGCCGACCTTCTGTACACCGACTCGGCAGGCATCCGCCGGGTGCTGCTGGGCTCGGCGACCGGTCCCGTCGAAGCGCCCACTGGCAGCCTCGCGTCGCCGAACCTCTCTATCCTCGGGGACGTCAACGGCGACGGCTACGCCGACCTGGGGTTGGGGGTGACGAGCGGCGTCGAGATCCACCTCGGCTCGGCCGCCGGAGCGTCGGTTACGGCGAGCGCGATCTTCACGGGCGGCTACTCCTTCGGCGCGGTGGGAGACGTGAACGGCGACGGCTACGGCGACTGCGTCGGCGCCTCCACCACCACCTCCTCGTATCGGGACGCCTGGCTGTACGTGGGAAGCGCGACCGGCCCCACCAGCGCCGGCGCCCTCCGGGCCCCCGACGAGGCCACCCTCGTTCGGGGCTTCGGCCCCATCGGCTTCGGCGATGTCGACGGCGACGGCCGGAGCGACCTGGTCTTGCGGAACGCGCGTGGGGTGACGATCCAGCGCTTCGACGCCCCAGGAGCCCTCCCCACCACGCTGACCATCGGCACCGGCAGCGACGTGGTCTACCGCTGATCGGGGCGCGGCACGACGGGCGGCGGCGCGATGACCACCGCGCGCCCTCGCCGGGCCACCACCACACACCCCTCCCCCCGCATCGCCTCATCGACACACGGCCCGCGACGCTCGTCGCACACGAGGTACCTCCCCGGCGGGCACCAGCCGAGACCGCGCGCCGCCACCATCGCCGCCGTGCGCGCGCGCTGCTCGTGCAAGTCGCCCCACACCGGAACATCGCGCCCGATGACGGAGAGCCCCGGGTGCGTGGCGTTGACCATCACGAGTTCGCGCAGGTCAGGTTCCTCGCCGGCCCACCGAGCGGCGCGCGCGACGTCGCCCTGGCAGTACCCGGACACGTAAAGCACCACCAGCACGACGACCGACTGCACCGCGGTAAGCGCGATGGCGATGCCCCGCTCGCGCGGTGACCACGCGGTCTTCGCGACGACGAGCGCGGCCGTCACCAGCGGCACCGCCACCAGCACAAAGCGGAACTCCTTGTGCGCGATGGCGCTCATCCCCGCGAGGTAGACGGCGGCAGTGGCGCCCGCGAGACCGAGGCGTCGGCGGTCGAAGGACGCGAGCGCGACCCACGCCCCCGCGGGCACCAACAGCGGCAGGCACGCGACGTAGAACCACGCGGGCCGAGCGCCGAAGTCGATGCGCGCGCGGTCGTCGACGAGGTTGTAGCGGAGGTACGCGAGCACCGAGTGGAAGGCGTCGCCCCAGAAGAGACGATCGGCGACGCCGAGCGCAACGACGGGAATCACGATACCAAGTGCCGCGCGAACGAGCGCCGACCGATCACGACGGAGGACAAGCGCGACGGCGGGCGCCACGAGGAGGAGACCCGACGGGTAGCGCAGCACGAAGGCGGCGCCGAGCCAGAGGCCCATGCGAAATGGCGCGGCGTCGAAGCACGCGAGGGCCATGAGCACGGCGAGCAGCGAGAGCGACTCGCCCATCGGGCGGAAGAGAAGATTGGCGATGGGGACCGAGCACGCGATGAGCGCCACGGCGAGCTCGGCGCGGGCCTCATCGGTGCGCCGCAGGAGGTGCGCGTGGAGCGCGACGAGGGCGCGCAGCGAGCAGAGACCCGTGACGAGGTGCAGCGCGTGGAGGATGGCAGTGGGAGACGTGACGCCGAGGCGACGCACGACCGAGAGCAGCGCCGCCACGAGGCCGGGGCCGAGGACGTTGCGCATGCCGAGGTACCACTCGCGGGTGGTGGTTCCGTAGCCGACGACCCAGCGCTGGGCGGGCTCGACCCACTGATGGACCTCGTCGGGGTGGAGGCGTCCGCCGATGGCGACGGCGCAGACGAGCTGGAGCGCGGCCGAGACGAGCAGCCAGCGGCCGAGGCGGGTCACCGCAGGGCGAGACGGTAGGCCACGCGCTGACAGCCGTTGGGGTCGAGGCGCACGCTCGCGAAGTACGCGCCCGGCGCGGGCGGCGCGAAGGGCTGCTCGCGCGGGTCCCAGTTGGGGGCGCGCGCGAAGACCGGGATGAGGAGCTGGCCGAGCACCTGCCCCTGCGGCGCATGAACGCTGAGCGTCGCCGTCGCGCCGAGGCTGTTCTCCTGCGCCTGCCCGAGGATGTGCACCGTCACGGGGCGCGCGTCGGGCATCGACACGCGGTACCAGGCCACCTGCCCGCAACCGATGGCCCCGGTGGTCTCCTCGCCCGGAACCAACGGAATCGCCGTCTCCATCGAGCTGTTGGGCAGCGCGAAGGTCTCGTTGCTCGACGCCTCCAGCGACGCCTCCTGCGTGACGCGCGTCGTCGCGCAGCCGAAGGTCAACACACCCAGCAAGGCGACGATTGAACGGTTCACGGGGGCCTCCACCGACCCGCCTTCTGCCACGGCCGACGGGGTCGAGGGAAGGGCATCCAATACGCTTGTGGCAGCGTAACCGCAGTGCGAAGGTGCCGCGCATGCGACGTCCCACGGACGAGGAGCTCGGTCTCCTCAGCGTGACCGAGAGGGTCTGTTTCGAGATCGCCGATGTGGTCAACCGCCGACCACTCGCCAAGCGAGCCGCACACGCGTTTCTCGCGAGCGTGGGCCAGACGTGGGTGCACTACTCGACCCGCCACCTCGTGCACCACCTCGGGCTCGAACGCCTGCAGAAGCTCGACCCCGATCGCGGGGTCTTTCTGGTGTCCAACCACCGGAGCTTCTTCGACTTCTATGCCATCTCGTCGGTGATGCTCCGCGCCTGCCCCTGGATCACCGCCATCTACTTTCCGGTGCGCTCCAACTTCTTCTACGAGGGCCCGCTGGGGGTCTTGGTCAACATGGTGATGTCGGCGTGGGCCATGTACCCGCCGGTCATGCGGCAGTCGTCCAAGCGCGCGTTCAACCAGTTCACCCTCGACGCGGTCGACTCCTTCCTGCGCGATCGCGGGAGCGTCATCGGGTACCACCCCGAGGGGCGACGCGGCACCGGGCCCGACCCCTACGAGCTGCTGCCCGCCAGCGTCGGCACGGGTAGCATCATCTACCGCGCGCGACCCGTGGTGGTGCCGGTGTTCACGCTCGGGCTCGTCAACGACATCACCCGGCAGGTGGCGGGCAACTTCAACGGCAAGGGCGAGAGCGTCACCATGGTGTTCGGCGAAGCCCTCGACCTCGAACGCTTCTACGCCATGCCCGCCGAGGCAGAGACCTACAAGGCCATCGCCGACCACGTGCGCGACGCGATCATGGCGCTCTCGGTCGACGAGCGGGCCCTGCGACGCGCGAAGGGCCTGCGCTCACACGAGGTCGTCGGCTCAGCGTAGTCGGCGACGGCGAGCGGACAGCGCGACAGCGAGCGCGCCGACGATCCACCAGCCCCGAGGCACACGGTGGGTCGAACCAGCGGAGCACGCACAGCCCGCCGGGTCGTCGGCTCGGCGCGGGGTCATCGGACCGACGGTGCGCTCGCGGACCGTGACCGTGCCAGTGGCCATGGTCTCGTGTCCGCCCACGTCGGTCGCGCTCGCGCGGATGGTGTAGACGCCCGGCGCCAGGTAGCTGCGCGCGTCGGCCGCGATGCCGTCGAACGCGAGGCGCACCGTGCGCGAAGGGAGCGGCGTGCGGAGCGTCTCGTCGTCGAGCGATCGCACCACGACGCCCGACGGGTCGAGGAGGTCGGCGCGGGTGCGCGCGAGGCCGGTGCGATCGGCGAAGGTCACCTCCAGGTTGCTCGTCTCCAGCGGCGGCGCGAAGGACTCGGGGTTGGCCCCGATGCGGATGGTGGGCGGGGCGCGATCGACCACCGTGAAGCCATCGGACTGCGCCTCGGCGCTCGATCCGTCGGCCCCGACGGCGACGACGCCCACGCGGTAGCGACCGCCGACGCGGAGGGGAAGATCGGACACGCGCGCCCGGTCGCCGCTGACCTCGGTGTACTCGGGAAACTGCAACGCGGTGCCCGCGAGCGTGGTGACCCGCACCTGGAAGCGCGTGGCGCCGGCGGGAGGGTTCCAGCGCGCGGTGATGGTGTCGAAGGTCTCGACCTCGTCGAGGTCGGTGTCGCTGGCGTCGTCGGCGGGGTCGGTGTCGCGAACGCCTTCGGGTGTGGGGAGCGTGCGAGCGCCGAGCGCGTAGAGGTACCCGTCGCCCACGGAGACGAGCACGTCGTCGGTGCCGTCACCGTCGGCGTCGCCCACCACCGGCTCGCCGACGGGGTAGTGGAAGTCGTGCGCCCAGCGGAGCGCCAGCGTGCAGGCGTCGAGCGCGTAGAGCCAGCCGTCGGTGCTGCCCACGAGCACCACCGGGTGCCCCTCCCCGTCGGCATCGGTGACGGAGGTGACGTTGCTGAGCGTGACGGACCGCGCCGTCGCCGGGACCGCGTCGAGCGTGGGGTACACCCGACCGCCCACCAGCGAGGCGCGCGCGATGGTGGCCGCAGCGGGCGCGTCACCGTCGGCGGTGAGGTCCTGGGGATGGATGACGCGGAGCTCGGGGGTGCCCTGCGGGTTGACCGTGAAGGCGGGCCGACTGGCGCAGCGGAGCACCGTGCCGCCCGCGACGGAGAGCGGGACGTCGGCGAGGCGACCGCGGCGCTGGAGGTCGAGGCCATAGAGCCCATCGGAGAGGCTCCCCTGGAGATAGAACTCGGGTGCGCTGCCGCTCCACGACGACACGACGGGCGAGCCATAGGGCACACCCATCCCATCGGGCGAGGCGGTGCCGTCGCGACCGTCGAGGCGGTTGACCGTGCCGTAGCAGGTCAGCACGTCGTCGGTGCCATCGCCGGTGAGGTCGGCCACGGCGAAGGAGCCCACGGCCGAGGAGATGGCGCGCGAGAAGGTGTTCCAGCGGACGGAGCCGTCGCGGCCGCGGAAGGCCGACGGGCGCGCGACGTTGCCGGGTTCGAGGCGCTGCAGGAAGAGGTCGACGCCCGGCTCGCCGACGCGTCGCACCGGCAGCACGTCGCCCACCACCCGCGAGCCCGCGGGACCAGCGGCCTCCGCCATCGACCAGCGGGTCGAGGTGCCCTGCATGGGATCGATGGACAACAGCGCCCGACCGTCGATGGCCGCCACGTCGTTGGCGCCGTCGCCGTCGAGGTCGGAGATGAGGGGCCACGCCGCACGGCCGCGCGCCCATCGCACCGTCGGCGGGACGGCGAGCGATCCGCGACGCGCGTCGAGTCGCACCAGCGCCGGTCGGCTGTCGGTGACCAGCACCACGCGCTCGCCCCCGGAGGCGCCGGGCAGGGTGCCGATGACGGGCGTCGGACCGACGAGCGTCGAGCCGGAGTAGTACCCGCCGACGCGCATCCCAGGAATGGTGAACTCGGTGCCCACGAGGCGGTTGGTGGGGCGCAGCTCGCGGTCGAGCGCGAGCAGGTAGCCATCACTCGTGACGACCAGCGGCTGGGCGTAGTCGCGCGAGAGGCGATCGCCCGACAGGAAGGTCAGCATCGTCGTGGCCGCGGGCGCGTCGAGGGTGCCGCGCGCGGTGGGCGTCGACCCGCCGATGTCATAGGCGACGAGCGTCGTGACGACGCGCGCCTCGGGCTCAAGCGCGGGGTCGAAGGCCGCCGTGAGGAGCTCGAGCGGTGAGCTCGCGTCGTCGTCGAGCTGCATGGTGAGCGGGCGAGACGCGAGGCCCACGCGCGGCGCGAGCGACGGGTCGAGGGCCACGATGGGGCGGCGCTCGGGCAGCGTCCAACGCGCGGTGAGCACGCCCGCCGCGTAGGTGAAGGCCGCGGTCGCGCGGTCGTCCTGCACGCCGACGATGACGGGCTGGTTGCCCCGCGAGGCAGAGGCTGGGAGCACGCCGACGAGCTCGAAGCCGTCGCGGGTGGCGCGCACCGTTCCGGTCGCGGCATCGCGGACGCTCAGGCTCCACCGACGCATGACGCCGTCGTAGTTGCTGAACACCACTTCGAGCTGACCGTCGCCATCGAGGTCGACCACGCTGTCGGCGGAGAACGCCAGGTTGCCCCCGGCGGGGTCGGCCTGCACCGCCTCCCACTTGAGCGTCGCGGTCGAGCGCGTGGGGAGCGGCGGGTCGAACACGGCGACGCGGCGCGCCCCGAACCCGGGTGTGCCCGCGCGGACGGAGTTGGTCACCACGACGAGCTCGCGCGCGGGGTCGTCGTCGACGTTGACCGCCATTGGCACGGACATCTGCGTGAACGACCCCGACGGTGGCGCAGGGATGGTCCATCGGACGACCCCGGAGCGGCCGTCGAGGACGAGCATCTCGGTGTCGCCCTGGGTGACCAGCACCTCGGACATGCCGTCGCCGTCGAGGTCGGTGATGAGGTCGTTCTGGGTTCCGCAGCGCGAGGCCGACATGGGGAGCTGCCAGAGCGTGCGGGGCGCCGCGAAGCCGTCGCGAAACGAGTACGCCGCAGCCGCGATGGAGCCCTGCACGCACTCGCCGACGTACAGCTCGTCGAGGCCGTCGCCGTCGAGGTCGCCCATCCGCACGTTGGCCGTGAAGCCGCGCACCTCACGCGGCACCTCCCACAGCACGCGGCCGTCGCCCCCGTTGAGCACCATCGCGGCTCCGCGATCGCCGATGACGACGACCTCGTTGCGTCCGTCGCGATCGAGGTCGCCGATGCCGACGAGGGACGCCGCGGCCACGAGCGGGCTCTCCCACACCAGCGAGTCGTCGGCGTGCTTGCAGATGACCTTGCCGCTCGCGACGAAGACCACGTCGGTCACCCCGTCGCGGTCGACGTCGGCGACCCGCCATTGATCGGCGCGGAGCTGCCCCCCGAGGTAGTGCCGCCAGCGGATCGCAGGAGCCGGCAGACGGATAGGCCCCAGCGCGGCGCCCGTGCGCTGCGGGTCGTGCCGGAGGTTGGGCCAGTCGTGGGCACCCACGACGGCGGGCGCCAGCACGAGGGACAGGACGAGCCAGCGAGGGGCGACGGTGGGAGCGGTCATGGTGATGGCCCCGTTGGGTGCGCCGTCACCCCGGGGAGGTTCACGCCGCCATGGCGCGAATGAGGACGACGGTGATGTTGTCGAGACCACCGGCCAGGTTGGCCGCGTCGATGAGCGCCGAGCACGCGTCGGTGAGGGCCTCGTGCTCGTGGACGATCTGCGCGATGCGACGGTCGGAGAGCATGCCGGTGAGGCCGTCGCAGCAGAGGAGCAGCGTGTCGCCGACGTGGAGTTCGTGCCGGTGCAGCTCCACCGCGACGTCGGGCTTCATCCCGAGCGCGCGGGTGATGACGTTCTTGTACGGGAACTTCTTGAGCTGCTCGTCGGTGAGGTCGGGCCGCGTGCGGCGGTACTCCTCCAACAGCGAGTGGTCGGTGGTGAGCGGCTCGATGGTGCCGGTGGCGCGCACCATGTACCCGCGCGAGTCGCCGACGTGGGCAACCCAGGCCGCGCCGTGTCGCACGAGCGCGCCCACGAAGGTGGTGCCCATGCCGCGCCGGTCGGGGCTCTCGCGCGACGACTCGTAGATGCGGAGGTTGGCGTACTGCACCGCGATGCCGAGGGTGTCGGCGTCGTAGCGCTCGCCGCGCGCCTGCTTGAAGGGCCACGACAGCGACGGCTCGTCGCGGGTGTCCTCGAAGAACTGGCACACGACGTCGACGGCCATCGCGCTGGCGACCTCGCCGGCGTTGTGACCGCCCATGCCGTCGGCCACGAGGTAGAGGCCCTCGTCAGGCGCGACCTTGAACGAGTCCTCGTTGTGGGCCCGCTTGCGACCAACGTCCGTGAGGGCCGCGTACTCCACCTGAAGGCGCTCGGGCATCGGGGGCATTGTCGTCAGGAGCGAAGGACGAGGTCAACGACGTTCGGGGTGGGGCGTCTCATCGATGAGCAGGTTGGAGTCCGTCCAGCGCCAGCGGGCGACGTGGAGGCCGGCGCCCTCCTCCCCCTCCGGGATCACGAAGGAGAAGGTCAGCAGCCGCCCGCCCCCGGGGTGGGGGGTGAGCGCCGGCGCCGGGCCGCGGATGACCCCGCCGTCGCCAAGATCGAGGGGTTCGCGCCCCAGCATCGCCACATACTCGGGGTACGCCATCCCGACCACGGTGCGAGCCAGGCGCGTCGCGTCGGGAATCTCCCCGCGCTCGATCCACAAGGTCAGCGCCCGCTCGGCCCCTGCAACCCCCTCCCACGCGCGGGAGCTTTCGATCAACGCGGCGCCCGGCCGGCCCCCGCGTTCGAAGCGCACGAACACCGTCCCCGGCGGCGCGGGCACCGACAGCAGGTATGGTGCGCTCGTCGCGGCGTCGCTGTTGGCCGCGAGGCCGCGGGCGGCGACCTCCATCGTGGGGATCTGCGCTGGCCGGGGCGCTCCCTCGCGGGGCGCAGGCCGACCGGGTTCGTTGGGGGAGCGCTTGCACGCCGCGAGGAGAAGCAGGCACGCCAGCGAGGTGGAGCGGAGGTGGTTCATGGGGCTTTCGGGGGCGTAGGCGGCCGCGACTCTATACCGCCCAACGACGCCTTGACACTGTCGGGGTCGAGGTGAAAAGGTCGCGCCAGCGTGGTGTTACGTGTTGTTGCAGCCGGTCGGTCAGACGTCGGCCTCTTGCGGGAGCACAACGAAGACAGCTTCGCGCTCCTCCACGCCCACGGGCTCTTCGTCGTCGCCGACGGCATGGGCGGGCACCGCGCCGGAGAGGTCGCCTCGCAGCTCGCCACGAGCGCGGTGACGGCCTTCTTCGACAGCACGATCCGCGAAGACGCGACGTGGCCCTTTCACTACGACCCGACGCTTTCAGTCGAGGAAAACCGGCTCATCACGAGCATCAAGGTGGCCAACCGCTCGATCTACGAGGAGGGCGCCCGCGCGGCGGCGCACCGCGGGATGGGCACCACCTTCGTCGGCATCCTGGTGGCGCGGCAGGGGGCCAAGGTCTTCGTCGGGCACGTGGGCGACAGCCGCTGCTACCGGGTGCGCGACGGGGCCATCACCCTGCTCACGCAAGACCACTCGCTCGTCAACGAGTACATGCGCTCGATGCCCGACCTGCCCGCGGCGCAGCGCGACGAGCTGCCCCGCAACGTCATCACCCGCGCCCTGGGGATGAACGACGTGGTGCTCGTCGACCTGCACGCCGAAGACTCGCGCGAGGACGACATCTACGTGCTCTGCTCCGACGGGCTGTCGGGGATGGTGAGCGACGAGGAGATCCTGCACGTGGTGACGGCCTTCGACGACCCGGAGGTGGCGTGCCGCGCCCTCATCGCGATGGCCAACGACCATGGTGGCGAGGACAACATCACGGCGCTGGTGGTGCGCCTAGTCGACGGTGAGCGGGAGTTTGTACCGCGGCGGCTGGCGTCGTCGATGGAAGAGACGCGACAGGTGGCCCTGCCCGACTTCAGCGACCGGACGGCCGAGATGCAGCGCGACGTGATCGTCGATGGTCGGGACGAGCTCGATCAGTGCGTGACCGACCCCGCGATTCGCCTCCCGGACGTGAAGCCCGAGTAGCGCATCGGAGGTCGGCCGCGGGCGGTCAGCGCGCCGGGGTGGCGGGGTCGTTGGAGAACGGGCCGTTGGGGGCGTTTTCTTCCGGGGTCGGCTGACGCCGGACGCGGTCGCGGAAGAGCGACCATGGGCCGCCTCCGGATTCGTTTTCGCCCATGCCCCACTCGCCGTTGGCGCGCCCGTTGGCCGCGGTGTCGACCCAGAAGAGCAGGTACCCCTTGCCCGAGAGCGGCGCGATGCGGCCGCAGGCGCGCTGGCTCTCGGTCCACGTGAAGCGCAGGAGGTTGCCGGTGGTGTGGCCCTCGATGCGGCCCGTCGCGCGGCACGACGCGCGGTTGTACGCGTAGGTGCCCACCACGAGGTCGCCCGTCTGCTCCAGGAAGACGTCGCCGATCTGCCCCGAGTTGAAGCTCCCGCTGAAGCTCTCGTTGGCGGGCATCGGGCCGGGGCGGATGTCCACCTCGGTCATGGTGGGTCCGTCGTTGCCCGAGTAGCGGTAGGTGGTGCGAACCTGCGAGCCCGAACAGGCCGCAAGCATCAGGGTCGTGGTCAGGGTCAGCGCGCGTGCGGTCATCGATCGGTGCTCCATCGGTTGTGGGCCGATGATGCCCTCCCGCGGGCCGCCACAACAGCCCTCTTCGGAGGTACCTTCGCGCTCCCCCGTGTCGGCCGCACCGCCCCCTACCGCCCCCAAGAGCACGGCCCGCGACCTCGCGCCGGTGCTCGCCTTCGCCCTCCCCGCGCTCGTCGGCGTCCTCGCGGGGGCTAACTCCATGGGCTTCTACGACGCGCCCGAGCTCGCCTCGTGCGCCGCGGGCCTCGGCGTCAGTCACCCCCCCGGTCACCCGCTCTTCGTCGCCTTCGCCGCCGTCGCCACGCTCCTCCCCATCGGCGCCGTCCCGCTGCGCGTCACCCTCCTCGGCGCGCTCTGCCTCGGCCTGATGGGCCGCCTCGCCTACGGCCTCACGCTCCCGCTCGTCGACGCCGTCCTCGATGGGCCGACTCCGGTGCCGCGCGCGCACCGCGCCCCGTGGCTCGCCCTCGGTCATGCCCTCGGTGCCGTCGTCGGCATCGTCACGGTGCGCCAGTCCAGCCGCCCCGAGGTCTACGCGCTTGCGGGCCTGCTCGGCGCGGCCACCCTGTTCATCGGCACTGCCCCGACCGGTCTCTCGCTCGCCGCCCGCGCCCGCCTCGGCGTGCTCACCCTCGCCCTCGGCGGAACCAACCACCACTTCATCGCCCTCACCACCGCCCCCGTCGCCATCCTCTCGCTCGTCGATCGGGTGCGCGCCGGTGGTCTCCGCGCGGTGCCCCGGATGCTCCTCCCGTGGACGGTGCTGGGTGCCCTCGGGCTCGCGCCGTATGCGCTGCTCGGCCTGCGCGCCAGGGCCGCCGCCAGCATCGTACGGGTGCGTACGGTCGGCGACCTCGTGTGGACCGTCACCGCCCGCGCCTTCCAGAAGAACACCGGCGGCGGCGTCCCCGGCTCCTTCCGCGAGCACCTGCTCGACGTCCTCGACTGGATCGGCTCGTCCCTCTCCCCCATCGGCCTGCTCGCGGCCGTCGTCGCGCTCTTCGTCGCGTCGCGCCGCAAGCTCCCGTGGGCCCTGCGTCTCGCGCTCGTCGCGCTCACCGGGATGCTCGCCCGCGCCGCCCTCGGCTTCGTCGCGGGCAACCCCGACGCCGCTGGATATCTGGTGCCAGCAGTCTTCGTCATCGGTGTCCTCGGCGCCGCGGCGTCGTCGTATGGATGGCGCCGCATCCACGACGCGCCCGCGGCCCCCGAAGGGCCGTCGCCCCTCGCCCGTCGGCTGCTCATGGTGGCGCTGGTGTTGCTGCCTGCGCTTACCTTCCTCCCGATGGGCACTCTCGCCCTGTCCGAGACACTCGGTGACCGCGGCGACGCTCCAGAAGTAGTCACCGCGGCCGACCTCGACACGCTGCCCGCACGCGCCGTCGTGCTCGCGTATGCGCCCGAGACGGCGTTTCGTCTCCGGTACGCGCAGCTCGTCGAAGGCGAACGCCCCGATGTCACGGTCATCCCCGCGCCCTTCGTCCCGTGGCCCGGCATGACCAACACGCTCCTCGCCCGCGACGGGGCGCTGCTCCCGGTCGTTCGCGACTTCCTCTCCCGCGGCGAGCCCCGCATGTCGGGCCTGCTCGATCTCGCCCAGCGCCGCCCCGTCCGCATTGAGCTCGACCCGCACAATCTCTTCGAGGCCGTCCCCTACGTGCTCCCACGCGGCGACTTCGCCGAGGTGCGCACCGAGCCCACCACCCTCACCGCGGTGCGCGCGACGGCCCCCGCCCACCTCGCCCGCCTCGAACGCCTCCGCGAAGCCCTCCAGCGCTCCCCGGGCGCCGACCGCGAGCCGCGCATCGCCGAGTACATCCTCTGGCGCGCCTACCACGACGCCCTCTTCTTCGCGGCCCGCGGCGCCCGCAACGAGGCCCGCGCCGCCGTCGCCGCCGCCCGCCGCGTGCACCCCAACGAGCGCGAGCTGGTCGGCCTCGCCGCCGCCCTCAATGAACAAGGCGAAGGCCCCATCGACGTGACGCCCTACGTCGTGCGCGCCCACGTCCGGCAGTGACGCGCCCTTCCACCGCGCGCCTGCTTGGGTCGATACTCCGCGGCCCATGAGCTCACTCCGCCAGCGCCTCGACGAGTCCGCCGCTGCCATCCGCGCCCGCGACCCGCGCGTCCCCTCCGTCGCGCTCGTGCTCGGCTCCGGGCTCGGCGCCTTCGCGGACACCCTCGCCGAAGCCACCACCATTCCGTTTGCGGAGGTTCCCAACCTCGCCAACGTCACCGTCCCGGGTCACGCGGGCAAGCTGGTCATCGGTCGTGTCGCGGGTGGTCCTTCGCCGGTGGTCGCCGCGCTCGCCGGGCGCATCCACCTGTACGAAGGGCACAGCCCCGACGACGTGGTGTTCAACGTGCGGGCGCTGCTCACGCTCGGCGTGAAGACGGTCATCGTGACCAACGCCGCGGGCGGCATCTCGCCGACGCTGCGCCCCGGCGACCTCACGCTCATCACCGACCACCTCAACTTCACCGGTCGCTCGGCCCTCATCGGACCCAACGACGACAGCCTCGGCGCGCGCTTCCCCGACATGACCGACGCGTACGATCCGGCCCTGCGCAAGCTCGCCCACGCCGCCGCCGAGTCCGTCGGGCAGACGCTGCGCGAGGGCGTCTACGCCGGGCTCCTCGGCCCGAGCTACGAGACCCCGGCCGAGATTCGCATGCTCCGCGCGCTGGGCGCCGACCTCGTCGGCATGAGCACCGTGGTCGAAGTCGTCGCCGCTCGGCACATGGGCGCGAAGGTGCTCGGCATGTCGTGCGTGACCAACCTCGCGGCCGGCGTCTCGCCGCACGCCCTCTCGCACGCCGAGGTCGAAGACACCGCCCGCGCCGCGCGTTCGCGCTTCATCGCGCTGCTCGAAGCCATCCTCCGCGGGCTCGCGTGAAGGCCGACGATCCGCGCTGGGCCGCCCTCGCCCGCTCCGCCGAGCGCATGCGCGCCCGCTCGCATGCCCCGTATTCGCGCTACCGCGTCGGCGCCGCGCTGCTCACCACCGCCGGGGTCTCGCGCGGCTGCAACGTCGAAAACGCCTCGTACCCGCTCTGCGTCTGCGCCGAGACCAACGCCGTCGTCCACGCCGTCGCGCGCGGCTGGCGGGACTTCGTCGCGCTCGCCGTCGCCACCGAAGGACCGCAACCGGGCGCGCCGTGCGGAGCGTGTCGACAGATCCTCGCGGAGTTTTCCGTCGACCTGCCCGTCGGGCTCGTCGTGGCGGGCGAGGTGAAGCGCGTGGTGACGGTGCGGGAGCTCCTCCCGCTGACGTTTACGGGAGACTACCTGTCGACGGGTGAGCCTCCGCAAACGCCGCGTGCAGCGCCGGGGCCTCGCCGCGGATGACCTGCTCGGGTCGATAGCCGGTGTCGATGCGGTCGACCACGAGCGAGCGGTCGACGACGGTGAAGGCCACGCGCCACTCCTTCAGCGAGAGCACCCCGCGCGGACCGTCACGCCGGATGCGGCGATAGGCGTGCGCCTGCGGGCCGAGCGCGAGGGCGCGGTCGACGGGCTCACGTAGTTCGACGCCGTGCGCGGCGAGCCAGCGAAGGTGCGTGACGGCGAGGTCACTCCAATGGACGTCCCAGGGGGGTTCGGGGTCGGCGGCGATCCAGCCGGTGGTGGCGTCGGGGACCGCGTCCGCGAAGGGAACGTACGGCTTGATGTCGAGCACCGGGCTCCCGTCGATCATGTCGACGCCGAGCACGTCGATGCGGAGCCCGTCGACGCGCACGATGCGGAGGATGGACAGCCCGATGGGGTTGGGGCGATGGGGTGATCGGGTCGAGAAGACCCCGCGGCGACCCTGTCGACTGCGCGGCGGCAACACGGTCGGGCGCCAGTGTTGATTGAGGTGAAACCAGTACACGAGCCAGAGGTGGCTCCACTGGTCGAGGTCGCGGAGGGCGTCTTCGTAGCGATGGCCGGGGAGGAGCTCGACGGTGCCGGGTGCCTCGCCTGCGGCGTACGGTTGGCGAGGGGCTTCGCGGCGTTCGGTGAAGGGGGTCCGCACGACGCCGATGGGGGCGAAGACGGCGTCGGGCATCATCGCGGCGTGAAGCGGTACCCGGAGTTGGGCGCGACGGCGCCCGCGCGGTTGAGGCTGACGAGGCGGCCAACGTTTCCGTCGTAGGACTCCAGCCCGATGGTCGCTTCGGCGCCGCGCGAGTAGCCGTTGTTGCGGTTCTCGTTGCAGTAGATGAACTCGATCACGTTGGTGGTCTGGAAGAGGCGGGCCTCGAAGGACACGTTGGTCCCGCCGTCGCGGTAGAAGGTCGCGCCCTGCCAGGAGACGTGAGCGACGCGGTTGGGCGCGGTGCCATCGATCCAGAAGTACACGTCGGCCGCACCGTTGATGGTGAGGTCATCCCAGAAGGGCGCCACGACGCCGCGCGGCTGCCCCGAGAACGCGATGGAGTGATTGCGCCACGCGCTGGTGTTGTAGGGCGCCGTCTCGGTCGTGATGAACATGAAAAAGCCGTTGCTGGAGAAGGCCAGCTTGTCGAGCGCGCGCCCGAAGTAGTTGAACGAGAACCCCAGCGCCTGGATGTCGGAGACGGTGTCGTCGCCATCCATGATCTGCGCGGTGCCTGAAGTGGGGACCGGCGTGCAGCGCAGAGAGAAGAGCTGCTCCTGGCTGTAGCTGTTGGAGTTCTCCCAGGGGATCACGTCGAGCACGACCTCGTAGGCCCCCGACCCCGCCGACGAACCCGAGCGGTACCCGTCGACGACCAGGTAGTAGTTGCCCGGCGGGAGGTCGACGGTGCCACCGCCCGCGAAGCCCGGGAGGTTGCCGTTGTTGATGCACGCGACCTCGTCGCGGAAGCGGTCGTCGTCACCACCCTGCTCGGCGCAGTTCTGCGTGAGGTACACGACCGGAACGAAGCCGGGTGTCCCCGTCGGGCGGGCCGTCCAGGTGAGGCGGCTGTGCTCCGTGAGCGTCACGAGGTAGCCAACCTCGGGGTTGGTGTCCGTTCCGTCGGCGCAGGTGCCCTGGTACTCGTTGGTGCGACCCATCGTCGTGCTCGTCATGAGGTAGCGACCGACACCGTTGATCGCCGCCGTGCCCGAGAGGTTGCAGGTCTCGGTGGGCGCACCGACCACGGTGAGACCCGCGTCGGGAGTGCCCGCGTCGGGAGTGCCCACGTCGGGAGTGCCCACGTCGGGAGCGCCCACGTCGGGAGTGCCCACGTCGGGAGTGCCCACGTCGGGAGTGCCCACATCGCGCGGCCCGGTGTCGATCACGCCGGTGTCGATCACGCCGGTGTCCCGCGGCCCGACGTCGGTCGTGCCCACGTCCATCGCGCCGGTGTCGACGGTCCCCGTGTCGATGGTCACGACATCCCTGCCGCCAACATCGGGCGTGACCACATCGGGCACCACCCCACCATCGACGACGTCGCGACCCGCATCACCGCCCGCGTCGCGCACCGGGACGTCGCCGCCCACATCGATGGTCCCGGCGTCGACCGGTGAGCCCACGTCTTCCACCAAGCCGACATCGTCCGCCGCGGTGTCCTCGACCGCTCCGCCGTCGTCCGCGACCACCAGCGTCGGGTTGCCCAACCCGCACCCGGCGAGCGCCCACGACAACACCAACCATCGCGCGGCAACCGCAGGCTTCATCAGCGCCGCACTCTATCCAAACAGTCTGGAGACTTCACCCGCTCCGACCATCGGCGCCCACCTTGACGATCCCATCCCATCTATGAGAGTGACTCTCACAACCGGATGAATCAGGGCCCGCATGAGCGTGCTTTTGCCTGCAATCCCGGCGGATGGAGTGATCGAGTGAAGAAGCGAATGATCCTTTCGGGCGCCCTCCTCGGCGTGGTCGCGGCCCTGGCTGGTTGCAGCGACGAGGCCAGTCCGGCCACCACCAACCCGCCCGTTCCGGCGGCGGAGGCGGCGCCGGTTCTCGCGCAGCACGTCGGGCTGGTGCACGGCAGCTACGCGCTGGTGGTCAACCAGACGACGGCGATGCAGACGGCCATCAACACCTTCCTCACGACCCCGAGCGAGGCCAACCTCGCCGCGGCGCGCACGGCCTGGGCTACGGCTCGTGTGACGTACGGGCAGACCGAGGCGTACCGCTTCTACGGCGGCCCCATCGACAACGAGATGACCGGCGTCGAAGGCCAGGTCAACGCGTGGCCCATGGACGAGAACTTCGTCGACTACGTCACCGCCACGCCCATGAGCGGGATCATCAACGACACGACGACGTACCCGACGCTCTCGCGCGAGGCGATCTTGATGCAGAACGAGCGCGGCGGAGAGACCAACATCGCCACCGGCTGGCACGCCATCGAGTTCCTGTTGTGGGGCCAGGACCTGAGCGCGACGGGCCCGGGCGCCCGCCCGTACACCGACTACGTCACGGGCGCGGGCGGCACCGCGGCCAACCAGATGCGCCGCGGTCAGTACCTCCGCCTCGTCACCGAGCAGCTCGTGGCCGACCTCACCACCGTGCGTGACGCGTGGACCCCGGGGACGCCCGGCAACTACGGCGCGACCTTCGGCGCCGACACCACGGTGGCCCTCCGCCGCATGCTCACGGGCCTCGGGTCGCTCTCGGGCGCCGAGCTCGCGGGCGAGCGCATGAGCGTGGCCTACAACTCCCGCGAGCAGGAGAACGAACACTCCTGCTTCAGCGACACCACGCACTCCGACCTGCTCAACAACGCCATCGGCATCCAGAACGTGTACCTTGGCCGCCTCGGCTCCATGGACGGCCCTGGTCTCAACGACCTCGTGCGCTCCCGCGACGCCGCGCTCAACACCCGGATGGAAGCCCAGCTCCAGTCGAGCATCGACCTGATCCGTGCGATTCCGGCGCCCTTCGATCAGGCCATCCTCGGCGCCGACACCACGCCGGGGCGCAGGGCCATCAAGGCGGCCATCGATGCGCTGCGCCTCCAGCGCAACACCATCGTCGAAGTCGCCGCCCGCCTCGGCGTGTCGCTCACCCTCGAAGAGTAGTCCGTTGCGGTCGCCCTTCCGATCAAGCCTGCTGCCCCTCCTCGCTGCCGTCGTTGGTGCGGGCGCGGCGCGCTGCGCAGGCGACCCCGGTGGGGCCGACGACGCGTGGAAGTCGGCCGTCATGGCGGGCGGCAACACCACGATCCCCGACACCACGCGCGATTCCTTCGCCCGCACCATCCCGCACCTCGATCCGAGCCGCGTCGACAGCTTCTTCGTCGGCAACTCGTTCTTCAACTCGGCGTGGGTGACGGCACCGGCTTCGACCTCGGGGCGCGACGGCCTCGGCCCGACCTTCAACGCCGGGTCGTGCTCGGGCTGCCACTTCAAGGACGGACGCGGGCGCCCTCCCCTCACCGTCGACGAGACCTTCGACGGGCTGCTCCTGCGCTTGAGCATCCCGGGCGAAGGGCCGCACGGCGACCCCGTCGACGAGCCCACCTACGGGGGACAGTTCAACCACCGATCGATCCTCGGGGTCCCGTCCGAGGGGCGCGCGATCGTGACCTACGCCGAGCAACCGGGGACGTACCCCGATGGCACGCCGTTCTCGCTGCGGGTGCCGACCTACATCTTCGAGACGCTCAGCTTCGGGCCGATGCGCGCGGACGTGATGGTCTCTCCCCGCGTGGCGCCGGCCAACTTCGGCCTCGGTCTGCTGGAGTCCATCCCCGAAGAAGATCTGCTCGCCGCGGCCGACCCCGACGACGCCGATCACGACGGAGTGTCCGGTCGACCCAACCGGGTGTGGTCGGTGCGCGCGCAACGCGCCGTGCTCGGGCGCTTCGGCTGGAAGGCCAACCAGCCCTCGCTCGAACAACAGAACGCCGGCGCCTTCAACGGCGACCTCGGCGTCACCTCGACGCTCTTCCCCACGGAGAACTGCCCCGAGGCGCAGGCCCTCTGTCGCGCCGCGCCCAACGGCGGAACGCCCGAGCTCGTCGACGAGCGCCTCACCCAGGTCACCATCTACACGCAGACGCTGGCCGTGCCCGCGCGCCGCGACGCCGATGACCCGACGGTGCGCCGCGGGGCCGACCGCTTCGCCGAATCGGGTTGCGCCGCATGTCACACGCCAACGCACCGCACCGGCGCGACGGCGGTGTTGCCCGAGCTGGCGGGGCAGACGTTCTTCCCCTTCACCGATCTGTTGCTGCACGACATGGGCGACGGGCTCGCCGACGGGCGACCGGACTTCCTCGCGAGCGGTCGCGAGTGGCGCACGCCGCCGCTGTGGGGCGTCGGCCTGGTGCGCGTGGTCAACCGCCACACGTTCTTCCTGCACGACGGCAGAGCCCGATCGCTCGAAGAGGCCATCCTATGGCACGGCGGCGAAGCCTCCTCGGCCCGCGAACGCTTCACCCGCCTCGGCCGCGACGATCGCAACGCCCTCTTGAGGTTTCTGGAGTCACTGTGAAGTCCCTTCCTTGTCTCGTCGCCTCGCTCGCCCTCGTCTCCGCCTGCTCCGATGACGCCGTCGTCGAGGTCGATCGCAACGCCGTGCTGCGCGACCTCACCGACAACGTGATGCTCCCCACGTACCGCGACCTCACCCCGCGCATGGACGCGCTCTCTCAGTCTCTCGGTGCGCTGTGCGCGACCCCGAGCAGCGAGAGTCTCACGGCGGCCCGCACCGCCTGGAGCGACGCACGCGGAGCGTGGAAGCGCGCGGCGGCCTTCCGCGGCGGCCCGATGGAGACGCTCAACACCTATCCCACGGTGGACTTCTACCCGGTGAGCACGACGGCGGTGGAGGCGCTCATCGCGGGCGCCGACCCCCTCACCGCCGACAGCCTCGACGCGGTCGGAACCAACCGCCGCGGCCTCCCCGGCATCGAGGTCGTGCTCTTCGACGGCACCCGCGACGCGCCCACCCTCCTCGCCGCGTTGCGCGACGGCAGCGGGCCCTCGCGGCGCTGTCAGTACCTCGTCGCCGCGGGCGCCAACGTCGCACGCGCGACCACCGCCTTCGTCACCGCCTGGGAGCCGACGGGCGGCGGGTACGCCCGCACGCTCGCGACGGCGGGACAGGGGTCGAGCATCACGACGTCGCGTGCGGCCATCGACCTCGTGGTCAACCAGGTCATCAACACGCTCGACGTGTTGCAGGTGTCGCGGCTGAGCGTTCCCAACGGGTCGCGCAACGGCGGAACGCAGCAGCCCGACCAGACCGAGTCCATCCCCAGCGGACGCTCGACCACCGACCTCAGCGACTCGCTCGCGGGTGTGCGGGAGCTCTACTACGGCACGCACGGTACGAGGCAGGGCCTCGGCATCGGGGCGATGGTCGTGGCGCGCAACCCGTCGCTCGACCGCAGCGTGCGCGCGGAGTTCGACGCGACGGCGCAGGCGCTCGCGGCCATCACCGTTCCGGTGCCGCGCGCGGTGACCGAGCAGCGCCCGCAGGTGGAGGCCGCCATCACCGAGCTCGGTCGCCTGAAGCGGCTCATCAAGGTCGACGTCGCCAACGCGCTCGGCGTGACCATCTCGTTCACCGACAACGACGGCGACTAAGCGCGGTGCTGGCGCGGTTGCGAGCCCGGCTCGACGCCCCGGTGGACGTCGCCTCCCTCGCGGCCTTCCGCATCTTCTTCGGGGCGATGATGTTCGCGGGCGTCGTGCGCTTCGCCGCGCGCGGATGGATCGCCCCGCTCTACATCGAGCCCCGGCACTACTTCACGTACGTGGGCTTCTCGTGGGTGCGGCCGCTGCCGGGACCATGGATGTACGCGCTCTTCGCGGTGATGGGCTGCGCGGCGCTCGGGCTCACCGTGGGGTGGCGCACCCGCGTGAGCGCGCTGGTCTTCGCGGTGACGTTCACGTGGGTCGAGCTCATCGACAAGACCAACTACCTCAACCACTACTACCTGGTGTCGCTGCTGGCCTTCTGGCTGGCGCTGCTGCCAGTGGGCGGGGCGTTTTCGCTCGATGCGCGGCGCGACCCGTCGCTCGCGCGCTCGACGGTGCCGACCTGGATGGTGTGGTTCGTCCGCGCGCAGCTCGGGCTGGTGTACTTCTGCGCGGGCGTCGCGAAGCTGCGCCCCGACTGGTTGCTGCGGGCCGAGCCGCTGCACACGTGGCTGCTCGCCCGGGCGGATGTGCCGGTGCTGGGTGCGCTCTTCCGCTACCGGGCGACGGCCTTTGCGTTCAGCTACGGGGGCCTGGTCTTCGACCTGGGCGTGGCCTTCGCGCTCTGCCATCGGCGCACGCGACCGTGGGCCTACGCGGCGGTGGTGGCGTTCCACGCGCTGACGTGGTCGCTGTTCAACATCGGGATGTTTCCGTGGGTGATGGTGGTCTGCACGACGGTGTTCTTCGGGGCGTCGTGGCCGCGGATACTCGTCTCCAAGGTCACCGCGCCCGGCCGCCGCGGGTTGAAAACCCACGGCAGCCAAGATGATGTCCGCGCCGCGGACTGTCCGATGTCCACGCACAATGACCAGCCCGCATCGCGGGCTTTCCCTTGGCTGCCGTGGGTTTTCAACCCGCGGCGGCCGGGCGCGACGGGCGCTCTCCTCCCCCTCGCCGCGCTGCACCTCGTGGTGCAGCTCGCGCTCCCGTGGCGGCACCTGCTCTACCCCGGCAACGTGCTCTGGAACGAGCAGGGCTTCCGCCTCGCCTGGCACGTCATGCTCATCGAGAAGTCCGGCGACGTGGAGTTTCACGTCCGCGACCCCCACACCGGCCAGCGCTGGACCGTCATGCCCGAGGAGTTTCTCACTCCCCTCCAAGGCCGGATGATGGCGCCCGTCCCCGACATGATCGTGCAGGCCGCCGGGTGGGTGCGCGACGATTTCGCCCGCCGCGGTCACCCCGATGTGGTGGTCACCGTCGACGCGTACACCTCGCTCAACGGGCGGCCCGCGCGGCGGCTCATCGACCCCGCCGTCGACCTCGGGCGCGAGCGCGACTCGCTCGGCCCGAAGCCGTGGATCACACCTTGAGCTTCTTCCAACCGCCGCGGCTGAACTTCACGCCCATCAGCACCGCCAGCGCCACGCCGTAGGCCGCCGCCGCGAGCCACACGCCGATGAGCCCGAGGCCCATCACCTTCCCCAGCAGCCACGCCAGCGGAACCAGACAGAAGAAGTGGAGCACCAGCTCCACCACCATCACGAAGCGCGTCTCGCCCGCCCCGAAGAGCGCCTGCGTCAGGATCATCGCCGTCGCGATCACCGGCCCCATGCACGCCATGATCTTCATCGGCCCGGCGCCCACCACGATGACCTCCGGCGCGTGCGTGAACACCCCGAGCACCCGGTCGGGAAACACGAACATGAACAGCCCCAGCGCCCCGAAGAGCATCACGCCCAGCTTCACGCTCGTCCACGCGTAGCGCTCGGCCAGCTCAGGGTCGCCCTGCCCCAGGCTCTGCCCGACCAGCGTCGCCGTCGCGGTGCCGAAGGCGAGGCAGGACACGAAGGTCGCGCTCAGCACCTCGATGATGATGGTGGTCGCCGCGCCGTTGAAGCTCGCCGCCGCGCCCGCGCGAATCGCGTCGTCGTCGATGGACGAGACCACCTTCGTGAAGATGAGGAAGCCCGTCATCACCGCCGTCGTCGCCACGCCGCCTGGCACCGACAGCTTCAGGAGCTGCTTCATGGTCGTCCACGACAGCACCCCCGGCCGGTAGAACTGGAACGCCGCCCGGTCGACGCCGCGCAGCGAGAAGCCGACCATCACCAGCAGGCCGATCCACGACGACACGCACGCCGCGACGCCGGCGCCCGACACGCCCATGTTGGGCGCGCCGAAGCGGCCGAAGATCAGGATCCAGCAGAGCAGGCCGTTGACGACGTTCATCGCGAGGGCGGCGAAGAGGTGCAGGTGCGTCTGGCCGACGCCGTCGTAGAAGCTCTTGTACGCAGCCGTCGCGGCCATCGAGGCGACACCCACGAAGCGCCACTGGGCGTACCCGACGCCGAGCGCCACCACGTTGGCGTTGTCGCTCAACTGGCGAAACACCCACGGCAGGCTGAACCACCCGCCGATCGTCCCGACGGCTCCGCCGACGAGGGCGATGACGGCGGCGTTGGGGAGCACCGCGCCTGCTTCGAGGGGACGGCCCTCGCCGATGCGCCGCGCCGTCGTGGCCTGGGTGCCCACGGAGATGGACGACAGGAAGCCGCCCACCGCCCACAGCAGCATGAGCGACGGCGTAAGCGCGAACTGCCCATCAGTGGCCACCTGCCGCGGGAGCTGGCCGATGAAGTAGGTGTCCACGATGTTGACCCCGGTCTGGGTCAGCATGGCCAGGATCACCGGGCCGGCGAGCTGGAGGATGCGCGCGGCCTTCGCACGATCGAGCCACGGACGCGAGGTCGTTGAGGTCATAGGTGCTTCGGTGCCCGTCTCGCTTGCGGAAGTGGGGACCACTACCCGGAAGGCGGAGACGTTGACAAGGCGCTGTGAGAGGGACTAACCCCCGCAGCGTCTCCATGGAGGTCTCAGTGGTCGATCACGGTCGCTCGAAGCACAACGCCGCGTGGTCGGCTTTCACCTGGGTCGTCCGGGTCGCCGCGCTCGGCGCCCTCGCCGGTGGCTGCACCAGCCCCGACTATCCCAACTGCGAAAACGACCGCCACTGCCAGCGCGACGGGCACCGCGAGTTCTGCGTGAACCGTCACTGCCAGCAGTGCCGTAGTGGTGCCGATTGCGGCGCCGAGCAGACCTGCCTGCGTGGGCGCTGCGTCGACGGCGTCAACGCCTGCGACGGCGACAACGACTGCCTCTCGGGCCAGGTGTGCACCGAGCACCGCTGCGTCGCGCGCCCCGAGTGCGACGCCACGCGCACCTGCGGCACCGGCCGTCACTGCGAGGTCGGCCACTGCGTCGCCGATCCGACCGAGGACACCGACCCCGTCGACAACCGCGGCCCGGTCTGCAACCTCGAGCCGCCGTACTTCGACTTCGACGACAACGCGCTCAGCCCCGCCGCCCGCGAGACCCTCGCCCGCGACGCCGAGTGCCTGCGCCGCGAGACCGGCAGCCGCTACACCCTCATCGGCCGCTGCGACTCCCGCGGCACCACCGAGTACAACCTCGCCCTCGGCGAGCGGCGCGCCCGCGTGGTGCGCCAGTACCTGATGAACCTCGGCGTGCTGCCCGATCGCATCGCGGTGTCGTCCGAGGGCTCCGAAGGCGCCACCGGCACCGATGACGAGGGCTACCGCCGCGACCGCCGCGTGGACTTCCGCCAGAGGCCCTGAACCCGATGCCGTCGACGCTTCGCCCCGCCGCGCTCGTCGTGATGGCCGCCCTCAGCACCGGCTGCTGGGTGACGACCTCCGAAGCCGACCACACCCGCCGCGCCTTCGAGACCCGCGTCCGTGCGCTGGAGACCAACGACCAGCAGCGCCGCCAGCAGCTCAACGAGGCCGTCGAGCGCGCCACCGCACAGGTCGCCACCCTCAACGAACAGCTCGAACAGGCCCGCACCCAGACGCGCAACACCGCCGACCTCGGGGCCCGCATCGAGTCCTTTGAGGAGCGCATCCGCGGCCTCACCGGCACCCTCGAAGAACTCCGCCACTCGCTCGACGAGACGGCCACGGCCCGCTCGCAGATCAACTCCCGCATCGAGGTCGTCGAGCGGCGGCTGGGCGTCGCGCCGATGGTCGATCCGTCGCAGGTTCCGGCCGACAACACGGCGCTCTTCGCGCTCGCGCGGCAGGCCTTCGATGCGCGCGACTACGCCCGGGCCCGCTTCCTCGCGCAGGCGCTGGTCGCTCGCGCGGCGACCGACGCGCTCGCCGACGACGCGAAGCTCCTCATCGGCCGCAGCCACCTCGCGGAGAACCGCGCCGCCACGGCGGTGCAGGAGTTTGCCTCCATCACGCGCGACTACCCGTCGGGCGACGCGGTGCCCGACACCCTGGCCGCGCTCGCCGAGGCGTACACCAACCTGCGGATGTGCGTGCTGGCCCAGCGAACGCTTCGGCTGCTCATCGAGCGTCACGGCCGCACCCCGGCGGGCACCCAGGCTCCGGCCCGACTCGAAGCCGTGCGGCGGCTGCCGCGCGAGGCCTGCACGGAATGAGCTCGGCCGCGCGCCCCGATCGCGGTGCGCCCGGTCCGTTGAGCGACACCACGCTCCGCATCGGCGCGGACGGCGTTCGCCTGGGCAACCGCATCGGCGAGGGAACCCTCTCCGAGGTCTACCGCGGCACCCAGCAGTCCCTCGGCCGCGCCGTCGCGGTGAAGGTGCTCAAAGGCTCCGTCGCACCGACCTCGCCCCTCGGCCGCCGCTTCGAGCGCGAAGGCTCCCTGCTCGCCTCCCTCGCCCACCAGAACATCCCGCAGATCGTCGACGTCGGTCGCACCGAAGACGGCCGCCCCTTCCTGGTGATGGAGCTCGTCGAAGGCCCCACGCTCGCCGCACTTCGCGCCCCGCGTGAGGTGCTCGCGGCCGATGTCGCGACCATCATCGCGCTCAAGGTCGCCCGCGCGCTGGAGTACGCGCACCTGCGCGGCATCGTCCACCGCGACCTGAAGCCCGGCAACGTGCTCATCTCGCGGCGCGGCGAGGTGAAGCTCGCGGACTTCGGCCTCGCCCGCGAGATCAACGACACCGTCGACGACCGCCTCGGCGTGGTCGGAACGCCCGCGTACATGTCCCCCGAGCAGGTGCTCGGCGACAAGATGGACTTCCGCTCGGACATCTTCTCCTTCGGCATCGTCCTGTACGAAGCGCTCACGGGTCGCCGCCCCTTCCAGGAAGACCCGGGGCGCACGGTGATGCAGAAGATCCGCCTCGATCGCTACGTGTCGCCGCGGAGGTTTCGACCGGAGGTTCCGACGACGCTGGAGCGCATCCTCTCGCGCTGCCTGGAGAAGAACCCCTCGTATCGCTACCCCAGCACCGGCAGCCTCTGCGACGACCTCAACGAGCACCTCGCGCGGCGCGGCGTCATCTCGCACGAAGCCCGCCTGGTCGGGTACCTGCGCGAGTGCGGTCTCATCGAGGAACGCGACGTCCACGATGCGCTCGGACCGATGGCGGGCGCGTGGTCGAAGGCGCCGCCGAAGTACCACCCGATGCGGCAGATGGTGGCCGGGCAGTTCGCGGCGCTGGGCATTGCGCTCGGTGCGCTCGCGACGCTCGAGCTCACCCGCGGCCGCGAGCAGGACCCGACGGCCCTCATCGGTCCGCGCCCCGCGGGTGCCGCGGGCGTCGGTCAGCTCCGCGTGCTCGCGCGCCCGTGGGCCGAGGTCATCGTCGACGGAACCACCGTGGACACCACGCCCATGAGCCGATCGGTTCCGCTCGCGCCGGGGCAGCACTTCATCCGCCTGCGCAACCCGGCGTACGTCACCGAAGACCGCGCCGTCCAGGTGAGCGCGGGGCAGACCGTCTGGATCGACGTCGACCTCCGCCCCACCCACGAGGCCCCCAGTGCGCCGTAGCGCCGTGGCGTTGGTGCTCGGTCTGGTGCTCGCGGGTCGCGCGGCGCTCGCCGACGTGACGCATGTGTTCACGCGGGGCGAGACCTTCGCGGCCATCGCCGAGCGCTACTACGGCAACACGGCGATGGAGCCCGTGGTCGTCGCGGCCAACTTCCTCCACCTGCAAGCGAACCCCAATCTCCCGACGGGAGTGCACCTCACCATCCCGAGCGTCGGGTACCACCGCGTCGCGACGGGCGAGACCTGGGAGCGGTTGGCGGCACGTCACCTCGGCGACGCCAATCGCGCGGCGTATCTCGCGCGCATCAACGGCGGGGTGTTCGGCGTGTCGCCGAGCGTCGGGGCGGTGATACGGCTTCCGTACCTGCTTCGATATGTGGTCGAGGCCGAGGAGCCGATGTTCGAGGTCGCGCGGCGCTTCTATGGCGACCGGGCGATGGTGCAGTTCATCTCGGAGTTCAATCGGATGTCGTCGCAGCGGCTGGCGCGGGGGCAGTTGCTCATCCTGCCGCTCGCCGACCTCGTGCTGCGCGAGACGGCCGCCGACAGCGCCGACACCGCGCTCATCGCCGCGCACACCGCGCAGCGCCAGGTCGACCGGGAGATTCCGACGCTCGAACAGTTCGTGACGCGTGGGCTCTACGTCGAAGCGGTGGCGCTCGGCGGGCGGCTGCTCGGGCACGACGATCTCGCGAGCCCGCAGCGGGTGGTGGTGCTGCGACACGTGGCCGAGGCGTACGCGGCGCTCGACCGGCGTGACCTCGCGGCGGATGCGTTCCGCGATTTGCTGAGACTCGAACCGGCCTTCGTGATGGACCCGGTGCGCACGGCGCCGAAGGTGCTCGACGCGCTCAGCCTGGCGCGAGGGACGGCACCCGAGCAGACGCTGCGGGCGGCACCGCCGACGGGGCGGCCGGATACGGCGCACTGAAGCGACCACGCCCGCGGTCGACGTCCGGGGCCCACGCCGCAGCGTTAGCGCGGCGCGCGTCCGCCCACGCCCGCGGTCACCGGCCTTACCCGGAGGGACGCGACCGCCCACGCCCGCGGTCACCGACCTTACCCGAAGGGACGCGACCGCTTGCGCCCGCGGTCGTCGGTCCGGAGCGCGTCGGGCGAGGTCGCGGTCGCGTCCCTCCGGGTAAGGCCTCCGACCGCGGGCGTGGGCGGGTGCGCGCCAGAGCGACGGAGGTCGTCCGGGCGGGGTGTCTCGCTCTCTACTGCGTGCACACGCAGCGCGCCGTCGCACCGGCGACCACGCACGTCTGGTTTGCCCCGCATGCCGGTTCGTCCCCGCAGCGGCACGATCCGGGATCGCACCGGTCGGCCCGCAGGCAGATCTCGGTCCCCGGGAGGCACAGTGCTGTTGCGAAGGGGTTGTTTCCCGCGGAGACCTGCGCCCACCGCACGCACGCGGCCTGCCCCTGACCATCACAGATACCCGCGTGAATTGGCTGATCCGAGGCGGGCGCGCAGGCCCGCGCGACGTCCGCGCGACCTGCGTCCTCGTCCTCGCGCACGGCGGTCCCGCTGCACGCTGCGAGCGCCGTCAGCGCCGCAAGAAACCCCACCGCGTCCCGCATCGCGACCATCACACGCACCATGGCACCGATCGGCGACCGGGACCAACGCCCCGCTCGCCGCCAACCGCAGCGTGGTCGCGTCCCTCCGGGTCTGACGTCCACTGCGCGCGTGGATGGATGCTCTCCGAAGCAACAGCACCTGTATGGGAGAGGCGTCAGCTCGACGCGTCGGTTGCATCCTTGGGCCACGGGATCTGTCCCCGCGTGAGCGGGTGGAACTCGCCGTCGGTGGGAGTGCATCAACGGCGTGTTTACCACGGTGCGCTCGCGTGTTTCCCCCACGCCCTACCGTCCACCTCGCCCCTCCGCCACCGACGCCACCAACACCCCCCGTGTACCGCGCGCCCCTTCGCCACCCGCTCCGCGACGCACTGGTTCTTCTGGACACCGCTCGCGCACCGACGGCACGATCACCACGATGGACCCGTCTGCCGGTACATCACCGGCGCGGCCGTCACTGGAGGGATGACGTTCCATGAGCAAGGCGAAGACCCGCACTCCCAAACCCAAGCGCGCCCCCGCGAAGACCGCCACCGCGCGTGACCCCGACGTGCCCGTCGTCGACGGCTCACAGGCCGCCTACGACGCCTTCCTCCCCGCCGCCCTCCAGATCGCCGAAGCCGACGTGCGCCCCTTCCGCTACGACGCCTCGCTCGCCTTCCACAACGTCACCCGCGGCCTCGCCGCGCTCCAGCCCCACGAGGCCACCCTCCGCGCCGAGCTCCCGCGCACCGACGTCGCCGCGCTCCGCACCCTGCCCGACCTCGCGCTCGCCGTGATCTTCGCCGCCGATCAGGTCGACCGCGGCGCCGCCCGCAGCGACGGAACCACCGCCCGCCTCCTCAAAGAAGCCTTCGCCAGCCGCACGCTGCTCCTCGACGCCGCCACCGCGCTCGCGGGCAAGGGGCTCATCCCCAGGCGCTCTGTCGCCAAGATCCGCGAGGGCCGCGGCAACATCGACGCCGCCAGCGACTGCGTCGCGCTCGCCGCCCTCTTCCAGAAGCACGCCGCCGCCGTGAAGGGCCGCCACGCCCTCGCGAAGTCCGACCTCGCCGCCGCCAGCGACGTCGGCAACGCGCTGCTCAAGATCCTCATGCCGAAGCGCTCCCGCACCCGCACGACGCCCGCCGCCGTCCTGGACGCCATCGAAAACCGCGACCGCCTCTGGACCCTCCTCGTCGAGCGCTTCGAAGGCCCCCACGGCCTCGAACGAGCCGCCATGCACCTGTGGGGACGCGACGCCGCCGAGCACGTTCCCCCGCTGCTCTCCTTCAAGCCCGCCGCCCGCGCGAAGCCCGCACCCGCCCCCGCACCCGCCCCGGTCGCCTGACGCCTTCCGTCGGCATTCTCCGACAACACCTGTTGACCCGCCCCGCGCTCCGCGAGTATCCGTCCACACCCATCGTATGCGAGTGATTCTCACCTTCACCAGCCGAGCTTCCTGGCTCGCCGGGGCCCTCGCATTCGCTCCGTCCGTCGCCTGGGCGCAGCCCGCACCGTCGCCGTCCGCATCGCCATCGCCGCCCGCCGACGATGACGACTCCGGCGAGGCCATCGTGCGGGGCTCCTCCGCCCGCGCGATGGCGCGCATCCCCGGCGCGACCACCGTCATCAGCGAGCGCGAGATGCAGCGCACGCAGCCGCTCTCGGCCAACGAGGCGCTGCGCCGCGTTCCCGGCGTCTACGTGCGCGACGAGGAGGGCATGGGCCTGCGCCCCAACATCTCCATCCGCGGCATGGACCCGACGCGCAGCCGCCGCGTGCTCGTCCTCGAAGACGGCATCCCCATCTCGCTCGCGCCCTACAGCGAACCCGAGATGTATTACAACCCGCCCGTCGAGCGGATGGGGCGCATCGAGGTGATCCGCGGCTCGGGCAACGTGCTCTACGGACCGTCGACCGTCGGCGGCGTCATCAACTACGTCACGCCCGCGCCGCCCATGCGCGAGTCGTACAGCCTCCGCACCACCGCGGGTGATCGCGGCTTCTTCATGGGCCAGATGACCTACGGCAACCGCGTCGGCAACGCGGGCTTCGTCGTGAGCGCGCTGCGCCGCCAGGGCGACGGCTTCCGCGGAATGGGCTTCGAGGTCACCGACGTCTACGGGAAGTTCGTGCTCCAACTTGGTCCGCGGCAGGAGCTGATGGCGCGCCTCGGCGTCTACAACGAGGGTTCCAACTCGACCTACCTCGGGCTCACGCAGTCCATGTACGAGCGCGACCCGCGGCAGAACCCCGTCCCCAACGACTTCTTCTCCGTGCAGCGTTTCAGCGGCGCGCTCTCCCACACGTGGACGCCCAACAGCACGTTTCAGCTCCGCACGCTGGCGTACGGGTACACCACCACGCGCAACTGGGACTTCCAGCGCTACGACCGCACGCCGATGGCCAACCCGAGCCTCCCCATCGCCGAGCAGCGACCCGGAACGCTCCTCTACGACCGCATCGTCGGCGACCAGTCGACGCCCGGCGGCGCCATCTACCTGCGCGACGAGTCCCTCTCCGCCGACCGCGCCTATCAGGTCTACGGCTTCGAGCCGCGGCTGCGCGCGCGCTTCCGCACCGGCCCCTTCCGACACGACGTCGACCTCGGCGGACGCGTGCTCCACGAGAACTCCACGGTGCAGGTCATCCTCGGTCGCGGCGCCACCTCGCGCTCCGGCGACCTCGCCACGGAACAAGAACGCAACGGCACCGCCCTCGCCGCCTTCCTGCAAGAGCGATGGTTCATCACCGATCGGCTCAACCTTGTTCCGGGTGTGCGGGTCGAGAGCTACTTCTCGGAGGTGGTGCAGCGCCGCGACCTCGGCATGGACATCAACCGCACCTCCAACAGCCATTTCGTCGAGGTGATCCCCGGCGTGAGCGCGAGCTACCAGTGGCCCGCCGTCACGCTCTTCGGCGGCATGCACCGCGGGTACGCGCCGCCGCGCATCCTGCCGACCATCAACAGCTCGGCGCGTGACCAGCTCCTCGCGGCCGAGGAGAGCCTCAACTACGAGCTCGGGGCGCGCGTCTCGGTGGGCAACTGGCTGCGCGCCGAGGCCACCGGCTTCCTCATGGATTTCTCCAACGAGACCGTCCAGGTGTCGGGCGAGGACACGGAGTTCGCGTCCATCGGGCACACGCGGCACACGGGCGTCGAGGCCGCCGCGCAGGTCGACATCGGCCGCGCGCTGCACTCACGAACCAGCGTGTTCATCGGGCTGCGGTACACCTTCGTCGACGCGCGTGTGGTGGGCGATCGCACGGCCGCGGACGGCGTCACGCGCTTCGTCGACGGCAACACGGTGCCGTACGCGGTGCCGCACACGATGGTCACGAGCGTCGGCTTCGAGACCGCGTGGGGCCTCTCCGCGCAGGCGTCGTGGCTGTACGTGTCGCAACACTTCAGCGACGTGGACAACTCGCTCTTCCCCGCGGCCAACGGGCTCTTCGGGCCGATTCCCGCGTACCAGACGGTCGACCTCGCGGCCCGCTACAACCACCGCCGCACGGGCCTCGGCGTGTCGCTCACGGTGAAGAACCTCCAGGGGTACTTCACCGACGAGCGCGGGATTCCCAACGTCTACATCGCCTCGCGCTCACCGCAGGGGATCTTCCCCGGAGGCTTCGGCCAGACCATGGTCGGCCTCCAGTGGAACCACTGACCGCGCGCTACAGCGTCGCGGCCACCGAGAGCACGTAGGACGTCATCGAGGGCGCCGGGGCCGCCGCCGTCGAGACGCCGTGCACGCAGACCGTGTACGTGCCCGCCGGGAGTCCGCCCGCGCCCGGAAACACCGTGCGTCGCGCGCCGTCGATGTTGGCGCAGTCGCCGGGGCCGTTCTTGTTGGCGACGAGTCGGATGGTGACGCCGTCGGTGTCGTACAGCTCCATCGCGAGCTCGCCCGTCGCGAGGGGACAGCGCCCGTTGCCGTCGCTCGCGAAGGCCACGACGTTGCCGCCCGCGGGCACCCGCACGGCCACGCAGTCCACGTCGTTGTACGGGAGCGCCCCGGCGACCGCGGTGGGCGCCGAGATCGCCCGCGACGCGACGAGCGCAGGCGTGTCGTTGCCCTCGACCTCGGCGGTCAGCGCGCCGCAGCGGCCGCGCACCACCGAGCTCGCGAGGCACGCCTGACCCGACGGGCAGAGGGTGGTGCCCACGAGGGGATCGCAGTCGCCCGTGGTGACCGCCGCGCAGGTGCTCGGGGGCGTGAGCGAGCAGGTGAGCCCCGCGACGCAGGTGTTGCCAGCGCCGCAGCGCGCGCCCGCGACCGAGGCCGTGGCGCGGCACACGCCGTTGACGGTGTCGCCCGGGTTGGGAACGCAGGTGAGCCCCGCGGAGCAGTAGTGCGTGGGCCAGCGGCACGCCTCGCCGACGCCCACGCGGAAGATGCAGCGCCCGGCTCCCGTGTCGGTGGTGCACACCGCGCCGCCGTCGCAGCGCGTACCGCTCGCGCGGCAGTCGCCGCCCGCGACCCCGGTGCCGCCGCAGATTCCGTGGAAGGGGTCCGTCGGGTCGAAGCGGTAGCAGGTGCTGCCGGTGGCGCAGGCCGTCTGGAGCGAGCAGCTACCACCCGTGGTGGAGATCGTTCCGCAGACCTCGTCGCCCGACGGGGTGGTGAGGCAGGTCAAGCCGCTGTCGCAGCGTGTGCCGCTCGCGCGGCAGGTGCTCCCGTAGACGGTCCCGTCGGCGCGGCAGAGGCCCGAGATGGACTCCAGCGGGCCGACGCAGTGGTACCCCGTGGGGCACACGTTGCGGGTCGGATCACACGCGCCGTTGGCGACCGACGGGATCATGCACTGCGTGACGCCGGTGCTCGTGATGACGCCGCACGCGAGGCCGGTGTCGCACTGCGGGGCGGCGCTTCGGCACGGGGAGCCGATGTCGCTGCCGGGCGCCACGCAGGTGCCGCGCGTGGTGCCGAAGATGATCGTGCGGCAGTAGTTGCCGCCGCTGCAGCGGTTGTAGTCGTCGCACGAGGCGCCGAGGCCGACGTCGCGGACGCAGACGTTGGCGGCGGCGCCGGTGGTGCCGCAGCTCAGGCCGACGTCGCACTGCGGGGAGGCCGTGCGGCACGTGGCGCCGACGCCGGTGCCCGCCGCGCGGCAGATGCCCGTCTCGCTGCCGGCCAGCGGGAGCGCGCAGGTCAGGCCGCTCGCGCAGCGGCCGGTGGCGCTGTCGGCGCGGCAGGTGGAGCCCGACGGGATGGTGTTGTCCTCGGTGATGGTGAGCTCGAAGGCGCCGCGGTCGAAGGTTCCGCTGGTGAGCGGCGAGTAGCCGCCGACGACGAGGTAGAGCGTGTAGCCGGCCGGGAGCGAGTCGATGTTGATGCGCGAGGTGAGCCCGCGCGTCGACGCGAGGTCGGGGTCGTCGTCGTTGCACGGGCTGGTGATCGACGCCGCGCAGCTCGCGGCGGCATAGAGCACCGTGTCGAGGCTGGCGCGCGTGCCTGGGTTGGAGGTGGTCACCCGCAGCGTCGCGCTCATGGTGGTCGTGTAGCGGTAGATCACCTGGCCCGTGGAGCGCGGACACGACGCCGTCGCGTTGACGATGGGCGAGCGCGACGCGAGCACGCCGCCCGGGTTTTGCGTCGACCAGGCCGTGGTGTTGTCACCGAGGATGCGGAGCACGTTGCCCGTGCGGATGCCGACGCGCGCGGCGTCGATCACCGAGAGCCCGGCGCACTGCTCGCCGCACACGCCGCCCGGCGGGCACTCGCACGCGCCCGCGGTGCAGCGCTCGCCCGAGGGGCACGATCGGTTGCAGCCGCCGCAGTGGGTCGCGTTGGTGGCGGTGTCGACGCACTGGCTCCCGCAGAGGGTGCCCGCGGTGCACGCGCAGGCGCCCGCGACGCAGGTCGACCCGACGCCGCAGGGGTTGTCGCAGCGACCGCAGTGGGTGTTGGAGCTGGACACGTCGAGGCACACGCCGCCGCATCGCACCCGCGTGCCGTCACACTCGCAGCGCCCCGAACGACAGACCTCGCCCGCCGCGCACGTCGCGCCGTCGTCGACCGTTCCGTCGCAGTCGTCGTCGCGCCCGTTGCATGTCTCGACTGCACCCTGGAACACCGCCGGGTTGCCGTCGTCGCAGTCGTCGCCGCCGCAGACGCGCGGCGCGTGCATGTCACCGTCGCCGTCGAGCGGGCGCGCGACACAGATGCGCGTGGCGGGGTCGCAGCGCTCGCCGGTGGTGCACGGGTCGGTGTCGGCGCAGTCGAGGTCGCTGCCGCAGATGCGCGGAGGCACGTCCACCGCCGGAGGCACGTCCACCACTGGAGGCACATCGACGGCAGGAGGAACATCGACGGCCGGAGGAACATCGGGCGTCACGACCACGTCCGGCGCCGCGGTGACATCGTCGGAGGAGACGACATCCACTCCGGGAACCACATCATCAGCAGGCGTCCCATCGACGGTGGGAGTGACGTCGACGGTCGGCATCGCGTCGATGGCCGGACCCACGTCCACGCCCTGCTTTCCGTCGAGCACCACTGCGACATCGGCCGCGTCGGCGGAGGCGTCGTTGGTGTTGAAGTTGCCGCCCAGCGAAGGCGAACAGGCAACGACGGAGAGGAGCCCAAGCAGGAAAAGTGGCCGACCCATGATGCCTCGGACCATACAGGACATCGCGTGTCGACCGGGCGTCACCGATCGCCCACTTCTCGGCCCCGCCTGACCCGTGGGGCTACACTGCGACCGTGCTTCGCCTTCCTACGTTTGCGCTCGCCTTGCTCCTCGCCCCCGTGGCTTCTGGAGCGCAGGGAACGATCCAGGCGCGCGACCCGCGACGACCCGCGCCGCTCGACCCGCCCCCTGAGTGTGAGCTGTGGCGAGGGCACATCGCGGGCAACGACCCCACGGCCGAAGCGACGCTCCAGCTCTGCACGGAGGGAGACAACGTCCACGGGGTGTTTCTGTGGTCGTCGCTGGAGAGCGGGTGGGACCGTCGGCGCTTCACCGGGCAGTGGCTCGAAGCCCGCCAACGGCTCGTGCTCAACGACACCGTCATGATGGAGAACCACCCGGCCAACGGCTGGAGGCTCTGCCTCGCCGACCGCTATGACCTTCGCCGCGTCAACGACGGTGAGCTCACGGGGGAGTTCTGGTCGAACGCCTGCAACGACCACGGGTCGCTGCGCATCACGCGCGTCGGACCGACGGCGCCCCCTGACGCCGCGCCCGCCCTGCCCCTGAGCACGCCGACACCACCGCGCGCAACCACGCCCACGCGGCGGCGCGTGCTCGGATGCACCGCGACCCCGGCGGGTCAGACGTCAGGGTCGGCGTTGTGGGGGAGCTTGCTGGCGCTGGCCGCGCTCAGCCGCTGCCGAGGCTCGAAAGCCCGTAGATGATCGAGATGGCGATGACGAGGGTCACGACCAGGACGCCGACGAACTTCGGCCCCGACCACTCCTTGTCGTAGGCGCGCATGCGCTGGAAATCTTCGGACTCTTCGAGGTCGACGGTGTGGCTGTCGGACATGGTCTTCGCTTCGCTCCGATCGCCCTTGTAGGCGCAACGCCGCGTCGAATCAACCGGGCCGTGCGCCGCTCGCCGTGATGTGCTCGACCAGCGGCCCGTAGCCCTGGATCGCAGTGCGCTGGAGGTAGAGGCCCATGGCCCGCGCGCCGCCCAGCTCCTCGCCGCCGCCCGCGTGACCGGGGCCGCCGTGGACGAGTTGGGGGAGCACCGCGCCGGGGCCGATCCAGGCGCCTGCGACCTTGGCGTGCACCGCCGTCACGCGACCGTGATACGGCGCCGCGCCCATCACGACCTCGGACGCAAACGCCCGGTCTTCGCTGTACACCGAGGTGACCAGACCGCCGCCGCCGCGGCCCACCAGCGCCACGGCCTCCGCCGCGCCCTCGAAGGGAATCAGCGTCGCGCTCGGGCCGAAGACCTCCACCGAGTGCACGGCCTCGCCGCGCGCGTTGTCGTCGACGCGCAACAAGGTCGGCGCCACGAAGTACCCCTTGCCTGCCGCGACGCCTTCGCCGGTGATCCGATCGGGGCCGCCGCCCACGGCGCGCGCCCCCGACGCGATGAGCCGCTCCAAGCCCGCGCGCACGTGATCGAGCTGCGCCGCCGTTGCGACCGGACCCATGGTCACGCCGTCCACCTGGGGGTTGCCCACGCGCACCACGGCGAGGCGCTCCAGCACGTCTTCCTCCAGGTCGTCCATGCGCTCGCGCGGAACGAACACCCGACGGATCGCGGTGCACTTCTGCCCGGCCTTCTGGGTGATGTCGCGGGCGAGGTCGCTGACCATGAGCGTCCAGGTGTCGTCACCGCGCTCGACGTCGGGGCCGAGCACGGCGCCGTTGAGGCTGTCGGCTTCGATGTTCACATGCGTTCCGCTCGCGACGAGGTTGGGCCGCGCACGCAGGAGCGCACCGGTCTTCCCCGACCCCGTGAACGCGAACACGTCCTGCGGACCGAGGTGGGCGAGCAGGTCACCCGGGTTGCCGACCGAGAGCGAGAGAGCGCCGTCGGGCAGCGCGCCGGTCGCGAGGAGGAGCTCCATCGCGCGCGACGCGAGCCATGCGGTAGCGGGCGCGGGCTTGGCGAGCACCGGAACGCCCGCGAGCAACGCGACGGCGGCCTTCTCGGCGAGGCCCCACACGGGGAAGTTGAACGCGTTGACGTGCACCGCGACGCCGACGCGCGAGACGAGCACGTGCTGCGCGGTGACCTTGGACGAGCGCCCGAGGGAGATGGACGCGCCGTCGAGGAGCCAGCGTGCGTCGCCGAGTGATGCGCCGAGCTCGGCGTACCAGGTGAGCGTGCCAATGGCGCCGTCGACGTCGAACTTCGCGTCGGAGCGGGTGTTGCCGCCGTTGATCATGGCGATGTCGAGCAGCTCGTCGCGGTGCGCGTGGAGCGCTCCGGCCAGCGCCTTCAACATCGCGCCGCGCTGCGCAAAGGACATCTCGCGAAGGGCGGGGCCGCCCTTGGTGCGCGCGTGGGCGAGCGCTGCGGCGTAGTCGATGCCATCGGGTCGGAGCGAGGCGACGGCCTCCTCGGTCGACGGGTTGAGCAGGTCGACGCGATCACCCGAACCGTCGATCCACTGGCCTGCGAGGTAGCTCCGGACGTTCTCCATGGCGGCGCACGCTAGCGCCCCACGGACCGCGCGCGCAATCGACTACGCCGCCGTGGTGCGCTCCTCGGTGAGCGTGAACCCGCGCTCGCGCAGCCGCTCGACGAAGCGCCCCGCGTCGACGGCGGACTCCAGGCGATGCGCGCCGGGTGCGATCTCCCCGGCGGCCATCATCAGGCACACGATGGACGCCGGAAACGCCGTGGTGCGCTCCATCGCGGTGAAGCCGGTGGCCTCGTCGTGGTCGTCGCGCAGGGAGAGGGTCAGCGTCTCGGTTCCGTTGGTGCACGTGATGCGGAGCAGGACGAGGTCGCGGTCGTCGGGAAACGCCAGCTTCGCCCGTGCGAGCGAGTGGAAGAGGGCGCGCGGGACGACGCCCTTGCCGAGCACGTCGATGGGTTCGAGGTCGAGGAGCCCGAGGTCCTTGAGCAGCTTCACCTTCGCGAAGTGACCGGCGTAGCGGATGGTCTTGTAGTCGTACGAGTCGACCTTGCCCTCGAAGGTCCACGGACACGTCGAGGTTCCGCCCGACGTGGTGAACGCCTCCAGCGCGGGCATCCCCACCCACGACACCTCTTCGAGCTCATCGAAGGTGTCGACCTCCACGCGCTTGCTGCCGCGCAGAAACACGGCCTTCCCGAAGTACTCGTTGGTCAGCCCCTCGACCGAGAACACCAGCTTGTAGTCGAGCGGCGGCCGCGGCACCTGCGGCAATCCCCCGCACCGAACGCTCACCCGACGCGCCCCCGGCACACGCTCCATCGCGTACACCGCGATGGTGTTGCCCATCCCCGGCGCGAGCCCGAGGTCGGGGACGATGCTCACGCCGCGGGAGCGCGCCTCGGCGTCGAGCGCGAGCTCCTCCCACACCACGTCGGTGTTGCCACCGAGGTCGCCAAACGAGCTACCCGCCTCGATGGCCGACTTCGCCGCATCGAGGTTGAGGTAGTAGGGCAGGCCCGAGAGCGTCACGGCCACGCCCGCGAGCGCCGCCGTCACCGCCGTACGATCGCGCGCGTCGAGGGCCGCCCCCGTCGCCGCCTCTCGTCCGAGCAGGGCGTTGATGCGCGCGGCGCCCGTCATGGCTCGCTCACCGTCGTGGTCGAAGAGGCGCACCCGTCCGCCGCCAAAGCGCGCCATGTCGTAGGCCGCCGCCGTGCCCTGCATCCCGGCGCCGAGCACCGCCATGTCTCTCGTCGTGGTCATCGTGTTCCTCCGTCGGCGCGCAGGGTGTCGGCATCGCCCGCGGGAGACAAGGGCTCTCGCGCCATGGCCTCCATCCGCCCGGTCACCGAGCCGTCGATCCAGCGCGCGTAGCGATCCCGCGGTTGGGGGCCGCAGGTGAGGTAGGTCTCGTAGTACCGACGGGCGCACGACCGATCACCGCGGCGCCGCGCGAGGTCGCCCAGCACCACCAGCGCCCGCGCGCACCGCGAGCCCTCCACGTCGAGGCACTCCCGCGCCGCCGTCATCGCATCGTCGAAGCGCCCCTCGCGCTCGGCCAGCGTCGCCCTCCACAGCGCGACGTCTTCCAGCGCAGCGCCGTCACGCTCGGCGCGATCGAGCTCCACGCGCGGGTCGGCCAGTCCCGACGCCGAGAGCGCCTCCACCAGCCAGATGCGCGTGTCCGGGTCGGGCTCCTCCTCCAGCGCCGCGAGAAACTGCTCCGCCGCGCCGCTCGCATCGCCCTGCACCAGCCGCGCGACCCCGAATGACTCCCTCGCCACCGGCGCGCCCTCCGACGCAACGGACGCGCGCAGGTACCAGCGCTCGGCGGTCATGTCGTCGCCGCGCTCCAGCGCGAGGTCGCCGCGCGCGAGCGACACGAAGAGGGGATCATCCTCGGCGGCCCGGCGGGCGATGTCGGCCTCCAGGGCGGCGAGGGTCTGCTCGGCCTCGGCCGCGCGCCCCATGCGACGCAGCGCGCTGGTGATGTTGACCCGGTAGAACGCCGCACACGGGTCGAGCGTCGCCGCCGCGCGGTAGTCCTCCAGGGCGCCCGAGAGGTCGAGGTCGCGCTCCCGCTCGACGCCGCGGTTGTTGCGCAGGTCGGGGTCGGTGGGTGCCCAGGTCATCGCGGCGTCGAGCCACGCCCGGCGCGCGTGCAGCCCTTCGAGAATGCCCACGACCGACACCACCTGACCGACCAGCTCGCGTGCGTCGAGCGGTCGCTCGTAGAGCCCTTCGCGCGGCCGACACAGCGGCAGCACCGGCTCGGGCAAGGGCGGTGCGCCGTCGCGCGTGAGGTCGACGTCCCAGCGCGGCCCCGGCCCCATGAAGCGCACGTAGATGTGCTGCCGCCGCAGAACGCCCGCGAGAGGAATGTCGAGCCGTCGACCGAGCGCGAGCAGCAGCACCGAGAGCCCCTCGCAGTAGCCGCGCTTGCGCTCGATGACGGTGTCGATGAGGTCGTTGTCGGGGTCGTTGTAGAGGCCGTTGGGGTCGCTCACGGCTTCGAAGCGCCAGACGTGAAACACATGGCGCACCAGCGTTCGCAGGCGGCAGCGCGCGTCGCACGAGCGTGGGAGGGCGACGCGCACCTCGGCGGCCATGGCGTCGAGCTGACGCAGCACCGCGGCGACGTCGACGTCGGGGTCGCGGGCCCGGGACATCCAGGCGCTCACCTCGCCGAGATCGATGTCGGCGGCGGGGCGCGCGACGAGGGCGCGGATGTGTTCGTACGAAGGGTCGCCGTCGAGGGAGGGGCGCGGCGGCTCGGCGTCGGGGCACCGCGGAACGGGGTCGCAGGTCTCGGGGGGTGTCGCGACGATGCGGGGGGCGTCGATGGCAGCGGGGCGCGAGGGCGCCGGGTGGCACGCGACGAGGGCCACCAGGGCGAACAAGAGCATCGGGAGCCAGGAGCGCGGCATCGGGCGACGGGAGAGCGTGCACCATCCTACACACGCGCCCCAACTTCACTCGGGCGATCAGGTCCTGACCCGTGACAGCCGATACGCACTGTGGGTCACCCCGAGTGACTGCGTGTGGAAGGAGACCCGTGCGTCGAGGACTCGTGATGGCACTCGTAGGGCCGTGGATCGCCGTCGCTGGCGCAGGGATGTTTGCGTTGCAGCGCCATGCCGCCATCGCCGGGTCCGATCGTGCCGAGCTCGACCGTTGGCCCGCGGGGAGTTCCCTCCGGCGGTCCCCCGGCCGAGGCGACGCTGGTCTGCTTCGTTCACCCGCGCTGGCCCTGGCCCCCGGACGTCGATGCGCGATCTGGAGCGGGTGATCTCCCGACGCCCGGGCGCCACGTCGGTGCAGGGGGTCTTCCGCGAGGACGCGGACGATCCGGCGGAGTCGGCGACCTGGACGATGCCGGAGAGGGCCAGAGCGGCGCTCGCGGCGGCGTCTGGCTGCGGGATGGGACCGGTCGCGCGATGACCAGCCCCTCCGTCGATGAGCGCGCGACGCAGCTCTACGCCGAGCACCGCGACCGGGTGATGACGGCGACCGACCGCACCTTCGCGGCGCGGCTCCCGGGGGGCGCAGTGGTTCGGCGTGATGGTGTTCGCGATGGTGCTCACCGACACCGGCGGCAACCGGGTGGTGCGCTACGCGGGCCCGACGCCCTAACGCGGGTCGGCGCAGCAGCGGAAGCCGGTGGAGTAGTCGCGGTAGTCGAAGTTGTGAGCGGTGGTTGTGTAGAGGCAGCCGTGGCCGTTGATCTCGGCGTCGACGTAGAAGCCGCCCTTGAAGGTGCCGGCGGTGTCGTTGATCCACTCGTGGAGATTGCCGACCATGTCGGCGAGGCCGTAGGGCGAGAGGCACTCGGAGAAGGCGCCGCTCGGAGCGAGAGAGTCGGGCTGCTGGTTGATGCCTGGGTTGTTCATGCGCTCGGACGTGAACACCCCCACGGACGTCCCGTAGAACTGCACCACCGGGTGGGGGGTGCGGGCTTCGTTGCAGCGCCGACGGACGTACGTGTTGCCGTAGGGGTAGATCAGGTTGGCGGGGCCGCGGCACCCGGCGACCCAGTCGGCGAGGGCGCACAGCCGCTTGCCCGCGTTGACGCAGGCGGCCCTCGCTTGTGAACCCGAGATGTACCCTTGCGGGACTTCGCCCTCGGCGGAGAGGGCGCTCACCCATCGGGTTCCGGGGTTGAGGTACGGCGACCAGGCGGAGACGCCGCCGTCCATGTCGCGCGCCTCGAGGTGGGCCTCCCAGCGATCGATGCAGACGCGTCCCTGCACGAGGGCCATCTCCGCGGGGCACCCGCCGTCGAGCACGGGAGCTCGATCGGCTGGGACATCGCGAGCCACGACATCGGGGCGATCGGCCATCGCGTCGCGGGCGCCGGCGTCGAGCGGACGGTCGCGCGGAACATCGGCCGCGGCGTCGACGCGGGCATCGCGGGAGGCGTCGGCGGAGGCGTCGGGGCGGTCGACGAGCGGGGGGACGTCATCGTCGACGATGGCATCAGAGGTGGCGGTGACGTCGGGTTGATCGTCGAGCGCGGGCTGGTCTTCGATGGTGGCTTCGGGGGAGGCGTCGTCGAGGTCGGTGGTGTCGTCGATGGTCTGGCCGCAGCCAACGGTGACGACGAGTGCGATCGCTCCAAGCACGGTGCGGTGGATCATTGGGCTCTCAGGCTCCGGGGTTGTCACGCCGACGCGGGTGACGGCGCGCTTCTCGCGCCTGGGCGGGGCCGGGGTTGCGCGTCGCCCGCGTCACATCCCCTCCAGCGAATCGCCGGTAGCTCATGGTGTCGACGCTATCGCCGTGGGAGCGGGCAACGTCAACGGACGCCCTCGACGGGTGTGCCTTCGGACTCGTGGGCGGTGCCCCGGACGGCGGGGACCAAGGACAACGAGGTGACGAAACCGCTGTGCGCCCGGCGCGAATCGAACGCGCAACCTACGGCTTAGAAGGCCGCCGCTCTATCCGATTGAGCTACGGGCACGGAAGGATGAAGGGTCGGAGTGGAGGGATTCGAACCCACGACATCTAGCTCCCAAAGCTAGTGCACTACCAGGCTGTGCTACACTCCGCGGCCGTCGACCGACGGGCGACCCTACCACGCCGCCTCGGGGTACGCGCACCGAGCCCGTGATTTTTTCTGGTATCCCCTGGTGACATCATCCCGAACCTGGGGTACAAGCCGTCTCCCGTTTGGTGGCCGTAGCTCAGCTGGTAGAGCATCGGATTGTGGCTCCGATGGTCGCGGGTTCAATCCCCGTCGGTCACCCCCAGAAGTCTCCTCCTGCGCCCGTAGCTCAATGGATAGAGCATCGGACTTCGGATCCGAGGGTTAGAGGTTCGACCCCTCTCGGGCGCGCCGCCAACATCGGCGCCGTATTTGTTGACAGCATTCTTAGCCTACGATAGACGCTGTTTCCGCTTCGCGACATTAGCTCAATTGGTAGAGCAGTGGACTCTTAATCCATTGGCTCTCGGTTCAAGTCCGAGATGTCGCACCAACGAAGAAGGCCCCTCTCGGGGCCTTTTTCATGTCCGATGAAACCTTCGACGGCGCAGCCCCGAGAGGCCCGTGCCCCGACGGTCTACTGTTCTTCTTCTTCGTCGCTGGTGTTGAAGACGAAGTTCGACTCGTAGTCCTCATCCGTAAACGGAGGAATCGGGTTGGCGCGCAGGAGGTTCTCCAGGCACTGCCCGACCGGCGGCTGGGCAAACGCTCCGTTGATACGCACCTCGCTCGGGCGCCCCGTCGAGCCCGCGTAGACCACCGACACCCGAACGTGTCGACTGCCGGTCGTACCCACGCACTGCCGCACGCTCGGCTCGAGCACCTCTTCGAGTCGCGTCATGTCGCGACGACGAGGGTGCGCACGCGGGGGGTCGTTGGTCGCGCCGAAGACCTCGACGTTCCAGGGAGCCGCGGGGTTGGCCGTCGGCGTCGAGGCATCGACGGTCACGTTGAGGCGCGCGAGCGGAGGGACATCACTCGCGATCGCCGCGACATCGGCGGCCGGGACCACCACGGCGTCGACGGACACCGCGTCGAGGGCAGCAGCCCCGGCATCGCGCACGATCGGCGCGGAGGCGTCGGGCGCAGTCGCGACGACCGGCGCCGGGACGATGGGCGCAGGCACCAGCACCGCAGGGACGTTTCGCGGTGGCTCAGGGCGGTTCATTCGCGCGAGGTAGATCTGTCCACCCGTCACGATGGCGGCCGCCGCGATGATGGACGCGCCGAGGATCTTCACCTTCGCGAGGTTTGCGGGAGGCGGCTCGACCGGAGGCGGGGCAACGAACGATGGGCCCTCGGGCGGCCGCGCGCTGGCGAAGCGGGCGTGGTCCGGCGGAGCGAACGACGGAGCGATCGGCGGCGGGATGGAGACCGGGTCGAGCACCGGCTCCGGCGACACCGGCGCAAACACCGGGACCTGCTCGAAAGACACCGGCGGCACGTACGCCTGCGGCGCGACGACAGGGTTGTCGGGCGGAATCACGAACACCGGCATCGAAGGCTCCGGGTCGCGCTCGGGCTCCGGCTCAGGTTCGGGCTCGATCTCCACCTCGGGGTCGGGGGACGGCTCAGGCGGACGCACGCTCACCTTCGGCAGCGACGGCATCGACGCCGGCCGCGCCGGCACCTCAGGAGCGGCTGGGATCTCCCAGCTATCGGCCTCGTCATCGACCAGCGAGGCGGGGATCTCCGCGTCCATCTCGAAGGTGACCTCCGTCGACGGCGACGGTGGCTCGGGGGCAGGCGGCGGAGCGCTGCCGCGGAGGATGGTCGGCGAGCGAGATGGCACCCGCGGGATGGGCGGCGGGGGCGCCGAGGTCACGCGGGGAAGCGGGCGGCCACTGATGGGAGTTCCTGGGGGGGCGAGCGGGATGTCGAGCCCTTCGATGTCCGCGATGTTGAAGAGGTCGTTGCGCGCCCCCGGCTCGGACGGGCCCGGCCTGTTGGAAGGCGACGCGGGCGGCAGGCGCGCGGGCGGAAAGGTCGGCCGCTCGGTCTCGTCGACGACGCGCTCGGTGCCCGGCGGGTGGATGCGCGGAACCTCCACCTTCTGCGTCGGCATCTGCGGTCGTCCGCCCACCATCTTCGGCCTCGCCGGGTTGGCGGCGATGGTCGCCTCCAACGCCGCACGCTCAGGGTCGACGGCCTTCGCGCGAGGCGCCATCCCCGGCGGCCGCGACGAGTTGCCCGCGCCGAGGATGGTCGACTTCATCACGTCGAGCTCGACGGGCGTCAGCACGGGCGTTCCGGCCGGCGGCGACCCCAGCACCGGCGCGACCCGCGGCGCCGGCGCCCTCGCCGCGACCCCCATCGCCGTCGAGAGCGCGTCGGCCATCGCCGTCGCCGTCGCGAAGGTCTTCGACGCCTCGGCCGACCACGCCCGCGTGAGCACGGCGTCGACCGCCTTCGGCACCTCCGGGCGCAGCGCGTTGGCCGACGGCCGCACGCCCCGCAGGATGGCCGCCGACAAGCTCGCCTCGGTGGCGCCCTGAAACGCCGGGCGCCCCGTCAGGCACTCGAAGGCCACCGAGGCCAGCGCGAACACGTCGCCGCGCGGCGACGGCCGCTGGAGCAGCTCGTCGGGGGAGAGATACTGCCGCGCCTGGAGCGGAACCCGCGCGCTCACGAGCCCCGCCTCGACCAGCGCCTGCGCGAGCCCGCACTCCTCGACGCGTACGTCCCGCTCCGGGCCGACCAGGGTGATGGTGTCGGGCGAGAGACGCCGATGCAGCACCGGAGGAGAGGCAGCGTGCAGTGCGTCGAGCACGCCCGCGACGACGTGGACGACGCGCACACACTCGGCCGTGTCGAGCGAGCCCGCTGCGTCGAGGGTCATCCGCAGCGAGGTCGCGCCCTCGGTGGCCGTGGTGGTCACCACGAGCAGACCCACGGGGTCGTCGATGACGTCGACGAGAGACGGAATCGCCGCCAGCTGCAGGCGCTGGATGCGGTCGAGCTCGCGGCGCACCACCCGCAGCGCGTCGTTGGACGCGACCAGCGTGAAGCGGCGCACCTCGAAGCGCTCGCGCCCGCTGCCTTCACGGCGCGCGCGGTAGACCTCGGTCATCACCCCGTTTCGCAGGTGGCGCTCGATCACGCACTGGCCGCCGACGGTCGTATCCACGGGGAGAGTCTGGTTGCTGGTGGCGGCCATCGTCGATTCGACGAAGTATCGCCGCCCTGCGCAGCCGACGCCAGAAGCAGGCTCAGAGCGAGGCGAGGTACGCGCGCAGCCGCGGGAGCATCACCCGCAACGCCGCACCACGGTGCGACAGCGCGTGCTTCGCCGACGATGGGAGCTCCGCCATCGTGCGCGTCTCTCCGTCCGGGACGAACAGCGAGTCGTACCCGAAGCCCCCTTCCCCTCGCGGCGCGCGCGTGATGGCGCCCGCGCACTCTCCCTCCTCGTAGAGCACCTCCGCGCCGAGTGCGCCCGCCGAGTCGGCCAACGCGAGCACGCACCGAAACCTCGCCGTGCGAAGCGCGTCGGGCACATCCACGAGGCGTTGGAGCAGCAGCACGCGGTTGCCTTCGTCGTCGCCGTGGCGGCCCGCGAAGCGCGCGGAGAAGACCCCGGGCGCTCCGTCGAGCGCGTCGACGCAGAGCCCCGAGTCGTCGGCGAGGCAGGGCAATCCCGTGCGGCGCGCGGCCTCGGTCGCCTTCTGCGCGGCGTTGCCCCGGAAGGTGTCGGCGGTCTCGGGGAGGTCGTCGATGCCGACGTCCGAGAGGCCGATCACGCGCATCCCGGTGAGAAGCTCGCGCAGCTCGCGCAGCTTGCCCTGGTTGGCCGTCGCCAGGAGGAGCGCCCGGTCACTCACGCGAAGGCACCGGGTCGCCCCGCTCCTGGAGCCCGCGCAGCAGCACCGACTCGATGGTGGGTGGCAGGCGCATCGCGCGCACGGCCGTCGCGCTGTCGGGCTGCGGGCCCGTGAAGCAGCGGCACGTCCGCATGTACTGGCGGCCGACGAGGCGCGCGAGGTTGACCATCTCTGCATCCACCGCCGGGTCGGGACGGCGACCGCGGCGCGAGCGGCGGGCGGCCGTGGGGTTGAGCGCCTCGACCGCGACGATGCGGCCGTTGGCGTAGGGGTCACCGCGGAGCAGGCGCTCCATGGTGTCTTCGGACGACAGCACGCGATCCATGGAGGAGAGGCAGCTCCGCACCTCGCGCGCACCAGCGAGCCAGGGAGTGAAATCAAAGGGCGCCGCGGGGGCCACGCAGAACTGACCGTCGGCGCGGCGCAGGGTGTGAAGCGCGGCCGTGACGTCTTCGAGCGTGCGAAGGTCGCTCTCGGCGAGCACCCGACCGCCCGTGACCATGCGACGTCGACAGGGCGTGTACGCGCGCTCGGCCCCCGTGACGTCATCGAACTGCGCCGCCCGCAGCGTCTCATCGCAGGGGTCGCGCGGCCGACGAGGCTCCGGGGGAAGCGGGGTGAGCGGGACGGCGTTGACCACGCGCGGCGCACCGCGACGACCCGGGGCGCGGGACGACGGGCGCGCGGCCGGACGAGAGGAGGTGGTCGTGGCGGGATGAGGCGCGGGGACCGAGGCGTCTCCGCGCGGCTGGGCGACGGCGACGGGCGCGGCCAGAAGCAGCGCACCCGCGACCCAGAGGACACCGCATCGTGGACCCATCGCTCGCAACCCGAAGGCCATAGCGCCGACGGGCGGCACCGGGCCAGCTTCTGACGCCGATTGGGGCGGTTGGTCAGCGAAGGAGCGCGCCCAGGTCGACGCCCGCCGCGGCGATGGCAGCGCGCTGTACGCCCACCAGCGAAGCGACGCCCGCGAGGCCCACGTCGACGAGGCCATCCACGCGTGACCGCGGCACCGGGTCTCCCTCGGCCGTGCACTGAAGCTCCACCAGCGCGCCTGCCTCGGTCGCGACGATGTTGGCGTCCATCTCGGCGTCGCGGTCTTCCTCGTAGCAGAGGTCGAGCATCGACTCGCCGCCGACCATGCCCGCGCTGATGGCCGCCACCAGCGACACCAGCGGCTTCGCCGTCACGAGCCCCTTGCGGCGCAGTCCGTCGAGCGCCACCGCGAGCGCGACCATGGAGCCGGTGATGCTGGCGGTGCGTGTTCCGCCGTCGGCTTCGAGCACGTCGCAGTCGAGGGTGATGGTGCGCTCGCCCAGGGCGCGCGGGTCCACCGCCGCCCGCAGCGCCCGCCCGATGAGCCGCGCGATCTCCTGCGAGCGACCGGAGAGCGGGCGGCCGTTGAAGCCGTCGCGGTTCTGGCGCTTCGGGCCGGTGCGCGGGTGCATCAGGTACTCCGCCGTGACCCACCCCTTCCCCTTGCCCTTGAGGAAGTCCTTCACGCCCTCGTCCACGCTCGCCACGCACAGCACCACCGTGCCGCCCGCGCGGTAGAGCACGCTGCCATCCGCCTGGCGCTTCCAGCCGACCTCCATGGTCACGGGCCGCAGCGCGTCGAGGGTCCTACCGTCCTTCCGCATCGTCTGTTCCTTCGCCGGCGCCCTCGGCCCCCGCGGCGGGCAGCCATATCACGAAGCTCGCGCCCCCACCGTCGGCCGCGCTCGCGCGCTCGGCGTCGAGGCTCCCGCCATGGGCCACGGCGATCTCGCGCGACAACGACAGCCCCAGCCCCGACCCCCGCGCCTTCGTCGTGAAGAACAACTCGAACAGGTGCGCCATCGCCTCCGGACTCAGCCCGGGCCCCGCGTCGCTCACGCACACCGCCGCGCCCGCGACGCCGTCCCTCGCCCTCGCGATCACCCGCACCGTCACCCGCGGCTCGGCCACCGACGCGAGCTCCATCGCCTCGCGCGCGTTGCGCAGCAGGTTGAGCAGCGCCTGCCGGAGCTGCGACTCGTCGGCGCGCACCACCGGAACGCCCGGCTCGATCACCTTCGCGAGCTCCACGCCCGCCACGCTCATCTCCTGCGCGACGAAGAGCACCGTGTCCTCGACCAGCGCCCCGAGGTCTTCGCGCTGCAACCGCGGCGTCGGCAGGCGGGCCACGCGCAGGTACTCCTCGGTGATGCGCGTGAGCCGGTCGATCTCCTTCTGGATGGACCCGACCAGCCGCCGCGACTCGCTCCCCGGCTCACCCAACGCGTCGAGCTCGTCGCCCAGCATCTCGGCGTTGAGCGCCATGGACGACAGCGGGTTGCGGACCTCGTGCGTGACGTGCGCCGCCATGCGCCCCACCGCCGCCAGCCGCTCGGCCCGCAGTTGCCGCTCGTTGGCCTCGCGCAGCGCGACGTCGCGCGCCCCCACCGCGCCGACCATGCGCTCGAACTCCTGCGCCAGCTCGCCGATCTCGTCCTCGGCCGTCGGCACGGGCACCGCGTCGAGCTCGCCTCGCGCCACCGCCCGCGCCCGGTCGCGCAGCCTCGCCAGCGGGTCGAGGATGCGCCGCGCCCGCAGCGTCGTCAGCACCCCGAGCAGCACCGCCACCACCGTCGCCATCAGCGTCAGGCGCTGCGTCAGTCGCCGCTCGCGCTCGGCCCCCTCGGAGATCACGCGCACCCGGGCCCGCAGGCGACCCACGAGCGCCTTCAGTCGGGTCTCGGTCTCGATCTCGCGGCTGACCAGCGTGTCCCGCGTCGCGCGCGACGTGACCTCGTCGCCGTGCGCCAGCGCCTGCATCAAGCCGCCGAACGCCGGCTCGTTGCGGGCGTAGGTGCGGTCGATGAGCCCGATGGTGCGCGAGGCGTCCGCCAGCAGGCTGTGGTCCTCGGCCTCGACGGCGAGCGGGAGGCTGCGCCGCACCACGCGCTGGACCTCCGCGAGGAAGCCGCGGCGCAGGCTGCGGGTGCGGTCGAAGAAGAACTGCGACCCCTGCCGCTCGCGCTGCTCAAGGATGCGCTCGAGCACCGCGATGAGGAGCCCCTCGTTGCCGCGCGCGTCTCCCAGCATGAGCGTGATCTGGACGTAGCCCTCGTTGGCCAGCCGCAGCGAACGCACCGCCTTCTGCTGCCGGTAGAACGACCACCCCGCCACCGCGCCGAAGGCGATGATCAGCGTCGCAAAGCCCGCCACGATCTGCGTGCGGACGCTTCGGGTGCGGCGGGCCATCTCCTCGCAACGGCCTACCAGATCGCCCCGCGCGCGACCACCGATGCGATCGCCGCCGTCACGTTGGAGACTCGACCCGCGGGATCTGGTATCGGCTTCGCCTCATGCGATCCCTCGTGCGTGCGTGGTGGGTGGTTCCTGGTGTGTTGGCGGCGTGCTCCTCGGACCCGGCGCCCGTCGTCGCCGACGCGGGCGGCACCGATGTTCCCGTCGTCACCGACGCCGCGGTCACCACCGACACGCCCGCCGTGACCGACGCCCCCGTCGTCGAACAGCGACCCATGGTGACCACCAACCGCGGCCCCATCCTCGGCGCCGTCGAGGGCGAGATCGCCCACTTCTACGGCGTCCCCTACGCGGCGCCTCCCCTCGGCAACCTCCGCTGGCGCGCGCCCGAGCCCGCCACCGCATGGACCGCCCCGCGCGACGCCTCACGCAAGGGTCCGGCGTGTCCGCAGGCCCTCGGCCTCCTCACGGGCGGCAACCTCACCAACGAGGACTGCCTCGTCCTCAATGTGTGGACCCCGGCGCCCGCCCTCGCCGCGCCCGCGACCACGCGGCACCCGGTGATGGTCTTCGTGCACGGCGGCGGGTTCAACGCGGGCACCGGCATGGACGGGCAGTTCGACGGGCCCGAGCTCGCGCGCCGCGGCGCCGTCGTGGTGACCTTCAACTACCGCCTCGGGCAGCTCGGCTTCCTCGGGCACTCCGCGCTCGCGGCCGAGGACACCGCGCACCACAGCTCCGGCAACTACGGGTTCATGGACCAGCAGGCCGCGCTCCGCTGGGTGCGCGACAACGCCGCGGCCTTCGGCGGCGACGCGAGCAACGTCACGATCTTCGGCGAGAGCGCGGGCGGCATCTCGGTGTGCGCCCACGTCGTGTCACCCCTCTCCGCGGGCCTCTTCCACCGGGCCATCACGCAGAGCGGGCCGTGCAGCTTCCTCATCACCCCGCTGCGTGACGAGGACGCCCGCGCGCCCATCCAGTCCGCCGTCTCGCAGGGTCGCCTCTTCGCCGAGGCCGTCGGCTGCGGCACCGCCACCGACGTCCCCGCCTGCATGCGCGCGAAGACCGTGGAACAGATCCTCGCCGCCGCGCCGCGCCCCGTCGAGCTCGAACGCTACGGCGCGCGCTACCAGCCCACCATCGACGGCTACGTCCTCACCGAGCCGCCGTGGGTCTCGCTCACCGCCGGTCGCTTCAACCGCGTGCCGTTCATCACCGGCTCCAACCAGGACGAAGGAACCGTCTTCACCCGCGGCACGACCATCGCCGACGAGGCCGCCTACCGCGCCGCCGTCATGCCGCTCGTGCCCGACCACATCGACGACGTGCTGCGCCTCTACCCCGCGTCGGCGTACGGCAACAGCCCGCTCGCGGCCTTCACCGCCTTCGCGGGCGACGCCGTCTTCACCTGCGCCTCTCGCGCGCAGGCGCGCCTCGTCGCCGCCACCGGGACGCCGTCGTTTCAGTACTACTTCAGCCGGCTCAACCAGCGCGCCAACGCGGTCACCATGCTGGGCGTCTACCACTCGGCGGAGATTCCCTACGTCTTCGGTCGCTTCACGGGGTTCTTCGGCCGCACCGACGCCGACAGCGCGATCGCCGACGCGATGGGCAACGCGTGGACCCGCTTCGCCGCGACGGGCAACCCCAACGCCGCGGGCTCCACCACCTGGACGGCGTTCACGGCCGCCAACGACACCTACCTGGAGTTCGGCGACACCACGCGCACGGGCACCGGTCTCCGTCGCGACCGCTGCGACGTGATGGAGCCCTGGATCCTCCCGACGCGCTGAAGCAGCGCTACGGAGTCGGCGTAACGGTGCCGCGGGTGTTGTCCCGCGCGAAGTCCGACACGAGCCCCGGCACCGGGTTGCGCGTGCCGTCATCGGCCGCCGTCAGCGGGTCGATGTGGGTCATGCCTTCGACGAAGAGCGAGCGAAAGCCACGCTCGCTCATGCGCGTGGCACCCGCCGCGGGCAGGTCGCTTCCGACCATTGGCGCGACACGGGCGCGCATGCCTTCGAACGCCGACGCACGACCGACGAGCCCGGCGGCGATGGCCAGCACCGGCACGTCGACCTCCGCCCCGTGCATCGCGCGAACGCCCTCCCTCACCTGCCAGCTATCGCTCGCGAGGCGGAGGTTGCCGACGATGGCGGTGTCGAGCGAGAGGCGCGTGGGGAAGTACCACTCGGAGAAGTTGGTGGGCGTCGTGGCCCAGGCCGACGCAGCGTTGGCGAGCGGCGTGAACTCGGCTGGCGTGGCGGCGAGCGCATCGGTCCACGCGTAGGTCTCGGTGCGCCCGGCGGGCACGGTGAGCTGCTCGGTGCTCGCGAAGGGGTTGGCCACCATGCGCAGCGGACCGCCCGTGGGCTGGCCGACGGACATGCGCGCGAAGGCGAGCGGGCACGAGCGGTCGTCGAAGGCCATGCCCATCGCCGCGCCATTGGTGAGCGGCGGAACCACCGTGAGGCTGAACAACAACCGCAGCACGCGGTCACGATCGGGGTCGCGCACGACGGCGGCCGGCGTGAGCAATGCGCGGCGAGCGACGATCTCGGAAGTGGCGAGCGCCGCGACGCCGAGGATGGGCAGCGCAGTGAAATAAGGACCGCTGCGGCGGATGGTCTCGATGCCCGCGGTGCTGCCGAAGGGGCCCGTCATGGAGCCGGTGCGCCAGGCGGCTTCGGTGGTGGCTGTTCCGCCCGCGACGCCGTCGATGACGACGAGGCCCGCGATGCTGCGGTAGCCCGCGGCGCCGTCGAAGTCCCAGGCGGCGTACGACTCCACCATGGTCGCGCCGAGCGAGTGGCCCACCAGCACGACGTGCTCGCGTGACTGCGGAACCCGCGCGATGACAGCACGGAGGTCGTTGATGGTCGTCGCGAGGCCCCACTCGCTCATGAACGACAGCGACGACTCGTTGGGGGCGCGGTAGCCGGGGAAGGCGGTTCCGCCGAGGGTGATGGAGCGGTCGTAGTAGTAGCCGGCGGCGACCTCGGGGTCGGCGAGGCGGTCGGCGGCGTTCATGCCGCGAAGGTCTTCGAGGAGGTTGGCGCGGCGGTCGATGACCCAGACTTCCACGGGCGCGCCGGCCGTGACCGAGCGCTTCACCAGCGACCTCGCCAGCGGGTCGAAGGACCCGGCGCCGCCGAGAAAGCCGGGCATCATGACCACCACCGAGCGCACCTCCGCGGCGGGCGTGGCGTCGCGCCGGTAGCGCATCACCGGCACACGATTGAACATCGCGGGCGTGGCCGTCATGGCGGTGGGGTTGGCGGGCGGCGACGGGGCGTCGACGAAGAAGCGCTCGCGACGAACGCCCGCCTCGACGAGCGCACCATCGGGCGGTGGCAGGTCGGGCAGGTCGCGCACCGTGGGCTTCGGCTCGACGTCGTCGACCACGTCCGCGACGGCGGGTGCATCGACCGTGGGTGCATCGACCGTGGGTGCGTCGACGGCGGTCGAGGCGTCGGGAGTGGCGGGCGCCGGGTCGGAGCAACCGACGAGGGAGCCCAGCAACGAGAGCACGACCGCGCGCGAGCTGGATGTCATGACGGTAGGAGTACGCCGACCGCGCGGCCGTTGCACCGTCAGCGCGAAGGCGGAAAGCGCAGGGTCAGACCGAGGCCCACCTGGAGCAGGCGAGCGTCCTCGTCGAGCGAGGCGGTGAGCGGGTCGTCGTTGAGTTCGAGCACGTGGACGTAGCGCACCACGGGGCCGATCGCGACCGCACGCGACACGCGGAAGTCCACGCCGAGCCCCGCATCGACGCCGAAGCGCAACAGGCCGCCGGTGAACACCACCGCCCCCGCGGCCGACGCCCAGGGCTGCACCGTACCGTTGCGTACGGTGAGGCGAAGCCCGCCGCCCACCAGCGTCGCGACGCCCGGGTCGCCCCCGTCGCGCGGGAACAGAACGCCGCCGCTCATCACCTCCAGCCCGAGCACCACGCCCGCCTCACCCGGCGTGGGTCGACGGAGGTCGAAGCCGATTCGCAGCGACCCGGCGATTCCGTGGGTGATCGCCTTCACGTTGCCCATGTACGCGCTCGCGTTGGCGTTGCGCTGATACTCCGAGAGCATGTTGGCGTAGAGCCCCTCGCCCCGCACCGACACCCGCTGCGCGATGCCCTCGGTCGGCGTCACGACGGGCGGCGCCGGTAGCGAGAGCGCCTCGGTGTCCACCGCCTCGCCGCCATCGGGCGTGAGGCGCAGGCTGAGGCTCGTCGCGCCCGCGTTCCAGCGCACCGGCACCACCCAGTCGCCCGCAGACGCTCCGGCGCGCGCACCCTCGGGCGCTGCGCCGCCTCGCGCCTCGACCCGCAAGCCGCCCTCCGCGTACGGAACATCCCGCTGATCGACGACACGCAACCGCACCTGCCCGCTTCGGGCGTGCGCATCCGGCGCATCGAGCGTCGCCGTCACACGAAACGGTGACCGTCGAATCGCGGCGAAGGTGGTCTGCACCGCATCTTCGCCGACGGACTCGGCGCCGCAGCGCAGGGTGTGCTCGCGCAGGCGATCGACGAGCGTGGAGGCCGTGGTGTCGACGGCCACGCCATCGAGGGCACAGCGCACGTCCGCAGGGAGCACGAGGGTCTGCTGGTAGGGGCGATCGGTGTCGGCCAGGCGTGGAACCACCACGGACACCGGGACCACGTCGCTGAAGGGCCCCTCGAAGTGCTCGGCGTCGAAGGCGCTCACCCGCACGAAGTAGTTGCCCGCAGGCACCGCAGGCACCGCCAGCCGATCGACCGCGACGGGCACCCGCGCATCGGCAGCGATTGCGGTGAAGGCGGCGTCTCGCGCAATCTGCACCCGCCACTCCGCAGGCTCCGGCGCGCCCGGTGGCGTGCCCGGTTCACCCGCGGCGTAGCGGCCCTCGATGGCCCGATCGCCTTCGGCCAACAGCAGTCGTGCGGGGCGTTCGATCCATCGCGGCGCGAGCGGCAATCGGTGCACCGGGGCGATGCGCTCGCCGACCGCAGCGCGCGCGCCGAAGCCCTCCGGAACCGTCACCGTCTGCGCCCCCGACCGGAGCTGCCCCGACCCACGGTAGACGGTCAGCGTGGTGGACGCGCGCGCGCCCGTCTCGATGGTGAGCTGCGACTCGCCATCGCGCAGGGTCGCCCTTCCTCCAGCGGTGTTGATCGCCACCTGGGTCGGCCGCCGCGGCGGCGCGCGACGCGGCGCCCGAGCGGGACGACCCGGCACCGGCGCCGCGACGACGGGCGGTGTTGGCGTCGCTGTTGGTCCGTTGGCGAGCGTTCCGAGGAAGGCGCGCAGCGACCCGCTGACCAGGGTGGTGTCGCGCGCCGTGGCGGTGCGTCGCACGCGGGTGCTGGTGTCGCCGAGGATCACCACCAGCGTCGACTCATACAGCCGAAGCTGCGTGTCGTCGGAGAAGGAGAGCTCGGCCGACGAGCGAGCCTCCGTGCTCACGCGCGTCCCGCGAAAGAGCGAGTCGTTGGCCTGACCGGGGCGCGGCTGCGCGGTGGGCAGCGTCTGCACCTCCACCGAGTTGTTGACCACGGTGAGGAAGGCCACCGGCACCGGGCCGCGCTGCGGGGGCAGTCGCCGTGGGAGGCGCAGCACCATGCCCGCGACGAGCCGCCGCTGGGCCGGGCACACCGTCGGGTTGTACTGGTGGATCACGTCGGTGCGCGCCGGGTTGCGAAACACCCGCCGCGCGATGGCCGCGCAGGTCTCTCCCGCGCGCACCGGAACGTCGACGAGCTCCACCGCAGCGGCGGTCGGACGCGGGTTGCGCCGCGGCTGCGCGCCGGCCGTGGAAGCCGCGAGCACCACCGCCATCGAGGCCGCGAGCGAGCCCTGCCGACGCCTCGTCAACGTCCCCTCCGCACGGCGCGGAGCACCTTCTGACAGATCGACGCGTCGTCCACCGACGCGAGCGCGGCGTCGCTGGCACCCGCCCGAATCATCGCCGCGGCAGCATCGGCGCGCGGCAGGTCGAGCACCACCACGGGCAGCTTCCGCAGCTCGGGCAGCGCCTCGGATCGCACCCAGCGCGCCTTGCGGTCGGCGTCGGCGTCGCCCGCGATGATGACCGCGCGCCACGACATGCGATCGGGCGCCAACGGCGTGAGCCCCGCCAGCTTCAGCGGAAAACCCGTCACGCCCTGGGACGCGAGCGCATTGCGGAGCGCCTGCGTGCGGGCCTCGGAGAAGCCCCACAGCGCGACGCGCGGCGAGGGCCCCGTCTCGTTGGCGTTGCCCTCGGCAGGGTGTGCCCGCTCGGGAGCGAGCGCGCGCTCGTCCCTCGAAAGCCCCGCGTTGCGGGCGCGATCGACGGTGTCCTGCGCGGCGAGGGAGAGCGGGTCGCCGCCGCGGGCGCAGAGGCCGAGGGCGTCGCGAAACTCCGCCGCCGTGGGGCGCTGCTCGGGTCGCTTGGAGAGGGCGCGCATGGTGAGCGCTTCGAGCCCGGCGGGCACCGCGCGCGGGAGCTTGCGCTCGTCGAAGCGGGGCGGCGGGTTGAACATCTGCTGCGCGAGGATCTCGGCCACCGACTGCCCGAGGAAGGGCGGCTCGCCGATGAGCAGCTCGTAGAGGATGGTGCCCACCGCGTAGACGTCGGCGGCAGGGCCCACGTTGCGGCCGACACACTGCTCGGGGGACATGTACTGGGGCGTTCCGCGCACGGTGCCGGTGCGGGTGATCTTCTCGACGGAGGTCTCCTCGACGAAGGCCGCGATGCCGAAGTCGAGCACCTTCACGCGGTCGGTGCGGTCGCCCGCGTCGAGCAGCATGATGTTTTCGGGCTTGAGGTCGCGGTGCACGACGCCCATCGCGTGGGCCGCCTCCAACACCTGGAGCACCTGGTCGACGACGGCGACGGCGCGCGGCACCGGCATGGTGAGACCGCCCGCCATCACCTGGGTGTCGAGGGAGGAGCCGCGGAGGAGTTCCATGACGAGGAAGAGCTCGCCGAGGTGCTCGCCGTAGTCGACGACGGACACGATGTTGGGGTGGCGCAGCCGCGCGAGCACCACGGCCTCGCGGCGAAACCGCGCCCGCATCTCCGCCCGCGCCGTCCACTCCGCCAGCAGGAACTTCACCGCCACCTGCTCGCCGAGCTCGTTGTGCCGCGCCCGGTAGACGCGCCCCATGCCCCCGGCGCCGAGCAGCGACTCCAGCGTGTAGCGCCCCGCGACGGTCTGCCCGATGCGATCGTCGACCGGGAGCTTGCCGCACACCGGGCACGGCCCGTCGCGATCGGCCAGCGTGCCGCAGCCCTCGCACGGCGGGATGTCCACGTCGCCCGCGTCGGACAACCGGGGTCCCTCGCCCGTCAACCGCCGCTCGTCGTCGACGCTCATGTCATCACCTCGAAGATCTCGACCGGCGCCCGCTTCCCGCGAATCGGATGCGGCCCCAGCGGCGAGAAGCCGAACGCCTCTCCCCCACCGCGCGTCACCTCCATCGTCACCAGCGTCTGCCCCCCGCGCGCGAGGGACTCCAGGCGCGCCGAGACGTTCACCACGTCGCCGATGGCCGTGTACTCCATGCGCGCCTCGCTCCCGAGGTTGCCCAGCAGCGCCTCGCCGGTGTGCACCCCGATGCCCAGCTTCACCTCGATGCCGTAGCGCTCCAGCCACTCGGGCGCGCTCACCTCGACGAAGCGGTGCATGTCCTCGGCGGCTTCCAACGCGGCCTTGCACTGCGCCGCGTGGTCGCCCGGGTCGCTTCCGGCGCCCCACACCGCCATCACGCAGTCGCCGATGAACTTGTCGACCATCCCGCCGTGACGAAACACCACCTCCGTCAGCACGGTGAAGAGCTCGTTGAGGAAGGCCACCACCCGCTCGGGCGGCGCCTTCTCCGCGAAGGCCGTGAAGGCCACCACGTCGGCGAAGAGCACCGTCACCTGCCGACGATCGCCTCCCAGCGCCAGCGACGCGCGCCCCTCCGCCACCGAGCGCGCCACCTCCGCGGGGAGGAAGCGCGACAGGTCGTTTTCCACCTTGGCGAGCCGGCCGACCTCTCGCTCGCTCGCGACGAGCGTGTCGGCCATGGACTCCATCGCAGCGCCCAGCGCTTCGAGCTCGTCGCCCGTTCGCACCGTCGAGCGCGCCGCAAACTGCCTCGCCGCGTAGGCCCTTGTGAGCGCCACGAGCCCGGCGATGGGCCGCGTGGTGCGCGCCCCGAGCCACGCACCGACCACCACCGCGAGCGCCACGAGGCCAGCCACGCTGCCCATGAGCAGCTCGCGCATCTTCGCAAGCGACTGGAACACCTCGCGCTGCGGCCGCCGCACCAGCACCGCCCACTGCCGCGCCGGGAGCGTGAGCAGCGATCCCACCATGGGCTCGGCCCCCTGGTAGTCCTCGGTGAGCTGCAACGGCCGCGCGAAGCCATCTTCGGAGATGCGGGCGCGCGAGAAGATCTCACGTCCTGCCATGGACGCGCCCACGGGCATGCCGGGCCCGCGCGAGAGCAGCCGCAGCGCACGGTCGACGACGAGCACGCGGTCAGCCTGCCCGAAGCGGTCGCGGGAGATGTTGCCGACGGTGTCTTCGATCCATCGTGGCGAGACGGAGCCGATGACCCACCCGCGGAGCTGGTCGTCCCGCATCAGCGCGATGACGAAGCGCAGCGTGACCCCGTTGGGCCCGAACTCGGGCACCGCCCACTCGCCGAACTCGGGCCTTCGCCCGCGCACCTCGGCCGGAATCTGCCGCGGGGCCGCGGGCTCCGGAGACTCGCCGACGCGCGCGATGGTGTCGACGTACTCGCCGTCGGGTCGGTAGATCGCGACGTGCTGTAGCGCTGCGGCGCGGGCCAGGATCTCCCGCGCGATGAAGAGCCTCGCCTCGTCGTCGGCGATGCGCCCCTCGGTGAGCACGCGCCCGAGGCGCAGGGTGGCCTCGCCCGCGTAGTCGAGGTCGCGATCGAGGGAGTCGCCCACGCGATCACACACGGCGAGCTCGAGCTCCTGCTCGGCGCGGTGCAGGCCCGCGCGCTGGAGGCGCAGCGTGAACACCGCGAGCGCCGCGATGGGGACGAGCGCCATGACGAGGAGCACCGCGGTCCATCGAGAGCGCAACGACAGGCTAACGCGGCGCGCAGGGGTTGTAGTGGGCGCTGACAACGGGATCGTGAGCCTCCGAGAGTCAGCGTACGCCACGACTTCCGCCCCGCGATAGACACTCCTCGGCGCGGTGATGCTTCGGCGCAGGGAGTGTGGTGGAATGCCAGGGGCAGCGCGATGACCGACCAGACGTTCAGCCTCGCTCGAAGCCGGTGTCGATGGGCGTTTGCGCTCTGCCTCGCGCTCACCACCGGATGCCCGGGCATCGCCATCGTCGGCGGCGACCTCCCCTCACAGGACGACTCCTCCCTCAGCGACCTCGGCGCCGACGTCCCGGCCGAAGACCGCGGCGCAAACGCCGACGGCGGTGATGTCCCCGACGCAACGGACGTCGCGGACGCCGGGGACGCAGACGACGTGTCGGACGCGTCGCTCGTCGACCTCGTCGCGGCCGATCTCGTCGCGGCCGATCTCGTCGACCTCGATCTCCCTGTTGTGGATGTGCCCACGATCGACGTGCCCACGATCGACGTGCCCACGATCGACGTGCCCACGATCGATGTGCCCACGATCGATGTGCCCACGATCGACGTGCCCACGATCGATGTGCCCGCCATGGACGCCGGCCTGCCCGACGTTCCGGTGGTCGACGTGCCTTCGCCGGACGTCTCCGTCGACCGCCCCGACGTTCAGGTGGTCGACACGCCGTCGCAAGATGTCGCCGTCGACCGGGTCGATGTCGTCGCGGTCGAGGACATCTCGGCGGTCACTCCCGATCGCCCCGACGCAGGCTTCCCCGACAGCGGTATCCCCGACGCTGGAACTCCCGACGTTGGCTGCGGCGGGCGCCTGCTGTGCGACGGCGAGTGCGTCAACACGTCGACCGACCCACGCCACTGCGGTGGCTGCGGGACGGCCTGCGCCACGGGTCAGACCTGCACCGACGGCATGTGCCGCGGCCTCGTCTCGATGGACGCCTCCTCCTGCGTGACGCCGCTCGTGGGCTGCCCCGAAGGCTGCGTCAACACGCTGAACAACCCGCGCAACTGTGGTGCCTGCGGGACCATCTGCTCGACCGGGACCACGTGCCTCTCCGGCGCGTGCCGACCGCCGACCGAGGCCGGCGTGAATTGACCGCCCGCGGCGTGGGGGCACGCCAGGGAGCCAGGTTTCTTCCGCGCGAGGTCGACCGGGCGGGCGCCGCGCTCGCGCTCTCCCAGGCGCGTGACCATGGCCTCGACCTCGACCTCGCCGCAGCGCGCGCCATCATCGAACACCTCGGAGCCGGTGCCCCCGGGGTGCTCCCGATCCTCTTCCGCCACGAGGGCTTGCTGCGACGGCTCTCGGTCGAGCTCGATGGGCAACAGCTCGTCCGCGCTCCGTCGCCGACGTTCGCGGTGTCGCCGGACGACGACCTCGACGCCGTGAAGGCGGCCCTCCGCCGCGCGCGTGACGAGGCCCTGCTGCGGGTCACGCTGCGCGAGTTGCTCGCGACCGTCGACGTCGACCGAACCGCGCGGGAGTGGTCCGACGCAGCGAGCGCTTGCATCGACGCGGCGCTGTCGTCGGCCAACGCGATGGCGAGTCGTCGTCACGGCCCACCCCTCGACGCGGACGGTCGGGTCATCGGGATGACCGCGCTCGGCATGGGCAAGCTCGGCGGGCGCGAGCTCAACCTGGGCTCCGACATCGATGTCTGCCTCTTCTACGCGAGCGACGATGGTGCGGCGGGCGACTATCCCCTCGCTGTTCACTTCGCGCGCGTCGGCGCGACCTTCGTCAACCTGCTGGCCGACGTCACGGCCCGCGGCTTCGCCTTCCGCGTCGACCTCCGCCTGCGCCCCGAAGGGCGACAGGGCCCCATCGCCTGCTCGCGCGCCTCGGCCGAGCGCTACTACCAGACGTGGGGACGCCCCTGGGAGCGCGCCGCCCTGCTCCGCGCCCGCCCCGTCGCCGGCGACCGCGCGCTGGGCCGCTCGCTGCTCGACGCGCTGCGACCGTTCGTGTTTCGCCGCGAGGTCGACCCGGCCGTGACCGCGACCCTGCGAGACATGCTCTTCCGCTCGCGCCGCGAGCAGCTCCGCGACGACGCGCGCGACCTCAAGCTCGGGCGTGGAGGCATCCGCGAGGCGGAGTTCTTCGTGCAGTCGTGGCAGCTCCTGTGGGGCGGACTGCACCCGGTGTTGCAGACGCCCTCCACGCTCCGCGCGCTGTCCCGCCTCCGCGCGCTCGGGCTCGTCTCCGACCGCGACGCGCGCGACCTCGACGACGCCTGGGGTCTGCTCCGGCGCGTCGAGCACCGCGTGCAAGCCGGCGCTCCCTACGCCACGCACGCCCTCCCCGAAGATCCGACGCGCCTCGCCGCGCTCGCCCGATCGCTCGGTTACCCCGGCGCCGACGAGCTCATGGCCGCGCTCACCGCGGCGCGTGACCGCGTGCGCGAGCTCTCCGATGGCCTCGCGGACCACCTCGCCCGCCCGACGCTGCGCGCCGATCCCCTCGCGGCGACCTCGCGCCTCGCTCGACGGGTGACCGCCAACCGCGATGACCCGTCGCTCGGCGAGCGTGTCGTCGAAGCGCTCGGAGTACGCGACGCCGACGCCGCCGTCATCGAGCTGCGCCGCCTCGCGCGCCGACCTGACCTCCCGCTGGGCGCCGAGACCACCGCGGACGTGTCGGAGTTCGGTCCGCGCCTGCTCGCGGAGGTGCGCGACGCGCCTGACCCCGACCTCGCGCTCTCGCATGTGGCCACGCTCTTCGAGCGCGTCTACGCGCCGCGCCAGTACGCCCGCTGGCTGCTCGACCGCCCGTCGTTGCTACGCGGCCTCGTCGGGCTCTTCGGCGCCAGCGAGCCGCTGTCCCGCTCGCTGCTCGCGCGTCCGCAGCTCATCGAGACCTTCGTCACCCACAGCGCCGCCCCCGACCCCGCGGAGATCCGCGCCTCCGTCGACGCGGCCGCGACCGACTCCGACGGCGACGCCGAGGCGATCGTCGGCAACCTCCGACGCGCCATGAGGGAGGTGATGCTCTCCGTCGGGGTCGCCGACCTCGCGGGTGAGCTCGCGCCCCAGCAGGTGAGCGAGCGGCTCTCCGCGCTCGCCGAGGCCGTCGTCACGCGGTGCCTCGACCTCGCGGGCGCCGAGTGCCGCGCCCGCTTCGGAACCCTCGTCCCCGACGAACCCCTCGCAGGCATCGGGGTCGTCGCGCTCGGGAGCCTGGCCGCGAGCGAGCTCAGCCACGGCGGCGACCTCGACCTGCTCTTCCTCCACGGCCACGACGACGACCGCGTCACCTCTGGCGGCACGCGTGGCGCGATCACGGCCCCTGAGTACGCCATCCGCCTCGCCCAGCGAACGCTCTCCCTCCTCTCCGCCTCCCACGACGCGGGTCCCGGCTACGCGATCGACACGCGCCTGCGCCCCTCTGGCGCGCAGGGAACCCTCGTCACCTCGCTCCCCTCGTTTGTCCGCCATCACCGCGCGTCGGACTCCTGGGAGCGACAGGCCCTCGTGCGTGCGCGGCCGGTGACGGGCGACCCGACCTTCTGCGCGACGCTCCGCGAGACCCTCGTGGCGGTGGCCTACGACCGCGGACCCGCGGACCTGGGCGAGCTACGCCGACTGCGCGCCCGCATGGAGCTGGAGCTCGGTCGCGAAGACCGCGGGGCCACCTCCCTCAAGTACGGGCGCGGCGGCCTCGTCGACGTGGAGTTTGTCGTCCAGGCGCTCCAGATGAACCACGGCGCCGACCCCTCGGTGCGCGCGCCCAACACCCGCGCGGCGCTGCTCGCCCTGCGCGGCGGTGGCTACCTCGACGAAGCCGCCGCCGAGACGCTGCTCCAGGCCGAGTCGTCGCTTCGTGCGCTGCTCCACGCGACCCGGCTCGCCACCCACCGGAGCGTGGTGATCCCGTCATCCCCCGCGACGGTCGCCATCGCCCGACGCCTCGGCTACCGCGACCGCGCCGACCGCAGCGCCCTCGACGCCCTGCTCGCCGACCTTGCCCGCACCCGCGACGCCACCCGGCGCGTCTTCCGCGACGTCCTGGCCCGCCTCGATCGATCGACCTGAGAGGGCAGCGCGGATGTCACTCACGATGCCTTCGGTGAGCGCGTCGTCGGGCAGCGTGAGGGTGAGCGATCGACCGTCGCGCAACCGCAGCAGGAGCCGCTCGGAGGGGTCGCGGCTCCACCCTCCCGCGACCGGAACCGCCTCCGCCGAGGCCACCTCCGCGAAGGGCCAGCGCTCGTGGAGGTCGGGGTCGCGATCGACGCCGAGCACCTTCGCCTGGTGATCGAGTGTCACGCGCCAGACCGTCCTCGAACGCAGCGCCGCCACCGCAAGCGCGACCGTGACCAGCGACGCGACGGCGACATACCAGCGCGCGACGGCCCACACGCCCCATCCCCCGCGGAGAAACGCGAGGGTCGCGAACACCACCACCCCCGCCCCGAAGGCCACGGCGAAGCGGCGCGCGAGTGTGATGTGCGCGCTCTCGTAGATCACCTCCGGCCCCGCGGGCTGCGCCTGGACTTCCATTGCCGCGAGTGTAGAGCCCAATCACCCGATGGGACCGTGTATCGTTTACGGGTGCCGCGTGAACCAGCCTTCACAAGCCGCCCGCCCCCCCGCGGGGGGCTACCGACGGCACCCTGGTGACATTCGACGGGGATCCCCGGCTCTGCAACGCTGGCCTTGAGGTTGCACCGAGACCCCGCCGACTCTCCCGAAAGGAGTCTCCACACCTATGAAGACGATCGCCCTCTCCTCGCTTGTCGCCCTCTCCGTGACCCTGCTCTCCTCCGCCGCCCTCGCCCAGCAATGCCCTCCGGGATCGGTCTGTGCGGGCGCCCAGATCAACACGGGGATCTTCGGCATCGGGGGGAGCATCTCCATCGGTGGCGGCGTCGCCCCGCAGCCCGCCGCGCCGGTCTACGTACAGCCCGCCGCGCCGGTCTACGTGCAGCAGCCGGTCTACGTGCCGCCGCCTCCTCCGACCGTCGTCTATGTCCAGCAGCCCACGCGCTACGTGGTGCAGCAGCCGGTGGCCTACCAGACGACCACCTATCAGTGGGCGGGGCTCCAGCGCGGCCAGACCGTCGGCCTCGGCGCCTTCGCGTCGGGCCTCTCCTTCGGCGGCCGCGGCAGCGAGAGCGTCTCGCTCTTTGGCGCTGGGGCGACGGTGCGCTTCCGCTACCACCCGTACCTCGCCACCGAGGCGACCCTCGGCGGGTACTACGGCCGCGACTACAACGGCGACCAGCGCGCCGAGGTGCCCGCGACCCTCAACGAGCTCATCTACTTCAACCCGATGCACCGCCTGCAGGTGTACGGCATCCTCGGCGTCGGCCTCTCGTGGGCGAGCGTGCAGTACGAGGGCCTCAACGCCATCACCCGCGGCCGCGACAACGCCGGCTACGCGTACATCGGCGGCCAGGCGGGCCTCGGTCTGGAGTGGCAGATCACCCGCAACTTCTCGCTCTTCACCGACGCCCGGGCGTTCATCCGCACGCGCGTCGATTCGGAGACCGAGTCCAACCCGGAGTACTCGCGCACCAACGGCCGCCGCACCGAGACCACCAACACCTCGGCTGGCGTGACCGGTCAGCTCGGCGCGATGTTCTACTTCTGAGCCGAAGCGTCGGCGCGCTACCGCTTCCTGGGGGGAAGCGGTGGCAGGGCCGGCGGGCGCGACAGAAGCGGGCTCTGCACCACCTCCTCCTCCTCGACCTCCACCACCTCATCGACGTCCAGCGCCTCGACCGTCTCGACGACGGGCGGTGCGACGGTCACCACGGGTACGCGCGGGAGCGAGCTCGAGGTCAGCCCCGTCGGAACGCGCACCATCGGCACCTGCATCGTAGGGCGACGCGGAAGACCGGGGATGGAAGGCATTGCGCGCGGGATGCTCAGCGGCGGCGCAGGGCGGGGCGTCGGCTCGACCGGCGCCGACCCGAGAAACTCATCGAACGACGCGCCCACCTCGGCCGGCGCGACCGGCGGCGCGCTGACGGGCAACAGCGACGCGTAGGACATCCGCGTCGACATCACCGGCGGGACGGACGCCGGGGCGGGTCGACGTGCGGGCACCGGGGTGGGCATCGCGGCAGGCGGCGTGGAGGCGGGCCGCGCGACGGGCGGAGCGGGCATCGGCTCGATGGGCGCCGGGAGCACCGACGGCTTCGGCGCGTCGGGCGCCGGCTGCGACACCGGGCGCTCATCGAGCGGGGGAAAGGGCCCAAGGTCGACGTCGTCCTGAACGACCATGACCATCTCTTCGGCCGCGGTCTCGACGACGGGTGAATCAGAGACCGGGCGCGCCGACGGAGCACGCATCGACGCGCTGCCTTCGAGGTCTTCGAGGTTCACCGGGGCGGGCAGGATGCGACCGATGCCGCGCACGTCGGTCGGCTGCACGCCGCGCACGGGCGCGACCTCCACCGGCGGCGCCGCCGGGGCCATCGTCGCGGGCCTGGCGATGACTTCGGGCGGCGCGACGACCGCGGGCTTGATGCTGTGCCCGTTGGTCGCCATCACCGGAGCAGGTGTGCCGCCCAGCGCCTCCAGGTCCGCCAGCAGGATCGCCGGTCGAACCCGCGTCGTCGGGCGCGAGGGGACGGTGCCGCGCAGCGCGCTCAGCGCGTCGCCGACCGCTTCGAGATCGACCTGACCCGACGCATCACGCGGGAGCGAGGCTCGGTTCAGTGTTCGTCCCATGCGATCGCTCCTTCGCTCCTCGCGCCGATGGTGCCGGAACTCCCCGGCCTACGCCACGATCGTCTTCGCCTGCGCGAAGACCTCGTCGAGCTTTCCGCCATCGGGGCCGCCCGCGCTCGCCATGTCGGGCCGACCGCCGCCGCGACCGCCCACCACCGCCGCGAGGTGACCCACGATCTTGCCCGCCTGGTAGCTCGACGTGGCCTCCTTGGAGACCGCGACCACCAGCAGCGCCTTGCCCTCCGGGGTCGTCGCACCCACCACGACCACCGCGGGCGCGTGCTTGTCCCGCAGATGATCAGCCAGCTCGCGCAGCGCCTTCTCGTCGCCCATCGGGGCCCGCGCGATCACCAGGCTGCGGCCCTCCGGCAGCGCCTTCACCTCGGCCGCCCCGCCGCTCCCGCCCGTCATGAGCTGTCGCTTCAGGCCGTCGATCTCGCGTTGGAGCTCTCGCTCTCGCTCGACCGTCTTCTCGACCCGCGCGTTGAGCTCGCTGGGCGCGGCCTTCAGGGTCTCCGCCGCGCGCGCCACCGTGCTCGACAGCGAGCGCGTCAACGCCAGCACCCCGAGGCCCGTCACCGCCTCGATGCGCCGCACCCCGGAGCCGGGGCTGGTGTCTGACACGATCTTGAACAGACCGATGTCGCCGGTGCGCGAAGCGTGGGTGCCGCCGCACAGCTCGACGCTCTCGCGGCCGATGCGCAGCAGCCGCACCTCGTCGCCGTACTTCTCCTCGAAGATCATCATCGCGCCCTTGGCGCGCGCCTCCGCCTGCGACGTCACTTCCGTCTGCACCGGCAGGTTGGCGAGCACCTCGTCGTTCACGAGGTTCTCGATGCGGGTGACCTCGTCGGCGGTGAGCGCCTGCGTCGACGCGTAGTCGAAGCGCAGCCCCTCGGGCGAGACCTTCGAGCCCTTCTGCTGGGCGTGGTCGCCGAGCACCTTGCGCAGCGCCCAGTGCAGCAGGTGCGTCGCGCTGTGGTTGCGCCGCGTCGCCGAGCGCGCCTGCGAGTCAACCGTCAGCACGACCGCGTCGCCCACCGAGAGCGTGCCCGCCGTGACCGTCCCGAGGTGCACCACCAGCCCCGCCACGGGCTTGTGCGTGTCGTCCACCTCGAACGACCCGCCCGCGTGCGCGATGGTCCCCACGTCGCCGACCTGGCCGCCCGACTCGCCATAGAACGGCGTTCGCGACGTGATCACCTGTGCCCGCGCCCCCGGCGCGAGCGACGGCACCGCCTCCAGCGTCCCGTCGGTTTCGACCGCGAAGAGGGCCACCACGCGTCCCTCGTCGACCTCCTTCGCGTAGCCCGTGAACTCCGTCGCTCCGTGCGTCGCCAGCGCGTCGCGGTGCTCGACGCGGACCCGCGCGTCCTTGCCCACGGGCCCATGACCACCGCCTCCCTTGCCGTCGTGCAGCTCCTTCGCGAGGCGGTACCCCTTCTCGTCGATGACGAACCCGCGCTCGATGCCGATCACCTGCAGGAGGTCGAGCGGGAAGCCGTAGGTCGAGTACAGGTCGAAGGCGAAGTCACCTGGCAGCACCCGCATCCCCGTGTCGGAGCTGCGCCAGTCCTCGAACTTCTCCAGTCGCTCCAGACCCGTCGGGATCGTCTTGCGGAAGCCCTCGTCCTCGGTGCGCGTCCACTTCAGGATGAAGTTCTTCTTCTCGACCAGCTCGGGGTAGGCCGCGCCCATGCGCTCGATGACCAGCTCGACCACCTTGTCGAAGCTCGGCTCGCGCAGCCCCTGGAGGTACGCAAAACGGACCGCCCGGCGCATCACCGACCGCAGCGCCGCGCCCCGCTCTTTATTCGACGGGGTAATCCCCTCGGCCAGCGCGAAGGCCGCCATGCGCGCGTGATCGGCGATGACCCGGCACGCCGTGTCGAAGCTGTTCGCGGTGCCCGTGTAGGGCTTCCCACCGATCTCCGCCGCGCGCTCGACCAGCGGGCGCAGCAGGTCCGTGTCGTAGTTGCTGGTCACCCCCTGAATCACCGCGGTGATGCGCTCCAGGCCCATGCCCGTGTCCACGCTCTGCGCGGGCAACGGCACCAGCGGCCCGTCCTTCACCGCGCGGTTGAACTGCATGAAGACGTTGTTCCAGATCTCCATCCAGCCGGCGCCGTCGTGCGCGGGCTCGACCACGTTGAAGGCCGCGAGGTCGGGCTCGCCCGGACCCATGAAGTAGTGGATCTCGGTGCACGGACCGCACGGCCCCGTGTCACCCATCGTCCAGAAGTTGTCGGCGCGGCCGAGGCCGATGATGCGCTCGTCGCCGAAGCCGGTGACCTCCTTCCAGATCGCGCGCGCCTCGTCGTCGGCGGGCAGGCCCTCCTCGCCCTTGAACACCGTGATGACCAGGTGACTCTTGGGGAGCTTCCACACCTCGGTGAGCAGCTCCCACGCATACGCAATGGCGTCGCGCTTGAAGTAGTCGCCGAAGGAGAAGTTGCCGAGCATCTCGAAGAAGGTGTGGTGCCGCGCCGTCTTGCCGACGTTGTCGAGGTCGTTGTGCTTGCCCGACATCCGCACGCACTTCTGGCTGCTCGTAGCGCGCGTGTACGGTCGCTTGTCTTCCCCGAGGAAGGCGTCCTTGAACTGCACCATCCCGGCGTTGGTGAAGAGCAGCGTGGGGTCGTTGCTGGGCTTCACCCCGGAGCTGGCGACCACCGTGTGGCCCTTCGCCTCGAAGAACTTCAGGAACTGCGAACGGATCTCGTCGGAGGTTGGCTTCGTCATGGCTGCGGCCGGTGTGATTACCACCACCGCCGCGCACCCGCGAGGCTCCTGCGCTCAGCGAGGCCCGTACGGATCGCCCGACGGCGGCGGCCTCGCCGGCGCGCCCGGCCCGAGGAACGCACTCCCCGTCGTCGCCGTCGTGTCCGGGCGTCGTGTGTGGTCGGCGCCGAAGTCGTAGGTCACCCCGAGGACGAAGCGCGTGTAGTCGTCCACCACGTCGCTCGCCGTGCCCAACGCAGCAGGACCCGCGTACGAAGTACGGTACCGAACGAACTCCGCCGTGACCCGGAAACCCAGCCCCGGCGCGAAGCGGTCGAGGCGCGTCGCGAGGCCGAAGTGTGCGCCCAATCCGAAGGTGGTGCCGGGGTTGTCGCCGAAGGCTTCCTTCAGGTCGGCCCCGACCCCCACCCAGCGCAGCTCGCCGCCAAACAGCAGCCCCACGTCCACGTCGCGCCGCGCATAGAACGGGATCATCCCCTCGCCCGCGACCCGCAGCCCGATGTAGCTCGTGAGCGCGAGCTGCATCTCCCGCGGCAGCCGCGCCGTGTCGATGTCGAAGGTCTGGAGCACCATGCCCGCGCTGAAGCGCATCATCCCGCCGCCCGCGGGGCGCGACGCCAGCGTGAGCCCGAGGATGGTCTCCAACCCCGACGTGGCGAGCGGCACCGTGCGTCCATCCACATCGCGCCCGAGCGACGAGAGACCCACGGGCACCCCGATGGACGCCTCGCCGCCGAAGCCCATGCGCTGGTGGTTGAAGCGGTAGAGCAGCACCGCCGCGGCTTGCAGCTCGCCGAACATGTTGTTGTCGTAGCCGCGCGTCGTCCGCTCGCCCAATACGGGGACGCGCCACGATCGACCGGCGATGCCGCCGCCCACCCGGAGCTGGAGAAACCCGAGGCCCGGCACGTCGCTCGGTGCATCCTCCGCGGGCGCCGGCGCAGCGCCCGGACGTCGACCGCCACCCTCCACCCGCGGCGCCGACGAACCGTTGTCACGGCTGCCGTTGCCCGTCACCGGGGTCCCTGTGTCGCGCGCCGGAACCTGTCGCAGCCCGGGCGACAGCCGCTCCCAGATGTCGTTGCCGAGCGCCTGGATCTCCTCGATGCGATCGAAGTCCCACGAGCGCGTGACGGTCGCGGCGCCATCGACGCCGCGCATCACCTTGAGCATCAGCCGATAGCCGCGGTTCGGGCGACGTTCGAGGAAGCCCGTGACCACCGCGTCGAGGCGCAGCTCGCGCGAGACCGCCACCACCGCCGCCTCGTCGGCCTGCCCCGCCACGCCCAACCGATCGGCCGTCGCGTTGTACTCGCCCAGCGCGCAGAGCTCGATCTCCCCCACGTGGTCGCTGAACATGCTCGCGACCATGCCGCGCGTGATGGCCGACCGCTCTCCCGTGAAGGGCCCCACCGCCACCCGCACCACCCGCGTCTGCTGCGCGCGGACCTCCGCCGGGGCCACCATCGCCACCAGCACGCCGCACACCACGCTCGCCGACCAGGGCCTCATCGCGGCGCAACCTATCACCCGCCGCGCTCCCGACGGAACCGCATCCCTCACCCGCGCGAAGCCTTCTCCGCGAGCCCCGACACCCCGCGACGCTTCGCCAGCACCGCCAGCACCGCGCGCCACGACACCCGCCGCGAGACCAGCGCCACGAGCGCATGAAACACCACGTCCGCGGCCTCCGAGGCCACCCGGTCGTCGGCCTCCGAAGCCACCGCGCGCGCGAGCTCGTCGGCCTCCTCCCGCAGCTTCTCTCCGATGCGACCTGCGCCCGCGTCGAGGAGCTGCCGCGTGTACGAACGCCCCGTCGACGAGTCATCCCGCCGACGCGCGTCGAGCGTCTCCCACAGCGCATCGACCTCGGGCAGCGGGCGCGCGCCCTCCTCCCACCGCGCGTCACCCCAGCGGCGGAAGAAGCACGACGGCGCGCCGGTGTGGCAGCTCGGCCCCGCGGGGTCGACCTTCAACAGCACCGTGTCGCCGTCGCAGTCGAGCAGCAGCTCCCTCACCCGCAGCACGTGTCCGCTCGTCGCGCCCTTCACCCACAGCTCGCCGCGCGAGCGCGACCAGAACGTCGCGACGCCCGTTCGGGTCGTCTCCACGAGCGCCTCGCGGTTCATGTACGCGAGCATGCGAACCTCGCCGGTGAGGGCGTCCTGGGCGATGGCAGGGACGAGGCCCTGCGCGTCGAAGGTCACGGTGCGCAGCAGGTCGGCGGTGTCGTCGGGCGTCATGCGCGGGGTTGTACCGCAACGACCTCCGCCGGCGGTGACGCTCGCGAGGCCGTGATAGCGTCGGCGCCCGGTACGCACGATGAAAGCCCAGCCCGGTCTCGCGTCTCTCTGCCGTTCGCTGCTCGTCCTCCTCGCGCTGAGCACCGTCGCGTGTGCGACGGGCGAGGTCACGGGCGCTGAAGACGATGCGGGCCCTGTCACCGACAACGACCGCCCTGCGGCGGCGCAGGATGGCGGGTTCACCATCGACCTGTTCAACCCGCTCGAAGAGGACATCGGTGGCGGGACGACGGACGTGGGCACGACGGGCACGGACGTCGGCACCATGGGCACCGACGCGGGGAGCGTCGGCGTAGACGTGGGCTCGACGGATACCGGGACGCGCGACGTGGGGACAACCGACGCGGGGACCGCGGATGCCGGGACGCCCGACAGCGGCGCTCGCGATGTCGGGACCACCGACGTGGGCGGATGCTCGATGGGTGAGAGCGCGTGCGGAGGCGGCTGCGTCGACCTGCAACACGACGCGCGCAACTGCGGGAGCTGCGGGCGCGCCTGTGGCGAGGTCGAAGCGTGCACCGACGGCACATGCACGAGTACATGTGCCGCGCCCCGTACGCTCTGCGGAACGGGTGCGAGCACGCGCTGCGTCGACACTCGAACGGACGTCGAAAACTGCGGAGCGTGCGGGACGGGGTGCGGCATGGGACGCGCCTGCACCGCAGGGAGCTGCGCGGCGGCGGCGTGCATGACCTCCGCTTCGGACTGCAACGGCAACACCGCGGACGGATGCGAGGTCGTCCACAACACGGCGGTCAACACCTGCGCCACGCCGATCAGCCTCGGCGCCTACTGCGGGGACACCCGCTGCGGAACGTTCTGTCCCGGCACCTCACAACGAATCGTGAGCACACAAACGGGCACACGGTCGCAGTGGTTTCGCGTCCGCATCACCGAGTGTTCCAGCTGCCCGGCGTCGCTCAATGCTCGCGTCCGTTTGCAGGTTCCGGCGGGAGTCGACTACGACCTGTTCACATACAGCTCGTGCGGCAATCTCGTTGGTAGCTCGCAGCGGCTCGCCGGGGTGACCGACGAGATCACCGTCACTGGCGGTGGATCTTTTGGGAGCGACAGCTCCGACGTGATCATCGAGGTGCGGTGGTTCAGCGGTGCGTCGTGCATGCCCTGGACACTCACCGTCGAAGCGCGCGCCAACAACGGCACCAACTGCTGATGGCATGAACCGTCACTTCGCTTGACGCGAGGCGCGGCGCCCCCCTACCCTTTTCCCTGCTCTCTGATGACCGACCCCAAGGATCACCCCGAACTCCGCAACGAGGCGTCCTGGCAGGTCCAGACCCAGGTGCTGCGCGCGGAGCCGGGGATGGTCCCGCACACGGGAGGGTCGGACTGTCTCGTGGTGATCTACACCCGTGAGGGTCGTGGTCCGCTCGGCAAGCGCATCCCCCTCGACGGGCCGGCGCACGAGCTCACCATCGGGCGCGACGTACAGAACTCCCTGGTGCTGGAGTTCGAGGGCGTGTCGCGCCGCCACGCGCGCCTCGCCAAGCGCGACGGCGTCTGGTGGGTGCACGACAACAACTCCACCAACGGCACCTACGTCAACGACCTGCTCACCCGCGAGACGCCGCTCCGCAACGGCGACCGCGTGAAGGTCGGCGACGTCATCCTCAAGTATCTCTCGGCGGGTGACCTCGAGTCGGAGTTCATCGAGACCATCTCGCAGATGATGGTCACCGACGGTCTCACCCAGGCGGCCAACAAGCGGCACCTCACCGAGAAGATCACCGACGAACTCAACCGCTCCGCGCGCCATGGTCGGCCGCTCTCGCTGGTGATGTTCGACGTCGACCACTTCAAGAAGGTCAACGACAGCTACGGCCACGTCGCGGGCGACGTCGTGCTCAAGGAGATCGCCTCGCTCGTGCGCAGCCGCGTGCGGCGCAACGAGGTCTTCGGGCGCTACGGCGGCGAGGAGTTTGCGCTGCTGCTGCCCGAGACGACCCTCCAGGGCGCGGTCACCCTCGCGCAGGAGCTGTGCGTGCTCGTCGGCTCGACGCCGTTTCTCTTCGACCGCACCCGCATCCCGGTGACCATCTCCCTCGGCGTCGCGCAGTGGAACCCCGCCATCCGCACCACCGACGAGTTCATCCGGATGGCCGACGCCAAGCTCTATCAAGCGAAGCGCGACGGGCGAAACCGCGTCTGCGCCTGACGCTCGCTCGACGGTCACACCTCAGGGCGTGAGTTGGACTAAGGTGCCTCCCCCGGAGGTTCCGCCGACCATGTCACAGATCTTCGCCGACAACTCACGCAGCATCGGCCACACGCCGCTGGTCAAGATCAACCGCCTCACCAAGGGGATGCACGCCACCGTGCTGGCCAAGATCGAGGGGCGCAACCCGGCCTACTCGGTGAAGTGCCGCATCGGCGCCTCCATGGTGTGGGACGCCGAAGAGCGCGGCGTGCTCAAGCCCGGCAAGACCATCGTCGAGGCCACCAGCGGCAACACCGGCATCGCGCTCGCCTTCGCCGCCGCCTCGCGCGGTTACCCCTGCGTGCTCACCATGCCCGAGACCATGAGCATCGAGCGCCGCAAGGTGCTCGTCGCCTTCGGCGCCACCCTGGTGCTCACGCCCGGCCCGCAAGGGATGAAGGGCGCCATCGCCAAGGCCGAAGAGCTCGCCGCGACCGAGCCCGACAAGTACGTGCTGATGCGGCAGTTCGAAAACCCCGCCAACCCCGCCATCCACGAGCGCACCACCGGGCCCGAGATCTGGGAAGACACCGACGGCCTCGTCGACGTGCTCGTGTGCGGCGTCGGCACCGGCGGCACCATCACCGGCGTCTCGCGCTACCTCAAGAACACCCGCGGCAAGGCCATCACCGCCGTCGCCGTCGAGCCCGCCCACTCGCCCGTCATCACGCAGACCATCGCGGGGCAGGCGCTCGTCCCGGGGCCACACAAGATCCAGGGCATCGGCGCGGGCTTCGTCCCAAAGAACCTCGACCTCGGCATCGTCGACCGCGTCGAGCAGGTGACCAACGACGAGTCCATCGCCATGGCCCGCCGCCTCGCACGCGAAGAGGGCATCCTCTGCGGCATCTCGTGCGGCGCCGCGATGGTGGGCGCCCTGCGCCTCGCCGCCGAGCCCGCCAACGCCGGCAAGACCATCGTGGTGGTGCTGCCCGACGCGGGCGAGCGCTACCTCACCGGCGCGCTCTTCGAGGGGATGTTCGAAGGCGTGGAGAAGGCCACCGCGCAATGAGCGACGGGGTCGGAGGCATCGACGGCGTGGTCGAGGCGCTGCTGGCGAGCTACCGCGACGACGCGCGCGGGCAACGCATCGGGCGGAGGTTTCTGCCGTCGCGGGAGGAGATCATCGCGACGGCGCGGCTCTTCTTCGAGCTCTTCTACCCCGGCTACTACGGCCGGCAGGACCTCACCGCCGACACCCTCCGCTACCACCTCGGCACGCTGCTCTCGACGCTTCGGCAGAAGCTCTCCCACCAGATCGAGCAGTGCCTCTGCTTCACCGCCGAGTCCGAGGGGTTGCCCGAAGACCTCCCCGGCTGCGGCGAGCACGCGGTGAAGCTGACCGACCGGCTCATCGCGCGCATCCCGGCGCTGCGCGCGACGCTGCTCGTCGACGTGCAGGCCGCCATGGACGGCGACCCGGCGGCGTCGAGCCTCGACGAGGTGATCCTGTCGTACCCGGGGCTGATGGCGGTGACGGTGCATCGCGTGGCGCACGAGCTGTGGGAGATGGGCGTCCCGCTGATGCCGCGCATCATGTCCGAGTGGGCGCACGCGCAGACCGGCGCGGACATCCACCCCGGCGCCACCATCGGCCCGCGCTTCTTCATCGACCACGCGACGGGCGTGGTCGTGGGCGAGACGAGCCACCTCGGGGCCGACGTGAAGATGTACCAGGGCGTCACGCTCGGCGCGCTCTCGCACCCGCGCGACGAAAACGGCCGCGTCATCCGCAACGTGAAGCGGCACCCCACCGTGGAGGACGGCGTCACGCTCTACGCCAACGCCACCGTCCTCGGCGGCAGCACCGTCGTCGGCGAGGGCAGCGTGCTCGGCGGCTCGGTCTTCGTGACGAGGAGCGTTCCGCCGGGGTCGCGCGTCGCGATGAAGCCGCCGGAGCTGCGGGTGCAGCCGCCGGGCGGCGGGAAGAGCGCGCCGTTGCTCAGCGCCTCTCTCCCCGACAACCTCCCCGACTTCGAGATCTGACCTTCAGTCGCAGATGCGTTCGAGGCAGCGCCCCTGCGCGCCGCCGCTGCACTCGCCCGACAGGCACGCCGAGTCGCCCGTGCACGCGGCGCCCGCGGCGAGCTTGGCCTGGCAGGTCATCGTGGTGCTGTTGCAGTAGAGCCCCGGCTGGCACGACTGGAAGAAGTCGCCGCCCTGGCAGGGGGCGTTGGCGGTGCCGTCGCCCACGCGCTCGCAGGTCATGGTGGCGTTGCAGCGCAGACCCAGCAGCGGGTTGCAGTAGCCCGTCTGGCCGCGCATGTCGCAGGCGCCTCCGACGGTGTCGACCACGGTCACGCGGCGGCAGGTCGTGGTGGTGGTGCCGGCCGAGGCCACACACGCGAGCCCGGAGGGGCAGGCGTCAGCGCGGGTGCACGGCGCGCCCGCGGTGAGGTTGCGACGGCAGGTGCCGACGTTGTTGGTGACGTTGGCGCAGTAGAGCCCCGCGCCGCAGGCGATGAGGGTGACGGCGTTGGTTCCGTTGGGGACGCTGCCGCACTGGGCGCCTTCGACGGCGGTCGCGCCGACCGTGCCGTCGCGACAAGTGGCGTCGCACACCGCGACGTGGTTGGCGGGGACGAGGCACTGCCGGGCGCTGGTGCACGTCGCGCCGGGCGCGAGCTGCGCGCGGCAGGTGCCCGGGCAGGTGAGCGGGTCGGCGCCGCCGCTGTGGTCGCAGAAGGTGCCCGCGGCGCACTCGATGTTGCGCCAGCAGCCGCCGCCCGCGGCGATGGTTCCGGTGAGGGCGCTGGGACAGAGCTGCGCGGTGTCGAGGTCGTCGACCGAACAGCTCGCCGCGAGGCGATCGAGGCACTGCCGGGCGGCCGCGCCGTCGAGGCGCACGCGGCCCGCTCGGATGGACGCCACGAGGTCGTCGAACTGCGCCGCCCCGAAGGTTCGGATGCGCTCGGCGCAGACCGTCGGGTTCTCGAAGAAGGCCTGCGCGGTCGCCGTGTTCTCCGAGCCGGGGCAGAGGAAGAGCGAGCGGCACGCGGCGCTGGCGTATTCGGTGGGCAGCGTGTCAGCGGTGACGACCGCGCCGGTGGTGTTGGGGCCGCCCGTGGTGTCGGAGCAGGCGAGTGGGATCAGCGCGGCGACAACGAGAACGAAGGGGTGACGCATGGGCCGCAGCTTCGGGCGATCGCCCGCAGGTGGCAACAGGGTCAGCGCGCGAGACGACGGTGGTCGACCATCAGACAGCGGTCTTGCACCACGTTGATGCCGTGCGCGCGGAGCGCGTCGCAGAAGCCGTCGTGGCGGATGCCGCTCTGCAACCACACGGCGCGCGGCCTCGCGGCGAGCAGGTCGTCGAGGTGCGCCATGAGGTCGGCGGGGCGACGGAAGACGTCCACCAGATCGACCGCGCCGGGGATGGCGGCGACGGAGCGGTACACCGGCTGCCCCAGGATGGCGGTCACCTCGGGGTAGTAGACGGGCACGGGCACCACCGTGACGCCCGCCGACGCGAGGTACGAGGGCACGTAGAACGACGCCTGATCGGACTGCGCCTCGGTCTTGATGCCGAGCACCGCGACGCGCTTCACGTCACGGAGGAGCGCGCGGATCTCATCGTCGGTGTGGAGCTCGCGGCCGGTGATGGGAGCCATGGACTACTTGGTGACGAAGGCCTTTTCGAGGACGTAGCAGCCGGGCTCGCCGCTGTTGCCCTCGGTGAAGCCGCGCTCCTCCAGGAGCTTCTGGCAATCGCCGTTCATCGCCTCGCTGCCGCACAGCATCACGCGGTCGTGCTCGGGGCTGAAGGACGACACGCCGATGTCGCGGAAGATGCGGCCCTCGTTGATGAGCGTGGTGATGCGCGCCTGCACCGCGAAGGGCTCGCGCGTGACGCTGGGGTAGTAGTGGAGCTTGTGGCCGATGATGTCGCCGAGGAGCTCGTCCTTGTGCAGCGTGGTGATCATCTCGCGGTAGGCGAGGTCGGCCACCTCGCGCACGGTGTGGCTGATGACCACGCGCTCGAAGCGCTCATAGGTGTGCGGGTCGCGCATGATGCTGAGGAAGGGCGCCAGGCCCGTGCCCGTGGCGAGGAGCCAGAGCGTCTTGCCCGGCAGGAGGTTGGCGACGATGAGCGTGCCGGTGGTCTTGCGGCCGACGAGCAGCGTGTCGCCCACCTTCACGTGCTGGAGCTTGCTGGTGAGCGGGCCGTCCTGGACCTTGATCGAGTAGAACTCGAGCTCCTCGTCCCACGGCGCGCTGGCCATCGAGTAGGCGCGCACGAGGGGCTTGGCGTTGTGCATGAGACCGATCATCGCGAACTGCCCCGCGTCGAAGCGGAAGCCTCCGTTGCGGGTGCAGCGGATGGTGAACAACCGATCGGTCCAGTGGTGGACGCTGGTGATGGTCTCGCCGTGGTAGTTCGGCGGAATCGCCACCTCGGATCCGTTCGACAGAGCACTGGTCATGAGAGTCGGTCGTCCCTTTCTTGCGAGCGCTCGCCCGCGCGATCGTAGGCCGCGAACGAGGAGCGCGTACCATCGGGTTTCGCCGGGTGCAACTCCACTCGCGGCCCTCGATGATCGCCCCTGCGCGACCTGGTCGGCGTAGGGTGCGCGGCGATGACCCCGCGTCACCTCGGCCTCGCCGTCACCGCGCTTACACTGGCGTGTCGTGAGCCTCGACCGACGGAGGTGATCGACGACGCGGGCCAACCCGACGTCATCGCAGACGCCGGGATTCCTGCGGTGATTCGCGACGCTCGACGGGTGCGCGTGGCGACCTTCAACGTGCACCGCTTCTTCGATCCGACGTGCGACTCGGGGCGCTGCGGCGGCGACGAGTACGAAGAACTCCCGACGCCTGAAATGTTTGCGCGGCGCGCTGAACAGATTGCACACGCGATCGAGCGCCTCGACGTCGACGTGGTGCTCTTGCAGGAGGTCGAGACCGCCGTGTCGTTGCACGCGCTCTCGGAGCGACTCGGCCCCGCGTGGCCCACCGCGGTGCTCGGCGAGATCGGGACGCCCGCGTCGGTCGATGTCGCCGTCGTCGCGCGTGACCCGCTCGTGGCGGTGCGAACCCACCGCGATCGGGTGCTGCATCGCCCCGACGGGAGCGAGACGACCTTCGCGCGCGAGCTGCTGGAGGTCGAGGTCGACCACATGGGGCACACGGTGATCGTGTTCGCGGCGCACCTGCGATCGATGGTGAGCGACGACCCCGGGCGGCGGCTCGCCGAGGCGCAGGCCGCGAGGGACATCGTGAGCGCGCGGGCCACCGAGCGTAGCGACGCGCTCGTGGTGCTGGGCGGCGACTGCAACGACGCGCCGGGCTCGGCGACGCTCATGGCATTGGAAGAGGGCGGCGCGCTGGAGCGGGCGACGGAGGGCCTGCCCGCGGAGGAGATCGCGACGTACGTGTTCGGCGGCGCGGGGGTGGCGCTCGACCATGTGTTCAGGGCGCGCGTGGGGGCCGGGGCGCTGGTGCCGACGGAGGTGGGCACACGCTGGGACGCACGGCCTGCGCGGGGTTACGGCGGGTCCGATCACGCCGCGCTGCGGGCGGTCTACGCCTTCGCGAACTGACTCCCTGGACACTGCGCCGTCACGGTGCGAGAGCGATGCTCGCGAGCCATGAGCGTCCTGGCGCACATCACCGACGTCCACCTCATCGAGCCCGATGCGCGGCGGCCTGCCGGGCTTGGTGCGGCGGCGCGGCGGACGTTCTTGACCTTCGGGCGCGAGCTCGACGAGGCGACGCGGCGCGCTTCGTTGCTCGCCGCGTTGCGACAGGCGAAGGCGCTCGGCTTCGACCACCTCGTGATCACCGGCGACCTCACCGAAGAAGGAACGGTGGCGCAGTTCGAGGCCTTCGCGGCGGTGCTCCATGAAGCCGCCATCGACCCGGCGCGCGTGACCCTCGCGCCCGGCAACCATGACGTCTACGCGCACGCCGACGCGTGGACGGACGCGCTCGCTGGGCCGCTGCGGCCCTACGCCCCCACGAGTTCGCCGGGCGCGGTGGTGGAGTTCGCCGACCTGGTGCTGGCGCCGGTCTCGACGACGCGGGCCCAGCGCTGGTGGCGCTCGGCGGGCGAGGTGTCGACGACCGAGCGCCGAGCCGTGGCGGCGGCGGTGCGCACGGCCGCGCGACGCGGGGTGGCCGCCGTGATCGCGCAGCACCACCCGCCGACGCAGGTGACGGGCGCGGTGTGGCACTGGTTCGACGGGCTGCTCGACCACGTCGAGATGCGTCCGGTGCTGCGCGCCCTTGAGCAGACCTACGTGCTCCACGGTCACCTGCACGAGCGGCGCGACGATCGCTTCGAGGGCGAGTCCGTCGCCCGCATCTTCGGCGCGGCGGCGGTCATCAACGACCCACGCCCCGTGCGGCGCTACCGGGTCGCCCACGCGACGCTCACGCCCATCGACGACGGAGCGACTCAGCTTGCCGGGACGCAGCGGTAGTCGGTGCCGGGACACGCCGTGCAGCGATCGCCCGAGCAGTTGACCGCCACGTAGCCAGGCGCGCACACGCAGCTCCGCGTGCTCTCGTTGCACACCGCGTGGCGCGGACACGTGAACCCACCCGTGCACGCGATGGCTCCACCACCGCAGAAGCCCGCGCGAGCGCAGTACCAGTCGGGGGACGTGCAGGTGAGGCCGCAGGCGACGCCCGCACAGGTGCGCGCGATGTACCCGGGCAGGCACGAGCAGAGGTTGTCGACCGTGCAGATGCTGTTGGTCGGACAGACCACGCCCTCGTCGCAGGCGACGGTGAAGTTGCCGATGCCGCAGGCCGGGGTCACGCAGCGGCCGGTCTCCTCGCAGACCTGCATGGCGGGGCAGTCGGAGCCGCACGTTCCGCCGCAGTCGTCGCTGCCACAGAGGCGACCGGTGCAGTCGGGCACCACCGCGTTGACGCAGGTGCCGCTCCAGCGACCACCCGCATCACAGGACTCCACGCCGTCGCGGCAGTACCCGCGACCACGCGACGCAGGCGGCCCCGGGTAGCACGGGCGTCGCTCGCCCGGCGTGCAGCCCACCACACCCGCATCGACGCCGACGTCGACCGCGCCGCGATCGACCGGGACGTCCGTCGCGCCGAGGTCGACGACGGCGCCGCGATCGGTGACCACGTCGAAGCCTGCGTCCACGCGCCCCGCGTCGGGTCCGACATCCGTGATGACCGGCGCATCGAGGGCGCCACGATCGCCGCCGAGGTCGGCGAAGCCACGGTCTGTCGCCACGACGTCGGGCGCGTCGATCGGGGTGACCACGTCCGTCGCAACAGCATCACGGCGTGCGTCCACGCCGACGTCGCGGGCGCCGCTGTCGCGCACGTCGGGCTCGGGCAGCGTCCAGCTACACCCCGCGCAGAGCGCCAACGCCAGCCAGCGCGACGACGTCACCAGCGCACCACCAGACCCGACGGGCCGGCCGCGACGCGACGGGTCGACGCTGACGACGAGGACGCCCGGTCGACGATGAGCGCCGTCACCGCGAGGGCCGCGCCGATGCCCGTCACCGCCCACAGCCCGTTGACGACCGAGGCCCGCGCGTCGAGGGCGGCCTGCGTGTCGGCCCGCTCGCGCACGCACGACGCGGCCACCCCCTCGCCGCCGCAGCGCGCGAGGTAGTCCGACTCGGTCGAAGCGCCGTCCACGCCGAGCCCGAGCGCCAGGCCACCCGCGATCGCTGCGATGCTGGCGCCGATGCCGATGGTCACCTGCCAGCCGCTCACGCCGCGGCGCGTGATGAGGCCGCCCTCGGGCGCGTAGCAGAGCCCTCCGCGCAGGACGAGCCCGCGGCCGCACGCGGCGGTCTGCGCCACCGGAGCGGAGGGCTCCATCACCGACTCGCGTTCGAGGACGATCTCCTCGCGGGCGACGTTGCCGCCCGTCACCTCCACCGAGCGGCGCCACCCCCGGTAGCCCGAGGCCGTCGCCTCGACGAGCGTCGTCCCCGGCGGCAGCACCATGGGTTCGACCATGGGCCACGGCGTCACCACCTGGTTGCCCACGCGCACCTCCACACCCGGGGCGCCGCCCGTGAGCATCAGCCGACCGACGTGCGACTGGGCTTCGGCGAGCCAGGTGACGGCGTCGCCGCGGTGGCGGTGCACCCAGTTGTCGTCGGGCAGCGCGAGGGCCTCGCGCAGGTGCGCCTCGGCGTCGGCCCACCGCGCGACGCGCAGCTCACACGAGGCCATCTCCCCGAGCGCGCGACCCGTGCGACCGTGGTCGAGGGCCTGCCGAAACAGGTCGAGGGCGCGCTCGAACTCGCCGCGGCGGCAGCGCTCGGTGGCCCGGCGGGCGAGGAAGTCCACGTCGTCGGACTCCTGCGCGCAGACCGTGGACGGCGCCATCATCGCGACCGTCGCCATCACCATCGCGGACGCCGCGCGGGCCCTGAACATCGGCGGCACTCTGCGAAATCTTCGCGGCGAGGGCAATGACGACGCGCGGTGGTTGCTCGTTCCCCTTCGGCTCTGCTAGCGAAGAAGGCCGGAACACGGCCACGCCATGAAGCCCACGAGCGACCCCGCGCGGAGAAAGCTGCTGCTCCAGACGGCGGCGAGGCTGCTCCGGCACTACGGCCCGGCGAAGACCACCATCGCCGACATCGCGCGCGAGGCCAGCGTCGGCGTCGGCAGCGTGTACCTGGAGTTCTGCTCGAAGGACGACATCGTCGAGGCGCTCTCGCAGGACAACCACGCCCGCGTGCTCGACGCCATGCGCGCCGCCCTCGCGGGCCCCGGCAGCTACGCCGACCGACTGCGCGCCATGCTCGACGCCCGCATCGCGGCCTTCTTCGAGCTCGCCGACGAGGGCGCCCACGCCGCCGACCTCCTGCACTGCGAGCGCGACGCCGTGCAGCGCATCCACAAGCGCTTCCTCGAAGAGCAGCACGCGCTCGTCACGGCCTTCCTCGACGAGGCGATGGGCGCCGGGGAGTTCGCCGTCACCGACGCACGTCACGCCGCTGCTGCGCTGCTGGGCGCCTACGAGACGCTGGCGCCGCCCTTCCTCTACGCGCGCTGTCGCGAGAGCGCCGCGGGGCGACAGCACGCGCTGCACGAGCTCGTGCTCAAGGGCCTGCTCACGCGCTAACGCTTCCTGGGCTTCGGCGTCTTGCCCACGCGGGGGTCGGCCTTGCGCACCAGCGCGCAGAGCCGGAGCACCTCCTCCTCGAAGGTCTCGCTCGCCACCGGAATCACCTGCCAGCCGCTCTCGCCCGGGCCGAAGACCGTGATCGACCGTAGCGACGGGAGTTCTCGTCGCAGCGAGGCGTGGTGCTCGGCGGTGGTGGCGACCCAGACGCCGTCGTCGGCGGTGTTGCGGTCACGCAGCGCGAGCACGATGCGCGGGCCCACGTACACCGCGGTGGTCCCGAACATCAGCCGCGTGGCGGGCGCGAGCTCGTCGAGCTCGTCGAGCACGAAGGAGAACGGGATCTTCTTCGGCGCGCTCGCCTTCGACTTCTTCGCGGAGACAGCCTCGGCCGGGTCACTTCGCTTCGCCATGGCGTCCCACCATACGCGACGTGACCCCGCGGCACGGTGTGCATCCCGCGCACGCCTCGAACACCCCCGTTTCGCTGCGATTTTCGCGCGGCACGCGCACTGCTCAGGGTCGGTCATCCCTGACCCACAGGAGCCAAGAACACCCCCATGAACCTTCGCCTGCTTGCTTCGTCCCTCGGCCTCCTCGTCTCGTCGCAGCTCCTCACCGGCTGCTTCCCCTTCCCCCTCGATGACCACGACGACCCGGTTCCATTGGTGCCTCCGCAGGAGGAGACGGTCTCGTTTCGCTACACCGCCAGCCGCGGCTGTGGCCCCTTCGACGGCGCGTGCAGCACCGATCGGCCGCTGCTCGCGGGCGTTCGCGAGCAGATGGCGGTGAGCCTCTCGTACAACCCCTCGGGCCTCGAACCGACCGTGACCTCCAGCGACCCAGCCGTCATCGACGTCGGACCGGTGCGTCGCACGAGCAGCAGCAGCTACGACTTCCAGGGGCTCTTCGAGGTCCACGCGGGCGACCACGCGGGCAGCGCCACCATCACCGTCACCCAGGGCGACGGCCGCACCTCGACGCTCCTCCTCACCGTCGACGACGCCGCCGGCATGGAGATCGTCGAGGACGAAGGGACCTCCCGCTACGACCGCTCGCTGGGGCGCATCTCGCTGCGCGTCGGCGAGCGCATCTCGCTCAACGGCGAGCCCGTCAACCTCAACGCGGTGCGCCTGCTCTCCAACGACGGCGTCGTCTGGTCGGTCCCCGACACCCGCCGCGTCGGCCTGTCGTGGAGCTACATGAGCGGCCCCCGCGTCGCCGACGACCACGTCTACGTCGAAGGGCTCGCGCCCGGCACCGAGGTGCTCACCGTCCGCGCGGGCGTCGTCGAGCGCACCCTCATCATCGACGTGCGCTGACCGCCCGCTACGGGACCTTCGCCATCCACGCGTCGTCGAAGATGCGCGAGCGATAGCGGTCCCACCCGTCAGCGAGCAACGCCACCACCGGCCCGTCGACGCGACCCTCGCGCGCGACCCGCAGCGCGGCCACCACCGCGGTGCCCGACGAGCCGCCCACCAACAAGCCCTCCTCGGACACCAGCCGCCGCGCCATCTCGAAGCTCTCGCGGTCACCCACCATCTCCGCGCCGTCGATCACCGTCGGGTCCATCACCGCCGGAACCTCGCTCGACCCGATGCCCTCCACCAGATACGACCCGCCCTCGGTGGGCGCCGCGTGTCCCAGCAGCGCCGCGAGTCGGCTGCCCATCGGGTCGGCCAGCACCACCCTCACCCGCGGGTCCATGCGCTTGAGGTAGCGGCCGACGCCAGTGAGCGTTCCGCCGGTGCCGGCGCCCGCGACGAAGGCGCCGATGCGCCCGTCGCACTGCCGCCATAGCTCGGGGCCGGTGGTCTCCTCGTGCGCGCGGGGGTTGGCCGGGTTGCGAAACTGGTCGGTGAGGAAATGCCCCGGACGCTCCGCCGCGATGCGACGCGCCACCATCTGGAAGTTTCGCGGATCACCCGGCGGCGCGTTGTCGGTGATGACCACCTCGGCGCCCAGCGAGCGCAGCGCGGCGCGCTTCTCTTCGGACATCTTCTCGGGCATCACGCACAACAGGCGATAACCGCGCGCGCCCGCCATCAGCGCGAGCCCGATGCCCGTGTTGCCCGCCGTCGCCTCGACCAGCGTGTCGCCGCGCTTCAACACACCGCGCGCCTCCGCGTCGAGGACGATGGAGCGAGCGATGCGGTCCTTCACCGAGCCGCCGGGGTTGAGGTGCTCGCACTTCACCAACACCGGAACACGGCAGCCGTCGGTCACGCGCTGGAGGGCGACGAGGGGGGACTCGCCGATGAGGTCTTCCACGCTTCGTCGGGTCACCCGTGCACCGTACCGCGAGTCAGAGCTCTGCCCTCCACTCCGCCGACGCGCTCGCCATGAATTTCACCTCGGCCCGGCGCGAACTTCTACGGTTCGTTCATGGACATCGACCTTCCCGTCCCGCAGCGTCGCGGGGATTCTCGCGAAGCCGTCTCGATCCCCGCCGCCGTCTTCGCCGATGGCTTCCCACAGCCCGTCGAGTTGGAGTGCACCAACCTCTCCAACACCGGGATGTACCTCCACGGCAACCCCTCCCTCGCCCTCGGCGAGGAGGTGCTGCTCGTCTTCATCCCGCCGGGCACCTGGCACCGCATCTACGTCGACGCCGTGGTCGTGCGAACGATCTCCGACGAAGGACGCGGCCTCGGGCTCCAGTTCTCGCGCATGCCGCGCCACGACAACGACGTGCTCCGTAGCGCCCTCGACCACAAGCGCGAGCGCACCCGCATCTGGGACGTCGCCGTCGCCGACCTCGAGTTCGACATCGAAGCCAACTGAGGGGGCCACCGCCGATTCCGTGAGAGTCGGACCGACCACGGTCCAATCCCACGGGTGGAGGTCCCCGATGCGTCGCCTGCGACACCCCACTCTCCCGCTCGCACTCCTCTTCATCGCCCAGGGCTGTACGTCCATCATCGTCGTCGGTGATCGCGACGACGCGGCGACGGCCGACCAGCCGACGGTCAGCCTTGACCTCGGCCAGACCAGCGACCGGCCCGACGCGCCGCTGACTCCCGATGTGCCGTCGACCTCAGACGTCCCCGACGTACTGGCGGTTCGTGATGCGGCCGACGTCCCGGACGTGACGGATACGTTTCCCTGTCGCGCAGGGCACGAGTGCGTCTTCGAAGGGGCTCCCTGCAGAATCGGGCGGGTGGAGTGCGTCGGCGGCGCGGACGGAGGATTCACGGAGGTCTGCGTGGACAACGGCCTCGCCCCCGACCGCACGCCTTGTGACGAGTACTTCGGGCCCTGCCGCCGCGGCGCGACCTGCAACCATCTCGGTCAATGCAACGGGGGCGGCAACCTCCCGCTCGGGACCATCTGTCGCCCCTCCACGGGTCCCTGTGATCCCGCGGGGGTCTGTCTGGGTGGGTTGTCTCCGCTGTGCCCAAGCTCGATGCCCTACACGGTGGGCATGGTGTGCCGCCCCTCGACGGGCGTGTGCGACCCGGCCGAGACCTGCACCGGAACCTCCCCCGACTGCCCCGCGGATGTGTTCCTGCCGTCGAGCACGGTCTGCGCTCCGAGCACCAGCGGGTGCCCCGCGCGGACGTGCACGGGCGTCTCCGGCGCGTGTCCCGCGGACTCAGGGAGCGCCGAGGTCTGCAACAACATCGACGACGACTGCGACGGCCGCGTGGACGAAGACGTCACGATGGCCTGCTACACAGGGCCCACCGGCACGGCGGGCGTCGGCGTATGCCGGGCCGGGACGCAGTCGTGCGCGGCCGGAGCGTGGGGAGGTTGCGTCGGTCAGGTGATCCCGACCCCGGAGGTCTGCGACGCCCTCGACAACGACTGCAACGGCGTCATCAACAACGGCATCACCTGCCCATGACCCCGCTCGCGCGACCCGCTGCATAGATGCCCGCACGCCCGCGCGCACTCGCCGCCCTCCTCTCCGCCGTGCTCGCGCTCTCCGCGCGCGCGTCTCCCGCCCAACCACGCCCGCCCGAGTTCGTTCGCCTCGACGTGACCCGCGACGCCCGCAGCGCCCGGTGCCCCGACGCGCCCGCGATGAGCGCCCTCCTGCACGACCGCCTCCGCCGCGACGCCGTCCGCGACGACGCGACCACCGCCGCCACCCTGCGCTTCACCCGCGAACGCACCCGCTACGTCGCCACGCTCCGCCTCCGTCGAGCGGGACTGCGCCCGACGCTCCGCCAGCTCCGCTCGGTCGGCGACGACTGCGCCCGCCTCGCCGACGCCGCCTCGCTCGTGCTCGCGCTCGCCCTCGACCCGCTGGGAGCCCTCCGCACGGCAGCCCCACCCCCAACCCCCGTCGTTGCACCCCCTCCGGAGCCGTCCCCGATCGCCGAAGCTCCCCTGGGGAGCCCTCCCGAGCCGTCCCCCGCCCCCGAACCTCCCGCGGGGAGGCCTCCGGAGCCGACCCCCGTCCGCGCCCCTCCCCTCGGGACCCCTCCCGACGCGGCAATTCGCGCATCGGCGACCGTCCAGCTCGCGGCCCTCGCGACGCTCTCGGCCGGGGTCGCACCGGGCCTCTTCGCGGACGACTTCCGCCCGGGCCTCGCGCTGCGGATCACTCCGCTCTTCGGCGCGACCGCCGTCCCCATCGAGCTCGCCATCGACGCCCCTGGATCCCTCGACGACGCCACCCGCGACGCCCGCGTCGACGCGCTGCCGATACAGCTCGGTGCGGGCATCTGCCGACGCTTCGGCCGTCGCGTGGTGGTGCCCCTCTGCGCCATGACCGCCCTCACCGTCGTCGTCGCGTCGGGCGACGGCTACGCCCCCGACCGCGCCGACGTGGGCTTCGCGCTCGGCGTGGGCGCCCGCACGGGCGTCGAGATCCCCCTCTCGAATCGCTGGTGGTTCGTCGCGTCGGCCGACCTGCGCGCCCTCGCCCTGCGCCCGTCCCTCCAGGTCAACGGAACCGCCGGTGGCCCCCTCTGGACCGCCTCGCCCGTCGCGGCCACGCTCTCGATCGGCGTCGCATGGTCGAATCGTTGAGACCCATCGCGCCTTCACCCCAATGGCTTCTGTGACCACCGACGCGCTCGCCCCGATCGCGCAGCCCTTCGGGGTCGCCGCGCCCTTCGACCTGGGCGATGTGTATGCGCGCGAGTTCGACTGGGTCTGGAACACCCTCCGCCGCCTCGGGGTCGCGCCGCGCAACCTGCCCGACGTGACCCATGACGTCTTCGTGGTGGTGCACCAGCGCGCCCACACCTTCGACCCGTCGCGCCCGCTCCGCCCGTGGCTCTTCGGCGTGGCCTACCGCGTCGCGCGCGATCACCTCGCGCTCGGCCGCAACCGACGCGAGTCCGTCGACGACGCCATCGAGGTGACCGACCCGTCGCCGTCGCAAGACCAGCGCGTCGCCGAGTCGCAGGCCCGCGAGCTCGTGATGGCGGCGCTCCAGCACCTCGACCTCGACCGCCGCGTCGTCTTCATCCTCCACGACATCGAGGAGCAGCCCATGCCCGAGATCGCGGCCACCCTCGACGTCCCGGCCAAGACCCTCTACGCGCGGCTCAAGGTCGCGCGCGAACAGTTCACCGCCGCCATCCGGCGCCTTCGCCTCCAGCGGGGAGAGCACCCATGAGCGACCACGACCTCCCCGACCTGCCGCCCGACATCACCGCCCTCCTCGGCGCGGCCCGCGATGTCCCCGCGGCTCCCACCGTCGACCGTCGCCGCGTCGCCGCACGCCTCGCGCTCACCACCGGCGTCGCCATCCCGGCCGCCACCCTCGCGAGCACCAGGCTCGTCGCGGGCGCGTGGTTCGCCAAGGCCATCGCCGTCGCGATCGTCGCGGCCACCGCCGTCGGCGTGGCCATCGCGCTCGTCCCCTCGCCCGCTCGTCCGCGCCCGACCGCGACCGCTCCTGCGCGCCTCGCGCGTCCCCTTCTCCCCGCGCCCCAACCGACCGTCGCGCCCGTCATCGTCGCCCCGTCGCCACCCGTTGCTGTCGTCGCGCCCGCGCCCGCGCCCGTCGTCCCACCGGTCGCCGACGACACCTCACTCGAACGCGAGCTCGCCCTCATCGAGCGCGCCCACGTTGCCCTCTCGCGCGGCGCCCTCTCTGACGCCGACGAGGCCCTCGCCCGCCACGCGCGGCTCCATCCGCGCGGCCGACTGCGCCCCGAGCGCGAAGCCCTCGTCGTCCAGCGCATCGCCGCCAGCGGAGACCGCGACGCCGCCCGCTCTGCCCGCGACGCCTTCCATCGGCGCTTCCCCGCGAGCATGCTCGGCCCCGCCGTCGACCGCGCCGTCGACGACATGCCCTCCCCTTGAACCGCCCCCGCCTCGTCACCCTCGCCCGCCGCCTCGCCTTGCTCGCGCTCGCCGCGTGGCTGCTCTCCGCGGTCGGGCTCTACCTCCTCCAGCGACGCCTCGTCTTCGCGGCGCCCGCCGAGGTGATCGCCCCGACCGCTCGCGGCGCGACGCTGCTCCGCATCCCCACGGGCGCCGGATGGGACACCGCCGCCCTGCACTGGCCCGCCCCGCCGGGCGCACGAACGGTCGTTCACTTCCACGGCAACGGCGAGCAGCTCGCGTGGCAGATCGACCTCGCCGAGACGCTGCGCGCCACGGGCTACGGCGTGGTCGCCGCCGAGTACCCCGGCTATGGCCTCATGCGCGCGGTGGAGCCCACCGAGGCGTCGCTCTATGCCAGCGCCGACGCCCTCTTGCGACACCTCAAAGGCCCCCTCGGCATCCCCCGCGACCGTCTCGTCATCCAAGGGTTCTCCCTCGGAACCGGCGTCGCCTCGGAGATGGCCCGCCGCGGCCACGGATCGCGCCTCGTGCTCATCGCGCCGTACACGTCCATGAAGGACATGGGCGCCCTCCAGGCCCCGTGGCTGCCCGCGCGCTGGATGATGCACGACGCCTTCGACACCTTCTCGCGGGCCCCGCGCATCACGATGCCGACGTTGCTGCTGCACGGCGAGCTCGACCCGCTCATCCCACCGTCGATGAGCGCGACCCTGGCGCGACGCTTTCCCGACGCGCGACGTGTGCTGCTGCCGGGCGCCCACCACAACGACGTCTTCGCTCGCACGCTGGTGGAGGTCGCGACCGAGGTCAGCCGCTTCGCGCCGCCCCGGTGAGGGACTACTTCTTCGCCGCCATCCCCTTGAGCTGCGACAGCAGGTGCAGCGCCTCCAGCGGCGTCATCCGATCGAGCTCCACGGCCTCCAGCGCCTCGATGACCGGGTGCTCCCGCGACACCGGCGCCGGCCGCTCCTCGAAGAGCCCGATCTGCTTGGGCGCCCGCTTCATCGGTCCTTCGCCGCGCTCCAGGTCCTTCAGCATCGCCCGCGCGCGCAGCAGCACCGGCTCCGGCAGCCCCGCGATCTTCGCCACGGCCACGCCGTACGACCGACTCGCGCCACCCTCCGCCAGCTTGTGCATGAACACGATGTCGTCGCCCGACTCTCGCGCCGACACGTTGACGTTGGCCACGTGCGAGCGCGTGTCCGCCAGCGCGCACAGCTCGTGGTAGTGCGTCGCAAACATCGCCCGCGCCTTCACCGCGTCGTGCAGGTACTCCGCCACCGCCCACGCGAGGCTGAGCCCGTCGAAGGTGCTCGTCCCGCGGCCGATCTCGTCGAAGAGCACCAGCGACCGCGCCGTCGCGCCCCGCAGGATGGTCGCCGTCTCGCGCATCTCCACCATGAAGGTGCTCGCCCCACGCGCCACGTCGTCGCTCGCCCCGACACGCGTGAAGATGCGATCGACTCTGCCCACGCGCGCCTTCGTCGCCGGAACGAAGCTCCCCGCCTGCGCCATCAACACGATGAGCGCCACCTGCCGCATCAGCGTGCTCTTGCCCGCCATGTTGGGCCCGGTCACCAACAACAAGCGCTTGCCCTGCTGGTCGAGCGTGATGTCGTTGGGAACAAACGCCCCCGGCTCCAACATCGTCTCCACCACCGGGTGCCGCGCATCGCGCAGGTCGATCACCCCACCGTCATCGAAGATGGGCCGCGTGTAGTCGCGCCGATGTGCCACCTCGGCGAAGGCCGAGAGCGCGTCGAGGTCGGCGAGCTGGTTGGCCAGCTTGGAGAGCTTCGCGATGGACTCGGCCACCTTCCCGCGGAGCTGCTCGAAGCGCGTGCGCTCCAGCTCGCGCGTGCGCTCCTCGGCCTCGAGGATCTCCGTCTCCAGCGAGGTGAGCTCGTCGGTGATGAAGCGCTCCCCGCCCGCGATGGTCTGCTTGCGCCGGTAGTCGCTCGGCACGAGGTGCAGGTTGGCCTTCGTCACCTCGATGAAGTAGCCGAACACCCCGTTGAACTTGATCTTGAGCGAGCCGATGCGCGTGCGGTCGCGCTCGCGGGTCTCCATCGCGAGGATCACCCCGCGCGCGTTGGTCGCCAACGCCGTGTACTTGTCGAGCTCCGCGTCAAAGCCCGCGCGAAACACGCCGCCGTCTTCCAGCGCCGCCGGGGGACTGTCCGCGAGCGATCCTTCCAACACCGTGCAGAGCGCCGTGAGCGGGTCCATCGCGCGCAACGACCCGAGCGCCTCGCTGGCCTCGGCGTTGGCCGCCAGCGCCGCGAGCAGCGTGGGCATGCGCTTGAGTCCGTCACGCAGTGTTCCGAGGTCGCGCGGCGTCGCCACCTTCATGGTCGCCCGCACACCCAGCCGCTCGAGGTCGGGGATGAGCGCCAGCGACTCGCGCAGCGCCTGCCGCAGCTCGGGGTGGACGACCAGCGCCTCGACGGCGTCGTGCCTGCGACCGACGCGCTTCAGGTCTTGCAGCGGAAACGCCAGCCACGTCCGCAGGCGACGCGCGCCCATCGGGGTGATGGTCTCGTCGAGGTGCGAGAGCAGCGTCCCCTTCTTGTCGCCGCGCACCGAACGAAACAGCTCCAGGTGCCCCTGCGTCGTCTCGTCGACCTGCAGATGGTCGCGCGCCTCCAGCCGCAGCGCCCGCTGCACCGCAACCGCCGCACCCGGCTGGAAGGCCATCGCGTATCGCAGCGCCGTCGCTGCTGCCACACGCGTCCCGACGGGCAGCTCGCCGAAGCCGATGTGCAGCGACTCTTCGCCCATGGCACCCGCGAGCACCTCGCTCGCCTCCTTCGGCCCGATGGTCGCCACGGTACGAACGAACATCCGCGACAGCATCCGCACCTCGGCGCGCACGGCGTCGTGGTGTTCCTTCGGGCAGACGAGCTCGCGCACATCGAGGCGGGCGAGCTCACCCACCACGCCGAAGAGGTCGCTCACCTCGCTCGTGAACAGCTCCCCCGTCGACAGGTCGTACGCCGCGATGCACCACCCCCTGCCGCTCTCGGCCGGAACCACCGCCGCGAGAAACTGGTTGGTGCGCGCGTCGAGTGACTCCGCGTCGAGCACCAGCGCCGGGGTGAGCACCCGCACCACGCCGCGCTTGACGATCCCCTTCGCCTTCGAAGGGTCTTCGAGCTGCTCGCAGACCGCCACGTTGTGCCCCATCTCCAGCAGCCGCGGGATGTACGCCGAGGCCGCGTGGTGGGGGATCCCACACATCGGGATGGAGTCGACCTCGTTCTTGTTGCGCGAGGTGAGCGTGAGGTCGAGGGCCTTGGCCGCGACGAGCGCGTCGTCGAAGAAGAGCTCGTAGAAGTCCCCCATGCGGAAGAAGAGCAACGCGTCGGGGTACGTCGCCTTCTCGCGGAGGTACTGCTGCATCGCGGGCGCCTGGGCGCCCTTGGACTGGGTTCCGTTCATGCTCGTGCGCCGGGTGTGAGGGAGGGGCGCGGATGATGAACGCGCCCGCTGTCGGTGGCTACCGCGACGGGGCGTAGCCTGTCACGGCGTGTGTACGGGATCGGGCTCGGCGTACATGGGCTGTGGGGGCGGCGCCGGGGTCGTCACCACCGCGTCGAGGCGGAGCCCCGCGAGGTCGCCCACCACGGAGTCGCGCTCGTCGGCGAACACGCTCTCGCGTCCGTAGTAGGTGTACACCCGCAGCGTCCGGCGATACTCGGGCACGTATTGATCGGGCTCCCGCCGCAGCGTCGCGAGGCGGATCACCTCCACCGGATCGCGCATGTCGAGCACGACCTCCCGCACCCGCTCGCCGACGCCGAGGTGCGCGCGTCGCAGCCAGGCAGTGAGCAGACCGCGACCGGGGCCGAGCACCACCGTCGGCCGATCGCCGCGCAGGATCTCGTAGCTCCGCACGTTCTGGTACGCGCGGGTGATGGTGACCTCCGGCGTACGCAACTCGTAGCGGCGGATGTCCGCGACGCTTCCGCTCCGTCCCCCCGGGAAGGTCAGCCGCTTCCACACGCGCAGCGGGACGAGGTTGCGGTCGTAGACGACCTCGACGTCGGTCGCGAGTGGCGACTCCTGGCGCACCGTCAGCGTGTAGAGGCAGTCGCGCCGACGCAGGCTGTAGCGCTCGGTGAGCAACCGCTCGACCGAGTACATGCCGGCGCGGAGAAACTCCGACGCGAGCACCTCCCCATCGGGGAGCGGGGCATCGCCGCAGGTCGGGTACGCGAGCACGGGCACATGGTCGACGGCGACGTGCTTGCGTCGACAACCGGGAGCGAGGAGGAGGAGGGGAAGGAGCGAGGCGGAGAGGAGGCGACGGGAGCGAGCGAGCAACTCAGTGGTGCTCTTCAGCGTGACCGCCAGCCGGAGCGGCGGGTGCGGCCGGAACCTGGAGGCCACCCGGCGCCGCTGCGCCGGTGCGCTCCAGCACATGAGCGCCGCTGTCGACGTCGACGCGGCCGCGGGTGCTGAGGTCGTCGTTGGAGAAGCTGATGAAGACGCCGAGGAAGACGAACGCGCCCACGAAGACGAGCGCGTTGAACGGCTTGTCGTGCGCGAGGTGCATGAAGAAGATCGACACGAGCGACGCCTTCATGGTGGCGACGAGCATCGCGACGAAGGTGTTGGCCGAGCCGAGGTCGACGTACGACACGGCGACGGTGACCACCGTGAGCACGATGAGCGCCGCGAAGATGGCGATGAGGAAGAAGGGCGACGAGACGTGCGCGTGCACCTTGCCGTCGTCGTGCTCGTCGTGGCCGTGATCGGAGGCGTGGTCGTTGGTCGCGGTGCTCATCAGCCCACCAGGTAGAGCAGGGGGAAGAGGTAGATCCAGACGAGGTCGACGAGGTGCCAGTACAGCGCGCCGATCTCGACGGGGGTGAAGTGTTCCTTGGTGACCTTGCCGGCGAGGTTGCGGCGCAGGGCCCAGGCGAGCACGCCCATGCCGATGAGCACGTGCACGCCGTGAAGGCCCGTCATCATGAAGTACAGCGCGAAGAACATGTGCGCGCGGTACGGGAGCACGTGCCCGTGGTGGGCGTGCTGCGCGAGGTGCGCCGTGAAGTAGTGCCCCGGCAGCAGCCCGTCGTGGAACTTGTGCTGGTACTCGAAGAACTTGATGACGAGGAAGACGCACGCGCAGAGCAGGGTCACGATGATCCAGCGCGTGGTCCACTTGCGGTCACCCACCTGCGACTGGCGCACGGCGAGCGCGGCGGTGAGCGAGCTGAAGAGCAGGACCACCGTGTTGACGGCGCCCATGATCTTGTCGAGCCGCTCGTGCGCCTGGTGGAAGATGTCCGGCTCCTGACCCCGGAAGAGTCCGTAGGCCACGAAGAGCCCGCCGAACATCAGGATCTCGGTGCAGATGAAGATCCACATCCCGAACTTCGCGGAGTCGAACTGATGCGCGGGCGTGTCGAAGTGGTGCGCGAGAAACGGGTTGTGATGCCCGTCCCCGTGCCCGCCCGCGTGGGCGTCGTGCGAGGCCTCGGTGGTGGTGGCGCTGCTCATCGGTGGTCTCTCTACGATGGATCGTTACTGGCGGTCCGCGGGAGCGGTGCCGCTCAGGACTCGGTCTTCTTGAAGTCCTCGGGGAAGCCGTCGAACAGCTCCTCCTCGGTGGCCTCGTGGTAGTCGTACGGGCCGCGCGTGATGGTCGGCGTCTCGACGAAGTTCTGCATGATCGGCGGGGTGGCGGTGTTCCACTCGAAGCCCGCGGAGCCCCACGGGTTGGGAGGCGCCTTGGGGCCCGAACGGAGGGACTTCACCAGCACGTAGGCGAGGATGAAGAAGCCCACCGCGAGGATCCAAGACCCCACCGTGGAGAACTGGTGGTACGGGCGAAACTCGGGGACGTAGTCGTAGTAGCGCCGGGGCATGCCGCGCGAGCCCATGATGAACTGCGCGACGAAGACGGCGTTGAAGCCCACGAAGACGAAGGCCCAGGACACCTTGGCGAGGGTCTCGTCGTACATCTTGCCGGTGATCTTGGGCCACCAGTAGAGCAGGCCGCCGAGGAAGCCCATCACGGTGCCGCCCATCATCACGTAGTGGAAGTGGGCGACGACGAAGTAGGTGTCGTGGAGGTGGATGTCGACCGAGAGGGTTCCGAGGAAGAGCCCGGTCAGCCCGCCGATGGTGAAGAGCACTAGGAAGGCGAGCGCGTAGAGCATCGGCGTCGTCAGCCAGATGGAGCCCTTGTAGAGCGTGGCGGTCCAGTTGAAGACCTTCACGCCCGACGGGATGGCGACGAGCATGGTCAGACCCGAGAACACCATCGTGGCGAACTCGGACTGGCCGCTGGTGAACATGTGGTGGCCCCACACGAGGAAGCCCAGCAGCGCGAGGCCGAGGGAGCTCATCGCGACGGCGAAGTAGCCGAAGATCGCGCGGCGGCTGAAGGTGGCGAGGAGCTCGCTCACGATGGCCATGCCGGGGACGATCATGATGTAGACGGCGGGGTGCGAGTAGAACCAGAAGAAGTGCTGGAAGAGCACCGGGTCGCCGCCGAGGGACGCGTCGAAGATGCCGAGGCCGAGCACGCGCTCCATCGCGAGGAGCGCGAGGGTGATGGCGAGCACCGGCGTGGCGAGCACCTGGATGATGGAGGTCGCGTACATGCCCCAGACGAAGAGGGGCAGGCGGCGCCAGTGCAGGCCGGGCGCGCGGAGCTTGTGCACCGTGACGATGAAGTTGAGGCCCGTGAGGATGCTGGAGAACCCGAGGATGAACACCCCGAGGGTCATCGACACGACGCTCGACGAGCTGGTGGTGGAGTACGGGGTGTAGAAGGTCCAACCCGTATCAACCGCGCCCGAGATGATGCTGAAGAGGCAGAAGATGGCGCCGATGACGTAGATGTAGAAGCTCATCAGGTTGAGCCTCGGGAACGCGACGTCCTTCGCGCCGAGCATGAGCGGCAGCACGAAGTTGCCCATCGCCGCCGGGATGCTCGGGATGATGAACAAAAACACCATGATCGCGCCGTGCAGCGTGAACACCCGGTTGTAGGTGGCCGCGCCCATGATGGTGCGGCCCGGGGTGAGCAGCTCGAGGCGGACCAGCAGCGCGAACATGCCTCCGAGGAAGAAGGCGATGATCACGGAGACCAGGTACATCAGCCCGATGCGCTTGTGGTCGAGCGTGAGCAGCCACGACTTGATGCCCTTTCCGGCGATCAGGTAGTTGGCCATGTGGTCGGGCTCGTCGTGCGAGGCGTGATCGTGGGTGACTTCGGTTGCCATATGGGTTGCCTTGAAACTCCCTGGGGATTCCGTGGCGATCAGCGCAGCGTACGGATGTAGGCGATCAGCGCGTCGAGCTGGAGGTCGGTGAGCGAGCCCTGGTAGGAGGGCATGATCGGATTGAAGCCACGCACCACCTGCGCGTTGGGCTCCAGGATGGAGCGGCGGATGTAGTTCTCGTCGGCCTCGACGGTGGTGCCGTCAGCCAGCGGAACCTGATGACCGAACACGTTCTGCCAGGTGGGACCGGTCATCGGAGTTCCATTGACCGAGTGGCAGGTGTTGCAGTTCTGCTGGGTGTAGAGGAGCTGTCCCCACTCCGCTGGCGTGAAGACGCGACCGTCAGGGTGGTTGGGCGCCCGCAGGATCGAAGGCAGCCACTCCTGCCAGCGGGCGTTGTCCACGATGTGGACCATGCCGTTCATGGAGAAGTGACCCGTCTCGGTGCGGCTACCGTCCGGGTTGACCACGGGCTCGTCGGCCGCGCCGCAGTACTCTGCACAGAAGAAGCGGGTGTCGCCGAGGTGCGTCGCGCGGAACCACAGCGTCTGGTACGAGCCGGGCACCGCGTCGCGCTTCACGCGGAAGGCCGGGATGTACATCGCGTGGAGCACGTCTTCCGACGAGATCACGAGGCGCACCGCGCGGTTGATGGGGACGAAGAGCTCGTTGGCCGTGTGGCCGCCGTTGGGGTACTCGAAGTCCCACGACCACTTGCGGGCGCGGACACGGATGTCCATCGCGTCGGTCGGCGGGGTGGTCAGCGCGACGTAGCCCTGGAAGCCCCAGTGGAAGAGCAACACCAGGAGGATGAGCGGGGAGACCGTCCACCCGAGTTCCATCACCAGGTTGTGCCCGGTGGGCTCGGACTTCACGCCCGGCACGCGCTTGTACTTCACGACGAAGTACAACATCACCGCGACGATGCCCACGAAGAGGACGAGGCTCAGCCAGTAGATGAAATAGAACAGCCAGTCGTACATCGGCCCGAAGGTCGACCACTGTCCTGGGAGCTGCATCGTCGGGTTCGGGTCGGTGTTCATCGCAGAAGCCTTCTCAGGTCTGTTCGAGCTGTCCGTTGAAAATCAGGCCGCCGCGCTCGTGGGCGCCGCGGGCGGAGGCAGGTCGCCCGACCGACGGCGACGCTCCCGGTGCCACAGCACCGTGAGAAACGTCCCGAAGATCAGCGCGGTAGCCGCGCCGCCGAGCCGCATCACCCGCATGGCCCAGAGCACGTAGCCCTGCCCCTGCGGGTCGTAGTGGTAGCAATAGAGAATCACGCGCTCGACGGTGCTGATGGAGCGTCCCTGCGACGCCTCCAGCAACCCCACGCGAATGTCCGTGGGCTGGTATTGGATGCCGTAGAGGTAACGAGCGATCTTGCCATCGGGCGTCGCCAGCATGGTCACCGCGGGGTGGCCGTACTGATCCTGCGCGGGCTCGTAGCGGTACTGGAAGCCCACCGCGTCGGCCACGCGGCGGATCTGCGCCTCGGTGCCGGTGAGGAAGTGCCAGCCCCGCGCGCCCGTCGGACGGTTGTACGCAGCGAGCACGCGACCGCGACGCTCACGGGCGATGGCCGGGGTCTCGCGCGGGTCGATGCTGATGGTGACCGCGTCGAACTCCTGGCCCACGCTCCACGGCGTCTCCGAGAGGCCGCGCACTACGGCGTTGAGCACCATGTTGCAGAGCATCGCGCAGCGCGAGTAGGCGAGGTTGAGCACCACCGGGCGGCGCCCGTCGAAGTACTGCCCGAGGCGCACCGGGTGGCCGTCCTGGTCGACGAAGGTCGCATCACCCGGGAGCTGCGCGTTGAGGTGCTCGACGACGCCGAGATCGCGCATCGCCCGCGGGAGCACGTTGACCTGCGCGTCGGCGCCCCGCGAGGACATCGCGAGGGCCGCACACACGATCAACGAAGCTCTGGAGGCGCGGGCGATCATCGGTCTCTCAGTGCACCACGGGGGCCGCGGCCGGGGCCGCAGCGGGATGAGCAGCAGCGGGCGCCGCGACCGGAGCGGCCGCCGGAATCGGGGCAGGCGCCGCGGCCGGAGCGGGCGGGGGAACCGCGCCGGCCGGAGCGAGCGCGCCGGGGACGACGGGCACCGCCACGGGAGCGGGCTCCACGACCGCGGGAGCAGGCGCCGGAGGCGGACGCGGAACTTCGCGCTGGAGCAACGTCCAACCCTGGAGGGCGGCGACGTCGGTCGAGGGCGCCGGGGTGATGGAGCCGGGGCGCTCGCCGCGCGAGACCGTCGCGATGGCGGCGGACAGACCCGACAGACGCCGGGCTTCCTCGTCGTGGACGCGCGACGCAGTGGCCACGTACGAGCCCTGCTGCATCATCGCGTCGATCTGCCGGTTGGCGTGGGTCTCGTACTGGGTGTTGAAGTACGACACGAAGAGCACCCGCAGCGCCACGAGCGTCCCGAGGGACAGCGCGGCGACGGTGAGGATGACCTTGATCGGTGGTTCGGTCTTGTCGACAGCCATGACGCTCTACGTTCCTCTCAAGCGTTCTCGAAGCGGGACGAGCGGGCGAAGCGGGGGTCGCCCACCGGCACCACCGGGTGCTGGGTCATGCGGTAGAACACCGCCGCGAGGAAGGCACCGCCGACGCCGAGCAGGCACGCCGCGTCCATCCAGTGGGGAGCGAGCGCCTCGGGGAGGTGGGGCTCGACGTGCCGGATCTCGGCGTAGTTGGGCATGATCAGCCAGTACATCTCGACGATGTGCATGACGAAGAGGAGGCCCGCCGCGCCCGCCATCACCGTCTGCCCGAAGAGGCGCTTGGTGTTGCGCGACAGGAGCAGCAGGAAGGGCACCACGAAGTGCAGGAGCACGATGGCGAGGCTGACCGGCTTCCACGGACCGTCACTCCACCGCAGGTGATAGAAGACCGTCTCCTCGGGGATGCTCGCGTACCAGATCAGGAAGAACTGGGAGAAGGACACATACGCCCAGAAGACGTTGAACCCGAAGAGCAGCTTGCCGAGGTCGTGGAAGTGCTCGGTGGTGATGGTCTTGCCCGAGACGCCGGAGGCCCGCATCGCGTAGCTCATCAACACGAGCATCGACAGGATGGCGACCATCGTCGTCGCGAAGATCTGCACGCCGAAGATGGTCGAATACCAGTTGGGGAGCAGGGACATCAGCCAGTCGAAGGCCGCGAAGGTCGTCGTCAGCGCCAGGCCGAAGATCGACGCGGGCGCCATCGCCTGCGAGCTGTTGGTGAACTTCAGGTCCTTGGTGGCGTCCTGCGAGGTGCTGTTGCGAAACAGCTTCTGCGACAGGAAGGTCCAGAACACGAAGTAGATCAGCGCGCGGAACCAGAAGAAGTTGTGGCTGAGGTACCAGTTCTTCGAGGCCATGACCTCGGCGTGGAGCTGGTGCTCGATCTGCGACTGCGAGAGTCGCTGACCGGGCTCGTGGGCCGCGTGCTCGGCGCCGCCGCCGTGACCCTCGTTGGGGGCCGCGTGCTCGCCGTGACCCGCCGCGGGCGCGTCGTGCTCACCGTGAGCGGAAGGGTTCGCGGGCGCCTCGTGGGCGGCCGGGGCGTGATCCCACCAGGGGAGAACCTTCTCCAGGTTGGCGGCGATGGGGAGGAAGAGCAGCGCGAAGATGGGCAGCGCGCTCATGAAGAACTCGGCCGTGCGCCGCACCGTGACGCTCCACCCCGCGTTGACGAGGTGCTGGAGCAGCACGAAGAAGGTCGCCCCGATCGAGAGCGTCAGGAACACGGTGAACGCGAAGAGGTACGAGAACGTGAAGCGCTGCGCGTCCTGCGCGAAGCCCGCTCCCGCTCCCGCGAGCCCGAGCACTCCGGCTCCCGCGGCGATCTTCCAGGCACTCGCCCACCCCGTCCCGGTGACGCGGTAGTCGTTCTTGTCTTTCGTTTCGGCGCTCACGGCGTGGCTCCGTTGCTGGTCTGCTGGCTGAGCTGGAGGGCACGCACGTACGCGACGATAGCCCAGCGGTCGGCCACCGGGACCTGCGCGGCGTAGCCCGGCATGTTGCGGACGCCGTTGGAGATGGTGGCGAAGAGCTGGCCGTCCGGCACGTGACGGATGCGGTCGTCGTTGAGGTTGGCCGGCTGCGGGTACTGGTACCGCGGGCCGTCGGGACCCTGGCTGCGCAGCCACACGAGACCGCGGCCGTCTCCTGCTCCGCCGTGACAGGGGGTGCAGTAGATGCCGTAGCGCTGCTGACCGCGGGTCACCATCGCGGGGAGGCCGCCCGCCGCCTGCGTGACCCGATCGGGGATGGTCATCACATAGGTCGGGCTGTCGGCCTCGTGACCCTGCGTGACCTCGTCGTCGTCGAAGCCCTCGTCACGTCCGATGCTGCCATGCGCGTACTGCACATTGCCGCCGCCGGGGAAGCGCGAGACCGTGCCCTCGGGGGGCGTCCGCATCCCGCGGTGGTCGCTGTAGAACTCGCTGCGGGCCTGGGGGTTGACCCGCTGCTGGAAGTGCATGTTTCGGAGCAGGGTGATGGGGGGGTCGGTGGAGACCTCCCCGCGGCACCCCGCCACGAAGACCGCGAAGCCCGCGGCGATGAAGAGGGAGCGGCTCACGACGCGTTGTCCTCGATGATCTCGATGTGGTTGGGGTGCGTGCCTTCGAGCAGCTCGCGGGTGCGGGTCTCGTCGTACTTCGGGTCGGCGACCTCGACGCTCACGAAGAACTTGTCGTCCGTCGCGGCGCGGAAGCGGTCGCTCTCGAACACCGGGTGGTGGTGCCGCGGGAGCTTGTTGAGTCCGAGCATCCCGAAGACCGAACCGAGCGCCGAGAAGAGGATGGTGAGCTCGAAGCACACCGGCACGAAGCTCGGGATGGAGATGCCCGGCTTGCCACCCACGATGAGCGGATAGTCGATGCCGTTCATGTAGAGGATGATCGAGATGCCCGTGCTCAGGCCGCAGAGGGCCATGGTGAACACGATCCATCCGAGCCTGGAGTCGGGCATCCCCATCGCGCGGTCCATCCCGTGGACCGGAAAGGGGGTGTGCGTGTCGAAGTAGGTGAAGCCCGCGTCGCGCAGCTTCTCCGCGGCCTTAATGCACGCGCCGGGGGTGTCGTACTCAGCGAGCACGAGCGTGGGCTTCCCGTCGGGGACGCTCAGGGTGGTGACTTCGACGGTCATGGCTCAGTGACCCTCCGCGCTGTGCGCGAGCTCGCCGTGGGCATCGCCCTCGTGCGCGTGATCGTGGTCGTCGTGGGGCACGCTGGCCGCCGGCAGGACGCTCTTCAACTCGGCGATGGCGATCATCGGGACCCACCGGAGGAAGAGCAGGAAGAGCGTGAAGAAGAGGCCCAGCGAGCCCATGTAGATCGCGATGTCCACGGGCGTCGGGTGGAAGTAACCCCACGAGCTCGGGATGAAGTCGCGGTGCAGCGACGTCACGATGATCACGAAGCGCTCGAACCACATGCCGATGTTGATGAAGATCGACACCACGAAGCTGAGCGGGATGTTGGTCCGCAGGCGCTTCGACCAGAAGAGCTGCGGCGAGATCACGTTGCAGGTGATCATGATCCAGTACGCCCAGGCGTACGGGCCGGTCGCGCGGTTGATGAAGACGTACCGCTCGTAGGGGTTCCCCGAGTACCAGGCGATGAAGAACTCCATCGCGTACGCGTAGCCAACGAGCGAACCCGTCGCGAGCATGATCTTGTTCATCAGCTCGACGTGGGTCATCGTCACAAGGTCGGTGAGCTTGAACACCGAGCGCGCGATGAGGAGGAGGGTCATCACCATCGCGAAGCCGGAGAACACGGCGCCCGCCACAAAGTAGGGCGGGAAGATGGTGGTGTGCCAGCCGGGCTCGACCGAGGTGGCGAAGTCGAAGGACACCACCGAGTGCACCGAGAGCACGAGCGGCGTCGAGAGCGCCGCGAGGATCATGTAGGCGCGCTCGTAGTTCTGCCAGTGACGATTGGAGCCGCGCCAGCCGAGGGCGAGGAAGCCATACACCATGCGCCGGAGCTGGTTCTTCGCGCGGTCGCGGAGCGTCGCGAGGTCGGGGATGAGGCCGACGAACCAGAAGAGCGACGAGACGGTGAAGTAGGTGCCGACGGCGAAGATGTCCCAGAGCAGCGGGCTCTTGAAGTTGGGCCACATCGACATCTGGTTGGGGATCGGGAACATGTAGTACGCGTGCCAGACGCGACCCACGTGGATGCCCGGGAAGATGAGGGCGCAGATGACCGCGAAGATGGTCATCGCCTCGGCGAAGCGGTTGATGCTCGTGCGCCACTTCTGGCGGAAGAGGAAGAGCACCGCCGAGATGAGCGTGCCGGCGTGGCCGATGCCGACCCACCACACGAAGTTGGTGATGTCCCAGGCCCAGCCGACGGGGGAGTTGTTGCCCCACACACCGACGCCGCGCCAGAACAGGTACGCGATCGCCATGCCGAGCAGGCCGGTGAAGGAGACCGCGACGAGGAACGCGACCCACCAGCCCTTGGGGGCAGGGTTCTCGGTCACGCGGCTGACGGCCTCGGTGATGGACTTGAAGGTGCTCTTCGGGGCGACGAGGTCCTTCTCGCCGATCGCCTTGATGGGTGCGTCGAAGCTCATCCGAGCATCTCCGGGTTCGGATTGCGGATCTTCGCGAGGTACAGGGTGCGCGGCTGCGTGCCGATCTCCCCGAGCAGCGCGTACCGCCGGTCGTTGCGCCGCATCTGCGAGATGCGGCTCTCAGGATCGTTGAGGTCACCGAAGACGATGCTGTCGGCCGGGCACGCCTGCTGGCACGCGGTCATCAGCTCGCCGTCGCGCATCGGGCGGCCCGCGCCGTTGTTGGCCCGGTGCGACTCGATCTTCCGCCCCTGGATGCGCTGCACGCAGTAGGTGCACTTCTCCATCACGCCGCGGAAGCGAACCGTGACGTTGGGGTTCATCTGCATCCGCACGGTGTCGGGCGTGTCGGGGCTCTCGGGCTGGTAGACGCCGTCGTTGTGCCAGTTGAGGTAGTTGAAGCGCCGCACCTTGTAGGGGCAGTTGTTGGCGCAGTACCGCGTGCCGATGCAGCGGTTGTAGGCCATCTCGTTCAGCCCTTCGGGGCTGTGCACCGTCGCGTTGACCGGGCACACGTTCTCGCAGGGAGCCTCTTCACAGTGGACACACGCGAGCGGCTGGAAGGCCACCACCGGGTCGCTCGTCGCGTCGGCGTCGGTGTCACGTCCCTGCGAGCGCGGGCTCACGAAGTAGCGGTCGACGCGCAGCCAGTGCATCTCGCGACCGCGGGAGACCTGGTCCTTGCCCACCACCGGGATGTTGTTCTCCGACTGGCAGGCGGCCACGCAGGTGTTGCACCCGGTGCAGCTCGCGAGGTCGATGACCATGCCCCACTTGTGCCCGTGGCTGTAATCCACCTCGCGCCAGAGCGGCAGCGTGCGCGGCGTGGGCGAGCGGAGTGCCGCGAAGTTGGGCGTCTCCTGGTACTCCGCCAGCGTCGCCTCCAGCGCGATCGGGCGGCTCTCCATCCGATGGTGGTCCTGCGTCTGCGAGATGGCGTAGGTGCCGCCCGTCTTCGAGACGGCCACGCCGTCGGTAAACCAGAGCGCCGAGGTCGAGCGCAGCGGGTTCACATCGAAGCCGCGGTGGTTGCCCACGCGCCCGGCAGCGGTGCGACCCCAGCCCAGCGGGAGCCCGACGCTCCAGTCGGCCTGACCCGGAAACACCCAGGCCACGACCTCGACCGCCCGGTTGCCCTTGGAGAGGCGGATGAGGTCGCCGTTGGCGATACCGAGCGCCGTCGCCGTCGCGGGCGAGATGTACGCCGCGTTGTCCCAGACGATCTTGGTGACCGGGTCGGGGAGCTCCTGGAGCCAAGCGTTGTTGGCGTGGCGCCCGTCGGCCATCTTGTTGTCGACGAGGAAGTTCACCTCGAGGTTGCTCTGCCCGATGGGCGAGCCCGCCTGCCGCGCGCTGATGCGCTGCGCGACCGCGGCGCCCAGGATCGCAGGAACCGTGGGAGCAGCCGCCCCCTCGGTGAGCACGCCGCGGTTGAGCGCGCGACGCCAGAGGCGGTTGAACACCACCGCCGGCACGGCCGCGCCGCGGTGGGTCTCCTGCACGAGGTCGTGACCGCGCTGCGACGGCGCGTTGGCGAGGAGCGCGAGCAGCTCGATGTCCGAGCGGCCCTGGAAGAGCGGCTGGATGAGCGGCTGCTGGATCGCCACGGTGCCGTCGAGCGACTGACCGTCGCCCCAGGTCTCGAGTTCGTGGGCGCGCGGACAATGCCAGGTGGCGCGCTCGGCGGTCTCGTCGCGGTGCGAGGAGAGCACGAAGCTCGTGGGCACGCGGGAGAGCTTCTCACCGAAGGCGAGGTCGCCCGGCGCGTCGTAGACGGGGTTGCCGCCGAGAATCACCAGGGTCTGCACCTGACCCGCGCCCATCGCCTCGGCGAGAGCGGCGAGGTCGGCGCCGTGCTCGGCCTCGTCGCGATCGGCGGGGGCCACGTAGCGAACGGTCTCGCCCGCGTTGCCGAGGGCCTGGTTGATCGCGTACGCGAGGGCGTGCACCGCCGGGGGCTGACGCTGACCGACGACCAGCGCCGAGGCGCCGCGGTGGCGCGCGAGATCGGCGGCGACGGCCTCGATCCACTTCGCGGGGACGCCCTGCGGGGCCTGCGCGTTGCGGACGGCGTTGGAGATCGCGCCGAGGTCGACCTGGTGCGCGCTCACGAGCCGCCCGGCGAGGGCGTGCAGGTAGAGCTCGACGTCGCGCGCCGGGAGGCGGAGGCGGTGGTCGGCGTTGGCGCCGGTGACCGAGTAGCTGGGCTCGACCACGTAGAGGCGGTTCATCTCCGCGCTCGGGTTGCGACCCTGCGAGAAGCCGCGCGTCGCGCGCACCGAGCCGCCCTCGGTCTTCAGGAAGTCGCAATCGAGGGAGACGATGATGCGCGCACGCTCGTAGGCCACGAGCGGGAGCGTCACCTGCCCGAAGGCCAGCCGCGCCCCCTCGCGGGCGTTGCTGTTGGAGACCGCGCTCCAGGTGTGGAAGCGCGCGTTGGGGAAGCGACGCGCGACGGCCTGCCGCATGCGGACGAAGGTCGGCGAGTTGGTCGGCTGCGCGAGCACCCGGAGGCCAGATCCACCATTGGCGCTCTGCGCGTCGAGGGCGGCGCGGAGAGCTCCCTCGAAGTCGGCGTAGCGCTTGTTGGTCAGGGCGGCGTCGACACGCTGCGCAGGCTGACGCGCGCGGTCGGGGTCGTACAGGTCGAGCACCGAGGCCTGGGCGAGCAGGTCGGTCTTGCCGCCGCTCGCGCTGTGGTCGGGGTTGCCCTCGATCTTGGTGGGGCGGCCCTCGTGGCTCTCGACGAGGAGGCCGAGGGACTCGCCCCGGCAGTCCATGGTCGTGGCGTAGTAGCTGGTGACGTTGACGGCCACGTCCTCGGGCATGCGCGAGTACGGGACGATCTTGTCGACCGGGCGGCGGCAGCCTTCGAGCGTGCCGAGCGCGACGGCCGCGCCCATGAGGGTCATGAACCCGCGGCGCGACACACCATCCGAGAAGTCGAGCGCGCTTGCGGGAAACTCCGCGGCCAGGTGAGCCCGCGCGGCGGGGTCCTGATCCTGCTGGAGGGTGAAGTCATCGAGGCTGGTCCAGTAGACCGCCGCGTCCGGCGCGGGTCCCTCGAACTCGTAAGGCTTGCGACGCGTCATCGGTGGCACCCTGAGCAGGTCTGCGGGGGGTTGAGCGTGCGCGGGGGCTGCGCCGTCCCACTCAGACTCGGATTCATGTTCGTGATCTCGGTGAGCGGACGGATGTGCGGGCCCGGGTTGCGGTGGCACTCGATGCACCAGCCCATGCTCAGCGGCTCGTGCTGGCGCACGACCTCCATCTGATCGATGCGGCCGTGGCACTCGACGCAGCCGACGCCCGCCGTGACGTGCACGCTGTGATCGAAGTACGCGTGGTCGGGCAGGCGGTGCACGCGCGTCCACTCGATGGCGCGGCCGGTCTCCCAGCTCTCTCGCACCGGGGCGAGACGCGCGGAGGTGGTGCGCACCAGCGAGTGGCAGTTCATGCAGGTCTGCGTCGGCGGAATCATCGCGTGCGCGGCGCGCTCGATGTTCGCGTGGCAGTAGCGGCAGTCCATGCCCATCTGCCCGGCGTGCAGCAGGTGGCTGTACGGCACGGGCTGGTGCGGCTGGTAACCGACCTGCGTGTTGCGCGGTGAGAAGTAGTACCAGACCAACCCCGTCACGACGCCGCCCAGGAGGGCCACGGTGACGGCCACGATGGCCGGCAGACGGTTGAGAGAGCGGGGGAAGATCTGCATCGGAGGTTCGTCTTCGGTCTGCTGGCCGGGCGCGGTACGCACCCGCCGGTTCTCCCGCCCTGCGACCGGGCGTCGCAGGACCGCGGTGCCGCTAGCACCATATTCGCGGCAACCCTGTCAAGAGGCTGTGCGTCTCCGCGGGGCTCTCGCCGTGGTGGTTTCGCGGAACCACCGACGGCACCGAGGCCGTTTCGATCGCGGGCGGGGAAGCTAACAGAGTCCCCCCGGCACCGCGCGAGGAATCGACAGCACAGGGCGGTACCCCGGCGCTGCCTCGCGTCGCGATATGAAGTACCGACCTCCGCGCGCGACAAGACCCGTCGGCATGTGACCTGCGCGCGGTCGGAGTAGCGACGGGTTCTGTGGTAGCCCATCGACCTCCTCCATGAGCCAATCGTTCATCCCCTCCCCGGCCGAGCTGTCTCCCCTCGAGATCGACCGCGTGGTCGAGCTGTGCCTCGCCGAAGACCTCTCCTCGGGCGACGTCACCACACGCACGGTGGTCCCCCCCGATGCGCTCGCACGAGGCGTGTTTTCCGCGCGAGAGCCGATGGTGCTCGCGGGCCTCGCCGTCGCCGCGCGTGTGTTCGCTCGCCTCGACCCGCGGGTCTCCTTCGCGGCCCTTCTCGTCGACGGTGCGAATCTCGCCAAGGGCGACGTCGTCGCCACCATCGAGGGCCCCGCGCACGCCGTCCTCACCGGCGAGCGCAGCGCGCTCAACCTCCTCCAGCGCATGTCGGGCGTCGCGACGCTCACCCGCCGCTTCGTCGACGCGCTCCCCGAGGGCTGCGGCGCCCGCATCGCCGACACCCGCAAGACCAACCCTGGCATGCGCGCCTTCGACCGCTACGCGGTGCGCGCGGGCGGCGGGCACAACCACCGCAACGACCTCTCCTCGGCGGTGCTCATCAAGGACAACCACATCGCCGTCTGCGGCGGCGTACGGGCGGCCATCGAGCGGGCCCGCGCCCGGGCGCCGCACACCATGCGCATCGAGTGCGAGGTGCAGTCGTTGGCCCAGCTCGACGAGGCGCTCGCCGCGGGCGTCGACGTCCTGATGCTCGACAACTTCACCGACGCCCAGACCGTCGAGGCCCTCGACCGTCTGCTCAGCGTGGGGCGCCGTCCCATCGTCGAAGTGTCCGGCGGCATCACGCTGGAGCGTGCTCCCGTGCTCGGCGCGCTGGGTGTCGACGTGCTCTCGGTGGGCGCCCTCACCCATGGCGCGCGCGCCGTCGACATCGGGCTCGACCTCGAGGTCACCGGCTCGTGGAGTCCGACCGCGTAGTCGCGATGGATGACCTCCACGGCTTCGCCGTGCCCGCCGGCTGTCGACTCGGTCGGCCGCTCATCGTGAAGGCGGTCACCGGGTCGACCAACGACGACGCTCGCGCGCTCGCGGCGACGGGAGCAGGTCACGGGACTGCGGTGCTCGCCGATCAGCAGACCGCAGGGCGCGGTCGACTGGGGCGCGCGTGGTCGTCGCCCGCGGGGGACAACCTCTACCTGTCCATCATCTGGCGCGCGGGGCTTGCGGACGTGATCCCTCCCACCATGACGCTCGCCGCGGGCGTGGCCGTGTCCGAAGCGCTCGATCGCTTCACGCCGACCCCGACGCGCGTGAAGTGGCCCAACGACGTTCGGCACCAGGGGAAGAAGCTCGCGGGGGTGCTGACCGAGGCGATGTTTCGCGGAGCGCAGCCGACGGCCGTGGTGCTGGGCGTCGGGGTCAACGTGCGCGGACGGTCCGTCGCGCCGGAGCTCGTCGACATCGCCACCTCGCTCCGCATGGTGCGCGGTGACGACCTCTCTCGCGCGGAGGTCCTGGGTGCGCTGCTGTCGAGCCTCGACGAGACCCTCTCGGCGTTGCTGAGCGGAGGCTTCGCCGTCATCCGACCGAGGCTGCTCGCGCGCTGCGAGACCCTCGGCGCCCGCGTCTCCGTGGGTGGCATCACGGGCGTGGCCACGGACATCGACGACGACGGCGCGCTGCTCCTTCGCGACGACGAAGCAACCGTCCACGCCGTGCGCTCGGGCGAGGTTCGGTAGCGCGGCCCTTCAGGCCATGGCGTGAAGCGCGGTCACCAGTGCTCGCCCGTCGACGGGTCGATCGGTCACCTCGGCCTCAAGGCACTGGCGCAGCAGTGCGCCCACCGCGGGCGACTCGCCCAGCCCCAGCGCGACGCCCATCGCGCCAAACGAATACACATCGAGCGCCGGGCCGATGACCTCCCCCGCCCGCGCCTCCGGAGCGGTGAAGCCCGCGGTGCCCTCCATCGCCTCGGCCCTCTCGCCGATGCGCCGCGCGAGACCGAGGTCGGACACCACCGCGCGACCGTCGCCCCGCAGCAGCACGTTGCCCGGCTTCAGGTCGCGGTGCACCCACCCTGCTTCGTGCATCCTCGCCAGCGCAAACGCCACGTCGCGCAGCCACGCGCGGGCCTCGTCCGCGCCAACCGGTCCGCGCGCGATGCACTGCCGGATCGAACCCCCGGCGCAGTGCTCCATCACGATGGCGCCCTGCTCGGGGCGCACCTCGAAGAGCCGCACCACCCGCGCCGATCGCACGGCCTCCGCCACCTCCGCCTCCGCGCGCATCCTTGCCCGCCGCGCCTCCCGACCGCCTCCCCCGTGGTGCAGCTTCACCGCCACCTCGCGCCCGAGTCGCTCGTCGCGCGCCAGAAACACCGCGCCTGCGCCGCCCCGACCGAGCTCCTTCAAGAGCGCGTAGCGCCCGATGCCCGCCCGCGCATCGGGCGCCAGCAGCGTCGCCCCCGCGTCGCCCGGCCGCGCGCTCTCGCCCAGGCGACGCAGCCGCTCCCTCGCGCCGGGATACGACAGCTCGCACGCCACCAGCTCTTCCAGCCACCGCGCCGCCGCGTCGCGGTCTCCGCGCTCGATGCACAGATCGCCGAGGGCGAGCCGCGCCCGCAGCGCCCCGTCGCCCGGGTGTCGCACCGCGGCGACGAGCACCCGCGTCGCGACGTCGGCCTCGCCGCGCCCCTGGAAGTACTCGGCCAGCAGCCCGCTCGCGTCGCCGTCGAGGTCGTCGCGCTCGCTCAGCTCACGGAGCATTCGCACCAGCCCCGTCGCCGCCACCGGATCGATGTCTCCGCGCAGCGCCGTCACCGACCGTCGCACCGCCTCGCTCGGCGGCAGCGAACGCATGCGCTCGGTGACCTCCACCACGTCCGGTCGGGGCTTTGGCTGCGGCGGCGCGACCATCACGACGGGAGGCGGCTCGACCTCCTCCGCCGATTGCTCCACCCCCTTCGCGCCCGTGACGCGTCTCCACCAGTCCTTGATTCCCATGACGGCCTCTACAAGACCTCGATCCACCCGGCCGCGCCGTCGACCCGGTCGCCGCGCGCCAGCACCAGCGCCATCGCCACCCGCTGCCCGTTGAGCTGCAACGGCGCCGCCGGCTCCAGCACCAGGCCCGCCTCGCCGCGCGTCACCACCCCCAGCTTCGTGCGCCACCCCTTCCCCAGAACGGCCACCCGGCGCCCCCGGTCGAGGCCGCGCTCGACCGCCAGCGTGAGCCCGCCGTCGTCGAGCGAGACCCGCAGCGCGAGGTCGTCCCCGAGCTCGACCCGCTGGCCGTCGCGCAGCGGCATCGCGGCGCCGATGCGAAGCCCGTCGAGCCGCGTGCCCGACCGGCTCTCCAGGTCCCGGATCACGTAGTTCCCGTCCGCCTGCGACAGCTCGCAGTGCCGACGCGACACCCCCGCGCCTCGCAGCACGAGGTCACCCTCGCGGCCGATCACCAGCGGCAGCGTCGCCATCAGGCTCACCGGCTCGCCGTCGACCTTCAGCTCCATCTTCGCCCCGCGGAGCACGGCCGCCGTGCGCTGGTCGAGCAGCCGGCGCGCCTCGTGGTCGTCGCCGTGCTCTCCCACCCACGTCCGCAGCGCCGACAGCGAGCCCGGCCGGTCGCCCGAACGCCAGCGGGTCTCGGCGTCTTCCGTCGCGGCCCGTCGACGCAGCTCGTGGCGGTCGACGTCGTCGCGGGCGCCGGTCAGGCGTTCGAGCGCATCGACGTCCCCGGAGAGCGTGAGCGTCCGCACGAGACCCTCGCGGTCTTCGAGCACCACGTAGGCGCGGGCCGCGTCGGCGTGCTCGCCCAACGCTTCCAGTGAGCGCGCAGCGTCGGCCAGGGCGCGGCGCTCGTCGTCGGTGCGCGGCGCGCTGTCTTCGGCTTCCTCCACGGACAAGCGCGCGAGAAGACGGCGGGCCTCGGCGCGTTGAGACTCCTCCTTGGCGATGGTCGAGGCGCGGGCCAGGAGCGAGCGTCGCGTCTCCAGGGCGCGGGTGGTCTCGGCGACGGCGAGCAGCACCCGCACGGCCTCGTCCCTCGCCCCGGCCTCGACGTAGAGACGCACCGCGTCTTCGAAGCGTCCCTCGGCCTCCGCCCTCTCAGCGGCCCCGTTGGACCGGAATGCACGCGACAACCACGACCACATGGAAGATCCTCAGCGAGGCGTGATAGATACCATGACGTGCCACGTCCCAACCTCGCGACCTTTCCGACGCATCGCGAGCGACGACGGCGGCCAGACCGAAGTGCTCTACGACCAGATGGAGGCGTGTGATGTCGAGCGGTAATCGCCTGGGTGAACTCCTTGTCCGCGAGAAGCGCATCTCGCTGACGCAGTTGAAGCAGGCCCAGGACGAGCAGAAGCGCACGGGGCAGAACCTCACCTACGCGCTCGCGAAGCTCGGGTACATCTCCGAGAAGGAGATCGCGAACTTCCTCGCGCAGGAGTACCGCGTCCCGTCCATCGACCTCAACGCGGTGCCGCTCGACCCCGAGCTCGGCAAGGTCGTCACCAAGGAGATCTGCGAGAAGCACCGCATCATCCCCATCTCGCGCGCGGGCTCGTCGCTCATCGTCGCCATGAGCGACCCGACCAACCTCAACGCCATCGACGCGGTGCGCTTTCTCACGAACTACATCGTCGAGCCCGTGGTCGCGAGCGAGAACGCCATCCTCGCGGCCATCGAGCGGATGTTCACCGTGACGACGCAGGGGATGAACATCGACGACATCCTCGTCGACCTCGACGACGGCGACATCGACTACCAGAGCGGCGAGGAGGAAGAGGCGAACGCGATGGACCTGGCGAAGGCCAGCGAAGACGCGCCCATCGTCAAGCTGTGCAACGCCATCCTGCTCAACGCCATCAAGGTGCGCGCGAGCGACATCCACATCGAGCCGTACGAGAAGAAGCTCCGGGTGCGCTACCGCATCGACGGCGTGCTGCGCGAAGAGATGTCCCCGCCCATCAAGATGAAGAACGCGATCTCGTCGCGCATCAAGATCATGTCGAGCCTCGACATCGCCGAGCGGCGCCTCCCGCAGGACGGGCGCATCAAGCTCAAGATGCCGGGCGGCAAGGAGATGGACTACCGCGTGTCCGTGCTCCCGACGATCTGGGGCGAGAAGATCGTCATGCGTCTGTTGGACAAGTCCAACCTCCAGCTCGACATGACCAAGCTGGGCTTCGAGAAGCAGGCGCTCGAGTGGTTCATGAAGGCCATCCACAACCCCTTCGGGATGGTTCTGGTGACGGGCCCGACGGGCTCCGGCAAGACCACGACGCTCTACTCGGCGCTCTCCGAGCTCAACAAGATCTCCGAGAACATCTCCACCGCCGAAGACCCGGTCGAGTACAACCTCCAGGGCATCAACCAGTGCCAGATGCACGACGACATCGGGCTCAACTTCGCCGCCGCGCTGCGCTCGTTTCTCCGGCAAGACCCGGACATCATCATGGTCGGCGAGATTCGCGACTTCGAGACGGCCGAGATCGGCGTGAAGGCCGCGCTCACCGGCCACATGGTGCTCTCCACGCTGCACACCAACGACGCGCCCAGCACCGTCTCGCGCCTCCTCAACATGGGCATCGAGCCCTTCATGGTGACGGCCGCGACGACCCTCGTGCTCGCCCAGCGCCTCGCCCGCCGCATCTGCGGCGAGTGCAAGCAGGAGATCAAGGTCGACCCCGCGCTCCTGCGTGAGGTGGGCTTCAAGGAAGAAGAGGTCAACCAGGCCAACGGCCGCCTGTGGAAGGGCGCCGGCTGCTCCAACTGCAACAGCACCGGCTACCGCGGCCGCGTCGCGCTCTACGAGGTGATGCCGATGTGGGACGAGCTCAAGGAGCTGGTGCTCCAGGGCGCCTCGGCCGCCGAGCTCAAGACGCAGGCCATCCGCTGCGGGCTGCGCACCCTCCGCATGAGCGGCATCACCAAGTGCCTCGAAGGCGTCACGACCACCGAGGAGATCGTGCGCGTGACCTTGTCCGACGTGAACAAGTCCGCCGCCTGAGCCCGCCATGACCGCACCCACCGACTCCGCCCCGCCGTCCATCCTCGAGCTCCTGCGCATCATGGTCGAGCGCAGCGCGAGCGACCTGCACGTCACCACGGGGTCGCCCCCGATGCTGCGCATCGACGATCAGCTCCTGCCCCTGCGGCGGGGCCTGCCCGTGCTCACCCCCGCCGACACGCAGCGGCTCTGCTATCAGATCCTCACCGAAGAGCAGCGCGCGCGCTTCGAGCGGAGCTGTGAGATCGACCTGTCCTTCGGGGTGAAGGGGCTCGCGCGCTTCCGCGCCAACGTCTTCCTCCAGCGCGGCGCGGTGGCGGGGACGTTCCGGGCGATTCCCTTCAAGATCCTTCCGCTGGAGGAGCTCGGGCTGCCGCCGGTGGTGGGCGAGTTCGTCACCAAGTCGCGCGGGCTCATCCTGGTGACGGGCCCGACGGGCTCGGGCAAGACCACCACGCTCGCGGCGATCATCGACAAGATCAACGCCGAGACGCGGCAGCACATCGTCACGATCGAAGACCCGATCGAGTACATGCACCTCAACAAGAACTCGCTGGTCAACCAGCGCGAGGTGGGCACCGACTCGGCGACCTTCAAGGACGCGCTGCGCAACGTGCTGCGGCAAGACCCCGACGTGGTGCTCATCGGCGAGCTGCGCGACCAGGAGACCGTCGAGGCGGCGCTCTCGGTCTCCGAGACGGGCCACCTCGTGCTCGGAACGCTGCACACCAACTCGGCCTGGCAGGCCATCCACCGCATCGTCGACATGTTTCCCCAGCAGCAGCAGCAGCAGGTGCGCATCTCGCTGTCGTTCGTGTTGCAGGGCGTGGTGACGCAGCTCCTCCTGCCGCGCGCGGGCGTCCCGGGGCGCATCGCCGCCGTCGAGGTGCTCGTGCCCAACTCGGGCATCCGCTCGCTCATCCGCGACGACAAGGTCCACCAGATCTACTCGCTCATGCAGGTGGGTCAGGCCCAGTCGGGGATGCAGACCATGAATCAGTCGCTCGCGACCCTCGTGGCCCGCCGACAGATCACGCTGGAAGAGGCCCAGGGCCGCTCCAACGACCCGATCGAGTTGGTGCAGCTTCTGGAAGCCGCCCGCGCCGCCGTCCCCGCCCGCCCTCAGACCCGCGAACCTTAGGCGATAACCTTTTGACCGCGGGCTCGCGGCCCAAGTACGATCGCGATCGATGCCGACGTTTACGTACGAGGCGAAGACCCGGACCGGTGAGGCCCGCAGCGGCACCATGGAGGCCGACGACGAGGCCACCGTAGGGCAGCGACTGCGCCAGCAGCAGCTCCAGCCCACCAAGATCGCCAAGAAGGGATTCAGCTTCAACTTCGGCGGAGGCGGCAGCGTCTCGACGAAGGACCTCGTGATCTTCACGCGGCAATTCTCGACGATGATCGACGCCGGCCTGCCGCTGGTGCAGTGCCTCGAGATCCTCAGCTCGCAGATCGAGAACCCGGCCTTCGCGCGTGTGCTCCGCTCGGTGAAAAACGACGTCGAGGGCGGGCTCACCTTCAGCGACTCGCTGGCCAAGCACCCGAAGATCTTCGACCACCTCTTCTGCAACCTCATCCGCGCGGGCGAGGTCGGCGGCATCCTCGATACCATCCTCCAGCGCCTCGCGGCCTACATCGAGAAGAACGCGAAGCTCATCCGCCAGGTGAAGAGCGCGCTCACCTATCCCATCGGGGTGCTCGTGATCGCCGCGGGCGTCATCGGCATCATGATGATCTTCGTGATCCCGAGCTTCGAGTCGATGTTCAAGGAGTTCGGCGGCGAGCTGCCGGCGCTCACGCAGACCGTCATCAACGCGTCGCACTTCCTCGTCGACAACATCGTCTTCATCGTCGGCGGCATCCTCGCGACCTTCTTCGCCTTCCGCTATTGGAAGAACACCGCGGCCGGCACGCGCGCCATCGACAAGGCGCTGCTCCAGTTTCCGGTGATCGGCAACGTGATGCGGAAGATCGCCGTCGCGCGCTTCACCCGCACGCTCGGCACCCTGCTCTCGTCGGGCGTGCCCATCCTCGACGCGCTCGAAATCGTGGCCAAGAGCTCCGGCAACTACATCATCGAGCAGGGCATCATGCAGGCCCGCGCGAAGATCGCCGAGGGCAAGAACATGGCGGAGCCCCTCGCGGAGACCAACGTGTTCCCCTCGATGGTGGTGCAGATGATCGCCGTGGGTGAGCAGACCGGCGCGCTCGACACCATGCTCAACAAGATCGCCGACTTCTACGAGGAGGAGGTCGACGTCGCGGTGTCCGCCATGACCTCGCTGCTGGAGCCCATCATGATGGTCTTCATCGGCGGCAGCGTCGGCACGATGATCATCGCGATGTACCTCCCCATCTTTACGATGGCCGGTAACATCAAGGCGGGCTGAGTCCGCGATGTCCGCGTAGTACTGCCGATGCCTGCCCTGCGCGGCGCGTCCCTCCCCCCCGAGCCGCTCTCCCTCGTCGGCAACACCGACGCCCAGCTCCGCGAGCGCTTCCAGTTTCTCACCGCCGCCCGGGTGATGGTCTGCACCGTCATCTTCGGCGGCACCGTCGCGGTGTACCTCGCCGAGGGCCACTCGCTCGACGACGCCACGCCGAAGCTCCTCCTCTCGGTGATCATCGCCATCTACGTGGTGTCCCTCGTGTACGCGCTGCAGATCCGCAGCGCGCCCCGCGGACGGCTCGTCACCCTCACGGCGGTGAGCATCGCGCTCGACCTCGCCGCGTGGACCGTCCTCGCCTACGCCACCGGCGGCGCGGGATCGCCGCTCAGCACCTTCTTCGGACTCAGCACCCTCACGGCCGCCCTCGTGCTCGGCGGCAACGGCACCCTCTGGACGGCGGTAAGCTCCCTCGCCGCATACGGCGTGCTCGCGCTCACCATGGCCCTCGGCGTGGTGCTCCCGCCGTCGGATCAGCTCCACATCCCGCACAACCCCATCGAGACCACCTACCAGATGGTGGTCACCCTCACGGCCATCATCTCCATCACGGCCATCGGCGGCGCCCTCGCCGACCGCCTCGTGGTGACCGGCGACGCCCTGCTCCGCGTCGAGGCCTCGCGCGTGAGCCTCATCGCCCTCTACGAAGACGTGCTGCGCTCCATCCCCGCCGCGCTCGTCACGTACACCGCCGACGGACTCGTCGACGGCGCCAACCCCTTCGCCGCGCTCTTCCTCGACCTCGAACCCGTGGAGATGCTCGGCCGCCCCGCCCACGAGGTGCTGCCCTTCGTCCCGCGCGTCGCCCTCGACGGTGACGCGGGCAGCTCCAGCGGCGATGCGCGGCTCAAGACGGCGTACCGGGAGATCCCGATCGCGTACCACGTCGCGCCGCTCTACACGCACGACGGCTCGCGCCGCGGCGGCATCGTGGTGGTCGAAGACCGCTCGCACGAGGAGGGGCTGCGCCACGCCGTCGAGACCTCCGAGCGATTTGCCCAGCTCGGTCGCCTCGCGGCGGGCCTCGCGCACGAGATCCGCAACCCGCTGGGCGCCATCTCCGGGTGCGTCGAGCTGGTGCGCGAGACCGCGTCGCTCGACACCGAGGAGCGCAGCCTGCTGGCGACCGTGAGCCGCGACGTGGCCCGGCTCAACGACCTCGTCACCGACATGCTCCAGTTTGCGCGACCGCGGTTGCCCGATCGGGTTCCGGTCGATGTGAGCGCGCTCGCGAGGGACGTGGTGGCGCTGGCCCGCACCTCGGGCGGCCCCGAGGCGCGCGTGATGATCGCGCTGCATGCGCCAAACCCCGTGGTCGCCTCCGTCGATTCGGCGCAGTGCAAGCAGGTGCTCTGGAACCTCCTGCGCAACGCCGCGCAGGCGTCGCGCGTGGGCACCGAGGTGCAGATCGAGGTGGTGGGCACCGAGCACGAGGCGGCGCTGCGCGTGCTCGACCGCGGACCAGGCATCGAGCCCGAGCTGCGCGAGCGGATCTTCGACGCGTTCTATTCGGGCACGGCGCGGGGCACGGGGCTGGGTCTCGCGATCGTGAAGCGCATCGCCGACGCCCACCACGGGCGCGTGGAGATCGACGAGCGCGAAGGGGGCGGGAGCATCTTCGCGTGGATCGTCCCGCGCGACGTCATCACCGCGTCGATGCTGGGTCCGTCGGAGCCGACCGGGGAGCTGCCCGTCGGGATTCCGACGGTTCCGCCGCCGATCTCATGAGCCCTGCTTGCGACGCTCTTTCGCCTCGACCGCGTCGACGAAGAGGCTCGTGTACTCCACCGCCGACGTGACCGAGAAGACCATCGACAGCACCACGAGCCATTGCCCGCAGAGGTTGAGGTCGACCGCCTTCGCGTAGAACGGCACCACGGGATACGGGAAGTGCAGGATGAGGCAGAGGATGCCGACCATCTGGAGGGCGGTCTTCCACTTGCCGCCCTCGCCCGCGGCGATGACCACGCCCTCGCTCGCCGCGATGGCGCGCAGCGAGGTGATGGCGAGCTCGCGGCCGAGGAGCACCACGACGATCCACGGCGCGATGCGGCCCATGCGCGTGAGGTACATCAGCAGCGCCATCACCAGCAGCTTGTCGGCGAGCGGGTCGAGAAACTTCCCGAAGACGCTCTCGATGTTCCACTTGCGGGCGAGGTAGCCGTCGAGGAGGTCGGTGACCGCCGTTGCGCCATAGAGCCAGCCCGCGATGATCGCGTCGCGCGGCGTGCCCGCCACGACGAAGTAGAGCACCGCGGGGATCATCACCACACGCCCCATGGTGAGGGCGTTGGGGAGGTTCCAGATGTCCGTACGGGTCGACGAGCGCGGTGCGGTGGGTTCGGACACGGCGGGCAGACTACACCCCGACGGGCGCGGAGATGGCCCTGTCGTCGCGCGGCGCGAGGTGGCAGAATCCCGGGCCGTGACCCGCGGATCGAAGCTCGCCGACGTCGAAAACACGCGCACGATCCAGCCCGAGCGGCTGGTGGGCCCGACCATCCGCGGCATCCGCGTCACCGTGGTGAGCGGCCCCGACGTGGGCGTCGACAGCGTGCTCGCGCTCAACCGCGGCATCCTGGGCCGCAGCCAGGGATGCGACGTGCGCCTCTCCGACCCGACCATCTCGGCCTTCCACGTCGAGCTCCACGCCGTCGACGACCAGGCCGCCATCCACGTCAAAGACCTCTCGTCGCGCAACGGCACCCGCTACGCCGGGGCGCGCATCGAAGCCGCGCTGCTCCCCTCGGGCGCGACCGTGGAGGTGGGCAGCTCGGTGGTGCGCATCCAGCTCGACGCGGCGGTGGAGACCCCGCTGCCGGACATCCACTCCTTCGGCGAGCTGCGCGGCCGCAACGGCGCGATGCGCGAGATGTTCTCCACGCTCCAGCGGCTCGCGCGCACGGAGCTCTCGATTCTCATCGAGGGGCAGACGGGGACGGGCAAGGAGCTCGCGGCGCGCGCCGTCCATGACGCGAGCCTCTACGGGCAGGGGCCCTTCGCGGTGCTCGACTGCACGGCCATTCCGTCGACGCTGGCGGAGAGCGTTCTGTTCGGCCACGAGCGCGGCGCGTTTACGGGAGCGAGCGAGCGGCGCATCGGCATCTTCGAGGCGGCCGAGGGCGGGACGGTCTTCCTCGACGAGGTGGGCGAGCTCCCGCTGGAGCTGCAACCCAAGTTGTTGCGCGTGCTCGAACGCCGCGAGGTCGTCCGCGTCGGCAGCACGACGCCGAAGCCGGTGCAGGTGCGGGTCATCTCCGCGACGTGGCGCGACCTGCGGCAGATGATCAACCACGGCCGCTTCCGCGAAGACCTCTACTACCGGCTCGCGCAGGCGCGAGTGACCATTCCGCCTCTGAAGGAGCGCGCGGACGACATCCCGACGCTCGTCTACCACTTCCTCCAGCGGCTCCCGCCCAACACCCAGGGGGCGCGCGCCATCTCGCCGGAGGCGCTGCAAGAGCTCATGCGCCGCGAGTACGCGGGCAACATCCGTGAGCTGAAGAGCGCCGTCGAGCGCGCGGCGATGATGGCCGAAGGCGCCGTCATCACGCCGGCCGACCTGGCCTTCGAGCGCATCCTGTCGGGCGAGCGCGCCAAGGCGCAGACCATCAGCGCGCCGACGGCGGTGGCGCCGCCGGGGTCCGACCCGCAGCAGCCGCTCACGCCTTTCAAGGACGCCAAGCGAACGCTCATCGACGAGTTCGAGAAGGACTACCTCCAGCGATTGCTGCATCGCACCGGCGACAACCTCTCGCGCGCGGCGGCGCTGGCGGGCATCGAGCGCCACTACCTGCGCGACCTGTTCCGCAAGCACGGCCTGCGCTCCGACGACTGAGCGGCCCCGCGACATGAACACCAAGCGACTGCTCGCGCTGATGCTCGCGGTCATCCTGCTGTACGCGGGCATCGTCCTGCTCGGCGACGTGCGCGCGCTGCGGGCGACCCTCGTCCACTACGCGTGGTGGACCTTCGCCGTCGCGCTCGCCCTCTCCCTCGGCAACTACCTGCTGCGCTTCCTCAAGTGGGACTTCTACCTGAAGCTCCTCGGCGTCCGCGACGTGCCCTTCGCCGAGAGCTTCACGGTCTACCTCGCGGGCTTCGCGATGTCGGTCACACCGGCCAAGGCGGGCGAGGTCTTCAAGAGCGCGCTGCTCGCGAGCGCCCGCGGTGTGCCCGTCGCCCGCACCGCGCCCATCGTCATCGCCGACCGCCTCACCGACCTCATCTCCCTCATCGCGATGGTCGCCGCCGGCGGCGTGCTCTTCCCCGGCGGCTGGGTCGTCGCGCTCCTCGCCTCGACCCTCGTCGGGGCCTTGATGGTCTTCGTGCTCGTGCGACCGCTCGGCGACTGGGCCATCGCGCAGACCGAGCGCTTCGCCGTCGGCCGCCGCTTCGCCCCGAAGGTGCGCGTGGCCTACGACGCCCTGCGCATCCTCGCCTCGCCGCGCGCGCTGCTGCTCCCCACCGCCATCTCCGCCGTCGCGTGGGCGATGGAGGCGCTCGGCCTCTGGCTCATCCTGCATGGGCTGGGAGCCCCCTGCTCGGTGGCCCTCGCGTTCTTCGTGTATGCCACTGGGACGCTCGCGGGTGCCGTGGCGATGCTGCCGGGCGGGGTCGGCGGCGCCGAGGCCACCATGATCCTCCTGCTGGTCGCACTCTCCCACCACGGCATCGCCGAGCCGTCGGCCAAGGCTGGAACGCTGCTCTGCCGCCTCGCCACGCTGTGGTTCGCGGTGGCGCTTGGTGCGGCGGCGCTCGCGTGGTTTCGTCGCAGCTACGACCGCGGCCGCGACGAGGCGCCCGCCGCCTGAGTCACTGGGTGTCGGTGCTCTCGTCGTCGTCGCCGTCGTCGAGCGCAGGCAGGGCCGTGTCGACCACGTCGTAGGGGTCCCTCGTGGGGCCCTCTTCGCCGCCGTCGGGCTCGTCGGCGGGGACGTCGTCGACCTCCGCGACCTCGTCGCTCGGGCGATCGTCGTCGCCGGTCCAACCCCCGCGCTCGTCATCGGGCAGCGCGTCGATGGGGTCGTCGTCCGACCCGCTGTCGTCACTCACCGTTTCGTCGTCGAACACCAGCACCGCGAACGCTCGCGGGTCGACGCCGAGCACCTCGTTGTCGTCCAGGCTCGCGTCCCAGGTCTCGTCGAGCGACTCCTCGGGAATCTCCACCCGCCCATCGTCGTCATCGAGCGGACCGAGCGCGGGCAGTTCGTCGTCGTCTTCCGTCGAGGTGGGAGAGAGGTTCATCGCCATGCGATCAACCACGGGGCGCGGGCACGGGCAAGCCGAGGCGTTCGAGCACGAGCTTCATGTCCGTCCACACCTCGGCGCGCGCGGTGCTGTTGGGCAGGTCGCGCACGCGCAGCACATACGACGGATGCCACGTGGGCATGACGGCGATGCCGTTGTACGAGTGCCAGCGGCCGCGGAGGGAGGTCATCGAAGCCTTGCTGTTGAGCAGGTAGTGGGCGGCCGGCTTGCCGAGCGCGACGATGACGTCGGGCTTCACCACCTCGATCTGCCGCAGCAGAAACGGCGTGCACGCCGCAACCTCCTCGGGCGCGGGGTCACGGTTGTTGGGCGGACGGCACTTCACGATGTTGGCGATGTAGACCTGCTCTTCGCTCAACTTCATCGCCGCGATGATCTTGTCGAGGAGCTGCCCCGCGACGCCCACGAAAGGAAGGCCCGTGCGGTCCTCGTCGGCGCCCGGCCCCTCCCCGATGAACATCAACCGCGCGTCAGGGTTGCCCCGCGCAAACACCGTCTGCGTCCGCGTCGGTGCCAGCTTGCACGACCTGCAAGCGACGACCTCCGCCTGAATCACCTTCAGCGCTCCGACGCGCCCGACCGGTGCCGGTGCCTCGACGACAGGCGCGGCGACCTCGACGACGGCAGCGGGCGGCACGACCACGGGCGCCGGTGGCGGTGATGGTGCGATGGGCGCGGCGACCGCGACGGGCTGCGCGACGACGGGCTGTACGACCACGGGCTCGGGCGCTGTTGCCGCTGTCACGGGGATCACTCCGCGCGAGGGTGCATCGATGAGCCCGGCGTCGCGCTGCCACGTGAGCTGGGCGCCGAGGTCGCGCAGGAGCTGGAGCACTTCATCCCTGGGCGACGGGTCCATCACGGCGGGTCGTAGCACCGCCGCGTGCCTTGCCTCCACTCTTCGTCGCCGGTCGCGGGTTGCTTGGCCTCGGGCCGTCACATCGCGCACCCTCGCGTCGCCCATGCAGCTCCCTCGTCGACAGTTTCTCGCGGGCCTCGCCCTGGGCGTCGCGGCCTGCCGTCGCAGCACCGCCCGCCCTGCTCCCGACACCATCACCCGCGACGTTCGCCTCCCCGCGATCACGCTCCACACCGTCGAACTCCCCGGCCCCGGACGCATCGCCCGCTGGGTGCTCCACGGCGGCCCCGGCCTCGACCACACGTACCTCCGTCCGTGGCTCGACCCGCTCGCCCGCGAGGCACCGCTCGTCTACGTCGACCTGCGCGGACACGGCCGCTCGTCGGCTCCCCCCGAGGCCGGCGGGTACGCCATCCCCGACGCTGCCACCGACCTCGTCGCGCTCGCCGCGGCCCGCCGCGAGCCCACCGTCGACATCATCGCGCACGACTTCGGCGCGACCGTCGCGCTCACCCTCGCCGCGCGTCATCCCGAGGTGGTCCGCCGCGTGGTGCTGGTGTCTCCGCTGCGCGACGGCGAGCAGGTGCGCGCCGTCGGCAGGCGCTCGCGCGAGGCGCTCGGCGAGGCGGGCTGGGAGTCCATCCGCTCGCTCTCCACGCCGCAGGGGACGCTCCGCGACCCGCACTCCCTGCCGCAGCTCTTTCGAGGGCTGGGGCGCATGTGGTGGCATCGGCCCCCGAGCGCGGCGACCATTGACGCCATGGCGCGCTCGATGACCTACCGGGCCGAGGCCGACGCCAACTTCCTCGCCGCCGCGCAGCGCTTCGACGCCCGCACGCTCGCCTCGGAGGTGCGCGCGCCCGTGCTCGTGGTGAGCGGCGACGACGACCTCACGTTTCGCCCCGAGGAGAGTCGGGCCCTGTCCGAGCTGCTCCCGCACGGGCGCTATCACGAGATCGCCGCCGCGGGCCACCTCCCATTCATCGAACAGCCGGCGGCCTTCGTTCGTGCGGTCGGGGGCTTCCTCGCGGCGTGAGAGAAGCGGTGTTCTGCATGTTGTATTGACGCGCCGAAAGCAGTCGGGATAGCGTGCGCACAGGTTCGGGAGGAAGCGTTCTCCCGCGGAAAACCAAGGGAGCGCGACGTGCCAGGCCACCCCGTGCGCATGGAATTGATCGGCGAGACAAACGTCGGCATGAAGCGCACCCACAACGAGGACAACTTCTCGATCATGGCGGAGGAGAACCTCGTGATCGTCGCCGACGGCATGGGCGGTCACGCCTCCGGCGAGGTCGCCTCGAAGATGGCGGTCGACGCCATGCGCGAGTTCTTCGAGGCCACCGCGAAGGACCCCGACGCGACCTGGCCGTACAAGATGGACAAGCAGCGGAGCTACGAAGAGAACCGGCTCATCACCGCGGTGAAGCTGGCCAACCTCCGCATCTTCGAGGCTGCCCAGCGCGAGCCGCGGTACCGGGGCATGGGCACGACCCTGGTGGTGTGCCTCGTGGTGCGCGAGGGCGTCATCGTCGGGCACGTCGGCGACTCGCGGGTGTACCGCATCCGCAACGGGGCCATCGACCAGCTCACCGAAGACCACTCGCTGCTCAACGACTACCTGAAGATGCGCAAGCTCACGGAGGAGGAGATCGCCAACTTCCCCCACAAGAACGTGATCGTGCGCGCCCTCGGGATGAAGGACTCGGTGAAGGTCGACTCGCGGCTCGATCACCCCGTCGCTGGCGATATCTATCTGCTCTGCTCCGACGGCCTCTCGGGCCCGGTGCCCGACCCCGAGCTCCTCCGGCTGGTCGAAGAGAACAAGAACGACCTCAAGACCGCCGCCTCCCGCCTCATCGCCCGCGCCAACGAAAACGGGGGGCCGGACAACATCACCTGCTGCCTCATTCGCTGGCTCGGCCCGGCGAACTGACCTCGCCCTCCCCCTCCCTCCCAGACCCTACTGACCGCCCGCACCCCTGGAACTCCAGTCGTTCACTCTTGAACGACACGGGAATTGCCCACAATTCACCGGGGATTGCCGCGAAAACAGCGGCGCCGGGGCGTGACATATCCTGACGGGATGTTCAGTCCGCGAGTAAAGGTCTGTATGCCGTAGCCGTTGAGACTGCTATGGTTTCCTCCGTGAGAAAGCAGCGACCCATGACGGCAGACGACTACCTTCGTCTGGCGCTGCATACCGGGTCACCCGACGCCGCCGCCGTCTACGCCGAGAAGGGGCTCCGCTTCGCCTCCGACCGCGTCGACGCCGAGACCCGCGTCCTCCTGCTCCGAGAGATCTACCGTTCGCACCTCTACGCCCGCCGCGTTCGCTCGGCCCACGCCGTCGCCCGCAAGATGGTGCGCCTCGGGGTCGCCCAGGAGATCGCCCACGTCGACCTCGGCCGGGCCTGCCTCGCCCTCGGCTGGTGGCTCCGCGCCGCCCAGGCCTACCGCATCGCCGCCCGCAACGCGCCGGCCTCGCGCCGCGCGCTCCATTGGTTCTCGGTGGGCATCGCCCTCCACCACGCCAACGAGACCGACGAGGCCCTCAGCGCCCTCGACCGCGCCGTCCGCTGGTCGCTCACCACCCGCGCCCTCCACCGCGCCTACGCCGCCCTCGTGCGCCTCGACGCCGGAGAGCTCCCCGCCGACATCGAAGACTTCAAGGACCTCGTCGCCGAGCTCGAGTCCGCCCGCTGCGGTGAGGGCTTCGGCCGCTACGTGCTCGGCCTGCTCTACGCCGCGTGCGGCGAGCGGCGCAGCGCCACCCGTCACCTGGTGATCTTCGTCCGGCGCAACCAGCACGACCCGATGCGCGCCGTGACCCTGGCCCACGAGCTTCGGCGCGCGCGCCTCTGCCTCCGGTCGCTCCGCAAGACATCGCAGAGCCCGTCGACGCCGCCCATGAGCACCCCGACGCCCGTCGGATGACCGCGCTCGACTTCCCGACCTGGTTCTTTCGGGTCTTCGCGTTCGCCTTCGGCGCTGCCTGGGGGAGCTTCGCCAACGTGGTCATCTACCGCTGGCCGCTCGGCCTCTCGGTGGTGAGCCCGGCCTCCCGCTGCCCGCACTGCGAGAAGCCCGTCCGCGCCTACGACAACGTGCCCATCTTCGCGTGGTTCTGGCTGGGCGGAAAATGCCGCGACTGCAAGGCGCCGTTCTCGCCGCGCTACGCCCTCGTCGAGGCCATGTACGCGGTGTCCGCGCTCGCCCTCGTCGAGCTGCTCCTGCGTACGCAGGGCGACCAGGCGCTGCCCACGTTCTTCGCGCTCTTCTTCGTGCGCTTCGCCTTCGTGTGGGGGCTGCTGACGGCGTCGTTCATCGACCTCGACACCATGCTCCTGCCAACCTTCATCACCCGCGGTGGCACCGTGCTGGGCATCGCCGCCAGCGTGATGCTCCCGGGCATCGGGTGGAAGGCTTCCCTTACCGGGGCGGCGCTGGGCTACGCGATCCCGTTCGCGTTTCACTTCGTGTGGGAGAAGTTCTTGAAGCGCCCAGGGATGGGCCTCGGCGACGCCGAGCTGCTCGCCATGGTGGGCGCCCTCCTCGGCTACCACGGCGTGCTCTTCGCGCTCTTCGCGGGGTCGCTCCAGGGCATCGTCGCGACCCTGCTGTCCAAGGCCACCGGCTGGAAGCTCACCCCCGACATCTCCGCCGACTACTGGGAGGATGACGACGAGGACGACGACGCGAAGGACGGCGAGAAGAAGGCAGAGCCCGCCGCGACGACCGAGAGCACTGAGCCGACCGCAGAGCCCGCAAAGGTCGACCCCAACGAGGGGCAACCGCTCATGCGAACGATGCTCCCGTTCGGGCCCTTTCTCGCCCTCGGCGGCATCGAGTACCTGCTCGGCGGCGACCAGCTTTTACGCGCCTACCTCACGATGCTCCAGGGACGCTGAAGAGCGTCAGCGCTTCGTGATGCGATCGAGCCCGCGCAGGTAGGGGCGCAGCGCCTCGGGCACGACGACCGAGCCGTCGGCCTGCTGGTACTGCTCCAGGATGGCCACCAGCGTGCGGCCGACCGCGAGGGCCGAGCCGTTGAGCGTGTGCACGAGCCGGGTCTTCGCCTTCGCGTCGGTCGTCGGCCGGTAGCGGAGGTTGGCGCGGCGCGCCTGGAAGTCGCCGAAGTTCGAGCACGAGGAGATCTCGCGGTAGGCGCCTTGCCCCGGGAGCCACACCTCGATGTCGTAGGTCTTGCGGGAGTTGGCGCCCATGTCCCCGGCGCAGAGCAGCACCACGCGGTAGTGCAGCCCGAGCTTCTGGAGGATGGCCTCGGCCGCGAGCGTGAGCTTCTCGTGACCCGCATCGCTGTCGTCGGGTCGCTCCAGGTGAACGAGCTCCACCTTGTCGAACTGGTGCTGACGGATGAGCCCGCGCGTGTCGCGACCGTACGAGCCGGCCTCGCTGCGGAAGCACGGGGTGTACGCCACATAGCGGCGCGGGAGCGTGGGCTCGTCGAGGATCTCGCCCGCGTGGAGGTTGGTCACCGGGACCTCCGCCGTCGGGATCAGATAGAGGTCGTACGCGCGCTCTCCCTCGGCGGCGATCTTGAAGAGGTCGGCCTCGAACTTGGGGAGGTTGCCCGTCCCGCGCAGCGCGTCGGACTTGACCATGTAGGGCGGATACACCTCGGTGTAACCGTGGTCGTGCACGTGCACGTCGAGCATGAACTGCACGAGCGCCCGCTCCATCGCCGCGCCGACGCCCCACAGCACGCTGAAGCGCGCGCCCGAGAGCTTCGAGCCGCGCTCGAAGTCGAGGATGCCGAGGGCCTCGCCGAGGTCGTGGTGTTCGCGCGGAGCAAACGCGAGCTGTGGCTTCTCGCCCCAGGTGCGTACGACCACGTTCTGGTCGGCCGAGTCGCCGTCGGGCACCGACGCGTCAGGGGTGTTGGGAACGCGCAGCAGGAGTTCTTCGATCTCCGCCTCGGCCGCCTTTTGCGCGCGCTCGTACTCGGCAGCCTCGGCCCCGAGCGCCCTCGAAGCGTCGCGCGCTGCGAGCTGCTCCGCAGAGCCCTTGGCGAGCTTCGCGATGGAGGCGCTGGCCTCGTTGACCGCGCGCTTCTTCGCCTCGCCCGCGAGGATGGCGGTGCGCCGCGCCTGGGCCAGCTCGGTGATGCGCTCGAAGCCCGCCGGAACCTCGCCGCGCCGTGCCAGCGCCGCGCGCACCTCGTCGAGGTGCTCGACCACGAATCGTAGATCCAACATGGGACGTCTCTCCTGTTGAGGCGCTCGACGGGGTACTTGAGTGCCACGGGCACCGCAAGGGTGGTCGAGGGTGTCGGCACCCCGGAGATCGCGTTGACTTCCGCATCTACGTTGGCGACGATGCGCTCCGTTGGGATCGTGGGTTCGAGCCCGCGCGACGGCGATGTACCCGCCGACCGACCTGGGATGATGCGATGACCCGCGGTGAGCCAGAGGACCTTCTCGAGCGCGTGGCCGCCGGTGATCGTGCGGCGCTCATCGTCCTGTACGACGGGGTGTCCGGCACGCTCATGGCCGTCGCGCTGCGCGTGACCGGGAGCCGCGCCGAGGCCGAAGAGGTGGTGCAGGACGCGTTCATGCGCACCTGGCGCGAGGCGACCTCCTTCGACCGCGGACGCGGATCGGCGCTCGCCTGGCTCATCACGCTCACGCGCAACCGCGCCATCGACGTGGTGCGCTCGCGCAAGCGCCGCGCGATCCACGAAGACGAGTCCGCCGAGGCGGAGCCCCGCGAGCCCACCACCACCCCCGAGGGCGCCGTCGCCGACGCCGAGCGCGCCGCGGCCGTGCGCCTCGCGCTGGAGACGCTGCGCCCCGAGCAGCGCGCGGTGCTCGACCTCGCGTACTTCAGCGGCCTCTCGCACTCCGAGATCGCCGAGCGCCTCCATCAGCCGCTGGGCACGGTGAAGACGCGCATCCTCCAGGCCGTGCGGCACCTGCGCGAGCACCTCGGCCCGCACGCACCGCCGCTCGCGCGAGACTGAGTCAGTAGCCCGACGTACCCGCGCCGCCGCTGACGATGGCGACGGAGCTGCTCGCTCCGACGCGCGTCGCGCCGACGGCGATCATCCGATCGGCGTCGGCCGCGGTGCGAACGCCACCGCTGGCCTTCACCCCGAGCTCGTTGCCCACCACACCGCGCATGAGCGCGATGTCTTCGGCCGTCGCGCCACCACCACCGAAGCCCGTCGAGGTCTTCACGAAGGAAGCGCCCGCGGCCTTCGAGAGCGCGCACGCGATGACCTTCTCGTCACGCGTAAGCATGGAGGTCTCCAGGATGACCTTCACCACGCGGTCGGGCGCGGCGCCCACCACGCGCGCGATGTCGTCGAGCACCAGCGCGTAGTCGCCGGACTTCAGCGCGCCGACGTTGATGACCATGTCGATCTCGTCGGCGCCGGCGCGGATGGCCTCGGTGGTCTCGAAGGCCTTGGCGTTGGGGCTCATCGCACCAAGCGGGAAGCCAACCACCGCGCAGACCGCCACCGTCGACCCGCGGAGCTGCTGCTTGCAGAACGGCACGTTGACGCTGTTGACGCAGACCGAGAAGAACCGCCAGGTCATCGCCTCGGAGCACAGCTTGCGAAGGTCATCGCGCGTCGCGTCGGGCTTGAGCAGCGTGTGGTCGATGACGCGCGCCAGGTCGGGCCGCGGCTGCGCCGTGACCACCTGACCCGCGACGGGAGCGACCCCTCCGGCACCCGGCGCGGCACCGCCGACCCGCGGCGTCACCGTCGGGCGAACGGCGCCCTTCGCAGGGGCAGCCATCTCCTCCTGCACCCTCGCCACCACCGCGTCGACCAGTCGATCTATGTCCCTCGCCATGCCGTCGGCGACCCTACCACGATGTCGTGCGACTGACGCAGGTGCCATCGACACGAGGGCTCGACTGCCGCATGGGGTACACCTCGTGATGATTGCTTTGAGGAGGTTTCATACGATGCGTCTGTCCCCGACCGCTCTCCGCCTCGCGCCCGCCATCTCTGTCGCCCTGGCGCTGCTCCAGGGTTGCAGCGATGACCCGGCGAGCGCCTCCGACGCGGGCGCAACGACCGACGTCAGCACCGACCTCGGGCGCGACGGCGCGGTGAGTGCCGACCGCCCTGGAGCGGATGTTCCGACCGGACCCACGGCCGATCGGCGGCGGGTGCCGGTGGGGTCGACGTTCTATCTCCCAGCGGGCGATTGGGCGCTGGCGACCAACGTCACGGCCAACATGAACGCCATCTTCCGCGACACCGCGGGCCGCAGCGCCTTCGTCGCGCATGTCCCGGGCGACTACCGCTTCACCGAGGCCGCCGGCACGACGGTCTCCGTCACCTTCGTCGACCCCGCGTCGCTCGCCTTCCACAACCTCGACTACTACCCGACGCGCGCCGTGGCGACGCTCGGCGACCTCGCCTTCGTCGCGAGCGTGCTGCGACCCGAGGTCGTCGCCGTGAACCCTGCCGACTTCACGAGCCCGTTCACGGTTCCAGTGGGCGCGTGGCCCGTCGCCATCGCGGCGCTCACCCAACGCAACCTGCTGCTCGTCGCCGCCCGCGGCGAAGACACGCTGACCGTCGTCGACGTCGCCGCGCGACGACCCACGCGCTCGGTCTGGATCGGCGATGAGGTCAGCAACGTCGTCGTCACCCCCGACGGCGCCACCGCGATCGCGCTGCTCCCCCACGACCGCAAGGTGGTGTTCATCAACACGATGGACTGGTCGGAGCTCGGGCGCGTCGACGTCGGCAGCGACCCGCACCACATCGCCGTGCGCGCCGACGGCAGCACGGTGTTTGTCGCCGGTCGGCGCACCGGCCTCGGCGCCATGACCGAGGCGGGCGACCCCGCGGGCGCCGACGTCTCGGAGATCAGCGTCGCGACGCGCGCGGTGGTCCGCACCATTCATCGGGTCGGGACCACCCTCGGTGGCATCGCGCTCGCGCCCGATGGCAACAGCCTCTTCGTGGCGACGCTGCGCAACGACCCCAGTGCTCCGGCCACGACCGAGCTCTCGCCGCGCTTCCAACACATGCTCGTGCGCTACGACCTGTCGGGCGCCGGGGCCCGCGAGGCCGCCGCCGTCGACCTCTCGCGCTCGCGGCCTGGGGCGGTGGTTCCGGTGGGTGACGCGGGTGTCGCGACGGATGCGGGCGCGATGAGCGACGCGGGCGCCGATGCGGCTATTGTAGACGCGGGGGTGACCGACAGCGGCGTGGCCCCGACCGGGCTCGACGATCGCCGGGTGGTCGGGTTGCAGTGGGTGGGCGTTCGCGATGGGTCGGTGTGGGTCGTCTCCGAGGGGACCGACCTCGTGCTGCGACTCGACGCCGCGAGCCTCGTCGAGCAGGAGCGCTTCGCCGCACCGGGACGCCCCCGCGCAGCCATCTTCACCAACGACGGCACCGTCCTCGCGTTTGGACACCAGACCCAGCAGCTCACGGTCGTGGGCGCGGGCGGTGGTGCGGCGCGCAGCTCCATGGCCCTCGGCCGCGACCCGCGATCGGCGGCCGTCGCGCGTGGTCAGGCGTACTTTACCGGCCCTGGTATGCGGGCCGAGCTCGGCGCGGGGCAGGTGCTCGCCGGGGACGTGATGTCGTGCAGCTCGTGCCACGCCGACGGGCTCACCGACGGCATCGTCTGGCCAACGGGGCCGATCGCAGGCCGCCAGTCGCTGTCGCGCGCGCTGACCCTCCCAGAGGCGACGGCGCCGCTCGGGTGGCAGGGCGGTTACGGCGCGCTCTCCAACGCGGTCTTCGCGGTCAACATCAAGGTCGGGGTGATGCGCCCCACGCAGGAGCAGGTGGACGGCCTCGCGGCGTACCTCGCGTCGATGGCGACGCCTCCGGCGGCCAACACGCTCACCGGGCGCGATGGATCGCTCTCCGAAGAGGCGGCGCGCGGCGCGGTGCACTTCCAGGCGAGCTGCGCGAGCTGCCACGAGGGCTCGCTCACGACCAACCGGGCGCGCGTCGAGCGCGACGTCGGCGGGGGACCCTTCGCGGATGTCGCGAGCCTGCTCGGCACGGCGCGACTCGGGGCGTGGTTCCCCTCGGGCGCGCAGCGGACGCTCGCGGGTGCGGTCGGTGCCTGGGTCGATGAGACGCGCGCGCCGCTCAACGCCGTGCAGCGCGCGGAGCTCACCCGCTATGTGGCCGAGCTCACGGGGCGGGACTTCTATGTGACGACCGAGGTGCCGCGCGCGACGGAGCGCATCGCGACGACGTCTCCCATCACCCTGGTGTTCTCGCAGCCGGTGCTCGACCGACCGGAGAACCTCGCGCGCATCGGATTCAACGACCCGAGCGGGCGCCCGCTGGGTGCGCGGGTGGTGGTCGAGGGGCGGCGGCTCACGATCACCCCGACGAGCCCGCTGCTCTTCGGCGGCGAGTACCACGTCGTCATCGGCGAAGGCTTCGAGTCCGAGCAGGAGGTGCGCACGGCGCGAGCGCAGGACATCGTGTTTCGCACGGTGGTCCAACCGACACTGAGGATGTCGGGGGCTTACACGCTCACGTATGCGCCGGCCCCCGGGGCGAGCGCGTCGACCATGCCGAGCACGCTCTCGCTCACGCTTAGCTCCGATGGCGGTGGCCTCGTGAGCGTCGTCGCCTCCTTCGCGGGCGCGCCGCTCACCTGGCACGGCACCGGGACCGTCTCGGGTCGGCGCCTGCACCTGCCCGCCATGCCGCTCCCCGTCGGGACCACCTTTGCCGACGCGCCCACCGGCTTCGACGGCGACCTCGGCGACACCGATGGTGACGGCACCGGGGACTTCATCACCACCGGTGCGAGCGACGGCGGCGTCCGCGGCTACACCATGGCCGGCCCCGGCTTCGAGGCCCGCGACCTCGCCTGGAACCTCACCCGCTCGCCGTAGCAGCGCCCCGTCAGTAACTGCCGTTCTCCGTGCGCGTCGTGCTACCGCGCGCGGATGCGGCTCCCTTCCCCTGTTCTCGTCGCGCTCCTCTCGTCGCTCTCGCTGAGCCCGGCCGCGGCGCTCGCGCAGACCTTCTGCTTCACGCCGACCACGACCGCGGCGCCCACCACCCACGTCACCGCCGCCCTCAACGACCGCTTCCGCAGCCACGCGGAGTGTCGGTACGGCGTCAGGACCGTCACGGGCGCGGTGCTTCATGAGGTCGGCGCCCTCCCGGACGGCGAGCGCGACCTCGCGACCTTCCTGCGCGACGCGGGCCTTCCTCCCGAGCGCCGCGACCTCGCGGCCGACCTCGAAGTGTTCGCGCTCCCGGCTGCCGTCGCCGGGCGTGACGCGCCGCCCGCGCAGACCCTCGCGCTGCGCCCGTGCCTCGCCCACCTTGGCGAAGGCACCACCGCCGTCGCCTTCGAGCGCACCGCCTCGCGCGACCTGCGACTCACCGCGCCCCGCATCACCTCGTGCCCGACCGAAAACGTCGACCTCCTCGTGGTCGATGGCTCCGACGCCGCGACGCTGCTCACCGCGACCGCGGGCGCCCGCATGCTCGCGCTCGGCGGCGGTCAGACGGTGGATGTTCCCGGCTCGGTGACGGCGGCGGGCATCTATCTGCGGCGCCGCGGCAGCGAGCTCGCGCTGCGCGTCGACAGCATGCGCTTCGGCGACCCGCAGACTCCTCTCCAGCGGCTCTTCTCCGAGGGCACCGGCCGGTGGTTCGACACCGACTGGCAGCGCGGCGAGCTGCGCCTCACGCCACGCGCCGACGTCTTCTCCCGCGACCCCATGCGCTGGAACGAGCTCGTCACCGCCTCCGCCGCCTCCGCCCTCGTGGTCGCCGGGGTGCCCGATCGCGACGGCTCGGCGCTCACCTTCGCGGCGCGCGTCGACCGCGACGGCACCGCACTCACGGTCCCCGACGAGGCCGTGCGCAGCGTGATGCGACGTCGCTACGGCGTCCCTGGTGGCGCGATGGCGCCCGACCGCCACGACTGGTCCGAGGTGCTCTCCGCGCTGCGCCTCTGCCACGCGAGCCGCTACACCGCGGCGCCCACCCGCAACGCCCGCGCGACGCCCGCCGAGCTCGCGGCACTACGCTGCGTGGCCCTCGCGCAGGTCGCGCCGCTCACGGTCACGGGCGTCCCCGACGCCTTCACGCTGGAGCGACACCTCGACGTCATCACCCGCGCCGACGGCCATGTCGGGGTGACGCAGGCGAGCGCTGGCGAGGTCGAGCGCATCGCGATGGAGGCCGAGGCCCCCGCACAGATCGCCACCGTCGGCGACCGCGTGCTCGCGCCCGACGCGCTGCCTGCCGGGTCGCGCATGGTGCTCTGCCCCACTGGGGACACGCAGGGGTCGCGTGAAGGCATCGCCCTCGACGCGCGTGGATCGCACACCTTCGACGAGCACGCCGCGGGTCTGTGGCAGGTGGTGATGCGCCCCGCTGACGACACCCGCTGCGCGCCGCAGGACCTCGCCCTCGCCCGCATCGCCGTGCTGCGTCCGCGCGACGCGTGGCTGCCCGCGGGCCTCGTCGATCACGGCTCGATGTCGCTCACCGACCCGTGGGCCGCGGTGCCCGGCGCGGGTGATGACACCTTCGCGTTCACCGCGCGCTCGGGCGAACCGGAGTGGCGCCTCTCCGCGAGCCCCGACGTCACCGCGGCCATCAACGCATACACCGCCGTCACCACCGACCCCACGCACGCGGCCGACGACGCCCCGCGGGTCAACCGCGTCATCCCCACGCGGCTGCGCGTCGAGCCCGACGTCCACGCGCCGGGGCGTAGCGCGCTCGTCGTGTTGCTCGCCGACGGCGACACCTGCCCCCGAACGCCCGCCGACCTCATCCCCAACCTGCGCTCGCTGCCCGCCGAGGGCAGCGTGCACGCCTTCCTCGCCACCGAGCGTGCGCCCGACGCCGCGGGCCGGCGCTTCACCTGCCTCGCCCGCGCGCGCCTCCGCTCGACGCCTCCGCTGCTTCACCGCAGCGCCGACGCGGGGCCTTTCTACTTCCGTTGGGGTCTGCCGGGGAGCGTCGAGCTCCGCGCGCAGTACGAGCTCAACTCCGACTGCCGCGGCGGCGACTGCGTCTCCATCGGCGTCGCCGCGCCGCTCATCTACGCCCGCGTCTCGCCGCGCGCTCGCGTGATGTCGTGGCTCACCCTCGACGTGTCCATCCCCGTCATGGTGCTCGCCTCGCCCGGCAACGGCCGCGCGCTCCACACCGGAACCGGCCTCGACTTCACGCTCTCCGGCGGGCCCTTCGCCATCCCGCGCATGATCAGCTTCGGCGTGCTCATCCAGCCCACGGCGCTCGGCGTCGCGCAGTCGTACTCCGACGACGCGGTGAACATCGCGCTCCACCTCGGCGTGAACCTCAACTCCTTCTTCGACTTCCTCCGGGGGCTGTGATGGCGATGCGCCGCTCCACCCTCCTCGCCGTGCTCGCCCTCGGCTGCGCGCCGCCCGCGTTCTCGCGCCCCCCTGAAGCCCCCGCCTACCCCGCGCGCACCGCCGCGCGCACCGCCGCCGACCCGACCGCCCCGCGCACCCGCGTCGACGAGGCCCAACGAACGCTCCACCAGCGCGTCCCCGCCGCCGTGGCGATGCTGCGCGACTCCATCGAGCGCATCGTGTCGCAGCTCGGCGAGCAGTGCGTGCCGCGCAACCCCGACGGCGACGGCCTCCACTGGCAGGTGTCGTGCGCCACCGAGACCCTCTTCGGCCTCGGCGAGTTCGAGCCGCGCAACGACGCCGTCCTCGAACGCTGGCGCCTCGTGGGCCAGACCCTCGCGCAGCTCCAGCTCAACGCCAGCACCGACGCGCGCTCGCTCCGCGTCGCCATCTCCGGCTTCGCCGACCACGTGCAGTTCGCCGCCGACCACCCCTGCGCCGACCTCGCCACCTTCTGGAACGCCACCATCCCGCCCACCACCGACAACCCCGGCCGCAACGCGCAGCTCTCGTTCTGCCGCGCGGCGCGCATGGCCCGCGAGATCGCGTGCGCCTCGCTGCCCGCCGGTCGTTGCACCTCGGCCGCCCTCGCCGCGCGGCCCGCGCTCGCCTTCGCCGTCTTCGGCGGCAGCACCTCCGCGCTCGATCAGACGCGCTCGCCCGAGCGCTTCACCACGCCGGTCACGCTGACCGGGTCGGGTATCACCCGCTGCGCCTGCCAGCGCTTCGGGCGCGAGCAGTACGGTCCGCCCGTTCCGCCGGGCGTCACCTTCGCGGCGTGTCCGGTCGAGCCCGAGCGCCTCTTCGAGTGCGAGGATGCTCGCCGCGTCGAGCTCGACGTGTGGCTCGACGTCGACCCACGAACGCCCTCCAACACCTGCCGCGCCGAGTCGAGCGACCCCAACGCGCTCGCCCTGCTCTGCTACCAGGACGCCTGGCAGGCGCTCTCGCACCAGAGCGCTCTCCCTCGTCCGCGCACCACCGTGGTCACCGACGCGTGCACCACGCCCAATCCCCTCAACTGGATCGAAGGCCGCGCCCGCAACGCCACGCGCCCCTGCGCGGCCGAGGTCACCCTCTCGCGATGACCTCCCCCGACCTCGCCTCGCTGCTCGCTCCCTTTCCCGTCGCGGACTTCGTGGAGCGTCACTGGGAGAAGCGCTCGCTCTACGTGCAGGGCGCGCGCGGTCGCTTCGCCGACGTCTTCGATCGGGAGCGCTTTCTCGCGGCGGCGCGGCAGCCCCGCGGCGCTCACTCAGGCGACCCGCGGCGGCTGCGGGCGGGCTTTCGCGACGCGCACGGCGAGCACGCGGAGCTGGGCATCACGGCCGCGCAGGTGGAGCCGCTGCTCAAGGCGGGCATGACGGTGCAGGTCGAGTGGCTGCACGAGAGCGACCCGGTGCTGGGCGCGTTCGTGGACGAGGTGCGACGCGCGCTGCGGGTGCCGGTGACCATCGACGTCGCGGGCTTCCTGTCGCCCGAGGGGTCAGGCTACGGGCTGCACTTCGACACCACGTCGATGCTGGTGCTCCAGCTCCAGGGAACCAAGCGCTGGCACTTCGCGGCGGAGCCCGCCGTGGCACGGCCGGTGAGCAACGTGATCCCCGACGCGGCGGCTCGTGCGTCCGGCATCCACGGCTTTCGTGAGTCCGACCTCACGGTGCAGGAGCTCGCTCCCGGCGATGCGCTCTTCCTGCCGGCGGGCGCGTGGCACCACGTGAAGGCGACGAGCGAGTCGCTGCACATCTGCCTCACCATCCGACCGGTGGACGTGCTCGACCTCGCGCACGATCTCCTGCTCGACGACCTGCTCGAAGACGTCGCTTGGCGTTCGTTGCCCGAGCGACCCGGCACCGAGGACGAGGCGTACTTCGCCGCGCGGCTGGAGGCGCTGCGCGCTGCGGTGCAACGACTCACGCCCGCGATGCTCCACGACGCGTGGCGCGCGCGTGCCGGTGATGACGGCGACGAGGCTCCGGGAATCGAGCCCGGTGACGTGCTGGAGCACGCGGCGCCCATCCGCTGGCGACGCGCGACGGTGGAGGGCGAGGCGGCGGTGCAGATCCTCCGCGACGCCGAGGTCATCGGGACGATGCCGCGACACGCAGAGGCGTTTCTGTTGAAGCTGAAGGCGACGCCGCGCTTCCGCGCCGACGAGGCGAGGCAGTGGGTGAAGGACTATCCCTGGGCGGACGTCGCGATGCTGCTGGGGGAGTTCTTGTCGCTGGGAATGCTGAGGCGGGAGAGGGAGCTGTAGCGGATTCCGGCGTCCTCACGGCCGCCGGTTCCTCGGAGTGCGCTCAGCTCGGGGTCAGGGGATGGCTTCGAAGAGACCGGCCGCGCCCATGCCGCCGCCGATGCACATCGTCACGATCCCGTAGCGACCGCCGCGGCGGCGCAGCTCGTGGAGCAGCGTCGCGGTCAGCTTGGCGCCGGTGCACCCGAGCGGGTGACCGAGCGCGATGGCGCCGCCGTTGACGTTGAGCTTCGCCTCGTTGATGCCGAGCTCGCGGCGGCAGTACAGCGACTGCGACGCGAAGGCTTCGTTCATCTCGATGAGGTCGATCTGGTCGAGGGTGAGGCCCGTGCGTGCGAGCAGCTTGCGCACCGCCGGAACCGGCCCGATGCCCATGATGTCGGGCGCCACGCCCGCCACCTGGAAGCCGCGGAAGTACGCCAGCGGCTTGATGCCGAGGGCGTCCGCGCGGGCCTTGGACATGATGAGCGACGCCGCGGCGCCGTCGGAGAGCGGCGAGCTGTTGCCCGCCGTGACGCTGCCCTTCGCCGAGAACACCGGCTTGAGCAGCCCGAGCTTCTCCGCCGTGGTGTCGGCCCGCACGAACTCGTCGCGCGAGAAGGTCACGTCGTCGCGCACGTGGCCCGCGTAGCGCACGGCCTTCACCGGCGCGATCTCGTCGTCGAAGCGCCCCGCGGCCTGCGCCGCCGCGGCCTTGCGGTGGCTCTCGGCGGCGAAGGCGTCCTGGTCTTCGCGCGACACGTTGAAGCGCGTCGCGACGTTTTCCGCCGTGATGCCCATCGGGGTGTACGCGGTGGGGAAGCGGTCCATGACCTCGGCGCTCACCGAGATCTTGTTGCCCGTCATCGGCACCATCGTCATCGACTCGACGCCGCCCGCGACGGCCACGTCGATGCTGCCGAAGGCGACGCGCTCGGCCGCTTGCGCCACGGCCTGGAGGCCGCTGGAGCAGAAGCGGTTGATGGTGAGCGCGGAGGACTCCTCGGCGAGCCCGCCGAGCAGACCCACCACGCGGGCGATGTTGAGCCCCTGCTCGCCTTCGGGCATCGCGCAACCGAGCACGAGGTCGTCGACCTCCTTGGGGTCGAGCTGCGGAACCTTGCTCAGCAGGTGACGAATCACCTGCCCCGCGAGGTCGTCGGGTCGGGTCTGTGCCAGCGCACCCTTGTGCGCTCGTCCCACGGCGCTGCGCACGGCAGCGGCGATCACTACGTCGGCCATCTGGTTGTCTCCGTTCTCTCTCAGTTGCGCAGCGGCTTGTTGTTCATGAGGAAGTACTGCATCCGGGCCTGGGTCTTCTCCTCGCCGCAGAGCGAGAGGAAGGCCTCGACCTCGAGCTCCAGCACGCGCGACTCGCTCACCGGAGCCGACGCGCCGTCGATGCCGCCGCACAGGATGTTGGCGATGTGCAGCGCGACCTTCGCGTCGTGCTCCGACGCCTGACCGCCCGCGACCAGCGACAGCACCATCATCTTCAGCGTGGCGATGCCGCTCTCACCCGGGAGCTTGTATTCCCGCGGCGCCGGCGCGTGCCAACCCGAGCGAGCGAGCCCGATGGCCCGCTGCTTGGCGTCGTGGAGGAGCCGCGCGCGGTCGAAGGTCACGCCGTCGGTGTGACGGAAGTACCCGAGCTGCTTGGCCTCGTCGGCGCTGGTCGCCACCTTGGCGAGCGCGATGTTCTTGAACACCTGCGTGACGAAGGGATACGCGTCGACGGCGACGCCCTCGGGGATGGACTCCATCGCGCGCCAGAGGAGGTTCATGCAGCCGCCGCCGCCGGGAACGAGGCCCATGCCGACCTCGACGAGACCGGAGTAGGTCTCCGCCGCGGCCTGCACGGCGCCCGCGCCGAGGCACATCTCGAGACCGCCGCCGAGCGCCATGCCCGCGGCCGCCGCGACGACCGGGACCTTGGCGTACTTCATCCGCTGGTTGGCGCCCTGGAAGCGCGCGGCCAGCGCACGGATGCTCTCGAAGTCGCCGCTCGACGCGGCCATCGCGACCAGCATCAGGTTGGCGCCGACGGAGAAGTTCTCGCCCTCGTTGAAGAGCACGAGCGCCTCGAAGTCCTTCTCGGCGCGGGCGACGGCCTCTTCCTGAGCTTCGATGGTGCTCGGGTCGACGCTGTTCATCTTGGACTTGAGCGTGAGCGACGCGACGCCATCGCCGAGGTCGTACACGACGCCGCCGTCGTTCTCCCACACGGGTGCGCCCCGACGCGCGGACTTGAAGGAGATCGCCTTCGCGTCGGTCTCACGCGCCTCGTACTCGCCCTTGAGCGGGTTGTAGACCGCGCCGTCCTCGCGGTACCAGCTCTTGATGCCCTTCGCGCGCATCGCCTTCACGCTCTCGGGGAGCGCGACGCCGTCGGCGATCATCCGGTCGGTGGCGGCCGCGAAGCCGAGCGCGTCCCAGGTCTCGAAGGGGCCGAGCTCCCAGTTGTAGCCCCAGCGCATGCCGTCATCGATGGACCACACGTTGTCGCTGATCTCGCCGACGCGGCGCGCCGAGTACGAGAGGCCGCGCGCGAGCACCTTCCACGCGAACTTGCCCGCGGGCCCCGCGTCGGCCGCGAGCAGGCGCAGGCGCTCGCCCACGTCTTCCACGTCGCGCAGCGTCTTGATGAAGGAGCTCACCTCCTTGGTGGTCTTCTTCTCGCGGTACTCGCCGGTGGTCGGGTCGAGCGTCTGCACGCCGTCGCCGGTCTTCTTGTAGAAGCCGCCCTTGGTCTTGTCGCCGAGCTGCTTCTTCTCGATCATCGCGCTGATGTACGCGGGGAGCGCGAACACATCGCGGTCTTCGTCGGTGGTGAGCGACTTGTAGCAGTTGCTCGCGACGTGGCCGAAGGTGTCGAGGCCGACCATGTCCGCCGTGCGAAACGCGGCGCTCTTCGGGCGACCCATCGGGGTGCCGACGATGGCGTCGACGTCCTCGGGCGTGAGGCCGTCGGCGAGCATCTGGTGGATGGCCGCCATCATGGCGTGCGCGCCGATGCGGTTGCCGATGAAGTTGGTGGTGTCCTTCGCGACGACGACGCCCTTGCCCAGCACGTCGGCGCCGAAGGACTTCACCCGCGCGAACGCGGCCGGGTCGGTGTCCGCGCCGGGGACGAGCTCGAGGAGCTTCATGTAGCGGGGCGGGTTGAAGAAGTGGATGACCATGAAGCGCTTGCGGAACGACTCGCCGCGCCCTTCGAGCATGGCCGCGATGCGGAGCCCGGAGGTGTTGGAGGCGACGAGGGTCTCCGGGCCCGCGAGGGCTTCGAGCTTCGCGAAGAGGCTGCGCTTGATGTCGATGTTTTCGACGACGGCCTCGATGATGAGGTCGACGTCCTTGACCTTCGCGAGGTCGTCTTCGAAGTTGCCGACGGACACCAGCGTGGCGCGCGACGGGTGGAAGAACGACGCGGGCCGCGACTTCAGGACCTTGTCGTAGCCGCCCTGGGAGAAGCGGTTGCGGGCGGCGCGGTCACCCGCCTCGGCGGGCGTCAGGTTGGGCGGAACGATGTCCAGCAACAGCACCTCGATGCCCGCGTTGGCGAGGTGGGCGGCGATGCCCGCGCCCATGACCCCGGCGCCGAGCACGGCGACCTTTCGGATGGGATGACTCATGCACGAAACTCCTTCGACGCATTGGTGGGGTTTGATCCTCGAACGAGGCCCCTTACGAAGCGCGGGAGTCTGGTACCTCGACCTCACCCCGACAAGCCACTCCGGCCGCCGCGCCGCACCCCAGAAAGAGCCCTGCGACCCACGCAACCAGGTGACGAAGCCCCGTGAAGGCTCAAGAGAATTTGCTTGACACCTGAAATCGTCGGTCGACCCTTGACGCGCACGTCGAAGGGTGGACGTGGCGAATGCGACAGTGCTATGGCAGCCCCGGAAGTCGTCGCGATCCGCGGCTTCCACGAATCATTGGTGCATGGGGATCGGTGTGGAGAGTTCCATGGCGAAGGCAAAGGCGAGCAGCGCGAAGCGCGGAAAGCCGACCGTGAAGGCACGTCCCGCTCCCGCGAAGTCGGCGAAGCCCGCGAAGTCGGTGAAGTCCACCAAGGCAGCGCCCGCGAAGTCGGCGAAGCCCACCAAGGCAGCGCCGCTCGCGAAGGCGACGAAGCCCACGAAGGCTGCTCCGGCCGCGAAGCCTGCGAAGGCGGCGGCTCCGGCGGCTCCCCCGGTGAGCGCACCCTACGAGAGCCCGGAAGGGTCGTCGGGCATCTCCATCAAGAAGAAGAAGGTGAAGCGCGGCGCGCCCCCGATGCTGCCGCGTCGTCTGGCCCGTCGGCCCCTGCCCTCGCCGGGCACGCCGCCGCCGCCGCCGAAGGCCACGCAGCCGGGCTCGCTGCACGCGCAGGCTCGGTCGCCCGACGGCGCCGAGGGTCTGAAGGTGCGGCTCATGGCGGTCATCAACCTCCTCGGCAAGCTCCGCGGGCTCAAGCGCTCGCTGGTGAAGCAGTTCTGGGAGGCGGGTCTCATCCTCGCCGAGCTGTCGCGTCCAGAGCTCTACCAGTCCAAGGGCTACGGCTCCTGGGAGTCCTTCGTGGAGCGTGAAATCGAGCGTGAGCTCACCATCGGCCGCACCACCGCCGAAGAGCTTCGCCGCATCGTCCGACTCTTCCAGCGCGAGGCCGCCGAAGAGCTCGGCTTCGAGCGCCTGCGCGGCGCCCTCAAGACCCTCTACCCCGAGCCAGGCTCCTCGACGGTGGCCTGATCGCTCGTGCTCGCGCTGTTCGTTACCGCGGTCTTCGTCCTCATCAATGGGTTCTTCGTCGCGGCCGAGTTTGCGCTCGTCAAACTCCGCGCGACACAGCTCGAGCGCATCTCCAAGCGCACTGATCCCTCCGCCCGCGCCCTCGTCGACATCTTCTCCAAGCTGGAGAGCTACCTCTCCGCCACGCAGCTCGGTATCACCCTCGCCTCCCTCGGCCTCGGCTGGGTCGGCGAGCCCGCCATCGCTCACCTGCTCGAAGCCCTCGCCCACGCGGTCCGCATCCATCCGGGCCGCGCTCTGCACTCCGTCGCCTTCGTGCTCGGCTTCAGCGCGCTGACCGCCGCGCACATCATCTTCGGCGAGCAGGCCCCCAAGCTGGTCGCCATCGCGCAGGCCGAGAAGCTCTCGCTGCTGGTGGCGCGCCCGCTGCGGTGGTTCTACATCGCGACGTACCCGGCGCTGAGGGCCATCGACGTGGGCTCGTCGGTGCTCTTGCGCCTCGCGGGCTTCGGCCGGCTCCACGAGAGCGAAGGGTCGCTCTCCGAAGAGGAGGTGCTCGGGATGATGACCCAGGCGTACGCCAAGGGTCGGCTCTCGCAGCAGAAGCGCCAGCTGCTCGAGCGCATGGTGCGCTTCACCGAGGGCACCGCGCGCAGCGTGATGGTGCCGCGCCTCGACGTCACCTGGATCGACGCCGACATGGACGTCATCGCCGCCGTCGTGCGGATGCGAGCGTCAGGCTTCACGCGCTACCCGCTGGTGGAGGGCGGCGACCTCGACAAGGTCGTCGGGTACGTCCACTTCAAGGACGTCATCCACGAGGCCGAGGCGCCCGCCTCGTTGCGATCGATCATGCGCGAGCTGCTGGTGGTCCCGGAGAGCAAGGGGCTCTTCGACCTGATGCGCGAGATGCAGCACACGCAGCGCCCGATGGCCCTGGTGGTCGACGAGTACGGCGGCACCAGCGGGGTGCTCACGCTCGAAGACGTGCTGGAGGAGATCGTCGGCGAGATTCGCGACGAGCACGACAAGGAGCACGAGTCGCCGACGGTGGAGGTGCGCGGCGACGGCATCGTGGTGGCGGGCGGCCGGGTGACGCTCAATGACCTCGAAGCGCGCGGCGTCAACCTGGGCGACCTCGACGCCGAGACGCTGGCGGGCGCGGTGGTCGAGCGCCTCGGACGGCTGGCGCGCGCGGGCGACACGGTGCGCTTCGGCGACTGGGAGGCGCGGGTCGAGCAGGTGCGTCGGCGGCGCGTCGAGCGCGTGGTGCTGAAGGCGAAGTCGACGTCGCATCGACCGCACGCCAACGATGACTGATCGTCACTCCGCGGGGCGGGCGTCTTCGGTCACGTCGCGCAGATCGTCCTCCGGTGGAACGGGCTCGCCGCGGGCCCCGACGGTCCATGACACCGCCTCGGTGCGAACGTCGATGTGGACGAAGTTGCCGCGCGTAGAGAGGCCGCAGCCGACGTTGGCGATGCTGCGACAGAAGTCCCAGACCGTTCGCAGCGGGACGCCCTCGACGCGGAGGTCGACCGCGTAGCCGAGGGCGTGGCGGTTGCGCGGCTCGTCGCGGCCACCGCGGTGCGGGCGATAGCCCGAGAGCACGGTGATGCGTCGGCCTCCGAAGCGGTTGCTGAGCGTCGGAAACACCTGCACCAGCCGCGGGTGGATGAGGTGCGTCGCCCCGACGCGCGACTGGAGCCAGCGCTCGACCCGCGCCCGTAGCATCGCTCCGCCCGCGCTGAAGTTGGTGGTGAGCTCGGCGCCATCGCGCGCGCGGACGAGGGTCACGACACCCGGCCGGTGCGATCCGCCCTCGGCGTCGGTGGCGACCTCCTCGCGCGTGGGCAACGTCCGCAGCACCTCCTGGGGGACGCCTTCGGGGAGACGCAGCCGACGGCCCACGGCCAGGGGATACGGCGGGCGCAGGCTGTTGAGCGCGGCGAGCTCGCGCACCGGAACCTGCAACCGCGACGCGACGCGGGGCAGCGAGTCACCCGTGCGAACCACGTAGACCCGGTCACGGGCGGACAGCGGGGCGCGCGACCGCGGCTGCGCAGAGGCGGAGGTCGTGAGCGACGCCGCGCCGAGGGAGAGCACCAGGGTGAGCCACCGGGGAGTCATCGCGGAGTGCGCCCTACCGGACAGGGCGCGGGGACGTCAACCGGGCTTGTCGGTGCGCTCGTCGGGCGCAGGCTTCACCGCGATGCGGTCGTCGTTGCGCAGCCCTCGGCGGAAGCTGCGCAGGAAGCCGCCGAGCGCGTCGCCGATGGGGTTCACCTTCGACGCCCCAAACACCACCGCCACCAGGATCAGGATGAACAACACCTCGCCGAGTCCCGGAGCGCGCATGCTCATGGGCCTCGCATGGCCCGCGACGGGCCGCAAGGTCACTGCGGTGTTCTGTGCGAGTATGCGGGCGATGCAGCTCTTCCTCATCCGCCACGGCGAGGCCGTCGACGCCGACGCCGCGACCCCCGACGGGTCACGCTGGCTCACCGCCCGAGGGCGCGCCGAGACCGCCACCGCCGCCACCTGGCTACGCGCCGCACCGCCCGCGGTCCTGGTCACCTCACCCCTGGTGCGCGCCGCACAGACCGCCGAGGTGCTCGCCCACGCGCTTCTTCCCGCCGACCCCGTCGCCGTGCTCGGTGCGCTCGCGACCGGCGATGTGTCCGCCATCATCCGCGCCATCACCGATCACCGCGGCCCTTCCCCCCTCGCGCTCGTCGGACATGAGCCCACGCTCTCGCAGGTCGCTTCGACGTTGCTGGAGACCACCCGCTGGCCTGGCTTCGAGAAGTCGGCCGTCGCCTCCTTCGCACTCGACGCCGGGAAATGGCGCTTCGTCGAGATGTTTCTGCCGCGCTCGGGCCGCACCCTCGACCGCCTCACCCGCTGACCCTTCGCGATGCCACCCCCCATCAGAAACCGCTCATGGATGGCCGGCTGGGCCGACTCCGCGGGAGGCTGGTTCGACCGCAAGGTGGTCGACCTCGCCCTCGATCTCGCCGCCCGCCCCGGCCGCCGCAAGCCCGACCCCAACGAGCAGCTCCGGCAGCTCGCCCGCGTCGCCGAGGCCTACGACGACCCCCGCTTCATCACCGACCCCGATTCGTTCTTCATTCCCCCGGCGCGACCCGCTCCGCGGGCGGTGACGGTTCGCTCGCTGCCCGACGGCGGGCGCGTCGAAGACCTCTCCTTCCCCAGCGGCTTCGTACCGACGCACCCCTTCCCCCGCGAGGACTACCTCGCCCTCACCGAAAACCGCACGGCCGTCGCCCGCTACTGGCGGCACCGGACGCCCCGCGCCACGGTGATCTGCATCCACGGCTACCTGGGCGGCTCACTCCCCTTCGAGGAGGTCGCCTTCGAAGCGCCCCGGCTCTACCAGTGGGGCCTCGACGTCATCCTCCCGGTGCTCCCCTTCCACGGCCTCCGCGCCCCCGAGGGCCGCCGCGGAACCTGGCCGGGCGTCGACCCCTGGCGCTCCGTCGAGGGCTTCGCCCACGCCATGTCCGATCTCCGCGCCTGGCACTCGTGGCTCCGATCCGAGGGCTCGTCCTCCGTCGGAGCCTTCGGCATGTCCCTCGGCGGCTACACCTCCGCCCTCCTCTCGACCGTCGACCGCGACCTCGACTACGCGGCCCTGATGATCCCGCTGGCCTCGCTGGGAGACGCCTACCTCCAGCACCGCGCCCGCCGCGCCGACCCTCCGCCCGACTGGGTGGGGCGCCGCATCGACCAGTCCATGCGGGTGGTTTCGCCCTTCACGCGCCCGCCGACCCTGCGGTCCGACCAGGTGCTCGTGCTCGCTGCGGGCAACGACGGCATCACCCCCGAGGGCCACGCCGAACGCCTGCGCGACCACTTCTCCGCCCGCTTCGACAGCTTCGCCGGCGGCCACCTCCTCCAGATGGGACGCGGCCGGGCCTTCGCCGCGCTCAAGAGCTTCCTCCTCGAACGCCGCGTCATCGCCCCGCGCTGACGGCCCGGGCGGTAGCCAAACCGACCCATCCAACCCGACGCCCTGCCGCTTGTCTAGCCCCTTGCGCTCGGGCCCACTCCATGGCGCCATCGGCCCCGTTCTCGATGCACGCACTGCTGACCGATCGGTATGAGCTCGCCATGTTGGGGGCCTACCTCCGGGAAGGAATAGCGGAGCGACGCGGGGTCTTCGAACTCTCGGTGCGGCGGCTCCCCCCCAACCGGCGCTTCCTGCTGACGGCCGGGCTCGACCGGGTGGTGCGCTACCTCCGCGACCTGCGCTTCACCGACGCCGAGGTGGACTACCTCCGGGCGCAACCGGGCCTCTCGGACGTGATGACCGACGCCATGGAGGGCTACCTCCGGGCGTTTCGCTTCCGGGGCGACCTCGATGCCATCCCCGAAGGCTCGCTCGCCTTCGAGGGTGAACCCATCCTCCGCGTGGCCGCCTCGCTCGCCGAGGGTCAGCTCCTGGAGACCTACCTCCTCGGCGTCATCAACACCGAGACCCGCGTCGCCTCCAAGGCCGCGCGCGTGGTGCTCGCCGCCGACGGTCGCCCGGTGTTCGAGTTTGGCGCCCGGCGGGTCGACCCGCTGACCGCTCCGCACGCAGGTCGGGCGGCCTTCATCGCCGGCTGCGCCGCGACCTCGTCCGAGCAGGCCGGCCTCACCTACAGCGTCCCCGTCGCCGGAACGCTCGCCCACAGCTACATCCTCGCCCACCCCGACGACGGCGAAGAGGCCGCGTTTCTGCGCTTCGCCGAGTCCTTCCCGCAGGGCACCACCCTCCTCATCGACAGCTTCGACACCCGTCGCGGCGCCCTCCGCGCCGCCCGCGCCGGTTCGTCGGTGAAGGCCGTTCGCATCGACTCGGGCGACCTCCTCGCCCTCGGCCGCGAGGTGCGCCGCATCCTCGACGCCGCGGGCCGCCCCGACATCCAGCTCATCGCCAGCGACGACCTCGACGAGCAGCGCATCCGCGACCTGCTCGCGGCCGGTGCCCCCTACGATGCCTTCGGGGTGGGGACGGCCATCACCCTCACCCCCGACGCCCCCTCGCTGGGCGCCATCTACAAGCTGGTCGAGATCGAAGATCGCCGCGGTGTGCGGGTGGCCGTGGGCAAGCGTTCACCCGGCAAGCCCAGCACCGCGGGCGCCAAGCAGGTGTACCGCCATCTCGACGCCGATGGCGTGCTCGTCGAAGACACGGTGCGACTCGCCGACGAGAGCCGCGACCCGCCGTCTTCCCACGAGGGCGACGGGTTGCTCGTCCCCGTGATGCGCAGCGGCAAGCTGGTGCGTGACCTCCCCTCTCCCGCCGAGAGCGCGCTCGAAGCGCGGGAGCGGGCGGCACGGGCGCTGCGATCGCTGCCTCCCGCGCTCCGCAACCTGGACGAAGGCGTCACACCGCCTTCCCCCGTGGTGACCTCGGACGTGCTTCGGACACTCCCCCCGCGCGGCGACTGAGCGTCGCGACTGGTCACCGCGGTGATCGGTCCGATCTCCCCCGGGCACTGGTCTCCCTCTCCGATCCAGCGCTGCGGCACCGCGTTCCGTGGTGCAATGGCGGCGGCACGAATGATGGAACAGCCCGCCACCGTGAAGGACCAATCGACCATGCGACCCACCACCTGGCAGCGTTCGTGGCTCCCGATGATGTTGGTGGCGACCGCCGGGTCGCTGGGCCTCGCGCCGGGCTGCGTGGGCGACCCCAACGACGTCAACTTCGACGAGGCGTGGGGCGACTGGCAGGTCGAGGAGATCGTCGCGGCCTGTACGCGCTCGGGCATCCTGGCGGGCACCCCCGCGAGCCGCCGCCCGATGATGGAGCGCGCCATGAACTGGGTCGACAACCGGGTCATGTACTCGCAGACGCCGCAGTCGCGCTGGGGCGGCTACCGCACCGACTGTTCGGGTCTCGTCTCCATGTCGTGGGGTCTCCCGGCGCCGGGCAACACCACGCACTCGTTTGCGGGCGGCCCTTGGGACAACAACCGCTCGCACCGCATCGACTGGAGCGCGCTCGAACCCGGCGACGCCCTCAACAACCCGGCGCACCACATCATGCTCTTCGCCGGCTGGCTCGATGAGCGGCGCACCCGGTTCTGCACGGTCGAGGAGTACAACTGGGGCCGCCCCGCCTCGATTCTCCACCACTCCATCTACGACAACGCGCGCGGCAGCCAGATCCGCAACGTCTACCTCCCCATCCGCCTCAACGGCGCGCCCCCGGCTTCGTCGGGCGGCACCTCCGGTGGAACCTCCGGCGGGACCTCGGGCGGCACCTCTTCGGGCGGCGACCAGTGTTACTCCAACACCCTCCAACGATGGATGCCCGAGCGCTCCTGCGTGGAGAGCCGCTACGACCGCGACTGGTACCAGTGCGTCGACGGCGTGTGGCGCCTCGGCGCGGGCCGCTACGGCGCGTGCGTCAGCACCAACCAGCTCTCCCCGGCGCGCAACTCGACGTGCTTCTCGTCGACGCTCGGTCGCGACATGGTCGAGGGCACCTGCCTCCAGAGCCGCCTCGACGGCGACTGGTACCAGTGCACCGACACCGGCTGGGTCATCGAGCGGAGCCTGCCCGCATCCAACCGCGGGATCATCGGGGCCTGCATGGGGCAGTACCCTCTTCGTTGAGCGTCTATGCCTTCTTGGGCATCGTCACGATCGGCTTGAGCACGGCCTTGCCGTCCTTGATCGAGACGTCCATCCGCACATCGGCGCCCTGATACTTCTGCGTGAGTCGGGTCATGTTCTCGCGCGCCTGCCGGGCGATGGACTCGTACTGCACGTCGGTGTTTTCGCCCGTCATCTTGCGCGCTTCGAGGAAGCGCTGGTGCAGCGCGCGAATCTGCGGATCTTCCGCGACGGGCGCAGGCTTCGCGACCGCCGCGGGCGCGGGTGCGGGCGTCGGTGCAGGGGCGGGGCGGGCCAACGGACGAACGACCGGGTTGAGGGGACTGCTGCGCGGAATCGTCGCCCCGAGCGGGCTCGCCGCGGGCCGGGCGACGGGAGCGACGGGCTTCGCGGCCACCGGGATCGGCGCCGGCGTGGGCGCACGCAGCGGTGATCCGAAGTCGGGGAAGGCCTCGGGCTCGTGGCCGCGCGACGCGTGCATGGTCGTCTCGCTCACGTCGTCGTCGCCGAGCTCTTCCAGCTCGGGCCCATCGGAGACCTCGGGCTCGGGCGTGGCGCCGGGCTGCGTGTCGGGCGCCGTCTCGCGCCGGTCGAGCGAACGACCCAGCCGCTGGGCGCGGATGACGTCGCGCTTGTAGGTGCCCTCCTCGATCTGCCGGATGATGCGACCCCAGTACGTCTGGTAGGTGGTGAAGCGCTGCACCATCGTCTGGAAGCGGAAGCGCAGACCGCCGTTGCGAAACTGCTCCTTGTGGAGCTGCGCGAAGCGCCGGTCGACGTCCTTGCGCTGCACGAAGGGCATCATCTTCTCGATGCCGATGAAGTACTGGTCGTACTTCACCCGCAGGCGCTCCAGGCGGCTCTCGAGCTCATCGAGCTCTCGCACGATCTCGGCTGGCGTCACGACCCTGACCTCCTCTCGCGCCCGTCGCTCACAGCGGTGTGATCACGAGGTTGTCGAAGTGCACTTCCGCGTCCCAGTCGTTGAACGCGAAGTACTCATGCCCCGGCCCCGCCAGCGGGTCGGGGTCGTCCCACTCCAGCATCGCGGTGCCGTCGAGCAGCCAGCGCAGCACGCGGTCGCGACGCTCGACGGTGAAGTGATAGCGCTGCCCCATCACCACCCGCGGGCCCACGCGCTGCCGACGATCGGGCGCGTGCTCGTCCATGCGCGCGATGACGTTGTAGCTGTTGGACCAGCCGCCGAAGATCACCACGTAGCTCGTCGCGGTGTACGAGGCCTGCAGCGCGTGCGAGGTACCGTCGCCCCACACCTCGCACTTCAGATCGCCCGCGGGCGAGTTGCTCCACGCGTCGAACTCGATGCGCGCGTTGCGCGGCAGCCGACGCTTGAGCCAGAGCGGGTGGTTGCGCGCGCCCTGCCCCCGCACCGCGCCGTTGTCGATGCGCCAGCCGTCGCCGGTGACGTTCCAGTCGGAGCCGAGCTCGCTGCGCTCGAAGCGGTCTTCGAAGCGCTGCCCCACCGACGGCGCCCGCGGCTCGGTACAGCCCGCCACCATCACAGCCCCGCCCCCCGCCGTCGCGGCGAGCGCGCCCGCCAGCGGAACCATCCAGTGCCACCTCTTCATCGCGCAGCGCACCGTATCACAGCCCTCCTCGCGGCCCCCATAGCGCACGTTGAACATTTCTCCGCGGTGTTGTGTCGTACGCGCCCATGAAGCGCCCCCTCTCCGCGTCGACCTTGTTGCTCACCGCCTTCCTCACCGCCGCCCCGCCCGCGCACGCTTCGCCGGGCACCGAGGCGCCGGAGTTCACGCTCCCCGCGGCGCCGGGCGGCCCGACGCGCGGTCGCTTCCGGCTCGCCGACTCGCTCCACCGCAAGCCCGTCGTGGTGCTCTTCTGGGCCACCTGGTGCCAGCCGTGTATGCAAGAACTCCCGGTCTACCAGGCGCTCTTCCAGCGCTACGGCGGACAGTTGCAGGTGGTCGCGGTGTCCATGGACGGGCCCGACTCGGTCGCCGAAGCGGGCGCCACGGCGCGACGGCTGGGCATCACGTTTCCGGTGGTCACCGACCTGGAGACCCAGGTGGTGTCGGTCTACAACCCGCGCCGCGCGGCGCCCTTCTCGGTGTGGATCGGTCGGGATGGGATCATCACTCGCGAGCGCGAGGGATTCTCGATGTCAGAGCAGCCGCAGATCGAGGCCGGCATCGCGGCGCTGATGGGTCGACCGGCGCCCGCAGCGCCGACCGCCCATCCCGACGCGGGGCACTGAACTCAGGCGTCGAGGTCGGGCTCGGCGTCGCCGCTGGAGCTGCTCGCGGCCGAGGGTGACGCGCCGTCGTCCACGGCGCGCAGCTCGTCGCGGGCGCGGCGGGCGACGTCGTTCCAGTCGGCCTGGTGATGGCGGGCGAGGCCGTAGACGTGACCCGGGCGGTGCTCGCTCACGATGGCCGTGAGCGACCGCATGATCTTCGCGGCGATGTCGTTGTCCTCGGGGTCGCTGATGCGCGGCTGGAGCACGCGGGTCTCCGCGGTCACCGCCTCGATCTTCAGACGGAGCAGCGACGGGTCCATCCCCGGCGCGTCGTTGCTGATGGTGCGAACCTCTTCCCGAAGCCTCTCCAGGGGGTTGCGCACGCCGGCGTCGGCGGAGCGGTTGTCGCCGCGGAAGCCGCCGGGCTCGCGGTCGTTGCCGCGGGAGTCCCGCGCGTCGCGGCCACCCTGGAAGTCCCGAGGCGCGTTGCGCCCTTCGCCCCGGTAGGCCTGGGCGTGGCCGAAGTCGCGGGGCCCGCGCACCTCGCGGGGGGCGTTGAAGTCCCGCGCCGGGCGGCGGTCACCGCCGTCGTCGCGGCGGAAGCCCTGGGGGGCTGCGGCGGCCGGACCGAGCACATCGTCGATGCGCGCGGCGGCGTCCTTGAACATGTCACGCAGGGAAATGAGCAACTCGCGAACGTCACGATCGGAAGGGTTACGGTCCATGGAAAGAGGGTCCTTGGTAGGGGGAGCGCGGAGGGCGTCTGGCGCGGCGGGGTCAACGAACCCAAAACCATCAATGAGCGCTGGCAGCGCCCTCGCGACGAATGAGTGGAGCGGCGGGGCTTCTAAGCCCACCGACCCCGTCCGCGCAAGCACAGTCCCGAGCGACCCCTCACTGCCGTCTTCTCGGGCGCATACAACCAGTTGGCAGGCGCCACGAACGGCCTCAGGATGCGGCCCCTCCCTTCCCACTCCACCACCACGGGACGTGAACTCCTTCATGCGAACCCCCAAGTCCGCTCTCCTTCGTCCGGTCGTGCTCTCCATCGCGTTCGCTTCGGCGGCGTGCTCGTCCGAAGGCCCGACGGGCACCCTCCCCGACGCAAGCGGCGGCTCCGACGTGGTCGTCAACCCGACCGACAACCCCATCATCCCGCCGACCGACTCGGGCACCGTCACCCCCGACTCGGGCACCGTCACCCCCGACTCGGGCACACGCACCGACGCGGGCGTGACGCCCGGTGGTTCGACGGCGGTCACGACCTTCCAGTTCGATCGTGCGCGGTCGGGCGCCAACCGCAGCGAGACGCGCCTCACCCCGGCCGCCATCCGCGCGGGCTTCGCGCGCGCCGAAGCCTTCGCCCCCACGCTCGACGGCGAGGTCTACGCCCAGCCGCTGTACCTCCCCGCGCTGACGGTCGGTGGCGCGCGCCACGACGTGCTCTTCGTCGCCACGCAGGCCAACTCCATGTATGCCCTCGACGCCACCACGGGCGCCGAACTCTGGCGCACTGCCCTCGGCACCCCGGTGCCGCGCTCGATGCAGCAGTGCGGCAACATCAACACCATCGGCGTCGTCAGCACCGGCGTCATCGACCGCGCGACCAACACCCTCTACGCCGTCGCGTTCACCAACACGGGCGGGCTCCAGTTTCGCCTCAACGCGCTCGACGTCACCACCGGCGCGCAGCGCGCGGGCTACCCCGCCAACATCAGTCCGCCCGACGTCGGCGCGTCGAGCTTCGACGCCCGCGCGACCGGCCAGCGCGCCGCGCTCCAGCTCATCGACGGCCGCGTCTACGTCCCCTTCGGCGGCCTCTACGGCGACTGCGGCATGTACCACGGCTGGATCGTCGGCATCGACCCCGCCAACCCGGCGCAGCAGGTCGCCTTCGCCACGCCGGGCCGCGGCTCGGGCATCTGGGCGGTCGGTGGTTCGTCCGTCGACGACATGGGCCGCATCTTCGTCGCGACGGGCAACAGCACCCCGCTCGGCGGGCACACCCCGGGCTCCATGGGCGAGCGCGTGATTCGCCTCGGCAGCGGCGCCATGGGCCCCACCTCGTCGACCGCCGCGGACTCGTACTTCGAGGCCACCGACGCCCGCATGCTCGACCTCCAGGACCTCGACATCGGCTCCGTCAGCCCGATGCTCGTCGCCCCCATCGCGGGCGCGCCGCGGCTCATCTGGCAGGGCGGCAAGGCCGGCGTCAGCTACCTCCTCAACGGCGACAACCTCGGCGGAACCAACGCCGGCATCACCCAGGAGCGCTTCTTCGGCGGCGGCAACTACGGCGCCGCGGCGACGTGGTCGGACGGCACCGACAGCTACGTGTTCGTGCCGGGTCGCGGCACGCGCGCGGGGTGCAGCGGCTCGGGTGGTGTGATGGCCGTCCGGGTGACGGCGAGCAGCATGGACACCGCTTGGTGCAGCGCCACCGTGGGCAACCCCAACCCCCCGGCGGTCTCCTCCAACGGCAACGCCGACGGCGTGCTCTGGGTCGCGGGCTCGGGCACCCCGGGCACCCTCCGCGCCATCGAGATCTCCACCGGCATGGAGATCTTCAGCGGCGCGCCCCCGAGCGTGCGCCAGTGGACGCCCGTCGTCGTCGCCGACGGCAGGGTCTACGTCACGGGCTCGCGCACCGTGTCGATGTTCACCACGCGGTAGCGACATAGCCCGTCACGCGCGCTGCGCGGCGCCCGCCCCGTTCGTTGACAGGGGCGGTGCGATCTCCGAGAACCCACCTCATGCGGTGGCCGACCTTCTCTTCTTCTCATCTCCCGTTGCTCGTGGTCTCAGCGCTGGTGGCCTGCTCGCCGCGCAGCACGGGCCCCGACACCAACACCGACGCGGGCACCGACGTCGCGACCGACCTCGGGTCCGCCAAGGACGTCGTGACCGATGTTCAAGCGGCCGACGTCCCGCCGCCCGATGACGTCCCCGATGTGACGACCATCGACGCCCCTGACGTGGTGGCGGACGACGTGATCGCCGTCGACGCCCCCGATGTGGTCGCCGTCGACGCGCCCGACGTGGTCACCGCCGACACGCCCGACGTGGTGACCGCCGACGTCCCGCCGCTCGCCTGCCGCTCCTCGCGCGAGTGCTCCGCGCGGATGCAGGTCTGCGACACGAGCCTCGGCTTCTGCGTCGACTGCGTCTCCGCGGTGGACTGTACCGGCACGGAGGTCTGCGCCAACAACCGCTGCGTCCCGCCGCCGCCGCCGTGCAACTCCGACCGCGAGTGCTCCGTGCGGATGCAGGTGTGCAACGTGACGCGACACGCCTGCGTCGACTGCAACACGGACGTCGACTGTGGCACCGGGCGCAACTGCAACCCCGACGGCAACTGCGTCGCGCAGACCTGCACGCCCAACTCCGTGAGCTGCGCCAACGAGACCACCCGCCGGGTGTGCTCGTCCGACGGGCGGATGTTCACCACCACCGCGTGCCCGTCGGTCACCAACGGCCTCTCGCGCTGCGCCGACGGCGCCTGCACGCCGTCGTGCAACGCGGGCTTCGCCGACTGCGACGGCAACGCGGCCAACGGCTGCGAGGTGGCCCTCGGGTCGAGCGTCAGCCACTGCGGCGCCTGCAACAACCAGTGCCCCTCTGCGGGTGGCACGCCGACCTGCGTCGCGGGCGGGTGCTCGCTGTCGTGCAGCGCAGGCCGCGGCGACTGCGACGGCGTCTCGGCCAACGGCTGCGAGACCAACACCAGCAGCAGCAACGCCCACTGCGGCGTCTGCGGGCGCGTCTGCGGCGCCGGGCAGACCTGCTCGTCGGGAACGTGCTCGATCTCCGCGTGCCCGTCGGGGCAGACGCTCTGCGGCCTGTCCTGCGTCGACCTCAACAACGACGCGCGGCAGTGCGGCGCGTGCGGTCGCGTGTGCTCGTTTCCCAACGCCAACGCGAGCTGCTCGGCGGGCACCTGCGTGATCGCGACCTGCGCGAGCGGCTTCTCCGACTGCGACGGCGACCCGTCCAACGGCTGCGAGGTCGACCTCCGCTCGTCGGCCTCCAACTGCGGGGCGTGTCGACGGTCGTGCGCGCTCGACAACGCGACGTCCGCCTGCGCGTCGGGCACCTGCGTGATCTCCGCCTGCGCGCCGTCCTTCGGCGACTGCGACGGCAACCCCGCCAACGGCTGCGAGGTCAACGGCTTCACCGACCCGCGCAACTGCGGCGGCTGCGGCATCGCCTGCGCGACGGGGCAGTCGTGCCAGACGGGCGTGTGCGTGGCCAACCCCTGCTCGACCGGGCTCACGCTGTGCGGCGCGTCGAACTGCCGCGACCTCACCAATGACACGGCCAACTGCGGCGCATGCAACCGCGTCTGCGCGTCGGGCCAGAGCTGCGTGGCGTCGAACTGCATCACCCCCACGCTGCGCTTCAACCTCACCTGGAACACCCGGGCCGACCTCGACCTCGCGGTCGTGACGCCCACCGGCGTGCTCATCTTTTACGGCGCCCGCATGGGCGGCGGCGGAACGCTCGGCGAGGACAGCATGACCACCGGCCCCGAGCAGATCACCTGGAGCGCTACGCCCGCCTCCGGCACGTACATCGTCTGCGCGATTCCCTACAGCCTGTCGACGGCGCCGGTGAGCTACACGCTCCAGGCCTTTCGCGGCGCGGGTGCCCCGACGACCCGCACCGGGAGCTACTCGACGGCGGCGCCCGCCGGAGAGCGCTGCTCGGCGACGAGCCCGTACCGCGTCCTCGACTTCGTCTACTGAGCGCCCGCGCGGGGCCCGACCTGTGGTATCCGCGCAGGTCTCATGGCACGCACCCGCGAAGACCTCCTCCAACGTCTGGAAGACCTCAACCGCCGCGCCCTCGAAGGCGGCGGCGCCGACCGCGTGGCCAAACAGCACGCCGCCGGAAAGCTCACGGCCCGCGAGCGCATCGACCTCTTCCTCGACCCCGGAACCTTCATCGAGCTCGACCGGCTCGTCACGCACCGCTGCACCGACTTCGGGATGCAGCAGCAGAAGTTTCCGGGCGACGGCGTGGTCACGGGCTACGGCACCGTCGACGGGCGCAAGGTGTTCGTCTTCGCGCAGGACTTCACCGTCTTCGGCGGCAGCTTGTCGGGCGCCTACGCCGCCAAGATCTGCAAGGTGATGGACCTCGCGATGAAGGTCGGCGCCCCCGTCATCGGCCTCAACGACTCCGGCGGCGCGCGCATCCAGGAGGGCGTCGAGAGCCTCGCGGGCTACGCCGACATCTTCCTGCGCAACACCCTGGCCTCGGGCGTCATCCCGCAGCTCTCGGCGGTGATGGGGCCGTGCGCGGGCGGCGCCGTGTACTCGCCCGCCATCACCGACTTCATCTTCATGGTCGACACGACCAGCTACATGTTCATCACCGGGCCCGACGTGATCAAAGCGGTCACCCACGAGGTGGTCAGCAAGGAAGAGCTCGGCGGCGCCTCGACCCACGCCTCGCGCTCAGGGGTCTCGCACTTCACCTCCGCCGACGACCGCGCCTGCCTCGCGCAGCTCCGCGAGGTGCTCGGCTTCCTCCCGAGCAACAACACCGAAGACCCGCCGCGGCAGGCGTGCACCGACCCGGCCGACCGCGAGGCGCCCGCGCTCGACACCCTCGTCCCCGTCGAGAGCAACCGCCCCTACGACATCCGCGACGTCATCTCCGCCGTCGTGGACAACGGTCACCTCGTCGAGGTCCAGGCCAACTACGCCATGAACATCGTGTGCGCCTTCGCCCGCGTCGACGGCCGGCCGGTGGGCGTCGTGGCCAACCAGCCGGCGGTGCTCGCCGGGTGCCTCGACATCGCCGCGAGCGTGAAGGCTGCGCGCTTCGTTCAGTTCTGCGACTGCTTCAACATTCCCCTCGTCACCTTCGTCGACGTGCCGGGCTTCCTCCCCGGGACCGAGCAGGAGTACGGCGGCATCATCAAGCACGGCGCCAAGCTGCTCTTCGCCTACGCACAGGCGACGGTGCCGAAGATCACCGTCATCACCCGCAAGGCCTACGGCGGCGCCTACGACGTGATGGCGAGCAAGCACATCCGCGCCGACCTCAACCTCGCGTGGCCCACCGCGGAGATCGCCGTGATGGGCTCCGAGGGCGCGGTCAACATCATCCACCGCGGCGACATCGACCGCGCGGCCGACCCGGCGGCGCGGCGCGCGGCCTTCATCGAGGACTACCAGACCAAGTTCGCCAACCCCTTCAAGGCCGCGGAGCTGGGGTTTGTCGACGAGGTGATCCTCCCCCGGGTGACCCGGCACCGCATCGCCCGCGCGCTCGACCTGCTCAAGGACAAGCGCGAGACGATCCCGCGCAAGAAGCACGGCAACATCCCGCTCTGACGCCGCGGGTTCTGGTACCGTGGCGGAATGGGACGATCGTGGCTCTTCCTTCTGCCGGTAATGGTTGGGGCGTGCGCGCCCGAGGAGATCTCGGACACTGTCGTCCGTGACGCGGGCCCGCGGGTCGACGCGCGCGCCACCGATCGACCCGTGGTGCGTGACACCGGGCCCGTGCGCGACACCGGTCCGGCCCGGGACACGGGGCCCGTGCGCGACACCGGGATGACCACCAACCCGACGGACGGGGGCGGCACGACGGGGCGACGCGAGGACTGCACGACGCCCTTCGACGACGACGGCGATGGCGTCGCCAACGAGGACTGCGCCTGCACACCGGGCATGGAACAGATGTGCTTCGAGCGCCCCGAAGACGCCTTCCGGGGAATGTGCCGCATGGGGCGGCAGCGCTGCGAGGGCGAAGGCGAGTTCGGGACGTGGTCGGCGTGCGGCGGGTCGTGGCTGCCCATCGCCGAGGCCATGAACCAGTGCGAGATCGCGCAGCCGCTCATGGGGATGACCGCGACGCGCGCGCCGGTCGACATCCTGCTCTTCGTCGACACCTCCGGGTCGATGGCCGAGGAGACCGCGGCGGTCAACGAGAACATGAACCGCTTCGCCATGATCATGGGCGCGAGCGGCCTCGACTACCGGGTCATCATGGTGGCCCGACGCGGCACCGCGCGCCTCCAGGTGTGCATCCCCGCGCCGCTCGGTGGAGCGTCGTGCGCCGACGGTCCACGGCTGCGGCATCTCAACGTCACCGTCGACAGCGTCAACGGCCTCCGCCAGTGGATCGCGACGCAGCCCATGTGGCAGTCGTTCACGCGCACCGACGCGTTGAAGTTCTTCGTGGCCGTCACGGATGATGAGAGCTCGATGAGTGCGGACGAGTTCAACACCACGGTCACGCGGTGGCCGGGGTTCTCGTCGTATGTGTTCCACTCCATCGTGGGGTACGAGTCGCGCGCGGACTGCCCGACGCTCGCGCGCCGCGGCGGCGTGTACCTCACGCTCACCTCGCGCACCCGCGGTATGGCCGCGCGCGTGTGCAGCACCGACTGGACGGCGATCTTCACCTCCTTCGCGCGCGACATCACCAGCCGCGCCAACGCATGGATCGTCGACGCCGACGCGCGGCCCGACACGGTGCAGGTGTGGTTCGTCGCGCCCGACGGCACCCGGACGCAGCTCACGACGGGGTGGAGCTACGACGCCGCCACGCGACGGCTCACCATCGACTCGGCGCGCCTGCCGCCCGAAGGACACCGCGTCGAGGTGCTGTACCGCACCAACGCCTCGTCGCCGTAGCGGGGGGAAGGGTCAGGTCGCGCGGTCGTCGGCGAGCCACGCGCCCAGCGCCGGGGCGTCGAGGTCCATCACGACGTCGCCGACGCGCTCGGGACCCAGCGCCCGCAACCGATCGCGCAGCCGCGCCTGCTCGACCTCACCGAGAGCGCGCCCGAGCTTTCGCTCGAACTGGTGCGACACCAACGCGACCCCGCGGGCCTCTCCGCGGGCCTCTCCGCGGGCCTCTCCCTTCTGGAAGGGCCACGACCGTTCGATCAATCCTTCGTCGACGATGCCCATGAGCCACTCCCGGATGTTGCGCTTCGCAGGCTCCGATTCTGCCACGACGGTCATCGCGGCGACCACCTCCACCAGCTCGTCGCGGCTCTGCGCCGCGGCCCGTGCGGCCGCCAGGGCCAGCGGCAGCGTCTCGGGCGACGCGTCCCTTACCAGCGGCGCAAACGCCAACCACAGCAGGCTCCCGCGCGCCACGAGCTCGGCCACCGTGCATTGGTACACCGGGTCGATGCGAAACCGCGCTCCACTGAAGCGCTCCTCCCGCGGCGACACGCGGAAGCGCCCCCGCTCGGGCCACGGCGCCTCTCGGCCGGAGAGCAACACGACCGTGCTCACGATCGGCGCACGATGGACTGGCCGGCGCGGGTCGCGCTGCGCCATCGCCAGCAGCGCCTGGTACTCGTAGATCCGGTAGGGCAGGCCCCTCTCCCACGCCCACTGCCACTCGACGTGCAGCCAGCGGCGGCGCCCGCCCACGAGCACTGACAGCACGCGGTCGAGGCGACGCTCCACGGCTGCGACTTGCGTCTCCTGCCACGCCTCCACCTCGAACTCCGCGGCGGGCCCGAGCACCCCGCGCGCATACGCCTCGGGCATCCGTTGCGCGACGTGGCGAAGCGTGATGTCGAGATCCCCCATCGCCCTCCTCCTCGTGACGAACACCGTCGTCGCACGCGACCCCGGACGGGTCAACGGTCGCGTCGAGGCGCTAACGCCTCGTCGCCGTAGCCGCGGCCCTCAGCGCGGCGCGGGCTCTTGCGCCGACGAGAGATCCACCGCGGTCGGTCGGCTCTCGCCGTTGATCTGTCCCCAGCAGCGCACCGCACCCGCCACATCGCGCACGCAGGTCGACCCGCCGCCGCCGGCCGGCTCGCCGCCGCCCACCGCTACCTCCACGGCGCCGATCACGTCCCGCACCACCACCGGGGTCGCGGAGTCGTCCAGCGCTTCACGCGTTCGACCGAGCTGGCCCGATGCGTTGGCGCCCCAGCACGAGACCCTCCCGCCGCTGGTCAGCGCGCACGAGTGGTACTCTCCGACCGCGAGGCGCAGCGCGTTGGCGACGCCTCGCAGCGGCGTCGGGCGGTAGCTGGCGGAGCCCTCGCCGCCCCAGCACCACACGCGCGAACCCGCCCGCGCGCAGCTCGGCGCGAACTGGCTCGTCCCGACCTCGTCGACGCCCGCGAGTCCGGCGAGACGGATGGGCGGCACGTTGCTCTCGCTCACCCCCGCGTCGCCGGGGAGCTGATGAAACCCGGCGGTGCCCCAGCACGAGACGCTCCCGTCGACGTGCACCGCACACGAAATGGTGCCGTGCCCCAACGCGCGGACGGGCGCAGGGAGCGCGACCTCGCGGAGCGCCGAGGGCTCGGTGCCCTCCCAGCACCACACCGACCCGTTGGTCTTCCGAACGCAGTCCCAGGCGACCTCCGCCACGTCGGTCGCCTCGACGCCACCGGTGCGCAGGGTCTCGTCCCAGCATCGCAGCTCGCCGCTCCGACGACGCGCGCACCAGCGGGCCACGTCGCCCGCGACCTCCACCGCGTCGACGAGGCCCACGACCAGCGCTGGCGCGGCGTGCGCGCGGTTGTCGTCGTTGTCCTCCATCCCGACGCCCCAGCACACCACGCGACCGTCGACACGCAACGCGCAGGCGCGGTTGTGGCCGAGGGCGATCTGCGCGACGGGCGAGGAGGGCGCCACGCCACCGACCGGCGGCAGTCCCGGCGGCGCGGGAGCGACGGCAGCGACATCGAGCGACGGCGTCCCGGCGTCCACCACCGGCATCGGCGGGGTCACCGCGACGGTCGGCGGCGGCAGGGGCGCGGGCGGGCGGCATCCGGCGAGCGCGAGGAGAGCGGGCAGGACGCAGTGATGGAGGGTCAGTCGCGGCAGCACCTCGCCACGATACGCCCGATGGTATCGGCGCCGCCGATTCCCTGCCGCTACGAGGTCGGACGCACGAGCCCGGCGCCTACCTCGCGTTGTTCAGGAACGACTGGCCGCGGAGTCAGTTGATGCGGACAGCGTCGATCGTCCAGCCGGGGTTCTGGAGGCGCCAAACGCTAGCGCCGCGGGCCTGGAAGCGGACGCGGACCCGCGCCGTGAGGCACGACGGCGGGAGCGTGATGGACTGCGCCGTGATCGCGAAGGCGCGCGTGGAGTTGTATCCGCCGGAGCAGTAGGTGGTCGCACACTGGGACTGTCGCGCGGGCCAGGGGTTCGGCGTCAGGTTGGTCCACGCGGCGCCGCCGTCCCCCGAACACTGCGGCGAGAGGCGCTCGGACTTGTCGACCGACGAGTCGTACGATGGGTTGTCGTCGAGGCGCACCGTGAACGTGAGGAGCGCCGCACTGCAGCCAGAGAGGTCGGTGTCCGCGCCGCTGGTGAGGTTCTGCGTGTATGTCGACGCGAACCGCGTGGTGGAGCCGGCGACCACGTTGCCCGAGCCGTGTCGCCAGAGGCTGTCGAAGGTCCAGCCGTCGGTCCCTGTGTCGAAGAGTCCGAGCGCGAGCGCCGTGGGACAGGTACGGTGACTGACGTCGGACGTACCAACGTCCACCGGACCAGCGTCGGGAACGCCGACCTCGTTCACCTCGCTATCGACCCCCGTGTCCGCGGTCCCAGCGTCGATCGCGCCGGCGTCACCTGACACGTCGATGACCGCCACGACGTCCATCGGTCCCGACACGTCCGCGCTCACGCCAACGTCGACCGTGCCATCGGCCAGGGCGTCGCGTGCGACGTCCGTCGCTTCTGCATCGCTGCCCGCCACGTCCGAGCTGCCGTCGGACCCGACCGCTCCTGCATCCCCGCCAACGCTCCCCTGCGCGGACGGAACCACCGTCGCGCTCACACAATCCCCACTGCTGGGCTCGCACCGCTGCGATGGCAGGCATCGGTTGGCCAGACACGCCGTCGCGAGCACCAGTTGCAGGTCGAGCGTCGCCTCGTCCACGAACTGAACGACCGCGCGCTGCGACACCACCGCGTCGGCGCGCGTGCAGGTCGTCCCGGCGCAGCCGAGCGCCTCGATCCACACGGGCGTCGGGTCGTTGGCGCCACGGGACGCGGTCGGCAGGAGACCGACGCGGAAGGGGAGCGCCGTGAGCCCGCCCGTCGTCCCCAGCGGGACCAACCGCAGGCTGCGCGACGGGCCGTTGGCGTCGCCGGTTCGCACCTCCACCGAGAGCGTCTGGATCTGTTGTCCTGGCCCCCACGGAACCTGCGACGTGACCGTGGCGACGATCTCCGTGCGCGGTCGGGTGCAGGCGACGCCCCACGCCACCATCGCCACCCCAGCAGCGCGAAGGAGAGGGCTTTTCACCGGGCAGACGCTATCACGGGCCTGGGAGCAATCCGCAGACGGACCCAGACAGCGTGGGGGCGCGGTGCCGCTGTTGGTCCCGCCGCTGCTGTCAACGCGCCAGCTCGCCCCATCGACGTGGACGTACACCCGCGGGGAGGCGACGAGCAGAGCGTCGCCGCGTGGACGCCCGCTACGACGTCGGACGCGTACGCCCCGCGACGGGCGGACCCGACGGTGCGCGCTGGAGCCGCGCCGAAGTGACGCGCGCGTTGACCGTGAGCGTGAAGGTGCCCTCGCTGTCGGTGTCGTAGCCGTCGACGAAGATGAACCAGGTTCCCGCGGTGAGGTCGAGGTCGAGCCCGGCGTGGCGGGCGTCTTCGCGGTCGTCGTTGCAGGCGAGCTCGGACACCTCGTCAGCGCAGTCGCCGCGCACGTACAGCGCGACGTCGTAGTCGGCCGCCACGCGGAGCGAGACGTGGGCGGGCTGGTCGAGGTGCAGCGAGTACACGCGCTCGCCGGAGAGGGCCTGCCGCGCGCACGAGGCGTGGGCGCGGTCGGCGACGCCGACGGTGGTGCCGCGGACGGTGGTGTTGTCGAGGAGCGACGTCACCTGCGAGCACGCCCCACGCGACGACGGCTGCGAGGCGACGCCCGAGGGGACGGCCAGCAGCGAGGCGCACAGAAGGAGGAGTGGGGCGCGGGACAAGCGCATCTACGATGACACGACCGGGTTGGAGGGCGCGGAAAGATTTCGGAAACGCGCGCCGGTGTCAACGGACCGGGGCAAGCCCTGACCTTCGGAGTAGGCGGGATGGGAGGCAGAAGTCGCAAGGGCGCGAGGGTCGCAAGGATCGGAGTTTCAGGAGCGCGGAGGGTTGGGTCCGCAGTCTTCCAAGACACCACCACGCGCATGGCGCTCGTCTCCGCTGCCCTTGAAACTCCGGTCCTTGCGACCCTCGCGCCCTTGCGACTTCTGCCTCCCATCCCGCCTACTCCGAAGGTCAGGGCGAGCCTGAGGTTCGGAGTAGGCGTCGTGGCGACGCGAGGCGCTCGTCATCGGTCCTCACCCACGCCGCCAACACCGACTCCGCATCCCGGGGCGACCGCGGGACCTACGCGTCGTCGAGGGAGCGCCCACCCACGTCGACCCAACGCGCCTCACCGTCGCGCAGCGACGGGGCACCGGCCTACGTCCCGGCGATCGCTGCCGACCGAGACTCGTTCGAAGAGGGGACCGAGGGTTCCGGTCGACCTGAGTGGGTGCCGCGTCGCTGCGCGACGGTGAGGCATGCTGGGTCGACGTCACTGGGCGCTCCTGCGACTGCCAGGCTATGGGGCGAGCGCGGCCCGGAGGCGGTGGAGCAGCGCCCCGTGGCGCTCGACGACCCGGCGGGTGCTGACGGCCATCTCCAGCGCCTTCTTGCTCCCGACGATGACCACGAGGCGGCGCGCGCGGGTGATGGCCGTGTAGAGCAGCGCCCGGTTGAGCAGCACGAAGTGCGAGGTGTGCAGCCCCAGCACGACGGCGTCGTACTCGGACCCCTGCACCTTGTGCACGGTGGTCGCGTAGGCGAGCGCGAGGCTGTCGACGGCGTCGTCGGCGTAGCGCACCTCCCGGCCGTCGATGCGGACGGTGACGGTCTTCTCGTCGATGCTCTCGATGAGGCCGACGTCGCCGTTGGAGACGTCGAGGTCGTAGTCGTTGCGGAGCTGCATCACCTTGTCGCCCACCGAGAAGCCGCGCCGACCGCGCACGGCCTGTGGGTTGAGCGCGGCCTGCAACGCCTCGTTGAGCTTCTGCGCCCCGATGGGTCCGCGGTGCGTCGGAACGATCACCTGCACCGACCGCATCGGGTCGAGACCGAACGACCGCGGGATGTGCTTCGCCACCGTCTCCACCAGCACGCGCGCGGCCTCCTCGCCGTCGTCGCGGTAGACGATGAAGAGTTCACCCGCCGGGCCCCGCGGGGCGTCGCCCTCCGCCGTCTGTCCGCGCGGCGCGGAGCTCTTCGGAACCTCCCCCCGCAGCACCTCGTACGCCCCCCGAACGATCGCGCTCTCGGCCGCCTGACGAAACACCTCCGTCAGCCGCACCGCCGTCACTTCAGGCACCTTGAGCAGGTCGGCCAGCACCGTGCCCGGTCCCACCGGCGGGAGCTGATCGGCGTCGCCCACGAGCACCAGCCGCGCACCCGAGCGCAGCGCGTTGACGAGGTGCGACGCGAGCTGAACGTCGACCATCGACGCCTCGTCGACGAGCACGAGGTCGGCGTCGAGCGGTGAGCTGCGGTCGCGGGCGAAGCGCTGGATGCGCGGCGACCAGTCGAGCAGCCGATGGATCGTCGATGCCGGGTGGTGAGTCGCCTCCGACAAGCGACGCGCGGCGCGCCCCGTCGGCGCGGCGAGCAGCACCTTGTGCCCCGCCGCTTGATGCAAGCGAACGAGCGCCAGCACCGTCGTCGTCTTGCCGGTGCCGGGTCCGCCGGTGAGCACCAGAACGCCCGCCGTCATGCTCGCCTCGACGGCCGAGCGCTGCTTCGCGTTGAGCTGGTCGAGGGCCGCGCGCACCTCGGGCACCGCGAGAGCCTCGCGGCGCACGGGCTTGAGCGGACGGGTGATCTGCGCGGCGAGGTCGCGGGCGAGGCGCACCTCGGCGTCGTAGAGCGGCGGCGGATAGATGAGGTCGAGGTCGCGGATGACCGTGCGCCGCAGCGCGAGCTCGGCGAGGGCGGTGTGCACCGACGGCTGCGGGATGGAGAAGCGATCGGCCAGCACAGCGAGCTCGTCGGGCGGCAGCGCGGTGTGCCCGTCGTCGATCGCTTCGAGCAGTAGAAACAGCGTGGCCCCCGCGATGCGACGCGGGTCGTCGGCCTGGACGCCCTGGGCCCGCGCGATGGCGTCGGCGGTGAGAAAGCCGATGCCCTTCACCTCTTCGGCGAGGCGGTAGGGGTTCTCCCGCACGATGGTGGAGGACTCGACGCCGAAGCGTTCCCAGATGCGTCGCGCGAGGCCGGGGCCGACATTGAGCCCGGCGAGGAAGCTCCGCGTCTCGACCTCCGCGCGCCGCACGCGAAACACCTCCTGGATGCGCTGCGCCCGACGCGCGCCGATGCCCTCGACCTCGCCCAGTCGCTCGGGGTGGTCGGCGATGACGTCGAGCGTGGACGCCCCGAAGCGCTCGACGATGCGGTGCGCGAGCTTCGGCCCGATGTCCTTCACGAAGCCCGACCCCAGCAGCCGAGCGATGCCTTCGGCGCTCGTGGGCATCTCGGGGATCCACGTCTCCACCTTCAACTGCGGGCCGTGCGAGGCGTGGCGCTCCCAGCGCCCGGTGACGCGCATCGACTCGCCCGGCGACACGTCCCCGAGGGCGCCGGTGATCACCACGTCCTCGCCGTGCGGCATGGTCAGCCGCAGCACCGAGTAGCGCTTGTCGTCGGTGCGGTAGACCACGCCCTTCACCGTCCCGCGAACCGTCACCACGCCATCCGGCAGGAGCTGGGTGTTGGGGAGGAGCGGGTTGTCGTTCATGCGCGCGGTCATGACGGGACTTCGCCGTGATTGTTGCCACATCCCGGCCCGCCGCGGGGATCATCGTGGTCATACGCTGTCCGGTATGGCGGCCGGGCTTGTGCCGACCCGACGCGAGGGCGTAGTGGAAGCGCCACCGTGCACGCGTCACCCTGGCTCCCGCTGCTCCTCGTCGCCACCGCCCACTGCCTCGCGGGCTGCGACGACGGCACGACCCCAATCCCCATCGACGACGCCGGCGCGCTCGATGTCGGCACCGCGATGGACGTCGCGACCGTCGACCAGGGCCCGCCGGTGCTCGACAGCGGGTGCCCGACCCCGCAGCGCATCACTCCCTCGGAGGTCCCGTCGAGCGGCTTCCTGCCGTCGGTGAACGTTCGCTACATCCGCACGGTCGACGGTGATACGGCGCACTTCAGCTTCCCCATCCTCGGCGAGACCACGGTGCGCTTCCTCTGGGTCAATACCGAGGAGTCACACGCGGTTCCCGCCTCGAAGAACACCGCCTTCGGCATCGCCACCGCCGCCACCGTGACGCGGTACTTCTCCGGCGAGCACACCTTCAGCGTGACCCGACAGGCCGACGCGCGGATGCCGACCAACCCCGCGCTCGACCCCTACAACCGCTCGCTCGCTCTCGTCTTCATGGACGGTGAGCTCTTCCAGCAGCGGCTCGTTCGCGAGGGGCTCAGCGCCTACTACACCGACTTCGGCTGCGCGCCGGAGCCCATCCACAGCGCGCTGCTCAACGCCGAGGCCGAGGCCCGCGCCAACCGCCGCGGCATCTGGGCGCCGGGCCACCCCACCGACTACGCCGAGGTCTTCTCCCGCTGGATCGGCACCGGCACCCGCGCCTGCCGCCCCAACCCCTTCCGCAACCAGCCCTACTGCCGCTGATCGCTACCGGGCGTTGACCCCACCCGGCGACGATCGTCCGTCGCGCGCAAACACCCACGACGCCGGGTCTTCCTCGTCGAGTTCCACATCGGCGCGCACGGCGCTCACGCCCTCGCGCGGTAGCAGCTCTGTCGCCGACCCCGGGTAGCGGCTCACCACCACGCCCGTGGCCGTCAGCAGCGTGAGGTCGGCCCCGGTGTCGCGCAGCCCACGGCCCGCAAGACTCCCGCGCACCACGATCACCTGCGCTCCCGCCTGCACCGCCGGGTCGTCCGACCGCTCGACACCCCTCGGATCGAAGGTCGCGCCGACGAGCACCGCCCTCCCCCGCCCCGCGATGCGCGCGCCCGTCGGCAGCGTCGATCGGGCACCGCCTCCGTCGAGCACCCAACCCTCCAGCGACACCGCCGCCTCGTCGTCGTTGATGAGCTCCACGAACTCCTGTGCGCTCGAACTGTGCGGCCGCGCCAGCACCTCGTCGACGCGCACCCGCGGGGCGGCGTCCATGGTCGTCACGGTTCCTTCGCGGGCGTCGCGCATGCGCCCGGCGACGTCCCACGCCTCCAACCGCCATCGCAGCTCGCTCGCGCTGGGCAGGCCCGTCACCCGCAGTTGGTGCGTCGTACCGAGTGCTCCGACCGATGCCCAACGCCACCGACCGTCGGTCACCGCCAGGCGCACGATGGCGTGGGCCGTCGTCGCCGCGCGCATCACCACCGCGCGATCGCTGCGCTCCAGGCACGCGCCTGCTGCGGCGATCTCACCCGTCGCGCACACGACGCCATCGACGAGAGACACCGCCGTCCTCTGCGGCGGCCCCGCGATCAGCCGCCACGGAACCTCCTCCGCCGCCGTTGCCGTTCGCGACACGACGCCCGTCACGCGCCACGCGTAGGTCACTCCCGCGTGCAGCGGTCGCATCGGCGTCACCCGCAGCACCCGCGCGAGCCCATCGGCGGTCACGGCGTCGGCCTCCGTGCGCGTGGTCACGACGGTGCGGTCGTCACCGACGAGCGTGACGGCGTCGGCGCGCAGCACGCGCACGGGGCGATCGGCGCGCAGCCAGAGCGTCGCGACGTCGGTGTCGAGGGGTGCATCGGTGATGGCAGGCGTGAGCACGGGCCCAGCCTCGGCGGCGTCGATGACCCGCATGGCGACGCCCATTCCCTGGAGTCCGCCGTCCGCGTCTTCGATGAGGGGTCGACCCTGGGCGGAGCGGGTTCGCTCACTGAAAACGAGCGTGAGTGGAGTGGACGGCGGGAGCACCTCGGCGGCGCTGAGGGTCCATCGCGAGGGCTGCGCGGGGTCGGGGAGAACCCGCAAGGACACGCGGTTGGCGAGGCGCCCGAGGGAGACCACACCGTCACGCGCGTCGGCCACGAGCGCGGTCGAAGTGGGCTCGCGGAAGAGCATCACGGAGGAGGGTTCGGGCGGCGCCATGGCGCGGTCGAACTGGAGGGTGATGGCAGGGACGCGCGGGACGGCGTCGAGGGAGCCGGCGTTGGCGCGGAGGCTGGTGATCTGTGGGGGGTTGGTGTTGGCCGGGGGTTCGAGGTCGAGGCACCCGACGGAGGCGAGGAGGAGGAGAGCTTTGGGTCGCAACATGGGCGCTTGTCGGCGCCCGTGAGGGAGAGGTTTCCTACCAGTTCCAACTCGGCGGAAGGTGGATGTTTCCGGGGAGGCCGCGGGTCTGGAGGAGGGCCGCGAGGTCCATGGAGACCGCGACCGTGACGTGGATGAGGAAGCCCGACCAGATGGAGCGGGTCTTGAGCGCGAGGGTGCCGAGCACCACGCCCGCGAGGATGGCCGCGAGCGCCTCGGCCCAGGGCTTACCGAAGTGGATCATGCAGTACGGCACCACCATCGCGACGACGACGGAGGAGCCCATGGCCTCGCGCCCGGCCGACACCATGAAGCCGCGGAAGAAGAACTCCAGCGTGAAGAACTGCGTCGCGTAGAGCAGCTCCCACAGGAAGAAGTCCTTCCACGAGCGGTTGGCCAGCCGATAGAACGGGTAGTAGTTCGAGAACTCGCCGGTCTGCGAGACGATGACCACCGCGACCAGGACGATGCCGAAGAAGAGCGCGTAGATCCACGCGTGCGAGAGGAAGCCGCGGAGCCTCAGCCCGTAGTCGCGGAAGCGCTCGCGCCGCCAGAACATCAAGATGATCGCGGGCACGATGAAGTACCCGAGCGAGCGGGTGAACGACCAGTACGTGAGCCCGGCGAGCTCTTCGTAGCGCGTGGAGACGGCCCACCGCAGCGGCTTGAGAATCTGGAGGTGATGCGTCGCCGGGCCGCGCGGGCCGCCGCCCCAGTCGATGACGAAGCCGCGGGTCTGGAGCGTGACGAGGGTCGCGCGGTCGCCGAAGTACTCCTGGAAGGTGAGCACCACGGCGGCCACGAGGTAGGCCACCCACGGGCGGGCGTCGATGCCGAGACCGTCGGCCTCGCGCTGGGCGCGAGCGGCGTTGGCGGCGCGATCGACCTCGCGCCACGTCTCCAGGAAGAAGCGCTTGGGGTGCAGCTCATGGAGCTTCTTGCGCGCGAGCACCGCGACGATGACGACGTACGCGAGGGCGCCGAGGAGGAGGACCTTCACGGGGTGTGGTGACTCACAGGGCCGCGGCAGAGCGCAGACGACGAACGCTGACGTCGCGACCGAGCACGGCCATGACCTCGAAGAGACCCGGCGACGCGGTGCGCCCGGTGAGGGCGACGCGCGCGGGCTGGGCGACGGTCTTGATCTCAAGCGAGCGCGACGCGAGCCACGCCTCGACCGCCGCGGTGATACCCGCCTCGGTAAAGTCGGGCACCGCCTCGATCACGTCGGCGATGTCGCGCAGGTGCCCGCGGGCCTCGTCGGTGATGAACTTCGCCACCGCCGCCGGGTCGAGCGCGATGGTCTCCTGGAAGTAGAAGGCCATGCCCTCGGCCGCATCGAGCAGACGCGCCGAGCGGGTCTTGAGCGTGCGCGCCGCGGGCACGAGCCGCGGGTCGTCGGCCGCGACGGTGACGCCGACGCGCGCGAGGAAGGGGTGCACCGCCGCCGCGAAGGACTCGTCGGACATGAGCTTGAGGTGCTCGCCGCTGATCCAGAGGGCCTTCTTGATGTTGAAGCGGCCGTCGACGGAGCCGCACTGCGCCCAGTCGAACTTCTCGATGAGCTCGGCGCGGGTGAAAATCTCTTGATCGCCCGATGACCAGCCGAAGCGCGCGACGAGGTTGAGCACCGCGTCGGGCAGCCAACCCTTCTCGCGGTAGCGCTCCACGGGCACATCGATGCCCTGCTCGTCGCCGAGCCGCTTGGACATCTTCTTCCCGTCGGGGATGAGCATCATCGGCATGTGCGCGAACTCGGGCAGCGCCGCGCCCAGCGCCTCGTACACGACGATCTGCTTGGGCGTGTTGATGATGTGGTCGCTGCCACGCGCCACGAGGTTGATGCCCATGGCGATGTCGTCGACCACCGCGCCGAAGTTGTAGAGCGGCACGCCGTCCGAGCGCAGCAGGACGAAGTCGTCGATGGTGCTGTTCTGCGTCTTGATGGACCCGTAGACCTTGTCGACGAACTCGGTCGTGCCCCGCAGCGGCGTCTTCACGCGGATGACGTACGGCGCGCCAGGGATCCAGTCGGCCTCGGTCTTGTCGCGCCAGAGGCGCGGGTACATGAAGCCCTTGCGGTCCTTCTCGGGGGTGGCCGCGCGCAGCGCCTCGATCTCCTCGGGCGTCGCATAGCAGCGGTACGCCTTGCCCTCGCTGACGAGGCGATCGGCCTCGCGCTTGTAGAGGTCGAGCCGCTGCATCTGGAAGTACGGCCCGTGGGGGCCGCCGACCTCCGGGCCCTCGTCCCAGTCGAGTCCCAGCCAGCGCATCGAGTCGAGGATGATACGGGTCGACTCGTCGGTGGAGCGCGCCTGGTCGGTGTCCTCGATGCGCAGCACGAAGGTGCCGCCCATCTTGCGGGCCCAAAGCCAGTTGAAGAGCGCCGTGCGGGCGCCACCGATGTGGAGGTAGCCCGTGGGCGAAGGCGCAAAACGAACGCGTGGCTTGTCCATGACGAAGGGTTCGTCAGGTACCGGGAGGCGCCCGCAGGGTCAAGCCGTCACGGCCGACCGGAGGTCTCGGATGGGCGCGCCGCGCGATCACACGTCGATCTCACAGCCGCACCTCAGGGCTTCCCCGCGGCGGCGAATCGGGGACACACTCGGCCCCGCCAACGCCCATGGGGAACGATCCGTCACGCCCGCTCCGCCTGCACTCCGCTCGCTCCGTCGTGGCCGTCGCGGTGCTCGCGTTCGCCGGTCCCGCGCGCGCGCAGCTCGGCACCGACGCGGCCCGCCGCGCGCTGATCGAGGCCGCGAGGGGCGCCTCGCGCGATGGAGACCATGCCCGAGCGATCGAGCTGGCGACGCGGGCTGCCGCCATCCACACCACGCCGTCGCTCCGGTACTTCCTCGCGCGCGAGCACCTGAGCGTCGGGCACGCTGTCGAGGCGCTCGCGCTCGCCGGGGAGTGCGTCGCGAGGGCGCGCGACGACGCCGAGGTCCCGTCCCGCGAGGCGCTCCTCACCCGCTGCGAGGCGGTCGCGAGCGAGGCCGAGCAGGGCGTGGCGCGGCTCACCGTGCGCGTCCCGTCGCCCGCGCCCGAGGGGTTGCGCGTCACCGTCGCGGGCGAGGCCCTCTCGGCGTCGCTCCTCGACGTGGCCGTCCCCGTCGCCCCGGGCTCGGTGGAGGTCATCGCGACCGCTCCGGGCAGGGTCGCCGCCCGCGCCACCGTCACGCTGGTCGCGGGCGCGCGCGATGCGGTCACGCTCGACCTTCCTCTCGAACCGCCACCGGCGGTCGCGCCGCCTCCGCCGCCTGCGCCAGTCGTCGTGCTCCCCGCGGTCGTCCCGCCTCCGCCCATGGCGCGTCCCGCTGCGCCGCCCACCGCCCGCCGGTCGCGCGTCGCGCCGTCGACGGCTGGCCCCTGGGTCGTCGGGGGCCTCGGGCTCGCGACTCTCGCGGCGGCGGGAGTGCTCGGCGGCATCGCGCTCGGCGCGCAGGCCGACCGCGACGCGGCGTGCCCGTCTCAGACAGACTGCGACCCGGTCGCCGCTAGCGAACACCACGCCCGGTACAGGGACATGGCCCTTGGGGCCAACGTCGCGTTCGGCGTCGGCGCGGCGCTCGTCGTCGCGGGGGTCGGCTGGTGGGTGGGCGTCCACTTCGCGCGCCGCCGCCCCGCGCCGGTCTCGGCCTCCGCGGCGGGGCTCGTCCTGCGCTGGTGAGGCTCAGTCTCTAGTCGTCGGGCGGCGGGGCGCTCTGGACGTCGGCGCTCCCGTTCGAGGCGAGCTTCACCCGCAGCCCGCCACCGGTGCGGTCGAAGAACACGACCCGGTCGAGCCCGGCCTCGGCGAAGTCCTTCCGGATGCGCCAGAGCAGCGTGTTGATGTCGGTGCGCCCGGCGAGGCGCTTCGGCCACAGCCGCTCGGCGAGCACCTCGTCGGGGATCAGGTCGCCGACAGCAAACGGCGCGGGCGGACGCAGCAGGCAGGCGACGAGCTCGGCCCGCTTCTCGGCGAGGTACACCTTGCGCTCGCGGGCGCCCACCCGAAGCACCAGCCGCCCGCCGCGCGGCAGGAACGCCAACACCGCCGAGGTGACCAGCTCATCCACGACCGGCGAGTTCGTCGGCTTCGAGGGGTCACCGGGGAGCGCGAGGATGCGCAGCCAGGCGCCGCCGCACGCGATGCGATCGCCGCCCGAGAGGTCGATCATCTCGCCCGCCACGAGCGGCCGGTCGGTGCTCACGCCGTCGGCGAGCACCTCCAGCACGAGGCGCTCGCCGACCGCCTCCAGCGCCACGACGCCCGGCGTCCACTCCGGCACCACGAGGTCGTCGTCGGCGCCGCCACCGAGCACGAGCCGGGCGTTCGAGACGCGCACCAGCACGCCCGCGCTCCGCTCGACGAACCAGTGGGTGTCGGGCTCGGCGCGCGAGCCAGTCCGCCGCAGCTCGAAGGCGTGGCCCGCCACCTCCAGGCGGTCGCCCTCCTGCATCCGCACGGCGCCCTCGCGCGGCGCGCCGTTGACGTGCACCGAGCGCGCGCCGAGAGTCACCACCTCGACGCCGCCCTCGACCACGCGGACGAGGGCATGGTGGCGGCTCACCCGCTCGTCGCGCAGGACGACGTCACAGTCGATGCTGCGCCCCAACAACACGCTCCCCGCGTCGAGGGGGATGCGGGTGCCGGCGGACTCGATCCAGTAGCGCTCTCTCATCGGGCACTCGGGGTCATGCGGCGTCCCTCACTCGATCGCGATCTCATCCGGGGAGGGCGCGCGCACGGGAGGGCGCGGCGATCGGCGCGGCGGGGCAGCGATGCGGGGCGGCGGGGCGGGCACCGGCGCCGGGGGGGACGCGTGCGGAGCGGCCGGGATGACCACGAACTCACGCATGGCAGCGGGGGGCGCGGGCGGCAACGTCGCCTCCGACGTCGAGGCGTGCAGCGTCGCCCGGCGCGCGGTGGTCGGTGCCCCGCGGTGCCGCGCGACCAACGCCCCGGCGGCCAGCGCGAAGAGCGCAACGAGCGCGGCGGCGGCGGCGACGGCGCGGCGGAGACCGTTGCGGACGGGACGCGTCGTCGCCGTGGGTGTGGGCCGAACGACTGCCACGGGATCGCGCTGCGCGACCGCCGGCCCCGACGGCCGCCACGTCTCGTCGAGGGGCGGCGCCGACGGGCGATCGGCCGCGGCCTCCCAGGCTCTCTGCGCGTCGTCGAGCGTCGCGTCGAGGGCGCTCAAGAGCTCCGAGGCGTGGGCGTGGCGCGCGGTCGGGTCGATGGACAGCGCGCGGGCGAGGACCAGCTCCCACGGGCCGACTTCGACGCAGAAGGTGCCCGGCGTCGGACGGACTGGCGCGCTGATGGCGGCGAAGAGCTCGATGGTGGTGCGGCCCCGGTACGCGCGCTCGCCGACGAGCGCCTCCACGAGCAGCAGCGCGAGGGCGTGCACGTCCGTCCACGGCCCGGTGCGGAGGCGGCCCACCTGCTCGGGCGCCGCGTGCGAGAGCGAGAACGCCGACGTCGCGTCGCCCGTGCGCTCGGTGGGGTTCGGCGCGGCCTCGTCGGCGCGCAGGGCCTTCGCGACGCCGAAGTCGAGCACCTTCGTCGCCGACACCCCGCGGCGAGGAACCGTCACCATGATGTTGGCGGGCTTGAGGTCGCGGTGGACGACGCCTGCCTCGTGGGCGCTCGCGATGGCGTCGAACACCGGGCGCAGGAGCTCGAAGGCCTCGCGGGGGCCGTGCCGTCGGTTCGCCCGCGCGCGGAGCGATGTCTCCAGCGTCGCGCCGTCGAGCCACTCCATCACCATGAACGGGTGCGCGCGCCCCTCGATGGGCGTCACGCCGACGTCGAGCGCCCGCACGATCGCAGGGTGCTGCAGCGCAGCCACCAGCCGCGCCTCCTTCTCGAAGGCCTCGGCGAACTGTTCGCGCAGCGCGTCCCCAGGCGCCTCGTGGACGGCGAGCACCTTGATCGCGACGGGACAGCCCAGCGCAGGGTGGGTGCTCCGATAGACCGCACCGTAGCCGCCGCGCGCGACGAAGGACTCCAGCTTGAAACGCGCGTCCAGCGTCGTCCCCGCGAGGCCCTCGATGCCGTGGTCGTCGTCGCTCACCCGGGAGCGCGATGATCCATCACCAGCCAACCACCCGCAACCTCTCCTGATTCGACACCAGCCGCCTGCGGGCTCACCGCGGCAGCAGCGTCGTCACGGGCGTCGCCTGGTCGTCGTTGGTGCCCGAGCCGAGCTGCCCGTCGGTTCCGCTTCCCCAGCAGCGCACGCGTCCGTCGGCCAGGGCCACGCAGGTGTGCGTGTTGCCCGCGGCCGCCAACACCACGCTGCCTCCGATGCCCTCGACGACGGTGGGCATCAGGCGGCGGCGGGTGGACCCGTCGCCGAGCTGTCCGCGCGAGTTGGCGCCCCAGCACTGGAGCCCGCCGCCGTCGCTCCACGCGCAGGTGTGCTGGTCGCCGACGCTGACGCCGAGCACGGAGTCGCCGACGATGGGCACGCGCGTCGGGCGCGTCCGTTGGACGAGCGTCCCGTCCCCGACGCCCCCGTCGGCGTTGTAGCCCCAACACCACAGCTCACCGCCTTCCAGCCGCGCGCAGGTGTGGTTCGACCGCGAGCTGATGGCGGTCGCGCCGCGCGCGAGCTCGACTGGCACGGGCAGGGTGCGGTTGATGACCGTCCCATCGCCCAGCGCGCCGAACATGTTGAGGCCCCAGCAGCGCACGCCACCGCCCTCCAGGCGCGCGCAGGTGTGGTACTGGCCCGCGATGATGTCGACGGCCGGGCCGTCGAGGCTGCGCACCTCCGCCGGCATCGTCCGCAGGAGGTAGGACCCGTCGCCGATGGCGCCCTGCGGGTTGTTGCCCCAGCACCAGACGCTGCCTCCCTCCACGAGCGCGCAGGTGTGTTCACCTCCCGCGGCCACGGCCACCGCGGGGCGGCCGAGCCCGACGACTGCGACCGTCCCGCTCGACACCTCGCGGTTGCCGCTGCCCAACTGTGCGTTGGCGTTGTCTCCCCAGCAGCGCACGGTGCCCTGCACGACCGCGCACGCGTGCGAGAAGCCCGCGGCGATGGCCGTGGCGCCTCCGCCGAGGTCGCGCACGGCCACCGGGATCGCGCGCGAGGTGCGCGTCCCGTCGCCGAGCTGGCCAAAGGCGTTGGAGCCCCAGCACCAGACGGTCCCGTCACAACGGAGGGCGCAGGTGAAGTCGTAGTAGCCGCTGACGAGCGCCCGCACCGGGACGCCCACGCACGACCGCACCGACGCCTCCGGGGCGACGTCGGCGACCGCGTCCACGACGGAGGCATCGACGGAGGCGTCGATGGGAGCGCACCGCGGTCCCACGCAGGCGTCGACGGGCGGAACCCACCCATCCGTCACGCACGACGCGAGCGCGAGCAGCCACGTCGACGCAAGCGCGCGCACGGCGTTTGGCCCACGAAGCGCAGCGGCGGAGGGTGCGGGCGCGCGCACGTCCCGAGCGTACACGTCCGCGAGCGTCGTGGGCGTCCAATCGCGGCTCGCCCTGACGCCGATCCCGTCACGGCCGCCAGGGGAGACGCGTCGGTCGCGCGACGCCCGGCCGCAGCAGCGTCACGCCCCCCTCATCGATGGCCTGCACCGTGGCGCGCGCGAGGCGATCGCCCACCGTCACGAGCCACGCCTGGCGCCCGAGCGTCATCACGGCGCCGCGCGCCTGCGTCCCCGGAAGGTACGCGCGCGCCACCGGCAGCGTCCCCGCGGGGAGAGCCGCGCCGAGTTCGAGCGCTCCGTCACATCGGGTCGGCCAGACGTCTGCACCGAGGTCGCGCGTCGTCGCACGGGCGAGCGGCCACGAGAGCGTCGCCTGGAGTCCACCACCCTGCGGCTCGACGCGCACCGTGATGAGCTCGCGCAGCCCAGGCGACACCACCATCAGCGCGAGCGTCTCGCCCAACATGGACTCGTTGTCGGCGCGCACCGTGAGGTCGAGGGTGCGTTCGGTCTCTTGCGCGGAGACGAGGCACACCCCGTTCGCCACGCGCGAGAGCGCCCGCAGCGGCTGAGCCCGCGAGAGCGCCACGGGGGTCGTCGCGGCCTCCTCGCGCCAGCCCACCACCACCCGCGATCGGATGCGTCCGGCGTGCTCCACGCGGTCGCTCGCGCAGGCGAGGTGCGCGTCCGCTGTGACCGCCGCGCACACAGACGTGGCCGTCGTCTCGCGCGCGCTGGACTGCAACAGCAGCACCCAGGTGACGCGGTCATCGTGGCGCGTCGGTGCGCCGGGCAGCGGCAGGTCGCCCGACGCACGCGACACCGCCCGCAGCGCCGCAACCGGAACCCACGGAGCGTCGAGCGCCGCGACGGGCGTCAGCGCAGAGAGAGCTTCGGTGACGGTGACGAGCGCGTCGGGTGGTGCCGGCGCAACGGGCGGCGTCACCACGGGCGGTGGCGCGGCGGCGGGCGGTGCGGGTGCTGGAGGGGGAGAGGTTGCCTGACAGGACAGAGCGAGCAGCGCGACCGAGGTGATCGCGCGTCGTCGCATCAGTTGGCGGCGGGGCGCGCGGCCGGGGCGGCGGCGCCCGTGCGGGTCAGGTGGAACTCCACGCGACGGTTGGCCGTACGGCCCACCGCGGTGAGGTTGGGGCGCACCGGGCGGGTCTGGCCGAAGCCGCGCGCGGTGAGCTTGTCGGCCGGGACGCCGAGCCGGATGAGGGTCTCGCGGACGGCCTCGGCGCGGCTCTGCGAGAGGGTCATGTTGCTCGCCGGAACGCCGACGTTGTCGGTGTGGCCCTGGATCTCCACAGCGGTGATCTCGGGGTGGCGGTTGATGGTGTCGGCGATCTCTTCCAGGAGGGTGTTGGAGTCCGGGAGGATGGCCGACGAGTTGGTCTGGAAGTGCACCTGCCGCATGATGGTGAGCAGGTTGCCGCGGATCGCGACGGACGCGCGCACCGGGCGGCGGGTCACGGTGATCTCGACCGCGCGGCTGGTGCGCGGCTCGACGGTCGCCTGCGTGGCGGCCGAGCCCATGTGACGGTCGCTCGACTCGACGCGCACGTTGTACGGGCCCGCGAGGAGCTCGTCGACGGTGGCGCGGCCCTGCTCGTCGGTGGTGACGGTGCGGTCGGTGGGCGCCTGCTGGCCGTTGGGCACGTTGAGGCCCGGCGCCGGCGAGATGACCACGTTGGCGTTGGCGACGGCCGCCGCGCCCTGCGACGAGACGACGTGGATGGCGAGCCCGCCGCGGCGGGGCTGCGCGCGGAGCTCACACGAGGCAGTGACCTCGGGGTCGGCGTTGGGCGCCGGAGCGGTCGAGCCCTCGGGCGCAGGCGCCGGGGCGGGCACGGTGAAGGTGCACTCGCCGGCGTTGTACTCGGGCGCCGTCACCTGGAGGCGGTACTCGCCCGGAGCGAGGTGACCCGAGCGGAAGCGACCGTCGGCCGCCGTCGCGAGGATGTGCAGGTCGGGGTGACCGGCGAAGTTGACGATCGCCCCGGGGATGCCCGCGTGGCTCTCGGCGTCGCGCACGGTGCCGAGGACGTGGCCGCCCGGCGGGGTGCGATCGACGTCGCGGTTGACCACACGCTCCGGCCCAGGGACCTCCACGCGCTCGACCGGCGGATGGATGTCGTAGGCGAAGGACGCGCCGAGGAAGAAGGTCCACGGGGTCGTCGGAGCGAGCTCGCGGACGAAGTTGGAGCTCCCGCTCGTGGCGATGTCGACGGCGAGCATGGCGGCGAGGCCGCGCACCGGCGGCAGCACGCGCGCGCCGATGGTGAAGCGCGACGGCATCGCCGCGAAGCCCTCGCGGGCGAGGCAGGCGTCGTCATCGCCCGCGCCGCCGGGGCCCGACATGCCGGAGCCCGGCTCGAAGCACGAGTAGCTCTGACGGTTGACCGGGATGCCGACCGACCATTCGAGGAAGGGGCGCACCCACGGAAGCTCGACTTCGGCCGCGAGGTTGATGCCGAACTGGTCGACGCGGTTGATGCCGAGAGCGTTGCGCTCGATGCGCGACACTTCGAGGAAGCAGGTCGGGTCGATCGCACCCGACGCACAGCGCGCGGCGTCGTAGCCGGGCTGCGCGGCGCGGCGGCGCTCTTCGGTCTGCGACACGATCGCCGAGCTGTTGTCGAGGTAGTAGTGCGCGTTGACGTGGAAGCGCAGCGGGACGCTGGTGCGGAACTCGCGCAGATCGACGGTGCTGAGCACGCCGAAGTCAGCGCTGGTGGAGTCACCGAGCAGGCCGATGTCGCCGGAGCGGTTGAGCAGATAGAGCGACGCGTAGCCGCCGACGTAGAGGCCACGCCAGACGCGCGCGGCGCCCTTCACACCGAGGGTGGTGTCGCCGAGCACCTGGAAGAGCGCGGGGCGCTCGCGGTCGTTGCTGTTGGCGTACGCGCGGATCGACGCGAAGATTTCGAGGAAGTCGAGGGGCGAGTACGAGAGCGTCGCGGTGCCGCCGACGTGCTGGGCCGAGTCGGTGCCGACGGTGGACGTTCCGGCGAGCGTCGGGGGGCGGAGAAACTCCGAGCCGCCGTAGTACTCACCGATGAGCCCGAAGCGGAACGACCCCGCCCCGCCGGTCTGCGCCGCGCGGGTGTGGAGCAGGCCGATGGAGCCGTCGAGGGACGAGAAGCGCGGCAGGATGCGCGTGCGACGGGCCTCGTCGGTCTCCGGCGTGCCGGGCTCTTCGGACGCGGCGGCAGGCGGCGGCGTGGCGGTGTCTTGCGTGGTGCCCGCGGCGGGCGCCGGCTCCTCGTCCTCCTCCTCGTCGTCACCCTCCTCGTCGCTCGCAGCGGCCGGGCGACCACCCGAGGGCGGGGTCTGCGCGAACGCCACGACGGGCAGGGCCATCGCCTGCGCCACGAGGATCAAAGCCAGCCATCGAGAGTGCCGCATCGTCGTGTCTCCTCTACCTACTTAAGCTCTGCGCTGAGCCCACCACCGCCTTCGCGGCGGCGCGGTCATACCATCGGGATTCTCGAAACGTCCAGACTCGGGATGGAGCGCTTCAGGCTGTGGAACCAAGCCCGCGGCACACGCGAGACACCCCTCAGCCGCGCGTCATCGGCTGGAGCGACAGCTCGCCGCCATCGCCCGCCACGAGCTGATCGACCCGCTTCTCCGCCGCGTCGAGCCTGCGCTGCCCGGCGCGCGTCAAGCGCACGCCCTCCTCGAAGACCCGCAGCGACTCCTCCAGCGGGAGGTCTCCCTTCTCCAGGAGCCCCACCACCTCTTCGAGTCGCTTGAGGATCGCCTCCAGCGGCATCGACTCCTCCGCCACCACCGTCGTCCCCTCGGGCGCTTGCGCTTCCATTGGCCACGGGGAATGACACCGGGGCGAGGTTGGGGTCAAGGTTCCGCCGCGAGCGTGGGATCGCGGGCGATGGCCGCCGCGAGCGACAGTCCGTCGAGCATCGCCGCGCTCCACGCCACCACCGTCGCCGCCTCGATCGCCCTCAGCGCGTTGACGCCGCGACGCCGCGCCAGCGCCATCGCCGCGGTGACCCGAACCTCACCGTCCACGTCAGTCAACAGTCGACGCTCCAGCGCAGCGACGCTCTCTCCCACTAGCAACCCAACCGATGGCCCCGTCGGTCGGACTGTTACCCTGCCTTCGAGCGCCGCGAGCGCATCGACCGCGGCCGCCCGATCACCCGGGTCAGTGTCCTGGAGGTACCGTCGCACGGCGGGCAGAGCCTCTCGATGGCCCAGGCGCGCGACAGCGCCGAGCGCAGACGCGCGGGTCAGCGGGTCGTCAATGAGGGCGACGAGGTCTTCTGTCGCCACGCCGCCGAGGTCTCCGAGGGCGGCCGTGGCCTGTCGGCGAAGCTCCCTTTCGGGCGCGCCTCGCGCCATCGCCACCAGCGCCGGCACCGCCTCCACGAGGCGCAATGACCGCGCCGCCCACACCGCCGACGCCCGGTGGATGCGGCGATTCTGTTGGGGGGCGCGGGTGAGCTCCGCGACGATGGCCGCGGCGGCCGAGGGGTCACCCCGTCGCGCGAGAATCCTCCAGCTCAGGGGCTCGTCCAGGGGGTGGCCCTCAAGGCTCACGTCGGGCCGGCGCGCGAGGGCGTCGAGCGACACGGCCGCGCGGTCGTCGTCGGGGACGACGAAGGCCTCCTGCCCGGCGCCCTGGCGGAGCAGCGCGGTGAGGCCGAAGGCGTGCAGCGACGCGAGGGCGATGGGCGGAGCGGCGTTGCTGAGGTTCAGCGAGTCGATGCGGGCGCCGAGCAGGGACGGATCTCGTCCGACCGGGAGCGCGAGCGCGGTGAGCGCCGTGAGCCGCGCCTCCAGGTCGGCCTCTCGCGTGAGAAACGAGAGCAGCGCCTCATCCTGGGCGAATCGCTCGGTCTCGGAGACGCCCGGGGAGTCGGTGAGACGCGAGCGCAGGAGCGCGTAGGCACCCCCGCGGCGCACGGAGAGGTCGGCGCTGCGGAGGCGTGCGGTGGGGTCGGCGCGGGCGATGCGCCACGGCTCATCTAGCGGGTCAGCGAGGCCGGTGGCATCGTCGAGGGCGAGCGCCGCGACGAGCGGCGCCGCGATGGCGTACCATCGAAGCGATCGCAGACCGGAAGAGCTCGATCGATCACCCATCACGAGACGATTGAACCTGTCGCGGGCCCCGATGGCCACCCCATAGAGCGTTCGACCCTGCATGCGCATCTGCCCCACCTGCCAGCGCAGCTACCACGAAGGCACCAGTCGGTGCCCCGATGATGGCCGTCGACTGCTGACCGTGGCGGCCTTCGAGCGCGCGATGGAAGACCCGCTCATCGGCACGGTGCTGGCTGACCGCTACGAGATCATCGACCGCCTCGGGGTCGGCGGGATGGGCACCGTGTACCGCGCCGAGCAGCGGGCCCTCGGCCGTGACGTCGCGGTCAAGGTGCTGCGCCGCGAGCTCGGTCGTGACCCCGACACGGTCGCGCGCTTTCATCGTGAGGCGCTCGCGCTCTCCAACCTGCGCCACCCCAACACCGTCGCCGTGCTCGACTTCGGGCAGACCACCGACGGGCTGCTCTTCCTCGTGATGGAGGTGCTGGAGGGCGAGATGCTCTCGACGCGCCTGCGACGCGACGGCGCCCTCCCGGTGTCCGAGGCGCTACGCATCACGACGGGCATGCTCCGCTCGCTCGGCGAGGCGCACCGGGCGGGGATCGTTCATCGCGACCTGAAGCCCGACAACATCTTCCTGGCGCGTGTCGACGCCCACGCCGACGCCGATGAGCTCGTGAAGGTGGTGGACTTCGGCGTCGCGAAGATTCGCCCCGGCGCCAACGACGCGCCCATCGACCCCGTCGCCACCCAGGAGGGAACGGTCTTCGGAACACCCCGGTACATGTCCCCCGAGCAGGCCCAGGGGCGCACCCTCGACGGCCGCAGCGACCTCTACGCGGTCGGCGTGATGCTCTTCCAGATGCTGACGGGAACGGTTCCGTTTGGGGAGGACGACGCGGTGGTGGTGATGGCCCACCACATCACCACGCCCGCGCCGCGTGTGCTCGACGTCGCGCCCGAGTCGGGCGTCCACTCCGAGCTCGATGACCTCGTCGCCAGCGCGCTCAAGAAGCGCCCCGCCGATCGCCCGGAGTCCGCCGAAGCCTTCCTGCGCGCCATCGAGGCGCTGCCCGTGGAGGGCGCGCGCGCCGGCATCACCAGCGGGCCCTTCGCAGGCACCGTCCGCGCCCCGATGGTGACCGCGACCCGCGCCGCGACGGCCCTCGCGCTCGCGCTCGCGCTCGGCATCGCCGGGTTCGCCACCCTCTCGCAACGCCGCAACGCCGCCCGCCCTCGCCCGGTCGCTGCGCGCACGACCACCCTCGCGCGACCCACGCCTCCACCGGCACCGGTTGCGCCCGCGCCTGCGGCGATGGTCCCCGGGCCTGCGGCGCTCGCCGCTCCGAGCGACTCGCCCGAACCCATCGAGGTCGCCGTCGCGCCGATCGAGGTCAACGTCGACGACCCGCCGCGTCGCTCGCATCACCGGTCGCGACGCCACCGCTCGTCGCAGACCCCGACGGCCTCGTCCGCTCCGACCTCGCCCGCGTCCGCCTCGCGCGGCCCGTATCCCCGCTGGGACTGAACCTTCAGGTCAGACCGCGCGCGCTGCCCTCGCCACCACCTCGCGGGTGCTCGCCCCGACGAAGGCAGGCAGCGCGATCGCGCGCCGCTCGAACACCTCGATCTCACCGAGCAGCTCGTGGTCGCGCCAGCCCGCGTGCACGAGGCCCGCGCGGCGCAGGATCTTCACCGACGCCGTGTGCCACGCGAAGGTCGACGCCGTCACCGCACGCACACCCGACTGCGCGAGCGCCCACTCGACCATCGCGCACGTCGCCTCGGCGCCGTAGCCCATGCCCTGCGAGCTCGGCTCCACGCCGTAGGCGACCTCCACCGAGCCGTCGTCGTCGGGCGCTCCGTGAAACACCACGCTGCCGACGATGGTGCGCTCGCCCGCAGGCGTGGTCGCGATCATCAGCCGGTCGCCCCACAGTCGGAGCGAGGGGTCGGCGCGGATGCGCTCCATCGACGCGCTGAACGCCCGCTCGATGAGCGCCCTCCCCGGCCACTTCCCCGGAAACCTCGCCCCCGCGATGCGCTCGACCTCTTCGCAGTGGTCGGCCATCACCGCCTCGACCAGGTCGAGCGTGATCGGAACCAGTTCCAGGCGGGGGGTTCGCAACACCTGCATCAGCGTCGAATCAGTCATGGGGACACCCTCTGCATTCCGCGTTCTCGCGGTGGAGGCCTCCGTCCAGAGGGCTCCCACCACGCGCGTCAACGGTCGTTCGATCACCCGGCGAACGCCACTGTTCTACGGTCTTTGTGGGACCGCAACGACGCGGCGCGTGACGGAACCGATGGCGCAACGCGGCAGTGAAGCGCGCGACGCGGTGCGAAGCGCGGGGTGCCACCCCAGGGTGTCAGGCGGGCTCAGTCGGCTTCGGCGAGGAGCGACGAGATGTTGCTCGCGCGCTCGTCGGACAGGTGCAACCCGGCCTGGAGGAGTTCGAGGAACTCCTGCTCCTCATCGCCCACCTCCCCATCGAAGAGGACGAAGAGGGTCGCTAGCGCGAAGGCTTCTTCACGCGCCTCGATGTCATCGCCGATGGCCTTGGCGATGGCGCGCACGCGGGCCGGGATGCCTTCGGCCGCGATGCGGAGGATGAAGCCCTCGACGGTGCGAGCGAGCGCCTGGTTGTCGAGGTGCGTGAAGCCGGGTGTCGCGCGAATCTGCTCGGCGAGTTGATGGCTCTCGTCGGACTCGAGCGAGCCATCGACGCAGGCCGCGATGGTCATCACCTCCAGGAGCGCCTCGGACGACCCGGGCGCCGGAGGAACGAGGCTCTCCCGGGGCTTCGCGACGCGGGCGGCGTAGTGGTTGTGCTTCTTCTGGAACTTCGGCATCGGGCGCTCCGGGTTCGCGACCGTTCGGGCGGTCGCTGCGGCACCATAACAGACCTCTCCCGACGCGCGCGACGCCAACGATCGTGCGTTGCACGCGCCACGCGATGTGCGGTACCCGGTGCGGCCGTGATCGCTTCGTCCCACGGTCGGCCCGACGTGCCTCCCCCGCCGCGGCTGCGCTGGGACGCCCTCACCGGGCGGTGGTGCCTGCTCGCCCCCAACCGGCGCGCGACCCCGCGGGACATGACCAGCCGGGTCGACCCGCTGCGCGACGCGAGCGCCTGCCCGTTCTGCCCGGGACACGAGGGCGACGCCGACCCGTCCACCGAAGAGCGCCTCGGCGCCGACGGCCGCTGGGTCGCGCGCGCCATCACCAACCGCTTCCCCATGATGGACCGACGCGGCGTCAGCGAGGTCACCCGGCGCGGACCCTTTCGTGAGCGCGACGCGACCGGCGAGCACGAGGTCATCGTGGAGACCACCGCCCACGACGCCGACCTGTCCGACCTCGACGCCGCGTCCCTCGCCGTCGTGCTCGACCTGCACCGCTCGCGTCACCGCGCCCTCGCGGCGCGCCCCGACGCCGCCGCCGTGCTGCTCTTCAAGAACCGCGGGCCACGGTCTGGCGCGTCGCTCCGTCACCCGCACTCGCAGATCCTCACGTCACCCATCGTCCCGTCGGCGGTGCGCCGTCGCGACGCCGTCGCCGAGCGCCACTATCGCCGCGAAGGGTCGTCTCTTGTCGGGTGGCTCCTCGACGCCGAGCTCGCCGAGCGCGTTCGCATCGTCGACGAGAGCGAGCACTTCGTCGCCCTCTGCCCGTGGGCCTCGGCCCGCTCACTGGAGACATGGGTGGTCCCGCGCGCTCCCATCGCCCACTTCGGCGCCACGCCCGACGCGCTGCTGCTCCCCTTCGCGACGATGCTCCGCGCCACGCTTCGACGGGTGCGACAGGCTTCGGGCGACGCCGACTACAACCTGCTCTTGCGCCAGCCCGCGCGCGCCCGGTGGAGCGAACCCTGGGCCCACTGGTTCATGGAGATCCAGGTGCGGCGCGGCGGCGACGCGGGCTTCGAGCTCTCCAGCGGAACACCCTGCGCCGTCTTCTCTCCCGAAGAGTCGGCGGCCGCGCTGAGGGCGGTGGATGTTCTCTGAGCGCACCGCCTGGATCACCGACCCTTCCCCGCTGAGCGTCGCCATCGCCGCGCGCCGCGCCAGCGCGGCTCCTCTCCTCGACCTCACCGTCTCCAACCCCACGCTGGTCGGACTCCCTCCCCTCCCCGACGCCCTCCGCGCGGCGCTCGCCGACCCCGGCGCCGCCGTCTACGACCCCGACCCCGCCGGGCCTCGGGCGGCGCGCGTCGCCGTCGCGGACTACTACGCCTCGCTCGGTTGCGCCGTCGACCCCGACCGCGTGCGCCTCGCCGCCAGCACCAGCGAAGCCTACGGCTGGCTCTTCAAGCTGCTCTGCGATCCGGGTGACTCCATCCTCGTCGCGCACCCGAGCTATCCCCTGCTCGATGACCTCGCGCGCCTCGAAGGCGTCGCCCTCGCGGCCGTCCCCTCGACGTGGTTCGGTCGATGGGAGCTCGACCTCGACGCCCTCGATCGCACCATCACGCCGCGCACCCGCGCGATCACCCTCGTCCATCCCAACAACCCGTCGGGCGCCTACGTCACGCGCGAACTCCGTGACGCCGTCGTCGCGCGCTGCCGTCGGCACCAGCTCGCGCTCATCATCGACGAGGTCTTTCTCGACTACGCGCACCGCGAAGACCCCGAACGAGCACCGAGCTTCGTGACCTGCGGTGACGTCCTGACGTTCACCTTGAGCGGGCTCAGCAAGGCGCTCGCGCTCCCGCAGATGAAGCTCGGCTGGGTTCACGTCGGCGGCCCCTCCCCCGACCGCGACGAGGCCCTCCGTCGCCTCGAACACATCGCCGACAGCTACCTCTCGGTGGGCGCTCCGGTGCTCCGCGCGGCGCCCGTCTGGCTGCGACGCCGCGACCAGCTCCAACGCCCCGTTCGCGAGCGCATCGCGCACAACCTCGGCTCACTACGCCGCGCGGTGACCTCCGCGAGCGCGGTGAGCGTGCTGCCCGTGGAGGGCGGCTGGAGCGTGGTGCTGCGCGTCCCCAACACACGCCCCGAGGACGAGTGGGTGATGGCGTTGCTCGACGCGGGAGTGCTGGTGCAGCCGGGGTACTTCTTCGACCTGCCCGGCGACGGCTATCTGGTGCTGAGTCTGCTGACGGCGGAGGAGGACTTCGCGGAGGGAGTGGCCCGACTGCTGGCGCGCGTCGAGACCGACGAGGCGACTACTCCAGCTCGTTGACAACGTGCAGGCGCGTGCCCTGGATCTCGCCCGAGTTCATGACACCCGAGCGCTCGAAGGTGGACAGCACCGTGTCGCCGTCGATGTCGCCGATGGCGCGCGCGGTGAAGCCCGACGACGAACCCTCCGTCGCGTACTGGTAGTAGTGCGGGCGGTCGATGACGAAGCCGAGGGAGTTCCACGAGCTGCTGTTCATCCAGAGGGTGACCGACGCGGGGTACTTGCTCGCGCTGGGGGCAGCCGTCGGGAGCTGCTCGCAGGTGGCGAAGGTCGTCGCGCTCGATCGCTCCTGGGTGTTCTCGTAGTAGGCGAGCTGGAGGCGGTACATCGAGCTCACCGTGGCCGTCGCCTCGGCGGTCTTTCCGCGCTTCACGTAGCGGCTGAAGGCCGGCACCGCGATGGCCGCGAGCAAACCCATGATGACCACCACGATCATCAGCTCGACCAGCGTGAAGCCACGGCGCAACGGACCCCACACACGAGACACGCGCTCGACCTTCATGACGCCTCCTTCACCCACACCGACGACACCTCGGGTGAGGGCAGCTGCCCTCACACCACCCTGTCGCATTGCCGACGCAACCATCACCACGGGTGACGCGCGGAGCACTTCGTATGCCGCGCGTACGAATGCCCGATGTCCCGATGGTGGCGCTGCGCAAGGCACAGACTCACTACGCAACCAATAGCAGGGCGGTGACGGAAGACGTCACCTCGTCCGCGGGTGGTGCGTTGAGGTCCAGCGACCGTTCGCACTACGATGTGCGCCATGACCTCGCTCACGCACCTTTCCCCCGATGAAAAGATGTTCCGTGACGCCGTGACCGGGTTCGCCCGAGAGCGCGTCGCTCCTCGCGTCGCCTCGATGGACCACCACGGCGCCCTCGATAAAGAACTCCTCCCCGACCTCTTCGACCTCGGTGTCATGGGCATCGAGATCCCCGATCAGTACGGCGGTTCGGGCTCCAGCTTCTTCAACGCCGCGCTCGCCGTCGAGGCCTTCGCCACCGTCGACCCGAGCGTCTCGGTGCTCGTCGACGTGCAGAACACCCTGGTCGCCAACGCCGTCATCCGCTGGGCCACCGACGCGCAGAAGGAGAAGTACCTCACGAAGCTCGCGCGCGAGTGGGTGGGCTCCTACGCGTTGAGCGAAGCGGGCTCCGGCAGCGACGCGTTTGCCCTCGCGACGCGCGCGGAGAAGCGCGGCGACAAGTGGATCCTCAACGGCCGCAAGCTCTGGATCACCAACGCCAACGAGAGCTCGCTCTTCATCGTGCTCGCCAACGTCGACCCCACCAAGGGGTACAAGGGCATCACGGCCTTCCTCGTGGAGCGGAGCTTTCCCGGCTTCTCCGTGGGGAAGAAGGAAGACAAGCTCGGCATCCGCGCGTCGTCGACGTGTGAGCTCGTGCTGGAGGACTGCGAGGTGCCGCTCGACAACGTCCTCGGCGAGGTGGGCAAGGGCTACAAGATCGCCATCGAGACCCTCAACGAGGGCCGCATCGGCATCGGCGCGCAGATGCTCGGGACGGCCCAGGGAGCCTTCGATTTCGCCATGAAGTACATGCACGAGCGCAAGCAGTTCGGGCAGCTCATCGGCAACTTCCAGGGGATGCAGTTCCAGTACGCGCGCTGCGCGGTGGACATCGAGAGCGCGCGGTTGATGGTCTACAACGCCGCGCGCCTGAAGGACGCCGGGCTGCCGTTCATCAAGGAGGCGGCGATGGCCAAACTGCACGCGAGCGAGGTGGCCGAGCGGGTCGCGTCGCAGTGCGTGGAGTTCGTCGGCGGCGTCGGGTTCACCAAGGAGTACCCGTTGGAGAAGTTCTACCGCGACGCGAAGATCGGGAAGATCTACGAGGGCACGTCCAACATGCAGCTCCAGACCATCGCGAAGCTTCTCCAGTCGGAGTACGGCTTCAAGGCGTAGTGCCCGCGTCCCCCCGATGGAGGTAGCGCTGCACGTTGCGGCGGTGCGCCTCCAGCGTCGGCGCGAAGGCCGATCGCCCGTCCCCCATCGCTACAAAGTACAGGTCGTGATCGTCCGTCGGCGCGAGCGTCGCGGCGAGGGCGCGAGCACCCGGATTCGCGATGGGGCCGGGCGGCAGGCCCTCGTGCGCGTAGGTGTTGAAGGGGTTGGTGCCGTCGAGCAGCATCGCCCCGGTGATGACGCGGCGGACGCCGGCGTCGCCGTTGGTGCAGGTGGCGAGGGGCGTTCCGCGGGCGGCCATCGCGACGCAGCCGTAGGTGACGGTGGGGTCGCTCTGGAGGAGGCGCGGGCGAAACTCGGGGAGGCGCAGGCGGTTCCAGAAGACCGAGGCGATGTGGGCGCGGTCGTCGGGGGCGCCGGTCTCGCGCTCGACGAGGGAGGCCAGCACGACGAGGGCGCGGTCGGCGGCGTCGAAGGTTCCAGTGGGCCCTGGTGGTGCGAGCGAGGCCGCGCGCGTGATGCCTTCGGGGTGCTGCTCCTTGAGGGCAGAGAAGCGCTGCGAGAACTCCGTGAGCATGCGATCGACGACGCGCTCAGGCGGTGAGTCGGGCGGCAGGTCGTAGGTCTCGGGGAAGAGGAAGCCTTCGACGGAGCCGGTGAGTCCGAGGCGCGCGAGCAGGGCCGGGTCTTCGGTGCGCGCGAGGAAGGCGGCGGCCGCACAGACGCCCGCGGACTCCAGGCGGCGCGCGATGTCGAAGCGGGTGTAGCCCTCCGGGATGGTCACGCGGACGAGCCCCGCGCTACCGCGGCGCAGCGTGCGGAGGATGGCGTAGGGCGTGAGGTCGTCGCGCAGCGCGATGGTTCCGCGGTGGGTGCTGCCGGCCGCACCGGTGAACGCCATCACGATGTGGAAGAGCCACGGGTGGTCGATGGCGCCGCCGGTCCAGAGGGCGCGCGTGATGGCGGCCGCGTCGGCGTCGTCGGCGATGGTCACGCGGATGGGGCGACCGCGACCGTGGTGGGGCGTCTTGAGGTAGGCGAAGACACCGACGCCCGCGATGGCGGCGAGCACGGCGACGATGCCGAGGGTGATCCAGAGCGGGCGGCGCGACGGAGGGCCGCCGCGCGAACGCGAGCGTGACCGGGACGCCCGCGGTTGCGGCGCCTTGCCGGGCGGCTTGGACGACGGCTTCGTCGGCTTGCTCGCTACGGGTCGGGGTCGTCCTGCCATGTGCCTGGTCCCGCCTTCGCGTCGACGTACGCCTGCAACAGGATCGCCGCGGCCTCGGCGTCGATGCCGTCCCTCCCCTTGCGCCCGAGCGCGATGCGCGCGCGCTGGGCCTGCACCGTGGTCAGCCGCTCGTCCCACATGATGACCGCGACCTTCGTCTTGCGACCGAGCAGCTCACCGAAGCGCCGCGCCGCGCGGGCCTTCATCCCCTCGCTGCCGTCCATGTTGAGCGGGAGCCCGATGACCAGCTCCTCGGGCGCCTCGCGCTTCACCACCACCGACACCGCGTTGACCGCCTGCGTCGGCTCCGTCAGCACCACCGTCTCCAACGGCCGCGCCGGAACGCCGTCCTCCTCGTGCAGCGCCACGCCCACGCGACGGTCGCCGAGGTCGATGCCGAGGCGCTTCACGCGAGGCCCTCTTCGAAGACGACTGTCCCGTCGCCGCGCAGCGTGACCCGCGCGCCCTGCACCCACGGGCGATGCACGGTGCCGTGTCCGAAGGGAGCTCCCGCCAGGACGGGCACGCCGAGCGACCCCAATCGCTCGCGCAAGACCTCCTCGACAGTGACCCCATCGCGGCCGGGCTCACATCGAACGAACCCTCCCGACACCACGCCCACCACACCGTCGAGCGCGCCCGACGAGCGCAGCGTCGTGAGCATGCGATCGACGCGGTAGGGCGCTTCGCCGACCTCCTCCACGAAGAGCACCCGACCGCGCAGATCGAGCTGCCAGGGTGTCCCCACCAGGGCCGCGAGCAGCGCGAGGTTGCCGCCCGCCGCGACACCCGTGACAGTGCCCGCCGACCACGCCTGCAACCCCGTCCACGGCGCCGGAACAGCGCCCTCCAGCACCGCGACGAGCTCGTCGTCACCGCCGCAGCGACCGAGGCCCAGCACCATGGTCCCGTGCACCGAGCGAACGCCCGCCCGCGACCACACCGCGTGCAGCGCCGTGATGTCGCTGAACCCCACCAGGGGCTTCGGATCGTCGCGCAGCGTCGCGACCCAGCGATCCGCGTGTCCATCGAGCAAGCGCGTCGCTCCGTAGCCGCCGCGCGCCGCAACCACGGCTCGCACGGTGCGATCGGTGATGGCCGTCGTGACGTCCGCCGCCCGCGCGTCATCGGCGCCTGCGAGGAAGCCAGCGCGCTCTCTCGCTGAGGCACCGACGCTCACCCGGTAGCGCGTCGCGCACCACGCGAGGCCGACGTCGAGCGCGTCAGAGTCGACCGCCCCGCTCGGCGACACCACCGCGATGGCGTCACCCGCCTTCAGCGGAGCGAGCGGGGGAAAGGTCACGGCTTGACCGGGCGACGACCGTCGGCCGTGAGCAGCACGTCGTAGAGGTCGGCGCGTCGATCGCGGAAGAAGCCCCAGGCCCCACGCATCCGGCGCGTCTCGGCGAGGTCGAAGGTCGCGATGGCAGCGCCCTCTTCGGTGCGCGACAGCTCGGCCACCTTGTCGCCGCGGTGGTTGGCGCAGAACGAACTGCCGTAGAAGACCTGTCCCTCTTCGGTTCCGATGCGGTTGGCGCCGCACACGGGGACGATGTTGGACACGGCGTGGCCGATCATCGCGCGCTGCCACGGGTCGCGGGTGTCGAGCGTCGGGTCGTGCGGCTCGCTCCCGATGGCGGTCGGGTAGAGCAGCAGCTCGGCGCCCATCAGCATCATCGCGCGGGCGCACTCGGGGTACCACTGGTCCCAGCAGATGCCGACGCCGAGGCTGCCGTGGCGGGTGTTCCAGACCTTGAAGCCAGTGTCGCCGGGGCGGAAGTAGAACTTCTCCTCGTAGCCCGGACCATCGGGGATGTGGCTCTTGCGGTAGAGGCCCATCACCGTTCCGTCGGCGTCGACCATCGCGAGGCTGTTGTAGTAGGCCTGCCCCGCGCGCTCGAAGAACGACACCGGGATCACCACCCCGAGCTCACGCGCCAGGTCGGCGAAGCGGGCGATGGTGGGGTTGCCCTCGAAGGGCATCGCGCGGAGCAGTTCGCGCTCGTCCTCGACCCGGCAGAAGTACGGCCCCTCGAAGAGCTCGGGCGGAAGGATGACGTTGGCGCCCTTCGCGGCGGCGGCGCGGACGTGATCGACGACCCGCGCGGTGTTGGTCTCGCGGTCATCACCGAGGGGACATTGGAGTACGGCGACGGTGGTGTTCATGGGCGTGCCTTCGGCGAGGGCTGCTGCTGCGAGATGCAGTGGAACGCACCGCCGCCCGCGAGGATGGCGAGCGCGTCGACGGCCTCGACCCGGCGACCCGGGAAGAGCTTCTCCACGGCCATCAGCGCCGCGTCGTCGTAGGTGGTCTGGTAGGTCGGCACCACCACCGTGCGGTTGCCGATGTAGAAGTTGAGGTGACTGGCGGGCATCACGCGGCCGTCGTGGTCTTCGACACGGCCCGGCGACGGCACGAACACCAGCTCGATGGGGCGGCCGAGGGCGTCGCGCTGGCCGGTGAGCTCGTCGCGCAGGCGGTGGAGGATGTCGCGGTTGGGATCATCGCTGCCCGACGGCTCCATGAGCGCGACGACGCCGGGCGCGACGAAGCGTGCGATGGTGTCGATGTGGCCGTCGGTGTGGTCGTTGAGGAGGCCGTCGGTGACCCACAGCATCCGCTCGCCACCGAAGGCATCGAGCACCGCGCGGGTGATGGCCGACTCGTCGAGCCCGGGGTTGCGGTTGGGGTTGAGCAGACACTGTCGCGAGGTGAGCACCGTCCCATCGCCGTCGACCTCGATGCTGCCGCCCTCCAACACCAGGTCGTGGCGCACCGTGCGAAGGCCCGCCGCGAGGGCGACGCGACCGCTCACCTCAGCGTCGTGGGGCAGGTCGTACTTGCCACCCCAGCCGTTGAAGGCGAAGCACGAAGCGACCACCGCGCCGGACGCGTCGTGCATGAAGACGGGCGCCGTGTCGCGCACCCAGATGTCGCCGAAGGGGATGGCGTGGAAGCGCGCGTCGAGGCCGTCGAGGGCGGTGCGCGCGAGGGCCTCGTTGGCGGGGTCGGGGCAGAGCACGTCGAGGCGCTCGCCGCCGTCGCGGGCGATGGCGCGGGCGAGTTCGACGAAGGACTCGCGGGCATCGGGGAGCGCCTCCTGCCAGAGGTGTTCGTGGCTCGGCCAGGCGAGCCAGACCGCGTCGTGGTGGGCCCACTCGGCGGGCTGTCGAAGGAGGTCGGTAGCCATATGGGGCGCGGACACTACTACCGCGACGCAGACGGAGCGAGCGTTGGCCCGACCGCAGGCGTTGTGCTCTCTTTCGCGCCCTCCCATGGACGCCCGACACGAAGAACTCTCCACCGAGCTCGCCGCCGCCGCGGTGCGCGCACTCAACGAAGACTGGCGCAACCTCAACTACGGCCTCTTCCAGGACCGCATGCGGCCGCCCTCGATGCTGCTCTCGTCGGCGACCGGCTTCCTCGGTCGCTGGGTGCGCGTCGGTCGCACCATCGAGATGTCGCGGAGCTTCATCCTCGCCCAGCCCTGGGGCGTCGTCATGGAAGTGCTGAAGCACGAGATGGCGCACCAGTACGTCGACGAGGTCATCGGCGTGCGTGACGAGACCGCCCACGGCCCGGTGTTCCAGAAGGTGTGCGCCGACCGCGGCATCGACGGTGGCGCGACGGGCGTCCCCACGGCGAGCGGCGGCGGTGACCCGGGCACGGCCGCGGTGCTCGACAAGATCGCCAAGCTCCTCGCGCTCGCCGGCAGTCCCAACGAGCACGAGGCCCAGCTCGCGATGAACACCGCGCAGAAGCTGATGCTCAAGCACAACCTCGACGCGGTGCGCGCGAAGGCGGCGCGGGGGTACATCCACAAGCACCTCGGCGAGCCCACCGGGCGGGTGGAGGAGGCGGCGCGCTACCTCGCGGCGATCCTGTCGGAGCACTTCTTCGTGCAGTGCATCTGGGTCGGCGTGTGGCGCGTGCGCGAGGGCAAGTCGGGCTCGGTGCTGGAGGTCATCGGCACGACCGAAAACGTCGCCATGGCGGAGTACGTGTACTCGTTTCTCGACCACACGGCCGACGCCCAGTGGACGCTGCACAAGCGCGCCAACAACATCCGCGTCGACCGCGACCGCCGCGCCTTCCGCACTGGCGTGATGATGGGCTTCTTGGAGAAGCTGCGCGCCGAGCGGAAGGGCCAGCAGGAGACCGGGCTCGTGTGGGCGGGCGATCCGGCGCTGGAGGCGCACTACCACCGGCGGTATCCGCGCATCCGCGCGATCAGTCGATCGGGGGCGACACGCACCGAGGCCCACGCGGAAGGCCGCGAGGCGGGCAAGACCCTCGTGCTGCACAAGGGCGTCGATGGTGGGAGAGGGTCGTCGGGCGGCGGCGGGTTGCTCGGCCCGTCGCGCTGATCGTCACTCGTTGCCGAGCTGCTGCATCACGCCGTTGAGCAGCTCCTGCAACTGCTGCGGCGAGACGTCACCGCTCGGCAATCCCGGCACCGCGGGCGTCGCGCCCGGAGCCCCGCCCGCGGGCTGCTGACCGAGACCCTGGAGCATCGGCCCGAGCATCCGCAGCGCATCCTGAACCTCCGGCGAGACCTGTCCGCCGGGGCCGCCGAGCATGTTGCCCACCATGGCGCCGAGGTCCATCTGACCGAGGTCGGCGTCGCCGTGGGACTCCTGCAACCAGTGCCTCGCCAGCGCCCGGTAGCGCGTCGCGTTGGCGCGGTCTTCGGCCACCAACGCATCCGCGAAGCCCGTCGCAGGAGCGGTGCGCCACCGCCACGTCGTCACGTACCGCTGCAACGCCCGGAAGAACACCGCGTCGCCCGCGGCGCTGCGCCACGCGTTGTAGAGGTACGGCCCCTTGCCGTAGACGAGGCCCGCGTACCCGATGGGCGTCGCGAAGGCCGACGCGGGACGGTCGACGGCGCCGTCGGGCTGACCGAGCGTGCGCATGAACTGGTAGTTCATCTTCACCTGCATGTCCGAGTCGCGGCGGGCGCGCTCGGCGCCGTAGCGGTCTTCCAGGTAGAGCGACGCCGACCACTGGGCCAGCGACTCGTCGATGAAGGGGTGCGCGCGGGAGTCGCTCCCCACCAGCCCGTGCCAGTACTGGTGCGCCACCTCGTGGGCCGTCACGAACTCCAGCATCGCGGGGACGAGCTGGTCCATCACACCGGAGGTTCCGCCGCCCAGCATCGAGAGCAGACCGCCGAGCCCGAGGCCGTCGTCACCCTGCCCCGCGCCCACCCGCGTCGGCGGCCCTGACGTCCCTCCGTAGAACATGCTCGCGACCGTCACGAGCCCCGGAAACTCCACGCCACCCGCACCGCCCACGAGCGGCGCCTCGACCACGTCGAGGTCGACGTACGGGTACTCCCCGAAGCGTCGCTGGTAGACCTCCAGCGCCCCCGCCGCCACGTCGAGCACCCGCTGCCCCGCCTCGCGGTGCTGCCGGTTGAACACCGAGCGCACCTCCACGTCGCCGACGCGCCGCGTGGCCACCTCCAGCGTCGCCCCCGCCATCACCGCGAAGTCGCGCACCACCGCCGCGCCGACCTCCACCCGCTGCCGCGCCGCGCCTCCCGCGACGCCCTCCACCCGCCGCAGCACTGTTCCCGTGGAGGCGATGGTGTAGCCCGTCGGGAAGTCGATGAGCGCGTGGACGTTGGCGAGGTCATCGGAGCCGAGGTCGCCGACTGCGCCTGCGTTGGTGCGCTCCCAGCGGTTGCCCACGCGGCGCGCGAGCACCGGGTAGAAGTTGGCGAGGCTCACGATGCCGTCGCCCACCGAGAGCAGCCCGTAGTCGCCGCCGCTGTCGCCCGCGGACATCGCGCTCATGGACTCCATGCCCTGGGCGAGCAGGTTGGTGCGACCCGCGGCGATCTCGGGGAGCGTCGCCTCGACGTCGAGGACCGCGCGAATCCGCTGACCCGGCGCGAGCGGTGTCGATGGCCGCAGCACGATGACCGATGGCGACTCGGCGCTCACCGCACACGTCGCCCCGACGCACGACCCGCGAACGAAGCGCAGCGGCGGCGTCCACGGCGACGCGGCGCCCGCGCGAGGCGCCGGGGGACGGATGGCGTTGGCGTAGAGCCGCAGCACCACCTCGCGCATCGGGGCGCGCTCGTTGTTGGTGAAGTAGAGCTCCTCGCGCAGCGTGAAGGTGCGCGTCGTGGGCTGCACCGTCAGCCTGAGGTCATAGCCGGGGAGCGCGTCGAGGGCGGTGACGCCGGACGCCGCGAGCGTCTGCCGCGCCGCCGGACGCAGCGAGGCAAGCCACGGGGTCGCGTCGTAGAAGGGCGTCGTCTGCGCCGAGGCGGAAGCGCCGCCGAGCAGCGCGATCGCCAGCACCGTCACCATCGGGAGTCGCCTCATGGGCACCGATGGTAGCGCGCGGGTCAGTCGTCGGGGTCGTCGTCGGAGTGATGGCGGTGACGGCGGTGGGTCGAGCGGTGCGTGCTGTGGCGCCGCGAACGGTGGCGGCGGTGGTGGTCGTCGTCCTCTTCGACCGCGGCATCCATCGGGGCAGCCATGACGGCTGCGTCGGCCGCGACCGAAGCGTCGGCCGTGACCGAAGCGTCGGCCATCACCGAGACGTCCATGGTGGTCGCGGCATCGATCACCACGGCCGCGTCGAGGGTGACCACGGCGGCGACAGGCGGAGCGACGGCGGGTGGAGCGGGTGGGGCCGCCGCGATGACCGGGCGCGGTGGCGGTGATGGCCGGAGGAGGGCGACGGCGGGCGGGTTGCGGGTGAAGGTTCCGCGCAGGAGGAGCACGAACGCGCCGCAGACGAGGCCGCCGAAGACGAGGCCGAGGGCCACCAGAAGCGCGCCCGCGGCACGGCGGGAGCGAGGCGGCGGACGAATCGACGAGGACGAACGCAGGGGCGGGTACGACGGAGCGACGAGCTCGGGCGGGGTATACGGGACCTCGTCGGCGGGCTCGTCGATCGCGAACTCGACGGGCTCTTCCGGCGGCGGCGCTGGAGGTGGTGTCGGCGGTCCCGGACGGAAGGTCCCGCGCGGCGGAACCGAGGCGGACGCCATCACCGTCGTGGTTCGCCCCTCGTCGTCGACGGGCTGCGGCGGACGCGACGACGGCGACGGTGGGTGCGACGACGGCGGCGCGATGGAGGGCGTGTAGCGCGGCACCTCGATGCGAGCGATGCCATCGGAGGGCGTCGGGAAGCCCGGCATGAGCTCCGTCGAGGACGGCGGCATCGACGAGTGGCGGACCTCGCTCTGCGAGGGCGTGCGACGGTGGGTGCCCGTCTGCGAGCTCCAGAGGTCGGAGTCGTGGTCGTCGACACCGGGCGGCAGGGCGTTCATCAGGGCGGAGAGAAACTCCGCCGCGTGCTCGTAGCGGTCGCTCGGCCGCAGCGCGAGGGCGCGAGCAAACACGGGCTCCCACGGCCCCACATCGACGCCGCGCTCACCCGGCGTGGGGCGACGCGGGGACAGCACGTTGGCGCACATCTCCATGGCGTCGCCGCCCTCGAAGGGAATCTGCGCGGTGAGCATCTCGGACATGAGCAGCGCGAGCGCGTGCACGTCCGTCCACGGCCCCGTGCGCATCCCGCTCACCTGCTCCGGCGCGGCGTAGTCGGGAGAGAAGGCCTGCACCTGCGTGAGCGTCTGCGCGCGATCGGCCCGGCGCTCTTCGGTGCCCATCACCTTCGCGATGCCGAAGTCCAACAGCTTGAGCCGCGCGTTGCCGCGGCGGCCGGTCACGATCATCAGGTTGCCGGGCTTGATGTCGCGGTGGACGATGCCCTCCTCGTGGGCGATGCCCACGGCCTCGATGACCGGGTACATCAGCGCGATGGTCTCGGCCGGCGTGCGCCCCGACGAGCCGGTCTCGATGCGCTGGTTGAAGTCCGCTTCGAGCGTCACGCCCTCCAGCCACTCCAACGCCATCCACGGCGCCTTGGCCCCGCTCGGCATGATGGACGTCCCGAAATCCAGCACCCGCACGATGTGCGCGTGATCGAGCTGCGCGACGGTGCGCGCCTCCTCCGTGAAGCGCAGCAGGAACTCCTTCTGCTGCCGCTGCGTGAGGTCGCTCGGGGTCTTGAGCACCTTGATGGCGACGGGCTTCCGCAGCTCGCGGTGCTGCGCCCGGTACACCACCCCGAAGCCGCCTTGCGCGACCACGCCGACGACGTCGTAGCGAGAGTCGAGGCGCGCACCCACCAGGCCAAACGGGTCGACCCGACCCTCGGATGTTGTTGCGGCGGGCTTCACACTCATGCGCGGGGGATGCGGCCGCGGCGACGCTAACACATCTCCCCCGGCAGATGAGCCACGCGGCGCGAGGCCACGCGCGCGACGGACGAGGTCAGCGTCCCTGGAAGGTTGCGTCGCGGACAGCGCTGGCATATCTCGCTAGAAGGAACCCCTCCCATGCCCTCGTTTCTCGTCTACCGCCTGGGGCAGCCGATGCGGCGGCTGACTTTCGAGACGCCCCCGATTCGTGTCGGGCGCGACCCGGAGAACGACATCGTGATCCGCAGCGAGACGCTCTCGCGCGAGCACGCGATGTTTCTCCAGGACGAGAGCAAGCGCTGGTACGTGACCTGTGTGTCCGAGACCAACCCCATCGTGGTGGGGGGCAAGCTCGTCGCGAAGTCGGCGCCGGTCGCCGACATGAGCGAGATCCTGGTGGGCAACGAGTGCCTGATCATCTTCGTGACCAACCCGGCCAACGCGGCGCACCTCGTCGACTCCAAGTCGACCCAGCAGGTGGTCTGCCCGCAGTGCTGGTGGACCGCGATGATGTCCATCTACAACAACCACGCGAACTGTCCGCGCTGTGGCGGCGGCCCGCTCGCACCGGCCGAAGAGCCGCTGCCGGGCACCGAGGACGGCGCCGCCCCGCTCGACGCCAGCACCCGCATGATGAGCGGCGTCGAGCTGCGATCGTCGTACCGCATCATGCGCGAGGCCAAGCGCTCGGTGCTGCTGCGCACCGACCAGTACGGCGGGAGGAAGTTTCTCTCCGAGAGCGAGACGGTGGAGATCACCAAGGACAACCCGGACATGCCCCTCAAGGGGATGTTCGTGGGCGGCGGCTTCACGCTCGCGTGGGACGGTCAGAGCTGGACCATCGAAAACCACCTCTCGTGGCGTCGGCTCTTCGTCAACGGGCAGTCGGTCAACACGACGCAGCTCAAGATGGGCGACGTCATCGAGGTCGGCTCCAACCGCTTCCAGCTCACCTCCGAGTAGCGCGCGACTCTTCGAGCAGCTCGCGCGCCGCGATGCGCAGGATGCGCGGAAGCACGAAGCGAAACACCTCGCAGTAGGGACTCCGACCGTCGACGTGACCGTCACGGCGGTGCAGCAACAGAGGACACCCGCCGGCGCACGAGTGCTTGAAGCGACACGCGTCGCAGGTGTCGTTGGGCGATCGCTTCTGGAAGGTCGCGCCCATCACCTCGGGGGCCATCCTCAATAGCGCGGTGTCGGGTTCGAGCGCGGCTGATCCTTCGCGGTGCAAGCCCGCCTGGCAGGGTGACAGCCGACCGTCGTGGGAGACCGCGAGGGAGCGCTCGCCCGCGGCGCAGGCCCGCCCGATGGGTTGCCGCCATTGCAGGTCGCAGAAGCGGTGCGTGCGGCGAAACGACGGTCGCACGGGCATCGCGCGCTCGATGCGGTCGTAACACTCGCCGAAGACGCGCAGCACCCGCGCGAGCGCATCGCCCTCCAACATCGGGGCTTCAGCGGGACTCGGGCGTGACGCGCGACGGAGCTTCACGAGACCCGCGCCGGGGCGCCAGCCGGGGAGGCGCGCGTCGAGCAGCGCGTCGCCGCCGTCGAGGTCGCGCACGAGCGAGTAGCGGAAGCCCATCTCGCGGCCGAGGAGCCAGTCGGTGAGCGCGGGGATTCCGTCGAGGTTGTCGGCGGAGACGGTGACGAGCGCGTAGGGGCGCAGGCCCGCCGCGACGAAGGCGTCGAGGCCGCGCTGGAGGTCGTCGAAGGACCCGCCGCCGCCGAGCGCGGGGCGCATGGTGTCCTGCGCGGCGCCGACGCCGTCGATGGACACGCTCACGGAGACGTCGTGGTCGCGCATCCAGCGGGCGGCGTCGTCGGGGACGGTGGTCCCGTTGGTGAGCACGGCCGCGGTGAGCGTGGCGCCTTCGCGGGCGAGCAGCGCGCGGGTCTCTTCGAAGAAGGTTCGGATGAACCCGAAGCGCAGCAGCGGCTCTCCCCCGGCGAAGCGGAGGTGAACCGCGCGCACGCCGTCCTCGCGCACGGTGGCGAGCAGCGACGACTGGAGCGCCCGCGCGGTGTCGTCGGAGAGCGAGCGGCCGTCCTTCTCGATGTAGCAGTAGGGGCAGTCGAGGTTGCACGCGTTGGTGACGTGAACCCAGAGGTCGAGCGAGCGCGGCGCGGGCCTCGACGGCGGCGGAACCGGGAGACCGTGGCCGGTGACGAAGCCGTTGCGCGCGAGCATCGGGAGCTCTCGCGCGAGGGACTCGACGGGGCGTCCGAGCGTCGCGGCGAGGTCGCGGAGGGGACGGCCGTCGGCGAGGTCGAGCAGCGAGGCGGCGTCGCGGGAGAGCAGGGCGAGGGCGTCGCGGCCGCGCGGGTTGTGCACGAAGCGCCGACCCTCGACGATGCCCAGGTAGAGCCCCTCGGCGCGACGAACGCGGGCTTCGGCGAGATCATGGACGGACACGCGCCGTCACCAGTCCGACGAGCAGTCGCTCGAACAGTCGGAGCTGCAATCGCTCGAACAGTCGCTGGAGCAGTCGGAGCTGCAATCGCTGGAGCAATCCGAGGAGGAGCAGTCCGATGAGGAGTTGCAATCCGACGACGACCAGTCGGAGTCCTTGGAGCAGTCGCTGGAGACGCAGTCCGCGCAGTCGGTCTTGGTGACGCAGTCGGAGCAGTCGGCGGAGTTCCAGTCGGAGGTGGACGACCACGCGGGGTCGCTGGCGTAGACCGAGCCGTAGTCGGCGAGGTCGATGGGCTGGTCGGAGGGCGAGCCGAAGTCGTGACCGGCGAGCGAGTCGATGCCCGCGAACTTGTCCTCCATCGAGGGGATCGCATCGAACTCGCCCACGAGCGCGCCATCGGTGCGAACGATGTGCACCGGCATCTCCCACGACCCGTGCATGTCGTGGTGATGGTGGTGGTGCATCGCGGCGTGCACGGCCGCGTCGAGGACGATGAGGTCGACCCAGTCGGAGTACGGGTCGCGGTAATAGACGTCCCAGGGGTCGTAGTAGGCCGACGGGTACGGCGGCGCGCGAAACCGCGTGTCGGTGCGCAGCGTCGGCGCCCGCATCGCGGCGGCGTCGCGGGCCATGGCCTGCACCGCGCGCGGCGTCGGCTGCACCACCCGCGAGACGGTCGCGTACTCCTCGACCCTCGACCCGGGCAGCGCATACGCGAGCCCGTCGCGCGCGCGGCCGACGAGGCCCTTGAAGACGTGCTGATGCGGCTTCGCCCGGTAGGGGTCGGCGCCCATGGCGGAGACGCGCGCCCGGGTCTGCGCGAAGGTCTCGCCGGGCAGCGGGCGCAGCTCCTCGATGCGCCCGCCGAAGGCGATGACCCCGGCGGCCGTCCCTGGCTGGAAGCGCGACTGGAAGGTCGCCTCGATGAGCGAGTGCACCCCCTGCTCGTGGTGCTCGAAGATCGCCCGCACCTCGCGAAATGGCTTCGTGAACCGCTGCGGCTGGGAGCGCATCGCCTGGAGCAGCCAGTGTGCGTCGTCGGCGTTGCCGAGCTCGTCGCGCCACACCACGGCGTCGTCGAGCAGCACGGCCACGGCGTCGCGCACCCCGAAGCTGAGCAGCAGGTTGCCCACCGCCTCGACGAGGCCGAGCGCGTGCATGCCGTGTTCGAGCTGACCCGAGCGCAGGTCGTGCTTCGCGCCGAAGGCCGCCGTGCAGGACTCCCAGAACGTCGGGCTACGCATGGCCTCACGGCCTGGCAGCCACACCCAGAGTCGAGCCGTCATTCGCATGGTGGAGTGGTCGCCATCGCACCACGCGAGGGGGTGGCGGCGTCAAGCCGATCGGAGCACGAGGAGCGCGATCTCGGGTGCCATGCCGACGCGGGTCGGGACGCCGGTGGTGCCGACCCCCCGGCTCACGAAGAGGGCCGAGCCACGCGCGCGGAAGAGCCCGGCGGAGAAGCGCGACGCGAGGCGCCCGAGGTTGAGCTTCGGCCCTCCCCCCGGCAGTCCAAACTGTCCGCCGTGGGTGTGCCCGCTGAGGGTGAGCGCCACGCCGCGCGCCGCGATGTCGGGCCAGCTCGCCGGATCATGCGCGAGCATCACCACCGTCGCGTCGGCCGGAACCCGGTCGAGCGCGAGCGCGACGTCGTCCTTGTGGGTCCAGCGATCGTCGATGCCCGCGAGGTGGATCACACCGTCGCCGTGGCGCAGCGGTGTCGAGCGGTTGCGCAGCAGCGTGGCGCCCCCCGCGTCGAGCGCGCGGATGACCCCATCCTCGGTCTGGAAGTAGTCGTGGTTGCCCATGCACGCGAAGACCCCGTCGGGCGCTTCGAGGCCGCGCACGAAGGCCGTCACGTCATCGAGGTACCCTTCGCCCGTGGTGATGAGGTCGCCCGTGAGCGCGATGAGGTCGGGCCGCAACGAGCGGGCGCGCCGGGCCCACCCCAGAAACATCCACGCCGGAACGTGCGGCCCGCAGTGCACGTCGCTGAGCTGCACGATGCGGTAGCCGTCGAAGTCCCTGGGCAGATCGCGGATCTTCACCTCGACCTCGGTGACGCGCGCCCAGGCGCGGCCGAGGGTGCTGCCCCAGAGCGTGAGCAGCCCCGCCACGGCGTAGAGCGGCCCGAGCCACGGCACCACCGCCGGAACGGGCGCCCCCCCCAACGACAGCGCCGCGCGAGCGATGAGGAAGAGCCACGCCAGCGGCGCCGCTAGGAAGCACGCGCTCGCGTACACCGCGTACGGAACCTCCAGCAGCCAGGCCCGCCACCACGGCATGCGGACGTCGTCGATCCACCAGGAGAGGCGATGCAGGAGGATGGTGACCGCCGCGACGTGGAGGCCCAGCGACGCGAGGGCGCAGACCATCCACGACCAGCCAGTGGTGTCGTGGAGCGCGGCCGCGAGCAGCACGGCCGCCGGGAGTTGCATCGAGCCCACCGCCCCGAGCGATCGGGCGAGAAACCTCCGCCTCCAGGCGTTGAGGGGCGGGCGACGTCGCGCGGTGCTGGGGGCGGTCACGGCGCCCTCTGGCATCGCACGCAGAGCGGCGGCCGGGCAACCCGCGGCTTGCGCGGCGACGGCTGCATCGCGTAGAGCCGCGCGGGAGGTCACCCGATGGTCGCGATCGTTCATCTTCGCCCTGGGCACGTGCAGCCGGTCTGGCTCGGTCACCCTTGGGTGTACGCGCAGGCCATCGGTACGGTGGAGGGAGAGCCCGCCCCCGGCGACGACGTGGTGGTGCGCGACCCGCGGGGCAACGCGCTGGGGCGCGGCTACTGGTCGCCGTCGAGCGCCATCCCGGTGCGCGTTCTCACGCGTGATGTGTCGGCCGAGCTCGACGCCCGCTGGCTGCACAAGCGCATCGCCGAAGCAGCCGCGTGGAGGCGCTCGCTGCTGGGTCTGCCGAGCGCGGACACCACGGGGTACCGCCTCATCAACGCCGAGGGCGACGGGCTCGCGGGGCTCATCGCGGATGTCTTCGGCGACAGCGTGGTGGTGCAGCTGCTCACCGTGGGGATGAAGCGCCGCGAGGCGGCCATCGCCGCGGCGCTGCGCGAGGTGACGGGAGCGAAGCGTGTCTTCGAGGTGGCGTCGCCCAAGCACCAGGCGCTGGAGGGCATCGAGGCCCGCGAGGGACTGCTGGCGGGAGACGACGCGGAGACGCTCGACTTTACCGAGGGCGGTATTGCGTGGAGCCTGCCCGCGCCGGGTCGCGCGGGCGCCGGGCAGAAGACCGGGTACTTCTTCGACCAGCGGGAGAACCGCGCGCGCGTCGGGGCGATGGCGGCGGGGCGGCGGGTGCTCGACCTGTACTGCTACCTGGGCGGGTTCTCGCTCGCGGCGGCGCGGGGCGGCGCGACGGCGGTGGTTGGCGTGGACAGCGCGGCGGCGGCCAACGCCGCGGCGACGGCGGCGGCGACGGCCAACGGGCTCGACGGCGTGGTGCGCTTCGAGCGCGGCGACGCCCTGAAGGTCGCGGTGGCCTTCGACCAGAAGAACGAGCGCTTCGACCTGGTGATCTGCGACCCGCCGAAGCTGGCGGGGAGCGCGCGTGAGGTGGAGGGCGCCCTGCGGCACTACCGCAAGGTCAACGCCGAGGCCGCGCGGCGGGTGACCACCGGGGGGTTGCTGGTGACGTGTTCGTGCTCGGGGCACGTGACGCCGGAGGAGTTCACCCGCGCCGTGCTCGCGGGCGTGCGCGACGCCGGGCGCGACGCGACGCTGCTGCGGCTGGACGGCGCGGCGAGCGACCACCCGACGCCGCTGGCCTTCGTCGAGGGGCGCTACTTGAAGTGCGCCACGCTGCGCATCGTCTGACGGCCTACTCGCAGCGCAGCGGGACGCCCACGATGCGCATGGAGGGGGCCGACGGGTTCTGGATGGTCGCGAGCACCAGCGCGCCGACGGCGGTGGGTACAACGAGCATGGGCCCGTAGGACGCGATGTCCGGGGGAATGGGCAGCGCGACCGCGTCGCCCGCGGGGTGGCCGTCACCGCCGATGGCCTGCGCGACGAAGTGCTCGACGACCCACTCGCGACTTCCGGTGCTCCGCGCGATCGGGACCACCGCCAGCGGACCGAAGCGGGTGTTGGTGGCCGCCGTCTGCACCCCCCCGAAGTCCGGCACGGGCCATGTGACCGCAGCGGTCGTGGGCCTCCCCGTGAGGTCGACGGGCTGCACGACGAAGGCGCCGCCGGCGGTGCCCACCCGATCGATGACGAAGGTGCGCGCGTAGGCGAGCAGGGCGCCCGTCGCGTGGGGAAGGATGGCGACTCCGCGGCGGACATCGCGCTCCTCGAAGGCCGTGGGGACGCCCGGCATCGACGCGCCCGGCGGGGTGATGGCCGAGGTGATTCGCACGTAGATGCCGTGGTCGGCGGTGGGCCCGGCCTCCTCGACGGTGAGGTTGACCTCGCCACCGTCGACCGTTGTCGCGCGCTCGATCGCGAGCAGGGAGTCGTGCACGACGAGGCCAAGCCCGCGGGAGCGACCGCCCGCGGGGAGTCGGACCACGGTGTTGGTGAGCAGCGCGCCCGTCGGGTCGACGCCAATGCGATGCAGCCGAGGGGCCTCGTCGAGGACGCGGAGGAAGGAGAACCCCGAGGGCTCGGCTCGGAGGTCGATGCCGCCGACGAGGTCACCGGTGAGATCGACCCGACGCAGCCCGCCCGCCGCCGAGACGAACTGGAGGGCTGTTCCCACGAGCCCGCTCGTGAGCAGCGCGAGGCCGCCGTCGGGACGCAACGCGAGGCTCGCGCTCTCCGGGGCGATGTCGGCACCGAAGGCGACGGGGGCTCGCGTCGGGAGCCCGTCGGCGCCGAGGGAGAGGAGCTCGGCGTGCGCGGCAGACGCGGGCGCGTCGTAGCGGCTCACCACGACGGCGACCCCGCCATCGACCATGAGCGCGCTGCGGAGGTACACCGAGGTCGACGGGGCGACGATCGGATCGACGAGCGCCCCCGCCGTCCAACGACAGGTGGCGACCGGCGGCACGTCGACGACCGGTGGCGCGTCGATGACCGGTGGCACGTCGATGACCGGTGGCACGTCGATGACCGGCGGCACGTCGGGCGATCCCGCGTCGGGCGCCGCCTGAACGTCCTTCACGAGCGGGACATCGACGCCATCCGCGTGGGTGTTGGTGTTGGTGTTCGCGCAGGCCACCGCGCACGACAGCCACGCCGTCCCCCACCGCCGCGCCGCCATCTTCATGGGCTCGACGCTACATCCCCGATGGTCGGACCGCGAAGTCGACGTGGTGGCGTGCTGACGCCCGGTCGCAGTAGGTTCCGCGCAGCGACGCCCGATGCTCTCCCACGACGCTCCCAGACCTCCCTCCGACGCGGCTCACGGGCGCTGTCGACCGCTCGACTCGATCACCGCCGCGCAGTGGCGCTCCGCGCTCGGTCTCGCCACCGACCTCGACGACACGCTCACGAGACACGGTGAGATCCCCTCGAAGGTGATCGCCGCGCTAGAGGGTCTCCGCGCGATGGGCCTGCCGTGCGTCGTCGCGACGGGTCGCTCGCTGGGCTGGGGCGCGGTGCTCGCGCGGGTGCTCCCGGTGCGCGCGGTGGTGACCGAAAACGGCGGGGTGGCGGTGCTGCGGGAAGGCGACGGGGTGCGCGTGGCGTTCATCGACGAGGACGACGTGCGACGCGAGGGGATGGCCAGGGTTCAGGCGTGCGTCGAGGCGATCACCGGGCGCTTCGCCGCGCTGCGGGTGGTCGAAGACGCGGCCGTGCGGGTGACCGACGTCGCGCTCGACGTCGCCGAGCGCACCACCGTCGACCCGGCCGTGGTGCGTGACGCCGTGTCCATGGCGCGCGACGCGGGCCTCTTCGCCGTGGTGAGCAGCATCCATCTGCACGTGAGCTACCGCGCGCCCGACAAGGTCGCCGGGATGCGCGACGCCCTCGCCCGCCTCGGGCTCGACGCCGACGCGCTCGCCGAGCGGTGGGTGTACGTCGGCGACAGCCCCAACGACGCTGGTCCCTTTGGCGCGATGGCGCTCTCCATCGGGGTCGCGGGTGTCCATCGCTTCGGCGATCGCATGCCCTCGTGGCCTGCCTACGTGACCCACGAGGACGGTCCCGACGGGTTCGTGTCGGTGGTCGACGCGCTGCGCGCGGGGCGCTCGGCGTGAGTCCCAGGCGCGCCCGGGTCATCATCGTGGCGGTCGCCTCGATCGCGCTCGCGAGTGGCGCTGTGCTGCTGCTCACGCGCCCTGCGCCGACGCCCGTCGTGACCGACGGCGCTCACGACGAAGCGCCCGCGCCCCGGCAGCCCGGCGAGCCGCCGCCCGCCGTCGACGACGACCACGCCTTCGCGCCGGGATCACCGGGCGCGGTGGCGGAGCGCTTTCTGCGGTCGTTCTGGCGGCAGCACTACACCGACGCCGCGGCGCTCTCGACGGGCGAGATGCTCACCCGCTGCCAGCGTGACCAGCGCTCGGCGGCCGAGCTCGCGCCCGAGCACGCCGAGCTCTACCGCCGCATCAGGGTGTTTCGCGAGGCGTCGCGCTACCGGCTGGAGCGCGTGACGGTGACGGAGCTCCCTGCCCTCTCGGACGGCGTGGCGCGGCGGCTGGTGCAGGGCGAGGCGCACGCGTCGGGCCCGTCACCCGACGACGCCCGCATGATCGAGAGTCGACGCGGGCAGCGCGTGGTGCTGGTGCTGCGCGACGGCGCCTGGAAGGTGAGCGAGTGGACCGCGACGGCCACCGCGCCGGTCGCCGATGCTGGAGCGGCGCGATGACACGACGCGAGCCGGGCGACCCGCTGGAGCGAGGCAGCCGCGAGCACTACGACGACGCCTCGTATTACGACCACACGTATGCACGGCGCGGGGAGGACATCGCGTTCTACCGCGAGGCGGCGCGGCGCTACGGCTCGCCGGTGCTGGAGCTCGGCGTCGGCAGCGGGCGCGTGGCGATTCCGACGGCGCTCGACGGGCACGAGGTGCTGGGGCTCGACCTCAACACCGCCATGCTCGCCCGCGGACGCGAGACAGCCCGCGCGAAGGGAGTGCCCCGCGGTCGGCTCTCACTGCGCCGCGGCGACATGCAGCGCTTCAAGCTCGGGCGCACGTTTCCGCTCATCACGGCGCCCTTCAACGCCCTCCTCCACCTCTACGAACCCGACGAGCTCGCGGCCTGCTTCCGCTGCGTGCGCGACCACCTCGCGCCCGGCGGCCGCTTCGTCTTCGACGTGCACGTCCCCTCGCCCTCCGAGCTCGCGCGCGACCCCGAGCGCGCCTACGTCGGCCGTCCCATGAAGCACCCGACGCTCGGGCGCTGCCGCTACACCGAGCGCTTCCGCTACGACCCCATCAAGCAGGTGCAGCACGTCACCATCCGCTTCGAGCCGCTCGACGGCTCGGAGCCCCTGGAGACGCTGCTCACGCAACGACAGATCTTCCCGGGCGAGCTGCGCGCCCTGCTCACGCTCGGCGGGCTGCGCCTCGCGCGCCGCCTCGGCACCTTCGCCGGACAGCCCCTCGGCCCCGACGACGCGGTGCAGATCATCGAGGCCGTGGCGCTATAGGTGGTGCGCGCTGCGGAGTGCGCGCGGCCGTCAGTGCTTGAAGAACGATCGGATGCCGCCCGCGACGCCCTGGCAGAACAGGATCGCGCAGTTACGGTGGTCCGCCTGCTTCATGCGGTTGCACAGCGCACCGAGGTCGTCATCGGCGTCGATGACGGTGCCCTCGGCGGGCTGGCTGGAGCGCTCGTCGTAGCGGCAGTCATCGAGGGCGACCCAGCGCCCGCGGAAGCTGCGGTTCGAGCAGATTTCTGACCAAGACAACCGAGCCGTCTGACTGGTGCCCATCGCGGGTGACTACGCCCTCACGTCCCCAACCGCTGCTTCGCGGAAGGGGTGCCTCGACGCAACGCGCACCGTGCGCGAAGGAGGCTCCGGGTCTGCCAGGAGAGAGACGGCGGTGTCGACCGGCAATGCGCATCGATGGGCGCAGGGAGGTGGATGAACCGTCATTCGTCTCGGTGCCTCGGTTGGCGAAACCCGGTGTCGCAACTCTCAGGTTCTGGCGAACCCTGTGAGCGACGAACCGGGGCCGAAGATGATCCTGTTCGGGGTGGGAAGCAAGAGGTTGGGAGGGAGAGGGAGAGGGAGAGGAGCGAGGACTACGGTGCCGAGCAGGCGGTGCCGAAGTGGTCGGACGCGCTCACGCGGCAGCCCGCCGAGCGGAGCTGACGGAAGAGCGACTGCGCCGCGGGGCAACGACCGTTGAGGATGAGGTCGTCGATGCGCGACTCGCCACCACAGGGGTTGGACGGACGGCGAACGACCTGCGGCGGCGGCACCGGGGTGATGGTGTTGGTGTTGTCCGACGGCGGCGGGGTCGGAATCGGCTGGATGTCGTTGCCGTTGTTGGGCGCCGGAATGGGCTGCATCGTGTTGGCCGGCACGGTCGGCGTCGGCGGCTGCACCGGGTTGATGGCCGGAACAGTCGGCGTCGGGGGGGTCGGCACGACCGGCACGGTCGGCGTCGCGACGGGCGCGGTGGGCGTCGGCGCCGGGTTGTTGTTGTTGTTGTTGTTGTTGTTGCTGTTGCCCGACAGCGCGAAGGCCGCGACGCCGCCGACGATGACCACGAGCGCGACGACGCCCGCGATGATCTTCCCGCTGCCGCCGCTGGGGCGCGGCGCGGTCGGAGCGCCGTAGGGGTTGGGCTGCGAGCCGTACCCGCCCTGCTGCGACGCGTAGGGGTTGTATCCCTGGTTGGAGACCGGCGCGAAGCCGGGGTTGGACGGCGGCGGTTGCACGGGGTTGAAGCCTGCGTTGGACGGCGCCGGGGTGTAGCCCTGGTTGGAGGGCTGCTGCATGAAGTTGGGGTTGGAGCCCGGCGTGAACGGCGTCGGCGTCGGGTAGTTGACCGCCATCGTCTGCGGAACCATCGGCCCGCCCGAGTTGTGGGCCGGGCCCATCGCGGTGGGCGGCATGCCGTGCGGAGACGAGGGCGAGTGGCCCTGGTTGGTCGAGACCGCCCAGTCGGCGCCCGCCCCCGTGTCGCCCGTGAACTCCTTCAAGAAGTCGATGACACCCTGCGGGCGCTGCGCGGCCTCCTTGGCGAGCGCGCGCATCACGGCGGACTTGTGGCGCGGGAGGATGGTCGCCCCGTTGGCGTGCATCTCGAACGGAACGGGCGGCGCGGTGAGGTGCTTGGTGGCCCACTCCCACGGGGTGCTGGCCACGAAGGGGAGCTGCCCGGTGAGCATCTCGTACGCGACGATGGCGAGCGAGTAGACGTCGCTGGTCGCGCGCAGCGGCTGCCCCGTGAACTGCTCGGGGGACATGTACGGCGGCGTGCCGAGCACCATGCCCTGCTTGGTGAGCTTGGCGTCTTGCGCGTCGGACGACTCGTCGCGCTTGGCGATGCCAAAATCGAGCACCTTCACGAAGTCTCCCTTGGAGCCCTTCTGCGTGAGGATGATGTTTTCGGGCTTCAGGTCGCGGTGCACGATGCCGTGCTCGTGGGCCTCGGCGAGCGAGCCGCACACCTGCTGGAGGATGTGCTCGATGCGCTGCGGAGCCATCGCGCCGCGCGCGATGCTGTGCGCGAGGCTCTCGCCCTGGATGAACTCCATCGCCACGAAGAGCTTGCCGCCCGGGAGCTCCCCCGACTCGTAGAACTTGATGGTGTTGGGGTGGTCGAGCAGCGAGACCGTGCCCGCCTCGCGGTGGAAGCGCGCGACGATCTGCGGGTCACCCGCGAGGTCGGGCTGGAGCGTCTTGATCGCCACCGGGCGCACGCGATCGCCGAGCTTCTGCTCGCCGAGGTACACCTTGCCCATGCCGCCCTCGCCGATGATCTTGACGATCTTGTAGCGGTTTTCGGCGATGTTCTGGCCGATGAGCGGGTCGTTGTCGTGTCCCTTGTCGTCCGTCGTGCTCACGCGAAATGCTCCGTGCCGTCGCTGTTTCCGCCTTCGGGTCTTCAGGTACGCAGGGACTCCTCGTCCCCTCCACCAAAAACACTCTGCGACGACGCCCTTGAGAGCGTTACGGCAGCCGCGCCCTTGGCGCAACCGCCCCCCTCGTCCGCGCGGGACATTTCCCGACGCGGATCACGGCCCGGCAGGAGGCAACACCACGAGACCGCGTAGCGCTCCTGGTGTCTCGGCCGACACCGCGTCACCTGCCACCACCTGGGCAGGCGTCATCCCCGCCGTGCGAAGCGCCGCGATCACGGCGTCCCTCCGTCGATCAGCCCGCGCCGCGTCCACCCTCGTCGGACCCGTCACCGCGGGACGGGTTGTCGGCACCGCCAGGCGCACCGGCCCGAGGCCCGGCCGCGACACCGCGCGAATCGCCACCACGAGCTGAGCCAGCAGCGGCGCGTTGGTCGGCAGGAGCTGATCGCGCGCATCGAAGGCTACGTTCTGGAGCAGCACCACGCGACCGGGTGACGTCGCGCTCGCGCCCTCGATCCGCACCCGCGGAAGCGCGCCCACGAGCGGAGCGCCCGGTCGCACCGGGGTCTCCGGGCAGCCGTCGTTGTCGCGCAAGCCGTTGATCGTCTCGGGTTGATCGGGGCAGCGGTCGGCCGGGTCGAGCACGCCGTCGTGGTCGCGGTCGAGCTCGGGGCAACCGTGCTGCTCGGGCGTGGCGTTGGCGCCCGCAGGCTCTGTCGGGCACACGTCGAGCGCGTCGGGAACACCGTCGCCATCACCATCGACGGCAGGGCAACCCGGGCGCGTGGCGTCTTCGAGGGCGCCGCGGGCCTGGGCCGGGCACTGGTCGGCGGCGTTGGCCACGCCGTCGCCGTCCGTGTCGCCGTCGGGGCAGCCGGGGCGCGCGCGATCGGGCGTGTTGCCAGCGGACTCCAGCGGACACTGATCGGCCGCGTCGAGCACGCCGTCGTTGTCGTTGTCCGGGTCGGGGCAGCCGTCCTCGTCCTCGAAGTCGTCGGGGTCTTCGTCGACGGTGGGGCAGCGATCTTCGTCGTCGGGGATGGGGTCGCCGTCGTTGTCCTCGGGGCAGCCGTCGCCGTCCTGAAAGCCGTCGAAGTCTTCGCGCAGGCCGGGGCAGCGGTCTTCGGCGCCGTCACGGAGTCCGTCGCGGTCGTCGTCGATGAAGCGCGGCGCCCACTGAAGCGAGAGCACGCCGCGCACCGCCGACGCGCCGGGTGAGGCCGTGAGCCCGAAGGCCGCGCCCGCCGACACGGTGAACTCGCCGAAGACCCCCTGGAGACCGGCGCCGAGCTCCATCGGTGAGCTGCGCGCGTTGCCGAAGGGGTAGCGCGCGTCGATGGATCCGACGAGCGTGGCGTAGGTCGATCCGTAGCTGCCCGCGAGCACGGCGGCGCCGGCCCACTCGGACTTGCCCGCGAGCAGGAAGATGCCCGCGAGCGCGGCTTCGAGCGGGCCGCGCAGGGCGACGGCGTAGGTGATCTCGTCGCGCAGCGCGCGGTCGAAGAGGCACGAGCCCGAGGTGGGGTCGAGGCAGAGGGCGGTCTGCGAGGGCCAGTCGTTGCCGAAGTGCGCGCGGTACCCGACGGAGACCGACGCGAAGAGGCGCGAGAGGCGGTAGTCGAAGACGGCGTAGGCGTGCGCGGTGGGAGCGCCCGCGGTGGCGTAGCTCGTGGCCTCGCTGAGAGGCACGGTGGCGGAGAGCTGGAGGGAGAGGCCGAGGCCCTCGCGGCTCTCGCGAATCTGCTGGGCGACCTGGGCGGGAGAGAGGGTCGCGCCGCGGCCCGCCGTCGCGTTGAGCTCGGCGCGCGTCGACCAGCGGAACGTCAGACGCGGATCACCGACGGCCGTGCTCGCGGGCTCGGAAATGCCCGCGGGGACACCGCCCGACGCCTGGTAGAACATCATCGGAACCTGGAGCGCGAGCGCGGACCGGGTGCCGAGGCCGACCTGGAGCGAGAGGGTGGTCCAGAGCTGGTCGCGGAGGAGGGCCTGGCGTTGACCGTCGGGGGTCGAGAGCACCAGCGGGTCGCGGACGTACTCGGCGAGGAGGCCGAGGTTCCATCGGCCGTGGCCGGGGACGAGGGTGGACTCGGTCCATGGGAGGGCGTCGCCGTCGATGGCCGCGGTGGGTCGCCAGGGGCCGCCGTCGACGCGAAAGCCGGGGGGCGTCTGGGCAGCGGCGACGGACGGAGCGAGAGCCGCGGCGAGGGTCAGGGCCACCAGCGAACCACGGTTGGACAAGCGCTTCATGAAGAGGGCGCGGACGCTATCACGATCGCCGACGGGGTTTGCTCGGCTCGACGCCACCGGGCCGAACGTGAGACTAGAGCGCCCATGCATGTGCACCTGATTGGTGTGGCGGGCACCGGAATGGGCGCCTTCGCGGGACTGCTCAAGGCGGCGGGGCACCGGGTGACCGGGAGCGACACGACGTTCTATCCGCCGATGGGGGACGCGCTGAAGGCGTACGGGGTGGAGACGATGACGGGCTGGGACCCGGCGCACCTCGACCCGCGGCCCGACCTCGTCGTGGTCGGAAACGTGTGTCGCAAGGACAACCCCGAGGCGCGCGCGGCCATCGACCACGGGATGGCGTACCGCTCGTTTCCGAAGGCGCTGGGCGAGCTGTTTCTCGCGACGCGGCGCTCGCTGGTCGTCGCCGGAACGCACGGCAAGACCACCACCACCGCGCTGGTGTCGTGGTTGTTGGAAGCGTGCGGACACGACCCGTCGTTTCTGGTCGGCGGCCTCGCGAAGAACTTCGACGCCAGCTACCGACTGGGCAAGGGCGCGGCCTTCGTGGTGGAGGGCGACGAGTACGACTCGGCGTTCTTCGAGAAGACCCCGAAGTTCTGGGCGTACCGGCCGTGGGGCGCGATCGTGACCTCCCTCGAACACGACCACGTGGACATCTACCCGACGGCCGACTCGTACCGTGATGCCTTCGTGGGCTTCGCGTCGCGCATCGCACCCGAAGGGGTGCTGGTGGCCCACGCGCGGGACGCGGAGGTGGTGGCCATCGCGAAGCGGAGCAGTGCGCGGGTGGTGCACTACGGGCTGAGCGCGGATGAGTTTCCCGATGGGGTGACGCCGACGTGGACGGCTGCGGCCATCGCGCCGACGGCAGGGGTGCAGCCCTTCGAGTTGTTCATCGGGGGGTCGTGCGCGGGGCGGTTCTTCTCGCCGCTCATGGGCGAGCACAACCTGCGCAACACGGTCGCGGCGATGGCACTGCTCGCCGAGGGAATGGGGCTCCCGATTCCGTTGATGGCCAAGGCGCTGCGCGAGTTCAAGGGCGTCAAGCGCCGGCAGGATCTCGTCGCGACGGCGGGCGGCGTTCGCATCTACGACGACTTCGCGCACCACCCGACGGCGGTCGACGAGACCCTCCGCGCGATGCGCGCGCACCACCCCGAAGGCAAGCTCATCGCCATCTTCGAGCCGCGCAGCGCCACGGCCTGCCGACGCACCCACCAGCACGAGTACCCTGCGGCCTTTCGCGCCGCCGACCTGAGCCTCATCGCCCCGGTCGGCCGCCTCGAAATCCCGCCCGAAGACCGCCTCGACATCCCTGCCATCGTGCAGGACATCAACCAACATGGCGGCGCGGCCGAGACCTTCGCGGTCGGCCCGCAGAGCGTCGACGAGATCGTCGCCCGCGTCGCCTCCGTCGCCCGCCCCGGAGACACCGTCGCGGTGCTCTCCAACGGGGCCTTCGGCGGCATCCACGGCAAGCTCACCGCTGCCCTCCAAGGAACACCATGACCGATCCCACTACCCGCACGGCCCGTGGCCGCGTCGCCGTCCACCCGCGAGGCTTCGGCTTCTTCACGGAAGAAGACACCGAACCCCCGCGCAGCGCCTTCATCGTCCCGCCAGAGCTCAACGCCTTCCTCGCCGACGACATCGTCGACGCCACCATCACCGTCGGCGACGACGGGCGCTCCAACGCCGCCGCGCTCCACCTCGTCGAGCGGCCCCGCACCGAGCTCTTCGGCACCGTGGTCATCCACCGCGGCGCCCCCTACCTCAAGGTCGACCGCGAGGTCGCCAACACCGACTGGGCCCTTGTCCACACGGGGCCCGCGCCCGTCGCCGGAGCTCATGTGCTCGCGCGGGTCGACGGCACGAAGGCCGTGCTGGTCGACGTGCTGGAGACGCCCGACGCACAGACGCTCGCGCAGGTGATCGCCCGTCACGGCATCGCCACCGTGGTGACGCCCGAAGCGCTCGCCGAGGCGCAGGCGGCGCGCGGCATCGCCCACACGGCGACGGGCCGACGCGACCTGCGTGGCGTCCCCACGGTGACCATCGACGCGGCGTCGACGCGCGACATCGACGACGCCATCAGCGTGCTGCCCGCCGACGAGGAGGGTGCCATCCGTCTGCTGGTCTCCATCGCGGACGTGGGGGCGTTTGTCCCGGAGGGCGGCGCGCTCGACGCGGACGCACGACGACGGGCGACGAGCGTGTACCTGGCGGGGCGGGTGATTCCGATGCTGCCCGACGGGCTGTCGTCGGAGTGGATCTCGCTGCTCCCGGGCGTCGATCGCATGTGCATGACCGCGGAGCTGCGCATCGACGCCGAGGGCGCCGTGGTGGCGGTGGACGTGTACGAGAGCGTGATCCGATCGTGGGCGCGGCTCACCTACGACGAGGTGGCGGACTTCCTCGACCACGGCGACGTCTCGCCCGCGATGGAGCCCGTCTACGAAGCGGCGCCCTGGTGGCGCACGGTGTCGGCGCGGCTGCACATCGCGCGGACGCGGCGAGGCGGCGTAGAGGTGGCGCGCGACGAGACCTTCGTGGTGCTCGACGCGGTGACGGGTCTCGCGACGGGCATCGAGGCGCACCGGCCCACGTCGGCGCACGTGCTCATCGAGCGGTGCATGGTGGCGGCCAACGAGGCCGTGGCGCGCTGGCTGGTGGAGCGCGGGGTGCCGGGGGTGTTTCGCGTGCACGACGTTCCGGGGCCAGACGCGGTGCGCGAGCTGTCGGAGGTGGCCGAGCGCTTCGGGTACGCGTCGGGCTTCGGCGCGAAGCTGTCGCCGCTGTCGCTCGCGGCCTTCGATCATCAGATCACCGGGTCGCCGAGCGAGCCCGCGATTCGCGGCGTGCTGCTGCGGTCGCTCGGTCCGGCGCGGTACACGGTTCATCCGGCGCCGCACTTCGGGCTCGCGGCGCCGCTGTATCTGCACTTCACGTCGCCCATCCGTCGCTACGCCGACCTCGCAGTGCACCGTCTGTTGAAGGCGTACCTGCACGGCGCACGGACGTGGTCGATGCGCGACCCGGAGGTGGAGTCGCTCGCGAAGCACATCAACACGCGCGCACGGTTGGCGGCGCGGGCGGAGACCGATCGTCACCGGATGCTGGTCGCGGGGTACATGACCCGGCACATCGGCGAGAGCTTCAGCGCGCGCATCGTGAAGGTGCGGCCGTTCGGGCTGGTGGCGCAGATCGACACGACGCTGGTGGAGGGGACGCTGGCCTTCGAGGTGCTGCCCGATGGGCCGTACCAGGTGGAGGCGGCGGGCGGTGCGGCGCGGTCGGTGAAGCGCCGGTACGCGGTGGGCGACGCCGTGCGGGTGACGGTGATGCGGACGGATGCATCACTGGGTCGGGTGGATCTCGCGCTCACTGCGGCGGGGTGATCGCGACGGCGGGCGTCACGTCGGCGACGCGAGGTCGGCCAGCATGAACACCCGACGTGCGTCGAACTCCAGTTCGTCGAAGGGAGCGAGGGCCTTCACGGCTGTTCGTCCCGCGACGTCGACCGGCTCGAAGTCACGCTCTCCGCGCCGGTATACGATGAGCTGCGAGCGCACGAGGTCCACCAACCAGTAGTGCCCCACGCCGGCGGCCCAGTACGCGCGCCACTTCAACCCGTCATCCTCGTCGCGTGCCCGGGTCGACTCAGACAGCACCTCGCACACCCAGTCGGGCGGCGTCATGTACACCCCGAGGTGTCGCTCGCCGACGTTGACCTTGCGCGGCGGCGCCGGGTGCGTCGCAACCCGCCAGCCGACAAGGGCGGGGCGCAAACCCTGGCCGCCGACGTAGAGGTCTACCTCCTGGCTCATCCACCACCCGCCACCGCCGGAGCGCGGCGGTCCCCGCAAGCGCCCGATCTGCTCGGACACCCCGATGACGGCGTCGCCGTGCTCGAAGCTCGGCATCGCCTTGTAGCGGATGCATCCGCCGATGAGCTCGGCGCGGTCTCCCGCGGGGAGCGACAGCCACGCATCCAGCCTGCTCTGGGCAATGGACGGCGTCGCTGGCAGCTCGTTGGTCGACGGTCCGGTCCCGGTCGCTTCCATGCGTGCCAGCGTACCACCGCAGCGCGCTCACCCCCTGCGCCGCGCCGACGACCCGCGTGCCTCCCCTTCTCTCGGCCCAGTCCACCGACTACGGTGATGTCGTGGTGCTCCACCCATTGAGGCGCGCTTCGTCGGCGACGCGCTGTGCGCGCCCAACGCGCGCTGGGTCGACGTCAACGAGAGCTGGTACGACGTGGTCGAGCCCACGTGGGATCCGCAAGGCGTCGGCCCGGGAGAGTGCCCGCTGGTCGAAGACCGATGCCCCGCCCACTGCTCGGAGGTCAGCGGCAATGTGTTGGATGGCACCAACCGCTGCGAGGCCCCGGCACGGACGGTCGCGTGCTCGCGCGCCGAGTTCGTGGTGAGCAACCACCAGCCGATGTGCCGGGTACTACGGGCGACGGGCCACCGCTATGTCTTCATCGTCGAGGCTCCGTTGGAGCCGGCGTTTGTCGGTTGGCGGGCGTGCACCGAGGCCGAGTCGGCGCCGTCGCCTTCGTGCCCGTAGGGGACGCTTCCGCTCAGTAGTCGTTGTCCTCGTCGCGGCTCGTGCTGCGCCAGATCTCGGCGTACTTCTCGCGCACCATCGGCGCGAGCTCCCCGACCAGATCGAGCGGCAACCCGCCGTGTCGAATGAGTTCCTGAACGTCCGCCAGATCCTTCAGTCGATCAGGGTTGGTCAGGCCCGAAGCGAGCTTGAGCTCCACCAGATAGCGCACCGGCAGCACCATCACGGCATCGCCCTGCACCGCCACCGTCGGCGCAGGAAAGCTGACCTCCTTGGGCTTCCCGTCGCCTGGGAAGTCACCTGTCAGGAGCACGTCGATCTTTACCCCGAGCTCTGTGTCTCGCATGCCCTTCGAGCCGGGGAAGCGCTCCAGATAGCCGCGACCGAGATGCCTTGCCTTGAAGGCGGCGAGCCCCGCGACGTCGAGGAGTACGTCCACGTCCGTCGTGACGCGCCGGTAGCCCCAGATGTTGAGGGCCATCGCCCCCGCGATCGCGTAGGGAATCCCGTCCTCTTCGAGGGTCCGGCAGAGCTTCCGCATCGCCTTGTGGACTTCATCGGTGCCCAAGAAGAACCTCTCGGCGAACTGCACCCCTTCCCAGAAGCGCTGCGACTGCTGCGGCGTGAGGGCGGTGGGTGGGTGAACGGTGCTCACGGTCGTTCGGAGCGTAGGCCCAACGGTCCGCCTGGGTCGAGTAGCTGCTCCGGCGGGGTGATCGGGGCAGCGCGTGGGGGCACTCGGCGATAGCGCCCGGTATCGCCGTCGAGGCAGAGCCGGTCGACCTCGCGCGCGCCCTGCAGTCCGCTCAGACAACGCGGCTCGTCGGCTGCCGGCTGGAGTCGAAACCGTGGGGGCGGATGTCCCCGCTGAAGTCGCTCGTCGTAGACGAAACGGCCCAGTTCGCGGAACTCGCGCGGGGCAGGATCGTAAGCCCAGATGGAAAAGAACCAGCCGCCGTAGTCGCCGCCGTACAGGTTGGCCTCAGCGAAGAGGATGAACGCCCGACCGCCGTGGGTGAGCACCTGGAGCCCTTCGACACCCCAGCCGTTCATGTCCTCTCGGCCGACCACCAGGCCGCGGCGAGGGCATGGACCCGCCGGGTTCGTAGGGCCCACGGAGACCTCGGCCAGCACTCCACTGGTCGAGTCGCGCCGCGCGACCAAGACGACGTCGTCGTGGCCGTCACCGTTCAGATCGGTCGTCGCGACCCGTCGCCGGACAGCGACGTCGGGCCGGAGCTGTAGCGAACGCGCAGGCCCAGGACCGCTCCACCAATAGGCCGGGTCGGACGCCTGGAGGTCCTCTTCGCGGGGGACGGGCGGCGTCTGTGCCAACACCGTCGACGAGAGCCACAGGCCGAGCACACCGCACCAACCGCCGACTCTCATCGTTCCAGATCGTAGCGTGGTGGGTCCCAATCTTCGTGGAAGAACACATAAGCCCGAGGCCACGAGCGCGGTCCACCAACGGCCGACCAACGCTCCGCCAGCCACGGCAAGATCTCAGCTTCCAGCGGAGCGAAGACGTCCACGTCGGCCGCCACCGCGGCGTCGAGCAGCTCCGGGGTGAGCGCGTCGTAGACGGCCATGCCCGCCACGATCTCCTCCTCGGTCTCCACCAGCGTGACCCGGTAGTCGTCGGCGCTGATCTCGAAGCGCAGCGCTCTGTCGACCTCGCGCCCGGAATGGCGAGGAGAAACCGCAAGGGCGCGAGGGCGCAAGAGTCACGGGGCGGACGGTCTTCACTGCGAGCGATGCTTCGGCTTCGCGAGAGGATCGGGCCCACGAGAAGAAGCATGGTGAGCTGGTGGTTGGGGCGCCTCTCCTTCGCATCCATTGCGACCATTGCGGTTTGAGGCTCCATCGTCGCCGCGTTGTGAGCGGTGATGGCATCATCGCGGCCATGACGACCGGTGAGGGGCGTGAGGGTGGTGCCGCTGGGGCGTCGCGAGGGTTGCCCGCGGTCGCGTACACGTTCGAGAGCGCAAGCGCCGAACACCCCTGGCGGGTGCGGCGCGCGACCATCCACGAGGGCCTCTCGACGGTGACCGAGTCGTCGCTGGAGCTCACCTGCGAGCACGCCGACGCCGACCCGGCGCTGCTGCTCGGGCGCGATGCGACGCTCGCGTTCTCCCGGCGGAGCGACACGCGGCGGGTGCAGGGCATCGTGTCGCGCGTCGCGTCGCTCGGCGTGCGCGACGGAAAGGTGCACGCGCGGGTGACGCTCGTCCCGGCGATGTGGTCGCTCTCGCAGCGACGCGACTCGCGGGTGTTCGAAGGCATGACAGTGGAGCAGGTGATACGCGCCGTCGTCGAGGAGGCGCTGCGGCCGTATCGGCGGGTCGTTCGCTTCGCCATCCAACGCACGATGCCAGTGCGCGAGCACTGCGTGCAGTACCGCGAGACCGACCTGGAGTTCGTCGAGCGCGTCGCGGCCGAGGAGGGCATCGGGTACGTCGTGGTCGAGGGAGAGGCACACGAAGAGGTGCTCTTCTTCGACGGCGCCCACGCGCACGCGGTCTACGCTGGGGCGGACGGCGATCGCGTGGCGGTGACCGGCGAGGGCCACGGCACCCATCCCCACGAGTCGCTGCGCCGCTTCGAGGCCACCGCCGCCCTCACCTCCACCAGCGCCGCGGTCATGGACTACGACTGGACCAACCCCAGCCTCCGCGTCGCCCACGAGAGCCGCAGCGTCGATGCGGCGGGCGTCGATCGCGAGGTGTACCGCCACCCCGCGGACGTGATCTTCGACCGCTACGACGCGCATGCGTACGGCCGCAACGACGTGGCCCACCGCGCGACCCTGGAGGCGCAGCGATCGCGACAGGTCGGGCTCACGTTCACGGGCGAAGGGTCGGTCACCGGCCTGCGACCGGGGACGCTCTTTCGCCTGGAGGGTCATCGCATCGAGGGCGTCGATCGTGAGTACCTCGTGACCGCCGTGCGCCATCACTGCGTGGCCGCCGAGGAGACGCGAGACGACCACGACGGCGCGCGACACGAGGCGCCATACCGCAACGAGGTGACCTGCGTCGCGTCGACGGTGAGCGTGCGGCCCGAGCGGATCCACCGGCGGGCGCGCATCCATGGTCCGCAGACGGCGCGCGTCGTGAGCGCGGGCGGCGACGAGGTGGAGACGGAGCACTATGGGCGGGTGCGCGTTCGCTTCCACTGGGAGCGTGATGGGCGCTCGCCCGACGACACCCAGCGGGCGTGGGTGCGCGTCGCGCAGGCGTGGGCGGGCAACGGGTTTGGCGTGGTGTTTGTTCCGCGCAGGGACATGGAGGTGGTGGTGCAGTTCATCGACGGCGACCCCGACCGGCCGCTCGTCACGGGCGCCGTCTACAACGGCACGCACCCGCCGCCGTACGACCTGGAGCGACCGGCGTCGGTGACGCGCTCGGTGATCCGTACCCAGAGCACGCCGGGCGGAGACCCCGCGCACTACAACGAGCTCAGCTTCCAGGATCAGGCCGGGCGCGAGGAGGTCTTCGTGCGGGCCCAGCGCGACCTGCGCGAAGAGGTGCTGCACGACCACGCGACGCACGTGCACGCCGCGCAGTCCAACACCGTCGACGCGTCGCAGACCGAGCGCATCGGGGTCGACCAGAGCCTGCGCGTGCAGCGCGACCGCCACGGGGTCGTCGACCGCGACGACGCGCTGCTCGTGCGCCGCAACCGGGGCGTGAGGGTTCTCGGCGACGACACGCACGGGGTCGCGGGCGAGCACCGGGTGCGCATCGACGGGCGCGAGGAGCGGGTGGTCGGAGGCACCGGGCGGGACACCACCATCGAGCGCCGGGACGAGCTCACGGTCAACGGCTCGGTGCACACGCACGTGCGCGACGGCTTCGACGTGCTCGCGGATGCGTCCATCGGGTTGATGGCGCCCAACATCACCATCGAGGCTGCCCACAACGCGCGGGTGCAGTGCGGTGAGAGCACGGTCGTCACGCTCGAACGCGACGGCGCGTTGGAAGCACGGGCGCCGAAGGCCATCCGGGTGATGGTGGGCGCCTGCACCGTCACGCTGACGGCGGGCGGCGTGGAGCTCGACTCGGGCGGCGGCGCGAAGGTCTCGCTGGCCGGGCCCGACATCAACATCAACGCCACCGGCGAGGTGCGCATCAACGGCGCGATGGTGCGGCTCAACAGCTGAGGGTCACCGCGCGGTGCGGTCGATCCAGGCGAAGAAGTCGGCGCCGACGGCGCGGTAGAACGGCATCAGCGGGGGCTCAAGCACCAGCGGCGCGAGGTCTCGCACGCTGCGCGCGGCGGCGACCAATTCGGGGGTCGGCGTGGCCTGGTCGGCGTAGGGCCAGCGAACGCGTTCGAGGGCGGCGTAGTACTCGGTGCGCTTGTCCTCGAACTGCGCGAGCGACATGCCCGGCGGGAGGCTGAAGTCGCCCCCGCGGAACCCTGGCGGGACGGGGCCGTGGTACTCGCGGGTCGAGAGCAGCGCGCCCGTCTGGGCGTCGAACTCGACGAAGTGCTCGGTCGCCCAGTACGTGATGGACCCCGGCCGCACCGCCTGCGGGCCGTACATGAACATCACCGTTGGCCTGTTGCCCGAGCGCCCCGGGATGGGCTGCGACTGGAACGTCTGCGTCGGGTAGACCTGCGCCGTGGTGTGGCGGGCCCGATCGATGAGGTCTTCGAAGGTCATCAGCTCTTCTCGGCGGCAGGACAGGTAGCGGCCCGGTGGCTGGCACTGTGCCACCGGCGCGCCAAACACCCAGAGCACGAGAACCCAGCGGGTGCCTGCCAGGGTCATCGCTCCCACACCCGGCCCTCGGTGACCACGAGGTCGCCGCCGTTTCTCGTCATGGCCTTCTCCATGGCGAAGGCCGTGTACGTCCTGCCGCAGTTGGGAGGTCGGCAGCCCGTGTCGTTGACGACGAAGGCGACGACCCGTCCGTCGGCGTCGTACCGGGCCCCGGTCACGAGCACGACGTGCCCCGCGCCGGGCGGGGTGCCGTCGTCCCACAGCACCGCTGCGTCGACGGCCGCGAGCACGCCGCGACCCTCCGCGACGGCCTGGGCGAGGTTGGCCACGGTCGGGGCCTGGGTTCCCGCGGCGACGCCGTTGTGTTGGAGGAGGGCCCGCGTGCTCCACGGCCACGAGCCGCCGTGTCGCCCTACCTCGTGGCTCTTCACCGCGAGCGGGAGGGCAACGGTGCCGCCCGGCGGAACCGCCGTCGTGTTGAGCGCCTGGGCGAGCAGCTGCTCCTGGGTCAACCGCGTGGGCGTGACCGTGTTGATGATCTGGCGCGCCGCTTCGAGCCCGCAGTTGCCGTAGCTCTGCTGGGTGGTCCCCGACGGCATCGGGACGCCGTGGTCGTTCACCGTACCCGGCGGCGGGTGCCTCGTCTTCGCGGCCTCGGCGCACGCGGCCGACCCTTCCCGGGTGCCGCCGAGCGTCACGCCGACGGTCGGGCCTCCGATGTCCACGGTGTCGCAACCCGTGATCACGGTGCCGGCCGGCTGGTGCATCGTTCGGTCGCCGCTGCGCGCCGCGGGCAGGCCATCGATCATCACGGTCCCGGAGCCCGTGACGATGAAGTCCGGCGGCCCCGAACACACGCACGCATCGGTCGCCCGCGCTTGCGGGAGGAAGCCCGTCACGACGGTGGGTGACGCAGCCGGAAGCACCGGCCCGCCCACGTGCGGCCCCGGCGAAGAGGCCTGACACTTGTGAAGGTCGGTCAGTCTCGCGGCTCGTGCCATCGTGCCTCCCGTCGCGTCAAGCGCCCCGCTCCCAGCGTACACCGGCGTCGCGCCGCAGGGACTCCGCGAAGGCGCTGCCGAAGACCGTCGCGTGGAGCTCGCGCGCGTTGGCCACGTACCAGCCGAAGAGCGTTCGCCAGTGCTGCCACAAGCTCGCCTGCGCCTGCGCGTCGAGGGGCTGCCCGGAGCGGAGCGCGGCCATCTCCTGCTCCAGCGCGTAGGGGCTCAAGCGATCGAGGAGCGCGCGCACGCCCTCGAAGACGGCTCCGGCCATCAGCCCGGGGCGTTCGGCGAGCTCGGCGGCGAGCTGCCGCAGCCCCTGCACCTTGGTCGCGATGGGCGTGTCCGCCGCGAAGATCCAGCGCAGCAGAGCCGCTCCCTCGTCACCGCGCTGCCCATCGAGCGCGCTGCCCGGCGTCGCCGCTTCCACCAACGCGTCGGGTTCGAGCGCGGCGCGAAGCACGATGAGCGCGTCGGCCATGCCGTCGAGCGCGGCCGCGAGGCGCAGCACGACGTCGTCCACGTCGGCCGGCGTCGCGAGGGCCGCCGCTCCGTAGCGGTGCCCCACCTGCCGCAGTCGCAGCAGTGCGTGCTCGGCCAGCGCCTCCTCGGTCGCGATCCCGTGCTCGTGGGCCAACGCTCGGACGGGAGCGATCTCGGCGATCTCGGGGTGGTCGGTGAGGAGTCGTCTCAGCGTCTCGGCGCGCTCCGGGGGGCGAGCGACGGCGACCCGATCACCGACCAACGTGGCGATGTCGTCCGTGGCGGCGCGGCGTCGATCGAGCGCGGACGTCAGCGCGTCGGGCTTGGCGGTCGTGGGTGCGGGCGCAGCGTGGCCTTCGGCGTGGGCGCGCATCGCGGCGGGGTTGTAGGCAACGGTCGCGGGCACTTCGGCGACACCGCGGGAAGGGGCCCACGCGAAGCGATCGGAGAGCCACTCGGGCGCGACGTCGGGGCTCTGGTAGTCCATGGCGTCGAGCGTGCAGCGGAGGTTGATGGGGCCGAGGCTGACCTCCGCGCGCGCATCGAGGGTGACGCGCTGGCCCGCTGCCACGGCGCGGCCGTGGACCATCACCGCGTTGGTCGCGCGCCCCGGAACGAGCACCACGCCGTCGCCCTCCACCACGAGCTGACAATGGAACTGGGAGATGGCCGGGTGTGGCAGCGTGAGGTCGTTGACCCGGTTGCGCCCGACGCGGACGAGGCCCGCGGGGAAGGCGCGCGTGTCGCGGGTGTTGCCTTCGAGGTTGTGGACTTCGACGAGCAGGGTGGGCACGCAATCTCGGAGCTTCCGTGACTGCGCGGGTGCGGGTCAACCCGTCGGGGTTTAGGACGGCCGGGCGACGGGACGCTCTACCGCGGCACGCGACGCGTGATCTTGTGCACGGCGAGGTCGTCGTCCGGCACGAGCACGCGGAGCACGTCGTAGGAGAGTCCGACGAAGGGCATGCTCCTGCGATAGAGCTCACGCTCGATGCCCTCCCAGACGCGCCGCACCTCGTCATCGGAGGTCAGGGGATGGAGTTCCTCGAATCGATGCGCGCGGGGCTTTACCTCTTCGATGACGTGTTGCTCGTAGGCCTCGATGAGGCCGTCGCGATCGAGGCCGCAGAGCCAGATCGTCATGTCACCCCGCACACTCCCGTTGCGCGCGACGGGGCGCCACTGCGTCACACCACCAGGTAGTTCGATGCGTCGATATTCGATGTGCTCGACGCCAGAGTCCTCCGGGGGATCCAGCAAGACGGGCTGCTCGAACCCGCGGTCTGCGCCATACGGATGTCGCTTGCAGAGCAGCGTCCCCGCGACCGTGTAGTCGTGGCGCTCGATCTCCTTGACGGTTGGGTTTCGCTGCTGACCAGACACGATGGCGCGGAGATCGGTGAGCGCGCGCGTCTCGATCGCAGCGAGCTTCTCCGCGCCATCAGCGTCGGGCTTGCCTCTCTCGACGAGGATCACACGTCACCCCGGATCCGCCCCCAACGAGCGTCGCGGCTCGTAGGATCCGGGGTCGATGCCTTCAGCCCGCAGGGCGGCGAGGAGCGCGTGGAGTTCGGTCTCTTCACCGTCGGTGCGCTCGTCGATCCCCGCGAGCAGTCCGTAGCGACGCAGGCGGTTGCCAACCGACGACGGGAAGAGATCCTGCACGCCGAAGAACTCGCGGTAGAGCTGCGCGGCTGTGAGCATGCGCGGGTCCTCCTGAGGGAACTCCGCGCGCACGCTGCCCCGAGCGTCGGCACGCAACAACAGGACCTCGTGCGGCGCGAGGCCCGGAAGGATCATCGGCGAGTGGGTCGTCGCGATGAACTGCAAACGCGGGAAGGTCCGACGAAGCGCGGGGACGAGGGACGCCTGCCATCGCGGGTGCAGGTGCAGGTCGATCTCATCGATCAAGACGAGACCCTCCATCTCCGCGGGTGGGACGACGGCGCCGGCATCGAGCGCGATCTGACCGATGAGGTCGGCGATCCACGCGATGGTCGACTGGTAGCCCGCGGAGAGCCACACGGCAGGGATCTTCACCTCGTCCGCGTCGCCGAATCGCAAGAGGAAGCGCTCCGCTTCCACGAGATCACCCGAACCGCGTGCCCCGCCCGAACCGCATAGCTCGACGTCCTCGACGCGCACTGCACCGTGACGGGGCAAGATGCCGGGAAGGTCGTCCGTGCCCACGAGCACGTCACGCAGGCTGGGAGACTGGGATAGTGACGGGATGCGTGAGCGCGTGCGGAGAGTCCGTACTCCGCAACGATCGTGCAGCCATCGTGGTGAGAGGCGATCTGCTCCGCGGTCGGAGTCCACCGCTTGTCAAAGAACGATGAAGAATTGGGAGCCAGCTTGTTGGCGCCAACCAGCCCGCTCGATGCCAACGCGATGGTCTGCAACAGCGTTGTCTTGGCGAGGCCGTTGTCCGCCAAGATCACGGTGAACATCCTCGGGGCACCCGACGCGTCCACGAAGGAGATGTCGTCGGCCTCGACGAGTCGCACGTGCTCCAAGCGCAGGCGTTCCAGGTACATCGCCGGGCGACGCTACGTCATGCCCCGCGACGACGCGAGATCATCGCTCACCCCAGCCGTCGCAGCAGGTCGAGCGCCCGCGAGCGCCACGGCGCGCGGTGCCCCTCGGCGGTCCCCTCGCCCGCTTCCACGACCGGCGTTGCGAGGTGTGCCCGGTAGGCGTCGATGAGCGCCTCGGCCCCGGTGCGCTTCGACGACCACCCGAGCGCCTGGAGCTTCGTCGTCGAGAAGGTCATCTCCCGCGACGCCGCGGCCACCATCCACGGGTGCGTCGGCATCGCGCCCAGCGCATGGAGCGCGAAGAGCGCTCGCTCCACCGGCCACGCCACCGTCGCCACCGGGCGCGCCCGCGTCCCCGCCGCGACGCACAGCGCGCGCACCTCTTCGAAGACCGTCCCCACCTCCGCCGCGCCCACGTTGAACACGTCGCTCGCCCCACGCGCCGGCGCCGTGAGCAGCGTCTCCACCGCGTCGCATCCGTCGTCGATGTGGAGGAGTTGAACCCGGTTGCGACCGTCGCCCACCAGCGGGATGCGACGCCCCTCGCGCACCCACTCGAAGAGGTGATGGAAGAGCCCGCTGCGCCCCGGCCCCACCACCGGCGGCAAGCGGAGCACTCCGACCGTCATCCCGTTGCGCCGCGCGTTCTGGCAGAGCGCCTCGGCCTCCTGCTTCGAGCGCCCATACGGCGACACCGGGTCGACGCCTGCGCGCTCATCCCGCCACGGCGGACCGTCCAGCGCGTACAGCGTCGTCGTCGACAGGAACACCACCCGCTCCACGCCCGATCGCGCCGCCGCGTCGAGCACGTTGCGCGTGCCGTCGACGTTGCTGCGCCGCACGTCGTCCTTCGCCGAGATGGGGAGCTGCGCCGCCGCGTGCACGACCGCGTCAGGGCGCCACCGCGCGAACTCCGCGAGCACTGTTTCGCGCTCGCACAGGTCGATGGTCACGCTCTCCGCGCCGTCGATCCTGCCGGGCACCCGATCGACGCACAGCACGCTCCGCCCGCTGCCCACCTGGGCTCGCGCGATGGCCCCGCCGATGAACCCGCTCGCGCCCGTGACGAGCACCCGCGCGGGACCGCTCACCCGGCCGCCCCTTCGCCCCCGTCGACCCGGATGACATTGCCGGTCATCCAGTCGGTGTCCGGCGACGCCAGCGCCACGATGCTCGCCGCCACGTCCTCCGGGGTCGTCAGCCGCCCCCGCGGGTGCTTCGCCAGCGCGCGCTCGATGAGCGCCTCGTGACCCGGGATGCGCTCCAGCGCAGGCGTCTTCGTCACCCCCGCGCAGATCGCGTTGGCCGTGAACCCCCTCGCCCCGCCCTCCACCGCGAGCTGTCGCACGTACGACTCCAGCGCCGCCTTCGCCGCGCCCACCGCGCCGTACGAGGGCAGCGCCTGCGTGCTGCCGCCGCTCGTCATGGCGAACACCCGCCCGTGCGGCCGCAGCCCACCCATGGCGAGCAGGTCTTGCGACCAGTAGACGAGCGACGTCGCCATCACGTCGAGGGTCATCTCGATCTGCATGCGGGTGAGCGTCTCGGCGCCCTCGTCGGCCACGAGCGGGCGCAGCGATCCGAAGGCCAGCGAGTGCATGAGCACCCGCACGGTCTCTCCCTTGCCCCGCGCCGCGAGCCGCTCGCCCACCTCGGTGAGCACCGTGCGGCGCTTCGCGTCGTCGGCCGCGTTGACGTTGAAGAACCACGCCGTGCGCCCCGCCGCCTCGATGTCAGCCCGCACCGCCTCGGCCTGCGGGAGCGTCGCCCGCCGGTCGAGGTGAACGCCCACGATGTCCATGCCGGCCCGCGCCAGGGCGCGCGCGGTCGCCGCCCCGATGCCGCTCGACGCGCCCAGCACCAGCGCGAATCCCTCCAGGGTCACGGCCACGGCGGCTCCTCTCAGAAGGTCAGGGTGTAGCGGGCCGAGAGCCCGAGCCAGAGGTTGAAATTGATGTCCGACGCCGGCGTGTACTCCGTCGAGGTGCGGGTCACCTCGTCGAGCCCGGGGCGCACCTCGCGCACCTGCGTGAGCTTCGTGGTGCTTCCCCCGACCAGGGTCGTGAACCCGAGGTTGACCCCGATCGCGAAGCGGGGAATCACCCGGTACTCCACGCCGACCACGAGGGGAATGCCGATGTACGAGGTGTTCCAGGACGTGAGGTTTTGCGGCTCCGTGTACGAGCGGCTGCGCTGGATGCCGCGCACGAAGTCGATGCCCAGCGAGACGAAGGGGTCGAAGCGCCGACGGTCGCCCGCGCCGTTGAAGAACACCCGCGGCTGTTGGCGCGCGCCGTTGAGCAGCGAGCCCAGGTAGAGCCGCGCGTACGCGCCGACGTTGTACGAGACGAAGGAGTCGCGCGCGCCGAAGCCCGCCTCCATGGGCGAGTACTGCCCCGCGGCGCCCAGAAACTGCACGCCCGTGGTGAGCCCCGCGCTCAGGTACGGGAGCATCCGGTAGCCAGCCCCGAGGCGCACGTCGAGGCCGCCCGAGAAGGCGTCGTAGGGCGTCGCCCCCGCGTCCGTCGAGGTGAAGAACACCCGGTCGCTCGCCGCCGTGAAGTTGCCGTAGCCGAGCGTGAGGTGCGCCTCGATGCCCCGCTCACCCTCGTGGTCGGGGTGCGTCGCCCACGCGGCGCTCGCCCCCGCCATGACCGCCGAAAACCATGCTGCCTGGGTGGTCGTCCTACGCATTGCGGCGGCGGACTCTCGCACGCCCGAGCGCCTGCGGGGAAGGCCAACCGCAGCCCCGCCCCTCACCCCTTGGTGAAGGTCACGAACGACCGCCGCGGACGCTTGCCCTCGGCCGTCAGCGGCAGCGTGAGGACGAAGCGCGCCCCGCCTCCCGCGCGGTCGGCCACGCCCACGTCACCGTCGTGGTCGAGCGCGATCTTCCGCACGATGGCGAGTCCGAGGCCCGTGCCCGTGGCCTTCGTCGTGAAGTACGGATCGAACACCTTCTCCTGCTGCGCCGCGGGCACGCCCGGCCCGTCGTCCTCGACCACCAGCCACGCCTGCTGCGTGGTCTCGGGGCCGTCGGTCTCGCGCACGTCGCGCGTCTCGACCCGCACCCAGACATGACCCCCGCGGGTGGTCATCGCCTCCACGGCGTTGCGCAGGAGGTTCTCCACGGCGCGACGAAACATGATGCGGTCGATGCGCACCGGCACCGCCGCGTCGCCCGCCTCGAAGCGCACCTCGACGCCCGGGTCGAGCTCATCGAGCAGCGCCCGCGAGCTCGCCATGTCGCGCACGAACTCCGCGAGATCGGCCGGCGCGGGCTTCACGTCGGGCAGCCGCGCGAACTCCGAAAACGCCCCGACGAGCCGACGCAGCGTGGCGACCTCCTCTTCGACCACCTCGCGCGTGGTCTCCAGGGTCTTCGCGAAGGCCGCGTCGTCGCCCTTGTAACGGCGGGCGAGCTCCTGCACCGCGAGCTGGATGGGCGTCAGCGGGTTCTTGATCTCGTGGGCGAGGCGGCGGGCGAGCTCCTGCCACCCGGCGATGCGCTGGAGATACTCGACGCGCGACCGCGACATCGCGAGCTCCTCCACCATCTGGTTGAACGCCGACGTCAGCGCCGCCAGCTCGCCCTCCGCCGCGACGCGCACCGCGAGGTCGCCGCCGCCCACCTTGCCCGCCGCCGTGATGAGCTCCGCGGTACCACCGCTCTTCGGCGCGCCTTCCTTCGCGGTGCGGAGGATGAGCAGCGCCGTGATGATCGAAGCGAGCGCCGCCGCTCCGAGGACGAAGTGGGTCGCCCTGGTGGACGGCCGCAGCCACGGCGACGGCGGCGGCGACAGCGACGGCGGCGCCAGGGCGGCGAGCGATTCGCAGTTCTCGTCGAGGGTGATCACGGCCATCACGCCGGGCCTGAGCAAGGACGACAGCACCCTCGGCGGGCACCGCGCCGGGACGTGGGGGGCCCCGACGGCGCGCGCCAGCACGAGCCCGTCGGTGGTCATCACCTCGACGCTTCGCACCCCGCTCACCGAGGACGGGACGCGGGCGATGGTCTCGTCGTTGAGGTCCCGAATCGACGCCAGCTGGGAGAGCACGGCCGTCACCGCGAGGTGCTGCGAGGCGCGGGACCGCTCGACCAGCCGGTGGAGGTCCCCTTGATGGAGCATCTCCGCGGAACGCCGCATGCCATCCGCGATCAGCGACGAAGCCGCGGTCGGAATCAGCACGGCGACCAGCACCGCAACCAGGGTTCGGAGAGGGAGGCGCGGCGGGGTCGTCACCCGCGGGACAGTACGCTTTCGGCGCGGTGCGATACCATCGCGGCCCCGCCATGGAAGACACCCTCTCGCCCGACGATTTCCTCGCTGCCCTGCGCGAGGTCGGGGCGCGCAAGTACCACGACAAGCACCGCTTCCACCTGCTGATGAACGAGGGGCGACTCACCCCCGCTCAGCTCAAGGTGTGGGCCCTCAACCGCTTCTACTACCAGCGCAGCATCCCCTCGAAGGACTGCGCCCTCATGTCCCGCATGCCCGCCCCAGCCGACCGTCGCCGCTGGCGTCAGCGCCTGCTCGACCAGGACGGCGCCGGGCCCGACGAGGAGGGCGGCATCGAGGCATGGCTGCGCCTCGTCGAAGCCTGCGGCGGGACGCGCGACGAGGCGTGGGGCGAGGTCGGGCTGCTGCCGGGCGTTCGCTACGCGGTCGACGCGTACGTCACCTTCGTGCGCGAGCGACCGTGGGTCGAAGGCGTGGCGTCATCGCTGACGGAGCTGTTCTCGCCGTCGCTCATGTCGCTGCGCATCGTGGCCTTCGAGCAGCACTACCCCTGGGTCGCCGCCGAGGGGCTCACCTACTTCCGCGGCCGACCCAAGCGCGCCAGCAACGACAGCGACCACGCCGTCGCCATCGTGCTCAAGCACTGCACCACCCGCGCGGCGCAAGACCGGGCCATCGCGGCGCTCGACTTCAAGTGCGACCTGCTCTGGGCGCAGCTCGACGCCATCTACTGGCACTGCGTCTCACCGTGAGCGACGACGCGCTCCGCCCGACGCTCGCCCGACGCGCGCGGATGCGCTGGGACGAGGCGCGCGGTCAGCACGTGGTGGTGGTGCCTGAAGGGGTGCTGCTGCTCACCGAAGAGGGCGCGGAGATTCTCTCCCTCGTCGACGGTCGCCGCTCGCTCGGCGACGTCACGGACGCTCTGTGTGCGGCGCACCCGGAGGCTCCGCGCGACGTCATCGCGGCCGACGTGCGCGACTACCTCGGGCGCCTCGTCGAGCGCGGGTATGTCACGCTGGACGCGCCGTGACCGAAGCCCCCGTCGCCCTGCTCGCCGAGCTCACCTACCGCTGCCCGCTGCGCTGCGCGTACTGCTCCAACCCCGCCGACTGGAGCGCCTACACCGACGAGCTCGACACGGCGACCTGGACGCGGGTGCTGCGCGAGGCCGCCTCCCTCGGCGCGCTGCACGTGCACTTCTCGGGCGGTGAGCCTCTGCTGCGCGACGACCTCGAAGCGCTCGTGACCGCGGCGCGCGACGCGGGGCTCTACACCAACCTCATCACGTCGGCGTGGCGGGTGACGCGCGAGCGGCTCGCCTCCCTCGCGGACGCCGGGCTCGATCATGTGCAGGTGAGCGTTCAGGACAGCGACGCGGCGCTCGCCGACGCGCTCGCGGGGACGACGGCCCACGACCACAAGCTCGTCGCCGCAGGGTGGGTGAAGTCGCTCGGCATGGCGCTGTCGATCAACGCCGTGCTGCATCGTCGCAACCTCGCGCGCGTCGGCGACCTCATCGCGCTGGCGGAGTCCGTCGGCGCCGAGCGCCTGGAGCTCGCCAACACCCAGTGGCACGGCAGCGCCCTCGCGCACCGCGACGCGCTGATGCCCGACCGCGAGACGCTGGCGAAGGCGCAGGCCGTGGCGCTCGCCGAGCGGGCGCGGCTGCGCGGGAAGATGGACGTCATCTGGGTGATCCCCGACTGGTACGAGGACGCGCCGCGGCCGTGCATGGACGGTTGGGGACGGCGCTTCGTGACGGTCATCCCGGACGGCGCGGTGCTGCCCTGCCCCGGCGCCCATGGGTTGCCCGGGATGGTCATGGACAACGTGCGCGACCGCTCGCTCGGCGACATCTGGCGGGCGGGCGCCGACTTCGAGCGCTTCCGCGGAACGTCCTGGATGCCCTCGCCGTGCGCCTCGTGCGACCGGCGCGAGGTCGACTTCGGCGGGTGCCGCTGCCAGGCCTTCGCGCTCACGGGCGACGTCACGCGCACCGACCCCGCGTGCGCGAAGAGCCCCGACCACGAGCTCATCCGCGCGCTGCGGCGAGAGCACCCGGCACCCGATGAAGGGGTGCTCGCTCCGCTCTACCGCATCGACCTGCGGCGCTCGCGGCGCGCGTCGTAGCCACCGCACAGGGGGTGCGCCGTCGATGCGCTCACCGGTGATGTCCGACGACCTGAGGCTCCCGCCGCAGAGGCCGCGACGCGCCGCGCAACACGGGCGGCTGGTCCGGTGCCTGCTTCCATCGCAGCGGGAACTCCGATGACAACCGACGTGGACGGTCGGATGGCGGTGGGGCTCTCGTGCGTTGGCGGTTGAACAGACCCCGTTCGTGGAGGTGGCGATGAACGCGATGGAGACGATCATGACGTGGCTCAAAGAGGGGGGAGACGCGCGGGTTCGCTACGCACGGGGACACCGCGTGGTGCGGCTCTCCGAGGTGCCCGAGGAGATGGCCGAGTCGGTCGTGTCGGGCATCGACGACCTGCGACCGGCGACCGTCGAGGACGATGTACGAACCCTGCTCGGGATGGTCATCGAGGGCCCGCGGGACGTCGCCCCGTGGCTGCGACGCTACGAAGAATTCTTCGGCAGCCCCTGCGCCGTCGTGACCTGACGCACGCGGAAGATCGCCACACTGAGACAGGTTTGATCACCCATCGGCTTTGACGCGCTCCCGAAGGAGTCCCCCCAACCACTGAACCGAATGACGGTGTGGCCGACGCCACGCGCCTCGCGCAGCGCCCGCTCGCGATGGGACGCGACACGCCGACGGTCCTGCGGGCATCCTCCGCGCGATGAGGTTCCAGGGCGTCAAGCCGTCGCTGATTCTTACGCAGGTTCGTAACACCGCCGCCTGGGCGCTCGACGGCCCGACCGACGGCGTCGCCCACTCGTGGCGCCGCTCACTGCTCTCGGCCGCGGACATCGCCCAGGGTCACGACCCCGAAGGCGCCTACCTCCGTCTCATGCTCGCGGCCCACCACGCCACCGTCGCGACCTTCGTCCCCACCGACCTCGACAGCCAGATTCGGTTCCACGCCTGGCAGCGGTGCAACACGCCCGACGAGCTTCGCGCCGCTGCCGCCGTGCTCGACGAGACGGCGTCGTGGTCGCAGCGCCAGGTGTCGGCCCGCGTCGTCGACGTGCCCGGCGTCGGGTCGCTCTCGGGTCACGACGGCGAGTGGCTGGCCGTGCGCGCGGGCGCCCTCGGGCGTGCCCTCACCCTCGACGACGACGCCACCGCCGACGCGCAGGTCGCCTTCATCGACGCGTCGCTCCAGCGCCACGCCGAGGCCTTCGCCGCCGTGCGCGCCGCGAAGGGCCGCGAGCTCGTCGCGCTCTCGGTGGTCGCGACCATCGCGCACAACCTCGGCGACCTCTCGCGCGTGGTGGAGTCGTGGCCGTCGAAGTCACCCGCCGCCGTCGGGCTGCGGCGCCGCTACGCCCGCCTGGGACACGAGACCGAAGGCGACCCGCGCTTCGCCCTCGCGGGGCGCATCTACAAGCGCGCCATGGCCTCCGAAAACCCGCGCTTCCTCGGGCTGCGCGCGGCGCGCTCGCTGCGGGTGCACCGCGACCTGCTGTCGGGCATCGGGCCCTTCTTCGACGAGTGGGGCGAGGTCATCGCGCGGCACCCGGTGCTCGCCGACGACGCGCCGGGCGGCGACCTCGGCGGGCGCGGTGCGGTGCTCGCCGCGCTGGTGTCGAGCCACCTGTCGGCGCCGACGGTGCAGGGGTTCTTGCGGGCCATCGCAGGATTCCACCGCGTGGTGCCGGGCGGCGTCGAGCGCTACGCCGACGAGGTCGCCGCGAGGGAGCGTGGAGCGTTGAAGACGGGGGCGATTCGCGAAGCACTGGGGGTCGACCGCGAGCGCTTCGAGGCGAGGATGGTCAACCGCTACCGGGCGGCGGTCGACGCGGGGTAGTCAGTTGCCGCCGACGCCGGGGATGACCACCTGGACGCCGCCCACGTTGACCCGCGTCTGACCGTTGCCCTGCTGCACGGTAACCGGCGGACCGCCGTTGACGCCGGGGATGTTGATGGGTGTCGTGGTGGTTCCGTTGCGGGTCGACGGGCGCGCGGTGGTGGGCGCTGCCGCGGCAGCCGTCGGCGCGGCGGGAGCGGGCGCGGTGCCCGCGTCGGCGGTGGCCATGACCGGCGGTGCGGCCGGGGCAGCGGGCGGAGCGCCGGTCGGAGGCGCGGCGCCCGGAGCGAGGCCGGTCGCGGCGCCTGCGTCGGGGGTGGCCATGGCGTTGGGGCCGGGCATCACGGTGCCCGCGTCGACCACGGCAACGGGCATCGGCGGCGGCGGGGCGACGGGCGGTGCGGTGGTGGTCACGGGGGTCGGGGCGGGCGGCGCGGTGGTCTCGTTGCGCTGCTTGCAAGCGACGACCGAGAGGGCGAGGGCGAAGGCGATGCTGGGTGTCTTCATGGAGGCTTCCGTGAGGGGTGTTGGGAGGGTCAGTCGGCGATGAGACGCGCGAGGCCCGCGATCATTGGCGTGCGCGTCGGCGCGGACACTTCAGTTCGACCAGAGGCATCGGCTCACCCTCGGCGGAAGGTTGTACCAGAAGCTCAATCCGGTCGGCAGCCGTCGCCGCCGCAGGTGTCGATGATCTCGCCCGTGCGGAAGAAGGTGACCATCTGCCGCTGGTGCCACTCGCGCTGCCGCGGCTGCCCGTGCGGGTTGGCCATGAGGTCGGGCGGGGGGATGTTGCCCGGCGCCGGCCACGCGTTGCCGAAGTTGTAGAGCACCACGCCCGAACCGCGCCGCGGGTACGGCGCCTGGGTGATGCCGAAGGGCGTACGGACGTCGTCGTAGTTCTGCATGAGCGAGATGCCGAAGTCCGAGCGGGCGGCGATCTCGTTGGTGAACACCGCCACCTCGTAGTCGCCGCGCGCGGGCGCCAGGATGACCTCGTGCGCGGTGTTGCCGGGGAAGGGTTCCTGGTGGATGTGCCGCAGGTAGCTCACCGGGTCGGTGGAGTCCCAGAGGAGCTGCACGTACGCGAGCCCGACGGCCTGGTCGGCGGTCGACGGGTACGAGCGGCGCAGGCCCTCGAAGTACCCGGTGAAGTCCCGCGAGCGGTGCAGCAGCGTGAAGTAGTTGTTGCCCGGGACCCCCAGGTGACCGCGCGTCACGTCGGGCGTCACGGCCATGAAGGTCGCGCCGAAGATGCCGCCCTGCGAGATGCCCGAGTAGAAGAGCTCGTCGCGGTTGACGCGGATGTTGCGGCTGGCCACCTCGGGCAGCGAACCCAGTTGCTCACGCACGGCGCGGGCGAGCAGCACCCACTCGGTCATGCCCTGGTGCAGGCGGTCGGTGGTCGAGGTGAAGTTCGAGGCGTCGCGCAGGGTGGCGAAGACGCTCGCGAGGTCTTCCTCGGACATGCCCGTGAGGTTGGCCGCGACGAAGATGAGGTTGTTGGTGTTGGCGATGTGGCCGTTGTACCCGGCGCGCACCTCCTCGGCCGAACCGAGCAGCCCGTGGCCGTAGAGCACCAGCCCGTGCGGCGCGCCGCCCAGCGCCGAGTGCGGGATGCGAATCCAGAAGCGCGCTTGCCGCGTCCCGTTGGCGACGGGGCGCTCGCCGTCGACGTTCATCGCCCAGCCCGAGAGCGAGCCCAGCCGGCGCACGTGCATGTAGTGCGGAACCTCGATGTACCCGGTGAGCTCCAGCGCGATGTTGTCGTCGAAGGGTCGCCCGCTGCCGTCGCGCATCGGCAGGAAGGTCGTCGTCCCGTCCACCACCAGGCGCGGCCCGGTCGACCCCACGCGCATCAACGCGTCGTCGCGCATCGCGAGCAGCCGACCGTGGATGCGCTCCGAGCTGCCCGTGTGGAAGTCCCACGCGAGGGTGAGCGTCGAGCGCTGCACGCCCGCGCCTTCGAGCAGGGTGAACACCTCGTTGAAGCGCTCCTGTCGCGGGGCGAGCGCCATGTCGCCCGTCGTCATGTTGTCGCGCAGCCGCTGGAACGCTGTCGACGGTGCGATGGTCGCCCCCGCGGTGGTGCGTAGATCGCGGAAGGCCACCACGTAGCGGGTGTTCTCCTTCAAGATCACCCCGGGCCGCAGGAACAAGATCTTCCGCGCCGTCATCGACTCCTGCGAGTCGAGCTCCACGAAGTACGGAACCCGCGTGAGGGTCGTGCCCTGCACCTCGTAGAGCAGCGCCGTCGCGGCCGGGGCCATGGAGCGGTCCATGTGCTCCTCGGTGGCCATCGCAGTGAGGTCGATGTTGGGGAAGCTCGTCATGATGGGCGAGCCGACGCCGTAGCCGTCGAGGCGCTGGAGGGGTCGCGGGTCGATGGGGTCGCCGCCGACGTTGGACGGCAGCGAAGTGGCGCCGAGGGTGAGCGAGTAGCCCGTGCGGCGCGTGGCGTCGCGGCGGAGGTAGAGGTTCGACGGCCACGGGAAGGCGCACACGCTCGGGTCGATGGGGTCGCAGTCTCCGCCCGGGAGCGTCGGCGCGACGCCCGCGTCGTCGTCGGGGAGCGGACCACTATCGACGATGAGCTTCGGCACATCGGGCGTCTGCACGACGACGTCGACGAGGCTCACGTCGGCGGCCGCGGCGTCGCGCGGTGGTTCGACGGCGGTCTCGGTGCAGCCCGCGAGGGCGGAGAGGACGACCGGGAGGAAAGCGAAACGTCGGCGCGTGGACATCGGTGCCGGGGATTAGGTCGACGGTGCGACGGGCGGTCAAGGGCGTGACAGGAGCCCCGCGGATCAACGACCATCCCGGACATGGATGACGGGTGGCTGCCTCGATCGGAACGAGCGAAGGACCTTCACGCGCGCCTCGCGCACTTCATGGAGACCGAGGTGCTGCCCGCCGAGGCGGCGTTCCACGCGTCGCTACGCGAAGCCCGCTGGCAGATTCCCCCGGTGATGGAGGAGCTCAAGACCAAGGCCCGGCTCGTGGGCCTGTGGAATCTCTTCCTCCCCGAGCACGAGGGCGGCGCCGGGCTGACCAACCTGGAGTACGCGCCCATGGCCGAGCTCATGGGGCAGCTCCCGTTTGCGCCCGAGGTGTTCAATTGCGCGGCGCCCGACACGGGCAACATGGAGGTGCTCGCCCGCTACGGCACGCCCGCCCAGAAGGAGCGCTGGCTCGCTCCGCTGCTCAAGGGAGAGATCCGCTCGGCCTTCGCGATGACCGAGCCGGCGGTGGCCTCGTCCGACGCCACCAACATCCAAGCGAGCATCCGCCGCGAGGGGGACCACTACGTCATCGACGGCCGCAAGTGGTGGACCTCCGGCGCCGGTGACCCCCGCTGCCGCCTGCTCATCTTCATGGGCAAGACCGACGCGGCCAACCCCGACCGCCACAAGCAGCAGTCGATGATCCTCGTTCCGATGGACACGGCGGGCGTGAAGGTCGAGCGGATGCTCCCGGTCTTCGGCTACGACGACGCGCCGCACGGCCACGCCGAGATCACCTTCACCGACGTTCGTGTCCCGGTCGAAAACCTCCTGCTCGGCGAGGGTCGCGGCTTCGAGATCGCGCAGGGTCGCCTCGGCCCTGGTCGCATCCACCACTGCATGCGCCTCATCGGGCTCGCCGAGCGGGCGCTCGCCCAGACCTGCAAGCGGCTCATGTCACGCGTGGCCTTCGGCAAGGCCATCGCCGAACAGTCGGTGTGGCGCGAGCGCATCGCCGACGCGCGGGTGTCCATCGATCAGACACGCCTGCTGGTGCTCAACGCCGCCTACGCCATGGACACCGCGGGCAACAAGGGCGCGCGCGCCGAGATCGCCATGATCAAGATCGCCGCTCCCGTCATGGCCTGCCAGGTCATCGACATGGCGATGCAGGCCCACGGCGCCGCTGGGCTCTGCGAAGACCACGGCCTCGCCTACGCCTACGCCACCGCGCGACTGCTGCGCGTGGCCGACGGACCCGACGAGGTGCACCGCGACCAGCTCGGTCGCATGGAGCTCGCGAAGCACCGGGGCCGCGCTTGAGCGCAGCGCCTTCGGGGGGGCGGTTTCCGCTGTCGGCGCGCATCGTCGTGGCGGTGGTGCTGGGCATCCTCGCGGCGTGGGTGCTCGGTCCGCGCGCGGCGGTGCTGGGCGACGTCGGGATGCTGGTGATCCGCGTGCTCAAGGCGTTGGCGACGCCGCTCATCCTCTTCGCGGTGCTCGACGCCTTCGCGCGAACGGAGATCCCCGGTCGGCAGGCGGGGCGCCTCTTCGCGCTCTCGACGCTCAACGCCGTGGTGGCCATCGTGCTCGGGCTCGGCGTCTCGCACACCATCAACGCCGGCGCTCGCTGGCAGGGTCACCTCGACGAGCTCCTCGGGCCGGCCGCCCACGCCGGACCGGCCGCCCATGCGCGAGAGGGCGCCGCGCCCACGCTCAACCCGCTGACCAACCTCGGCCGGATGATTCCCGAGAGCGTCGTCGAGCCCTTCGTGAAGAACCAGGTCATCTCCGCGGTGCTCATCGCCGTCGCGCTGGGCATCGCGCTGCGCGCCCTCAAGCGCGTCAACGACCCGGCGCTCGCGCCCGCCCTCGCGACCTGGGAGTCCTTCGCGCACGGCGGCCTCGCGCTCTTCACGACGGTGCTGCAAGGCGTCGTGAAGGTGGTTCCCTTCGCGGTGTTTGGCGTGGTGGCGAGCGTCGTCGCGCGCACCGGCGTCGGGGTGTTTGGTGCGCTCGGGCCCTTCCTCGGAACGGTGCTGCTCGGGCTCTTCCTCCACGCGGTGGTCTGGTACGGCATCCTCGTGACCGTCGCCGCGCGGCGCTCGCCGCTCGCCTTCTTCGCGGGCGCCGCGGACGCTGCGCTGACGGCGCTCTCCTGCGGGTCGAGCCTCGCGTCGCTGCCCGTGACGCTGCGGTGCCTTCAAGAGAAGCTCGGCGTCTCGCCCGCGTCGGCGCGCCTCGCCGCGTGCGTCGGAACCAACCTCAACCACGACGGCATCATCCTGTACGAAGCGGCCGCGGCGATCTTCGTGACGCAGGCGCTGGGCGCGCACCTCACGATCTCGCAGCAGGTGACGGTGGCGCTCTCGTCGGTGATGGCGGGCATCGGCATCGCGGGTGTGCCGGAGGCGGGGCTCATCACGCTGCCGCTGGTGCTGGGCGCCGCCGGGGTGTCGGACGCGACGGTGACGGCGGTGGTTCCGTTGTTGTTGCCCATCGACTGGCTGGTGGGCCGCGGGCGCGCGGCGACCAACGTGCTCAGCGACATGGCCGTGGCCACGGTGCTCGACCGCTGGGCCGACAAGGAGGCGACGTGAGGGCGACGTTGCTGTGGGCGATGGCGCTCGCGATGACGACAGGCTGCGTGGAGTGGGCGCGCACGGACGGCAACGTGCCGGACGTCGTGACTCCGACAGACGCGGCAACGGACGCGGCGACAGTGGACACCGGGTCGACGGACACCGGGTCGACGGACGTGCCCGCGGTGGATGCGCCGAGCGACGACGTGCCGACGATGGATGTGCCCGCGCGCGACGTGGTGACGGATGTTCCGGTCGACGCGCCAATCGATCGACCCGTCGGCACCGACGTGCAGGACGCGGGTGTTGCGGAAGACCGTGGGACGCCGGTCGACGTGCCGATGGATGTGCCTCCGCGAGACGTGGGTGTGGACGTTCCGGGCACCGACACGCCGACGGATGAGTGCACCACTGGAGCGACGCGCGCCTGCTACACCGGCCCGGACGGCACCGCAGGCATGGGAGTCTGCGTGCGCGGGATGCAGGGCTGCGTCGGCGGTCGGTGGGAGACGGCGTGCGCGGGACAGGTCGTCCCATTGGGAGCGGAGGTCTGCGGCAACGCGACGGACGATGATTGCGACGGGATGCTCAACGAGGGATGCGCGGTGACCTGCGCGGCGGGCACATCCGACTGCAACGGGACGTCGAGCGACGGCTGCGAGGTGGTGCACGCGACGGCCACCAACACCTGCGGCACCGGCGACGACCTCGGCACCTACTGCGGCGACACGGCCTGCGGCACCCTCTGCGGAACCACCACGACGGTGCGCTCCGTTCGCTCGCCGACGGGCAACCGGTCGACGTTCTTCCGCGGGCGCATCAACGACTGCCAGTCGGGCTGCGGCACCAACCTCAGCGCGCAGCTCACGCTCGCCGTGCCCGCGGGAGCCGACTACGACCTCTTCGTGTACCGCCCCTGCGGCACGACCTCGGCCCGCAGCGAGATGCGCGGCGTGGGGTTGACCGAGCGGGCCACGCTGACCCAGCCCGACGGCCTCACCACCACCGACTCCTTCGACTACGTCGTCGAGGTCCGATGGATCAGCGGCGCCTCGTGCTCGCCGTGGACCCTCACCCTCGAAGCCCGCAGCGCCACCGCCGCCGCCACCTGTCCCTGACGACCCGCGCCTGCGTCCGCGCATGGACGATATGGGCTTCCTGCGTTACGCCGTCCCCATGGTGGCCCTCCGCTCCGTCCTCGGCGTCCGTCCGTTCGCGCTCGCGCTGCTCTCCCTCACCCTCGCGCTGAGCTGTACCGCGCCGTCCCCGCCGGTCGGCCAGTGCCGCTACGACTCGGACTGTTCGGACGGGCAGATCTGCCAGGGCACCACCTGCCGCGCCACCTGCCGCACCACCACCGACTGCCCCACGGGTCAGACCTGCCAGGAGCGCGACGGCGCCCGCGCCTGCGTCCCGATGGGAGCTCCCGGCGAGTGCGCCTTCGCGAGCGACTGCCCCGCCGGACGGATCTGCACCCAGGACGGCGCGTGTCGCCCGCCCTGCGTCCAGAACTACGACTGCGAGGTCATCAACCCCTTCATGAGCTGCCGCGAGGGCGCGTGCGTCCTCACCTGCTCCGCCGGCCGCGGCGACTGCAACGTCGACCCCGTCGACGGCTGCGAGACCGACCTCCGCTCCGCCCTCCACTGCGGCGCCTGCGGAACCGTCTGCACCGCCCCCGCCCACGCCGTCTCGGCCTGCGGTGCGACGGGGTGCACCTTCACCTGCGAGCCGGGCTTCGGCGACTGCGACGGCGACGCCACCAACGGCTGCGAGGCCGACCTCTCGCGCCCCGACCACTGCGGCACCTGCGAGACCGTCTGCGGCGGCGCGAGCCCCCTGTGCACCGTGTCCATCACCGGTGGCGTGCGGCGGGCGTCGTGCGCCGTTGCCTGCTCGGGCGAGACCCCCGACCGCTGCGGCGACTCCTGCGTCAACCGCGTCAACGACCCCGGCCACTGCGGGGCCTGTGACAACCGCTGCCCGGGCGGCCCGCGCGGCGCCGCGGTGTGCGTCGCGAGCGAGTGCGTCCTGCGCTGCGACGACGCGACGGCGGTGGGTGACTGCGACGGCGTCGCGAGCAACGGCTGCGAGACCGACGTGACCGCCGCCGCCCCCCACTGCGGCGCCTGCGGCAACGTCTGCGCCGCCGCCCCCAACTCGACGCCCGCGTGCATGCGCGGCGCGTGCGCCGTCGTCTGCGCGACGGGCTTCGGCAACTGCGACAGCGCCCCCGCCAACGGCTGCGAGGTCGACCTCGCCGCGACCCCCGCCCACTGCGGAACCTGCGGCAACGCCTGCCCCGCCCGCCCGCACGCCGCGGCCACCTGCGCCGACTCGCGCTGCGGGTTCACCTGCGACGCGGGCTTCGCCGACTGCGACGGCGACCCGAGCAACGGCTGCGAGGTCGAGCTCGCGACGGCGCCCGCCAACTGCGGCGCCTGCGGGAGCGCGTGCGTCGTGGCCAACGGCGTCGCGGGCTGCGCGGCCGGGGCGTGCACCCTCGCGCGCTGCAACGAGGGCTTCGGCGACTGCGACGGTGACCCGGGCAACGGCTGCGAGACCAACCTCGGCACCAACGCCACCCACTGCGGGGCGTGCGGCACGCGGTGCTCGTTCCCCGGCGCGGGCGCGCGGTGCAACGCGGGCCGCTGTGAGTCGACGCAGGTGTGCATGCCCTCGACGCTCGGCGACTGCGACGGCAACGCGAGCAACGGCTGCGAGACCGACCTGCTCACCTCCTCGGCCCACTGCGGAACCTGCGGCGCCGCCTGCTCCCTCCCCAACGCCGAGTCGTCGTGCGGCGCGGGCCGCTGCGCCATCGTCCGCTGCAACGCGGGCTTCGCCGACTGCGACGGCATGCCCGCCAACGGCTGCGAGACCAACCTCAACACCAGCGCCACGGCGTGCGGCCGATGCGGCAACGCGTGTAGCACCAGCAACGCCACGCCCGCGTGCGCGGCGGGGGTGTGCCGCCTCACCTGCGCGGTCGACTTCGCCGACTGCGACGGCAACCTCGGCAACGGCTGCGAGACGCCCACCAACAGCAGCACCGCCCACTGCGGCGGCTGCGGGCGCGCCTGCTCGCTGCCCAACGCCACGCCGGTGTGCACCAACAGCCGCTGCGCGGTCGCGAGCTGCGCTGCGGGCACGGCCGACTGCAACGCCGCCGCGGCCGACGGCTGCGAGGTGGTGCTCGGCACCAGCGTTCTCCACTGCGGCATGTGCGGGCGCGCGTGCAGTCTCGCCAACGCCACGGCGGCGTGCACGGGCGGGAGCTGCACCATCGCGAGATGCAACGCCGGCTTCGGCGACTGCGACGGCGACCCGAGCAACGGCTGCGAGACCAACCTCGCCACGACGCCCGCCCACTGCGGCCGCTGCGGCGGGGCGTGCGGGGCCATCAACGGCTCGGCCACCTGCACCGCGGGCGCGTGCGGCATCACCTGCGCGACGGGCTACGGCAACTGCGACGGCAGCCTCGTCAACGGCTGCGAGACGCTCACCACCAGCAGCAACAGCCACTGCGGTCGCTGCAACAACGCGTGCGGCACGGGCTTCGTGTGCAGCGCCGGGGCGTGCGGGTCGGTGTGCGGGTCGGGGACGACGTTCTGCTCGGGGGCGTGCGTCAACACGCAGACGAGCCCGGCCAACTGCGGCGCCTGCGGGGTGACCTGCCCGGGCGCGGCCAACGCGACGGCGACGTGCGCGAGCGGGGCGTGTTCGTTCCGTTGCAGCGCGGGCTTCGGTGATTGCGACGGGTCGGCCGCCAACGGCTGCGAGACCAGCTTCGCCACCAGCCCCGCCCACTGCGGCGGCTGCGGCAATGCCTGCAACCCCACCAACGGCACGCCCACCTGCGCGGCCGGCGCGTGCGGCATCACCTGCGCGACGGGCTTCGGCAACTGCGACGGCTCGGCCGCCAACGGCTGCGAGGTCGACCTCCGCAGCACCGTCACCTCGTGCGGGTCGTGCGGCGCCGCGTGCTCGCTCCCCAACGCCACGCCGGCGTGCATGGCGAGCGCCTGCGCGGTGTCGAGCTGCACCACCGGCTTCGCCAACTGCGACGCCGTCGCGAGCAACGGCTGCGAGATCGATCAGCGCAGCGACGTGCGCCACTGCGGCGGCTGCGGACGGGCGTGCAGCGCCACCAACGGCTCGCCGACGTGCAGCGCGGGAGCGTGCGGCATCACCTGCTCGGCGGGCTTCGGCAACTGCGACCTGAGCGCTGGCAACGGTTGTGAGGTCGACACCAACGTCACCCTCGCCCACTGCGGTGGCTGCGGCCGCGCGTGCAGCCTCGCCAACGCCACGCCGGTCTGCACCGCGGGGGCGTGCGCCGTGTCGAGCTGCGCCGCCGGCTTCGGCAACTGCGATGGCGTCGCCAGCAACGGCTGCGAGGCCAACTTCGCCACCAACGCGGCCCACTGCGGCCGCTGCGGAAACGCCTGCGGCGCGGGCTTCTTCTGCGCGGGGGGCACCTGCACCCGCGACTGCGGGTCGCTCACCAACTGCTCCAACGTGTGCGTCAACGTGCAGACCGACGCGGCCAACTGCGGCGGCTGCGGGACGGCGTGCACCTACCCCAGCGCGACGGGCGTGTGCTCCGCGGCGACGTGCTCGCTGGGCGCCTGCAACGCCGGCTTCGGCAACTGCGACGCGGTCGCGAGCAACGGCTGCGAGACCAACACCAACACCACCCTCGCCCACTGCGGCGGCTGCGGGATGGCGTGCGCGCCGGCCAACGCCACCGGGAGGTGCACGGCGGGCGCGTGCGGCATCGCGGCGTGCGCCGCGGGCTGGGGCAACTGCGACGGCGCGGTGGGCAACGGCTGCGAGACCAACACCACCACCTCGGTGGCCAACTGCGGCGCTTGCGGCACCGTCTGCACCCCGCCCGCCGACGGCACCGCGGTGTGCACCGGCTCGGTCTGCGACTTCACCTGCAACGCCGGGTACTACCGCGTCGGGACGCAGTGCGTGGGCATCCCCAACCCGCGGCAGCTATCGCCCATGTCCACGTCGACGGCGACCACGCAGCGGCCGACCTTCCGCTGGACCAACGCCGCAGGCTTCACCGAGGCGCGCATCCAGCTCTGCACGCAGCGCTCGTGCGCGACGGTGGCGCAGACCGCGGACGTCACCGGGTCGTCGTGGGCGCCGACGGCCAACCTCGCGCGGGGCGTGTGGTTCTGGCGCGTCGCGGGGCGGCAGGGCGCCAGCGTGGGCTTCGTGTACTCGCCGGTGTGGGAGGTGTTCGTCCCCGCCGTCGGCATCGCGGCGCGAGCGGGGTCGTTTGGCGCCATCAACGACGTCAACGGCGACGGGTACGCCGACCTCGTCGTGGGCAGCAACCAGGGCGAGAACGTCTACATCTATCACGGCGCCGCGGGCGGCCTGCCGGGCTCGGCCTCGCAGGCGCCGCTCACGGCCGTCGCGGGCAACCGCTTCGGCTACGCGGTCGAGGCCGCGGGCGACGTCAACGGCGACGGCTACGGCGACGTCATCATCGGCCTGCCAGGCGCCAGCACCGCGCGGGTGTACCGCGGGTCGGCGGCCGGGCTGACCGCCGCGGGCTTCACGACCATCAGCGTGAGCGGCACGACGGGCTTCGGCGGCTCGGTCTCCTGGGCGGGCGACGTCGACGGCGACGGCTACGGCGACGTGATCGTGGGCGCGTGCTGGAGCGGCGCGGCGTGCTCGAACCAGGCGTTCTTGTTCCGCGGGTCGACGCGCGGGCCTATCGCGACGCCGCACCGCATCTACAATTCGCCGTCGACGGGGCAGACCAACTTCGGTCGGCGCGTGCGCGGCCTCGGGCTCGCCGACAACGACGACCTCGCGGACGTCGCGGTCAGCTCGGACAGCGCGATCTCCGTCTACTACGACGGCACCAACACCGTCGGCACGAGCATCACGGTGAGCAACTTCACCGACTTCGACGCCGCGATGGACGTCAACAACGACGGCTACGGCGACCTCGTCTGGGCCAACCGCATCAGCACCGCGGCGGTCGCGCAGAACGTCTTCATCCACCACGGCTCGGCCACGGGGATCTCGGTCACCAACAATTTCACCTTCCGCGCGGCGGTGACCTCGTACGGCGTGTGGGTGGCGGGCGTCGGCGACGTCGACGGCGACGGCTACGGCGACCTGCTCTACAGCTACCAGGGCAACTCGGCGGCGGTGCGCTACGGCAGCAGCGCGGGCATCGGGGCGCGCGGCAACGCGCTCACGACCATCGCGGGGACGGGCTACGCGCGCGGCGTGTCGCGCCTCGGTGACACCAACGGCGACGGCTTCAACGACGTGTGGGTGGGCGCGCCGGACTGGTCGGGGGAGTTCCTGTGCACCGACGAGCAGTACATCCACCGCGGCGCGGCGGGCGCGATCACGCTGGGCGGGACGGCCATCACGCCGGTCGACAACGGCTGCGTGGACTACAGCCCGTCGCTGGAGTGAGTCGTTAGCGCTTGTGCTTCTGGGCGTCCGACATCGCGGTGGCGATGCGGGCGCTCCCGCTCGCCTTGGTGAGCGCCGTCACGATCGCGGGCGAGACCGAGAAGAGGCCCGCCCCGAGCACCTGCTCGAAGGCCGCGACGTTGAGCTCGGCCTGGTTGCGCTCGACGCAGCGCATGACGGCGCGCGCGACGTCCTCGGGGCTGCGGGTTCCTGCGCCGGGCGGGAGCTGCACCTTCGTCTCGGCGAACATCCCCGCCTCGCGGATGAACCCCGGAAACACCGTGCTCACCCCGACGCCGCGCTCTTCGAGGTCGCCGCGCAGCGCGAGGGCGAAGCCGCGCATCCCGAACTTGGTGGCGTTGTAGAGCGACTGCCCCGCCGTCGCGACCTTCCCCGAGATCGACGAGATGAACACGATGCTCCCTCGGCCCTTCGCGGCCATGCGCTCGCCGAAGTAGCGGGCGCTCTGCACGGGCGCGCGGAGGTTGACGTCGAACACCTTGTCGATCTGCTCGGCGCTGTACTCCAGCAGCGGTCCGCTGCCCGGGAGCGCGGCGTTGAGCACGGCGATGTCCACGTCACCGGCCTCGGTGTGCATGCGGTCGACGTCCTCGCGCCTGGCGAGGTCGGCCACGATGACGCGCGCGCCGGTCTCCTTCGCGATGGCTTCGAGCGCGTCGGGACGGCGGCCGGTGACGATGATCTTCGCGCCCGCGGCGTGGAGCGAGCGCGCGATGGCCATGCCGATGCCGCCGTTGGCGCCCGTGATGAGCGCGACCGTGTCTGGGGTGATCTTCATGGCCGCAGCGGGTATCCCAGCTCCGCCGGGGCCGCAAGCTCAGGCCGGGGGAACGGGGCCCCAGTTGATGCGCTCGCGCTCCACGACGAGCGGGAGCTTCCGCACGTGGATGTGGATGGAGTTGATGTACTCGCCGAGGATGCCGATGAAGAAGAGCTGCACCGACGCGAAGAAGAAGAACCCGATGAGAATGGGCGCCGTGCCGAGGGTGAAGCGGTCCCAGAACACGAGCTTGGCGACGAGGTAACCCAACGACAGCAGGAGGCTGAGCCCCGACAGGATGAAGCCCGCGAAGGTGGCGAGTCGCAGCGGCGCGACCGAGTGCTTCACGATGCCGAGGATGGCGAGGTCGTAGAGCGTGAAGAAGTTGTTCTTGGTGATGCCGCGCACGCGGCGGGGCTTGTCGAAGAGCACGCGCGCTGGGGGGTAGCCGATCTCCGAGATGAGCCCGCGGAAGTACGGCTGCGGGTCGTCGATGTGCCGCAGCGCCTCGATGACGGCCTGATCGTAGAGGCCGAAGCCGGTGAAATTCTGGATGGGCCGCACGTCGGAGATGCGGTGGATGAGCGCGTAGAAGGTGCCGCGAAGCACCCGGTACACGAAGCTCTCGTCGGTGGTGCGCTTCACCGCCGCGACGATCTTGGAGCCCTCCTCCCACTTCGCGACGAGCTCGGGGATGAGCGCGGGCGGGTCCTGGAGATCGGACGCCATCATGATGACGGCATCGCCGCGACACTGGAGCAGGCCGTGGTGGGGCGAGCGCACGTGGCCGAAGTTGCGGACGTTGAGGATCGCCTTCACCGCAGGGTCCTTGGCGGCGAGGGCGCGCAGCTCGGCGACGGTTCCGTCGGTGGAGCAGTTGTCGATGAAGACGAACTCCAGCGTGTGCTGTGGCAGGCGATCGAAGACCGCCCGCACCTGTGTGTACAGCTCCGTGATGTTGCCCTCTTCGTTGTAACAGGGCGCCAGGACGGTGATGAGCGGCATCGGGGGGAATGGTCTACGGGGCGGTCGGGCGGTGTGACGTCAGCGCGGCGGCGTGATGACGTAGGGGAACATCATGTTCTGCGTCGGCGAGCGGAAGGCCGGGAAGTGGGCGCGACGGACGACGCCTTCGATGCAGCTACCCACCGGCGATCCGGCGAACTGGCCGCTCACCGTGGCGGAGCGCACGGCGCCGTCGTTGCCGATGACGATGGCCACCGGCGCGGTGCCCGTCTCGCCGCCCGCGCATGAGCGCACGGGGCCGCTGAGGGGGGACAACACACCCATGATCTGCGAGCGGGTGAGGCGCTCGGGGAGGTCGGGCGCGGCGGCAGCGGCGGGCGCGGCGGCGGCCGTGGTGTTGGGCGCCACGCGGTTCATGATGTCGTCGAGGGAGCCACCGCCGGCAGCCGGACGCGCCGAGGCCGGAGCGGCAGCGGCGGGCGTCGCTGCACCACCGCGCGCAGCGGTCGGCGCGGGCGCGGCCGGAGGCGGAGCGGCCGGCGCGGGCGCAGCAGCGACCACCGGAGGCGTCGTCGGCGCGGGCGCCGCGGCGCGCGCGGGGGCAGGCGCTTCGGCGCGCTCGTGCCGCGCGGGCGCACGGTCGGCGGGCGCCGCGGCGGCGTGGGCTTGCGCGGGGGCCTGCACCGCGGGCTCCGGGGCCGGAGCCGATTCAGCCGCGGGTGTCGGCGTGGGCGCCGCGGCGACCACGGGCGCCGACTCGGGCTGCGCCACCGGCGGTGGGGGCGCGACGACGACGGGCGCGGGCGCAGGCGGCTCGGTCGGAGCAGCGGGCGTCGCGGTCGCGGTGGGCGCGTTGGAGTCGACGGCGCCGGGCGAGGTGGGCGACGGGCTCTGCGTGGAGTTGTAGACGAAGAAGGCCGCGGCCATGACGACCATGCCGCCGATGGCCCACACCGGGCCACCGACGCGCGAGGGCGGCGGAGCGTCGGGCAAGGGCACCGCCGCGGGCTTGGCGACGACCATGACGTCGTCCTTCTTCGCCGCGGGCTTCGCGTCGGCCTTCGGGGTCTCCCCGGGCTTCGCGGCCTCGGCCTTCGGGGCCTCCTTCGCGGGCTCAGGCGCGGCGGCCGCGGGCGGCGGCGCCGAGGCGGCGGCGTCGCGGGCGATGGCCGAGAGCTGCTTGATGTCGACGATGCCCGAGCTGGTGTCATCGGCGTCGTCGACGATGGAGGCCACCGCGTGCGGACGAACCGACGGCACCGCGCCGGGCGCGAGGGAGGTGCGGGTCAGGGCCGCGAGGTTCTCGAGGTCCGGGTCGTGTTCGTTGGGCTCGGACATGGCAGGTCGTGTCTCCATCGGTGAAGCGTCGTCGTCGCGGAAGGCGGGCGGCGCGGAGTAGTCGGTCTCGCCAGGTGGGATGCGCTCACCGCCCGCGATCTTGGCCTCGGCGTCGAGGGCCGCGAGGATCTTCGCCTCGGCCGCCTCCCACTGCGCCGCCGAGCGGTCTCGCGTCGGCCACGCGCGCAGCCTGCGGTCGTCGGCCCGGAGGGCCTGCGCGTACGCCTTGGCCGCGGGGTCGCGCGACAGCGCCTTGGACAGCCCGCGGTCGGACGCGGAGTCCGCCGGGCGGTCGAGCGAGGCAAGGATCTTCTCTCTAAGAACGTCGTCCACGTTCGCCTCCGGCAGTCACTGCATGGTCGTCGGGCGCTGCGGCGGGCAGGGCGTCCCGGAGCCGCCGTCGCGCTTCGTGGACTCGCCACGCGACGGTGCCTTCACTACAACCCAGGACCTCGGCGATTTCTTTGTAGGGGAGTGACTCCACGCAGGCGAGCACGAGGGTGGTGCGCAACGACTCGGACAAGCCGTCCACGGCTGCGGCGAGCGAGCGCCACGACTCCGCCTGGTCGGCGCTCTCGGAGGGATCGCTCCCTTCGGCGATGGGCTCTGGCACCCGCGGGTCGTCGAGGTCGGCCACCACGCGGCGCTGACGGCGGCGCTGGTTGAGCGAGACGTTGACGCAGATGCGGTAGAGCCACGTGAAGATGTCGGCGCGCCCGTCGAAGCGCTCGATGGCGCGGAAGGCGCGGAGGAAGGACTCCTGCACCACGTCGTCGGCGTCACCCGAAGAGCCCGTGAGGTGCAGCGCGAGGCGGTGCAGGCGCTTGTGGTGCTGGCGGACGATCTGGCCGAACGCCGCGCGATCGCCGCCGCGGGCGCGCTCCAGCCACTGGGCTTCTTCGGGGGTGCTCATTCGTCGTACAGACGCGGGGGTAGCGTCGAAGGCGCGCGGACGATAGTCGAAGCACCCCACGCAAACAACAACGCTGCGCGGCGCCCGCGAGTGACTTCCCGGGGGTGTGGCACTAGGGTCCGAGCGCGCGGCCGGAACGCGATCCCGAGCGCGCAGGAGTGATGAACGATGGCAGTGGTTGACGACCTCACGGCGGACATCCAGCGGCTGAAGCGCGAGCGCAACGCCGTGGTTCTGGCCCACTACTACGTGGACGGCGAGGTGCAGGACGCGGCGGATTTCGTGGGCGACTCGCTGCAGCTCTCCCAGGCGGCGGCCAAGACCACGGCCGACGTGATCGTGTTCGCGGGCGTTCACTTCATGGCCGAGACCGCGAAGATCTTGAACCCCACCCGCAAGGTCGTGTTGCCCGACATGGACGCGGGCTGCTCGCTCGCCTCGGGTTGCCCGGCCGACCGCTTCGCGGACTTCACCGCGCGGCACCCCGACCACTACGTCATCTCGTACATCAACTGCTCGGCCGGGGTGAAGGCGCTCTCGGACTGCATCGTCACCAGCTCCAACGCCGTTCGCATCGTGCAGAGCGTGCCGGCCGACCGACCCATCCTCTTCGCGCCCGACCGCAACCTTGGGGCCTACGTCGCGAAGCAGACGGGCCGCGATATGCTGCTCTGGCGGGGGAGCTGCATCGTCCACGAGACCTTCTCGGAGAAGAAGCTCATCGGCATCAAGGTGCGGCACCCCGACGCGAAGGTGGTCGCGCACCCGGAGTGCGAACCCCAGCTCCTCGCGCTCGCGGACTTCATCGGGTCGACCAGCGCGTTGCTCAAGTACACGAAGGAGTCGAGCGCGCGGGAGTTCATCGTGGTGACCGAGAGCGGCATCCTCCACCAGATGCGGCGCGACTCGCCCGACAAGGAGTTCATCCCCGCGCCGCCCGACGCCGACTGCGCCTGCAACGACTGCCCCTTCATGAAGAAGAACTCCCTCGAAGCCGTGCACCGCGCGCTCGACACCCTGGAGCCCGAGATCACCCTCCCCGAAGACCTCCGGGTGAAGGCCCTGCGCCCCATCGAGCGCATGCTCGAACTCAGCGTCTGAGCGCGTCTCTCAGCGACACGTCGAGTCGTCGAGGCGGATGCCACCCGGGCAGATGATCTGTCCGAGGTTTCGCACGCAGCACGCCGGGCTCACCATCCGAACGGGACGACAGCACACCGCCGTGTCCCCACCGACGACCGTCGAGCAGACGTTGTTGCAGCTCCCGCAGTGCGTCGTGTCGAAGAGCGACTGCTCGCACCCGTTGCTCACGTCGTTGTCGCAGTCGGCCCAGTTGGTGTCGCAGGTGAGCATGCACCGCCCCTCGGTGCAGGCCGAGGCCGTGAGGTGGAGGCGCAGCGTGCTCGCCGCCGGGCACACCTGATTGCACCCGCCGCAGTGGGCCATGCTGGTCTCAAACGCCGCCTCGCATCCGTTCGAGCTGTTGCCGTCGCAGTCGCCGTAGGTGCGCTGGCAGAGGTACCCGCAGGTGCCGTTGTCGCAGTAGCCCGCCGCGTTGGGAGGATTCTCGCAGCTCACCCGGCACTCGCCGCAGTGGGTGCTGTCGGTCGGGAGATGGACCTCGCAGCCGTTGGCGGGGCTGTTGTCGCAGTCCGCGTAGTTGTCCTCGCAGCGTCGCACGCAGGTCCCGCTCGCGCACCCCGCGGTCTGGTGGGCGCCCGCGGTGCACACGTTGCCGCACGCGCGGCAGTGGTTGACGTTGGTGTTGAGGTCGACGCAGGCGCCCGCGCACACCGTCTGCCCCGGCGGGCACGAGAGCACGCAGGTTCCGTTGCTGCAGATGTTGCCCGCCGCACACGCGCGCCCGCACGCGCCGCAGTGGGCGCCGCTCGACCGCGTGTCGGTCTCGCAGCCGTTGGCGGGGTTGTTGTCGCAGTTGCCGTAGTTCGTCGCGCACACCCCGAGCCCGCACGCTCCGCCCGTGCACGTCGCCGTCGCGTTGGCGAAGGAGCACGCCTGCCCGCACCCGCCGCAGTGCGAGGTGTTCGCGCGGGTGTCGGTCTCGCACCCGTTGCCCGCCACGCCGTCGCAGTTGGCGTATCCCGCGGAGCACGCCCCGAGCACGCACGCCCCGCCCGCGCAGGACGACGCGGCGTTGGCGAAGGCGCAATAACTCCCGCAGCGCCCACAGTTGAGCGGGTCGGTGTTGACGTTGACCTCGCAGCCGTTGGGCCCGTTGTCGTCGCAGTCGCGGAAGCCCGGCGCGCAGCTCGCGATGCCGCAGCGCCCCGCAGAACACACGGGCACCACGTTGGGCGCCGCGCACGCCTGGCCGCACCCGCCGCAGTGGCTGAGGCTGGTGCGTGAGTCGACCTCGCAGCCGTTGGCCACCAGCCCGTCGCAGTCGAGGAAGCCCTCGTTGCACGAGTCGATGTGACACGACCCGCCGCGACAAAACGGCGTCCCGTTGGGAGCGGCGCACACGTTGCCGCACGCCCCGCAGTTCATCAGGTCGTTGGCGACGCGGCGCTCACAGCCGTTGGCCGCCACGGCGTCGCAGTCGAAGAAGCCGGGGAGGCATGCGTCGAGTCGGCAGGTCCCGCTCTCGCAAACTGCCAGCGCGTTGGCGAAGGCGCAGGTGCGGCCGCACGCGCCGCAGTTGGTGACGCTGGTGTTCGTCGAGGTCTCGCACGCCGGGTCGCCGGGGACGCACTCGGCCGTGCCGGGGAGACAGGCCGACGCCACGCACACGCTCGCCTCACACGCCTGCATCGTCCCGCACGCGCGGTTGCAGGCGCCGCAGTGGCCGCGGTCGCGGGCGAGGTCGACCTCGCAGCCGTTGGCCGCCATGCCGTCGCAGTTGGCGAAGCCCGGGTTGCATGTGCCGAGGGTGCAGGCTCCGGCTTCGCAGCGGCCCGCCGCGCGGTTGGGCGCGCACGCCTGCCCGCAGGCGCCGCAGTGGGCCGCCGACGTACGCGTGTCGGTCTCACAGCCGTTGGTGGGGTTGTTGTCGCAGTCGTCGAAGCCGACCTGACAGCTCACCTGACAAGCCCCCGCCCGGCAGCGGCTCAAGGTGTTGACGCCGGTGGGCGCGCAGGCCCGACCGCACGCGCCGCAGTTCAGCGAGTCCTCCTGCAGGTTGACGCACCGGCTGTCGCAGACCGCCGCCGAGGCCGGGCAGTCGGCCACGCACGATCCGCCGACGCACCTCTGACCATCCGCGCACGCGGCGCCGCACGACCCGCAATGGCGGCCGCTGGTCTGGAGGTCGACGCAGGCGTTGCCGCACGCGAAGAGCGCCCCCGGGCAGCGCGCGCAGTAGCCCTCCGAGCACACCAGCCCCGCCGTGCAGAACGCCCCGCGCATGGCATCCGCGCAGCAACGATCGCCGGGCTCGCGGCAACCCGGAACGGGAACGTCGACCGGCGGCGTGTCCGTCGGCACATCGTCGGGCGCGTCCATCGCAGGGCCCGCGTCGGCGCCCTGATCGACGGCGACGCCGCGGTCGGTCGGCACGTCGGCCGGGCGCGTCTGGAGCTCGAAGCCCGTGGTGCACCCCGCGACGAGCAGCGACACCCACGCGATGACCCAGAGACCGACCTGCACGTCACGACGCATCGCCAGCCTCCTCGTCAAAACCGCAGCCCGATGCCGCCGGGCCCCGCGGCGACCTCGACGGAGGTCCGGCCACCACCGAAGCGCGTCTGCGTGACGAGCACGACCGACGCCACGCCCAGCGCGGCAGCTACGCCGAAGGCCACGTTGGTGATCGTTCGCAGGCTCTCGCCGCGCGCCGCGAGGTCACGATCGTCCGCGCTGTCGGCATAGCGTGGGGCGGCGTCGAAGTCCTGCCCCGCCGACGCCGTGAGCCCGCCGAAGACCCCGCCCAGCACCAGGGCCACCCCGGTGCCCGCCGCCGCCGCGATGAACCACCCCGGCGCCACCCCCGTCGGCCGCGCCATGTGCGCCGTGAGCACCCGCGACCGCTGCGGCTCGATGAGCACCTCGGCCCGCCACGACGCGAAGCCCGGCGCGCTCAGCTCGACCCGATGGGTCCGCACCGCGAGCTGCGCGGGCGACCGCACCACCGCCCCGTCGACCCGCAGCACCGCGCCCGCTGGGGCGTTGCGCAGCACGAGGGTTCCCGTCGTCCCGGCGGGCGGACTCGCCACTCCAGGGAGCATCGCGAGCACCACGTCGCGCGTCTCGCCCGACGCGATGATGACGGCCTCCGAGCGCGTCGCGAAGCCCGCTCGCTGCGCCACGACGACGTGCCGGCCGGGCCCTACCGCGAGCTCCGCCGCGAGGTGCGCGGGCGTCACGGCTTCGCCGTCGAGCGTCACCGCCGCGTCGGCCGGCGTCACGCGCACCCGCAGGTGGGCGATGAAGCCCCGCAGCGTCGTGAGCACGCGAGTCACCTCCTGGCGACGCTCGGCGGAGAGGTCGCTCGCGAGCCGGAGGTACTCCTCGATGGCCGTCGCCGCCTCGGGGTAGCGCGCCATCGCCTGGTAGGCGCGGCCGATGTTGAAGAGCAGGTCGACGCGCCCCGACAGCGCCAGCGACCGCCGAAACTCCGCCACCGCCCCCTCGTAGTTGCGCGCCGTGTAGAGCGCCACGCCGCGCTCGTAGCGCACCTCCGCCTCGCTACGCTCCTGCGCGCCCGCCGTGGCCCCCGCGGCGGTGACGATGGTTGCAACGAAGATGGCGCCCACGCGCCCGCCACGAGTCCGACCCTTCACCCCGTCACTAAACCACAGCGGCGCCTCAACGGCGACGCGTCACCGCGGCCCGCGTCACTGCCACGTCGGGGTTGGCCAGGATCTCCGTCGCCACCACGAACGCATCCGTCGCAGCCTCTTCGCCCGCCGCCACCGCGGCCTCGACGTCTTCGAGCGAGCCCGTGAACACCACCGTCCCCTTGCCGCCGATGCCACGGCCAAGGTGCAGGTCGACGAGGCTCACGGCCGCACACTTCAACGCGGCATCCGCCGCCCGCACCGCCGAGGAGAGGGACGACAGCTCGATGACCCCGATGGCGTCGTCGGGCGCGCCCTGACGGACACCGCCGCCCGCGGCGACGGCCGCCATCAGCGCGGGGTGCGCGTACGGCAACAGCACATGGTCGACGCGGTGACCGCCCGTCGCTTCGAGGCCCGCCACCAGCGCCTCGTCGAGCTCGGCTTCGCCGCCGTGGAGGGCGATCCAGTACTTGCCCGGGGTGATGGGCTCGGCGTGGAGCACCCCGACCACCGCGCGCTTGGCCATCGCGTCGAGGGCCACGTAGCCGCGCGCGATGGACCCCAACTCCAGCAGCAGCAGCGCAGGGCCCATCGAGTGACAGCGGAGGGACTACCACCCCACGCGCGAGCGGGACAAGCGTTGCCCGCGCGGTGGTACCGTCGGCGCCGCCGTCGCCCGATGCACACCCGCTGCCCGCGCTGCCAGTTCGACTTCGACGCCGCCGCCCCATGGGTGCACTGCCCCCGCTGCGCGCATCCCTTCGCCGCGACGGCCCTATCCCCCCCCGGCGTCATCGGAACGCAGGCCCTCGACCCCGCGGTGCTCGCCAACGTGCAACGCGCCTCGGCCACTCCGCAGCCCGCGCCCTACGCCCAGCCCAACGCGTGGCAGCCGCCGCGCCCCGCGACGCCGTCCTTCGTCCCCGACGAAGACCTGGCGGGCCGCGCCGTCGTCTCCACGGTGCTGTCGATGGTGAGCCTCGTCGGTGGGTGCAACCCCGTCGGTCTCGTCGGCGTCACGCTCGGGCTCATGGCCTACGCCGCCGCCAACGATCAGCGCATCGCGCTCGCCCAGTCGCGCGGCCGGACGGCCCGCCGCGTCGCGTGGGTGTCGATGCTCCTCACGGTCATCGTCTGGGTCGTGGTGGTGCTGTCGCTCTTCTACGAGTTTGCGTAGTCGTCGGCCGCCGCGGGCAGGTCGACCCAGAAGCGCGAACCCCGACCCAGCGTGCTCTCCACACCTGCGGCGCCGCCCATCGCTTCGGCCAGGTGCTTGACGATGGCGAGCCCGAGCCCCGTCCCGCCCACCTGCCGCGAGCGCCCCGCGTCCACCCGGTAGAAGCGCTCGAACAACCGCGGCAGGTGCCGCGCCTCGATGCCCGCCCCGTTGTCCTCCACCACCATGCGAACCACCTCGCCGCGGCGCTCGGCGCGCACCTTCACCCGCGACCCCTCCGGCGAATACTTCACGGCGTTTTCGAGGAGGTTGGTGAGCACGTGTTCGAGCGCCGTCCGGTCGGCCATCACCGTCAGCGCGCCGTCGACCTCGACGACCACCGTGGCGCGGCGCGAGCGTGCGGCGATGGCGAGCAGGTCGCGCGCACGCTCGACCTCGGCGACGAGCGGAAGGGGCTTGAGGTCGATGCGCAGCTCGCGGGCCTCGATGCGCGACAGCTCCAACAGGTCTTCGACGAGGCGGTGCAGGCGCTCGGCGTGGCGGTCGATCATCGTGGCGAACTCCAGCGCCGTCTCCGCCTTCTGCGCGCCGCCCAGGATGAGCGTCTCGGCCGCACCACGGATGGCGGCGACGGGCGTTCGCAGCTCGTGCGAGACGTTGGCGACGAAGTCCCTTCTCACCGTCTCCAGTCGTCGCAGCTCGGTGATGTCCGAGAGCACCGCGACCGCTCCCGCACCGGCCTGCTCGACGGGCGCCACGCGGGCCATCACCCGCCGCGGCCGAACGCCCTCGATGGAGAGCTCCCGCGTGGTGGGCTCACCGGCCTTGCGCGCCGCCGCGAAGAGCTCGTGCAGCTCGGCGTTGCGCACCACCTCGATGGGCTCCCTGCCCTCCACCTCGCCGCCCAGCAGGAACATCTCCCGCAACGCCCGGTTGGCCAGCACGAGCTGACCGCGCGCGTCGGTGACGAGCACGCCCTCGGCCATCGATTCGAGGATGGCGCCGAGGCGGTCGCGCTCGCGTTCGAGCTTGGTGAGGGTGCTGGCGAGGTTGTCGGCGAGGTTGTCGAGCGCCCCGGCGAGCGCGCCCACGTCGTCGTCGTCGTCGATGCGGGTGCGCACCGAGAGGTCGAGGGTCATGGCGCGGGCCGTCTCGGTGAGGCGGCGCAGCGGGCGCGCGGCGAGGGCGACGGCGAGCCAGGACATGCCCGCGGCGACGAGCAGGCCGAGGCCACCACCGATGGCGAGAACACGCTGGGCGGCGGCGCGGGTGGTGCGTTCGAGGTCGGACGAGACGGCGACGCGGAGCACCCACGGACCACCGGGACCTTCGATGCGGGTGGCAGCGTAGGTGAGGTCGCGGTGGATGGTTCCGCTCTGGCGCTGGGCGACGCCGCGGCCGGTGCGGCGGGCGGCGACGACCTCGGGGCGGGCGCCGTGGTTCTCCAGGCGATCGAGGCGAAAGGGAGGGACGGCGGAGTCGGCGACGACGTGGCCGTCGGGCGCGATGAGGGTGACGCGGTCGTGGACGCGCGCGGCGAGCTCGCGCACCAGCGGATCAGCCGTGGTGGTGTCCCAGGCGTGGACCGCGCTCACGGCCGCGGCGATGAGCGACGACTCGGTGAGGCGCTGGTCGCGGGCGCGGGCGCGGAGGTTCTGGTCGAGGGCGCTGGAGACGAACCACTGGGCGAGCAGGAGCCCCACCGCGACGAGTGCGATGGAGATGAACAGGAGCCGCGCGCGGAGGCCCAGGGTGGTGCTGCGCCGGGGCATCGGGCGGGCGATCAGCCGCCGGGGTCGCCGGGGTCGGAGGCAAAGCGGTAGCCCACACCACGAACGGTATGGATGTAGTCGCCCGCGGCGCCGAGCTTCTCGCGCAGGCGCTTGATGTGCGTGTCGACGGTGCGCGTCTCGACGTGCATCTGGAGACCCCAGACGTCGGAGAGCAGGGTGTCGCGGCTCTGCACGCGGTTGCGCCGCTCGATGAGCGTCGAGAGCAGACGGAACTCAAGCGCCGTGAGGACCACCTCGACCGAGTCGACATAGAGACGATGGGCGGTGCGATCGACCTTGAGGCGGCCGAAGGTGATGACGTCCTCGACGGCGCCTTCGACGTCGGAGCGGCGGAGCACGGCGCGCACGCGGAGGATGAGCTCGCGCACGCTGAAGGGCTTGGTGACGTAGTCGTCGGCGCCGAGCTCGAAGCCGACGACGCGGTCGATCTCCTCGCCGCGGGCGGTGACCATGATGACCGGGATCTGCCGGGTGGCTGGCGTGGTCTTGATGGTGCGGCAGACGTCGGTGCCCGACCCATCGGGGAGCATGAGGTCGAGCAGCACGACGTCGGGGTTGAAGGCGCCGACGGCCTTGAGGGCATCGGACGCGCGGGTGACGGCGCGAACCTCGAAGCCCGCTTGTTGGAGGTTGAACTCCAGGAGGCGGACGAGGTCGGGTTCGTCTTCGACGATCAGCACGCGGGGTGTCTGGCTCACGGCGGCAACGACTATCCCACGACGGTTACAGTCTCGAAACAGGCCCGCGGAGGGAGAGGGGAGTTTCGACGCTCGCCCGACCAGGCGCGCCACCACCGACAGTTCACCAACCCGTCACCCGCCGCCCGTTGCGCGCGCCGCGCAAGCTGTCACCGTGCCCTCTCCGTGGCGGGCTCCCTCCCCGACTCCCGCGTCCTCCCCTTCCCCGCGCCCGACGCCGCGGTCGCGCCCAAGCTCGCCGTCCGCGGCCTGAGCTGCTTCTACGACGATCGCCAGGTGCTCTTCGACGTCGACCTCGACCTCGCACCCGCCCGCGTCACCGCCCTCATCGGCGCGTCGGGCTGCGGCAAGAGCACGCTGCTGCGCGCCCTCAACCGCCTTGACGAGATGCGCCCCGGCACCCGCACCACCGGCACCGTCACGCTCGACGGCGAGGACATCCACCGCCCCGACACCGACCTGCGCCGCCTGCGCCGCCGCGTCGGGATGGTCTTCTCGCAGCCGCGTGTCTTCCCGGGGTCCATCTTCGACAACGTCGCCTATGGTCTGCGCGCCGCCGGCCTCGACGAGCGCCGCGCCCTCGCTGATCGCGTCGAGACCGCCCTGCGCCGCGCCGCCCTCTGGGACGACCTCCGCGACCGCCTTGCCGCCGACGCGCGCACCCTCGGACCCGGTGCCGCGCAGCAGCTCTGCATCGCCCGCGCGCTTGCCGTCGGCCCCGAGGCGCTGCTCCTCGACGACCCCACCGGCGCCCTCGACCCCATCGCCACCGCCCGCATCGAAGAACTCCTCGCCGAGCTCCGCGAGGCCCTCACCCTCGTCGTCGTCACGCACGCCCCGCAGCAGGCCGCCCGCGTCTCGCAGCGCACCGCCCTCTTCCACGAGGGTCGCCTGGTTGAGGTCGGCGACACCCGCGTGATCTTCACCCGACCCCGCGAGCGGCTCACCCAGGACTACCTCACCGGGCGCTACGGCTGATGCCACACCACGGTCACCTCTCGCGCGACTTCGAGGCCGAGCTCCGCGAGCTGCGCAGCCACCTGCTCGCCATGGGCGCGCGCTGCGAGCGGGCCATCGGCATCGCGGTGAGCGCCTTCCTCGACCGCGACCTCGGGCGCCACGCCGAGGTCGAGGAGCTCGACGACCGCATCAACCGCGACGAGATGGAGATCGACGAGCTCGCGCTCCACATGCTCGCGCTCCGCCAGCCGGTGGCCGACGACCTCCGCTTCATCACCACCACCCTCAAGTGCGTCACCGACCTCGAACGCATCGGCGACGAGGCCGTCAACGTCTGCGAGCGCATCGCCGAGATCGCCCTCGCCCCCGCGCTGCCGCTCATCCCCGAGCTCGCGACCATGAGCGACGCCGCCCGCTCGATGCTGCGCGAGGCCCTCGACGCCTTCGTCGAGCGCGACGCCGACCGCGCCGAGGCCGTGCTCCGCCGCGACGAGGACGTCGACGCCCTCTACGGACGCGCGCTCCGACAGATCTTCGCTTGGATGCGCGAGCACCCCGACGAGATCCCCGCGGGGCAGGCCGTCGCGTCGGCCGCCAAGTACGTCGAGCGCGTCGCCGACCACGCCACCAACCTCGCCGAGAACGTCGTCTTCATGGTGCGCGGCGACGACGTCCGCCACCGCCGCTCGCGCCGCCCGCGGCCGCTGCCGTGACCAGCCTCCTCCCCGCCATCCTCGCCACCCTCGCCTGCGCTGCCGTCGCCACCCTCCTCGGCGCGCTGCCCGGCCTCGCCGTCGCCGTCTACCTCTCCGAGCTCGCTCCGCCCGCGTGGCGCGCCCGCGTCACTCGCCTCCTCGAAGTCGCCGCCGCCCTGCCCGGTGTCGTGCTCGGCTTCGCCGCGGTGCGCCTGCTCCCCTCGCGCGGCAGCACCCTCGCGACCGGTGCCGTGCTCGCGGTGATGATCCTGCCGACCGTCGCGCTGCTCTCCCTCGCCGCGCTTCGTGGTGCGCCCGAGTCGTTGCGCGAAGCCAGCGAAGCCCTCGGCGCGTCGTCGTGGCAGACCGCCTGGCGCATCGTCGTCCCCTCGCGCTGGCGCAACCTCGCCGCCGCTGCGTGCACCGGGTTCGCCCGCGCCGCGGGGGAGACCGTCGCCGTCCTCCTGCTCGCCGATCGCGCCGGCGGTCCGCGCACCCTCACCGCCCGCCTCATCGAGGCCCTCCCCCGCACGCCCACCCCATGGAACCACCCCTCCCTCCTCGCGATGTCCCTGGTGCTGCTCGTCCTCTCGACGGGGGTGGTGCTGCTCTCTCGTCCACCCGATCGGGGGAACGCCTCGGCCACGCCCTCCTCGCTGCACTGACCGCCGCCGTCGTCGTGGCCCTCTTCTCGCTCCTCGGCTGGCTCGCCGTGCGCGCCGCCGTCGAGCTCACCGCTCACCCCGCCGCCCTCGCTCCGTCTCTGCGCGCGCTCGCCCGCTCGCTGCGCCTCGGCTCTCTCGCCACCGCCCTCGCGCTCCCGCCCGGTCTCGCGCTCGGCCTCTGGCTCGCCCGCTCCACCGACGACTCCCGCGTCTCGCGCGCCGTCCGCAGCACCATCGACGCCGCTGCCGCGCTGCCCGCGGTGCTCTTCGGCGTCGTCGCGTGGGCGCTCCTCGTCGCCGCGCTGGGCCTGCGCGGAACCACCCTCCCGCTCGCCCTCGTCCTCGCCGCGCTCAACCTCCCCGCCCTCTCCGCGCTCTGCGAGCGCTCGCTGCGCGCCGTCCCCCACGAGCTTGAAGAAGCCTCCCTCGCCCTCGGCGCATCACGCTCGCAAACCACTCTTCGGGTGAGCCTGCCGCTCGCCTCGCGCGGCATCATCGCCGCCGCGGTGCTCTGCCTCGGCCGCTGCTTCGCCGAGTGCGCGCCGTTGCTGTGCCTCGCTCCCGACGACGCCCACGCGCCGCTCACGGTCACGCTCTGGCGCTCTGCCACCAGCTCACCCGAGGCAGCCGTTGGTGCCGCGCTGCTCGCCGCGCTCGCCCTCGCGACGAGCTCCCTCGGTCGTCGATTGCGAACGCATTGAATGGCGTCGCGGACCGTTGCGTCCGCGGCCGAACGCGTAGAGCCTGCACCGGGTCTTCGCGCCGGAGCTCTGAGCCATGGATCTCGATTTTCTCCTCCCCTGGTCGGCTCCTCTCGAAGCGGGTCGGCTGCTACGCCGCTACCACCGCTTCCTCGCCGACGTCGCGCTCGACGACGGCCGCAACGTCACCGCCCACTGCGTCAACAGCGGAACCATGGAGGGCCTCGTCCGCCCCGGCGCCCGCGTCTGGGTCTGCCCCGCCGCCGACCCCAACCGCAAGCTCCCGTACACGTGGTGCGCGATGGAGCTCGATGGCGTTCGGGTCGGCGTCGACACGGTGCTCCCCAACCGGCTCGTGAAGGCGATGCTCGAAGCGCACGCCATCCCGCGCATGGGCCCCTACGACAACGTGCGACCCGAGTACCCCCACGTCGCCAACAGCCGCGTGGACTTCCGTCTCACCGCGCCCGGCGTCGTCCACGACGTCGAGGTGAAGAACTGCCACCTCGTCTACCCCGATCGCCGCGGGTACTTCCCCGACTCGGTCAGCGTGCGCGCCACCAAGCACCTCCAGGCTCTCGTGAAGGAGAAGCGACGCGGCATCGAGGCGACGGTGATCTTCGTGGTGCAGCGCGAGGACGCGAAGTGTGTGCGACCGAGCGACGCGCACGACCCGGCGTTTGGTGTCGCGGCGCGCAAGGCCGCCGCGGCGGGAGTGAACTTCCGTGCGCTGCGCGCGACGCCCACCGACGAGGGCGTGCGGGTGCTCGGAACCATCCCCGTCGACCTCGGCGAGTACAACGCCGACCGGCACATCAAGTGGCGCGCCGAGCTGCGACCCCACTCCGGGTGGGAGCGACCGAAGCGCTCTGATCCGCCACCCCCGGCCTGAGGCTCAACGCCAGGCGCGCACCTGCTCCGCGAGCCACGGACCGTCGTCGACGGCGAGGTCGTGACCCGCGGCCGGGTGCATCGCCAACGGGACGTCGAGGTGCTTCGCGAGGCGCTCACCGCACACCGGATGGGCGAGCACGTCGCGCGCGGCGGCCACCACCAGGGTCTTCGGCGCGAGCCTCTTCGGTGAGCGGAAGCGCGTGCCCGCCACGAGCTGTCGCACCAGCGTCGAGATCGGGGTCGGGCGGTCTTGGCGGAAACGGGACCAGTCGCGCGCGATGAGGTCGAGGTCGGGCGCGAGGCGCGTGGTGAAACCCAGCACGATGCGCTCGCGGAGCACGTCGTCGTCGGTGCGCGCGGCGGCGACGATCTGCGGGACGATGGCGAGGTCCATGCGTTCCCAGGGCTTCGCGAGGTCACCGGCGGAGGTGTTGACCAGCACCACGCGGTTGAAGTCGTCGGGGTGGTCGGAGGCCCACTGCATCGAGATCATGCCGCCGAGGGAGATGCCGAGGAGGTTCCAGTCGCCGGGGTGCTCGTCGCGGAGGCGCAGCCAGCGCTCGCGGGTGTCCTCCATGATGGCCCGGATGGTGGCGGGCGACCTGCGCGCATACTCGGTGCCGACGCCGGGGTAGTCGATGCCATGCGTGGTGACGTCGCCGAGGGTCTCGGCGAAGACGGCGGGGAAGCGATGCCAGTGACGTTGCTCGCGGGCGAGGCCGCGGAGGAGGAGCCAGCGTTGTTGCATCGGCGGGTCTTAGCGACGGGGGGAGGCGGTCGGCCCGGTGGGGGGAGTGGGCGGAACGGCGCGGACGGCACCGCCGACCTCCATGCGCGGGTCATTGTGACCGAGCGGTGCGGGAGGTGGCGGTGGTGGCGCTGGGGTCGGGTCGACGTTCATGGGACCGCCCGCGGTGTGCGGCGGTTGCGCGGGTGGCGGCTGCGGGAGCACCGGCGCGACGCCACCGCTGGGCGCGATGGGCTGCTCTGGTGGCGGCGGCGGCACCTGCGGATTGACCACCGGCATGGCGCCCGCGGGAACGAGGTCGACAGGAGCGGGCGCGTCGATGAGCCCGAGGCCGATGCCGACTTCCCGCAGCGCATCACCGAAGCGGCCGTTGCCCACGGCGCGGGCGGCGTTGTGGCCGTGCGACGAGAGGCGATCACCGCGGGCGACGCTGCCGTCCTGTGGGCCGCATCCCTCGACGGCGACGCCGCTTGCGAGGAGGGCCGCGAGGCTGGGGAGCGCGGAGCTGCGGAGGGCGGTGCGGGGTCGGCGTTGGTTCATGGCGGTGTCACCCTTCGACGCAGGACGGAGGCGTCGATCTTGGCGCCACTCGGGGGCCGGTGGCAATCGCGGCCGGGGTCGAACTCACCCGAAGCGGGCGCCCATGGACTCGGCGCGGCTGAGGATGCCGGCCTCGTCGGACGGTTCCCACCCGAGGCCGATGACCCTTCGCTCGGCCCACGCGTCCCACACCTCCGCGGGGACCTCCACGCTGCCGCGGTTGCCTCCGACCTCGATGGCCCGCGGGCCCGCGAAGGAGATGACGTCACCGAGCAGGTCGGCGTCTTCGTCGAGGGCCGAGCGGGGGATGGAGACGTAGTCGGCGATGGCGTTGGTGGTCGGGTCGATGGAGCGCACACGCGGCAGCTCGAAGGCTTCGGCCGCGGTGAGGTCGCGCACGCGCGGTTCGAGCGAGCCGTCGCTCCAACGCCAGCCGTCGGGGTGGCGAACGAGCAGGCCGCCCATCGCGCTCAGGGGAGGTGCCATGTGAAGTCTCGGTGGGTCGGTTGGGGGTTCAGAGCGGGTCGTCGTGGTCGGGGCGTACGGCGGTCATGCCACCGCGCGGGTTGATGCGCGGAGGGGGCTGATGCGGCGTGCGCGGAGGCGGAGGCGGTGTGACCTGAGTGGGCATCGGCGCACCCGCGGGAGCAATCGGCGGAGGGGGTGGCGTCGGAGGCGTCGGGTCGACGTGGCGGATGCCGCCATCGACCTCCTGCGAGCGCGGGTCAGGGGGCTCCGGGGTCACCGGCGCGGGGGCGCCACCCATGGGCATCGCCACGGGCTCGGTGCGCACGACGGGCGCCTCACCCGGCGCCTGGATGCGCGTCTCCGTGGGCTCGCGCACAAGGCCCAGCCCGATGCCGATGTGCGTCGCGGCCTCGCCCGGTCGCCGACCGTCGAACTCCCGCGCGGCCCGCTGCCCCTCGTCGGTGAGCCGTCGTTGGCGCTGGGCGCTCTTCGCGGCGTCGTCGCAGCCGTCGAGGGCCACGCCGCTCGCGAGGAGCGCCGCGAGGCTGGGGAGTGCGGTGCTCTGGGCGGCGGTGCGAGGACGACGGGGTGTCATGGGGAGTGCCTTTCGACCGGCGGGCCGAGGGCGATCCTGGCCCGGTCTGCGGGCCTTGGCAATCGGGTCAGCGCGGTCGGTACATGCGCCCGATGCGCCGCTCGGGGTCGTCGCGGTCGAGCAGCACCAGCGTCGCGTAGAACGCCCACTCCAGCGGCTTCATCGCGAGGTACACGGCGTCGGCCATCCACACGCGGGTGATGTACCGGCTCACGGGCAAACCGAGGCGGTCGTAGACCCGGCGCGCGAGGCGACCGAAGCGCGGCCAGCGCGTGTGCAGCAGGTCTTCGAAGGCGTTGGCGACGGCGAGCTGGCGGTTGACCACGATGGGGTGACCGTTGCGTTCGCCGAGGCGCTCGGGGCGGACGAGGCCGGGCGTTCCGCGGGCGGCGACGGTGCAGAGGTAGTGGCAATCGTTGACGACGATGTGCTCGACGGGGAGGCGCGAGAGCGCGTGGCCGCAGGTCTCGGTGAACACGTCGAGGGCGGCCGCGGGACGACGATGCACGACGGCCATCACGACGGCATAGGCGCCCGCGACCACGGGCGCGGTGAACAGCCCCGCGAGAAAGGTCGGCACGTGCACCGGGGCGTCGGCGGTGGCCGGGACGTCGAGGTCGGGCGCGGTGCGATAGACGGCCTCCGGCGCGACGGCGGCCTTGGTGAGCGCGTCGGCGCCACGGCGACGCAGGCGATCGATGAGCTCGCGGAGGTAGAGGGCGACGGTGACGAAGGGCGCGACGAGCGGCAGCGTGACGGGGAAGACCAGGAGCCCCCAGAGCAGGTCGGCGGTCTGCACCACGATGACGCCCTGAAGCGCGATGCCGACGAAGAGCAACCCATGAACGAGCGCCTCGGCCGGCGCAGGGAGCTTCTCGGGTCGGTTGCGCGACGCCGCGAAGGCGAGGGCCGTGAGCGCGTGCAGCGCCACGAAGGCGACGATGCCGCGCGCCCCGAACACCCTGAACAACTCGGGACTCGGGTCGCAGCTCGTGGTGCGGCACTCCGCGCCGAGCGTCTGGTTGAGCCCGAGGCCCCACACCGGAAGCACCGCGAGCGCGAGCACCTGGAGCGCGACGAGAAACTTCCGCCGACCGTGGTCGCGGACATGCTGATAGCCGCGCAGGGTGAGCACGACCCACGTCACGAAGACCGCGATCGCGGTCAGCAGGCCAATGAGGCCCGTGACATCGCGCATGACGGGCCGGCCCATGCCCGCGGCGGTGCCCAGCATCGTGACACCGGCGACCAGGGCGATGCCGATGGGCGCGCCGTAGCCGGTCGTGACCAGTGCCGCGATGCCGAGGTCGACGGCGCTCGCCCATGCCCCGCGCGATGATCGCTCGCTCATGGGGACACGGTACGCCGAGAAGGGCACTGAGTTCATCTCCGAGGACGGTCGATGGTCAGGGGAGCAGACCGAGCGGTCGTCGCGGGTCGATGGCCGGTGGGCTCTCGGGGCCCGCCGCGAGCGGGGTCGCCACGCCATAGTTGCGGTCGATCTGGTTGCGGAGGCGCTGCTCCGCCCGGTACCAGGCGCGGCGCGTGGGGTCGTCGGTGCAGGTCGCGAGCTCGGGGCTCCCGGCGGGCGCGCCCCAGCGCAGCTCGACGCACTGGTACGGGTCGAAGGACAGCGCGAAGAGGCGGTCGAGCACCGTCGCGAGCGGTAGCGTGACGGCCGCGCCCGAGGTGCTCACGTAGCGGGTCACGCAGCCGGGGCGAGCGCTCTCTTCGTTCCAGGCGGCGCGCAGATTCTCCATCAGCGAGGCGTCGGTCGTGCGAGCCGCGATGGTGTCGTGGAGCTCGCGCACGGCGGCCTTGAGTCGGGCGTCGCGCGACGGCGTCGACCAGGTCTCCCAGTCGCCGGTGGTGCCGTAGATGTTCCAGGGGAGCGCGGGCGGATGTGGACGTTGATGGATGCCCGCGGTGATGGCCGCATCGACGGCTTCGGCGCGATCGGCCACGTCGCGACAGAGGGACGCCACCTGCTCGCGGAGCTCGCGCACGGGGTCGATGACAGCGTCCGCGGCGGCGAGGCGCTGGCGCACCCACTGGTGATACGTGACGCGGGACACTCCACCGTCGGCGGGGACGGCGGGCTGCCAGGCCGAGCGGTTCCATTGGGAGTCGCCGTCGAAGCGAGGGAGCTCGGCGTTGGTGGCGCGCGTGAGATGGGCGCCGTCCCAGCGCTGCGGGCGGAAGTCCTGAAAGCCGCCGCCGAGGCGACGCGTCCCGATGGCGAAGGCTTCGCCGAAGCGCTTGTAGGTGAGCGACCCGTCGGGGTGTCCATCGATGAGGTACACGGCGCCGTCGGCGCGCACCTCGATGACCACCAGCACATGTCCGTTGGGGTCGTAGTAGGCGGCGCCGGGGCGAACGCCCGCGCGATCGATGACGGGCGGATAGAGGTCGCCGCCGACCACGTCGGGTGCGACGCGGTACATGCCCGAGTGGATGTCGTCGACCATGGCGTTCATGACGGCGCGGGGGGTGCGAAACTCCGTCCACGCGCGCCAGCGATCGGGTCGCACGCGCAGCATGTAGCGGGGGTCGTCGCCGTAGCCGCGCACCCGCGCGACGTAGCCGAAGGGCAGCCGACGCTTGAAGGCGAAGTACGCACGCAGGATGAACGGCAGGTCGGCGCAGTCGACGGTGAGCGCGAGGCGACGGTCGGCCGAGGCGTCGAAGAGGGTGTTGATGGCGGGGTCGCGGAGGCACTGGTCGAGGCGACGACAGCGGCGCTCGGCGATGGCGGCGCCGAGGCGCGCGACGAAGGCGGAGTACTCGTCCTCCATGCGGTCGTTCCAGGTGTTGACCGCGGGCCAGACGTCGCGAATCGGGAGGTCGAGGGTGGAGCGGCCCGGCGGGGGTTCCGGGGCAGCCGCGACATCGGGAAGTGCGGGCTCGGGGAGGTCTTCGACGGCGGCGTCGGGCGGGTCGTCGACGAGCGTGACGTCGGGCAGCGAGAGGTCGAGGGGCGACTCGTTGACCACGCGAGGGCGCTGACAGGCAACCAGGGCGAGCGACAACAGCAGGGCGTACGGCTTCACTTGCCTGGAAGGCCCGTCTGTTTTAGTGAAGGCCCGTGGAGATTGATCGCTCACGTTGGACCCACCTGAAGGCGCTGGAGGCGGAGAGCATCCACATCATCCGGGAGGTGGCGGCGGAGTTCGCCAACCCGGTGATGCTCTACTCCATCGGCAAGGACTCGGCCGTGATGTTGCGGCTGGCGCTCAAGGCCTTCCACCCCGCGCCGCTGCCGTTCCCGCTCCTGCACGTCGACACCACGTGGAAGTTCCGCGCGATGATCGAGTTTCGCGATCGGTTCACCAAGGAGCTCGGGCTCGACCTGCGCGTCCACACGAACCAGCTCGGCGTCGCGCAGGGGATCAACCCCTTCGACCACGGCAGCAACAAGTACACGACCATCATGAAGACCCACGCGCTGCTCCAGGCGCTCGAAGCCGGCGGCTTCGACGCGGCCTTCGGCGGGGCGCGGCGCGACGAGGAGAAGTCGCGCGCCAAGGAGCGGGTGTATTCGTTCAGAGACTCGCACGGGCAGTGGGACCCGAAGAGCCAGCGCCCCGAGCTGTGGAACCTCTACAACGGCCGCGTGAAGAAGGGCGAAAGCATCCGCGCGTTTCCCCTCTCCAACTGGACCGAGCTCGACGTCTGGCAATACATCTACCTGGAGGGCATCCCGATCGTTCCGTTGTACTTCGCGGCCGAGCGGCCGGTGGTGGAGCGGGAGGGCGCGCTCATCATGGTCGACGACGACCGGATGCGGCTGCGGCCCGGCGAGAAGCCCGTGATGCGGAGCGTGCGGTTTCGCACGCTGGGCTGCTACCCGTTGAGCGGCGCGGTGCCGTCGACGGCGACGACGCTCCCCGAGATCATTCAAGAGATGCTGCTCGCGCGGAGCTCGGAGCGGCAGGGGCGCCTCATCGATCATGATGAAGAAGCGTCCATGGAACTGAAGAAGCGCGAAGGCTACTTCTGACATGAGCAGCGAAGAGACGGAGATCGCGCGCGACGTCGAGGGTTGGCTCGCGCGGCACGAGCGCAAGCAGCTCCTGCGGTTTGTGACCGTGGGCTCGGTGGACGACGGCAAGAGCACGCTCATCGGGCGCCTGCTGCACGACGCCAACGGCGTGTACGACGACCAGCTCGCGGCGGTGAAGCGCGCGAGCGCGAAGGGCGCCATCCACGACGGCAGCGCCGAGGCGGCCGACGACGACGGGGCGGAGATCGACTTCTCGCTCTTCACCGACGGGCTCAAGGCCGAGCGTGAGCAGGGCATCACCATCGACGTGGCCTACCGGTACTTCACCACGCCGAAGCGGAAGTACATCCTCGCCGACACGCCGGGGCACGTGCAGTACACGCGCAACATGGCGACCGGGGCGTCGACCGCGGACGTGGCGCTCATCCTCCTCGACGCGCGCCTCGGGGTGCTCCCGCAGAGCCGACGGCACGCGTACATCGCGGCGCTGCTGGGCATCCCCAACCTGCTCGTGTGCGTCAACAAGATGGACCTCGTCGCCTTCGACGCGGCGGTGTTCGCGCGGCTGGCGGAGGAGTTCGGGGGCTTCGCGCGGCGGCTGGGCTTCCGCGACGTGAGCACGCTGCCGGTGAGCGCGCGGCGCGGCGACAACGTGGTGCGGCGCTCGGCGAAGAGCCCGTGGTACGGCGGTCCGACGCTGCTGGAGTACCTGGAAGCGGTGCCCATCGCGGCGGCGGTGGACGTGGCGCCGATGCGCTTTCCCGTGCAGCTCGTGCTGCGGCCGCACCTCGACTACCGCGGCTTCGCGGGGCAGGTCGCGTCGGGCGTGTTGAAGCCCGGCGATCGGGTGCGGGTGCTGCCGTCGCGGCGCGAGAGCACCGTGAAGGCCATCGACACGTACGCAGGCGAGATCGACGTGGCGCACGCGCCGATGAGCGTGACGGTGCGGCTCACGGACGAAGTGGACGTCTCGCGCGGCGACATGCTGGTGCACGTCGGGGCCGAGCCGAGGGTGGTGCAGCGCGCGGTGGCCGACCTCGTGTGGATGAGCGAGCGGGCCCTCGACGCCAGCCGCAGCTACCTGGTGAAGCACACGACGAAGGTGGTTCCGGCGCGCATCGAGCGGGTGCTGGGGCGCACCGATCTGGAGACGCTGGAGACGGTCGCGACCGAAGGGATGGCGCTCAACGACATCGGGCGCGTGGTGGTGGCGTGCGCGCGGCCGCTCTTCCTCGATGGGTACGCGAGCAACCGGGTGACCGGGGCGTTCATCGTCATCGACGCGCTGACCAACGACACGGTGGCGGCGGGGATGTTCCGCGACGACTCGGTGCCGGAGGCGGAGGGCGCGGGCGTCGCGAAGGCGGTCTCGCGCATCGGCGCCGACGAGCGGCGGCAGCGGTACCACCACGCGGGCGCGGCGCTGTGGGGCGCGGGCGACGACGCGGCGGCCGTCGAGCGGGCGCTGTGGGACGCGGGCCTGCACGTGGCGCTGGTCGAGGGCGACGCGGGTGTGGTCGCGGTGGCGGCGCGGGCGCTGGTGGCGGCGGGCGCGATCGCGGTGTGCGTGGCGACGGACGAGACGACGGCGGACGCGGTGCGGCTCGCGGTGGGCGACGATGCCTTCGTGACGCTAGAGCGGGCGGACGCGGCGCTGGCGACGTTGCAGGCGCGCGGGCTCGCGTAGCCCGATGGGACGATTCGACGACCGCGCCACGCAGCCCGCCCGCGGACCCGCGGACATCCTCCGCTGGCGGCTCGACAAGCTCCGCGGCGTCGGCGCCGCCAACGTGAAGGACGCGATCACCGGCGCGCCGCGACGGCCCAACGACGGCAGCGCGCTGCGTGAGCTGCCCGCCTCGCTCACCTGGATCGGCCACGCCAGCTTCGTGCTTCGCCTCGGCGGTCAGGTGATGGCCATCGACCCGATCTGGTCGGAGCGCATTCAGGGAGTGGTGAAGCGGCTGGTCGCGCCGGGCGTGGCGCTGGAGGACGTTCCGCGCATCGAGACGGTGCTCGTCTCGCACAACCACTTCGACCACATGGATGTGCCGACGCTGAAGCGCATCGGGCCGTCGGCGCGCTACCTCGTCCCCGTCGGCAACGCGGGCGTGCTGCGCGACGCGGGGCTCACCGACGTCACCGAGCTCGACTGGTGGCAGAGCCATCGCGTGGGCGAGGTCGAGTACACGCTGGTGCCGGCGCGGCACTGGTCGATGCGGATGCCGTGGACGCGCAACGAGATGCTCTGGGGCGGCTGGGTGATCCGCTCGCCGGAGGGCGTCGCGTATCACTCGGGCGACACCGGACACTTCGACGACTTCGTGGAGATCGGGCGGCGCTGCGGGCCCATCGACTGGGCGATGCTGCCCATCGGCGCGTACGAGCCGCGGTGGTTCATGCAGCCGCAGCACATGAACCCCGACGACGCCGTCGCGGCCTACGAGGCGCTCGGCGCACGCAACTTCGTCGCGATGCACTGGGGCACCTTCAAGCTGACCGACGAGGCGCTGCACCTGCCGGTCGCACGCACCCGCGCGCTGTGGGCCGAGCGCGGCCTCGACCCGGCGCGGCTGTGGATCGTCGACGTCGGCGAGACGCGAGCGCTGTGACGCCCGCTCAGTCCCCCGCGAGCGGCCAGTGCGCCCACGCGCCGAACACCCCGTCGCCCAACAGCGCGCCGACGTAGCCCGCCTCGGCGCACTCCTCTGCGTCGTCGACCCCGTAGGCGTTGCCGACCATGTCCGCGCAGATGCGCAGCCCCAGGCCCGAGCCCGTCGTCGAGTACGTTCCCTCGAAGAGCTGGCCGAGCTCGTCGCCAAACCTCCGTTGCAGCGCCCCTGCCTCGCCTGCGTCGACGCGGTTGGCCACCGCCACGTGCAGGCTGGTCGGCGCGCCCGCCGGCACCGCCGAGAGCACCACGTGCACGCCGCCGTCGCTGGCGTGGCGCAGGGCGTTGTTGATCAGGTTGTAGATCACGCGGTCGAGCGCCGTGAACTCGATGCAGCTCTCGCAGACCGTCCCCTCGAAGCGCTGGTCGAGCCGCACGCGCACGTCCCCCTCGCCCCGCGCGCTCGCCACCGGAACCATCGCCTCCGACCACTTCTCCGTCAGCAACCCCACGTCGTGCCGCTTCAGCGTCTGGTCGCGCTCGCGGCCCGCGTCGTCGATGCCCAGCAGCGCCGCGCGCATGATCTTCCGGTGGTCGCGCACGCGGTAGTGGACGCGCAGCAGATCGTCCGGCCCGACGCGGCCCGTCTCCACCATCTGCAACAGGAGCAGCAGCGACGTGAGCGGACCGCCCCGGACGTCGTGCACCACCTTGGCGACCAGCGAGCCTTCGTCGCGCGCGGGCGTCGCGTGCCCGAAGGACTGCATCGCCCGCAGGTGCGGACGCGTCGGGTGCGCGGCGAGGTGGGACCGCAAGGCGTCGGTCACGGGCAGCGCACCGGGCGTCGAGGCCGTGACCGCCTCGATGGCGCCGAGCCAGTCGTAGAGCGCGCGGGCGATGGCACGGTCGGCCTCGCCCAGCGCCGAGAGCGGGAGGCGAAGCGCCTCGCCGCGGAAGCGTTCGACCCGATGGTTGTCGACGACCTCAGGCATCGCCCGCGCGAGGAGCGCGTCGGTCCAGATCGCCGGGAGTGCAGCGCGATGATCCATGGCGGGCGCGGATTGTATCCGACGCGCCGCGCCCTCGTCAGCGCACGAAGAGGTACGCGAACACCCGCGTGTCGCGGTCGCCGTTTTCCGGTGAGCACGAGGCCGAGTTGCCCGCCGAGTTGCCCGCCGACGAGGGGAGGCACGCGTTGTCCTGGCCGCCCAGCCCGATGCGCGAGTCGGGCGAGCCGCAGTCGTTCTCCTGGTTGGACACCATCCCGAGGCGCACGCGGGTGTAGCCCGCGACGGCGTTGTTGAAGCCCTCGCGGTTGCAGTTGGGCTGGAGCGAGCCCGACGCCATGAGCCCGAGCCAACCCGCCCGGCTGATGCTGGTCGCCTCGTAGTTCTCCGTCGCAAACACCGTCATCAACGAGGTCGCGCTGCGAAACGGGATCACCACCGCGCGGCTCGTCCCACCGTCCACGAAGGCGAGGCGCACGCTCGTGAAGGCCACCGTCGAGAAGGCCGCGGACTTCATCTCGATGGGGTCGACGTTGGTCGACGAGGCGTTGAGCGTGGCGTTGTTGGTCCAGAGCGCGCTGTCGTAGAGGAAGGTCGGCTGCAACCCGTCGGCCTTGAGCGCGAGCGTCCAGCCGCCGCCGTCGCTCGCCATGTCGCAATAGACGCTGAAAGGCGCCGCTCCGCCGGTGCCATCAGGGTCGATGGTATACGCCCCGCTCGCGAGTGAGGAACGCGCCGCGTGAAGCTCCGCGCAGCTCCGCATCGCCGCGCACGCGCCCGCCACGCACACCTCGGAAGCGCCGCACGCGTTGCCGCAGGTGCCGCAGTTCGCGGGGTCCGTCGCGGTGGTCACCTCGCAGCCATTGGCGGCCAGCCCGTCGCAGTTGTTGTGGCCCGCCTCGCACGACGCCACGCCGCAGAGCCCATCGACGCAGGCGCCCGTCGCCGACGCGGGCGCGCAGGCCATGCCGCAGCCGCCGCAGTGCGCGACGGTCGTCCGTGTGTCGGTCTCGCAGCCGTTGGCGGCCATTCCGTCGCAGTTGGCGTACGGGGCGGCGCACACCGCGACGGCGCACGCGCCTGCCACGCACGATGCGGTGGCGTGATCGAGCGCGCAGGCGGCGTCGCACGCTCCGCAGTGGGAGGTGGTGGTGCGGAGGTCGACGCACGCCCCGCCGCAGCAGGTGGCGCCCGTCGCACACCCGCGCGTCGCGGTGCACCCGGGAGCGCATCGACGGTCCATGCACACGTTGCCGAGGGGGCAGTGCTCGCTCGTGAGGCAGGTGACGCAGGCGTGGGCGACGGGGTCGCAGCGCAGGGACACCGTTCCGCCGTCGACGGAGAGCGCGGGGCAGCCTTCGTCCGAGTGGCACCCGGAGACGCACGCGCGCGTGGCGGTGTCGCAGTGCTGCGCCGCGGGGCAGGCGTCATCCGACGCGCAGCCGGTGTCGATGGGAACGTCCGCGACGTCGACGCCCGCGTCCATCGGGCGCACCACGGGGACGTCCATGGACTCGCCGACGTCGACGGCCTTCACGTCCTCGGGCTTGAACCCGGCGTCGTCGGTCGTCGCAGGCGCTTCGTCGAAGCAGCCGGTCAGCGCCGCCGCGAGCGCCAGCGTTCTCCATCGGGTCGTCGCGGTGATCACGGCGCGATCGTAGTGACCGGGCGGCGCTGCGGTCCAGCGCCGGATCGAGCCCACGTTGCCCAAGTTGAGCAACGTCGGCGCGACCCGCCGACCACAGCCGCTCAGCCGTCACGAAGCGGCTTGATTTTCAGCACATTCGCCGTGGCACACGGGCTGCTCACGGGCTTTGCAACCCATGCAAAGCCGCCCCTCGCTCGACCCGCCGGCTCCGCGCCGGAGCTTCCTTCCCTTCATCGCCGTGTCGCTCGACGCGGACGCCGCGACGCTGCGCCGCGAGCTCGAGACCATCCAGCGCTCGGCCCGCGATGCGTGGCGGTTGCGCCGCGAGCTCGCGGCCTTCTTCCTCGTGACGGTCGCCCTCTTCGGCATCGCGCAGGTGGTGCGCGAGCTCATCCACCCGCAGCTCTCGCCGCTCCGTCAGATGGGCTACTCGTGGGGCTTCCTGCTGCTGCTGCTCGGTCCCATCGGGTGGTTTGTTCGCCACCAGCCGCTGCCGCTGCGCGCGCTCGGGCTCACCACCGACGGCGCGCGCGAGAGCCTTCGCGAGGCCGCCGTCGTCGCGCTCGGCCTCGCCGCTGCCTGCGTCGCGCTGCGCGTCGGGCCCGTGCTGCGCGGTGAGCCGTGGCTCGTCTGGGGGTCGGTCGCCAGCTACTCGCGCGGCGAGTTCGCGCTCTTCCTCCTCGCGTACGGGCCGCACTGCTTCCTTCAGGAGTTCGTCGCGCGCGGCGTCATCCAGACCTCGCTCGAACGCCTGCTCCCCGCCGACGCCGGGCCGCTCGCCCCGGTGCTCGTGACGTCCGTGCTCTTCGGCGTCTTCCACCTCTACGTGTCGCCGAGCTTCGCGCTCATCACCTTCGTCGTCAGCGTCCTCTTCGGCCTCTTCTACGAGCGCCGCCGCACCCTCGTCGGCGTCACCGCGGTGCACGCCGCGCTCGGCCTCGCGAGCGTCGCCGTCGGCCTCAACTGATCTCTCCCCTCCACGAAGTGAGGTCTCCCATGCGCATCGCCATCATCAGCACGTACACGCACCCCACCAGGCTCCCGAAGAAGGAGCGCTCCGTGATGCAGTCCTCCGTCCCCGAGCTGCTCGCGGGCCTGTGCCCCGCCGACGCCGAGATCGAGCTCTACAACGAGAAGGAGGTGGACGTTCCCCTCGACCGCGACTGGGACCTCGTCTTCTTCTCCTACCTCCACTCGTACTACGAGCACACCAAGGTGCTCTCCGCGCTCTTCCGCCGGCGCGGCATCACCACCGTCGCGGGCGGCCGCCACGCGGGGCACTTCGTCGACGACGCGCTCCGCTACTTCGACGCCGTCGTGGTGGGCGACCCCGAGGCCAACGTCCCCGTGCTCATCGCCGACTTCCAGCGGGGTGAGATGCAGCGCCGCTACGACCACGCCCCCGTCGCGCCCGTCCAGATTCGCGCGCCGCGCTACGACCTCATCGACTTCCGCAGCCCGGTGCGCGCGCCCGGGATCGAAGCGTCGCGGGGGTGTCCGTTCTCCTGCAACTTCTGCGTGCTCACGGGGCATGAGCGGTACCGCTACCGGCCGGTGGCCGACGTGGTGCGCGAGATCGAGACGAAGATGCGCTTCAACCGCACGACCTTCAGCATCGTCGACGACGTGTTCACGTTTCTCGACAACAACCTGGGCGGGTCGCCGAAGTACCTGCGCGAGCTGTGCGAGGCGCTCATCCCCCTCAACAAGCAGTGGGGCTGCGCGCTCACCTGGAACATCCTCGAAGACGAGGAGCTGGTGAAGCTCATGTCGCGCGCCGGGTGCCGGTACATCTACACGGGCCTGGAGTCCTTCAACCCGGAGTCCATCGCCGCGGTCAACAAGGGGCAGAACAAGCTCGCCGACCTGCGCGCCGTGATGAAGCGCACCTACGAGCACGGCATCCTCCTGTCGTTCGGACTGCTGGTGGGCACCGACGGCGACACCAACGAGTACCTCTCGCGCGTCCCCGAGTACCTCGACGAGCTGCGCTACGGCTCGGTGACCTTCCTCGGCATCGTGTGCCCGTACCCCGAGACGCCGTTTTTCGCGCAGGTCGCGGCCGAGGGTCGGCTGCTGCCCAACACCACCATCCGCGACTACGACGGCTACACGCTCTGCCACCGGCCGAAGCACCTGCACCCCTCGGAGGCGGTCGAGCATTTCAAGCGCCTCTGCGGCGAGATCGGCAGCCTCCGCAACGTCGGGCGCCACCTGCTGCACAAGCTGCCGCTGAGCAACGCGCCCCGGTACAAGTCGGGCATCCTCCTGTCGGCGCCGGAGGTGCTCAGCATCCGCGCGCCGCTGGGCAACCCCGAGCGCCGCTACATCGCGGGCCAGGACCCCATCGAGGCGTGGGACGCGCGGATGATGCGCGAGCTCGGACTGGAGGTGCAGCGCATCGACGGCACCGAGAAGCTCGCGTCGGCCAAGGGGCTCGCGCGGACGAAGCGGCTCGCGCAGGCGGCGTGAGTCAGAGCGTGCGGCGGATGGTGTCGAGCAGCTGCTGTCGGTGGAAGAGCTCGGTCACGTAGTCGATGCGATCGGTCTCCAGCACCAGCGTGGGCGAGCGGTCGTAGCGGGTAAACCAGCCCTCGTAGAGCTCGTGGAGGGCCTTCAGGTACGGCGTCGGGATGGACTGTTCGTAGGCGCGGCCGCGCATCTGGATGCGCTTGCGGAGGGTCTTCACCTCGCAGCGCAGATAGATCATCAGGTCGGGCGGACGGAGCTCGCTGCGCAGCGACGTGTAGAGGTCGGAGTACGTCGCCCAGTCGCGATCGTTGATGTGGCCCTGCTGGTGGAGGTACGCGGCGAAGACCTCGGCGTCCTCGTCGAGCGTGCGGTCCTGCACCACGCCGCGGCCCGAGGCTTCGAGCTCGCGGTGGATCTTGAAGCGCTTCACCAGGAAGAAGAGCTGGCTGTTGAAGGCCCACCGCGGCATGTCGCCGTAGAAGTCCGCGAGGTAGGGGTTTTCGTCGTGCGGCTCGAAGAAGGGCGTCAGCTCGAACTGCTGACACAGCCACTTCACCAGGCTCGATTTGCCAGAGCCCATGTTGCCCGCGACCGCGATGTAGCGAGGGGTTGCCATCGGTGTCGCCGAGCGTAGTTCCGTCGCGGGCGCGGCGACAGTTTCCGCCGCGTCGTGCGGCGAGCGAGGGAGAGCCGCAAGGGCGCAGGGGTCGCAAGGATGAGGGGAGGGTTGCGCGAATGGTTCGCACTGCCTGCGTTGGCCCTCCCTCGCCTCGCGCACCCGTCACCGATGCATCTTTGAGAGACCTTTCTTCCCCCTTGCGACCCCTGCGCCCTTGCGGTTGCCTCTCTCTCGTTGAGCGCCCACTGCCGCTCGCGAATCAAGGAGACCCCCGATGATCGACCACACCGGATACGACGTCAGCGACGCCGCGGTGAGCCGCCGCTTCTACGAAGCCGCGCTCGCCCCGCTCGGATACAAGGTCTTGATGGAGGTGCCGATCGAGTTCACGGGCGGCGCGGTCGTGCTGGGCCTCGGCGTCCCACCGAAGCCCGACTTCTGGCTGCACCAGGGCACGCCGCAGACGCCGCGGGTCCACATCGCGTTTCGTGGGGACACTCGCGCCGTGGTCGATGCCTTCTACCGCGCGGCCCTCGCCGCAGGCGGCACCGACAACGGCCCGCCGGGTCTGCGCCCGCACTACCACCCGAACTACTACGGCGCCTTCGTGCGCGACCCCGACGGCTACAACGTCGAGGTCTGCTGTCACGACCCTGAGCCCTGATCCCGAGGCTCGCCCTCGTCGTCCGTCACCGCTTCGCCGACCGTTCCGTCGCTCTCCACCCGCTTGCGCCGCGATTGCGGGGCCTCGCGGCGCACCGCGCACTCCGGCGCCACCGCGCTCTCGACCTCCTCGCTGACCACCACCCGCGCCCCCGGTGCCCCGGTCACCGCGCGCGCCGTCATCACCGGGTGTCCGGTCGCTCCGACCGCCCCGCGCCGCGACGCCGCCCGCTGCTGCCACGCCCGCGCCAGCGACGGCATCACCGAGCCCCGCAGCGCCCGCATCAGCTCGTCGGGCATCGTCACCGCGTCGGAGCCGTCGTCGTGCAGGGGCGCCCCGAGGTCCCTCGCCCGTTGCAGCAGCTCCAGTGTTCGCACCACGGTCAGCTCACGCACCGCCGCCAGCTCGCCGACCTCGCAGCGCGCGCCCAGCACCGCCGCCGCCCGCACGGTCATCAGCTCGTCGGGACCGAGCGCCCGCAGCGCCGCGCCCCAGTCCTCCTCCGGGGCCATCGGCTTCGGCTCTTCGGCGACGGTCACCTCCACCGCGCCGAGCTCGCGCGCCGTGTCGAAGAGCGCCTGCGCCTCGGGCAAGCGCACCTCGTCGGTGAAGCCCAGCACCACCGGCATCCGCAGCGAACCCGGCAGCGACAGCCACCGTCGCAAGGTCGCCAGCGTCTCCTGATCGGCCCGCTGCACGTCGTCGAGCAGCAGCGCGCACCCAGCGGGGTTCTTCGCCGCCAGCCGGTTGAGCGCTCGCGCGAGCGACTCGGCCTTCGCGCTCCCTCGCGCCACCCCGACGGCGTCGAGCGCGTGGTCTTCGCCCATCCACTGGAGCGCCCTCGCTGCCGCCTCACGCAACGGCGCCAGCGGCCGCGCGCCCGCCTCGCAGCGCACCCGCAGCGCCGACCAGCCCGGCGGGATGGGGAGCACCGCGGGGAGGTCGCCCAGCACCAGCACCGGGTGCCCTTCGGCGAGCGCGCGCTGCATGGCCATGGCCTGGTGGGGTTGCATGACCGCGAGCGTAGCGAAGAGTCAGCCGTCGCGCCGGAAGATGTAGCGGGGCGTGATCATCATGCCCGAGTAGTTGATGGTCTCCAGGCCCACCACGAGGCGCTCGCCGTCGACCTCGTACTGCACCCGCGACGGGACATCGCTCCCGTCGCCCGCGCACTCGCGCGTGAGCGAGAGCGGCGTCGAGGCCGTGCCGGTGTACGTCGACGTGAACTGGAGGTTCACCGGCTGCGAGTAGCGGGCGCCGATGGTCGACACGAGGTTCACCACGCTGTTGACGTCGGAGATGATGCGGCCCGTGTCGGTCCAGAGCTGGCCGCGGCCGCGGAGGTTGGTCTCGGTGCGGCTGATGGTGCCGAGGGGCGTGCGCTCGTTGTCGATCCAGTACTCGATGCCCGCGAGCTCCCAGTGGCCGTTGGGAATCGTCCCCCCGGCGAGCGCCGGAGGAGCGCCGATGCGGACGGGGCTCGTGACGAGCGGGAGCATGGTGGCCGCCCCGGGCGGCGCGCAGCGGCTGGGGGTGTAGGTCACGTCCGTCACGAGGCGGACGGCCTCGTCGCAGAAGCGAAACACCGGGACCGGCGTGACGTACGCGAAGTTGAAACACATCTCGTCGGTGGTGCGAACGCCCGAGTTCACCGACCGGCTGGAGGTGTTGTTGAAGGTGCAGCGGGTGATGATGCGGTCGCCCATCCCGAAGGTGACCGGGAGGTCGTAGAAGAGCTCGGTCTCGAAGCGCCAGCCCTGGAGCGAGATGAGCGGCTGTACGTCGCCCGACGAGCGCACGATGGTCTGCTCGAAGTCGGTGCCGATGGTGTGCATGTGCGGCATGCCCGCGAGCATGCGAGAGCCCGCGCCGAGGGTGCACGCGCTCTCCGCCGTCCCCGTGCTGCGCGGCGGGACGGAGAAGCCGTTGGGGCCGATGGCGACCATGCCCCACTCGGTTCCGCCGGGGGCCGAGTGGAAGACGCGCACGCCGGTGTGGTCGGTGATGTCGGGCAGCCGCGCGCCGTTGTTGTAATGGATCTGCATCACGTAGCGCTCGCCCGGGTTGACGCGCAGGCCGCCCTCCGGGAACTGGAGCGCATCCTGCCCCGGCGCCCAGGCGTACGCGTACTCGCTGCCGTCGGGCATGTTGAAGCAGGAGTACGTGCTGTTGGGCGAGCGACGCATCGGGTCGCGGAGCAGCACGACGTGGTGCACGACCCTGGCCTGGTCGAGGCGGATCTCGAAGCGGCGGATGAAGCGCGACGCGGTGACCGGCGCATCGAACACGAAGCAGCGGTAGTCGTCCGTGACCGTCGGGCCCACCGGGTAGTTGTCGGCGAGGAGGTCGAAGTGTTCGAGGCCCGCGGGCGCCATCTCGGGCGAGCGGAACACCGGCGCCGACACGCGCAGCCCCGTCCCGGCTGGTGCCATCTGCGCGCCGCAGGTGGCCCACTGCACCATGGTGTTGCGGATGTCGTCGGTGGGCGCTGGCGTCCCGGCCGGGGGCATGCGGTTGGCGATGAGGTTGGCCGCGATGCGATCGACGTGACGCGCGCCGGGCTCGCCCGCGAGGTTGGCGTCGTAGTCGAGCAGCGAGAAGGGCGCGCCGTAGTTGGGCTCGGCGCCGTGACAGGTGCCGCACTGGCGCTGCACGTGACCGCGAATGGTCGAGTCCCACTGCGCACGATCGGGGATGCACGGCGCGGGTCCGGCGTCGGCCGCGACGACGGGGGTGTCCGTGGCGACGGCGGGGCCGTCCATGGGTGCGAGACCGAGGTCGCTCACCGCGGGCGCGTCGGCGCCGGGCGCGACGCCGACGTCGACCACGGTGGACGCGTCGACGGGCGCGGGGTTCGCCGCGCCGGAGTCACAGCCGACGAGCGCCGCGCTGGTGAGGAGCCCAAGAACGACTGAACCGAAGGCCGACGTCGATCGCATCGGGCGCGGACGTTACCGCGAAGCGACCGCGTGTCATGTGCGGCCCGCGTGTCGCGCGAGAAGCGGGAGCGGTCAGCGGATCTCGACCCAGCCGAGCTGTAGCTGCGTCGGCCGCGGCACGCGGAGGCGGACGTATCGCGCGCGCGCCTCGGGAAACACCGTGCGCCAGGTGTCGAAGGGCTCGACGCGCCGGGCGACCTCGGTCCATCGGGTGCGGTCGGTGGAGAGCTCGACCGCGAGGGGGACGGGCCAGTCGCGGCAGCAGTCGAGGCGGTTTTGGATCCAGACCATGGTCACACCGTGGGTGGCGCCGAGGTCGAACTCGATCCACGGCGCGGCCTCGTTGGTGGTCTGGAAGAACATGTTGGGCAGACCCTCGGAGGTCATGTCGAAGCCCCGCCCGGCCGCCTTCTCGGGAAACTGCGAGCTGCTCAGGCGCCACAGCGCCGTCTTGGCGAGCTCGGGCCGCAGCGCCAGGCGCAGCTCACGGCCGCCCAGGACAAACCCCGCCACGACGAGAACCGCCACCAGCCAGCGCCACGCGCGCTCACGCCAGAGCGCGAGCGGGCCGTCATCCTCGACGGCGTCGGGCCACAACCATCGCGCGATCTGAACGGGGTTCGACACGGCGGAGGGACTGATAGCGCACCGCGCGGTGTCACCGGAAGGGGCGTCGCTCGCCGAATGGGAGCTTGACGACGAAGGGCGCCTGCGGGTCTCTTCCGCCCGGAAAGGCGCGGTTTTCCCATTGGGCTGGATCGTCTGGTTGCTTGAGAGTGCCCTCTGTCTGGTCGCGAGCTACGCCGCAGCCGTCGCGGTGTACCCCGACCGCTCGGTGCTCGACCGCTTCATCCTCACGATGGTCGTCGACACGGGGCTCATCCTGCTGGCGATCCACCTGTGCGGCTTCGTCGACCAGCTCTACCCCGCGCCGCTCGCCGTCGTGGCCACGCTGCTCTGCGCCGCGGTGCTCTTCTTCGCGCGCCGTCACACGGCGCCCGGCGTCTTCGCCCAACGACTGAACGACGACCTCCGCGCGCCGGTCCGCTTCGTCGCCGACGTGGTGCGCGAGCGCGAGGTCGCGGTCGGTACGCTCGTCCCAGCGGCGCTCGCGACGGTCACCTGCGCGCTGATGGTCTGGTACTACCGCTCGTGGACGTGGGACCCGGTCTGGTACCACGTCCCCAAGACCTCGCTGGTCATCCAGGAGCACTCGCTCCGCTGGCTCGACATCCCCAACATCTGGACCCAGGGCAACCCCGCCCACCTCGAGCTCCTCGCGGTCTGGAACTGCATCTTCGCCCGCGACAACCGCTTCGACGACAGCGCGCAGCTCCCCTTCCTCCTCCTCGGCGCCGCGGTCGTCGCCGCGTGGTGTCGTCGCGTCGGTGCATCACGCCCCTTGAGCGCCGCCCTCGGCGCCGTCTGGATCGCCCTCCCCCCGGTCTTCCTCCAGGCCCACTCCACCCACGCCGACGTCGCGTGGAACTCCCTCTTCACCGCCGCGATCTACGTCACGCTCGGCAAGCCCGAGCGCCGCGACCGCTGGGTGGGCTTCCTCTGCTGGGGACTCTTCCTCGGCATGAAGTACACGGGCCTCTTCCACATCGGCCTGTGGGGTCCGTGGCTGCTCGGTCGCGCCGTCTTCGAGGTCGTCCACACCCCGCGCGGCGAGCGCCTGAAGCGCGTGCTCGACGTCATCGCGTCGGGCCTCTTCGCCATCGCCCTCGGCTGCTTCAAGTACATCCAGAACTTCATCCACGCCCACAACCCGATGTGGCCCTTCGACCTGAAGATCCGGTCGCTCGGCATCCACTTCCACGGCGAGAGCAACCCCGGCGTCGAGTACGGCTCCGGCCCCGACCAGAGCCCCACCTTCTTCGGCGCGCCCAACGCCCTCAACGACCTGCTCACGTCGTGGTTCAACGACCACCCGTTCTATGCGCCTGACGTGCGCTCCGGGGGCTTCGGCCCGGCCTTCCGCTGGCTGCTCCTGTGGTGCGTCGTGGTCGTCGCCTTCGACCTCCTCCGCGGCCGCAACTGGCGCCGCGGCCTGCTCCCGCTCGCGCTCTTCGTCGAGTGCCTCCAGGTGCCCGTCCCGTACATGACCCGCTTCATCCTCGCGGCGGCCAGCGCGGCGCTCGTGTGCACCGCCATCGTCGCGTCGGAGATACGCTGGCGCCCGCTGAAGCTCGCCTTCTCGCTCGCCCTCGTGGGCCTCACCTGGCACGGCTACACCGAAGCCTACCGGGGGTTCATCGTGCACCCGCGCTACTTTGATCGCGCGCGCCGCCTCGACGCCGCCGGTCGCAACGCGCTGCAGCTCGACACCTTCCTCTGGCCCACCCACTGGGCGGAGCTGCGCGAGCGCGAGCTGCACGCGGGCGACGTCATCGCCTACGACGAGGGCGTCCACTTCCTCAACGACCTCTTCAACCACGACTTCGGCGCGCGCGTGGAGTTCGTCTCCAGTCGGGTTCCTGCCGAGCGCTACCTCGCTCGCGTGCGTGCGCTGCGCGCGAAGTGGGTCGGCGTCACGCGCGGAACCGCCGCCGAACAGGCCCTCATCACCGCGGGCGCGACCTTCCTCTTCCAGACCCCCGACTCGCCCATGGCGATGTACCGCATGCCCCGGCCGTGACCATCGGGCGCCCGCTCGCGCTTGGCCTCGGCCTCACGGTCGCCACCCGCCTCGCCGCCGCGGCCCTCTTCCCGACGCTCCCCCGCTGGGACGGGTTCTTCTACCACCGCTACGCCGAGCGCCTCGCCGCGGGCCTCGGCTACACCGACCTCGGAACCCACCGCCCCACCGGCTTCTACCCGGTGGGCTACCCCTTCGCGCTCTCGCTCCCCTTGCGCCTCGGCTTCGGCCCCTTCGCCGCCGTCGTGGCCGTCAACCTGGTCGCGAGCCTCGTCACCACCACCGCCGTCGTGGTCGTCGCGGCCCGTCACCCCGAACCCCGCGTCGCCACCCGCGCCGCCCTCGCCGCCGCGCTCTACCCCGGCCTCGCGCTGTGGTCCTGCGCCGCCATGAGCGAGTCGCTCACCGCCGCCCTCCTCGTTGCCGCCCTCGCGCTCGTCACCACCGGCTCTTTGCGCGCTCGCCATCCACTCGGCGCGGGTGCGCTCCTCGGACTCGCTGCCCTCGTGCGCCCGCCGTCGCTGCTCGCGCTCGCTGCCGTCGCCGCGGCGGCGCCATCGGGTCGTCGCCTGCGCTCACTCGCGCTCGCTTGCGTCGCCGCCGTGTGCGTCGTGGCCCCGTGGACGATTCGCAACGCGCGCGCCCTCGACGCCCCCGCGCTCGTCAGCACCAACGGCGGATCGAACCTCCTCATCGGCACCCTCGACGACGCCCGCGGCGGCTATCGACCTCCCGGCCCGCGGTGCGCCAATCTTCACGGCGAGGTCGAGCGCGACCGCTGCTTCGGCGCGACGGCCCGCGGGCGCATCGCCGAAGCGCCGCTTCGCTGGAGCGTCCTGGGCGTCGAGAAGCTCGCGCGCACCTTCGCGTGGGAGCACGACCCGGCGCGCCATCTCCGCGACGAGAAGATCCCGCTGCGCCGCGATGCGCGCGCCATCGCCCTCATCGCGTTGTGCACCGTCGCTTGGTGGGCGCTGCTGGTCCGCGCGTGGCGCGCCGCTCGCCGCGACGATTCGACAAGCCGCGCGGTAGCCGTCACCGCGGCCAGCATCGCCGCGACGCACTTCGTCTTCCTCGGCGCCGACCGGTACCATCTGGTGCTCGTTCCCACGCTGCTGCTGCTGCTCGCACCACGACCTCCCTCTGCATGAGTTCATCTGTTCCACGGTCGTCGCAGCGAGTACCGGGGTGCGGGGCAACGCCCAAACCCCAGCCCCCCAGCGGCTTGCACCACGCTCCCGAAGCGCCGACGACGTCCCCGCTACGAGCCCTCCGATGAGCGCCCTCGCCTGGACCCTGATCACCATCCTGGTGCGCCTCGCCTGGCTGCGCGCAGTGCCGCCCGCCATCGCCTGGGACGGCATCATCTACGCGCGCACGTCGCTCCGCATCGCGCAGGGTCTGGGCTTCGTCGACAACTACAACAACGTCCCGCCGTGGCCGCCCACCGCCTTCTACCCGGTGGGCTACCCCGCGCTCCTCGGCCTCTTCCACGCGCTGCTCGGTCCCGGCACCTGGGTCGCCGGCGCGCTCAACGTCGTCGCCGCCGCCGTCACCACCGCCCTCGTCTTCACCCTCGCCCGGCGCGCCTGGGGAACGCCCTCCGCCCACCTCGCGGCCGCCCTCTACGCGCTCTCTCCCGGCGCGGTGCTCTACACGTCCACCCTGATGACCGAGACCGTCTCGGCCGCCCTCCTCGTCGGCGCCGTCGCCCTCGCCGCGCGCCACGTTCGCACCGCCTCTCCGCACGCCGCCCTCGCCGCGGGACTCGCCTTCGGCGTCGCCGGCCTCGTGCGCCCGCAGACCCTCCTGCTCGCCCCCATCGTCGCGCTCCTCGCCTCCCCGTCTCCCCACTGGAAGAAGCGCGTCCGCACCGTCGCCCTCGTCGGGGTCGCGTGTGCCGCGGTGGTGCTCCCGTGGACGGCCCGCAACTGCCGCGTCCTCGACGGCTGCGCGCTGGTCTCCGTCAACGGCGGCTCCAACCTCTTCATCGGAACCGACCCCGACGCCCACGGCAACTACCGCGCCCTTCGCCGCGGTGAAGGCTGCGACCGCGCCCCCCCGGAGGTCGCCAAGGACCGGTGCTTCGGCCACCTCGCCGTCGCCCGCATCCGCGCCCATCCGCTGCGTTGGATCGCGCTCATGCCCGCCAAGCTCCAGGCCCTCCTCGACTACGAGACGGCGCCCGCCAACTACCTCCGCGAAGCGGGTTCCCTCGCTGCGCCCGCCGCCGAGCGTCTCGGTCGCTGGCTCACCGCTGCGCACCGGCTCACCAGCTTCCTCGCGCTGCTGGTGCTGGTCGCGCGCCGACGTTCGCTGCCGCGCCCGGTCGCGCTCAGCGTCGGCGGTGTCGTCGGCTCCCTCGCCGTCCACGCCGTCTTCTTCGGCGGCGATCGCTACCACATGGTCTTTCTCCCGCTGCTCGCGATCATCGCAGGCGGCGTCCTCGCGCCGTCCACCAGGACCCCGTGACCCACCGCAGAAGCACCCTCGCGCTCTCGCTCGTCGCCCTCGTCGCGCGACTCGCCTGGGGCTTCTCGGTGCGGGTCCCGCCGGTGTGGGACGGCGAGCTCTACGAGCGCGGCGCGCGCGCCCTCGCGACGGGCCTCGGCTACTCCTGCTTCCTCTTCGGACCAGCCGCCGACCCGACCGTCCCGACCGCCTTCTACCCCGTCGGCTACCCCGCCTTCCTCGGCGCCCTCTACCGGATCTTCGGCATCTCCGCGGCCGTCATCGTGGTCAGCGGCGCCCTGCTCGGCGCGGTCACCGTCGCCCTCACCCACCGCCTCGCGCTGCGCTGCGCGCCTCCGCTCGCGGCGCACGTCGCGGCGCTCGCCGTCGCGCTCTCTCCAGGCGCCGTCATCCTCTCCACGACGCCGATGAGCGAGACCCTCTGGGGCACCCTCGTCACCGCCGCGGTCTATGTGCTCACGCGTGCCCGTCTGCCGCGGGTTGAGCTCCTCCTCACCGCCGTCCTCCTCGCTGCTGCCGTCTACGTGCGTCCGCAGGCGGTGCTCCTCGCGCCGCTGCTCCCCGCGCTCGTCCCCGGAACCCTCCGCCAACGCCTCGCCCGCGCCGCCGTCGTCACCGTCGCGGTGCTCGCGCTCGTCGCCCCGTGGACGGCCCGCAACTGCCGCTCGCTCGACGGCTGCGCCTTCGTGAGCACCAACGGCGGCAGCAACCTCGCCATCGGCGCCATTCCCCGCGCGACAGGTCAGTACCTCCGCCTCACCGCCGACGACGGATGCCGCGGCGTGAAGGGCGAACGCGCCCGCGAGCGCTGCTGGCAGTCCGTCGCCATCGCCAGCATCCGCGCCAACCCCACCCGCTGGCTGCGCCTCGGCCTCACCAAGCTCCACGAGACCTGGCGCCACGAGTCGTACCCCGCGGGCTACCTCCGCACCGCGCGCCCCGACCTCGTCGACGCAAGCCGCGAAGAGTCCCTCCAACGATGGATGGCCCGCGCGTGGATGGCCCTCTGGCTCGTCGCCCTCCTCGGCCTCATCCCGCTCCCGTCGCGACGCCGCATGGCGCCCGCGGCGACGCTCTCCCTCGGAGCCATCGCGGCGGTGATGGCCACCCACGCGGTGGTCTTCGGCGGCGACCGCTATCACCTCCCGCTGGTCGGTCTCGTGGCCGTGCTCGCGGCCTCCGCGTTTCGCCAAAGCGCTGGAGATCTAAGCGCTCCCGCGACCGTCGACCCATCGCGTCGTTGAAAAGTTCGCCCCGCGCGAGACCGCGCATAGAGTCCGTTCACACCGCGGACAGGCGATGCAGGGGTGAGCGTCGGTCGTGTGGACTTCTCCGTCGTGGGAGACGTCCGCGCGCCCGTCGTCACACCCCCATCGACCTCACGCCGCGCCTGTGGACGCATGACCCCGATCGACCTGCTGATCCATCGCGCTCCGACCCGGTCCACCCGCAGCGAGCGTCTCGGCGGTGCGACCGCCGCCGACACCGTCGCGCTCAGCCTCGCGGAGGGCGCCCACCTCCTCGACCTCGACCTCGCCGGTCAGCGCTGCACCCTCGCTCAAGACGGCGAGAACGCCGCCTACCTCCTCCGCGACGTCGCCGCGGCGCTCGTCCCCGTCTTCGAGGGACGCGCCGCCAAGGCCCAGGTCGTCGCCCACGACACCCCTTGGGAGCTCTGCTTCGTCCCCGGCGACGCCGCCATCCTCGTCAGCGTCTTCCGCGGCGGCCCCGTCCCCGAAGTCCGCGCCCTCGACCGCGCCGTCGAGCCCACTGCGCTCCTCGCCGCCCTGCGCCGCGCCGCCGACGCGCTGCCCTTCCCCGCCGACGGCCTCGACGCCCTGCTCGACCGCCTCGACGCCGCCTCGCCGCATCACCTCGTGGCCCCCGCGCGCGGCCCCTCGATGATGCTCCAGTGGGCGAGCCGCGCGGGTGATCTCGGCGACGACGCCCTCTCGGTCACCTTCAACGCCCTCAGCCCCGGCGAGACCGCTGCGCGCCGCGAGAGCACCCAGTCCGACCTCCACGCGCTGCTCGTCCAGGGTCGCATCGGCATCAGCCTGCGCGGTCGTGGCGTCGAGCTCGCGCCGGGCTTCGTCGCCCTCCAGTTCGAGCGCCTCGTCGCGCTGTGTCGCCCGCTCCTCGAAGCGTGGGCCGCGCGTCGCCCGCTGCACCTCCGCATGCAGGTGTCCGACCTCTCGCTCGGCATCCGGCTCTCCACCGACGAGCGCCTCGCCCTCACCCTCACGCGCAACCCCGGCGGCTCCGTCACCCTGCCCGCGCTCGCCCCCGCGGCCTTCGTCGCCCCGGTGCTCGACGGCGCCCTCGCGCTCGCCGCCGCGCTCTCCCGCTGCGACCGCAGCCTCGCCCGCAACCTCCGCCTGCGCGCGCTCCGCAACGAGGCCCGCGCCCTCCGCCGCTGGCTGCGCAACCTCGGCCGCAACGACCGCCGCACCAACCCCGACCCCACGCTCTACCAGGTGCCCGTCGAGGCCCCCGTCACGAGCGATGCGCTCGACCTGCGCGACGCCACGCGCCTCCGCTACTCGGTCCGCTGGCGCGCCGAGATCGAGGGCCTCGACCTCGCCGGAACCCTCCTCTGCGGCGACCGTCTCATCGTCCCCGGCGCGCGAGAGCTCCACGCCCTCGACCGCATGACCGGCGCGGCCGTCTGGTCGGTCCCGGTGCCGCGCGCGTCGACCACGTTGGCAGGCGACGCCCTGCTCCGGCAGAGCCCCCGCGGCGAGGTCGAGCTGCGCGCAGCGTCGAGCGGCGAGGTGCTCTGGAGCACGCGCATCACCCCCCGCGTCGGAACCCTCTGCCTCCCCCACGCCGTCACCGCGCCGGGCCTTCCCCGCCTCGTGGTCGTGGCCGAGGGCGAGCGCCGCCTCGTGGCCCTCGACCTGCGCACCGGCGAGCCCCGCTGGAGCTTCACCGCGCGCCACGCCGGAACCTTCCGCATGAAGCGCGCAGGTCGCCTGCTCGTGGTCGTGTCGGGCGACGCCACGGTCACGGCGCTCGACCTCGCGAGCGGCGAGGTGGTGTGGCGCTTCGGTGATCGCGTTCCGTTTCACACGACGCCGCTCTTGCACCGCGACCAGCTCTTCGCCGTCGCGGGCGAGGCCACGCGCGGGTCGGCCCGCCTCTACGCGCTCGACGCCTACGCGGGCGAGCCGCTGTGGTCGTGCGCCATCGACGCGAGCGTGTGCGCTCCGGCGTGCGTGACCAAGGACACCGTCGCCGTCCCGGTCGCGAGCCGCGAGGGCTTCTCCCTCGAAGGCCGCTCGGCCGCCGACGGAACCGTCCTCTGGACCACCTCGCTCTCTGCCGTCCAGGGCTCCTCGTCGCGCCCCTCGGTGACGGCCTTCGACGACCTCTTCGTCGCCAACCTCCCGACGGGTCGCGTGCTCGCGGTCGACGCCGCCGACGGCTCCACCCGCTGGTCGCGCACCCTCCGCGCGCCCCTCGGCGACGACCTCCCGCGCCGCCTCGACGCCCAGCTCCGCGCGGGCGCCCTCTTCATCCCGCAGAGCGCGCTCGCGGTGCTGCGTCCACGCGACGGCGCCGTGCTCGCCGAGGTCGACGCCTGCGACCTCGTGCCCGACCTCGTGCGCGTCGACGAGCAGTGCGCCATCTACGTCGCCGAGGAGAGCGGCCACCTCGGCTGCTACGAGCCCGGCGCGCGCCTCCGGGTCATCCGCGCGGTCTGACCGACCGCTACGGCTCGGTGCACATCCAGTCGCGGCTCGTGCACTCCGTTCGGTTGTGGCAGCTGATGCAGCGGCTCACCCGGCCGTCTTCGAGCACCGCGCGGTCGCTCGCGCGCACCCGCTGCCAGTGCCAGTCGCCGTGCGCGGTGTCGTAGCCGGGCTCCTTCCGCATCACCGTCCACCCGATGACCGTCGAGCACGAGCTGTCGGCGAACTCCTCCTTGATGACCAACGAGCCCGCCGGGAGCGTGCGCCCCTCGACCCGGTAGTTGGCCATCGCCTCGGGGCTCGCCACCACGCGGATGTTGCTGATCGACGGCGTCCCCGGGCCGTAGCTCGACGCATGCTCGATGGTGTTGCGACACCCGCGCACCTCGGGAAATCGTCGCGCGTAGTCCGTCGGAACGAGCGACGTCGCGGCGGGCGTTTCGTCCGGCCCGCACCCACCAGCGAGCACCACGAGCGAGAGGGCGACGGAGGCGACGACGCGGTTCATCGCCCGCCATCGTAGCGCCTCAGCGTCGTCGAGAAACCCTGCGGCGCCGCGTCCCCAGCGCGACGAGCGCCAGCATCGACCACCCCGCCGACGCGCCTCCCGTTGTCGGCGCCGCGCGACAGCTCCCGTACAGCGTGCGGTCACCCTCGCCCGCGTCGCCCTCCACCACATCCTCCTTCGCCGTCCCCGCGTCCCCTGGCTCGCGACCGACGTCTTCCACCACTGCGACGTCCTCGACCGCCACCATCCCCGCGTCGCGCTCCATCGTCCCGACATCCACCAGCGCCGTCGTCCCCGCGTCGCGCGTCGCCATCCCCGCATCCACGGGCACCGCCGTCCCCGCGTCCACCGGGCACGCCACGACGTGAAACGACAACCACAGCTCCGGCCCGAACCACTGCCGCAGCTCATCGACCAGTTGCCATCGCGTGCGCACCACCCCCGGCGTCGCGGGCGCCCTCCCCTCCATCCGAAACACCGTCCGCCGACACCCGTCGCGGTCGTTGCAGTCCGCGCCCGCGGGCGTGCCCATCGCCGATCGCACCACGTGGCTCGACGCCCGGTTGATGGACACCCGCCCCTCGCCCGTCAGCGGGTCGCCCGTGTCGTGCGGAACCGTCCCCAGCCGCACCGCGCCACCCGCCACCGCACCCGGCGTCGCAGAGTCCGTCCACGCCGCGGTGCCGACGTTCTCCACCTCGAAGGAGAAGCGCACCGCCTGCCCCGCGCACACGTGAAACTGCGCGCCGCTGTCGTCGGTCTCGGGCGCCGCGTCGCTGCCCTGGTTGACGAAGCGCGCATCGAGCGTGGGCTGCACGCGGGCCAGCGCGCGCAGGTCGTCGAGGGTTCCGTCGAAGACGTCCATGTCGACGGCCGACGAGCCGAAGGTTCCCGCTCCGCCGAGCGTCGACGCGATGGTGTTGTCGCCCGCGTACTGCCAGAACGTGTACCGCGGCCAGTGGTTGCTCACGTACCGCGCACACCCGCCGTTGGGCACCGGATCGGCCCACGATCGCCGCGTGCTGTAGTTGGGGTACTCCGCGTGGAAGAGCGGCAGCGACGCCCACTCCGACGACTGCACCCACGAGTCCCAGTAGTAGCCGCCCGTATAGATGATCGGGTCGCGACCGAGGCGCGCTCGCGCGGTGTCGATCCACTCGCGCAGCCGCGCCTGGTAGACGGCGGGCGTGACCGACGGGCGGTCGTTGGTGCCGTCGCCGTTGGAGTCGACGTTGGTGTACTCGACGTCGAGCATCGGCGGCAGATCGCCGGGCCCGAAGCCCCGCGCCTGGAGCTGGTCGAGGAAGAAGCTGGCCTGCGCCGTCCCGCTCTGCGTGGCGTTGAAATAGTGGTACGCGCCGCGCAGCACCCCGGCGCTCTGCGCGCCCGACCAGTTCTCGGCGAAGCGCGTGTCGAGGCTCATCCCATTGGACAGGCGGATGATCGCGAAGCGCACGCCCGCGCCCGGCAGGCGCGCCCACTGGATGGTCCCCTGCCACTGCGACACGTCGATGCCGCGCACCTCCGTGCGCGCCGCGCAGGACATGTGGATCGCCTCCACGGTCTGCCCGACACCCTCGGACGAGTCACCGCCGAGACAGCCCGGCGCCGCGGCCAGCGCGATCAGCCACCATGCGCGTCGCGGACCGCGGAGACGATCGTCGGCCCTCATGACGACCGAGCGTCCCGACCCACGGGGTGGGTGTCAAGGCGGGCGCTACTCGAGCTCGTTCTCGATGTGGATGGGATCGAGGGTGATGGTGCCGTCGCGGCCGACGTGGCCGGTGATGGAGTAGGTCGAGAGCGTTCCGTCGCCGTCGAGGTCGCCCTGCGCGCGCGCCGTGAAGGTCGTCCGCCCGTCGCTCTGCACGTCGTAGACGTAGCGGTGCGGCGCGTCGAGGTGGAACCCGAGCGCGCGCCACGGGACGGCGTCCCAGGTGCCGGCCGGGTCGGCGCGGGGCGACTCCGACGGCGCGAGCGGCGGGGTGCGCGGGATCGCCCCGATGAGGCGGCGACGGGGGCGCGGCTGGGCGTTCCAGTGGGCGACGATCGCATCGGCGATGCGCGGAACGTTGGTGGTGGCCTCGGTCGCCTGCGAGCGGTGGGTGTAGCGGGTGAAGGCAGGCGCCGCCGCGCCCGCGAGGGCGCCGAGGATGGCCGACGCGCTCATCGCATCGAAGTGCGACTCGTAGACGAGGTCGGACCCCACCACCCGCGGCTGGAGCATCGACTCGACGAGCCGGGTGTACGCGCGCGACATGGCAGCGAGCATCTGGTCGCGGTGGGGGTGATCGGCGAACTCGTGCTCCAGCGCGCGCAGGACCATGCTGGGGAGCCCCCGTTCATTGAGGGCGCGCTGCGTGTCGAGGGCCTGCTGCGCGGCGACGGGCGTCGCGAAGTGGGTGGTCCAGCGGAGCAGGCTGCGGTCGGCGGACGCGTCGGCCACCTCGACGCGGAGCGATCGCGCCGAGAGGAGCTGCGGGCTGAGCTCCGCCAGCGGAAACTCACGGTCTTGAAACACCCCCGGAGAGCGCTCGCGCAGGGACGCGAGGTCGACCAGCAGCGTCGCGTGCGAGTCGCGCAGCGACGGGGTCATCCCCGCGAAGGGGGCGGACTCGCGCATCGAGGCGGAGCGCCCCAGCACCGTGGCCTCGACGTGCGTGAGAGCGCCCGGTGAGCCCGCGAGGACGAAGGTCGTCCCGCTCGGCGACGCGGCGGTTCGCGGAGTCGACGACGCCAGGCGCATCAAGGCCGCCGCGCAGGCGGCCCCGGTGGGGTCGGCGATGGGACCCGCCGCCAGCAACGCGGCCCCGGTGGGGTCGCGGGCGTCTTCGAAGGGGCCGACGGCGAGCGAGAGCTCCCGAACGGTGTCCCAGAGCTGCTCACCGCAGGCCGCGCGCACCGGGTCGAGCGCGGCGTGCCAGATGACGATCGGCCACAGCAGTTGGAGGACCTCCGAGCGCATGAGCGCCGCGACGTCCAGGCGCACCGCGACGAGCGAGTCCGCGGGCACGCGCGCCCGCAGCGGATCGTCCTCCGTGGTGGGCAACGGCACCGTCGCCGCCGCAACCGTGGAGGCGACGGGGCTCGGGCAACGCTGCGGGGCGCCGCTGGTGGCGCAGGCGGTGAAGCAGGCCGCGGCGAAGAGGGAGGCGAGAGGTCGGGTCAAGGGAGTGGTCTCCGGGGACGTCGAGAGAAGCCCTGGACGCTACCCAACCGAAGGCCCCCATGGTGAGTTCGTTGCTCGCAGATTTTCGATGGTGTCCAATCGCACGCTGGACGGAGAAGTCGATGACGCGATCACGGGGGAGTGTCGGGGGTTTCGGGTGGGTGGCGCTTCTCGCGGTCGCGTGCGTAGGCGGCGCAGCGCGGCGGCCGACGACGGGCGCGCTCTCCCCGGCGGAGCAGTTGCAAGCCTGGGAGCGCGGGTGCGCCGTCGGCGAGTCGGGCGACTGCCTGGCGCTCGGCGTGGCATACGCCGAGGGCGAAGGCGTGCGGGAGGACATGACCCGCGCGACGGCCCTCTTCCGCCGCGGCTGCGAGAGCGGAAACCTGCGGGCGTGCGCGCGGCTGGGGTCGATGTTCCAGGCGGGGCTCGTGGGCGGCGCGCGCGACGCGGCGATGGCGGAGACGCTGTACCGACGGGCGTGCGACGGCGGCGACACCTGGGGCTGCACCAACCTCGGGGCGATGCTGGTCGAGGGCGAAGACGTCCCGCGCGACCTCGTGCGCGGCTTCGCGCTCTACGAGCGGGCCTGCGACGGCGGTGACGGCGTCGCGTGCTCCAACCTCGCCAACAACTACCAGTCCGGGGAGGTCGTCGTGCGCGACGAGGCGCGGGCCCTCGGGTATTTCGAGCGGGCCTGCGCGGGCGACGGGTACGCGTCGTGTCGATCGCTCGGGTGGCAGCACCTCGAAGGCCGCGGCATGACCGTCAACGTGCGCCGCGGCGTCGAGCTGCTGGAGCGCGCGTGCAGCCACGCCGTGCCCGAAGCCTGCACCGACCTCGGGTCGCTCTACCTCGACGGCCGCGTCGTCCCGCGCGACGAGGCCCTCGCGCGCCGATGGCTCCAGCGACGATGCGAGGTCGACCGCGCCAGCACCTGCGACGCGGCCGACCAGGTGCAGCGCGACGCCGAGGCGTTCGCCACCGCGCGCCAGCAGTGCGACGCCGGCCCGGCGACGGCGTGCGTGGCGCTCGGCATCGCGTACGTCCGCGGCGCGGGTACGGTCGTCGACGTGGCGCGGGCCGCCGAGATCCTCACGCGGGCCTGCGACGCGGGCGCGGTGGAGGCCTGCTCCGTACGAGCGGCGGCGCTCCACGACTCCGAAGCGCCCGGCGACCGCGCGACCGCGGTGCGCCTCTTCCAGCGGGCCTGCGACGGGGGTTGGATCCCGGCCTGCAACGACCTCGGCGCGATGTACGACGCGGGCCGCGGCGTGCCGCGCGACTGGGTCCGCGCGATCGAGCTCTACCGCCACGTGTGCGACCGGGACGACGGCGCCGGGTGCGGCAACCTCGCGATCCATCTGGAGTCGGGCGAAGGCATCGCGCGCGACGACACGCAGGCCGCGCAGCTCCATCAGCGGGCCTGCCGGCTGGGGCAGTCGATCTCCTGCGCGCACCTCGGGCACATGCTCTTCGACGGCCGCGGCGTCACGCGCGACCTCGCGCAGGGCGTGCAGATGCTGGTGCGCGCGTGCGAGCTCGGGCACACCGCGACGTGCGATGGCCTCCGCGCGGTCACCGCCTCCCGCGCCTCGGCCGAGCGGGCCGCGCGCGCCTGCGAACGTCACGAGGCCCGCGGCTGCTACGACCTGGCGCAGCACCTCAGCGAGGGGCGCGGCATCGATCGCAACCCGGCGCGCGCGGCGGCGATGTTCCTGGTGGCCTGCGACGGGCGCTACCTCGCGGGCTGCAACGCGCTCGCGCGGATGTACCTGAGCGCGGAGGGCGTCGCGCGCGACTACGCAGGCGCGGCGGTGCTCGCGGGTCGCGCCTGCGACGGCGGGCACGCGCCGGCGTGCAGCACCCTGGGATGGATCCACTCGCGCGGGTACGGCGTGCCGCGCGACGAGGCGCGGGCGGCGACGCTCTTTCGTCGGGCGTGCGACGGGCGCGACGCCGCGGGCTGCGAGGTGCTCGGGTGGATGTCGTCGCAGGGGCGCGGGATGCCGCGCGACGTCGTGCAGGCGACACGCTTCTACGGGCGGGCCTGCGAGCTGGGACACCGCGGGGGCTGCCTCTACCTGGGCTGGGCCTACGAGGTGGCGAGCGGCGTCGAGCGTGACGCCGCCCGTGCCGCGTCGCTCTACCGCCGCTCGTGTGAGGCGGGCGAAGCCGAGGCGTGCCGTCGCCTGGGCGGGTGCCTCGCGACCGGCTACGGGGTCGCGCAAAACGTCGCCGAGGCCCTGCGGCGCTACGAGCAGGCGTGTCGCGGCGGCGACGACGAAGGCTGCGTGAGCTGGGGCCTGTCGCTCGCCGTGGGCTTCGGCGGGCTGGAAGACCCGGCGCAGGCGATCGACCTGATGGGCGGCGCGTGCGACCGGGGAAACGCGGGCGCGTGCTTCAACACGGCCTCGCTCCTGGCGGGCGGGCGCGGCGCGGCGCGCGACGTCGCGAGGGCCGACGCGCGGTGGGCGCAGGCGGCGACCATCTACCGGCGCGAGTGCGACGGGGGCAACCGCGGCGCGAGCTGCGGCGAGCTGGGCAACATGCTTCGCCTCGGGCTGGGCGTCGATCGCGACGCGGCGCAGGCGCGAGACCTCCTCACGCGCGCCTGCACCACGCATCCTGGGTACTGCATCGACCTCGCGGCGTCTCCCGCGGGCCAGCGAGACCCGCGGGCCGCGGGTTGGTTCGAGCGGGCGTGCGAGCAGAACGTCGCCGAAGGCTGCGTGCGCTTCGCCGAGCTGCTGGAGTCGGGCGTCGGGGTGACCCGTGACGCCGCGCGCGCCGTCGCCCTACGGCAGCGCGCCATCGAGATGCTGGAGGGCTCGCTGGAGACCTCCTTCGACGGCCACGTCGGGCTGGTGCTCGGTCGGCTGTACCTCGCCGGTCGCGGCGTCGCGCAGAACCCCACGCGCGCCGCGCTCGTGCTGCAAGGCGGGTGCGACCGCGGGTTGGGGGAGGCCTGCGGCGAGCTGTCACGGCTCTATGGCAGCGGCCTCGGCGTGACCCGCGACGCGGCGCGTGCGGCTTCGCTGCGAGCGGCGGCGTGTGCGTTGGGAGAGCTTCGGATGTGCCCGGCCGGGAGGCGGCCGAGGCCCGCGCGACCGACCACGACTCCGGCCCCGGCGGCGCCCCCGCGCGAGACCCCCGTGCTGGAGGTCCCGCTGCCCTGGGACGGCGCCATGACCTGAGGCGCGATCAGCGCATCAGGACGACGCGGATGCGCTGGTTGTACGTGTCGGCGATGAAGAGCCGGCCGCCGGTGTCGGTCTCGACGCCGTTGGGGCGATCGAGCAGGGCGAGCGTGGGAGAGCCGCCGTCGCCGTCGAAGCCGCGCATGCCGCAGCGGCCCGCGACGGTGCGGATGTTTCCGTCGGCGCCCACGGCGCGCACGCAGGAGTTCTGCGTGTCGGCGATGTAGACGGTTCCGTCGGGGCCGACCTCGACGTCGGTGGGCTGGTTGAGCGTCGCCGCCGTGGCCGCGCCGCCGTCGCCCGTGGCGCCGACCATGCCCGTGCCCGCGAAGGTGGTGATCATGCCCGCGGTGGTGACCTTGCGGATGACGTTGTTGCCCGTGTCGGCGATGTAGAGGTTGCCGAGGCTGTCCATGTCGATGCGGCCCGCGGGGTTGGCCGCCTGACCGATGGGGTTGCGGAGCTGCGCCATCAGCGCCGGGCCGTTGTCCCCACTGAAGCCCGCCATGCCGTTGCCCACGACGGTGTTGATCATGCCGTTGCCGTCGACGCGGCGGATTCGCTGGTTGGCCTGGTCGGCGATGTACACGTCGCCCGTCGGCGCGATCACGATGCCCACCGGGAGGTCGAGGATCGCGTTGAGGGCCGGGCCGCCGTCGCCGCCGAAGCTGCGGCCGCCGGTGCCGCAGATGTCCTCGATCATCGAGTCGGCCATGCCGACGTTGGTCACGCGCTTGATGAGGCTGTTGTGCCACGCGGCGATGATCATCCGCCCCTGCGGGTCGAAGGCGATGTTGGTCGGGTGGTTGAGGCGGAAGCGCAGCGCGGGCGACGCCATGCGCGGAGTGCCCGGAGGGATGGGCGGGTCGACGCCGTCGGAGAGCTCACCCGTGCCGACCACCGTACGAACGGTGCCGTCGGAGGCCTGTTCGCGGACGACGTGGTTGTTCCAGTCGAGGAAGTAGAGTCGGCCGTTGGGGCCGAGGGTCATGTCCTGCGGGAGGTACGTGCGCGACGCGGTGCCCGCGACGTTGTTGGCGCCGACTCCTGCCTCACCGTTGCCGATGATGGTGCAGATGGTGCCCGCGCGCGGCGTGCACTGGGTGTTGGTGACCGGCGGCGGCGTGTCGAGGGTGGCGCCGCAGCTGCTGGCGAGCGCCTGGTCTTCGGTGAGCACGTCGGCGCAGGGGTCGTTGGTGCAGCTCACGGCGACGACCGCCAGGGTGAGCAGGGAGAGGTGGTGGTTTCGCGCGCGCATCGTTCGCTCCATGAGACTCATCGCCAGACCCGGCGCACGCGGTCGTTGAGCGTGTCGCAGATGAAGAGGTTGCCCTGGGCATCAAACGCGATGCCGTGCGGGCGGTAGAGGGAGGCCTGGAGTGCCGGGCCGCGGTCGCCGCCGTAGCCGCGCTGGCCGTTGCCCGCGACGGTGGTGATGACGTTGGTGGTGAGGTCCACCGCGCGGATGCGGTGGTTGTTGGTGTCGGCGATGTAGAGCCGACCGTCGGGGCCGAACTCGATGTCCTGCGGCGAGTTGAGCTGCGCCATGAGGGCGGGGCCGTCGTCGCCCGCGTAGCCGAAGGTGCCGGTGCCCACCAGGGTGGTGATCATCCCGGTGGCAAGCTCGACGCGCCGGATGCGGTGGTTGCCGGTGTCCGAGATGTAGAGGTTGCGCTCCTCGCGATCGAGCGCGATGCCGCCCTCGGGCTCGGGGTTCTCACCCGTCTGGAGGTTGAACGACGCCATCATCGCCGGGCCGTTGTCGCCGCCGTAGCGGCGCATGCCGTCGCCCGCGATGGTGGTGACCATCCCGCCGGCGATGTCGATGCGACGCACGCGGACGTTGCCCTGGTCGAGCAGGTACATCGTGTTGCCGTCGCGGGTCATCGCGCCCTTGGAGGGTTGCTTGATGCGGGCCATCGCGAAGGGTCCGTCGATCCAGCCGGGGCCGCGGCCGAGCGGGACGAAGGTCATGCCCGTGGCCGGATCCCAGCGGCGGATCTTGTGGTTGTGCCAGGCCACCACGAACAGCCGCCCGTCGGGGTGGAACATCAAATCGGTCGGGTGGTTGAGCGCCACGGTGTCGCCGGGCGCGCCGGGCTCGGTGAGGTCGGTGGGCATCGGCGGGCCGTCGCCAGGCTCCGCCGTCCCCATGATGGTCTCGAAGGTGTTGTTGGCCGTGACGCGGCGGATGCGGTGGTTGTTCCAGTCGAGGATGATGGGTCGCCCGTCGGGGGCGAACTCCATGTCCATCGGCCAGTACATCATCGACTCGCGGAGGGGGCGGTTGTCGCCGTTGAAGCCCGCGACGCCGGCGCCCGCGTACGTGCAGATGTTGCCCGCCGTCGGGTCGCAGCGGGTGATGGACTCCGGCGTCACGATGGTCGTGCGGGGAATCGCCTCGCCGAAGCGGTAGATGACACCGCGGGTGAGCGCGCTGGTCTGGAGGTCGCCGCCGACGGCCCACACGGCGCCCGTCGGGTCGACCCAGACGGCGTGGAAGTCGAGCTGCGTGCGCGGCGCGCGAGCGACCTCACGCCACGCCCCCGAGCGACGCTGGAAGAGCGCGCCCGAGTTGCCCACCGCGAGGGGCGAACCCTCCGCCGGGATGTACACACCGCTCAGCCGCGGGGCCGTCTCGACGGTGACCGCGCGCCACGGGCTGGTGCCCTCGGACTCCAGGATGATGCCCGACACATTGCCGCCCACGGCGTAGCGCTGCGTGCCGCGCTGATAGACCGTGAAGAGCGGGCCGCGGCCGCCCTCGGGGACGGCCTGCTGCTCCCACGCGGTACCGTTCCAGTGGATCAACGCGCCGTTGGTGCCGCAGACGGTGACGTCGTTGGCGGCGGTGCCGTTGACCTTGTACCAGACGGTGGTGGCGTTCATCCCGCCGGGCGCGGCCTGTGCCGACCACGCGGTGCCGTCGAAGTGCCAGAGCGCGCCGCCGCTGCTGCCGTTGGGGTCACCGCCCACCGCCCACACGTCGTTGGCGCTGGCGCCCCACACGCCGAAGAGCGTCGGGGTGCTGGCGGGCGTGGTCATGCGCTCGGTGGCGCCGGTGGCCGGGTTGTGGCGCAGCACGGTGCCGTCGCTGCCGACCATGAACACCAGCGTCGGCGAGATGCCCTGCACCCACCAGAGGCTGCCGTGGCCGAGCCGGGTGTCGATGCGCGTCCAGCGTGTGCCATCGAAGTGCAACGCTTGCGGACCTGTGCCGTCGTTGGCGTCAGCGCCGACGGCGTAGACGTCCTGCGCGGTGGTGCCCCAGATGGAGAGCATCGCGCCCGGCAGGTCGGCCTGCACCGCCTGCCATTGGAAGCTCGGCGGCATCTCATCGCTGCAACCGACGGCGGACGCACCGAGCGCCGCCACGACGAGCGTCAACACGCCCGGCCTCATTCCTGATCGCAGTGTCATCGACGTTCCTCCATGGGATGGGTCACGAGGCGATGCGGAGCACGGCCCGTTCCAGCTCAACGTTGGTACCTGATGGGAGGTGCTTCGGGGAAGCCGCGGCACTGACCGGTGATAGCTTCGCGGCGCGATGTTCTGCCGGGTGTTGCTGGCCTGCGGGTGGTGCGTGTTCTTCGGGTGTTCGAAGGACGCGGTGGTGGAGGTCGACGCGGGCCCGCTGCGGGTCGACCGCGGAGTGACGCAGGACTCCACGGTCGACCTCGGAAGCGAGCCGATGGACGCCGCGACGCTCGCGGATGGTCCGGCGGCGGACGTGCCCGTGGCGGCGGACGTGGCCGTCGACCGAGGGGCACCCAGGGACGTCGGGCCGCCGCGCACGCTGGCCTGCGGGGCGTTGGCGCGCACGGAAGACCCGACGAGCGACACCGTGCTGCTGGGCAACGAAGCGGGCGGCCAGTTCACGCTGGTCATCGATGTGCCGGTGGTGAACGTCGGGATCATCGCGCGCGGGCCCGTCGACCTCGCGCTGGCGGGTGACTTCGTGGACCGCGTGCGCGTGGTGCACATCGTCGGCGAGGGGTCGATGGCGTCGACACTGTATGCGCCGGCTGCGGTGCGCTTCGAGCGAGCGGGAACGCCCGCGGCGCCGGTGGCGGACGTCACGGGCAACGCGACGATGACCTGCGCGAGCGACTGCGAGACGGGTCGCGTACCGGGCGACCGCGGGTGCAACTCGGCGACGCAGGTGCGAACGTATTTTCAGCGGTTTTTCGGGGAGAGCCGGCGGATGGTGCATCTGCAGACGAGCACCTTCGACGGGCTGTTTGTGTTCGTCGGGCGCGGCGGGTGCTGCCTGCCGTAGCGGGCGGGTCAGCCGGTCTGCTTTACGGGCTCCGGATCGAGCAACGCGTTGAGCGACCGGCCCGCTTGTGGCGTTGCGAGGACTTCCTTGAGGGCCCCCACAAGTTCGGCCGAGTCTGATGCGAGTTGAAACCCGCCGTCGTAACGAACCTTGACCGGGTAGCCAGCCGGGTCGGGCTCGAACTCGCAGAGCATCGTGGGCGCACGGCCTTGGCGTTCGAAGACGAGGGCTTGATAATGCCGCGTAGTCGATGCCTGTCTCACGTTGCCCGGAGGAACATACATCGTGATTACTGGTGGCCAGATGCGTTCGACCACACCGACCTCGCCGCCCGAGAGCAGTCGGATCTGAGCGTCGAGATCATCGACGATGGTCTTGATCTCGCGGAGGCGTGCGTCTGCATCGAGCGCTGCCTGTCTCCCCTGCTTCGCGGCCTCCAAGAAATTCTCACCCATCGTCTTCCCTCACTTCGGCAGCAGCTTGGTGAATGTACTCCAGCGTGACGACCAGCGGGAGGTGGTCGAGTTGCTCGTCCAGATACGCTCCACGGCGACCGCGAAGGGAGTCGCCATGCCATGGAGCAGTCTCATCCTCGCGGAGTGTCCATCCCACTCCCTCGACGAGCGACGCCGACGCCAACACCTGATCGTAGGTTCGCCAACGGCTCTCGACGCCGCTTCGATAGAAGTGGGTCCCCGAGGATGTGGCACCGCGCAGGTGACCATCGAAAGGCACCCTCGCCCCGAGCCAACGCCAGGCTGCGTTGTAGAGCAGGTCCGAACGCTTGCGCACCTGGTCGATGTCCCTGGTTCCGTTGAGCAACGCCATGGGCGACTGAAAGGGTTCGGTGTTGAAGTCTCCCGCGATGAGAACGTGGTCGAACCGACGCTGCGATCCCACCTCAAGCGCGGCGCCCAGCATGATGGCAGCCTGACGCTGAAGGCGTCGCACATGGTCCTGGTCTCCCATCCCAATGGCCGGCCAGTGGCACAGTCCCAGTCCGAGGAGGTCCTTCGTCGGCAGACTCAACTCGACGACAAGCCCCGCGCAGATCTTGTGACGGCCGACCTCCGCCGGGACGAGTCGAGCTTGCTCCGCACTCACGACGCGGGTATCGAAGGCGATCACCAGATCGTGTGACACCTCGCCGCGCTGTCGCGGCACGAGAACGTCCCACTCGCCGTCCAGCCTCAGCCATCCCATCAGCATCCGCAGGGATGCGGCCGTCATCTCGCACAGGCCAATCACCGAGCACTGCTCGTCGTCGATCAGCGCCCGCACGACTCTCGCGACCCCCGCGATCTGCGCCTCGGTCAGCTCGGTCCCACCGACGAACCCGGTGTTCCACCACCCGAAGCGGAGCTTCATCTCGCGATCATACGGAAGCTCATCAACGAGACCCAGGCCGCAACCAGTCAACCTTCACGATGCGTGGCCGTCGTCCGGTGGCGGTTCAGCGCACGGCGCGCTCGTCCGCGATCTCCTCCAGTTCGACGGTGCACAGCCCGCTGCGCTCGGCCTTCACGTTGACCACCTTGAGCGCGGTGCCGGGCGCGAGCAGGTACTCCTCCTCGCCCGAAAACGCCGAGTACGCCCGCACGCCCACCGCCCGCGCCGGCTTCACCGCAAACAATGTCCGCTTGCCCTTCGCCCCCAGGAACGAGTGCGCCACCGACAGCTTCGCCGTGCACGACGACACGCCCCACCACGTCACCGTGCGGCCCGCCGGGTACTGCCCGCGCAGGTCCATCGCGACGCCGCGCCACAAGGTCCCATCGAAGCGCTCGATCTTCTCCAGCGCCGCGAGCAGCAGCCGCAGGTACGGCCGAAACGCGTCGACGTTCGCGCGGTCGGGGTCGCGCAGCGCGGCGTTGACCTGCCGGTAGAAGCCCGAGTCGCAGGTGTACAGGTACAGCGCCGCCACCTCGTGCTCGTCGAGCGCTCCGGCGCCCGCGGCCAGCTTCCGACGCGCGAAGTCCGACGACTGCTGCGCGAAGTGACCGAGGCCCTTGATCTGCGCCGCAAGCGGGGCGACCGCATCGGCGAAGGCCACCGCTGCCATCGCGCGCACACCCGTCACCTCGGGCAGCGCCTGCTGCGGCTCCTCCTTCACCTCCTGGAGACGCTCCAGGTAGAGCTTGTGGAGGTCCATGGTGCGGGCGATGAAGTCACCCATGCGGTCGGCCTCGCCGGTCGACGATGTGGCCACGGCGGACTTGTTCCAGCCGACGCTCGGGAGCCAGTCGATGGTCTCCATCGCGAGGCCCTTGAGGGCGGCGTTGACGGCGCCGAAGTGATCGCCGTCGCAGAAGATGTCGCCCTGCGCTGCGGGGTTGGGGTGGTCGATGTGACGCACCTTCACCGCGGGGTACTTCCGCTCCACGCGCTGCACCACCGACTTCAGCGCCTTCGCCGCCGTGCCCCACCACGCGAACACCACGCCCTTGTGCGCGGCATCACCGCTCCCCTGCTTGGCCTTGAGAATCTCCTCGACCACCTTCTCCACCACGGGTCGCCAGAACGCCGTGTGCCGCGCGATGGCGTCGGTGTCGCCGCGGCCCCCATCCGCACTCGCGGTGAGCGCCGCGTTGAGCAGCAGCACCCCCTGCGTCAGCATCGCCTGGAACCACTCCGGCGGCTGCACGGCCTTCTTCTTGTCGAGCAGCGCGCGGATGTCCGCGATGGGCGTCGCCTTGGGGATGCCGTACTTCGACATCACCGCCGCCTTGATGATGCAGCGGATGCTCGTGACCCTCCCGAACTGGCTGTCCTTCCAGTGGTTGAAGGTGTTGTCGAACATCGCGATGCCCGTCGCCGACTCCACCCGCGGATACGGGTTCTGCCCGAACACCACGACCTTCCACTTCTCGGGGGGATTGGGCTTCAGCGCCTGGAACGTCAGCTCGCGCACCGGCACCACGTCGGGCCCACGCTTCGGACCGATGAAGTCCGCCGCGTCGCGCTGCGCCTCGATCACCGGCTTGAGCAGCGGCAGCCACGCCTCGCCGCCGCCCTCGAAGAGCTCGTCGAGCTGCAACCCCGACGACACGCCCGGCGCGCTAGCCGCCTTCGCGAGGCGCTTGAGCGACCCGATCACCCGGTAGAAGGTCCCATGCGCGCTGAGCTGAACGTCGTCGGCGACGTAGCGCACGCCCGCCTCGCGCACCGCCCTCGGAACGAGCACCGGAACCGCTCCGTCGACGCGCTCACCATGCGCCGTCACGCGCAGCTTTCCGCCCTCGTGCTCGCAGGTGAGCAGCACGCCCGACCCGACCTCGGTGACCTCCGGCAGCGACTTCGCCGACCCGCCGCCCGCGCCGCGCGCGCTCAGGTCGGCGCGGCTGCGGGAGCGCCCCTGGTACGACTGATCACGCAGGATCTTCCGCGCGCTCCGGTCGAGGCCGCCGCCCTCCACGGCGTTGGCGAAGTGTTCGAGCTGCGAGACCTCCTCGGCGATCTCGTACTCCTCGTCCATCGCCCGCGCGCGCTGGTCGGCCGCCTCGCGTCGCAGCACCGCCGCAGCCTCCGCGCGCTCGCCCGCGTCCGAACGTCGCACCGCGCGCTCCTTCGCGAGCGCCACGCGCAGGCGGCTCACGGCGCGCATCACGTTGGGGTCGGGCCGTTCGTCCCCGGCCGCCGTCACGGCCGCGCGCACGACGGCGTGCCCGGTGACTTCTCCCCGCTTCGCCTGCGCGGCCACGGGGTCGTACTCGTACTCGACGTCGAGGAGGTCGAAGTCGCCCGCCTCGTCGGGCGCGTGCACGGTGAGCGTGAGGGCGAGGTGGCGGTCTTCGCCGCCGTACACGTCACCTACGGGAACGGTCACCGATCCGTCGCTCTGCGGCACAAGCCCGCGCGCATCGAGGAGCTCGGTGATGGTCACGCCGCGGCGCGGGCGCAGCGTGACGAAGAGCCCCTGCGCTGCGACCGAGGTGATGCTCTCGCCCTCGATCATGAACACCTGCGTCGCGTCTTCGGGCGTCTCGATGAAGTAGAAGTTTCCGCGCCCGGCCTCGGCCATGCCGATGAGCAGGTCTTCGTTGAAGTCGAGGCCGAAGCCGAGGGTCGTCGTGACCACGCCGCGCACGGCTCGCGTCGCGGCCTGGGCGATGATGTCAGGCGTCGACGTGACGCCCACGTTGGCCTGCCCGTCGGTGAGGAGCAGCACGCGCTTGAGGTCGTCGGCCGCGTCGGGCCGCGAGAGCACGAGGTCGCACCCGCGGTCCCACCCGCCGTGCAGCGCCGTCGCGCCGCCGGGCCGCACCGCGCGGATCTTCTTGATGATGGCCTCCGGGTCGTCGACCTTCGTAGGCGCGACCAGCGTCTCGATGCGGTTGTCGTAGACCACCACGGAGAGCGTGTCGGCGGGCGAGAGCTGCCGCACCAGCAGCCCCGCGGCCTCGGTGGCCTGCTTCAACGGCGCACCCGACATCGAGCCCGAGCGGTCGATCACCACGCTCACCGACAGCGGCCGCCGACCGGGCCGTCGGGACGCGGCGTAGTCGCCGTGGAAGGTCAGGAGGAGGTCGACCGTGATGGTCTGGCCCGCGGGCAGCGCGGGGCGCGTGAGTCCGTACGAGAGCTCCATGCACGCTGGTGTATCGAAGCCCGGCGCACGCTGTCGAGAGGAGGCGTCGAGGGAGGTGTCAGGCAATGACCAGTTGATGGAGTACCGTGCGGCGATGACGAGAAGGTCCGCCACGTCACGATGACCCCGGTCGGTGCGTGGTCCGTACGTCCGCGCATCAGGTCGGCGGTCACGAAGGCGACAACCGCCTCATCGCGCAGACGGTGTTCGACGGGATGCCTGCGCACGTCGAGACCGTGGTGGCGCAGCCCGGGCTCGGCGTGATCCACGGCGCGCGGCTGCTGGAGAGCACTGCGCGCAGGCACCTCGTGGCCGCCGCCGCGACGATCAACGCGAAGCGCAAGGTGCCCTTCGAGCTGGTGATCCCACCGCCGCTTCGCGCGAAGCCGCCCAGGGCGAGGGCGACGAAGCGGTAGGGCGTCACGCGAGTGCTGCGAGCACCGTTGCACCCACTGGATGAACGGCCGCCTGTGGAAGCTTGCCGCCACGTTGGCCGTCGTCGTCGCGGTTGGCGTGGGCTCGCGGTTCACCGTCCGCCGCCCTCCTGACCGCGGCTTCATCCACCGTGAGGGCAACCGCCTCGTCCTGCGCGGTCGCACCTTCCGCTTCGTCGGAACCAACGCCGACATCATGCACGGCCACCAGGAGCGCCGCGAAGCCACGCGCGTGCTCGACGCGCTGACCGCCGACCGCATCACCGTCGTACGTCTCTGGGCGCTCGGCGAGACCGACGGCACCGAGGCGTGGCGCGACGACTACGCCTTCCGCCGCGGCCCCAACGGTTGGATCGCGGTCTCCTTCGCCCACCTCGATCGCATCCTCGTGGCGCTGCGATCGCGCGGCCTCCACGCCATCGTCGTCCTTGCCAACCGTCTGGGCGACTACGGTGGCTTCCCGCAGTACCTGCGCTGGGCGGGCGTCCGACCGCGCACCAACGTCCTTCGCGCTGGCGAGTTGCACCGCGCGTATAGCGACCCAGCCGTCGAGTACGCGTGGCGCGAACACGTCCGGCGCATCGTGGGTCGCACCAACAGCGTCACCGGCGTGGCCTACCGCGACGACCCCACCATCATGGCGTGGGAGCTGATGAACGAAGGCACGTCTCCCACCTGCGAAGTCGGTGATCGCATGGTGCGTTGGGTCGACCGGCAGGCGCGCTTCATCCACGGGCTCGACCCCAACCACCTCGTGAGCGCGGGTCACTTCGGCTACGCGAGCGTGCAGGGGCGCGCGATCTGGCAGCGGGTTCACGCCCTCGACAGCGTCGACTACGCCGACCACCACGCCTACCTCGAAGCCACCGAGGCCGTGCTCGAACCTGCGGACCTCGCCCCCTGGTTGGCCGACCGCGTCGCGCTCGCCCGCGACACGCTGCACAAGCCGCTCGTCATCGGTGAGGTCGGCTTTGCGCGCGAGGACCACACGCGCGACGAACGCGGTCGATGGTACGGCGCCTTCTTCGACGCGGCGGAGCGCCTCGGCATCTCCGGCGTCGCCGTGTGGACCTATCAGCGCGGGACGGCGGGCGTCAGCGCCCACGGCATCTTCGGCTGGGGGCCGCTCGCCCAGGAGAACGAGCCCACCCGTGCCGCGCTTCGCGATGCCTCGGAGCGCTTGTCGCGCGCCACCGATGCACCGCCGCCGCCCTCGGCTCGCACAACCACGCTGCTCCACGAACAGGGACCGATCTTCGCCCAGGACGCCTGGGTGGACGACGGCGACGGAGCGACCATGGGGCTCGATCCATGGACCTTCGAGGAGGCTTGCGCGCGGCCGCCGACGGCGTGGGTCGAGTTGCCGCTGTGGCTGCCTGCACGCCCCGTCACGACGCTGGAGCTCACGCTGACGTCGGCGTCGCTCGGACCGCTCGGCATCACGGTCGCGTTCGACGAGGTGGTGCTCGGTCGACTCGATGCGCCCGGCGTCACCATGCGATCCACGGTCGCGCCCGAGCGTCGGCACGAGGTCCACTGGTTGCGGCTGTCGACGTCAGCGCCACGAGGCCGTGCTCTGCTCACCCGCTACAACGTCGAGCTCCCCAGCTCCGACCGCCTCACGCTGCACGCGCGGTGACCCCAAACTCGTCGGAAGAGAAGCACCGCCCACGCTCACCGCCGCGGCGGCGGCCCTTCGACCCTCGGCGCCGTGCCCACGATCGGCAGCCGCCGGTGCCCCGCATGCGCCGCGCAGTGTCCGCGCACCACGTCGGCCATCAGCTCCACGAAGGCCGTCGCATCGTTGACCGCACCCGCGCGCTCCATCACCAGCCCAACCTCGTCGCAGGTCTCCCTGAGCTCGTGGTCGAGGTCGTACAGCACCTCGACGTGGTCGCACACGAAGCCCAACGGCGACACCACCACCGCCTCCAAGCCCTTGGCCCGCTCGGCCCGCGCGTACTCGTTGACGTCGGGACCCAGCCACGGGTCTTCCGGCCGCCCGCTCCGCGATTGAAACACCAGCGCGTAGTCCGTTCGCCCGAGCCGCTGCATCACCAGCCGCGCCGTCTCTTCGAGGTTGGCCACGTAGCGGCTCTCCGCCGCCATGCTCACCGGGATGCTGTGCGCCGTGAACACCACCCTCGCCCCCGCGCGCTTCTCCGCCGGCAGCCGCGCGAGCGCCGCCGCCACCCGCTGCGCGTTCGCCAGCACCAGGCCCTCGTGCGCGAACCAGTCGCCCACGAAGCTCACCTCGACGTCCGCCAGCCCTCGCGCCGCGAGCTCTCTCCGCGCATCGGCGACGTTCACCTTGTACTGCCCGCAGCTCGAATAACTCTTGTGCCCCGCGGTGATGAACCCCACCGCTCGCCGCACCCCGGCGCGCGACATCTCCGCCAGCGTGTCCGCCAGGAAGGGCCGCCAGTTTCGCATCCCCACGTAGACCGGCAGCGCCGGACCGTACGCCTTCAGGCGCTCTTCCAGCCCCTTGGCCTGCGCCATCGTCAGCGCCGTGATGGGCGACACGCCACCGAACAACTCGTAGTGATGCGCGACCTCCGCCAGCCGCTCAGGGCTCACCCGTCGACCGCGCAGCACGTTGTCGAGAAATGGTCGGATCTCCTCCATCCCCTGCGGACCACCGAAGGAGACCACCAGCACCGCGTCGAAGGGCTTCATCGTCGCGGTTGAGATGCTCAGATGCCCGCGTCCGTCGCGCGCGTCCAACCCGATCCCGCCATCATCACCGACCCGATGCGGCGCCACTGCCCGCGCACGATGTCCGTCAGCCCGAACGCCTCCAGCATCGAGCCCACCGTCTCGCCTTCGAGGTCCGCCGCTACCGCCGACAGCTCCTCCGCGATGCTCGTCCGCAACACCGGCCGCTGGACGTTGTGCGCCACGATCGCCGGCGTCATCGCGTCGACCTCCGCCCACGCCACGCGCCGCCCCCGCTTCGCGCCGCCCGACTCCGTCCCCTCCAGCGCCTTCGCCACGCCGGCGCCCCAGCGCTTGCCGATGGCCTTCGCGGTGTCCTCGCTCTTCAGCCGCTCGGCGATGCGCTGCTGCACGCTCGTCATCGCGCCATCGACGAAGTCCCCGACCTTGTCCATGAGCTGCCGCTGGATCTCCTCCCCGACGCCACCCAGCACCTTGCCCGCCGCCTTCGCGCCGAAGGACAGCGCGCCCCGCAGCATCCCGCCACCGACCGCCGCCGCCGCACCGCCGCCCGACCCCGCCTTCTGCACGAACGACGTCAGCGCCTCGGTGAGCGTCGCCTTCACGCCGTCGCGCACCTTCTCGCTCGCCACGAGCTCGTCGACCACCTTCGGCGGCAACGGCCGCGGACGACTCGCGCGCTCGACGATCTTCGTCGCGACCTCTTCGGGCAGCCAGTCGCGGAGCTTCACCTCGCTCTTCGCCGCGCGGTCGAGGATGCGATCGCGGAGCGGGACCATCAGACGGGAGTTCCAGTGCGCGACGCGCTCGGGATCGGAGACGGCGTCGAGGGTGGCGAGGAAGGACTCCGGCTCGAAGAGCACCCCGACGGGCAACGCGCAGAGGCGGTCGAAGGAGTCGTCGAGGAGGGCGATGGTGGTGTCGTCGGCGAGGGCGCTCATGGCCCGCGGTTGTACCGCAGGACCGCTACCGCGCGCGACGCACCTCTCCGCCGAACGCGTACCGCAGCCCCACCGTCGGCGCGACGATGAAGGCGTTGTTCGACGCGCTGTACCCGAGGAATACCGGCACATCGAGCAGCACGTCGAAGCGCTCGCTGGCGTGCACCGCGAAGCCGCCGTTGACGGCAAGGTACGCCGTCGTGAGGAAGCGCCGGTCCCCATCCCCCGTGAGCTCCGCACCCGCGGGCACCGCGAAGGGGACGCTCAGCGCCACCGCCGCACCCGCGTAGGGCTCGAAGACCCCGCTGCCCGGACGCCACGACGTGCGGAGGCCCACGTCGATGGTTCCGTACGAGAGGGCGTTGTTGCTGCCGCCGCCGCCGAGCCCGAAGGTGAGCGCCGTGCTCTCGGTGCCGCCGGGGTTGATCTGCGCGTGCAGCCGCCCCGCGTAGAGCGTACGCGGTGATGCCTGCACCGAGCTCGGGTTGGGGGTCGCGCCCGCGATGCCATCGACGCCCATCGCCACCGAGTCGCTGAGCCGGTGCGCGATGCGGGCGCCGCCGCCGAGCGAGGGCTCGATGAAGGGTCCGCCCATGACACCACCGAAGGCCGTGACCGCCGTACCGCCGATGGGCCCCTGCGACGCGCCGCCCAACCCCATGAGCGACGGCGGAGGCGAGACCGTCGCACAGCCTGCGAGCGGAGCGAGGAGCAGCCACGCAGAACCGAGAGATCGCTTCGAGGTGTTCATGGGAGACCTCCCATCGCAACGCATGTGCCGCACGCCGAAGGCCGCACCACCCGACGCTTCTCCCGTGTGGTCACCGGCCACTCAGACCGCCAGTCGGCCAGCGCGCGAGCCTGCGACGACACCCGCGCAGTGCGTAGCCCGCGAGGCGGTCAGCCGTGTAGTTCTTTTGCGCGCAGGGCGAGGCCGCTTGCCACGCTGGTGAGCTCGTCGCCCGCCCGCAGCCGGTCTTCGCCGAAGCGGTCGACGAAGATCTTCCGCACCGCCGGCACCATGGACGTGCCGCCGGTGAGAAACACCCGGTCGATCTCCGCGGCCTTCACCCCGGTGCTCGCCAACAACCGATCGATGCACCCGCGCAGCAGGTCGAGGTCGCCGCGAATCCATCGCTCGAAGTCCGCGCGCGCCACCGGCACCTCGATGTCCACGGGCGCGTCGACGAAGCGCAACGCGACCTGGTCCTCGCGCGAGAGCTTCACCTTGGTCCCTTCGACGACGCGGTGCAGGTCGAAGCCGAGGTCGTCTTCCACGAGGTGCAGCAGCGCCGAGAGCGCCGTCCGATCGGGGCTCTGGTCCCGCATCTCCTGGATGAACCGCAGCGTCTCGCGGCTCCGCAGAAACGACAGGTGGTGCCACCGCCGCACGCGCTCGTAGAGCCACGAGGGCACCGCGATGTCCTTGCCGTCGAGGTACGAGCGATACATCGACCCCTTGCCGAGCCGCGGCGACACCACGGCGTCGACGATCTCGCCGTCGAACACATCCCCCGCGAGCCCGACGCCCTCCGTCCCGAGGATGCGCGACGCCGACGCGGTCTTCTTCGCGCCGGGCCCCACGCGTACGAGACAGAAGTCGCTCGTGCCGCCGCCGAAGTCCCCGATGAGCACGAGCTCGTCGTGGTCGAGGCGCGACTCGTAGAAGTACGCCGCGCCCACGGGCTCGTACTCGAAGACGACATCCTCCAGGCCCGCGAGCGCCAGCGACGCGCGCAGCCGATCGAGCGCCCGCGCCTCGTCCTCGGGCGTGTCGGCGTTGGAGAACTTCACCGGACGCCCCACCACCACGCCGCGCACCACCGACGTCGGGTCACCCAGCGCCGTCCCGCACTGCTGCCGGATGCCGCGGAGGATGAGCGCGATGAGCGCTTCGAGCGTGTAGCTCTTCTCGAAGACCACGGTCGATCGCAGGAGGTCGGTCGCGAGGTACGACTTCAACGACTGGATGAGCCGCCCCGGCGAGACCGCGTCGCGATAGCGCTCCAGCGCCTGGGGCCCGGCGTGGGCGCGAACGCCCGACTTCGGATCGAGGTCCGTCGGGTCGAAGAAGAGCACCGAGCGGAAGGTGCTGCTCGGCCCCTCCCGCGTCTCGAAGCGAACGAGCTCCGACTGCCCGTCACGACCGGCGAGGGCGAGTGCGCTGTTGGTGGTTCCGAAATCGAGGCCGATGAAGCGCTCCATGGGGGTGATCGCTCTCCTTCGCGTGCTCTCGTCACGTCCCGTCGTGACGGTAGGGGGCGGGCGGGATAGCCCAAGCGCCCCGCGGTGGGCAACACCCCGCGTCGTGATGTGCGCTACCTTCGCCGACCTCCGTCATGCGCCTGCGCTCCGTCACCCTCAGCTTCGGTTGTTGCCTCGCGGGCGCCCTCGTCGCGCTCCAACCCTCCGGCGTCGACGCGCAGCACTCCGGCGGCAGCTTCGGCGGATCACGTTGGGGCAGCGGCTCCACCGCCCCGACACCCCCGCCGCGCCCCACCAAGACCTGGGGGCAGAAGACCGGCGGCGTGTCGCGACCGACCCCCTACGGGAGCACCTACGACCCCAACCGCAACCGCCCCGCGAGCGGCGGCGGTGAGTGCGCGGCCTCCCTCGCGATGATCACCATGGGCCTCGTCGGCGGCCTCGTCGCCACCCGACGAGCGCGCAATCGACGACCCTGACCATCGACCCCATCGTCACCGCCGTGAGCATCACCCTCGACCGCGTCGCCCGCGCCCTCCACAGCCCCACCGACCGCTGGACCTACGAGGGCGAGGTTCGCTGGCGCGCCGCCGTCGCGGTGATCCTGCGCGAGCGATCGGGCGTCGTGGAGGTGCTGGTGATCCGCCGCGCCGAGCGCGCAGGAGACCGCTGGTCGGGTCAGGCCGCGCTGCCCGGCGGCAAGGTCGACGCGGCCGACGCGACCATCGACGACACGGCCGTCCGCGAGACCTTCGAGGAGGTGGGCCTCGACCTGCGTGCGCTCGGCGCCCGCCGCCTCGGGCAGCTCAACGACCACCCCGGGCTCAAGCAACGGAGCTGGGCGCGGTTCACCGTCGTCCCGGTCGTCTACGCCATCGAGGGTGACCCCGCGATGACCCTCAACGGGCGCGAGGTCGCCGAGGCGATGTGGGTGCCGCTCGACGAGGTGCAGCGCACGCAGGGCTCGATGCTGTGGTGGTTTCGGCCGGTGAAGGCCATCCCGGTGAAGCTCCCGATGCGGCTGCCGCGCTGGCAGTGGCGCGGGCTCACCATCTGGGGCCTGACCTACGGGATGTTGCGGGAGCTGGTGGAGAGGGCGGAGGCCGCGGCGCCCTGAGCCCCACCCGATCGGGTGGAGCCCAGGTCAGCTCGCGAGGGTCGTCACTTCTTCGAGCGACGACGGCGGAGCGCGGGGATCGCCACCGCGAGGGCGCCGAGCGCCAGCAGACCCAGGCCGTTGGCGTCGTTGGAGCCCGGGTTCACCGTGCACGAGAAGCCGTCGCCCTGGTAGCTGTACCGCGCGGCCACGGCGCCGCCGTCGGTGGCCACGCCCGCGTCACCGCGCGCCACGCACATCCCGATGGAGGTGTTGCACACCGGCAGGCCCGGCATCGTGCAGTTGGCGTCCGCGCTGGCCGACGGGAGCATCGCGTTGATGCGCGCCGCGCCATCTTCGCGCGGGTCGTTGTCGGGCACGCAGTCGTTGTCCGAGTCGCGGTCGAGGAAGTCCGGTCCGTCGCCGGTGGCCGTGCCGCCGTCGGTGTTGGCGGGCGTCATCGGGTTCGCGCCGGCTTCGTCGCGGTCGAGGTCCATGTCCCCATCCGAGTCGAGGTCGCGGTACGACGGCAGGCCGTCCATGTCGGCATCATCGTCGGGCGTGGTGTCGAGCGTGCGCTCCACCGCCGTCGGGATGGTGTCGTTGTCGTCGTCCGGATCGAGCCAGTCCGGGTTGTCCATCATGTCCGTGTTGCGCGGAGACATGAACCCGCCGCTGCCCACTTCATCGCGGGTCGGCACGGTGTCGTTGTCGTCGTCGGGGTCACGGGCGTCGATCATCCCGTCCATGTCCGAGTCGCGCGGGGTGGTCACGCCGCCCGGCCCGATCTCGTCGCCGTCGCGGATGGAGTCGCCGTCCGTGTCGGGGTTGTCCGGGTTGGTCCCGATGCGGGTCTCGTCGGCGTCGGGGATGCCGTCGCCGTCGCGGTCGCCGGGCGCGCCGCAGGTGCCCGAGATGCGGTTGCAGACCATGCCCGCGCCGCAGTTGGTGTCCGGGTTGACCGACGGGAGCATGGCGTTGGTGCGGGCGGCGCCGTCCTCACGCGGGTCGTTGTCCGTGATGCAGTCGTTGTCCGAGTCGCGGTCGAGGAAGTCCGGACCGTCGGTGCTCCCGGTGGCCATGTCCGTGTTGACCGGCGTCGCGGGCGCGGGGCCCGCCTCGTCGCGGTCGAGGTCCATGTCACCGTCCGAGTCGAGGTCGCGGTACGACGGCAGGCCGTCGGTGTCGAAGTCGTCGTCCGGCGTCATGTCGAGCATGCGCTCGACGCGCGTCGGGATGGTGTCGTTGTCGTCGTCCGGATCGAGCCAGTCCGGGTTGTCCATCATGTCGGTGTTGCGCGGCGTCGCGAAGCCGCCCGGGCCCAGCTCGTCGCGGGTCGGCACGGTGTCGTTGTCGTCGTCCGGATCGAGCGGGTCGATCATCCCGTCCATGTCCGAGTCGCGCGGGGTGGTCACGCCGCCCGGCCCGAGCTCGTCGCCGTCGCGGATGGAGTCGCCGTCCGTGTCGGGGTTGTCCGGGTTGGTCCCGATGCGGGTCTCATCCATGTCCGGGATGCCGTCGCCGTCGCGATCGCCGCCGCCCGGGCCGGTGCCGCAGGTGCCCGTCATCCGGTTGCACACCATGCCGGTGCCGCAGTTGGTGTTCGGGTCGAGCGAGGGGCGCGCCGGGTCGATGCGCGCGGTGCCGTCCTCGCGGGCGTCGCTGTCGGGCAGGCAGTCGTTGTCCGAGTCGCGGTCGAGGAAGTCGGGGCCGTCCGTGCTGCCCGTCGACGCGTCGCTGTTGGCGGGCGTCGCCGGCGAGCTGCCGGCCTCGACCGAGTCGAGGTCCATGTCCCCGTCGGAGTCGAGGTCGCGGTACGAGGGCGTACCGTCCATGTCGAAGTCGCGCCCGGCGGACATGTCGCGCGCCTGCTCGACGGCCGTCGGGATGGTGTCGTTGTCGTCGTCCGGGTCGAGCCAGTCGGGGTTGTCGACCATGTCGGTGTTGCGCGGCGACGCGAAGCCGCCGGTGCCCAGCTCGTCGCGGGTCGGGACGGTGTCGTTGTCGTCGTCGGGGTCGAGGTAGTCCGGGAAGGTGTCCGTGTCGCTGTTGCGCGGGCTCATGCCGCCGCCCGGCCCGAGCTCGTTGACCGTCGGGATGGTGTCGCCGTCGTCGTCGGGGTCACGGAAGTTGGGAACGCCGTCCATGTCCGTGTCGACCGTCGGCCCCTCGGTGAGGTCGGGGATGGTGTCCATGTCCGTGTCGACGGTGGCGCACAGCATCGGGCTCACGGGCCGGAAGGAGATGCCGTCGATGGCGAAGTCGTTGCCCTGATCGGTGGGCTCGTTGTCCACCACCTGGAAGCTCGCCATGCCCGAGGCGGTGGGGCGATAGATGCCGCCGACGAAGTCCCAGAACATCTGGACGCCGTCCGAGGCGCGCAGCCGGAGCTGCGGCGTCACCGAGGTGCCGTTGACCGTCACCACGAGGAGGGCGGTGCGCTGCAGCGGACGGGCCGGGTTGAGCCCGCCCCAGTCGGCCACGTTGAACTGCACCACGTAGTCGCGCCCGGCCTCGACGAGCACGTTGGCCCGGTAGGCCGTGCGGACGCCGATGCCGTTGAAGAGCGCCGCGTAGCCGTCGCCGTTGGCGTCGGCCCAGGTCACGGCGCCGACGGTGCGGAACACGCCGTTCCACCCCGACGGGTTGTTGGTGACGGTGAAGTTGCCCTCCGGGCCGCCGCCGCCGTAGCCGTCCACGAAGTTGCGCGAGTCGTCGTAGGTGTAGTCCGACGTGAAGCCCATGCGACCCATGATGAAGTCGCCGTTGGGCGCCAGGTTGGTCGTCGTGTCACGGCAGCCGTAGCCGAACTCCGTCACACAGGCCGGGCTGCAACCGTCGCCCGCACGCGTGTTGCCGTCGTCGCAGTCCTCACGGAAGCGACCGGCGCCCGCGCGGATCGAGTCACCACAGACCGCCACGCACGCGGAGCCCAGGGTCGCGCACGAGAAGCCCGGCTCGGTGATGCAGGTGGCGCCGCAGCCGTCGCCGCCTGCGGTGTTGCCGTCATCGCAGGTCTCACCCGCGTTCAGGATGCTGTTGCCGCAGCCAATCGGCTGGGCCTGCAGGACAGTGGGCGAGGCCACCGCCGCAATCACTCCTGCGAGCCCCCAGTGCCATCGGTGCAATCGTCGTCTCATCACGCTTGAAGCCTCCACAAAGCGATGTTGCGCTGCCCTCTACGAGAACACAACGCGCTTCTCCCTCGCCAGTGACCGGCATTTGCTGCCGAGAATTTGGAGTTCTAGCGACGACCTGAAGGGCGACGCGCGCGGCGTCGGAGCAGCACCGAAAGGGCCCCCAGCACCCACGCCGCGCCACCCCTCGACGGCCCCACGCGACAGCCACAACCGTCCGCGGGCGGAGGCGCCACCACCGCAGCCCCGTCGGTCGCCGCGTCGAGGCCGGCGTCGGCGCGACCGAGCGTCCGCTGCACCACGCTCCAGCGGCCGGGGCAGACGTCGCGGGAGAGCGTCCCCACGGGGCAGCGCGCGGGCGGACCACCGATGGCCGACGCCTCCAGCACCGTCGCAAACGCTCCATCACCATCGCCTCGCAGCAACAGCGCACCGCCGGGGACGTACGTCCGGCACGCCCACAGCGCGCCGTCGCTCCACCGCAGGCACTCCACCGGCGTGTCCGTCAACCGGGTCGGCGCCGCGCCGTCCGCGATGCGCCACACGCCATCATCGGGACCGCCGGCCCACACCCGCTGACCATCGTCGGAGATGGCGAAGCCGCGCATCGGGCCGTTGGTTCGCAGCACCGCACGCACCGTCTCGCCGCCGTCGTCGCTGCGGAAGAGCACGCCCGATCCGTCGACGGAGCCCGCGTCCATGTCCTCGGGCGCGGCCGTCGCGCGGAGGTACACCACGTCGGCGTTGCGGCCATCGACGCCCGACACGTAGAGCCCCGTCGCGCCGCCGAAGCGCCCCGCCGCGCGCACCCAGTGGGCGCCGCCGTCGACGCTGCGGAAGAGCACCGGAGCGCCCGCGCTCACGCCGCTCGCGTAGAGGCGCATCGGGTCGGACGCGGCGACCTCGATGGTCTGGAGCGACACGCCGACGAAGCGCTCGCCGACGAACTCGAAGGTGAGCCCGTTGTCCGTCGAGCGGGCGACGCGGGAGTCGGGCGTGGCGTTGCGGGTGAGCGCGATGGCCCACGCGGTGCGGCCGTCGGGCGAGGCCGCGAGGTCGCGGATGGTGAGCGATTCGAGGTCGGGCTGGCGGCGGAAGGTGCAGCCGTTGCGGGTGGTGACGAGGCCGTCGTCGAGGGCAACGAGGAGCGTCCCGTCGGCGGTGTAGATGAGCGGCGGGTCGTAGTTGTCGCCGTACTGGAGGGCGTCCTCGCACCAGTACTCCCAGCGGCGGCCGCCATCGACGCTGACCACGAGGCCGAAGGTGGCGCGCAGCACCATGAGCTCGCGGTTGCCCGCGGGCCCCTGGTGGAACTCCTGTGCGTTGGGGAAGCGACCGTTGGCGAGCGCGTCGCCGGTCGCGAGGAGGAGGAAGAGAGCGGCCGCGAGGGCGGCGCGGAGGATCACACCGAGAAGGAGCTGCCGCAGCCGCAGGTGCCCTTCACGTTCGGGTTGCCGAACTTGAAGCCCGCGCCGGAGAGGGACTCGACGTAGTCGATCTCGGTGTTTTCCAGGTACTGGATGGAGAGCGGATCGACGAAGAGCTGGATGCCCAGGCACTCCACGATCTGGTCCATGTCGGTGGGCTTCTCGTCGAAGTACAGGTCGTACTGGAAGCCCGAGCAGCCGCCGCCCTTGACCTGGAGCCGGAGCCCCTGGCCTTCGAGGCCCTCTGCCTTGGCGATCTCCTTGACCTTGTTCGCAGCGATCTCGGTGAGCGTGATCATCGTCTCTCCTCTTCAACCGTGGCCGTCGCACCGCGACCGCCAACGTCCGTGCTCTGTACCGCACGGCCCCACGACGGTCCAGCGACCTCACAACACCCGCAGCCGCACGACGCCCTCACCCGGCCCCACCCGGAGCTGGCACCCGAGGCGAACCGTCTCTCGCTCCTTCAGGTACGTGAGCAATTCGTCCTCCCACTCGGTGCGCGGCTCGCACAGCTCCAGGCCCTCGGTCACCTCCAGCCGACAGATGCCGCAGTTGGCGTGCCTGCACGAAAACGGAACCCCCGCCTTGATGTCCCGATCACACGCTTCGAGCACCGACACCCCGTCGGGGTAATCCACCACGAAGCCCGTCCGCTCGAACACCAGCCTCGGCATCACCACAACCCCGCGGCGCTCGCGCCCACGTCCACGCCAAAGCCCCGCTCGCTCGTCGCCTCGCCGTGCACCCGCTGCGTCCACGCGCCGTCGTTGCGCGGCACCACCGTCGTCACGGCCGCGCCCTGCCGGTACATGTCCGCGCCACCGCGATCGATGAACACCCCCACCGTCGGCCGCGACAGCCGCCCCATGTCCGTCAGCGACTCCAGCGCCGCGTTGCCCAGCGTCAGCACCGACGCCGCGTCGTAGGTGTCGTCGCCCCCTTCGTCCGCGAAGATGCCCGCCCCGTTGGCGTTGCCCGCCCCCAACGCCAGGTTCGGAACCCCATACACATCCGCCCCGTCCCCCAGCGCCAGCAGGATGCCCAACGAGAAGTCGTGGCCTGCGCCGCCGGTCATGTTCTCGCGGGCGCTCGTCTGGTTGTGAACGTCCCTCCCGCCGCCATCGACCAGCGCCCCGTAGGCGAAGTGCGCCGCGGCTCCCTGCACGTACCAGCGCGCGTCGTAGTGGTCGTCGCCCGCACCATCGAGCAGCAGCCCCATCGCACCCCAGTAGCCCGTCCCCTGCGCGAAGACCCCGGCGGTGTAGCGATCGTTTCCCTCGCGATCGCGCAGCACGCCGATGCCACCGGACATGTTGGTTCGGTCGACGGTGGCGTCGCCCCGACGGCCGAAGCCCGCGCCCTGCGTGAAGCTGGAGTTGGACATCGGGCTCTGCGCCGACGGATGTATCACCGGCGTCACCCGGCTCTCGTAGACATCATCGCCCGCGCGATCGTGATGCAGCCCGACGCCCTGCACGTAGCCGAAGCCCTGCGCGTAGGCCCACGCCGAGTACTCGTCACGACCGCCGCCATCGACCAGCACGCCGACGCCCACGATCGCAGCACCCTGGCCGCCCGACTCGATGGCGTACCGGTCGTCGCCGCCGTCGTCGTAGAGGCCGCCCACGCCCAGCGCGCCGAAGCCCTGCGCCATGCGAAGCGCGCGGTAGCGATCGGCCCCGCCGCCGAGGTCGTAGAGCAGGCCGACGCCGAGGCGACCGCTGCCCTGGCGTGGCGTTCGGCTGAGGGAGGCGCCCACCGCGCCGCCGATGCGAACGCGACCCGCCGCGTCGGAGGGCAACGTGTCGGGCGTGTCGAGCGGGCTCGCGACCACCGGGTAGCCCCATGTGTCGTCACCACCGAGATCGATGACAACCCCGACGGGTTGCGCCGCGTCGACGTTGGCGCCGACGGGCGCCTCCCAGGTGTCGTCACCGCCCAGGTCGAGCGCCAGCAGCGTTCGCGGATACTCCTCTGCGCTGTACCGGTGCGCCGCGCCATCGCGAATCACCACCCGCCCCGCGGGCGTGTCCTGCGTGAAGCTCACGCCCGTGCGGCCCGCGAACGGTCGCCAGTCGACGGACTCCACCGTCGTCGCAAGGTCGATGGACTCGCGCAGCGGCAAGGTCACCTCCCCAAGAACAATCGAGAGGTCTGCCGGGTCGGCGAAGTTGGCGCGCTCGTCGACGCGGTTGGTGGGCAGCACCAGAAACGGCGCCACGCGGAAGAGGTGCGCCCGCTCAACATCGGTCGGAAAGCGGGCGAGCCCGCGGTCGCGCGCCTCGGCCGCCACGAGCGACGCGCGCAGCACCCGCGCCACGGCCCGTTGCAGCTCCATCGGAACATCCGCCGCATCCTCGATGGCCGCCGCCCGATCGAAGGCCCCTCCCCCACGCGTCGCCCACGCTGCGACGGCATCGACCAACGGCTGCTCTCCCTCCGCGCTCATCACGGGCGACGCTGTGGCGAGCGCGTCGAGCTCACCCGTCAGCCGCAACCCCGCCGCGGCCCGGAGCGCACCCGAGAGCGTCGTCGCCATCACGTCGAGGCCGGGTCCCATCGCCTGCGCCCAGCGCGCGCCCGCGAGCCAGTCGCGATGCACGCGGTCGAACACCGGGAGACGAAAGCGATCGCGCGTGACGAAGGCGCCGAAGGCGTCGAGCGTGGCGGCGCTGAAGAAGAGGTTGCAGCGGTCCCACGGGGCCGTCGGGTCGGCGCGCAGGGCGAGGTCGATGAGCTCATCCCGCGACTCGAACCCGCAGCGACACCCATCAGGAACACACACCGACTGCGATCGGTCGCAGCGCGCACCGGGACCACACGCCGCGTCGTCGGTGCACGCGACGGTGCAGAAGCCTCGCAGCGACGGAGACGCCGGCGTCACGCATCTCAGCCCACCTGGACACGAACGCGTCATGTCACAGGGTGCGTTGAGACCACGCACATCGATGGCGCCGTTGCCGCACGCGTCGGGTCCGATGCGATCGTCGGGGACGCACGCCCTCACCGCCGCTCCGCCGCTGGTGCGAACGTCACGGCAACGCCGTGCGCCGTCCTCGCAGTCGAGGTCGGTGAGGCACGCGCCGAGACACGCCGTACCCGCGCGACCGACGGAGGGGCGGGTGGCGTCGAGGTTCACGCACTGGTCATAGCGGCCCACGCAGCCCGCGGCCGGACACACCGCGCCGCGCCGACTCTCCATCGGAACACACCCCGCCGCGACGTCGGGTGTACACACGCGGTTGCCCTGATCGTCCTCGCGACAGGTCGCTGCCACGGCAGCATCGCAGGGCTCTCCAATGGTCGGGCAGGCGAGGCGGCACTCGCGCAATCCGGGTGCGCGGGTCGGGTCGACGGCGACGCAGACGCTCCCATCGTCGCCACACTCGGCGTCGACGCGACACGGTCGGCAGGTGCGCGGCGGAGCGGCCGCGATCACCACCGGGACGTCTTCCTTCGCGACGACGTCCGCCAACGCAACGTCCGTCGCGGGGACGTCGGGCACGGAGGCTTCCACAGCGGCGTCGTGGGTGGTGGGGGCGCCAGGTGTTGGGTCGTCGCACGCGGCCAGGAGGCCGAGCAGCAGGCCGAGCGGGGCGGTGCGTGTCACGGTGAGAGCGACAGTAGCAGCGGGGCGCCGGGTCACATAGAGTGCCGCCCCCTCGCGCGACGGCGCGACGTTACGGAGAGCATGTGATGGACGAGACGCAGCCGACGACCCCGGAGACCGTGAGCGAACGTGAGGCCACCGACCTCGCGGTGATGGCGCTCGACGCGGCGGCGTGGTCGGCCGAGCGGGGGACGCGACCCGATGGCGTGCTGCGGTGTGACCCGGCGTGGTTTCGCACCGTGGAGCTTCCGCGGGTGCGCGGCGCGGTGGAGCGTGTGCTGATGGGGCGTCACCCCGATCACGGGCTCGACATGCTGCTGGAGGTGGGGGCGCTCGATGCGCTGCTGCCCGAGGTGAAGGCGATGGTCGGCTTCGGCGACGGCGAGTGGCGCCACAAGGACGTGTGGAAGCACACGAAGCAGGTGGTGACGCAGGCGGTTCCGCGCACGGAGGTGCGGTGGGCGGCGCTGCTGCACGACATCGGCAAGGTGAAGACGCGGCGAATCGAGGCCAACGGCGAGGTGCACTTCTTCGGGCACGCCGAGGTCGGCGCGTCGATGTTCGACCGGATGCAGCGGCGCATTCCGTTGTTTACGGGCGAGGAGGCGCTGTCGCGGACGGTGCGCTTCCTGATTCTTCATCACCTGCGAGCGAGCGCGTACGACGCGACGTGGACGGACTCGGCGGTGCGACGGTTCGCCAAGGAGATGGGCGCCGGGATGTGCGACCTGCTCGACCTGTCGCGCGCGGACATCACCACCAAGCGCCCCGAGAAGAAGAAGCGCGGCCTCGACGCCATCTCCGAGCTGGCGCGGCGGGTGCGCGCGATCGAGGAGATGGACGCGAAGGTTCCGCCGCTGCCGAAGGGGTTGGGGACGGCCATCTCCGCGCGCTTCGGGATTCCCCCGTCGCCCGCGCTCGGCGACCTGATGAAGGTGCTGAAGGAGCGCGTCGACGGCGGCGAGCTCGAAGCCCAGCGCGACAACGACTACTACCTCGCGTACATCGCGGACACGAAGCTCATCGGGTAGCTGGCGCGGAGGTCACGGGCCCGCGGCGTTGGCCCGCTGACTGCGGGCGTGGTCGACGCTCCCCGAAGCGACGAGTACCAACTCACCCCGTCTGACCGCGCCCATCGGGCAACTCGGCGTCCTCGAAGCGCTCGGCGCTCGCGTTCCACACCCGCGCGTAGGCCCGCAACAGACCGCTCGCGCGGTCGATCTCATACACGTTGTACGAGGCCATCTTCTCGGGGTCGTGATGCACCAGCGAGGCGCTCGTCGCCCCGAGTCGGTGCAGCGTCACGCCGCGCGCGTCGGTGATCTTCTCGTGTCCTCGGCGATGCCAATGGCCGTGCAGCGCGAGCACGTCGCGGTGGTGGTGCAGCGACGCGCGGAAGTCCCCCAGGTCCTCCAGCCCCCGCATGAACGCCGCCACTCCGCCGCGCGGATCGACCACCGGGTGATGGCTCAACACCACCGGAACCCGCTCGCGCACCTCCGCATGTGCGAGCGCCTCTCGCAGCGCCCGCTGCTGCGCTTCGCCGATGCGCCCCGAGGCGACGAGCGGCAGTCGCGGAACGGCCGACGACAGCCCGATGAGGGCGACGTCGTCGCGCAGCCGCACGAAGGGGAAGCGCCCGCCGGGATGGTCGACGGCGAGGTCGAGGTCGCTCGTGATGTACTTCGCGAAGAAGCTACCGAAGCGCCCCGCGCGACGTGCCCCTTCGGTGTAGAGGTCGTGGTTGCCAGGGATGACGCTCACCTGCGCGGGGTCCATCCCGAGGCGCTCGATCATCGCGCGGGCGGCCTCGAACTCGGGTTCGAGCGCGAGGTTGGTGAGGTCGCCGGTGATGGCGACGTGGTCGGGCGAGAGCGCGCGGAGGTCGGCCATCATGGCCTCGACGACGGCGGGCCGGTGCTTGTGGCCGCGCTTGAGGCGGAGGTTGACCCAACCGGTGAGGCGCTTGTTGAGCAGCATCCGGTGGAGGGGGACGCCCCGCAGGTCGAGGATGTGCGGGTCGGACAGGTGCGCGAGGATGATCGACATCGCAGCGGGCACCGTACCACTCGGCGGAGGCGCGGCATCGCGGCGTTGACAGGCCGCGGCGCCGCGTGGAGAGATGCGCGCGCTTCGGCGGCGTTCACGCTGGAGCAGCGAAGGGTTGAGCGATGGACAAGGTCGTGGTCGACGCCGACACGGCGTGCGCGGACATCCCCGACGGAGCGAAGGTTCTCGCCGGGGGTTTCGGGCTGTGCGGCATTCCCGAGAACTGCATCGCGGCGCTGCGCCGCAAAGGCACGCGTGACCTCTGGGTGGTCAGCAACAACTGCGGCGTCGACGACTGGGGCCTCGGGCTCCTGCTCGGCAACAAGCAGATCCGCAAGATGACCAGCAGCTACGTCGGCGAGAACAAGGAGTTCGAGCGACAGTTTCTGAGCGGCGAGCTGGAGGTCGAGCTGGTGCCGCAGGGCACCCTCGCCGAGCGGCTGCGCGCGGGCGGCTCGGGCATCCCGGCGTTCTTCACGCCGGCGGGTGTTGGAACGCAGGTGGCCGAGGGCGGTCTCCCGATGCTCTACGGCCCCGGCGGGACCATCAAGAAGGGCAGCGAGAAGAAGGAGGTGCGGGTGTTCGACGGCCGCGAGTACGCGATGGAGCGCTCGATCACGGGCGACTTCGCCATCGTGAAGGCGTGGCGCGGCGACCGGCACGGCAACCTCTTGTTTCACGCGAGCGCGCGCAACTTCAACCCGCTGTGCGCGATGGCGGCGAAGGTCACCATCGCGGAGGTCGAGGAGCTCGTCGAGCCCGGCCTCATCGACCCCGAGCAGGTGCATCTGCCAGGGGTGTTCGTGCAGCGGGTGTTTGTCGGCAAGGACTACGTGAAGCGCATCGAGCGGCGCACGGTGCAGAAGGGATGAGCGCCATGTTGACCAGAGAGCAGATCGCCCGCCGCGTCGCGCGCGAGCTCCGCGACGGCTTCTACGTAAACCTCGGCATCGGCATGCCGACGCTCGTCCCCAACTACGTCGCGCCCGGCGTCGAGGTGGTGCTCCAGAGCGAAAACGGCGTGCTCGGCGTCGGCCCGTACCCCACCGCGGACAAGGTCGACCCCGACCTCATCAACGCCGGCAAGGAGACGATCACCACGCTGCCCGGCGCGAGCTACTTCGACAGCGCGATGAGCTTCTCGATGATCCGCGGCGGCCACGTCGACCTCGCCATCCTTGGCGCGATGCAGGTGAGCGAGACGGGCGATCTCGCCAACTGGATGATCCCCGGCAAGATGGTGAAGGGCATGGGCGGCGCGATGGACCTCGTGCACGGCGCCCGCCGCGTCATCGTGATGATGGAGCACTTCGCCAAGGACGGCGGACTCAAGATCGTGAAGCAGTGCAACCTGCCGCTCACGGGCAAGAAGGTGGTGCACCGCATCATCACGGACATGGCCGTCATCGACGTCACGCCCGACGGACTCGTCCTCAAGGAGCTCGCGCCCGGCATCAGCGCCCGCGAGGTTCAGGACAAGACCGAGGCCACGTTGAAGGCCGCGCCCGACCTCGCCGAGATGGAGTTCTGACCTCCCGCTTCGTCGCCTACGGCCTTCGCTCCGTCACCAGAAACTCCACCCGCCGGTTGCGCGCCCTCCCCTCGTCCGTCGCGTTGTCGACGAGCGGTCGGGTGTCCGCGTAGCCGCGCGCCACGAGCCGCTCCGCCGCGATGCCGCGGGTCACCAGATAGTCGCGGATCGACTGCGCGCGCCGCTGCGAGAGCTGCCCGTTGAGCTCCTGTCGGCCGCGGTCATCGGTGTGCCCCTGGATCTCGACACGCAGCAGCTCGGGATGCGCCTCCAGCACCTGCGCGACCTCCATCAGCAGCGACATGCTCTCCGGGAGAATGACCGCGCGGTTGGTCGCGAAGCGCGGCTGCTGCTGGATCACCACGTGGTCGGCGGTGACGAACACGCGGGGACAACCGTTGGTGGCGGCGTCGTTGGTGGCGGGCCCGCGGTCTTCGGGGCAGGCGTCGTGCTCGTTGGAGATGTCGTCGTGGTCGATGTCGGGGTCGGGGCAGCCGCGCCGCGCCGCGTCCGGGTGCGCCCCGGCCGACTCCACCGGGCACACGTCCTCCCGATCCGGAACACCGTCCCCATCGCCGTCATCGAAGCGACGGTCGCGCGGACACCCCGCCCGGTTGGGGTCGGGGTCATCACCCGGCGCCTCGGTCGGGCACGCGTCGAGGTCATCGCGCATCCCGTCGTGATCGCTGTCGCGCGCCGGACACCCGCGGCGCACCGGATCGGGCCGCTCGCCCATCGCCTCCTGCGGGCAGCGGTCGTCGACGTCCACGATGCCGTCGCTGTCGCTGTCGCGCGGCGGCGCGTAGCCCTCCGTCGGTTGCGGCGCGTACCCGACGAGGCCCACGACGCGTACGTCGGCGGCGCTCTCGCCGTCGAGCACACGAGGCCCTGCGGCGAGCCCGAGCGCGAGCCCGTTGGGGTTCACGTAGTGGACGCCCGCGAGCAGTTCGAGGGAGAGCGCGCCATTGGCAATGGGGTCGCTGATCAGCGTCTCGAAGTTGGCCTCGCCGGTGATGAGCACCCGCGCGGCGACGGGGATGGTGAGGCCCAGGCGCGCGATGAACTGGTTCTCCCACCCGGGCCGGATGGCGACGCCGACGTTGGCGGCGAAGACGAAGTCGCGCGTGCTGGTGAGCTCGAAGATGAAACGCGGAACGACGCCGACCGAGCCGTCGCCCGCGTAGGCGCCGCCATCACCGGTTGGGACGAGGAGCGTGGCGGCGAGGGCGATGCGGCTGGTTCCGCGACGGGGGAGGCCGAAGAGACGAACGCGGGCGTCGACGCGCAGGTCGCCGGGCGCGACGGCGGCGGCGTTGCCGGAGATCTGCTGGGTGAGCACGACCGGCATGGAGACGCCGAGCTGGAGGCGGTCGAAGAAGCCGACGGTGACGGCGAGCTGGCCCGTCACGCGGTGCTCGATCGGAACGATGTGGAGCGAGCGGGCCCAGTCGACGGCGAGCAGGGCGCCGACGCGGAGGTGGGGCGTGACGAGGGCGCGCTCGGTGACGTTGAGGTCGTCGCCCGAGAAGGGCGCGGCGTAGCGGGTGACCGACCAGCCCTGGGCCTGCGCGCCGACGGGCGCGAGCAGGAGGGCGAGCGCGAAGGACAGCGGTTTCACGGGGCGCACCGTGCCGCGGAACGCTCAGGCGGAGCAAGGGAGCACTCGCGCGGCCGACGGCGAAGTGATATCCGCGACGGCACTATGGGCGCACAGTGGAAGCAGAAGGGGCGGGAGGCGGCGGCCAACGCCAAGGGCAAGGTCATGACCAAGCTCACCAAGGAGATCATGATCGCGGCGCGCGACGGGGCCGATCCGTCGGGCAACTCGCGGCTGCGCATGGCGCTCGACGCCGCTCGCAAGGCGTCGATGACGAAGGACACCATGGAGCGCGCGATCAAGAAGGGCGCCGGCATGCTCGACGAGGGTGTGAGCTTCGACACGGTGTTCTACGAGGGCTTCGCGCCGTATCAGGTGCCGGTGATCGTCGAGTGCCTGACGGACAACCGCAACCGCACGTCGTCCAACATCCGCATCCTCTTCAAGAAGGGTCAGATCGCGGCGGCGGGCGCGGTGTCGTGGGACTTCGCTCGCCTCGGCGCCGTCGAAGCGACGCCCCCGGCGGGCGCAGCGGTCGACCCCGAAGAGGCCGCCATCGAGTCGGGCGCGCAGGACCTCGAAGCGAGCGACGACGGCGCGACGACGTTCTACACGGAGCCCACCGACCTCGACCTCGTGGCCAAGGCGCTGGCCGAGCGCAAGTGGTCCGTGTCGTCGGCGAAGCTCATCTGGAAGGCGAAGAGCCCGGTCACCGTCGACGACGCGCAACGCGCAGAGGTCGAGAGCTTCCTCGCGGCGCTCGACGACGACGACGACGTCCAGACGCTGTACGTCGGCCTCGCCTGACCCGATATCCGCCTACCGAAACACCTTCCGCAACAGCAGGTGCCCGAGGTCCGGGTCCGGCTCGTCGGCCAGGGCCCAACGGGCGAGTTCGTCCGCCACCTTCCCATCGAGGGACCCCAGCAACGTGACGCCGTCCCGCTCGAACGCCCGCTTCACGCCCCCGCGTCGCGCGTCGCCGCCTCCGCCAGAAACGCCGCCCGCAACGCCGCCAGGTTCACCTTCGCGCGCGCCTCGCACGCCTCCGCGCTCTCGCCTTCCAGCCGCGGCTCGCGGTGGTCGAAGTAGTACTTGATCTTCGGCTCCGTCCCGCTCGGCCGCAGCATCACCCGCGACCCGCCTTCGAGCTCCAGGCGCAGCACATTGGACGGCGGCAGCCCCATCGCCCTCTCGCCTGCTGCGTCCTTCTTCACGCCGCTCTGGTAGTCCGACCACGCCACGACGCGCCTGCCCGCGAGCGACTCCACCGGCCTCGCGCGAAAGGCCGCCATGATGTCCGCGATGCGCTTCTGCCCCGACGCGCCCGGCGCCGTCAGGTTGTGCTGCCCCGACACGAAGAGCCCGTGCGTCGCGTGGATCTCCTCCAGCCGATCGAGCAGCGTCTGCCCCTTCGCCTTGAGCTCCGACGCCAGCGCCGCGACCATGAGCGCCGCCGAGACGCCGTCCTTGTCGCGCACCCACGGCGTCACCGCGTACCCGAGCGCCTCCTCGTAGCCGAACTCGAAGCGCTCCTCTCCCTTGGCCTCCGCCGCGATCGCCACCTGCGCGATCCACTTGAAGCCCGTGAGCACCTCGGCGTAGCGCGCCCCGTACGACGCCGCGATCACCCCGAGCAGCGGCGACGACACGATGCTCGTCGCCACCACCCGCGGCCCCGACGTGCGCCGCAGGATGTGGTCCCCCAACAGAGCGCCCACCTCGTTGCCCGTGAGGGGCCGCCACCGATCGCCATCCGGCACCGCGACCGCGAGGCGATCGGCGTCGGGGTCGTTGGCGAGCGCGACATCGGCGTTCTTCGAAGCAGCCAACGCGAGGAGGAGGTCCATCGCGCCGGGCTCTTCGGGGTTGGGAAAGCGCACCGTGGGAAAGCGCCCGTCGGGCTGCGACTGCTCGGGCACCGAGAACGCCGTCCCGTACGGCTTCAGCACGTCCATCGTGAAGCGATCGCCCACGCCGTGCATGGCCGTGTACGCGATCGTCAGCGGCGCCTTCGGCACACCCGCCTGCGCGATGAGGTCGACGTAGTCCTCCTCGACCTTCTCGCCGAGCGACTCCCACAAGCCCTTCGCGCGCGCCTCTTCCTCCTCGACGACCTTCACCTCGGCGAGCGACGTGATGCCCGCGATCTCCGCCGCGATCCCGCCATCCACCGGCGGAACGATCTGCGCCCCATGATCCCAGTACACCTTGTAGCCGTTGTACTCGGGCGGGTTGTGGCTCGCCGTAACGACCACACCCGCCGCCGCGCCCAGTCGCTTCACCGCGAAGGCCACCACGGGCGTCGGAACCTCCCTCCCGAACACCTTCGCCTTCACCCCTTCGCCCGCGAGCGCCCGCGCCACGTCGCGCGCAAACACCCTGCTCCCGCGCCGCCCATCGAAGCCGACGATCACTCCAAGCTCCGCCGCCCGCGCGACCGTCACCTTGAGGTGCCGCGCCAGCGCCGCCGAGGTCCGCAACACCACCGCGCGGTTCATCCGGTTGGGCCCCGCGCCCATCAGCCCGCGCAGCCCCGCGGTGCCGAACTCCAGCGTCGTCCCGAAGCGATCCGCGATCGCCGCGTCGTCGCCGCGCGCCAGCAGCTCGCCGAGCTCGGCCTTCGTCTCGGGGTCGGGGTCCTCCGCCATCCAGCGCTGGGCCGCGTGTCGAAGCTCTTCCGGGTTCATGTCGTCTCCGTCCTTCCGATGCGCCACCGCGCCGTCTTCCCGGCGCCCGTCTGATCCACCGCGCCGCGCCGCCGCAGCCGTTCGAGGTGCGCCCGCGCGCTCTTCGCCGCCACCGGCCACAGCCACGCCGGCGTGTCGTCGTACGCCCGCGCCACCACCGCGGACACCGTGTCGGCGCCGCCTGCGACGGCCGCGCGGATACGCTCCTCGCGGGCGAGTCGGTGGGTCACGTATCCCTTGAGCTTCGCGACGCCGTTCGCAATGGGTTCGCCGTGCGCGGGGAAGAGCGTGGTCGGCGCGAGGTCGGCCATGCGTCCGAGCTGCGCGAGGTAGTCGTCCATGTCGCCGTCGTCGTCGGGGTCGATGACGATGGTGCTCACCGACGAGAGCATGTCGCCGACGATCATCCACCCGGCCGATCGCTCGTGCAGGCACACGTGCCCCGGCGCGTGCCCGGGCGTGTGCAGCACCGCGAGATCGAGCCCCACCGCGCGACCGAGCTCACCCTCCGAGCCATCGAGCAGCGAGTGCACCTCGACCCGCCCCGTGAGCTTCTCGCGGGTGCGCGCGTGGGCCAGCAACGGAACGCCAAACCGCTGGCACACGGCCGTCGCACCGCCGATGTGATCGGCGTGGTGGTGCGTCGCGATGACGGCGATCAGCTTGTGACCGCGCTCGATGCGAGCCTCGATGAGCTCGTGCAGGCGCGCCTGCTCGGGCCCGTACGGAGACGAGGGCTCGACGAGATAGAAGTCGCGCGCGCCGACGAAATAGCTGTTGGTGTGCGTCGCTGGCGGGAGCGTCGGGGTGCGCAGCGGGAGAAGCTCGACGCCGACGGCGTCCGTGTCCTGGAGGCTGTCATCGCGCATCGGCTCGACCGCGGCCGACACTACCACGGCACACAGCGCGGACTCCCATGGTGGTAGCGTCCCGGATCGTGAAGCGCGCAAGCCGTTGGGCCGGATGTTTCGTCGTGGTCGCGCTGGGCTGTCGCGGCCCCACCAACGCCGGCCTCTATCCCGAGGACGTCCCTCCGCAAGACCGCGCCGCCGTGGGCAACGACCTCGCCGCGAGCGACACCCCTGAGTCGCCTGACGCGCCCATCTCGTCCGACGCCCCCGGTGACGACACGCCCGCCGTCACGCTCGACGTGCCCTCGCCCGATGTCCCCTCGATCGACATGCCCGTCGCGATGGACCTGGGCATGGACGCGGGCACGACCGCCCCCGACGTCCGAACCGACGCCGGAACGGTCGTCCCCACGGACTTCGGCGGCCCCGTCGACCTCGGCCCGCGCAACGATATCGGTCCGCTGACCGCGGGCATCGGCGAGGGTCTCTCACCCGACGCGCGGCCCGAGGTGCGTGTGACCTGCGGGGGAGTGGTTCCGCCGGCGCCGCGGGTGACAGCGGGCGCGGCCGACCGGTTCGTGCTGCGTGGGCGTGTGGTCACGCCGACGGGTGTGCTCGCGACAGGCGAGGTGCTCTTCGCGGGCAACACGCTGACGTGCGTGGCGGCGAGCTGCGCGGGGCGCACGGGCTACGCGGGCGCGACCATCATCGAGACGGGCGGCGTCATCTCGGCGGGGATGATCGATACGCACAACCACCCGCAGTACAACTTCCTCCCCCCTTGGCCGCCCGTGCGGCGCTACACGCGCTCATCCCAGTGGCAGGACGAGCCCTCGTATCACGACTTCACCGACGTCATCCGCAACAACGAAAACCTCAACGTCGGAGGCGTCAGCAACACGTGCGCGATGGTGAAGTGGGGCGAGCTCCGCGCGATCATGGCGGGCACCACGACCATCCAGGGCGGGCCCAACCGCGTGTGCGTGACGCGCACCCTCGCGCGCAACATCGAGTACGGCAACGACTTCGGCGGCGTCGACCACCACCGCCCCAACACCCTTGGCATCTCCACGGTCAACGCGACGGACGCCATGGGGCTCCGCGCCGACATGGATTCGGGCGAGCTCACCGCGTACATCCTCCACCTGAGCGAGGGCATCGACGAGCCCGCCCGGCGCGAGTTCGACCTGCTCGCGACGCGCAACCTCATCACGCCCGCCATGGTGATCATCCACGGCACCGCGCTCGGCGTGCCCGAGTTCACGCAGCTCGGCGCGGGTCGCTCGAAGCTCATCTGGTCGCCCCGCTCCAACATCATCCTCTACGGTCGCACCACCAACGTCGGCCTCGCGCTCGACATGGGCATGACCGTCGCGCTGGCCCCCGACTGGACCCCGTCGGGCGGCCCCAACCTCCTGTCCGAGCTGCGCTACGGCCGGTACGTCTCGCAGGTCGCGCTCTCGGGTCGCTTGAGCTCGCGCGACCTCGTCGAGATGGTGACCTCGCGCGCGGCAACCGCCGTCGATCGCCCGCAGGTCGGGTCGCTGGTCGACGGCCGCTACGCCGACGTCATGGTGGTGCCCGACCGGGGCTGTGACGCGTACGACACGCTCATCGACGCGCCCGCTGCCGACGTTCGCCTGGTGGTAGTCGGCGGCCGCCCCATGTACGGCGACGCCGCCCTCATGAACGCCCTGCCCGACGCCGCTCGCGCGCGCTGCGAGGCAGTCTCGGTGTGCGGTCAGTCCAAGACCATGTGCGCGGCCCTCGCGACGACGACCGACGGGCTCAACCAGACGCTGGCCAACGTCGAGTCCCAGCTCCGCACCTTCACGGACCCGTATCCCCTCGTCCCCCTGTGTCCTTGACTCCGGTGCGCCCGCGCGGCTAACGCTTCGCCACCATGGCCGAGAACGAACGCCTCCTGGGAATGCTCCGCGCCCTCGCTGAAGTGAAGGAGGAGGACGGTTCCTTCACTGCTCCGGATACGGCGCTGCTGACGTTGCATGCGGGCCACCAGGGCGTCCCCCTGACGGTGACGCAGGTGACGACGGTGACCGTCCGCGGCGCGCTCGTCGTGGCGCAGACGACCAAGGGTCAGCGCTACGTTCTCGATGCGTCGGACGTGTATGCGATCGCGCAGGAGTCGGCCCCCACCGATCGTGGTGGCCGGAAGGCTGGGTTCTTCTGAGTCTGGCCTAGAGGGTCGACGGCGGAGCAGGCGGGCGGTGACCGGGGAGGGTCAGCGCCCGACCTGAACGCTGCCCTGGAAGGTCGGAACCGCGACGCCAACCCCAGCGCCGTAGGCCGGGCGTGCGTACACCGGCTGCTGGTAGACCGGCTGCTGATAGGCCGGCTGCGCGACCACGGCGCCCTGGAAGAAGGGGGCGTGACGCTGGTAGTAGCCCGGCCGGTAGTAGGTGCCGCCGTAGGTGCCGCCCTGGTAGTAGACGGTGTTGGGCTGCGCGTACGTGGTGTAGCCGTAGCTCCCGTAGACGCCGGGCTGGGCCCCGACGAAGCAGCCACCGAGGGCGTAGGCCGCGCCCGTGACGCCGAGCGCGAAGAGAGTGGAGCGGGCGATGGTCGAGAGGTTCATGGTTTTCACGCTACCACCCCCCAGAGGGTCTTTCCAACGAGCGCAGTGGCGATGGATGGAGGGCGCGCGGCGCGGGGGGTGAGCAGCGGCGGCGACCGTCTGGGGCGATGGTACGAGGACAGCCCGCCAGAGTTTCACTCCATGATCATGACGGATGGGCGGATTAGCGGTCGGTCGACCTCGTACGGCGGGTCACCTGGGGCCGTGGCGAGCACCGCGATGGCGTAGGGCTGGGCGGTCGCAGAGCTGGAGAGTTCGAGGCGCCAGACACCATCGTGGGCGGCGCACGCCAGACGCCGACGACCAAGGACCATCAGAGGAGCAAACACGGTGCTCTCGTCGTCCACGACCGTCGACTGATCGTAGAGGCGTAGCGTTCGCGGGTCGGACGAAGGCATCGCGACGATGATGCGATAGCAAAGCCCCGCCTGGACGGGCACCTGGTGCACGGCGGGCCGACCCGCCGTCGTCGTCGCGTGCGTGTCGCGGAAGACCCGCGAGAAGACCTGCTGCTCACGCGCGACGTACAGGTCGAGCTGCGCTTGGAGCGCCGCGTCCCACGGCCGATGGTGCGTCGGTGGCGAAGCGACGAGCGCCTGTCCGAGAGGAATCGATGGTGATGATGGTGGGATCGCGCGGGAGTCGGCGGTGACCGGCGCGGGGCTCGCGCAGCCGCTCGCGAGGAGCAGCGACGCGAGCGTGCGCCACGGAGACATCGGGTGGTCAGTTGCCCGCGAAGGCCTGGACGCCGAACTCGCCGCCGCCCGAGTACATGATGATCTCGACCTGGAAGGTCCCGGAGAAGTTGAGGCAGAGCGGGCGCTGGAGGCCGAGCACGGGGAAGTTGTCCGTGGCGACGTCCTGGTCGAGCACGTTGCCGTTCATGTCGCGGAGGCGGAGGTCGAGGTCGCGCACGCCCGCGCCGCCGACGCCGATGATGCGGTAGCAACGACCGGGCTGCGCGTCGACGGTGACGTACTGCCGCTGGCCCTGACCCATGGTCGAGCGGAAGAGCTGCGTGATGGGGATGTAGCCGGCGGCGAACTGCCGAGCGCGCAGGGACATGTGATACGAGACGAAGTCCTGCTCGGCGTAGCCGTTGGTGACCCAGGTGGCGCCCACGGGCTGAAACCCGATCTGGGCGTTGACGCCGACGCTGGGAGGCGCCGCGTACACGCCGCCCTGCACGGCGACCGTGGCGGGCGACTGGTAGACCGGCTGCTGGTAGACGGGCGCCGGCTGCGCGACCACCGCGGTCTGCGAGGGCTGAACGTTGATGGTGCCGCTGGTGCCGTAGGTGCCCGCCGAGCCACGGACAACGCAGTCCGTGAGGGCGAGGCCCGCGATCACACTCACTCCAACACGAACGAGGGTCAGGACGGAGGCTCGGGTCGACATCGTTGAGATTCTCCTGCTGCGAGGGTTGTCGAGGACGACGCTGGTCCTCATACGGGGTGGTTGGTGCCATCGCCGCCCGACGGCCTTGGCGCGGTACTCTCGCGCAACCACCGGCGCGGATGCAACCGCCCGCGGCCGCGAATCCCTGGCGGGCCTTCCGCCTCAGCGCGCGCCGAAGATCGCCGTCCCGACGCGCACCATCGTCGCCCCCGCGGACACGGCCACGGCCATGTCGTGGGTCATGCCCATGGACAGCTCGGGCAGCGCCTTCGCCCCGCCGTGGATCTCTCGCAGCTCGCGCAGCGCATCGAACCAGCGCCGCGATGACTCCGGGTCATCCGCCGCGGGCGGCACCGTCATCAGCCCGCGCACGTCGACCCCGGCCGTCTCCCGCGCGACCGAGAGGATCGCTTCGAGCTCCACGGGCGAGCACCCCGACTTCTGCTCCTCCATCGCCACGTTTACCTGGACGAGTACTCCGACACGCCGCCCGTCCGCCGCCGCCCGCCGCCCGAGCTCGCGCACGAGCCGCTCCGAGTCGACGCTGTGCACCACCGCCGCGTGCTTCGCGACCGGGCGCGCCTTGTTGGTCTGGAGGTGGCCGATGAAGTGCCAGCGCAGGTCGGTCAGGTCGGCGAGGGCCTCGGCCTTGGCGAGGAGTTCTTGCACGTAGTTTTCGCCGAAGTCGCGCTGCCCGGCCGCGTAGGCGGCGCGCACCGCCTCGGGCCCGCGGGTCTTCGAGACGGCGACCAGGGTGACCTCGCGCGGGTCACGTCCGTATGCCCGCGCGGTGGCGTCGATGTCCGCCCGCACCTCGGCGAGCGCCTCGGAGATGCCCGCGGTCACAGCGGGAAGCCGTCGATCGCCTCGGCGCGCAGCAGCACCTCGACGACGCGGTGCAACGGGAGACCGACGACGTTGGTGTAGCTGCCCTCGATGCGCTCGACGAAGGCCCCGGCGAGCCCCTGGACCGCGTACCCGCCGGCCTTGTCGGTGCCCTCCCCCGTGGCCGCGTACCGACGCACCTCGTCCTCGGACAATCCCCGAAAGGTCACCGCCGTGGTCTCCGCGTAGGCGGGCGCGTCGAAGGCGTCGGCGCCGTGCAGCACGAAGCCCGTCGTGACGTGGTGGGTGCGCCCCGAGAGCAGCCGCATCATGCGCCGGGCGTCATCGTCGTCGCGGGGCTTGCCGAGGAGCTCACCGCCGATGTGCACGATGGTGTCGGCGCAGAGGATCCAGCGCGGCGGGTCGGCGCGGCCGTCGCGGTGCAGCGCGTAGAGCACCGCGGCGCCCTTCTGCCGCGCGAGCCGCGTGGCGAGAGCATCGGGCCGCTCGCCCGGCACCAGCACCTCGTCGACGTCGACGCGGTAGACCTCCACCGGCAGGTTGAGGCCCCGCAACAGTTCGAGCCGACGCGGCGACTGCGAGCCCAGGAGCAGCGGATTATCCGGACCGATCGGGCGAAGCATCAGGCGAGCATTCTTCCCCGGAATGGCTTTTCGTCAACCGCCCGCGCGGCGCCCGACGATCGACGCGACCGACGACGCTCCGTCCGAGCTCAGCCGCGCACGAAGACCCGCGGAGAGCTCTCGCGCCATGGTCGGGCCGCGGTAGATGAAGCCCGTATACACCTGCACCAGCGACGCGCCCGCCTCGATGAGCGCCCACGCATCGTCGGCCGTGAAGACCCCGCCCACGCCGATGACCGGGAGGTCTCGGCCCGCGCGGCGGAAGATTCTCGCGACCACCTCGCGACTGCGCGCCCGCACCGGGGCACCCGAGAGCCCGCCGGCCCCCATCGCCATCACCGCCTCGGGCGGGGTGACGAGGCCGTCGCGGCGCAGCGTGGTGTTGGTGGCGACGAGGCCCGCGAGCCCTTCGGCGCGCGCGAGGTCGACCACGGCGTCCACGTCCTCGTCCGCGAGGTCGGGCGCGATCTTCACGAGGAGCGGAACGGCCCGATCGACGAGCGCCGGGCGCACCGCGCGGACGATGGCCGCGAGCGCGTCGACGGACTGGAGCGAACGTAGCCCCGGGGTGTTGGGCGACGACACGTTGATGACCGCGTAGTCCGCGTACGGCGCGAGGGCACGGGCGCTGGTCGCGTAGTCGGCGGGCGCGTCGGCGAGCTCGGTCACCTTGGACTTGCCGAGGTTGACGCCGACGATGACGCCATCGGGCGGGTGCGCCGCGAGGTGCTTCGCCGCGGCCTCGCAGCCGGGGTTGTTGAAGCCCATGCGGTTGATGACCGCGCCGTCACGGGGCAGCCGGAAGAGGCGGGGGCGATCGTTGCCGGGCTGCGCGTGGGCGGTGACGGTCCCCACCTCGACGAAGGAGAAGCCCATCGCGCCGAGGGCGTTGTAGGCGACGGCTTCCTTGTCGAGCCCGGCCGCGACACCGATGGGCGTGGCGAAGCGCCGACCGAAGACCTCGACGGCGAGCGATGCGTCAGCCTCGACGCCGAGGGTCGCGCGGAGGGCGGCGCGCGCCACACCGCTCGACTGCGCGAGGCTGAGCCCCGCGAGGGTGAGCGAGTGGGCCCGCTCGGCGTCGAGACCGAAGAGCAACGGGCGCAGCGCGCCGCGGTAGAGGCCGCCGACCAGGCTCATGTGTCGTCGCCGCAGGAGAGCGCGCGGACGGCCACGCCGAGGGCCGGGTTGGATGGATCGACCTCCAGCAGCGAGAAGCCCGCGGGCGTGGCGAGCACGTTGCCAGCAGCGCAACGCTGGGCGCTGCTCGACTCGTGGATGATCGCTCGATGACGGACGTCGTAGACGTGCACCGTGCAGCCGCCGCCCGCGATGGGCGCGTGGAGCACCAGCAGCCGGTCGCCCGACACCGCGACCGCCTGCACGTCGTTGGTGTCGATGCTGGTGTCGATGCTGGCCGCGGAGCCAACGATGGGGGCGAGCTGAAGCACCTGCGAGGGCGCATTGAACTGCCCCTCCAACTGCCTGTCCGTGGCCGGGGTGAGCTCCGCCCGCACGCAACCGCTGAGCAGGCACACGACCTTGCCAGGACCCGCCCAGGTGTTGCGGCCATCGGGTTCGAGCACCCACGACCACAGGGTGCTGTCACGGCCCAGATACCCCTGCACCACGAAGCGCCCGAAGTCCCAGCGCACCTCCATCGACCGCAGCTGCTCGGACACATCGGATTGCGGGCCCGGCACGGACAGCGGACGTGGATCCATCAAGAGCTCGCCGTCGGCTCCCACCAGCGCGACCCACGGTGTCCCCCCACCGTGGCCGACGTATTCCTCGCGGATCCAACCCAACAGCACGGCGCCCTCGCGCGATGCCGCTCCGACGATCGTCTCCCGTTCGCGCAACGCGGTCGGCAAGGCCATCGCCCCGTCGAGCGACAGGCGCCGCACCGGACGCGGCGACAGGAAGCGCGCATCGACGAAGGTCACCCTCTCGTCCGCCGCGCCGACATACCCACGCCCCGTCCACCCCAGGGCCTGCGGCCAGAGCGAGAGGGCGCTTGGCAACGATCCCTCGACCGCCACGTCGCCCGCGTCGCGGTCGACCATCGGGGCGTGCGCGTCACGCCAGGAGAGCCGCTGGCCGCGCGCGGCGCGCCCGATCACCCGCGGACCGTTGGGGCCGGCGGACAACCACGGAGACTCCAGGCCCTCGGGGGTCGCGACGTAGTGAGCCTCCTCCAGGGAGCAACCGTGCTGCGTCGCACGCGGCGCGGCGAGCGGTATCGTCGCGGACGCGTCGGGCCTCACGTTGCTGCTGCGAGGACAACCGAGCAGCGACCACCCCAGCACCAGCAACACGCCTACGGCACGCACCGCGCGACCATAGCGCGATCTGCCGCTCAGTTACGACGATGGAGGCGAAACTCCACCAGCATCCCCGACGGCCCGCCTTCGAGGTTGCCGAAGTTGCGCGTGGCGCCGTCGCGCGCCGGCAGGCTCAGCGGCGCCGCGAGCAGCGGCAGCGTGCGGGGCGCGTCGACGTGACGATCGGCGTGGGTGAGCTCGGGCGCCGTGACCCGCTGCGCGTCGAAGTTGAGGATGAGCGACCCGCTGCCCGGATCGATGTTGCCCGTGACGGCCGTGAGGACGTTGCCTCCCACCGCGCGCCCTCGGCGCACGGTGCTGTCATCGCAGGTGCCGAAGTTGGCGAGGCGCGCGGTGCAGCGACCCGGGCCGAGCGAGGTCACCCGCAGGTCGTCGCTCACCGAGAGGTCGACGGTCATGTTGCGACATGTGAGCTCGTAGTTGGCCAGGGCGCTGATGCCCACGCAGCGCGCGGCATGGGTGGTGTCGATCTCCAGGCGCCACGAGCGCTCGATGAGCCGCAGCGAGGTGGTCATCGACAGGCTGTCCACCACGCGATTGCCCTCGGAGAGGTCGATGCGAACGCGCACCTCCAGCTCCGGGGGATCGGGCAGCTGCGTCGGCGCCGTGTACCGCGCGTTGCCGTTGAGCCCCGGGGTGAGCCCGCCGCCGCCCGCTGCGTCGGTCGACCCGCTCGACGACCACTGCACCCGCACCGAGCGGCCGCCGCCCACGTCGCCCACCGTCGGAACCTCCGGCGCGCCCGCGCCCGTCGGGTTGCGCGTCGAGGGGATGCCCGTGCAGCGCACCTCCAGCTCGGAGGTCGCGCCCGGCACCAGCACCCGACGATTGACGTCGAGCCGACACGAGAAGCGCCCCTGGTTGGAGCGGTTGAGGGAAGGGTCAGCCGCCCCCGCGTCCTGAGCGAACGCGGGCGCAGCAAAGACAAGCGACATCAGCGCGGGCACGAGGCCCTTCGATACCCACCGATCGGTCATGGCGAGAGTGTGCCTCCGCGACGCGAAGCGCCGCAACATCCTGGACAGCCAGGACGCGCCGCCCGGAGGCGGCATTCAACGATCGGTCGAGAGGAGAAAGGGAGCGGGAGACGCGAATCAGTTGGTGCCGACGACGACGGCCGGAGCCTCGGCCCCGAGCACCACCGGGGTCTCCAGCGCGTACTGAAGAACGTCCTCCATCTTGCTGACGGGGATGAACTCCATCGCGTCACGGATCTCCTGCGGCACCTCCTCCAGGTCGGGCTTGTTCCGCTCGGGGAGCAGGATGCGCTTGATGCCCGCGCGGTGCGCCGCGAGCACCTTCTCCTTGATGCCGCCCACCGGCAGCACGCGGCCGCGCAGGGTGATCTCACCCGTCATGGCGACGTCGTGGCGCACGCGGATGCCCTTCAGCATCGAGAACAGCGCCGTGAACATCGTCACGCCCGCGCTCGGCCCGTCCTTGGGCATGGCCCCGGCCGGGATGTGGATGTGGATGTCGCTCTTGTCGAGGAAGTCTTCGGGGATGCCGAGCTGCCGCGACTTCGATCGCACGAAGGACAGCGCGGCCTGCGCCGACTCCTTCATCACGTCGCCGAGCTGCCCGGTGAGCTGCATCTTGCCCGTGCCCGGCATCCGCGTGGCCTCGATGAAGAGGATCTCTCCCCCCACCGGCGTCCACGCGAGGCCCGTCGCCACGCCGGCCTCTTCGGTGCGCTCGGCCACCTCGCTCGTGTACTTCGCCTGACCGAGGTACGGCACCAGGTCGTCGGCGCTGTCGATCTTGTACGGACCGGCGTTGCCCTCGGCGATCTTCACCGCGACGCCACGGATGACGCTCGCCACCTGACGCTCCAGGCTGCGAACGCCCGCTTCGCGCGTGTAGAAATCGGTGATCGCCTCGATGGCCGCGTCGGTGATCTCGAGCTGCGCGGTCTTGATGCCGTGCTCGTCGAGCTGCTTGGGCAGCAGGTGCTGCCGCGCGATGGCCCGCTTCTCGTTGCGCGTGTACCCCGGAATATCGAGGATCTCCATGCGGTCGCGGAGCGGCGCGGGGATGGGGTCGGCCACGTTGGCCGTCGCCACGAACATCACCTGCGAGAGGTCGTACGGGATCTCCAGGTAGTGGTCGCTGAAGGTGTGGTTCTGCTCCGGGTCGAGGACTTCGAGCAGCGCCGCCGAGGGGTCGCCGCGGAAGTCGTGGCCGATCTTGTCGACCTCATCGAGCATGAACACCGGGTTGATGGTGCCCGACTTCTTCATCCCTTGGATGACCTGACCGGGGAGCGCGCCGACGTACGTACGACGGTGGCCACGAATGGCCGCCTCGTCGTGCACGCCACCGAGCGACACGCGCACGAACTTGCGACCGAGCGCCTTCGCGATGGACCGACCGAGGGAGGTCTTGCCGACGCCGGGCGGGCCGAGCAGGCAGAGGATCGGGCCCTTCTTGTCGGCCTTCAGCTTGCGCACCGCGAGGTACTCGAGGATGCGCTTCTTCACCTTCTCCAGGCCGTAGTGGTCCTCGTCGAGCACCTCGCGAACCTTGGCGATCTCCAGGTTGTCGGGCGTGCTGTTGGTCCACGGCAGGTCGAGGATCCAATCGAGGTACGTCCGCACCACGGTGTACTCGGCCGACCCGACCTGCATCGAGCGCAGCCGACGGAGCTGCTTGCGCGCGACCTGCTCGCTCTCGCCCGGGAGGTTCGCCTTGGTGATGCGCTCCTCCAGACCGTCGAGGTCTCCCTGGTCGCCCTCGTCTTCGCCCAGCTCTTCCTTGATGGCCTTGAGCTGCTGGCGGAGAACGTACTCCCGCTGGTTCTTGCCCATCTCCTCCTTGATCTGGGAGTTGATGCGCTCGCGCATCTTCAGGATCTCCAGCTGCCTCGTGAGCAGCTTGAGCACCTGCTTGATGCGGTCTTTCACGTCCGGTGAGGACATGAGCTGGGCCTTCTCCTCCACCGGCGCATCGAGCTGCGCGGCGACGAGGTCGGCCAGCGCCCCCGGCTCCTGGATGGAGTCGATGAGCGACTGCGCCTCGCGCGGCAGCTCGGGCATCAGCGTGATGACCTGCTTGGCCACCTCGCGCAGGGACATCGCCAGCGCCTCGGCCTCGACGTCATCGGCCACGGGCGACTCCTCCACCCGACGCACCTTCGCGCGGAGGTAGGGAGCGTGCTGCGTGATGCCGTCGAGCTTGATGCGGGTGAGCCCCTGGAGGATCAGGGAGTAGTTGCCGGTGGAGTGCTTCAGGCTCTTCAGCACCCGCGCCGCGGCGCCCACGGGGTAGAGGTCGCCCTCCCCCGGGTCGTCGATGTTGGGGTCGCGCTGGGCGAAGATCGCGATGACGGGCTGCGAAAGGTTTTCCAGGTCTTCGACCAGGGCGACGGACTTCTCGCGCCCCACGTCGAAGGGCGCCACCGCGCCCGGAAACAGAACCGCGTTGCGGATCGGCAGCACCGGCAGCTCGTCACCAAACTTCAGGTCGTTTTCGTCCGGGGGAGTCCCCCCGCGCTTGCGCTCGGGCATCGATCACCTCGCCTACTGCCGACAGAGCGCCCGACCGCCCCGAGGCACCCCGTATCCACCCCGCGCACCAAGCGCGAACCGTCACGAGACCTCAGGAAACAGCCGTGTCTGCGGCGTGACGGGAGACCTTAGTCACCTTGCCCCCGCATGGCAACGGCACATCTCGCGCCAACGCCTCTGCGCGCCCACGCCCTCGCCGCACGGTCCGTCGTCGCAGTCGCCGTCGTTGGGGCACGCCCGCTCGGCCATGCCCCCCATCGCCCGCGGCGCACGTCGTCCCGCTTCAGTACCAGCCGCTCGCCGCGGGCATCGGAGGGAACGACAGCCGCATGTCCATGCGCCGCTCGTCGGCGAGCTCTTCGAAGTACCGCCGCCAGTCGGGCACGCCCTCCACCAGCCGCAAGAACATCGCGCTCGGCAACACCAGCACCACGCCGCCCTCCGTCGCCGTCACCGTCGCCGTCACCGGGACGTTTTCCAGCAGCGAGATCTCGCCGAACACGTCGCCCGGCCCGAGGTCGGCCAGCGGCGCCGGTCCGTTGGGCGTCTCGCGGCTCACCGACACCGCGCCGTGCAGCACCACGTGAAGCCCACTGCCCAGGCCGCCTTCGCGCAGCAGCACGTCGCCCGCGTTGATGGGCTTCGCCTCGAAGCGCGACCCGAGCTGCACCCGCTGCCCCGCGTCGAAGGGCGCGAACATCGCGTGCGTGTCGAGCAGCCGCTTCACCAGGCGCTGCCGCATGAAGCGCTCCAGGGCTGCCGCAATCACCGGCAGTTGCTTCGCCGCCGCCGACAGCGCGTCGCGCCCGAACACCAGCACGTCCGACGGCTCCACCGCCGTCACCGTCGCCGCGCGCGGCGCCGCCGAGAGCAGGGCCATCTCGCCGAAGATCGCGCCGTCCTCCAGCGTGGCCAGCGTGTCCTTGCCCCGCGTCACCCGCACGCTTCCTCGCGCGAGCAGGAAGAACGAATCGCCCGGGTCACCCTCGCGCACCGCCGTCTCGCCCGCGGCGAGCGAGCGACGCGAGACCGCGCCCAGCACGTCGGCGAAGGCGTCGGGCGGCAGCTCCGAGAGCAGCGGGATGGCGGGCACCGCGCCCGACCACGCGGGCAATCCGTCGCGGGATGAAGCGAGCTGCGCGGCGGCGTCGCAGACCTGTGCGTCGCTCCACGCAACGGGGACCCACGCCTCGGGGGGGACCAGCATGTCGGGGTCGGGGCGCGCGAGGCGAACGGCGCGACCGAGCGAGGGTGACCCGGCGGCGTAGCGCGCGGCGAAGGTGGGGAGCAGCGCGCGGGCCGCGGGGTCGAGGGCTTCGAGGGCCTTCAGCGCGACAAGGGCGAGCATCGGGTGCCCCGCCGCGCTCGCCTCGGAGAGCACCAGCGAGAAGACCTGGACGGCCTGCGGGAGGCGGCCGAGCGCGGCGAGCACGTCGCCGATGCGGAGGCGCGACTCGAAATCGTGCGCGGCGGAGCGCACCAGCGAGACGAGTCCGCGGAGCGCATCGACGGGAGCGTTGGCGCGGAGGGCGTCGTCGGTCTGGACGGCGAGGTCACGTCGGGTGGGCATCGCGGCGACGATAACCCGCGAGCCCGGTTGCTGGCACGACCCCGCCGGGGCTGGTAGATCGCTCCTCCATGGACACCTCCGGGCTCGACCTGCGCTTCCGTCTCGGATCGACCCCGGTCACGGTGACCCCGTTGTTCTGGCTGTCGGGGCTCTTCATCGTCATGCAGCAGCGGCTCAGCGGGCCGCAGCTCGTCTTGTGGCTGCTGCTGTATTTCGTGTCGATCCTCGTGCACGAGATGGGGCACGCGCTGGTGTCGCAGGCGTACGGATCCCACGCGGCGGTCACGCTGCACTCCTTCGGCGGCGAGGCCCGCCACCGCCCGCTGTCACGGTGGCGCTCGGTCGCGGTCTCGCTCGCGGGCCCCGGCGCGGGCTTCGTGCTCGGCGCCATCGCGTTTGGCGTGTTGCGTGGCACTGGCCTCAGTACGTTCACGCTCGGCGGTTGGGCGCTCCTCCAACTGGTGATCATGAACTTCTTCTGGGGGTTCATGAACCTCCTGCCGGTTCTGCCGCTCGATGGGGGCAACGTGCTGATGGGGGCCCTCGGCCGACGCCACGAGCGCACCGTTCACATCGTCGGCGTCGTGGTGGCCGGGCTCGTGGTGCTCTGGGCGGTGACCGCGGGACAGATCTTCATCGCGCTGATGTTCGGGATGCTGGCCTTCCAGAACATCCAGACCCTGCGAGCCCTCGGCGGGCGCTGACGGGAAGGTCTCAGGGCGCCGCGGTGCCCTCGATGATCGGAAACTCATCGCGGTAGGTCAGGAAGGTCGCGCGCACCGCGATCGCGTGCACCAGCGACACCAGGCAGTACGCGGCCGTCGCCACGAGGAACTCGTCGTGCGGGTGCAGGCGCCACCACACGAGCGCCGCCACCAGGGCCAGCGCGTTGTAGATCCCGATGACCTTCGCGGCCCGCAGCGTCACGCGGTCGGCCCGGCCACGTTCGCCGCGAACCAGCGCGCAGCCCGCCGACCAGCAGAGCCACGCGCACCAGATCCCGGGGAAGAACGACGCGAACACCACCATCCCCACCGGATCGCCGCGGTCGTTCACCAAGCCGTACGGCCGATCATTGAAGACCAGCAGACCCAGGCACCACAGCAGGAAGCCCGGGACGGCCATCTGCCCGAGAAACCAGCTCACGAACGCCATGAACCGCAGCCCGGCGGGTGCCTTCCTTCGCGGCGGCCCCTCTACGACCATCCGCACGTTGCCCTCGCGGAAGGCGCCCTCTCCCAACACGCCGAGGTCTCGCTCCTGCGGTATCGCCCAACGCGAGCGCCACCGCCCCTCGACGATGATCATCGTAAGGAACGGCACGATCAGCGAGCCCACCACCACCGCCGCCAACACGTCCATGGCCGCCAGACTATCCCGAGCGACGGACACCGGCACCCGCCGTCGCGACCGTTGAGCAGCGACCCACGACCGCTCGCGGTGGTAGCGTCGCCGAGGCGTCCTCGACCGCCCGAGCGAACAAGACACCCATGAAACCGCACGCCGCACGCACACTACGGGTCGCCTTCTGCGCGGCCTCGCTGTTCACCACCGGGGCGCTCGCCCAGGTCGATCCGGCGGTCACCGCGAACACACGACGCGACCTCATCCGACAGGCCCAGGAAGCCCGAACGCAAGGCGACCACGCCCGCGCCGTCGAGCTCGCCACGCGCGCTGGAGAGCTGGGAATCAACGTCGCCCTCCGCCGCTTCATCGCGGAAGAGCAGGTCGCCGCCGGGCTCATCGGCCCCGCGCTCACCAGCGCCCGGCTCTGCGTCACCGACGCCGACCACGACGCGAGCCCCGGGCGCGAGCCCCACCTCGCCGCGTGCCGCGCGCTCCAGACGAGCCTCGGCGTCAGGGTCGGGCGCGTGGTGGTCGAGGCCACGATGGTTCCGGGCATGGTGGTGCGCCTCAACGACGCCGAGCTGTCGTCGTCGGCGTGGGGGACGCCGCAGGTGGTGACGCCCGGCGCCGTGCTCGTGACGGCCACTGCACCAGGGCAGCGGCCGTTTCATGCCGTGCTCGATGTGGCGGCGGGCGCGACGAGCAACGTGCGGGTGAGCTTCGGCGGCAGCGCGTCGACTGCGGTCGGCGCGACGACAACTCCTCCGGCCGAGGCGCGCGGCCCGATCAACCCGGCGCCCTTCGTCGTGCTGGGTATCGGCGCGGCGGCCGTGGTCGCTGGTGGGGTGTTCTTCGTGCTGCGCGGATCGGCCATCGACGCGCGCGACAACCAGTGCGACGCGAGCGGTTGCCCCGAGGCGGCGCGGGCCGACCATGATCGCGCGGTGTCGTTCAACACGGCGACCAACGTCTCGATGGGCGTCGGCGCGGCCCTCGTCGCGGGTGGTCTCGTCTGGTACCTCGTGGCGCCGCGAAGGGCTGCGACCACCGAGCAGAGCGCACCGGCCCGACGCGCTGGTCCGTGGGTCTCACCGGCCAACGGCGGCGCGATGCTGGGCTGGCAGGGGACGCTCTGATTGCACCCTGGCTCTGGCCCAGGTCGGCACAGACGGTTCGTTGCCGGACGCTTGATTCGTCGACGAAATACGTGGCACCCCGATTGCGAAGGGATGAGCCATGAACCAACGACCTCGCTACCTGGGTGACCTCTTCCATCGGATCGTGTTGATGATCGCGGTTCCGGTCGCGGGCTGCGGGAGCTCGGTGACGCCCGCGGTAGAGACCGACGCGGGGTCGGTGGACATCGGCTCGCCCGTCGACCGACAGAACCCCGTCGACACCGGCACGCCGCGACCGGACGTCCCCTACGGCGACCTCCCTGGGATCGATGCGGGCACGCCGCGAGAAGACGTTCGCCTGGTGGATGCGGTGACCACGGAGATCGCGCCCATCGTCGACGTCGGGTCGCCCGCCGACACGGCAGCCCCCGTGGATGGCGCCGCGTGCGCGCCCTATCGCTCGAGCGAGAGCTCGCCCGGCACCTGCGAGGAGACGGTGGTGTACCCCTGCGGGCTCCCGGCCGAGGCGCGCGTCGACGCTGGGTCGTTCATCAACTACGAGCTGTGCCGCACGCTCTGCGCGCCCCTCGGCGACGGCTTCTTCGGCGGCGGTTGTCGGCGCCTGGACCCGCGCCCCGACGGCTCCGACCAGATCGCCTGCACGACCTGCGCGGTGGGTCGACGCAGCGAGGGATTGATGGCCGTCCACGGCGCGCGCGAGGCAGGGCCCGTGGGCGATTTCTTCGCGCGGGTCGCGACGCTGGAGTGGGCCTCGGTGACGGCCTTCGAGCGCCTCGCGGACGACCTCGCGCGCCATGGAGCGCCGTCGGAGCTGGTCGTGGAGGCGCGGCGTTCGGCGGATGACGAGCGACGGCACACGGAGTCCATGGGCTCGCTGGCGAAGCGCTTCGGAGCGCCGGTGCGGGCGCCGGAGTTCGCGGCGACGGACGCACGCTCGCTGGAGGCGGTGGCCATCGAGAATGCGGTGGAGGGCTGCGTGCGCGAGACCTTCGGCGCGCTGGTGGCGACGTGGCAGGCGAGGGCTTCGCAAGACGCCGTGGTCGCGACGGCGCTGACCGACGTGGCGGCGGACGAGACGCGGCACGCGGAGTTCTCGTGGGCGCTGGGCCGATGGGCCGACGGGGTGCTCGACGAGGGCGCGCGAGCTCGGGTGCGGGCGGCGCGTGATGAAGCGGTCGCGGAGCTGCGGGCGGAGCTCGATCGGGCGGTCGACCCGGCGCTGGTGAGCGTCGCGGGGATGCCCGATCGTGCGACGGGGCTCGCGCTCTTCGCGGCGATGACCGACGCCCTCAACTGAACAGACGCGCGGGCGGCGATCTGCCGCAGCCGTGATTCTCTGATAGCGTCGCGCCGCTCTATGCGCGCTGAACGCACCCTCTCCGCGAACGCACTCGACGCGGCCTTTCCGTTCCGCATCACGCTCGACGAGGCGCTCACCATCGTCGGTCTCGGCCCCGACCTCGCCAACACCGAGCTGAGGGTCGGCGCGAAGGCCGACGAGGTGATCCAGGCGCTCGATCAAGAGCTGTCCATCACGTGGAACAGCCTGCTCGCTCACGAGGGCGCGCAGGTGCTGCTGCAACCCCGCGGCGGGCGTCGGCTCGCGGCGGTGATCGTGCGCGACCCGGAGAGCGGGCTCGTGCACCTGCTGGCGCGGTCGGCCGAGCGCGCCCTCGAAGAAGACCGCGCGGGCTACGTGCTGCTCGAAGAGCTCGCGCGGGCGAGCAGCGCCGACCTCGACACCGCGCTGCGGCGACTGTTGCCGGCGGCGGCGGCGTTCATCAACGTCGATCGGGTCTCGTACGCGACGCTGAGCGAAGACGCGTCGTACCTCGTGTACGAGGGCCTGCACCTGCGCCAGACAGGCGGGTTCGAGCGCGGCCTGACGCTGTATGCGCGGGACTACCCGATCTATTTCGCGACGCTCCAGCGCGGTCAGGTGATCGCCGCGCACGACGTCCAGTACGACGCGCGCACCAGGGAGTTCACCGACGGGTACCTCCGCCCGCTCGGCATCGGCGCGATGCTCGACGCGCCCGTCTTCGTCGGCGGAACGCTCGCGGGCGTGCTCTGCCACGAGCACATCGGCGAGGCGCGGGTCTTCTCGGCGCGCGATCAGCAGGTGGCGGTGGCCGTGGCGCAGGCGATCTCGCAGGTGATCGGCGCGCAGGAGCGGCGCCGGGCCGAGGAGGTGGTTCGTTCGAGCGAGGCGCGGTTTCGGGCGCTCTCCGACGCGTCACCGATCGCGGTGCTGGTCACGGCGCTCGGCGACGGGCAGGTGCTCTACGCCAACCGCGAGCTCGCCACGATGCTGCAATCGACGCCCGAGGAGATCCTCACGCGCCATTCCATCGACTTCTACGCCGAGCCGTCGCAGCGCGAGCGCATCATCGAGCGCATCCGCCGCGACGGCTTCACGCGCGAGGAGGAGCTGCTCATACAGCGCCCCGACGGGTCGCGGTTCTGGGGGATGCTCTCGGCGCAGCCGACGGTGTTCGACGGTCGGCAGGCATTTCTGTGCGGCATCGTCGACCTGACCGAGCACAAGAATTCCGAGGCGCGCGTTCGCTCGGTGGTCCGCACGCTCGAAGAGCGCGACGCGCTGATGACCGACGACCTCGCGCGGGCCCGGGCGTTTCAAGAGGCTCTGTTGCCGCGTGCGATCGAGCGGAGCGACGTGCGGGTCGAGGCGACGCACCGGCCGGTCGACGAGGTGAGCGGCGACCTCTACGACGTGGAGGTCGTCGACGACCGCTACCTCCGGATGTTTCTGGCCGACGCGACGGGGCACGGCGTGAGCGCCGCGCTGACCACCATGTTCCTCCGCAGCGAGTACGACGTGGCGAGCCGCGACGAGCTCTCCCCGAGCGCGGTGCTGCGTGCGCTCAACGCCCGCATGGGGCGCTTCCACGAGCGCCTCGCGATGCGCTTCACGGCGGCCTGCCTGACGCTCGATCTGCGCACCGGACACCTGCGCTGGTCGAGCGCGGCGCACCCGGCCATGTGCCTCGTGCGCGACGGCATCGTGACCGAGCTCGACACCGGCGGAACCTTCGTCGGGCTCGTCGCCGACGCGGAGTTCGCCGAGTGGAGCATGTCACTGCGCCCCGACGACTCGATCTGCGCCTTCACCGACGGGCTCGCCGAGGCGCTCGACGACGAGGGCCGTCCGCTCGGAGAGCGCGCGCTCTACGACGCCTTGAGCCGCGCCAGCAGTGGCCGCCAGTCGCTCACCGCCGAGGCGCTTCGGGCGGCGCTCGACCACGCTCCGACGCCGCGCGACGACATCGCCGTGGTGGTGGCGACGTGGCGCCCGACCGCTCGGCCAGCCTGAGCCGAGGCCATCGGACCGCGTGGGCGTTGTCGGGGGGCAGAGGGTGGTCTATGACTTCGCGCCCCGGAAGAGTCCCGCGGTGGTTCGGGTTGTGCCGATGCACGACGACCACCGCGGCGCTCTCCGCGAAGACGGAAGGACCCTCCCGATGATTCCCTGGCTGCTCCAGAAGGTGTTTGGCACGAAGCACGAGCGCGAGCTGAAGAAGATCCGCCCGCTGGTGGCCGCCATCAACGACCTGGAGCCGAAGATCCGCGAGCTCTCCGACGAGGGCCTGCGGGGCAAGACCGTGCACTTCAAGGAGCGCATCGGCAACGGCGAGTCGCTCGACAAGGTGCTGCCCGAGGCCTTCGCGGTCTGCCGCGAGGCGGGCAAGCGCGTGCTCAACATGCGGCACTTCGACGTGCAGCTCATCGGCGGCATCACCCTGCACCGCGGGATGATCGCCGAGATGAAGACCGGCGAGGGCAAGACCCTCGTGGCGACGCTCGCGAGCTACCTCAACGCCCTCGAAGGCAAAGGGGTGCACATCGTCACGGTCAACGACTACCTCGCGACGCGCGACTCGGAGTGGATGGGCAGCATCCACCGCTCGCTCGGCCTCGAAGTGGGCGTCGTGGTCAACAGCCAGAGCGACCGCGAGAAGAAGGCCGCCTACCGCGCGGACATCACCTACGGGCAGAACAACGAGTTCGGCTTCGACTACCTCCGCGACAACATGAAGTTCTCGGTCTACGACTGCGCGCAGCGTGGGCTGAACTTCGCCATCATCGACGAGGTCGACTCCATCCTCATCGACGAGGCGCGCACGCCGCTCATCATCTCGGGGCAGGGCGAGACCAGCACGCACCTCTACGGCGAGGTCACCAAGGTGATCCCGTACCTGCGCCGCGATGAGCACTACGTGGTCGACGAGAAGGCGCACTCGGTGGCGCTCACGGACGAGGGCATCGACGAGGCCGAGCGGCGCCTCAAGGTGAAGAACCTCTACGACCCCGCGCACATCGAGGAGCTGCACATCCTCCAGCAGTGCCTGCGCGCCAACACGCTCTACAAGCGCGACGTCAACTACATGGTCAGCGACGCCGGCGAGGTGCTGATCATCGACGACAACACGGGCCGCGTGCTGTCGGGCCGCCGCTGGAGCGACGGCCTCCACCAGGCCGTGGAGGCGAAGGAACACGTCCGGGTGCGCGAAGAGAACCGCACCATGGCGACCATCACCTTCCAGAACCTCTTCCGGCTCTACAAGAAGCTGTCGGGGATGACGGGCACGGCGGAGACCGAGGCCGAGGAGCTGCACAAGATCTACAAGCTCGACGTGCTGGCGATTCCGACCAACCGCGGCATCCAGCGCAAGGACTACGACGACCTCGTCTACAAGACCGAGCGCGAGAAGTTCAAGGCGGTGGTCGAGGAGATCGTGGACAGCGTCGAGCGCGGCCAGCCGTCGCTCGTGGGCACCATCTCGGTGGAGAAGTCCGAGGCCATCGCGTCGCTGCTCCGCAAGCGCGGCATCAAGCACGAGGTGCTCAACGCCAAGCAGCACGAGCGCGAGGCGTTCATCGTGGCGCAGGCGGGGCGCAAGAGCTCGGTCACGGTGGCCACCAACATGGCGGGCCGCGGCACCGACATCATCCTCGGCGGCAACGCGGAGATGCTCGCGAAGGCCGAGATGATCCTGTCGCGCAAGGACCCGACGCTGGAGGAGAACAAGGCCGAGTTCGACGCGCTCATCGCCAGCTACAAGGAGCGCTGCGACAAGGAGCGCGCGGAGGTGCAGGCCGCGGGGGGACTGCACATCATCGGCACCGAGCGGCACGAGTCGCGGCGCATCGACAACCAGCTCCGTGGCCGCGCAGGTCGGCAGGGCGACCCGGGGAGCTCGCGCTTCTACCTGTCGCTCGAAGACGACCTCATGCGCATCTTCGCGGGCGAGCGCGTGCAGTCGATCATGGACCGCCTCGGGATGGAGGAGGACGTCCCGATCGAGCACCCGTGGGTGACGCGCTCGGTGGAAAACGCCCAGAAGAAGGTCGAGGCCCGCAACTTCGACCAGCGCAAGAACGTCCTCGAATACGACGACGTGATGAACCAGCAGCGCAAGGCGGTCTACAAGCTCCGCCGCGAGGTGCTGGAGGGCACGTACACCCGCGAGGTCGCGAAGGGCGACGACGCGCAGGACACGCCGACCATCACGGCCCGCGAGTGGGACGAGGCGACCATGACGCGCTTCGGCGACATGCTCGACGCGATGATGCGCCACTTCCCGGTGGGCTCGTCGACGCCGCCCTCGACGCTGGAGGAGATGGAGGCCATCGACCCCGAGCGCGTGGCGATGGAGGTCTATCACTACTTCGGCGCGCGGGTTGATCTCGCCAAGGTCGCGAACGATCCGAAGGCGGCGCACAAGAAGCTCGTCGCCGACGTCGCGCTCTCGATGCAGATGCAGCGCGAGCGCGTGCTCGACCTCATCGACGAGGTGATCGGCCGCGACATCGAGAAGCACGCCCCGGAGAACACCTCGCGCGACGAGTGGAACCTCGACGCCATCGGGTCGCTCTTCAACGAGCGCTTCGGCGAGAAGATGGACGACCTCGACCACGTGGCGGGCGGCCGCGAGGAGCTGGCCCACGCGATCTACACGCAGGCCGAGAAGATCTTCGTCGAGCGCGAGGGCACGGCGGAGCCCGAGCTCATCCTGCGGGCGTTCAAGTCGCTCATGCTGGAGGAGGTCGACCGCGCGTGGATGGACCACCTCACCAACATGGAGCACCTCCGCGACGGCATCGGGCTGCGCAGCTTCGGCCAGCGCGACCCGAAGCTCGAATACAAGAAGGAGGGCTTCGACATGTTCACCGCGATGATGAACTCGGTGAACAGCGGCGTGCTCTCGAAGCTCTTCCACATCCAGGTTCGCCGCGAGGAGGAGCTGGAGCAGCTGGAGCAGCAGGAGGCCCGCCGCAACGCCGAGCGGCAGCGCCGCATGGTGGCGTCGCACGCGGGCGGGGAGTCCGGCGTGGACGAAGGCTCCGACGCCGATCTGGTGTCGGCGCTGGCGAGCCTGGGCCTGGACCCGTCGAAGGTGCAGGCCGTCCGGTCGCGCGCCCCGAAGAGCCGCGGCACCGGGGCGAGCGTCCCGTCGGCGCGCGCGTCGGTGCCTCCGGCGACGACCGACACTTCTACGGTTGCGACGGACGCGGGCGAGTCGCTTCCCCCGGCCGACGCGGCATCGACCGAGTCGCTCCAGGCGGTGCGGACGCGCGCCCCGAAGATCGGCCGCAACGAGAACTGCCCCTGCGGATCGGGCAAGAAGTACAAGGACTGCCACGGCGCACCCAACGCGCCCAAGGACGTCCCGGCCTGAGTCGCTCCTCTCAGCGGGCGGTGGCCGTCACCGCCCGACCTTCCGCTCCAGCTCCCCCCATCGCAGCGTAAACACCACCGGCCGCCCGTGAGGGCAGTGCCCGGCGAAGTCCACCGTGTCGAGCGACGCGAGCAGCGCGCGCACCTCCTCGGGCTGCATCTCGTCGCCGCCGCGCACCGAGCCGTGGCAGGCCATGGTCGCGAGCACGAGGTCGACGGCCTTGCTGAAGTCGTTGCCCTGGCGGGAGAGCTCGCTCACGAGGTCGCGCGCGAGGCGACGCGGGTCAGCGCGCACGAGGATGGCGGGCACGGCGCGCACGGCGACGGTGGTGGGTCCGAGCGCGGCGAGGTCGAGGCCGACGGAGAGGAGCTCGTCGGAGCGCTCTTCGACGAGGGCGACCTCGTCGGCGGCGAGCTCGACCCGCTCGGGCACGAGCAGCGGCTGCATCGGGACGCTGCGCGTGACGTAGGACTTGCGCAGGCGCTCGAAGGTGACGCGCTCGGCGGCGGCGTGTTGATCGAGGATGACCACGCCGGTCTCGCCCTCGCACACGAGGAACATCCGCCGGAGCTGCCCCACGTACCGCAGCGCCCCGAAGCTCGTGCCGTGCAGCTCGGCGCGGGCGGAGGCCGCGTCGGTGGGTCGGGCCTCGCTGACGGAGGGCGCGATGGTCATCGCCGCGCGCGCGACGTCGCCGTAGTCCGCGGGCGGAAACGGCGCCGTGAGCAGTCGTGCCCAGGGGTCGCCGCCGTCGATGGGCGCCGTCACGAAGGCAGCAGGCGCACGGCCTTCGAGCGGGAGCCGAGGGACGTCGCGGGCGAGAGATGGCAGTGCCTCCATCGGCTCCGTGGAGGGTGGCTTGTGGACGGAGGGCGCGGGCGAGAGGTGGTCGCTCCAGAAGTCGCGCGGGCGGGTCGTGGCGAGGGCCCAGGGGGCGGTCGCGGCGGCGTCGCGCAGGACGGTCATCACGGCTTCGAAGACGGCGCCCTGCGAGGCGAAGCGCACCTCGGTCTTCTGCGGGTGGACGTTGACGTCGACGTCCTCGGCGGGGACCTCCACCATCACGGCCCCGGCGGGGTAGCGCCCGGACTCCAGCGTCGAGCCGTACGCCTGCGCGACGGCGCGGAGCAGGAGGCGGTCCTTCACGTGGCGGCCGTTGACGTAGAGCATGAGGTGCGACGCGCCGCTGCGAGCCCGCTCGGGGGGGCCGAGGAGACCCACCACACGCACCCTGCCGCGCGACCCGCGCAGGTCGGCGAGCGGCTCGTCGGGGAGCACCTCGCGCACCCGCGCAGCGACGTCCGCGTGGCGGAGGAACTCCCGCACCACCTTGCCGTCACGTCGCACCACGAAGCGCACGTCGGGCTTCGGGATGGCGAGGCGCACCAACACGTCGACGCACGCCGCCCCTTCGGTCTGCGGGGTGCGCATGAACTTCCGCCGCGCGGGGGTGTTGTAGAAGAGGTCCTCGATGCAGACGGTGGTGCCCTCGGCGCAGCCCGCGGGTTTGATGACCGCGGGCGCGCCGCCCTCGACGGTGGCCTCGTTGCCTTCGCCCGCACCGCGAGCGCGCGAGGTGACGCGGGCGCGGGACACCGACGCGATGGAGGGCAGCGCCTCGCCGCGGAAGCCGTAGGTGCCGACCCCGACGAGGTCGTCGGCCGAGCGGATCTTGCTCGTCGCGTGGCGCAAGAGGGCCAAGCGCAGGTCGCCCTCACCCATGCCCACACCGTCATCGGTGACTGCGACGCGCGCGAGCCCTCCCCCGTCGACGGAGACGGTGATGGTGGTGGCGCCCGCGTCGAGGGCGTTCTCCACGAGCTCCTTCAACACCGAGGCGGGGCGCTCGACCACCTCCCCCGCGGCGATCTGATTGGCCACCTCTGGCGGCAGCAACGCGACGACTGACACCGCGCGACGCTAACACGGCGGGCGCGGTCCGTTCGATTGACCCCGAAAGCAGCGCGATGCTAGCGTCGCACGGCGCGGATTGGTGGTTGTGGTCCGCGATGCCACCACAATGAAGTTCTGTCCCAAGTGCAGTAGCGAGTACGACGATCACGTCGTCTTTTGCACACGGGACGGCAGCCCTCTGAAGACCAGCGTGGGCACCAGCACGATGCGCTCGCCGGGCATGACCCTGTCGTCGGGTCGCGGCTCCGCGCTCGGCACCGCCGCGCTCCGATCGGCCAGCACCCGCGGGTCCAGCGCGGCCCTCGCGCTCAGCCTCCCCTTCCCCGATCACACGCCCGCCGACGGGCTCACGCGCGAGGTCGAGATCACCCCGGTCTCGTCGCGCATCGACGACGACATCGTGCCCGGCAGCGAGATGGATCCGTACGCCGACAGCCCCACGGTGGCGGTGCCCGCGCCGGTGATGATGGTGTCGTATCCGCCCGACGCGCCGCCGCGTCCGCGCGCCACCGACGCGGAGCCCGAGCGGGCCCACACGCGCGTGCGCTCGACCACCGACGGCGTCGACGAGGCGCCCGGCGCAGCGGGCGGCACCGTCCCACCGCGCAGCGAGCGGACTTCGCTCGATGGCACCGAGGAGGACGACGGCGGCGGGCCCGATCTCTCCGGGCGCGTCATCGCGAAGCGCTACCTCCTGAAGAGCCGCCTCGGCTTCGGCGGCATGGGCGTGGTCTACAAGGCCATCGACCAGCGGCTGGAGAAGGCCGTCGCCATCAAGGTGTTGAAGGAGGAGTTCTCCAAGCGGCAGGACGTGGTCGCGCGCTTCACCCAGGAGGCCAAGTCCGTCGCGCGCATCAAGCACGAGAACGTGCTCGACGTGACCGACTACGGTCAGTCGGACTCGGGTGACTACTACATCGCGATGGAGCTCCTCGTCGGCATCGACCTGGCGCAGGCGCTGGCGATGGAGAACCGCGAGCCCATGACCGTCGACCGCGCGACGGACATCGCGGTGCAGATCTGTCGCGCGCTCGGCGCCGCCCACGCGCTCGGCGTGGTGCACCGGGACATGAAGCCCGAAAACGTCTTCCTGGTCCGCACCGACGACGGGCGCGAGCTGGTGAAGATCGTCGACTTCGGCATCGCCCAGATGAAGGACACGGCCGGGGGCGAGAGCAGCCGCAAGCTCACCCAGGCCGGGATGGTGTTCGGCACGCTCGACTACATGCCGCCGGAGCAGGCGTCGGGCAGCGCCATCGACCACCGCGTCGACGTGTATGCGACGGGCGTGATCCTCTACGAGATGTTCGCGGGGCGCGTGCCCTTCTATGCGGACACCCCGCTCGACGTGTTGCGGCAGCACCTCAGCAGCGCGGGGCCGCCGCCCATCCACGACGTCAACCCCGACGCCGACGTCTCGCCCGAGTTCGCGGCCGTCATCTACAAGGCCCTCGCGAAGGAGCCCGGTCAGCGTCACGCGTCCATGAGCGAGTTCGCCGACGAACTCCTCCGCGCGCGCCAGGGCACCCGGCCGACGGCGCCGGCCGACGGCACCCATCCGCTGCGCGCGCCCACGCCCGCCGCGGCCCTCCAGGCTCCGCCGCAGGTGGCGCCCCACAACCCTGCCCCGCCGCCCGGGTGGCCCGCGACCGTGGGCCCGGCCGGCAACATGGACGTCGAGCCCGCGCGCCGCCGCTCGCCCGTGGTGCCCATCGTGGTGGGGATGCTCGCCCTCGCGCTCGTCGTGGGTCTCGGCCTCCTCGCGCTCAACCGCTCGTCGGGTGACCACGTCGCGCCGCCGCGCGTCGGCGCTCACCCCACGCCGACTCCGACGGCCCCGGTGCTTCGCCCGGTTCTTCCGACGGCGCCCGCGGTGCCTCCCGTGATGCCTCCTGCCGTGGCGGCGCCTCCGGTGGTCGCTCCGGCCGCGACGACGGTCACGATGGTCATCGAGACCAGCCCGGCGGGCGGTGACGTGCGCGGGGTCGCCGAGGAGGGCAACCGCGAGCTCTTCAACTGCCGCGCGCCGTGCACGCAGCAGGTCGCGCCGCAGCAGTGGGTGCGCCTGTCCGCGCGCAAGGGCAACACCCAGGGCATCGCCCGCGTCATGCCCACCAATCCCACGACCTCGGTGGTCATCCCGCTCGCCGTCGTACCCAATCGTCCGCGCTCGACCCCGTCGGGCGGTCGCACCAGCCATCCGCGCTGCGGCGAAATCGACCCGGTCTCCGGACTGATGACCCCCTGCTTCGATCATGGCGCAACGCGGTGAGGTCGGGTTGGTGATCGAGGCCGCCGAGCCGACCCGCGACGCGCCGACCGAGGTGCTGCCGCGACGCTTCGGGCGCTACACGCTCCTGCGGCGCCTCGCGAGTGGTGGGATGGCCGAGCTCTACCTCGCGCTGCACCGCTCGCTCGCGGGCTTCGAGCGGCTGGTGGTCATCAAGCGCATCCTCCCCGAGCTCGGTCGCGACCAGGCCTTCATCACGATGCTGCTCCAGGAGGCCCGCATCGCGGCGACCTTCTCGCACCCCAACATCGTGACGACCTTCGACGTCGACCAGGCGGAGGACGAGTACTTCATCGCGATGGAGCACATCCACGGCGAAGACCTCCGCTCCATCGTGCGCGCCATGCGCCCGAAGGGCGTGAAGGACTTCCCCCTGGAGCACGCGCTCGCCATCGGCGTCGGCGCCGCCGCGGGCCTCGCGTACGCCCACGAACAGAAAGACCTCCACGGCGTCCCCCTCGCGGTGGTGCACCGCGACATCTCCCCGCAGAACATCCTCGTGACCTTCACCGGCGACGTGAAGGTGGTGGACTTCGGCATCGCCAAGGCGCGCCTCTCGCACCACGAGGAGAGCGTCGCCCCGGGCGACTCGCGCTTCAACTCCGGGGTCATCACCACCGGCGTGCTGCCCGACACGGGCACTGGCAAGGTGAAGGGCAAGCTGCCGTACATGTCCCCCGAGCAGGCGCGCGGCGAGGCGCTCGACGCCCGCAGCGACATCTTCTCGCTGGGCATCATCCTCTTCGAGCTGTGCACCGGCCGACGCCTCTTCCGCGGCGCCAACGACCCCGAGACGCTCCAGCTCATCCTCGACGGCAAGTACCCCGACCCCTCGGCGGTCAACCCGCGCATCTCGCCCCGCCTCGGCGCCGTCATCACCAAGGCCCTCGCCTTCGACCGCAACGACCGCTACGCCACGGCGCGCGAGCTCCAGTCCGACCTGGTCAACGCCGTCCACGCCGAGCACATCGCGCTCTCGTCGGTGGCCTTCGGCGAGTGGATGCAGATGCTCTTCGCCGAGCGCCTCGCCTCCGCGCAGACCGCCCTCGCCGAGGGCAAGCAGCTCGCCGACGTGCTCGCCGCCGAAGGGGGGCGCGACACCGACGGATCGTCCCCGCGCTCCAACCCGTCGGGCTCGACCGAGCGACCGGTCGCCGTGCCGCGCCCCTTCACGCCGCCCCCGGAGACGTCACGGCTCACGGTGGTGCTCGTCGCCGTCATCGTCGTGCTCCTGCTCGCCGTCGTGGCCGCGGTCGCCATGCGCCGGCCGACCACCCCACCGCTCCGCGCCACGGCCCCGGTGTCCGCTCCGGCCGTCGTTGCGCCGCCCGCACCCGCACCCGCGGCGGTGCCTGCGGTCGCGGCGCCGGTGGCCGTCGCGGAGGATGTTCCGGCTGCGGCCGACGACGAGCCGACGGCCCGCGCCCACGTGGGCCGCGCCCATGGTGGTCGTCATGTTCCCGTAGCAGCCGCTGCACCCACGCCGGCGGCTCCTGCGACCGCCGCGGCGGATGAGACGCCCGGCCGCCTCACCGTCGGCGCCTCGGGGACGTGGTGCACCGTCACCGTCGACGACATCGGCCGCGGTCAGACGCCGGTGGTCGGGCTCTCGCTTCCGCCGGGCACCCATCGCATCCGGTGCATCAACCCCGAGCGCGGCACCCAGGAGCGCACCGTCACCCTCAGCCCCGGGCAAGACCTTCGCGTCCGCATCACCTTCCCGTAGTCTCCGCCGCCCTCCGATGGCGACCACCCCGACCGCCCCCACCGACGACGCGATCGTCGACCCGCCTCCCGCACCCGCCCCGCCGTCCGCCCTGCGCCGCGCGTGGGAGGCCTGGCCCGGACGCGTGCTCCGCCTCGGCATCGCGGCGCTGCCGCTGTACTGGCTCTTCCAGCGCCTCAAGTGGCAGGAGGTCGTGGACGAGGCCGTCGCGGTGGGGCCGCTGGGCATCGCGGCGGCGTTCGGGTGCGTGTTTCTCTCCGTCGTCGTCGGGGCGTTTCGCTGGGGCGTCGTGCTGCGCGCGTACGGCGCCACGGAGCTGCCCCCGCTCACCACCATGCTGCGCCACAACCTCGTGGGGCTGTGGTTCAACCTGCTGCCGAGCGGCGTGGCGGGCGACGCCGTGCGCGGCCATCGGGTGCGCGCCGTCGCGGGCGGCCTCACCACCTCGTACACGGTGCTCTTCGTCGAGCGCGTCTCCGGGCTCCTCGGGCTGTGCCTCATCGCCGCCCTCTCGTCGCTCTCGCCCGTCTCCCTTCGCAGCGACGCCGTCTCGTGGACCCTCGGCCTCGGCGTGCTCGGCGCCTCGGGGCTGAGCCTCGTGCTGCTGCTGGTCCCCTACGCCGTCGCGCGTCGACCCTCGCTGCGGGAGTTCGTCACGCGCGTGCCCGTGCTGGGCGCGGTGCTGGTGAAGGTGCCGCCCGCGCGCTCGCTCCGGGGGCCGCTGCTCTCGGTGCTGCTCTCGGTGTTTACCCAGGGCGCGCTGGTGTTGTGCGTCTACTGCCTGCTCAGCCCGCTCTCGCGCCACGCCACGCTCGCGGTGTGCGCGCGCGTGGTGCCGGCGATCATCCTGGTGACGTACGTTCCGATCACGCCGGGGGGCCTCGGGCAGCGCGAGGCGGCGTTTACCGCGCTCTTCGGCCTCGCGGGGGTGCCGGGCACCATGGCCGTGGCCGCGTCGCTGCTGTACTTCGCCGAGATCGTCGGGGTGTCGGTGCTCGGAGGCGTGTGCCTCGCGGCCGAGCGCCTGGCCGCCGCGCGCGGCCGAGCGTGGGACGACTGATCAGAAGTAGTAGGTGCCGCCGCCGAGGATGCCGATGAGACCGCCGGTGCCGTCGTCGGTGTTGGGGCTGAGCACGACGTGGTCGTAGCGGACGACCAGCTCCAGCGCGAACGAGTTGCTGAGCTCGATCTCGGCGCCCGCCGCGGCCCCGACGGAGACGCCGGTGCCGCTCGACGACGTCGTGGTGACCGGCCCGGAAGAGTCGCTCTCCGCCAACACGCTGAACGCGTCGACGATGCCTTCGAGGTACGGGCGGAAGACGCCGCGCGGCGCCGTCCAACGAAACGCTGCTCCGTAGAACACGGTCGTGTAGGAGGTGCCCGGGAGGTCGGTGAAGCCGTTGGACCGGGCGCCCAGCTCGGCGCGGACGGAGATGCCCGAGCCCGTCGCCCAGCCGATGTGCGCGTAGCCCATGAAGCCCGTGCTGAGAAACTCGCCGTACTCGCCGACGACCGGAATCGCCGCGCCGCCGAGCAGTCCGACGAAGAGCCCCTGACGCGCGGGCGGAGGCGGCTGCACGACGGGCACGGGCTGGCGACCGTAGGGCTGGGGCTGGGTCATCATCACGGGCTGGGTGCGGGCCACGGGCGGCGGAGCGTTGTAGCCGGTGACGGGTGGTGGAGCGTTGTACCCGGGCTGCACCGCCGGGGGCGCGTCGTAGGTCGGCGGCGGCGCGACCGGCGTCGGTGCGACGGGCGGCGGCGCGGGGTTGTTGAGCCGCGCAGGGTCGGCGGACGCGAGCGCAGGCACCAGGAGCAACGACGCGGGGAGGAGACCGAGCACGATCTGACGCATGGCGCGGCGGGATACCATGCAACGCGCGACGCGCGAAGGGACGGCCGGGCGGCGCTGACCGCGGTCGCCGGGAAGTGGAGCGCGGGGCCTCGACGGCGTAGAGAGGGAGGCGTCCATGTGCAGGTTGCTGGCAGTGGTGCGATCGGGGCGGAGCGGCTGGCGGCAGCGCCTCGTCGACGCGCCACGGAGCCTGCGCAGCCTGTCGCGGGAGCATCCTCATGGGTGGGGCGTCGCCGTGCATACGACGGACGGCGGGTGGTCCGTCGATCGGCAGCCGCGGGCGGCCTTCGACGACGAGGGCTTCGCGGTCGCCGCCGAGCGGTCGGGCACGGTGCTGCTCGCGCACGTCCGGCAAGGGACCGTCGGCGCAGTGGCGACGCACAACACGCACCCGTTTCGTCGCGGTCGGTGGGTGTTCATGCACAACGGCACCATCGAGTCGGTGGCGTGGATGCGCGAGCGCGCGTCGGCGTCGCGGCTCGACGAGGTCGAGGGGCAGACCGACAGCGAACAGCTCTTCGCGTGGCTGCTCAGCCGACTCGACGAGGCTGCTCTCACCGACGCGCCGTGCGGTGAGGAGACCGACCGCGTGATCGCCGACGCGATGCGCGAGGCGCGCGCGGCGAAGGGCAGCGGGGCCATCAACGTGGTGCTGTCCGACGGCGACACGGTGTACGCGCATCGCTGGGGGCGGACGTTGTTCTTGCGCGCGAGCGATGACGGCGGGGTGGTGTCGGTGGCGTCGGAGCCCGACGACGGCGACCCGACGTGGCGCGAGATCGCCGAGGGCAGCCTGCTGCGACTTGACCGTACACCGACGGTGCGTTGGTCACTGATCGAAGGCGCGTTCGCCATCAAGAGAGGTTGAACAATTCTCCATCGGCGTGTCTGATCCTCCGATGAGACGACGTCCCGTCCTCGTCGGGCTCCTCGCCCTGGCTTCCTGCTCCGACAACACCACGACGACCAACGACGCCGGGCGCGCCGATGGCGGCACGGTGACCCGCGACGTGGGCCCCGTGAGCGACGGCCCCGTCAACGCGCTGCCCGTCCGCGAGACCACCCGGCTGCCCGGCCTCGATGGGCCCGTCGACGTCGCGACCGACCGCTTCGGCTGGTCCAACGTTCGCGCCACGACGCTGCGCGACGCGGTCTATGTGCAGGGTTACCTCCAGGCCCGCGAGCGCATGGCGCAGATGGACGTCCTCCGTCGGCTCGCGTCGGGCACGCTCGGCGACCGCTTCGGCGTGGTCTCGCGCGACGCCATCGCGTCGGACCTCGCCTTTCGCGTCGTGGGCCTGCGGCGCGCCGCCACGGCGATGTGGGCCCAGCTCCAGGCGGGCCCCGACGTCCGCACGCGCACGGCGCTGACCTCCTTCACGGCGGGCGTGAACCAGTACCTCCGCGAGCTGCGCGCGCGCCGCGTCGACGCGCCGCCGAGCACCGAGCTCGTCCTCGACGAGACCACCCCCGACTGGACCGAGGTCGACTCGCTCGTCATCGGCCGCTACCAGTCATACTCGCTCTCGTATTCGGCCGACACGGAGGTCGCCAACTCGCTGCTCATCGACCGGGTGCGCACCGTCTTCGGCATGGCCGACGCGACCGCCCAGCCCGCGCGCTACGCCCGCCGCGACATGGCCCAGGACGTCCTGCTGTGGCGGCCGCCGTCCGACACCGCGGTGCTGCCCGACTTCTTCCCCGCCACCACCGGGATGCCCCAGGTGTTTCGCCCCGCGGTGCAGCGGCCGGTGCTGTCGCGCTCGGTCTACGATCGCGCGGCGCCCTTCCTGCGGCATGTGCGCGAGGGCTTCGCGGTGTGGGGCGACGAGAGCCGCGGGAGCAACAACTGGGTCGTGACGCCCGGCGCCACGCGCAACGGTCGGGCGCTGCTCGCCAACGACCCGCACCTCGCGCTGCGAGCGCCCGCCATCTGGTGGGGAACGCACCTCACCGTCGTCGGTGGGCCCGACGCGCTCGACGTCGCGGGCACGACGTTTCCGGGTGTTCCGGGTGTGGTCATCGGGTTCAACCAGCGCATCGCCTGGGGCGTGACGACGGCCTACTACGACGTCACGGACGTCTATCAGGAGACCATCACCGCGGGCGTCGGTGGGGCGCCCGACACGGTGCTCTTCAACGGCCGACAGGTGCCCATCGAGATCATCACCGAGCAGGTGCCCGACGGCGCGGGCGGCAACGTCGAGGCCCGCATCGAGGTGGTGCCGCACCACGGTCCCATCATCCCGGAGATCGCCAACGGGCGCATCGTGCGACGCACCGCCAACCGCGCGCTCTCCATCCGCTGGACGGGGCACCAGGCGACCAACGAGTTCGGCACCTTCATGGGGCTCGCCTACGCGCGCAGCACCGACGAGGCCCGCACGGCCGTGGCGGGCTTCGGCGTGGGCGCGCAGAACTTCGTCTTCGCCGACGTCGACGGCAACACGGGGTATGCCTCGTCGGCGGTCATCCCGCTGCGCGAGGCGGGCGCCCTCACCTGGCGCCTCGACAACCCGATGGGGACCAACCCCTGCACGGTGCTCCCGGGCACCGGCGGGGCCGAGTGGTCGGGGACGGTTCCGGCGGCGCAGATTCCCAACGCGGTGGGCAGCGCGACGCGACCCTTCATCGTCACGGGCAACAACGATCAGACGGGGCAGACGCGCGACGGCAACCCCTTCGACGCGACCGTGTACCTCGGGTGCGGCTATGCCTCGGGCTGGCGCGCCGAGCGCATCACCCAGCGGCTCACGGCGCTCAATGGCCAGGCCACCGTGGAGGACATGCAGTCGGTGCAGGGCGACCACACGGTGCTGGCGGGCGGCCGCTTCCGCACCCACTTCATGGCGGCGTTTGCCCGGCTGGAGCAGGAGTGGACGACCCCCGGGACACACGCCGACCTCCGCGCGGTGGCGGTCGCGTTGCAGCCCCGCGCGGCGCGGCTGCGGGACGCCGCGATGCGGGTGCAGGCGTGGTCGCTCGACGGCGCGTCTGGCGCTGAGGCCGACGCGACCGACGCGCAGAAGCGTGACTCCGTCGCCACCACGATCTTCCACGGCTGGATATCCCGCGCGTTGCGGGGAACCTTCAGCGACGAGACCGCGCTGTTGCAGGGCGGCGGCTTCGACTCCATCCGCGCGCTGCTCCATCTGCTCGAACACCCATCGGAGCTGCGGGCTCGCGACGTATCAGGTCAGAGCGTGCTCTGGGACGACATCGCCACCAACGACGTGACCGAGTCGCGGGACATGATCCTCGTGCGCTCCCTCGACGACGCCCTCACCGACCTTGAGCGCCTCACCATGACCGCCGAGTTCGATCGTTGGCTGTGGGGCCCCCTCCACGCCGTGCGCTTCTCGTCCCTCATTCCGGGCACCGACGCGACGCTCTCCATTCCGCCGACGGGCGAGGCGATGTTCCCGAGGGGCTTTCCGCGGCCGGGGGGCATCGATGTCGTCGATGCGTCGGGGCCGGGCCTCGGTGGGAGCAACTACACCTTCGGCTCGGGTGCCTCGCAGCGCTTCACCGTCGAACTCGGCACGGACGGTCCCCGCGCCTTCAATGCCCTCCCGGGCGGCCAATCAATTGACACCGGGTCTGTCCACTTTCGGGACGAAGCTGAGCTCTGGCGAACCAACCGGACTCACGCCGTGCCGTTTCGGGAGGCCGATGTCGCCGCCGAAGCAGGGATTCGTTGGCGATTCGAGCCTGTACCTTGAACAATCTTTCCGGACTTTAGCCACATGTGTTGGTCCATTGACATCGCAGGGAGCCATAGGGTCATCTGGAGACTGGAATGACGGAATCCGACGACAACCTCCCGGTTCTGGGTCTTGTGCGGCCCGACCCCGTTCGGGCGACCTTGCGCATGACCAGCCAGGGAAAGATCGTCGGTCATCACCCCAGCATTCGCGAGGTCTTGAGCACGGTCGAGCATGTGGCAAAGGCCAATTGCACGGTGCTGGTGACGGGGGAGAGCGGCACCGGCAAGGAGCTGGTGGTGGCGGCCCTCCACGACGCCTCGCTGCGCTCGAAGGGCCCGGTGGTGACGGTCAACTGCGCGGCCATCCCGCAGTCCCTCATCGAGGCGCACCTGTTTGGTCACGTGAAGGGCGCATTTACCGGCGCGGCGACGTCGAACCAGGGCATGGTCGCCGCCGCCGAGGGAGGCACCCTCTTCTTCGACGAAATTGGCGAGCTTCCACCGTTGATGCAGGTGAAGCTCCTGCGGCTCTTGCAGCAGCGCGAGTACATCCCCGTGGGGGATTTCAAGACCGTGCGCTGCGACATCCGGGTGGTGGCGGCGACCAATCGTGACCTGGAGACGGAGGTCGCCGCGGGGCGCTTCCGCGAAGATCTCTTCTATCGCCTCAACGTGGTGCATCTCCACCTGCCCACGCTGCGCCAGCGGGGCGGGGACATCGAGCTCCTCGCGATGCACTTCCTTCGGACGGTGACCGCGCGCAGCAACCGGGTGACGCCGTCGAGCATCGAGCCCGTCGCGATGAAGGCCCTCACGTCGTACGCGTGGCCGGGCAACATTCGCGAGCTCGAAAACGCCATCGAGCGCGCCGTGCTGCTGGCCCCCGGCGCGATGGTGACCCTGACCGACCTGCCACAGAGGGTTCGCGACGGCCTCCGTCCGACGCCGGCGCCGCCGATGCCCGTCGAGCAGAGCGTTCTACCGCCAGCTCCCGTCGACACGGGCCGGGGGCGCTCGTCCTTCCCGGAGCCTCCTTCGCCGCCCGAGCCGCTGCCCCGCCAGCGCATCGTCGACACGGGTGACGTGATTCCGCCGTACCCGCCGATGCCTGCGAAGGTGGTGTCACCCTTCGCGCCTCCGTTGTTGCCCGAGGAGGGGCTCGACCTCCAGGCCACGGTGGAGAGCTTCGAAAACGCCCTCATCGTCCAGGCGCTTCGGCGTACGTCCAACAACAAGAACCGCGCGGCTCAGCTCCTCCAGATGAACCGCACGACCCTCATCGAGAAGATCCGCCGCAAGCGCCTCGACGTGTAGGTAGTGCTTCGGGTCGGGCGCCGTGTGGGCTTAGACTCCCGGGCCGACATGATGGGCAACTCTCGCGGGCTCGTGGTGATGTGTCTATTGCTGGTGGGGGCCTGCAAGAGCGGTCCTCCCACGCTGCCCCCAAACCCCCCGACGGAGGCGCCCCAGGGGCTCGATCTCGCGCCCGAGCGCATCCGCCGCGGGTCGTCCGCCAGCACCGGGTCGGGGGTGGACACCGACCGGCCCGAAGGGGTGGTGCGCACCGCGGTGTTGCGCCATCGGGAGGCCATTCGCGGGTGCTACGAGCGGGTGCTCCCGGCCTCGCCCGACGCGGCGGGTCGCATCGATCTGAGCTTCGTGGTCGAGGTCAACGGCAACGTGTTCGACGCGGCGGCGGAGACCGATGCCCCGGCGCTGCGGCCGGCGCGCGAGTGCATCCTCGCCATCGTGCGACCGCTGCGCATCGAAGGGGTGCGGCACCCGCTGCGCGTGACCTTCCCGATACAGTTCGAGAACACCCCGTTGGAGCTGACGGTGCCCGAGGTGGTGCTCTTCCCGCGCATGCGCATCCCGGGCGCGGACAGCATCGCCGCGATCGTGCGCGCGGGGTCGGGCAACCTCACCAGCGACGAGGCCGCGGCGGTGCTGTCGCTCCGCACCAACGATCACCTCAACTGCTACCTCCCGCTCCTGCGCGAGCGCACGACGCGACGGGCGGAGGGCTCGGCCCGCTTCTCTCTCGCGGTGAACCCCGATGGGACCATCGGCGAGGTCTTCCTCGGGCCGCTCGACGAGCCGGTGCGGGCGAGCGGCGAGTGCCACATGAACCTCCTGCGCGCGGCGCAGATGCGGGCCACGGGTCGGCGCGCGACCATCGCGGTGACCTTCGCGATGCGCCCGCAGGAGGAGCCCACCCCCGCGCCCGCGCCGAGGCGCTGAGCGGCGCCAGCGCTCGACAGGTGCCCCCGCGTCGGGGTATCGCCGACGCCCAACGGAGGAATCGAGACGATGCACAAGTTCAGCGTGACCCACGAGTTTGCCTGCACCCCGGCGACGTTCTGGAAGCTCAACTTCGACCGCGAGGTCAACGAGACGCTCTACAAGACCGTGCTGCGCTTCCCCGACTACACCGTGTCCGAGCTGCGTGACACCGACGCGGAGATCTTCCGTCGCACCGTCGCGACCCCGAAGATGGACCTCCCCGCCGCCGTCCAGAAGGTGCTCGGCGCGAACTTCAAGTACACGGAGGAGACGACCTTCGACAAGAAGGCCGGGCGCGCGACCTTCAAGGGCATCCCGAGCACCATGGCCGACAAGCTCACGACCAACGGAGTGATGAAGGTCGAGGCCGTGGGCGCCGACCGCAGCCGCCGCGTGGTGGAGTTCACCGTCGACGCGAAGGTCATGCTCGTGGGTGGCCTGCTGGAGCAGACCGCCGAGAAGCAGATGCGCGACGCCTACGACAAGAACGCGACGTTCTTGAACAAGTGGATCACCGAGCACGACCTCACGGGCAAGTGACCTGACTCAGCGCGGGCGCTCGGCGGACCACACCTCGGCGAGGGGTGACCCGTCGGGTTGCACGATGACCCGCTCGCGGCGCAGTCGCTCGAAGGTGGGCGAGCGCATGAGAGCGCGGAGCTGGAGGTAGTGGATGAGCTCCTCGGGTGGGCCGAAGGTCGGCCCGAGGAGCCCGTCGCTCCAGGTGACGAAGACGTGCAGGTGACCGGGGCGCGCGGGGAGCGGGGCCTTGGAGAGGTCGTGGCCCACGGCGGCGCCGCGGCGCAGCGCGAAGTGCAGCGGGTGCAGCGCATAGTCGGAGACGACCACCAGCGCCGGGCGTGACCCGCGCAGGCGATCGACCTCGGCGCGCACGATGTCGACCAGGGCCACGCGCTCACGCGGAGACTTCCACCCGCGATACCCGCCGCCGCCCGCGAGCACCCAGAAGCCCGCATCGGGTGATCCTCCGGAGAGGAAGAAGCGCGCGGCGCGCAGCGTCGGGGAGCACGCGAGGTAGAGCGCCACGACGAAGGGGAGCGCGCGGAGGCGGGCGGAGCGGTCTTCGGCGAGCGCCGCCAGGGCGAGGACGAAGGGCGCGAGCGTGACGAAGAGGTAGCGCTCGGCGTCGATGGCGGGGAGGTTCCAGGGGCGCGCGGGGGCGAGCAGCAGGGGGAGGCCGACGAGGGCCACGACGAGGTGGATGCGCGCGAAGCGGACGAGGTCGTGCGCGACGGGTTCGCGCGACGCGGAGCGCAGCGCGACGGCGACGAGGGCCAGCAGGGCGAGGGCGAGCGCCCACTCCAGCGGACGCGGAACGGTCTCGCCGGTGAAGTGGCGGAGGGTGGCCTCGCCGGTCCAACCGCCGCCGACGGAGAGCGCGAAGACGTGGAGCCTCGCGCCGAGGTGGACGAACCACCGCATGGGCGAGAGCGACCGCTGCGCGACGACGCCGGCGGCGCCGTAGAGCACCGGGACGACGTGCAGCGAGGCGAGCGCGGCGGCGACCCAGGCGGCGGGTCGACGCAAGAGCGCGCGGTGGGTGGTGGCCCCGACGAACACCACCGACGCGACGATGGGGACGAGCGCGAGCGGAGAGAAATGGATGCCGAGCGCGAGGCACTGCGCGGCCACGACGAGGGTGAGCGCCGAGCCGGTGCGAGCGGCCAGCAGGACGAGCAGCGGGCCGAGCACCGAGAGGCCGAGCGAGAGCGCATAGGGGACCGTCACCGAGCGGCTCCAGAGCACCGCCCACGGGTGCACCGCGAGCAGGGCGGCGACGACGAGGGCGCCGCGGCGCAGGCCGAGGCGACGGGCGACGAGGGACGAGGCGACGAGGCAGAGGGCGAGGCCGACGACGAGCACCGCGCGGGCGCTCGCGAAGGAGACGCCGAGGGCGCGGTACGAGAGGGCGATGAGGCGCGCGAAGAGGGTGCTGACGAAGCGCGCGTCGGGGGTCATGCGCGGGGCGTGGCCGTCGAGCACGTCGAGGCCGAAGAGGGTCCAGTTGCCCTCGTCGTTGCAGGGGTTGGGCAGCGCGCCGAGCCAGGGCAAGCGCAGCGCGAGGGCGACGGTGACGAGGGCAGCGAGGGCGATCCACCAGCGGGCGGACGGGCGCGGTGAGGGTGTCGACGCGGGGTCCACTGGGCGCGCGGAGGATACGTTGCCAGCCGCGACACCCCGCGGGCATAGTTACCGCCGATGGGCGAGCGGGTCTGGGGCGATGCCCGCGAGCGAGCGGTGGCGGGTGGGGTCGTCGCGCTCGCCCTGGCGCTGCGGCTGCCGTGGCTCGGCGCGATGCCGACGCCGTGCGGCGACGAGGGCAACTGGCCGCTGCTGGGCCTCTCCCTCTCGCGGGGATTGCCGGCTTCATTGCCTCCCGACGCGGGCTTCGTCTCGACGGCCTTTGCGTGGCTCATCGCGGGGTCGTTTCGGGTGTTCGGCCCGTCGTTCATGGCGGCGCGGCTGGTGCTCGTGGTGGGGCTCATCGGGTGTGCGCTGGGTGGCGCCCGGCTGCTGCGCCGGGGCCCTGCGGTGGCCTTCGCGGCGGTGTTGCTGTTGCACCCGTGGTCGGTCGCGTGGTCGCGCACGGCGAGCGTTCCGTATGCGCTCTCGCTCGGCCTGGGCGCGCTCGGTTGTGTCGCGTGGTGGTCAGCCCTGGGGGCTCGGTCGACGATGGGTACGCTCCTCGCCGCGCAGTGCCTCGGCGTGAGCTTCCACTTCTCACCGCTCGCCGCGCTGCCCGCCCTCACCTGCGCGCTGTGGACCCTCGCGCCCGGTCAGCGATGGGCGCTCCGCTGGCCCGCGCTCTGGGCCTCCGCCGTCGCGGGAGCTCTGCATCTGGTGCCGCTGGTTCGCGGAGTGCTCGCCGTCCCGCGGGGCGCCGCGCACGACCACGGCGGTCGCGTCGTCGACGCCGCGCGCATGATGATCGGCGACCTGAGCGGCGCCTCCACGCTGCGACACTTCGCGGGCGTCACCGGCACGACCGAGGCGCTCGCGGGCGTCGCCTGGATCGCTCTCGCGGTCGTGAGCGCGCGGGCCGTGTGGCGCGAGTCGCTCGGGCGCTTCGCCGCGCTCGGGATCGCGGTGTCGGCGGTGGGTCTCCCGCTCATGCTGGCGCCAGCGCGCGCGTGGTCGATGCCCACCATCGACGCCGACCGCTACGGCTTCGCGTTGCTCGTCCCGTGGGCCCTGTGGTGCGCCGCGTGGGCGCGCTCGCAGCCGAAGCGCGCGGCGGTGGGTGCAGGGGCGTTGGCGATGGTGATGACCGCGTTGATGACGTCGCACTTCCTTTGGGGAGGCGGGGCCGACCTCGGGCTCGACGTCGCGCGCGGTGGTGGGCGCTACCGAGGGTGGCAGGTCGCGCGGGAGAGGGTGGCGCTGCCTGTCCTGGTGCGGCGTGCGGTGCTCGACGACGCGAGGGGAGAGCCCGCGGTGGTGACGTGGGACGACTATGCGTTGCACCCGGTGCGCTTCGTCGACGTCGCGTCGGGTGACGACCGCGTACGGCACGCGTGGGTGGGCTCGCGACTGCCTGAAGGCCGGCGGGTCTATCGCGTGGTGAGCGGCGAGCGCGGGATTGCGGGGTGGCGACGGGTGCGACGGTGGACGATGGCTGATGGCTCACCGCTCGCGACGTTGTGGGCCAACGAGTGACGGGCGGCGCAGGAGCGGAAATGGCCGCAAGGGCGCAAGGGTCGCAACGCGGAGAAGATGGTCAGCCGGAGGCTACTTGCCGGTCCAGACGGGGGCGCGCTTCTGGAGGAAGGCTGCGATGCCTTCGCGCGCGTCGTCCGTGCCGAGGAGGTCGGCGAGCGCGTCGCGCAGCATCGGGAGCGAGTGCTCCATCGCCATGTCGCCCTGGCGCGCCCAGGCCGCGAGCCCGCGGGTCATGGCCGTCGGCGAGCGCGTCGCGAGCTCACCCGCGAGCGTGTCCACCGTGGCGTCGAGCGCGTCGCCCGCGACCACCCGGTTGAGGAGCCCCACGCGCTGCCCGTCGGCCGCGGTCATCTTCTGCCCGAGCAGCATCATCTCCAAAAGCGGCCGCCGCGGAACGATTCGCGACAGCACCGCCATGATCATCATCGGAAACAATCCCCGGTGGATCTCCGGCGTGCCGAGCGTCGCGTCGTCGGCCGCCAGCGCGAAGTGCGACGCCGCCGCGAGCCCCAGCCCGCCGCCCATGCAGTTGCCGCGCACCTTCGCCACGATGGGCTTCGGCGATCGCACCATGGCCAGCAGCAGGTCGGCGTAGTCGCCGCGGAAGTCGAGCCCCTCGCCCGCGCCGGACATCTGCCCGATGTTGCCGCCCGCGCAGAAGTGACCGCCCGCCCCGGTGAGCACGAGCACCCGCACATCCGCGTCGTCGGCCACCCGACCGAGCACGTGCAGGAGCTCGTTGGCCATCTCCGGGCCGATGGCGTTGCGCTTCTCGGGGACGTTGAGCGTCGCGGTCGCGATGGCGCCACCCTCGACCGCGCGCGTCTCGTACGTGAGCGTACGAAAGCTCATCGCGCGAGCCCCAGCATCGCGCGGGCCTCGTCGACGGTGGCGACGGAGCGCCCGATGTCGCGGGTCATCTGTACCCCTTTCTCCACAAGGTCGCCGTTGGATCGCGCCATGGTTCCGTCGGGGAGGTAGAAGTTGTCCTCCAGGCCGACGCGGATGTTGCCGCCGAGGGTGAGCGCCGCGGCGCAGAGCGACCATTGCTCGCGCGAGATGCCCACGACCTTCCAGGTGCACCCCTCCGGAACCTGATCGGCCATGAACGCCAGGTGCCGCGCGCTCGCCTTCACGCCGCCGATCACTCCCATCACGAGCGAGAAGTCCAACGGGGGCTTCAGGAGTCCCATCTCGATGAGCGGCTCGGCCGAGCAGACGTGGCCCGTGTCGAAGCACTCCAGCTCGGGCTTCACGCCGGAGTCGTTCATCTTGGTGAGCAGCTCGGCGATGTAGTCGAAGCTGTTCTCGAAGACGAAGTTGAAGACCCAGCCCTTCCGCTTGGGGTTGTACTTCGCGTAGTTCATCGAGCCCATGTTGAGGGCCGCGATCTCGGGCTTGTAGTCCGTGACGTGCGGGGCCTTGCGACCCTCCGGGTCGATGGTCCCCGTGGAGAAGTTGAGGATGATCGGACACGCCGCGCGGATGGCGTCGCCGATGGCCCGGTAGCGCGCCGCCGTGTAGTCGGGCGAGCCGTCATCCGCGCGCGCGTGGATGTGCAGCACCGACGCACCCGCGTCGTAGGCCCGCTTCGCCTCCGCCGCGAACTCCTCGACCGTGTACGGGATCGCCCCGCACTGCGCCCGCGTGGTGACCACGCCGCTCATGGCGCACGTGATGATGACCTTCTCGTTGATTGCTCGGCTCATGTCGTCCTCTCGCGTCGGTGTGAGGGCCCCATCAAGGACAGCCCTCGTCGGTCATGCCGTTGCAGTTGTCGTCCAGCCGGTTGCCACACGCCTCCATCAACTGCGGGACCACCTGATCGGAGCAGCCCCGGGTGGAGCCCACGCAGCGATAGGTGCCCGCGCGGCAGATGCCCACGCCCTGGGTGCCCGGCGCCCCGGTGTAACAGGGAGCGGTCGCGATGTTGTCCACCGCCGTGTCGCAGTCGTCGTCGATGCCGTTGCACGTCTCGACCGCGGGCAGGATCTCTCCGTTGCAGGTCGTCGCCCAGCGACCGCTCGCACACCGCTGGAAGCCGTCGAAGCACAGCCCCACCATGCGGGTGCCGGGGTTGCCCGTGTAGCAGGCGCGCGTCGAGCCCATCTCGCACTCCACCCCCGCGCCGAGGTCGACCACATCGGGACTGTCGACCCCGCGGTCGGCGTTCACGTCCGCGACCGCCACCTCGTCGCCTGGGACGTCCATCGGCTCCGCGGTGACGTCGCGCACGTCGGCGCCACCGGCATCGAGCGCGTCGTCGGGCTTGCCGAGGTCGTTGGCGCTCGCGTCGACGTCGTCGAGGCGACCGTCGCCCTCGGAGACCGTCGCGCACCCCAATACGACCGTCAGGAGGAGGGGAGCGGCGACGATCCGGCAGGCCATTGCGGCGGATGGTAACAGCCAACCCGCCCGAGGCGGAGGAGGCGACCGAAGCCGCAGGTGCGACATCGCCCACAGCCGCGCCGCAAATCGTTCGGCGAACACACGAGAGCCCTTCAGGAGACGACCGCAACGGCCGACTATGGATGGATGTGTGACGCCGTCGAGCGTCCACAACCAACCTCACAAGATGCCCGGTGGACTGAAGGGAGTCAGCGATGAAGCGTTTTGCCTGTGGCGATGTGGTTCCGGGGTGTGACGCGCGATGGGTCTGCTCGTCGGAGGAGGAGGTGCTCGCGCGCGTCGCCGAGCACGCCCGGCATGACCACGGGATGACGGTCATCCCCGACGAGGTGCTCCGCTCGGTCCGCGAACACATCGTCGACGTTGATTGACCTGGACGCCACCCCGCGACCCCACGTGCTCACCGCCCAGGGTCCGTTCGATTGGGATCCGCTGCTGGAGCGAGCGCTCCGCGGTGACGGCGTCTCCATGGTGTATCAGCCCATCGTCGACCTCGATCGCCTGGTCGTCGCAGGCTACGAGGCCCTCACCCGCTTCGCCGGCCCGGCCCACCTGACGCCCGACCGGTGGTTCGCCGCCGCCGCCAGCCGCGGGGTGCTCGCCGACCTCGAAGCCGTCACCCTCGGCAAGGCCCTCGCGGGCCGCGGCGACCTCCCGTCCAACTGCTTCCTCACCCTCAACGTCGAGCCCGAGTCCCTGCTCTCCCCCAAGGTCGGTGGCCTGCTCGCGACCGTGGGCGACCTCCGCGGGGTCGTCGTCGAGGTCACCGAGCACCGCCCCATCGTCGACCGCCCCGCCACCGAGCGCGTGCTCGACCTGCTGCGCCGCGCGGGCGCCCTCATCGCCGTCGACGACGCCGGAACCGGATACGCCGGGCTGCAACAGATCCTCGAGCTGCGACCCTCCATCCTCAAGCTCGATCGGGTGCTGGTGGAGGGCGCCGACACCGACCCCGCCAAGGCCGCCCTCATCGAGATGCTCGGCGTCTTCGCCAGCAAGATCGACGCGTGGCTGCTCGCCGAGGGCGTCGAGACCCCGGGCGAGGCCCGCCGCCTCATGGACCTCGGGGTCCCGCTCGCGCAGGGCTACCTCTTCGGGCGCCCCGCGGCGCCATGGTCGGAGCTCAACCCAGGGGTCAGCGAGCCGCTCCGCGCGCAGACCACGCCCAAGCGTTCGGAGACCCTGCATCCCCTCGTCGAGGCCGCCGGGTGGGTGGGCACGCGCGAGGTCACGGAGGCCACGCAGCGCCTGCGCCTCCGCACCGCCGCCGTCCTCGCCGTCCTCGACGACGATCGCCGCCCGGTGGGCCTGCTCACCCTCGACGCCGTGCTCCGCGCCGAGACCCCGTCGCCCCTCATCGCCAACGTCCACTCCACCCTCCGCGAGGTCGCCCACCGCCTCGCCACCCGCCGCCCGGCCGACACCTCCACCCCGGTGCTCGTCACCGACAACGCCGGCCGCTACCTCGGCGTCGTCACCATCCCCCGCCTGCTCGCCGCGCTCGCCAACCTCTGACCGCTACCGCTCGGCGGCCCGCAGCCGCGCGCGCAGCGAGGCGACCCACGCCTCCCGCAGCGCCGCGTCGCCCAGCACCGTGAGCCCGTCGATCCACTGCGAGCACCACGCGACGGCCTCGCGCACGTCCACCGGGCCGAAGCGCAGCTCCAGCGAGCCGTCGGGCGACACCCGCTCCTCCTGCTTCGCGAGCCAACGTCGGTCGCGCACGTACGCCGCCTGCGCCGCGTCGAAGCGCACGTGCACCGTCACCGGCGCGTCGGACACCGCCGGGCGAACGAGACCGAAGGGCGCGTGCACCAGCTCCTGCGGTCGCGGCCGCGTGTGCACGATGAAGTCCGACGGCCGCTGCGCGCTCGCGTCGGCCACCCACACGCCGCAGTCGCGCGGCCCCGCGATCACCCGGTCGAGCGCGAAGTTGCGCGCGTCGTCGAGGGACTCCGCCGGGTCGACGAGGCCGGGGAGGTACACCCGCCGCCCCTCGCGGACGATCACCCCGATGGGCCACACGACGCGCGCCTCGACGCCCGCGTCGCCCGCCCGCGGGCCGCTCGCGCGCCCGTAGCGCAGCATCACGGCGCGGGGCGGATCGTGCTCGGCGGCGGCGATCCATTTCATGAGGGCCCGCATGTGGTGCTCGTCGAAGACGGGGACGCCGCTCGCGAAGGCCAGCACCCGCGAGTTGCGGCGGCGGGTGAGAGCGTCGAGGGAGGTTCCTTCGAGGGGGAAGAGACCTTCGAGGAAGCCGCGCGCGAGGGAGTACGCCGCGCGGTCGACGACGCCCCCGTGCGGCTCGTCGTCGGTGGCCGGGATGAAGAAGGTCTTCCGTGGCGGAGAGCCCGCCGCGACGCCGCGCACCACGGTGTACCCGCGGGCCGCGAGGTGCTCGTCGAGGTAGGTCTGGAGCGATCGGCGCGATAGCTCCAGCCGGGCGTCGGCCATCAGCTCGTCGTAGGTGCGCGGCGCGCGCTGGAGGGTCGCGATGAGGAGGTCGAGCTTGCGTGGGTCGGGGCGGGCCATGGCGGACGCGCTGCGAGGGTAAGCGCTCGACCGCGGGGAAGGAGCGTCAGCTCATCTTTTCGAGGGTGACCACGCGGTAGGTGTCCGAGCGGTCGACCATGTTGCGGTAGAGGCGGGTGTCGGGGTTGCGGGCGAAGTTCTTGAGGGCGATCTCGGCCTCGGCGCGCTTGCGCGAGCCCAGCACGGGGATGCGGAAGGCGTGGAAGGCCTCCATGCACTGCTCGACGTAGACGTCGATGCGGGCCTTGTCCTCGTCGCGGGCCTTCACCGCTTCGGCCGTGACGTCGCACTCCTCACGCAGCTTGAATCCGTTGGCCTCCAGGAACTTGAAGCACGCCCCCCAGGTGGTGTCGGGGATCGCGTTGCCCCACACGATGAATCCGCCCGGCTTGAGCAGCGCGTGGGCCTTGCGGAAGAAGCGCTCGTCCTCGTTGGTGACGACGCCCGCGAGCTCGGTGACGTGGGTCTCGTTGACCGCGACGAAGTCCGCGCTGCCGTCGGGGCGATCGAGATGCGTCGCGTCCGAGCAGGTCGCCTTGAGCCGGCCGCCGAGCTCGGGGACGAACTTGCGGTGACAGGTGCGAATGGCCGCGTGCTGCATGTCGACGGCTTCGTACGTCGCGCGCTTGAGCACGTTGGAGCAGACCTGGTGGGCGCCCGCTCCGGTGCCACAGCCCAGCTCGATGATGTGCACCTTGCCGTCGCGCTCGTTGATGTAGTTGCGCACGACGTCGAAGTGGTAGAGCCCGGTGTACGCGTTGCGCCCGAAGCGCTGGGGGTCGCGCTCCGTGGTGGGGGAGTCACCCCAGGCCGTCGGCCACGTGTAGCCCCAGGTGTTGAACGTGAACTCGTACCGATCACCGTGCTCGCTCCGCACCTGCCCCATGGAGCGGTAGAGCGCGTAGAGCAGCGAGTAGAGCGAGCGCTTGTCGTAGTCCTCCTCGGCGACGTCTCCGTCGCTGAGGGAGATCTTGCTCTTCCGGCTCGCGGCACCACTGAGGATCCAGGCTCCGAGAATGAGCTGGAGCTGGTTGCGCGAATAGTCGGAGTGGTTGCTCAAGGCGGTGAGGACGTCCACGGTCATTCTCCTTAGCGGTCGGTGAACCCGTGGCGCATGGCGCAGCGGGCGGATGAGGGCAGAGGCGGACGCCTCTCCGCTCCGACTGTCGCAGTGGGAGGGAAGCGCGAACGCTGCCGAGGGGCGCGAGTTGGCCGGTGCCCCTCGCCGGACGGGGCAAGCTATCGTGACGCGCCCCCCGGCAAGAGCGATTCGTTCGCGACCCTCGTCGATTGCGACAACGGCTGGATATCCGTCGGCTGGGGCCCTTGGGGGGTCCCGCGCGACGATCGGACCGTGACGACCCGCGCTGGCGGAGTGTGCGGCCCTGACGAGCTGCTTTACACCGCTTCGCCCGCGAGCGTAGCGTTTCGGCCCCGGTGGTCGACGCGCCTGTCATCCCCTTCAACCGCCCCTCCTTCGGGCCCGCCGCCATGGACCACCTCGCCGCCGTGATGCGCAGCGGGCAGACCTGCGGCGACCGCGCGATCTCGCGCCGCTGCGAAGGCATCCTCGCCGACATCGTCGGGAGCACGCGGGTGTTTCTGACGCCCTCGTGCACGGCGGCGCTGGAGATGTCCGCGCTGCTGCTCGACATCGGTCCGGGCGACGAGGTCATCGTCCCGAGCTTCACGTTCACGTCGTCGGCCAACGCCTTTGCGTTGCTGGGCGCGCGACCGGTCTTTGTCGACAGTCGCCCCGACACGCTCAACCTCGACGCCTCGAAGCTCGACGCGCTCGTCACCGAGCGCACGCGCGCCATCGTGGTGATGCACTACGCAGGCGTCGGCGGCGAGATGGATGCCATCACGGACCTCGCACGCCGACGAGGCATCGCCGTGGTGGAGGACAACGCCCATGGGCTCATGGGGTCTCTCGGCGGCAGAGCGCTCGGGTCGTTTGGCGTGATGTCCACCGCGAGCTTCCACGAGACCAAGAACCTCGCGTGCGGCGAGGGCGGCGCCCTCTTCGTCAACGACCCGGCCCTCGTCGAGCGCGCGGAGATGGTGCGCGAGAAGGGCACCAACCGCGGGCGCTTCCTGCGCGGCGAGGTGGACAAGTATTCGTGGGTCGATCGCGGATCGAGCTGGCTGCTGCCCGACCTGCTCGCCGCCGTGCTCCTCGATCAGCTCGAACGTCGCCACGAGATCCAGTCCGCCCGCGCCGCGTGCTGGAACACCTACGCTCGCGAGCTCTCGTCGTGGGCCGCGGCCAACGGCGTCGGCCTGCCCTTCGTTCCGCCGTCGGCCAGGCACCCGTCGCACCTCTTCTGGTTGACGCTGCCGAGCGAGGACTCGGCGACCGCCTTCATCGCGCACCTGCGAGCGCGAGGCGTCATGTCGGTGCGCCACTACGTCCCGCTGCACCTGTCGGACATGGGCCGGCGCTTCGGTGGCAAGGAAGGCGACTGCCCCGTGGTGGAGGACTTCGCCTCGCGGCTGGTGCGGTTGCCGCTCTACGCGACCATCACCGCGGAGGAGACGGCGCGCGTGGTCGAGGCGTGCGTGAGGTTCAGGCCGTGAGCGGCGTGAAGGGCATCCTGCTGGCGGGCGGCAAGGGAACGCGGCTCTATCCGTTGACGGCCATCGTGAGCAAGCAGCTCCAGCCCATCTACGACAAGCCGATGGTCTACTACTCGCTCACGACGCTCATCGTGGCGGGCATCCGCGAGGTGCTGCTCATCTCGTCGCCGGAGGACGTTCCGCGCTTCGAGGCGCTGCTCGGCGACGGGTCGCGCTGGGGGCTGAGCATCTCGTACGCGGTGCAGGTCGAGCCGCGAGGCATCGCCGAGGCGCTGGTGCTGGGCGCGGAGTTTCTGGGCGACGACCCGTGCGTGCTGATGCTGGGCGACAACCTGCTCTACGGGCGGCTCGATTTCCTCCGTGAGGCCATCGCGGAGAACGGCGACGGCGCGACAGTGTTCGCCTACAAGGTGGCCGACCCGAGCGCGTACGGCGTGGTGGAGTTCGATGCGGGGCTGCGGGCGGTGTCGCTGGAGGAGAAGCCGCGCTCACCGCGCTCGGCGTGGGCGGTGCCGGGGCTCTACATCTACGGACCGGGCGTGGCGGCGCGGGCGGCGACGGTGAAGCCGTCGGCGCGAGGCGAGCTGGAGATCACCGACCTCAACCGGATGTACCTCGACGAGGGGCGGCTGCTCGCGCGACCGATGGGGCGCGGCATCGCCTGGTTGGACACGGGGACGCACGAGGCGCTGCTCCAGGCGAGCCAGTTCGTGCACACGCTGGAGTCGCGGCAGGGGCTCGTCATCGGGTGCCCGGAGGAGGCGGCGGTGCGGATGGGATTCCTGTCGGCCGAGGGGCTGCGGAGGTGCCTGGAGGGCATGCCGAGCGGGCGGTATCGGGCGTACCTCGAAGCGCTGGCGGAGGAGTTTGCGACGTGAGCGCGCTGCGGCCGCACCTCTCGGTGGTCACGCCGACCTACTGCTGCGACGGGTGCCTCGAAGAGCTGCACCGGCGTCTCGTCGCGTGCCTTCCCGCGATCACGCCCAACTTCGAGATCGTGGTGGTCAACGACGGCAGCCCGAAGGCCGACTGGTCCGTCCTCAAGCGCATCGCCGAAGGGGATGCGCGGGTGAAGGCCATCAACCTGTCGCGCAACTTCGGCCAGCACTACGCGCTCGCCGCGGGCATCGACCACGCGGAGGGCGACTGGGTCGTGGTGATGGACTGCGACCTCCAGGACGCCCCGGAGGACATCGAGCGCCTCTACGCGCGAGCGCTGGAGGGCTTCGACGTCGTCTTCGCGCGTCGGCTCAACAAGCGATTTTCGGCCTTCAAGCGGGCGACATCGTGGGGCTTCAGCCGGGTGCTCGGCCGGCTCATGGGGCGCGACCTCGACAGCAGCATCGGCACCTTCTCGATCATCTCGCGGCGGGTGGTGAAGAACCTCCGGCTCTTCAAGGAGCGCAACCGCGCGCACGGCCACTTCGTCGCGTGGCTCGGTTTTCCGACGAGCACCGTCGACACCGCCCACCGCGACCGCTTCGCGGGAGAGACCACGTACACCCTCGGGCGGATGATCGCGCTCGCCACGGAGTCGGTCATCTCGCAGTCCGACAAGCCGCTGCGGCTGTCGATCCAGTTCGGGGCCGCGGTCGCCGTGTTCGCGTTTGCGTACGGCGTCTACCAGCTCATGCGAGCGCTCATCTGGGGTATCCCCGTACCGGGTTGGACCAGCGTGATCGTGTCCCTCTACTTCATCGGGGGACTGCTCTTCGCCAACCTCGGAATCGTCGGCCTCTACATCGGCAAGATCTTCGACGAGACGCGGCGCCGTCCCCTCTACGTCGTGAAGGAAACTGTCAACGTCGATGAGCCGGAAGACCGCCCTGCAGCGCCGAGGTCCGTGATCGTTGACAAGCCCCACGGGGCTTGAGAAAAATCCGGGAAGATACGAGGAGCAGGATGAACAAGACCGAGTTCTACGCGACGATCGACGAGATTCTTGAAGAGGCTCCAGGCACCATCAAGGGGGATGAGCGATTGAAGGATCTCGCGGCGTGGGACTCCCTCGCCGTGGTGAGCTTCATCGCGATGATGCACGCGAGCCTCCAGTACACGATTCCCGCCGCGAAGGTGAAGGAGTGCCGCACGATCTCCGACCTCCTCGCCCTCGTCGCCGACAAGCTCGCCGACTGACCTTCTTCTTCCCATCTCACCCCGCACGGAGCGCTCTGCATGGCTGTCACACGCATTCAAAATGTCCGCGTGGCGGGCATCGCCAGCGCGGTTCCTGATCGCATTCGCACCGCGGCCGACGACGCCGTCCGCTTCGGCGAGGAGGAGATGCGCCGGGTCGTGAAGAACACCGGCGTGACGAAGCGCTCGGTGGCCGATCACCTCTGCACCACCGACCTCTGCCAGCACGCCGCCGAGCGGCTGCTCGCCGACCTGGGTTGGGACAAGGAGAGCATCGACGTCCTCATCCTCGTGACGCAGACGCCGGACTACCCCTCGCCCGCGTCGTCGTGCCTCATCCAGGCCCGCATGGGGCTCAGCACCGGCTGCGCCGCCTTCGACGTCAACCTCGGGTGCTCGGGCTACACGTACGGCCTCTGGATGGCCGCCAACTTCCTCCAGTCGGGCGGCGGCATGAAGCGGGCACTGGTGCTCGCGGGCGACACCGTCTCGCGCGCCGCGTCGCCGGAAGACCGCTCGGTGGTGCCGCTCTTCGGTGACGGCGGCAGCGCGACGGCGCTGGAGTTCTCGCCCGGTGCGCCCGCCATCGACTGTGTGATGGGCACCGACGGCCGCGGAGGCGTCCACCTGCACTGCCTCGCGGGCGGCTACAAGCACCGCTTCACGCCGTCGGACTTCGAGATGTTTCTCCGCGCCGACGGCATCGTCCGCAGCAACGAGCAGACGTTCATGAACGGCGCGGAGGTGCTCACCTTCGCCATCGAGTCGGTTCCGCCGTTGCTCGCCGCGACGCGCACGGCCGCGGGCTGGAGCGAGGCCGACGTCGACCACTACGTCTTCCACCAGGCGAGTCAGTTCATGGTGAAGACCGTCGCGCGCTGCTCGCGGCTGCCCGCCCCGAAGGTGGTGTTGGGCCTGGAGGGCTACGGCAACACGAGCTCGACCTCCATCCCGCTGGCCATCAACGATCAGCTCCGCGAGAAGCTCACCGAGGGCTCGGCGCGCGTGATGATGGCGGGCTTCGGCATCGGGTGGTCGTGGTGCTCCTTCGCCACCACCCTCGGTCCGATGGTGCTGCCGCCGGTGCTTCGCATGCCCGACGTTCCGCACCGCGGCGAGTTCGAAGACCTCGCGCTCCACCGCGCCAAGACGGACGAAGAGGTCGAGCGCACGCATGGCATCTTCGGCTGACGAAGACGACTGGGACCCGGACTTCCTCGCGACCCTCCCCGACGGCCCGGCGGTGGGTTCGCCGCTCGACCCGTCGAGCTGGTACACCAACTACGGGGTGACCCTCACCGACCTCGCGGAGTGGAACATCGAGCTGCTCCGGCGGTGGCGAAACCACCCGGAGGTCACGCAGTTCATGGTGTACCGCGAGCACATCACCGCGGAGATGCAGCGCGAGTGGTATCGCTCTCTCGACAAGGAGCGAAACCGGTATTGCTTCATCTCCTATGAGAAGAAGCCCATCGGCATCTGCCACACCAAGAACATCGACCTCGACGCCATGACCGGAGAAGGCGGCATGCTCATCTGGTCGAAGGAGCACCAGAACTCCCTGGTCCCCTTCCGCGCCGCCCTCGCCGGGCTCGACTGGAACTTCCTCAAGCTCGGCTTCCGCGCCATGACGGTCACGGTGCTCAGGTCCAACCGCCGGGCCATTCGCTACAACCGCGCCCTGGGATATCGGTTTGCCGACCCCGATGGCGCGGGCGAGACCCTCATCGGCACGCTCACCCCGGAGGACTACCTCGCGGCGACGGTGTCCGTGAAGCAGGTGCTCCTGGCCGAGGACGCTGCCCGCGCGGCCTCAGCCGACGGGGGCTGATCGGTCGGCGCCGCGGCGCTCGACGAGGTACCGCTGAAACGCCGCGACGCGCTCTTCGCGGGCGCCGATGATGCCGCGGTTGCGGCTGCTGGTGAGGCCGCGCTGCACGGACTCCCAGAGGCTCGCGTCTTCACCCAGGATCTTGTCGGCGGACTGCCGGGTGCGGTGTCGCAGCAGTCGGTTGGCGAGGGTGAGGAAGGGGATGCCCCGCACGTCGGCGTCGCGCGGGAGGAAGCCGTAGCCGACGCGTCGCGAGCGCGTGGGCGACAGCGGAACGGCCACCACCCATTCGCGGTAGTACCCGGAGTAGGTGATGAGGTTGTTGGGAAAGAGGTGGGTGTGGGAATAGCCCCAGGAGGGCAATCGCGGGAACACCACCTGGTCGGCGATGTGCCAGCGGAGCTGCTTCGGGGCGCTGGGAATCGCGTGATACTGGGTGTATCCGGGCTCGACGCGGTGGTCGTGGTGGCGCTCCTCCGCGTACGTCTTGAAGGTGGTCTGATGGACCATCGGGACGTGGTAGCTCTCCACCGCGTTTTCCACGATGACCTTCCAGTTGGCCTCGTGCTCGGTCACCTGGGTCCAGACGTGGTCGAGCGGGTCGAAGTGGCGTGAGAGGTCGTCGGCGAGGCCCCCCAGAGCATCTCGGAGCGCACCACCCGCCGGGTCGACGCTGACGAAGACGAGGTTGGCGAAGCGCTCGACGCGGACCGCGTCGAGGCAGGCGTCGCGGGCCTTGAAGCCCACGAACGACCTACCGTCGGGCAGGTGCGAGAGCTTGCCCGCGCCGTCGAACTCCCACCCGTGGTACTGGCACTTGAGCTTCTCGGCGCTGCCGCAGCCGGGGCGCACGATGAGGCTATGGCGGTGGGGGCAGACGTTGACGAAGGCCCGTAGCGCGCCGTCCATGTTGCGCACGACCACCGGCACGCCCGCGACCTCGGTGGAGACGTAGTCGCCGGGGCGGGCGAGGCTCGCGGCGGTACCGATGCAATGCCACCCGGGGCGAAACACCTCCTCGCGCTCGCGGGCGAAGCTCTCGGCGCTCGTGTAGTCCGTCGGCGTGAGCAGGTGGGGATGCGCTCCTCGGCTCAAGAACATCGGGGCCTGCCCTTCACGTCATGAACCAGCCGCCGTCGAGGTCGAAGACCTGTCCGGAGACGTAGTCGCCGTACTTCGAAGCGAGCATGAGAATCCAGGCGGAGATCTCTTCGGTGGTGCCGAAGCGCTTCACGAGCTGGCGGGCGATGACGTTCTCCCGGTTGGTCTCGGCGGTCATCTCCGTGTCGATGGCGCCGAGGGAGATGCAGTTGACCCGGATGTTGCGCGCCGCGAACTCCACCGCGAGGCACCTGGTCAGCGTCTCGACCGCGCCCTTGGCCGCGCCGTAGTTGGACTGACCGCGCGTCGGCCGCGACGCCGCGACGGACGACAGGTTGACGATGCGCCCCCACTTGCGGACCCACATCGTCTGCGCGACGAGCCGGCTCAGGTACACGACGGACATGAGGTTGACGTCGAGGACGGTCTTCCAGTCCTCGGGCTCGAGGAGGAGGAAGACGTCGTTGTGGATGGAGCCCGCGTTGTTGATGAGGATATCGATGGCCCCGACGCCTTCGACCGCCTGGCGATGGATGCGCTCGCACTCCTCCGCCTGCCCGACGTCGCCGCCGACCGCGACGGCCTTGCGGCCCATCGCGCGAATCTCCTCGACCACCGACTGCGCCTCGGACTCGCGCGTGCGGTACCCCACCGCGACGTCGCAGCCCGCCTCGGCGAGCCGTAGCGCGGTCGCCCGTCCGATGCCGCGTCCTCCGCCTGTGACCAGCGCGTGCCGCCCCTTGAGGTCGATGTCGATCATGGATGTGTTCTCCGCGGGCGGTCGCACGCTACCATGGTGACCCCGCGCCGCGACGGTGAAGTCACCGCCGAGCCCGCGCGGACGACAGGAGCATTCGCATGATCGCGTTCGATGGCGACAACGTCTTCCTCGTCACTGGTGCGGGCTCGGGCATCGGCCGTGCAATCGCTCTTCGCCTCGTCGGCCTCGGCGCCGTGGTCCTCGGGGTCGGCCGCAACGAGGAGCGCCTCGCCGAGACCAAGGCCCTCGCGGCTGACCCTGCCCGCTTCCACGCCCTCGTGCGCGACCTCGGTCACGACGTCGACGCGCTGCCCGAGTGGGTGCGGGAGACGTCCGCGAAGCACGGCGCGCTGCGCGGTCTGGTGCACGCCGCGGCGCAGTACGACGTGATGCCGCTGCGGGTGCTCAGCATGCCGTACGCACGCGAGGTCTTCGAGGTGAACTTCTTCGCCGGGCTCGCGCTCGCCAAGGGCTTCTGCCGCAAGGGGGTGTACGCGCCGGGCGGGTCGTCGGTGGTGTTCATCTCGTCGGTGTCGTCGGTGCGCGGCTACAACGCCGTCGCGGCCTACGCGGCCTCGAAGGGCGCCATCAACGCCGCGGTGCGCTCGCTCGCGCGGGAAAACGCGCGCCTCGGCGTGCGCTTCAACGCCGTGCTCCCCGGCGTGACGGACACCGACATGCTCAAGAAGACCGCGCCCGAGGAGGTGGAGTACCTCGTCGCGCAGCAGCCGCTCGGCATGGGCCGCCCCGAGGACACCGCCGACGCCTGCGCCTTCCTGCTCTCCAGCGCATCGCGGATGATCACCGGCCAGTGCATCGGCGTCGACGGCGGCGCCACCCTCTGAACGTTGCACCCCCAGACAGAGGCCCAGTGAACGCAGCGATCATCGACATCGCCGAGCACCTCCCCGAGGAGCGGCTCACCAACGAAGACCTCTCGCGCGAGCGCCCCGAGTGGCCCGTCGCGAAGATCGCCGCGAAGGTGGGCATCGAGACCCGCCGCATCGCTGCACCGGGCGAGCTCTCGTCCGACCTCGGCGTGGCCGCGGCGCAGAAGCTCTTCGCCCGCGGGCGCTGCTCCCCCGACGACATCGACTTCTTGCTCTTCTGCACGCAGAGCCCGGACTACTTCCTCCCGACGACGGCGTGTGTGGTGCAGGAGCGCCTCGGCCTGCCGCGCACCGCGGGCGCGCTCGATTTCAACCTAGGGTGCTCGGGCTACACGTACGGGCTCGCGCTCGCCAAGGGGCTCGTCGAGACGGGTCAGGCGCGCAACGTCCTGCTCGTCACTGCGGAGACGTACAGCAAGTTTCTCGCGCCCGACGACCGGGGCGTGCGGACCATCTTCGGCGACGGCGCGGCGGCCACCCTCGTCGGCGCGGTGCCGACCCTCCCCGACGACGGAACCGCGTGGATCGGGCGTACCCTCTTCGGCACCGACGGCCGCGGGGCGGAGGACCTCATCGTGCGCACGGGCGGTCTGCGCGAACCGGCCACCGACACTTCGCCGCCGCGGCTGGAGATGCGCGGCGCGGAGATCTACGCGTACACCCTGGAGGTCATCCCGGCGGCGGTGCGCGAGCTGCTGGCGCGCACGGACGAGCGCATCGAGGACATCGACCTGTTCGTGTTCCATCAGGCCAACCGGCACATGCTGGAGGCGCTGCGGCGCTTCATCGGCATCGCGCCGGAGCGCTTCTTCTTCCACCTGTGCGACGTGGGCAACACCGTGTCGGCGACCATCCCGATGGCGCTGCGCGCGGCAGCCGATCAGGGCGCGCTGAAGCCCGGGCACCGCGTGGTGCTGGTCGGCTTCGGCGTCGGCTACTCGCTGGCGCTCACGCGCATCGTCTGGCGCGGCGACGCGGCCTGACCTGCCTCCCCCTCAGCGGGGAGGCAGGAAGGGGACGTGCGGCTGCAACGGCAGGTACGCCCGCCACGCCGCGGAGAGCAGCCGGTGCAGCGGCATGCGCGCCGCCGTCGGGAGGTGCTCGGTGGTGTCGGTTCGCTTGAGGGCCTGTCGCAAACGCGCCTCGATGCGGAAGATGAGCAACGAGCCGAGGACCTTCGAGCAGACCGAGTGCAACGCGTCGACGTACTCGGGGAGCATCACGTCGATGATCATCACGAGACGGGGTGCGCCCGAGAGGTTCCAGGCCCGGTGGATGTAGGCGTCGCAGAAGAGGAGCATGCGGCCCTCCTCCCAGGCGCGTGACTCGCCATCGACCTCCAGGCCGCACTCGGGCAGGCCCGCCGGGACCTTCAGCGCGAGGTGACCGCGCACGATCATGTTGGAGTCGCCATGGTGGGGCTTGATCTCGCTCGGTGAGTCGAGCCAGCTGAAGCTCGCCGACACGAGCCCGGGGATGCGACGCAGCAGCGCCTCGGTGCGAGGGAAGTCCTTGAGGTTGTGGTGGTAGCTGAGCCCATGGACGAAGAGCGAGTGCGTCTTCCACGCGCCGTGGCGGGTGATCATCGCCTCGTCGAAGAAGGTCTTGAGCGAGCGGCCCTCGCCGAAGCGGGCCTCGAACTCCTCGCGCACGACGTGCCAGTTGTCCTCCATGATGCGCGGCCATCCGAGGTCGGCCGCGTCGTAGTAGGCCGGGTCGCCGCCCGCGTACTCGTGGGGTGCGCCGAAGCCGAACCAGGGAGGTGCGCGGTCAGGAGAGGGGGCGGACATGGGCGGGTTGTGACGGTACCACCAGCGTCACGCCCGAACGCAACGGCGTCGTGCTACCAACCCGGCGGCGGCGTCTCGACGGGCGCTCGGCGACGCATGCGCGCTCGCATCGCACCAAGGAGTGAGCGCATGCGGTGGAGCTCGATGGGTCGCCGCGCCGCGAGGTCGACTCGCTCAAGGGGATCGGCTGCGAGGTCGAACAACCGCGGCGCCTCGCCGCCGTACACCCGGATCTTCCAGCGACCGTCGATGAGCATGTAGACGGGTACCCGGGCGAACGCCTCGGCGGGGAGGTCGGCGTAGACCGGCCGCGGAGCCTGCTCGAACCCGAGCATCTCGGGAACGAGCGTAACGCCCGAGAGGCCGTCCGCCGCGGCACGCTCGGGGCGTGCGACTCGCATGAGATCGAGGATCGTGGGCGCGAGGTCGATGAGGCTCCGGGGCGTTTCGATCGTCCGAGGCGTGGCGCCGGGTATGTAGAACATGAGCGGGACGTGGACCTCCTGCTCCCAAAGGTCTCGGCCGTGATAGGCCGTGCCGTGTTCGTCGAACGACTCGCCGTGGTCGGCGGACACGATCACGATCGTGCGCCGTCGGCGCTCTTCGGGCAGAGCGTCGACGGCGTCGATGACCCGGCCGACCTGTCGATCGGTCCACGCGACCTCCTGCCAGTAGCGCCCCATCGGCGGCGGCCCGAAGTCGCCGAACTCTGGGTGGGGCATGTACTCCTCGTGCGGGTCGAGGAAATGGGCCCAGACGAAGAAGCGATCGTCCGAGGCCCGCGGCCATTGCACGGCCTCGATGGCGCGACTGGCGACGCGGTCGTCGGACGTCTCACGCGGTGAGAACCGCGCCGGGATGAGGTCGGGGTGCGCGACGGCGAAGCCCTGCGTCAGCCCGGTCTGAGGACGAAACGTCACCGCGCTGGAGATGACGACACTATTCCATGAGGTGATTCCCACGTCCCTCAGTCGCTCGGCCAGGAACACGTTGGCGTTGCTGTATCGGTGCATCGTCTCCCGCGTTCGGAGCAGCTCGTCGGCGTGGCGCCCCGTCATCGTCGCGCCCAAGGAGCGAGCCGTGTACGTGGACGGCGCGTAGGCGCGGGTGAACACCACCGAGCGCTGCGCGAGACGGTCGAGGTTGGGCGACACCCGCAGGGGGTTTCCCGCGCGATGCAGGTCGGCGCGGAGGGAGTCCACCGTGAGGAGCACGATGTTGGGCGAAGCCGGAACCACGTCTTCGAGGCGCGCTCGAACGGCCGGCGTGAGGGGGTCGGGGGTGTCAAGCGCGCGGAGCGCCCCGAGGTCGAGGTCGTCGCCCGAGCAGTCCTCGTCACGGTGGTTGCCCGGAATCTCCAATGCCCCAGGGTAGACCGCAGGGTCGCGGTCGTCGCAGTCATGGCCACCAAACCAGGTGGCGTGACCGTCATGGTCACGGTCCATCACCCCCCGGGCGGCGCGAAGGGCATACTGCCGCGGACCCGGCGCGAGGGCGACGACTGACGGTGACGTGGCCCGGGCCGCCGCGACGAACGGCACGGTGGCCAACAACAACAGGATCGCCGTGGCGGCGGGGCGACGCAGGGCTAGGAGGCTTGTCGGGAAGATGAGCGCGAGGGTCGCCCACAGGCCAACGAAGCCAGCGACATCAATGGACCGCGCCGCCTCGTGAACGACATCGAGCGGCGTCCACGCAACGACCCCGTGCGGGGCAAGGGAGAAGACGAGGTCTACTGCAAAGGTGGCGGCGACCGTCGCGATGAGCCCGCCCAACCATGGGACCACGAAGATGCCCAACAGCCCCGATCGCGGACGGGCGCGGGACGCCCACAACGCCGCGAGCGAAGCGAACCCGGCGGTTACGAGCAGCGAAGTCGAGAGCACCACGAGCACAGATACGAGCGAAGCGACCTCGGGCACGTGCAGTCGACGGAATGCCTCGGACACGACGACCAGCGAGATGAGCGACGTCGCGCCGACGATCATCGGCAGCGCGAAGGCGGCGGCGGCGAACCCCCGACCGTGGCGCTGGAACCATGCCCGCGCGGGCTCGGCCGAGGGGAGCGAGACGGCGAAGGCGAGCGGCGCCAGGCCCACGCCGAGAGGAGAGCCGAGGCAGAACCCAAGTGCGGCGGCGTGCCACGCGGCGCTCAGGGGGTGGGACGCGCCCGGCATCGACGCAAGGGCAAAGGCGACCGCGCCGGACGCAGGGCCGGTCGCGACCATGGCCGCGGCGACACGCAGCGGATTCAATCGGCTCGAACGGTCGTGGAACTCTCCATTCGATATCACCGCGCGCACCGCCCGGAAGCCCGAAGCCGTGAAGCACCCAACCCGCCTGGTGCCATGGACGACGGCGGGGCCCTCGCTCACGGCAGTCGTCGCTTGTGGGTTGAACTTCACCATCGGGCCTGCGCCTCCTTTTGACTTCGATACCCACTGGACCGACCACCACCCCCGGGGTCGATGACGAAAACCGTCAGATCATGCGACGCATCACGTCCGTGCCCTCGACGGCGGCGAGGCTGACGCCGCGGTGCGTGTCCCGCACGGCAGACATCTTGTCCCTGGAAGATCGCAGTACCCTTCACGGCAGAGGGTCTTTGCAAGGTCAGGACAACTCCAAGACAAGGGATCCATGTTCTCAACTCTACCCCATTATTCCGCCTGCGCGGCGGCTGCCATGTGTGACATCGGCCGACACGATGTGCCTTGAAAGCCGCGCCTCCGACGCACTGTTTCAGACGGACGCAGCGTCGTTACAAAGAAGGTGCCTATGTCGTGATTGGGATCATGAGTCGAATCACGGCGGGAGCCTCGCGGGGTGCCTCGAACACCCGAGGGTCGTCTGCCCGAACGCGTCGTCGGTCGGTTCAGTGTGCTCGCCCCGCGCGAGCGACGCGTCGACACGGCCGCCGACCGCGTGATAGGGCCCTGGGCCTACGGAAATGAGCAGTGCCGACGTGCAGGCCGAGCGTCGGCAGACGATGTTCGCGCTCGTTGCGCTCGGCGCGCCGCTCCTCGGTCCCCTCATCCACGCCCTCCTGGCGCGCTCGCTCGGTCCCGCTGGGTACGGCCGCTACTCCTGGAACGTCGCCCTCATCGAGGCCGTCGCCATGGTGGGCATGCTCGGCACCGAGGTCGCGCTTCGCGGCGCCGTGGCCGAGGCTCACGGGAGCGGCGCGCCGGAGCGGCTACCCGCCATCGTGGGACCGACACTCCGGGTCGTGGCGCTGTGGGGAGGCGTTCTCGCGCTCGCGCAGGTGATGCTCGCCCCTGCCGTCGGACACTGGCAGCGCGACCCGGGGCTCGTCCCCTTCGTGCGAGGGCTCGCGCTGGTGCCGGTGGTCGCCAACGTCGTGACCGTCCTGATCGCAACGTCCCAGGCAACCGGCGCCGTCCTGCCCGGCGCGGTCATCCGCGGGCTCCTTCTCCCGACCTCGACGGCGCTGCTACTCACCGTCGCCCTCCTCGTGCGCCAGCCCCCGTGGGCGACCATCGCAGCGCTCGTCGCGGCGCATGCCCTCACCCTCGTAGCAGCTCTCGTCTCCTTCCAGCGCACCATCGGCCTGCGCCCGACCCTCTCGGCCTCACTGCGGGTCCCGCTGGAATGGGGGATGATCCGTCATGCGGCGACGCTGCTCGGCGCCACGCTCTTCTGGATGGTGTCCGCGAAGGTGGATATCTTCGTGCTGGCCCGCTACGTCCCGGCAAAGAGCGTCGGCGTGTACGCCGTGGGGCTCTTCCTGGCCGGGTCCATCGGGGCGGTGCGCGGCGCGTTCGACCCGCTGGTCTGTGCGGTCATTCCCGCGGCCCTCGCGCGCAACGATGTCGCCGGCCTGGAGGCTACCCTGCGCCGACAGACTCGCTGGCTCGCGCTCCTCGCGGCGCCCATCGTCGTCGTCCTGCTGGGTGCCGGCGCCTCGGCGCTGCGAGTGGTCTTCGGTCCGCTCGGTCCCACGGGGACCGCTTCGTTGATGGTCCTCACCTGCGGGCAGTTCATCGGGGGCATCGCCGTGGCATCGTGGATCGTCCCGCTCTCTGGTCGACCCCGCTGGGTGCTGCTCACCGCTGCATCCACCGTGGCGGTGAAGGTGGCCCTGCTCGCCGCGCTCGTCCCCCGGTGGGGCGTCCTCGGAGCCGCCATCGCGACCACCGTCGGCACCGTGGTCGCCCAACACGGCCAGGCGCTAGGTGGCCGCGTGCTCACGGGCGTTCGCGCGTTCGAGGGCGTCCTCGTCTCCATCGGGGGGGTGATCGCGCTCGGTGCCCTCACCGCGCATGCGGTGCAGAGCCGCCTCACGGGAGTGACGCCGCCCCTCGTCTGCTTCGCGGTCGCGAGCCTCGCAGGGGTCGCCGTCGCAACGGCCGCCGCCGCCGTGGCCGTCTTCGACGCCGACGATCGGGCTCAGCTCCGCATCCTCGCCGCGCGCTTCACCCGGCGCGGCGCCTGAGCTCACTCCCGCAACCCCAGCCGCTCGCGCCGATACACGCCGCTGGTGATGCGCTCGCACCACGCCCGGTGCGCCAGGTACCACTGCACCGTCTCGCGCAGCGCCTCCTCGAAGCGCCGCGTCGGCCGCCACCCGAGCTCCGCCGCCGCGCGCGACGCGTCGACGGCGTACCGACGGTCGTGCCCCGGACGGTCGGCCACGAAGCGCATCAGCGAGCGCGTGTCCCCCCCGAGCTCGGGCCGCAGCTCGTCGACCAGATCACACAGCGCGTGAACCACCTGGAGGTTGGTGCGCTCGCCGCCACCACCGAGGTTGTACGTGCGCCCCGGCGTCCCCCGCCTCCACGCCGCGAGCAACCCGTCGCAGTGGTCGTCGACGTAGAGCCAGTCGCGCACGTTGCCGCCGTCGCCGTAGACGGGCAGCGGGCGGCGCTCCAGCGCGTTGAGCACCATCAGGGGAATGAGCTTCTCGGGAAACTGCCGCGGCCCGAGGTTGTTGGAGCAGTTGGTCGTCACCGTCGGGACGCCGTAGGTGTGGAAGTACGCGCGCACCAGATGATCGGCCGCCGCCTTCGACGCCGCGTACGGCGAGTTGGGCGCGTGCGGTGACTCCTCGGTGAAGCGCCCGCCCGCGCCGAGCGAGCCGTAGACCTCGTCGGTCGAGACATGCACGAAGCGGAAGCCCTCGCGCTCGGAGGGCGAGCGCTCGGTGAGCCACGCGCGGCAGGCTTCGAGGAGCTCGAAGGTTCCGAGCACGTTGGTCTCGACGAAGGTGCGCGGGCCGTCGATGGAGCGGTCGACGTGGGACTCGGCCGCGAGGTGCACCACCGCGGCGGGGCGGTGCTCGCGCAGGAGACGCAGCACGAGGGCCCGGTCGGCGATGTCACCGTGGACGAGGGAGTGGCGGGGGAGACCGTCGAGGCTGGCGGCGTCGCCCGCGTAGGTGAGCGCGTCGAGGGTGACCACCGAGACCGACGGGTCTGACAGCGCGCGGCGCACGAAGGCCGATCCGATGAACCCGGCGCCGCCGGTGACGAGGAGCGTGGTCACAGCGTTGGTGAGCAGGGTTAGTATCGCAGCGCGCCCGGCACCACCAGATGCGAGGCGGAAGGGACACGCCCGGAGCCAATGCAAGCAGAGTGGTGGAGACGCACGACGGCCCTCGCGGGGGGACTTCTGCTCATCGCGTGCTTCGCGGGACTCGGGCAGACCATCGTCGGCACCGAGGTGGTCATTCGCGGGGGGCTCAACGACTTCAGCGCGGGCGAGCTCATGCGCCTGCTCGGATGGCTCGTGCTCGTCGTCCCTGGCGCGGCGCTCGTCGCGTGGGCGGTCGCGCCGTCGCTCGCTCCGACGGTGAGCCGCGTGGCCGCCCGCCTCGACGCCATGGACGACCGCGAGCGCGCCGCCGGGCTCGTGATGCTCTGGGTCATCGGCATGGTCGTCGCGCGCCTCGCCCGCGGCGTGCTGCTGCTCGACCGCCCCATCACCGACGACGAACACAGCGTGCGCTTCGGCGCCCAGGTGCTGCTCACCGGGCAGTGCAGCGTTCCGTCGCCGGGGCCCACCGAGATCTTCCCGCAGCTCTTCCTCTTCACCCGCGGCGGCCGCGTCGCGAGCTTCGACTTCCTCGGCCCGCAGCTCGTCTGGGTCGCCGAGTCGGCCGCCAACCTCAACGGCATCCTCATCGCCGCCCTCGGCGCGCTCCCGCTGCCCGCCCTCGCCTACGCCGTCGGCCGCCGCCGCACCGCCGCCTGGGGCCTCGCCGCGGCGCTGCTCTTCGTCGCCTCACCCACGGGCGCCCTCTTCTCCATCACCTCGCACGCCAACACCTTCTCGCGCGGGCTCATCGCGCTCTCGGCCGCGCTCGCGGTGTGGGCCGCTGGGAAGCCGTCGCTCACCCGCTGGATCGTCGCGGGGCTCTCCCTCGGCGCCGCGGGGCTGTGCCGACCCGTCGAGGTGTTCGTGCTCTCGGCGCCGCTCGCGGTGATGGCCGCCGTGCGCGCCGCCCGCGGGTCCCGCGACGACCGCGCCGCCCTCGCCGGTCTCCTCCTCGGCGTGCTGCCGTGGGTCGCGCTCTTCGCGCTGCACAACCGCTGCGTGACGGGCAACCCGCTGCTCCACGCGCGCTTCGCTCCCTCCGAGCTCGTCCACAACTGGAACCGCCCGCCTACCACCCGCCTCCAGAACTTCGGCGGCAACTTCGCCTACAACGTGTTGCTCCTCGGCGTGTGGTTTCTCGGCCCGCTGGGCCTGGCCCTCGTGGCCCTCGGTGCGGGGCGCGACAAGGTGCTCGCGGGTGTCGCGGCGGGCGTCGCGTTGGGGCTCGCCATCGCCGTCCTCCACCCCGACCCGGGCATCCACCTCATCGGTCCCATCCACTACGCCGACAGCACCGTCGCGCTCGCGCTGCTCGCCGTCGCGGGCCTCGCGCGGCTCGCGGACTCTCGCTACGCCCGCCTCGTCGACAAGCCACGCGCCGTCGCCACGCTCGCCGTCGCGGTGGGCCTCGCAGGCGCGGTGCTCACGGGCTGGACGGCCGCCACGCTCCAGAAGCACGCGGTCGCCGAAGAGGTGCTCGCCGCGCAGCTCGCGCCCGATCGACTGGGGCGCGCGGTGGTGCTCGTCCCGCCGCGGCGATGGATTCTGGAAGGGACGCCAGGCCTGCCCGGGGTGCCGTTCATGCGGGCGGTGGGTTCGCACGAGCGCGCGTGGCCGCCCAACGACCCGGCGCTGAGCAACCCGGTGCTGTTGCTGCACGACCTGCCGGGCGCCGACGAGCTCGCGCGGCGACGCTTCCCCGAGCGGCGGCTGTTGCGCTTGCAGCTCCTCGACCGACCGCCGTGGATGCGGATCGTTCAGGTCGCGCCGGGCCCTCCGGTGTCACCCGAACGACGTTGACAGGTGACGGCGGGCTGAGGCTCCCTTCCGACCGCGACGAGCGAGGGATCGACGAGGCGACGTTGGCCTCATCGCATCGATCTCCGATCGTCCAGAAGGAGCGACGAAGCCATGTTCAGGCGGCGAGAGCGCAAGCGCGCGATGGAGCGACAGATCGAACTCACGGCGATGACCCTCCAGGGGTTCGTCGACGCGGGCATCCTCATGGCGGCGGCCGACGGCGAGATCACCACCGAGGAGTACGACCAGGTCGCAGACGTGATCTCCGGCTTCCTCGACGGGAAGGTCTCCAACCGGGACATCCGCGCCATCATCAACGAGGCCATCGAGATGCTGGAGGAGCAGGGCTACGACGCGCGCCTCGAAGCGCTCAACGCCAACCTGGTCACCGAAGAGCTGCGTGAGGTCGCCTTCCAGGTGGCCTGCGCGGTGCTCGTGGCCGACGGCGAGTACGGCGAGGACGACGAAGGCGAGGCCTACGACGACATCGCCGACGCGCTGGAGATTGATCAAGACCGCGCGCAGGAGCTCTTCGACGAGGTCGGCGCCATCTACGGCGACTAGGCCCCCGCCACCGCCGCAGGAGTATAGAGAGAGCCGTAGGAGTTCTCATCTCGTGCGGCGGCCCTCCAACCTGTCTCTCGTCCTCGCCGCAGCCTCGCTCGCCGCGTGCGCGACCACCGCGCCCATCGAGCGGGCGGAGTCCGTCGCGCCTCACCTCCGAAACCCCGCGACCCACAGCGACCACGCGCCGACACAGGTGCATCCCCACGCGGCGCTCCCCGATCCGAGCGGGCGCGAGGAGGTCGAGCTGTCTTCGTTTCTCGCGTACGCCGACGCCCGCGCTCCGGTGTTGCAGGTCGCCCGCAGCACCCGCTCACGCGCCGCGGCCGCGCGCGTCGCCGCGAGCCCGTGGGCCCCGTCCAACCCCGAGGTGAGCCTCGCCGTCGGGCCACGCCTCGGCCTCACGGGCGTCGGCGTCGACGTGCAGGCGAGCGTCACCCAGCAGTTCTTCATCGGCGGCGAGCGAGGGCTGCGGCTCACGGCCGCCGAACGTCAGCGCGACCTCACCGACGCCGAGATCGAGCAGCTCCGCTGGGCCGTGCACTGCGACGTCCACGCGGCCTTCCACCGCGCCCTCGTGCAGCGCGACCGCGCCCTCCTCGCGGCGCGCATCCTGGCCTTCCAGGAAGACCTCCTGCGTATCGTCGAGCGGCAGATTCGCGCGGGCGAGACGGCCGGGCTCACGCTGCGTCTCACGCAGGCCGAGGTCGCCCAGGCGCGGCAGCTCACCGTCGCCGCGACGCAGGGCTACCTCAGCGCCCGCATCCAGCTCGCGCAGCTCTCGGGCTGGCCCGTCGCGCGTCCGCCGACGCCCGTCGGAGAGGTCGACGCCGCGCGCGAACCGCCCGCCCTCGACGTGCTGCTCACCACGGCGCGACAGCAGCTCCCGTCGCTCCGAACGCGCGACGCCGCCGTGCGCGAGGCCCAGGCGCGCGTGGCGGTGGCCGACCGGCAGTCGTGGCCCCAGCCCACCGTCGGACTCCAGTATCAGCGCGAGGGAAACCCCACCGCCGAGGGGCCGTACCACACCATCCAGGGAGTGGTGTCGGTGCCCATCCCGAGCTTCCAGCGCAACCAGGGTGAGCGGGCCCGATCGCGCGCCGACGTGCGGGTCGCCGAGGCCGAGCTCGCCGCCGCGCTGTCGCTGCTCGAAGGTCAGGTGGCGCTCGCCCACAGCGAGGTCACCTCCGCGGCGCAGCGGCTGCGAAGCTACGGCACCGAGGTGCTGCCGCGCTTCGAGGAGAACCTCTCGCTGCTGCGAAGGTCGTTCGAGCTCGGGGAGATCGACGTGCTCGCCCTCTCCATCGGACGCGAGCGCTTCCTGCGCATCCAGAACGACGCGCTCGACGCGCAGCTCGATTACTTCGTCGCCCTCGCCAACCTCGAACGCACCGTCGGCGTCGACCTCTGGCCCGACGATCACAGCGCCGAAGGATCACCGTGATGCGACTCCTCGCGCTGCTCTTCGTGCTCGTGGCCTGCCAGCGCGCGACGCCGCCAGCGACCGCCGAACCCGTCGCCGAAGCAGGCACTCCCCACGAGGTGCGGCTCACCGCCGAGGCCATGCGGCTCGCGGGCGTTCGCACCGGGCAGGTCGAGCGACGCGCGCTCGGTGGAGGCGTGGCGCTGCCCGCGGAGGTGCAGTTCGAGCCGAGCAGCACGGCGCAGGTCGGGCCCTTGGTGTCGGGGCGCATCACCCGCGTCGCCGTCGCGCTCGGTCAGCGCGTGACCCGCAACGAGCTGCTCGGGGTCGTGGCCTCCAACGACGTCTCGGCGGCCCGCGCCCGCCTCGGTCAGGCCCGCGCCCGTCTCTCGGCGGCCGAGGCCACGCTCCGTCGGCAGCGCGCTCTCTCGACCGAGGGCATCGGCGCGCAGCGCTCGGTCATCGACGCCGAGGCCCTGGTCGGCGAGCTCCGCGCCGAGGTCGAAGGGACCCAACGGCAGCTCGCGCTCTTCGGCTCGGGCACCGCGGGTGAGTTGCAGCTCCGCTCGCCCATCGACGGAGTGGTGGTCGCGGTGCAGGCCGCGCTGGGTGAGACCGCGAGCCCCGAACGGGCGGTCTTCGTGGTGACCGATCCGACGCGGGTGTGGGTGCGCGGTGATGTTCCCGAGCTGGAGATCGCGCGCGTCGCGGTGGGCACCGCGGCCGTCGTCCGCCTGCACGCCTTCCCCGACCTCGCCCTCGCCGGAACCATCGTCTACGTCGCCCCGGCCCTCGATGAGCGCACGCGATCGCTCCCCATCCGCGTGTCGCTCACCACCCCGGACGCGCGCCTGCGCAGCGGCCTCTTCGGCAGCGTCGAGCTCGTCGGCGGGTCGCCCGATGAGCGGGTGCTGGTGGTTCCGGTCGATGCGGTCGCGACCATCGAGGGTCAGCCGACGGTGTTCGTCCCGGGGGCGACTCCGCTCACCTTCCGCCCGCAGGCGGTGGAGCTCGGTCGGCGGGCCGGCGGCTTCCACGAGCTGCGCGGCGGGCTCACGGAGGGCGCGACGCTCGCGGTGAGCGGGGCCTTCACGCTGAAGAGCGCGCTCCAGGGAGCCGAGCTCGGCGAGGCCGACTGAGGTGAAGAAGATCCTCGAGCTCTGCCTGAAGTGGCGGGTGCTGGTGCTCGCCTTCGTCGTGCTCGTCACCTTCGTCGGCGCCGAGAGCATGCGGGCGCTTCCCATCGACGCGGTGCCCGACATCACCAACGTGCAGGTGCAGGTGCTGACGCGGGCGCCGTCGCTCGGGCCGGTGGACGTCGAGCGGCGCATCACCTTCCCGGTGGAGTCGTCCATGAGCGGCCTGCCGAGGCTGACCGAGGTGCGCAGCGTGTCGCGCTTCGGCCTGTCGGCGGTGACCGTGGTCTTCGAGGAGGGCACCGACCTGCTGCGTGCGCGACAGCTCATCTCCGAGCGGCTCGTGCAGGCGCGCGAACGTCTCCCCGACGGTGTGTCACCCGAGCTCGGTCCGTTGAGCACGGGGCTCGGGGAGATCTACCAGTTCGAGGTTCGCAGCGACCGGATGTGCGCCGAGGGCGCGGCCGACACCGAGGCGTGCCACACCCCGATGGAGCTGCGCTCGACGCTCGACTGGTTCATCGCGTTCCAGTTGAGGTCGGTGCCGGGCGTGGTGGAGGTCAACGCCTTCGGCGGCGAGCTGAAGACCTACGAGGTCGCGGTGCTACCCGACCGGCTGCGCGCGCTGGGCGTCTCGCTCAACGACCTCTTCCAGGCCATCGAGCGCAACAACGCCACCTCCGGCGGCGGGTATCTCCTGCGCGCGGGCGAGCAGCTCCTCGTGCGCGGCGAAGGGCGCATCCAGTCGCTCGACGAGCTCGGCGACGTGCTCATCGAGACGCGCGCGGACGGCGTCCCGGTGCGGGTGCGCGACGTGGCGCGGGTGCACCTGGCGCCGATGATCCGGCAGGGCGCGGTGACCCGCGACGGCCGCGGCGAGGTGGTGACGGGCATCGTGATGATGCTGGTGGACGCCAACGGCCGCGAGGTGGTGGAGAGCGTGAAGGCGCGCATCCGCGAGATCGCCCCGTCGCTCCCGCCGGGTGTGCGCATCGACACCTTCTACGACCGCGGCGAGCTGGTGCAGCGCACCATCCACACCGTCGCCAAGAACCTCGCCGAAGGGGCACTCTTCGTCGTCGCGGTGCTCTTCCTGCTGCTGGGCAGCCTGCGCGGCGGGCTCATCGTGGCGGCGGCCATTCCGTTCGCGATGCTGGTGGCCTTCACGGGCATGCGGGCGCTCGGCCTGAGCGGCAACCTGATGAGCCTGGGCGCCATCGACTTCGGCATCGTCGTCGACGGGTCGATCATCGTGGTGGAGAGCGCGGTGGTGCACCTCGCCGCCGCCGCGAAGGGCCAGAAGCGACCGCTCTCGTACCGCGAGGCCGCCGACGTGGTGCTGCGCTCGACGCTCGACGTTCGCCGCGCCGCGCTCTTCGGCGAGGCCATCATCGTACTGGTGTACGTGCCCATCCTCACCCTCGCGGGTGTCGAGGGGAAGATGTTCAAGCCGATGGCGATCACGGTGCTGTTCGCGCTGGGGGGTGCCTTCATCGCCTCGCTCACCTTCGTGCCGGTGCTGGTCGCCTCGCTCATGCGCCAGAAGCCCGAGGACCACGAGCCCTTCGTCGTGCGGCTCATCCACGGGGTCTATCCGCGGCTGCTGTCGGCGGTGATGGGCGCGCCGCGTCTCGTGATCGCGCTGTGCCTCGCGCTGCTCGTGGTGACGGGGCTGGTGGGTTCGACCATGGGCGCGGAGTTTGTTCCGAGGCTCGACGAGGGCGCGCTGGCCATCCAGGTGATGCGGCTGCCGAGCGTGTCGCTGGAGGAGAGCGTGCGCGGGGCGACGCGCTTCGAGCGGGTGCTGCGGGAGTTTCCCGAGGTGATCACCGTGGTCACCAAGACGGGGCGCGCGGAGATCGCCACGGACCCGATGGGCGTCGAGCTCTCGGACGTCATCGTGGCGCTGCGACCGCCCTCGGAGTGGCGCACCGCCCATACGCGCGAGGCCCTCATCGCCCGCATCTCGGCGCGGTTGACGGAGGCGCTGCCGGGGATGGGGTTCTCGTTTTCGCAGCCCATCGAGCTGCGGATGGCGGAGCTCATCAGCGGGACGCGCTCCGACGTCGCCATCACCGTCTACGGCGACGACCTCGGCACGCTCGAACGCCTCAGCGGGCAGATTCAAGCCGTGGCCCGCGGGGTGCCCGGCGCGACGGACGTGCGCGGCGAGCAGCTGGAGGGATTGCCGACGCTGGAGGTGACGGTCGATCGCGCGGCGGCGTCACGGTACGGGGTGTCGGTACGCGACGCCCTCGACGCCATCGAGGTGATCGGCGGGCGCGGCGTGGGCGAGGTCTACGAGGGCGAGCGGCGCATCCGGTTGCAGGTGCGACTGCCGCAAGCGCTGCGCGATGACATGGACCAGGTGCGGATGCTGCCGGTGAGCGGGCCGAGCAACACGCTGGTTCCGCTGGGGCAGATCGCGAGCATCCAGGTGGTGGACTCACCCGCGAGCGTGAGCCGGGAGGCCGTGCGGCGGCGCACCAACGTGGAGGTCAACGTGCGCGGCAGGGACCTCGCGGGCTTCGTGCGCGAGGCGCAGGAGCGGGTGCGCGAGCGGGTCCATCTGCCACCGGGCTACGTGCTGCGCTGGGGCGGCCAGTACGAGAACCTCGCGGCGGCGTCGGAGCGCCTGGGCTTCGCGGTGCCGCTCGCGCTGGGGCTCATCTTCGTGCTGCTGTACATGGCCTTCGGGGAGATGAAGACGGCGCTGCTCATCTACCTCAACGTGCCCTTCGCGGCGGTGGGCGGCGTGCTGCTGTTGCGGATGCGTGGGATGCCGTTCTCCATCAGCGCGGGCGTGGGGTTCATCGCGCTGTTCGGCATCGCGGTGCTCAATGGCGTGGTGCTGCTGACGACGGTGAAGAAGCTGCGCGCGCAGGGGCGATCGGCACTGGAGGCCGCGCGCAAGGGCGCGGAGAGTCGGCTGCGAGCGGTGGTGATGACGGCGACGGTGGCGGCGCTGGGGTTCATCCCGATGGCGCTGTCGTCGAGCGCGGGCGGAGAGGTGCAGCGGCCGCTCGCGACGGTGGTCATCGGGGGGTTGTTGAGCGCGACGTTCCTGACGCTGTTCGTGCTGCCGACGGTGTACGCGTACCTGTTCCGCGACGACGTGGTGGCGCCGCCCGACGAGGCCGATACGGAGACGGTCGCGCCTGTGGGGTCGTAGGACGACGCGCACCGGTCAGGCCCGCAGTACATGGCGCCAACGCTGCGGCGTCAGCGCGGCGCGCACCGGTCAGGCCCGCAGTCACCAGCGCCCACGCCGCAGCGTCAGCGCGGCGCGCACCGGTCAGGCCCGCAGTCACCGGCGCCCACGCCGCAGCGTTAGCGCGGCGCGCACCGGTCAGCTCCGCAGTCACCGGGGACCACGCCGCAGCGTCAGCGCGGCGCGCACCGGTCAGGCCCGCAGTCACCAGCGCCCACGCCGCAGCGTCAGCGCGGCGCGCATCCGCTACGTTCGCAGTCGAGATCCGACAGCCCCACGAGACCGAGAATGAGTTGTTCGGACGGTGACTGCGGGCGTAGCGGATACGCGCCGCGCTAACGCGCTGCGGCGTGGGCCCCGGTGACTGCGGGCGTAGCGGATACGCGCCGCGCTAACGCTGCGGCGTGGGCCCCGGTGACTGCGGGCCTGACCGGTGCGCGCCGCGCTGACGCTGCGGCGTGGGCCCCGGTGACTGCGGGCCTGACCGGTGCGCGCCGCGCTGACGCTGCGGCGTGGGCCCCGGTGACTGCGGGCCTGACCGGTGCGCGCCGCGCCAACGCCGCAGCGTGGGTCCTATGTACTGCGGGCCTGAACCGCGGACGGCGCCTGCTCTCGGAGATCCGTCCCGATGAGCGCGCGTATCGCCCGCGCCGCCCCCTCAGCGGTCTCCGGGCTCGCCACGCCGAAGGACACCGCCTCGCCACCGCGCAGCGTGAGCGTCACCGCGTCCAACGTGACGCCGTCGTTCGCCACCACCCGACCGTGCTGCGCGTCCGCGATGTCCCCGAGCGCCACCACGCGCTCGCCCCGTCGATGGGTGATGCGCAGCGTCCGCGCGCCCGCGTCCGCCGTCACGCGCGTCGTCGCCAGCGGACCACGTCCTCCCAATAGCGATTGCACCGCCACCACCGCGAGGCCGATGGCGACCGCCGCCACGAGCCACCGGGGGCTCGGCAGCGCGCGCGCCGTCACCCACAGCGCCAGCGCCACAAACAGAACTCCCCCCACGACGATCGCCCACCGTCGCGGCGGCGGCGCGGGGTGCTCGTAGACGATCTCCGCGGCCTCGGGCTCGCTCACCGTCGCGACGCTACCACGGCGCCCACGCCCGGGACTCGGAGCGGGAGACGACGGGGACCGACGTTCGTAAGAACGCCGGACTACGATGGTTCTGCGAGCGTGCGCGGGTGGAGGAACCAGCGCCGCGACGGCCCCCGGAGCTGGCGGGGTCTGGGTCGACCCAGGCCCCATTGGTCAGGTGCAACGTTTCTGCGGTTCCGTATGATCCCGGTATGAAGCTCCGCCTCGCGTGGTGGAATACGGGGCTGGCGGGAAAAAAGCCGTCCGTCAGACAGATTTCAGACACTGCGAAGGTGATCCGAGCGCTGATGCGGGAGGAGAGCTGCGCGGTAGTCGGCCTCTGCGAGGTCCGACCGAGCGTGTTGGAGCCGCTGTTGAAGGAGGTCCTTCAGTTTCCGTACGCGACATGGAGGCCCAACGCGCCACAACCCGACCTCCCACGACCGCACGATCTCCTCGTGCTCTTTGATCCGCGCATCGTCAGCGTGACCACTCGCGAGCCCGTGTTCGCCGAGGTGGCAGATCATCGTGTCTACGCGGGGCTCGTCTTCGACCTCGGGCTGCCGCAGGATCAGTCGATGAGGCTGGCTCTCTGCCATTGGCCTGCAGAGCTTGGCAATCACCGCCACGCCGAAAAGCTCCGGAACGCTTCCGCCTTCACGATGAAGTCCGCCCTCGCCTCAGCGGGGACGCTGCACGACTCGATAGTGCTGGGCGATTTCAACGCCGAGCCCTTCTCCGAGGCGATGGAATCGATGGGCGGTAATCGTGACCTGGAGCAGGTGCGCAAACGCAGGGGCCTCCTCTACAACGCCGGATGGCGGTGGCTGGGTTCGCGACGTCCGTTCGACGGCCGGGACCTGACCTGCTCGCCGCCGGGGACCTACCTGATGAGGAGTGGCGGGAGAGAGAGAGTGCATGGCGCACGTTCGACCAAGTTCTCGTCTCAAGGGCGGCCCTGCTGGGGGTCGGTTGGACCCTTCGCGAAGACGAGACCGCGCCCTGGCACGGGGATGAGCTGAGAGGTTCTCGTGGTGGCTTCCTCCGCAAGCCCCTCGATCACCTGCCCCTCGTCGTGACGCTGGAGTACATTTCCCCTGTCGCTACGGAATGAGAGGCACGCACATGGGTGAGAAGTTCCTGGACGCGGTGAAGAAGGGTCAGCGCGCGGCGCTCGCAGCGGAGAAGAAGGTCGGCGAGATCCGGGCCGTCATCGCGGACCTGGACTCACAGGTTCGGCAACTCTCCGATGGAGTAGTGGGCGTCGCAGAGAGTCCTCGTCCCGCGACTCCGAAGAAATTCGTGCCCAATCTGACCAAGGGATTCGAGCCGCCACCTCGGCGCTACAACGCGCTGGTCTTCAAGAGGGGGGACGAGGAACGGGAGTTCTGTGAGTTCGAGCCAGGACCGGCTGGCTATCCGGTCGAGATCCGTTTCGACGGTGGGTTCATGCTGGCGTCGGCGCGCGTCGAACTCGTCGCAGCGCTTAAGGACGTCCTCGCCACCCCACAGGCCGGTCGTGCCCTCAACGCCCTGATCGATCCGGCGCGCGCTCGCAAGGCGGGCTGAACCGCAGCACTGCGGTGGTGCATGGCCTCGGCGACGTCGACCTCGCGGCGTGCGCCGACATCGACGACGCGTTCGCGGCGCTCACCGCCGCACCGTAGCGGTCACCCTCGGCCAGACTTCGGTCAACCCGAGCGGAGGCAATGCCCGCGAGGGTGCCCCGTCGGATCGCTTGGCGCGCGGGCAGAAGTGCCTGCCGGGGCGGGCGGAAGGCCCACCGCGGGCGCTCGAGGGGCATCGGCGATGCCCTTGCGGGGTTGCGGTGCGCTTCTCGGACCTTGCCGACGCGTCCGGCAAGCTCCCGGGGCGTCCGACAGGGCTTGCGGGCGGCGACGGAGGCGTCAGGGCTGGGCGGTGGTGGCCTTGCGGGCGGCGCGGCGGGCGAGCCCGAGGAGGATCAGGTGATCGCGGCGGCGGATGATGGCGCGGGCGACCTCTGACCACTCCTTCCACCACCCGTGGAGGGCGACGAGGGCGGCGGCGCGGGCTCCGTCGGTGGCGGGCGCCGCATCGGTGGCGGTCGGCGCGGCGGGCGATGCCTGGGCCTTCTTTACGAGGGCGCGGAGTTCGGCGAGGCGCTCGGGGCCGTAGCCGCGCTGGGCGACGAGGTCGAGGGCCTTGCGGTCTTCGACGCGGGTGGCGGAGCGCGAAGGTGAGCTGGCGAGCGCGTCGAGGCGGTCGAGGAGCGTCGCGACGACGATGACGGCGCCCGCGCCCTGGGTGGCCTGGACGCCGTCGAGGACGAAGTCGGCCTGCTTGGGGAAGCGCCGCCCGAGCGACGCGCGGAGGATGCGGACGAGCGGCTCGTCGACGGCGTCGACCTGGATGATGGCGGCGCGCACGGACTCGTCGAGCGAAGCAACGAGCGCGGCGCCGGGCGTGTTGGTCTGCGGGGAGAAACCGGCGGCGTCGTGGAGGAGGCGCCAGCCCTCGCGGTGGTCGTCGTCGGTGTAGCCGCGAGCGGCGAGGGTCGCGCGAATCGCGAGGTGGGTGCCCAGGGTCTTGAGCAGATTGATGGCGCGGGTGGGCGCCTCGTCGAGGACCTGACGGCTCGGTGCGGTGTCGGATGTGGTCATGGGGGTTCCCTCCGGGCGCGGTGATGAGAAAGAGGCCGCGACGATAGGGAGAGTCAGCGAGGGCAGAGGGGCGGGGCAAGCGAAACCAGTCGGGCGACCGTGGGTCGACGGAGAGGACGCCGCGCTTCCCTTCGGGCCGACGACCGCAAACGGGGGTGGGTGCCTCTACCGGAGCGGACGCCGAACTCCGACCCCATCGCCCACTCCAAACCCCGCCCCTCCGCCCGCGGCTTGACACCCCCGGTCGCGATGGGCTCCAACGCGCCCTTCCCCCGATGGACGCCACCCGCGCACAATCCACGTCAGCCGCCGCGAGCGAGCGCGTGCCCTGCGCGTCGTGTGGAGCCCCGGTCGACGTCCTGCGCGCCCCCTACGTCGCGGTCATCAACGAGCGCTACCGCTTCTACTGCTCGAAGAGCTGCCGCGAGCGCGATCGCCCCGCTGCCCCGGTGCCCGCGCGCGACGAGCGGCCCACCCTCACGGCGCGGCCGAGCCTCCTCGACGCGACCGACATGCTCGGCCTCGCGCGCGCCTCGCTCCCGTCGGCGGCCCTGCTCCCCGCGGCACCCCCGGTCGACCCGCGCGCCGCGGAGCTCGCGCGCGCCTCGCTCGCCCGGCCCGACCCGCCCGACCCGGTGACGCCCGCCCTCGCCGTCGGCGCCGCGGTGTTTGGTGCGCTCGTCGGATCGCTCGACTCCCTCCCCCACCTCGCCCAGCTCGCGCTCGTCGCCGTGGCCGCGCTCGTGGGACTCGTTGTGGCCGGTCGTGAGGTGCTCCACGCGCCGCGCGACGGTGACCTCCTCGGCGGCGTGGTCGGTTGGGCGGGCGCGCTCCTCGCGATGGGCGGCGCGCTGCGGGCGACGGGCGCGGGCTCCGTCGGCGCGGTGCGGGACGCCGCCGTGCTCGCCGCCATCGGGCCGCTCACGGCGTGGGCCGCGCGCATGCGACGCGCGGCGGGTCAGTCGCGGATGGAGGTGTTTCGCGACGCGCTCCCGGCCGACGCGCGGGTGGTGCGGCGCGGCAGCGAGGGGCTCTCGCTCGACCCGCCCACGGAGACCGTGGAGACGGCGTCGCTGCGCGCGGGCATGGAGGTCATCGTGGGGGCCGGAGCGGTCGTCCCGGTGGACGGCGTGACGCGCGCGGGCGAGGCCGAGGTGCGGCTCTGGCCCGGCGCGAGGGACACCCGACCGCGGGTCGCGGGCGACGCCGTGCTGGCGGGCGCGCGGGTGGTGCGCGGGACGCTCCGGGTGCTGGCCACGCGGGCCGGCGACGCGGTCGCGTGGGCGCGGCTCGCGCGATGGATGACGGCGCCGCGAGAGGGTCCGCACACGGTGAAGCTCGCGCGGCGGCTGGTGCTGCTGGCTCCCGCGGGCGTGGCGGCGATGGCGCTCGCGATGGCGGTGCTGCACGTCGTGGTGCTGGGCGGCGACCCGGCGCGCGCGGCGGGCTGCGTGCTGGCGCTCGCGCCGTTGGTGCGCATGGTGACTGCCGTGCAAGCGCCCTTCGTCGAGGCGCTGGTCGAGGCCGCGCGGCGCGGGATCGTGTTCCGCGATGCAGCGAGCGTGGAGGAGGCGGCGCGCGTGGGGACGGTAGCGTTCTGCTTCCGCGGGACGATCACCGTGGGCAGGCCCGAGCTCACCGAGGTGGTGTCGCTCGGATCGCGCAGCGAGCGCGAGGTGCTGGCCCTCGCGGCGGCCGCGGAGGAGGCCGCGCGCGAAGACCCGCTGGCGACCGCGGTGCTGCGCGGCGCGATGGCGCGCGGACTGCGGCTGGAGGGCGTTCGCCGACCGATGGTGCTGCCGGGCCTCGGCGTGACGGCCGTGAGCGCGTCGGGCGAGGCCGTGGTGGTGGGGCAACGGCGATTGCTACTGGCCGAGGGCGTGAGCGTGGCCCCCGCAGAGGACGTGTTGCTGGGCATCGAGGGCGCGGGACGCACCGCGCTCCTGGTGGCCATCGACGGTCGCGTGGAGGGCGTGCTGGGCATCGACGATCCGGTGCGCGACGAGGCGCGCTCGGCGGTGCAGGCGCTCATCGACGCGGGCTTCGAGGTCGCCCTCCTCGCGGGCACCGCGCGCGGAACCATCGAGTCCATCGGCGCCCTCCTCGACGTGAGCAACCTGCGCCCCGAAGTGAGCCCCGACGAGCGGCCCGCGGTGGTGCGAGCCCTCTCCGAAGTGGGGCGCGGCGTGGCGGTGGTGGGTCGTCCGCGGTGGGACGGCTCGTCGCTCGCGGCGGCGGACGTGGGCATCCAGGTGGAGGCCGCGGGCGGGGTCGGCGGCGAGACGGCGCTGGCGTTGGCCTCGGACGACCTGCGCGACGCGGCGGCGGCGCTCACCGAGGCGCGGCGGGCGCGCGACCGGGCGACGGCGGTGCTCGCCATGGGCGTGACCGGGACGGTGCTGGGCGTCTTCGTGGCGGCGGCCCTCCCGAGCTGGGGCGTGTTGGCGGTGGTGGCGGCGACGGTGGCGACGCTCGGGGGCGAGGCGATGGTGCTGCGCGCCCGGATGGGAGGCGCGTGATGGCAGGGCCCGTGGTGGTGGCGGCGGCGGTGGTGATCGACGGCGACCGGGTGCTGCTGACGCAACGCCCGAGCGGGACGCACCTCGCGGGCGCGTGGGAGTTTCCCGGCGGCAAGCTGGAGGAGCACGAGGCCCCGGCGGCGGCGCTGGTGCGCGAGCTGCGCGAAGAGCTCGGGGTGGAGTCTGAGGTGGGCGAGGTGCTCGACGTGACCTGGTGGCGCTACCCCACCAAGAGCGTGCTGCTGCTCTTCTACCGCGCCCGCATCACGGCGGGCGACATCGCCCACCTCGGCGTGGCCGACCACGTCTGGGCGCGCCGCGAAGACCTCGATGGCTACTCCTTCCCCCCGGCCGACGTGGCGGTGCTCGGGAAGATCCGCGCGCTCCTCGATGCCGCAGGGCGTCCGCCGTCATCCCCGACCTGATACGCCTCGAAGTCCGGCGGAGAGGACGTGTTATGGTCGTCGCCAGGTCGATGGCAGGCATGGATCGCCCCTCTTCACCGCAGCCATCCCAGACCTTGGACGGGCTCGACGACGACGACATGGCCGAGCGCCTGCCGCCGGGCACGCGCTTCGGCCGCTACGAGGTGCGCCGGCTGCTCGGTCACGGCGCCTTTGGGGCGGTGTACGAGGCGCAGCAGCACGAGCCGCTCCAGCGCACCGTCGCGCTGAAGGTGCTGCACGACGTCGCCCGCACCAGCCCGCAGCTCGTCGCCCGCTTCATGCGCGAGGCGCAGATCGCCGCGAGCATCGCGCACCCGCACATCGTCACGGTGTTCGACATCGGCACCGAGGGCAACGTGCCGTACATCGCGATGGAGCGACTGCACGGCGAGGCCCTCGAAGCCCTGCTCGACCGCCAGCGCGTGCTCACCCCGACGCAGACCGTCGACGTGCTGCTGCCCATCCTGTCGGCCGTCGCGGCGGTGCACGACGCCGGCATCGTTCATCGTGACCTGAAGCCCGCCAACCTCTTCCTCTCCACGCCGCGGCCCGGCGCCGTCGTGCCCAAGCTCCTCGACTTCGGCATCGTGAAGGTGCTCGACCGCACCGCCAGCGCCGCGCGCACCGAGACGCGCGCCTTCCTCGGGACGCCCCACTACACCTCGCCCGAGCAGGCGATGGACTCCTCGACCATCGGCACGTCGAGCGACCAGTGGTCCCTCGGGGTGATCCTGTACGAGTGCCTCACGGGCACGCGTCCGTGGTGCGCGGGCCCCGTGCTGAAGGTGCTCTTCGAGATCACGTCGGCCGAGATCAAGCCGCCCTCGTCCGTGCGATCGTCCATCCCGCGCGAGCTCGACGCCGTCGTGATGCGCGCCCTCTCGCGGCCCACCGACGAGCGCTTCGCCTCGGTGCGCCAGCTCGGAGGCGCGCTGCTGCCCTTCGCCTCCGAGGCCGTCCGGTCGACGTGGCGCGGCGAGTTCGAGTCCCACGCCCCGAAGCCCGTCGTGCGCCCGCCGCCGCAGCTCCCGCAGCTCGCGCCCGATCCTGCGCCGGTGCCCAGGGCCCGCGTCGAGCCGCAGCTCGCGCCTGACCCCGAGCTCGCCGCGCGACCGCGAACGCCGCCCAGCCGCTCGGTGCCCAAGGCCAAGTACGGCGACCTGCAACCCGCGCCGCCGCCCCCCGCGCCGCCGCCGCGCTGGCTGTGGCCCGTCGTCGCCGTGGTGGCCCTCACGCTGGCGGCCATCGGCTTCATGGCCCTGCGCTCGCCCTCGACGCCCGCGCCCATCGCAGCGCCGCCCGTGACCGTGGTGACGCCGCCCGAACCCGATCCGCCGCCCACGCTGCCGCCACCTGCGCCGTCACCGCCGCCCGCGCCCGTGGTCGTCGCGCCTCCGGTGCCCGTCCCCGCGCCGCTCCCGGTCGTCGAACCCGTGACCCCGCGCGAGCAGCACCCGCGTCGGCGCACGCATCCGGCCGGTGACCCTCCGCCCGCGTCGCCGACCGGAGGCATCCCCAATGTCTAGGCCCTCGCTGTCCGCGGCGTTGGTGGTGCTGGCGCTCGGACGTTCGGTGGTCGCGCAGACCGTCGACGTCGAGGCCGAGCACCAGCGCGGCGTCACGCTGCGCAACGAGCACCGCGACGCCGAGGCGCTGGCGGTCTTCCGCGGGCTCTACGATCGCAGTGGGGAGGTGCGGGCGTTGGCGCGGGTCGCGCTCGCCGAGGCGGCGCTCTCCCGCTGGGTCGACGCCGAGGCGCACCTCCAACGCGCGCTCGCCGCGGACGACGCGTGGGTCGCGCAAAACCGCGCGAGCCTGGAGCAGGGACTCGCGGCGGTGCGGCAACACCTCGGCACGCTCGCGGTGCACGTCGACGTCGCGGGCGCCGAGGTCCTCGTCGCGGGCGTCCCCGTCGGGACCACCCCCCTCAACCACCCCCTCCGCGTAGCCGCGGGTTCGGTGGACGTCGAGGTCCGCGCGCCGCAACGTGCTGCCGCGCGGCGCGCGGTGATGGTCCGCGCGGGCACCGAGGTCACGGGGCTCGACATCGAGCTCCCTGCGGTCGAAGCGACGCCCCACTTCGCCAACGCCACCGCGGCAACACCCACCTCCGACCCGACGCCGACCCTCGAACCCGACGCGGTCAACGGCTCCGCTCCGCCGGTGATGGAGCCCAACGCGCGGCGCGAGCGCGAGGCGCGCCGGGCGACGCTGGAGACCCTGAGCACCACGAGCCTGGTGATCGGCGGCGCGGGCCTTCTCACGGCCGCCATCGGCGTCGGTCTGCGCGAGAGCGCGGTGTCGACCTTCAACAGCAACGGCTGCCTCCTGCTGGGCGAAGACCCAGGGGTCTTCGCGAACGGCTACGACTGCGCCGCGCGGTACAGCCAGGGCGAGACAGCGACCGCGGTGGCCATCGCGGGCCTCGCGGTGGGCGTGGCCTTCGCGGTGACCGGCGTCGTGCTGCGGGTGGTGGCGCCGAGCGCGCCGACGCGTCGGGCCGTGGCGTGCGGGCCCTCCATGACGGGCGTCGGGATGCTGTGCGGCGGGAGGTTCTGACCATGAGGGCTCATCGCTTCGCGGCGCTGCTCGGCGCGCTCACGATGGGGGCGTGCAGCTCGTACAACCGCTCGACCGGCGACGCGGCCTACCTCGACCTGGGCATGGGACTCGACCTCGGAACGCCGCCCGCGCCCGATCGACCGACCGTCGGAGACCAACCAACCGTCACAGACCAACCGACCGTCGGAGACCAACCGTCGATCAAAGATGCGGGCAGCACGACCGACCTCGGCTACGCGCCCGGTGTCCTCTCGTGCGCTCGGCTGTGCGCTCGGCTGGCGACGTCGGCGACGTGCTCGGGGGCGCAGGGCGGCTGCGAGACGGCGTGCGGCGAGACGCTCAATCCCTTCGCGCCCCGGTGCAGAGACAGCTTCGTCGCGCTGTTCAACTGCATCGAGTCGGCCGACGCGACGACCATCATGTGCGGCAGCAGCGTGATGTTTCCGTTCACGACCTGCGCGGCGCTCAACATGACCGCGGTGGAGTGCGTTCGGCGGTAGTCGTCGCCGAGGCGGGCGCGACGATCAGAAGACGTAGTGCAGGGCGAGGCCGCCGTAGAAGCCGATGAGCGCGTAGCCGCCGTCGACGCGCACGTCGAAGTGACGGTGCGGGCGGAAGTGCATCGCGAGGTGGGGCAGCGCGATCCACGGCACCGCCGGCGGAACGCTCCCGCTGTTGGAGTCGGTGGTCAGCCGCTCGGCGTAGCGGCCGGTGACCTGGCCGTTGGCGTCGAAGGTCGCGTAGTGGCTGTTGGAGCTGTCGCAGTAGCCCGGAACACCATCGCCTGGGCCGCGGCACTCGCGGTACCCGCCGCCCGCCGAGCTGTTGGGCGTGACCTGCGTGCGGTAGAGATTGCCGCCCACCGCCGACACCCCGACGCCCATCCCGTACTGGATCTCGAACCAGTCGTTGATGCGCGACCCCCAGAGGAAGAGCACGTTGGCGCTGAGGGTCCACAGCGAGCTCTCGATGCGCTCGAGCGCGACGTCGCCCTCGTTGCGCCCGCGCACGAGGCCGAAGTTGGGGTCGGGGGTCGAGAGGTTGGTGTACTGGAGCCCCACCACGATATCGAGCGCCCCGCGGCGGTAGACGTACTCCAGCCCCGGCGAGACGGTGAGCGGGCCCGACCAGTCGTTGGCCACCGCCGCGAAGAGCTTCACGAAGGCGACCGGGGTGTTCCAGATCCAGAAGCGCGCGCCGATGCTGTGCTCGGCGTTGCGGCCGAAGCGCGGCGGATCGAGCGCGACGGCCGAGCGACCCGCGGCCAGCGCCGGATCGGCGACCACACCGTTGCCCGCAGGCACCACACCCGGAGCCACGGTGCCCTGCGCCGACGCGCCCGTCTGCGCGAAGGCGCTGGTGGAGATCGACAACCCGCCTGCGACGACCAGCGCCGCGACCCGACCGTTCATGGATGTTTCCTTGTGGTGAGAGACCTGCGACCGACCCGCCGCGCGACTCTACACACGCGCCGTCGCCGCGATCAATGAGTGGTTGGTGACCCTTGGAGCGCGTCGCTGATCGTGCGCCGCACCGTCTCGTCGCGCTCCACCCGCAGCCGCTCGGCCAGCAGTCCGCGCGCGGCCGGGTTGGTCGACCGCGCCAGCGCCCACGCCGCCCCGTCGCGCACCTCGACCCGCGCGTCGCCGAGAAACCCCCGCGCCGTCGCCACGTCGTTGCAGCCCACCACCAGCGCGTCGAGCGCCGCGCGCAGCACGTAGAGCCCCTGCCCCGGCACCGTCGCCAGCGCCCGCAGGTACTCCTTCACGCCGGGCCGCGCGCCGAAGAGCCGCAGCGCGTACACCGCCCGCTGCCGCACGTGGGGCGCCGCCGCCGGGTCGTTGCCGATGGCCATCAGCACCGCGGGCGTGTCGCTCCCCCACTGCCGCACCGTCGCGTCGTCGGGGGCCTGCTCGATGCCGCTGAGCTCGTGCTCCATCTGGGCCCGGGTCACCTGCTGCGCCGCCGCGGGACACGCCACCACGCAGGTCGAGAGCAGCACCATCACGCCCAGGATTCGTCGTCGCCGTGACACGGCCGGTACACTACACGCGGATGTCTGCCCCCGTCACCACCGCGGGTCCCCGCCCGCTGACCGAGACCGTCGACGGCAACCGCTCGGTCGTCGTCGAGGAGACGTCCATCACGGTCCCCGGCGCGCAGCCGCTGGGGCTCGTTCGCAAGCGCCTCGCGGGCGCCGATCGCTCGACGCCGCTGCTTCTCGTCCACGGCTTCGGTCAGAACCGCCACGCCTTCGACCTCTCGCGCCGCAGCCTCGCCAACCACCTCGCGTCCGTCGGTCACGACGTCTTCGGCCTCGACCTCCGCGGCCATGGTCGCTCGCGCGAAGTCGGCTCCCGCCCCGCTGCGAGCCTCGACCCGTACATCGACGAAGACCTCCCCGCCGCGATGGACGCCGTCGCCGCGCTCACCGGCCTCCCCCGCGTCATCCTCGTCGGCCACTCCGCCGGCGGAACCATCGCCTACGCCGTCACCGCCTCCCGCCCCGATCGGGTGCAGGCCGTGGTCACCCTCGCGACGCCGTACGCCTGGGGACGCGACGCGCTCATCGTCGACGTCGTCGCCCGCGCCGCTGCGCTCGTCGGGCGCGGCGACCGCGGGCACACCAGCTTCCCCATGGGCGCCGTGCGCGGAATGCTCCGCGCCACGCGACCGCTCTGGGACACGCACTGGCTCCCGCTCCCCATCCGCGCGTGGGACCCCGGCGGCTTCGAGCCCGACGTGCTCGCCGAGTACCTCGACCGATCGTTTGACCGCGCCAGCTTCGGCGAGCTCGCCCACCTCATCGACGGCCGCGCGCACTCCACCGATCACCCGGCCCGGGGCTTCACCGACGTCGACGTCCCGCTGCTCGTCGTCGCGGGCGCCCACGACACCCTCGCCCGCCCCGCCGCGGTGCGCCCCGCCTTCGACCGCAGCGTCTCTCGCGATCGCACCTTCGTCACGTTCCCCAACGGCCACGGGGACCTCGTGCTGGGCCGCAAGGCCCCCTCCCTCTTGTGGCCCACCCTGAGCCGATGGCTACAACGACGCGCCTCGCCCTGAGCCTCCTCCTCGCCGCCAGCGCGGCCCACGCCACCGACGCCGACGACGCCCTCGCCGCGCGCTGTCGACCCGACGGTCGACTGCTCCCCGCCGCCCGCGCCGCGCTCGCGGCCGAGGCCCCCACGCCCGACGAGCAGCGCGCGCGCACCGAGGCCGCCGGGATGTTCGCGCCCACCGTCCACACCGTGGTGCTGCCCAGCAACGACCCCGCCGCGCTCGCCGCCGCCATCGACCGCGCCCGTCACGCGACGCTCCTCCCCCGCTGCGCCGTCGCCACCGACGGAACCCGCGTCGCCCTCGCCATCGCCCCGCGCGTCGTCGAGGTGCTCACCTCTCGCGACCATGGTGCCCTCACCGTGCGCGCCGCCCTTCCGCAGTCGGTCACCGACGCGCGTCTCGCCGCCACCGATGCCGACGGCGCCGTCACGGTGCTGCCCTTCGACGCCACCGGGTCGGCGCTGCTCCCAGTGTCGCTCACACCCGCCACGCTCCAGGTCATCGCCACCCTCGGCGACGGACCCGTTCCGCTCGCGACGTGGCACCCGGCGCCGACGGCCGTTGCGCCCGCCGAGATGCTCACCGACGGCCGCGATCTGCTCGCCGCCATCAACCGCGAGCGCTCACGCCTCGGCGCGTCGGCCCTGCGCCGTGACCCGCTGCTCGACCGCGTCGCCGCGGCGCACGCGCGCAACCTGGCGTCGCGTGGTGTGCTGGTTCACCGCCCGACGCCCGACGATGGGCCCGTCGAGCGCCTCGCCCGCGCCCGCGTGGGCGCCGAGCGCGTCGCCGAAAACCTCGCGCGCGCCCAGACGCTCACCGACGCCCACGCCCGATGGATGGCCTCGCCGTCGCACCGCGCCAACGTGCTCGACCCGGCGCTCGACGCGCTCGGACTCGGCGTGGCCACGCGCGAAGGTGAGCTCTACGTGGTGGAGCTCTTCGCGACGCACCCGACGTTGTCCGCCGGGCCGTGATGGGTGTTGTCGGGGGTTGGTAGCTGACTCAGGCCGCGGCGGGAGCGTTGAGCTTGTGCACGGCGGCCGCGAGGCGGGAGACCCGGCGCGAGGCGGTGCCGCGGACGAGCACGCCCTTGGAGACGGCGCTGTCGAGGGCCGAGATGGCCGGGGTGAGCGCGGCCTTGGCGCCGGCGGCGTCGCCCTTGGCGATGAGCTCGCGGACGGTCTTCACCAACGAACGAAACTCGGTACGAACGCTCTTGTTGCGAGCGGTGCGCTTGATGGTCTGGCGGTTGCGCTTCTCGGCGGATGCATGATTGGCCACGAGGAATCCTCCACTAACTACGGTCGCAGGGCGGCGGAACCTACCGGCAGCGCACCGCCCGCGTCAAGGCACCCTCCGGCGCTCCTTCGAGGCCAGTGACCCATGGACCAGAACGGGGTCAGGCAATGTTCCGAGCCGAGGGAATGGAACCTCTGCGCCTCGGCGTAGTCTCGAAGACCTGTAACGGAGGAGACAGACCACCATGCGCGACACCCCTCTCCACGAGTCCCACCTGCTCGAAGCGGTTCGGAAGAAGGTCCTCACCAGCCAGCAGATGGAGGAGGTGCTGGCCATCGCCCGCTCCACCCCGGCCGGCGGCGCGGTCCGCGATGTCGGTTGGGCCACCGTGGTCCAGGGGCTCATCGCGGGCGCCGCGGTGATGGGCTCCGGCGTTGGGATCCTCATCGACGCCCACGACCACGGCGCCAACCTCGGCATGGCGGCCTACTCCGCCCTCGGCCTCGTCGCCTCCCTCCTCATCGGCCAGTACCTGCACCGCTTCTCGTGGGGTCGCGTCCCCGGCTCCATCGTCCGCGCGGGCGCCGCGGTGTGGTCCTTCGGCCTGGTGCTTGGGCTCCTCGGCGTCGTGATGCCGCTCGATCGTTACTCCGACGTGTACGACGGTCGCTTCGTCGGCGACTCCTTCCCACACCGACTCTGCATGGCCTTCGCAATCGCCAACTTCGCGTCCCTGCTGGTGGCGATGGGCCTCTGGCACTTCAAGCGATGCGCCCCCGCGCTCGGCATCGCCACCGTCCACGCCCTCATGCTCACCCTCCCGGCCATGGAGGGAGCGAGCTCCAGGCAGGAGGCGCTCATCCTCCTCGGCGCAGGGGCAACCCTCTTCACCATGGTCTCCCTCAGCGACCGCCTCTCTCGCGGGGCCGTCGACGGCGGGTTCTGGGTCTACCCCGCGGCGATGTTTCCGATGGGCGTCGCCGCCCTCCTCCGCATCGACCGCGAAGAGGGCGAGGTCTTCCTCTGGCTCCCCCTCGCGCTCTTCATGGGCGGCATCGCCTACGCCAACGGCCGCCGTTTTCCGCTGCTCTTCTCGGCCATCGCGATGGTGATCTTCCCCGCCTTCGCCCTCGCCGAGTCGCACGCCTCGTCCGGGGTCGTCATCGGCGCCCTCGTCGCGAGCGCCGCCGCCGTCGCCGCCGCGGTGCAGGCCATCCGCACCCGCGACCTCTCCCGCCCCGCCCCCGCGGGCGACCCGCCCTCCATCTGGGGCTGACGCGCCACTCCTCGCCGCGCGCGTTGGGACTATCGTCCCGCGCATGATCGTCCTCCCCGCCGCCCTGCTCACCGACCGCGACGCCCTCACCGCCCGCGAATGGATCGTCGGCAACGGCCTCGGCGCCTACGCCGCGGGGACCGCCTCGGGCATCGCCACCCGCCGCTACCACGGCCTCCTCGTCGCCGCGATGTCGCCGCCGCGCGGCCGCCGCGTGCTCGTCACGCACCTCGACGAGACCCTCACGCTCCGCTACCTCCGCGCGCCGCTCAGCGCCCACGCCTTCCCCGGGACGGTCTCCCCCGAAGGCTGGAAGCACCTCGTCGAGTTCGCGGTCGACCCGCTGCCCCGCTGGCGCTGGCGCGTCGGCGAAGCCCTCCTCGAACGCACGGTCTGCATGGCGCGCGGGCACAACACCACCGTCGTCCGATACACGCTCATCGAGGCACCCGGCGCGGTCGCGCTCACGGTGCGCCCCTTCGCGGCGTTTCGTGATTTCCATCACCACGCGAAGCAGAACCCCGAGGCCCGCATCGCCGCCGTCCCCGTCGACCGTCCGGGCGCCATCGCGATCAAGCCCTACGAAGCCGGGCCCACCGTGCTGATGCAGGCGCCGGGTGTCTTTCACGCATCGCCCGACTGGTGGCACGGGTTTCAGCACGAGCTCGAAGCAGCGCGCGGCCTCGACGCGAGCGAAGACCTCTTCACGCCGGGCGAGTACGTCCTCGCGCTCGCCCCCGGCGAGACCGCCCACGTCGTGATGACCGCCGAACACCGCCTGCCCGACGACGTCGCCGCCGTCGAGCCGCGGGAGATCGCCCGCCTCCGCGCGCTCTTGCCCGAGCGCCTCACGTCACCCGACGCGCAGCAGCTCTACCGCTCGGTCGACCTCTACCGCGCCGACCTCGCCCGCCCGCCCGCCGTCATCGCGGGCTATCCGTGGTTCGAGGATTGGGGTCGCGACACGCTCATCGCGTTCACGGGGCTGTACCTCGTGCCGGGGCGCTTCACCGAGGCGCGCGAGCTGCTCGCGGCCTTCGCGAAGTACGTCGACCACGGGATGCTGCCCAACCGCTTCCCCGACGACGGCGCGGGTCACGCCGACGACAACACCGTCGACGCGCCGATGTGGTTCCTGCACGCGGCGCGGCGGTTCGTGCAGTACACGAACGACTGGGACTTCGCGCGGCGCACGCTGGTCCCCGCGATGCGCGCCATCGTCGAGGGCTTTCGCCGCGGAACCAGGTACGGCATCCACCAGCGCCCCGACGGGCTCATCGCCGCGGGCGACGCGGGCACCCAGCTCACCTGGATGGACGCGCGCCAGGGCGACACGGCGTTCACGCCACGACATGGCTGCCCGGTGGAGATCAACGCCCTCTGGCACGCGGGGCTCCGCTCGCTCGCGTGGCTCTGCGAGAAGACCGGCGACGAGGGTTCTGCCGAGCGCTGGCGTCGCGAGGCCGAGCACGTCCGCGCCTCCTTCCGCGAGCTCTTCTGGAACGCCGACCGCGCCTACCTCTACGACGTCGTCCGCGACGATTTCCGCGACCCCTCGGTGCGCCCCAACGCCCTCTACGCCGTCGCGCTTCCGGGCGACCTGCTCCCCATCGAGCAGTGCGAAGCGGTGCTCAAGCGAGCGCGCGAAGATCTGCTGGTCCCGATGGCCGTCCGCACCCTCTCGCCGAAGGACCCGGCTTACCGGGGACGGTATGCGGGCGATCCGTGGTCACGCGACTCAGCGTACCACCAGGGCACGGCGTGGCCCTTCCTGCTGGGCGCGTACACCGCCGCGGTGGTGCGCGTCGGGCGTCGTCGCGGGACGGAGGCCGAGGCGCGGGCCGAGGCGGCGAAGTGCTTCGAGGGGCTGTGGCCGGCGCTGACGGCGTACGGCCTCGGGCATCTGCCGGAGATCGTGGAGGGCGACGCGCCGCATCGCCCGGTGGGCTGCTTCGCGCAGGCGTGGTCGGACGCCGAGGCGCTGCGAGGACTGGTGGAAGACGTCGCGGGCGAAGGGCCCGCGGATGAGGTGTGACGCTCAGGTCGGCGTGAAGCGACCCGCCACGCTCGACACCACCGCGATCAGCTCGCGCGGATCGACGGGCTTGGCGATGTGGTGGTTGAAGCCCGACGCCAGCGAGCGCGTGCGATCTTCCATGCGGGCGTAGGCGGTGAGCGCGATGGCGGGCGTGCGGCCGCCGCTCTCGACCGGGAGCGCGCGGAGCTTGCGGATGAACACGTAGCCGTCTTCGCCGGGCATCCCGATGTCGGAGATGACGACGTCGGGGCGGGCGCTCGTCACGAGGGCGAGCGCCTCCGCGGCGCCGGAGGCGGAGAGCACGTCGGCGTCGCAGTGTTCGAGGATCGAGCTCACCAGATCGCGCACGTCCTCCTCGTCGTCGACCACGAGCACCTTGAGGCCCTCCAGCGTCGGCGGACACTCCAGGCCCGTCGCCTCGGCCGCGCTCGCAGTGCGCGGCAGCGGCGTTGGCACCCGCATGGGGGCGACCGGCAACCGCAGCGTGAACGTCGACCCGTGGCCCAGGCCGTCGCTCTCGGCGAAGATGGTCCCGCCGTGGAGCTCGGCGAGGTGACGCGCGATCGCGAGCCCCAGCCCGAGGCCGCCGCGCATGCGCGTCGACGAGGCGTCGGCCTGCCGGAAGCGCTCGAACACATGCGGAAGAAACTCTCGCGCGATGCCCTCGCCCGTGTCCGTCACCACCAGGTCGACGGACGAGTGAACGCGCTGCAACCGCACGTACACATGGCCTCCCTTCGGGGTGAACTTCACGGCGTTGGAGAGGAGGTTCCAGACGATCTGCTGGAGGCGGTTGGCGTCGCCGTAGAGGGCGCTCGCGTCGGGGTCGAGCACCGCGTGCAGCCGCACGTTGCGCGCGTCCGCCGCGGGCCGAACGGTCTCCATCGCGCCCTCCACCACGGCGACCATCTCCGTCGGGCCCACCTGGAGGCGAAGCTTGCCCGTGGCGATGCGGGACATGTCGAGCACGTCCTCGATGAGGTCGACCTGCGCGCGGGCGTTGCGCTCCACCGTCTCCAGCGCCCGCACCCGCTTCTCCTCGGACAGGACGCCGGTGCGTAACATCCGCGCCCAGCCGAGCACGGCGGTGATGGGCGTGCGCAGCTCGTGGCTCACGGTGGCGATGAAGTCGTCCTTCGCGCGGTCGGCGGCGAGCAGGCCCTCGTTGAGCCGGCGCAGCTCGGCGGAGCGGCGGGTGACCCCCGCGAGGATGCCGCGGCGGAGGTTGGACGCCGCCTCCACCTGCCAGTCCTCCCACGGCTTCGAGCGCCCGTGCACCTGCTCGCACCACAGCTCGAACGACCCGCGCGGGCTGAGCCGCGACACGCCGTCGCTCACCATCACCTGCTTGCGGGGGTCGCCCGCCCAGCGCACCTCGCGATCCGTCGCGGGGCGAAACCACAGGACGTAGTCGCCCTGCGCCCGCGCGATCGGCACCGCGAGCACCCCGGCCGCCACGTCGTCCCAGGTCGCCGCCTCGGGCATCAGCGACGCGAGGTGATCGGTCGCCATGACGTCGTCGTCCGCCCCCTGCTGGAGCCGCTTCACCAGCGCCAGCACCCGCGGCGCGTCGGGGGTAGAGCCCACGCAGGTCACGCGCCCCTCGAAGACCACCGCCGCGCCGGCGGCCTCGGTCACCGCCGGGAGCACCGCCGTCGCGAGCCCCTCCACGAAGTCCGACGCCACGGCCATCGCCTCGACGAGCGACGACTCCCGCACCTGCGCCAGGCGACGACGGTCGGCCAGCAGCGCCGCCTCGCGCACCGCGACGTGCCACGACAGCGCCTGCCCCAGGTACTCGGAGGTCTCGCGCACCGTGAAGGGAACGGTCCTCGGCCCCGAGTAGTGGTGACACGCGACGAGCCCCCAGAGCTGCCCCTCTCGCATCAGCGAGATCGACATGGACGCCGTGACCCCCATGTTGGTGAGGTACTCGATGTGGATGGGCGAGACGCTGCGCAGCACCGAGAAGCTGAGGTCGAGCGGCGCCCCCGTGGCGGGCACGAGCGAGGGCACGAGCGGCGACGGGACGTAGCGCACGTCGGCGATGAGACGCAGCCAGTTGAGGCTGTAGAGGCGCCGGGCCTGCGCAGGGATGTCCGACGCGGGGTAGTGGTGGCCGAGGAAGGTCTCGAGGTCGGCGCGGCGGGCCTCGGCGATGACCTCGCCGTTCCACTCGCGGTCGAAGCGGTAGATCATCACGCGGTCGAAGCCGGTGATGGCCCGCACCTCCTCGGCCGCGATCTGGCAGAGGCCGAGCACGTCGGTGGTGCTCTGCATCCGCGTCACGCTCGCGCGCATCCGCGGGTGAAACCCGAGCCCGACCTCGTAGCGCGGTTCGAGCTCCACCACGACGTCGGAGCCGCCGCCGGGCCGGTGCAACACCGCGTCGAACGCAACGCCCGATGGCAGCTCGACGGGCACGGGGTTGACCTCCCGCAGCGACTCCGCGGACGCCGCCGCGACGAGCCGCGCGCCCGACTCCGCCGTCAGCAGCGACGCCATCGGGCGACCGAGCACCGCCTCCGGGGACACGCCGAGGTGCGCCGCGACGCTCGCGCTCACCTGGCTGATCTCCAGCGACGCTCCCGCGCAGGCGAAGAGCACCCCGTGCGGCTGCACGGCCCCCGGGATGTGGATGGGTTCGCGCTCGCAGTTGGTCAGGTCGACGCGAAACGGCTCGTCCGTCATCGGGTCGCGCCCACCCGACGAAAGGCCCCCTCGAAGGCTTCGAAGGTCGCGTTGGCCGCGGCGATGAGCTCGCCTCTCCCGGTCGTCGAGAGGTCCTTCGCGAAGGCGCCGAGGCCTTCGAGGAAGGTCTTCCACCGAGGGCCCACCGCGTCGCCGTAGGCGCGGAGGTACGCCGTGCCTCGCGTCGGCGAGAGGCCCAGCGCCGGCTCGATGGCGCGCGCCAGCACCACCCCACCGAGCGTCGACCCTTCGAGCACATACGCGCAGCCAAAGCCCTGCGCCACGGTCGCGATCGCGGGCACCGGCGACTCCCCGCGCGGGGCGTCGTCGCCGAGCGCGCCGAGGTCGAGCGCCAACAGGTGAGACCGCCGCCGCTCGGGCGCGTCGGGCAACGCGGCCACCCAACCGGGGAGCTGTCCCAGCGCACGCTCCAGCGGGAACAGCACCTCCGCGCTGCCCCGCAAGAACGCCACGTAGCGAGCGAGGGAGAGCGACGGCCCCGTGAGGTCGAGCGCGGCGTCGAGGCGCGCGTGCTGCTCGCGCGTGGCCCCGCGGAGCGCCGCGAGGATGTCGTGATCGGGTGGCAGTGATGCGATGCGGGGGTTCATCAACGTCGCTCGGGGTGCAGCGTGGAGCCGACGGGGGCCTACCGGAAGCCCACCGGGGTGGTCAGATGCCGCCGTCGCCGACGCCGATCGGCAGCGGGAGCACGGAGAGCGAGTAGGCGCCGCGCGACTCGGAATTGAAGCCCGCCACGTTGACCCAGTAGTCGCCCGGGTCGAGCACCACGTCGAAGATCGCGGGCGATGCGCCGTCGCCGACGAGGCACCCGCCGGGCAGGCTCGACCCCGGGCACATGGGCCCCTGCGTGACCCACAGCACCGCGTTGAAGGACGTGCCCTCCAGCGAAAACTGCACCCGCTGGCGCACGTCGGAGCGGTAGCGGAACACCGCGTCTTCGCTCGTGGTGCCGAGGGTGCACGGCGCGATGTAGTCGCGGCGCAGCGTGGCGGTGTTGCCGAGGTAGTAGCCGCCGCCTGACGGAATGACCTGGGCCATCGCGCACACGTCGTTGCCGGCGGCGGTGATGGGCGCGAGCGGCGGTCGCGCGTCGAGCGTCACGCTGAACTCCGTCCCGCGATACCCGCGGATGACGAGGTAGTAGTCGCCGGGGTCGAGGCCCCGCGCGGTGAGTCGGTTGACGGTGCCTGAGCGGCACACGGCCTCGCCCGTCGCGCTGCCGCAGGAGCGTTGGATGGCCGAGAAGAAGTAGTCCGACGCGCCGCCGCGGACGAGCGCGGTGACGTCGAGGGTCTGATCGAGGCGGAAGCGGTACACCACGTCGCGGCTGTCGCCGCCGTAGCAGGAGATGGGCGTGTCGCTCTGGGCGCCGGCGAAGGTGCCCGCGACGGTGGTGCCCGGCGTGAGCGGGAGCGCGTTGCTGCACGAATCTCCCGCGACGGCCATGGTGGGCGCCGTGATCTCGGCTTCGAGGGCGAACTCCTGCACGCGCGTCCCTTCGACGACGACGTAGTAGGTGCCCGGCGCGAGGTTGCGCAGGCTCGCCTGGGCGGGGTTGCCCGTGGCGCAGCGCAGGCTCGCGGGCATGCGCCCGCAGGTCGAGACGACCGCGAGGGACATGTAGTCCGAGCGCCCGCCCGAGAGGCGCAGCGAGACGTCGCGGCGCTCGGTGGTGGTGAAGCGGTAGACGAGGTCGGGCGTGACGCCGCCGCAGCTCGTGATGACGTCGTCGGCGACGTCGACGAGGGTGCCGCGGAGCGTTCCGCCGGTGGCGGGGATGTCGATGGCCCCGTCGCACCCGTCGTTGACGGGGTTGGGCGTCGGGTCACCAAACTCCACGGTGAGCGCGACGTCGCCGGTGCCCACCACGGCGCTCGACGTGGCGATCTGCACGAAGTACTCGCCCGCCGGGAGCGCCCGCGCGCGATACACCGTCGGGTAACCCAGCACGCAGTCGCGGATGCCCTCGGTGCCGCCGCACGTGGTGCTGAGCTGCACCATCACCTGGGCGCCGCCGCCGTCCGTCGTGATGGCGACGTCGCGCGCCGTCTCCAGCCGGAACCGCAGCATGGCGTCGCGCGTGGGGACGGTGTTGCCGAGGCAGCGCGAGGGGTAGTCGCCGAGGGCGCCCGCGAGGGGCAGCGTGAAGCTCCCGCCGCGCGAGACGTCGAGGGTGTCGTCGCAGCGGTCGTACATGGGCCGCGAGCAGCCCGTGCGGTCGGCGGTGTCGACCTCGCCGTTGCAGTTGTTGTCGATGCCGTCGCCGCAGATCTCCGGCAGCGTCGAGTTGACCCGCGGGTTGCTGTCGTCGCAGTCGCCGCCGCGCCAGCAGGGCGGGTCGGGCACGCCCGCGTCGCACGCCTGCGCGTTGCAGCGGAAGTCGGGGTCGCCGTCGCCGTCGAAGTCGCGCGGGCGGTGCACGCAGGTGCGGGTCATCTCGTCGCAGCGGTCGATGGTGCAGGTGTAGTTGTCGTTGCAGGTGACGGGCGTGCCGCGCACGCACCCGCGGCGCACGTCGCAGGTCTCCACGCCGTTGCAGTAGGCCGTGTCGTCGCAGCGCGACGGGTCGGCCACGCTCACGCAGCGGCCGTCGGCGGCGCAGAAGTCGGTGGTGCAGTCGACCCCGTCGTCGCACTGCGAGCTGCGGGTGCAGGCGCGGCCCCGCGCGTCGTTGACCTCGCCGACGTCGACGGCAAACACCCGGTCGATGGTCGTGATGTCGCTCGTGACGGTGGCGTCGAGCGGGCCGCCGTCGACGAAGCCCAGCGTGTCGTCGCCGCAGCCCCCGAGGAGGGCGGCGAGCGCGGCGAGCGCGAGGCATGGGGCGCGAAACCAACGGTGCGACATGCGGTGTCCTCGGAGAGAGAATCTTTGAAGGGGAGCGCAGTATAGGGCCCTTTCCGGCAGCGGGCGCTTCGCAGACGTGGTGCCGCGCGGCGGGCGGGCGTAGCGTGCCGCCGATCATGTTCACCCGACGCACGAAGATCGTTTGCACCCTCGGCCCGGCCTGCAACAGCCCGGAGGCCATCGACGCGCTCATCGACGCGGGCATGGACGTGGCGCGCCTCAACTTCTCCCACGGCACCCATGACGACCATCAGCGCGCGGTCACGGCCATCCGCGAGGCGAGCACGCGCCACCGCAAGGCCATCACCATCCTCGGCGACCTGTGCGGCCCGAAGATCCGCGCGGGCCGGCTCGGCGGTTACCGCGAGGTGGTCGCGGGCGACACGCTCTGCCTCATGGCGGGCGAAGAGGCGCCTCCGGGGGTGATCCCCATCCGCTATGACACCCTCGCGGCCGACCTCCGCAGCGGCGACGCCATCCACGCCGACGACGGTCGCATCCGCCTGCGCGTGACCGAGATCGTCGGCGACCGGGTGCACGTCATCGTCGAGGAGGGCGGCCGCCTGCGCGACGCGGTGGGCATCCACCTGCCGTCGGGCAACCTCCAGCTCGACGCGCTCACCGACAAAGACCGCCTCGACCTGGAGTTTGGTCTCTCGGTGGGCATCGACTACGTGGCCGTGTCCTTCGTGCGCTCGGTCGACGACGTGCGGCGGGTGCGGGAGTTCTGCGAGGCGCGCGGCCGCTCGGTGCCGGTGTGCTCCAAGATCGAGACCCCGCAGGCCATCGACCACCTCGAAGCCATCGTCGAAGCCTCCGATGCCGTGATGGTCGCGCGCGGCGACCTGGGCGTGGAGTTTCCGCCCGAGCAGGTCCCCGTGCTCCAGCACCGGGTGCTGGTGTGCGCGGCGGCGCGGCGGCGACCGGCCATCGTGGCGACGGAGATGCTGCACTCGATGGTCACCTCGACGCGGCCGACGCGGGCCGAGGCGAGCGACGTGGCCAACGCCATCTTCGACGGCGCCGACGCGACCATGCTCTCCGGCGAGACGGCCTCTGGCGCGCACCCCGCGCTCGCCGTCGGGATGATGGCGCGCATCATCAGCGCGGCCGAGAGCTCGCCGTACTGGCAGCCCGAGCGGCCGCCCGCGCACGCCAAGCCGATGCCCTTCCCCGAGGCGACGGCGCGCATGGCGGTGATGGCCGCCAACGACCTCGACGCGCGGCTCATCGCGGTGTTTACGCAGGGCGGCGACACGGCGCGGCTCATCTCGAAGGAGCGCCCGACGGTGCCCGTGGTGGCCTTCTCGCCGAGCGAGGTGGTGCGCCGGCGATTGGGTCTCCTGTGGGGCGTGACGTCGCGCGTGATGGAGCCGCTCGCCGACACCGACGACATGGTCGAGGCGGTGCAGGCGCACCTCATGGCGAGCGGGATGGTGACGCCGGGCGACCGCATCGTGGTGGTGTTTGGCGCGCCCATCGCGGTGAAGGGGCGAACCAACACCGTGCGGGTGCACCAGGTCGGGGGCTGAGCGCGGCAGTGGCGTCGTTGCCCGGCCAGAGCGAACCGCGGACGTCGCAGACCAACCCCACGGGGCCGTCGCAGGGGCTCGAGCTCGACAGCGTTCCGTCGGCGATGGGCGGGCTCATCGGCACCGAGGACGACGGCAACGAGCACGCGGCCGAAGTCGCGCGGATGGCGCGGGTGTGGTGGTTCGGCGCCCTGGTGTGGGGCTCGTCCATCAGCCTCGACTGGCTCACGGTGACCTTCGTCGAGCCGGGGCCGCTCGGCTGGTTCGCGGCGCTGCGCGGCGCCGAGCTGGCGGTCATCATCGCGGTCGCCTTCCGACTAGGGCGGCAGCCGGTGCTGCCCCAGCGCACGGTGGTGGCGCTCGACGTGCTGGGCAACGCGCTCGCGGCCTTCGCCGTGGCGCTGATGGCGACGCGCTACCGCGGCCTCGCGAGCCCGTACGCCCACGGGGTGTCGTGCGTGCTGGTGGCGCGCGGCATCACGCTGGCGGAGCCCTGGCGGCGCGGCGCGGTGCGCGTCGGCATCGTGGCCCTCGTCTACCCGGTGACGATGGTGCTGCTCGCCCTCGCCGGGCCGCTGCGCCCACAGCTCTCCGACCCGCGCGCCCTCGCCATCTTCGCGCAGAACTCCATCTGGATCGTCTCCACCGCTGGGCTGCTGGTGATCGGCGGGCACATCGTGTGGTCGCTGCGGAAGCAGGTGTCCGAGGCGCGCAAGGTGGGCCGCTACAGGCTGGAGAAGGTGATCGGTAGCGGGGCGATGGGGGAGGTGTGGCTCGCGCGGCACCGGGCGCTCAAGCAAGCGGTCGCGGTGAAGGTGCTCAAGCCCGGCGGGACGGAGCAGATCACCGTGGCGCGCTTCGAGCGCGAGGTGCGCGCGATGACGCTGCTGCGGCACCCCAACACGGTGCGCGTGCTCGACTACGGGCGCACCGCCGACGGGCTCTGGTACTACGTCATGGAGTTGCTGGAGGGCGAGACGCTCTCGGCGCTCATCAAGCGCGAGGGGCCGCTGTCGCCGACGCGCGCGGTGGCGATGGTCGAGCAGGCGGCGCGGGCGCTGGGTGAGGCGCACGCGGCGGGCGTGGTGCACCGCGACCTGAAGCCCGACAACCTCTTCGTGACGAAGCTCGGCGGCGAGGCGGACTTCATCAAGGTGCTGGATTTCGGCGTCGCCAAGGTGCTCGCCGGGGAAGAGAACCCCGACCTCACCTCGGACAACGCCCTGCTCGGGACGCCGGCGTTCATGTCGCCGGAGCAGATCGCGGGCGACGCGACCGACCCGCGGAGCGACGTGTACGCGCTGGGCGCGGTGCTCTTCTACCTGCTCACGGGGAAGAAGGTGTTCTCCGCGGCGACCATCAGCGCGCTGCTGGTGAAGCACATGCACGAGACGCCGTCAGCGCCGTCGACGCTGACGCCCACGGTGAGCCCCGGCCTCGACGCGCTGGTGCTGCGCTGCCTCGCGAAGGACCGCGACGAGCGCTTCGCCGATGGGACGAAGCTGGCCGAGGCGCTGCGGGCGGTGGACGCCACGGAGCGGGCGGTGGAGGCGACGGTCGACGCGTAGCGCGGCTGCGAGAACCGCAAGGGAAGAAGGTGTTGCTGGACCCGGCGCGACGAAGCGTCCGGCACGAGGCTGCTCATCCAGGATCAACGCCTCGAAGCCCGACCTTCACCTTGTCTGGTCCTTGCGACCCTGGCGCCCTGGCGGTTGCTTCTTCGAAGCCTGCCAGGTTCGCCCCGCCCCGTCAGTCCTCGTAGGCCGAGCTCGCGGTCGAGCTCAACACCAGGTCGAGCGACGACGAACCCAGCAGGTTCTTCTCGATGGTGTCGCAGATGCGGGTGAGCGGGAGGTCGTTGGGGTCGTGCCCGAAGGGGTTGTCGAGCTCCTCTCCGAGCGCCTCGACCATCAGCACGCAGTACGCCGCCATCATCGTGACGACCGGCGCGATGAACCCGAGCTCCTTCACGATGCAGAGCGGCAGCGTCGCAAGGTAGAGCGCCGTCCCCCGGCGTAGCAGCAGCACGTACCCGAGCGGCGTCGGCGTCTTGCGGATGCGCTCGCAGCCGCCCATCAGGTTGACCAGCGCGCAGACCTCCTCCTCGGCGCGCGCGGCCATCATCGGGTCGAGGGCGCCGGTGCGCACCATCGTCGCGAGGCGGTTGGAGAGCTGCGACGCGGCGAACGAAGGCAGGTGCGGGTGCGACGCGACGGGCACCGCCGCGTCCTCGTTGAGCAGGCGGGAGATCTCCGGGTGCTCGGGCTCGTCGCGCAGCGAGCGTCGCGTCGCGTGGGCGAACACCACCACCCAGGTCGCGAACTCGCGCGCCGCGTGGGCGTCGACCTTGGCGTGGGTGCTCACGATGCGCCCGAGGTTGCGCGACGCGTTGACGATGCCGCCCCAGAGCGTTCGCCCCTCCCAGAAGCGGTTGTAGGAGGTGTTGGTGCGAAACGCGAGGATGAGCGCGATGACGGCGCCCGCCACTTCGTAGAGCCCGACGTTGAGCACGACGTGGGCGTTGAAGTGATGCATCACGCAGACGCCGGTGGCGATGGCCCCGAAGGCGATCACCCGGCGCGGCAGCCCCGGCGAGAACGACCCGCGCGGGGACACCAGCATGTGGAACCAGTCTTGTTTGCCGTAGAGGAGCACCGCCGTTGCGTCGAGCCAACGGCGGCTCCCGTCAAGCGCGGTCAGCCCTTCGGGGCGAGCGCCTTCTGCATCAGGTCGGTCATGCGCTTCGCGAAGCGGTGCGGGTCATCGGGCGTCGAGCCTTCGGTGAGCAACGCCTGGTCGTGGAGGAGCTCGATCCACTCGTCGAGGTCGGCGTCGCCCTCCGCGGCGCGCGCCTGGATGGCCGCGATGAGCGGGTGCGTCGGGTTGAGCTCCAGCACCCGCGACGACGGCGGAACCTCGCGCCCGTTGGCGCGCAGCAGGCGCTCCATGGCGGGGTTCATCCCGCCCGGCGGCACCACGAGGCAGGCCGGCGAGTCCTTGAGGCGCGCCGAGCTGCGCACCTCGCGCACGCGCGAGCCGAGCACCGACTTCACCTTGTCGATGAGCGGCTTGAGGGCGCCCGCGGCGGCCTCCTCCGAGGCCTTCGCCTCGGGGCTCGCGTCGAGCTTGAGGTCGGCGTTGGCCACGTTGGCCAGCTTCTTCCCCTGGAACTCCTTGAGCCCGTCGGCCGCCAGCGTATCGATGGGGTCGAAGAGGTAGAGCACCTCGTAGCCGCGCTCGCGCAGCGCCTCCAGGTGCGGCGAGTTGGCGGCCGCCTGACGGGTCTCGCCGATGGAGTAGTAGATCGCCTCCTGCCCCTCCTTCATGCGCCCGACGTACTCGGCCAGCGACGTGATGCCGTCGCCGTTGGAGCTATCGAAGCGCACCAGGGTGCCCAGGCGCTCGCGGTACTCGTAGTCGAGGTGCAGCCCCTCCTTGAGCACCTTGCCGAACTGCGACCAGAACGTGGCGTAGGTCTCGGGCGAGTCCTTGGCGAGCTCGTCGAGCCGGTCGAGGGTCTTCTTGGCGACCTGGCGCTTGATGGCGCGCACCACGGCGGAGTCCTGCAAGGTCTCGCGCGACACGTTGAGCGGCAGGTCGTCGGAGTCGATGACGCCGCGCACGAAGCGCAGCCACAGCGGAACCAGCGCGTCGCAGTTGTCCATGATGAACACCCGCTTCACGAAGAGCTTCACGCCGCGGCGCCCCTCGCCCGGGGTGTCCATCTCGAAGGGCGGGCGCTTGGGGAGGTAGAGCAACCCCGCGAACTCCTGCGACCCCTCGACCTTGAAGTGCGCCCACGCCAGCGGCTCTTCCCAGTCGTTGGTGACGTGCTTGTAGAACTCCTTGTACTGCTCGTCGGTGATCTCGCTCTTCGAGCGCTGCCACAGCGCGCGGGCCTGGTTGATCACCTCGAAGTCGGGCTTCTTCTCGGCCTCCTCCTCGCCCTCCTTCTTCTCGTCCGCGTCTTCTTCCTTGTCGCGCGCGAGCTCGATGGGGTGGCCGACGAAGTCCGAGTACTTCTGGACGAGGTCCTTCAACTGCCAGGTCTGGAGGAAGTCCTTCTGGTCGTCCTTCAGGTGCAGCACCACCGAGGTGCCGCGCGCGGCGCGCGTCGCAGGCTCGATGTCGAAGCCGTCCTTCGCGTTGGACGACCACTTCCACGCGTCGTCGCTGCCCGCCGCGCGCGACACGACCTCCACCCGGTCGGCCACCAGCCACGCCGCGTAGAACCCCACGCCGAACTGCCCGATGAGCTGGAGGTCGGCCTTCTCGCCGCGCCCCTTGAGCATCTCGACGAACTTCTTCGACCCCGAGCGCGCGATGGTGCCGAGGTTTTCGATGAGCTCGTCGTGGGTCATGCCCACGCCGTTGTCCTCGATGGTGAGCGTCCCCGCCGTCGCGTCGGGGATGAGCCGGATGCCCAGCGACTCTTCGCCGTGCAGGCCCGCCTCGGTCACGCCGCGAAACTTCAGCTTGTCGATGGCGTCGGAGGCGTTGGAGATGAGCTCCCGGAGGAAGACCTCGCGGTGGCTGTAGAGGGAGTGGATCACCAGGTCGAGGACCTGGCTCACCTCGGCTTGAAAGGAGTGGTGTTCGGGCTTGGGGTTGGTGTCCATGGCGACCGAGGCTGATAACCAGCCGTGCGCCGGGGCTCAACCCCTTTCGTCGATCATTCCGCCAGGGACGGCGACACGAACGCATCGCGCTGCGCCCACAGCTCGTCGGCGACCTCCGCCGGGAGCCCGTCGACCAACGATCCGATGGCCTGGTCGACGTCGCCGCCCTCGGCCGCCGCCCGGCCCGAGCGCCGCGCGATGTCGCTCGCCGCCTCCAACACCATCCGCGCCGTCATCCGCCCGACCATCCCGCCGAGGGTCTTGAGCGCCTCGCCCTGGGCCCGCGCCTCGGACTCCGACTCGGCGCGCATCACCCTGATCTGCTCCATCGCCGCCGCCAGCTTGCGGGCGTAGCGGTCGCGGTATCCCTGCGCTTCCTTCGCCTCGCGCAGCGCCGTCTCGACGCGCTCGGAGACGTCCGTCGCGTAGGTTCCGAGCGCCTCGCGCGTCGCTTCGAGCTCGCGCAACGCCTCGGAGTGCTCCTGCTGCAGCGCGGCCACGACGTCGAGGTGCTCGGCGCGGATGGACTCCAAGGCGACCTCCCGCGCGTCCTCCATCGAGCGCTTCAGGGCGAGCGTGGCCTCCTCCGCGGAGATGCGCGCGGCCCGCTCGGCGGCGAGCTCCTCGGCCTGCTCGTCCTCCATCGCGCGCAGGGCGATGGCGTGCGCCGCGCGGGCCGCCTCGAAGCGCGCCACCAGTGCTTCCTGCGCCCCTTCGGCCTCGGCGCGGCAGCGCTCCACCACCGTCGCGAGCTCACCGCGCAGCGCCGCGAGCTCGCGCGCGTGAACCTCCGTCGCCCGCTGCCGCTCGGCGTTGAGCGCGTGCAGCGCCGAGCGCAGCCCCTGGGCGTCGTTGGCGATCTCCTGGAGCTGGCGGCGGGCCTCGTCGCGCTCGCGGGTGCGGTCTTCGCAGTAGCGCCGCCACTCGTGGACGGTGCCGTCGGCCTGCATGAGGGCGCTGGCGGTCTGCTCGCGCTCCTGGCGCACCGACTCGAGCGTCCGACCGAGGGTCGCGCGCTCGGCCTCGATGGCCTGGAACACCCCGTCCCGCGACCGCAGCCGCTCTTCGAGTTCGGCGCGCTCGCGGCGCATGCGCTCGACCACCTCGCGCGACTCCATCATCGCGCGGTCGCGCCCCACCTGGTGGCTCTTGAGCGCGAGGATCTCGTTGTCCTTGCGGGCGAGGGCCTCGCGCAGGAGGGCGATGCGCCGGGTGCCGCCGCCGTCGCCGTTGCGGGTGGCCTCGTCGAGCTCGCGGTGCGCGCGCTGGAGGGCCTCGACCTCGCGGCGGAGGTGGGCGTTTTCCGAGACGAGCTGATCGCGGTGCCGGGCGATCTGCTGGGCGGCGGCGTGGGCCGCGCGGTACTCCGGCTCGGGGACGAAGGACGGGAGCTCGTTGTGCGTGTCGACCGGGCTCGGGCTCTCGTAGTTCAGCGCCATGAAGAAGACCTCCGAGTCCCCCGATGGACCAGACCGACAAGTGGGGTCCAGTTTTCTGCGCAGATGGCTTTGACGATCCAACGGCCGTGCGGTCACCCTCGACGGCGATGCAGTACCCACCGCCTCCCCCGGCATCGGGCTCCACCGCGGGTCCGAACGTTCCCTACGGCGCACCGCAGGGCTTCGGCCCGCCGCCCGGCTACGGCCAGCCCATGGGGTACGACCCGCGCCTCGCCCGCGCGGCGCAGCTCGCCGAGAGCGCCCGCAACTGGCTCATCATCTGCGCCATCGGGTGGTTCGTGGGCTTCGTGATGATCACCGGCCCGCTCGCGTGGTACCAGGCGACCGAGATCGGCAAGGAGTTCGGCACGCTGGGCCTGGAGCCGCCGAGCGACGTCCGAAACCTCCGGCTGCTGGGCATCATCTCGACCATCTTCGTCGCGGTGGGCTTCCTCGTCGTGATCGGGATCTTCGTGCTCGTCGGCGCGGGCATGTTCGCCTCGGGCGCCTTCGCTCGCTGACCAGCGGGCGCCGCTCCATCGCGGCTGACAGAGGACTGTCAGCCGAGCGCGCCGCGAAGGATGGCGCGAGAGCAGGCAGCCTCGTCGGACACGCGATGCAGGAGGCCAACGCAGCTTCAGGCGTGGAGTCGCCACCATGGCTGGCAGCCCATCCAGCTTCGGGCCTGGATCCGTCGCCCTTCCTGCCTGCCAGACACGGCTCGACCCGTTCCTGGCAGCCTCCCCTGCCTGCCAGACACGGCTCGACCCGTTCCTGGCTGCCTCCCCTGCCTGCCAGACACGGCTCGACCCGTTCCTGGCTGCCTCCTGAGGCGGTGCGTCATCGCTCGCGTCACCCGGCGCTCACCCGTCCGCCCCGGCTGTGATCGGTACGACCAGCGTCGTCTCCCCGCCCGTCGTCGTCGGCAGCACCAGGCCCTCCATCGCCGTCATCAGCGCCGGAACCAACACCGCCCACCCCTCGTCCTCGTCCAGTGTTCGCACCCGCACGACGTGCCCATCCGCGGCGATGGTGAACTCCACCCGTGCGCGTCCGTGCAGCCCCGGGTTCTCGCGCAGCATGCGCGACACCACCGCGCGCACGCGCACCGAGAGCGCCCGCATCGCGACCTGCCGCTCGTCCTCGTGGTGCTCGTCCGGCACCGCGCTCATCGGCCTGACCACCGCCGTCGCCCTCGTCGGCGGAGCCGCCTGCACGACATCGACGACCCCGAGGCCCGCCGACGGTCCGGCCATCGCGAGGCGACCCGCGAGGGCATACCCACCGCCGCCACCGCTCGACGCAGAGCCATCCGCAAACAGCCCCCCAGGGCGCACCGTCGCCACACCCACCACCGCGCTCAACGGCGGCGTCGCGCTCCTCGGCTGCGCCACCCCCGGCGTCGGCGTGGGTGCCTCGTCCACCGCCACGAAGGACGTGTACTCCGTCACCAGCCCGAAGCGCATGCCCAGCGCCGTCACCTCGTCGCGCATCGCCGCGACCTCGCCCAGCAGCATCGCGCGCGTCAGCTCCTTCACCCGCGCCCGCGCCCACAGCGACGGCAGCGCGTCCCTCTCCCACGTCGACCGCACCCCCGCGTCGCCCGTCGACGCCGGCAGGTCGACCTCCACCGCGCGCTCCCACCGCCGACCGCCCACGAGCCCGCGCACCCGGATGGTCCCCCTCCCGCCGCGCGTGTACCGCGCGTGCAGCAGCACCGGCCGGTCGGCATACAGATCGGGCATCACCCGCGGAAACGCCTCGCGCACGTCGAGGTCGCCGAAGTCCACGCTCACGTCCGTCAGGCACGGCCGGTCGATCATCGCCGCGAAGCGCGACGCCGCCATCGCTGCGTCCTCGCCGGGCGTCACCACGCTGGCCTCCCCGCGGCCCTCCTCCGCGATGGTCTCCAACAGGTACCGATTGACCGCGCTCCCGACGCCCAGCGTGAACACCCGCGACGCCCCCAGCGCCCCTCTCACGCCCGCCAGGACCGCGCGCTCGTCGCCCACGTAGCCGTCCGACACCACGACCACCACCTTCAAGCGACCACCCGCCGCTGCGCCCGCGAGCGCCGCGTCGAGCCCCGCGCGCAGCCCCGTCGCTCCGGCCGCCTGGAGCCCGTCGATGAAGGCCAGCGCCCTCGCCCGGCTCGCGTCATCCACCGTCAACGCGTCGGCGCTCAGCGGCGTCACCACGTCCGAAAACGCCAGCACCCGAAACGCATCCCCGGCGCGCAGCCGCCGCACCGACTCGCGCAGCACCGCCTTCGCCTGCTCCATCGATCGGCCCCGCATCGAGCTCGACACGTCCACCGCAAACACCACCTCGCGCGGCGTCACCATCGCATCAGGAACCCTCGCCTCAGGGTGGATCTGCAACGTCAGGTAGCGCCCATCGGGCCCTTCGGAGGTGAGCACCGACGGCGCGGCCACCGACACCGCCGGCGCATACCGCAGCACGTAGTCCCGATCGGCCGCGACGCGCGCCGACCGCAGCGCCACCGTGCGCGGCCCCGCTCCGCTGCCGGTGACGTTCACCTCGTGCGAGGGCGACCCGATGGAGGCGAGCGCCACCCCGAGGCCCACCGTCGCGCGCACCGACGCATCACCCACCGGCTGCGTCGCGAGCGCCCCCGTCGCGCCCGATCGCAGCGGCAGCACCAGCTCGTACTGCCCATCGCGCCACGCCACCGTCTGAACAAATCGCAGCCGCACCGACACCCGCTCGCCCGGCCGGATGTTGGCCACCGCCTGCCGAAACAGGTTGGGCCGCTCCTGCTCCAGCAGCGCCGCCGTACGACCGCGCGCCCTCGCCTGCTGGTACGTGCGCCGCGCGTCGCCTCGCGTCTGCACGCTCCCCTGGATGACCCGCGCGCCGACCCGCAGCTCCATCGCATCGACGGCCGCGTCGCCCGGCAATGGGAAGAGGTACTCCGCGTCGATGGTCTGCGCGTGCGGATTGCCAAACTCCTGCGCCACGGTCACCCGCGCCACCGGCCCCTCGACCGTCGCCTCCATCTCCGTGTGAACCATCGGCAGCCGCTCGCCGCTCGCGCCCGTCGCGCGCAGCGTCCCGGCCGTCGGTCGCTCGTCCTCCGCGGGCGCCGCCTCGCTCGCCGTGAGCCCCGTGTGCGACGCGTTGCCGCCCCACATGTGCCAGCCGTCGAGCGAACGGTCGCCGATCTCCATCCCGACGACCTTGCCGCGTGTCGTCACCACGTAGACCCAGCCGTTGGCCACCGCGGGCTGAAACCCGATGGGCTCGCCCACGCGCACCGCCCACGTCGTCTGCCCCGAGTCGATGTCCAACCCGAAGACATCCCCGCCCCGCGTCCCGACCACGAGCTGCGAGCCCACCACCGCGGGCGACGTCACCCCGCGCACCGCGCCGCCCATCGGGTTGCGCTTGCGCCACACCACCGCGCCCGTCGACTGCGAGCGCGCCACGATCTCGTCGCCCATCGCCTGGTACACCCGACCGTCCGCCACCGCGGGCCGTGAGCCCTCCCAGGCCCAGCCTGGTTCGGTTCCGCCGGTGTCGGGTCGCTGCGCTACGTAGCCCGCCCGCACGCCCTCGCCGCGCGTCTCGACGACCCCCGTGCGCGCGTTGATCACCAGCGGCCGCTCATGCCCGCGATCGACCCGCTGCGCGAGGTAGAGCCGCTCGCCGTCCACGGCCGGGGCGCTCGTCGCCCCCGCGCGCCGCGACCACATCCGTCGGCCGTCGGTGGTGCGCCAGCGGGCGACGGTTCCGTCCATGAGCGTCGCGTACACGGCGTCGCCGACGACCACCGGCGCGGTCATCACGTCGGCCGTCACGGGCCGCGACCACAGCACCCGCCCGTTGCGCAGCGACAGCGCGCCAAACGCAAAGCCCCCGGCGCCCTCGCTCGGCCACGCGGTGAAGACCCGCCCGCCGCCCGACACCGGCTGCGACATCAACGGGTCGCCCAGGTACTTCGACCACCGCTGCCTTCCCGTGCGCGTGTCGAACGCGAACAGCGTGCAGCTCTCGGTGTTGAACAGCACCGTCTTGTCGTCGACGATGGCCCCCGACGGTCCGCCGTCGGGCGTGTCGGCCTGCCAGCGCAGGGCGCCCGTCACCGCGTCGAGCGCGTACACCGTGGTGCTCGTGAAGCCCGCGCCGACGTACACCTTGCCGTCGGCGTACGCGGGCGTGATGAGCTGCTGCCCATCGGCGAGCTGGAGCACCCACCCGCGCCGCTGGCCGTGGAAGCGAAACGTCGCCGAGCGCCCGAGACCCACCCGCGGCATCGGGAGCTGCCGTGGCGTGACGCGCGACCCGAGGGTGTCGTCGTCGCGCGCATCGTTGGGGTGCGCGAGCGCGGGCATCGCGTGCGGTACGGCGACCGCCACACCGGGCGCCTCTCGCGGCGTCTCGGCCTGGAGCACCGGGGCAGTGGGAGACGACGGCGCGACGGACGAACGCCCCGGGTCGCACGACCCCAGGACGCAGGCCGCCAGCGCGCCCAGAAGGCGTGCGCGGGTGGACATGGCTACGCGCTATGACGCCCGACCCGGCCGAAGGTTTGCGCGAATCGCCTACGCCTGCGCGGGCGCGAGCATGGGCAGGCGGAGGACGAAGGTGGTGCCCTTGCCGCGCTCGCTCTCGACGGTGACGGTTCCGCCGAGGCCGTGCACCACGCGCCAGACGATGGTGAGCCCGAGGCCGAGGCCCTTGCCCGGCGCCTTCGTCGTGAAGAAGGGCGTGAAGATGCGCGCGCGGTCTTCGGGCGAGATGCCGTAGCCGTTGTCGCTCACGGAGATCACCGCCACGCCGTTGTCGCGCGACCCGCGCACCACCACGCGACCGGTCTCCTCCTCGCAGGCTTCGACGGCGTTTTGCACCAGGTTGGAGATCGCCTGATGCACCTCCTCGGGGACGCACTCGACGAAGGCTTCACCTTCCAGTTCGAGTACGAGCTCCACGGCGCGACCCGTCGACGAGGTCACCAGCGCGGCGACGTCCCTCGCGCCCGCGAAGATGTCGTGCGAGCGCGCCACCCGGGCGAAGCCCTCGCGGCTGTACCGCCGCATGAGCGCCACCGTCTCGCCGATGCGCGTGAGCCCCGACTGGGCCGTCTCGAACATCTTCAGCGTCCGTGTCTCCAGCTTCGTGATCTTGGCGCGCTCGGCGTCGGCCTCGGTCAGCGTCCCCGTCAGCTTGAACACCTCGGTCACATCGAGACGCACCCGCAGAAACGCGTTGCGCACGTAGTTGAGCGGGTTGTTGATCTCGTGCGCGAGGCCGCCCGCGATGGTCTCCAGCGAGTCCATCTGCTGGGTGAGCACCCGGTCGGCGGTGCGCTCGCTCGCCGCGGCGTGCTTCTGCACCGTCGCCAGGAGCTCGCGGTTGTTGAAGGGCTTGGTGAGGTACTCGGTGACCCCCGAGTCGATGCCGTGCAGGCGGTCGTCGACCTCGCCGCGGGCCGTGAGCATCAGCACGGGCGTGTGCCGCGTGCGCGGGTCGGCGCGGAGCTGCCGGGTCATCTCGTAGCCGTCCATCTCGGGCATCATCAGGTCGGTGATGATCACGTCGGGCAGGTGCTTGAGCGCGAGCTCCAGGCCCCGCGCACCGTTGGGCGCCGTAAACAGCCTGAACTGCTGGCGCAGCACCGTGTGGATGACCCGCACGACCTCCACGGTGTCCTCCACCACCAGCACGGTGCGACCGCGCGAGTCCTCGTCGGCGTCGCGCTCCACCACGCGGCGCTCGGTCGCGTCGGAGACGTCCAGCAGGCGAAACTCGTCGCGCTCGGCGAACTGCGCCGTCCAGTCGTTGACCGCCGGGTCCGACCGCCGCTCGTTGGGGACGTCGTTGGTGCGGTCGCGCCGCTCCAACGCGTCGGCCGGGAAGTGCGCGCGCCCCTTGTGCAACGTCACGGTGAAGGTCGCCCCCTCGCCCGGCACTCCCGCCGCCGAGATCACTCCCCCGTGGAGCTCGACGAGCTCGCGCGCGAGGGCGAGGCCGATGCCCGTGCCGCCCTGCGTGTAGCGGTTCTGCGCGGTCTCGCTGTCGACCTGGAAGAAGCGCTCGAAGAGCCGCTCGGCGAGCTCCGGGGGAAAGCCCACGCCCGTGTCGGCCACCGAGACGATCACGTCACGGTCCGTGTCGACGAGCTTGATGGTGATGGTGCCGCCCTCGGGCGTGTGCTTCGAGGCGTTGGAGAGCAGGTTGATGAAGACGCGCTCCATCCGGTCGAGGTCGCAGTACACCTCGGTGCGCTCGACGTTGCTCTCGAAGCGCAGCTCGATCTGCTTGCGCTCGGTGAGCGGCGCGATCTGCGCGGCCAGGCCCCGCAGCCACAGCACGAGGTCCTGCGGCTTCACCCGCAGCCGCAGCCGCGACTCCTCCAGCTTCGACAGGTCGAGCAGGTCGCCGATGAGCCGCAGGAGGCGAGAGCCCGACTGGTACACCGAGCGCAACGTCGCGCGCTGCGGGTCGGTGAGCGCCCCGGAGTCACCCTCGATCATCAGCTCCAGCGGCGACAGGATGAGCGCGAGCGGGGTCTTCAGCTCGTGGGTCACGTTGGCGAAGAAGCGCGACTTGAACGCGTCGAGGCGCTGGAGCTCACCGTGCGCGCGGGCGAGCGTCTCCCCGGCGGCCTCCAGCTTCACCCGGTTCTCCACCTGCTCGCGGGCGCGGCCGTAGCCGAACACCTGCGCCGTGCTCACGATGGCCGCCGTCGACACCACGAAGAAGCAGTGGATGAGCGCCTCGGGGTCGAGACGGCTCGTCAGCGCGCCGAGGTTGGAGAGCACAAACGACGCCGCGATGGACCCGTGCGTCGCGACGGCGACGGACTTCGGCCAGTGGAAGAGCATCCCCCCGCCGAGCATCACCATCATGAGCCCGGGGTAGTACGGGCTCTGCACGCCGCCCAGCACCAGGGTCATCACCGTGATGCTGAAGCCCACGAAGGCCATGTACGCGCCCGTCACGACGGTGCCGTAGCGGGGAAACGGCTCCATGCGCCGGAAGCGCGCGAGGGCCAGCGACACGAAGATGCCCGTGAAGCGCGTGCCCAGGAGCAGCGGCAGGTACCGCCGCGGAGCCGTGAGCACGTCGAGCCCGGCGAAGACGGTGTGCAGCGCGATGACGAGGATGAGCGCGAAGAGGGAGCCGCGGCGGTTGTGCTCCGTGAGCCAGGTGCGCCAGGCGCGCTCGACCTGGGCCCCTTCGACGAAGACGCTCATTCGTGTCGGTGGATCGCCACGAAGGGGTTATACCCCGACGCCTCCTCCAGCGGTTCGATGTCCACATCGGCCGCGCAGTCCGCGGCGATGGAGTGGAGTTCTTCGCGGGTGCGGTAGATGACGAACCAGTCGAGGTGGTGCTCCAGCAGCCAGCGGGTGCGCAGCTCGGGCACGACGTTGCCGACGAAGAGGGTCCCGCCCGGGGAGAGGCTCGCCACGAGGTTGGAGCACAGCGCCACCGCGTTGGGGCGAGGGAGGTAGTCGAGCAGCCCGGAGCACACCACGAGGTCGAAGGGCCCCTGCCGCGCGTACACCGTCGGCCCCTTGAGCAGCTCGCGGATGGACTCGTGGAGGAAGACCAGCTTCACCTCGCCGGGTGCGTTTTCCGCGAGCGGGCGCAGCCGCGAGAGCGAGTACGACAGGGCGTCGCGGGCCTGGTCGAAGAGCACGCAGCGCAGCGGGCGATGCCCCGGCCGCAGCCCGCGCAGAAGCTCCAGCACCTCCTCGCAGGGGCCGCTGCCCACCAGCGCGATGGAGATGGGCTTCGCCCCGGGCTCGTGCACGCGGAGGGACATCTGGTCGCGGAGGAGGTCCTTGCGGCCGCGGATCATGCGCGCGCCGTCGGTCTCCGTCGCCGCGAGATGGAGCGCGCGGGAGAAGAGGTTCGCCCCCTCGAAGCGGCTCTCGTAGATGTACTTCATGAGGATGAAGTCACCGGGGTAGCCGAGGGGCTTGCTGCGTGCGCGGTGGAAGAAGGGCGCCTGCATCAACAGCGGGTCGAGGTGCCGCTGCGAGAGGTGACGGAGCGCGACGGACTCCTCGGGGCTGGCGCCGCGGAGGGCCTCGTCGATGTGGCGTTCGAGGCCGAGGAAGTTGCGCACGAAGCCGCCGTGCAGCTCCTCGATGAGCACCTCGCGCAGGGGCGCGTCGCCGGTGCCGTTGACCACCTCGAAGGGCAGGTCGTTTTCCAGGCGCGTGAGCTGCTCGCGGGCGTCTTCGAGGAAGAGCCGCATCTCGCAGACGCCTGCCTTGTAGGTGTCGTTGCCGGGCGCCGACCAGGCCCGCGAGCGGTGGTCGAGGTCGAGCAGTCCGCCGCCGCGCGCGCTGCGCACCTGCTGGAGCGTGAGCAGGTCGTCGGTGTTGAGCAGCCCCTCCAAGAACGACCCGCCGACGATGGTCTCGGCGCCCTCCTCGCGCACCGAGATCACCTGGAGCCCGCCGCGGTACACCTCGCGCTGGTCGACGGTGATGGTCACCGGGTCGAACACCGCGGCCACCTCCGGCACCTCCGCCTCGGGGGGCCAGTGCAGGGCCACGCCGTTTTGCGACACGTCGCGCAGCTCGCAGTCGACGGTGCGGGTCGGGTGCGGGATGTGCGCCCTCAGCTCCAGCGCCGCGAGCCGGGCCCGCGCGATGCGATCGGGACGGAAAAACGCCGCCGCACCAGTGCCGCCGGGCAGGCTCACATAGGCCGCGCCGGGGTTGCTCGACGGCCATGACAGCCGCTGCCCGCGGTCGAGTTCCGACCGCTCATCATCGTTGGACACGCTCTCTCCTCAGCTTCGCTTCAGCTCGATCACGAACCGCGCGCCCGTGCCCGGCGGCTCCGGTCGCACCCACCGGATGGTGCCGCCGTGCTGCTCCATGATGAGCCGGCACATGTAGAGGCCCATGCCGAGACCCGCGACGCCCTTGGTGCTCTCGAAGGGGTCGAACAGCCGCGCCGCGATCTCCGCCGCCACGCCGGGCCCCTGGTCTTGCACCGCGATGGACACGGACGACTCCGTCGCCGACGCCTCCACGAGGATGGTCTGCGGCGCGTCGGTGGACTGCATCGCGTTGCGCAGGAGGTTGACCAGCACCTGGAGCAGCCGCGCGCGATCGCACTGCACCCGCGGGAGGCCGGCCTCGATCTGCACCTCGCAGCGCGAGCGGCGCTGCTCCATCTCCAGGCCCGCGAGGATGACGGCGTCTTGCACCACCTCGCCGAGGTCGACCGCCTCGACTTGTAGCGAGAGCCCGCCGGCCGCGAACTGATGGAGCGTGCTGAGCGTGCTCATCAGGTTGCGCGTGGCCGACACGCCGACGCGCAGCGCCGACATGAGCCGCGGCGCGACGTGCTGCGACTCGAAGAGGCTCTCGATGAGGGTCAAGCCCCCGAGGGTGTTGCGGAGGTCGTGGGTGATGCCCGCCGTGAGCCGACCGAGGGTGCCCAGCCGCTCCAGGTGGAGCATCTTCTGCTGCGTCGCGCGCAGCTCGTCGAAGGCCGCCTTGAGCTCGTCGCTCTGCGCCGCGAGCTTCGCCAAGAGCTGCGCGTTGAGCCGCCGCTGCTGCACCATCGCGCTCGCCTGCGCGACGGCGCCGAGGAGGTCTTCCGGCTCCCAGGGCTTGTGCAGGTGGCGGAAGACCCGCGCCCGGTTGATGGCGTCGACCAGCACCGGCGTGTCGGTGAAGGCCGTGAGCAGGATGCCCGCCACGTCGGGGCTGCGGTTTTGCACCACCGTGAGCAGCTCGATGCCCGTCATGCCGGGCATGCGCTGGTCGGCCACGATGACGTCGAACTGCACCTCGTCGAGGAGCGTGAGCGCGAGCTCCGCCGACTGCGCCTCGTGGACCACGTAGTCCGCTTCGAGAAACGCACGCAGCACGTCGAGGTTGCCCGTGTCGTCGTCGACCACGAGAACCTGTCGGGTGAGCGTCTCGCCGATCCCGTGGCGGGTGGCGAGCGCCGCGAGCACGTCGGGCTCTAGCACCCGCGCAGTCTATGCTTCGCCCATCGGGCGCTTCAACAGCGAAGTGTCCGATTGTCGGACGGTCACACTTCGTCGAAGGTGCGTCGCGCGGCGACCCGATCGAGGATGCGATCGGCGACCTCGACCTTCGACAATCGCGGCAGCGCCTCGACCTCCGACGCGGTCACCAACGTGACAAGGTTGTCCTCCCCTTCGAAGCCATCGACCGCGAGGTTGGCCACCACGAGGTCACAGCCCTTGCGCTTGAGCTTGTCGCGGGCGCGCTCGACGAGCTCGCTGGTCTCGAGCGCGAAGCCCACCAGCATCGGGCCGTCGGGCGCGCGATGGGCGCCGAGCTCGGCGAGGATGTCGGGGTTCTTCACGAGGCGCACCGTGAGCTCGTCGGCGGACTTCTTGATCTTCTCCCCGGCGACGTCGGCGGGGCGGTAATCGGCGACGGCCGCGGCCATCACCACGGCGTCCGCTCCGACGCTCGCAGTCATCACCGCGTCGCGCATCTCCCTCGCACTTCGCACGGCCACCACGGTCACACCTCCCGGCGGCGTGAGAGCGCTCGGACCGCTCACCAGCACCACGCTCGCACCACGGGCGCGCGCCCGCGCGGCGAGGGCGTAGCCCATGCGACCCGACGACCGGTTGCCGACGAAGCGCACCGGATCGATGGCTTCGTGGGTGCCGCCCGCGCTGACGACGACACGACGCCCGGCGAGGTCTTGCGGCGTGAGCGCGCGCGCGGCAGCCAGTGCGATGTCCTCGGGCTCGACCATGCGACCGATGCCGCTCTCGCCGCTCGCGAGCGGGCCCACCGCGGGCCCCGCGAAGACGACACCACGCGCCGCGAGGAGGGCGACGTTGGCGTGCGTGGCGGGGTGTTCCCACATGCGCGGGTGCATCGCGGGGGCGACCACGACGGGGCCGCGCGCGGCGAGCAGGCAGGTGGTGGCGAGGTCGTCGGCGAGGCCGTGGACCATGCGCGCGAGGAGGTCGGCGGTGGCGGGCGCGACCACGACGAGGTCGGCCTTCGCCGTGAGCGCGATGTGCAGCTCGCCCGGGTACGACGGGTCCCAGAGGTCGACGCGCGCGGCGCGGCCCGTGATGCCCGCAAAGGTCACGCCCGAGATGAAGCGCTGCCCCGCGTGGGTGAGCACCGTCTCCACCGAGGCGCCCGCGCGCTGGAGTTCTCTCGCGACGAGGGCCGACTTGAAGGCCGCGATGCCGCCGCCGACGACGAGCAGCACCTCGCGACCGGTGAGCGCGCTCATCGGGGTCGCGCCGCGGGGCGAGCCGGGGCCACTGCGCACCGAGCGCCGCCGCAGCCGGGCTGCACCACGCGACCGGCGGCACCAGCGGCGGACATGGCTTGCGCCGTGACGGGCGGGAGCGCGCGGGTGAGGCCCTGGCGAACCATCCAGCCGGTGGTTCCGCAGAAGCCGGGGCGGCGAACCTCCTGGATGTCGTCGCTCTCCACGGGCTGCGTGAGCGCGAGGTACTGGTCGGCGGTGTACTCGGGGTGGTCGTCCTGGCGCGGGGCCGTGGCGCTGAGGGCCGCGCCGGTGCCGACGTGCCACACCTGCACCGTCGGGGGATACGCGTCCTGCCAGCGCTCGCGGATGGCCTGGTCGCCCTCGCGCACGATGCGGTAGCGCGTCACGCGGAAGCCCGGAATACCCCGCTGCGTAAGAACGCGGGTGCCGATGGGGAGGCTCGCGTCGGGCACCTCGCGCTCTTCGAAGCGGTCGACGCGCGGCATGATCTTGCGCACGAAGGTGACCGAGCGGGCGCGGCGGGCGCCGAGGAGCTCGATGCGCGCGAGGCCGTTGTTGAGCCGCGTGTGGATGACCACCGGGAAGGGCAGCGTGTTGCGCAGGCGCAGGTTGATGGACGGGTACACGACGGTCGCGTCGAGGCCCATCTTGATGTAGCCGCTGGGGCGCGAGTGGGGCGTGCGGTCGAGCACCTCCATCCCCGCGAAGAACGACGCGGCGTGCAGGCTGCCGGCGATCTGGCAGACGCCGCCGCCGACGCCGTCGATGAGCTCTCCCGCCGAGATGACGGTGGCCATGCGGAAGCCGTTGGCCTCGGAGCGGTCGCCCACGATGCCGTTGAAGTCGAGCACGGCGCCGGGCATCCAGACGTAGCCGTTGATGCGGCTCGCCGCGAGGTGGAGGTTGTACGTGCGGTCGCGGTGGTCTTCGTTGGCGTTGTAGTTGGTCTGAAACCAGCCGACGACGGCGTTCATCTCGACGTCGCGGAGCTGGGCCGAGGTCATCGCGGGGTTGGTGTGTTCGAGCACGGCGTCGAGGCGGGGCTGCCCGCTGGTGAAGGCCGCGTCGAGCTGCGCGAGGGTGCCGAAGACGTCGAGGAAGGTTCCGCGCCGCTCGGGGATGACGCGGCGTTGCTCGACGTCGATGCGGGCGTCGACGGGCAGGTGGTCGACCTCCTCCTTCAACTGCGCGAGCAGCGGGAGCGCCACGGCGCCTTCGAGGCGCACCGGGAGCGGGAGTTCGATCGGCCCGTGCGCGAGGGCGGCGTGGTGACGGACGAGCGCGCTCGACGGGTCGGCCGCGGCGCGCAGGAGGTGTTCGAGGAGGTGCACGTCGACGCGGGCGCCGAGGGACTCGCGGGTGCGTTCGAGGGAGTGGTCCTCGGCCACGACGGTGACGCGCTCGCGGAGGAAGGCGCGGGCGAGCGAGAGGGCCTGCGCGTGCGGGTCGTGGCTCAGCGTGACGGGCCGCCCGCGAACGCGCACCCGCGGGACACCCGCCGCCTGCGGCGCGCGCTCGGGGAGCAGGAGGTAGCCGATGCCGCCGCCCATGAGGGCGAAGGCGAGGGACAGCGCAACCAGTCGCAGCCAGCGGGTCATTGGGAGCTCCGACCCGGCGGTAGACCGGCGGAGCCAGCGGGTCAACATCCCGGCGCCCTCCCCCCCGGCCGGCGACCCATCGGGACCTCCCGCCCATTGGTGGCAATGGAGAGTGCGTTGAAAAATAATTGATCACCGTGCTTGACGGATATCGGATGTGTCGGTTATCCCTTGTGGGCACTCAAGGAAGTGCCTTCGCCATGAACCTCCTCTTCCTCCACTCCCGCTGCCCTTCACGATCGTCGTCCGGACCGTCATCCAGTCGGTCCAGTCGCTCGTGTTGTTGCGTCGACTGCGGGAGCAGGAGCCGCGCGCTTTCATCGGGATAACAAGCCCGCAGCGCGCACGTAGGTCTCGATGAGGCCGGCTCCTCCCCGACGGGAAGGGTCGGCCTCTCTCGTTGGGGTTCAGGCTCCGCGAACGCCACCGATCGGCGCGGCCTGACGGGGCCGACGCGAGGGCCGCGGTGCGTCCGTTGTCGACAATGATGTGGTCAATGATTCTTCACGCCGCTCACCAGTGTGGAGCACCGGTCTGCAAAACCGGGCGTACGGGGGCAGCACCCGTCGGCGTGTCCAGTGATGGCTGGAATCTACGGAAGGGCAAGCCGATTGGTTGACGGCACCTGTCCTGAAAATAGGCGAGCGTGATTGCCTTGGGGGTTCGACTCCCTCCCCTTCCGCCCACTCTTGTTCATTGAAGGAGACGACATCATGTGACGGCATCGAGACGAGTGTGATTCCTCTGGAAGGGCAAGCCGATTGGCTGACGGCACCGGCTTCGAATACCGGCGAGCGATGAGCCTTGGGGGTTCGACTCCCCCTCCTTCCGCCGTTTCTCCGCGTTGTTTCTTTGGAGGATAGGGCATCTGGTCTGCCGAGCGGTCTGCTACAGCGTCGCCCGCGGAAGCGGGTAGTCGGTTCGATTCCGGCATCCTCCGCTGTTTCCTTTGTATGTTTGGAGGCTACGACATCGGGTGTGTCAGACACGTTGGAAGCGTGTGGCTCGTCGCATGGCGAGCAGTCGGTTCGAGTCCGGCAACCTCCGCCCCGCCCATGGAACCCCAGCGGCACGTCGCCGGGTCGCCTCCTCCCACGCGCTCACGAGAGGCGTCGCCTCTCAGCGTCGACGGCTGCTGGCCGGCCCCCGCGGACGCTTCGACGGAGCGGCGACGTAGCGACTGACTGCGGATCGTCGCGGATGCGCGCGCAGGACGCAGGTGACCCTCGCCTCGTCGGCGTCGAACTCCGGCGGCGGGCTCCCGAGGTCCGCCATGGTGCGGCGCATGGTCGGCACGCCCTGCCCCTCCCCCTGGGCCAGCTTGAGCTGGAGGAAGAACCACGCGAGCGACTGGTTGCGCCACCGCGGCGACTCGCGCCCCTCGCGCAGCGCCTCCAGCGACACGCCGCGGAGCAGCGCCCCCGGAGACACCGTCTCGACGCGGTCGACGAAGGCCGTCACGCGCGTCGGGTCATCCAGCTCGTAGTCGCGGTGCACCAGGGCGTTGATCGCTGCCTCGTGGAGCGCCCGCCGTGGGTACGTCTCGACGTCCGGCACGTCGACGTCGGTCTTCTCGAAGAGCCGCACCACCTCGGCGTCGAGCAGCGCGAGGAGGCGACGGGCCTGCTCGACGAGCGCGCCGGTGAGCTCGTGGCGCTCCGCGGTTGATTCGGAGCGATCGACGCCCCGGTAGCGCGAGAAGAAGGTCACGGCGCCGGGGAAGAAGCGCGTCGGGTCGCGCCCGAAGAGCAGCACCGCGAAGTTGCGTGGCCGTCGCACACCCGTGAGCGCCTCGGTCACGCACAGCGACGGCACGAGCGCGTGCAACCGAACACCGTCACCCAGCAGGTCCTCGACGCCGAGCCCATCGTCGACGCGCCCGATGCGGAGGAGGGTGTCGCGCAACGCCAGCAGGTCGAGGTCGGCGACCGTCGCCGTCGCGCACGGGCGACGATCCCAGGGCTCCAGCGCCCCCTTCCGCGTCAGCAGCTCGCGCAGCACGCCGTTGCGCGCCTCTTCCGTGCTCGACCCGCGCCGGACGTGGTGGAGCGTGTTTCCGTCGGCGTGCCGGAACATGTGCGCGTGCGGCGTCGCGGGCTGTACGAACACCAGCACCCGGCGGTCATCGGTGTCCGCGGGCAGCTCGTGGACGAGCGGAGTGATCGCCGGGGAGACCCGATCGCGGCAGCGCGTGAGCACCATGCCGACGACCTCCTTCAGTCGCGTCGCCGTGAGGCCAACGCGCAGCAGCTTCGGGAAGCCGTGCTCGTCCTTCGTCTCGCTGGCGCCGCACACCACGTAGCCGCCGCCGAGGTTGGGGAGGTCATTGGCGAAGGCCGAGAGCGTCGCCACCACGCCGTCGGGGCTGGCGACGTTTTCCTTCCACTCGACCTGCTCGCTCTCGCGAGCTGCCAGCTCCCGCAGATCGATCGCGACCATCACGCACCCCGCCCGAGCCGGCGGTGCGCGAGCGACGGCAGCGACGCCCTCACCGACGCCGTGCGCGCCGGGTCGATGTCCGCCACCACGAAGCCTTCGCCCTCCGCCCGCTCGGCCAGCACCACGCCCCACGGGTCGACGATCATCGCGTGGCCCCACGTCGTGCGCCCGCCGGGATGCGTCCCCCACTGCGCCGCGGCCAGCACGTGCGACTGCGCCTCGATGGCCCGCGCCCGCAGCAGCAGCTCCCAGTGCGCGCGCCCTGTCGTCGCCGTGAAGGCCGCGGGCACCGCGAGCACCGTCGCGCCATCGTCCACCAGCGCGCGGTACAGCTCCGGGAAGCGAACGTCGTAACAGACGCTCAGCCCCAACCGCCCGACGGGCGAGTCGACGGCCACCACCGTGTTACCCGGTGCCGTATTGCGCGACTCGGTCAGCACCGGCCCGCCGGGCAGGTCGATGTCGAAGAGGTGGATCTTCCGGTAGCGCGCGACCACCACACCGTCGGCATCGAGCAGCGCCGCGGTGTTGTACGTCCGCGCGTCCTCGGTGCGCGCCTCGGGGACGCCGCCCCACAGCACCCACGCGCCGGTCTCGCGCGACAGCGCCGCCATCCGCGCGCCGCACGGCCCCGACGGAACCTCTCCCACGACATACCAGCCCGCGACCGCCCCGCGGCCCTCGTCGGCGCCCATGTAGAGGGCGTTTTCGGGCATCACCACGAGCGACGCGCCCGCCGCCGCGGCCTCGCGACCGAGCGCCTCGGCCGTCGACACGTTGCGCTCGACGTCCTCGCCCGACGTGAGCTGCACCACCGCGGCCTTCACCGCCGCGACCCTCCGGCGAAGCTCGTCACGCCCGCCCGCAGCGCGCGCCGCGTCGGCACCAGCTCGCGGCCCGTGAGCGCCGCCACGATCACCGCCACCCAGGGCTCGTGCAGCCCGCGCACCTGGTAGGTCGCGGCGCCCACCTCGACCCGCAGCGAGTTCGCGTCGCACCTGATGCCCGTCACCCCGCGCACCCGCAGCGCCTCCAGCGGCGGCGCCCAGTTGGGCGCGCAGCGCTGCCACCACCGCGCGGCCTCGTGCAGCAACACCAGCGGGAGCTCCTCGCGAACGGGCGCCTCCTCGCCGACGGGGATCTCCGGGTGCGTGACGCCGCGGCGCGCGCGCGGCCGACCCGTGAAGGGCAGCACCGTGAGCGGCGCGAGGCCATCGAGGGCGGCGGAGCGGAGTCGCGCGAGAGGGTCGTCGGTCACGCGGTCGACGATAGCGCGCGCCTGCGCGGTGGGGTCAACCGCCGTGGACCAGCCTCCCCCCCTCTTGTAGGGTCCGCCCCGCCCTCGAAAGACCTCCCATGCGAACCACGTCGACCTTCCTTTTCTGTGCGCTCCTGGCCGCTGGTTGCAGCCCCAACGCGGTCTCGCTCCCGAGCTCCGACACGGGCGCGGCCGACCTCCCTGTCACCAGTGACGTGACCATCACGCCCGACGACGCCGCGACCTTCGACGCGCCCGCCTTCGACACGATGGCGCCCGACGACGCCTCGCCCGACGACGGCTCCTCCGGCGACGGCGGCGCCGCGGTCGACGCGCCGGATGTGGTGGTGGTTCCGACGGCCTGTCGGTCGTCGCGCGAGTGCGTGGGCAACGGCGTGTGCGACCCGGTCGCGCGGGTGTGCGTTCAGTGCGTGAGCGCGGCGCAGTGCGCGGGCGCGACGCCGGTGTGCGAGTCCAACCGCTGCGTGGCCGCCACCGCCTGCGCCTCGTCGCGGATGTGCCCCGGCCGGGTGTGCGACATCGCCCTGAGCCGCTGCGTCGACTGCGTCGTCAACGCCGACTGCGCCGACGGCTCGGTGTGCGTGCGCAGCAACTGCCTGCCCGCGCCGACGCCGTGCACCTCGTCGCGGATGTGCGGCGCCACCGATCAGGTCTGCGACGCCTCCCGCGGCTACTGCGTCGACTGCGTCATCGACGCCGACTGCGGGCTGACGGAGTTCTGCACGGCCGAGCGCACGTGCAGCCCGCGGGTGTGCACCCCCGGCGCCGTGGACTGCGCCGCGCTTCGCCTGCGCCGCACCTGCAACACCAACGGCAGCGGGTGGAACGAGGTCGCCTGCAGCGGCTCGTCGAGCTGCCTCGCCGGTCAGTGCCAGCCGTGGGTCTGCACGCCGGGCAGCGCCGACTGCTCGTCGCTCCGCGAGCGCCGCACCTGCAACCCCGACGGCCTCGGCTACTCGGCCTCCGCCTGCGGGGCCACGGAGTCGTGCGTAGGCGGCACCTGCCGCGGCTGGACCTGCACCCCCAACGCCTCCACCTGCGCGTCGAGCACCGCGGTCAGCATCTGCAACGCCGACGGCCTCGGCACGCGCAACTCGGCGTGCCCGTCGGGCGCGAGCTGCGCCGACGGTCGATGCAGCTCCTGGGTCTGCACGCCGGGGACGGCCTCGTGCGACCCGTCGGGCGCGCGACGCACCTGCAACAGCGACGGCCTCGGGTACACCCCGGCCCCCTGCGTGGCGCCCGCCCACGCGGCGACCACCACGTGCACGGGCGGCGCGTGCACGTTCACCTGCGAGAGCGGTTGGGGCAACTGCGACGGCGCCTCGTCCAACGGCTGCGAGACCGACCTCTCGGGCAGCGCCTCGCACTGCGGCGCCTGCGGCCGGACGTGCAGCTCCACGGCGGGCGCGAGCAGCGCGTGCGTCGCGGGCTCCTGCCAGGTGACCTGCCTGCCCAACTTCGGCGACTGCGACGCCAACCCCTCCAACGGGTGCGAGACCTCCACCACGAGCGACGCGCGCCACTGCGGAGCGTGCGGTGCGATGTGCGCCGCGCGGCCCAACAGCGTCGCGTCGTGCACGGTGGGGCGCTGCGCGTACGTGTGCCTCAGCGGGTTTGGCGACTGCGACGGCGACGCGAGCAACGGCTGCGAGCGGGCGCTGACCGCCGACGTCGCGCACTGCGGGCGCTGCAACAACGCCTGCCCCACGGGAGCCAACGCGCAGGCCACCTGCAACGCCGGGAGCTGCACCTTCGCCTGCCAGTCGGGCTTCGCGAGCTGCGACGGCAACAACGCCAACGGCTGCGAGGTGTCGTCGGCCACCGACCTCATGAACTGCGGCGCCTGCGGTCGGCAGTGCGCGCCGGCCAACGCGACCGGGGTGTGCGCGGCGGGGGCGTGCTCGGTGGGCGCGTGCGCGTCGGGCTTCGGCAACTGCGACGCCGTCGCGACCAACGGCTGCGAGACCAACCTCAACACCAGCACCTCCAACTGCGGCGCGTGCGGCACCGTCTGCCCGGGCGTCGGCACCGCCAACACCACGGTGACCTGCACCGCGACGGTGTGCGGCTCGACCTGCGCGACGGGCTTCGGCGACTGCGACGGGCTCACGAGCAACGGCTGCGAGGCCAACCTCGCCTCCGACGCGCGCAACTGCGGCGCGTGCGGCACCGCGTGCCCGGCGGGCCAGACCTGCGTGGCGCGGGTGTGCGGGGCCGCGGCGCCCGGCTCGCTCATCGCGGCGCGCTACGGGCAGGGCCTCGCCACGGCGACCGACGGGCGCGTGTACACGTACGGCGGCTACAGCGGCAACTCCATCAGCTCGACGGAGATGTACGACCCGGCCACCAACGCGTGGTCCTCCCGCGCCCCGCTGCCGACCGCCCAGCGGTGGAACGCCGGCGTCGCGCTCACCGACGGGCGTGTTCTGTCCATCGGCGGCGTGAACTCGGTCGGCACCACGGTGTCGACGGTGTACGCGTACAACCCGGCGACGGACGTCTGGACCACCGTCGCCCCGATGCTCACGGCGCGGCACGCGGCCGCGGCGGCGACCGGACTCGACGGGCGGGTGTACGTCTTCGGTGGGCGCGGGGCGTCGGCCAATATCGCGTCGGCCGAGGTCTATGACCCGGTGGCCAATGGGTGGTCGCCCGTGGCGGTTCCGCCCACCACGCGAGCGGCCGCCGGAGCGGTCACCGCGGCCGACGGTCGCATCTACGTCTTCGGCGGAACCACGAACACCAGCAGCACGGGCGCCACCACGGTCGTCGAGATCTACACCCCGTCGACCGGCACCTGGCAGACGGGGCCGTCGCTGCCGAGCGTGCGTGCGTACTTCGCCTCGGGTCGCGGAACCGACGGTCGCATGTACCTCGCCGGCGGCTACGTGAACTCCGACACCATCGGCACCGCGGTGGCCTTCACCCCGGGCGCCGGAGCCACCGGGACGTACACCACGCTGCCGGGGATGAACATCGAGCACGGATACGTCCGCGGCACCCCGCTGCTCGACGGGCGCTTCATGGTGGTGGGCGGCTACGGGTCGTCGAGCAACTTCCTCACGCGGGTCGAGGCGTACTCGCCAAGCACCAACGTCTGGCGCTGAGGGAAGTCGAAGCGGGAGGTCAGTGCGAGCAGGGCGACGAGCCCGCGCACGGGGCCGACGCCGCCGACGGGTCACACGCGCCGGGGCACCACGCCGCGCGCGCGACGATGGCCACCTGGGCGCACGAGATGAGCATCAGGCCCGCGATGCCCGCGAGCACCGTGCGGCCGAGGCCGCGACGCACCAGCGCGAGGTCGCCCGGCACCACCGCCACGTCCTCGTAGGTCGACTGCGTGCGGAAGGGCGCGGTCACCGCCTGCGCCGTGGCGGACGGACGCACCAGCACGTGGTCGAGCACGGGAGCCCACACCACCGCGCCCGCGGCGTCGTGCTGGGACTCGCGCGGCGCGAGGACGAGCGAGCCGTCCTTCACGGCGTGTTCGAAGCGCGAGAGCCGGGCGGCGCGGAGCGTGGCCGCGAGGGTGAGCACCGAGGCGAACACCGTGATGCCCACCGAGGCGGCGTGCAGGACGTCGATGCGGTACTGCCAACCCGCGAAGCCGGCGGACACGCCGAGCAGCGTCGCGGCCTCGATGGTGAGGCGCTCGTAGCTGTTGGCCGACGGGGCGGTGAGGGCCGCGCGCGCCCGCAGCGACCACAGCCCGAAGAGCGCGCCGAACCCGAGGCCCACCGCGAGCCCGTACCAGACGCCGTACGCCGTCGCGATCGGCAGGAAGCGCGGGAGCGAGAAGCCCGCGCTCGACACCACGGCGACGGAGACCACCGCGCCGCCGATCGCGCCCACGAGCAACGAGCGGCTGATGGTGGCGGCCACACCGCGCGCCGCGGAGGCTTCGGCGTTGACGGCGACGCGCGCCACGAGCGCGCCGCAGAGGGCGCCCAGGACGAGCGTGGGGAGCCACCCGAAGGGCGCGGCGTGCTCGGCGCCCACCCACTGGAACATCAGCGGCGTGAGCAGCGCCCCGAGCGACGCGAAGAGGATGCGCGTGCCCCGGAGGACGGAGGCCGCGTGGACGGTGCGGAGGGGGAGCGGGAAGTCGGTGGCGTCCATAGGGGAGCGAGCATGAACCCGCCGCCCCGGGGATTCCAGCCCCCGCCCGTTACAAAGCCCGGCGGCGCATGGAGACGTTCATGAGGAGGCCGACCCCGATGAGGATGGCCAGCACGCTCGACCCGCCGTACGAGAAGAACGGGAGCGTGACGCCCACCACGGGGAGGCTGCGCGTGACCATCCCGACGTTGAACACCACGTGCCAGAAGAACAGGGCCGCGACCCCGACGGCGATGGCGGCGCCGAAGCGGTCCTTGGCGAGCGAGGCGATGCGCAGGGCCCAGAGGATGAGGAAGAGGTAGAGCGCCAGCACGAGGGCGGCCCCGAAGAAGCCCTGCTCCTGCGCCCACACCGGGAAGGGGAAGTCGGTGTACGTGTCGGGGAGAAACTTGTGCTGGTTCTGCGTGCCCTGCATGAACCCCTGGCCCGTCCAGCGACCGCTGCCGATGGCCACCATGCTCTGGTGCGCCTGCCAGCCGGTGCCCTGCACGTCGACCGACTCGCTCATGAAGGAGGTGAGGCGCTCCTTCTGGTACTGCTTCATGCCGTAGAGCCAGAGGAGCGTTCCGCCGACGCCGCCGCCCACCACCAGCACGGCGACGCTGCGCCACTTCACGCGCACGAGTGTCAGGGTGCTGACCGCGACGAGGCCCACGATGAGCGCGGTGCCCAGGTCGGGCTGCGCCATGATGAGCCCGAGCGGCAGGGCGATGAGGGCGCCCGGCGCGATGAGGTCGCGGAGGGTCCACGCCTCGGCGCGGTGGTCGCGGTGGATGTAGCGCGCGACGGCCAGCATGAGCGAGAGCTTCACGAACTCGCTCGGCTGGAAGAGGAAGCTCCCGATCTGTATCCAGCGGTGCGTCCCGCGGATGCTCGCGCCCAGCAGGAACACCAGCACCAGCGCCACGATGGACCCGATGTACGCGCCGTACGCGTAGCGCTCGTAGACCTTGTAATCGATGGCGGCGACGATGACCGCGACGCCGCCGCCGAGGGCGAGCCAGTAGATCTGCTGGATGTACAGCTCGGAGCGCGCCCCGGTGAGCGGGCTCGTGGCCGAGTAGAGGTTCACCACCCCCAGCGTCGCGATGACGCACACCACGAGAAACAACCCCCAGTCGAAGTCGTCGCGCAGCCGGTGCTGGATCGTTCGGGCCATCGCCTAGCGCCTCGGCTGGTGCGCGCGCCACGTCGCCACCGAGGGGATGGGCGCGCCCGGCCGGATGCGCGTGAAGTACTCGCGCACCACCTGGGTCATGAGCGGCGCCGCCTCGTGGCCGCCCGACCCGCCGTGCTCGACGAGAAACACCAGGGCGATCTCGGGGTTGTTGGCCGGCGCGAAGCCCGCGAACCACGCGTGGTCGCGCTGCGTCGACCAGTTGCGCCGCGGGTCGGTGGGGTCGCGCACGATGCGCGACACCTGCGCGGTGCCCGTCTTGCCGGCGATGTCGACCTCGGCGATCTGGGCCGAGTGGGCGGTGCCGTGGAGTTCGGCGATGACGCCGGCGAGCCCGCTGTTGATCATCGCGAGGTTCGCCGGGGTCACGCGCACCTGCCGACGGACGGTGGGCGGAAAGCTCTGGATGACGGCGCCGTCGGGGCCTTCGACGCGAGAGACGAGCTGCGGGACGAAGAGCGTTCCGCCGTTGGCGAGGGCGGCGTAGGCCATGGCGAGCTGGAGCACCGTGACGCGCACGTTGCCCTGCCCGATGGCGGTGTTGAGCGTGTGGCCGGTGCGAAACTGGCCCGGGAAATTCTCCGCGTACCAGCGGTGGTCAGGGATGACGCCGGGCGTCTCCTGATTGATGCCGATGCCCGACCGGCTACCGAGACCGAACTGCCTGGCCATGTTGGCGATGGGGTCCAGCCCGATGGCCTGGGCGAGCGTGTAGAAGTACACGTTGCACGACTCGGCGATGGCGCGGTGCAGGCTCACCGGCCCGTGCACGTGCTTGCAGCGGAAGGGGCGGCTCCCGCGCCCGCGCCCGAGCACGATGCGCCCGGTGCAGTTGACCTGCGAGTTGGCGTCGATGAGCTGGGCTTCGAGGCCCGCGAGCGCCGTGAAGGGCTTGAAGGTCGAGCCCGGGAAGTAGCTCTCGTAGATGGTCTTGTCGATGCGTGGTCGGTAGGGGTTCTCGTCGATCTCGCGGTTGAGCAGCGCCGAGAGGCCCATGGTGATGCTGTTGGGGTCGATGCTGGGCTTGGAGTACAGCGCCAGCACCCGACCGGTGCGCACCTCCACCACCGCCGCGGCGCCGCTCGGCTTGCCGCGAAACACCCGATCGATGGCGCGCATGAGCTCCATGTCGAGGGTGAGCACGAGGTCCCTGCCCGGCACCGGGTCGCGGTGCATCCCGGGCCGCGCGCGCATCAGGGCGCTGATGGGCGTCGACATGTAACGGTGGTCGCGCCGCTCGAAGCCCCTCCGTCCACGGAGGATGGACTCCCACGCCTGCTCTAGACCCGAGCGCCCGATGCGCTCGCCCGCGCGGTAGTCGCGCCCGGCGAACTCCGTGAGGTCGTCGGCGTTGACCTCGTTGAGGAAGCCCAGCGCGTGCGCCGCGAGGCCGTCGAAGGGGTACTGCCGCACGGGGGTCGCGATGACCGACACGCCCCGCAGCTCGGCGCGGTGCGTCTCGATGAGCGCGAGCGACTCGCGGTCGATGTCGGCGCGCGCGAGCATGTGCTGGAAGCGCCGCGGGCCCTCGGCGTTGCGCATGCGCGCTTCGAGTCGGTCGCGCTCGTCGCGGCTCAGGCCGATGTAGTCGGCGAAGCGCGCGAAGCCCTCCAGGCGAAACTGCCCCGGGATGACGTACACGTTGTACGCGGGTCGGTTGGCGGCGATGACCCGGCCGCGCGAGTCGCGGATCATGCCGCGCGTCGAGGGCAGGTCGACGCGGCGCAGGACGTTGTCCTCGGCGATCTGCTGCCAGCGGGCGTTGTCGACGATCTGCACGTAGAAGAGCCGCCCGAGCAGCAGCAGCACCCCGACGAACACCACCGCGCTCATCACGCGCACGCGCTCGCGCACCTCGCCGAGCCCGGCCTTCTGCCCGAGGTCGATGGCCGCCATCAGCTCGCCTCCTCGACGCGCGGCGCCGTGCCCGGCAGCGCCTGCGCGAAGCGAAACACCAGCGGCGCGAAGAGGGCCGTGGCGACCGCCTGCGAGGCGACGGTGGCAAGCGCCGGGAGCAGCGCGAGCACGCGACGGTCGAAGACCAGGAGCAGGCCCATCATCCCGACGCCCGCGACGCACGACGCCACGAAGGTGAGCACCATCTGAAACACCACCCCGTGCAGAAACAGCTTGAGCCCCGCGACGCGCGCGAGGAGGAAGACGCTGACGAGGGTGAAGGTCCAGAGCCCGAGCGAGCCGCCCGAGAAGAGGTCGGTGAGGTAGCCGAGGACGAAGGCCACCGACACGCCGCGCGCGAGGGAGAACTCGCCGACGGACATGTAGAGCACCATCGGGAGCACGAGCGACGGCGTCAGGCGGTCCCAGCGGAGAACCAGCCCGAGGGCGGTCTGCGCCATCAAGAGCAGCACGCCCGCCATGAGCAACGCGGCGTTGCGCACGGTCAGTTGCCTCCCCGCGTCTCCGCCCGGCGCGGGCGGGCGGTGGTGCCTCCGCCCGGTCGGCAGCCCGGCCGATCGACGGCCTCGGAGGCCAGCACCAGCACCTCCGAGAGGCGTGAGAAGTCCACCGCGGGCGCGAGCTCGACCTCCTGGTAGAGCCCGAACTCCCGCCGCGTCACCGCCGCGACGCGCCCCACCAGAAGCTCGGCCGGGAAGCGACACCCGAGCCCCGAGGTCACCACCTCGTCGCCCACGCGCACGTCGTCGGTGCGCTGGAGGTACTCGACCTTCGCCGCGTAGCGGTCGTTTTCGCCGGTGCCACGCACGATGCCGCGCGCGCCCGTGCGACGGATCATCACGTCGACGGCGCTGCGCGAGTCGACGCTCATGAGCACGTCGGCGTAGTCGCCGAACACCCGCGACACCTGCCCCACCAGCCCGTCCGGCGTGATGACCGGCTGACCTGCGCGCAGGCGCGTTCGGTCTTGCGAGGTGATCGCGAGGCGCGTGACGCGGAAGAACGGCGATGTGTCCCGCGCGATGACCTCCGCGGCGTAGGTCTCACCCGGCGTCTGGGACCGGAGCTGGAGCAGCCGCTCCAACTGCCTCACATGCGCGAACTCGCTCTGGTGCCGCGCGGCCTCCGCCTTCAGCCGGGCGTTTTCCGCCGTGAGCCGGTCGTTGTCGCGCTTCACGCGCACCAGATAGATGTAGTCGCTCCAGATCTCGGCCGCACCGCGCACCGGCTGGTCGATGAGGTTCTGCAGCGTCGCCACCACTGGCAGCAGCAGCCGGTCGAACTCGTCGTACCGCGTCGGGTCCTTCATCGTCGTGCGCAGGAAGAAGAAGGGGATGCTCCCCAACACCACGCACAGCAACGCGTCCCGATATCTCCGCCAGAGGTTCATCGGGATTGTTCAGTGGACCGGGGCTCTCACCCGATCGCGATCTTCTCCAGCAGCTCGGGGTGGTCGAGCGACTTGCCGCTGCCCATCACCACCGCGCTGATCGGGTCGTCGCACACCATCACCGGCAGCCCCGTCTCCTCGCGCAGGAGGATGTCGAGGTTGCGCAGGAGCGCGCCGCCGCCCGTCAGCACGATGCCCTTGTCCTTGATGTCGGCGCTGAGCTCCGGCGGGGTCTTCTCCAGCGCGGCCATCACCGCCTCGACGATGGCGTGGATGGGCTCGGCCAGCGCGTCGCGCACCTCGTCGGAGTTGACCAGCACCGTGCGCGGAACGCCCGCCACCTGGTCGCGCCCCTTCACCTCCATGGTGAGCGGCTCGTCGAGGGGATAGGCGTTGCCCACCTGGCACTTCACCCGCTCGGCGGTCTGCTCGCCGACCAGCAGGTTGTACTTGCGCTTCATGTACGCAACGATGGCCTCGTCCATCTTGTCGCCGCCCATGCGGACCGACTGCGAATAGACGATGCCCGCGAGGGAGATGACGGCCACCTCGGTGGTGCCCCCGCCGATGTCGACGACCATGTTGCCGGTCGGCTCGGTCACCGGCAGCCCCGCCCCGATGGCGGCCACCATGGGCTCCTCGACGAGAAACACCTCTCGCGCGCCTGCGCGCTCGGCGCTCTCGCGCACCGCCCGCTTCTCCACCTCGGTGATGCCGAACGGAACCGAGATGACGATGCGCGGCTTCACCAGCGTGCGGCGGTTGTGCGCCTTCTCGATGAAGTACTTGAGCATGCGCTCGGTGATGTCGAAGTCGGCGATGACGCCGTCGCGCAGCGGGCGCACCGCGGTGACGTTGGCGGGCGTGCGGCCGAGCATCTCCTTGGCCTCCCTGCCCACGCGCCAGACGGTGCTGCGGCCGCGCTCGCTCGTCTGCACCGCCACGACCGACGGCTCGCACGACACGATGCCCTTGCCGCGCACGTAGATGAGCGTGTTGGCGGTCCCGAGGTCGATCGCGAGATCGTTCGAGAACAAACCGCTCACCCAGTCGAACAACATCCGCGCTCCTTCGATCGATCCGCGGCGCCCGACCGTCGGGTGCCTCGCGCCGGAGCCCGTATAGCCCGAAGCCGCGCCGTCGATCAAACCCGGAGGGGCGGTGGGGGACCTACTTCGGGGCGCGAGCCCTCTTGAGGAGGCGCATCGCCGCGCGCACCCGGGTGATGATGTCGTCGGGCGACTCGGCGCTCCCCGGGAGCACCCGCGTGCCCGCGGCCGTCACCGTCGAGCGCAGCCTACCCTCCTGCAACGCCAGCGCCTCGGCCGCGACCGCCTGGGTGACCGCGTCGACCAGGGTCGCGACGCCGCCCGGCAGGGGCTCCGAGCGCCACAGCGCAAACTCCCCGCCCTCCAGCCGCGCGCAGCTCGCACCGTACGGAAGCGCGGTGAGCCGCAGCCGCTCGGACAGCGCGACGATGGCGTCGTCGCCCACCAGCTCGCCGTACTTCTGGTTGATGGCCCCGAGCCCGTCGAGGTCGAGCACCACCAGCAGCGCTTCGGGGCGCACCGAGGCGCTCGCCCACGCGTCCATTCGCGAGCGCAGACCCGCCAGCGTCGCCGTGTCCGTGAGCACGTCGATGGTCTCCATGTGCGCGCGAATCTCGTCGACCCGCTGCGCGCGCGGCGCGTCGAGCACGCCCTGGAGGATCACCCCGCCCACGCGCACCCGGTCGCCGTCGCGCAGCAGCGCCACGCGCACCCGCACGCCGTTGACGAAGGTGCCGTTGGTGCTGCCGTGGTCGCGCAGCGTCCACCCGTCGGGCCCGCTCGTGAGCGAGGCGTGGTGGCGCGACACCGACCCGTCGTCGAGCACCAGCGCGTTGTCGGGCGTGCGGCCGATGGAGATCTCGCCGATGGACGCGTCGAGCGGCAGCACGCGCCCCACGAGGCGCCGCCCCTCGCGCACGTAGAGCACCATCATCAACGGCAGGTCGTCGGCGTCGTCGGGCACGACCGAGGGCGCGGCCTTCGACAGGATCACCACCGCCGGGCGCAGCCGCGCGAGGAGGTTTTCTCCCTGCGGAGCCGGCTCGCTGTCGGGCAGCGCCTCGGCCGCGGGCGCCGTGGGCAGACCCCACGGGTGCGTCTCGGCCCGCAGCGCGCGCATCACCGCCGGGTCGTCGAGGGACGGCGCGCCGATGGCGAAGCGCACGGGCCGCTGCGCCCAGCGCTTGAACACGTCGTCCTGGTTGGCGGTGAGGTCTCCCGGATTCGTGGTGTCGTCGGTCATGGATAGGCTCTGCTCTTCAAGGGATCACGAGTCGGGTGGCGCCATCAACCACCCATGTCGGACTGTCAGCCACTTCGGACGCTCAACCGCGCACCGCGCGAAGCAGCGACGCGCCCACCTCGCGACCCAGGGCGCGCGCCCCGGCCGCGTCACGCACCTCGGCCCGCGACGTGGTCTGCGCCGTTCGCTCGCCGGCCGGGTCGGCGAAGAATCCCTCCAGGGTCAGCACCGCGGAAGCGATGTCGTACCGACCGAGGGCGCCCAGCGGCGTGCCGCAATCGCCCGACAACGCACCGAGCACCGCGCGCTCGGCCTCGGTCTCCAAAGCCGTCACCTCGTCGTGCAGCAGCCCGACGATGGACCGCGCCGCGGCGTCGCCCTCGCGCGTCTGCAACGCCAGCGCGCCCTGCGCCACCGCGGGCACCATCACTCCCGTCAGCAGCACCCGCGGCGGTGAGAGCCCTAGCCGCCGGATGCCCGCCTCGGCCAGGATGATCGCGTCGAAGTCCCCCGCTTCCAGCCGCCGCAGCCGCGTGTCGACGTTGCCTCGCAACAGCACCACCTCCAGGTCGGGCCGTCGGGCCTTCACCGCGCGGGACCGCCGCAGCGAGCTGGTGCCGAGCCGCGCCCCCTGCGGCAGCGCGTCGAGCGCGAGGCCCTCCCGCGTCACCAGCGCGTCCCACGGGCTCTCCCGCTTCGGAACGGCCGCCAGCACCAGCCCCGCGGCCATCTCCGCGGGCAGGTCTTTCATCGAGTGCACCGCGAGGTCGGCCCGCCTGTCGAGCAGCGCCTCCTCGATCTCGCGCACGAAGAGCCCCTTGCCCCCGACCTCCGAGAGCGCGCGGTCGAGCACCCGGTCGCCCTGGGTCACCACCTGCACCTCCTCCACCCGGAGCCCGCTTACCTTCTCCTGTAAGAGCCGCCCCACCTGCCGGCTCTGCGCCAGCGCCAGGGCGCTCTTCCGGGTGGCCAGCCGAAGCATCGTCATCGTCCGTTTCCCGCCTTCGCCTTGGGCGCCGCCGCGCCGCCCGCCTCGCCATCGAGCGCGAAGAGGCTCCGCGCCGCCTGCATCACCGCGTCGCCCTCGCAGCTCACCGCCGCCTCCTTCAGCGCCATCGTGGGCGCGTGCAGCAGCTTGTTGGTGAGCGCGTCGAGCATCGCCTCCAACGCCGCCCGGTCGCCCTCGGGCAGGTGCCGCAGCCGCCCTCCGAGCGAGCGCTCCAGCTCGGCGGCCGCCGTCTCCTGAAACCGCTGCCGCAGCGCCACGATGGTCGGCCCCGCCCCGCGCAGCGCCCGCTCCTCCGCGCGAAACGCCGAGAGCTCCTCGGCCACCACCCGCTCGGCCTCGACCGTCGCGAGCGAGCGCCCGTGACCACCCTCGGCCACCGCGCGTTCGAGGTCGTCGACGTTGTAGAGAAAGACGCTGTCGAGGTCGCCCGCCGCCGGCTCGACGTTGCGCGGCACCGCGATGTCGATGAGGAAGAGCCCCCTGCCCCGCCGCGCCTTCATCGCCGTCGCCACGTCGTGGCGCGTGAGCAGGTACCCGGTCGCGCCGGTCGAGCACACCACCACGTCGACGTGCTGGAGCAGCATCGCGAGGTCGGTGAGCGGGTGCGCCGTCGCGCCGTACTCCCGCGCGAGCGCGTCGGCGCGGTCGAAGCTCCGGTTGGCGATGAGCAGCGAGGCGCCCGCGTGGGAGAGCGTTCGCGCGGCGCCGAGGGCCATCTTCCCCGCGCCCACCACCAGCACCTTGCGCCCGGCGAGGTCGCCGAAGATGCCGCGCGCGAGGTCGGCCGCCACGCTCGCCACGGACACCTGCCCCGCCGCGATGCCCGTCTCCGTGCGCACCCGCTTCGCCGTCTGAAACGCCCGCGCCATCATGCGACCGAGCGCCCCGCGCACGCCGCCTGCTGCGCGCGCCGCGGCCACCGCCTCCTTCACCTGCCCGAGGATCTGCGGCTCGCCCACCACCAGCGAGTCGAGGCTCGCGCACACCCTGAACGCGTGCCGCACCGCCTCCTCGTCGCGGTGCTCGTAGAGCGCCACGCCCGCCCCGCCGCGCGCCGCGAAGTGCCCGCGCAGCGCCAGCGCCACCGCGTCGACCTCGTCGCCCGTCGCGTACAGCTCGACCCGGTTGCAGGTCGCCACGACCACGGCCTCGCGCACGCCGTCGAGCGCCAGCACCTCGCGCACCGCGTCTTCCAACCCATCGGGCGGAACGGCCAGTCCCTCCCGCGACTCCACCGGCGCCGTCCGGTGGTTGAGCCCGACCACGACCACGCCCGCGCTCACGGCCCCGCCCCCCGCACCGAGTACCCGACGAGCACCAGCACCGCGGTGGCGTAGCCCACGATGGTCCCGATGGCCGCGCGCCGCCCGCGCCAGCCCGCGACCACCCGCAGCACCAGCACCGCCGCGAAGATGGCCCACACGGCGAGCGCGAGATAGTGGCGCCACGACAGGATGGAAACGCCCCGCCCCACCGCCTCTTGCAGCCCCGCGAAGATGCCCGTCGCGATGCCCAGCGTGAGCGGCGCGAGGCCCAGCACGATGCTGCGGAAGCTCGCCACGTCGAGCACCTCCAACGGAGGCAACCGCAAGAACATCCCCCGCAGCCGCTTCTGCCTCACCTCGCGCTCTTGAAGGAGGTAGGCCGCCGCGAGCGCGAAGGCCACGGTGAACGCCGCCGTCCCCAGGATGGTCGACCCCACGTGCAACCCGAGCAGCGCCCCGCTGAGCGGCATCGTGGGCCGCGCGTTGACCCCGAGGGACGCCAGCAGCATGAGCAGCGCGAGCGGCGACACGAAGGCCCCGAGCGCGTCGAGTCGACGACCCAACCAGCGCAACCCGAAGGCCACGGCCGCGACCAGCAGCGCCAGGGTCGAGAGCCCTTCATGCAGCCCCGCGAAGGGACCGTGCCCGCTCGCCACCCAGCGCCCGATGTCATGCGCGAGGTGCGTCGCGACCGCCCCGCCCAACGCCAGCGTCGCGACCTGTTGCGAGCGCTGCGCCGACCCGACGCCCACGAGGTGGGCGAGCATCAGCACGGCCGCGATGAGGTAGAGCAGCGCCGCCGCCGCGAAGAGACCGACCAGCATGAACCGCTACTTCACGTTGTTGAGGAAGAAGGCCTGGAGCGCGACGATGGTCTGCCGCTGCTGCTTCTGGGCCTCGGGCGGGGGCTTCGCCTCGGCCTCGGGGATGGTGATCTCCTTGGTGTGCTCGCTCACGCCGCTCGCGGGCATCGGGCGGCCGACGAAGCCCTGCTGCACCTCGTAGGCGAGCTCGCCCAGCACCACCGAGTCGGACATGTGCTCGCCCCCCATGGCCGCGAGCTGCTCCATGTCCTTCACGCAGCCGACGAGCGAGGTCGCGTCTTCGCCCCCGGAGACCTCGGACAGGAAGCGCAGACCCTCGCGGAGCTGAAACCGGCGGTTGCCGACCTTGTCGGTGAGCACGTCACCCTGGATGTCGGCGCGGCCCTCGCTGATCCAGGCGTCGAGGGACTCCTGCGAGAGGAAGAGTCGGCTGGGGTTCATGGGGTTCGACGATACTCCTCACGCGCCCGGCGGGCACGCGACGACTACAGCAGGATGCGCACGGGGTTTTCGACGAGGCCACGCAGCGCCAGCAGCCACTTCGCGCCGAGGGCTCCGTCGACCACGCGGTGGTCGCACGACAGCGTGACCGCGCAGCGCTTGCCCGGCACCACCGCCCCGCCCTTCACCACCGGCACGTCGCGCACCGCGCCCACCGCGAGGATCATGCTCTCTGGCGGATTGATCACCGCCGCGAAGCGGTCGATCTGGAACATCCCGAGGTTGGACAGCGAGAACGTTCCGCCGGTCATCTCTTCGGGCGTCAGCTTGCGGGCGCGGGCCTTGGCGACGAGCTCCTTGGTGGCCTTCGCGATGGCCCCGAGGGAGAGCTTGTCAGCATCGCGCAGCACCGGCGTGAGGAGCCCGTCCTCGATGCTCACGGCCACCGAGACGTCGGCGCGGTCGTACTGCACGATCTGCCCGTCGACCCACGACGAGTTGGCCTCGGGCACCGCGCGCAGCGCCAGCGCGCACGCTCGCAGGAGCAGGTCGTTGACGGACACCTTGGTCTCCGGCGTCGCCCCCTGGTTGGCCTGCTCGCGCAGCGCCACGAGCGCCTCCACGTCCAGGTCGGCCTCCAGGTAGAAGTGCGGAACCGTCTGCTTGGACTCCACCAGCCGCCGCGCGATGACCTTGCGCATCGACGACGCCGCCCGCGCCTTGTCGCCGGGCTTGAGCGCCAATGGCTTCGGCGCGCCGCGCGTCGCGAGGTCACCCTCCGTCACGCGACCGTGTTCACCCGAGCCGGGCACCGAGCCGAGGTCGACCGAGCGCTCCCTCGCGATGCGCCGAACGCGCGGCGTGCTCGGCGTCAGGATCGCTCCCGCCACCCCGCGCTCGCCCTTCACCGCCGAGGCACCCGGGCCGTCGGCCGCGCGCACGGACGGCGGTCGCGTGGGCTTCTCGCTCCTGGGCACCACGGCCTCGATCTCGGCCCCCGTCGGCGCCACGGTCACCGCGGCAGAGCGCGCCGCGTCGGCGTCCAGCTTCGTGGGCTCGTCGGGTTCTGCCGGAGCTTCGGTCTTCGCCGCGGTCTCCGTCCTGGCGGGCGCCGCGGTTTCCGCCTTCGCGGGCACCGCAGTGTCCGCCTTCGCGGGCGCTACGCCCAGCTTCGCGAGCACGGCGCTGATGTCCTCGCCGGGCTCACCGAAGATCGCCACGGGCTGACCCAGCTTCGCGACGGCGCCCTCCTCGACGAGGCGCTTGAGCAGCGTGCCCTTGTCGAAGCTGCGAAACTCCATGGTCGCCTTGTCGGTCTCGACTTCGGCCAGCAGGTCGTCGACGCCGACCGCGTCGCCCTCCTTGCGCGACCAGCGCACGAGCGTTCCCTCCTCCATGGTCGGGGAGAGCTTGGGGAGTTCGATGATCTTCGCCACGGTGGACTCCTGCGCTTACCAGGCGAGCACCGCGCGCACGCCGCGCACGACGGTGTCCACCGACGGAATGGTCAACTCTTCGAGGTGCTTGTTGTAGGGCATCGATGCGTCGCGCCCGGTGACCCGCAGCACGGGGCCCTTGAGCGCGCCGAAGGCTTCGCGCTGGATGCGGTCGACCACCTCGGCGCCAACACCGCCGTACGGCCACGCCTCCTGCACCACCAGCGCGCGACCGGTCTGCTCCACGCTCGCGATGACGGGACCCATGTCCAGCGGACGCAAGCTACGCAGGTCGACGACCGCGCACTCGACGCCCTCCTTCGCGAGCTGCTCGCACGCCGGCAGCACCATGTGGAGCATCTTCCCCCATGTCACGATGGTCACCGCGTCGCCGTCGCGCCGCTTCTCGCTCACGCCGATGGGCACGAGGTGGTCGCCGTCGGGCACTTCCCCCTTGATGCCGTAGAGCCGCTCGTCTTCGAGGATGAGCACCGGGTTGTCGTCGCGGATGGCGCTCTTCAGGAGCCCCTTCGCGTCGGCCACGGTCGCGGGCGCCACCACCTTCAGCCCCGGGATGTGCGTGTAGAAGGCCTCGAAGCACTGCGAGTGCTGCGCCCCGGTCTGTCGCGCGGCGCCGTTGGGCCCGCGGAAGACGATGGGGCACCCGAACTGCCCGCCGGACATCTGCCGGATCTTCGCCGCGTGGTTGAGGATCTGATCGAAGGCGACGGCGGAGAAGTTCCAGGTCATGAACTCGATGATGGGTCGCAGGCCCATCATGGCGGCGCCGACGCCCACGCCCGCGAAGCCCTCTTCGGTGATGGGGGTGTCCACCACGCGACGCGTGCCGAAGCGCTCCAGCAAGCCCTCGGTGACCTTGTACGCGCCCTGGTAGTACCCGACCTCCTCGCCCATCAGGAACACGCGCTCGTCGCGCTCCATCTCCTCGGCGATGGCCTCTCGCAGGGCCTCTCGGTAGCGCAGTTCACGCATAGGTGTATGCCTCGATGAGCTCCTCGCCGGGCTCCGCGCTCTCCTCGGCGAACTTCACGGCGTCCTCGACCTCGGCCTCGACCTCGGCCTCGATCTTCTTGAAGTCGTCGTCGCCCAGGCCCAGCGCGCGCAGGTCGGCTTCGGCCTTCGCGATGGGGTCGGTCTTCTTGCGCGACTCGATCTCCTCGGCGGTGCGGTACTTCCCCGGGTCGCTCATGGAGTGGCCGCGGTACCGGTAGGTCTGCACCTCGATGAGCGTCGGCTTCGACGTCTCCCGCGCGCGGGTCACGGCCTCGCCCACGCGGCGCTTCACCTCGAGCACGTCGTTGGAGGGAAAGCGGTCGCTCGCCATGCCGTACCCGTGGGCCTTCTGGCTGGTGTCGTGCACCGCGAGGGTGCGCGAGAGCGGCGTGCCCATGGAGTACTCGTTGTTCTCCACGATGACGACGAGCGGCAGCTCCCACAGCGACGCGAGGGACAGCGCCTCGTGGAAGCCGCCGATGCTCACGCTCCCTTCGCCGAGGAAGCAGAGCGTGACCTCCTTGCGACCGCGGTACTTCGACGCGAAGGCCGCGCCCGCCGCGACCGCGACGTGCCCGCCGACGATGCCGTCACCGCCCAGCAGGTGCCGCTCGGCGTCGAAGAAGTGCATGCTGCCGCCGAGGCCCTTCGAGCACCCGGTGACCTTGCCGAAGAGCTCTGCCATGCACGAGCGCGCGGACATGCCGCGAGCGAGCGCGAGGCCGTGGTCGCGGTAGGTGCCCGCGATGGAGTCGTCGGCCGTGAGGTTGGCGAGGGCCCCGACGGCGCTCGCCTCCTGCCCGATGTAGAGGTGCAGGAAGCCGCCGATCTTGCCCTGCGAATAGGCCTTCGCCGCGGCTTCTTCGAAGCGGCGGATGAGGAGCATCTGGCGGTGGAGTCCGAGCAGTTCGTCGGTGGGTGAGGCCACGGGCATCGTTCCCCTTCCGGAGGGAGGCAGCGCGCCTTTGGGCGGACCACACGGCCCGCCCGGCGGTCGCGAGCATAGGGAAAGCGATGATGGTTGGGAAGGCGTCGCTTCGTGCGGCGACGCCGTGAGGATCAGAACATGCCGAAGCGGCCGCGCGGGCTCTCGTTGCGCGTGCGGATCACGCCACCGCCGCCCTGGCTGCGACCCGAGGCGAGCTCGTAGATCTTGTCGAGAGAGAACACGGTCTGGAGGTAGAAGCGCGTGTCCTGGTTGGGGGCGTACAGCGGGTTGCCGTAGGTGCCGTCCGCATCGAGGATGTTGCGGAACACCTGGTAGCCGACTTCGGCCGTGAACCAGGGGGTGACGATCCAGTCGACCCACGCGGCGAAGATGGTGTTGTTGCGCACCGACGTCGGGTTGTTGCTCATGAGGCCGGAGCCCGCCGAGCCCGTGTACGGGAAGATGTGCTGCATCGAGAAGAAGACGCCGGGCGAGATGTGCTCCCAGCTCTGGGCCAGGATGAGCGCCCACGAGACCGTGTTGGCCGGGTTGAAGAGCCCCGAGAGCTGGTCGGAGCACGAGCCGCCGCCGGCCGAGCCGTAACACTGCCCGCGGTACGGAGTGGGGGTGCGGATGCCGGGCGTGGTGTTTTCGTAGAGCGGGTGCGTGAACGTGCCGTTGGCGATGATGTCGAGCTCGCCGCCGAGCACGTGCTCGATGCCGTACGCGGCCTGCACCACGACGCCCGGGGTGACGATCATCGTGCGGGCGCGCGACTCGACGGACACCGGGAAGACGAGGCGCGGGGCGACCCAGAACTTCACCGCGCCGCCCACCGGGGGAATGCCGGTGATCCAGAGGTCGAGGTTCATGTCGCCGAAGCGCGGCTCGTTAAGCGTCGTGGTGTTGTCGGCGTTGGTGAACTCGTAGCTGAACGCGATGCCCGCGCGGAGCTGGAGCATGCGGTTGAAGGTCCAGCGCGGGCGGAGCGCGAGGGACATGTCGACCGTGCGGTTGGGCGTGAGCGTGATGCTCGGGTCGATGACCGAGAGCGACATGCCGACGGTGGCGAGGAGCTGCGTCTGACGCCACGGGAGCGGTGCCGGGCGAGCGGCCGCGGGCGCCGCGGCAGTGGCGGGAGCAGCAGCGGCGGGGGCCGGCGTGGTGGTCTGCGCGGCGGCGGCGGTCGTCGCCGACAAGCCCGCGAGCAGCGCGGCGGCCTGAACCATCTTCCTCATCGACATCGGTCGGGCTCTCCACTGGGGCGACCGCTAGAGGGTCACCGGAACATTGAGGGTTGCGGACATCACCCGTCCGTGACCGCCTTGTCAACAGCGCTCACCAACGTTGAGAGCTGGTGTGTTCAAGAAACAGACCGGACTGATTGTGCCGCGCGTCGACGGCCTTGGGCGCACGCCGTCAGCAAGCTAACGGTCGACCGCTAGTACCGCCGGGCCGCGAGGCCCTCACGAATACCCTGGCGGGTATTCGGAGTCAGCCGTCGCCGCCGCGGTCGTTGGGCGGGATCTTGTTGCCGAGATAGAAGAGCCCCCCGACGAGGAGGACCACGACGAGGAGGGCGAGCAGCTTGGGCCAGAGCATGGTGTTGTGTCGGGGGGTGAGACGACGGCGCGAGCGGCGGGCGCTCAGCCGTTGGTGCGGGCCTTCAGGACGAGGAGCTGGAAGCCCGCGAAGCCCGACTGACCGCAGGTGTAGAGCACCTGGAAGATGGTGCGCGAGGGGATGCCCTGGTCGGCGATGATGGCGATCTCACCGCGGAAGGGCTGGCCCGCGCGCTCGGCGACGGTGCGCGCGAGCTGCACCTGGTCACGCATGGACTCGGCGAGCGGGTTGATCATCAGGCCGGTGCCGCCGCCGCGGATGAGCGACGGGTCGACCTGACCGTTGCGGAGCGAGGCGAGCACGTGACCGTTCACGGTGATGGACACGCGCGACACGATGACCTGGAGCGCCTGCGACGGAGAGGTGGAGACCGTGGAGTGCGGCAGCCGGAGGTCGTCGCTCTGCGGCACGTTGGCCGGCGACGACGACAGCGACTTGAGGAGAAACACCAGGATGATGGTCATCATGTCCATCATCGCGACGATGTTGAGCTCCTCGGCCGTGTGCTCGACGCGGCGCGAGCGGGTCTTGCGCGCGATCTCGCGCTTGACGTGGAGGGCGCTGGCCTTGTGCGGAGCTGCTGCGGTGGCGGCGGGCTTGTCGCTCATGGTCAGTTCCTCAAGATGCCGAGGGTGACCTCGGGGAAGAGGCAGTCGGCGTTGGTGTAGACGCCGGCCTGGTTGTTCTCCGGGAGGCGGCACGCGCCGGGGCGGGACTCGCGCACGGCGTCGATGGTCTTCACCAGCACGACGTACGGGATGTCGCCGTTGGGCGAGACGTTGATGGTGTGGTCGTCGGCCACCTCGGTCGCCCACTGCTGCCGGATCGCCTGCATGCACTGGGTGAGGCCGGCGAAGTCCTGGAGCGCGCCGTCGGAGTCGGGCGTCGAGCGATTGGGCACCGTGGTCGTCGCCGCGCCCACGACGCGGCAGCCGGGCGAGAGGAAGCCGCCGCCGGCGCCGACGATGTAGCCGGCGGGGGTGACCTTCACGGTGATGTTGAGGCGCGGGTGCGTGTCGGGCGCCGCGTTGGTGCGCGGCCCGCTCGTGGGCGCCGGCACCGGGATGGTCGCCGTAAACACCGTCGCGATGCTCGCCAGGATGAACATCAGGACGTTCATGATGATGTCGAGGAACGGGATGATGTTGAGCTCGCCGTCGCCGTCCTCCGGCCCATGGTGCTTGGGCTTGGACTTGCGGCCGATGATGGCCCGCTGCGCCGCCGTGAACTTACCGCTCATCGGACGTCAGGCCTGCGTGCGGCCGGTCGTGAGCAGGTTGGTGAGCTTCGACGAGGTGAGCTCGATGTCGGCGAGGATCTTCTTCGCCTGACCGTTGATGAGCATGTGCGCGACCATGCAGGTCACCGCGATGCCGAGGCCGAGGGCGGTGTTGTTCATGGCTTCAGAGATGCCGCGGGCGAGGAGCTGCTGACGGCGGCCGGGGTCGGCCACGCGGTCGAGCGCGCTGAAGGTGTGGATGAGCCCGAGGATGGTGCCGAGCAGACCGAAGAGCGTCGCGATGTTGGCAAGCGACCAGAGCGCGCCGATGCGCTTCTGCACCTGGGGCTCGATGTCCATCACCTGCTCTTCGATGGCGACGACCACCGCCTCTTCGCCGCGGTTGACCTGCATGAGCCCGGCGCGAAACACGCGGAGGATGGGCACGTCGTCGGCTTCGCAAAGCTTGATCGCGCGGTCGATGTTGTTCGCCTGCACGAGCTTGCGCACCTGGGCCAGCAGCTCCTTGCTGTTCACCCGAAACTTCGACAGCAGGAAGATCACCCGCTCCGTGATCGTGGCGAGCACCACGATGGAGATGAAGATGTTCACGAAGAAGGGCCACCCCAGCTTCTCGTAGAGCCCCGCGAGGCCCACCGCTTCTCCAGCGGCGTGATCGCCGCCTGCCTGCTGAGCCATCAGTAGCAACTGCACCAGCGCCGATTGCATCGTCCTCTACGCTCCTCTGCTCCGTCCTACGAGCCGCTGTCTGTCTGCGGGCGACGTCGATGGGAAGCACCGTTGTCTCGACGTCATCGTCGCAACGCCCCTCATCATCGACACCTTCGGCCGTGGCCTACAGAACCGGGTGTTCAGGAGCAATGGCCCTCGACCCGTGTTGCCCGCAAAGCAACGCGGCGGACCGTAGCCTCACGCCAAGAGGGATGTCAACGACTCAAGCGCTCGCGCAGGGGGTCGGAACTTCCCATCGGGCGCGGTGTCCAAGCGCGACATGGGACCTGCCGACCACAGCCCATCGCTTCGGTCCGATGGTCACGCGGGCGTGGTCCGAACCGTTGACACCAGTAGACCCCCCGGTATCATCGCGACCCTTCGCGGAGGAGCGATTCTCGCACCGACGCGAAATCATGTGGCACATGACTCGACCGGTCGTGTAGACACGCTCCGCACGACCGACCATGTCGGTTCACCGGATACAACCCCACCGCCGTCCCTGACCACCGAAGCAGGCACCCGGCATTCAACGTTCTGAGGAGGATTCTGCGATGTTGCAAAGTCTGGGTACGCACTTCAAGGAAGGCGGCTGGGGCATGTGGCCGATCGTCTTCTGGGCGGTCTTCGTCATTGCCATCAGCGTCGAGCGATCGATGTACCTGTTCAAGTCGTCCATCAACAAGGACGCCTTCCTGTCCAACATCCAGAAGTGCATCCTCGCGGGTGACGTCGGCCGCGCCATCAAGCTCTGCTCCAGCGCGCAGGCCCCCCTCGCTCGCATCGTCAAGGCCGGCCTGATGAAGGTGAACCGCCCCGACGGCGAGGTGCAGGCCGCGATGGATGAGTCGGCCCTCCGCGAGCTGCCGAAGATCGAACACCGCACCGCGTACCTCGCGCTGCTCTCCAACCTCGCGATGCTCTCCGGCCTCCTCGGCACCATCACCGGCCTCATCGCGGCGTTCGGCGCCGTCGGTGGTCACAGCGGCGAAGGCGGCCCGACGATCGACCCGGCCCGCAAGGCCGAGCTCCTCGCCGGCGGCATCTCCGAGGCGATGAACTGCACCGCGTTCGGTCTGATGATCGCCATCCTCGGCCTCATCGCCTTCGCGCTCCTCAACGGCAAGACCCAGCAGATCGTCGACGACATCAACGAGTCCACCGTCCAGGTGCTCAACCTCGTGGTGAACAACCGCTCGAAGATCAACGTGGGCTCCGGCCAGCAGGCCGCCTGATCCTCCTCCACGGCCGACCGCAAGGAACGTAGACCATGGGTGGCGTATCAGTCGATTCCGGCGGGAAGGGCGGCAAGAAGTCCGTCGACTCGCAGGTCAACATGGTCCCGATGATCGACCTGTTGATCTGCTGCATCGCGTTCCTCCTGATGACCGCGGTGTGGGTGCAGACCGGGGCGGTGCAGGCGAGCCAGCCTCGCGCGGCGCCGTCCCCCGACACGCCCCCCAACCCGGAGCAGCAGGACCAGCTCAAGATCCAGATCTCTCCGACGGGTCTCTCGGTCGGTGTCAACGCCGCGGACATGCGCCCCATCGGTCGCACGCCGCAGCGCTTCACCGAGTTGAAGACCATGTTGCAGGCCCGCCGTCAGGCCAACCAGCAGAACCGCGAGGTCTGGCTGCAGCCTGACGGGGCCGTCGACTACCAGGAGATCATCCGCGTCATGGACGTCGTCTACGAGGTCTACGGCCACGCGGCTCGCAACGAAGTCACCATCCGCTTCCTCTGAAGGAATGACCGATGCCAGTCTCCCAGCCAGGTAAGCGCCTCCTCCACCACATCCCGCTGAGGTTCGTGCAGAAGCGCGTCTCGGGCGGCGGCCACAAGGCCGTCACCGCGGACCTCAACCTCACCTCGATGATCGACTTCCTCGTCATCACCGTGGTGTTCCTCCTGTCGCAGTTCGGGTCGCAGCAGCAGGTGCAGTCCAGCGCCGGGCTCGAGATCCCCGAGATCCACAACGTCGACGCGCTCGCGAGCGCCCCCATCGTCTCGATCTCGCAGCAGGCGATCATGATGGACGGCGAGCGCATCGTCTCGAACCCGTCGACTTTGGCGGGTTCCAACGACCGCATCGACCGCCTCTTCGAGCGCCTGGAGCAGGCCCATCGCCAGTTTCCGGTGCTGCACCCCGACCGGCAGTTCGAGGGAGACATCGTCTTCCAGATCGACCGTCGCATCCACTGGGACGTCGTGAAGTCCGTCGCCCGCACCTGCGCCGCCGCGGGCTACGTGCGGCTCAACTTCGCCGTCACCCAGGGCAACGCCAACGCCCCCGTGGAGTGAGTCCGCGGACCCTCCCCGATGCCCTCCTCCCATGATCCCCCGGATGACGAGCCCCGCAGCTCACACCGGGGGATGATCCCGCGCGAAGACCTCCCCTTCCTCCCCCAAATCAAGTGGCGCTTCTGGGTGCCGGTGCTCGCGATCCTCGTCGCGTTCCCGCTGCTGTGGGGCATCAAGCGCGACCGCGAGGCGCAGCGCCGACGCGAGCAGCTCCTGCGCGAGCACGCCTCGCTCACCGCCAGCCTCGGCCCCGACTATCGCTCCCTGCGGCGCTTCATCGACACCTCCGTCGTGGAGGCCGTCGGCCCCTACGCGGGTGACCTCCGCGACCCCGCGCTCACGATGGAAGACCTCGCCCGCGCGCCCGCCCTCTACGGCCGCGTGCGCGTCCACGAGGTGCGTCGCCCCGAGGACGTCGCCGCGTCGGTGCGCCACCGCTACCCCGACCAGCTCATGTCGTGCCTCGGCGTCGAGCCGGTGGCCGCGAGAGAGCTCCTGGACAAGGGTGCCTTTCTGCTCCCGTCCTTCGTCGACGCCGTGCGCGCCGCGCCCTCCTCCGAGCGCCTGCACGCCCTCCGCGAAGACCTCATCTTCCGCCTCCGCCGCGACACCGGCTTCCTCGTCGGGGCCATGCGCCACCGCTACCTCGTGCTCGCCGTGGACGAGGCGCGCGCCTCCGTCGACGGGCCCACGCGGGTCTTCGTGTACGACCTCTCCGCCCGGCGCGTCGTGCTGCGGGCGCGCGGCGCGGGCACCGACGTGCGGGTGATTCCGTTTCAGATCGCGGGCCTCCCCTCGGCGCCTCCGCGGGCGCGCGCGCCGCTGTCGGGCGAGTCGGTGAGCAGCCACGACTGCTCCATCGCCAACGACGTCCGTCGCGGCCTCGGCATCGAGCCCATGGGCATGCTCAACGTCCCCGCCGCCCCGTCGCCCGCGGCCACCGACGGCGGCATTCCGGCGGCGGTCGACGCCCGTCCTTGACGACCCGCCGCACCTCGACGACGTTTCCGCCGTGGTGACCCCTCCGGATGTCGAGTCCCTGCGATCGCGCCTGCGCGAGCACGTCGTCCGCAACAAGCTGAAGAGCTCGACGCGACGCGAGCTCATCCTGGAGACGCTGGCCACCATCGGGCGGCATGTCACCGCGGAAGAGCTGCTGCGCGACGTCCGCGTGCGCGACCCGCGCATCGGCGCGGCGACGGTGTACCGCACGCTGCGGGTGCTCCAGGACAGCGGCATCGTGGCCGAGCGGCACTTCGAGGGCGGCGCGTCGCGCTTCGAGCTGCTCGGCGACGACCACCACGATCACCTCATCTGTACGGTTTGCGGCACCATCGTGGAGTTCGAGGACGAGGTCATCGAGCTGGAGCAGAAGCGCGTCGCCGTGGCCTACGGCTACGAGCTGGTCATGCACCGACACGAGCTCTACGGCATCTGCCCCAAGTGCCGCGCCAACAACGCCACGTCGCACCCGATGCGGCGGATGTAGCTCAGCCCAGCCGCATCGGCAGCGGCATGAAGAGCAGCACGAAGAGCGCGAGGCTGAGCGCGGCGATGGCCTTGCGCGCGGGCGTGAGCTCGTCGTCGCCTGCGGGCGGGTGCTCGTCACCAGAGAGCCGCAGAACCACGCGCGTGACCAGCGCCCACGGGCCCCAGATGAGCGCCGGCTGGAAGTGGCCGAGGCTGAGCTGCCCGTGGGGCGTGGTGAGCGCGATGTACCCGCAGAGCGCGGCCGCGTAGACGAAGAGCGCGGAGATGAACCAGCGGGACCAGCGATCGGCGCGCGGCCCGAAGAGCGCGTAGGTGATGTGTCCGCCGTCGAGCTGACCCACGGGGAGCAGGTTGAGCATCGTCATGAAGAGGCCCGTCCAGCCGGCGAAGGCGACGGGGTGGAGCTGCACGTCGTAGCCGTGGGGGATCGGGCCGCACACGACGCGCTTGAGCAGGAGGTAGAGCAGCGCGTCGCCCTCCAGCAGACCGCCGGGCGTGAGCGGCTCGACGGGAGAGAGCGCGAGGCCGACGGCCGTGATGGGGATGGCCAGGAGGAGGCCCGCGAGGGGGCCCGCGGCGCCGATGTCGACCAGCGCGTTGCGGCTGCCGATGGGGTGCATGGAGATCACCGCGCCCATGGTCCCGAGCTGGTTGGGGAAGGGGACGAACATCGGCAGGCTCGCGGGCACCCGGTGGCGGCGCGCGAGCACGTAGTGACCGAGCTCGTGGGTCACGAGGATCGCCAGCAACGGCACCGCGAAGCGCCAGCCCTGACCAAGCGCCCAGCCGAGCGTGCGGAGCGCGGCGACGAGGCCGTGACGGTTGTAGGCGAGGGAGACGAAGTCCTCCGGCGCGCGAGAGAGCGTCTGCGAAGCGCCCGCGTAGAAGACGCTCGCCACCGTCGCGACGAAGAGCGCCGCCGGGAGCAGCACGCGAGGGCGCTCGTCGCTCATCGCGACGGAGTCTCCCGGTGCCAGCGCGCGCGGGCCAGCGACAGCGACTCGGCCCAGTCGGCGACGACCCGGCCGCGCTCGGTCTCCACCGCCACGCAGCCGCGGGGAATGGAGGGGTCAGCGGCGACGTCGATCCACTCGATGGGCTCGTCGGCGGAGAGCGCGGCGGCCACGGAGCGACGCGCATCGATGACGTCGTCGGGGTGGACGCAGACGAGAAGGCGCCGCGCGCCGCGGGCTCGCGCGAGGGCCTGCGACGTGAGCGCGTCGAGGGTCGACGGGTCGACGCGAACGGCGTGGCCGATGATTCCCTCCGCGACGTCGAAGGCCAGCGTCGCGAGCGCCTCGCGGCCGGCGACGAGGGCGTCGTCGTAGCGAGCGCGCGCGGCCAGCTCCCACGCGACGACGGAGGCGGCGACCTCGGAGCGTGCGCGGTGGGAGAGCGATCGACGCGCGAGGGCGTCGGAGGCCCGGACGATGGTCAGGCCGCCCGCGCCGCTCATGGCGAACACACCGCCGCGGCCAGCGCGCGACAGTCGGCGGCGCGGTCGTTCATGCGAAGCGCGCGCTCGATGCGCGGCAGCATCGGGCCCGACAACGACGCGCGCAGCGCGAGCGACTCCAGCAGCGACGACCACTCGGGGAGCGTCAACGGGCGGCCCGCGACGTCGCGCGCACATCGCATCAGGAAGGTCGCGGTGGAGCGGCCCGCGCCGTCCAGCACCGGAGCCGTGGGGAGCGCGGTGCGAAGTGCCGAGAGAGCGGAGGGGCCGAGCTGGCGCACGAAGGGATCGCGGTCGGCCGCATCGAGCGAGCGCACCCACGCGGCGATGAAGCGGGCGCCCGTGCGATCGGATGCGTCGGACTCGCGCGGCGGGGCGAGCAGGCGGAGCCCGGCGACGGCCAGCGAACGGGCCCGCGCGGCGCGGCTCTCGCCCGATCGGAGCGAGCGGGCGGTGGCCACGAGGCGTGTGCCCTCGGCGGCGTCGAAGACCGGGGCGAGGTGCGCGCCGTCGTCGCCCGCGAGGGCGAGGGTGAGCGCCGCGGCGTCCATGCGTCGGGAAGACATGGGAGGGGGAGGCGCAGCCTGACACGACGGAGGCGCCCGGCACCAGCGGTTGAAAACTCGCGTGACGACCCGCTGCCGCGCTATCGGCGAGAGGGTGCGGCACACGCGAGTCGGACTCCACCACTGGTTGCTCGGGCTGCTCGTCGCAGGCGCGCTCTGCCTCGCCCTGCCCCGCCTCGCCCTCGCGTGGACCGAGGCGCGGCCGGGTGATGCGGTCACGGAGTTCGAGCTCGGTGCGGATGGCAACGCCGTGGTCACCCAGCGGGTGCGCTGGCGCGTGCTCGCGGGGCGTCTCCATGAGTTCGAGCTGACGGAGCTTCCGGCCGACCTCTCGCTCATCGAGGCGACCGCCAACACCGCAACGGGAACGCCCGTCCCCATCACCGTGCGCGGCACCACGCCCGGTCGCTTGACGGTCACCCTCGGCGACCCCGGCGTCGGGCTCGCCCGCGGCTCCGTCGACGTCGTGCTGCGCTACGGCACCTCGCTGCGCGCGCAGGGCGCCATCCGTCGCACCGACGGCGACGCCATCATCGAGCTGCACGCCTGCCCCTGGGAGCGCGGGATGGAAGCCACCGAGCTGCGTGTCTCGCTACCCAGCGCCGAGCGGCGCGCCCGCTGGATCGCCGACGACGTCGACGGCGTCGACGCCACCGTCAACACCGAGCTCTCTCGCGACGTGCTCCGCACCATGCGCCGCCATGTCCCCACGGGCGTCACGTGGACGGCCCGCGTCGCGGTCGACCCGGCGGTGTTTCCGTGGCTGTCGGCGGGCGCTCCGCGACCGACGGCCCGCCCGGTGCGCCGCGCTCCGTGGTCGCCGCTCTCGCTGGTCTATGGCCTCGGCCTCGCCGCGGTGCTGCTCATCGCCGCCCAGGCCCTGCGCCGCCTCGAAGGCCCCGCACGCCTCACCCTCCCCCGCGCGCTGCGCCCGCTCCCGGCGCTGCTCGCGATCGGCGCCGCGACGGCCCACTCCTTCGCCCTCACCGGCACCCAGGGATGCGTCTCCGTGGGCACGGCCTGCCTCCTCGGGGCGGTCGTGCTCTCGCTCCCGCGCCGCGCCACGGGAGCGCGTCGCCGGGCGTCGCCATGGATCACCTGGGGTCGTCGCGTCGTGCTCGCCGCGCTCGCGGTCGGCTTCGTGCTGGCCGTGCGCGCCCGGTCGACGCCCGGTCTCATCGGCGCGCTCGACCTCGCCACGCTCGTCGTCGCCTCGATGGCCGTCTCGCTGCTGCGGACGCCCGTCGCGGTGCCGCGGCCTGCGATGCGCGCCCCGATGGTGTCGGCGACGCGCTCGCTGGGCCTCGACGACCTTCTCGTCAGCGCTTCGGCTGGAGCCGCTGGTGGAACATCTTCAGCGCATCGTCGACCTTCTTCACCGCGGAGCGCACCGCCGCCGGCTTGAAGTCGAGCTTCAACGCGAAGACCGAGACCTCGGCGTCGAGCCAGCCGGGGTCGACCTTGCCCTGGGCGATCTCGCTCGCGCGGCGGCCCTTGTACTCCACCTTCTCGATGGCGAAGACGCGCTGCCGGAAGGCCTCGTAGGTCACGTCGTCGAGCGACTCGCGAAACACCGCGAGGTCGTCGCCCGCGCTCTCCACCAGCTCGGGGATGCGGTCGCGCCACGCGTCGAAGCGGTCGGGCGCCTCGCGGCGGACCTCGTCGAGGCCGATGCGCAGAGCCAGCGCGTCGTCGAGGTAGCCCATCACACCAATGGAGTCGGGGATCACGTCCCCGGGCATCAGCGCGTAGAACACCGCGCCGTGCACCTTCTCGCGCAGCGCGTCGCTGAGCTCGGGGTCATCGCACGCCACGCGGAAGTACTCCTTGAAGTCCATCTGAAGGCCGGTGAGCCACTTCTCTGCGATCGCATCCAGAACGTCGGTCGACATGATGGCGCGACCATACCGCAAGGTGCCGCCGCGACACCACGCCATCGGGAGACGGTGGAGGATCACTTCTCCGTGAGGGTCTCGACGCCGTCCCAGCCGGGCGGCGCGCGGTCGAGGCCCGACACGCCGAGGCGCCTCAGGAAGTGCTTCGGGAGCGGATCGTCGGGCACCTCCTCCTGGCACCGGACGAAGCCCCGCCTCGCCGCCGCGAGGTCTCCCGCGAAGAAGGCGTCCAGCGCCGCTTCGTGCGTCTCCAGGGTGCGACGCCGGGCGTCACGGATGGCCTCGGGTTCGCCGTCGAGCACCTCGTACAAGGTCAACGACTGCTGCCTGCCCACCACCCGCACGCGCCCCACCCGCCGCGTGGCGTAGCGCTCCGGGGCGCGCATGCGCTGCATCGTCGACTCGGAGATGAGCACGCCGGCCTCGTAGCGACGGGTGAGGCCCTCGACGCGCGCGGCAAGGTTCACCGGGTCGCCGACCACCCCGCACTTCAACGAACGACCGCCGCCGAGCGTCGCGAGCATGACCGTCCCCGTGTTGATGCCGACGCCCGTACGCACCGGCGCGAGGCCCTGCTCGCGGCGGGTGGCGTTGAAGCGCTCCAGGGCGCGGTGCATCGCCACGGCGCCCGCGACGGCGTCGTCGGCGTTGGAGCCCGCGGCGTCGAAGAGGGCCATGACCCCGTCGCCCAGGTAGGTGTCGACGAAGCCGCCGTTGCCCTGGATCGCCGGCTCGGCCACCGCAAAGTACGAGTTGACGAAGGTGAGCGCCTCGACCGCGGGCAGCCGCTCGGTGAGCGACGTGAACCCGCGGATGTCCGAGAAGAACACCGAGACCTCCTTCATGGCGTGGTCGCCCAGCTCGACCCCGACGATGTCGTCGCGGTCGAGGCTGCGGAGGAATTGGTACGGCACGAAACGATCCTGCGCGGCGTGCAGGCGGGCGTTGTGCACCGAGATGGCCACCTGCGGGGCGAGCACCTCCAGCACCCTCACCCGCGCCGCCGTGAAGGCCCCCGCGGACAGGTCATTCTCGAAGTAGAGCACGCCCATGTCGCGCCCCTGGTGCTGCACCGGCGCGCACAGCACCGAGCGCGGACGCACCCGCTGGAGGTACGCGTCGCCCGCAAACTCCGGGGCCGCCGTGATGTCGTCGTGCACCTCCGCCACGCCGCGCCGGGACACGCGACGCACCACCGTGGGCGGCACCCGCGCGCCGTCCTCGAAGGCAACACCACCGGGCAGGGTGACGGCGCCGCCGTCATCGGAGGTTCCTTCGGCTTCGATGACCAGCGCGCCGCGGGAGCGCAGGAGGAGGACACCGCGGCGGGCGCCCACGCTCTCCAGCAGGATGCTCATGGCGCGGGTGAGCAGGCGGTCGAGGTTGACCTCGCCCGAGATGGCCTGTGATGCCTTGAGCAGCGTGTCGAGGTCGAGCGTCGGGTCGGTGCGCGGCGCGCTCGCCGGAATCGCGGGCGCGAGGAGGTCACCGTGCAGGACGTCGATCTGCGCGACCTTCGCCGTCGCGCCCCAGCGCTGCCACGCGAAGCGCGCTTCGAGGAGGTACGCGCGGGCCACGCTGCGGGCGCCGCGGCCGAGGTGGAAGAGCCCCGCGCGCTCGTTGGCCAGCGCCTCGTCGTGGACGAAGCCGTTGGCCGCGGCGCGCGCGATGGCGTCGTCGAAGCGGGTGATGGCCGCGCCGACGTCGCCCTCCACCCGCGCGAGCTCGGCGTCGAAGAGGCTCAGCAGATGGCCGGCGTTGTCGGGTGCGCGATCGGCCGCGGCGGCGACCTCGACGCGCCAGACGCGCACCGCGGCGATGCGCTGGGCGCGGTCATCGAGGGAGAGCTCGTCCAGGCACGACAGCTCGGCGACGGCGGCGAGCACCCGCATCGCGCACTGGTAGACGATGGCCACCGCGCCGTCCTGAAACTCGAAGACCAGCCGAGCGGCCTCGGTGGCGCCGCGGTAGTCGCGGAAGATCACCCGCGCCGACAGCATGCACACCGCCAGCACCAGGGCCGCCGCGCGGAAGCCGGTCTCGCGGTAGCGCGCGAGGCAGGTGGCCTCGTCGTAGTCGTCGTCGACGAGGCGCGAAGGGTTGGACGAGGCGCCGCGCAGGCAGCGCACGAGCAGGGCGATCTGCGCGGTGCAGTGGTAGGCGGCGTCGAGGCGGTGCTGGCGCATGAGCGCCGTCGCGCGACCGAGGCTCGCGGACTGCGCGTCGAGGCCGAGGCCCGAGAAGTAGCCGTACACGGACTGAGCGTGGAGGACCCAGCCGGCGTACTCGAGGTCGCCCGCGTCCATGAGCGAGCGCGCGAGCTCGGCGGCGGTGGCGTGGACGGGGCGCAGGGGTTCGGTCCACGGGCGGACGAAGTGGTTGACGACGTGGCGGGTGCGGGCGCCCGCGGCGGGGTCGGGGAGGCGTTCGAGGAGGCGCAGCGCGAGGCGGCCGTACTCGTAGCCGAGGCCGAGGTGCCAGCCCGCGCAGAGGCTCAGCGCCAGCACCGCGAAGCCGTAGCTGGACTCCCGCGACGCGCCCCGCTGCACCGTGCGCATCACGAGCTGCGCGCTGAGCAGCGGCAGGAGGTTGGGCGTCGCGACGTAGCTCGCCGACGAGATGCCCACGAGCATCTGGCGCGCGGCCTCCTCCAACGGGTCGTCGACCAGCGGGAGGGCCGCGAGCTCATCGGGCGTGCGGTGCCCGATGGCCGCGAGGGCGGCGCCGATGCCCGCGACGACGTCGGCGTGCGTGGGGTTGCGCGGCAGCGAGATGCCTACGCCTTCGAGGGCCGCGAGGGCGGCGGTGATGCCTTCCTGGAGTTCCCAGCGGGCGATCTGCGCCTGGATGAGCACCCAGCCCGCGTGCAGGTGATCGATGGGCCCGCCCGCTCGCGCCCGCAGCGCTTCGACGCGCGAGCGCATGAGCGCGTGCTCGCCCACCAGCCAGGCCGCCCGCGCCGCCAGCAGCCAGGTCGACCGCGCCCGCACGGGGTCGCGCTCCCACTGCGACGGGCCCGCGAGGTCGATGGCCGCTTCGAGGAGCTGGTGCGCCGTGGCGTACGCGGCGTTTTGCAGGGCACGACGACCGGCTTCGAGGTCGAGGTCGGCGATGGCGGCGCGCTCGGCGGGGTCATCGACGAGATCGAGCGCGGCGTTGAAGTGACCGGCGAGGCGGAAGAGGTCGGCCTCGGGTGAGGCCGCGGCGAGGCGGGCGCGCATGGCGCGGGCGATGGCGAGGCGGGTGCGCGCGGTCTCGTCGGCCGAGAGAAGCTCGCCCGCGGCTTGTTGGATGCGATCGTGGACGAAGGCGAACTCCAGGTCGGGCGCGAGCGCGACGCCGGTGTCCCAGTAGTCGTCCTGCACCGGGACGACGAAGCGCCGGTCGACGGCGACGCGGAGAGCATCACGCAGGTCGGCGGGCGAGAGCTGCGTGGCGGCGCGCACGAGCGCGAGGTCGAAGCGGGAGCCCACCCACGCGGCCGCGGAGAGGCAGCGGCGGGCGTCGCCCGAGAGGGCGTCGAGGTCGCGGCGGAGGAGCACCACGACGTTGTCGGTGATGGCGTGGGCGCGGACGGCGGGGAGGTCCCAGCGCCACGCGAGGGCGTCGCGGTCGAAGCGCAGCGCGCCGGTGGTGCCGAGCTCCTCGACGAGGCGGCGCAGGAAGAAGGGGTTACCGGCGGTCTTGGCGTGCAGCAGCGCGGCGAGGTCGGCGGTGGTCTCGGCGGGCACGCGCAACGCGTCGGCGAGGATGCGTCGGACGTCGGCCACGAGCAGGGGGCCGAGGTGCAGGCGCTCGACGCGGGTTCCGGAGGCGCGGAGCGCGTCGATGGTGGGGACGAGGGCGTGGTCGTGGGAGACGTCGGTGTCGCGCCACGCACCGACGAGGAGGAGGTGGCTGAGGTCGGGGTCGCGGAAGAGCGTCTCGATGAGGCGCAGCGAGGCGAGGTCGGCCCACTGGAGGTCGTCGAGGAAGAGCACCACCGCGCGACCGGGCTGGGCGACGACGCGGAAGGTGCGGCGGAAGGTCTCCTGCACGCGCTGCTCGGACTCGGTGGGGTCGAGCTCGGCGAGGGGTGGCTGTGGACCGAGCAGGGCGCCCGCGCCGGCGACCATGTCCGTGAGCAGACGACCGTTGGGGCCGAGCGCTTCGAGGAGGCGGTCGCGCCACGCCGTCACGCCCGCGAGCGGTTCGGAGAGGGCGTCGCGGAAGAAGCCCGCGAGCGCCTGCGACAGCGCCGCGAAGGGGACGCCGCGCGAGTACTGATCGAACTTGCCGAGGAGCAGACGCGCGCCCGCGACGGTGGCCGGGCGGTGCAGCTCGAACACCAGCGACGTCTTGCCGATGCCGGGTTCGCCGGAGAGGAGCACCGCGCCGCGGGCGCCGCCGACGGTGTCGTCGAGGGCGGCGGTGAGTCGCGCGAGCTCGGCCTCGCGGCCGTGGAGGTCTTGCGGAAACTCCAGGCGCGCGCTGAGCGATCGGCCGACGAGCTGAACGCTCGGCGCCGCGACGCCGAGCGCGACGGCGTCGAGGCAGCGGCGCAGGTCGAGGGCGACCCCGGCGGCGCTCTGGTAGCGCTCCTCGGGGCGCTTGCGCAGCAGGGTCATCACGATCTCGGCGACGGCGGGCGGGAGCGCACGAACCCGTGGGCCGAGCGGCGCAGGCTCGCGGGCGAGGTGCGCGTGGACGAACTCCAAGAGGTCGGCGCACTCGAAGGGGGTGCAGCCGGCGAAGAGCTCGTAGAGCGTCGCGCCGAGGGCGTAGAGGTCGGCGCGGGCGTCGACGGCGCGGTTCATCCGGCCGGTCTGCTCGGGCGCGAGGTAGGCGGGCGTCCCTTCGATGGCGGACAGCGGGCGCGGGCTCGCGACGCCGTGGCTGAGCCGCGACGAGAGGCCGAAGTCGATGAGCCGCACCTCGCCCGTCGCCATCGACACCAGGAGGTTGGAGGGGTTGATGTCGCGGTGCAGGACGTCCTGCGCGTGGATGCGCTCGATGCCTTCGGCGACGCGCAACGCGAGCGAGACGGACTCCGCCACGCCGAGGGCGCGACCCGCGAGCAGCGAGCTCAAGGGGACGTCGCCGCGGTCGTCCATCACGATCTGCGCGACGCCGTCGTGCACCTCGAAGCCCACCACGCCGGGCGCGCCGACGCCGCCGACGGAGGCGAGCATGTCGTGCTCCCGACGGAAGCGCGCGAGCTCGGCGTCGGCAGGGAAGGCGCCGCGGAGCTGCTTGACCACCACCATGCGCTGATCGGAGCGACGGCGCGCGCGGGTCACCCGGCTGTGGGCTCCCTCGTGCAGCACCTCGACGTGTTCGTAGACGGCTTCCACGTTCGCCCCTCAGACGTGGATGCTCTGGGCGACCCGCGACGGGAGCAGGTACGGAAAGCGCCACTGCCGACCGGCGTCGCGCATCACGCTCTCGGCCTCGATGGTCGCCAGCTCGTCGCGCAACGCCGTCGCCAGCGCCTCGACCCGCGGGTCATCGAACCAACCCGGGGGGAACTCCCCCAGGGTGTTGAGTCGCAGCTCGCGCTGCGGGAGCGTGAGGTCGAGCATGCGGTTGGCGATGCCGAGCGGCGCAAGGGCGCGGAGGTAGTCGTCGGAGGTTGGTTCTTGCGCGGGGTCGAGCGGAGGCGCCCAGAGAGCCGACGGGTAGGTCGCCGCCCACGCGTACTGGTCGTAGCCGTTGTAGTTGACCGCCGCGTGCCCGGCCGTGATCTGGAAGATCACCGTCGTCACGAGGTCGACGAGCTCATCGATCGTCGCGAGCGAAGGGAGGTCGTGCAGCGTCGCGCCGTCCGCGGCACCGAGCGCCGCATGCCAGGCGACGAGCTCGGGGTCGCGCGAGAGATCGGCGTCGCTCGTGTACCAGAGCCGGAGGTAGCCATCGACCCAGCGGCGCAGCGCGTGCGCGATGGGCATGCCGTCGTCGCGGAAGGGGTACTCGGGCAGGGCGTCGACGTCGTCGCAGCCGCGCAGGGCGAGGTCGCGCCACGGGGCCGCGTCGCGCATCGAGCGCGAGCGGATGACCTGCACCGCGAGGTCGATGGACGCCTCGCGCGTCGGGGCGAGGAGCTCGTCGAAGTAGCCGCCGACCCCGATGACGTCGGTCTTCATGGTCTCGTTGGCGGCGGCGGTCATCTCGAAGTGCGGCCACAGGAGCCGACGCAGCGGGTGCTGCGGAGCGAGCTCACGCGCGGTGCAGACCTGCACACCGCCCGCGATGGAGTGGCAGATGCCGAGGTGCATCACCGCGCCGGCCCACACCGAGTCCGCGGCGTTGACGCCGAGGCGCGCGAGCCGCCAGCGCTCACCGTCGGCGGGCGTGTAGATGGGACCGCCCGCCGCGGTGCGCTGGATGGCCACCGGGCGCAAGGCGCCGTCGAGGGTGCGGACGAACAGCGCCAAGGGGCTATCGCAGTAGCGGGGATAGCCCTGCGTCGCGCCCATCGGGACACCCGCCAGGGCCGAGAGGTCGAGCACGTAGACGCGTCCCTCGGCGCGCGCCCGGTCGAGCGAGTCGCCGTCTCCGATGGCCGCGCGGAGGTGATCGTCGGTCACCGGGAAGCGCGGGTCGGCCTCGCGCTGTCGCCGCAGGTGGGTGGAGTTGCAGCCCGCGACCCGCTGCCACGCGAAGAAGCCGTCGTCATTGGAGAAGTCCTGGTAGGCCGTCGCGGGCAGCGTGTGGAAGAGGCCGTCGTAGTGCTGCTCGGCCTCCAGGGCGACCATGCTGCGCTCGGCGACCCCGTTGCTCACGTTGGGCATCCCGATCTGGGCGTGCACGCGGAGCAGGCGCGGGTCGAGCGCCGCCGCGACGCGGGTGCTGGCCAGCATGCTCTGGAGCTTGACGACCTTGAGCACGTACGCCGGGGTGTAGCGGTCGGACGCGGACTTCGCGGCGAGGGGGAGGCCCCGCTGGTCGGGGTCGAAGCGCCACTGCACGCGCTCGGCTTCGAGGGCGGCGCGGCGGGCTTCGGGGGCGGGGTCTTCGTGCGGGAGGGAGGCGTTCATCGCGGCGGTCCTTTGCAGTGGATTCCCCCCACCGAGGCGGACGGACGGACGGCGGGTCAGATGATGATCGAGGCCGGGACGAGCGACGGGCGCAGGTAGCCGTACGGGAGCGTACGGTGAGCCTCCCGCGCGACGATGTCGGACTCCAACGATGCGAGGCGGGCGCGCATCGCCGACAGCGGTGCCGCGACGCGTGGGTCATCGAACTTCGGGTAGTCGGCCAGCGCCGTGACGCGAATCGCCGAGAGCTGAAACACCGTGTACATCTGGAGCACGGTCACATCGAGGGGCGGCAGCGCGGCGATGTACGCCGCCTCGGTGTCGGGCGTCGCGAGGGTGGGCGGCGGCGCATAGAGCCCGGCGGCGATGCCGGGCATGAAGCCCATGGTGGGGTACTGCGGGAAGTTGACGGCCGCGTGCTGCACCGAGCCGGTGAAGATCACGAAGGTGAGCAGCCCCGTGAGCGCGTCGACGGTCTGCACCGCGGGGACGCCCAGCAGGCGGCCGCCGTCGCGCGCCGAGAGCTCGGCGACGAAGTTCTGGAGCTCGGTGTCGCCCGCCACGACGGAGTCGTCGCGATAGTACAGCCGGAGGTAATCGCCCACCCACGTGCGCAGCGAGTCCCAGTGCGGGAGCGCGTCGTCGCGGTAGGGGAAGTCGGGCACGCAGTCGGCGTCGAGGAGGCCCTGCGACGCGAGGCGCGAGCGCGGGTCGGCGCGGCCGATGTCGAGCGTGCGGACGGCCTCGGCGGTGAGATCGCGCGTGATCGCGATGGGCTGCGGCATGAGCTGGTCGAGCGTTCCGCCGTCGGCGATGAGGCTGTTGCGCGCGGTGTAGTTGATGAAGTGCGTGACCTTGAAGTGCGGAGCGAGCAGCACCGCGACCGGGTGGGCCGAGGCGAGGTTGCGGTTGGCCGCGATGGCGAAGGGCTCGACGACGAGGTGCGTGCGACCGAGGTGCTCGCGGGCCTCGTGCAGGCTCCCCTCGCCCAGCGAGAGGAAGGCCTGCGCGATGCGCCAGCGCCAGCCGTCGGCGGGCGTGAAGATCGGGGCCGCGGCGCCGGGCGTCTGGGCGCACTGGATGGCGACCGGGAGCATCGCGGCCGAGCGGTCGAGCGGGCGCACGAAGAGCCCCATCGCGGCGGCGGTGTACTTCTTCCGACCGGCGTTTTCGGTGGTGGCGACGCCGGCGAGGGCGGCGCAGTCGGAGAGAAACAGCCGCCCCTCGGCGAGCGCACGTGCGAGGGAGTCGGCGGGCCCGCGCGGGAGCAGCGTAGCGAGGGCACGGGAGAAGTGCCCCTCGTCGACCGGGAAGTGGTCGGGCAGACGATCGCGCAGCTGCTGGAGGGTGAAGGGGTTGGGGCCCGCGAGCTCGTGCCAGCCGAAGACGAGGTCGCGGTCGGCGGGCGCCTTGCGGAGCCGCGCGACCATGGGGATGGCTTCGAGGCCGTCGGTGAGCGAGCCGAAGGTGTCGAGCGAGGTGACGGGCTGCTTCGCCGTGTCAGCCGCGGCTTTTTCAGTGGCGTCCCAGAAGTTGCGCGCGGCCTCGACGGAGCTGCGCGCCGCGATGACCGCGACCTCCAGCGGCTTCGCGCGATCGGCCTTCCGGGCGGCGTCGACCTGCAGCGAGACGTGGTGGTCGGAGACGCGGTCGTTGGAGCGCGCGATGGCGACCAGGTAGTCGACGCCGGGCTTGTCGGTGAAGTGCAGCTCCTTCAGGCAGGCGATGCCGGGTGGGCTGCTGTAGTCGTACTGGCGTTCGGCGCGGCGCACCGCGAGCAGCTCGCGTCGCACCATGGGAAACGGGTCATCCGGGCTTAGGGTCGGCACGGGCATCGGAGGCTCCCCGGGCAGCGACCGACCGCTCGGTCGGACAGCGCCCTGCCGCGACGGTACGACATCAGAGCGCGCCGCGGGGAAGCATTGCTCACCCGGAGGTGTCCAGATCTGGACACCCCCAGCGAGGTGAACGGTCAGCGCAGGTCGCGGTCTTCGTCGGGGATGAGATCCTCGCCCGCCGGGCAGGCGATCTGCACGTGCGTGAGCCCGGCCGACGTCCGCAGGATGAGGAACACCACGCGACGATTGGCCGTCCACGCCACGCGGTTGTGCGCGGGGTTGATGGGGCAGCGCTCGCCGTAGCCCGCGGCGTGGAGGCGGTCGTTGGAGATGCCGCGCTGCACGAGGGCCGCGACCACGCTGGCGGCGCGGTCGCGGGTGAGCTGGAGGTTGTGGTCGTCGTTGCCGCGCTCGTCGGCGTGACCCTGCACCTGGAGCAGCTGGATCTGGTCGTTGGCCCGCAGCGTCGCCGCGACGGCCTCGATGATGGGCAGGCTCTCCGGGCGAATCTGCGCCGAGTCGGTCTCGAAGTTGATCGCCTGGAGGATGCGGATGGTGTTTTCCTCCAGCACGGCGACGCCGGTGTCGGGGCAGCCGTCTTCGTCCTCGTGGGCGTTGTAGGTCTCCGGGTCGTTGGGGCAGCGGTCGCGCACGTCGGGGATGCGATCGTGGTCGTTGTCCGGGTCGGGGCAGCCGTTGTCGTCCTCGAAGTTGTCGCGGTCTTCGGGGTCGTTGGGGCAGAGGTCGTCGCGGTCGACGATGCCGTCGCGGTCGTTGTCCGGGTCGGGGCAGCCGTCGATGTCCTCGAAGTTGTCTCGGTCTTCGGGGTTGTCCGGGCACTGGTCGACGTTGTCGAGGATGCCGTCGCCGTCGCGGTCGTTGTTGTCACGATCGGGGCAGCCGTCCTCGTCGGCCTCGCCGTCGCGGTCTTCCGGCGTGAGGGGGCACTGGTCGTCGCCGTCGCGGATGCCGTCCTGGTCGTTGTCGGGCTCAGGACACCCGTCGCTGTCTTCGAAGTGGTCGAAGTCCTCGGGCTCGTTGGGGCACTGGTCGATGTCGTCGCGGTACCCGTCGCCATCACGGTCGCCGATGGACGGCTCGAACACGAAGCCGATGAAGGCCCGCAGATCGGCCGCCGCGTCGCTGCCGGTGATGCGACGACCCGCGCCGAGCATCAGGTAGCTGTTGTCGACAACGAAGATCTTGAGCCCGCCGACGGCCTCGAAGGGCGTGGTGTTGGCCCCGAACATCGCGTTGGAATACGTCCCACCGTAAACCTCGGCGACGAGATCGACGGCGGTGCCGAGGCGCACGCTCATGCCGAGGCCCGCGGTGAGGGGCGAGCCGTAGGTCGTGTTGAGGAGCGTCGCGGCGTTGCCGAGGCCGAGGCGGTAGCCAAGGTTGAGGTCCATGCGGAAGCGCGAGACCGGGTGCCACTCGGCGGCGATGGAGGGCCAGAGCATCACGCCGGGGTCGCCCGCGAAGTTGCTCGGGCCCGACTGGAGGGGGATGCCCGCCTGGAAGACGAGCGCGAGGCCCCAGTGCGTCACGGTCGCGGGGAGCAGTCGTAGCTTGGCGTGGAGGGTGAGCGAGCCGAAGCCCTGGTAGTCGAGGCCGCCGACCCCCGGGGTGTATCCCGCGATGGGCTGGAGCGCGCCGTCGGAGCCCATGGGCCCAGGGCCGCCGACGAGGTGCACGGGGAGCTGGAGGCCGACCACGAGGCGGTTGAAGAGACCGAGGTTGGCCGAGAACACGCCGGTGAACATGTTCTCGACGAGCGGCACGTTGGTGTCGGTCTGCGTGCCGTTGACGAGCGTTCCCTGACGGGCGAGGCCGCGACCCCAGTCGACGACGAGGCCGAAGGAGGTGTTGAGGTGCCCGAGGGTGTCGGTGCCGTTGACGGTGAACTGTCCCTTGGAGTCCACCGCGTGGCGGAACAACCTCAGATCGAAGCCCGTGTCCGCGGGGAGCGCGTCCTGCGCGCGCGCCTCCGTGGCGAAGGCCGTGAGGGCAAGGGAAGCGACGAGGCCCGAGAGGTATCCCACCGTTCTACGCATGGCGACGGCGACGCTAACAGATCCCCAATGGCGGGGTCATCAATCGCGCGAACGGGTGTACAAGCGCCCGCGGAAGGCTCAACGGAGAGACCAATGGCGACCAGCAACGCAGGGGTGGTGCTCATCACGGGGGCCTCGTCGGGCATCGGCGAGGCGTTGGCGCGGGAGTACGCGCGGCGCGGCTGGAAGACCGTGCTCCTGGCCCGGCGGGTCGAGCGCATCGCGACGCTCGCACAGGCGTTGGGCGGCGACGGGCACAGCCTCGCGGTGGCCTGCGACGTGACCCACGACGGCGACTGCGAAGCCGCGGTGGCGAGGGCGGTGGAGGTCTTCGGCGGCGTCGACGTGGTCATCGCCAACGCGGGCTTCGGCGTCGACGGGAGCTTCGATCAGCTCACCCTCGATGACGTGCGGCGGCAGTTCGAGACCAACGTGTACGGGGTGCTGCGCACCGCGAAGGCGGCGCTGCCGGCGCTCACGCGATCGAAGGGGACCTTCGTCGCCATCGGCAGCGTGGCGGGCTTCGTCCCGGCGCCGGGGAGCATGGCCTACAACATGTCGAAGGCGTGCATCACGTCGTTCTGCGACACGCTGCGGACGGAGTGGGGTCCGAAGGGAATCGCCGTGACGCACGTGGCGCCGGGCTTCGTGGAGAGCGACATCCGCCGCACCGACCGCACCGGGGTCTTCAAGGAGACGCGCAAGGAGTCGGTTCCGGGGTGGCTCATCATGCCGGCGAAGACTGCGGCGCGGCAGATCATGGACGCCGTCGGGCGGCGCGAGGACGAGGTGATTCTCACGCGCGTGGGGAAGTTCGGCGTCGGGATGGCGCGGCACGCACCGGCCATCACGCGGGCGATCTTCGGCTTCGCGGCGCCGCGCGTGGGCAGCCGCAAGGCGAAGGATGGTTGAGGGATCGCTGGTCTTGTGAAGATCGTCGCGCCCGGCAGCCCTCGAACTGGTTGCTCCCTACCGCAGATCGAGCACGCGCCAATGCCCACCGACGCGCACCAGCGTGTCGATGCGGAAGCGCCGCGTCGTCCCATCGACGATGAACTCCACCACCGGGCCGTCAGCGCACTGCGACGTCGCCGCGCCGAAGCGACCGCACCGTCGCGGGTCGATGGAGTCGCGCGCGAACCCACCGCCACCGATGGACACGAAGCGCCCGCCCGCGAGCCGCGGTCGCAGGTCGCGCGCGTCGCGGCTCAGCGCCTCCAACTGACGCTGCACGAGGATCCCGCCGCCATCGGGACCAGCGTCGCCCGACTCGCGTAGGCCGAACACCGCGCGCAGCTCCGCGGGCGTCGCGAAGACACCCACCGGGTCGCGCACGCCATCCCGAACGACCTCCAACACCCGCCGCGCGAGCTCGGTGATCTCCGTGCGCTCGGCCGGCGTCAGCCGGCGCGGGGTCGCGTGCGCCGCCCCGGTCGTCAGTGAGGCGAGCATCATCCACGTCGCGAGGGTCGTCGGTCGCATCGGCGCCCGATGCTATCGCACGAAGTCGTCGGGCTCGGGGTGCGACTCGTCCGCAGCCGCCTCGATGCGCGCACCCGCGAGCGCGCCCACCGAGCGCATCGCCTCGTACACGATGATGGCCGCCGCGCTCGCGAGGTTGAGCGAGCGCACCGCGCCCGCCGTGGGGATGCCGAACACGTCGCCGGGGTAGCGGTCGAGCACCTCCGCGGAGAGACCCGATGACTCCTTGCCGAAGACCAGCGCGTCGCCCGGCGCGAAGTCCGCGTCGAGGTAGCTGCGCGCCCCGGTGGCGCTGAAGAGTCGCACGCGACCGGGAGGGCGGAGGCGCGCGTGGGTGAGCGCGAAGGTCGACCAGTCGGGGTGCGTGTGGAGCTCGACGAGGTGCCAGTAGTCGATACCCGCGCGGCGAACGCTCTTGTCGTCGATGCGAAACCCGAGGCGGCCAACGAGGTGCAACGGACTCTGCGTCGCGGCGCAGAGGCGCGCGATGTTGCCGGTGTTCTGGGGGATCTCGGGCTCGACCAGAACGACCTGGAAGGGAGAGCGCATGGGCGCAACGCGGAGCTTGGGCGACGGCATCGGTGAGGTCTCTCGCGACGGGTGATCGCACGCGCTCGCTGCGGCGTCACGCCCCGCGCGGCGGCACGCACGTCACAGAGCCACCGTGCGCTGGTGGCACATGGATTGCCGAGCGGGGGATGACCAGCACCCCGTTCTGCCCCTCGGAAACCTCCATGAAGAACACCAATCTCTCCGCTCCCATCGTCCGCTTGATCGAGCGATTTCAAGCCTGGCATCAGACCGCCTCCGACGACCGCACGGGCCTCTCGTCGGGCGAGCGTGGAGCCCTCCTCAACGAGCTCCTCGGGCTCCTCGAAGAGCACCCGCGCGGCGCTCGCTCGGCCGACCCGTGGCGCCTCTTCGCGGGCCTCTTCTCGCAGCGCGCCGCGACCGCCACGGAAGAGCGCGCACGCCGCGAACGACAGGTGCTTCGCGCCTACGAGCAGCTCTGCGAGTGCGAGCTGCCGTTTCACGTCTCGAGTGTTCTCTTGCGCCACTACAGCGTCATCAAGCGCGCGTCCCACGTCGCCGACGACGACCGGCTCAACCCCCCGACGCCCGCGCGCGGAACCGCCATCCCGCGCATGTCCCTCGCCGCGATGCCCGTGCGCGTTGCGGCCCGCTGACGACAACAGGATGGTCACAGTGAGGCAGATTGACAGAGGCGCTTCGCTCGATGCGGCGGAGCTGTCGCCGTGACCGCGGCGACGCCACTGCCTCCCGAAGATCCTCCCCACGCCGAGCACCTCGGCCCCGAGCGCCTCGACGCGGTCGCGCTACGTCTCGCGCGCGAACACACGGGCAGCACGCGCCCGGCGACGCGACACAGCGACGTGCTCACACGCCTGGAGGACAACCGTCGGCAGCTCGTCGACAACTACCGCGCGACGCTCAAGGCCGCCGAGTCGGGCGGCTGGATCTCCCCCGCGGGCGAGTGGCTGCTCGACAACTTCCACGTCATCGCCGAGCAGCTCCGCGAGGGCCGCGAGAACCTCCCGCGCCGCTTCTACCGCGAGCTCCCCGAGCTCTCCGAGGGACCGCACGCCGGGTATCCCCGCGCCTTCGCCATCGCCATCGAGCTCATCACCAACACCGACGGGCTCCTCGACGTCGCGCTGCTGGAACGCTTCCTCACCGCCTACCAGTCCGTCACTCCGCTCACCGTCGGCGAGCTCTGGGCGATCCCCATCGCGCTGCGCCATGCGTTTCTCGACCGCCTCGCGAAGATCGCCGCCCGCGTCGACACCGCGCGCCGCGAGCGCGAGGCCGCCGAGGCCCTCGCCGACGAGCTCGCCCTCATCGCCACCAGCGGCCCCGACACCGTCGCCGTCGCCCTGGAGCGCCGCGTCTCCAGGCGCGTTCGACCGTCGACGACCATGTTCGCGACCGAGCTCGCGCTGCGCCTGCGCGACCGCCACCCCGCGCTCGCACTCGCCACCGCGTGGCTGGAGCGGCGCATCCTCGAACAGGGGACCACGCTCGACGAGGCCATCCGCGCCGAGCACCGCAGCCAGGCCGCCAACCAGATCTCCGTCGGCAACTGCATCACCTCGATGCGCACCATCACGGCCACCGACTGGACCAAGGTCTTCGAGTCGCTGAGCGTCGTCGAGCAGGTGCTCCGCCGCGACCCGTCGGGCACGCACCCGCTTCAGGACTTCGCCACCCGCGACCGCTACCGCCACGTCATCGAGCGCATCGGCAAGCGCACCGGCCGCCCCGAACACGAGGTCGCCGAGGCCGCCATCACGATTGCCCGCGCGGCCTTCGAGCGCGCCGGGGAGATCGTCGAGACCCCGCGCGAAGCCCACGTCGGCTACTACCTCGTCGGCCCCGGTCTCGCCGCGCTGGAGTCCGCCGTCGGCTACCAGGCACCGCCCATCGAGCGCTTCGGTCGCGCGCTTCTCGCCCACGCGACGATCGCCTACCTCGGGCCCATCATCCTCGGCAGCCCGCTGCTCGCCGCAGGCTTCGCCGCGTGGGCGCACGAGCTCGGCGCCTCCCCGGGGGCCGCCGTCGCATTGGGTGTCCTCGCGCTGCTCCCCGCGAGTGAGCTCGTGAGCGGGCTCGCCAACCTCGTCGCCACCGCGGCCCGTGCGCCCGTCGCGTTGCCCAAGCTCGACTTCGCCGACGGCATCCACACCGACTTCCGCACCCTCGTCGTGGTGCCGATGATGCTCGGCAGCCGCGAGGGCATCGACGAACAGGTCGAGGCCCTGGAGCTGCGGTACCTCGCCAATCAAGACCCCGCGCTCCGCTTCGCGCTGCTCAGTGACTTTCCGGACGCCTCGACCGAGCGAGCGGCGGGCGACGACGAGCTCCTCGCCGCGGCCGAGGCGGGCATCCTCCGACTCGGTCGGCAGTACGGCGTTGGGCGCTTCTACCTGCTGCACCGGCGACGCGTCTGGAGCGACGGCGAGCAGCGCTTCATGGGCTGGGAACGCAAGCGCGGAAAGGTCACCGAGCTCAACAAGCTCATCCTCGACGAAGGCGAGACGACCTTCAGCTCCGTCGTCGGTGACCGCGCGTGGCTCGCGGGCATTCGCTTCGTGCTCACGCTCGACGCCGACACCCAGCTCCCGCTCGGCACCGCCGCCCGCCTCGTCGGAACCCTCGCCCACCCGCTCAACCGCCCGCGCATCGACCCGACGACCGGGGTCGTCGTCGAGGGCCATGGCGTGCTGCAGCCGCGGGTCTCGGTGTCGCCCACGTCGGCGCGGCGCAGCCTCTTCGCGCGCATCTTCGCGTCGCAGGAGGGCATCGACCCGTACACCAGCGCCGTCTCCGACGTGTATCAAGACCTCTTCGCGGAAGGGTCCTTCGTCGGCAAGGGGCTCTACGACGTGCGGGCCTTCGAGGCGACGCTGCGCGACCGCGTTCCAGAGGCGGCGGTGCTCTCGCACGATCTCCTCGAAGGGCTCTACGCCCGCGCGGCGCTGGTCTCCGACGTCGAGCTCTACGACGACACACCGTCGCACTACCTCGCAGCCAGTCTTCGTCGGCATCGCTGGATTCGCGGCGACTGGCAGATCGCCCCGTGGCTCGGCTCGTCACCGCCGCGCGCCGACGGCAAGCGCGAGGGCAACCCCCTCTCCGCCATCGGGCGCTGGAAGGTGCTCGACAACCTCCGCCGCTCGCTCGTCGCACCGTCCACCCTCGGCCTCCTCCTCGTCGGCTGGATCATCGTCCCCGCCCCCGTCGCCTGGACCGCCATGGTCGCCGTGCTCCTCGCGCTGCCGACCTTCGCCCACTGGTCGTCGACGGCCGTGCGACGGCCGCGGCGCGCCACATGGTCCGTGCACCTCCGCCGCGTCACCGTCGACGCCGCCCACAACGCGCTCCGCTCGGCGGTGAACCTGCTCTTCCTGCCGCACGAGGCGTGGGTGAGCGTCGACGCCGTCGCGCGGGTGTTCTATCGCCGCTACGTCTCCCACCGCGGGATGCTGGAGTGGGTCACCGCCGCGCAGGCCGAGCGCGCGGGTCGCACCATCTCGCAGGCGTGGCGCGCCATGGGGCCGTCGCTCGCTCCCGTGGTGATCGCCTTCGCCATCGCGGCGCGACTCGACGGCTGGCCCGTCACCGCGCTCGCCCCGCTTGCGCTCGCGTGGTTGCTCTCACCCGCGATCGCGGCGTGGTTCGGTCGGCCCACGAGCGACGAGCCCGTGGTGGTGAGCGCCGTCGGCCGCTACTTCCTGCGCCGCATCGCGCGCAAGACCTGGAGCTACTTCGAGACCTTCGTCGGAGCCGACGACCACTTCCTGCCGCCCGACAACTTCCAGCACGTGCCGCAGCCCTTGGTGGCGCATCGCACCTCGCCGACCAACCTCGGGCTGTCGCTGCTGGCCAACTTCTCGGCGCTCGACCTCGGCTACCTCGGGCTCCATGACTGCGCCGACCGCGTCGAGCGAGCGCTCACCACCATGGAGAAGATGGAGCGCCACCGCGGGCACTTCCTCAACTGGTACGACACGCAGTCGCTCGCGCCGCTGCACCCGCGCTACGTCTCCACCGTCGACAGCGGCAACCTCGCGGGCATGCTGATCGCGCTACGCCAGGCGTGCCTGCTCGCGACGCGCCCTCCCTCCGCGCGGCAGATCGTCGATGGCCTCGCCGACACGCTGCGCCTGCTCGACGAGGAGATCGATCGCGCCGGTGACCGCGCCCTCCGCAAGCTGCGGAGCGGTGACGCGTCCTTCGAGCCGCTGCTCGCGCGACCCGCCGAGGCGACGGCCGACCGTGGCGAGTGGCTCCAGTCGCTCCGCCGCTGCGCCGAGGCCCTCAACGACGCACTGCCCGCTGATGCGCCTGCGACCCATCGCGAGATCGCCCGTTGGACGCGCTGCCTCATCGCGCAGATCGAGTCGCACCTCGCCGACGCGACCGACGCCTCGTCGCTCGTCGAGCTGCGGACGCGCCTCGCCGCCCTCGCGGCGCGCGCCGACACGATGGCCGAGGGGATGGAGTTCGAGTTCTTGTTTCACAAGGAGCGGCAGCTCTTCGCCATCGGGCTCGACGTCGGGGCCGACCGCCTCAACACGTCGTTTTACGACCTGCTCGCGAGCGAGTCGCGGCTCGGGAGCTTCGTCGCCATCGCCAAGGGCGATGTGCCCGTGAAGCACTGGTACAAGCTCGGTCGGGCGCTCACCCAGGTCGGGCGCCGACGCGCGCTCCTGTCGTGGACAGGAACGATGTTCGAGTACCTGATGCCCTCGCTGCTGATGCGGACGTACCCCAACACGCTCCTCGACGAGACGTGCCGCGCGGTGGTCGACGCCCAGGCCGTCTACGGCAAGGAGAGCCACGTCCCGTGGGGCATCTCCGAGAGCGCCTACAACGCCCGCGATCTCCAGCTCAACTACCAGTATGGGCCCTTCGGCGTGCCCGGCCTCGGCATCAAGCGCGGCCTCGCCGAAGACCTCGTCGTCGCGCCCTACGCCACCGCCCTCGCGCTGCTCGTCGACCCCAACGCGGCGGTCGAGAACCTCTGGCGCCTCGTCGCCGAAGGGCTCGAAGGCGACTACGGCTTCCACGAGTCCATCGACTACACCTCGTCGCGCGTCCCCGAGGGGCAGCGCGGCGTGATCGTTCGCGCGTACATGGCGCACCACCAGGGCATGAGCCTGCTCGCCATCTCCGAGCACCTCACCGGCGGCAACATGAGCGCGCGCTTCCACGCCGACCCACGGGTGAAGGCCACCGAGCTGCTGCTCCAGGAGCGCGTCCCCCACGAGGCGCCCATCGAGGAGCAGACCGACGAGCAGGCTCGACCGCCGCGACCCGCGAAGGAGGTCGTGCGCGAGGAGTGGCTGCCGCTCCGCCTCGACGCGCCGCCCGAAGTGCACCTGCTCTCCAACGGGAGCTACTCGGTGATGCTCACCGCCGCGGGCGGCGGATACAGCCATCGGCGCGGCCTCGCCGTGACCCGCTGGCGCGAAGACCCGACGCGCGACGCGTGGGGGCAGTTCGTCTATGTGCGCGATGTGAAGAGCGGGAGGTTCTGGTCGCCCACGCACCAGCCCGTGCCCGCGGCGTCGTCCAACGCGGAGCTGTGCTTTCCCGTCGACCGCGCGGAGTTTCGTCGCGCCGACGACGGGGTCGAGACGCACCTCGTGGTCTCCGTCGCGACCGAGGACGACGCCGAGGTGCGCGCCGTCAAGGTGACCAACCTCTCCGACGAGGCGCGGGAGCTGGAGCTCACCAGCTACGCCGAGGTGGTGCTCGCGCCGCCCAACGCCGACGCCGCGCACCCCGCCTTCGCCAAGCTCTTCGTCGAGACGGAATTCGTCCCCGCGCACGGCGCGTTGCTCGCGTCGCGTCGACCGCGGTCCGCCGAAGAGGCGCGCGTGTGGGCCGTCCACGTCTGCACCGTCGAGGGTGAGGCCGTCGGCACCGTGAGCTACGAGACCGACCGCGCCCGCTTCATCGGCCGCGGACGCAACCGGCGCGACCCGGTCGCCATGGAGTCCGAGCTGCCCGGGACGACAGGCGCCGTGCTCGACCCGGTGTTCAGCTTGCGGCGTCGCGTGCGAGTCGCCGCAGGGAAGTCCGCGCGCATCCTGTTTACGACGGCGGTCGCCGACACCCGCGAGGCGGCGCTGCTGCTCGCCGAGAAGTACGCCGACCCGGCCTCGGCCAACCGCGCCCCGGCGCTCGCGTGGACCCACGCGCAGTCGCAGCTCCACTACCTCGGCATCGGCGTCGACGAGGCCCGCACCTTCCTGCGCCTTGCGTCGCGGCTGCTCTACATCGACCGCTCCGCGCGGGCCCGCGCCGACGTGCTCGCGCGCAACCGCCGCGGCCAGTCGGGCCTGTGGGCCTACGGCATCTCCGGCGACCTCCCCATCGTGCTGCTCAAGGTCGGCGGCGAGGAGCACATCGACCTCGAACGCGAGGTGCTCCACGCCCACGAGTACTGGCGCATGCGCGGCCTCGCGGTCGACCTCGTGATCCTCAACGAGCACCCGCCGAGCTACCTGCAATCGTTTCAGGATCAGCTCCTCGGCGTGGTGCGTTCGGGCCCTGGCGGCAGCCTCGTCGACAAGCCCGGCGGCATCTTCGTGCGGCGCGCCGATGTCATGCCCATCGAAGACCAGACGCTGCTCGCCGCCGCTGCCCGCGTCGTCCTCGTCGGCGGTCGCGGAACCCTCGCCGAACAGGTCGGTCGCGACCTCCACGAAGCGCCGTTGCCCGGCCCGCTGGTGCCGAGCCGCAAGCCTGGGACGACCGTCGTCGCGCCCTCCACCTCGCCGGAGCTGCGTTTCGACAACGCGCTCGGCGGCTTCTCTGAAGACGGACGCGAGTACGTCATCCGCCTCGCGCCGGGTCAGGCGACGCCCGCGCCCTGGGTCAACGTGCTCGCCAACGCGGGCTTCGGCGCGGTCGTGAGCGAGTCGGGCTCTGGCTACGAGTGGGCCGAGAACAGCCACGAAAACCGCCTCACCGAGTGGACCAACGACCCGGTCTCCGACCCCTCGACGGGCGCCATCTACGTGCGCGACGAGGACAGCGGCGCCCTCTGGACGCCGACCCCGTTGCCCATCCGCAGCGACGCCACCTTCGTCGTGCGCCACGGTCAGGGCTACTCGGTCTTCGAGAGCACCATCCACGGCATCGCGCAGGAGCTCACCGTCTTCGTCGCCCCCGACGACCCGGTGAAGATCTCCCGTCTCACGCTTCGCAACACCGGCGGATGGCCGCGCAAGCTCACCGTCACCGGCTACGTCGAGTGGACCCTCGGCGTGCTGCGCGAGACCTCTTCGGCGCACGTTCTCACCAGCATCGACGACGGCTGCGGCGCCCTGCTCGCGCGCAACACCTACCCCAACGACCACGGCTCCCGCGTCGCCTTCGCCGACACGTCACCGCGCTTCCGCGCTTTCACCGGCGACCGCCTGGAGATGCTCGGCTACTACGGCGACACCGCGCATCCGGCGGCGCTCGGGCGTGTCGGATTGAGCGGGCGCGTCGGGGCGGGCTTCGATCCGTGTGCGGCGCTTCAAGCAGAGATCACGCTCGCGCCCGGCGAGACGAAGGAGTTCGTCTTCGTGATGGGGCAGGTGCTGGAGGTTGCTCACGCACGCGAGCTCGTCGCCCGCTACCGCGCACCGGGCGCCGTCGCCGATGCCTTGAAGGCGGTGACGGCTCGCTGGGACGAGCTGCTCGGCGCCATCGAGGTGAAGACGCCCGACGAGGGCCTCGACCTGCTGGTCAACCGTTGGCTGCTCTACCAGGTCGTGGTGTGCCGCCTGTGGGCGCGCACCGGGCTCTACCAGTCGGGCGGGGCGTACGGCTTTCGCGATCAGCTCCAGGACGTGGCGGCGCTCGTCTATTCGCGGCCCGAGCTCGCGCGCGAGCACATCCTGCGGGCGGCGGCGCGGCAGTTTCCTGAGGGAGACGCGCAGCACTGGTGGCACCCGCCGACGGGCCGCGGCGTGCGAACGCGCTTCGCCGACGACTACCTCTGGCTGCCGCTCATCGTCGCCCACTACGTCACCACCACCGGGGACGTCGGCATCCTCGACGAGTCGGTGTCGTTCATCGAGGCGCGCGCGCTGGAGCCCGACGAACAGGAGGCGTACCTGCTGCCCACCGTGTCCGAGGAGCGGGCCACATTGGAGGAGCACTGCGCCCGCGCGCTCGACCGCAGCATGGTCACGGGCGCCCACGGCCTCCCCCTCATCGGCTGCGGCGACTGGAACGACGGCATGAACCGCATCGGCACCGCCGGCCGCGGCGAGAGCGTGTGGATGGCGTGGTTTCTCATCACGACCATCGAGCGCTTCACGGCGGTGATGGGCGAGCGCCTGCACCCCGCGCGATCGGCCCGCTACCTGGCCCACGCCGCGGCGCTGAAGACGGCGACCCACGACAACGCCTGGGACGGCGGTTGGTACCTGCGGGCGTTCTTCGACGACGGCACTGCACTCGGGTCGGCGAGCGCCGAGGAGTGCCGCATCGACTCCCTCTCGCAGAGCTGGAGCATCATCTCCGGGGCGGGCGATCGTGACCGCTCGACGCGCGCGCTGGCCGCGGTGGAAGAGCACCTCGTCGACCGCGAGGCGGGCATCGTGAAGCTGCTCGCGCCGCCCTTCGACAAGACCCCGCACGACCCCGGGTACATCAAGGGATACGTTCCCGGCGTGCGCGAAAATGGCGGGCAGTACACGCACGCCGCGGCCTGGGTGGCGCTCGCCGAGACGATGCTTGGTCACGGCGACGAGGCGGGTGCGCTGCTGCGGCTCATCAACCCGGTGCACATCACCGCGAGCGCCGAAGGGGTCGCGCGCTACCGGGTCGAGCCGTACATCGTCGCGGCCGACATCGCCGCAGTCTCTCCCCACGCCGGGCGCGGCGGCTGGACCTGGTACACCGGCTCGGCGAGCTGGGTGTACCGCGTCGTCGTCGAGTCGGTGCTGGGCCTCCGGGTGCGCGGCGACTCCTTCACTGTCGACCCGTGTGTGCCGGCGGAGTGGCCCGGCTTCTCGCTCACGTGGAAGCGCGGCGCCACCACCTGGGTGGTCACCGTCGAGAACCCCTCCCACGTCCAGCGCGGCGTGACCGCGGTGTCCATGGACGACCGCGCGCTCGACGACGGCCGCGTCCCGATGGTGGACGACGGTCGGGCCCACCGCGTACGCGTGGTGCTGGGCGCGCCGGGCTGACCTTCGCGCGGCGCTGGATTCGCCAGAGGCCGCGGTGATACGGTCCCGGCCCACGGTGATGGCCCTGACCCCTCGACGACGCTCCGGTTGGTGGTTCGCGGCTGCGGTGGTCCTGGCGAGCGCGACGGCGTCGGCCGACCCGATGGACCTCTCGCTCAACCGCCTCAGCTACTACAACAACACCCCGTGGACCTCCGGGGGCGTCTCGTACAACCCCACGCGCTGGGCCTTCCGCGGCGGCTGCGGAACGCCCGGCACCGCGGGCTCCGACGGTCAGGCGTACGCCCAGTGTTTCCCCGACAACCAGCTCTGGGCCAACCTGGTCAACGAGCTCGGCGCGGCGCTCGCTCCTTCCCTCGCGGCTCCCGCGATGACCCTCGGCGTCGCGGGTCTCTACGTCGGCTACGAGGTGTCCGTGACCAACCTCCAGCGCACCGGCGAGCACTGGCGACGCGGCACCGAGGGGTCCATCACCTCCAACGTCAACAGCGACACCAGCAGCCGTCGCGACAACGGCGACGCGGCGGCGTTCGTGTCCCGCATCCATGTGCGCAAGGGCCTGCCCTTCGGCTTCGAGCTCGGCACCCAGGTGAGCCACCTCCACTCCAGCGGCATGTGGGCCATCGGGCTCGACCTGCGCTGGTCGCTCTTCGAGGGCTTCCACCGCGGCCTCGGCTGGCTGCCCGACCTCGCGGTGCGCGGATCGGTCAACACCCTCGCGGGCCAGTCGCAGATGGCGCTCACCGTCGTCGGCATCGACGCCGTGCTCTCCAAGCGATTTGCCATCGGTGGCCAGGTGCGGCTCAGCCCGTACATCGGCGGTCAGGGGCTGCTCATCTTCGGCGACTCCGGCGTCATCGACCTCACGCCGTCGCGCAGCGCCCAGGCCGAGTGCCCGCGGCCGCAGACCCGCTTCATCCCCGACACCCGCACCGGCGCCGACCGTTCGCCGTCGGGGCTCGTCGGGCAGGTGTTCTGCAACGGCGGCGGAACGCTCCCGAGCCCGACGCTGCCGGGCGACCTCAACGACACCCGCAACAGCGCGGTGTTTGCCCCGATGAGAATCCTGCGGACGCGCGGGTTTCTCGGGCTCCAGATGCAGTGGGAGATCTTGATGGTGACGGCGGAGTTCTCCGTCGACCTCGGTGACCCGTCGTTTACGACCACCCCTTCGGCGGACGCCGGGCGACCCGTAGCGACCAACGTGGCCGCGGGCGCCTCGACCCGAACCCCCATCAGCCTCGACAACTACACCCAGTGGACCACCACCGTCGGTGTCGGGTTCGCCTTCCGCTGACACGCGGTCGCCGCTCGACAACGGCCCCGGTGCGGCGCACACCTCCCCGCCAATAGGAGCATCGACAATCCATGGACGAATCAACTCGGCAGCGCATCGAAGGCATCGTCACCGGCCACAAGGTCGTGCTGTTCATGAAGGGCACCAAGCACTTCCCCCAGTGCGGCTTCTCGGGCGCCGTGGTGCAGGTGCTCAACGCCAACAAGGCCGCCTACGAGACGGTCAACGTGCTGGCCGATCCGGCCATCCGCGAGGGCATCAAGGAGTTCGCCAACTGGCCGACCATCCCGCAGCTCTACATCGGCGGGGAGTTTGTCGGCGGGGCCGACATCGTGCGCGATCTGCACACCAAGGGTGAGCTCGCGAGCATGCTGCAGAAGGTCTCGGCGGTCGCCTCGTAGTCCCCACCCCACTCCGGGTCGGTTGTGCTCTAGACTCCGCCGCCCCATGAGCACCGCATCGCCCTCGTCCCTCCGCGCGCGCCTCGCCGACCACGCCCTGCTCGCGTACCTCTCCCCCCTCTTCGCCGGGCGACGCATCGCCGTCGTGGGCGCGTCGTCCGGTGACGTCGCCCACCGCGCCCGCGCGCTCGGGGCCCACACGGTGATCTCCTTCGGCGGCGTCGCCGAGGACATCGCGGTGCGCGCGCTCACGCCGGGAGCCATCGCGGCCTTCCACGGCAAGCTCGACGTGATCGTGGTGCCCGACGCAGCAGCCGTCCCCTCGCTGGTGGCGGTGCTCGATGAGGCCCGACGTGCGCTCGGCTCCGACGGCGTGCTCGTGGTGGGCGCCGAGCCCGACGACGCGCCCGTCCCCATGGAGGCATCGGGCAAGTCGTCGCCCGTGGGCTTCTCGCAGCTCCACGAGCTCTGCGCCGCGCGCTTCGGATCGGTGCGCATGGTCGGCCGCGGTCCCTTCGTCGGGTACACCCTCGCGACGCTCGACGAGGGCGCCGAGGGCGTCGGGCTCGACACGCGACTGGTCGACGGTGATCCGCCGAAGCCCGAGGCGTTCATCGCGGTGGCGTCGGACAGCGCCGTCGCGCTGGAGCCGCTCGCGGTGGTGCAGGTGGCGTCGGAGGTTCTTCATTCGCTGCGCTCTGCGGCGCGGGGTGACCTCGAAGCGAAGGTGGCTGAGCGCGACCAGAAGCTGAAGGACGCCGAGCAGGCGAGCGCCGAGCGCTGGGTGAAGCTCCAGCGCCTGGAGCACGGTCTCAAGGAGCTCGAAGACGAGCACCGCAAGGCCCGCGACAAGGCCGTCCGTCTCCAGAAAGAACTCGACGACGAGCGCAAGCTCCGCACCCGCATCGAGCTCGACCAGCAGATGACCCGGCGCGCGCCGGAGCTGCCCAGGACGCCCGACCTGCAACCCGAGCTCGATCGCGTGAAGGCGTCGCTCGCGGGCACCGAGGCGCGAGCGACGGCGATCGCCAACGACCTCACGGCCGCCAACGCGCGCATCACCACCGCCGAGGCAGCGCTGGAGGAGTCCAAGGCGCGGGTTCGCTCGCTGGGCGCCGACGTGATGACGGTGCAGGCGGCGCTCGACGCGGCGCTCAAGCGCGAGGCCGACCTCCAGCGCGAGCTCGACGAGACGCAGGCGACCGAGGCCGAGCTCCGCGAGCAGCTCGACGAGGCGTCGTCACGGCCGGCCCCCGCGCCGGTGGTGATCGAAGCGCCGCCCGCGAAGCCCGAGGGGCCGACGCGCGAGGAGCTTCAGGCGTTGCAGACGGCGCTCGACGCCGAGCGCACGGCGAGAGCGTTGGCGCAGGCGGAGTTCTTGCGGGCGGAGACACTGCTCGCCGAGCGCGGGGCCGAGCTGGTGCGGGCCGAGGCGCTGCGCACGATGGCGGTCGAGGCGACCAGGGAGCTGTCGCTGACGGCGCAGCGGGGCGGCCTCCCGGCCGAGGCGCTGGCGTCGCTGCGAGCGGGCCTCGACGAGGCCCAGCGGGCGCGGGCGGCGGTGGCCGATGAGCGCGACGCCCTGGCGGCGCAGCTCGTGGCGGCGGCGGGTGAGTCGCAGCAACTGCGGTGGCGGCTGGCCGAAGCGGCCGCGGTGAACGAGGCGCCCGTGGTCGACACGAGCGCGCTGACCGAGCGCGACGCCCGCATCGGGGAGCTGGAGCGGGAGGTCGAGCGGTTGGTTCAGGCGCTGTCGGTGTCGGGCGCGCAGGCGACGCAGGAGCTCGACGCGTCGCTCGCCGAACGGGTCCACGCATACGACCTGCTCAAGGCCGAAGCGCAGGGCACGCGGATGCGGCTCGACGAGGCCGAGCGCTCGCTCGCGGCGCCGCGCGTGGCTGCGGTCGCGGTCGCCGATACGTCAGCGCTGGACGCGGAGATCGCTCGCCTGAAGAGCTCACTCGCCGACTCGCAGGAGAGCGTGGAGGAGCTTCAGGGTTCGCAGTCGCGGCTCGACCGCGCGCTGCGCGACCTGGAGGCGACGGCGCGCAGGCTGGCGGAGACCGAGGAGAACCTCGGGCAGTCGCGCGCGGAGACGGTGGTGCTGCACGCCCGCGCGGGTCGCGAGGACGCGCTGCGGGGCGCGGCGGAGACGGCACGGCGTGGCATCTCGTCGCTGCTGGCCGACGGGCGCGGTGCCCTGCTGGCGCCGGAGCTCATGGGCATCCTGCGCGCGCTCGAAGTGGACTGATGAGCACCTGCGGCGCGAGCTGCGGCATCACGAAGCAGCGCGCGAAGGAGCGCGACAAGGCGACGTCGGCGGCGCTGCGGGCGTTCGCGGAGGGGAGGCGCGACACGCCGCGGTGGTGGCCTGACAAGGCGACCTTCACCGCGGCGGAGGTCGAGGCGCTGGCCGAGGCGCTGCGACGGGCGCTGCCGTGCCGCGCGGCGGTGGTTCCGGCGGCGGACGAGCTCGCGGCGACGTGGGTGTACGTCGTGGCGACGGTGGGCGCGGGCTCGTGGGTGGAGCTGCGCGAGGGGCTGTCGACGCGCGTGCCCACGGTGACGGAAGAGCGCGGGCTGCGGGTGGGGCTGTCGGCGCTGTTTCGCGCGGCGGTGGTGCAGGAGTTCGAGGTGCGAGCGACGGTCGACGGCGCCAACGTTTGGCTGGAGGAGTCGCGCGTGGCGGGCGTGGAAGACAAGCGGTTGCAGATGTTCGTGAAGGCGTCGCAGGGGCTCCTGCGGACGATGAAGATCAGCACGCTGGACGCGGCGTTTCTCGGGGAGCCGGCGGTGGCGGGAGGCGACGCGCTGTGGTCGCTGCTCTTCGACGCCGACCCGATGGCGAGCCGCGCAGGCATCGAGGTCGCGTTGGGCTGACGACTGGCTGCGCGCGGACAGCGTCGCGGTCACGTCCACAGTCGCAGTCCCGTTTCATACAATCGCGGGATGTCCGTCCGTGTTTGGCTGATGCTGTCGATCGCGCTCGCCCTGGGGGTCGCTCGCTCCGCGTCGGCGCAGACAACGATCAGCGCCCTGCCGGGCTACGAGCTGCGCTACGAGCGCGCCATGGCGCTCGCCAACGAAGGGCGGCACCTCGAGGCGGCCGCGGCCTTCGCCGACGTGCGCGACTCCACCGACGGCGACCGCTACCTGGCCGTGGCAGGTCGCGCCGTCGTCGATCAGTGGCAGGCGCAGATCGAGGCCCTGGTGGTGCGAGGTGAGCTCGACGCCTGCGACGCCGTCCGGGCCTCGGTCAACCCCGCGCACCTCATCGACGCACGCGGTCAGGCCCTCCTGACGCCCGCGCGGGTGGCGGTGTGTCAGGGCGCTCCCTTCGGCGTCACGACGTCGCCGACCGACGTGCGCGTGATGCCCATCCCCGAGGCGGTTCGGCACCTGATGGATGCGCGCGTGGAGTACAGCAGCCGCGTCCCCGCCGCGCTCGACCGACAGGCCGCGACCGATGGCCGGTGGGGCGGTCCCCTCCGAGCCCGCTTCGCGCTCCTCAACGCCCGAACCCTGCTCCGCTTCGGGCACATCGCGCAGGCTGAGCTTTTCTATGGCGAGATCCTGTCCGTCTACTGCGACGAGGCGAACGTCACCGAGCAGTGCTTCGCAGACCTCACCCCGCTGCTCACGCGACTTGGACGCCACGCCGAACTCGACGTGTACGCCGCCCGACGCGCGACCTCCTGCCGCGGTCATGTCGGACCCGAAGGACCATCGAACCCATTTCTCCACGCGGTCTCCCTCTTCGCGGAAGCCGAACGCGCACCCCGTGCGCAGGCCGATGAGCTCTACGCCCGCGCGGCTGCCGAGATGGATGAGCGCCTCCGCGCGCACCCTCACCATGCGCAGGCGGCGCTCGCGAACCACTACGTCGCGCTCGCGCTGGAGCGGAGCGGTCGCCTGATCGCCGCGGCCGAGCGGTACCTCCGCGTCGTGAACGACTACGACGGGCTGCGCGATCACCTCGGTCACGACCTCACGGGCCTCGACCTGAGCCAGCGCATCAACCTCCTGGAGGCGTCGTCGTGGCGCGCCGCGCTGACCCTCGAACGTGTCGGTGACCTCGACCGCGCGAGGGAGCGTTGGCGATCGCTGCTCGCTGATCCTCGCTTCGTCGACGCGTTCGATCGCGCCGCCCATGTCGACGATGCGCGCGCCCACCTCGCCATGATCGATAGCCAACGCTCGGCCAACGCGCCGGTCCCACACGAGCGTTGGTTCGGGCAGGTCGAGGCCCGTTTGAACGCCCTGCTCCGCCGACCGATGCGGCCCACGGACGTCCACTTCATGGAGGCGATCGATCTGCTGGATGGGCTCACCGGCGCCGCCCCCGCGCGCGGTGGCCCCGAGCGGGCCGTGCACGCACTCCTGTTCGTCGCCGCGGGATACGAGCGCCTTGCGGTGGCGATCACGGGCACGCCCGGCACGGCCGAGATGCTGCTGCCGATGAGGCGGCGCGCGCTCGACGTCTACGCCCAGGCCATCCGTCTGACGCGCGACAACGGGCTTCCGTTGTCTGCGGTCGCCACGGCGATCGATCGACTGCGCGCGGCGGAGAACGCGCCCGCTCGCGAACTGTTTCGACCGGGCGCCCTCGACGACGTGCTCTCGGTCGAGGCGGTCGGAGCATCGTTGCTCGCGACCTCCTTCCGCTCGCAGTCGCCAGCCCCGCTCGACTCCGCCGAAGCGTCGCGATAGCGGCGGACGCGCTTCACTCCCAAAGGGTCGGCGAGGTCGGCGATCGAAGGGGTATGGAGCGCGAACACCGCGCTCGAACCGATCGGGGCCCGCGGATCTCGTGAGCGCGCGACGACGTCGTGACGTGTGCGCCGAGACTTCGCTGGACCCGTGTCGACCCATCACCGGACCCGGTCAGGGCCCCGTACGAGACAGGACCCCATGAAGACCTACGCAGCCCCGGAACCGTCGAAAACCAGTGCCCGTCCAACCAGTCAGCACAACGAGAACTCCGTACTGTTCTCGCTCGCAACGCTCCAGCAGCTCACCTCCCGGCAGGCTGCGGCCGCGGATTCGGTCAACGCCGCGCCGGACGCGGGGTCGAAGAGTTCGGTCGACGACATCCTGAGCGTGGGCGCGTCGGGTGGCCCGAACTCGCCGCTCGCAGCACCGGTGCTCGCGCCCGTCGCATTGCCTGCGATGGCCATCGTCGCGCCGCTCACACCGCCGCGATCCGCGAGCGGATCGACAAGCATGACGGGGGCGGTCATCGCAGCAGCGGTCATCGTCAGCCTGGGGGGCATCGGTGCGATGGCCCTCTACCTCCGAAAGAGCGAGCCGGTCGCGCTGATGGTTGCATCGAATACCGACACCAGCACGCCCGCCTCCGCGGCCGTGATCGCCGAGCGCGCCCCGACGCCGACCGGGCAGCCCGAGAGAGCGCCGGTGCCCGCGGTGGTGCCCACACCCGAGGTCGTCAGCCATCGCGACCGCTCGCACGACCGCGATCGTCGGCCGAGCTCCGCGGCGCACGCACCGACGCCGATCGCCCCCACTCCGCCGCCCGTCCCCACTCGTCAGCCCGCCGCGCACGAGAACAGCCTCGACGACGTGATGCTTCGCGCCGTCGTCGTCCCCAGCTCCGCTGACCCCGCCCCGCCTGCTCCCGTCGCGGTTGGCCCGGACCTCCCCGCGCTGCCGACGCGGCCCAGCGTGGTCGCGGCGATGCGCGACGTCGGTCCAGCGGTGCGCCGCTGCGGCACCGGCCAGGGCGGATTCGCCGCCGTCACCGTGGTCTTCAACAACCAGGGCAGCGTCAACACCGCCAACGTCGCGCCACCCGCCGCGGGCAATGCCGTCGGGAGCTGCGTCGCCCGCGCGGTTCGCGGCGCGCGTCTCTCGCCCTTCGCCCGCCCGACCTTCTCGGTCACCTACCCCTTCGCCCTCGACTGACCGCCCACCGCCGAGCTCCGCGCACAAGCGGGTATGACCGACGCGCCCGTGGCGGTACGGTCACCGTCACCATGACTCCCGGTCGAGGCGCGCGGCGGGCGGAGGCCGTCCTCCTCTTCGCCTGGAACTACTCCGCGGTCTCCGCCTACTTCGCCGGGCGCGCGGTGCGCGATGCGCTCTTCCTCGCCCACGAGTCGCCCTCACGCCTGCCCCTCATGTACGTCGTGTCGCCCCTCGCCGTGAGCGTCGTGGGCTTCGCCTACTCGCGCGTCGCCGACCGCGTGCGCCGCGATCACATCGTGCAGGCGACGGCCCTGCTCTTCGCCGCGCTCCTCACCGCCGCGTGGCTCTCCCTCGGACCGCGCTGGATCTACTACGCCCTCTACGCCGGCGTGGAGGTGATGGGCGCCATGCTCATGATGCAGTTCTGGACCAGCGCGGGCGACCGCTTCTCCCCGCGCGAGGCCCGCCGCGTCTTCGGCCTCATCGCCGCAGGCGGAACCGTCGCCAACATCACCGTCGGCCTCGCCCTCGCCCGCCTCGTCGGCCGCACCGGCGCCGAGCCGATGCTCCTCGTCTGCGCCGGCTTCCTCGTCGCCGTCGCCCTGCTCGCCCGCGCCCTCGCACGACACCCCGGCGCGCGCACCGCCCCGTCACCTCGCACCCCCGCTCGCACCGCCGCGACACCCTCCTCGACGACACCACCCGGCGCGGGTCACCTCCGTCTGCTCGGTCCTATGATCGCGTGCGCCGTCCTCGCCTCGACGCTGCTCGACTTCCAGTACAAGACCCTCGCGACCCAGTCGTTTCACGGCGACCGCGTCGCGATGCTGCGCTTCTTCGCGACGCTCTCCAGCGGCGTCGGCGCCGTGTCGCTGCTCGTGCAGTTCTTCGTCACCTCGCGCCTGCTCGAACGCTTCGGCGTCGCGGGCGCCCTCATGCTCTATCCCGGCACTCTCGGCCTCAGCGCCGCGGGCATGCTCGCCGCCCCCTCCCTCGCCTCGGCCGCCGTCAGCAAGTTCGGCGACGTCTTCCGCTACACCGTCCACGACGCGGCGATGCAGCTCCTCTACCTCCCGGTTCCTGCCGCGGAGCGGGGACGTCGCAAGGCCACCCTCGACGGCATCATCAAGCCCTGCACCGAAGCCCTCGCGGGCGCCTCCCTCTTCGCCTACCGCGCGCTCTCCGGTGCCCTCGCACCGCTCGCTGCCCTCACCGCCATCGTCACCGTGCTGTGGGTGCTCGCGATCCTTCGGATGCGCCCCGCGTATGCGCGCTCGCTCGCCGAGACGCTGCGTCGTCGTCGGCTGTCCGCGGGTGTTCCTGATGAGGCGCTGGCCCTCGACCTCGCGCAGGCCGTCCGCGGCGCGCTCGACTCCGCCGACCCCGCCGAGCTGCGCCACGGGCTCGACCTCGCTCCCCTCGCCCCACGCCCCCTCGCCGCCAGTCTCCGCGCGCTCGTCGATCACCCAGACGCCGACGTGCGCGCGCGCGCCCTCGCCTGCCTCGCCGCGGGCACCGTCCCCATCGACGACGACGCGCTCGACCGATCGCTCGCTCACGCCGACCCGGCCGTGCGCGCCGAAGCCGCCCGCGCCGCCACGGGAACGCAGATCACCCGCGTCGCGCCGCTGCTCGACGACCCCGAAGCCGCGGTCGTCGCTGCCGCCGCTGGGGTCCTCCACGCGCACGGCGATCGCGAGCGGGTCGTCGCGCGCGTCGAGACGCTCCTCGTCGACGGCGACGCCGCGGTGCGCACGCTCGGCCTCCTGGTCGCGCGAACCGTAGCCAACCCCGCACTCCTGCCCGCGCTCATCGCCCGCTTCGATGACCCCCGCGAGGCCCGCCGCGCGCTCGAAGCGGCCGCCGCCGTCGGCCCCGCCGCCGAGCCCGCCCTCGTCGCCGCGCTGGCGCAACCCGATCGCGCGCCCGCCGCCGTCCGCGCCCTCGGCCTCCTCGGTCGTCCGTCGTCCATCAACCACGTCGCCGCGGCGCTCTCCCACGACGACGAGCGCGTGCGCGACGCCGCCTGCGAAGCCCTCTCGCGCGCCGCCACCCGCGACGATCCGCCCGATCTCCCAGGCGATGCGATGCTCGTCGCGTGTGAGACCGATCTGGCCCGCGCGTTCACGGCCATGGCCGCCGCGGCGGGCCTCGGTCGCGCCGAGTCGGCCCTCATGTCCGACGGAACCCGCGCGCTCGTCCCCTACCGCCCCGACGAGGTCGACGGCCCCGCGGCGCTCATCTCGCGCGCCCTGCGCGAGCGCGGAGAGCGGGCGCGCAACCGGGTGTTTCTCCTGCTGGGTGCGCTCGAACCCGAGCTCGACGTCCCGACGGTGCGCGAGAACCTCGACGAGCCCGACCCGGTGCGCCGCGCAAACGCGGTCGAGCTCCTCGATGCAGGCGCCTGGCGAGGCAGGGCCGGGACCATCAAGTCCCTCGTCATCACCCTCGTCGACGAGTCGCCGCGCGAGCTGAAGCTGTCCGCCGTGTCGCGACGGCTGAAGCTCCCGGCGCGCGCCCGCGACGGGTGGGTGACGGCGCTCCTCGACGACCCCAACGCGTGGATGGCCGCGTGCGCGGCGTACTACGCGGGCGCGGCGGGGGTCGTGTCGGCGAGGCCGAAGCTCGACGCGTTGACGCGCGACCCGAGGGCCGTTGTGAGGGAGACCGCGACGCGGGCGTGCGCGACCCTCGACCGAGGACCAGGGGACACGAAGGAAGAGGGCGCGATGATCACGACGGCGGAGAAGGTGTTGTTCCTCAAGGGCATCGAGCTCTTCGCCGCGGTGCCGAGCGAGGACCTGGTCGAGATCGCCGCGATCACCACAGAGGTCGCGGCCGACGAGTCCGAGGAGGTCTTCCGCGAGGGCGACCGCGGCGACGCGCTCTACCTCGTGGTCGACGGGTCGGTGCGGGTCGAACGCGGCGGGCGCACCCTGGCCGTGCTCGGCGTGCGGGACGTCTTCGGAGAGATGTCCCTCCTCGACGCCGAGGCCCGCAGCGCGACCGCCGTGGCCGTCTCCGGCCTCACGCTCCTTCGTATCGGGCGTGATGACTTCACGGCGGTGTTGCGCGAGCGACCCGAGGTGGCGGCGGGCGTGCTGCGGGTGCTCTCCCGGCGACTGCGCGCGGCCAACCTCAGCGCCGACCACACCGCGGACCCGCCGCGGTGACCCGCTCGCCCGACGACACCGCGCCCACGCAGCCGCTCGCGAGCGCGCCGGAGTCGCCGTGGAGCGAGGTGAGCCCCGTCGAGGCCCTGATCCCGGTCGAGCGGGCGCGCTACGAGGTGCTCGGTGAGTTCGCGCGCGGAGGACTCGGCCGCATCTTCCGCGCCCGCGACCGCCGCACCGGGCGCGTCGTCGCCATCAAGGAGGTGCTGCTCGCGGAGCCCGACGTGCTGCGCCGCTTCGAGCGCGAGGCGCTCGTCACCGCCAACCTCCAGCACCCGTCCATCGTCCCCGTCTACGAGGTCGGCCGCTGGTCCGATGGGGGGCCCTTCTTCGCGATGATGCTGGTGAAGGGTCGCCCCCTCGACGACCTCATCGACGAGACCCCCGACCCCGCGAAGCGCCTCGCGCTGCTCCCGCACGCCATCGCCGTCGCCGAGGCCCTCGCGTACGCGCACGGCGAGCGGGTGATCCACCGCGACCTGAAGCCCGCCAACGTGCTGGTCGGCAGCTTCGGCGAGACCGTGGTCATCGACTGGGGCCTCGCGCGCAACCTCGCAGCGGACGAACCCGACGCCTCGTCGCGCCCCATCCCGGTGCCTGCCGCGGGCGACCAGACCGTCGCCGGGAGCGTCATGGGAACACCCGCCTACATGCCCCCGGAGCAGGCGCGCGGCGAGGTCGTCGACGAGCGCGCGGACGTCTACGCCATCGGCGCGATCCTCTATCACCTGCTCGGTGGCGTTCGTCCCTACGCCGAGGCCCTGCGCGCCGAGTTCGTCCTCCAGCGTGTCATCGCGGGTCCACCACGGCCGCTCACCGAGCTCGCGCCCGAGCTGCCAGCCGAGCTCATCGCCGTCGTCGCGCGCGCCACGGCCCACCGCCCCGAAGACCGCTACCCGACCGCCCGCGGGCTCGCCGACGACCTCCGTCGTTACACCGCGGGTCAGCTCGTGGGCGCCCACCGCTACACCGTGCGCGAGCTCGCCGCGCGGTGGGTGCGGCGCAACCGGGCGCTCGTCGCGACGGCCGCCGCCGCGCTCGTGGGCCTCGGTGCCTTCGGTGCGTACAGCGTGCGGCGCATCTCTGCCGAGCGCGACGAGGCCACGCGACAGCGAGCCGTCGCAGTGCGCGCCCAGGCGCTCGCGGAGCAGGAGCTTGGTGTCGGCCTGGAGGAGTTCGGCCGGCAGGCGCTCGTCGCGGGCAACGCGGCGCAGGCGATGACGTACTTCGCCGCCTCGTGGGGGCACCGCCCCGAGGGGACCGCCACGCTGCGCTTCCTCGCAGGCCGGGCGCGCGACGCGACCGCGGGCGTGATCGACGTCGCGCCGGGTCACGACGGGACGACGCTCTGGGCCGCGCGCACCCCCGACGGCGCGTTGCTGTTGAGCGCGGGCTTCGACCGCGTGCTTCGCGCGTGGGACCTCCGCACCCGCCGCGTTCGTTGGTCGCAGCACGGCCCCGTGTACGCGGCCCTGTCGCCCGACGGAACCCGCGTGGCCGCGGTCGACGAGCAGGGGACGCTCAGCGTCTACGCCACGTCGGACGGCTCGGTGGCCCATCGCGCGACCTTCGCCGCGGGAGAGGAGACGCTCGCCATCGACTGGTCCGCCGACGGGTCGCATCTCGCCGTGGGCGGCCGCGCCGGGACCCTCGGCCTGTGGGGCGCCGGACTCCGCGCGACGAGCGTGTTGCGAGCGCACACGGGACGCATCCGCGACGTTCGCTTCTCGCCCGACGGTGCGCTGCTCGCGAGCGCGGGCGACGACGGCGTGGTGCTGCTCTGGGACGCCGCGACGGGCGAGGCGCGCGGCCGTCTCGCGGCCCACCGCGGACAGGTGAACAGCGTCGCGTGGCTGGACCCGGCGCACCTCGCATCGGGCGGCGACGACGCGACGGTGATCGTGTGGGACGCGCGCACCGCAACAGCACAGCGCACCCTCGCGGCGGGCGCGGGCGTGTACCGCGTGGCGATCGACCGCGAGCGGCAGCGCATCGCGGCGGCGGTCGTCGACCCGGCGGTCGTGGTGTGGGATGCGCGCACGGGCGAGCGTGTCGCGAGCCTCGGCGGGCACCGCGGCAGCGCCAACGACGCGATGTTTTCGGCGGGTCACCTGCTGACGACCGACGAGGACGGAACGCTCCGACGCTGGGACATCGACCGCGCCGCGGTGGTGGGAACAGCGCCGACCGAGGGGCTCGCGTTCAGCGTGACCACGGGGCACGGCTTCGGCGTGGTGGCGGGCGAGGCCGCGCGGATACGTGTGCTGCGCGACGCCCCCGACGCGTGGCTCGCGCGACTCGCGGGGCATCGCGCGCGGGTGCGACAGATCGCCTTCGACGCCACCGGGACGACGCTCTACACGGCCTCCAACGACGGAACGACCCAGGCATGGGACGCCTCAACCGGTACGCACCGCTTCACCGTCGGCGTGAGCGACCCGTCGCCCGACCTCCCGGCACCATCGCCCGACACGCCGCCGCCGCCCAACCCGCACGGGGTTCGCGCGCTCGCGGTCACGCCCTACGACCGCACGCTGGTGACCGCCGCGGAGGACGGCACCGTGGGCGTGTGGGACGCCCGCAGCGGCGCGGCGCTCGGTCGCCTCGACGGACACCGTGGGCGCGTGCGGGACGTGACGCTCACGGCCGATGGCGCGACGGCGGTCACCGCGGGCGAGGACGGCACCGCGCGCGTGTGGGACGTCTCCACCCGCAGCCAGCGACGGCGCGTCGACATCGGAGCACCGTTGCAGAGCGCGCGGCTCACGCCCGACGGTCGACAGATCGTCGTGCTCGCGGAGGACCAGTCGCTCTCGTTCTGGGACGCGACCAGCGGCGCGCGGTTGGACGGTGGCGGCCTCGCGCCGACGCGCATCGTCGAGCTCCACTTCACGGCCAACGGTCGGCTCATCTCGCCGCAGGCCGACGCGGTGCGCCTCATTGATCCGGCGACGGGGGCCGAGGCACGCTCCATCGCGGTGGGGATGGTGTCGAGCGTCGACGTCTCGCCTGACGGGCACACGCTCTTCTTCGGAGGAGCGGGCGGCGAGGTGTACCTGGTGAACGAAGCCAACGGCGCGCGCATCCGGTCGTGGCACGCGCACGAGGGCGTCGTGACGGCGTCGCGCTTCCGCCCCGACGGCGCGGTGCTCGCGACCATCGGAACAGACTCCATCGTGCGCGTCTGGGAGACGTCCTCGGCGCGCCTGCTCGCCGCGTCACCACGCTTCCCGGGGATGACGTTGCAGTTGCGGTGGAGCGCCGACGGTCGTCGCCTCGGCGTCGCGGGCGTGTCGAGCGAGGCGTGGGTGTGGCAGGTCGCTCCGGCCGACGGCGACGCGGCGGCGTACGCCCGACGCGCGCGTTGCGTGAGCCCGTGGCGGCTCGACGGAACGTCACTGGTCGCCGCGACCGCCGACCCGGCGGCGTGCGCGCTGGTCCGGTGAGGGTTCAGGTCTCGCGAGAGGCACTGCTACCCCATGGCAGGAGTTCTGATGGGTTGGAGAAGCCGCAAGGACGCGAGGGTCGCCAGGATGAGATGAGATGAGGTGTTGGTGGGTCGCTCTGTTCGTTCCTCCCTTGCGACCCTCGCGTCCTTGCGACTTCCCCAACCCATCAGAACTCCTGCCATGGGGCACTAGATCAAGTTGTGTCTCCGCATGTAGTCGGCGGCGTCGTCGTACTGCCCCGACTCGTTGGCGAACTGCACATGGTTGCGGATGGTTCCGAACCACTCGCGCGTCGACGGTCGCAGCCGCGCGCGCGCCGCTTCGAGCATGGGCATGGTGATGGGCTCGACCTTGCCCGACGCGAGGCTCTTCCCGATGGCGGCCTCTGCTCCCGCATCGATGAGGTGCTCTAGATCGGCGCCCGACCATCCCTCGGTGAGCGCGGCGAGGCGCCCGAAGTCCATCGGTCCCTGCGGCTTGTCGCCGAGCTTCAGCTTGAGAATCTGCGCGCGCCCCGCCGCATCCGGCGGCGGAACGAAGATCACCTGGCTGAACCTCCCCGGCCGGCGAAACGCCGGGTCGACGTCCCACGGCGTGTTGGTCGCGCCGAGCACCAGCACCCGCTCGTTGCGGCTCGCGAAGCCATCGAGCTCTGCGAGAAACTGCGTGATGACCCCGCGCATCGCGCCCGTCACCAGCTTCGCGCGCTCGATGCCCAGCGCGTCGACCTCGTCGAAGAACAACACCGTCGGCGCCCGCCGCCGCGCGTCCTCGAAGATCGCGTGGAGCTGCCGCTCGGAGTTGCCGATCCACATGTCGAGCACCTCGTGCAGCCCGACCGACACGAAGTGCGCGCCGCACTCCCCGGCCGTCGCGCGCGCCATGAAGGTCTTGCCGCACCCCGGCGGACCGTAGAAGAGAATCCCGCCGCCGCCCTTCTTCCCGTACGCCGCAAACAGGTCGGGCTTCTGGAAGGGCAGGACGATCCGCATCCGGATGCGCTCCTTCAGCTCGTCGAGACCCCCGACGTCGGCGAAGGTGACGCCGTCGCGACCCGCTGGCGCCGAGAGGTCCTTCGCCGCGCTCGCGGGCTCCTCTCGCGCGGGCACCAACGCGTCCCAGAGCTGCGTGTCGGCGAGCCCCGGGTCGATGCTCACCGCGCGCTCGTAGTCCTTGCGGGCCTCGCGCTGGTCGTTGCGCTTCTCGTGGATGCGCGCTCGCAGCAGCAGCGCCATCGCGTGGTCGGGCGCGCCCGCGAGCACCCCGTTGGCGAAGCCGAGCGCGCGGTCGACGTCGCCCACCGCCAGCGCGCAGCGCGACGCCCCGACGCCCGCCTCGTCACCGACGACCCGATCGCTCGTGAGCTTCTCGAAGTGGGCGAGCGCGTCGCGGGGCTGCCCCGCCTTCTCCATCGAGGCCGCGACGTGAAGCCGGAGCGGGGCGTTGTCGGGGGTCAGCGCGAGGGCATCGAGGAGCAGCTTGAGCGTCGGGTCGGTGGGCCGGTCTTGCATGGGCGCAGTGTAGCCCGACCGCCTTGCGCGCGGCGTCGCCGCGGCGCGGGCTCACACCGTCAGCGCCGCGTCGATGAGGAACACCTCCGGCACCACCCGCCGCAGCCGACCTCGCGACACCGGCCGCTTCGCATCGGCCGCCGCCTCGTCGCGCATCACCCGCGTCCCCTCACCCGTCATCGCCCGCAGCTCGGCCCGCAGCGCGTCGGCCTCTCGCGCCTCGCCGAGCGCCGCCAGCACCCGCGACTGCCACAGCAGCAGCCGCGCCCGCCGCACCGCTCCGCCCTCCAGCGAGAGCGCCACCCGCAGGTGATCGCGCGCCGCCGCGAGGTCGTCGCCCATCATCGCGAAGAACGCCGCCACCGTCCGAAAGCCCGGCTCCCGCGGCGCCCGCCGCACGATCTCCTCGAAGCGCCGCCGCACCTCGCGCGGAGGGGCCCCTTCGAGGTGCGCCTGCCCCGCCTCGGCGTACATCCGCGCCGTCGCCCGGTCTTCGTCTGTCAGCGCGCCGCCGCGGTGCGAGCGCCCCGTCCCCTGCCCCGTCGCGGACGCCACCGCCACCTCGCCGACGTCCCCGTCCCACGACCACGGCACCGTCACGTACGGCCCCAGCCCCGCGGGCGCGCTTCCCACCGACACGCGGATGCACCGCGCCTCGGGCTCCGCCACGATGGCCTGCGCCGCCATCGCCGACACCACGCAGTCCCCCGACAGCCGCTGAACGCCCTCCCCCGCGTCGCACGCGTCGGGCGCGCAGTAGTCGCCGAGCAGCGACTCCAGGTCGTCGCCCGAGAGTCCGCCGACGGCGCCGCGCACGCGATCGTTGAGGCGGTGGTACCGCGCGTCAGAGTCGTTGGCGAAGGCCGCGCTCGTCGTGGTCTGTCCCTCGCGCAGAGGCTCCGCGAGGTAGCGGTTGGTCGTCGCGAGGTGCTGCGCTTCACGGCGCGCCCGCGTCGCTTCGACGGCCGCTCCGCTGGTCTCGATGACGACGGCGCTGCGCTCGGCAGCCGACGACACCAGCAGCCCCCACGACGAGGACGCCCCCACATCGCGCGCGATGGACACCGCCTCGTCGAGCGTGCGGGCGCGGCGGACGATCTCGTGGCCGAGGTCGGCGATGGCGGCGCCGGTCCCCCGCACGTCGCGGTGGAAGCGGGTGTGCGCGGTGATGGTGATGCCCGCCTCGTTGAAGCCGGTGACGCCCGGGAGGTCGGCGCCGCGGGTCGTGACGAAGCCATACCGAACACCCTCATCGGGATCGCAGAAGACCACTGCGGGTTGAGCGCTCCAGAGGGTGGCGCCGGGGAAGTCGAAGGTGCGCGCGTGACGAAGCGCGCCGTCGTCGGAGGCGTCGCCCCACACCGCGACGCTCGAACAAGCGGGGATGGCCGCGAAGCTCGCGACGTGAGCGGGGAATGCGCCCGCGCGACCGAGGACGCCGACGGCGTTCTGGAGGACGTCCATGGTGAGCATCGCGACTGCGGTGCGAGCAGGCATGCCCGCGGCGGCGAGCATGGCCTCGTTGCGCGCGAGGTAGTTGGCGAAGTGGCGCCCGCGGTAGCGGTGGAGAACCTGCGCGGCGGCGAGCAGCATCGGCCCCACCACCGCCTCCATGGGGCGACGCGCCGCGTGCGGAACGGCGAGCGCCAGCATGCGCGCGGCCATCGTCGGATAGAAGGCGTTGGCCGCCTGGTAGCCGCCGAAGCGTCGGAGGAGGGCGCCGTGCTGGGCGCCCATGTCTCGCTGCGATCCGCGGAGGCGAAGGACGAGGAAGGGGTTCGAGGCGGGCGTCGACGACATGGGCGGGACGTTACCGCGACGACGGCGCTGCGGTCAGCGTCGCGGGGCGATCACCACTCGACTGGAGCGGGCGTCGGGCTCCTCGTGGGAGAGACCGACCCCCAGCACCAGACGCTGTGATCGGTCCGTATCGCGCAGCCGCCCCACACGCCGAGGTAGAGCCGATCGACGTGGTCGAGGCCCGGAACGATCGTCGGGCGGGTCACGCACTCCTCCGTGGCACTGCTGCCGACACAGCGCTCGGTCGGGGCGAAGCCGAGCGCGCCGTTGTCGCCGTCGCCCCAGCAACGCACGGTGCGATCGACCATGACCGCGCAGGTGTTGTACGTCCCGGTCGCGATCGAGCGAACACCGCAGAGGCCAGGGTCCGACGGCTCCGTGACTCCGGGCAGCGCGTCGAGGGAGGCACCGTTGCCGACCTTGCCGTGGGAGTTGTCGCCGAGGCAGCGGGCCGAGCCGTCGGGGAGGCGGTAGCAGAGGTGTTCGCTGGGAGGGCCATCGGCCATCTCCGCTTCGTCCGGGAGCGCGATCCCCATCAGCGCCGAGTCGCCGGTCTCGTACCGCCCCGATCGACGGCGCCAGACCCACCCGAAGCTACGCCACCACATGGCCGCGACGTCGGTAATGCGCACCGTGATCGGGGTTGGCCGGGAGGTGCCGATCAGTCGATCGGACCCCCAACAGGAGACGCTCCCGTCACGTCGGATCGCGCAGATGGAGTACCTCCCGGCCGCGAGCTGCACCACGTCCGTGAGCCCAGCGACGAGGGTCGGGCTCGGCCGGCAGGGAGTGCCTTCGCAGTCCTGTTCGCCCTCGCGCCCGATGCCCAGGAGGCGGGCGCGGTTCGAGCCCCAGCACCGCACTGTCCCGTCTCGATGGCGGGAGCACGTCACGTCCGGGTTGACGGTCACCACCTGCTCCACGTCGTTCAGACCGGAGACCGTGGCCGGTGGGACGCCGTATTCGCCAACGGTGCCGAAGCCGAGGCTACCGTTGCGGTTCCAGCCCCGGCAGCGGACGGTGTGGTCGCTCATCAGGGCGCACTGATGGAGCTGCGAGGCGACCGCGAGCTCCACGACGTAGGGCGCGTCCGTCGCCGCGACGTCCACTGCGGGAACGTCCTCGTCGATCACGGGGCAGGCGCGCGCCTCGGGCGGCACGTCGCGCGAAGGTGTGACCGCATCGAAGACATCAACCGGAGGTCGGTCGGGCATCGGCGCGTCAGCGATCGTCGCATCGACGGGCCCCGCGTCGAGATCGATGGCCGGGACATCAACGGGGCTCGGCCCGCTGTCGCTAGCGCTCACCGTCGACGCGCACCCCGTCGCGATGACCGACAGCATGAAGAGACGCGCGAGCGAATTGGCGTGGCGCACCGGTCGACCCACCAACCACCGTAACACGACGACCTCCGACGCCGAGAGGCGCGCTCACCGCCGCGCGGGCAGCGTCACCAGTCGATCGAGGTACTGCACCAGCACAGGATCAGCCCGCAGCGATGCGACGGCCTCCGCGATGGTCGCGTCGTCGAGCGATGAGCGTCGCGAGATGAGGTCCATCCCCGCGGGGGTCGCGATGGTCGACTCGAAGGTGATCGCCGCCCATCGCCCGCCCGGATCGACCGCCACCACGTCCCACCCGCTGGTGAAGAACACCAGCCACCCCTTACCGCGCCACGTAAAGTGCGTCGGCACCTCCGGGTGCTGCGTGTCGACGCCCTCGATGGTCCCGCGCTCGCCATCGCGCACGAAGCCCACCGTGTCGTCGAAGCGCACGCGATCACCGTCGCGCCGCAGGTTGGCGTAGTCGAAGGTCGGCTCGCGCGGGTCGCCCCCGGTCCACATCGGCAGCGTCGTCGCGATGACGTGCCAATGCCCCTGGATGGTCGCCGCGTCGAGCGACCCCTGACCCATCAACGGCGGCCTGCGAGGAGCGCCCGCACAACCCAGGAGCCCCATCAGCAGCACCACCGCGGCGCGGCGCACCTCACGCGCCCGCGCGTCGCACCCGTCGGGCGCTCGCTTCGATGAGCATCCCGTGGAGTTCTTCCGAGCGCGGCTCCCAGCCGTAGCGGTTTTGCACCCGCAGCCGCGCCGCGTCGGCGATGCCCTGCGCCCGCTCGCGGTCGTGCAGCAGCGCCAGCACCGCCTCGGCCATCGGCGCGCCCTGCTCACCGTACGGCGCCACCACGAGCTGCGTGCCCGCCTCGGCCTCGATGCCCTCCGCGGCGGCCGGCGTGCACACCACCGGGACGCCCATGGCCATCGCTTCGAGCACCTTGTTCTGCACGCCGCGCGCGACGCGCAGCGGGATGACGCACACCGCGCAGCCCGTCACGTGCGCGCGGATGTCGGCGACGTACCCGGTGACCGTCACGCCCTCGATGGAGGCCAGCGCCTGCACCTCCGGCGGCGGCCGCGAGCCCGCGATGACCACGCGGAAGTCCGGGTGGCGCGCCCTCACGCGGGGCATCACCTCGCGCACGAGGAAGAGCGCCGCCTCCACGTTGGCGTGATAGTCCATCGCGCCGAAGAACACCGCCGACGCATCCGTCGGCTTCTTCGCCGCGGGCGCGAAGTACTCGGTGTCGACGCCGTTGGGCAGCGTTCGCGCGTCGCACCCCGGCGCGATGGCCGCGAGCAGCACCTTCTCGCGATCGGCCGTCACGGTGGAGATCACCGCGCGCCGCGCTACTTCGCGCTCATAGCGCTCCAGCGTCGACGCCTCGCGCCGGTACACCGCCCCCATCGGGAAGCGCGCCTCTTCGGCGTAGGCCCGCCACTTGGCCGAGTCGACGTCGACGAAGTCCATCACCAGCGGAACGTCCGGGTGCCGCAGCGCGTACGGCGCCATCGAGCTGCTCTCGGCGAGGATCGCGTCGGGGTTGATCTCCCGCACCGCGCGGTCGACGTCGGCCTCGAAGCGCGCGCTGCCGAACACCGGCAGCGTCATCGGCCGCTCGCCCAGCAGCGACGGAATGGCCTTCACCTTCTGCCAGCGCATGTCGAGCGGAACGAGGTTGACCGACGCGAAGTGCCGCCGCAGCAGCGCCGTGTGCGCGACGTCCGTCGGCGGCTCGGCGAAGGCCATGAGGTGCACCTCGCAGCGCTTCGCGAGGCGCGTGAGCAGGTGGTGCGTGCGGATCTTGTCGCCCTTGTCGGGAGGGAAGGGCGTGCGGTGCGTGAGCGCGAGCACCTTCATGACGGCCTCACCCACGCCTTGGTCACCGGGTCGCGGCGACGGATGATGCGCGCGGGGTTGCCGCCCACGATGCTGTCGTCGGGCACCGCGTCGACGACCACCGAGCCCGCCGCCACGACGCAGCGCTCGCCCACGTCGGCCATCACCAGCGCGCCGTTGCCGAGCCAGGTGTTGCGGCCGACGCGGATCTGGTCGAAGCGCCCCGGCTGGTCTTGCACCGGCGCGTCGGGGTCGTCGATGCCGTGCTGGTTCTTGCCCGAGAGCACGTGAACCCCCGAGCCCAGGGTGACGTGATCGTGGAGCAGCGCGCGCCCGATGCTGCAATTGGCCCCGATGTAGACGCCCTTCGAGATCACCGCGTCGGGCGTCGAGAAGGTCGTCCCCCATTGGATGCACGTGTCGGGGTGGCACTCCGCCAGCACCGCCCCGTAGAACGCCCGGCGCACGAGCTGACCCGTCAGCCCCGGCACCATCGCGAGCGCCTGCGAGTACCCCGAGAAGAGCGTTCGCAGCCTGTGCTCATCTGCCCCGCGCGTCTCCGCGCGGAAGGCCACCACCACCGGCAGCACCGCGCCCCGCGCCGCCGCGAGCGCCACCATCTTCACCAGTCGTCGCGCGTCCATCGCTGCTCCTTCGCTGCCCTTCAGCGCCGCACGCCCAGGGCGTCGTACACGCGCAGGTACCGCTCCGCCCGCTTCGCCGGGTCGTGCCGTTCCACCGCCCGCTGCCTCGCCGCGGCCACCCGCCGCGCGCGCTCGTCGGGCCTCGCCACGCAGTCCACCACCGCCTTCGCGATGGTCTCCGCCGACTCCGGGTCGACGATCCACGCCATCTCGCCGTCGTCGGCCACCTCGGGGACACCGCCCACCCGCGTCGCCACCACCGGCAACCCGAGCGTCATCGCTTCGAGCAGCGCGTTGGGCATCGCCTCGGAGCGCGACGGCATCACCAGCATGTCGCACGCCTTGTAGACCACACCGACGTGCTTCTGGTGCCCCAGGAAACGCACCGCAACCCCGAGGCCGAGCTCCTTCGCGAGCGACTCCAGCATCGCGCGATCGGGGCCGTCACCCGCCAGCGCGAAGGTCACGTCGGCGCCCTGGGAGCGCGCCTGCGCGAGCGCTCTCAGCGCGAGGTCTTGCCCCTTCTCGTGCGAGAGCCGACCCACCACCGCCGCCACGAACTCCCCCTGCGGGATCCCGAGCTGCGCCCGCGCCTCATCGCGGCTGAGCGGCGTCGAGATGTCCCGCGCGTCGACCGCGTTGGGGATCACGACCACCTTGTCGGCGCTCACGCCCTCGTGCTCGACGATGCGCCGCGCGCTCTCGGCCACGGCCACGACGCGGTTGGCCTTCGGCAACGACCACGCGTCGATACGGTGGTAGCGCTTCACCTTGTCGTTCTCGGCGGTCCACCCGTGGTGGTGGCCGATCCAGGGGACGCGCCGCGCCGCGCGCACCGCCATCGCGATGAGGTGCGGCTTGTACGAGTGGCTCTGCACCACCTTCGCGCCGATGCGCCACGCGGTGTGCACCGCCTTCGCGATGATGGTCGGGTCGAAGGCCCCGCGCTCTTGAATCTCGTGCACCGTCAGCGCGCCATCGGACAGCTTGTCGAGCGGCGGAACGGGCCCGGCCCCCTTCCCCCGGAGGATGGCCACATGGAGGCGCACGTCGGGCGGCAGCGCGCGAGAGAGATGGATGAGACCACGCGCCGGCCCGGTGACCACCGGCGCATCCAGAAACGACAAGACAACCGTCGGTGCCATCGGGATTGGTTCTCTACCGTCGCGTCGGGCCGGCGTCGGGAGTGCCAGCGTCCGTAGCCGCAAGCGTCGGGGCGGGCGTCGGGGCGGTGCGGCCGCGCCCTTCGAGGATCACCGCGCGGATGAGTCCGGTCATGCGCTGTCGCCCGGCGGCGTTGGGGTGCAGGCCATCATCGGAGAGCGAGTCGGGCAGGTAGCCGTCCTCGTCGCCGAGGGCCTGGGCGTAGTCGAGCAGCGTCTCCTGGCGCATGCGGGCCTGGTCGCGCACCCACTCGTTGAAGCGACGGATGAGCGGGGTCGCGGTGCCGCGAGCTTCGGTGCGATCCCACGCGCGGGTGACCGGAACGGTGGTGGCGAGCACGACCTTGCTGCCGTGGGTGCGCACCGCGTCGGCCATGGCCGCGTAGTAGAACTGGGTCTCCTCGAAGGGCGGCGCGTCGGGCAGGAGATTGATCGCGCACATCTTGATGACGACCATCTCGGGGGTGAGCTGGAGGGCGTCGGGCTCGATGCGGAGGTACTGCTGCCAGACGAGCTGACCCGAGTCGCCGCGGTTGACGAAGGGGAGCCCGGGAAACTCCCCCGCGAGGTCGAGCTGCTCGGTGATGCTCGCTCCGAGAAACACCACGCGACCCGGGACGACCCCCTGGTTGCGGAGCCGCTCGTTGTCGGCCCGGTAGCGCCCGCGGTGGGCCGGGTCGCTGTGCAGCGTGTGCCAGCGGTCGTGCCAGGTCTTCGCGTCGGAGCGATAGCGCCAGGCTTTGTAGGAGACGACGCCGAGGCCGGTCAGGAGCAGGGCCATCGCGCCCTGGAGGAGTCGGTTCATCGCGGGCGATCACTCCTGCGCGTCGGGTCAGATGCTCGACACGCGCGGCGCATCATGCCATATCGCCCGGCCACGGCGGGTGCCTGAAACACCGCACGGAAGGAACGTTCCGGTCCACGATGGTCGCCTCATCCCTCGCGCTGCTGGTCGCGATCCCCATGCAGCTCGCAGGCGCGGCCGGGGTCGAGCTCGCTGGTGGCTACGACTCGACGGTGCTCAACCAGAGCACGCTCAACTACGGCGACGGCGCCCTCGCCCGCGGCGCGGTCGACCTCCAGTTGGGGCATCGCACCGAGACGGTCCGGCAGCTCCTTCGCACCCGCGGCGAGTACTACTTCACCGACGGCGAGGGGCGCCGCATCGACGAGGGCGACTTCCTCTCCATCACCCGCTACGCGCTCCACGCCGAGCCGAGCGACACCTGGCAGATCACGGGCGAGGCGACGTACACCCTCGGCCAGTCGTCGCTGCTGCTCGGGCGCACGGGCCGCGCGTTTACGTCGTTTCAGCGCGGCGTGTACGGCGACTACACCGGGCAGGTGCAGGCGCAGCACGACTTCAGCGAGCGCTTCCGCGCGGGGCTGCTCGCGGGCGTGCTCGGCCGCCACGCGGTGGACATCCCCGTCGAGGTCACGCGCAACAACATGCTGACCTTCGTGTCGGCCCTCGAGACCTCCTACGAGGTCAACGACGAGAACTCCATCCTCGTGGCCGCGCGCGGCGAGTACTTCCTCGTCGACGGCTACCTCGACTGGGTGCCGCGCATCCTCGGCTACGGCGGGTTGCGCCACCGCTTCGGCGAAAACATCACCCTCACCGTCCTCGGCGGCGTCGACTCCCTCGCCGACCAGAACGACACCTCCGACTTCTTCGTCGGCCCGTACGGCAACGCCGCGCTCTCCGTGGCCATCCCCGACGAGCACCTCGCGTTCGGCCTCGGCACCCGCTACGAGTACGCCATCGTCGCCACCACGCGATGCAACCGCCCGGTGCTGGGCCAGCCATGCCCCGCGAGCGAGATCATCCCCGGCGGCACCGGCCGCGTGCTCGGCAGCAACCTGAGCTTCCTGTGGCGCCCCGGTGAAGGGCGCGTGGCCTTCACGGGCGACGTCAACGCCGACTACGGCACCACCGAGACCGCCGTCCCCGGCATGGTCGGCGCCACCCGCGAGATCGAGTCGCTCAACCTGTCGGCGCTGGCGGGCGTGCGCTTCATCGTGTCGCGCAACCTCTCGTTCTTCGCCCGCTACAACTTCCTGTACTCGGACATCGACATGGGCGGTCCGGCCCCGCTGCCTGGTGTCATCAACGTGCTGGTGCGCCACGTCGCCTTCGCCGGCCTCACCTTCGCGCTCGGCACCGACGACGACGGGGTCACCGAGCCGATGATTCCGCTCGAAGAGATCGAAGCGTTGCAGGACGCGCAGGGCGGCTCCGGCGGAGCCCCGACCGGCGGCGAGAGCGACCCGCTCACGAGCGACCCCTTCGACCTCGTGGCCGCCGACGACGCCGCCAACCGGGTGGGCGAAGCGGGCTCCGGGCTCATCCCCCCGCCCGTCGACCCCAACGCTCCGGTCGACCCCAACGCCCCGCCGCCGCCGCGGCCGCGCACGGCGACCCAGCCGAGCACCCACGGCTCCACGCAACGATCGACCGCGCCGGTGAACCACGGCGGCGCACCGGTCGCCCCCAACACGCCACCGTCCGGCTCGACGCCGGGTGACACCGGCCTCGCACCGCAGGGAGAATCCAACCCATGACCATGGGAGAAAAGGAAGACCAGCCGCTCTCGCTCAAAGACCTGCTGGCCAACTACGCCGCGCTCGCGCGACGGGGCTTGCGGTACTGGAAGCGCGGCGCCGCCATCTTCACGGTGATCTTCATCGCCGGGATGGCGTGGGTCGTGACGCGACCGCGCACCTACCGCTCCGAGGCGCGCTTCCAGGTGCAGGAGCAGGAGCGCTCCGACGGCAACGGGCCGGGCGCCGAGGAGGTGCAGCGCTCCATCGACAACCGGCTGTCGCAGGTCTACGGGTCGCGCACCAACATCCTCGCGCTCATCACGCGGCTGCACCTGTTTCCGCTGCTCCAGGGGAAGACGTCGGAGACCAAGCTCGCCGAGCTGTTCTGGGGCGCGCTCGACCGCAAGGTGGAGACCGACACCGTGCAGATCGGGTTCAAGTACGGCGACCCCCAGGACGCGCAGCGGGTGGTGCGCGGGCTCATCGACCTCTTCGTCAACGCGCGGCGCAACACCGCCGTCGAGCGAGCGCGCGAGGCCTTCCAGACCATCGACGCGCAGTTTCACCAGCTGGAGCAGTCGCTCGCCGACCGGCAGCAGTCGTTCGACCAGTTCGTGCTGGCCAACCCGGAGATGGTCGAGATCGTGCGGCGCCGACTCCAGGGCGGGCCGGTCATCAACGTGGGCGGCCCCGGCCAGCAGGTCGCGCGCCCGGAGCCGGAGAACCCCCGCGACTCGATGCGTACGCGCCGCCTGCGCACCCGCATCGCGCAGCTCACGGCGAGCGTGGAGTCGCTGCGCAACCCGGGGCAGGCGGCCGCGCCGCAGGCCGACGAGCCGGCCGCCCTCACCGAGCTGCGTACGCGGGTGCAGACCAAGCGCACCGAGGTCGAGGGCCTGCGTCAGCGCTTCTCCGCCGACTACCCCACGCGGGCCGCCGCCGAGCGTGAGCTCACCGCCATGAACAACGAGCTCGCCGCCGCCGTCGCGCGCTTCCGCGGCGCTCAGCAGAGCCAGGCCAACCTCTCGCAGTCCGAGCGCGAGCAGCGCATCGAGCAGGTCAACCGCGACCTCCAGGCGGCGCGCATCGAGCTCGCCGACAGCCAGCGCTCCGACAGCGCCGGTAGCGGCGCGCACCCCACCGCGCCCGCGCCCGTCCCCACCGCGCGCAACCCGCTCACCCGCACCACGTTGGTCGAGGTCGAGGCCGAGTACACGCGGCTCAACACCGACGTCACCACCACCCGCGCCAGCTACCAGGAGCTCCTGCGGCGCCGCCTCGACTCGCAGGCCCTCCTGCGCCGGGCCGAGCTCAGCGGCGGCGAGCAGATTCGCGTGCTCGACGCCCCGTCGCTGCCCATCGAGCCCGAGCCGCCGGGGCGCACCAAGCTCGGGATGATCGTCTGCATCTTGGCCGGGCTCTTCGCCCTCGGCACCGCCCTCGTCTCGGGCTTCATCGACACCCGCATCTACGACCAGGACGACCTGCGTCGCTGGGGTGAGCTCGTCGAGCTGCCGTTCATCCCCGACCTGCACCTCGATGGCAGCGGCACCCGCCGTCCGCTCTCCACCCCGCCCGACCCTTCGGGATAGTCCCGCTGCCAGCGATTGCCACCGAAGCCCGCGGGTATGATACATCGCGGGCCATGCGTGGACTGCGCCCCCTCTGCCTCGCCGCCCTCCTCTCCCTCCCCGCCTGCCGCGGAACGCTCTCGGGCCCTTGGCCGCCCGTCGAGTCGGGCGTGCAGGAGTACCGCGTGGGTGCGGGCGACATCGTCCGCATCTCGGTGTTCGGCAACGCCGAGCTCAACACCCGGGTGACGGTTCGTCCCGACGGCCGCATCACGCTGCCGCTCCTCAACGAGGTCACCGTCTCGGGCAAGACCATCAACGACATCACCCGCGAGGTCACCGAAGGGTACCGCCGCTTCCAGCAGGACGCGCGGGTCGCCGTGGTCGTCGAGGAGGTGCACAGCTACCGGGTGTTCGTGACCGGCAAGGTCATCCGCCCGGGTGACTTCGAGTCGCGCACCCCCGTCAACGTGGTGCAGGCCCTCGCCCTCGCCGGCGGCGGCGCGCGCGGCGCCAACCTCGATCACATCATCGTGCTGCGCCGGGCCACCAACGGCCGCGAGGAGCGCTACGAGGTGTCCATCAACGACATCCTCGAAGGCCAGATGCAGCAGAACTTCACGCTGCGCTCCGGCGACACCGTCGTCGTCCCCTGATTGGTTGATTGAGAGACGGGTGGGAAGGTCATCCCAACCCGTCGCGAGCGCCCGGAGGCGAGCAAGGCCGCGCGAGACATACGCGGGGTATTTCGAGCGCGGCCGACCGCTGCATCCGGGTGCGCAGCAGGGGTGGGGTGACCTTCAGTGGTGGTGGCCGCCGTGGCCGTGCACGTGGCCGTGCGCCAGCTCTTCCTCGCTCGCCTCACGCACCGACTGAACGCTCACCTCGAAGTGCAGCTCCTGCCCCGCCAGCGGATGGTTGGCGTCGAGGCTCACCTGGTCGCCCTCGATCGCGATCACCCGCAGATGCATCGGCTCGCCGCCCGGACCCACGCCCTGTAGCTCCATGCCCACGCTCGGCGTCGGGCTCTTCGGCAGGCGGGCGCGCGCGACCTTCATCACGAGCTCTTCCTGCCACTCGCCGTAGCCGTCCTCGGGCTTCACGACGACCTTCATGTTGGTGCCCGCGGTCTTGCCCTGGAGCGCGACTTCCAGGCCCGCCACGATGTTGCCGTGGCCGTGCAGGTACACCATCGGCGCGCCGCCCTGCGAGCTGTCGATCACCTTCCCCGCGCCGTCGCGGAGCGTGTAGTCGAAGGCCACCACCGATCCATTCGCAATCGTCGTCATCGTCAGCTCCGTCTCCTCTCGCACCGTCACCCGCCGCTCGGCGAGGCCGCGCAAGTTTCGGCGCAACCTGCCACCAAGCTCGCGGCGAGTCGATGCCATCGACGAGCAATCTGCCCAGAGAATTGCTGATGGCGACAATGTAGGTGTAGTCGATCGAACAACGAGGCAGGACGACGAAGGCGCCCCGCGGGTGACCCAATGGAGGGGGCGCGCGTGGAGGGGCACCGGGCCCGCGTCATGCACTCGTCCACGACGGTGCTTCCCATGAACCCTCAGGCTCCCAAAGGTCTCCGCAGCATGATGGCCCTCGTGGTCGTGGCCTCGGTCTCCGTCACGGCACATGGCGTCGCGCGAGGGCAGGATCGTCCACGCCAGCAGACGCTGACGGTTCCGCTGGTGGTGCAGCTCAACGGCACGCCGCCGGTGGTTCCCGCGGCGCCGCCGACGTCGCGCTGCCCCGATGGGATGACCCTCGCGGAGGGCGAGTACTGCACCAGCACCGATCAGCGCTGCCTGCGCTGGCTCGACCCCGACACGCAGATGCGCTGCGCGGAGTTTGCGCCGTCGCGCTGCACCGGCCGTCGTCGGCCGCTGTCGGTGTGCATCGACCGCTACGAGTACCCCAACCAGCCGGGCGTTCGTCCGCAGGTGATGGTGAGCTGGTACGAGGCGCGCCGCGCGTGCGAGTCGCAGCACAAGCGGCTCTGCACCCAGTCGGAGTGGACCTTCGCGTGCGAGGGCCCCGACATGAACCCGTACCCCACCGGGCTGCGCCGCGACGCCGAGGCGTGCCGCATCGACCACCAGACCATCCGCCCCGACCGGCAGCGCTTGAGCAACCCCTCGACCAGCGCCGACGAGAGCGCCCGCCTCTACGAAGCCGTCCCCTCCGGCACGATGAACCGCTGCGTGTCGTGGGCGGGCGTCCACGACATGACCGGCAACGCCGACGAGTGGACCATCAACGAGTCGGGCCGCCCGTTCCAGTCGGCGCTCAAGGGCGGCTGGTGGGGCCACATCCGCGCGCGCTGCCGCCCGTCGACCATCTCCCACAACGAGGGCTTCGTGTACTACCAGATCGGGTTTCGCTGCTGCGCCGACCCGGCCGCGTCGGCGCCGGCGCCGTGACGCAAGCGGCTGCGCGCCGCGACACGATTGTCAGTACTCGCCCCGACCCGCGATGCGGATGCGCGACGCCGACTGCGTCTCGTCCCACAGCTCCCCCTCGCGCCACGCGACCTCGCCCGTGGTGCCCCAGCCCACCTCCTTCACGGTGGTGCCTTCGATGTTCATCCAGAGCAGGCCGCCGTCCGAGCGCGTCGCCTGGTCGAGGCACGCCACCCGCGTCGTCGCCCCGTTGTCCCAGTACAGCGTCGCCGCGTGCGGAACATGGATGTGCCCGCACAGCACCCAGGTCGGCCGCAGCCGCGTGACCAGCAGCGCCGCGTAGGGGTTGCCCACCTGCGGCCAGTGCGCGCGACGGATGCCCCGCGCACCCACCACCGCGACGGCGCTCTCGGTCCCGGCGATGCCCCGCGGCCACTCGTGCATCAAAAGCAGGTCGGCGCGATCGACCGCACACGCCGCGTCGACATCGTCCTTGCGGAAGTACCCCGCCTGCTTGTTGGTCTCTGCGTTGGACGCCGGAACCCTCGGCCGAAGGTACCGCGTCGGCGCGTAGATGCCCGACAGGAAGCCCACCCGCAGCCCGTCGATGACCCGCGACCCCGCGCGGCCCAGGTAGTGGACCCCGGGCGCGAGCGTTCCGCCGTCGGGCATCACGTCGAGCTCTTCGAAGCTCTCGTTGTTGCCGCCCACGAAATAGAACGGCCGCGCCATCTGCCGCTCGCCCGTCGCGTACGCCGAAAACTCCGCGGGCATGTTGCGCTTGGTCGCCTTGCGCCGGTGATCGTCGGGCGTCGAGAAGGTCTCCACATCGCCGACACACAACACCGAGGACACACGCTCGCCCCGCGCCTGCTCCAGCGCGTCCACCCACTCCTCGACCCGGAAGAACCTTCCGTGCACATCTCCGACCACGGCCACGAGCATCGCGTCTGGCGGAGCCTACCCCAGTCCCGCCCCTGAAGGGTGCCTGACAGGCAATGTCCCGTTCTTCGGGCTTCTGAAGGGGTTTTGTGGGGTTGCGGACTTCCTGCCGCGCACCGATCAGGGTCTCAGCGGTAGCGGGCGAGGGTCTCGACGAAGCGTGCCTCGGCCACGTCGAGCCACGCCGCCGGGGCCTCGGCCAGGGTCGCCGCGAGGGCCTCGCTCCAACGCTCCAGGATGGACGCGCCGGGTGACTCACCCGCGGAGCGCACGGGCAGCCCGATGGCCTCGACGATGTCCTGGGCGCGCTCGGTCTCGAGCAGACGGAGGGCGTTGCGCAGGGCGGCGCGCACCCGCTCGGCCTCGATCTCGGAGAAGACCGGGTCGGCCGGCTGACGGTGCGCCGCGAAGTACCGGCGCAGCAGCAGACCCGCGCCGTAGGTGCGGTAGACGTTGGCGACGGCGTCGGCGGCGCGACCCCCGGGGACGAAGCGCTCGATCACCCAACGAACGCCCTGCGTGACGTTGCCGCGGATGGTCGCGGTCTCCTCGATGTCCACCAGGATGCGGCGCGCCCCGGTGGTGAGCACCACGCCGTAGCTGCGCGCGAGGCGGTCGACCATGGCCGCGCGGAGGGTTCGCACCACGGGGGTGTCGACCATGGGCGGCAGCCCCAGTCGCGCGGCCCCCGCGAGGAGGCCGTACATCGCCAGCACCGAGTCGCTCTGGGCTCGTTCGCTCATGGGGCGACACCGTACCGGAGCGAAGGGCGCCCTGGAAGCCGTGACCCGCAACCGTTACCGTCGCGCGCCATGAGCCTGCCGCCCGGCCCGACGAGCCCTACCCCCTGGATGCTGGTGCGCTGGATGCGAACGCCCTTCGAGGTCATGGAGGAGTGCCGCACACGCTACGGCGAGACCTTCCTGCTGCGCCTCGGAGCGCTGCCGCCGTTGGTGATCCTGTCCAACCCCGACCATGTGAGGGAGGTGTTCGCGAGCGCGGGCGACGACATGCACGGCGGCGAGATCGGCAGCGGCCTCAAGCCCTTCCTCGGCGAGCGCTCGGTCATCGTCCTCGACGGTCAGCCCCACCGCGCGATGCGCAAGCTGGTGATGCCGCCCTTCCACGGCGAGCGCATGCACGCCTACGGGCAGCAGATGGTGGAGCTCACCCACGCCTCCATCGACGCGTGGCCCGTCGGCAAGACCTTCGCCGCGCACGAGCCGCTCCAGCAGATCACCCTCGACGTCATCCTGCGCACGGTGTTTGGCGTCGACGACGCGGCCGCCCGCAAGCAGCTCGGCGACCGCCTCACGCGGCTCATGGACATCGCCTCGTGGCCGCCGCTGCTCATCCCGCAGGTGCAGCGCGACCTCGGGCCGTGGAGCCCGTGGGGCCGCTACCTGCGCGAGTCCAAGGTGGCCGACGACTCGCTCCTCGCCGAGATCGCGCGACGACGACGCGAAGGCACCGAGGGGCGAACGGACATCCTGTCGATGTTTCTCGGGGCACGCGACGAGGAGGGCAACGGGCTCGACGACCATGCCCTGCGCGACCAGCTCGTGACGCTGCTCGTCGCCGGTCACGAGACCACCGCCACCGCCCTCGCGTGGACCCTCCGCTGGGTGCTCGCCCTCCCCGCCGTGCGCGCGAAGCTGCTCGCCGAACTCCACGCCGCCGAGCGCAAGGGGCCGCTCACCCCCGAGCGCATCGCGAAGCTCGAATACCTCGACGCCACCGTGCGCGAGGCCCTGCGGATGCAGCCCGTCATCCCGCTGGTGGGGCGCATCCTCCAGCAGCCCATGCGCTTCGCGGGCTACGACCTCCCCGCGGGCGTCGGCCTCGCGCCGTCGGTCTACCTCCTCCACCAGAACCCCAGCCTCTACGACCACCCCACGCGCTTCGAACCCGAGCGCTTCATCGGCCGGCAATACAAGGCCCACGAGTGGATCCCCTTCGGTGGGGGCATCCGTAAGTGCATCGGGATGGCCTTCGCCATCTACGAGATGAAGATGGTGCTCGCGACCATGCTGTCGCGCGTCTGGCTGCGCGTCGCGCCCGGGTACTCACCGCGCGCCGTGCGACGCAGCATCACGCTCACGCCCTCCGAGGGCATGCCCGTCATCGCCGACGCCGTGCTCCCGCGCGGCGCCCCCATCGTCGCCGCCGCTTGACCCGTCGACCCGTGCGACGCGTCCTCCTCTTCGTCGGCCTCGCGCTCGCCTGCCGCCGACCGCGCCCTGCGCCTGTCACGCCGCCGCCCGTGGTGACGGAGGTCGACGCCGGGCCGCCGCCCATCGTGCTGGAGACGCCGCCGCCCGCCGCGCCGCCGCGGATGTTTCGCTTCGACGCGAGGCACACCGGGCGCAGCGGGTACCGCCTCCCGCGACGGCCGCAGATCGTCGCCCACTTCGCGACGCGCGCGCGCATCACGTCGCAGCCGGTGGTGAGCTCGCGCGGGGCGGTGGTGGTGACCTCCCACGACGGCGTGGTGTACGGGCTCGCGCGCGACGGCTCGCTGACCTGGCAGGTGAACACCGGCGACCGCGTCTACACGACGCCGCTCGTTCGCGATGACGGCACCATGGTGCTCGGCACCGACGCCGACCGGGTGGTGGTGCTCGGCCCCAACGGGACGCTCCAGCTCGCGCTCGGAACCACCGACGACGCCGACACCTCACCGGCCGCTGCGGCGGATGGGTCGCTGCGCTTCGGGGCGGGACACTCGCTCTACGCGACAGAGGCCGACCTCACGGTGCGATGGCGGCTCGACCTCGGTGGAAAGGTGTTTTCGTCGCCCGCGGTGACCGCGGATGGCGTCGCGGTGATGGGCTCGCAGGACGACCGCGTGCGCGCGATCGACCCGGACGGGGGCGTTCGGTGGACGCTCGCGACGGGTGACGACGTGGACGCGCCGCCCGCGATCGGCGACGACGGGACGGTGTACGTGGGCGGCGACGACGGGGCGCTGCGGGCCATCGCGGCTGACGGCACCGAGCGGTGGCAGCGACGGCTCGGCGGCTATGTGCGCGCGGGCGTGGCGCTGGGCCTGGACGGATCGCTGGTGGTGGGCACCTACGGTCCGCGGGCGCAGGTGGTGGCCGTCGACCGGGCGACGGGTGAGGAGCGCTGGCATCGGGCGGTGCCGGGTCCGCCGACGCGGGACTACGGCGTGGCGTCGAGCGCGCTGGTGGACGTCCATGGGTCGTACGCGGTGGGCGTACCCGACGACGCGCTGTGGTTTCTCGGGCGGGACGGTGGGTTGCTCGCGCGGGTGACGCTGCCCGCGGATGTCGACAGCAGCCCCGCCCTCATCGACGACGGAATTCTGGTGGTGGGCTGCGATGATGGGGTGGTGTATTTCATCGGGGACGGTCCCGCGGCCGATGGCGGATCAGGCGCGCAAACACCACGAGGGGACGACCGATGAGTGACACGACCACCGAGCGCGAATGGAACCGCACCCGAGGCAGCGCGCCCAACGTCCTGGCGATGGTGCTGGCGGGCGGCGAGGGGCGACGGCTGTCGCCGTTGACGTTGGAGCGCGCGAAGCCCGCGGTGCCCTTCGGCGGGCGCTACCGGATCATCGACGTGGTGCTCTCCAACCTGGTCAACTCCAACATCTCCCGCATCAAGGTGCTGACCCAGTACAAGTCGGCGTCGCTGGAGGAGCACATCGCGCGGGCGTGGCGGCTGTCGCCCATCCTCGACGGCTTCATCGAGACCATCCCGGCGCAGCAGCGCACGGGGCTGTCGTGGTTCAAGGGCAGCGCCGACGCGGTGTGGCAGTGCTTCAACGCCATCGAAGACGCCAACCCCGACTTCGTGGCGATCTTCGGCGGCGACCACATCTACAAGATGGACGTTCGGCCGATGCTCGATCGGCACTTCGACACGCACGCCGACCTCACCGTCGCGGGCATCCCGGTGCCCACCGCCGACGCGCTCGGCTTCGGGGTGCTCCAGGTCGACGAGGAGGGCCGCGTCATCGACTTCGTGGAGAAGTCGCGCAACCCGCCAGAGATTCCTGGGCGCCCTGGTTGGGTGCTCGCCTCGATGGGCAACTACATCTTCACGACGGGGGTGCTCGCCGAGGAGCTCCAGCGCGACTCGCAGGAGGAGGACAGCGCCCACGACTTCGGCAAGAGCATCCTGCCAGCGATGGTCCAGTCGGGGCGGCGGGTGATGCTCTTCGACTACGGCACCAACGAGATTCCCGGCGAGGGCCCCACCACCTACTGGCGCGATATCGGGACCATCCAGGCGTACTTCGACGCGCACATGGACCTCGTGGAGATCAAGCCGGAGTTCAACCTCTACAACCGGCGCTGGCCCATTCGCACGGGGATGAGCTTCGACCCGCCGGCGAAGTTCGTGTTCAGCGACCAGACGACGGCGCGCGTGGGGAGCGCGACGGACTCGCTGGTGAGCGACGGGTGCATCATCTCCGGCGGGCTCATCCACCGCGCGGTGCTCTCGGCGGGCGTGCGGGTCAACTCCTTCTCCCACGTCGAGCAGTGCGTGCTGCTGGAGCGCGTGCAGGTGGGCCGCCACGCGCGGCTGCGGCGGGTCATCGTCGACAAGGACGTGGAGATCCCCGCCGGGATGCAGATCGGCTTCGACCTCGAAGAAGACCGCAAGCGCTTCACCGTCACCGACGAGGGCCTCGTGGTCATCCCGAAGCGCGCCCGCCTCACGGGCTGACCTCCCTCCTCCGACTGGTCTACGATCGCCCGATGGTGGCGGGCGCGACCGATTTCCAATTGCTCTTCGAGGCGTCCCCGGACGTGCTGCTGGTGCTCCTGCCAGACGCGCCCCGCTACACGATGGTGGCCGCGACCCGGGCCCGTCTCGCAGCCACCGGGACGACCCTCGAAGAGACCATCGGCCGCGGGCTCTTCGAGGCCTTCCCGGACAACCCCGACGACCCCGAGGCCACCGGCACGGCCAACCTCCGCGCCTCGCTCGACCGCGCCGTCGCGACGCGCGCCCCCGACACGATGGCGGTGCAGAAGTACGACATCCGCGGCGCCGACGGCGCCTTCGCGGTGAAGTACTGGAGCCCCAAGAACATCCCGGTGCTCTCACCCAACGGCGACGTGATGTACCTCCTGCACCGGGTCGAGGACGTCACCGAGCTGGTGCGCGCGAGCGACGAGGGCGAGGTGCTGCGCGACCGCACGCGCGCCATGGAGGGCGAGGTCATCGCCCGCAGCCGCGAGCTGTCGAACGCCGTGCGCGAACTCCGCGACGCCAACGCGAAGCTGGGCGAGCTCGACGCGGCGAAGACGGCGTTCTTCAGCAACGTGAGCCACGAGTTTCGTACGGCGCCCACGTCTCGGTCGAGAGCGCCATTGGCCACGGGACCACCTTTCGCGTCGCCCTCCTCCGCGGATACGCGCACCTCCCGCCCGAGTTCACGCTCCCCGCCGTCACGCCTTCCGCGCCACCAGTCTGAACAGCGGCGCCACGCTCACCCGCACCGCGCCCCACCGCCTCGCGGCGCCACGCAACCACGGCGCCCTTGGCACCCGCGCATCCCACCAACGCTCGGCGTCGTCGCGGGCGCTGTCGATGACCGTGAGCCCGTCGCGCGCGAGCCAGCGCTCGACCACTCCCCCGACCGGCAGCACGCCCACCTCGTAGCGGGGAAAGCCTCGCACGCGCGTCACATAGAGCTCGCCCAGCCAGTGGGGCAGCACGCTCACCCCGGCGAGCTGGTAGTGCGGGTCGCTCCGCAGCAGCGACGGCGACAACCGATTGGGGCCGAAGAGATAGAGGGTCCCGCCGGGGCGCAGCACGCGGGCGATCTCGCGCACGGCGGCGCGGGCGTCGGCGACGTGCTCGATGACGTCGACGAAGGTGACCACGTCGAAGCTCGCGTCCGCGAAGGGCAGGCGCTCGGCGACCGCCACCGCGAAGGTCGGCGCCACGCCGTGACCGCGCGCCCTGATGCGCGCCCCCTCGATGAGCTTCTCGTCGACGTCGACGCCCGTCACGGCCGCGCCGCGCTTGCACAGCGCGATGGGCAGCGACCCGGCCTGGCAGCCGACGTCGAGCACCCGTCGTCCGCGCAGGGACACGAAGCCGTCCACCTCGGCGGCGATGCCCTCGTTGCGGGCGATCTGCGAGCGCTCCATCGCGGCCCAGCGCTCGCGCTGCGGGTCGGCCGGGTCGAGCAGCGCACGCTCCCAGTACCGGATGAACGCGTCGTCGGGACCGTCCCCCGCGCGGGCTTCGGCGTCATTGTCGGGCATGGGGCGCTTACGGTACACGGTCGGCATCGTGGCGACGACCGCAGCCTGGGCCTCCCTCGCGCTCACCCTCTACCTGCTGCCGCACGCGGTGTTCGTGCTGTGGCTCCAGCGCTGGCGTCCCGCCGGTGCGTGGGCCCGCAGCCTCGACGTGGCCTCCGCCGTCGCGCTCGACCTGATGCTGGTGCTCGCCCTCTCGTGGCTCGTGCCCTTCGACCGCGCCGTGCTCGCCGTCCGGGCGCTCGCGCTCGTCGCGCTGCCGCTGGTGTTCGTGCGCGCGCCCAGGGCCCAGCCCCGCCCTCACCTCGCGGCCGTCGTCGCGCTGCTCGCGCTCGCCGCAGGTGTGGTCGCGCTCCACGTCACCCTCTCGTGGCGACTGGTGATGTGGGACCGCGACTGGCACATCACCATCGCGTCGGCCATCCGCACCTCGCGCCTGCCCTTCGAGAACGTCTTCCTCCCTACGACGCAGCTCCGCTACCACTACCTCGGCGACGCCCACGCCGCGATGCTCCAGGTGCTCTCGCTCGACCACCTGCACCCCGCGACGACCTTCTCCCTCGCCCACGACCTCTTCCTCTTCGGCGCCTCCGCGCTGCTCGTCGTGGCCGCCGCGTCGGCGGGCCTCAAGCCCTACGGTCTCGGCGACCCGAAGCTCTCCCTGAAGAGCCTCCTCGCGTGGCCCACGGCGCTCGCGCTCCCGCTGGCGCTGCTCTTCGCGAGCCCCTTCACGCTGGGCAACGTCCCCGCCGCCGAGCGCTTTACCACCCTCGACTCGGCGGCCCTGTGCGGGCACTCGTTCCTCGGCTTCACCACCCTCGCCTATCGACCGCATGTGGTGATGGCGACCTTCTTCCTCGTGGCCATCGCGTCGTCGGTGCTGCGGCGCGCGCAACCCGACGCGGACGACACCGAGTCCCCCCGCAGCGCCCTCGTGCTGCTCGCCTCCGCCGCCGCGCTCGCGCTCCTCGACGAGGCCTCCCTCGCCCTCGTCGCAGGCGCCCTCGGCGTCACCTGGGTCTTCGTCCCACGCGCCATCCAGCCCACCCGCCTCCGCGGTCTGCTCGTCATCGTCGGCGTCGCCGCGGCGCTCCCGCTCATCAGCCGCGCCTTCGCCGGATCGCTCTCCCCGGGCGGCCCCGCCAACGTCGTCGAGGTCGTCGCCGCGCGGCACATCGCGCTCTTCTCGGGCGTCGTCCCCTTCGCCGAACGGACGCGCTTCCTCAAGGTCGCCGCCAACGACTGGCTGCCCTTCTACGCGACAGTCCTCGGCCTCGCCCTCACGGCGGCCTGGACGCGTCGTCGCGAGGCCGTCGCGGCCTTCGTGTTCGTCGGCTCGCTCACCGTCGCGGCGGTGCTCGCGTCACTCAAGATCGAGGTCAACCACGACCCAGGCGAGGGGCACCGCTTCCTCACGGCGGCCATGGTGCTCACCGCGGCCGTCGGCGCATTCGTGGTGGGTGCACAGCGCGGCGCGTTCGTCGTGCGCGCGGCCCTCGCGGCGGCCCTCACGGCGAGCGCGCTCTCGGGCTGGGCGTGGAGCGGGAGCTTCCTGCGACAGCGGTTTCAGCCCAACAACATCCCGCGCGAGCGGGCGTGGGCGGGCGCGGCCGACCCCTTCGTGATGGACTGCCACACGGACGTCGGAGCGCCCCGCCGCGAGCGGCCGCCGGTGGAGTACGTCGAGGCGCCCATCGCGGTGCGCTACACGGGCTGCGAGCGCGTTCGCCTGCCGGGGCGACCGTCGGTGTGGAGCCTCACGGTGGTGGGCCCGACCTTCGGCGGCGAGGCGCGGGCACAGCTCCGGCCCGCGCCCGAGGCCGATCAGCCGCGCGCCGTGGTGTGCGGTCGCGACCCGGTGGGCCGTGAGCGCGTCTGCGCGTGGGCGCTGCGAACGCTTCGCTGCGCGGCGATCGGTGGTGGGGTGATGACTCGGTGTGAGCTCCCGCCGGAGCGGCGGGCGACGTTCTACGAGGAGCTGTAGAGCGGAGGGTCGGTCAGCGCGGGCAGGTGCCGCCCGCGAGCGGGTCGGTGTTGAATCCGGGCGGCGAGCAGAAGGGGTTGGATCCCGAGCAGAGGCGGCAGTCGACGTTGAAGTCCTGTCCGAGGCGGCAGGCGCCGGCGCCGCCGAGCGCGTTGCCGCCGCGGCAGTCAGGGCCGCGGTAGAGCGAATCGGGCGCGTCGGAGTCCGGCGGGAAGTTGATGAGCCCGCCGCAGGTGACCCTCACCGGAAACAAGAACGGCGTGGACTCGACGCCGTTTTGCCCGAGGGACTCACCGAAGGCCGTGAGCTTCACGATGATGCGCCGATCGGCCGACTCGTACCGCGGCACCGGACACTCCGCGGTGGTCGGCACCGAGGTGTTGACGCGGCAGACCACGGGCTTGAGCGCGGCGACGATCTGGGGCGGAATCACCTCGATGGTGCCGACGCCGTAGCCCGGGGTGCCGGCGGCGAGGGACGGGGGCACCGCGATGTTCTGGTAGACCGAGAACGCCGGCTGGATGAGCGTGCCGTCGGGAGAGCCTTCGCGGAGCTCGACGACGAAACCCTGGACGTTGAGGAAGTTCGTCTCCGGGCGCCGCTGATCCATGTTGGCGGTGGTGATCAGTTGGTTGGCGAGGAGGGGCGAGACGACGTAGTTCGGTGCCAACGCCACGTCGAGCACGCCGCCGGGAATGAAGGGGGCGGACGGGTCATTGGTGACTCCGCATCCGGTCCCGGACACCACCGGCGCCTGGATCTGCCGAATGAACAACGACACGGTGTTGTCGACGCAACCCATCAAGGTCGAGCCGAGGACGAGCGCACCGAGCAGGGGTCGCGACGCGTTGGACCAGTTCCACATGCGCCGATGATAGGGCAGCCCAAGGAGCGCTACCGAATTTCGTTCACCTTCCGGAGGACGCGCGTCACTTCCGCGGTCGGGACGGCGCACATCACCCCCTGCCCGGGCCCCGTCGGCAGGGCCACGCGCAGCGCCGATCCCTCGCGCTTTTTGTCGTAGATCAAAGCGTTTTTCGCGCTCGCGCGGTCGGCCTTGACGTACCGCGCGAGCCCCAGCGTGTCCATCAGCCCCTCGACCCTCCGTCGGAGCTCTCGCGGCGTCACCCCGAGCGCCTCGCCGAGACCGAGCTCGGCCCGCATCCCGGCCGCCACACAGTCCCCGTGCAGCGCGCGGTACGCGGCTCCGACCTCCAGCGCATGGCCGACGGTGTGCCCGAAGTTGAGCAGCCCCCGCACGCCCGCCTCGCGCTCGTCCTGCGCCACGACATCGATCTTCGCCTGCACCGCGCGGCGCACCATGTCCTCGATCACGTTGCCGGTCAGCAGCGCCTCGGTGTCCGGTCGTCCGCGCAACGCATCGGTGTGCGCTTCGAGCCACTCCAGCAGCGAGGCATCGCAGACCGCGGCGATCTTCACGACCTCGGCGAGCGCCGCCCGGTAGTGGCGCGCCGGGAGCGTCGAGAGCGTGAGCGGATCGATCCACACCAGCGACGGCTGGTGAAAGGCGCCGACGAGGTTCTTGCCGATGGGGAGGTCAACGCCCGTCTTCCCTCCGACCGCCGCGTCGACCATGGCCAGCAGGCTCGTCGGCAGCGAGATGTACCGCACGCCGCGCAACCACGTCGCCGCGGCGAACCCGCCGATGTCGGTCACCACACCGCCGCCCACGCACGCGATGACGTCGCCGCGATCGGCACCGCGCAACCCGACTGCTTCCCACACCCGCGCGACCGAGCGCAGCGTCTTGCTCCGCTCACCGGGTCGCAACTTCACGTTCGCGGTGTTCCAGGCTGCCCCTTGCGACACCACAACGCCCCAACGAGGGAAGACGTTGGCGTCCGTCACCATCACCGAGGGACGCACCGGCTCGTCGCGGAGTCCCTTGAAAGACTCCACGTGCACCCGATAGCTCTGCTCGCCCAACGGCATCACCAGCGGCAACGCCCTCGTCGCGAGCGCCACCACCCGCGCCGCGACCGCCGCCACATCACCGCTCGCGTCGAGGCTCGCGTGCGCCTCGGCGTACGCCGCGCGTCGCCCGGCGAGCAGCGCCTCCAGCGAGGTCTCCTTCAACAACGGACGCACGACCCCCAACGCGAGCCGTCCGCGCAACGTCTCGACCGACGCCCGCAACGTGATCACCCGCGCGCGTCGCAGCGCCTCGTGCCGCAGCGTCCGGTCGACCAGCGCGCCACCGCCGACGGCGATCACCACGCGCTCTCCATCGAGCGCCGAGCGCAGCACCCGCGCCTCTCGCGCGCGGAAGCCCACCTCCCCTTCACGCGCGAAGACCTCCGCGACGCTCGTCCCCGCGTCGCGCTCGACCTCCGCGTCGAGGTCGACGAAGCGCCATCCCAGCAGTCGCGCGACCTCCGCGCCGACCGTGCTCTTGCCCACTCCCGGTGGTCCGGAGAGCACGCAACGCGAGGCCACGCCGTCAGCGCGCCGCGAGCTGCTCACGGTATCCGCCAAGGTTGCGCAGAAGCTCTCGCATCGAGTCACCCGCAAACTTCTCCAGCATGGCGTCGGCGAGCGTGAGGCACACCATGGCTTCGAGGACGACGCCCGCCGCGGGCACCGCACACACGTCACTGCGCTCGGTGTTGGCCGGCGACGGTTCGTGGGTGAGAACGTTCACCGACCCCATGGGCCGACGCAGCGTCGAGATGGGCTTCATCGCGGCGCGCAGCACCACCGGTTCGCCGTTGGTCACGCCGCCTTCCACGCCACCCGCGCGGTTGCTCGTCCTCGCGTACGCACCCTCGCGGTGCTCGATGGCGTCGTGCACGGCCGACCCGCGCAGCGACGCCGCGGCCCACCCCTCGCCCAGCTCCACGGCCTTGATCGCCTGCACCGACATCGCAGCCTGCGCGAGCCGTCCGTCGAGCCGACGGTCCCACTGCGCGTAGCTGCCGAGGCCCACCACGACGCCCACCGCCGCGACCTCGATCACCCCGCCCAGCGTGTCGCCCGCGTGCGACGTCGCCAGGATCTCCGCCCGCATCGCCGCCTCCGCCGCTTCGTCGAGCACGCGCAGCGACGACGCCTCCAGCCGATCGGCCAGCTCACCGTCCGGCACCCACGCGCGCGCATCGGCCTCCGCCCCATCGCGAACGCTCCCGATGGACACCACCCGCGAGCGCACCACCACACCGCACGCCGCGAGGAGCTTGCGCGCCACCGCCCCGCACGCCACGCGCGCCGCCGTCTCCCGCGCGCTCGCTCGTTCGAGCACATCGCGCACGTCGTGGCGGTCGTACTTGAGCAGCCCCGCGAGGTCGGCGTGTCCGGGCCGCGGCGTGGTCACCGGCTCGGGCGGCGACACGAAGGGCTCTGGTCCCATGCGCCCCTGCCAGTTGGCGTAGTCGCGGTTGTCGATGCGGAGCGCGATGGGCGAGCCGAGGGTCTCTCCGCCGCGAACACCCGCGTCGAGGCGCGCGGTGTCGTGCTCGATCTTCATGCGACCGCCGCGGCCGTAGCCGCGCTGCCGACGAGCGAGGTCGCGGTCGACGTCGGCGGCGACGAGCGCGAGGCCCGCCGGGACGCCGTCGATGAGCGCCAGGAGCGACGGGCCGTGGGACTCGCCCGCGGTGGTCCAGCGAAGGTGGGTCATCAGGGCTGTAGGGGGAGGATAGAGAGGCGGAGGCGGGGGAGAGTCAACCGTCGGGGCGGTTCAGCGCCCGAGGGACTCTGCGCGGTTCACGATGCGGGGCGTGATGAAGATGAGCAGCTCGGTGCGGCGGTCGCTCTGGCGGCGGCGCTGGAAGAGCACGCCGAGGATCGGGATGTCGCCGAGCAGCGGGACGCCTTCCACGTTGCGACCGGTGTTGCGGGTGTAGATGCCGCCGATGACCGCGGTGCGCCCGTCCTGGATGAGCAGGTCGGTCTCGGCCTCGCGGCGCAGAATCGTGGGGTCACCACGCGCGCCGGTGTTGTTGAAGTCCGGCTCGTCGCGGTTGACGCGAACGTGCAGCGAGATCGACCCGTCGGCCGTGACGTGCGGACGCACGCGGAGCTGGAGCTTGGCCTCCTGGAAGGCCGTCTGGATACCGGCGGCGCTCACCTGCGAGTAGGGGATGAGGGTTCCCTGCGCGATGGTCGCCTCGCGGTTGTCGAGGGTCAGGATGCGCGGCGAGCTCACGATGCGGAGCACGCCGGTGCTCTCGGCGGCCGAGAGGCGCACGTTGAGGTTGAGCGCGCGGCCGATGGAGCCGAGCGTGAAGCCGAGCGCACCACCGGAGCCACCGCCGGTCGCGGCCGGAAGGTTCACCGCGAAGTTGGGGTTGGTCACGCGGGCTTGCGTGGCCGACAGACCGCCCGTCGGGGAGTTCACGTCGCTCGCGCCGCCGACGACCGCGATGTCGCTCGGGAAGCTGAGGCCCGTGGGGTTGCCGGTCGCGGCGAGGAAGCCGAGATCACCGCCCCACTGGATGCCGACGTCGCGCGAGAAGGTGCTCGTGGCCTCGACGATGCGCGCCTCGACGAGCACCTGCGGGGTCTGCGTGTCGAGCGAGCGAACGAGCTGCTCGACCTGGTTGAGCGAGCCCGCCACGTCGCGGACGATGAGCATGTTGGTGCGCTCGTCGACCGAGAGGGTGCCGCGGGAGGTGAGCAGCTCGCGAGCGCGAGGAGCGACCTCGCCGCCGAGGGCGTAGCTCACCGGGATGAGCCGCGTCTCGAGGGGTTCGAGGGCGATGTTCTGCTTGGCGCGCTCGATGGCGAGCTCGCGCTCCTTGTCGAGCACCGACTGCGGCGCGATGCGGATGATGTTTCCGTCGCGCTGCATGCCGAGCGAGCGGGCCGCGAGGATCACCTCCAACGCACGGTCCCAGGGGACGTTGTGCATGCGGATGGTGACGTTGCCGGCCACGTCGTCGGAGGTGACGATGTTGACGTTGCCGACCTCCGCGAGGAGGCGCAGCACGTTGTGGATGTCCGCATCGCGCAGGTCGATGTCGATGCGACGCCCGGTGCCCGGGGTCTGCCCCCGCGCTCCGTTGATCTGCATCGGGACGGTGGAGAGGAACCCCGCCTCGTCAGCCTGCGCCCCCGCGACGACCTCCGCGGACTCGCGCGCCACCACTCGGGAGGCTGGGCGAATCGGCGGCGGACCGTCCGACGGCAGCTGCTGCGCTGCGGAAGTGCGCGGCGCTACGAGCGCAGCGACGAGCATGAAAAGGGGCCCGGCGAAGCGCCACGGGAGCGCGCGTGCTTGCCGGGGGCCATCAGACCGCTTGGTACGGAGCCGGTTCATCCAGGACCTCACTCAGGGTTCGCCCTGACGCTAACGGAGTCGCGCGGAGTAGCCCGCATTTCGTGCAAAAATTCTGCTTCTCGGAGCTCCGCACCGCCCTCCCCCGCGGGCGCAGCGGCCCCTCGGAGAGCCCACTTCCTGCGAGCAGGAAGGGGAGCTCTCTCTGGAGGACGATGCGGTTGATTCGCGGGAGAGGTGATGGGTGCGGTGGGGACGTTCAGCGCAGCGGCGACTCTCCGCCCGTCGTGACGATGGGCGGCGGGGTCGTCGGGAGCGGCACCAGCGTCGGCCCGGCGGGCGGAGCCGCGGGGGCCGGAGGCTGCTGCACGATCACCGTGGTGGTCGTGGTCGGCGGCTGTTGACCGCCCTGGCCCGGGATGCCGCGCGCCTGACCCGGACCGGCCGAAGCCGACGGGACACTCGAGGGCAGGAAGCTCGGCGTCGGACCGCCCACACCCGGGATGGGCATCCCGAGGGCGGAGCCCACCGACGGCGGGGGCTGCGACTGCGAGCTGGTGACGCCCGCGGACGTCATGGCCACCGCACGCTCGACGACCTGCGCGTTGGGGTTGAGCGGATCTTCGCGCTCGAAGACCACCTCGGCGGGGATCTCCGCGAGCACGCCATCGGGCGAGCGGCGGAGGCGAGCCGGGCTGATGCGCGCGACGCGCCAGTGCACGGCGTAGTCGGTGCGGCCCTCCTGGTTCGACCGGATGATCTCCTGTCGACCCACGTACATGCCGCGGCGGAGGATGGTCCCGGTGTTGGTCGGGTCCTTCACCATGGCGTACGGGCTGTCGGTGCCCAGCACGATGGCGACGAGGCGGAGCTCGTCGAGGGAGAAGCGCGGCAGCACCACGGCGCGTGAGTCCGTCGTCGTGATGATGTCGATGCGGTTGCTGAAGCGCCGGAACGGGTCGCGCACGCTCGGGCTCTCCACGAACGACTGGTCGGTCACCGCGATGGCGGGGGGACCAGCGTCGGACTGGTTGGGCGAGCCCGGGGTCCGGCCGTTGCGGGCGTTGTTGCTCCCCGTGCGCGCGGTGCTGTTGGCCGCCGGAGGCGCCGGGGCCGGGGGTGGCGGCGGGTCGTCACACCCGGCCGCGCCGAGCGCGAGGCACAGGGCCCACGCCGCGTCACGTCGTTGCCAGCGCTTCATCGCGCACCTCCGGGGGCCGCCGGGGCCGCAGCGCCAGCGGGACGGGCCGCGGCGGGGGCCGGGGTCACGACGCCGCGGAAGGTCGTCGCGAGCATGGTCGCCGACAAGAGCATGTCGTGCGTGTTGGGGTCTTCCGTCGGGGTCGCCAGCTTGATGTTCTCCATGTTGATCACGCGGGGGAGCTGCGACACCGAGTGGAAGAACCGCGCGAGCGAGAGGTAGGTGCCGTTGACCTGCATCTGCACCGGGATGCGCGCGAAGTAGCGCTCGACCCGCTCGTCCACCGGCTGGATGAGCCGGATGGAGAGGCCGCTCGCCTCCGCGAGCGCGTTGATGCTCCGCATGAACCCGGGGATGTCCGGGTCGTTGGGGAGCACGGACTCCAGCGACTGCGCGTGCACCCGCGCGCGGGCGAGCTCGGCCACGTCGGTGTTGTACCGACGCAGGTTCTGCTCCTCCCTCAACCGCGAGGCCGCGAGCTCGGTGCGACGGGCCTCCTGCTGGGCCTTGTCCTGCGCCAGCGGGTCATACAAGAGGAAGTAATACCCGGCGAGCACGCCGATGACCGCGATGACCCAGACGACGACGAGCACCACCGTCTGGTTGACGCCGCCGAGGCTGACGCCGCCGCCACTCTTCTTGGCTGCCATGTCAGTACCTCACCCGGGCGCTGATGGTGAACTGCTGCACCGGCAGGCCGTTGGTCGCCGTCATCGCAGCAGCGCGCTCCAGGCGAACGTTCTGGAAGTAGAGGCTGAGCTGCATCCTGCGCATGGCCTCACCGACGTCGTCGGCGGTGCGGCCCTCGCCCTGGATCTTCACGTTGCGGTTCTCCTCGTCAAAGGCCGTGAGCCAGAGACGCTTGGTGTCCCAGGTCGCGCTCCAGAGCTGGTCGCGCAGGCCGCGGGCTCGGAGCGACTCGACCACCGTGGGGTCGGCCGTCGGCGCGCCGCCCGTGGTGAGGATGTGCGAGATCTCCAACAGCATGGAGGTGGGGCCCGTGCGGGCCGCCTGGAGCTGCTGGATCGCCTCTTCGCGGCGGTGGATCTCGGCGAGCTCGTCGAGGATCTTCTGGTGATCCGCGACGCGGCCCTTGATGGCGTCGATCTCGCTCGACGTCCGGCTGTTGGCCGAGCGGATCGCATCCACCTCGCTCGCCTGCGACGTGTGGAACAGGAAGAGCCCGCTGAGCAGCAGCACCAGCGACCCGATGACGCCGACCAGCAACAGGTTCGGGATGCCACCCGCGAAGCCCGACGGCTTGGTGGTGGCCCTGTCTGGCAGTAGGTTGATTTTCAACATCGTCGTGGGTCCTCTTAGGCCTTCTCGCGGTCCTTGCGCAGGGCGAGACCGATCGACACGGCCACCTGCGCGCGGTGGAGGTTCAGGAGATCACCGTTGACCTCCTTCAGGTCGACGGCGATGTCTCGGAAGGGATCCAACAACTCGACGGGCGCTTTCGTCCTGCGCTCGATGGCGGCGCCCACCTCGGGGATGTTCGCCGTGCCGCCCGAGATGTAGATGCGCGAGATCTCGCGCTCGCCGCTGGTGGCCAGGTAGAAGTCGAGCGAGCGGAGAATCTCGCCCGAGAGCCCCTCGCACACCTGCCGCACGATCTGCGGCACCTCGTTGGGCACCACCGAGCGACCCGTCGCTGCGCCCTGGAGCACCGCGCCGGTCTTGTACGTCTCGGCCTCCTCGTAGGAGATCCCGAGGCGCTTCTGGATCTCCTCGGTGATCGCGTTGCCGCCGTTGATGATGTTGCGGGTGAAGGCCGGAATGCCCTGCGACAGGATGTTGATGGTGGTGAGCGTCGCGCCGATGTTGATCAGCGCGATGGTCCCCTCCTTCGGCAGCCCGTAGTTCACCTCGAAGGTGTTCTGGACGGTGAACGCGTCGACGTCGATCACGACGGGCTTCAGCTTCGCCTCGCGGGCGACCTGCGCGGTGTCGTTGATCTCGTCCTTCTTCGCCGCGACGAGGAGCACGTCCATCTGCCCCTGCTCGCTGCGGCTGCGGAGCACCTCGTAGTCGATCTGTACGTCCTTGATGTCGTACGGGATCTGCTGCTCGGCCTCCCAGTCGATCTGCTCGTCGAGCTCGGCGGCGCTCATCAAGGGCAGCGTGATGCGCTTGATGATCACCGCGTGACCCGACACCGCGAGCGCCACTTCGCGGCGCTTGATCTTGAGCTGCGTGAAGAGGCTGTTGAGCCCCTCGAGCACCGCCGCGGTGTTCATCACGTGCCCGTCCACGATCGTCTGCGGTGGCAACGGGTGATACCCGAAGCGCACCAGAGTCCGCTTACCGCGCACCTCCTTGAGCTGGCAGACCTTGATGGAGCTCGAACCGATGTCGACGCCGACGAGATAGTTGCCTTCGGCCATCCGCGTTCCTTGAAGCAGCGCCGTGGGGTGGACGCTGATCCAAGCCATTCAACCACCCGCGCGTCTCGCGGGTCAAAACTTGATCCGAGAGCGCGGGCGAATCGCGGAGAGCTCTACCGCCTGGCGCCCTTCGACGAAGACCCCTTGGCCGGGACCTCTTCCTCGTCTTCGCCCACGTCGATGTCCTCCAGCCGGGCGACGCGCACCTTGGCCGTCGACGCGTCGTCGCCCTTGCCGTCGTTGTCGAGCTCGATGAGCGACGCGTAGACCACCGCCAGCATCGGGGCGAGCACGATGGGCTGCTGCACCAGCCGGTCAGGCGCGGTGAGGGAGGGGTGAAGCGCGGTGAGGTCGATGCCCTTCAAGGTGAGGAAGGCGCTCGCCAACGCGTAGAGCCCGCAGCCCACGGCGATGCCGAATACACCACGGAGTAAAGCTTCGATCCACGCGCCCGGCTTCCACAGCGCCTTGCCCGCGACGGCTCCGGTCACGGCGCCGAGGAGGCCGTAGAAGACGTAGGCGAACCCACCGAACAACGGCCCACGGTGAAGGACGATGGACATGAGCGCCCCCAGACCGCCGCCGACGACGATGCCCTTGAGGACTCCAACGAGCAGGCGCTTGAGCATGGGGTGAGGGCGAGGCTGCCATGCGTGTTCCGCAGCGGCAACCGCCCTGACGCGGGGCGAGAGCGATGGATGGAGAGGGCGTCAGAAGCTGGGCGCGGCGCCGGTCGGGACGAGCTGCGCGGCCACGATGCCCTGCGCGTCGACGCCGTCGATGCGGAGCGAGAAGAGCGCTTCGAGGTGGACCCCGTCGCCCGCGGGGCGGGCCTCGGAGATGCCGACGACACGACACGTCCCGTCACCGAGGCGGGCGGTCTCGATGAGGAGCGGGCGCGACGCCGCGAGGCGGACGAGCGCCTGCGGGTTGGTGATCCAGTCGGAGGACGCCCCCTCGCCCGCGACGCGGAGGAGACCCGCGTGGGCGCCCGGCGCGTCGACCGCGGCGAAGATGCCCTCGGCGCCCGTCACCAGGTGATGCAACACCGCGCGCGCCGTGGAGGGTGTGGTCTCGCCGAAGACGAGTCGGTGTGGCCGCATGCGGACGGCCGCGTCGACCGCCGCCGCGCTGTCGCCCTCGGCGTGCAGCACCGCGGCGTCGCGACGCACCCGCCCGAGCTCGTCACGGGCCTCGACGATGGCGATGCGATCGGTGCCCGGCAGGGCAGCGACCAGCGCCGCGAGCAGCGTGGTGCGACCGGAGCCGGCGCCGCCGACCACGAGAACGTTGCGCCGCGATTGGATCGCGTGGTGGATGAGCGGCAGCGCGTTGGGGGACACCGTGCCGCGCGCCGCGAGGTCATTGAGCGTCGAGGCGCGCACGGGCGCACGCTCGACGGAGGCAACCGGACCGTTGATGGCGACCGGGGGAAAGACCGCCACGAGCCGCGCGCCGTCGCGCAGGGTGGTCTCGATGGCCGGGCGACCGCCGCGGTCGATGCCGTTCGCTCGTAGCAGCCGGTCGATGCCTTCGGCGGCGGCCGATGGCGAGGAGAAGCAGTAGCCCGACGGGCCGACGAGCCCGCTGCGCCCGACGGAGACGACGCCCGTCGACTCGACGATGATCGTGGTGATCTCGCCGTCCTCGATGAGGGTGTCGAAGGGCCCGGCGCCGGCGATCTCGGCGAGCGCGTCGCGCGTGAGGCGCTCGGGGGTCACGCCGTTGGGGAGGTTGGGCAGGCTCCGGGCGGCCTGCTCGACGGTCGGACGCAACCGGGCGCGCGCGACCTCGTCGCCCACGGCGGACTCGGCCCCGCGACTGCGAGCGCCGCGCACGACCTGGGCGAGGAGTTCCTGGTACTCGTCGGGGGCGTGGGTCGAGGGGCGCACCGTCGATCGCGGCGCCGGGGCGGCCATCATCGGTGACGGCGGGGTGCCGCCCGGAATGGAAGTCGGCTCGAGCGGGCGCGCCATCGCGACGGCGGCGGCCACGTCGGGCTGCCGCGTGGGCTCGTCGAGGTTGGGCGCCATCGGGATCACCTCACGCTGCTGAGGCATCTCCGCGGTGCTGGGCATGCTCATCGGGCTGAGCGGCGGTGCCGATGGACCACCCATGGGCGGCATCGGTTGCGCGCTGAACTGCGGCGCCGGTCCGCCGAAGGAGGGCGCTGCTCCAAAGGAAGGCGGAGGGCCACCGAGCGAGGGAGGCATTCCACCCATGGACGGCGGAGGACCACCCATCGGAGGACCGCCCAACGACGGCGGAGGGCCGCCCAACGAAGGCGGAGGGCCACCCAACGAAGGCGGAGGACCGCCCAACGAAGGCGGAGGACCGCCCAACGAAGGCGGAGGGCCACCCAACGAAGGCGGAGGGCCACCCAACGACGGCGGAGGACCGCCCAACGACGGCGGAGGGCCACCCATCGGAGGGCCACCCATCGGAGGACCACCCAACGAAGGCGGAGGACCGCCCATCGGAGCGCCGCCCAACGAGGGACCGCCCATTGGAGGACCGCCCATCGGCGAGCCCCCCAACGAGGGCGGTGGGCCACCATCGAGCGAACTGCGTCCTCCGATCGGAGGCATTCCGCCGCCCGTCGGGCCAGGCCGGAGCGGAGGAGGAGCGCCCATCCCCGGAGCGGACTGACCGCCCGGGCCCATCATCGTGCCGCGGATGGGAGCGCCGCCACCGAGCGGGGCCGTCGCGCGCGGCTCGGGAGGACCACCCATGCCCATGGGCGCCGGACCAGGCATCGAGCCCGGCGAAGAAGGCCGCCCCGGACCGAGCGGACTACCGCCACCCGGGCGACCACCACCCAGGGGAGGCGGCCCGAAGCCGCCTGCGCGCGGAGGCTCTGGGGTCTCGGGCTGATCGTCGTAGCCCTCGTCGATTCCACCACCGGGCGGCGGGCCCGCGTCGACGTCGCCGCCCTCGTAGTTGTCGCCCGCGTCGTCCATGGCGCCGGCCATGTCGCCCATGTCGACGGTCACCACGAAGTCGCCGATATAGATCTTGTCGCCGGGGCGAATCACCGACGGCGTCGTGATGCGACGGCCGTTGAGATAGGTGCCATTGGTGCTCTTCAGGTCGGCGACGAAGAAGCGCCCCTCCCGGCGAAACACCTGCGAATGACGCTTGGAGACGTTGCCCTTCGGCAGCACGATGTCGTTTCCAGGGACGCGGCCCACGGTGACCTCGTCCTTGTCGAACTCCATCCGCTTGGGCGTCCCCCCCTTCTCCGTCACGTTCAGCGTCAGCATCGCGGCAACTCGCTCCTCGCGGGCATCGTAACCGATTCCTCTCCGTGAATGCCTAGCAACTTGGCGACGCCGCCGAGATGCCTCGCAACACGCGAAGCACACCGTCGCTGCGACCGCCCACGCACACCGGCGCACCCGACGGATCAAACACCAGACAAGTCCCCTCGCCCTCCGCCGCCACCGGCCGACCGAAGCGCAGCGCCCGCGCGACCTCCGCGTCGACCGTCACCGTCGACATCCAGCGCGACGCGCTCGACCAACCCTCCACCGCGGCGCGCACCCGATCACGCGTCTCCGCATCACCGCGCGCCGCCGCGAGCAGCTGCGCGCCGTCGAGCGCCCCGTCGAGCGTAAACGCCCCAGACCGCGTACGTCGCAGCGCCGAGAGGTGCCCTCGCGTGCCGAGCGCGAGCGCAAGATCACGCGCGAGCGAGCGCACGTAGAAGCCCTTGCTCACCGCCACGCGCAGCGAGCACCACGGCGGGTCGAGCGACACCTCCAACAGTTCGGCCTCGCGCAGCGTCACTTCGCGCGCCTCGGGCACCACCACCTCGCCGCGACGCACCCGCGCGTGCATCGCCTCGCCGTCGACCTTGATGGCGCTCACCGCTGGCGGCACCTGGTGGATGGTTCCGCGCATGGCTTCGAGCGCTGCCGCGATGGCTTCGCGCGTGGGTGCCGCGGTGCCTTCCGGGGCGCGCTCGGTGACGACGCCGTCGGCGTCGAGGCTGTCGGTCTCGGCGCCAAAGGACACCGTCGCGTCGTAGGCCTTGTCGTCGGCCGAGAGGTGCGACGAGAGCTTCGTCGCCTCGCCCAGCATCAACACCATCACCCCGGTGGCCATCGGGTCGAGCGTCCCCGCGTGGCCCACCTCGCGCTGACCCAGCACCCGACGCGCCGCCGCGACGAGGTCGTGCGACGTCGGGCCGCGGGGCTTGTCCACCCGCAGCACCCCGTCCACCGGCGCGCCTCGGGTGCGCCCCAACGTTCAGCCCGTGCCGTCGGATGAGGGCTTCTCGTCGGTCGCGGGCTTCGCCGCGGCGGACTTGAGCTCCTCGCCCACCTCGCGCAGCACCGCGTCGAGCCGCATGGCGTCGTCGCGGCTCGCGTCGAGGGAGAAGTGCAGCTCCGGCGCGTGCCGGAGGTTGAGCCGCGGTGCGAGCTTCGAGCGCAACATCGACGACAGCTTGTCCAGGCGCCGCCCGGCGACCTTCGCGCGGCGGCCGCCCGGATCGTCGCCCATCATCACGAAGCCCACCTGCGCCTGCGACACGTCGTCGGAGACGTGCGTCCCCGTGATGACGATGCCCTCCAGCCGCGGGTCGCGGAGCTCTTGCGAGAGCATCACCGCGAGCTCCTGTGTCACGCGCGAGCCCACCCGCGCCGCCCGGTGGCTCGCGTCAGCCTTCTTCGCTACCACCGAACTTCTCCATCAGCCCGGAGGCGTCGTCCATCTCGTTGCCGCCCGCGAGCGCCTCGTCGTCGGGGTGCACCGTGATGACCACCTCGCGGCCCGTCACCAGCGCCTCGCCCGCCACCGCCGACGCCACCGCCGCGGTCACCTTGTCCAGCACCTCGCTCACATGACCGCGCTCCGTCGACACGGCCGAGACCGCCAGCGTCGCGACCTGCCAGCGCTCCTGATCGCCGACCTCGGCGATGGAGACGTTGAAGCGCGCGCGGACGCGGTCGGCCGCGCGGCGGACCACCGCCCGACGCTCCTTGAGCGAGTGCGCCGCGGGCAGATGGAGCCGCAGCCGGAGCAGACCGATCACCATCGCCGATCTACTCCGCGCGCCACTGGACGCGCAGCCCGCCGTCGCACTCCACCGCCGCCTTGAGGGCGTCGCGGAGCCCGCGGAGCATCACCGCCGCGAGGAGCTCGGGCTGCACCTCGCGCTCCTCCTCCGAGGGCTCGCGCTTGCCGTTGAGCACCTCGAGCACCGACGCCGCGTCGACCTTGCGGCGCTGCTTCAGCTCGAACTCCTCGGCCACCACGCGAGCGATGTAGGCGGCGACGGCGGCCCGTTGCTCCTTGCGGAGCGCGTTGGCCACCCGCACCGCCATCTTCTTGCAGCGCACCGGCGAGAAGCGCCCGGAGCGCGGCCCGCGGGCGGACCACTCCCACGGGCGTCCGGAGACCTCCGTGACGGCGGCCATCACCGCCTCGAAGGGGTCTCTCCCCTCCCAGGCGAAATCCCACGACCCCGGCAGCTCGTCGCCGTCTTCGTCCAGGATCTGAAAGCGCGTCGCGCCGGACATCCGAACCTGCATCGCCACGACCCTCTCGCTCGCCTCGCGGTCCCCCTCAGAGGCGCGCGGCGACCTCCTCGAGCTCGTACACCACGATCACGTCGGCCGCCTTGATCTCCGGCGTCGGTTCCAGGGAGATGCCGCACTCGAAGCCCGAGGCGACCTCCTTGACGTCGTCCTTGATGCGCCGGAGCGAGCCGATCTTGCCCGACCACACCTCGGAGCCACCGCGCATGAGCCGCGCGAGCGCGTTGCGCTTCACGGACCCGGTCGTGACCATGCAGCCCGCCACGACGCCGGTCTTGGTGATGTTGAACACCTGCCGGACCTCCGCCTCGCCCAGGGCCTTCTCCTTGAAGGTCGGCTTGAGCTGGCCGAGCATGAGCGCCTTCACGTCATCCACGGCCTCGTAGATGATCGAGTAGAACTTCAGCGCCACGCGCGCCTCGTCGGCCGCCGCCTGCGCCTTGCCGGCCGGGCGCACGTTGAAGCCGATGATGGTCGCGTTGGAGGCCGACGCGAGCTGCACGTCGGTCTCGGTGATCGCGCCCACCGCGCCGTGAATCACCGTCACCTTGACCTTGTCCGTGCTGAGCGAGGTGAGCGCCTTCTTCAAGCCCTCCACCGCACCCTGCGCGTCGGCCTTCACGACGATGTTGAGGTTGATCTGCGCCGCGCCGCCCGCGATCGCGTTCTGGATCTGCGCCTCCAGGGTCTGCCGCATCGGCGACTCGACCGTGCGCTTGGTGAGCATCTTGATCTGCTCGGCCACCTCCTGCGCCTTGCGCAGGTCGGCCGCCACGTAGAGCTTGTCGCCCGCCGAGGGCACCTCGCTCAGACCCACGATCTCTACCGGCGTGCTGGGGCCCGCCTTGTCGATCGCCTTGCCGCGGTCGTCGTACATCGCGCGGACGCGGCCGTACGTGCTGCCCACGAGCACCGCGTCGCCGTTGCGCAGGACGCCCTGCTGCACCAGCAGGCGCGCCACCGGGCCGCGGCCCTTGTCGAGCTTCGCCTCGAACACCGTGCCCACCGCGGGGCGCTTCGGGTCGGCCGTGAGCTCCAGGAGCTCGTTCTGGTTGGCGAGGTTCTCCAGGAGGTCTTCGATGCCGGTGCGCGCCTTCGCGCTCACCTTCACCACCAGCACCTCGCCGCCGTCGCGCTCGGTGATCACGTCGTACTGGAGAAGCTGGTTGAGCACCTTGTCGGGGTCAGCGTCAGCCTTGTCCATCTTGTTGAGCGCGATCACCAGCGGCACCTTGGCCGCCTTCGCGTGGTTGATCGCCTCGATGGTCGTCGGCATCACGCCGTCGTCCGCCGCGACCACCAGCACCGCGACGTCGGTGAGCTGCGCGCCGCGCGAGCGCAGCGACGTAAACGCCTCGTGGCCCGGCGTGTCGAAGAAGACCACCATGCCCTTCGGCGTGCTGACCCGGTACGCGCGCACCTCCTGCGTGATGCCGCCGGCCTCGCCGTCCGCCACGCGCAATCCGAGGATGGCGTCGAGGAGCGTCGTCTTGCCGTGGTCGACGTGGCCCATCACCGTGACCACCGGGGCGCGGGCCACCGGGGGCGACGGCTCGAAGGTCGCGAGCGCCTTCTGCACCACCGCGTCGAGGTTGAGGGCGACGTCCTCGACCGAGTACGAGAACTCGTTCGCGAGGATCTTCGCGGTGTCCGAGTCCAGGGTCGAGTTGATGTTCTTCCCCTTCTCACCCATCTGGATGAGCTTCATCAGGACGTCGGTGGCCTTCAGGCTCATCCGGCGCGCGAGCTCCTGGAGGGAGATCTGCGCCTCGATCTTGATGACCTTCTTGTGCTGCGACATCTCCGTGAGGAGCTGGGTCTTGTTGGTCCGCAGCGGCGTCATCGACGGGAAGCGGGTGCCGCCCGGCCCGACCTTGTTGGGGAACATCCCCGGACGACCCGTCCCCATCGGGGGACGACGCGAGTTGATCGCGCTAGGCAGCGGTGGCTTCACCTCGACCCAGGCGCCGCCGGGTCGGTTGCCCATCGGCCGCACGCTCGACGGCGCGGGCTTCGTGGCCTCGTAGACCACCGTGCGCGAGATCGGATCCCAGCGCGCGATGCCACTCTTCGGCTGCGCGTTGGGCGGCGGAACGCTCGGGCGCGCCGACGGCTCCACCTTCGCTTCGACGACGGGCGAGGGCTCGGGCGCAGGCGCGGGCTCCGGCGCGACCGGCAACGGCGTCGGCTTCGCGGGCTCCTCGACCATGGCCTCGACGACCGGCGCCGCGGCAGCGACGGGGGCGACGGGCTCTTCGACCTTCGCCTCGACGGTGACGACCGCGGGCGGCGGGGCAACCGGCGCGGGCGGCGCGACGGGCTCTTCGATCTTCGCTTCGACCACCGCGGGGGCGACGGGCGGCTCGACCGCCACCGGCGCTTCGACCTTCGCCTCGACCGCTACGGGCGTGGCGGCGACGGGCTCTTCCACCTTCGCCTCGACCGCCACCGGAGCGGCGACGACGGGCTCTTCCACCTTCGCCTCGACGCGGGCAGGCGGAGCGACCACCACGGGGGGCGCCTCGACGACGCGAGCCACCGGCCGGGGCGCCGGCTTCGGCGCGGGCGGGGGCTCCACGCGCTTCAACTTCTTCACGCCGGGGGCGACCTCGACCTCGACGAACTGCGCCTGCTTCTCACGGAGCAACGACGTCCGGATCTGGTCGATGTAGGCGCCATCGACCTTGGACATCTTGTTCTTCACTTCGATGCCGAGCGCGCGGATCTTCAGGAGGACGGCGTCCGCATCCATCTTGAGATCGTCCGCGATCTCATAAACCTTGACCGTACCCTGCATCAGTCCTCCAGTGCCCCAAGGCGTTCGACCGTCGTGGCGAGCTCCGCCGCGATGCGCGCTTCCCGAACCGCCAGGAGAGAGACCTCCCCGCGGTTGAGCAGCGCGCCGTAATCCTGCTTCGTTCCGTAAGAGGCCGACCGGCGCGCCCCCTCCGCGATGGACCGCGCGCCGTTGCCCGCGTCCGTCGCCACCAACACCAGATGCGCGTGGCCGTGCGCCACCGCCGCGTCCGTCGCCTCGGCCCCGATGGCCAGCGACTTCGTGCGCGACGCCACCAGCAGCAGCGACGTCACCCGCTGCGCCATCGCCGCCCGCAGCTCGGTGAGCAGCGCCGCCGCGTCGAGGCTGCGCTGCACATCCACCTTCAGCGACCGCTCGGCCGCGTGGCGCTTCACCATCGTCGCCACGCACGCCTTCGTGGGGTGCACCCACGCCCCGCGACCGCTCTTCACGGCGCGCGGGTCGAGGGCGACGCCCCCGTCGAGGCCCGCGACGACGCGCACGAGCTCGTCACGCTCCCCGCGCTGCCGACAGGCGACGCAGGTGCGCTCGGGAGACCTCGTCTTCGCTTCGTCCACGGACCCCATCACGGTTCTATCCCTCCGCCCCTTCGGCGCTCTCGGCCCGCAGGGCCTGCCGCGCCTCGTCGATGACCTTCTGCTCCGAGCTCAGGAAGGTCTGCGCCCCGAGCTTGATCTGCCGCACCTTGCGGAGACCGAGGCCCGTGTCGCGCAGCAGCGCGTCTTCCTGCGTGCCGTGGAGCTGCTCCACGGTGGTGATGTTGGTCGCGGTGAGCAGGTTGATGGTGTGCTCGCCGACGCCGCGCACGAAGAGCAGGCGCTCGCGCTCGCTCAGGGGCTCGGTGCGCCGTGACGCCTCGCGGATGCGCTTCTGCCGCAACTCTTCCATCGCCGTCTCGGCCGACGACTTGATGCGGTCGGCGTTTTCCGCGCCGCCGAGGCCCGGGATGCCCGCGAGCTCGTCGCCGGCCGCCTCGGCGACCTCTTCGAGCGAGCGGAACCCGAGCTTGTACATGGTCTGCGCCAGGCTCGGCGTGACCCCCGCGATGAGGGAGAGCGCGTTGATCGACTCCTCCTCCATCTGCTTGAACTTGCTCTCCGAGATGATGTCGAGCTTCCACCCGGTGAGCTGCGACGCGAGCCGGACGTTTTGCCCCTTGCGGCCGATGGCCAGCGAGAGCTTCTCGTCGGACACCACCAGCTCCATCGCGTGGTCGGCCTCGTTGACCAGCACGCGGGAGATCTCCGCCGGCGCGATGGCGTTGCACACGTAGCGGGCCGGGTCGCGCTCGTAGGGGACGATGTCGATGCGCTCGCCGCGGAGCTCTTGCACCACGGCCTGCACGCGCGAGCCCTTCACACCGACGCACGCGCCCACCGGGTCGACGTCGAGGTCGCGCGAGCTCACCGCGATCTTGCTGCGCACGCCGGGCTCACGCGCCGCGGCGACGATCTTCACGATGCCCTCGTAGATCTCCGGGACCTCGGCCTCGAAGAGCTTGATGAGCAGGCCCACGTCGCCGCGCGAGAGCAGCACCTGCGGGCCCTTGGCCTCGCGGTCGATGTCCTTCACGAAGGCCACGATGCGCTCGCCGGGGCGGTAGCTCTCGCGCGGAACCTGGTCCTTCGCGCGCAGGATCGCCTCGGTGCGCCCGAGGTCGACGATGATGTCGTTGCGCTCGAAGCGGCGGAAGATGCCGGTGATGATCTCGCCCTTGCGGTCCTTGTACTCGTTGAACACCAGCTCGCGCTCGGCGTCGCGCACGCGCTGGATGATCACCTGCTTGGCCGCCTGCGCCGCGATGCGGCCGAATCCCTTGCGGAGCGTCGACAGCTTGAGCACGTCGCCCCACTTGGCCTCCTGCTCGGCCGCCTTGCGCTCGTCCTCGGTGCGATAGAACACCTGGAAGGCGAGCTGCTCGCCCACCTGCGCGTCGGGGTCCATGTTGCGCGCCGTGTCGAGGGGAATCTCCTGGTCGGGCTGCGTGACCGTGTCCACCACCGTCATGTGCTGGTAGAGGTCCACCGCGCCCTCGCGCTCGCTGTAGCGAGCCACGAGCTCGCGCGTGCCGCCGAGGTGCTTGCGCGCCGCCGACAGGATCGCGCTCTCCAGGGTCGCCACGAGCACGGATCGCTCGATGCCCTTGTCCTTGGCCACCTGGTCGAGCGTGTTGCTCAGGTTGAGCGTCTGCTGCGCGGGGGCCTGGGGTGCTGCTTGCTGCTTGGTCGCCATGTCCGTTTACCTTCCAGCCTCGGACGCCTTCATCGCGCCCTCGGCCTTCGCGCCGCCGCCCGTCTCCGGTGGTCGAGGCGCCCTGGGGCCCTTCCCCGGCTTCGCCGGCTTGGGGGCCTTGATCTCCAACAACCGAGCGCGGGACACCTGTCGGCGAGGGATCGCTACCTCGGTACCACCGACGGACACCCGCACGACATATCCCTGATCAGCGTCGGCGGTGCCGACGATGGGGCCCTCGAAGGACGTGCGCCCGTCGAGCGGACCGCGCGTCCGGATCTTCACCAGCAGACCCACGAAGCGGTCGAAGTCCGCCCGCTTCTGCACCGGGCGCTCGAAGCCCGGCGAGCTCACCTCGAGGTCGTACGCCCCCTCGATGGTGTCGGCCTCGTCGAGCTTCGCCGAGACCTCCTTGCTCACGAGCGCGCAGAGATCCGCCGTCATCCGAGGTTGAGCCTCCGTCGGCAGCGTCCGGGGGTCGCTCCCCGGAAGGTCGACGTAGAGGCGCAGCACACCGCGGCCTGGACCCTGGAGCCATTCCAGGGCCACGAGCTCCGTGCCGTGAAGTTCGGCAAGGGGTTCGATCTCTCCGCGGAGCTGTTCAACATCGACGCGCACGCACTCTCCGTTCACCCGCTCCGGGGCCCGAACGGTCGCGCGACCAGCGCCGTCTGCTGACGGATCTCGTCGCCCGCCCCACCTCTGTCACCCGGCGCCTCTCCCGCAGTGAGGGAGGAGGTTGAGGGGTTTCAGGAGCGGAGCATCGGCGAGGTTAGTGATCCGAGAGAGTCGGACTCACCAGCCTGAGTCACGGGATGAGCGTGAAACAGCACCGATGGTCCTGCGGGGGGGCACCCGGATGGGAGAAAGAAACATCCCCGAGGACGGCGCGCTAACTATCACTCTCCAACAAAGAGAGCAAGCACGCCGTCGAGCAGAAGCTCTATGGGGTCGCCGGGGCGGCAGCCGCCGGAGCGGAGGCGGGAGCAGCGGCGTCACCGTCGGCCACGATGCGGAACTCCACGCGCCGGTTGGCGGCGCGGGCGCGCGCGGTGGTGCCCGGGGTGACGGGCCGCGTCTCGCCGAAGCCGGTGGAGACGAGGCGGTCGGCGGCGATGCCGTGGCCCGTGAGCCAGGTGACGACGCTCGCGGCGCGGCGGCGCGAGAGGTCGAGGTTGGCGGCCTCTTCACCCACGTCGTCGGTGTGACCTTCGACGGAGACGTGACGAATCTCCGGCGTCGCGGTGAGCGCGTCGGCGACGGCAGTGAGCACCGGGAAGCTGGTGGCCAGCACCACGTCGCGGTTGGGCGCGAAGAACACCGGGCGGTTGATGCGAATCTGCCCGCCGCCCACCTGCACGAGGCCGGGGCAGCCGTTGCGGTTGGGGTCGGCGCTGGGCGCGCCGGGACGGTCGGGGCAGTGGTCGGTGGCGTCGGGCACGGTGTCGCCGTCGCGGTCGGGCGCCGGGCAGCCCGCGCGGGCCGGGTCGGCGTGCAGGCCCGTGGGCTCGGTCGGGCACTGGTCGGCGTGGTCGAGCACGCCGTCGCGGTCGCCGTCGCCATCGGGGCAGCCCGCGCGATCGGGGTTGGGGTGCTCGCCCGCGGGCACGTCGACGCAGAGGTCTTGCGGGTCGAGCACGCCGTCGTGGTCGGTGTCGGGGATGGGGCAGCCGCGGCGGGCCTCGTCGGGGTGGGCGCCCTGGGGGACGCTCACACACTGGTCGTCGGGGTCGAAGACGCCGTCGTCGTCGGTGTCGGCCGCGGGGCAGCCGCGACGCGCGGGGTCGGGGTGCTCGCCCGCGGGGACGTCGGCGCAGAGGTCGTCGGCGTCGAGCACGCCGTCGTGGTCGCGGTCGGGCGGCGGCGGCGCGACGCGCGGCGGGTCGGACACGCCGCGGAAGGCCAGGGTGAGGCCCGCGTGCCAGTACGAGGAGTCGGGCGAGTCGTGGTTGAGGGAGAGGTTGGGCTGCGCGACGCCGATGCCCGACGCCGAGGGGCGAGCGTCGAAGATGTAGCCGAAGCGACCGTAGGGGCCGAAGGAGACACCCTGGGTCACCTGGAACTCGAAGCCGAGGCCCGCGTCGAGCCCGGGCGAGGTGACGGTGCCGGGGAGCGAGGCGCCTGCGTTGCCGTCGATCCAGAGGCGGCCGACGGAGCCGAGCATGGGCTCGAAGCGCAGACCGGCGTTGACGTTGATGAGGCCGAAGTCGCCGCCGAGATCGGACGAGCGGAGGAAGCGCCCGAAGGCGCCACCGAGCTGGATGGCGAGCGGCGTCGAGAACAGGTTGATCGCGATGCGCGCCGTGCCGACGACCAGCGCCGTGTCGGTGTTGACGTCGTCGTGGTTGAAGTCGCGGATGGTGGTGCCGCCGCCCGCTTCGAGCCGGAAGGTCCACGGTTGTAGCGTCTGGGCCGCGGCGGTGGAGGGGAGCGCTGACAGCGCGAGGCTGGCAAGCGCGGCGCACGAGAGCAGGGCGGGGCGTCGCATGGTGGGGCGCGTGGGTACCACCCTTCGCGCGACGGCGGAAGGGTCGGTCGCGGACTCCCACCGTAGGAAAACCTCAGCGCGCGGGAACCACCGCGATACTTCGTCCCGTCCATGGTCCCGACATGAGCGACGACGTCGAGGAGGGGGAGGGCCACCTCCCAGAGGACACCCCGTGGCCAGACGCGCGTGCTTGCGTCGACCCGCCAGCAGGAGCATCACCGACGCCGCAGTCGATGAGCACGGAGCGGTCAGCGCGCGATCACGCCGCCTTTGAAGAGCGTGTGCGCCCCCACATGAGCCGGGTGTACCGCTACTGCGTCGGCCTCTCGGGTGACCGCGACGCGGCCGCCGACGTCTTCCAGGAGACCCTGGTGTCCGCGTGGAGGCACTTCGACTCGTACGAGGGTCGGGCCGACCTCGGGGCGTGGCTGTGCGGCATCGCGCGCAACCAGTTTCTCGACGCGCGGCGCACGGAGGTCCGCCGACGCGGCATCTTCGGGCGCGTGGTCGACGCCTGGCAGAGCTTCCTCGGGGTCGACGACCACGACGAGCTCGCGGGCCCGCTGCGGGTCGTCATCGAACACGAGGAGATCGACACCCTGCTCGCGTGCCTCCAGGAGCTGTCCGAGGAGTTTCGCTCCGCCGTGCTGCTCTGCGACGTCGAGGGCCTCTCCTACGAGGCCGCCGCCACCGCCCTCGGCGTCCCCGTCGGCACCGTGAAGAGCCGCCAGGCGCGCGGCCGCACCAAGCTCCGCGCGGCCCTCGAAGCCCGCAACGAATCCCCCAAGGTCCACTCGACGAAGGTGACGCAATGAGTACACGAGACGACCGACCGGGGGCCGATCTCCTCGACAGCTCCCTCCAGGCGCTGCGCTCCGTCGAGGTGCCCGAGGCCCTCGTCCGAAGGGCCTTCGCCAACCTCGACGCCCCCAAGCGACCGCGGCCCCCGGTGCGGCGCGCGGCGTGGTTCACCGCGATGCTCTACCTCGCCCCGGTCGCGGCCACCGCCACCGGCGCGGCGCTCCTGCTCGCCCGCCCCGTCGCCCCCATCGCCTCGGCGACGAGGGAGTTCACCCACGCCCGCGAGATCGCCCTCGAGCTGCCGCACCTCGGCGACGCCGTGGCCGAGCTCGCGCTCACCACCCACCACCACACCGACGACGCCCACGTGCGCGTGGAGGTGCCCGAAGGCATCGCGCTGCACCTCGACGCCGACACCCGACCGTCCGCCTGCGCCCAGCAGAGCTGTGTCCACCACTGGCGCACGGGGGCTCCGCCGCATCGCAACCCGCTCCAGGTGGTGGTGTCCGAACCCGGCCGCTACGTCATCCACGTCACGCACGTCTCGCCCACGGCGCGCGTCCACGAGCGCTTCATCGTGCTCGCGCGCCGCCGCGTCGTCCCCGCCGCCTGACCCGCCTCAGGGTACGGGACGCTGCGCTAGCCGCCCTGCTGGTAGCGTTCGAGCTTGCGGTAGAGGGTCTTGCGGTCGAGCCCGAGGGTGCTCGCCGCGAGGGTCTTGTTGCCCCCGACCGCCTCCAGCACCCGCAGGATGTACCGCCGCTCGACCTCCTCCAGCGGGACCAATTCGCGCGGATCATCGCTCGCCACCAGCACGTGTGAGCGACGGTACTGCCGCACCTTCTCGGGCAGGTCGTCGATCGTCACGTGCTCGTAGCGCGCGAGGGCGACGGCGCGCTCCATGGCGTTCTGGAGTTCGCGCACGTTGCCGGGCCACGCGTAGTCCATCAGCCGCGCGGCGGCGTCGGCGGTGAGGCCGCGGACGGTGCGCTCGGCGCGCGCGGCGAAGCGGTCGATGAAGTGCTGGGCCAGCAGCAGGATGTCACCGCCGCGAGAGCGCAGCGGCGGCAGCGGGACGTTGATGACGTTGAGGCGGTAGTAGAGGTCTTCGCGGAAGCGGTGCTCCTCGATGGCCGTCTCCAGGTCGCGGTTTGTCGCCGCCACCACGCGCACGTTGACCGGAATCTCCTGGTCACCCCCGACGGGCCGCACCACGCGCTCCTGCAGCGCGCGCAGCAGCTTCGGTTGCAGCTCCAGCGGGAGCTCCGCCACCTCGTCGAGGAAGAGCGTGCCGCCCTCGGCCTGCGGGAAGAGCCCCTTGCGGTCGGCGCGCGCGTCGGTAAACGCCCCGCGCCGGTGCCCGAAGAGCTCGCTCTCCAGCAGCAGCGCGGGCATCGCGGCGCAGTTGATGGCGACGAAGGGCCCCGACGATCGCCGGCTGCGGGCGTGGATGGCGCGGGCCGCGAGCTCCTTGCCGGTGCCCGACTCCCCGGTGACGAGCACCGTCGACTCGGTGTCGGCCACGCGCTGGATGAGGTCGTGCGCCTGACGCATCACCACCGAGTCGCCGATCATCCCGAGCTGCCCCGCGACCCCGGTCGGGTCCGACGCGAGCATCCGTAGACGGCGCACCTCGCGGCCCAGCGCGTGGTGCCGCGCGGCCCGCTCCACCGCGAGCGCGAGCACCGCGTTGTCGACGGGCTTGGTCACGAAGTCGTAGGCGCCCACCCGCATCGCCGCGATGGCCGTCTCCATCGAGCCAAACGCCGTGAGCACCACCACCGGCAGGTCGGGGTGCGCCGAGACCGCGCGCTCACACAACGCGATGCCGTCCATGCCGGGCATCTGCACGTCGGTGAGCATCACGTCGAAGGCGCCCTCCCCCAGCGCCGCGAGCGCCTCGGCGCCAGAGCGCACGCCGCGCGTCGCGAAGCCCTTGCGGCTCAACACCACCCCGAGGAGCTTCACCAGCTCCGCGTCGTCATCCACGATCAGCACGCTGCCTTGCATCGCGCGCACTCTACACGGCTCGCCGAACGCTTTGTTCGTGATGGGCTATGGTCGCGACGGATGTCCACCAACCCCGAAGCAAACCACCCGCGCAGCACCGTCCACATCCGCGTCAACTATGCCGACGTCGACCGCATGGGGCTGCTCCACCACAGCGTCTACCTGAAGTACCTGGAGCGCTCGCGGGAGGAGTTCATCCGGCGGCGGGGTGGGGCCTACGCGGCGCTCGAAGACGCGGGTGTGCTCATCGTCGTGGTCGAGGCCGCGCTCCGGTATCGGCGACCGGCGCGCTTCGACGACGTGCTGGCCGTGACGCTGGAGCTCACCGACATCGGGGCCGCGTCCATCCGCATCGGGTACGAGCTGCGGAAGGTCGGAGAGGACGAGCTCGTGGCGACGGCGACCACGAAGCACGCGCTCATGAACCGCGAGGGCAAGCTGTTGCGGGTGACGCCGGAGGTGCGCGCGATGCTGACGGGGGACGAGGTGGTGTCCCGCGACGGGGAGATCGGGTAGGCGGGCGTCGACCGTCTGCCGTTGCATTCCCTTCGGCGACCGCTCTACCTTGCGCGCTCCACCGGAGGATCTGATGCGCACCTCGCGACTCGCCACCCGTCTCACCCTCGTCGCCACCCTGTGCCTGGGGGGTGCTTCCCTCCTCGGCTGCGAGAACGAAAACGAGCCCGCCACCTGGGTCGGCAAGCTCGGCGACACCAGCAAGCGCCCGGCGGCCATGCGTCGCCTGCGGCAGATGTTCGAGTCGAAGCTCGCCACCACCACGCCGCCCAACAACCTGCGCGACCCGGCCGTCGTCGCCTTCCTCAACACCGTCATCCCGCCGGTCAACGACGCCTTCGTCGGGCACCGCGACGAGATCGCCGTCCGCAAGGAGGCCATCGAGATCCTGGCGGCCAGCAACGACGCGCGCGCCATCCCGGCCCTGCTCAACGCGCTGGAGTTCAGCCCCGGCAACAGCGAGAGCGAGCAGATCGCCCTGCGCGCCGCCCAGGCCCTCAAGCTGATGAGCCCCACGGGCAACGCCCAGGTGGCCCAGCGGCTCCTCGCCACCATCGACCGCGCCTCGGGCAACTCGGGCGCCGCCCCGGCCATCCGCGAGTCGGTCATCCAGGCGCTCGGCGCCATGCACGAGCCCACCGCCGTCGACGTGCTCGTGCGCACCCTCCAGAAGCCCATCGCCGAGCAGGAGATTCGCACCGCGCGCGCCGCCGCCGACGCCCTCGGGGAGATCGGCCGAGCCGTGCCCACGGCCGCCACGCAGCCCGTGGTCGACGCCCTCATCTACGGCCTCTACCTCAACGTCCGCCGCGCCAACGCCTTCAACAACTGCGCGCGCGCCCTCACCCGCCTCGGCGCCGCCGCCTCGGTGCCGCGCCTCATCGCCACCATCGACAACCAGAACCCCCTGGTCTCCACCCTCATCACGTCGTTTGCGTCGGTCCCGAACATGCCGCAGGTGCCGCCGGGGTTGCAGCAGTCGACGGCCATCGACGTGCTCCGCAACTTCGCCGACCGCTCGGCGGTCCCCTCGCTCATCACCCTGCTCCGCAACCGCGAGACCGTCGCCAACGTGCGCGGCGCCGCGGCCGAGACCCTCGGGTACACGGGCCTCGCGCTCCCGGCCGACGCCCCGGAGCGCGCGCAGATCTTCGAGGCGCTCTCCACCACCTTCAACGAGGGCACGCCCGGCGGCGAGGACGACATGGCCCCCACCGTCGCCCCGGCGCTGGTGCTCCTGGGCGACACCCGCACCGTCCCCCTCATGGTGCGGCGCCTCAGCACCCCGCAGATGAGCGCGCGCGACGCCGTGCCCTACCGCCTCGGGCTGCTCATGCCGCTCGCCAGCGCGGTGCGCCACGACACCTTCGCGCAGTTCGACCAGCTCGCCACGCGCGCCCAGGCCGACCTCGACGCCCTCCTCGCCGCCAACCCCGACGCGAGCGACGAGATCCGCCCGGTGGTGACGCAGCTCGCCACCATCCGGCAGGTGGCCTCGGTCGCCCACGACTGCAACGACGGCGACCTCGCCTGCTACCGCGAGCGCCTCACCAACCCCGAGAAAAACGTCGTCCGCAAGGCCGCCTACATGATCGCGTGGACCCTCAGCGAAAACCCCGCCGCGCGCCAGGCGCTGCTCGCCCAGGCCAACAACCCCGACCCCCTCGTGCGCCGCTCCATCCACGTGGCGCTCGACGCGCTCTCGCCCCACGGCTGCACCGAGTGCTCCACCCGTCTGGAGCAGATCATCACCGAAGAGCGCGGCCAGGAGAGCAAGTCGCTCATGCACCTCGAAGCGCAGATGCTCATCGCGCGCCTCGCCAACCGCCACTGAGGTTGCGCCGGGCCGTCGGGGCGTCGTAGGCACCCTGACCGACGGCCCTCTGATGCAACCATCCCTCACCGACCCGGCCACGCTCGTCCGACGCTGGCGCCTCCCCGCATCCTCGCTCCCCGACGTCACCGCGGCCTCGGAGCGCTTCGCCCTCAAGGTCACCGAGCACCTCGCCCGTCGACTCGAATCACTCGGGCCCGAGCACCCGCTGGTGCGTCAGTTTCTCCCGTCGGCCGATGAGCTCGTCGAGCGCGAGGGCTTCGTCAGCGACCCGGTGGGCGACGCCCATGTGCAGCGCTCCCCGGGGCTGCTCCAGAAGTACCAGGGCCGCGCCCTCGTCGTGGCGACCGCCGCGTGCCCCGTGCACTGCCGCTACTGCTTCCGCCGCGAGTACCCCTACGCCGACGGCAGCGCGGTCAACCACTGGCCCGGCGTGCTCGCCACCCTGCGCGGCGACACCTCCATCACCGAGGTCATCCTGAGCGGCGGCGACCCGCTGTCGCTGTCCAACACCGTCCTCGCCCGCATGGTGGGCGACCTCGAATCCATCCCGAGCGTCACCCGGCTGCGCATCCACACGCGCTTCCCCACGACGGGCCCGGCGCGCGTCGACGATGAGCTCTTGCGGCTGTTGGGGGGTACTCGCTTCGCGCCCGTCGTGGTGGTGCTGCACGTCAACCACGCCGACGAGCTCGACGACGAGGTGCGCGCCGCCGTGCGCCGACTGCGATCGACGGGCGCGGTGCTGCTCTGCCAGTCGGTGCTGCTCCGCGGCGTCAACGACTCGGCCGAGGCGCTCGCGGCGCTCAGCGAGGCGCTCGGCTCGATGGGGGTGGTGCCGTACTACCTGCACCTGCTCGATCGGGTGCGCGGCGCGGGGCACTTCGAGGTTCCGGAGGCGGAGGCCGTGGCGTTGGTGCGGGCGCTCACCGATCGGCTGCCGGGGTACCTCGTGCCGAAGCTGGTGCGCGAGGTGGCGGGGGAGCGCGCGAAGTCGGGTGTGCCACTGCATGGCGCGGCGGACGGGGAAGAAGCCGCAAGGGCGCAAGGGTCGCAAGGCGAACGGTAGAAGGGGCCCAGGGGCTTGGAAGCGGGAGAGTTCATCGCGGTCGACGTCGAGCCGGGTGCCGCCTCGGAGGAAGGCGTGTCCATGCGCTTCAAGCGGGCTGGCGAGTCGCGCCCGGTGGGCGCCATCACCTTCGAGTCCGAGGACGGCGTCGACGGGTGGTGGGCGGTGCGCGCGGTGTCGAGTGCCGATGGGGCCGAGACCGGGGACGCCCGCGCGGTGCAGGTCGACGACTCCAGCGACGGGCTTTGCTGGCTCATCGTGGGAGGCGCCCACGGCCTCGTGCTCACCCACCGCGAGCGGGGCGTCGAGGAGCGGGCGCCCTACCTGCTGCTCTCGCTGCGTACGGCGATGGAGTAGCGGGGAGAAATTCGTCCACCCGTGAGCGGGCGGAGGCGCTTAGAATCGCGGCGTGGCTGGACGTGACGACGCGCGCGGCGAGGCGGTGGAAGCCTTCCTCTCGAAGACCCTCCTGCTGCGGGAGTGTGAGGCCGCGGTCATCGCCAAGGTCGCGCCGCACCTCGTGGTGAGCGAGCACCCGGCGGGCACCACGCTCGTGCGCGCAGGATCACCCTCCGACGGCATCTCGCTGCTGCGACGCGGGCGCGCGACGGCCTCGCTCGTCCACGCCATGACCGGCGCCAGCACCCCGTTGGAGACGCTCAACCCGGGCGATCACTTCGGCGACGTGGGCGCCCTCACCCGCGCGGCCCACGCCTACACCGTCGTCGCCGACGAGGGCTGCGTGGTCATGCGGATGAAGCCCGAGCTCGTCGAGGCGCTGCTCACGCGCGTTCCGCAGTTCTCCCTCGCGCTCGCGCGGCGGCTCGCCACCCGAACGGTGCAGCTCGGCGCCATCACCCTGCGTGCTTCGTCGGCCGCGACGCCCTCCGCGGTGCGCGCCCCGACGCCCGCCCTCGGCGTCGATGCTCCGCGGCGCCCCGCCCCGGTGTCCGCCGTCGGGGCGAGCGCCGACGTCGGGTCGGGGGTGATTCCCTTCGTGGAGGTCAGCGACTTCGACCCGTCGCCCAAGGTCGTGGGGATGCTGCCCGCGAAGCTCATCCTCCAACACCGCGCCATGCCGCTGCGGCTCCAGGGCAACAAGCTCCTCGTGGGCATGGTGCTGCCCCGCAACGCCGCTGCGCTGGCCGACCTCCGGCGCGTGCTGCACACCGTCGACTTCGAGGTGGCGGCCGTCTCGCTCGAAGACTTCGCCCACGCGGTGCTGCGCTACAAGGTCGACACCCCGCGCGGCCCCGAGAGCGCCCGCGACGCGCTGGTGGTGGTGTCGCCCGACTCGCTCTCCTTCGACGCGTCCGACAGCGAGCGCGAGCCCGACAAGGTCGCGCGCGTGGTGGGCGACGAGGTGGTGCGCGCCGTCAACCGCATCATCGCCGCGGGCCTCACCCGCGAGGCGTCGGACATCCACATCGAGCCCGAGGCGTCGGGCGTGAAGGTGCGCTTCCGCGTGCACGGGATGCTGCACGAGTGGTCGGAGGTCCCGCCGCCGTCGTTTGCGCGGGGCATCGCGGCGCGGCTCAAGGTGCTGTCCGGGCTCGACATCACCAACACGCGCACACCCCAGGACGGGCGCATCGGCCTCGCGTCCGGGGCGCGCGAGCTCGACCTGCGCATCTCGACCCTGCCCAGCAGCCGCGGCGAGAAGGTGGTGCTGCGGGTGTTCGAGGGCGCCGGGATGATGCGCCCGCTGGAGCAGATCTTCACCGACCCGGGCGCGCTCAACGCCGTGCGCAAGGCGCTGCAACGGCCGCACGGGGCCATCATCGTCGCGGGGGCCACCGGGTCGGGCAAGAGCTCGTCGCTCTACTCGATGCTCAACGAGCGACGCCGCACGCGCCCCGACACCAACGTGATGCTCATCGAAGACCCCATCGAGTACCGGCTCCAGGGGGTCACGCAGGTGCAGATCAACGCCAACGCGGGCCTCGGCTTCGCGCAGGTGCTGCGCGCGGCGCTGCGGCAGGACCCCGACGTCATCGCGGTGGGCGAGACGCGCGACGCGGACACGGCGCACATGGCGCTGGAGGCCGCGATGACGGGCCACCTGGTGCTGACGTCCACGCACGCCAACGACGTGACGTCGGTGCTGCAGCGCCTGGAGAGCCTCGGCTGCGGTCGAACGCTCGTCGCCGAGGCGCTCTCCTTCGTGCTGGTGCAGCGGCTCGCGCGGCGGCTGTGCAGCAACTGCGTGCGGCTCGATCAGGTGCCGCCCGCGCTGATGGAAAACCTCGTGGCGCGGCGGCTGGTCGACCGGGGGAGCCAGGTTCCGTTGCCGCGTCCGGTGGGGTGCGACCTGTGCCAGCAGACGGGCTATCAGGGGCGCATGCCGGTGGTGGAGTGGTGGCAGGTCAACGCCGACGCGAGGGACGCGCTCATCGCGGGCGCGGCGCCCACCGAGGTGTTGAAGGCGGCGGCCGAGGCGAAGGTGTTTCAGTCCTTCGGGAGCACGGCGGCGTACCTGATGGCGCGCAAGCTCCTGGGTACGAGCGAGGCGCTCATGGCGGTCGCAGGCTGAGGGGCCAATGGACAATCCGATCGTCGTAGCGGTGCTGCTCGCGGTGGTGGTGGGCCTCGTCGTGGTGCTGCAACGGCAGCGCGCGGCGAAGGCGAAGTCGGCGCGGGGCGAGGTCGACGGGATGGCCGCGCTGCTCGACAAGGGGCAGTACGCCGAGGCGGCGCAGCTCGCGATCCGCAACGACCGCTTCGCCGAGGCGGTCGACCTGTACCTCCGCGCCAACGACCCGGCCCGCGCGGCGCAGGTCGCGTCGCGCATGGGCAACCTGCGGCAGGCGGGCGAGCTCTACGAGCGGGCGGGCGACAGCGAGCGCGCGGCGCTGAGCTACGACAAGGCGGGCATGGCCGACCGGGCCAGGGCGCTGCGCGGCGCCACCGCGGCGACGACGACGACCGAGGGCGACGCGAAGGCGCGGGCGCGCGACGCAGAGGGCCGCTACCACGCGCTGCGGGCGAAGGCGGCGGGCGACCCGACGCGGACCTTCGAGGTGCAGCAGGCGGCGCAGGGCGCGGCCGAAGAGCTGTTGGCCGTCGGTGAAGTGACGCGCGCGGCGGAGCTGTACCGCGAGGCCGACATGATCGACGAGGCGGTGCACCTCTACGTCAACGTGCTCGGAACGCCCGGCGCAGCGGCTCCGCTGGTGGCGGCGCGCGGGTTTCATGAGCGCGCGGCCGAGCTCTACGAGCTGGCCGGGCAGGGCGAGCGGGCGGCGGTCATCTGGGCCGACGCCGCGCGCAAGAGCCCCGACTCGGACAAGCTGCTCGATCGGGTCGAGGCGCTCTCGCTCGCGGTGGCCAACACGCTGCTGCGGGAGCTCATCGCGACGCGGCCGCTCAGCAAGACGACGGCGCCGCTGCACTACCGCTACGGCACCGTGCTGGAGAAGGCCGGCGAGGTGGACCGGGCCATCGAGGTGTTCATGGCGCTCCAGGGGAGCGTGGCCGGGTACCGCGACGTGGAGAAGCGGGTGCGTCGGCTGGCGCGCGGCGAGGGTGTCTCCATGAAGGCGCCGGGGGTGCCGAGAGACCTGGTGTCGACCGGCAAGCACAACTTCGCGGTGCCCCAGAACACGGAGGGAGGCATCGGGCGCGAGGACGCGTCGCGGATGGTGCGCGAGGCGACGAAGGCCGCCGCCGCGAGGGCGAGGCGAGCGAGCAGCCTGCCGCCGCCCGCGGAGCCCAGGAGCCCGCCGCAGCAGGTGGTGCACATCACGCAGGTGGTGATCCAGGGGAGGCCCGGGCACCCCGATCGACCGCTCGCGCGGGGTCTGGAGGACAGCCCCATCGGGCTCGGCGCGCTCTACGACGACGCGGTGCGCGCGGCGAAGGAGGGGCCGTCCATCGAGTCGCTCCAGGGAATGGTCGGCGACCGGCCGTGCGACCTCGGCAACATCGAGGTGTTCTATCGACTGGGTCTGGCGGCGCTGGCGTCGGGCGACTGGTCGCGGGCGCAGTCGTGCTTCGCCGCGGTGGAGGAGGCGTCGCCGGGGTACCGCGACGCGGGCGCGCGGGTGTTGGAGCTCGCGGGCTGGCAGTCGATGCTGGCGCGCAAGATGTCGGTGGTGGGCGCGCGGAAGAACGAGGCGCTCGACGCGGCGACGAGCCGCTACGAGGTGAAGGGCGAGCTCGGTCGCGGCGGCATGGCGGTGGTGTACCGCGCGACGGACACGGTGCTCGGGCGCGAGGTGGCGCTGAAGTTCTTGTCGGAGGAGCTGAGCGCGCAGGGCGAGATGCGCGAGATGTTTCAGCGCGAGGCGCGCTCGGTGGCGCAGCTCAACCACCCCAACATCGTGACCATCCACGACAGCGGCGTGATCGAGGGGCGGATGTTCATGGCGATGGAGCTCGTCGAGGGGCGCACCGTCGACGCGGTCATCGAGGCGGAGGGGAAGATCGCCGTCCTGGAGGCGCTGCGCGTCACGAAGCAGGTGCTGGAGGCGCTGGAGTTCGCGCACGAGCGGCAGTTCATCCACCGCGACATCAAGCCGTCCAACATGATGCGGAGCTCGGCGGGGACGGTGAAGCTCATGGACTTCGGGCTCGCGAAGTCCGTCACCCAGGGCAACAAGAGCTCGATGATCGCGGGGACGCCCGCGTACATGCCGCCCGAGCAGTTCATCGGCGTGGGCGTCGACCTGCGCAGCGACCTCTTCGCGGTGGGCGCGACGCTCTACGAGATGCTCACCGGCGTCCTCCCCTTCGAGGGCATGGACCGCAAGAAGCGCCCGCGGCCGCCGCGCGAGATCACGCCGGGCGTGCCCGAGATGATCGACAAGATGATCTTGCAGGCGCTCGACTTCGACCCCGACAAGCGCTTCCAGAGCGCGGCGGAGTTCCTGGTTCCCATCAAGCGGGTGATCTTCGCGGTGGACAAGGCCACGCGCGGCAGCCCGATGCCCGAGCCCAGCTCTCCGCCGGAGACCCTCTCGGCAGCCCTCGCGGCGGTGCTCTCGGAGACCTCCGTGCGCCCGCTGGCGGAGACGCGCGTCGACGTCCCGAAGAAGTCAGCGCCCTCCACCGAAGAGACCGTCGCGGTCATTGAGACGAAGGCCGACCCGATCGCGGACCCGATCGCCGACGCGGCCGCCGTCGCCTCCGCGGAGACCCTGCTGGGCATCCCCGTCGAAGCACCTGCGCCGCCTGTCGACACCGTCGTCGAAGCGCCGACCGAGTCTGCGGCGCCCGTCGTCGAGGCGCCGACCGAGACCATCGTCGAAGCGGCGCCTCCCGTGCAGTCGCTCGTCAGCACTCCGGCGGCGGCCGATGGTTTCATCGAGTTCGGCGCGCCCCTCACGCCTCCGCCCGCGGCCGCTCCCGACGCACCCGCCGCGCTGAAGGAGACCGTCGCGTACGACCCCTTCGAGGGCATCGACGAGGCCGACCGGATGCCGCCGACGGTTCCGCCGAAGACGCCGGAGGCGTGAGCGGCGCTTCGGTGCTAGCGAGACGGCCGTGTCAGGTCAGCCCGAGAGCGTAGGTCCGCGCGAGGTGGTCTTCGGCTGGCGCGACCGGATGCGGGCCGCGCCCGAGGTCGGGCTCAACGCGTGGCGAGCGCTGGGCCTCGTCGCGCAGGCCGATCGGGGATTGCTCGCGCGGCTCGTCGCGGGGCAGCTCCTCGATGCGGCGCTCACCGTGGCCATCACCGCGGTGGGCCCGAAGATCATCGACGCCATCGTCGGTCACGCCTCGCGGGCGGCGCTCACCTGGGTCGCGCTCGAGCTCCTCCTCGTGCTCGCCCGCACCGGCACCACCCAATGGAACACCTACACCGGCGTGATGCTCCGCTCTCGCCTGGGGCTCCACGTCAACCTGCTGATCCTGCGTAAATCCGCCAACGTCTCGTATCCGCACTTCGAAGACCCGACCTTCATCAACCAGCTCACGCAGGCCCGCCGCGAGGCGACTGCGCGCCCCGTCGACCTCGTCAACCAGACCCTCGCGGTGCTGCGCAACACCGTCACCCTCACGGGCTACGCCGCGCTCCTGTGGTCGCTCGGGCCGTGGGCCTTCGTGGTGCTCGTGCTCACCGGTCTGCCGCCGTTCTTGTCGGAGACGCGCCACGGCCGCGAGCTCTTCGCGCTCCAACGCGCGCGCACGCAGCGCAACCGCCAGGGCAACTACCTGGAGACGACCCTCACCACCGAGAGCACGGTGAAGGAGGTGAAGCTCCTCGGGCTCTCGCAGTGGATCATCGAGCGCTACCGGGTCCTCCACGAGGGCTTCCACGCCGAGGAGAAGGCGCTCCACGGACGACGCGCGCGCTGGTCCGTTGGGCTGTCGTTGCTGTCGTCGGGGGCGTTCTATCTCGCGTACGTGGCCATCGTGCGCGACGCCCTCTCCGGGGCCATCACCCTCGGCGCGATGACCCTCTACCTCATGGTGTTTCGCCAGGGTCAGACCGCCATGCAGGGCGCGCTCACCGGGGTCGCGCGCATCTACGAAGACAACCTCTTCATGGCCAACCTCTTCGACTTCCTCGGTCTGCCCGACGACGAGCCCGACGCCCCGCCCGCCACCGACGTCGACACCGCGCGCCCCCCTGAGGTGCGCTTCGACCACGTCTCCTTCCGCTACCCCGGCGCCACGCGCGACGCGCTCACGGACGTCTCGCTCACCCTGCGGCCCGGCGAGACCGTCGCCCTCGTCGGCCGCAACGGCGCCGGCAAGAGCACGCTGGTGAAGCTGCTCACGGGGCTGCACAGCCCGACGTCGGGGCGCATCCTGCTGGACGGCGTCGACCTCGCCACGGTTCCTGCGGCGACGTACCGCGCGCGGCTCGCGGTGGTGCTCCAGGACTTCGCGCGCTTTCAGTTCAGCGTGGCCGACAACGTGGGCGTCGGGTGGCTGCCCGCGCTCGACGATCGTTCGTCCATCGAACGATCGGTGCGCGACGCGGGCGCAGAGGCGTTGGTGTCGAAGCTCCCGCAGGGCGTGGACACGCCGCTCGGTCGGGCCTTCGGCGGCGACGACCTCTCGGTGGGGCAGTGGCAGCGGGTGGCGCTGGCGCGGGCGTTCATGCGGCGCAGCGGGTTGTTGCTGCTCGACGAGCCCACGGCGGCGCTCGACGCGGAGGCCGAGGCGGAGGTCTTCGAGCGGCTCCAGGCGCTCAAGGCGACGCGCACGGCGGTGCTCATCACGCATCGCTTCTCGACGGTTCGCATGGCCGACCGCATCGTCGTGGTGGACGGCGGGCGCGTCACCGAGGAGGGCCCCCACGCCGACCTCATCGCCCGCGGCGGAACCTACGCTTCCCTCTTCAACCTCCAGGCAGAAGGCTACCGATGATCGACCCAAAGGTGGTGACCCCCTACGAGCAGCTCGGCGGCGAGGAGAAGGTGCGCGACATCGCGCGGCGCTTCTACGACGCCATGGAGACCCACGAGCCCGCGCTCGCGGCGGTGCACCGGCTGACCGCGGAGGGGAAGGTCCACCCCGACGCGCGCGAGAACTTCGCCCTCTTCTTCATCGGCTGGCTCGGCGGCCCGCAGACCTACGTCGAGCGGCACGGCCACCCGCGGCTGCGCATGCGCCACGCGAAGGTCGCCGTGACGACCGCGATGCGCGACGCGTGGATGCGCGCAATGGGCCGGGCGCTCGACGAGTGCGAGGTGCGCGGAGAGATTCGCGGGTTTCTGGAGCAGCGGCTGGGTGAGGTCGCGGACTTCATGCGCAACACGCCCGACGGCTGAAGGAGTGGCTCGCCGTCGGGGCGCGGCGGCGTGGCGTCGATGACCCGAGGGGTGTTCTAGAGCTTGCCAAGGCCGCGCAGGAGCGAGTACCCGCCGAGCACGAGCGCGATGACGCTGACGACGATCGCGCGCGTGGGGCGCGGCGTGGTCCGCATGGCCAGCGCGAGGGCCAAGGCGCCCACCAGCATCGCGACGGGGCCGCCGAACAGCGCGACGGGGTCGGAGTGCGTGCGCACCGCGGCGGGGTCGACGGTGATCGCGACCTCGCCCGTGTTGGCCTCGGTGACCGCTGTCGTACGGATGAAGAACAGCCGCATCGACTCCTCGCGCCGGATTCCGTGCGGAGCGGTCCAGATGGTGAGCGACTGACCGAACGCGAGGGGCAGGAGCGCGACGATGAGCGCCACCACCGAGGGCGGCGAGAGCTTCTTCGATCCGGCAGCGGCGAACGCACTCGCACACCTTGCGCAGGCCGGACCTTCGCTCGAATAGCCCGATGTGCCCGCCGGTGCCGCGTCGCCGCACACCGAACATTGGATCGTCTCCACAACACTCATTGATCACCTCCGACCCGTGGATACGCAGCGGCGGGGCGTCCACGAACAGAACCCTTCTGAATCGATCTGAGCTGGCCACGGCGTGGGCTTCGTGCCCGACGTCGACACGGCGGGCGACTCAGGGCGTCGCGTTGCAGCGGGGGGAGCAACCCAGGCCGCCTGGGTGGGCTTGGTCGCCGACGCCGGCCTACTGGCCGAAGACGTACGTCGCGACGCCGAGTGATACCGAGGCCCACCAGTCGTTGGGCTCGGACGCCAGGCGGACGTCGTAGCCAACCTGACCGTGCAGCACCAGGCCGACGCCGCCGCCAGCGCCGTGCTGCCCGACGCCCGCGCTCTGCGAACGCACGATCACGTAGGTGCCGAGGTCAAGGTAGGGGCTCGCCAGGCCAAACACGAAGGCGCCCTGGTTCGACTCCAACGAGAAGACGCGGAGACCGAGGCCCAGAAACGGCGCGACCGGGGTCGACGGCACCGCGCCGCGCACGGACAACGACGGCGCGACCTGCACGAGCCCCGCGCCGAAGCGCCCGTGAAGGTTCATGCTCCCGCCGACGGGGAGCGCGCCGAAGCGCCCGCCGTACTCGACGTCCAGCACGCCCTGTGGGCCCTGCTGGCGGCCCGACAGCGAGGTCGCCACGCCCCCGCTCGCGTGGAGCCACGCCGCGCAGCCCGGAAGCGCCATGAACCAGACCCCCAGCCACAGCCCACGTCGCATGACTCCAGCCCTCCAGGTGAAAGCGGCGCGCGTTTCAACGACGGCGTTCCAGGCGCGCGGCTGGTGGTGCCGTCGGCGGTCCGGTGAAGGCACTCAGTGATCCGCGTAGACGCAGCGAACGCCCAGGTCGACCTGCCTGGTCAAGATCGAGTTGATGTACCAGCGCGACGCGGCGTGGAGCTGCGCGCCCTGCGAGTGGAGACCCGGGCCGCGAAACACCGACGAGCGGTACGTGTCCGTCGCCTTCATCCGCTGACACAACGGATCGCGCTGCGAGAGCGACGCCCAGCACCAGGTGTCCGGGTCGGCGCCGGGCGGCTGATAGTGTTGAAAACTATCCAACGTGAACTCCAGCACGTTGCCACCGAGGCCGGAGATCCCGCCCACCTCGTCGGCCTCCTCGACGGGCAGCGTGTACGGCCCGACCCCATCCCGCGTCCAGCATCCCAGCACCCACGCCGTCGCGCACGACACGCCCGTCCGCCGCGCGCCCCATGCGTAGGGGCGCGGCGAGGGCAGGCCCGCGACCGCGCGGATGCGGGTGAGGTACTCCCACTCGGCCTCGGTCGGGAGGCGCCCGCCCTCGTACGCGCAGAAGCGCACCGCGCTCACCCAGTCGATGTAGTGGATCGGGTGGGCATCACGGGCGCCCTCACGGGCCGTGAAGTTCGAAGCCTCGGCCGCGACGAGCTCGCCCGCGGTGATGGAGCCCGGGAGGTCGCCGATGCGCTCGGCGCGAACACAGTCCGGCATGTAGACCTCCGGCGGCGGACGCCAGCCCCGCTCCCACGCGCGGAGGAAGCGGCGAAAGCGCCCGACGGAGGCTTCGTAGCGGTCGACCCGCATGGGGCTGACCACGATGTCGGGCTGCACCGGTCGCGATCCGATGTTGGTGACGCCGGGCGAGAACTCGGGGTTCGCCTCGCCGAGCGTGAAGGTCGCGCCCGGCACCGAGACGACGCCGCAACCGGCCGGGCTCGTCCCGCCCTCGTGACAGGTCGTCTGCACCGGCACTTCGTCCCCGCCGCGGTTGCGCGAGACCACCGTGCATCGCTGGTAAGCGCGCGGGCCGAGGCCGAGGTCGTCGACGGCCGTCGCGTCGACGGTCGTGCCGTCGGGGGTCGCGTCGCTCGTCGCCACGTCACTGGAGACCTGCGCGCTCGCCGCGTCGGTCGCGCGGGCAGCGTCGACCTCGATGAAGACCCGGCTGGCATAACATCCACCCGACGCGGCGAAGGGCATCGACGCGAGCACCCGCAGGAGCCCCGCGCTCACCCGGCGGCGCCTCCCCCGCGCACCATCGTCCATGGCGAGCGGGCGCATCGGACTAGAACCGCCCCTCGACGATGACCGCCCCCGCCGTGGCGGAGACGACGGCTCGCACCGTCGGCGCGGACGGCGCCCGGAGCGCCCAGAGCAGCGCACCCAGCACCGCCGTCCCACCGACGGCCACGCCGACGATCGCCGCCGGATGCAGGACGTCGTTGCCGAGGTTGGCGTCGACGAGGGCCGCGGCGTCGGGGCACGCAAGCGCGTCGCCGTCGGTCCAGACGCAGCTCTTCACGGCCTGGTCGCGGGCGTAGAAGATCAGCGGACTGAGGGCTAGCAGCACGAGCCCTCCCGCGCCGAGGACGATCGCGCCCGTCGGAGCGCCCCGGCGCGGCAGGGTGCTCGTGGACGTGAGTGGCGGTCGAGCCGCTGGTGCCGCGACCACGGGTTCGGGCGGCGGAGGCTCGGGTGACGCCTGGTCCGACCGCGCGACCTCGGGTGTTGGCGCGACCTCGGGCGCGAGGGTGATGGTCTCGGGGCGCACCTCGCCACCGACCAGGGTGACCTCGACCGTCTGCGGCGCGAACCCCGGGAGCTGCGCCACCACGCGGTGCGCGCCCGGGGTGAGCGCCACGACGCCGCAGGGGACGGGCTCCGCGCCATCGACGCTGATGCGCGTCGCCGACGGGGTGCAGCGCACGGCGAGCGCGGCGACGCGGGGGCGCAGCCGGGCCTGGAGCAACCGGCAGTTCTGCGCGACGACCGGCTCGGCGCGCTCGACCTGCGCGGCGAGCAGGCAGCGCTCGACGTTGCCGAGCGCCTCGACCGCGCGACCGAGCGCGACCTGCGACTCGGCGATGAAGAGCAGGAGCGAGGCGCTGGACTGGATCTGGAGGGCCGACGTGGCGAGCCCGAGCGCGGAGGCGTGGTCGCCTCGCGACTGCGCCCGCCGCGCGCGGTCGATGAGCAGTCGGCGCGCCGCGAACTCGCTCGGCACCTGCGCATCGACGCGCGCGGTGCCGAGGAGGAGGCCGAGGACCCCGGAGAGCAGGGCCCGGCGGGGCGTGGGAAGCCGATGGTCTGGTCGGGTGCCGCGCACAGGAGGCGAGCGAGTGTAGAGCCCTTCGATCGCCCATCGTCAACACGGCGCCGCACCACCGACGCTCAGCGAAGGTTCACGCGCTGGAGGAGCACCTGCGTGCCGGCCTGGAACATCATCGCCTCCAGCCGCACCGGGTCGTCGCAGGTAGTGACGGTGGCCTGGTCGAGCCATGTGTTGCTCATCACTGGATTGAACGCGTGCGCACGAATAGCCGTGAGTGTCGCGAAGGTCGGCGTGACCGGCGTGACGGTGAGGGGGTACGGCATCACCCGCATGGCACCGGTGCCTCCGGGGAGCGCGAGCGTGTCGTCGATGCCCTGGTACCAGCGGCCCCAGAAGTGGTTGGGGTTGAGTCCGCCGGGCGTCTGCTGGTGGAGCACGACGAGTCCCGCGCTGGTGGGGTAGACGCCCGTGATGTAGTCCGCGACGATCTCTTCGGCGCCGCGACCTCCGTAGTACATCGAGGCCCAGTTGAAGGCCCCGGATGTCGGGTTGAGGCTCAGCAGCAGGCCATCACCGCTGCTCGTGTCGAAGCCCGTCACCGCGGTGCGACCGGCGAAGATGGCCTGCCCGTCGTGGAGGGCGACGGTCATGGTGTTGTTGCGGTCGCCGGCGCCCGCTTGCCAGGTGCGCGCCCAGACGAGCGACCCGTCTGCCGCGGAGAGGCGCGCGCCGACGAAGGCCGTGGTGGCGCCGCGCACGTTGACCGCCGCGAGGACGCCGTCGCCGGCGACCGCGAGGCCCCTCACGTTGGAACCGAAGACCCCGAGCGAGCGCATCCACGCGACGGTGGGCGTCGCGCCGTTGACGCCGTTGAGGCGCGCGACGAAGGGGGCGTTGTCGCCGATGCCGCCGATGTATGCGGCGCCGTCGGCGCCGACGACCAGCGATCCGACGCGGTGCGGGGTCCCGGTGCTCGTGATGGTGTGGGCCCAGATCACCGTCCCGTCGGACTTGTTCACGGCCGAGACGAAGAAGCGGTTGTCCTCCGTCGAGCCGGCGACGATCACGCGGTCGGCGAGCGTCGCATCGACGGCCTGACCGCGCAGACCCTCGCGCACGAGCGTCGGGTTGGGTGACGCGCCTGCGTTGAGACCGACCGACCACACGGGCGCGCCGGTGCGCGAGTCGACCTTCATCAACGCCGACTGGAAGACCGTGTTGGCGTTGTCGAGCGACCTGTCGAACGAGAGGTAGAGCGCCCCGGTGGAGTCGATGTCGAGCGAATCGGGGTTGCCGCCGACCTCGCCGTTGTTTCCGATGTCACGCGCGCTCTGGATGTACGGCTCGTTGAGCTCACGGACCCACCCGAGGCTGCCGTCGGCATTCACGCGCGCCAGGGCGACGTTGAGGCTGAAGCGGTCGCTCCACTGGTTGACGTTGAGGTTGAAGTACATGTTTCCCGCGGCGTCCGCGACGACGGCGCCGGGCGCGGCGCTGTTCGACCCGGCGACGTTGCTCCGCGCAAACACGCGCTCGAGCCCGTTGGAGACGTTGGGGCTGAGCGCGAGGTTGTCGCGCCCGCGGGCAGCCACGATCACCGAGTGGCGCTGACCGCCCGCGTACCGGACCGTGAAGCGCGCGTTGCGAGGGCCCGAGGCGATCGGGATGAAGTGCAGCCCGACCGAGGTGCTGGCGTTGGGAGCCAGCGCCTGGGGCGTGAAGGTGTACGGCACGCGAGAGGTGCGCCCCGGCTGCGTAAACGCCCACTCGTGCGCGTCGGTCGGCGACACCGGCTCCAGGCTGATGGACTCGACCATCACCGGCGCGGCGCTCGTGTTGACGATGCTGAGCGTGACGGTTCCCATGCTCCACGGAGGCACGCCGTCGAGCACGGTCTCCGTGTAGGTGCCCTCGTTCGCGATGACGCGGGCACCCATTCCTCGCACCTCGATGGGAGCGGCCGCGGGCACGTCCACCGCCGCGGGCACGTCCACCGCCGCGGGCACGTCCACCACCGCGGGTACGTCCACCGCCGCGGGCATGTCCACCGCCGCGGGCATGTCCACCGCCGCGGGCACGTCCACCGCCGCGGGCATGTCCACCGCCGCGGGCGCGTCGACCCTTGGAACAGCGGCGTCCACGGGGGTGGCGGCGTCCATCCCCGCGCTCCCTCCTCCGCAGCCCGCGCCCCCTGCGCTCACGAGCGTTCCAACGATCAGCCAGCGAGTCGACTTGTTCATGTCATGCGCTCCTTGCGAGGGTCGCGTCACTGGTGGTGCGCCGACGTGCCGCGCTGGGCACCGGCGACGAAGGGTTGGAGCCACCAGGCCGACCTCGTTGCGGACGGAGTATTCGAACGTCCCGCCGCGCCCCTCCATTGAAGCGCTCTGAACTGATCTGAAGCGCCCGTCGACGGAGGCACGTGATAGTGTCGCGAGGTGACATCGGGCCCCGAAGCTCCGCGAAGCGCTTCGCTCCGTCACGGTCAGGCGCCGATGCACGGCTCGGTCATCGCCGAGAGGTTTCGTCTCACCGCGCCGCTCGGTGAGGGCGCGACAGGCGAGGTGTGGCGGGCAGACGACCTGTGCGGCGGCGCCGCGGCGGTGAAGCTGCTGCGCGGCGAGCTGACCTACGACGCCGGCACCGCGCGACGGTTCGCCCGCGAGTCTCGCACGTTGCAGCGCCTGTCCCACCAGCACCTGCCGGTCATCCTCGACGCGGGCGAGGACGCCCTGACGGGGCGATGCTTCATCGCGCTGGCGTACGTGGAGGCCGAGACCCTCCGGGCTGTGATCCAGCGCGAGGCGCCCATGACCTGGGACGCCGCCGCGGCGATCATGCTGCCCGTGATGTCCGCGCTGTCCGCGGCGCACGCCGCCGGGGTGATACACCGCGATGTCAAACCCGAGAACGTCTTGGTGCAGTGGGATGGCCCCGCGCCGCGCCCCCTCCTGATCGATTTCGGGCTCTGCAAGCACATCAACGGGGGCGGGTCGCTCCAGACGCGCTCCGGGGTGCTCCTCGGGACTCCGGCCTACATGGCCCCGGAGCAGGCGGCGGGCGAGCGCGATGTCGACGTCCGCGCGGACGTCTGGGCCGCGGGGGCGGTCTGGTTCGAGCTCCTGACGGGGACGACGCCCTTCGTCGACGCGCTCCCGGGGCGCCTGCTCGCCCGGGTGATCTCCGACGAGCCCCCGTCCCTCGCCGAGAGTCGGCCCGACCTCCCGCGCGCGCGCTGCGAGGCCATCGACCGCGCCATCGCCCGCGATCGAGCGCGTCGCTTCGAGTCGGTCGATGCCTTCGCCAGCGCCCTCCTCGCGTCGCCGACGCGACGCGGCCGGCGCCCGTCGGCGCTCGCGCACGCGGCCCTCGTTGCCACGTTGCTTCCCGCGCACACGCCGCCGTCGCCGCCGCCGACCTGGGAGCTTCGCGCGCGACCGTCCCCCATCGCGACACCGCCTCTCCCGGCAGCGTCGCCGGTCGCCGAGCCACCCGCGCCGCTCGCCGAGCCGCCGAGGGCTCCGCGGCGGCCGGTCCATCCGGTGCGCATCCGCCCCTATCACGTGCTCTGACGCGCGCGACGCCGACGCCAGACGTCGGTCAGAGTTCAGCGGCCACGGCGACCACGGTGATCTTCGAGCGCACGAGGCAGTACCCCTCCTCGCGCCGGACAAGCACGTCCCGCAGGCCGAGGCGTCGGAGCGTCGCGACGGCGGCGTACACCCGCGCCGCGCCGGACTCCGCGACGAGGCGAGCCCCCGGCCAGATCTCCGCGGTGAGCGCGGGCACGTCCACGGGGTGCTCGCTTCGCAGCAGGGCCCGCAGCAGGCGCATGAGGACCGGACGCGGGAGCAGGTCGACGAGCTCTCCCTCGGGCGTGGTCACCCACCGCGCGTCCGAGGCGATGCCCCATCGATCGCAGGGCGGAGGCGCGGCGACGGGGCGGGGCGCATCGAGGCGCTCCGCCATCAGCGCCTCGACGTCGGGCTCGACCGGGAGGGCGCGGATCCACGCCGCGATGCCTTCGGGCGGCAGGCGCTCGGAGGCGAGCACGAGCTCCGCGAACGCGTGGGCCGAGGGCGGTGGTCGCGTCAGCTCCCGGAGGGCGCTCGCGAGGAGGGATGCACGGCGTGCGAGGGGAGCGTCGACGGAGTGCTCCACGAGGACGACGAATCCCCCGACCCGGAGCGCGTCGCGCTCCTCGAGGCGCACCGAGGTCACGCGGTCACGGTTGCGCCAGACACCGTTGCGCGAACCCTGATCTGCCAGCCAGGCAGCGCCCTGCAGGTCAGCGACGATGCGGAGGTGCCGTCGGGAGACGCGCTCGTCGACCGGGACGGCGCCGAAGCTCCCGCCGTCTCGCTGGAGCGCGAGCGTGCTGCCCGCGACGAGTGACCGCGGCGCCGGGACGATCCACTCCCGGTCATGGTGGGCGAGGGTAACCACCCACGGGGCCGTCCCGTCCCGGGCGCCGCCTTCGGGCAGGGTCGTGGTGTTGAGGCGTTCGTGCTTCATGCGACCGCGCGAGGCGACGTAGTTGGCTGCGTTGTCGTGGTCACCCGACCGCCCGACCACCCGCGAGCGTCATGGTGTCACCACCTCGCAAACAACTGAAGCCTCCTGAATTCATCTGATGGCAGCGGATCGCCGCCCGCGCCGTCGCCGGCGGCTGGTGGTTGGCCCTCAGCGCAGGCGGTTGGCGACCAGATCGGCGCCGAAGTCGGTGATGACCGTGCGACCGGGATCGGGCGACGTCGTCGATGACAGCGGGCAGTTGCTGCCTTCGAGCTGCGGAACCCACGTGCCAGCCAGAGAGCACCGCGTCGGGAGCACCGAGACGCGCACGCGCCCCATGCCGCCGGCGCCGCCGCTGAAGCCCGACGAGGGACCCACCGGTCGACCACCCACGCCGCCCACGGTGTCGACGACCCCATCGATGACGACCACCGGCGAGACGATGGCGATGGCGCCGCCCGAGCCGCCGCCGCCCGCACCGCCGCCCCCCTGCTGACCGCCCACCGTGTGGAACACCACCGCGTTGCCGCCCGCGCCGCCGCGTACGAGGAGCGCGCCGGATGCCGCCACCCGGATGGCCGTCGCGCTGGCGAGCCGCAGCGCGCCGCCGCCGCCACCACCACCCGCGCCGCCCGACACGCCCGCCTGGGCGCAGCGCACCTCGGTGGCGCCATCGAACACCGACGCCCCGTAGCCGCCACCGCCGCCGCCGCCGGAGCCCACGCGGAAGGTCGTGATCATGAACGGATCGACCGCCGCGAAGTACCCGATGCTCCCGCCGCCGCCACCGCCGCCACCGCGATTGGGTGCCGCCGTGAGGCCCGCCTGCCCGTTGTAGAACGTCGCGCCCGCCGCCACGCGAACGTTGCCCGGGTTGCCACCGCCCTGCACCGGTGTCGACGCACCGCCCGATGACGTGGTCCCCGAACCGTCGCCGCCGCCCGCCCCCGAGTCGGCCGCGTTGCCGAAGCCACCGCCACCCGCCCCGCCGCCGAAGCCACCGCCACCACCACCACCGCCGCCCGCTTCGATGATCGTCGGCCCTACCGCGCCGCCGCCCGCTCCGCCGCCGAAGGACGAGCCCGTCCCGCACGCCCCCCACACGTGGCGCGCGTCGCTGCCGGCAGTCCCCTGCCCGCTCGCGCCCGGCGCCCGGCACGTCCCCGCGAGGCCGTTGGGCGCCGCGACGGCGACGCCGGTGTCCCCTCCCCCGCCGTTGCCGCCCTCGCAGCGCAGGTCGGTGCGCGCGTTGTCGCCGCCCCGACCGCCCGAGAGATCGATGGTCCCGAGCACCTCGATGGGACCGCGCGCGCGCAGATCGAGCACGCCCGGCGCCCTCACCCGCAGCGTCGCGCCCGCGGCGATGCGCACCGACGCGTAGCGGTACGTTCCGCTGCTGACGGTGGTGTCGGTGGTCACCACGAGCGCCTCGGTGCTGTCCATGTTGCCGTAGGGGAAATCCCGCGCGACGCCGTTGAGGCACACCTGCGTCGCGCCGAGTCGGTTGCCGCAGGAGCCGCAGTGGTCGGGGCTGGTGCGGAGGTCCTGCTCGCAGCCGTTGGCGGGCATGGCGTCGCAGTCGCCGTAGCCCGCCGCGCAGGTCTGCACGCAGGCGCCGCGCGCGCACGACGTGGTCGCGTTGGCGCCGCTCGGGCAGGCGGTCGCGCACGCGCCGCAGTGGTTGGTCGACGTGAGCACGTCGACCTCGCACCCGTTGGACGCGAGCCCGTCGCAGTCGGCGTAGCCGGGCAGGCACATGCTGTAACCGCAGCGGTTGGACACGCAGGCCGCGGCGACGATGTGGAGCGCGGTGTCGGCGCTGCACGCGTTGCCGCACGCGCCGCAGTGGTTGACCGTGGTGAGCGCGACCTCGCAGCCGTCGCCGGGGTTGTTGTTGCAGTCCGCGCGCCCCGCCGCGCACGCCGTCACGGCGCAGACGCCGCCGGCGCACTGGGTCGCGCCGACGCCCTCGCGGACGGGACACGCGAAGCCGCACGACCCGCAGTGGGCGGCCGTGGCGAAGGTGTCGGTCTCGCAGCCGTCCGCGGCGCTGCCGTTGCAGTCGCCGTAGCCCGTGTCGCAGGCACCGAACGCACACGCGCCTGCCATGCACCGACCGCTCGCGTGGCGGAAGGCGCAGTCGCCGTCGCTGCGGCACGCTAGCGAGACCGCGACGTCGGGCGACACCTGATCCGCCGCGACATCGGGCGTCGTCGGCACGTCGGGCATCGCCGGCACGTCCATCGCGACCGGCACATCGGGCATCGCCTGCACGTCCGTCGCGACCGGCACATCGGGCATCGCCTGCACGTCCGTGGAAGCACCGCCGTCGGGCGCCCCCTGCCCTGCGTCGGTGGCGACCCCGCCGTCTTCGGGCGCCTGTCCGCCGAGGGCGCGCTGCTGCTCGACGGAGATGGGCGTCGCGCAGAGAAGCTCCGGGGTCTGACACGTCCCCGCCCCGAGGGTCGCGCAGGCGTTGTCGTCGGCGCAGCGCCACCAGCAGGCGCTGGCCGCGCACACCGAACCGCGCGGACAGCTCACGTCCGACGCGCACTCCGACGGGCCGGAGAGCGGCAAGCACACGCGCTTGCGCGGGTCGTCGGCGGGCGCGCAGACCGTGCCCATGGCGCAGTCGCGGTCGCTGCGGCACTGCACCCGGCAGCGGCGAGCCGAGCACACCAGCGGGCTCACGCAGTCGTCGTTGAAGAGGCACTCGTCACCGAGAACCTTCTTGTCCGAGCAGCCCGCGGCCACCATCAAGACGACCCCGCACCACCACGCACGCCCCACAAACGCCCCGTTGTGCATCCGCGGTTTGTATCCCGTTCGGCCGCGCGGTGTCGACGACCCGCGCGCGCCGCTGGCCCAACCGCGTCGTCTGTGGTGACGTGGCTCCCCCTCCAGACAGCCCGCAGGACCGTCGACGATGTTCAGGACCCGCTTCGTGGTGATGATGGCGTTTGCGCTCGGCTGCTCGCCGACCCCTCGCCGCGCCCGCTACGTCGCCCCTCCCACCGCGCTGGTCGAGCCCGCGCCGCTGCCCGCACCGACCGCACCGACGGCGCCGCCGCGGAGGCTCTACGACCACGTGGTGATCGTCAGCTTCGACGGCATGCGCCCCGACGCCATGGCGCAGGCCGACGCGCCCGCGCTGCACCGCCTCGCCGCCGCGGGTGCGTCGGCGCAAAACGCGCGCACCATCGACATGTCCTCCACGCTGCCGGCGCACTCCTCGATGCTCACCGGCGTCGACGTCGACGTGCACGGGATGGACTTCGACGAGCACCGCCCCGAGCGCGGCTTCGTACGGGCCCCCACCATCTTCCAGGAGGCGCGGCGGGCGGGCTTCGCGTCGGCGATGTTCGTGTCGAAGTCCAAGCTCCGGCACATCGCGCTGCCGCAGTCGCTCGACGTGTACGCGCAGCCCAGCCACCAGTGCGGCGGCGTCGCCCGCGAGGCCGCGCGCTACCTCGCCACCGCGCCCGCGGGCATCACCTTCGTCCACTTCGGCGAGCCCGACGTGGCCGGTCACCACCGCGGCTGGATGGGCCCCGAGTACCTCACCGGCATCGCCCGCGCCGACCGCTGCCTCGACGTGGTGCTGCGCGGCATCGCCTCACGCACCGACCGCACGTTGCTCATCGTCTCGGCCGACCACGGCGGCCACGGCTTCCATCACGGAACGCTCGACCCGCGCGACCTCCAGATCCCCTGGATCGCCGTCGGCCCGTCGGTTCGCCCGGGTCCCTTCGCGACGCCGGTGCGCACCACCGACACCGCCGCGACGGCCCTCCGCGCGCTGCTCATCCCTCCGCCGGCGGGCATCGTCGGCCGCCCCGTGGAGGAGGTGCTCGACGCCTCGGTGATCGCGAGCCCATCCGCGACGCCCGCTGCGGCGCCCGAGGTCGTCCCTACTCGCAGGCACCGTCCGCGGCGCGCCCCGCGGGATCGACGATGACGCCCCGCCCGGTGCGCTGGAGCGTCTGCGCGAAGCACCCGTACTGAACCTTCACCGCGTCGAGCTGCGTGAAGATCGCGTGCGGGTCGTACACGCCGTCGCCCTCGTACTGAACCACCGCGCTGGTGATGGTCGCAGGGGGCGTTCCGCGCATGAGGTTGCCGGTGATGGGGTACGGCGCGAGGCCCATGCGCGCGTCGAGGGTGAGCGAGCGCTGCATGCCGGGCCACACCTCCGCGCCGCCCTGCGGGTGACCGTAGGCGAGCGCGATCTCATCGAAGGTGCTGGTGGAGAAGTACGAGTCCCCACGACCGACCGGAACATACGCCGACACGGGCGTCTTCCCCGGCAGCGGATCGCGCGAGATGCGCGACACGTACGCGATGGGATCGACCGGCTCCCAGAGTGTTTGCAGCAGCCCCATGGCCGGGTGGACGAAGCTGAGCGAGCGGCCCTGGAGGAGGGTTCCGATGAGGGAGCCGACGCCGGGGATGATCTGCGACTCGAAGATGAAGCGCGACCAGTGCCCGCCGCCGCCGGTGGGGATGGCGCCGCGCACGCGAGGCTCGGTCGCGGCGAGGAAGTGCGTGTACATCCCGCCCATGGACTGCCCCATCACCACGAGCTGCGCGGTGTCGAAGCGCGCCTCGGTGGTGCCCGCGGGGAGCGTCGCGCCCGTGCACGCGGCGACGGTTGCGGCGGGGATGCGGAGGCGACCGAGCGCTTCGAGGAGGAGGCGCTGCTCGAAGAGCCCCTGGCGGAAGGTGTCGCGCATCGCCGCGAGGTTGGTGAGGTTGAGGTACGCGAAGCCCGACGCGCCGGGCAGACGCTCGGGGTTCACCGGAAGCGCCGAGCCGACGACCGCGAAGCCGCGCGGTGCGAGGTGGTACGCGGGGCCCTGGTCGGCGGTGTAGCAACCCACCATGCCGTTGAAGGTGTCGGGGCGGTTGTAGTAGCTCGAACGCGCTCCGGCGCAGGGGTTGGCGGCGCCGCGGGGGGTCCAGGTTCCGCGCGAGACGGGCTCGTCGCTATAGCCACCGGAGCCGTGGAGCATCTGCACCAACGGGTACCCCTCGGCGGGCATCGCGCTGCGCGGGAGGGTGATGACGACGGGGACGCGCGCGTAGTTGGCGGGGCTCGTGTAGGTCGTGGTCATGGGAACGCCGTCGGCCCCCACGCGCATCAACCCGTCGGTGTTGAAGGGCGGCGCGCCAAACTGAAACTGCGGCATGGTCACCGTCGCGCGCAGCTCGCAGTAGCGCGGGTGCACGGTAGGCGTGTCGCCCGGCGCGAGCGCGAGACCGTCGACCGTGACGTCGAAGCGGTCGACCACGCGATCGCCGAGGCGGGCCGTCTCGGCCACCACATCGCCGGTCGTGAACACCGTGGCCGCGACCACCGTGCTGGCGTCGATGTTGGCGGTGCGCAGCGTCTCCCAGAGCGGCGCGTAGAGGGTAGCCGCGGCGGCTGCGCGTCGACCCGACGGGGTGCGCCCGGCGCGGAGGTCGGCGAGCGCGGCGCTGGCCTCGACGGGGCGATCGCTGGCGTCGCGCAAGGCGCTGGTGAGCACGAAGGCGTAGGTGCGCGCGCCGTGGAGCACGAAGCCCGGATAGGGCGCGACGGCGAGGGTGTTGACGGGCGTGTAGCCGTCTTCGACGAGGGAAGAGGCGACCGTGGGGATGAGCCGTCCGCGCTCGGGCGAGGTGGGGTCGACGTCGATCAGCAGCACGGGTGAGGTGGCCGCGGCGGGGATGGCGTCGGTGAGCGCGCGGGGGGCGAGCGGACCGTCGAAGCGAAACCACGCGACGGGGACGACGGGGAAGCCGACGCGGTCTTGGGCGACGGCGGCGGCGGCGCGGAGGAGACCCGCGGTGGCGGGGATGGGCATCCCGGCGAAGTCGGGCCCGTTGGTGGCCGTGCGGCGCAGGTCCGAGGGGAAGGGCAGGTCGTAGAAGCGGGCTGGCTGGGTGGTGTCGGCGTCGAGGTCGAAGAGGGCGCGCGCCGGTCCCTGGTTTACGTCCTCGGGTAAGACGTCCTGGGCGGACGCGTCGGTGAAGGCAGCCGCGTCGCCCGCGTCGACGCTCGGAGCCGCGTCTGTGGGTGGTGTTGGCGTGGGGTCGGAGCAGCCGAGACCGAGGGAGGCCGAGAGCAACACCAGGGGAAGAGAGCGCATCGCGGCGGATCTTCAGCACTCGCCGAGGCGTGCGGCAACCGTGGTCTCGGCGGCGCACCGGCCGGCGAACGACAGCGCACCCACTGGCATTGGACGGCTCCGGCTCAAGGGTGCTACCCCAGCGGCTCCCCGGCGACTGACACGTCAGTTCAGCCGCTCGCTTGCCGGGAATCGCTGGAGGTTGTGGATGAACGCGACGCGCACGGAGCCGGTGGTGTTGGGTGTGGACGTGGGGTCGACGACGGTGAAGGCCGTCGCGCTCGACCCGACGACGCGCGAGGTGCTCTGGTCGGACTACCAGCGGCACCAGACCAAGCAGCCCGAGAAGGTGCTCGAGATGCTGGAGGCCATCGAGGCTTCGTTTCCGCTGTCGCCGAAGGATCAGTGGCGGGTGTTCGTGACGGGCTCTGGCGCGGCGCCGCTGACGGGACCGTTGCACGCGAAGTTCGTGCAGGAGGTCAACTCGGTCACGCTCGCCGTCGAGACGCTGCACCCCGACGTGGGCTCGGTCATCGAGCTCGGCGGTCAGGACGCGAAGATCATCATCTTCCAGCGCAACGAGAAGACCGGCGAGAAGACCGCTGCGCCCTCGATGAACGACAAGTGCGCCTCCGGGACGGGCGCCACCATCGACAAGTGCATGATCAAGGTGGGCCTCGACCCTGCGGTCGTGCGCACGCTCCACTTCAACGACGAGAAGCTCCACCACGTCGCGGCCAAGTGCGGCGTCTTCGCCGAGACGGACATCGTCAACCTGGTGAAGAGCGGCATTCCGTCGGACGAGATTCTCTGCTCGCTCGCCGACGCCATCGTCCTCCAGAACCTCTCGGTGCTGACGCGCGGCTCGACGCTCAAGCACAAGGTGCTGCTGCTCGGCGGCCCCAACACGTACCTGCCCTTCCTCCAGGAGTGCTGGCGCAAGCGCATCCCCGAGGTGTGGGAAGAGCGCGGCTACGACTGGCCGCGCGATCGGCCCATCGAGGAGACGGTGTTTGTTCCCGACAACGCGCAGTACTACGCGGCCTTCGGGGCGTGCGTGTACGGCCTGCACGAGGCGCCCGACGTGGGGCTCTATCGCGGCATCGACGGGCTGCGCGAGTACATGACCAACGGCCGCAAGGCGCGCCTCGGCGAGAGCGCCGGACCGCCGCTCGTGCGCAGCAGCACCGAGGTCGACGAGTTTCGCTCGCTCTACTCCATCCCGAAGTTCGTCCCGAAGACGCTCGAACCCGGCAGCGTGGTGCGCGCCGTCATCGGACTCGACGGCGGCTCCACCTCGTCGAAGGCGGTGCTCATCGACGAAGACGGCGAGCTCATCCAGAAGGCGTATCAGCTCTCCAAGGGCAACCCGATCCAGGACACCCGCGAGCTTCTGTTGCAGCTTCGGACGTGGGTCCACGCGCAGGGCGCGACGCTCGACGTGCTGGGCTTTGGCGCCACGGGCTACGCCGCGGACGTGTTGCAGGAGGCGCTGCGGGCCGACGTCAACGTGGTCGAGACGGTCGCCCACATGATGAGCGCGGTGCGCTTCTTCGGGGACGTCGACGTCATCTGCGACATCGGCGGGCAGGACATCAAGGTGCTGTTCCTGAAGAACGGGGACATCGCCAACTTCCGCTTGTCCAATAGCTGCTCGGCGGGCAACGGGATGTTGCTCCAGGCGATGGCCGACCAGTTCGGGCTGAAGGTCACCGACTACGCGGACACGGCCTTCGCGGCGGAGCTCGCGCCGAAGTTCAGCTACGGCTGCGCGGTGTTTCTCGACACCGATCGGGTCAACTTCCAGAAGGAGGGATTCTCCAAGGAAGAACTCCTCGCGGGTCTCGCGCAGGTGCTCCCAAAGAACGTCTGGCAATACGTCGTCCAGATTCCCCGCATGGCCTCACTGGGCAAGCGCTTCGTGCTCCAGGGCGGGACGCAGTACAACCTCGCGGCGGTCAAGGCGCAGGTCGATTACATCAAGGAGCGCGTGCCGGGGGCGGAGGTGTTCGTGCATCCGCACACGGGCGAGGCGGGCGCGATCGGCGCGGCCTTCGAGACGCTGCGGGTCGTGAAGCGCAAGGGTCAGAGCACCTTCATCGGGATGGATGCGGCCATCAACCTGCAATACACCACGAAGAACGACGACGAGACCGTCTGCCACTTCTGTCCCAACAACTGCAAGCGCACCTTCATCGATACGCAGCGGCCCGACGGGTCGACCACCCGCTACATCGCGGGCTTCTCCTGTGAAAAGGGAACCGTCGAGAGCGAAGAGGCCATGCTCGCCCTCGTCGCCGATCGGAAGAAGATCGCGAAGGAGTTTCCCAACCTCGTCGAGTACGAGGCGAAGCGGGCGTTCATGCACTTCTACAAGCCCGCGCCGATGCCCGAGGCGGGCTCACCGGTGCGCGACTTCGTGCTGAAGAAGGGCTTCTTCTCCACGAAGAAGGTGGAGGTCACCCGGCCCTTCAACCGATCGAGCGCCGAGGCCCAGGAGCGCCGCCGACGCATCCGCATCGGCATTCCCCGCGTGCTCAACCTGTACTCGACGGGGCCGTACTTCCGCACGTACTTCGAGGCGCTCGGCATCCCCAAGCAGAACGTCGTCTTCTCCGATGAGACCACCGAAGAGCTGTGGGTCGAAGGTGGGAAGTACGGCTCCATCGACCCGTGCTTCCCGTCGAAGGTCGCGCAGGCCCACGTGCACAACCTGCTCTTCCATCAACACACGGAAGCCAAGCCGCTTCAGTACATCTTCTTTCCCATCCTCACGCACGTCCCGTCGTTTGGCGAAAACGTCATGGACAAGGCGAGCTGCCCCATCGTGGCGGGCGCCCCCGAGGTGATGAAGGCGGCGTTTACGAAGGAGGTCGACTTCTTCAAGCAGCGCGGCATCGAGTACCTCGACCCCGCGCTCACCTTCGGCGAACCCAACCTCACGGCGCGGCGCATGTTCGCCACCTGGGCGTCGCGGCTCGGTATCACCGAGGACGAGAGCGACCACGCCCACCGACAGGCCATGGCGGCGCTCGACGCCTTCGATCGCGACCTTCAGGACAAGGGCCGCGCCATCCTCGAAACCGTCGAGGCCGAGGGGCGCGTCGCGATCTTGATGGTGGGGCGCCCGTACCACTCCGATCCGGGGTTGAACCACGGGATTCCTGATGAGTTCCAGACGCTGGGGTATCCGATTCTGAGCGTTCGCTCGTTGCCGAGGGATACCGAGTACCTCAAGCGATACTTCAAGCCGGAGTTTGCGCGGGGACAGCACCCGCTCGACATCAACGACGTGTGGCCAGAGAACTACTCGGCCAACAGCGCGCAGAAGGTGTGGGCGGTGAAGTTCGCCGCGCGGCACCCCAACATCGCGCTGCTCGACCTGTCGTCGTTCAAGTGCGGCCACGACGCGCCGACCTACGGCATCGTCGAGAGCATCGTGTCGGCCAACGGGACGCCCTACGCGGCCCTGCACGACCTCGATGCCAACAAGCCTGGCGGGTCGATCAAGATTCGCGTGAAGACGTACGCGCACTCGCTGCGGCTGCACGAGGAGGGCCTCGAAGACGAGGCCAAGAAGCGCGACGCGCTGGCGCGCTCCATCGACGAGAAGAAGCTGGAGCTGCTGCGCTTGAAGCGCGCGCAGATGGCGGCGCGGCGGGCGAGCGACCCGGCTGTCGAGGCGGAGATCGAGCGGCTCGCGGCGCGGCTGGCGGCCTACGTGGCGCCGGCGCGACCCGCGGAGCAGCCCGCGGGTCTCATCAAGCTGCGCAAGAAGACGGAAGACGGAATGGTCACGGTGGGACAGTGAGTCTGGAGAGGAGCGACACGATGGTGATGCAGACGCAGGGCGGCGGTTCGAAGGTTCGGCTGCCGATCTTCTCGGGTGAGACGGAGCCGGCGGTGCCGATGGCGGCGGAGGTCGACGTCGACGCCGAGATGCGGGCCTGGGAGGAGGCCGAGCGCGAGCGGCTGGGCATTCGGGAAGAGCGGCGGCAGTGGGCCGACGGGATGCTCAAGCCCAACATGACGAAGTCCGAGAAGGCCAACGTCACGCTGCTCATCTCGGGGCTCACCGCGGCGCAGGACTTCCTCGTGGAGGGCGCGCTCAAGGGCCTCGGATACAACGTGAAATACTTCGGCATGGCCGACGGCGCGGGCCTCCAGGCGGGCAAGGAGTTTGGCAACCGCGGCCAGTGCAACCCGACCTACTTCACCGTCGGCGCGCTGGTGAAGCACCTCATCGACCTGCGCGACATCCACGGCATCCCCGCGGAAGATGTCGTGAAGAACTACGTCTTCCTCACGGCGGGCGCGTGCGGCCCGTGCCGCTTCGGGATGTACGTCACCGAGTATCGGAAGGCGCTGCGCGACGCGGGCTTCGACGGCTTCCGCGTGATGCTCTTCCAGCAGCAGGGTGGGCTCTCGCAGGCGACCGGCGACGACGTCGGCCTGGAGATGAACCCCGACTTCTTCATCGCGATCATCAAGGCCATCGTCTGCGGCGACGTGGTCAACGCGCTCACGTACCGCGTGCGCCCGTACGAGGTGGTGCCGGGCTCCACCAACGAGGCGGTGGCGCGGGCGAAGAAGATTCTCTACGAGGCGCTGTACGCGAAGACCAACATCTTCCGCGCGCTCTTCCATGCACGGAAGGAGTTCGCGGCGGTGAAGGTCGACAAGCTGAGGGTGCGCGCGAAGGTGTGCATCATCGGCGAGTTCTGGGCGATGACCACCGAGGGCGACGGCAACTATCACCTCCAGAAGTTTCTGGAGTCGGAGGGCGCCGAGGACGACATCCAGCTCACGACGGCGTGGCTGCTCTACAACATCTGGGAGGTCGCCCGTGACACCCGCGAGCGCCGCGATCTGCGCACGGCCGACGGCGGGCAGTACGGGCTCGACGGCTTCGAGGGCTTCGGCGTCGCCAAGCGCCTCGCGACGATGCGGCTCGCCGAGGCGGGGCTGCGCGTGGGCTTCCAGTGCTTCGCGCTGCCGCTGGGCCTGTACGGCTACACGCTGCCCGACATGGACCACGTCGCCGAGGTGGCCGCGGGCTTCTACTCCAATGACCTCCGCGGCGGCGAAGGGCACATGGAAGTCGGCAAGCTCATCGTCAACGTCGTCGGTCAGAAGGCCCACATGACGCTGAGCGTGAAGCCCTTCGGGTGCATGCCCTCGTCGGGCGTGTCGGACGGCGTCCAGTCGCTCATCACGTCGCGCTTCCCGGGGACCATCTTCTGCGCGGTGGAGACCAGCGGCGACGGCGCCACCAACTTCTACTCGCGCGTGCAGATGTACATGTTCAAGGCGCGCATCGCGGCCGAGGAGGAGTACCAGCGGACGCTCGTCGCGTGCGGCGTGACCGAGCAGCAGGTGCGGGACTTCCTCGCGAAGAACCCGAAGTACGCCTCGTCGCTGCACAAGGCGCCGCACCGGGCCAACGGGTCGACGGCCGACCTCGTGTACGAGGTGGCGCCGTTCATCACGCAGAGCAGGGCGCAGCGGACGTGGGGCGCGCTGAAGGGCGCCGCCAAGGCGGCCGCGGGCGTGGCGGCGAAGGTGCCTGGCGTCGCGGCGACGGCGGTGGCGAAGGTGCGGTCGGAGGAGTTCCGCGCGCAGGTGCGGGCCGACGCCGAGCTGGCGGGCGAGCTCTTGCGCGGGCGCGCGAAGGAGCACTACGGTCCGCTGTTGGAGCGGCTCGCGACGCGAGCGATGTTCGACAAGGACCCGCTGCCGGTGAGCACGGCGCCGGTCGCGCAGGCGTAGTCCACTACTCGGGAGCGGACTCTTCGTCCTGCTGGAAGATCCGCTCCAGCTCCTCGGCGTACTTCTTCGTCGACTCGATGAGCGCCTTCTCGTCGTCGCGGTGCACGAACACCTCGCGCACCATCTTCTCGTCGTAGCGGCCGAACTTCTTCACCGTCGACCGCGCCTCGGCGTGCGTCACCCCGAGCTCCTCCAGCGTCGCCCGCGCCGCGTCCAGGCTCCCCGCGAAGGTCTCGCGGATGACCGACTGCACCCCGGCAGCCAGCAGCGCGTACGCGTGCTGGCGGTTGCGGGCGCGCGCGACCACACGCAGATGGGGGAAGTTCGCCTGCACCGTCTTGAGCGCCCGCATCGACGCCTCGAAGTCGTCGATGGCCAGCACGAAGACCGACGCCCGCTCGGCGCCCGCCGCGCGCAGCAGGTCGACCCGCGACGCGTCGCCGTAGTGGATCTTGTTGCCGAAGCGCCGCACGAAATCGACGTGCGTCGCGCTCGCGTCGAGGGCCGTGAAGGTGATGCGCTTGATGCGCAGCACGCGGGCCACCACCTGACCGAAGCGGCCGAAGCCCGCGATGATCACCCGGCTGCCATCGTCCTCGATGGTGTCGAACGCTCGCGGCGCCGCGCCCGCGTCGAGCCGGCGAAACGCCGCGTCGCGCAACTTGAACAGCAGCGGCGTGAGCACCATCGACAGCGTCACGACCACCACCAGCAGCTCGCCCGTCGGGCGGTCGATGACGTGCGCGGCCTCCGCCACCGTGAAGATCACGAACGCGAACTCACCACCCTGCGAGAGCGCCGCGCCGAGGCTCACCCGTGCGCGCGGCGGGAGCTTCGCGACGCGACCGAGACCCGCGAGCACGAGGCCCTTGAGGGCGACGAGTCCCACCGCGAGGCCGACGACGAGAAACGGGCGCGACGTGAGCACCCGGAGGTTGGCCGACATCCCAACGGCCATGAAGAAGAGCCCGAGGAGCAGTCCCTTGAAGGGTTCGATGTTGGCTTCGAGCTCGTGGCGGTACTCCGAGTCGGCCAGCAGCACGCCCGCGATGAAAGCCCCGAGGGCCATGGAGAGACCGACGGCGTGCATCACCATCGAGGTCGCGACGACCACGAGGAGCGCCGAAGCGGTGGAGAGGTCGTGGCTGTGCGCGTTGGCGACGACGCGGAAGGCCGGGCGCAAGAGCAGGCGACCCGCGATGACCAGCGCGGCGATGACCGCGACGACGAGCGCTACCTGGAGCAGCGGGCTGCGGGTCGACGGCGTCGACGACACACCAAGGAGGGGGATGAGCGCGAGCGCCGGGATGGCCGCGACGTCCTGAAACAACAGGATCGAGAAGGCGGTGCGACCGTGGGCGGTGGCGAGCTCGTTCTTCTCGCCGAGGAGCTGGGTGGCGAAGGCCGTCGAGGACATCGCGAGGCCCACGCCGATGGCGACCGCCGCGGCCGGGTGCGCGCCGAGGGCGATGGAGACCACGCCGACGAGCAGCGCCGTGACGCCGACCTGGGCGCTGCCGAGGCCGAACACCGCGTGGCGCATCTTCCAGAGACGACTGGGTTCTAGCTCCAGGCCGATGACGAAGAGGAGGAGCACCACGCCGAACTCGGCGAAGTGCAGGGTCTCGTGCACGTCGCCCACGAGGCCGAGGCCCGACGGGCCGATGAGCGCGCCCGCGACGAGGTACCCGAGCACCGAGCCGAGGCCGAGGCGCTGGAAGAGCGTCACCGCGACGACCGCGGCCGCGAGGAAGATGGCGGATGTGCTGAGCATGGGGAGGGCGGTGGACAGGTCAGCGCTGGCCGAAGCCGCCGCGGAGCTCGAAGCGCTGGCGGGTCTGCGTCAGCGCCGGCGAGCGGATGCCGAGCTGCGCGCCCACCGGGAGCCCGTAGGTTCCCAGCGACGCGGGGATGGCGAAGGAGGGGATGGGGATGGTCGGCAGCGCGTCGTTGAGCGAGCGCGTGACGTAGGTCTGCAGGAGCATCGTGGCGGCCGCCGAGAGCGCCGCGCGGTCGCTCGCGGTGATGGACTCGCTGCTCACCGAGACATGGGTCTCGTCGAGGGTGATGGAGCCGAAGCGGAGCGAGTCGCCCATCAGCGTCACCGCGCCCGAAGCGCGCGCGCCGATGGACACCTGGAAGGGAGCGGCTCCGCCCGGCACCGTGAACGCCACCTCCAGCGCGCCGAGGTCGAGGTTCACCCGGCCGTCGTCGCGCAGAAACGCCACCGGCGGGAGCAGGCCCGTCACCGTCAGCGTGGAGCCCATCGGGAGCTCGGAGGAGAGCGCCGAGGCGTTGAGCGTCGCGTTGAGCCAGGCGCCGCGCCACAGGGCGTGCAGGGCCTGGTTGAGCACCGCGACGTGGATGGCCACCGTGGCCGGCGAGGTGACCCCGGGCTCGCCCGAGTCGTTGGGCGGGAGCGCCACGCCGAGCGACGCACGGGCGTTGGTGGGAGTGGAGGTGGAGAGCAGCGTGCCGAGCCCGAAGAGCAGGCGCGACGAGGAGGGCGAGAGCGCCGAGATGTTGACCCCGAAGCGCAGCGGGGTGCTGCCGCTGCCGTCGAGGCGCGGGACGTCGAAGGATGCCCCGAGGCTCGACACGTCGAGGCCCGAGAAGACCCCGTCGAGCGTGCTCGCGAAGCTGTTGGTGACGTAGTTGCGGAGCTGGGTGGAGACGATGTCGCGGACGGTTCCGTTGGCGAGGCTCACGACGAGGTCGACGATGAAGCCGGTGATGCCCGAGAAGTCCGTGGAGATGCGGCCCACCGAGGTCGACACGGAGCCCGCGCGGACGGTGGCGTGGGGGCGCCCGCCCGAGAGCGAGAGGTCGATGATGAGGCCCACGTCGAGCGAGGCGACGTTGACCCAGCCGCTGGTGCTGAAGGTCCCGCCGACGTTGAGGCGCACCCGGACGTTTTCGAAGCGCACGTTGGCGCGCAGCCCGCCGTCGACCAGGGTGAGCGACGTGGTGTTGGGCCCGTTGAGCTCGCTGCGCTCGTAGTCGACCGACGAGCGCAGGATGCACGCGCAGCCGACGAACGGTGCGCACACCTCCTGGTCGCACGAGCTGCGCTTGAGGGGGTTGGCGGCGAGCAGCGCCGCGTGGAGCTGGTCACGCAACCCCTGGCTGTTGATGACGCGCTGGAGCACGTCGTCGATGGAGGTGATCGGGGTGACCGGGTCGCCGTCGTCCACGGCGTCCTGCCGCAGGAGGAGCTGCACGCTGTTGCCGAAGGCCGACGCCTCGGGGTTGTAGCGGTCGCTCGCGAGGAAGGCGCAGGTGCGGGAGTTCTCCTGACCGTTGGTGTCGGTGGAGACGATGTCGACGAAGTTGATGCCCCAGCGCGCGGGGATGGCGGTCGTCGCGCTGCCGTCGGCGCCGACGGTCACTGCGGTGCCGTTGATGGTCGCGCTGCGCACCCCGGAGGTGTCGGTCAGACGAACGCCGAAGGTCACCATGCTCCCCGGCGCGGCGTTGACCATCGACCCGTGCGCGGGACCATTGCAGTCGATGGCCGGGCCGCTGGAGTCGACCACGAAGGAGGTGGTCTGCGTGAGGTCGACGCCGCCCTCCGTCATCCCGGTGACGTGCACCGTGATCGTGTAGTTGCCCTCGCGGTCGTAGGTGAACACTGCCCCCGTGGTGGCGCTCGCCGCGGGCGCGCTCGCGTAGGTGAGCGGCGCGTCGGGGATGACGTTGCCGTAGCGATCGGAGACCAGCGCGCGGATCTCCACCGCGGCGCCGCGCGCGTACAGGGGCATGTCGGGCACCCGGCTGATGGACAGCGTCGCGGGGAGCGACGGGGTCACGGTGAGCGACGCGCCAGTGCCGGTCGCGCCGGCCACCACGCAGCTCGCGGTGTACATGCCCGCGCGCTCGACCTGCGCCGCGAGCCCGGTGACGGTCGCGCCCATGCCCGCGGGGTCGAGGCGCAGCGTCGGGGCGGCGTCGGGGATGGCGTTGCCGAAGGCGTCGGTGACCGCGCAGGTGGCCGTGGCCGTCTCGCCCGCGGCCATGGTCGAGCGGTCGAGCGTGGTGGTCACGCGCGCCGGGACGCCCACCGTGATGCGCACCGTGGAGGGAGTCGCGTCGGTGAACCCGAGGGTCGGAAACGAGCAGGCCACGGTGACGTCGCCGACGCGCGCGGCGATGGGACGACCCGCCATGTCCTGCACGGAGTCGGCGGGCGCGAAGGTGACGGTCGGGACGAGGCCGCCGGGGGTCGGCACCAGCACGCCCGCGGCATCGCGAAGGGTGCAGATGACGTCGATGACATCGCCCGCGCGCACGGTCGTAGGCGCGGCGGTCTCGACGGCGACGGGGACCGCGGGGGGCATCTGGACGTCGGGCGCAACGTCGGGGATCGCGGGCTTGTCGGGCGTGACGCCCGCATCGGCGACGTCATCGGCGGCGTCCATGGTCTCGCCCGCGTCGGGCGCGCGACCGCCGACTACCGAGAGGCCGGTGCCGCACGCAGCGAGCAGGGCGGAGAGGAGCGAAGCGAGGAGCACGAGGCCGAAGCGCGACTGCATCCCCGTCGCCTACAACGGAAGTGCCGCGTGAACAAAGCCTCGCCCCGCGGTGGTCAGGAGCTCTCGTCGCGCGCCCGGCAAACGCGGGCCCCGCGTTGACGCGCTCTTTGGCGCCGCACTACGGTCGTCCCTGCGTTGGTGATCGGGCGAGTGCCCGGTCTTAATAGGGAACCCGGTGAGAATCCGGGGCTGCCCCGCAGCGGTAAGCGAGAACGAACCCCGCCTCCTAACACTGGCCTCCGGGCCGGGAAGTGGTGGGTAGTAGGAACCCGGTTTCAACGCCGGAGTGCTCGCGAGTCCGAAGACCTGCCGACGTCCGACCGCGGGAGACATCCGCCGGTCGGTTCGCCCTGAGACCTCGTGGGAGGGTTTCGGAGGGAGACAGGTCGAGACCGGGCGTGAGCGCCGTCGGTGGGAGGAGAATTGGTCGCAAGGGCGCAAGGGTCGCAAGGGAGAAGGAGAAGGCTCGGAGTGGGTCAGGTGGTGGTTGTGGGTGGCGAGGATGAGCGCATCGAGCACTCTGCTGCCCAGCCCATCATGTCCTTGCGACCCTTGCGTCCGGGCGGCTCATTCGTCCGCAGCGCCGCGCTGCTCGTGGCGCTCGCCGGGTGCGGCGAGACGCCGCCGACCGCGATTCCATCGGGCCCGCTCCGTCACTCGCTCACGGCCGCGACTGCGCCCGCGCGGGTGATCGCCATCGGCACCAACTACATCTCGGGCACGGCCTGGTCGGTCAGCGCGAACGGCGCGTCGAGCCCGCTGCCGCTCGGTGCGACGGGCGACACGGTGGTGCGGCCGTTGGGGGATGTCCTCGCGGTGCTCAACCGTGTGCCGGGCGTGAGCGACAACATCACGCTCCTCGAAGAGCGCGACGGCGCCCTCGCGCTTGCGGCCCAGATCCCGTTGGTTCGTGACGACGAGCGCTCGACCTCCGCCTACGCCAATCCCCACGACGTCATCGCCCTCGACGCCAACACCCTCCTCGTCGCGCGTTGGAACCTCCCCTCCCTCGCGGTCGTCGACGTCGCGCTGGGCACCATCACACGCACCATCGACCTCTCGCCCTACCGAGGCACCGCGCCGCTCCCCAACGCCGATGCGATGTACCGCGTGGGCGACCGCATCTACGTCTCGCTCCAGCGCCTCGACGACGTCATTCGCCCCACCCAGAACGGGATGGTCGTTCAGCTCGACGCGGGCACCCTCGCGGTCACTGCGACGATCGAGCTGCCCTTCGTAAACCCCGTTGGCCGCTTTCAACCAGTGGGGCAAGGGAGGGCGCGACTTGCCGCGGTGGGTTGGTACGAGCGCGGTGGAGACGCGGGCATCGTGGAGCTCGACCTGCGCGGCGACGCACCGGCTGTGCAGGTGGTCGTGCGCGACGAAGACCTGCCCGCGAACGTGCGCGGCAACATCGACGGACTCGCGCTGATCGACGAGGACTTGATGGTGCTCAAGGTCGCGGGCGAGCGCCGACCGAACATGGACATCGACGTGCTTCGGGTGCTCCGCTACGACCGGCGGACTCGGGCGGTGCGCGTGCTCGTCGAGCGCCGCCTCTGGAGCGGCGCCGCGCCGGTGGTGCTCGGGAGCACGGTGTTTGTGGGCGACCCGGGCGAGACGGCGGGCTACCGGGGCGCCGGTGTGCGCCGCTTCACCCTGGCGGGCGACCCCATGGGGAGCGAAGCGGCGGTGGGCGTCGAGATGTTTCCGTACGACCTGCAAGCGGCGCCGTAGGATGGCGACCATGACCGACCCCAACGCACGACAGATCGCCGAATGGAACGGCAACAGCGGCGAGCGCTGGGTCGCCAACCAGGGGCGACTCGACCTCATGCTCTCCGCCTTCGGTGACGCCGCACTGCGAGCGGCCGCGGCGCTCCCCGGCGAGGTGGTTCTCGACGTGGGCTGCGGCGCCGGCACGAGCACCCTCGCGCTCGCACGAGCCGTGGCGCCAACGGGTCGCGTGGTCGGCCTCGACGTCTCCGCACCCCTCGTCGAGCGCGCAGGCCAACGGGCGCGCGAGCAGGGTGTCGCCGCGGAGTTCAGGCTCGGTGACGCCAGCCGGGTCGAGGTGCCCGTCCGGTCGTTCGATCTCTTGTTTTCGCGCTTCGGGGTGATGTTCTTCGACGACCCGGTGCGTGCCTTCGAGCACCTGCGCGCGGCGCTCAAGCCAAACGGGCGACTGGCCTTCGTGTGCTGGCGCACGGCCCGCGAAAACGACTGGGTGAGCTTGCCCGTGGGCGCCGTTCGCGACCTGGTCGACGTCCCGAAGACGGACCCCGAGGCTCCCGGTCCCTTCGCCTTCGGTGACGGCGCTCGCGTCGCCCGCATCCTCACCGACGCGGGCTTCCGCGACGTCGCGGTCGCGCCCTTCGACCACCGCCTCGTCTTCGGCCGCGGCGCGACGCGCGACGCCGCGATCGACGACGCCGTCGAGCACTCCTTCCAGGTCGGCCCGTTGCAGCGACTGCTCGCCGATCAGCCCGACGATGTTCGCACGCGCGCCACCGCCGCGGTCCGCGCCGCCTTCGCCCGGCGCGCCGAGCCCGACGGCGTCGTCATCGACAGCGCCGCCTGGATCGTCACCGCGCGCGCTGCCGCGTAGTCACCCGACGCTGGCCCGGTACATCACGTCGGTACGCAACACGTACTTCCGCCCGCCGGTCACCGCCGCGCCCTCGTGCAGCACCGGGTGCTGGAAGAACAGCGCCGAGCCCGCCCTCGGCGTCACCGTCAGCACGTCCCGATCGCGCGGGAAGAAGCGCGTCTCGCCGCCGTCGCACCCGTCGTTGAGGTAGTAGATCAACGTCAGCAGGCTGCGCTCGCCGCTCATGCGCTCGAAGTGACCGTCGCGGTGCTTCGCGAAGTACTCGCCGGGGTCGTAGCGGTACAGCCGGAAGCGCTCGTTGAGCCCCACCGCCACCCGCCCATCGAGCACCGGAGGAACCCTCCGTTCGACCGCCTCCCACAGCTTCGCCGCCGCTGCGACGTCGTCGATGATGACCCGCGTGTTGTTGCGAATCTCCGGCGCCATCACCGGGCCCCACGACGTCGTGATGGGCGCGACCTCGTAGCCCACGGCCTCGCCGCGGGCGATCCACGCGGCGCACTCTTCGGGCGTGAGCAGGTCGTGGTCGACCCAGATCACACCCGGCAGGACGTCGTCGCGCGTCACCACGCGATCACCGCTGCTTGCGCCGCAGCGCCCACACGCCGAGGCCCATGAAGAGCATCAGGCCCAGCTTCGGCGCCGCGTCGGGGGTCGCGCCCACGTGGCAGCCGCAGCCGTCGCCGCTCAGCGTCACCACGCTCGTCGGCGCGCCCTCCACGCACACGCGCCCCTCGCCGCAGCGGGTGAGCCCGTCGGTGCGGTCGGCGCACTGCGCGTCGGTGAGGCAGCCCACGCAGGTCCCTGCCGCGTCGCCCATGCGGTAGCAGAAGGGCGTCGGCTGCGCGCAGTCGAGGTCGCGGAAGCAACCGTTGGCGCACACGCCCGGCCGCGTCGGATCATCCGAGCTGCACGACATGCCCGCAGGGCAGCCGTTGTGCCCGTCGCCCGGCCAGCAGCCCGCGCGGCACCGGCGCGCCGTCGGGTCGCAGATGCGCCCGGACTCTGGGCCCCCGCAGTCGGCGTCGCGCTCGCAGCCGCAGCGCGAGGCGCCCGCGTCCGACACGCAGGCCGTTCCGTCGGGGCTCGTCGTGCACGCGGGCGACGCAGGCCCCGGAACACACGCCACGCAGCGGTTGTTGGGGTCGTCGCAGATGGGCGTCGCGCCGCGGCACGCCATCGAGCTGGCCGTGGTGCACTGCACGCAACGACCGACGCTCCGGCCCGCGGTGGCGCAGGCGGGCGTCGGGTCGAGGCAGTCGGTGGCGCTCGTCGTCGAGCACGCGCGGCAGGTGCGCGAGGTGAGGTCGCAGATGGGCGTCGACCCGGCGCAGTCGCCGTTGGTGGTGCACCCGACGCAGCGGTTGACCGCGAGGTCGCACACGCGGCTCGTGCAGTTGGCGTTGGTGGTGCACTGCACGCAGCGGCCCGCGTTGGGGCCGAGGCCCGCGCAGATGGTGAGGCCGTCTTCGGTGCACTCGCCCGCGACGGCGGCGTTGCAGGGGCGGCAGGTGCGGGCCGTGGGGTCGCACACGGGGCGCGCCGGGTCGGTGCACTCGCGGCTGGTGAGGCAGGCCACGCAGGTGTGCGTGGTGGTCTCGCAGCGGGGAGTGGCGCCGCTGCACTGCGCGTCGGTGTTGCAGACGACACAACGACCGATCTCGGCGCCCGCGGTGGCGCAGGCCGGGCGCGTCGGGTCGATGGCCGCGCACTGCGCGTCGGACGAGCACGCCACGCAGGTGCGGGTGGCGGCGTCGCAGACCGGGGCCGTCGGGCTGCGGGTGCAGTCCGCGGTGGTGTTGCAGAGGCAGACGCCCGCCGTGGTGTCGCAGATCGGCGCGGTGTTGGGGCAGTTGAGGTCGGCGCGGCCGGGGAGCGTCGGGTTGGTGCGGCCCGCGGCGGTCTCGCGCTGGTCGGGGAGGCAGTCATTGTCGGAGTCAGTGTCGAGGTAGTCGGGCGTCCCGTCGTTGTCGCTGTCGACGGTGCAGTCGCCCTCGTCGATGTCGCTCCAGCCGTCGCCGTCGGCGTCCGTGAGCGAGCCGCGCGCCAGCGTCTGGAACGCGATCACCGGCATCATCTCGTCGCCATCGCCACGGAAGCGGAAGCGCATCGAGGTGGCCGCGTCGGCGACCACGGTGCGGAAGTCGTAGAGCTCGTCGTCGAGGCGCGGGAGCGCGGGGGCGCGCAGCACGTCGTCGCCGTCGAGGCCGACGGGAGAGCCCGCGGCGCGGCCGGGGCCGGGCTCGGTGCCGCCGAAGGTTCCCATGGTGCAGAGGCCGGCGGTGTCGGCGAAGCAGCCGTTGCCCGCGGGGACGGTGGGCCAGTCGTCGGCGCCGCCCGCCCGCGTGGTGAGCGAGAGGTCGTTGACGATGATCTCGCTCTCCTCTTCGGTGCAGGTGTCGCGCGACGGGTCGTTGGGCGCCGCGGGGTTGGGCCGACGGTTGAACTCCCACATCACGCCGACCGACGCCGCGAAGGGCTCGCCGCGCGGGAAGTCCCGCGGGCAGCGGTTGGCGACGGGGCCGGGGAGCGGCAGGGCCATGCTCTCGAAGCCGTTGGTGGCGCAGCCCTCGTAGACGACGACGTTGCGGCGCGGGCCGAAGTCGAGGTCGTACACGACTACGAGGAAGTGACCGCCGAACTGCACCAGACCGGGGCCTTCGCGGCGGGCGTCGTCGCCGCGCTCCTGCACGGTGACGCTGGTGGGCCCACCGCGGGAGGACGGGCCGACGGCGGCGCGGACGGGGGTGGTGACGTCGGTGATGAAGGTTCCCCAGTGGGCCGTGACGATGGGGGTGGGCGCGGTGCGCGAGTAGAAACGGGGCGCGCCCTGGAGGTTGCGGGTGACGGCCGAGGAGCCCTCACCGACGATGACCTGGCGGGGGCTCCCGGCGGGCCCGCCGGGGATGGACGGCGGGAAGGCCGGGGCCGACGCGAGGGGATAGAAGACCGTGACGCCCGAGTAGAGCCGCGCCCAGCGCACCCGACCGCCACGCGGAACCTGCACCGTGAACTGCCCGCGGGTGAACGCCGTCGGCGTGCTCGCCTCGCCCCAGGCGTCGGCCGTGACGCCGCCGCGGACGACCTCGCTGAAGGCCACCTGGAGGGTCTGCGCAGAGGCGCCGACCGGGAGGCCGAGGACGGAGAGGAGGGCGACGAGCGCGACGACGAGCGGATGGCGAAGGGAGGGGCTCACGAGGCGTGACACCTAGACGAGTTTGCGCGGCGTGGCCAGACGGTCGGCGGGGCCGCGCATGGGGGTAGTGGCGCTCGACGACCGATGGGGGATTGGAGTAAGGGGCGTGCGCTCTCCTCCCTAATCCCCTGCGAAGACACCAGGTATCTCCATGGCGCTCAAGGTCGCGATCGTCGGTCTGCCCAACGTCGGCAAGTCCACCCTGTTCAACGCGCTCACGCAGACGGCGCAGGCCCAGGCGGCCAACTACCCGTTCTGCACCATCGAGCCCAACGTGGGCGACGTGGCCGTCCCGGAGCCCCGCCTGGAGGTGCTCGCGAAGATCGCCTCGTCGAAGGAGATCATCCCGGCGCGCATCAACTTCGTCGACATCGCCGGGCTCGTGCGCGGGGCGTCCAAGGGCGAGGGGCTCGGCAACAAGTTTCTCGCCAACATCCGCGACTGCGACGCCGTGGCCTTCGTGGCGCGCTGCTTCGTCGACACCGACATCATCCACGTCGAGAACCGCATCGACCCGCTCTCCGACCTCGAGATCATCGAGACGGAGCTCATGCTGGCCGACCTGGAGAGCCTGGAGAAGCGCTCGGCCGCGCTGGAGAAGCGGATGCGCGGCGGCGACAAGGAGGCCATCCAGACGCTGCGCCTGGTGAAGGTGGCGATCGACCTGCTCAACGCCGGCAAGCCTGCGCGCGTCGCCGTCATCGAGAAGGAGGACGAGAAGGCCTGGGCGATGCTCCAGCTCATCACGTCGCTCCCCGCGCTGTACGTGTGCAACGTCGACGAGGGCTCCGCGGACAAGGGCAACGCCCTCTCCGACAAGGTCGCCGCGCGCGCGGCGCAGGACGGCTCGCGCTCGGTGGTCATCTCCGCGAAGATCGAGAGCGAGATCGCCCTGCTCGCGGCCGACGAGCGCAAGGACTTCCTGGAGACGCTCGGGCTCGCCGAGCCGGGGCTCAACCGGCTCATCCGCGAGGCGTACACGCTGCTCGGGCTGCGGACGTACTTCACCGTCGGCCCGAAGGAGACGCGGGCCTGGACCATCCGCGTGGGCGACACGGCGCCGCAGGCCGCGGGGGTCATCCACACGGACTTCGAGAAGGGCTTCATCCGCGCCGAGACCATCGCGTACGAGGACTACGCGAAGTACAAGGGCGAGGCCGGGGCGCGTGATGCGGGGAAGTTCCGCCTGGAAGGCAAGGAGTATCTGGTGCAGGACGGCGACGTGATGCACTTCCGCTTCACCTGATGCGCCACCGCCTGCCTCCGCCGCGCACATGGCGTGCCGGGGGCGCGCAGGCGGTGATACAGTGCCGCCCGCCACCGTGAGTCTCCTGTCCCCGCCCTGGCTCGTAGACCCGCTGCCCTGGGAGGCCGCGGCGTCCCCCATCGAGATTCCCCGCGCACCCATCGACCCGGAGACGGAGTCGGCGTTGCAGCTCGGGCGGTACGTTCCGCTCTTCGGGTGGGGCGCGACGCAGGATGAGGCGCGGCGCGTGGTCGCCCTCGTGGCCCGGGCGTTTTCGACCGAGGCCGACCCGCGCAGCTTCGACGGCCTGTCGGCCATGCTGCTGCACCCGACCCTCGGAACGCGCCCCGTCACCTACCTCGCCGACGCCATCCGGCACGGTCGCGCGCCGTCCTCGTGGGGGTCCGTCGCCCTCGGCGCCGCGGGCCTGCTCGGGGCAGGCGACGCGCTGCGCTCCGAGTTCGGCGAGTGCCTGCTGGACTGTCCGACGGTGCGGGCCGACGCGCTCCGCACGGTGGTGGTCGCGGGGGCCGAGCGGTACACGTTTCCCGAGTCGTACGCGCGGCTCTGCGCGGCCGAGAAGGAGATGGCGGGGACGCGCGAGTCGGAGCCCTTCACGGCGCTGCGGGCGTGGTTCGAGCTGGTGGTGGCGCGGCGGTGGTCGGCCCTCGACGTGCTGCGCGAGACCCGGCTGGAGAAGCTGCCCGCGGCGGACGCGTGGCTGGTGTCGGCGGGGCTCTTCCTCGTGGGCGACGAGAGCGCGCGGTCGCGGATGACCGAGTACGCCGCGATGGCACTGGAGGGCCTGCACCCGGTGGCGCCGAAGGCGGTGGCGATGCTGGCGCGCGAGCTCGCCGAGCTGGTGTCGCAGCCCTGGTCGCTGCGATGGGACCACCTGCGCTGCGCGGCGGCGAAGGACCACGCGGCGGCCGCCGTGCGCGCGTGGCTGAGCGCGGCACTGTACGAGCCGCACGACGAGGTGACGGGGCACGACACGCTGGGGCCCGAGCTCACACGCGCGGCGAAGGAAGCGCGGGCGCTGGTGGGGGGCTTCCTGCTCGACTGGTTCGTGCACGACCGCGAGGCGCGCTCGCGCATCGATCACTGGGTGGGGGACGTGCTGCGGGTCTACCACCGGCTGCACGGCGCTTCGCTGTTGGGCGCGGCGCTGGACGAGGTGATCGGGTGAGCTCCTTCGACGACGCCATCGACGCCCTCCACGAGTGCACGACCGGCTGGAACCGCGGTGCCACGCCCGGCACCATCTCCCGCTGCGCGGTGTTGTTCGATGCGGCGGCGAAGTGTGGTGATCCGCGTGCGGCCGTCGGGGCCGCGGTGGCGCGTGGGCTCGCGGGCGACCACGAGGGCGGCCGTCGTCGCTTGCTGGAGGCGACCGAGCGCTGGCCCGAGCACGCGGGCTCGTACGTGGCGCTGGGGATGCTGGCGCTGCGCTCCAACGACGTGCTGGCCAATGCCGCGGAGGCGTCATGGGCGTTGACGGCAGCGCGCTCGCTGGCCCCGTCGGTGGGGTGCATCGAGCGCTCGCTGGCGCAGGCGCTGGCGGCGCAGGGCGAGTTCATGGGGGCGCTGCAGTCGGCGCGGGCGGCCCTGGCCATCGACCACGACGACGACGAGGCGCGGCTCTGGTCGTCGCTGATGCGGCTGTATTTCGGGGGCGACGTGTCGGCCTCGGCGGTGCTGGTGGAGCTCCCGGGCGAGGCCCTCCTGCGTGGCCGCTCGACGGCGGTGTGGCTCGGCGCGGTGGCGGGGTACTACGCGCGCGGGGAGTTTCACGAGGCGCGGGTGACGCTGCGCAAGGCCATCGCGCCCTTCAAGGCGGGGCCATCGCCCGAGAAGCCGCTGGTCGACAGCGCGCGGCGGTGGTTTCGCGAGCTGCGCGGGTTTGGCGGGGGCGTTCCGATGACGGGCGAGCGCTGGGTGCGCGACGTGGGCGGGGCGCAGAGCGAGTACGTGCGCACGCGCGGGGCGCTGTCGGCCTTTCGCGACGCCATCGCGCAAGCGGGGGCGCGGCCGCAGGCGGAGGGCGTGACGGTGCTCGACGTCGACGGCGCGCTCGGCGCGATGGAGGCGCGGGCGCGGCGCGGGATGCTGGAGTACGGCGCGCGGCTGATGGTCCGCGGGTTCGCGGAGGCGTACCTGCCGATGGTGGCGTGCCTCGAACCGCCGCCGCTGGAGATGCTCGCCGCGATGGGGTTGGTGCGGCTCGACGGATGACTTCACCGATCGAAAGGGTCTAGGGTTGCGGGCGTGATCCGACTCGAGGTCGAGAGTGGCGAGGCGAAGGGGCGGGTCTTCGAGCGGGACGTGGCCGAGGTCGCGCTGGGTCGTGCGCCCAACGCCGACCTGCTCATCCCCGACTGGCACGTGTCGGGCGCGCACGGGGTCATCACGGTGGCGCCGGAGAGCGGCGTGGTGCGCTACCGCGACCTGAAGAGCACCAACGGATCACGGGTCGTACGCGCGGGGCAGACGCTCTCCGTGGACTCCACGGTGGGCTTCGAGGTCACGCTGAAGGACGGCGATCGGCTCCAGCTCGGCGACCACGACCGGCCCGTCCTGGTGGGCGTCGCGATCCAGGTGCTGCCGGCGACGACGCCGTTTCTGCCGACGACGGGCTCGATGCTGTCGGCGACGATTCCGCCGCGGGCGGATGGGATCTCGGTGCTGCGCGCGCCGACGGTTCCGACGCCGGACGAGCCCGAGGCCAAGGTGCTGGTGATGCGCCCGGTCGAGGCCGTGGCGGAGATTCAGCGCAGCGTCGAGAGCGACCCCGGGTCACTCAAGGGGCTGCTCTCGGTGCTGCGAAAGCTGACGGGTGGCATCGACCTCGACGAGGTCTTTGACGCCATCGAGCACGCGGTCTTCGAGGCGGTGCCGAAGGCGACGCACCTGACGCTGGCGCTGCGCGACGACAGCACGGAGAAGCCGACCTACGTGCCGGTGACGACGCGGGTGCGCGGGGGCACCGGGAAGCCGGGTGAGCCGGTTCCGGTGTCCAAGAGTGTCGTGAAGAAGGTGGTCGAGCAGCGGGCGGCGGTGCTCGCGGCCGACGCGATGCGCGAGGTGGGCGAGACCGCGAGCATCATGGGGGCGAAGATCCTGTCGACGATGGGGGTTCCGCTCTGGAAGGGCGACGAGATCCTCGGGGTGTTGCAGGTGGACAACCGCGCGCAGCCCGGGATGTTCAAAGACCGCGACCTCGACCTGCTGATGCTGGTGGGCCAGCAGGCGAGCCTGGCGGTGCACAACGCGCGGCTCTACCGGCAGGTGAAGCAGTCGGAGATGAGCGCGCGGACGGAGAACTCCTTCCTCAAGCAGCGCGCGCAGAAGAAGTTCGAGGGGATCATCGGCGACTCGCGCGAGATGAAGTCGCTCTTCGACAAGATCGCGAAGGTGGTCGACACGCGGGTGAGCGTGCTGATCGAGGGCGAGACGGGCACCGGCAAGGAGCTCGTCGCGAGCGCGATGCACTACCAGTCGCGGCGGAAGGACCGGCTCTTCATCGCGCAGAACTGCGCGGCGCTGCCGGAGACGCTGCTGGAGAGCGAGCTCTTCGGGCACAAGAAGGGCGCGTTTACGGGCGCGACGGAGGACAAGAAGGGCCTCTTCGAGCTGGCCGACGGCGGGACGCTCTTCCTCGACGAGATCGGCGAGATGCCGCTCGGGTTGCAGGCGAAGATCCTGCGGACGTTGCAGGAGGGCGAGGTCCGGCCGCTGGGCAGCGGGCACGTGCGCAACGTGGACGTGCGCATCGTCGCAGCGACCAACCGGCGGCTCGAAGACGAGGTGTCCGCGGGGAGGTTTCGGCAGGACCTCTACTACCGGTTGCAGGTGTTTCCGGTGCGGATTCCGGCGTTGCGCGAGCGGCGCGAGGACATCCCCACGCTCGCGCAGCACTTCCTCAAGCGGTACACGCAGGAGATGGGCAAGCCCGTCGCGGGCTTCTCGCAGCAGGCGATGGAGCTGCTGATGTCCTACGAGTTTCCGGGCAACGTGCGGGAGCTCGAAAACGAGGTGCAGCGGCTGGTGATCCAGTGCGAGCCGAGCGGGTACGTGATGGCCGAGCACCTGTCGCCGCGCATCCGCAACATCGAGGGCCTGCTCGATCGCATCCGTCCGCCGCGCGGGACGCTCAAGGACATGATGGAGCACATCGAGAAGTGGATGCTCATCGAGGCGCTGCGCGAGCACGGCAACAACAAGAGCGCGACCGCGAAGACGCTGGGCATCACCCGCGAGGGCCTGCACAAGAAGCTCAAGGGCTACGGCATCAGCTGAGCGGGGCCTACTCTTCGGGCGTCGCAGGGATGGTCGCCATCCTCGCTTCGATGACGTCCCTCGACGGATCGTTGACCTGCATCGCGTCGAGCCAGCGGGCGCGCGGCACGGGGCGGTCGCGGAGCCATTGAAGCGCACGAGGCCAGGCGCGCTCGACCGAAGGTCCATAGGCCGCGCGTGCCTTGCTCCAGGCGGCCTCGGGAAGATTGCCGAGGGTGTGCTCCAGCACCAGCAGGTCGATGACGTCGCGCCCCATGGTGGCGTCGTCCCAGAGGCGGTCTTCGTTGGCGAGGAGCTTCTCTGCCACGAGGTCGACGTCGTCGAGCCGCGCGACGGGCAGCGCGGGGTCGTCGGTTCCGACGAGGTCGATGCGCCCTTCGCTGACGATCTCCAGCTTGACGGGCGCGCCATCGACGTCGACCGCCATCCGGATGCCGTAGCGGTCGACGCGTGGCTCGCGCACGAGCGCAACGGGGGCGCGGAAGAGCCCACGCGCCCCGTCGTGATGGACGCGCTCGCGCAGCAGTCGGTAGCCGTCGCGCGACGAGCAGAGGAAGTCGACGTCGCGGGAGACGCGAAACTCCCCGCAGCGGAGCGACACCGCGGACCCGCCACCAAACCAGCAGCCCGCGGCGCGGAAGAGGTCGGCGTCGACGAGGTCGAGCAGCGCGACGACGCGTCGGTTCTCGGGGCGCTCAGCCAAGGAAGACTCCGCGGCCGATGCGGGCGACGAGGTCATCGAAGAAGCGCCGCTCATACGGGGTCATCCTGGCGGGCTCGACCCATTGCCGGTTGGCCTCGTAGAGGGCGAGGGCCTCCTCCTCGGAGATCTCGTCGGACGAGCGGCTCCAGAGAAGGAAACGAAGCTGGGGGAGGTCGTCGCCGACGCGCATGATGGGCGGCGGAGAGTATAGACTCGGCCACGAGGAGCGAACGACGTTGATCAAGGAGTTCACGGCGCAGGGTTACGGGTGCCTATCGGGCACGACAGTGAGAGATCTCACTCCGTTGCATGCGTTCATCGGTCCCAACGACAGCGGAAAGAGCACGTTGTTGAAGGCAGTGCGAGCGCTGTGCATCGCCGCAAGTCGGACAGAAGGGCTGGCTCGCACTCCGCTGGTGTCGGATGCCCTCGTGCAAGCGGCTCCGCGTACCAACCGCCCGCTATCGCTTCGAGCCAGCATCGCGAGTGGCGAGCAATACAACGTCAGTTGGAGTCGCAATTGGTGGGAGTCGAGAGTCCACGGGACCAGCCATCAGAACGGTGACACCGACGAAGCAAGTCTGCTTTTGCGTCAGAGGCAGCCGGGCATCGATGACCCTTTGCTGCTCGCACTCTCTGGGGTCCGCATGGTGCGCCTGCGGCCGGAGGATCTTCGGCAAGCAACTCCGCTGTTGGATGGCGACTTGCTGTTGGAATTCCGCAACGAACGTGGTCTCGGCCTTGGTGCCGTGCTCGACGCCGTCCGTGACCGAAATGAAGACGCATGGAGAGCGTTGCTCGAAGACGTGAGGGCTCACTTTCCAAACGTTCGTCGCCTTCAGTTGCAGGTCCATGGGGACGGGAAGACCGTCGCTGCTGAGCTCCTCGACGGGACCCGCGTTGGAGTCGACGAACTCAGCGAGGGTTTCCTCTACTACCTCGCGTTCGCGGCGATGCGACACCTCGACCCGGTGGCCATTCTCTGCGTCGAAGAACCAGAGAACGGCCTGCACCCCGCACGCATCCGCGAGGTCATGGGCATCCTCCGCGCGATCAGCGCAGCGGGCACGCAGGTGCTGCTCACTACGCACAGCCCCCTTCTCGTGAACGAGCTGTTGCCGACCGAGGTGACCGTACTCACACGGCCGAAGGACGGTGGAACTGTCGCGACGCGAATGGCCGACATCCCGCTCTACCGCGAGCGCATCGAGAGGGATGCGTTGATGCCCGGCGAGTTCTGGGCGAGCTACTGTGACGGGAAGTTCGAGGAGCCGATGCTCAAACCAACCCCACTGGAGAGCTGACCGTGCAGACCACCGTCGAAAGCATCGCCAACGAGTGGAAGCGGAAGCGACTCCGTCTCGGAGAGGAGCGTTCGCCGATCAAGCGCATGTCCATTGTCGCAGCGGTCAATGAGCTCGCGTCTCTTGGTAGCGCTGAGCGTGAAGCGAAGGCATTGGAGTTCTTGGTGGACGTCATCGACTCTGCGCTTGAGGTGGGAGACTACGGTTGGTGCGGCGACTTCCTCGACGCTCTCGACGTGTCCTCGCTACGCGACGACGTCGCGCTCTCGCCCTTGGTGGGAACCTTCATCGCTCGATCGCCTCTGCGCGATCCGAGAGAACGCTACGCTGACCGTTTGCGGAGGGTGTTGACCAGGCGAGCCTGGGCGCCCACCGAGATCGCGCACGCCATCGACGATCTGATGTAGCTCGACTCGTGGACCTCGATCGCATCAAGACCGGCGAGGAAGTCACCGCGACCTTTGGTCGCGAAGGGCAGCCTACGTTCGCCCTGTGGTTGCAGTGCGATGGATTTGCCGGTCCCTGGCACATGGGCGTCGCGTTTCGTGAGGTCGGACGATCGACGATCACTCGACTGGAGCAACTCGCCCACGGCCTGCGGCTTGGTCAGAACATCGACCCCGGCACACGCTGGTGGATCTTCCTGCCGACCGACCGCGCGACTCGCGTCCGCGTCGGAAACGCCATGCGGCGATTGCGGCGCGCTGCCGCGCAACAGCATCCACTCCCATATGGCTGCCTCTACTCGGGCGGACTCATCGACGATGCGGGTATGTACCAAGCCGCTCCGGAGGAGATGGGCCTGATTTGCGTGAGCCTCGTGCTCGCTGTCTTCGAGGGCGTCGGCTGGCCGCTCGTCGACCGATCGACTTGGATCGCGCGCGAACTCCCCGAAGCGCTCGTGACGGCCTTGCGCCACGATCTCCCCGACGTCGAGTACGAGCGCTTCCTCGCCGACCAGAGCCTCCTCGTGCTTCCTTCGGAAGTCGCTGGCGCCTGCCTCTTCACGCTTCCACGCGTCCCACTTTCGCAGGCCCGTGTCGGCGCCGAGCACTTCGAAGAGCAAGCCCGCCTTCGCGCGACGACCACCGCCTCCTGACGCCCCTCTGCCAGATACCTCCGCCCCTCCCCGCGCCGTCGATACACTCCCTCCCCATGCGCGTCCGATCGCCATGGCCCACCTTCCTTCTCCTCTCGGCCCTGCTCTCCGCCTGTGACACCGGCCGCTCGGTCGTCGGCGGCCCCCTCCTCGACGTGCCCGATTCGCTCGACGCCCCCGACGTCCCCTCCCCCCTCGATGCGCCCGACGTGCCTGCCCCCATCGACACGCCCGACGTCCCCGACGTCCCGCCCGCGCCCATCGACCTCCCGCCCCTCCGCTGCACCGCCGACGCCGACTGCGTCGGCAGCGCCGCCGGGCCCGCCTGCGACATCCCGTCGGGCCTTTGCGTCGCCTGCACCGCCGCCTCCGATCGTTGCCCCGCTGGCCAGTACTGCGTCGTCTCCATGCACCGCTGCGCCGCCGGCTGCCGCGACGACGCCGCGTGCGCCTCCGCCTCCGACGCCGGCGTCTCCGCCACCCGCTGCGACCCCACCAGCCACGCCTGCGTCGCGTGCCTCACCGACGCCCACTGCCCCACCGGAACCCTCTGCGTCGGCAACACCTGCGTCGTCGGCTGCACCTCCTCCGATCGTTGCCCCACCGGCCACGCGTGCTGCTCCGGCGCCTGCGTCGACCCGCAGTCCAACGTCGCCCACTGCGGCGCCTGCGACCGCGTCTGCTCCGTCCCCAACGGCTCGCCCGCGTGCCGCAACGCCCTCTGCGCCGTCGGCGCGTGCACCGCTCCCTTCGCCGACTGCGATGGCCTCCCCTCCAACGGATGCGAGGTCGACACCGCCTCCTCGGCCGACCACTGCGGCGCCTGCAACCGCCCCTGCGCCGCGCGACCGCACGCCACCGCGCGCTGCTCAGGCGCAGCCTGCGCGTACACCTGCGAGACCGGCTTCGCTGACTGCGACGGCGACACCACCAACGGCTGCGAGGCCGACACGCGCACCAGCACCGACCACTGCGGCGCCTGCACCAACCGCTGCGCCATCCCCAACGCGACGGCCGCCTGCGTCGCCGGGAGCTGCGCCATCGCCGCGTGCACCACCGGCCGCGCCAACTGCAACGCCGACCTCACCGACGGCTGCGAGGCCGCCACCGCCACCGACGCCACCCACTGCGGCGCCTGCGGAACCGTCTGCCCCGAGGTCGGCGGCGCCCGTCGGTGCATCGCGGGGAGCTGCTCGGCCCGGAACTGCGCCGCAGTGCTCTCGGCGCTCCCCGGAGCGACGAGCGGACCGTACCTCCTCGACCTCGACGGCGACGGACCGAGCGTCGCGCGCATCTTCTCCTGCGACATGCGCGATGGGGGATGGACCATCGTGGCCAACCAGGTTCCGGCGGAGCTGCTCGCGGACGTGAACGACACCGTCGGGGAGACGGTGTTTGGTCAGCTCGATCACTCGTGGCGGCTGGGCAACCCGGACATCACCCGCGTGCGTCCGACCGTCGCGTGGCGCCTCTCCGACGAGCTGACCAACGCGTACGTGGTGCCCGCGTGCATCGTCGACTGGAGCCGCAACTACACCGACGTGATGTTCGCGACCGAGTGCACCATCGGGTACACGACCCCGGCGCTCAACGTCGTCCTCAACGGCGCGTGGGTCTACTGCTCCGCCCGCGGCATCGGCATCAACAACACGGCCCGCCACTGCTCCATCCGCATGAACGAAGGCGGCTTCGGGCGAGCCGGCGGAGCGCTCGCCAACGGGCGCGCCTACACCTGCGACTACAACACCGTGCGACGCGTCTCGCTCGCGTTTCGCTGAGCGATCAGAAGGTGACGGGGAAGCCCACGCTGCGCGGCTCGGTGCCCGGCGACGGGAAGGCCATGCCCCGGAAGGCCGCCATCAGGCACGCGTCGGGGGAGGTGCCGGCCTCTTGCGCCGCGCTCACCTGGGTGACCTCACCCGCCGGGCTGATGATGAAGGTGACGTCCGTTGGCGACGCGGCGCCCGCCGCAGCGAGGCAGCGCCCGAGCGCCGGGATCAGCGGCCGCACCATGTTGGCGATGTCGATGCCGTAGTCACCGCTCGACGCCGGGAAGCGGTTGTTGCCGCGCGTCACGGGCACGTCGCGATGCGCCTCCGCGTCGTAGTCGCGCTCGCTGTACGTCGGCATCGTCCACACGAAGACGTCGGCGGCCCCGGCGTCGATCGACGCGGGCGACGGGGGTGGCGTCGTCGGCGTCGCGACCCGCGTAGGCGCGGGCGTCGGTCGGGGAGTGGATGGTCGACGGAGCTGCGTGGCGAAGAGGAGCACGCCCACGGTGGTGACGCCGAGTCCGACCATCACCCTCCGCTCAATGGAACCGCGCTGCGACGAGTCTCGACGAGGGCTCATGGAGTGGAGCGCACACTACTACGCCCCATCGGTCACGGCGATGAGGGCAGGCTGCCGCGAAGCATCACGAACACCAGCACCCCGGTGATCGAGACGTAGAGCCAGATGGGCGCGAGCCAGCGGGTGACCTTCCGGTGCCGCGCGAACTGCCGCCGGTAGGCGAAGTAGAAGGCCACCAGCGCCATCGGCACCACCGGCATGGAGAGCAGCACGTGGCTCGCCAGCAGCAGGAGGTAGGCGACCTTCATCGGCCCGTGACCGGCGTAGCGCGTGTCGCCGTGGACGTAGTGATAGGTCAGGTAGCTCACCAGAAAGAGCGCCGACGCCGCGAAGGCCCCGATCATCAGGAACTTGTGGACCCGCTGCTGCTTGCGGCGGATGGCCACCCAGCCCGCGAGCAGGAGCGTGGCCGCGGTGGCGTTGAGGCACGCGTTGAGAGCCGGGAGGAAGCGCAGGTCGACGCCCCCCGCACCGCCGCGCCGGATGAGCAGCAGCCACGCGATGAACGCGAGCGCGGCTGCCGAAACGACGCCCGTGAACGCGAAGAACGCCCGGTCAGGAGCGGTGGAGTTTTCGGTGGGTCCGGTCTCGGCGAGGGGTTCCATGGCGGGGCGCCTTATAGGCCCGCTCGCGCGGCGAGAACAGACCGCGACCGTCAGGTCATCCGCCGCCACCAGCACGCCACGCGCTGCCACCGGGTCATCGGCGCGCGCACCGCCTCGTAGGCCCGCACCGCGTGTTCCTCCAACGCATCCACCACCCCGGCCGGGATGCCCAGACCAAAGCGCACCCGATCGACCTCGGCCGCCGCCGCCACCAGCTCGGGGATGGGCCCGAGCCCCTTGGCCTCGCGCTGCGCGTTGACCTTCGCCACCAGCTCATCGACCGTGTCGCCCGGCAACACCCGGATGCCCACGTCGGCCAGCGCGACCGTCACGTAGTCCCACCGCCGGAGCGCCCGCTTGGTGGGCTCGTCCGCTCGTCCGCCGTGCCGCATGCGACGCAGCCGCCACCACCGACGCACCGGCCGGTTGAGCAGAAACAAGGGCACCAGCGGAAGCACGCCGCCCGCCTGTTCGCCCGCCTTCCGCGCCGCGCGCCGCAGCGCCTCGCGCAGCACGTGGGCGTCGGGCCGCGGACGCCCCCGCGTCTCGTGATCGGGCTCGTTGTCGTTGGCGGGACGACCCGGCGTGCGAGGGTCGCTCGCTCCGTGACCGTCGCGGTGTCCCTCCCGAGGCGCGGTGCGCCAGAGGTACGGCGCGATCCACGCGGTGGTCATCGTCGCCACGAGCGCGAGCAGCACCAGGGCCAGCGCGCCGCGGCGGGTCAAGCGCAGCGCCTCGCCGCGGTGGTGGCGGGTGAGCATGGTGGGGGAGTCTGTTCCGCCGGCCGACCACACGGCGCTGTGGTAGCGCGCCTGACCCGCCAGAAAGGCGAAGTACAACCCCACGAGCGCGCCGAGGAGGGCGAGCGCCGTCGGGTCCCACACGCCCTCCCGGGCGCCGGTCTCCCAGCGACGCACGCCGTCGTGCTGCTGGATGACCGTGAGCATCGCGCCGACCCAGCACACCGCCGGCACCCACAGCGTCGTCAGCAGCGAGCGCCGTTGCAGCGCCGCGTGCCCGCAGCTCACGCCCGTGAGGAAGGCGACGACGCCGCCCGCGAGCTGAGGGCCCGCCGCGATGGCCACCGTGCACGACATCGCGATGGCGAACCACACGCCCGACTGCACCACCCAGGCCCGCAGTCGCAGCAGCGCGAGGAGGTTGCCCAGCGCCACGCCCACGGTGCTCGCGCCCACCAGCACGGGCAGCAGCACCAGAAACTCCTGGTCGGCGCCCCAGTAGCGAAAAGCAACTCCGAGCAGCGCGACGTAGCCCGACACCAGCAGGAGCCAGTACGTGGCGAGCAGCCAGCGGGCGCGCGAGAAGGCCTCCGACAGCGGCTCCCGGGGTGATCCACCGCGCCACCAGGGCGGCAGGATCATCGGGCGGCGGAGGTCGTCGGCGGGGGTCACGTCGTCGGTTGGAGCGTGTGCAGGATGAAGGACTTGGTTCCGCTGTCCTTCTGGCTGCCGAACACGATGCCGATGGTGTCACCGTCGCGCAGCGGGAGGGTCTCGCGGGCGATGCGCGCCGACACCGTGAGCATCTCGTTGGGCGTCTCCGGGAGCGTGTGCACCACCGGGATGACACCCCACTGGAGCGCCATGCGCTGGGCCACCTCGCGCGTCGACGTCACCGCCAGGATGGGCGCCCTCGGGCGAAACTCCGCCACCATGTCGGCCGTGTGCCCCGCGCGCGTGAACACCACGATGGCCGCGAGCTTCGCGTGCCGCGAGGTGAGCGCCACGGCGGCCGCGCACGCGTGCGTGAAGTCCCACTCCACCTGGTCGAGCGTCGGCTCGGTGAGCTTCTCGAAGAGGGCCGACACCTCGATCTCGCGGATGATGGTGTCCATCATCTGCACGGCCATCACGGGGTAGCGCCCGCTCGCCGTCTCGCCCGAGAGCATCAGCACGTCGGTCGCGTCGAGCACGGCGTTGGCCACGTCTGCAGCCTCGGCCCGCGTCGGCCGCGGCGAGCGGATCATCGAGTCCAGCATCTGCGTCGCCGTCACCACCAGCCGCCCGTGACGGTTGGCCAGCGCGATGGCCTGCTTCTGCGCCAGCGGAACCTTCTCCGAACCGAGCTCCACCCCGAGGTCGCCGCGCGCCACCATGATGCCCTCGCACGCGAGCACGATGGCTTCGAGGTTGTCGATGGCCTCGGGCTTCTCGATCTTCGCGATGATGGGAATCCCCTCGCCCACGGCGGCGCGCGCCTCGTGGAGATCGTTCGGGTGGCGAACGAACGACAGCGCGAGGTAGTCGACGCCGAGCTCGCGCGCGAGCAACGCGTCGGAGCGGTCCTTGTCCGTGAGCGCGGGCACCGAGAGCTTCGCGCCGGGGACGTTGATGCCCTTGCGATCGGAGAGCGGGCCGCCCACCTCCACCACGCAGTCGACGTCCTCGTCGTGCACGTTGGTGACGCGCAGCCGCAGCACGCCGTCGTCGAGCAGCACCGGGTCGCCGACGCGCAGGTCCTTCCACAACGGGTAGGTGATGGAGACGGCCGTGACGTCGCCGGGGACGTCGCGCGTGGTGAGCGTGAAGGCCGCGCCGTCGACGAGCTCGACCGGCCCGTGCGCGAAGGTGCGGCAGCGGATCTTCGGCCCCGAGAGGTCGCCGAGGATGGCCACGTTGCGCCCCGCGCGGGCGGCGGCGGCGCGGAGGTTCTTCACGGCGGCGCGGTGGTCGTCGGGGACGCCGTGGGAGAAGTTCACCCGGAAGGCATCGACGCCCGCGGCGAGCAGCGCGTCGAGGACGGACGGATCGCGGCAGGCGGGCCCCACGGTCGCCAGGATCTTGGCTTTGCGCATCGTCGGACGATCGCACGCGCCACCCGACGCCGACAATGGCGCGGCGTCGTCGGGTGCCAGCGCTCGTGTCAGCGCTCGTGTCAGCGCCCGTGTCAGCGCTCTCGCCGCCGCGCCGAGCGTCCACCGCTGCGGCGCCGCGGAAATCAGGCTCGCTTCCGCATGGCACGGGGCTCGCTGAGACCTCGAATCACCGCGCCGCACCGATCCGCCGGTGACGCCGCTTCTTCGAGGTCGACCATGCACAACGCCCACACCACTCCTTCGGCTCTGCTCTCCTCGCACCGCAGCCGTCCGGTGGACGCCCGCCTCGTCCTCGCGCGCATCGCCGCTTCCCAGATCCTCCCTCCGGCGCTCGTGCGCACGGGCCGCTCGGAGTCCATCGCCTCCATCGTGGCGCACGCGGGGTCCGGTCTGCCGATGCGGGTGCTCTCGCTGGTCGCCGACGCGGGCCTGGTGCTCTTTGCCATCGACGACCTCCTCGACGACTCCGGCGTGTGCGTCGAAGAGGGCTCGCTGCGCATCGAGCAGTACAGCGCCGTCGCCCGCGGCGAGCTCTGCCCCGAGGTCGCCTTCGACCCCATCGCGCGGGCCCTCGCGAGCCTTCGTAGCCGCGTCGCCGCGACCGACCCCGACGGCGACATGGTCGACGCGTGGGCCGACGCGATGGTCCGCATGCTCGCCGGAATGGGCGCCGAGCTCCGCCGCGACGGCGACGTCGTCGGGACGAGTCTGGAGCGCTACCTCGCGAGCGCCCGCGACAGCATCGGCGTCGAGATGATCGCGTTCACCGCGTGGGCCGCGATGGGCGCCGGCGCCACGCGCGCGATGCTCCCCTCGCTCCGGCGCGCCGAGCGATCGTTCTCCACGGCGGTGCGCCTCGCCAACGACCTGCGCACCTGTGAGCGCGAGCGCGCCGAGGGCCGCGTCAACGCCGTCACCCTCCTCGGGGACGACGCGCGCCCCCACCTGCACGACCTCTGCGACGACGCCCTCGCCGAGGCGCGAGAGTCCCTCGCCGCCGCGGGCATCGCGGACACCGCACAGGGTCGCTTCATCGACCGCTTCGCTGGCGCGATCGTCGCGATGTACGTGACCCGCGACTTCGAACAGGCCGCCTAGTACCTCCCCACAGGGGACTTGAAGGGTTCAGGCGGCGACGTCGGGAGCCGCCTCCTGGCGGGCCTTCGCCAACGGTCGGTAGACCCGACCCAGCTTCTCTCTCGCGCGCTCGGTCGTGAACATCCAGCGGATGCGTGCGCCCGCCGCGTTGCGCCCTCGCTCCCAGGCTGCGATCTCCCGGATCAAGCTCTCGCGGTCGGCGATGCGGCGGTCCAAGCACTGTCGCTTGAGCACGCCGATCTCGATCTCCACCATGTTCAACCAGCTCGCGTGCTTGGGCACGTAGTGGATCTCCAACTTGCGCAGCAGACGACGAGCCTCCGCGGGTTCGAAGGTGTCGTAGAGCGCGGCCGCGCTGTGCGTCGAGAGGTTGTCCATCACCACGCGAATGCGCTCCGCGTCGGGGTAGTGCTCATCCACCAGCGACCTCATCTGGTGAGCGAACTGGCGCGAGGCGCGCTGCTCGGTCACGTCGACGTGACGCCACCCGCGGTGGACGTCGAGCACTACGAACAGGTTCGCCGTGCCATGGCGCTGGTACTCGTAGTCGACGCGGGCGGGCGCGCCGGGCGCCACGGGTTGCGGCTCGCGAACCTCGCCGATCAACTGCGTGGGGCTCTCGTCGAAGCAGAGCACCGGGCGCTTGGGGTCGGCCGGCTCTGCGTACAGATCGAGCACGTCCTCCATCCGCGCGACGTACTCGCTGTTGAGGGTGGGGACGCACCACATCTTCTGCTGCCACGGCTTGAGCTCGTTGTCCGCGAGCCGCCGTCGCACGGTCTCGTCGCTCACGCGCTCGTGATCCGTCAGCGCGACCATCCGATCAGCCAGCAGGTCCAGGGTCCACCGCGCGCGTCCCTCCGGCGGTGCGCTGCACGCCGTGGCGATGAGGAGCGCCTCCTCCTTGCCCGAGAGCTTGCGAGTGCCGCCCGGCCGTGGGGCGTCGTGCAGGGCGGCCTCCAAGCCCTCTTCGACGAAGCACCGCTTGGTGCGGTAGATCGTGGCGGGGCTGGTTCCGACCGCCTTGGCGATCTGCGCCTCGTCCTGCGCGGCGGCCGCCGCGAGCAGGATCTGGGCGCGTTTGACCTCGCGAACCTTGGTGCGTCCGCGCGCCACGAGGGCTTCCAGGCGGGCGCGCTCGGGCTCGCTCAGGGTGACGCGATACCGTACGTTCATCGGGCGAATCCTCCGTGCTGGGCACGGAGCTCTCGCCGGAGGATGATGTCGAGCGCGAACGACAACGCGGCCCGCTGGACCCCGAAGCAGGGGCAGTACCTGGCGTTCATCTACGCGTACACGACGATCCACCGACAGGCGCCCGCCGAGCGCGACATGGAGCGGTTCTTCCGCACCTCGCCGCCGACGATTCACACCATGATCAAGACGCTGGAGCGCGAGGGCTTCATCCGCCGACAGCCGGGTGTCGCGCGCTCGATCCAACTGCTCGTCGAGGCCGACTCGCTGCCTCTCCTCGTGCAGCCAGCGTGAGGTTCACTGAACCCTTCAAATCCCCTGTGGCGAGGTACTAGTACCTCGCCATGACCAACGCCCGCGCGCCCCGCTTTCGCGTCCCTGCGGCGAAGTCCGAGGCCTTCAAGCAGCTCGCCCGCGTGCCCGCCGTCGCCGCGCCGACGCTGGTCGCGCTGCTGGTCGCGGCCATCGGGCTCCCGTGCGTCGCGGTCGCGCACTTGAATGGCGTGCTTCCCGGCTGGGCGGCCAGCGCGTGCGCGACGGCGCTCATGTACGGTCTGTTCACGGTGGTGCACGACGCGCTGCACGGCTCCTTCGCGCGCAACCGCCGCCTCAATGACGGCCTCGGCGCCCTCGGCCTGCTGCTCTTCGCGCCGCACGCGAGCCTCGGGCTCTTCCGCTGGGCGCATATGCAGCACCACCGGCACACCAACGACGACCGCGACCCGGATCAGTGGTCCCACGACGGCGGCCTCACGCTGCCGCTGCGCTGGGCGACCATTGACGTCGCGTACGTCGTTCATGTGCTCCGCCACGGCGACGCGGTGGCCCGCCGCCATCTCCTCGGAGCGCTGCCGCACCTCGCCGCCACGCTCGCGGTCATCGCGCTGCTCGTGCACGCCGGCTTCGGTCGCGAGGTCGTGCTGCTCTGGCTCATCCCCTCGCGGCTGACCTTCGTGATCGCGGGCTGCGTGTTCTTCTGGCTACCGCACGTCGGCGCCGAGACCACCGCCGAGGAGGACGTGCTGCGCTCCACCACCATCCGGCTCGGCCACGAGTGGCTGCTGGCGCCGCTGCTCCAATTTCACAACTACCACCTCGTGCACCACCTCTTCCCCGCGCTGCCCTCCAGCCGCCACGCCGATGTGTACCGCCTCATCGCCGACGACCTGCACGCGCGCCCGCTGCTCATCCAGCGCGGCCTGGCCATCCGCCCCGAGGCCAGCGCCTTCGCGTGAAGAAGGTCAGCGCGACGTGGTGAGACCGTCCGGCACGGGCAGGTGCACCCGCTGGGGAACACCGGCGGTGTGCGGAGGCGGTGGTGGCGGTGGTGGTGGCGGAGGCGGAGTGCGGACGCCACCGTCACGCGATGGCGGCTGCTGGGCGTGAGCGTCCGTGATGCAGCCCTCAACGGCGACGCCTGCTGCGAGCAGGCCGAGGAGCGTCGGGATGGCGGTGCTGCGCGACGAGGCAACGGGGCGACGTGGGCTCATGACTACGAGGATCGCATGAAGATCGAGGTCGTCGCACGGTGAGCCCGGACGACCACTGATGCAGCGCCGACCCGGTCGCGAGAGGGAATCGCCCGACGCCCGGAATAGCCACGATCCCACACCTGGTTGTGCCTCGGTCGGCAGGGGATCTTCCGCCGCCGACCGACCCGAATGCGCTCGCTGGTCCTCGCCCTCTGCGCCGCGTTCGCCGTGCTGCTCACGGCCATGCCCGCGCACGCGCAGACGCCGCGGCGCTGGTGTGTCGGCGCCTTCGCCAGCTACCGGCATCTCGACCGCGACCAAGCGACCTCCTTCGTCCGCGCGGACGCACCCGTCGCGGCACCCGCTACACCGCAGCGCTCCCAAGCACCGACGCTGTGTGACGACCCTCGCCGACCGGGCTGTCACATCGACCGCCCCGACGCCCCGAGACATCACACGTCGTGGGATCTCCACCACGAACCGATGGCGCTGACGAGCGCCGTGCCCGAGGTCCCGCCGCGATCGGCCGATGACGTCACGACCGACCCGTTGCTTCGCGGTGGACCGCGCGTCGCGACGACCCGATCGCCCTGGCGCCCGCCCAACGCCTGAACGCGTCTCCGCGTAGGCATCGACGCGCGATCGCTCTGGGAGGAGCGGCGCGCGGCGACCGGGTCGCGTCTTGCGCGCTCCCGGGTGGGTCGTCGTGCAGGCAGTCGGAGGATCTCGTGAGTAAGGGAAGCATCGCCGTCTCCGCGCTATTGGCGCTGATCGTCAGTTTCTTCGCGGGCTACGCCACGACACCGCGGAGTCGATCGCGATGGCGCGATTGGTCCCGCTTCACGGTCGCAGACCGCCGGGTCGCTCACCCGATGGACGACGCCGAACGCATTCCCATCGGCGCGTCCCCAATGCTCGGCCCCGAAGATGCGCTCGTCACCATCGTGCAGTTTGGAGACTTCGAGTGTCCGTTCTGCGCGCGCGTCGAGCAGACGCTCCAACAGATCCGCCAGCAGTACGGGCGCGACGTCCGCGTCGTCTGGAAGAACGCTCCACTGCCCTTCCACCAGAACGCCGTCCCCGCGGCCGAGGCCGCGATGGAGGCGATGGCCCAGTGCGGTCACGACGGGTTCTGGCGGATGCACGACCTGCTCTATCGCGAGCAGCAGAAACTCAGCACGGCCACCCTGGAGCACCTCGCGCTCGAAGCCGGCCTCGACCTCACCCGCTCCCGCGCGGCCCTCCACGACCACCGGCACCGGGCCTCCATCGATCGCGACGTGGCCCTCGCGCAGACCCTCAGCGCACAGGGCACGCCCAACTTCTTCATCAACGGAACCCAGGTCACCGGCGCCCAGCCCTTCGACCGATTCCAGAGCGTCATCGACCGCGTGATCGCCCGCGCGCGCACCATCGAGCCGCGCCGACATGCCTACGCCGCCATGGTCGTCGACCCGGTGAACGTCTCGGATCCGCATCGTGAGCCGCCCGCGTGCGGAGGAGGACTCTGGCCGCAGGAGGACTTCCCCGGTCGATGGCGCGTGCCGGTGGAGCACTCGCCGGTGCAGGGACCGAGCACGGCGCTCGTGACGATGGTGATGTTCGGGGACTTCGAGTGCCCCTTCTGCGCGCGGGCGAGAGGCACCGTGGCGCAGCTCCGCGCCCGCTACGGCAACGACCTCCGAGTGGTGTGGAAGAACGAACCCCTGCCCTTCCACACGGCGTCGCGCCCGGCGGCCGAGCTCGCGATGGAAGCCTTCGCCCAACGCGGCAACGAAGGGTTCTGGCGGATGCACGACCTCCTCTTCGCACACCAGAGCGCCCTCGATCGCGCTCACCTCGATGGGTACGCCCTGCGGTCGGGCCTCGACATGGACCGCTACACCGCAGCGATGAACGCCCACACCCACGGCGCCGCCATCGACGCCGACCACGCCCTCGGCCAGACGGTCCGGGCCAACGGCGTCCCGCACTTCTTCCTCAACGGCTTTCGTCTCGTCGGCGCCCAACCGCTCGACACCTTCGTCCGCGCCATCGACGAGGAACGGAGGCGGGCGGCGGAGTTCATGCGGGCCCACCCCGACGTCACCCGCGCCGATCTCTACGAGCGCATGGTGCTCAACCCTCCACCGCCCCCTCCGGCGCTGCCCGCCGACGAGGAGGGCCGCGTCTACCCCGTGCGCGACAACCCGCATGCCCCGAGCTTCGGCCCGGCCAACGCACGCGTCGTGATCCAGCACTTCGCGGACTACCAGTGCCCGTTCTCGTCGCGCGTCGGGCCGGCCATCGCGCGCATCCGCCAGCGCTACGGCGACCGCGTGCGCTTCGTGTGGCGGGACTATCCGCTGCCCTTCCATCCCGCGGCGATGCCCGCCGCCGAGGCTGCTCGCGAGGCGTACGCCCAGCGCGGAAACGCGGGCTTCTGGCGCTTTCACGACTACCTCTTCGAACACCAGCAGCACATCGAGCGCGAGGACCTCGAACGCTACGCCCGCGAGCAGGGACTCGACGTCGACCGCTTCCGCGCCGCGCTCGATCGCCACATCCACAAGCGCGGCATCGAGGAGGACATGGCCGCCGCCGACGCCACCGGCGCCTCCATCGGCACGCCCGCCTTCTTCATCGGGGGAAGGTTCGTCGCGGGCGCGTTGGCGTTCGAGGAGTACGAGCGGCGCATCGACGCCGCGCTCGCCGCCACCACGTGGGTGGTGCTCCCGCATCGGTAGCGGTGCTCTCGCGTGCCCGCGCCGGCCCGACCGATCGGCGCGCTCCACCGCAACGCGAGCAACCAGTATCCGGGCCGTCGCGCAGCAGCGCCGCGCGTTCGCCCCATCGCCCGCTGCCGACTACCGGTCGGCGCCCATTGCGTCGGGCGCGTCGTCGGGGGTTGCATCCACCGCGGCGTCGCCCGCATCGACTTCCCAGACGCTGCATTGCGCGGGCGGGCACCCGTACGCAGGCACCGGGGTGGCACCGCAGCCGTCGAGCGCAGCGCTGGCCGCCATCGTCGCGCCGACGACGAACGCGACCGCCCGAAGGGTGCGTGTGCCGCCCGTCGCGCCTTCAGGCGCGCTCGTTGGCGCCACGGGGCAAGCGCAGAACGGACACACGGCGGCCGATGTGTCGACGTGTCGAGAGCAGGACGGACAGGGGCTGAGCTGGGTGCGCATCGTCGAACACTACCTCCGCTTCACTCCCCGTCACCGCCTCTCGGCCTTGCCCTCCGTCGCCGACTCCGCGGAGGCCACACGTTCATGCCGTATCGTCGTCGCGTGAAGCCGCCCGCCGCCCCATCGACGTCTCCGTGTCCGCTCTTCTTGTTCATGAGTGCCTTGGCCATCGCCTGCGTCGCACGCCCGCCACAGGCCGCGCCCGCGATGACGGTGGTCGCCGTGTCGCCGACCCCGGATGCGACGGTCACCCTCGACGCAGCCATGAGCACCCCCGACGTCGGGGCGCCACGCGATGCCCCGACGGTCGACGTCCGGCGGGTTCGCCGAAACGGATGCTTTCTCGGCTCGGCGCTGTTCAGCCCGTGCCACGGCATCCCGCTGCCGGCCCCGCCGACGCCGATGGCGGTCGCCGTGTGCGACGGGTGCCGCGACGACGCCGACTGCACGACAAGCCGTAGTGGGCGCTGCGTGCTGGTGATGGGCAACACCTGCACGCCTCCAGCGCACGCGTGCCGCTACCCCGACGACGACTGCGCGCGACGATGCCAGTCCTCGCAGGGCGCGCTCCACTGCGTCCACGACGGGCGGGGCCACGCGACCTGCCAACCACCCGCTGCGCCTCCGCCCGCAGCGCCGCATTGACCGACCCGTCCGCGCCGCACCAGCGACGCAGCGGCTACCGCAGCGGTTGGGCGACGGCGGCAGCGCGGCGGAGGCGCGAGCGGACGACCTCCTGGCCCGACCATGTCCAGTCCATGGAATCGGCGTCGCAGCGGGCGTCGATGCGGCCCGCGGGCGCGCAGGTGCCGGGGTTGTGCGTGTAGACCTCGGTCCAGGTGACGACGAGGCCGTTGCGGCGACAGTTCACGAGGTAGCCGCCGCAGCCGAGCGACGGGTACTCGATGGTCCCGCAGCGGGCGCCCTCCTCGGACGTGACGACCATGTCGATGCTCCACGGGCTGCCGCTGCTACCGCTCCCCGTCCCCTGCCAGCGTCCCAGGCACGACGGACCGGGCGCAGGCGTCGGCACCACGGGCGGCGCGGGCGGCGGCGGCGAGTTGATGGGCGCAACCGGCCGGTCGGCGAAGGCCACCGCCGGGACGACGAGCAGGACGAGCAGGGCGAGCGGTCGACGCGGGTGGTTCATGGCACCGCGAGTGTACGGCCGAAGGGCCCGGCAGAATGTACTGGCGCGGCTTCGTAGCCACGCAGAAGGCCATCGGATTGGCGCTTGTGCTTCGTCAGGGGTGCCGTCGACTATTCAGCCTCCACCGGTTGAGACGCGTCGGGTGAGCCGGGCAGCGTCTCCGCGGGTGCACCAGCAGGAGGCGAATAGATGGAGACGAAGCAACGCGCTCAACGATGGGTCGCGGTCGTGTCGGTTGTCGGGTTCGCGATGGCGTGCAACCCCGACCCGGTGGCGACCCCGACGGACGTTCCCGCCGCCGACGGAGGCGGTGGCGACACCGGCGGCGACACGGGGACCGTGGACGATCAGGGCACCGCGGAGGACAGACCCGCCGTCGACACCGGCGGGTTCGACGCCCCGTCGCAGGACATCGGAGGAGGCCCGGACGTCGTCGTCGACATGGACTCGTCCATCGACGCGGGCGGAGGCAGCGACGCGACGGACATCGACGCGCCCGACGTCCTGACCTGCGGCGCCGACCTCACCGCGTGCGGCGCCACGTGCGTCGACACCCGCTCCAGCAGCGCCAACTGCGGCGCGTGCGGCACCGCCTGTACCGGCGGCACGAGCTGTACCGCCGGGACCTGCACCTGCCCCGCGGGCCAGGTCTCGTGCAGCGGAACCTGCGTCGACACCACCAGCAGCGCCACCAACTGCGGCGCGTGCGGCACCGCGTGCGCCGCCGGGCAGGTGTGCTCGGCGGGCGTCTGCGGAAGCTCCTGCGGCGCCGGGCTGATCTCGTGCGGCGGCGCGTGCGTCGACACCCAGTCGAACAACGCCCACTGCGGCGGCTGCGGCGTCGCCTGCACCGGCGGCACGACCTGCGTCTCGGGCGGATGCGCCTGCCCGAGCGGACTCACCCGCTGCGGTGACGCGTGCGTCGACACGCGCAGCGCCGCGGCCAACTGCGGTACCTGCGGCACGGCTTGCTCCGCGGGCCAGGTGTGCTCGGCGGGCGTGTGCGCCACGAGCTGCGCGACCGGCACCACCAACTGCTCCGGCGCGTGCGTCGACACGACCTCCAGCGCCACCAACTGCGGCGCGTGCGGCGTCTCGTGCACCGGCGGCACCGCGTGCGTCGCGGGCGCCTGCGCCTGCCCGGCGGGCCAGAGCCTCTGCGGCGGCGTGTGCACTGCGACCTCGACCGACTCGCGCAACTGCGGCGCGTGCGGCCGGGCGTGCAGCGTCGGCCAGGCGTGCGCGGCGGGGAGCTGCGTCGTCGAGTGCCCGGCCGGGACCACCAACTGCGGCGGCGTCTGCTTCGACCTCGGCACCAGCGCGGGCAACTGCGGCGCGTGCGGCGTAGCCTGCACCGGCGGGCGCACCTGCACCGGCGGGAGCTGCGTCTGCGCGGCGGGCCTCACGAGCTGCTCGGGCGCCTGCGCCAACACCCAGACCGACGGCGCCAACTGCGGCGCCTGCGGGCGCACCTGCGGCGCGAGCCAGCTCTGCTCGGCGGGCGTCTGCACGCTCGTCTGCGCAGCGGGCACCACCAACTGCGGCGGGTCGTGCGTCAACCAGCAGACCGACAGCGCCAACTGCGGCGCGTGCGGGGCGGCGTGCACCGGCGGCCAGGTCTGCACCGCGGGCGCCTGCGGGTGCCCGACGGGTCAGCTCCTCTGCGGCGGCGTCTGCATCAACCCGCAGACCAACAACACCAACTGCGGCATCTGCGGAAACCTCTGCGCGGGCGCCACGACGTGCACGGCGGGCGTCTGCGCGTGCCCGACCGGCCAGGGCCTCTGCGGCGGCGCGTGCACCGACCTGACCAACAGCCGCACCAACTGCGGCGCCTGCGGGCGCAACTGCATGGGCGGTCAGGTCTGCAACGCGGGCGTCTGCGGCGCGACCTGCGCCACGGGGCTCACCAACTGCAACGGCAACTGCATCAACACGCAGACCAGCACCGCCAACTGCGGCGCCTGCAACCGCGCCTGCGGCGGCACGGCGACCTGCGCGGCGGGCGCCTGCACCTGCGCGACGGGGCAGAACTACTGCGCGGGCGGCGGCGGTGGTGGCGGCGGCGGCGCGGGCTGCTTCGACCTCCAGAGCAACTCGCTCCACTGCGGCACCTGCGCGACCACCTGCACTGGAGGAACGGTCTGCACGGCGGGCGTCTGCGCGTGCCCGGCCGGCCAGACGCGCTGCGGGGCGACCTGCGTCAACACGCAGACCAGCAACACCAACTGCGGCGCCTGCGGCCGCACCTGCGGGACGGGTCAGACCTGCACCGCGGGCGTGTGCGTGTGCCCGACGGGCAACACGATGTGCGGCTCGGCGTGCGTCAACCTCCAGACGTCGAGCACCAACTGCGGCCTGTGCGGCAACACCTGCGCGGGCGGCACGGCGTGCTCGGCGGGGCGCTGCACCTGCCCGGCTGGCCAGATGCTCTGCGGCTCGGCGTGCGTCAACACCACGACCAGCACCGCCAACTGCGGCGCCTGCGGGCGCACCTGCGGCGACGGCCAGGTCTGCACCGCGGGCGCCTGCGCCTGCGCCACGGGCGGCATCACGGGCAGCCTCACCAACTGCGGCGCCGATGGTGGTGCTCTGGCCTGCTTCAACCTCAACTTCAGCAACTCCAACTGCGGGGCGTGCGGTCGCGCCTGCGCCGCTGGCCAGCGCTGCCTCCTCGGCGTCTGCCGCTGAGACCCTGAAGCCTCGCAACGGTGCGGCGGCGCTACTCCCTCCCTCCGGGCGGGAGGAGTATCGTCGCCGCCATCATGCTGACCCGACGAGACCTGTTGAGCGGAGTGGGCGCCTCGGTGGCCTTGGGTACGGTGACCGCGGGCTGCGGCGGCGACGGCGACCCGGCTCCGGCGTCCATCGACGTGGACTTCCTCCATGGCGTCGCGAGCGGCGACCCGATGCCCGACAAGGTCATCCTCTGGACCCGGGTCACGCCGCGCGCCGGAGCGTCAGGCACCGCGGTGGTGCGCTGGGAGGTCTCGCGCACGCTCGACTTCGCGGCGCTCGTCGCGTCGGGGTCGTTCAGCACCACGGCCGAGCGCGACTACACCGTCAAGGTCGACGCGAGCGGCCTGCCCGCCGGCACGACGCTCTACTACCGCTTCAGCGTCAACGCGACGCGCTCACCCATCGGCCGCACCCGCACCGCGGCGTCGGGCGCGCTCGATCGGCTGCGGCTCGCGCTCGTGTCGTGCTCCAGCTACGCGCACGGGTATTTCCACGTCTACCGCGACGTCGCGGAGATCGCCGACCTCGACGCGGTCGTCCACCTCGGCGACTACATCTACGAGTTCCAGAACTTCCTCTACGGCAACGTCCGCACGTACGACCCGCCCGAGGCGGTGTACACGCTCGCGGGCTACCGTCGACGGCACGCGTACTACAAGCGCGACGCGGACGTGCGGGCGCTCCACCAGCAGCACCCGATGATCGCGGTCTGGGACGACCACGAGTTCGCCAACAACACGTGGATGACGGGCGCGGACAACCACTCCGAGGAGTTCGAGGGCGCGTGGGCGACGCGCAAGGCCGCCGCGCAGAAGGCGTACTTCGAGTGGATGCCCATCCGCGAGCAGGCCAACGGCGCCATCTGGCGCAAGCTCTCCTTCGGCAACCTCGTCGACCTGATGATGCTCGACACGCGCGTCTGGGCGCGCAGCATGCAGATGGTCGAGCCCGTCGTAAACGACGCGCAGCGCACCCTCCTCGGCAACGACCAGGAGCAGTGGCTGCTCAACGCGGTGATGACCTCGACCGCGCGCTGGAAGCTCCTCGGTCAGCAGGTGGCCATGGGCCCCATCCACCCGTACCCCAACCCCGATGCGTGGGAGGGGTACGCCACGGCGCGCACGCGCTTCCTCCAGGCGCTCGCGACGATGCGCGCGTCCAACGTGGCGGTGCTCACGGGCGATATCCATTCGTCGTGGGCGATGGACGTCGCCATCGACCCGTTCACGCCGTCGGCCTACGACCCGGCGACGGGGCGCGGATCGCTCGGGGTGGAGTTCATCACGCCGGCCGTGACGTCACCGGGCGACGAGCCCGACGCGGTGGCCGCCACCATCGTCGCGCAAAACCCCCACATGCGGTACGCCGAGCCGGGCCTGCGCGGGTATGTGCTGCTCGACTGCACGCCCGAGCGCGCGCACGGCTCCTGGTACCACCTCGCGGCGGGCAGCATCGAGCGACGCGAGCGCCAGCGAACGACCTTCAGCAGCGCATGGATGACGCTCAACGACGCCAACCATCTCGTCGCGGGCGGCGATGCTCCAGCGCCTCGGGCCAACGCGGCGGCGCTGGTTCCGTTCGAGCCGGCGTGAGCGAGCGGCCGCACCTGTCGCTGGTGATCCCGGCCTTCAACGAGGCCCGGCGGCTGCCGGCGACGATGCGCCGCATCGCGGAGTACGGCGACGGCTTCGGGTGCTCGGTCGAGGTGCTCGTGGTGGTCGAGCGCAGCACCGATGACACGCTCGCGCTGGCGCGAGACGTGGCGAAGAGCGCCCGGTGCTTCGAGGTGATCGACAACGAGGTGCAGCGGGGCAAGGGGTACGCGGTGCGCTCGGGCGTGCTGCGCGCGCGGGGCGAGCACGTGCTCTACATGGACGCCGATTTGAGTGTTCCGCTGGAGGACGTGGTGGCCTTCGTGGAGCACTTCGGCGCGCACCCCGAGGTGGACGTGCTGGTGGGCAACCGGCAGCACGCGCAGAGCCACATCGTGCGGCGGCAGTCGTGGCTGCGCGAGCGCATGGGGCGGACCTTCAACCGGGCGCTGCGGTCGCTGTCGCTGCTGGATCTGCGCGACACGCAGTGCGGGTTCAAGGCCTTTCGCGCGGGCGCGGCGCGGCGGATCTTCTCGCGGCAGCGGCTCGACGGCTTTGCCTTCGACGTGGAGGTGCTGCTGCTGGCCGAAGCGCTGGGGCACCGGGTGGGTGACCTGCCGGTGCGCTGGGTGAACTCGCCCGAGTCGAAGGTGGGGATGCTGCGCGACAGCGCGCGGATGCTGGCGGACGCAGTGCGGGTGCGACGCCTGGTGGCGGAGACGATGCGGGCGCGACCGGCGGAGGAGTGAGCGGGGATTCGATCCCCTGTGCGCGTCGCGAATCCCTTGGTAGCGTGCGCGCATCATGGCGAACCCCACCGCACTCCTCGAGACGTCCCTCGGCAACATCAGGGTCGAACTCTTCGTCGACCAGATGCCCATCACGGCCGGCAACTTCGTGAAGCTCGCGAAGTCCGGCTTCTACGATGGCCTGCACTTCCACCGCGTGATCAACGCCTTCATGCTCCAGTTCGGCTGCCCGTACAGCAAGGACCCCAAGAGCGGTCGCGCGGGTACCGGCGACGGCCCCGACGGCAACATCAAGGACGAGTTCGCCGCGAAGCTCTCCAACGAGGTCGGCACGCTCTCCATGGCGAACACCGGCGCCCCCAACAGCGGGTCGAGCCAGTTCTTCATCAACACCAAGCACAACGCCTTCCTCGACTGGTTTTCGCCCGGCGCGTCGAAGCACCCGGTGTTCGGCAAGGTCATCGAGGGCATGGACGTCGTGAAGAAGATCGAGACGACCCCGACCGACGCCAACGACCGCCCGCGCACCCCGGTGCAGATGATCCGCGTGACCGTCCAGGAGTGAGCCGCGCCGCGCATTCGACGCGGCGAACGCCGACCGTCTGAAGGGTTGCGTCCCTCCCTCGCAAATGGGGGGGTGAGGTGCCATGCAACGACCCCCGATGACGCGACACCGCGTCGGCCTCGCGACCTTAGTTCTTGCCGGATGCGTCAACTCAGCCACCATCACCAGCTCGCGCGACGCGTCGCCTGACGCCGGCGTCGGCCTCTCCGATGTCTTCGTCGACGCGGGGCTGCCGTCACGCGACGCTTCGACCACCGACCAACCAGTGTTCGTCGTCACCGACGGGGTCGTCGTTGTCAGCGACGCCCGACCCGCCGTCGACGCGTCGTCACCCGATGCCATCGCGACGTGCGCGGGCGTCCGTTGCGCCGCGGGTGAGTCGTGGGCGCCTGCCCATAGGCGCGTTGGATCAGTGCCGCGTCATGGTGTCCCTACAAACCGAATAACTTTTCGAGGAACTCGCTGACGGCGACGATGCGCGGGAGCTTGAGCGTGTCGCCCTTGAGCCAACGGTTGTCCTGGATGGACACCTGCACCGCCTTGCCGGGCCTCAGCACGTTGGCGACACACGCAACCATCGCCTTCTTGGGACCAGCTGGCGCCCCGAAGGCTTTTCGATCATCACGATCGAACGCCGGGCCTTCGAGAGACACGCCCTCCACGTACGATCGTGCGCCCGCGAGGAGTGCCGGGTAGGTCACCTCAGCAGCTTCGATCAGCAAGTCTTCCAGCGTGCCCGCGGACGTGTTGTCGGGGAGCACGAAGACTCCGCACCGAGGAGAGCTCATCGACACGTTGCCTGACACATCGGGAAGGGTCAGGCCGAGCGCTGCGAGGCCACCCCGGATGGCGGCAAACCGCGTGGTCGGCAACGCGTCGCCGTCGGCGTCGAGCAGAACGCCCACACCGCCAAGATCGGCCATGCCGTTCGGTAGCAAGGCGAGACTCTCTTCCACGGTGCCAACGAGGCGCGTATCGCCAACGGCTGCCTGCACCGCGATCGAGTGCGTGCCACTCGCGAAGAACACGGGGACAGGCATGCGCTTGAGAAGATCCTCACCGTCCGACGGGAAGTTCCGCGGCACGAGAGGCAACCAGAAAGGGTCGAGCGCTGACAGGGTCTTGATCCGAGCCAGGCCGAATGGCTTCAGCAGACGGCCGACGAACTCGACGTCGTGCGGACCTTCGACGACAAGGTAGCTGCGGTTCGTCGTCACCGAACGTCGAGGCCCCGCTCGTGGCGGAGGCGATAGAGCATGTCGCCGCCATAGCGCTTCACGGTGCCGGAGCGACCGACCACGCCGAGGTGATACCCAGCGATCTGGTCCCGGTGCCCGTCGCCCGCCTTGAGCACGGCGTCGAGAGCTTCGAGACTGTGGGTCGTGGCGAAGAGCTGCACGTCGTACTCGTGACACGCCTCGACGAGCCACCCGAACACCCCGCCGAGCGCCGAGACGTGGATCGCCGTCTCGAGTTCATCAATCAGCAACACACCACCGCGCAATGGAGGGAGCGTGAGCGCATACATGAGCGCGCGGCGTACCCCGTCGCCGAAGGCTGAGATCGGCACGAGGCCCTGCGTGGCATGACGCAGGTACAGGCGCGGCTGCGTGCCCGTTGGAGAGAGGATCACGAGGTCGCGGATGTTGTCGTCGACGCGCCGAATGAGGTCGATGACCGCCGGCTTGAAGTCGCCGAAGTGGGCTTCGGAGAGCTGCTGAAGCTGCAAGCGCTCGATGCGGTGCGAGAACGGGGTGACGGTCGCGCTGGGCAACGAGGGGTGCTTCGCCCCCCGCTGCCGGGTGATGAACTCGTCCTCCCAGAACTGGAAGGTCTCGTGCTCCTCACCAACGAGATTGATCGGCAGACCCTCCGCGGAGAGCGACAGCAACAAGCCACGTTGCGGCGCAAGGAACATCTCAAATTCGGGTTGTTGTCCTATCCTCAGGGGCACCTGTGACGCCCTCCGAGGCGCGCCTTCATTCTCTTCGAGCAAGCCCCTCGAAGCTCGAACGGGGAAACTGCCAGTCCCCAGGACCTCGGTCCGGAACACCTGGGTGCCCCTCGCCTCGTCTTCATCGACGAGTTGAGGGAACATCCACTTGAGCGACTCCAATCGCGTGCCACGAGCGGACCCGACCTCGCGACGCCACGCGGTCGTCGCCCACTCCAACGGATCCAACGGCCGACAGAAGGTCGCGACCGCCTCCAACACGCTCGTCTTGCCCGAGTTGTTCGCCCCCACCAACAGATTGACGCGAGCGAGACGCGCCAGCTCAACGTCCCGAAGGCCCCGAAACGCACGGATCGTCAACGACTCCAACGCGTTCACGTTGACCTCATCAGAGGACTCGCTCCGTTCGTGTGCCCGGTTCTCATCGCCGCAACGACTGTACTACCGCTCGTCGCGCCACCGCGCGCACTTCAGTCCGACGTCACCGCCCAGCGAGCAGCGCCTGCACCCGACGACCCTCGTCGGTCAGCGCCCGCTTCGGCCCGCCTTCCTCCACGAACAACCCCTCCAGCGGCCCGATGAACACCGCGTCGAACCCGCCGCCGAGCGCGTCGTCGTTGACCGACTCGCAGCGCCCGAAGCGCGGCCCCTCACTCGCGCGATCGTTGAGATCGGTCTCGATCGCGTCGAGCCCCGCCTCGGCCAGCGCGGCCCTGAACTCCGCCTGCGTCCCCGTCGTCACCAGCGTCCCCGGTCGCGCCGCGCGCACCGCGTCCGCGCTCGCCCGCAGGAAGCCCGCCAGCGCGGGCCACGTCACCCCGTCGCCGATGAGCGCCTCGGGCGCGTGCATCAGCTCCACCGCCAGCGTCACGTCCGCGCTCAGCGCCCGCGCGATGGGCGCCGCGACCCGCTCCGCGAAGCGCTCCGGCGCCGCCACCAGCTCGCGATAGAACGCCCGGTCTTCCGCCCCGTCGGCGTTGCCGTCGAGCAGCGTCCACACCACGCGCAGCCCCGTGAGCCGCGCGCCGTCCTCCACGGCCTTCACCGCGTCGAGCAGCGCCGGGTGAACGCCCTCCACCGCACCATCGCGCGTGACGATGCCTTCGCCCGCTTCGCACAGCCACACGCGCACGGCCTCGAAGCCCAGCTCGCGCGCCTCGACCAGCGCGCCGTACGCCTTGAAGGCGTCGAAGTCCGACGGCCACCCGTCGCGTCGCTCGTTGGGCGCCATGTCGTGCCCGTAGGCGCCTGCAAACCACGGGAGCTCGACGCCCATCAACGGTCGGTTGGTCTGGTCAGTCATCGTGCATGTCGATGGTGTTGCCCGACGGCGCCCCCACGCTCTTCTTCCGCGTCGGAATCCGCAACGGAACCACCCCCGACTCCACGCTCTCGCCCGCGAGAGAGCTCGCGAGCATGCCGGCGTTCCACTCGTCGTCCCAGGCGTAGTTGAAGCTGTTGCAGGCGACGCACTTCTTCTCCAACCCCTCGCGGACGATGTCGCGCGCGAGGTCGGTGGAGAGCGCGTCGATGAGGGAGTCGCTCTTGATGTTTCGCCCCTGGTGCCAGCACAGGTAGAAGCCGTGATCGCTGAAGCCGATGAACTTCTGCGGAATCTTGCAGCCGCCCGCGGGCCGGTAGCGCCGGTCTTTCCGCGCGTAGAGCGCGAAGTGGTCGAGCAGCAGCGTCTTCTCGTTGAACCAGGTATTGGTCTCGGCACACTCGCGCTCGATGCGAACCAACTGCGCGTGGGCGAGCGCCTCCTGCTCGCGCGTCATCTGGTACTGCGCCGTCTCGGGCACCACCTCGACGTGGGAGAAGCCGCAGTACGCGTAGCGGTGACCACCAATCCCCTGGATGTGCTTGAAGAGGTCGTAGAGCTGGTGGGCGTTGTCCTTCTGCATCACCGTGTTGGTGCCCCAGCAGAGCTTCGTCTCCGCCAGCCACGTGAGCGTGCGCTCGGTGCGCTTGAAGGTGCCCACCCGCTGCCGGATGTGGTCGTGCGTGTCGGCGAGACCGTCGACGGACACCGTCATCGAGTCGAGCTGCGACAGGAAGTCGAGGCGCTCGCGCTTGATGAGCGTTCCGTTGGTGACGAGCTGCACCTTCACGCCGAGCGAAAACGCGTGCTCCAGAAGTTCGTAGATGGCCGGGTGCACGAAGGGCTCGCCGCCCGAAAACGACACCACCTCGACGCCCACCGCGACGGCCTCGTCGAGCGCGCGCTTGCAGACCTCCTTCTCCATGAAGAGCGTCTCGGAGGGCCGACGACACATCTGACAGGTGAGGTTGCAGTACTCGCTCAGCGCGATGTCCATGCGCGCGTACGACGTGAACAGAACATCCTTCCCGCACGCCGGACACGCCTCGCGCTCCAGCGCCTCGCGGCCCGACATCGTGTGCGTCACCTTCGTCCCGCACGAGCACGCGCGGGTCTTGGTGGCGGTGGTCGACGCGCTTGGGGTAGCGCTCACAGCGCGGCCTCGGCGAGCTCCGGCGACGCGGCGACGTGCGCGAAGGTCTCGACGTCCGAGCAGGCCGCGAGGCACCCCGGGCAGCGCTCGGTGAGGGCGAGCACCTGCAACTGCTTGTGGTGCCGCGAGTGCCAGATGTCGCGGATGCTGTCGTTGTAGACGTTGCCCAGGCGGTCGTTGTCCTGGCGCATGAAGAAGCAGGGGTAGACGTCGCCCGTGTAGTTCACGAGGAGAAACTTCGACGGCAGGTAGCAGCCGCCCGGTGGAATGGGCCGCTTGCCGTCGATGAGGTAGTCGGGAATCACCCCGAACATCGCCTCGGTGAAGATCTTCACGCCGCGCTCGCGGGCATGCTCGCGCAAGAACTCCAACCGGCGAATGAGCTCAGCGCGCTGCGGGCGCAGGAGCGAGAAGCGGTTGAGGTCCTTCTCGGGGCCAGAGATCTCCATCTGGAACGGCTGGAACGACACCTCGCCCACGCCGAGCTCGGCCGCGAGATCGACGAGCGCCGTGAGGTGCGGCAGCGTCTCGCGCAGGATCACCCCCGACAGCCCCACCCGCACGCCGCGCGCGATGGCCTTGCGCACGGTGGCGACGCACTTGTCGTAGACGCCTTCGCCGCGCAGGTCGTCCTGCACTTCGCGCGGGCCGTCGATGGAGACGTGGAGCTGCACCGACGGGCACTTCACCAGGCGGTCGAAGTGGGCGTCGGTGAGCATCGTCCCGTTGGTGACGATCTCCTGCATCGTGTAGCCGAGCGCGTGGGCGTACTCGACGATGTCGAGGAAGTCCTTGCGCATGAACGACTCGGCCCCGCACGGAACGAACGTCCGCGCACCAAGGGCGTAGGCGTCGTCGAGGAGCTTCTTGGCGAGGTCGAGCGGCACGCCGTGCTCGCGGATCTCCCACACGCTGCACATCTTGCACTGGAGGTTGCAGTACACGGTGAGCTCGACGGCGAGCTGATCGAGGGGGCGGGTGAGAACGCGTGCCGGGAGCAATGGTGCGAAGGACATCTCAGTCTCCAACCGCGCTCGCGGTGTTGTCGCTCGTCGAAGCCGCGCGGGACTCGCGCTCGCGGTCGCGCCGGCACCACGCGAGCACGAACTCGACGTCGTTGGCGTAGCCGTTTTTCACCCACGCGCCGCGCGCTTCGTCGCGCACGAACCACCGCACGTCCTGCCGCACGAGGGCGGCGAGGGCGCGGTCGTGGGGGTACTTGTCCATGAAGTAGACCGAGTTGCGCACGTAGCTGTCGTAGGTGGGCGCGAGCTGCCGCACCTCGCAGCGAAACGGGTCGCGCGGCTTCGGGTCTTCGAGGTGCAACGCGCGGGCGGTGGGCGCCGCGACGACCTCGTAGCCCCGGGCGTGGAGCTGGTAGCCGTACTCGATGTCCTCCATGCCCCAGCCGACAAACCCCGAGTCGAAGCGCGGGAGCGAGGCCGACAGCGGCACCGAGAAGTTGCACGAGTACACGAAGAACCAGGGCGTCGCGTGCGCGGTGACGAGCGCCCCGTCGGCGCCGAGCACCTCGGTGCGGTCGTCGGGCTCGGACACCACGATCTCGTCCCAGGTCGGCCGCTCGCGGTCGAACGCGAAGGTGCGATGGCGGTACCCGATGGCGACGCGCGGCGTGCTCGATGCGGCGTGGGCGCGGAGGTGCGAGGACACGAAGTCGGGCGCGACCAGCACGTCGTCGTCGAGGAAGATCACCACGTCGCCGATGGCGCGGGCGAGGCCCATGTTGCGCGCCTGCCCCGCGCGGAAGCCGCGGTTCTCCTGATGGCAGTACACGAGCGGGAGCGCGTCTGCGAACGAACGGGCCACGGCCGCGGTGTCGTCGGACGATCCGTCGTCGCAGACGACCACGCGGGCGAGCGCGTCGCCGGTCTGCCCCGCGAGACAGCGCAACAGGCGCCCCAGGTGCGCCGAGCGGTTGAAGGTCGGGATGACCACCGTCGCCTTCATCCCACCGCCTCCGCTCGCCTGACCGTCTTCCATTGGGGTTCGTAGGTGCCGGTGGCCCACCGTCGCCAGCAGCGGCGGCGTTTGTATCACAACCCCGGTGGTCGTTCGCGGCTACGGTCTGACCAGCACCACCGTCGCCCCACTGCCTGCGACGGCCGCCTCCGCGACCGCGAGGTTGCCTTCCCCCACGACGGCCACCTCGTCGACGCGAACGTCCTCCATGGCGAGCCGCTTGAGGGTCTCGGCCAGCGCCGTCACCGTCTCATCGGCGACGATCACCCGCGCCGTGCGACGAACGCCCGCCTCCTTCAGCGCCGCGAAGCCCCGCTCGAAGCGCGCAAACGCCTCGGGCCGACGGGTGGCCCGCGCGAAGGTCTCGTGGTCGAAGCCGTAGACCTCCACCGTGACCTGATCGAGCCCTGCCTCGCGCGCGGCCTGCGCCAGCGCTCCGTCGCCAAACGGAACGGCCGTCGTCTGCACCGTCGCCCACCGCACGCCCGCGCGCCGCGCCTCGCGCAGCAGCGTGAGGAAGCCGGGGTGCTCCGCGGGTTCGCCACCGAGGATGTAGATCTGCGTCGCGCCCACCTTGCGGACGTATTCGAGGCGGTCGAGCACCTCGCGCGTCGACATGCCCCCGGGCTGCACCCGGTGCAGCGCGCGGTGAAACGGGACGTCGAGTGACGAAGCGCCACCCACCTCGACGCCCACGCACGAGGGTCGCCCGCAGGTCTCGTCGACGTCCGAGAGCGACTGCGCATGGAAGCGCTCGATGACCGGGTCGCCTGGGTGGAGCGACCGCAAGCGATCGAGGTTGGTGAGGTATCCCGCGAAGCGCTCGCGCGTCGGTGACGGGTGGCGGAAGGGGTTGCGGGGCGGTCCTTCGGTGGGGTCGACGAGGTGGTAGCCGACGGCGAAGCGACCGAAGACCCAGGTGGCGCCGGCGCGGTGCAGTCGATACCCGAGGTCGATGTCTTCGAGGCCCCAGCCCGTGAAGTCCTGCGCGAACCCGCCGATCTCCGTGAGCAGCGCGCGAGGCAGCGACAGGTTGCCCGTGTACGCGAGGCGCCACGGCTCGGCGAGCCAGTCGATGTTGTCGAGGCATCCACGCAGCGTGGGCTCGCGCGAGCGATCGGGAATCACCGCCAGCGCTCCGTCGGGGTCGTCGACACCGCGCAGGTCGTCGAGCGTGTGGACGAAGCCCGCGTCGTGGAGGTTGTAGCCGGAGAGGTAGCCCAGCACGACGGCGCGCGGCGCGCGGCGATGAACCCAGTCGAGGGCCCATAGGTAGTCGCGGCCCACCACCACGTCGGCATCGAGGAAGGCCAGCGTGTCGAAGCGTGCTTCCGCCGCGCCTCGCTGCCGCGCGCGCCCCGCGCCGAAGACCCCGCGCTCGCCCGCATCGGAGACGAGCCGCACGTTGGCGGGTGCGCCCGCGAGCGCCACGGAGAGATCATCGCGCGATCCGTCGTCGACGACGAGCACCTCGAAGCGGTCGTCGGGGTAGCTCTGCGCGCCCAGACGTCGCACCACTTCGGCGAGAATCTCCACGCGATCACACGCCGGGATCACCACCGAGATGGCCACCGGTGGACCATCGAGCGGACGCACCAGGCCGAGCGCCTCCTGCCCATCGAGTCTCGGGATGGCCAGCGCGTCGCCGTCCCAGCGCAGCGTGTCGGAGACGGTGAAGGCAGCTCGATAGCCAGCGCGTCGCACGGCCTCGCGTGCGGCGGGGGGTGCCTCGCCGTAGGGGTACGCGAAGAGGGCGACGTCGACGCCGAGCTCGCGCTGCATCACCTCGCGGGAGCGGGCGCACTCCTCGTCGAGGCGGGCGGCGTACGCGGCGGCGTCTTCGTCGTAGAGGCGCCAGCTCATGCGGGGGTGCGTGACGGTGTGGGAGCCGAGGGTCCAACCGAGATCGCGCAGGGCGCGGAGCTCGTCCCAGGAGAGAAACTCATCGCTGGTCCCGACGCTCCCGGTCGGCACGAAGAGTGTCGCGGGGACGTCGAGCGAGCGCAGCAAGGGCGCGGCGTGGGTGAGCACCGAGCGCTGGGCGTCGTCGAAGGCGAGGGCGTAGCGGTCGGCGGAGAGCGGCGCTCGGAGGTACTCGTCGAGCGCGGCGGGACGGCGGCCCTCGACGGCGAAGCGCTCCACGGCGGCGCGGAGCTGCGCGGGCGTCACCGCGAGGCGACGGCCGGACGAGGCGGGTTCGACGTAGTGGAGACAGAGGTTGAGCGCGGTGTTCATGGCGACTGCGGAGGGGGCGGACGATGCCGCCATCACCACGCCGGTGTCACGGGGGAGTGAGACCTCCCGCCCAGGGTGCCGTTGCCGAGCGCGCCGTACACGTTGCTTCCCCAGCACCGGACCGAGCGATCGCGCAGCAACGCGCAGGCGAAGCCCTCCGCCGCGACCAGCGTGTCCACGTCGGCACCGAGCTCCACCAGCGTCTCGCGGGGGATCACCTGCTCGTCGACGTCGCCCAGCTGGAGCTGCCGGGTATCGTTGCGCCCCGCCGCAACCCAACGCCCATCGCGGCCGTGCGCGAAGGTGGAGCCGCCGCCCGCGAACACCTGCGTGACGTCGCGTGCGAAGTCCGAGCGCGTCGCTCGGAAGGCGTCCGCCACGTTGCCCACCATGAGCTGACCGTACTCGTTGGCCCCCCAGCACCAGAGCACCGACGCGCCGTCGACCGCGCACGCGTGCTCGCTGCCGCTGGACAACCCGACCGCCCCGGCGAGCCCGTCGACCTCGTTGATGCCGCGGTCGTCGACCGCCGTCACCAGGCCGCGCTGCCCGCGCTCGTTGCGACCGAAGCACGACACCCGACCGTCTTCCCGCAGCGCGCAGAACCCGTCACGCAGCGCGCCGACATCGCGCACTCGCGGCAGCCCCGGGAAGGGCTCCGTCGCTGCACCATGGCCCTCCCAGCAGACGACCGCGCCCGTCTCGCGGAGCGCGCACGCCTGGCCCGCACCCACGGCGATCTGCCGTGCGTCGACGAGACCCGCAACCGTGGTCGGTCCACCGGGAGTGACCTTTCCCGCCGAGGCGTCGGCGAGCCCCCAGCACTGCACGACACCGTCGGCGCGGCGACCGCAGGTGCGGCCCCAGCCCGCCGTCACCGCGACCGCCGTGACGCCCTCCACCCGCCGCGGTCGGGCGATGGCACTGTCGACGAGGTCGGGCGCCGACTCGCCGCGGAGGTTGGACCCCCAGCACCAGACCGCGTGGGCCTCGTCGACGGCGCACACGTGCCTGCCCGACGCCGAGAGTTGCACGATGCGCGGCGCACACCCGCATTCCGCCGCGTCGGCGCGCGCGGCGGGGGCGTCGACGGAGGCGTCACCCGCGAGCACCGGGAGCTGCGCGCACGCCGCGACAGTCGCCGCCCAACCGACGACGGCGAGGCGGAGCGGGCTCGGCCGACGCGACATCGCAGGGATGCTACACGCCGGGGCGCGGCGTCGTGATTCGGGCGTGATAGGTATGCCGATCATGTCGGCGGCGCGGCTCACGGCTCGGTCTCGGGGTTGGCTTTCGGTGCTGCTGGTGGCGGTCGGGTGCTCGACGGTTCCGACCCTCAGCACGCAGCGCGCCGACGCGGGCGGGACCGACACGAGCGTGCCAGACGTCGTCACCAAGGACGTCGCGGTCGAGGACACGCCGACACCGACCGTCGACGCACCAGACCCCTATGGACAGTGCGGGGAGATGGCCTATCAGGCGCTCTGCGCGTGCACGACGATCGCCGACGTGGCGGAGCTCGGGCGCTGCCAGCAGCGGGTGTTCGCGCGGTTTCCGGAGTGCTCGCGGTGCCTCAGCGTGACCATCTCGCGCGGATGCTGCGAGGAGACCTACGAGGCCACGCAGGCCTGCGCGACGACCCACGCGTGCGGCGATCAGCCGTGCATCGATGCTCACTGCGGCGAGGAGTCGGCGGCGTTCATCCGGTGCCAGATGACGGCGCAGGCGCTGCCGTCGTGCCAGGCGGCGCTGCGGGTGTGCATCGCGGACTTCCCACGATTGATGATGTGCCCGTGAGCGTGGCGCCCACGCCACGACCGACGCGCCGGCGCACCGACGCGCCGACGTTGATTCCACCGCACACTGCGCGCCCGCGACGGTGGCACGGCCCCTGATGGAGCCGCTCCCATCACAAGCCTGCGAGGACCCCATGAAGCACCCCCCGCCCTCCCCCATCACCACGCCTCGTCACGCTGCGGGAGTCGCGCGCCATGGATGACGCCGGCACGCTCCCTCCCGGCACCGTGCTCGGCGGCGAGTACGAGATCGTGCGCGAGCTGGCGCGCGGCGGCATGGGCGCCCTCTTCGTCGCCCGGCACCGCGGCTCGGACAAGCTCCGCGCCGTCAAGACGATGCATCGGAAGTACGTCCCCGATGACATGATGCGCGCCCGCTTCGCCCGCGAGGCGAGGGTGAGCGCGCAGATCGAGAGCGACCACGTCGTCGAGGTGTTCGGCGCCGGCGTCGACGACGCAACGGGCGTCCCGTGGATGGCCATGGAACTCCTCGACGGCGAAGACCTCTCGCACCTCATCGATCGCCGCGGCGCGATGGGGGCCGACGAGACGGCGACGGTCATGGCGCAGCTCGGTCACTGCCTCGGCGCCGCCCATCGGGTGGGCATCGTTCACCGCGACCTGAAGGCCGCCAACGTCTTCCTCGCGGCGTCCCGTCGGCAGGGCGCGCCCTTCGTCGCGAAGGTGCTCGACTTCGGCATCGCGAAATTCCTCCACGTCGCCACCACGAGCGCGACGACCAGCGCCATCGGCTCGCCCTTGTGGATGGCGCCCGAGCAGACCAACCCCGAGTCGCCCATCTCGCCCGCGACGGACGTGTGGTCCATGGGGTTGCTGGCGTTCTTCCTGCTCACGGGGAAGTGCTTCTGGCTCACGCCCACGCACCCCAACGCGAGCATCGCCGCGCTGCTCGGCGAGCTGCTGATGTTGCCCATCCCCTCGGCGTCGTCGCGGGCCATCGCGCTTGGTGCGACGGGGCGCATCCCGCCGGGCTTCGACGAGTGGTTCGCCCGGTGTCTCTCGCGAGATCCCGCGCAGCGCTTCGCCGACGCCAACGCCGCCATCCCCCCGCTGCTCGCGGTGCTCCAGGCCGCCGCGCCCGTCGTCGGCGCCGCGGCCCCGGTGCCGGTCGCGCAGGCCGCGCACTCGGCGAAGGCGATGCTGAGCGCCACGCAGATGCTCCCGCAGACGCCGGCTCCGCCGACCAGCCCCAACCTCCGCGTCAACGCGCCCGCGACGGTGGCGATGCCCGTCTCCGCGCTGCCGGGTCACACCACCGGATCGCTCGGGATGCCCTCGTCCCCCGCGCCGCGAGCGATGACCGCGCAGCCGATGACGTTCACGCAAGGGGTGCCGCGCCCCGAGGCGCCGTCGCGCAGTCCGCGGTCGAGCGCCGCCATCGTCGGCGGCGTGGCCGTCGTGACCATCGCCCTCGCCGCGGTGGGCGTCTGGGCCTTCCAGAAGCGGAGCGACGATCATCGCAGCGCACCAACGGTCGCCGCCCCGACGCTCGCGCGTCCGGCGCCGGTCGGTCCGCTGCTCGCTGCCGCGCCGAAGCCTGCGCCGCTGCTGCCTGCTGCACCGATCGCGGCACCCACTGCGACACCGATGATGGCGCCCGGCACGGAGACCGAACCGCGCCGCAGCCTCCGCGCCAACGAACGCCCGCCGATGCCCGGAGCGCCCACCTACGCCGACGTGCCGGTGTTCCAGATACCGACCACCGGCCCGACGCCAGCGCCGATGCCGACGCCCGCGCCAGCCCCTGCGCCGATGCCGACCCCTGCGCCTACGCCAGTCGTCGCGCCGACTCCCGCTCCCGCTCCCGCTCCCGCTCCCGCTCCCGCTCCCGCTCCCGCTCCCGCTCCCGCTCCCGCTCCCGCGCCGACGCCTGAGCCGACGCCTGCTCCCACACCGACGCCTGCTCCCGCGCCGACGCCCGCTCCTGCTCCCGCGCCGACGCCGACGCCGACGCCGACGCCCGCGCCCCCACCGGCAGAACCTCCCGCCGACGAGCGCGACGAGCACGGGCGCATCGTGACCTCATCGACCTCGCTCCACGGCGGGCAGCGCATCCGCATCCGCTGGGGTGGAGGCTGGTACCCAGGGCGGGTCGTTCACCTCAACGACAACGGAACCGTCTACGTGCACTACGACGGATGGAGCGACGGCCAGGACGCCAACGTCTCGCGCTCGGAGTTGCGCCTCCCCTGATGCTCCACCTCGACCTCCTCACACCACCACTCCCGCTGCTCGTCCCCGCCGAGACCTTCGATGGCTTCGGCTGGGCCGCGAGCACCTCCCTCATGTGGCGCTGCCCCGTCGACGCACCCGCGCTCAACGCCTTCGCCGATCAGCTCCCCCTCGGCATGGCCTTCGTCCTGCGCGCCCCGTGGGGTCTTATCCCCACCGAGCTCGCGTGGCTGCACGTCGGCCGCGCGCGCGCCGCGACGCTCGGCCTCACCGACCACCTCGCCCTCGCGCCCTACGCCATCGACGACGCGACCGATCTCCTCTTCGCGGAGAGGCGCCCTCCCGCGGAGACGTTCTGGCTCGCGGCCGACAACACCAACGCCCTCTACTGGGCGCTCCACGACTGGTCGCACTTCCACAACCACGGCGAGTTCACCGACCGCCCGTCCACCGAGCTCCAGTGCGACGCCGCGGCCCTCGTGTGGCTCTGGATCAACCGCCAGCGCGTCGGCCTGCCCGACACGCTCTGGGACGACTACCGACGCGACGCGCTGGCCAACCACCTCGTGCTGCGAGAGACGCTGCCCGACACGCGCTGCCCGGCGCCGCGGGTGCTCGCCGATGCGGGCGAGCTGCGACGACTCGCCGAGCGGCTCATCGGGTAGACGCGCCCCTCCGCTTCGCTCCGGGTGAGCGGTGCGCGGGGAGGGGCTGAGCGATGGATTGAAGAGGAGACGGAGGAGGAAGGGAGGGGGCGGTCAGCGCGGGCGACGGCTCAGGGCGAGCCGAAGACCTGAACGCCGATTTCGCCTTCGCCGCGGGCCATGCGGATCTCGAGCTGCGCCGACTGGTTGCCCATGCCCGCCGGGAGGCAGAGCTGGCGGTCGAGGCCGATGACCGGGAAGTTGTCGGGCGCGCGATCCTGATCGATCACGTTGCCGGTGAGGTCGCGGAGGTAGAGGTCGAGGTCGCCCACGCCCGCGCCGCCGACGCCGATGATGCGGTAGCAGTGGCCGCCGACGACGGCCGCGACGACGGTGCGGCGCTCGCCGTGGCGCATCGCGCCGCGCACGAGGTCGGTCACCGCGATGAAGCCGTTGGCGAACTGACGCGCGCGCAGCGTCATGTGGTTGGAGACGAAGTCGGAGACGTTGTAGCCGGTCGCCGTCCAGGTCTGCGTGACCATGGAGCCCGCGCTGCCGGAGCCCGTCGCCGTGGTCGTGGTCTGCATCATCGCGGGACCGGTCTGAACCGGCGCGGGCGCCACCGTCGCCTGCACCGGCGCGGCCTGCACCGACACGGTCGGCGTCGGCACCGTCGCCGAAGCCGTGCAGCCGGAGATGATGGACCCGCCGAGCGCGAGGCCCGCACAGACCGACAGAGAGAGCATCGAAGTCTTCATCGTCACATTTACCTCGTGTTTGGCGCCGGAGGCACTTCCCTGTCCCACCGTTGCGGCGCGCGATCCTCACACCTCATACGCTCGTCTGTCAAAGCCCTTTGCGACCCTCCGAGGGCCTTCCTTCGATGTGCGTCCAGGTGTTACCTCTTCATGTATGCCAGTCAGCAAGCGTGACCTCGTCGACGATCTCCGTGGCGCCCACCCGGAGCTCACCCGCAAGCAGGCGACCGCGTTCGTCAACGACCTGCTCTCCACCGTCACCGCTGCGCTGAAGCGCGGCGACAGCGTGCGCCTCCTCGGCTTCGGGAGCTTCGACGTGCGACCCCGCGCCGCGCGCACCGCGTCCAACCCTGTCACCCGGCAACCCGTCGCCGTGCCCGCCAGCAAGGCAGTTCGCTTCCGCGCGTCGACGGCCCTCAAGAAGGCCGTCAACAAGAAGTCGAAGGGCTGAGAGCTCCTCTCACTGCATCATCGGGCGCACGCTCACGCGGCGCTTGCGGATGTCATCGAGCGCCTCGGTCACCTTCGCAGTGTCCTTCGCGTCGGGCCGCGCGTTGAGGTAGGCGCGCAGGTCCGACGACGCCGCCTCCAGCGCGCCCAGCGCCAGCGCGTGCATCCCGCGATCGCGCCTCGGCTCCGGCGCGCCCGTGAGGTCGACGAGACGATCGCACACCACCAGCGCCTTCGCGTGGTCGCCGCGGCGCTCGTGGGTGTTCTTGAGGTTCACCAGCATGCGAACCGCGACGGCGCGCGCACCCACCACGGCGGTGTGCTCGTCCTGCAACGCGACGGTCTCGCCGGTCACGCGCTGGAGCAGCTTCGTGAGGTCGTCCATGTGGAGCACCCGCGCCCGGAAGAACGGGTCGACGTACACCCCCGACGGACCACCGAGGCGCACGAGGAAGTGCCCCGGAAAGCCAACGCCCTCGACGTCCATCCCCGCGCGCCGACCCAGCGCCGCGAGCAGCACCGCGAGCGTGATGGGGATGCCCCTCCGCCGCGCGATCACCATGGGCAGGTAGCTGTTGCGCGGGTCGTCGTAGGTCTCCTCATCGCCCGCGAACCCAAGCTCGTCGTAGACGTAGGTCCCGAGCAGCGCGGCCTGGTCGATGGGCCGGTGCAGCAGCGCCCCGCGGCTCTTGAGCGGCGCCGCGAGCTCATCGAGCGCGAGGGCCTCCCGCTCGGGATCGATGTCGGGCAGCGCGTCGCACGCGATGGCCAGCGCCACGTCCTCCAACGGCGGCTCCGGGTCGATGGCAAACAGCTCGATCACGTCTCTCGCTCGCATGGCGCGCCGAGCATGTGCCCCACGCCTGTCACTTACCAGTGGTGTGTCTTTGGGTACGCTCGCCGACCATGCGCCTCGCCCTCGCCGCCTCCCTCGCGCTCGCCGCCTGCAGCACCACCCCGACGCCCGCGACCGACGCCGCGACCGACGCTCCCACCGTCGCCGACGCGTCCCCCGAAGACGTCGCGCCCGCACCGCCCTTGTCCGAGCCGGGGCGCCACATCGTCACCGTCACCGAGACCCGCGCGGTGGTCCCCGGCCCGGGGCTGCCGATGGAGACGCCGCCCGGCAACTCCAACAACAACCTCGACGTCGTGCGCCACGATGGCCGCGTCTACCTCGCCTGGCGCGCTGCCCCCGACCACTTCGCCTCCGCCTCCACGCGCATCTTCGTCGTGAGCTCCAACGACGAACTCACCTGGCGCTATGAGGCCACCTTCTCGCTCGACACCGACCTGCGCGAGCCGCGCTTCCTGTCCTTCAACGGGCGCCTCTTCCTCTACGTCGCCCGCCTCGGAACCAACGCCCTCTCCTTCGACCCGCAGGGCATGTCCGTCACCGAGCGCCGCGCCGACGGAACCTGGTCCACCCTCGACCCCTTCTATCAACCAGGCTTCATTCCCTGGCGCGCCCGCGTCGTGCGCGGAACCCCGTACCTCCTCGCGTACGTCGGCGGCGAGCACATCTACCGCTTCGACAACCTGCCCCTCGACGTTCACTTCCTGACCACCACTGACGGCCGCCACTTCACGGGCGTCGACCCCGCGATGCCCACCGTCTATCGCGGCGGCGGCAGCGAGACCGACTTCGCCTTGAGCGACGCGGGCGACCTCTTCGCCGTCATCCGCAACGAGGCCGGTGACGAGACGGGTTGGGGCTCCAAGGTCTGCCACGCCCCCGCGGGCAACCTCGCGCGGTGGAGCTGCGTGAGCGACCCGCGCAAGTACGACTCACCGGTGATGTTCTGGCACGACGGCGAGGCCTACCTCATCGGCCGCCGCAACGTCACCGCGACGGGCAACTACGACCTCGGCCAGCGCACCTTCGACCGCACCCGCCAGACGGTGAACTACCAGGTCGACTACTCGCGCCAGCCCAAGCGCTGCTCGCTGTGGCGCTACGTCCAGGCCGAGCACCGCATCGCCTTCGTGATGGACCTCCCCTCCCGCGGCGACACCTGCTTCCCCGCCGTGATGGAGGGCGCGCGACCCGACGAGCGCATCGTCTACAACTACTCCTCGCCGGTCGATGGCCCCGACCTCCCCTGGTACCTCGGCCAGCGCGGGCTCACGCTCGTCTACCGCCACGTCCTGCGATTCGACCCGCGACGATAGCCACCGCTCTCCCCTAGACTCAGCCTCGCCGTGAACCCCACCGACGACGCCTCCACCTCGCTGCTCACCGACCTCTACCAGCTCACCATGGCCTGCGGGTACTGGCGCGCGGGCATCGCCGAGCGCGAGGCCGTCTTCCACCTCCACTTCCGCAAGAACCCCTTCCAGGGCGGCTACGCCATCGCCTGCGGCCTCCACGCGGCCATCGACTGGCTCGACCGGCTGCGCTTCACCGAGAGCGACATCGCCTTCCTCGCGACCCTCAAGGGCAACGACGACAAGACGCTCTTCCCGGTGGAGTTTCTGGAGTGGCTCGGCCGCATGCCCCTCGCGCTCGACATATGCGCCATGCCCGAGGGCACGGCCGTCTTCGCGCACGAGCCGCTCATGCGCGTGCGCGGTCCGCTGCTCCAGTGCCAGCTCGTGGAGACGGCGCTGCTCAACATCCTCAACTTCCAGACGCTCATCGCCACCAAGGCGTCGCGGGTCTGCGCCGCCGCTCAGGGCGATCAGGTGCTGGAGTTCGGCCTGCGTCGCGCGCAGGGCGTCGATGGATCGCTCGCGGCCAGCTACGCGGCCTACGTCGGCGGCTGCCATGCGACGTCCAACGTGCTGGCGGGCAAGCGCTTCGGCGTTCCTGTGCGCGGCACCCACGCGCACGCCTGGGTGATGGCCTTCGGCGACGAGCGCGAGTCCTTCCGCGAGTACGCCCGAACGCTCCCCAACAACTGCGTCTTCCTCGTCGACACCTTCGACACGCTCCAGGGCGTTCGGCATGCGTGCGAGGTCGGCGCGTGGTTGAAGGAGCAGGGACACAAGCTCGGCGGCATCCGACTCGACTCGGGCGACCTCGCGTATCTGTCCGTCGAGGCGCGCAAGATCCTCGATGAGCACGGCTTCACCGGCGCCGCCATCGTCGCGAGCAACGACCTCGACGAGCGGCTCATCCAGAGCTTGAAGCAGCAGGGCGCGGCCATCACCGTGTGGGGCGTCGGCACCAAGCTGGTCACCGCCTACGATCAGCCCGCGCTCGGCGGCGTGTACAAGCTCAGCGCCATCCGCGACGAGCGGGGCGCGTGGCAGCACCGCATCAAGCTGAGCGAGCAGGCCGCCAAGGTCTCGACGCCGGGCATCCATCAGGTGCGGCGCTTCTCCGCGGACGGTCTCTTCACCGGCGACATGATCGTCGACGAGAGCGCGGCGACGGCCCCGACGCGCACCATGATCGACCCGCTCGACCCGACGCGGCGACGCACCTTCGCGACGGAGCTCGCGCACGAAGACCTGCTGGTTCCCATCTACCAGGGCGGGAAGCGCGTGTACGAGATGCCGACCATCCACGAGGCGCGCGCGCGGGCGACGACCCAGGTGGCGTCGCTGCATCCGACCATCCGCCGCTTCGATCATCCGCACGGCTACCCCGTCGGGCTGGAGCAGGGTCTCCACGCGCTGCGCACGCGGCTCGTGCTCGAAGCGCGCGGGCACGCGGACTGAGGCTGCACACGACGTCGATTACTTGGCGTCGGCGTCGGCGTCAGAGGGTGACTCCGCGACCGAGCACGAAGCCGTCGCGAAGCGGGTGCGCAGCGGGGACGAGGCGCGTCTGACTGCGGGTACAACCTGTGAGATGTTCGCAGGGTCACGGGTCCGTTCGACGACTGCGCGGGATGTGCTGGTCGTCTGCTTCGCCCAACGGAGGACACCATGGGACGGTTCGACGAGAGTTCGGTGCTGGTCACGCGCGGACCTGCCCCGGCCTGGATCGCGGCGTCAGCGGCGACTGCCGTCACGGTGCTCGTGACGCGGGTGGCCGCCTTCAACGGCGGGGTTGCGCCCGAGTATCAACGGCACGAGTTCTTCCTGACGGGCGCCCTCTTCGCGGTCACCGCGCTCGGCCACACGGCGCTGCTCGCGCTCGTCGCGCGGTTCCGCTCGACGGTCGTGGGGGTCGCCGCGCTGGTGTTGGGCGCGATCGCCCTGCCGCGGGTTTCCGACGCGCTCCGGCCCTACACCGGGCGGGCGATGGCGGCCGCGCTGCCTCGCTACTGCGCCGATCTGCCCGAGCTCTGTCCGCCGCCCGCGTGGGACGTCGCGCAGAGCGTCGTCGCGGCCCTCTGTCTCGCGCCCTTCCTCGTCGCGCTGATGGAGGTGCGCGCCCGCGACGCGCTCGACGGCCGCGCCCGGGTCGCGTGGGCCTCCGGGCTGATGATGATCGTCGCGGCGGGCGTGATCCCGTGCTTCGGCAGGGCCTCCCCGGTGGCAGCGCCGGTGACGTACGTCGCGGGCGTCGCGCTCATGGCGCTCGCGACGGCCGAGAACGCGAGGCGCCTCGCGTGGGTCGCCGCGCGGTTGGGCGACGGCGGCGCGTGGATCGTCGAGCGCACGCCGGGCGCCCACGACGGCCTGCGCCCGCTCTGCGCACCCGAGACGCTCGACCTGCAAGACGGCGTGCTGGTGGTGCGTGAGAGGGCGCCCAATGCGATGTACCGCGCGGCGCTCCACGGCACGCCCATCGCGACGCTGAGCGTCGACGGCGGGTCGACGCTGGACGCGATGCGAGGTCGGTTGAGGAAGCAGCGGCGGGCGCTCGCCGTGGCTGCGGTGGGAGCAACGGCGGTCGGGGTCGCGACGCTGGTGGTGCGGGTCATCCAGGGCTCATAGGAGACTCGGCGGGGCACCACCGTCGGCGTGGATCGGCTCTGGTTGCAGACTGCGCTCGGCCCCTATCGCCTCGCACGGCGCCACAACGCCGCCAGCGCCAGCGTCCACCACCATCCCGTCTCGCGCGCGGCGCCCACCGCGCGGCAGCCGCAGCCCGACACCACCACCGCGCCCGTCGGCGACGACCGCGAGATCGCGGCAGCGCTCGTTCGGGCAGCGAGCGTACCCTGGGCGAGCGCGCGATCGCGACGAGGTTGATGCAGGACGTCCGGCTGGGCTTCGACCTGCGCGCCCCGGCCACCTCGGGAGGACCATGAGCACCAACAACAACGCGACGGTCATGTGGAGGGATCTGGAGGCGGCCTACGATCGGATGATCGCGAGGGAGGCCCAGTTCTTCCGCTCCTGGAAGGCGGGCGACCTACCAGTCGCCGACGTCGTCGAGGCGGTGCGTCGCTCGCTCGATGCGGGCTCGTGGGCCGCGTTTCGCTACGCGGACCAACTGGGGCCCGAGGTCGTTCGTGGACTGCTGCCGACCCTCCTCCGGTTCGCCACGGGCGGCGGGATCGTCGGGCGGTCACACGAGATCATCCTGACGCTCCCGCGGGAGGTCCTCCTGCGCGACGCGGTGCCGACGATCCGCTCGCTGCTGTTCGACGGCGACGACCAGACCTACTCGTGCCTCATGTCCTTGTGCGAGAGCATCGACCCGGCGCTCGCCACGGAGCTCGCGGCAGAGGCGAGGTCGCACCCCGACCCGGCGGTCCGCGCGGTCGCGGAGGAGTACGCCGCAGAGGAGTGACGGAGCTGGTAGCGTGCGTCGTGATCGAGCTCGCGCAGGAAGGTCTGGTGAGCGATTCCCGCGGGCGCTCGCCTGCCGCAGGGAGCGCGATGAGGCGCCTCGCCGGCTACGCCCTGATCGTGGCGACGTGGTGCGCGTCGCGCACGACGGCGTTCGCGCAGTCGGGCGCGGTGGAGTGCGACTGCGACGCCGAGGTGTGCGTCGCGTACGGGGACGAGCTCCGCGTCGAAGGGACCGTGTCGCGACGGCGCTACACGCTCCACCATCCGACGATCGGGCGGATGCCGCAGGAGGTGTACGTGCTGCGCGTCGCTCGCCCGGTCTGCGGCTTTCGCAACGTCGACGGCGGGAGGGTCGACGACAGACCCCACGTCCGCGAGATGGTCATCAGCGCGCGGACGGACGACGACCCGCTGCGTCGGCTCGTCGGGCGGCGTGGGCGGTGGCAGGTGCGCGTGTCGACGCGAGACGGCGTATCCGCTGACCGCGCTCCTCGCGGAGTTCATTAGGTACGAGGCGGTGCGGCGCGGCGGTGCGGTCTTGCGGTAGGGGAGCGGCGGAGGAGAGCGGTCAGGGGGACGGTTCGGGGGCTGGGTGCGGCTGGCTGACGCGGCCAGGCGCGACGGCCAAGCGTCGCCGAGCGGTAGCTGCTATCGCCAGCGCATCCGAAGCGCGACACCGTCGTCGCGCATGTTCGGCATCGGGTTCCCCGTGCGCAGGACTGCGCAGAGCGTATCCGTCGGGTCGGGCAGGTCGGCGTAACGGCAACCGTCCGCGGGCAGCGAGACGCCTCCGCGTGGCTCGACGCGGTCCCCCCGCGAGACGCGGTACCGCCACATCGCTCGCAGCGCCAGCGCCACGTCCATGCCGGTGGCGAGTGCGCGACTGTAGCCACCCGTGAGCCACTCGCCGTCGACGCGGAACAACGCCGCGCGTCCCGCTTCGAGACCGAACGACAGCGCCTCACGGAAGGCGGAGGGGATCGCGGGCACGCGTCGTTCGCGGGCGTGACGCCCCGACAGCCATGTCACGCACCGGCCCATGTATCCCCATGGGTGCAAGCGTTCCATGAGCTCCCGGGCGAGGCGGTCGGCTTCCATCAACGACGGCAGACACCCGGCCACCAGCCACGCGTCGCGCACCGTGCACGGGGTCGTTCCGCGGACCCAGCCGTCCCGCCCGCACTCCGGGCACGACTCCGCGCGATCGACGGGCGACGCCCATCGGTGGGGCCGATCACGACGCAGCGGACACACCACGCCGATCGCGCGGGCGTCGCCGTCGAACAGGTCCAGCGGCACGTCACCCTGGCGCGCGAGCTGCTGCCAGTACGCGCCCGCGTCGCCCCGCCACTCCGGGTGCTCGACGCGGCGGGAGATGGGCGTACGGAGTCGGCGGGACCGCGGTCGATCGGCCGCCGTCTCCTCGATGAGCGCGACGAGGCGGTGGCCCTCGCGGAGCGCCCCGTCGAGCCACGACTCGAACCACGCGAAGAAGCCTTGCTCGCCATGGGTCCCGCCGAGTGGCTCGCTGTGCTCCTCCCAGAAGGTCCAGATGTGACCGCGCGTGGGGCCGTCGAGGACGATCCCGTCGAAGCCGGCGCAGCCGTGGTGGGCGAGCAGGAGCACTCCGGCATCGAGGGTGCCGACGAAGGGCGCTGCGAGGCGGGAGGGTGGCCGAAGCGGCACGTCCAGGGCTGTGTTCGGGGCGAGGCGGTGGCTGTCCTTCGGGGAGGTCACCTCCCCGACCCGGCCGAGCTGGAAGAGGCCGTAGCCGGGGCCTGCGATGCCGTCCGCCACTTCGGTGACGAAGCGTCGGTACTCCGCCGGGAGCTCGACGCCGACCGCACGCTCGAAGGCCGCCACGTCGCCCTCGGGGAGCGGCGGTCGGAACCGGAACCGGTGCCCCTCCCACCCGTGGTCGAAGCTCGGGGAGAGGGTCGCCGCGCCCGCCCGCGCGACCAGGCGGAGCAACTCGTCACGCTTGTCGCGAATCCGCCCAATCGCTCCGTCGGTCATCCGCGAATGAGGATGCCCCAGGTCGTCGAGCACGTATCGCAACAGCCCGCGTTGATTGCATGGACAGCCCCCGCGCCGTGGTCCATCGCTTGGCGCGCCGACGAGCACCGCCCTCCGCGACGCCCCGCAGCGCGCTTGCCTTCATGCTGACGGCCGCCGGGTGCTTCGCGCTCATGAACCCAGAGTGCGACGTGCCCCTCTCGGTGACGTCTGTCGGAAACTCCACGCGCACCCGTTGGAGAGCTCGCTGAGCGACACGACCCGTCACCCGCCCGCGTCGTCACCCTCGTACACGTCGTCGACCGCGAGCCTCCCCCCGAACTCCGGCAACGCGAGAACCTCGCCCGCCGTGACGACGGTGAGCGTCCAGGTGCCGTCGGGGTTGCGGCGGTAGTGCTCGATGCGGCGCCGCCCGACGGACACCATCAGGTAGTGCCGCAGCGACTCGAGGAGCTGGTAGTCGGCGAACTTGTCGCCGCGGTCGAAGCGTTCGGTCGAGGGCGAGAGCACCTCGACGATCAGGGTCGGGTTGGTGACGGCGACCGTGTCGACGGCATCGCGTGCGAGGGGGCCGCATACGACCGTGCCGTCGGCGTAGTAGGCGTTGCCTGACGCGGGGACGCGCACCTTGAGGTCGGACGAGAAGACGCGGCACGGCCCGCCCCGCATGAGCTGCCGCAGCTCCGCGCCGACGGAGAGCGCGAGCCGCGCGTGCTCCGGCTCGCCGCCGGCCATCGCGCACGCGAAGCCGCCGACGAACTCGTGACGCACACCCGACGAGCGCTCCAGCGCGAGGTACTCGGCGTAGGTGGTCCTCAACTTCTCCGCCGCGCTCGTCGGCCGCGATGGTAGGCGACGCGCGTGGTGGTGAACAGTCGCAGGGCGACGACTCGCCCGCGAGACCGACGGTCGGCCCCCATCAACAACCTGGCGTCGATCTCCAGCAGGTCGACCAGCGGCCCAGGGAAGGTCACGCGCCAGCGGAACCACCTCACCCGCCCGTCGCGGCTCTGCCTCGCCTCAAGCATCGCCTACGGCACGCCCGCGGGGCGCGGGGGGAGAGTCGCCTCCCAGTCGGCGATGTGGATGTGTCGCATCCGTTCTCCGGGGCGGAGCGTGATCACGATCGACACGTGATGCGCGCCGCGGCAGCAATCGCCGCGATGCCCGCATGTCGCCATGCACGCAACCGAATCGGTGAATCCACCCGCACGCGTTCGTCCGGCGGCGTCGAGCGCGTAGCCGACGAGCACATAGGTTCCGGCGGGTAGGCCCCGCACGGCGAATCGATTGTCCCGGGCGATCGTGACGAAGTACGCGCACGATCCGGGTGCGTCCTGACGGATCGCGACGACCTGCACCGGGAGCCGAACGCCGACCGGGCGATAGAACGACCCTTCGATGGTTGCAGTGTCCGCTGGCGTGCGCGGCGTGCACGTCGTCGTGGCGGTGGCCATCGCAGTCGCGCTCGGCGAAGGCGACTGCGCCCACGCGGGTGCCGCCCGTTGCAGGGAGAGCAACACGACCGAGGCGACGGGCAGCGGCTGGGTGTTCACGAAGCGAGGGTGACATCGCTGCGGCGAGGAGGTTCCGCGAGGCCGCGCATCACGGCGCCGCTCGGGCGCTCACGCACGCGTTGCGGGCGAGCGCACTCGACCTGCGCCGAGTGCGGGACGAACACGTCGAAGTCGCGCTCGTCATCGCGGACCGAACTCCCATGTCTACGAAGTACCTCTCTCGTTGACGTGCGCCGGGAACTCCGCGCGCACCGTTGGAGAGTTCGCTGGCTCCTGCCACCAGCCTCGATCGGTTCATGGTCACTCGCCCGCGACGCCTCCTACGCCACGCTCCCGCGGACGGCCGTCGCGACCTTCACCCACTCGCCGCCCGCCGAGCGCTTGTAGATCACCGACTGCCACACCGTGCGGTCGTCCTCCTCCGCGACGATCTCCGGAAACCCGTCGCCGTCCAGGTCGAACACCGCGATCGGGCGGACGAACGACCCGTCGCTGCGGGGCCTCACGCGCTCGACCTGCCAGTCGCCCCTCTCCCACCGCGCGATGATGATGCCGGCCCGCCCGAACACCAGCCGGACGGTCGGCGCCCCGTCGTCCCGGCCGCGCGGCGCGTCGGACGCCCGGAAGAAGAGCGCCCGGCTGTGCAGCGGAAGGGGCACCGGGTCGTGGTCGCCCGTCTCCTGCGCGTGGAGGCGGTCGTCCAGGGTGAGCGCCGCGGCCCACTGGTCGAGATCGGGGTCGTGCCGCGCCGAGGGCGGCGGGCGCCACGGCCCGGACGTCGACGCGAACAGCCCCGACGACCCGTGGTGCTCTGGAACCAGCGTGAGCTCGTCGCAGTTGGTGACGTCGTAGTACTGGCCGTCCCAGAGCGTCGACTCGCCGACGACCTGACCCCAGCGGTCGATCTCGCGCCAGCGGGTTCCGTGGACGGCGAAGGGCTCGCAGCAGGGCTGACCCGCGCGCTCGATGCCGCGCGCCGTGACGCGCGCCAGCGGGACGTGCGGCGCGTGCGACAGCCACATCGTCACGCCCGCGCCGACGGGGCACCGCGGCGAAGCGGGCCGCGACGTCGGTAGCGTCGGGGGCCACTCCGCGTAGAGGAAGTCGTCGCCGTCGAAGAGGGACATCGGGTGCCGCAGGGTGCGCGGGTTGAGGTCGATCGCCGCGGCCAGACCGCCGTCCACCGCGGAGGCGTCAGGGGCCGACGCGTCGCTCGCGGGCGCGACGGCGACCGACGCGTCGACCCGCTGGACGCGGCGCGCGGGCGACCGGTGGGGGTGACAGCCGACGGCTACCAGCGCGAGCCACGCCCCGACGCCCGCGACGCTGAGGGCGCAGGGCATTCCGGTGCGTAGGCTCTCCCGGCGCGCGTCCATCGGCCGACGGTACACCGCGCCCCCCGATCGCCTGGCACGAACCGGATCGGCCCGCTGCGAGTGGTCGAGCCGCTGCTGCTTGCCGGGCTGCGATGGGGCTGTGCGGCTTCGAGCAGTGAGCCACGCGCGAGGGCCGATCGGAGGTCCAGCGGGGCACGATCATCGGCACGGATCTGCTGCGGTTGACCGAACGCCCAGACCGCGAGGTTCACCTGTCAGCGACGTACACCGGGAGCTCAGCGCCCGCCCGCTGGAGAGCTACGCTGGCCGCCGCCAGGCCCGCCGACGCGGTGTGCTCCGACGCCAACGCGCTCGTCTGCCGCTCGCGACCCGCTACGCCCCGCGCTCGAACCGCAGGCGCAGCACCTCGTCGTCGAGCTCGCGAGCGATCGCGAGCGCCCGCCGCCGCGCGTCGGCCCCCTCCTCGCCGCCGACGATGCGCCCGAGCATCTGGAGCGCCATCGCGCGCATGCGGATGTGGCCACCGTCGCCCGCGTGCCGACACGCCTCGCGGGCCAGCGCCGCGCCCTCATCGGCGAAGCCCTGCTTCCAGCGCGCGTAGGCGAGCCCGTTCGCCCGTCGACAGCGCGCGAAGGCCGGCGCCCCCTCCGTCGGGATCAGGTGGTACAGCGCCTCCGCGGCGGCCGGGTCGGGCGGTCGACCGCCGCGGGCGCGGTTGCGCTCGTACGCGTGGTGGTCGATCCAGCGGGCGTGCAGGCACGCGCGGTCGTGCGCGGGCATCGGGTGCGCGAGCAGGGGCTCGGCCTCGGCCAGCAGCGATGGCACGCGCGCGGGGTCGTCGCGGCTCGCGAGGAAGGCCTCGACGAGGAGGTGCTCGGCGCGCGCGTCGGCGGGCGCCCGCGACAGCACCGGGCGGACGCGGGCGAGGTGCGCGCGGGCGGCGTCGCGGTCGTCCGAGCGCAGCGCGCAGGTGACGTGGGCGAGCGCGAGGAAGACGTGCGAGGCGAGCTCCTCGCTCACGGGCGGACGGTCCCAGAGGCGCACGAGGTCGACGCACAGCGGCACCGGGAGGTCGGTGTAGCGCGAGTGGTACGAGCCCATCCAGCGGGCACGCTCGGAGAGGGCGCCGGGCAGACCGAAGGCCGCCAGCGCCCGCGCGCCCCACGCGCCGCCGTCGCCCTGGCCGCGGGTGCGCAGGCGGCGCAGGGCGCGCTCGATCGAGGCCACGTCGTCCTCGTAGCCGCGGAGCGCCGAAAGGCGCCCGGCCACGGCGGCCAGCGAGCCCTCGCGGGCGACGAGCCACGCGACGTATTCGCCCCAGGAGAAGCCGGCGGCGTAGCCATGTCCGAAATCGTGTCCGGGCATCGGGGAGGCCCGGAGGATATCAACGGTCCGGGCGCACGAAGGAGCGCCATCGCATGACCACCCGACCCGCCTTCTTCCTCGTCATCGACCTCGAGGCGACCTGCGACGACACCGGTGCCATCCCCCCGAAGATCATGGAGATCATCGAGATCGGCGCCGTGCTCGTCGACGCCGCCTCCCTCGCGCCCGTCGCGGAGTTCTGGACCTTCGTGCGTCCGGTGATCCGCCCGACGCTCACGCGGTTCTGCACCGGGCTCACGACCATCGCGCAGGCCGACGTCGACGCGGCGCCGACCTTCCCCGCGGCCGTCGAGGCGCTCGGCCGCTTCGTCGGCGACCGCGACGCGCTCTTCTGCTCGTGGGGCGACTACGACCGCAACCAGTTCGCCATCGACGCGGCGCGCTGGGGCGTCACCCTCCCGCTCCGCGGCCACATGAACGTCAAGAAGCGCTTCTCCGCCGCCCTCGGCGAGACCCAGCGTTACGGCATGTCGGCCGCTCTCGAGCGGCTCGGGCTCCCGCTCGTCGGCACGCACCACCGGGGCATCGACGACGCCCGCAACATCGCGCGCATCCTCCCGTACGGCGTCGGCCGGGTTCCCATTCCCGGCCGGTGAGCGCCCGCGTCGAGGCCGAGCACCCGCTCGCGCGTCTCGCCGAGCGCGGTGAGCATGAGGATGGGCGTGCTCACTCCGGCGCGCCGCAGCTCGCGGCAGACGGAGAGGCCATCGAGGTCGGGCAGCATCCAGTCGAGGGCGATGACGTCGTAGAGGCCGTCCGCGGCCTGGGCGAGGGCGTCGGCGCCGCGGCGCAGGTGTCGGCCGCGAAGCCCTCCTCGGCGAACACCCTGGCGAGGAAGCGCGCGACCTTCCGGTCGTCCTCGACGACGAGCAGCTTCATCGCGCCGACCTTGGCGCCTGTTCGAACCCTGCACAGGTGCACCATGCACCTTGCACACGTGTCACGGACTCCGCGCTGACTCGTCGCCGCAGCGCTGCCGCGCACCTTCGCCCACGCGCCCGTATGCGAGTCACCTTCGCGCCGGTCACCCAACGCGCACCTGCGGCATCCGTGGACGCGTACGTCGGCCCGGCGTTCGCTGTGCACACGGATCGTTGTGAAGAACTTGCTCGCACCCAGGTGGCCGCGTCGCTTCGCGCTCGCCGCCCTCATGTCCGTGACGGCCGCTTGTGGCAACGAGGTTGAGCCCATGCGCGACCACGGGTGGCAGGACGACTCGGGCGGCGGCAACCCCGACATGGAGGCCACCGGGAGCGCCACCGTGGGACCTCCCATGCAGCGCGACGCGGGGCAGGTCCCCGATCAGCCCGCGGTCGACCCTGCGGACGCGTCGCCCAACGGCAACAACCCGGGGCCGGACGCAAACGCCGTCGCGAGCATCGCGGGGCGGTCGTGTGGGCGCGGCCTCATGTGCAACGGCCACTCGTGCTGCGAGACCATCTCCGTCCCTGGCGGAACGCTCCTCTACGGTCGCTCGGTCGCAGGCCAGGACGCGTACAACGTCCCCAACCCGGAGGAGCTGCCCGAACACCCCGTGACGATCCCGGACTTCTATCTCGACCGCTACGAGGTGACGGTCGGGCGCTTCCGCAAGTTCGTCGAGGCGTGGACGGGTGCCCCCATTCCGGCTGGCGCTGGCGCCCACCCCGCGGTGCCCGGCAGCGGCTGGCAGGCCGAGTGGAACCGTCAGCTCCCGCCGGACCGCGACGCCTTTATCGGTGCGCTCCACTGCGCCGGGGGCCTTGAGTCGTGGCACGACGAGGAGGGACCCGACGACGCGCGGCCCATCGGTTGTCTCGACTGGTACGAAGCGTTCGCGTTCTGCATCTGGGATGGTGGTCGCCTGCCCGTCGAGTCGGAGTGGGAGTACGCCGCGGCCGGCGGCTCGCAGAACCGCCTGTACCCCTGGGGCTCCGACGAGCCCGACTGCACCCGGGTTCGCCCCTTCGGCAACTGCGCCGGGGCGTCGGACATCCTCGCTCCGGTCGGCACCCGCCCCGCGGGCGCGGGCCTCTGGGGTCACGAAGACTTCGCGGGCGGTGCCATGGAGTGGGTGCTCGACTACTACGAGAACTACGTCGTCGACCTGCCCGGCCTGCACGCCCGCCTCGACCCGCCGTACCGCGCCATGTCGCGGCGCGCGCTGCGGGGTCTGAGCTTCCACGGAGGCGGCGGCGACATGCGCAACACCGACCGCGGCAACGCGCTGCCCAGCTCCCGCTACGAGCGCTTCGGTGTCCGCTGCGCGCGCAACGTCGCGCCGACCCCGTAGCGCGAGCTCGGTTGCATCACCCATGAGCGACGTACACCGGGAGCGCCCCGCCCGGCCGCCCGCTGGAGAGCTACGCTGGATCTTCAGATACGATCACAGGTAGGCGTCGTCCCGGATCCGAGTCATGACTTCCAGCGATCTCGACGAGCAGCTTAGCAGCAAGGAGAGTCTCTTCCCGGAGCTGTTCAAACACTTCCGGGCTGGAGGTTGGTCTGAGACGTGGCGCGCCCGACCCTCCGAGGTTGAACGCGAGCCTGTCGACTGGGTAGTCCCATTCCCGATGCACGAACTCGCGAGGGCAATACTGGAACGCTTCCTTGGGCGGCAGTTCCGGACTGTGGACGTGCATTTTGGGACTTCGCATCACTGCACGGCCAAGAGCCTGCAGGTGATCAAGCCCTATGAGGTCGAGGAGTACCTCTTGGGAGAGCGCCCCCCTACGAAGAGTCGCCCTCCGGCGTTCCCCGTGTGCATGTCGAACTCTTTCGTCATGTTCCTGCGCGAGGACTGGTCGACGGTCATGGTGAGCTACTGCTGGGCGGAGTTCGTAGTCGTCGACAACCTGTTCGAGATTCTGAACGCGTTCACCACCCACACGTCTCCGTTCCTTCGCGACACGACCCTCTGGACTCTCATCACGGAGCCCAGCCAGGTTCCGGACCGCGTCCAGAAGACCATCTACCTCACGCCCTGACTGCACGCGTGCCCTGACGATCCGGGACCGAGAACCCCGAGCCGAGCGTGAGCTGCTCGACGTCGCGCAGGCCGGGGATCTCCCTCGGCGAGGCTCTCCAGCGGCAGTCAGTTGGTAGGGGGAGAGTCGTACATTGCCGGGCTGTTGCGGCGATCGCGCGGGAGCATGCAACAACAACTGGGAGCGCCGCGCCCGCCCGTTGGAGCGCTGGAGAACTCGCTGGCGCGTCGAACGGAAAGCGCGTCCTCGGGGCCCCGCCGAAAAGCGACCGCCCACGCCCGCGGTACGCGGACTTACCCGGAGGGACGCACCCGCCCACGCCCGCGGTCGTCGACTCCGTCGTAGGGTTAAGGGTGCGGGGAGCAGACGACCGCGGGCGTGGACGGGCGCTTCCCTCCGGGTAAGTCCGCGTACCGCGGGCGTGGACGGGCGCGTCCCTCCGGGTAAGTCCGCATTGGGAGGCGTGAGTGGAGCGCGCCGGAGCGTCCCCGCTGCTCCGTCCGCACCTTCCGCCCTCTCGCGAAGCCCCCGTCGCCCGCCGTCCATCCCGTCCGACGTCCTCCGTCCACTCCGCGGCCCGTCCCCACTCGCCGCCATCGGCCACCGGAGCGTCCGGGACGCGATGGAAGCCCCTCCCATCGCGTCCAGAACACATCCACCTACATCCGCAGGACTACCCCTTGGCGGGACCATCGACCGGCGGGGTCACGGGCTCATCCTCGGTCGCCGCGGTGGCCCGGCCGATGGCCTTGTGCACCCGCGCGGCGCTCTCCGCGTCGCCCAGGAACTCGTACAGCCCCTGGAGGATCCGCGCGAGCCCCACGCGCCGGGCGCGCGCCACTCGCAGCGTCTTGTCGCGCTTCACCAGCGCGGCCGACTCCTCGCGCGCCTCGCGGGCGAGCGCCTTCAGCGTCTTGTCGAGCGCCGCGGCGTCGTCGGCGATGCCCGCGACGAGCTTCGGCACGTCGAGCGTCACGCCGCCGCGGGTGGCCTTCGGCGGGTGTGTCTTCACCCGCGCCAGAACGCTTCCTGCCAGCGCGATGAGCGCGGCCTCGCGCTCGGGGGTGGCGCCGACGAAACCGAGCTCCGTGACGACGGTCTCGTCGCACACCGAGTCGATGGTCTTGCGCAGGCCCACGAGGCGCGCCGAGAGGGAACCACGCTGCCGTTCGCGGTCGGCGAGGAGGGGCGCGTCGTCGGCGCGCTCGGCCTCCAGCGCGCGCTGCGCCACCTCGGCGTCGCGCGCGGCGGCGTCGGTGGAGCGGGCGAGCCACGCGAGCACGGGGCCCAGCAACGGGACGCGCTCCTTGGCGTGGGCGACCTCGGCGAAGATCTCGGCGACCTCGTCGGCGACGCGATCGCCCGCGGTCTCCACGAGCTTCGACAGGTCGAGCGAGGCTTCGGCCGTGCGTGCGGTGTCCTTGGCAGTCATCGATGCACCTCCCAGTGTGTGAGCGCCGCAGCTCCCTCGCGCGGACGCTTGTCGAGTAAAGCGGTAACAGGGAGACGCGGCGCTGGTGAAGGGCGAACGCGCCAACGGGGCACTTCGTGGGGGCGCTGTGGGAGCGGCGGGGCGTGGGCCTACATCGAAAGCGGTGGTGTCCGTTGTGACCTTGAGAGGCAGGCCATTCAGGGGCAGTTGAGTCGCGCCGCCTCGTCCGGTCGCAGACCTCCCACCCGTGACGTTGCAGTCCCTCATACCCCGACGCACCCGATAGAGCCCTGCGCCGATCCGTGCTCCCCTCCAACGCGCATGCGCCGCTTCAACTTCGCGACCATCACCCTGGACGACCTCCGCAGCGCCGTCACCCTCCACGATCGCGGGTTGCAGCGTGCCCCGTAGGATGAGTTCGCCCGCGGTGACCTCTCCGTCGAGGAGCAGCAGACCGTCGACCGACTGAGCGCTGACCTCCGGCGCTACCAGCCCAGCCTCGTCAACGAGGCCACGGTCTTCGCGCGCTCCGTGTACCCACTCCTCGTGCTCGCTGAGGCCAACGGGGTGCAGGCGTTGGCATGCGTCGCCCTCTCGGCGCAGGTGGGCGACGTCGAGTTCGCCGGACTCGCCGACGCTGCGATCGGTCGACCGATGGCGGGAGAGCTACGCGCGCCCTTCCTGGTGGTCGTCGAAGCAAAGCGCGGCGTCGAAGGCGCCAACCCCGTCGCACAACTGTACGCAGAGCTGCTCGCGGCCGCGTGCCTCAATGCGCGCGAGACACCACCGGCGACCGGTCCGGTCTACGGCTCCTACACCGTCGCCGACAGTTGGACCTTCGTCGAGCTCACCGCGGAGGGCATCGACACGCCCCGCCCCACGATCTCCATGGTCACTTCACCCGAGTACAGCGAGAAGGTCGAGGCAGGAACCATCGCGCGCATCCTCAAGTCCGTCGTCGCTGCCTGGCCGCGGCCGACGTACCCACCGCTCGCCTGACCCCCACCGCTACCGATCGCTCGCGAAGACCACCTTCCCCAGCCGCGCCTCCGCCTCCGTCGCCGCCTCGCGGTCCTGCGCCGCGGCCGCGTCGTCGGCCTCCATCTCGGCGAACCGATACTGCACCTCGCCCGCCTCGCTCACCACCGCGTCGCCCCCGAGCTCCGCCACGCGCACGGACACCTCGCGCGACGTCGGCTCGCGCCCCGTCGCCACGCGCACCGCCGTCCGCAGCGCGGCGTCGTCCACCGCCTCGCCCTTCGCGGCGTGCGTGACCACCTCGCGCAGCACACCCAGCCGCGCCTTCTCTTCGTCGAGCGCCTGCTGCTCTCGCCGACGCCACAGCGCCCGTGCGATGGGCAACACGAACAGCGCCGCCGAGAACACCACCGGAACCAACCCCAGCACCAGCGGAACCCCACCCGGCACCGGAACGTACGGCTGCGTACGATCGAGCATGCGCGCGAGGTTCTCAAGCGTGACGTCGTTGGCGATGGCCCACAGACCCGCCAGCAGGTTGAAGCCGTTGAGCGCGGCGATGCCCGCGTTGGCGCCGCCGCTGTTGCCCGTGAGCGGTGGCAGCACGGTGGGGCGCTGCCACGCCGGGGCCGGTCGAGCCGTCGGCGCGCCGTCTGACGCAGCGGTCTTCCGCAGCGCTTCGAAGCGGTAGTAGATGCCGCCGCTCTCGCTGACCTCGACGGTTCCGTCGTGGTCGAGCATCAGCCTCGCCATCAGCGGGTCGGCCTCCGAGCGCGGGAGACCCGTCACACGCATCACGTCGGCGAGGGCGATGCGCCCCTTCAGCGCGCGCACCTCGGCGAGCACACGCGCCCTCTCCGCGTGGGGATCGGGCGCCGTCGCCGGAGGTCCCCACACGAAGCGGTTGACCTTCTCGTAGAGCGGAACCTCCTCCTCTTCGGCCGCCGCCCGCATGCGCCGCTGCGCGCGAGGCGAGACCACGCCGTAGTCGTCGTAGCGGTGGTAGGCGAGCGGCGAGAACGGGTGAAACGTCCACCACGCCGCCTCGGCGATCAGCCGCAGCAGGCCACCAATGATCGAGGAGCCCGGTCCGTCGTCGCGGTCGCTGCCGCGCCCCGAGGAGAGCGCGATGCCGATGGCGACGAAGGCCAGCGCGTAGCCGACGATCGCGATGAGCAGCCACGCGCGCACCAGCAGCCGCCCCGCCGCCGCGAGCACCGAGCCCGCGCGCGCCATCCAGCGCCCGACGGTCTCCTTCGTCTCCCAGGGCTTCGTGAACCCGTGCGGAAACACATGCACGAGGTCGCCCGCCTCGGTCACCCGATACTGCCCACGGTATTCGCTCGCGAGCCACGTGAGGCCGGCCTCCGCGTCGCGTAGCGCGAGGCCGCTCCGCACCGAAGCGTCGGCCACCGTGAGCAACGGAAGCGGTTGGGGCAGCGTGCGTCGCAGCACCGCGGCCGCGGCGGCGGGGTCCATCGAAGAGGGGGCGTCAGGCATCGGAGGTCCGGGCCCGATCGTGCCCGCTCCCGGGCTGCGAAGCCCGTGCAACCGCCTTGACACTGCGTTCGCCCGCGAGATAGGTCGGCCATGGCGTTGTGAGAACGGCTCCCACAATCAGCCGACGCCCCTTTCCGCCTCAGGAGAATTGTTGATGCACTTTGCGCCATCGCTCACCGAGGCCGTCACGGCGCTCGGCCGACCGCTCTCCTCGTTGCTCGACCCGAGCACGCGCGTGTTCGGGCCCTTTCTGCTGGGCGCGGCGGGCATCGCGCTCGTCGCGTTGGTGCTGCGCGGGATGAGCCTCGGCCTGGCCGCGCGCGAGCTGCTGTCGCCGCGGGTGTGGCTGCACCGATCGGCCCTCGCGGACTACCGGCTCATCGCCGCCCGCGCCGCGCTGCGGGCGCTCCTCGTCGGCGTGCGCGGTGTGTCGACGCTGGTGGTCGCGGCCCTCGTGATGTCGTGGCTGCGGCGTCACCTCGGGCTGCCCGGCGTGCACGCGTCGGCGGTGCTGGTGGGCGCGGCGTTCGTGCTGGCGGCCTTCGTCGCGGAGGACGCGGTGCGCTTCGCACTGCACCGGGTGATGCATCGGGTGTCGTGGCTGTGGGAGTTTCACAAGGTGCACCACTCGGCGGAGGTGCTCACGCCCTTCACCCTCTACCGAACGCACCCCGTCGAGGCGGCCATCAACGGCGCCGGCAACACCCTCGCCGTCGGCCTCGTCACGGGCCTCTTCGCGTGGACCTTCGGGCCGTCCATCCGCGCCTGGGAGATCTTCGGCGTCGACGCCATCGGCTTCGTGTGGACCCTCTGCGGCGCCAACCTCCGCCACTCGCACGTCTGGCTCTCGTACGGCCCGCGCGTCGAGCGCTTCTTCCTCAGCCCCGCCCAGCACCAGGTGCACCACAGCACCGACCCCCGCCACGTCGATCGCAACTTCGGCACCGCGCTCTCCCTCTGGGACCGCCTCGCCGGTTCGCTCTACGTGACTTCTCCCCAGCCCGAGGCGCTCACCTTCGGTCTGCCCGCGGGTGAGGCAGGCCCCGCGCACACCGTCGGGTCGCTGCTGCTCTCGCCCTTCGCCGCCGTGGCCCGTCGCGCTCGCGCCGTGATCGCTCCGCGCCCGTCGCCGGTGCGCCTCGGGATCGCCCAGCGCTTCGCCCTCGTCGCCGCCGCGATGGTGATGTCCGCCTGCACCAAAGAGGAGCCCTTCGACCGCGTCACGCTCCTCCAGGCCTTCGGGCGTTGCACCGTCACGACGTACGACCAGTTCCAGGCGACGACGCCGGGGCTCGTGGCCGCGACGACCGCCTACGCCGCCGCGCCGACCGACGCCAACCGCGCCGCCGCTCGCACGGCGTGGGAGCGCGCCATCGACCTCTGGGAGCAGGCCGAGCTGCTGCGCTACGGGCCCGCGGCGACCTTCGACACCATCGGCGGTCAGAACCTCCGCGAGGGCATCTACGCGTGGCCCGACGTCAACCGCTGCCTCATCGAGCAGCAGGTCGTCTCGCGCGCCTACGACACGGCGATGTTCAGCAGCCTCTCCACCAGCACCCGCGGCCTCGCGGCGCTCGAGTACCTGCTCTTCTACGAGGGCGCCGACAACGCCTGCCAGGCCACCGACGCCATCAACGCGATGGGAACCTGGGCGGCCCTCTCGCCCGACGAGCTGCGACAGCGCAAGGCCGCGTACGCGCGCGCCATCGCCGTCGACGTCGAGGCCAACGCGCAGCGCCTCATCGCGGCGTGGCACCCCAACGGCTTCCAGAACCAGATCGAGACCGCCGGGCTCGGCAGCTCGCTCTTCGCGACGCAGCAGGTCGCCTTCAGCGTCATCGCGGAGGGTGCGTTCTACCTCGACACCGACGTGAAGGACCTGCGCCTCGGGCGCCCGCTCGGCCTCGTCAACTGCACCACGGGCACCTGCCCCGGCGCGCTCGAATCGCAGTGGGCCGACCGCGGCCGCGAGCACCTCCGCAACAACATGCGCGGCCTGCGCACGCTCATGGAGGGCTGCGCCGCGGGCAACAACCAGGGCTTCGACGACCGCCTCGAGGCCGCCGGCGCGGGTGCGCTCGCGACGCAGCTGCGCGCCGACCTCGACGCCGCCGACGCCGCGATCAACGCCATCCCCGGCACCAGCCTGCGCGATGCGCTCGCCAACAACCCCGCCTCGCTGATGCGCGTGCACACCGCCATCAAGGAGCTCACCGACTTCCTGAAGATGGAGTTCTCGACGACGCTCCAGATCACCTCGGAGCGGGTCGCTGGGGACAACGATTGACGCCATGGACGTCGAAGCGCGCCTCGTGAACCTCCACCTCGACTGAGCTCCCGCCCTCCCCTTCCGAGCCATGAACACAACCCGCCGCCTCGGCCTTCTGGCGCTCGTCGTCTCCGGCGCCACCGCCCTGCCCGCGTCCGTCCTCGCGCAGCCCGTGCCCGCCAACCCGCCGCCCGCCGACCCGCCGCCCGCCGACCCGCCTCCGCCCGCGAGCCCGCCTCCGCCCGCCGACCCCGCGTCGCCGGACACGGGCGAAGTCCTCCCCAGCCAGGAGTACTATGTGCGGGGCCGGCGCACGCTCGACCAGGTCCCCGGCAGCCACACGCTCATCCGCCGCGAGGACATCCAGCAGCTCGCCCCGCAGAGCGGCGGCGACGTCCTGCGCACCGTCCCCGGCGTCAACGTCGTGAGCGAAGACCCGATGGGCCTGCGGCTCAACATCAGCATCCGCGGCCTCGACCCCAACCGCTCGCGCAAGGTGCTCGTCCTCGAAGACGGGATGCCCGTCTCGCTCAACCCCTACGGCTCCCCCGAGCTCTATTACACGCCGCCCATCGAGCGCATGGACCGCGTCGAGGTCGTCCGCGGCAGCGGCCAGATTCTCTGGGGTCCGCAGACCATCGGCGGCGTCATCAACTACATCACGCGCGAGCCGCCGCGCCGCCCCACGGCGGGCGTCGACCTCCGCTACGGAACCTACGGCTACCTCCTCGCGCAAGCCTTCGCGGGCGCCACGCAAGGCCCCATCGGGTGGCGCCTCGACGTGATCCACCGCCGCTTCGACGGGCCGCGCAACCTCAACCTCGCGCTCACGGACATCGCCGGTCGGCTGCGGCTCCAGATCTCCCCGCGCTCGATCGTCCAGCTCAAGCTCAACTACTACGACGAGTCGTCGAACGCGACGTACCTCGGCGTCACGTCGCCGCAGTTCGCCCTCGACCCGACCATCAACGTGGCCGGCAACGACCACTTCCAGATCCGCCGCTACGCGCTCGCGCTCATGCACCAGTTCACCGCGTCGCCGACGGTGATGCTGCGCACCAACGTCTACGCCTACCAGACCAACCGCGCGTGGCGCCGCCAGGAGTACGACCGCAGCGACACGGGCGCGGACTACGAGCGCGTGTGCGACCCGATGGGCCGCTGCGGCGCGCCCGGCGCCTCCGGCATCGCCCCCACCAACAACGGCGGGAGCGTCTTCCTGCGTCGCACCGCGGCCACCAACGACCGCTCCTTCGACGTCTTCGGCGTCGAGCCCCGCCTCACCTGGAACTGGACCCGCGGCACCGTCTCCGGCGAGCTCACGACCCTCGTGCGCTTCCACTACGAGAGCGCCAACGACGCGCGCTTCATCTCGTCGTTTCCGACCGGGCGCTCGGGGGTGCCCATCGCCGACGAGATCCGCAACGGCTACGCGCTCGCCGCCGCGGTGCAGCATCGCTTCGGCTTCAACGACCGCTTCTTCGTCACGCCGGGCGTGCGCTTCGAGGGCTTCTGGAGCAACCGACGCGTGACGCGCGAGTCGTTCATCGACCCGATGGGTCAGACGGCCTACCGCGACGTCGACGTCTTCGGCAGCTCATCGAGCGCGGCCCTCATCCCGGGCCTCGGCCTCTCCTACCGCTTCGGCTCCGCGCTCACGATCTTCGCGGGCGTGCACCGCGGGTACGCCCCGCCGCGCACCAAGGACGCCGTCTCCCCCGCGGGCGCCAACCTCCAGCTCGACCCCGAGCTCTCCTGGAACACCGAGCTCGGCTTCCGCACGCGCCTCGGCCGCTGGCTCAACGCCGAGGTCGCGGCCTTCCACCTGGAGTTCGAGAACCAGATCATCCCCCCGAGCGAGTCGGGCGGCGCGGTCTCGGCCGCGGGCTTCAACACCGGCCACAGCCGCCACGTCGGCCTCGAAGGCAGCCTCACCTTCGACGTCGCACCCGTGTTTCAGCGCGGCGCGTCGACCTTCTCGCTGCCGCTGACGGTCAACTACACCTATCTCCCCGTCGCGGACTTCGTGGGCGGGCTCTTCGGCGGCAACCGCCTGCCGTACGCGCCCGAGCACATGCTCTTCGCGCAGCTCCGCTTCGTGCACCGCGCGGGCTTCTCCGCGCAGGTGAGCGCCACCTACGTGGCCAGCCAGTTCGCCGACAAGGAGAACACCGTCGCCCAGTCCGTCGATGGCGTGGTGGGACGCCTCGACGGCTACCTCACCATCGACGCTCGCGTCGGCTACACGATCCGCGTCCCCAACCTCACGGTCTACGTCGCGGGCCGAAACCTCACCGACCAGATCTACGTGGCCAATCGCGCCCCGCAAGGCATCCAGCCCGCCGGGTGGCGACAGGTCTTCGTCGGCCTGGAGTGGTCCTGGCCCCGTTCGTAGCCTGACGCCCCGTCACGCGACGGGTGCCCCACGATGCCCCGAATTCGATGATTGTGGTCTTCACTTTCACAATTGGTTTGTGATAGCCAACCCGGCCATGAAGCTCCGGCACACCTCTTCTTGGCGTTCGATCATCTCCCTCTGCTCGCTCGGCCTGCTGCTCGCGGCCGGCTGCGACGACACCGCCGCGACGACCGACGCCGCGACCGACTCCGGGGTCATCAACGACACCGGCACGACCCCGACCGACGTCGGCACCCAGCCGACCGACGCGGGCACCCAGCCGACCGACGTGGGCACCCCGACCGACGTGGGCACCCAGCCGACCGACGTGGGCACCCCGACCGACGTGGGCACCTCCCCGACCGACGCGGGCACCCCGGCCGCGACGCCGCAGATCGTCCCGGTGTCGGCCACCGGCCACGACCGCTTCTTCGGCGTGACCTATGAGCCCGGCGGGAGCTTCTACGCGGTGGGCGTGGTCTCCAACGGCAACGTCGCCGCGACGGCCGACTTCGAGACCGTGGTCGCGAAGTTCACCCCGGCGGGCGCGCTCGACACCACCTTCGGAACCGGTGGCTACGCCCGGCGCAACCTCGCGGTGGGCCTCGGCGGCGAGGTCGCCCGCGGCATCGTCGTGCAGGCGAGCGGCAAGATCGTCGTCGTCGCCACCGTCGAGCACGCCGGCGCCACCGACCCTCGCGACCGCGACATCGCCCTCATCCGCTTCAACACCGACGGAACCGTCGACTCCACCTTCGGCACCGCGGGCGTGGTCACCCTCGACCTGAGCGCGGGCGAGGTCGTCGGCACCAGCTACGTCGCCGACTCCGCCTGGAGCCTGCGCAACTACCCCGGTGACCGCCTCGTACTCAGCGGCTCGCAGAAGCGCTCGGGCGCCACGGACAGCGACTTCGTGGTCGTGCGCCTCACCACCGACGGCGCGCGCGACACCACCTTCGGCACCAACGGCGTCGCGTCCGTGGACATCAACAACCGCAACGCCAGCGCGCGCGGCCTGACGGTGCTCGCCGACGGAAGCATCCTCGGCGGCGGCTACATGGAAGAGGGCGGCGTGACCAACCCGGTGGTCTTCAAGCTCACCGCGGCGGGCGTGCTCGACACCTCGTTCAACACCACCGGCATCTTCGCGCGCCCCGTGCTCGCGGCGGTGACCGAGGTCTATGGGACCATCGCCCAGGGCGCCAACGTCGTGACCGTGGGCTACGGCCGCGGCGCCACCACCGACGCGGGCGTCCCCAGCATCGACATCGTCTCGCTGCGCCTCTCGGCGACGGGCGTGCTCGACACCACCTACGGCAACACCGGCGCCACCGGCGCGGCGCAGGTCGACTTCATGGGCCAGAGCGACCAGGCCCGTAACCTCATCGGCCTCCCCGACGGCCGCACGCTGTACGTGGGCGGCGCGCGCCCCACCGCGTCCAACGTCAACGGCATGTTGGGCGTCCTCACCGCCGGTGGCATGCCCGACGCCACCTTCGGGACCAACGGCCTCCGCACCTTCGACTTCGGCGGCGTGGGCGACTTCTTCTGGGACGTCGCCATCAACCCGGCCGGCACCCGCGCCGCTGTCGTCGGCGTCCGCGGCGTGGCCGTCCCCGCGGCCGACGCGGGCGTGAGCACCGAGAACGACGACGGCGTCGTCTACGTCCTCCCGCTCTGATCGCCCTCCCTTCGCGGCCGATGGCGACGACGTTCGATCGTCACCCGCCGCGCCCCTTCGGGTAACGTGCCCGTCGCCATGACGGACGCCCTCTGGAGTCTCCCCGCCACCACGCTCTGTGACCTGCTCGCCCGGGGAGAAGTCTCCTCTCGCGAGGTCGTCGACGCCCACCTCGATCGCATCGCCACCCTCGACCCGACGCTGCGGGCGTTCACGCAGGTGTTCGTCGCCGAGGCCCGCGCCGAGGCCGACCTGCGCGACGACGAGCGACGACGCGGCATCTCGCGCGGCCTGCTCCACGGCCTCCCGATGACCATCAAGGAGTGCTTCGACCTGGCGGGGCTCCCCACCACCCTCGGCATCCGCGCCCGGCTCTCCCACCGCGCCGCGCGCGACGCCGCCATGGCCACGCTGCTGCGCGAGTCGGGGGCGGTGCTCCTCGGGCGCACCAACCTCTCGCAGACGATGCTCTTCGCCGAGAGCCGCAACCCCATCTATGGGCAGACGGCCAACCCCTTCAGCCTCGCCCACTCCTCCGGCGGATCGTCGGGCGGCGAAGCCTCCGCCGTCGCCGCGGGTCTCTCACCCCTCGGCGTTGGAACGGACATCGGCGGCTCCATCCGCTCGCCCGCCAGCTTCACCGGCATCGTGGGCTTCAAGCCCACGCTCGACCGCCTCCCCACGCGCGGCCAGGGCAGCGTGCTCAAGGGGCAGGAGGCCGTTCGCTCACAGGGCGGCCCCCTCGCCCGCACCGTCGCCGACCTCGACCTCTTCTTCCGCGCCATGGACCCCAACCGCATGAGCGCGCTCGACCCCAAGGTCGCCCCCATCCCGTGGCGCCCGCTCGGCTCCATCGCCGTCCGCGGCCTGCGCGTCGGCTACTACGCCAACGACGGCGTGCTGCCCGTCTCGGCCTCCATCGCGCGCGGCATCGAGATCGCCCGCAGCGCCCTCTCCGCGGCGGGCTGCGAGACGGTGCCGTTCACGCCGCCCGACGTCGCGTCGCTCTTCGACGAGTACCTCGCGGCCATGAGCGCGGACGGCGGCGAAGGGCTCCTCGATGCCCTCCGCGAAGACCCCATCGACCCGACGCTCGCCCCGCTGCTCAGCCTCGCGCGGGTTCCTGACTCGGTTCGCAAGGGCATGGCCCGGGCCGCGCGCCTCGCCGGTCAGGGCTCTCTCGCGCGCATGCTCGACTCCATGGGAGCGAAGACGGCGCGGGCGTTCTGGGGGCACATCGACGCGCTCCGCAGCTACCGCGTCGAGCTGCTCGACATGATGGATGCCGTCGGCGTCGACGTGATCCTGTGTCCGGCCTACGCGACGCCCGCCCTGCCGCACGGGATGTCCAGGAACTTCACGGCGGCTTCGACCCCGGCGCTGCTCTACAACGCCGTGCAGTTTCCGGGTGGTGTGGTTCCGGTGACGAAGGTTCGCACCGACGAGACGAAGCGCACCTCGCCGCAGGGCCTCGTCGAGCGCCACGCCGCGAAGGTCGACGCGAAGAGCGCGGGCCTCCCGGTGGGCGTGCAGATCGTCGCGCGTCCGTGGCAGGACGAGGTGGCGATGGCCGTGATGGCGGCGCTCGAAGGGGCAGTGCGCGGTCGGCCGGACGTGCCGCTTACGCCGGTGACGCCGTGACCGACGGCGTGCTCGCGAAGCACCTCCCGGAGACGCCCGGCGAGGTGACCTCCGACGAGGTCTTCTCACGCTTCCTGGAGTACGTCGGCGAGAAGGGCCTCTCGCTCTACCCCGCGCAGGAAGACGCCCTCCTGGAGATCATCGCGGGCAAGAACGTCATCCTCAACACCCCCACCGGCTCGGGGAAGTCGCTCGTCGCGACGGCGATGATCTTCCGCGCGATGAGCCTCGGGCTGCGCGCGGTCTACACCTGCCCCATCAAGGCGCTGGTGAGCGAGAAGTTCTTCGCGCTGTGCGACGACTTCGGGCCCGACAACGTCGGGATGCTCACGGGCGACGCGAGCATCAACCGCGACGCGCCCATCCTCTGCTGCACGGCGGAGATCTTGATGAGCATGTGCCTGCGCGAAGGGCACCTGGCGCGGGCTGACGTCGTGGTGATGGACGAGTTCCACTACTACGCCGACAAGGAGCGCGGGGTGGCGTGGCAGGTGCCGCTGCTTACGCTGTCGAGCGCGACCTTCCTGCTGATGAGCGCGACGCTCGGGGAGACGGAGTTCTTCGAGCGCGAGCTGACCAGGGTGACGGGCCGGCCGTCGGTGACGGTGCGCTCGATGAAGCGGCCGGTGCCGCTCAACTTCAGCTACTCGGAAGACCCGCTGCACGAGGCCGTCGCCGAGCTCGTGAAGCTCAACCGGCATCCCATCTACCTGGTCAACTTCACCCAGCGGGCCTGCGCCGAAGAGGCGCAGAACCTCATGAGCGTCGACTACTGCTCCAAGGAGGAGAAGAAGGCCCTGCGCGACGCGATGCGCGGTGAGCCCTTCGAGAGCCCCTACGGCAAGGAGCTGCAGAAGTTTCTCCAGCACGGCATCGGGCTGCACCACGCGGGCCTGCTCCCGCGCTACCGGCTGCTGGTGGAGAAGCTCGCGCAGCAGGGGATGCTGAAGATCATCTGCGGGACCGACACCCTCGGCGTCGGGGTGAACATCCCGCTGCGCACGGTGCTCTTCACCAAGCTGTGCAAGTACGACGGCGAGAAGACCGCCATCCTCACGGCGCGCGACTTCCACCAGATCGCGGGCCGCGCCGGTCGCAAGGGCTTCGACGACGAGGGCTGGGTCGTCTGCCAGGCGCCCGCGCACGTCATCGAGAACTTGAAGGCCGAGATCAAGGCGGGCGGCGACGCGAAGAAGCTGCGCAAGCTGGTGAAGCACAAGCCCCCGGAGAAGGGCTACGTGCACTGGGACCGCGCGACCTTCGATCGACTCGTGAGCGCGTTGCCGGAGCCGCTGGTGTCGCGCTTCAGCGTCAACCACGCGATGGTGCTCGCGATGTTGCAGCGACCGGGGCGGCTGCACGACGGGTGTCGCGCGATGCGGCGGCTCATCAAGAGCGCGCACGCGGGGCCGAAGGAGAAGCGGCGGCACGGGCAGATGGCGTGGACGATGTTCCGCTCGCTGGTGGGCGCGGGGATCGTGCAGAAGGTGCCCGCGGTCGATGCGGCGGGTGAGCGCTTCGAGGTGCGCGGAGACCTCCAGGTGGACTTCAACCTCCACAACACGCTGTCGCTGTGGCTCATCGACACGCTGCCGAAGCTCGACCCCGAGTCGCCGATGTGGGCGCTCGACGTGCTGACGTTGTGCGAGAGCATCGCGGAGAACCCCGACGCGATCCTCTTCCGTCAGGTCGACATGCTGAAGCGCGAGGCGATGGCGCGCATGAAGGCCGAGGGCGTCGAGTTCGACAAGCGCATCGAGGAGCTGGAGAAGATCACCTACCCGAAGCCCGGCGCGGACTTCATCTACGAGACCTTCAACGCCTTCGCCGAGGCGCACCCCTGGGTCGGCACCGAAAACATCCGCCCGAAGGCCATCGCGCGGGAGATGTTCGAGAACTACAGCACCTTCGCGGACTACGTCCGGGAGTACGAGCTCCAGCGCAGCGAGGGCGTGCTGCTGCGGTACCTCTCCGACGTCTACAAGGTGCTGTCGCAGACCGTCCCGGTGACCGACCGAACCGTCGAGCTCACGGAGATCCTGGTCTTCCTGCGGGCGCTGGTGCGGGACGTGGATTCGAGCCTGCTCGACGAGTGGGAGCGGCTCCGCGCGCCTGATCCCGACGAGGCGTTGGCGCCTCCGCCCATCGATGAAAACGCGCTGCCGCCGGACGTCACGCGCAACCGCCGGGCGTTTACGGCGATGGTGCGGAAGGCGATCTTCTCGCTGGTGCGCGCCATCGCCAACGGCGACTGGAACTACGCGTCGCGGCAGATCGACGCGCCCGAGGGAGAAGGCTCGCCGTGGTCGCCGTCCAACCTCCAGGCGGAGATGTGGCGGTACTTCGAGGTGCACCCACGCCTGCGCGTCGACATGGAGGCACGGGCCCCGAAGAACACCCAGGTGCTCCGCGAGACCGACGCGGTGTGGGACATCCAGCAGACCCTGGTCGACGACGAGGGCGACCTGGATTGGTTCCTCGACGTGGAGGTCGACCTGAAGCGGTCGCGCGCGGCGGGGCGGCCGGTGATGCTGCTCAAGCGGCTGGGCGACCGACCGATGGAGGACGGGACGGACTGAACGACCGCCCGTCGCCTGCGACGGAGCCCAGGCGGCGAGCATCAAAGGGACACGATGCACCCGACGCAAGCGCCGATGGAGGATGGGAAGGTCGTCGAGGTGTTCTTCGACGGCGAGTGTCCGCTGTGCACGCGCGAGGTCGACATGCTCCGTCGGCTCGATCGTCACGGGCGCGTGCAGTTTACCGACATCGCCGCGCCCGACTTCGTGGCGGCGGTGACGCCCGAGGAGCACGCCGACTTCATGGCGCGCATCCGCGGTCGCCTGCCCGATGGGACGATGCTCGAAGGCGTCGAGGTGTTTCGTCGGCTGTACGCCGCCGTGGGGTTCGGTCCGATCGTCGCGGTGACGCGGGCGCCCGGCGTGGCGCAGCTCCTCGACCTTGGCTACCGGGCGTTTGCACGCAACCGGCTGCGGCTCACCGGGCGTTGCTCCCCCGACGGAGTCTGCGCCGTGCCAGTGGCCGAGAAGGCGCACCACGGATAGCGGCGCCATCGACGACGCGTCGTCGTACCGTCGCCCGATGCTCCCACCGTCCCGCGCGCTGCTCGCCGCCGTCCTCGCGCCGACCCTGGCCGCCTGCCACCGCACGACCAACGCACCGCGCCCCACCGTCGCCGTCGCTGTCGCCGCGCCTCCGCCCGCGACCGGGCCTGCGCCCGCGCCCGCGGTCGATGTGTGCGAGCGCGTCGCCGAAGCACAACGCACGCTGCGAGCCGCCATCCCGACGCCGCCCGAAGGAACCGAAATCCCCGATGACTTCGCGGCCTGCATCCCGACGCCGCACGGCGCGTGGTCGCTGGAGTTCGACTCGCTACGCGTCACCGACAGCGGCTCGTGGCGCGGGCACTGGTCCGTCGCGCACTACGATGGTGCGGGTCGACGTGTCGCGATCGCGCTCACGCAGCCGGGCGACGAGCGCGCCGAAGACCTCACCCCCGCGGCCGACAACCTCGACGTGAGCCCGCCCTACTCCGCGCTCCGCCCCAACACCGAGACCTTCGACTACGACGGCGACGGCGAACCCGAGCTCGCGCTCGTCCTCACCCTCGGACAGAACGAAGCCGAAGACCCGGTGCGCGGCCGCGTCTGGACCTTCCGCGACGGCGCCATCGCCGCCTTCGCGCCCGCGATCAACGTCGAGGTGACCAACATCGAGGACGTCGACCGCGACGGGCGACCCGACCTGCTCACGCCCATCCCCTTCAGCACCACCGCGGAGGCACCGGGATCGGGCTTCACCTACGCGATCGACGGTCCCATGTGGGTGTTTCACAGCCTCGCGGGCGGGGCCTTCTCGTCGACCGACACCGTCGCCGTCGGCGCCGCGCGCACCGCCTGCCCGAGCGCCCCCGGCCGCGCCCTCCGCACGCCCACCGAGGTGGCCTGCGCGCGCGCCTGGAGCCTCCCGATCGCCGCCGTCCGGGCCGCGATCACCCGCGGCTGTCGGCGCCCGGTCAGTGGTGCCAGCGGTGACCCGTGCACCGAGGTCGAAGCGATGAACACCTTCGCCCCGCTCGACGCGCCCACCCACCTCGGCCCCGCGACGGCCGGAACACCCTGATGCCGCGCACACCCCCATCACGCTCGTGCGCCGCGTGCTTCGCCGCCGCGATGCTGCTCACCACGGGGTCGGCGGTCGCCCAGATGCGCGCCATCCCGCCGGGCCAGGAGGCGCTCGTCGCCACGATGCTCGGAAGCCGCGCGACCTTCCCTGCGGGCTGCCGTCTTACCGGCGCCGAGATCCGCGCGACGGCCATCCGCGCGCGCTACGCCTGCGACGCCGGGCGCTCTCCGACGCTGGAGCTGCGCGACGTCGAGGGCTCACCCGAGGGATCGCTCCGCGCGGGCCCCTTCGCGATCACCACCCCCGACGGTCCGGCGCCCGACGGGCTCACCGACGCCGTCGCCGCGCTCGTCCGCGCCAACGCCGGCGCGTGGCGCTGGCAGACCCTCGGCGGCCGAACCCCTCCCCCGGCGATCAGCACCTTCGATGGGCGCCTCTTCAATGGGCCGCTCGCCGTCCTCCTGCTGGTGCTCCTCGCGGTGGCGGTCGGTCGCAGGCGCGCGCCTCGTGACCTCGCGGCCGCGCTCGCGGTGATGGCCGTCACTGCGCTCGTGCTGCGGGCTCGCCACGTCGGCGTCCCGCTCCACCCCGACACCGTGCGCGACATGCTGTATGCGCGGGACTGCGTCGACGCCCGCGCCTGCCACGCGCTCGGCCCCCCCGCGAGCTTCGCCGGGCTCACGCACGGAACCTCCTGGCTACGCCTGTTGGAGTTCGTGGGTCGCCGGGGCTTCGGCCCCGACGGTGCGCGCACCGCGGTCGACCTCCTCGCCACCCTCGCCGCGGGCGTCGTCTTCCTCGCCGCCCGACGTCGCGCTGCCACCGGCCTCGCCGCGCTCGCCGGCGTGGCCTTCGTCGTCACCAGCGCCCAGGCCTCCGGCCGCCCGCTGCTCTGGAACCCCTCCGCCCTCTCCCTCCCCACCGCGATCTTCTTCGCGCTGGCCTCCTCCGCGGCCGCCACCGGCGCCACCGCCACCTGGGTCGCCGCGGCGGCGGCGCTCGCCTTCTCGGTCGACCTCCACGTCGCCAGCGGCGCGCTCATCCCGCCCTTCGTCGCCGCGCTCGTCGCGTGGAGCCACACTCCCCGCCGCGCCATCCCTTTGGCGGTGGTGAGCCTGCTCGGCACCCTCGCGCTCCTCTCCCACGTGACCCTCGCGCGCAACCTCGCGGTCGCCGGGAGGCACTGGGAGTTTCTGCTCGCCCTCGCGCTCTCCATCGCGGTCGGTGCCGCCGCGCGCCGCCGCGCCCTCGCGCTCGCCGAAGGCCCACGCGTCGCCCTCGCGCTCACGACCCTCGTCGTCCCGTTTGCGCTCGCGCTCGCCCTCGCCTCGGCGCCGTCGCGCCCCTTCGCCAACCGCTACCTCCTCCCCATGCTGCCGGGTCTGGCGCTGCTCGTAGCGATCGCCCTCGACGCCTTCGCAGCGCGCGTCGCAGCCATCACCCGTCGCCCCGCGGCGCAATCCCCCATCGCGTGGGCGCTCGCGGCGGCCACCATCGCGGTCGTCCTCACGCGCCCCGGTGCTCCGGTGCCGCGCGGCTGGCAACTGGGCGAACTGCGCCCGCTGGCGACGCACCTCGACGCGCGCGGCTGGCGCTGGCCCGACCTCTACGTCCACCTCCAGGGCCCCGGAAACTGGGCGCTGCTCTCGGGCCTCGGGGTCTTCCAGCGAGACGTCAGGACGAGCGGTCGCGACGACGACGTGGTGATCGTCCGTGCGCCGCGCGCGAGCCTGCCGCCGAGCATTCCGCCGCGCTGGGACGTGGCGACCATCGGACCTGGGATGGTGGCCGTGGTGCGCTCGCTGCCGTCCTTCATTGACCGGAGCCGCGTGCGCGCGTGCCTCGCTCATGACTGCGTCGAGGTCGACCCCGCGGCCGAGGCGCACGAGCCTGGCATGGGGCCGTTCATCCGGCGCGCGTACCTGTCGTGGTCGGCCGCGGCGCGACGCTTCGCTCGCGGTGGACCAGCGCGCGATGGGGCGGGGCCCAGCTATGAGTTCGCGGTGCGCGTTCCGGGTGGAGGGGCGCCGCATGAGTTTGCGCTGTGCGCCTCGGCGGGGTGGCGCATCGAGGGCGTCGCGGGTGACCTCACGGCGACCGTGGCGGGCCCGCACCGCGTCGTGATCGACGGAGCGAGCGCCGGTCGCGGGCGAATCATCCTCTCACTGGAATCGGGCGCCAACACGAACGGATGGCCGCCCGAGATGCTGGAGACCGACGACGACGATGACGGCCTCCGGCGATTGATCCGCGCGACGGACGATCGTCGCTGCCGCTGGTGAGCTCGTCGGCCCGGCGCTCGAAGTAGTGCGCGCCATCGAGGTCGGAACCATGGTTCGCCGCGCGCCGCGATGGGGCAGACCTGGCGGATTGCTCGTCGCTTCGGGTGCGCCAAGAACGCCCAAGCCCGGACTCCGCTCGCGCCGTATGATCGCCCGGTGCCCCACCTCAACGAGCAGCGTCGCGGCAGTCGGGTGGTGGTCCACGTGCCCACGTCGTTGCGCGGCGTGGCGGTGATTCGCACGACCAACAGCGGCGAGCTCCTGCGCGCGCTCCCCGAGAGCTTCTCCAGCGTCCTGCAGATCGGCGGTCGCGCGGAGTGGACGATGCGCGGTGCGGCGTGGTCGAGCGCACCCGGGATGGTCAGCGTGAAGATCCCGGGCGAGGTCTACGCCGAGCGCAAGCGGGACGGCGTCGGCCGTTGCCAGGTCGTGAAGTTCGACGACTCGCTGGTCGAGGATGTGCGCTTTGCTCTCGGCCGCCACCTCGGCGCACCAGCGGACCACGCGATGGACGGCCGCGACCCGCGCGTCGCCGCGCTCGCGACGTTGCACAGGCGCCTCCTCGACGACGATGCAACGCCGGCGGCATTGGAGCAGGGCCTCTGCGAAGCGCTCACGGCGCTCGTCGAGCTGACGAGCGTGGAGCGCGGTGCTCGCCGCATCCCGAGCGCATCGACCGCGGCCGTGGCCCGCGCTCGCGCGATGCTCGAAGAGCGACTCACGGAGGCGGTCACGCTCGACGAGCTGGCAGCGCACGCGCGCCTCGACAAGTACCGTCTGTGCCGGGCCTTTCGCGACGAGCTCGGCCTGCCGCCACACGCGTACGTCACGCACCGTCGCATCGGTCGCGCGCAGGGTCTGCTCGCCCGTGGGCTCTCGCAGGGCGAGGTCGCGGCGCGCGTCGGGTTGTACGACCAGAGCCAGTTGCACCGGCACTTCAAGCGCATCGTCGGGGTCACGCCGGGCGCGTATGCGCGCGCCGTTCGCGGGTGACGTCGGTAGACTCGGCGCACCATGCCGAAGGCCCACCATGCGAGCGAGGTCCGCGCCTTTACCGACATCCCCAACGTGGGCAAGGCGATGACGCGGGACTTCCAACTGCTCGGCTTCCAGACGCCGCAAGCGCTCGCGGGTCAGGACGCCTTCAAGCTCTACCAGCGGCTCTCGAAGCTCACCGCGACGCGGCAGGACCCGTGCGTGCTCGACACCTTCATGGCGGTGGTCGACTTCATGGACGGCGGAACCCCGAAGGCGTGGTGGGAGTTCACCGAAGCGCGCAAGAAGCGGCACCCGGACCTGTGAAGGCACACGTCTGGAAGGCTCTCGTGAGCTGACGTACGATCACGGGTGATGGACCCGAAACCGCCCGCGGGAAGTGTCTGGACCGCCCCCGGTCGTAGGACGGGACCGTTCGGTGAGCCTCTGGAAGACCAGCGACCGCGCGTCGATGAGCGGCTCGTCGAGCCGGAGTCGCGTTACGAGATCGTGCGCGGCGAGCGCGTCGAGGCGTCGCCGTCGTTGCCCGATCACGCTGACCCGCACATCCAGCTCGACGCCGTGGTCTTCGCGCACCTGCGCCCCGGCTGGCGCGGCGCCACCGACCTGTTGACCCGCGCCCAGGAGCAGTCGGACTTTGCCACCGACACCAGTGTGCGGCGCGAGGGCGTCGACCCGTCGACGGGCGCCCGCTACCTGGAGGAAATCGCCTTCGAAGTGGTCAACCCCCAGCGCGCGGGCGACCTCACCTCGAAGGCGCAGGACCTCGTCGCGCGAGGCGTCCGTCGGGTGTTCGCGCTGTGGCCGCGGCAGAAGCGCGTCTGCGAGTGGCGCCATGGTCTGTGGGAGGTGCTTCCGATCGCGGGCGCCATCGACGACCCGTGCTTCGCGCGACCGATCCCGGTGCAGGCGCTGCTCGACGCGTCGAGCGCCGACGACGCGATGGCCGAGGCGCTCCTCGCGCGCGGAAACTCGCGACTCGCCGCCGTCATCGCGGCGGCGGCGCAGACCGGCGAGACACGCGGAGAGGCACGCGGAGAGGCGCGCGGAGAGGCGCGCGGGCGGGCCGAGGCGTTGTTGATGATGCTGGAGGCGCGCGGGCTTCCCATCGAAGACTCGGCGCGGGCTCGCATCTTGAGGTGTGATGACCCGACGGTGCTCGCGGCGTGGATCGGCCGCGCCCTGTCGGCGGCGAGCGTCGCCGACGTACTCGCCGACGCCACCCCCTGATCGAGGGACCCTACCGCGCTGCCCGCGACAGCCTCCCTCACACGCGAGTTGCCCCGTTGCGCGCGCCGCGACGGCCTCCCTCCGCCTACATCCCCCGCCCATTGCTCGCGGCCCCACTGGATTTCGATCGAGTCGACCGGGACCGCCCCGCGAGACTCCCACCTGCCGCGGCGCCCGATCACGCCCCGCCCCCGGAACCCGCCGTCAGACCGCCGTAAACACCTCGTCGAGCGACACCTGCAGCACCCGCGCGTCGGCGTAGCGCGTCGCGAGATCCCGATCGAGGCACCGCTTGATCACCGCCCACGCGCCCGCGCGCACCAGCCCCTGTGCGGCCAGCGACTCGGGCTCCTTCGAGGCGATCTCCACCATGATGCCGTAGAGCGTCTGCGCGCCGATGCCGAAGGGCGCCTTGCCCGCGATCATCTCGTACAGGATCACCCCGAGCGCCCACACGTCCGTCCGCGCGTCGACGTTGCGGGCGTTCATGAACGACTCCGGGGACATGTACGCGGGCGTCCCCATGATGTCCGACGAGCCGGTGAGCCGCGCGTCGCTGAGCTGCGCCGTCCCGAAGTCCAGCACCTTGGCGATCGGGCGACCGTCGCCCTCGACCATGAAGATGTTCTCGGGCTTCAAGTCGCGATGCACCACGCCCGCTTCATGGGCGCAGGCCACTGCGTCGATCACGGGCATCAAGAGCGCGAAGGCTTCGACCGCCGACACGCGATGCCCCGGAATCTGATCGAGGTACGCATCGAGCGTCTCGCCGCGGAGAAACTCCTGCACCGTGAAGAAGCGCCCCGAGTCGCGGTCGCGCCCGACGTCCACGCAGTCGACCACGTTGGGGTGGATCTTCCCGCCGAGGCGCACGCGGTTGGCGATCTGCGCCTCGCGCACGAAGCGCTGGAGGGCCATCTCGCGGTTTTCGCCCTCGTAGTGGAACACCTTCACGGCGCACTCGCGGCCGGCCCACACGTTGGTCGCGCGGTACACCGCCCCGGTCGCGCCCGCCCCCAGGAACGAATCCAGACGGTACTTCCCGTCGATGAGCGAACCCACCCTGGCCGCGCACAGCTTCGCGAGCTGGCTTGCGTCGTTGGCCTTCAACATCCCGGCACCACTGTCTCGGACACTACACCGTCAGGTGGGCGTTCAACAGGGCGATCAACCGCGGGTGATCGTCAGCCGCAGCGCACTCGCGCGCCGAGTGCATCGACAGCATCGGGTTGCCGAGGTCGACCACAGGCATCCCGAGCCGCGACGCGCAGATGGGCCCGATGGTCGAGCCACACCCGATGTCCGTGCGGGTGACGAAGTCCTGAAGCGTGACACCCACCTTGTCGGCCATGACCCGCAGCGCCGCCGCGGTCCCCGCGCTCGACCCGTACCGAAGATTGAAGTTGGTCTTGAGCACGGGCCCACCACCGAGGGTCGGCTTGTGCCGCGGCTCATGCTTGTCGCCGTAGTTGGGGTGCGCCGCGTGGGCCATGTCCGCCGACAACATCAAGCTCGACGCGATGGACGCGTGCCAGGCGCTGCGGGTGAGGCCGCGCTCCGTGGCGATGCGCTCCAGCACCACGGAGAGCAGGGTCCCGTCGGCGCCGTCGAGGCTCGACGAGCCGACCTCTTCGTGGTCGAAGCACGCGAGCACGCCGCAGGTGTCATCGCGCCCCACCTCCGCGGCCTCCATCGCGGCGAGCCCCGCGTGGGAGCACGCGAGGTTGTCGAGCCGCGGCGCGAACACCAGCGACTCGTCGAGGCCACCGAGCGCCGATGGGGTGAGGTCGTAGAGCGAGACGTCGTGCGCGCGGATGGCCTTGGCGTCGACCCCGGCGGCGTCGGCGAGCAGTGCGAAGAGGGCCTCTGGCGCGTCGAGCCCGTTGCGCGCGAGCCCCCAGGTGGGCGCGAGGTGGAGCTGCGGGTTGAGCTTGAGCCCGTCGGTGTTGACCCCGCGATCGAGGTGGATGGCGAGCTGCGAGACACGCGCGATGGGGCGATGAACGCGCAGCGGGTGGGCCACGCCATCGTGGGTGAACACCACGCCGGCGAGGCCGAGGTCGCGGTCGAGCCAGGAGTTCCAGAGGGCTCCACCGTAGACCTCGACGCCGAGCTGGAGGCAGCCCTCCGAGGTGTACGCCGCGCGTGGTTTGAGCCGGAGGTTGGGCGAGTCGGTGTGGGCGCCGACGACGGCGAAGCGCTTGAGGGCGCCGCCGCGCAACCGCCACGCGATGACGGTTCCGTTGCGGTGGACGAACCAGTTACCGGGTTCGAGGTCCCACGACGGGGCGGTGAGGTCGAGGCGGCGGAAGCCTGCCGCGACGAGGCGGTCGGCGAGGGTGTAGGCGGCATGCCAGGGCGACGGCGAGGCGTCGACGAAGGCGCAGAGGTCGCGAGCGGCGTGCATGGGTTGGTAGGGGGAGGAGAAACCAGCGCGGGGTGTGACTTGTCAACGTCGACCGTCAAGACGGGCTTTGCGTCGCGGGGACTACCCGTTAGTGTCGCTCTCCTCCCGCCCGAATCCACCGCGTGATGAACGAACAACTCGACCACGTCCACTCGGGTCTCCTCCGCGACGCCGAGGCGCGGCGTGAGGTGCTGGCTCTCTGCGAGGGTGTTCGCGAGGCGATGGAGGCGGTCGACGGCGCCCGCCTGCTCGACGACGACACGCCCGAGATCGCCCTCGACGCGCTCTCCCGCTGGAGCGACGGCTACGCGAGCACCGAAGAGCTCGACGGGCTGGTGCATCAGCTCAGCGGTCGTGCGCGCTCGATGCAGGACGAGGCATCGGGTGCCGCGCCCGCGCTGGTGGCGCTGGTGCACGCCGTCGACTCGGTGGCGCGGGTGGCGAAGGACGTAGCGTCGGCGGAGGGTCGTCCCGTGGCGGTCGACCGCACCGCGCTGTGGTGGGCCGAGACCGCGCTCGAACTGCTGGGTGAAGCGGCGGACGCGGCCGTGGCCCGGGTGGCCATGCGCTGGGACGCTGCGCTCCGACAACGCGAGCACTGACCCGGTGCCTTCGCGGCGACGAGGGCTGACGGCGGCGGCGACGCTCGCCGGGTTGCTGGCGATGGCCCCCGCGGTGAGCGCGCAGAGTCTCGGCACCGAGCCGTTGCCACCGGCCCCCAGCGACGCGGCCTGGGAGCGCGCGGTGCTCGACCAGGTGACGTCGCTCCTTGGTAGTGGTCGAGCGAGCGACGCGAGGTCGCTGGCGGAGGGAGAGCTCCGTCGGAGGCGGGAGAGCGTCGACGGATACTCGACGCTCGCGGTGCTCCTGCGGGTGGCGCGGACGATGGAGGGCGTCGCGCCCACGGCGACGCTGCCGCCGCCCACGCTGGCGCCGCGGCGCGATCGCTACGAGGCGGTGACGCTCTACGGGAGCACCATCGTGTACGGGGCGGCGGTGGGTCTGTGGGTCGACGCGCTCGCGGGCCTCGACCGGCCCGAGACGGCGCCGTGGCTCCCGGCGGTCGGCGCAGCGGCCGGGGCGGTGACGGCGTGGGCGATCGACCGGAGGCCGGTGCGGGCGGGCCTCGGGGCGGCGGTCAATGCGGGGCTGGTCGCGGGCACGCTCGCGGGCGCCGGGCTCGCGCTGGAGCTGACCGGGGGCGCGCCGTGGGGGGAGGTTCCGCTGGCGTCGTCGGCGATGCTGGGCGGGATGACGCTGGGTCTGGGGCTCGGGGTCGCGCTCGGGCTCGGGGTGCAACCGCGGCCGGGGACGGGGTCGTTCGTGGTGTCGGGGTCGGTGTGGGGCACGGCGCTGGGTCTCGTGACGGGCATCGCGGCGCAGTCCGACGAGCACCTCGGGGTGTTCGCGCTGTCGGGCACGGTGCTGGGGACGGCCGCGGCGATGATCACCGCGGGCGCGCTGGAGCCGACCCCGGCGCAGACCCGATGGCTCGACCTCGGCGCGCTCGGGGGCGGACTGCTGGGCTTCGGTCTGGGTCTGCTGCTCTTCGAGGCGGCGGCCCCACCTGCCGCGCGGATGGCGGTGACCGAGCTGGGGATCATCGGCGGAGGGGTTGCGGGCTTCATGTTTGGTCGCAGATGAGCGACATGGCTCCGACCGTCGACGTCATGGTCGCGATGAATGCACCGCCCCCCAACGGACACCCATCCTCCGGCGACCGAGACGATGACCCACCGGCCCGTCGGCTCGCGCGCAGCGTTGACATCTTGGTGATGGTCGGTAGAGTGGCGGCCCTGATTCCTCAGGGTCGTAGGAAGGATGACGCGTGATGATTCTAGCGGTACGACGGGTTGCGTTCGGTGCGGTGCTCGCACTCGGACTCTCCGTAGGGGGTGCCGACGCGCAGACGGTGACGCCTCAGGCGCGACCCGACGCAGAGGTCGGCAGTCGGCGCACGGCGAACCTCTCGGGAGCTGATCAGCTTCGCGAGGCTACTTCGACCATGGACTCGATCACGGGGTCGCGCCGTCGGGTGAGTGACCTCCTCGATCGGGCTCGCACCGACCGGGACATCATCAAGGTCAACTGCCTCAACGACAAGCTGACCCAGGTCGACGTGACGCTGCGCTCCGCGCGCGAGCACCAGGAGCTGCTGCAGAACGCGGTGGGGCTCAACAACGACGGGCAGCGCAACCACGAGTTCCAGCTGATGAACATCTTCCGATCGCGGTCGGAGGTGTTGGAGACCGAGGCACGGCAGTGCATCGGCGAGGAGACGGGCACCTTCGATCCGACGCGCACGGTGCTCCGGGTGACGATCGATCCGAGCATCCCCGAAGAGGACCCGACACAGTTGACGCCGGACTCGCTCGCCCCCGAGCGGCCGTTGGTCACCAGCCCGGTCCTGTGACGGCTCGTGGGGTGGTTGGGTTCGGATCGGTGGAGCCTTCGCGGAAAACGGGTTGGGAACGATGAATCGTAGATCGCTGGCAGCGCTCGCGGCGGGCATGGTGTTTGGTCTCGCAGCGCCCGCTTCGGCGCAGGTCTGGCTGCAAGACCGGCAGCTCACGCAGGGTCGCGGCATCCGCGCCGGCAACTTCGAGCTCCACCCCGGAGTCGGCGCGGAGTTCGGGTACGACTCCAACGTCTTCTACTCGCCCGCCCTCCCGGTCAGCGCGCTCCGGCTGCGCGTGACCCCGAGCTTCACCGTCAACAGCCTGGGGCCGCAGCGCAGCGCCAACTCCGACGCCCCGGCGACGGCCCTCCCCACGGTCAACTTCCGCGGCGGCGTGGCGCTCATCTACCACGAGTTCATCTCGCTCGACTCGACCCGCTCGACGAGCAACCTCCGCAACCTCGGCGTCGAGGGCAACCTCCGCTTCGAGTTCTTCCCGGGGCGCACGTGGCAGTTCGTGCTGGCCGACGACTTCACCCGCACGATCCAGCCGGGCGCGCAGACCGCCGCTGGTACGGACGTCGACGCGCTGCCCAACCAGACCTTCAACCGCAACTACAACATGGCGACCGTCGAGCTCGCCTACGCGCCGCCGCGGGGCACGCTGGAGTTTCGCCTCGGCTACAACTTCATCGCCAACCTCTTCGATAGCGGCAACTACACCTTCTACAACTACCTCGGGCACCAGGCGTATGCGCGCATGCGCTGGCGCTTCCTGCCGAAGACCGCGTTGATCTGGGAGGGGTCGATCAACCCCACCAGCTACATCAACACCACCGGCGCCACCACGGGGTTGTTCTCGTCGTTTCCGGTGCGGACGCGCGTGGGGCTCAACGGCCTGCTCACGGAGAAGATCTCGCTGCTCGCCCTCGTGGGCTACGAAGCGACCTTCTTCGACCAGGGCGACAACGCCGACACCGTCATCGGTCAGGCCGAGCTGCGCTGGCTCATCAACCCAAGGGCCAACCTGCGCTTCGGCTTCAACCGCGACATCCAGAACAGCTTCTTCAGCAACTACTACATCCGCAACCGCGGGTACCTGAGCTACTCGCAGTCCTTCAACGGGCGCTTCCTGCTGTCCGTCGAGGGCGGCGTCGGGCTCTACCAGTTCGGCTACCTCGCCACCACCTCCGGCGGCGTCAGCCGGGCGGGCTCTGGCTTCGACGCCGACGGTCGCTACTCCGCCGTGCGCGTCGACGGCACCGTGTTTGGCGAGTACCGCGTGAGCGAGGTGTTTGGCATCAACGCCACGCTCCGCGCGCTCTCCAACATCTCCGACGCGCGGCTCGGCACCAGCACCGGCCTCGACGGCCAGCCCGGCCAGTCCGTTGCGTGGACGCGCTTCGAGGCCTTCCTCGGCGTCCGCGCTGCCTGGTAGTCCTTCTCCCCTCCCCTGACATCCTCTCTGGTTGCCCGGTCGCTCCTGCGCGGGGCGTGACAACCTGCGCGATCCGATGCTAGGCAGCCGCGGCGATGAAGACCCGCTACGCCCTCGCGCTCCTTTGCATCCTCGGCTGCAACAAGCCCCCCCCCGTCACCGCCCGCGCGGACGTCCCGGCGACCCACGCCGACGCCGCGGTCGAGGCCGCCGACCTGACGGTGCCGGAGGTTCCCGGAGCGGCGCTGCTCGCTCTGCGAGGCAGCAACCTCCGCAAGGTGCTGGGGCTCGTCGCGCCGGGCGTCCCGACCCGCGTCGCGCTCGGCCAGGTCGCGCCGGGGCTCTCGCCCGGCATCGGCGAACACGGCGTCGACATCGACCCCGACGCTCCCTTCTCGGCCATCTTCGCGACGGTCGGTGACGGCACCAGCGGGCGGGTCGTTCCCATCATCGCGTGGCCCATCCGCCCTGGGATGGAGGTCGTTCGCGAGGCGCAGGCGGGGCACGGGTATCGCGACACGGGCGGCGGGCTGTACGAGCCCACCGGCACGGCGCGCGACGTCCTCAACGCGGCCGACGGTGGCGCCGCGGGTGCCCCGTGCTGGGTCGCCCGGCGCGCGTCGGCGGGCTGGCTGATGCTCTGCGGTCCCACCGAGCACGTGCGGCCGCTCTCGCGCTGGCTCATCCGTGCCGCTTCGAGCGCGCCGGCCAACAGCGCCCTCCTCGACGCCGTCGTGCGACCGCAGTCGGTGCGGCAGCTCCTCGACACGCAGCTCGCGGCGCTCGAAGCGCAAGACCCGCGTCGCCACGACGCCGGCACCAACCGCCCGCTCGTGGCCCAGTACGAGGCCGTCCACGAGAGCGCGCAGAACATGAAGCAGCTCTTCACCGACCTCTCCAACGCCCACGCCGCGCTCGTGCTCGACGAGGCCAACTACCACCTGCGCGCCGAGGTCGAGTTCGCCAACGCCACGGGCGCCAGCACCCGCGCCATCGTCGGCTCGTCCGTCGGACAGCGCGCCGCGCTCGACCTGCTGCGCCGCCTCCCGGCCAGCGCCACGGCCTACTTCGCGACGGGCTTCGACGTCGCCTCGCTCTCTCCGCTGCTCTCCGAAGATCCGCCCGACCCGCGCCTCGCCGCCGCCTTCGGCCCCGAGATGGCGCGCTTCCAGGAGGCCCTCAAGCGCCTCACCGGCTTCCGCGATCACGGCCAGCGCGCGATGGGCTTCATCCCCGCCGAGGGCATGTCGCGCATCGAGATCGTGCGCGTCCCCGGCGCCGCCGCCGCCATCGCCGCCCTTCGCACCAGCGCCACCGCGGTGCCCCGCACGCCGCGTCCCTCCGGGGCCAACCCGGCCGACCAGTTCGCCATCCTCCCGTCGCCCGCGGGCATCCCCGCCGGATCGCTCCGCCTGCGCCTCGGGCCCGACCCGGCGCGGCTGCCGCCCAACGTCCCCGCCGAGGTGCGCGCCCAGTACCAGCGCACCGTGCTGCTCGTGCCCGACGGCGACACCCTCGTGCTCGTCGACGCGCTCGACCCCGTGGCCCGCTACCGCGAGATGCAGTCCGGCGCCCACCTCGCGCCGACCGCGCCCGAAGACCGCGCGGCGCTCATCCACCTCACGCCCGCCGCCCTCATCTCGCTCCTCGGCGCGCCGCCGCCCGCGGACACCAACAGCACCGACGCCATCGACGGCTCGCTCCAGTCGACGCGCGTGGGCGACACCGGCGCGCGCTTCGAGCTCGACCTCACGGCCCCCATCGTGGCCGTCAACAGCGTGCGCGACACCCTCGCGGCGCTCCAGGCCCAGCAGCAGCAGATGATGCAGCAGGCCCGTCAGGCGCAGCAGCAGGCCATCGCGGCCCAACGACGCATGCAGCAGCAGGGAGGGCGACCGGTTCCGCCGTCGCCGTCGATGCTCCCCGACCCCGACTTCCAGCTTCAGCCGCCGCGGTAGCGCGGCGAGCATCTCACCTCCCATGCGAGTCGGCGTGATCGGTGCGACGGGCTTCGTGGGCAAGGCGCTGACGGCGGCCCTCGTGGCCCGCGGCGACGAGGTGGTGGCCTTCGGGCGCGAGGCCGGGCGCGTGCGCGCAGCCCTGCCCGCGGCGAAGGAGGCGTGGTCGCTCGACGAGCTCTCGGGGCCTCGGGTCGCGAGCCTCGATGCGGTCGTCAACCTGGCGGGCGAGTCGGTCGCCGCGAAGCGCTGGAGCCCCGCCCAGAAGGCCGCGATCCGTGACAGCCGGGTGCGCACCACGCGCAAGGTGGTCGACGCCATTGCCGCCGGCGACAAGCGACCGCGGGTGCTCGTCAACGCCTCGGCGGTGGGCTTCTACGGGCCGCACGGCGACGAGGAGGTCACCGAGGCGACGCCCGCGGGCCAGGACTTCCTGGCGGGCGTGTGCCGCGACTGGGAGGCCGAGGCGCTGCGGGTCGTCGCGCTCGGCGTGCGCGAGGTGCGGCTGCGTACGGGGCTCGTGCTCGGCGACGCGGGCGGTCCGCTCGAACAGATGATGCTGCCCTTCAAGATGTTTGTCGGAGGAGCGGTGGGCGACGGGCGACAGTGGTTTCCGTGGGTGCACCTCGCCGACGTCGTGGGCGCCATCCTCTGGGCCATCGACCACGAGACCCTGTCGGGACCGGTCAACGTCACGGCCCCGAAGCCGGTGCGCTACGGGGAGTTTGCGGCGGCGCTGGGTCAGCGGCTCCGGCGGCCGTCGTGGGTGACGGTGCCGGAGTTCGCGCTGCGCCTGGCGGTGGGTGAGATGGCGGAGGTGCTGGTGACGGGGCAGCGCGCCGTGCCGACGGCGCTGCAAGCGGACGGTTACGTGTTCAGGTATGCCCGCGTGGAAGACGCGCTCGCGGACGTCGTCAGGACGTGACGCGGGGCGAGCGGCTCCAGCCGTAGAACACCGGCAGGCGCACCGAGGCCCACGAGCGCCCCGTGTCGAGCGCCTCCCAGTCCTTCTTCAAGCGCTCCTCCAGCACGGCGTCCCACGCGATGTGGTCGTGGTAGTCGGGCGAGAGCGCGGCGCCGTAGCCGTAGCGCACGGCGGCTTCGTCCGACCACTCGACCGGGTTGGCGACGTGCTTCGGCGGAATGGGGTCGGCGCCCGCGGCCTGGCGAACGGTGTCGGTGAGGTCCTGGTTGAGGTCCTGGCCGTACTCCATGCCGAAGTCGTGGCGGGTCTGATCCCAGTCGCGGCGGAGTGCTTCCTTCACGCGGTCCCAGGTGTCGGTCTGTTGCGCGGTCCACCAGGCGGGTTGTTGAGCTGCGTTCATATCAGCGACCTCCTCAGGTCATGGGGTTTGAGTTGCGGGCTTCGGGGTCGGAGGGGGATTTGCCCGCCTCCCGCTCGCGCTCGCGATCGAGCATCCGGTAGAGCGTGCGTCGGTCGAGGCCGAGCACGCGCGCGGCGCGAGACTTGTTGCCGCTCACCAGCGCGAGAACCCGCTGGAGATAGCGGCGTTCCAGCTCGGCGAGGGTCATGAGCTCCGTGGCCTCCTCGGCCGGAGGCAGCAGCCGCTCGGGCTGAAACGAGCGAATGCGCTCGGGCAGGTCGTCGACGGTGATGTGCTCGTTGCGGGTGAGGGCCACCGCGCGCTCGATGCAGTTCTCCAGCTCGCGCACGTTGCCCGGCCAGCCGTAGGCCACCATCCGCGACGTCGCCGCCGGGTCGAAGCCCGCGACCTTCTTGTTGAAGCGCGCCGTGAAACGACCGAGGAAGTGCTGCGCCAGCACCGGCACGTCGTCGCAGCGCTCGCGCAGCGTCGGCACGGGGACGATCACCACCGCGATGCGATAGAAGAGGTCCTCCCGGAAGCGGCGGTCTTCGACCTGGGCTTCGAGGTCCTGATGCGTGGCGGCGATCACCCGGGCGTCGAAGGGGAGTTCTTGATTGCCGCCCACCGGGCGCACCGTGCGCTCCTGCAGCGCGCGAAGCAGCTTGGCCTGCATCTCCATCGGCATCTCGCCGACCTCGTCGAGGAAGAGCGTTCCGCCGTTGGCCTCGACGAACAACCCGGGGCGCGCATTGCGAGCATCCGTAAACGCGCCGCGCACATGGCCGAAGAGCTCGCTCTCCAGCAGGTGGTGCGGAACCGCGGCGCAGTTGATCGCCACGAAGGGTCCCGCGCGTCGCTCGCTCATCCCGTGGATGGCGCGCGCGACGACCTCCTTGCCGGTTCCGCTCTCGCCGGTGATGAGCACCGTGGCGTCCGTCGATGCGACCCGCACCGTGAGGTCGAGCAGCTCGCGCATCGCCCGGCTCGAACCCACCAGCGTGCGCGCGGGGTTCACCCGACCGACCTCATCCCGCAGACGACGGACCTCGCGGCGCAGCCGACCGTGCTCCAGCGCGCGCTCGACGGAGACCGAGAGCACCTCGGTGTTCACGGGCTTGGTGAGGTAGTCGTAGGCCCCGGCGCGCATCGCGCTCACGGCGCTCTCCAGGCTGCCGTGACCCGTGAGCACGATCACCGGGACGTCGGGCTGCGCGCCCGCCACGCGGCTGCACAGGGCGATGCCGTCGAGGCCGGCCATTTGGAGGTCGGTGATGACCAGGTCGAAGGGCTCGGTCACCACCGCGGTGAGCGCGTCGTTGGGCCGCTGCTTGTACGTCGCCGTGTGACCGAGCTGCCGGACGAACCCGGCGACGGTCTCGCCCAGGTCGTCGTCGTCGTCGACCACGAGCACGCGTGCGGCAGCGGCGACCGTCATGGGGTCGCCCCGGCCGCGACGAGCGGCTTCTCGATGAGCTCGACGACCTCCGCGGTGCGCTCGAACTGGGGCATGCCCAGCGTCGGCGCCACGCGATGGGCCGAGATGAGTGGGTTGGCCTGCGTGAGCGCGTCGAGGCGGTCGAAGCTGCTGTACGCGTCGCGGTCGTAGACCACCCGCGTCGGCACCTTCAGCGGCGAGTAGAGCGAGCCGAAGGCGTCGGCGTCGAAGAGGTCACCGCGCACGAAGGCGACGGGCGCGTGCTGGGCCTCGGGCACGGCCGCGGTCTGGAGCGCGTAGCGGACGAGGCCCTCGTCGGGGCGACCGACGAAGGACTTCGCGAGGAAGTACCGGATGGACCCTTCGGTGTGGAGCAGGCGGAAGATCCCGGAGGCGACGGGGCCGACGCCGAGCGCGCCGCAGAAGATGCCGCGGGCCGCGCCGCCCGAAGCGCGCGGTTTGCCGAGGCCCGTCGGCGAGAGGAGCGTCAGCGCGCGGAAGAGCGCGGGCGAGCGGTTGGCGGCGAGGGCGGCGAACTCCGACGAGAGGGAGAGCGCGACGAGGTCGACGGGCTGACCCTGCGGGCTGGCGACGTCGATGATGAAGCGCTCGATGGCCTCGGCGTAGAGGGCCGGGGTGTACGCGCGGGCGCCGCGCTGGGAGCGGCCGAAGCCGGGGAGATCAAGCGCGAAGACGCGGCGCCGCCCGCGGAGCGCCTCGAAGAGCGGGCGCATCTCATAGGACGAGGCGGCGGCGTTGATCGAGTGCAGGAGCACCACGGCCGGGCCCTCACCCGTGGTGTCCTGGTAGTAGCCGAGGGTTCCGACGCCGCGGACGGCGAGCGAGCCGGTGTCGGCGCCGATGGCGGCGGGAAGACCAGGGGCCGCAGCGCCGTGCTGGGGACCCGCGAAGACCGAAGCGGTGTTTTGCATGGGAGGGCTGCATCGCACCGACCGTGCCGAAGCCGCGAAGGTCGGGAGATGCGTCGTTCGCGGGAATTCAAGGCAATCGAGGCCCCGTGGCGGGCCGCCACACCTGGGGTGCGATGGCCGTTCAGGGTGCGCGTTGGAGGGTTCCGCCGGGCGCAATGCGGAGGGTTCGACCGCGCCAGCGCACCGAGCGGGTGGAGAGCGCCTTCGCCCACGCCATCCCGAGCAGCAGGTCCGCGAAGACCGCGTCGATGACCCACGCGACCACTCCACTCGATCGACCCGACGCACGCGCCGCGGCCCAGGCCACCGCCAGCCGGGCGAGCACCGCGGCTCCTTCGGCCGCGAGTGACGCTCCGCCGCCGAGGCCCGCGGTCACCGCGAGCGTCGAGAGGAGCACCAGCAGCGGCGTCGCGAAGAACAACGCCGGGTAGCTCACCAGCAGCGCCGGTCGCTGCGCGCGGATCACCGTCAGCCAACGCCCGTAGCGGGCCACCACCGCCCGCAGGTCGCGCCCCGAAGCCCGCGACAGCGCCACCCCGGTCGAGGCCCTGACGGAGGCTCCGGAGGCCACCAAACGGCGGGCGAGCTCGGCGTCTTCCCCGAGGTGTTCGCGCAGTGCAGCGAAGCCCCCGACGGCGTCCAGTGCGCTTCGTCGCAGGGCCACGACCTTGCCCACCATCCCATCGCGATCGATACCCGCGAGCAGCGCGAACGCGTGCAGCGACCCGCCCAGCAGCGCCTCGGACGCGCGGTCGGCGACGGTCTCGCCGGGGGCCTCGGAGGGAGGCGCCCACACCGCGGCGAGGCGTGGGTTGGAGAGCGGGGCGAGGAGAGCGTTCCAGTCGAAGGCGGTGAGGTCGACGTCGCTGTCGACGTTGACCACCACCGGGGCGTCGGGCTCGGCGGCGATGACCCGCGCGAGTTGCTCGCTCTTCTGGTTGGGCGCGGTCGCGTCGGTGACCACCATCCGGGCGTCGACGCCGCGAGCGAGGAGACCCTCGACGGCCGCGGTGATCGCGGGCACCGCGGGGTCATCGGTGGTGGCGACGGCGAAGCGCACGCGGACGAGCGCGCGGTGGGCAGGATCGTCAACGAGGGCGCCGAGGCCCGCGAGGTTGCGGGCGAGCGAGGGCTCCGAACCGGCGCAGGGGCGCACCACGAGGAGGGCAGCGGTGAGAGCAGGGGCGACAGAGGTGGGCGACGGGCGCGGGCGGCGGAGCGAGCGTCGGACTGCGACGAGGGAGACGACGGAGACGACGGCGCTCCAGGCAAGCAGGGCGGCGTCGACCGGGGTCACGCGCCGCGTCGCATGCGAAACGGAATCAGGAAGCGCACCCACGACGAGGCGAAGCGATCGAGGTCGACGCTCTCGTGGACGGCCTTCACGCGGGTCTTGAGCAGCTCGGTGGAGAGCACGCTGCGAGCATAGAACGGCGCGTCCTCCAGCGTGCGGTGCACCGTCACGTCGGCGCCACGATCGGCCCGCGTGTCGCGGCGGACGCCCCAGCGCGAGCGGGGCAGCGAGACCTCGCGGGCGACCTCGATGAGGTCTTCGGTTCCGTCGGGGCGGTAGCGGCGGGCCATCCGCTCGCGGGTGCGCCGACCATCGCGCATCGTGGCGTCGTAGAGAACGACAGGGCTGCCATCGACGTCGGCGCGCGACCAGTCCCAGCCGTGGAAGGTGTCCTCCAACGGACCATCGCCCGCGTTGGCGTCGTGGTAGCCCGTGCCCGACCAGCGCAGCGCGGGTTCGGTGAGCTCGACCTCGACACGCGCCAGCGGAGCGACGGCCCACCACAGGTGACGGCCCTTGCCATCGAGCGCGTGGGGTCGGCCGTGAACCACCTGCGGGATGAGACGGATCTTGCCCACGATGCGGCCGGGGATGGGCGACGGAAAGGGCGAGGTGCTCTCGCAGAGGTCGACGTGAAGCTCACCGCGCTCCCAGCGGAGGTTGCTCGCGCCGATGGAGAGCTGCGACGACGTGCGGTGGACGTCCTTCGCGCCGCGCTCGGTGAGCGCCCAGGTCGAGGCGCGCGGGCCGTAGAGGGCGACGTTCATCGTGCAGTGCGACAGCGGGTTGGCGCGCGGGCCGCCGTCGCGGGCGATGCCACGCGCCCGGGCGTACCAGGGCGAGAACACGTTGCCCACCATGCCGATGAGGGTGACGCCGTGCTGGCCGTCGTCGCTCAGCGCGTCGAGGTACCACCACGCGTAGCCGCCATCGGGGACGGCGCGGTCGAAGCGAGGTCCGAGAGCACGCTCTCCGCTGCCAGCAGGCCGCTCCTCGTGACCATCGGAACCCCTGCCCCCGGGTGCGTGCTCCCCCCGCACAGGTAGAGCCCCGGCACCTTCGAGCGCGACGGCGCGCGGGCGAGCGGGGACGTCCACCCGTGCGACGGCGGGCCGTACAGCGCGCCCTCCGTCGACGGGAACCTCCGCGCGAAATCCGTGGGCGTGGTGATCACGCGCCGGGAGGAGTCCCAGTCCAGGCGCAGCCCCATGGAGTCCAAAGTTCGTCGGGTCGTGGTCTCGCATCGATCGATCTCCTCCGCGGAGAACGGGCGTCGGTCTCCGCGGGCGGGGGCGTTGACGATCAGGAACATCCGCTCCCTCCCGTCATCGGTGGCAGGAGCGAGGGCCGCGTCGTCGCGGTCCTGCGCGCAGAGGTAGACGGTCGGATCGGAGGGGAGCGTGTCCCCGTCGGTGAGGTCGCGAAACTCGCGGTGGTAGTCGCGGCTGAAGAAGACGTTGTGCCGCGCGAGGGGGAAGCCCTCGGCCTTTGCCACCACGCTGAAGGTTACCGCCGACAACGAGCGCTCGACCTTCGCGTCGACGGTCCACGCCTTCTTTGCGGCCGTCCCGAGGCGCCCGCTCGCCAACGCATGGACGTCTCCATTGAACACCACCGCGTCGGCGTCGAGGGTCGTCCCGTCTTCGAGACGAACGCCCGTGGCGCGATCGCGCTCGATGAGCACCTCGTCGACGCCGCGGCCGAGCGAGAGGGTCACGCCGCGCTCGGTCGCGAGGCGGGCCATCGCTTCGGCGAGGCGGGCCATGCCACCACGAACGACCCAGACGCCTTCGCGCTCGACGTGGGCGATGACGTTGAGGGTTCCGGGGGCGAGGAAGGGCGACGAGCCGCAATAGGTCGCGTAGCGCCCGAAGAGCTGGAGCAAGCGCGGGTCGCGGAAGAAGTCACCGAGCGACGACCACATGGTCTTGAGCGCGTCGATGCGCGTGAGGGCGACCATCCCCCGCAGCCCCTGCTCTCGCAGAACGCTCCCGAGCGTCGGGCGCTGCGAGCGCATGAAGGGGCCCTCGACGTTTTCGTGGATGGCCTTCGAGTGCGCGCAAAACGCCCGGTACCCTTTGGCCTCCTTCGCCCCGGCGAAGACCCCGATGGCGTCGGCGGTGCGGTCGATGTCGCGGTAGAGGTCGAGGCGCGACCCGTCGGGCCAGGCGTGGCGGGCGAGCACCTCCACCGGGTCGAGCGTCACGTAGTCGGAGAGCGAGGCGCCCGCGCTGGCGAAGAGCTCCTCGAAGACGGCGCGCACCGTGAGCACCGTGGGGCCCGAGTCGATGAGCCGACCGGCGACCTCGACCTCGCGCATCTTGCCGCCGACGTTCGGTGCCCGATCAACCACGGTCACCGCGACGCCGCGGCCCGCGAGGGCGATCGCTGCGCTGAGTCCCCCGACGCCGGCGCCGACGACGATCGCGCGGTGGGAGTGCCTGGTGGTTCCGTCTGCCATCATGCGGTGTGATGCCTCATGAGAGCGTTTGGGCGCACCAACAACGTCACTGCCCCCTCGCGACCTCCCAGGTCAGCTTGTAGCGCGCGAGGTATTTCCGTAGGCGATCAGCGTCGTTGACCGAGGTCTTGCCGGTGCGCGAGACCGCGAAGAGAGCGCGACCCGCGGCCGAGAGTGTCGGCGAGGCCCGACAGACGCGGATCACCTCCGCGAGCTGCGGGCGGTCGAAGCGGTCGAGCGACGCGGCGCCATCGTCCCCGAGCGCCGAGCGCAGGAGGTCGTCGTCGGCCGATGGTTCGGTGGGCGAACGACCGCCTGCGATGCGCCAGCGGGCGCGGAGGCGAGCGACCTCCTCGTCGACGCCATCGACGTCGATGCGGCCGCCGCGAGACAGCGTCGCGAGGCGCGTGACGGCGGCCGAGAAGTCGCGGAAGTTTCCGGTCCAGAGAGCGTCGGCAGAGGTGGCGAAGGCGACGAAGCGGGCGCGGGCCTCGCGGCTCATGGTGACGTTGACGCCCAACGCGCGGCCGCACTGGGCGAGCTCGAAGTCGAGGTTGGGGTCGATGTCCTCGGGACGATCACGCAGGCCGGGGAGCGCGAAGGTCCACAGCTCGATGCGCGCGAGCAGGTCTTCGCGGAAGCGGCCCTCGGCGACGCGGGCGACGAGGTCGCGGTGGGTTCCGGCGATGAGCTGGAAGTCGCTCTTCACCTCGCGGTCGCTGCCCATGGGGCGGAAGCTCTTCTCCTCGACCGCGCGCAGGAGCATCGCCTGCTCGTCGAGACCGAGCTCGGCGATCTCGTCGAGGAAGAGCACGCCGCCGTCGGCCTTGCGGAGGAGGCCCTCGCGCTCGGACGCCGCGCCGGTGAAGGCGCCCTTGGCGTGGCCGAAGAGCGTCGACATCGCGCCGTCGCCCCGCAGCGTCGCGCAGTTGACCTCGACAAACTCCCCGGCGACCTGCCGCCTGGTCTTCTTGAGTGCGTAGATGCGGCCTGCGAGCTGGGACTTCCCGGCGCCCGTCGGGCCGGTGAGCAGCATCGGGGCGCGCGAGGCGACGGCCACGCGCTCGATGCGGTCGATGAGCGTGTTGAAGGCGGCGTTGCGGGTGTCGATGCCGGCCTTGAGGAGCCCGGTGCGGGCGCGGGCCTCGGCGGCGAAGCGCGACGCGAGGCGGTCGTAGCGGGAGAGGTCGAGGTCGATGGCGCGCCAGGTTCCGACGAGGCCGGCGTCGCGGGTGGCGCGGGTGGGGGGCGCGGTCTGGAGCAGGGTCGCCGGGAAGTGTCGCGACTCGGTGAGCAGGAAGAGAACGATCTGCGCGACGTGCGTGCCCGTCGTGATGTGAACGAGGTAATCCTCGCGCTCGGGGTCGAAGGGGTAGGCGCGCGCGAAGTCATGGAGGGCGGCGTAGACCTGTTCGAGGTCCCACGGGTCGGCGATGTCGAGGGGGACGAGGTTGACCGCCGTCTCGGGGGAGACGGAGCCGATGTCGCGGCGGATGGTCTTGGCGAGGTTGAGGTAGTGCGGCTGGTGCAGGAGCTCGAAGCGCGAGACCAGCAGGTCGGGGTGCTGACAGACGGCGACGGAGGGGCGCCAGCGCTCCCAGCGCTTGTCCTGGGCGCCCGAGTCGAGCATCGGGCCGATCAGACCGAGGACCACGGTGGGCTTCTTCGTCTTCGCCATTGGGATAGGGCGGCTTGATACCATGGGATCAGACCGGGACGCTCGCGCGGCTCGATGGGCGGGAAGCATAGAGATTCGAGAGGTGGCACGAGGGCTGCGATGGGGGTTGCCCAGGAGGCACACGAGCCATGAGCGAGCGGACGTACGAAGTGTTCGAGGGCGAGAAGGCGAAGCCGATCAAGGCGTGGACGCGCGGCGTGGCCGTGGAGGAGGGCGCGCTCGATCAGCTCCGTCGGCTGGCGGCGATGCCCTTCGTGCACCAGTGGGTGGCGGCGATGCCGGACGTGCACGTCGGCATCGGCGCGACGGTCGGGAGCGTGGTGCCGACGGTGGGCGCGGTGATCCCGGCGGCGGTGGGCGTGGACATCGGCTGCGGGATGATCGCGGCGCGCACGAGCCTCACCGCGAGCGACCTGCCGGACCACCTCTTCGGGTTGCGGGATGCGATCGAGAAGGCCGTTCCGCATGGGCGTACCGACAACGGCGGGCGCAACGATCGCGGCGCGTGGCACCACGTCCCGGCGGCGGTGGACGAGGCGTGGTCGACGCTGAGCGAGGGCTACGCGGCCATCGTCGCGAAGCACAAGCACCTCGGGCGCGGCCCCGAGCGCACGCAGCTCGGGACGCTCGGGACGGGCAACCACTTCATCGAGGTGTGCCTCGACGAGGAGCAGCGCGTGTGGCTGATGCTGCACTCGGGGTCGCGCGGCGTGGGCAACCGCGTCGGCTCGTACTTCATCGAGAAGGCCCGCGAGGACATGGCGCGCTACCACATCCACCTGCCGGACGCGGACCTCGCGTACCTGCCGGAGGGGACGGAGCACTTCGACGACTACCTGCTGGCCGTCGGGTGGGCGCAGGACTACGCGCGCCTCAACCGCGAGCTGATGATGCGCGCGGCGGTGGCGGCGGTGCGGAAGACGGGGCTGGTGCCGGCGTTCGAGGCGTCGTTGGAGGCGGTGAACTGTCACCACAACTACGTGAGCCGCGAGCACCACTACGGGCGCAACGTGTGGGTGACCCGCAAGGGCGCCGTGCGGGCGCGCGAGGGTGAGCTCGGGATCATCCCGGGGAGCATGGGCGCGCGGTCGTTCATCGTGCGCGGGAAGGGAAACGCGGAGAGTTTCTGCTCGTGCAGCCACGGGGCTGGGCGGGCGATGACTCGGACGAAGGCGCGCAAGGTGTTCACGCTCGACGACCACGCGAAGGCGACCGCGGGCGTGGAGTGCCGCAAGGACGCCGACGTGATCGACGAGACGCCCGGCGCCTACAAGGACATCGAGGCGGTGATGCACGCGCAGCGCGACCTCGTCGACGTGGTGTACACGTTGCGCCAGGTGGTCTGCGTGAAGGGGTAGAGGGCCATGAACGACTGGATCACGGTGGACGGGTCGGAGGGTGAGGGCGGCGGGCAGATGCTGCGCTCGTCGCTCTCGCTCTCGCTCGTCACGGGCAAAGCCTTCCGCATGGTGCGGGTGCGCGCGGGTCGGCAGAAGCCGGGGCTGCTTCGGCAGCACCTGACCTGCCTGCGCGCGGCGGCAGAGGTGAGCGGCGCGACCATCGAAGGGGCCGAGCTCGGCTCGCAGTCGGTGAGCTTCGCGCCGGGCCCGGTGCGCGGCGGCGACTACGCGTTTCGCATCGGGTCGGCGGGCAGCACCATGCTGGTGATGCAGACGGTGTTGCCCGCGCTGCTGCGCGGGGTGGCGCCGTCGACGCTGCTCTTCGAGGGCGGGACGCACAACACCATGGCGCCGTCGTTCGACTTCATCGAGCGGGTGTTCGTCCCGGCGGTCAACCGCATGGGGCCGACGGTGACGTGCGCGCTGGCGCGGGCGGGTTTCTACCCGGCGGGGGGTGGGCGAGCGACGGTGACGGTGACGCCGTCGGCGTCGCTGGCGCGCATCGAGCTGATGGAGCGCGGCGCGGTGGTGTCCCAGCGCGTGGTGGCGCGCGTCGCGGGCCTGGGCGACGGCATCGCGCGGCGCGAGGTGCTGGCGGCGGGCGAGGTGCTCGGCTGGGGCGAGGAGTGCCTGCGGGCGGAAGCGCTTCCGAGGGAGTGGGGGCCGGGCAACGTGGTGCTGGTGGAGGTGGTCTGCGAGCGCGGGACGGAGGTGTTCATGGCGTGCGGCGAGAAGGGTCGCAGCGCCGAGAGCGTGGGCGCCGCCGTGGCAAAGGAGGCGAAGGCGTGGCTCGACGCCGGGGTGCCCGTAGACGAACACCTCGCGGACCAGTTGTTGTTGCCGATGGCGCTGGCCGGCGGCGGGCGCTTCATGACGACGGAGCCGTCGCTGCACACGACGACCAACGCGAAGATCATCGAGCGCTTTCTGCCGGTGACGGTCACCATGGAGGCGCGCGGCGAGCGGGCGTGGGAGGTCCGCGTCGAGGGGCCGCGGGGGTGATCTTCGTGGCGCGGCGCCTCACGCCGACCCGGCAGGTCAGCCGCCGCGATACAGTCTCCTTCAACCCGTTACCCCGTTGAAGGAGACTCCCCACCCATGGCCCGCATCCGCACGCCCCTCGCCGAGCGCCTCGGCCTCCGCTACCCCATCGTCTGCGCGCCGATGTTCATCATCTCCAACAAGGAGATGATCGTCGCCGCGGCCGAGGCCGGCATCCTCGGCTCGATGCCGTCCATCAACCTCCGCTCCCACGAGGAGTTTCGCGCGGCCCTCGCCTGGATCCGGCAGCGCACCGACCGGCCCTTCGCCATCAACCTCACCATCAAGCTCACCGACCCCGAGCGCCTCGAACGCGACTTCGCGGCCTGCATGGAGTTCAAGGTCCCCGCGATCATCACGAGCTACGGCAACCCCACCGAGCTCGCCCGCCGCGCCCACGACCAGGGCGCCGTCGTGCTCCATGACGTCATCCATCTGAAGCACGCGCTCAAGGCCCAGGAGGCCGGCGCCGACGCCATCATCGGCGTCGCCGCGGGCGCCGGTGGACACGCGGGCACCACGAGTCCGTACGTTCTCTTCCCCTACCTCCGCGAAAACCTCCGCGTGCCCGTCGTCGCCGCGGGGTGCATCGCCACGGGCCGCCAGCTCGCCGCCTCCCTCAGCCTCGGCGCCGAGCTCGCGTACATGGGAACGCGCTTCATCGCCTCGACCGAATGCGGCGCCGACGAGCGGTACAAGGCAATGACCATCAACGGCGCGCCCGACGACGTCGAGTACACCGACGGCGTCAGCGGGGTGCACGCCAACTTCCTCCGCAGCACCCTCCCCGGCGGCGCCGCGTCCAGCCGCGCCGAGGCCCAGAGCGCCGCGCAGAAGGACGGCGGCAAGAAGTGGAAGGACATCTGGAGCGCCGGACAGGGCGTCGCCCTCGCGCGCGAGATCAAGCCCATCGGGGCGATCGTCGAGGACATCGTCCGCGAGTATCACGACACCATCCGCGCGCTCCCCGCCGTCGAGGACTGACCACTACCCGTCCCACCACCCGAGCTCCATACGAGGCACGCGATGCCGACCCCGAAGCACCCCATGGGCGAACGCCCGAGCATGTTCGACCGTCGACCCGGGTTCCGACAGAGCGTCGAGCTGGTGCGTCGCACCATGCTCCCGCCGAAGACCGAGTCGCGCTGGAAGCGCATGGTCCTCGCGGTCGGTGGCATCAGCGGCCTGGGGGTTCTCGCGTACGTCATCACCGAGAGCATCGGGTGGGCGCTGCTGCTGCTGGTCGTCGGCATCCCGGTGGTGGTGCTGCCGACGATCCTCATCGTCGGGATGATCCTCGAAGCCCGCGAAGAGGCCGCCTCCCGATAGCGGCCATCGTCGGCGTATCCTCCGCGCCGCGGTGCCGCTCCCTCCCCCTCGCCCGTCGCGCCTCAAGCTCCTCCCCGAAGCCGCCCTGGTCGCGACCTTCCTCGGCATGGCCGCCTATGAGGCCGCCGAGGTGTTCTTCCTCGAAGCGCCCACCGGGTCGGCGGTGTCGCTCACCATCGTGCTGCACTCGTTGCAGGTGCTCGCCATCCTCGCGGGCGCCGCGGGGCTGCTGCGCGCGCTGCGACAGCGGGCCGCCCACGAAGAAGCGCTCGCCCGCATGGTGGAGAAGGTTCTCTTCGCGCAGGAACAGGAACGCCGCCGCGTCGCCTACGAGCTGCACGACGCCGTCTCGCCGCTCATCGTGAGCGCCAAGCAGCACGCCGAGACCTGCCGCGACGCGTGGTCGGATGACGACACCCGCGCGCGGTCCGAGCTCACCCGCGGCATCGACCGGCTCCAACAGGCGATCGTCGAGACCCGGCGCATGCTCCGCGCGCTGCGCCCCTCGGACGTCGACGCCGACGGGCTCGCCGTCGCGGTGCGCCGCTGCCTCGACGAGTCCGCCGAAGAGTCCGGTTGGACTGTCGCCTTCGAGCACGACCTCACCGACGACCGGCTCCCTGCAGCCGTCGAGATGGCGGCGTTTCGCATCGCGCAGGAGGCCGTTCGCAACGCCGCGAGGCACGCCCGCGCCGAGCGCGTCGAGGTGCGGCTCCGACGCGACGGAGACGCCTTGCGAGTGCGGGTGCACGACGACGGCGTGGGCTTCGCGGCGGGCGACACCCCCTCGCGCGGACTCGGACTGGTGAGCATGCGCGAGCGGGCGAGCCTCCTCGGCGGGCAGTGCGTGGTGGAGAGCGGGCGGGGCCGCGGGACGACGGTGGACGTCTCGCTGCCGTTGCGTGCGGAGCAAGCGTGACCGCTTCACCCGGCTACGGACCGGGGTTGGTCGCGTCCCGCGCCTGCACCGCCGGGCAAGCGATCGGCATAGGGGCGGCCCCTCCGTGAGGAGGAGCCGACCCCTGCCACACCACCGGACAAGCGGGTCCGCATCCGGCGGTTCGGACGGTTGAGGTCACCTCCGTAGCCTCCACAACCCGAGGCTGTCGAACCAACTGGGTCGGAGCGTGAAGCCCAGGCGGAGCGCGCGGCGCCACCAGCCACCGGCCGAGGCCACCGACTTCCAGCTTGCTTCGTCCCCTTGTCCAAGGGCGCGCAGCGACTGGTAGATCGTGATGCCTCGCTTCCAGTGCTTCAGTTGCACCATCCGAAGGCGACGGCGAATCCACTCGTCCAGCCCCTCGAAGAGCTTCGTCTGCTGCGTGAGGCGGTAGTACGCCCACCACCCACGCAGGTACCGATTCAGCCTCTCGATCAGTTGCACCAGACTGCGACCCGCCGTCCGGCTCGTGAGCTCCCGCACACGCGCCTTGAACGCCTCTTGCGACTTCGCCGACACCCCTCGCTTCACTTCTCCGCCGTGCGCGTAGAACTGAAAGCCCAGGAACTTCCGTCCCTTGACCGGCGCCACCGCGCTCTTGGACTCGTTGACCCGGAGGTGCAGCGACGCGAAGCGCTCCCGCAGGAATGCCATCACTCGCTCGCCCGCCCGCTCCGACCTCACGTACACGTTGAGGTCGTCGGCGTAGCGCACGAACGCGTGACCGCGCTGCTCCAACTCCTTGTCCACTTCGTCCAGAAGCACGTTCGCCAGCAGTGGTGACAGCGGGCCGCCTTGCGGCGTTCCCTCCGTCCGCGCCGTCGCGATCCCGTCGGCCATCATCCCGGCCTCCAGGTAGCGACGGATGAGCCTCAGCAGGCGCTTGTCCTCGATGCGTTTGGCCAACCGGCCCATCAGCACGTCGTGGTTCACGCGGTCGAAGAACGCTTCGAGGTCCACGTCCACCACCACCCCGCGCCCCTCCTGGACGTAGCGCTGTGCGACGACAATCGCGTCGTGCGCGCTGCGCCCCGGGCGGAACCCGTAGCTGTGCTGTGAGAAGGTCGGATCGAATCGAGGCTGAAGCACCTGGAGGATCGCCTGTTGGAGGAGACGATCCAGGGCCGTCGGGATGCCGAGAGTCCTCGTGCCGCCCGACGCCTTGGGGATCTCGCACGATCTCACCGGCTGCGGTTGGTAGCGCCCCGCGAGGAGGTCCTCGCGCAGACGCGGCCAGTGCACACGCAGGTGGGCCGCGAGATCCTTCGTCTCCATCCCGTCCACTCCGGGGCTGCCCCGGTTGCTCTGCACCCGCTGGAGCGCCCGCAAGAGGTTGTCCCTTCCGAGGACCGCCTCCAGCAAGGCGCTGGTGCCCGAGTGCTCGTCTCCTTTCGTCGCCGTGGGGTCTTCCTCGCGGGGCTGCGCGTTGAGGGCTTCACCCTCGTCGCGCCTCCCTCGCCCCGGTGGTGTCCCGGGCATCTGAGGCGGTTCCCTTTTGAGACTCATGGTCGATGCACCCTCCCTTCCGTTTGGTCCTTTGCGCGGCCGTCGGCCCTTCGTCGTGGCGTTCCCCGTCGTGTCTCCGACGTCGTTGGCGACGTCGGCGCGGGAGCCCAGGTTTTCGGACGCGCTACTACGACCTCTGCTGACTTCCTGCGCCGCACGTTGGTGTGTGTCGCCCTTTCAGGCGTGAAGCAGGATCTCCCCGGGTAAGAAACGCTGGCTTTCACGGCGCAACCGCCCGATCTACCGCACGGTCTCTTGGTCATTGGAGCTTCGCGGCTCCTTGCCCGCTCGCCCCAGACCGCACGGCCTCACATCGGCTTTCTGTCCGTCGGCTCGCCGTTTCGCGTCGGGCTTCCTTCAGACAGTCCGTTGCCTCGCTGCCCTTGCCTCTCGCGTGGATCGTCATGACCTACTTTCCCGGGGACTTGCACCCCGAAGCCAACGCCCATGCCGGGCGCACAAAGCAGGCGCCCCTCCGGGGCTTCCGGAAGCCATCGACCGCACGATGGGTTCTTGTTGAGTGCCTGGAATGCACTTCGTGACGCTCGTGGCGACCTTCCGAAAGCCCCGCTGGGGCGCTTGCTTTCGCTTGCCCGGGGTGCAGGCGCGAGGCGCGACCAACCCCGGTCCGAAGGCAGGCCGAGCGAACCGGAGAGACGAGCCGTGATGCGCGTGTTGCTGGTCGACGACCACCCCGTGGTCCGCGAGGGCCTTCGCAGCATGCTGGTGAGCGACGGCGTCGAGGTCGTCGCCGAGGCCGCGACCGGCGCCGACGCGGTGTCCCTCGCGCGGCAGCACGCGCCCGACGTGGTGCTGCTCGACATGCAGCTCCCGGACATGGAGGGCGTCGCGGCGCTGCGGCAGATGAAGCAGACCGGTGTGCGCAGCGCGGTGCTCGTCCTGAGCATGCACGACGACCCCGCGATGGTGCGCCGCGCGATGGACGCGGGCGCCTCTGGCTACCTCCTGAAAGGAACCAACCGCGGCGATCTCCTCGCCGCGATGCGGGCCGTGTGCGAGGGAGCGACGGTCATCGACCCGACCCTCCAGGCGGCGCTCGCACCGACCGACGACGCGCTCACCGCGGTCGAGCGCGAGGTGCTCCGACTGCTCGCCGAGGGGCTCACCAACCGCGAGATCGCCGAGCAGCGGAAGTGGAGCATCGCGACGGCGAAGAAGTACGTGCAGCGCGTGCTGGAGAAGCTCGGCGCCACCGACCGCACGCAGGCCGTGGCCGTCGCGATACGACGCGGGCTCGCGTAGTCGACCCGTCGGCCTGAGCCGACGAACGCGCGCGGCATCGACGTCCGCGCCGCGGACTCTTCCCCATCAGGCTCGACAATGGGAGGTCGAGGGACAAGGTGCGTGTACGGTCGCGGGGGCCACACGCCAGAGAGGAGGATCGACAACACCGATGGGACATCTGCCGCTGCTCGACGAACTCGCCATCATCGCCGCGCTCGCCGTGGTGGTGACGGTCATCCTGGCGCGCTTGAAGCTGCCCACCGTCGCCGGGTTGCTCGCGGCGGGCGCGCTGCTCGGGCCCTTCGGGTTCAGGCTCGTCCACTCGGTGCACGCCATCGAGGTGCTCGCCGAGGTCGGCGTGGTGCTGCTGCTCTTCTCCATCGGGTTGGAGTTCTCCCTCGCCCGCCTGCGCGACATCTTCCGCCAGGTCGCCGTGGGCGGTGCGTTGCAGGTCGGGCTCACCACCACCGTCACCGCTGGGGTCGCCATCGCCGCGGGGCAGTCCGTCGGCCGCGGCATCTTCTACGGCTTCGTCTTCGCGCTCTCCAGCACCGCCATCGTGCTGCGCGCCCTCACCGAGCGCCGCGAGCTCGACGCCCCGCACGGCCGCTTCATCGTCGGAACCCTCATCTTCCAGGACCTCTGCGTCATCCCGATGGTGCTCATCGTCCCGCTCTTGAGCGGACGCAGCCCCGCGGGCGCCGCGGCCGTCGGCATCGGCCTCGCGATGCTCAAGGCCGTCGGCGTCATCACCGCGACCATCGTCATCGCGCGCTTCGTCGTCCCACGCATCCTCGACTGGGTCGACGCGAGCCGTAGTCGCGAGGTGTTCCTGCTGGCCATCCTCGCGCTGTGCATCGGAACCGCCTGGCTCACCTCCCTCGCCGGCCTCTCGCTCGCCCTCGGCGCCTTCCTCGGCGGCATGGTCGTCGCCGACACCGAGTACGGCCACCGCGCCATGGGCGACATCCTCCCGCTGCGCGACGCCTTCGTGAGCGTGTTCTTCGTCTCCCTCGGCATGCTCTTCGACGTGCGCGTGGTCGCCTCGCAGGGCCTGCTGGTGCTCGTGCTCATGGCGGGGTTCCTCGTCGCCAAGGCGATTCTCGCGACGCTCTCGGCGATGGCGATGCGCTTCCCGGCGCGCGTCGCGTGGCTCGCGGGCGTCGGGCTCGCGCAGTTCGGCGAGTTCGGCTTCGTGCTCGCGCGATTGGGTCGGACGAGCGGCGTGGTCGACGACGCCGCGCTCCAACCGCTGCTGGCCGCGGGCATCGGGAGCATGTTCTTGACGCCGTTGTTGCTGCGGGCTGCCCCGCACATCACGGCCGGTGAGCGGCTGCTCGCCCCGCTGGAGCGCCTCATCGGCGTGCGCGAGGTGACCGAGGGGCACGACGCCCACGCCGCCATCGCCGACCACGTGGTCATCGTGGGCTTCGGCGTGGCGGGGCGCTTCGCGGCGCAGAGCCTCAAGGCCTGCGAGGTGCCCTTCGTGGTGCTGGAGCTCAACGCCGACAACGTGCGCGCGGGCAAGCGCGACGGCTTTCCGGTGTCGTACGCCGACGCGACGAGCGCCGAGGCGCTGGGCCACGCGGGCCTCGACCGCGCCCGCCTCGTGGTGCTGCTCATGAACGACCCGCAGGCCGCGCAGCGCATCGTCGACACCATCAAGCGTGTGGCGCCGGAGGTGCCCATCCTCATGCGCGCCCACTACCTGCTGGAGCGCCCGCGCCTGGAGAAGATGGGCGCCGCGGACGTCGTGGCCGAGGAGGTCGAAGGGGCGCTGGAGATCATCACGCGCATGCTGCGGCGCATGGAGATTCCGCGAAACCTCATCGACGAGCGGCTGCGTGACGTGCGCGACGCGACGAGGTCGACCGACCGTACGGCGAAGGTCCCACGCGTGGCGATGAAGGACGTGCGCGGCCTCGACGAGATGAAGATCGAGAGCGTGCTGGTGCGCGAGGGGAGCACCGCGGAGGGGACGTCGGCCGCGTCGCTGCGGCTGCGCTCGGAGACGGGCGCGCTGGTGATGGGCATCCGGCGGGGTGACGTGTTGATGCAGGCGCCTGATCCGGCGACGCCCTATGAAGCGGGCGACATCGTGTACCTGGGCGGGACGTCGGCCGCGATCCGCAGCGCGCTCGCGTGGTTCGAGCCGGAGGGGTCGCGGTCGCAGCCGCCGGAGGCGGAGGCGTAGCGGGGGTGAATGTTTCAAAGGCCCGCTTGGAGGCGAAGCGGTCTACCCCCGCAGTTCGAGACGAGGGCCGTCGGCGGCCTGAGCCGGACCCCGAGCGTGAGCGAGGAGGGCACAACCTCGGGTTGCACACCGGCACATCGATTGGAGAGACCCCTACCCCTCTTCGATCGATGGGTTGCATCGGTTGGAGAGACCCCCACCCCTCTTCGATCGATGGGTTGCATCGGTTGGAGAGACCCCCACCCCTCTATTGCCGACACCGCGCATCGTGCGAAGAGACCCCTACCCCTCTCCCATCGATGCGTCGTTTCGGTTGGAGCGACCCCTCCTCTCTGCCAACACGATCCCGTCGACCGGCGGCGTCGCGGTCGCGTCCCTCCGGGCAGGTTCGTCGACCGCGGGCGTCGCGGGCGCTCCCCGCCGGGTAAGGTCGTCGACCGCGGGCGTCGCGGGCGCTCCCGCCGGGTAAGATGCCGACCGTCGGCCGCGCGGTCGCTTCCCTTCGACCCTAAAGCGAGGTCGAACTAACGCCCGCGGTCGACGACCTTACCCGGAGGGACGCGACCGCGACGCCCGCAGTCGACGACCTCCAGCGCTTCCCCTCGCCTGGACGAGCGGCAGCGCGAAGCACCCAACCCTCTACGACTGGGTCGCGGCCTACCTCGACGCGGGCGCCCACCTCGACGAGCTCCTCGCGGCCCGCGCCGACGCCGCGCCCGGATCACGCGCCGACGCCGGTGCCCTGCGCGCCGCCACGCTCGGGCTCATCGGGCGCTTCCGCGCCGGGCTTGCCGACGAGCTGACGGCCAACCCGAAGCTGCCGCGCGACCTCGACACGAAGGTCTTCGCCTACCTCGATCTGCTGACCGACCTGCGCGCGAAGGGCAGCACCGACGAGGCCCCCGCCCCGCCCGCCGATCCGACGCCCGCCGACCCGACGCCGCCCGCCTGACGCTCCATCCCCTGGACGAGCCTGCCACCGCTGGACGTCGGCGGCGATCCGTGGCGCGCTCGTGTGGGCAGTTCGGTCTCACCATCCATCGCAGACGACGCGGCGGTACCATCGCTCATGGCGAAGAAAGCCCCCGCACCGCCCGCACCGCACCGCGTGATCGGCCGCCACCGCACCGGCGTCGACGGAGTCTCCTTCGCCGACGCGCTGCGCGTGCTCAGCACCGCCATGGAAGAGCCGCAGGTCGCGCTCTGGGACGTCACCGCGGAGGCCGTCGCGCTCGGCCGAGTCGGCACCGGCGACGGCTGCGTCTGCTGGTACGCCGCGATGGCGCCCGACGGCCGCACCGTCGCCGCGGGCTTTGGCGACCTCACGCTCCGGCTATGGGACGTCGACTCCAGCAAGGTCCGCACGCTCGCCACGCCGGGTGGCATCGTGGCGTCGCTCGCGTGGTCGGCGGACTCGTCGCGGTTGTTCACCGGCAACTGCGGCGACAACACCGTGCGCCTGTGGGACGCCGCGACCGGCGCCGTCGTCGCGGAGGGCAAGACGAAGAAGAGCGCGACGTGGTTCGTGGCGATGACCCGCGACGCGCACCGCGGCTTCTCGGGCGCTGGTGACAAGCTCGTGCACGTGTGGGAGCCCGCGACGGGGCGCGAGGTCGGGGCGCTCTCGGGTCACACGGGGAAGATCCTCGGGCTCGCGGTCTCCCACGACGGCAAGCGGCTCGCCTCGGCCTCGCAGGACCGCACCGCGCGCGTCTGGGACATCGAGACCAGCACGCTTATCGCCTCGCTCGAAGGTCACGACAAGCAGGTCACCGGCGTCGCGATGTCACCCGACGGTGCGCGCGTCGCGACGGCCTCGACCGACGCCACCCTCCGTCTCTGGAACGCCGCCACCGGCACCGAAGAGCGTCGCCTCTCGCTGGGTGCAACGACCGCATCGTCCGTGGCGTACGCGCCCGATGGCGGGTCGATCGTCGCGGGCTGCGCCGACGGCACGGTGCGGCTGTTCGCGCTCGACTGAGCCGCCACGCTCGCTCACTCGACGACTACGCGCACCTCGACGTCCGCGCCGACCCCCCGCAACGCGACGGCCGCGGTCTCCGCCTCCCCGTAGTTCGCGAAGCGCCCGATCTCGCACGGCGCCGAGTCGACGACCGCCTTCGCCTGGGCCATCGACACCGAGAGCGCGACGCGCACCCGCGCGATCAACAGCTCGCGGAAGCGCCCCACCGCGCGCAGGTCAACGACGTGCGGGAGGTAGTAGGTGCTGCCCCACTCTGCCCGGGGCGGCCCGCCGTAGGCCGCCGCGGCGCCGCCCCAGTCGTCGGGGCCATCGCCGACCGCGAGGCGCGCCCGGAGCGCTTCGACCAGCACGAGCACCTCCTCCCGCGTCAGCCCGGCGATGATGGCGGTGAGCTCCTCGACGGTCATGGTCGCTCAGCGCTTGAGCACCGCGAGGATGCGCGCCTTCACCTCATCGCTCACCCACGTCGGAATCAGCTCCGCGACCGACCCCTGCGCCGCCGCGATCACGCCCTCGCGAATCGACCGCTTCGTCCCCGCGTAGGCCCCGCGCGGGTGCGCGGCCAGCGTCGCCAGCACCGCCCTCGCCCTCGCCTCGGGCTCGGCCGCCACCTCATCGAGCAGCCCCAGCCGCAGCGCCTCCGCGGGCGAGTGCAGCCCCGCGCCCAGCAGCACCTGCTCGCGCGCCGTCGACGGGATGCGCGCGTTGACGATGCCCCAGATGCGCGGCGGGAATTGCAGCCCCAGCGCCACCTCGTTGAGCCCGTGGCGGGCCTTCTCGTCGGCGCCGGACACGCGCCAGTCGCAGCACTGCGTGAGCACGCAGCCGCCCGCGATGGCGTGCCCCTCGATGAGCCCCACGACGGGCGCCGGGTGCAGGTACAGCTCGGTGATGGTGTCCTCCAGCAACACCAGGAACCGCGCCATGCCGTCGGCGTCGAGCGAGGCCAGCTCTTTGAGGTTGAGGCCGGCGGAGAAGGTTCCGTTGGCGCCGCGCAGGAGGATGGGATCAGACCCCGCGGCCCGCACCGCCTCGCGCAGGTTGGTCAGCACCACCGTGCTCAGGGCGTTGCGCCCGGCCCCTTCGATCACGACGTCGATCATGGGACCGGGCGATATCACACCCCGCGCCGCAGCGCTGATGGATCACTGCTTGGGTGGTGTCCGACTTGGGACACTGATTTCTCTCCGTCTCCAAAGTAGGACAAGTCGCCGCGTTCACGCCGGAGTTCACCGTGCCGCCCCCGCGCCCACCGCGCTCGGTTCACTCCGGGCTATTTCACGCGGATCGCCCCGCCGAAGCGGGGCTCAGGAGGCCGAGGGCACTTCATGGTCCCTGGGCGGAGGCACGGAGCCCCGCTTCGGCGGGGCGATCCGCGTGAAATAGCCCGGAGTGAACCGAGCGCGGTGGGCGCGGGGGCGGCACGGTGAACTCCGGCGTGAACGCGGCGGATTCTCAACTTGGGACACTGCGCCTCAAACTCGGACACTACTACTGCTTGATGAGCTCGACCTCGAGCTGGATCTTCACCTCGTCGCCGACGAGCACGCCGCCGGCTTCGATGGCGCTGTTCCAGGTCATGCCGAAGTCCGAGCGCTTGATCTTCGTCGAGGCCGAGCCGCCGATGCGGGTGTAGCCCCACGGGTCCTTGTGCTCGCCGGTGATGTCGGTGACCGCGAGGACGACCTCGTGGGTGACGCCGTGGATGGTGAGGTCGCCCGTGACCGCGATGCCGTCACCGCTGGCCTTGGCGCTCTTCGACTTGAAGGTGATCGCCGGAAACTTCTCCACATCGAAGAAGTCGGCGCTGCGGAGGTGCGCGTCGCGCTTCTCCTCGCGGGTGTTGATGGAGGCCACGTCGAGGGACACGCTCGCCGTGGTGGCGCCGGGGTTCGCCGGGTCGTAGCTCACCTCGCCGCTGAACTTCTGAAACTCCCCGCGCACGTTGGACACCATCAGGTGGCGAACGGAAAACGCGGCGTGGGAGTGCGACAGGTCGATGACGTAGCTGCTCATGGTGGTGCTCTTTTCTTGGGCTGACGCGCGCCAACTGCTGGCGTTCCTCTCGTCAGGCAGCGCGAACTTGGACCGTTGCTCGCCCGCGCACTACTCCCTCGAAAGGCAACGCCACGTTGCCGCAACAGCAACACCGCCAACCCTCCCCGCAGGGCGTCGTGATAGCGTCCGACACCGCCGTGAGCGACGCGCCCGATCCGACCCCTACCACGGTTTCTGCGCGGCTCCGACTGCACCTCGTGCCGTGGCTCATCGCCCTGCTCGCGCACGCGCCGGGGCTCGGCGGCGGCTTCGTCCTCGACGACGTGCGCGCCATCACCGGTCACCCCGGCGTCAACGGTCACGGCGCCCTGTCCATGGTCTTCAGCCGCACCTTCTGGGGGCAGGCGCTCGGCACTCCGCCCGCGTCGTGGCGGCCGCTCACGACGCTGTCCTTCGCCCTCGATGCGCGCGTCTTCGGCCTCTCGCCGGGGCCGATGCACGTCGAGTCGCTGCTGTGGTTCCTGGCGCTCGTGGCCGTCGCCCATCGCTTCGCGCGCGACCGCCTCGCGCCCACCGCGGCGCTGCTCGCCACCTGCCTCTTCGCGGCGATGCCGCTGCACGTCGAAAACGTCGCCTCGCTCGTCGGCCGCGCCGACGTCATGGGCCTGCTCTTCGGGCTCATCGCCCTGCGCGCCTCTGCCACCACGCGCGGCCTCGCGCTCAGCGCCCTCGCCACCGCCCTCGCGCTGCTCTCCAAGGAGAGCGCGCTCAGCCTGCTCGGCGTGGCGGGCGTGCTCGGGTTCTTCCCGCGCGCTGGCGAGACCGCCCGCGATGGCCACAAGCGCACCGCCGTCGTCGCGGTCGTCGCCGCCCTCTACCTCGCCGCCCGCCTCCTCACGAGCGGAACCGTCGCCCGCTGGTGGGCCCCCGACGACGTCCTCGCAGGCGCCGCGCCGTGGCAGCGGGTCGTGTACGCCGTCGAGTACCTGAGCCGCGCGCTGCGTCTCGTACTGGCGCCGCTCGACCTGTGCACGGGGCGAAAGTTCGCGATGTTGTGGCGACCGTCGACGCCGCTCACGGCGCACTTCGCGGTGGGCGTGGTCTGCCTCGCGGCGGGCGCGTGGTCGTCGTGGGTGGCGTGGCGCGCGAAGAAGGCCCCGTGGGCGCTGTGCATCGCGATGACGGGGGTGATGTTCACGGGGCTCGCGTGGAAGGTGCCGGAGGCGATGGCCGATCGGTTCTTCCTGGCGCCGACGCTCTTCCTCGCGCTGCTGGTGGCCGAGCCGACGCTCGCGTGGTGGCGGGAGGGCGGCGCGCGTCGGGCGCTGGTGGCGCTGCTGGTGACGATCAACCTCGCCGCGGCGGGGTTTCTGTCGACGCGATGGCACGACGACACGACGCTCTACGAACACTCGGTCGCGGCGTGCCCGGACTCGGCGCACAACCACTTCCGCTACGCGGGGCTGCTGGAGTCGCGGCGGGCGTACGAAGAGTCGGCGTGGCACGCGGCGCTCGCGTACGAGGCGATCCGGCGCTTCCCTGGGCGGTGGGAACACCCCGCGGTGGAGGCCGAGGAGACGCTCCCGCCGAGGGAGCGTGTGCGGCAGATGCACCGGCTGCTGCGGGTGGAGCGGCAGGAGTTCGAGTGGCGCAACGCGGTGGCGGGCTATGCGCACCGCAACGGGATGCCGGGCGCGGCCGCGACGATCATGGCGGGGTTTGGTCCGCCGCGACGGTGATCCATTCGTGGTCCCCGACCCGTGGGCCGCTGACAGAGCGGGGTTGGTCGCGTCCCGCGCCTGCACCACCGAGCAAGCGAACGCAGGCGCCCCTTCGGGGCTTTCGGAAGGGCGCTTCGGTCATCCAGCAGCCGGCGCGTTGTGTTGGCCGATCGCTTCGGGAAGCCCCGGAGGGGCGCCTGCGTTCGCTAGCCCGGTGGTGCAGGCGCGGGACGCGACCAACCCCGGTCCCTCAGCGGGTCATGCCCGTTGACACCGATGCTCAACCATTGGCGACGGAGCGGGTCGTTGCCCATGATGCGCGGACCATGACCCACCCCACCGAAGACTTCGCCCCGACCCTCAACGCCCAGCGCGACGGCTGGAACGCTGCCATGGGCGTCCGCTACGTCCGCGCCACCCTCGACGAGGTGGTCGCCGAGTGGACCATCGGCCCGCAGCACCTCCAGGCGTACGGCATCGTCCACGGCGGCGTGTACGCGGGCATCATCGAGACGATCGCGTCCATCGGCGCGGCGCTCAACGCGATGCCGCGGGGACAGTCCATCGTGGGGTTGGAGAACAGCACGTCGTTCATCCGGGCGGTGCGGGGTGGGACGCTGCGGGCGACGGCGACGCCCATCACCCGCGGGCGTCGCTCGCAGGTGTGGGAGGCGACCGTCACCGACGAGGAGGGGAAGATCGTCTCGACGGGGCGGGTGCGGCTCTTGGCGCTGGACGGGGGGTCGCCCATCGCGGGCGAGACGGTCACGGTGAAGGTGGGCGCGGCGCAGGAGGGGTGAACGGTCGCTGGTTTTGTGTGGCTGCTGGAGACCTCACCCTCGCTGCCGCACGTCCCTCTCCCTGCCAGGTTCGCTTCGGGACACATCTCTAGAGAGAGCTCGTTTTCTCGATGGATTGAGATAGTGCAAGCCGTCACACGTCGCTGGGGTGCGGGCCAACGCCCAAACCCCAGCCCCGCAGCGGGTTGCACCCCATCGAGCAACGTTGGTTGCGCATCTCGTGGGCCGAACGAGCGGAACAAAGGGGTCGAGACTCCGCCGCGTCGCTTCGGAAGCGACTCAACGCAGGATCGAGTCCCCGGCGTGTCTGTTCGGGAGCCGTGCAGGAGGGGTCATCCCATCACGGTAGCGGCAGCAGATCCTCCACCCGCACGTCGGCGTCGCGCTGATCGGTGACCACCCGGCGGCTCTGGCCCTCGGTCCCCAACAGCAACGCGTCCACCGTGTCGCGCGACATCCCGGCGACGGCGGTGCCGTCGATGGACACCACCCGCTCGCCCATCCTGAAACCGCGGTCGTACGCGTTGGTCCCCATGGGCACCTCCCCGGTGAAGATCTCGCCCGCCGCGTTGGCCACCAGGAACATGCCCACCCGGGTCATCGGGTCGCGCACATGCGACGCGTCGCGGTAGCGCCGCAGCACCACCTCGTGGGCCGGATAGTCGATGGTCGTGAGCCACGGCCGCAGGAAGTCCGCCCCGAGCAACCCGTCGACGGTTCCGCCCACTTCGCCCGCGACGTTCGCGAGGTTGGCGGCGCTGTACCCGATCACGAGCGACCCCTCGCGCGACACGCCGAGCGCGTTGATGCGGCGCACGCGGAAGAGCTGCTGCTGCATCGTTCCACCCTGAGCGACAACCGTGAGCGTCCTGCTGCGACGCCCGTCCGCCGTGAACGCCGCCACCATGGCGTCGCTGATGCCGGTGCTCGCCGCGCCCGTGTCGAGGAGCATCCGCAGCCGACGCGACTCGATCTCGACGTCGACCATGAGGCGGGTCGCAGGGATGGGCACCGTCGTCCCGTTGGCGAGCCGCAGCGTGCCGCCGCCGACGAGCGTAAACGGCATCCGCACGACCTCCTCGGTGACCGCCGCGTCCGTGGGCGGGGCCCCGAGGGAGAAGCGACTCCGCTGCCAGTCCCAGGTGCTCGTGAACTGGCAGATGAGGTTGACCCCGAGCACGCCACCCACCGCAGGCGCGAGCCCGAGGGGGTCACCACCCACGATCGGAACACCCACCAACGACAGCGCCCCGAAGGCCAGCGTGGCGGTGCCGACGTTGCCCTCGGCGACGTTGGTCCCATACGACTCGCGACGCACGAAGGTCGCCGGTGACCCGGTGTCGACGAGCATGGGCGGACCGCTGCGCCCGTCGACCGTCACCGGGACGGTGAACAGCCCGAGCAGGGGCGTCGCCATCACCGGCACGCCCATCGGCCCGTCGACGCGGCGCGCGTGGTGCCCCGGAATCGTCGTCATCATCATGTCGCTGGTCGTCGGAGGCCGATCGTCGCCACCACAACCAAACGCGCCGAGAGCCAGGAGGAGTGCAAGACCGTGAGACCGCATGCGCGCAGTCTCGCGCGGGCTCACACGGTGCTGTCAAGCGCGCCGTCGCCCACGCGCACGGCGCCGGTGGCCCGGAGCACCGGGCTCCACGTCGCCGCGGACGTGAGCGCGAGCTGGTGCGACGCGCGGGTCATCGCCACGTAGAGAGCGCGGCGCGCCTCGTCGCCGTCGGGGTACGCGCCCACGTCGCAGTCGGCGACCACCACGTGATCGAACTCCAGGCCCTTCACCTCCTGCACGCAGGTCACCTCGACGCCCGCCACGAAGCGGAAGTCCCCGCCGCGCACCAGGCGCACGAGGTCGTCGCCGCGCTTCAACAGCCCCGCCGTGCGCGCTGCCGCTTCGGGTGTGCGGCACACCACCGCGACGGACGCCTCCGGGTCGGACGCCCGCAACGCCCGCAGCGCATCGACCAACGCCGCCACCAGATGAAACGTCGTCGGCGCGCGCCACGTCGCGACGGCCTCGTCGAGCGGCGACTCGATGGGCGCCTCTCGCAGCACCGCCCGCGCGAGGGTCGTCACCGACGGCGGGCAGCGGTAGCTCACCGCGAGGCGCACCAGCTCGTGGTCGTCGGCGCCGAGCTCGCGCATGGCCTCGCCCCAACCCGGGAAGTACGCCGTCGGATCAACCTGCTGGCCCTCGTCACCTGCGACGATGAGGGTTCCGCCGGGGCGCACCGCGCGTCCGATGAGGGACAGCTCCAGCGGCGCGAACTCCTGCGCCTCGTCGAGCACCACGCAGTCATACGCACCCGGCGACGGAGCGGGTGAGCCAGGCGTCGCGCGCAGGGCCGCGAGGGCGAAGAGCACGGCGTAGTCCTCGGGGTCGATGGCCCCGGCGTCCTCGAAGGGAGTCCCGGCGTCGAGGCGCAGACCATCGACGGCGGCGAGGCGGTCGGCGTCGACGTGGCGGTGGGACTCCTCGGTGGTGGCCGTGAACTGCACGTTGGTGTGCTCCAGCACGCGCGTGACGACGTGCGGCCCGACGACGCCGCCCGAGGCTGCGGCGACGCGATCCATCAAGAGGCGCTCGCCGAAGAGATGCTGGAGGTCTTCGCGGTTGGCGGTCGCACCTGGTGGGCGCCCCGCACGCGTGGCCACGTCGGCGAGCGCGACGCGGAGCGCGGGGTGTCGCTTGAGGCGGTTGACGGCCGCCGCGTATCCGCTGCCCTCGCGCCGCGGAATGCCGGGAAACGCCTTGCGCGCCTGCACGGCGGCCCAGCGTTCGTAGCTCCGCACCTCGACGTCCTCGGCGCCGAGGCGGGCGAGCAAGGTCTCGGACAGGCGCCGCAAGCCTTCGACGGGGACGAGCACCAGCGCGCGGAAGGGACGCCCGGATTCGAGCGCACGACGACGGAGCGCGACGAGGCGATGGAGCGCGACGGTGGTCTTGCCGCAGCCGGCCTCACCGAGCGCGAGGAGCGGGCGACGGCGCGGGAGGTCGACCGCGCGGCGCTGCTCGGCGTCGAGGGCCTCGATGGTGAGGGGCGAGGCGGCGCGGGAGGTTCCGCGAGGGCGCGGACGCAGGAGCGTGAGGGCGGGGTGCGCGGTGCGACGCCACGGTCCGCCGTCGCGGCGGGTGAAGACGGCGTCGGGCGTGGCGACCTCGACGAGCGAGCCCCCGGCGAAGTGGAGGAGGGCGCGGGCGCGGAGGGTTCCGTCGAGGGTGCGGCCGTCGACGGTGAGCTCGTAGTCGTCGCCGACGGACGTCGAGAAGAACATCGACGCCAGGGGCGCGGTCTGCCAGTGCAGCACGGAGACGGGGCCGTGGATGTCGGTGCGCCAGCCGAGGAGGTGCTCGCGGGTTCGGCCCGCGGTCTCGACCTCCATCCAGCCGAAGCATGGTGTTGCCTCACCCGGTGAAGTCAGCGCCGCCTGGGCGGTGATGGCTTCGAGGTGGCGGATGAGGTGTTGTTCGCGGTCGCTGAGCGCGTCGTCCATCACCCTCTATGGGAGGACGCGCTAGCGGAGAGAGTGGGATTCGAACCCACGGTACCCTTTTGGAGTACACCGCATTTCCAGTGCGGCGCCTTCGACCACTCGGCCATCTCTCCCAACGGCGTCGGTCGCGGGGACCGACGCCGGGAACTTCTATGATTGAGCGGAGAGCAAGGGATTCGAACCCTTGGTACCTTTCGGCACACCTGATTTCGAATCAGGCACCATCGACCACTCGGACAGCTCTCCGCCGCGGAAACTACGAAAGCCCCCCTACCGTGTCAACGCCGAACCCCACGACGTGCACGGAAGAACGCCCGGAGCACCTCCGCACACGCCTCAGCCTCGACTCCGCCCACGACTTCGTAGCGGTGATTGAGCCGCGCGTCCTCGCCCAACCGGTAGAGCGTCGCGACGCCGCCCGCCTTCGGATCGTCGCAGCCGTACACCACGCGCCCGATTCGCGCGTTGACGAAGGCCCCCGCGCACATCACGCACGGCTCCAACGTCACGTACGCGGTCACCTTCTCCAACCGCCACGTCCCGAGCGTCGTCGCTCCGGCGCGCATCGCGACCACCTCGGCGTGCGCCGTCGGGTCTTCCAGCGCCTCGCGGAGGTTGTGCCCGCGCGCGAGCTCGACGCCGTCCGCGCCCACGAGCACGCAGCCCACCGGAACCTCTCCCACTGCGGCCGCCGCTGCCGCCTCGGCGAGCGCGACCTGCATCCAGTCGGAGTCGGTCACCGGTCGAGTTCGCGGCGGATGTTGTAGACGCCCATGGCCTCGGCCACGGACTGATCGGGGTCGCTCGCGTGGTAGGCGCGGATGGAGGTCACCCCCATGCGGTTGCCCACGCGGCGGATCTTCGCCTCGGCGTAGAGGTCTTCCAGTCGGCCGGGGCGGAGGTAGTCCACGCGGATGTCCACCGTCGAGACGCGGTCGCCCACCGCGAGCTCGCTGAACACCGCCGCCCCCCCAGCGGTGTCGAGCACCGTCGCGATGACGCCGCCGTGCAGCGCCGGTCGAAACGGGTCGCCCACCAGCTCGGGCTTGAAGGGCAGGAGCAACGTGGCCGTGCCCCGCTCCAGCGACACCAGCCGCAGACCGAGGTAGCGGTTGAAGGGAATCTCCTCCGCGAAGAACCTCTCGATCGACCCGCGCACCTGCGGATCCAGCACCGTCAGCGACTCGCCCATGGCGGGGGTTCTACTCCTGGCGGGCGAGGCGTTGAATGGCCCGCGGATGGGCGCCGTACCTCATCCCGACCGTGCCTGTCAGCCTCTGTGACCGCGGCAGATTCCGCTGTACTTCCGATTGACCGATCCGGCGCTATGCTGCCGTTGGTTCGTTCGAGCGAAGGAGCATCACCATGAAGCGCTTCCTGGGCCTTGCGTTTGCCGTCACCGTCGCCGCCTCTCCCCTCGCCAACGCGCAGCCGCGCCAGTCGCCCGCCCCGGTCGCAGCTCCGGTCGCGCTCCAGACCCCGGCTCCGATCGTGACCCCGGCCCCGGCCCAGCCCGCGCCGGGCCTCTGTTGCTGCCGCGCCTGGTCCCACGGCTGGCAGTACTCGTGGCGCGACAACGCGGCGTGCACCGCCGCGAACGGCACGTGCGTCAGCCCCGACCACTGCTGATCGGCCCGCCGCCCCTTACCCCCCCTCTCAGCCCCTCATTCCAGTTCGCGCGTCACGATCATCCGGTCGCGGCGAATCTCGCCGTTCACCACTGTTCCGGTGATGGAGAAGGTCGACTCGTTGCTGTCACCGTCGAGGTCGCCGATGGCGCGGGAGTAGAAGTACGCCCCTTCGCCGGTGCCCGCCGTGTACGACGCGTACGCGTAGTAGTGCGGGACGTCGATGGAGAACCCGATGGCCACCCACTGCGGATCATTGGCCCAGATGCTCGGGCGCGCGGGGTACTTGTTGCGACCGGGAGTGCTGTTGGGCGTGTACGTCGCCGCGGAGGCGAAGTTCTGCGACGTCCCACGGTCCAGGTTGCGCTGGTAGTAGGTCATCTGGCCCTGGAAGATCGCCCGGATGTTGCCCACCGCCTCGGTCGTCTTGGTCCGCTTGACGTAGCGGCTGTACGCGGGGATGGAGATGCCCGCGAGGATCCCCAGGATGACCACGGCGATCATCAGCTCGACCAACGTGAAACCCCACCGACCCCACCGAAACGATCGCATCGTCATCGTTCGCTCCTCGTCGGAAGCGACCAATGGACCAGCCCAGGATTTCCCGCAAGATCCCCTCCGCCAACATCGCGGTGACAAGACGGCGTCGGTGACCGTCGGGTATATTGGTGGGCCGTGCGCCTGACGGTGCTCGCGAGCGGTTCGGGCGGCAACGCGATGCTCGTCGAGGCCGGCGCTACGCGGCTCCTCGTCGACGCGGGCCTGCCGCTGGTCACGCTGCGACGACAGTTCGTCCGCGCGAAGCTCACGGGCAACCCCACCGCCATCATCATCACCCACGCCCACGGTGATCACTGCCGCCACGCGGCGGAGCTCACCGAGCACTTCCAGGTTCCGCTCTACGTGAGCGAGGCCACGCGCCGCAGCGTGCGCCTGAGCGGGCGACGCGCGCCGCAGGTGTTCGGCACGCGGGGCGCCTTTCCCATTGGCGACCTCAGCGTGTCGGCGATGGTGGTCCCCCACGACGCGCCGCAGGTGTCGCTGCGCTTCGAGCACCCGAGCGGGAGCGCGGCGCTCGCGACTGATCTCGGAGAGGTTCCGTCGGGTCTGCTCGGGCACTTCGCCGGGTGCGACACGGTGCTCATCGAGTCCAACCACGACAGCGAGATGCTCGCCAACGGTCCGTACCCGTACCACCTGCGCCGCCGCGTCGCGGGCGACCACGGGCACCTCTCCAACGCGCAGACCCACGGCTTCCTGCGCGCGCTCGACCGCGGCACCCGCACCGTCGTGCTCATGCACCTGTCGCAGACCAACAACACCGCCGAGCTCGCGCGCGACTCGGCCGCCCACGCGCTCCGCGACCACACCGCGACGCTGCTCGTGGCGTCGCAGTTCGGCACCACCAGCATCGACATGGCGCCGCCTGCTCAGCAGGAGCTCTTCCCGCGTTGAGGCCGCGCTCGGACTACGGCTTGTTGGCTTCGAGCACCGCGCCACTATCGGGTGACGCCGCGGGCTGCGCGCGGTGGGGCTCATAGGTCTGCGGCCGGGGCGGGCCTCCGTAGCAGGCGGCCAGCGAAGCGCTCGCGGTGAGGGCAGCGGCGAGAGCAACGACGACCCGCGTGGCCTGTGCGCCCGACGGCGTGCGCTCGGTCGGAGCGCGCAACGGCGCAGCACAGAACGGACACGCGCCATCGTCGTGGCGCACGTGGCGGGAGCAGGACGAGCAGGGGACGAGCACTTGCGACATGAGTGGACCTCCAATGGGGATGACGAGGAGCAACGCGCACCGCCCGGTGGCGCTTACAGCCCGACGTTACCCTCGACGGCTGCGGAGCGCGTCGTCCGCGGAGGTCACCCGCAGCGCCCAGGTCACGGTGAAGGCCACCATCGCCATGCCCACCGGGGAGAGGGCGTTGAGCATGCGGTAACCCGCGGTGCCGATGGGGTAGAGGGCGTGCAGCCAGGGGAAGACGACCCCGCACGCGGTCGCCGGGAAGGCCGCGAGGTAGACCCAGCGCCGACGCTCCGGGGCGGTGGTCAGAAACGAGGCGACGGTGATGCCGGCGAGGAAGGAGATCTGGTTGGAGAAGAGTTCTCCCGCCGGGTCTTCGGTCTGGTAGCGCGGCCCGAGGCCCGCGTGGAGGAACAACACCAGCAACGCCCCGAGCGCCCCCGCGACGGAGAGCCAGCGGGTGGGCGCGTCGTGCCCCTGCGACGACAGCTGCGGTGTGTTGGGTTCGGGTCGCTCGGCCACGGCCGCGACAGCGTCGCACAGGTGCCGCGTCGAGCGAGAGTACCCGTCACCCCGCCCCGAACTCACTCAGCAGAAACCTCACCAACGCCTCGCACTTGGGCACCAGCGAGTCGAGCTCGACGTACTCGTCCGGCGTGTGAAACCCGCGACCGCGCGGCCCCAGTCCATCGATGGATGGGACCCCAATGGATGCCGTCGTGGAGGCGTCGCTACCGCCGCCCTGAAGGTCCGCCTCACCATCGAACAGGCCCGCGGCGCGCTGGCAGATGCCGTAGCGCTCAGCCCATCGCGCGCTCTCGGCGCTGCGCTCCAGGGGCCAGCGGGCGACGCCGCCTTGCAGCGCCATCGTGACGCCCTCGACCGTCGGATGGCTCGCGGTGTCGCGCAGGAATGCCTCCAGGCGGGCGGCGTCTTCGGTGCGCTCGAAGCGCCCGTCGAGCTCGGCCTCGCAGTGGGCGGGGACGGTGTTCTTGGAGGTTCCGCCGCGGACGGTGCCGACGTTGACGGTGACGCCGCGCGTGTAGTCGGTCTGCGCCTCGGCCGCCTCGATGAAGCGCGCCATCGCCCGGATCGCGCTCGCGCCCTCGTGGTGCGCGTTGCCCGCGTGCGCTGCCCGCCCCGTCGCGCGCGCCGTCATCGCCATGGTGCCCTTGCGGCGCGTGATGATCGCGTCGCCGCGTCGCCCCGCCTCGAACACCAGCGCCACCGTCGCGCCCTTCGCGGCGGCAGCGAGGTGCGGCGCGCTCTCGGGTGATCCCACCTCCTCGTCGGCCACCACCGCCATCGTCAACGGAACCCTCCCCAGCGCGCCCGCCGCTCGCAGCGCGTGGAGCGCGAAGGTCATCACCACCAGTCCGCCCTTCATGTCGAGCACACCAGGACCACGCGCGATGTCTCCGTCCGCGCGGTAGCCCGCGAACACCTCGCGCGGAAACACCGTGTCGTGGTGACCCACCAGCACCACGCCGCCATCGCCCGCCGTGCGCACGTTGTCGAAGAAGAGGTGCGCCCCGAAGCGCTCGCTCGCCACCGCCCGACACGGCAACGGAACCGCCGCCCGCAACACCGCCCCCGCCGCGTCGACCCCGCGGCGATCGAGCGTGTACGAGCTCTCCTCCACCAGCGCGCGGAGGAGCGTCTCCATCGCCGACCGCTGCCCCCGCAACCACGCCACCGCGTCGTCGATCATCGGACCATGCAACGCCTCCGCAGCCCTGCCAGCAAGGGCGTTCGCATCGTTGACAGGCTATGTCCCACCCCCTGTTGCTGCGCGCTCGGTCGCTGCCTACGGTGACGGTCATCGGAGGCACTGCCGCGATGACGAGCTTGATGGACACCGACACCCTGCGCCGACTCGATCATGCCCTGCGGCAACACCCGTGGCAGCACCCCAACGCGGGCGCCGCGCGGGGTCGCGAGCTGGGTCTGGCGCTGCTCCAGGGGCTGCGCGAGACGCTGCCCACCTGCGATGTGGCGACGGCGGTCACCATGGCCGTCGATGCCGCAACGCCACCCGCGGACAGCGTCGAGCGCGGCTTCGAAGAGCAGTGGGCGCGGTACACCCTCGCGTGGGCGGCGCACTCGCTCGTGGCGCAGTCCATCGGCGCCGAGGCCCACGTCGCCGCGGCCTTGCGCTCGGTGGCGGGCGCCATTGCGGGCGTTCCGTTGCGGGTGCGCGGCGGGCACGATGCGGACGATGCGAGCGTGTTCGAGGCGATGACCGACGCCACGCGGGCGGCCTTCGACGCGAGCGAAGGTGGTGACTTCGTGGCGGTGCTGTTGCAGCAGGTGAAACACTCGGCGTCGCTGCTCGCCGTGGGCAACCATCAGGTGGACGACCTCCTGCGCGGCGCCGTCATTCGCGCCGATCGGGTGGCCCACGCCCGCAACGTCCGCGCGTGGACAGAGGCGTCCATGGTCGACCGCCGCGCGCTGGTGGCGCATGGGCTGTCCGAGGCGGCGTGGCTGCTCGCGGCGCGGTCGACCGACGAGGGTGACCCGCGGGTGCGGCGGCGCCTCGTGCGCATCGCGTGTCAGCTCGCGGCGCGCGTCGATCGCGTGGGGCTCTGGGTCCCCGTGACGAGCGCGATTGCACCCGCCCCGACGACGACGGTTCCGATGACTTCGACAACCACGGCGACGGTCCCGACGACCGCGGCGCCCGCAGTGCCTTCCCCCAAGACGACGGAGCGAACCATGGACGACAAGAAGACCAACCCGATGCTCAAGTCCCTCGAAGTCGACGCCACCGACGCCGCGTGGCGCCTCGCCGGGTCGCAGTTCGTGAAGCTCGCGCGCGACCCGGTCGTCGCCCTGCTCTCGCGTCACCTCGGGCCCGACGACCCGTCGCTCCGCGCGCGCATCGCCGCCTTCCTCGACACCGAGCTCGGCGCCTCGCTCATGTCGGGCATCCTTTCGGTGGGGCTCTCGGCCATTCCCCTCCCGGCCAACGACGTGTCCCATCGGCTGTCGCGAGAGCTCCGCGTGCGGGCGATGGCGGGCGCCGGTGACGTCATCGCCGACGTGCTCATGGGTCCGCTTCGCCAGGTGGCCGTGACCTACCTCCAGGCTGCGCCCAAGGTCGATGACGAGGTGAGCGCGCCGAAGGAGCCGCAGGGGCTGCCGGGGAGCGTCTTCCTCGACGCGCTCAAGACCGCGGCGGCGACGACCGCGGTGGAGTCCGCTGCGTAGAGTTGACCCTCCCCTGCCGTTGGGATTACCAACGGCGCCATCTTCATGGCAGCCGCTCACGGTCACGACCCCCACCACGACGACGACCACGGCCACGCCAAGGGTCACGCCCACGCGCACCCCGAGCCCGCGGAAGACGCCCTCGTCACGCCGGGATGGATGCCCTTCGTCGGCCTCGGGCTGCTCCTGTCCGCCGCGCTCGGCATCTACCTGTTCCTGTCGCCCGGCGTGCTGGCTACGTCGGCCGACGCGGGCGCGGGTGACGGCGGCGACGTCGCGGCCGACGCGGCCCATTGAGTTTCGCACTCCACCGAATCACTCCCCACCCCAGCGAAGAGCGAGGCAGGCGATGGCCGATGTCCCGTCCGACTTGAAGTACACGAAGGATCACGAGTGGGCCCGCATCGAGGGCAACCGGGTCACCGTCGGCGTCACCCAGCACGCGGTCGATCAGCTCGGGGACATCATCCTCGTGAGCGTCGACGCCAAGGTCGGCGCGGCCGTCGCGGCGGGCAAGGTGTTCGGCGTGGTCGAGTCGACCAAGTCGGTGAGCGACCTCTTCGCGCCCGTCAGCGGCACCGTGCTCTCGGTCAACGAGGCCCTCAAGGACTCGCCCGAGAAGGTCAACGAGTCCCCCTACGACGCCGGCTGGATGGTCGTCTTCGAAGTGGCGGGAACGCCCACCGACCTCGACGGGTTGATGGACGCGGCCGCCTACGGCGCCTATCTCGGCTCGCTCTAGCGCGCTCCGCCTCGTACACCCCACCTCAGGACCCAAGCACATGCACAAAGTCATCATCGTGGGCAGCGGCCCCGCGGGGCTCACGGCTGCCATCTACGCGGGTCGCGCCAACATGGCCCCCGTGGTCATCGAGGGTCTCGGGGCGGACCACCAGCCGGGCGGTCAGCTCATGATCACCACCGAGGTGGAGAACTACCCGGGCTTCCCGCACGGGGTCACCGGGCCGAAGATGATGGAGCTGTTCCGCGAGCAGGCCGAGCGCTTCGGGACGACCTTCCTCACCGAAGACGCGCTGCGCGTCGAGCTGCACGGCCCGGTGAAGCGCGTGTGGGTCGAGAGCCAGACGGAGCCGCTCGAAGCGCACTCCATCATCATCGCGACCGGCGCCGTCGCGCGCTGGATCGGCGCCCCCGGCGAGAAGGAACTCCAGAACTATGGCGTGTCGGCCTGCGCGACGTGCGACGGGTCGTTCTTCAAGGGCCAGGAGGTCATCGTGGTGGGCGGCGGCGACACGGCGCTGGAGGAGGCCCTGTACCTCTCCAACCTCGCGAGCACCGTCTACCTCGTGCACCGCCGCGACACCCTGCGCGCCAGCAAGATCATGCAAGACCGCGCGCTCAAGAACCCGAAGATCAAGTTCATCTGGAACGCCGAGATCGCCGAGGTCCGCGACGTGGCGGCGAAGAAGGTGACGTCGGTGATCCTGCGCGACACGGTCTCTGGTGAGACGCGCGAGATGCGCATCGACGCGGTGTTCGTGGCCATCGGTCACACGCCCGCGTCGGGTCTCGTCGAGGGCGTGGTCGACGCGCACGACAACGGCTACCTGCGCGTGGCCCACGGCTCGACCAACACCAACATCCCGGGTGTGTTCGCGTGCGGCGATGTGGCCGACCACGTGTACCGCCAGGCCATCACCGCCGCGGGCTCTGGCTGCATGGCCGCCATCGACGCCGAGCGCTACGTCTCGGCGCTCATCGGCTGACGTTCGCTTTGCGGGCGACGCCGACTCGTCCACAATCCAAAGCCATGAGCGACACCACCGAGACCGTCACCGCGACGGCGAACCCCATCGCGCGCATCGCGCTGTTCCAGGGTCTTTCGCCGAAGTCGCTGGCCCGCGTGGCGAGCATCACGACGGCGCAGCGCTACCCCATCGGCACGGTGCTCTTCCGCGCCGGTGACGTGGGCGACCGGCTCTACATGCTGACCGAAGGGCGCGTGCGCATCTCGCGCGAGGTGCCTGGCATGGGCGAAGAGGCGCTCGCCATCATGGGGCCGGGCGACTACTTCGGAGAGATGGCCGTGATCGACCCGGCGCCGCGCAGCGCCGACGCGCACGTCCACGAGGCGTGCTCGGTGCTGGAGATCCGGAAGGACGAGATGGAGCACCTGATGCTGGTGCACCGCGACCTCGCCTACGAGGTGCTCTGGAACGTCGTACGCACCCTCACCACGCGACTGCGCGACACCACCGACAAGGTGACGTTCCTCGCGGTGACCGGGAAGTTCTCCTGAACTACTGACTGTTGGCCGCGCCGGGTGTGCGTCGCGTGGCGGCGAACGCGCCGGTGCCGTCGGGGAAGCGCCCGTAGGTGAAGCCCGACGGGGCGGCGTTGGCGGGGTAGTGCGTCGTCGCGACGACCTGGTTCTCCGGGTCGACGAGGTGGATGTTTTCGCCGCGGCTGCCGGAGATGCCACCGGCGGTGCCGCGCGCGCAGACGTACGGCGTCGTCGACGACGGGCATGCGCCCTCGAAGAGCACCAGCACCCGACCGCCAGCCGGAACCGTCGTCCCCGCGGGGAAGCGGATCGCGTGGCTCAGCTTGGGGAAGCCGTCCTTGCGGCTGTCGGTGACGGCGTAGCCGGAGATGTCGAGCGGTGTTGCGCCGGTGTTGAAGAGCTCGGCGAAGTCGTCGCCCGAGGCGCCAAACTCGTTGAAGGTGAGCTGCGCGGCGACCGGGTCTTCGCTCGCGCAGGACGCGCACGCCGCGGCGAGCAGCCACGCCAACCACGGAGTCTTCGGGGGGTTGGGCATCGATGGGTTCCTCATGGGGTCGCGGCGGGCGCGCGGGGCGGGCGCGCGGGGCGAGCGGGCTGGTGGAAGGAGACGGAGATGCCGAGGGTCCACCACTGGATGCTGCTGGTGTCCTGATCGGGGAGCGCGGTGTACGGGAAGTTGTAGCGGCCGAAGCCCTCGCGGCCCTCCCACACGTGACCCACGCGGAGCACCGGGCCGAGCGAGACGTTGGGGCCGAGGTCGAACGCGTAGCCCACGCCCACGTCGAAGCCGGGACGCACCACCGTGCCCGGGAGGTACACACCGAAGTCGGCGTCGGCCCAGAGGCTTCCACGGCGACCGAGCGGTGCGCTCACGCGGAGACCGAGGGTGCCCGCCACGAGCTGGATGTTGCGGCGGTCACGAACAAACTGACCGAAGGTTCCGCCGAACTGGAGGTACAGCGGGCCGACGAGGCGGAGGTCGAAGCGGCCGTGCGTGGTGACGGCGGGCGTTCCGAAGTCCACGCCCGCGTGGTCGAAGTCGTGGATCATCGTGCCCGCGCCGAGCTCCAGGTTGAAGCTCCAGCGACGCGGCGTGGGGCGACGCGCGTCCTGCGCGAACGCGGCCGAGGGCACGAGCAGCCCGACGAGGGCGAGTGTCGCGAGGGCCTTCATGGTCGCGTCATGTCCAGGGTCCAGCGGGCGCTCAAACCAAGCATGTTGACGTTGGGCTCGTCGATGAACGACGGCATGTCGCGCATGTAATAGACCCGGAACTGCCAGCGAGAAGCCTGCACCGCGAAGCCCGCGCCGACGCGCCAGCGGTCGTGTCCGACGTCGGGGTCGATGCGCGTCCAGTGCTCGCCAAACACGTTGGCGGTGAAGGGCCCCGGCAGGTGGAACTCCACGTTGATGCGGTTGCGCCACATGCTCCGATCGTCGGCGATGGAGACGCCGTAGTCCTCCTGCGTGACGGTTCGCCACTGCACGCGCGAGCGAAACTCCACGTCGATGCGACGCCACTCCCACTGCGCCGATGCGTCGAAGTGCAGGCGGTGTCCCTGTTCGAGATCACCGAGGCCGTTGCGGCGCCAGAGGTAGCGGTAGCCCACGCCAAGTCGCAGCGGACCGACGACGCGGTAGTCGACCTCCAGCTCCGGGATGACCCGGCGGAGGCCGTACTCCGAGAAGCGGACGTTCTCGGTGAAGGTGAGCCGCAGTCGACGGATGGGGACGAGGCGGGCGCCGAACTCGGCCCAGTACTCCATGCTCTCGACGTTGGCGTGGGCGACGCTGGGGAGCGCGAGCGTCGCGACGGTCACCAGCGCGGAGGCGAAGAGGCGGGCGGGCGATGGAGTGGACGGCAACGGGTGTCTCCAGAACGCGCCCTGACGCGGGAGCGAGTCTCTTCGGTGACTGAATGGTGACGATGCGCCGGGCGCTTCGAGAATTCCATCCCTCAGCGCGCGAGCCACGCGCACGGCCCAGCGGGGACGACGGCGGGCGCACTCCGTGGTCGACGGCGTACGAGCTGACGGAGGCGCTGCCAGTCGCGGGTCACCTGCTCGGCGTAGCGCACCGCGACGTCGGCCTGTTCATCAGCGAAGGCATCACGGTCGGCGGTGACCGCCCCCATCAACGATCGCCGGTGGATGGCCGCGAGGTGGGCACCGAGCGTTTGCGCGAGGTCATGCAGCGCGGCGAACTCACCGAGCGGACCGCGCAGCTTCGTGACGCGAAGCCCACGCGACGCATCGACCTCCGCGCGCACCTGAACGGGACAGCCGCGCCACGTCGTCGCGCCCCACAACGGGTCGGCGTCGGCGTGCGTCCAGAGCGCTCGTCGCGCGGCGATCACCCTCGCCACCGGGTCGGGTTGGGGCTGCGGCATCGGGGCGTCGACCAGCTCCTTCAGCTCGACGATCACGTCGTCACCCGGGTCGTCCGTCGGACCTCGCAGGAGCAACAGCAGACGCACGCGACCCAGACTCGCCGTCCCACGACCCAACGCGCGCACCACATCGAGCACCGTGAAGAACACCGCGTCGCGCGGCTCGACCAGCGTCGCGCGGTACGACGTCATGAGCTCCGCGGTCGCGTCGCGCACAGGAGCACCCACGTCTTCCAGGCGCTTGTTCGGGTCGTTGCGATCGATGGACCCGCGACGCAAGCGACGGGTGCCTCCGTCGAGCACGGTGAAGTCTTCGAGCTCGTCGCGGCGGCTCACGGCCCGTTGTGTGCGCGTGAGCAGCTCGTCGACCACGGCGCCGTTGCTCGGAGGTGGAGCGCCCGCGATGCCATCGGCGTAGGCCAGCGCGGCGGTGCGGGCGAGCTCGCGGCCGTGGCGGGGAGCGGCGAGGCACAGCGCGACCGAGAGGCGGCGCAGGTCCCACAGGTACGAGACGGGGCCCGCGCAGTCGAGGTCGTTGGCCTCGAAGGTGACGCGACCGTCGCGACCGACGAGCGTGCCGAAGTTCTCGACGTGGGGGTCGCCCACGCTGAAGGGGCGCGCGTGCTGATCGTCGAAGCGCGAGCGAGCGAGGCCGGTGGCCGGGTCGAGCCAGTCGCTCAAGAACACCGGGAGCGCGGCGCGGTAGAAGGAGAAGGGCGACGCGATGACACGCGACGGATCGAAGCCGTCGACGAGGGAGAGCAGGCGCGCGTCGCGGTCGTCGCCCACGTCGGCGGTGACGACGGCGAGCGCAGCGGCGAGCAGCATCGCGAGGGGGCGCGTTCGGGGCACTGGATCGGGGCGCGACGCTAACAGAGAGCGGCGGCTCTACTCGCTCCGTCCGGGGTACGGGCGGGCCTGCTTGACGACGAGGCGCGCGGGCTCGGCCGTCCCGCCGCGGTCGAACTTGAACTCGACGTCCATCGCGTACCAGCCGTTGTTGCCCGCGGCCGGTCCGTACGCCGCGGAGAAGCGCTGGTGGATGGCGGTGAGCGCGGTGCCGAGCTCGTGCACCTGCGTGGGCGTGAGCACGGTGAAGCCCGCGGGCACCAGGTTGGAGCGCGCGAGGTAGGTCACCGGCTGCCCCGGCTGGCTGAAGTAGTGGAGAAACTGATCGCTCGTGATGCCGGGTCGCGGGTGCACCACCTCCACGTCGCCGCCGAACTGCACGTTGACGTAGAGCGCCGGGTCGAGGCCCGACTCGTCGAAGGGGTTGGCCGTGACGGCGACGCCGTTCGCGTCCTCGTCGGGGAAGTTGTAGTGCACCAGCAGCGCCATGCCGACGGAGCGGTGGTCGACGCCGTAGTAGCTGCGCTCTTCGTAGGTGCGGTACGACCACGAGCTCGCGTAGGTCTCGCGGATGGCGTTGAGGAGGTTGTTCCACTCGGCGGGGTCGCCCGAGTGGGACTCGTAACAACCCGCGCAGGGGAAGCCTTCGAGGTCTTCGCTGTTGGTGCTCGTGCGGAAGCGCAGCGTGCCGTTGGAGAAGTCCGTGCGGATCTTCTCGCGGAGCTGCGCCTGTAGCCCTTCGTCGACGGTTCCGGCCATGATCGCGTCGTGAAACTCGCCGAGGCGGCTCGCGCGGTACGCCGAGTTGTCGCGAAACTGCGCGTCGGCCTGGAGCGCCGCGAGGCGATCGTAGAGCCCGTTGTCGCGCATGAACTTGTCGTAGAAGTACACGGGCACCGCGAAGGCCGGTCGCACCGGGACGCCCGGCGTACGCGCCAGGATGGAGTACTGCGCAGCCTTGCCACCGTAGGCGCGCGTCGCGGCCACGAGGTTGGCGCGCAGGGTCTGCGTGCCGGTGGGCTCCGGCGTGACGTCCTCGATGTCGACGATGGTCTGCGCCGTGAGGTCGAGCGGTGGGAGGGTGATGGCCGTGGGGCGGTGCGCGGCCCAGTAGGTCTCGGCCTCGGTCTGGGTGGCCTCGCGGATGGTCCACGCGTCGGCCGTGACGGCGAGCTCGACGAGGCGGCCTTCGAGCGCGCGGAGACGCGCGTTGGTCATCGCGCCGCGCAGTCCCATGTTGGGCGTGTGGCGGTTCTGCGAGAGCACGTTGATGTGTGAGAGCGGGGTCTGGAAGGTCTCGGTGATGAGGCCCTGCACCACGGAGATGTCGTTGGGCGCCTCGTCGAGCACGACGATGTCCTCGAAGGAGAGAAACTGCGACGACAGCGCGTTGGCCGTGCTGAAGCGCAGCCGCCCGAAGGAGGTCGCGATGGTGAGCGGCTGGTACTCGATGCGCGCGTAGATCTGGTCGGTGGTGATCATCCGCGTTCCCGCGGGGAGGTCACGCGCGGTGACGGCCGCGGTGTCGGAGGTCGGGTGCACCGCGAGCGCGGGGCCGAAGAAGGCCACCTGCTTCACGGCGTTGTAGAGGGTCGAGATCATCGCGGCGGAGGCGGTGTCGTAGGGCGAGAACTCCAGCGCCCACACGCCGGGGCCTTCGTAGTGGGTGACGGCCGCGAGGATGAAGCGCCGGTCGGGGCTGAAGTACTCCGTGGTGTTGAACACCGACAGCGATGGAACCACCGGCATCCCGTTGCCCGACAGGTGCGTGGAAACAAAGCGGTAGTGGATCTGGAAGCGCTGGCTGTTCTGGAAGTACAGGTTGCCGTTGGTGCGGTCGTAGACGACCTTCACCGAGCGCGCACCGGGGAGCGTGGTGTCGAGCGGTGCCGACGCGAGGGCGTTGAAGTCCGCGCTGCACTGCACCTGCCGCAGCGAGTCCGGCGCCATGGTCGGGTCCGCGACCTGGCAGGTGCCCTCGACCAGCGTGACGGGGGTGTCCGTCGTCGCGGCGGGGCTCTCGTCGTCGGTGCAGCGGGCGAAGGCCAGCAGCAGCGCGAGGAGCCCGGCGAGGTGTGGCGGGAGCCGCGGGTTCATGGCGTGAGCGCGAAGCAGTAGAAGCCGCCGTAGCCGCCGCCCGAGCCCACCGTCGGGATGGCGAGGTTGGGGGGGCCCATCTCGATGAGGCTCACGCCCGGCGCGCAGCCGGCCTCGTCGAGGGACGACATCCAGTGGTCCATGCTGCCGCCACCACCGCCACCGCCGCCGGTGTTGCGCGGCCAGGAGTGACCCACGCGGGGTCGGCCCTCGGTGGTGCGGTTGCCGAGCGCGCTGGTCCAGTCGAGGCACGTCGCCGTGGCGCCGTAGAGGCGGCCCGAGGCGTTGCTGCCCGTGAGCATGTCGTGGTTGTCGACCTGCCCTGCGGTCGGATCGGGTCGATGGTTGGGCACGCCGTCCTCGTTGGGGAAGTCGTTGCGGATGGCCGAGTGCGCCATCGTCGGGCGCGTCGCCGTGATGTCCGAGAGGGTCGTTCCGAAGAGGCGGCCGAGGCGGTCGTACCAGGGGCCCGACCCGATGCGGGTGATGGCGTGCACCTGGGCGCCCGTCCCGTCGTTGGTCGCGCTCAAGAACGCTCGCCACTGCTTGCGGCTCGACCCCGGCATGCTGCGCTCGGCGATGGCCGCACAGATGCGATCGGCCCCGCGGATGCCTGCGTTGGCGCCGGTCTCGCCGTAGCGCAGGTCGCCGCCAAAGCCGCTCGCGCTGCCGGAGAGGTCTTGCAGCGCGCGCAGGCTGGTGACGAAGAAGCTGAAGCGCGGGAGCTCGCCCACGTCCCCCGCGACGCCGACGTCCGTCACGGCAGTGCCTGCGTCGACCACGGGAGTGATGCCTGCGTCGATCACCGGAGTCACGCCGACGTCGTTCGTGGTGGTGCTGCCTGTGTCGGTCGGGGTCACCGTCACGACGTCCGACCCGGCGCCGCTGTCGGTGTTCTGGATGATGATGATGTCGCCGCACCCGAGGGCGCCCAACGCGAGGCAGCCCAGCCAACGGTTCCAGTGTCGTGCGCTCATGGTCGTCGCTCCTTTCATCCGCAGGTGAGGTCGGCGCGGCAGGTGCCCGCATCGCCGCAGTCGGTGTCGCTGGTGCACGATCGCAGCCCGGGGATCGTCACCGGCGTCTCCACGCCCGACGACACCACCAGCTCGACGCGCCCCGCAGGCAGCGGCGCCGACCCGATGGCCTCGCGCGTCACCACCACCGTGGGGTAGCCCGCGACGCCCAGCGCCAGCAGCCGCGTCACCAGGTTGGCCCCGATGCTGAGCTCGCCGTCGTCCGCGGTGTCGCACTCGATCTTGCCGCGCGTCCCGCCGTGGTGGCTGATGTCCAGGTGCACCAGCACGCGCTGCCCGGTCTGCGTCGGCGCCGTCCACCGCAACGCAAACGCCGTCCCGGTCGCCAGGTTGAGCGCGCCCGTCGCCAGCGCGAGCGGCGCGATGCCCCGCGTCTCCAGCGCAAACGCCGACGCCCACGCGCTGCCGCCCGCCTCGACGCGCAGCGCATCGCCCTCCGCAAACGCCGGGTACGGCAGCTCGACGGAGGTCTGATACGCGTTGGCCACGGTGACCATCTCGAAGCTCGTCGCGCCGTCCGAGGTGCGAACGCCGGTCACCCGCACCGTCCCTACGCTCTGCGACGCGGGGTACGGACGACAGGTGTTGTTCTCGACGCACACCGCGCTGCCGCCGCACGGCGTCGCGCAAAACGGAACCCGCGGCGTGACCAGCCGACAATCACCATCGACCGCGGCCTCTTCCCACACGAGCTGCGCGGGCGTGGGGCCGTCCTGCACGCGACCCACGACCGAGGTGTACCCGGGGCCCGCGTCGGTGCCCGCGATGAGCTGAACCTGGAAGGTTCCGATGACCGCGTCGGTGGCGACGCCTCCGTCGGTGGCGGTGGTGCCGCGATCGGTGACGGCGCCCGCGTCGGTCACGCTGGCGTCGCTCGCGGGGGTGCTCGATCCGCAGGCGGACAGGGCGAAGGCAAGGAGGGAGGGAGCGCACCAGCGGTGCGCACTCGAAGGCTTCAGTTCGGGCATTGGGTCATCCCTTCTCGACCGACCCATCCCGGGGACCGGGGCGGTAGGTCACGATGAGCTCGGCGCTGTCGTGGAGGAGGTCGACGTTTTCGACGACGACCCGTGAGCACTGCGCCCCGAGGCGCTTGGAGAGGTCGGCCAGCAGGGCGGCGCGCTGGTCGGCCTGGAGGAGTTCGAGGCGGTCGTAGCGGACCATCACGGTGTCCTCGTGGCGGCCCCACTGCCCGAGTTCGAGCACGGCGAGGACGGTGAGCAGCGCGGCGTCGATGAGCACCACCCGCGCGAGGTCGGCGGCGTGGGCCGCGACGCCGTTGAGGATCGCGAGCCCGATGACCGTGAAGAGGTACGTGAGGTCGCGGATGCGCATCGCCTCGGTGCGGTACCGGAGGATGCCGAACACCGCGAAGAGGCCGAGCGAGAGGCCCATCTCGACGCGCACGCCCGCGAGCATGTAGGCGACCGAGAAGGTGATGAGGTTGAGCAGCCAGTACGTGAACGCGTACTCGCGGCGCGGATAGAGCCGCACGTAGACGACCTGCACCACGATGAAGGTGGCCACGAGGTCGAGGAGCAGGCGCGGCGCGAAGGAGACGAGGGCACTGAGGAGAAGCTCGAAGGCGTGGTGCATCAGCGGCCCCTTTCGATGGCGCGGAGCGACGGGCGGAAGGCGTTGGCGGGCTCGTCGCCGAGCAGCGCGATGGCCATGCAGTACTTGCTGAACGAGAGCAGACGCGCCTGGTGCTGGCGCAGCGCGCACACGAGCGGTGAGGCGGGGCCGCGGCCGACGTCCTTCACCTCGACGACCACCATGGAGTCGACCACGCGCCGCGCGTCGGCCCGCTCGAAGGTGACCTGGAAGTCGAGGGTCGCGCGCTCGACGGAGGTTGCGTTGACCAGCATGAGGCGGTGGAAGAGCGTGCGCGCCTGCGGGACGATCTCCCCGTCGGAGTAGATGCGCGGCACCGCGGCGAGCAGCAGCGCGCGGTCGGTGGACGTGAGCTCGGTGGTCATCTCGGGGCGCTTCCAGCGGAGCTTGCGGGTGTCGCCGCGCGCCGTCTTCTCCTTGTATTCGAGCATGGAGATTTCGCGGTCGACGTAGTTGCGCACGCGCAGCTTGAAGCGCGGGCGGCGGCCCCGGCGGTGGTCGTGGTAGCTGCGGAGCGACGCGGTATCGAAGTAGACCGTGTCGTAGAGGGCGAGGCGCTCTTCGCGCGCGAGCACCACGCGGTAGTCGTTGGTCAGCGCCCCGACGACGGCGAGCGCCTGGCTCGCGGGCAGCAGGAACTTCCGGTCGTAGCGGCGTTCGAGGGCGGCCCGTTCGAGCTCGGTGGCGCTGGCGACGGCGAAGCGCGCGGCGAGGTCGGCCATGGGGCCGGTGCGCGGGTCGACGGGAGGGGCGGGCGGGCGCGCGCTCACGATCGGGAAGGACCCCGAAGGGCGCCGCGAGTCAACGACGATGGGACGCGCGGCGGCGGGTTCGAGGAGCGACTGCATGAAGACGACAGGGCCTCTCGGACGGCGTGCTGACCGACCGTGTGGAAGTGCGAGGAGGACTTCAGAGGGCGGGAGCGGCGCCCCTCACTCCATGAATGGGACCTGACCCGGGGTCGCTTCACGCAAAATCCACCGCGATGTTTCATGTTGCGATATGACCCCATCGTGGACCGCGCGTGGAGGCTCGCGACGCTGAGCCTGGCGTCGCTGTCGATGGCAGGGACGGCGGCGGGCGCCCAGGAGACCGGGCGGTTTCGCTACGCCTGGGCGCGCGACGAGGGCGCCGAACGCTGCCCCGACGGCCCCACCATCGCCCGCGACGTCGCGCGGCGGTTGGGTCGCGATCCCTTCGTGACGGTGAGCGGAGCGCCCTCCATCGAAGCGATGGTGCGCCGCGAGGGGTCGTCCTGGGTGGCCCGCCTCGTGGTGCGCGACGCGGGCGGCGGCCTCGTCGGCACGCGTGAGTTCACCAGCACCTCGGCCGACTGCACCGCCATCGCCTCGGCCGTCACGCTCGGGGTCGCGCTCTCCATCGATCCAGAGGCCGCGCTCCGACCGCCCCCGACCGAAGCGCCGCCCACCGCTCAACCAGTGACCCCGCCCGACGTCTCGCCTGCCCGCATCACACCGCCGACTCCCTGGTGGCGGCGGGCATCGGCGAGCGCGCGCGTGTCCGTGATGGCGGGACTGCTACCGGGCGCGGGCGTCGGGCTCTCGCTGGGCGCCGAGGGTGGGCCGCTGCCGTTGCTGCGAGTCGGCGCGGGGATGTCGTTCTTCCCCGAGTCGGCGACGACGTCGGGGGCGTACGCGTTCGGGTTGGCGACGGGCTGGGTCACCGCGTGTCTCGAACCATGGCGCGGTGTGCGCGCGGCGTTGGGGTTCTGCGCGCGGGTCGACGTGGGGGCGCTACAGGCCGTCGTGATGCGGGGCATCCCGCTGGGTGCCGGACAGCAGGTGTGGGGCGCGGTCACCCTCGCGCCGCGGTTGCGTCTCCACATCGCGGGGCCGGTTGCGGCCGAGCTCGGCGTCGAAGCGATGGTTCCCTTCGCGCGGCACCGCTTCAACGTCGACAGAAACACCGTGTTTCAGCAGGGAGTCGGCGGGAGCTTCGTGGCGCTCGGAGGATTCCTGGGGCTCGCCTTGCAGTTTCGCTGAAGGGGGGACAACCCCAACGACATTCATGGGCCGGATGTACCAGACGCTCGCCAGCCCCCTGACCGCGGACGCCCCCCGAGCGCTCGACCTCAACGAGGTCTATGCCGCGCACGCGGACTTCGTGTGGGCCTCGCTCCAGCGGCTGGGGGTTCGGCCGAGCGACCTCGACGACATGCTCCAGGAAGTCTTCATGATCGTGCACCAGCGGCTGCACACCTTCGATCACAGCTCGAAGGTCACGACGTGGCTCTTCGGGGTGTGCCTGCGGGCGGCGTCGGACTACCGACGTCGGGCGTGGCGTCGGCGCGAGAGCGTCGGCGACGAGCCGGTGGAGGAGCCCGGTGGCTCGCACGAGACGACCCCCGAAGACGATGCAGCAGGCAGCGAAGCGAGGGAGCGCCTCGACGCCGTGCTCGACGAGCTCGACGTGGAGAAGCGCGCGGTGTTCGTGATGTTCGAGGTGGAGGAAATGGGCTGTGATGAGATCGCCGCCCTGGTGGGCGTGCCCGTCGGCACCATCTACTCGCGTCTGCACTCCGCGCGAAAGCAGTTCGAGAAGGCGCTCGCCCGACAGAAGGCGCGGGACGTTCATGGAGGTGCGCGATGAGTGACCCGATTCGCTGGCGGGCGCCCGGCGGCGGCGCTCCCTCCGGGGCGCGCGACCTGCTCCGTCACGCCTCGGCGCCGAAGGCACTGAGCGCCGCACACCGGGCCCACCACGCGGCGGTGCTCGCGAAGGCTACGGCGGCGGTCGGCGCGGGCACCGGGGCGGCCGCGGGGACCAAGCTGGCCCTGGGCGCGAAGCTCTTCGCGAGCGGCAAGCTGGTGGTCATCGGGCTCGCGTCGGTGGCCGTCGTCGCGGTGGCCACGGCGACCATCCGCCAGCCCGCGGTGCAGCCCACGGCGCCGGTCGCGCAGGTCCACGTCGCGCCGCGCGAAGACGCACCCGTCTCGCCCGCGAGGGTCGCGGAGCCCGTGGTGCCGGAGACGTCGCCGCCGCCTGCGGTCGAGCCCGTCGCGGCACCTGTCGTCGAGCCGGTGGTTGCGGTCACAGCACCTGTCGCGCGCCACACTGCGCCATCGGTCGCTGCTCCCTCTGCGATCGCTGCGGCGAGCGGCGATCCGGCACCAGCGCCCACCGCCGAAACCACCGCTGACCCCACACCCGCCACGGGTGGTGGGGTCGTCGTCGCGCCGACGATCGCCACGGCAGCCGCGCCGATGCCGCCGGAAGATCCGCTCGCCGTCGAGGCGCGCCTCATGGAGCGGGCGTGGCGTTCGCTGGCGTCCGATCCGCACGACGCGCTCGCGATCGTCCAACAGCACGAGCGGGAGTTTCCCAACGGCCAGAGTGCTGCTGACCGTGACTGGATCGCCGTCCAGGCGCTCCGCTCGCTCGGGCGCACCGCCGAGACCCGCGCCCGCGCCCAGGCGCTCATCGCGCATCACCCGCGAAGTCCCTACGTCCAGCGCGCGCGGGATATCCTCGACGCTCCATGAGCTGGCCTCCCGCGTCGACCGCTCTGCTTCTCGCCGTCGCTCTCTCCGCCTGTACGCCCGACGTCGATCTCGCGACCTCCGCCGCACCCGATGCATCTCCGCCCCGCTGGGCCGTCGTCGCCAGCACCACGCCCGTCGACCTCCGCGCCATCCACGGCACCGCCGCCGATGACATCTGGGCCGTCGGCGACAATGGCGTCGCACTCCACTGGGACGGTTCCCGCTGGAGCGCCGTCGCCACCAACACGTCCGTCGACCTCGTCGGTGTCTGGGCCCACACGCGCGACGACGCCTGGGCCTTCGGTGGTGGCAACCCCGGCGGCCCGCGCTTCCTCCGCTGGAACGGCACCGCCTGGAACCCCGTCACCCCGAGCCTCCCCCGCCCCATCTTCCCGCGCGCCGTCTGGGGCGCCGACAACCACGTCTGGTTTGTCGGTGAAGCCATGGGAGGCGATCCGCCCATCTACCACTGGGACGGCACCAGCTTCGGGCCCGAGATGGTCCCGACCCGCCCGCAGCAGCTCGTCGGCATCACCGCCGCCAGCGCCGACGACGCCTGGACCGTCAGCGATCGTGTGATCGCCCGCCGGGTCAGCGGCAACTGGACCCTTCCCTTGCCGCCACCGCCCAGCGGTCCTCCCTTCGCCGGCGCGATGTGCGCGACCCGCGGCGGCGTGTGGGCCGCCGTCGAAGGCGGCCCCGTCCTGCGCGGCAACGGAAGCGGCTGGAACCCCACCACACCTCCCACCTCGACCACGCTGCGCGCCCTCTGGTGCGACCGCACCGATGACGTCTGGGCCCTCGACGGCAGCGCCCGCATCCTCCACTTCCACGACTCCGCGTGGACCGTCGAGCCCTTGCCCCGCGGCGACCTCTCGGCGCTCTGGGGCGTCGGCAACGAGCTCTGGGCCGTCGGCGCCCGCGGCACCATTCTCCGGTCCAACCCGTAGTCCGCCTCCCCGCTCCGCACCTGTCACGCGAACGCCGCAATCGACCGCGGCGGCTCTGATAGACGTGGCCGCAGCGAGGTCAGCGAACCTGTGGTGAAGCGCGCAGCTCTGTGGTCCATCGCCCTGGCGGGCGTCTCGATCGGCCTCTCCCTTCCGCGGGAGGCCCATGCAGTCCGGGTGTGGGAGGAGGCACGAGCGGGATGGGTTCCGCCCGGCGGCATCGGCCCCGGGGGACTCTCCCTCTCCAACATGTTCACGGGCTCCGGCGCGTCGCCCGACCTGCGCGCGCCCGACTTCGTGCCGCCCCTCGCCGCGGGCGGTCACGTGGGCTCCAGCCGCTACCCCGAAGGCGTCGCCGAGCGCTGGCTCGACATCGGCTTCTTCGCGCAGCCGCAGTTCATCTACCAGACCGGCTACGACTCCGATCAATCGTCCAACTTCTCGCTCCCCTTGGGCGTGAGCCTGCCGCGCACCCGCGTGGTCATCCACGGCCAGGTGCACCCGCTCCTCCAGATGCGCTTCGAGTTCAACATGTCGAACAACCTCGACCTGCTCGACGCCTACGCCCTCGTCCCCATCCGCCGCTGGCTCCAGGTGCAGATCGGGCAGTTCCGCGTGCCGTTCTCCCGCCAGGAGCTCGTCTCCGGGTCGCGCTACCAGTTCACCGAGCGCGCGCTCTGGGCCGGCAACGCCAACGCCTCGGGCGTGCGCTTCATCCCCAGCTTCGACCTCGGCGGCATGGTCTGGGGCTGGGTCGGCCCCCGCGACATCTTCGAGTACTACGCCGGCTTCTGGAACGGTAAGGGTCGCAACGCCGCCTTCAATCTGGACAGCAACCTCCTCTACGCGGGCCGCGTCGCCATCAATCCCCTCGGTCGTCCGCGCGCGTTGCAGGAAGGCGCCATCAACCTGCCGCAGACCGCCACCCTCGCCATCGGACTCAACGCCGCGTACCAGGTGCGCCAGGTCGGGCTCGTCACGCTCCCCGGGCAGACCGCCGCCGTCCCCAACCGCATCGACGTCACTTCCCTCGGCGCCGACGTCTTCTTCGCCGCGCGCGGCTTCTCGGCTTACGGAGAGGTGTACTTCCGCGACACGCAGGAGACCGACACCGCGGCCGCGCCCAACACCCAGTCCCTCGGCTGGCTCGTGCAAGCCGGGTACTTCATCCCGACGCCCGCGCTACGCAACCACCTCGAAGTCGTCGCCCGCGCGCAGAGCTTCGACCCGTCCAACTGCTACACGGTCAGCGCCGGCGACAACTGCGGTCAGCGACCGCCCGCGTCGCAGTCGCGCGAGGTGTACCGCGACTTCATGTTCGCCCGCGCCTACACCTTCGGCGTCAACTGGTACCAGCTCGGACACGGTTTCAAGATCCAGGCGCAGTACACGATCAACACCGAGCACCGCGACGTCACCAACGACCGTCGCCCCGGTAGCGGTGTCGTCGCCAACGACCTCTTCTCCCTGCTCCTCACCGGCTCGTTCTGAGCGCCGCGAGACACCACCATGCGTACCCTCCGAACACTCCCGCTCGTCGCCCTCCTCTCCCTCGCCGCCTCCTGTCAGGAGACGCTCCAGACGCCCTCCAATGACGCTGGTGGCGTCGCGCCCAACGACCTCGGGTCATCCACCGACAGCGCGGCCATCGCCCCCGACGACAGCGGCGAGCCCGCGGCCGACGACCGAACGCCCCTCTCGTACACGCCGATGGGGTGCATGCACACCGTCCGGTCGCTCGAAGGCAGCGTCAACAACCGGCGCGGCGACACCACCACCTTCGGCCCGATGCCCGACCCCCGCTTCGTGCACACGACGTGGCCGGCCGAGCCCTCCAGCACCGTCGCGTTTCTCTGGCAGACCGACCGCACCACGCGCGCGACGGTGGTGCAGTACGGCACCGACCCGATGCGCCTCGATCAGACCGCCATCGGCAGCGTGAGCACCGGTGGTGGTGGCGCGGCGGCCGAGGTCACCATCCACGAGACCCACGTCTGCGGGCTCATGCCCGACACCACGTACCACTACCGCGTCGGCGGCGAAGGCCACTGGAGCGCGGTGCAGCGCTTCAAGACGGCACCCGCGCCCGGTCGCACGGACTACGACGTCAACTTCGCCGTCACGGGCGACTCGCGCGACAACTTCACCACCTGGCAGCAGGTGCAGGAGCGCGTGCTGATGGGCGCGCAGCCCCCCGACTTCCAGATCTTCAGCGGCGACGCCGTGCTGCTCGGAACGCTACAGGGCGCGTGGCGCCAGTGGTTCGCGGGCGCGTCGAGCACCATGGCGGTGATGCCCTTCGTGATGGTGCACGGCAACCACGACGCGCTGGCCATCAACTACCTCATCCAGTTTGCGCAGCCGCAGGTGGAGTCGCCCGCGCAGAGCGAGCTGTACTTCTCCTTCGACTACGGCCCCGTGCACTTCGTGGTGCTCAACGACACGCCGCTCCGCAACGACTACTCGGGCGACGTCGCCGGGACGCAGCTCACCTGGCTGCGCGCCGACCTCGGTCGGGCCCGCGCCAACCGGGCGCGCGTTCCGTTCATCATCGTGTCGCACCACAAGCCGTGCTTCGGCTCGGCGCGGCACTCCTCCACCGAGGACACCGTCTTCGTGCGCACGACGTGGCCGCCGATCTTCGACGAGTACGGCGTCGACCTCGTCATCAACGGCCACGAGCACGACTTCGAGCTGAGCAAGGAGGTCGACGGCCTCGGCCAGGAGGTGAGCGGCCGCCGCGGAACGCGCTACGTCGTGGCAGCAGGCGCGGGCGCAGAGCTCTACACGCTCACCGACGGCACCGCGCGCTCGTGGTCGGCCTACTACGAGAGCGTGGTCAACCTGCTGCGCGTCCACGCGACGATGACCCGCCTGGAGATCACGCCGTATCGCCTCGACGGCACCGTCATCAACCAGGGTCGACTCACCTTCACCCCGCGCGGCACCTGAACGCCCCGCCCGCGGTAGACGCGAGCGGGGGCGTTGACTAGATTCCGCGCCCCATGGCCGAGCCCAGCCTGACGACCGAAGCCCTCCGCGCCGCCGCGGACGAGCTCTCGCAAACCCCCGACGACGACCGCATCCACCGCGTCGCCGAGGCCGTCACCGACGCCCTCGTCGATCAGGCGCAGCACCGCAACCCCGTGGTCTCGCCCTCCGTCGTCGACGCCCGCGTCGCCGCGCTCAAGCTCAAGCCCGAAGACGGTTCGACGAAGACCGGGCGGCCGCTGGAGATCGTTCGGGGCGGGGCGCGCAACGCGGCCGAGCGGGCCCTGCTCGCGAGCCTCGTGGCGTGGCACCTGGAGACGCTCCTGCAACGGCGCGACGGTGTTCACGCGGTGCGCTCGCTCGTCGGCGCGCTCGACTGGATGGAGTTTGTCGGCCACGTGCCGCCGTACACCGCCGCCCGCGAGACCCTCGACGCCGACGTCGTCGAACGCCTCGACGCCGTGCTCGACGGCGCCCCCATCGAGGCCGCCACGCCCGCCGCCACCGCGGCCGTGCGTGCGTTGCGCGGCAAGGCCCCAGCCCCCGTCGCGGGTGCGAGCGTGACGCGAGACGGATCGCGCGCGGAGTCCGTGTCCATCGCCGGCGAGCTGGAGGGTGAAGACCGCCCCGGCTGGCGTCGCCTGCTCTGGGCGATGCTGTGGGCGCGGCCCGCGCGCGCGGTGCTGCGGGTGGTGTTCTCGCTGCGGTCGCCGGTGACGGTGTCGCTCGACGGCGACGCGCTGCGGGTGCACGGGCACACCGAGCTCCTCGGGCGAACGCTGCGAACCTGGGACGAGCGCTTCCCGCTGTCGGGCATGGCGATGCTGCGACGCGAGGCGAGGTTTCCGATGCTGCCGGTGGCGGCGTCGGTGTTCGCGCTGGGCTTCGGGTCGGTGCTCGGGGCGCAGCGCGCCATCGAGGGGCTGCGCGCGCACTACTTCCCGCTCGTGGCCTTCGGGCTGATCGCGGTGTTCGGCGGCGTGCTCTTCGACTGGATCATGCGGGCGGTGTTTCCGGGCGTGACGGGTCACACGCGGCTCACCGTGCGGGGGCGCGACGGCCGCGGGGCGGTGCTCACGGCGCTGCCGCTGGGCGAGCTCGACGCGCTGATGGACGCGGTCGACTCACGGCTGCGCGGCAGCGGTGGCGGGGCGGCGGTGCTGTCGAACGAGACGGTGCGGGATGAGGTTCCGGCGCCGTCGCGACATCGCGCGGGGTAGTCGGCGGGGAGGGACGTGTCGGCGTCCCTGAGGAGTCTCAGGACTTCGGGGCGGACTCGCGCATCGCGTTGGCGGCCGCGATGCCGTCCGCGATGCTCTGGCGAATCGCCGCGAAGAGCGCGGGCAGCTTGCGGTAGCGGTCGGCCAGCGCCGGAACGCGATCGACCCGGTGCTCGAACTCACGGTTGACCTCGGAGAGGGCGACGTAGAGGTCGTGCGTGAGAATCTCCGCGCGCTCGGCGTGGAAGGCCTGGAGCCGCTCGATGCGGTGCGCGGCGTCGAGGGTGCGCCGGAGCTCGCCCATCACCCACCTGATCTTGGCCGGGTCGGGGCCGAGACCGCCAAAGTCGACGTCGTAGCGGGCGGCCTGGGAGACGACCTCCTCGCCCGCGAGCAGCGCCTCGGCGCGGACATCGGACGAGAGGCGGCGCAGACGACGACGACGCTCCTCGTGGGGGGTCGAACGCCAGCCCTCCGGGCACATGGGGAGCGCGGCGACGGCCACCGCGGGCGCCTTGCGGGTGCTGTCGATGGTGTCATCGAAGTCGATGACGCTCGCGGCGGTGGTGGTGGTCGAGGACGAAGAGCGAGAACGGCGGGTGGTCATGGCGGTGCTCCTTCGAGACGGACTCCGACCGGCCCGGCGGCGGTGTGCTGCAACCATTGCAGCGACGACCGGCGACGGTGCCGACGTGTCACGCGCTGTTGTCGGAGGGCCGTTTCCGGAGGTTGCGAGGCGGCGACGATTTTGTTGGAGCGGTTGAGTTCGAGGCGGTTGGGCGTCGACCACGGCGCGGGTTGGAGTCGAGCGCGACCGAGCGGGAGTCGAGTGCGACGCGGGTGGGGGTCAACCTCGACCCGGGTAGGGGTTGAGCACGACCGGGTCGAGGTTGAGTCCGATCGGGTCGGGGTCGACCTCGACCGCCCTGTCTGTGCAGCGACCCCCACCCCGCACCGTGGTCGCCTACCCCATGGGGCGGTCATTCGCCGCACCCCTTTGACCACCTACCTCCCCGTCGTCGCCCGCTTTCCCGCGCGGCACGCCATCTGCCAGTGCCGTCCCGCCAATGACACCACCAGATGGGCCACGCCTCAGGCGCTGGCTCGGGACGCTTGCCTTCGGAGCGCTCTGCGCGACCGCCACCTGGGTCGCCCGTAGCCCCGCCCCGGCCTCCCCCACCTCCCACGCCGCGACCGCCGCGACGCCCCGCCAGGGACGCCCCGAGGGGGGCCCGCGCGTGCGCGTCTCGGAGGAGTTCACCCGCCGCTTCGGGGTGCAGACCGCGTGCATCACGCCGCGCGCCCTCGCCCCCGCGCTCGACCTCGTCGGCTCCGTCGACTTCGACCCCGACCATGTCGCCGACGTCGGCGCCCGCATCCGCGGCCGGGTCACGCGCGTCCTCGTCGGCGCCGGCGACCCCGTCGAGATCGGAACCCCCCTCGTCGAGATCGAGAGCGTCAGCCTCGGCGACGTGCAGGCATCCCGCGTCGCCGCCCAGGCCCAGGCCGCCGCGGCCCGCGCCCGCCTCACCCGCGAGACCGATCTCTTCCGCCAACGCCTCACCACCGCCCGCGCCGTCGAGGACGCCCGCGCCGACCTCGCCCGCTTCGAGGCCGAGGCCACCGGCGCCTCCCAGCGCCTCGCCGCCATGGGCGCGAGCGGCAGCGCGGGCCGTCACGTCGTGCTGCGGGCCCCCATCGCGGGACGCGTCATCCGCCGCGACGTCATCGTCGGCCAGACCATCGACGACACCAACAGCGTGATGCGCATCGCCGATCTCACCCGCGTCTGGGTGCTGCTCGACGCCTACGAGACCGACCTGCCGCGACTCCACGTCGGCGACCGCGCGGAGATCACCTCGCGCGCCACCGAGGAGGAGACCCTCACCGGAACCGTCAGCCACGTCGACGCCACCATCGACCTGCGCACCCGTGCGGCGCGCGTCCGCGTCGAGGTGGTGAGCCCCGAGCAGCGCCTGCGGCCGGGACAGTTCGTGACGGCGCGCGTCCGGACGGCCGCCGACGGCGTGCGCCCCGTGCTCGCGGTCCCGCGCAGCGCGGTCGTGCAGATCGACGGGCGACCCGCCGTGTTCATCGAGCGCGCGACGCGCGAGTACGAGGCCGCGACCATCGCCCTGGGCGAGGCCGACGGGGACAACATCGCCGTCGAGCGCGGACTGCGCGAGGGCGACATGGTGGTGACCGACGGGGCCTTCGCGCTGAAGAGCGAGCTGTTCCGATGACGGCGGGGAGCGCGTAGCCCGATGCTCGACGCGATCGTTCAGGCTGCGATCCGGTTTCGCCTCGCCGTCCTCGGCGTGACGGGGCTGGTGCTGGTGATCGGTGCCGTCGTGGCGAAGGGCCTGCCCATCGACGCGGTGCCCGACGTCACCAACGTGCAGGTGCAGGTGCTCACCGACTCGCCGGGGCTCTCGGCCGAGGAGGTCGAGCGCTACGTGACGCTGCCCGTGGAGACCGGCCTCAACGGTCTGCCCAACCTGAGCGAGATCCGCTCGGTGACCCGCGCCGGGCTCTCGGCCGTGACCATCGTCTTCGACGACCGGGTGGACGTGTGGTTCGCCCGCCAGCTCGTCTCCGAACGCCTCCGCAGCATCGAGGCCGACGTCCCCGCGCAGTTTGGTCGGCCGGAGCTCGCGCCCGTGTCGACGGGCCTCGGGGAGATCTACCAGTTCGTGCTGCGCAGCGACCGGCACTCGCCGATGGACCTCCGCACCATGCTGGAGTGGGACGTCGCCCCGCGGCTGCGCAGCGTGCCCGGCGTCATCGAGGTCAACGCCCTCGGCGGCGCGCGCAAGCAGTACGAGGTGGTGCTCGACCCGCACCGCCTGGCCGCGCACCGCATCACCATCGGGAGGGTTCTCGATGTGCTCCAGCGCAACAACGCCAACGTCGGCGGCGGCTGGATCGAACGCGGCGCCGAGCAGTTCACCATCCGCGGCGAGGCTCAGCTAAGAGATGTAGCCGACCTCAGCGCCGTGGTCGTTTCCACCGACGCCGACGGGACGCCCGTGCAGATTCGCCACCTGGGAGAAGCCCGCGTCGGCGCGGCGCTGCCGCAGGGAGTGGTGACGCAGGACGGTCGCGGCGAGGTGGTCAGCGGCATCGTCATGATGCTGCTCGGGCAGAACTCCCGCACCGTCGTCCACAACGTCCACGACCGCATCGCGGAGATCCGCCGAACGCTCCCCTACGGAGTGCGCATCGACGAGGTGTACGACCGCGCGCAGTTCATCGACCGCACGCTCTCGACGGTGGAGCACAACCTCATCGAAGGCGCCGTGCTGGTGCTGCTGGTGCTGCTGGTGCTGCTCGGCTCGATGCGCGGCAGCGTGCTGGTGACGCTGGGGATTCCCTTCGCGATGATCCTGGCGATCTTCGGGATGCGGGCGCTCGACGTGTCGGGCAACCTGATGTCCCTCGGCGCCATCGACTTCGGCTTCCTCGTCGACGGGCCCATCGTGATGCTGGAGGCCGCGCTCGCCCGCCTCGCGCTGCAAGACATCACCCAGAAGAACTACCGCGACGCCGTCGCCGACGCCGTCCGGCGCGTGGCGCGCCCGGTGGTGTTCTCGGTGCTCATCATCCTGCTCGTGTACCTCCCGCTGCTGTCGCTGGAGGGGACCGAAGGCAAGATGTTCCGCCCCATGGCCACCACCATGGCGCTCGCGCTCGGCGGGTCGGTGGTGTTCGCGCTGGTGGTGTTTCCCGCGGGCGCGGTGACCTTCCTGCGCCCGCCGAAGAAGCCCGGGTCGCACGGCCTCCTGCACCGACTGGAACGACCGTACTCCCGCGCCGTGACCTGGGCCGTGAGGCAGCGCACCGCCCTCTTCATCGCGGCCATCGCGGGCCTCGCGCTCACCATGCCCATCGCGGCGGGGCTCGGCGCCGACTTCGTTCCGCGCATCGACGAGGGCGACATCGTGGTGGCCATCCGCCGCATTCCGTCCATCGGTTTTGCCGAGGCGCGGCGGCTCGACCTCGCGACCGAGCGGGTGCTCGCGCGCTTCCCCGAGGTGGTCACGTCCCTCGCGATGACCGGCCGCGCCGAGGTGGCGACGGACCCCGTCGGCATGGACAACACCGACATCCTGGTGCACCTGCGGCCGCGTAGTCAGTGGCGCACGGCGCACGACCTCGACAGCCTCGGCGAGATCATGAAGACCGCCATCGAGCGGGAGGTCCCGTCGACCTTCGTGTCCATCTCGCAGCCCATCGAAGACCGCACCAACGAGCTCATCTCGGGCTCGCGCGCCGACGTGGCGATCCACCTCTTCGGCGAGGACCTCACCGTCATGAGCGACCTCGGCAACCGCATCGGCCAGCTCATGCGGGCGACGCCGGGCGCGGGCGACGTGCGCGTCGAGCGGGCGCTGGGCTTCCCGATGATGCAGGTGCGCGTCGACCGGCAGCGGCTGGCGCGGCACGGCATCGCGGCGGACGACGTGCTCGCGGCCGTCGAGGCGACGCGGCAGGGTCGGCGCGTCGGAGTGATGTTCGAGGGGCGGCGCCGCTTCGACCTGCGGGTGCTGCTGCCGCCGTTTGGTCGCGGGACCTCGAGCGTCGAGTCGCTCCCGGTGGGTGACCCCGAGGGCGGACTCGTTCCGCTCGGTCAGGTGGCCGACGTGACGGAGGAAGACGGCCCCGCGCAGATCAGCCGCGAGGGCATGCAACGCCGGCTGCGCGTCGAGGTGAACATCCGCGGCCGCGACCTCGTGGGCTTCGTCGACGACGCCCGCGCGCGGGTCGAGCGGGAGGTGCGATTGCCTCCCGGCTACCGCGTGGAGTGGAGCGGTCAGTTCGAGAACTTCGCCCGCGCGCGCGACCGCCTGGCGGTGGTGGTGCCGGTGAGCCTCGGGCTCATCGTGGCGATGCTGTTCTGGATGTTCGGTGACGCACGGTACGCGCTGGCGGTGTTCTCGGGGGTGCCCTTCGCGCTCATCGGCGGCATCGTGGCGCTCAAGCTGCGCGGGATGTCCTTCAGCCTCCCGGCGGCCATCGGGTTCATCGCGCTGTGCGGCATCGCGGTGCTCAACGGCGTGGTGATGGCGAGCGAGATCCGTCGACGCGTGGACGAGGGCGCCGAGCCCGATCAGGCGCTCGTCGACGGGGCGGTGACGGTGCTGCAACCGCTGCTGCTGACGGCGCTGGTGGCGGCGCTGGGCTTCGCGCCGATGGCGCTGTCGACGTCCGCGGGCAGCGAGGTGCAGCGCCCGTTGGCGACGGTGGTCATCGGCGGGCTCGCGTCGAGCACGCTGCTGGGGGTGTTCCTGCTGCCGGCGCTGCTTCGGGCGATCGCGGTGCGGCCGAAGCCCGCCGAGCCTGAGGTTGCCGCGGAGTGACACTTCGCCGTGGCGACCGCGGATTGAAAACCCACGGCAGCCACGGCGCAGCGCCTTACTCCCCCATCGCCCGATCGAGCTCGATGCGCGCGAGCCACGCCTCTCGCAGCACCTCCAGCGCCCGCGCCGCCAGCTCCAGCCGCTCGCGCCGCGCCTCCTGCACCCTGAACCACTCCAGGTTGCCCGCGGCCCACGTCACCTCGGCCTGCTGCTCCAGCCGCGACGCCGCCGGCAGCGCCCGCTGCTCCAGCACATCGAGCTCCGCGAGCGCGCCCTCCAGCCGACGCGCCGCGGCCTCTACCTCGCGCGACACCACCCGCTGAAGCATCCGGGCGTCCGCCCGCGACGCCGACGCCTCGGCCGACGCCACCGCCCGCTCGCCCTGCGCCCGCCGCACCACCGGCAGCTCCCACCGCAGCGACATGCCGAGGGTGTTGGCCGTCTCCTGCGGACCCACCGCCACCTGCTGCGCCTCCAGGCCCACCACGAGCGGCGCCACCGCCTCGCGCCCCTGCCGCACCCCGCGCGCTGACGCCTCCGCCGCCGTCGCCGTCGCCGCCCGAACCTCTCCGCGCCGTCTCGCCGCCACGCCTGCCGCGTGCGCCGCACCCTCCGCCGAAGAGCCCGTCGGGCGCTCCAGCGCGGCCACGTCGAGGTGGCTGTGCGACGGCAGGTCGAGCGCCATCCGCAGCGCATCGCCCGCCTCCATCCGCATCCGCGTCGCCCGCAACAGGTCGGCCTCCGCCTCGGCCCGCTCGCGCTGGACCAGCCCCCGATCGAGCGCCGTCGACTCGCCCGCGTCGACCCGCGCCTGCATCCGCGTCTCGGCCTCCTGCGCCGACGCGAGCCGCGCCCGCTGGATCGCCTCCAGCGCCCGCGCGACCCCCACCGCCACCCACGCGTTGCGCGCCTCGGCCTCGGCGTGCGCCCGCTCGGCGTCGAGCCGCGCCGTCCCCGCGACCACGGCCGCCTCGACCTCCCGCGACCGCGCGCGACCGACGCCCACGAGGTCGATGGGCAACCCCAGCGAGACCGCGTACGTGAGCGCCCCGTAGTCGGGCAGACCGGGCAGCGCCATCACGCCGATGGTGGGGTTGCCAACCCGCGGGAGATCACCCAGCACCCGACCCGCCTGCGCCACCCGCAGCGCGTGCTCGGCGCGCCGCACCCGGTACGCCGCTCGTCGCGCGCGCGTTCGGACCTCGGCGTCCGTCCACACGGTCGGGGACTCTTCGTGGGCTGCCTCGGGCAACGGTTGTGCGGCAACGGACCGCAGGGGGCTCACGCTCGCCACACCGGTGATGAGCGCCATGAGCGGGCATAGGCGCCACCGGGACTTCTGTCTGTGCATTGGGCGGTCGCGTCAGCGAGACGCGTGCCGACCCCGGCTCAGCCCTTCGGCCAGGTGAAGCGGAAGCTCGCCCCGCGGCCCTCTTCCGACTCCAGCCACGCCGTCCCGCCGCCCGCCGTGACGATTCTCCGCACCACCGCGAGGCCCACACCGGTCCCCTCGATGCCGTCGCGCGAAGCAGTCTGAAACATCCCCCACACCCGCTCGTGCGCGCTCGGTGCGATGCCCGGCCCCTCGTCCGTGATCGCGAACTCCCACCACTCGCCCACGTCGCGCGCCGTCACGGTGACCCGCGCCCTCTGCCCCGGCCGAACGCCGTGCTTCAGCGCGTTGCCGATGAGGTTGAGAAACACCCGCTGCAACGGAACCCTCGCCGTCCGCAACACGGGCATGCCCTCGCGCACGCTCACCGACCCGGCGTTGGCCGCCGACGTCAGCATCCCCGCGACCTCCACGACCAGCGCCCAGACGTCGACCTCCTCGTCGCCGTCGCCCTGCTGCCGCGCGCGCGAGTAGCTGAGGATGCCCTCGACCAGCTCTTCCAGTCCCTTCACGCGACGACGCAACATCATCAGGTGCCCGCGCACCTCCGCCGGGAGGTCGTCGCTGAGGTCTTCCGCCACGCAGTCGGCGAGCACGGCGACGTTGCGCAGCGGCGCCCGCAGGTCGTGCGACGTGACGTACGCGAAGCGATCGAGCTCGGCGTTGGTGTGCTCCAGCGCAGCGATGAGCTCACCGCGGCGACGGGCTTCTTCCTCGGCCCGCGCGACGGCCCGCTGCGCGTCGCGGTAGAGCAGCGAGTTGTCCACGGCCACCGCCGTGTGCAGGGCGAAGTCCTCCGCGAGCGCGAGGTCGTCCGGCCCAAACACCCTCCCCGACACGTCCGTCGCGAGCGAGAGCGCGCCGACGATACGGTCGCGCACCTTCAACGGAACGATGATGGACGAGCGCATCTGGAGACCGCGCAGCACCCGCAGGTGCTCGGCGTCGAAGGCCGCCCGCACGAGAAACTCGTCGGTGATCGACGGCACCAGCTCGGCGCGCCCCGTCTGCATCACCCGCGCGACGCCGTAGCGCGGATCGGGCGTGGCCACGTGTCGCGCGACGAGCTGACCCGCGAGCTCGCGCAGCGCAGGGTCGACGTGGGCGACCTCCACGCGCCGGGCCTCGCGACCGTCCTCGGAGACGTACACCGCGCAGCCGTCGCAGAGCGTCGGCACCAGCAGGTGCGCCGCGCGGCGCAGCGTCTCCTCGAAGTCGAGCGACGACACGAGCTCGCGGCTCGCCTCCAGCAGAAACCGCTGCGAGCCGTCGGTCATCGGGAGGACCTTCTTGAAGGGATGGAGGACGAGCGGAGGGAGCGAGCGACTACTTGAGGTCGCCGCGCGCGAAGATCGAGCTCACGTATTCGAGCACGTTCTGCGCGGAGATCTCGTCGTAGCCGAAGTCGCGCATGAGGCGCGTCTTTACGGCGTCGATCTTCTCCTGCGTCTCTCGGTCGACCACGTTGCTCACCACGCTGGTGAACTTGATGGTGTCCTTCTTGTCCTCGAAGAGCTTCAGCTCCAGCGCGCGCCGCAGCCGGTCGTTGGTGCTCCACTGGAACTTCTTGCCCTCCAGCGCGAGCGCCCCGATGAAGTTCATGATCTCGCGCCGGAAGTCGTCCTTCCGGCTCTCGGCCACGTCGATCTTCTCTTCAATGGAGCGCATCAACCGCTCGTCGGGCTCTTCGTCGCGGCCCGTGAAGCGGTTCTTCACCTTCTCCTTCAGGGTGTACGCGCGTACGTTGTCGACGTAGTTGGCCGCCAGCTTGGTGATCTCGCTCTCGTCCGCGCTGATCGCCCGCTGCACCTCGTTCTTGATGATCTCCTCGTACTCGCGGCGCACCACGGCGATCATGTCCGTGTACTTCTTGCGCTGCTCCTCGTTGGTGATGAGCGAGTGCGCCTTCAGCCCGCGCTCGATCTCGTTCATCACCATGAAGGGGTTGAGCGCCGGCTCGTCGTAGCGCACCAGCGCGTTGGAGAGCATGTCCTGCACGAAGCGCGGCGAGATGCCGTCCATGCCCTCGCGCCGCGTGTCCTTGCGCAGCTCCTTCACGGTGTCCTGCGTGTACCCGGGGATCATCCGGCCGTCGTAGAGCTTGAGCTTCTGGATGGCCGCGAGGTTGTGCTTCTTCGGGTCTTCGAGGCGCGTGAGCACCGCCCACATCGCGGCGATCTCCAGCGTGTGCGGGGCGACGTGCTTCCCCTTGAGCTTCCCCTGGCCGAAGCTCTTGGCGTAGATGCGCGTCTCCTCCGACAGCCGCGTGATGTACGGGATGTCGATCTTGATGGTGCGGTCGCGCAGCGCCTCCATGAACTCGTTGGCGAGGAGCTTCTTGTACTCGGCCTCGTTGGTGTGGCCGATGATGACCTCGTCGATGTCCGTCTGCGCGAACTTCTTGGGCTTGATGCGGTGCTCCTGCGACGCGCCCAGCAGGTCGTACAAGAAGGCCACGTCGAGCTTGAGCACCTCGACAAACTCCACGATGCCGCGGTTGGCGATGTTGAACTCGCCGTCGAAGTTGAACGCCCGCGGATCGCTGTCCGAGCCGTACTCCGCGATCTTGCGGTAGTTCACATCACCGGTGAGCTCGGTGCTGTCCTGGTTCTTCTCGTCCTTGGGCTGGAAGGTACCGATGCCGACGCGGTCTTTCTCCGAGAGCAGCAGGCGGCGCACCTTGATGTGCTCGCCCACCACCTTCGACCAGTCGCCTTTGTAGCGGTCGAGCAGGCACTTGAAGATGTACCGGCACGCCGGGTTGAGGTCGCCCTCGGTGACCACCTTGTGGCGCTCGTTGCCGAGCTTCAGCCCCGCGACGGCCTTCTGCCGCCACTCCGGGGGAATGAGCCGCAGGGGCTCTTCGTGCATGGGTGACGCGAAGGTGCTGCCGCCGTCGGCGCCCATCACGAGCCCGGTGCCTTCGAGGTTGGTCCACTCGTACGTGTAGAGCGCGCCTTCGGGCGTGCGCGAGTAGTCCTCGATGCCCTTCTTCAGGAGCCGCGCGATGGTGCTCTTCGAGCTGCCCACCGGGCCGTGCAGGAGGATCACGCGGCGCTCGGGGCCGTAGCCCTCGGCGGCGGCGCGCAGCACGTGCACGAGGCGCATGAGGGGGATGTCGAGGCCGTAGACGGCGTCGTGGCCGGCGCCGGTGTCGTCGCGGAAGAAGTGGTAGCGGGTGAGGCGCTTCTTGTTGTCGAGGTACTCCTCCTGCCCCGCCGCGATGATCATGTCGTAGACGCGCTGAAACGCGTTGCGCGTCACCTCTGGCCGCTCGCGGACGATCTCCAGGTAGGACTCGAAGGAGCCCTCCCAGTGCAGGTCACGGTACTGGTCGTAGTTCTGCAGCGCGGCGATCGAGTCGATCATCTGGCCCATTACGATGGTCACCCTCTCCTTCGGCGCCCGCCCAGCGCGGGACGCCCTCGCATCGTAGGGTTTTTCGCCGCCCGTGGCCAGACGCGACTACGCCCGCCTACGGACCGTAGAGCGTGATGGCGCTGGCGCCCTGCGCCTGTTCGAGGTCGATGGTCAGGCACGACACGTCGGGCACCACCTGGCGCAGCCGCAGCTCGAACACCATCCCCGCGGCCATCCGCGTGAGCAGCGTCGGCGCGAAGGCCGTGTACGGCACCGTCACGGTCACCGGCGGCGCGAGGTTGGCGTCGATGGAGAACGACGTCACCGCCGTGGTGCCCACCAGCAGATCGAACACCGCGCGCACCATGTTGCGGGGGCAGGTGGTGGTGTCGGACGAGAGGTTCCAGCGGTTGATGCGGAGCTGGAGACTGACGCCCGTGTACATGCCCTGCGGCACGTCGCGCACACCCAGGAACGACCCCATCGTCGTCGTCGCGCTCGCCGTCGTCGGGAAGTTCTCCCCCGACATCAAGTGCGGGAAGTACACCGTCCGCGCGACGTCGGTGTTGGTCTGGCACGCGCAGCGGTTGACCGGGCGCAGCGTCGTCGCAAAGGGCTCGATGCGCGCGGCGTTTTCGCCGACCCACAGCCGGTGCGCGCTGGTGGCCGCGTTGACGTCGAAGCCCGTCACGGCGAAGTACACCACCTCCCCCCGCCGGAGCGTCGGCGTGGCCGCGAGGTCGAGCGTGGACACCAGCGGCGTGCACGCGACGCCACCGTCCCCGCCGCCGCCGCCGCACGTCGGACAGCGGGCGGTGTCGCGGCCGTTGCTGAGGTCGTCAGCGCACCCGAGCGGGCTCGCGAGGTCGCCCGCGTTGCAAGACCACATCGCGTAGACGCGGGTGTCGAGCGTGGTGCAGTGCTGCGTGTTGGTGGTGGCCGTGACGCTGCCGCCCTCGACCACCTGGTAGCGGTAGATGCGCGTCGGCGGCGTGCGGACGTCGTCGCGCGTGGGGCAGCCCTGGAGCGTGACGCCGCCGTCGGTGGTCACCGTCGGCAGCCCGAGCATGGGCGCGCCCTGGAGGTTGTTGAGCGCCATCGCATAGGCCAGCGTCGGCGCAGGCTGTCCCCCCGAGCGCGGCGGCGCCACGGGCGGCGTCAACGGAACCGCCGAGACCCCGGTGGCGTTGCACGCTCCGACTCGCAGCGAATCCTGGTCGACCACCCCGGCGTCGTTGGGACCGACGCCCTGGTCGGTCGACACGTCCGACGCCTGGACGTCCGGCGCGGTGCCCACGTCGACGCGCGGCCGATCGACGACCGCCGCGGCGTCGCGACGACGGAGGGCGTCGAGGTCGTAGCTGCAACCGGTGGCGACGACGGCGAGCGCCGCGAGACCGAGACACGCCTTCGTCACAGCGTCCCCTCCCACCCGAGCACGGCCCCGCCCTGCGTCGGAAGCACCGCCAGGCCCCGCAGCACGTCGCGCGCGACGCGCGGCCGGTCGCTGGTGCGATCGACGACCAGCGCGGTGATGGTGAGCGCCGCGAAGACCCCCGCGGCGACGATCGATCCGTTGACCAGCCCCTGGCGCAACTGCATGTCGCTGATGTCCGACTCGTTGCAGCCCGTGGCGCTGCGGGCGCAGCCGCGCGCGAGGTCGTTGTAGCGCTGGTTGGCGAGCAGCCCGATGCCCACGGCGAGCCCGCCCGACACGACGGTGAGCCCCCCGGCGACCCAGGCGGTCACCTGCCACGGGCGCACCGAGTTGACGACCACGGGCCGCTCGACGACGACCACCTGCGGGGGCGGGGGAGCGACGGGCGGCGGCTCGTAGTTCTGGTGCTGGATCTCGACGTCGATGATGCGGATGCGCCCCTCGACCTCGGCCCGATCGGGCGCGTCGGAGACGGCGTCGAGGTAGCGCTGGAGGGCCGAGCGGGCCTCATCCCACCGGTGCAAGCGCTCGTAGGTGGTGCCGATGTTGTAGAGGAGCTGCGCGCGCCGCGAGAGGGCGTAGGCGCGCTCGAACTCGGTCACGGCGGAGGCGAAGTCACCGCGGGAGAAGGCGTCGCGCCCGGCGGTGAAGTGGGTCCTCGCTTCGGCGTCGCGGTTGGGGTCGGCGGGCTGCGCGGACGCGACCATCGGGCACAGCGTCGCGGCGACGAGGGCGGTGGCGAAGGGGCGGCGCATGGCGCGCGGACTATACCGTCACGGCGCCGCGGACCAACAACAACCGCGCTCAACCCTGGCGTTGTGAGATGCGCTCTAGCAGTCGGGTGCGGGCGAGCGGCGGGAGGAAGGGGGTCACGTCGCCGCCGAAGCTGGCGACCTCCTTCACGAGCGAGGAGCTCACGTAGAAGTACTCCTGCGCCGTCATGAGAAACACCGTCTCGACCCCGGGCGCGAGGTGGTGGTTCATGCACGCCATCTGGAACTCGTACTCGAAATCGCCGACCGCGCGCAGCCCGCGGATGATGGCCGTGGCGCCGCGCTTCTTGGCGTAGTCGACGAGGAGCCCGTCGATGCGGTCGATCTCCACGCGGGGGTCGTCGGCGAGGATGGCGCGCAGCATCTCGACGCGCTCGTCGGCGGTGAAGAGCGACGCCTTGCGGGGGTTGCTGGCGACGGCGACGACGAGGCGATCGCAGAGGGCGGCGCCGCGGCGGATGATGTCGACGTGCCCGTTGGTGGGCGGGTCGAAGGAGCCGGCGTAGACGGCCACGCGCGCGGGCTTCGCTTCGGCCACGGGCTCCGGGTCGGGCTTCGCTTCGGTCGCGGACTTCGGGGAGTAGAGGCTCACGGAGGTGTCACCGTACGCGCGGGTGTCGGGCGGTCCGAGCGCCGCCGCGAGGGCGGTCGGGAGCGTGACGGTCTCCTTCGAGGCGTGCTCGACGACGACGACGGCGTCGGGCGCGAGGAGGTCTTCCTTCACCAGGACGGTGAGGGCCTCGCGTTCGAGGTGATGACCGTAGGGAGGGTCGATGAAGACGAGGTCGTACGGCCCGCCGCCGCGCTTCAGCGCGCGACGAACGTCACGCAGCACGACGGAGTAGAGGGCCGGGTCGCACTCGAGCTCCTGGAGGTTGGTCTCGACGGTCTGACAGAGGCCGCGGTCGCACTCGACGAAGGTCGCGTGGGCGGCGCCGCGCGAGAGGGCCTCGATGCCGAGGGCGCCGGTGCCTGCGAAGAGGTCGAGCACGCGGGCGCCGTCGATGCGCGACGAGACGATGTTGAAGACGGCCTCGCGCACACGATCGCTGGTGGGCCGGGTCTCCGCGCCCCGAGGTGGGCCGAGGAGACGACGGCCACGCCAGGTTCCGCCGATGACGCGCATGGAGGGGGACGAACGCTCAGAAGGTGTACGAGAGCGACATGCCGTTGGTGGCGCCGATGATGGGCGCCACGTTGATGCGCGCCGAGGCGGGCAACGGCTGCGGGGTGGCGGGCGTCTCGGTGCGCGGGCGATCGACGACGATGAGCACCGCGCCGGCGACGGCGAGGACGGCGCCGCCGATGCCGAGCCCGAGGGCCAGCGAACGGGCGGTGCTGTTGGACGAGCAGAGGTCGCGCACCTGCGCGGCGTCGGCGCCCGAGCGCTGCTGGGCAAGGTCGCAGACCTCGCTGGCCGAACGGGTGCGGGCGTAGTTTTCGTTGGCCTGGAAGCGCGACCACGCGCCGTAGGGCTCGGCCGAGAGCGGCGTGGACTCGGTGGCGCTGCTCGACTGGCCCGACGAGATGACGGCCTCGACGATGCCGACGATGCCGAGCGCGGCGCCGACGCCGAGGGCGCCGAAGCCGATGTAGCGGAGCACCGGCGTGCGCGGGGGCGGCGGGCGCTCGATGACGACCTGCTGCACCTGAAGCGCCGGAAACGACGGGTTGGGGTTGACCGCCGGGTTGGTCGGCGTGACGGGCGCCGGGCGGTCGTTGGTGGAGATCTCGCCGAGGGCGCGGGTGGCGACGCCCTGGAGCTCGGTGGCGTTGGTGGCCTGGGCGCGCGTGAGCACCTGGGAGAAGCGGTGCACCTCGCGGCGCGTGCCGTCGTCCCAGAGGCTGATCTCCACGTTGAGGGAGGCGTTGCGGCCGCGGCCGATGCGGGTGATCGACCCGTAGATGACCTTCGGCGCGTGGATGTCATCGGCCACGAGGTGGAGACAGTCCGGGCCCGTCGACGAGCACCCGGCGACCGCCATCTCCTGCTCCATGGCGGGGGAGTTCTCCGGAACCTCGTAGCCAGCGGCGCGGGCCGCTGCGCGGAGCTGCACGCTGAGCTGCGTGGCGATCTCGTCGTCACCGTCAGGCGCGCGGAGACCGAGGACGTGGGCAGCGCCGTGGTTGGTGGTCTGCGCGGCGGCGAGGCTGCTGGAGAGGGAGAGGCCGATGGCGAGACCGAGGCCGAGACGAAGCGGTGACGGGCGCATGCGGGACTCCTTCACGGGGCGTAGAGAGGGCGACCAGGCGATGGTCGTCCAGACGTTGGGGCGGATCATAGAAGACCCTCCGGGGAGAACGGAAGGGAATCCTCGGCGCAGGGTTGACGGACGCCCGCCGCGACGGGAGTGATGCGCCCGTGAGCGACCCATGGACCATCGGCCGGGTGTCCGCCTGGACCGCAAAAGACCTCGCGGGCCGAGGCATCGAGGGGGCGCGGCTCGACGCCGAGCTCATCGTCGCCCACGCCCTCAAGATCCGCCGCCTCGACGTGTACCTGCGCTTCGAGCAGCCGCTGACCGAGCCCGAGCTCGCCACCATCCGCGCGCTCCTGGAGCGTCGCCGCAAGCGCGAGCCCATGGCGTACATCCTCGGCGAGCGGCACTTCTACAACCGCACCTTCAAGACCGACGCGCGGGCGCTGGTCCCGCGGCCCGAGACCGAGCTGCTCATCGAGGCGGCGCTGGAGCGCTTGAAGGCGCGCGGTGAGGCTACGCTGCGCGTGCTCGACCTCGGCACCGGAACCGGCGCCATCGCCATCACCCTCGCCCTGGAGTGCCCGAACGCCACCGTGGACGCCGTCGACCTGAGCGAAGCGGCCCTCTCGCTCGCCCGCGAAAACGTCGCCCTCCACGGCCTCGAAGCCCGCGTCACGCTCCACCACGGCAGCCTCTTCAAGCCCGTCGGCGACGCCCGCTACGACCTCATCGCGAGCAACCCCCCGTACATCCCGACGGCGGAGTGCGACGAGCTCATGCCCGACGTCGCCCACTTCGAGCCCCGCCTCGCCCTCGACGGCGGCCCCGACGGGACCCTCATCCTCCGATCCCTCGTCATGGGAGCTCCCGCGCACCTGCTTCCGGGCGGTTCGCTCGTCGTCGAGCTCGGCCACGACCAGGGCCCCGCCGCCAAGGTCATCGCCGAGTCGGCCGGCTTCTCCACCATCGGAGTGATCCTCGACTACGCCCGCCTCGATCGGGTGCTCACCGCTGACAAGTGACAAGTACTACTTGACGCTCAACGCTTACAGCCGCTAGAGACGGTAGGCGAGCACGCTGGAGGTTTGTCGATGGCCTTGAAGTCCTCATGGCTCGACCGCGCCCGCGGTCTGGTCCCTGATCGATGGTTGCGTGACGCCAAGATGGTCGTCGACGGCCTCGCGGGTCGGTCGCCGCCGCCGTTCTCGTCGCGTCCCGGTGGGCAGTCGCCCGCGACGCCGACCCCGTCCGCGGTGCTGGCCGGTGCTCGTCCGATGAAGGTCGTCACTGTCACCCGTGAGACCCACGACGTGGTCTCGCTCACCCTCGTCGATCCGCGCGGTGAGGCCATCGCCTACCGACCGGGGCAGTTCTTCACCTTCGCGGTGCGGATCAATGGTGAGCTGCTGCGACGCGCCTACTCCGCTTCGCTGCCCATGGAAGCGGCGACGCCCGCGGGGTCGGTTCGTCTGACCATCAAGCGCGTCACCGGTGGTCGGGTGAGCAACCACCTCGTCGATCACGCGGCCGTGGGCGACACCCTCGACGTCTTTGGTCCGTCGGGCAGCTTCGTCGTCGACACGCCCCCGAAGACCCTGGTGCTGCTCGCAGGCGGATCGGGCGTCACGCCGCTCCACGCCATCGCCATGGACGTCCTCACCCGTCATCCCGAGACGCGCATCGTGTTCGTGGTGGGCAATCGCTCCCATGAGGACATCATCTTCCACGACGAGCTCAACGCCCTGGTCGAGCGCTTCCCCGCGCAGCTCTCGTTGCGACTGGTGCTGAGCGTTCCGCCGGAGGAGTGGGCGGGCGGTGTCGGCATTCTCGACGCGGCGACCACGGTGCGCGAGCTCGGAGCGCTGGAGGGCGACGTCGACGCCTACGTCTGCGGGCCGACCCCGATGATGGACGCCGGGCGCGAGGCCCTGCTCTCCCTCGGCGTCGCGGCCGAGCGCATTCGCGAGGAGCGCTTCTCTTCACCGACCAACGCTCCAGCGACCGACCGCCCTCGCGGCGACGTGGCGGTGACGGCGGTGGTCGGAGGCAAGCGCTACTCGGTGGTCAACCGTTCCAACGAGACGGTGCTGGAGTCGGCGCTGGGGGCAGGCGTTCCGATGCCGTATTCGTGCACGATGGGCGGATGCGGGGCGTGTCGGGTGAAGCTCCTCGAAGGTGAGATGGTGATGGAGGAGCCCAATTGCCTGACGCCGCAGGAGCGGGCCGACGGGTACATGCTCATCTGCATCGGCCGGGCGACGAGGGCCGCGGTGCTGGAGTCGGCGCCGTGACGAAGGGCGACGGGGAGGGCGTCGACCGGGAGAAGTATCCGTATCGAATGAAGGAGCTGTGCGAGAAGACGGGAGTGCCCCGGCAGGTGGTGCACTTCTACGTGCAGCAGGGCCTCGTGCCCGAAGGCTACAAGACCAGCCGCAACATGGCCTGGTACGGCGACGAGCACGTCGAGCGCATCCGGCTCGTGCGACAGCTCCAGCACGAGCGCTTCCTGCCGCTCAAGGCCATCCGCGCGATGCTGGAGCAGCGCGACGAGGTGTTCTCTCCGTCGCAACGGATGTTGCTGGGCGAGGTGAAGGCGCGGCTGCGCGGGCGCAGCGTGGTGCCGTCGGGCGACCGTCCCGACACGGTGGCGGCGGACGAGCTCTGCACCCGCGCGGGCGTGACGCCGAGCGACTTCGGCGAGATCGCCGACCTCGGGCTCTTTGCGGTGTTGGAAGAGGGCGGCCGACGGCTCATCGCGCGCGACGACGCGTGGATGATCGAGCTGTGGGGCGAGCTCCAGGCGGTGGGCTTCACGCGGGAGCGCGGGTTCACCCCGGCGGATCTGGCGATCTACGACGAGGCCATCACGCAGCTCTTCGACCGTCAGGCGCGGCTGATGGCGGGGCGGGTCGCGCAGATGCCGGCGGACGAGGCGGCGCGGATGCTGGAGCAGGGTTTACCGCTGGTGGGGATGCTGTTGTCACGGCTGCATTTGACGAAGGCGAGAAACTTCTTCGCGGCGATGGGCTGAACGGACACTGGAGGCCAACGACGATGATGTTCAATGAACGGCTGGTGAATCTCCTTCCGGGTCGGATGCGCAATCAGGTCTCGCAGTGGTTCGAGGCGGCGGAGATCTTCGGCGAGATGCGCGACCCGAAGGTGCTCGCGGCCATCGGCCCGGCGGGCGTGCGGGGGTTGTTGTTCCAACGCGGCAAGCAGGGCGTCCCGACGCAGATGCCAGCCTCGCACCGGGCCCACTTCGACTGGAAGTACCCACACGACAACGCCGAGATGGCCGACCTCTACCGCCGCGCCAAGGAGGGCCAGTGGAACGGTGACTCCCTCCCCTGGCACATCGACGTCGACCCGCTCAACCCGGAGGTCCCGCTCATCCCGGAGGACTTCATCGACTTCGCGAAGCTGCGCTCGCTGGGCGTCGACCTCGGCGCGACCGACCAGATGAAGCTGCGCGCGTCGCTCGCTGCATGGATGTTGAGTCAATTTCTGCATGGTGAGCAGGGCGCCCTCTTCGCGGCGGCGCAGGTGACCGAGGCGGTGCAGTTCTTCGACGGGAAGATGTACGGCAGCACGCAGGTCATGGACGAGGGCCGCCACGTCGAGGTCTTCAATCGGTACATCGATACGAAGCTCAACAAGCTCTATCAGATCAACGACAACCTCTATGTGGTCATCGACTCATTGATGACCGATGGCCGTTGGGACATGAAGTTCCTGGGGATGCAGATCATGGTGGAGGGACTGGCGCTCGGGGCCTTCGGCGTCCTTTACAAGCAGACCCGCGAGCCCCTCCTCAAAGAACTCCTCCGCAACGTCATCCAGGACGAGGCCCGGCATGTCCACTACGGGGTCGTCGCGCTGCGCGAACACTTCCGCGACCACCTCACCGACCGCGAGCGCAACGAGCGCGAGGACTGGGCCTACGAGGTGGCGCTGCTGATGCGCAACCGCTTCATGGGCTTCGAGGTCTACGACGAGTGGTTCACCCACCGGCTCACGCGGGCACAGTGGCGGGACTTCGTGGTCAGCTCCGCCGGGATGGCCGAGTTCCGCCATGTGATGTTCCGGCGGCTCATCCCCAACCTGCGCGCGATCGGGCTGATGTCCCCGCGCATCCTGCCGCACTACGAGCGCGCGGGGCTGATGCGCTACTACGAGGGCCGTTCGGCCGACCAGCTCACGGGCGAGCAGATCCTCGCCGACCTGCACTGACGCCACACCTGTTCATCCCCGACACGGTGACTGTCCACTCCGGGACACGACCGGGGGTGTCCGCCGCGGTTCACGGTATGACCCCGATGTCAGGGGACCCGACGCCGCAGCGCATCGTTCGTGCGACGAGGCCGCTAGCACTTCTCACGGAACCTTCACCTCCGATCGTGGTCGCAGGGAATGGCCCGGTTGTTGAAGTAGTTGGTGAGCGGAAGGTCGGCTCGCACGGAGGTTCGGTCATGCGTCGAAGCAACAAGGCGGTTCACACGGTTCGTCTGGTGCTGGGTCTGATCGCGGTTTCCCTCTCGGTGCTCGGCGCCGTCCGCAACACCCAGGACGTCCCGACCACCGCCGCGCAGACCGAAGCCGCCGTCCCCAACCACGGCTGAAGCGCGCCAGCGCCTTCGAGCGTCGGGCACAACGTTGACAGCCAGCGCGGCCCCATGGGAGACCGCCGGACGTCACGGGCGCCCTCATAGCTCAGTGGATAGAGCAGCGGCTTCCTAAGCCGAAGGTCGTAGGTTCGACTCCTACTGGGGGTACAGCGTTTTCAGGGCTCGATATGACGCCCGAGAAACTCCAACACCGCGCCATACCAGGCGACGGCGTTGCGGGGCTTCGCGATCCAGTGCCCCTCGTCGGGAAACACCACCAGCTCCGACGGCACGCGATGGTGCTGCAACGCCTCGAAGAGCATCAGCGCTTCGGAGATGGGCACCCGGTAGTCGCGCTCACCGTGCAGCACCAGCGTCGGCGTCTTCCATCGCGCGATGCCGCCGTGCGGTGACCAGCGCTCGTGCGCGGCGACGTTCTCGTACGGGGAGACACCCATCATCGCGTACCACCACGCCGAGTGGTCGGTGGTGCCGCTGAAGGGTGACATCGCGTAGATGCTCGCGTGCGTGACCAGACAGCGGAAGCGCTCCGTGCTCACGCCGATCCAGTTGGTCATGTAGCCGCCGAAGGAGCCGCCCATCGCCGCGAGCTTGTCGCCGTCGACCGACGGGTGTCGGGCCAGCGCGTCAGCGGCCGTCATCACGTCGCGGTAGCACTGGTCGCCCCAGGTGTTGTTCCAGATGCCCTCGACGAAGGCCTGGCCGCGACCCGTGGAGCCGCGTGGGTTGGGCAGCGCGACGACGTAGCCCGCGGACGCTGCGACAAGGGAGTTCCATCGCCAGTGCCACGAGTCGGCCCATTGGGAGACGGGGCCGCCGTGGATCCACAGGAGCGCGGGCGCGGGACCCGTCGCGTCTCTGGGCACGACCACATAGCTCTGCACCTCGGCGCCGTCGTCAGCCAGGAGCCACTGCGGAGTGACCGTCGCGAGCGCGTCGCCGTCGGCCTCGGTGAAGCCGCTCAGCGCGGTGAGCAGCACGGGCGTCGCGCCGGTCTCCATCGACGAATAGAACACCTCGGGCGGGTGCGTGATGCGATGCCGCAATCCCACGATGGCGTCGCCCGATCGCAGCGCCGAGACGTGGTCGTGGCTACCGCCCGCATCGGGTTGCGTGATGCGCCGTTGTGCGCCCGACGCCACGTCGATCGCGAACACCGGAACGGTCCCCTCGTCGTCGACGGTGACGATCAGCTCGCGACCGTCGACGGTGAAGCACGCGGGGACGGGCCAGCGGTCCCACTCGGCGGCGAGCTCGCGACCGTCGCCCGATGCGACGTCGAAGATCCACAACATCGGCTTGCCGTGACGACCGGGCGTGCGGCGTTCGAGGACGCACGCGAGCGAGCGACCGTCGCGAGAGAAGCAGGGGTTGCGGACCGACACGCGAGCCTCGTCGACAAGCGAGCGGCGGGTGCCCGTCGCGGGGTCGATGAGCGCGAGAGCGTACTCGACGATGCGCTCGGCCGAGAGGCGCTGCACCGTGATCGCGACGTGAAGTCCGTCGGGTGAGAGCGCCCACTCGCTCTCGTCGCGGAAGTCGGTGTCGGCGTCGGGCGTCAGGTCGACACGACCACCGCCGCGCTCGTCGAAGGCCACGAGGTGGGGCGCGGCGCGCGGCAGCCAATGGTCCCAGTGGCGGATGGGTGTCGAGGTGTAGCGGAGCAGCGATGGGCCCTTCTTCGCGAGCTCGGCGGCGCGCGAACGCTGCGCCTCGAAGGGGACGCCCGGCAGCGCATCGGCGAGCACCACGAGACGATCGGCGGCGGCCGCGAAGGCGAAGGCGTTGACCCCGAGCGGCTCGTCGGTGAGCGGCTCGGCCTCGCCGCCGTGAGCGGGGAGCACCCAGACCTGCGCCCGCTCGTCGTCGCCCTCCTCCGCCTTCCCCTCGCGCGGAACCCGGTTGCTCAAGAAGCCCAGCGCGCCGTCGCGACGAAACGCGGGCGCCCGGTCGTTGGACGCGCCGCGCGTGAGGCGGGTCGTGGCGCCGTTGGTGAGGGAGACCCGCCAGAGCTCGGAGACGTAGCGGACGCCCTCGTGGTCGAGGCGGGCGAGCGCGACGGCGAGCCAGCTTCCATCGGGCGAGGGCACGACGTGCTGCACGCGACGGAGGGAGACGAGGCGTTCGGCGGTGAGCGGAGTGGCCATGAGGGCGCCGAGTCTAGGCGGAGGCTGGCCGTGTCCGCGAGGGACGTCGCCGCCGTCCCGTTGCCTCGCGCGCGGGACGTCGCGGTACAACCGCCGCGATGCGCTCCCTCGCCCGCGGTCTCCTCGCCCTCTCCCTCGTCGGGTCGTCGCTCCTTCGCGGCGACGACCTCCGCGCGTGCGGCGGCGGCATCGAAGGCCCCGTCTACGTCAACCGACGCAACCCCGACCTCCCCCTCGACCGCGTCTTCGCGGGCCACCCCGGCTACCTCGGAACGTGGTCCACCAGCTACCAGGTGCTCGCGTGGAGGGTGCTCACCGACGCGCCCTTCGACACCGCCGAGCGCACCGCCTTCGTGCTCCGCGAGCGGACCATTCGCAGTGAAGTTCCGGCGCTCGCCTTCGACGCCGCGACGCCCGTCGGCGCCGACCCCAACGTCGACGCCTACAACCTGGAGGGCGGGTACGCCCCGAGCGACGGCCCCTGGCGCACGGCGCGCACCGAAGTCCTCGGAGCCGCTGGCCCCGCCATCCCCAACGGGTGGTCGCAACACGAATCGTGGACGCCCAACTGCCTCGACGACGCCTTCGCCAACGCCGCCCTCGCGCTGCGACAGCGGGTGGCCCGCGACGGCGCCCGCAGCGACGCCGTGCGCGCCTGGATCGACGCCCAGGACGCCGTGTTCTCCAACTGCGGACCCACGCCGGGGCGTTCGCCCATCGCGCTGCAGGAGTCCGCCCCACCGGAGCAGCGTCGCGACCGCGCGTACCAGATCGCCGCGGCGCACTTCTATGCCGGCCGCTACGACGCCGCCGAGCGCGACTTCGCCGCCATCGCCGCCGACACCGCCTCCCCGTGGGCGTCCGTGGCGCGCTACCTCGTGCTGCGCTCCATCACCCGCGCGGCCCAGCGCGGACGCGCGACCCCCGACCCCGCCCTCCTCGCTCGCGCCTCGCAGCTCGCGCGCGCCCTCCTCGCCGACGCCAATGGCGCACCGGTGCACGACATGACCCGGCGCTACGGCTCGCTCATCGACACGCTCCGTGACCCCAGCGGGCGTCTCCACACGCTCGGCGCGAGCCTCGCCCGGCCGGGCCTCGGCGCGCTGCTCGGACGGGACCTCCACGATTACGTGCACCTGTATGCGACGCATCGCGTGACCCGCGACGACGCCGACCCGATGACCACCTGGATCGCCCTCCGCGACGAGAACCAACGCTCCGACGACGACCGCGCGACGGCGCTCGCGCTCCTCCAGCGAACCCACGCGCGGCAGTGGCTGGTCGCCGCGCTCCAATCGTCGGGCACCGGGCTCGCCTCGGCGCTCGACCCCGCGCTCGAAGCCGCCGCGACCATCGCGCGCTCCGACCCGGCCTTCGTGACGGCCCGCTACGAGCGGCTGCGAGTGCTCGTCGAGCGAAGGCAGCCCGTCCACGCAGAGATCGTCGCCACCGCGAACCAGCTCACCCCGGAGGACGGACTCACCGCCCGCAACCTCTTCCACGAGCTCGCGCTGCGGACGGCGGGCAACGTCGATGAGTTTGTTCCGTTTGCGTACGGTCGGCCCGCCGGGTGGCTGCCAGAGACGGGGCCCGTGCACCCTGACGCGACCCTCGCGGAAGACCTGTCTCCCGCCGCCGCCAGCGCCCTCTCGCTCCGCGTCCCGGTGTCGGTGCTGCTGCGCGTCGCAGCCCACCGCTCGCTCCCACCCGCGCTGCGCGATCGCATCGCCAACGTCGCCCTCCATCGCGCGGCGGTGCTCGGCGACGAGGTGCCCTTCCAGGCCGCGGCCGCCCTGGTGGTGCGCCTCTCCGAGACGGCACAGCGACCGCTGCGGGCCCTCGCCCAATCCCCCATCGGAGACGCGCGCTCCCTCGCGCTCTTGCGCTCGCTGCTCGACGGCGCCGGCGCGCTCATGTTGGAGACGTCCATGATCGACGAGCGCGACACGACGGGCGACCTCTGGACGACGCGCTGCACCCGCTCGGCCGAGGCCACGCCGGCGTGGTTTCTCACGGCGGCCGAGCGCACGGCCTTCGCGCGAGAGCAGGCGCGCTGGGTCGCCCTCGGTGACACTGCCACCTGGGCGGCGACGGAGGCGGCCCGGCTCGCCCCGCGGATGCCCGCCGAGCCCGCGCTGCCCGACCTCCTCGCCGCCGCGATTCGACAAACCCGCCCCAACGCCTGCCCCCCGGCGGCGACCATCCACCGGGCGTCGCGCGCAGCGTTCAATGCGCTGCATCGGCACTTCCCGCGGTCGCCCGCGGCGCAGGCGACCCGGTACTGGTACTGACCCGGTGAGGATCTCCGCCGCGCTGCTCGCCTTCACGCTCGCCTCGTCGACGGCGAGCGCCGACCCGCCGCCGTCGCTCATGCTGTGGGCGTGGGAGCGCCCCGAAGACCTGCGTTTTCTCCCCGCGAACGTGGGCGTCGCCTACCTGCGAGCGACCGTCGACGTGCGCCCGACGGGGGTGCGCGTGGCGCCGCGGAGGCAGCCGTTGCGGGTGCGCGACGAGACCTTCGTGATGGCCGTGGTGCGGGTCGAAGCGCGGCCGCGCGGACTGGCGCTGACCGATGCGACCCGGGCGCGCGTCGTGGAGGCGCTGGTCGAGGCCGCGCGCTCACCGGGCGTGCGTGCGGTGCAGATCGACTTCGACGCGGGGGCCTCGCAGCGCGGCTTCTATCGGGCGCTGCTCGCCGACGCGAGGCGGGCGCTCGGCGCGGGGACATGGCTCTCGATGACGGCGCTGGCGTCGTGGTGCGAGGGAGACGACTGGCTCGATGTCGGTGCGCTGCCGGTCGACGAGGTGGTTCCGATGGTGTTCTCGATGGGCGCCGATCGCGAGGCTGTGCTGCGGGTGCTGCGCGACCGACGAACGTTTCGGGCGCGGTCGTGCCGCGGAAGCGTGGGCTGGGCGTCGGGTGAACCCACGGTGCCGCTGCGCGGCGTGGCCCGGCGGTACGTCTTCAACGCGCGACCCTGGACCGCGGACGCCGCCCGCGTCTGGTACTGACCGACGGCCTACCGGTACCCGCGGACGGTTGCGTCGTGCTGCGACGACGGCACGTGCATCACCCGGACGTAGAGCGCCACGTCGTCGATGCGCTCACCCATGAGCCGCGCCATGAACACCGTCGCCAGCGCACGTCTCCCGACCGCCACGAGGTCTTGCCGGGGCGTGGATGGGTCCATCACCAGGTAGCGCATGGCGAGGGCCGCGCGCTGGCGGTCTTCCCGCGTGTAGCGCTGCGGGTCGAAGGCCTGAAACACCGCCCAGGGCCCGACGTGGTGATGCTCCGGGGGGTCGGGGTCGCGCTCGCCGAAGTCGATGGAGTTCTTCCCGAAGCCCGGCACCGGGCTGACGCTCTGACCCATGCAGTGACCCATCGGTCGCCGCGCACCGATGCTTGAGCCCGACCCCGAAGATCCTGCGGGTCAGAGGCGACCACGTCGCACGTCGACATACCTTGCGGCGGACGATCACGTCCCGACCGCGCGACGTGGTGCCCCGTGTCGCGTCGCGCAACACGGTGGCTTTGGATCCTCACTGATGTGTCGGTGCGCGTCTTTTCCGCACCCCCTTCCAATCGTTGACCCTCGCGCGAGACGCGTGTTGCGATCGTCACGTCTCCGCCTTTTCACCCTCCGAAAGGGGTCCCTTTCCCATGATCGAAATTCAACGTCTCAGCAGATGTCTGTGGGCGCTGCTCACCGTCGCGGCCCTGGGCTGTGGCAACAGCGCGTCGGTCGTCGGTGGCGACGCAGCCGTCGCGACGGACATCACCCCGGCCTGCACGTCGCCCCGCACCACCTGCGGCGGCAACTGCGTGAACCTGCAGGACGACGCGACCAACTGCGGCGCGTGCGGCCGTGCCTGCGGTCGCGCCGAAGCCTGCGTGATGGGTACCTGCCAGACCGAGTGCCCGACGGGCCAGGTCGCCTGCGGCGGTCGCTGCGTGTCCGTCGAGACCGACCGCGCCAACTGCGGCGCGTGCGGCACCGCCTGCGCCGCCGGCCTCGTGTGCGCGGCGGGGGCCTGCGCCATCGAGTGCGGCGCCTCGCTCGCCACCTGCACCGCCGGGAGCGACGCGGGCGCGGGCAACGACGCGGGCGCCGGGCGCTACTGCGCCGACACGCGCACCGACCGCACCAACTGCGGCGGCTGCGGCGTGGCCTGCGGGCAGGGCGAGATCTGCGCGGCGGGCGTCTGCACCCTCACGTGTGCCGCGGGCACCACGACCTGCGCCGGCGCGTGCCGCGACTTCCAGAACGACCGGCTCAACTGCGGGTCCTGCGGCAGCGCCTGCGCCGCGGGCCAGGTGTGCTCGCTCGGCCGCTGCGAGCTGAGCTGCGCGACGGGCACCACCAACTGCTCGGGCTCGTGCCGCGACACGCAGACCGACCTCGCCCACTGCGGCGAGTGCGGCAACGCCTGCGCCGCGGGCCAGGTGTGCGCCGCGGGCCGCTGCCTCGCGAGCTGCGGGGCGGGCCTCTCGGAGTGCTCGGGCACCTGCCGCGACCTCCAGACCGACCGCGCCAACTGCGGCGCCTGCGGGACGGGGTGCGAGGCCGGGCAGGTGTGCTCGGCGGGCGCCTGCCAGGTGAGCTGCGGCGGCGCCCTCTCGGCCTGCGGCGGCGTGTGCCGTGACCTCCAGACCGACCGCGCCAACTGCGGCGTGTGCGGCCTCACCTGCGCCGCGGGCCAGGTCTGCTCGGCGGGCTCGTGCGCGGTGTCCTGCGCGACCGACCTCACGCTGTGCTCGGGCACCTGCCGCGACACGCAGACCGATCGGCTCAACTGCGGCGCGTGCGGCACCTCCTGCGCGCCGGGTCAGGCCTGCACGGCCGGCGTGTGCAGCCTCACCTGCGCGGCGGGCTTCACCAACTGCTCGGGCTCGTGCCGCGACCTCCAGACCGACCGCGGCAACTGCGGCGTCTGCGGTACCACCTGCGGCGCCGCCAACGTCTGCACGGCGGGCGCGTGCGTGCTGTCGTGCCCGACGGGGCAGAGCGAGTGCTCGGGCGCGTGCTTCGACCTCCAGACCGACCGGCGCAACTGCGGCGCCTGCGGGACGAGCTGCGCCCCCGGCCAGGTGTGCAACACCGGGACGTGCCAGACGAGCTGCGTGGCGGGCCTCACGGAGTGCTCGGGCACCTGCCGCGACCTCCAGACCGACCGCGCCAACTGCGGCGCCTGCGGGACGGCGTGCGGCGCCGGGAGCATCTGCGTCGCGGGGGTCTGCACGCTCTCGTGCACGACGGGTCAGACGGCGTGCTCGGGCGTCTGCCGCGACACGCAGAGCGACCAGAGCAACTGCGGCGCGTGCGGGACGGTGTGCCCCGCGGGCCAGGCGTGCCGCAGCGGCGCGTGCACGGTGGTGTGCGGCACCGGCCTCACGGCGTGCTCGGGCGTCTGCCGCGACACGCAGACCGATCGCGCCAACTGCGGCGCGTGCGGGACGACGTGCGGGGCCGGTCAGGTGTGCTCGGCGGGCGTCTGCGCGGTGAGCTGCGCGGCGGGCCTGACCAACTGCTCGGGGGTGTGCCGCGACACGGCGACCGACGAGGCCAACTGCGGCGGCTGCGGGACGACGTGCCCGGCGCTCCAGGTGTGCCTGTCGAGCCGGTGCCAGGTGGTGTGCGCGGCGGGGCAGACGAGCTGCTCGGGGGTCTGCCGCGACACGCTGACCGACCGCGCCAACTGCGGCGCGTGCGGGGTGACCTGCGGCGCCGGCCAGGTGTGCTCGGCGGGCGCCTGCGCGGCGAGCTGCGGCGCGAGCCTCACGGCCTGCTCGGGGAGCTGCGTGAACACCACGTACGACCCGGCCAACTGCGGCGCGTGCGGTCGCGCGTGCGGGACGCGGGAGGCGTGCGTGTCGGGCCTCTGCCGCCGGCTCGCGGGCTTCTCGGGTCAGACCGGGACGACGTGGACGCCGGTGCCGGGTCTGTCGTCGGCGCCGCGCGGGTTGCAGGCGTGGGTTCCGCTCGGTGAGCGGTACATCCACACGGGCAACGGCGGCTCCTTCGGGCGCATCGAGATCGCGACCGGGGCCTTCGGCGCGCTGGCCTCGGTGCCGGGGCCGGGCCTCGCGTCGTGGGGCTCGCCCGCCCTGTCGCTCGGTGACATCTGGACGCTGAAGGGCACCGCGGTGCTGCGCTACTCGGTGTCGGCCAACAGCTGGACGGTCGTTCGCAACGACCTCTCCAACGCCGACCGCGAGTCGATGACGGTCACCGACCGCGACAGCAACCTCTGGATCATGGCGGACGGCGCGCGCCTCCTCCGCTACAACCCGACGACCAACGTCGCGACCTACTTCGCGACCGGCGTGAGCACCGACCTGTACGAGACCCGTCTCGGCTACGACGAGCTCACGCACAGCATCTACTTCGGCGGCTTCGCGGCGGCGAACCTCTACCGCTTCGACATCACCACGAGCGCGGTGACGGCGATGACGAGCCACCCCGAAGGGGCCCTCAACGACATCTTCTGCTCCGACCACTCGGGCCACCTCTACTCCGCAGGCGGCTTCGACGGCACCACGATCTGGCAGTTCAACATCCTGACCAACACCTGGGCGCGCATCCCCGACTTCACCGTCGACCAGGGGAACAACGGGTCGTGCGGCGTCGCCGAAGAGGGCTTCCTCTACATCGAGACCGGCTCGCTCGGAGACCTCCGCCGCATCCCCCTCTTCTGACCTCCCCCTGACGTCGCAGCGCGCTCCATCGCAGGCGCGCTGCCCACGTCCCTCCCCACCGTCACCACATCGCTATGGCAGCAGCCACCGGCGCACGCGCTCGGCGTAGAGGCTGCGCGGATGGCGCTCGATGAAGCGCTGCCCCCGCGCGCGCAGGGCATCCCCTCGCCCCATGCGACGGAGCGCGTCGAGGGCGATGAGCTCACGCTCTTCGGCGAGCGCGGCGGACGACACCGACTCGGCGATGCGGAGCGCCTCCGCCGGGTCGCTGGCGAGAAGCTGCCGCGCGCGTTCGAGGGTGCGCTGGTCGTCCTCCATCGGGTGCGCGACGACCGGCGCAGCGACCGATCCGACCGGGGCCGAGGCGATGACCGTCGGCGCGACGACAGGCGCCGCGGGCATGGGCTCCACCGGGCGCGCCGGCGACCTCGCAGGCGACACGACGGGGCGGGCGGGGCGGACCGCCACCACCGGCGCGACCTCCGCGGGCGGCAGCGACGGACCGAACATCGGCGCGGGCGGCTCCTCGACGCGCACCGCGACCGGGGCCGACACCACGCGAGGCGCGACCCGCACCGGCACCGGCGACGGAGTCGACACACGATGGGCGACCGCGACGCCCACGCCTCCTGCGACGAGGGCCGCCGCCAGCAACGCGCCCTTCCACGACAACCACGCGCCGCCTGCGACCACCGGGGCCACCGCGAGGCGGGCCACGCGCTGGGTCGTGCGTCGTCGCTCATCGGCGGTGCGGGGGCGCGGCGCGGAGGCGCGGTCGAGCAGCGCGCGCGCGGCGGGAGAGAGTCCGTCGTGGGGGTCGTGGGTCATCGCCGGCTCCGGTGGGCGTCGCGCGCGTCGAGGCGCCGCAGGGTCTCGTCAAACTGCCTTCGCGCGGCGTGGAGGCGCGAGTAGACGGTTCCGACGGGAACGCCCACGATGGCGGCCACCTCGTCGGCGGGCATCTCCTCGATGACGCTCATGACGAAGACCGCGCGACGATCGAGGTCCATCGCGTCGAGGACTTCTCGCAAGCGCGCCTCGGCCTCGACCTGTTCGAGGGAGCGATCGGGCGAGTCGGCGGCGGGCGCGACGGCCTCCGGGGGATCGTCGGTCGCGCGCTCGCGGCGCACCCACGCGCGGCGGCGGTGGGCGGCCATCACGCGAAGGCAGATGCCGAAGAGCCACGTGGTGATGCGGCTGCGGCCCTCGAACTCCCCTCCCCGCTGGTGCACCACCAGGAACACCTCCTGGAAGCGGTCTTCGAGGTCGGCGTCGCGCGCGCCGAGGCGCTGGAGCGAGGCCCACACGAAGTCCCCGTGCGCCGCGTGCACGGACACGACGTCGACTCCGGTGACGGTCGGTGCGGCGATGGGGAAGGTCTCGGCCACGGTCTTCACGTCGGTCGTCGGGTGAGTGCGCTGCGCCACCGACGGCCTTCAGCGAATCGTACGCTCCTCGCTCAGGGCGAGCGGACGCCGACCTCGACGCCGCCTCCGCCCGAGAGCAACGGCTGCGCGTAGATCTCGCTGGCGTCGGGGTTGAACTGGTACCTCGCCCGCAGCACCGCGACGGACGCCTCTGCGCGCAGCCCGACGTACCAGCGCGGCGACGGATTCCATTGGATGCGCGCGGCCGCGGTGGCTCCGAGCCAGAGCCGGTCGCCGGCTTCGCGGGCGAAGACGTCGCGCGCGGCCGCGTGGATGACGGCGCCCGACGCTCCCGCGCAGAGCGACAGGCGCAGCGAGTCACCGCGCGCAGGATCGACGCACCCCAAGGCGGCAGCGCGGGTGAAGCCGAAGGCGAAGCGCGGGTCATCGGACGCGAGCGCCGGGGCGAGGTCGACGTGGCCGCGCAGGCTCCACAACGGTGAGAGCTCGACGGCGACGCCGAACCCCGCCGCGGGAGCGACCGAAGGCGTGAGACCGACGACGACGCCTCCCTGGATGCCAAAGGAGACGGGACGCGCAGGCGGGCGGGGGGGAGCCGCGGGGCGGCGGGGTCGACGCGTCGGCACGCGGGGCACCGGGGCGCGGGGCATCTCCTCGATGGTGGCGTCGGGATCGACCGCGAGCGCGATGGCGAGCGCGCTGGCCTCGACGATGGGCTCGCAGCGGTCGCCTTCGCGGGTGAGGGTGCGCTCGCCGAGGAGGGCTCCCTCGCGGTCGCGTACACGGAGCACGGCGCGCCAGCCGGGGCCGACGCGATCGACGACGGCCTCGATGCTGCGCGGGCCGTCGTCGTCGAAGGGGTCGCGTCGGAGGCGGCGGGTGACCTCGTCGCGCAGCCACGCGCCGTCGGGGCAGGCGTCGGCCTCGGCGCCGCGCACCCACGCGAGTCGCACCGTCGCGGGCACGGGGTCACCTCGGACCGCCATGGGGAGCGAGGCCAGCGTGAGCGCGGCGGCAAGCAGGGCGGGTCGGGTCACAGATCGGGTTGTCGCACGATCTCGAACCCGTAGAAGTCGGCCAGCCCCGTATCGGCACCCGCCTCGGCGGCGCACTCGGGGGCGAAGGTCCCGACGGCGTGCGTAAACACGAGGTTGTGGAACGAGTACCTCCCACTCGCGCCGCCGAACACCGCCGTCTCCCTCGGCTGCACTGCGCGCCCCCCGGTTACGCCCGACACATCCATACCGAAGGCGCCATCGGTGAGGCCGCATCTCGGCGCCCCGTCGTCGACGCAGGCGGGCTTCGCGGCGCGCTGCACGCCGATGTTGCCCAAGGGGAAGGGAGCGGCGCCGTTGTACCTGGCGTCGCGGACGGTGTTGGCCACGACCATGAGCACGGCCTGGTCGCCCGCCCGCCGTAGGATCAGCGTCACGTTGCCGGGGCGGGGGATCGCCACGGGCCCCCCCTCCGCTTGCAGCCGCAGCACCACTTCCGTCCCCACCGCGACGCTCGGCAGCGACTCGAACGCTACGCTGGTGAGCCACTCTACCGGCATGCCCGCGTCGCCGTCGGGTTGCACGCGGATCACCGCGTCGGGGTGGCACGCGGGGTCGCCCGCCACGGGGGCCGCGCAGTCCACGGTGAGCGGGGTCGCAAGTCGGCGTGGTGCGATCCACCGACCCTGCACCTCGAAGGGCCCCCCGAACGGGAAGAGCACGCCCGTGTCGGGCGGCGGCTGAACCACGGCGCGGGGGTAGTAGTCTTCAGCGGCGCAGTAGGGGGCGGCCAGCACCACGTCGTCGACGGGCGTGGGCCCGCCGTCCGCGTCCGTGGTGCACCCGCCGGTGTGCAGGAACGGCCGGTCGGGCGTGAGGCACCCGCTGACGAAGGTCTGCCCATCGCAGCCGCAGTACTGGAGAGCGATGGCGTCGGCGCACGTGTTCACCGCGCACACCCGCACGACGCTGCCGCAGCCCGGCGCGTAGAGGCAGTCGAGGCCCGTCGGCCCGCCGCACGCCGCGCAGACCGCGGGCGCTGGCGCGTCCAAGATCGGCCCGTCGTCATGAACGGGCGCGTCGCTCGCGCCGCCGTCGCGCTTGTCCGCGAGGAGCACCTTATCGACGCAGCCAGAGAGGAGGGGAAAGGCGGTCGCAAGCAATCGGGAGAAGTTCTTGTTCATCGGGGGGAGCACCACCCTTTCACCCGTTGAGTGCGCAGGGCGTCTCCCGGCCTTCGCGAAATCGTCGAGTGCCGCCCCCGCTCAGCCCGTCGGCGGCGCGGGGTCCGGCGCGGGCGGCTCCGTCACGACCGTGGCGGCGGGGCGTTGCCACTCGGTGAGCGGGCGCAGCAGCTTCGACGCGCGCTCGGCTGTCTCGGGCGCGTTCGGGTGCACTGAGGCGACCACCTGCACCACGTAGTAGCGGAGCGCGACGGTGATGGCGTCGAGCGCCGAGCGCACCGCGGGGCTGTCGTCGGAGGGGAGCGAGGCCGTTCCGCCGGTGGCGAGGCCGTAGGCGACGTGGGACGTGCGGAGGTGGTCGAGGAAGACGCCGCCGCCGAGCCCGGTCACGACCTCGGCGAGACCGCGCGCGTCGAGCGCCTTCAGGCGGGTGTCCACCTCCGACCACTCCACCAACGGAACAAACGTCAGGAACCCGAGCCCCTGCTTCTCGTCGGTGAGAACCGGGAGCACCGAGGCGGCCTGCGCCGACTGCGGGAACTCCCCGGGCGGCAGCCGCGCGAAGGCGCGCACGAAGTCCACCAGCGCGCCGTAGGCGTTGTCCTCGACGCGGTCGGCGTCGCGCACGCCCGGTCGCGCCGCGGCCTCCGTGGGACCGAGTTCACGGGCGAGTGGGTCGATCGTGGTCGCGACGCCATCGGCCGCGGCGGTCACGTTGGAGGGCAGGCCGGGCTCCTGCCGCGCGACGGCGACGAGCGCGCGTCCCACCGCGAGGGTCTCGCGGGCCTTGAGCGTCGGCAGAGCAACCAGGGTTCCGGGGTCGTAGGTACGGGTGGTCATGTTCGGCAACGTGCCTGGGTTGCCGGGAGGTCTGCAATCGCGAAATGAACGTCGGAGAGGGAGACCGGGAGGTCTCGATAGATGACCCGCGAGTCGGTGGAGGGAGACCGGGAGGTCTCACCGGGCGAGGTGCGGGTGGCCTTGCCTGTCGAATGCCTCCGATTGGACGGCAGACGGTCGCTACGCGTCGACCCAGATCGACGCGCGCAACGACGCGAAGAGCCGTCGGGCGTCGGCGGGCGTCGGCAGCCCGAGCGGGTTGACCGTGCGCGCGACGGCGACGAGCGCGCGTCCCAAGGCGACGGTCTCGCGGGCCTTGAGCGTCGGCAGGGCAACCCGGATTCCTGGGGTGGGTGGAGGGCAACGTGCGAGGTCCCCGGACGCGGCGCTCGGGGCGCCGATGCGAGACTGCGGTCGACTCACTCGGCGAGTGCGGCGACGCGCGACAGCCCCGCGTCCGCGAGGGCGGTGCGACAGAAGGCGCTCTCGAAGTACCGGTCGGGCACGACATTGTTGGGATCGGGACTCGCGTTGGCGCACGTCACGTTGAGGACTCCGCGGACCTCGGCCACGGCGGTCGGCGCCGAGGGCCTCGTGGTGCCGTCTTCGAAGCGGAAGACCGGCCCGAGCGTCGCGCGGAGGGTGATGGTCGCGTCGTCGTTCCAGACCAGCTCGATCTGGCGCATCCACCGCGAGACCGCCGGGTGCAGCGGGTCCCGGCCCCCGGGCAGGAAGTAGGTGACCGCTCCCCCGGTCGGCGGGTCTGGGCGGATCACGGTGCCGCCGGCCATGAGGAGGCGCACGTCTTCGAGGCTCAGCGGCGTCTGAAACGACAGGAGCGCGGGCTCCATCGTCGCCGTGTCCCTGTAGCCGCCGGAGACACTGATCTCGTAGTGCGCGTGCCCGTCGCCCTCCCGCACGTTGAATCCCCCGTGTCCGGGGAACGGTTGGGCGGCGTCGGACACCGTGGCGCTCGCGGTGGCCGACGGTCCTGGGAACGAGCCCGTCGACCATGGTCCCCTTTCACCGCAGCCCGCGACACCGAGAATCACCAGCATTGCGAGGGTGTGCTTCAACATCGCGACCTCTCCCTTCCTCATCCGATCGTCTGGCTCATGGCCGCGAAGAGCGCCGAGCTTCGCCTGTGTCGCGCCACGAACCTCTACGCGAGCGCCGCGTGCAGCGACGCGACGAGGTGCGCGGCGAGCCCAGGCGTCGGGAGCCCCAGCGCCTCCCCGAGGACCGGGTCGTACCCACGCGCGACCTTGGCCTCGAGCGCGGCGCGGGCGCCCTCGCGGGCCTCGCAGACGGCGGTCCGCTCGGTCTCGGTGAGTTGCAGCTCCAGCCACGCGGCGACCTGCCAGGCGAGCGACGCGTGGCGCATCTCGTCGTCGGCGATGGCGCCCATCGTCGCGGCCACGCCCGGCCGTGCGGCCCGCTCGGACTGGACCAGCGCCTCCATCGCAGCCCAGGTCTCATGCACGCAGCCCTCGACCGCGTTCTCCAGGGCGATCGCGAAGGCCGTGCGTGCGCGCGGCGTCTCGACCTCGACCGGGGGCACCGCGGCGCTCGCCCGCTCTGCGAGGCGGCCCATCATGCGCGCGTGGCGGCGCTCGTCGTCGGCGCTGCGGCGCGCGGCGTCGATGAGAGACGCGGGGGCGCCGAACTCTGCGAGCTCGCGCGCGAGCGATTCGAACGCGAACACCGACGCGGCCTCCATGTGCGCAGCGCGGGCGAGCCAGCGGCCCACGGCGTCGGGCGCGTCGAGGCGAGCGTCGCGTAGTCCGTCCGGGCGGCGGCCGGGAACGCCACACCAGCCGCCATCGGCGGTGCTCCCTTGGGTCGATGTCGTCGCGCCGTCCGGCGCAACGCGGATGACCCAGCCCGTGACCACGTATTGTCCGGAGGGGCAGCGGGTCGTCGTGCCGCTCACGTCCCACCCCCCCGAGGGGAGCGGGCGCACGGAGCCGAGGCAGGGCACCGCCACGCCGTGTCGATACACCGCGACGAACGCCGCCTCGGTGACCGTGTCGATGGGCGCGTACAGCCGTACGAAGTCGTCGACGCTGCGGATCGCGCCGACCTCGTCGCCGCGCGTGTACACGAGGATCCACGAGTCACGCGTCCCGGACGCGGGGTCGTTCGCGAGCGCGGCGAAGGCCGACTCGCAGCTGGCCGCCGAGGTCGTGTTCGCGCAGCGCGCGCCCGACGTGCCGATGGTCATCCACGTGCCGTTGGGGTTGATCCCTCCGTCCCAGTGCCGTTCAGCGTTGGTCTTCAGCTCCAGGTAGTCGAAGCGGGCGGAGCTTCGCAGCGGGTCGAGCTGGGAGGAGAGCGAGTAGTAGGTCTGATCGGCGGGGCAGGCGTTCGCGCCGGGCGGGCCCGCGCCCGGCGTCACGGACTCGGTGCAGCCCTCCGCGGCGACTGCCGCGACGAGGATCGAACGAAAGAGCGTCGGGAATGACGCGGGCTCTGGGGATCGGGCAAGGCGACTGCGTCTCGCAAACATGTGGGCTCTCCTCGTCGATCACGGCTCACGCTGGCACAGCGCGCGTACTGTTTCCGCGCTGTGCCCGCGCGATGTTGGGGACGGGAGGCTCTGTTCTGCACGCCGCGGACCGCGGACGCGCGTGTCAGCGGCGTCGCACGCGAGCGAGGGCGGCGATGCCGACCAGGGCCGCGAGTACGGCGACGGGAGAGCCCGCCGCGCGATCGCCGGGCGCGCGCACCGTGCATCCATCGCCGCCACCGCCACCACCGCCCACGTCGACGGTCCCGCCACCGCCCGCGTCGACGGAAGCGTCGGTCCCCGTCGGGTCGGGACACACGAACGGCGGCCTCGAGCAGGTACTCCCGGGCGACCACGTGAAGCAGCCGTGGCACCCGCTGTCGTCGCACACGCTGGCGGGTGACGCCTCGCGCGAGCCGCAGCCGCAGGTCGCCCCCCCAGTGCAGTACTGCCCTTCGGGGCACTGCGCGTGATCGGTGCAGCCGATCCACTGCGCACCGCCGTCGTTGCAGGCCCTGTTGGGCGGTCCCCCGTCGCCGCAGGCGAGGGCCGCCGCGGGCGCGGCGAGCAGGGCGAAGGCGAGCGAACAAACAATCAGGCGCGCGTTCATCGAAGATCTCCCAAAGGTGGACTGGTCTTTATCGAGCAAGGCGCGACGCGCGACGCACTCAGCCGCCGTGCCGCACGCCGTCGAGAGCGCTGCCGCTGCCGCAAGCAACCTGAGCCTCATGTGCACGACCTCATACGATCCCGGCGCGACCCGGAGCGGCGACGGGCGAGCGCGAGTCCGAACGCCGCAAGGACGACGAGCCCGCGATGGGTGGTGCGCCCCGGAGTACCGCCGACGTCGCAGATCGCGCCGTCGTCGTGGGGTGTACCTCTGCCGGTCCCGACGTCTGCCGCATCCGCGATCGTTGCGTCCACGACCGATGCGTCCACGACCGATGCGTCCACGACCGATGCGTCCACGACCGATGCGTCCACGACCGATGCGTCCACGACCGATGCGTCCACGACCGATGCGTCCACAACCGGCCCGACGCCGACGTCTCGGGGCGCGTCCAACGGGGCGCCCGCGTCGGGGATCGTCCCGCCATCGTCGTGGAAGAACGCCGCGCGCACCTGTCCCCCCGCGAGGTCGGGATCGAAGGCGGTGTACACGAAGGCGGTGGTCCCGTGGCCGTCGGACGCCATGACGGGCGGCGCTGCGCGGACCGGCTGCGCGTCGTCGCCGATGATCGCGAGGGGCGTCGGGTCGAGCACCACGCCCGCGGGGGAGACGCGGACGGCGCGCAGCGACCCGTCGCCCGAGCCGGTCCACACCACCAGGAAGTTGATGCCGTCGAACACCACCTCCGGGTAGTCGCCGATCGAGGTGCCGAGCGGGACGTTGGCGCCGAGGCTGCCGTCGGGCGCGAGCAGGGTCGTCCCCAACGTGTCGCCGGCCTTCCAGGCGACGAGGTAGGTGCCCCCGCCGTACGCAAGGTGGAGGATGGTGGCGCTGCGGAGCGACGGCAGCTCGCGAGCGCGCGTGTCGAGCAGGACGCCGTCGCGGTTCAGCCGCGCGAGGTATGTTGAAAAGTACGGCCCCCCCATCCGGAAGACGATGGCGAAGTTCGTCCCGTCGGAGGCGGCGACCGGGTTGGGGAGGTTCGAGAAGCCCGCGGCGTAGCAACTCTCCGCCGGAACGAGGGCGGCCCACGAGGCGTCGAAGCGCCTGGCGCACTCCCTCAAGAACAGCCGCTGCGAGCCCCCGCGGACGACCCCGCTCGGGCCGACGGCCATGGTCACGGGTGGGGCACCGGTGCGCGTCGCGAAGTTGATCGTCTGGCGCTCGTGCTGACCCGCCACGTCGAGGAAGCGGAAGGCGTCCGCGTGGTCGCCGTCGTAGACGAGCCCGAACCCGTAGATCGTACCGGCCGTCAGGGGGAGCGCGAGCGGTGCCGCGTCGATCGCCGCACCCGCGGTGCTGAGCCGCACGAAGGACTGGGTGGCCGGGCGCCCCGCGGCCGGACGGAGGTTGTACCAGGCCGCGAGGAAGTCCGTACCGTTCGAGGAGATCGCGACCCCCGAGGGCGGCGAATAGCCCTGCACCACTGGCCAGGGCGTCCCCTGCGGGGCGCCGAGGGCGTTGTAGCGGACGAGTGGACTCCCCGCCCGGAAGAACCCGCCGCGAGCGGGGACCACCGCCCCGAAGGCGCTGTCCACCGCCAGCCGTTGGGGGACCGCGTCGACGCGGGCGCCCGTCGCGTCGAAGCGCACCACCTGCCGCGGCCCTCCGCTGGACGTGGAGGTGCCGTGCTGGACGTAGTGGGTGCCGTCCCACCACAGGTCCAACTGGTACGGCGCCGCGCTGAGGTCGGCGTGGTACGCGAGGGCGGAGATGGGGTTGAGGTCGGCGTCGAAGAGCCGCGTGTACCAGCCCGCCGGGTTGGAGCCCGAGGCCCTGGCGTACCAGCTCATGAACACTCGCGTCCCGTCGGTCGCGATGCGCAGGTTCAAACGCGCCGCGCCGACGGCGCCGAGGTCGCGGCCCCCGAGGTCGAGCACGCGCCCGTCGGCCATCACCCGCGCGGCCACGACGTTCGATGGCGAGCCGGATAGCTCGGTGGTCCATGCCACGATGAAGCGGTCGGCGAGGGCGACGACCATCGGGGTCGACCTGGCCCACCATCCCAACGCGAGCGGAACGGCGTCGAGCAGCCGACCGTCGGTGCCCACCCGCTGCGCCGCTACCGAGGTGTTGGGGTCCGCGTCGGGGTACTGCCCGTAGACCGCGAGGCAGGTCGACGGGGTGCAGGCGAGCCCGAGGTCGTTGCTGTCCACGAGGCTCGGCGAGCCCTCGGGTCGCAGCACGATGGGCGCGCGGTCGAGAGATACCCCCGAGGGCTGCACGCGCGCAGCGGAGATCCCATCCGACGCCGTCAGGGCGACGACCATGGCGCCGGCTCCGTAGGAGGCGACCCTGTACGACTGGACGTTGGCAGGGTGGTAGTCGATCGGGCCGAGCGCGGGCACACCGCGGAACGACCTCGCCACCGGCGCCCCGGACGGGTCGTAGGCTTGGACGGTCACGGCCCCGACGCCGCCCACGGGCGTCACGCTGAACAGCAGCGTGGACGTGTCGGTCCAGACCGCCAGCATGGTGCCCATGTCCAAGGTGCCCGGCTCCGCGTCCGGCACCGAGGGTGACAGGTTGATCGCTGCCGCAGCCCCTGGGACGAGCGCCACTACGAGCGCCAAGGAGAGAAGTCGCTGGTTCATGTTTCGTCCTCGTGCAAGCGGGTCACCACGTCAAACGCCTTGAATTCGAGTCTTTCGCACCGACAATTTGTGCCGAACTGGGTCAGCGATCTCTCCAGTGAGCGTGAGGGGACGCCCAACGGGCGGCGGGCGTTCGTCCCGGTCGCGCGCCAGAGCCGACTCAAGAGCACACCGTCGCTACGTGTCGGGCCCAGAGTGACGCGCGCAGCGACGCGAAGAGCCGTCGCGCGTCGTCGGGCGTCGGCAGGCCGAGCTCGCCGACGAGCACCGCCGGGGCGGGCGCCTCTACCGACGCCGCGAGCGCGTCGACAGCCCCGCGCATCGCTGCCGACAGCGCGGCGCCGTCCGCGTCGGCGCGTGACAGGAACCAATCGCGCACAGACCACGCGAGCGCCGCGTGGCGTGTCTCGTCGTGGGCAATGCGTCGCTGCGCGGCGGCCACGTCGGGCGCGCTGGCGTGGTCGGCCTGCCACCACGCCACCATCGCGGCCCAGGTCTCGTAGACGCAGCCTTCGACGACGTTCTCCCGCGCCACCGCGTCGAGCGTGCGTGCAACCGGGGCGTCGACGCGAGCCGTGACCTCGGCAGCCCCGCGACTGCGCGCCAGCGCACCGACGACCGCGGCGTGGCGCACCTCGTCCTGCGCCGAGGCGCGCGCGGCGACCACCAGCGACTCGGGAGCGCCGTGCGTGGCCAGCTCGCCCGCGAGGCGCTGGAAGGCGACGACCGACGCGGCCTCCAGCGAGGCCGTCCACGCCAGGAACGCGCCTGCGTCGTCGCCGCTCGCGAGCGCGGGCATCGCGAGGCCCTCGGTGCGCCGTCCGTAGCAGCACGTGCCACAGTGGACGACGAAGGGGCGCGCGTGGCGGCTCGTGATCTCGCGACAGAATCCCGCGACGACGGTGCCCGAACTGTTCGAACCCGCGCAGAGCGCCCGGCAGGCCGCGTCGCTCGTCCGGTCCTCGACCCTGGCGTCCAGGCGGGCGATCTCGTCATCAGGGAGTCCGCAGGGGAAGACGACGGTCTGCTCGTAGCCACAACTGCCGGGCGGGGGTTCGTAGCGCCGCGCGCACGCGCTGGCGTCCGCAACGGCGTCGGGCGCGACTCCCTGGTCGTCGTAGGCGCGGGCGTCGGGTGGCGAGTAGCCGCAGCGGTTCGCATCGAAGACATCCAGCCCGGGTGAATCGGACGTTGAGGCATCGCCCGAGTCCGTCACGTCAGGCGTGGCAGCGACGCCCGGGGAATCCTTACATCCCACGGGGAGCGACGCGGTCAGCGCGACCTGAAAGATCGCGCGCAGGTGCAGGTTGTGTTTGCGAAGGTCCATGGGATCAGGTCACCACCTTTTCACCCCTTGAGTGCGCGGCCCTCCGCTTCGCCTTCGCGAAATCGTCTACGGGCTCTTCGCCTCGGCCGGGGGTGGGCACTTCAGCCGGTCGCGTCGCATGTACCGGCGCACCCGTTGGAAGGGCTCCGGGTCGACCTTCCAGTCGCCCGAGAAGGAGTCGTCGAGGTCGCGCACCACGTACAGGACGTGCGAGACCGCGCCCGCCATGGCGCTGGTGATGAGCGCGTGGATCCAGACGTTTTCGACCTCGAAGAGCCACATCGAGCCGACCACGATCACCGCGCCGCCGTAGAGCAGCAGGTGCAGCGCGAAGGGGATGCGCGCGACGGCGCTGCTCAGCCGGTCGGCGCGGGCGTCGGAGAGGTCGTTGAAGCGCTTGAGGCACTCGTCGAAGAGGGCGACCTCGCGCGCCGTCTTCGGTTCGAAGACGTGCAGGGCCTCCCAGGTGTCGTCGAGGATGTGCCCCACCTCCTCGGAGTGGTCGATGTGGCAGCGCTCCATCGCCGTCCATTCGCTGTCGAGCACCTCGTCGACGTAGCGGCGCAGCCCGTCGCGCACGGCGCAGCGCTCCAGCCCGTGCAGCGCTTCGACCGTTCGGTAGAGGTCGAGCACCTCGTTGGCCTCGCGGTCGACGAGGCCGCGCACCTCGTTGAACTGCCCCCACACCACGTAGACGACGAAGGCCAGCAGCACGGCGTAGATGGAGCCGAGCGTCTGGAGGTAGTTGCCGACGACGTCGTTGCTCTTGTGCAGAACGTCCTGCGGCACGAGGTGGCGCACCGCGAGGAGGCCGAGCAGCGAGAGCGCGGACGCCCCGGCGATGACCGTGAGGAGCGAGCGCAGCGCGAAGATCCAACGCCCGATGCGTCGCATGTCAGCGGAAGAACTCCGCCTGATCGACGAAGCGGATGCCCGCCCGCGCGGCGAAGGTGCGGTCGGTGGTCATGTCGCCGACCATCAGCGTGTGGGCCCGGTCGAGCTTGTACTTCTCGATGAAGGCCACGCCGAGTCCCGGCATCGGCTTGCGGCACCAGCAGTTGATGGGAGCCGGCTCGTGCGGGCAGAACGACACCTCGATGTCGATGCCGAGCAGCTCGTTGGTGCGCGCGAAGCACGCCTGCGCCGCTTCGAGCGAGAGCGTCTTCTTGGACACCGCGCTCTGGTTGGACACGCCGAGCAGGCGATAGCCCTCGGCCTGGTACTTCTTCAGCACCTCGGTGCGCCCCGGCAGCACCTCCACGTCGTCGGGCGTCAGCGGGTACTTGTCGCCGCTCTTCGTCTTGCGGAGCGTGCCGTCGTAGTCGAGCAGCAGCGCCTTGCCCGTGTACCCGGCCGCCTGCGCCCCGCGCTTGAAGGGGACCTTCTCCACGCTCGCAAAGCCCTCGGCCATCGTCGGCGCCTCGAGGGCCTTGCGGTACTTGAAGAGCACCGCGGGGCTGTACGTGTTGGGGTCCCCCCTGCCCGCCTTCTTGATCTCGTCGGGCGTGAGCAGCCGACCGTGCTTGCGGACGAGGCGCTCGACGGCGTTGTACTGGGCCTGCTCGATGGACGCGTCGAGCCACACGCAGCGCACCGGAACCCCACGCTGCTGCCCGAGCGCGACGAGCGGCGCGCGCGAGTCACGGGTGGCGTAGGTGTTGTCGAGCACCACCGAGGCGCCGTCGTCGAGCGCGGCGGCCACCAGCGGGACGAGGTCGGCGAGGGAGCTGTCGCCGAGGGTGTCGCGGTTGATGCGGCGGTGATGGGGGAAGTTCGCGGCCGTCCACGTCGACTTGCCCGACGCGGGATATCCCATGAGAAGGACGATCTCCATGGGCCGACCGTATCACCAGGGCGGCGGGTGTTTCAGGTGGTGAGCTCGAGCACGATCTCGGGGGCGCCCGGTGGGCCGTGCGGGCCCTCGAAGCGGACGAGCCGGTGCGGCGCGGCCTTCTCATACCAGAGCTTGTATTTCGGCAGGAACGGCTTGGCCAGCTCGCTCACCACGCGCCCGAGCTTCACCCAGTCGTTGAGGTCCGGGTACATCGACAGCTCGCGCGTCTCGAAGCGCCCCGCGGGGACGTCGACGGTCACCGGCTTGAGCTCTTCGTAATAGACCTTGGCGATCATGCGGTCGGCGATCCAGGCGTGCAGCGTGCGGCGCTGGCCGTCGAACGCAGTGCCGCGGAGCAGAAACGGCAGGCAGACCTCGGGGTACGTGTCCGTGGGGAAGCGCAGCGGGCCGCGGGTGAAGTCGGCCGTCTCGCGGCGACACTCGGCCCCCTGCTCGTCGAGCATGGTGCGGTCGAAGACCTTCGCGCGCACCGTCGGGCGGGCGTCGCACTCCAGGGTCTCGCGGATGACGCCGCGGAGGATGTTCTGCTCGATGGTGACGGTGAGCGCCTCTCCGGTGACGCGGGTGGTGACGACGGCGAGGTGCGTGCGCTTCGGGTCGAGCAGGTCGTGCGCGTCGAGCACCGTGTGAAACGAGCGCTGCGGCCGCGCGCGGATCACGTACCGGGTGATCTCCTCTCCCTTCACCGGAGGGAGCCCGAGGGCGTGTGCCTGGTCAGTCTTCATGGGGGGTGTTGGCCGCGGAGGATAGCGAAACCGCGGCCGAGGCGGGGAGACGATCGGGGCGGGCGCGCTCAGCGGTTGTTGGTGACGCGCAGGGCGGAGAGCTCGTTGAGGTAGCACTCCAGGTTGGTGTACCCGGCGACGCCGGTCATCGCGACGGAGACGGTGGTGCCGTTGTGGTCCTGCGCGTTGGGGTTGAGGCCCTTGGCGCGCTCCCACGAGTCGGGCATGCCGTCGTTGTCGGTGTCGACCGGGGCGGCGGGCGCGGCGCCGGTGAAGGCGGTGCGCAGCGCGTCGTTGGCCGGGTTGGTGTTGCTCGCGCGGCTGTCGAAGGTCCCGGCGCTCACGTTGCCCATGAGGCGCGTGTCCATCGGGTCGCGCGGGAAGGCGCCGGCGTTGGCGACCGCGTAGGGACGAACGTTGGCCGAAGGCATCACCGTCACCGCGGGGAAGGCGTGGCGGGTGGTGCGCGCCCAGGAGGGGCGGACCGCGGTGCTGCCGTTGTAGTCCGAGCAGCAGTAGTTGAGGTCCCAGTCGGCGCGGGTGGGCCAGAGGTTGGAGCGGTTGTCGTTGAAGTACGCCGTGGTGCCGCCCGCGGAGGGCTGTAGCCAGATGGAGCCGAAGCGGTTGCTGCTCGGGGCGAAGGAGGAGTTCCCGATCCAGTTCATCTGGTAGTAGACCCACGACCCCGCGTTGGACCCGGAGATGTTGGTCGGGTTCACGTCGATGAAGTAGCGCTGATCCCACAGGAGGTTGTTGGTCAGCTCGACGCGCATGGTGGAGCCCGCCACCGCCGCGCCGCTCTCGCGCGAGAACTCCGGGTAGCGGCCCTGGAGGCGGTTCCAGACGTTGCGGACGATGGCGAGGTTGTCGAGCGCGTAGCCCGCCGCGGGGTTGCTGTAGTTGATGAGCATCCCGCCGTACTGCGCGTGGTCGCCGATGGTCTCCGCCAGGATGCTGTCCTGGATGGTGACGTTGTTGGTATACGAGATCTCGACGGCCTCGTCGGCGGCGTTGCCCATGGAGAGGTGGTCGATGACGCCGTTGCGGGCGTAGCGGAGGCGCAGGCCATCGGGGAAGTCACCGCCGGCCGGGCGGCTGCGCAGGTGGCGCACGATGAAGTTGCTGACGCCGCGCGCGTTGGCGCCGCACTGCTGGTCGCAGTAGTTCGCCTCGGTGGTGTGGAAGCCGCGCACCGTGATGCCGCCGGGGGAGGTCTGGCCCGCGATGGTCACGTCGCCGCTGTTCATCTGGACGTCGCTGTTGATGACGCCGCTGACCTTGAAGAGGATGTACCGCGGGCCGGTCTGCTGGACGGCGTCCTGAAACGACCCCGCGCCCGACGCGTTGAGGTTGGTCACATAGATCACCCGACCGCCGCGGCCGCCCGTCGCAGTGGCGCCGAAGCCCTCCGCGCCGGGGAAGGCCCGCAGACCCGAGGACGGGGTCGTCGTGCTGGTCACGCCGCCCGCATCGGCGGCCGGGGTCACCGGCGGAGCGGTGGTGCCTGAGCCCGCGTCGACCGCACCCGTGTCGCGAACGCCCGTGTCCCGAACCCCGGTGTCCCGAACGCCCGTGTCGCGGACCCCGGTGTCGCGGACCCCCGCGTCCTGCGCGCCGGTGGTCACGGTGATGGCGGTGCAGGCGACGTAGCCCGAGAGGCGATAGCAGTCGTTGTCGCCGTCGCAGAAGCACTTCGCCTCGCCCGGCCAGCAGTTGCGGATCTGCCCGGCCGCGTTGCGCGGGTCGCCGCGGCCGTCGCGGACGACGACCTCGGGGCAGAGCCGAACGGTCAGCCCGCTGGAGGCGGACTCGGTGTCGTCGACGTCGTCCATCGGGGCGCAGCCGACGGCCGAGAGCAGCGAGAGCGAGGCGACAAACAACGTGGTCAATGGGCGGTACATGCCGCGGAAGAAACAGCCACTCCCGCGTTGTGGCAAATCGAAAATCATTGGCGACACGATGGCTACATCGTTGAGAGATGTCGGCAATGAAGCGCCCTCTGTGCCGCTGGGTGACCGCGGTCGGCTGCGCGCCGGAGATGTAGGTTGTGGCGTTATGGTGGCAACGCGATCCTCCCCGGGGAGCAAACGCGGAGACACAGCCGACAACGGGGTGGCACAAGGTGCCGACCGCACCGACAGACGAATTCTTCCGGCTCGGGACGGTTTCGGTCCCGGTGCGCGTCGACCGCCGCGAGCGGATCGGCCTCGACTCGGTCGGTGACGGGCAGTGGGGCGGGGAAGTAGAGTCCGCGCCGCCGATGTCGACGCTCCTGAATGACGAAGCGATGTCCCGCGCGCGCGCCGCGATGCGGGCCTCGCAGCCGCACAATGCCGTGCTCATCCTGATGGGGGCCGCGGGGCAGACGCACCTCCAGGCGCGCGACTACGACGAGCTCGTGCGGCTGCTGGCCGACGCGCTGCAACAGATCGGGCTCCTGCGGGCGGCGGCGTCGGTGTGGCTCTACCTCCGCGACGGCAACCGCATGGCGCAGGTGAGCGGCGGCGAGCCGAGAGACCTCGCGCGCGCCGCGACGCTGGCGGGCAACCACGGCCTCGCCGCGCAGCACTACCGGGCCGCGCGCTGGCCCGCGCACGCGGCCATCTCGGCGGAGAAGGCCCAGCTCTTCCCGCAGGCGCGCGTGCTGTGGGAGGAGGTTCAGGCCGACCCGCGGCTGCGGGAGGACCCGTACAACGCCGCGCTGGTGAGCTTCAACGCGGGCCGGGTGCTGGCGCAGCTCCGCGACGCGGCCGGGGCGCAGCGCGGTCGGGTGCGCGCGATGCGACTGCTGGAGGAGGCGGCCGACCTCTTCGAGGCGCGCGGTCTGCGCGAGCGGGCCTTCGACTGCTTCCAGGTGCTGCTCACGCTCGGGGCCGAGACCGGGAGCTTCGAAAACCTCGCGGAGGGCTACCTCAACTGCATCCGCATCCTGCGCGAAGACCACCTGAAGTATTACGCGCTCCAGTATTACGAGGACTTCATCGGGCGGGCCGCGCGCGCGCAGGAGCACCACGCCGTCGCGACCATCGTGCACGAGGCGGCGGACTACGCGCGGGCGCTCGGGCTGCCGTTTCACCCGACGCTGCGGATGCGCGAGGCCGAGGCGTGGCGCGCGGCGGCCGAGCACATCCTGCGGACGGGCGGCTCGGTCGAGCTCGCGGAAAACGCGCTGCTTGCGGCGGTGGGCGCGTACTCGGGCGTCGGGATGCACGCGCGGGCGGTGGGGGTCTTCGGGATGCTGGCGCGCATGCCGGGCATCGAGGACGAGCGGGCCCGGCGCTACGCGCGCTTGAGCGAGCGCTACGGCGAGGCGAAGGACGAGGCGATGCGGGTGCCCACGGTGCCCGAGTACCTGAAGCAGCCGGTGGCGTACCCCGACATCTGGAACGTCGACGTCATCGAGTGGGAAGAAGACGGCGACGCGGTGGAGACCTGCGGGGAGATTCTCCTCGACACCACGCTGCCGGACTTCGTGCGGCGCAAGGCGCTGCTGGCGAGGTTGGTTCCGTTGACGGCGCGGGAGCCCAACCACCCCAACACGCTGGCGCAGCTCGCCGAGGCGCTCGGGCAGGTGCAGCTCTACGCCGTGCTCTCGCCGCTGGAACACCTCTTCGAGCGGGGCCGCGGCGACGTGCGGGTGGCGGTGCTGCGGGCGGCGCGGTCGCTCTTCTTCAAGCGCACGTACACGCTGCTCATGCGGGGTGTGGCGGAGGGCGAAGCCGCGGTGCGGATGGCGGTCATCGAGGCCATCCAGATCCTCCATTTCCCGCACGCCTTCGACCCGCTCTCGCGGCTGCACCGTGATCAGTCCGATGTGCAGATCAGGGCGGCGGCGCTCAACTCCATCGGGCGCATCCCCTCGCTCGAAGCGGTGGAGTACCTCATCGGAACGCTCCGCCAGGGCTCAGCCGAGGAGCGACAGATCGCCGCCGATCTCCTCTCACGCCACGACGCGATGGAGGCGACGAGCGCGCTCCAGGCGGCGGCGGCGCAGGAGACCGGGGAGATGCAGCAGATCCTGCACAACGTTCTTCGACGACGCGTGCGCTGAGCGGACCGTCGTCGACGCCCACACCGAATACCCAACACGAGGATCGCATGGAGTTTCCGAAGCGGGGAATGTCGAAGGACGAGGTGCTCTCGACGCTGAAGGGGCGGCAGGGCGGCGACGCCGACTGGCGCAACGGGCGCACGTTTTCGCTCGTGTACTACGCGGGGCCCGAGGCGCTCGATGTGCTCTATGAAGCATCGCGCGCGTACTTCTCGGAAAACGCGCTCAACCCGATGGCCTTTCCGGGCTTGCGGCAGTGCGAGACCGACGTGGTGGCGATGACCGCCGCGATGTTTCACCACCCCGACGCCGCGGGCACCATGACCACCGGCGGAACCGAAAGCATCCTGATGGCCGTGAAGACGGCGCGGGAGTGGGCACGCGCCACGAAGCCCGAGATCACCCATCCCGAGATGCTGGTCCCCATCACGGTACACCCCGCTTTCGAGAAGGCGGCGCACTACTTCGACGTGAAGGCGGTGCACGTCCCAGTCACGGGTGACTACCGCGCCGACATGGCGGCCGCGCGCTCGCTGGTCAATGACAACACCATCCTCATCGTCGGGTCGGCGCCACAATATCCGCACGGGGTGGTCGACCCCATCGCCGAGCTCGCGGAGCTGGCGCAGCAGCGCGGGATTCTCTGTCACGTCGACGCCTGCCTCGGTGGGTTCTTGCTCCCGTGGGTGGAGAAGCTCGGGTACCACGTTCCGACTTTTGACTTCCGCGTACCGGGTGTGACCTCGATGAGCGCGGACGTGCACAAGTATGGCTATGCGGCCAAGGGCGCCTCGGTGGTCCTTTATCGCGATCGCGACCTGCGGCGCTTCCAGTTTGTCGCCTATGCCGACTGGCCGGGGGGCTTGTACGGCTCGCCGTCGATGTGCGGGACGCGCGCGGGAGGCCCCATCGCGGCAGCGTGGGCGATCATGAACCACCTTGGCGAAGAGGGTTATCTCCGCATCACCAAGACGACGATGGAGACCGCGCGTCGCTTGATCGATGGCATCAACGCCATCCCGGGCCTGGCGGTGTTCGGTGATCCGGTGGGGAGCGTGTTCGGCTTTGGCTCCGACGAGATCGACATCTTCGCGCTGTCGGAGGCGATGGACGCGCGCGGCTGGCACCTCGATCGGCTCCAACGGCCCTCGGGCCTGCACATGATGATCACGCCCGCGCACGCGCCGCTGGTCGATCAGATTCTCGCTGACCTGCGTGAGGCGACGGAGCTCATCCGACTCAACGGCACCACCGCCGAAGGCGCCGCCGCGATGTACGGCGCGCTCGGAACGATGGAAGACCGCGGGACGGTCAACGACTTCATCCTCGGGTTTCTCGACAACATCGACGCGCGGTGATCGCGCTCTTCGCGCTGGTGATGGTGGCCATCGCGGTGGAGTCCGTGGTGGGCTTCGGCGCGACGGTGCTGACGCTCGCCGTGGGCGTGTGGCTCATGCCGGTGACGGAGCTGCTCCCGGCGTACATCCCGGCCAACATGGTGCTGTCGGCGGCCATCGCGTGGAGCGATCGCAGGCTCATCGATCGGGCGCTCATCGGGCGGCGGGTGCTGCCGCTCGTGGGGGCGGGGCTGCTGGTGGGGCTGTGGCTGTATCGATACGCGGCGCGGCCGGAGTTACAGCGGGCCTTCGGGGTGATGGTGGTGCTCATCGGGCTCAACGAGCTGCGGCGGGTCCTATGGCCGCCGAAGGGGCCGGGCGCGGGCGCGGCGCTCGCCAACACGCTGCTGGTGACGGGCGGCGTGGCGCACGGGATCTTCGGCGTAGGCGGCGTTCTCATCGTGGCGGCGCTGGCGCGGGAGCGGCTGGAGAAGTCGACGCAGCGGGCGACGGCGGCGGCGCTGTGGCTGCTGATGAACGTCGCGATGCTGGCCAACTACGTGGTGCGCGGTGACCTCGGCGCGGCGTCGCTGCGGCGCACGGCGATGCTGCTGCCCGCGGTGGTGATCGGCGGCTGGGTCGGCAACGCGGTTCACCGGCGGGTGGCCGAGCGGCCCTTCCGGGTGGGCGTGGCGGTGGTGATGACGGTGGCGGGCGTGGCCGCGCTGCTCAAGCGATAAGCGGGTGAGATGGTATGTCCGATGAACCATTGGTGATATTGGGTTGTGGCTTCACCGGGCTGGCGGCGGCGCGCAAGGCGTTGGCAGCAGGGCGCACGGTGCGGGCGACGGTGCGGAGCGAGACGGGTGGGGAAGCGCTGCGGGCGCTGGGGATTGAAGCGTGGGTCGGCGAGAGGCTCACCGCGGAGGTGGTGGAAGCGCTCATCGGGGACGGCGCGACGGTGCTGGCGACCTTTCCACCGGACGGGGTGACCGATGAGGCGGTGGCTGCGGCGACGCGGCGAGCGCGGGCCGTCGCGTATGTGTCGAGCGCGGGCGTGTACGGAGAGCGTACGGGGCGCATCGATGAGGAGACGCCGACCGATGCGCGCGACGCGAAGGCGGAGGGGCGGTTGAGGGCAGAGACGACGTGGCGTGACGCGGGTGCGACGGCCCTACGCGCGGCGGGCATCTACGGGCCGTGGCGGGGCCTGCACCGGAGGCTGTTGGAGGGGAGCTATCGGGTTCCGGGCGATGGGTCGCGGGTGGTGTCGCGGGTGCACGTGGAGGACCTCGCGGCGATGGCGCTGGGCTGCCTGGAGAAGGGGCTGCGCGGGGAGGTGTTCGTGGCAGCGGACGACGCGCCGGTGCCGCAGGGCGAGGTGGTGCGCGGGCTGTGCGGGTGGCTCGGGTTGGCGCTGCCGGCGTCGGTGGCGTTGGGCGACGCGCCGGAGACGCTACGGCACGACCGGACGGTGGTGAACACGCGGGTGAAGCGCGTGCTCGGGATGACGCTGACGTATCCGAGCTGGCGAGAAGGCTTCGCGCAGTGCCTCGCGGCGGAGGGCGTCGTGGTGAAGGCGGGGTGATCGCTACCGCTTGCGGCGCCGTGACGTCTCCTCGGCTCCCCTGGGCGCAGCGCCTCCCTCGACCTCATCGGCCGCGTCGACCCGCGCGCCTGGCGCCAACACAGCATGAAGCACCCGCACCGCGGGCGATCGACCCATCGCGGACAGCGCCGCGGCCAACACCCGCGCGTGGCGGGCGACCAGCGCCCCCACGTCGGACTGAGCCCGCTGCGTGTCGAGTTCGAAGGCCGTCCCGTCGTCGCGCAGCAGCTCCAGGCGCAGCTCGTCGTGGCCGCGGCCGAAGACCAGCACCGCCAGTCCGAAGGCCACCGCCGCGACGTTGACCGCGGCGCTCCATCCCGCCACGACGCCACCGATCGCTGCCAGCGTCATCATCCCGCCGAACCTGTACGGCCCGCGCGTGTCGCGCGTCGCGGCAGGCCACATCCGCACCCGGATGCCGCGCACCTCCGACAGCGGCAGCGCGTCGTCTTCGTCCGCTCCGACGCGATGGATGACGTCGCCGTCGAGGCGGTACCGCGCGCCCACGATGTCGGTCGGGCGGCCGTCACCGAGCGACGCCTGTCGGTAGTGGATCACCGCCGCAGGCCGCGGGGCGCGCTCGCGCAACGACCCGGCGCACGGGGCGCAGAGCGACGTCGCGCCGAGGAGCTCGGCGAAGGCAACGTCTCCCCAGTCGTCTCGACCACACCACGCGCAGGCCTTGGGAGGCAGCATCAGCGGAGTGGCCCTCGGCGGACCCTTTCCTTCGACCAGCAGCAGCGACACGGACTCGAAGTACGGGCTCACGGTTGCGGCCCCGCGCAGCGCGGCGTCGATGGCGGCGAGGCAGCGCGGGCACACGGCCGCGGCATCCCCTGGGGCGCGGTGATGATCGGACTGGGCGTCGAGGGCGGCGCAGAACGAGCAGCGCATCGGTGTACGGAACCGTTGTGCCAGACAGGCGGCCTGATGGGCGACGGTTACTTGCCCTCGCGGTGGGCTTTTGCTACCGCCGGGTTCGCGATCGTTGCTCGCCATGATTGCCCGGTCGGTCGGGTGCAGGGGCCGCGGCGGCGGTCGACGGATGTCATGGCGAAGCAGATCCATTGTCTGGTGCGAGGTCGGGTGCAGGGCGTCTTCTTCCGCTCGTCGACGCAGCGAGAGGCCAAGCGCCTCGGGCTGACGGGCTGGGTGAAGAACCTCGCCGATGGCACCGTGGAGGTCGTCGCCGAGGGCGAGGACGAGGCGCTGAGGGAGCTACTGGGATGGTTGCAGCGAGGTCCGACGGCGGCGCGGGTCGAGCGCGTGGACTCCCGATGGCGCGGGTACCTGGGCGAATGGGGATCGTTCTCCATCATCGACTGACAGCCCTCGCGCTGACCGGGGCCCTCCTCGCGTGGGCTCCGTCCGTCCGCGCACAGCAGCCCGCGACGCCCGTTGCGACAGCGGCAGCCGTCGCCGATGAGTCCGTGGGGCGAACCCCCGCCGAGCTCGACGCCATGCTCGGGCGACTCACCGATGGCAATGCGCGGGAGCGCCGCACCGCCGCCGACGAGATCATCCGCTCGCTGGAGCGCGAGGACATCCCGGTGATCCGGCAGCGCCTGCTCGCCCCGTGGCGCGTCGAGGTCGACCCGCTGCGATTGAAGATCGTCCGGCTCATTCGCGCTGCCACCGACGGCCGCGAAAACGCCGAGTACGACCTGCTCACGCTCCTCATCAACGCCCCGCGGTCGGCCGACATCCAGGGCGCCGTCGAGCGGATCGTCTTGTGCCGCGCGCTCGGGACGATGCAGTCCGCCGACGCGGGCCGCGCCCTCGTCGCGCTCGCCCCGCAGTACGGCGCCATCTTCCGGCAGGAGATCGGGCGCGTGATCCGGGGACAGCTCCGCGACTACGCGCTGCCCGCGCTCATCGAGCTGCGCAACCCGTCGGAGATGATGCGGGTGTTCATGCGGCAGACGCGCGAGGCGCTGCGCAAGGTGACGCCGGGCGAGTCGGTGCAGCAGCACGACAACGCCCTGCTCGCGGAGATTCTCCGGGCGTACGGGTCGATCCGTCAGCCCGACGCGATGCAGGTGGCGGTGAGCTTCGTCAACAGCGACCGCGCGCAGGTGCGCGACGCCGCGCGGTGGGCCGTCACGCAGTACGGGCGCGAGTCCATCAACGCCCTGCGCTCGGCCTACGAGATGTACGAGGGCCACGACCCCAACCCGCAGTGGGGCTGGGAGCGCACGGCCACGGAGCTGTACCTCGCCAACGACCGGCGCCGCATGGCGGAGGTCACGCAGCGCCTCGACGCGGGCCTCGCCGCGGGCCGCGGTGGACGCCCGCAGGACATGCTCGGTCACTTCCGCTGGGTGCTCGCGCGACACCCCGACCTCGAACGTCGCGGCGAGATGGTGGCCCCGCTCATGGCCTACGCGCGCTCGCTGGAGTCCGAAGACGCGGCGCGGGCGCAAGCCGTGTGGCGGCTCGCGCTGTGGGTCGAGCCCGAGGGGACGCACGCGCGGGAGATTCGCGCGGCGGTGCTCTTCATCGAGGCCGAGCAGGCGATGGGGCGCGGCGTGGCCGACCCGGAGCTGTACGATGCCGTGCTGCGGGTCGATCCGAGCCACGCGCGGGCGCGGGCGCAGCGCTCGGTGGTGGCCCAGGACGAGGTGCTCCACTCGCGACGACGACGCCGAACGCTGGGCGCGCTTGGGTTGCTGGGCGTCGCGATGGCCACGCTGTGGCTGCTGGTGCGCCGGCCCGTCCGGCGGTTGCCGAGGGTGAGCCCGGCGACGGGTTGAGGTTTGCGTTGGGGCGGGGTGGTGGGCGAAGTTGCGGCCCACGATGAGATGGCGCGCGGCCTTGGGGTTGTTGCTCGGGTGGACGCTCTCGGCCTGCGCGGACGACCCCGCGATCGAAGAGGGTCGGCGCGCGGTGGAGGCGCTCGCGTTGCAGGCCCAGGCGGTGGGCCTGGCGCAGGCCTTCGCGACGTCACTCGATGGCGTGACGGGCAACAACACCGCGGCGCAGCGAGCGGCGGCGCAGGCGCAGGCGACGTTTACGCCCGCGGGGTGTGCGCGGGTGCAGATTCGCGACAACGAGCTGCGCGTGACGCTCACCGACTGCGTCGGGCCCTACGGCATGGTGGCGATGAACGGCACCCTCAACGCGACGATCACGGTGGCGAGCCCGTCGCAGGTCGACGTGGCGATGACGGGTGATGTTCGTACGCGGTGGTCGTCGTTTCAGCCGGCGATTCGCGCGAGCGTGACGGCGCTGACGGGCTCTTACTCGGTGCAGTACTCGGGGTCGGTGACGGGGGTCGGGTCGCTGGGTGGGACGTACACCGTGTCGGCCAACGGGGTGGGGAGCCTTGAGGCGGACTGCGTTCAGTTGAGCGGCAACGCGAGCGTGGGCGCTGGGGCGGAGGCGTGGACGGTGCTCATCGCCAGCTACGCGCGGTGCAACAACGGGTGCCCGCAGAGCGGAGGGAGCCTGCTGCTGACGCGGGCGTCGGGGATGCAGACGCGCATCCAGCTCAACGGCGGAAACGCGGTGACAGTGACCGCGGCGACGGGGCGCGAGGAGTCGTCGGAGGTGACCTGCGGGGGGTGAGCGGGGAGGGGTCTTCGCTTCTTCAGGAGCGCAAGCACACTCACGCCGCGTCGCGCCGGATGGGCAGCTCCTCGCGTCGTGCCTGGCGTGCGGCGAAGTGCAGGCAGGCGGCGACGTCCTCACGTTCGAGGTAGGGATAGTCGGCCAGGATCTCGTCCGAACTCATGCCGTCGGCCAACAGTTCGAGAACGTCCGCGACGGTGATGCGAAGCCCGCGAATGGTGGGGCGTCCGCCGCAGAGGCCGGGGATGATCGTGATGCGAGAGTCAGGCATCGGTTCTTGAGCCTTCCGTCGAGGAGTCGAGCGCGAGCCGCAGCCTACACCATCGCCCTGACCACCGACGCCGTGACCTCGGGCACTTCCCGGGTCACTCCTCCCGTCGCACCCGACCGCGCGGAACTTCCGCCCCCGCGAGCATCTCCGCCGCCGTCCTCGCGGGTGGCCCTGGTCGCAGTCTCACCATCCACGGCGCCACGAACCACTTCGCCACGTAGTGCGCGGGCATGGCCACGAGGTGCGCCGCCAGCAGCGCCAGCAGCGCCGCGCCCGGCGGCGGCGGGCCATCGCCCTTGAGCGTCTTCACCGTCACCCACGCTCCGACCAGTCCGAGCGCCACGGCCATCGCCGTCGCGAGCGCGAACTGCCCCCGGATGCGCGCATCGCGGAGCTCGGCCGCCCGCTGTCTCATCGCGAAGTGCACCCGCAGCTCCGTCGCTTCGACGACCGTCGCTCCCTCGCGCTCGACCTCCGCGACCCGCATGCGGTGACGCGCCGCCACGCCTCCGATCGTCCCGAGGTACGCGGCGCTGGTGAGGCGGTCGCGCGGGTGGTTGCGCGTGCCGGGCGCCATGTGGATCCATTGCCACCACGAGGGGCGCTGGAGGGTGCGGACGATGGTTCCGTCGGCGAACCATGTGGCGAACTCGGCGCGGCCGGTGCGCGCCTCCAGCTCGACGAGCACGCGAGCGTCGGCGGTGCGCCAGACGTCGGTGACGAGCTCGTGGCCGTTGAGACGCAGCACCGCGAGCGCGTAGCCCAGGTGCACGCAGCCGAGGATGTCGAGCGCGTCGATCACCTCGGGCGGCGTGTCGGCGGCGCGGCGTGCGAGCGGGTCTTCGCTCGCGTCGAAGTAGTCGAAGGTCAGTGAGCCGGGCTCTCGTGCTGATGGGTCACCGGTCGTCAAGGCGGAGACGCCGCCCCTGCGTCGGGTGACGGCGCGTCGGGCGCTGGCGTCGGCTCGGGAGCAACCGCCCACGGCGCGTTGCTCGGTGGCTGCGATGGTGGCTGCGCAGAAGGCGGCACCGCGGGCTCGGTGGACAACACGGCGCCAGTGCCTGCGAAGTGCGAGGCCCTGAACCCATCGGGCATCCCTTGCGGGAAGCGCAGATACGCTTGCAGCGCGCGGCAGTCCGCCGCGGAGATGTGGGGATTGCTGCCGGCGACCGACGAAGGGATGCCGACGCCGAGCCACGCCGCGTGGGTGGCCGCGGCGAACCACCCATGCGAGATGGTCGACAGGGTGCCGAGCGCCGTCCAGAGGCCATACGCCCAGCCCATGCCCGGAAGCGCCACGTCTACGGTCGCCACCTCGTCCCAGTCGACCGCAACGTACGGGTCGCGATCGCTGTCCGTGACGTTGAGCCGCACGTAGACGCGTCGCTCGTCGCACGCAATCGCCTCCCCGTGGTAGCGCATGTTCGACGCGTCGATCACCCGCACCTGCGCGCCGAAGGCCTCGTTGGGAGAGGCCACGGAGGCGGCGCTCCGAACGACGTACCGCGCCCCAAGGCTCTGACCCGGCGCGCACCCGCCGAGCGCCGTCGCGATCAGTGCGAGGATGGCCGCGAGCCTCACGGAGCCCCCGGACGAGCGAAGCGGCTCGCGTTGAAGATCGCGTCCATCTCGGCCTCCTGCGAGCGGTACGGCGCCGCGAGCTCTCTCAGCGCCGAAGCCGGGTCGGCGAGCAGTCGATGGGCGCGGGCGGGGCTCTCCTCGCGCAGCCATGGCGCGCGCATCCACTCGTAGTAGTAGCCGCGCGTGCGCAGAAGGTACGCCGCGTTGCCACGCGCCGGCGGAACCGCGAAGCGCAGCGTGAGCTCGTCCCCTGGCATCGTGACGAGGCGATCGCCCTCGCCACGCAGGCTGCGAGCATCAGCGCGAGCGTCCCTCCCCGGGCGGGCGACCACCTCCGCGGCGACCTCCGTCACCGGCAAGTCGCGCACCACGAGCGGCGCCGCGCGCAGCGAGTCGATGCGCCAGTGGGCGCGTGCGAACTCCAGGCGCACCTCGAAGGGCGCGTCGGGCGACGGCGGCGTGATGGGCACTGCTCTCGTCGCGGCGGCGTTGGGGCCGATGTACGGGAGCGTCGCGGCGAGGGCCCACGACCCGTCGGCGCGACGCACCGAGACGTCGACGCCGCCGAGGCGCTGCGCGAAGGCCGCGATGCTGCGACCCAGCGCCGGGTCGCCGCGTTCGGCGCTCGCGAGCAGCGCGCCGTAGCTCCGGCCGAGCCACGCGATGGCCTGATAGAACAGGTAGGTGCTCATCAGGCTGTTGCGCGCCCCGAGCACCAGCGCCCCTTCCCTCGCATGGAGCGCCGGGAAGCGCAGCACCACCGACGTACGGGTCGCGAGGTCGATGCCGTCGGAGCCGGGGTTCCACTCGCGGCCGTCGCGCTCGGCGAGCAACGGGCAGACCGCGGGCGCGTCGCAGTCCACGGCCGCGACCTCGTCGCCGACCGCGTGCATTGCCTCGCGCTCGAACTCACGGTACGCGCAGCTCCCGGCGGGCGCGTCGACGGCGAGCAGCGACACCCGACGCGTGACGTGCGTCTCCAGCGCCTCGTTGCGCATCGCCAGCGTGACGGCGCCGTCGACGACGCGCGCGAGGGGCAGGTCGTCGAGGTCGTCGGCCTCGAAGGAGCGCGCGATGGAGGTCGAGAACCCTTCGGCCTGGAGCGCCTCGCGGCCCCCGTCGGTGACGTAGAAGGTCGGGCACGAGCCGAAGCACGCCTTGGGGTTGGCGGCGCACGCGACCGAGCCCGCGACCGAGGCCACCGTCGCGACGCTGAGGGCAGCGACCGAAGCTCCAGACGCCATGTTTTCGCCGGTCACCGAGCGCTCGACGAGGACGATGTCGTCGCGGCGTAGCGTGAAGATCCCTTCGGCCGTCTGCCGCCGCTCGGCGTCGAAGCGGGTGCCGGTGCCAGAGAAGGTGTCACCGTCCGACGACCAGTGCGTCGCGATGATGAGGTCGCCATCGCGCAGGTGCAGCCTCGTCGGCTCTTCGGAGCTCGCCGCGCCTTGCGGCGGCGGCCGCACCACGCGCAACGTCTGGCACGCCGCCCCGAGCAGCAGCACCACGGAGAGCGCCTTCGCGACCGACGACCGCACCGCCATCGGGCGACGGTATCACCGCCGGACGTCGGGCAGGGTCAGTGACCGTCCCGCTCGCGCACGCAGTCGCCCGGTCGCAGGCCCTCGGTCACCTGGATGCGCACCCCGTCGGAGAGACCCACGCGCACCTCGCGCTCGCGACCGCCGCCGCACGGCAGCGCCCACGCCTTGGCCCCCTCGAAGCGCAGCGCGCTCTCTTCGATCACCGGAACCCCGGTCGCCCGCGCGAGCTCGACCTCCGCCGACGCGCTGTACCCCGCGCGCACGGCGCCCGGCGGCTGCGCCACCGCGGCCCACAGCTCGAAGCGCGTCACCCCCGCGCTCGACGACGTGAGCGCCTGCACCGCCGTCGACGTGACGCCGTTGACCTGCTCGATGATGGCGCGGGGGGAGATCCAGCGGAGCGTTCCGCGCAGTGGTTCGGCGGGCAGCGCGCCGACGCGAATCGCCACCGCCATCCCGAGCTGGAGCTGGCCCACGTACGCCTCCTCGATCTGCCCCTTGAAGAGCAGGTCGGTCATGTCGGCCACCACCGCCACCGTCGTCCCGTCGCGAAACCCGCTGGTCTCGCTCACGTAGTCGCCGAGGTTCACCGGCACCGCGAGCACCGTCCCGTCCACCGGCGAGAGCACCCGGTTCGACCGCAGCGCCGCCCCTCCCCCGCTGGTCCCGCGCGCGATGAGCTGCGCCCGACTGAGCGCCGCCGTGAGCTCGGCCCGGGCGACCGCTTCGTCGTCCGCCGCCTGGTCGAGCGACTGGCCCGCGATGAGATCGCGCGACGCCTGCCCTCGCGCCCGCGCCAGCTCCCGCGCGGCCCGCGTGTGGCGAACCCGCGCGAGCTGCACCTGCGCCTGCGCGTCGCCCAGCGCCACCGGATCGGCCAGGATGCGAACCGTCGCCAGCAGGTCGCCCCGGTGCACCACGTCGCCCGGGTGCGCCGCGAGCTCCACCAGCATCCCCGACACCAGCGGCCGCACGAACACCTCCTGCCGCGGAACGATGCGCCCCGTCGCCTGCGCCTTCACCACCACGTCGCCGAGGCGCACCCGCAGCCCCGTCGGCGGCGGCGCGACGTGCGCCCGCTTCCACGCGCGCACCCCGTACGCAGCGCCGCCCGCCAACACGGCCAGCGCCGCGAGCCGCGAGAGCCAGCGCCACGCCCCGCCGCGCGTCCGCGGGGCCGCCGCGAGCGCGTCGTCGTCGGTGTCGTGGATGGCATCGCCCGTGTCGGCCGTCATCAGGTGCTCCGCAGGGCCTCGTTGGGGTTGAGCCGCGCCGCCTCGCGCGCCGGAAAGTATCCCGCGACCACGGCGGTCGCCACGAGCACGCCGAGGGCCGTGAGCGCCGTGCGCAGGTCGATGCTCGGGTCGCGGAAGTAGTCCGATCGAACCTCCGCGCGTCGCGCAGCCTCGACGAGGCCGACGCCTACGAGGAGACCGAGTCCGCCCGCGACGAAGGCCAGCGCCACGGCCTCGGCGAGCACCATGGTCATGACCGTCGACGGGGTCGCGCCGAGCGCGCGCCGCAGGCCGAACTCCGCCGTCCGCTCGCGCACCGACACGAACATGATGTTGCTGATGCCCACCATGCCGGAGACGAGCGTTCCGAGGCCCACGACGATGACGGCGATGTCGATGCCGCGCATCAGCGTCACGAACTTCCGAAACTCCTGCTCCGCAAACCACACGTCGACGGCGCCGCGGTCGTTGGGGTCGAAGCGCTTGCGACGCGCGAGCAGCCGTCGGATGTGGGCCGTCGCTCGCTCGGCCGAGGCGCCCGCTCGCAGGGTCGCGGTCATCACGTGCACCTGTCGGCGCGAGTCGAAGGTCTGCGCGAGCGCGCTGTACGGCATGAACACCCGGCGCAGCTCGCCCTCTCCGCCCGCGTCGGTGAAGACCCCGACGACGAGGAAGGGAACGCCGCCGATCTCCACCTGCTGCCCGACGGCCTCGCTCGCGCCGAAGAGCGTCTGCGCCACGCGCACGCCGAGGATGACCACCCGCCGCGCGCGCGCCACATCGAGGTCGTTGATGAGCCGGCCGCGGACCACCTGCGTGCGCTCGACCACCGCGTAGCCGGGGTAGATGCCGTAGGTGGGGAAGGCGCCGTTGCGGGTTCCGCGCGTGAAGGTGAGGCCCGCGGGAGCGCTGTGGCGGGGAGAGACGTTTTCGATCTCGGGAACACCGCGCGCGATGGCCTCGACGTCGTCGATGGTGAGCATGAGCTGCCGCCCGGGGCCGAGGCCCTCGAAGCTCATGGAGGTGCGGCCGACGTTGATCCACGCGGAGTTGGTGGCCGTGTCGGCGAAGAGCTTGTCGAGGCCGTTGCGCAAGCCCCGGCCGCCGCCGAGCAGCACCACCAGCATGAGGATTCCCCAGAACACCCCGAAGGCCGTCGCCGCGGCGCGCATGCGGTGGCGGGCCACGCCCTCGAAGACCTCGACGAGCAGATCGATCATGGCGCGGTCACCTCAGCGCCCTGGGCGTCACCGGACACCACGCGACCGTCGCGCACGACGATGACGCGATCGGCCGCGGCGGCGACGGCGGGCTCGTGGGTGACCAGCACGATGGTTCGGCCGCGGGCGTGGATCTCGCGGAAGAGGGCCATCACCTCACCGGAGGTCCTGGAGTCGAGGTTGCCGGTGGGCTCGTCGGCGAGGATGACGGGAGGATTGTTGGCGAGCGCGCGGGCGATGGCGACGCGCTGCCGCTGGCCGCCGGAGAGCTCGTCGGGGCGGTGGGTGGCGCGGGAGGCGAGGCCGAGGCGGGCGAGCAGCGCGAGGGCGCGGCGGCGGCGCTCGGGGCGTTCGACGCCTGCGTAGGCGAGCGGGAGGGCGACGTTTTCCCAGGCCGACTTGTGGGCAAGGAGATGGAAGGACTGGAAGACGAAGCCGAGGAGCGCGTTGCGCAGGCGGGCGGCGCGGTCTTCGGAGAGGGCGCGGGTGTCGTGACCGGCGAGGGTGTAGCGGCCGGCATCGTAGCTTTCGAGGAGGCCGAGGATGGAGAGCAGGGTGCTCTTGCCGGAGCCCGACGCGCCCATGATGGCGACGAACTCGCCGCGCTCGATGCGGAGGCTCGCGCCGTGGAGCACCGGGAGGGCGCGACCGCCGACGCGGTAGCTCTTGCGGAGGGCTTCGACCTCGACCATCACGGCGCCGGGTGTGCCCGCGCGCGGGCCTTCGCGCAAGGTGCGCTACCGAACGAACAGGAAGTACACGCCCGCGAACAAGGCGACGAGGGTGCCGACGATGACACCCGCGATGACGGCGGGTGAGGTCGGCTTGCCGGTGGGGAGGTTGATGCCGTGGCGCGCGGCGAAGGCGACGACCGCGTCGTTGGACGCCTGGAGCGGCATCGCGAGCAGCACGCGGTGGAGGTGGAGCACCGAGAGCTGCCCCATCGGACCACGCTTGAGGTTGTCGAGCATCCACGCCTCGCGGGCGACCTGATCGCGGGCGAGCGGGCCGTAGTCGAAGCTGCACGACGCGCAGCGCCAGGTGCCGCCCATCTCCTGGATGAGCGTGTTTTCGCGGCAGCCGGGACACTGCGAGTAGAGGGTCGAGCGCATCACCGCGACGGTATCACCGGGCGGCGTACACGCGAGGCCGGAGAGGGGTGGTCGGAGAGAGGCCGCGAGGGCGCGAGGATCGCAAGGGTCATGAGGAGTTGGAGGTCGAAGCGGTCGCGCCACGACGGTGACCATCGACCGTGTCAGCCGCATATTCCACCGCCCCTTGCGATCCTCGCGCCCTTGCGGCCTTTCTTCGATCAAGCCCTTCCGTCCTACCGAGACTCGCGGCCCGTCTCGCTCCGACGACGACGGCGGCCGAGACCCACCAGACCGAGGCCCAGCAGCGCCCATCCAGACGCTCGCGGCGACGACTCGCTTCCCGCGACGACGCACCCGCAACCGGCACTCGGCCCGGGCGCCGCCACACCTCCATCGACTTCGATGTCCGCAGTCACCGCTGCATCCGTCCCCGCTCCCACGTCGGCCGTGGCCGATACGTCCGTAGCCGCTGTCGTGTCGCTCGCTACCGCGGCGTCCACGAGCACCGCTACATCCGTCTCGACCAGCGCGTCCGTCGACGTCTCGACGTCCGTTTCGACCGCCGCGTCACTCTCCTGCCCGACGTCCACCGCCACCATTCCGGCGTCCACTGCCACTGGCGTGTCCACCGCGGTCATCGGCACGTCCGCGACCGCCACTGGCATGTCCACCGGCACCATCGGAACATCCACCGCAACCGGCACGTCCACCGTCGGCACCCCGGCGTCCATCACCACCAGCACGTCCACCGTCGGCATCCCCGCGTCCACGACCGTCACGACGTCCGTCGCCAATGGCACGTCCACTCCTGCATCCCGCACGCCTCCCGCGTCCGTCGTCATCCCCGCGTCGGCGCAGCCACCAATCGGTGTGCTCACGCAGCCCGTCGGCTCTGCGCACCGGTCCGTCGTGCAGGCGTTGTTGTCGTTGCAGTTGAGCACCGTCCCCGCCGCACACACGCCCGCGCGGCACGTCTCCGCGCCGTTGCACGTCACGGCGTCCGCGCACGATGTCCCGTCCGCCGCGAACCCGTCTGCCGGGCACGCCGTCGCCGCCCCGTCGCAGCTCTCCGCCGCGTCGCACACCCCCGCCGACGCGCGGCACAACCGCCCAGCCGCCACCGCGCCGCACGTCCCGTTGGCCGCCGCGCCCGCCGCCACCGTGCACGCCTGACAGTCCGCCGCGCCGCCGCCGCACGCGCTGTTGCAGCACACCCCGTCGACGCAATACCCGCTCCCGCACTGGCTCGCGTCCACGCAGCCCGTCCCATTCGCGGCGCCCGTCACCACGCCCACCGGTCCGCGGTCCACGGCGTACACGAAGTTTCTCAGCGCCGCGTTGTAGGCCGCTGCGCCGCCGCCCGCGGTCGTCGTCCACGACGGGTGCGCGCTCGCCGGGCCCGCCTGTCCGCCCGACACATACGCGATGCGACCCGCACCGAGCGTCCGCAGCGTCCACTGCGCCGACGGCCCGCCCGCGCTCCCGACCACCACCGCCGTGTCAACCCCGACGCCCGTCAGCCCGTCGCGATCACCGTTGGCTCCCGTCGGAACCGCCCCCCGCACGTCCACCACGCCCGCCGTCAGCGCGTTGGTCGCCGCCGTCACCGCCGTCGGCACGCCCGGAAGATCGACGGACCCCGTCCCTCCGACGAAGCCGATGAGCGGCAGGTCGGTCGGCGACGCGATGCTGTCGTTGCCCGTCACGAACACCCCGCCGCCGCCTCGCACGAAGCTCGTGAGCCCGCCGAAGACGGCCCCGTCGTGCACGTCGCCGAAGCCCGCGCCCGTCGCGCTCCACACCACCACGTCGTAGCCCGCGAGCGAGGCCCGCAGCCGCGCGTTGCCCCCCGCGAAGTCGTCGAGCACCACCGTCACCCGGTGCCCGTCCCCGCGCAACACATCCGGGATGTTGGTGTCCGTCTGTGAGTCCGACACGAACAACACCCGCGCCCCCGACGCGTGGAACACGAAGTTTCTCAGCGCCGCGTTGTAGGCCGCCGCACCACCGCCCGTCGTCGTCGTCCACGACGGGTGCGCGCTCGCCGGCCCCGCCTGTCCGCCCGACACATACGCGATGCGACCCGCGCCGACCGTCCGCAGCGTCCACTGCGCCAGCATCGGCGAGCCGCTCGTGGTCACCACCGCGACCGTGTCCGCGCCGAGACCGATGAGCGCGTCGCGGTCGCCGTTGGCCCCCGTCGGCGACACCCCGCGCAGGTCGGCGACGCCCGTCGTGAGCTCGTTGACCGCGTCGATGACCGCGGCCGGAGCGCCCGGCAGATCGACCCCATCCGTCGCTCCAAGGAAGCCGATGAGCGGCGGATCGCTCGGCGACACCACGCTGTCGTTGCCCGTCACGAAGACGAACCCGCCTCCCCGCACGTAGCTCGTCACGCCGGTCAGCATCGCCGCGTCGTGCACGTCGCCGAAGCCGTTGCCCGTGGCGCTCCACACCACCGCGTCGTAGCCCGCGAGGGAGCCGCGCAGCCGCGCGTTGCCGCCCGCGAAGTCGTCGAGCACCACCGTCACCCGGTGCCCATCGCCGCGCAGCACGTCGGGGATGTTGGTGTCCGTCCGCGAGTCCGACACGAAGAGCACCCGCGCCCCCGACGCGTGGAAGGCGAAGTTGCGCAGCGCCGCGTTGTACGCACCAGCGCCGCCCGCGGAGGTGTCGCGCCACGAGGGCGCCTCGCTGGGAGAGCCGCCGTCGCCGTTGGACACAAACGCGATGCGACCCTCACCAACGGCGCGAACGGTCCACTGCGCCTGCGCGGGCACTGGTCCCGACGCGACGACGACGGTCGTGTCCGCCCCGACGCCGAGCAGCGCGTCGCGGTCGCCGCTCGCCCCCGTCGGGACAACACCGCGGAGGTCGACGACCCCGGTGGTGAGCTCGTTGGCCGCGTTGATGGCCGCTGCCGGTGCGCCTGGAAGATCGATGGCATCCGTCGCGCCGAGCAAGGAGACGAGCACCGGGTCGGGGGGAGAGACGACGACGTCCGATCCGGTGACGAAGAGGTAGCCGCCCGCCGTCACGTAGCTCGTGAGGTTGGCCGCCGTGGCCGTTGTGTGGATGTCTCCCCGGCCGCCGCCCGTCGCGCTCCAGAACACCGCGTCGTAGCCCGCGAGCGACGCTTGCAAGCGCGTGTTGTTGTTGCCCGCGCCGTAGTCGTTGAGCACCACGTCGACGAGGTGCCCGGCGGCCCGCAGCGCCGCGGGGATGTTGCGGTCGGTCTCCGAGTCGGAGACGAAGAGGATCCTCCCCGCCCACGCGGGTGTCGGTAGGGTGACGGCCAGCGCGACCACGGAGAGCGCACGACGCAGGACTCGATGCAGCATAGAAGCCGGTGACCTCCCGCGCGCTCGGGGTGAGCGCACCGCAGGAGGGGTAGCAACGCCCCCGGCGTCGGCGATGTCCGTCGTCGGCCACGCGCTGCACGAGCGACGGCCACGGACGCGGCGCTTCGTTACCTCCGCGCGCGACCTGTGTTACCCCAACGCAACCTTATGAGCACTGACCTCACGTCGCTTCGCGCGGAGATCATCCACTCGCTGGAGCACACCCTCGACGCGGTGCTCCCCTGGTTTCTCTCGCAGATGCCCGCGGCCTACTTCGCGGACACCCCCGACCACGAGCGGCTCGCGCACCTCCGCGCCATCCTCGCGGCGCGCGCGTCGGGCATCGCCCCGCGCATCACGCTCCACTCCGAAGACCGCGCCCGCTGGACCTTCCTCATGGACGGCGACCGCCCGGGGCTGCTCAAGCAGATCCTCGATCAGCTCCCCGCCGAGGCGCCGCTGCGGCAGGTGAAGGTGCACACCAGCGCCGACGGCCAGCTCGCCGTCGACACCATCGTGCTCGGCGACATCCCCCGCTTCGACCCGACCGAGGCCGCCCAGCAGGCACGCCTCGACACCATCCTCGGGCTCGCGAAGAAGGCCGGCGCCGACCTCGACTCGGTGCGCTCGTTTCTCCTCCGCGCCTCGGCGGACTTCGTGCGCTCGGCCACGGCGTTGCGCGCCATCCGCTGCGCCGACCGCTACGCCGCCGTCAAGGGCACCGAGGACACCCTCGTGCAGCTCGAACCCGAGGCCGACCCGACGCTCTCCCGCGTCGTCATCACCGTCGGCAACGCCACGCCGCGCCGGATGTTCGAGCGCTGCGCCGACCTGCTCGGCAGCCACGGCGTCAACATCCACCGGGCCTTCGTCGACGTCGTCGAAGACCCCGGCAACGGCTACGTCACGCTCTTCAGCTATCTCGTGCGCGGCCCCGACGGCCGGGCCCTCGACGCCGACGGCGCCTCCTGGCGCGCCCTCGCCCCCGCCCTCGCCCGCGCCAAGTGGATCTCCGACGCCGCCCTCGCGCTCAGCCAGAAGAACCCCACCCTCGGGCTCGAACGCGCCGAGGTCGTCGTCGCGCTCGCCAGCCTCGCGCACCAGCGCCTCACCCGCGACAACCCCGTCTCCTTCGCGCGCGACCGCGTGCTCTCGCTCGCCACGCGCCACCTCGCGCTGAGCGCCGCCGTCGCCGACCTCCTGCACGACCGCTTCAACCCCATCAGCGGGATGTCCGACGAGACCTACGAGCAGCGCGCGGGCGCCCTCCGCGACCAGGTCGAGCACGACATCGACGGCGACGACGCGCGCCGCGTGCTGCGAACGCTCCTCGACGCCGTGGGCGCCACGCTGCGCACCAACCTCCACCTCGCGAAGCGCTACGGGCTGGCCTTTCGCCTCGACGGGGGTTTCATCCCGCGCGGCGACGAGAAGCCCTTCGGCGTCTACTTCGTGCACGGCCAGGGCTGGGACGGCTTCCACCTCCGTTTCCGCGACATCGCGCGCGGCGGTGTCCGCGTGGTGCGCCCGAAGGGGCCCGACCAGCTCGCGGCCGAGGCCGACCGCCTCTACGACGAAGCCTACGGCCTCGCGCAGGCCCAGCAGCTCAAGAACAAGGACATCCCCGAAGGCGGCGCCAAGGCCGTCATCGTGGCGTCGCAGGAGGTTCCCATCACCCGTGCGGTGAAGGGCTTCATCGACGGACTGCTCGACCTCATGGTGGCCGATGAGAGGCACCCGCTGGTCGATCGCCTCGGCCGACAGGAGACGCTCTACCTCGGCCCCGACGAGAACATCACCCCCGAGCACATCGACTGGATCGTCGACCGCGCGCGGCGCCGCGGCCACAAGCTGGCCGGGGCGTTCATGAGCTCGAAGCCCGGCGCGGGCATCAACCACAAGGAGTACGGCGTGACGTCCGAGGGCGTCGCCGTCTTCCTCGAAGTGGCGCTGAAGGCCGTCGGCATCGACCCACACAGCCAGGACTTCACGGTGAAGCTCACCGGCGGCCCGGACGGCGACGTCGCGGGCAACATGCTGAAGATCCTCGACCGCGACTACGGCGCGCGCGCGAAGGTCGTCGGCATCGCGGACGGGTCGGGCGCGCTTGAAGACCCCGAGGGGCTCGATCACGCCGAGCTGCTGCGGCTCTTCCGGGCGGCGGAGCCGGTGAGCGGCTTCGACCCGGCGAAGCTGTCGGCGCGGGGGCGGCTCACGCGCGTCGAGGCGCCGGACGGCGTTCGCATGCGCAACACGCTGCACAACCGGGTGGTGGCGGATGCGTTTGTTCCGAGCGGCGGAAGGCCGCAGACGCTCAACGGACACAACTGGCAGGAGCACCTGCTGCCCGACGGGACGCCGTCGAGCCGCGTGATCGTGGAGGGCGCCAACCTCTTCCTCACCCCCGAAGCGCGCAAGGCGCTGGGCGAGCGCGGCGTGCTGGTGCTCAAGGACAGCAGCGCCAACAAGTGCGGCGTGATCTGCTCCAGCTTCGAGATCGCCGCGGCGCACCTCTTGTCGGAAGAAGAGTTTCTCGCCCACAAGAAGGCCTTCGTCGCGGAGGTCATCGAGCGTCTTCGCACGCTGGCGCGGCGTGAGGCCGAGCTGCTCTTCCGCGAGCGCGAGCACCACCCGGGCATCTTGATGCCTGAGCTCTCGGTGCGGCTCTCCAAGGAGATGAACCGCGCGGCCGACGCCATCGCGGCCTCGCTGGAGGGCATCGACGCCGAGAGCCACGCGCTGGCCGACGTGCTGGTGCGCGAGCACCTGCCGCCGACGCTGCGGGCGCTGGGCGAGTCGCGGTTGGAAGAGCGGATGCCGGTGGCGTACTGGCGCTCTATCGTGGCCAAGAGCCTCGCGGCGCGCATCGTGTACCGGGAGGGGCTCGACTGGCTCAACCCGCTGCCGGACAGCGCGATCGCGTCGATGGCCTTTGGATGGCTGCGCGCGGAAAACGCCGCGAAGGCGCTGGCGGCGGCGATCCGCGAGGGCCGCGACTTCGACCGGGCCGCGGTGGCCGCGGTGGTCGAGCGAGCGGGCGCGCGGCTGACCCTGGAGGGGTGAGCTCCGACGCCCACACCGCCTACGGGGTCACGCGCGTCGTGTGGAGCCCCGACGATCGCTGGCTCGCGTATGTGCGCGCCTCCGACGAGCAGGTGGTGTGCGTCGAGGCCGAGTCCGGTCGCGAGCTCTTCACCTGGAACCCGCCGCGCTTCTGGGGCGGCGTGTTCATCGCGGCGCTGTCGGACGAGTCGCTGCTCGTCGTGACGCGCGGGGCGGACGACGTGCGGGTGTTCGCGGTGGTGGTGCCCGATGGCGGCGTGCTGGCCGAGTCACGCTTCGACGCGGCGCCAGGCGACATCGTGGTGGCGGCCTCGGCCGACGGGTCGACCGCGGCGGTGTTGTCGGGTCTCACCCACGACACGAAGGATCGCGGCCACGAGCTCACCTGGCTGGACACGCGCTCGCTGACGGTGGTGGGGCGCGAGCGGGTGACCGCGATTCGTGGCGATCGGTTGCGGCGCATGGCGTTGCACCCGGACGGGCTGTGGGCGGCGTGGGTCAACCCGCAGCAGGCGCAGCGCTACGAAGAACGCCGCGAGGTCGAGCGCGTCGACCGGGGTGGCGCATCGCGGTCGGGCCCGGTGTTTACGGGCAGCGGCGACCTCCAGGTGCTGCGCTGGGTGGACGTCGATCGGCTGCTGGTGGCGGTCGAGCCCGCGACGGTGACGGGGCCCAACGCCGGGTGGACGCGCGTGCTGCTGACCGACCCGGAGCGGTCGCGGGTGGTGTTCGACGGCGAGCGCGAGGCGGCGCGCGTGGGGACGGCGCTGGTGTTCTCCGAGGTCGACGTGCACCCCGCGGACGGGCGCCTGCTGCTCTCGTGGACCAACCGCCTGACAGACCCCGGTGAGGCATCGACGGGCACGGCGACGGTGCTGCGGCGCGACGGTGAGGTGACCGTGGGCTGGCAGACGGAGACAGCGTTTACGGGGGCGTACGGTGCCCTGTGGGCGGACGAGGGCGACGGGGTCGTGGAGCTGGTCGGGCTCACCGACGAAGAGGTGGTGCTGCAACGCCGCGACGAGCCGGGCACAGAGGCGAAGCGTCAGCGGGTGGTGCGGTTGGAGCGGCCCGCGGGCACGGCGGGTTGGGGCGCGACGGGGCGTGTGCTGGCAGCGTCGCTCGCGACGAGCCCGCGGCGGACCTGGGCGGCGATCACGTGGGCGGTGGGGCGCTACGCGAGGGACGAGCAGCTCACGTGGGTGCCGCTGGTCGGGTGAGCTACCGCTCCGATGCCGTGGCGCCGATGGCGTTGCGCACGAAGAGGTCTTCCAGCGTCTCGCGCTTCGGCGTGACGGCGTGCACCTGCGCCTTGTGGGCGACGGCGAGCGCGAGCACTTCGCCGACGTGGTCTTCGCCTTCGATGCTGAGCAGCACCTTGTCGTTGAGCCTGCCCTGCACGACCCCAGTGAGGGCGCCGAGCGCCGCGGTGAGGGCGTCATCGACGCCGGTCAGCTCCACCTCCACCGAGCGGATCTCGCGGCGCAGCAGGTCGTTGAGCGCGCCGTAGGCGGTGAGCTCGCCGCGGTTCATGATGGCGACGCGGTCGCAGAGCATCTCGACGTCCGAGAGGATGTGCGATGAGAACATCACGGTGCGCCCGCGCTCGCGCTCTTGCAGGATGATGTCGCGCACCTCCTTGCGGCCGATGGGGTCGAGGCCCGACATGGGCTCGTCGAGGATGAGCAGCTCGGGGTCGCCGATGAGCGCCTGCGCAAGGCCGGCACGCTGGAGCATGCCCTTGGAGAAGCCGTGGAGCGGACGATCCATGTCCTTGCCGAGGCCCACGCGGCGGAGGATCTCCGCGGTCTGCGAGCGCCGCTGGTGCGACGTGAGGCCGATGAGGCGACCGCAGAGGTCCATGATCTCGCGCGGCGTGAGGTACTTGTAGAGGTACGGGCTCTCGGGGAGAAACCCGAGCCGCCGTCGTGCCGTGGGATCGGTCACCGGGAGCCCGAAGAGCCGCACCTCGCCCTTCGTCGGGAAGATGAGCCCGATGAGGGTCTTGATGGTGGTGGTCTTGCCCGCGCCATTGGGACCAAGAAACCCGAAGATCTCCCCCGCCTTCACCTCGAAGGAGACGCCCTTCACGGCCTCCACCATCACGTGGATCTTCTTGCGAAGCTCCTCGTTGGCGACCCGCTTCGCGAGCGTGCGCTCCAGCCAGGTATGCCGCTGACCCGGCAGCCGCGGCGCCGTGCGGATGAAGCCGGAGGAGAAGACCTTGATGAGGTTCTTGACCTCGACGACGGTGGGGGCCGTGGTCACAGCCGCACCGCCCGATCGCCCAGCGCCCAACCGGCGTGTCGCTTGAGTTGTTCGATGACCACGCCTGCGTCGTCTTCCGACATCCCCGGATGCAGCGGAACCGCCACCCCTCCGTCCACCACCGCATCGGTCACCGGAAACCTCCGCACGTTGTTGACGCCCAGCGCCGCGAACTGGGGCAGGCGGTGCAGCGCGTACGAGAGAATCCCCGCCTCGACGCCGGACTCCCGCAGCCCCGCCACCAGCGCATCACGCGCCCCGCGACGATCGCCCGCAAAGGTCCCCGAGGTGGGCGTCGGCAGCACGAAGCCCAGCGTCTGGTGGTTGACCGTCGACCCTTCGGGCGCGCCCTGCCACGCCAGCGCGAGCGACTCGCGGATGGCCGTCGCGAGCGAGCGACGGCGCGAGAGCATCTCGTCGAGCTTCGCCATCTGGAGCACGCCGAGCGCCCCGTGCAGCTCGCTCAGGCGCGCGTTGGGCCCCGGGCCGACGAAGACGCCCACCGAGCGTTGGCCGTGGTTGCGCAGCGCCGCGATGAGCTCTCCGCGCGCCTGGTCGTAGGTGAGCACCATGCCGCCCTCGGCCGTGGTCACCACCTTGCGCGGGTGAAACGAGTACGTCGCCACGTCGCCCAGCGCGCCGCACGGTTGGCCGCGCAGCGTCGACCCGATGGCGCACGCAGCGTCTTCGATGAGGTCGATGTCCGAGGCGAGCGCCCGCAGCGCCGGCACCTCCGCGGGAACCCCAAACTGGTCGACCGCGATGATGGCGCGCGTGCGCGGCGTGAGGGCGAGGGCGACTTCGGCGGGGGAGAGGTTCCAGGTGACGGGGTCGACGTCGACGAGCACCGCGTCGGCGTGGCGCAGCAGCACCGCGTTGCCGGGCGACGGCCACGTGAGCGCCGGGACGATCACCTCGTCGCCCGCGGTCACGCCGCGCGGCGTGGTGGCGAGGCAGAGCTCGAGCGCGGTGGTTCCCGTGGAGACGGCGAGCGCGTGGAGGGGCGGTGCGGAGGGCGCGCCGAGGCCGTGGAGGAAGGCGCGCACGGCCTGCTCGAAGGCGGCGACGCGGGCACCCTGGACGAGCATGCCCGAGGCGAGAACCTCGGTGAGCGCGACGCCCTCGGCGTCGGAAAAGTACGGTCTCGTCAGTCGGATCACGATGGGTGTCGCGAGTGTATCCGAGGCGCGGAGGTGGTGTCCCGCTCCGTGATAGCGTCCGCGGCCGTGCGGCGCGCATCGGTTGTCTTCGCGGGCGTGTTGCTGCTCAGCCCGGCGGCTGCGGCCTACCCCCAGTGGAGCGTCGGCCTGGGGCTCGGGGGCGGCGCGCGGCTGGCCCCCGTGGACGCCCGCGAGGTGCTCATCACCATGGCGATGCGAACGGACGCGACCTTCGGCGCGCGCTCGCCCTTCGCGTGGCGGGCGGGGTTCTTCGCGTGGGTCGGGACGACGGACTTCGTGACCCTCGACGTGGCAGTGGGCGGCGTGCTGCACGTCCCGCTCAACGCGAGCTTTCCGTTGTTGTTGTCGGCGGGTGTGATCGCGGACGTGGTGCCGGAGCCGGGGCGCGTCGGTGTTCTCGGGCGTCTGTGGTGGGGGACGCGGAGCCTCAACTACCACTCGACCTACGGCATGGCCGCGGGGCTCTGGGTGGAGGGGCGATACCGACCGGGGGAAGGGAGCGCCGACGTGCTCGCGGGCGTCGACATCGACCTGCGGGTGATGTCGCTGCCGTTCATCGCGCTGGCGGGGTGGCTCCAGCGGTAGCGGGACTGGCGCGGTCTGATAGCGTGCGGCGCGTGAAGCGCACCGGGTTGGCGACGTTGATGATGCTCGCGATGAGCTGCGAGGTGCCGCGCACGGAGATCGTCGCGCGCATCGAATCCGAGGTCGCCTGGGGCAGTGGCGAAGCGCTCCAGTCGTTGGCCATCAGCGTGCGGAGGGTCGGCCCCGATGGTCCGCTGCGCAGCGCGCGTGTCACCGCGCTCGGAACGGAGACGGGCCGCGCCCAGCTACCGTTCGCGGTGGGTTTGATCGCGGCCGACGACGAGGTCGACGACCCGGTCTGGATCGAGGTGCTCGGCTGCCCTGGCCCCAATGGCTGCGAGCCCACGACGGCGAGGGTGATGCAGCGGGCGGTGGTGCGCTTCACCCGCGGCCGCACCGAGGAGCTTCCGCTGCTGCTGGCGTCCGCGTGCCTCGACGTGCGGTGCGCGAGCAACGAGCGATGCAACGTGGACATGGGCCGCTGCGAGCTCGCCACGCGCGCCCAGGAGATGCTGCAACCGCTCGGGTCGGTGGACGCCGCCGTCGCGAGCGATCGCCCGATGGTCAACGACCGACCCGTCGCGATGGACGTGGGACCGACCGACAGCGGGCAGACCGACGCGCCCGTCGACGTCGCTGCGATGGACCGCGTCGCAACCATCGACCGGCCTGCGGTGATGGATGTCCCCGTCGATGCGGGCGTACGAGATGTGCCTCCCGTCGACCTTGGCGTGGTCGATGTTGGAGCGCGCGACGTGCCTCCGGTCGACGTGGGTTCGCCCGACACGGGCGGGCGCGACGTGCCGCCCGTCGACGTGGGGAGCCCAGACAGCGGGATGAGGGATGTTCCGCCGGTCGACGCGGGGACGCCGTGCGTGTCGCCGCGGGTGACGTGCGGCGGGGCGTGCGTCGACCTGATGAGCGACACGACGCACTGCGGGGCGTGCGGTGCCGGGTGCCGCGCGGGCGGGTGGTGCGCGGCGGGGCGGTGCTACGCGGGCGAGCGCTACGCGGTCACGCAACCGTCGACGGTGGCGGTTCCGTACCTCGACGTGTGCGGCGAGCCTGGCGCGGTTCGGGTGCTCATGAGCTCGGACGACGAGTCGGTGTCGATGCCGCTGCCCTTCGCGACGCGCTGGTGGGGTGCGCCCCTCGCCTCCGGAGCGACCATGGTCGTTGCGGTCAACGGTGCGATCAGCGTTGGCGGGACGTCGGGGCTCTTCCCGGTGTACCAGGCGATTCCGGATACGCGGGTGCCCAACGGGGTGATCGCGGTGCATTGGGCGGATCTGTTCAACACGGCGGGCGGGACCTGCGTGGCGGCGGTGGGCGCTGCGCCGACGCGCCGCTGGGTGGTGCAGTGGGTCAACACGGCCATCCGCGGCGTGACCAGCAACCTCAGCTTCGAGGTGATCGTGCACGAAGGCAGCGGGGTCATCGAGTTTGCGTACGGGTCCCTGAGCGATAGCGGCGCCGCCATCGGACTGGAGAACCCCACTGGCACCGAAGTGGCCAGCGGCTGCATCGGCACGACCATCCCGTGCGAAGTGACCAGCAACGCGCGGCTCCGCTTCACGCCAGCGGAGTGAGGGCGGCGGGTCAGAGATCGCGGCGGGCTTCTCGGAGCGCCCGCCCACGCCCGCAGTCGCCTGTCATCCCCACGAGCTGATCCTCCCGCCGCGGCATCGCCCCTTCGCGCCGCGTCCCATCGCGCCCCGCCTCTCCCCATCCGTTGGCGCTCCGTGGTACCCGCTTGTCCACGATGAAGCCCATCCTCCCCGCGGCCCTCTTCGCACTCCTCTCGGCGTCTCTCGGTTGCAGCGACCCCGCGCCCGCGACCAACCCCGACGCCGCCGTCCGTGCCGACGCCGCGACCGACGCCGCGGTCACGCCCACCGACTCGGGCGGCCCGCGTCCCGAGTGCAACCCGTTGGGCTTCCCCGAGACCTGCCTGCTCCCTTTCCCCAGCGCCTACTACCAATCTGCCAATGGGCAGCTCGCGCTCCCCGCCGCGGCCATGCCCGTGTCCACCGGGCGCACCTCCAACGGCGGCGACCCCACCGCCATCAACCCCGCCCCCTGGAACCGCCACGACGGCTTCTCCCCCTCCGCCGGCCTCGTCGCGTACTTCCCCGAGCGCGTCGACCCCGCCACCCTCGTCGGCCACCCCGATCTCGCACGCTCCCTCACCGCCGACGCCTCCACGGCCATCGTCGACATGGCCACCGGCCAGCGCGTCCTGCACTTCGCCGAGGTCGACGTCACCGCCCGCGAAGGCCGCCTGCAGACCGTCATCATCCGCCCCGCCGTGCGCCTCCTGCCCGGTCACCGCTACGCCGTCGCCATCACCACCGCCGCCCGCGCCGTCGGCGGCGCCGCGCTCTCCGTCCCGCCCGGCTTCAACGCCGTCCGCTCGGGCAACACCTCCGGTGATTCACGCCTCGCTCGCGTCGCGCCCCGCTACACCGAGATCTTCGCCGCCCTCGACCGCGCCGGCATCGCCCGCGACTCGCTCGCCCTCGCGTGGGACTTCACCACGGCCTCCGAGCGCTGGCTCACCGGACCCGTCGTCACCATGCGCGACGCCGCCCTCACCATGGTCGGCGAACGCGGTCTCGGCTTCACCGTCGCGCAGGTCGAGGAGGACTTCAATGTCAACATCCTCCGCCGCATCTCCGGCACCATCCGCGTCCCATCCTTCATCGAAGGAACCGGCGACGACGCCCGCATCAGCCGCAACCCCGACGGCACTCCGCGCTTCGTGGCGGTGGTGGATGTTCCCTTCGTGGCGATGGTGCCGCGCAGCGCGATGACCCGCGGACCGCTGCCCCTCATCCAGTTCGGTCACGGCCTCCTCGGGTCGGCGGCGGGTGAGCTCGGCGGCCCGATGGACACCGGCAACTACATGCAGCGGTTCATCAACGACCAGGGCTTCGTGGTCATCGCCACCAACTGGACGGGCTTGAGCTTCGCCGACGTCACCACCGCCATCCACGCCCTCTCGGACTTCAACTACCTCCCCGCCGTCACCGAGCGCCTCCAGCAGTCGCTCGTCAACGCGATGGTGCTCTACCGCACCGGCCGCGCGCAGTTCGGTGACAACCCTGCGTTCCAGGTCGGCGGTCGCTCCGCCTTCGACCCGACGCGCGCCTACTACTACGGCATCTCCCTCGGCGGCATCATGGGAACCGCCTTCATGGGCTACTCCCCCGACTGCACCCGCGGCGCGCTCAACGTCCCCGGCGGCAACTGGTCCCTCCTGCTCCAGCGCTCGTCCAACTTCGCGCTCTACTCCCTCGCCTTCAACGACTACACCGACTCCGCCGAGCAGCAGGTGCTCTTCAATCTGGCCCAGTCGTTCTTCGATGCGAGCGACCCGGTCAACGTGGCGCCGCACCTCCTCGCCGATCGCCTTCCGGGCGTCCCCGAGAAGACCCTCCTCTTTCAGGAAGCCGTCAACGACGGCGCGGTGAACAACCTCGCCACCGAGATGGTTCTCCGCAGCGCCAACGTCCCGCTGCTCATCCCCACTCCGCGCATGCCCTACGGGTTTACCACCACCATGGGCCCCGCTCCGTCGGCGCTCACCATCTGGGACGAACACCCCACCAACCCGCCCGCCGGCACCAACCAGCCCGCCTCCGACAACCCCACCCACGGAACGCTCCGCCGACTGCCCGCGGTCATCCGCCAGACGGCCGCCTTCCTCACCCCGACGGGCGTGGTCACCAACACCTGCGACGGCGCCTGCGACCCCGAGTGAGCACCATGCAAGCGCCCCTCTGCCCGGGCCACCTGCCCCTCGTCGGCAACCTCTACTCCATGCGCACCGCGCCCCTCGCCACGCTCACCCGGGCGCTGCGCGAAAACGGCGACATCTCGCGCGTGGAGTTTCCCAACAACAACCACGGACACTTCCTCTTCCACCCCGACCACGTGCGCGCGGTCCTCGTCGACCACGCGAAGCAGGTGAGCAAGGACACCCCGGGCTTCTCTGCGCTTCGGTTGGTTCTCGGCAATGGGCTCGTCACCAGTGACGGGGCGTTCTGGCTACGGCAGCGGCGCATCGCGCAGCCGGCGTTTCACCGCGCGAAGATCTTCGCCCTCGGGGCGCGCATGGTGGAGTTCACGAAGCACACCGCCGACGAATGGGCCGTCGCCGTGCAGTCGGGCGAGCGGGTCGACGTGGCCGCCGCGATGATGAAGCTCACGCTGCGCGTGGTGGCCGACACCATGTTGGGCCAGGACGTCGAGAAGGACGCGGCGGGCGTCGGGGTCGCCATCACGTATCTGTTGCACGCGCTCAACGAGCGCATCGTTCGGCCGTGGCTGCCGCCGCTGACGTGGCCGACGCCGCGCAACCGTCGCTTCATGGCGGCGCGCGACTCGGTGGCGAAGGTCATCGAGGCGGCCATCGTGCAGAAGCGCGCCAACCCCGACGCGCCGGGCGGAGAGTTTCTGCGGATGCTCATCGACGCGCGCGACGAAGAGACCGGCGAGGCGATGAACGACCAGCAGCTCCTCGACGAGGTGGCGACGATCTTCGCGGCGGGCCACGAGACGACCGCCAACCTGCTCGCGTGGACATGGTCGTGGCTGTCGCGAATGCCGCACGTCCGGCGGCGCATGGTGGAGGAGCTCGACGCCGTGCTGGGTGATCGCGACGCGACGGCCGACGACTACGCGAAGCTGCCGTACACGCGCGCCGTGCTGGCCGAGTCGCTGCGGCTGACCCCGGTGGTGTGGATCGCCTCGCGGCGTGTGCTGGAGGACATCCCGCTGGGCGAGTACACGCTGCCAAAGGGGTCACTGGCGTTTCTGTCGCCGTATGCGACGCACCGGCATCCGGCGTTCTGGGAAAACCCCGAGGGCTTTGATCCGGAGCGCTTCATGGACGGCGCGGAGAAGGGGCGTCCGACGCTGGCGTACTTCCCCTTCGGCGCGGGGCCGCGGAAGTGCATCGGGGATACGTTCGCGCTGATGGAGGCCACGCTGGTGATGGCGACGCTGGCGCGGCGCTTCGAGCTCGAACTCCCACCGGGCATGGTGCCCGTGCCCGAGCCGGTCATCACGATGCGCCCGAAGGGCGGACTGTCGATGCGGGTGCGCGAACGGCGGGGGTGAGGGGTCGGCCAACTGCGCAGGGTCGGCAGGGCACGCAACGATCTGGTGTGCAGTCGCCGGGCCCACGCCGCGGCGTCAGCGCGGCGCGCAACGGTCAGGTGTGCAGCGCGGCGAGCGCCACCGCGACCCGCTCGATGAGCTCGTACGGGATGGGCTTCGCGTAGACGAAGTTCAGGGAGTCCTTCGCCGCGCGGTAGGGCGCGATCTCCGCTTCGAGCGCGTCGTCGAGCTTCCCCACCGGGTACACGCCGAGGTGCTTCTTCCACGCCGCGAAGTGGATCGCGTACCGCCCGCCGAGCATCACCGCGGGCATCCCGTAGCGCACCCGCTCCTCGCCTCCTGGGACGGCGCGGAGCAGGGCCGCGCGCACCTGTTCGAGCATCACCCGGACGTCGTCGGTGAATGATGCGATGTACGCGTCAACGGTCTCGATCTTCGCTGCCATCGGGCGAGCGGTAGTCGAACGCAGCGAGCGCGTCGAGATCCTGCGAGAGATCGGCGGGCGGGGGCTGCAAGCCGGACCGTTGCGCGCCGCGCTGACGCCGCGGCGTGGGCCCCGGCGCCCCTACGCCCCGCGCTTCGCCCGCGTCTCCGCCCGTCGGATCACGCCCAGCATCCGGTCGGTCTCCGCCCGCATGCGCTTGTCGTCGGCGTCGGTCTGGTGGTCCCACCCGAGGAGGTGCAGCAGCCCGTGCGCGAGCAGCATCATCACCTCGTCGCGCGTCGCCACGCCGCGCTCCTTCGCCTGCCGCGTCGCCGTCTCCAGCGAGATGATCACGTCCCCCAGCAGATCACCCGCCAGGTGGCCGTCGTCGCCCTCGCGCATCGCAAACGCGAGGACGTCGGTGGGCTTGTTCTTCTTGCGGTAGTCGCGGTTGAGCGCGTGGATCGTCGCGTCGTCGCACAGCAGCACCGACAGCTCCGCCTTCGGCAGCTTCAGCGCCCGCAGCATCGCCTCGGACGCCGCCCGCACCTCCGCGCTCGACACCACCCGCGACCTCGTCTCCGCCCGGGACACCTCGACGCGCATCACCGACCTCCGCTCATCGCCGCAACGCCACCGCGGCCAGCACCCCGAGCACCCCGAGCACCGCGAGGCCCATCGCGATGAAGCGCCCCGGGCCCGCCGACCTGGGCGCCGCCACCGCCGCCAGCGGCGCCGTCACGGCCGCCGAAGCCGGCGCCGCCACCGACCCGCGCGTCACCAACGGAACCGGCGCCTCCGCGACCACCACCGGCTGCAGCCCGCGCTCCAGCGCCGCGAGAAACTCGCCCGCGTTGGCGAAGCGGTCGTCGGGGCGCAGGCTGAGCGCGCGGTCGATGAGGTCTTCCCACGCGCCCACGTCGACGCCCAGGCGGCCGGGGGTCGGGCGGTTGGAGCTCAGCGCCTCGCTGTACAGCGCGATCATGTCGGCCGACGAATACGCCGCGCGGTCGGTGAGCACCTCGGTGAGCAACAACCCGAGCGCGTGCACGTCCGTCCACGGTCCGGTGCGCGCGCCGCTGAGCTGCTCGGGGGCCGCGTAGCGCGGCGAGAACGTCAGGTTGAGCGACGTCGACCGGCTGGCGCCGCTGCCCGCGACCTCGTCGGGCTGCATGGCCTTCGCGATGCCGAAGTCGAGCAGGCGCATGCGACCCGTCGCGCGCTCGATGATGAAGTTGGCGGGCTTCAGGTCGCGGTGCGCGATGCCCAGCGCGTGGGCCGCCTGCACCGCCTCGAAGAGCGGGCGCAGCAGCGCGAGCGTCTCGGCCGGGGGACGGCCGCCCTGCGCGCGGCGGCGGTTGAGCACCTCCTCCAGGGTCTCGCCGTCGATCCATTCGAGCGCGATGAAGGCCACGCCTACGCCGCGCGGGAGCTTCGTGGTGCCGAAGTCCGCGACCTGCACCACCACCGGGTGCCGGATGGTCGCGATGATCTTCGCCTCCTGGGTGAAGCGCTCGAAGAAGTGTTGCAGCTCGGTCGAGGCGTTGAGCCCCTCCGGGGCCCGCAGGAGCTTGAGCGCCAGGTCGGCCCCCGAGCGCGCGTCGCGGGCCTTGTAGACCACCCCGAAGCCCCCCTCGGCGACGAAGCGCTCCAGGGTGTAGTGGCCTTCGAGGGTGACCCCCTCCAGGGAGAGGAGGTCCTTCTTCTGGGCTCTCGGTTGGGCGACCATTGGCGGCGGCGACGCTATCACGCGCTTGCTTGAGCGGGACCAATCCTGCGATCGTCCCGGCCATCCTCACCCCTCTCCCTGACGATTCCATGGAGCGACGATGAAGCTCGAAGCCTTGTTTGCGCATTTCAAGCTGAACGGCTCCGACATCCAGGCCGACGTGCTGCGTGTGCGGATCGTCGAGGGGCTGTCGGAGCTGTTCGAGGTCGACGCGGTGCTCACCCTCCCGGTCGCGGACCTCTCCGGCATGGAGCCCGGCGCCGCCTGCACCGTCGTCGTCTCGCGCGGCATCGACGACTCCAACGTGCGCTCGATCCACGGGATCATCCAGAGTGTCGAGCAGCTCGACGAGGGCGACGGCCGCTCCCTCGACCGACCGCTCGTGCACGTGCGCGTCGTCCCGCGCCTGTGGCGCACCTCGCTCGTGCGGCAGACCCGCCTGTTCGAGAAGCTGACGATCGACGAGGTGATCAAGAAGGTGCTGCTCGAGGACGGCCTGGAGGCCTTCGACGGCCGCGCCGACCCGTCCACCCAGCACGAACTGCTGGTGCAGTACGACGAGAGCGACCTCGACTTCGTGTCGCGCCTGTTGGAGGACGCCGGCGTCACCCACTTCTTTGACCAGTCGGGCGCCAGGGAGAAGTGGAAGCTCGTCGACGCCAACGCCGACAAGACGTCCCTCGGCCAGCCCCGCCCGCTCACCTGGACCGTCCGGCAGGATGGTCAGTCCGACGACGAGGGGGTCGTGCGAGCGGGCCGCCGCGACGGCATGGGTTCGACCCAGGCCAAGACCACCGACACCGACCGCCGCGTGGCGCGGGAGCCGATGCACAGCCAGGCGAAGGCGAAGGGGACGGTGTTCGCGCGCGAGTGGCGCGAGCCGTGGCGCCTCGGCGTGAAGAAGCACAGCGACCTCGCGAAGCAGCTCCTCGACGAGGGCGGCCCCGAGCGCAGCTCGTACTGGATGGAGACCAGCGACATCCAGCTCCGGGCGGGCGAGCTGGTGGACGCCGAGCTGTCGCAGGGTGACGCGGTGGCGGGCACCGTCACCAAGCTGTTGATCGTGCGCGTCGAGCACGAGGTCGAGATGGCCGAGGACTTCCTCGTCTACCGCAACCGCGCCGAGGCCGTGACGCTGGACAAGCCGTTTCGCCCGGCGCGGGTCACGCCGCGGCCGACCATCCTCGCGCCGCAGACCGGCATCGTGAAGCGCTTCCTCGACAGCCAGGGCCTGGAGGTCGAGGTGCTCATGGACTGGAACGAACAGACGCTGGCGATTCCCGTGCGGGTGCCGCAGCCCATCGCCCACAAGAACCACGGCGCCGTGATGCTGCCGCACATCGGCACCGAGGTGCTGGTGCACTTCATCGACGGCGTCCCCGAGCGCCCGGTGCTGCTCGGGGCGCTCTACAACATGGATCACCCCACCCCGGTCGACCCGAAGGCCAAGCCGTACACCACGCACCTCGCGATGCTGGGCGCCCGCGGCACCACCAACACCATCGACGTCGACGACAACACGAAGGACGCGGAGAAGACCACCATGGTGGTCATCAACGACGTGGACGTGACCGTCGGCCGCCACGAGCTGTGGACGGTGAAGGGCAACGTCACCGAAGACCTGCAGAAGGACGTGAAGGTCGACGTCGGCGGCAAGCGCACCAGCGCGGTGGTGGGCGACGAGCAGTACAAGACCGACGGCGCCGTCACCATCACGGTGGCGAAGACCGGGCGTGTTCAGGTCAACCAGTCGCTCCAGATGACGGCTGACACCAAGCTGTCGCTCATCAGCGGCAACACCCGCGCGGACTTCTCGCCGAGCGCCGCGAAGATCACCGTCGGCGGCTCGGTGATCGAGATGACCGCGAGCGCCATCAAGATCACCTCCGGGCAGAGCACCATCGAGGTCGGCCCGACCATCAAGATCACCTCGCCGCTGGTCTCCATCAACAACGGCTCGCTCGACGTCGTCTGAGCGCCGACGTCGGCGGTCAGTGCCGCAGGAGCAGCGCCGCCACCACCGCGATCGCCACCACCACGGCGCCGATGAGGGCCGCCATGGGCAGCGGGCGCACGGCCTCGGGCTCGGGCTCCGGGGCCTTGAGGGCGGACACCGGGCCCGTCGCATCGGCCGGGGTCGCGGCCTTCGCCGGGGCCGCGGCGGGGGTCTCCGGTCGACGGGGCGCCTGGAGGTTCATCGCCCCGGCGGGGGCGTCATCGCGGCGCTTCGTGGCGGCCATCTGCGCGCGGAAGCGGGCGGCCACGGCGTCGAGCTCGGGCGGCAGTCCGCGCTCGACGGTGGAGAGCATGTCGTCGAGGGCCTGCATGCGCGCCGCGTGGTTGGGGAAGGCCACGATGGTGCGCTCGACGTTGTGGTCTTCGAAGTCGTCGACCGGCTTCTTGGGTTTCGGCGCCGCGGCCTTGCGGGTGTTGATCAGCGGGTCGCCCGGACCCGCGGCCGTGGGGGCGAGGACGGGCGCCTCGGTGAGCGCCACGGTGCGCTCGCCAAACTCGATGGGCGGATCGGTGGTGACGACCCGCGGCGGCGCGACGGGCAGGTTGGCGCCCGGCGGAGGGACCGTTCCGAGCGAGGGCATCGCGAGCGCCGCGCTGGGCGTGGCGTTGGCGAGCGAGGGCATCGCGCCGAGAAACCCGCCGGGCGGAATGGACGACCGCGGCTCGTAGCGCGGCGCCTCGGCGGCGAGTGGGGGCACGACCCACGGGGCCGCGACGGGGACAGCGGCCACCGCGGCGATGGCAGGGACGGGCGGCGCTTCGGGCTCGGCGGGCACCTCCGGCTCGGCGGCGGGCTCGGCCTCGGGCGGCGGCGCCGTCCACGCGGGCGCAAGGAGGTCGGCGAAGGCCTGCACCGACGGGCGCTCGGTGACGGGGATGCGCGTCGCGAGCAGCACGACGTCCCACACCCCATCGACCACGTCGGAGCGACCGACGTAGCGCGCGTTGGGCTGGGCCGGCCCGGTGCTCGGGGCGCGCAGGAGTTCGAGGGTGAGCAGGCCGAGCGCGAAGACGTCGGTGCGGGGTGTGAGGGCCTCGCCCGCGAACTGCTCGGGCGTGAGGCAGCGGGCCGCGACGGCGCTCTCCTTGGGAGCGTCGGGGTCGGCGCCGAGTTCGCGCAGACCGGTGTCGAGGAGCACCGCCTGGTCGACGTCGAAGTCGTCGGAGATCATCACGGCGCGCGGGCGGATGGTGCCGTGCACGAGGGCTTCGGGCTCCTCGTGACCGGCCTGGACGACCTCGGCGAGCTTCGTGACGAGCGCGGCGATCTTGTCGAGAGGAATGTCGATCTCGCCGGCGCGGTAGCGGTCGAGGAGCGTGGCGAGGGAGCCCGTCAGGGGGAGGTCCTGCACCAGGAAGGGGCGGCCTTCGTAGACACCGTGGTCGGTCACCGCGAGTGAACCCGGATGGCGAAACATCCGGATCTCCTGGAGGCGCGACATGGTGGCGGCGAGCGCGTCGCCCTCGCGGACGTCGAGCACCTTCACGAGGACGCGGCGGCCTTCGAGGCGCGCGTCGACGCCCTCCCAGGTCTCACCAAGGCCGCGGTCGGCGATGGGGGCGATGAGGTGGTATCGCTGGAGGAGAACGGCGTCCGCGGCGAGGGCTGGCATGTGATCGGGGCGGGAGGATCGCACAGCGACCGCCGCCTCGTCAGCGGTGTCGTTGTTACCGCCGCTCGCAGAAGCTCTCGCCGGTCCCCTTCTGGGCGACACAGTCCAAGCCCAGCTCGCAGAAGAACGGCCGCATCATGGTGGGCGTCCGGCATCGGCCGCCGAGCGTTCCGTCGGGGACGCACACCTGCCGAACGCCCGACTGGATCACACAGGTGGTCTCGACGTCGCAGTCCCGCTCGGTCTCCTCGCCGGTGCAAGCGAAGCCCGCCGCGATGGGTCGCACGCAGGTCACGCGCGACCGATGGCAGATGAGCCCGGCGTCGCACCGGGACACGCCTGGGACGTCGGTGCCACGGCACATGGCGAGGAAGGTTCCGTCGAGGGTGCACAGCCCGCCGAGGCAGGTGGCGCCGACCGAACACCGCGGCGAGCCCGGGGTCATGACGTCGCAGGGCTGACCCACGGGCACCGGGCGCAGGCAGGTGAGCTGCGCGCTCGCGACGGGGAGCTGACACTCCAGGCCCGCGTCGCAGAGGTTGCCCGCGCGGCAGCGCGCGCCGAGCGACCCGATGGGGCGACAGACGCCATAGCGGGCGCCTCCGAGAACGTCGCCGACGCACACGGTGTCGCCCGCGCAGAAGCTCGTGCTGCGCCCCGAGAGCACGCAGGCGTCGCCGACCCCGAGCGGCCCGCCGCAGCGGCTGCGGTTGTCGCCGATGTTGTCGCAGGTGAGGCCGGGGTCGCAGGTGGTCGCGGTGTTCTGTCGGCAGTAGGCGCCGGCCTGCCCGTAGGTGACGCACTGGAGGCGCCCGTCGAGCCCGACGCAGCCTTCGTTGAGGCCGCACTGCCGCGAACCGCACCGGGTGCGCGGCCCGAAGTGCTGGTTGCGTCCGCACCACCCCTCGATGCACTGGATGTCCTCGTCGCAGGCGAGGGTGTCGTCGCGGCAGAGCCCGCCGCGAGAGCCGTCGCGCACGCACAGCCCGAGGTTGCCGGGACCGACGGCGATGCAGTGACGCCCCGGCCCGCACGGATCACCCAGCCCAGGGGGACAGTCCACGCGGGTCATCGGATCGTCGAGCGGATCGACGACGACCTCCTCCACGACGTCGACGAAGCCCGCGTCGATCTCCAGGGGCGCGGGGGTCAAGCTCGCGGTCGCGTAGGTCGAGCAGGCGCCGACCCCGAGGGCGAGGCAACCCAGCAGCGTCGTGCGGATGGACATCTGAGCCGCCGATGGTCGCCCATGCATCTACTTCCGACAATGACGCCGTCCCCGCTTCGCCCGTTGCCGCGCCACGGCGGTGCGCGCATCCTCCGCCGGTGACCGGTCGCCTCCTGTCCCTGCTCACGATGCTGTGCGCGCTGGTCTTCGCCGCGCCGGGGGCGCTCGCGCAGGGGACGGCCCCGGTGCTGGTGGCCACGCCGCCCGGAGCGCGCACGCGGCTCCAGCGCGTGACGGTGAACATCCTCGACGGGCGCGACTCGCTGGCCCGTGGGGTGGTGTTGCAAGACACGGGGCGCATCTTGACGGCGTTGGTTCCGGTGCGAGAGGCGCGCGACCTGCGGGTGGTCTACCCCGACGGGCGCATCGACCGCGCGCGGGTGGTCGCCACCGACCTCGCGTGGGGCATCGCGCTGCTCGAAGGCACGGCCGGGCGCTGGGTCGAGGGCCTGCGCATCGCCGATCGCGACGCGCGGGTGCGCGACCAGGTGAGCTGGGTTCCGGCCGCGGGGGCGCAGGTGTCGAGCGGGCTCCTGCGACGACGGCGATCGTTCGTTGGCGGCAACGCGACGCTGCTGAGAGACGCGTGGGAGCTCGACCCCATCCCCGCCAACAGCGCGGTGGGCAGCCCCATCTTCCACCATGCGACGAGCACCCTCGTGGGCCTCGTCGTCCCGCCCGACCGCGAGAGCGAGATCACCGGCGCCGACGTGGCCTTCGGGGTGCCGGTGAGCGTTCTGCGGGCGCTGGCCAACTCGGCGGTCGCGGCGGCGCGTCCGTGGTTGGGTCTGGTGATGGTGGAGTTTCCGCCCGGTGCGTCGGTGCGCTTCGCGACGGGGGGTCTGCGCGTGACGAGCGTGGCGCCCGAAGGTCCGGGCGCGGCGGCGGGGCTGCGCGGCGGCCCCAACGGCGACGTGGTGGTGGCCGTCGACAACCGACCCGTGCGAACCCTGGCCGACCTCGGCGAGGTGCTGGAGCGCCGTCACATCGGGGAAGATGTGCTGCTGCGGGTCACGCGCCGGGGAGCCACCTTCGACGCGACGCTCACGCTCGCCGCGCGACCGCAGGCGGCAGCGCCGACGGAGCAGCCGCGCAATGACGACGCGACGCCGCGGGGGCAGCAAGAGTAGTCTCCGGCGCCCATGCGCCTGGCAGATCGGTACCGGTTGGTTCGTCGCGTCGGGGAGGGCGGCGGCGGGGGTGTGTTTCTCGTGGAGGACCGCCTCGCGGGCGACGCGCTCATGGTGCTCAAGCGCCTCAACGCGCAGGCCCACGCGACGCTCGCGCAGTGGCTGGTCAACGAGTTCCAGATTCTCGCGCAGCTCGACCTGCCGACGGTGGCGCCGGTGTTCGACTTCGGCCTCGCGAGCGCCGACGCCGAAGACCCGGGCGGGACCTTCTTCACCCGCGCCTTCGTCGACGGCTCCCCCCTCGACGAGGCCGTCGATGCGTCCGACGCGGCGCGCTTGCGGCGGCTCTTCCGCTCGGCCGCCGAGACGCTGCGGGAGCTCCACCGCCTCGGGGTGGTGCACGGCGACCTGAAGCCCGCCAACCTCATCGTTCCGAGCGGCGCCGACCACGTGGTGCTCATCGACTTCGGACTCGCCCACGGGTCCATGGGTGCGGCCTCGCACGTGCGCGGCGGAACCCTCGGCTTCATGCCCCCGGAGCGCCAGGCGCTGCTGCTCGCGGGCGAACCGCTCCCGCCCGACCCCCGCGCCGACGTCTTCGCCCTCGCGGTCTCCCTCCGCGTCATCCTCGCGGGCGGAACCATCCCCCCCATCGGCTCCCCTCCCCAGCCCAACGTCGCAGCCGACGACGACCTCCGAGCGCTCTGGGCCCTCACCGAGCGCGGCGCCGCCGAACAACCCGGCCGCCGCTTCGCCACCATGGACGACCTCCTTGCGGCCCTCGGTGGTGAGGGCGATGGCGCGTCCCCGAGCTTCCGTCCGCCGTCCATGCCAAGCCGCGTGGTGCTGCGCCCCGAAGGCCGCGAGCCCGAGCTCGGAACGCTCCTCGACGCCGTCGCCCGACGCCTCGTACGCCGCGACGGGTCGCTCGCCGCCGCCGTGGTGCTCGGCGAAGAAGGCAGCGGGCGCACGACGCTGCTGCGCGAGATCGCGTGGCGCGCACAGCTCAGAGGCATCCAGACGCTGCGCATCCAGGGTGAGCCCGGCGAAGGGCCCGCGCGGCGACTGCGCGAAGGCGCGACGGTGCTCTCGGGTCGGGCCGTCGCCCCCAACGCGCTCGAAGACCTCTCGGCGGCGCTGCGGGAAGCCGCGCGCACGGCACCCGTGCTGGTGCTGGCGGACGACCTCGACCGCGCCGACCCCGCGGTGCACGCGCTGCTGCGCTCGGTGGCCTACGCGTGCGAGGCCGACGAGCCCCTGCTGGTGGTGGGGACGGCGCGCACGGCGGAGGGCGTCGCGGCGCTGGAAGCGACGCTGCGGGTGGAGCTCGGTCCGCTCGATCAGGCCGCGGTGGCGGCGCTCTGCGCGCAGACGCTCGGATCGGTGGAGCCCGCGGTGGTGCTCGCGGTGCGTCGTCGCTCGGGCGGTCTGCCGCTGGCGGTGCACGAGCTGCTCGACGCCCTCGCGCGGTCGGGCGCGGTGTCGCCCGCGGACGTCGAGGCGACGGAGTTCAGCGGGCGGGCGCGGGACATGGTGGCGCGTCGCATGGCGGTGCTGCCGGCGCGCGTGACGGCGGCCGTGGCGGTGGTGGCGATGCTCGGCGGCGAGGCGACGCCCGAGCGGGTCAGCGCGGCCATCGAGGACGAAGGGGCGCTCGCCGAGGCGCGGCGCGAGGGCGTGCTGGGCCGCGAACCCGACGGGCGCTGGATGCTGGCGCGCGGGGCGCTGGAGGCGACGGTGCGCGCGGCGGTGGGCGACGCGCGGTGGCTGACGACGGCGCGGCGGGTGGCCGAGGCGCTGGAGGCGCTGCGGGCGCCGGTGACGCTGCGGGCGACAGCGTGGCTGCGGGCGGGCGAGGTCGCGCGGGCGCGGGCGCTGTCGGCCGAAGCGGTGACGGCGCTGCGGCAGGAGGGCCTGCCGATGGCGGCGGTGACGCTGCTGGAGGCGCTGCGCGTGGCCGACCCGGAGGGCACGGCGGCCGAGGCGCGCTTCGAGGAGGCCGAGCTGCTGCACGAGGCGGGGCTGATGCCGAGGGCCGAGGCGCTGGCCCTCTCGCTGGCCGAGCGCGGCGACGCGACGGGAACGCGCGCGACGCTGCTCTACGGTCGGCTGCGACGACTGGCGGGTGACCTCGACACGGCCGAGGCGTGGCTCACGCGGGCGCACGCGGCGGCGACCGGGAGCGCGCCCGACCTCGCGGCCGAGGCGCTGACGGAGGCCGCGCGGGTGAGCGTGGCGCGCGGCGACTACGCGACGGCGGTGGCGCGCTGCGAGGCGGCGATGGCAGACGCCGAGGGCGCGAAGGCGCGGGCCGAGGCGCAGGCGCTCGGGGGGCTCGGGCTGGTGTTTGCGGGCGACGCGCCGAAGGGCACGGCGTGGTTGGAGGAGGCGCGGGCGGTGTACGCGTCGATGGCGCTGCCACGCGAGGAGGCGACGCTGCTGGCGTACCTGGCCATCGCGCGCGAGAAGGAGGGCGACCTGGAGGGCGCCCGCGCGCTGCACGAGCGATCGCTGGAGCGGGCGCGCACGGCGGGCGATCTGCGGGCGATGGTGACGGCGCGCATCAACGTCGGGCACGTGGCGCAGCGCATGGGCGACCTCGGGGCCTCGCTGGAAAACGATCGCGCGGCGCTGCGACTCGCGCAGCGATCGGGGCTGCGGCCGGCGGTCATCAACGCGCGGCTCAACATGGCGAGCCAGCTCATTCGCATCGGCAGCCTCGACCGCGCGCGGGCCGAGCTCGACGCGGTGCTGGTGCTCGCGCGCGAGACGCAGGCGCACGAGCTGGCGGCGTCGGCGACGCTGATGCTCGGCGTAACGAGGGCGCGCGGCGGGGAGGTCGACGCGGGCCTCGCGCTCATCGCGGAGTCCGAAGCGCAGTTCGAGGCGATGGGGCAGGCCGACGACGCGGCGGACGCGGGGCTCGACGCGGCCGAGGCGCTGCTCGATCGGAGCGCGAGCGGCGACGTCGACCGGGCGCGCGAGGCCCTCGGTCGGGCGACACGACGGGGAGAGCTCGGGCTGCGGTCGTGCCGCGCGGCGCTGCTGGAGGCGCGGTGTCTTCTGGTGGGCGGCGGGGCGCGCGAGGCGATGGCGCGCGCGACGGTGGCCATCACCGAGGCGGAGGCGGGACGGGACTGGGAGGTTCACTCGCAGGCGCTGGCGGTGAGGGCGCAGGCGCTGGCGGCGACGGGCGCCGAGCTGCATGCGAGGAAGGATCGCGAGCGCGCGCTGGAGGTGCTCGAAGAGAAGGCGATGCTGCTGCCGCCGGACCTGCGCGGGGCGTTCTGGGGGGTTCCGCGGCGGGCGTCGCTGCGGGCGTCACTCGGGACGCAGGGCGTGGCGCCGGGGGCGTCGGAGATCGTCATCGACCCGCAGGCGGTGAAGCGCGCGACGGCGATGGGGCGCGCGGCGCGGGCGGGCGCGACGGTCAACGGCCCGACGCTGATGGCCAACGACGAGCGGCTGTTGTTGCTGCTCGACCTGTCGCGACGGCTCGGCGAAGAGGACGGCCTGGAGCGGGTGCTCGACCAGGCGGTGCGAAGCGCGGTGGAGCTCACCAACGCCGAGCGCGGCGCGCTGTTGTTGGCGGGCGACGCGGGCCTCGTGCTGCGGGCGCGGGTGGGCCCGCGGCAGGGCGACGGGCCGGACGACCAGGTGTCGCGCTCCATCGCCGACACGGTGTGGATCGACGGCGAGCCCGTGGTGACGCTCGACGCCAAAGGGGACCGGCGGTTCGCGGAGTTTCGCTCGGTGCACGAGCTCGGGGTGACGGCGGCTGCTGGCGTTCCGATGCGCTTTCGCGGGCGCGTGGTGGGCGTGCTGCTGGTGGAGAGCCGACGACGCAAGGTGGCGTGGGCGGCCTCGGACGTGTCGCTGATGATGGCCTTCGCCGAGCAGGCGGCCATCGCGGTGGAGCACCAGCGCCTCGTCGGAGAGCTCGAAGCCCGGACGGGTGAGCTCGAAGCGGCGCGACGCTCGCTGGAGTCGCTGCTCCAGTCGCGCGACCACGAGCTGCAGGCGACGCGCACCTCGCTGGTGCGAGCGCAGGACGCGCTCAACCGACGCTTCGCCCCGGCGGGCGTGATCGCCGGGACCGAGACGATGCGAAGGCTCTTCGCGCTGGTGGAGCGGGTGCGCGACGCAGACGTCCCGGTGGTGGTCGAGGGCGAGTCGGGGACGGGCAAGGAGCTGGTGGCGCGGGCGATACACCACTCGGGTCAACGGGCGCGCGGGCCCTTCGTGGTGGTGCACTGCGGGGCCATTCCCGAGTCGCTGCTGGAGAGCGAGCTCTTCGGTCACGTGCGCGGGGCCTTCACGGGCGCCGACCGCGACCGCAAGGGCCTCATCGTGAGCGCCAACGGCGGAACGCTCCTCCTCGACGAGCTCGCCGAGATGTCGCCGCGGATGCAGGTGGAGCTGCTGCGGGTGTTGCAGGAGCGGAAGGTTCGCCCCGTCGGGTCGGAGCACGACGAGACCGTGGACGCGCGCATCGTGGCCGCCACGCAGCGCCCGCTCGCCGACCTCGTCCGCGAGGGCCGCATCCGCGAAGACCTCTTCTATCGCCTCTCGGTGGTGACGCTGCGGGTGCCGCCGTTGCGCGAGCGGCTGGAGGACATCCCCGCCCTCGCGGCGCACTTCCTGGCGGCCTTCGCCGACGCCCAGTCGACGCCGCGCAAGCGCCTCTCGCGCGAGGCGATGTCGCGGCTGCTCGCGGCCGAGTGGCCGGGCAACGTGAGGCAGCTCCAGCACGTGCTGGAGAGCGCAGCGGTGCTGGCCGACGGGCCGGTGATCGAGGCCGAGGCGCTGGCGCTGCCGCGGGCTTCGACGCTGGTGTCGCCGTCGACCGTGGCGGCCGTGACGGCGGCGCCCGCGGTGGGCGGTGCGTTTACAGCGGTGCGTAAGGCGAGCGAGCGCCAGCGCATCGTCGACGCCCTCGAACAGGTCAACTGGAACAAGGTCCGCGCAGCGGTTGTTCTGGGGATGCCGCGGCGCACGCTGTACCGGCGGCTCAAGGAGTACGGGCTGTTGGACGAATAGTCGGGCTGTGCCGTAGTGTGCCGACTCGTCATGGCAGCGCACCGCCGACCCGCCACCGATGTCGCGCGTGAGGTGTTCGGGGCACCGCGCTCCGGCGATGGCCCGCACCGTGCAGCCAGGGGACGTGTGTGGTCGGCGACGAAGCGGTGGTCGTGTCTTGCTGTGGTGTTGGGTCTGGGTTGTGTGTTCACGACCCGTCCGATGATTCCACTGCGCGACGACGACGCGGGTAACTACAACCCTGCCGCCGGCGCGGACGCAGGCCGCGGTGGGGGTGGTGATGGCGGGGTGGTGGGGGTCGCCGACGCGTCGGTCCCGTCGTTCGATGTGGCCGCGAGCGATGGTCCGCCGGAGGCCCAGGATGCCGCGGGAGGGTCGTTCGACTCGCACTGTTTCCGGATGGCGTCCGACGGCGGCGACGCGGGGTACGTCGATGAGGACGGCGCGCCCTGCATCCCGAACGCGGACGGCGGACGCGGTGACGTCCCGGACGCGAGCGACGCGGACGCGGCGAGGGACACGGCGGGTGACGGCGTGACGTCGGGGGCGCTGTGATCGCTGCGCGATGGATGGTGGTCGGCGCGCTGCTCGCGGGGTGTTCGTTCACGACGAAGCCGATGATCCCGATCGATCCGGACACGGAAAACCGCCTGGACGCCGGGCTGGCGCTCGGGTCCGACGTGGGGACCTCCGCGGACAGTGGAGCGATCGCTCGGACCGACGCGGGCGCCCCGGCGGACCGCGCGACACCGGACCTCGACGCGGCCCCGCCGTCGGACGCGGGCGCCACCGGGGTGCCCGACGGTCCGGCCTTCGCGGACGCGCCGACTCCCGCCGACGCGAGCGGCATGGACGCCGGCACCGTCGACGCGGGCAGTGCGGACGCGGGCGTGCCGACAGACTGCGGCGCGGACGATGGTGGCGACGGCGGATGGTGCGACGAGGACGCTCCCGTCGACGCGTCTACGAACGACGCCGACGCGACCGATCACCACGTCAGCGACACATAGGCGCTACCGGCGAAGCCACGGGGCGTAGCCGAGGGCGCGGCGTTCGCAGACGGCGGCGACGGTGGACTGTCCCTGCGAGCGCGCGGCGGCGGCGAGGGTGACCCAGTTGCGGGCGTAGCGTTCGCGGGCGACGGCCTGCCACGGGGCGGCGGTGCCGGTCGTCGGTCGCATGCGGAAGCCCTGGAAGCGCGCCTCGTTGTCGGCGAGCACGTCGCGCAGCGGCGGCGGGGGTGTGCCGTCGGGCAACACGCGGACGAGGGTTCCGAGGGGGTAGGTCGGCAGCGCGTAGACGATGGCCTGCGAGAACACCTCCGCCAGGAAGAGCGGGCGCCCGGTGGCCATGACGGCGCGGGCGAGCGCCACGCTGTCGACGGAGCCGCGACGCGGTGGCGGGAGCGCGACGCCGAGCTGCGCGGACACCCGCACGCGGTACGGGTCGAGGTGCAGGAGCGAGGGGTTGATGGTGACCACATCGGCGCGCAGGCCGAGGGCGTGGCGGGTGTAGAGGGTTCCGAAGGTGACGTCGTCGCTGGTGGTGAGGAGCACGGCGCGCGGCGGCAGCGTCTCGATGGTGTCGAGGAGGTAGTGCTCGACGTCGGGCGCGTGCTGGGTCTGCACCTCACCGCGGCTGAGCCCGATGCCCACGGCGGCGAAGGCGGCGACGAGCAGCAGGCGCAGCCGCGGGTCGAGCGCGACGTTGTGCACCACGCGGTCGAAGCCCATCGCCACGGGGACCACCAGCAGCGTGAGCGGGAGGAGATAGAAGCGCGCGACGACGGCGGCCCCGACGCCCACGAGGGGAAGGTTGAAGCGCGCGACGAGCAGCGGCCCGGCGACGAGCAGCGACCCGACGAGCGCGACGGTGTGCGCGCGGCGCGAGCGGCCGGTGAGGGCGGTGACGAGGCCCACGAGCGCGAGGATGACGCCGACGCCGCGTGACTCGCTCCAGAGCCCTTCGGCGAGCGCGACGAGGTGGGCGCCCGGCGCGAGAGGTCGCGGGGCGGCGGAGAGCGAGAGGGTTCCGTAGTCGCGGCGGAGGACGTGGTGCACGAGGCCGCCGAGGGTGCTGGTGTTGCCCCAGAGCATGCGATCGCCGCCGAGGCGGGCGACGACGACGAGCGACGCGTAGTTGGCGATGCCAGGGAGCGCGGCGAGCACGGCGAGGGCGGCCGCGCGGGCGGGACGCGCCGAGGCGCGGGCTTCGCGGACGAGGGCGAAGAGGCCGATGGGCGCGAGGGCGACGCAGGAGAGGTGGTTGCCGAGGCCGACGCCCGCGACGGCGCCGAGGGCGACGCAACGAAGGACGGGGGTGAGCGGGGCGAAGGGCGCGCCGAACCACAGCATGAGCGCGGCGACGAGGGTGTTGAGGGCGAAGACCTCGGCCGCGGTGGAGAGGCTCCACGGGAGCGTGGCCGTGGCGAAGAGGGTGGTGGCGAGCAGGGCGCTCCAGGCGGAGGCGCCCCACGCGCGGGCGGCCATGTAGAGCGCGGCGACCGCAGCAAGACCGAGCAGCGTGGTGGCGATGGCGGCGCCGTGCGCGGGCGACGACGCGGGGACGAACGACAGCGCGCGAAGGTACAGCGAGTAGACGGGGTAGCCCGACGGGTGCGCGACGCCCCAGCGGGCGAAGAGGGTGGCGAACTCGGGGTTGTCGCCGCCCTGCACATGCGGGCTCACGGTGGAGAGCCACGCCACGGCGATGGCGGCGAAGGCCAGCGGCGGTACCCATCGGGGGAGCTCGTCACGCATCGGCGGGTACTGCGGCGGACGCTACCACGCGGGGCGATGCGCTCGGATGGTGGTAACGTCGCGGCGTGCTGCTCCGACGCTGCGTGCTGTTGCTGGCGCTTGCCTCCGCCGCGTGTGTGTCCGCCCCCGAGGCGACGCGCGCGGGCGGCGAGGCGTGCCGAAGGGATGAGGACTGCAACGGGGGCGCGACCTGCGGGCGGCTCAAGCTCTGCGTGTTGAGCTACTGCGCCGAGGACGAGGTGTTTCGGGTGTGCCCCGACGGGCGCTACCCCGACGCGGGCGTCGCGCGGGACTGAGGCAGGGACTGATGGTGTCGGCAACGAAGAGGGTCACCCCGGGCGAGGCGTCGAGGCTCGGGGTCTACTACCGGTCGGTGAGCGTGGAGAACGTGCGTTGCTTCGCCGACGCGCAGACGCTCCCCCTCGCTGACAACGACGGGAAGCCGTACCACTGGACATTGCTGCTCGGAGAGAACGGGACGGGGAAGACGACGCTGCTGCATGCGCTGGCTGCGTTGAGCTGGCGTGAGCGGCGACCGGACAACCCGAGCACCCCAACGGACCATCCGAGGTTCCCCAGACCGATGGATGAGTGGGCGCAACTCAACTCCCCGTTTGATCCGCAGTCGTGGACACATCTGCGCTGTTCCAGTGTTGTGTCGCGCGGCTTGAAGTCCCGCGTCCTCCACGATCTCGAAGTCCGGTTTGGGCTACAGGGGAAGAACTTCAAGGGGGGAAGCTCGGGCACTATCGGGGATGGAAGGACCGCGGAGGTCCTGTGCGCCTACGGACCCATGCGGCGCTCGATCGACGCGCGGCTCGGCGCGTCGGACGCCCGCAAGGACGAGGTGATCGACTTTCTCGAAGGGAAGGTGACGAGCCTCGACGTTGAGGAGTGGTTCCTTCAGCGTGACTATCTGGCCTCCAGCGAGGCGACAGAGCGCTCCGCCCGCGACCAGGCGCGGCGCTGGTTCGCCGTCGCGAAGGAGACGGTGCTGTCGATCCTGCCAGGAGTCACCGACCTCGTCCCTCGCTCCACCGGCGGCCCGTCCGGGCAGATCCGTCTCTACGCAGTCACCGCCCACGGAACCGTTCCCTTCCGTGAGCTCGGCTTCGGCATGCAGTCGACGCTCGCGTGGGTGATCGACCTCGCGGTTCGGATGATGACCGCCTACCCCGAAAGCACCGACCCGCTGAGCGAGCCCGCGGTCTGCCTCGTCGACGAGATCGACCTCCATCTTCATCCGCGGTGGCAGCGCGAGCTGCTCCAGAAGCTCTCGGCGCGCTTCCCGAACGTGCAGTTCGTCGCCACGGCGCACAGCCCGCTCATCGTGCAGGCCGCGCCCGAGGCCAACGTGGTCGTGCTCCGCCGCGTGGGCGAGCGGGTGGTCATCGATCGGGCGCCAGAGTCTGTGCGCCATTGGCGGGTCGATCAGATCCTGACCAGCGACCTCTTCGGTCTCCCCAGCGCCCGACCGGCGGAGCTCGACGCGCTCATCGCCGAGCGCGAACACCTTCTCGCGAAGAGCGAACCGACCGTGACGGAGATCGCGCGCCTGAAGGCGATTCGCTCGGACATCGGCGCGCACCCGGCGGGCGAGTCTCCGACCGTGCTCGAAGCCGAAGAACTCCTGTTGGGCCTCACCCGCGCGAGGACGGAGATCGTACTGAAGAACGGCGGCGCGAACGGGAAGAGGAGGAAGGCGTGATTCGCGTCGTGCGCCCAGCGACGGCGCCGACGGTGCTCTCGTCGGGAGTCACCGAGACCGCTCGCTGGGTGGGTGCCGTACGAGCGCAGCGAGAGGCGTACCGAACAGGGACGAAGACGGTCACCTTCGACGAAGACCTCTACCGTCACCCGACGGTGAAGCAGTCGTTGCTCCAGGCGCAGCGAGCGAAGTGCGCCTTCTGCGAGTCAGTCGTCACCCACGTCTCCTATGGCGACGTCGAGCACTTCCGTCCCAAGGGAGGGTTTCGGCAACGGCGACGCGGCCCCCTCCGGCGGCCGGGATATTACTGGCTCGCGTATGCTTGGGAGAACCTCCTGATTTCGTGCGAGCTCTGCAACCGGCGCTTCAAGCGCAACTGGTTTCCGCTGGAGCGAGGTACGACGCGCGTGCGGGGCCCGGCCGGAGACATCGCGCAGGAGCGCCCGCTGCTGGTGAACCCCGCCGCGGACGACCCCGCCTCGTTCATCACGTTTCACGAGCACCGCGCGGTCGCCGTCGACGGAGCCTCCAGGGGCGCGGCTTCCATTTGCGCGTACGGGCTCAACCGCCAGACGATCCGAACGCGTCGCCGCAGCGTGATCGAACTCCTCGAACGCATGCTCGACCTCATCGCAGAACTGCCAGCCAACCATCCCAAGGTCGTCGACGCCGAAGAGTTTCTTCGGCGTCTGGGCGCTCCGAGCGGCGAGTACTCGGCGATGGTGCGGGCCTATCTCGTTGCCCGTCGTAGTTCCGCCGTCCGGTGACCGTCGCCACGACGGGGCCCGTTTGCACCGCGCCCACCCGGGAGTGTTGAGTCAACGACGATGAGCTACGTGATGGTCGACGTCGAGTCCGACGGCCCGGTGCTGGGGCTGTACTCCATGGTCTCCTTCGGCGCGGTGGTGGTCACTCCCGCGCTCGACCGAACCTTCTACGGTCGCCTGCGCCCCGTCAGCGAGCGATGGATTCCCGAGGCCCTCGCGGTGAGCGGCCACAGCCGCGACGAGACGCTCACCTTCGACGACCCCGCGGAGGTGATGGCCCGCTTCGCCGCGTGGGGCGCCGCGGAGTGCGGTCGTCGGCCCCTCTTCATCTCGGACAACAACGGCTTCGACAGGGGCTTCATCAACTACTACTTCCACCGCTACGGCAGCGGAAACCCCTTCGGCCACAGCTCGCAAAACCTCGGCTCGCTCTACAAGGGCCTCGCGAAGGACACCTTCGTGAATTTCAAGCACCTCCGACAGACCGCGCACACCCACCACCCGGTGGACGACGCGCGGGGCAACGCCGAGGCGCTCCTGCGGATGAAGACCGAGCTCGGGCTGAAGATCTCCCTCGACTGAAGCGCTACCAGCACGCGCAACAACGTGAGCCGTCGGTGCTGCCAGGGTTGGCGCACCAGCCCCCCGCGCGACCCGCCGAGACGCACGCCGCGTGGCAGTCGGGCGCCGTCCCGATGCAGCGCTCGCAGCCCTCTGGCGCACACGCGCAGCAACGCGATCCGTCGGCGCTGCCGGGCTCGCCGCAGCTCCCGCCGGTGGGGCCGATGGCCGACTGACACGCCGCCGCGCACGACAGGCCCGGCGCCACGCAGGCGGTGCATCCGCCGCCCACCGCGGGCGCCCTCTCGGCGATCGCGGCGCCGATGCGGTTGCGGTCCCAGCTCACCACCGAGGCGCCGCCGAACCACACCGCGCGGGGAGTGCCATCGACCACCTGGAGGTGCGGCGTCACCTGGCCGAAGCGGTCGTACGACTGGCCGCTCAACCCGAAGAGCAGGCCGCGGTCGACCCAACACAGACCATCGGGACTCGTCGACCAGAACGTCCCCGCGCCGCTCTCGCGCAGCATCACCCAGACGCCGCCGACGCGCTGCACGTCGACCGCGCCCGCGTCGAGCACGAGGGGGTTGCGCGGGTGGCGCGTGAAGGTGCGTCCGTCGGTGCTGGTCGCGAGCCCCACGTGGCGTCTCCCTCGCGCGGTGCCGTCGTAGAACATCCACCAGGTGGTTCCGTCGAAATGGACGCTGGGGCGGCCGACCTTCTCGTCGTCCCAGGAGCCCGCGGGGCCCGGACCGAGCACCTCGCCCACGCGGGTAAACCCGGTGAGCGCGTCGGACTGCGCGAGCCAGATGCGGTCGTTTTCACCAGTGGGCGCGTCCGTATAGAACATCGACCAGCGACCCCCCGCGCGCACCACGCTGGGGTCGTTGACGTGGTTGGATTCGCCGCGGTCGAGCACGGGGAGCGGCGACGCGTCGGAGGGCCACTTGCGCCACGAGGCGCCGTCGCGAGACGTGGCGACGTAGATGCGATCGTGGCCGTCGGCGCCCTGCGCGCCGTACCACATGGCCCAACCGCCATCGATGGGTTGGAGGTCGGGCGCGTAGACGTTGTCCTGCCCCTGGAGCGCGACGGTGGATGTGGCGACGAGGAGGGGGTTGGCGACTGGGAGGTTCCAGCGGGCGGGCCAGGCGGAGGGGAGCTGGGTGCAGCCCGCATCGACCACCGGAGGGACGTCGGGAGCGAGCGGGACATCGATGGACGGTGGGACGTCGCGAATGACGGCAACGTCAACGGCAGCGGGCACGTCGCGGGCAGACGGGACGTCGATGGAAGGCGGGACGTCGCGAGCCGCCGGAACATCGATGGCGGGCGCGACGTCGACGGAAGGGACGTCACGCACGGAGGCGTCGATGGAGGGGACGTCGTCGAGCGGGTTCTTCGCGACGTCGTCCTCGATCGGGAGGTCTTCCTTCGCGGGCACGTCGGACGTGACGGTCTGCGTCGCGCAGGCGGTGAGCGCGCACCATGACCATGCGAGGAGGCTTCGGCGGAGAGGTCCAGACATGGCGTGCGGCGGATGGTGGGCGAGGTGTCGGTCGGGGCGCAACGGCCGCGGCACGCGGCGCACTACCCACGGCGCGCGGAGGCTGCGATCATCGGCCACCATGGCGCTCTGCTCGGCCTGCCGACGACCGCTTCAACTGGGGCGTCCGCGCTGCATGTACTGCAACGCTCCAGCTACATCGCCCGCTCCAGTGGAAGCCCCGCCTCGTCCCGCGGTGGCGTCGCTGCCGCCCGGGCGACCCGGCTCGCTCGCGGAGGTCGGCATCTCCGCCGGGAGCTCGGCCGCGGCCTTCGCGCACACCGCCGAGCTCTTCCTGAAGGAACGCCTCGGCGAGCTGACCGACCCCTCGCGCATCGCCCGCACCCACTGGATCGCCGCCCCGCCCCAGCACCCGGCCTGGCCGTACGTCTCGCCCGACCACGAGGTCTTCTTCGACGTGGTCACCGCGGACGGCGTCGGTTACCTCCTGCGGTATGCGGGCGAAGACGCCGCGCTCCTCGCGCACGCCGACGACCTGTTGTTCGCCCCCATCCAGGCGCTTTTACCCTTCACGCGCGTCGATCTGGAGGCCGTCGGGCTCATGCTCTTCCTCGGGACGTTGCGCGAGGTGGTGATCGTCACCAACGCCGACCTCGACGCGTCGTTCGTCGACCGCGTCGGCCGCATGAACCGCCACGTTGCGGCGCAGGCCGGGGCGACCGGGCGAGACATCCGGCTGGTGTCGTTTACCTGGGAGCTCACCAACCGCGACGAGTGGAAGACCGTGGAGCGGGGCCGCCCATCGACCGCCACGGCGCCGTCATCGGGCGACCCGAGCGAGGCCGCGCTGGTCGCGACCCGCGGTGGCAATCGGCTCGCCGAGCAGGGGCGCCTCGACGAGGCACTGCGCGCCCACGACGAGGCGATCAGGCTCGACCCGGGCTGCGCGCTCGCGTGGAGCAACCGCTCCTACGTGCTCGCGAACCTCGAACGCTTCGCCGCGTCACTCGCCGCCGCCGAGCGCGCCCTGAGCCTCGACGCGAAGCTGGAGCAGGCGTGGATCAACGTCTCGCAGGCGCTCATCGGCCTCGGTCGCTTTCCGGAGGCGCTCCAGGTCGCCCAGCGCGGGCTCGCGGTGGCACCGCGCTCGGCGGCGCTGCATTTCAACGCGGCCCTCTCCGCCGACCGGACGTACCGGCAGCCCGTCGCAGTGACGCACTACCGCAGCTTCATCGAGGTGGCGACGCCCGCGATGAAGCGCGAGGTCGAACTCGCACAGCAACGCCTGCGGGTGTTTCGGGCCTGAGCGATCGTTCAACGAGCGCGACGGCGACGGCGTCCAACCGCGACCATCGCCAGTGCCACCGGCAGCCATCCCCTCGCCCGCACCGGCGCCACGTGACAACCACACCCGGCGTCCGGTGAGCTCGCCGGGCCGACGGCTGCGTCGAGTCCTTGCGCCACGCTCGCAACCACGCAGCTCGCGAGACCGCCATCGGGCTCCGCCGCCATCGCGTTGACGTAGCGCTGCGCGGGCAGGCGGACCGACACCGGATGCGGCCAGACGTACGCGACCGGACTCGCCGACGGACGCGCCCCCTCCGGCATCTCCGCGCCCTCGACGTCGTAGCGACGACGGCCGCCGGGCGTGATCCACTCGAAGAGTCCACCGGTCACCGGCGTGTTCGCGCTGCCCGGGGGATACGCGTAGAAGAGCGCGGCCGCGTCGGAGGTGACGACGAGACGGCGGTCGGCGCAGGTGGGGTCGTCCCAACCGAAGGCGACGAGACTGGAAAGCGATGTGCGCGATCGGCCGCAAGCGTGCGAGCGAGGCGGGTCTCGGCGTCGGTCGCGCCGGGAGCGCCCGGGTCGGGATCGGTCGTGCTCCGCAGCGCGAGCTCGCCGGTGGCGCCCTCGGTGGTGCGAAGGCGCAGGCCGCGCAGGCCGAAGACCTCGGGGCCGTCGTAGCCGGGGCGCTCGTAGCTGAACCACACGTCGCGGTTCATCAGGCCGGGCTCGTAGAAGGCGGCGTTGCCGTTGACGTCGGTGCGGACGGTGACGCGGCTCGTGGTGTGAAGGACCACCCCGGCGATCGGAGCGCGCGAGGTGGCGTCGACGGCGCGCACCGTGAAGTACCGCGGCTGCGCGGACGACGGAGAAGCGACGAGCAGGGCCGCAAAGACGAGGGCGATGGAAGAGATCGCCTTGGGCGGGAGCGGTGGTGAGAGCACGCGATTCAGCACTGATTGGAAGCGCGTCATCGACCCCGGCGTAGGACCAGCGGCACGGCGTGTCGAGTGGGGTCGCGAGACGGGAGCGATGAGGTCTTCACTGCGCTGCACTCAACGCCCTGCATGTCCGTCGTACATGGCGACGGCTGCGAGTCGCAGGCGAGGACCATCCCAACTAAACCAGTACGCGTCTGGGTGGTGCCTGCACACGGGGCGGTCCGGCTCGCACTCGATGTCGGAGCAGAACTCCGCGCTGGACGACGGCGGCACTCGGGCGGTGAGCGCCGACAGCGCCTCGTCCGTGAGCTCCGACAACGGCCGGAAGCGCGCACGCCATGCGAACGCGTTGTACTCACCGAAGTCGATCACGCGCAGGTCGGGCACGCCGACCCGGCGCAGCCCCGCGAGGGTGCGCGCAGCCTGCACCAACGAGCACGCAGCCCGCGGTGTCACGGACCTCCAGGGAATCACCGCCAGCCCCGCGATGGCGTCGTCGAGGGACGAGGCGGTGTTCAGCACGACTGCGCTCCCAAGGTCGTAGGTGAGGTCGCTCGCCATCGACGCGGAAGGAGTGAGGTACAGGCCACGGTGTGCAAGCGCTCCCGCCTGCTCGCTCTCCACGACGACGTCGGTGCATCCGTCGCCGTCGCCGTCGATGAAGCGCACCGCACGCACCGTGGCGCCGTCGGGGTCGCGTTCGCGACCGAAGGCGAGCGCTCGGGCCAGCGCGAAGACCCTCGTCACGCCCTGTTCGATCACCACCACGACGCTCGCGTGCGCAGCGGCGACCTCGGCGACGGCGACGGTTCCGCCCTGGTCGCTGAGTCTCGCCGCGGCCACCACGCGGGGGTCGCCCGCGTAGCGCATCCGCAGTTCACGCTCGACCAGCGCGCGGTCGCCGTCGTCCGGCACGGTCTGTGTGGCAGTCCTCCGAGGCAGCCTCGTCGGTGCGACGGGGGCGATCTCCGTCGTGAAGGTGAGTCCTTCGGGGCCATTGATGATCGAGCCCTGGGGGTGCTCGCAGAAGAACGAGAGATTCCCCTGCCGAATCTCCGACCTCAGCGCGTTCGTGCCAGCGGGCGATGCGGCGAAGCCAGAGCGGGGGACGGTCTCGGTCAGCACCACGATCCCATCGGGATAGCGGGTGAACAGCGCGACGCGCGCCAGGCCCAACCTATCCGCGAAAGCGTCCGGCGTGCGCGCGCGGGAGAAGAAGCGGCAAGGCTCTGGTGAAAGGATTGGGTAGGGAAACCCGCTCAGGCCCGTCCGCGGGTCACGATCTTCCTGAGCGCTCACTGCCCGCGTCAGGGAAGCGTCGTCGGTGATGGTTCGCTCGCTCACCCGGTACTGAACTTCGAGCAGTGCTGACTCCGCCTGCCATTCGCGGGCGCGGAGTCCACGGTCCGAGAGCATGAGCACCGAGCGCAGTCCCGCGGGGCGATCGAGTGCGGGCGTCGTCTCGACGAGGACGTAGATCACACGCTCTCCCGTGACATAGACGCCTGCGCTCGCCGCGATGACGCGGACGCCGGCAGGCCAGTGCTGGACCGCGTGGGCCTCGGCGCCCCGAGACTGCTCCGGGATGACCCACGCCCCCGTCGCCACGTCCGCGCCGCCAGTGAAGGCCATCGTTACGACGTTCGCGTCGCTCGGACAGGTGACGGTCGATCGCCCCATGAGGCGGAACGACTGTCCCGCGCACCCGATGCCAGCGATCACGCGATGGATCCCGCCTCGGGCGCGCAACCCATCGAGCACATTGAAGGACGCGGCCGGTGGTGCTTGCGGCGCGACGGACGCAGCGGCGACCGCGTTGACGCGAGGCGGCGTCACCGGCGAGGCGTGGCGACAGGCGACGAGCGCGAGCAACGTCGTGTGCGCGAACCATCGCTGCAACGTCCTCATCGCACTGCTCCGGCGGTCATCGGGGTGGGCGACTCTACTGCGACCGAAGCGCTACTCCGGAGGCAGTCGGTAGATCGTGAACGCGAGCGAGATCGTGGCGCGCGTCGTCTCCGGCTCGACGCGAAACACCGCGCGCCGCAGCAGCGTGGTCACGCATGTCGTGACCTCGGCATCGGCGAGCGAGCCCCCGGTGCGAGCGACTGAAGCGGGCCGATGGAGCGGTTCGCCCGGCTCGAAGTTCAGCGTGACGACGAGCGTCCCCTGGAACCGCGGTCGCTGATCGAGGCGCGCTTCGTAGCAGGTGCGCAGCTCGTTCTCGCGCCGCACCACGCTCTCGCGCAGGTCGGACACCGACGCTGCCGCGTCGGAGGTGAGCGCGGTGATCGTGACCACACCGGTGAGCGTGGGACGCGTCGGCGTCTCCCTGTCGGCGCGCGGCTGCCCCAACGGCGGCCGAGGAAACGCCCCGCCCGAGAGATAGACCCACCGAGCGCGCATGGTCGTCGGGCCGACGCCACGCGCGGTAGGAAACGTGAGCGTTCGATGACGAGCGAGCAGGCACGCCGTGGTCGCCGCGGGGAATCCGGTGCCCGAGACGACACGCGCGACGCGCACGCGACCATGGTCGCCGACCTCCATGCGAATGGTCGCCTCAGCGCCCTCGCGGACTCCCCGGAACGAGCACGACCGCAGTGCCGCGCGCTCCGCTTCGAGCACGGCGGACACACCCCGGGCGTGCACCGGGCCGTCGACCTCGATGGTCGCGAGTCGCAGCTCGACGGGCTGAGCGACGCGCGGCTGCGCCGAGGCCGCAGGCGCGAAGGCCAGGGTGAGCGCGGCAGCACGGGCGTGACGTGAGGAGACAAAGCTCACCGGCACCACACGCCACGCGGCCCATCGCACGAGCTCTCCATGCGGCGACGGTACCATCGCCAATCGTCGGTCCATCCATCGGGCAATGGTCTTCGCGCCTGTCCCGGTGCGTCCGTTGGCAGCGGAGTACACGATCCGCTATGGATGCGTCCCTCATCAGGCGAAGGCGATCCATGAACACCACCGAGAGAACAGAAGCCCGCATCGTCGAGACCCACCACGCCCTGGTCGTGGCCTCCGAGCTGGCGGACAAAGTCGCGATCAAGGACTTCTTCGGGTCGGTGGTCACGGCCGACGAGCTCTCTTCGGGTTCGCACGACCTCTCCGGGAAGACCGTCTACCTCTGTGGCGACCTCTCCCGGATCAGCCCCGTCAACCTCGCAGCCGCCGAGCGGGTATGGGTCATCAAAGAACTCTCGCACGGCTTCGGCGATGACCTGCCATGGCCCGTTGTCGGAATAGGACAGGTCCCCATCAGCGTGCACGGCGTCGGCGTGTACTACCGGCGCTTCTTCGAGGTGGGCACCGACTACTTCGCGCAGATCTGCGCGGAGCACGCCTTCCAGTCCCTCACGGAGTCCAACAAGCCGGGGACGGCCCATCGCACGGGGATCTACCTGACCCCCGTCGAGCAGCACGGTGAAGAGCTGCACTTTCGACTACTGCGGTGCTCGACCAACCTCTCGGGCCCCACCGAGACCTTTCGGGCGAACGACCGGCGCATCGTCGATGCCCTCAACCGTGAAGCGGCTGTCCTCTTCGAGAACCACGCGCCCCTCAATCACGTGCTCGCACAGGTCTATCGCAACACCCCCGCCGAGGCGTCACAGAAGCAGTCCAAGGCGAAGATCTCGGCACACGCCGACAAGACCAAGGACATGCCCGCCAACGGCATCATGGCCTTTTGCACCTTCTACGATGGACTCGACAAGGTGCGTCCCTTGAAGGGAGACGCCTTCGACCATGGCCACCGAGACGTCAGCGGCCTGACCCGACTGCGCTTTCGCTTGAAGGAGTCGGTCGTGGGGCGCGCGGGCGCTCTTCCGCTGGAGTTCACCCTGACCTTGTATCCCGACTCGGTGTTCTTCATGCCGCTGTCGACCAACCGGTTGTATACGCACGAGATCGTGTCGTCGGTGCTGGATGCCGCGCTGCTGCCGACCCGGCTCGGGTACGTGGTGCGGTGTTCGAGCACCGAGGCGGTTCACCGGAATGGCCGCACCTTCCTCAAGGCGGACGATACCCTGGTGGAGCTGGAGCCGCCGACGCCCGAAGGAATGAGCGATCTCCGCAAGCTGTATGCAGAAGAAAACAGGTCGCAGGCGTTTATCGACTACGGCGGACGCTTTCTCTTCAGCATGAACCAGGGGGACTACGTTGCCCCAAGGACCTGACGGAGCGGACGAGTTTTGCGCCTTCGCTCTTCCCCTCAGGGACGGTCTCTTCGAGGAGCTGCTCGCCTCGGCTCGACTCGAAACCGTGGGCAAGGGCCGCTTGGGAGGCGTGCTGACGAAGACCGATGAGACGCTCGGCGCACCCATCGTCCGCACGACCACCCGATACAGCCTCGCGGCGCAGTGCTTCCGGTCGGTCCATGACGAGCTGTCGCGAGAGATCCAGCGATGCGCGTCGCTCCCGGTCGCCTTCAACAACACCCTGATCGAGAAGTACACCGACGCCTACACGACCATGGGCAGCCACTCCGATCAGGCGCTCGATCTGGCCGACGACTCGTTCATCGCCGTGTTCTCTTGTTACGAACATCCCGGGTCGGCGGGCGCGCCGAGAAGGCTGATTGTCGAGTCGAAGGATGCCAGCGGCGGCGAGTTCGAGGTTCCATTGACGCACAACACCGCGGTGGTCTTCTCCGTCGGCACCAATCGGCGGTTCAGGCACAAGATCGTGCTCGCGAAGTCCGCTGGGACGCCCGAAAACCCATGGTTGGGCCTCACCTTTCGGACATCGAAGACCTTCGTGCGGCTTCGCGGCGAGCACGTCTGCTTCTCTGACGACACCCGCCTGACGCTGGCCAACGACGAACAACGGCAGGAGTTCTACCGACTGCGGCGTCGAGAGAACAACGAGACGGATTTCACCTATCCACGCATCGCATACACCGTCAGCGAGAGCGACCTGCTGCCACCCCTCCCCTGAGCGCGACCCGCTACGCCCGCGCCTCCGGCGACAGCGCGCTCAGTCGCTGAAACCCGCCGCGGCGGTACGCGTCGAACAGCCGCGCGATGTCGTCACGCGACCCCGCGATGAAGGGCCCGTGGTGCACCAGCGCCTCGTCCTGGCGGACACCCGCGTAGAGCAGCACCCGCCCGCCATCGTCGCTCGCGAGTTGCAGCTCGCCGTCCGCGCCGTCCGTCGGGCGATCGAGCCAACCGACCTGTCCACGTTCGAGGCGCTGCCGCGAGCGGCCCACCTCCACGCTGCCGTCGATCACGTACAGGAAGCCGTTCTCACGGCCCGAGAGCGCCTGCGTGATGGAGCGGCCCGCCGGGATCTCGAAGTCGACCAGGGTCACGGGCGCGAAGTTCAACGTGGGTGAGACGAGGTCGCCGGTGCGCCCGCTGTACAGGGTCGCGACGACACCGGCCTCGCGTCGCACGGGCGCCGTCGCGCGCCGAACGAGCTGCACCCGCGGCGTGGTCGCGCGGTCGGCCGAGGGCAGCCGCACCCACAACTGGAGGATGCGCATGCGACCGCCCGCGCGAACGTTCTCGCCGTGGATGATGCCGCGGCCCGCGGTCATCCACTGCACGTCGCCGACGCTCATGTCCCCTTCGTCGCGGTCGCCGAGCGCGCCCTCCAGCAGGAAGGTCACGGTCTCCAGGCCCGCGTGGGGGTGCGCCCCGCCGAGCGTCTGCACCGCGGGACCGAGGTCGAGGCGGTCGTCCATCAGGAGCACGAAGGGGTCGTTGCCCACGAGATCGCGCGGGGTGAGCACCTCGACGGCCGTGTGTCCGTGCCCGAGGAAACCAGGCTCGGCCGACGGCAGGGTGACGACGCGCGCGAGGCGACGTTGGACAAGGTCGTTGTGGTTCATGGGGTCTCCGCGCTCTCCGCTTCGTTGCGGGGCGTGACGTCAGGGTAGGTCGGCGACGGCTTCCCAGCGAGAACGCACCAATGGTCAGCACCTGCTACGCAATCGAGCAGGTGGAGCGTCGTTGCACTCCCTGGCCGTCGGTTCCCCACCCGACGGACCACAACGTACAGCCACCCGGCGCCACCGCGCAACGCCTTGCAAAACAGCCCGATCAGGCGGCTTGTGGCACGTCCCGATGCCCACCCCGATGCTGCCGAACGTGCTGCTTCGTCCTACCGTCGCGACCCTCACCGAGCTCCGCGCGAGCGGTCCTGCGGCGGAGTCGATCGCGTCCCTGGTGGTCGACGCCGACGTCGCGCCCGACGCGTGCGGGCTGCCGCGCTCGGTGGCGTTGGAGGCGTTCTGGCCGCTGGTGGTGGCCGAGGAGGGCGACGTCGCGCGCATCGTCGCGTCGCGCGCCGTGATGGTGCGGCGGGCCGATGGGGATGGTGTTCCGGTCGGGCTGCGGGCGTACCTCGTGAGCGGCGAGGCGGTGCGGGTGCACCCGCGGGTCGCGGCGGTGATCGCGGACGGTCGCGAGACACACGACGTCGCGGTGCGCGGCTTGTGGTCGGACGCGGCGGTGGCCGACCGCGCGGCGATGGCACCATGGCGGGCGCCCACCGACGGAGCGCCGACGATCAGCGCAGGGGCGCGGCTGGGCCTGTGGGAGCTGACGCGCGACGGAGCAGTCGACGACGCGCGGGTCTACGCGAGCGACGACGAGCTCATGGCCGCGTGGGAGAGCGGGCTCGTCGCGCACGACACGCTGGTGCGCGCTCGCATCGATGGGCGTCGTGGCGTGACCACGGCGGGGCGGGTGTGGTTGTGGCGCGCGCTGCCTGCGGGCGTGCGATTCGCGACGGTCGATCGGGCCATCGACGCCGTGGCGCTGACGGAGGTGATCGCCGCGTTGTGCGACGGGCTCGACGCCGAGGCGCGGTGGCGGCGACGGGCGGCGCTCGACGACGCGGGTTGGCGCTGGCTGGCGCGCAGCGGGTTCTCGGTGGGCGTCGACGACCTGCGGGCGAGCGACGGGCGGGACGCGGCGATGGCGGAGACGACGGAGCGTGTGCGAGGGGTCGAGCAGGCGTTTGTCGACGAGCTCATCACCGACGGTGAGCGGTACAACAAGGTCATCGACGTGTGGTCGGGGATGGCAGCGCGGTGCGAGCGCGCGTACGCCGACGTGCGCGGCGACGGCGTGATGTCCTCGTGGCGACGCGCCGGGGTGGTGCCCGGAGCCCAGGACGCGCGACGTTTGCTGGACCACTACGGATCGGTCACGAAACCCTCACGGGAGCCGTATGAGCGACCGGTGTTCGGGTCGCCAGCGCGGGGATTCGACGCACACGATATGGCCCTCGTCGCGACCACGGAGCGAGCGGAGACCGTGCGGGCGGCGGCGCGGCTGGACGACACGCGGAAGGTGGTTCGGGCCCTGGCGCGCAGCCTCGCGACGCAGCGGGTGACGGTCGACGACTGCGGGACGACGCGCGGCGCGCTGGTGTGTCCGTGGACCCAGGAGGAGCGCGATCGCATCGGGACGAGCCGTCCGCCCGAGGGCCGATGGACGGCGGGGCGCGTGCTGGCGGAGGACGTTCGGTGGGGCGACGGCGTGCTCATCGCGGCGGCCGGGACGATGCTCGACGCCAGGGCACTGCTGCTCGTGGGCAACGCCCGCATCGACTTCGTGCGCGTGCGCTCGCCGCGCACCTGCGAGGCATCGGGAGGCGTGTGCGCGCGGTGCTGGGGACACGACGAGACGGGCGCCTTTCCCACGGTGGGCGAGGCCATCGGCGCGAAGGCGCTGCTCACGCTGCGGCGCACGCTCGCGAAGGCGAAGGCCGTCACCTTCCACATCTGCTGACGACGAGAGGAGCACGAGCGATGGAACACCAGACGCAGTCTGACGGGAGGGTCCGGTTTCGCGGCGTCGTGGCCGAAGAGCAGATCGACGAGGTCACGAGCCTCTCGTGGTCGAAGGCGGCGACCGATGGCTACATCGAGATCGTCGGAGCCGACTGGCGGGTCCTGCAACGGGTCGCGGTGCGAACGGGTGACCGGATCTTCGTCGAGGACGGGGCCAAGGTCGCCGCGGGGGCACGGATCGCCTACTACAGCCATGAGCAGTACCGCGACCGCCCCTTCGCCGATCGGCCCAGCGGCGCGGCCCGGCTGGCGGATCTGCTACGGGCGCATCACCCGGATCGCGCGGCGGTGCTCACGCCCATCGCCGGGACGGCGAAGCTGGATACCGTGGGCGCCGACGTGCGCGTGCGCGTGGAGGCCGACGACGGCGCGTCGTGGCAGCGGGTGGTGGGCAGGCGTCACTCCTTCTGGCTGCGGGACGGCGATCAGCTCGACGTCGGTGACGTGCTCACCGATGGAGAGCGCGACCACCACGAGCTCCTCGCGCTGTGGGGGCGCGAGCGCTTCGAGGCGCACCTCTTCGAGGAGATTGACCAGGTCTTCACGGCCGCGCGGCTCGCCGTCGCGCCCAACGTGCTCGACCTCGTCACGCGCGAGGCCGTCGTCGACACGCCCGACGGGCCGCGGCTACGCCCGCTGCGGGAGTTTCCCGACCGCAGTGAGCGGTAGCGCCGCGTGCAACCGCGCTTGTCGTACGCGGCGGCCCGCCCCACCGACTGCGTCGCGATGCTCAACGCGCTCACGTTCGTGTTGCTGGCGCTTCCCGTGTTCCCGGAGGTCGTCATCGCCGTGATGCTCTTCTGGGCCGAGCGCCAGGCGTCGCGGGCGGGCATGGTGCGAGCGCCGCTCGCGCCCTGGAGGGTCGTGCTGGAGGGACAGTCACTCACGATCTTCGAACCGACCAGGGCCCCGGTACGCCTCCTCCTCGCGGACATCCGCGCCGCGCGCGATGTCGCCTGGGACGGCTTCGAGGTGCCGCGGGGGTGGAGCGACACGCTCGTGCTCGACCTGACGGGCCCGAACTCCCACACCGTGAAGATCCCGCTGCGAGATCTCCTCTTCCAGCACGCCGTCGGTCTGCCCTATCGCAACGCATCTTCCGACCGGGTGGTGGGCGACGGCTTTCGCCTGCTCGACGCGGTGCGCGCTCACGGCGTCGCAGTCGAGACGGTCCTCCTCGATTCGCCTGTCGACGGCTGGGTCTGACCGCACAACAGTTGATGCAGCGATCGCCGCGGCGCTCTGGTATCGCTGGACGACATGAGCCCGCTCGCACGCCTGTCTCGGATCGCGGCGCTGCCCGTGCTGCTGGTCGCCTGCTCGTCCGACCCTTCGCCCGCCGCCGACGCTGGCGCCTCCGACGCGTCGCCCGTTGCCGATGCGAGCGCGGCCAACCCGGTCGTCGTCACCACGCTCGGCCCCGTGCGCGGCGCCGTCCGGGACGACGTCGCCCACTTCTACGGCATCCCCTTCGCGGCCCCGCCGGTCGGCGCGAGGCGCTGGCGTGCGCCCGAGCCCGGCGTCGCATGGACCACGACGCGCGACGCCACCCGCAAGGCAGCGGCGTGCCCGCAGCCCGAGGGCTTCTTCCTCGCGGGCAGCGAGGCCAGCGAAGACTGCCTCTTCCTCAACGTGTGGCGGCCTCCCGCGGCGACGGCGGGGCGCCTGCCCGTGATGGTGTTCATCCACGGTGGCGGGTTCAACTCGGGCACCGCCAACGACGAGCAGTTCGACGGCACCGCGCTCGCGCTGCGCGGCGCCGTGGTCATCAACTTCAATTACCGGCTCTCGCAGCTCGGCTTCCTCGCCCACACCGCCCTCGTCGCGGAAGACACCGCGCACCACGCCAGCGGCAACTACGGCCTCATGGACCAGCAGCTCGCCCTCCGCTGGGTGCGCGACAACGCCGCGGCCTTCGGCGGCGACCCGGGCAACGTGACCCTCTTCGGCGAGTCGGCGGGCGGCATCTCCATCTGCGCGCACCTCACGTCGCCGCTCTCGGCGGGGCTCTTCCACCGCGCCATCTCGCAGAGCGGACCGTGCAGCTACACCATCACCCCGCTGCGCGACGAGGACGCCCGCGCGCCCGTGCAGTCGGCCGTCTCGCAGGGCCGCCTCTTCGCGCAGGCGCTCGGCTGCGGCGACGCGACCGACGTCGCCGCGTGCATGCGCTCGCGCTCCGTCGAGGAGGTGCTCGCCGCCGCGCCACGCCTCACCGAGCTCGAACGCTTCGGCGCCCGCTACCAGCCCATCGTCGACGGCTACGTGCTCCCGGAGCCGCCGTGGACGGCCCTGCGGGCGGGGCGCTTCCACCGCGTGCCGTTCATCACGGGCTCCAACCAGGACGAGGGGACGGTGTTTACGACCGACCTCGTCATCGCCGACGAGGCCGCCTTCCGGGATGCGGTGCGTCGGCTCGTTCCCGATCACGTCGACGAGGTGCTGCGGCTCTATCCCATCTCCTCCTTTGCCAACGCGCACGCGGCCTTCACGGCCTTCGCCGGTGACGCCGCGTTCGGGTGCGCCTCCCGCGCCCAGGCCCGCCTCGTCGCCGCCACCGGAACCCCCGCCTACCAGTACTACTTCTCGCGCCTCAACCCCGGCGAGCGCGCCCTCGGCCTCGGCGTGTACCACTCGTCCGAGCTCGCCTACGTGTTCGGGCGCTTCACCGGGTTGCTGATTCGCGCGGCCCCCGACGCCGCGGTCTCCGAGGCCATGGGCAGCGCGTGGGTGCGCTTCGCAACGTCAGGCGACCCCAACGCGGCGGGCACCTCGACGTGGCCGGCGTTCACGGCCGCCAACGACACGTACCTGGAGTTTGGCGACACCATCCGCACCGCGACGGGGCTGCACCGCGAGCGCTGCGACGCCCTCGAAGCATGGATCGACCCGCCGTGATGGGCGGGGGTGAGACCTGCTCGCCGGAAGACCTTGGCGGCCACGCCGGCAAGAGTTCTGACGGGTTGAATCGGGCGCAAGGGCGCCAGGATCGCAAGGAAGGAATGAACAGAGCGACTCATCAACACTTCATCTCATCTCGTCTTGTCCTTGCGGCCCTGGCGCCCTTGCGGCCTCCATCCCTTCAGAACTCTTGCGATGCGACACCAGAGCGGTGGGCGCGGGGGTCTGGTGCAACGCGCGATGGAAGCGAACCTTCGGCCGCGAGGCAGCCGGGCTCCAGAGCGGTGTATCCGCGCCTGACGCCGCTGCTCGTGGCCGCGGTAGGGCTGTGGGCCTGTCGCAGTGTTCCGCCCGTGGTGACGGTGGCGCCCAACGCACCCGCCATGGATCAGCCCCCGGCCGAGCCCGTCGCGACCGAGCCCATCGCGACCGTGCCCGCGGCGCCTCCACACGACGTCGCGGCGCCCATCCCGACGTCGCTCTGTGCGCAGCTCGCGGCGACCACCGAGGCCGCGCTCACGAGAGCCGTCCCGGGCCCGGCGCACCCGGCGGCGGAGCACCTGCGCTCGATCGACGACCTGCGAAACAGCAGCGCGTCGGCGGTGCTCGAGGCCCTGCGATGCGTCGAGGCCGAGGGAGCCGCCTGGGGCCTGGTCGTCGAGGACGCGCGGGTCAGCGACGGAGGTTGCTACACGAGCGGCTGCGAGTTCTTGCAAGCGCGGGTGGCCTTCGCGCGGCTCGGAGCCGACGGCGTGCGGACGACGGTGCCCTTCCGCTACGGCGTGAGCGGCAACGACGAGGTGCTCGCAGGGTCCAACTGCTGCGCGATCTACGGCGTGTTCGAGGTCGACGCGCTGCGCGTGTGGCGCGGCGACGACGGCGCGCCGCGGGTGCTGCTGCACACCACCCAGGAAGGCAACGAGGGGCACCACGTCGAGAGCGCGGCCCTGTGGCGCTTCGTCGACGGGCGCTTCGAGCCCGCGTCGATGCCGGGCCGCGCGGCGGTGCAGTTGGAGTCCCGCGGCTCGTGGCTCTTCGACGCCCAGGACGTCAACGGCGACGGTCGCCGCGACCTCCTGATGCGCATCTGGAGACGCGAGGTGTGCAGTCCCGACAGCGGGTTCTGTGGCGTGGTCGCGGGCCCCGGGCGATGGCTTCGATCGCTGCCGGGTGACCGCTGGGCAGCCCCGGCTCCGTGGCCCCGCAGGTGGCGCCCGGAGCCGCCGTTCTCGCGCTCGTCGTCCGGCGAGTGACATCGAAGTCGGCAGCACCCGCGACGACGCACGGCGTACCATCGCGTCCCATGTCGAACTGGATGGAGCCCCCGATGAAGACCCGCGTGGCACTCGCTCTGCTCACACCGCTCGCGCTCGCGGGGACAGCCCTCGCGCAACGAGGCAGCCCTCGCACACCGCAGGTCCGGATGGGGGCGACGCAGGTGAGCGGGCGGCTCCCCCCTGAGGTCATCCAGCGCATCGTGCGGCAGAACTTCGGGCGCTTCCGGCTCTGCTACGAGAACGGCCTGCGCAACAACCGCAACCTCCAGGGACGCGTCTCCGTGCGCTTCGTCATCGGCCGCGACGGCGCCGTCTCGAACGTCGGCAACGGCGGCAGCGACATGCCCGACAGCGGCGTCGTTTCGTGTGTGGTGCGGGCGTTCTACGGGCTCTCGTTTCCGCAGCCCGAGGGGGGCATCGTGACGGTGACGTACCCGATCATGTTCTCGCCCGGCGGCTGAGCGCTGCGCGGCTCCGCCCTGCCGTGGGCGTCCGCGCGTCGAGCGAGACGAAGCGCTGTATCCGCGGCCCCGCGCCTGCGTATGGTGTGGCCGCTCGGTGCGTGCCGCTGGATGGCACGACCGCACCACGAGAGACACTGCATGAACTTCTGGGATCGCACCTGGGCCCTCACCCGCATGACCTTCGACGTCATCCGGAAGGACCGTGAGATGCTGCTCTTTCCCCTCATCGCCGGGGTGCTGTCGGCGGCCTTCAGCGCCGCGATGCTCTTCCCGACCATCCTCTCGCACCTCCTGGAGGGCGCCGGGGCGTCGGCCATGGTGTGGGGGCCGCTGCAATACGCGGCCATGTTCGGGACGTACTTCGGCCTCGCCTTCATCGCGACCTTCGCCAACGTCTGCGTGGTGTACACGACCAAGGTTCGCCTCGAAGGCGGCGACGCGACCTTCGGTGACAGCGTGGGCTTCGCGTTCTCGCGCATCGGCCGCATCGCCGGGTGGAGCCTCGTGTCGGCGAGCGTCGGGATGTTTCTCCGCGCGCTGGAAAACGCCGCGCAAAACGCCAAGGGCATCGGCGGCATCCTGCTGTCCATCCTCCGGGCGGTCCTCGCCACGGCGTGGACGGTCGTCACGCTCTTCGTCGTGCCCGCGATGGTGTACCGCGACCTCGGGCCCATCGACGCGATCTCGTCCTCCATGCAGACCCTGAAGGCGACCTGGGGCGAGAGCATCGTGCGCCACTACGGCATGGGCCTGGCGTCGTTTGTCTTCTACCTCCTGGGCGTGCTCGGGGTGATCGGCGTGGTGATGGGCCTCGGCGCGGGCCTGCCGCCCGTGGTGGGCATCGCCGCCCTCGTGGTGCTCGGCCTCTACCTCCTCGGGGTCGCGCTGGTGTTCGGCGTCGCCAACTCCGTCTACAACACCGCCCTCTACCACTACGCCGCCACCGGCCAGGTTCCCGCCGGCTACGAGCCCTCGTTCGTGCAGGGCGCCTTCCGCCCCGCCAACGCCTGACCGAGACCCACCGCCGCGCGCGTCTCGACCTGGGACACCGGGGAGCCGCTCAGGACACTCCCTCCGCCGCGGGCTCAACGCGCGCCGCGCTCGCGAGGAGCAGCGCGGCGCCCGCGGCGAGCCACAGGCCACCGAGCCCGACGAGCCGATGAGCGAGTGCGCCCGCCGCGGCTCCCACCACCAGACCGGCCCACAGCAGCGCGTACGGCACCCAGGCCAAGCGCTCCCCGCCGCTGAGCGCAGTCGCGAGGCGCTGGCCGAGCTTCACGAGGGTGCCGGTCATGTACGTCACGCCGATGCTCACCTCGCCGTCGCGTTGGAAGACCGCGTTCTCGGCGCCCATCGCCATCGCCATGACCGCGGCCGCGGCGCGCGGCGCAGCGCCTGCGGCCAGCAGGGCCGCCGCCGCGAGCAGCGACGCGACGACGAGGAGCACGGCCGCCCGACGACGCGGGCCCGCCGCACGGCCGACGAGGGTCCCGCCGGTGACCCCGAGCACGAACGCGCCCACGAGCGACGTCGCCTGCACCGCCGCCCCTGCCCCCGTCACGAGGCCCACGCCGACCCGCGTGGAGTTGCCGCTCATGAAGCTCACGAAGAAGCCGTCGAGTGACAGGAAGCCCAGCGCGTCGACGTAGCCCGCGAGCGCCGAGAGGCAAATAGCGAAGAGACGGTCGCGGCGGTCGGTCCGGGTCACGCCGGAGGGGTACCGCCAAGGCCCTCCGATGGCGAGAGGTTGTGTCTCCCCCTGCGGTCACCATCGACCGCGGTGAGGCTGCCAGCGAGCGTGAGCGTCTCCTCCAGCGCCCACGCGTCGCCTCGTCCGCAACCCCCTCCTCCGCTCACGTCACCCTCCCCTCCGGGTGCCATCAACGGTCCCCTTCGTCGTCGGAGGAGGAATCGTCATCCACCCGGAAACCTCCCCTCCACCCCCCTCCGATACATGCGCAGACCACGTGAACCGTGGCCTCCGGACCCGGGATCCTCCCCTCCGGTCGTCTGCACCCCATCGGAGTCACGCCATGACCGACCAGTACATCGACAACGCCGCCGCCCAGATCTACGGCCCCACGCTCTGCGCCAACATCCAGCGCCTGCTCGGCCGCGAGCTCGCCGACGTCCCGGCTCCCCTGCAGGGGACCCTCCGCTACGTCATGCAGCGCCAGTCCGAGGCCGACGGCCTCATCGTCACCGCGCTCGGTGCCGCCCGCGCGCGGGTCTCCTCCCTTTCCGCCGCGGCCGAGGCCAAGGCTCCCGTCCTCGTCGACGCGCGCAAGGCGATGCGCTCCCTCTGGAAGCTCCTCGACGCCCGCCGCGAGAGTGGCCAATGGACCGGCGACCTGGCGCTCTTCTTTCCCGACGGCCTCGGCGGCATCCCGAAGTTCGGGCGCACGCTCCTCCCCGCGATGCGCGCCACCCTCGCCGCCCTCCGCGCCGACGCCACGGTCCCCGAGCGCGCGGAGCAGCTTCGACGGCTCACCCGCGCCGAGCAGTCCCTCGCCGCCCACGTCGGCACCACCCAGGACGCCCACCACGAGGCCCGCGGCGTCCTCTCCGAGCAGGCCGCCGAGAAGCTCGCGTGGCTCGTCACCTACCGCGGCAACGTCCTGCTCGTCGAAGGGGCGCTCGCCCACGCCGGGCGCCTCGATCTGCTGACCACGACGGTTCCGCACCTCGCGGTCCGCGACGGGTCGGCGAAGCCCGCCGCGCCCGTCGACGGCCGGACCTGCGCCGATCGATCTGCTGACCACGACGGTTCCGCACCTCGCGGTCCGCGACGGGTCGGCGAAGCCCGCCGCGCCCGTCGAGCCCGCGCCCGTCGGGTGACGCGACGGCCGCTCCCTCCCTCCTTCCGACCTGCGCCCTCGATCAGCTCCAATCTTCGACGCGACGCCAGCTCATGGCACCGGGTGGAGTTTCCTGACGTTCGGAGTCGGCGGTGGCGTCGTGGTCCCATGGCGCCACCGCCGCTCGCGCCCTCGCCACCGCCTACTCCGAACCTCGGGTGGCGCAGTGTGCTGGAATGGGCTCTCGGTCATGGAGCCCGCAGAGATCACCCTACCCGACGCCTGCGTGTGGATGCAGCGGCGGTGGTTGAAGCCAGCGCCCGTGATGACGGCCATCGGTGTTCTCGTGATCGCCAGCATTGCGAGGAGCACGTCGGTGTTCCTCTGGATCGGCGTCGTCGCGTCGGTGGTGTTGCTCGCCGAGCACTTCCAGCTCTGACGCCATCGGCTCACCACGGTGCACATGGATCGCGACGGCGTGCGCTTCGTCGACCGCGCCACGGCCACCGAGGAGCTCATCGCGATCAGAGACGTCGCGCGGGTGAGCGTCCGGCAAGGGTCGCGATCGTTCGAGTTGCTGATTGAACCGAAGGCCGGTCCGGCCTGGGTGGCCTCGCTCTCGCCGACGCTGGCAGCGCCAACGACCTTCGGCATCGAGTGCTCCTCGCTTCTCGGCCTCGGTCCCGACAAGCGGTTGATGGAGTTCCGAAACCCGACGCCTGTTCCGCGCTTCGTGGTCTCGTGGGCGATCGGCGCGCTGCTGGGCAGCCTCATCGGCGGCACCATCATCAGCTTAGCAAGCTCGGCACCGTGACGTCCGTAGCGGGTGACTGACATAGTTCGCACCACCACGACCATGGACCTCCGACTCCAACAGCTCGCCCACCTCGACCCGCGCGCGGTGCCCCTCCCCCACGGCACCGAAGTGACCACCCGCGTCGACCGCGCGTGTGGTGAGCGCATGATCTCGCAGGGCGCCGTCGGCCGCGTGGTGAAGGTCGCGGGCGACGACGTCGACGTGCTCGTGGTGGGCATCGGGACGGTGCGCTTCGCCCGCAGCGAGCTCACGCCCCGCAAGGTGGGCCAGGCGCAGTTTGCCCATCGCCGCGCGACGGCGTGGTCGGCGCTGCACGGCTGCGTGGTGCTGGAGACCGTCGTCGGGTCGCGCGCCTGGGGTCTCTCCGACGAGGGCTCGGACACCGACCTGCGCGGGGTCTTCGCGCTGCCGCTCCCATGGACCCATGGGCTCGTCGAGGCGCCCGCCGACCTCGTGAGCACCGACGGCAGCGCGAGCTACTGGCGCATCGACAAGGCCGTGCGACAGGCGTTGCGCGCCGACCCCAACACCCTGGAGGCGCTCTTCGTCCCGGGAGCCCGCGCGCTCGACCCCATCGGCGAGTGGCTGCTGGCCGCGCGGGAGTCGCTGGTGTCGTCGGAGATCCACGGGAGCTTCGGCCGCTACGCGCTCTCGCAGTTGAAGCGGCTGGAGCAGTCGCAGCGCCTCGCCGCCCACCGCGACGCCGTGCTCGGCTGGCTGCGCGTCGACCCCGACCTGACCCTCGACGCCGTCGCGACGCGGCTGGCGGCGGCGTTTCCACGGGCGACGCCCACCGAGGCCGACGCGCTGCACCAGGCCAAGCAGTACGTGAAGCAGCTCTACCGATCGCTGCACGACCAGGGGCTCATCGCGTCGAACGAGTTCGTCGCGATGGCGCGCTTCGCCCACGACGACCCGTCGGCCCTGGAGCTGCCGCGCGAGCTGCGCCCCAAGAACGCCTACAACCTCCTGCGCCTCATCGTCACGGCGACCGACTGGCTGCGCACGGGCGCGCCGACCTTCGCGGCGAGCGGGGCCTTCCGCGAGCGGCTGCTCGACGTGAAGAAGGGAAGGGTTCCGCTGGCGGAGGTGCTGGCCGAGGCGGAGGCGCTGGCGCCTGCGCTCGAAGAGGCGCGGCTGACGACGAAGCTGCCGGCGCACCCCGACGTAGCCGTGGCCGACGCGCTGCTGCGACGGGTGGGCGCGGAGGTCGCACGGCGCTCGGTCGTGGGGGTGGAGGGTCCGTTCGGGCGCGACGCACCGGAGCCTCCGGAGGTCGTATGGGATCAGGGATGAGCGCCGCTCACGGCATCGGGTGGCGCTCGAAGAAGTCGAGCAGGTAGGGCGTCGCGTCGAGGTCGCGGCTGGTGATGCCACCGAGCAGCGACACGTCCCCGCCGGGCCAGGTGTGGCCGCCGCCTGCGAGCGTGCAGAGCATCACCTCCGCGCCGCCCGCGCAGTCCGCAAACGACACACAGCGGGCGTCGCCCCGACGAAGCACCTCTCGCGCGCTGGTGCCGCAGCCGTCGCGCATGGCCCACGCCCGGATGGAGTCGTTGACGTTGCTGTACCCGAGGAGGGGACTGCCGCCGTACGGCACCACGAGGTCGGCGTCGCCGTGGAAGTGCAGCACCGGCACCGGGCGCGGCGGCGTGCAGGTGGGCATCCCGTTGACGCCCGACACCGGAGCAATGGCGGCGATGCGGTCGGAGAGCTCGCACGCGAGGCGGTGGGAGAGGAACGCCCCGTTGCTGAAGCCCGTGGCGAAGACGCGCCGCGGGTCGACGCAGAGCTCGCGGCCGAGGGAGTCGAGCATCGCGCGCACGAAGCCCACGTCGTCGTCGTTGCGGGTGCGGGCGGTGCCGCAGCAGTTGCCGGCGTTCCAACTGGAGTCGCGGCCGCGCGGGTGGACGGCGACGAAGCCGCGCGCGTCGGACGCTTCGTTCATGTTCGACCAGTCGGCCTGCTGAACCTCGTTGCTGAGGTAACCGTGGAAGTTGAGCACCACCATCGCGGGCCGCGTCGGGTCGTAGCTCCGCGGGATGTGCACGCGGTACACGCGCTCGACGCCGCCGACCGTGATGCGGCGCTCGGTGTCCCCCGCCGTGACCGCGCGCGGCGGGCACGCGCCTGCATCTTCCACCGTCGCCACGTCCTCGACCACCGGGACGTCCTCGATCGTCGGAACATCCACCGCCGCAACCACGTCAGGCCGCGCCGAGGTGTCCACCACGGGCACGTCCCTCGGCACCACCGCGGCGGGTTCGGTGCCACCGCACCCCGCGCCCAGGAGCGTCGCCAGGGTCATTCCTGCGAGCGTGATTCGCGTCATGGTGTCCGGTGCCTTCGTCGACGATCGGGGGCGCGAGACTACTGCATCGCAACCCCTGCGAGGGGAAGGGCTCCGCGGCGACCAGACGTGCTAGCAACGCCCGCATGACGGCCCCCGCGACCTGGCACCACGGGTTGAGCGCGTGATCGCGACGACGACGCCCGAGGCGCGACTCCGAGCGCTCTCGATGCTCAGGCGTCATGGCTTCAACGCGACGTCGTTTCAGGTGTTGGAGGAGGGCTTCCAGTATTGGTTCGATGGCGACGAGGCGTGCGTGGCCTTCGCCGACACCGGGTCGGCCTGGGTCGTCGCCGGCGCCCCCATCGCCGCCACCGAACGCCTCGGCGAGGTCGCCCGGCGCTTCCAGCACGCCGCGCGCGAGGCCGGCCGGCGCGTCTGCTACTTCGCGGTCGAGCAGCGCATGGTCTCGGTCAACGTCGGCCCGTCCGTCGCGATCGGCGCGCAACCCGTCTGGGACCCTTCGCAGTGGAAGGCCACGCTCGCCGGTGCGCCGAGCCTGAGGGAGCAGATCCGCCGCGCCCGCGCCAAGGGCGTGACGGTCCGCGAGGCGACGCCCGCCGAGATCACCGAGCCCACGTCCGAGGCACGACGCGCCATCGACGCCCTCATCGTCCGCTGGCTCGCCGTGAAGCCGATGGCCCCGATGGGCTTCCTCGTGGACGTGCAGCCCTTCTCCTTCGCCGAGGAGCGGCGGTACTTCCTCGCCGAGCGCGCCGGGCGCGTGGTGGGCTTCCTCGCGGCGGTGCCGGTGTACGCCCGCGGCGGGTGGTTCTTCGAAGACCTGCTGCGTGACGCGAGCGCCCCCAACGGCACCACCGAGCTGCTCGTCGACGCCGCCATGCGCGACGCGTCCATCGGCGCGAGCACCTACGTCACCCTGGGCCTCGCCCCCCTCGGCGGAACCGTCTCCCCCCTCCTCCACACCGTCGGCCGCCTCACCCGCAGCCTCTACGACTTCGGCGGCCTCTACCGCTTCAAGGCCCGCCTCCGCCCGCAGCGCTGGGACCCCATCCACGTCGTGTGCGCGCCCGGAACCTCCGCGCCCGCCGCCCTCTACGACAGCCTCACGGCCTTCGCGCGCGGCAGCCTCGTCCGGTACGGCCTCCGGACGCTGCTGCGGCGCGCTCGCTCACTCCGTCCCTCGCGGGCGCCTCAGTTGCCCGGCGCCAACCACACGTAGCCCGAGATTCCCTCGCTCGTGTACCCTTGGGTGACGAGGGCGATGTCCCGCTCGGAGTCGCTCGTCGTGTAGAAGTGATCGCCGTTGGCGAGGCGGTAGATGCGGTGCAACGCCGTCGATCCGCAGCGGGGGGTCGGCGCGATGTAGCCCATGGTGCCTTCGAGCACGGCGCCCGACGCGCTCTCGCAGACCGAGCTCGTCGTGTAGAAGTGCTTGCCCGACCACCGGCACCGGTAGAACGGCAAGAGCCCACCCACGTCGCTCGCGTAGAGGTAGTACGCGGGGTCTCCCTCGGTGACCCACTGCGAGCCGCCCACCTCACCGCGGCTCACCGTGTAGAAGTGCTCGCCCGTGCTGATGTTGCGGTAGCGGTACACGGGAGTACGGCAGCCCGGCGTCTCGTCGCAGGCGCCGTTGCAGTTGTCGTCCGCGAGGTTGCACGCCTCGGCCGGCATGCGTCCGCAGGCGCCGCAGTTGGCCGCCGTCGCGAGGCTGGCCTCGCAGCCGTTGGCCGGGTTGCCGTCGCAGTTGTCGAAGCCGCCCGCGCACGCCGTCACGGTGCACGACCCGCCCGCGCACCCGACGCCCGAGGCGTTGGGCAGCGCGCACGCCCGGCCGCACGCGCCGCACGAGGTGGGCGTGGTGTTGAGGTTGACCTCGCACCCGTCCGACGCCGCCGCGTTGCAGTTGCCGAAGCCGCCGTTGCACGAGGCGACGAGGCACGCGCCCGACGCACAGGCCGCCGTCGCGTTGGCGAGCGCGCAGCGGGCCCCGCAGGCGCCGCAGTGGTTGCTGTCGCTCGCGAGGTTGACCTCGCAGCCGTTGCCCGCCGCGCCGTCGCAGTCCGAGAAGCCGCCGGTGCAGGCCGCGACGGTGCAGCTCCCGGCGAGGCACGCGCCCGCGGCGTTGGCCGGCGCGCAGCGGGCGTTGCAGGCGCCGCAGTGGTTGTTGTCGGCGCGGAGGTTGACCTCGCAGCCGTTGGCCGGGTTGCCGTCGCAGTCCGCGAAGCCGTCGTTGCAGCGCGCCACCGTGCACCGCCCGCCCGCGCAGCCTGCCGTGGCGTTGGCGAGGCTGCACGCGGCCCCGCACGAGCCGCAGTTGTTGACGTCGGTGTTGGTGTTGGTCTCGCAGCTGTTGCCCGCGCGGTCGCAGTCGGCGAGGCCCGCCGAGCACATCGTCAGGCCGCACATCCCCGCCGAGCAGGCCGCGGTGCCGCCCATGGCGGTGCACATGATGCGGCAGGTTCCGCAGTTGGCGACGTCGCCGTTGAGGTTGATCTCGCAGCCGTTGGAGGGGTCACCGTCGCAGTCCGCGAAGCCCGTGTTGCAGGTGCCGATGGCGCAGCGGCCGCCCGCCATGCACACGCCGGTGGCGTTGGACGGTGAGCAGACCCGCCCGCACGCGCCGCAGTTGGTCTGGCTCGTGCGGGTGTCGACCTCGCACCCATTGGCGTCGACGCCGTCGCAGTCCTGGAAGCCCATGAGGCACGACGTGAAGCACTCGCCGCCGAAGCACCCGGGGAAGGCGTTGGGACGTCCCCCGCACGCGGCGCCGCATCGGCCGCAGTGCGACACGCTCGACCGCAGCTCGACCTCGCAGCCGTTGGTCGCGTTGCTGTCGCAGTCGCCGAAGCCCACGGCGCACGCCGCCACGGCGCACGCGCGCTCGACGCAGGCCGACGTGGCGTTGGGCAGGTTGCACGTCGTCGGGCACGCGCCGCAGTGCGCCGGGTCGCTGCGCAGGTCGACCTCGCAGCCGTTGTCGGGGTTGCCGTCGCAGTCGCCGAAGCCCTCCGCGCACGAGTACGCGCAGCGCCCCGCGTCGCAGCGCCCCACGGCGTTGGGCCGGGCGACGCAGGCCATCCCGCACGCGCCGCAGTGGTTGACGTCCATGAGGGTGTTGACCTCGCAGCCGTTGGCAGGCGCGCGGTCGCAGTCGGCGAAGGGCGAGATGCAGGTGCCGACGGTGCACATGCCGTTCTGGCAGGCGGCGGTGGCGTTGGGAACGGAGCAACGCGTGCCGCAGCCGCCGCAGCTCGCGACGTTGGACACGGTGTCGACGCAGGCGCCGGTGCAGCAGGTGTTGATGCCCGGGCAGGGCCGCGCGTCGGTGCATCCCATCACGCAGACGTTGCCCACGCAGAGCATCCCCGACGGGCAGTGCTCGTCCCGCACGCACTGCACGCAGGCCCGCGTGTCGACGTTGCAGCGACCCGCCGTCGGCAGCGCACCCGCGTCGACCCCTCCGTCCCCGCCACCCGTGGTGCCGCACGCCTCGTCGTTGCGGCAGCCCGGCACGCACGTCGTGCCGCTGCAGAACTGCCCCACCGGACAGGTGTCCGCGGTCGGGACACACGGCACGCACAGGCCGCTCACGACGTCACACGACCCGCCGGCCGGGTTGCCCACGCAGTCGGCGTTGCTCATGCACCGCGTCGGAACATCGGGCTGCACATCGGGCGTCACATCGACCGCGACCTCGCTCGCGTCGGGCGCATCCATGCCGGGGACATCGGGCGCGTCCAGACCGGGGACGTCGGAGGCGTCCTTCGCGACATCTGCGATGGAGCCGAGGTCGTTGTCGCCAACGTCGCTCCCGGCGTCGGGGCCGCCCACCACGGACTGCCCGGTCGAGCACCCCGCGACCAGCCACGCGACCATCACGACCGACCACCACGCCACGCCCGAGCGAGTCACCATAGGCCGTCGAGGCTACCTCACCCGGCGTCGCGCGCGGCAGCGGGAAGGGCGCCGCGGGGGGTATGCGTCAGCCGACGGTGATGCCCTCGGCGGGCGTTCCCATCCCGAGGATGGGACTCATGGGACCGCGCACGGGGAGGCGCGCGGTAAACACTGCCCCGCGCTCGGCGCCAGATCGCAGGGCCACGGTGCCGCCGTGCTCCTCGATGATGCGCCGCACCACCGCGAGACCGAGCCCCGTCCCCGTCGCCTTCGACGTGAAGAAGGGCTCAAACACCCGCGTGGTGTCCACGCCCCCGAGGCCGACGCCGGAGTCCTCGACTTCGAGGTCGACCGCGGGCACCGAGCCCAGCATCGCCGCCCTCGCGCGCAGCGTCACCACGCCCCCGTGCGGAACCGCCTGGATGGCGTTGACCATCACGTTGATGAGCGCCTGTCGGAGCAGTCGGTGATCGGCCTCCAGCGCCGGCAGACCCAGGTCGAGCTCGCGCCGCACCTCGACGGAGGTGGGCGCGCTCCCGGCCACGGCCCCCGCCCACGCGTCGTCGAGCAGGCGATCGATGAGCAGCGCGCGGGGAGCGAGGCTCATGGGTCGCGCGAAGTCGAGCAGGTCGCCGACGATGCGGTTGAGCCGGTCGCTCTCCTCGCGGACGATGTCGAGCAGGAGCTTCGCATCGCCCTCGGGTCGCAGCAGACGATCGAGTGAACCGAGGGAGTTGAAGATCACCCCGAGCGGGTTGCGCACCTCGTGGGCCATCACCGCCGAGAGCTCCCCGAGCGCGGCGAGCCGCTCGCGCTGCACCAGCCGCGACTGGGCCGCGGTCAACGCGTCGAGCCGCCGCCGCGCCTCTTCGTGGAGCTCGGCGTTTTCCAACCCCACCTGCACCACGCTGGCGACCGCGCGCGCGAGCGCCACCTCGTCGTCGCGCAGCCTCCGCCCGGGCCGGTCGCTCACCACCAGCGCGCCGCGCATGCCGCCCTGCCCCTCGAAGGGAATCAGCCACAGCACCCGCGGGCTCGTCTCGTCTCGCCAGAACGCCCCGGCGCGCAGGTCGGCACGCGTGTCCCCGAGGGGCACCACGTCACCCTGCGTGAGCATCTCGCGCAGCCACTCGCACCCGACGAAGCGCACCCTCACCACGGGCGACGCCTCGGTGCCAGGCCACGCCGCCGTGCGACGCAGCGACTCGCCGCGACGCTCGACCCAGGCAGACACCTCGCGCGCGCCCATCATCGACGCCACGACCTCGCACGCCGCCCGCAGCAACGGAACCGTCCCTCCGCGCGCCTCGGCCAGCATCGAGCGCGCGAGGGTGCTCACGGCCTCCAGCTCACGCTCACGCCGCCGGGCTCGCGCGAGGTCGCGAGCGTTGTCGAGCGCCGCCGACACCTGCGCCGCGAGCAGCCGCGCCACCGGGACGTCGTCCTCACGCAGCCAGCGCCCGACGAGCAGCAGCAGCGCCGGCCCGCCCGGCCATCCATCGACCCGCGTGACCACCACGCGCAGCGACTCGATGAGCACCGTGTCGCCCTCCTCGGGTGCGCCCACCGCGACGCCCAGCAGGGCCGCGAGCTCACCGTAGCCGTCGTCACTGAAGGCCTCGCCCCAACCCCACGCCTCGTGGCACAGCGGCGTCCACGACGTGCGCTCGTCGACGAGCGTGCGACCGAGCGCTCGCTCCACCACCGAGCGGTGCGGCTCGTAGCCCTCGACGAAGCACTGGCGCAACCCGTCACCGTCGGGTTGTAGCAACATCGCCACGAGCTGCGAGCCCGCGGCGCCCACGCGGAGCCCCGCCTCGACCTCCGCCTCGGTGCGCAGCAGGTGCACCGAGACGCCGAGGTGGGCGAGGCTGAAGCGTCGTGCGCGCAGCTCGACCCGCTCGGTGACGTCGCGCACCAGCACGAGCACCTCGGGGCCGACGGAGCGAATCTGGAGTTCGACGTGCCGCCGTGTGCCGTCGGGGCGACGCACCACCACCTCGTACTCCGAGGGCGCGGCGTCACCGCGGAGGCGCCTCGCCACGCGATCACCCACCCGGTGGGTGTGCTCGGGCGCCACCAGCTCGGCCGCGCTCACGCCGATCATCGCCTCGACCGGGAGCCCCGTGATCTCCGCGAGGGCTGCGTTGGCGTACACCACCACGCCGTTGTGGTGGACGATCACCCCGAGGGGCGAGGCGTCGAGCAGACGATGGTGCAGCGAGGGCGTCTCCATGCGGGGCAGTGCGGGGCGTGTAAGGGCGCTCGCGGTGCGTCGCCGTGGTAGCGCCGGAGACCCGTCTCGCTACGTGCGCGGACCATGCCGTAGGAGGGGGTTTTATTCAAGACAGAGCCTGTGTTAGAGGCCGCGCTTCCGATGGCCGCGAGCTACTTCGATGTGGATGGGACGCTGGTTCGAACGAACCTCATCCACCCAACCCTCTTCTACCTCCTCAACCAGGCGACGCCGGGTCGTACGCTGGCCCGCGTGGGCGGTGCGCTGCTCCGTGCGCCGCTGCTCGCGCTCGCCGAGATGCGCGACCGCCGCGCGTTCAACGAGGCGCTCTACATGCTCTTCCGGGGCATGACCGAAGACCGCCTCGTGGTGCTCGCCGACGAAGCCGTCGAGAAGGTGCTGCGACCCGCGGTGTACTCCGGCGCGCGCGACCTCATCCGGCGTTGCAAGGACCTCGGGCACGAGGTGGTGATCTGCTCCGGCGCGCTCGACTTCCTCATGCACCCGCTGGCCCGCGAGCTCGGCGCGGACACGGTCATCGCCAACCGCCTGGAGTTTCACGACCGCGTGGCGAGCGGTCGGATGATCCCGCCGGTGGTGGCGGGCCCGACCAAGGCGCTGCTCATCCGCGAGCACGCGCGCCGCAACGGCCACGACCTCGACGCCTCCTTCGCTTACAGTGACTCGTACTCCGACGTGCCGATGCTCTCGGTCGTCGGCAACCCCTCCGCCGTCAACCCCGACGCCGCCCTGGAGCGCCTCGCCCACGCGCACCGCTGGCCCGTCCTGCACCTGGATCGCACCCCGTGACCCACCCCTGCGTCGTGACCCTCGACCGCAAGAGCGCGCCCCGCGTCCTCTTCGCGGGCAACCGCCTCGTCGAAGTCGACCTCCCCGCGGGCACGCGGGTCATCTACCCGAAGCCCCCGCTGGAGGGGCTGCGTGATCCCGATGCGGCCATCCGCTACGCGATCAACCACCCGTACAACCGCGAGCCGCTCTACGCGCTGCTGCGGCCCGGGATGAAGGTCGTCATCGCGATGGACGACATCTCGCTGCCGCTGCCGCCGATGAAGAAGCCCGACGTGCGCGAGCGCGTGCTCACCATCGTGCTCCAGCTCCTCGCCGACCACGGGGTCGACGACTTCGAGATGATCATCGCGACGAGCGTGCACCGGAAGATGACCGGCCCCGAGGTGCGGCACATCGTCGGCGACCGCATCTTCGACGCGTACTGGCCCAAGCGGCTCTACAACCACGACGCCGAAGACCTCGACAACATGGCCTTCGTCGGCGAGACCGACCTGGGCGAGCGCGTGGTGCTCAACAAGAAGGCCGTCGAGGCCGACCTGGTCATCTACGTGAACCTCAACCTCGTCCCCATGGACGGCGGCCACAAGAGCGTGGCGGTGGGGCTCTGCGGCTACGAGAGCCTGAAGCCGCACCACAACCCGCGGGTGATGCGCAAGTGCCACTCGTACATGGACCCGAAGACCAGCGAGCTCAACACGGTCGTTGAGCGCATGGGCAAGGTCACCAACAAGGTGCTCAAGGTCTTCACCATCGAGACCACGGTGAACAACCGGATGTTCGATCGGCCGCTGTCGTTTCTGCACAAGAACGAGGACGACTGGTCGGGCAACGAGCGCCTCGCCTTCAAGGGGATGCAGTTCGCGCTCGACCGCACGCCCGATGAGGCGCGGCAGAAGATCTTCGAGAAGGTCCCCTCGCCCTTCGAGCTCACGGGAGTGTTTGCGGGTGAGACCGAGGCCGCGCACGCGCACACCCTCAAGCGCTGCTTCGAGCAGTACTGCGTCCCCGTCGAAGGGCAGTGCGACATCCTCGTCAGCGGCATCCCCTACGTGTCGCCGTACAACGTCAACGCCTTCCTCAACCCGCTGCTCGTGCAGGTGATGGCGCAGGGCTACCTCTTCAACATGTACCGGGGCACGCCCCTCGTGAAGAAGGGCGGAACGGTCATCATCACGCACCCCTGCACCGACCGCTTCGACCACAACCAGCACGCGCCGTACGTCGAGTTCGTGCACCGGTTGCTGCCCGAGACGCGCGACGCGATGCAGCTCCACAAGCGCTTCGAGCACGAGTTCGCCGCGCACCCCGCGTACCTCCAGATGTACCGCCGGGGTAACGCGTACCACCCGGTCCACGCGTTCTTCATGTGGTACTGGGGCGAGGCGGGGCGGCAGCACGTCGGGCGCGTCATCGTGGTGGGCGCCGACAACGGGTACATCCCGCAGCTCCTCGGCTACGAGACCGCCAAGTCGATGCACGAGGCGCTGGAGATGGCGAAGGACACCGCGCCGTCGTCCCCGCAGATCACCTGCATGCACCTGCCGCCCATCGTGATGGCCGACATGGTGATGCCGCGCGGCGCGGGAGCCCACACGTGATCGCGAACGGGCACAGCCCGCTCGACGTCGCGAGGATCATCGACGGCGCGCGGATCATCGTGGTCGGGGGAACGGGCTTCCTCGGCAAGGTCTGGCTCTCGCTGCTGCTCTGCCAGTACCCCAACGTCGGCAAGATCTTCCTCGTGGTGCGCTCCAAGGGATCGCAGGACTCCGAGGCCCGCTTCTGGACCGACATCGCCCCGAGCGAGCCCTTCAAGCCGCTGCACGCGCGGCACCCCGGCGACGAGTTCGAAGCCTTCCTGCGCGACAAGATCCACGTCGTCGACGCGGACGTCTCCAAGCCCCTCTGCGGCTTCTCCAACGACCTCCGCAAGGAGATCGAAGGAACCATCGACGCCCTGGTCAACGTCGCGGGCGTGGTGGACTTCAACCCGCCGCTCGACGAGGCGCTGCTCACCAACGCCGCGGGCATGCAGAACCTCGTGGTGCTCGCCAAGGCGCTCGGCGACGTGCCGGTGCTCCACACCAGCACCACCTACGTCGCGGGCTATCGCAGCGGGCGCGTCGAGGAGGTCGATCCGCGCGACGATCCGTTCCCCTACTTCAAGGACATGCCCGACGCGCCGTGGGATCCGCACCGCGAGATCTCCGAGGGGCTGTCGCTCGCGGCGAGCGTGACGAAGCACGCCGACGACGCCAACCGCATCGCGCAGTACGAGCGCGACGCGAAGGCGAACCTCGAAGCGAAGAAGGAGCCCACGACGGGCGCGATCTTCGCGGCCGAGGTGAAGAAGGTTCGCGAGAAATGGCTGTCCGCCGAGGGCGAGCGCGTCGGCATGGAGCGCGCGAAGTTCTGGGGCTGGACCAACACGTACACGTACACGAAGAGCCTCGGTGAGCAGGTGCTCGCGGGCTCCGGGTTGCGCTTCACGCTCGTGCGCCCGGCGGTGATCGAGTCCTCCGTCTCCTTCCCCTCCCCGGGATGGAACGAGGGCATCAACACCATGGCCCCGATCATGTTCATGTTCATGGCGGGCCACATGCGGGTGCCCGCGCACTCGACCGCCGGTCTCGACGTGATCCCCGTCGACATGGTGTCGGGCGGCATGATCCTGGCGCTCGCGGCGCTGCTCGAGGACACGCACGCGCCGGTCTACCACCTCGGTTCGAGCCACAAGAACCCCGTCTCCATCCACCGCATCATCGAGCTGTCGGGGCTCTACAAGCGGAAGTTCTACCAGCGCACGGGCAAGGGAAACCCCTTCACCAACTTCGTGCAGGCGCACTGGGAGCCCACGCCCGTCTCGAAGGAGATCTTCTTCAGCCAGGGCGCGCCCGCCATCGCCCGCGCCGCGAAGACGCTCTCGCAGCTCGCACGCAAGGCGGCCGTCGGTCCCGCGGCGATCTTGATGGCCCCGACATCGCGCGCGCTGAGTTCGTACAGCGACCTCGCGAAGCGCAATGGCGAGATCTTCGGCCTCTTCGTCCCCTTCATGGCGGAGACCGACTACCAGTTCGTCACCGACGCGGCGGCCGGGCTGATGGCGCGCGCGACGGAGGCCGACCGCATCGCGTGCAACTGGGCGCCGGAGTCCATCGACTGGCGGCACTACCTGATGGAGGTCCATTACCCGGGCCTCGACCGCTGGGTGATGCCGCTCATCGAAGAGCGCCTCAACCGCCCGACCAAGCCGCTGCGCGCGTACGTCTCGCTGCTCGATGTTCTGGACGAGGCAGCCGAGCAGCACGAGCACCGCCCGGCGCTGCTGCGACTCGAGTCCGAGGGGCTCGCGCGACTCTCCTTCACGACCTGGAAGCAGCGCTCCGACGCGACCGCCGCTCGGCTCGTCGCGATGGGCGTGAAGCCCGGTGACCGCGTGATGATCTGCGCGGGCAACCACCCGGCGTGGCCCATCGCGTACTTCGGCATCCTGCGCGCGGGCGCCGTGGCCGTGCCCGCCGACGCCGCGCTCGAAGTCTTCGCGCTGGAGAACGTCCTGCGTGCGTCGCGCTCCGTCGTCGTGATCTGCGACGCCAAGGTACGCGAACGCCTGTCGACCATCGAGGGCCTCACGGTCACCGCTGTCGACCTGCACGACGTCACCGCCGAGGACGAGTCGCTCGTCGCGCCGGAGCTGCCGCGCCCGACGGCCGACACGCTCGCGAGCGTGATCTACACCTCGGGCACCACCGGGACGCCGAAGGGCGTGATGCTCTCGCACGGCAACTTCTGCCGGATGATCGCGTCGCTCGCGCCGGTCTTCCCCCTCGGCGAGGGCGATCGGGTCCTGTCGGTCCTGCCGCTGCACCACACCTTCGAGTTCACGTGCGGGATGCTGCTGCCGCTCTCGCGCGGGGCGTCGATGGTCTACCTCGACGAACTCACCGGCGAGCGCGTTGTACAGGCGCTCCGTGATGCGAAGGTCTCCGCGATGGTGGGCGTCCCGGCGCTGTGGCAACTGCTGGAGCGGCGCATCACCCAACAGGTGAAGGACTACGGCCCCGCCGCCAACACCGTCTTCGACATGGCCCTCGCGCTCAACCGAACGCTCGGCGAGAAGGCAGGCATCAACGTCGGCCAGGTGCTCTTCGGCACCGTCCACGCGCGATTGGGCGGGCGGCTGCGCTTCCTCATCTCGGGCGGCGCGGCGCTGCCCAAGGAGACCGCGGAGCTGTTTCGCGGCATCGGGTTGCCGCTCGCGGAGGGCTACGGGCTCACCGAGGCGTCTCCCGTGCTCACGGTCGCCAAGGCGAGCTCGTCGGCCAAGCCCGGCAGCGTCGGTGCGCCGGTGCCCGGCGTCGAGGTGAAGATCCTCAACCCCGACCCGTCGGGTGTGGGCGAGGTCGCGGCGCGCGGACCCAACGTGATGGTCGGCTACGCGGATGACCCCGAGGCGACAGCCGCGGTGCTGTCGGCCGACGGCTGGCTCCGCACGGGCGACCTTGGGGCCATCGACAAGAAGGGTCGGCTCACCCTCGTCGGTCGCAGCAAGGACGTGGTCGTCGCGGCCAACGGCGAGAACATCTACCCCGACGACGTCGAGCGCGCGCTGGGCGAAGTGTCACTGGTGAAGGAGCTCGTGGTGCTCGGCATCGCCGACGCCCGCGGCGGAGAGCGCCTCGCGCTGCTCGCGGTGCCCGACCTCGACGACGTGCCCGCGGAGGACCGCCCGGCCCGTCGCGACAAGGCGCTGCGCAACCTCAAGCACGCGGTGCGCGATCTTCCTCCGGCGTGGCAGCCCGCGGTGGTGCTCCCCTACGACGCAACGCTCCCACGTACCGCGACGCGCAAGGTGAAGCGCGCCGAGGTGCGCCCGGTGGTCGAGCGCCTCGTGGCGGCGACCACGCCCGTGCGGCCCGGGACGAGCGGTCGGTCGACACCGGAGAACCCGGTGCGACAGGCCATCGCGGCGATCGCGCGGCGGCCCATCGAGGACGTCACCGAGAAGAGCCGGCTGCGGGCCGACCTCGGGTACGACTCGCTGATGGCGATGGAGCTCGCGGTGGCGCTGGAGGCCATCCGGGGGCGACAGGTTCCGCAGGAGATGGTGAGCGTCGAGACGGTGGGCGAACTGGAGCGGGCGCTGGGCTTGGACAGCGAGCTTGCGCGGCAGCACGACGACGAGCGCGCGGTCGCGCCGAAGGACGACGACGACGAGATCAGGCTCGACGTCCCGGCGCCGCTCAAGGACGCCGCCAAGTCGGCGCTCGCGGTGTTGCAGCGCGAGTTCTACGCGTCGGTGATGAAGCCCAGGGTGACGGGGCGCGCGTACATCCCGCACAACCGCAACGCGCTCGTGGTGGCCAACCACACGAGCCACCTGGACATGGGCTTCGTGAAGTACGCCCTCGGCAGCTACGGGAAGAACCTCGTAGCCCTCGCGGCGCGCGACTACTTCTTCGACACGCCGCTCAAGCGCGCGCTGATGGAGAACCTCACCAACGTCGCCTCCTTCGACCGCGACGCGGGCCTGCACGAGACACTCAACGAGGTCGGCGAGCTGCTCCGCGCGGGCAAGACGGTGCTCATCTTCCCGGAGGGCACGCGCAGTCCCGATGGGCGCATCCAGAAGTTCCTCGGGGCGGTGGGCTTCCTCACGCTGCACTACGAGGTCGACGTGCTCCCGGTGTGGGTGGGCGGAACCTTCGAGTCGCTCCCCAAGACGGGCCTCGTCCCCAAGCGGCGGGACATCACGGCGCGCATCGGTCCGCCGCTGGAGCTCGATCACATCCGTCGGCTTACGCGCGGGATGAAGCCCGTGGAGTCGGCGCGCACGGTGGCGCGCCTCGCGCAACGCGCGGTGGAGTCGCTGCGCGACGGGACGGTGCTCGACCTGTCGACGCTCTCCGACGCGAAGGAGGACACGGCGGCGCGCAAGCATCCGCTGGTGGCGCTCTTCGACGAGCTGCCCGGGCGCTTCCTCAAGGGGAAGGTCGACAACCCCGTGAGCTTCTACTTCACCCTGGGCGCCGAGCCCGAGGCCAAGTGGACGGTGCAGGTCACGCCGACCGAGTGCCTCGTGGTCAACGGGAAGTCCGACACCGGCACCGCGGACTGCGTCCTCAAGACGAGCGCCGAGCTGTTCACGCGCATCGTGCGCGAGGGCTACGAGCCGGGCGTGTCGGAGTTCATGTCGGGGCAGGTGAAGTCCAACGACGTGGGTCTCTTGCAGACCTTCACGCGCGCCTTCCACCTGGGTTGAGCGAGCGGAGACTTTCCGATGAAGGCACTGGTCACGGGCGCGTCAGGGTTTCTCGGCGCCCACCTGGTCGACACACTGGTCGCGCGCGGTCACGAGGTCGTGGCCCTGGCACGCAAGCCCGCGCGGGTCGCCTCGCGGGCGGGCGTCACGGCCGTCGCGGGAGACATCCTCGACGCCGACTCGCTCAAGGGCGCGGCGGCGGGCTGCGAGGCCATCTTCCATTGCGCGGGCGTGGTGTCGCGCGACCCCGAGGACGGGGAGCTCTTGTGGCGCACCAACGTCCTCGGCACCCGCAACGTGGTGCAGGCCGCGAAGGCCGCCGGGGTGAAGCGCGTCGTGCACGCGAGCACCAGTGGGACGGTGGCCATCAGCGAAGACGCCACGCAGGTCAGCCGCGAGGACGACCCGACGCCGTACGCCCTCATCGAGCGCTTCCCGTACTACCGCTCGAAGCTCTACGCCGAGCAGGAGGCGCTGCGGGCCAACGGCGACGACCTCGCCGTGGTGTGCGTCAACCCGTCGCTGCTGCTCGGTCCGGGCGACGAGTTCGGCTCTTCGACGGGGGACGTGCAGCGCTTCCTCGACCGGAAGATTCCGGCCGTCCCGGCAGGTGGCATGGCCTACGTCGACGCCCGCGACGCGGCCGAGGCGATGGTGCTGGCGTGGGAGAAGGGAACGCCCGGGCGGCGGTACCTGGTCAACGCGGTCAACTGCACGCTGCGGGAGTTCTTCGGGCGGCTGGCGCGGGTGAGCGGGGTCGAGGCGCCGACGCTGCGGATGCCGCCATCGCGCACGGTCGCGCGCTTCGGGGCGCGGCTCATGGAGGCCGGCGCGAAGTTCGCGGGCACCACCGCCCCGGTCGACGCGACCAGCGTCGAGATGTCCCAGCTCTATTGGTACTGCGACAGTTCGCGAGCGACGCGTGACCTCGGCTGGGCCCCGCGTGACCCCGTCGCGACCCTCGCCGACACCGTCGACGACCTCCGTCGACGGACGACCTTCAAGACCCTCCGCTGACCACCCGAAGCTCCCCGAGCGCGGGCACACAGACGCCCACTGACGGGCGTCATCATTTCGCCCGTCGGCTTTCTGACAGCGGCCCTGATGCCACAGCGTCAGATCGGGAAAGTGACACTACAACCGTCACTACCATGACACTCCGGACGCCCGACCGGAGGGCTTGTCAGGGAACCGACGGGGGCTCCGGGCGCCCGATGTCGGAAGAGAATATCCCGTCATCGACAGGCGACAACCCAACCGATATCACAGCCGATATCTCTTTCGACCATGGCGGCATCGCCCGCGCGACCAAGGCTCCGACGGCTTCATTTCGCGGGCGTAAAATGGCCCGATCATTTCATTGTCGATATCGGGACCGATCACCCCTTCGGCCCCATCTCGCTACGGCAAACCACCGCTGCGTCTCGCACCTACAACGTGGCTAATTCGTCAGACCATTGACGTGTCAGGTTTGTGGTGTCGATATATTGGCGATGCACCCCTCCCCACTCCGGCAGGACACCCCGGTTGGTTCCGATGATGGTTTTGGCGCTGGATCGGTCCTCGGTCCCTACATGCTGGTTCGCCAGATCGGGCAGGGCGGGATGGGCGAGGTCTACGAGGGGATGCATCGCAGCCTCGAGAAGCGCGTCGCCATCAAGGTGCTCCACATGCGCTTCGGCGATGACCCCATCGCCCGTGAGCGCTTCCACCGCGAGGGCCGAGCCGCCGCCCGGGTGCGTCACCCCCACGCCGTCGAGGTCTTCGACTGCGGCATCGAGCGGGGCATCGCCTGGCTGGCCATGGAGTACCTGGAGGGCGAGACGCTCCTCGACGCCATCGACCGCGAGGGCGTGCTCTCCACCAACCGCCTCGTCGACCTGATGCTCCCGGTCGTCGCCGCGGTCAACGCCGCCCACCAGCAGGGCATCGTGCACCGCGACCTCAAGCCCGGAAACATCTTCCTGGCCCAGGCGCTCCACGGCATCGTGCAGCCCAAGGTGCTCGACTTCGGCGTCGCCCGCGTCATGGACGACGACATGGGCATCACGTGCAGCACCACCCTGCTCGGCACGCCCTATTACATGTCCCCCGAGCAGACCAAGAACGGCCGCAACGCCACCGTCCACAGCGACCAGTACTCCCTCGGCGTGATGCTCTACGAGTGCGCGACCGGCACCGTTCCCTTCGAGTACGAGCGCCTCTTCGACCTCATGGAGGCCATCGTCCGCGCGCCCGTCGCCGCGCCCCGCGCCATCCGCCCCGACCTGTCGCCCGACTTCGAGGCTCTCATCCTCCGGGCCATGCACCGCAACCCCGCGCGTCGCTTCCCCAGCGTGCGCGCCCTCGGCGAGGCGCTGCTGCCCTTCGCCAGCCCGGCCCTGCGCGCCCTGTGGGAGCCCGTGTTCGACATCGGCACCCACCACCGCACCATCGTCACCTACGACGCCATCTCGTACGACGAGCCCCCGGCCACCCTGTCGGCCCCCACCGTGGAGGATGACCTCCCCGATCCGCTCCCCACGCGCGTGATGCCCGCGGCGGGACGCGCGCCCGTCGGTCAACCGCCCACGCCCCCGACCCATCGACCCGTCGCGATGAACGACGACGGCGACGACGCGCTGCGCCTCCCGATGCGCGCCACGCCCCGCATCGTCCTCTGGAGCTCAGCGGCCGCCGCGATGTTTCTCCTCGTCGGCGCGCTGGTGTTCGGCCTGAGCAGCGCCCGCGCCGAGAGCGGCTCCGACCGCGTCAACGCCCTCCACGCCCGCGCCCCGGCGACCTCTGGTCTCGTCGCCGTCCCCGCCGACCCGGCGCCCGCGACCCCGGCGCCCTCGGTGCTCGAGAGCCACGTCGCCCCCGCACAGCCTGCCGTCGCGGCCCCAGCACACGCTCACGGCGTCCGCGGGCGTCACCCGGTGCGCCGCGCGACCACTCGCCGCGCGACCCACCGGGAGAACGTCAGCTTCCTCCGGTAGCCCTCACGCCTCGGCGGAAGGCGCCGTCTTGACCGCGCCGACCACCGGCAGCGCCGACCCCGCCAGCAGCGCCCTCGCGCACGGACCGACGACCTCGGCCAGCGCCTCGCGCACCGTCGCCGCGTGCTCCGCCGCGTCGAGCCGTCCCCACGCCCGCCACGCCTGCGCGTCGACCCCGATCGCCACGTCGGCGACGGCGGTGGGCGACCGACCGAGCGCGTCGGCGAAGGCCCGCTCCGCCACCGCGAGAAGCTCTGGCCGCGAGGTCACCGCCCACGCGACGAAGCGCCAGGCCAGGTTGGCGTGGCGCTCCTCGTCGGCGGCGATGCGAGCGAGCGCCGTGCGGGCCAGCGGCGACGTCGCCCGAGCGAGCTGCGCCTGCGCCACCAGGGCCGCCACGGTCTCGCCCACGCAGCCCTCGACGATCGCGTCGCGCACCGACTTCTCCGCGCACAGGCCGTCGAGCGCGCCCGAGGCGTCGAGCGCACCGGGGCCCGTCGTCGCGCCGTCGAGCGACGCCGCGAGGTCGAGGCACAGCCGCGCGTGGTCGACCTCGTCGAGCGCCGCCCGCTGCGCGTCCGCCACCAGCGAGGGTGGAGCGCCCATGGCGAGGAGCTCCATGGTGAAGCGCGCGAACGACGCCACCGACGCGTGCTCCATGCGCCCGTCTTCGCGCCACGCCGCCGCGAGCGCCGCGCGCGTCGAGGCGTCGAGCCCGCCCACGGTCTGCGTCGGCACCGTCACCCACGACGACGCCGTCACCGTCTCGGCCGACCGCGGCGAGCCGTCGACCATCATCGGCCGACCGCAGCAGGCCATGTCGCACCACGTGTAGCAACACAGCTCGCCCTCCCGCTCCACCGCGAGCGCCGGGTTGCAGCAGCCGCTCTGCACGACCTGCGGCGCGTAGCACCCGTTGGACGCCCGCGGCGCGTCGATGGGCTCGGGGCCCGCGTCGCGCACGCCGCCCGCGTCGAAGATCGGACGAAAGCCCGCACCGCCGCCGCCTGGAGGCGTGCGGATGCGGGCCTCGACCTCTTCGAAGGTGAGGCACTGCCGCTCCGCGCGCGTGCCGCACGAGATCCCGTTGTCGGTCGCGACGGGGCGGTCTTCGGGGAAGCCTGCGTCGACGGCGACCTGCACATCGACGGGCGTGCCCAGGTCGACGAGCACGGGGCGGTCGACGGCGGTCTGCACGTCGACAGGAGTGCCCTGGTCGACGGGCGTGGGGCGATCGACGGCGGTCTGCACGTCGACGGCAGTGCCCTGATCGACGGGCGAACCCTGATCGACCGCGGCGTCGGTGGTGGTCACCGACCCGGAGCACCCAAGCGGGAGCAGCGGGGCGAGCGTGGCGAGGAGCCCGATGCGAAAGCGAGTGGAGTTGCGCGTCATGGCGCCGAGCCTCGCACCGCTCGTGCCGTACGGGAAGTGACGGCGGATGGAGGTACGACCTGCGCCAGGGTGCGCCAGGCCGTCGATGGGATCAGGCGGTGACGTCGAGGCGGTAGAGGGTCCCGCCGTTGTCGATGCCGTAGAGGTTGCCGCTCGCCGAGAAGAGGTGGCGGAAGTCGCTCAGGTCGTCGCCCGTGAGCTCTTCGTAGGATGAGTCTTCGAGCGTCGTTGCGCCGAGCGCGCCGTCGTCCTCGATCGCGTAGAAGACGCCGTTGTGGATCGTCGCCGCGAGCGTGTCGTCGTAGGCGCCCTCGTCGCCGAAGCGGCTCCACTCGCCGCTCTCGCCGTCGATCTTGTAGAGGCTACCTTCCTTCTCCAGCACGTAGACGTAGCCCTGCCACACCCACAGCGCCGCGGTGTCATAGCCGTCGCCGAGGTCGGTGGGCTCGCCGCCGTCCACCGGCATCGCCGAGAGCTGACCCGCGTCGTCGACGTAGTAGATCGTCCCCTGCACCGCGTCGGCGGCCACCGCGTCGGCCCACGCCTCGTCGTCGCCGATCTGCTCCCACTCGCCCGTGCTGGGGTCGATCTCGTAGAGCGTGCCGTCGTTTTCGATGGCGTAGAGCACGCCGTCGTTGGTGCCGTCCGCCATGAGGATGCGCGTGTTGTAGCCCTCGCCGAGCACCTTCCACTGCCCGAGCTTCGCGCTCGTCGAGTAGAGCTTGCCGCCCTCCTCATAGGTGAAGAGCTTGCGCCCGAGGCCCACGCCCGTGACGGTGTTCTTCCACGCGCCGGGCTCGCTCTCCTGAACCTTGCTGACCATCGTCGCCTCCTGTCGCGGCGCGCGGAGAACACGCTCTCCATCGCCGCGAAGGCGCGCACCCTCGCACGGAGCACAGAGCCCGCGCCACCGTTGTCAGGGTGCGCTCAGTGCGCCGAAGCGGGAGCGAGCTTCGCCATGATCGCGAAGCCGAGGCCGAGCACCGGGGTCACCACCGCCATGGGGACGAGCGCCGCAACGGCGGCCGAGGTCCATGCGGCGAAGCTGGCGACGTCGCCCGCGGTGGCGCTGGGCGCGGGGCCGTCGAGGTCGAGCTCGCGACGCATCTCGCCGACGGGGCGGTCGAGCAGGGCGTCGTTGAAGGTCGCGCCGTACAGGTTGCGGCTGTGACGACCGCGCACGAACGCACGGAACACGGACACCGGCGCGAGCCCGAGGCCCATGCCCATCGCCGTGAGGTTGAGAAACCACGCGGCGTAGTGGTCGGTGCAGCCCGTCGCGATCTCCCAGGCGCCGATCTGACCTTCGCCCGCGTTGGTGGTCGGGTAGTCGGTGACGAGGTGGTGCAGGTCGTGGAAGCGCACCGCGCGCACCCGCGACGGCGTGTTGGGAAACGCTACCGGGAAGGGGCCGACCTTCGACTTCACCCACCCGTCGTTGTAGCCGCCGTCGACGCCGAAGTGGTTGTCCTCGAAGTATTGCCGTCGCGCGTCGCGCATCGTGAGCGTGTCGTCGTAGTGGACCATGGCGTTCCGTCTCCCTCGCGGGTGGTGGGTGTAGGGTCGAAGCCCCCCAGCTCGTCAAGGGACGATCGGCTACGGTAGCGCCATGCCAGCGAAGACCCCGAAGCCCTCCGCGAGCGACTCTGTCCGCCAACAGTGGCTGGCTCGTGTCGAGGCCGAGTACCGGTCGGCCGTGCTCACCCAGGAGCTCACCCTCTGGCTGATGCAGGCCGGCGCCTCGCCCGACCTCCTGCGCGACGGCCTCCGCATCGTCGAGGACGAGCTCACCCACGCCGAGCTCTCCATGGCCGCCTACCAGGCCGCCGGCGGGAGCTCGCTCCCCACCCTCGCGCGCGAGACCCTCGGCCTCACGAGGCACCACGGCGAGCCGCTCGAACACGACATCCTCCGCGTCGCCGGGGACGGCTTCTGCCTGGGCGAAACCGTCGCCGTCCCGCTCTTCAAGAACCTCCGCGACGGCTGCACCGTCCCCGTCGCCCGCAAGGCCCTCGACCGCATCCTGCGCGACGAGGTGCGCCACCGCGACTTCGGCTGGACCCTCCTCGAATGGCTCCTCGAAGGACCGCTCGGCGCCAACCTCCGTGGACTTGTCGGGCGTGAGCTGCCCGACTGGTTCGAGCGCATCCGGCGCAGCTACGCGCCGGCGTACGCAGGGCAGTTCACCACCATCTCGGAGGACGATCAGCAGTGGGGGCTCATGGCACCCGCCCGCTACGCAGCGGTCGTCGAACGGAGTTGGGAGCGCGACTGGAAGCCTCGCTTCAGCGAGCTCGGCATCGACGCCGTCCCCGCGTGGGAGACGGCCACGGCCCGCACTACGACAGCGCGATGACCACGCCCGCATCGGCGAGTGGGTGCACGGCGCAGTCGGTCGATGAGCCGTCCTCCCAGACCAGACAGGTGAAGTCGATGCGGTCGTCGAGGGCGATCATCGGGTGGTGCCACACACCCGGGCGGTAGCTCACGCCCGTGGCCCCAGCGACCACGAAGGCACGCAGCGTCGACAGGTCGGGCGCGTCGCCACCGAGCGCGACCACCGCGAGGTAGCGGCGGGCGTTCATGGGGATGAACACCTGCGTCGACGCAGGGTGCTTCTCCAGCAGCGCCAACGGGAGTGGCCAGTCGAGGCGCGGGGCACAGCGGAAGCTGCACACGTTGAGCGTGGCTTCGGGGCGCAGCGAACGAACGTCGGTGAGGAAGTCGCGGCGGGCAGCGGTTCCCTGGTTGGCGGGCTTCGCGGCGACGTCGGCGCGCTCGGCGGAGATCACGTCGCCATAGGGCGCGTAGGCTTCCGACGAGAGCGCCTCGGCGACGACGATGGGCACGTCAGCTCCCGCGGTAGGTGCTGAGCCCGAAGGGGCTGAGCAGCAGCGGGACGTGGTGATGCTGGCTCGCGTCGCGCACGCGGAAGACGAGCACCGCCTCGGGGAAGAAGCCCTCCACGCCGATGGCGCCGAAGTACGCCTCGGTGTCGAAGGTGAGGCGATACACACCCTCGGAGAGCGGCGTGTTGGTGGGGACCAGCGTGCGGAGGCGGCCGTCGTCGTCGGTCTTGCCGTGACCGACGGGCGCCCAGGAGCCGTCGTCGCGGCGACGTTCGAGGAGGACGGGGACGCCCGTCGCAGGCTTGCCGCGCGCGGTGTCGAGGACGTGGGTGGTGATGCTGTTCATGGTTCGAGGAGCTTCTCCAGGCGCAGCCGGGTGATGCGGTGCTGCTCGGCCGCCGCGACGCGCAGCTCGGCCTCCGGGTCGTTGCCCATGCGCGCCTTCGCCAGCGCCAGCATCTCGTCGAGCGTGCGACCCGTCGCGCACACGATGTAGATGAACCCGAAGCGCGCCTCGTACGCCTTGTTGAGCTCGGCGAGCTCGGTGCGCAGCGCGTCGCTCGCGCCCGCGGTGCCCGACTGTTCGGAGGCCGACCAGCGCTTCGCCGTCGCGTCCTGACCCGCGGCGGCCTTCGTCTCGCCGATGCGCGGGTGCGCGCGAAAGGCCTCGCGCCAGTCGTCGGGTGACGTCCACGACCACGTCGCGTCGGCGGCCTCGCGCAGCGCCTCCACCGACGCGTAGGGGCGGCCTTCGGCCATCCACTCGATCCAGCGCGACGAGCCGCAGCACGCACGCAGGGACGACTCGGCGATGGACGGCGTGAGCGTGTTGAAGCGCGTGAGACCGAGGCCGAGGCGCTCGTCGGGGGAGAGCGTTCCGAAGGCGCGCAGGCGGCTGACACCGCCGTCGGGGAAGACCTCCAGGCGCAGGTGCGTCGCGGGGCCGTGGTCGACCAGAACGTCCTCGAACCAGTGGCGCGTGTCGGCCTGGAGCTTCGTGCGCGGGAGCAGCTCGCGCCACGCGGTCTCGTCGGCGAGGCGAGCTTCATCGGAGGCGTCGCAGACCAGCACGCGACACGTGTCTGGGTAGTTGCCCTTGAAGTGGTGCGTGTCGATGACGAGCCGCGTGAGCGTCGCGCGGGCGGCGAGCTTCACCAATGCCCAGTCGTGGTGCGGCCCGCGGCTGCGGCGGGTTTCCCAGCCGTCGCCCATGTTGAGCGCGCGGTCGGGCATGATCAGGTTGCGGCGCTCACCAAAGAACATGTCGCTGCACGTCACGACGTGCGCCCCGTTTTCGGCCGCCGCGAGGTCGACCTCGCCGCGCGCGTGACCCGTGCGACGCCAGTCGGGCACCGCCTCGCCGAAGACCCGCAGTCGCGCGACGCCGCCGTCGGGGAAGATGTTGAGCCGCACGTGCGTGAACGCGAAGGGGCTCTCCACCGCGAAGGGGTTCTTGGAGTCGCCGTTGAGCGCGGACTTCGGGAGGATCTCGATCCACTCGGTGGACGGATCGGTGAGGGTCTCGATGCGCGCGTCCGAGGGAAGGGCGCACGCCTCGATGGAGCACTGCGCCGGGTAGTTGCCCCGGAAGAACGCCGTGTCGACCACGACGCCGCGGATCACTCCCGGAACGCCCAGTCGGACGATGGCCCAGTCGTGTCCTTCGACGCGCTTGCGGCGGCTCTCCCAGCCGTCCATCCACTTGCCGCGGTCGGTGTACTCGTGCGGGAGGAAGACCGCCTCGCCGGGCTTCAGGAGGTTCTCCTTCTCGGCGAAGAAGTCGTCGCTGGCGGCGATCACCGCGCCGCGCAGGCGCAGCGAGGCGAGGTCCATGAGTTCGGTGAAGGGTGTGGTCATGAGCGGGTGATCCATCGGCCGGAGCGTGGTGCGGAGGAGCCAAGTGCCTGCTCGCCCCGAAGGTAGGTCGCGCGAACGACACCGCGGAGGGTCTGTCCCTCATAGGGCGTGAGCTTGTTGCGGTGGTGGGTGAAGGGCGCCTGCACCACGAAGGTCGCGTCGGGGTCGAACACCACGAGGTCGGCGTCCATGCCCTCGGCGATGGACCCTTTGCGGCTCGCGATACCGGCGTGCTTCGCGGGCGCGCGGCACATCCACTCCACCACGCGGTCGAGCGTGATGCCTCGCGAGTGCGCCTCGCTCCACACCGCCGACAGGCTGAACTGCAAGCCCGCGATGCCGCCCCAGGCGGCCATGAAGTCACCCGTGTCGATGCGCTTCAGGTCGGGCGTGCAGGGCGAGTGGTCGGAGACGACCATGGTGATGAGCCCGTCTTCGAGCGCCTTCCAGAGACGGTCGCGGTTGCCGCGGTCGCGGATGGGCGGCGCGCACTTGTACCAGGTGGCTCCATCGGGGACTTCCTCGGCCGTGAAGTGCAGGTAGTGCGGCGCGGTCTCGGCCGTCAACGGAACGCCCTCGTCCCTCGCTCGCGCCAGCGTCTCCAACGCGCCCGCCGACGAGAGGTGGACGATGTGCACGGGCGTGCCGACCTCCTTGCAGAGCCGGTAGAGCATCGCGACGGCTTCGTCTTCCGCCGAGGGCGGACGCGAGCGCAGCCATGTTGCATACGCGCGGCTGTCGGGAGGCGGCGACTCCAGTGCCATCGAGCGCGCGGCCTCGTCCAGCGGACCGGGCAGCTCGGCGTGAACCATGAAGACGGCGTCGGTCCCGTGGAGGCGGACGAGCGCGTTGCGGACGTCGTCGACGTCGATGCACGGAAACTCGTCGACGCCGGACGGCGCGAGGAAACACTTGAAGCCGAGAGCGCCCCGGCCGAGGAGCTCAGGGAGCACCGCGGTGTCGTGACGCGTGTTGTCGGGAATCGCCCCGCCCCACAGGCCGACGTCGACGGCGCAGCGGCCCTCCATGGTCTCGGCCTTGGTCATGAGCCCCGTCGTCGTGGTGACGGGCGGAAGGCTGTTGAGCGGCATGTCGACGAGCGTGGTGATGCCCCCGGCGGCGGCCGCGCGCGTGGCGCTCTCGAAGCCCTCCCACTCGGTGCGACCGGGCTCGTTGATGTGGACGTGCGTGTCGACCACGCCGGGCATGAGGACGTTCTCTCCGGCATCGACGACGAGGTCGCCGGGGTTGCAGTCGTCGTGGTCGGCGACGCGGACGATGCGGCCGTCGTGGACGTGGACGGTGGCGGGACGCGTTCCGGTCGGTGTGACCACGCGACGACTGCGGAAGACCTTCACGGGCTCACTGCTCCTTGGCGCCCTGGTCGATCCAGGCGCCGATGCGGGCGCGCTCTGCGTCGGTGATCTGCGTGGCGTTGGCGAGCGGCATGTTGCGCAGCTCGACGACGCGCAGCTTGATGCGCTCGCGCCACTGATGGACCGCCGAGTAGCTGTCGAAGACGATGCCGTTGGGCGGCAGCGGGAAGGCCGAGTTGGTCGGGCGCCGCGAGTGACAGGGCACGCAGCGACGCTGGACGATGGGCTCGATGTCGGCCCAGCTCTGCGGGCCGGTGGCGCTCGCGTGGGTCGCGCGGCGGAAGCCCGCGGGGTTGGAGAAGAGCACCAGCGTCGCCACGCACAGCGAGAAGAACACCAGCGTCGTCGGGAGGAACCAGTTCCGCCAGGTGAAGCGGATGTTCATGAAGTGGCGGATGAGGGCGCTGCCGAAGGCGAGCACCATCAACACCACCCAGTTGAGCGCGTGCCCGAAGGTGAGCGGGAAGTGGTTGCTGATCATGATGAACAGCAACGGGAAGGTCATGTAGTTGTTGTGAATCGAGCGCGCCTTGGCCTGATAGCCCTTGGCGAGGTTTTGCCGGCGGTGCTCGCGGGTGGCGTTCACGAGCTCGTGCTGCGACGGCACGATGACGAACCAGACGTTGCCGGTCATCAGCGTGCCGAGCATCACGCCGACGTGCATGTACGCCGCCCGGCCCGACAGGAAGTGGAACAGCACTCCCGACAAGAACATCACCCACGCGATGGACAGCACGAAGGACAGCGTCTGCTTCTTGCCGAGCGGTGAGCGCCAGAGGAGGTCGTAGCCGATCCATGAAGCGGCGATGGCGCCGAGGCCGACGAGCACCGCGCGGGTGCCGGTGAGGCGCGAGACCGCCGGGTCGAGCATGAGCGCGGCGCCGCCCATGTAGTAGACGAGGATGAGCAGCGAGATGCCCGAGATCCAGGTGACGCCGTTTTGCCACTTGAACCAGTGGAGCACCTTGGGGAGCGCGCCCGGCTCGGGGTTGAGCTTCTTCACCTGGTAGAAGCCGCCGCTGTGGATCATCCAGTTCTCGCCGACGAGTCCCTTCTCGGGGTCGTCGGGCATGACCAGGTTGCGGTCGAGCCAGTTGAAGAGCATCGAGTTGCCGATCCACATGATCCCCGCGATGAGGTGAACCCAACGCGCGATGAGGTGGAGCAGCTCGGTCAGGGACGACATGGCGCGCGATGATAGACAGCGCGCGCGGGTGATTGCCATCGCCACCCGCAGGGACATATCCCGTCACCTCGTCCTTGCGCGGAAAGGCGATGCGGCCGCATAGCCAATGGGCATGCAGCTCATCATCACCGAGAAGCCGTCCGTCGCCCGCGACCTCGCCCGCGCCATGGGTGTTCGTGGTGGTGGCCAGGGGTGCATCGAGGGCACCGACAAGGTCGTGGCGTGGTGCCTCGGCCACCTCGTCGAGCTCGAAGAGCCTGATGCGTACGACCCGTCGTGGAAGGCGTGGCGGCTCGCGTCACTCCCGATGCTGCCAGAGCCATTCAAGCTGCGGCCGGTGAAGAGCTCGATGTCGCAATGGAACGTGGTGCGTTCACTGCTGCGCGACCGCCGCTTCACCGAGGTGGTCAACGCGTGCGACGCCGGGCGCGAGGGCGAGCTCATCTTCCGGCTGTGCCACGAGCTCGCGGGCTCACGATTGCCGGTGCGACGGCTGTGGATATCATCGCTCACCGAGGCGGCCATCCGCGAGGGCTTCGCGCGCTTGGAGCCATCGTCGAAGTACGACGCGCTGGGTGACGCCGCGCGGTCGCGCTCGGAGGCCGATTGGCTGGTCGGGCTCAACGCGACGCGGGCGGTGACGGTGCGCGCGCGCAGCGCCGGGAGCGACGCGCTCTTCTCCGTGGGACGTGTGCAGACGCCGACGCTCGCGATGCTGGTGGCGCGCGATCAGGCGATCCGGGCGTTTGTTCCGAAGGACTACTGGGAGGTGACGGGGGAGTTTGCGACGGGGAGCGCGAAGTTCGTCGCGCGGTGGAGCGCGGAGGGTCAGCGACGACTGGCGAAGGCCGAGCTCGCGCAGACGCTCATCGAGCGATCGGCAGCCAAGGTGGACGCGCCCGATGGTCCGCGGGTGGAGTCGGTGGAGACGAAGAGGCAACGGGTGGCGCCGCCGATGCTCTTCGACCTGACGTCGTTGCAGCGGACGGCCAACGGTCGCTACGGGTTCTCGGCGCAACGAACGCTCGACCTCGCGCAGGCGCTCTACGAGAAGCACAAGGTGCTGACGTATCCGCGCACCGACTCGCGCCACCTGCCGCGCGCGATGCACACGACATTGCCGACGACCGTGAAGGCGGTGGGCGAGCAGGGTGACTACGCGGCCTTCGCGGAGCGGCTGCTGGGTGGTGCGCTGGTGAAGCCATCGCGGGTCTTCGACGACGCGAAGGTGAGCGACCACCACGCGATCATCCCGACCGACCACCGCGGGTCGCTGACAGCGCTCTCGGGTGACGAGCGGCGTCTCTATGACCTCGTGGTGCGGAGGTTTCTGGGGGTGTTCTATCCCGACGCGGAGTTTGATCAGACGGTCGCGGTGGTGGTGGTGGGCGCGAGCGACGGAGCGAAGCGGACGACGACGAAGCGGGCGCCGAAGGTTGGCGATGAGGTCGAGGAGGGGATGCTGGAGGCGCTGCCGCCGCCGCCCGATCGCTACACGGCGCGCGGTCGCGTGCGCGTGGCGGCGGGGTGGCAGGAGGTCGCGGGCTTCGGCGACGAAGAGCCGTCGGAGAAGGGTGGCGACGAGTCGCAGTTGCTACCGGCGTTGAAGGAGGGCGAGGCGCTGCGCGGGCGCTACGCGCCGGAGAAGAAGCAGACGCAGGCGCCGCGTCGGTACAACGACGCGACGATGCTCGGGGCGATGGAGTCAGCGGGCAAGCAGGTCGACGACGAGGCGCTGCGCGAGGCGCTGAAGGAGCGCGGCCTCGGGACACCCGCGACGCGCGCATCGATGATCGAGACGCTCATCAGCCGGGGGTACGCGGTGCGGGAGCAGAAGGCGCTGGTGTCGACGGCGCTGGGTGAGGCGCTCATCGGGGGGCTGCCGGTTCCGGCGCTGGCATCGGCGGAGCTGACGGGCGCGTGGGAAGAGCGGCTCACGAAGGTCGCGCGCGGAACGGAGCGGCGAGCGGACTTCATGCGGGACATCCGCGCGATGGTGAGCGACCTCGTGACGCGGGTCGCGGACGCGCCGGGGATCGCGGTGGGCGGAGGCGAGCGACGCGCGGCACCGGCGAGGCCCACGGCCGCCGCCGTACCCGGAGCGAAGCGGAGGGGAGCGACGGAGCGGCCGCCCGGTGCGGTTCGGACGGAGGAGCGGAGGGACGACCGAAAGGCGGCGGGAGCGTCCCGTCGGGTAAGGCCGGAGACTGGCGGCGTAGCAGGGGCTCGGACGGATGGAGACCGGACGCTCGGAAGTCGGACAGGCGTGGTGTGCCCGGTGTGCAAGGTGGGCGAGCTGATCGTCGGGCGTCGCGCGTGGGGATGCTCGCGATGGAAGGAGGGCTGCCCGGGGGTGTTTGCGTTCGAGGGTGGACTGCCGGGAGCGACGCCCGCGGCGAAGACGAAACGGGGGCGAAAGACCGCGGGTGCGACGACCACCACGCGTCGGAGGAAGAAGGGCGACGGCCCCGCTACGCCCGTCGGCGGATGAGCCCTTCCTGCGCGCAGCTCGCGACGAGCCGCCCCGCCCGATCGAAGAACCTCCCCCGCACCAGTCCCCTCGCCCCCGACGCCGACGGGCTGTCCACCGCGTACAACAGCCAATCGTCAAAGCGAAACGGCCGATGGAACCACATCGCGTGGTCGAGCGACGCCACCTGCATCCCCGGCGTCAGCCAGCTCACCGCGTGCGGGTCGAGCGCCGTCCCCAGGAACGAAAAGTCCGACGCATACGCCAACATGTAACGGTGCAACGCCGCGTCGTCGGGCAGCGCGTCCATCGCCCGCACCCACAGGTGCCGCCGCGGCTCGTTGACCTTCGGCCGCAGCGGGTTGCGCGGCTCCACCGGGCGAATCTCGATGGGCCGCTCGGCCGTCGCGATGGCACGAAACGCCGACGGCAGCCGGTCCGCCAGGGCCAACGCGAGGTCGCGCTCCGACTTGAGCTCCTCCGGGGGCGGCACCTCCGGCAGCGCGTCCTGGTGCTCCATCCCCTCTTCGTCGACTTGAAACGACGCCGCGAGCGTGAAGATGGCCTCGCCCTCCTGCACCGCGACCACGCGCCGCGTGGTGAAGCTCTTGCCGTCGCGCAGCCGGTCGACGTTGTAGAGGATCGGTCGGTTGAGATCGCCCGCGCGCAGGAAGTAGCCGTGCAGCGAGTGCACCGGCCGATCGCTCGACACGGTCTGCACCGCGGCGGAGAGCGCCTGCCCCATCACCTGGCCGCCGAAGATGGCGCCCCAGCCGAGGTCCTGGCTGCGGCCGCGGAAGACGTCGCGGTCGAGGCGTTCGAGCGCGAGGAGGTCGAGGAGGTCGGACAGCAGGCGTTGCATGGCGGCGTCTTCCTGGCGGGGCGTTGAGTACGGTGGGCGGTATTGAGTCGACCGCCGCGACCGCGTCAAGGGCCTCGCGCGCCGCGCTACCATCGACGCCTTGAGCGCCGAGACCAATGGCTGGAAGCAGCACGCCCACGTGGCGCTCGGCCTCATCGGGCTGGGCGTCACGCTCGCGATGCTCCGCCACATCGAGCTCGACGACCTGCGCGCGTCTGGTCGGTGGGCCGTCTTCGCGATCGCCATCGAGGGGACGCGCGTGCTCGCCGAGACCGCCGCCACGCGTGCGCTGCTGGGTCGCACTGCGGGTGTTCCGTGGCCGGTGCTACTGCGCGCTCACCTCGTCGGGTACGCCTTCGCGATGACGATGCCCGCGGGTCGCACCGTCGCCGAAGCCGCCAAGGCCGCCCTCCTCGCACCGTGGCTGGGGACCGCGCGCAGCGTCGGCATCGCCGCCACCAACCAGGCCCTCGTGATGCTCTCGACGGGCCTCCTCGCCCTCGTCTGCGCGCTCGCCGCGCACCTCCAGCACCACCCTGCGCTCGCGGTCACGGTGACCCTCCAGGCCGCGACGCTCGTCGCCCTCGGCGGCGGACTGCTCGCCATCGTGCGGAGCCGCTCCCTCGCGTCGTGGGCGCGGCGGCGCCTCCCGCGCTTCGCCGACGTCGCGACCGAGACCGACGGCGGCGCGAGCGCTCGCGGCGTGGCGGCAGCGCTCGGGTGCTTCGTGTTTCATCGCGGTGTGCAGGCGCTCCAGCTCGGGGCGCTGCTCCATGCGCTCGGTCGCGGTGGGGTGGGCCGCACGCTGGCGCTCACCGGCGCGTCCATCGTGGGCACCTCCGTCGGCGTCGCTGTCCCGGGCCAGCTGGGCGCTATCGATGGGGCGATGGCGCTCGCGGCACGTGGCCTCGCGCTGGCTCCGTCACAGGCGGTTGCGATGGCGCTCGTGCTTCATGCGGCGCAGTTTTCCTGGGTCGCTGCGGGGTTTGCCCTGTGGGCTTTCACCCGCGGGTCGAAGCCCTTCCCGAAGCGCCCATCGCCCTTCTGAAACGTGTATCTTGGCGGGCTCGATGGCCAAGCAGATCGACGACGTGGGCCACCTCGACGACGTCCGCCGGGCCGAGGTGCTGAGCACCGTCGCGGCGCGTATCGCCGAGCGCCTGGAGGTCCCCGAAATCGCGCGCGTGCTGTGCACCGAAGCGCGAGCCGCGTTCGGCGACCACGTTCGCGTGACGCTCTTGTTGAGCGAGCCCGACGAGAGCGCCTTCGTCGTCGCCCACTCCGAAGGAACGCCCGTCGGCAGCGGCGCCCTCCCCGTGCGCTACGACCCGCCGACCGTCCCGCTCAACGAGCTGCGCCGCGAGGGTCGCGTGACCTACCTCCCCGACGTCGCGCTCGCCGAGCCCGGTCTCGCCGCAAGCGCCGGGCGCACGGGCGTCCGTGGCCTTGCGTTTGTGTACCTCTTCAACGCGCACTCGGTGGTCGGCGCGCTGTCGCTCACGACCTTCGACCGGCCGCTGGCGCTCGACCGGGCTGACCTCTTCCTGCTGCGCGGGATGGCCGACCAGGGCGCGAGCGCCATCACCAACGCGCGCGTGCTCACCGAGAGTCGGCTGACGGCGCAGCGCTACCACAACATCCTCGAGACGGTCTTCGACGGCATCAACATCACCGGCTTCGACGGCGTCATCCGCTACTGCAACTCGCAGTTCGCGACGATGCTCGGCGCCACGCCCGAGGAGGTGGTCGGCAAGGCCCTGCCCGACCTGCTCTTTCCCGAAGACCTCGCGTCCGCGCACGACCGCATCCGTCAGCGTCGCGCGGGGCACACCGCGCCGATGGTCTGGCGCCTGCGCGCGCTCAACGACGGGCACGAGGTGTTTGTCCGCGCCAACAGCCGCGAGCTGAAGGACGCGTCGGGCCAGCCCAGCGGCATGCTCGGGGTCATCAGCGACGTCACCAACTCCCGCCGACTGGAGGAGAGGCTCCTCCAATCGCAGAAGCTGGAGAGCCTCGGCGTGCTCGCGGGCGGCATCGCGCACGACTTCAACAACCTCCTGGTGGGCGCCCTGGGCAACGCGGGCCTCGCCCTCATGGAGCTGCCGCCGGAGAGCCCCGTGCGGCCGCTCATCGAGGAGATCCAGAAGGCCACCGTGCGCGCCGCCGACCTCACGCGCCAGCTCCTCTCGTACTCCGGCAAGGGGCGCTTCGTGCTCGCGCACCTCGACCTCGCGCGCGTCGTCCAGGACATGTCCCACCTGCTGGGCGCGGTGCTCTCGGAGCGGGTGGTGATCCGCTACGACCTCAACGAATCCCTCCCCTCGGTGGAGGCCGACGCCGCGCAGATTCGCCAGGTGCTCATGAACCTCGTGACCAACGCCTCGGACGCCATCGGCGACCGTCAGGGCGTCATCACGGTGAGCACCGGCGTGGTGCACGCCGACGCGACGTATCTCGCCGACACCTTCGTCGACGACGGCCTCGCCCCGGGGCGCTTCGTCAGCCTCGTGGTGTCCGACACCGGCGTCGGCATGACCCCGGAGACCGTCACCAAGATCTTCGATCCGTTCTACACGACGAAGTTTGTCGGGCGGGGCCTCGGGCTCGCGGCGGTGCTGGGCATCCTGCGCGGGCACCACGGGGCCATCAAGGTGGCGAGCGAGCCCTCCCGCGGGACGACCTTCACCGTGCTGCTCCCGGCCCTCGTCGACGCCGTCGCGGCTCCGGCCGCCGTCGTGGCGGCGGCGCACGGGTGGGCGCACGGGGTCGTGCTGGTGGTCGACGACGAGGAGGGCGTTCGCAACGTGGCGCGGCGCATCTTCGAGCGCGAGGGCTTCGCGGTGCTGGTGGCCAAGGACGGCGTGGAGGGCGTGGAGTTGTTTCGCGAGCACCACGCCGAGGTGTGCGCGGTGCTCCTCGACGTGACCATGCCGCGCATGGGCGGCGAGGCGGCCTTCGCCGAGATGCGTCGCATCCGCGACGACGTGCGGGTGCTGCTCACCAGCGGGTACTCCGAGCAGGAGGCGACGGCGCGCTTCGCGGGTCACGGCCTGGCGGGCTTCGTGGAGAAGCCCTTCCTCCCGCAGTCGCTGGTGGAGAAGCTACGGAGCGTGCTCGACGGCAGGTAGCGGCGGGCGCGCGAAGAGCCGCACCGCGAGCGCGAGGCCCACCGCGTGGAAGCACGCCGCGAGGAAGAACGGCGCGCCCGGGACGTGCGGGCGCGCGGTGGCGGGGCCGAAGGTGGCGTAGAGCCCCGTGCCGATGAGCGGCGCGACGACGGCCGTGAGGCTCTGGATACTGGTGAGGGCGCCCTGCACCTCGCCCTGCTCGGCGGGCCCCACGGCGCGCGAGACCAGCGCCTGGAGCGACGGGTTGGCGAGGCCGCCGAGCGCGAAGGGGACGACGATCGCGTACATCATCCAGCCGCGGGTCGCGAGGCCGAAGGCGACGAAGCCGAGGACGTTGACGGCGAGCCCGAGGACGAGCGCGCGGCGCTCACCGAGGCGCGGGACGAGCACGCGGATGAGGCCGCCCTGCACGATGGCGCTCGACAGGCCGACGGCGGCGAGCGAGGTCCCGACGTCGACCTCGCGCCACCCGAAGCGGCCTTCGCCCGCGATGGCCCACACGCTCTGGAGGATCTGCTGGGCGAGGCAGGAGCAGGCGAAGGTTCCGGCGAAGCCGAGGACGACGGGGTGTCGTCGGAGCGTGGCGACGAGGTCGAGGGAGCTCGACCGCCGGAGCGAGAAGGGGCGGCGGTGCTCCGGGCGCAGCGACTCGGGGAGCACGAAGAAGCCGTAGAGGAAGTTGGTGAGGTTGAGGCCCGCGGCGACGAGAAACGGGAGCCGAAGGTGGATGCCGCCGAGCAGGCCGCCGAGGGCGGGGCCGATGATGAAGCCGAGGCCGAAGACGGCGCCCATGAGACCGAAGCTCTTGGCGCGCTCGTCGGGCTCGGTGACGTCGGCGATGTACGCGGTGGCGGTGGAGAAGCTCGCGCCCGTGATGCCCGAGATGACGCGCCCGACGAGGAGCCACCCGAGGCCCGGAGCGACGGAGAGGAGGAGGTAGTCGAGGGCGGATCCGAGGACGGAGCCGAGGAGCACCGGGCGGCGGCCGAAGCGGTCGCTGAGCCCGCCGAGCACCGGCGCGAAGACGAATTGCATCAGCGCGTACACGGCCACGAAGAAGCCGTAGTAGCGGGAGGTGGTCGACGGGTCGTGGTGCACGAAGCTGCGCACGAGGCTCGGAAGCACCGGGATGACCACGCCCACCCCGAGGGTCGACAGCATCAGTGTGACGAGGATGAACGCGATGCCGGCGGTGCGTGGTCGGGTCATTGGGTCAGTCGGCTCGCGGGAGCTCGCACGACGGAGGCGCACTCATCGACCAAGTGACGCGGACTGTCCAGCGGCCGCGCGCGGGTATATCCCGTCAGACCCGATGACCACCGACGACCTCCGACGCTTCGCTCCGGCTACCCAGCGCAACCGAGACCCGATCCTGGCGGTGCTCCGTCGGGTGCTCCCGGCGACGGGCACGGTGCTGGAGGTGGCGAGCGGCAGCGGCGAGCACGCGGTGTACTTCGCGGCGCAGCTCCCTGCGCTCACCTGGCAGCCCTCGGACGCAGACGCGACGGCGCGCGCGAGCATCGCGGCGTGGGCCGCCAAGGAGGCGCTCGGCAACGTGCTGCCGCCGGTGGCGCTCGACGCGTCGGCGGAGGAGTGGCCCGTGACCAGCGTCGACGCGGTGCTCTGCTGCAACATGGTTCACATCTCGCCATGGTCGTCGTGCGAGGGCTTGATGCGGGGCGCCGGACGGGTGCTGACAGCGGGCGGGGTGCTGGTGATGTACGGACCGTTCAAGGTCGGCGGCGAGCACACGGCGCCGAGCAACGCGGCCTTCGACGCCGACCTGCGACGGCGCGACGCGCGGTGGGGAGTGCGTGACCTGGAGGCGGTGGTGGACGAAGCGCGGGGGCGCGGGTTCGATCACGTCGAGACGGTGTCGATGCCGGCCAACAACCTGACGGTGGTATTCCGGCGGCGCGCGGAGGGATAGGTGGGTCAGCGCGGGCGGCAGCGGCCGCGGAAGAAGAACCAACCGGGCGGGCACGCCATGGGCGCCATGTTGGCGGGGCGACAGGCGCCGTTGATGAAGGCGTAGCCCGCGGGGCACGCGACCGGCTGCACGGGGACGGCGACGGCGGTGCAGACGCCGTTGACGAGCATGGTGCCCGGAGGGCAGGCGACGGGCATGGGCTGCTGGATGGGCTGGCCCTGGGGCCAGCACCGACCGTTGCTCCAGAAGAAGCCGGCCGGGCAGGCGACGGGCTGCTGCTGGATGGGCCGACAGGCGCCGTTGACGAAGGCGTAGCCGGCGGGACAGGCGACGGGCTGCGGCTGGGCGATGACGACGCACATCCCGTTCTGGAAGACCTGGCCGGGCGGGCATGGGCTGTTGCCGTAGGGGACGCAGCGACCCCAGCGGTTGCGCATGAACCCCGGGGGACAGCGAAACTGCGCCGACGCAGGCACGGCGACGAGCAGGGTGGAGAGGGCCGCCAGGGCGGGAACGATGATGGATGTCGGGACTCGGGCGAACTTCATGGGGATATCCTCCAGCGGGGCACTACGGACGGGCGGAGACAGAACTTCAGCGCGGCCTCAACGACTCCCCCCCAAAGGGCAGACCGCCGACCTCTACTGACCATAGTTGATGTCGATCTGTTGTGAGGTGGTCCCGTTACCGAGCTGGCCGTTGTTGTTGTAGCCCCAGCATCGAACGGTCGTCTCGGGCCGCACCACGCAGGTGCTCATCGACCCCAGACCGAGCTCGGCGACCTGCCCCGCACGCGGCACCGGCTGCGGGCCGCGCGGCGCCTGAAACGGACCGATGCCCATCTGGCACGTGGTGTTGGCGCCCCAGCACACGAGCGAGCGGTCGCGACGCACCACGCAGGTGTGGCTGCTGCCCGCCGCGATGCGCACCGCGGGCCCCGCGCCACCGACGACCACCGGGCTCGCCTGGATGCCTTCGCCCGTGACGCCCACCGCGCCCTGCTGGTTGGAGCCCCAGCACACCACTGAACCATCGCGGCGCAGCGCGCAGGTGTGGTTTTCGCCCGACGCGATGGCCGCAACCTCGGTCACACCGGGCACCAGCGCGGGCAGTCGCACGGGCTCGCGCGCGCGGTGTCCGTTGCCGAGCTGCCCCTGCTCCTGCTGGCCCCAGCACCACACGAAGCCCGTGCGGTCGAGCGCGCAGGTGTGCTGCGAGCCCGCCGACACCTGGATCACGTTGGCGAGTCCCACCACGGCGACCGATCGCTGGCGGTAGTCGTCGGAGCCGTCCCCGAGCTGGCCGCTGTTGTTCTGTCCCCAGCAGCGCACGGTGCCGTCCACGAGGCCCGCGCAGCCGTGCATCATCCCGAGCGTCACGGAGGTCGCGCCCTGGATGTCGGCGATGGGCGTCGGCGCCCCTTGCGCGCCGCGTGGGAGCAGGCCCCAGCAGAGCACCTGCCCCGTCTGGAGCACCGCGCACGAGGTCTGCTCGCCCGCGCCGATGGAGCGCACGCCCGCGAGGCCGGGCACGGCGAGCGGGGTGTACTGGTCCTCGGTGGAGCTGTTGCCGATCTGCTGGGAGTTGTTCCAGCCCCAGCAGGCGACGGTGCCGGAGCGGAGCAGCGCGCAGGTGTGGTAGCGGCCCGACGCGAGCTGGACGACGCCGCCGAGGCCGGCCACATCGCGGTCCATGCCCGTGCCGCGGCACTCGGGCGGATGGAAGCGCGGGGTCGTCGATGTCGGGTTGGCGCTCGACGTCGCGACGGTGTTGGGGCCCACGGGCGGATCATTGCTGCGCCGCGTGAACGCGAGGGCCGCGACGATCGCGAGCATGAGCACTCCGCCACCGACGATGAGCGCGACGGGCGCTCCTCCCTTCGCAGGCGGGGGGAGGTGCGGCGCGGCGTATCCCATCGGCGCCTGTTGCTGCTGCCACGGAGGGGCCGACGCGGGGCCCCACTGCGGGTTGGACGGCGTCCCGTAGCCGGGCTGCGCCATCGTCGGCGCCACCATCGGCGGAGCGCCGCCCATCGACGGCGCTGCGTACGCGGAGGGCGTGGCGCTCGGGATGGAGGGCGAAGCGCCGTAGCCCGCGGGCGTCCCCATCGGGAGCGGACCGGAGCTGGGCATCGCCATGGTGCCGAAGCCCACGGGGGTGTGGACGGGCGCCATGGGCATCGCCCCCGGGTAGGTGGGCACCTGCACCGGGACGCCCGCGGCGTTGCCGAGCACGGGCATGAGCGCCGCGAGCGCCTCGCTGGCGTCGTGGAAGCGCTGCGACGGATCGCGCACCACGCAGCGGGCGAACCAGGCGTCGAAGCCCGGCGGGATGAGCGCGCCGCGCTGGTAGAGCGACGCCCGGGTCGAAGCGATGTCGATGGGGTCGACGAAGATCTCCTTGAGGAGCATCGCGATGGCGAAGTCACCGTGGGCGATGCGCCAGTAGTACGCGCCCGTCAGCGCATAGAACGCGATGAGCCCGAGCGCCCACACATCCGTCGCGGGACGGATGGCTCCCTGCTCCGCCTGCTCGGGCGCCATCCAGAGGGGCGAGCCGAGCGTGGAGGTGGACATGGCCGCGGTGCGCGACTCGCCGATGACCTTGGCGATGCCGAAGTCGAGGATCTTCACCGTGTACGGCGCGCCCTCGCGGCGGGCGTGGGCGAGGAAGATGTTCTCGGGCTTGAGGTCGCGGTGCACGAGGCCGCCGCGGTGAGCCGCGCCGAGGCCGTGACAGAGCTGGCGATAGACTTCGAGCAGCTCGGCGGGCGAGAGGGCGCGCTGCTCAAGGACCTTGGCGAGCTCCTCGCCTTCGAGGAGTTCCATGGCGATCCACGGAGTCTCGGTGGCCTCGTCGATGCCCGCGGCGACGACCTCCACGATGTGGTCGCTGCGGATGCGGGCGCTGACGGTCGCCTCCTGGGTAAATCGCTCGCGGTTTTTCGGGTCGCGAACGAGGTCGGGCAGCATGATCTTGAGCGCCCGCTGTCGCTGGGTGCTCACCTGCTCGACGACGTACACCGCGCCCATGCCCCCGGCGCTCAGGTGCCGCAGCACGCGGTAGTCCCGCGCGAAGATCGTCCCCGGTTCGAGCTGCAACAAAGCCATGTCGGGGCGCGATGGTACTGCCCATCGTCCCCGACTGACCACGAATGTCGCTGTCGCCGGAGCGCTAGCGGTGCGAGCGCTGCTTGTCCTCGCCCTTCAGCTCGCGAGCGCGACCCGCGGCCTGCATCTGCTCGTCGCCGAGCACCTCGCCGAGCTTGCCCTGCACCGCGCCTGCGACCTCCTGCAGCTTGCCCTTGGCGCGCTCGACGGCGTTGAGCGCCTCGACGCGGTCTTCGCCCTCCAGCTCACGCGCCCGCCCTTCGGCCTCCATGCGCTCGCTGCCGACGGCCGACCCGATGGCGCCCTGCACCGCACCCGCTGCGCGCTGCACGTGTCCCTCCACGCGCTCGGCCCCCTTCGCCGCGCTCTGCTGCGCCTGACCGGCGAGCTCCTTCGCGCGCCCCTCGGCCTGCATCTGCTCATCGCCCACCAGGGCGCCGACGCCCTGCTTGATCTTGCCGCCCAGCTCGGTGACCGCACCCTCGACGCGCTTGCTCGTGTTGCTGCTCATAGGAAACCTCTGTCGTTTGCATCCGCCAAGCACATCGCCCGGGGATGACGGACCCCATCGCAATGCGTGTGCCGACAGGAGCAGGAGGCGCGCGGACGTTGGAAATGTCGCGGGTGCGCGCCGCGCTGACGCTGCGGCGTGGGACCAGAAATCAGAACAGACGCGCGAGCCCATCCGCCGAGCGACGCCCCAGCGCGCACCTGTGGCGATCGTGCGTGTGCGCTACGCGCCGGGTGAGACCATCGCCTCGGGGCGAACGTGGCGGTCAAAGTCCTCGCCGCTCAAGAGGCCCAGCGAGACGCACGCCTCGCGCAGCGTGGTGTTGTTGGCGTAGGCCGTCTTGGCGACGCGCGCGGCGTTGTCGTACCCGATGATGGGGTTGAGCGCGGTGACCAGCATGAGCGAGCTCGCGACGTGCTTCGCGATCACCGCGCGGTTGGCCTCGATGCCGTCGACGCAGTGCTCCTTGAAGCTCGCGCACGCGTCCGAGAGCAGCGCCACGGACTCCAGCAGCCCGTGCAGCATCACCGGCTTGAACACGTTGAGTTCGAGGTGACCGCTCGCGCCCGCGATGCCGATGGTGACGTCGTTGCCCATCACCTGGGCGCACACCATGGTGAGCGCCTCGGCCTGCGTGGGGTTCACCTTGCCCGGCATGATCGAGCTGCCCGGCTCGTTGGAGGGAAGGATGAGCTCGCCCAACCCCGCGCGCGGTCCGCTCGCCAGGAGGCGGATGTCGTTGGCGATCTTCATGCACGCGACGGCGAGGCCGCGGAGCGCGCTGCTCATGCCGACGACGGCGTCGTGGGCGGCGAGCGCGGCGAACTTGTTGGGCGCCGTACGAAAGGGCAGCAGGGTGAGCGACGCGACCTCCACCGCGACGGCCTCGGCGTAGAAGGGGTGCGTGTTGAGGCCGGTTCCGACGGCGCTGCCGCCGAGCGCGAGCTCGTAGAGGGGATCGAGCGCGCGGCTGATCGAGCGCTCGGCGAACCCGAGCTGCGCCGCGTAGCCAGAGAACTCCTGACCGAGCGTCAACGGCGTCGCGTCCATCAGGTGCGTGCGACCGATCTTCACGACGTCGTGGAAGACGACCGCGCGCTCCTCGAAGGCGCCGCGCAGGGCGACGACGGCGGGGAGAAGCCGCCGGGTGATCTGCTCCGCGGCGGCCACGTGCATCACCGTCGGGAAGACGTCGTTGCTCGACTGCGAGCGGTTGACGTGATCGTTGGGGTGCACCGGAACCTTGCTCCCGAGCACTCCCCCCGCGAGCTCGATGGCGCGGTTGGCGATGACCTCGTTGGCGTTCATGTTGGATTGGGTGCCGCTGCCGGTCTGCCAGACCACCAGCGGGAAGTGGTCGTCGAGCTGGCCCGCGATGACCTCGTCGGCCGCCCGCACGATGAGCTCGCACGTCGGGTCGTCGAGCAGCCCGAGCTTGCGGTTGGCCAGCGCGGCGGCCTTCTTCACCACCCCGAAGGCGCGCACCACGGGCGGGGTGAAGCGATGGCCGCCGATGCGAAAATTCTCCAGCGAGCGCTGCGTCTGGGCGCCCCAGTAGCGGTCGGCCGGGACGTCGACCTCTCCCATGGTGTCGGACTCGCGGCGGGTGGCGCTCATGCGTCCCATCGTAGGGCCACCCACGAAGCGCGGGCACCCATCGACGGCGCGGTGGTGTTCGTGGTCCGCTCCGCGGCGATGCGCCCACACCTCCCGCTCTCCCTCGCGCTGCTCGTCGGCGCGTGCTCGTCGCCCACGACCAACGTCACCGTCGATGCCGCGACCACCGACGTCGGCACCACGCCCGACACCGGCTCACCGGCCGTCGATGTACCTCTCGCCACCGACGTTCCGCCCGCGGTCGACGTTCCGCCCGCCGTCGACGTCCCGCCCGCCGTCGACGTCCCGCCCGCCGTCGACGTCCCGCCCACGGTCGACGTCCCGGCCCGCACCTACGTCGAGATGCCCGCGCTCTCCGAGGCGCCCGTGCGTCGCTTCGACGCCGCGCCCGCCGCGATGCTCGTCGCCGGGAGCGACTACCGCGCGACCGTCGTCACCGACGCCGGAACCCTCACGCTCGACCTCTTCGAAGACGCCGCCCCCCTCGCGGTGAACTCCTTCATCTGGCTCGCGCGCCATCACTTCTATGACGGCATCGCGTTTCACCGGGTGATCGAAGGCTTCGTCGCGCAGGGCGGCGACCCCAACACCATCGCCGGCGCCCGCACCACCTGGGGCCGCGGCGGTCCGGGCTACATGTTCGGCACCGAGATCGACGACACCCTGCACTTCGACGGACCCGGCGTCCTCGGCATGGCGCGCTCGACCAGCCTCAACAGCAACGGGTCGCAGTTCTATCTGACGCTCGCTGCGGCCGCACACCTCGACGGGCAGTACACCGTGTTCGGCCGCGTGCTCGGCGACGGCGCGCTCGCCGTGCTCGATCGCATCCAGCGCGGCACGACGGACGCACCGCCCGACGTGCCGACGCGCATCACGTCGGTGACGATTCTCGTGGCTGCTCCCTGAGGCGAAGCCCCTCCTTCACGTTGGCCTGCTCGGTCGCCGCGTGGTCGCCGGGGTGCTCCTCGGGCTCGATCTCGGGCGCGGCCTCCTGCTGCTTCGCGGTCTCCGGCATGTTGGCCACGTGCGTGTCGGTCTTCTCCTTGTCCTCGCCAGGCATCAGGATCTTGTTGATCTCCGCGCCGAGCAGCAGCGCCATCGTCGAGACCCACATCCAGAGCAGCAGCACGATGACGCCGCCGAGCGCGCCGTAGGTCGCCTCGTAGCTGCCGAAGTGCTGCACGTAGAAGCTGAAGCCCCACGACGCGCCGACCCACAACAACACCCCGACCACCGAGCCCGGCGTCACCGGTTGGAATCGCGGCTTCACGTTGGGAAGGAACTGATACAGCCCCGCCCACGTCACCATGATGATGAGCCCCGCGAGCGGGAGGCGAAGCCACTCCAGGGCGGTGCCGAGCGGGCCGCCGATCCAGCGGGCGAGAGCGGGCACCGCGATGGCGATGAGGGACGCCACGAGCGCGATGACGCCCACGCCGATGGTGGTTCCGATGGCGAGCAGGCGACGCTTCCAGAAGGGGCGGGTCTCGACGACGTCGTAGGCGCGGTCGAGCGCCGGGATGAGCGACGCGACGCCCGCCGAGGCCGACCAGAGCGCGCCGATGAAGCTCAGCGTGAGCAGGCCGGTGGCGGGCTGTGACTTCAGCGCCGTGAGACGCTCGGAGACGATGGTGGTCACGTCGCGCGGCATCACGCGCGAGACCTGGCGGACGATGTCCTCGATGGTGTCCCAGCTCACCACCTTGCTCAGGACGCCCACCACGAAGAGCAGGAAGGGGAAGAGCGCGAGCACGCAGTAGAAGGTCACCGTCGCCGCGACGTCGTCGACCGCGTCGTGGTCGAGCTCCTTCACCAGCTTCTTGAAGAACTCCTTCCAGGGCATGTCTCGCCCTGGCCAGAGGAGCTTCGTCTTCGGTTGCTCCGTCGACTCGGTCGGCATGACCGCGTTTCGTGAGCACACCACGTACCGCCGCGCGATGCGGCCCGGCGACGGGTCGCGGCCGAGGCCGCTCGCCACACCTGTGACAAGGGTGGCGTGCCTTGACGTCGACACGCACAGGACATCACAACCGAAGGCATGAACCTCCGATTGGCTCCGGTGTTCTTCGTCGTCGGCGCGGCAGCCTGTGGCACGCGCGGTGGGTACGCCGAGCCCGGTCCGGCCTCGGCCTCCGCCAACCCGCCGAGCCCGCCCAGCGTTCAGTCGGGGCAGCCGTTGCAACCGTCCCCCGGCAACGGTGAGCCCTCGGCCATCCCGCCGACGGTCGGCCCCACCGGCAACAACATCGCCGCACCAAGCGACCCCGACACCCGCGCCGAGTGCCGCACCGACGCCGACTGCGCGCCCGCGGCGTGCTGCCATCCCGCAGCCTGTGTCGCGGTCGCCAGCATGCCCCGGTGCGCAGGCATCATGTGCACCGGCCAGTGCGCGCCCGGGACGCTCGACTGCGGGCAGGCCCATTGCGTCTGCCTCGGCGGCCGCTGCGGCGTGCAGCGACGAGGCTGAGCGCATCGTCACCCTTGACGCGATGGAGGCCGCTGGTCTCCCATCGCCGCAATGGCCCCCTCCGACGTCGGCGGTACGGACCGCGCGTGGCGGGCCCTGTCGCTCTCCCTCACGGCCCTCACCCACGGCGCCGCGCTCGCGGGCGACCTCCTCGACGGCGACCGGCTGTTGCTCGTTCGCAACCCGAGCCTGCACTCCTTCGCGGGGCTCGCCACGCTGCTCTCCGACGGACGTGTCTTCCTCCGTGGCGCGGCGCTCCCGCTGCGTGACCGCTCACCCCTCGCGGCGCTCTCGACGTGGCTCTCGTGGCAGTGGTTTCGCGCCAACCCGGTGGTGCAACACGCCCTCGGCGTCGCCCTGCTGGTCTCGATCGTCGCGGCGTTCGGGTCATTGCTCCGCTCGCTCAGGACGTCATCCGCCGCAGCGTGGCTGGGCGCCCTCGGGCTCTCGCTCCACCCCTGCGCCGCCGACCTCACGGGCCCGCTGCTCGGCCGCGACACGCTGCTCGCGCTGCTCGTCGCGCTCGTCGCGGCTCGACGCGTTCGCGACGCGGCCCCGTTGCGAGCCGTCGCCTGGTCGGCTGTCGCCGCGCTCGTCGCTGGACTCTGCGCGCCCGGTTCTGGCCTGCTCGGGCTGATCCCCGCGGCGCTCGCTTCATCGTCTCTCGCACGTCGTGCCGCCGCCCTCGCCGCCATCTTCGCGACGCTCGTCGCCCTCGGTGTCACCCACGGCGTCGACCCGCTCCTCCCTTCGCTCGCTGCCCTCTCCACTGGCGCCGTCGCGACCCTCCTCGCGTGGCTCCCCTCGCCCACCGCCTTCGTCGCCGTCACGCTTCCCCGCGGCCTCGTCGTCGGCCTCCTGCCCTCCGTCGCGCTCGCGCTCTTTGCGTTCGTGTCGTCGGTCCGCGCGCGTGACCCCGACGCCGCCGCGCTCCTCCGCGCCGGGTCCGCCGCCGCGCTCGCCTCGCTGCTCTCCGCCGCTGCCTCCGTGCGCGCCTCCACCGCCGACGGAACCTCCGCCCTCCTCCTCCACCTCTCCCTCTCCCTCGTCGCGCTCGCCGTGCTCCGCGCCCAGGGCGCTACGTTCGCGGCCCGCGCCCGTCCGTGGATGCTCCTGGTGCTCGCACTCCCTGCCGCGCTCACCGCGCATCGCGTGCGTCAGTGGTCCACCCAGGAGCGGGTGCTCGGTGCGCTCATCGCGCGCGACCCCGACGACCCCGAGGCGCTGCTCGCCCGCGCGACGCTCGCGCTACGTCGCGGCAACCTCTCCGACGCCGCTCCGTGGTGCCTCCGCTACGGCGCGGCGATGACCACCACCGGCCGCGCCGACGGGTGCGTCGGAGCGCTCGCCGCGGCGCGGGGCGACGAGCGTGCGGCGGTGTTTCTGCTGCGACGATGGGCGGCTACGCTGGACGACCGCCGGGCGCTGCGAGCCGCGGCGTTGCAGCTCTCGGACGCGATGCCCGACCCGCGCTTCGGCGTCGCGTTTCGCGCGGCCACGGGGTACTCGCTCCCGCAGCGTCGACCCGGGGAGGCGCGGTGAAGCGCGGCGGGTGGGCGCTGCTGCTCGGCGTGTTGGGCGTGACGCTGGGCTGGGCGGCGACCCATCACGGCATCGACGAGTGGGGCAGCGCGCGGGCGCGCACGATCGTGGCGCTCGCCGCCCTCGGGTGGGCGTGGTGGCTGCGTGATCGTCGCCGCGACGGACGACCGGTCGCCTTGCCCGTGGCACACGGCGTCACGGGTGCCATCGCGCTGTGTGCGGCGGCGGCGTGGTTCAACTTCGGCGCCATCGGCCACACGGGGGGTGTGCACCGCCACGACGTCTTCCACTACTACGTCGGCAGCAAGTATCACCGCGAGCTCGGCTACGGGCTCATCTACCGCTGCACCGCCGTCGCCGAGGCCGAAGACGGTCACGTCCAGCGCGTGCGCGAGCGGATGTTTCGCGACCTCGCGACCGACCGTCTGGTGCCCGCGGGCGAGGCGCTCGCCGACCCGTCGGTCTGCCACGACCGCTTCACCGCCGAGCGATGGCGGGCCTTCCGCGATGACGTCCACAACATCCGCGAGGGCATCCCGGAACCTGCGTGGCGACAGGCGCAGATCGACCACGGCTACAACCCGACGCCCGCCTGGAGCGTCACCAGCGGCGCCCTGTCGCGGGTGGTTCCGTCCACCGACCTCGGGCTGCGCTTCCTCGCGTCGCTCGACCTCGCGCTCATGGCGCTCGTGGTCGCGCTGCTCTTCTGGGCCTTCGGCTGGCGCGTCGCCGCCCTCGCCCTCGTCCTCTGGGGAACCCAGGAGCCCGGCAAGTTCACCTGGGTCGCCTTCTCGATGCTGCGCTTCGACTGGCTCTTCCTGCTCGTCGCGTCGCTCGCGCTGCTCCGCCGCGGTCGACCCGCGCTCGCCGGCGCCGCCCTCGGCTGGGCCGCCGCCATGCGTGGCTTCCCCGCGCTCGGGCTCGTCGGGGTGCTCCTCGCAGGCGTCGCCGACCCGCTTCTGCGCGCACGCTACGCCGTCACCCGCCGCCGCTTCGCGCTGGGCTTCGGCGCGACCGCCGTCGTGCTCGTCGCCCTCAGCGCCGCCGTCACCGGAACCTCCTCGTGGTCCGAGTGGGCCCATCACATCCGTCGCCACAACGCCGTGGCTGCGTCCAACAAGGCCGGCCTTGGCGTGCTCGTGTCGTTCCATCCCGAGCACCGCGTGGAGCGCGTGCAGGCGAGGCACCCTGGGGCGGCGCAAGAGGTGTGGATGCAGCGCTGGTCGGACGAGGTGCGCGCCACCCGCGACGCCCGCAAGCCCCTGCTCCGACTGTTGCAGCTCGCGTTTGGCGCGCTGCTGCTCGTGGCCCTGGGACGTGCCCGTCGCCCGTACCTCGGCCTCACGCTGGCCATCCTCGCCGCCCCGATGGCCACGGAGCTCTCGGGTTACTACCTCATGTACTTCCTCATCGCGGCGGTGCTCGCGACGGCGCGCGCGTCGCTGGAGCGCTGGCTCCTGGGCTTCGCTGCCGCGGTGCAGGCGCTGATGGTGATGCCCGCGGTGGGGTGGTTCTACGACGACCGCTACCTGGCCATTTCGCTCACCTATGTGGTCGCGGCCGTGGCCCTGACGGCGGTGTTCGCCCGCCGACGACGGGCGTGACGTCGGACGGCCAGTGGGGTCTATCATCGCCCGCCCGCCACCGCCCCGAAGGAGACCCACGCCGATGTCATCGATCGCCCGCCGTAGCCTGCTGCTCCCGCTCGTCCTCCTCGGCGCCGCCGCCGGGTGCAGCGATTCGGTCTCGACGACCGACGCCGCGGTCACCACGGACGTCCCGAGTGACCTCGGCGCTGCACCGAAGGACGCAGAGGTCGACGCGGGCACGATCAAGCCCGAGGACGTCCCGCCCGTGGCCGTCGACGTCCCCGCCACCGATGTCTACGAGCCGGCGGTGGTGTCGGGCCCCTGCGACTCCTTCAACGCCGGCACCGTCACGGGCTTCAGCGTCGATGGGCTCAACCGTTCGTTCATGCTGACGCTGCCGACGGGCGCGACGGGGACGGGCGGTCGTTGGCCAGTCGTCTTCAACTGGCACGGCCTCGGCGACAGCGCGCCCAACATGAACCGGCTCCTCGCGGGCGAGGTGAACAACGCCACGATGCCGTTCATCCTCATCACGCCGGTCTCCACGATGCTCGGTCCGACCACCATGCCCCTCGGCCTGGAGTGGGAGAACCTCCGCGCGATGACACCCAATCGCGAGGCCCGCCTCTTCGACGCGGTGGTGCGCTGCCTCGACGAGCGCTACGGCGTCGACCGCGACCGCCTCTACACCGTCGGCTTCTCCGCGGGCGCCATCATGTCCGACCTGCTCGGCGTGCTCCGCGGTTCGCAGCTCGCCGCCGTCGCCAGCTACTCGGGCGGCTACTTCTCCAACCCCGACAACCCCGCAACGCTGGGCGCGCTCCGCACCTATCCCCAGTGGCCCAACCCCAACGCCACCGCGCGCTATCCCCAGCTCGTGATGTTCGGCGGCGAGAGCGACACCTTCAACCTCTTCGTGGCCACGGCGCGCTTCAACGTCTTCGCCGCCAACGACGTCGGCTACCTCAACGCCCGCCAGCACGAGGTCGTGTACTGCAACCACAACGGCGGACACACGATCCCGACGGCGATCCAGGGGTCGCGGATCGTGCAGTTCTTCGCGGCGCACCCGCGCACCGCGACGTCGTCTCCGTGGGCCGCCGCGCTGCCGACGGGCTGGCCGTCGTACTGCTCCTTCCGCGGTCGGTCGTAGCCCTTCAAACCGGTGTACGGTCGAGGGATGCCTCGACCGGATGCCCGAAGAGCACCGCGCTGGACCCCGCTGCTGGTCGTCGCCCTCGCCGCGTGTGACCTCCTCACGGCGCGCCGACCCAGCGTGGCCATCGGCGGCGAGTGCACCTTCAACGACGAGTGCACGGCGCCGCTGCTCTGCGCCGCCCGCCGCTGCCGCGCGCCCTGTCGCACCGACCGCGACTGCACCAACAACTGGCGCTGCCTCTCCGCGGGCATCGTCGACAAGTTCGTCTGCTACGCGCCCGACGACCTCGACACCGCGTGCGTCTGGCCGAGCCACTGCCTTCGCGGTCGCGTCTGCACCCCCGAGCGCATCTGCCGCGCCCAGTGCCGCGCCGACTACGACTGCCAGACCATCCGCCGTGACCTCACCTGCAACGTCGACGCGGGGGTCTGCCTCGGTCACCCGCTCCTCCAACCCGACGGAACCCTCCGCGACACGCTCCGCAACGACGACGGCCCCAACGTCGACCCCATCGTCGGATCGGCCGCGCCCGTCGACGCAGGCACGCCGCCCGACGTGGGTTCTCCCACCGATGTCGGGATGCCTGCGGACCTCGGGATGCCCTCCGACCTGGGCACGCTCGCAGACACCGGCACGCCCCCCGATGTCGGTACACCGGCAGACGCGGGCGACCCGAGAGCCTGCGCGACGCTCACGGGCGGCACCGCCTGTCGTCCGGGCATCGACGTCGGCTGCACGGTGACGTCGTTGAGTGCTCGCGGCGGCAACGCCTGCGCGCTCGTGAGCGGCGGCTCGATGCGCTGCTGGGGCTCGAACTTCTCGGGTCAGCTCGGCGTCGGCGGCACGCGCTCGTGTCTGTGGCCGGGCCTCGTGCCTGCGCTCACCACAGGCGTGTTGGGCATGGCGGTCGGCCAGGACTTCGCGTGCGCGCTCCGCACGGGCATGGGCGTCTGGTGTTGGGGCACCAACAGCCGCGGTCAGCTCGCCACCGGCAAGCTGACGCCGAGCCGTGATGTTCCGTTCATGAGCAACGCGATGGAGGGGCAGCCCTACGCGGGCAGCGGCCACGCGTGCATCGTCAATGCCGCGACGGCGCAGTGCTGGGGCGACAACTCGTACCGCCAGCTCGGGGCCCTCTTCGGAACGCGCACCGAATACTTCTCCCCCGTCGCGGTGAGCATCGCGGGTTCGGTGAGCGTGGCGCTCGGTCGCTCGCACTCGTGCGCGGTCTTCTCGGGCGGGACCGTCGGCTGCTGGGGCAGCAACGCCAACGGGCAGGCAGCTCAGATGATGTCGATGACCATGGTCAACATGCCCGCGGCGGTGACGGGTCTCGACTCGATCGAGCAGGTGGTCGCGGGCGACAACTTCAGCTGCGCGCGACGGACGGGCGGCCAGGTGTTCTGCTGGGGCGACAACATGGCGGGGCAGCTCGGGCGGGGGACGGTCGCGTCGCCGGCGAGCGACGCGGTGCCGCAGGTGGTTCCGACGATCACTGATGCGACGGAGCTCACCGCGGGGCCCGCGGGCGTCTGCGCCGTGCGGACGGACCAGACCGTGTGGTGCTGGGGCGAGGCGGCGCACCTGGGCGACGGATCGATGGCGGCGCGAGGGGTTCCGGCGCAGGTTCCGGGGCTGACGGGGGTGCTCGGGCTGGCGGGGTCGGGGCCGTTGTGTGCGCGCCGCGCTGGCGCCGACGTGCGCTGCTGGGGCACCGCGCCGGGTGACGGGACCGCGAGGTCGATCACGCCCGTCGCGGTGGTCTGGTAGGCGGGCGCTACGGCGGCCACTGCTCGTCGATACGCCGCCGACCGTGCGGTACCCGGGGCGTCGCTGGAGCGGTCGCCGTCGGCCTCACGGGTCGAGCGACACCAGTCGCTGCGGGAGTCGCAGTAGGCGCCGCGTCCTGCACACGACGAACGAGCGATCGCGAGATGCGCAGGTCGCCGTCGGCGCGCACCGAGTCGACGAAGGGCAGGTAGCCGTCGGCCTCGACGCGCAGCGAGTGAACGCCGCCGCGCGCGACCTGGGTCGAGGCGTGCCCCGCGCCGAGCTCGGCGCCGTCGAGAAGGATGCGCGCCTCGACCGGTGAGAAGTCGAAGCCCAGCGTCACCATCGGCGTGGCAACGGTGGGAGGCGGTGCAACGGTCGGAGCCACGCGGTCGCGACGGGTGAGCGCGAAGCCGCCCGCGATGAGCCCGACGGCGACGACCGCGATGACGAACGCGAGGGGCCAGCGCGTCGGCGGCACCCGGGTCGGCGGCGCTTCGATGGGCGTCCTCTCGACGGGCGGCGGCGGGGTGACCAGCGGCGGTGCCTCGGCGGTGGCGGCGATGTCGACCGGCGTAGCGACCACGGGCGCAACGCCGGGAGTCGGTGCGCCGTTGAGCGCGTCGATGAAGGCCTCCATCGAGGGGAAGCGGTTTGCGGGCTCGGTGGCGAGCGCGCGCATGAGGGCGGCGACGAGCGCGGGGTCGAGTGACGGGCATCGCGCGCCGAGGTCGGCGACGGGCTCGGAGACGCGGCGCACGAGCAGCGCGTGGGCGGTCTCGCACTGGTGCGGAATCTCCCCGCAGAAGGCCTCGTAGAGCATCGCCGCGAAGGCCCACTGGTCGGCGGCGTGGGTGATCTCCTTGAGGCCCCAGGTCTGCTCCGGGGCCATGTACGCGGGCGTTCCGAGGATGGCGCCGGTCGCGGTGATGGACTTCGCGCCCTCCTGGGAGATCGGTCGCGCGATGCCGAAGTCGAGCACCTTCGGCGTGAGGGAGCCGTCGTCGCCCTTCACGAGGAAGACGTTGTCGGGCTTCACGTCGCGATGAACGATGCCCCGCGCGTGCACGAAGGACAGCGCCCGCCCCACCGGAATCACCAGCGGGAGCAGCGCGGCCGGATCACACGGGACGCGAGCATCGATCCAGTCGGCGAGGGTCGATCCCGAGAGAAACTCCATCACGATGAAGACGAGCGGCCCCTCCTGCCCCGCGTCGAACACCTGAACCACGTTGGGATGGGTGAGCCCGGCCATGGTCTTCGCCTCGCGGCGGAAGCGCGCCACGAGCCCGGCGTCGACCGTCAGCGCGGGGTGCAACACCTTGAACGCCACGCGCCGATCGAGCGTGAGGTGGGTGGCCTCGTGCACGGCGCCCATGCCACCGGCGCCGAGCATGCGCTCGATGCGATAGCGACCCGCGATGATGCGACCGGGTTCGAGCGAGGGCGCGAGCTCAGGCGCGTCGGCGTCGGTGTTGGGTTCGTGCTGCGCCGCGGTCATCGCAAGGTCAGAAGGTACCGCGAAGCGAGGCGCCGCCGGGGCTCAGCGACACGTCCCACCCCACGGGGCGATCGTAGCGATCGGAGGGGTCGGCGCGGAGACGGAGCACAGTGCCGACGATGACGCCCGCAACGCCGATACCGATCAATGAGCCACCGACGATGGCTCGCACCGAGGCCGCAGTGAACTCGCTGTCGTACGGGGCGCGCTGTGCGTTGAACTCCGCCGTCGTGGTGGAGCATCGACCCGTGAGGTCCTGTTCGCAGGCGGTCATTCGAGCACCCACTTCGTCGATACGAGATTGTGCGTCGGCCCGATCACTCAGCCCCGTGATGAGCAACGGCACGCCACCCGCGATCAGCGCGAGACCCGCCCCACCGAAGACGTACGCCACGGTTCGTTGCCGACGCACTCGCGCGGCGTGCTCGCTGCGCAGCGTGGTCGTCGCGTCGAGCCACACCCGCGCGGTGTTGTCCCCTGGCGACAGCTCCACCGACCGCTGCGACGGAACGTATCCCGCGTGCGCCACCCGGAGCTGATGCCTCCCCGGCGGGACGCGCGCGCTCCCGTCCACCACCACGCTCCGCCCGTCGACGCTCACCGTCGGGAACGTCACGTTGCTCTCCACCCGCAGCGTCGCCGCGACCGATGGCGGCATCGACGGCTCCCATTCGAGCGGGGCGTCCATCACCACGCCCGCGGTCCCCATCACCACGTTGTGCGCGTAGGTCACGTAGCCGGGGCGGGCGACCTCCAGGCGATGCGGCCCTTCGGTGAGCATCAGCGGTTCGGTGAGTGGTGTGCGGGCGACCTCGACTCCATCGACCCGCACGACGGCTCCGTCGGTGTCGCAGCGCAGCGCGAGCGGGGCCCGCTGCGGGTCGAGCGCGTCGGTCAGCACGAGCTCACGTCCACCGGTCACGTCGACCGTGGTCTCGCGCGGGACGTGGCCCGGCGCTTCGAGGCGCACCCGTCGCGGACCGGCCGACACCGGAACTCCTCCGCGCGCACGCTCTACCGGGACGTCGCGCCCGTCGACGGTCACGCGCAGACCGATCGTGGGAGCGGTGACGCGGAGGGTTCCGATGCGTTCGCGGAGGCGGGCGAGGCGCTCGTCGAGCTCACGGGCGCGCTGGGCGACGGTCGCGGGCGTCGCGCCCATGCGGTAGGCGGTGAGCGCGTCGCGCGCCTCGACGAAGCGGCCGAGGGCCTCGTACACGGCGCCGAGGTTGTAGAGCAGGTTGGGGTTGTGGCTGAGGTCGTAGGCCCGCTGAAACTCGACGAGCGCCGCCTCGTAGTTGCCGTCGGCGTAGAGGGACACGGCGCGGGCGAAGCTGGCGCGCGCATCGCTGGATGGTGGCGTCTGCGCGAGCGCGGCGGAGCCGTGGAGGACGGCGGCGAGCGCCAATGGGAGGTGGGGGTGACGCATGAGAGGGAGTGCCCGCGCGACGATCGATGGTCGGAGGGGACGGGTCAAGACACCGGGCGGTGGTGTCCGAGTTTGAGTCGCTGTGCCCCGGCCGAGAGTCCGCTGCGTCCTACTTTGGAAGCGGAGGAGAGTGATCGGTGTCCTCCGTCGGACACCACTCACAGGGCCTGGGATTCGGAGTAGGCGTCGGCGGCGTGGGCCGGATGGCCACGTCGGCGGTCCCCACGAGGGACCGACGACGAGCACCTCGCGTCGCCACGACGCCTACTCCGAATCCCAGACCGGGCAGACCTCGTTGCATCCGACGCCCCACCGAAGCGATCATTCGTCGTCGAGTGCCCCTCGTCGCCATGCGCCACCACCCCCTTCTCAGCCTCGCGCTCTGCCTCACCTCGCTCTTCGGGTGCACCCTCGAAGCCGAGCGGCGCGGCCTCCTCGCCGAGTGCACCTTCAACGACGAGTGCGAGGCGCCGCTCATCTGCGCCGCGCGCCGTTGCCGCGCCCCGTGCCGCACCGACCGCGACTGCACCAACAACTGGGTCTGTCGCTCGGCCGGTCAGGAAGATCGCCTCGTCTGTTACGCGCCAGGGACGCTAGACCACGGCTGCGTGCGCGACAGCGACTGCGAATCCCCCTACGTCTGCGGCACCACCCGCGAGTGCATCTTCCAGTGCCGCACCGACTACGACTGCCGCATCGCGTACCCCTACGAGCCCAACGCCCGCTGCGTCGTCGCCGACCACACCTGCGACGCGCACCCGCGCTACGCCGCGGACGGCGGCGCTACGAACGACTGACCCGCTCGCCCGGGTCCTGTCGATAGAAGTCGGCCAGCAGCGCGTACAGGTCGGGTAGCGCCCGCTTCAACGGCACCGGTCGCTCGAAGAAGCTCTCCGTCGCCACCGCGAAGAACTCCGCTTCGTTCTTCGCTCCGTAGGGGTCGATCACGCGGCGCACGTCGGGGTCGTGGTCCTTGAGCGCGAGGAAGACCTCCGAGCACACCTCGGCCCAGCTCCGTCGCTCGGCGCTGCTCTCCAGCGGAGGCGTCCCGTCCACCTCGCCGCCCAGCATGTCGATCTTGTGCGCGAACTCGTGAAACACCACGTTGCGCCCGTCGTCCGGGTCGCGCGCGCCGCGCTTCACGGCGTCCCACACGAGGATCACCGGACCACCCTGGTGCGCCTGCCCGAGGATCGCTTCGGACTCCTCCACCACCGCGCCACCGCGCTCGAAGATGCCCGCCGTGCGCTCCGCCGCGAAGACCGTGCTCGGGTACACGAGGATGCTCTCGACGTCGTCGTAGAGATCGTGGTCGCGGCCCAGCAACAACAGACACGCCTCGGCCGCGACGGTCACCCTGATCTCGTCGGTCATCTCCAGACCCCCGCAGCCCTCCCAGTGCTTCTCCGCGATGAACACCTGCACCAGCTCGCGCAGGCGCCCGCGCTCGGCGTCGTCGAGGCCGCGCCAGTGGGCGACGTTGCGCTCGATGATCGCCTGCCACTCCGCGGGGAAAGACTCTTCGAGGATGCGCGCCCGACGGCGCTCGGTGAGCCAGGTGAACAGCATGCGAGGGAGACTCGCACAGCCGATGGCCCTTGCGCGCGGGCACCGACCCGGCACCATCCGCGGCTGTGGGTCACGGCGTAGTCATCGCCCTGACCATTGGGGTTCCACCGCAACGTAGGGAGACGACGCCGATGCTGACCGGACAGATGATGGGCTACCCGTTGACGATCACGCACCTGTGGCAGCGAGCCCGGGAGTTCTTCCCGCGGCAGGAGGTGGTCTCGCGGCTCCCGGACAAGAGCTACCACCGGCAGACCTACGCGGACTTCGCGACGCGCACGGCCCGCCTCGCCCACGCGCTCAAGCGCCTCGGCGTCGGCCCCGGCGACCGCGTCGCCACCCTCTGCTGGAACCACCGCCAACACCTCGAGGCCTACTACGCAGTGCCGATGATGGGCGCCGTCGTCCACACGTTGAACCTCCGTCTCCACCCCGACGAGCTCCGCTACATCGCCGACCACGCGAAGGACTCGGTGCTCATCGTCGACCGCTCGCTCTGGAAGCTCTACGAAGCCTTCGGCCCGAAGGTCGCGAGCGTCCGCCACGTCATCGTCGTCCCCGACGCGGGCCCCGCCCCGGATGGAACCCACGACTACGAAGCCCTCCTCGCCGCCGAGAGCGACGAGTACGACTGGCCCGTGCTCGACGAGAACGCCGCCGCGATGCTCTGTTACACGTCGGGCACGACGGGCAACCCCAAGGGGGTTCTGTACTCGCACCGCTCGACGGCGCTGCACGCCCTCACCTGCTGCATGCACGACACCCTCGGGCTCCGCGGCAGCGACACCTGCGTGCCCGTGGTGCCGATGTTTCACGCGGCGGCGTGGGGCCTGCCGTACAGCGCCGTGATGGCGGGCGCGAAGGTCGTGATGCCCGGTCCCCACCTCGACCCGCTGTCGCTGCTCGACCTCATGGCGAGCGAGAAGGTGACCCTGGCGGCGGGCGTTCCGACCATCTGGCTGGGCATCCTCGCGGCGCTCGACGCCGAGCCCAAGCGCTGGGACCTCTCCACGGTGCGATCGATGGTCATCGGCGGTGCGGCCGCGCCGGGCTCGATGATCGAGGCGTTCTCCACGCGTCACAAGCTGGAGGTCACCCACGCCTGGGGCATGACCGAGACCAACCCGCTCGGCACCGTCGCCTCCGTGAAGCACTCCCTCGGCGAGCTCACCGCGGAGCAGCGCTTCGGGGTGCGCGCGAGCCAGGGCTTCGCGGTGCCGCTCGTGGAGACGCGACACGTCAACGACGAGGGCGCGTCCCTCCCGCGCGACGGGCAGACCTTCGGCGAGCTGGAGGTGCGCGGGCCGTGGGTGGCCGCGAGCTACTTCGGCGGCGACGGCGCCGACCGCTGGACCGCCGACGGGTGGTTCAAGACCGGCGACGTGGTGACCATCGACCACGAGGGCTACGTCCGCATCACCGACCGCGCCAAGGACGTCATCAAGTCGGGCGGCGAGTGGATCAGCAGCGTCGCCATCGAAAACGCCCTGATGAGCCACCCCGCCGTGTTGGAGGCCGCGGTGTTCGCCGCGCAGCACGAGAAGTGGAGCGAGCGGCCCGTCGCCGCGGTGGCCTTCAAGCCGGGCCAGAGCGCGACGCCCGACGAGCTGCGCGCGCACCTCGAAGGGAAGTTCGCGAAGTTCTGGCTGCCCGACGCCTACGTGGTGGTCGCGCAGGTGCCGCGCACGTCGACGGGGAAGTTCTTGAAGTCGAAGCTGCGCGCGGAGCACGGCGCGATGCTCCTGGGCCGCGCCGACGTCGAGGGCTGATGGCGCCACAACGGCTGTCGCGGGAGGACTTCCTCACGGTGGTGCGCCTCGCGCCGCTGGTGTCGCTCGACCTCGTGGTGAGCAACGCCTGCGGTGAGGTGTTGGTGGGTCTCCGTACCAATCGACCCGCGGAGGGGTTCTGGTTCGTCCCGGGCGGGCGCATCCAGAAGGACGAGCGCATGGACGCGGCCTTCCGTCGGCTCACGGGCGAGGAGCTCGGTCGCCCGATGGGGCTCGCCGAGGCGTCGCTGCTGGGCGTCTACGAGCACCTGTACGAAGACAACTTCGCGGGCGAGCCTGGAGCCTCCACCCACTACGTCGTCATCGCCCACCGGCTCACGCTCGACGTCGAGCTCGCGTCACTGCCCGGCGCGCAACACGCCCGCTGGAAGTGGATGTCCGTGGAGGCGCTGCGCGCCGACGAGACGGTGCACGCCAACACGCGGGCCTACTTCCCGTGAGGCGCGGTCAGCGTCTCGGCCCGCCGTCGCCCCGTCAGTAGCCACACCTCCATCTCCCCCTTGCCCTTCACGGTGATGACCCCGCGCGCCGTCATCTCGTAGCGCGACGCCAGCCGCTCGTGCACCGCCGCCGTCACCTGGATCTCCCCGGGGATGCCGTGCGACTCCATCCGACTCGCGGTGTTTACCGCGTCGCCCCACAGGTCGTAGATGAACTTCCGCTTGCCGATCACGCCCGCGACGGCCGGGCCCGTGTTGATGCCGATGCGCGCCTTCAGGGGATAGCCCGTCTCGGCCGACACCCGCGCGAGCACCACCCGCATCTCCAGCGCGAGGTCGGCGATCACCTCCGCGTGGTCGTCGCGCGCCTCGGGCAGCCCGCACGCGACCATGTAGGCGTCGCCGATGGTCTTGATCTTCTCGACCCCGAAGCGCAGCGCCAGCTCGTCGAACTCGGAGAAGATGCGGTTGAGCACCTGCACCAGCGCCTCGGGCGACAAGCGCGCGCTCAGCTCGGTGAAGCCCACCAGGTCGGCGAAGAGAACCGTCACCGAGGGGAAGCCCTCCGCGATGTGCTGCTGCCCGCCCTTCAAGCGCTTCGACACCGACGCCGGGAGGATGTTGAGCAGCAGGCGTTCGGAGCGCTCGTGCTCTTCGGTGAGGCGCTCCTCCGCGCGGATCACGTCGCCGCGAAAGAGCTGCACCAGATAGATGAGCGTGCCGAAGGTGAGCGCCACCGCCGTGAGGCTCAGCGCGTGCTCGACCGGCATGGAGAAGCGAAACACGCCGCGCTCGGGGATGAAGTCCTCGACCACCGCGAAGAGCACCACGCTCAGCGCCGCGAAGCCCCACCGCACCCAGCGCTCCTGCTCGGAGAAGAGCAGGAACCCCAGCGCCGCGAAGACGAAGTAGTAGAGGTGGAAGCCCGCGCCGCTCCCGACGAGTGCCGACACCGCGACGATGAGCGCGTGCGCGGGGCCGAGCAGCATCACCCGCGCGGCCCGGTGCCACCCGCGGGCGTTGAGCGCGATGGTGAGCCCGAAGCACACGACCGCGACGGCGTTGATGGCCGAGCCCGACCAGTAGGTCGACAGGTCGGCGACGGCGTAGCCGATCACGAAGCTCGTGCAGGTGAGCGCGCCAATCGCCGCGGTCTGGTTGCTCAGGTGGATGCGCCGCTGCTCGGCCGGGTCCTGATCGAGAGCGCCGACCGCGCCGACGGCGTCGAGCAGTCGAAGCAACACCGGGCGGGGCGGAGCCTCTGCGGTCGGCGACACGGACCCATCGTACGTCACAAGAGCGAGGTCCGACTCTCCGCATTTCTCGCGCCGGAGGTCGGGCACCCAAGTACCATCGCGGCCGTCACGAGCGGACGATGAGCGACCCGAGCTCCCCACCCGATGCCTTCGTCGGCGAGACCCTCCTCGGGCGCTACCTCGTGGAGGAGTGCGTCGCGCGCGGTGGCTTCGCGGTGGTCTATCGCGCACGACACCTGGAGCTCGATGTTCCGGTCGCGATCAAGGCGCTGACGGACGTCGACCGCTACGGGGGCGAGTCGGGCAAGGCGTACCTCGCGCTCTTCAAGCAGGAGGCGCGCACCGTCGCAGCGCTCAATCACCCGGCCATCGTCCGCGTGCTCGACTACGGCGCGCTCGGTGACCGTCCGTGGATCGCCATGGAGTGGCTCGACGGCACGACGCTGGAGGAAGACCTGCGCGCCCACGAAGGCATCGGGCGATCGCCGCGCGAGGTGCTCGACCTGCTGCGCCCGGCCTTCGACGCGCTCGCGTGCGCTCACGAAGCGGGCGTCAGCCATCGCGACATCAAGCCGTCCAACCTGATGCTGGTGAAGGCGCGGCGCGGGGAAGGCTCGCTGCGGGTCATCGACTTCGGCGTCGCCAAGGTCGACGAGCCCGACCGCGACGTCGGCAGCGGGTCGACGCGAACGGCGGCGGCCTTCGTGGCGTTCAGCACGCAGTACGCCGCGCCCGAGCAGGTGGCGCGCACCCGCACCGGACCGTGGACGGACGTGCACGCGCTCGCGCTCGTCCTCGTCGAGGCGCTGGTGGGTCACCGCGCATACGGCGACGCGGACGGGGCCGAGCTCATCGAGCGGGTGCTCACGACGCCGCGACCGACGCCCGCGCGGGTGGGCGTCGACGTGGGCCCCTGGGAGTCCGTGCTCGCGCGCGCCCTCGAACGCCTGCCCGCCGCGCGCCCCGCCAGCGCCGCGGTGTTCTGGACGGAGCTCGCCAGCAGCGTCGAGGAAGCACAGGCCGCGTGGGTCGCCTCGCCGCGAGCGCGCACGCCGACATCGAACGCATCGAGCGCCGTCACCCGCGTCGGAACTGGCGAGACCGCCGCCTCGCTGCCCTCCGTCGCGATCGTCGTCCCCGCGCCGACCACCTCGACCGCTTCGCTGCGCGCCTCGCTGATGCCGCCTCTGCGTGGCACCTGGCTCGTCGCCGCGTCGCTCTTCGTGGCGCTCGCGGCGCTCGCCACCCTCCTGCGCGGACCCCACCGCGCGCCGCAACCGACGCCGGCGTTCATCCACACGCCCATCGCGCTGGCCCCGGTCGCGCAGCCCGCTCCCCTCGCCCCGATCGCTGCGCCCACCGCGGCACCGCTGGCGCCGCCTCCCCCGCCGTCGAAGCTCGCCGCGCGTCGGCCCCTGCGACCGCGACCGATCACCGACGCGAGCACCGCGGTCGTGGCGACGCCGCCTTCCGAACCGACGCTGGTCGTCGAGTGAGGGCGCGACCGCTCGCCCTCGCCCTCGTCACGATCGCCGCTCCCGTTGCGGCGCAGGAGACGCCCGAGGAGACCGCCCGTCGCGAGCTCATCGCGCAGGCCGAGCAGAGCGCCACGGCTGCCGACCACGCCCGCGCGCTGGAGCTCGCCCGCCGTGCTTCGGCCATCCGCCCGTCCCCGTCGCTCACGTGCTTCCTCGCCCGTGAGCACCGCGCGCTCGACCAGCTCGTCGAGGCCCTCGACCTCGCCCGCGCCAGCATCCGCGCCGTCGACGCCGACCTCACGCTCCGCAACCGCGACACCATCCGTCAGGCGTGTGAGGCCGTTCGCGCGAGCGTCGAGCCACGCCTTGGCCGCCTGGAGGTCTCCGTCGTCGGCGGGGCGACCGATGCCCTCGTCGTGCGCCTCGACGGCCGCGCGCTGTTGCCCGAGCTGCGTGGCGTGGCGATGCCCGCGATGCCGGGTGAGCACCGCGTCGAGGTCGAAGCGCCAGGCTTTCTCCGCGCGACTCGAACGGGCGTCGTGAGCGCGGGTGAGCTCCTCCGCGTCGAAGTTCACCTCGAACGCGAACTCCCGCCACCACCTCCCGCTCCCCTCACCGTGCTGCCAGGGGTCATCGCGCCGCCCTCCCACCGGGTGCGACGCGCCATCGGCCCGGGTCCGTGGATCATCGGCGGCGCCGGCATCGCAGGCGTGATCTTCGCGGGCATCAGCTATGAGCTCGCGACGAGCGCCCAGTCGGAGCGCGACGCCGCCTGCTTCGCCGACGGCACCTGTCGCCCCGAGGCGGTGCCCCTCGACGCTCGCTACGTCGACTGGCTCGCGGCCACCAACGCCGCGTCCGTGGCGGGCGGCGCGCTGCTGGGCGGAGCGGTCGTCTGGTACCTCGTGGCGCGGCTCACGGGCACCTCCGAGGCGGCCCCGCGGCCCACCTTCACCGCTGGGCGTCTGGGTGTCAGCGTTGCGTTCTAGCGCGCTGCTCGCGCTGCTCGTCGCGCTCGTGGGCTGCACCCGCGACGAGTGGCGTTTCCGTCCGATCGTCGATGCCGCGGCGCCCGGCGACGTCGTCGACGCCGCCGCGGACGTTGCGGTCGCCGACGTGCCCGCCATCGACACACCGCAGGCATCGGGGCGCGTCGTGCAGTTCGTCACCGCGGCGCGCATCACCTACGCCGTGCGCGACGATGGGCTCGTCTTCGCCGCGGGCGAAGGCGCTGGCGCCTTCGAGGGCTACGAGGGAACCCACCGCAACACCTTCGTCGCCATCCGCGGGCTCACCGACGTCGCCGAGGTGTCGAGCGCCTCGCAGTCGCCCCACGTCGTGTGCGCGCGTCACGCCGACGGAACCGTGACCTGCAAGGACGGCAGCACCGACCCGATCGCCGTCGACGGCGTTCGCGCGCGACGCATCGCCGGTCGCTGCGCCCTGCTCACCGACGGCGGCGTCGCCTGCTGGGACCTCGCGCAGTTTCGCGCCGCGCCCGTCGACCTCACCGACGTCGTCGCCCTCGCGGGCAACGGCAGCCTCCACTGCGCCCTGCGCCGCGGCGGAACGGTCTGGTGCTGGGGCGAGGTCGGCGCCGTGCTCGACGTCCCCGCGACCACCCGCACCACGACGGCACCCGTGATGGTCCCGGGCATCACGACGGCCACGTCCCTCGCGGTCGGCCGCTTGAGCGCGTGCGCCGTCGTCGACCTCGGCGCGGTGGTCTGCTGGGGTCGACGCTCCATCATCAACGGCGGGCCCGACGCCAACACCGAACGCCCGATCGCGATCACGGGCGCGCGCGGCGTTCGGACCCTGACGCCCAACTCCGCACTCACCGAGCGGGGCGAGGTTCTCACCTGGGGCGGCGCCCACGGAACGCGCGGCGACGGCACCTACGGCGCGGCGCCGACGGCCTTCGTCGCACCGGGCGTCACGGCGCGCGCCATCGCCGAAGGTGACGGAGAGCTCCGGGTCTGCACCATCGACGAGGAGGGTCACGGGTCGTGCTGGGGCGAGGACTTCGTCGGCGAGCTCGGCGTCGGTGGTGGCATCGAGCTCCACCCCCTCCCCGTGCTCGCGCACCCCGAAGACCCTGCCGACCCCGCCAGCCTCGACGACGTCGTCGACACGATGCTCTCGGGCGAGGCGCAGTGTGCGCTCCTCGGCGACGGGTCGGTGCGCTGCTGGGGCTGTCCCGCGCACGGCACGACCGGCGCCGGGGTCATCGCGTCGTGGCCCTCGTGGCAGCCCACGCCCACGCCCGTCGCGGGCCTCACGGACGTCACCGCCCTCGTCAGCTTCGGCTCGACGCAGAACGAGACCTTCGGCGCGCTCCTCCGCGACGGCACGGTGCGCCTGTGGGGCCAGGGGATGGCCGGAGCCCTTGGCAACGGCGGCGTCATCTCTCGCGCGCGACCGGGTGCGCCCGACGGCCTCGCCGACGTCGCCCGCCTCGTCATGGGCGAGTACCACGCGTGCGCGATCGCCCGCGACGCCACGGTGTCGTGCTGGGGCATCGGCACATCCGGGCAGCTCGGCGACGGCAGCACGTCGAGCTCGTCGCGACCCGTTCCGGTCGCGCGCCTCACCGACGTCGTCGACCTCGCGCTCGGCACCGACGTGTCCGTGGCGCTACGCCGCGACGGCTCGATGCACCTGTGGGGGCGCTCGCAGTGGCTGCTCTCCACGTCGACGCTCAACCCTTCGCCCATCGCGCTGCCGACCCTGCCCGACGTGGTGGAGCTCGCCATCCTGACGCCGCACAACTTCCGCCAGCTCTGCGCGCGCCGCAGCGACGGTCATGTGAGCTGCCTCGGTGCGAACCTCCCCTCCGCCGACCGCTGGTTCGACCTCGGGCTGGAGGGCGTCACGCAGATCTCGGCGAGCGCGTCGGGCACCGGCTGTGCGCGCCACGCGGATGGTGGCGTCTCGTGCTGGGGAATCAACCGCAACGGCGAGCTCGGCGACGCGCGCGTCTCGCAAGCCGACGGCTACCATCCTCCGCAGCGGGTGCTGCTCACGGGCGACACCCCGCTCGACCGCGTCACCCGCGTACGCGCCGGCATCGGCAACGTCTGCGCGGTGCGCGACGACCACACGCTGTGGTGCTGGGGCGCGGTGAACCACGGCGTCACGGGCCGCGGCCGCGCCATCGTCTCGCCCCTCCCCCGCCGGGTGCTCGGTCTCTGACCGTCAGCTCTGCGGAACCATCGCGACGTCCGCCCCCTCCGCGAGGCGGAAGCGCACGCCGCCGTCGTAGCGGTCGAGCAGCGCGCCGCCGTCGATGTCCGCGCGCACGAGGTCTTTGCGGGTGCGAAAGACCAGCGTGTTGAGCTCGACGCGGCCGCCCTGCTTGCCGCCCGGCCACACCCGCGGGATGAGCACCTCGTCGGGCACGAGATCACCCGCCGCGTGCGGTGCCGGAGGGAAGAGCAGCGTCGCCACGAGGTCGCAGCGTCGATCGGCGAGCCAGAGCGTTCGCTCCCACGAACCGTAGCCCACGGTCAGTCGCCCGCCGCGCGGAAGAAATTCCAACCGTGCCGCCCGCGGCAGCTCGACCCCCGACTCCGGGGCTGTCGCGGTCTCAGGCCCCGTCGACGCCGACACCAGCCGAAGCGATTGACCGAGGTGACGCACCACGGTGCCCGAGCGCACGGCCACCACCGCGGCCTCCTGCAGCGGGCCGTCGCAGTCCACCCCCGCGACCCCCGTCTCCATCACCAGCGCACGCTGCACCAACGAAAACGTCAGCGCCGCCGCTGCCCATCCGGGGATGTGCAGGTCGTCGCGCTCGTCGCCGCCCACCGTGAAGGGGCTCTCCGCGATGCGATAGAACGCCCCCGCCGCCGACTCGACGCCCCACACACAATCCGCGCGAACGACCTTCGGCGCCGGCGTGCTCACCACGCGAAAGGCCCGCCCGCACACCGCGAGCCCGTCGCCATCTCGCAGCGTCGCGACGGTCTGCACGGGCGCGTCGTTGACCCGCACCGGCGCGCGTCCGAGCACCATGAGCTCGACGCCGTCATCCACCGGTCGCAGCAGGAGCTGATGTCGGCTGACCCGCGAGTCGGGCAACACCACCTCGCAGTCGGTGCTGCGCCCGAGGAGCAGCCCGCCGTGCCGGACGAGCACCCGGCCGAGGTCACCCTGGAGCCAGTACTGGCGGGCCTGGTCGCGTTCGCGCATCGCCAAGCGATATCAACCGACGGTCAGTAGTGCACGCCCGACGCGATCTGCCGCGAGCCCGGGAACCCGGTGCCCGCCCACACGCCGTCGAGGAGGTCCATGGCGAGTCCCCAGCGACGCACGGCCGTCCGACCGCGCGCCCCGTCGAGGTCGTAGCGCACATCGCGCAGCGACGTGATGACCGCGGGCCGGAAGAACATCGCGTGTGCCAGCTTCACGCGGAAGAAGTCCTCGGGAGAGACCAGCGCGTCACGGTCGAGTCCGCGCACTGGTCCCTCCATGGGCATCGCCTGGCGCAGACGCCACGGCATCTTCTCCAACGCGATGGCCGCGAAGCTATGGTGATCGGCCGTGTGGAAGGTCGACACCGTGCAGAGGTACGTCGCCACGGCGCGCGCGAGCACACCGCCCCGCGCGATGGCGCCGCCGTCGGGGTAGCCCGGCAGCCACGCGGCGATGTGGTCGGCCCAGGCGCGCACGTGCACGTCGTCCGCGGCGACGCCGTCGAGCGCCTCGGCGACGAAGCCCGTCCACGCCTGCAACCACACCTGACGAAAGCGCCCGTACGAAACATGCGCTCCGGTGAAGAGGTCGCCGAAGCGCCACGCGGGCCACGCCGGGTTGCGCGCGACGCCCTGTCGACCGGCGACCACCATGCGGTGCATCCCCTCGGTGGTGTACGGGAAGGGGTTGTAGAGCTCGCGCTGCGAGTTGTGGATGCTCGATCGTCGGTGATGGATCACCGACTCGTGGAGCCCGAGGGTGAAGCGGGTGTGGGGTTCGATGAGCCGCCGTACCGGGTGACGCCGCGGGAGCACGGAGCGCGTGACGGCGTTGATGACGTCGGCCGGGAAGTGCAGCCGCGGATGCGCCGCCGTGACAAGGCGCACCTGCGCCGATTGCAGCGCGTACCAGCGAGCGAGCCGCCACGCGTCGCCCTCGTCGGGCGTGACGATGCGCGCGTGCACCCGGATGGCCGCGACGGACCACGGGTCGCCCTCGCGGCGCAGCAGCACGACCACGGGCGCGGTGTGGACGCCCGGCAGCAGCTCGTCGAGCGCCGCGACGCTGAAGTCCATCGTGGCGTACACGCCGGGTGAGCGCGCCATCAGCGGATGGAAGTCCTCGCTCGGGGCGCACTCGTCGGCGAGCGCGACAAACTGCCCGAAGCTCGTGGTGGTGAGCAGCGAGGCGAGCTCGCCGTCGTCGACGTCGACGAGTCGTGGCCCGCGCAGGGCCTGCGACGCCGCGGCGGGCACCTCGCTGACCATCTGCCGCAGGTAGCGCGAGACGATGAAGCGCACGTAGTCGACCCGATCGCCCGCCGGGACATTGAGCACCGGCGCATAGAACTCCGGGTCGATGACCGGCTCCTGCGGCCACGGCCCTCGCACGCCCCGCGGGTGCCGCGGAGCAGGCGCGTCGATGCGCCCCGCGCCCCAGGGCATCGGGCTGAGGCGCGGCGAGTCGGTCCACGTGGTGGGGGCGCGGAGGAGCGACCCCATGAGGGAGAGCGCGTCGTCGGAGGCCGGGCTGTCGGGTGCGGTGGTGGTGCGGGCGGGGGCGTTCATCGGTCCTCCGGGAGCGTCGGTGACTGCGGGGAGTCACTTCGCACCTGGCGGGCCGCGCGGCCGATGTCAGCCGATATCAACCACCGACTGGCGGCCCTTCACGCGCGAGATCACGCGCCCCACGAAGAAGGGCCCCATGCGGTCCATGAACTCGCCCGTCTGGCGGGTCTTCCGCATCGACTGGATGACGTGCGAGAGCGGGTGCAGCTCCTTGCCGACGAGCCCGATGACGAAGTCGTTGTCGTTGCTGTCGAGGCCGTGGCAGGCGAGGCGGATGTCGTGCGCCAGGTCCTTCTCCCCGTACGCGCGGCCGATGGTCCCGTGCTCGCGGAGGATGGCGCCCTGCTCCTTCGGATCGAGCCGACTGAAGGCCCCGGTGCGCTTGAGCGGGTACCACACCGCCCAGTCCCAGCCCTCGTGCATCACGGTGTCGCGCGGCCGATCGAGCAGCCAGTGGGTGAGGTCGCTCTCGTACCCGGTGCTGTACGTTCGCCCGAACATCGAGAACTCCGGCCGCGACCGCCACGGCGCCACGTCCGTCGCGCGGTTGCACTCGCGCACGATGTCGTGGACGCGGGTCACGAAGTGCGCCGGGTCTTCGCTGAAGGTGAGCAACCCGAGGCCCTGCGGGTGGTTGGCGTCGGCGTAGAGCACCGCCGGCACGCCGCCCAGGGTCAGCGCCTCTTCGAGCTGGTGCAACGCCGCGTCGAAGTTGGACGGGTGCTCGAACACTAGGAGCTGCATGAAAAGTCGCCGGTTGCTCACCTGCGGGACGCCGTCCTTGGGCGCTCCCCGCTCGCTCACGTCCACCGCCGGGAGATCGCCTGGGCCGTGCTTCGTCGCGTCGCTCATCGCGCGCTACATCCCACGCCGACGCGCGGGCGGGCAAGCGCACCGATGTCAGGAGGCGGACGAACGGGCGGTCGACGCGCGTTCACGGTCTTCGCTCACGCAGAGCGCGAGGTAGAGGCAGTCGAAGACGAAGATCATCGTGTAGAGGAAGTACGTGAACGAATACGTCGTGGGCTCGACGACGTGCGGATGCGTGCGGAGGTGGCCGTCGACAAACTGCGCGGGCCACCACGTCGCGAGGAAGAACGACCCGGCGAGCGTCCCGATGAGCTTGAGCCACGCGACGTGGGTGGAGAGCCCGACGCGCCCCGGCCGCGAGAGGTGGAAGAGCGGGTACGCGATGCTCATGACGAGGTTCATGGACATCGACGAGGTGACGCCCTTGAGGTCATTGAAGTAGAGCGTGAACGTGTAGAGCGCCCCGGCTGCGGTGCCGAGCGAGAGGGCGAGCAGCGGATAGAACCAGCGCTCCAGCAGCGGCACCACCTGCGCCGCCTTCCCGTAGCGGAACAGCTGGTAGAGGATGACCACGTCGAAGACGAACCAGAGGCGGTTGCCGTAGTGGAAGAACCAGTGCAGCCGCGCGTCGGTGAGCTCGAAGGAGTAGATGGCCTCCCACACCACGTTGAGCACGATGCACGGCCACGGGAGCCCGTAGGTCTTCTCCTTGAATCCCCGGTAGATGATGATGGCGTAGGCCGCCGTCCAGCCGAGGTACATCACCGCCCCGATGGCGACCTGCAACGGGGAGAACCCCGGCTGCCGCATGAGTTCGTCCCAGATGCGTTCCATGCGAGGCATCTTCGCCCCCGCGCAGGGTTAGCGTCCACGGTTCTCCCGTGAGGCTGCACCACCTCGCGCTGCGCACGGCCGACCCGACCGCCCTCGCCCGTTGGTACGCCGCGCTCTTCCTCCTGCCGACGCTCCGTGAGCAGCCCGGCTACTCGGTGTGGCTGTCGCTCGACGGCGCTGCCCTGATGATCGAGCGCGCCTCAACCAACGAGCCCACGGTGCCCGTCGGGTCGATGGAGTTCTTCGCGCTGAGGGTGACGCCGGACGATCGCGACGCCTTCGTCGCGCGCTGCCTCTCGCTGGCGGTGCCCATCGAGCACCGCACGGAGTTCACGGTCTACGTGCGCGACCCCGACGGCCGCCGCGTGGGCGTCTCGTGCTTCGACGGCTTCCCTTGAAAGCACCGCTGCGGTAGACCGCCCGGCCTATGGCACACGTCACCGTATTGGGCGCCGGACTCGTGGCAGGGCCCGTGGTCAGGCACATCCTCGAAGCGTCGTCGCACACCGTCACGGTGGCGGCCCGCTCCATCGACCGCGCCAATGAACTGGTGCGCGGCCACGACCGCGGCAGCGCGGCGGCCTTCGACATCGACGACGCCGACGCGCTCGACCGCCTCGCCGCCAAGAGCGACGTGATGGTCTCGATGCTCCCGTACCTGCACCATGTGAAGGTCGCCGAGCGCTGCATCGCGCACGGCCACCACCTCGTCACGACGTCGTACGTGTCGCCCGCGATGCGCGCCCTCCACGACCGCGCGCAGGCCGCGGGCGTGGTGCTCCTCAACGAGCTCGGCCTCGACCCGGGCATCGACCACATGTCCGCGATGAAGATCATCCACGGCATCCGCGCGGCGGGCGGGAAGGTCACCTCCTTCCGCTCGTACTGCGGCGGGCTCCCGGCGCCGGAGGCCAACGACAACCCCTTCGGGTACAAGTTCTCGTGGTCGCCGCGCGGCGTGGTGCTCGCCGCCCGCAACGCCGCGAAGTACCTCCGCGACGGCGTCGAGGTGGTCATCCCGGGCCCGGAGCTCTTCGCCAATCCAGAGCGCGTCGTCGTCGAAGGGGCGGGCACCTTCGAGGGCTATCCCAACCGCGACTCCACCGCCTACGTCGCCACCTACGACGTCGCCGGCGTGCAGACGATGTTTCGCGGAACGCTGCGCAACCTCGGCCACTGCGAGACCTGGAAGGCGATGGCCGATGTCGGCCTCTTCGACGACGGCACGCGCAGCTACGACAGCGCCACCTTCCGCGGCGTGCTCGCGGCCCTCGCGGGTGTGCCGGTCGACGGTGACGTCGAGGGCGCCATCGCCGCCAAGGCCCGCGTCGCCAAGGACAGCGCGCCCATCGCCAAGCTCACCTGGCTGGGGATGTTCGATCGCACCGCACTGCCCGAGGCCAACCTCTCTCCGCTCGACGCCCTCGTCACGCGCATGCTGGAGAAGCTCCAGTACAAGCCCGGCGAGCGCGACATGATCGCCCTCCAACACGAGTTCATCGCCGAGTACCCCGACCGCAAGGAGTTCCTGCGCTCGACGCTGGTGGACTTCGGCGTGCCCGGCGGCGAGACCGCGATGTCGCGCACCGTGGGCCTGCCCGCGGCCATCGGCGTGCTCCGCGTCCTCGACGGAACCATCCGCGACCGCGGCGTCGTCGTGCCCGTCACCCCGGAGGTCTACAACCCGATCCTCGACGAGCTCGAAGGCGCGGGCATCCGCTTCCGCGAAGAGCGCCGCCCCGCCTGAGATGACCCCCGCTCGGGTCTTCGATCACGCCCTCCTCCTCCTCGCGCTCCTCGGTGTGGTGCTGCTCGTGCTCAAGCGCGAGCTGCTCATCCCGTCGCGACGCGCCCGCTGGGCCCTGCGCCTCGGCTTCGTCGCGTGGGCATTGCTCTGGGTATCCGCCACGCCCGCGGTGTCCGGCGCCCTCGTTCGCGCGCTCGAACCGTCGCTCCCGTTGGCCGCCGCGGTCGTCCCTGTTGCGACGCGCGCACAGACGGCCTTCGTGGTGCTGGGTTCGGGTGTGCTGCCCGCGATGGCGGGTGTGCCTCCCCGCGAGCGGCTCGACAGCGCAGCGCGCGCTCGCACCTACGGGGCCGCGCGGTGGTTTCAGCCCACCCAACCCGCGGCGGTGATCGTCTCGGGCGCGAGCGCCGGCCCCAACCCCAACGCCTCGGCCGAGGCCATGGCGGACGCGCTCGTGTACGCGGGCGTTCCGCGCGAGCGCATCTGGTTGGAGCCGCGCGCCACCGACACCCGCGACAACGCGCGGTACAGCGTCGAGCTCGGTCGCACCCGCGGCATCACGCGCTTCGTGGTCGTGACGTCGGCGCTGCACATGCCCAGGGCGCTGCGCGAGTTCCGTCGCGCGGGGGTCGATCCCGTCGCGGCGCCGGTCGAGTACCTCGGGCCGAGCTTTGGCGGCGTGACCGAGTGGTTTCCGGCGGCCTCATCGCTCGGCCGCACGCAGCAGGTGCTGCACGAGCTGCTCGGGATGCTGAAGCCGTGACATAGACTGTCCGCCGAAAATTCAGTGATCTGTTCAGTGCTGGTCAGAATCACACCGTTGCCAGCGACCCCACCAAAGGGGAAAGCAGTACGGAAGGGTAGAGACGCCATGCACGACGACGATCAGGACGAGGGGCTCACCACGGCGGGGGCCCGCTACCTCATCAGCGACCGCGACCTCGACGCCCTCGCGGAGGCCGAGATGGCCTTCGCGCGTTGGGAGCAGACGCGCCGCTGGTGGCTCGTCGGCTGCCTCGACGACCGGGCCGCGCTCGACAAGGCCAACAGCGCCTGACCGACGCGCAACCAACGCGCATGGCCACCCGGTTGAAGGCTGGTGCTGTTCAGGCGCTGCTGCTCTCCCGTCAGCGGGAGCTGCTCCGAGACGTGGCGCGCGAGGTCGGCGCGGAGGTGTTGTTCCTGAAGGCGGCGTGGGCAGACGCCGCGCTGTTTGGAGGGCGCGGCGATCGGGTGGGCAGCGACCTCGACGTGCTCGTCACCCCGGAGCGCTTCACCGACTACGCCAACGCGCTCGAAGCCCGCGGCTTCACCCGCTACGAGCCGGTCACCCACCGCGCGACCGTCACCCTCGGCTCCAAGGAGTGGACCTACTCCCACCCCGGCGCGTGGATGCCCGTCGACCTGCACCGCGAGCTCGCCGAGCCGCCGTGGTTCACGTTCGATGTCGCAGCGGTGCTCTCGCGCGCCGTGGAGTGGCCCGCGGTGGGCGGCCCCATCCGCTCGCTGGGCCCTGAAGACCAGGTGCTCTACGCGGCGGTTCACTACGCCAACCATCTCTACGAGATCGACGATCGACACGCGGGGGACATCGCCCGCCTGCTCACGTCGCACGCCGTGGACTGGTCGCTGATCTACCGCGAGGCCGACCGCGGGGGCATGCGACTCATCGCGGAGGTCTTCGCCGAGCACCTGCGCGCACGCGGCCTCGACGTGCCCGCGCCGCCGTGGCCCGCGTCGGCGTTCACACGACTGCGACGCGACTGGGTCGGCCGCTGGGTCGACGTGGGCGCGACCTTCGCGCGGCGGAGTGCTGTGGGGAGGTACACCGGGCTGCTGTTGGAGCGCCCGGTGTTGAGTGATCGATGGGAGGCGCTGCCCCGTTGGGCGCTCAGGTACGCGGCCTTGCGTGCGCTCGACCGCGTCCTGCGCTGACCCTCCCGGGTCAGGTGTTGGCGAACCCGCCCTCTTCGTCACACGCGCCGGCGTTCTTCCCGCCGGAGCCCGTGTCACACGCGAGGCTATAGGTCTCCAGTGGAAGGTCTTCGACGACGCGCGGTGCTTCGTACGGCAGGAGGGCGGAATGGTTGGGCATGGTGTTCTCGGGGGACATGGAGTGACTCCTCATGGAAGGTTGAAGCGGCTGCTCACCGCACGATGAACAGCGCACCAGAAGCGGTCTGGGTGAAGGCCGCGTCGACGGCTCCGTCGCTGTCGATGTCGCCCACCCACGACGTGCTGGAGATCGTGGCGGCGCTGGTGCCTGTGGGCGACACCACGAAGCGATCGGCCGTGTCGGTGGTCTGCCCCGCCCAGGAAGCGCGGCCGCGGTATGCGTAGAAGCGTGCCGCGCTGTTGAGCTGATACGCGGCGCTGCCGAGGAGGAGGTCGGCCGAGGGGGCGCCGCTCAGCAGCAGCGAGGGGCGCACCTGCGTCGGGTCGGTGATGGAGGCGATGGAGCGACCGAAGATGTCGAGCAGGGCGCCAGCGGCCGTGGTGCGAACGCTCCCGCCCGCAGCGAGACCGCCGTCGGTGCCGCCGAAGTACAGGAACACCTCGCCCGCGCCGCCAGTGGTGCCGATGTTGCCCACGGCGAAGTCGCTACGACCATCGCCGTTGATGTCGCCGACACCCGCGACGACGTTCTGACCGTTGGCCGCGGTCGAGCCGGTCACGCTGCCGGGCACCTGACCCGGGCGGGTGAAGGTCGCGTCGGTCGCGGTGAGCGAGAGCGGGGTCGCGAGCGACCGGCCCGCGAACACATACGCCGCCGCCGGGGTGCCCGACGCGCCGCCGCCGATGGCGAGATCTTCGAGCAGGTCGTTGCCGACCAGGCGACCCGCGCCGGCGAGGGAGATGCCGAACACCGTCGCCGTGCCGCTGTTGCGGATGGTGAGGTCGGCACCGTTGGGGGAGAGCGTGGCGGGCCAGGTGCGGCGACCGCGGAACAACACCACCGCGCCGCCGCCCGTCGCGATGGGCGCGGCGATGGCGACGTCGTTGAGGTTGTCGACGTCGCCATCGAAGTTGCCGACGCGAGCCAGCGTGGCGCCGAGGCGGGCCGGGGCGAAGTCGCCCGTGCCACCGCCGATGGTCACGTTGGCCTCGGACGCGAGGTAGGCCATCGCAGTGCCCGTGCGCCACATGGCGGCCGGGCGGCCGAAGAAGAGGTACACGCTGCCCGCGCGGGTGCCCGACGTCGGGCCCGGCTCGCCGATGGCGATGTCACCGACGCCGTCGCCGTTGATGTCGCCGAGCGACGCGACCACGGTGCCGAAGCGACCGTCGGACACCGAGCCGCGGAACTCGGTGAAGTTGGTCTCGGAGAGCCCGGTCGCGGAGCCGAAGTAGATGCGCGCGAAGCCGCCGGCGCTCGTGCCCTGGGTGGACGAGGCCAGGAGCACGTCCGAGATGCCGTCGCCGTTGAGGTCGAACCCACCGGAGACGGCGTTGCCGAGCAACGGCGACGCCACGGTGATCTGATCGACCACCACGTCGGGCGTGAGCGGGCCGGCCGAGACCACCGTCGCGCTCGTGTTGCCCACTGCGTCGAAGGAGCGCATCGCGAAGTAGTAGGCCCGACCGAGCTGGAGGCCGTTGATGTCAGCGGTGTTCGCAGCGCCGGGGGTGCCCGGCGTGGCCGTGATGACGGCGAGCGTGGCGCTGGAGAAGTTGGACGCGGTGATGGCGGCCGCGGAGTAGCGAACCTCGTAGCGGCCCACCGGGCGAGTGCCGGTGCCCGAGGGGTTGGCGTCGGAGCCGTCGTTCCAGGTGAGGCGGACGATGCCCGCGCGGCGCGCCGAGCGCGGGGTCGTCGGGATGGCAGCCACGAAGTCGGTCGGTGCCGTCGGGATGGCCGTGTCGACCACCACCGTGACCGATGCCGTGCCTACGCCGCGGCCCGTGACTTCGGCGGTGGTCGCCGTGAGGTTGACGGCGTCGCCCTGCGGGAGCGTGACGCCCGAGAAGGTCACCGTGCCGCCCGCAACGGTGCTCGTCACGGCGGTGCCGCCGTTGATGCGGAGGCTCACCACCGTGCCCGCCGGGGCGTCGGAGGTGAGCGTCACCGTGGTCGTCGCCGTGGTGAAGAGGGCGCCCGCGGTGGGGGCCGTAAACGCGAGCGTCGGGGGGTTGCCGACGGTGACGGTGCACATCCCGTTGGTGGTGCTCGCGTTGCCTGCCGGGTCGGTCGCCGCCAGCCGCAACGTGGTCACGCCCGGGAAGAACTGTAGATCGGAGAAGGTGCCCGTGCCGCCCGTCATGGTCGGCGCCGTCAGCGGAATCTGCCGCGGCATGTCGCCCATGCGTTCGAGCGTGAGGTTGATGGGATAGGCGTCGCTGCTCACGATGACGGCGGCGCGCGCAGTGCCATCCGTGCCCGGCGCCACGATGCGGTTGCAGTTGAAGATGTTGAGCGTGGGGGCCGACGAGTCGACGTAGAGCACCGAGGCCACCGAGGCGCCGCGGTCGCCCGTGGTGTCGGTCACCTGCACGCGAATGGTCGGGCCGGTGGGCGCGGGAGAGGACGGGTCGGTGCGGGTCGGCGAGGTCTCCGGCAGCGTGACGTTGGCGAAGCGGGCGATGCCGACGAAGCCCATGCCCAGCGTCGCGCAGGGGTCACCCGCCATGGTCGGGGACACCGTCGCCGTCGCGATGGGGGCCGCCACCATGTCGCGGAGGAGCTCGGCGGTGCCCGACATGCGGTCGGTGCAGGCCACCACCTCGGCCTGGAGGCCCGGCGCCGTGGTGTCGCGGTCGCGCGCCGCGTTGAGGATGGTGCCAGGGTCGGCCGCGTCGTACGCGACCGGGGCCACGATGCGCACCGACGGCAGCGCCGACTGACAGCGCACGTTGGCGATGGTGCTGCGAGCGACGTTGCCCGCCGCGTCCTGCGTCGAGACCTCGACGGTGAAGGGAGCGCCGCCATCGGGACAGGTGACCTGCACGCACGCGTCGGTGGTGGCCGAGGCCGGGACGTCGGCGCAGCCCGCCGGGTCGGCCGGGGTCGAGCCCATCACGTTGGCGCACACCCGGCGCCCCGCCGCGTCGCTGCGCGCGCACACGTTGAACTGCACGCCCGCGACCGCGGTGTTGACGTCACCCGAGAGGCCGATGGTCGCGTTGGCCATCGGGCTCTGCACGGTGAGCGTGGGCGCCACCGAGTCGACGGTGAAGCGGCCCTCGGCCGAGCGGCCCACGTTGCCCGCGCGGTTGGTGCACGTCGCGCGCGCCACGAACTCTCCGTCGGGCGCGAGCGCCACGTTGTTGAAGCGAGCGACCCCGGCCATGACGGCGGCGCGCAAGGGCGTCGCGGTGCCCGTGATGGCGAGCTCGACCTCGCGGCCGTCCTCCACGTCGGTGCCGACGGTGAAGGTCGTCGCGAAGGGCATGCCCGCGGCGGCGGTGCTGTCGGTCAGGTTGAGCGTCGAGCGCATCGGCGTCGCGATGGAGCAGCGGGGCACCGCGCAGCTGACCGAGAGCGTGGTGCGACCGCACGGCGCGCTCTCCCCGGCGACGCGCACCTCCAGCGAGGACATCGCGCCGGTGTCGAACTGCACCGCCTCGAAGCGCACCGTGGGGCCGCTCACGGTGGCGGTGGCCACGCTGCGGGTGTTGACGAAGAGCTCGAGCCGGGTGCCCACGGCCGCGTTGGTCGCGAGCTGCACCGTGTACGCGAAGCCGTTGCTGCAGTTGTTGTCGGCGTCGTCGGCGACGCCCAGCACCGCCGCGGCGGTCGGGCGCACGAACTCGATGGACGGACAGAGCGCGCCCGCATCGTTGCCCGCGTCGTTGCCCGCATCGTTGCCAACGTCGGTCCCGGTGTCGCCGCCCACGTCGCCACCGGCGTCACCCGCGTCGCCCGCAGGGGCAGGCGGGTCGTCGGAGCAGCCCACGGCTGCGGCGGCGAGAAACGGAAGCAGCAAGCCCAAACGGATGCGATGCGCCATGGTGGATCCCCGTCAGAATGGAAGGTTCGAAGCGTGTGAGGTCGCGGGTTCTATCACACCCGGTCGCTCGCCGGTGTGCTGCATGGTTCAGAGGGTGACGCGTGTAAAGGTGCGCCGTCTCGCCGTCGCCGGAGGGTCACGAGCTCTCCGCCGTCGGCTTTGTTCCCGTGCGCCGGACGGAGCCACTCGAACCTCCGCGCGAGGGCCTCGTCACCCGGGCTACGCACGTCGCGCTCGGGTCGGATGACCCCGCTCGCCACGATGGAAAACGGGCCCACCGCCGGATCGCGGTCGGGGCCGCAGTCCGCCGACGGCGGGAGCACATCCAGGCCGCCGGCCGCCGCGGCATACCGAGCGCGAGCGCGGGCGCAGGCCGAGGCGTAGGGCCCCAGGTAGTCGCCGCCCTCGTGGAGCGCCGTCGCGTGGCAGCGCTGACAGGCCGGAAGCAGGTCGCAGTCCCGACAGCCGTGAATCCGCGACCAGGTCAAGCCCTCGAACAGCGCCCGCTCGGGCGCCGCATCGAGCGCCGCGGAGAGGGACTCGCGCGTGAGGTCGGCGAGGATGGATGGGGTATCTGTGCACGCTTGCAGCCGCCCGTCGGGCAGCACGACGAGGCCCGAGCGGCCGACCCCGCACGGATACTTCGCGAGCTTCTCGGCGCGCGCCGCTTCGGCATCGGCGGGCGGCGACCAGGGTTGGAGCAAGCCCTCGCGCAGCAGGTCTTCCGGGGTGACCCGAACGGCCCATGGGTCGTCCGCGCCGTCTTCGCGCATCGTGAGGTCGGTCGAGGGGTGATGCTCGCAGCCGAGCCGCAGGGCGAGGGCCTCGACGGAGCGTGTCCCCTTGAGCGAGAGCGTGGTGGCGGGCGTCTTGAGCACCACCCGCACACCGCGCTCGCGGAGGGCCGAGATGGCGCCCGCCGTGCGAACGAAGGAGCCCGGAACGCGGGTGACGGCGTCGTGCTCGGCCGCCTCTCCCGAGTAGAGGCTGATGTGGACTTCGAGCAGGCCGATGAGCGCCAGCGCGTCGGCGTAGGCCGCGTCGATGAGGAACCCATTGGTGAAGAGCCGCACCGCGAATCCACGGCCGCGCGCGTGGCGCAGGATGTCGAGCAGGTCGGGCCGCAGCGTCGCCTCGCCGCCGCTCACGTTGAGCGTGAACACCCCTGCGTCAGCGATGCCGTCGATGACTCCGCGGAGCTCGTCGAGGGACAGCTCGCCCTTCTCGCCCTGCACCTGGTAGCAGTGCTGGCAGGCGTGGTTGCAGCGGTCGGCCACCTGGAGGTGAACGCCCATGGGCCGCCCCTGCCGCGTGGCGAGCGAGCGCAGGAGGTCGGAGCCCTTCACGGGGCCTCCACCGCGGGGCGCAGGAGGCCGCGGGCCACGAGGTCGTCGAGGAAGGCCACCACGTCGGCGTTGGCGGTGGCCTCGTCGACCGCGAAGCGCTCGCGCACGGCGGCCACGAGCTGGTCGATGGTGGCGCCGTCGCAGCGCTCCCAGAGGAAGCTCCCGACGGCGTTGAAGAGGCGCACCCGGCTGGTGTCGAGGGAGATCACCGCCACCTGGTCGTCGTAGCGTCGCCAGACCGCATCGCGTGCGTGGTGGACGGTTCGTTGGGCGTTCATGGCGGTGAGGTCGTCGGGTGGAGGGCGGTGTCGAGGGCCGCAAGATAGCCCGGCCCCCAGGGCAAGCCTAGCGTCAAAGCCCGCACGCGGCCGCCCAACGAGAGGGCGACGCCCGCCCGGACTCGTGCGTGGGGGTCCTCTCCCCGGGGGCGCGTCACATGAGACATCAGGCGCATCGTTGCCGTAGAGCCCGGCATCCATTCAACCGTGGCCAGGGAATGGCGATGGACGAAGGCCAGGGCCACGAGCGGCGAGCGATCGGGCGCCTCCAGCTCGGGCGCGGCCTCGCGGTTGAACGGCATCGCGCGCACCCTCATCGACGAAGGCCCGTCGCCCCCTTCGACGAGCACCGAGTTGGACGCGAAGGCCCGCTCGCCCGCCGCGCGCACGGCGGTGGTCTTGCCCACCCCGGGTGCGGCGATCAGCAGCGCGACCCCGCCCTCGACCCGCACCGCCCCGGCGTGCAGGAGGAAGCACCCGTGGAGGGGCGCGTCGCGCGCGACCAGCTCGCACACCGCGGCCAGCCACGGTGCGTGCCGGGCGGGGTCATCGATGATGGTGAGCTGATCGTGGTCAGGGTGCGCGGTGAGCGCGAAGCCGACCTCGGCATCGGTGGGGAGCGTGGGCGCCAACGAGACCGTCACGCGGCGCGCATCGACCGGTGGGTCGCAGAGCCACGGTCGCAGAAGCGGATGGGGCGGCGGCCCTTCGAGGGCGAGCGCAACGGGACCGAAGCGCAAGCCGTAGGCAGCGCTCACGCGAGCCAGCGGTCGAGCAGCGGCAGCACCGGCGCCTCGCGCGGCAGGGCCAGCGTCACACACGGAACGGCGCCGACGAGGTGATGCGCGTGGTCGAGCAGCGACGCGGCCGCGGGGTCGCCCTGCGCGAACCACACCATCGACTGGAGCGCGTCGGCGAAGGCGGCCGACGGGGAGCACGCGCCGACCGCGAGCGTGTCGGCCTTGCGGAGAAACACCAGCGCCCGCAGACGCGCCCGACGCGGGACCGTGGGTCGTCGCCACTCGCCGACGAAGGGCAGCGAGAGGGCGTCCCACCCATCGGCCGTGCGACGGATGGCGACGAGGTCGTCGGACAGAACGTGGGCCTCGGGGAGCTTGCGCGCGGTGGTGGTCTTGCCGCCGCCCGAGCGGGCGATGAAGAGCACCGCCCCGCGCTCGTCGGCGTAGCCGCAGGCGTGGACCATCGCTCCCTGGCGGGACGGGAGCTCGGTCGCAAGCTGGAGGCGCAGGGGCGTGTCGATGGGCGTGACGTCGTCCATGGGGACGTCGGTGTGGACGGTCGGACGCACGAGCGCTGTCGCGCGATGTCGACCCAGATGGACACGCGTCTCGCCGTCGGGTCGGAGGAAGCGCAGCGCGCCGTCGGGCTCGCGCCGCACGTCGACCCCCGGGAAGCGGTTGAGCACCGGCTCCGGCAGCGACCACGCGGGGTCGACGGTGATGTCGAGGTGCAGGTCGGGCGCCGCGCCGTCGTCGAGCGCGACGTAGCGACCGAAGCGCAGGTCGGCGTGACCCTCGTGGATGGGCCCGGTGGTGGCGACGGCGACGCGCAGCCCGGCGATGTCGAGGATCACGCGAACACCCCACGCAGCGCAGCGAGCGCGACACGACCGAGGGCCCGCAGCTCACGACGACGCGGCCACCGAAGCGAGAGCGGTCGTTGCTCGACCACGGCCGCGCGACCGAGCACGTCGCCCCAGGACACGGCACCGTCATCGCGCGACAGGGCATCACCGCGGCAGGTCGGCCCCGCGGGCCCCAGGGAGGCGACCCGATGCACCACGAGGGCGCCTCCGCGGGAGTAGGCGATGACCTCGCCGACGCGGACGGCGCGCGGGTCGCACGGGGTCACCAGCACGCTCGCCCCGTCGCGGACGGTCGGCCACATGCTCGCGCCGCGAACGACCCAACGGGTGGGGCGGCCTTCGCGGAGAGAGTCGACGATCACGCGTTCGGCGAGGCCCATCGTTGGTGCCGCTACGTTGCCAGCCTGAGGCCCGCGGTTCAACGCCAGTGACGGCAGACGGGCTTGAAGACACACGCCGTGCAGTCACCAGCGACGGGCTTGTCGGGGCACGGGCCGTCGATGCCCTTGTGGCAGAGCGTGAAGTCGTACTGCACCGGGTCGTCGGGGTTGAGGCGACGGAGGCTCGCGGTGATCTCCAGGGCGGTGCGCCACGAGGCGTCGGTGCGCGTCGTGAGCCCGAGGTTGTGCGCGATGCGCCCGATGTGAACGTCGACCGGGATGATGAGCGCCGACGCCGGGATCACCTCCGTGAGCCCAAGGTCGACCCCGGAGCGTCGAACCACCCAGCGCAGAAACAGCATGAGGCGTTTCGACGCGCTCGACCCGACGGGGTCGGGCAGGAGGTGCTTCTGGGTGCGGTCGGGTCCGTTGGGCCACGCGATGGCGCGCAGCGAAGCGACCCACTGCCCGAGGGCCGCACTCAGGTCGGGGCGGGATGACTCCCAGGCGCGTTCGAGAGGGGCGAGCACCCTGCCCTCGGCGCGGTACTGCTGCCCGATCGCGACGAGCAGGTCGGCGATGTCGGCGCCGCGAAAGGTGCGGTGCACGAAGCCCGCGAGGCGCGCTCGCAGCTCGTCCCGAGACGCTCCCGCAACGACCGCGATGGGCGACCGACTCGTCGATACGGTGAGCAGCGTGAGCAGCTCTTCGAGCTTGTCGATGATGGTGTCGACGCGGCCGAAGGCCATCAGCGCCGAGAGCAGCGCGACCAGCGCCCGATCGTCAGGGTCAGCGTAGCGGTGCGGGAACTTCAGCGGGTCGCGGTCGAGCGCCCGCTGGTGATCGAAGCTCCGGTGGTGCTCTCCGACGGCGCGCAACACGTCGTCCATCGGAGCGGGCTTGCGAGCACGGGCCCTGGCCATGGCGCGGGGATACCACGGCCGCGCGCACCGTGTTTCGAGGTGTCGCCGCGGGGGCGGTTGGCGATAGTGTCCCGCGCCGTGTCGAGAGCGAAGCTGGCCGCGTGGATGCTGACGACGTGGGCGCTGACGACGTCGGCGCTGCAAGGCACAGCGTGGGCCCTCGACCCGCTCGCCAAGGGCCCGTGGTTGATGGACCTCCGCACCGACAGCGTCGTGGTGATGGCCGAGCGGCGGAGCACCGGGAGGCTGGCGGTGACGGCGGTTCCGCAGGGGCCTGGTGGCGACCTCGCGACGGGGTCGGTGACGGCGCGCGCCGGGGTCGATGCGCTGCTCCATGAGCTCACCCTCTCGGGGCTTCAGCCTGGCACCCGCTACCGCTACGAGGTGTCGGCCCCCGACGTCGAGCCCGTCGGCGGGACCTTCGGCACCGCGCCGACGACCCCAGGGCCCTTTCGCTTCATCATCTACGGCGACACGCGCAGCCACGCTCGGCCGCACGCCGCGGTGGTCGACGCCATCCGGCGCGAGGCCGGGGAGTTCGCGGTGCACACCGGCGACCTCGTCGAGGACGGTCGCGACGAGGACGACTGGCAACGCTTCTTCGACATCGAAGCACCGCTGTTGCGATCAACGCCCTTCGTCCCTGTGATCGGCAACCACGAGATCGCGGTGCAGTTCTCCAGCGGCATCGACAACTACCGCCGCTACGTCCACGTCGCGCCGGGCGGGCCGAGCGCCGAGCTCGACTCGGTGTTTCGCTACGGCAACACCCGCTTCGTGCTGGCCAACTCGTACGACGACTGGTCGGGCGCCGCGCGCGACTGGCTCGACCGGGAGCTCTCGCGCGCCCGCAGTGAAGGGCCCGACGACTGGCTCTTCGTCGTCATGCACTGGGGCGCCCGCTCGTCGGGTCCTCACGGCGACAACCGCCTCGTCGAGCGCGCGGGCGTCGACACCATCCTGCGGCGCCACCGGGTCGACCTGCTCATCTCCGGGCACGACCACGCCTACGAGCGCGGTGACGATCGGGGGCTGCGCTTCATGGTGAGCGGCGGCGGCGGCGCGCCTCTCTACGAGCGCGAACAGGTGCGGGCGATGACCCGGGTGTTTGCGTCCGAGCACCACTACGTGCGCGCCGAGGTCGAGCGCGAGCGCATCGTCTTCACCACGCTGCGTCCCGACGGCACCGCCCTCGACCGGGCCACCCTCCACCACGGCGGGTGGACCGACATGAACGCCGTCGAGCCTGAGCAACCGAGGCCGCGACCGCCCGCAGCCCCGCCCGAACCACCGACGCCGCCCGAAGACTGGACCTGGCTCTGGAAGGTCGTCCCGGCGCTCGCGGCGGTCGGAGGCGGCGCGTGGTGGCTGCGCCGACGTTCGCGAGGCTGAGGGCTGTATCCAGATGCCGCCTCGCGACGTAGACGGCGGCATGAACCGACGTCACTGGCTTCAAGGGATTTTCGGGATGGCCGCGACGGCGGCGTGTTCGCGCGCGGGGGCGTGGGTGCCGGGGCGCGCATCGTCACTGCCCGAGGCTTCGGTGATTCCGAGCCGCGCGGCCAACGGGGACGCGGGCGTCGACCCCCCGGTGGGCGAGCGCGTCACGCTGGCCGATGCGGAGTGGCGACGGCGCCTCGGCAGCGAGCGCTACCACGTCATGCGCGAGGAGGGCACCGAGCGCGCCTTCTCGGGTGCGTACTGGGACCACCACGCCGCGGGCACCTACCGCTGCGCGGGCTGCGGGGCGCCGCTCTTCCGCTCGACGGACAAGTTCGAGTCGGGCACCGGGTGGCCAAGCTTCACGCGGCCCGCCCAGGACGGCCGGGTCGACGAGCGCGTCGATGCGTCCATGGGGATGACGCGCACGGAGGTCCACTGCGCGCGCTGCGGCGGGCACCTGGGTCACGTCTTCGACGACGGCCCCGCCCCGACGGGGATGCGGTACTGCATCAACTCGGTGTCGATCACCTTCCAGGGGCGGTAGCGTCCCCGGTCCCGGGCAGCGGGCACGCGTAGCGCTGGAGCACCGTCCGCGGCGACGTGTGCGACGTGTCGCGCGAGAGCAGCAGGACGGTCGACGGCGCCTCCACCACGAAGGTGGCCGGTCCCGGCAGGTGACTGCGCACCGCGATGAGCACCGACGCGCTGCCATCGGGCAGGAGCCGCGCGAGGAGGGTCTGTCGGCCGTTGGTCGGGGCGCTGACGAGCGCGAGCACGACCTCGTCGTCGAAGGCGAGCGCATCGAGGTGGGCGCGCGGCGCGACGGCCGGGTCGGCGAGGGCCGTGGGCGCGGCGACGGCGGGGCTGCGGAGGAGCATCGGGTTGCCCTGCGGGTTGATCTGCGCGGCGAGCACCGCGCCGCCGAGGCGCACCGGGCCCAGCGCGCCGATGGGCCAGCGGGAGCGCGCGACCTCTGATCCGTCGGCGCGGAGCGTGAGCACCCACGGGTCCACCGCGGGGTCGTCGGGGTCGACGCGCAGGGTCGCGGTGCCGGTCCCGTCGAAGCGCAGCGCGCGCACCGCCGGCTGATCGAGCGCCACCCTCGATGGGCCGTGCGGAACCGAGTGGGCGTTGAGGGCCATCACCCGGACCTCCGTCGGGTGCGACCACGCGAGCAGCGCGCCCGTAGGCGTGACCGACGTGACGGCGAGCGCCGACACCGGGGCAGCGAGGTGCTCGACGACGCGCGGGACGTTCTGCGCGGCGAAGGCGTTGGAGAGGCGGGCGACGACGAGGTCATGCTCGCGCTCGACGTAGGCGATCGCGAGGCCCGTCGGGGTGCGCCCGAGGGCGAAGGCCCCGACGGCCTCACCGAGCACGCGAGGCGATTCGAGGAAGCGCAGGTCGGGTGCGAAGCGCTGAACGCGGAGGGTTCCTGCGCGGCTGCGCCAGGCGACCACGGTGACGTCGCCGATCGCGAGCAGGGCGGGCGGCGCGCGCGGGTCGATGTCGTCGTCGGCGGTGATCGCGGCGTGGGCGGTGATGGCGCAGCGAGGATGTGCGGGTGGACGGAGCTGCGCGCCGAGCGGCGCCGCGCAGGTGAGGGCGATGGCGAAGGCGAGGGCCCGTCGCATCACCGGAGGGACGCGCGGTACCGGCGGCCCTGGCCGACGACGGTGGTGGTGAGCGGCCAGTTGCCAACGCGGGTGACGTTGACGTTGTACGGGAGCACCGAGAGCAGCGCCTGACCGGGCGCGATCGGCGGGAGCTCGGCGAGGGCGCGCGCGGGGATGACGGCCCGCCCGGCGTTGCCGTAGCCCTGCACGCTCGCACGGTAGCTGCGCGACTCGCCCGAGCTGTCGTCGTTGAGCGAGAGCACCACCCAGACCTCCCGCGCGGCGTTGGGCACCCACTCGATGACGAAGTCGCGGTCACGCGCGATGACGACGTCGGGGTCGGAGCCAGGCGACAGCACCACGAGCGCAGGCGGCACTTCGAGCGTGAGGTCGATGGCGGGCACGTCGCGCGTGCCGGGCGCCGTCACCCGCACGGTGCGCGGACCAGGAAACTGCGGCTGGTTGTTGAAGTACGGGCTGTACTGCCCGCTGCCCTGGAGGCGCAGCGTGACGGGCGCGAGGCCGCCGTTGATGGAGAGAATCCCGGCGTTGGGGAAGGTGCGCGGGTGCGGGTCGACGGGGCCGGCGCCGTCATTGCTGCACACGATAAAGTCCCAGCTCCCGGCCGAGCGCTGGGAGCAGCGGAGGTCATCGGGATAGGGCACGTAGCGGAACGTCGCGCTCGCGTAGGTGCTGTCGTTGAGGTCGCCGGAGTTGCTGCCGACGTAGAGGGTTCCGTAGCGCTGGTCGAAGACGGTGGCGTCAGCGAAGGGCGAGGCTCCGGCGTCGGCGAGGCCCGCGTCGGGGGAGATGACGCCGGCCTCGACGGGACGGAAGGGGTCGAGCCCGTCGGGGTTGAAGCCGGGCGGAACGTCTTGCGCGAGGCCAGAGTCGGGCCCGGTGGCGGAGGTTCCGTCGACGGTAGCGGCGCAGGCGACGAGGTGCAGTGAGAAGCCAAGCAGCGCGACGACAGGAGGGCGCATGAGGCGGGAGTCTGGGTGAAGCGCCGCGCCGTGGTCAATCGGGCGCGCGGGCCGTGATCAGAGGTCCTTGGTGTACATGCGGTAGCGCTTGTAGATCTTCGCGCCCATGGCGGCGATGCCGCTGTTGATGGGCGAGTCGTCCTCGCGGGTCCACGACAGCTCGCCCCACTGGTAGCCCTTCTTGGCGCCGCGGTCGGCGACCTCGGCGTACATCGCGGCCGAAAGCGGCATGTACTTACGGACGCCCCGGAGTTCTTTGCGGATGCCGAGGAGCATGAGGCGCGCGGACTTCGGCCGCGTCCACTTGAGGCGGTAGAACGCCTTCAAGATGCCGAAGGGGAATTCCTTGCCGCCGATGTCGCGGATGCACTCGTTCATGTTTGGCAGCAGGATGCACATCCCCATCGGCTTGCCATCGACCTCCGCGATGAACGCGAGGTCGGGGTCGATGATGAGCTTCAGGTCATCGGCCATCTTGTCGAGCTCGTCGGGCAGCGCCGGGACGAAGCCCCACTTGCCCTCCCAGGCGTCGTTGTAGATGTCCATGATGATCTTGATCTCGTCGCGCATCTTCGACGTGTCGACCGACCGCAGCTTGAGCTCGGGGATGGCCTTCATGTCCTGCCACGCCTTCTCCACCCGCTTCGGAAGCGTCCCCACGTCATAGCGCCACGCATAGAGGTCCTTCTCCTTGGTGAGACCCCACGCCTCGGTGACGCGCCCCTGCCACGTCCGCGAGTGCGCCATCAAGAGCTGCGGCGGCGAGTCGAAGCCCTCCACCAGCGTGCCGATCTCCTCGTTGGCGTAGAGCCCGAACGGCCCGCTCATGCGGGTCATGCCCTTCGCCTTCAACCACTCCGCCGCGCGGGACAGCAGCGCCGCCCCCACCGCGTCGTCGTCGATGGTGTCGAAGAGGCCGTAGAAGCCGGTCTTCTCCTTCCAGACCTTGTTGTGCTCGTGGTCGATGGAGGCCGTGATGCGACCCACCAGCTTGCCGTCGCGCTTGGCCACGAAATACACGGCCTCGCCGCGCTTGAAGAAGGGGTTCTTCTTCGGGTCGAGGCGCGGCTTGATGTCGAAGAACTCCAGCGGCGGGACGAAGTGGGGGTCGCCCTTGAACACCTCGTGTGCCGCGTCGATGAACTCGCGGGGATCGCTCCCCGCCGCAATCTCCCGGATCTCGATCTCACCCATAGGGGCAGCGCTTGTATCCCCATCGGCGCTCCGACTCAAAGGTCGCTCGCGACGCATTCCCGCAATCGACGGTTGCCAACGCCCGCGCGATCGGGTTAGGACGCCGTCCGTCCGAGGGAGAGATCCTGAAGATCACATGGCCCGGCTGACCGATGGCTCGTGAACCCCGCCAGGTCGGAAACGAAGCAACGGTAGCGTAGATCGCGGTGCAGCCGGGCCACCCTCTCCTTCCAGCCGTCTCAGTCCCTCCACCCGGGACGACGGAGAAGGGAGACGGCCCGTGGCGGCAAGTCCGCCGTCCCCAACGACCTCAGCTCGTGCACAATGCGCGCGCATGAGCGACCGGACCGTGGTCACCCTCAAGGAGACCGTTCACGTCGAGTACTGCACCGCGCGCGGTGTGGTCTCCCGCGGCGAGCTCTTCCTCCGACCGCTCGACGCCAACACGCGCGGCGAGCGACTCATGGACGTGCTCTCCGAGCGAACGTTCATCCCGCTGCGCTCTGCAGAGGGCTTGGTGTTCCTGGCGACGAAGCACCTCGCGTGGGTGCGCCTCGACCTCTTCGCCGCGCTCGACGAGCTCGACCCCGAGGCCGAGGACGACGTCGACTCGGTGGTCGCCCGCGTGGTGGTCGAGCTCGCGCAGGGCGCGGCCCTCGAAGGCACGCTCCGCTTCGCGCTGCCCGCCATGACCCGGCGACTCGGCGACTACCTGGAGCGCGTCTCGCCCTTCTTCCCGCTGCGCACCGACGACTGGATCTACCTCGTGAGCGCCGCGCAGGTGGCGTCAATCACCCCGCTCTCGGAGGGGCGCTGACATGGTCCGTCACATCGACCGCTTCATCGCCGCCATGCGCCGCGAAGACGCCGAGGAGCTGGTGTTTGCCTCGGGCGAACCCGTGCGCGTCCGCAACGGCGACCACGTCCGCGTGGTGCTCGCGCAGGCCGTGCGGTCCGATCAGATCCTGGCCATCACGGCGGAGTTCGCGCCGCCCGAGGTGACCGAGGGGCTCACCGCCGACGGCGAGGTGACCTTCGACTTCGACGCGCTCGGCGGCCCCGTGGTCGCGCGCTGCTGCTGTCGCGATGGGCTACTGGAGGTTGTTCTCCGTGAGCAGCATCAGCTCGAAGAGCTGGAGGTGATGCCGTCGCTCCCGCCGCCGCCCGAAGACCTGCCCGACGACTCGCGCACCGATCAGCCGCCACCGGACGAGGACGAGTTCGCGGCGTCGCCGATGGAGCGCACGGTGCAGCTCGTCATCGACGGGCCGCGCATCGACGGCCTGCTGCGAACGCTCGCCGACCTGCGCGCCTCGGACCTCCACCTCACGGCCGGGATGCAGCCGCGCATCCGCCTCGACGGCGACATGCAGCTCCTGCCGGGCGCCGACGAGCAGGTGCTCACGGGCGACGCCATCCGCGCGCTGCTCATGGAGATCGCGCCCGCCGACGCGCAGCAGCGCTTCGAGCAGACCAAGGACACCGACTTCGCCTACGAGATCACCGGCGTGGCGCGCTTCCGCGTGAACATGTTCCGCGACCGGCGGGGCGTGAGCGGGGTGCTGCGGGTGATTCCGCCGCGCATCCAGAGCGCCGATGAGCTCGGGCTGCCCTCGGCGGTGCGCGACTTCTGCGGGCTCACCAAGGGGCTCGTGCTGGTGACGGGGCCGACCGGGTCGGGCAAGTCCACGACGCTCGCCGCGATGATCGACCTCATCAACCAGTCGCGGCCCGACCACATCATCACGATCGAAGACCCGGTGGAGTTCGTCCACGAGTCCAAGAGCTGCCTGGTCAACCAGCGCGAGGTGCACGCCGACACGCGCAGCTTCGCGTCGGCGCTGCGGGCCGCCCTGCGCGAAGACCCGGACATCGTGCTGGTGGGCGAGCTGCGCGACCTGGAGACGACGTCCATCGCCATCGAGACGGCGGAGACGGGTCACCTCGTCTTCGGAACGCTCCACACCAACACGGCCATCAGCACCATCGATCGCATCATCGATCAGTTTCCGGCCGATCGGCAGGGGCAGATCAGGGCGATGCTGGCGGTGTCGCTGCGCGGGGTCATCGCGCAGACGCTGTGCAAGCGCGTGGGCGGCGGGCGCGTCGCGGCGATGGAGGTGCTGGTCTCGTCGCACGCGGTCGCCAACATCATCCGCGAGGCGAAGACCTACCAGCTCACCTCGCTCATGCAGACCCAGCGCGCGCAGGGCAACCAGACCATGAACGACGCGCTCCTCAAGCTCGTCGTGGACGGCGTGGTGAGCCCGCAGGAGGCGCTGACCAAGGCCGTCGACCGACAGGCGCTGCGCGGCATGATCGAGCGGGAGACGGCGCCCGCGACCTGAGCGGCTTCGCTGTACCGTAGCGAGCGATGAACACCCCGCGCACGCCCTACGAGGCGCTGCTCACGTCCCGGGGCGTCGACCTCGCCGGGCTCGTGGTCGACGCGCGCGGAACCCTCGCGGCCACCCCCGCGCCGATGGGTCGCGAGCTCACGCTCCCGGTGCTGCGGATGGAGAGCAACGCCGACGGTCTCGCCGACGTGCGGATGCACGAGATGCTCGGCGAGGGCGGCATGGGGAGGGTGTTTGCCGCCGAGCAGGTGGCGCTCGGTCGCGAGGTCGCGGTGAAGATGCTGCGCGAGGACGACGGCGACGAGGCGCTGCTCCGCGAGGCGCTCATCGCGGGTCGTCTGGAGCACCCCAACGTCGTCCCGGTGTACCTTCTCGGCCGCGCTCCGGGCGGCGAGACGCTCTTCGTGATGCGTCGCATCGAGGGCGTCCAGTGGTCGGCCGTGCTCAAGAACCCCGACGCCGCGCCCGGGATGTTCGGCGGCGTGGGCGACCCCCTGGAGCTGCATCTGGAGGTGTTCTTGAAGGTGTGCGACGCGATGCAGTTCGCGCACTCGCGCGGCATCATCCACCGCGACCTCAAGCCCGACAACGTGATGCTCGGCGCCTACCGCGAGGTCTACGTCGTTGACTGGGGCATCGCCGTCAGCCTCGCCGACGACCCCACGCTCCCCCTCGCGTCCGAGGCGCGCACCATCGCCGGGACGCCCGCGTACATGGCGCCCGAGATGGCCGTCCCCGATGGCGGTGAGCTCTCCGTCCGCACGGACATCTACCTCCTCGGCGCGGTGCTCCATCAGGTGATCACCGGTCGCGCGCCGCACGTCGCGCCGTCGCTGCTCATGCAGCTCGCCCACGCGTACGAGTCGCCCGTTCCGACGTACGGCCCGGAGGTGCCCGCCGATGTCGCAGAGGTGTGCCGGCGCGCCATGGCGCGGTCGCCCGACGCGCGCTTCGCCACCGTCGACGAGCTGCGACGCGCGGTGCAGGAGTGCGTTCGGCACCGCAGCTCGTGGGCGCTCTCGGAGGAGGCCGACCGGCGCGCGCAGGCGATGCGCGAGGAGATTGCGGCGGTGGGGGACGCTCGCGACGGCGGCGCGGCGGCGCGGGTGCAGGGGCTCTTCGCCGAGTGCCGCTTCGCGTACAAGCAGGCGCTCGCCGCGTGGGAGGAGAACCCCGCCGCAGCGACAGGACTACAACGCGCGCTGGAGGTGATGGTCGGGTACGAGCTCGGCCGCGACAATCCGCGCGTCGCGGCGGAGCTGCTCGCGCAGATGCCCGAGCGCTCCGAGGCGTTGAGCGGCAAGGTCGCCGAGGCGCTGCGCGACGCCGACGAGAGGGTGTCGCGCATCCGGGACCTGGAGCGGTTCCGCCGCGAGGCCGACGTCAACCTGGGCGCGCCGCTCAGGGGGCGCCTCGGCGCGATGGCGGGCCTCGCCTGGAGCGTGATCTGCTTCGTCTCGGGTTGGCTCGACCGCTCGGGTCGCTGGATCTACGGCTACCGCGAGGCGCTCATCGCGTCGGTGACGTTCGCGGTGATGTGCTCGGTGCTCGCCCGCTACATGGCCCGGGGGACGCCGACCAACGACGCGCAGCAGCGGTTCTTGTGGTTGGTCGAGGTGTTCGCGTGGGGCTTCATCGCCCACTGGGTGATCTGCTGGGCGCTGCACATCCCCATGCGCTCGGCGATGGCGCTCTTCCTCCTGTGGGTCTGCGGCGGATGGATCGCCACCGCGCTCCTCTACGACCGCCGCATCACCGCGGGCGCGCTGGCCTTCGGGGTCGGCTCCATCGGCGGCGTGCTGTGGCCGAGCGCGATGTTCGAGGTCTTCTCCGTCACGACCCTCGTCGCCTACGCGCTGGTGCTCTTCGCGTGGAGCCGCACGCCTCGCGCTACGACGTAGCCGCGACCTCGCCCTTCGAGACCGCGTCGACCCCGCCGCGCGCCTCGGCCCACGTCGCGAGCGAGCGCATCCCCTCCTCCACCGTCACCACCGGCGTCCACCCGAGCTCCTTGCGGGCGCGCTGCACGTTGAAGTACGCGCCCAGTCCGAGCCGCGACACCTCCGCCCGCCAGCACCCGGTGTCGCTGCCGGAGCGCTCGGCCCACCAGCCCAGCGCGTCGGCCGCCCAGTACGGCAGGCTCGACGCGACCACCTTCCCGCCGCCCGCCGCGGCCACCGCGCGCGTCACGAACTCCCGCGCCGTCACCCGCTCGTCGTCGGTCACGTAGTAGGTGCCCCACGCGCCCTTCTCCGTCGTCAGCGCACGCACCATCGCGTCGACCACGCTCTCCACGTGGCTCGTCGGAACCATCGGCCGCCCCGCCTCGACCCACCGAAAGGTGCCCGCGCGCACGCGCCGCAGCACGTCCGGCAGCCACCGCGTGTCGTCGGCGCCCCACAGGATGCCCGGCCGGATGCACACCGTAGAGAAGCGCTCCGCGCCCGCCGCCATCACCAGCTCTTCGGCGAGCGCGAGCGCGTGGGCCGACGGGTCGCGGTACCGCTGCGGCGCCGGAAACTCCTCGTCGACGTAGCTCCGCGCGAGCGTTCCGCGCGTCACCGACTCGCTCGACCGGAACACCAGCCGCCGCACCCCGAGCGACTCCGCCGCGCGCAGGACGTTCTCCGCGCCGACGAGGTTCACCGCCTCGGCCTCGGCGCGCGCGACCCGCGGGCCCACCTGGGCGCAGTGCACCACCGCCTCCATGCCGCGCACCGCCGCGCGCACCGCCGCGTCGTCGGTCACCGCCCCGATGCGCTCGACCACGCCCAGCGACCGCAGCCGCTCGCGCGCCCCGGGGTCGCCTGCCGCCCGCGTGAGCGCCGTCACCCGATGACCCTCGCGCACCAGCCGCGCGGCGAGATTTCGTCCCAAAAACCCCGTCGCGCCGGTGACCAGAATCTCCACGCGCGGAGTGTGTACCAGCGCGCCGGTCGGACGAAGTATCTTCCGCGGCCATGCAGCAACCCCATCGGTCGACGCAGGGCGCGAGCGATCTGGTGCTCCCCTTCTGGCAGGCGATCCCGGAGGGCGTGCGCCTCATCCTCGTCGCCGGGCTGCGCATCGCCATCGCCCTCCTCATCGCCCGCGCGCTGCTGAAACTCGTGCCGCGCCTGGAGAAGTTCATCACCAGGCGCGCCACGCGTGGGGTCACCAACGACTCGCTCGCCACGGCGTCGATGATCCAGGAGAGCCAGCGCACCGAGACCCTCGTGCGGGTGTCGGGCTCGGTCGCGCGCGCCTTCGTCTACGCCTCGACGACGGTGACGGTGCTCGCCAGCGTGGGCCTCGACATCACGCCGGTGCTCGCCGGCGCCGGCATCGCGGGCGTGGCCGTCGGCTTCGGCGCGCAGGCCATCGTGAAGGACTTCTTCGGCGGCTTCTTCATCCTCATGGAGAACCAGTACGCGGTGGGCGACACCGTCACCATCGGCGCCATCACCGGCACCGTCGAGGAGATGACCATGCGCGTCACCGTGCTCCGCGACGCCACCGGCCCGCTGCACTTCATCCCCAACGGTGGCATCGGAACGGTCACCAACCGCACCCACTCCTGGCAGCGCGCCATTGTAGAAGTGAGCTCGCCGTGGAGCGTTCCCGTGGAGCGCGCCCGCAGCGCACTTCTGGCCGCGGTGCAGCCCCTCGTCGACGACCCGTCGAAGCACAACCTCCGCAGCCCGGTGGAGCTCGAAGGCCCGCTCGACTTCAACGGCGAGCGAGTCACGTGGCGCCTCTCCGCGCGCTGCGAACCCAAGAAGCTCCCGCTCGCCCGAGGCGCCATCCTCGACGCGCTCCAGCGGGCCCTCCCCCGCAGCGGCGACATCGAGCGCCCCGACTGGTCGAAGGTGCGCGACGAGGGTGGTCAGTCCGGCCCCGGTTGACGCCGTGCGCTCGCGCGCGGTGAAGTGTCCCCTGCCGTGTCCGCCCTGCTACGACCGCTCGCCCTGCTGATCGTTCTTGCCGGGTGCACGGGGCTCGTGGGCGACCGTCCGCCGCCGAGCGCCAACGCCGTCACGCCGCCGGTCGTCACGCCGACACCCGACGCGGGCAACACGCATCCCGACCCGGTGGTGCTCCCGCCTTTCGCCCCGGCGGGAACGGTGCTCGCTTCGCTCACCACCACGCAGTACCGCAACGCCGCGAGCGACCTCCTCGGCGCGGGCCTGCCCGACGTGGCGCTGGAGCCCGACACCAACCCCTATCTCTTCACCGCCATCGGCGCCGCGCGAAGCACCGCCGCCGAGCGCACCGTGCGTGCGTGGGAAGCCGCCTCACACCGGCTCACCGAGGCAACCTTCGCCGTCCCCGAGCGCCGCGTCGCGCTGGTGGGCTGCACCCCGACCGCGCCCGATGCGCCCTGCGTGCGGACGTACTTCGAGCGCTTCCTGCGCCGCGCGTGGCGACGCCCCGCCACCACCGAAGAGCTCGATCGCTTCGTCGCGCTCTGCCGTCGCCTCGGCGCCCGCGACGTCTGGACCGGGCTCCGCTACGCCACCGCGGCGGCGCTCCAATCACCGAGCTTCCTCTACCGCATCGAGCTCGGCGCCCCCGTCGTCGGCACGCCCGGTCAACGCCGTTACACCGCCTACGAGATGGCCTCACGCCTCGCGTTCACCCTCTGGAACTCCGTTCCCGACGACGCCCTCCTCGACGCCGCCGCGCGCGGAGTGCTCGACCAGCCCGACACCCTTCGCACCGAGGCCCGTCGCCTTCTGCGCAACCCGCGCGCCCGCAACGCCGTGCGAGCGTTCTTCGTGCAGTACCTCGGCCTCGGCGGACTCGATGGGCTCGCGCGCGACCGGACGCTCTACCCCGACGTCACGCCCGCGCTCACAGCCTCCATGCGCGAGGAGGTCGAGCGCCTCGTCGAGGACGTCGTCTTCACCCACGACGGGGATTTCCGCGCGGTGTTTTCGGGCGACAGCACCTTCCTCGATACGCGCCTCGCGACCCTCTACGGGATCACGCTCCCGGCCGGTACCGTGGGCTTCAACCGCGTAGAGCTCCCGGCCCACAGCGGGCGCGGCAGCCTGCTCACCACCGCCGCACTTCTCGCCGTGACCGCGCACCCCAACGCCACCTCGCCCACGGCCCGCGGTCGCTACGTGCGCGAGCGCCTGCTGTGCGAACGCGTTCCCGATCCCCCGATGAACGTCCCGCTCAACCTCGACGCGGGCGACAGCGGCGCGATGCCCACGCTCCGTGAGCGCCTCGAACGCCACCGCCGCGACCCCAACTGCGCGGGCTGCCACCTCCGCACCGATCCCGTTGGCCTCGGCTTCGAGGACTTCGACGCCATCGGTCGACGCCGCACCATGGAGGCCGGTCGCCCGGTCGACGCGCGCGGCGACCTCGACGGGGTGAGCTTCGTCGGCGCGAGGGCGCTCGGGGAGATCCTCGCGCGTGACCCGCGGGTGGCCTCGTGCGTCGTTCGGCAGGTGTACCGCTACGCGACGGCGCGGCTGGAGACCGAAGGCGAAGCCCGCGTGCTCGCCGACCTCGAAGAGCGCTTCGCCGCGCGCAACTACCGCTTCCTGGAGCTGCTGGTCGAGCTCGTGGCGAGCGAGGGCTTTCGCACCGTCGCCGACGGGGGGAGATAGAGGTCCCGATGCCCCGCACGCTCTCCCGACGAACGCTCCTGCGCGGCATGCTCGGCGGTTCACTCGTCTCGCTCGCCCTGCCGCCGCTGGAGGCAATGCTCAACTCCCACGGTGAGGCGTGGGCCGACGAGCCCGGTCCCATCCGCCGCTACGGCGTCTTCTTCTGGGGCAACGGCTACGCCTGGAACACCCGCGGCCGCCCCGACCGCTGGACCCCGACGCCGGGCCCGATGGGATGGACCCCGTCCGATCAGCTCGCGCCGCTCGGCCCCGATGGTGCGGGTCGCACGATGACCCACCGCGTGAGCGTCGTCACGGGCCTCGAACCCAAGACGGCCATCCCGGATTCGCCCGGCGGACAGGGCGACGGGCACATGCGCGGCGTGGCCGTGGCGCTCTCGGGCGACCGTCCACGCTCGGAGGGGTTCCACCACCCCGACCACATCTTCGCGCTCAACCGCCCGACGCTCGATCAGGTCATCGCGCGGCACCCGCGCTTCTACACGTCGGCTCCGCGCTTCCGCTCGCTGGAGCTGTCGGTGAGCGCCAACCGCTTCCACGACTACGGCACCTGGACGGCCATCTCCTACAACGGCCAGGAGTCGCAGAACCTCCCCATCCGCTCGGTCGACGCCCTCTTCGATCAGCTCTTCGCCGTGCGCTCGTCGGACACCGTCGACCGCGCCCTGCTCCTCGACGCCGTCGCCGACGACGCGCGACGTCTCCAGGGTCTCCTCGGCGCGAGCGACCGCATGCGCGTCGATGCGCATCTGGAGCACGTTCGCACGCTTCAGCGCGAGCTCACCGGGTCGCAGGCTGCGTGCGGCATGCCCTCGCGCCCGACGCGCGGCGGAGGCTTCGACGGAACGCCCGGCAACGAGCCGCTCCTCGACAAGGTCGACGCCATGGCGCGGCTGCTCGCGCTCGCGTTGCAGTGCGACATGACCCGGGTGTTCTCGCTGATGTTCACGGGCCCCGGCTCGCAGACGGTCTTTCGCGACGTGGGCGCCACGACGGGTCTCCACCAGCTCTGCCACGACGAAAACTGGGAGCTGTCCCGCCGCGCCACCATCTACTCGATGCAGTGCTTCCGGCGCGTGCTCGACATCCTCGCGGCGGCGCCCGACGTCGGCGGCGGCAGCGTGCTCGACAACCTGGTGCTGCTCGGCACGAGCGAGTTCTCCGCGGGCGACATCCACGAGGTGGGTAACTTCCCGGTGCTCCTCGCGGGTGGTGGCTCTGGCGCGCTGCGACCGGGCGCGCACATCCACATGCCGTCGGGCAACCTCGCGAGCGTTCATCTGACCATCCAGCAGGCGCTCGGCCTCGGGGTGGACGCGTTTGGCTACAACGGCGGTGAGACCCGGGACGCCATCGCGCAGGTGCTGCGTTGACGGTGCGCCCGCTCGTCGCGACGCTGGCTTGCCTGCTCGCGGCCTGTAGCGAAGCGACCCCCGACATCGACGACGACGCCGAGGTGGTCACTCCGAAAGAGGACGCGGCGGTCGACCGCGACGTGACGCCGCCCGAAGCGGGGACGGCCCGCTGCGCCTCGTGGAGCGACTGCGCGGGCAACCGCGAGCGCCCGAGCTGTGACGTGAGCGCGGGACGCTGCGTGGAGTGCCTCGTGAGCGACGACCGCTGCGCCCCCGCCGACCACTGCGAGGCGAGCACGCAGCGCTGCGCGCCCGGGTGCCGCAATGACGAGGGATGCGCCAACCCGACGCCCCGCTGCGACGTGGCGCGGCACCAGTGCGTGGCGTGCACGGCGACAGCCCATTGCCCCGGCGGCGCGGCCTGCGTCGAGGGCCGCTGCGCCGCAACCGCGTGCCCCGAGGGACGGGGGGACTGCAACCGCAACCCGGCCGACGGGTGTGAGGTCGACCTCGCGCGCGACGAGGCCCACTGCGGTGCCTGCGGTCGGCGCGGCGCCGAGACGTGCAACCTCGCCGACGACAACTGCAACGGCGCGTGCGACGACCTCGACGGGTGCCGCGTGGGCATCCACCGCAGCAACGGCCCCGAGCACTTCTACACGGCCAGCCGCGAAGAGGCGCAGTGCTGCGGCTTCACCGTGGAGACCTACGATTACTTCTTCCTGTATGCGGCGATGGCCCCCGGGACGGTCGCGCTCTACCGCTGCTACGGCGGCGGGCACCACTTCTACACGTCGCGCGAAGGCTGCGAGGGCGGCGGCGTCGTCGAGGGGGTCATCGGGTACATCGCGACGACGGCGGTGTGCGGGTCGGTTCCGCTGTACCGGATGCGGCACCCGGGGTCGGGCGACAACTTCTACACCGTGAGCGCGGCCGAGCGCGGCAGCGCGGAGGGCCTCGGGTACACCTCCGTCGAGCTCGCGGGCTACGTCTGGACGAGGCCCCGGGGATGAAGCTTCGCCTCGCCGCGGCGCTCGCCGTTGCCCTCGCGCCGCGCGTCACGCTCGCCCAGAGCGACGAGTCCGACCCGTACACCATCGCCGCGCGAAGGGCCGCCGGGCAGACCGTCGAACCCGCCACGTCGCAGTCCATCCAGATGCAGGCGCTTGACGTCTCCGCCGGCGTTCGCCTCTCGCACCGCGCCCTTCGCTGGAACGACGATCTCTTCGGCGAACAGCGCCCCTACACGCTGCCGCTCGCCCCGTGGCTCACCGTCGACGCGGAGTGGTTTCCCGGCGCTCACTTCACCAACGGATGGCTCGCGAACCTCGGCGTGTACGCAGGCGTCGGCCTCGCGGTGGGCGTCACCTCCGAGGACACCATGGGCCGCGCCTACGACACCTCGGCGCTCGACGTGCGAGCGGGCCTGCGCGGTCGCCTCCCGCTCGGGCGGCACGCGCTCTACGCGGGCCTGGGCTACGAGCTGCGGAGCTTCTCCCTCGCGCCGCCCGACGACCCCGATGACCCTGGCGTGCCCAGCGTCTCCTACGGATCGGCCACGCTCGACCTCGACGCGCGCGTCGGGCTCGCCACGGCGTTCACGCTCATCGCGGGTGTCTCCGGCGCGCTCCCGCTCGCCTTCGGCGACCTCGGCGAGCGGCTCTTCCCGGCGACCTCGGGCGGCGCCGTGGAGCTGCGCGCGGGCCTCGCGTGGGCCTTCCTCTCGCACTACGAGGTGCGCGCCGTCGCCTCCTACCGCCGCTATTTCCTCGCGATGAACCCCTCGCCCGGTGATCGCTGGGTGGCGGGCGGCCTCGTCGATGAGTTCGTCTCCCTCTCGCTCTCGGTGGCCCTCCGTCGATGATCGCCCTCCGTCCCTCCCTCGCGGTCGTGCTCTGCGCTGTCGGTCTGCTCGGTTGCCCCGGCGCCATCGACGACCCCGCTCCCTTCATCGCCGCGCGCATGGACTCCGGGGCCCCGCCCGCCCGCTGCCCCGAAGGCGTCTCGGTCACGCGCGACCTCTTCATCCCCCACTGCGCGACCGCGGGCTGCCACGACAGCACCACGCAGCTCATCAACCTCGACCTCCAGTCCACTGGGGTCGCGGCGCGGCTCATCGGGCGTCGCGCCGCCGCCTGCGGTCAGCGGACCCTCGCCGACCCCAACGACCCCGAGCGCAGCGTGCTGCTCCTCAAGCTCCGCGCGGCGCCCCCCTGCGGCGACCGCATGCCGCTCGGAACGCCGCCGCTCTCCAACGAAGAGATCGCGTGCGTGCGCGCCTGGATCATCCGCCGCGGCGAAGAGCCCGACGCCGGAACCCTGCCCGACGCCGCGACGTCGGCGCCCACCGACAGCGGCGTCACGGATGACCTCTCCCGATGACCCCGGTCGGCCGCTGCCACAGGCCCACTCGACGAACCCCGCGCCGATGCACTAGCGTCGGGCGTTCGCTCCGTCCCCCAACGGCGCGCACGTCCTACCATCACCCCCAATGAGGCCCCTCTGATGATCGCACTGGGTCGACTCCAGCGCTTCGTGTTTTCCCTCTGTGCCTTCGCCGCGCTGCTCGTCGGCGCGACCCGCGACGCCGAGGCCATTCCCCTGCTCAATGGCTTCGGTGGCCCGACGGGCTATGGCACCCCCGACCATTGCGTTCATCCCAACGATGACGGCTCGTACATGAGCGCCATCGACCTGCGCCCCGCCTTCCCCGGCGGTCTCAGCTTCTTCGGCAGCACCTACAACAACTTCTATCTCAACAACAACGGCAACATCACGTTCCGCGGCGCGCTCGGAACGTACACGCCCGCGGCCTTCCCCATCGCCAACCAGCCGATGATCGCCCCGTGGTGGGCCGACGTGGACACCCGCGGCGGCGGTCAGCCGACCAACAACTCGATCTGCTTCCACATCGAGCCCAACCGCATCGTCATCACCTGGCACAACGTCGGCTACTTCGCGTCGCACAACGACCGCCTCAACGACTTCCAGATGATCCTCTCGACCTCCGGCACCTGCACCACCGGCGGCGACTTCGACGTGGAGTTTCGTTACAACCGCTGCGAGTGGATCACCGGCGACGCCTCCGGCGGCACCGGCGGCTTCGGCGGCACGCCCGCCCAGGTGGGCTTCGACGCGGGCGACCGCACCAACTTCGTCGCGCTCACCGAGTCGCGCATGCCGACGATCATCAACGTCTGCCGCACCACCAACGTGTCGGGCGGCTCTCCGGGCCTCTACCGCTTCCAGATTCGCGGCGGTCGCGTGGGCGGCGGCTGCACCGGCGCGGGCCTCCCGTGCACCATCGCCGGCCAGATGGGCGCCTGCGCCATGGGCGTGACGATCTGCGCGGGCACGGGCACCACCTGCCAGCAGGTCAACATGCCGCGCGCTCGCGCCTGCAACGGCTTCGACAACGACTGCGACGGCACGGTGGACGAGGGCAACGAGCTCTGCGCCTCCAACCAGGTGTGCGACCGCGGCGCCTGCGTCGACCGCTGCCAGCCCGAGCTCGGCTGCCTCACGGGCCGCACCTGCTCAGACCGCGGAACCTGCGTCGAGACCTCCTGCCTCGACGTCACCTGCCCGTCGGGTCAGCGCTGCGCGGGCGGCCGATGCGTGGGCATCTGCGAGGGCGTCAACTGCCCGTGGGCCCAGAGCTGCCGCGCCGGCCGCTGCGTCAACCCGTGCACCGACGTGGTGTGCGACGGCCGCGACGTCTGCGACGACGACCCCCGCTCGATGACCTTCGGCCAGTGTGTCGCAGGTTGCCAGTGCCGCCCCTGCCGCAGCGGCCTTAGCTGCCAGCCCGATGGCCACTGCACCGAAGACGCCTGCACCGGCGTGACCTGCCCGACCGGCCAGCACTGCGAAGAGGGCACCTGCCGCGACTCGTGCGCGACCGGCCCCGACACCCGGCTCTGCCCCGCGGGTGAAGTCTGCCGCCTCGGCGACTGCACCCCCGGCATGAGCACCACCAACCCCGACGCGGGCGTCATCCCGGCGACCGACGGCGGCCGACCCACCGGCGACACCGGGCCCGTCACCCGCACCGACAGCGGCGTCCGCACCGACGGCGCCGTTCGCGTCGACTCGGGCGTGACCTTCCGCTGGACGCCCGCCGACCGCGGTTGCCAGTGCCGCGCGGGCGCAGGCGAGACGTCCCCGCGCTGGGGTGGCCTCGGCGCCCTCGCGCTCGGTGCCGCCCTCGCCCTGCGTCGCCGCCGCCGCGCCGCGCGCTGACCGCTCCTCCGCTCCCCCATCATCCGCGCGGCTGACGCGCCCCCGCCACTCTCGACGGGGGCCGCCGCGCTGCGCTATACGACCGACAAGCGCCGTGCGGCCGGTGTGCAAGCGCACCGCTCGGCTCTACTTCTCTTGTTGCGCTAGCGCGCAGAAACGAGCCGACCGTCCATGACCGCCCCGGGCCAGCTCCGACGTCTCCTCCACGTGTGCGCCGCGATGGCCCTCACGACCCTCGGCGCCCGTGCGGCGGAGGCCATTCCCCTCATCAACGGCTTCGGTGGCCCGACGGGCTACGGCACGCCCGACCACTGCGTTCATCCCAACGACGACGGCTCGTACTCGGGCCCCACGGGCACCGGCGCGGCGGTCGCCATCGACCTGCGCCCGGCCTTCCCCTCGGGCCTCGCGTTCTTCGGGCGCACCTTCGAGAGCTTCTATCTCAACACCAACGGCAACATCACGTTCCGCGGGGGTCTCGGCACCTTCACGCCGGCGCCGTTTCCCGTGGCCGAGCAGCCGATGATCGCGCCGTGGTGGGCCGACGTGGACACCCGCGGGGGGGGCCAGCCGAGCAACAACTCGATCTGCTACCACATCGAGGCCAACCGCATCGTCGTGACCTGGCACAACGTCGGCTACTTCGCGTCGCACAACGACCGCCTCAACGACTTCCAGATGATCCTCTCGACCTCGGGCACCTGCACCCGGGTCGGCGACTTCGACGTCGAGTTTCGCTACAACCGCTGCGAGTGGGTGACGGGCGACGCGTCGGGCGGCATGGGCGGCTTCGGTGGGACGCCCGCCCAGGTGGGCTTCGACGCGGGCAACCGCACCAACTACGTGGCGCTCCCCGAGTCGCGCACCGCGGACATCATCAACGTGTGCCGCACCACCAACGTGCGCGGCGGCTCGCCCGGCCTCTACCGCTTCCAGATTCGCGGCGGCATCGTGGGCGGCGGCTGCACGGGCGCGGGCGTGCCGTGCACCGTCGCGGGGCAGATGGGCGCGTGCGCCATGGGCGTGACCATCTGCGCGGGCACCGGCGTCACCTGCCAGCAGGTCAACATGCCGCGCGCTCGCGCCTGCAACGGCTTCGACAACGACTGCGACGGCGCGCCCGACGAGGGCAACGACCTGTGCAGCTCCACCCAGGTCTGCGACCGCGGCACCTGCGTCGATCGCTGCCAGCCCGAGCTCGGCTGCCTCACCGGCCGCACCTGCTCCACCCGCGGCACCTGCGTCGAGACGTCCTGCCTCGACGTCGAGTGTGCGGCCGGCACGCGCTGCTCGGACGGTCGCTGCATCGGCGTCTGCGAAGGCGTGACGTGCCCCTACGCGCAGGTCTGCCGCGCGGGCCGCTGCGTCAATCCCTGCCAGGGCCTCGTGTGTGACGGCCGCGACATCTGCGACGGCGATCCGCGCTCGATGACCTTCGGCACGTGCATCCCGGGCTGCCAGTGCGTGCCCTGCGCCGAGGGGTCGAGCTGCCAGCCCGACGGCTACTGCGCGGCCGACCTCTGCGTCGGCGTGAGCTGCCCCACCGGCACGTACTGCGAGGGCGGCATGTGCCGCGACGCCTGCGAGGCCGGGCCCGACACCACCCTCTGCCCCGCGGGCGAAGTGTGCCGCGACGGCAACTGCGTCCCGGGCAGCAACCCTGGGCCCACCCGCGACGCGGGCGTTGCCGACGGGGCGGTCACCGACGGCGGGCGCGTGCGCGACGCGGGCCGCAACGACAGCGGCATGGCGGGCGACGCAGCCCGTGACAGCGGCAGCGGGAGCGGCGGTCTGCCTCCCTCCAGCCGCGGGTGCAGCTGCCGCACGGCGTCGAGCGACACCGACGGGCGCTGGCCGGTCGGGCTGCTCGGCCTCGGGCTCGCCCTGACCCTGCGCCGGCGCCGACGCGCGAGCGCGCGCTGACGCCACCGACACTTTTACCCTCCCTCGTAACAACAGCCCCCGTGAGGATCTCCCGATGAAGCGATCGAAGCTCGCCCCCATGGTGTGCGCCTGTCTGGCTGCGTTCTCTGTCGCGCACTGCGGCGACGACACCGGCTCGACGCCCGACGCCGGCGGCGGCGGCAACAACTGCGAGGCGGCCGCGAGCATGGTGCCGGGCACCTGGCGCACCGTCGCCAGCGGAACCACGGACAACATCCTCTCGATGTGGGGCTCGGCGCCCGACCAGCTCTACGTGCTCGGCGAGCAGACGCTGCGTCGCTACAACGGCACCGCGTGGGTCGACGGCCCGGCGCTCGAACTCGCCGACGACATGGGTCGCCGCAACTTCCGCCTGGTGTCCATCGGCGGCTTCGGCGACGCGGTGTTTGGCGGCGGCGCGAGCATCCCCGAGGACGGCTCGGCCGATCCCCCGGAGGGCGCGATTCTCCGGTATCGGGGCTCGCCGCTGATGCCGCCGATGGCGGTCACGGCGCGGCTGGGCACCACCGAGCTGCGGATGTTCTGGGGCAGCTCGGCGACGGACCTCTGGGCCGTCGGCGGCAACATGGCCTGGCACTACGACGGCACCGCGTGGACGCAGCGCTCGACGGGCATCGCGGGCGAGAGCGACCTGCAGGCGATCTACGGGTTCGGCACCAACGATCTGTGGGCGGTGGGCGCGAAGGTCTACCGCGGCGACGGCACCACCTGGACGCAGCAGCCGCTCACCGGATCGACCTACTACTACGGGGTGTGGGGACCGGCGGCCAACGACGTGTGGCTCGTCGGCACGAGCGCCGCGCAGCGGTGGGACGGGCAGCGCTTCAACCGCGTGCTCACGGGCACCACCGGGGTGCTGCGCGCGGTGTGGGGCAGCAGCGCGACGGACGTGTGGGCCGTCGGCGCGGGCGGCACGGCGGTGCACTGGAACGGCGCGGCCTGGGGGGCCGTCCCCTCCACGACGACGCGCGACCTGCGGGCCATCTGGGGTTTCGGCGCCAACAACATCTGGGCGGCCGGGGACAACGGGGCGATCGTCAACTACGTCGCGACGCGCCCGCCGACGCCCGCTGGCAACTGCAACATGAACATGGGCGGCACCGGCTTCGGTGACGGCATGGGCATCCGCCTCGCGGCGACGCAGTTCACGATCTGCGCGCGGCGGGCCGACTCCACGGCCGCGTGCTGGGGCGCCAACAACAACGGGATGATCGCGGACGGCACGCGCGAGACGCGCTCGGCGCCGTCGGCCATCATGGGGCTGACGGACGTGGTCGACGTGGCGGTGGGGAGGTTCCACGGCTGCGCGGTGAAGAGCGACGGCAGCGCGTGGTGCTGGGGCACCGGTCGCAGCGGGCAGATCGGCAACGGCGACATGGTCGACCAGCCGACGCCGGTGCGGGTGACCGGCATCGACGACGCGCTCACGGTGGCCGTGGGCGATCAGCACTCGTGCGTCACGCGTCGCAGCGGCGCGGCCTCGTGCTGGGGCAACAACGCCGACGGGCAGGTGGGCGACGGAACCAACTCCAACCGGGCCTTTCCGGTGACGGTGTCGGGTCCATCGGACTTCGCGCAGCTCGACGCGGGCCCCAACCACACGTGCGGCATCCGCTCCAACGGCGGCGTGGTGTGCTGGGGCCGCGGCACGCAGGGACAGCTCGGCGACGGCATGCGGATGAACAGCGCGACGCCCGTCGAGGTCGGCGGCATCGCCGATGCGACGGCGGTCTCGACGGGCCTCGGTCACACCTGCGTGGCGCGCATGTCAGGCGGGGTCTCCTGCTGGGGAGCCAACGCCCAGGGCCAGCTCGGTGATGGCACCACGATGGACCGCGCGACCCCCGTGGCAGTGCCCGGCATCGTGACGGCGACGTCGATCGGCGCCGGCAGCCAGCACTCCTGCGCGGTGCTGCGCTCGGGTGCTGCGCGCTGCTGGGGCGCCAACACGACGGGTCAGCTCGGCAACGGCACCACGGTCGCGAGCCCGACGCCCGTGGTGGTCTCGGTGGTCGACCGGGCCATCGGCATCGTGACGGGCTTCGACTTCACCTGCGCGCTCCGCGGCAACGGCGAGGTGCTCTGCTGGGGCAACAACATGAACGGCCAGCTCGGACGCGGAAACATCGGCGGCACCGGTCCCACGCCGGAGCGCGTGACGGGCTTCTGATCGGTCGGTCGGGGGGAGCAAACCCCCTCCTCGCAGGTGGCGATGGAGGGGGAAGAGGCGGTCGGGAGACCGATCAGGGCTGGGCGCTCTCGAGGCTGCTGCAGTTGCGCAGGGTGTTGGAGCCCGACCGACACGGGCCCGCGTTGCAGGCGCCCGGGCAGGTCGAGCACGCATACTGACTCGCCACGCGGCAGTAGGTGCCAAACACCGGGTCGGTAAACCCACCCGAGACGGCACACTGCCAGTTGGCGGGGTCCGCGAGGTACGCGACCGGCTGGGTGGTGCACACCGTGGCGGCGAGCTTCCACGCGCGGCACGCGGCGGAGTCGCCGGTGTTGAAGGGGTACGTTCCGCCGAGAACGGTCGCGGCCGTGGTGTTGTAGGAGCTCGTGTCGCAGCCCGCGATGGGCGAGGTCCAGCCGTGATAGAGCGGCACCACGCCGCACGCGCCGCGGACGCATCCCTGGCCCGCCGGGCACGCGTTGCCGCACACGCCGCAGTTGGTGCGGTCGCTCTGCGTGTTGACGCACGCGCTGCCGCAGCGGGTGGCGCCCGCCGAGCACGGCGCCGCGCAGGTGCCCGCCGCGCAGACGCGGTCGGTGGCGCAGGCGCGCGCGCACATCCCGCAGTTGGCGTTGTCGGTGCGCGGGTCGACGCACAGGCTGCCGCAGAGCAGGCTCGGCTCGCCGCACACGGCCGCGTCGACGCCCGCACGCGGGCGGCAGAGCCCCTCGCGGCAGGCGAAGCCGTCGAGGCAGGTGACGCCGCAGGCGCCGCAGTTGCCGGGGTCGTTCTGCGGGTCGACGCAGCGGCCCGAGCAGATGGTCTGGTTCATCGCGCACGAGGGCGCGCAGGCGCCGCCCGAGCAGAGCTGGCCCGCCGCGCAGGTGGTGCCACACGAGCCGCAGTTGAGGCGGTCGGTGGTGGTGTCCACGCAGAGGTCGCCGCAGCGCACCGAGCCCGTCGGGCAGATGAGCCGGCACATGCCCACCTCGCAGGTCTGTCCCCCGGCGCAGGCGCGGCCGCACATGCCGCAGTTGGTGCGATCGACGAGCGGGTTGATGCACGCGCCGCCGCAGGCGATGCGCCCGAAGGGGCACTCCGTGCGGCACATGCCCGCGCTGCAATACCCCGGCGCGGCGCAGGTGGTGCCGCAGGCGCCGCAGTTGTTGGTGTCGCTGTTGGTGTCGGTGCAGCGCCCGTTGCAGACGGCGAAGCCCGCCGGGCAGCCGAGGGCCACGCACGCGCCCGCCACGCAGCGGCGGTCGACGGGGCAGGCGTTGTCACACGCGCCGCAGTGGGCGTTGCTGCTCGCGGTGTCGATGCACGCGTCGCCGCAGGTCTCCTGACCGGCGGGGCAGACGAGGCGACACGCGCCGGCCTCGCAGATGTGGCCGGTGGGGCAGCGGTTGCCGCAGCCGCCGCAGTTGCGCTCGTCGACCTGGGTGTCCGAGCAGATGGAGCCGACCACCGCGGCCGCCGTGCCGGTGTCGCGCGCGACGCCGCCGTCGGGCTCGCGCAGCACGTCGCAGCGGGCGTACATCGGGCCGCACTCCACGGAGCACGCGCCCTCCGAGCACACGAGGCCCGCGGCGCAAGCGCGGCCGCAGGCGCCGCAGTGGCCGCGGTCGGTCTGGACGTTGACGCAGTTCTGCCCGCAGCGCTCCTGGCCCGTCGGGCAGGCGCCGAGGCAGCGGCCGCTCACGCACATCTGGTCGCTGGCGCAGGCGAAGCCGCAGGTGCCGCAGTTGGCGGGGTCGGCGCTGAGGTCGAGGCAGGTGCCGCGGCAGGCCGAGAGGGGCGCGTCGCAGACCAGCTTGCCGAGGTCGGTGGTGCTGGCGTCGGTCTGCGGCACGAAGCGGGTCTCCGTCGGGCCGCAGCCGTGCGCGAGCGCGAAGAGGACGAGCGCCGCGAAGGGAGCGACAGCGCGGGACGACGATCGGGTGGGCATGGAGGGTTCCATCGTTCGCTGGGCGTTCATGGGATGGGCGAGAAGCGGACGGTGCTGTTGGCCGACGGGACGCACACGGACGAGGTGTCCGAGGGGCAGCCCGAGATGGCGGCCGAGCCGTCACCGTTTTCGACGCCCACGGTGGCGGGCTCGGTGATGGCGAACTCGCGGTAGATCAGGTCGATCACGTTGCTGCCCTCGTTGAAGACGATCTCCCCCGTGAAGGTGTCGGTGTCGCCGAGGAGCCGGGCCTGGTTCCACTCGATGACCCAGCGGCGGGTGGGCGCCGTGCCCGCCGTCGCCACGCACACGCCGGGGTTGTTCGTCGCGAGGTCGTCCCAGAAGAGGGCGACCACGGCGTTGGGCGCGCTCGCCGACGGAATCGACCCGCCGAGGGATGCGCTCGCCGCGCCATCGAGGCCGATCCAGCCGTTGCTGGCGAGGTTGACCATCGACCCCGTGGGGACGTCGACGGCCCAGTAGCGAATCGCGAAGGGCGTCGGCGCGCGCACCGAGCCGTCGTCCGTCGTCGACAGGACGCGCAGCGACCCCTCGGCCGCGCACGCGTCGAAGAACCCGGCCGCGTTGGCGATGATCTCGCGGCGGTAGCGCGTCGGCGGCGCGTCGGTGCACATCCCGGCGAAGCACACGTCGCGGCCCGTGCAGGCGCGGCCGCACATCCCGCAGTTGGTCGCGCTCGACGTGAGGTCGATGCAGATCGAGCCGCAGCGGGTCGCCCCGGCGCCGCACACCTCGACGCAGGTGCCGTTGACGCACGCCCGGTCGCCCGCGCAGGGCCGCCCGCACATGCCGCAGTTGGCGCTGTCGTTGCGAACGTCGGTGCAGACCGCGCCGCATCGCAGGCTGGGCGACGGGCAGAACGGATCCGTCGACAGCACCGTGGTGCACACCCCGGCCGCGCAGACCTCACCGGCCGCGCAGGCCGTGCCGCACGCGCTGCAGTTGGCGGGGTCGGACGCGAGCACCGTGCAGGTGGTGCCGCAGAGCGCCTGACCCGTCGCGCAGGTGACGGCGCAGGCGCCGCCCGAGCAGACCTGCGACCCGACGCAGGTGGTGCCGCACGCTCCGCAGTTGGTGCGGTTGGACGTCGTGTCGACGCAGCGATCGCCGCAGCGGGTCTGCCCCGTCGCGCACGCCTGCCCGCAGACCCCTTCGATGCAGACCTGGCCCGTCGTGCACGTGGTGCCGCACGCTCCGCAGTTGGTCGCGCTGGTCTGCGTGTCGACGCAGTCGCCGTCGCAGCGGGTCTGGCTCGCCGCACACGCGCGGACGCACGCCCCGGCCTGACAGATGTCGCCCATGTTGCAGAGAGCGCCGCAGCGGCCGCAGTTTTCGCGGTCGGTCTGCAGGTCGGTGCAGCGCGCCCCGCACGCGGTCTGCCCCGCTCCGCACGCGCCCGGTCGGCACCGCGACGCCTGGCAGGTGAAGCCCGTCGCGCACGCCGCGCGGCAGGCGCCGCAGTTGGCGTTGTCGTTGGAGAGGTCGGCGCAGGTGGTACCGCACACCGACTCCCCGGCGGGGCACCCGGCCCGGCAGGTGGCCGCGACGCAGAGCTGCCCATCGTCGCAGGTGCGGCCGCAGGCGCCGCAGTTGGTGCGGTCGTTGGTGACGTTGACGCAGCGGGCGCCCGACGCGACGTCGCAGCGGATCGTCCCCGCCGCGCACTGCACCGCGCACTCGCCCTCGACACAGAGCTGGCCCGCGGCGCACGCGTTGCCACAAGCGCCGCAGTTGGCCTGGCTGTCCCAGGTGTCGACGCACTGGCCGCCGCAGAAGCTCTGCTTGTCGCCGCAGATGGAGAGGCAGGTGCTCGACACGCAGCGGAAGCCGTCGCCACAGGCGTTGCCGCACGCCCCGCAGTGTTGCCCGCTCGTCGAGAGGTCGACACAGGCCGCGCCGCACTGTGTCTGCGGCGGATTGCAGGTCACCCCGCCAGTGCCATCGGACGAACAACCCACCGCCGCGCTCAGCGCGACTCCTGCGGCAAGGAGCCGCCACCAGCGAAACGTCACTTGAACCTCCTGAAGGGTGCGGGCGCAGTCTCGCCCCCTTGCCCGACGTCGGTCAATCCAGTACCTGTCCGCCCGCACGCGCCGTGAGCCACCCCAACCGCGCACCGTCCGACGAGCGATCGCCGCTCGGCGTCCTCGCGCGGCAGTCGTCGGTGTACGCGCTCACGATGCTCGCCTCGCGGGCGATGTCCTTCGTGATGGTGCCCGTCTACACGCACCGCCTCGGCGCCGCGGACTACGGCGTCATCGAGCTCCTCGACACCGTCGACCTCGTGGTGCTCGTGCTCTTCTCCTCGGCCGTCGCCGACCCCTTCTTGCGACACCTCCACGACGCGCCCGACGAGCGCGCCCGCGACCGTGTCACCTCCACCGCCATCCTCTTCCTCGTCGCCTTCGGCGCCCTCATCGCCCTCGTCGGTGCGCTCACCGCCCCCGCCCTCGCGGGCCCTCTCCTGCGCGGCGCCCACCGCGCGCCGCTCCTCCAACTCACCTTCGCCTCGGTGGCCTTCCAGGCCGCGTTGGAGATCCCCCTCGCCCGCTTCCGCGCCGCCGACCAGCCGGTGCGCTTCGCCGCGTGGACGCTCGTTCGCACCGCCCTCGGCCTCGCGCTCAACCTCACCTTCATCGCGGCCCTCGACCTCGGCGTCCGCGGCCTCGCCCTGTCCACCCTCATCGCCTCGGCCGCCACCGCCACCACGCTCTGCGCCCTCACCCTCCGCCGCACCGGCCTCGCCTTCGACCCGCTCGCGCTGCGCCGCATGCTCGCCTTCGGGTGGCCGCTCGTCCCCGGTGCGCTCGCGCTCATCGCGCTTCAGCACGGCCGCAGCTACGTGCTCAACCACTACTGCTCGCTCGAAGACGTCGGCCGCTGGGCGCTCGGGTTCAAGTTCGGCGCGCTCATCACGCAGGTCATCGGCAACCCCCTCCGCAACGCGTGGACCGCCCAGATGTACCCGCTCTGGGAATCGCCCGACGGGCGCGAGCGCTACCCCCGTGCGCTCACCGTCTTCGTCGCACTCTTCGCCTGGGCCGCGCTCGCGCTCTCGGTCGCCGCGCCCGACGTCATCGCCACGCTCGCCCCGCGCACCTTCGCGCCCGCCGCGCTCGTCATCCCCGCCGTCGCTTCCGCCTTCGCGCTGCGCGAGGTCGCGGAGTTCTTCCGCAACGGCCTCGTGCTCGGGCGCAACCCGAGGCCCATCGCGTGGATCGAGCCCGCCCTCGCGCTCCTCGACCTCGGCATCGGCATCGCGCTCGTGTCGCGCTCCGGCCTGCACGGCGCCATCGTCGCCACGCCGCTGGTCTTCGGCCTCTACGCGCTCGCCCTCCACGCCGCCGTGCGCCGCGTGCTCCCCGTCGCCTACGAGTACAAGCGCCTCGCCGCCCTCGCCGCCCTCGCCGTCGCCCTCGGGGCGGTCGGCTTCCACGGCGTCGGCGACTCGCGCGCGGTCAACGTCGCCCTGCGACTGGCCATCATCGCGGCCTACCCCGCGCTGTGCGTTGCGCTGGTGTTTCGCGCGGACGACGAGCGCGCGGCGCTGCATGCGTTGCGGCGGCGTTTGCGCTGGTGGTAGACCGTCGACCGTCGTGATGCGAACCGTTGCCCCGCGCCTCCTCGTCCTCCTCGGGCTCTGCGCGTCGTGCCGCTGCTCGCCGCAGCGGTCGTTCAGGGCGGTGCAGCGCGCGACGACGGGCGTGACCAACGTGCCCGCGCAGCCGACCTCGCACGGCCTGCCCACCGTCGGCGGTTGCACCGTCTTCCCCGCCGACAACCCCTGGAACCGCGACATCTCCAACGACCCCGTCGACCCGCGCTCGGCGGCGTACATCGCCAACATCCAGGCGCACGGGCCGCAGTTTCTCCACCCCGACTTCGGCTCCAACCCGCAGTACGGGATTCCGTACGTGGTGGTTCCGGCGACGCAGGCGCGAGTGCCGGTGCGGTACACGGAGTACGGCGACGAGAGCGACCCGGGGCCGCACCCGATTCCCCTCACGGCCCCCATCGAGGGCGGACGCGACCGCCACGTCATCGCCATCCAGAGCGGCACGTGTCGCCTGTTCGAGCTCTATCACTCCGAGCGCGAGGCCAACGGCTGGGCGGCCGGGTCGGGCGCCACCTTCGACCTCACCTCCAACGCCCTGCGCCCCGACACCTGGACCTCCTGCGACCAGGCGGGTCTCCCCATCTTCCCGGGCCTCGCGCGCTTCGACGAGGTGAGCGCGGGCATCATCCGCCACGCGCTGCGCGTGACCTTCGAGCACACCCAGGACGGCTGGATCCTCCCCGCCACGCACCCCGGCGGCGACAGCGACCTCGACGCACCGCCCATGGGTCTGCGGTTTCGCCTCAAGCGCTCCTTCGACATCAGCGGCTACCGCGGCGCGGCGCGCGTCATCCTCCAGGCGCTTCGCACCTACGGGATGTTCACCGCCGACACGGGCGGCAACTGGTACCTCTCCGGCGAGACCTCGCGCTCCTGGAACGACGCGGACCTCGACCAGCTCAAGGACGTTCCCGGCACGGCCTTCGAGGTCGTCGCGAGCGGCGTCATCCGTCGGCGCCCCTGACGCGGAGGTCGGGCATCCAACCGTTACGCTGATGTCCCCCTCCGAGATCTACTCCAGTCCCTGGCACCACCCCGGCCTGCTGCTCCCGCTGAGCGTCGCTGGGCTCGTCGCCGTCGTCGTCGCGCGCCTCCGCCACCCCGAAGCGTGGTCGCCCTTCCTCCGCGCGTGGCTGCTCGTCTTCGGCGTCGAGATCGTCCTCGACGCCTCGCTCACCGGCTTCGCGACGCCGCTCCACGGTCACGCCTCGGCCGAGCGCGTGGCGGGCATCGTCTTCGTCATCCTCGGCGACCTCCGCGCGTACCTGCTGCTGGAGCGCCTCGTCGCCCCGACCCGCGCGTGGCCCGCGACCCTCGCCCGCGCGCTCGGCTGGAGTCTCATCGCCTCCCTCGCCGTCGCCGTCGCCACCCGCGTGGCGCCCGCGACCTTCAGCAACACCCGCCACATCTTCCTCTTCTACGAGTGCATCTCGCTCGCGCTCTTCTCCGCGTGGCGCTTCGCCATCGTCCCCCGGCGTGACTCCACGCTCGCCCGCGACGTGTCGCTCTTCTTCGTGGTGCAGTACGCGATGTGGGTCTGCGCCGACGTGCTCATCCTGTCGGGCATCGACCTCGCGTACCTCTTCCGCATCGTCCCCAACGCGACCTACTACGGGCTCTTCGTCCCCTTCGTGCTCCGCCGCGCGCCGCGCGACCTGCGACCATGACCCGCCGCGCCGCGCTGCTCCTGTCGCTCCTTGCGCTCTCCTGCGGTCGCTCTCCACCCGGCGTCGCACCCGTCGACCCGCCCACCGCCGCGGTCTCCGAAGAGCCGTCGGCCCGACTGGAGTTCCGGGTCGATGGTCGCACCGTGCGCATCCTTACGCTGGCTGAGCTGGAGCGCGCCGTCCCACCGGAGACCGTCGAGAACTTCGACGGCTACTACCATCGCGCCAAGCGCTTCCGCGCGCTGCGCCTCGACCGCGTGCTCGACGAAGCCTTCCGCGGCGTCATCCACGAGCCGCTCCGCTCGCGTCAGTTCGTGCTGCGCGCCCGCGACGGGTACACCGTCCCGATGGCGGGCGAGCGCCTGCTCGAACCCGGCGCCTACCTCGCCGTCCGCGACCTCGACCGCCCCGGCTGGGAACCCATCGGCCCGCAGCGCGCCAACCCCGGCCCCGTGTACCTCGTGTGGCGCGAGCCGTCGCAGGTCGACCTCGAAACCCACCCGCGCCCGTGGCAGCTCGCCGTCATCGAGGTCGCGCGCTTCGAGACGGTGTTCCCGCACACTGCACCGACGGGTGAACCCGACGGGTCGCCCGCCCGCCGCGGGTACGCCATCTTTACCGAGCTCTGTATCCGCTGCCACGCCGTCAACCGCGAGGGCGGACGCGTCGGCCCCGACCTCAACGTCCCCCGCAGCATCACCGAATACCGTCCCGAGGATCAGATCCGGGCGTACGTTCGCAACCCGATGACGTTCCGCTACGGGACCATGCCCGCGCACCCGAACCTCACCGACGGCGACCTCGACGGGCTCATCGCGTACCTGCGCGCCATGGCCTCCCGCAAGCACGACCCCGACGCCCGCCCCGACGCCGGAACGTGATGACCAACGACGGACTCGCCCTCCTGCGTGAGCGCTGCGCCGAGGTTCCCGCCGTGCTCCGGGCCACCCTCGCCGCGCGGCTGCCATCGCTGACCCATGTCGCCCGCCGCGTGCGCTGGGTCGTCACCGCCGCGGGCGCCTCCGAGGGCCCCGCCCGCCTCTTCGCCGCGCTCCTGCGCCGCCACCTCCACGCCTGCGCCGCCTTCGTCCCGCTGTCCGCGTTTGCGCCCCACCGCGCGGCCGACGTCACCGACCCCGCCGCCGTGCTCGTCGTCGTCACCCAGGGTGGCGCGCCCAACGCCCGCCTCGCCCTCGCGCACGCTCCGTCCTTCGCCGACTGCGTGGTGGTCACCTCGTGCCCCGAGCACGCCGGCCTCCAGGGCGCGCGTGACCTCGGCGCCACGCTGGTCATCCATCCGCCGGGCCCCGAGCACGGGCTCCTGCTCCGTGTGCAGGGCCCTGCCGCCGCGACGCTCGTGCTGCTCCGGGTCATCGACGCGCTCGCCACCGCCCGCGGCGACGCGGCTCCCTTCGAGGGCCACCTCGACGCCGCACCGGAGACCACTTCCGACGAACCCCTGCTTCTCGACGAACGCGCGGGCGCGCTCGCGGCCGCGGGACAGGTCGCCATCGTGAGCTGCGACCCGGGGCTCGAGCTCGCGCACGGGCTGCGTTGGAAGTGGTTGGAGGGCCCCGCGACCTGCGACCCGCCGTGCTGGGACGCGCTCCAGATGGTGCACGGCCCGTTGCAGCACGTGCTCGAACGCCCGCGCCTGCTGCTCGCGCTCGAGCCCGTCGACGACCCTGGTGCGACGGCGCTCCTCGACGCGCTCGTGTCCCTCGTCGGCGAGACGAGCCCGCTGCTGCGGCTGCGCGCGCGACGCCACGGGGCGCTGGGCTTCTTCGACCTCGACGCGCGGTGCAACGAGCTCGTGTGTGCGGTGCTCGCCCGCTGCCCGCGCGACCTCGTGCACTGGCCCGGCTACGGTCGCGACGCCGCTCTCTACGACCTCGGCGCCGCTGACAAACAGCCCTGACGGGCGTTGACGGGCGCGCGCCGAAGCGCTCCCATGCGCCGCCTCCCATGGGCCCCTCCCCCCGATTGTCCTGGCTGGCCGCGCCGATCGTCGCGCTGCTCGCGGGCTGCGCCGACGACGCGACGCCCACCAACGCCACCGCGGCCGACGCCAGCGCCGACGCGCACGCCGCCGACGTGCAGCCCGCGGATGTTCCGCCGCCGCGGCCGCGGGTGCGCCTGCTGGTCGACGCCAACCGCGACGGAACGGTGTCCGACACGGGCGACGACGAGACCTACCGCGCGGCCTGGGACGGCACCCACGGCGCGGTCTTTCTCGCCAACGTGGACGACGACGACGACGACGACGCGCTCGACGCGGCGGACGACGTGGTCAACGGCGACGCCGACGCGCTCGACCTCGCGCGCATCCGCATCGCACCGATGGTCGGCCTCGCGGACGGAGCGACCGGGCACCTGTCCATGGTGGCGCCGGAGAGCCCATCGGTGCGGGTGTTTCGCAACGAGGGCGGGGCGTGGCGCTCCGTCGACCTCGCGGCCGAGACGATCTCGGCGGACGACCTGCGCGCGGGCGTGGAGTTCGGCATCGAGGCGAGCGAGTTTCCGACCGCCGCATGGAACGGCGAGGTCTCCCTCACCCTCGCCGTGAGCCAGGGGGAAGAGTCGCTCGGCGAAGACCGGGCGGTGCTCCGCGTGGCGCCCTTCGTCGTGAGCACCTCCCTCGACGAGGCGGTGCGCGTCTACGCGACGGGCGGCGCCGGGGTGTTGCCGCTCGCGCGCTTCCTCAACGACCTGTCGGCCATCACCGAGGAAGACCGCATGGAGCTGGAGGTCATCGACGGCCTCGACCCCGACTGGCGCGAGCGCAACTTCGGCCCCGACGTCTGGACCCAGGACTACATGGAGCACGGCTGGGCGGCGATGCCCGGCGGCGCCGAGCCGCACGGCATGAACGTCGTCCTCCGCACCGCCAACCCCCAACGCGCCATCGCGCAGTGGACGCGGCGCGACTTCGTCGGCCCCGACCGCGGTTACACCTGGCACCACCAGTCGCCCTACCCCGGCAACCGCACCCACGACATCAGCCTCGACTCCTACGGCAACCTCGAGGTGATCCCGCCGTACGCGGGACACCCCTTCGGGCGCATCTTCCACGGCAACGTCACGGCGCGACAGAGCGACCGCGAGCTGCGCGCCTTCCTCAACGCCCAGCGCGTGCAGGGGCCGGTGCTGGAGGTCGACACCTCGTGGCTCCACGTCGGGCACGTCGACGAGGTCGCGAGCTTCATCCCGGTGGCGTCACCGCGCGGGTGGAAGTTCCTCGTGGCGTCGCCGCGGGCGGCGCGGGCGCAGCTCCAGGCGCTCGTCGACGCCAACCCGGCCAACGGCGAGCAGGTGATGTTCCGCGGGCAGTACTGGTTCTATCCCGAGGGGCACCCGATGGAGGGCAGGGCGTACTCCGCCGCGCGCACCATCAACAGCATCCTCGCCGACCCCGAGCTCATGGCCACCAACCAGCACGCCCAGGCCGAGATCGACATCATCCGCGAGACGATCCAGACCGAGGCGGGGCTCGACGACGCCGAGATCATCGAGATCCCCTTCCTCATGTGGGAGATCGAAAACGCCCAGGTCGCCGCGTACATGCCGGGCACCGTCAACCTCCTGATGTACGGCCGCTCCGTGACGATGGCGCGGCCTCACTCCGCGGTCATCGACGGGGAGGACTTCTCCCAGCGGCGGCTCCACGAGCTGCTCTCCCCCGACGGCATCAACGTCCATTTCGCCGAGCAGTGGGACATCCTCCACGCGGCCGAGGGCGAGGTGCACTGCGGCACCAACGCGCTCCGAAGAATCCCCGCGCACGGCGCGTGGTGGGAGGTGACCCCGTGAAGATCCGCTCGGCCTTCGTGACCCTCGCGCTCACCATCCTCCCGGCGCTCTCCTCCGCCGCGCCGCTGCTCGACCCGCGCGCCGTCCCCGACGACGTCGCCCGCACGCTCGCGACCACCGTGCGCGCCGACCGCGCTCGTCGACCCGACGCGTACCGCCGCGTCGCCGACCTCGAAGGGCTGCGCCCCGAGCGCTACCGACGCTCCCGCCGCGGGCGCCCCTCGGTGACCATCGAGCTGCGCGCGATGGGCGCCTCGGCGCTGCTCCCGATGCTCGACACGCTCGCGCTCAGCGGGTACCCGACCGCCCTCTCCGCGGAAGAGAGCGATGCCCTCCGCCTGGGCCTGCTCGAAGCCGTCAGCGACCTCCGCGATGTTCGTGCACTGCCGGTGCTGCGCGGGGTCTTCGCGACCGCCACCGAGCCCGCGGAGCTGCGCGCTGCGGCGCGTGGCCTCGCCCGCGTCTGCCAGGACGCCGACCGCCGCACGCTCACCACCGCGACGGGTGCGCGACGCGACGCCGCCGTGGCCGCGCTCGGTCTGTGCGGCCACCCCGATGCTGCGCGCTGGCTCGTCTCGCAGCTCGACGCCGAGCGCGACCCCGCTCGCGTCACGGCCCTCGCCACCGGCGTCGCCGAGGCGTCGTCGAGCTGGGCCCGTCCCGCGGGTCGATCGACGGTCGACCCTGCGCTCCGCACCACCGCGGCCCGCGCCATGGTGCGCCGCTGGGTGGAGCTTCCGGCATCACGCTCCGCCCTCGGCGTGGCCGTGCTCACCATGGGCGGCGCCGAGGCGCTCGCCGCGGTGCGCGCCGCTCAGGCGACCGCCGCGCCCGACGCCCGCCCCGGCCTGCGCGTGCTCGAACGCTCCCTCACTCGCGACCTGGGACGCTGATCGTCCCGGCGACGATCTGCCCGCGCAGCGCCTCGACCCGCGCCACCGTGTCGGGGCGCAGGCCGCGCGCGTGCGGTCCCTCGTGCACCCAGTCGATGCCGCCCTCGCGCAGACCGAAGGTGCGCAACCCACGCGGGCCTCGCACGTAGCGACCCTCGGTTGCCTCGCGGATCATCTCGAACACCACCACGTCGACGCGCTTGAGCATCGAGGTCATCACGACCCCGGGCATCTCGTCGTACTGGTCGGCGTCCACCCCGATGGCGCGACCGCCCAACCGACGCGCCGCCTGAAACACCCCGAAGCCCGTGCTCCCTGATGCGTGGAAGATCACGTCGGCGCCCGCCGCGAGCTGCGCCGTGGCGAGCTGCGCGCCGCGCTCCGGGTCCTTGAAGGCCTGCGGCGTACTGCCGGCGTAGGCCGAGAGCACCCGGCACGCGGGGCACACCGCGAGCGCCCCTGCACGGTAGCCCGCCTCGAAGCGACGGATGAGGGGAATCTCCATGCCCCCGACGAAGCCCACCGCGTCGTGGTGGGTGCTGAGCCCCGCCGCGGCGCCCACGAGGAAGGCCCCTTCCTCCTCGCGAAACTTCAACCCGACCACGTTGGGCGGCGCCTCTCCGCGCTCGGGCGGCGCGTAGTCGACGCACGCAAAGCGCACCCCGGGGTGATCGAGCGCCACCTCGTCGACATCCCTGGAAAACACGTAGCCCACGCCGATGACCCGATCGAAGCCGCGCGCGGCGAAGAGGCGCAACGCACCGGCGCGGTCGTCACCGTCGGCGGGCTCGACGTACTCCACGGTGACGCCAAGCTCGCGGCGCGCGCGGTCGAGGCCCGCCCACGCGGCGTCGTTGAAGCTCTTGTCCCCGCGCCCCCCGACGTCGAACACCAGCCCGACGCGCAGGGGGTGACGCGGCGCGTTCGCGGATTCACGCCCTTCGCCCCGCGGGGGCAATCGCAGTGTGATGGCAGCGAGGACGATCCACACCCAGTGCCACGGGGTCGAGCCGACGAAACGCGTCACCCACACAGGGGTATCACGGGGCGCGTGTTCTGCGATGCAACGGGGCGGGCATCTGGACTATCGTCGGCGCTCCCGATGTCACTCCCATCCTCGCTGGAGCGTGCTCGTTGATCGCAGTCGGTGACCCTCTCGGCAAGCGTTTCACTGTCTCCAGGGCGCCCGACGAGGAGCGCACCGGCGCGTTGTTCGAGGTCATCGACCGCGACGCGGCGGTGGTGACCGCGCAGCTCCTCGGCGTCACCGCGAGCGCCACCGAACACCTCGCCGACCTGCGCCCCGTGCTCGGCGCCGTGCCCTCCAACAGCTCGCTGCTTCGGCCGCGCGAGATCACCGTCAACCGCGCCTCGCTGCCCGTCGCGATCTTCCCCGTCGCGTCGCTCGTGCCCGTGAGCGAGCGCCTCGCCGACGTGGTGACCGCCCTCGGCAAGCCTGCGACGGTGGCCTCGCTCTTCAACTGGATCGCCGCCATCGCGACGGACCTCGACCGCGTGCACGCGGCCAACGTCTGCCACGGCGTCATCCGCGCGCAGTACCTCGTGTGCCCCGCCGCGGTGGTCGTCGAGCGCTGCGTGCTCGTGGGCTTCGGCATCGACGCGCTCGCGCGCCGCAGCACGCCCGACCTCGAAGCGGCCACGCCCCGCAAAGACCTCGTCGACCTCCTCGGCGCGCTGCACGACCTCTTCATCCTCGCGGGGCTGAGCCCGGAGGGCGGCTCCGCCGGCAAGTGGACGCTCCTGCGACACTCCTCGCAGCACGGCGAGCACCCCGCCCTCGCGTCGGGCACCGAGCTCGGCAAGACCCTCGTCGAGCTCGCCAAGCTGAGCGTCGAGCCCACCGCGCCGATGCCCTCGATGCGCCCCATGCGCGGCAACACGCTCGCCCCGCCGGGCCGCAGCAACACCGGGTCGACGCGCAACCCCAGCATGCCGCCGCCGCGCGGCAACGCCGCGCCCCGCGAAGACTCCATCGGCCCCGGCGGGCGAGGCGATCGTTCGGTGCGCGCGCCCAAGGGCGGCACGGCGCCCCCTCCGGTCGAAGAGCGCCGCTCCATGCCTCGATGGGCGCGCGGGCTCCTGCTCGGCGTCGGGCTCGCCGTGGTGATCGGCGGCGCGGGCGTGGCCTACCTCTCGACGGTGAAGGACTCGCCCATCTCCCTCGGCATCCTCCACCCCGGGCGTCGCCGCGTCGCGGCGCCGTTGCGCTGCGAGGGCGAGTCGCTCGACCCCCCGGCGGGCTACGAGGTCGAGGCGCAGGAGTTCGACGTGGCGTGCGCCCCCGACGGCCGCACCCTCATCACGGTGGCGAGGCGCGAGACGCAGGTGCTCACGGCCACGCGCGAGGCGAGGCGCGGCCAGGCGTGGCGGCACCTCGACACCTCCGACGCAACGGGCGCGGTCGAGCTCGGCGCGGCGGTCAACACGGGCGACGGCCTGTGGGCCATCTGGCGCAACGGCGTCGGTGACCCGGTGGGGCTCGCCGAGGTGTCGCACGACCCGCACGCCCACGCGCCGGTGCACCTCGCGGGGTGGGACAGCGTTCCGCTGCGGGGGGTGATGCTGCTGCACCGCGACGCGAGCACCACCTGGCTGGTGAGCAACGTCGAGTCCGAAGGCGGCGCCCACCCGGTGCTCTTCCAGGTGTCGTCGGGCGACGGCCGCGGCCGACCCTCCGTGCAGACCTGGTACCTCGGCGCCGGAACCGTCGAGTCCACCATCCCCGGCCCCTCCCCCGCGCTGCTCTTCCATCAGGGCGAAGGCCAGTCGCACCGCCTGAGCGTGCTGTGGCCGCAGCTCGGGCTCCTCGCCGCCGCCCACCCCGGCGGCGACGCCACGTCCGTGCGCGGCGCCACGCCCTCCGACAACGCCCTGCGCCGCAGCGCTCCAGTCGCCCTCACCGGCGAGGTCTTCGCCGCCACCATCACCGGCGCCTCCCTCGGCGACGAAGCCGGCTTCGCCGTCACCCTCGGCGTCGCGCGACCCGCCGAGCAGTGCCCCACCCGCGCCCGCTGCGTGGGCCCCGGCGCGGTGCACCTGCTGCGCTACAGCGCCGCGCGCCCCGTGCCCGTCGACGTCACCGTCGCGACCGAGTCCGTCGCCCTCGACCTCTCCTCCGAGGCGCCCGACCGTTGGCTCGTGCTGCATCAGCCCGCGGGTGTGGCCGTGCACCCGGCCCTTCAGCTCAGCACCGTGGCAGGGGCGTCCCCCACCCACGCCACGATCTCCAACCCTGGCTCCAACCGCGGGCGACTCGTTCGCTGCGGCGGAAGCCTCTGGCTGGGTCAACAACTCTCGCGCCCCACCCCCCGAATCGTGGCGGTACCCACGGAGTGCTTGACCTCACGGTAGAAGTTCGCGAAGCGTGACGACTGGAAGATTTCCGTGATCCCTGTCGGCGAGAAGCTTGGTGGTCGGTACTTCGTCCTTCAACCCATCGACCCTACGGCGTTGGGCACCCTCCACGAGGTGCGTGACGCCCAAGGGACGGTCTCCTACGCGCAGGTGCTGCACCCGGCGGTGATCCCGCTGCCGGTGTTCGAGGCCCTGCGCAGCGAGCTCGGGGCCATCCCCGCGAGCCGGGTGTACCGCCGCCCCGACGAGGTGCTGCGCAGCACCGAAGGCATCCCCGTGGTGATCTTCCGCCAGGCCCCGCCGCCAGGGCTGGGTGAGCGCCTCGCGGGGCTCTTCACGGGCGACATCGACGAGCGCCGACGGGCCGCGCTGCGGGCGCTCGTGGGCTGGTTCGCGCCGCTGGCCGAGGAGCTCAACAACCTCCACGCCGTCGGCATCGTGCACGGCGCCATCACCCTGGAGCGCCTGCACATCCTCGAAGACCGCGGCTCCGAGCGCCTCGCGGTGTCGGGCTTCGGCGTCGAGCCGGTCACGCGCCTCCTCGCCGCCAGGCCGCGCCCCGCGCCCCGCGCCGACTTCGCCGCGCTCGCGCTCGCGCTCCAGGCCGCGATGGAGCGCACCGGCGCGCGCCCCGATGGCCCGGCGGTGGTGCGCTGGGAGATGATCCGCAACTGCGCGCGCGCGGGTGATCACCCCGCGCTCCAGTCGGGCCTCGCGCTCGCCAACGCCATCCGCCACCTCATCGACGAGCCCGCGCGGCGCATCTCCAGCGGGCACCTCACGGCCGTCGGCGGAACCACCTCGGCGGCGCCGAGCCGTGGGCCGCAGACCAACCCGCCGGGCACCGCCCCGACCGACGCGGGCCCCAACGTCCCGAGCCTGCCGTCGGGCCGCATGGTGTCGCCGTTTACGGCGCCCCCGGAGGTTCGCACCGAGCACAACACCCGGCGGCGCCGCTTCGTCATCGCGGCGGCGGTCGCGGGCGCGATGCTGCTCACGGCCGCGGTGGTGACGCTCGCCAACAACAACGCCCACATCGACTCGTTGATCCCCGGGCGGGTGGTGGTCTCGGTGCCCACGCGCTGCGGCGACGAGCCGCTCGCACCGCCGCGCTCCTTCGCGGTGGCGTCGGCCCCGCGGGAGCTCTCGGCGCTCTGCGTGGGCGACACCCAGCAGGTGGTGGTGCTCTCGCAGCTCGACGACACGCTCACCATCGACCGTCGCCGGAGCGCGCGCGGGTCGCGCTTCGAGACCGCGAGCGCCGTCATCGCCGAGGGGGTCTTGCAGAGCGGCACCGCGCTCTCGGGCCCGACCTCCTGGGCCACCTGGATCGCTCGCGAGGGAGCGGTCTTCGGCCTCGCGCGCATCGACCGCGACGTGCGGCGCATCCCGATGCATACGCCCGGGCTGACGGCGGCGATGTTCCAGGGCGCGCTGCTGTTGCGCGCCGACACCACCGGCGCGTGGATCGGCACCACCTTCGTCGACGGCGGCCGCGAGCGCGCCGCCATCGTGGAGTTTCCCGCGCGCACCAACGATGAGCCCCGCGAGGCGACGGTGTACCTCGTCGCCGACGGTGCCGTCGCGGCGGCGGTTCCTGGCGACCCGGCGACTCTGCTGCTCCGCTCGCGCGACGCGACGGGCACGAGCTTCGCGGTGGCGTCGCTGCCGCTCAACACCCTGGCGGGTCTCTCCACCGCGGTCGCGGGGGGCGACGCGGGCACTCCCAACGCGGGCGCCGAGGTGGCGCCGCTGCGGGAGCTCCAGGCACAGCTCCTCCAGCGTTCGGCGGCGTGGCGGGCTCCGGCCGGGGTCGTCAGCTTTGCGCCATTGGGCGTGGGCAACGCCGGCTCGTCGCGGCGCTTCCTCGCGACGGTGGTCGCGGGCTCCGACGCGGGTTGCACGGGCACGCGCTGCGAGGGCAGCGGGTCGGTGGTGGTGGTGGAGTTTCCCCCGCGCGGCGACGTGATGACGCGCGAGATCGAGCGACAGGGCCGCGGGATGATGATCGCGGGCGGCGTCAACGGCGCGGTGCTCGCGGCGGTGACGAGGGCGCGCGACGGCGAGCTGATCCCGCTGCTCATCGATGGCGGGAGCGAGGCGCGCGGCGGCCACTGGGTGCTGGGCGGGCTCGACCGCGTGGCGGTGGTGACCTGCGGCGACGAGCCGTGGCTGGCCTTCTCGCAGGGCTCGCCGCAGCTCCGGGCGGGGCTCGTCCCGCTGGCCTGCGCGCTGCGCTAGGCGCGGCGTCCGAACTCGTCGAGAAACACGCCCACCGTGGGCGCGTCGATGTTGGTGAACCGCAGCTCGCGCAGGACGCTCTGCGGGCGCGCCGCAAACCACGCCTCGACGCGGTCGAACAAGATCTCCGCGCAGCGCTCCTTGGGAAACCCGAAGATCCCGGAGCTGATGGCGGGCATCGCGACGGTGGCGCAGCCCTCGCGCTCGGCGAGGTCGAGGGTGTTGGTCACCGCAGACGCGAGCTCGGCCTCCTCGTTGCGACCGCCGCCATGCCAGACGGGCCCGACGGCGTGGATGACCCGCTTCGCCGGGAGCATGTAGCCCTCCGTGAGCGCCACGCCCCCGTTGGGAATCTCCCCGTAGCGCTCGACCCAGGCGTCGCTCTCCAGTTGGAGGTCGAAGCCCGCGCGACGGAGGATGGCTCCGGCTACGCCGCCGCCGTGGGCGAGCCAGCCGTTGGCGGGGTTGACGATGGCGTCGACGTCCTCGCGCGTGATGTCGCCGTGCACGACGACGAGGCGCTGTCCGGACGGGAGAGCGCGGGTGGCCTTGATGTCGTTCATCGGCGTGGGGAGACAGTGTAGAAAGGGTCGCGCGCCGAAGTCCAAGACGCGACCGAAGGGCGACCCCAGCCGCCGCCCTCCGGAGGAGCCAACGATGTCCGACGCGGTACGCCACGCCCACGCCGACCTCCTCCAGCGCTACCTCGCCGCGGTCCGCACCGTGAGCGGCGAGCTGCCCATGACCGAGCACGACCCCGCGCACCCGTCGCCCTGCGAGGTGACCCCGCCCGACGCGGACGGCAACGTGCTCTGGCAGCCGCTCGCGCGCGTCCCCGCGTCGGACCTCGCGACCCTCCAGCGCGACGCCGACGTCACCCTCTCGGACGACCTTCGCGCCTGGCTCGGCGCGTGGTGGTGCCTCCCCTTCGAGGCCTCCCTCGGGAGCGAGTCCATCATCCTGTTGGGCCTCGGTGGACCCGCCGACGAAGCGGCCTTCGGTGCACAGCTCGCCGCTCACCTCAGCGCGCGACGAGCGCGGTCGGAGCCCGACACCGTCCCCATCGGAGCGCTCGGTGATGGGCGCTTCCTCACCGTCGATAACGTCAGCGGTCGGGTGCTGTTGGAGTCTCCCGCGAAGACCCTCGGCGTCGTCGCTCCGTCCCTTGCCGCGCTGCTCTCGCGGCTCATCCCGCTGGCGCTGTGACCGCTACGGCGCGAGGCGCGCGATCACCCAGCCGTCGCCCGACCGTCGGTAGCGCAGCCGGTCATGCAGGCGACTCCGACGCCCCTGCCAGAACTCCACCATCGACGGCACCACCCGATAGCCGCCCCAGTGCGCGGGGCGCTCCACCGTCGTCCCTTCGTAGCGTGCCTCCGCTTCGGCGAAGGAGCGTTCGAGCGCCGCGCGGTTGGCCACCACGGCGCTCTGCGGCGAGGCCACGGCGCCGAGCTGGCTCGCCCTCGGCCGCACCGCGAAGTACGCGTCGGACTCCGCGGCCGTGACGCGCTCGACGACGCCCTCCACGCGCACCGATCGCTCCAGCGGCAGCCACACGAACACCAGCGCGGCGGCGGGTCGCGCCGCGAGCTCGCGGCCCTTGTCGCTGTCGTAGTTGGTGAAGAACACGAAGCCCGCCGCGTCGAGGTCTTTGAGCAGGACGATGCGGGCGTGGGGCGAGCCGTCGGCGTCGACGGTCGCGAGGGTCATCGCGTTGGGTTCGTCGACCTCCGCCGCCCGCGCCTCGGCAAACCACCGCCTGAACTGCTCCCACGGCTCGCCCGCCACCGCCGACTCGTCGAGCGACCCGGCCCGGTAGTCCCTGCGCAACCTCGCCAGATCGTCGTCCATCGCACGCCGTCGTAGCGCCGCGGCCGCGCCCTGTGAAGCATCATCGGCAGTGCTTGCATTGCCCCCCGAATACGGCGAGAAACCGCTGCACACCCGCGAGGAACCTCATGCGCCGCGCTCTTCCCTTCGCCTTCGCCTCCGTCTTCCTGGCCGCCTGCTCCGACGACGTCGTCAATCAGCCCACCGACGCGGGCAACGGCACCGACCTCGGCGTCGTCCCCGACGTGCAACCCGGCGCCGACGTGCAGCCCGGCGCCGACGTGCAGCCCGGCGCCGACGTGCAGCCCGGCACCGACGTCCCCGCCGCTGCGGACGTGCCCACGGCGGGCGACGGCGGCACGGCGCCCACCTGCGGCTCGGGTCGACCCACGATCACCTCGGTGCGCGGCAGCGAAGGGCTCGTCATCGCCGTTGATGGGACGATCTACTACTCACAGTCGCGCGCCGTGGGCCGCATCCGCCCCGGGATGGCGCCCGAGTCCACCTGGGCCTCCCTCCCCACGGCGGCGTCCACGGTGTGGGGCCTCGCCCTCGACGTCGCCAACCAGCGCCTCTACGTCGGCTCTCCCTCGGCCGGCACCATCTATGCGGTCGACCTCACCGCCGAGGCCCCGATGGGCACCGCGTACCTGCCGGGCGCGGGCTCGCCCAACGGCCTCACCATGGGCCCCGACGGCGCGCTGTACTACAGCAACTTCTCCGCGTCGGGGCACGTGTACCGGGTGGTCGACGGGATGCGCACGCAGGTCACCACGGCGACCATCCGCCAACCCAACGGCGTCGCCTTCCACCGCGACGGGTCTCTCTACGTCGACAGCTACGGCGCCGGGTCGCTCATCAAGCTGACGCTCGCCGACAACCGTGAGACGGCGCGCGAGACCGTCGCGACCGACCTGGGCAACCCCGACGGACTCGCCTTCGACGCGACGGGCCGCATCTACATCGGCGACAACTCGGGCGGGCGGCTCATCCGCCTCGACGCCGACGGCACCAACCCCGAGGTGCTGCGCACGGGCATCTCCGCGGCCGCCAACATCGAGTTCGGCGTCGGCGCCCTGCGCTGCACGGACATCTACGTCGCGTCGGGCGGCGCGCTCGTACGCTACGAGATGGGCGACACCAACGGCGCCGCCGTCCCCTGGCACTGACCGACACCCCTCTCACCGGGAGCTACGACCAGCATGGCCGACCTCAAGAGCATCCTCACTGATCCCACGCGCCGACAGCTTGTCGTGAAGGACGCCGAGCGTCTCCTCGACGACGAGGTGTCCGCCAAGTCGGGCCTGTCGGGCCTCGCCATCAAGGCCGCCGTGAAGGTGGTCAAGGGCGTCAAGCCGGGCATCATCCCCGACGTCATCGACGGCCTGCTCGACGACTTCGCCGGGCGCCTCGACCCCTTCTACCAGGCGCATGTCGCCAAGGGCGGGTCGATCGTCGACAACTTCACCGCGCGGAAGGGTGAGATCGCCGACGCGCTCCTCGGCATCACCGACGACCGCGCCAAGAACACCCGCCACAACGCCCTGCGCAGCGCCTACCAGCAGCTCCGCCCGCAGGGGAAGAAGAACGTCGAAGAAGCCGTCCCCGGCGTCGCCCGCCTCATCGACAAGCACGCCCGCACCCTCTAGATCCACGCGAGCCCATGCTCGCTACCTTCCCTCCCCCCGACGATCGATGGTCCCCCGGCTGCGACGCGGTCTCCGACCCGCCGCCCCCCGATGCGTGGTGGTGCGTCTTCCGCAAGGGCGAGCTGCTGCTCGTGCCGGGTGATCCGCCTGCGCTACCGCGCACGGTCGATGTCTCGTCCCTCGCCGCGCAGCGCATCCACCACGTCGGCACGCTGGAAGGCTCGGTGGTGCTCGCGGTCGAACTCGCCCCGGATACGGCATGGCCCGATGGGCTGACGGGCTTCGACCTGCGCGTCGCGACCAAGGCCCTCGACGCCGGCGCGTGGTCGGCCGCCGCGCTCGCCTCGCAGGTGCTCCACTGGGATCGCACCAACCGCTTCTGCGGGCAGTGCGGGTCGGCGATGGAGCAGGCGAACCCGCGCGAGCGGGCGAAGCGCTGCGTCGGGTGCGGCCACGTCGCGTACCCGCGGGTGTCGCCGTGCATCATCACGCTCGTCCACGACGGCGACCGGGTGCTGCTCACGCGTCAGGCGTCGTGGCCCGCCGGGCGCTACGGGCTCGTGGCGGGCTTCGTCGAGGCGGGCGAGACGCTGGAGGAGTGCGTCAAGCGCGAGGTGATGGAGGAGACCGGGGTGACCGTCGACGAGGTCGCCTACCAGGGCTCGCAGCCGTGGCCTTTTCCGCACCAGCTCATGGTGGGGTTCTTCGCGCGCTATGGGGGCGGCGAGGTGGCGCTGCGCGACGGTGAGCTGGAGGACGCGCGGTGGTTCGCGCTCGACGCGCTGCCGCAGCTCCCGCCGCGGTTGTCCATCGCACGATCGCTCATCGAGCTCTTCCTGTCGCAGCGCGGCGGCTGAGACGCCTCTTTACAGCCCGCGACGCGGCGCATACACCCGCGGCGCGCGCGCTCACGGTCGTGAGGCGCCGCAGGAGATCAGCGATGGAACTCAGCACGTTCAAGATCATCGTCACGGGCGGCGCGCAGGGCATGGGCGCGCACTTCGCGAAGCGGCTCGTCGAGGCGGGGGCGCAGGTCGCCGTGGGCGACGTGAAGGAAGAGGGCCTCGCCGCCCTCGCGGCCGAGGTGAAGGGCCCGGGCAAGCTGTTCACGCGCAAGCTGAACGTGGCCGACGAGGCCGAGGTGGTGGACTTCGTGACGTGGGCGCACGCTTCGATGGGCGGCCTCAACGGGCTCATCAACAACGCCGGCATCCTGCGCGACGGCCTCCTCGTGAAGCAGGACCGCACCACCGGCGCCATCACCAAGATGTCCCGCGAGCAGTGGAACGCCGTCATCGACGTGAACCTCACCGGCGCGACGATGATCGCCCGCGAGGTCATCGCGAAGATGATGGAGACCGGCACTCGCCCCGGCGTCATCGTCAACATGTCGAGCATCGCGCGCTACGGCAACCGCGGTCAGTCCAACTACTCCGCCGCGAAGGCGGCGCTCGCGGCCAACACGCTGACGTGGGCGCGCGAGTTCGGGGCGTACGGCATCCGCGTGGGCGCCATCGCCCCGGGGATGATCGAGACCCCGATGACCCAGGGCATGAACCAGAAGGCCCGCGACGCGCTGGTCGAGAAGGTTCCTGCGGGGCGCGTGGGCGTGCCCGAGGACATCTGGCTGGGCGTGCGCTTCGTGCTGGAGTGCGACTACTTCACCGGGCGCACCATCGACGTCGACGGCGGCCTCTCGATGTAATGGCCTCTCAGCGCCGCGGCCTCCTCAGCGAGATGACGTTCTGGCTGAGGAGGTTGTAGAGCGTCCGCAGCACTTCGAGCTGCGCCATGGTCGACACGTCGATGATCTCGTCGATGCTCGACGTCCCATCCACCAGAGACAGAACGAAGCCCGCGCGGTGGTCGAGCGCCAGCCAGCGCAGCTCGGCGTGCGGGATCATCATCACCGGCACCTGATCGAGCGACCCGAGGCGCCCGGTGTAGATCGCCCGCAGCTTGGTGCGCGACGTCTCGGCGATCTCGCGGGCCTCGCTGTCGATGCGGTCGGCTTCGAGGAGCGTCTCGGCCAGCGAGAGCGCGCCGGTGAAGTCGCCGAGCTCGAAGCGGTCGACCATCTCGCGCCGCGTCGACGGCGGCATCTGCGAGGGCCGCGGCTGGATGGCGTCGATGCGCGGCGGCAGCGGCGAGCGCTGGGCCTCCGGGGGAATGTCGCGGTTGACCACCGGGGTCGGCTGGGCGCGCGGCGGACGGCTCACCGTCGACACCGGAATCGACTGCACCGGCGTGGGCTTCTCGGCGCGGGGCACCTCGCGCAGCGCGGGTCGCTCGGCGCGAGGACCACCCACCGCCCGCGGCGCCGAGACGTCCTGAAACTCCAGGTCGTCCACGTCGGCGGGTTCGAGCACCGAGGCGCGCGGCACGTGGGGCGGCGGCATCGACGAGGCCGCGGGCTTGTTGTGCAGCGGCCCCGGGACGGCGAAGCCCTGCGGCACCGCGCGGGGCACGGCAGCGCGGGGGATGGGCGTACGCCCGCGCAGCGGCGAGACCGACGCGGGCTTGTGCGACAGCGCCTCGGCCGGAACCGGCGGCGGCGTGCGCGGTACCGGAGGCAGCGGGGTCGGCGGCGGAGCCGTGGGCGGCGGCGCCGTGGGCGGCGGGGCCGTGGGCGGCGTCAGGAGGTTGTCAGGCGCCTCCGGGGTGGCGCCGAACATCATGGTGCCCTGGAAGCGCCGCGGGCTCCCTTCGACGCCCGGGAGGTTGGAGATGCTGGCCGTCGCCGCAGGGATGGCGAGCGGCAGCGGAGGCGGGCGGCCGAAGTCGGTGAACTCCTCCTCGGCATGCGCTTCGGGCGGCGGCTGGGCGGCCACCACCGGGGTCTCCATGTCCCAGTCCCAGGAGTCCGAGGCGCGCTGCTCGGCGACGGGCACCGGCGTGATTCTCCGAGACACCTCCGTGGCCGGACCGGGCGGCTTCGGCGGCAACGCCGACGCCTCCTCATCGAGGAGGTCGAACCAGTCGTCGATCTCCGATCCGGTCGGTGTCTTGCGGCCCTCGCGGGTTGCCATCTAGCGCTGTTCCTCGTCCCCCTCCACTTACGCCGTTCAGGCCTTGGCGACCACTCCCTTGAACATCCGGAACGTGCGCGAGAGCGCCTCGACCTGCTCCTTCAGCGCCGTCGCATCGCGCCGGTCGATCGCCACCTTGGTGCGCTCGATGACCCCCTGGGCCTTGTCGAGGGCGTCGCGCCCATAGTCGCTGCCGCCGACCACCTTCGAGACCTTGTCGAAGAGCCGCTCGATCTCGTGCATCAGCCCCTCGGCCTCCTGCTTGCGGGCCTCGTACTCCTCGTCGCGCTTGCGCTCGACCGCGAACTCCTTGCCCGCGTCGATCATCGCCTCGATCTCCTCGCGGGTGAGCCCCGAGGTGGCCGTCACGGTGATCGACTGCTCCTTGCCCGTCTCGAGGTCCTTCGCGTGGACGCTGACGATGCCGTCGGCGTTGATCTCGAAGGTCACCTCGATCTCCACGACACCAGCCGGTGCGCGCCGCAGACCCGTCAGGATGAACTCCCCGAGGAGCTCGTTTTGATCGGCCTGGTCGCTCTCGCCCTGCATGACGAGGATCTTCACCGCGGTCTGGTTGTCCCGCGACGTGGTGAAGGTCTTGCCGCGCGCCGTCGGGACCGTGGTGTCCTTCGGGATGAGCGGCTCCATGAGCCCGCCCGCCACCATCATGCCGAGGGTCTGCGGCGTCACGTCGAGCAGCACGACCTTGTTCATGTTGGGCGAGTCGTCTTCGAGCAGCGCCGACCCCTGGATCGACGCCCCGATGGCCACCACCTCGTCGGGATGAACGCCCTTGCTCGGCTCGCGCCCGAGGAAGTCCGCCACGCTGCGCTCGACCAGCGGCATGCGGGTCATGCCGCCCACCAGGATCACGTCCTCCACGTCTTCGCGGCGCAGGCCCGCGTCGTCGAGGGTCTGCTTCATGATGTCGACGGTCTTCTGCACGAGGTCGCCCGTGAGCGCCTCGAAGTCGGCGCGCGAGAGCACCCGCTGGAGGTGCAGCGCCTCGTTGCGCCCCGACGAGATGATGAACGGGAGGTTGATCTCCACCTCGCGCACCGATGACAGCTCGACCTTCGCCTTCTCCGCCGCGTCCTTCAGGCGCTGAAGGGCCATGCGGTCCTTGCGGAGGTCGATGCCGTGCTCTTCCTTGAAGCCGTCGACCAGCCAGTCGATGACCCGCGCGTCGAAGTCCTCGCCGCCGAGGAAGGTGTCACCCGCCGTCGAGATGACCTTGAACACACCCGTCGAGCCGATCTCCAGGATGGAGACGTCGAAGGTTCCGCCGCCGAGGTCGTACACGGCCACGGTGCGGTCGATGTTGCGCCCGAAGCCGTAGGCCAGCGCCGCCGCCGTCGGCTCGTTGATGATGCGGATGACTTCGAGGCCCGCGATGGCCCCGGCGTCCTTGGTCGCCTGCCGCTGGTTGTCGTTGAAATACGCGGGCACCGTCACCACGGCCTTCACGACCTCGTGCCCCAGGTACTCCTCGGCGATGAGCTTCATCTCCGCGAGCACCATCGCCGACACCTCGGGCACCGAGTGGGCCTTGTCGCGCAGCGAGATGCGGACGTCCCCGTGCGGGCCCTCGACGATGTTGTACGAGGCCGTCTGCGCGACCTGCTTCACCTGCGGGCTGTTCCACTTGCGGCCGATGAGCCGCTTGGCGGAGTAGACCGTGTTCTCCGCGTTGGTGATGGCCTGCCGCTTGGCGAGGTGCCCCACGAGGCGCTTGCCCGCCTCGGTCATCGCCACCATCGACGGCGTGGTCTTGTACCCGCCACGGTTGGCGATCACCACCGCCGTCCCATTTTCAACCACGGCGACGCATGAGTTCGTCGTCCCAAGATCGATCCCGATGACCTTTTCCATCCGAGAACCCGCTCGCTGTTATGACGACCCGTCGTCGCCTCTACGGTCGTCCAGTCCGCACCGCTTGGCAACGGGCTTGTGCCCCGCCCGGGACGATTCCCCCGGGCGCTCATGTGGCACCTGCGCTCACCGCATCAAGAACTCGAGCAGCGCCTTCTGTGCGTGCAGCCGGTTCTCGGCCTCGTCCCACACCGCGACGTTGAGCCCATCGAGGTACACCTCGTCGATCTCCTCGCCGCGGTGCGCCGGCAGGCAATGCAACACCAGCGCACCCGTCGCCGCCTCGGCCATCAGCGTCGGCGTCACGCCGTATCCCGCGAAGCTTTCCCGCCTCTTCGCCGCGTCGTCTTCCTGACCCATGGACGCCCACACGTCGGTGATGACCACGTCGGCGCCGCGCACCGCTTCCAACGGATCGACCACCTGCGTCACGTTGGCCGGGAGCTCCTCCGGCCCGAAGCCGTAGCCCTCCGGGGACGCGATGGTGAGCGCCAGGCCCAGCCGCTCGGCCGCCTCGACCCAGCTCCGCGCCACGTTGTTGGCGTCGCCGACCCACGCGTACTTCAAGCCCTCCAGGGCGCTCTTGCGTTCACGCACGGTGAGCAGGTCAGCCAGGATCTGGCACGGGTGGTGGTCGTCCGTCAGCGCGTTGATGACCGGCACCGACGAGGCCGCCGCCATGCGCTCGACGCGATGGTGGCCGTGCGTCCGCAGCACGATGGCGTGCACGTAGCGCGACAGGGTGCGCGCCGTGTCTTCGAGCGACTCGCCCCGACCGAGCTGCATGTCCCTGCCATTGAGCACGACCGGGTGAGCGCCGAGCTCGAAGGCCCCGACCTCGAAGGACACCCGCGTGCGCGTCGACGACTTCTCGAAGATGAGCGCCACGCTGCGCCCCTCCAACGTCCGACGGGGCGCGCCGTGCTGCCGCTGGTTCTTGATGGCCTTGGCGAGGTCGAGCAGGTGCCGCAGCTCGTCGGGCGCCAGGTCGGCGACGCGCAGGAAGTCGCGCTTGATCTTGTTGATCACGCCGCCCCCCTGGGAAGCTCACCGAGCACGGCGTCGAGCGTCTTGATGCCCTGGTCGAGCTCGGCCTCGCTCACGATGAGCGGCGGCGCGAAGCGCAGCACATGGTCGCCCGCCTGCGCGATGAGCACGCCCTTGTCGCGCATCGCGCCGAGCACCGCGCGGGCCTCGACGTGGTCGGCCAGCACCAGACCGCACAAGAGACCGCGACCGCGCGCCCCCTTCACCAGCGTCGGGTGCTTCGCCGCGAGGCTCTCCAACGCCGAGAGGAAATACGCGCCCTTCTTCGCCGCCCCCTCGATGAGGTTCTCGCGGTCAAGCGTCTCCAGCACCGCGAGCGCCGCCGCGCAGGCCAACGGGTTGCCGCCGAAGGTGCTGCCGTGGGTGCCCGGCGCGAGCGCCTCGGCGTGCTTCTCCTTCACCAGAAATGCCCCGATGGGAACGCCACCCGCCACGCCCTTGGCGATGGTGAGCACGTCCGCCGCGACGCCCTCGTGCTGCGACGCGAGGTACTTCCCGCTGCGCCCGACGCCCGTCTGGATCTCATCGAGGATGAGCAGCGTCCCCGTCTCGTCGCAGAGCTGGCGCAGCCCCTGGAGGTAGCCCGCCGGGGCCGGCATCACGCCGCCTTCGCCCTGCACCGGCTCGACGATGATGACGGCCGTGCGGTCGTTGACCCGCCGACGCATCGCTTCGAGGTCGCCGTACGCCACCTGCGAGACGCCCGAAAGACGCGGGCCGAAGCCCTCCCAGTACTTCGGGGTCCCCGTCATCGCGACGGCGCCCATGGAGCGCCCGTGAAACGAGCTCCACGTCGCCACGACGTCGGTGCGCTCGGGCTGCCCCTGCGTGAAGAACCACCGACGCGCCAGCTTGAGCGCCCCCTCGTTGGCCTCGGTTCCGCTGTTGGTGAAGAAGACGCGGTCCATCCCGGTGCGGGCGCAGAGCTGGGCGGCGAGCTCGATCTGCCGGTCGTTGTAGTAGAGGTTGGCGATGTGCCCGAGGCGGCCGACCTGCTCGGTCACGGCCTTCACCAGCGCCGGGTGCGAGTGCCCGAGCACGCACACCGCGATGCCCGCGTAGAGGTCGAGGTACGAGCGCCCTTCGGTGTCGTAGAGGCGACAGCCCTCGCCGCGCGTCATCACCAGCGGCGGCTGCTTGTAGGTCTTGAGCAGGTGGCGGCTTGCGAGGGCCAGCAACGCGTCGGTTTCAGCCATAGATCTCGTTGATCTACACCCCTCGCCCGAGCCTGACCAGCGCCGTGGCGGCCACCGCGCGTAGCGTCTCGCTGCACGGCTCGCAGCCGCCGCCGCAGCACCGCGGCCAACGCTCGACGGGCAGCCGCAACAGCGGCCGAACCGACGAGCGGTAGTAGTCGGGGAGGCCGTGGTGGTCGGCGCTCTCGGCGAGGGCCCGATCGACGTCCTCGGGCGCGAGGTCGGCGATGCGGTCGTCGCTCACGCGCGAACGATCTCCGTGCCGACGCCGTCGTTGGTGAAGATCTCCAACAGCACCGCGTGGGGGCGTCGCCCGTCGAGGACGTGCACCTTCCGAACACCTCCGGCGATGGCCTCCAGCGCGCACTCGACCTTCGGAATCATCCCGCCGTCGATGACGCCTTCGGCGATCCACTCGCGGGCGGTGGCGCTGTTGAGCGAGCTCGCGAATTCACCGTCAGCGCCGCGAACACCTTGAACGTCGGTGAGGAGGATGAGCTTCTCGGCGCGCAACGCTTCGGCGACCTTGCCCGCCGCGGTGTCGGCGTTGAGGTTGAGCGACGCCCCGTGGTCGTCGACGCCGATGGGCGCGATGACGGGGATGAAGCCCGCGCGCGTGAGCTCGACCACCACGTCGGGCGTCACGTGACGAACCTCGCCGACGCGCCCCAGGTCGACGGTGTCACCGTCGCGGGTGGTGTGCGGCCCGACGCGGTCGGCCAGCACGAAGCCGTCGTCCTTGCCGGAGAGCCCGACGGCTCGGCCGCCATGGCGGCAGATGAGGGAGACGATGTCCTGGTTGATGGAGCCCGCGAGCACCATCTCGACGACCTCCATCGTGGCGTCGTCGGTGACGCGGAGCCCGTCGACGAAGCGCGACTGCACCCCGGACTGCTTGAGCATGGTGGAGATCTGCGGGCCGCCGCCGTGCACCACCACCACGTTGATGCCGATGTACTTGAGGAGGCAGACGTCCTTGGCGAAGCTCTCCTTCAGCTCGGGGGCCACCATGGCGTGGCCGCCGTACTTGATCACGAACGTCCGCCCCTGGAAGCGCCGGATGAACGGCATCGCCTCCAGCAGCACTTTGGCCTTCTCGACAGCAGTTTCCACGCGCGCGCTTCTACGGGATTCACCGCGGCCGCACAAGCGCCGCGTCCCCTACGCCACCGCTCGCCTCACCCTCCACGCGATCGCCAATGAATGCCCGCGCGGGAACCAACGTCGCTGCCCGCGGTCGGACGCCCTTGACCCGCACCGCCGCGATCTTGGAGGATCGTCGACGGGACCCGTCAAGCCACCTCTCTCACCCTCTCGCCCTGAAACGGACGCCGGAGATTCCATGAACCGATCCACGCTCATCGCCCTCACGCTCGCCGCCGCGCAGGCGCTGCCGTCCCTCGCCGCCGCGCAGCAGGTGGTGCAACTCAACACGGGCTTCATGCCCGACCCGCGTCGCGTGGGCGGCATGGCCGGCGGCATGGTGCAGGCCGCCTCGGTGCCCGGCGCCCCCGGCAACTGTCGCGGGTTCATCCCCGGCGCCCCGCAGGCGATCATCCAGACCCCGACGGGCTTCAACTTCCTCCGCGTCATCGCCCAGCCGCTCCAGGGCACCGACCTCACGCTGATGATCCGCTCCACCAGCATGACGTGGTGCGCCGACGACACCTACGGCAACGTCCCCGGCATCGACGCGCAGTCCCTCCCGCCCGGCCGCTACGACGTCTACGTGGGCACCTACTCGCAGTCGGGCCCGGCGCCGTTCCAGCTCCTGTTGAGTGAGCTCCAGGGCACCACCCCCGACAACAACGGCGGCATGCGCCCGCAGCCGCAGCCGTACCAGCCGCAGCCCCCGCAGGGCGGCAGCAACTCCCTCGGCGCGCTCGAGCTCGGTGGCCGCCCCCTCTTCGGTCGGCTGATGGTCGGCGGCAACTTCGTGAGCCGCACCGTCCGCGGCCGCAACGGCGGCGCCCTCGGCTCCGACGGCATCCACGGCACGGGCATCTGTCGCGGCTACTTCCAGGGTCCGCCGAGCCACGTGGTGATGGTCACCCAGCCGCAGGCGTTCATGCGGATGTACGTGATGTCCGCCGCCGACTCGACCCTCGTCGTGCGCCGCCCCGACGGGCAGGTGCTCTGCAACGACGACACCTATCAGCTCAACCCCGCGGTCGAGGGCAGCTTCATCCCCGGGCTCTACCAGGTGTGGGTCGGCACCTATCGCGAAAACGAGTCGCGCCCCTACGCGCTCACCGTCACCGTCGACCCTTCGCAGCACCCGTAGGCCGTGCGATGGTCGGGGCGTCGCGTGATGCCCCGCCTGCTCTCCAGCCTCACCCTCCTCGCGCTCTCCCTCTCGCCGATGACTGCCTCGGCGCAGCCTGTCGTTCGGCCCATCCACCCGCGACTCTTCCTCGTCGCGGACGGTCGCCGCGGCGTCGCGCCGGCCACCATCGTCGCCCGCTGTGAGGCCAGCGACTCACAGTACGCCCGCGCCTGCCGCACGGCCGCGCCCGCGCTACCGCTGCCCGGAGTAGAGGCGTTTCGTGGCGTCGAGCACCCGCTCATCGCGCTCGCCACGCGCTACGTGCTCTATCAAGAGCCCGCGGTGCTGCCCGTGCTGCGCGACCAGATCGCCCGCGTGGGATCGTTCGTCGACCGCGGTGACCCGACCGGGCAGTACGCCTCCAACGCGCGCGCGGTGCGCCAGCTCGCGGTGGCCTACGACTGGCTCTACGCCGCGCTCACCATGGAAGACCGCGTCGCCCTCGAAGGGCACCTCCGCAGCTACGCGGAGTGGTCGATGACCCACGAGCCGACGGACGTCTTCTCGGCCGAGGCGTACTCCCACTTCGCCGCCGTCGCCCTCGCGGGGCTCGCGCTCCAGGGCGCCAGCTCGGTGCCCGACGCCGACGTGCGCCGCTACCTCGCGTACGCCGACATGCGCTGGAAGACGCAGCTCCTGCCCGCGCTCGCCTACACCGGCGCGTGGTGGCACGAGGGCCCCGGCTGGGCCACCGGCACCGTGCTCCGCAACGCCGCCCTCGTCGCCGCGGCGTGGACCACCGCGACGGAGGAAGATCTCTTCGCCCACGCCCGCACCCGCGGCGACGTCTTCAACAACGCCGTGCGCTACTTCGCGTATGTGCTGCGCCCGGACTTCCGCTTCGCCAACTTCGGCGACTCGTCGGACACGCAGCTCAACCCGGCCAACCAGCTCCGGCCGCTGCTCGACCTCCTCGCATGGGGGACGGGGTCGACCGTCGCGCAGTCGCTCGCGCTCGAAGCGACGCGCCGCCTGCCCACGGCCGCGGACTACAACGGCCCCGAGATCTGGCAGCAGCTCGTCTTCTACTCCCCCGAGCGACCCGCGCAGCCGGGCCGCGACTCGCTCCCATTGGCGGCGCACCTCGGCGCGACGTCGGAGGACGTGGTGGTGATGCGTTCGAGCTGGGACGACGCCGACGCGACCTGGGTGAGCCTGTCGTGCGGCGACTGGTTCTCGACGCGGCAGCACCTGGAGACCGGGAGCTTCCAGATCTACCGCTTCAATCCCCTCGCGGTGAGCACCGGCGCCTACGACGGCTTCGAGACCAACCACTGGATCAACTGGTACGCGCAGCGCTCCGCCCACGCCAACGTGGTGACCGTGATGCGGCCGGGCGAGACCTTCCCCAACACCCGCATGCTGCCGATGGTCAACGACGGCGGGCAGCGCTCCATCAACTACGCGAGCGGCGGCCGTCGCTCGCTTGACGAGTACCGCAACAACCTCACGACGGGCGCGCAGTTCGAGACCGGCGGCGTCACGGCCTTCGAGGCGTCGCGCTTCCACGACTACGCGGCCTGCGACAGCACCCGCGCGTACAACAGCATCGCGTATGTGAGCCCGGGCAACGCGCCGAAGGTGCGGGAGGTCACGCGGCAGCTGGTGTTCTTGCGCCCCGAGCTGGTGGTGCTCTTCGACCGCGTCGAGTCGACCGACCCGACGTATGTGAAGCGCTTCGTGCTTCATGGTCTCGCGCGACCGCTCTTTCCGTCGGCGGACACCTTCTCCATCGACGGTCGCGATGGGCGGCTGCTCGGTCGGCGGCTGCTCCCCACGTCGGGAATGCAGGGGCTCGTCGAGGGCTTCTCGGTCGGCGGCACCGACGTCTCGCCGCTCATCACCAGCAACGAGTCGCGCGGCGCGCGGGTGGAGGATCAGTCCGCCGCCCCAGAGGCCAGGGAGTACTTCCTGCACCTGCTCGACGCGGGCCGCGCGGGGCGCGCGGTGCTCCCGATGTCGACGCTGGTCGAAGAGGGCGATCGCGTGGGGCTGCGTGTCGCCGACCCCGACGGGACGCGCACGTACACGGTGCTCTTCGCGCGCCACGGGATGACCACCGGAGAGATTCGGGTGGACGACCGCAACGGCGCGCCGTTGTACCAGGGCACGCTCGGCGCGGGCGGGCGCTTCTACGCAGCGGTCACCGACGCCGGGGTCGGGCCGCAGCCCGGCGACGGCGGAACCGACGCGGGCACCCTCGCGATGGACGGCGGCGCGAGCATGGATGGCGGTGTCGGGGACGACGACGGCAAGGGCTGTAGCTGCCGAGTCGGAGCGGGCGTCGGGAGCAGCGGGAGTGGTGCGTGGGTGCTGGCGGGCGTGGCGCTCGCGTGGCGCCGACGACGGCGGGTCACGCGCAGCGGCTGAGCGAAAGAGCCGCAAGGGTGCCAGGGTCGCAAGGAAGAGATCCAAGGCGGGAACAGAGGGTTTGGGCTCTCGAAGCCAGGCCCAACCTCAGTCTCTTCCGCAGCCCTTGCGACCCCCGCGCCCTTGCGGCTGTTCTCCCATTGCCTGTCGACAAGGTCAGCCCGGGGGCAGGCCGCCACCGCGGGCCGGCACCACGATGAACACCGGGCGGCGATCGACCTCGCTGCCCGCGCGACCGCGCACCACCACGCTGGCCTGGAAGACGCGCGCCGTGTCGGTGCCTTCCATGAAGTCGTTATAGAAGCTCACCCGGAAGACCACGCGGGTCGTGGGCAGCACGCTGTAGAAGGTGCGCTCGTCCTGGCGCTCGTAGCCGACGCCCATCGCCGGATCGCCGCGCACCGGCGTGACCGACTGGATGAAGCTGGCCGTGGTGCGACCCGTGGGAAGGCGCATCTCCATCGGGTCGGCGATGGTCGTCGTCGTGATGTCCTGGCGGGTCTCGTTGGCAAGCGTGGTGATGCCGTTGATGATGCCCATCGCGGTGCTCGCGAGGCCGCCGGTGGAGGCCGGGGCGAAGACCACCGGGCTGCCCGTGCGGTTGAGTGAACCCGTCGAGCGCGCGAGGTACACCGAGTTGGCGTAGGTGGCGCCCATGGTTCCGAAGGGGGAGACGTCGACGCCGAGGAAGAGGGTGCCGCGCATGCGCATCGCGGCGTCGAGCTCGGGGTAGCGCCAGCCGCGGTTGCTCACGGGCGACGACGGCGCCGGACCGTCGAACCACGCCGCATCCGAGAAGAGCACGATGATCGGAACGCGCCCCGTCTGGAAGCAGCCCCAGCCGTACGCACCCGGGATGCCGGGGCAGTCACGCGCCGGGTCGGAGGTGGCGACCCAGCCGTTGCCCATCGGGTCGCGGGCGTTGCGCACGCTGAGCAGCGACGCCGGGTTGGTGGCGTAGCCGCCCGAGCGGGTCCCCGCGCCGGTGAGCACCTCGTACATCGCGGTGACCTGGCACTCGGGCGAGTTGCCACCGAGGTAGCGCATCATGCTGTCCTCCGAGATGGTGCGCATGTCGTTGAAGGCGTTCTGCACCAGCGCGAGGTCGGTGGTGAGCGGCTGCCGCATCCAGAGGGTGTAGTCACCCGGGCGCCCCGCCTGACCGTCGTCGGTCGGGAGCAGCATCTGCCCCTCTGGCGCATCGGGCATCGAGTCGAACGACGCCACCCCGAGGCGCGCATCGGGGATCGCCGCCCGCACACCGTTGGCGATGGAGGTGAGGCCCGTTCGGAGGTTGGCGATGGTCGTCTCCAGGCTCGCGGAGTTGTCCACGAGGAAGAAGACATCGGCCTGCCGGATGCGCGTGGCGAAGGTGAACTCGCGGGTCTCGGGCACGCCCGTGCGCGCTCCACCCGCGCCCGGCGCGTAGTAGGGGAGCGTGACGTAGAGGGAGTTCTCCGGCGGGCGCGACGTCATGTCGCGGGGGTTGGATCCGGCGGCCACCTCCGCGAGGTCGTCGATGGTGTCGCGGTCGGTGTCGGCCGCGCACGGGTTGGTCATCGCCGCGCGCTCTTCGATGTCGGTGAGGCCGTCGTTGTCGGAGTCGAGGTCGCGGTGGTTGGCGAGGTTGTCGGGCGGCGCGTCGCAGTTGTTGGGCTGGTTGCCGCAAAACACCGGGACCGCATCGGTCTCGTAGCCCGGGTACCTCCGCGCGGCCTCGTCGGCGTCGGAGAAGCCGTCGCCGTCGGAGTCGGTGTCCATGTAGTCCGGCGTCATGTCGCGGTCGGTGTCGAGCATCATCATGATGCCCTCGTCGCGATCGGAAATGCCGTCCATGTCGGTGTCCGCGCAGGTCATCGCGGGGCGGTCGGGAGGCAGCGGGTTGTCGGGCGTCGCGGTGACGTCGGCGTCGACGTGCACGGTGCCGAGGTCGGTCACGCCGCCCGCGTCGGGCTTCTGCACTCCGTCGTCCGGGGGCGCCTTGCTGAAACAGCCAACCACACCAAGAGCCACCGCCAGAGAACCGCGCAGCACCGTCGTTCGCATCACGCTCGGAAGTACACCATAACGGCCCGCGGGGCGTCACTCGTTGGTATGGTCCACCCCGATGACGGACACATCGCGGCCCCTCGTGGGCATCATCATGGGGAGCAGCTCAGACCTCGAAACCCTCACCCCCGCTCGGGAGATTCTCACCGAGCTCGGCGTCGCGCACGAGGTGCTCGTCGTCTCGGCGCACCGCACGCCCGAGTGGATGTTCGAGTACGCCACCGCCGCAGAGTCGCGCGGCCTCGAGGTCATCATCGCGGGCGCGGGCGGCGCAGCGCACCTCCCGGGGATGGTCGCGGCGCTCACCGTGTTGCCGGTGCTGGGCGTTCCGATTCCGGCGACGCTGCTCAACGGCGTCGACTCGCTGTTGTCCATCGTGCAGATGCCGAAGGGCGTACCGGTGGCGACGCTCGCCATCGGCAAGCCGGGCGCAGCCAACGCGGCGCTGCTCGCGGCGAGCATCCTGGGCGTCGCCGACAAGGGGCTGCGCGATCGACTGACGGCGTGGCGCAAGGCGCGCACCAGCGAGGTCATGGCGAAGCGGGTGCTCGCGTGACGGCCATCCTCCCCGGCGCGACGCTCGGCATCCTAGGCGGCGGACAGCTCGGTCGCATGACGGCGATGGCCGCGCGACCGCTCGGTTTCAAGGTGCACGTGCTCGACCCCGACCCCTCGTGCGCCGCGCGCTTCGTGGTCGAACGCTGTCTCACGGCGGCCTTCGACGACGACTTCGCCGCGGCCGACCTCGCGCGCCACTGCCAGGTGGTCACGCTGGAGATCGAGAAGATCGCCCCGGCTAGCATGGCCGCGGTGCAGCGGTACGCACCCGTGCGCCCCGGCTCCGAGGTGCTCGCCGTCATTCAAGATCGCGGACGGCAGCGGCAGTGGCTGAGCGACAAGGGCTTTCCGACGGTGGCCTGGCGTCGCGTGGCCAACGTCGCGGAGCTGTGCGAGGCCGTGGCGGCGCTCGGCCCCGGGTGCTTCGTGAAGTCGTGCACCGGCGGCTACGACGGTCGCGGGCAGGCGCGCATGAGCGACGCATCCGAGGGCCCGAAGGTGTGGGCCTCGCTCGGTTCGGCGCCGTGCGTGGTTGAACGCGCCGTGGCCCTGGAGACCGAGCTCTCGGTGCTGGTGGCGCGCTCGCCCTCGGGCGAAGTGGCGGTGCACCCGGTGGCGCAGAACCACCACGAATCCCAGGTGCTCGCGTGGTCGGTGATTCCGGCGGGATTACCCGAGAAGGTACTCCGCGAGGCCGAGGCGATCGGTCGCGGCATCGCCGAGGCGATGGCGGTCGAGGGGCTGCTGGTGGTGGAGCTGTTCTTGACGGCGGACGGCGCGCTGCGGGTCAACGAGCTGGCGCCGCGTCCGCACAACAGCTTCCACGCGACCGAGGTCGGCTGCGTGACGAGTCAGTTCGAGCAGGCGGTGCGCGCGGTGTGCGACCTGCCGCTCGGGTCGACGGAGGTCATCCGACCGGCGGCGATCTACAACCTGCTCGGCGATCTCTGGGAGGGCGAGCGGGCGCCTCGCTTCGAGCGGGCGCTGGAGATCCCCGGGGTGCGCGTTCACCTCTACGGCAAGCGCGTCGCGCGACCGGGTCGCAAGATGGGTCACCTGTCGGCGCTCGGGAGCTCGTCGGCCGACGCGGTCGCCCGCGTGTCCGAGGCGTGGCGCCGCGTGCAGCAATAGTCGACGGCCCACGAAACCTTGTCGCGTCGCGGTTGTCCCACGGGGGGTGACGCCGCAGTGCGCGTCGCGAGGAGGTTCACCATGGCGGGAGCTGTGATCGAGGGCGGCAGATCGAGCGGGCGGCGTAGCGTGGACGCGCCGCTCAACATGGTTCCGATGATCGACCTGCTGGCGTCGATGATCGCGTTCTTGTTGATGACGGCGGTCTGGGTGCACGTCGGGCAGGTGCGGGCGCAGCAGCCGGTCTCGCGGCCGGCCGACCCGACGGTGGTCGCGCCCACCGATCACCTCACCGTCACCCTCAGCCCCGACTCGTTGCAGGTCGGCGCGAGCGCCGCCGACGCGGTGGTCGTGAGCGGGCGGGCGCAGCGCATCGAGCGCCTCCGCGAGCAGCTTCGTCAGCGTCACCGGGCCGCGCCGCACGTGCGCGAGGTGTGGATCCAGTCCGACGGCGCGGTGAGCTACCAGGACATCGTCGAGGCCATGGACGCCGTGTACTCGGTGTGGGGCGCCGGGCTCGCGCCGGGTCGCTCTCTCTCCGACGCGGTGAACATCCAGTTCACCTGACGGCTCATTGCGGGATGAAGCGCACCCGGCGGTTGGCGAAGGTGATCGGCTGCGGGATGTCGTAGGGCACCACGGAGCGCGAGCCGTCCCAGTTTTCCAGCGCCACGGTCGAAGGTTCGGGCCACGTCATCGCGTCGTACGCAAGGTCGATGGCGTGGTTCGACTCGTTGAGCGCGATCTGGAAGTTGAGGTGTGAGAGGTCGCTGGTGAAGTACCGCGCGTCGCTCCACTGGATCACCCAGCGCCGCGAGCCGACAGTGTTGCCAACCAGCGCGAGACAAACGCCGGACGAGCGCGTGCGCAGGTCGCGCCACTGCGCCGCGATCACCGCCTGAACGCCATCAAGGCGATTGGGGATGATGCCGTTGGCGGGCGTCGAAGCACCCGGCTGGAAGGTGACGTAGCCGTCGGGGCTGACCGTGAAGGCAGCGCCCTCGTCCACCGCGACGCCCCAGTAGCGAAACGGGAAGGGCATCGTCGTGCGGAAGTTTCCGCCGTCCACACCGACGAGGACGGTCTGGTGCCCGGGCGCGGCGCAGGCATCGAACCAACGGGCGCCGGGGTCGTCGCGGGCGACGCGATAGCCCGTGAGCACCGGGACGTCGGGCGCCGCGGGGACGTCGGGCACTGCGGGGACGTCGATGCCCGCGTCGACGACGGCTGGGACATCATCGACCACCATCGGGGCGTCGAGTGGCGCGACCGGCACGTCGACCGCGAGCGGACGATCGACCGCGGCATCGACGCCAGCATCGAGGGTGACATCGGCCGTGACATCGGGCCGAGGCACGTCGGCGGGCGCATCGGGTTCGAGCACCGCGTCGGGCGCGTCGACGACGGGAATGTCCGCGAGCGCGGTGAACACCGGGTCGGGCGTCGCGGTCGCGCATGAGGTGAGCGCGAGGCAGAGCACGAGGGAGGGGCGCATTCGCACCGGCGGGTTAGTGCCAGATGCCGTCTGCAAGGTAAAGGAGTGCCCCGCCCGTCGGGACCGCGCATGGCAGCTACGCAGAACAGATCAACCGACCCGGGGGTTACCCCCGCCGTGCGCCCCTCCTGGCCGACCGTCGTCGTCTCTGTCGTGCTCCATGGGCTCATCGTGCTCGTCGTCGCGTCGATCCGCGTGCCCGCGTCGCGACCCACGCTTCTGCCAGCGACGCGCATCGTCGACCTCGACCTCACCGAGCCGCCGCCACCTCCGCCGCCTCCCGTCGTGCCACCGCCCGTCGTGCCGCCCGTCGCGCCGCAGCCGCCGACCGCGACCCCGCCCACGGCGCGGCCCGTCGCCGCTGCGGCCGCCTCTGCCACGCGGCCCGTCACCGTGCTCACCACGACCTCTGGCGTCGGCGACCCGTCGCCCGTCGCGGTCGCGCCCATCGAGCCGGCGCGTCCCGATGCGGGCGTCGCCGTGGTGCCGCCCAACCTCCGCGCGACGTCGCTGCTCACAGGCGCTCGCGACCTCTCGATGCAGATGGCCGGCGCGCAGCCCACCGCCGAACAGCAGCGCGAGCAGATTCGCAACGTCGCCCTCGCGCCCATCCTCGAAGGGCTCCACGCCAACGACCACATCGACGCGCCGGGCACCGCGCGCGCATCGGCGATCCTCACCACCCGGCTCGCGGAGGAGATCGCCTCGCGCATCAACGTTCCGACCCTGGTGCCCGAGGTCGAGCGCGCGCCGAGCATCTCGCTCCCGCGCTACAACCCGACCGAGTCGGCGGGCGAGCGCATGGCGGGCAGCGAGCTCGACGCCGTCCACGCCAACTCGTTTCAGTCGGTCGGCTTCGGGCCCGGCTCGCCGGCTTGCTCGTCGTACCGCGCGCTCAACGTCGACCTGTCGTTCACCGACGCCGACGCGGGCCCGGCGGTGGTGGGGCTCCTCCGCGGGTCGGGCGTCGCCTCGCTCGACCGCGCCGTCATGGAGGTCGCCCGCGAACTCGTCGCCGAGGCCGCTCCGCCGGGGCGCACCCGCTGGCGCTTCGAGCTCGCCGACGACGCCATGATGTACCCGGGTCGACGGTGCAGCAGCGTCGGCGGCTGGCGACCGCTCGCAGGCGGACAGCTCCGGGTGCGCTTCCGACGGATGCACGGTCGGTAGGGCGGTCTGGTACCGTCGCGCCGGTGCGAGCGACGACAGCGTGCGGATGGATGATGGCGGCGGCCTTCGCGCTGACCGCCCGCGTGGCAGCAGCACAACCCCTGGACATTCCCGCCGAGCTCATTGAAGCGCCCATTCCCGCGCAGCCCGGGACGGGGGTGCAGGCGATGTTCGTGCTCGGGTTCTTCGCGGGCCAGCCGTACAACCTCCAGCACGCGCGCGACCTGCTCGCGGGCACCTCCCTCACGCCCTCGTTCGACCTCTGGTGCGGGCCGCTGCCGCTGGTGGACTTCACCAACGGAACCACCGTCGACTCCCTCGGCCGAGCCGCGCCCACCGCGCAGTGCTTCCCCTTCTTCGACGCGACGTCCGAACAGATGCAGCCCTGCCGACCGCTCCCCGGCGTCCCGAGCGGGACGTACTCCACCCGCGGCGGCGCCGTGATGCGCCTGCGCGGCTGGTTCGCGGTGCGCGCCGCGGGCACGTACACCTTCGCCTGGGGCCACGACGACGGGGTCGCCTTCGACGTCGGCAACGTCGCGGTCTTCGCCTACCCCGACGGAACCGCGCCGCGCGTCGATCGACGGGTGCTGCGCTTCTCCGCGGCGGGGCTCTACCCCTTCCAGCTCGATTGGTTCGACACCGTCGGCAACGCGCTCCTCGACTGGTACGTCGCGCCCGGCGACCACCCCGAAGGAACCTTCGCCGAGCAGGGCTTTCGGCTCGTCCCCACCGCAGATCTCTATCCCTCCGACGCGCTCCCGTGCACGCCCGACTGTCGACGGTGCGCGCTCCCGACCCCTCGCTGTGACTACGCCGCATCGCGTTGTGTTGCCTGCCTCGACGACCGCGACTGCGGCCGCGGCACGCGCTGTCAGGAAGGCGTTTGCGCCGGGGTGGTGATCCCTGACGCGGGGGCCGTGACCGACCTGGGCGGCCCCATCGATGCGGGCGCGCGGGACGCGGGCCTCGACGCCGGAGACCCGTTGCCCCCCGTCGACGGTGGCGGGTGCGGGTGCCGGGTGGGCAGACCTGCGACAGCGCTTGCGCGCAGGGGGGCGCTCTCGTCTATGCTCCTGCTCGCTCTGGCGCGCCGCCGGACGTCACGACGCACCGAGAGGGCCCCTCGACGATGAGCCTCCCCAACGCCAGCGCGCTGTCCATCGGCGAGGAGCTCAGCGGGGAGTTTCTCTCCTCGATCGTCGACCACATCGCGCACCCCATCTTCGTGAAGGACCGCGAGTATCGCTTCGTGCTCCTCAACCGGGCCATGGAGTCGATGGTGGGCATCCCGCGCGCCGACATGCTCGGCCACACCGACCACGACTTCTTCCCCAAGGAGCAGGCCGACTTCTTCCGCGCCAAGGATATGGAGATGTTCAGCGGCGGACAGACCGTCGAGATCAGCGAGGAGCCGCTCACCGACGCCCACGGCCAGCGCCACACGCTCGCGACCACGAAGGTTCCGCTGCGGGGCGCCGACGGGCTCATCACGCACCTCGTCGGCATCATCCACGACATCACGCCCCTCAAGCGCGCCGAAGACGCCCTGAAGGAAGTGACCGGCGCCCTCGAGCTCCGCGTGCAGGAGCGCACCGCCACCCTGCTGGAGACCCAGGCCGAGCTCGTTCGCCGCGAGCGCCTCGCCGTCGTCGGGCTCTTCGCCGGCAGCCTTGCCCACCAGATTCGCAACCCCCTCGGGTCGATCAAAAACGCCGCGTACCTCGTGCAGCTCGCCAACCCCACGCAGGACGAGGACATCCGCCGCGCGCTCGCGATCATTCAAGACGAGGTGGGCCGCGCCAACCAGATCATCACCGACCTCGTGGACTACGCCCGCGTCGCCGTCGCGCAGCGCCGCGTGGTGCCCGTCGAGCTGCTCATGGAGCTCAGCCTCCACGGTCTCGACCTGCCCGCCAACGTCACCGTCACCTCCGAGTGCCCCGAGCACCTGAAGGTCAACGTCGACCCGGCGCAGCTCCAGCGCGCGCTCCAGAAGCTGGTGCGCAACTCGCTCCAGGCGATGACCCGCGGCGGCACCCTCACGCTGCGGGTGCGCGGCGACAAGGACGCGGTGTTCTTCTCCATCGGCGACACGGGGCGGGGCATTCCCGATGACGTGATGAGCCGCCTCTTCGAACCGCTGGTGAGCAGCAACGCCGGGAGCCTCGGCCTCGGGCTCATCACCGCCCGCGCGCTCGTCGAAAACCAGGGCGGCGCGCTCGCCGTCGAGAAGAGCGACGCCGACGGCACCACGCTGGTCATCCGCCTGCCGATCGCGACCGAGTAGTCAGAACACCCGCGCCACGATGTCGTCCGCCAGGAGCCAGCGCTCGCGCGGAATCTCCCACCGCGACCCGTGGTCGATCAGGTTGCCCCGCGCACACTCCCGCGCAACGGCCGCCTCGCGCCCCGCTCGCGGATCGACGCCGGTGCGCACCGCGAGCCCCTGGAGGTCGACGCCCGCGGCCGTCCGCAGCCCCAGCATCAGCCCCTCCTGCACCCGCACCGACGGCGCCAGCCGCTCGGTCTCGCCGGGAGGCAGCGAGCCCGCCTCGATGGCCTCGCAGTAGGCCGCCGCGTCGGCGTGGTTGCGCCAGCGCTCACCCGCGCGATTGTCATCATTCGCGGGCGCGCAGCCCACCGCCCCGGCGCCGAGCCCGAGATACCACTCGCCGCGCCAGTACGCTTCGTTGTGGCGGCTCGCGGCGCCCGGTCGCGCGTAGTTGGACACCTCGTAGTGACCGAGGCCCGCGCGCTCGCAGGTGGACTCGACGGACTCGTACAGCGCCGCCACGCGGTCGTCTTCGAGGCGCGGCAGGCGGCCCTTGCGCGCGAGCTCGCCGAAGCGGGTGCCCGACTCGATGGTGAGCGCGTAGCAGGAGAGGTGCTCGACCCCGGTGTCGAGGAGCGCACCGAGGTCTTCCACCAGCGTGTCATTGCGCTGCTCGGCCATGCCAAACATCACGTCGGCCGACACCCGCAGGCCACCCGAGCGAACCGCGGTGCGCACGGCGCGCGAGGCGCCATCGGCGTCGTGCAGGCGACCGAGGTAGCGCAGGTGCTCGTCGCGTAGGGACTGCACCCCGATGGAGAGGCGATCGACCCCGACGTCCTTCCACCGCGCGCAGCGATCGTCGTCGAGGGAGGTGGGATTGCACTCGACGGTGACCTCCTCCAACGATCCGCGGCGGGCGACGGCGGCGACCACGCGGCCGAGGTCGGCGGGCTCCCAGAGGCTCGGGGTGCCGCCGCCGAAGAAGAGCGTGCGGGCCCGCGCGTCGGAGGGGAGCGCGTCGAGGCGGAGGGTGAGCTCGCGCACGACGGCGTCGGCGTAGCGGGCGTGCGGGATGCGCGCGGGGTTGATCGCCTCCGTCGCGAAATCGCAGTACGGGCAGCGCTGGAGGCACCAGGGGAAGTGCACGTACACCGCGAGGTTCATCGTCGGGGCGCGGCCTAGCACGAAGCGCGTCACGGCGCGGGGAAGGTTTGCGTTAGAGTGCGGGCCGAGGTCGACGAGACGCGTGCTGCGGTTGCTCATCCGGGAGGCGTTGATCACCCTCGCGTCGCTCCTGGTGGTCTCGGCGGTGGCCTTTGCGCTGCTCGACCGCGTCGGGGACCAGGACTGGCAGGGCACCGCCGCCTACGCCCACCTCTTCGGCTTCACCCGCGACCACGCCGTCGGCGCCGACCTCCCGCTCTACTGGAACCCCTTCGTCCTCGACGCCGAGCGCCGCACCGCCCGTGACCTCCCGCTCCTCGGCGCGGCCTCCACCCGCGACGCGGCGCGCGCCCGGCTCCAGCGCCGTGGATCCGCCGCGCTGCCCGCCATCCTCGCCCGCCTCGACGCGCTCAGCCCGGAGGCCCGCCGCCACGCCCTCTCGCTCATCGCCGGGTGGTCGCAGTCACTCACCGGATCGGAGCGCGCCCCCGACCCCCTCGACGGCGCCACCGAGGCGAGCGCCCGCGTGTGGTGGGAGCGCTTCCAGGCGTCGCGCGCCCTGGACTTCCGGCTGAGCTACGCCACGCGCCAGGCCCAGCGCGTCGGCGCGCGCGACCGCACCAACGCCTACGGTCGCCTCGTCGAGCTCGGAACCTTCGCCCTCCCGGGCATCCACAACGTTCTGGCGGCGAGCGCCAACCGCGACGAGAGCGTGCGACTCACCGGGCTGCTCGCCACGCTCACGGGTCTGCCAGTGCGCGCCGACCCGGGCGCGCCCAACGGCGAGGTGCAGCGCGTGGCGTCCGCGTGGCAGGCGTTCTGGTTCGCCGAGCGATTGGAGTTCGAGACGCTCACCGAGGAGCGCCGCGCCACCGCGCGCTTCTTCGAGAGCCGCTACGGCCGCTGGGTCGAGCGCGCCATGCGGGGTCGTATGGGGTACAGCCGCGCGAGCCGTCGCCCCGTCGCCCTCGAACTCCGCTGGCGCCTCCCGGTGAGCACCCTCTCCTCCGGCCTCGGCGGCCTCGTCGGAACCGCCATCGCCATCGCCTTCGGGGGCGGCCCCGCGCTGCGCCGTCGTCGACTGCGACCGAAGCTCCTCGACCTCGCGGGCGCCCTCACCCCCGGGCTCGTCGCGCTCACCGGGGCATGGCTGCTGATGCTCCGTCTCTGCGCGCCCACGGGCTCATTGCGGAGCGACCTCGCGCTGGTGCTGGGCGATGGACAGTGGGCCCAGGTGCTCGCGTGCGCGGCCGTCATTGCCGCGGCGAGCAGCGTGTACCTCCAGCGACCGCGCGCCGCGAGCGCCACGCAGCTCGTGCGGCTCGAAGCCGAAGGGTGGGTCGCCGATCGGCTGCGCCCCGGCGTACGCGAGGTGGTCCGCCATGGGGCGCGCATCGGCATAGCGTCGCTGCTGGCGCCGCTCGGGTTCGCGGGGCCGGTGGTGCTCATCGCGTCGCTGGTGGTCGAACTCCCACTGGGGCTCGATGGCATGGGTGAGCTCACCGTGCGCGCGCTCCCGTTGCGCGACGCGCCGTGGCTGATGGTCGCCACGCTCACCATGGTGCCGCTGCTGCTCGGTCGTCGCTGGGCGCGTGGTCTGCTGGTGAAGGTGCTCGATCTGCCCGCGACGCCGCTGGCGCGCGCTCCCGGTGGGGCGGTAGGGTCCGCGCCCTCATGACTCCCCCGCGGTGGATCCTGCTGGTCGTCTGCGCGCTGCTCCCCACGCTCTCGTGGCACCTGGGTGGCGCCTCGGTCTGGTACTCCGCGGTGCTCGGCTTCGGCGTCGCCGCGGCCCTCGCCGCGTGGGCCCTCGCGCAGGATGGTCAGCTCGGCGCCGCGCTCACACCGCGCGCGGGCGACGCATCGCTCGGCATCGTCCCGGCCGTCGTTCTCTACGCGCTGCTCTATGTCGTGGTGACGAAGGTCATGGCCCCCCTCCCGCTGCTGCGGGTCTGCACCGTCGATGGTCCGCTCGTCCCGCGCGGCGGTCTGCACGGCCTCGCCGCGCTCACCGAGTGGATGCGCGTGCGCTCGTGCCTCGCGGTCGGTCACGTCGGCGCCATTCAAGGGACCGCCCGCGTGGGACTGGTGCTCACGGTCGCTGCGCTGGAAGAGCTCGCGTGGCGGGGAGGCGTGCAGCAGGGCCTGTCCGAGCGCTTCGGCTCCACCCGCGGCTGGCTGCTCGCATCGGGCCTCTACGCGCTGGTCCACGTGGGGACACTCAACGCCGCCACCGTGCTCGTGGCGCTGCCGTGCGGGCTGCTCTGGGGTGCGCTCTATCGCTTCCGCGGGCGCCTCGCCCCCGCGCTGCTCTCGCACATCGTCTTCTCGTGGGCGCTGTTCGTGCCCAACCGGGCCAGCCTGTTCATCACGCCGTAGGTCGGTATCATCCGCCGATGCAGCGCGGAGCACCCTCGCGGGTTGGTGCCTTGGCCTTGGCGTGGGCGATGGCCTGTTCGGGCACGGCGCGGCCGCCTGGCATCACCACGGACACCGACGCGGCGGTCGAAGACTCGCTCGTCACGGTCATCCGCGACGCCATCCCCATCCGCGAGATGGCCTCCTGCGGCGGAACCTCCATGTCCCTCACCCGCCGCCGCGCGAGCGCGATCCTCGTCATCGACCGCTCGGGCAGCATGTTGGAAAACGCCCTCGACGGCATGGAGAAGTGGGCCGCCCTGCTCGCCGCCCTCAACAGCGCCCTGCCCCGCATCGAGCACAACGTCGCGCTCGGCCTGGTGACCTTTCCGCAGCCGATTCCCACCGGCGTTCCGCGCACGTTGCAGTCCATCTGCGCGCTGCGCACCACGCTCGACCTGGAGCCTCGCATCGACAACGCGAGCGCCATCATGGCGCGGCTCCGATCGATCCCGCCGGACGGGCCGACGCCCACCGCCGGGGCCGAGGAGGTCGCTGGGCGATGGTTCATCAACAACCCCGACCGCGACGGCGAGCGGTACCTCATCCTGGCCACGGACGGCGCGCCCAACTGCAACCCGGTGCTCGACCCGGCGACCTGTCGTTGCGCGGGCGCGGCGACGATGTGCAACCCGATGACCAACTCCTTCGCGCCCATCAACTGCCTCGATGACACGCGCACGGTGGCGTCCATCAACCTCTTCCGTCAGCAGGAGGTGTTCACCTACGTCGTGGGGCTCAACGGCATCGAGGCGTTCTCCAGCGTGCTCGACCAGATGGCCGAGGCGGGCGGCAGGGCGCGCGCGGCGACGCCGAGGTTCTACCCCGCGAGCACGGCCAACGACCTCGCGCGCGAGCTCACCAACATCACCTCGGGCATCGTGGACTGTCGCTTCCGGCTCAACGCGGTTCCGCCCGACCCGACGCTCGTCGACCTGCGCCTCGACGGCATGAGCCTCATCCACGACACCGGCCGCCGCGACGGCTGGGACTACTCCGAAGGGACCTTCCAGGAGATCCGCTTCTACGGGCGGACCTGCGAGCAGGTGAGCTCGGCGACGGGCGGGTCGAGCCTCATCGCAGCCTTCGGATGTCCGGCGCCGGTGCCGCCGTGACGGCTCAGTCCGTGAGCAGCAGGTAGCCCGCGACGCGGTAGTACGGCTCGGTGTGCGTCGAGTCGTTGTAGTCGCAGGTCGTGCGGAAGACGCAGCCCGCGCAGGGCATCGCGCCCGGGCGGCAGGTGTTCGCCTGCTCTTCGACGTCGTACGCGACGGTATGGGAGCCGGGCGTCGGCGCGCCGAGGTCGACCACCCAGGGCGCCGCGATGTCACCGGGACACCAGCCCGCGCGCGACGGTTGCCAGTTGCCGCGCTGGGTGTTGACCGGGTTGTCGGCGCAGTCGTCGCGCCACAGCGCGTGCTCGAAGCGCATCCCGTCGAAGACCACCGCGTGGGTGCGCGAGCAGAACTCCGCGCAGTTGTCCCGGTTGCCCTGTCCGTGACCGGTGGTGCTCACCCAGACCTTCGCGCCACCCGTCCCCGCGGGCACCTCGAAGGTCCGAGGGAGTAGCTGTGACGCCGCGCTGCGCTCCGGGTCGCCATAGACCATCCGCGACCACCCCAGCGGAACCACCGTGCGCGTCGGATGCTCGGCCACGCCGGGCTCGAAGGCGATGGAGGCGGTGACGAGCCAGCCGTTGCCCTGCGGATGACCGGGGCCCACCCACGTGTCGATGAACACCCGCACGCGCCGCTCACCGCGGAAGAGCGGCATGAGGTCGGAGACGTCGAGCGTCCACGTTCCGCCGACGCCGTAGGGCGTGACGAAGCGCGCGAACTCGAGCTCGACGGGCGCACCACCATCGGGTGCGTCGTCGAGGATCGACAGCGCCGCGACACGGTCCCACGCGTCGCAGCGACCCGATGGACACGCGAGGGTCAGCGTGAGGACGGCGCGAGCGTAACGACCCACGACCTCGTCGGGAAAGCGCGCGGTGCCGTCGACCGTGCGCCGGTTGTCAGAGCCGGTGAACGACACCTGGGTGCGCTCGAAGATCGATGTGGTCATCGGCTCAGCGGGCGGAAGCACCGTGGCATCGGGCGCGGCGACGTCGGGCGCCCCGACGTCCACGGCCTGCTGGATGTCCGTCGACGCATCGACCGTCGGCGTCGTCGGAGCAGCGTCGTTGCAACCGACCAGGAGAGCGAGCGCGGCGAGGCTTCGAAGGGCGAGGCGGGTCGTCATGTCGTCGTAGCCCGCGAGTCTCTCGCGACGCCTACTGGATCGCCACCGCGAAGCTGCGGCTCTCGGGAACGCAGTTTTCCGCCGAGCACACCGCGAAGCGCATGCGACCGAGCACCACCGTGCGGGCGCCGGCGCGCGTCACCGGCGCGACGAAGCGGGCGACGGCCTGGGTGTGCTCGGCGGCGTCGGCGCGGCGCATCGAGGGCTTCTCGGTGGAGCCGTCGCGCACTTCGAGTTCGAGGCTCGTGGGGTACAGCTCGTTGACGTGGAAGTGACCCGCGCCGTGGAGCTCGACGGCCAGGCTGGCCGGGGCGGTCGCGTTGGCGCCGGGGGTCAGGGCGGCGGTGAGGACGAAGCTGGGCTCGGTGATCTCCTGCCGCGGACCGCTGGCCTCGGCCGTGGGAGGAGGAGGAGGAGGAGGAGGAGGAGGAGGCGGAACGTTGGCCGCACCGGGCTCCGGGGCGACCGCCGGGGCTGGCGGCGTCGGTGCGCGGTTGCAACCGAGAGCGAGGACGAGACCGATGGGCCCGAGGAGACGATCGACGCGCATGATGGGCTCTGAACCTCTGAGGGTGGGGCGCTAGTTCGTACGGCCGTCACCTACCATGCGCGCGGCGACGCCTGCCAGCGGCGGGACGTTCTCAGTGGAGCCGATGGGCCCCACCGCGGTATCGCTCTCGATCGATGTCGCCCCGGGCCCGGCTCTCCCTCGCACCGCTCGCGCTCGCCCTGGCGCTCGGCGGCTGCGCAGCCGCTCCCCGCTGCGGAACCTCCGTCGGCGGCGCGACCCTCCGCTGGGCCGACGCCCACCTCGACCCGGCCCGCTCCATCGTCACGCTCCCGCTCGTCTCCCAGGCCCCCTCCGCCCTCGACCCCTCGGCCGCGACGGTGCTTCTTCGCTTCGACCCGACGTCCCTCGGCGATGCCTCGGCCGTCGACCGCGCCGCCCTCGTCCTCATCCCCTCCCCCGCCACGCCGCGAGAGCGCTGCGTGCTCTTGCGAGTGCGCGCCGTCGACGAGCCCTGGTCGGTCCCCGCGGTCTCCCGTGGCGAGCTCCCGGCGCTGTCGTCCGACGGGGTCGCCGAAGTCACGTTGCCTCCACAGCGGGTGCCGGTGCGCGTCGACGTCACGGCCCTGGTGAGGTCGCTCGGCCCGACGGGGCTCGCGCGGCGTGGCCTTGCGCTGACGGCGACAGAGGGTGGAGCGTCGTTTCGCGGATCGGGTACCCTCGCGCCCGAGGAGCGGCCCCGCATCGAGGTGTTGTTGCGATGAAGCGTTCGATTCCCATCGGTCGCTACCACCTGCTCGACCGGGTCTCCAGCGGCGGCATGGCCGACGTGTACCGCGCCAAGATCGTCGACCCCGACGGCACCGAGCGCCTCGTCGCCATGAAGCGCGTGCTGGAGCAGTACGCCGAAGACCCCTCCTTCGTCCGCATGCTGGTGGCCGAGTACCGGCTCTCGCTGCTGCTGGTGCACCCCAACATCGCGCGCATCTACGAGCTTCTCCAGACCGACGAGGGCTACTTCATCTCGATGGAGTACGTGGACGGCAAGGACCTCCGCGCGACCATGTACCGCGCCTCCGATCGGCGCCGCCCCGTCGACGCCATCGACGCGGCCTACCTCATGGCGCGCGCCGTCGACGGCCTCGACCACGCCCACGTCGCCACCACGCACGACGGCCAGCCGCTGCGCCTCGTGCACCGCGACTTCTCCCCGTCGAACATCCTCGTCAGCTACGACGGCAGCGTGAAGATCATCGACTTCGGCATCGCCAAGGCCGACGTCGACCGCGAGCGCACCGCGCAAGGGATCATCAAGGGCAAGGTCCGCTATATGAGCCCCGAGCAGGCGCAGGGCGACCCGCGGCTCACGGGGCAGTCGGACGTCTTCTCCGCCGGCAGCGTGCTCTACGAGCTGCTCACCGGGACGCCCGCGTTCTCGGCGCCGTCGGAGGTGGAGCTCATCTACGCGGTGCGCCGCGCCGAGCCGGTACCCCTGCGCGAGCTCGCACCGCACGTCCCCGAAGAGCTCGCCGAGGTGGTGGCCAAGGCCATGGCGAGGCACCGCAAGGACCGCTACCAGTCGGCGGGTGAGTTTCGCGACGGGCTGGTCACCTTCCTGCGAGGGAACGCGCCCAACTACCGCCGCACCAAGCTCGCCAACTTCATGCGAACGCTCTGGGCGCGGGAGATCGACATCGAGATCCGCACGCTGCTGGAGTACGCGCTCTCCGAGGAGCCCGCCGCGCCGTCCATCGACCTGCTCGCCCACGCCTCGCTCGAAGACTCGGTGCTGGAGGTTTCGCGCGCGCTCGACATCGGGTCGGTGCCCGCGATGGCCAACGCGCCCGCCGTCCCGTCGCTGCCATCAGGGACGCCCATCGCCGTACGCCCCGACGACCTCTTTGCCAGCGAGCTCAACGCGCCGTCGTTCTCACCGTCCGGTCGCCGATCGTGAGACCCGCCCTCCTCCTTGCGCTCCTCGTCGGATGCGCGTCTCGCACCCCACAGCCGCGCGCCGCCGCGTCCCCTCTCGACGCCGCCCTGCCCACCGTCGCGGCCACCGACGCCACGATCATGAGCGACGCCTGCGGTGCACTGCGCCCCGGCACCGCGTGTCTACCCGGCGGCCTCGCGCTCCTCGGCGCCGTCGGCAGCGAGGATCACTTCGAGCTTCGACCGCCTCGCGCCGCGCGCGTGCGCACCGTCGCCATCGACGTCACCGAGGTGTCGGCCGGCCGCTACCGGCGATGCGTCGCCGCGGGGCGTTGCTCGGCGCTCCCCGACGACGTCGCCGACGACGCGCCCGCGTCGCGCGTCGCGTGGACCGATGCCCGCAACTGCTGTGCGTTTCTGGGCGGGCGACTGCCCACCGAGGCCGAGTGGCAGCGCGCTGCGGGTGGCCTGCTCGACGACAACCGCAGCGACGAGACCCTCGGCCGCGAGCCCACCCCGGAAGGCGTGCGCGACCTCCTCGGCGGTGTCTCCGAGTGGGTCGACGACCCCGGTGATTTCTTCCCGCCGCTGCCACGTCTTCCATCGCCCGATGCCAGCGTGGGGGATGCGTCGTTCGAGGATGTTCCGCCGCGCACCGACGGCGGGCTCTTCATCGTCGACGACCCGCGCGGCCCGTCGCGCTCACCCTGGCGGGTCATCCGCGGGCGCTCGGCCACCCAGCGCATCTTCCGACTGCCCACCGACGCGCTCCCGAGCGTCGGCTTTCGCTGCGTCTACGACCCCGCGTCACCCTCGCCGGGCGGCCCGACGCGCCCGTACTCGTGAAGCTTGTACTGAATCTTTCGCGGTGAGACGCCGAGGATCTTCGCCGCCTTCGAGGTGCTCCCGCCGACGGCGCGCAGCGTCTCCAGGATGGCGTAGCGCTCCAGCTCCGCGATGCTCGTGCCCGGAATCACCGGCCGCCCTTCGCCATCCTTCGCGCGCGCCACGCCGACGGTCATCGGACCCGGCAGGTGGTCGACCTCGATGCGCTCGCCGCGGCACAGCACCACCGCGCGCTCCACGGCGTGTTCGAGCTCGCGCACGTTGCCCGGCCACGGCCACGCCGACAGCCGCTGCATCGCCTCGTCGCTGAAGGCCGTGATGCGCTTGCCGTTCTCCTGCGCGTAGCGGCGCAGGAAGAAGCCCGCGAGCAGCGGAACGTCCGACGGCCGGTCGCGCAGCGGCGGCAGGTCGAGGCGAATCACGTTGAGGCGGTAGAAGAGGTCTTCGCGGAAGGCGCCACGTCGCACGCGCTCTTCGAGGTCGACGTTGGTCGCGGCCACCACGCGAACGTCCACCTTGAGCGTCTCGTTGCCACCCACGCGCTCGAACTCCCGCTCTTGCAGAAAGCGCAGCAGCTTCACCTGCGTCGCGGCAGGAATCTCGCCCACCTCGTCGAGGAAGAGCGTCCCCCCGTCGGCCTGCTTGAAGCGACCCTCGCGGCGACCCACCGCGCCCGTGAACGCACCGCGCTCGTGGCCGAACAGCTCGCTCTCCAGCAGCGACTCCGACAGCGCCGCGCAGTTGAGCCGCACCAGCGGCTCCTTCGCGCGCGTCGAGGCCCGGTGCAGCGCCGCGGCGACGAGCTCCTTGCCCGTCCCGCTCTCGCCGATGATGAGCACGCTCGACCGCGACGGCGCCACCTGCGCGACCGTCTCCAGCAGCGCCTTCATCCGCGGGTGCTCGCCGATGATGTGACCGAAGGCGTTGCGCTCGCGCAGGCGTTCGCGCAGCACGGCGGCCTCGGCCATGAGCCTCGCCTTGTCCATCGCGCGCTCGATCACCGCCACGAGGCTCGACGGTTCGAGCGGCTTGGTGAGGTAGTTCTCGGCGCCGAGCTTGATGGCCTCCACCGCCGAGTCGATGGTGCCAAACGCGGTCATCACCACGAGCACCGTCGAGGGCGACGCCGCGCGCGCCTCCTTCAAGAGCCCGAGCCCATCGAGGCCGGGCATCTTCAGGTCCGTCAGGATGAGGTCGGGGCCAAAGCCCCCGAGCTTGCCCAGCGCCTTGAACCCGTCGGCGGCGGTCTCGGTCTCGTAGCCCTCCTCCCGCAAGATCTCCGACAGCGCCGCCCGCGCGTTGGCCTCGTCGTCCACGATCAGGATGCGCCCACGGCTCTCGGTCATCATCGCTGACCGGACTCTAAACCCCTCGCGGGCCCGTGGTAGTACAGCCTCGCGTCATGGACGACTCCCCCGAAGACCCGCCCGTCGTGTCCACCGGCTCCGTCGACGAGTCCACGCTCCTCCCCGTCGAGCGCGACCGGCGCTTCCTCGTGCGCCTCGTGCTCGCGCTGCTCGTCGGCCTCATCGCCGCGTCCTTCGTCGCGATGAAGCTGCGCAGCGCGGCGGGTGCGTGCGGCGCGGGGCTCATCCGGCCGGGCAGCACCGTCATCCCGCCGCGGCCGTCACAGGGTCGGTAGCACCTCGGTGAGCGCCGCCTGGAGGGCGCGCGCGTCGGCGTAGCGGCGAGACGGATCACGCTCCAGACACCGACGAACGATGGCCCAGGTGTTGGGCCCCAGAAGACCCTGGTCGAGCAGCGACGCGGGATCCTGCGAGGCGATCTGGAAGAGCACCGCGACGAGCGTCGGCGCGTCCTCCCCAAACGGAACGCGCCCCGACACGATCTCGTAGAGCATCACGCCGAGGCCCCAGACGTCCGCGCGGGCGTCGACCACCTTGGCCTCGGTGAAGGCTTCGGGCGCCATGTACGAGGGCGTCCCCATGATGTCGAGCGAGCGCGTGACCCGCGAGTCGGCGAGCTGCGCGATGCCGAAATCGAGCACCTTCGGCACCACCCCGTCGGGCGTCTCGGCGAGGAAGATGTTCTCGGGCTTCAGGTCACGATGGACGACGCCCGCTTCGTGGGCGCAGGCGATGGCGTCGACCACCGGCAGCACCAGCGGCGCCGCGTCGGAGAGGGTCATGCGTCGCTCGGGCACGCGCTGGAGCAGGTCGAAGAGCGTCTCCCCGCGCAGGTACTCCTGCACGATGAACACGCCCCCCGTCGGGTCGCGCCCGACGTCGATGCAGGCCACCACGTTGGGGTGCGGAACGCCCCCGCGCTGCACCCGGTTGGTCACAGGCGCCTCGCGCACGAAGCGCTGCAACGTCGCCTCTTCGCCCTCCCCGTCGCCGTGCAGCACCTTCACCGCGAACTCCCGCCCCGACCAGGTGTTGGTCGCGCGGAAGACGGCCCCCGTGGCGCCGAAGCCGAGCAGCGCGTCGAGGCGATACTTCGAGTCCAGCACCGTGCCGATCTTCTTCGCCGATTCTTGCTGGAGGCGTTCCCTGCTCGCTGACATCGGGTCCTTCGCGGAGGCTGTTGAGGGGACAGAAGGGTCGGAGGCGGAGGTCTACTCGCTCGACCAGCTCACGCCGTACTGCGACGCGGGCGAGGCGGGCGTCGCCGCGGGCCCCGCGGGCGTCGCGCTCACCGCGGAGGCAGCGCTCACCGCGGGCCGCGGGTAGCGCGCGTTCGTGGGCCAGGCGAGGTAGCGCGGAGCATCGGGCGAGGCCACCCCCACGTCGTAGCGCAGGAGCAATGGGAGCGCGGCGCCGGGGCCGTTGCGTGAGCGCAGGCGGGCGCACTCCTCGTCGGACAGACGCTTCGGTCCCGCGACGGTGCCGAGGCTGGCGTCGGCGTCCATCAAGAGCCACGGACGATCGGGGCCCATGTTGTCGGGGTGCCACGGCTGATCGAGCAGGATGTGCCCCGCCTCGTGCGACTGCGTCCACGCCTCCCGCTCTGCCGCGATGCCCGCGCGGTCGACGAGAAACCCGTTGCCGATGGAGCCGCCGTCGCCGCGCACGAAGGCCTCGCCGATGCGCGTGCCGCGGGAGAAGCGGTTGATGACGATCATCTCCATGGTGCCCGGATCATCGTCCATCAGCGCCTTGATGAGCCCGCGCTCTTCGAGGGTTCCGGCCACGCTGTTCTGGTTGTTGAACTCCTCGATGCCGTCGCTGAAGTCCACCACCGCGAGCTCGGCCCGCTGCGCGAGGTCGGTGCTCAGCGCCCGCCCCGGAACGGCCGACAACGTCGTCCATCGCCCTGCGCGATCGAGCACCAGCACGTCCGCGCTCGGCAGCGCCCCGTAGGTCGTCCGCGGGTTGCTCGTCACGCGCGCCGTGTACCCGCGTGCCCGCAGCGCATCACCCACCGCCATCGCCGTGTCGATGGGTCGCCAGCCCGCGCGCGTCACGACGGGCGGCAGCGCGACGCCGTTGACCCGCAGGCTCACCTGTCCGCCAGAGGCCCGCGCCCCGTCATCGTCGCCGAAGGAGATGAGCGTTGGCGTCGGCGGATCGACCACCCGCGCGACGTCCGCCATCGGGTCGCCCCAGGTCACGGCGCACTGCGAGTAGATCTCGTTGGCGAGCGTCACCTGCCGACGCCCGATGTCGAGCGCCGCGGCCTCCGTCGCGCCCACCAGCGGAACCCCTCCGCTCGCCAGCGATCGGTTGCGCAGCACCAGCACCCGCGCCCGCACGCGCCGCGCCGCCCGGGGTCCGTCCTCGCGGCCGGGGCGACCCACGCGCACCTCCGTCGTCGCCTCGCCCGCCACGCCCTCGCGCCGGTAGTGCACCCGCACCCGATCGCGCAGCGCCACCCGCAGCGTCTGTGACTCCACGCCGGGCGCCCGCTGGTCGACCTCGTCGCCCACCAGCCGCACATAGCCCGAACGCCACGGCACGGCGTCCCCCGGCCGCTGCATCGCCACCTCGGCGAGGCGTGCCCGCAGCGCGCCGGGCTCGCGCGCAAACGACGCCTCGGTGCCGACGCTCTCCCAGCGCACCGACGCGCGGGGCGCGGGCGAAGGGTCCCACACCTCGGCGCGGATGTTTTCGACGTCGGGCGAGCGCTCATCCCAGCGCGCACGGCGCGGGAGCGTGTCGTCGTTGGTCACCTGCCGCGAGAGCCCCACGGCGTCGCGGTGCGCGTACACCGGCTCGTTGTCCCCTCGCAGCACCGCCACCGCGACGACGGTCACCGCCACCCGCCAGCGCTGCGACCCGGCGACCACCTCCACCGAGGCGTCATCGGCCGCCGTGCTCGCCGTGACCCCGACCAGCTCCACGGACGCGATGCCACGCCGCACCGGGACGTTGGCGCGCTCGACCAGCACACCGTTCGCGTCACGCAGGCGAAGTCCACCGGTCACGCTCACTGCCACGGCGCCGGTCGGAATACCCACCACGGTAAACGCGACCCGCGACGGGTCTTCGGCGAGCACCGATTGCTGGGAGTCAGGCACGCCGTCATCGTCGCGGTCGTCGTCGGACAGGGCGACGATGGCGCGCGCGGGCGCCGACTCGCCGGTGCTCCAGCGCAGGCCGGGCGCGACCTGCGCCGAGGCGAGCGCGCTGTGACCGAGGACGGCGACGAGTGCCGCGAGGCAGGGGGCGAGACGCATCGCCCTCGAACATACCGCGGACCGTGGCGCCGACGTCATGGCGCTTGCAGACCGAGGGGGCGCGGGTGTAGCGACGCACCGCAGATGGAGAGGAGCGGACGCTCGCTGGCGGTCTCCCGGTAGACTGCGAGAGGAAAGTCCGAGCTCCTAAGGGCAGGATGCTGGCTAACGGCCAGTGGGAGCGATCCCGAGGACAGTGCAACAGAGAACAGACCGCCGCCCGCCGATGAGGCCGAGCGGTAAGGGTGAAACGGTGGGGTAAGAGCCCACCGCGGCGCTGGCGACAGCGACGGCACGGCAAACCCCATCCGGAGCAAGACCCAATATGGAAGCGATGCGGCGTCAAAAACCGTGAGAGACCCATGAGCCCGGTCGATGCTTCCGGGTTGGTCGCTAGAGGCGCCGGGCAACCGGCGTCGTAGAAGAATGAGCGTCACCGCGCGGGGAGCGATCGCCGCGCGGGACAGAACTCGGCTTACAGCCCTCTCCATCTCCGACGGCGCCCCGCCCACCTCGACCGGTGCGCGGGGCGTCGGCGGTTTGGGGGCCTTCCAACGGGCGGGCGGACGGTGTTACCGAGTCGCCAACCGCGGCGTAGGACGGCGCGATCCGCGCCTCCAGCACTCCCCCCCAGGAAGGACCACTCCCCCCAATGCTGACCATCTACGGAAACCCGATGAGCACCTGTACCCGGAAGGTGCTCTGCACCCTCGCGGAGAAGAACGCCCCCTTTGAGTTCAGCGTCGTCGACTTCGCGACGGGCCAGCACAAGCAGCCCGCCCACCTGGCGCATCAGCCGTTCGGGCAGGTTCCGGCCATCGACGATGGCGGCTTCCAGATGTACGAGTCGCGCGCCATCTGCCGCTACCTCGACGAGACCCGCGACGGCGCGAAGCTCACGCCCGCCGACGCCCAGGGCCGCGCCGCCATGGAGCAGTGGATCAGCGTCGAGACCTCCAACTTCGCCCCCCAGGCGATGAAGATCATCGGGCAGCTCATCATGGTCGCGATGCGCGGCGGCACCCCCGACATGAAGATCGTCGAGCAGGGTCGCGAGGGCGTCACCAAGGCCGTCGTCGTCCTCGACGCGCACCTCGCCGGTCGCTCGTATCTCGTGGGCGACAGCTTCACCCTCGCGGACATCTGCTACCTCCCGTACATCGAGTACCTCTTCGCCTGCGGGCAGGGCGACCTCATCACCAGCCACGCCAACGTCAACGCGTGGTGGGAGCGATGCAGCGCCCGCCCCTCGTGGCGCAAGGCAGCCGGCAAGGCCTGATCGCTCACTCCCGTTTCCCGCGCTCCCGGTAGCGCGGGTCGACCATCTCCCGCGGCGGAAACACCCGCCGCGCCGCCCCCGCCACCTCCGCCACCTCGTCTGCCTGCAACGCGCGCAAGCGGTCGAGCCGCTCCGGCGTCCAGCCACGCCCGACGCCCGCGTCGCGCTCCAGGCACCACACCGCGGCGCGCCGCAACGCCGGCGACCCGCTCGCCATCCACCGCTCGGTCAGCTCGCGCATCGTCGCCACCGGGAGCGCCTGCACGCCCGCGCTCACGGCGCTCATCACGTCGTGGTCGGTCGCGCCATGCTCCACCAGCGACTGCACCCACGCGGCCCACGGTTGCGGCTCGCGCCACGCGACCCCGCACCGCACCCGCAGCGCCGTCAGCCGCGCGTCGCCCTCCAGCGCACGTTCGGCCGCGGCGCCCGCCTCCCGCCACACGGCGCGCTGTTGCAGCGGCAGCGCGAGCAGCGCCCCGACGCCCACCGACAGCGCCCGCGCGTCGTCGCGCACCGCCTCGATCATCGGGCCCAGCGTTGCCATGTCGCCCTCGTCGGCGCGGTGCATCAGCGCCGTCATCGCCGCGCGCACCTCGTCGTCGTAGGGCGATCCGAGGCGCGCGCCGCACGCCCGCAGAAACGCCCGCTCCGGGTCGCGCACCGCCAGCATCGCCGCGCGACCCAGGAGGTCGATGCGCGCCTCGGGTTCGGGGCGCTCCAGCACCTTCGCGAGCAGCGCCGAGAGGCGTCGATCGGAGGTGATGGTCAACCGATCGGCCGGGATGTCGCCCAGCCGCGACGCCATCACCCAGTCGTCGCCGGCGACCGCGCGGGCGAAGACCTCCCAGGTGGGCTCGCGCTCCAGGTGGTCCCAGAGGGCGCGCAGGAGGGCGATGCGAACGTCGCGGTGGATGGAGCGTCGCTCGACCTCCAGAAGAAGGTCGTAGGCCGACGCGTGGCGCAGCTCACCGAGGATGCGCAGCACCTCCTTGGCGACGGTGACCTTCTTCAGCGACACCGCCGCCAGCATGGTCACCACGCGCCCCGGCGGGACGTCCCGCAACGCGCGGCGCAACCCGTAGATCGCGATGCGAGCGCGCGCGTCGTCGAGGCACGAGAGCAGCGTCGGGACACCCTGCGCGGCGTCGCAGCGGGCCATCACGCGAATCGCCTTCTCGCGCACGGCGGGCCGGGTGTCGTCGGCCAGCGCGCAGAGCGAGTCGGCGGGCGCAAACTCGATGCGCGGCAGGATCACCAGCGCGCCAAACACCGTCGGCGTGTCGCGCTCGCGCTCACCCACGAGGTCGGAGAGGGTCCCGTGGAAGCGGGTGGACTGCGCGGGGTTCCAACGATGGAAGCCGCGGTCGAAGGGGAGGATCCAGCGGGTCTTGCCGGTGGCGAAGCGCCCGGTGATGACGCGATGACCGAGGAAGGGGTCGAGGAGGTCCTGTCGGCGCGCGTGCAGGTAGCGGTGCACCTCGGGGAAGCACACGAGGCTCTCGTCGATCTTGAGCAGCGCCTCGACGACGCGGTCGAAGCGCGGCAGGTCGCGGGCGCGCAGGGCCACCAGCGCCGCGTGGATCTGCCCCGGCAGCCAGTTGCCCCGCGCCACGCGCTCGACGGCGGCGCCGAGCTCGTCGGGCAGCGGCTTCGTGTCCCACGCCTGCGCGAGCGCGACGAGCGATGACACCCACGCCTTGTCGTACCAGCGCCGAACCATCGTCGGCAGCGCGGCTTCGAGGCGCGATCGGTCGAAGAGCCGCAGCACGTCGGCGGCCTGCGCGGCGGAGTACTCCCACACCGACTCGGCGAGCACCGTGACGACGAGCGCGCCGAGGCCGGGCACCAGCGCCATCCGCTTGCCCACGCCGCGCGCGAGGTTGAGCAGGGGCAGACCGTTTTCCCGCGCCGCCCAGTTGCGCGCGACCTCCATGATCGCGGGCGCCGCGACGGTGAGGTCGTCGTCCGAGAGGTGGCGGGCGAAGAGCGGGTCGTGGATGCGCCCGCGCTCCTTCACGAGCGTGAAGAGCCAGCGCGCGGCCCACGCGGGGTCGAGGTCGAAGCGGCGCACCACCAGCGCCTCCAGCAACGCGGCGGTGGTGGGCGAGCAGTCGGAGGCGTCGAGAGCGTCGCGCACCATCTGCCCGAGCGCGTCGGTGTGCTCCTTCCGCCAGACGCCCCTCGGCCACCGCAGGAGGGCCTGCACCATGGCGCCGCGCACGGGGTCTTGTTCGTTCTTGCGGGCGAGGGCGAGGGCGAGGCAGCGATCGGCGAGCGCGGGCTCATCGGGGCGCATCTCGGCGACAGCGAAGAGCGTCGTCAGCGCCGCGCCGCGCATGCCTCCCTCCGGGTGCCCGATAAACACCCGCAGCGCGCTCTCGGCCTCGTCCCACGGCAGGAAGCGCGCGTACTGGAGCCGCTGCGCGGGCCGCGTCCCCAGGGCGACCACGCCGTGCAGGTGTCGCCGGCCCTCGCGCTCGCGGTACTCGCTGGGCAGCTTCGCGACCTCGGTGATGGAGATGACCCCATCACGGTCGCGCGCCCCTTCGCTCCAGCGGTCGTACGCGAAGTCCCTCGCGTTGACGTCGTCGATGAACCCGAGGAGCCCGCGGCCCCAGTACGCGAGGCCCTGGTCGACGATCCATTTCGGGTGCGCGCGCAGCTGATCGACCCAGGCCGCGAGCGCCGCCTTCCGTGCCTCGGGGTCGAGCCGCGAAACGAACTTCTCCGGGTCGCCCAACGCCCGCGGCGCGCGGCGCATCAGGGTGTCGAGCGACGTCGGGGAGAGCGCTTCGACGACCCGCGCGAAGAGCCCATCGGTGATCGCGACGTTGCAGCGGATCATCACCGACAGCGTGACCGTCGGGCGTCGCGCGACGAGGCGTCGCCAGACGAGCGCGGGCGTCTGGATGCCGCGCGACTGTCGCAGCTCGACGAGGGTCATCGCGGCGTCGGGCGCGGCGTCGGCGATGCGGAAGAGGTGGCGTTCGAGGAGCTGCCGGTGGACCGGGTCGAGCTCCCCTGCGACGGCGCGCAGGCGGTCGGCGAAGATGCCGCCGAGGACGTCGGGCGCGTAGCGGGCGAGGCGCTTCCAGAAGATGTTGCTGGGTCGCTGGAGGGCCTGCGCGAGGTGCTTGCGGATGCCCTCGGGGGTGCCGAGCGGGACGAAGTCGGCGAAGTCGTGGACGTCGGTGCGCGACGCGAGCCAGTCGAGGTGACGATCGACGACGGGGCCTCGGTCGCCCGCGCGGAGGTACACCGCGAGCACGCGGTCGCGGCGCAAGGTGAAGGCGATCTGGAGGGCTTCGACAGCCTGCGCGTCGTCGCAGCGCAGCGGGACGAGCGTGAAGGCCAGGGCGCGCACCCGGCGCGACGGGTCTTCGAGCGCGCGGAGCACGCGGGCGCCATCGTCCAGGGTGTAGCTGGCGAGCAGGCCCAGGCGTCGCTCGTAGGCGTCCCCGGCAGAGAGGTCGTCGAGGAGGGCGCGGGCGTCGGGGCGGGTGGCCGCGTCGCGTCCGAGGTCGAGCGCGCGGTTGAGGCGACCGCGGTCGTGGGTGGCGTCGAGCTCGCGCCGCAGACGGGACAGGTCGAGGTTGGCCATCGGGCGACGATGCACCCGCAGCGCGGGCCGCGGCAACCGCACGCGGGGGGCACCCAGCGCCGCGAGGTCGGCGTATACCGCGGCCATGAACGCCCGCGTCCAGAGTGACCATGACGAGTTCGCCTCCGTCCCCACGACCGCGCTCCCCGCGCCGCCGCCCGCGTGGGCGATTCGCGCGGTCCTCGGTCTACGGGGGCTGCTGGTGCGCGCGACCAACGCCATCCTCCCTCCGGAGGTGATGGTCATCGAGCGCGCCACCGGCGCGGGCCACACCATGGCCGTCGGAACCTTCGCCCGCCTCCGCATCGCCGACCTGCTCGACGACGGCCCGCTGTCCGGCGCGGACATCGCGGCGCGGCTCGGCACCGACCCCGACGCGACCTTCCGGCTGATGCACTCCATGGCCTCCATCGACTTCGTGACGATGGACGGCGAGCGGCGCTTCTCCCACGGCCGGGCGTCGCGGGCGATGCGCTCCAACGAGGTGATGCGCGCGCGCGACTTCGCCGAGTACTTCGCGAGCGAGAGCAACCTCCGCGCGTGGCTGGACTTCGGCGAGACGCTGCGCACCGGCAAGTGCGCCTTCGACCGGGTGCATGGGATGAGCGTGTGGGACTGGTTCGACGCGCACCCCGACGAGCGCGAGTGCTTCGCCCGCGCGATGACGGGCCTCACGCTGGCCGACGCGCCCTTCGTCGCGGGGACGTACCCCTTCGGCGAGGTGCAGACGGTCTGCGACGTGGGCGGCGGCCGCGGCGCGCTGCTCTCGGAGATCCTGCTCCGTCATCCGCACCTGCGCGGGACGCTCACCGACAACCCGCGCGTGCTCGACGACGCCCGCAAGCTGCTCGACCGTCGCGGCGTCGCCGACCGCGTGACCCTGTCCCCTGGGAGCTTCTTCGAGAGCGTCCCGGCGGGCGCCGACCTCTACACCCTCAAGAACATCGTCCACGACTGGGACGACGCCCGCTCGGAGACCATCCTCCGCAACGTGCGCGCGGCGATGAAGCCTGGGCAGAAGGTGCTGCTGCTGGAGAGCATCCTCGACCGCACGAAGCCCGATCCCCTCGTCACCCCCGCCGACCTCCAGATGATGATGATCTGCGGCGAGGGGCGCGAGCGCGACGAGGCCGACTTCCATCGCCTGTTTCGGGCGACGGGCTTCGCGCCGGGGCGCACCTGGGCGATGCCCACCGTCGGGCTCATCGAAGGCGTCGCGCGCTGAGCTACTCGACCACCCGCCGCACCACGCCCTCGTCGGCGAGGTCGACGCTCGTCTGCTGCTTGGGCTCGCTGCCATCGGCGAGCCGCATCACCTCGGTGAAGGGCTGATCGAACAGCTCCGGCGCGCGCACCCCCGACAGCACCAGCACCCAGCGCCCGTCTTCGAGTTCGAGCACGCTGCCCGGCGGATATCGACCCACCCGGTTGACGAAGAGCTGGAGCAGCGCCGGGTCGTACTCGATGCCCTTCGACGCGTACATCCGCGCCAGCGCCGTCGGCGGCGACATCAGCGCGCCGCCCGGTCGGTAGCGCGTGAGCGTCTCGAAGTCGTCGGCGATGTGGATGATGCGCGCGAAGAGCGACGCTCCATCAGACGCCCGGTACGGCTTGTGGTGCTCCAGGCAGGCCAGCATTCGATGGATGCGCGCCTCGTGGAAGCCCCGCTGCGCCAGCAGGCTGCGCACGGCCGCGCTGCCGTGCCGACTGAAGGGCGGCGCGTAGCCGTCCTCGTCCGTCGCGTAGCCGAGGTCGTGGTAGCAGGCCGTCACGCCGAGGTCGGCGAGCACCGTGTCGGGCAGGCCGAGCTCGCGGCCGATGAGCACGGCGAGGGCGGCCACCTGCGAGCTGTGGCGGGAGATGGCTGCGGTGTTTCGGTCGATGCGCGAGCGAGCGATGCTCTCCTCTTCGGACTGCGCCGGGAGGTCGACGAGCTCGTTGATCATCTTGCGAACGGGCAGCGGGTTGGCCGCGCGCCCGGCCGCGAGCCCCGCCCAGAGGCCGTCGATGACCCCGGCCGCGCGGTGCATGATGGCCCCGACGTCCTGGTCGAGCCGGCGGTGCTCGTCCTTCATGCGGTAGCGAAACACCGGCAGCAGCTCGATGGCGTTGAGCCCCTCGGACTCCAGCGCGGCCTGGAGCGTCGCGCGCGGATGATCGACGGCGGCCTCGGTCATGGCGCGCACCACCACGCGGCGCCACTGGTCCATGGTGAAGGTCGCGTGGAGGTTGAGCCCGCCCACCTGGTGCCGCAGCCACAGCGCCGCGAAGCCGTCCTCCGGGTCGATGCGGTCGTCCAGGCGGAGGCGCTGGTCGTTCACGTAGACCTGATCTTCGACCATGATGACCTGCACCAGACCGAGCAGGTCGCGCAGCGCCGTGAGCGAGCGCTCCAGGTCACGCAAGGGCGCCTCGAAGGCCATGTTGCCCACGTCGTGGAAGCGGGTCATCCGCATCGCGCCGGTGAGCATCCGCACAAACTGCTCGCCCAGCTCGCGCACCTTCGCGGCCAGCTCGCGGTCGTCCCCGGCCCTCGCCCGGTCGAGCGCCGCGCCAACGTCCCGCTGCGCCTGTCCGACCTCGTCGAGCTCGCTCACGGCGTCCCCCCGGCCCGCTGCGCCCGCTCGCTGACGGCGTCGTCCACCGCGCGCCGCAGCGCCTCCGACGTCACCGTTGCGGCCAGCTCGCGCAGCACCCCGTCGGCCTCGTCGCTCGGGTGCCGCGCGAGGCCCGCCGCGACCGCCCGCACGCGCGCCGTGTGCGCGTCGCTCTTGACGAGGCGCTGGATGATCCCCGGCGGCTTCGCCCACTCGCGGAAGGCTTCGAGCGCCCGCGCGCCATCGACGAGCGTCATGGCCCGCCCGACCGCGGCCATCTCCTCGGGCGACGACGAGCGCTCGTCCGCGCGGTGCTCGGCGTGGCGCTGCAGCAGCGTGAACGCCCCCGGCTCGCGGTGCTCCCCGATGGCCTCGACGGTGCGTACGCGCAGCGTCTCGCTGCTCGACCGCAGGAGGTGCACGAGCACGCCGCGGGTGGACGTGTCCGTCTTGCCCACCGCCGTCAGCCGGAGAAATTCCATCTGGAGTTCGTCGTCCTCGCCGGACATGAGCGTCGCGGCCACCAACGAGGGCGCGTCGGGGAGCTTCTCGGAGAGCGTTCGCAGGAGGTCGGCGGCGAGGCTGCCGCGCGTCTCGCGCATGCGGGCGATGACCACGTCGGCGCGCATCGGGAGGAAGCCCTCCAGGAGCTCGCGCAGCACGCGGCGATCGTGCTCCGAGCGCTCGGACGCGAGCAGGTCGAGCAGCACCGGAACCGGGTCGTAGGGGAGCGAGTGCAGCAGGTTGGTGAGCTCGGCCGGCGCGGCCGTGGCGTCGTTGGGCACCGATCGAATGAGCTTCTGCACGGCGCGCTGATCGAAGAAGCCGGAGACCAGCGGACCGACCTGCTCGGAGAGCTCGGGGTGCCCGTCGGCGAAGGACGTGAGCACGTCGAAGAGCGCCAGGAGCTGCAGGAGGCGACTGTCCGAGAGAAGGAAGTCGCGGGCTTCGCGCACGAGCGGCGAGACCTCGTCGAAGTGCAGCGGGTCGGTCGGGTCGCCCGCCACGACGAGCAGGCGCTTGATGAGGTCGATGGTCACCTGCGGCAGTCGCGGCGACGCGCACTCGGCGACCAGCGTCGCGCGCTGCTCCTCGCTGACGGCCGACGCCGCCACACGCACCGGGTCAGGCAGCCGCGGAACCGGGAGGTCGAAGTCCGCGGGAACCTTCGCCGACGCCGCGATGGCGACCGCCGCAAACCCGCCGCCGCCTCCGCCCTCGGCACCGGGCCCGGAGCTGTCATCGTCGTCGGGGACGAAGCCCTCGATGGACTCGATGGTGATGTGATGGAAGCCGGCCTTCCAGAGCAGCGTGACGAGGTCATCTTCGTCATGCCGCACGCCCACGAAGCGGATCGACAGGATCTCCAGCAGCTTGGTGAGCTCGGGCCAGGTGGTGTCGGCGTCGAGGGTGAGCTTGCGCACGCCGTCGCGGAAGAGCTTGAGGGCGAGCGAGCGCTCCCGCTCGCGCTCGATGTAGACGACCTCCTGGTCGAGCACGAGCTCGAAGGGGCGCACCGTCAGCGGGAGCTCCCCATACGTGGCGAGGTATGCCGCGAAGGTGTTGCGGACGGCGTCGAGGAAGCCGCGCACGGCCTGGTTGCTGGGGTCGTAGATGAGGTAGCTGCGAGAGGCGCGCGCGAGGGCCAGCATGCACGCGTGGGCGGCGACGGCGCGGTCGCTCCCCTGGAGGGCCGTCTCGCTCTCGCCCTCCAGCAGCGGCGTGGAGGGACGCGCGGCGGGGATGCTCCCAGGCGCGCTGGAGAGTCGGAGCGGCGGGAGCGACGCGTAGGCCGAGTCGCCGGCGGCGGGCGCCGCGCGGCTCAGGCTCTTGGTGGGCGCAGCGACGCGGCGGGGTGCGACGGTGGGGGGCGGCGCACCGCGGCGTGCAAGGGGCGGCGCGGGCGTGAGGTCATCGAGCTCGAAGCGCTCGGGAATGGACGGGCCGCGCGAGACCCTCACGACGTCGTCGAGGGGGCGCGCGGGCGGCGGGGCGGTCTTCGCGCCGGGCGCGGCGGACAGCCGGGCGGTCTGCGCGAAGGGGTCTTCGGCGGGTTCGGCGAAGGGGTCTTCCATCGGCAGCGCGGGGCCGCGGGAGTGGCTCGGCGGCGCGGGCCGGAGGGGCGGCGGGCGCGACGACGACCGCGGCGGGCCGACGACGAGGTTGAGCGGAGACGACGTGCGGCGCGGCGGCAGCGGAACGTCGGGCAGCACCTCGACCTTCGGCACCTCGTCGTCGTCGACGGGCTCGGCGCGCGGGTCGACCCTGGGAAAGCCCGCGCCGCTGCTGTGACGGCCCACGGGCGGAGGCTTCATCGTGGGGATGGCGACGGCGGGATGGGTTCCGCTCGACTCGGGGCGCCGCGGGGGCGCGATGTCGAGGACGACCGCGGGGGGCAGCGAGGCGCTGCGCGGTGCGAGAAACGGCGGCAGCGCGGGGACGGACTCGACCGAGTCCCGCCGCGGCGGAGCACCGATGGGCAGCGACGGCCGACGGATCGACGGACCCTCCGTCTGCTCGTTGCCCGCCGGGGGCTCGGAGCGGTCTCGGTTCGACATGGGTAGGCGTGACCTCCGCGCCCCTGAGGTAACGCCTCCCGACAAGCGGGATCAAGAGATTCCGCCCCCCGTCGCGGTGCGTCGATCAGTAGTCCACGACCGCGTCAAAGGCCGCGTCGCTGTGGAGCGGTAGCGCGAGCGAGCGCTCGGTGAGGCCATGGAGGTAGCGGTAGCGCGCGAGGTTTTGCACCACCCGGCGCACATACCCGCGGGTCTCGTCGAAGGGGATGTGCTCGACGAAGGCGTCGACCTCGTCGGCGCCGTGCTCGCGCATCCAGCGGTTCATGGCGCCCGGGCCGGCGTTGAAGCTCCCGATGGAGCGGGGCAGCACCGAGCGGTACTGGCGGTAGAGCCGACCGATGTAGTGACCCGCGACGCGGATGTTGTACGCGGGCTCGAAGAGCTGATCTTCGGTGAAGGAAATACCCAGCTCGGCCGCGACCCGACGCGTCGTCGGCGGAACCATCTGGAGCAGCCCGATGGCGCGAGCCGTGGAGACGTCGCGCGCGTTGAAGCCGCTCTCCTGGCGCATGATGGCGAAGAGGTAGTCGCGCGGCAGGCCGTTGGCGTCTTCGGCCGCCTCGACCAGCGGCGCGAAGGGCCGCGGAAACCCAGCGTCCCAGACCCACCGGGTGTTGGCGTTCGGGAGCTGGTCGAGGGCGTCGGCGTGACGCGACGACAGGACAAACGCCCGACGTGCATCGCCCAGGGCGAGGTAGGCCCCGGCGAGCACCTCGTCGGCGCGATCGCGCGGCAGCGTCGCGCGCAGGGCGTCCTCGTCGGTGACCACCACGTCAGCGGCCTCGCGGTCGAAGCCCAGCGCCGAGAGCCAGCGCGCCCGCGGCGGGAGGATCACCGTCGGCCGCGGCCTCGCGGGCGGCGGCGGCGGAGGTGCGTCGACGGTCTCGCCCTGGGCCCTCAGCCGCGTCTCGGCGAGCAGCGCGTACCAGGTGAGCGGTCGATGCGCGATGAGCCCGCGCCACCCTGCGACGGCCGCCGTGGGGTCGCCCGCGCGCAGCCTCGCGACGGCCGACCAGTACCGGCCGCGGCCGCGTTCGAGATGGTGCGTGGCGATGTCACCGGAGCGCGCGAGCGGCTCCACCGCATCGGCGTACTGACCGGCGGAGAAGAGCGTCCACCCGAGGTGCCAGGCGGCGTCGACGCGCAGGCGCGACGGGGCGTCGGGCCGATCGCGGAGGTAGGCGCGCCATCGCCCGACGGCCTCGTCCAACCGCGCGTGACGGGACGCGAGCCACGCCGCGCGGAAGGCCGCCTCGTCGCTCCAGCGACCACGCAGCGAGCGGGCAACGGCGTCGTAGGCGCGCACCGCGTCGTCGTCCTGGTCGGCCCGCGAGAGCGCCCGCGCGGCCATGAACGCGTCCTCGTCCCGGTCGTTGTTGAGGGGATTGCGCGCGGCGACGGAGAGCCAACGGTGCGCCTCGGGGTACCTCCCGCGCGCCCCGAAAAACGCCCTGCCCAGGAGGTGCACCCGCCGCGCCTCGTCGCGTCCCGTGAGCGTCGGGATGGCCTGCAGCGCCTCGATGGCCTCCGTGTGCCGCGCCCGCTCCAATAGCGTCGCCGCGCGCTCCATCGACTGCGCCGGGCTGAGGGGCGTCGCCGCGCGCACCAGCGCCGCGAGACCCTGGATGCCCGCTGGGGTGTCGGGCTCATCGACGGCCAGGCGACGGCGCGCCTCGCGAGCGGCGTTGATGTCCCCGGCGGCGTCGAGCGCCTCGAGGGCCAGTCGCCACGCGCGCGGTCGGTCGATGCCCGGAGGCGGGTGGGCGACCCAGGCGCGCATCGCGTCGGTGGCCGCGCGGCGATCGCCCGCCGACCACGCCTCGAGCGTGGCGTGGGTGCGATCGCGACCGGCGCCGCCCCGAAGGCTGAGGGCCTCGTAGGCGGCGCGCGACTCGGCGTGTCGACCGGCGGCCGAGAGCGCCGCGGCCTCCATGCGACGGGCGTCGAGGGAGAGCGCGGGGAGCGCGGCGGCGAGCCCGGTGAGCTGCGTGAGGGCGAAGGCCGCATCGCCCCGATCGAGCGCCACGCGCGCGGCAATGAAGCGCGCCTCGGGTCGGGCCTGCTCCGCAGCCGGGAGCCGTTGGAGCGCGGCCAGGACGGACGAGCGATCGCCCGCGCGCACCATCGCGACGACGGCGGCGAGCGACGGCGGGGAGGAGGGCTCCACCGCGGCGTCGTCGACGCCCGCGTCGGGCGCACCCGCGGTCGGAGCCGGGCGCGGCGCAGACCGCATCGGGCGTCGCGGCGGCGTCGGCGCGGGGTCACGCACGCAGCCCGCGAGCGCGACGAGGCCCAGGAGATGTCGTCCGCGGATCGCCACCGTTCAGGGCTGAACCGCCTACCACACCCGGAGCCCCTGTTGGCGTCACAGCCCGCGAAGTCCGTCGGCGGTGGCCGGAAGGCTGTGTGGTAGCGTCGGGTGTGCGGTGCGCGACATGACAGGAGCGTTGGCAGCGGGGCCGAGGACGCCGGTCGACGCCTTTCGTTTGGTGGGCACGCGGCTCGACGGCAAGTACCTCGTCGAGGCGCTGGTCGCCGAAGGGGGCTTCGGCATCGTGTACCGCTGCGCCCACGCGGACCTTCAGAAGGCCATCGCGCTGAAGGTGTTGAAGATCCCCGGGCACCTCGCGGCGACGGCGAAGGGGGAGTTCTTCAAGAAGTTCACCAACGAGGCGCGCACCATCGCGCGCATCGAGCACGAGTCCATCGTGCGGGTGCTCGACTTCGGGACGTCCATCATGCCCACCGGCGAGCTCGCCCCGTGGATGGCCCTGGAGTGGCTCGACGGCGTGACCCTGGAGCGCGACCTCGACCAGCGCACCGCGGCAGGGCCGGGCGGTCGCTCGCCCGCGGAGGCCCTCGCGCTCATGCACCCGGTCATCGAGGCCGTGGCGCTCGCACACGAAGAGGGCATCGCGCACCGCGACATCAAGCCCGGCAACCTGATGCTGGTGACCAACCGCCGCGGCGACGCGCGGATGAAGCTCCTGGATTTCGGCATCGCGAAGGTGATGGCCGACGACGACCGCGCGCCCAGCTCGGGGCAGACCTCGACGCAGGCCCACCTCCAGATGTTCTCGCTCGACTACGCCGCGCCCGAGCAGATGAGCGGTACCCGCTCGGGCCCGTGGACGGACGTGCACGCCCTCGGCCTCGTGCTCTCCGAACTCCTCACCGGCGTGCAGCCCTACGACGGCGAGGACTCCGTCGAGATCTTCTCCGAGGCCCTGAGCCGCCGCCGCCCCACGCCCGCCCGCCGCGGCCTCGACGTCGGCCCGTGGGAGCCCGTGCTGCTCCGCGCCCTCGCCCTGCGCCCGGCCGATCGCTTCCCCAACGCGGCCGCCTTCCTCAAGGCGCTGCTCGAAGAGGTCCCGTCGACGGCGGTGTGGCGCGCGTCGATCCAGCCCACGCTGTCACCGCCCGCGTCCGATCCTCCGCCGCAGCCGGCCTCCGAGCGCCCCGCGAAGATCGAGTCGGTGAAGGCCCCCGCGGTCGCGAAGGCCGCGCCAGCGACCACCGTGAAGGCCGTGGCCGCGCCCGCCGCGGAGGTCCCCGAGTCGCAGCGCATCACGGCGCTCCTGCCGACGGCGTCGCACGATGACGACGACGAGCCCGTGAAGCTCCCCATCAACCGCGTCGGCGGTCTCGCGTGGGCGGCGCTGGCGCTCGGCCTCGTCGGCGTCGGCGCGGTGGTGTTCGTCACGCAGCGCGCGCCCGCGGTCGTGCCGAGGCCCGCTCCGTCGGCCGCCGTCGTCGCACCGGCGCCGCCACCTGCCGTCGTGGCACCCGCGCCACCTGCGCCACCCGTCGTTCCGACCGCTCCGGCTGTCGTCGCGGCGCCGCTGCCCACCGCCGTGGTCGTCGCTCCGCTGCCGGTGGCCCGGCCCGCGGCGGTCGTCCCCGCTGCGCCGGTCGAGCGTCCGCCAGCGGCGCCCCGCCCGCCCGTGCATCGTCCTCGATCGCCCTCGTCGGGGCGCATCCCCATCGAGTAGCGGTCGGCCCCGGTCCCCGTCTCGGGGGCACCGCGAGACTCTGGCGATCGGGCGGCGATGCTCCTATGGTCTGCCGCCCATCCATACGGTCACCCACCGAACCAACCTTCGAATCAATACCCCCATGAACCAGGACTTTGGCGTCAACCAGGCTTTCGTGGAGGAACTCTTCCTCCGCTACCAGGAGAACCCCTCGACCGTCGGCGACCGCTGGCGGAGGTACTTCGACGGTCTCCAGAAGGACGGCGGCTTCGTCGTCGAGGCGCCGCCCGCGGGCAACGGTCACGCGGTCAGCAACGGCAACGGCCATGGGGGCAACGGCCACGCGGATGTCCGCATCCCCGCGCAGCCCTTCTTCAGCTTGTCGCCGGGCGGCGGCGTCGATGCCCAGCTCGCGCAGCGGGTCAACCAGCTCATCCACGCCTACCGTCTGCGCGGTCACCTCTGGGCCACGCTTGATCCGCTCGGGCTGCTCCAGCTCCCGCCGCGTGAGCTCACGCCCGACCGCTTCGGCATCGCGGAGTCCGAGCTCGACGCCCGCGTCCCCACGGGCGACCTCGGCGGCCTCGGCCACGACGCCACGGTGCGCGCCATCGTCGAGCGCCTCGAAGAGACCTACTGCCGCAGCATCGGCGTGGAGTTCATGCACATCGAGGAGCTCCACATGCGCGCGTGGTTGCGCGAGCGCATGGAGTCGAGCGCCAACCGCCTCGACCTCGGGGCCGACCTCCAGCTCCAGGTGCTCGGCAGCCTCATCGACGCCGAGGTGTTCGAGCAGTTTCTCGACACCAACTTCAAGGGCAAGAAGCGCTTCTCGCTGGAGGGCGGCGAGTCGCTCATCCCGCTGCTCGACCTCATGATCGAGCGCGGCGGAGAGCGCGGCGTCGAGGAGGTGGTCATCGGCATGGCCCACCGCGGCCGGCTCAACGTGCTCTGCAACATCATGCAGAAGTCGCCCAAGGACATCTTCGCGCACTTCGACGACAAGCACCCCGAGCGAAGCATCGGGCGCGGCGACGTGAAGTACCACCTCGGGTACTCGTGCGACCGGCCCACGGCGAAGGGCAACATGCACCTCTCGCTGGCGTTCAACCCGTCGCACCTGGAGTTCGTGAACCCGGTGGTCACCGGCCGCGTCCGCGCCAAGCAGGACCGCCGCGGCGACAAGGAGCGCAAGCGCGTGGTGCCGCTGCTCATCCACGGCGACGCGGCGTTTATCGGCCAGGGGGTCGTCGCCGAGACGCTCAACCTGATGAGCCTGGAGGGCTACGCCACGGGCGGCACGCTCCACGTCGTGGTCAACAACCAGGTGGGCTTCACCACCAACACCGACGACGCGCGCTCCACCCGCTACGCCACCGACCTCGCGAAGATGCTGGGCATCCCGATCTTCCACGTAAACGGCGAGGACCCCGAGGCCGTCGCCCACGTCGCGCGGCTCGCGGTCGACTACCGCCAGGAGTTCGGTCGCGACGTCGTCATCGACATGTACTGCTACCGCAAGTGGGGCCACAACGAGACCGACGAGCCGCGCTTCACGCAGCCCGTGATGTACGCGGCCATCGACCAGAAGCCCACGGTGCGCGCCGCCTACGTCGAGTACCTGCTGAAGCTCGGCAAGGTCACCCGCGAGCAGGTCGACCAGCTCGCCGCGGACCACAAGCAGTCGCTCGAAGAGCAGCTCACCGAGACGCGCCACTCGCTGCACGACCCCACGCAGAGCACCATGGCGGGCCTCTGGGCGAAGGCCCGCGGCGGCGCCGACAAGGACGTCCCCGACGCCGAGACGAAGGTCGACGGTGCCCTCCTCGCCGAGCTCGGCGCCGCCATCACCACGGTGCCCGACGGCTTCCAGATGAACCCCAAGGTCGCCAACCTGGTGAAGGTTCGCCGCGAGCAGATCGCCGCCGACTCCGGGCTCGACTGGGGCGCGGCCGAGGCGCTGGCGTTTGCCTCGCTCGTCCGCCAGGGCGTGCCCGTGCGTCTGTCGGGTCAAGACGCCCGGCGCGGCACCTTCAGCCACCGCCACGCGGTCTGGACCGAGACCACCGACGGCAGGCGCTACTGCCCCATCAGCGCGGTGGCCAGGGGGGCCGGCCGCTTCGACGTGTACGACTCGCCGCTGTCCGAGACCGGCGTGCTCGGCTTCGACTACGGCTACTCCCTCGACTACCCCGACGGGCTCGTCATCTGGGAGGCGCAGTTCGGCGACTTCGCCAACGGGGGCCAGGTCATCATCGACCAGTTCTTGTCGTCGGGCGAAGACAAGTGGAACCGCCTCTCGGGGCTCACGCTCCTTCTCCCGCACGGCTTCGAGGGTCAGGGGCCCGAGCACTCCAGCGGCCGCCTGGAGCGCTTCCTCCAGCTCTGCGCGGAGGACAACATGTTCGTCTGCAACCTGACGACGCCCGCGCAGATCTTCCACGCGCTGCGCCGTCAGGTGGTGCGCCCGATCCGCAAGCCGATGGTGGTGATGACCCCCAAGAGCTTCCTGCGCGCCAAGGACTCGTCCTTCATGAAGGACCTCACCGAGGGCCGCTTCGAGCGGGTCATTGCCGACCGCACGACCGACCCGAAGCGCGCCCGCAAGGTGCTGCTCTGCTCGGGCAAGGTGTACTGGGACCTCGTCGCCGAGCGCACCGCGCGCAAGGCCGACGACGTCGCCATCGTGCGACTGGAGCAGCTCTATCCCCTGTCCAAGTCGGCGCTCGACGAGGCGCTCGCGCCGTACGCCGCGACCACCCCGCTCGTCTGGGTGCAGGAAGATCCCTGGAACATGGGTGCCTGGTACTTCCTTTCCGCTCGGCTGCCCGCGCTCCTGGGCGGACGGTCGCTCTCGGTGGTCGCGCGCGAGGAGAGCGCGTCGCCCGCGACCGGCTCGTTGGCCAGCCACAAGCTTGAGCAGGCCAAGCTCCTGGACGAAGCTCTCCGCTAAGGAGCTCTATGAGCGACGACCGCCCTGCCCCGCCCCGTCGGCGTCACGTGCTGGTGATCGACGACGACACCCTCGTGCGCACCTCGCTCGGTCACCTGCTACGGCTCGACCACGAGGTGACGCTCTGCGGGGCGGCGGAGGAGGCGCTCAAGCTCTTCGTGGATGGAGCGCGCTTCGACGCGGTGCTCTGCGACCTCAACATGCCCGGCATGGACGGCGTCGCCCTCTACGACGAGATGGTGACGGCCTTCCCGGAGCAGCTCGGTCGCACCGTGTTTCTGACGGGCGGGGCGTACACGACGCGCTCGCAGGAGTTCCTGGAACGTGTTCCCAACGAGCACATGGAGAAGCCCTTCGACTTCGAAGCACTGCGCTCGGTGCTCGCCCGGGTGATGGGCTGAGCTGAACGGTCGCCCGGCGACTACTGGAGGGCGCGCAGCAGGACGCCCACCACCGCGATGAAGAGCGACGCGGCGAAGCCCGTGCGCAGCAGCGCGAAGATGCGACGGAGCTCGGCGAGGGCCGTCATCAGGTGGGTGATGTCGCGCCCTTCGGTGTCGACGATCTTGAGCAGCAGCTCCGAGGCGCGGCGCACCCAGAAGCCCGCGATGACCATCGGCGCGCAGAAGGCCGCGAACACCATCGGCGTCGGGTCGCGGGCGGCGCTCGCGACGAAGACGCCCACGTAGAGAATCGCGACGATGGCCAGCGCCATCAGCACCAGGCCCGCGACGCTCATCACGCCCGCGAGGTCGCGGATGACGACGTTTTGATCAGCGGAGAACTCGTACTCGGACTTCTCGGCGGGCTCGGACATCGGTGGACTCCTCGCGGCTGCGGGGCTGCAGCGACGGCGGAGGATACACAGGCCGATGTGAGGGGAGAGAGGAAGCGGCTCAGTCGGCGGGCGGGACGAAGTCGGCGCCGGCCTGGAAGAGACCGGCGACCGCGCCGAGGCCGATGCCGAGGAGGACGAGGAACAGCGCGATGGAGAAGACCTGCATGCGGCGCTGGGCCTTCGGCGAGGCCGCGAGGCCGTGGATGAAGGTCGCGGTGTACACCCCGTTGGCGAGGTGGAATGTCGTCCCCAGCACGCCGAGGATGTAGACCACCAGCGTCGGCGGGTGATGGCGCATGTGGGCCGCGAGGTCTTCGAAGCTCTCGTGCCCGGTGGGGCTGTGCAGCGCCGGGCTGATGCGCGCGAGGTAGACGTGCGCCCCGATGAACCCCAGGAGCCCCAGCGCCGAGAGCCGCTGCAGCACGTACTTCGCGTTGCCGAAGAACTTGTACCCGTTGGGCTTCGTCATGGAGAGGCGGCGCAGGCCCCACACGAGGTGGATGAGCAGCGGCGCGAACACCACGATGCTCACCAGCGCCGAGCTCACCGGGTTGCCGGTGTACGTGGGGCCGGTGGCCGTCACGCTCGTGTCGACGACACGCTCGGACCACGCGGCCGCGCCGCGCCAGGAGTAGAGGTTTTCCCACAGGTGCCACGCCACCCAGACGCCCAGGGGCGCGATGGCGAGGACGGAGCCAAGTCGGGGAAAGAGGCCGCCCTGAGGGGGCGTGGTTTCGGCAACCGCTTCGGACATCGTCGCGCTCTCCGTCAGTCGCGCGTGCGGCCCGTGGATGAGCCCGTCGCGCGCGGCGGAACAAACCACGAACCCAAGGGCTCGCGCAACCAGCGATCTAGGGTCACATCCAGCGGGTGGTAGAGCGCGCGTCGCCGTTGCGGAAGGCCACGGCGCGGGAGGCAGTCACGCGCTGGTCGCGATGCTCGACCCGACCGTCGTGCGAGACCGCGAAGCCCACCGAGTAGGCCCGACCGTCCCAGCGCACCGAATCGACGTTGTCGACGGGCTCACCCTCGGCGAGGAGCTGCCCGGCGTCGAGCCGATGGCCCTGCGCGTCGACGCGGGTGAAGTACACGCCCTCGCGAAGCTGCGCAGCGAGACCAAACTCACGGCCATTGAACACCAGCCGCGCCGAGCGCGGGTCGGCGAGACCGTCGTGGATGATGGTCGCCGCGCCCCGCGGAGCGCCGTCAGCACCCACCAACTGAAAGCGCACCCGACCGTTTTCCGCATCGACCCAGGCGACGCCAAACGCATCACCCGCAGCGACCACGGCCGGGGCCGAGAGCCCCTCTTCTTCACTCACCAGCGCACGAACGCGAACCGGCGACGCGACCCCGGTGCCCTGCGCGTCGGTGACGGCGAACCACATGCCCTCGCCGTCGTGCCAGGCGGCGCCGAGGCGCTGGGCGGTGCGGGCGGTGGCGATGTCTTGATGGTTGGCGTCGGGGACGAAGGTCACGCCGTCGGGGCCGGGACGGGTGTGCGGGAGGGCGTCGACCGGAGCATTGGCGGGCGGCGTCGCGGGGCGGAGGGCCGCGAGGTCGGGCGCGCGCTGCGTGATGGACGCGCTCTCATCGAGGGTGAGCCGGGGACTGCGGGACGGGCGCTCTGCAAGGGCCCCCTGGGCGCCTTCTCCTACCGCGCGCTGAACGCGTGCGACGGAGCGCTGGACCTCCGGACGATCGGCGCACCCGGCGAAGAGCGACGCGCTGGCGACGCAGAGTCCGACGAGGGCGAAGGTGGTTCGGTTGGAGCGAAGATGCATGAACGGCCTCACTGGGTAACAGAGCGTCAACGGCAACTAAGCAACAGCCCGTGACCGTAACCTTGCGATCGCAGGCTGGCAAAGGGGGCCGTGGACGTTTGGTGGTTGGTGGTAGGTTCGCCAACCCCAACCCATGCCCACGGTATCTCGCGGCCTCGCCCTCGCGGTGCTCGCCCTCGTCTCTGCGACCACCGTCGCCGCCGAGGTGCTCCTCACGCGCGCTCTCTCCGTTACGACCTGGTACGGCCTCGCCTTCGTCGTGCTCTCGCTCGCGATGCTCGGCCTCACGCGCGGCTCGCTCGACGCCGACGCCGCGTCGCGCGCTCGCGAGCCCATCGGCCCGTGGATCGCCCAGCGTCTCCTCGCCCTCTCGCTCGGCCTCGCGCTCACCGTGGCCGTCGTCGTGTCGGTGCCGCTCACCTTCTCGCTCAACCTCTCGTCCCTCGCGGCGCTCCTCGTCGTGAGCGGCGCCGCGGCCGTTCCCCTCGTCGCGGGCGGCGCCATCGTCGCGCGCCTCCTCGCGGACACCGAGGTCCCCTCGCCCGTGCTCTACGCCGTCGACCTCGGCGCCGCCGCGCTCGGGGCGCTCGCGCCGCTCGTCCTGCTCGGTCCCTTCGGTGCGCCCGACGCGCTCGTGCTGCTCGGCGGCCTCTGCGCCGCCGCGGCGTGGGCCGTCGCCGCGCCCGGTGACCCCACGCGTCGACGCGCCATCGCCATGGCCATCGCCTCGCTGATCGTTGCCTTCTTCGCGCGCCACTCCGACGCCGGCCTCGTCATCCGCTACCCCAAGGGAGCTCCGCGCAACGAACGTGAAGTCGCCGCCTTCGAGGCGTGGACCCCGCTCGCGTACGTCCGCCTCGGGGCCTTCCGCCCGGTGCCCCACTGGCACCTCTGGTCCCCTTCGCCGAATACACCGCCCGGTATGGTCGAGGCCGCCGACGCCACCCTCGACGGCGAGGCCGCCACCCCCGTCTACGCGTGGCAGACGCCCGCGCAGCTCAACATCCTCCGCTTCGACGCAACCACCTCCGCGCACGTCCTCCGCCCCACCGGGACCGCCTGCGTCATCGGCGTCGGCGGCGGGCGCGACCTCATCGCCGCCCTCGCCGTGGGCCACGACCGCGTGCTCGGCGCGGAGATCAACCCCGGCATCGTCGCGATGCTCGGCGCCGTCCGTCGCCGCTCGCCCACCCTCAACGACCCGCGCGTCACCGTGCGCCTCGGCGACGGTCGCGCCCTCTACGCCCGCTCGCGCGTCCACTGCAACGTGCTCCAGGCGTCGCTCGTCGACACCTGGGCCGCCACCTCCGCGGGCGCCTTCGCGCACACCGAAGCCACGCTCTACACCCGCGAGGCGTGGTCCATCTTCTTGCGCCGCGTGGCGCCCGCCGGGGTGCTCACCTTCTCGCGCTGGTATGACCCGCGCCGCGTGAGCGAGACCGCCCGCCTCGTCGCCCTCGCCGTCGCCTCCCTCCACGACCGCGGCGTCGCGCGCCCCCGCGAGCACCTCGCCCTCGTCGCCGCGGGCAACGTCGCCACCATCCTCGTCAGCCCGGCGCCCTTCAGTGCGTCGGACATCGCAGCGCTCCATGACCTGGAAACACGTCTGCGCTTCACGCTGCTCGTCACGCCCGACCGGCCTGTCACCGAGCCGCTCATCGACGCCATCCTCAACGCGCGCAACGACGAGGCCCTCGCCGCCGTCGGTCGTCCGCTCGGGCTCGACACCTCGGCGCCCACCGACGAGCGACCGTTCTTCTTCCAGCTCCTCTCGGCGCGCGCGTGGCTCCACCCGGTCGTCGCGCTGGGGCTCGCCCGCGGATCGGCAGGGGTCATCACCGGCAATGCCACGGCGATGTTCGAGCTGCTCGCCACCTTCGCCGTGGTGCTGCTCGTCGCCGCGTGGCTGCTCGGCCCCGCGCTCGTCCGTTCGGCCCGCGACCCGGAGCGCCCGCAGGGCCGTGCCCTCGTCTACTTCGCCGCCCTCGGCGCCGGCTACATGACCGCCGAGCTCGCGCTCGTGCAGCGGCTCCATGTCGTCCTCGGGCACCCCACCTACGCGCTCATCGTGGCCCTCGCGGGGATGCTCGTCGCCACCGGCGTCGGCGCGCTGCTCTCGCCGCGCGTGCTGCGCACCAACCGCCACGTCACCGTCGCCGCCGTGCTCGCTGCGATCGCGCTCGTCGCCCTCCCGTACGCGGTGCTGCGCCCCCTCGCCCGCGCCACGCTCGAAGGCGCCGAGACGCTCCGCTTCGGCGGCGCGGCGGCCTGCGCGGCGGTCGTCGGGTTGATGCTCGGGCTCTTCTTCCCCGCGGGACTGAAGGCGTTGCCGAAGCGCGAAGGCGCGGCGTTGGCCCTGGCCGTCAACGGCGCGAGCAGCGTGCTCGGGTCGGTGCTCGCGACCACGCTGTCGGTGTGGTTCGGCATCCCGGCGACCTTCGCGGCCGCTGGGGCGATCTACCTCGTCGCGGCCTGGGCCTCACCCGCGCGCTGGCGCGCCGAGTGACGGCGCACGTTGAGCGGCGCCCCTCGTAGCGGCTCGGCTCCGCGCGGCACCACGAACTGATCCATGTTGATGATGGCGTACGGCGCCTGTCCGCTCGCGACGAGCTCGGCGTTGCGACGCGCGACCACCGACATGATCTGCGGAAACGCCCGCACGCTCCACGGTCGCGTGTCGTGCATGAGCACCACGCCGCCGCGCGGATGCTCCAGGAGTTCTTGCCGGAAGCGCGCGGTGACGGCCTCGGCCGAGGTGACCTCCCAGTCGTGGGTGTCGATCATCCAGTACGCCGGCGTGAGGTTGCGCGCCGCGACGGCCCCGAGGCTGCGCGGCGCGGTGAGCATCCCGAAGGGCGCGCGGAAGAGCGCGGGTCGCCTCCCGGTGGACTGCGCGACGAGATCGGCGGTGCGGTCGATCTCGTAGTCGATCTGCCGCGGTCGGAGATTGCCCAGCACGACGTGGTGGTAGGTGTGGTTGCCCAGCAGGTGACCGCGCCGGACGATGTCCCGCAGCAGCGCTCGCTGCGCCCGGTGGTGCGGCTCTTCGCCGTCGATGCGGTGGCCCACCACGAAGAACGTCGCCCGCACATGGTGCGCGTCGAGCATGTCGAGGAGGCGCGGCGTGGTGACGATCTCCGGGCCGTCGTCGAAGGTGAACGTCAGGCAGCGCGGATAGCGCGGCGGGCATCGGCCGTCGATGTGCTGGCCACCGAGCAGCGAGCGGCGCACGGGCGTCGGCGTGGCCTGCGCGAAGGGCAGCGCGGCGACGAGGGCGAGAGGGAGGAGGAGGGAGGCGAGGCGGCGGGCGCTCACACGGGGGAAGCTATGCGCTCACCCCGCGCGGCGCGGAGTTTCTGGCGGAACGCTCAGGGAGCGGGCGGGGTGACGCCGATGGTGAGGTAGTACGCCTCGATGGGCGTTCCCTCGGTCTCGCCCATGGCGAGGTACGGCGAGACGCAGACGACGTAGGTGCCACCCGGAACGCGCGTGACCGGCGTGGTGCCGCTGATGCGCGAGCAGACGTTGGCCGAGCTGATGTCGTCGTTGGTGGCGATGGCCGCCGCGGTGCCCTGGCGGTAGATGTTCACGACGGTGTCTTCGCCGTCACCCAGATCGCAGGCGCCGTTGGCGTCGCTGGTCTCGGCGTAGAGCGTCGCGCCCGTCGGGACGGTGACCGAGTAGCAGTCGACGTCGGTGCCGGTCGCGAGCGCGCCGCGGTAGACCGTGGTCGTCGTGGTGGCCGCCTGCGGGGCCATCGCGCTGTTGTTGGGCTCGGTCTCCATCGTCGGAGCGATGCAGAGGCGCGCGGCGGCCGGGGCGCCCGCGTCGGCCGCGACACCCGCGTCGCCGCTCACGGCGCCGCCGGGGGTGGCGTAGTTGGGGCAGAAGGCCATCGACGCGCAGACCGCGGTGGTGCCGCAGGCTTCGCCAACCGCGACGGTGCGGCGGCAGATGCCCCGCGTGGCCATCGACGGCGTCGCGACCGAGCAGCTGAACGCGCCGTCGCAGAAGGGCGCGGTGGCGCGGCAGGCGGCGCCGGGGGCGGTGCCGTCGGCGGTGCAGACACCCGAGTTCATCGCCGTGGCGCCGACGCAGATGCTGCCGGTGGCGCACACGTCACCGAGCGGGCAGGGCATGCCGATGGGGATGGGCGGCGCCTCGCGAACCGTGAGCTGGAAGGCGCCGGTCAAGGCGCCCTTCGAGTTCGCGCCCCAACCACCGACGACGATGAACACCGTCTGGCCGGCGGTGAGCGCCGTCGAGGTGCGCGCGGTGGAGGTCAACATGCCGCCCGTGTCGTCGTTGCAGGCGAGCGGGGTCGCGTTGGCGGTGCAGGTCGGAAGGATGGCAACCACGGTGTCGAAGTCCGTGGCCGCGCCGACAGTGGACGCCGTGAGGAGGCCCGCGGTGCGGGTGGTGTAGCGGTAGACGATGGTCGCGCCCTTGGCGCCGTCGCCGCCCGAGGTCTGGCCAAGGCAGCCGCCCTCGGAGGCGAGACCGAGGTTGCCGATCTGCACGGCCGCGCCGTCGGTGTTGTCGCCCATCACGCGGATGGAGCCGTCGGCGCCGGGGGTCATCGTGGAGAGGTCGATCGCGGCGGCACAGGTCGCGGCGACCAGGTTGCCCGCGTCGACGCGCTGAACGTCCGTCGCCGGGCGATCGCCCGCGGTGTCGGTGCCCTGCACGTCATTGGCGGTCTGCACGTCCATCGCGCCGCCCATGTCCGTGGTCACGCCCGAGTCCACCGCCGGGGTGTTGCCGCCGTCGCTGCTGCAGGCTGCCAGGAGCCCGGTCGCGAACATCGTCGCGAGCAATCCACGCAAGTTGGTCTTCATTGAGAGTCCTCCATCGAAGGGATTTCCAGTCGGTGGCTCTGAGAAACCACGACCAAGGAAGCGCTCCCTTTCGCACGCGGCTACCCCGACCGTCAATCCGGTGGACGCGTGGTTACTCGACGGTGACAGACATCCGACAGCCGCTCGACCCACCGTGCCCATCGCGCAAGAACAACCACAGGCTCTGCGTGCCCGCGTGCTCGGACGGGTACCACTCGTTGTCGCGCGTCGGTGCGCGGGTGAGCCCCCGCGCCAGCGACCCGTTGGTCGCGTACCACGAGTAAAACGCCTGCTCGGTGCGCTCGTCGAAGGTGCCTACCGCGGTGAGCACCGTGAAGCGCTCCGTCCACGACTCGTTGGGATCAGGCACCAGCGTCACGCGCTGCCCCCGCGGCACGCGCAGCCCATCGCCCTGCTCGGGCACGCAGTCGGGACCTCCCGTCGCGGGCACCGACACCCAGCGCCCGTTGACCTGCACGCGCGGGGTCGGCGGGTTGCGGTTGGGCCGCGGGTTGAGCGACACCACCACGCGCTTGTAGCCCTCCACGGTGCGCCCATCGGCCTCGATGGTGAGCCCGACGCCGACGATCACGCCCACGTCGCGGAGGTAGCGCTCCACCAGCTCGCGCGGCGCCCGATCGCCGAAGCGCGCGAGCAGCTGATCGACGTCGACGCTCGCGGGCGGAATGACCAGCGTCGCCTCCTCGCCGCTACCCAGCGGAATCACGCGACCCGCGTCGCCCGTGCAGCCGGACTCGGAGGTTCCGGCGCCGAAGCCACCGTTGCCGGAGAGCGCGTCGAGGCCCGCGCAGGTGACCCAGCGGTAGCGCACCGGCCCCGTGATGCCGCCGAGCACGGCGCGGATGCGCACGGTGCTACCGGGGTTGACCTCAGGGGGGTCGGCGATGATGTCGAGGATGCGCGGCGAGACGACGATCTCCTTGGGGGCGAGGTCGCCGATGCAGCCGAGGGATACGGTGGCGCAGAGCGCCCATCGGAGAGAGCGCATCAGTACTCCCCCGTCAGGCCGATGGCCGGAAGGATGGGCAGCCCCGGAAACGGAACGCGCTGCGAGAAGTCGTACTGGTAGAGCCAGTTCTCGACGTTCTGCGCGTAGTAGGCGTTGATGACGTCGAGGTACGCGGACATGCGCCACGGGCCCCAGCGGAAGCGGTAGTCCACGCGCACGTCGAGCTGGTGGTAGACGGGCAGTCGTTCGGTGTCCGAACCATCGGTGGCGCGCGGCGGGTTGATGGACCGATAGCGGTCGACGTCGGCGTCGTAGAAGGACCCGGTGACGAGGCGGCGCGGCGTGCCCGAGGCGAGCTGGAAGCGACCGCCGATGCGCCAGCGGGTGTTGATGTCCCACGAGAGCGCGAGGTTGAGCACGTGGGTCTGGTCGAAGTTGAAGGGCACCACGGTGCCGTCGCCGACGTACCGCTCGCTGCGCGACAGCGTGTACGAGACCCAGCCGTAGACGCCGCGTTCGAGCTTGCGGCGGATGAGCACTTCGAGGCCGTACGAGCGACCCTCGCCGTCGTCGACGATGGACACGCGCTGCGGCCCGTTGGGCGTCGCGACGACGTCGCTGGAGTTGCGGGTGAGCCGGTACATCCGCGAGAAGAAGCCCGTGAAGCGGGCCTCAATGCTCCCGGGGAGGTTGAGCTCGACGCCCGCCGAGGTCTGCCACGAGCGCTGCGGTCGTAGCGTCGGGTTGCGCACACCGGGCACGAGGTTGAAGAAGGGCGGCTGCTGGTGGAAGAAGCCCGACGCGACGTTGGCCACCACGCGGGGATGGAGGCGCAGGCGAAGCACGGTGCGCGGGTCGCTCACCCAGGTGTCGACGAGCGCGTACTTCAAGCGATCGAGGCGCAGGCCCGCGGTAAACTCCACCGGCCCCGCGCGGAAGACCTCCTCGATGTACCCCACGACGCTGAACTGCGTGAGCCGCGGGCTGAACGCCAGGATCGCCGGGTCGAAGGCGGGCGGCGGGACGCTCCCGATGTTGTCGGGCAGCGGCACCTGGAGGTTGGCGTCGAAGAGGATCGTGAGGATGTCGAGGCCGATGGTGGTGGTGAGGTGCTGCCCCGTGGGGATGCGCAGCGAGGCGCGCTCGCCGAGGATGTAGCCCGTCGAGGCGAAGGACTGATCCTGCTGGCCGGGCACCTGGTTGGTGAAGGCGGTGTCGTCGACGCCGACCATGCCTGACAGGCTGAGCTGCATGCGATTGGGCAGGCCGTAGTCCCAGCGCGCGATGAGCCGATGGAAGGTGTACGCGAGGTCCGAGCTCTGCTCGGCGGCGGTCTGGCCGACGCCCGTGGCGGCCGAGCGGGAGAAGGTGTCGTTGGAGCCGAAGACGAAGAGCGACAGCTTGCTGTGGGCGTTGAAGCGGTAGTCCGCGCGCACCTGGTAGTCGGTGTACTGGAGGTTGACGCCGTCGACGATGAGCGGGGCGATGAGCTCCAGGTAGCTGCGGCGCACCGCGAAGGCGACCGAGCCGCGACCGTGGTCGAAGGGCACGACGGCCATCGCGCTCGCGCGCAGCACGTCGACGGAGAACTCCAGGAAGGGTCGGTCGGAGGGCGGCGGCCGGGTCTCCAGCGAGATGACGCCGGCGGAGAAGCGGCCGTACTGGAGGGGGTAGCCGCCGGGGAAGAAGTCGAGCTGCCCGACCAGGCGCGAGGAGATGACCGCGGGCCCGGCGCCGAAGTGATAGAGCAGCGGGACGGGGAAGCCGTCGATGAAGAAGCCGGTGTTCTCGAAGGAGGCGCCGCGCACCACGAAGAACCCGAGACCGAAGGGTGAACGCGCCACGCCGGGCATCGCGGCGACGACACGCGTGGGCTCGCCGAGGGTTCCGGGGACGGTGGTGAGCTCCTCGCCGTGGAGGCTGAAGGTGGTGGCCGCGCCCGCCTGACGACGCGAGCGAACGGTGGCCTCGCCGGACTCCGGGTCGGCCGCGGGTGAGGTGACCGCGGGGCGCACGACGGGCGCGGCGGGTGCGCCAGGCGAGGTCGAAGGCGTCGGTGCGACGGGGGCGGTCGAAGGCGAGACGACGAGGTCGGCGGTGTCGCCCTCGTAGGGGTTGCGGGGAATCACCGAGCGGCGCGTCGGAGCGCGCAGCCGGAAGCGGAAGCGCATGCGGGCGGGCATCGCGCGGCCGCCCTGCTCGGCGGGCTCGAACACCATGCGGGAGGTGGCTTCGAGCACCGTGGCGTCGAGGTCGGGGCGCAGGCCCTCGACGACGACGACATCCTGCACATGGCCCGTCGCATCGACGGTGAACTCCAGGCGCACCGAGGCGCCGTCGGCGATGGAGTCGTCGTCGGGCAGCGGGACATCGGGCGCCGAGATGAGCCGCGGCGCGTGGTCGACGGCGAGCGCGAGCGACGGGACAGCGAGGGCGGCGAGACAGGTGAGCGAGGAGAGGAGGCGCTTCACGTCCACCCCTCGACTCTTACCGGGATGAGCTTCGCCACGGTGGCGCGATCGACGAGGTTGCCCGGCGGCACGAGCGCGAGCCCGCCGTCGCGCGGCGCGAAGGCCAGGATGATGGGCCCCGCCTCGGCGGTGTAGGCGAGCTGCACGAGGAGGTCGCGCTCGAAGACGCGGCATTGCTTCTCGCAGCACCAGAAGGCTTCGCGCACGCGGTAGACGCCTTCGGGGGCGAGCGCGTCGAGGGTGCGCGTCCAGCCCGTCGAAGGCACCGTGACGCCGGTGTTGGTGAACTGCGCGCGGTGGTGGATCCACCCGGTCGGGAGGAAGACGCCGGGGCCGTGGTCGCCGTGGTTGTGGAAGGAGACGAGGCGCCCGGCGGGAATGGTCCCGAGCGCCGTGGTCGTGCGGTAGAGCCCGCACGGCGGGAGCGGCCCCGCGTCGGGCTCCGCCGGGGTCATTCGCTCGCGGTGGCCTCGTCGGCGAAGAGCATCTCGACGTCGGCCCGGGTGAGGCCCTTCAGGCTGACGTTTTCGTCGGAGCCGAGCACGTTGGAGACGAGCTCACGCTTCTTGGCGCCGAGCTGCATGATCTTCTCCTCGATGGTCGAGCGCGCGATGAGGCGGTACGCGGTCACCACGCGGGTCTGACCGATGCGGTGCGCGCGGTCGGTCGCCTGATCTTCGACGGCAGGGTTCCACCACGGGTCGAAGTGCACGACGGTGTCCGCGCCGGTGAGGTTCAAGCCCGCGCCACCCGCCTTGAGCGAGATGAGGAAGACCGGAACGTTCTCGTTGCGGTTGAAGTGGTCGACCTTGTCCTGGCGGTCCTTGGTGGAGCCGTCGAGGTACTCGTAGGCCACGCCGTCGCGCTCCAGCGCCTTGCGGATGAGCGAGAGCATCTCGACGAACTGCGAGAACACCAGCGTGCGGTGCCCCGACTGGATCGCCTCCTGGAGGATCTCGCGCAGCGCGTCGAGCTTGCCCGCGTCGTCGTCCTTGAAGTCCCCGGGGATCTTCAAGAGCCGCGGGTCGCACGCCGCCTGACGCAGCCGCGTGAGGCCCGCGAGGATCATGATCTGGCTCTTGCCGATGCCCACGCGATCGATCTCGCCGAACACGTTCGAGCGCACCTGATCGAGCACCTGCTGGTAGAGGGCGCGCTGCGCCGCCGGGAGCTCGACCTCGCGCTCCACGACGATGCGCTCGGGAAGATCCTTGGCGACCTCGTTCTTGGTGCGGCGAAGCACCAGCGGACGGATGACGCCGCGCAGACGGCGGATGGCCTCGACGTCGCCGCGATCGATGGGACGCGCGTAGCGCTCCTCGAAGGTGGTGAGGTCGCCGAGCATCCCGGGCGAGAGGAAGTCGTAGATCGACCAGATCTCCGACAGGCGGTTCTCGATGGGCGTGCCCGTGAGCGCGAGCCGTCGCTGCGAGCGCAGCCGCTTGGCGGCCTTCGCGGTCGCCGAGATCGGGTTCTTGATGTTCTGCGCCTCGTCGAGGATCGCGTACGCGAACTCGTAGCGCTGGAGAAACTCCTCGTCCCGCCGCAGCAGCGCGTAGCTCGTGATGACCACGTCCGCCGTGTCGAGCTCGTGGAGCCGCTTCTCGCGATCGGGCCCGGTCCACGCGACGGCCCGCAGCGTCGGAGCGAAGCGCGAGATCTCGCGCAGCCAGTTGGTGACCACCGACGTCGGCGCGACCACCAGCGTGAGCGGCGCGCGCTTCGGGGGAGCGACCGCCGCGGGTGCTTCGACGACCACCTTCGCAGTCGCCGCCACGGGCGCGGGCTCTTCCTCGGCCACCTTCTTCTTGGTGACCTTCTTCACCTTCACCGCCTTCGCGGGCTCGGGCTCGGGCTCCGGTTCGGCCGCCTTCTTCTTGGTGACCTTCTTCACCTTCGGCGCCTTCGCCGCGTCGGCCTCGGCCTCGGCCTCGGGGGCCGCCGTCGTCGCAGCGGCTTCGAGCGTGCGCAGGTGGTCTTCCTTCAGCCACGCCAGCAGCGCGAGCGTCTGGAGTGTCTTGCCGAGACCCATGTCGTCGGCCAGCACCCCGCCGGTCTTCGCCCGGTGCAGGAACACCAGCCACGAGAAGCCCTCGGCCTGGTACGGGCGCATCGTCGCGTGCAAGGACTTCGGCGGAGTGATCTGCTCCATCGAGCCGTGGTCGGCGAGGCGGGCCAGCAGCTCCTTCGCCGCGGGCTCGACGCGTGCGCCGGGCAGGAGCCGCAGCAGGTCCTGCATGCGCCCCGCTTGTGAGAGCGGGATGTGCTGCCGACCCTGCGCGAAGATCTCCGCCATGCGGGTGAGCACCTCCTCCACCTGCTCACGCGAGACGGGCGCGAAGGTTCCGTCTTCGAGGCGCACGAGGCGACGGCCTTCGAGGAGCGCGCGGCGCAGGTCTTCTTCGTTGACCTTGCTGCCCTCGCTCACGAACTCCACGTCGAGCGAGAGCCAGTCGACGCCCGACCCGACGCGGGCGCGCGGGGTGATGGGCGTGTCCCTCACCTGCACGTGCATCAGGTCGTCGGGGATGAAGCGATCCCAGTCATCGGGCAGCGAGCCGACGCCCTCCATCCAGAACGACACGGCCTTGTCGCCGCTCGCCTCGAACCACCCCGAGTGCTCTTCGGGCAACCCGAGACCCAGCTCGAAGAGTCGGTCGGCGGCCATGCGCTCGGCACCGATGTCGCGGCGGATCACCCTGGGCTTGGCGAAGTCCTCCTCCTCGCTCCCCTTCTTCGGAGGAATGATCGCGAGCGGCGGCGGCAGGTCGGCCGGCGGCACGTCGAGCTCCACGTCGCCGTAGCAGGCCCGCAGCGTCGCGCGCACCTTCGACAGGTCGCCCTCCGCGCGCAGCATGAACGTCGGCGTGAGGTCGATGAGCGTCGCCACCGTCGAGAGGTCGGGCAGCTCGGTGCCCAGCGCGAGCGCCACCTTGGGGACGATCTCGCCGAGCAGTCGGCCGAGGTCTTCCATCGGGTGGAGGATCATCGGCGCGCGCGAGAGCCGCTCCAGCCAGGTGGGCGTCACGCTGTCGGCGACCGTGCGCGCGACGCCCTGCACCGTGTCCACCTGCCAGGTGGGAGTGCCTTCAAACCACAGCCCCTGCGCGCCCGAGTACTTCCGGCCGTCGCTCTTGCGCTCGAACACCACCTTCGCCCGCACGCCCATGGCGCCCGCGGACTCCAGCTCCATGCGCGGGACGAGCGGGTCGTCGACGAAGCGCAGCTCCATCAGCGTCGGCTCGATGAGCACGCGGCGACCGCGCAGCAGCGTGAGCAGCTCGGCGGCGTCTTCCCCGCGGAGCTCTACGGCGGCCTGACGAGCGCCGCGGGCGTTGCGGGAGAGCACGCGGAGGATGTTGCGGTGCGGGCTCGCCGACGGACCGAGCGCTTCGAGCGCCGCGTCGGGCGTCATGGCCGTGCGCGCCTCGGCGTTGAAGGCCGTCACCGCGATGGCCATCGGCCGGAGCTGGAGCCGGTACTCGAACTCGGGGGCGCGCCGCGGGTCGGACGGCGGCAGCCACACCTGCCAGTTCATGCGGCTCTCGCCGGACACCACCGCGCCAGGCTGGAGCGGCAGCGACGACAACGCGCTGGAGCTGCTGCCCATGGTGCGCGGGCCGCCGCGATCGAGCACCACCACCTCGCGGGTGTGCTGCTCTTCGCCGCGATGCGGACGGCGGGCGGGCGACCCTTTGCCCTTGCGCCGATCGCCGCCACCCTCGTCGCGGGCGTGCGCCTGCGCGGCCTGCGCCACCTGAAGCGCCTGCTGCATGGCCGCCTCGCGCATGGGCTTCATGCGGTCGCGCAAGGACACCAGCAGCGCAGCGACGTGCTTGCAGTGACGCTCGGGGCCGCGCCACGCGGGGCACGTACACGCCGAGGTGAACGTGCCCAGCTCGGACACGTCGACGCGCACCACGTAGGGCTCGGCCGCGCGGCCATGAACGCGCCCCAGCGCCGCCCATCCGTCGATGCTGGCCTCCAGCACGTGACCGCGGCGGGCGTAGCCGCGACCCTTCTGGTAGGCGTTCATCCCGACGGTGCGGGAGAGCAGGCGCTCGCTCATGCGGGCGATGGCGAGCGTGGCCGGCGTCTGTGGGAGCGGGCCGTTGTCGACGGGCGTATCGCCGCGCGGAATCTCCGGCAGCGCGTCCCCGTCGTCTCCGTCATCGTCCGTTGCGTCGGGCGGGTCGTCGACCCCGGTATCCTCGTCGCGCAACAGCTCGTCAGCCTCTGCCTGCTTCGGGTCTTTCGGACCGAGTTTCGTCACCGACATCGCTCCCGTTCAGCGGTTTGCGCCCTGGGAGGAACTCATAGGGCGCTGTGCACGCTCATGGGACCCCTCCACTCTCCACACGGCGTGGACGCAATGGCTCATCTGTGTGGCTTCAGCCCTTGCGCGCGAACGCGGCTAACCCTCCATCGGGGCACCGTCGGCCACCCGCGCGGCCTCACCACTCTGTCTCGACCCCGTCTAGCACAGCCTTGCGCCGCACGAAACCACCGACGCTACACACCCTCAGGACGGGGCGCCGCGCCGACCAGGAAGATGCCCACGGGCGACGCGACCACCAACGAAACGCTGCCGTCATAGAGGAAATCCCGCGCGAACTGCACCCGCACCCGGCTCGCCTCGACCACCGCGCCCACCGCCCCGTGGAGCGGAAAACGTCCCAGCCGATGATCGTCGTTGGCCGAGTAGACCTCCAGCGTCGCGTCGGGCGCCGTCGCCCGCACCACGCCGATGTCGGGGTATCCGTCGTGCGCGAGGTCGGGCGCATACACCGCCCCGACGCCGAAGTTGGTGGTGGGCTCGGGGCCTGTCGGGCCCACCGCGTGGATCTCCCGCCCCGCACGACCCGACACCAGCCGCATGCGCCCATCGGCCGCCGACGACACCATGATGTCCGGCGCGCCGTCGTCGTCGAGGTCGGGCCCCGCGCTCAGCGACTGCGTCGCGCTCCCGGGCTGGCAATACGCGTTGTCCCAGCGGGGTGTTCCCGTCGCGCCCGACAGCAGCATCACGCAGCGCTGGCCGTCGCGGAGCATGCCCATGGCGATCTCCTCGGTGCCGTCACCGTCCACGTCGCCGACGGTGACGAGTCCGAAGTCCCTGGGCTCGGCGGGTCGCAACGACGCGGGCAATCGCCACGCGACGCGACCGCTCTGGAGCCCCACCGCGAGCAGCGTCGGCGCGCCCGACTCCGACGACACGAAGGCCACCACCGCGGGCTCCGGACGACCGCGCACCTGCAACGTGAGCGGCCCGGTGATGCCCCACGCGCCCGGCAGCGCGATGCGCCGGAGGAGCGTCGACCGCGCGGAGCCCACCACGAGCAGCGCCCCGCGACGCGAATCGACGGCCACCACGTCGGACGCGCCGTCGCTGTCGAGGTCGGGCACGAGCGCGATGTCCTGGCTCTCGCAGCGCACCGGGACCCTCGACTCCGCGAGCGGCGCCGACACCCCGCCGCGGTGCAGGAACACCCGGCCCTCCACACACGTCGCGAAGCCGCGGACGCGCGGGCCCAGGGCCGGCGTGGCCGTGGTGAGGTGCGCGACGAAGGCCTGCGTCTGCACCCCGTCGAGGCCCGCGGGCAGCGCCATGTGGAACTGCTCGCCGAACTCCACCGTGGTCTGCACCTCGCTCTGCGGGCTCCACGCGACCGCGACCGCGTCGCCGCCGAGCGCGCCGCCGTCTTCGTTGGTCGCGGCAACGGGTCGCAGCGGCTCGGGCTCCAGCGCGCGCACCGGCTCGACGCGAGCGACGGGCGGAGGGCGGGTCATGGACTGCCACCCGAGGTAGCTGCTACCGCCGCCGACGAGCAGCACCGCGAGGGCCGCCGCCGCGCCGACGCCCTTGGGGCGCCTCGTTCGGACGACGTGGGTGCGGTCGATGGACTTCGCTTCGAGCGCGGTGTGCGTGGCCGAGTCGCGCCACGGCATCTCGGGTTCGAGCGCTGGCTCGGGAAGCGTCGGAACGAGCGCGGGCGCCTTCGCGTTGGGCGGCGCGGCGACCTTGCCCATCGGGGGCGGCCCGAGGCTGTCGAGATCGAATCCGCCGATGGCGGTCGTGGCCGCGGGCTTGGGCGCTTCGGGCGGGCGCAGCGAGTCCTTGAGCGGCGGGCGCTCGGAGCTGCCCGGCGGGCGCAGCGAGGGCGCGATGGCGACGGGGTTGACGGGAATCGAACCGAGCGTGGCGGGCGCCGCGGACGACCGACGCGACACGTCGGCGACGAGGGCATCGAGGTCGAAGTCGTCGCTGTCGGTGGGCGCCGGCGGGCGCGCCGTGGCCTTGGCGACCACCGTCTTGCTGGCGACGGGAGCGCCCAGCGGCGTGGCGTCGGAGAGCGCCGCTTCGAGCGCGATGCGCAGGGCATCGGCGTCGGTGAAGCGGCCGCCCGGTCGCACGTCGAGGGCGCGTCGCAACACCGTCACGACGGGCGCCGGGAGGGAGTCCGAGAGTGCGAGCGTACCCGCGGCCGCCGCGGCGAGGCGGGACGTCGCGTCGGCGCCGGGGAAGGGCATCGCGCCGGTGGCGAGGACGTGGAAGAGCACCGCCGACGACCAGACGTCGGTCTCCATCGTGGCGTCGCCCGCGGCCCATTGTTCGGGCGCGGCGAACTCGCCGCCGACCGGCGCAGGTCGGGCGTCGAGGCCCTCGCGCAGCTCGCCCTCGCGACCGAGCTCCACGAGCTGACCACCCGGCAGCAAGCGCGCGCGTAGCCGACCATCGGCGCCGACGAAGAGGGTGACGTCGCGAGGCGCGACCGCGCGGTGGACGATGCCACGACCGTGCAGGACGCCGAGCGCGACGAGGACGTCGAAGACGATGGCGCCGGCGACGTGGAGGTTGAAGGCGCCCTGCCGATCGACGCGCTTCTCCAGGGTGTCGTCGCCGTACCAGGGCGTGACGGCGAAGACGCCGCCCTGGGGTTCGGCCGCGAGGTCGAGGACGGCGCCGAGGCGCGGGTGGCGCAGCTCGCGGAGGTCGGCTCCTTCGGTGACCATGCGCTGCATCGAGCGGGGCCCGAAGAAGTTGGCCGGGTAGTACAGCACCATCACGGGCTGATCGGAGCCCACCATGGAGGCGCACCATGCCTGCGGGGCATTGGACACCGGGGCCAGCGAAGCGAGGACGTAGTGGCCCGCGAGGGTCGTCCCGACAGGGAGCGTCGAACCGGACATGCGACGTCATTGGTACAACCAAACACCGCACCGCCACCACCCGACAGTTGGCCACTATCGCTCGTCGGTGCTTGACCCCGCGCGCGGACACCCGTTCACTCCGACGGGACTGGCGATCCGATGGGAGTACAAGCGCTCGAACCGATGAAGATCCCGAGCCGCGTGGGCGAGGTGATCGACGACCGATGGCGCCTGGTGGAGCGCCTCGGCGGCGGCGGAATGGGCGAGGTGTACCGGGCCGAGCACGTCACGCTCGGGCGCGTGGTGGCCATCAAGGTGCTGCGCCCCGAGCTGGCGTCGAGCGCCCTCTACGCGCGGCGCGTCCTGCGCGAAGGGCAGGCCGCCACGCTGGTGCAGCACCCCAACATCGTGCGCGTCGAAGACCTCGGCATCGACGAGAAGGGCATGCCCTACCTCGTGCAGGAGTTTCTCGACGGCATCGACATGGCGACGTACGCGCACTACCGGCGCGGGCTCGTTCCGCCGCGCGATCTCATCCCGCTGATGCTCCCGGTGCTCGACGCGCTGGGCGTCCTGCACGACGCCGGCGTGGTGCACCGCGACCTCAAGCCCGAGAACATCTTCCTCGTCCGCGAGGGCGCCAACTGGTCGCCGCGCCTGCTCGACTTCGGGCTCGCGATGATCGCCGAACACCACGACGACCACGCGCGCATCACGGGCTCCGACGTCACGCTCGGGTCGCCCGCGTACATGTCCCCGGAGCAGTACCGCGACCCGCGCCACCTCACGCCGCGCTCGGACATCTGGTCCATCGGGGTGATGCTCTACGAGATGCTGTCGGGGGTGCTGCCGTTTCAGGGCAACAACGTCGGCTCGATGGCCATCGCCGTCGCCAACGAGACGCCCATCCCTCTCCACCGCCGCGTGCCCGGGATGTCTCCGCCCATCGCCGCCGCCGTGATGAGCTGCCTGGAGAAGGACCCGAAGCACCGACCCGCGTCCGTGCGCTCGCTGCTCGACCAGCTCCAGGAGGCGCACTCCACGCTCCCGCCGCCCGTCGCCGAAGAAGACCTCGCGCCCACCGAGCGGCGCCCTGCGCTCGCGGCCATGCCGGGCCCCGCCATCTCACCCGCCCCGCCGCCGCCGTCGCTCAGCCCGCGGCCCGCGGCCTACGTCGTCGACGACCCGCTGCCGACCATGCCCATCGGGCTGGTGGTTCCGGCGAAGGCGGAGGAGACCAACGCGCCCGCGACACCGCCACGCGGGTCGCCCGCCAGACATCTCAAGGCGACCGAGCCCTTCCTGCTGTCGCCGACCGCGCCGAAGAAGAAGGCACCCTCGCTGGAGGTGCAGGAGAGGCGCCCGCGCTGGCCGTGGTTCGTCGGCGCAGCGCTGCTGGCGCTCGCGGCAGGATCATGGCTCTTGATGTGGTGGATCGGGCAGCCGCGCTAGTCGCGGCCCCCCCTTCGCGAAGAGGTCAGAACAGCGAGATCTGTCCGAGTCCCACGCGCTTGCCGAAGTCGGCCTCGCTCACGATCTCCACGCCCTTGAGCTTGCGCGCCGCCGTGAGCTTGTCGCCCGCCTTGCCCTTCGCACCGACCACCACGATGGTCGTCTGCGCGTCGACCGCGTCGACCACCTCGCCGCCCAGCTCCTGGATCTTCCGCGTCGCGTCGGCGAGCGTGTACGAGCTGAGCGTCCCGGCGAACGAAACCTTCGTCCCAGCCATCGTCTTCACCGCGGGCGGAGGAGGCGGCGCGGGTGCGGGTGCAGGCGCGGCGAGCGGTAGCGCGGCCTGAGCGGGTGCCGGAGCAGCCTTCACGGGTGCGGGCGCGGGCGCAGGAGCGACCTGCACCGGAGGCGCAGCGACCGACGCGGGGACGGCGGCGAGCGCCTGCGCGTCGTCGACCATCGAGAGAAACTCCGTCTCGCTGATGATCTTGATCGTCGCGCCCGCAGCCACGAGCTTGTCCGCCGCCTTCTCCTTGGTGGACTTCTCGCCGGGCTTCTTCAGGTCGCCCACCACGAGGTACGTGAGCGCCTTGTTCACGGCGTCGAGTGCGGTGCCGCCCATCTTCACCACGAGCTGCTCGGCGGGCTTGCGCTCCAGCGTCGCCATCTTGCCCGTGAACACGAAGGTCATGCCCGCGAACGCTCCGCCCGCCGCGCCCGGCGCCGCCGCGGCCACCATCACCGGGGCGCTCAAGGTCACCACGGCGCGCAGGTCCTTGATGAGGTCGGCGTTGTCGGCGAGGCCCTGCAAGGCGTTGTGCGCGATCACCGCGCCGATGCCGTGCACCTGCGAGAACTCCGCCTCGGTCACCGCCAGCACCGCGTCGAGGGTCTGGTACTTCTCGGCGAGGATCTTCGAGACGTTCTTGCCGAGGTCGGGGATGCCGAGGGCGCGCAGGAAGGTCGCGAGGTCGAGCGTTCGCTTCTTGTCGACCTCCTTCACCAGCTTCTGCGCCACCTTGTCGCCGCAGCGATCGAGCTTCGCGAGGTCTTCTGCCTTGAGCGTGTAGAAGTCCTTCACGCTGCGCAGAATCCCCGCGTCGAAGGCCTGCTGGAGGATGGTGTCGCCGAAGCCCAGCATGTCGGTGCTGGCCGCGAAGTGGCCGAGCATCCCGACCTGCACGCCGGGGCAGGTCTTCGGCGTCGTGCAGAAGAGGAAGTCGTCGCGCATCACCGTCGGCGACCCGCACGACGGACACTTCGCGGGAAGGTCGACCGGCGTCGCGCCCGGCTTCGACACGAACTCCACGTTGGGGATCACACCCCCGCGCCGCATCATCACCACCTCGGCCCCGATGGAGAGCCCGAGCTTCGTGATGAACCCCGGGTGGTGCAGCGACGCGCGCGTCACCGTCACGCCCGACAGCGACACCGGGTCGACCACCGCCACCGGCGTGATGGCGCCCGTTCGCGCCACGCTCCACTCCACCGCCCGCAGCGTCGACGTCCCCGAGTCGCCCTGGAACTTGTACGCCAGCGCATACCGCGGGTGGTGCGCCGTGGCGCCGAGGCGGTCCTGCTCGTCGATGCGGTCGGTCTTGAAGACGACGCCGTCGATCTCGTAGTCGAGCCCGGGGCGCTTCTGCGCCATGCGCTGGTAGGCCGCGCGCATGTCCGCCTTCGGCACCACCTCGTAGTCGATGGGCGAGAAGCCCGCCGCCACGAGCCACTTCAGCTCGCCGTCGTGCGTCGTCGCGTTGGCGCCGATGAGGTCGTACGCCGCGAAGTCCAGCCCGTAGGCCGCGCTCTTCTTCGGGTCCTTCTGCTTGATGGCGCCCGCCGCGAGGTTGCGCGGGTTGGCCATTCCCTCGGCCTTGTACTTCGCAAACACCGACAGCCGCATGAACACCTCGCCGCGCACCTCCACGGCCTGCGGCGTCTTCAGCGTGCGCGGGATCTCGGCGATCTCCCTCGCGTTGGCGGTGATGTCCTCGCCCGTCACCCCGTCGCCGCGCGTCACGGCGCGCACGAGCACGCCCTTGGAGTCGTAGTGCAGCGAGCACGCGATGCCGTCGAACTTCGGCATCATCACGGCGTCGCCGACGAAGGTCGTGCCCCACTTGTCGAGGTCTTCGTCCGAGTAGCACTTGTCGAGCGAGAGCATCGGCACCTTGTGCTTGACGCCCTTGCCCGACAGCGTCGGGCCCATGGAGTCGAGCACCGGGTGCTTCGGCGCCACCGCCTTCAGCGCGTTGACCAGCTTGTCGAAGTCGTAGTCGCTGATCTCCGGGGCGTGCAGGTCCCAGTAGCGGTGGTTGTGGTGGGCGAGGAGCTCGGCGAGCTCCGTGACGTCCATGCCATCGAGCGGGGGCAGCGGCTTCATCGGGTAGGCACCTTCACTGTCGAGCGTTGCTGGAAACCGTCAGCCGAGCGGCGCGGCCTTCACCGCGGCGCGGCCGTCCTTCACCGTCACCGAGAAGCGGGCGCTGCGGCTGCGGGCGCGCGTCACCACCTCCGCGCGGGTGCGCTGGAGCGTCGCCTGGAAGCGCTCCCAGGTGACCCCGTCGGCCCCCTCCCCGCACTCCCGCCGCTTCGCCATGAACTGCTCGAACACCTCGCGCCACTGCCGCAGCTCCTCGGCCTCGTTGAGCGGCATGCGCTGGTTCATGGGCGTTCCGGGTGCGTCGCCCGGCATCGAGAGCAGCGACTCCAGGTCGTTGACGCTCCGCAGCTTGCCGCCCGAGCGCTCGATCTCGCGCTTCACCACCTCGTCGATGCCGTCGTTGGCGGCCACCGCCACGTCGCGCGCGAAGCCCGACAACAACAACGGATCGACCCGGTTGAGCGGCCCCTTCTGGAGGTCGCGCATCGCGTCGATGAGCTTGCGCTTCTTGCTGTCGTACTCCCAGTAGAAGAGCGCGAAGCCCAGCACGATGAGCACGCCCACCACGGCGCCGAGCGCCGCGAGCGGAACGCGCGCGAGGTCGTCCTTCGATGCCTTCAAGAGGAAGTCCGTCGGCATCGTCGGGAGCCCGCGCCCCACCGCGATGCCCGCCATCGCCGCACCCGGGAGCGACCCATACGCGACGCGGCCCGAGTGATCGGGCAGCTCGAAGGACACCGCGCCGCGGGTGGTCCACTCGGCGCGCTGCGACAGCGTGCGAACGGGCTCCGACAGCACGGCCTGGCTGGGAGCCGCGACGGCCCCGCGCTCAGGCACCGGGACGACGCCGCCGTAGGTCTGCTCGGCGCCGAAGACGATCAACGACGCGCCCGGCACGAGCTGCGCGACCCGGTCCACGAAGGTCTGCTGGATGACCATGCCGTGCACCACGGCGCCCACGTAGTAGCGACCCTCGGAGATCACCGGGCGGGCGGCCATGCGATAGGCGCGACCCGACAGCTCCCAGATGTCGTCGCGGACGTTGCCCGCGAGGGCGCGCTCGACCAGCGGCAGACCGCCGACGTACTGGCCGGTCTCGTTCTCCTGCAAGCCGACGCGGCCCACGATGATGCCGCGCGGGTCGACCGCGAAGAGCACCTCACCACGCAGCGGACCAAGCCCCTGGTTGAGCTCGCGCAGCTTCGCCGTGATGGCGGTTCCGATCGCCGCGGGCGTGTCGCCGGTGCGGCGCGTCGCGGTGACCATCAACGGGACGAGGCCCGGGTCCGACGCCAGCGGCGCGAGATCATCGAGCCGCGTGCGCGCGTCGCGTCGGAGATACTCCTCCACGATGCGCCGATCGCTGTCGACCAGCGAGGCCACGTCCGTCGCGCGGTCGTGGTCGTAGGTCGTTCGAGCGAGGGTCATCGCCGCGACCGACGCGCCCGCCACCAGCGCCAGCAACACCATCCAGAACCGTGAGAACAACATCGCCGCTCGCTCCGCAGTCTTCCGTCAGTGATGCCGACGATCGTCGCCCGCCGGTGCCGCCGGCGCCGCCGCGCCCGGCGTCCCGAGGGTGAGCGTCACCGCCGCCTCGCGACCCGCCACGGTGACCTCCGCGGAGGCCCGCTCGACGCCCTCGAAGTACGCCTTCAAGGTGTAGGTACCGTCCTCGATGTTGGTCGCCGCGAAGGCGCCCGCGCTGTTGGCCAGAAGCACCCGCCCCTGCCCCGGACCCGCGACCACCCAGCACCGAAACGACGGCTGGCGGGCGTCGCGGAGCTCGTACGTTCCGGCGGCGGGGAGGCTCACCTGGCGGCGGGCCCGCGCGGCCGTCATCTCCGCGGCGACCACGCGCTCGTCCTGCCCCTGTCGCACCACGAAGAACTCGTGGGCCAGCATGTCCTGGTTGTCGAGCGTGAGCGTCGTGCCCGGCGAGAGCACCACCGTGCCCGGCACGCAGCGCCCACCCTGCACCGACACCGTCACCGGCTGCCGCGCCTCGGCCACGCTCGCGCCCGTGAGCACCACCGTCACGTCGCGCTCGACGCTCGCCCGCGGTGCGGTGATCGCCAGCGCCCCGTTGGGCACCTCCCAGTACGACCCGCGCCACCGCGGCGGAACCGCGCGCGGCGACGGGGAGAGCCCATCGGCGCCTGCGATTGTTCCGCGCACCTCGTGGGCGGACGCCGCGCCCGCGACCAACACCAGCCCGGCGAGCACGACCCACCGACGCGACCCCTGCGACCACCGCGTTGCCATCACGAGCGCATGGGACACCGTTCCACGCGACGGCGTCAATCGGTGAGTGGGGCGGTGGGCCTCAGATGCTGCCGAGGCCGCGGGCGAGCGACTCGATGTCGGCGCGGCGCATCTGCTCCACGGCCAGCGCCGGGAGCATCACCTTGCTGCCGGGGAGCTTCGCGAGCCGCTCGATCATTCCCCGCTGGAGCGCCTCTCGCTTCGCGCGGGAGAGACCCACGCGGGCGACCTCCTCCAACGCCGACGCGCGGGCGAGCACCTCGGCGGCCGAGCGCGCGGGGTCGACGCCGGTCTTGAAGAGCGGCGTGAGCACCTGGTTGATGACCAGCTTGGCGAGCGGGAGCTGGAGCTCACCGGTGAGCTTCGGGATGAGCTCCTCGGTCTCCGCGGTGGGCATCTCCTCGGCCAGCGTGACCACCACCATCCCCGACTGCTTCGGGTCGCGCATGATGGCGAGACCCTCCTCGGCCTCGCGGCGCAACAACCCGATGGGCGCCACGCTCGTGATGACCTGCGGGACCCGCAGCATCTGCAAGCCGTGCCCCGTGGCGGGCGCGTCGAGGATGACCAGGTCGTACACGCGGCGACCGTTTTCGGTCTGCTTCACGTGGTAGAGCGTCTTGCCGAGCATCGCCCACGCGTCCATGCCGGGGACGGCGCGCAGGAAGCCCTTCACGGCGCGGTTGTCCATCACCGCTTTGTAGAGGGCCTTCACCTTCAGGATCATCATCCCGTACTCGTCGAGGCACGTCTCCGGGTCGAGGTTGACGGCGTCGATGTTGGGGAGAATCTGCGCGACCTCGCTGGTGATGAACTGCGTCTCCAGCATGGCGCTCATCCGCTCGCGGGCCTGCGACATGGCCACGAGGACACGCTTGCCGCGCGAGGCGGCGAGCAGCGCGAGGGCGGCCGACACGGTGGTCTTGCCGGTGCCCCCTTTGCCGATGACGGCGAGGAAGCGTCGGTCGAGGAGGTCAGACGCCATGGAAGGGTGCCCGGTGCTACCGCGCGCATCACCCGTCACGCAAGCAGAGGATGAATGACCGGCGCTTCGGAGAGGGCGACGAGGTCACGCACCGGTGCGGCGACGACGGACGAACGCCGCCGCGAAGCCCAGCACCAGCACACCGACGACGCCGCGCGGGGCGCCGCTACGGCCCGGCGACGTGGCGCACTCCAGGCCGCGCGCGGAGGTGTCGGTGCCGCTGTAGAAGCCGTCGTCGGTCACGCACGGCGGACGGTTGAGCAGGCGCCCTGCCTGAAAGGACGGCGTCAGCTCGCCGGCCGACGACGACTGGAGCTGGAGGTCGCGGTCGAGCGCGCCCGCGGGGAGATCGGCGCGCAGCCGCGTCACCCACGGAGTCGAGAGCCCGGCGACGGCGACGCCCCAGTCGGCCGCGGTGGACTCGTTGAAGCGGAAGTTGTTGGCGTACTGGTCGGCGTGGCGGGCCGACTCGGTGACCCACGCGCGACCGCCCGACGGGGCGATGGCGGCGCGAAACATCGCGGGGTAGTTGCTCTGGCTGGTGGCGTAGTCCCACGACACGTTGGCGCGATCGACGAGGGCGTTGGGGAAGTTCATCGCCTCGGAGCGCCCCTCCATGAAGACGAAGAGCGAGATGCCGACCTTGTCGGCGATGCCCGCGCTCACCATGCGCAGCGGGAGCACCGGCGACGGCGTGGCGAAGCGCACCCGGATGGGCTGCATCGCCTGGATGCCCTCCATCGGGCGCAGCCGCAGCGCGATGAAGTCCATGCGCAGGTCGGTGTAGTGGCGGATGACGGGCTCGATGGACGACGGGATGACGTAGCTGTTGGCGCGCAGCCAGGTGGAGAGCGCGTCGGCGTCGGTGCTGCGCAGGGTGACGGTCTGGTACGGGCCCACGACCTCGGTGCGAATCACCTCCACTCCGCCGTTTTCGAAGCGGCTGGAAGTGGCGTCCGACGCGAAGAGCCCGCGCCCGGAGGAGGGACAGCTCTGCGCAGGGGCGGTGACCGTGGGCGCCGTCACCTGGCCGAGCAGATCGAAGAAGGCCGCATCGGCGAGCTCGACCCGCGCGTCACCCTGGACGGGAAGCACCCAGGAGAAGTCCTCCGGGCGGCCGGAGTAGCGGATCTGGTCCCAGAGAATCGACTCGCTCGCGTGGATGGCCATGACCATCAGGTGGTCGGTGACGACCTGGTTGGTCTCCGACGGAGCGAAGCACCCGCCACAGGCGTCGGCGGTGTTGCCCGAGAGGGTCGGCAGGCCGAGGGCAGCGACAACGACAAGCGCGCGAGTCCAGGTCGAGGGGGTCATGGGGTGGTCCTTGAGTGCAATGGATGCTCCAACCGCGCGCGAAACTCAAACCGCGGGAAACGACGGGGAGACGTGGGACGGACTGTGCCACGGAGGCTCTGCCGTGACTGTGGGTCACACGGGTCGATCGCTACCCTCGGTTGCCCGAATCGGACTACACCCGACGGCGCCATGACCGACGCCGTGCTGCGATTCGTTCCGCCTGCGCCGAAGCCGATGTCCGTGTCGGAGCTCAACCGGACGGCGCGCGACACGCTCGACCAGAAGTTTGCGGTCCCCGTGTGGGTCGAAGGGGAGATCTCCTCGGCCAAGCTCGTCGCCTCGGGGCACCTCTACTTCGAGCTCAAGGACGAGCGCGAAGACGCCCGCCTCACCTGTGTGATGTGGAAGGGCAGCCTCGCCAAGGTGCGCGCCAAGATGACCGTCGGGGAGAAGATCCTCCTGCGCGGAAAGCCCACCGTCTACGGACCGCGCGGGCAGTTTCAGTTCGTCGGCGACACCGCGATGGCAGCGGGCGCCGGAGCAGCCGCCGCCGCCTTCGAGGCCCTCAAGGAGAAGCTCCGCGCCGAAGGTCTCTTCGACGACGAACGCAAGCGCCGCGTGCCCCGCTTTCCCCGCGTCATCGGCGTGGTGACCAGCCCATCGGGCGCCGCGCTGCAGGACATCCTGAAGGTGCTCACCGCGCGCTGGCCGGTGCGCGTGGTGGTCGCCCCGACGCTGGTGCAGGGCGCCGAAGCTCCGGCGCAGATCGCGCGCGCCATCGTCAACGTGCAGAAGCTGCGGGCGCTCGACGTGGTCATCGTCGGGCGCGGCGGCGGGGCGAGCGAAGACCTCGCGGCCTTCAACGACGAGCGCGTGGCGAGGGCCATCGCGACGTGTCGGGTGCCCGTGGTGTCGGCCGTCGGTCATCAGGTCGACCACACGCTGGCAGACCTCGTCGCCGACCTGCGCGCGGCCACGCCCACCGACGCCGCCGCCCTCTGCACGCCGGTCATGGCCGAGGAGCGCGACCGGCTCGACGGCTTCGAGCGGCGCCTCCAGAGCTCGCTCTCGGCGAAGATCAACGCCCTCGGCGTGCGGCTCCACCGCCTCCAGCCGAAGGATCCGCACCGCCTCATCAACGACCGCCGACAGCGCCTCGACCAGCTCATGGAGCGCGCGGGCGACCTCCTGCGCCGACGCCTCGTCACGCAGCGCAACGCGCTCACCCGCTTCGACAAGCGCCTCGAAGGCAACCACCCCGCGGCGCGACTCGCGGTGCATCGCGCGAAGTTGCAGCGGCTCGAAGCGCGCCTCGTGCCAGCGATGCAGCACCGCGCCGAGCGACGCGCGACGCAGCTCCGCGAGCTCCGCGGGCGCCTCGACCGCAGCGCGCGTGCGCTTGTCGGCCGTGACAAGAATCGGTTCGGCCTCAACCTGCAGAAGCTCAATGTGCTTTCGCCGCTGAAGATTCTGGAGCGCGGGTACAGCGTGACGCTGCATGAGGATGAGGCGCTCATCGACGCGTCCACGGTGAAGTCGGGCGACGCGATCCATGTGCGGCTGCACCACGGCAGCCTCGACGCGACCGTCACCGCGACGCACCCGAAGACGTGACGTCCACCCCTTTCAAGGTCGCTACGCCCGCCGACCGGCCGGGGTGCAGGCGCGGGACGCGACCAACCCCGGCCGGTCGGCGGGCGTAGCGACCTTGAAAGGGGTGGACATCACGGCGCGGCTGGCGTTGCTGGGTCACCCGGTGGCGCACTCGCGTTCGCCTGCGATGATGACGGCGGCCTTCCGCGCGCGGGGCATCGACGCGAGCTACGAGCTGCGCGACACGCCACCGGGGACGCTCGACGCCGCGCTCGCGGCGCTATGGGACGAGGGGTTCGTGGGGGCGAACGTGACGGTTCCGTGGAAGGCGGAGGTGCGTGCGCGGATCGCGACGGTGGACGAGGCGGCGGCGCGGTGCGGCGCTGTGAATACGCTGGTGCGTGGCGCGGCGGGCTTCGAGGGGACCAACACCGACGTAGCGGGGTTCACGCGGGCGCTCGCGGAAGCGGGGGTTGCGCTGGCGGGTGAGCGGGTGGTGGTGATCGGCGCGGGCGGCGCGGCGCGAGCGGTGGTGGCGGCGGCGTTGGCGGGCGGAGCGACGGTGACGGTGCTGGCGCGCGACGCGGCGCGGGCGGCCGACGTGGGGACGACGGCGGGCTTCGGCAGCGACGCGGCGCGGGCGGCGTTGGCAGCGTGCACGCTGCTGGTGCAGGCGACGCCGTGCGGGATGGAGGGTGGTCCGCCGGGCGCGGCGGTGGTGGCGGCGGTGGAGCTCGCGGCGTGTGCACCGGGCGCGAAGGCGGCGGACCTGGTGTACGTGCCGCGCGAGACCGAGTGGATGCGGGCGGCGCGCGCGGCGGGGCTGCGGGTGCTCAATGGGGTCGGCGCGGGGATGCTGGTGCACCAGGGGGCGGCGGCGTTTGAGCGGTGGTTCGGCGGGGTCGCGCCGGTCGAGGCGATGCGAGGGGCGCTGGGTCGGACGTAGGGGCGAGCGCGTGGGCCCGCGGTCGTCGGGGCCCACGCCGCGGCGTCAGCGCGGCGCGCGACGGTCGGGTCCGCGGTCGTCGGGGCCCACGCCGCGGCCCTCGCGGATCGCGTCGAAGAGGGGTGGGGTCTCTTTGAACGATGCGCGGTGTCGCCAATAGAGGGGTGGGGGTCTCTCCAACCGATGCAACCCATCGCTTGGAGAGGGGTGGGGGCCTCTTTGAACGATGCAACCCATCGCCAATAGAGGGGTGGGGGTCTCTCCAACCGGCGATGTCAGCGCTGCGCGCCCCGATGCGGGGCCCGCGGCGCCCGCGGTCGTGCTCTCACCGGAGCAGCGGGCGCGGTCTCTGGCGCCACCACCGCCGCCGTCGCGACCGACTGCGTACGACCGAGCCGGTACACACCCATCGTAAACGCCAGCAGCGCCAACCCCGCGAGCACCACAGTGCTCCAGCGCGGCGGAAACGGCGCGGGCCCTCTCGCGACGGCGTTGGACGGCTCGCGCAACGCGTTGGCCAGCAGCGCCACGAAGGCGCCCGCCGACGCGGGTCGCTCGCTCGCTCGACGCGCAAGCCCCATGGCGAAGACCTCGTCGACGCGCCCGTTGAGCGCCGGGCGGAGCGTCGACGGCGCGACGAGCGCGTCGTGCACCACCGAGTACGAGACGCGCACCGCGTCGTCGCCCGGAAAGGGCCGCGTCCCGGTGAGCGCCTCGAAGAGAACCGACGCCAGCGAGTACACGTCCCCGCGCGGGCTGTACTCGCCCTTGGTGATGGCCTCCGGGGGCGCGTAGGCGGGCGTTCCGAGAAACTGCCCGTCGCGGGTGAGCGTCGCATCGGGGACGCGCGCGATGCCGAGGTCGGTGAGCTTCACCGCGCCGTCGGGTCCGAGGAGGATGTTGTCCGGCTTGATGTCGCGGTGGACGATGCCCGCGCCATGGAGCGCATCGAGCGCCGAGCCCACGCCGCGTGCGATGCGCAGCACCTCGCGCAACGGAACCTGTCCCTCCTCGACGAGCTCGCGGAGGTTGCGCCCCGGCACGTACTCGTAGACGACATACGGACCGAGGTTGGGGCACTCACCCGCGTCGTGGACGATGACGACGTGCGGGTGGTGGAAGCGCGCCGCCGCCCGCATCTCGTTGCGGAAGCGGGCGACGTGGGCGTCGCGGAGGTTGCCTTCGCGGAGCACCTTCACCGCGACGTCGCGCTGGAGGTCAGCGTCGTGGGCGAGCAGCACGCGTCCCATGGCACCCGCACCAAGAGGCCGCAGAACGCGGTAGCGCCCGATGCGCGTCGGCGTGTCCGTGGCCACCGCGCCGCCGCGAGGCTCCGGGTCGATGGGGTGCGTGGCGAGCTCGGACATGCGGGCCGCGGGAGTCTATGCCGCGCTCACAAAGCGGTCGAGAAACGGCCCACCGCTCACCTCCGCCTCACCTCCGCCACCCTCCCCCGTTCGAGCGTCACGCGGACGTCCGCGACCCGCTCGGCGAAGCCCGCGTCGTGGGTCACCACCACCACGATGCGCTTCCGCGACCGCGCCCGCGCGATGTCCTCTTCGAGCACCGCCACCGAGCGCGCGTCGAGCCCAGTCGTCGGCTCGTCGAAGAGCACCAGCGTCGGGTCGTGCAGCTCGGCCCGCGCCACCGCCAGCCGCTGCAACTGCCCGCGCGAAAATGTGCGCGCCGCCCGATCACCCAGCGCCTTCAGGCCCGCCCGATCGAGCACCGCCTCGATGCGCTCCTTCGGGTCGTCGAGCCCGTGCAGCGAGGCCATCAGCGCGAGCGACTCGCGCGGCGTGAGGTCGGGGTAGACCATCGCCTCGTGCGCGACGAGACCGACCGACGCGCGGATGGCGGCGCGGTCTTCGGGCATGCGGTAGTCGCCCCAGCGAACCTCTCCGGCGGTGGGGCGCGAGAGCGTCGCGAGGATGCTCAGCAGGGTGCTCTTGCCGGCGCCGTTGCCGCCTTCGAGGGAGGCCACCTCGCCCGCGCGGAAGGTGACGGTCACGCCCGCGAGCGCGCGGGTCACGCCAAACACGCGGGTGACCTTGTCGACGTCCACGGTGTCGAAGCGCGCGCGAGGGGTGACCATCAGGGCGGCGCATCCTACGCCGCTTGCGGGCGCCGGGGCGTTGATGCATAGGTCGGCGCGCCATGACGACCACGGTGAACTGCATCAAGTGCAACGAGGAGAAGCCCGCGCTCGCCGCCCCGCCGTTTCGCGCGGGCACCAAGCTCGGTGACCTGGGGGCGGAGATCCAGCAGAAGATCTGCGGCGCCTGCTACAAGGACTGGATCGCGATGAGCGTGAAGCTCGTCAACGAGCTGCGCCTCGACACCACCGACCCGCGCGGCCAGGAACTCTGGCTGAAGCAGATGAAGGTGTTCTTGAACCTCGATACGGCGAGTGATCCGTGGGCGCGTCACCTCGACAAGCGCGTGGTCATCGAGACCGCCGACGGTCGCACGATCAACGCGACGCTCATCGGCGCCGACGATCACCGGCTCACCTTCTCGGACTTCGACGACGGCATCCCCGCGGGCTTCGCCACCGGCGCCAACAAGGGCGCCGCCACCCTCGGCCGCGACGCCATCAAGACCGTCGAACCGGCCGCGTGACCCGTCCCCACCTCGCGTTCGCCACCCCCCGCAAACTGCCGAAGGCTTCGTCGCTCACCGGTCGCGTGGTGGTGCTCGACATCGCCTTCGCCGCCGACGGCACCGGCTCCAGCTTCGAGAAGGTCACGGGCCCCTTTCTCAAGGGACTCGGTGACCGCCTCGCCGCCTGGGTCGACCACCACGACCACGCGCTGCACGAGACCTTCCGCGCGGACCCGCGCTTCACGCTCTGCACGAAGGCCGAGCACGGCGCCTGCCCCGAGATGGTCACCCCCGAGCTCGTGGCGCGCACCGGCCCCGTCGACACCATCGCCTGCCACAACGACTTCGACGGGCTGTACGCCGCGGCCAAGTGGATCCTCGGCGGCGTGGAGCCCTACCCCGGCGCCGACGCCGACGCGCGCTGCATCGACACGCGCACGGGGACACCCTCCGAGCGCGGGGCTCGCGTCGATCGCGCGCTGCGCATCGATGGTCGCGACGAGGCGTGGCTCGCGGACGTCGTCGACTGGCTGGTGGGTCACTGCGCCGACCCGCAGCTCACCGGGCGCATCGAGGCGATGGCCGCGAAGTACGACGCCATCGAGCAGCGCACGCGCGACGTGGCCGGCGACCGGTACACCGTGACGGGGGATGTGGCGTGGTGCGACATCACCGACCTGGCGCCGCGAGAGGTCGACAAGACCGAGCTGCTGTTGCTGGGTCAGCAGCGCGCGAAGGTGTCGGTGCTCACGGACTCGCAAAACGTCACGCTCGCGGCGGCCTTCGACTCGGGCCTCGACTTCCTCGCGATGCTCCGCGTGGCGGGGGGGATGCCGACGCGGGTGTCGGTCCCGCGGTCGCGGGAGGCGGAGGTGAGGGCGGCGCTTTCCCGGCAGGGGTTGCTACCGCGGTAGGGCCTCTCGCGATCTATACTGCGCGCCGCGAACCCAATGGCCCAGCGCTTCATACGGTGCCAGCTCTGCGGGATGCCACACCCGGCGGAAGACCCGGTGTGCCCGGTGCACAAGAAGCCGATCGTGGTGGCGGCGCGCCCCGCGTCCAACCGTCGCAGCTCGTTTCCTCCGCCGCCCATCGCGCCGTCTGATCTCGCGCCGTCTCGCACGCGCCCGCTGACGGCAGCGCCGTCGACCGAACCTGCGGCGGTGGTTCCGTCGGTGACGGCGCCGCTCATCGGGCGTCTGTTGCAGGGCCGCTACCGCGTGACGGGGATGCTCGCGCAGGGCGGCATGGGGGTGGTGTACGACGCCGTGCAGGTGAACCTCGGTCGTCGCGTGGCGATCAAGTGTCTGCACCCGCGGTACGCGCGCGACGCGGTGGCCATCGCGCGCTTTCAACACGAGGCCGTGGTGTCAGGCGGCTTCGGTCACCCGCACATCGTCGAGGTCTTCGACATGGGCCGCCTGGAGGACGGCGCGCCCTTCCTCGTCATGGAACGCCTCGACGGCGAGACCCTCACCGCCCGCCTGCGCCGCGACCGCCGGTTGAGCCTCGCGCTCGCGGTGAGCGTGGCCAAGCAGACGGTGTCCGCGCTGGTGGCGACGCACGCGCGGTCGATCCTTCACCGCGACCTGAAGCCGGACAATCTCTTCCTGGTCGACCGGGGCGACGAGCTGCCGCGGGTGAAGGTGCTCGACTATGGGGTGAGCAAGGCGATGACGTCGGTGGGCGACCCGCGGCTCACCCGCGCGGGCTTCGTCATGGGAACGCCCGCGTACATGGCGCCCGAGCAGGCGCGCGGCGACAACGACCTCGACGGACGCGCCGACCTGTACAGCGTGGGGGTGATTCTCTACGAGGCGTTGACGGGTCGCCTGGCGTACTCGGCGCGCACGCCGTCGGCGCTGCTGCTGGAGATGCAGCGGGGGATGCCGCCGAGGCCGTCGATGCTGCGGGCGGAGGTTCCGCCGACGGTCGACGCGCTGGTGATGCGGTGCATCGCGCCGACGCGGGACGAGCGACCGCGCGACGCGGCGGCGTTGCAGCGCGAGCTGTTGCAGGTGGGTTCGCTGGCGGAGCCCGAGCCGTCGGACGACGACCCGACGGAGATCAGTGACGTGGGCGAGACCTTCGAGCGCATGGACACCGGGGGCCAGGCGGTGCGGGTCTTCGCGCGACGGCGCTGAGGGTTGACGCCGCGGGGCGGTGGGCGGCACATCGGGGGATGCGCGGCTTCCTTCTGCTGTCGGGGTTGATCGGGGTGATGGCGTGCGCGTCGCGCGTGTCGTCGACGGAGGCGGACGTCGGTGTGACGCCGGCGGACGTGGCGACGGTCGGCGAAGGCGGGCCGTGCGCGGCGGGGATGGTCTACGTGTACGCGCCGGGGTGTGACGCGCCGACGGGGCGCTGCGTGACCGAGGTGACGGACGCAGGCGCGATTCCGCAGATGGGTTTCTGCGGGTGTGATGGCGAGGTGTTCTACGACTCGACGGGGGCGCGACGGCCGATTCGATCGGCGGGGCTGTGTCCCGCTCGGGATGCGGGGATCGATGCGGGCAGCGCGGACGTGAGCTTGGACGTTGGCGTCGATGCAGGCAGCGCCGACGTGGGTGTCGATGCAGGCAGCGCCGACGTGGGCGTCGATGCGGGCGGCGACGTGGCGCCAGATTGCTCCGCCGGGCCAAACGACTGGCGCAACTGCGGGGGCTGCGGCGTGGTGTGTTGCGGGGGTTGGTGCTTCGACGGCCGGTGTGGGACCGAGGGCCCTCCGGGGACGACCTCGTGCCCGAGCACCGAGGCGTACCGGATGCGTTACGGGTGCATCGGACCGATCCCGGTGCAGCCGGCCTACGACCCCAACAACTGCGGCGGCTGTGGCGTGCGATGTGAGACCGGGATGGCCTGCTCCAGCGGCCGCTGCGTGGCGATGACGGACGGGGGTTGAAGAGCGATCGCCCGCAGCAGGTCGACGAGGAACCGGAGACCGTTACCCTCCCACCAGCGCCTCGTGCTCCACCTCATCGCGTGAGTCGACGCGGCGGCGGTCCGACGTTGCCGTGACGGGAGCCCGCCACGCCCCGCGGGTCCAGCGCCACCAGAGCAGCGACGCGCCAAACGTCGTCTCGCCGACGAAGCCCAGCCAGCCGCCCACGACGCCCAGTCCGAGCTCGCGCCCGAAGAGCCACGCCGCGCACGGGATGCACGTCCACATCGTCGCGATGCCGACCGTCGCGGCGAAGCGCACGTCCTTGGCGCCGCGCAGCGCCCCGCGCAGCACGATGTTGGCGCCGTCCAGCACCTGGAACACGGCAGCCACCACGAGCAGTCGCCGCACCGTCTCGATGAGCAGCGGGTCGTGCGTGAAGAAGCGCGCGATGAGCCCGCCTCCGAACGCGAACACCACCCCGCACGCCGCCATGAACCCGATGGCCACGGCGAGCGCCGCGCGGGTCATCCGGTCGGCCTCGTCGGCGTCGCCCCGACCGAGCGCGCGCCCGACCAGCACCGACGCCGCCTCGGACACCGCCACGCCAGGGAGAAACGACGTTCGGATGACGGCGAGCGCCACCTGATGCGCCGCCACCTCCCTCGCGCCGAGCGACCCGAGGATGGCCGTGAACACCGTGAACGCCAGCGTCTCCAGGCCGAACTGCATCCCCGTCGGGACGCCCACGGCGCACACCTTCCGCAGCGCCGTCGCGAAGCCCGGCATCGTCGGATCAGGCGACCGCGCGCGCCACGCCGCGACCCACAGCGCGGCCAGCCGCAGGGCGTTGATGCCCTCGGCGATGGCGGTCGCATAGCCCGCGCCCGCGACACCCAGACGGGGCATCCCGAAGTGCCCGTAGATGAGCACCCACGCGAGGGCCGCGTTGACGACGTTGCCCGAGAGCGTGACGCGCATGGGGGTCTGGCTGTCGCCCACGCCCTGCCGCCACTGAACCATCGCCGCGAGCAGACAGGTGAGCGGCGCCAGCGTGGTGCGCGCGGCCATGAACGAACGCGCGTACGGCACCATCGCCGGGTCGACGTGCAGCGCCCGCAGCGCCCAGGTGATGTCGCGTCCGAAGACGAACACCGCCGCGCCCGCGAGCACCGCGAGGGCCGCCCCGGCGCGGGCGTACGCGAGGCTGTGTTGGGGGTGAGCCTCGCCGAGGGCGTGCGAGGCGCAGACCTTCACGCCGCGCATGACGCCGAAGACGATGGCGTAGTTGAGCCACGTCAGCACGGTGGCGACGCCGACGCCGCCGAGCGCGTTGGCGCCGAGTCCGCCGACGAGGGCGGTGTCGACGAGGCCCATGGCCGTGTCGCCGAGGAGAGCGACCGCGATGGGCCAGGCGAGGTGGACGACCTCGCGGTGGGCGTCCGAGCGGACGACCTCCAGCGAGTGGCGTCTCAAGCGATGAAGGAGCTGCACGACCGACCGTCTCTTCCAGTGACCACCGACCATCCCTCGGTTGAGAGGGTCGCGTGGGTCACTGGTACGACGGCCCTCTCCTGCTAGCGGACTCCCTTGATGGCGAAGTCGGCCGTGAGCACGCAGCTCGGACGGCACGTCGACATCGGGGAGTGGGTGCAGGGGAAAATCATGAGCACCACGGGTAGCGCGTTGGTCGATCGCCGGTCAAGCGCGCGGCTGCGTTAGTGTGCGCGCCATCCCCATGAAGACCACGCGATGGATGGGCCCGGTGGTGTTGGCGGCGCTCGTGGGCGCGTGCGCTCCCGACGACGGAACAGTCACCCCGGTGAAGGACGCCGGCACCTTCGACGCGGGCACGCGCGACGTTGTGTCGGACCTCACGACGGACATCACCATCGACCGCGGCGTCTCGAAGATGGACGTACCTTCGGACCGCGGCGCGATGACCGATGGCGGTGCGGCGGAGGTGTTCACGCCCGAGTGCCGCGCGACGGCCGACTGCCCCGCCGGGCGCCTCTGTCGCATGGACCGCTGCGTCGAGATGACGACCACCTGCACGAGCGCGGCAGGGTGTCCCAACGACATGCGCTGCGAGGGCGGTCGCTGCGTCGCGTGGGCGAGCGGCGGAACCGACCCCGCGTGCACGGTCGACCCGCGGCCCGGGGTGTTTGCGCCAGCGGTCCAGTGCCAGTTCGACGAGGCGCCGGCGGGTGATGCGTTCCCCGAGCACCTGCACGTCCTGTCGACGCCGATGGTGGCCGACCTGCGGGTGTACTCGTCGCCGACGATCGGCGTGCGGCCGTCCATCGTGGTGGTGTTCGATGACGGCGGCGACGGGAGCTCGGAGCTTCCCTCGGGGCTCATCCGCATCCTCGACGGCCGCACCTGTCAGTTGCAGGACAACCTGAGCGACCAGATGGTGTCGCACTCCTCGCCGCCCGCCATCGGCGACCTCGACGGCGACGGGACGCCCGAGATCGTGGCCTTCAAGGCAGGCGGCGGGCTGGTGGCATTTCGGTATGTGCGCACGGTCGACGCGGGTCGCTGGAGCGTGTGGTGGCGCTCGACGACCGACGACGGGATGGCCTTCAATCCCACCGGCGGCGGATGGGCGGGGCCGACCATCGTGGACATCGACGGCGACGGTCGACCAGAGGTGCTGCGCCACGGGATGGTGTTCAACGGACGCACGGGCGTGCTGGTCGGAGGACAGGGCGTGCGCACGCAGCTCGCGGGCTACTCGGCGGGGGCGTTTAGCGTGGTGCTGGACGTCGACGAGGACGGCGCGGTCGAGCTCATCACGGGCAACGGCGTGTTCGGCTGGGACGCGACGATGCGGGAGTGGGTTCGCGAGACGTACTTCACGCGGAGCAACTGCGCGGGCGCGGGCTGCGGCGACGGCCAGGTGGCGGTCGGCGACTTCGGCGACTTCGCGACGGCGCGCTTTCCCGATGGGCACATCCCGGAGATCGCGGTGGTGTCGTCGGGCTACGTGCGGGTGGACACGATCGAGGGGCGCACGGTGTTTGGTCCGGTGGCGCTGCCGGGCGGCGGGACGGGCGGTCCGCCGACGGTGGCGGACTTCGACGGCGACGGCCTCGCGGAGGTCGCGGCGGCCGGGGCGACGGCGTACTCGGTGATGGACCCGGACTGCGGTCCGCGCACCGTGTCGCGCCCGGAGGGTCGCTGCGAGACGATGACGACGACGGGCGTGTTGTGGTCGCGGCCATCGCAGGACTCGAGCTCCAACGTCACGGGGAGCACGTCCTTCGACTTCGAGGGCGATGGGCGCGTCGAGGCCGTGTACGCCGACGAGTGCTTCGCGCGGGTGTACGACGGCGCGACGGGCACGGTGCTCTTCTCGCAGCAGCACTCGTCGTGCACCTGGTACGAAAACCCCGTGGTGGCCGACGTCGACGGCGACTTCCGGGCCGAGCTCGTGGTGGGCAGCAACTTCAACTGCGGATCACCCACGACGGGCATCGCGTGTCCGGGCGTGGGGCCGCGCGGGGTGGACGTTCAGTTCGCGGGGCTGCGGTGCTCCAACAACTCCGAGTGCCCGTCCAACGCGTGCGTGATGGGCTTCTGCCGCTGCACCATGGACAGCGAGTGCTGCCCCGGAAGCGCGCCCGCAGGCGACGCCGGCGTAGACGACGGCGGCGCGGACGATGGTGGGACGGACGCGGGCGTGGCGATGGATGCGGGCGGCGACGCAGGCCGCACGACGGGCTCGGGGAGCGAGTGCACGTACGTGTGCGCGGAGCCACCGGAGGGGACGGCGGGAGCGGGCAACACGTGCCGCGCGGTGCGTCCGCGAGGCGTGCGCGGGGTGCGTGTGTACGCGGACATCGCCGACCGCTGGGTTCGGTCGCGAACGATCTGGAACCAGCACGCCTACAACGTGACCAACGTCGAGGACGACGCGCGGGTGCTCGCGAGCGGGGTGGTGCGTCGCAACTGGCGGGTGCCCGGGCTCAACAACTTCCGCACGAACGTGCAGGGCACCGCGGAGATCACGAGCTCACCGGACGGAACGGTCTCGGGCACGGGCTTCGTGTGTCAGCCGTCGGGCGCGGCGCGCATGCAGGTGCGAGCGTGCAACCGTGGGACGGCGCCGATGGCGGACGGGCTGTCGGTGGGCTTCTACCGCGGCGACGGCGTGACGATGGGCGCGCGGGTGTGCCGCGCAGAGACGCCAAGAGCGTTGCTGCCGGGCGAGTGCGCGGACGTGACGTGCGACTGGCCGACGCCGCCGCTCGACCGCGCGGAGCCGGTGACGGTGGTGATCGACGACGCGCGGGCGCGCACCGAGTGCCATGAGGAGAACAACCTCGGGCTCATCGAGGACGTGATCTGCCGAGGGCCCGGCTGAGGCAATGGCCGCAACGACGCAAGACGATTGTCTTGACAGTGTTGGGGGTGGCGCGTAGAAAGCGTCTCCCTTTACGGGGCGTAGCGCAGCCTGGTAGCGCACCTGGTTCGGGACCAGGGAGTCGGAGGTTCAAATCCTCTCGCCCCGACGGAAGCAAAAGACCCTCGGATGCCGCAAGGCTCCGGGGGTTTTCGCTATGGGGCATCGGGGTGCAGGCGCGCGTGGCCGGGATCAAACGCGGAGTCGGTCCTCCGTCGGCTCCGCGCGAGCGCCGCCAGCGCAGGGAGCGCGACCGCCACGAGCAGCAGCCAGGGCCAGTCTTGCGCGAGCGACACGTGCACCCCGAACAGCCGCGGCAGCTCTCGGAGGAGGAGGAGCTCGGCCATCACCAGGACCAGCCACGCGAAGCCGCGGCGCAATGCGTCGGGCGAGACGCTCCCCGCGAGCCGACTCCCGACGACGCTGCCCAGCGCGGCGGCGGCCACGACCGGCAGGGCGACGCCCCAGGGGATGGACACCCCGCCGAGGTGACCCGCGAAGCCTGCGAGGCCGTTCATCGCGATCACGAGCAGTGAGGTGCCGACGGCCACGGTCATGGGCATGCGCGCCACGAGCACGAGCGCCGGCACGACGAGGAAGCCGCCGCCCGCCCCGACGAGACCCGTGAGCGCCCCCACCACGACGCCGAGCGGCGCGAGCGCACCGAGCGGGAGCGCGGCGGACGACGGGTCGGCTGACGCGCGCCGCGGCCTCATCATGGCGACGGCGGTGACGAGCATCGCGGCCCCGAAGGCGACGACCAGGACGTCGGGTGACAGGTGGGCCGACGCGCGTCCGCCGACAAAGGCCCCGGCCATGCTCGCGATGCCGAAGAGGGCACCCGCGCGCCAGCGAACCCGCCCAGCGCGCGCATGCGGCACGAGCGAGAGCGCGCTCGTCGTGCCCACCACGAGCAGCGACGACGCGATGGCCTGATCGGGCGGCAGCCGAAACACATAGAGAAGGATCGGCACCGTCAGGATCGAGCCACCTCCGCCCAGGAGACCGAGCGCCACGCCGACCGCCACCGCCAACACCACGCCGAGCACGAACATGCGCACACCTCGGGGCGCCGTAGAGCGAGCGACGTGCCACACGACGCTTCCTCCAGATGGCGCGTCGGACGACCCTCGCTGGACGGCGCCATGAAACGTTTCGCAACGTCCAACGCAACGACCGCAACGAGCTCACTCGCGCTGGATCCCTCGATTTTGTGTGGCTTCCGCGTCAGGCGACCGAGGCACGACGATTGCGATGTCGGCCGACGACCGGCGCACCCTGCAACGCCCGGGAAGAGAGCTCATGACCCTGTCTTCGGTGTGGATCCACGCGCTCCTCGGCGGCGCGCTCATCGGCACGAGCGCGTCGCTCCTGCTTGCGTTCAACGGCCGCGTCGCCGGCATCTCGGGCATCGTCGGCGGCGCGCTGCGCCCCGCCCCGGGCGACCTCGCGTGGCGGGCGCTCTTCGTCGTCGGTCTCGTGGTGGGTGGCCTCGCGGCGTACCCGATCGCGCCGGGTGCGTTTGCGGTGCCCGCGACCAACATGGCCACCGCCGTCGCGGCCGGGCTCCTCGTGGGCGTGGGCACCGGGCTGGGCAGCGGCTGCACCTCCGGCCATGGGGTGTGCGGCCTCGCGCGCCGGTCGCCTCGCTCGCTCGCGGCGACGCTCACCTTCATCGCCGCAGGCGCCGCGACCGTGGCCCTCACCGGCGGCTCGCCGTGAGCGCCACCACCACGACGCGACGCCTCGGCCTCGGAGCGACCGCGCTCGTCGCCGGGGGCCTCTTCGGCTTCGGCCTCGCGCTCGCGGGCATGACGCGACCCGAGCGGGTGCGCGGCTTCCTCGACTTCAGCGTGCGCTGGGACCCGACGCTGGTGCTGGTGCTGGGCGCGGCGCTCGCCGTCCACGCGGCGGCGTATCGCCTCGTCGCGCGGCGCGCGGCGCCGGTGTTCGCGGGCAGCTTCTCGCTCCCGACCCGGCGCGACCTCGACCTCCGTCTGCTGGGCGGCGCCGCGATCTTCGGCGTCGGCTGGGGCCTCGGCGGCTTCTGCCCGGGGCCCGCGATCGTCTCGCTCGTCGGAGGTCACGGGGCGACCGTGGCCTTCGTCCTCGCGATGATCGGCGGCCTCGCGCTCGCGACCCCGCGCCGTTGACGCGATCATCCCCTCGTTGGCGCCACGCACCTCGCAAAGGAGACCTGCCATGTTGTTTCGACAGTTGTTCGACCCCGAGACCTCGACCTGGTCGTATCTGCTCGCTGACGAGACGACCCGCGAGGCCGTGCTCATCGACCCGGTGCTGGAGCAGGTCGAGCGCGACCTCCAGCTCCTGCGCGAGCTCGACCTCACGCTCCGCTGGGCGCTCGACACCCACGTCCACGCCGACCACGTCACCGGCCTCGGCGCGCTGCGCGCCCACACAGGTTGTCAGACCGTGCTCTCGGAGCGCGCAGGCACCGGGTGGGCCGACCGCCTCGTGAAGCAGGGCGACCGCGTGGCCTTTGGCGACCGCTTCCTGGAGGTGCGCGAGACGCCCGGGCACACCGACGGCTGCGTCACGTACGTGACCGACGACCACGCGATGGCCTTCACGGGTGACGCGCTGCTCATCCGCGGCTGCGGCCGCACCGACTTCCAGCAGGGCGACGCGGCGGCCCTCTACGCCTCGGTGCACGCCCAGGTGCTGTCGCTGCCCGACCAGACGCTCGTGTACCCGGGTCACGACTACAAGGGCCGAACCGCCTCGACGGTCGGCGAGGAGAAGCGCTGGAACCCGCGGCTCGGCGCCGGGCGCACGTCGGCGGAGTTCGTGGCGATCATGGCGGGGCTCCAGCTCGCGTACCCGAAGCGCATCGACGTGGCGCTGCCGCTCAATCTTCGGTGCGGCGTCCCGCGGGGATTGCCCGTCAGCGGGGAAGCGCCCGCGGCCCCGCGGTGGGCGCCCGTGGAGGTCAGCGCCGCCGACGTTCCCGAGGTCACCTGCGAGTGGCTCGCCGCCCACACCGACGCGGGGCGACTCGTGGACGTCCGCGAGCCCGAGGAGTTTCGCGGCGAGCTCGGTCACGTCGACGGAGCGGCGCTCGTCCCGCTGGCCACCGTGACCGACGAGGCCGCCCGGTGGGACCGCGCGGCGCCGGTGCTCCTCGTCTGCCGCTCGGGCGGGCGCTCGGGCAAGGCCGCGCTCGCCCTCCAGGCGATGGGCTTCGCGAAGGTCGCCTCCCTCCGCGGCGGCATGATCGCCTGGAACGCCCTGCGTCTCCCCGTCACCCGCGACGCCTGACAGGCACAGCCTCTACCCGTCGTCGGCGTCGAGGCCGAGCGCCTTCAGGCGCCGCCACAGCGTCACGCGGCTCATGCCGAGGGACTTCGCGGCGCGCTCGCGGTTGCCGCCCGCGCGCTCGAGCGCGCGCCGGAGTCTCGCGGCCTCCGGTGACGTCGCCGCGGTCGGGGCGTCGGCGCGCGGCGGCTCGTCGTCGCCCGTCGGCGCGCCCTCGGTGAACTCGGGCGGCAGGTCGGCCTCGACCAGCACGGGCCCCTCACCCACCACCGCCGCGTACTCCAGGACGTTGCGCAGCTCGCGCACGTTGCCCGGCCAGTCGTAGCCCTCCAGCCGCGTGCGGGCCCCGAAGGCCACGCGCTCGATGCGCCGGCCGCCGCGGCGGTTGAGCTCCGCGAGGAAGGTCTCGACCAGCAGCATCACGTCGCCGGGTCGGGCGCGGAGCGGCGGCAGGAAGAGCGGAACGACGCGCAGGCGGTACATGAGGTCGGCCCGAAAGCGCCCGGCCTCGACCTCGCGGCGCAACGAGCGGTGGGTGGCCGCGACGATCCGCGCGTCGAAGGCCACCGGCTCGTGGGCGCCCACCGGGATGACCGTGCGCGTCTCCAGCACGCGCAGCATCTTGGCCTGGAGGTCGAGGGGCAGCTCGGCGATCTCGTCGAGGAAGAGGGTCCCCCGGTCGGCGAGGCGGAAGTGCCCGGGGTTGTCGCGCACCGCGCCGGTGAACGCGCCGCGCACGTGCCCGAAGAGCTCGCTCTCCAGGAGGTTGGGCGGCAGGGCCGCGCAGTTGATCGCGCGGAAGGGACCCGCCCGCCGGGGCGAGAGCGCGTGCAGCGCCTGGGCGACGAGCTCCTTGCCGGCCCCCGTCTCGCCGCGCACGAGGACGCTCGCGTCGCTGCGGGCGACGCGCTCGATGAGCGCGAAGAGCCGCTTCATGGCCGGGTCGCGGGTCCACATCCGATGGAACTCCACCGGCGCGTCCACGTCATCGACGCCGTCGGCGTCGGCCGCGAAGAGCAGCACCCAGCCCACCCGGTCGGCCCCGTCGTGGAGCGGCACCGTGCGCACCCGCACGAGCCGTTGACCGCCGCGCCCGCCGGGCCGCGGGATGGTCGCGTTCACCGGCCGACCGGCGGCGAGTGCCTCGGCCACCGGCCGCTGGACCGCGTGACCGCAGAGCAGCTTCGGCGCGCTGACCCCGAGCGGAATCGCCGCCCCGACCAGCGCCGCCGCCCCGGCGGTCGCCGCGACCACGCGCAGCTCATCATCGAGCACGAGCACCGGACCGCCGAGCCCCTCCAACGCCGCCAGCACGATGGCGTCGGGCTTGGGCCTGACGGACGGGGAGCGTGGCCTCGATCGCTGGGGCATCGCCCCTCTTCTCGCAGGGATGCGCCGCGTTGGAAACCACCACATGCACGCCCGCGGCGAAGCGCCCGGCGCGTCGCGCTCACCAACAATCGTCCGACGGGAGGGCGAGCGTCGAAGGGTTTCGCCGCGAGCGGTCATCCAGGTCTCCGAGCAGGGCGACGACCCGCGTCGGCCATCGCCCTATCCCCCATTTCGAAGGAGACGTTTCATGGTCGGTCTTGCCGCGCTCGCCCTCGCGTGGACGCACAGCCTCGCCCTCACCGTGACGCCACCGGGCGGCGCGGTCGGCGGCCTTTCGCGACCCGTCCCCGAAGTGTCGCTGCGCGTCGATCGCCTCGGGCTCGACCGACCGCCCGGCGGCTGGCGCCCCTTCGTCGCGCAGAACGCCACGGCCTCCGGCGCGACGCCGACCGAGAGCTCCGCGGACACCCCGTCGCCCGCCACGACCTGCGACCTCGACTGCGAGACCGCCCAGGAGGACGCGCGCCTCGCTCGCTACGTGCAGCGCCGCCGCGCCCGGCTCCTGCGCACCCACCGCGCCTTCGCCATCGCCGCGTGGAGCACGATGCTCGTCACGGAGGTGCTCGGGACCATCCAGGCCGTCAACCAGCCCACGTGGTTTGGCGACGGCGCCTGCTCGCACGACCCCGAAGCCTTCGGCTGCCACCAGTCGTCGCTGCTCACCGGCCTGCACGAGACCTTCGCGTTCACGACCACGGCGCTCTACACGACCGCGGGCATCCTGGCCGTGGCCGCCCCCGACCCCGACAACGCCGCCGAGGGCGACGGCCGCGCCCCACGAACGCTCCGCCTCCACAAGACCCTGGCGTGGGTGCACGGCGCCGGGATGATCCTGCTGCCGCTGCTTGGTGTGATCACCGCCCACCCGCAGATCGTCGGCGTCTCGCCCTCGGCGCAGGCGGACTTCGGTCGCGCGATGCGCACCGTCCACGCCGGCGTCGGCTTCGTGACCTTCGCCGCGCTCTCGGTCTCGGCCTACCTGGAGCTGTAGCGCGTCGTGACGACCCGCAGGCGCTACCCCGTCGTGCTCGCCGCCGCGCTCTCGCTCGCGTCGACGCCCGCCCGCGCTCACCCCGACGGCCGCGAGGTGGGCCGCTCGGCCGTCGGCTGTGGACGCGTCGGCAACTGCCACGGCGCCAGCCCCGGCGCGACCGCGACGCTCACCGGACCGGACACCCTGCTCCCCGGCGGACGCGCGACCTTCACGCTCGTCGTGCGCTCGACGAGCCCCGCGTTCACGGGCGGCGGCGTCGACGTGGGCGTGCGCGGGCCCGCGGGCACCTCGCTCGTCGCGACGCAGGCCAACACGCGCGTCAACGCCGGAGACCTCGTGATGAACAACCGCCTGGCCGCCGAAGGCGGCGCCGTCACGGTCACCTTCGACGTCGTGGCCCCGACCGCGGGCGCGGTGACCCTCACGGCCGCGGGCAACGCCACCGACGGCACCGGCAACACCGGCGACGCCTGGGCGCTCACCGCCCACACCCTCGCCGTGGGCGACGTCGCGGCGGCGGACGCAGGCAACGCCCCGGATGCCTCGATGATCGGCACCGACAGCGGCCCGGCCGTCGACGGCGGCCCGCCGGGACCCGAAGCGTATGACCCGACGGTCTCCTACGGCTACGGCGGCTGCTCGGTGGGCGGGCGTCGAGCGACGACCATGCGGTGGGCGTGGTTCGCGGCGCTCGCGTGGTGGGCGCGACGTCGACGCGAGGGACGCGATGCGTAGCGGCGTGGCGGGCGCGTTCTTCGCCGCGGTGGTCGCGTCGTGCGGAGGTGAGGCTCCGCCGTTGCCGTCGGTGGACGTCGCCGAGGGCGACCGGGGCCCGGTCTGCCTGAGCGGACGCTACTGGCCCTTCGGCGACCGCGGAGACAACCACATGCACCCGGGGCGTGACTGCGTCGGCTGCCACGCGCGCAGCGGCGACGCCCCGGCCTTCGCGGTCGCCGGAACGCTCTACAGCGCGCCCCACGAAGCCGACGAGTGCTTCGGCTACGACAGCGACGTGGCCGCCGGGCTCGGCGCCGAGGTCGAGCTCGTCGACGCCACCGGCGCGCGCTTCACCGTCGTCGCCAACCGCGCGGGGAACTTCTACACCACCCACCCGCTCGCGTTTCCGTTGCAGCGCGTGCGCGTCTACGCCCCCGACGGCGCCTTCCGCGAGATGGGGAGCCCCGCCCCCCACGGCGACTGCAACGCCTGCCACACGCGCCTCGGTACCGTCTCCGCGCTGGGCGACTCGCCCGGGCGCCTGGTGGTGCCGTGACGCCGCTCACACCCACCTGAGGAGGACGGAGTCCATGCACCGAAAGCCCCATCTGCTTCGCCTGTCGTTGCTCGCCGTCTGTGCCGGCGCGAGCTGTGCCCCCGACGTCGTCGGCTACCGCCCCGCGCGCGACGCGGGCGCCACCGTCGACGCGCCCGCGACCCCGATCGACGTCGGCTCCGACGTCGCGACGGTCGTCGATGCGCCCGAGGCGGACGTCTCGTCGCCCGCCGACACACCGCCGCCGTCGCCGTGCACCTCGGGCATCCACTGGACCCGCGGCAACCGCGGCAGCACGCAGATGAACCCCGGCCAGGCCTGTGTGGCGTGCCACGTCCGGATGCGCGCCGACGGGCCGACGCTGGTGGGCGGAACGGCCTACGGCGACGACGGCCAGGAGGACAACTGCTACGGCTTCCCGGGCACCACGGGGGCGGCGTACGTCGAGGCCACCGACGCGGCGGGCTTCGCCATTCGCATGGCCATCAACCAGGCCGGCAACTTCTACTACAGCGGCCGCACCGCGCTGCGCTTCCCGCTGCACGGCGTCGCCGTGGTGGGCCCGGGCGGCCTGCGCAACGAGATGGACGACGACGCCCCCAACGGCGACTGCAACGGCTGTCACACCGTCACCGGCACGTCGACGGTGGCGGGCTTCGACCCGGCGCCCGGCCGCATCCTCGTTCCGCGGTGACGGCTACTCGATCTCGATGGTCACGCTCCGCACGATCTCCGTGCGCAGCGAGGACCCCGCCGCGAACTCCCGCAACGACGTCGTCGTCGACCGCCGGAGTCGCACGGCCTGCGCGCCCGTCGCCGCCCCGAAGGCGCCCGGCGGGAGGTCGACCGCGCCGTTATCCGGGACGGTTCGCGTCGGCTCGGGCGACACGATCGTCGCGTCCGCTCCGCCCGCAGGTGACCACCGGACATCGATGTCGGCGCCGCGCGCGATGCGCTGGCCGCGGGTCGGCTGGACGATGGCGTGCGCCGCCAGCGCCGCGAGGGGCACGGTGCGGGTGACGCCGTCGGCGCGCACGAGCAGCGCGAGGGTGCTCCGGTAATCGTCGAAGGTGGCGGTGTAGCGACCGCCGCCCGCCGCCGTGACCACCACATCGCGCTCTCCGCCGGTGATCGACACCTCCGCCGTCGCGGGCGCGCCGTCGGCCGTCAGCGTCGCGCTCACCGTCAGCATGAGCTCCGCCCGCGCGGCGTCCCGATCGGTGACCATGACCACCACCTGGAGCGAGAGCTCCGCTCGCGCGGCCTCGTCGCGCGGCCCATCCGTCGCGGCGTCGGTGGTCGGCTCGCGGGCGACGATCGCGTCACGCACGCAGCCCGGCGCGGCCACCAGCACGAGCCCGAGCACCGCCCTCGCGCCGCGGCTCAAGGACCTTCCCCCCGCTGCGCGCGCACCTGGGCGGAGTAGATCCCGTGCGGGTGTCGCGCGAGGAACCGATCGGCCTCACGGGTCACCACCGCGGGCGAGGCGCCCAGGGTGCTGGCGCGAAACGTCAGGTAGTCGCGCTCCTCCGCGAGGGCCGACTGCGGGAAGCGTCGCGCGTGGTCGTGGAGCGTCGTCGCCGCGAGCGCCGCGTCGCCGCTGGCCAGCGCGGCGCGAGCGCGTTCGAGCGGCGCCGACTCCGCGGCCGGATCGACCGACGCGTGCTCGTGGACGGAGGCGTCGTGGTGCGCCGCGTGGTGCGCCGCGGTCGCGACGGGCGCCGCGATGGCGGCCGAGGGGACGACCGCAGGCGCGGCGGTCGTCGCGGTGGGCACCGGCCCGACGCGGGCGACGGGCGTCCGGTGCGTCGGCGGTCGACGCGATCGCACGACGGCGACGGAGGTGCCCGCGACCACGGCCAGCGCCGCGAGGAACTTCACCACCGTCGCCGCCTTCCACGCCGTGACGCCCGCCGCCTTCGTGAGGGCCACGCGGGTGAGCGCCGAGGCCGACGCCGCGCGCACCGCCTCGGGCAGCGGGGGCGGCGCGCCGCGCGCCTGCTGGAGCAACGCGCGGACGTGGTCCGGGGCGCCGCCGCCGGGGTCACGCCATCGGGCCGGGTCTTTCATCGGCTGCCTCCCTTCGTCGGATGTTGGAGCGCGGCGAGGCCCTCGGCGAAGGCCGCCCGCGCCGCGTGCAGGCGAGAATAGACCGTCCCCACGGGGACGCCGATCATCGTCGCGATCTCGGGGCAGGTCATCTCCTCCAGCTCGAACATCACGAACACCGCCCGCTTGTCGGCGTCCAGCGCGTCGAGGGCGCGGTTCACGAGGGCGCGGGCCTGCGCGGCCGCGGCAGCGTCCTCGGGCGATCGCCCGCCGCCGACGGGCGCCTCGGGGACCGTCTCGACGGCCTCTTCGGGGTGCCGTCGTCGGTGCCGGCGCCACGTCGACACCACGCGCAGGCAGATGCCGTAGAGCCACGTCGTCAGGAGGCTGGAGCCGTCGAAGGAGTCGAGCCGACGGTGCACCACCAGGAAGACCTCCTGGAGCAGGTCGGGGCGGTCGTCGTCGGGCACCCCCATGCGGTGCAGCGTCGACCACACGAAGCCGGCCTGTGCAGCGTGGATCGCCTCCACGTCGAGCGGCGCGTGGGCGCGGTCGGGCGCGTCGCTCATGTCGCGGCGCGGACCGAGCGCGCGCGCGCCGAGGACGTTGGGAGGGAGTGCGAGCCACGCCATGACGGGCGGTGGATGACCGCGCGCGAAGGATCCTTCACCGCAACCGCACGCCCAGCGTCAGATCGCCTTCGAAGGCCAGCGGGGTCGGCTCGAACGAGGGCTCCCGGCGCCCCTCGATGCGCGCGGCCCAGCCGAGCACCGGGACCACGCCCCGCGCCTGGAGGCCGAGCGCCAGGTAGCGCCCGAGCGCGATGTGCACGTGCCCGTCGAACCACAGCCCCGCCCAGAAGCGATCACCCGGGTCGACCGGCTGGAGCGAGAGCGCCGCCAGGTGCACCGCGCCCCCCATCGCGCCTGCGCAGAGCCCCATCCTCCACGGACCGGGCGACCAGTCGTGGCAGGCGCCCACGCGCGCGAAGGTGCGCCCGACGCCGACGACGCCGTCGTCGGTGCGGTGGGACGGGACGAGCAGCGCGCCCACCTGCACGCCCCAGCGACGCGAGAGCGCGACGTCCAGCGAGAGCCCCACGGCCACCGACGGCGACGGGTCGAGGCCGTACGAGCTGCCACCCGAGACCCGCAGCCACAGCGGCAGGACGGGCGGCGCGGGCGGCAGGCGCGGCGGCGGCGGGCTCGCGGGCGGCGGGGTCGGCGCGGGACATGCCGCGCAGGCCGGGCACTCGACGACCGGGCACACGGGCGCCGGGGTCGCGGGCGGGGGCACAGGCGGAGGTGGCGGTCGCAGCGCCGCGTCGGGGTCGATGAGCAGCACCACCGCGAGCGCGACGGCGTCGGCCAGGCCCTCGCAGGTCGGGCCCGGCTGCGCGATGGTCCGTACCGCGTCGCGCTCGCCGGTCTCGCGCAGCACGAGGCGCGCGGTGCGACGGGCCCGACCGCCTGCGTCGAAGCGGACGACGATGCGTCGCGAGGACGCCTCGTCGAAGCCCTCGCGCCCGAGGCGCCGCCGCACCTCCGCCGTCAGCGCCCCGGAGTCGGGGCAGTCGTCGGGGCCGCCGTCGAGCACCCGCAGCGACGCGGTTCGCGGGACCTGGGCAACGGCGTCGCGGGCGAACACGGCGAGGGCGACCGTCACGGCGAGGGTGAGACGAAAGACCCCGGCGGCGCGATCGATCCCCTGCTGCATGGAGGCCGCGCACCATACCCAGGCGCCGCGCGATGTCCACGCCGGGCGAGCGGACCGCGACGGTTGGCGCGTCGATCAGCCGACGGTCGATTGTCCCGATGGGTCGACCGACGGTCGGCCATGGAGCGATCACAGACCCGACGGAGCGGCACGACGCGCCCTCCCGACACCATCGGAGACGAAGCCCACGATGCGATCAACCCTCCTGCTCCTCGGCGCCCTCCTCGCAGGATGCGGCGGCGGGTCCGGCTCGACCTGCCCGACGACCAGCACCCTCACGTACGACAACTTCGGTCGGCAGTTTTTCGCCAGCTACTGCGACCGCTGCCACGCGGCCGGCGAGCGACCGTCACTCTCCACGCTCGCGGAGATCCGCGCCCAGTCCACGGCCATCGACGTCGAGTCCGCCGCGGGGCCCAACGCCGTCAACACCGCGATGCCCGAGAGCGGCACGGCGCCCACCGAGGCCGAGCGCCGCCAACTCGGCGAGTGGCTCGCCTGCGGCGCGCGGTAGCGTCGTCCCCTGCGCGCGGGCTTGAAGTCACGGACGCCACGCGACGAGTCGGCAAAGCTCTCAACCGACGACGCACCGCGTTGACACGCCTCCTCCAACTGTCTCAGCGTGGCGGTCCGTGCGTCATCCGAGCATCGCCTCCGACCCGTCGACCCTCGCGGCCTCCTACGACGTCGTGATCATCGGCTCGGGCTACGGCGGCGCCGTCGCGGCCTCGCGCTTCGCCCGCACCGGCCGCTCGGTCTGCGTTCTCGAGCGTGGCCGCGAGCACCTCCCCGGCGACTTCCCCCGCACCGTCGCCGACGCGAGCTTCGGCACGCACGTCGATGCCCGCAGCGCCTCCCTCGGCCGACGCGACAGCCTCTACCAGCTCCACGTCGGCGAGGGGCTCACCGTCGCCTGGAGCTGCGGCCTCGGCGGCGGATCGCTCATCAACAGCGGCGTCGTCGCGCGCCCCGACGACGACGTGTTGCGCGACCCGCTCTGGCCCGAGGCGCTGCGCCGCGACGACGACGGCAGCTTCGCGCGCGCCTACGAGCGAGCGTGGTCGATGCTCCGACCGGCGACGTACCCCGAGGGCGGCGTCGTTCCGCGCAAGCTCGCGGCGCTGGAGGAGGCTGCGTCGCGCGTCGGAGGCGAGGCGCGTCGGCTGCCCGTGTGCGTGTCGTACGAGGCCGGGGTCAACCACGTCGGCGTCGAGGTCGCGGCCTGCACCGGATGCGGCGACTGCAACTCGGGCTGCAACCATGGCGCGAAGAGCACCCTCGGCGTCACCTACCTCACCGACGCCGTCGCCCACGGCGCGCGTTGTTTCACGTCCGCAGAAGTCGATCACGTCGAGCGCGCGGGCGACACCTGGCTCGTCGCGTGCCGCCTCGACGGACTCGGTCGCGAGCGCTTCGACGCGCCGTGGGTGACCCTGCGCGCGAAGGTCGTCGTCGTCGCGGCGGGTGTCCTCGGCACCAGCGCCGTGCTCTTGCGATCACGCGACCGCGGGCTCTCCCTGTCGGCGCGCGTGGGCCAGCGCGTGAGCGCCAACGGCAACGTGCTCGGCTTCGCCTACGCGACCCCCGAAGCGCGCGGCGCCCAGGGACTCGGCGAGCGCACCGACGCGACGCCCGTGGGCCCGGGCATCACGGCGATGCTGGCACTACCCGCGACGGAGACGAGCGAGCGCGTGGTCATCGAGGACGGATCGCACCCCGGGTGGGCCTCTCCAGCGATGGCCGGACTGCTCCTCGCGGGCGCCTTCTCCGATGCCTCGTGGCAGCAGAAGCTCTCCCGCGCACGGAGCCCATCACGCGCGCTCGCCGGGACGCTCAACCTCCTCGCGATGACCCACGACGCCGCCGAGGGGACGATCACCCTCGACGACAGCGCACCGCGTCTCTCGTGGAAGGGCGAGGCCCACGCGGGGATGAGTCCGTCGGTCACCCGGCGGCTCGGTGAGGTCGCGGCCTCGCTCGGCGGTCAGCTCGTGGTGCAGCCCGGCGCCATGACCGCGCAGGCGCTCGGGGGATGTGTCGCCGCCGACCGCGCGGAGGACGGCGTGGTCGATGACGCCGGGCGAGTCTTCTCGTCGGTGGCAGGCACTGACGTCCACGCAGGGCTCTACGTCACCGACGGGTCTGCCATCCCGCGCTCACTCGGCATCAACCCGTTGTGGACCATCAGCGCCTTCGCCGAGCGCGCGGTCGAGCGCGCCATCCGCGAGCAGGGCTGGGACCACGCCGCCGCGCCCCCTCCCCCGCCCCCGGTGCGACCGCAGCCCGAAGCGCTGCGCTTCACCGAGCGCATGAGCGGCGAGATCGACCTCCTCGACGGAGACCAGACGACGCTCTCGTTCACCATCACCGTCAGCGTGGACGCCGTCGACGCCCTCGCCCGCGACCCCGGCCGCGCCGTCGGCTTCGTCGGGACGGCGCTGGTGCCTGCGCTCTCCCCTCGCCCCTTTGCCGTGACCGAAGGGCGCTTCGTGTTCTTCGAGCGCGTCGCCTCGCGCGCGGAGGCGCGGCGCATGACCTACGCGTGCGGGCTCACGAGCCACGACGGTCGGCGGTACTTCCTGCGCGGCGAGAAGGACGTGCACGACGACGGCGGCGGACCGCTGGAGTTCTGGCGCGACACGACGAAGCTCGCGGTGGTGCTGCACGACGGCGTCGACGCGTCGGCGCCCGAGCTCGGGCGCGGCACCCTGCACCTCTCGGCCACGGACTTCGCGCGACAGCTCGCGACCGTGCGCGGAACGCTCCCGGCCGCCGCCGCGCTCACCCGCTTCTTCCTCGGTTCGTTGCGCGAGGTGTACGGGTCCTTCGCCCGCGGCGACCGCGCCGTCGACCGGGCCACCCGCGACGCCCCTGTGCGCGCCCTGCGGGCCCCCGCCCCCGAACGCCATTTCTACCGCACCGACGACGGCGTCTCGCTGCCGCTCAAGCGCTACCGCGGCGGATCGCGCGGCCCGGTGGTGCTCGTGCACGGCTACTCCGCGACGCACGCGACCTTCGAGCTCGACACCGTCGACGAGAGCCTCGTCGAACACCTGTGCGCCCGCGGCTGGGACGTCTGGCTCCACTCCTGGCGCTCCAACGGCTTCGTCGCCCCGCGGGTGCGGGCGCCGTTCACCCTCGACGACGTCGCGGCCCTCGACCACCCCGCCGCCCTTCGGCGCGTGTGCGAGCTCGCGGGCTCACCCGACGCCCACGTCGTCGCCCACTGCCTCGGCGCGCAGACGGTGTTCATGTCGCTGCTGCGGCACGGGTTGCGGTCGCGCGTCCGCTCGCTCGCGTGCCTCCAGGTGGCCGCGCACTGGGAGGCGCCGACGCTGCTCGGCGTGAAGGTCCACTCGCGCATCCCCGACGTGCTCGATGCGCTCGGCGTGGGCCTCGTCCCCACCGGCGCCCTGCGCGAAGACGGGGCCCTCCTGCGGGCGCTCGACGCGGCGCTGCACGCCCACCCGCGCAGCGAACGTCAACGCTGTAGCAACCCCACGTGCCGGCGCGCAGCGGCCATGTTCGGCGAGCTCATCCGCCACGAGAACGTCAACGCCGCGACGCACGACCGCATGGCCGCGCACCTCGGCGACGCCCCGGTGCGGCCGTTCATCCAGATGGCGGCCATCGCGCGGCGTGGCGAGCTCGTCGACGTCCGCGGGCGGTCGTACCTCAGCGACCTCCGATCGCTGGAGATGCCGATCACCTTCGTCCACAGCGAGCTCAACGAGGTGGTCGGCCAGGGCGCGACGGCCCGCTCGTGGCAGCTCCTGCGCGAGACCTTCGGCGACCGCCACTACCGCCGCGTGGTGATCCCCGGCTACGGGCACAACGACGCGCTCATCGGCCGCGACTCGGCCCGCGATGTATTTCCCCATCTCGCCACCCACCTCGAACGCGCGGAGGCGCAACCGTGAGCATCTGGTTCGATTGCGACTCGTGCTGGGACGGCTTCCTCGACGCCGCGCCTTGTCGGGTGGAGGCCGTCGAGCTCGTCCCAGCCGGGACGGAGGCGACCTTCGCGGCCATCGTCGAGCCCGCGCAGCGCGTCCGTTGGTCTCCGGGAATGATCGACGCGCGCTGGCTCACCCCGCCACCGTACGGAGCAGGCTCCGAGCGGCGCGTCATCCACGAGGCCCTGCGCAGCGACCAGCGGGTCGTGGCGTGGGAACCCGGGCGGCGATTTTCGTTCTACTTCACCCGCGCGGGTGCGCCGGCGGCGAGCCAGTTCATGGAAGAGTTCGTGCTCAACGAGGAGCCCTTCGGCACGCGCGTCCGGTGGCGCATCGGGTGGCGGCTGCGCCTGCCGCTGCGCGCGCTCGGCGGGCTGACCGAGCGCGCGGCGGGGCCGATGTTCCAGTCGTACCTCGGGGGGCTGCGGCGCTATCTCGATGCCGGAGCCCGCGCCGCTGGCGTCTGACGACGACCAACGACCACTCGGCGCGACGACCCTGACAACATGTGCGGGCCATCGTCGAAGCGCCGCCCCGCGCTAGCGCCTCAGCTGTTGTTGCGGTTCCAGTTGTAGCCGATCTGGACCTTGATGAGGTTGAGCGTGCCGTCCCCCACGAGGCCGTCGACGGTGTAGCCGAAGGCCTTCTGGATGTGCACCACGGCGGCGTGCGTGGCGTCGCCGAACTTCCCGTCCACGGTGAGGCCGTAGCCCATCTTGTTGAGGTTCTCCTGGAGCGCCTTCACGTCGTCGCCGGCCGAACCCTTCTTCAAAACATTGCTCATTGGGTACCGTCCACTCCTCTGCCGGGTCATCCTCGGCCCGGCGCCGAAACCTCGGACGAGGCGCCGCCCCCGTCAACCACCCACAGGAGTTCCATGAGCTCATTCTCTTCGAAGATCGGCGGCCTTCGCCTGGAGCGCATGCGCGCGTCGGCGCGCTACGTCGACGGTGGCTTCCGCAACGTCCGGCCCGTCTCCCCAGGTCTCAAGAAGGGCACCGTCGGGCCCACGATGGCGGAGTATCTCTGCGGTGGACAACGGCGCACGCCGCCCGGCCCACTGCCCTCGGTCAACCCGCTCGCGCAGTGGGCGCGACCCGTCGAGACGGGCCTGCGCGCAACGTGGCTCGGGCACTCCACCGTGCTCGTCGAGATCGACGGCGCGCGCGTGCTCACCGACCCGGTGTGGGGCGAGCGCGTGTCGCCCGTGAGCTTCGCGGGGCCCAAGCGCTTTCAGCCTGTTCCCATTCCCCTCGACGCGCTGCCCGCGGTCGACGCGGTCATCGTCTCGCACGACCACTTCGACCACCTCGACCACGGCACGGTCGTCGCGCTCGCGAAGCGCGGTGTGCCCTTCTTCACCTCGCTCGGCGTCGGCGCCCACCTGGAGTCGTGGGGCATCCCCGCGTCGCAGATCACCGAGCTCGACTGGTGGGAGCGCGCCGACGTACCCGGCGCCGACCTCACCATCACGGCCGCTCCGTCGCAGCACTTCTCCGGCCGCGGCCTCGCCGACCGCAACCGAACGCTCTGGTCATCGTGGTCGGTGCGCGGCCCGAAGCACTCGTTCTTCTTCAGCGGTGATACCGGGCTCACTCCAGAGTACGAGGACATCCGCGAGCGCCTCGGCCCTTTCGATCTGGTGATGCTGGAGGTCGGCGCATTTCACGAAGCTTGGGGTGACATCCACCTCGGTCCCGACAACGCCCTCAAGGCGCTCTCGCTCCTCGGTGGCGGCAGCTTCCTCCCTGTCCACTGGGGAACGTTCAACCTCGCCATGCACGCCTGGGACGACCCCGCCGAGACGCTCATCAAGGTCGCGCCCGCGCAGGGGGTTCACCTCGTGATGCCGAGGCTGGGCGAGGCCGTCGAGCCGTTGCGCGTCGAGACCGTCACGCCCTGGTGGCGCGGCGCTTCGGACGCGAAGGATCCGATCGTCGAAGCTCCCGCGACGGCCGAAGATGGCGCGGCGCTCGGCGCAGCGGGCGCGCCCGTGGAGTGGCCTGTCGACTGACCTACCGCTTCTTGGGTGGCGCCTTGATGTAGCGATCACATCCCGGACATCGTGCCTCGGCCGTGGCCTTCGCGTGCATCGGTCCCACGAGCCCCGCCCCCACCATGAACACGATGGGCAGCGCCACCAGCCCGGGCCCCTTGGACGCGAGCCCAATCGCGCCCGGGATCGCGATCCAGAGCGCGATCTCCGCGATGCGCCAGCCGCGGTGTGGCCGCAGCGGGAGCACCCACTTGCGGCACACCTCACACGGCCAGTGAGCGCCCGACGGCGCGGGCAGGTCTCGCGCGTCGGCTGGCATCTTTGCGGGGTCGGTCATGGCGGCGGTGTGTAGGCTCCCCCCACCCTGCTCGTCCATAGCGCCTCAGGGCGCCAGGATGATGACCTTCACCTGACTCGGCACGATGCGCATGCCGGGGCAGTTGGTGCTGTTCTGGATCGACACGCTCGTGAGCCGCGTCGCCGGCGCGCCGCCCATGAGGCAGGTCACCGACGGCAACACATGCCGCGCGGGCCCCATCACCATCCCCGACGCCACGCCCATCGCCACGCCGGGGTTGTCCCCGTTGGACAGCGGGATGGTGGTCAACAGGTTGTGCGCCGGTAAGCCCATCACCAGCACGTTGTACGCGGCCGGAACGCCCATCGGACCGAGGGCGATGTTGGGGTACGGAATCGGAATCGGACCCGCGGGCGTGGGCGTCAGGCACACGTCCGGGAAGCCCATGTCCACGCCCATCATCTGGCTGTTGGCAAACATCGCGGCTCCTCTCTTCAACCGAGTTGGATCTGCCCGCCGTCGACCTTCACCACCCCATCGGCTGTCATCACCGCGCTCTCGCCGTGGAGGTTCATCACCTGCTCGGCGCGGTAGTCCACCCGCCCCGCGCGCACCACGTCGACGTCGTCCACCATCCGCAGCGCCGTCTTCACCCGCTGCGTGAAGTTGCCGAGCACCTGGTCGAGCCGCTGCGCATGCAGCCGCGCCGACGTGAACTCCGCCTCCACCGTGCGCCCCACCGCGAGCACCTTCTGCACCGCGAGGTCGACCTTCTCGGCCGCCACGCCCACCCGCGCGCTCACCAGCCGCACCTCCGTCGGCGACTCCAGCCGCACGCCGCCCGGCGCCGACACCGTCACCGCGCCGTCCCGCGAGCGCACCTTCGCGTCGCCCTCCAGCACCACGTCGCACGCCGTCTCGGGCGCGCGCTCCAGCACCGCCAGCACCCACGCCTCGGCGCCCTCCGACCACGCCACGACGCGATCACCGACCGCGGGCTCCAGCAGGCAGCTCGCCGCGCGCGCACACCGCACCTCGACGGACTGAACACGCACGACGAAGGCGCCCTCCTCCACGCGCACCACGCGTCCCGAGGACGGCTCGAAGGTCGCGACCAGCGTTGGGGGAATGATCCGCGCGAGGTTGTCCATGAGAGGTCTCCGTTGAGTCAGTAGCGAGGCTGCCAGGTCTCCGCCTCGGCCAGCGCGTCGTCGTCGCCCAGCGCCACCGCCCGGTTGCCCCAGACGGTACCGCGATCGATCACGCGGTGCAGCCGCGCGCGAAACATCCTCGACCCCGAGAGGTCGGCCGCCGAGAGGTCGGCGCGCGAGAAGTCGGCGTAGGTGAGGTCGGCCCCGCGCAGCGTCGCCGAGACCATCGTCGCGTCGTGGAAGATGCACTGCTGGAGGTCGGCCCCCGTCGCGTCGGCGAGCGAGAGGTCGGCCCCCGACAAGATCGACTGCGCGAAGCGCCCGCCCTTCATCGACGCGCGCTGCATCTTCGCGCCGACGAAGAGGCACATCGGCGCGATCACCTTGTCCATCGCCGCGTCGGTGAGCACCGCGTCCTTGAAGTTGCACTGCGTGACGTCCGCGCCCTGGAGCTGCGCCCCCGTGAGGTCGCTGCCCATGAACTGCGTCATCCGCAGCGACAGCCCCTTCAGGTCGATGCCCGTGAGGCGCGAGCTCATCAGCATCATGCGCTCCAGCGTCGCGCCCGCGAGCGAGGTCTCGCTCAGGTCGACGCCCTGCATCACCGTCGAGGTGAGCGTCGCCCCCGTCAGGTCGAGGCCCAGCGTGTCGGCCTCCACCAATGCGCAACGATCGATGCGCGCACCCGTGAGACGAGCGCCGCCGAGGTCGACCCGCGCGAGCGCCGCCGAGACGAGGTTGACGCGAGACAGGTCGGCCCCGCGCATCGGCCCGACGGTGATGTGCGTCGAGACCATCCCGCACTCTGCCAACACCGCCCCGTTGAACGAACACTCCTGGAAGTTGGCGTGCCGCAGCTCCGACCCGGTGAGGTCGGCCTCGCTGAAGTCGCAGCGCACGAACACCGACTCGTCGAGCCGCGCGCCCCGCAGCTTCGCGCCGTGGAAGCTCACGCCCTCCAGCACGCCGCCCACCATCCGCGCGCCATCGAGGTCTTCCCCCTCGCAGCTCGCCTCCCTCACGATCTCCCCGCCGTAGATCAGCGCCTCCAGCTCGGTGCGGTTCACGTCGTCGCCCTCCGGGGCAGCACCTTGGCGCGTGTGGTGAGCGCGTCGAGCAGGCTCTTCACGTTGCCCTGCGTGCGCGCGAGGTCGGCCCCGAAGAGGTTGGTCCCCGTGAGGTCGGCCCGCGTGACGTTGGCGTAGGTGAAAAACGCCTCCATGAAGTTTCCGCCCTGGAGAAACGCATCGGTGAGGTCGGCCCGCATGAAGCGCGCGCCCTTCGCCTTCACCCGCCACAGCCGCGCCCCGGTGAGGTTGGCCTCCGACAGATCGGCCGACACCAGCGACGCGCGAGAGAGGTCGGCGCCCGCGAGATCCATCCCTCGCAGCGAGGCCGTGTCGAGCACCGCGTCGACGAGCACCGCGCCCGTCATCAGCGTGCCCATGGCGCAGCGAAGGTTGACCGCGGAGGCCGAGCGGAGCTTCGCGTCGGTGAGGTCGCACGACATCATCGCGGCCTTGGTGAGCGTCGCGCGATCGAGCGTCACGCCCTCCGCCGACGCCTTGAGAAACAGCGCTTCGGTGAGGTCGGCGCCCGACAGGTCGGCCCCGCGCAGGTCGACGAGAAGCAACTGCAGCTTCGGCGCGACGGCATCCACCAGCCTCGCTCCAACGAGCTTCGCTTCGTAGAGGTCGGCGCCCGAGAGCTGACAGCCATTGAGCGTCGCGCCCGAGAGGTCGGCCTGCGACACGATCGCCGTGCTGAAGTCCCCCTCCGAGAAGTCGCCGTCGCACAACGTCGCCCGACCCAGGTTGGCGTCCATGAACGACACCCGCTGCGCCTTCACCGACGACAGGTCGGCGCGCGCCAGCACCGCGCGATCGAAGAGGCAGCTCGTGAGCGTCGCGCCCGCGAAGCTCGCCGCCTCGCACAGCGCGCCCGTGAAGTCTGCGCCTGCGAGGTCGAGGCCCGACAGGTCGGCGCCCGTCAGGTCCCACCCGCGCATCGGCGCTTGATGCGCGTGCGCTTCGATCACCCTCGCCCGCAGCACGTCGGCCGCCTCACCCGTCGCCCGCCGCGCTGGCGTCATCATGTGCGCGCCCAGGCGGTAGCCCTCCAGCGAGCGCGCCTCCGCCGTGTCGAGGTCGCGCAGGAAGCGCTCGTCCGTGAAGATCGCGTCGATCTCCGGCACCGGCACTCCCCCGTTGGCCTCGACCGCCGCCTGCCGCAACGCCGCCAGCTCGTCGCGCAGCTTCGTCTTCGGCGGACCACCCGCGGTCTCCTCGTGCTTCGCCCGTTGCGCGTCCCAGTCGACGCCGAGCTCCTCGCTCAGTCGTCGGCCCTCGGCCTCCACCTCCTCCGCCCGCTCGCGCGCCTCCTCTTCCTTCTCGCGGGCGTCACGCTCGACGCGCTCGATCTCCTCGGGGAGGTTCTCCAGGTCGGTCACCGCGGGAGGGCCCTCGCTCGTGGGGTTCCAGAGCGGATCGATGATGGACTCCGGGTCGATGCCGACGGCCCGCAACTGCGCACGCAGCCCCTCGATCTCACGCTCCTTGCGACGCGCCATGTTCTGACCGAGGAAGCCCTCCGTCCGAACGATCTCGTCCATGTCCGTACGATCTTCGTCGGCCACCGACGCGGGCGACAGCCGCGAGCCCTCGGGCATCAGGTCGCTGTCCTTGAGCGCCGCGAGACCACCGCGCTCGGGGTCGAGCCGCCGCGCCTGCACCGCCTCGTAGTGCTCCAAGGTCTTCGGCTCACCCGCGCGCTCGCACGCGACCATCAGGGTCTTCACGTCCGAGGCGTCGTCCTCGGCGACCTCGGTCACACCCCGAAAGAGAAGAATGACCCGCTCGCGGTGCGGGAAGAACCGCAGCGTCTCCAGCCGCAGCGCCACCTCCGCGAGCTCTCCGCCCGCGCGCGTCACGAAGGCCCGTCCGCGCAGCCCTGGGAGCTTGCCCGACACCACAGGCTTCGTCGGGTGCATCCCCTCGAACTCGAAGTCCTCGTCCCCCTGGAAGTACCCGTCGATCCATTGGTCGGACGGGGCGCTGTTCCACATGGTCCAGTCGACGTCGGCGGCCAGGCCCGGGAAGTCCGTCTTCAGCCACGCGTCGTCGTAGGTGCCCGCCTTGCCCATGCGCTGCGGCCACGCGATGTCCGTCGCCGACAGCCCCACCGGCTCGGCGCGATCGCGCGGCGAGTGAACCCGCTTGTCGGGGTGCTCCACGTTGGGCAACCAGTGCACGGGACCATGCGCGGTCTCCACCGGGCGATGTCCACGACCCACCGGGTTGGTCGGCAGCTCAGAACCGCCGTAGGCCCGCGCCCACGACACCGGCATCTCCGTGAACGGCTGAATCTGCGACACGCCCTCGGACACCGGCTCCCAGTAGCGGTCGCCGGTCACCAGCAGCCGCTTCTCCCGCGCGCCCACTCTCGCCCGCACCATCACCGCGGGTCGCGCCACGCCGCCGCTCGCAAACGCGCTGCCGTCCACGATCCACTCGCCGCGGGGCTTCGGCATCCCGAGGTCGAGCACGCCGTCGGCGATCTCCTTGCCGACAGACTTCCACATCGAGGCGTCGGTGAGCACACCCGTCGACGGCGGAAACGGGAGGTACAGCATCACCCCCACCGAAAGAACGCTGCGATCGCGGTGCGAGAAGGGGCGAACGAACACCCCCACCTTCATGGGTTTCAGGGTCTTCATGCCACCGTCTCAGATCATGACGGCCATCGCGAGCACCACGATGTGCCCCGCCGACAGCTCCGTCTCGAAGCCGACGAACTCCGCCGCCGAGCCGTACCCGGTGACCTTCAAGCCGGTGTCCTCGACCTTGAAGCCCACGGCCTCCACCGCGATGCCCGTCAGGATGTCGATCTTCGCGATCACGTGCGAGAGCGCCATCATGTTCATCTTCACGGCCATCAGTCCGGCCTCGAACTTGTTGCCCGCGAGGTGGTGCTGCTCGGTGTCGGCCATCATCTCGTCGGGCCGCGTGATGGTGCGCGTCGTCCGCGACATCATGCTGAAGCGGGGCCCGTTGATGGTGATGCTCGCGGCCTTGATGAGCGCGCCGCTCTTGATGTTCCACTCCAGCGTCCCGTCGCGCTGAATGGACGCCCCGGTGTTGAACAGCTCGCTCGCGCACTCGGTGGTCCAGTCGCCGCCCACGCGCGTGGTCTGCGTCCCGTGCTGCTCGGAGAGCGCCGCGCGCACGTGCGTCTCCTGCGTGGCGCACTTCTCCTCGGTGTGCGTCTTCACGTTGGTGGTCTGCGTCGCGAGGTAGGTCTCCTGGCAGTGCGCCGTCACCGCGACGATGTGGTCGACGTGGTACTTCTCGTCGACCGCCCCCGTGACCTCGGTGCGCTTGGTCTGGTCGTAGTCCTCCAGCACCGTGCCGTGCACGTGCTCGTACTTCTCGCCGCCCACCGTCACGTTGTAGTCGGCGCCCGTGCGGATGAGCCCCGTCCCATCGGTGCTCGTCACGTAGTTGTGATCGTGCGACCCGTGGTGCTTGCCCAGGTGCATGAAGGTGTTTTGCGGCGGCGTCGACAGGTCGATGTACTGGTTGGGGAGCTGGTCCTCCATCTCCAGCCGACTGTTGCCGCCCGTGTGAAACACGTTCTGCGTGTGGTTGGACTCCGTCACCGGCGAGAGCGTGTCGCTGTTGGGAACCGCCGCCGTGATGACGGGTCGATCGGGGTCACCACCCACGAAGGAGAGCAGAACCTCGGTGCCCTTGCGCAGCGGTAGATGCCATCCCTCGGGCGCGCCCGCGTGCGGTTGGAGCATCCGCACCCGCGTGGAGTTCTCGCCATCGGCCGCGGTGTTCTCGTCGAGGTGTACCTTCACGAGGTACTGCCCGTGCTCGTCGAGCTGCGCGTACTCGCTGTCCGCGGGCCCATCGACGAAGGCCACCGTCACCCCCGCCACGCGCGGCCGCGGCGTCTTCAGCGCCGGGCGAAATTGCACGTCGTCGAAGGTCAGCGTCAGCGCCGTCCAGAGCGAGTGCCCGTCGGCGCGTACCCGCTGCGGCAACCACCCATCGATGGCTCCGGAGTCGTCGATGATGCGCCCGTGGCTGGCCAGCGCGATGCACTGATAGCGGCGGTTGTGCCGGTCGCTCGGGTGCTCCACCAGCGCGAAGCGGCGCCCAGGGATCACGCCGACGATGAGCCCCTCGGCGCGCTGCGTGTCCTGCCGCGCGAGCTCGGACTGCGCGCGGATCTCCGACAGTGCCGCGCCGCGCGTGGTGATGTCGTCTTCGAGGTGCCGCCTCAGCTCGCCCGCCCCGAGCGGGTCGATCGGCGTCGTGCCGTTGGGAATCTGCGCCGGCCCGAGCGGATCGTGGTCGGTGAGCAGCACCTTCGCCGATCGTGCGCCACGCGCCGCGCGGAAGTACCGCACGCCCTCCTGTCCGCTCGCGCCCGCGTCGGTCTCCGGGACGTAGCGCAGCGTCGGCGTCTCGGCGTCCTCCTGGCGAGCCATGTCGTCCAGGTAGACGAGCTTGTCGCCCGCGTCGGTGTGCTCGAAGAAGTAGTAGATGCCTTCGCGCTCGAACCACCGCGAGAGGAAGTCGAAGTCGCTCTCACGGTACTGGCAGACGTGGGCGATGGGATCGTTGCCGCCACGCAGCCGGTCGTCGAAGTTCGCCGCGTGAAAGCCCGCCTTGCGAAACACGTCGGCGATGATCTGCTTCAGGGTCTTGTTGGCCCACACCCGACTGTGGCGCGAGAGCTTGAGCTTCCAGAACGTCGGCACCAGCTCGCCCACGTAGAGCGACGCGCCGCCGACTCCCTCCTGCAACAGTTCGAGCGAAGCCCAGATGCCCTGCACCTGTCGACGGAGGCTCCCGTCCGCGGCGTGAAAGGCCAGCGCACCCGACTGCAAGAGCACCGTCTCCGGGTCGAGCTCCTCGGCCGCCGAGCCGGGGACGGTCATCCACACGCGATACGAGAAGGGCTCGGAGATGGACTCCTCGCCGTCGTAGGCCACCGCGCGCGTGCCCGCCGGCAGGGCGCCCGACTCGATGCTGAAGGTCTCGGCCATGGCTTCGTCCGCTCCCCGTCTCAGCCGTACATCGTGACCGCGAAGGTCTTGCCCAGAAACACCCGGCTGGAGAACTTGGTCGCGCGGAGCTTCACCTTGTTGGCGACGCCCTCCACCTTCGCGCCCGTGTAGTCCAGCTTCACGCCGTTGACCGCCCGCGCGATGCCGCCCACGTCGGCCTTCCACGCGTTGAGGTTGATGAGCACCTGCGCCATCGAGCGCTTGGCCAGCACCATCTCCAAGAAGAACGGGTGGATGGTGATGTCCGCGCGGTTCACCTTCTGCCGCTTGGTCGTGACGATGCGATAGGCGATGGGCGCGTTGTCCGCCCAGTTGAGCGCGTTGATGGCGATGGGCCCGACGCTCGTCAGCGTAAACGCCCCCGACACGTTGATGAGCAGCGTCCCGTAGTGGCACTCGCTCTTGGCCGCGGTGGTCGCGTCGTGCGTCCCGCTGTCGACGTAGAGCCTGCCGTCCACCAGCACCTTGTGCGTGCCGTGCTTCTCTTCGAGGTGCCCGCCGACCTCGGTGCGCTGCGACGCGCATCGCTCGATGGTCTTCGCCCCCACATGCGTCGTGTGGGTCTTGGAGTTCTCCTGCACATGACCCGTGACCGTGGTGGTCATGTTGATCGAGTGCGTCTCCGTCACCGTCAGGTCGACCTCACTGTTCAGCGTCGCGTGATAGGTCTCCTTGAGGGTCTTCACGACGTGCTCGTGCTTGTTGCCGCCGACCGTTACGTCGAGGTTGGCGCCCGTGTTGAGCAGCCCGTTGCCATCAGTGCTCGACACGTAGTTGTGGTCGTGCGCGCCGTGCAGCGCCCCGAGGTGCAGGAAGCTCTTCTGCGGCGGAGACGACACGTCGATGTACTGCGAGCCGTCGAGGTCTTCGATCTCGATGCGGTTCTCGCCGCCGGTCTGGATGACGTTCTGCGAGTAGTTGGCCGAGGTCACGGGCGACGGGCGGTCGGCGTCGTGCACCGCGCCCGCGATGATGGGTCGGTCGGGGTCGCCCGCCACGAAGGCCACCATCACCTCGGTGCCCTTGCGCAGCGGGAAGTGCTGCCCCTCCGGCTCGCCCGCGTGCGGTTGCAGCATGCGAACGCGCGTCGAGTGCGTTCCGTCGGCCCCCTCACGCTGCCGCTCGTCGAAGCGGAAGCGCAGGAGGTAGCGCCCGTGCTCGTCGAGCTGCGCGTACTCGCTCTCGACCTCACCGTCGATGTGCGCGATCTCCAGGCCCGACACCCGCGGCCGTGCCGTCTTCAACGCCGGCCGGTACTGCACGTCGTCCGCGAGCCCGGTCGCCACTGTCCAGAGAGTCCGCCGATCGGTCCACGGGACCCACCGCCGCAGCGCAGACTCGTCGCTCACGAGGCGACCACGCATCTCCACCGAGACGCACTGGTACCCGCGGTTGAACGTCGCCCGCGGCGCTCCCTCCAGCGTGAACTTCCGCCCCGGCGCGACGCCGAGGATGCGCCCCTCGGCGCGAAACACACCGAGGCTCGCCAGCGGGTCTCCCGCGCGCAGCTTCGCCAGTCGCTTGCCCGCACCGTCTTCGAGGAAGTGATCTTCCATGTGACGCACCACCGCGGGCACATGCGCGGGCACGACATCTTCCCGCGCATCGAGCGGGGTCGTCGGCTTGAGCGGGTCGTGGTCGCGCAGCCGAACGCTCGCCACCGCGTAGCGCTCCTCGTGGGTGAAGACCCGCGCGCCCTCATGGCCCGAGTCGCCCTCAGCGGTCTCGGGGACGTACGGGACGATGGCGTCTTCGGCGTCTTCGTGGCGATCGATGCTGTCGAGATAGACCAGCTTGTCGCCCGCGTCGGTGTGGTCGAAGTAGTAATAGATCCCTTCGCGCTCGAACCACCGCGAGAGGAAGTCGAAGTCGCTCTCGCGGTACTGGCAGACGTGGGGGATGGGCTCGTAGCGGCCGCTCAGGCGCTCGCTGAAGTGCGCCGCGGGGAAGCCCGCTTTGCGGAAGACGTCGAGGACGATGTCCTTGAGGGTCTTGTTGGCCCACACCCGGCTGTGGCGCGAGAGCTTCAGCTTCCAGAACGTCGGCACCAGCTCGCCCACGTAGAGCGCGTTGCCCGCCGGGTCTTCGTCGAGCAGCTCCAGCGAGGCCCACACGCCCTGCACCTGACGACGGAGGCTGCCGTCGATGTTGTGCACCGTGAGGCGGCCCTGCTGGAGGAGCACAGTGCTCGCGTCGAGCGACTCCGCCGCGTCGCCCGGCACCGAGAGCCACACCCGATAGGAGAACGGCTCGGAGAGCGCCTCACGCCCCTCGAAGGCCATGGCCCGCGTGCCGGGCGGCAGCGCGTTGGACTCGATGCTGAATACGTCCGGTGCTGACATCGCAACGCTCCTGCTAGAGCCACGCCTTGAGGCCGGCCATCACCCCGGAGAAGCCCGTGAGCTTCACCTTCGTCGGACCCGTCTCGAACTTGAAGAGCGAGGAGTCGCGCTTGTACGTGTAGAAGCCCGCCTTCTGCGCGCTGACGCTCACCGCGACGCCGATGGTGTCGAGCTTCATCCCCACCATGCTGACCACGGCCGCGATCATCGACAGCTTGATCTGGTCCTTGGAGTCCTTGGCGGCCTTGATCGTGTACCACTTGGCCTGGGTCATCTCGGTGCGGACGATCTCCGTCTCCGTCACCTCCGGCGCCATCACCGTGTAGTTGAGCGCGTCGAAGAACAGGTACGACTGGTCGTTGACCGTCCAGCCGCCCGCTCCGACATTGATGGTCAGCGAGTCGTAGAGCTGCGCCGACACCCCGCTCACCTTCATGGTGCGCGTCGCGCAGTGCGTCTCCAGCCGACCGTCGACGGTGGTGCTCTGCGTCCCGTGGTGCTCGTCGAGCAGCCCCGCGACCTCGGTGTACTGCGACGCGCAGGTCTCGATCTTGTGCCCCGTCACCTCGGTGGTGTGCGTGCCGTAGGTCTCGCCGTTGTGCGCGTCGACCACCGTCGTCTGCGTCGCGTGGAAGATCTCCGTCACGTCTTGCAGGACGTTGACCGTGTGCGTGTTGTCGTACTTCTCCTTGACGGCCTTCTGCACCTCCTCGGTCTTGTGCCCGCCGACCTCGATGTCCTGGTGGCTGCCCTGATGCACCAGCCCGTCGCCGTCGGTGCTCGCGATCATGTTGTGGGCGTGCGAGCCGTGGTGCGCGCCGAGGTGCAGGAAGGTGTTCTTCGGGGGCGTGGAGATGTCGATGTGCTGCGAGCCGTCGAGGTCTTCGAGCTCCCAACGGTTGTCGCTGCCGGTGTGGATGACGTTCTTGGTGTGGTTGGCCGAGGTGACCACTGAGGGGTGATCGGTGTCGGGCATCGCACCCGCGATGACGGGCCGGTCGGGATCGCCGCCGAGGAAGGCCACCATCACCTCGGTGCCCTTGCGCAGCGGCATGTGCCAGCCCTCGGGCGAGCCCGCGTGCGGTTGCAGCATGCGAATCCAGGTCGACGCCTCGCCCGCCGGGTTGGCCTTCTCGTCGAGGTGCAGCCTCACCTTGTAACGACCCAGCGAGTCGATCTGCGAGTAGTCGCTGTCGGCCGGACCATCGACAAAACCGATCTCCACGCCCTCCACGCGCGGCGTCGGCGTCACCCGCTGCGGGCGGTACTGCACCGTCGCGCGCATCGCCTCGACCTCGACCTGGTACATGCTCCGACCGAGCCGCGCTCGCAGCGCCGCGGAGCCGTCGCCCTCGGGCAGCGCGTTGCCACGGTGGCGGAGCGACACGGCGAGGTACTCCTGGTTGAAGGCCGCGCGGGGATGGGCATCGAGCTCGAAGCGCGCACCCGGTTGCAGATCGAAGACGCGACCACGGGCGGTGTAGCGCTCCTGGGAGGAGGTCCGCTCGTCGGCCCGGAGCTTCGCCGCGCGCGACGCATCGGTGGTCGTAGCCGCGTCGTCCTCCAGATGAAACACCGACTCGCCATAGCCGGGTCCCGCCTTGGGCTTGGAGACATCGAGCGCGGTGGTGGGCGTCGTGTCGTTGTAGTCGCGCACCCGGGATGCTGCGGTGAGCGCCGAGCGCCGATGGGTGAAGGTGTAGAGCGCGTCGGGCGCCGAGCTGTCTTCTTCGCCCGTCGCGAAGTACCGGACGGCCGCGGCGGGCGAGCGCGGGTGGTGCGCGTCGTCGTCGGTGATGATGAGCTTCTCGCGTTCGCCGTCGTGGTCGAACCACCAGAAGAGACCCGACTGCTCCATCCAGCGCTGGGCGAAATCGTGGTGGCTCTCGCGGTACTGGCAGACGTGTTCGAGGGGACGGTAGCGTTGCCCGAGCTGCAGCGCGAAGTCGTCGCCGTCGCGCAGCCCGACGGCCTGGAGCGTCTCCTTCAGGATCTCCTCCAGCGTGCGGCCGACGAAGACCTTGGAGTGGCGGTCCATCGATGCGAGCGACCAGCGCGGCGCGAAGGTGAGCTGTAGCAGCGAGCCCTCGACCCAGGTGGCGAAGACGACCACGCCGTGGAGCGTGCGCCGTGGTCCGCCGACGTCGTCGACGTAGCGCAGCGTGACGGCCTGACCGATCAGGTCGCGCAGCGAGAGGGCGTCAGACTCCTCCGCGGGGACCGCGATCCAGACGTCGAAACGGTAGAGGGTGCAGAGGCCCTCGAAGCCGTCGATGCCCACCACCCGCGAGGTGGTCGGCAGCGAGGCGCCCTCGAACGAGAAGACTTCCGCCATGAGTCACCTGCGCCGCAGTGGGCATCCCCGCGCGAGACCTTGTCAAGGTCGGACGGGGCACCGCTTCAGTCGGTGTGGATGCCGTCCGAGAGGTCGATCATCGAGGCGAGGAGCAACAGCATCGCGGCGCGCGACCACAGGTCGGGCTCGATGCTCCAGCGCACTCCGACGGGGTGTGTCACGTCGCCACGCCAGGCCGACAGCCCCTCCGTCGACGCCTCCACGAGGACCGCAGCACTCGCGTCGTCCAGCCACCGCACGCCGACACACTCGGGCGGCGAGAGGAACGACCAGAACCCATGGATGCCGCCAACGAGAACAGGGTCGAGCCGCAGCGCGCGGCCACCGATCACGAGGCGGTCTTTCGGGTCGAGCGGCTCCGCGCGCCACTTCGTGCTTCGCCGGACCTGCGAGCGCACCGTGCCCGCGGCGTCGACGAGCGTGGTGCCCGTGCGTTCGGTGCGGGCGACGCCCTGTTGCGACCAGCGGCCGTCGGGTGTCGGCGCGAGCAGCGCCTCCTCGTAGGACTGCTCCGAGAGCCAGCGCGGGTGGCGACCGAGCGCACACCACGGACGCCCGCCGTGGTCGACGATGGCGTAGCCAGCTTCGAGGTAGCCCGGCGCGAGGCGCAGCCGGTCGAGGGGATCGTCGCCGCGACGTGGCTTGCTGATGGAGAGGACGGCGTCGTCGGCGTCGGTCCAGCGCCACAGGCGAAACTGCGAGGCCGTGCGGAGGATTTCCGTGGTCGGACCGATCCAATGGACGACGTCGCGAGGAGGCATCGGGGGCGACTACTCCGCGGGCGGCGGATCGGGCTCGCGATTGGGGAGCTGCACCGCGGCGCCGCCGATCTGGATGCGGGTGGTGCCAGCCTCGGGCTGGTTGCGGATGTCGACGGTGGGGACGCCGATGGCGTGCTCGACGTGGAGCTGCACGTTGGGGTCGCGCGGCGGCGCGGGCGGCGGCTCGCGGCGCGGACAGCCGAGGACGGCGACGGCCGTTGCGACGAGGGCGAACGTTCTAGAGGTCAATCTGGACTCCAAGCTCGACCACCTTCTCGGCGGGCACCCCGAAGTAGAGCGGTGCGCTGTGGGCGTTGCGGTTGAGAAAGGCGAAGAGCGACTCGGTCCACGGGCCCATGCGCCCCTTGGCGCCCGCGATGAAGGTCTCGCGACCGAGGTAGTAGGTCACGTCGTCCATCGAGAACGGGAGCGTTCCTTCGGCGATGGCCTGGGCGAGCATCGAGGGGACGTTGGGGCTCTCCATGAAGCCGCAGCGCGCGATGACCCGGTGGATGCCCGGCGCGATGAGCTCGACCTTGATGCGCCCGGCCTTCGGCACGACGGGGATATGGTCGGTGGTGATGGTGAGCAGCACGACGGTCTCCTGAAGGACACGCAGGCGCTCGACGTGGTGGAAGAGCACCGGGGGTGTTCCGGTAGCGCTCGACGCGAGGAACACCGCGACGCCCGGCGTGCGCGCGACGACGCGATCGGGGAGGGTCGCGAGGAAGCCCGCCAGCGGCGGAGAGCGCTCGGCGAAGTAGTCGCCCAGGTGGGTGCGTCCCATCTTCCAGACGATCATCACGACGCAGAAGACGACGGCCACGGCGACGGGGAGGTAACCGCCGTCGAAGAACTTCAGGAGGTTGGCGACCAGGAAGGGGATGTCGAAGGCGAGGAAGAGCAGCAGCAGCGCCCAGGACTTCCACGCGGGCCACTTCCACGTCTCCCGCGTGACGGCGAAGAACGCGATGCTGGTGATGGCCATGGTGCCGGAGACGGCGAGCCCGTAGGCCGCCGCGAGCGACGACGAATGCTTGAAGGCGACCACGAGCGAGATGCACGCCCCGGCGAGCGCCCAGTTGACGCTGGGGATGTAGATCTGCCCCTCGGCGCTACCCGAGGTGTGGCGGATGAGCACGCGCGGGAGGTAGCCGAGGCGCACGGCCTGCTGGGTGAGCGAGAAGATGCCGGAGATGAGCGCCTGCGAGGCGATGACCGTGGCGGGCGCCGCGAGGGCCACGAGCGCGACCGTGGCCGGCCCGACGGGGACCATGCTGAAGAAGGGCGCGGAGGCGAGCGCAGGGTGCGCGAGGACGAGCGCTCCCTGCCCGAGGTAGCAGCAGACGAGGGCGGGAAACACGAAGCCCAGCCAGACGTACCGGATGGGCTTCGCTCCGAAGTGACCCATGTCGGCGTAGAGGGCCTCGCCGCCGGTGACCGCGAGCACGACGGAGCCGAGGAGCCGGAAGCCGTGGCTACCGTGGTGCGCGAAGAAGCGGACGCCGTAGACGGGCGAGAAGGCGTGGAGGACGGCGGGGTTGTGGGCGAGGTGCCAGAGGCCGAGACCGCCTATGACGCTGAACCAGAGCGCCATGATGGGGCCGAAGACGCGGCCGATGCCGGCGGTGCCCCGGCGCTGGATGGCGAAGAGCGCGACGAGGATCGCGACGGTGATGGGCACGACGTACGAGCGCACCGACGGAGCGACGAGCTGGAGGCCCTCGATGGCGCTCAAGACGGAGATGGCGGGAGTCACGATGCCGTCGCCGAAGAGCAGGGCGGCGCCGACGATGACCAGCAGCGCCACGGTGCCGAAGCGCACCGAGCCCGGCTTGCGTGCGCGCTCGGGGAGGAGCGCGAGCAGCGAGAAGATGCCGCCCTCGCCCCGGTTGTCGGCGCGCATCACGAAGGCGAGGTACTTCACCGTCACGACCATCACCAGCGACCAGATGATGAGCGAGAGCACGCCGAGGACGTTGTCGCGCGTGGGCGTGACGCCGTGGGGCGAGCCGACGCACTCCTGGAAGGTGTAGAGGGGGGACGTTCCGATGTCGCCGTAGACGATGCCGACGGCGCCCAGCATCAGCGCGGTGAGGCTCTCGGTGTGGGACGAACCGTGCGCTGGGTCTTCGGAGGGGTTGGTGCTCATCGGCAGCGCGATGTGAACGCCATTCGTCGCGCCACGGCAAGACGAACCCCGCACGGCCTCAACGGCATCGCCAGAACTCCCTGTTCGCGGTGGTGGGCTCACCATCGGGTCTCAGCCGATGCTGACGATCTCGATGGCGCGTTCGACGCCGCCGGTGACGACCTCGCAGACGTCCCCCACCTCGCGTCCCACGATGGCCCGTCCGAGCGGGGACATCGGGGTCACGACGTGAACGCGGCCTTCCGCGAGCACGCTCCCTCCCCCGTGTGGCGCGACGAAGAGCACCCGCTCCACGTCGTCCTCGCTCGTCGTCACGAGCGAGCCGGTCACGACGGTTCCGTGCCCGGCGCTGAAGTGCATCGCCGCGACCTCGGCGACGGCCCGCTGCGCCTCCTCGACGCGGGCGGCCTGTCCGCGCGCGAGGTACGACTGTTCGAGGGCGCGGGTGTCCTTGCTGTTCTCGGGTCGGGCCTCTTCGTGGGTCGCGCCTTCGAGGGTCTCGTGGTGCGCCCGCAGGAGCTGTTCGAGGTTGGTCTGGAGTCGCGTGAGCAGCTCGTCGCGGAGCGCCGATCGGTTGGGCAGTGACATGGGTGGGCCGCGACCGATCTATCGGTGACGCGGGCTGCGCGCCAGTGCCTTCGAGCGGGTCAGCGCTGTCGCGGGCTGACCTCGATCTCGCCCATCATCCCGCGCTCGGAGTGCTCGGAGATGTGGCAGTGGTACATCCAGCGCCCGGGGTTTTCGAGGTACGTGAGCACCGTCACGGGCTGCGCGCCGCGCACCAGCACGGTGTCCTTGAGGCCGGGCTCCTCGGCCGCGCGCGCCGCCGGGGCGATGATCTGGAAGAACTGCCCGTGCAGGTGAAACGGGTGCTCCGGGCTCACGTTGGAGCGCAGCGTGATGGCCACCGGGGTCATCTGTTGGAAGAGCCGTGCCGCGTGGTCGTGCGGGCCGCCCGCGTCCACGAGGTGATGCCCCGCCGTGCCGTTGATGGTGAACTCCACCCCGCCGTCGACCTGTCCCCCGGACAGCGCGAGCGACCACGTCTCCATCACCGTCGGGTCGGTGAAGGGCAGCGTCACCTCCGGCGCGACGTACGGCTTGCGCACCGGCACCTCGCCCACGAGGCTCACCCGCGCCATCGGAAACGGAACCGTCACCACCTGGTCGTTGGCGTCGAGCGTGAGCACCATCGCGCGCAGCAACACCTCGGTCTGCTCGGCGGGCGCCTCGTAGCGGACCTCCAGTTCGAAGCGCTGCCCCGGCGCGATGTCGAGGCTCTCGGTCTCGTACGGCGTCGGCAGCAGACCACCGTCGGTGCCGATGACGCGGATGGTCGCGCCCACGAGCTCCAGCGTGTACGAGCGAGCGTTGGCGCTGTTGATGATGCGCCAGCGCTCGACGCTGTTGCGGGGCGCCTCGAAGGCCCACGGGGTAGAGCTTCCGTTGATGAGCAGCGTGTTGCCGAGGCGCCCACGGCCCACGTCGGGGCCGCTGTTGAGGAAGGCGCTGATGCGACCGGCGGCGGTGAGGCGCACGTCGTCGAGGACGATGACGCGCTCGCGGTCGACGGGCGGCGGCCGTCGCTCGTGCACCACGATGGAGCCGGAGAGGCCGCGCTCGATCTGCTCGATGCTGTTGACGTGGGCGTGGTACCAGAACGTCCCCGCCTCGGGGACGACGAAGTCGTACGTGAACGAACCACCGGGCTCGACGGGCTGCTGGATGCGGGGCGAGCCGTCCATCTGATCGCTGATTCGCAGGCCGTGCCAGTGCACGGTGTGCGGCACGTCCATGTCGTTCTGGAAGTGAACGATCACCCGGTCGCCGACGCGCGCATGCAGCAACGGCCCAGGCACCATGCCGTTGTAGGCGAGCACGGGCGTCTGGAGCGAGCCGGTGAAGTTGGCCTCGGCCGCGGAGGCTGTGAGAGACACTTCCACAATGGTCGGGTCGGGGTTGGTGTCGACCAGCGCGGGCGGACCTTCGAGCGGCGGCAGCGGCGGCACCGCGGGCACATCGGCGAGGTCGCTCGCGACGTCGGCCGGAGCGTCGACCGCGACGTCCATGACGAGCCCGGCATCGACCGCAGTGGGCGGCGTCGCAGGGGCCGGATCACTGCACGCGGCGACGAGCGAGAGCGTGCTCGCGAGGAAGGCGGAGCGCCCGATCGTCACCCGCCGAAAGGCATCCCACCGTCGACCCATGTGCTTGGACATCGATTTCTTCGTCTCGTTATCACCGTTGTCGGGAGCGGGTCTCAGGTGTGCGGCCGGACGTTGCGGTCAGTGGTGAAGGTCACGCGATCGAGCCGTACCAGAGCTCGTCTCCAACACTCTCCGCGTGCCGGACGCACACCTGAAACCCGCAGGAATCCCGCGGCTGACAGACATTATTGATATTGATACTTGATGTCAATAACGGATATTTCGATGGGCGGGGTGACGAGGCACCGACGCTGTCCTGCCTGCTACGCCTTGCCGCGCACCGCCGGGAAAGACGTCGTCGCAGGCATCGCGTGCATGGAGCTGAGCGCCTCGCTGAGAACGACCCAGAGCCCCTCGGCGGAGCCTTCGTCGAGGCGCACGGAGACGGGGCCCATGTGCATGGTGATGCAGCCGCACTCCTCGCAGCGCTGGATGTGCGCGACGGAGTTTCGGGCGAGCGTTCGGTGGTGGCAGACCTTCATGGGGTTGGACATCAGAGACCTCCGAGGACGGGCAGCGAGTCGATGATGGCGCGCCACCCGGGCGGGTCTTCCTCACGACGGCCGCGCTTGCCGAAGATGAGGGCGACGTTGCGACCGCTCGCGTCGTAGAGCTCGAGGCTGGTCACGGTGCCCGCGTTGCAGGGCTTGCGAACCCGCCAGGCGCGCGCGACGAGCGAGTCGTGGACGTGCAGGTTGAAGGTCGGGTCGAGCACGTTGGTCCAGCCGTCGACGACGACGACCTTGCGCACGATGTCGCTGAAGATCTGGAGCATCCCGTCGTTGCCGACGAAGACCATGATCTTCTCGCTCACGTCGCGCGCGGCCTCCAGCACGAGGCGCAGCGACCCGGCGTCGACGGGCTCGGCCCACGGCGCACCCACGCGGCGGAGCGACTCCTCGCGGTCGAGGTCGAAGTTCTTGAGCAGCCCGAAGAAGGCGTGCGGGTCGGGCATCTTCGACCACGCGTCGCGCAGTGTCTCGCGGTCGACGTCACCCGACGCCGTCGAGGCGGGCGCGGGCTCGCGCGAGACCTCGATGGCGTCGACGCCGAGCGGGTTGGTGTGCGCGGTGACCAGCGCCTCGAAGGCGTCGGCGTGGGCCTCGTCGCGCTGGAAGATCTTGTGCACCGCGTCGCCGCGGCCGTCGAAGAACTGCAAGCTGCGCCGGGTCTTGCCCCGGAAGGGCTCGCGCACCGCGAGGCCGAAGGACCACGCGTGCAGGAAGATGCGGAGGTCGATGGGCTCGCCCGCGACCTGACCGGGGCCGTTCTCTCCCATGAACTCGGGCGCGCCGTAGGCCCCGATGATCTCGCTCACCACCGCCTCGTTGCGGGTGAGCGCCATCGACTCGCCCAGCGTCGGGAAGGCCGCGAACATCTCGCGCCACCTCTCGTCGAGGCGCGTGACGGTGGGCTGCGCGGCGACGAGCTCGCACTCCGAGACGCCGAGCGTGCGGGCCGCGTCGCGGGCGCGGAGGTGGGGATGCTGCGCGCGGAGGTCGGCGTAGCGTTCGCGGAGGGGCGTTGCCGGTGACGATGATGCGGTCGTGTCGAGGCTCATGCGTGTGACCTTCCTGGCTGGCGTTGGCTACGTGGGTACGGGCGCGGCGATGCGCGACGACGAGTGGGGCGCTTCGAGGAGCACGAAGGGGACACCAAATGCTGACTCGAGCGAGGCGGGCGTGAGCGCTTCGGTGCAGGGCCCGGCAGCGATGACGGCGCCGTCGCAGAGCAGCAGCGCGTCGTCAGCGTAGGCGAGCGCGAGGCTCACGTCGTGGAGCACCGCGATGACCGCGACCCCCTGGCGGGCACGCAGGCGCATGGCGGCGAGCAGGCGGTGCTGCGCGGCCGGGTCGAGGTTGGCGACGGGCTCGTCGAGCAGCAATAGCGCGCGGTCGACGCCGTCGATCTGGGTGAGCGCGCGGGCGGCCTGCACCCGTCGGCGCTCGCCTCCGGAGAGGCGCGACATGAGGCGCGACCCGAAGGCCGAGGCATCGGTCGCGGAGAGCGAGCGCTCGACGGCGCGGTCGGCGGCGGGGAGGCGCTGATCGCCGTGCGGCAGACGACCAAGGCGCGCGAACTCGGCGGCCGTGAAGGGCCAGACGGTGGGCGGGTCTTGGAGCATCACGGCGCGGCGGCGGGCGAGCACGCGCGGCTCCCACGCGCGGAGGGCGACGTCGTCGAGGGAGACGGTTCCGCGGTTGGGGGCGCGGTCGCCCGCGAGGAGGCGGAGCAGCGTGCTCTTGCCCGCGCCGTTGGGGCCAAGCACCGCGAGCACGCGACCCTCGCGAGCCTCGACGGAGACGCCCCGCAGCACCGAGCGGCCCTCGCGGGTGAGGTGCAGGTCGTCGGCGACGATCACGCGAGAATCTCCCTCGATCGGGTGCGCAGCAGCACGATGAGCGCGGGCGCACCGAAGGCCGCGGTGACCAGGCCGAGCGGGATCTCCGCGGGCGCCATCGCCGTGCGCGCGAGCCCGTCGCCCGCCACCACCATCACGGCGCCCATGGCGGCGGCCACGGGGAGGTAGGCGCGGTGCGACGGCCCGACGACGCCGCGCGCGAGGTGGGGGATCACCAGCCCGATGAAGCCGAGCACGCCCACGAAGGCCGTCGCCGCGCCGACGCCCAGAGCCGTCGCGACGACCAGGGCGAGGCGCTCGCGGCGGACGGCGATGCCGAGGTGCGCGGCGGCCTCGTCCCCGAGGGTGAGCGCGTCGAGCACGTCGGCCCGGCTGAGGAAGTACGCGATCGCGGCGACGAGCCAGGGGGACGCGGCCCACACCATCGGGCGGGTGACGCCGCCGAGGGAGCCGAGGTTCCACGAGGAGAGGGCGCGGAGCTGGGCGTCGTTGGCGACGTAGGTGATAGCCCCGATGGCCGCGCCCGCGAGCGCGTTGGCCGCGACGCCCGCGAGCACCAGCGACGCCACCGGCAGCGTGTCACCCACCGTCGCGACCCGCAGCACGAACAGTACGGTCACGAACGATCCCGCGAAGGCCACCGCCGGCAGCAGCCACACCGTCTCGCTGCCGCGAGCCAGCACGATGGCGATCGCAGCCGCGAGCGCCGCGCCGCTCGACACGCCGAGCAACCCGGGGTCGGCCAATGTGTTGCGCAGCAAGCCCTGGAGCACCGCGCCGCTCGTCGCCAGCGTCGCCCCGACCAGGGTGCCCAGGACCACCCGCGGCCAGCGCAGCGAGAGCACCGCCTCGACGCTCGGGTCACCATGACCCGTCAGGCAGAGGAGGAGCTCGGTCACGCGGATGTCCGTCGCGCCCACGCCGAGCGCACACACCGCGGTGACGAGCACCACGGTGAGGGCGATCCACGGGGACACGCGGACGACCGACTTCATGCAGTCACCGCGGCGTGGAGGCGCGTGGCCAGGGAGGACACCGCCGTACCGGTGCGAGGGCCGAAGCCCAGGAGCAGCAGGTCTTCCATCGCCACGATGCGACCCGGCCGCGCGCACGCGGTCTGCGCCACGCCGGGCAGCGCGGCGATGGCGGCGGGACCACCCATCGCACCGAGCCCACGCTCCGTCACGAGCAGCACATCGGGCGCCGCGCTCACGAGGCTCTCCGCGGTGAGCGGCCGGTAGCCCGCCCACCGCGAGCGCATCGGGTTCTCTCCGCCCGCGAGGGAGATCATCGCGTCGGCGGCGGTGTCACGGCCCGCCACCTGCGGCGCACCCGGGCCGCGCGCGTAGAGAAACAACACCTTCGGACGCGCGCCCGTGGGCGTCGTCACCCGAGCGAGCTCCGCGTCGAGCGTACGAAGCAACGCGTCACCCTGTGGGATGCGGTCGAGCACCGTGGCGATGCGGCGAATGCGCTGCCGGGCCTGGTCGAGCCCAGGCGTTCCCTCCACCACGAACACCGGAACCCCCGCGCCACGAAGCTGCGTGAGCGTTGCCGGTGGTCCCACCTCGGTCGTCGTGATGACCAGCGACGGTCGCAGCGAGAGAACGCCCTCGGCCGCGAGCTGCCGCACATAGCCCACTTGTGGAAGATGCGTGACGGCCTCGGGGAAGGTGCTCGATGCATCCACCGCGACGACGTGCGGGAGCTCGCCGAGCGCCGCGACGATCTCCGTCACGACGCCCCCGACGGTCACGATGCGGGCGCGGTTGGCGATGTCGACCGAGGCGTCGGTGGCGTCGCGCATCGTCGTCGCCGCGGCGGGAGCGGGGGCGCGCTTGCACGCGGCGAGAGCGCCCGAGGCGGCGAGGACGAGCCAGTGGCGGCGGTTCATCACTGGGCACCACCGTCGGGGGTCGCGATCTCCTGCCAGCGGAAGCTGACGAAGCCCGAAGTGCCCGCCATGTCGTAGTAGCCGGTGAGCTTCAGCTTGAAGACGCGGCGCTCGGTGGTCCGCACGACATAGACCAGGTCTCGCGGGGAGAGCGAGTGGTCCATCACGTTGTAGGCGTACCAGGTGTCCTGCTGGTCGAAGACATAGTCCGGGTCGGTGTTGCCGTCGGCGCCGTCCGCCACGTCCGTGAGCCAGCCCGACGTCGGAACCGTCGTCACACCATCGAAGGTGACGCCCGCGAGACGCGCGATCTCCACGCCGCCCGTGCCGCTCACGCCGCCGTTGGACTTGATCTTGAAGCGCTGGAGCTGGAGGTCCCATCCCTCCATCGCGACGCCCGCCATCTCGCCGCGGTCGAGGTCGACATAGACCCACTGATCAGAGGCCGTCGCGTCGACACGCGTGACGAGCGCGGCGCCGTCGCGGGTGTGGGTGAGGCGCTCGTTGTTGGCGCTGCTCCCGCCGGGACGATCGACGACGGGCATCGCACCGCCATCACCGAGCTCGGCGGGTCGGATGTCGGGCGAGCAGGCCGCCGCGCAGGCGAGAACGGCGACGGGGAGGAGCGTGCGAGAGAGCATCGGGGCGGTTCTCCAGTGGGTGACGGACGGGGTCATCGGCGGATGGTCACGCCGAGGTAGGCGACGCGCGGAGGCACCAGCAGGAAGCGCGGATCACCCGCGTCGAGGACGTTGTCGCAGGCGACGAAGACCTGGGCCTGGCGGTTCCAATTCCAGGCGGCGCGCACGTCAACCGAGGCGTAGGGGACGGCCATCTCGGGACCCGTCACCGGGTAGAACTGCCGTGGCCCGACGATGGCCGCGCGCGACGAGAACTCCAGCCCGGTGCCCGCGTGACGGAGCTGCATCCCGAGGTTGACCCGGTGCATCGCGCGGCCTTCGAGCGGTCGCGCGTTGGTGAGGTCGCGCGTCGCCATCAGCGTGTACCCGACATCGAACACGACGCCGGTGCGCGGGCGGATGCGAGCGCTGAGCTCGGCGCCCATGGTCCAGGCCGAGGAGATGTTGCGGTAGGTGTAGCGCTGCGCCTCGGCGGGGTTGTCGCGAGGCACCAGCACCGTGTCGATGAGGTCGTCGATGTCGTTGCGGAAGAGGTTGGTGGTGAGCCAGAGCCAGTTCTTGGGACGCCACTCGACGCTGAGGTTGACCGAGCGCGACGTCTCGGCGCGAAGCCCGGGGTTGCCCTCGACGACGTACCCGACGCCCGGGTTCTCGAAGTGCAGCAGCAGCTCCTGAAACGACGGTGCGCGGAAGCCCCACCCGTAGCTGGCGCGCAACGCAACCGTGCGATGCGGATCGAAGCGCACCTGGAGCTTCGGCGTGGGCGCGGCGCCAAACTGCGAGTCGACGTCGAGGCGCACGCCGGGAACGACGACGAGGCGCGGGAGCGCTCCGCGGATGGTCCACTGGTCTTGCACGAAGACGGCGCCGCGCTGGCGATCGCCCTGGCCCGAGCCGAGACGGTCGGCGGCGAGGCTCTCGTAGTACCCCTCGGTGCCCACGGTGAGCAGTTGCCCGCGGCCGAGGTCGTGGTCGACCTGCAACGAGAGCTGCCCGATGCGGTTGCGCGTCTCCTGAAACTGGTCGAGCGCCGTAGAGCCACGCTGATCGAGCGAGTACTGGTCGCGGTACGAGGTGAAGTACGCCCCGGCGCGCACGCGTGAGGTGAGCTGCGGCCCGAAGCGGTACTCCGGCGCGACGGAGACCGAGAAGGTCTCGGTGAGGTTCTGGCGGTCATAGACTGCCCCCCCTGCCCCGCCGTCGACGCCCTGCTGATGGCGCATCAGCCAGTCGCCGTTGACCACCAGCGAGAACGACGGCCGCGGGCGCCACTCGAAGCGACCGGCGGCGGTTCCGCTGTTGTAGGTGCTGCCGTTGGTCGCGACGTTGGAGGGGTCGAGGTCGAAGGCGTCGCGGTGCCGGTAGCCCGCGGTGACGCTCGCGCTGATCGGCCCGCGCAGCATCGCGCCGCGCACGGAGCTGTCGATGGTGTTGAGCATCCCGTAGCGGGCATGCACTTCGCCGTCCCACGGGAGCACCGGGCGACGCGTGATGACGTTGACCACGCCACCAATGGCGTCGGCGCCGTAGAGGGCCGAGCTCGGGCCGCGCACGATCTCGATGCGCTGGATGTCGCCGACGGGGATGCGCGAGAGATCGACGGCACCGTTGACGCGGCCGCCCATGCGCTCGCCGTTGATGAGGATGAGCACGTACTGCGGGTCGAGGCCCTGGATGCGGAGGTTGGCCCCGGAGATGTTGGAGCGGTTGACGTCCATGCCGGGGTGCTCTTCGAGGACGCCTGCGAGGTCTTCGGCGCCGGAGGCTTCGATGTCCTGACGGGTGATGACCTCGGTGATGACGGGGTTGTCGGCGAGGCGTCGCTCGGTGCGCGTCCCGGTGACCACGAACTCCGGCACGTCGGGATCGGCGGGCGGAGCGGTGGTGCGGGGCTGCGCGCTCGCAGCCGTCGACGCGAGGCCGATCGCGAGGGCCGCGCGACAAACACGCCGACGGGAGAGCACCACGAGCGCGAGGAGCAGCAGCGCTAGCGACAAGGGTGACGACGTCGACGCGGCACGACAGGAGCACCCCGACGGAGCGTCCATCGTTGGAGGAGTGACGGTCCCGACGTCGGCTGTGCTGCCGCCATCAGTGGGAGCGCCACCATCCGCCGAAGCACCCGCATCGACGACCTCGACGCCGCACTCCGCCGCGGTGCCCGCGCAGATCGAGAGCTGGCTGCTCCCGCCAGCGGTGCGCGTGTTGACCAGCGCGAAGATCACCTCGGATGCGCCGCGCGCGTCGATCTCCAGCGCGCCACTTCCGGGCGTCAGCGTGCGCGGATCATCGAGCCGTCCGTCCCGTCGGGTCGTCGCAAGAACACGAACTCCATCGAAGGGATCGGTCTCCCCACCGCTCGCATCGGCGAGCACGAGGCGCACCTGCTCGCGCCCCTCGGTGGGCAGTCGGTAGTACCGCGCCGACGCGCGAAAGAGCCGCGTGCGATCGGTGCGAAATGGCAGCGCACCGACGGTGGCCTGCACCCGGTTCATGCGGGCGCCTTCGACCCACCCGCGGGCCGGGTCGGCGTCGCGCGCGGTGAAGAGGTTGGCGCTCGCGAAGGCGGTGAAGACCTCCGCGAAGTCACCGCGCGAGCTCTCCCGAAGAAGCGTGTCGAGGGTGGTGGTCCAGAGCTCGTCGGCGGGTGCGAGGGCGCGACGCTCCCAGAGGGTTCGCACCACGTCGTCGCCGTGCCGACGCGAGAGCAGATCGAAGAAGATCCCTGCGCCGTAGGAGAACCCGTCGGGCGGCCCGGCCGGGTCTTGATCGAGCGGGCGCTCGGGCGAGGCGAGGTATCCGGCGGAGGCGCGTTCGAGGTCGTCGAGGTTGGCGTCGAAGCGCTCGGTGGCCCAGGTCGCGGTGGCCTCCGAGAGCACGATGCCCTGGCGGGAGTCGTACGCAGCCTGAACGAGATGAAAGAACTCGTGGCTCGCCAGCGTGCGGACGCCCTCTTCGTAGGAGGCGTAGCGGTACCCGGCGAAGTCGTTCTCCTGCACGAGGTAGCCGGTGCAGCGAGAGGGCCGGCCGGCGGTGCAGTTCTCGCGGCGGTAGGCGCCGTCGGCTCTCCCCGCGAAGTCCACGAGGTACACGTCGATGCGGTCGTCGCCGCCGCGATCGGTGCCGGCGCGCGTGAAGTGCACCGCGACCGCGCCGCCCGGCGAGACGATGCGCTCGACGGTGTCGCCCGGATCGAAGCGCGGAAGCTCGCTCGCGTCGGGCGCATCGGGACGAATCTCCGCGACGTGGACGGCCGTCGCGGGCACGTCGCCGAGACACCCCACAGCGCCCAGCGCGACCACCATCCCGTGCATGTGCGAGCGCCCGCGCACCGGTCTGCTCAGGACGCCAGAAACGACCAGCGCAGCCGCACGTTGCCCGCCCCGTTGGGCGTCGGAACCATCCCGGTCGCGTTGCAGGTCTCCTGCGCCGCGGTGTCGTAGTACGAGAGCACCTGTAGCTTCACGGCGCGGCCATCGCGCAGGCGCACCGCGAAGACGTTGCCGCTCATCTCCACGCACGAGCGGTACGACCAGAAGCTCGACAGCGCGGTGCCCGGTGCGCCGATGCCCGAGCCGTCGCCCACGAGCTCGCAGCGATCGGTGAAGTAGGCCTCGGCGCGGTACTCCGCGCCCTCCGGTGCGCGCGTGATCGCAGCGAAGTCGGTGCCCGGCGCGGTGCGGGCCGCGGTCACACACGAGGGGCCGCCGACGCCGCTGTTGAGGCGGATGACGTAGCGGCGGATGGCGATGTCCCACTCCATCGAACCGAACGCAGCCTCGTCGCTGATGTCGACCTTCTGGAGACCCGCGTCGGTGAAGCGCGCGTAGATGAAGCTCTGCGTGGACATCGCCCCGCCCGCCCGCGCATCGACCAGCGAGCGAAACACCCCGCCCTCGCTGCCCTCGGCGGTGATGGTCGCCGGGTTCACCGTCTCGAAGAGCCGGAGCTGCATCACCTGCTGGTCGGTGCAGCGCACCGCCGATGCCGCGCATCGCGCGCCACCGCCCTGGACGTCCGCCGTCGGCGCGTCGCTCCCGGGTGCGCCCGCGTCGACGGCGACACCCGCATCGACCGCCACACCGACGTCGGTCGCCGCGTCTCCGATCGTGGTCTGGAGGACGCCACCACCGCTCGCGCCGCACCCGGCGCCGACGAGCCCAAGGACCAGGGGAAGCAGCTTCTTCGATCGAGCGAGATGCATCGGGACTTCTCCAAACGAGGTGGTGTCGGTTGCCGCAAGAAGTAGATAATGAAAAACGTTATCATGGTCAACTCAAGAGTGAGTGTCGCGTCCATCCCCGTTTTTCTCGGTGTTCTCGTTGGCGGTGCGACCGTCGCGGCGCAGCCGACCCACATATTACCGTCCCAGGTAATCACCCTCCCCTCGTGGTCGGATCGCGCCGGTCGCGTGACCTACGAGCGGCTCGATCGCACCGTCGATCGCGAGGGTCGCCCAGCCTCGCGGCTGCACCTGCGCGACACCCGCGGTCGCACCTTCCACGGCCTCGTGACGACGGACGCGATCGTTCACCTACGACCGGGCGTCGATGCGAACCTCACCTTCACGGCGCTCGGTCTCGCGCCGGTGCGACCGCTGTTTGCGGCGACGCGGTCGTGGCTGGTTCGTGACGTTGCTGCGGTCGCCGATGGTGCCGATCTCGCCGCGCGGTTGTCCGTCGACGGCGTCGCGGGGCGACTGTTGACGGCGGCGGTGCCCGGCCTCGCCGTCGAGCGAAGCACCTGGCAGATACGCGTACCGCCCGACGACCCTCGCTACGGCGGTCAGTGGTACCTCGCGCGGATGCAGATCGAGACCGCGTGGCCCATCCAGACCGGGACGCGCGAGACGGCGATCGCGGTGGTCGACAACGGCTGCGAGCAGGCCCACCCCGACCTGATGGCCACCATCGTCTCTGGGCGCGACGCGCTCGACCGTGATGACGACCCGGAGTTCTTGCCGATGTCGAGCGGCGACAACCACGGAACCTCTGGCGCCGGCATCGTCGCGGGCGTCGGCGACAACGGCGTCGGCATCGCCGGGGTCGGTCCTCGCTGCACGGTGCGGTGGTGGTCTTCGCCGCGGGCAACGAGAACCGCGAGATCGGCGACGACGAGATCTACGGAGTGCGCGGCGTGGTGACCGTCGACGCGCGGACCAACTTCGACGAGCCGACGTCGTTCAGCAACCGCGGCCTCCCGGTGCATCGCTCATGGTGGTGCTCGCGACGCGTCGGCGCAGGTCTCTCGCTCACCAGAAGACCGGGCGCGTCGGCGCGCGGGTGCGGCCCGACGCGGGATAGCCCAGCGTCCCCTCGTAGCCCCAGCAGTAGACCCGCGGCGGAACAACCGTCCCCACGGTCTCGGCCACCGTCAGGAGGCACCCGTAGTTGTCCGAGAGGGAGACGCTCTGCACGCGCAGCGTCGCGACCCCCGGCGGCGCAGGCACCCTGGTCGCGCGCGGAACGTTCCCGGCGACGTCGACCCCCGCCTGACCCACGAGGTTGTTGCCCCAGCAGTAGAGCGCTCGCGTCGAGGTGATGGCGCACGCCCCGGCGTAGGTCGTGGCGACGGCGATGACGTCTGTGAGCGGGATATCCCGCGATGGCATTGTCGGGTCGGCCGTCACCACGCGCGTCGGAACGTTGCGGTTCGTGGACGTCCCGTCACCGACCTGGCCCACGTCGTTGCGACCCCAACACCAGAGGGCGCCCGTGTTGTCGAGGGCGCACCCGAACTCCAGCCCCGCAGCGATGGCCGTACACGGCGGGAGGGTCGGGATGCGTCGCGCCTGCGCTGCGTAGTCCGTCGGCGCGGTGTAGCCGAGCCCGAGGCGACCATCGCCGTTGACGCCCCAGCTCCACACCTCGCCGTTGTCGCGCAAGGCGAGCGAGAAGCTGGTGCCGCGCCGCACCTGCGTGACGCCCACGAGCGGTTGATCGTCGAAGCGCAGGACGGGGAACGCGGGGTCAGGCTGCGTGCGATCGGCGCCTCTGGGGTTGCCCTGCGCGTAGGCGAGCGCGCTGCCCCAGCAGGCGACGCGGCCGTCGGTTCCGTAGGCCGCGCAGCCGATGCTGTAGATGCCGTTGGGGCTGCCCGTCGCGTCGCGCACGCCCGTGAGACCCGGGATGTCGACCCACCGCGTGCGCGAGGTCGTGGTGCCATCACCGAGCGCGCCGCCGTTGGAACCAAGCCCCTGCAACGTCCCGCTCGACGTGACCCGATAGAGACGACCGGGGGAAGCGAAGATGAGGTCCTGTCCGGTGAGGTCGACCGCGATCGGCGACGGCACCTCGCGGTACCCCGCCCATGGAAACACCGCTGGGGTCGCGTCCGTCTCGCTCGCCCAGGAGCCCTGCCCGAAGCCGCGCCAGGTGTTGTCGGTGAGCCGCACCAGCGCGCCGCCTCCCCAGTTGGCGACGATCTCCACGGGGTTGAGACAGACGCCCGCGTTGCAAGCGACCTCGCACACGTTGCCGCAGACGCCGCAGTGGCCGCGGTCGGAGCGCAGGTCGGTGCACAGGCCGTTGCAGTCGGAGTAGCCCGCCGCGCAGGTCGCGCGACAGACGCCCGCCACACACGCGACGGTCCCGGTCCCGGCGCTCGGGCGCGGGCAGCGGTTGCCGCAGCGGCCGCAGTTGTCGAGGTCGGTTCGCAGGTCGGGCGCGCCGAGGCAGACCATGCCGCCATCGAGCAGCGTCGCGACGTCGCCCACGTCGACCACGTCGACCACGTCCCTCACGTCGGCGCTCGCGACATCCGCGACCGCGACATCAACCGCGTCCATCGCGGTGACGTCCACGACATCTCCACTCGTCGCATCCGAGACATCGAGCGCGGCAACGTCTGCGCCCACCGCGTCCGCCGTCACGACATCGACCGCGTCGAGCACCCCGACGTCGACGACCCCCGCGTCGAGCGTCACGGCGTCCGGGGTCACCCCCGCATCGACCGCGGCTCCATCGGCCACGGCCGCGTCCACGAGAGCGTCACCGCCGTCGACGTCACCACCGTCCCCGACGCTCAGCCGCGCCGTCACCCGATCGGGCTCGCGGCACAGCATCCGCGCGGTGTCGCAGGTGTTGCTGGCGGGCGGCTGTACGCACTCGCCATCGGATGCGCAGACCGCGTGACAGAGGCCCGCGCTGCACGTCGACGTCGGGCTGCAATCGCTCGGAAACGCGCAGAGCAGGGCGCTCTCGGGACGGAAGCAGACCTTCTTGCCGGCCTGCCCGGCGTTGGCGCAGAGCTCGCCGCGGGGGCAGTCCCGATCGGACGCGCACTGCGCGCGACAGCGTCGGGCGGAGCAGATCAGCGGGTCGGCGCAGTCGGCGTTGAAGAGGCACTCGTCGCCGAGCACCTTCGGCGAGGTGCAGCCCGCGAGCGACAACCCCAGGGCCACCGCGACCCATGCGGACCACGAAGGGGACGAAAACGGAGTGACGTGTTTCAAGATGCTTCGCTCCTGGCGAGGACGATCTAGCCCCAGGGAGCGCGTGCATCTCCAGCCCCGGCTACCGTGAATTCAGTTGAATTCAGGTCGCGTTCAGAAGACCCCGGAGAGGCTCAGGCCCCCCGGCGCCAGGCCGAGGTACCAGGTCGGCGCCCGCTCGAAGCGATCGGCGGCCGGAGCGTTGAGCAGCACGATGACGCCGGCGATGGTCGCGGCGGCACCGAGGCCGGTAATGATCCCGCTGGCGATGGCGGCCCCACGCTCGCCCCCGATGCGCGCGTCGATGGCGTTGTTCTCCACCTGCGCCGCCTGACAGACGGCGATAGGCCTGACGCCGATGCCACGCCCGCACGAATCGATGACCTCGAGGTTGGCGTCGTGCGCGTTGACCGAGTCGGTGTACTGCGGGATCGCGAGGCCCATCCAGATGGCGCCGCCCACGAGCATCGCCCCGCCGACGCCGACGCCGACCCAGCCCCACGTTCGCATCCGTCGCGACTGACCTTCCACGGCGGCGCGATGCGCGGGCGTCGGCTCCAGTCGCAGGTCGAGGCGCGTCCGCCCTCTCGGCGCGAGCTCGACCGATTGGGTCACCGGCAGAAACTCCTCCCGGTCGACCCGCAGCGCGTGCCTCCCCGGCGGAACCGCCACGCTCCCGTCCATCGGCACCCGGTGTCCGTCGAGCGTCGCGTGCGCGCCCGGCTCGCTCACGCGGAGCACGAGATGCGCGCCCTCCGACTCCGGCACCGGGTCCGCCCAACGCATCGTCGCCGTCACCCGCGCGCCCGCCCCGACCGCGTCGACCTCGGTGCGAAACGTCTCGTACCCAGGGTGCGTGACCTCCACCGAGTGGTGCCCTTCGGCGATGGCGATGGGGCTCTCCGTCGGCGTGCGCGCGACCTCGCGACCGTCGACCCGCACCGCGGCGCCCACGAGATCGCACACGACCTGTAGCGTCGAGCGTGTTGCGGGCAGGGACGCGGACACCGCCGTCCGTTGCCCACCGAGCACGTCGATCTCCGCGCGAAACGCCTCTCGGCCGGGCGCGGTCACCACCAGGCGACGCCGACCGACGGAGGCAGGGATGCCATCGCGCCAGTCGCGCTGCGTGACGCCATCGAGCTCGACGACGGCGTTGGCGGTGTCGACGGAGAGGGTGATGGTTCCGATGCGCGAGGCGAGGCGGGCGAGCGCGGCGACGATGTCGGCGCGGTGACGAGCGACGGCGGCGGGTGGTGCGAGGCGCTGGTAGCGCTCCATGAGGTCGCGCGCCTCGACGTACTCGTTGAGGTTCTCGTGGGCGGCCGCGATGTTGAAGAGCACCTCGGGGTTTTGCGAGAGCTCGTAGGCCGCACGAAACTCCGTGAGGGCGCCGCGCAGGTCGCCCTCGCCCGAGAGGCGCACACCGCGGTCGAAGTGCTCGCTGGCGGGGACGGTCTGCGCCGCCGCGACCGCGGGAGCGAGCGAGAGGACGAGCGCCACGACGGCACCCCGAGGTCGAAGGTCGATCAACAAGGGCTATTGCTCCGCTAGCGAAGGGGGTTGTGGTTGTCGATGCGAAGGCGACCATGGGCGCGCGGCGCCTCGGGCGCAGCGGGGGCGTGGTGTCCGTGGGATCGACGCACTGGAGCGGGCTCCTCGACCGCGACGGGCGCCACGACCGCGACGGGCGGGACGACAGGCGCGGGCGGAGGGACCTCCGGCGCGACCGTCGGAGCCACCACAACCGTCGGAGCCAGCACGACGGGCGGGACGACCACCGTCGGCGCGGGTACACGATGAGCCACCGGGGCGGGTGCAGGCGGGGTCGAGCGTCGGGAGAGCGCAAAGAGCAGCGCGCCGATCGCCAGCGGAACGAGCACGGCCGCGACCCACCGACGACTGCGCGGGGTGATGGGAAGCGCGACCTCGGGCGTCTCTACGGCAACGGGGACGGGCGCTGCGACGACGGCCTGGATCTCCGGCGGGAGCAGCGACACCGGACGCACACCGCTCTGCGCGTGCACGAGGCTCGCTTGCAGGGCGAGGCGAAGGGCATCGATGTCGGGAAAGCGCTCGGCGGGGTTGAGCGAGAGCGCGCGCATCACGGCGGCGGACAGCGCGGCGGGGACGTCGGGGCGGCGGTCGATGAGCGGGGTGCCGGCGCCCTGCACCTTGGCGATGAGCATGCCGTGGAAGGTCTCGGCCTCGTGCGGAAGGCGCGCGGTCATCATCTCGTAGGCCATCGCCGCGACGGAGTACTGATCGCACGCCGGGGTGACGCCCTTCGGGTCGGTGATCTGCTCCGGGGCCATGTACGCGGGCGTCCCGACCATGGTGCCGGTGGCGGTGAGCTTGCGGTCGTCGACGAGGTTCTTGGCGATGCCGAAGTCGAGGAGCTTGGGGACCTCGACGCCGTCCTCGCTCACGAGGAAGACGTTGTCGGGCTTCACGTCGCGGTGGATGAAGCCCCGTTGATGGGCGAGGTGCAGCGCGCGGCACACCGGGTCGAGGACCCCCACCGCCCACGCCGGGTCACCCGCCCCACCGCGCGTGATGCGATCGGCGAGCGACTCGCCGGTGAGGAGTTCCATGACGAGCCACGGGCGGCCGTGGTCGACGCCGAAGTCCATGACCTCGACGACGTGGCGGTGGCGCACGGCGTTGACCGCCCGCGCCTCCTGGATGAAGCGCTCGACCACCGAGGGGTTTCGCCCGAACTCCGGGTGCAGCACCTTGACCGCGACCCGGCGCTGGATGGCCTTGTGCTCGGCCTCGTAGACGGCCCCCATGCCTCCCTGCCCCAGCCGTCGGATGACCTCGTAGCGACCGCCGATGGTGGTGCCCGCGGCGATCTCGGGCGGCGACTCCAGCTCGGGGCCGCTCACGCCCGGCGACGAGCCATTCAGGGCGTCCTCGACGCTGGACCGACCGTCGAGGGTTGCATCACGCGCGTGGTCTGCCATCGGTGCCGTCTTCCCTCCCGCAGTGGTGCTCGCGCCGCACTCTACCTCATCGCGCCGCCTCCGAGCCCATCCGCCGGGAGGGGCATCGGTGATAGAAAGCCCCCGCCTTCGGCTCAACTCCCATCGTGCGAGGTCTGCATGTCCACCGCTGCAAGCAGTTCGACGGCGTCGGCCGTCTCGTCTGAGGTCATCACCGTGCGTTCTCCTCGCGACGGGTCGGTGCTCGCCGAGGTCGCGAAGACCGCCGTCACCGAGATCGCGTCGCTCGAAGCACGAGCGCGGGAGGCTCAAGCCGCGTGGGGCGCGATGCCGATGTCCGAGCGCGTGCGCCGGATGAAGAACATCCGCAACCGGTGGGCCGAGCGAGGCCTGGAACTCGCTCAGATGCTGATGAAGGAGGGCGGCAAGTCGGAGGCCGAGGCGCTGACCAGCGAGGTGCTGCCGAGCCTCAACCTCTTCGACTACTGGTGCAAGGCGGCGCCGGGCTTCCTCGCGCGCGAGCGGGTGGCGCTCGACCCGCTCAACTTCCCCAAGAAGAAGGGCTTCGTCGACTACGAGCCCCTCGGCGTCATCGCCCTCGTCACCCCCTGGAACTACCCCTCCTCCATCCCGCTGCGCGCGCTCGTCCCGGCGCTGCTGGCGGGCAACGCGCTGCTCTGGAAGCCGAGCGAGTTCGCGCCGCTGACGGGGCAGTTCGTCTACGACATCTTCGCGCCCGACCTGCCGCCGGGTCTCATCGCGCTGGTGCAGGGCGACGCCGCGCAGGGCGAGGCCGTGATCGACGCGAAGGTCGATGGGGTGTCGTTTACGGGCAGCGCCGCGGTGGGCAAGAAGATCGCGAAGCGCACGGCCGAGCGGCTGATCCCGGTCTCATTGGAGCTGGGCGGGGCTTTGCCCCTAAACGCGGCGCTGATCCAGAACTCGCGGAACTGATCCAAAACGTCGCATCGCGACATGACACACGGCGGCACCGCGCGGCCCCCACCACCGCCGCGCGGTGACGCGTCGCGTCCCGCGCGGCTTCGCAAGATCACCGACGCCAGCATCGCCGCGGCGCTGACGCTCGGGGCGCGGCCGTCGTGACCCACCTGCCGCGTGCCTCGGGCCACGGTCGCAACGTTCACGAAAATACTTCTGGCGAAGCGTTCGGTGATGAATCACTCGTCGGGCCTCCCCGTCGAGCCAGCACCCCGCGCTGACGGACCGAGACGGCGTCCGCAGCGCTCGGGAGGGCCGCTCGCGTGGCCCTGGCTGTCATCCGCGACCTTTCTTCTTCGGGGGCTTGGGGCTGCGTTCCCCTGTCGGCGGCGCCTCTGGCGTCGGCTCGGGCTTCGCCGCGGCGACCGTAACGCTCTCCTCCGTGATGCCGAGCAGGCGGCACTCGCGGATCGCGAGCGAACGTAGCCACGTCGACACCTCCACCGAGGAGCGGCGGGCGCCCTCGACCAGCATGGCCTTCTGCTGCGCGGTCACGCGCACGGGGATGCGGTCGTCGCGGCGCTCCGCGTCGGGCTTGCGGTGGACGGTGGCCTTCTCGGCCGGCGGGGTCTTCGAGGGCATGGACGGGAGGCTATCGGACCTGCCGAACAATGTCCATCCGAAGGACATCCTATGTCACCACTTAGAGCGCTCTTTGTGCACACAAAGTTCCGGCAGCCCGTACCACCGGGCAACCGAGGCCCACCATGACCACCGAACCCAAAGCGACTCCCGAGTCCGACTTCCGAGCGCAACGCGGCGCCACCCTCGCGCGACGGCGCGGCAAGCGCATCCGCTTCGTCGGGGGCGAGACCTACTCCGTGCCCAGCCAGAGCGGCACCAGTACCTACTGCGTCGACCTCTCCAACGGGAGCTGCACCTGCCCCGACTACGAGCTCCGTGGCGGGCCCTGCAAGCACCTTTGGGCGGTACGTATCGCCCGCGGCATGGTGGCGCCGCCCGAGGGCGCCAGCGTCGACAGCGACGACATCCTTGCCAGCGCTGCGAGCGACCGGCGCATCACCTACGAGCAGAACTGGCCCGCTTACAACCGCGCGCAGTGCGAGGAGAAGGAGCGCGTGCAGATCCTCTTGCGGGGGCTCTGCGACGGCATCGCGCAACCCCCCGCGAAGTCCACCGGGCGCCCGCGCCTCTCGCTCGCCGACGTGATCTACGGCGCGACCATGAAGGTCTACGTCACCACCAGCGGGCGGCGCGCGACCACCGACATCCGCGAGTGCGAGAAGCACGGGTTCATCGAGCAGGCCCCCGCCTACAACTCGCTCTTTCGCTACGTCGAAAACCCCGCCTTGAAGCCGCTCCTCACACGGCTCGTGGAGGAGTCGGCGATACCGCTGCGCGCGCTGGAGACGGCCCTCGCCGCCGACTCCACGGGGTTCACCACGACCACCTACGTCCGCTGGTTCGACCACAAGCACGGCGGCGACCGGCGCGTGCAGCAGTGGGTAAAGGCGCACGCGATGGTCGGCACCGCAACCCACGTCATCACCGCCGTGACCGTCACCGAGGGCCACGACAACGACTGCCCGCAGTTCAAGCCGCTGCTCGCGACGACGACGGGCAACGGCTTCCAGCCGAAGGAGGTGAGCGGCGACAAGGCGTACCTCTCCAACGAGAACCTCGCCGCGATCGAAGATGCTGGGGCTGTCCCGTACATCCCTTTCAAGTCCAACAGCTCGCCCACCGGAAACACGGAGGCGTGGAAGCGGCTCTGGCACTACTTCTCGTTCCACAAGGAGGAGTTCCTCAGCCGCTACCACCTGCGCTCCAACGTCGAGGCCGTCTTCTCCTCCGTGAAGCGGAAGTTCGGTGGTGCCGTGCGGTCGAAGCTGCCCGCGGCGCAGCACAACGAGGTGCTCCTCAAGTGCCTCTGCCACAACCTCTCGATGCTCGTGCACGCGATCCACGAGCTGGGCATCGACCCGAAGTTCTGGCTACCCCGACCCACGCCGCCGAAGCCAAAGCAGCCGCAGTTTCCGTGGCTGGCGGAGGTGCCGTGATGCGCAAGTCCGACCTCTCGGTGAGTGAGCAGACGAACGTTCGCACCGCACTCAAGTTTCTGCGTTCGCGATGCGGAGGATGGGCGCCGCTTGGCACGGCGCTGGGGATGGCAGAGACGACGCTGGCGAACGCCGCGCACGGACACAGCGGGGTCAGCGCCCGCTTGGCGTTCCGCGTCGCGCGGCTTGCCAAGGTCGGCGTCGACGACGTGCTCACCGGCCGGTTTCCGTCCGTCGGGGCGTGCCCCTACTGCGGGCACTGCCCCGAGGTGACGACGTGAACCGCCGCGAGCTGCTCCTGGGCGAGCTGGGCAACCAGCGGGTCATCCTGCTGCCCGGCGGGCGCGTCCGCGTGGAGCCGCAGGGCGTGCTCGCGCACCCCGACATGGATGTGCCCGTCGAGGAGTACCCCTCACTGGGCGCGTTCCTCGCGGCGCACGGACGCCCGGCCAACGACACCGCGCCACCGGCCCCACCGCGCCCGCTGCCGTTGTCGCCAGAGGCTGAAGCGCGCCTCATCGACCTGCCGGACGCGCTCCGGGCGTGGGCCCGCGAGGACGCGCGCGTGCGGCTCTGCCTCACCGCTCACGTCCGCGACGCCGCGCCGCTCGCGGAGTGTCTGGCGAACGTGGTGCGCCTGCTGGGGGATGGGGGCCTCGCCGAGGTGCGCCGACGTCTCGACGACTGCGACGACCCAACGCTGCGCGCTTGGCTCGCGCCTCGCCCGGTGCCGGTCCGATGACGCGCGACCGCTCCGCCCGCCTCACGTTCGGGCCCCTGCCGTTCGAGCTGTTGCCCGACGGCCGCGTGCTGGTGGCGCTGACGCCGAGCGCGGCCCCTTTCGGCGCAGTCGTCACCGGCAGCGCGCTCTACCTGTCGCTGCGCGCGTTCTTGGCGAACGCGCGAGCCCAACCACGGTCGCCGTCACTTGTCGTCCTTCCGAGCGCGAGGGCGTCCCGCCTTCCGCTTCGGCGGCGCGACGGTGATGGGGACGAAGAACGCCGCGGCGTCGACTCCCAGGCCGTCACAGAGCCGCGCGAGGGTCAGGGTGGTGACGTTGGTGCCGCCGAGCTCAACGCGGCGGTAGTAGGGCGGGGCCATGTCGCCGCAGCGATGGGCGGCCTCCTCCTGGGACCACCCGCGGGCCTCTCGCAGCAGACGAAGGTTGACGCCGACGCGGTCGCGCAACGCGCGATAGGTCGCGGAATCATAGAGGGGGAGACGCTTCGATCGCCTGCGTTCCATGCGCGAGCGCAGCCACGGACAGCGACTTGCCCGACAGCACTTCAGGGATCTATTGTCAGCGCCGACGGGCGTCACGAGGGCCGCTGGGCCGGGGTCAAAGCGAGGGAGCGAGCATGATGAAGTGGCGATGCTGGTGGGTGCTGTGTCTCGTGCCTGCCGTTACTGCGGCGCAGCCGCGAGGACGTCGCCGCCGGGAGCCACCAGCGCCCGCGGTGCTCGTCGTGCCCGCGGCTGCCGCGGCAACGCCATCGCCTCCGGCGGCGTCACCCGCTCCGGTCGCAACGCCCCCTCCGCCAGTCGTGCTGCCAGCGGTGCCGCCGTCGCCTCCGCCTCTGCCCACGCAGAGCGCGGGCGGCTACCTCAGCCTCCGACTGCTCGGCGGGTACGGAGTGGCGACCCAAGGGAACGCAGGCAACGAGAACGCGAGCCTCGGCGGCGGGGTCGCGTACACGTTCGGAACGCGCATCTCGCTCGGCGCCGAAGCCCTCTACCACTTCGGCTCCTCCAGTTCGTTCTCCGGCGGCACCCTGTCCTCGTCCGCCGTGTGGGTCGGCGGGCAGTTGGGGTTCGACGTCCTTGTGGGGCCGTTGATGATTCGGCCCTACGCCTTGGGTGGCGCGATGATCGAGACGCACGAGTGCATGGGCTGCTCGGCGCCCACGGGCTTCGTGCGGACACCCGCGCCGGAGTCGGGCCCTCACGCGGCACTCGGGGCCGGCCTCGGCCTCCACCTGCTCGCGTCGGCGTTCTTTTTCGGTGTCGACGGTCGGGTACTGGGAGTCCTCGACCGCGGCGTGGCCCTCACGGCGCTCGGGACGATCGGCGTGCGCATTCGGTAGGGGGCTCGCTGCGCAAGGCGAAGTCCTACGCTGGTCGGTCAAATCGACGCTCTGGAGGAGTGGGGCGGCAAACTCCTCGAACCAGCCAAGCCGATGTAATAGCGGCAGAAACACATCGCCGATCGGGACAGCTAATGTCCCGCCGGGCCTTGCAGGCCCGCCGCAACACTGTACACCCTTTCAGTCCCAGGCCGAACACTGCCTGCCACACCTCACCGCCGAGAACTGCCATGCGTAGGAGTAGATTCGCCGAATCTTTGCCAGACATCCTTCCGGGCCTGTCTGATACGTTCGCTGGTGTTCGTCGCGAGCCTTCATCTGAGGAACGCCGGGAGACCGTGTGCATGACGTCTGCTTCGTTCCATGAGCCCGACCCGACGGTCTCTCCGACCGCCGCTGGAGAAAAGGTCTACGACGAATCCATCCGCAGCCAGTTCGCAGGGTTGGATAAGGACGAGCTCATCAAGCTCCTCATGGACCGACGTCCTGAAGGGATCAACCTCGTCTTCGCTGGCAAGGCGGAGATGCGGCGGATCGTGCGCCGCGTTCGTCCGCGAGCACAGCGAGAGATCACAAACCTCTGCGTGGGTACCTCGGAGGATCAAGCCCGAAACAAAATCCTAGAGGGTGAAAACCTCCAGGCGATGGTGTCGCTGCACAAGTACCATGGGAGCGTGGACCTCATCCTCACAGACCCGCCGTACAACACGGGGCGCGACTTTCGGTATAACGACCGCTGGGAGGAGAACCCGAACGATCCGGACCCTGGCACGCTCGTATCTGCCGAAGATCCTGCGCGTTATACGAAGTGGATGAAGTTCATGCTCCCGCGCATCCAGATGATGCGGGCGATGCTGAAGCCCTCCGGTGTCTTGGCCATCTGCATCGACCATCGTGAGTTGTTTCGACTCGGGATTTTGCTGGATGAGGTGTTTGGTCAGGAGAATCGGCTTGGGGTCATCAACTGGCAAAAGACGACTCCCAAGAACGACACCAAGCACCTCGTCACGTCGACAGAATACGTGCTCATTTACGCGCGGGACGAGGCACGCGCGCGGAGCGGTCTGCTGGAGCGCAAGGAGTCGACCGATCGCCGCTTCACCAACCCGGACAACGACCCACGCGGAGTCTGGCAGTGGGGGGATCTCACCGCGCGCGAGAACCGGCCACTCACCAGCTACGCCATTCAGTCTCCATTCACAGGAGAACTTCATCGCCCGCAGCGTCGCCATTGGTCACCCACGCGGGAGCAGATGAAGGAATGGCTGGAAGCCTGGGGTACGCCCTATGACGACATGAAGGTTGACGCCGATCCGCTGGACGAAGAGTCGATCGCTCCAACCGCACCACGCACCGGCAAGGGCGCTCACGCTAGCACGAAGAAGCGCCGAGCCCCCGCGCTTGTCCTTCAAGGCTGGTCACCTACCAATAGCGCCGCGCAGAATGCGAAGGTGATCGCAGCGGCCCGCAAGCGGGCAGCCAAGATTCTGGACCGCGGAAACTGGCCTCCGCTGTATTGGGGACAAGACGGCATGGCCGGGCCTGCCAAGAAACACTGGCTCGCAGCAGTTAAAGCGGGCGCAGTCCCAACTACGTTTTGGGTCGATGCCGAGGACCACCCGCTCAATCTGGAGAGCGTCTCGTGGGACCACCGCGAGAGCGGTCGCAGCCGCGATGGTATCGAAGAGTTGGACGCGATCGTAGGCCCAGGGCACGGATTCGAGACGGTCAAACCGCTAAAACTGTTCCGGAAGATCATTCAAATCTGGTGTCCGCGCGACGGAATAGTCCTTGACCCCTTCGCGGGCTCCGGCACGACAGCCCACGCGCTTCTCGAACTCAACGCAGAGTCGAGCGCAACGCGGTCATTCGTGCTCATTGAGCAGGGGCGGGTCGAGCGGGCTGACCAATACGCTCGGACCCTAACCGCGAGTCGTGTAGCGAGGGCGATCACGGGAGCGTGGCACGACGGCGCACACTCGGCGCTTGGAGGCGGGTTCACATTCGCCAGTCTTACAGAACAGGTTGACGCGCAGGTTGTTCTCGCCATGGAGCGCGAGGAGATGATTGATCTTCTCGTCTCGTCTCACTGGGATAAGGACACCCGCAACCGGCCTACCATCGTCAAGATGGTCTACGACGGATACCATCATCTCATCGCTCGCGATGGCGAGGGTCATGGGTACTTCCTACTATGGCACGGCGCGCAGGATCACACGACGCTCGATTCCGAGGCTCACGACGCAATCGTGGATGAGGCTCGCCGCGCTGGGTTGAAGGCTCCGCACAATGTCTACGCGCGCTACGAAGACTACCAGTCCGAGGACGTGCGCTTCTTCAAGATTCCCGATCGCATTCTGATCCACCTGGGCGTTGACGAAATGCGAGACGCCTACAACGGGGCTGCGACGACGGCCTGAGCGAAGACCACGGATGCAACTTTTCCCGTTCCAGAGTGAAGCCGCGGCGACCATCGCCGGTCGATTCGCGGAGTTCTTGGCAAGCGACGACGCGCCGTACGAGACCCGCACAAGGCGGGTTCCGTTCTTTCAGAGCCTCATCGCGATCACGAGCGCGGGGAAGACGCCGATCCTCGCAGATGCGCTGGAGCGCATCCGAGAGGCACTCCCAGTCGAGCCGATCGTTCTATGGGTCTCCAAGGGCAAGGTCGTCGTCGAACAGACCCTGTTCAACTTAGAGAACGGCAAGTACAGTGAGCTGATCCCAGGCTTCCGAGTGAAGCCCCTCAATGAGTGTGGGCGGGAGGACATTGAGGAGGTCCCGACTGGCTGCGGCGGCCTGCTCCTGATGGCGACGGTCGCAACCTTCAATCAACGCGACCGCGAGCGCCGCATCTTCAAGCTCGCGCTCGACTATGCCTCGCAGCCCGTATGGGACATGCTGAAGCTCCGGGAGCTGCCGAGCGGGGTCCGGCGACCGCTTCTGATCGTCTACGATGAAGGGCATAACCTGTCGGACCAACAGTCGGAGCTTCTGCTCGGGCTAGCCCCTGACGCGATCGTCGTCGCAAGTGCGACGCCACGCATCCCCGCGCGACTGGAGCCGATCGTGCGCCGTCTCAATGAGGCTGGGTGGAAGGAGGACCGGCGTACCGTCCGGGTCGATAGCCAACGGGTTGTCGAGTCTGGGCTCATCAAGACCCGCGCCGTGCTTGGCGGATACCTCACAGGCATGCAAGCCGCGATCGACGAGATGCTCGTCGATATGGAGGCCACCGCGACGGCAGCAGAAAACCTCGCGTTGCAGTTCCGGCCCAAGGCCATTTACGTCTGCGCGACGAATGTCGCCGAGGGCGGTGCAACGCGCAGCGAGAAGGATGAACCGAAGCAACCGTTCCAGATGCGCCGGGCGCCACCCATTCTAATCTGGCGCTATTTGACTGAGGGGAAGAAGATTGACCCCGCCAAGGTCGCGGTTTACTGCGACCTCAACGTCCATAAGGACTTTCCCCTGCCCGATGGCTTCCGCCTGTTTAATGGCGGAGAACAAGACTTCGCCCTGTTCCGGGAAGGCGGGTTCGAGCACGTCATCTTCAACCTCGGGCTGCAAGAGGGCTGGGACGACGAAAGCTGCTACTTCGCGTATATTGACAAGAGCATGGGGTCGTCGATTCAGGTCGAGCAGTTGATTGGGCGCGTCTTGCGACAGCCCGGAGCTCGGCACTACGCCGATGTTCGGCTCAACTCCGCGCATTTTTACGTACGGGTCGATCGGCGTGAGGTGTTTGCAGATGTTCTGCGTCAGGTGCGCGAGAGCCTTACGGCCGACAGCAGCCCGGTGGAGATCAGCGCATATACCTCGCGCGGAGAGCGCGACCGAACCGTGATGGAACCCCGCGAGGTGCGTGTGGTACCGAAGGTGTCGGTCCTCGCGTCCGAGGCTCGGAAGGCGATTGAGCCTATTGCCGCGGCGATCCTCGACTACCGTCAGGACACGACGAACACCTTGGGTACGGGAGCTAAAGCCAAGGTCTATCAGCGCATCGGGAACGGCGAGGGTGAGGAGGCGTGGGCGTGGGTCGACGCCGCGAGCCGAAACCCGATCACAGCCCGCGCTCTGTTTGCTCGCAAGGTGCTCTCGCTGTATCCGCGCGCGCTCAATGTCTTCGACATTGAGGCGCCACGGCTCGACGCCCTGATCGAAGTGGGCAGCCCTGCCGCCGCGAGCATTGAGGACACAGCGGTGCGCGTCGTCGAAACCTACCTGCGATATAGCAGGCTCGTTCAGAAGTCGTCGGACACCCAGATCGTTGGGGCAGTCTCCGCAGACCCTGCGAAGTTCGTAGCCTTCTCTAATGCGCTCCACGCGGGATATAGCGGGCTCAACGGCTTGGAGTTGAAATTCGCGCACGCGCTCGACCAGAACGGCGGTACATGGTCGCGGAACCCCCCTCGGAGCGGGTTTGGGGTTCCGCTCCTGCGCTCCGGTCCTTTGCAGACGTTCTACCCGGACTTTCTCGCATGGAGCAGCGATGGCCAAGCTGTTTTCGGAATCGACACCAAGGGCAAGCACCTCCTCACGGACGACGCGGAGCGGAAATTGCTCGATGTCGACCAGATCGGAAGCGGGCTCAAGTTCTACATTCGTTTCGTGAGCGAAGGAGAGTGGTCTAGGGAGGGCGAGCAAATATCGAAGCAAGGACTGTCAGTGTGGTTGCTTCGCAATGGACGCCCGCACCCGATCCCCTGCGTAGATGCGGCCGCAGCGGTAGAGTGCTGTCTCGCCCTCTAGCCTGCCTACGTATGGTTGCTCGCTAAATACTGAATGCTCGTGGACCCTAGCGGGTCGGCCGATGCAGCGTTCCGCAAGTGGTAGCGTCACCCATGTCGCTCGATGAACCGTCGGATCTTTCGGGGCTTGCCGCAGAAGCATTTGAGGCGGCGTGTCGCGTGACTCGCCATCTCGCAGCGGCGCAACCATTCGCTCGACGAGGCCCATCCCTTCCGGGTTGTAAACGACGCTCTGCGTCACCGCGCGGTCCCTGCGTCTAACGTCACTGGGCTGTTTGCCCCAAAACTCAGGTCACTGCCTCAAAACTTCCACCGCGCGGCGCGTTTAGGGGCAAAGCCGCTGGGCGGAAAGAACGCCGCCATCGTCCTCGACGACGCCGACCTCGACCGCGCGAGCGCCGGGGTGGTGTGGGGCGCGCTGGCCAACGGCGGGCAGAACTGCGCCGCGGTGTCGCGGGTGTACGTGCAGCAGGGCGTCGCGGCGGAGTTCGAGAAGCGGGTGCGCGCGCACCTCGCGCGGGTGAAGGCGGGCCCCGAGGCGGGCGAGTTCTTCGACGTGCCGCCGCTCATCAGTGCGCGTCAGGTGGAGCGCGTCGCGGCGCAGGTGGACCAGGCGACGGAGGCAGGCACCGAGGCGCTCGCGCCGGGCGGCAAGCTGGGCGACGCGGGCAACTGGTACGCGCCGGCGGCGTTCAAGACGCCGGGGGACTCGCTGGCGATCGTGCGCGAGGAGACCTTCGGTCCGGCGTTCACGGTGACGGTGGTGGCGGACGAGGCCGAGGCGTTGCGACGCGCCAACGACGGCGAGTACGGGCTATCGGCGAGCGTGTGGACGCGCGATCTCGCGCGCGGCGAGCGGGTGGCGAAGAAGCTCGACGTGGGGACGGTGACGGTCAACAACACGTCGTTCACGCCGGTGATCACCAACGCGCCGTGGAGCGGTCGGCGGTCGAGCGGGCACGGCACGACCAACTCCCACCGGGCGCTCTTCGAGATGGTGAAGCCGCGCTTCATCCTCCTCGACTGGAACCAGGGGTCGGAGTTCTGGTGGTTCCCCCACGACGAGTCGCTGGTGACGCTCGCGCGGGGGTTGCTGCGCTTCCTCACTGCGGGCTTCTCCAACAAGCTCGCCGGGCTGCCCGCGGCGCTGAAGCTGCTGCCCGCGCGCATCAAGGCCATCAGCCGTCCGGTGGTCTGACAGGTTCGTCGAAGTGACGGGCGCCCGGAGTCGGGCGCCTCGCTGCTTGCTGAGACTTCAGTGCCCCAAATGCAGAAGATCCGGCTCCCAGTGTATTGGGAGCCGGATCTATCTGACGGTTGGTTGCGGGGGCAGGATTTGAACCTACGACCTTCGGGTTATGAGCCCGACGAGCTACCAGGCTGCTCCACCCCGCGTCAGGGGAAGGCGCTTCTATCGCTCCCCTCTCAGGTCGTCAACGAAATAACATCACACCGTCAACGCGACCCGCCACGCCCTCCCCCGCGCCCACCACCGCCGCGTGCGGCCCCCGGCTTCGACGGTGCTCCCCCACGGCCCTTCGGCGCTGTTCCCTTCGCCTCGCGACGAGGCGTGCCCGTCGACCCACCGCCGCGCGTCGCCGGTCCGCCGCCGCGCG
>JBGARZ010000007.1:0-431795 GCA_044229975.1 Polyangiales bacterium
GAAAGTCGAGGCGCAGGTCCAGCGTCTCGCGGGCTTGGAAGCGTGGTTCGTGGAGATCCTCTGCGCGCCGAAGGCCGTGCGGGGCGACGGAGCGCACTGAACGCACCAGCACCCCGACGAGAAAACTGCGACGCCCTAAGGGCGTCCACCGCGGGCGTGGGCGGGGTGTCGGCGTACTCGTAGCGCGGCGCCCGCTCCGCGAGCGGTCGTCACCTCCGCACCGCAGAGCCGTTGCGCGCCCGGCGAGGAGTTGGGATAACGCTTCCCATCCTTCGATGAGCCCATCCCCGCGCGTCGAGACAGCGACACTTCGTCGCCCACGAGCCCTCCTCGCCGCGCTGCTGACGCTCGGTGGGGCCGCGTGCTCGGGGCAGGTGGGCGACGCACCCGGGCGACCCGATGCAGGCGCTCCGGTGGTCATCACCAACCCCGGCGCTCTCCTCGTGCGACGGCTCACCAACGCCGAGTACGACCGCATCGTCGCCGACCTCGCGGGGCAGACCACCCGCGTCAGCGCCGACTTCCCCGCCGACCCCAAGGTCGTCGGCTTCGACAACAACGCCGAGTCGCTCACCATCTCCGCCCTCCATGCCGAGCGCTACCGCGACGCCGCCGAGCGCATCGCCACCGAGACGCTCGCCTCCCCGACGCGACGCGCCGCCGTCGTCGGGTGCTCGCTCACGGGCGACGGTCGCGACGCCTGCCTCCGCGCCTTCGTCGAACGCTTCGCCCGCCGTGCGTTTCGCCGCCCCGCCACCGAGACCGAGGTGCAGGGGCTGCTACAGGTCGCCGCCGTCGCGGTCGATGACCCCGACCCCGACATGGCCGCCGGGCTCGTCATCGGGGCGGTGCTCCAGTCGCCGAGCTTCTTGTTTCGCACGGAGTTCGGCGAGAGCGATCCGGCGCGGCCCGGTCAGTTTCGTCTGCACGGGTACGACCTCGCGGCGCGGCTGTCGTTTCTCCTCTGGGGCACCGCGCCCGACGAGGCGCTGCTCAACCGCGCTGCTGCCGGTGAGCTCGACTCCGCGGCCGGCCTCGAAGTCGTCGCGCGCTCCATGATCGCCGACCCGCGCACCCGCCCCGGTCTTGCGGGCTTCTATCAGCAGTGGCTGCGGCTCTACACGCTCGACGCCGTGCACCGCGACCCGGTGCAGTTTCCGACGTGGGGCCCCGCGCTGCGCGCCTCGATGGCGGGCGAGACCTCCCGCGTCGTCGACGACCTCATCTGGCGCGACGGCGCGAGCTTCCTCGACCTGCTCACCACCCGCACCACCTTCGTCGATCCGGGCCTCGCGGCGCTCTACAACGTCACCGCGCCGAGCGACGGGTGGGCGCCGATGCAGATGGGCGACGGGGTCGCGCGCGGCGGACTGCTCACCCAGGCGAGCTACCTCACGCTCACGGCGCACACCGAGGGGTCGACGCTCATCCACCGCGGCAAGTTCGTGCGCGAGGTGCTGCTCTGCGAGACGCTCCCGTCGCCGCCCGCCAACATCCCGACCATCCCCGCGCCCATCCCCGGCGAGACCGACGTCGAGCGGCTCGAACGCCACCGCACCGACCCCGCCTGCAACAACTGCCACCGCCGCATGGACCCGGTGGGCATGGGCATGCGCCGCTACAACGCCATCGGCGGGCTCCAACTCATCGACGCGCAGATGCGGCCCATCCCGCAGACCGGATCGCTCTACGGCTTCGACCCGCCGGACTTCGACGGGCCGCTCGCGCTCGGGCAGCGCCTGCACGACTCACCCGAGTTCGCGCAGTGCGTGGTGCGGCAGGTGTTTCGGTATGCCTTCGGGCGGCCGGAGATTCTCGGCGCCGCCGACGACGGGCCGTCCCTCGACCGGGTGGAGAGCCGCTTTCGCGCGTCGGGGTTCAACTTCCGTGAGCTGCTCGTCGCGCTCGTGACGAGCGACGTGTTTCGCTTCGGCAACTCCGGGGAGGTCCGCTGATGGGATCGTTTCGACTGAGCCGCCGCGCGCTGCTGCGGGGCGCGGGCATCGCGGTGGCGCTGCCGGTGCTCGACGCCATGCGCGACGGCCGCGGGCTCATCACGGGCACCGCCGACGCCCAGGGTCGCCCCGGCACACCCGTGCGACTCATCACGTTGATGTGGCCCAATGGCACCGTCATGTCGCGCTGGACGCCCCGCAACACCGGCGCGACGTACACCCTCTCCGAGTCGCTGCAACCGCTCGCGGGCTTCACGTTGCCCGACGGCGCCGAAGTGCCCGCCATGCGCGGCGACGTCAACGTCATCAGCGGTCTCAAGAACACCGTGGCCGACCTCGGCGCGGGCGGCGGCGGCCACATCCGCGCGCTCGCGGCCTTCGGCAACGGCATGCCCATGACGCTCACCAGCGCCGGCGGCATCTCGGTCGATCAGGTCGCCGCCAACGCGCTCGGCGGGGCGACGCGCTTCCCGTCCATCCCGGTGGCGGTGCAGCCTGCCGAGACGGCCAACTGGGACGGCGCGAGCGCGGCCATCTTCAACAACCTGTCGTGGTCGGGCGTCAACCGACCGGTGCCCGCCGATCGCGATGCGCGCGCCCTCTTCAACCGGCTCTTCTCGGCGCCGAGCTCGCCCAGCGCGGCCGAGCGGGCGGCGGCGTATCGACGGAGCGTTCTCGACTACGTGCGCGCCGACCTCGCGCGCCTCGATCGTCGCGTGGGCCGCGTCGACCACCAGCGCCTCGACGAGCACCTCACCTCCATCCGCGAGCTGGAGCGACAGTCGACCATCAACGCCGCGGCCTGCACGCTGGCGACTGCTCCGCGCGACACCGAGGCGATGCCGGGCGACGAGTACGCGCGCCTGATGATGCGTCTGCTGGTGATGGCCATGCGTTGTGATCTCACGCGCTACGCGAGCTTCCAGCTCTACCACCCGGCCAACCTCTATCCCTGGCTCGGCCCGGCGTGGACCAACCTCGAACGCCACGGTCTCTCGCACCGCACCGACGCCGAGGCCAACGACCTCGTGGTGATCGCGACGCAGTACAACGTGAAGCAGTTTGCGTATCTGTGCTCGCTGCTCAAGGCGGCGCCCGAGGGCGACGGAACGCTGCTCGACCACTCGCTGGTCTACGCGACGAGCGAGGTCAGCGAGGGCGCGTCCCACACGTACACGGACATGCCCATCCTGCTGGGCGGTCGCGGCGGCGGGCGCGTGCTGCCGGGTCGGCACATCCGCTACGAGGGCGATCCGACCTTCAACGGGATCTTCGTGTCGATGCTCAACTACCTGGGCGTTCCGACGACGCGCTTCGGGCACGACGGGACGGCGCCGCTGGCTCACCTGGAGGGCTGACCGCTACCAGCGCGTGTAGACCCCGAGCTCGGGCGCCACGATCGGCAGGAGATCACCCGGGCTCGTTCGCAGCTCGACGCGCACCAGCGGGCGCAACCCGATGGTGTGGTTGATCCGCACGTCGGCGCCCAGCGACAGGATGTGCCCGCGAATCGCCACGAGCTGCGCGCCCACCGGCAGCCGATCGAGCTGCACCCCGTAGGTGTACTCACCCCCGAGCTCGAAGCGCGACGTCGGCCGCCACGACACCCTCACCCCGAACGACGACACCCCGTCGTCGACGCTCCCTCCGGTGGGCGTCGGGATCGTCACGTACGCGAACCAGTACCGCGCCTCGACCCGCAGCGCGTCGGTGAGGGTCACACCCACCGCCGGGTTGATGAGCTGCACCGCCTGCCCGCTGTCGTAGCTCCAGTAGGAGTAGTTGGCCGCGCCCGTGAGCCGGCTGCCCAGCGGGAAGCTCAAGCCCACGCGACCCAGCCAGCGTGGAACTGCCACCGCCGGCGCCCCCACGCCCAGCTCGATGTGGGTCGTCCAGCCCGCGCTCGGCACCCACGCGACGCCCAGGAAATGCAGCCCGTTGTAGCTCCGCGTGTCGGCGTCTGCGCCGAAGCGCAGCGACTGCTCCGTGCGCGCGGAGAACCTGAACCGCCGCCACGCCTGGAGCAGCGTGAGGTCGGCCGAGGGATAGTCCCGCACCCCGCCCGGCGCGAAGAACACATCGTCGCGCAGCACCAGCCTCGCCTCACCGCGAAACACCATGTCCCGCATCGCGCTCACGTCACCGTCCTCGGGGCTCGCGCGCTGCGCCTCGTCGAGGTACCGCGCCGCCGTCGTCGCGTCGCCCTGCCAGTGCGCGATGCGCGCTCGTCGTAGGAGCAGCGGTGAGCTCATCGGAGTTCGCGCGAGGCCCGCGTAGAGCTCGCGCAGCGCTTCGTCCTGACGCGAACTCCACAAGAGCACATCGACGAGACCCGCCCGCACGTCGACGTCGTCGGGGTGACGCGACAGCACCCGGCGGTAGTGGGTCTCGCTCGACGACCAGCGGCCCTCCCACGCGTCGACGCGCGCCAGCTCGGCCCGCGCCTCGTCGTCGTCGGGCGCCACCTGGAGGCGACCTTCGAGGAGCGTTCGTGCGCGCTCGCGCGAGCCCGAGCGCGCCGCCTGCCGCGCCTCGAACATCACCTGGTCGCGCGTGAGCTGCCCGGGCGGATGCGCGGGCGGCGCCGTCGCGCGACAACCGAGCAGCGCCACGCCCATCGCCAGCAGCGACCTGGGAATCGGAGCAGGCGGCGAAGAGGACAAGAGCCGCAAGGGCGCAAGGGTCGCAAGGAACAGAAGTCGGCACAGGTTTCGGGTACGGCTTGCCTGCTCGATGGCTCGTCCTTCCAATGGGTCCGCCCCCTTGCGACCCTTGCGCCCTTGCGGCTCTTGTCCTCTTCGCCGCCTGCTCCGAACTCCAGGCAGCGACCATTGACCTTGACGGCCCGCGGTCAACCCGACACCAATCGGGCGATGTCCCGGGCAGCGAATCGTCTCTGCGCCGGGCTGCGCGGGGGCCTCGGCGTCGCCATCGCGGCGCTCGTCACCGCCTCCGGCTGCGCTCGCCCGCCCTACTCCGTCGATGAGTCGCTGCGTCACGCCGAGCGCTTTCTCACGCCGCGACCCTTCGCCGCCGCGGACGCCTACGACGAGGACGGCCGCGCCTTCGCCCTCGGCCGCTGCCACTTCCGCGACTGCGAGCGGGGCGCGGTGAGGAGCTATCACGTCCCGCCGGGCCATCCCCTGGAGCCGTACCTCGCCGATCGCTCCTTCGTCTACGACGACGCGCTCGCCGTCATCGCCCTCACACTCGTCGGCCGTCGCGATGAGGCCCGCGCCATCGGCAACACCCTCACGACGCTGCTCACCTCCGACGCGGCGCTGGGCTTCTCGTTCAGCCTGGCGGCGCCGCCCTTCTACAACGTTCGGTATGTGCGCGCGGGCACCATGGCCTGGGCGGGGTACGCGCTCGCCCTCTACGACACTCTCACCCACGAGCGACGCTTCACTCCCTATGCGCAGCGCATCGCCGACCGCCTGCTTGCCTCGCGCGTCGAGTCCGCGACCGATCCGCGCGCGGGCCTCGTCCCCGGTGGCCGCGGCGCCTGGCGCGACCACTACCGCCGCTTCGACGCCCAACACGTCGCCGCGTACTGCGCCACCGAGCACCAGATCGACACGTACTTCCTCCTCGCCGCCCTCGCGCCGTCGGACCCTACCGGCCGCTACCACGCCGCCGCCGAACAGCTCGCCGCGCGCATCGACGCCGCCCTCTGGATGCCCGCCGAAGGGCGCTTCGCCGTCGCGGTCACCACGCAGGGCCCGGTGACCGATCGTGCCCTCGATGCCGCCGGCGCGTGGGGCGCGCTCTACCTGCTCGCGCGCGGCGATCGCACCCGCGCCGATCGCGCCATGGACTACACGCTCCGCACCTTCACGCGCGGAGGCGGCGGCCTCACCCCCTACGCCGGGGCCATCGACGACTACCCCGGCCAGGACTTCTCTCACACGCTCTTTGCTGAAGGCTCCGCGGGCGTCGCGCTGGCGTTGTTGCGCCTCGGCCGCGCACGCGAGGCGGCCGCGATCTCCGAGACCCTGCGCGCGCTCCAGCGTGATGGTGACGGCGGCGTGGTGTACGCGGTGCCTGCCTCGGAGGACTTCCCCGACCTGCCCGCGGCGGCCCCCACGGCATGGCTGCTCTTCCTCGAACGCGAGCGCCGCGACCACCACCCGGTCGTCTTCGGAGGCGTCCCTTGAACCTCCTCCGGCTGGTTCTCATCGTCCTCGACAGCCTCGTGGTGGCGTACGTCTCGACCTTCTTCCTGCTCAACCTGGGCTTCGTGGTCTTGAGCTTCTTCGCCATCCGCCGCGAGCTCCAGACCGAGCAGGTGAACCCCGCGATGCGCACCTCCGAGGAGCGCTTTCTCCCGCTCGTGACGCTGCTGGTGCCCGCCTACAACGAGGAGGTCACCATCGCCGAGAGCGTGCGTTCGCTCTTGCGACTCAAGTACCCCGCCTACGAGATCGTCATCTGCAACGACGGCTCCAAAGACCGCACGGTGCAGGTGCTGCTCAAGGAGTTTCATTTCGTCCGCGCGGAGTTCGAGTACGACGACCACCTCGGCACGGCGCCCATCCGCGCCTTCTACGAGTCGCGCGCTCCGCTCCCGCCGGGGCTGCGCCGGATCGTGCTCATCGACAAGGAAAACGGCGGCAAGGCCGACGCGCTCAACGCCGCCATCAACGTCTCCCGCGGCGACTTCGTCACCAGCATGGACGCCGACAGCCTGCTCGTCCCCGACGCGCTGCTGCTCGCCGCGCGGCCCATCCAAGCCGCGCCGCGTGAGGTGGTGGCGGTGGGCGTTCAGGTCGGGCTCACCAACGGGTCGCTCGTCGAAAACGGCCGCATCGTCGAGGCCCGCATCCCCAAGGCGTGGATCGCCCGCTTCCAGATCGTCGAGTACATGCGCTCGTTTGCGCAGGGGCGCACCGCGCTCACGGCCATCAACTCGGTGCTCATCCTGTCGGGCGTCTTCGCGCTCATGCGCCGCGACCTCGTCATCGCCATCGGCGGCTTCCTCACCAAATACATGCGCAGCCGCATCGGCATCGAGTACTGCGGCGCCGGGGCGCACACCGTCTGCGAGGACATGGAGGTCGTCGTGCGCCTCCACCGCTACCTGCTCGACAAGGGACTGCCCGGTCGCATCGTCGCGCTGCCGTTCCCCACCGCGTGGACCGAAGCGCCCGAGAACTACCGCGACATCGGCAAGCAGCGCTCGCGCTGGTACCGCGGTCTCCTGGAGGTGCTCAACTACCACCGGGCGATGATGTTTCGCCGTCGCTTCGGGCGCATCGGGCTCTTCGCGCTGCCGTACCAGCTCGTCTTCGAGGCGCTCGCGCCGGTGCTGGAGGTCTTCGGCTACGTGCTGCTCGTGATCTCGTCGCTCGTCGGGTACCTGTCATTCCTTCACATGCTCGCGTTTCTCGGGTTCGCGACGGCGGTCAACCTGTGCCTCTCCACGCTCTCGGTGCTGCTGTGCATCCGCGCCGAACGCCTGCGCGGCGGGGCCGCCGACGGCCTCGCGCTCTTTCCCTATCACCGCGCCCGCGACGTGCTGCTGCTCATCGCGATGGGCTTCGTGTCCAGCTTCGGCTACCGGCAGTACCTCGCCATCTGGCAGCTCCGCGGCCTCTGGGATTTCTTGAAGGGTAAAAAGGGCTGGGATAAGTTCGCGCGGCAGGGCTTCTCACCGGGCGGAACCTGACATGCCGAGCGATCACACGACCGCCGTGGTCGTCCCACGGACCTCCCCATGAAGCCCGGCACCCGCGTGCTCCTGGTCGACGAAGACCCCGCCGCGGTCGCCGCCCTCCACGCGAGCCTCGTGGCCCTCGGCTGCGCTGCGACCGTGAGCCCCGACGGTGCCCAGGCCCTCGCCTCGGCGCGTCGTGATCGACCCGACGTGGCGGTGCTGGAGGTCACGCTCCCCGAGGCCAGCGGCTACCAGGTGTGCCGCGAGCTCAAGCGCCTCGACCGTCCTCCCGTCGTCGTGATGCTCACCGCCCACGCCGAGCCCGAACATCGCTTCTGGGCGACCGAGTGCGGGGCCGATCTCTTCCTCGTGAAGCCCACCGAACCCGGGGCGCTGGTGAGCGCCGTGGAAGGGCTGCTCGCAGGCCGATGAGCGCCGCCGCACTCGTCACGTACATCGCGATCCTGCTGGTGCTCATGGCCGCGGTGCCGACGCTCTGGGTGCTCGTGCGCGAGGGCTACGGCCGCTTCGCCGCGCGCCGCGCATTGGAGCGCCTGGAGCTCGCCCGCAAGGTGCTCGAAGGCGGCGCGGGGCAGAGCCCCGATGACATCGCGCGACGCCTGCGCGACGGCTTCGACGCGGCCACCGTCGAGCGCGTGATGCTGCTCCTGCTGCGCGAGGCCGACGTCGAGCGCAAGCAGTGGGCGGTGAAGACCTTCGAGCGACTCGGGCTCATGGAGCGCTACGTCGCCCGCGTGCGCGAGGCCCCGACCTGGAGTGAGCGCGCCCACGCGGCGGAGGTGCTCGGGCTGGTGGGGGTTCCGAGCGCGGTTCCGTCGCTGGTGGCGGCGCTGCGTGACCCGCACGAGGACGTCGACTCGGTGAAGGCCGCGGCCGCGACGGCCCTCGCGCGCATCCACGCGGAGGAGGCCATTCCGTTGCTGGTCGCCGAGCTGAGGGTGTCCGACGCCGGGTCGTCACCGCGCGTCGCCGAGGCGCTCACCCGCTTCGGATCGCCCGCCGTCGCGCCGCTCGTCGAGCTCCTGCGCGACGAAGAACACCCGCAGGCGGCAGTGTGGGCCGCGCGCATCCTCGGCCGCATCGGCGACGGCGTCGCGACCACACCGTTGTTGGAGCGCCTCTACGACCGCGTCGACACGGTTCGCATGGCGGCCACCGAGGCGCTCGGCGTGCTCGGCGATCGGCGCGCCACGCAGGCACTCCTGCGCGCGGCACTGAGCGACCCGATGCCGCAGGTGAGGGCGCACGCCGCCGGGGCCATCGGGCGCATGGGCGCCGAGGCGTCCATCGATGTGCTGGTCGCCGCGCTCGCCGACCCCGACTACGGGACGCGCGTGCGGGCGCTGGAGGCGCTGGAGATGATCCGGCCCGACGACACCGGCCCGTTGGAGCGCTCGCTCCGCGACGAAAACGCCGACGTCCGCAAGCGCGCGGCCCTCGCGCTGGAGCGAGTGGGTTACCTCACCACCTGCGTGGAGGGACTGTCGTCGGACGACCCGGCGGTCGCTCGCCGGGCCTACGCAGCGATGCTGGAGCTCGGTCGCGCGGGCCTCGCCGATGGGGTCGCCGCGCACCTGCACCACGCGGACTTCAGGGTGCGGTCGCGGGTCGCGCGGATGTGCGGCGAGCTGGGGGTTCCGCGCTTTGCAGCGGCGCTCGCGGCGGCGCGGGAAGACCCGTCGTGGCCGGTGCGCGCGCGCGTGGCCGAGGCCCTCGGCGCCATGCGCGCCGAAGACGGAACCGACGCCCTCGTGGCGCTGCTGGCCGACCCGGAGATGGCGGTGCGTGACGCCGCGGCCGAGTCACTCGGACAGCGCGACGGGAAGAGCCTTGAACCGCACTTCAAGGAGCTGTCTCGCGCGTACTTCCGCGGCTCCGTCTCGGCGCGCCTCGCGGTGCTCAAGCCCGTCGCGACCTTCGAGGCACCCGAAGCGCTGGAGCTGCTCCAGAAGGCCCTCTCCGACCCCAACTCCGCGGTGCGTCTCAGCGCCCTGGAGCTCATCGCGTCGCGCAACAGCGCCGTCGCCGTGCAGTCCCTGGTGGACCGCCTCGCCGACCCGGTGAACGAGGTGCGGCTCGCGGCCATCGACACGCTCGGCCGTCGTGGTCGCCGCGGTCGCAAGGACTCCGTCGACGCGCTGCTCGGTGCGCTGTCGGGCGCGTCCATCGACGCCAAGGAGCGCATCACCGACGCGCTGGCCTTCGGCGGCGATGACGGCAAGGGCGACGTGCTGCGCGAGCGGCTCGATGAGTTCGCCGCGTCGCCCGACCTGGAGCTGCGCATCTGCCTCTGCTGGACGCTGGGCAAGCAGGGCGACCCCGCCGTTCTGCCGCACCTGTTTCGCTCGCTGCGCGACCCCGACGCGCGGCTGCGGTCGAGCGCCGCGGGGGCCATCGGGAAGATCCCGGGCGCTTCGTCGGTGAAGGCGCTGCTCGGGGCGATCACCGACCGCGACCCGCGCACGCGCGCGGCTGCGGTCAACGGCGTCGGCAAGATCGGCCCGCGCGAGGACACGGTCTACGACGCGCTGGAGGGGCGGCTGCAAGACCCCGACAGCTTCGTGCGCAACCGCGCGGCCATCGCGCTGGGTCGGGTGGGCGGTCCGCGGGCGGAGCTGAGCCTCGCCGACTGTGCGTCGGGTGAGCAGGTGGAGGGTTCGGCGCGGGTGGTGGCCGCGGCGCTGCTCGGGACGGAGGGCGGACTCTCGGCGGTGACGGGTCTGCTCTCGGACGCGGCGGCGCTCACGGCGCTGGGGGAGTTCTTGAGCCGCGAGGACGAGGCGCTGCGACGCGAGGTGCTTGCGAAGCTCTGCCTCGACGACCTCGGCGGATCAGCCCAGACGCCCGTCGACCAGGCCGCGGTGGTCGAGCGCTACGAGCGCATCCTGCGAACCAGCCAGGACCCGTCGAGCCGTCGCCTCGCCGTCGAGGTGCTCGCGCAGGTGCAGGGCGATCGCGGCGTCGAGGCGCTCGCCGACACGCTGGCCATCGACCCGGTGGAGTCGCTGCGGGTTCACGCGGCGCGCGCGCTGGCCGCTCGTCGCTCGTTGGAGTCGGCCCGCGCGGCCCTCGCTCGCGGGGTGGCCGATCCGTGTGCGGATGTCGCGATCGTGGCGGCGAAGGCGCTCGGTGAGGCGGGCGATCGGCGCTTCACGAGCGCGCTGTTTCGTCGGCTGGGGCTCGGGTCGGCGGCGGTGCAGTCCGAGGTCGAGGAGGCGCTGGCGCGGCTGCATCGCGGGGCGACCGAAGACTTCATCGAGCGCATGAACGCCGTCACCCGACCGGAGCTCACGGTGGCCTGCCTGCGTGTGCTGGAGCGCATCGCCGAGCCCGCGCTGCTGCCGCTGTTGAAGGGATTGCTCGCCTCGAAGGAGCAGCTGGTGCGCGGCGCGGTGGTGCGTGTGCTCGTGCGGGTCCCGACCCCCGAGGCGCGCGCGCTGCTCGTGGAGGCGTCGATGGACCCCTTCGAGGTGGTTCGGGTGGAGGTGCTGCGGGCGCTCACGTCGGAGGGGAGCGAAGAGCCCGCGGTGCTGTCGCGCTTCCGCCTCGACCCGTCGCCCGCGGTGCGGCGCTACCTCGCCGAGCGCGTCGCCACGCTGCCGACATCGCAGACGGGCGAGCTCTCGGAGCAGCTCCTCGACGACCCGGCCGTCGAGGTGCGGGGCGCGTCGCTGGTGAGCCTGCTGGTGCGCGGCGAAGCGTCGGGATTGCAGCGCTTCGTCGCGGCCTGGACGGCGACCTCGGCGGAGGTGCAGGAGGCCGCGCGGTCGGATGGTCGCGCGGCGGAGGCGGTCGATCGGCTCGCGGCGCGCCTGCTGACGGGGCGCGTGGCGAAGGAGCGGGAGACCATCGTGGAAGCGCTGGCGGTCTTCGCGGTGGGCGACCTCGACCGGCTGCTGCTCCCGGCGCTGCGCGATCCGTCGTCGGAGGTGCGGTCGGCCGCGGCGAAGGCGCTGTCGCACTCCGACGACGCGGGGACGCGCGAGGCGGTGGCGGCGCTGGCGGATGATCCCGACCCGGTGGTGCGCGCGGCGGCGCAGGGGTCGCGGCTGCGGGTGGTGAAGTAGTCGCCGGGCGCGACGGTCAGGCGTGCTTCGCCTGCGCCCGCGCGATGCCTTCGAGGATGAGTCGGCGGGCGTCGTCGACGCCGCCCCAGCGAAGGACCTTCACCCACTTGCCGGGTTCGAGGTCTTTGTAGTGCTCGAAGAAGTGCTGGATCTGATCGAGCGTGATCTGCGGCAGGTCGGTGTAGCTCTGGACGGTCTCGTAGCGCCGGGTGATGCGGCTCGACGGCACCGCGATGATCTTCTCGTCGCCGCCCGCTTCGTCCTCCATGAGCAACACCCCGACGGGTCGCACGCTCATGATGGCGCCGGGGACGATGGCGCGGGTGTTGGCCACGATGACGTCGCAGGGGTCGCCGTCCCCGGAGAGGGTGTGTGGGATGAACCCGTAGTTACCGGGGTAGCGCATGGACGTGTAGAGGAAGCGGTCGACGACGAGCGCGCCGGCCTCCTTGTCCATCTCGTACTTGATCGGCTCGCCCCCGATCGGAACCTCGATGATGACATTGACCTCGTCGGGTGGATTCCGCCCGAGGGACACGGCGTCGATGCGCATGGCGGACTCTACTCGCTGATCCGCGCGGCCCTGGCAATCGCTCCGCAGGCCCATGGGTGAAAGCCGTGGCTTGCAACGCTGCAACGTTGATGGCGTCGCGGCGCGCGGGACGTGAGGAAATCCCGTCGAACACTCCATGGCACGCGTCCTGCGATGTACTCCTGCGAGCGGCGGCGCCGGCGTCTCCCCCCAACGCCAACGGTGACCGCTGCTAAGTATTTCATCGAGGTCGGTCATCCAGAGTGGTGACCGACCTCGATGTGTTTGTGGCTTCCGCATAGTCTCGGCGCCCTCATGGGCAACGAGTTCAGCGGGCAGGCGGGGCACTCGGCGGACTACTTCGGCGACAGCCGCGACTACTGGTGGAACCGCGACTACCTCGCGCTCCTCGCCGCGCGGTGGCGCCTCGCGGAGGTGCGCGACGCGCTCGACGTCGGCTGCGGCGTCGGGCACTGGGGCATGCTGCTGGGCGAGCAGCTCTCGGCGACCGCGCGGCTGACGGGCGTCGATCGCGAGGCGCAGTGGGTCGCGAAGGCGGCCGAGCGCGCGGCGGCGCGGGGACTGGCCGATCGCTATCGCTACGTGCAGGGGACCGCAGAGGCGCTGCCCTTCGCGGACGCGAGCTTCGACCTGGTGACGTGCCAGACGGTGCTCATCCACGTGGCTGATCCGCGGGCGGTGCTGGCGGAGATGGTGCGCGTGCTGCGACCGGGCGGGTTGCTCGCGGTGTGCGAGCCCAACAACCTGACCAACGCGCTGATGAGCGACGTGACGACCTTCGCCGGGCCGGTCGATGAGTTGATGGCGCTGCTGCGATTGCAGATGGTGTGCGAGCGCGGCAAGACGGCGCTGGGGGAAGGCGACAACTCCATCGGGCAGCAGCTCCCGGCGATGGTGGGCGAGCTGGGGTTGTCGGAGATGCGGGTGTCAATGAACGACCGCGCGAGCCCGATGGTGGCGCCGTACGCGGAGCCGTGGGCGCGGGCGTGGGCCGAGGAGATGGTGGACTTCGCCGAGCGCGAGCACGGGCTGTGGGACCACGCGACGACGCGCCGGTACTACCTCGCGGGCGGCGGCGCCGAGGCGGACTTCGGGCGGGCGTGGTCGCTGGCGCTGGGGCAGGTTCGGCGGGCGGCGGACGAGGTGCGCGCGGGCACGTACCGGATGGCGGGCGGCGCGGTGACGTACTGCGTGTCGGGGCGCAAGCCGCGAGGCATCGCGAACGATGGAGGGTGAGATGACGCTGATCGAGCGCGTGGTGTGGGGAGAGATCGTCGTCTCGTCATTGGGCACCTTCAAGGACGTGAAGCTCTGGCCAGGCGGCGGCCGCGGGTGGGACTGGAACGAGACCGGAACGCGCCACGCTCCGGGCATCCAGCCCGCCGACGCGCAGGAGCTGCTCGACCACGGCAGCGACATCATCGTGCTCAGCCGCGGCATGGACCTCGTGCTCCAGACGTGTCCCGAGACGCTGAGCCTGCTCGGTGAGCGCGGGGTTCGCGTCGAGGTGTTGGAGACGCGCGCGGCGGTCGCCCGCTACAACGAGCTCGCTCGCAGCGAGCGCGTCGGCGGACTCTTCCACTCGACCTGCTGAGGCGAGTCGGTCACTCGGTTTCTGGTCACCTGCTCAGGAAGTCACCCATCTCCGCCACGAAGCGCTCCGTCGCGTCCACGTGCGCGAAGTGCGACGCATCCGTCAGCCACACCATCTCCGCCGTCGGCAGCAGCGCGTGCAGCCGCCGCCCGACCACCGCGGGCACCATCGGGTCGCGCTCCGCGTACACCAGCCGCAACGGAACCGGAAACCGCCCACCCATCCCGCGCAGCCGCCGCTCGAACTCGCGCATCGCGCCGGCATCCATCGTGTCCCCGAGGTTGCGCGCGAAGGCCCGCACGCCCTCCGGTGTCTTCAACGGCGTCGCGTACTCGCGGTGCTCCTCGCGCGACTTCAGCGTCTCGTCCCAGTAGTGGACGTTGCGGTGCACCCACCGCTCGGGGTCGATGTTCACCAGCGCGCGCACGATGGCCTCCGGCTTCGGCAGCACCCGCCACGCCGCCGAGAGCGCGACGTTGCGCGGCGTGACGAGACCCGGTGAGTGCAGGTTGACCAGTCGACTCATCGCGCTCGGGTCGCGCAGCGCGAGTCGCATGCAGAGGTATCCGCCCATGGAGTTGCCGACCACGGGGCAGCCCGCGATGCCGAGCGCGCGCATCGTCGCGCCGATGCTCTCGGCGAGGTCGTCGGGGTGATAGCGGACGTCGGGCTTGTCCGACCGACCGCTGCCCACGAGGTCGGGCATGTAGAGCGTGAAGCGCTCGCCCAGCAGCGGGAGCACATAGCGCCACGAGTACGACGTGGTCATCAGCCCGTGCACCAGCAGCAGCGGCGGACCGCTGCCGAAGACGCGCACCGAGACGTCGAGCGCACCCCAGGCGGGCGTCTCGATGCGAACCGAGCGCCGCGCGGACTCCCAGAAGCGATGAGGGAGTCGCGGCAGCTCGGGGACGTCCGCGAAGGGGAGCGGGGAGAAGGGAGCGCGGTTCATGGGGCAGCCGAAGCTACACCGCGTCGTCGTGCTCTCGGCGCTACGGACGTCTGCCCATCTGCACCGACGGGCCCGCGTTGGTGTTGCCCACCGTCACCGCAGTGCCCGTCAGCGTCGGCGTCGCGACCCTCGGCTCGGGCCGCCCGAAGCGGTATGGCACCCGCGCGTGCACGCCCGCTCCCGGGCTCTGCGCGTCCACCACCAGCACGAGGTCACCATCGGGAACTGCCCCCACGCTGAACTCCATCTCGGTCTCGTGAACGCTCCCAGCGCGCGCGGGCGCCACCGTGTACTGCCGCGGCCCGCGGGTCTGCGCGACGCCGTCGGGTGTCTCGATCCACACGCGGAGGGGAAGACCCAACCGACCCGGTTGTTCGATGCGCGCGACGAGCACGAGCCGATCACCCTGACCGCGCCCGGTCACCACGCTCGGCTCTGCGCGGGTCAACCAGCGCGCCACCACGGGGACGGCGGAGTGGCGTTGCTCAGTCGTACTCGACGGCTCGGCCGCGCTGCGCGGAGTCGCCGCGGGCGTGTTGCAGGCCGTCAGAAGGGCCGCGAGTACGAAGACACGACGAAGCGTCACGGGAGCCTTCATGGGCATGGGGTGTCGCCGCGCGGGGCGCAGGTGGATGGGCGCATCCCGGCGGTGCACCAGGGGGAGTCGACGGGGTAGGGGTACGACCCGACGGCGGCCCGCAGCCGGGCGCGGTCGAAGCCGGCGCAGCTCATGGCGTCAAGCTGGTCGGCGAGGTGCGGCGCCGGGAGGCCGAGGTGCTCACACACGCCCGTCAACGGCGGCCCCGCCTCCGGGAGCATGAACTCATGGCGGTTGTAACAGCGCCCATACGGCGCGCGGGTCATGCGCTCGGACGCCAGCGCCTGGTAGATCGGGAGCGCGGAGCCGCCGCGCAGCGCCCACAAAATGGCCGACACCTCGGTCTCGCTCAGAAGCTGCTGGAGACCGCCCATCGCGCTCGGCAGCGTCCACGGGTCCCAGGCCTGCGTGCGCGTCGCGATGTCGTACCAGAACATCGTTCCCGACTGCTTGCTGGCGCTGATGGGGTCGTCGCGGAGGTCGCTGCCGAAGAAGGTCGCGAAGCCCTCCGACCAGGCCTGCCCGGGGAAGGTCGGCACGCCGATCTGATGGCTTCCGTTTTCGTGGGGCGACTGCCCGTGGCTCTCCATCACCCAGTGCCCGAGCTCGTGGCTCGAGATCGAGTCCGACCAGTAGCTCTCGTCGGCGCCGCCCGCGTACCAGATCTGCGCCTCGAAGCGCGCGCCGAAGCCCCGCACCGCGACGGTGTCGAAGCACGCCCCGCAGTCCCAGCGGTTGTCGAGCCCGACCCACGCCATGAGTCGCAGACCCGAGCGCCCGAAGGTCGCGCGGCCGCTCGTCGCCGCGTGCTGCACATGCTCGAAGACGCGCGCTGCGCCCGACCCGTCGGCCGTCGCGATGTGCAGCGTCGGCGTGAGGTCGGCGACGCGCCAGCGCCAGCTCCAGATGCGCGCCGCCGCGGGAACGGTCTCGCCCGCCGCGGTCTCGCGGATGTCGTGCTCGCCCGCCGAGAGACCCGGATCACCCACGGCGTAGAGCACTCCGCCCGCCGTCGGATCGCGGCCGAGGGCGAGCACCGTCACCGTGTCATCCGCCATCGCCGTCTCCGGGACGTCGATGGTGAAGCGCCCCATCGCATCGGTCACCGCCGACTGGATGAGGGCGCTCGCACGCTGGGACAGCACCATGAACCCGACGCCGGGGTACGTGCGCGCCGTGTCCCAGTCGGTGCGCCTCGCGTTGGGCGGACGCGCCGCGTAGGTGAGCTGCCCCGCGAAGGTGCGAACAGGCACCGCGAGGGTGCAGGTCGCCGCGAGCCCGGTGTCCTCGCAGCGGGTCGGACACGTCGAGGTGACCCACCGCCCGCCGGTGCAGGTGCGCAGGTGCGTCGCGTCGGAGCAACGCGTCTCGCCCGCGTTGCACTCCTCCAACAAGGGCGGTGCGTCGGGTGCGATCACGTCGACCGTCGATGAACCGAGGTCGCTGCCGAGGTCGAGTGGTGCGACGGAGACGTCAACGCGGTCGGTCGGGCTCGACGCGTCGATCGCGCCGTCCGTGACCGAGCCGGGGTCCGTGAGGACGGGCGGGCGGCCCTTGTCCGAGCACCCCGCGGTGGTGGTTGCGACGACGAGCAGTGCGCCGAGCCACGCGGCGTTCATGGAAGGGCAGTGGCGAGCTACGCGCCCGCGGTCCGCTCGGGGCGGTGGATGTTGGTGCCTGCCGCGAGGCAGCGGCGCGTGCCCTCGTTGGTGTGCTTCGACACCAGGTCGAACCACCCCATGCCGGGGAGCTTCGCGACGGTCTCGTCGGTCTCCGTCAATCGCGCACGGCCCGCCTCGTCGCCGAAGAGGTACGCCCCCACGAAGTCGCGGTCTTCGGTCGGGGCCATGGACCCGCCGACGGGCTCCCACAGCGCCTTGAGGGCCATGGTGGCCATGCGCCGCGCGAGCTCCGAGTGCTGCAACCGCCGCTTGCCCTGCTGGTAATAGAACGCGAAGTGCCGCCGCTCGTCCTTCACGATGCGCCGCGCCACCGCGTCGACGATGGGGTTGGCCGACAGCTCGGCGAGCCGCGTGTACGCGTGGATGGCCGTGAGCTCGTTGATGGCGCCCCAGGTCATGTGCGTCGCGAGGAAGTCCTTCGACAGCATCGACAGGAACCGTCCGCCGAAGTCCTGCACCACCTCGGTCATCTTGCGGGGCCGCGCGAACTCGTCGATGGAGCGCCGCGACGGCTCGTGGCCGCACACCTCCACGATGCGCGCGAGGGCGCGGCCGTGGAAGCACTCCTCGTAGCCCCAGCACACCATGAACGCGCGGGCCTCGTTGTCGGCGAGGGCGTGCGTCTCCATGAGCGCCTTCATGTAATGGACGGTGTAGAGCTCGGTGTCCTGCATGTAGCGGATGACGCGCACCTCGCTCGGGGAGAGCGGGTAGTTGGCGGCGTCTTCGATGCGGATGCCCGAGAGGTCGAGCGGGCGCGAAGCCTGGATGAACTTCTCGATGTTGAAGGCCGGCACCTCCTCGAAGGAGCGCTTGTCGGGTGCCTGGGAGGGTGTCGCGGTGGTCATGGCGTCGCCTACTACGGTTTCGGGGGGCTGTGTGGATGGGACGGGACGATGCCTTCTTGCGCGAGCTGGTTCTCCTCGGCCTCTCTCGCCCTGCGTTCGAGCACGTCGGTGCCGAGGTAGCGGAAGACGTACACCCCGCCGACGAACATGCACAGGAAGAGCGCCAGCACGCGCCAGAGCACGGTGTACGGCAGCACATACGACGCCGGAACCCACGGCGACATGAGGGTGTTGGACCCGACCTCGGCGATGCCCGACGCGCCCGGCGTGGGCGACAGGTAGAGCGCGAAGTTGAGCAGGGTCTGCACCGTGATGACCTGCACGAAGGGCGGTCCGACGGCGACGAAATGCTGCGGCGTGGTGCTGAGCCCGAGGCCCTTCAACACAAAGAACGCCACGGAGAACCGCGCCCAGAAGAAGGCCACGGTGAGCGCGAAGGCGAGGGCGACCGACCCCTTGGCCCGCTGGAGATAGACGTTGAAGCCCTCGTGCACGCGGTCGACGGCACGTTGCAGCCGCTCACCCAGGACGCCCGGCTGGAGCGACGGGTTGTCGCGCAGCTTGCCGAGGCCGGGGACGCGCGCGAGGCCGAGACGGACGACGTGCCACGGAGGCCCGAACACCCGCGCTCCACCGCGAAACACCGACTTGAGCAGCGGCGGGTGCACCACGCAGAGGATGAGCGCGAGCAGCGCGCTGCCGAAGACCACGGTGGAGAAGCCGACGAGCCAGTCGAGGCCCGCGGCGCCCGGGACGACGAGCCAGCCGCAGGCGCGCAGCGTGAGGACGGCGGCGGCGGACAGGAGGAAGAAGAGCAGGGTGCAGAAGGCGGTGAGGAGTTCGGCGGTGGCGATGGCGTCGAAGGGCATGCCGCCCTCGACGAGCGTGGCGACCTGCGCGACGGGGGCGCCAAGCTGCCCCGGCGTGACGCCCGCGACGAACATCAGCACGAACTCCGACGACACCGCGGTGCGCCAGGTGAGCTGCGGGCAGAGCACCCGACCGAGGACGAACATGCGCGTGCCGCCGCAGACTCCCTCTTGCAGCGCGAAGACCACGGCGAGCGCGAGCCAGCCGGGGTGCAGGTGGGAGAAGCCCTCGGCCAGGTCGGCGCGCTTCTGCGTGACGGCGTTCCACATCACGAACGCGAACGAACCGAGGGTCAGGACGATGATGAGTTGGATGCCTCGGACGAGGGCGGCGCGGTTCACCGGAGGGTCAAGCGGGGTGACGCGAGGGCGTCAGGGTTCGAGGCGCTGGAGGCAGGCGAAGCCGGCGCGGACGTTGCGCATGGACGACAGCGCGAGCACCGTGACCACGACGGCCGAGAGGCCCGAGGTGACCGAGGTGTCGAGCCGCACACCCACGGCGCTCAGCGCGGGGATGACGCCGACCACGAGGGCCGTCACGGCGAGCACGGGGTCGACCGCGGGGCGCTCGTTGCGGAGGCGGAGCGAGAGCATGCGGGCGCCGAAGTACAGGTTGACGCCCATGGCGAGGGCGACGGCGCAGAGGGTCGAGATGTCGCCGCGAACGCCCGCGAAGCCGATGGCGGCCTGGGCCGCGAGGAAGACCAGCGCCGGGGCGATGGGGCGGTTGGCGGCGGCGACGCGCTGGAGCCCGCGCACCTTGCCGAAGAGGATGGTGGCGATGGGCCACAGGTGCAGCGCCTGCCAGAGCGTGACGGGACCGAGGTGGATGTGCCGGAAGAACTCGGGGCCGTAGAACGCCGAGATGCTCAGCACGACGGTCATCACCGCGACGGATTCGATCTGGCTGAGGAGCCCGGTGCGGAAGACGCCGGTCTCGGTCTGCTCCCAGCAGGTGACCGACGCGGCGCCCGGGATGAGCAGCGCGAGCAGCACCGCGTACTCGGGCGACGAGCCGAGCGCGTAGATGGTGACGATGGAGATGTACGTGGTGTTGAGGAGGTCGAGGCCGTGGTCGAGAAACTCGCCCGTCGCGCTCGACTGCCGCGTGCGCCGGGCGTGCGAGCCGTCGGCGTTGTCACACCAGTTGTAGGCGTGCACCATCAGTAGCGCGGCGATGAAGGCCCAGCCGCGCCGCGGGTTGGTCGCGACGAGCAGCGCCGCCGCGCCGAGACAGAGCAGGTGCCCCGTGTGGGTGATGCTGTTGGGATGCACCCGCGCCGGGATGAACGGCAGGGTGGGCTCGACCAGCCACCGCTTGTAGTACGGCAGGAGAATCGAACGGTCGTCGGCCTGGTAGACAGGTGCGTCAGACATCGTCGCGGAGGATGCAACCACTCCCCGCCGTCGTGCAAATGAGGCGCAAGCCCGAATCCGCGTGCGGCCCGGCGGTGGCGCCGTGCGCGAAGGTCGCTACGCACTCTCGGCCATGGGTCCGCGGTCGGCGTCGGGGCTCTGCTCCCAGAGCGTCTGGAGTTCGCGCGCGCCGGGCAGCGAGGCGAGAAACGGGTCCCACTCCGGCGGGCGGCCGGGCGAAAACGCGAGCGCGAGGATGGGCGACCACCGCGGCCGGATGGGCCGACGGAGCAATCGCATGTTGGCCTCGGAGGGGGTGCGCCCGCCCTTCCTGAGGTTGCACACGCGGCACGAGCACACGACGTTTTCCCAGCTCATGGGGCCGCCGCGCGAGCGGGGCATCACGTGGTCGAGGTTGAGGTCGCGGGGTGTTCCGCGGCGCGCGCAGTACTGGCAGGTGTACCCGTCGCGCAGGAAGATGTTGCGGCGCGTGAGCCGGATGGTGGTGCGCGGCATGCGGTCGTACTCGACGAGCTGTATCACCCGCGGCACCCGGATGTGCCCGCGGCTGGTGCCCACCGAGAGGCTCGCGTCGTCGCCCGCGGGGAGGGCAGCCCAGGCCCCGAAGGCGTGCGCCACCCACGCGCCGTCGAGGGCGTGCGCGACGTCGGTGTACATCAACACGAAGGCCCGACGCGCCGTGGTGATGTGCACCGCCTGGAGGTTGCGGTTGACCACCAGCACCTGCGTCGACAGCTCCCGGGACGACTGACTCATCAGACACCTCGAAGGATCGTGGGAAGGGATGCCGTAGCGTGCGCCGCGCCCGCACCGGTCGCCACCGCGTTGTGGCGCAGCGCCCGGCCGACCGCCGCCGCGAGGTCGTCGAGCTCCCCCGCGGCGACGCACCTTACGTCGAGGTGTAAGGCCCCGTCGAGCACGCGCCCCACCACGGCCGGGCTACCACCCCGCAAGAGGGCCGCGAGGGGGTCGGGTGCCACCCCGTCGACGCGCACCGACCAGGAAGGGAGGGCCTCAAGAGGGAGGGTTCCGCCGCCGACGCGGGCCTCCGTCGCCACGACGGAGAGCTTTACGCCATCGGGTAAACCACCCGCAGCGATCGCGTCGCGCGTCGCGTCGGCGATGTGTTGAAGCTCGTCGGCGGTGCGAGAGAGCAGGGCGATGGCGGGGACGTCGCGGGCGGCGCGGCCGTCGGCGTGGGCCCGGAGCGTGGCCTCCAGGGCAGCGCACACGAGGCGCCCCGGGCGCAGCGCGCGCATGAGGGGATGGGCGCGCAGGCGGGCGATCCAGGGAGCGCGGCCGACGATGATCCCCGCTTGGGGGCCGCCGAGGAGCTTGTCGCCGGACACCATCACCAGGTCAGCGCCCGCGGCCACGCACTCCCTGGCCAGCGGTTCGCGGGTGCTCAACCCGAGCGCTCGGGTGTCGCCGGCCGCGCCGCTCCCGAGGTCGACCAGCAGCGGGAGACCCCGCGCGTGGGCGATGGGCGCGAGCTCTTCGAGCGTCGGCTGCGCGGTGAAGCCCACCAGCGCGAAGTTGCTCCGATGGACCACCAGCAGCGCCGCGGTGTCGGCCGTGAGGGCGCGCTCGTAGTCGGCCGCGCGGGTCTTGTTGGTGGTTCCGACTTCGACGAGGCGGGCGCCGCAGGAGGCGATGACGTCGGGGATGCGAAAGCCGCCGCCGATCTCCACCAGCTCGCCGCGCGAGACGATCACCTCGCGCCCCGCCGCGAGCGCCGTCGTCGCGAGCAGCACGGCCGCCGCGCCGTTGTTGACCACCACCGCGTCGTCGCCGCCCAGCACCGCGTTGGCCAGCGGTGCGAGCGACACGTCCCGGTGCCCGCGACCGCCCGCCGCGAGGTCGTACTCCAGGTTGGCGTACCCACGGCAGACGTCGTGGACGGCGGCCAGCACTGCGTCTCCCAACGGCGCTCGTCCCAGGTTGGTGTGCAGAACCACCCCGGCGGCGTTGATGACCCGACGCAGGCCCGTCGCCCGTCGCGCGCCCACCTCGGTCGAGAGTCGAGCGAGGGCCTCGGCGCGCAGGGCGTCGCGGTCGACAGGGAGAACGCCCGCCACGAGCTCGGCGCGCATCGCATCGAGCACCGTCCGCAGCGCCTCGGTCACGACGGGTCGGCCGTGCGCTTCGATGAGCGGGAGGGATGCGTCGCTGTCGAGGAGTTCGTGCGTCGGGGGGAGCGCCCGCCGCGCGGCCGATGGGTCATCGCGCACGACGGTCATGCTACGGGGGACCCCGCGCGAAAGGCCACGAAGCGACCGCGACCCGCGGCGTAGAGTCAGCGGTGGAGAGGTGTCGCGACGATGGTGTCGCGGGGCCCCCATCCGCCCATCACACGGAGGCCAAACCCATCATGTTCAACGCCCGAAACCTCTTCCTGTCAGGTGCGCTGCTCCTCGGCTGTATGACGCCCGCCCCGGTGACCGGAGGTCCCGGGCATGGGAGCTCTGGCGGCGACACCTCGTCGAGCATCACGTTTCGCAACCGATCGCGCTGGGACATCCACCGCATCAACATGAGCCCGGTGTCGCAGAGCACCTGGGGCGTCGACCACCTCGGGTCGAGCATCCTCCGCGCGGGGCAGGACTTCTCGCTGCACAACATCCCCTGCAACAGCTACGACCTCCGCCTCATCGACGAGGACGGCGACCAGTGCGTCCTCAACAACATCGACGTCTGCGCGGAAAACTCCGGGGTCACCATCACCAACGAAAACCTCCTGCGCTGCGAGGGTTGGCGCTGATCCACGGCCGCCGCGTCGTGCTATCAACGCCCGCGTGATCGAGGCCCCGCACCCCCACGGCATCCCACGGGTCATCGCCGTCGGCGGCGCGAAGGGTGGCGTCGGCCACTCCCTCGTCGCCGTCAGCGTCGCCACCTTCCTCGCGCAGCTCGGGCGCAAGGTGCTGCTCGTCGACGCGGCGCACCGGGCGGCGACGCTGGGCAACACCTTCGGGGTCGCCCGCGACGCGGGGGTCAACCCGCCGTGGCTGCCGTCGCCCTTCGTCGCCCGCGGCCACGAGACCGTCGTCCCCAACGTCCGCCTCCTCGAAGTCAGCAGCGAGCTCGGCCCCCACCGCGCCCGCGCGTCGGGCGATCCGCGGGTGCTCCTGCGCGCCGCCGAGGCGGACGTCTGCGTGCTCGACCTCGGCGCCGGCGTCTCGCCCCGCGTCGTCGAGGCGATGCTCTCCGCCGACGTGATGCTCACCGTCTGCACGCCCGAACCCATCGCCGTCGAGAGTGTCTACCGCTTCGTACGACACGCCTACGCCCGCAAGATGCGCCGCCGCCTGCTCGACCTCGGCGACGACGTCGCGGTCGAGCTGCTCCGCGAACTCCTCCGCGAGTCGGGGGGCCCACCCGTTCCGATGCAGCTCGCGCGGGCCCTCGCGGCGCGCTCGCCCGAGGTCGCGGCTGTCGCGTGGGAGGAAGCTGCCGCGCTGCGGGTGCGGCTCGTGGTCAACCAGTCGCGCTCGCGCGCCGACCTCGACCTCGGTGAGGCCGTGGCCCGCGTCGCGACGCGTCCGCTGGTCGGCGCCGTCGAGTACCTCGGCGCGGTGGAGTACGACGAGGCGGTGTTTCTCGCGGCGCGGCGGCGGCGGCCGTTGCTCGTCGACAGCCCGGCGGCCAAGGCCAGCCGCAACCTCGAACGCATCGCCCGGCGCCTGCTCTCCCCGGAGACCCAGAGCCAGCCGACGACGGCGGGGGAGGGGGCGGTTCCGGCGGCGCCGACGCACTACGAGGTGCTCGCGCTCGACCGCGGGGCGAGCGACGAAGAGGTGCGGCGGGCGTACCGGCGCGCGAGGGAGATCTACGCGGCCGACAGCGTGGCGCTCTCGGGATTGCTCACCCAGGAGGAGGTGTCGACCATGGTCGCCCGCGTCGAGGAGGCCCGCGACGTGCTGCTCGACCCGTCGCGGCGGCGACCGTACGACCTCTCGGTCTCGTCGTCGGACCCCTTCGCCGTGCCCGCCGCGCTCGCGGCCGAGGAGCCCGTGGCGGTCGCGGCGCCGAAGGGCCCCGAGCCCGAGATCACCATCGACACCGAGTACAGCGGGGAATTCCTGAAGAACCTCCGCGAGGTGCGGGGCGTCGAGCTGCGTGACGTGGCGGCCCGTACGCGCATTCCCCTCCAGCACCTGAAGGCGCTCGAAGAAGAAGACTACAAGGCCCTGCCCCCGGCGGTGTACACCCGTGGCTTCGTGATCGAACTCGCCAAGACCCTGCGCCTCGACCCCGAGTCCGTGGCGCGCAGCTACCTCCGCCGGCTCCGCCGGGCGGTGACCCCGTGAGCGAACCCGTCGAGCGCGACCGCGACGCCTTCCCGGCGGGCTTCGCCGTGCTGCTCATGGCGGCGGGCTTCGTGGCGGTGCGGATGTTCCAGCGGGTGGCCACCGACCGGCCCGCCGTCGCGTGGGTGGGCGTCTTCGCGCTGGTCGCGGGTGTGCTGCTGGCGATGGTGTCGTCGCTGCGGCTGGTGGTCTCGGCGCCGCTCCCGGTGGCCGCGCGGGCGGTGCGCGCCGTGCTGCTCGCGCCGATGGTGGTGTTCGTGGTGCAGGCGATCTGGGCAGAGCCGTCGCGGTCGCTCCAGCACGTCACGCTGCTGGGCACGGCGCTCTCGCTGGTGTGCGCCTGTGGGGTGGGCGCGTATCGGGCGGCGGTGACGCCGGGCGCGCGGCTGCACGCGGCGCCGCTGCTGCTGCTGTTGGTGGGTGAGCTGTGTGAGCTGTTCGGGCCGGAGGGGCGCATGAGCTACCCGACGGGCTCGGCCGCGGCGCGCGGGCTCGATCGCATCGGGGCCTTCGCCGAGCTGATGGCCTTCGCGGGCGTCGCGCTCGCGGTGGTGGCCTCGGCGGTGCGCTCGGTGCGCAAGGTGGGCGTGGGGCGGACGGTTCCGTTTGCGGCGCTGCCGGTGGCGCTGACGCTGGTGACGGTGACGCTGCCGGTGAACCTCCCGCGCAGCACGGTGCTCATCGCGCAGCACGCGTTTGGCACGCGCTTCGACCTGGTGGGCGGCGCGGTGGTGCTGCACCCGTCGCGGCTGGCCATCGCGGCGTACACGCTGCTCTTCAGCGGGCTGGTGACGGCGGCGATGCTGTCGCTGCCGACGCAGCGCGAGGACGAGGGGGCGGGCATCCGCCGCGCGCTGGGGTGGACGGCGGTGCTGCTGGCGGGCTTCGGCGCGCCGACGGCCGCGGGCTCGGTCGACGCGCTGCGGGTGGTGGCGCTCACGCTGGGCGCGCTGCTGCTGGAAGACGCCGCCGCGCGGGAGTGACGCGGCACGTAGGCGCGATGCCTACTTCGCCGCGTGCTTCTCGACGAACGCCAGCGCCGTGTCGGCGACCTCGCGCCACCCGCTGTCGATGACGAGCGAGTGTCCGCGGTTGGCGATCTCGGTGATCTCCGTGACGCCCGCGTTGCGCTTCTGGCGGTCGTACGCCGCGCTCACGATCGACCACGGAACGGTGTTGTCCTTCTCGCCGGAGACGAGCAGCAGCGGGCCGCGCGCGGGGTTGGCGGTGTCGACCTTGTCCTCGGTCCACGGGTTGAGGTTGGCGGTCGCGGCCTGGAAGATGGGCTTGCCCGGGGCCGCCACGTGGAAGGTCTCGTAGAGCTGCCGCGCCTCTTCGTCGGACACGGCGTTGGCCCACCCGAAGACGAACTGCTCGAAGGTCAGCGTCACCGCGCGGCCGACGTTGGCCGGGTTGCCCAGCACCGGAAACGCCGACTTCAACGCCGACACCGGCAGCGGCAACACCCCCTGAAACGGCGCCGGGTCGATGGCCACCGTCGCGACCGAAGCACCTTCGCCCGCGAGCTTCAGCCCGTGCACGAACACCACCGGCGTCCGGCCCGACTCGTTGGCTCGGGCGATGTCCTTGAGTTCGTGTTCGGTGAGTCCGGTCATGCGCGTCTGCTCCGTGCGGCCCGTCGGGCCGGCGCGCACCGTCGCCCGCCCTCCGCGCCCCCGCCAACGGTCGCGCCCACGGCCGACGCCGTCACCCACGGCTTCCCTACCGCTACTCGCGCGCCGTCGCGGCGGCTACCGTCCGACCCATGCGTGACCGCCTGGTGTTCGGGTCACTGTTGCTGCTCGGGTGTGGACACGCCCCGCCCGCCTCGTCGTCCGATGGCGGCACCGACGCCCGCCCCGACGTGGCGTCGCCCGATGTCTCCGTCCCCATCACGACAGCCCGCGGTCTCACCCTCCTGACCGAAGAGCCGCTCCCGCCGACCCGGAGCGGCACCGCCCACCTGTCGCGTCTGCTCGTGCGCGATGGGCGGCTCTACGGCGCCAACGGATCAGCCGGGCTCATGTCCTGGCAGATCGACGCCGCGCGACACCTGACGCCGCGCTCCTCCACCGAGCCGCTCGGCGAGGGGCCGTCCTCCACCGGGCCGTCGACGATTCCGCGCTGCGTGGTCGCCACCATCGACGCGACCGGGCGCTGGCTCTATTGCAGCGCCGCCGACTCCGGGGTCGCCGTCTTCGATCTCCACGACCCGGATGCACCCGCCGTGGTCGATCGCGGGTTCATCTCGCCCGACGAGGGCATCGGGTATCCCGACCTGCGCATGGTCGACGGAGCCCTGCTCGCCGCGGCCTTCGATCGCGGCCTCGTGCGCGCGATGCCCGGCGCAGACGGACACCTCGGCCCATGGCAGCCGACCGGCATCGACGGCGAGGTGGTGGGCGTCGCGGGCGGTGGCGGCGACGCGCTCGTGGCCCTCGACCGGCGTCGCGGCCTCCTGCACCTCGCCTCGCAAGACGCTTCGCTACGAGTCCGCGGAACGCTCTCCCTCGATGGTCCGCCGCTGGGCGTGACGGTTCACGCAACCCGCGCCGCCGTCGCGCTGGGCTCGTCCGGGGTCATCCTCGTGGACCTCACCGCCGACACCCCACGCGTGCTGCGCCGGGTGAACCCGCCGTGCGTCGCGACGCGCGCCGACTTCACCGACACCGCCCTCGCCGTCGCCTGCTCGACCGGCGCGTGGCTCTACGACCTGCGCGGACCAGAGCCCAGGGTCGCCGACTTCGACTCGTCGCAGTACGGCGTGCTCGACGTGGTCTTCGCCGACGCGGGCCGCACGCTGCTCGTCGCCGACTGGCGCTCGGTGCTGGTCTATCAGGTCGACCCGGCGGGCCACGCGTACCTCCCCGAGGTCGCCGGCAGCGCCTACCTCCGACCGGGTCAGGGCGCGACCATCGCGGCGCGCAACCCTGGCGACACGCCCCTCACGCTCACCTTCTCCCGCCTCGTCGAAGACCCCCCGCACGGAACCCGCCCCGAAGCCCTCCACGAGGTCGTCGCGATGCCCGGCGAGGTCGTTCGTTTTCAGGTGTCGGGTGAGCGGCTCGCGCCCTGGCTCGACGCGCTGCAACGGTCGGTGGAGTTCCAGGTGACGAGCCGCCAGTCGCTCCCGTGGCAGCGACCGGCGCAGGGCGTCGCCCACTTCATCGTCGAGGACGGCGGTCTGCCCGGCACGCGTCCTCCGGCCGAGGGCGAGCCCTTTCCCCACTGGGCCGCGCGGTCGGGCGCCCCGGGTCCCGCGTCCCTGCCGCAGGCGGGCGTCGAGGACATCGTGCTGCTGCTCCCCGACTGCACGCTCCAGTGGGGCGCCATCGAAGACCTCGCGTGGCAGCAGCGGCACGGTCGCCTGCTCCCGGCGCGGCAGATCGTGATGTTGAGTCTGTCCTTCGAGCGCGACCCCGAAGAGGCCGTGCGGGCTCTCACGCTGCGACGACTCGACGCCGCCGAGCTCGGCGGCTACGCCCTCGGCGACTACCTCGGCGGACTCGTGATGGGGCAGTCGAGCGGGGAGTTCGTCGACCAGCACCTGTCGACGCGCACGCTCTCCGGCGGCGGGGATTTCACCGACGTGTTCGACCTCGATGCCGCGGGCGTGGTGCAACACATCGAGCGCACCTACCGCGGCATCTGGCCGTTGCGCTGATCAGCCGCAGATGCCGTTGCGGCACATCTGACGGGGCCCGCACACCACGCCGCAGCGGCCGCAGTTGGTGGGGTCGGCGGTGAGCACGCGGCACGCGCCGCCGCCCGACGTCGAGCCCGTCGGGCAGGTGCAGCGACCGGCGGTGCATTGCGTTCCGCCCGAGCACACCCCGCCCGAGCAGAACGACCCCCGAAGCACCCCACGCTGCACGCCCCGCAGTTGGCCGGGTCGCTCGCGAGGTTGGTGCACCCGCTCGCGCACGGCACCTGCGTCCCGGTGCCACCGCACAGGCCCATCACGCACGCCTGACCGCTCGGGCACGCGCGCCCGCACGCCCCGCAGTTCGCGGGGTCGGCGGTGGTGTCGACGCCGGCGGTTCCGCAGAGGGACGTGCCGGGGATGGGACACGACGGACCAGCGTCGATGCCGGGCCCGGTGTCGATGCCCACATCGATGATGGGCGTGACGACGTCGAAGGGTGGTGTGATGGCGTCGAGGGGAAAGCTCGCGTCGGTCGGGTGGAGCTACGCGACGCCGACGAGGCGCAGCGCCGCGAATAGCAGCGCGCCGACGCCCGACGCGGCGGACACGATGCCCGCGAGGAGCAGCACCGTCGCCACCAGCGGGTGCCGATCGATGGCGTGCATCGCCATGTGGACCACGCGCTTGGTCGCCGAGATGTGGCACTGCATCTTGATGCGCCCGGAGAGGATGTCCTCCAGCCCTTCGGCCATCTCGCCCGCGTTGGCGAAGCGCTCTTCGGGCTTCGGGGCGACGGCGTGTCGGATGAAGTGCAGGTACTCCATCGGCGCGCCCGTCGCGACGGCCAGCGCCACCCACTCCACGATGTTGCGCTCGCCCACCGAGGCCACGGCGATGAGCACCTCCTGCACGCTGTTCTTGCCATCGAGGTAGTGGCGCAAGGACATCAGCTCGTGGAAGAGCACGCCGAGGCTGTACACGTCGCTGCGCTCGTTGATCTTGTCCGTGTCGCCGCGCGCCTGCTCCGGGGACATGTAGTGCGGCGTCCCCATGATCGAGCCGTACTGCGTCTCCAGGCTCGACGCCGCGGTGTTGCCCTGCGGCCCCGGCGCTCCGTTGGGGACCATCGGCTCCGCGCCGCGCACCGGCCGCGCGAGGCCCCAGTCCATCACCATCACCTCGCCGTACGGGCCCACCATCACGTTGGCCGGCTTGATGTCCCGGTGGATGATCCCTCGTGCGTGGGCGTACTGCACCGCCCGCAGGATCCCCAGAAACACCTGCGCCCGCACCTCGTACGGAAACCTCCGCTCGTACGCCTCGTCCTTCGCGGCGAGCCTCTCGATGATGTGTTCGAGCGTCTCGCCCTCGACGTACTTCATCACGAAGTAGTGCTGGCCCTCCTCGTCGACGCCGACGTCGTGCACCGGGACGATGTTGGGATGCTCCAACCGTCCGATGGTGCGCACCTCCTGGGCGAAGCGCAGCAGCGACGACGTGCCCTGGTGCACCGGGCGCAGTCGCTTGATGGCCACGCGCCGGTCGATGTCGTGGTCTTGCGCGAGGGTCACCTCGCCCATGCCGCCTTCGCCCACCACCTTCAGCCGCTCGTAGCGCAGCTTGCCCGAGTGGAACACCGCCTCGCCGCCCTCCAGCACCGGCAGCACCGTCGAGCGCACCGCTCCACCAGCGCCCGACGAGCGCATGGAGAAGCGAGCATCTTCGGCGGCCATGGTGGCGTCAGCGGCCATCGCGGTGATGCGCACCGCGACCGTCGGGCCGTCGTCGGACAGCGTGTTGGCGGTGCCCGGCTGGTCGACGATGGTGTCCTTCGGGGGGCGACGGAGGCCAGGGGTCTCGACGATCGTCGCGGTGAAGGGCTGCTTTCCGAAGGCGATGGTCTCTGACATGGGGTGTAGCTCCGCGCTGCACGGGCGAACCGCCGGGAGGCGACCCGCACGACTCCAACGTCCCGCAAGGCGAGTCGGATGTTACACCGACTCCGCCGGACGAGGCTCGCTGGCCGTCAACGGTTACGCCGCCGCGCCGTGCGGCGGTTACACCCCGTAGTACTCGTGGGCCTTGCGTCGCAGGTGCTTGAGCAGCGGCTCGACGGAGGGCGCCGCGCCCGTCGCGCGGGTGATGAGCTCCTGCGGGCGGTACCGCTGGCCGTGGCGGTGGACCTTGTCGCGCAGCCACTCGCGCAGCGGCGCAAACTCCCCGCGCTCGAAGCTCGCGTCGAGGTCGCCGAGGTCGCGCCCCGCCGCCTCGAAGAGCTGCGCCGAGAACACGTTGCCCAGGGTGTACGTGGAGAAGTACCCGAGGGCGCCGCCGCTCCAGTGCACGTCCTGGAGGCAGCCGCGCTCGTCCGACGAGGGTCGGATGCCGAGCAGCTCGTGGAGCTTGTCGCCCCACGCGGCGGGGACGTCTGCGGCCTTGAGCGAGCCGTCCATGAGGGCTTGTTCGAGCTCGAAGCGCAGCAGGATGTGGAGGTTGTACGTGGCCTCGTCGGCCTCGACGCGAATCTCCGACGGGCGGATGCCGTTGATGGCCGCCACGAACTCGTCCTCGCTCACACCGCCGAGCGCGCCCGGAAAGGCGGCCTGCGCCTTCGGGTAGAAGAAGCGCCAGAACGACCGGCTGCGCCCCACGAGGTTCTCCCAGAAGCGCGACTGCGACTCGTGCACGCCGAGCGAGACGGCCTCGCCGAGGGGCGTTCCGTAGTGCTTGCCGGGGAGGCCCTGCTCGTAGAGCGCGTGCCCGGTCTCGTGCATCACCCCGAAGAACGCATCACTGAAACGGTTGGCGTGGTAGCGCGTGGTGATGCGCGAATCGCCGGGCCCGAGGGTGCTGGAGAAGGGGTGCACGCTCACGTCGAGCCGACCGCGCTCGAAGTCGTAGCCGAGGAGCTTCGCCGCCTCGCGACCGAGCGCCTCCTGCGCGCCCACCGGGAAGTCTCGCGCGAGGATGTCGCTCGGAACGCTTCGCCCCGACGACATCACCCGCCCCACGAGGTCGACCAGCGGGGCTCGCAGCGCGCCGAAGACCTCACGCAAGTGCGCGGTGGTCTCGCCCGGCTCGAACTCGTCGACGAGCACGTCGTACGCGCTCTGCCCCGGCGCCGCGACGCACGCGGCCTGCTGCTGCTTGAGGGCGATGATCTTCGTGAGCCACGGGGTGAAGCGCGACGGGTCGTTGGCCTTGCGCGCGTCGGCCCACGCGTGGTGGGCGAGCGTGGTGGTGCGGGTGATCTCTTCGACGAGCGCGCCGGGGAGCTTCACGTTGCGGTCGTAGTTTCGACGCGCCTGCCGCAGCAACGCGGCGGCTTCGCTGTCGGGCTCGGCGTGGGATAGTTCGTGCTCGGCCGCCGCGAGGGCGTCGCCGAAGGACGTGGCGGTGTGCTTGGAGTGCGCGGTGCGGGCGAGCCACGCCTTCTGCTCGGCGCGGTACTCGGCGCCGCCGGGCGGCATCACCACCTGCTCGTCCCACTCCAGCACCCAGACCACGGAGTTCACCAGGGCGACTTCGCGCAGGGAGGCGAGGAGGTGTTCGTATCGTTCGTTCATGGGGCCGCGCAGTGAACACCAGATCGGGAGGAGCATCCAGACCGGACGCGCTCGCCAGTCGCTGGCATTTTCACCACACCGTCTGGTAATGGCCCGGGCCATCCATCATGCGCGTCATGAAGTTCGGCGGGACCTCCGTCGGCGATCCCACCCGCATCGCCAACCTTTGCGACATCGTCAGCCGCACGCTGCCCCTGCGACCCGTCGTGGTCGTGAGCGCGGCGTCGAAGGTCACCGACATGCTCCTCACCGCGGCCCGCCATGCCAGGGACGGGCGCGTCGACCCGGAGCCCGTCGAAGACCGCGTCGTGGCCCTGCTCACCGCCTTCGGGCTCGACACCAGCCTCGTCGCGCAGGAGTTCGAGGGGCTGCGTCACGCGCTCGAAGCCATCGCGGCGCGGCGCGAGTCGACCCCCGAGCTGCTCGATGCCGTGGCGTCGTTTGGTGAGCGCATCTCGGTGCGAAGCACGGCGGCGGTGCTCCGGAAGCGCGGCGTCGAGGCCGTGCACGTCGACGCCTTCGACCTCGGCATGGTCACCGACGCAAACTTCGGCGGGGCCGAACCGCTCGCCGAGAGCGCCGACCTCCTGCGCGCGGGCGTCGCGGCGCTGGTCGACGCGGGCAAGGTTCCGGTGGTGACGGGCTTCATCGGGCGCACGCTCGACGGGCGCGTGACGACGCTCGGTCGCGGCGGCAGCGACTACTCCGCGGCCATCATCGGCGCGGCCATCCACGCCGACGAGATCGAGATCTGGACGGACGTCCCCGGCGTGATGTCGGCCGACCCGCGGGTGGCGCCCGACGCGCGCACCATCCCGGTGCTGTCCTTTCACGAGGCGGCCGAGCTCGCGTACTTCGGCGCGAAGGTGCTGCACCCCAAGACCATCCACCCCGCCGTGCAGCGCGGCATCCCCGTGCGCGTGAAGAACACCTTCCAGCCCGATCACCCCGGCACGGTCATCACCGCCGAGGGCGACAGCGCGGCCCACGGCGCGCGCGCGCTCGCCCACAAGCGCGGCATCCGCACGGTCAACATCGTCTCCACCCGCATGCTCCTGGCGCACGGCTTCCTCGCGAAGATCTTCGAGGTCTTCGCGCGGCACCGGGTGGTGGTCGACCTCGTGAGCACGAGCGAGGTCTCGGTGAGCTGCACCGTCGACAAGGAGGACGGCCTCGAAGACGCCGTGCGCGAGCTGCGGACCTACGGCGAGGTCACCGTGCGGCGCGACCAGGCCCTGGTGTGCGTGGTCGCGGCGGGTCTGTTGGATGACCCGAAGCCCTGCGCGCGCGTCTTCGCCGTGCTGGCCGAGGAGAACATCCCCGCGCAGCTCCTCTCCATGGGCGCGAGCGCCATCAACCTGAGTCTGCTGGTGCCCGACGAGCACGGCGAGCGCGCGGTGCGGGCGCTACACCGGGCGCTCTTCGCGGCGGTGGAGTCGTGAACACCCCGTGGCACTCGTGGCTCGGCCCGCGTCGCGCGCGTCGGCTGTGTGAGCGCTTCGGGTCGCCGCTCTACGCGTACTCGGCGCCGGTGATTCGCAACCGCTGCCGGGCGCTGTTGCGGGCGTTTCCGGGGGTCGGTCTGCGCTACGCGATGAAGGCCAACAGCAACCCGTCGCTGCTGCGCATCATCCGCTCGATGGGGCTCGGGGCGGACACGGTCTCGCCGTGGGAGGTTCAGCTCGCGCTGGAGGCTGGGTTTCGCAAGGCGGAGCTCGTGTACTCGGGCAACAACCCCAGCGACGACGACCTGCGCGCGGTGCATCGCGCGGGGGTGCTCATCAACCTCGATGCGCTGTCCGCGCTGCACCGGTACGGGCGGATGTTTCGCAACGCGCGGGTGTCGCTGCGGGTCAACCTGGAGGTCGGCGGCGGGCATCACCCGCACGTCGTGACCGCGGGGCCCGACAGCAAGTTCGGTCTTGCGGCGGAGGATCTCCCCGAGGCCCGCTCCATCGCCGCGCGCTTCGGGATGAAGATCGTCGGCCTGCACCAGCACATCGGCTCTGGGATCTTCGACCCGCAGCTCTTCCTCGACGCCCTCGACCCGCTGCTGGCGCTCGCGGATGTGTTGCCCGATCTGGAGGTGTTCGACGCGGGCGGTGGGTTCGGGGTTCCGTACCGGCCGGAGGAGTCGCCGCTCGACCTCGCGGGGCTCGGGACGCGCGTGATGGCGCGGCTGCGCGCGATGCAGAAGGGCCGCAAGAAGCCGCTGCGCTTCGTGATGGAGCCGGGGCGCTACGTGGTGGCCGAGTCGGGCGCGCTGCTCACGCAGGTGACGACGCTCAAGCGCACGCGCGATCGGGTTTTCATCGGGGTCGACTCGGGGATGCACCACCTCATCCGACCCGCGCTGTACCAGTCGTATCACCCGGTGTGCATGGTTCCGGAGCGCGACGGGGCGGCGCTGCGGAGCTTCATCGTGGGGCCCATCTGCGAGAGCGGCGACGTGCTCGCCGAGGAGCGGATGATCCCGATGCCCGAGGAGGGCGACCTGGTGATCGTCGGCAACGCGGGCGCGTACGGCTTCGCGATGGCGTCGCACTACAACCTGCGGGCGCGGCCGGCGGAGGTGCTCGTCGACCGCGGCAAGGTGTCGCTCATCCGCGCGCGGGAGAGCTACCGCGACGTGATCCGGCGGCGCGACCTGCGGGCGAAGCGGTAGAGTCGGCGCAGAGGAGAGCGGCGATGTACTTCGGGTTGTTCAACGCGGCGGAGACCAACCCGGGGCTCTTCGTCAACCGCGAGGCGGAGTGTCGCTGGCTCTCACAGAGCATGCTGGCGTGGCTCGCGCGACCGAAGGACGCGACCGTGAAGCAGTCGTGGTGCGTGCACGGCTCCAAGGGCAGCGGGAAGACCATCTACGCGCGCAAGGTGCTCGGCGACGTCCAGAGGGAGGCGCCGCAGCATCTGAAGAACACGCTCTTCCTGGAGGTGGACTGCCGACGGCTCAACAGCAGCCGCGCGGTCTACAACGACGTCGCGATGAGGCTGGTGCGCGAGCTCGGCCGCCTGAAGGACTCGCGGGTGAAGGTGCCCGAAGAGCTCATCGGGATGTGCCAGGCGTTTCTGGCGTTGACTCGTCTGGAGGGCAACGTCGAGGCGCAGGTCGCCCACGAAAACCTCGTGCGCTTCCAGGCGGCGCTCGGCGGGAAGACGTCGATGCTGCGGGAGGTGCTGGAGGGTTCGTTCGGGCTGACCTTCGAGAAGACCGAGAAGAAGACGCAGACGCTGAAGGGGTCGCTGCGCTTCGACGACGCAGGGCTGTGCTCGGCCTTGAAGGCGTACCTGTGCGACCTGCGCGACGCGGGTTTCCGGGTGTTGTTGTTTCTGGATAACGTCGACGAGCTTCAGCACGAGTATCGGACCGACGATTCGCGCAACAAGACGCGCGAGCAGGCGGAGTGGGTGCTGGAGCTGGCGGATGCGCCCATCGCCACGCTGGTGTGCATGCGGAGCTACTTCTCGGGCATCGCACGCACGATCCACAAGCGGGCCCTGCCGCCGCTCGGAGGCAACCACCTCGTGGGGATCCTGGAGAAGCGCATCAAGCTGGAGTCGAAGGAGATCCAGAAGCAGTTCGCGGAGGAGAGCGGGGTGAAGGTTGGCACGCATTGGCTGGCCGACCGGGCGCCGACGCCGCTGGCGTATCTCCAGTGGTTTCAGAACCTGGCAGAGCGCGATGCGTGGGAAGCCGAGGCGCGCAAGAAGGCGGTGCGCGAGGTGATTCGTAGCGAGTACGCCAACGTGCCGTACGAGCTGGTCGAACGGGTGGTGGGGCTCTTCACCAGCGCCGACAGCGAGGTCGACAGCGACAAGGTGCTCGACGCCTGTGAGAAGAACGCCGCAGACTTCGCGCTGATCCAGGATCGTCAGGTGATCCTGCCGAACGACTTCTGGAACCCGTCGCGGTTCACGCTCGATCCGCTGCTGTACATCCTGCACCCGTCGCGGGCCTGAGCCGGGAGCCGCACCGTGTGGATCCTGCCCGCGGAGCTGGGGACGATCGCGCTGCCGGATGGGGTGTTGCTGCTGCCGCACCACTACGTGGCGGAGGACCGTGAGCGGCTGCTAGCGCTGCTGCGGGTGGCGCTGCCGGGGTCTCGGCAACTGGTGGTGGAGGGGGCTGCGCTCGGGGGGCTGATCGAGCGGGGAGTGCGCTGGGAGGGCGGACTCGTGCTGATCCATGGGCTGCCGGCGGACACGGACGTCGACGGGCTGCGGGGGCTGGTGGCGCCGCTGGGCGCGAAGCACGTATTGGTGCAGTTGCCGAAAGCGCAGTTGGTGGGGACGTCGTGGATGGAGCCGACGCTGAAGGTGCCGCTGCTGCGAGCGTTGGAGCGGGAGTGGAGGGATCCGGCGCATCCGTTGAGGGGAATCGGGATACACGAGTGTCCATTGAGGGAGGCGGCGCAGTACACGGATGAACCGGTGGAACTCATGGCTATCGTCACGGCGATGGTGGAGCACCGGATGGCGCACGCGAGTGTGGGGGTGGGGAAGGGGGATTGGGAGAGGAGCCTGGATCAGTCACTGACCGCGCGGCTAAGACTTCGGTTGCGGCGAACGAGGGGTGATTTAATCGGGTGGTCGGTGGGCACCGCGCGAGCGTTCCGCGATGAGGCCGAGAGCTGGGTCGCTGCTGGACTGGGGTTCATCGATGATGGTCAGTTCCGACGTTCACCAATCATCACGAGTTTGGAGCGATCAGCCGTACGGGTTCGATTCTCGTCGGTCGACGCTGCGCGGAAGGCGCCACATGGAGAAGAACAGCAACGAGCGACCGAACTCTTTCACTTCGCAGCAGAGTTGTGGCCAATGTCTGTTGCCCTCTTCCCTCCTCTTGGCTCTCGTAAAGTGAAGCTTCGGGCTGCGGTGATCAAAGAGGACGGTCTTCAGAGGCATTTCCGGTTCGCCCATTTGTTGCTTGATATGTCGGGTAGCCAGCGTGATTGGGTTTCCAGCTCCATCAGTTCTATCGGTCGCGAGGTAGAGGCTGCAACAGGGCGTGGCCGTGGGGACTTGCTTGCAATGCACGCGTTCCTGCGTGGAATGTCGTCCCAGGGCCCGACAGCGCTTCGCGAGATCGAATCGTGTCTCGACACGATGATTCGATCTCACGGCCGTACCCAATGGAGGCATGAAGTCGAAGCTACGCTGGCGCTGTTGTGGACGCTCCGCGCCTGGATACAGAGAGGATCTCTGCGGGATGCTCAAGGCGCGCATGGCCGAGTTGCAGGTTTGTTGCGTTCTGGAGTGCGCGTCGGTGCTTGGATAGAAGGCGTGAAAGGGAAAGTCGCTGAACAACTCTCGTGCGCGCTTGAGAATCGGCCCGCGGGCGACGTGCTTTCTCTCGTCGGGTCGGGGGCTTCGTATACTGATGAGATGCGCCTTCCGGGGTGGGTCGAGCCCAGCTACGAGGACGTTCGAGGCATCTACGCACTTCGGCTGGCCTGGGTGGACCTTTGGCGCTCCAACCTCTCTAGGGCGATTCGAGTTACGGCACGCCTCGACGATCCGGGCGAAGTGCCAATCACTGTCGAGCACCTGCACGGTTACCTGACGGGCGGGGTCGCCGCTCTTGCCGTGAGCGACCTCGACACCGCCTCTCAGCGGGCTCATCAGGTCCTCGACCTCGCCACCCGCTACGAGATCCCTATGCTGCGCGCCTTCGCTCGCGAGCTGCTCGCCGCCGTCCACGAACTCCGTGGCGAGTACGACGTCGCCGCCAAGCTCCTCTTCCAGGCGCGCTCCCGCTACATCGCGCTCGAAGACCGCTCGCGCATTCTCGGCGTCGAGAAGCGCCTCGCCCGCATGGGCATCACCTACGACCCGTTCGGCTCTCCTCGCCGCAAGCGCGCGCCGCGCTCCAGCTGACCTGTCCGTGACAGGTAATGTCCTGCCTCGTTTGCCGAGGTCGACGCTGCGCGGTAGGGCATCGCCCGCCATGCCGGGGCCTGCACACGAGATGATGGTGAGGGTGCTCAAGGAGCATCCTGACTGGTTCAACCTGCTGCTGAAGACGCTGAAGCTGAAGACGCTGCGGCGGGGCTTGAAGCTCGCGGACACGGCGCTCCAGAAGGTCGTCACCATCGAGCGACGCCCCGACACGTTCTGGCTCGAACCGGGCGTGTCGTGGGCGCTCGTCGAGGTGCAGAACGACAAGAAGGACGAGAAGGTGGGCTCGTGGATCGTGACCGTGGCGATGCTCGTCGCCGAGCACGGCGTGATGGGCGACCTCTTCGTGGTGACGGCCGACCGCGCCGTCGCGGCGCACGCGCGGGCGGAGCTCACCTTGGCGGCCCGACATGGGACCCGCCTGCACCTCGATCCCGTGGTGGTGCTGCTCACCGAGTACGAGGCGCGGACGCTGCTCGCGACGGGTCGACCCGAACTGGCCTTCTTCGCCGCGTGGGCCGTGCGTCACCGTCGCGGCGCGGTCGCGAAGGAGATCGTACACGAGGCCATCGCGCTGACCGATCGTGCGGAGGACGCCGGCTTGCGGACCGCGCAGGTACAGGCAATTCTCAACGTGCTCGGCGCCCCGCTGCTGGAACTGTTCAAGGAGATGATGATGAACCTCGATGACATGCCCGAGAGCGAGGCGTTCCGTGAGCTGCGACTACTGATGGAGGCTCGCGGTGAAGCGCGAGGCGAGGCTCGCGGTGAAGCCCGCGGCGAAGCCCGCGGCGAAGCACGTGGTGAGGCCCGGATGCTGCTCCAGTTGCTCACGGTGCGCGGCATCGACGTAGACGAAGCCTTCCGCGCCCGCGTGATGGACTGCGACGACCGCGCGTTGCTCGAACGCTGGCACGCGCGAGCGATCACGGCGCAGTCGCTTGCTGAGGTGGTCGTCGACGATCGTTGAGCCGCGAGCTACCGCGTCGATGCCGTACCGCGAAGGACAACCCCGGCCGCCTTCACCACCGCCGCCACGACCGCGCGACTTTCGCCTCGCGACGAGGACCGCTTGGTTCATCGTCCTCGGGCTGTGATCCGTTGGCTGATGCCGGGGACGCCCGCTCCGCCCGCGTCGAGGGTCGATCGCTCCCAAGCCCGCTGGGTGGCTGGGTCTTCGTCACCAGCGGCGGTGACGTCGCGCGCACGGATACCTTTCTCGGTACTCCAAGGCCGCTCGGACTGCTCCGTTGTGGCTTCCACACCGACCGCGCCGCCGTGGGTCGCGTGGCTCTCGTCGACCCGACCGGAGCGTTGTGGACCACCGACGGCACGGCTCCTCCGACCCGCGCACCGCTCGACCAACCGGCGCGCTCCGCGATCTTCGCCGACGCTCGCTGGGGTGCCGTCGTGCTCGCCGATGGCCAGGTGCTCCTGACCGCGGACGGCGCGCGAACATGGTCGCCGTTTGGCCTCGCGGGCGACGTCGCCTGGGACGCCTTCCACGGAACCCTCGGCCCGACCCTCCAGACGACCGCGGGGTCACTGCTGCTGGCAGCGTCTGACGTCCCGCGACATCGACCCGACGCGCGACGCCTCACGCCGGGCGAGGGGCAGACGCTCGTGGCCAACCCCCGCGGTGACGACTTCGACCCGGGTGGCCCGGTGTCCTGTCGACCAATGCGATGACCTGGTGCCGCGTTGCAGGAGGTCTGACGGGTTGGAGAAGTCGCCAGGGCGCAAGGGTCGCAAGGACGAGATGAGATGAGGATGAGTCGCTCGTGGGGCCTGCAAGGCTTCTTGTGCTCGCCCTTGCGCCCCGTGCGCCCTGGCGACTTCTCCAACCCGTCAGCCCCCTACGGTGCTACCGCCCGCGCTCTTCGGCCGCCCGTAGAAACCCCTCCATCCGCGCCGCGTCGTCGCCCCACAACCCGTTTGCTCGCAGCCACTCCAACTGCGCCCGCGCCTCGGCGAAGCGCCCACGCCCGATGAGGTAGTCCACCCAGTACATCCGCGCCGTGCGCGACGCCGGGCCCTCCATCGCGCCCACTCTCGCAAACGCCCGATCAGCTTCCGCGTCACGTCGTTGCAGTCCCAGCAGCCGCCCATACAACCCGTACGGCTCGGCCCAGTCGGGCGCGTTGCGCACTGCCACTGCGACGTTCGCAAACGCCGCGTCCATGCGCTCCTCGCGGAAGCGGAAGCGCGCCACGAAGTACCGCATCCGCGCGCAGCCCGGCTGCACCTCCACCGCGCTCTCGAAGAGCCGCTGCGACGTAGTCCAATCGACGTTGCGCCGCACCGTCACCAGCGCCCACAGCGCCAGCACCACACCCACCGCGGGCAGCACCGTCCGCGACCGCGCTCGCGCCGCGCGCATCCCCGCGCCCAGCAACAGAAACAACCCCGCCGACCCGAGGTACCACCACCGCTCCGCGAAGGGCGCGGGCAACACCTTCGCCACGTTGCTGTACAGCGCCGCCGGAACCAGCGCCCACGCGCACGCCTCCGTCAGCAACGGATCGCTCTTCCTCGCGCGCACGCCCAGCACCACGAGCCCGACGAGCGCCGCCGCGCCCAGCACCACGTCACCGTCGAAGCTCACCGCGGGCGTCACCACCCCGGCGCCGTAGTCCGCGCACAGGTCGAGCGGCGCCAGCACCAACCGCCCGACGAGCCCCACGAAGCGCACGCCCCAGTACGCACGAACCCCCACCGTCGCGTCGCGCAAGGGGTTGGCGAGGTAGTCCGGGCGCAGCGTGTCGACGCTCCCCAGCGCGAGGTGGCGCAGCGCCGCCGTCGCCGCGAGCGCGAGCGCATAGCCCGCGTACCGGGCGGCCTTCTCCGCGCGCGTGGTCGTCGTCCCGAGCAGGTCGCGCACCACCAGCAGCGGAACGATCACCACCGCCGCCTCCTTGCAGAGCAGCCCCGCCGCGAGCACCAGCGGCGCCGCCACCGTCGCGCCCACGCCGCGCCGCGCGTGGAGCGCGTAGACCCCGAGCGCCGCCAGCGCGTACGCCACCTCGGAGCGGTTGGTGATGCTCGCGACGGCGTCGGTGTGCAGCGGGTGCAGCGCGAAGGCGAGCCCCGCCACGAGCGCCGCGGCCGGGTCGACGAGGCGCTTCGCCAGAGCGCGGAAGAAGAGCACGCTCGCCGCGGCGTGAAGGAGAACGTTGGTGAGGTGGAAGCTCCAGGGCTGCCATCCACCGACGACACGATCGAGCGCGTACGAGAGCGTGAGCAGCGGGCGGTAGGTGTGCACCGACCAGTGGTCGGCGCGGCCGAGGCCCCAGATGTCCGTCGTGAAGACGCGCGTGAGCGAGAAGGGCCCGCGCAGCACCGGGTTGGGGACGATGGCCGTGGTGTCGTCGTAGACGAAGCCCGCGCCCAGGGTGTTGGCGTAGACGAGCAGCGCGGCGATGAAGACCCACCACGTCGGGTCGACGCGGCGCAGGCGTTCGGCGACGCCGGGCACTACCGCCGCCAGGTGCGACCCGCGGGGCCCGACTTGAGGCCGCGCTGTTCGAGGACGAGCGAGCGGTACGTCGTTCCGCGCTCGCTCGGGAGGAGCTTGTAGAGGACCATCCCGGCGGCCTCGGCGTCGTCGGTCGCGCGGTGCGCGTTGGAGAGGTCGACGCCCAATCGCAGGGCCACCTCACCGAGCTTGAAGCCCTTTACCCCGGTCTGTAAGGCGCGGGCCCAGACGAGCGGGTCGAGCCACTCGGATCCGCGGAGGGCGGGCGGCGTCTCGGCGGTCTTGGTGACCTCGAAGCCGGCGCGCACCAGCTCGGCGCGGATGAACCCGCGGTCGAAGCCGGCGTTGTACGCGAGCGGAATGCGGCCCTGGAGGAGCTCGACGACCCGGGGCGCGAGCTGCTCGAAGGTGGGCTCCTTCTTCACCTGGGCGTCGCTGATGCCGTGCACCGCGGACGCCTCGGCGGGGATCGGGATGCCGGGGTTGACCAGCATGCCGTAGCGGCCTTCGACGACGCCGTTGCGGAAGTGGACGACGGCGATCTCGACGATGCGATCGCCGCGGCCCGGGTCGCGCCCGGTGGTCTCCGTGTCGATGGCCGCGAGCGGGAGCGTGTGCCACGGCGCGTCGGGGTCGAGCTCCTCCGCCAGACCGAGCTGCGCGGGCGGCGCCGTGCGAAGGAACGGCATGATCCCCGGGTACGGCAGGCCCGTCGGGAAGCATGAGTTGACCTTCGTTCCGTGCGCCATGGGGGCATCGCAGCACGCCGCGGGGGGCGCTGCCAAGTAGCGTGTCAGCGCGCGACGCCGACGCTACCGGGTGGCGTCGAAGAACGGGCGGGTCGTGACCAGCGGGCGACCCGGGACGTGACCGTGGTGGGTGAGCGCGGCGATCGACGCGACGAGGCCCGCGGCGAACAGCGCCGCGACGACGATCCAACGCCGCCGGACACGGCGCTCGAAGGCCGCTCGTCGCGGGGAGCGGTGAGGTGGCGGGGCCGGCTTCGTCAACCGCGCCGTGCGAAACGGCGTGAGCCCGACCTCCACCTCCTCGTGCCGTTCTCCCGGGTCGGGAGCGTCGTCAGCGAAGGGCACGTCAAACTTGTACAGTCGCAACCGGCTCCGACGATCGGCCCCTTGCAGCGCCACGACGGCACTCACGGTGAGCGCCAGGGTTGCGACGGCCAGTGCGACCATGAGGGGCAGGTTGTCGCCAGGTCCGCGCGGTACCTCGACGGCGCGCAGTTGGAGGAAGGTCCCGCTGTTGAAGATGCTGCCGACGTTGGCATAGCGCGGATCCGTGGCGCGGCACTCGTAGGTGACGAGCGAGCGGTTGGCGGATGTCCACACGATGAGTTCATGGGGGCCGGGGCCGCTGCGGGGGTTGGTCGAGTGGCAGTACCACTCCCCCACGGATGACCGCGACTGCCGGGACAAGGACCAGAGCGTCTCGATGTAGGCGCCATCGTGGTGGTCGACCCGGTCGAAGGTCAGCGGGCCGCAACTCTCCGACTGGACAACCCCAATGGACGACGGGGTCGTGCAGATTGATGGGGTCGCGCCTCCGCTGTGGGGGCCAAGAAACGAGATCCCGCCGTACGACTCCCAGTCGACGTCGTACCCGAACGCCGGAACTACGAAGCACTCCGGGCTCAGCAGAAACACAAAGGCCACGCACGCCCAGAGCATCGGTAGCGCCGCCATCGGAACCGTGGCGACGGTGCGCACCGCGCGGGTGCCTCGCGTGAGCCGCCGTGGGTGCATCACCTGCGCGACAACGATCGCCGGGAGGGCGGCGGCGACCAGCAGCACGATGACGGCGACGAACACCACGAGCCAGAGTGCAACGCCTCCACACCGACGCCGTCAAGCGTGACCCACAGAGCGATTGACGTCCCCGCGCGCTGCCACCACCGTTGCGCCCGCGTGTCCCCTCTCTCCGCTGCTCAGCGCTCCCGCCTCGACGCTCTCGCGCCCGATACCCTCGTCGCGATCGTCGTCGCCACCGACGACGCCGCCACCGACGCGCCGCCCACGCTCCACTGGTCCACCGCCGAGGACGGCGTCACCGACGCCTGGGGCGCCGCCGTCACCCTCGACGGCCACGACCTCGCCACCCTCGCGCCCGCCGTCCGTCACACGCTCTCGTCCCTCGTCGTGCTCTCCGACGTCGTCGATGCGCCCGCGCCGCGGATGTTCGGCGGCCAGTGTTTCGACCCCTCCCGCTCGCACGCCCACGACCCCGCCTGGAGCGCCGCACCCGGTGCGCGCATGGTGCTCCCGACGTGGTCTCGCACGACCCACCACGGTCGCACCTTCGTGCAATGGATCGGCCCCGCCTCCGCCGCGCGCACGCTCCACTGGGCGCTGCCCGTCGCCGCCGTCTCGTCGCCCGCCGCTGCCGTAGCCCGCGCGCCCGACCCCGAGTCCGAGGCCCGCTGGACCGCCCTCGTCACCGACGCTCTCTCCGCCATGCACGATGGCGCCATCGCCAAGCTCGTCGGCGCGCGTCGCGTGCGCTTCACCCGCACGGATGCGTGGTCGCTCCGTGATGTTCTCTCGCGACTCTCCGTCGACGACGGCGCCCGCTTCGCGATGACCCTCGCGCCCGATGTTCTCTTCGTCGGCGCGACGCCCGAGCGACTCGTCGTACGCCGCGGTGACTCCATCGAAGTCGACGCCCTCGCCGGCAGCCTCCCTCGCACCGCCGACGACCCCGCCGTCATCGCCGCGCTGCTCGCCAGCGCGAAAGACCGCCACGAGCACCGCCTCGTCGTCGACTTCATCGACCGCACGCTCTCCTCCCTCGGCCTCTCTCCCTTGCACGACCCGTCACCCACCGTCCGAACGCTCCCCTCCGTGCACCACCTCTGGACGCCCATCCGCGCCTCGTCTTCGTCCGCGCCCGACGCCCTCACGCTGGCCGCCGCGCTGCACCCCACGCCCGCCGTCGCGGGTGCTCCGCGCGACGCCGCCCTCCGTTGGATCGCCGCCCACGAACCCGCCCCCCGCGGCTGGTACGCCGGTGCGTTGGGATGGTGCGACGCCCACGGCGACGGTCGCTTCGTGGTGACGCTGCGCTCGGCCGTCCTCCGCGGTGCCGAGGCGTGGGCCTACGTCGGCGCGGGGCTCGTGCCGGGCTCCGATCCCGCGACCGAGTGGCGTGAGACCGAGGCCAAGCTCCGCACCGCCCGCGTCGCCCTCCAAGGACACTGAATGACCTCTCCCTCCGACCTGCACAGCGCCTGGGCGCGGTGGTTCATCAGCGCGCTCGCCGACTCCGGTCTGCGCGACGTGGTCATCTCGCCCGGGTCGCGCTCCACGCCCCTCGCGCTCGCCGCTGCCGAGTGTCCGCGCGTGCGCTGCCTCCCGGTCGTCGACGAGCGCGTCGCCGCTTTCGTCGCGCTCGGCCAGGCCCGCGTCACGGGCGGCGCCTCGATGCTCCTGTGCACCTCGGGGACGGCCGGCGCCCACTACCTCCCCGCGCTCATCGAGGCGTCGCAGGCGTACGTCCCCGTGCTCGTCGTCACCACCGACCGCCCGTGGGAGGCCTACGACTGCGCCGCCCCGCAGACCATCGACCAGACCGACCTCTTCGGCCGCGTGGTGCGCCACCGCGCCGAGCTCGGCCTCCCCGACGCTTCGCCCGATGCCCTCGCCGCCGTCGGCCGCATCGCCGCTCAGGCCCTCGCCCTCAGCCGCGCGCCGACGCCCGGTCCGGTGCACCTCAACGCGCGCTTTCGCAAGCCGCTCGAACCCGTCGATGTCCCGTCGCCCGAACCCTGGTCCGCCGACCTCGCCCGCCGCGTTTCATTGGGCGCGCCAAGGGTCTTCACCCCGCACGCTGTTCCGTCTTCCGATGGCGTCGCTGCGCTCACCGCCGCGCTCGCCGGCGCGCGTCGCCCGCTCTTCGTCTGCGGCCCGTCGGTCACCTGGGGCGCTCCCGCGGACGAGGCCCTCTTCGCGCTCGCCGCCGCTGTCGGCGCTGCCGTCGTCGCCGAGTCGGCGAGCGGCTATCGCCACGTCGCCTCCACCGGCGCCGCGCTCGCGTGTCCGGGCCTCGACCTCGCCGTTCGCAGTGAAGCCTGGCGCGCCGCCCACCGCCCCGACGTGGTGGTGTCGTGGTCGCTGCCGCCGACCTCGCCTGCGCTCTCCCAATGGATCGCCCACCCCGCCGTCGATCGCTGGGTGATCTCTCCCCACGGCTGGCCCGACCCGTCGGGGGATGCGCGGGCGCTGCTCGTCGGCGAGCCCGCGGCCGTGGCGAGGGCGGTGCTCGACGCGCTCGGCGGCCGTCACGTCGAGGTCGACCACGTGTGGTCCGAGGCGCTTCGCAGGGCCGACGCGCACTCATGGGCGGCGGTGCGCGCGGAGACCTTCGGTGACGCCCTCGATGAGCTGACCATCGCGCAGGCGCTGGTCGACGCGCTGCCGACGGGCGCGTGCCTCGCGGTGGGCAACAGCATGCCGGTGCGCGACCTGGAGCTGGCCGCGCCGCTTCGTTCGTTGCGGGTGCTTCATCAGCGCGGAGGCAGCGGCATCGACGGCCTCATCGCGGGCGCCGTCGGTGCGCGCACTGCCCTGCACGCGAGCGACCCGGTGGCCGTGTACCTGGGCGACGTGAGCGCGGCGCACGACCTGGGCGGGCTCTCGGCGGCGCAGCATCTCGACTGCCCGCTGGTGGTGCTGCTGGTGCAGAACGAGGGCGGCCGCATCTTCGCGGAGCTCCCATTGGGACGTACGGCGCCGCCCGGGAGCGCGCGGGCCGAGGCCTTCGGGCGCTTCTTCCTTACGCCGCAGGGTATTCGCTGGGCCGAGGCGGCGGCGGCGTTTGGTCATCGGTACGCGCGAGCGGAGACCCCGGAGGCGCTGTCCGCCGCGCTCGAGTCGGCGCTGGATACCGCAGGCGTGACGGTGATCGAGGCGGTGGTGGCGCCCGAAGACGGCGTGGCGCGTCGCCGCCGGGTGAGAGAACGGGTGGCCGCGGAGCTCGCGCGGTGATCGGCTGGCTGCACGGCTTCCTCGGGGCGCCCGCGCAGTGGGACGCGGTGCGTTCGACCGGAGACGCGCCGTGGATGCCGGGGCACGGTCCGTCGCCTCGCACCGAGGGCGCGACCTTCGACGAGGTGCTCGACACGATGGCGCCGTGGGCTGCGGGTCGCCGGGTGCTGGTGGGCTACTCGCTGGGCGCGCGGCTGGCGTTGTCGCTGGCGCTGCGGCACCCGGGCGACGTGCGCGCCGTGGTGCTGGTCGGCGGAACGCCCGGCCTCGAAGACCCCGCCGATCGGGCGAAGCGCGCGGCCGACGACGACGCGTTCGCGGCGAGCATCGTGCGCGACGGACTCGACGCCTTCGTGCAGCGATGGGAGGCGCTGCCGCTCTTCGCGACGCAGAGGGAGCTGCCGACGGAGGTGCGCGCGGCGCAGCGGACGTGGCGTGGTGCGCACGAGGCTGCGGGCGTGGCGTGGGCCCTGTCGACGCTGAGCACCGGGCGCATGCCGTCGCAGTGGGACGCGCTCGCGTCGGCGCCCTTCGCGGTGCACGCGGTGACGGGTGAGCGCGACGAGAAGTTCACGCGCGTCGCCGACGAGATGGTGCGTCGCGGAGGGGGACGCGTGACCCACCATCGCGTGGCAGGCGTCGGGCATAACGTCGTGCTGGAAGACCCCTCGGCGGTCGCGGCCGTGGTGCGGTATGGATGGGGATGAGAGCGGGAGAGCGGATGCGACAGATGACCAGGATGATGGTGCTCGCGTGGTGGGCGGTGGGCGTGGCGGTCGTGGGCTGCAAGCGCGGAGAGCAGGCGGGTCCGACGCCCGTGCCTGCACCGGCGCCCACAGCGGCTCCGCCAGCGCCGCCCGCGACGCCGCCACCGGCTCCGGCCATCAACGACAGTGACGTCCCCGCAGGCGGCGACGGAGGAACAAACCCATGGGCCGAGACCGCAGTGAGTCACCGCGGGAGCGCCGGCGCCACCTTCACGCAGGACTGCCCCGCGGGCGGAACGCTCGGCCCCGTGTGGGGCACCGACGTGTACAGCGATGACTCGTCCATCTGTTCGGCCGCGGTGCACGCCGGTCGCATCATCGTGGGGTCGGGCGGCCCGGTGCTGGTGTTTGTTCAGCCGGCGCGCGCGACGTATGTGGGCAGCGCACGCCACGGCGTGACGTCGCTGTCTCGCGCCGCATCACCCGGGAGCTTCTCGTTCTCGCAGATGTTGCCCTCCAGCGATGGCACAGGGACCACCACCCACTGACCGTCTCCTCGGAACACGCGTTGCAGCCCCGTGCTTCGCATGAAGTGGTTGGGCTCTTCGCTCCTCGCCGTCCTCGCGCTCGCTGCCTGTCGCCACGCCGCGCCGCGCGTCACCACGACCACGGTCATCGTGTCTGCGCCGCCACCGGTCGTGGTCGTCGTGGCCACGGCTCCCGCGCCTGCGCCCGAGGCACCCGAGGTAGCGATGCGCGTCGTCCCGACGGAGTGCACCGAGGCCGCGGCGGCGGTGTTCTTCGAGGTGACGGGCGACGACGAGTGGCGAAGCCTCTGCACCGAGCTCGGCGGGGCCCGGTACTTCAGCGCGTGGCGCGTGGTGTCGAGCGAGACGGCGACGACGCTGACGCTGCGGCTCGCGCGCGTGGTGGGCGGGGCGATCACCTGGGAGACGACGGAGGAGATGCCCTCGCGCGAAGTCGGCGAGACATGGACCGCCGAGCCGGTGCGCGCCGTGCCGGGCGGGCTGCTGGTCTCATTCGCGGGTGAGACCGGCGCGGACTACTACACGCGCTCGTCGTGGACCGTGGTGTTTCGCCCGACCGCGAGTGGCGGCTTCGAGCGCGTCTGGACGGGCGTCGGTGACCAGCACGAAAACTCCATGGACGCCTGCCTCCGCACGACCACGCGCGGCTTCCGCTTCGTCGACGCGCGCACGCTGGAGATGAGCCAGGTCCGCACGGTGCGCTTCGTCGAGCAGCAGTTCGCGGGCGACCTGCTGAGCCGACTGCGGAGGGAGTGCACCGCGGCGCCGCGTCGGGTCACGCGGGTCGCGCTCGCGCGGTGAGCGGTTACATCAACCTGGGAATCGCGAGAGGCCGCCAGGACGCAAGGAGCGCAAGGGTCAGAAGAGCTGCATTCAGGAGCGAGTTGAGCATCCAACAGGAGTGAACGATCCGAGCATCCAGCCCCCCATCTTCTGGTCCTTGCGACCCTTGCGCCCTGGCGGCCTTTTCTCTCCCCACACCAGAATTCACCAGTCCACGCGCACCGCCGGCGTCGGCGGCGCACACCCGGCCCGCTCCAGTCCATACGCAGCCGCCAACAGCGTCGCCTCGTCCCACGGCTTCGCCATGAGCTGCAACCCCACCGGCATGCGCGCCCCCTGCACTCCGACCGGCGCCGTCAGCGCGGGCAGCCCCGTCAGATTACCCAGGAACGTATACCGCACCAGGTCGTTGGTCACCGCCTGGTCGGCCTCACCCGCGCGCTCGGCCCGCGGCCGCACCTTCGGCGCCGTGATGGCCACCGTCGGCGTCGCGTACACGTGAACCTCGCCCAATATCTCCGCCATCTGCCGACGCAGCCGTTGTCGGAGCAGCTGCGCGCGCTGGTGGTCCACCGCGGAGATGTTGCGGCCGATGGCCAGCGCCATGCGCACGTCGAGCGCCATCTTCTCGCGGTGCTCGCGGTACTCCGCGGCGTGTCCGCGCGCCGCCTCCACCGTCATCGTCACGAAGCCCATCGCCCCCGCGTGGCGACCCAGCGGCAGGTGAACATCCCGCAGCGTCGCGCCCTGCTTCTCCAGCAGGCGCAGCGCCTCCCGGCACATGAACACGATGGTCGGATCGGCGTCCGCCCACGCGTCGGGGTCGACCCCGATGCGCAGCCCGGTGAGGTCGCGGCCCTTGGCGCCCGCGAGCGCTTCGAGGTCGAGCGCGGGTGACCCGCGGCTCACGGCGCACTGCCCGTCGTCGCCCGCCGTCACACGGAGAAACTTCTCCATCGCCTCGACCGAGCGCGCGATGGGGCCGAGGTGCCCGAGGCTGCCTTCGAGGTTGTCATCGCCGGTGTTGGGGATGCGACCGAAGGTGGGCTTGAGACCCCACACGCCGCAGAGCGACGCGGGGATGCGCACCGACCCGCCGCCGTCCGACGCCACCGCCACCGGGACGGCCCCGAGAGCCACGGCGACGGCGCTGCCCGAGGACGATCCGCCCGGCGCGCAGGCGGGGTCGTGCGGGTTGCGCGGGGTGAGCGACTCGTGCGGCGAGATGCCCGTCGCGCCGATGCCGAGCTCGTGCTGAACGCTCTTGCCCACCACGATGGCACCCGCGTCGCGCAGGCGGGCCACGGCCGTCGCGTCGCGGGCGGCGGGGAGGGCGGGGCGGTAGACGGTTCCGGCGCGGGTGGGGAGGCCCGCGACGTCGACCTCGTCCTTCACCACGATGGGAACGCCGTCGAAGTCGCCGAGGCTCTTCCCCGAGGCATAGCGCGCGGCGGAGGCATCGGCCTCGCGCCGGGCCCGCTCGTCGTTGTAGTCGCGCACCGCGGCGTGGGCGGGCGTGCGGCGGGCGGCTTCGCGCAGGGCGACGAGCACGCGGTCGAGGTGCTCGCGGGGGTCCGTCTCGCGGCTCAGGTAGCGGGCGCGCAGCGCGTCGAGGGTGATCATTGGGGGGGCTCCGCGGGGCCGAGGGGTCGCTCGTCGAGGCTCGGGTGGTCGCCCGGCTCCACGGGCAGCGCCAGCATCTTCGCGATGCCCGACTCGCCGAACATCAGCCGCTGGATGATGGGGGCGCTGACGGGGGACTCGGCGGCCCGGACGAGCGCGCGGAGGGACTTGTCGTCGAGGGGAGGGCTCTGCATCGCGGCCGACCATATCCCAAGCGTTCGGGGGGAGGGGAGTGAGGCGCGACGGCCCCTTCCGTTGGGACCGGTGGTTGAACTAGCTTCCGCCCGCCCCCTTTCAGCCCCAGTGAGGTCGTCGATGTCGAAGTTCGAGACGTTGGTGGAGATCTTCTCCGAGAGCACCAAGCGCTACGCCCAATCGCCGCTCTTTGGCGAGAAGCGCGAGGGCGAGTGGAAGTGGATGACCTACGGGGCCTTCAAGGAGAAGGTCGACAACCTCCGCGGCGGCCTCGCGGGCCTCGGCGTGAAGGTGGGCGATCGCGTGGCCGTGATCTCCAACAACCGCGCGGAGTGGGCCATCGGCGCCTACGCCACGTACACCCTCGGCGCGGCGTACGTGCCGATGTACGAGTCGCAGCACGACGACGAGTGGGCGTACATCCTCAAGGACTGCGGCGCGCAGATCTGCTTCGTCCCCAACGAGAAGGTGAAGGCGAAGCTCGTCGCGGTGCGCGGCGACTGCCCCGAGCTCAAGCACGTCGTGACCTTCACCGGCGGTGACAGCGAGAGCGACACCATGGACGCGCTGCTGCGCCGCGGCGCCGAGACCCCCGCACCGCTGACCAACCCGGCGAAGAACGACCTCGCGGGGCTCATCTACACGTCGGGCACCACGGGCAAGCCCAAGGGCGTGAAGCTCTCGCACAGCAACATGGCCAACAACGTGAGCGCGATGCACGAGATGCTCGCCATCGGGCCGGGCGATCGGTCGCTGTCGTTTTTGCCGTGGGCGCACTCCTTCGGACAGGTGGTGGAGCTGCACGGGCTCTTCTCCATGGGCGCCTCGCTCGCCATCGCGGAGAGCGTCGAGAAGCTCATCGCCAACATGACCGAGATCGGCCCGACGGTGCTCTTCTCGGTGCCGCGCGTGTTCAACAAGCTCTACGCGGGCATCAACAAGAAGATGGAGACGGCCCCGCCGATCAAGCAGAAGCTGGTCGCGGCGGCGATGGCCAACGCGGCGAAGCGCCGCGAGCTGCACGACAAGGGCGAGAGCTCGTTGGTGGTCGAGACGCTGCACAAGGTCTTTGACAAGCTCGCGCTCTCCAAGGTGCGCGCGATTCTCGGGCCCAACCTGAAGTACGCGTTCTCGGGCGGCGCGGCGATTTCGCGCGAGGTGGCGGAGTTCATCGACAACATCGGGGTCACCGTCTACGAGGGCTACGGGCTCACCGAGACGTCACCCATCGCGACGTGCAACTCGCCGAAGGGGCGTCGCATCGGCAGCGTGGGGAAGAGCATCCCGGGCACGCGGGTGAGCATCGACAAGAGCCAGACCGACGACCCCAAGAACGGCGAGGTCGTCTGCTACGGCCACAACGTGATGCAGGGCTACTACAACCTCCCCGAAGAGAACGAGAAGGTCTTCACCTCGGACGGCGGCTTCCGCACCGGCGACATGGGCTACGTCGACGAGGACGGGTTCCTCTTCATCACCGGGCGCATCAAGGAGCAGTACAAGCTGGAGAACGGCAAGTACGTGGTCCCGGTGCCGATCGAAGAGGCGATGAAGCTGTCGCCGTGGCTGGTCAGCGTGATGGTCCACGGCGCCAACCGGCCCTTCAACGTGGCGCTCATCGTGCCCGACATCGAGAAGCTCAAGGGCTGGGCGAAGGAGAAGGGGCTGTCGGTCGATCCGCTGCCCACGCTGCTCACGCACCCGGACGTGATGGCGCTGTACCGCGACGAGATCGCGAAGCTCACGCAGGAGATCAAGGGGTACGAGCGGGTGCGCAACTTCGCGCTCATCGCGGAGGACTTCAGCGTCGACAACGGGCTGCTCACGCCGAAGATGTCGCTCAAGCGCCGCAACGTCGTGCAGAAGTACGAGTCGACCATCAACGGGCTCTACGACGGGGCTCCGCCGGTGACCGCGGGGGACTGATCGCAGCGGGGGGAGACCCGTCGTGACGGAGCGGACGACGTCGGACGAGCCGCGCGACGCCAGCCCGGCGCTGGTGCAGTTGCTGAGAGCCTTCAACGAAGTCTGGGACGGCGAGGCGCGGCAGGAGCTGGCGCGCTTCGCGGCGCGTCTTGTCGGAAGCAAGGCGGACGAAAGCGTGGAGCTTCGGCGCCTGCACGTCTGCCTCGATTGGTCTGTGCGGAAGATCCTGCCGCGTTCGCTCGCGGCCTGGGGTCTGCGGGCAGAGGCGGAGGAGGTGGCCGCGTTGCCCGCGCTGGCGACGTCCGTGCTGGGGGACGTCGACGTCATGGAAGCCGTCGAGGTCATTGCGCGGGTGCGACGGGGCTGGAATCGGGTGATTCGCGGCTCATGGGCCGTCACCATGGGCTCTTGCGCGGACGCGCTCGTCGCCAATGAGTGGGTCGTGGCGGACAGCGACTCCGTCGTCGCCGCACGGGCCGTCGCTTCCGCGTACGACGCGGCGAGCCCGACCCGTCTCGACCACCATTTCGCCTACTACAGCGCGGCGATCGAGCACGCGACGCCCTGCGCCCTGCTGGCGGCGGAGGCCGTCCGGGTGCTGCACGCGGTTCCGGCGTTCGTCCTGCGGATCAATCCGGACGAGGCGGGCGACGACTTCCCGACCGCCGCCCACTGGGACGCAGCGGAGCGCGCGCGACCGCTGCTCGGCGAGGCCGACGCGGCGACGCGGGCGGAGACCTTCGAGATCCTGGAGCGGCTCTTCGCGAGGAGGTGACCGCCCGCCTTTCTCGATGGGCGTCCGGATCAAGGCTCAACCCATCGTGGGACCGGGGGGCGGGGCAACGCCCAAACCCCGGTCCGACAGGGGATTGAGCCTCGATCCCGGCGACGGAGCATCTTCTCTCACGCCGCCGTCGACGTCGCCCCATCCCTGAACGGCCGCCACACCTTCTTCAACATCCGCCCCACCGCCTCGCGGCCCGTGCAGACGTTGTACTCGATGCCGTGCGCCTGGCAGAAGGCCACCACCTCGGGCGCCACCCGCTCGTAGTTGCGGCGCGGCATCGTCGGGAAGAGGTGGTGCTCGATGTGGAAGTTCAGGCTGCCGCAGAGCCACGTCCAGACGACGCCCGCGCCGGTGTTCTGCGAGCGGGCGATCATGGTGCGCGCCTGCGAGATCTCCGGGGTGACCGCGATGCGCAGGTGGTAGTGGTTCAAGCTCGACACGAAGGCCTGCATCGCCGCGACTAGCATCGGCGGCAGCAGCAACAGCGCGGCGTTGTCGAACCACCACGCGAGCAGCGCCCACCGCAGCGCGGCGGCCGCGAGCAGCGCGTACTTCCGCTCCCGCAGGAGGTACTGCGTCCCCCGGTACATCATGAACGGGAACGTCATCGGCAGGATCACGCCCAGCCACGTGAGCATCTGCACGCGCACCCAGCGCGCGCCGTGCACTCTCACGAGCCGTCGGTGCCAGACCACCTTGGGGATCTGCAACGCGCGGTCGCGACCGAGCTGGTTGGTGAACGCGTGGTGGTTGCGGTGGTCATCCGCCAGCGGGTTGAGCGTCGTGCCGAGCACCAGCACGCCCAGCGCGTCGACCCAGCGGCGGCCACGCTGCTCGCGACGAAACACCGCGTCGTGGCGGACGTCGTGCGAGAAGTACGTCTGGTTGAGAATCGCCACGCAGAACAACACAAACGCCAGCGGCACGCTCACCCGCGCGGCCACCAGCGTCAGCGCGAACGGAACCAGCACCCCCGCGATGTCGGTCAGCAGCCACGACCACGTGTAGCGGAAGAGTCCCTCCGCGCGGAGGCGATCGGTGAGCGCGGCCATGTCGCGGTCTTCGCGGTGCAGCGTGTCGCGCTCCAGCTCCGCGATCTTGAAGCGCGAGAGCACCTTCAGCACCTTGCCGTTGCCCGCGTGGGCGGCGGCGAAGTGGCGCGTGGCGTCGGTGCCCAGGAGCGGCGTGATGACGGGCCCACCCGGGTGCTTCGCCGCGAAGCGCGCGAGGTCGTACACGCCGATACCGATGATGACCAGGCCGCGAATGGCGACCTCTTCGGCGCTCAGCCGCGGCCACTCCTTGCCCGGCGGCTCATGGATCTCGCCGGGCGGAATCGAGTCGCCCGCCAGCGAGGGCCGGCCCATCTCGTCGAGGAGCATCACCTACGTCGCCTCCGCGTCGCGAAACCGGTGGAGATGCTCCGCGCGCACCACCGGCAGCCGGTGATGAACCTCGTGCTCGGTGTACACACACAGCCAACGCGAGCCGAGCAGCGTCGGGACGTAGACGGCGCGCAGCAGCCACGGCAGGTACGGCGGGCTCATGTGCAGGAAGCGCGCGAACCCGAAGTAGTTGCCCATCCACAGCAGGCGCGCGGGGATGAGGTACCAGAGGAAGGCCCAGCCGAGCGCCCACGCCACCGCGCCGAACATCAGCGCGCGGAGCACGGCCTCGGCGACGTCCTGACGTGAGAGGCGCTTGCCCACGAGCGAGATCAAGAGCGCGCGCTCGGGCTGCCACCAGCAGCGCCAGAGGGCGGCGGGGATGGGTCCGTGGATGAGCGCGTGGTCGGGGTCGCGCTGCGCGTCGCCGAGGTACCGATGGTGCTGGAAGTGGAGGAAGCGCTGCTCGTGGATGCCTGCGCAGAAGGGGCTCAGCACCACCGGGATGAGCCGCATCACGAACGGAACCCGCGCGATGGGTGCGTGGTAGTACTCGTGGAAGGGCGTCATCGCGCGGCTGAGCAGCACCGCGCCGACGAGCAGCACCGGGGGCGGCGCGAGCCCCGCGGCGACCGCGACGAAGCAGGCCCAGATGACCGCGTAGGAGAAGAGCACCTCGCGCGAGTAGCCCCGCACGGCGTGATCGGTGTGGCGGAACTCGGTCGGGACGGGAGGCGCCATGAGGCGCTCATAGCGTCGGTGGCGACGGCGCCGCATTGACCGATGCGGACGGATCATTGATCGACGCGGCCAATCCCGTCCGGTAGAACGGTCGGCCATGTCCGGCATGGCGATGCATCACGTGCGTCGGGTGTTTCAGGCGGCGGAGCACCTCGGCGCCGACCCGGTGAAGCTCCGTGACGACGTGGGCATCGAGGCGTCGGCGCTCGACGAGCTCGACCGGAGGGTTCCGCCGGCGCAGCTCCGGGCGTTGTGGGACGAGGCCGCCGTGCGCACCGGGGAGGAGTCCTTCGGGCTGCGCCTCGCGGAGCTCACGCGCCCGTTTCCGCCCGACCACGTGCTCGGCTACGCGGTGATGACCAGCGCCACGCTCGGCGACGCCTACCGCCGCGTGGTGCGCTACGTGCGCCTCGTCGACGGCTCGCTCTCGGTGTCGCTCGACCTCGAGGGCGACCGCGCGCACGTGCGCCTCGGGGTGCACCCCGTCGACGGTCCGGGGCGTCACGGGGTGGAGTACGCGCTCGGGATGCTCTACGAGCCGGGGCGACGAACGATGGGCGAGGCCTTCGTGGTGCGGGAGGCGCGCTTCGAGCACGGGGCGCCGCGGAGCACGGAGATCCACGAGCGGGTGTTCGGCGCGACGGTGCGCTTCGATCAGCCGCGGACGGAGCTGGTGTTCGAGGCGGCGCTGTTGTCGACGCCGCTGATGAGCGCCGACCCGGCGCTGTGCGCGATCCTCGAACGGCACATGATGGGCTTGATCGAGGACGTCCCGGCGGCGACGGAGGAGGGCTTCGCCGCGCGGGTGCGGCAGGCCGTGGTGGCGTCGCTGCGAGACGGCACGCCGACGGCGCAGTCCATCGCGAAGGGCCTCGGGTGCAGCGCGCGAACGATGCATCGTCGACTGGCCGAAGAAGGCGCGGGGGCGTTTCAGGAGCTGCTCGACGAAGTGCGCCGCGACGCGGCGGTGCGGCACCTGCGTGAGGGGCGCATCGAGATCAGCGGGATCGCGTTCGTGCTGGGGTTCTCGGAGGTGAGCGCGTTCTACCGGGCGTTCAAGCGGTGGACGGGGCGGACGCCGGTGGAGTACCGGCGCGGCGACGGAGAGCTGGCGGCGCGGTCGGGGTGAAGGGACGGAGAGCGGTTGCGATGTGCCGCGATTGGCCCCAAGCATCGGGGCATGGACAACGACCCGAGGAAGCTGATCGTGCTGGCCTTCGACTCGCCCCTGAAGGCGCAGGAGGCGTTGATGGCCGCGACCCGATTGATGACCGAGGGGGAGATCCTCCTGCACGACGCCGTCTTCGTGGCGAAGGACGCCAACGGCGAGACGGTGGTGAAGGAGACCACCGACGTGACGCCGGGCGAGGCCGCGCTCGACGGGGCGTTCTGGGGGCTGCTCTTCGGGACGCTGCTCGCCGGGCCGGTGGGCGCGATCGTGGGCAGCGCCATCACCGCGGGGACGAGCGCGCTCGCGGCGAAGCTCATCGACACGGGTGTTCCGGACGAGCGGGTGCAGGAGCTGCGCGAGACGGTGACGCCGGGGAGCACGGCGCTGGCGCTGCTGGTGAGCCACGTGCACGTGGAGGCGCTCGTGAAGGAGATGCGGCGGTTTGCGGGCGCGCAGATCGTGACGACCGACCTGCCCGACGCGACGGTCGCGGCGGTGCGTGAGGCGCTCGCAGGGTGACCGGCCGCGGCATCCGCCGGTGAGCCCATCACCACACGACGTCGACTCGCGCGTAGCTGGCGATGAGGGCCGCCGGATTCGAACCCATCCAAAGCAGCGCGCAAGTGTCGAGAAGCAGGGGCGTCACCGCAGCGACTCCGGCCAGTCTTCCTCGTCGACCGGCGCGACCGCCGACTCGTGAAGGATCACCGGCCCCATGGTTCCTGCACGGGGAAACCTGCGCGCGAAGGCATCGACTCCCGACGGGCCGGTCGTGTCGGTCGTCCGCTGGTCACGCGCCGTCCCCACCGCAAGCACGATGACCTCCGCGGCCCCGATCGGAAAGTCTCTCGGGAGCCTCACGATGACCTCGTGGTCTTCGGTGACCGTCACGTCCATCCGGTGCGCCTTCATGGTCATGCCTCGCCTCGTCGGCATCCTACCCCGCCGACCGCGACGTCGCCTTCGACTGTCGCTCGTGGGCTGAACCACCGTCCGGCACGCGCTCACAAACTCGCGGCCGCCGACAGCTCCGGCGGGCTGAGCACCCGCGCGTAGACGCGCACGTCGGCGATGGACCCGCGCCACCACTCGGGCGAGTGGTTCGACGGCGCGTTGCCGATGACGAGCGTGGAGCCCGCGGTGTTGAGCGCGAGCGGACCCGACGTGAGCATCACGCCGTCGACCCACACCGCCCCGCGGGCGCCGTCGAAGGTGGCGGCGGCGTGGTGCCAGCAGCCGTCGGCGAAGGTGTGCTCGCTCATCAGATCCTGGAACTCGCCGACCAGCTTCACGCGGCCGGCGTCGACGAGCAGGCCGAAGCGCTGGCCCACCGTGGCGTTGCCCCAGTTGGCGATGACGTGCGCGCCGGTCGCATCGCTCGTCTGAAACCACACCGACAGGGTGCGCGGATGCGCGCCGGTCGGCAGCCTCGCGTCGTTGAACGCGACCTGCCCGTCGAGCCCGTTGAAGGTGTAGAGCCCGCCCGCGCCGCCACGCCTGTCGAGACCCGCGACCGCGGAGGTCGTCGGGTGCGCCTCCGAGGTCGTCGCGATCACCGGCACCTGATGGAAGGCGATGACCGTGGGCGCCGCGCCCTGAGCGACGTAGCCGGGCGCCACGCCGTGGCCGGTGAACACGCACGCGTTGACGAGGCCGAGGGCGCCGAGAAGGCAGAGATGAAGTGGGTTGATGCTCATGGGGTGGGTGATGTCCTTTCGGCGCGACGGCCTCCGGGTCGACGAGCGCTCGGGCCGGGACATCGCAACGTGGGTGCCGATCGAACATGGCGAGCGAACTGGGAAGATGTGCGTAGCGATCGACGCCGTAGCGCCGCGCTGACGTGGTGCTGGCGCCACGCCGTGGTGCGCACGCTCGGCCTCTACGCCGAGCGGTTGGGTGTGAGCGTCGACGAACAGCCAGTGGGAGTTTCACTCTCGTTGATTGGGCCATGAGAGTAGGCCGACATCGCAGTGGATCACCCGGCCGACGCGACCTCCTTGGTCAAGAAGATCCGCGGCGGCGACGTGAACCCGGCGCTGCGATAGAGCCGCACCGCGGCCTCGTTTTCCGGGCGCACCATGAGGTGCAGCGCGCGAGCGCCGTGCCCCGCCGCGAAGGCTTCGATCAGCGGCAGCACAGCGCGCCCGAGCCCGTGGGCTCTTGCGTCGGGTCGCAGGTACAGCTCCGTCAGGAAGGCGTCGCGCCCCGACCACTCCAGGTCGAAGCCCCAGGTCACGACGAAGTATCCGCGCACGTCGTCCCCGTCGATGACGAGACCCACCGCGCCCAGGTCAGGCGACGAGAGCAACGTCTCCAGCGCGGGCTGACAGGTGGCGCGGGTCCAGGCGATCGCCTCCAGGCGGTTGAAGTCGTCCATCATGTCGAGGAGCAGATTCGCGTCGGCGGGTGCAGCAGCACGGATGCTCGGATGGGACATAGCGTCGGCCATACGATTCCTCTGTGCGTCGGTTACACAACCGGCACAGGACCACGATGGCGTCCTTCAAGGAAACACATCACCTCCCTCGGCATCGCCCAGATCTCGCGACAACTCAGCCTCGATCTCCTCGATGCTCGGCAGGCTGGTGTCGAGCGGCGAAGGTAGCGCCCGCACCAGCTCGTACTCGGCCACGCCGATGGGCTTGTCGATGCCCGATAGCGCGTACTCCGCGACGAGCCGGTTCTTCGTTCGGCAGAGCAGCAGTCCGATGGTGGGCTTGTCGTCGGGCGCCTTCACCTGCGCGTCGATCGCGCTCAGGTAGAAGTTCAATTGCCCCGCGTGCTCCGGCTTGAAGGCGTGTGCCTTGAGCTCCACCACGACGTAGCACTTCAATCGTACATGGTAGAAGAGCAGGTCGATAAAGAACTCCTCCCCGCCGACCTCCAACCGAAACTGCCGACCAACGAACGCGAAGCCCGCCCCGAGCTCCAGCAGAAACCGGGTGATGTGGCGGACGAGGGCGCTCTCGATGTCGCGCTCCTGGGCTTCGTCCCCGAGGCCGAGGAAGTCGAAGTGGTAGGGGTCCTTGAGGACCTCGCGGACGAGGCTCGCCTCCGATGCCGGGAGGCGCTGGTCGAAGTTGTTGACTGCCGCACCTTGTCGCAGGTGGAGCTGGTTCTTGATCTGGAGCGTCAGGGTGTCGCGCGGCCAGGACCCACGGAGTGCCTCGCGGGCGTACCACTCGCGCAGAGACGGGTCGGCGAGCTTGGTCAGCAACGTGACGATGTGGAACCACGGCAATTGGTCAGCAGACTGCTGACCAATTTGAAGACCAGGGCATTCCTGCGCGAAAACGCGCATGTACTTGAGGTTCGAGACGGACAGCCCCTTCATGTCGGGAAACGCCGCCCGCAGATCGACCGACAGCCGATCGACGACCCGGGCACCCCATCCCTGCTGCCCCTGCCGTTCGAGGATCTCGCGGCCGATCTCATGGTAGAGGCGAATCTGTTCGCGGTTCGCAGAGAGCACCGCCTGCTGGCGTGCGCCGCGGATGCGCTGCGTCAGGCTGGCGACCCAGCGCGCATACTCTGGAGGAACTGCCAGGGGCTTGTCATTCGTCACTTCGAAAGCCTCCCGATCACCGTCACAAGGTGGTCGTGGATCGAGCGCTACGCCCGCTCCAACCGCCCGCGCACCATGGCCCGCGCGATGGGGTGGTACCCCGCCGCCGCCCGCTCGAACACCGTCCGCGCCAGCGCCGCCGTCTCGGGTCGCGCCAGCAGCGCTCCGTACAACGGCGCCAGGTACTTCATCCGCCCGACGCTCGTCAGCACGCGCTCCACCTCCGGCAGCACCACGTCGTAGCCGCTCGCGAGCGCCACCCGCAGCCACGCCACCTTCACCTCCACGTTGCCCGTCGCGGTGAACCCGAAGCGCTCATCCAGCGTCGCGCAGTACGCCGCCGTCTGCGGCCGCGGCAGCCGATCGAGCCACAGTTGCCACTCCGTCGCGGTGAGCTTCGTGCCGGCTTCGGGCAGCGCGTCACCCCGCGCGATGATCGCGTCGAGCCTCTCCGAGCGCGCCGACGGCGCGTTGTCGGGAAGACCCTCGCCGTCGATCCAGCGGTGCGCCTCGACGCGCGCCAGAACGCCCGGCAGCGCCCGCTCGGTGAAGGCCACGAACCCCTCGGTGGTCACCGCGCCGAAGCGAAACTCCTCCAGGTAGCGCTTCGCGAACTCATCAAAGGCCACGCGCCCTACCGCCGCTTCGATGGCCCTCAAGAAGAGGTTCCCCTTGTCGTACGGAACCGTACTGAACGCCTCATCGGGGTCGACCCCGTCGAGGTGCGTTCGGAGCTTCGTGAGCTCGGCGTGGCCGTCGCGCCTGAAGCGGGCGATGGTCTCTTCGAGGTCGCGGCGGCAGATGGCGGCGAGCAGCGTGGCGACGTCGCTGCCCTCCAGCGCCTCGACGATGCGCAGCTCGGCGTAGCGGGTCCATCCCTCGTTGAGCCAGAAGTGCTCGGCGTGGGCGTTGGTGACGAGGTTGCCCGTCCAGGCGTGGGCGAGCTCGTGCGCGATCACCCGCACCTGCGAGCGGTCGCCCGCGAGGAGCGTCGGCGTGACGAAGGTGAGCCGCGGGTTCTCCATGCCGCCGTACGGAAACGATGGCGGCATGACGAGGATGTCGAAGCGGTCCCACGCGTACGGGCCGAAGAGGGACTCACCCGCGTCGAGCATGCCGTTGACGCCATCGAACTCCCACGCCGCGCGGTCGACCACCGAGGGCTCTGCCCACACGCGGCTGCGCGGCCCGAGCTCACGCGACGCGAGGTCGCCCACCGCGAAGGCGAAGAGGTACGGAGCGATGGGCTGCGGCATGGTCCAGCGCTCGATGGCCACGGCACCCTCGACGTCGCGTCCCTCGAAGCCGGCGGCCATCAGTCCGCGCAACGCGGCGGGCACCGTGAGCGTCGCGCGAAAGGTGATGCGCCGCTGCGGCGAGTCCTGCAACGGAACCACCGACCGCGCGTGGATGGCCTGGCACTGCGAGAAGAGAAAGGGCTGTGCGCCGCCCGCCGTCTGCGCGGGGTCGAGCCACTGGAGCGCGCTGGCGTCGGCGGCGGTGCGGTAGCTGATGGCGACGGAGCGGGTGTCGTCGGCGAGGGTGAGCGAGAGGCGCGCGCCGAGGATGGCGTCTTCGTCGTGCAGCGCGAAGGGGACGGGTCGCCCGTGGTCGTCGGTGACGGCGCTGATGGAGAGCGCGCGCGTGTCGAGGTCGAGCGGTCCCGACGCGGGGGCGTCGAGGTGCAGCGTGGCCGTCGCGTCGAGGGTGTGGGCGGCGAAGTCGACGCGGGCGTTCCAGACGAGGGCGGTGACCTTCGGGTGGGCGTCGTCGGTGTACGAGTGGGGGTCGATGCGCATGGGGCGCGGAGGATAGACCCGTGCGCAACGGCCTTGCACAGCCATCGCGGGCTGCACTGCGCAACGGGGTTGCGCAACGCGGTCGCCTTCCGCGGCACAACCCGCGTGGCACCACCGTTGCGATGGCTCTCGTCCATGAACAAGCAGCCCGTCACCCCGACCACCCTCCGCTACTGGCTCATCGCGTACGTGAGCGAGCTCACCAACGTTCGCCCCGACCGCGTCGACCCGCGCCGCTCGCTGCGTCAGTTCGGCGTCGATCGGCGCCTCGTCGCGGAGCTCGCCGTCCGACTGGAGACGCTGCTGGGACGCCGGGTCCTGCCGTCGACCATCATGTGCCATGACACCCTCGGCGCGCTCTCTGAGCGCCTCGCGGGCGCCCCACGCCGGCTGCCCGTCACCGTCGAGTCGCTCGACGAGCTGGTGATGTCCGTCACGATGGACGCCTGCGCCGCGCACTGCTGAGCCGCCCCTCCGCCATGGACGAACGCCCGCCGACTGAGGCACCGTCCTCTCCATGTCCGCCGGTCGCGCGCTGCGCTGTTTGCTGGCTCTCGGGCTGCTCGTCGCGGTCGGCTGCTCCAGCGGAACGGTCATCGACAACGGTCCCCTCGACGACGCGGGCGCCTTCGTCGACGACCTCTTCAAGAAGCCCTGGGACGATCGCGAACCCCTGCCCGACGACACCGGCCTCGGCCTGAGCAGCGTCTGCGGCGACGGTCGCACCGACCCCGATGAAGCCTGCGACCCGGGCGACGAGTCCACCGCGCCGCCCACCTGCGCGGCGCTCGACCCTGCCTTCGCCAGCGGTGTCGTCGGCTGCCTGCCGTCGTGTCAGTTCGACGTGTCGTCGTGCACCTACCGCCCGACCGATCCGGCGCTCTGCGGCAACGGTCGCCTCGACCCCACCGAGGAGTGCGACCCCATGGGCGCCGCCGTGCGCTGCGAGACGCCCGCCTGGCGCGACGCCCCCGCGCGCTGCTCCGCCGACTGCCGCATCGACCGCACCGCGTGCGTCCGTGCGACCCGCTGCGGCAACAACATCACCGAACCCGGCGAGACCTGCGACGACGGCAACACCGCCCGCTGCGACGGCTGCTCCGACGCGTGCCTCACCGAGCCCGACGGGCTCTGCGCACCGCCGCCCGACAACCCCCCGCCGCCCGTCGACAACACCCCCGCCACGGGTGACATCCGCGATGCGCGCGCCCGCTGCCGCGACCCCGGCGTGCTCGCCGCCGCGCAGGCCGGGCCCGAGCTCACCGTCCCCTACGCGCTGCACATCTGCCAGCGCCGCGGGACGCTCGTGCGCCCGCTCGAAGACGTTCAGTCCGTCATGGACCGCGTGCGCGCCGTCTTCCGCGTGAGCGCGCGCCTCGCCCTCGTCGAGGTCGACGTGCAGTACTTCTCCCATCCGTCGTGCCAGTTCGCGCGCGGCAACGAGGCCATCCGCACGCAGATCATCGGCGCCACCACGCCGGGCGTCGTCCCCATCGCCATCGTCGATGGCCTCACCGACGATGCCTCGGGCCGTCCCCTCGGCGGGCTCGCGCAGGCCGGGCGCGTGGTGTTCGTCTCGGACATCCGTCGCGACACCGGGGTCACCGCCACGCCGACGGTGCTCGACGAGCAGGCGCTCACCCACGAGCTCGGTCACTTCTTCGGGCTCGCCCACACCTTCGAGTGCAGCGACGGCCGCGCCGACGCCGCCCGCTGCGCGACCACCGGCGACATGCTCTGCGACACGCCCATCGACCGCGGCCCCGCGGGCCTTGCGGACATCGCGGTCTGCGACGACGGCGCCCACCTCAACGGCTCCTGCGCTCCGTGCAGCGGCGACGGAACCGTCAACCGCCGCTGCCGCTCCACCTGCGTCGGCGCGGCGTGCAGCGCGGCCGAGCCCGCGGCCCCCGATCGCCTCAACTTCATGGGCTACTACTTCTGCACGCCGGGGCGCTTCACGCCCAACCAGGGGGCGTACCTGCGGTGCGTCGTTCAGAACGAGATGCGCCGCTACAACCACGGCAACTCGTGCGGCGACAACCAGTGCGACTGGTACGAGGACGACGTCTCGTGCCCGCGCGACTGCGGCGGGAGCTGCCTGCGCTTCGAGCGCGACGAAGCACCCGGTGGACCTTCCTGCGGCGGCCTCGCGCTCGCGTACACGGCGGCCAGCGTCAACCTCGCCTACTACCCCTTCACCGTGACGCGCGCGACGCGGCTGCTCTCGGGCGGTCCGTCGTGCGTGGGCGATGGGCGCAACGGGCAGGTCTTCGACGAGCTCGCGCCGGGGCAGATCTTCATGGCGCAGTCCAAGCGCAATCGCCGCTGCGGCAACCGCCCCGGCCTCCGCAGCACCCTGGCCGCGGGCTCGTCGCGCTACCGCTTCGGGTATCTCGTCAACGCGCTCAACCCGGCCCGTGCCTACGGCTGGGTCGACGTGGCCGCGCTCGGTGACTCACCGCCCGCGACGGGCGCGTGCAACGCGGGTCTCTTCAACGAAGGCTTCCAGGCGCCGTACAACCCGCGCACCTGCCAGCGGAGCCTGTGCAGCGGCCGCAACACCTGCGCGTCGGCCAACCCCGCGAGCCAGGGCGCTGATGACTGCGAGGGCGGCATGCTCGACGAGGCGCGCCCGGTGCGCGAGGTCAACGCGACGGTGCTCCCGATGTACTTCGCGCCGGACTACGCGCCGAAGCGGTTTCTGCATCGAGGCGATCGGGTGTCGATTCTCTACCGCGGGCACGACGGCTGGGTCTTCGTCGCGACCGGCGACAACACTCCCGGATGCGGGATCTTCTCGACCGGACAAGGCTGGGTGCTGCTGTCGAGTCTGCGCATTCCCGACGAGTGACGTATCGCTGAAGCGGCGTCGGCTTTGTGGCCATTCAGCTACATCCGATGCGCTTGAAATGGCTTCTTCTCCCGACGTATCTGCTGCTGTCGACCTTCGTTCAGGGATGCGTCACTGCCGCCGCTGATGAGTCACTGTCGCCGCGCGCGGACGCGTCGACCGTGCGCGACGTCGCGACCGCGGACGCTCCCTCCGACGACGCTCCAAGCGCTCCTCCCATCGTCGTGACACCGGCCCCCGCGGCGCTCTCGTCGGTGCTCGGCACCTGGTACCTCAACGTCGGTGGTGCGCGCGTCGTCGCGACCTTCGCGTGGGACACCATCGAGGGCTCCCTCCACGGAACCATCCTCGACGAGTCCGTCGAGCCCGGCACGACGCCGGATGCGCTCACCGAGGTCGCGTGGGATGACGCCGGGGCGCTGCGCTTCCGCCGCACGAGCGCCAACCGCGACGACATCGACTGGTATCGGGTGAGCGTGGTGGAGGGCGTGCTCACGGGCCGCGTCGCTCCCCATGAGCCAACGGGCGCGGAGCCTCTCATCGCGCGCTACCTCACCCACGTCACCGGCTGGAACGCCACATACCTCGACCGCGACCTCGTCCCGCGGACGTGGGATCTGCTCTTCGACAACGGCGAGCGCGCGACGCTGCGCATCGACCGCTCCCGCTCGGGGCTCACGGCCTACGCGGGAACGCTCAAGGTGTACGCGACGCAGTCACGCGGCATCGTCGACGAGCAGTTCGAGCACGACGTCGGGGTGCTGTACTGGGACGGGGTTCACCTGGGGTTCTACGTGATGGACGGTGAGCTTCAGCGGTACTACTCGGGCACGGTCGCGGGGCGCACCATCGCGGGCCGGTACTCGATGCCCGACACGGGCGATGAGCACATGTGGGCGGGCGATCGTCACGACGTGCTGGGCTACGGGCTGGCGTCGCGTTCGGTGGCGGAGCGCGAGGCGTGGCAGTCGCGGGCTCGCCGGCAGATCGCGCACATGGTGATGGCCGACGCGCCGGAGCCGATCACGACGGAGGTGACGGTGCTGGCGGACGACCTGGCGCCCATGGTCGGCGCGGCGATCAACCCGGCGCGCGACGACGCGGAAGAGACGCACCCGCAGGGCTATCGACTCAGCGAAGTACGCATCACGTACAAGCTCCCGAACCCCTACGGCACCGAGCCGTTGACGCGATGGGTTCACGCGTACGTGGCGCGCCCGACGACGCCCGCGCCGGCGGGTGGATACCCCGTGGCGGTGGCGGTCAACGGACACTTCGGAAGCGCGTACCAGGCGATGTCACCGGACAACGCGTACTGGTATGGAGACGCGTTTGCGCGTCGGGGTTATCTGGTGGTGGCGGTGGACGTCTCGCACCGGCCCTTGGCCGATCGTCGCGGGCTCTACGTCGACCTGACCGATGGCGACGACCCGGCGCATGGCAACGGGACGCACCCCTCGGTCGCGGCACCCGGCATGGGGACGGACTGGGAAGAAGACGGCGAGCGCGCATGGGACCTGATGCGGGGTGTGGACTACGCGCTGTCGCAGCCGGGGGTCAACGCGCGGCGCGTGGTGACGGTGGGTCTGTCGATGGGGGGCGAAGTGACGTCCATCGCGGGTGCGTTGGACGAGCGGCAGGCGGTGGTGATTCCAACGGGCTTCTCGCCCGACGTGGCGGTGTACCGCTATCGACACCACGCCTGCTGGGATTGGGCGTATGCGGACGTCAACGAATACATCGACGTGTCGGACTACCACGCGCTGGTGGCGCCTCGCGGGCTCGTGGTGGAGACGGGTCGGTTGGATACGACGTACTCGGTGTCTGTTGATCCGTTCGCGTCGGACAAGCAGGTGTTGCGACGGAGCCGGGCGGCGTTTCGCGATGTGCCCGAGCGGGTGATCCATTACCTGCACTACGACGGTCACGCGTTTCACGTGGGCGGGGTCGCGGCGGCGGTGTTGCCGGAGTGGGGCGTGAGGGTTCCGCGGGCGATCGCGCCGACGACGATGTGGTCGGACGAGTGGCAGGGCGACGAGGAGACGCGGGTGGTGGCGCCGACGCTCTTCGACGCGGTGGAGCGGCTGCTGCGGTGAGTGGAGCACCCGCCCAGGCCCGCGGTCGTCGGCCTTACCCGGAGGGACGCGCCCGCCCACGTTCGTGGTCGTCTGCCTCGGGAGAAGAGAGCCTCGTGCGCGGCGAGCCGGACCTCGTCGACCGCGGACGTGGGCGGTCGCGTCCCTCCGGGTAAGGCCGACGACTGCGGACGTAGGCGGGTGCTCCCAGACGTCGGGCGCTCGTTGACGTCTCTCCGTCCCGGGCGGTAGATGCCCCGCACCGTGCTCCTCGGCCAACGACTCGCGGTGGTCATCCCCGCCTACAACACCGGCGCACGCGTGCTTCGCGTGCTCGACACCCTGCCGCCCTTCGTCGACCTCGCCGTCGTCGTCGATGACGCCAGCGCCGACGACACCGCCGCCGTGCTCGCCTCCGTCTCGCGCCCCGACCTCGTCGTCGTCCGTCACGCCGACAACCGCGGCGTCGGCGGCGCCCTCGCCACCGGCTACCGCGAGGCCCTCGCCCGCCACTGCGACCTCGTCGCCGTCATGGCCGGCGACGCCCAGATGGACCCGGCCGACCTCCTCGCCCTCGCCACCCCCGTCGCCGAGGGCCGCGCCGACTATGCCAAGGGCAACCGCCTCCGCCACGCCGACTGCGCCCGCGCCATGCCCGCCGTGCGCCACGTCGGCAATCGTGTTCTCTCGGCGATGACCCGTCTCGCCACCGGGCTCGACCACGTCGGTGACTCCCAGTGCGGCTACACCGTCACCTCCGCGCGCGCCCTGCGCTCGCTCGACCTCGACGCTCTCTGGCGGCGCTACGGCTACCCCAACCACCTGCTCGGCGCGCTCGCGCTACAGGGACATCGCGTCGTCGACGTGGTGGTGCGACCCGTCTACGCCGACGAGGTCAGCGGCATCCGCTGGCGCGACGCGCTCGTCGTCATCCCGCGCATCCTCCTCGCCGTCGCCATCGCGCGTCACACGGGGCGCGCGAAGGTCCCCTGGCTCGGCCTGCCCGGCACCACCGCCCTGGAGCGCGCCACCGATGTCTGAAGCCGACGACGCCGCCGTCACCCCTGCCGACCTCAGCGCGCGCGCCATCGAAGCATCGACCGGTGAGCTCAACGCCCTCCTCGGACGCGGGACCCGCTTCGAAGGCAAGCTCACCTTCGAGGGGCGCGTTCGCATCGATGGGGTCTTCGTGGGCGAGGTGTTCAGCGAAGGCGTGCTGGTCGTGGGGGAGGAGGCCGAGCTCACGGTCACCACCCTCGACGTCGGCACCCTCATCGTCCGCGGCGGAACCGTCCGCGGCGACATCACCGCCCGCGCCGTCGTCGAGGTCTACGCGCCGTCCACCGTGCTCGGAAACATCTCCTCCCCGGAGGTCTTCATCGACAAGGGCGTGCGCTTCGAGGGCGGCGTCAAGATGCCCACGCCCTGACATTGAATCCCACGGCTCTATCTTCCCGTCCGAGCCCACCGATGCACCCCTCTTCGCTTCGCCTCGCCCTTCCGCTCGCCCTCTCCCTCATCGCGGCCTCATCCGCAGCCATCGCGCAGACCCCACGCGACGCGGGCGCCCTCGACGCCGCCGTCACCGCGAGCGCCGACGCGTCCACCGACGCTCCTCCCGCCGACGCTCGCTCTCCTGACGACATCGAGTCGTCGTCCGTCGAGGTGCCGGGCATCTCCGTTCGCCGGGGTCGCGCCGAGACCGTCATCGATGCGCCCTTCGAGGTGGTCGCCCGCGCGGTGCTCGACTTCGCGCACTACAACACCTTCATGCCGCACGTGACCGAGGCCCGCGTGGTGCGCCGCAATCGCGCCGACACCGACGTCTACCTCCAGGTGCCGCTGCGCGGTGAGCTCGGGGTCATCTGGTCGCTCGTCCGGGTCAACGCCCAGCGAACGCCCAACCGCCTCGAACTCGCTGGCCACGCCATCGACGGCAACATGGAGCGCTTCGAGAGCAACACACTCATCGAGCGCATCGCGGGCCCGACACCCCGCACGCGCCTGGTGTTCACGCTGCTCGCCCAGCCGCGGCTGCCCTTTCCCTCGTCGGTGTTCACCCGCGAGAACGTCAGCGCCTCGCGGACGGTCGCCAACAACCTCCGCGCGCAGATCGTTCGCTCCCTCGTCGACGCAGGAACTCCCCGCTGAAGCATTGTCTCCCGCGGCGCGGACCCTACGAGTCCTCTGACGCCTTGACCCTCGCAAACGTCGGGTGATAGAAGCCGCGCGACCTCCGCCCCAGAGGGTGAAGCACCGCGCGTCGAAACCCCGTTTTTCCAGCCGGGTCCGACGGCCTCCGCAGGAGCCTCCACAATGCTGCCCAACGATCTCGTCCTGCTCGTCGCCAACGAACGCCCGCTCATCAACGTCGACATCACCCTCCTGCTCAACCTCGGGGTGTGGTTCGGGTTGTTCTTCTTCCTGCGCGCGACGCTGTGGAAGCCGATGCTGGCCGTGATCGACGCCCGCGAGTCGGGCACCGCGGGCGCCCGCGCCGAAGCCGCCACCCTCGACGCCGAGGCGAAGGCCCTCAAGGCCTCCCTCGACGAGAAGCTCACCGCGGCCCGCACCACGGCCGCCAAGGCCCGCGAGGCCCTGCGCACCGACGGCACCCGCACCGAAAACGAGCTGCTCGCCAAGGCCCGCGAAGAGGTCATGGCCGCGGTCGAGAAGCAGCGCGCCGACATCGCGGCGCAGCGGGAGAAGGTCCGCGGCGAGGTCCTGGCGCTCGTGCCGGAGCTCGCCCGCAGCATCGCGGCGAAGGTTCTGCGTCGGGAGGTTCAGTCGTGAAGCGCTGGTTGGGAGTGACGCTGCTCGCAGCGACGATGATGGCGGGCACCGCGGCGTGGGCCCAGGAGCACGGCGCCGAAGGCGGGCACGAGGCGGGTGGGTTCCACCAGCCCGGCCCCATCAACTGGACGGGCGTCGGCGGCACCGTGACCACCATGGAGCACGGCCGCGAGATCACCACGCCCCGGCCGCCGCCCTTCGTCGGCCCGCTCATCAACTTCGGCATCCTGCTCGTGCTCGGGTACATGGCCGTCACGCGCTCCATCAACCCGTCGCTGCAAGCACGCCGCGCCGCGATGGAGAGCGAGATCGCCGAGGCCAAGCGCCTCCACGCCGAAGCGCAGACGATGCACGACGAGGTGAGCACCAAGCTCGGCGCCCTCGACGCGGAGATCGACACGCTGAAGTCGCAGTTCGTGAAGGCCGGTGAGGCCGAGCGCGACCGCATCATCGCCGAGGCGCACGCCCGCGTGGAGCGCATGCGCGCCGACGGCACGGCGACCATCGAGACCGAGCTCAAGGCGCTGCGCGAAGACCTGCGGCGCGAGGCGGTGCTGGCGGCTGCTGCTGCTGCTGAGGCGACGGTGCGGTCGAGCATCGGCGCGGACGACCAGCGGCGCCTGGCGGATGAGTACCTCGCGGGCCTGGAGTCTGCGGGCAAGGAAGGGGCACAGGCGTGAGCTCACCCACGGCACGACGCTACGCGAAGGCGATCTTCATGATCGGCGTGGAGGAGGGCAACGTCGACGCCCTCACGCGCGAGATCGGCGAGCTCGCCGCGACGCTGAAGGGCTCCCCGGAGCTCCTCGAACTGCTGGCGAGCCCGGTGGTGCGCGAAGACGCGCGCCGCGCGGTGATGAAGGACGTCGCCTCGCGGATGGGTCTCTCGGCGACGGCGCGCAACGTGGCGCTGCTGCTGACCGACCGTCGCAAGGGGGCGATCATCCCCGACGTGGCGACGGCGCTCTCGGCGCTCGGCGACGAGAAGGCGGGCAAGGTTCAGGCGGAGGTGACCTCGGCGGTGCCTCTGAGCGACGCGCAGTACACCCGGCTCACGGGCGTGCTGGAGAAGCTCACGGGGCGCTCCATCGCCCTCGCGCGAAAGGTCGACCCGTCGCTCATCGGCGGCGTGGTCACGAGGATTGGCGACAAGGTCTACGACGGCAGCGTACGCACCCGGCTCGAAGAGCTGCGCGCGACGGCACTTCAGGCGTAAACGGGCGGACATAGAGGCGGACGATGCAACTGCGCGCGGAAGAAATCTCCCAGATCATCAAGAAGCAGATCCAGGGTTACGAGAAGGCCATCGAGGTCTCCGAAACGGGAACTGTTCTCACCATCGGCGACGGCATCGCCCGCATCCATGGGCTCTCGGGCGCCATGGCCGGCGAGCTGGTTGAGTTCCCCGACCAGCTCTACGGGCTGGTGCTCAACCTCGAAGAGGACAACGTCGGCGTCGCCATCTTCGGCGAGGCCAGCGCGGTCAAGGAAGGCGACATCGTCAAGCGCACCGGGCGCATCGCCGACGTCCCCGTCGGGCCGGCGCTCGTCGGTCGCGTGGTCAACGCGCTCGGCCAGCCCGTCGACGGCAAGGGGCCCATCGACAGCCCGCACCGTCGCCGCGTCGAGATCAAGGCCCCGGGCATCATCGCCCGCCAGACCGTCAACGAGCCGCTCCAGACGGGCTTGAAGTCGGTCGACGCGATGATCCCCATCGGTCGCGGTCAGCGCGAGCTCATCATCGGTGACCGCCAGACCGGCAAGACGGCCGTCGCCATCGACGCCATCGTCAACCAGAAGGGCAAGAACGTCTTCTGCATCTACGTGGCCATCGGACAGAAGCAGTCCACGGTCGCGCAGGTGGTGACCAAGCTCACCGAGATGGGCGCGATGGAGTACACCACCGTCGTCGCGTCCAACGCGTCGGAGATGGCGCCGTTGCAGTTCCAGGCGCCGTACACCGGCGTCACGATGGGCGAGTACTTCCGCGACAACGGGCAGCACGCCCTCATCGTGTACGACGACCTCTCCAAGCAGGCCGTCGCGTACCGCCAGCTCTCGCTGCTCCTCCGCCGCCCGCCGGGCCGCGAGGCGTACCCGGGCGACGTGTTCTACCTCCACTCCCGCCTGCTGGAGCGCGCGGCGAAGCTGGCCGATCAGTGGGTCGTCGTCGCCAAGGGCACCGCCGTCACCGACGCTACCAAGGGCGTCGACGGCAAGGTCCACCCGGGCGTGCTCGGCAAGGCCCACTGCGAGGAGTACATCGAGGAGAAGAAGGGTGACCTCGAGCTCGGTCGGCTGCCCAGCTCGGGCGGGTCGCTTACGGCGCTCCCGATCATCGAGACCCAGGCGGGCGACGTCTCGGCGTACATCCCGACCAACGTGATCTCGATCACCGACGGCCAGATCTTCCTCGAGTCCGACCTCTTCTTCGCGGGCGTGCGCCCCGCCATCAACGTGGGCATCTCGGTGTCCCGCGTGGGCGGCAACGCGCAGGTGCCCTTCATGAAGGCGATCGCCGGCACGCTCCGCCTCACGCTCGCGCAGTACCGCGAGATGGCCGCCTTCGCGCAGTTCGCGTCGGACCTCGACAAGGCCACGCAGAACCAGCTCGCCCGCGGCGAGCGCCTGGTCGAGATCCTCAAGCAGGGGCAGTACGTGCCGCTCGGGGTCGAGTACCAGATCGCGATCCTCTACGCCGCCAACAGCGGGTTCCTCGACAAGTACCCGGTGAGCGCCGCGCGGAAGTTCGAGCGCGAGATGTACGCGCACCTCGACGCCCGTCACAAGGACGTGCTCGACGCCCTTCGCAGCCCGAAGACCAAGCCCGCCAAGAAGGACGGCCAGCCGTACTTCGAGCCGCTCCACAAGGCGCTGACGGAGTTCGCTGAATCGTTCGTTGCGGACGCGAAGTAAGCCGCGCCCTGGAGTGTTGAGATGCCCTCGCTGAAGGCGATTCGCCGGCGCATCGCGTCGGTCAAGAGCACGCAGAAGATCACCCGCGCCATGAAGATGGTGGCGGCGGCCCGGCTCAACCGCGCGCAGCTCCGCATCAAGGCGCTGCGGCCCTACGCCGTGAAGACGGCGGAGGTGCTGCGCTCGCTCGCCTCGCGGGCGGGCGGCGACGAGGAGGGTGCACACGCCCTGCTCGCGCAGCGCCCGGTGAAGCGCGTGCTGCTGTTGGTGCTCACGAGCGACCGCGGTCTGGCGGGGGCGTTCAACAGCTCCATCCAGCGCGCGGCCGAGCGCAAGATCGCCGAGCTCAAGGCCGAGGGCAGCGAGGTGCTCATCGGCGCCATCGGCAAGAAGGGCCGCGACTACCTGCGACGGCGCGGGTACGAGTCGAAGCACGACTGGTCGGGCCACGGCGAGCCGACGTCCGAGCGGGCGGCGGAGATCGCGCGGCTGGTCTCACGCGAGTTCATCGAGGGGGAGGTCGATCGGGTGATCGTCCTCTTCAACGAGTTCAAGAGCGCGATGACGCAGAAGGTGACCTTCCTTCCGCTGCTGCCCATCGAGACCAGCGAAGAGCCCTCGACGGCGGCATCGAACAACGCGGCGCAGTCGAGCAAGAGCACGGTGGACTACATCTACGAGCCGTCGCAGGGCGCCCTGCTCGACCGGCTGCTCCCGATGTACGTCGAGGTGTCGGTGTTTCGCGCGATGCTGGACTCCAGCGCGAGCGAGCACGGGGCGCGCATGACCGCCATGGACAGCGCGACCAACAACGCCAAGAAGATGATCGGCGCCCTGACCCTTGAGTACAACCGCGCCCGCCAGGCCGCGATCACCAAGGAGCTCATGGAGATCATCGGCGGCGCCGAGGCCCTCAAGGACTGAGTCGGCCTCCCACGAGGCATCCGTCCGGGTGCCTCTGTTTCTCCTTCCAAAATCGCCATCTCCAACTCCCGCAGCGTCGGCGTTGGAGTCGTCGTGTGCCCGGTTGAGAACCCGTCGCGTCCACGCACGGAGTTCACCGTGCCGCCCCCGCGCCCGTCGCGCTCGGTTCACTCCGGGCTATTTCACGCGGATCGCCCCGCCGAAGCGGGGCTCAGTAGGCCCACCTGAAGGCATTCGATCGTCCCATGGTGGACGCACGGAGCCCCGCTTCGGCGGGGCAATCCGCGTGAAATAGCCCGGAGTGAACCGAGCATGACGGGCGCGGGGGCGGCACGGTGAACTCCGTGCGCGGACGCGGCGAGCTGTCCTCCCTCGTGAAGCGAAGGAGAACTCGGTGTCCTCAGTAGGGCACCACCCCGACTCCAGGGGTCTCGACAGCCTCGCGGAGTGCGTCGACCGTGAGCGGATGAACCCATCCGACGAGGGGCCCTACCGCACCGTTGCGCCGAGTCCGCCCGCCGCGCCGCGAAGGTCGCTGCCGCTCGGTGCGACGCTCTTCGCGGTGGCGGCATCGCTCCCCTGCGCGCTCGGATGGTTGGGCCCGTATGCGTCGCTCTTCTTCGCGCTCCTCGGCCTCGTGGCGACGTTCACCGCGCTGGCCCTCGGGCACCGCACGCGCGCCCTCCAGCTCGGCGTCGCGTGCGTGCTCATCACGGCCGTCGCGTGCGTCTCCATCGTGCTCGAACAGCGGCGGACCAACGCACTCGTCGACCGCTACGAGCGGGAGATCATTCCCGCGGTCTACCGCTATCGGGCCGACCAGGGGCAGTACCCGCGAACGCTCGACGAGCTCGTCCCGCGGTACCTCCCGCACCGCATCCCGACGGGCTTCGAGGAGCCATACAACATCGTGTACTTCACCTTCGACGACGACGCGCGGCTGCTGGTGCGCGGCTACGCCTGCACGGACTCCCACGCCTGGCACTTCAAACAACACCAGCGCGTGGCGCCGTAGCGCCGTCAGAAACACCCGCTCCCCGTCGCCGCGGTGGTAGCCCACCCGTCCGATGCTGACCCCCGCCCACGAGCGCGCCCTCACCGTCTCTCCCACCGCTGATCCGACCCGCGTTCGCACCCACGACGGCGTCGTGCTCGCCGCTCCACCCGGCTGGGCGCTGCTCCCGCCGGGCGACGCCGGGCTCACCCGCCGCGTGAAGGCCGCCGGCCCCGCGTGGACCGTCGTCGAGCGCAAGGGCAACAAGAACTTCTCCCGCGGCGTGTGGGCCCCCGCCGCGCACATCGACGCCGCCCGCAGCGACCTCGACGTCGAGCGCGCGAAGCCCGCCTACGCGCGACGCCTCGCCGCCGATGCGAAGCGCCGCGAGGTCGCCCAGGGTGAGTACGTCGCCACCTTCGAGGCCGAGGTGCTGGCCTTCCTACGCTTCGCCCCCGCGTGGTCGGAGCAGGGCCGCGCGCTCGCCCGCGCCGTCACCGCCCACGCCACGCCCGTCGGCAGCGGAACCGTCGCCCGCACCGAGCGCATCCCCGTCGCCCAGCGCGCCGAGAGCGCCGTCATCGCGTGGATGCGCCACCAGACCACCGCCTACGACTCGATGACCATCGCCCGCGTGAAGGGCGAGCGCCGCGCCGTGCGCCGTGCGCTCGCCGAGATCGCCCGCGCCGTGCTCGACCTGCACCGGCGCGACGCCCCGCACGCGGCCACCTGTCCGCTCTGCCGCGCGCTCTGAGGTCAGCGCACCGACACGAGGTCGACGACGAAGATCAGCGTCTCGTTGGGCCCGATGGCGCCGCCCGCGCCGCGCGCCCCGTAACCGAGGTCGGGCGGGATCACCAGCTCACGTCGACCGCCCACGCGCATCCCGGCGACGCCCTGATCCCAGCCGGGGATCACCATGTGCGCGCCGAGGCGGAAGCGGAAGGTCTGCGAGCGGTTCCAGGAGGCGTCGAACTCGCGCCCCGTCGACCACGCCACGCCGACGTACTGCACCTCGACCTCCATGCCCGCGCGCGCCTCGGCACCGGTGCCGCGCCGGATGTCGCGCGTGCGCAACGTGGTGGGCCGCGCCCCTGACGGAACCGTCACCGTGGGCCGCGTGGGAGCCGGGTCGGCGCTCAACGCCGAGCCGAAGGAAACCGCCGCGAGAAAGCCGAGCATCGTCACTGTCGTTCGCATGCGCCGACGTCTACCTCCGCGACGCCGCATCGTCGAGCGCCCATCGCGGTGCGATTGACGGGCGCGCGTGCGGCGGTGTTCCTTCCGGCGGTGCGCCCCCTCGCGATCGTCGTCTTCGCCGCGCTGCTCGTCGCCTGCAAGAGCCCCGCGACGCCCACCGTGCGCCCCTCCGCCACGCCCGTGATCGTCGTCGACGCGGGCGCCGTGCTCGTCGATGCGTCCGTCGACGCGGCCGTCGCGGAGTCCGACGAAGAAGACTCCGGCCCGCCGCCCTTCGCCTCCTCCTGGAACGACCCCGCCGCCATCGCTCAGCTCGCGCGCGACTGCAACGCCGTGTCGCCGTCGAGCGTCCACGGCATGGGCGACGGACCCGACGGCCTCAACTGCGAGGACGGCATCACCGAGCAGTCGTGCAACTACGACCCCTGCCACGAGGACGTCGACACGCCCTGCCGCGTCACCTGCGGCCAGACCTGCTCGGGCTGCGACGCCCGCTGCCGAACCTCCTGCCGCACCTGCCGCGCCGCCTGCCACGACGACGCGTGCATCCGCGCCTGCGCCGTCTCCTGCGGCCGCTGCCTGGAGGGCTGCATCGACGAGCGCGACCACTGCATGACCGCGGGCTGCACCGCGCGCTACGAGGCCTGCGCGCTGCGCGCCGCGACCGCCTTCCGCCGCGGCCCGTGCCTCCCCGTGTGCCGCCGATGCACCGCCACCTGCGCGAACGTCGAGGACCGCATGGAGTGCGTCGGCAGGTGCCTGCAACGACAGCGCGGCTGCACGGCGGAGCAGTCCAACCACTGCGCGTGGGAGGGCCCCGAGTTCGGCGAGGAGCTGCTCGCAAGCCGACGGGACGCGGGCGTCGGCGACGCGCGCTGACGAGCACCGCGCGGGGCCCCGTCGGGCGATCGACGGCGCGGGACACGCAGACGTGTGATCGGCGCTCGGCGCTCCCGAAGGCAGGCGGTGCGGCTGCCTGAGCGGCGCTGCCGGGCGGGCAACGCCGGTCGGCATGATGCTTTTCGGCGTTCGGAGCGCGCTCGCGCCGGAATGCACGGTGCGGATCAACACGGGCCCGGTCGTTGCGCCCGCGTCATCTCGACGGCACGACGAATCCTCGCGCCGCCACCGCTCCTCCGCTGTTACGAAGACGCATGTCCTTCCCGCGACGCGTCTCCCTCGCCTTCACGCTGATGTCGCTCGCGGCCTGTGATGACGCCGCGCCCGCGGTGCCGACCGACGCGGGCGTCGACGTCGCCTCGTCGACCGACGTCGCGGTCGACGTTGCGACCGTGGAGGACGACGTCCCGCCGCCCGAGCGCTTCACCTACGTCCCCGCGGGTTGCACCCACCGGGTCACGGCGCCCGTCGGAACCACCAACACCTTCCGCGACGACCGCACCACCTTCGGCGCGTCGCCGGAGCCCCGCAACGTCCACGTCTCGTGGCCCGCCGACCCGGCGTCCACGGCGGCCTTCGTGTGGTCGACCGACCCCGCCACCCGCGCGAGCGTGGTGCAGTACGGAACGAGCCCGACGGCGCTCGACCAGACCGCGGTCGGCAGCGTCGGGACGGCGGGGCTCATGGGCAATCAGGTGACCGTCCACGAGACGCACGTGTGCGGCCTCGCGCCCGACACGACGTACCACTACCGCGTCGGCGGCGAAGGACACTGGAGCGCCGTGCAGCGCTTCAAGACGGCGCCCGCGCCGGGTCGATCGGACTACGACGTCCGCTTCGTGGTGAGCGGCGACTCGCGAGACAACGCGACCCTCTGGGCGCAGGTGCAGGAGCGCGTGATGAGCGGCATGAACCCGCCGGACTTCGAGCTCTTCACCGGCGACGCGGTGGTCGTCGGCTTCTTCCAGAACCTCTGGGAAGCCTGGTTTGCGGGGGCGCGCACGGCGATGGCGGCGGTTCCGTTTGTGATGGCGCACGGCAACCACGAGGGGCTGACGGTCAACTACCTCCAGCAGTTTGCGCAGCCGCAGACAGGGGTCGCGGCGCAGGACGAGCTGTACTTCTCGCTCGACTACGGACCGGTGCACCTCGTGGTGCTCAACGACACGCCGTCGCGCTCCGACTTCGAGGGCGACCTCCGCGGAACGCAGCGCGCGTGGCTACGGGCCGACCTCGAACGGGCGCGCGCCAACCGGTCGCGGGTGCCGTTCATCATCGCGACGCACCACAAGCCGCCGTTCGCGTCATCGGGCTCCGACGAGATCGACATCCTGGCCGTGCGCGAGGCGTGGGCGCCGCTGTACGACGAGTTCGGCGTCGACCTCGTGCTCAACGGTCACGAGCACAACTTCGAGCTGAGCCGCGAGGTCGACGGCACGGGCCGCGAGGTCACCGGCCGTCGCGGAACGCGCTACGTCGTCACGGGTGGCGCGGGCGCCTCGCTCACCGGCGGGGGTGACCGCACGCTGCGTCCGTGGGGCGCGTACTTCGAGAGCGCGCTGCATTACGTGGAGGTCCACGCGACGATGACCCGCCTGGAGGTGACGCCGCGTCGGCTCGACGGAACGGTCATCGAAGCGGGTCGGGTGAGCCTCGCGCCGCGCGCTCCTTGATCGCGGCGATGGCATCGTTGCGGTAGCGCTGGCGGCGCGCGATGCTCCCTTCCATGACGGCGCAGACGCTCTCGGCTGGCACCTCGCAGGCGTACCGCCGGGTGATCGACTCGCTGCCTGCGGAGCTGCGCGGTGAGGTCATCGCGGGACGGCTGGTGGTGATGCCGCGTCCGGCTCCGGCGCACGCCCACGCGGTGCGCGTCGTGGCGGGAAGCTTCGGCGCGTGGTTTCAGGACGGCGACGGAGGCCCCGGAGGCTGGTGGATCCTGCCCGAGCCGGAGCTGACGCTGGGCGTCGACCCGGAGTACGAGCCCATCGTGCCGGACGTGTGCGGCTGGCGGCGCGATCGGGTCCCGGTGTTTCCCGAGGGGGCGAGCGTGCGCGTGGTGCCGTCCTGGGTGTGCGAGGTGCTCTCGCCCCGGACGAGGGCGCACGACCGCGACGAGAAGCTGCCGTTCTACGGGCGCGCGGGCGTCGACCACGCGTGGCTCATCGACCCCGACGCGCAGACGCTGGAGGCGTTTTGTCGCGACGACGAAGTGATGGTGCCGTGCGGTGTCTGGCGCGACACCGGACGGGTGCGCGTCGCGCCCTTCGATGAGGTGGAGTTCGACCTCGGGCGGCTCTGGTTGCGCTGACCTCGGCGTGCGTCGATGGAGGTACCGCTCAAGACGTTCGTCGGGTGATCAGCGCACCGGGAGCAGGCGCGTCTCTTCGGCGCGGGCGCGGCCGTCTTCGGTTCCTTCGACGCGGGTGACGAGCGCGCCGTCGGGAGCGAGTCGGTAGACGATGCGCGACGGGAAGTCGTGCGCGGGGTTCACGAAGACGGCCTCATGGTCGGTCGCAGACTCCATGCGAAACGGAGTGGCCGTACCGCCGCGGGGCATCGCGGTGTAGACGACGCCCGCGTCCGTCGCCTCGATGCGGAGGAACTCGAAGAACACCGTCCGCTCGCCCGCGATGACGCGCCCGGTGCCGAGCATCGAGCCCGCGCGGGGGGAGGTCCATTGCTCTTCGGTGACGGCTCCGTCGGCGTCGGAGCGCCACGTCCCCTCGATGAAGGCCAGCGGCGCGAGCGGGCCCGTGACCGTCGCGCGAGGACGCATCGGCGTGTGGGCGCAGGCCATCAGCAGCGCACCGAGCAGCGCGGGTCGTGCCGCGACGATCACCGGCCAGCGGGAGGCGTCGCTTGCGTCCAGCCGGGGCAGGTCGCGAGCTCGGCGCCGTTGAGCGTGAGGCCGCCGTGCTCGCCGCAGACGGACTGGTTGCGCAGCACGCACTCGTCGCCGTCCTCGTCGAGCAGGCGGATGTCGTAGCTCCCGCACTCCACGCCGCGCAGCGCCAGCGTGGTGCCGTCGTGGAAGGTGTGGTTGTGCGTGTGGTCCTCGCTCCAGGCGTTGCGCTGCGGCGCGCTCAGGTAGAGGTGGAAGAGCGCGTAGCCCGAGCGGTTGTGCACCGCGATGCTCCCATCACCCGACGCCGCGGCGGGCGTCGCCGTGCCCGTGCTCGCGCACCCGAGACCCGCCACCGCCGACAGCACCACGATCGCCTCGCGCCAACCCATCGCTCACCTCGCCGACGGACCTCGACGCCCGTCATGGACGCCCCTCACGGTCGAGCACGAGGGTGCCGCAACCTGTGGCTCCAAGGGAAGAGATGTGCAGAAGCGCTACCGCCGCGCGGTGGGCGCCCTGGGCACCGCGGCGCCCGTCGGGGCCTCGCGCACCATGCCCCGCAGGAGCTGGTAGCCCACCCGCAGTTGCAGGTCGCGAATCTCGCTCCCCGGAACCGGCGGCGGCGGTGCGTCGCCGCTCTCGCGGTGCGGCAGGTGCTGGTCGAGGTCACGCTCCCGCTCCGGCGCGTCGGCCGAACCCGCGGCGGGTTCTTCGGGCAGCTCGACCTGCTCGACCTGCACGTCGGGCGCGATGCCCTGCGCCTGGATGCTGCGACCCGAGGGCGTGAAGTACCGCGCGATGGTGATCTTGAGCGCGCCGCCGTCCGAGAGGTCGATGACCGTCTGCACGCTGCCCTTGCCGAAGGTGCGGACGCCTACCAGCGTCGCCCGCCGGTGGTCTTGCAGCGCGCCCGCGACGATCTCGGCGGCGCTCGCGGTGTACTCGTTGACCAGCACCACCATCGGGAAGTCGGGCAGCGTGCCCGGACCCTGCGCGCGCGCCTCGTCCTGCGCCGCGCCGTTGCGCCCGCGCGTCGACACGATCACCCCGTCGCGCAGGAACTCATCCGTCACGCTGATGCCCTCATCCAGCAACCCACCGGGGTTGTTGCGGAGGTCGAGCACCAGGCCGCGCAGCGAGCCGCCGGCCTCGCGGGTGAGGCGCTCGATGGCGAGCTGGAGTTCCCATGAGGCGTGGTCCTGGAAGCTCTTGAGGTTCACGTAGCCGATGCGCTCGGGCAGGAGCTGCGCGTCGACGCTGGTGACGTGCACCACCTCGCGCACCAGCTCCAGGCGGATGGGGTCCGTCGCCCCGCGCCGACGAAACACCACCCGCACCCGCGTGCCTGCCGCGCCGCGCATGCGCCGCACGGCCTCGTCCACCGAGAGCCCGCGCGCGTCCCGGTTCTCGATGGAGATGATCTCGTCGCCCGCGCGCACGCCCGCCCGATCGGCGGGTGAGCCCGCGATGGGGGAGACGACCATGAGGTACTCGCCGCGCGCGTCGATCTCCACGCCGACGCCGCCGAAGTCACCGCTCGTGTCGCTCTGGAGCAGCGCGTACTCCTCGCGATTGAGGTAGCTGCTGTGCGGGTCGAGGGAGTTCACCATCCCCCGGATGGCCCCGTCGAGCAGGCGGTCTTCGTGCACCGGGTCGACGTAGCTGTTCTCGACGTGGGCCAGCACCTCCGAGAGCACCCCGAGCCGACGGTACGGCGAGGCCGACGGCGGATCGGCGTGGGCGCCCCGCTCGCTCAACGCCCCCGCACCGAAGGCGCCGAGCGCCAGCGCCGCCACCCCGAAGCCCCGCACCCAGCGCTGTCTCGATCGCACGTGTCCGCTCGCTTCCCGGTCGTTGAAGGGCCGCGGACACTACACCCCGAAGCGACGCCCGCGAAACACCTCCCGCCGTCACAGCCCCGGTGCTCACTTGACGCTGTCGGACAGTGTGAGAGAACACGCGCCGCTCGCGCCGATTCGGGCGTTGGAGAGCCATTCAGCGAAAGTCCCGCCGCCACTCCAATCCTTCCCCTGGCGTTGGGCGCTCACCGGAGAACCCTTTCATGACTCGTACGCGCAACCTAGCGATCGCGCTGCTCAGCGCCTCCCTCGGCGCCTGTGGCACCGATCCCGTCAACACTCCCGTCGACTCGGGCACCGACACCGGGACCACCCCCGACGTGGGCTTCCCCGACGTCGGCACCGGCCCGATGGACGTTCAGGGCTCCGACGTCCAGGGCGACGTCGTTCGCACCGACGTTCGCGACGTGCCCTCCACCGACCGCCCCGACGCGGGCCCGCTCTGTGGAACGCTCCCCATCACCCCCGTCGCTCGCCCCGCCACCGGCGACACCGCGACCGTCATGGGCGACACCACGGCCGCCTTCATGGCGCAGAACCCGGGCACCCGCCCCGCCGTCAACTCCCCGGTTCGCCCGCCGGCCGGCAACACCACCTGCGTGGCCTCGCGCGGTCAGCTCGTCTACTCGTACACCACCGGCACCGCCCCCGTGGCGCTGCGCTTCTCGACCACCAACGCCGTCACCCCGCGCAACTTCGACACGGTGCTGTGGGTCACCACGAGCTGCCGCACGACCCTCACGGCCGCCGCCTGCAACGACGACGACCCCGAGTTCGCCGCGTCGGCCGATCGCCGCGTGTCGTCGACGGTCACCACCGAGGTGCTCCCGGCCAACACGCAGGTCTTCGTGATCATCGGCGGCTTCTACCCCCCGGGCACCGGCGGCGTGACCACCGACCGCGGGCCGTTCCAGCTCACCATCCAGGAGCTCCCGCCCGTCGCCGCGGGCGGCGCCTGCCGCGTCGATGGCCGCAGCCAGCGCTGCGACACCAGCGGCACCGCGCCGCTCGACTGCGTCGGCACCACGCCCGGCTCGGACACCGGCACGTGCCGCGTCCGCGGCTCGGTCGCGGGCTCGCGCTGCCGCACCAGCACCCCGGAGTGCGACGTCGGCCTCTCCTGCAACCCCGCCAACAGCATCTGCCAGAACACCGTCGCCGCCGGCATGCCCTGCGACGGCTTCAACACCTGCGCCGCGGGTAGCACCTGCGTGAGCAGCACCGTGGGCTCCATCCGCGGCACCTGCACCCCCGCCGGCACCGCGCTCGGCGCCGCGTGCCGCCCGGTCGGCGCCACCGGCGGCCGCTGCGACACCGGCTTCGTCTGCTCGGGCGAGCTCGACGCCACCGAGGCCAACCCCACCTGCGTCCGCCAGGCGGCCGCGGGCGGCGCGTGCGCCATCAACCGCATCGCCTGCCTCGCCACCGAGACCTGCGTGCTCGTGCACGGCGGCCTCATCGGCACCTGCACCCCCAACGGCACCGCCGCCGGCACCGCGTGCCGCGCGACGGCTCCGGCCTGCGACGGCATGCTCGCCTGCCGCGCTGCGGCCGAGGGCGCCGCGCCCCGCTGCGCCACGGTCGTCGCCACCGGCGCCCTCTGCGACTCCAACCGCGACTGCGCCGACGGCGCCCGCTGCTTCCTCACCGACCTCAGCGACCGCACCATCGGCCGCTGCGGCGTCGACGGCGGCGAAGGCGGCGGCTGCAACGGCGCGGCCCCGCTGTGCACCCCCGCCACGCTGACGTGCAGCAACACCGACACCCCGGAAAACGGGCTCTGCCAGAACGTCCGCACCGCCGGCATGCCCTGCACCCGCCCGGTCGACGCTTGCGCCGAGGGTCTCACCTGCGTGCTCAACGAGGGCAGCCTCACGGTCGGCACCTGCCGCGCCGAGGGCACCGTCGCGGGCGCCGAGTGCCGCGCCGGCGACATGCCCTGCGGGACCGGTCTCGTCTGCTCTGGCACCGCGCTCTCCTCGGGCATCTGCCAGACCCCGGCGGCCTCGGGCGGGATGTGCAACCCGCTCACGCCGACCATCCGCTGCCCCGGCACCGAGGTCTGCGGCGCGACCGCCTACAACCGCGGCACCTGCGGCGCCGTCACCGGCATGGAGACGGAGCCCAACGACTCGCCCGCGACCGTCATGGCGACCCCCGTCACCGCCCTCACCACGCGCCGCGGCTCGCTCACCTTCGGTGACGTCGACTGCGTCGCGGTCACCGTCGCCGAGGGCGGCTCGGTCACCGCGCTCGTGAGCGACGGCAACGGCCGCTGCCCGGCCCCCGTCCCCGGCGGCATCACGCTGGACTTCTACGGCACTGACGGCACCACCTGGCGCGGCAGCTCGTCCAACTCGGCCCTCGGTCGCTGCGCCATGATCGACGGAACGCGCGCGGCGGTGTTCCCGTACGCCGGCGCCCTCCCGGCGGGCACCTACTTCGTGTGCGCCCGCGGCTTCCGCGACGCCACCACCACGACGGGGACCATCTCCGACTACGTGCTCAGCGTCTCGACCGCCGCCGCTCCCTGAGCGACCGTCTCTCCTCGCGACGCCCGGACCCGCTCCGGGTGTCGCCTCTCTCCCGACAACGCTTGACACTGCCCCGCTGACATCGGTATCGGCTTGGGGAGCCGTCACGGTCCTCCCGCACGGAGCGGCGAGGGGCGTGAACGTCCCTGATCCACAACCCGCCGTAGCGACGGCCACAGGTGCAACGATGTCGCAGAGCGACAAGCGCAAGCAGAGTCTCTACTTCCCCGAGTCGATGCTGGTGGAAATCCAGCAGGAGGCCATGCGGCTCGACCGCTCCCTCTCCTGGGTGATGCAGCGCGCGTGGAAGCTCTCCCGTCAGGAGATTCGCAAGCTCCCGTCGGTCAACGACGTGCCCGACATGGAAGCCGCCGACGACCCCCGCGGTCGCGACGAGGACTGAGCCCACCCCCAGCGCGCCACGATAGGACCACCGATGACCTTCACGGAGGGCGTCGACGGCACGCGTCTCTTCTACGAGTCCGACGGCGTCGGGCCTGCTGTGCTGCTCGCAGACGGCATCGCCTGCGACGGGTTCATCTGGCGCTACCTCCAGCCCGCGCTCACGCCTTCCCACCGGGTTGTTCATTTCCACTACCGCGCGCACGGTCGCTCGGGTCTGCCCGTCGACGCGTCGCGCATCGGCATCGCCGACCACGCGCGTGACCTCCACCGCGTGCTCGACGACGCGGGCGAGCGGCGCGCCGTCATCGTCGCCCACTCCATGGGGACGCAGGTGGCGCTCGAAGCGTGGCGCCAGCGCCCGGAGGCCGTCGCGGGGCTGGTGCTCGTGTGCGGGAGCTACGGGCTCGTCACGCGCACCTTCCACGGCAGCGACCTCCTCTCCGTCGCGCTCCCCAAGGCCATCGCCTTCGAAGAGCAATTCCCCGGCGTGGCCCGCGCCCTCTGGTCGCGCAGCCCCAAGGGCATCGCGCTGTGGCTCGCCCGCGTGCTCGGTGAGGTCGACGCCATGCGCCTCCGCTCGGAGGACTTCGCGCCCTACTTCGACCACTTCGTGCACATGGAGCCCGGCGTCTTCCTCCGCATGCTCGCCGCCGCGGGCTCGCACACGGCCGAAGACCTCCTGCCCGACGTGACTGCGCCCACGCTGGTCATCGCGGGCGACCGCGACACCTTCACCCCCGTCCGCTACGCCGAACAGATGGCCCGACAGGTTCGCGGCGCCGAGCTCCTGCGCCTCGACGGCGGGTCGCACACCGCCCCGCTCGAACAACCCGAGCGCGTGCAGTCCGCGGTGCTGTCGTTCCTGTCGCGGGTGTACGCGTAGTCGCCCGATGAGGGTCGACCCGCGAACGCGCAACGTCCTCGGCGCCCTCGCGCTGCTCTACACCGCGCAGGGCATCCCCTTCGGCTTCGCCGCGGAGTACCTCCCGGTGGTGCTGCGGGAGATGGGGTTCTCGCGCACGCACATCGCGTCGCTGTTCTGGTTGCAGCTCCCGTGGCAGCTCAAGGCGCTGTGGGCCTCCGTCGGCGACCACCCCCGGGTGCGCCCGCACGCCCGCAAGGTGCTGCTCGCCATCCAGTGCGCGCTCGCCCTGGTGATGGCCGCGTACGCCCCGACGGCGGGCCTCGGCGGGATGCGCGTGTGGTTCGCGCTCACCTTCGTCGCGGCCCTGCTCGCGGCCACGCAGGACGTCTTCGTCGACGCCTTCGCGGTGCGCTCGCTCGACGCCACCGGACGCGGCTACGGCAACACCGCGCAGGTCGCCGGCTACCGCGTCGGCATCATCATCGGCGGCGGGGGATTGCTGATGTTCGGGAGCGCCGTCGGGGTGCCGCTGACGATGCTCACGTGCGCGGGGCTCATCCTGCTGGCGGGCGTCGGCGCCTTCGCGCTGCGCGACGAAGCGACCGCGATGGTGACCGCGGGCGAGGGGGTGTACCGCGAGGCCACGGTGCGATCGGAGGCGCCGACGGGCGCGCTGAAGCCGCTCGCGGGGATGCTGCGCGCGATGGTCGGGCGCGACGTGTGGCGCGTGGCGGCCGTGGCGGTGACGTTCAAGCTGGGGGCGCACGCGGCGTCGGCGCTCATCAAGCCGACGCTGGTCGACCTCGGGTGGTCACGCGCGTCCATCGGCGCGGTGGTGGTGACCCTCGGGACGGGGGCGTCGCTCCTGGGCGCGGTGCTTGGCGGCGTGCTCCATCGGGTCGCAGGGGAGCGGCGGGCGCTGGGGATTGCGGCGGCGGTGCAGGCGCTCACGGTGCTGCCGCTGGTGGCGGCGTTTGGGCGCGGGGCGCCGCACTGGGTGACGTCGGCGGCCATCGCGGCCGAACACCTGGGCAGCGGGCTCGGGACGACGGTGCTCTTCGCGTCGCTCATGACGGCGACGCACCGCGAGCGCGCGGCGCTGCACTACACCGTGCTCACCAGCTTGAACGCCCTGGCCATCGTGGGCGGCGGCTTCGTCGGGTCGGTGGTCGCGGATGTCGTCGGGGTGAGGGCGGCCGTGGTGGTGGCGGCGGCGCTGTGCCTCGCGCCGTGGGCGCTGCTGGGGCGGTGGAGCGAGCACGCCGAGCGCAGTGCGAGGATGGATTCGCAGATCCGTTGACGCCGCGCGGCGGATACCTCTAGGCTGCCGTCGTGCGGCGGGAGAGGTCCTGAGACGCGCTCGTGAAGGCCGACCATCTCGATGGATCTCGATGTCGGTTATGTCTGCGCCCAGTGTGATTGCTACGCGCCCATCGGCGCGACGCAATGCTCGCGCTGCATGGCCGCCCTCGGCTTCGACGTGGCGCCCATCGACGCACCCGCAGGGGGCCTCGGATGGGAGCACGGAGACGAGCACCTCGAAGACCTCTCGGGGGACGAAGGGCTCGAAGAGATCGACCCGCTGCCGCCCATCGACCTCGCGCCCGAGCCGACGTTCCTGTCGCCCGGAGAGGTCGCCCCATCGTCACGCACAGAGCCCGCGGTCCCGCCCGTGGGCCCGCATCGCATCCCGACCCGGTTCGTTCCCACGGAGGCGCTGATGGATCAGGCCCGAAGCTACGTCTGCAAGAAGTGTTATTCCCCGGTCCCCCAGGGCCACAAGTTCTGCGGGCGCTGCGGTGAGCCCGTGCCGCGCGAGGTGCTCGGCGCGCAGACCCTGATGTTCAGCAAGATGCTCGAGCCCGGCAAGGCCAAGCTCGTGCTCATCAAGGGCGAAGGCTTCCAGAGCGACCCGTCCGACGAGACGGCGTACCTGCTCGGCGGGCAGAGGCACCCGTGCGGGCGCACGCAGGGGGACATCCTCTTCGAGCACGACCCGTGGGTCTCGCCGCTGCACGCGACCTTCTTCTACCGTGACGACGGCAAGCTGATGATCCGCGACGAGGGCTCCCTCAACGGGGTCTACGTGCGGGTGCGCGCGCCGATGCCCATCCAGCCGGGGGACAACTTCCTCGCGGGCGAGCAGGTGTTTCGCCTCGAAACCACGCCGCGGCCGAGCGACGGCAACGACGCCGAGGGGACGCAGTTCTACTCGTCGCCGAAGCGGGTCTCGCCGTTCCGCGTGGTGCAGATCCTCCGCAACGGAATCCTCGCGACGCAGGTGTGCGCCCGCGACACGGGGCTCACCGTCGGCCGCGAGGGCTGCGACATGAACTTCCCCAACGACCCGTACATGTCCACGCGCCACGGCCGCGTCGAGCTCACGCCGCAGGGCGGGTTCATGCTCGTCGACACGGGCAGCAAGAACGGCACGTACCTCTCGATCCGCGGCGAGCGCGAGCTCAGCCACGGGGACTACCTCTTCGTCGGCCGCGAGCTGCTCCGCGTGGACATCTCGGGCTAAAGCCGGTTCTCAGTCTCGAATGGATGGAGGCGCGTCGTGATCGTTTGTCCCAAGTGCGGCAAGGAGAACCAGGACCACTACAAGTTCTGTCTCGGGTGCGGCAATGAGCTGCCCCGCGACAGCGGCGGCGGGCGTCCGTTCCGCTCGCCCACGCCGACGGCCAACCCGGTCCCCGAGACGGGTCGCGGCTCGGCCGTCCCCGGTGGCATTCCCCCGGCCGCACAGCCCGTGCAGCCGGTGCAGGCGGGGCCCTTCGCGGCGCCCGTCCAGGCCGGTCCCTTCGGCCCGCCGCAGCAGCAGGGTGGTCCGTTCATGCAGCCACCGCCGCAACAGCAGCAGCCCATGATGCAGCCGCCGCCGCAACAGCAGCCGGTGATGATGCAGCCGCCGCCGCAACAGCAGCCGGTGATGATGCAGCCGCCGCAGGCTGGTCCGGTCAGTCGTCCTCCGGCGGCGATGCCGGGTGTCTGCCCGCAGTGCGACTCGCCCAACCCCCGCAACAACCGCTTCTGCATCACCTGCGGCTTCGACATGAGCACCATTGCCCCGCAGGGCTTCGCGCAGCCGCAGGGCTTCGCACCTCCGGTGTCGGCGCCCGACCCGATGCTCGACGCGCCGACGCCGCCGCTCGCGGTCGCGCAGCAGGTGGTCTCGGCGCCCCGCCCCGCGGTCGAGCGCGCGCGGCTGGTGCTCATCCGCCCCGACGGCACCGAAGGCGGCCACCACTCGCTCATGGAGGGCGACAGCTCGGTCGGTCGCGACACGGGTGGCGTGTTTCTCAACGACCCGTTCTTGTCGCCGCGGCACGCGTCGTTCTCGGTCGGCGTGGGCACGCTCACGGTGCGCGACGAGGGCTCGCTCAACGGCATCTACATCCGTATCGAGCGGCAGCAGCCGGTCGAGCTGCACGATGGTGACGTCTTCCGCATCGGGCAGGAGATCCTCCGCTTCGAGGCGTTCCAGCCGGCGCCGCGGCAGGCCGACGGCACCGAGCGCATCGGCGCCGAGGCCGAAGGGCTCGTCGGCAAGATCGTGCTCGTGACGGGTCGCGAGAGCTTCGCGAGCGCCTTCCCGGTGCCCGTCACCGGGCTCTACCTCGGGCGTGAGCGCGGCGACATCCTCTTCCCCGAGGATGGCTACGTGTCGGGCCTGCACTGCCAGCTCGCGGTCAACAACGGCCGGCTCACCGTCACCGACGTGGGCAGCTCCAACGGCTCGTACGTCCGGCTCAACGGTCCGCGCGCCGTTCGCAACGGCGACTTCCTCCTGCTGGGCCAGCAGCTCTTCCGCGTCCAGACACTCTGAGTCAGCGCGGCGTCCACGCCCCATCGCGGGCGGTGGGGTACCTCGCGTAGCATCGCCGCCGTCATGCGCGCACGGCTCTTCTCCACCTTCCTTTTCGGGTTCATCGCGTGGTCCACCGAGGCGGCGGCCCAGACCGGCTGCGGCGGCGATTTCACCGGCTGCACGTCGGCGCCCATCCACTATCGGCACCGCGAGGCGCTGCCGGTGAAGTTCAACTTCGACACCAACTGGGTGCCGGGGAGCTCGCCGGTGCAGGTGCGCATCCAGGCCGTGCTCGCGGGCAACACGCAGGTCGACCTCGACGGCGCGCTCGTCGGGTCGTGGCCCCGTCCCATGAGCCTCACCGTCGCGCCCACCATGGGCGGCGGGTCCATCTCCGTCGACTACGGCGTGCAGCTCAACGCGCGCGTGCGTCTCGCGCTCGACACGGGCATCACCACCGTTCGTTGGGAGGGCGCGATCCCGTACATCCCGATGATCGACTTTCGCGCGATGGCCTCCAGCACCTTCGAGCCGTGGGCGTGGAGCCGCGTCTCGGCGCGCGGCATGACCATGCGCCAGCGCATCGCGGACGTGTCGCTCACCGACTCCATCATCCGCATTCCGGGCATCTCCGGCGGCTTCACCCTCGACGCGGCCGCCGAGGTCGAGGCTGGCTATCGCTCGACGCGCTTCACCTTCGGGACGGCCGCCGACCCCATCACCGAGATGTCCCTCCGCACGCAGGCTGCCTTCACCGCAGGAACCTTCGTGGAGTACCAGCCGGTGCTCGAAGGCTCGCTCGATTACACGGTCGGGTTTCGATTGTTTCCGGCGCTCTACGTACGCCTCGTGGGTCGGACGTGGTCCATCGGTCTGCCGGAGATCCCCATCAACCTCGGGCCCTTCGCGCATGACATCGACTTCGACCCGGCCGTCGCGCGGCTCGGCCTGCCCGACATCGAGGCCGCCCAGATGGAGCTCGATTTCGGTGAGGTCACCATCGGCCGCACGGAGGAGCGCTTCGTCTCGCTGCGCAACATGGGCGAAGGGGAAGGGCGACTGCTCTCGGTGTCGGGCGACGGGCCCTTCGGGTCGGCGACGGGGACGCGCTCGCTCCCGCCGAGCTCGCGCTCCGAGCTCGCGGTGACCTTCATGCCGGTGACGCCGGGCTCGGCCTCTGGAACGGTGGTGCTCAACACCAACGACCCCGACAACCCCCGGCTGCGGGTGGCGGTGCGGGGCATCGGCGTGGCGCCCATCGGTGGCTTCACCGACGCGGGCGTGACGGCCGACGCGGGGGAGCTCTCGACCGACGACGGGGGCGTGCCGATCGACCCGACGGGCATGGATGACGGGGGCTGCGGGTGTGCGGTTCCGGGGCGGACGGGCAACGTCCCGGGGGGAATGGGCGCCCTGCTCGTGATTGGTGTATGGGGGGCCGCGCGGCGCCGACGACGAGCGGCTGAGTAGCACCCGCAGGACGGAGACTGATGCCATGAAGCAGGAGGTTCGCATCGAGCGCACGAGCGCCCCGAAGGTCCGGCCCGCCGAGAGCGATCTCGGGTTTGGTCGGCACTTCACCGACCACATGCTGCTCATCGACTACCAGGAAGGGAGAGGGTGGTACGACGCGCGGGTGGTTCCGTACGGGCCGCTGTCCCTCGATCCGGCGGCGGCGGTGCTGCACTACGGGCAGGCGATGTTCGAGGGGGCCAAGGCCATCCGCGGCGACGACGGCGTGGTGCGGCTCTATCGATTGGAGCGCCACTGCCAGCGCCTCGCGTCGGGTGCGCCGCGGCTGTGCATGCCCGCGCCGGAGCCCGCGGTGCTCGCGCACGCCATCACCGAGCTGGTGAAGGTGGAGGAGTCGTGGGTTCCGCGCGCGCGCAACACGGCGCTCTACATCCGGCCGACGCTGGTGGCGACGGAGCCCTTCCTGGGCGTTCGTCCGGCGCACCAGTACCTGCTGTACGTGATCCTCTCGCCGGTGGGTTCGTACTACGGCGGCGACACGCTGAAGCCGGTGCGCATCTGGGTGGAGACGCAGCAGACGCGCGCCGCGAAGGGCGGCCTCGGGTCGGTGAAGGCCGGCGCCAACTACGCGTCGAGCTTGCAGGCGGCGATGCGCGCGAAGAAGGACGGCTACGACCAGGTGTTGTGGCTCGACGGCGCGCGGCACGAGTACCTGGAAGAGGTCGGGACGATGAACCTCTTCCTGCTCCTCGGCGAAGAGCTGGTGACCCCGGCGCTGGGCGACACGGTGCTCTCGGGCGTCACGCGCGACAGCATCATCACGCTGGCGCGGGCGCGCGGCATCAAGGTGACCGAGCGGCCGGTGAGCCTCGCGGAGATCATCGAGGCGCAGCGCACGGGGCTGTTGAAGGAGGTCTTCGGCAGCGGGACCGCGGCGGTGGTGAGCCCGGTGTCGGAGCTGGTGACGGCCGAGCAGCGGATGATCGTCGGCGACGGCATCGGGCCGGTGGGGCAGTCGTTCTACGACGAGCTCACGGCGATCCAGCGCGGGGTGAAGCCCGACGCGCATGGGTGGCTCACGACGGTGTGAGCGGAGCCCAATCTCTTCTGACATCGGCGACTTCCGTGGCCTTCAGGCCGCGGAAGTCGGTGCGGAGGTGATGGCACTGCCCTTGCGACGTGTCGTCGCATGGGCAGCAGTCGTCTCGTCCCTCTCCTCGCGGCGCTCGCGTGGGCGCCGTCCGCCGTCGCGCATGGTCTCGACGCCAATCGCATCGAGCTCGTCGTCCATGACAACGTCGTCGAGGCCGTCGCCACGCCCGCGGCCGAGTCCGTGCGGATGGCCGACGACGATGGCGATGGGCGCATCTCCCCCGCCGAGCTGAGGGCCCACCGCGACGAGGTGCGCAACGCCCTCGTCGCGTCGCTCGCCGTGCTCGATGGCAACGGTACGCCGGGAGCGCTGGAGCGCGCGGACGTGTCGGTGCCGCGCGGCTACGCGATCGATAACGTCGCCGGGCGCGACTACGTCCGCCTCACGGTCGTGCGGCGCTGGGAAACGCCGCCGACAGCGCTGCGGGTGCGCTGCGGCTTCGCGGGAGGGCACCCGGTCGCGGTCTCTGCCCACCGCGCCGAGGCGGCGACGCCGGGCGTCCTGACCCTCATGGGCGAGCCTGAGTACGGCTCGCTCTCGACGCCGCTCTCCGAGGTCACGCTGCTCGATCGACGCGCGCCCACCCTCGCGCCCGCCCCCACCGTGTCGCGCCGCGCGGGCCCCGTTTCTGCAACCACCACGACCACGCCGTCTGCCGTGGTGGTGCTCGCCTTCGCGGCCCTCGCGGTGCTCTTCACCCACTTCGAAATCAGGAAGCACTCATGACCAACCCTCGATTGCCGGGGCGCATCGCCCTCGTGACGGCAGCGCTCGCCGCGTGCGGGCCCGCCTCCGTCGACAACAGCACCGACGCCGCCACGACGAGCGACACCGGCGCCGCCCTCGACGTCGCGGTCGTCGACAGCGCCGCGCTGCCCGATCGCCCGCCGCCGCCTTTCGATGGTCCGCCTCCGCCGCCGGACGCGCCGCCTCCGCCCGATGCCCCGCCGCCGCCCATGGATCGCCCGCCGCCGCCCGATGGAGCGCCTCCGCCACCGGACGCGCCGCCTCCGCCCGATGCAGGAGCGCCGGTCGATCGCCCGCTCGCGGCCGATGTCCCGCCCGCGGTCGACGTCCCGACGTCCCCGACGGATTCGGGCCTCTCGTGCGCCAGCCCGGGCACGGTGACGCTCGCCACGCCGCCGACCGTGGCCACCAGCACGAGTGACTTCAACGTCACGCTCAACGCCTGCACCCGCACGGCGCGCGCGCTGGAGTGCTCGCTCGGCGTGGGCCACCGCATCTCCATCGTGGTCGACGGGGCGGTGCGGCGCATCACGGCCAACGGCATCCCCAACCACGACGTCGGGGACTTCCCCAACCCCAACAACCCCAACGCGATCTCCGCGCAGTCGTACAGCTACACGGTGCCCGTGACGCCGTCGGGCGCGGGGGCGGTCTCGACCATCTTCGGTATCACCCTCAGCGGCGTCGTCCTCGACCCCGGCACCGCCGAGACCTGGAACGACAACACCAGCTGGCGCTACGAAGCCCTCCGCTACGCGACGGCGCCCGGGTATTTCAGCGGTTCGGGGGCGACGGACACCACGCGCCATCCGACGGGTCTCGGGCTCGACTGCAACTTCGCCCACGTGCAGCCGACGGGCGCGTACCACTATCACGGCATCCCGACGGGGCTGATGCCCACGACCCCGACGCTCACCTTCGTCGGCTGGGCGGGCGACGGCTACCCCATCTTCGGCCGCTGGGACCGCTCCGTCGCCAACGACGCGTCGAGCCCGCTGCGGGAGATGCGCGCCAGCTACCGGCTGCGCTCGGGCACCCGCCCCTCCGGCACCGCCGGCCCCGGCGGCACCTACGACGGCACCTTCGGCGCCGACTGGGAGTACGTCGCGGGCCTCGGCGACCTCGATGAGTGCAACGGGCGCACTGGGTCCGTCGTCGTCGATGGCGCGGCCGTCACGACGTACCACTACGTGCTGACGAATACGTTCCCGTATATTCCGCGGTGCTGGCACGCGACGCCGGACGCCTCGTTTCGCGGGATGATGATGATGATGGGCGGCGGCGACGCGGGCGTCCCTGCGACGGACGCCGGGATGACCATGGGCCCGGTGGCCTGCACCACCACGGCGCAGTGCGCGACGGCCTGCCCCGCGGGCTCGTATGGGTGCACCTGCGGGAGCACGCCGATGGGCATGCGGTGCATCCCGACCTGCCGCACCGTCGCCGACTGCCCGACGCCGCCCGCGGGCATGACCTTCATGTGCCGCTCGGGGGTCTGCGCGCCGTAGCAGCGATGTGCAGCGGCGGTGCTCAACGGTTGCGCTTCGAGCGCAGCGTTGTGCAACGCCCTTGCACAACCATGGGCGCTCGGTAGCCTCCCCACCGTGGCGCCACGACGGATCGCTCCCACCGATCTCACGCCCGCCTCCGCCCTCGCCCGTCGCCTCGCCGCCCACCACCCCACCGAGCGCGTCACCGTCGACCACGACGGCACGGCAGTCCCCGCCGTCGCGGGCGAGCCCCTCGCCGTCGCCCTCCTCGCCGCCGGTCGCACGACCCTCGCGCGCAGCGTGAAGTACCACCGGCCCCGCGGCCCCATGTGCCTGCGCGGCGACTGCGACGGCTGCCTCGTGCGCGTCGACGGCGTCCCCGATGTGATGGCCTGCCAGATGCCCGTGCGCGCGGGCATGGTCGTCCAGTCGCAAAACGCCTTCCCATCCGCGGGCCTCGACGTCCTTCAGGTGACCGACTGGTTCTTTCCCAAGCACCTCGATCACCACCACCTGTTCGTGAAGTTTGGCAGCGCGCTCAACCGCACCATGCAGGTGTTTGCGCGTCGCATGGCGGGCCTCGGAACCCTCCCCGACGCCATCGCCACCTTCCCCCGCGCCGAGACCCTCAGCGTCGATGCTCTCGTGATCGGCGGCGGAACCTCCGGCGTCGCCTGCGCCAACGCCCTCTCCCGCGGCGGCCTGAGTGTCGCCCTCGTCGACGAGCGCGAGGGCTTCGGTGGCCTGCGTCGCGATGATCCCACCGACCACGGCGCGTACCCCGAGTGCGAGCGCGGGGTGATCGTCCGACACGACGCGGGTGTCGTCGCCGCGTACGAGGACGAGACCCTGGTCGTGCACGCGGGCGGCGGGCTTACGGTGCATGCGCGGGCGCGCGTCTTCGCCACCGGCTGCCGCGAGTCGGTCGGAACCTTCGCCAACAACGACCTCCCCGGCGTCTTCACCGCGCGGGCCTTCGCGCTGGCGCTCTGTCACGGCGTCATAGCGGGCCGTCGTGTCGTGGTGGTGGGCGACGGCGCCTCGGCGCGCGCCATCGTGGCGTCGCTCGGGACGAGGGTGCTGCATCGCCCCGAGGCGACGGTGGTCGCGGCGGTGGGGAGCCGCGCGGTGCGGGCGGTGGTGTTGCGCGAGGGCGATCGCGAGTCGACGGAGAAGTGCGACGCGCTGGTGGTGGGCTCCGAGCAGGCCGCGGCGTACGAGCTCGCGGGGCAGGCGGGCGCGCGCGTCGGCTGGAACGCCACGCGGCGATGCTTCGTCCCCGAGAGCGACGAAGACGGCGCGACGTCGGCGGCGGGCGTGTACGTGACGGGGTCGCTGCGGATGGGCGAACAGGCGCACGCGACGCGGGCGAGGGACGGCGAGGGGGTAGCGGCGCGGGTGCTGCGGGACCTGGGTGGAGCGGCGCGATGACGGACAAGGCGCTCCTGTGCCGGTGCGAGGACGTGACGCTCGACGAGGTGATGGAGGCCGTCGCGGCGGGCCACCGCGACATCGAGTCGGTGAAGCGCTACACGGGCTTCGGCACCGGGTGGTGCCAGGGCAAGCAGTGCGTGGGGGCGTGCGCGCGCATCCTCGCGGAGGTGACCGGCGCGGCCCCGGAGCTGCCCATCACGCCGCGTCCGCCGCTGCACCCGGTCGCGCTCGGGGTGCTGGCCTCGCTGGGCGACGAGGACGAGCCGTGACGGGCCCGCGGGTGGTGGTGATCGGCGCGGGGATCATGGGCCTCGCCACCGCCTACAACCTGGCGAAGCGCGGCGTGCGCGACGTGGTGGTGGTCGACCGCGGGTACCTCTGCGGTGGGGCGAGCGGGCGCAACGGCGGCGGGGTGCGGGCGCAGTTTTCGACGGAGACCAACATCCGGCTGATGCGAGAGAGCATCGAGCTCTGCCGCGACTTCGCGACGGAGATGAAGATCAATGTGTGGTTTCGCCAGGGGGGCTACCTCTTCCTGACGCGCACCGCCGAGCGCGCGAAGACGCTCGAAGACAACGTCGCCCTCCAGAACCGCTGTGGGTTGCCGACGCGCATGCTCGACCCGTCGGAGCTGCAACGCATCGTTCCAGAGATTTCGTCGGAGGGCGTCAGGGCGGCGAGCTTCAACCCGGGGGACGGCGTGGTGTTTCCGTGGCCCTTCGTGTGGGGCTACGCGAAGGCCGCGGCGGCGATGGGGGTGACCATCCGGCCCTTCACCGAGGTGGTGGGCTTCGAGGTGAAGGGCGATCGCATCGCGGGGGTGACGCTGCGGCCCACGAAGCTGTCGCCGCTCGACGCGAGCGACGCGGTGCTGCCCGCGGGTGAGGCGTACGTCGAGGCGTGCGACGAGGTGGTGCTGTGCGCCGGCGCGTGGAGCCCGGAGGTCGCGAAGCTGGTCGGGCTGTCGCTGCCCAACAAGCCGCATCGTCACGAGATCTGCTCGACGGAGCCGCTCAAGCCCTGGCTGGGTCCGCTGGTGGCCGACCTCACCGATGGGCTGTATTTCTCGCAGTCCATGCGCGGTGAGATCGTCGGCGGCGTGGCGGTGGAGCCCGTCCCCGAGGGGATCAACCAGCAGAGCTCGCGCCGTTTTCTGACGAAGTACGCGAAGGCGCTGGTGAGGGCGGTTCCGACGATGGCGGGGGTGCGGGTGCTGCGGCAGTGGGCGGGCTGCTACGACCTGACGCCCGACGGGAGCCCCATCGTGGGGCGCGTCGACGAGGTAGCCAACCTCACGCTGGCGTGCGGGTTCATGGGCCACGGGTTCATGATGGCGCCGGTGATGGGGGGCTTACTGGCCGAGCACGTGGCGACGGGCGAGACGAGCGAGCTGTTTGCGCGGTGGTCGCTGGGGCGCTTCGCCCGCGGCGAGCTCGTGCGCGAGAACATGATCATCGGGTGACGTGCACGACGACTGAACGCGGGCTGTCGGCTGACGCCTCACCGCCACCCGGCGCCGCCGTCGAGGAGGCGGGAGCGGAGCGTGCGCGCGCGCCCCGGGTCTTCGTCGTAGAGGTTGCGCTGCTCGCCGGGGTCGGCGGTGAGGTCGTAGAGTTCCCAGGCGCTGCGGGCGGGGTCGAAGACGACCTTCCAAGGCGGAGCGACGAGCGCGATGGCGGTGGGCGGCGCGCCTCCGTACTCTGCCGCGTCGGTGTAGACCTCCTCGCGCCAGCCCGCGGGAGGGTCGGTGCGACCGTCGCGCAACACAGGAGTGAGCGAGCGAGCGGGGGACGGCGCGGTCGACGACTGCCGCGCGAGGTCGAGCACCGTCGGGTGCAGGTCGAGCAGGGCCGTGAGCGCACCGCGATCACCCGGGACGATGCCCGTCCCGCGCACCAGCAGCGGCACGCGGATGGTCTCCTCGTGAACGTCGTAGAAGTGGTACCGCGCGCCGTGCTCGCCGAAGCCCTCGCCGTGGTCGCTGAACACCGCGACCACCAGCGGCGTGCCGCAGAGCTCGATGCGATCGACCGCTTGCAGGAGCGGCGCGACGAAGGCGTCGACGCGGGCGATCTCCTCGTCGTAGCGGTCGCCCTCGGCGTGGCCGAAGTCCTGCGGCCACGCGTGGTCGCCGTAGGGGGCGTGGGCGTCGATGAGGTGCAGCCACGCGAAGAAGGGGCGGTCGCGCGGGCGCTCGATCCACTCCGTCGCGCGCTGCACGGCGGCGGCCGCGTCGCCCTTGAACTCGGCGTCCTGCCGGACGACGTCGAAGCCCTGGAAGAAGCCCGGCGTGATGGAGAAGTACGACGTGTTGGTAAAGGCCGCCGTCGCATACCCCGTCGCGTGCAGCGACTCGGCGAGCGTGAGGTTTTCGCTCGCGACCGAGGGGAAGCGCGGGTCGTTGCCGACGCCCCACTCGACGTCGCCAGGGTAGCGCCCGGTGAAGGTCGACGCGAAGGAGCGCACCGAGCCCGGCGCGACGGCGTACGCGCGGGTGAAGCGCGCGGCCCGCTCGGCGAAGCGCGCGAGGTTGGGGGTCGTCGACCGGGGGTAGCCGTACACGCTCAGGTGGTCGGGTCGCGCCGCGTCGATGGAGACGAACAGCACGCTCGGTCGCCGCGCGGCGGGCGCCGACGCGCCGAGGCCGCGGGTGGGCGGTCCGGTGCGGGCGGCGCTGCGGGTGGAGGCGTTGGTGGGCGCGTCGCCGCCGGTGCAGCTCTCGTCGACGCCGTTGCCGGGTGTCTCGGGGGCGCCCGGGTACACGCGCCGGTCGTGGTCGTCGCAGTCGCCGCCGCCGAAGAGCACGCCGTACCCGTCGCCGTCGCGGTCGACCGTGCGCTGGAGCGGCGCCACGGCGCGCCGCGCGAGGGTGCTGCGGCTGAGCACGGCCGTCATGACCGACTGCCGTCGACCGAGCCCGAGGGCGGGAACGAGCGCGAGCGCGGCGCAGGCGAGCGCGCCCGCGGCGGCGACGGAGCGAAGAGGTCGGCGAGGGGTCGGGGCGCGGAGGAAGACGATCACGGCGGCGACGTCGGCGACGACGAGCGCGACGGCCAGCGCGAGGGGCGTCGGGTCGAGCGCGGCGAGCTCATCGCGGTGGCGCAGCAGCGCGAGCGCGACGACGGGCGCGGCGAGGGCGGCGGCGACGGACGCGACGGCCCCGACGCTGGCGAGGCACCTCACGCGTCGGAGGAGCAGCTCGATGGGACGCGACGCGATGACGGCGACGACGGCCCCGATCGCGAGCGCGGAAGGGGCCGCGAGGGTGAGCGGCGCGACCATCGAGGCGCGAGAGTGGAAGGAGTCGGTGACGCGCGCGGTGACGGCGACGAAGACGGCGAGCGCGGCGGCGCAGCCCGAGAGGACGGAGGCGAGCGTGCGCGCGGCGGCCTCGTCGGGCGCCCACCAGCGACGGGGACCGGCGAGCGCCCAGGCGCCGAGGGCGCGGAGCATCGGGCGGTGCGAGGCAGAGCGGACGAGGAGTTCTTGCGCGGCGGCGGCGGCGAGGCCGAGGGCGGCGAAGACGCCGGCGCAGTGGGCGACGCAGCCCGCGAGCAGGGCGAGGTCGCGCGACGAGAGGGGCGACCGCGCGTAGGCGACGACGCCGTCGACGACGCCCGCCAGCACGAAGGTCACGAGTGCTCCGAGGGCGCCTGGTCCGCTCGGAGGGGGCGCCGTGTCGGGGGACGGCGCGGCCTGGTCGGGGGTCATGGAATGGCGTCTCCGCCCGACCTTCTTTAGTGCCCTGATCCGAAAGCGTCCACCGTGCGGGGTCAGTGCGGAGAGCGGTCCGTGGTCAGGGCGACGACGCCGCGCGCCAGGCCGACGAGCACATGCCACGTGGAGACGAGCGAGAGCGCCGCGAGGCACAGCAGCACCCAGGCCGCCGCGAGGAAGGCGATCGCCGCGACGACCCCGACGAAGATGCCGAACGGAACCGCGAGGACGTGCGTGACGGGCGTCGACACGCGCGGCGCGGCGAAGGCGGCGCAGCGGACGAGGACGGCGAAGAGCATGCACGCGAAGACGCTGACGCCGACCGCGCGGCCGAGGGAGACGATGCGGTGCAGCGGCCACACGCGACCGAGAGCGGCGCGGATGCCGGGCGGTGGAGCGGAGCGGGGAGGGGGTGGTGGCGCGGGGGCGCGGTAGGGGGCGACGGCGAGGGTCTTCGACGGGCGACGCCAGCGGGCGAGTCGAGCGCGAATGCGGGAGAGCATCGACGGCGTCATGGCGGGGAGTGTGAGCGCGAGGGTGGGGCGGAGACAACCGCGGCGGCGTGGGGGGGGCGTCAGCCGACGTCGGGGAGGTTAGATCTCGTCGAGGGAAACGACGCCGCCGAGGTCGGGGAGCGAGAGCGCGCCGTCGAGCACGGTGCTGGCCGACCACGACCCGTCGTCGGCCCGCCGGTGATGCTCGACGCTGCGATCGGGCTGATCGATGAGCAACACATGACGGAGCGACGGGATCTGACGGTAGTGCTCCATCTTCGCACCGCGGTCGTAGTCGCGCGTCGAACTGGACAGCACCTCGTAGAGCAGCACCGGGTTGAGCAGGCACATCCCGTCGGTGTGGATCTGCCACTTCCCGCATGCGACCCCGACGGTAGCAGCACCGTCGGTGCAACCCGAACTCGTCAGCGGTCTACAGCGTTCCGTCGAAGCGGGTGAGGGCGAAGGGGTCGGGCGGGTTGTCGAGCGCGAAGCGCACCGCCTGACCGTTGAGCAGATACAGCCCCGCCGGCGTGCTCACCACGTCGGTCATGCCGTTGGGAACATCCACGATGGTCGTCGTCGCCGCCGCCCAGTCAGACCCGCTCGGTCGCACGCGCACCAGCGCACCGAGCGGTCGGCGAGCCCGATGCGGACGAGGCTCGACGGGAGGTACACCAAAACGGTTGACACCTATGGCTCCTCACCAAAGCTGCGCGGTGCGCGTTGGTTGACGGCCGCGACGGCGCGGGGGCAGCATCAACCCGATGGGGCCCTCCGTTGGCAGCGTTGCGGTGGGGAGCGCGGCCGTCGACACACCGCTGAACCTCGTGTGCCGCGTGGGATCACAGCGCTACGCCCTCCCCATCGCGCATGTCGTCGAGACGATGCGTCCGCTGCCCGTCACGGGCGTCGCGGGGGTTCCGCCGACGGTGCTCGGGCTCGCGGTGATTCGCGGCGCGCCGACGCCCGTGGTCGACCTCGCGGGCCTCGTCGGGGTGACCGACGCTGAACCCGCCGGGCGCTTCGTCCTGCTCAACACCGGGTCGCGACGCGTGGCCCTCGCGGTGACCGAGGTGCTCGGCGTTCATCCCATCGAGCGCGCCGCCTTCGAGGCGCTGCCGCCGCTGCTGGGCGACGCTCGGGCGCTGCGATCGGTCGCGATCCTCGACGGCGAGCTGCTCGCGGTGATCGACCGCGCGCGCCTCGTCTCGCCGTCGGCCTGGGCCCTCCTCGGGGTCGGATAACCCCATGGGCGCGGCCACGGATCCCGCTGCCGTCGCGGCCTTTCGCGCGAGCATCGCCGACACGCTCGGGCTGCTCGTCGACGACGCTCGCCTCGGTGACCTCGCCGAGCTCCTCGGGCGGCGCGCGGCGGGTCGCGGGTCGTCCGTTCGGGCCTACCTCGACGGCCTCGCGTCGGCGGGCGCGGCGCACCCCGAGTGGCGCGACCTCGTGCCCGAGCTGACCGTCGGCGAGACGTACTTCTTCCGCCACTGGGAGCAGCTCCGCGCCTTCGTCGAGGTCGCTCTCCCGGCGCGCCGAGGGGAGCGGACGCTGCGGGTCCTCTCGGCGGGCTGCGCGTCGGGCGAGGAGCCGTACACGCTCGCGATGCTCCTGCGCGGCGAAGGGATCGACCCGTCCAGCGTCGCGGTGCGCGCCTTCGACCTCAACCCCGCGTCGCTCCAGCGGGCGGCCCGCGGGCGGTACTCCCGCTGGTCGCTGCGCGAGACGCCCGACGAGCTGCGACGGCGATGGTTCGCGGAGGAGGGGAAGGAGCTCGTGCTCGACGCCTCCATCCGCGCGATGGTCGCCTTCGAGGAGCGCAACCTCGCCCACGACGACCCCGCCGCGTGGGCGCCGGGCTCGTACGACGTGGTGTTCTGTCGCAACGTGCTGATGTACTTCGCGCCCGAGCAGGCGCGGGCCGTCGTCGCGCGCATCGCGAGCGCCCTCGCGCCGGGCGGGTACTTCTTCCTCGGCCACGCCGAGACCCTCCGCGGCGTGTCCGACGACTTCGTCCTTCACAACACCCACGGGACCTTCTTCTACCAACGCAAGGGAGGCGCCCCCGCGTCGCGCCGCTCCGACGTGTCCGCGCCGTCTCCCGTCGTCGGAGCGCTGCCCCCGCTCGACCTCGACGCGTGGTGGGTCGACGCCATCCGCGGCTCCAGCGACCGCATCCGCGACCTCGCCGACCCCGCGCCTTCCGCGGAGGTCATCGCGCGCCCCGCCCCGCCCGTCGACCTTGGGCCCGCGCTCGCCCTGCTGGAGCGCGAACGCTTCGCCGAGGCCCTCGACGCCCTGCGCGATCTGCCCGATGACGACGAGGTGGTGCTCGTGCGCGCGGCGCTGCTCGTCCACGGCGGGCGCTCGGCGGAGGCCCAGTCTCTCGCCGAGACCCTCGTCGCGCGCGACGCTCGTCACGCCGGTGCGCGGTACATCCTGGCGCTGTGTCGCGAGGGGGCGGGTGACCCGGCGGGCGCCGCGGCCCACGACCGCGCGGCGGCGAGGCTCGACCCGACCTTCGCGATGCCGCGGCTGCACCTCGGGCTCATGGCGCGGCGGGCGGGTGAGCGTCGCGACGCGGCGCGCGAGCTCGGTGAGGCCCTGCGGTTGCTGCTCGTGGAGAACCCGCGACGGCTGCTGCTCTTCGGCGGCGGCTTCGGGCGCGACGGACTCGTCGCTCTGTGTCGCACCGAGATCGCGCGCCTCGGAGGTTCGCCGTGAGCGACGGCGACCGCGCGGCGCGCCTGCGGGCGGACTTCGACCGCTCGTTTGCGGAGGCGCCAACCGTGCGGGGCGAGGCAGCCGTCGGGCTGCTCGCGGTGCGCGTCGGGGATGATCCGTACGCGCTCCGACTGGTCGACGTGGTGGCGCTGCACCGCGATGTGCGGGTGTCGCCCTTCGTCGCCGGGGTGACGGGCGCGCTGCTGGGCGTCGCGGTGTTTCGCGGCGTGGCGGTTCCTGTATACGACCTCGGCGCGCTGTTTGGCGTGGCCGCGCGACCCGAACCGCGGTGGGCGGTGGTGGTGCGGGCTCCGTCGCTGGTGGCGCTGGCGTTCGATCGCTTCGAGGCCCACGCGGTGGTGGACGCAGGCGCGGTGGTGGCGGCGTCGGGCGCGCGGCCGGGGGCGCTGGTGCGCGGGGCGGTGGTGATCGCCGGAGCGTCGCGGCCGTTGGTGGATGTAGCGTCGATGGTGGCTGCGATCGGTCGGCTCGTGGGGCCGACCGGGGAGGGTGCGTGATGTTCAACGGGTGGACGTTTGGTCGAAGGCTCGCGGCGGGATTCGCGTTTGCGCTGGCGGTGCTGCTGGTGACCTCGACGCTCGGGTTTCGGAGCACCTCCCGGCTCATCGAGAACGAACACTGGGTCGCCCACACCCACCAGGTGCGGCGCCACCTCTCGGACCTCGACTCCTACCTGAAGGACGCCGAGACCTCGCAGCGCGGCTACATCATCACGGGCAACGTGGCGTTTCTGGCCACCCACCAGAGCGCGGTGCCGTTGATCGGCCGGGTGCAGCGCGAGCTCCGGCGCATGACGGCGGACAATGGCGCCCAGCAGCGGCGCCTCGACGCCATGGGCGAGCAGATCGCCGCCCGCCTGTCCCTGCTCGATCAGGGCATCGCGGTCCGGCGCTCTGGCAACCTCGACAGCGCGGCGCGCTTCATCTCGACGGGCGACGGCCGCGAGGCGATGGCGCGCACGCTGGCGCTCCTCCACGAGATGGACGAATCGGAGCTCAACCTGCTGGAGCGTCGCAACCGCGAGGCGGAGCAGAGCGCCAACACCGCCAAGGCCGTCATCCTCTGGGCGAGCGTGGCCGGATCGCTGCTGATGGTGCTGGTCGGGGCGCTCATCGCGCGCGCGCTGTCGTCGCAGCTCGGGGGCGCCGCGCAGCAGATGCAGAGCGCGTCGGCGGAGCTGCAGGCCGCGGCGACGCAGCAGGCGGCCGGGGCGCGCGAGCAGGCGACGGCGATGACCGAGATCACCACGACCATCAGCGAGCTGATGGCGACGTCGCGGCAGATCGCCGAGAGCGCCCAGCGGGTGGCGCTCATCGCCGAGCAGACGGCCGGGGCGGCGCGCGCGGGCGACAAGACCGTCGAGCGGGGCCACGAGGCCGTCACCGGGATGCGCCGGCAGGTGGAGGCGATCGTCCATCACATGCTGGAGCTGGGGCGCAAATCGCAGCAGATCGGGTCGGTGCTGGACATCGTGGGCGAGCTCGCCGAGCAGACCAACATCCTCGCGATCAACGCCACCATCGAGGCGGCGGGCGCGGGCGAGGCGGGCAAGCGCTTCGCGGTGGTGGCCGACGAGATCCGCAAGCTGGCCGACCGCGTGGCGGGCTCGACCAAGGACATCCGCGGGCTCATCGACGACATGCGCGGCGCGGTGAACACCACCGTGATGACCACCGAGGCGGGCTCCAAGACCGTCGAGGCGGGGGCGCGGCAGTTCTTCGAGGTGGCGACGGCCTTCAAGCAGATCGGCGCGCAGGTGGCGACCACGCGCGAGGCCGCGCGGGAGATCGAGCTGTCGACCAAGCAGCAGGCGAGCGCCGTCGAGCAGGTGAGCGTCGCGGCCACCAACGTGGCGCAGGCGTCGCGCGAGAGCGAGGCGAGCACCACGCAGACCGCGCAGACGGCGGCGCAGCTCGCGGGCCTGTCGCGCGACCTGTTGAGCATCGTCCAGCCGCAAGCGTCGGCGTGAGGGATGGCCCGCGACCCGTACAAGTACTTCCGCGTCGAAGCGCGAGACCTCGTCGACCAGCTCGGCGCGGGGGTGCTCGACCTGGAGAAGGGCGTCGACCCGACCCCGGTGGTGGCCCGGCTGCTGCGCGTCGCGCACACGCTCAAAGGGGCCTCGCGGGTGGTGAAGCTCCCCGCGGTGGCCGACCTCGCGCACACCATCGAGGACGCGCTCGAACCCCTGCGCGACACCACGCTGCCCGTCGCCCGCGAGCGCGTCGATGCGCTGCTGGCGCTGGTGGATGCGGTCACCGCGGCGCTGCCGCCGAGCGCGGAGGCGCCCGCTCCGAGCGCGGTCGAAGCGGCGCCCGCGGCGGTGGTGGCGGCGGACGATCCGTTGCCCGCGCTCCAGGCCGACCGGGGTGAGCTCGACGCGCTGCTGGTGGGGCTCTCGGAGGTGCACGCGCAGGTGGCGCAGGTGTACGAGGCGATGGAGCCCATCGGTCGGCTGCGCGCGGCGGTGCGGCACCTCGGAGAGCAGGTCGCGGCCGAGCGTTCGTTGTCGCCGACGGTGGGCGCGGCGGTGGACGAGCTGCGGGTGTCGCTCGCGTCGTTGGAGCGCGACCTGACCGCGCAGGTCGATCGGGTGGGCAGGGAGCTCGGGCAGTCGCGCGAGGCGGCCGAGCGGCTGCGGTTGTTGCCGGCCGAGCGGATGTTCGTGTCGCTGGAGCGCACCGCGCGGGACGCCGCCGCGGGCGTCGGACGGCGCGTGACCTTCGTCGGAACGGGCGGCGCCGTGGGCCTGGAGGGTGACGTGCTGGCCGCCGTCGGCGCGGCACTGGTGCAGGCCGTACGCAACGCTGTGGCCCATGGCATCGAGGCGCCCGCCGCGCGCGTCGCGGCGGGGAAGAACCCCGTCGGCCGCGTCACCGTCGCGGTCTCGCGGCGCGGGAGCCGGGTGTGCTTCGCGTGCAGCGATGATGGGGCGGGGGTCGACGTGGAGGCCGTTCGCGCGACGGCCGTGCGGCGCGGGTTGACTGCGGCCGAGGCGCGCGCGCTGTCGACGGACGATGTGCTGCGGCTGTTGTGGAAGGGCGGCCTGACGACGGCGGCGTCGGTGACGGCGCTCGCGGGCCGCGGGGTCGGGCTCGACCTGGTGCGCGCGGCGGCCGAGCGCCTCGGCGGCGAGGTGGCGCTCCGCACGACGGCAGGTCGCGGAACCACCGTGGAGATGGTCGTCCCGGTGTTGGCCTCGTCGCTGGAGGCGCTGGTGGTGGAGGCCGCGGGGCAGGCGGTGGCGGTTCCGTTGACGGCGACGCGGAGCACGGCGCGGGTCACCGAGGCGGAGGTGCGCGTCGGCCCCGATGGGGCTTCGGTGACGGTCGGAGGGGCGTCGCTGCCCTTCGTGATGCTGCGTCGGCTGCTGCGTTCGTCGTCGGGCGGTGGCGGTCGGACGTGGCCCGTCGTGGCGGTGGTGGTGGAGTGCGGGGGGGCGCTGCTGGCGCTCGGGGTCGAGCGGCTCGTCGGGGTCGACCGGGTGGTGCTGCGCCCGTTGCCCGCGCTCACGCCGGCGCACCCCGCGGTGATGGGCCTGTGGGTCGACGCGACGGGCGCGGCGCGGGTGGCCCTCGACCCGGCGGGCTTGTTGTCCGCCGCGGGCGGGCTCGCGGCCGAGACGGGCGGAGCGCGGGCGTCGCGTCCGCTGGTGCTGGTGATCGACGACTCGCTCACCACGCGAATGTTGGAGCAGAGCATTCTGGAATCGGCGGGCTACGAGGTCGACCTCGCGGTGTCGGGCGAGGAGGGCATCGTGAAGGCGAGGGAGCGGCGCTACGGGCTCTTCCTCGTCGACGTGGAGATGCCCGGGATGGACGGATTCGCCTTCATCGAGCGGACGCGCGCGGACGCGGCGCTGCGGGACGTCCCGGCGATCCTGGTGACGTCACGGGCGTCGCCCGAAGACCGGGCGCGCGGCGTCGCGGTCGGGGCGGTGGGGCACATCGAGAAGGCGGCGTTTGATCAGTCGGAGTTCATCGCTCGCATCCGCGGGCTCATCGGGTAGAGGATCCATCGTGCCCAAGCTGCGCGTGCTCGTGGTCGAAGATTCGCTCACCGTCCGTCGACGGCTCTGCGAGGTGCTGTCGTCCGACCCGGACATCGAGGTGGTGGGGGAGGCCGGGGACGGTCAGCGAGGCATCGAGCTCTGCCAGGCGCTGCGCCCCGATGTGATGACCCTCGACATGCTCCTGCCGCACGTCACCGGCGTCGAGGCGACCGAGCACATCATGGCGAACTTCCCGACGCCCATCCTCATCGTGTCGTCGTCGACCAACCGCGGTGATCTCTTCAAGACCTACGACGCCCTCTCCGCGGGGGCCGTCGACGTGCTCGACAAGCCCAGCGGCCGCGAACCCGATGGCGAGTGGGAGGCGCGGTTTCTGTCGACGGTGAAGCTGGTGGCGCGCATCAAGGTCATCACGCACCCGCGTGCCCGGCTGCGAGCCCAGACGCGACCCGTCGTCGTGGCGCCGCCGCGTTCGACGGGGGAGGTGGCCGTCGTGGCGCTCGGCGCATCGACGGGGGGACCCGGCGCGCTCGCCGACGTGCTGCGGGCGATACCGTCGCCGTGCCCGTGCCCGATCCTCTTCGTGCTGCACCTGAGCGACCCCTTCGGCGCGGCCTTCGCCGAGTGGCTGGAGCGGCAGACGGGTCACCGCGTGGCGCAGGCGCAGGGCGGCGAGCGGGTGTCGTCGCTCGCGGGGCGGGTGACCATGGCGCCGTCGGGCAGGCACCTCGCGGTCGAGCGCGGCGTGCTGCGGCTCACGTCCGACCCGGAGCGCCACGCGTGCCGCCCGTCGGTGGACACGCTCTTCGAGTCGCTGGCGCGGGAGTACGGCGCCGCGACGGTGGCGTGCCTGCTCACGGGCATGGGGCGCGACGGCGCGGCGGGCCTCTGGGCGATGCGCGCCGCGGGCGGGACGACCATCGCGCAGGACGAGGCGACGTCGGTGGTCTACGGGATGCCGCGCGAGGCCGCGTTGTTGGGGGCGGCGGGGCGGGTGCTGCCGCTCGGGGACATCGGGCCCGCGGTCGCGTCGTTGGTGCGCGCGCGCGCCGGGGAGGTCGCATGAGCGCTGACGTGCTGGTGGTCGACGACAGCCTCACGGTGCGGATGGACCTCGTCGACACCCTCGACGCCGGCGGTCTGCGCGCGGTGCCGTGCGCGACGCTGGCCGAGGCGCGCGAGGCGCTCACGCGAGGGCCGGTGGCGCTGGTGATCCTGGACGTGCAGCTCCCCGACGGGGACGGCGTCGATCTGCTGCGCGAGCTGCGGGCGGCCCCGGCGACGGCGTCGCTGCCGGTGCTGATGCTGTCGGCCGAGCCCGAGGTGCGCGAGCGGGCGCGCGGCCTCCAGATGGGCGCGAGTGATTTCGTCGGCAAGCCCTACGACGCCGACCTGCTCGTGGCGCGGGTGAAGGAGATCCTGGCGCAGGCCTCGGCGGCGACGACGGAGGGCGGCGCGACGGTGCTGGTCATCGACGACAGCGCGACGTACCGCGAGGCGCTGCGCGACGCGCTCGTCGGGGCGGGCTACGGCGTGGTGTCGGCGTCGAGCGGTGAGGAGGGCCTGCGGCTGGTGGCGTCGGTGCGGCCCGCGGCGGTGGTGGTCGACGGCGTGATGCCCGGCATCGACGGGGCGACGGTGATACGCCGGCTGCGCCTCGACGCGGCGCTGCAGCACACGCGCTGCCTGCTGCTCACGGCCTCCGAGGACGACGGGGCCGAGCTGCGCGCGCTCGACGCCGGGGCCGACGCGTTCGTGCGCAAGGGCGACGACCCGGAGGTGATCCTGGCGCGGCTCGGGGCGCTGCTGCGAAACGCCGAAGCGGGGGACGCGGGCGCGACCGGGGTGATGGGGCCGCAGCGCATCCTGGCGGTGGACGACAGCACGACGTACCTGCACGAGCTCGCGGCGGTGCTGCGGGGCGACGGCTACGACGTGGCGCTCGCGCGCTCGGGCGAAGAGGCGCTCGACCTCATCGCCGTCGGCGGCTTCGATTGTGTCCTGCTCGACGTGGTGATGCCGGGGCTCGGCGGTCACGAGACGTGTCGTCGCTTGAAGGCGTCGAAGGCGACGCGCGACGTGCCGCTCATCATGATGACGGCGCTCGACGACCGCGCGGCGATGGTGGACGGGCTCAGCACCGGCGCGGACGACTTCCTGTCGAAGTCGGCGGAGTTCGAGGTGCTCAAGGCGCGGGTGCGGGCGCAGCTGCGGCGCAAGCAGTTCGAGGACGAGCATCGAAGGGTGCGCGAGCGGCTGCTGCACAGCGCGCACGAGGCGGCCGAGGAGCGGGCGGCGCGCGAGCTCGCCGAGACGCGGGCGGCGCTGGCCGAGGAGCTGGAGCGACGCAACCGCGAGCTGGAGGCGTTCAGCTACTCGGTGTCGCACGACCTGCGGGCGCCGCTGCGCGCCATCGACGGCTTCAGCCAGATGTTGGAGCAGGACCACGCCGCGAGCCTCGACGATGATGGTCGGAGCAACCTGGCGCGCATCCGGGCGGCGGCGAAGCGGATGTCGGAGCTCATCGACGACCTGCTGAAGCTCTCGCGGGTGAGCCGCGCCGAGCTGGTGCGCGTGCGGGTCGACCTCGCGTCGGTGGCGCGGGCGGTGGCGGCGCAGCTCCCGGCGGACGTGGTGCAGGTGGACGTGGCGGGGCCGATGATGGCGCACGCCGACCCGCGGCTGATGCGGGTGGTGTTCGAGAACCTCCTCGGCAACGCGTGGAAGTTCACCTCGAAGACGGCGGCGCCGCGGGTGGAGGTGGGTTCGACGCGCGCGGGCGACGCGATCGCCTACTTCGTGCGCGACAACGGCGCGGGCTTCGACGAGACGTACGCGGCGAAGCTGTTCAGTCCGTTTCAGCGACTGCACAGTGAGCGGGAGTTTCCGGGCACGGGCATCGGGCTCGCGACGGTGCAGCGCATCGTCGACCGCCACGGGGGCAAGGTCTGGGCGCGCGGCGAGGTGGGCAAGGGGGCGACGATCTACTTCACCATCGGGCGCGCGCGGGTCGAGGCGTGATGTCGCGCGGGCAGGGGTGGTCCGCGGCGCCGATGGCCTTCGCGGTGCTGGTGGTGCTCGGGGGCGGCTGCTCCCACGTCGCCGGATCGGCGCCCGGCGTCGACGCCTCCGTCGACGTGCCCGTCGATGCGTCCATGGATGCATCCGTCGACGTCGTGATCGAAGACGTCGCGATGGAGGGCGTCGTAATGGATGTTCCGCCCGGGTGCGACCTCGCGGGTCGCTGGTGCTTCCGGGCAAACTACGGGGGATGGTGAGCAGTGGACCTAATCGCGAACGGCGACTGGTACTCGGGTGACTACCGCACCTTCGGCATGATCTGGGGATGGGGGCGCCGGGACGCTTCCATCCACTTCAACCTGTGCTGCGGGTCATCGATCACGGGCGAGGTCAGTTCGACCTGCGACCAGATGATCGGGACGTACACGTGCCATATGTGCGGAGACAGCGGGCTCCGAGCGGTCCAAGAGGGGACGCTGGGCGTCATATGCGGCGATGTCGATTGATGACAGCTTTCGCAGCGAAATGCAGTTGCTAGCGCCTTGAGCAGTCTGCCATCGAGCAAGTTTTGCCCTTCGGCTTGTGGTGCGGATTCGGCTCCGAACAGACTCTGCGGAACAGCTCTTCCTCACCTGTTCTCGTGCAAGAGCATGTGCGTCAATCGACGGAGAAGCGTGTTGCGCGTTCGCCGACGACACTCCGACGGTCGTAGAGACCTGTGACCATCGCGATCGGAGCGTCTCTGTTTTCCTTCGCGACGCGGCAGTCACGACGCGGCCCGACGACAGGGTTGTTCGTCCTACTCGCAATCCTATCCAATGGACTTGGGCGTCCGAAGTGACTGCCTCGCATTCAGAACCAATGCGATCATTTGCTTGACGTTTATCCCCGCGTGATCGTACGGTCACCGGTGGAGGATCCATGCCCAAGACGCGCAACCCCGTTCGCCCCATAGGCCGCGAGCCAACTCGCCCGAGTATCTTGTTCGTCGACAACGACGTGCAAGATCTTCAGCAGATTCACGGTCGCGTAGTTTTGGACGGGGGGGGCGACCTCATGGGGCTCACCGTCCGAGCCATCGCGAGCACTCGTCAAGTCCAAGGTGGGCGCAGCACCCTCACACGTGAGTCAAGCGTATCCGACGATGGAGCATTCGAAGTACTTCTTCCCTCTGCGACCGAGATAGAGGTCGATGTCACTTTTCAAGTCCGCTCCGCGGATGGCACCCTGCTGTACGAAGCGAGACTTCCGGTCCCAATACGGGAGTCGCTGCTCGAACTGCGTGTGATCGGCAGTTCGGTCTCTCCTGCCGACGTCGAGGCTTCGCCACCAAGGGCTGATCGTCTTCATGGGCGCGTGATAGACGGGTCGAGCGGTCAACCCGTACCCCGCCGCGGCGTAGTCATCTGGGTCCAGATCAGTGCGGGCGCGGACTTCCTTCCGATTCTAGCGCTGCAGTCCGATGCGCGTGGAGCATTCTTCGCTAGTCGCCCGTTGGAACCGTTCATCGCAGCACATGCCACGGTCGCGCGATACGATGAATCGGTGCCTCTGCGGTTGGATACAAGTGGACGTCTCCCCTCGCAAGTACTGATCGTCATCGACGATAAAGTCTCCACAGAAGAGGCCGATGACTGCGCGTGTGCTGCACCGCCTACAACCCTCCCATCGGAAGAAGACTTCACCGCAGCCCCCGACAGCTTTGTCCAAGACCTCGGGCCCGGTTGCGTATCGTTCACGCGACCTCACCGGAGTCTGCATGAGAAGCGGTATACGCACATTGTCCGAACTACCGAGCCGAGGATCAAAGGCCTATCGCTGAACGGTCCGGTGGTTCCGCTGGATCCAGGATTCTTGCCCGGTTCAACCCCGGTCCAGACTGCTCCTCGCTCACTTCATGTCGAAACTGCACGCAGCCTCGCGGCCCACCGCTTTGAAATGACCGAAGAAGTTCTCGCCACGACGTTGGCTCAAGAACACACTGCGCTCGCCGAGGATAGCATTCTACCGCACCTAAAGCGCTCGGACGATCGCGATCGCCTCGACGCGGACAACCCGATTGATTGGGACAACTCTCCTACTTTTTATCAGGCCACGACTATCGCTCATGGCCACCTATTAGAGTTCAAACAGGCTTGGAAGAGCGCTGGGTACTCGATGGGGTCGCTGCTCTACAGCCTGCCTCTTGCCCCCGGACAGAAGCGGCAGATTGCAATTCTCGAGTGGAGTCGAAGCGAGCAGGCGCGGCGCACCGAAGACGTCGCGGTAGAAGAACACCTCGATACGACGTTGGATCGTGACCGCAACGTCCATGAGACAACAAAGGCCTTGTTGCGGGAGGAGATCACTGGTGAGTCTTCTAGCAAGACGTCTAGTTTCGGTGGAGGTACGGGCGCTGCAGGTGCCTTTGAGATACCCAACTATCCGATCACGGTTGGTGCCACGGTCGGGGTGAGTGGCGGTGTGGGTCGGTCAAGTTCGAAATCCCACCAGGAGTCATCACGGTCGCTTTCTGCATCTGCCTCCCAGCACCTGCGTGACCACACTTCTCAGGCGGCGAACGCTGTTCGTAGCCAACGCAGCACTGTTGTTCAAGCGCTCGACCAGTCCGAACATGTCGAAGCCCGGACAGAGGTCGTCGCGAACTACAACCACTGTCATTCTCTCACTATGGAGTACTTTGAGGTCCTCCGACATCTTGAGGTGTCACACGAGTTGGTCGACGTTCGTGAGTGCCTGTTCGTTCCGCTTCTGATGACTAGGTTCGACGCGGCAAAGATCATGCGTTGGATGGTTCCGCTCCGGCGCGTCCTACTCAACCCGAGGCTGGCGGGAGCGTTCGACGCCGTTGATCGCCTTCAGTCCGGCGCCTACGTCGGCCTCCCGAGTCACTACGAAGACCTAGCGGTTACGTCCATCGTGGGAACACTTCGAACTCGAACTTCCATCGAGCGTCCGCGCGACGTTGATCGTGTATTTGATCACAATGCGTGGAGTCCTCTCAACTCAATCCTGCCGAACAGTCCGGCCGCGCTCTTCGAACGTTACCTGTCCGGTGCTTCTAATCGGGATGAAGTCTTTGAGCAGCATGTCGCGCCTCTGCTTCTCGGAATGCTTCCTCGGCAGCTCGTTGGACGGATCAATCTTCGCAACGGAAGTACCTTGGAAGGGAATCGATGTGATGTGCAAGTGCGCTCCATTGGTGCTGGTGTCACGGGTGCTGGCTGGGGGGTAGAGATTGAACTCAAGCCCCAAACGCCACTCCGTCTGGGCGAGTTGGACGAAGTCGAGGTTGGGCTGAATCACGCTCTTCGCTCGCTCGTCCGTTCGCATGTAGACGAGTTCAGTTTTCGATATCGCAGCGAACTCGGCTGGCGCCCGCTTCGGGCGACGTTGCGCCGCGCCTCGCTCGGGGTGGGGATGTTCACATCGAGCTTCGCCGAAGCGATCAGTTTCATGCTGGGCTCCGAAGACAAGGGGCGCATCGATGGAGCCGATCGGAGGATGGCTCGACAACTTGCAGACCATCTAGACGCCAACATTGAGTATTATCACCGAGCGATCTGGCGGCAGATGGACCCAGCACGGCGTTACATGTTGCTTGACGGCTTCGAGGCGCCGCACGCCAATGGCCGCAGTGTCGCATCGGTTGTGGAGAATCGGATTGTTGACATTGTCGGCAACTGCCTGGTGATGCCGGTAATCGACGGTCTTCGCCTCGATCCGACCGTGCCGAGCGACGCGGCGGGAGAACCAATTGACCTGCTAAACCTCTACACCTGCGAGCCCACGCCTCCACTTTGGATTTCCCTGCCAACTCCGGGAGTCTATGCCGAGGCTGTGATGGGAGCCTGCAACAGTTGTGAGATGAAGGACGACCGCCGCTTCTGGCGTTGGGAGGAGTCGCCCGTTCCGGATTCTCCCACTGCGATCGATGCCGTGTCGCTCGACAGTCGCCGAGCAGAGCCCGGAGCCATGCAGCCGTCGGCGATCGCGCCGCCTATTGTGAACATCCAGAACGTCCCCGCGGCGCCCGACCCGGTCGGCGTCAGCGCGGCCCTGGGAACGTTGTCCCAATTGGGAGGTTTCCGGGATGCGACGGGTCTGAACCAGAACCAAATCAATGCAGCGCAGGCTCTTGGTGGGGCGCTCGACAGCGCGGAGACCTACGCTCAGATGGCGACCGACTTGGTCAAGGCCAAACTCGGGGCGATCAAAGAGGCGCAGACTCAAGGCAGTCTGTCCGAGACCGACGCTAACGCAAAAATTGCGCGTACTCTGGACGAGTTCGATGTCAAGTCCCCTCCGGCATCGTCACCACCTGCCACCCTGAAAGACGTTGCTCAGACGGCGAATGAGACAGGGGCGACGGACATTACTGTCAAGCACTCCGACGGCAGTTCCTATGAGTTGAAGCGCCCTGCTGTTGACAGGGAACGGCCACCCCAACCCGAATCCGACTCGACTGTTCCCCAGAAACAAGTGCCCGCCGGCACCGGGACGATGGTTTCGATAGAGGTGCAGTTGTATATCCCATCGCCAGCTGTGGCCATGACCGAGCCGACCACTGGTGTTGAGATGCCTGTGTTGCCTGTCGGCGGCCTTCTTCCTGGTTATTACTACGTGAAGGGAGATGGTCATCTGTCATCGCCCGCCACCTGGTCGTCAGTCACGATGGCTCAGGATACGCGGGTGCGATTGAGCTTGAATGCTGTGCTCGGTCAAAGCATCGCCGGGATGGCGATGGGAACCCACACGATCGGGATGCAGAAGTTCGGGCTATCTGACCTCTACGATGTGTCGGCCATCAGCGTCCCGGCCGGAATGCCGCCTTGGTGGCGCGACGTGCTCCCAAGCGCCACGCCGCTCCTCACGCGGACACTTACGGCGTCGCAAAGCAATCTTCGCGTGATCACCCTCCCGCTCACGTTGCCGCCCAACGCAACGGCGGGCGTGAGAATCCGGGTGGAGGTCAACGCGCAAATTCCTACGCTGCGTCTCGCGCCAGCAATCAATGCCGTAGTCTTCATTGATGTATTCATGCTGAATCATCAGATGCACGCCATTGTTAGCGGTAGCCACGACAGCTTCCCGAGTTGGCTCGTACGAGTGGATGGGACATTGGTCTATCGGTTTGATGCTCATGATCCGATCGGACTCATGCCCGATGCTCTGCGCGACAACGAGGAAGATGTGTTCGTCACTCCCTCCGTCGTGCCCCTTCCCTGAGACCTCGCCTCGCCCGCGTCGCTCTACGTTGACCCGCGGACCCATCACCTCACCAGTCCGGCTTCTTGAGGCGCGGCCGCGGTTGGGCATAGCCTGCGCGCCGCACAGGGGGCCGACGATCTCGTCGCGCCACGCGCAGAGGCCGCCATGAACTTCTTCCCCACCCGATCGACGCCCTCCCTCGCCGCGCTGCTGCTCTGTGCGGTCGCCGCCTGCACCACGGAGCGCCGCGCCGTCGGCGGCAACTGCACCTTCAACGGCGACTGCGACGAGGGCCTCGTCTGCGCCGCGGGCTACTGCCGCCAGCAGTGCGCGAGCGACCGCGACTGCGCGCCGACCTTCACCTGCGTCCCGAGCAACGAGCCGACGCGCCGCGTGTGCGCTGGCCCGACCTCGCCGCCGCTCTGTTCCGCCGCCACCGACTGCAACCTCGGCGACGGCGCGCCCGCGGCCGTCTGCACCGCCCAGCGCCTCTGCTCGCCGACGTGCACCACCACCAACGACTGCGCGTCGTTTGGCACCGGGGCCACGTGCTCTGCCAGCGCCGGATGCGTGCTCAGCTTCGGCGACGCGGGCACCGTCGATGACAGCGGCACCACGAGCGACACCGGCACGACGGACACCGGCGCGACGGACGCCGGGTCGAGCGACGGATCCGCGACGGACGGCGCGACGACCGATGGGTCGACCATCGACGGCGGCACGACCGATGGCTCCACCGCGGGCGATGGCTCCACCACGGGTGACGGCTCCACCGCGGGCGATGGCTCCACCACGGGTGACGGCTCGACGACGGGTGACGGCTCCACCACGGGCGACGGCAGCACCATCCCCGGCGACGGCGGCGTGCTGCGCCTCGCGATCGCCTCGGGCGACGGGCAGAGCGCGGCGGCGGGCGCGCCCCTCGGGGCGGTGATTCTTCGCGTGACCAACAGCGCGGGCGCGCCCGCTGGGGGTGTCACCGTCACCGTCACCGTGCCCGACGGCGCGAGCGCCACGCCTCCGAGCGGCACCACCAACGTCAGCGGCGAGTTCACCGTCTCGCTGCGCCTCGGACTGCGCCCCGGCCCGTACGCCTTCACGGCCACCGCGCCCGGCGCCGACGCGGTGACCATCTCCGCCACCGCCACCGGCCCCGCCGCCGGGACCATCAGCTCCATCGTCAACATCGACCACTCCGCGACCTACTCGGGCGTTCCCGGCGCGGGGACGAGCGCCCGCCTGCGCGACGCCACCGGCCTCGCCCTCGCGCCCGACAACACGCTCTACATCACCAGCGACACCGACTGCCGCATCCTCGCGCTCTCCGCGGGCGGACAGATCTCGTCCATCGCTGGCACTGGAAGCTGCACCTACGGCGGCGACGGCATGCTCGCGACCGCCGCCCGCCTGGCCACCCCCGAGGGGCTCGCCCTCGACGCCGCCGGGCAGCGGCTCTTCTTCTCCGAGCGGGGAACGTCCAACCGCGTGCGCGTCATCAACCTCGCCACCGGCGTCGTCGACACCATCGCCGGCGGCGGCACGGCCCCGTCGCCCGGCTTCGGCGACAGCGGCCCCGCGCGCGCCGCCACGCTCGCCAGCCCGGGACAGGTCGCGCTCGGCCCCGACGGACAGCTCTACGTCGTCGACGACGCCCACAACCGCATCCGCCGCGTCGACCTCACCAGCAACACCATCAGCGCCTGGGTGGGCGGCGGCACCGTCTGCACCGGCGCCGCCGTGCTCCAGAACTGCGGCTCCGACAACTGCGGCGTGACCTGGGACGCCGCGGGCCGCGCCTTCGTCAGCGGGGTGTTCTGCGGCGGCGGTTCGACCGCTGGACGCACGGCCGTCGCGCGCCTCGACGGCACGACCTTCACCATCGTCGCGGGCGGCGGGTCGAGCACGGCCGAAGGGGTCCTCGCCACCAACGCGGCGCTCCCCGCCGGGCGCATCAACATGGCCTTCGACCCCGGCGGCAACCTCCTCCTCTCGCTGGAAAACCAGCACCGCGTGCGGCGCGTCGAGTCCAACGGCCGCATCCGTACGATCGCGGGCGGCCCGAGCGGCGGCATGACCGGCGACGGCTCGATGGCGACCGCGGCGCTGCTCAACAACCCGCGCGGCATCGTGCTCGACAGCCAGCGCAACCTCTACATCGCCGACAGCACCAACGGATCGGTGCGCGTGGTGTGGTCGGCCGGCAGCGCGACGCCGCTCGGCGCGACGCTCTCGGTGAGCGGCAGCCCGACGCGCACGGCGACCATCACCGACCGCGCGGCCGTGCCCCTCTTCGCCGCGCGCATCGTCGACTCCATGGGCGCCAACCTCACCGCCTGGAACATCGACTGGCAGGGCATCGACCCCGGCGTCGGCATCTACGACGCGGCGCCCACCGACGGCAGCGGCGTCTCCGAGGTGGCAGTGCGCGCGGGCCTCGCCGCGGGGACGTACCGCTTCCGCGCGAGCGCGACGGACATCCACGGCCAACCCGTGACCGGCTCGCCCGTGGAGTTCAACGTGACGGCGACCGACCCCACCGCCGGGACCATCTTCTCGCCCATCAACGTGTCGCACGCCTCGGGCACGCTGCTCGGCGTGCCGGGCGCGGGCACCCTCGCGCGCCTGACCCACCCGTACGGCCTCGCCGCCGCCATGGACGGCACGCTCTACGTGTCCGACTACGACGGCTGCCGGGTGTACGCCCTCTCGCCCGCGGGCCACCTCACGCGCCTCGCGGGCACCGGGACCTGCGCCACGGGCGGCGACGGCGGCCCCGCGCTCGACGCGACCCTCTACCGCCCGACGGGCCTCGCGCTCGACGACGCGGCCCGTCGCCTTTACGTAGGGGAGTATGTGGGCGGCGGCCCCGGGCTCATCCGGGTGATCGACCTCGCCGCGGGGACCATCGACACCTTCGCGGGCGGCGGCTCCGCGGTGGGCCCCGGCTACGGCGACGGCGGCCCGGCGCGCTCGGCGGTGCTCGCGCAGGTGCTGTCGATGACCCTGCACGGCGGCTACCTCTACGTCCCCGACAACGGGCACGGTCGCATCCGGCGCATCAGCCTCAGCGATCGCACCATCGGCAACTGGTTCTCCACCGGGGGCTGCGGCCTGGCGACGCCGGCGGTGTATCAGTGCAACCAGGGCTGCAACGTGGTGTTTGGCGCCGACGGCACGCCCTTCATCAGCGGCAACATCTGCGGCGCTGGCGTCACCACCGGCGGCGGCGTGCTGCGCGGCATGCCCGGCGTGTCAGGCGGACCCGGCACGCTCACGCGCTACGCGGGCGGCGGCCCCGCCGCGGGCACGGGCGAGGGCATCACGGCCGTCACGGCGATCATCCCCGCGCAGATGAACATGACCATGTCGCCGAGCGGCGACCTCTACCTCACCATCGACGACCAGCACCGCATCCGGCGGGTGGCCGCGGTCGGGGGGTTGATCCAGACCGTGGTCGGGACGGGCACCGCGGGCGAGTCCGGGGACTACGGCCCGGCGGCCATGGCGCGGCTCCGCGACCCGCGCCGGACGGTCTTCGATCGCAACGGCCACCTCGTCATCGCGGACTACAACAACGGCGCCGTGCGCATGGTCTGGTAGCGCCGCTGCATCGGGGCGACGGGCCACGCCAGCCCGTCGCCTCACCCCCCGCTGATTACTTCCGCAGGTACTCCGTTCCCTGCGCCGACAAGAACTCCTCGTAGGTCCCGTTGAAGAGCTGCGGGCCCTTCTCGCTGAGCTCCAGCACGCGCGTCCCCAGCGCGCTCACGAAGTGCCGGTCGTGGCTCGTCACGATGACGGTGCCCGGGTACGCGATGAGCGCCTGGAGCAGCGCGTCGATGCTCTCCACGTCGAGGTGGTTGGTCGGCTCGTCGAGCAGCAGCACGTTGCACTTGGTGAGCATCAGCCGCGCGATGACGAGCCGCGCCGCCTCGCCGCCCGACAGCGTCTCGGTCCGCTTGAGCCCCGCCTCGCCGCTGAACAGCAGCTTGCCCAGCACCGAGCGCACCTGCTCGATGCTCGCGTTTTCGTCGAAGCGTCGGAGCCAGTCGTAGGCGGTGAAGCCCGCTTCGAGCGCCTCGTGGTGGTCCTGCGCGAAGTACCCGATGGTGGTCTCGTGGCCCCACACCACCTCGCCCGCGTCGGGCTTGTACTCGTCGACCAGCATCTTGAGCAGCGTGCTCTTACCGATGCCGCTCGGGCCGATGACCGCCAGGCGCTCGCCGCGCATCATGTTGAAGCTGAGGCCGTCGAAGACCTTCTTCTCGCCGAAGCTCTTCTTCAGCCCCGTGGCGCGCAGCACGTCGCGGCCCGACGCGCGCGTGATGTCGAACTTCACGAACGGCCTCACCACGCTCGACCGCCGCACCACCATGCTGGCTTCGAGCTTCTCGATCTCCTTCACGCGCGACTGCGCCTGGCTCGACCGGTTGGCGCTCGCGCCGAAGCGCGCCACGAACTCCTTGAGCTCCGCGATGCGCTTCTTCTTCTGCGCGATGTCCTGCTCGCCCTGGCGCTTGCCGGTGGTCTTCTGCTCGACGAAGTCGGCGTAGTCGCCCGTGTAGACGGTGACCGTCTGGAAGTCGACGTCGGCCACGTGCGTGGCGATGGAGTTCATGAAGTGGCGGTCGTGGCTGACCACGAGGAGCGTGCCGCGGAAGTCGCCCGTCAGGTACGACTCCAGCCAGCGGATGGAGTCGAGGTCGAGGTGGTTGGTGGGCTCGTCGAGCAGCAGCACATCAGCGCCCGCGAAGAGCGTCTGCGCCAACAGAACGCGCAGCTTGTAGCCGCCCGCCAGGGTGTCGAGGCGGTTTTCGTGCTGGGCCGTCGGGATGCCGAGGCCCTCCAGCAGCGCGGCGGCGCGCGAGTCGGCGGTGTAGCCGTCCTCCTCGGCGACGATGCCTTCGAGCTCGCCGAGGCGCATGCCGACCTCGTCGGTCATCTCGGCGGCGTAGAGGCGCTCCTTCTCCTGCATCGCGTCCCACAGGGCCTTGTTGCCCATCATCACGACGTCGAGGATGCGGAAGGCGTCGTAGTGGAAGTGGTCCTGCTTGAGGACGCCGACCTTGAGGCGCGCCGGGATGACGACCGAGCCCTTGTCGGACTCCTCTTCCCCAGCGATCACCTTGAGCAGCGTCGACTTGCCCGCGCCGTTGGCGCCGACGAGGGCGTACCGCTTGCCCGGGTCGAAGTTCATCGACACGTTCTCGAAGAGAATCTTCGGTCCGTAACGCTTGGCGAGGTCGTCGAGGGTGATCATCGGGGGCGGCTATTTGCACGGTCCGCCCGCGCGACGCAACACCACCGGCGCTGCGGTAGGGTGTCGCCGATGAGGTCATCGAGCCGTACCAGGGTGTCTCCGTGAGGATCGGGGTGATGGGCGCCGGCTCCATCGGCTGCTACCTGGGCGGCGCCCTCGCCGCGAGCGGAACCGACGTCGTGCTCGTCGCCCGCGACCGCGTGAGAGACGAGATCACCGCGCACGGCCTCACCGTCGTCGACCTGGGCGGCGCCGAACAACGTGCTCTGCCCGAGCGATACACCCTCGCGGCCGGGGCCGACGCCCTGGCGCGCTGCGACGCCGTGCTGTGCTGCGTGAAGAGCGGGCAGACCGTCGAGGCGGGCGAGCTGATGGCCCGCGCGCTCCCCGAAGGCGCCCTGGTGGTGAGCGCGCAGAACGGCGTGGGCAACGCCGACGCCCTGCGCGGCGTGATGAAGGACCAGACCGCGCTCGGCGGCATCGTGGGCTTCAACGTTCGCTCGCTCGGGGGAGGGATCTTCCGGCGCGCGACGAGCGGCCCGCTGGTCATCGAGAAGTCGGATCACGCCGCGCTGACGGGCCTGGTGATGGTGCTGCGGCGGGCGGGCTTCGAGGTGGAGGTCGCGGCGGACGTTCGGGCGCAGCAGTGGTCGAAGCTGGTGATCAACCTGGCCAACGCCGTGAGCGCGCTGTCGGGCGCACCCACGCAGGCGATGCTGGGGTCCGCGGGCTATCGCCGCGTGCTGGCCGCGGTGATGGGCGAGGCGGTGGCGGTGCTGCGGGTGGCGGGCGTTCGGACGACGCGGGTGGGGCCGCTGCCGGTGCAGCTCTTCCCGGCGCTGTTGCGCATGCCGACGCCGCTCTTCCGGGTGCTGGCGCGGGCGCAGTTGAGGGTCGACCCCGAGGCGCGGTCGTCGATGTGGGAGGACCTCTCGCGCGGCCGCGACACCGAGGTCGAGCAGCTCAACGGCGAGGTGGTGAAGCTGGCGGAGAAGCACGGCACCGACGCGCCGATCAACCGTCGCGTGGTGGCGCTGGTGCACCAGGTCGAGGCGAAGCGCGCGGGCTCGCCCAACCTCTCGGCCGAGGCCCTCGCGACGGCGCTGGGCATCGGGTCGTAGCCGCCCGCTACCCCAGCGTCTCGCGCCGCACCCTCCGCCACAGCGCCTCGTCGCCCTCCACCAGCCGCAGCTTCTCGGCCCGCGAGAGCTGCTTCACCGCGTACTCCAATCGTCGCGCGTCCGTCGGGTGTTGCCGCCCCTTCGACCACGCCACGATCACCGGCAGCCGCGCGCGGGTGTACTTCGCGCCGCGGCCCGCGTTGTGCGCCGCGACCCGCTCGGCGAGGCGCGCGGTGATACCGGCGTAGAGCGATCCGTCGGCGCAGCGCAGCAGGTACACCGTCCAGCGCGACGCTCCCATCGACTAGGTCGCGGGCGCGATGAAGGGCGACAGAAACAGCACGCCGGTCGCGGCCATGCCGAGCATCCAGGCGACGCTGCGCCCCGATGCCACGTCGAAGACGTACAGCGGGATGTAGAGCACGCGCACGACGACGTAGGCGACGGCCGCGGCACTCACGAGGGAGGGATGGCCGTGCCCGAGGTGGGCGACAAACACCGCGGCGGCGAAGGCGGGGAAGTTCTCCAGGGAGTTCTGGTGGGCGGAGACCGCGCGACGGGCGTGGCCTTCGAGCTTCTGCGCCTGCTCGCGGGGATTGTTGTTGTCGTACCCGCCGGGCATCTTCGCCCGCGCGGGCGTCGCGATGAAAAGCGGCAGGTACGAGAGCAGCCACGCCGCGAAGACACAGAGAAACGCCGTCATGGGTCGCGATCATGCCCGAAGTCCGCGGACAATCGGTGCGCCTCGCGACGGAACCTCCACCACCCGGCCACGCACCCCCCATGAAGTCACTTCTCCTCGCGGCCCTCGGCTCGCTGCTCGTGGCCTCCGGGTGCGCCGAGACGACGTCCGCCACCATGGCCGACGCTTCATCCGTCGCTGCTGACGGCTCAAGCTCCACGGACGGTCCGAGCCCCGCGCGAGGAGACGCCGCCCTCGCCGACGGCGCGACGTGCCCCGCGCCCGTGACGCCCACGCTCGCCGCGGCCTGCATTGCGCTCACCGAGCTCGCGTCTCCGGCCAACCTGGTCGCGGGTGTTGCTCCGGGGGTCACGACCTACGCGCTCCCGTCGCTCCCGATCGGCGCCAACCGCGAGCGACCGATGTGCGCCGACCAGCCCTGGCAGGACGGCAACGAGGCCGCCGTACGCTTCACCGCCCCGGTCGGCGGCCACTGGCGCCTCACCGCCCGCGGGCTCCACCTCGGGGCCCTGCGCGCGGCGCGCGACTGCGGGACGGAGGGGGTCTGCGCGGGCTTCGTCGATTACCACGGACCGTATGTCTCGACGGCGCTCAGCGTCGACGTGCAGGCGCAGCGCGGAGAAGGGTTCGCCGTGGTGATGGACGGGTGCCCGGTCGGCGAGACCTGCACCTGGGACCTCCGCGCCGAGCGCATCGGCGCATTGGCCTGCGAGTTCGCCCGCGGAGACACCTCACCCTGCGCGACGCGTCAGGTGTGCAGCATCGACGCGTGCGACCCTGAGCGCTTCGTGTGCGTCCCCGAGGCGACCGATCGCCTCGACTCCGCGCGCATCTCCGTCGATCGCTCCGGCAACCAGGGGTACATCGTCGGTCGGCTGCGACCGCTGCCCGCGGGGTCGATGCGCTCGTGGCCGCCGCAGTTGATGGTCCACTGGCTGCGCGCCGACGGCACCGACACGTCGCGCGACTACTACGGCTCCCTCGTGCCCGAGGGGCAGGAATTTACGGAGGGTCCGACCAACGTCCCCATGGACGCGGCGCGGGCGCGGCTTTGGCTCTACGACGCGTCGCGCCCGATGGAGGCGCAGATCGCCGACGGCATCGAGGTGGCCATCGAGTCGTGGTCACCGGGCGCCGTGTCCGCGCGCTGCGACGACGCCCGCCCCCTCGGGAGCTGCGCGCTCGGGCTGCGCTGCGCCGACGGCGTGTGCGTGCGCTCGACGGCGCTGGAGGTCACCGGCCTGCGCGCGTGGCGCGACCCGGCGGGTGCGTCGTTGCGGCTGCGCATCAGCGGGTCGAGCCTCGGGGAGACCGTGACACAGGCGACGGTGGAGCTGCTCGACGCCGCGGGCGCGGTGCTCCTGGGCGCCCCGGCGCAGTCGGTGTATTCGACGCAGCGGACGACGTCGATGGTTCCGTTTGCGTCGCAGCTCACGCTGGAGGGTGACCGGTACGTCGGCGTACTTCCGCGGGTGGCGCGGGTGCGGGTGCGGGTCACCGACACCATGTCGCGGCAGAGCGCTCCCTTCGAGGCGCCGCTGGAGACGACCGCCGTCGTGGGCATCGGGGCGTCGTGCGCCGAGCCCTCCGTGTCGTGTGGCGAGGGCCTACGGTGCGCGGACTTCTCGTCGACGAGGGCGCAGCGCTGCGAGCCCGTTCCGGCGCCGCGGGCGTGCCGTCTGTCGGTGTTTCCCGGCACCTGGGCGCCGCCCTCCGCGGGAACATGGACCATCGAAGGCGTCTCCCGCAGCGGTGGCGGTGGCGTGAGCTGCCTGGGGTCGCGCACCGTCAGCGCCGCCGTGGCGGAGTTCGTGGCGCCGACGAGCGGGCGCTACGTGTTCGAGACGCAGGGGCTGTGGGTGCTCGACCTGCGGAGCGCGTGTGACGCGCCGGAGCCCACGGTGCAGTGCCTCCGCGACTCGGCCAACCCACGGCTGGAGCTCGACCTGCGGGCGGGCGAGCGTGTGGCCCTGGGGGTGATGGCGATGGCCTCGGGGACGCCGTTTGTGGTCACGGTGCGGGTGCCGTGACGGTCGTCGTCGCCGCGACCAACACGCGGCCAACCATCGCTTGAGCCTTGAGCGCGTCGAAGCGACGTGCGTTGGTGCTCCGCGATGACCCGCATCCTCCCGTTGTGTCTCCTCGCGCTCGCCGCCTGTACGACGCGCGAAGCCCGGCCCGTGGTGACCCGTCCCTCCGCCGACGACCCGCGCACGGCGGTCACCGCGTGGTCGCAGGTGCAGCGCTTCCACTGCGCGCGCGGCGCCGACGGTGCGGTGACCCGCTGCACCGGAGATGCTGACTGCGCCGACGGCCGGGTCTGCGACGTGAGCGGTGGTTGCGGGTGTTGTGTTCCGCCTCCGCCGCGGGTCGACCCGAGCGTCGCGCTGCGGCGGTACCTCTTCACCGCGTGTGTCGAACAGCGGTGCGCGCCGCCGCCGTACTGCACGCCATCGCCGGACGGGACGACGTGCACGATGCGCTTCGACCGGGAGGTTCCGCTGTGGGTGTCGACGTGGGTCGCGCCGCAGGGAGAGAGCGCGCTGGCCGAGACGCGTCGCGCGCTGTGCATCCTCGTGGAGCCGCACCAGGACTGCATGTGGACGCTGGAGATCCCAGGCGGGGAGTACACCGCCGACGTGCCCGTTCCGACGCGCTACGAGGGGAGCTACGAGTGCGGCGGGCGCACGTGCAACGGTGTGCAGGCGGTGCGGGCGTCGCCGCGCGTCGGGTCGTCGTACACCGTGCGGCTGACGGCGCAGCGCTGCGGCGGGTGAGCGAACCCCGGCCCCAGTGCGATGACGCGCAACGGGTGTGGCGCGATGACTACGCCTCGGCCTTCGGCTCGCGCAGCGCGGCCATCCCCTGAAGGAGCACCTCGACCGCGCCCCACGTCAGCGCGACCACGACGCCCGCGTCGACGAGGCCCCGCCACGGCTGCGGCAGGCGCTTCACCAGCACCACCAGCCCCACGATGAACACCACCAGCCCGCGCTGTATCCACATGCGCCGCGGCTCATCGCCGACGAGCGACATGCAGTAGAGCGGCGCCACAAAGCGGTAGGTCGCGTGGGTGCCGACCATCAGCTCGCGCATGCGCCGGGCGACCCGCGGGGCGAAGCGCTTGCGGAAGGTCTGGTGCCCTTCGGTGACGGCGGCGAAGACGGTCCACGCGACGAGGAAGACCCAGTGGGTTGCGGTGAGCGCGGGCCATTGAAGGGCGTCCCAGGCGATGGGCGCGAGGCGATAGAGGCCGTCGAGCAGCAGGAGCAGGACGCCGACGAGCCCCCAGACGGCGGGCCAGCGGGAGAGCGAGGCGAGGGGAGGGGAGATGGTCACGATGGATGCGCGGGTGGGGCCGCAGGTTGCGAGCGCGGCGGACGATGCGGGCGGCGGGGCGCCAGGGCAATGGGTCAGTTCGGTCGATTGCCGCGGGTGCGCGCGTCGTGGTAGTGCCCGCAGCGCCTGGAATGCGTGCCGCCGTCGCCTCACTCGTGGGTCTCCTCCTCTGCGCGACGGGCTGCCCCAAGGCGCCCTCCACCGCGGCCAACAACCGCCGCGACGCCGGGCGCGCCCCGTCCACCGCGGCGCAGGCCGACGGCGGCACACCCCGCCGCGTCGACCCGTGCGCCATCCTCGAAGCCAACCAGCGCGACCTCGTCGTCGCCCGCGTGGGTCAGCAGTCGCTCACGCTCTGCGACTTCACCCGCCGCGTAAACTCGCAAAACCCCTACCTGCGCGCCCGCTTCAACGCCCCCGAGCAGCGGCGGGCGCTGCTCCAGTCGTGGGTCGACGCCGAGCTCCTCGCCGCCGAGGCCGAGCACCAGGGCCTCGACCGCGAACCCGAAGTCCGCCGCGCCGTCATCCTCCAGCTCGCGCGTCGCCTGGAGCAGTCCACCCGCGATGCTGTTCCTGACCCCACCATCACCGACGCGGAGGTGCGCGCGTACTACGAAGCGCATCGCGCCGAGTACGACACCGACGCCGAGGTGCGGGCCAGCCAGATCGTATTGCGCTCGCGCGCCGAGGCCGAGCGCGTGCTCGCCGACGTGCGCGCCCACGCGGCCGACGACGCCTACTTCCGCCAGCAGGCGCACGCCCACTCGGTCGACGTCCCGTCGCAGGCGCGCGACGGCGACCTGCTGTTCTTCCCGCGCAACGGTGGGGCGACGGTGATGCCCGAGGTCGCCGAGGCGGCCTTCGGGATGCACACCAACGGAGAGATCCTCGACCGGGTGGTGGAGAGCGCGCACGGCGGCATCGACCACGGGCCGGGCTTCCACGTGCTGCGGCTCACGGCGCGGCGCGACGCGCTGCACCGCACCATCGACGACGAGCAGGTGCGCATCCGCCGTCGGCTCACCACCGAGCGGCTCAACGCCGCGCAAGAGCAGGCGATGACCGCCCTCCTCACGCGCCTGCGCGGGAGCACCACGGTGACCATCGACGAGGCGGCCCTCGGGCGCGTGCGGGTCGACGCGCAGCCGCAGGCCAACGAGGCCGTGGCGCCGCCGGCGCTGATGGGGGCGCCGGGGGTTCCGATGCCGGGGGTTCCGCGATGAGCTCAACGACGACGAGGCGGGCGATGAAGCGTGGCGCGTGGGTGGCGGGTCTGGCGTTGGCGCTCGCGGGCACCGCAGCGCAGGCCGAGGAGATCATCGATCGGGTGGTGTGCGTGATGGACGACGACGCCACGCTGCTCTCGGAGCTCGAGCGTCGGGCACGGCCGTTTCTCGCGGAGATCCCGACGGGGCTCTCGGCCGACGAGATGGCGCGGCGGCGCGCCGAGGTGCTGCGCACGGCCCTCGATCGCATGGTGGACGACCAGCTCATCCGGCGCGCGGCGACGCGGGCCCACCTGACGGTGACCGACGAGGACGTCGACGAGTTCATCGGGCGCATGGCGAGCGAGCGCGGCGCGACGCCCGAGCAGATCTACGCGGCGCTCCAGCAGGAGGGCGTCTCGCGAACGGAGTACCGCTCGTACATGGAGAGCGAGGTGCTCCAGCTGCGGGTGCTCCAGAGCCGCGTGCGCGGGCGCATCAACATCACCGACGCCGACCTCCAGCAGGCGTACCGGCGCGCGGTGCGCGAGGCGGCGGGGCAGCAGGTTCCGACGGTGGCGCACGTGCTGGTGGGCGTGGCCGAAGACGCGACGCCCGAGCAGCTCGCGGCGGCGCGGGTGCGGGCGGCGGACGTCACCCGTCGGGCGCGGGCGGGCGAGGACTTCGGCGCGCTGGCGCGGCAGCACTCGGACGACGCGGGCTCGCGCGAGAGCGGCGGTGTCCTGGGCGAGGTGCAGCCGGGGTCGCTGGCGGAAAACATCGACGCGGTCATCACGGGCCTGGCCGTGGGCGCGGTGAGCGACCCGGTGCAGGGGCCGTCGGGGTGGCACGTGTTTCGGCTGGTGTCGCGGCGCGCGGTGGAGCCGCCTCCCTTCGCGAGCGTGCGCGACCGGCTCTACGCGGCGCTGGTCAACCGCGAGATGCTCCGTCAGCGGGGCATCTATCTGCGCGAGCTTCGTCGCACCGTGACCATCGACGACCGGCTCGACGTGACGCCTGCCGCCGCGGCTGCGCCCGCGCGCTGACCGCCTCTTGCGCGGTGGGGCGTGAGGCCTCACACCCACTCGGGGATCGTGGGCACCATGCGTCGCGGAATGAGCTTGTCGGGGACGATGCTGGCGGGCGCGTTGGCGCTCGCGGCGTGCGACCGAACGGACAGCTCCCCGTCGACGTCGACGGGCCCTGCGACGACGGCGCGCGTCGGGGCGGTCGACGCGGCGGGCGGGGACGATCCCGCGCGGCTGCAACACGTCGGGCAGGTGATCGCCCGCGGGGGCGATCCGGCGGCCTCGACGGAGGAGGAGGGTCGCTGCGCGGGCGCGGTGGCGCCGACGGTCGCGGCGGGCTGGAACCTCGTCGGATACCACCCGGGTCCGGTGTTGGAGGACGTGGTGGCGGCGGGCGCGCGTCGCGACGCGCTGGTGGCCGTGACGCGCCGGGAGCTCTGCGTGAGCGCGGACGAGGGCGTGACGTGGGCCACGCGCCTGGGCGCCGAGCGTGGGCTCGACGAGCCGTCGCTGGGTGAGCTCTCCGACGACCACGCGCTGGTGGTGATCGCGCAGGGTTCGGCGGAGCGTCCGAGCGCGCCGAAGGTGTACGTGTCGCGCGACGCGGGCGAGCGCTGGACGGAGCGGGCGCTGCCCCCGGAGGCCGCGAGCGCAGGCGCGAGCGCGCGGGTGTTTCACGACCGGGTGCGGCGGCTCTTCGTGGCGACGCCGACGCGCGTGTGGACGAGCGTGGATGGCGGTGACTGGAGCGCCCCGCAGACGCTGCCGGGGGTCACCGCGCGGGAGGTCGACGCGTGCGGCGACACCCTCATCGCGCGCGCCGTGATGGACCGCGATTCGTTCTATTTCCGCAGCGAGGACCAGGGGGCGACGTGGCGCCCGTTTCGCCTGGGCGCCATCGGGCTTGAGGCCCAGGGGGCCGTCGTGCGCTGCGTGCGGTGGCGCGGCGGCATCGAGGCGGGTCGCCTGCCGACGCCCGGCTGGTGGAGCTTCGACCAGGGCCACACCTGGGAGCCCTCGCGCTACGACGGCGACGCGACGAGGGACGCCCGCGCGCGCGACGACGACCCGGGCCTGGCCGCGGTCACCGACGCCCCTCGATGCATGACGGCGCCGACCGGCGAGCTCGCGTGCGTGGCCCCGCGTCGGCTGTTGCTGCCCGACCGCGACGTGCCGTGGCGACGCGAGCACTCGCCGCAGCGGGAGATCCGGGCGCCCGCGCAGTGCGACCGCCTGCGCCGCGTGGACGATCGTCGGGTGGTGGCCTTTGGTCCGGCGTGTGGGCTGTACGTGAGCCGTGACCTGGGCGGGCTGTGGCGCGCGATGTCGACGCACGCGGACGCTTCGCGGCGCGACGCGGTGCCGGGCCGCGGCGGCGGCGGCTTCGTCGACCGCGACACGGCGTGGCGCCTGGAGGGCGGCCTGTGGTGGACGCGCGACGGCGGGGAGCGCTGGGCGATGGTTCCGTCGGCGCGCGGGCGGCAGCTCGCGTGGGGGGTCTTCGTCGACCGGTCGAGCGGGGTCTTCGTGCAGCGCGACGGCTGGGTGGTGGCGACGAGCGACGGCGGCGTGCGCTGGCGTCAGGTGTACCGCGGCGAGGTCTCGCGGCTGGTGACATCAGGGCGCGCCGTGATGCTGACCATCGGCGACGGGGCGCTGGTGTCCCTCGACGGCGGCGCCACGTGGCGACGCGCGGCGACGCTGCCGGAGGGGCGAGCGCTCGACCCGGCGTTGTCGGTCGACGGCGAGCGTCGGCACGTCGACCCGAGCGCGCGGGTGCGGGTGACGCAGCAGCGCGACGTCATCGAGCTGGTGCGCCGCGAGGGAGGCACGGCCGACCGCGAGCCGCTGGTGCGCGGCCTCCCGCGGGGCTGGGTGATGCTGGGCGCGCACGCAACGGCGGGCATCGTCGACCGGGTGCTGCTCACGGGCGGCGCGGTGCTCCACCGCCGCGGCGAGATGGCGGCGCGGTAGTCCCTCTCCACGGGCGACTTGAAGGGGTGGGTAAGCCGCAAGGGCGCCAGGGTCGCAAGGGACGAGCCTTTGGATGGAGGGGCCTTCACCTCGTCTCGGTCCTCTGACCCTTGCGACCCTTGCGCCCTTGCGGCCTTCCCCATCACCCGTGGAACAGTGCCAGCACCTACGCGTAGGCGTCGCTTCGCCCCAGTCGGCGGAGCTGCTCGTCGTACTCCTGCTCCAGCGCCACGTCGCCCGCGTCGTGCGCAGCGGTCACGGCCCGCTTCCACGCCACCAGCGCGGCGCGTCGCTCGCCCATGAGCTCGGCCAGCTCGGCCGACTCCGCCTCGCAGCGCGCCAGCACCACCCGCAGGCCCATCGTCGACGCGATGGAGCGCGCCTCATCCAGCGCCCACGGATCATCGACCCCCGCCAGCCGTCGCGCGCTCGCGAGCCGCAGCAACAGGTCGGCGTGGTGCCGTCGCTGGGCGTCCGTCGGCGATGCGCGCAGCGCCTCGCGCACCAGCGCCTCGGCGGCCTCCAGCGCTCGCGCCGCGTCGAGGTACGCCCGCTCGATGGACTCCAGCTCCGCCCGCAGCACCAGCAGCTCGGCCGCCACCGTGCGCGAGCCCACCCGCTCGGCCACCGCCACCGCCGTGTCGACGATGCGCTGACCCTCCGCCCGCCGGCCCCGCGCGAAGAGCGCGCGGCCCAGCATCCCCTCGATGCGCAGCCGCTCCGGCGACGCCCGCTTGGACACGCCCAGGCCCTCGCGCAGCACGCCCTCGGCCTCGCTCAGCTCGCCCGTCCGCAGCAGCGCGTCGCCCAGCTTGCGCGCGAAGATCGCGATGGCCTGCTCGGGGTCGTCCACCTCGCCGCGCGTCAGCTCACGCCGCGCGATCTCCAGTCCCCGGCGCAGCGCGAAGGCGCCCGCGTGGTCGTCGCCGCGGGCCATCGCCCGGTCCCCCACGCGCTCCAGCAACAGCAGGCTCTGGAAGGTCTCCTCGCCCTGCTGCGCGTGCAGCGCCTGGACCTCCAGCGGCAGGTCGTCACCCTGCGCGTGCCGCGCGCGGTGCATCTCCGAGCGCAGCGGCGCCGGCGTCGTGGCCTCCACCACCTCGCGCAAGAACGGGTGCGCCCACCGCGCCACCTCGCGACCCGTCGGGCCGTCGAAGGTGATCCATCCGCGTGACTCCAGCTCGGCGCGCAGCGCGTCGTCCCAGATCACCCCGCTCACCGTGCCCAGCACGTCGGGCGTCGCTTCACCCAGCACCGCGAGCGCCTGCAACGTGCGCCGCGCCGGGGGAGCGAGCCGCTCGCTGCGCAGCGCGATGACGTCGACCATGGTCTTGGGCGCCTCGCCGCCGCCTTCGAGGTTCCATCGCAGGAGCTGCTCCAGGTGGAGGGGCATCACCTCGCCGCGCGGCAGGTCGAGGCTCGTGTCGACCGGCAACCGCGAGCGCACCGACTGGATGATTCCGACCACGGTGCCCGTGTCGAGCCCCTTGAGGTTGACCACCTCGCCGCGCGCCCACGGCGCATCGAAGCGCGCCCCGTGCGTCATCACCAGGAACACCGGCACCTGCACCGCCCGCGTGTGCAGTCCCGCGAGCAGCCGCACCGTCGCCGCGTCCATGCGGTGCACCTGCTCGAAGGCCACGAACACCGGGCGACCCCGCACCCGCATCGCGCCCTCGCGCAGCGCGTACAGCATCGCGCGCACCGCCGCCTCGGAGCGCGCCGGGCCGTCGAGTTCGGGCACCCCGTCGGCCGTGAACACCTCCTGCAATCCCACCCGCACGACCGGGTCGAGGTCGCCGGCCTCGCGGGCGATCCAGGTCATCGCGTCGGCGTCGGGCGCGATGCCCAGCAGCTCGCGCATGCACCGCCCCGCGGCCGCGTAGGGGACGCCCGCCCACGCCGCGTCGGGGCCCACGCGCACCACACGCTCACCCGATCGCCGCGCGGCCTCGGCCACGGTGCGCACGAGCCGACTGCGCCCGGAGCCCTCCTCGCCCATCACCCGGATCGAGACCAGCAGCCCTGACGCCGCGCGAGCGTGCGCGAGCTCGATGAGGCTGAGCTCGGCGTCGCGACCGAGAAAGGGGAGCTCCCCGAGCACGGGCAGCTCGGGGGGCGGTCGCGCGCTCACCCGCGGCGGCCGCGTCGAGGGGATGTGATCGCGCGTGAACTGCTCGGGCGGCCGCACCCGCGTGCCGCACTCGCCGCAGAACTTCAGCGCGGGCGGCAGCGCCGCGGAGCACATGTGGCAGTGGGGCTGGTGCTGCGCGAGCAGGGGCAGGGGTTCGGGGATGGGCGACGGGCGTTCGAGCGAGAGCTGGAGCGCCTCGGCGAACTCCACCGCGCTCTGGTAGCGGTCGGCCGGGTCTTTCTCCATCCCGCGGAGAATCACCTCGACCAGCGCGTCGGGCAGGTCGGGCTTGAAGGTGCGCGGGTCGGGCGGCGGATCGCTCACGTGCATGAGCATCACCTGCGCAGGGAGCTCGGCCTCGAAGGGCAGCCGCCCGGTGAGCGAGTGGTAGAGCACCACCGCCGCCGCGTAGAGGTCGCTGCGACCGTCGACGGCGAGCCCGCGCCCCTGCTCGGGGGCCATGAAGTCGGGCGTGCCGCACACGTGACCGTCGATGGTGACGCCGGGCGAAGGATCGCTGCGGATCTTCGCGAGACCGAAGTCCACCACCTTCACGAAGTCGTCGCCGGTGCGGAGCGCCTCGACGAGGATGTTCTCGGGCTTGATGTCGCGGTGGATGATGTCCGCGTCGTGCGCCTCGGAGAGCGCCGCGAGCACCTGCCGGCCGATCTCCACCGCGCGCGCTGGCGACAGCGGACCGCCCTCGGTGACCATCCGCGCGAGGTCGATGCCCCGCAAGAACTCCATCACCAGGAACAGCAGCCCGTCTTCGGTGCGACCGAAGTCCAGCACGCTCACCGAGTTGGGGTGGTTGAGCCGCGACGACGCCCGCGCCTCGGCGTAGAAGCGCGCAACCGAGGCTTCATCCCCCGCGAGGTGCGGATGGATCACCTTCACCGCGAGCGTCTTGCCGAGGGCTGCCTGTTCGGCGCGATAGACGCGCCCCATGCCGCCCGCGCCGACGGCTTCGAGGATGATGTACCCGGCGCCGAGCTTGCGGCCGATGAGCGGGTCGCCGGAGCCGTTGCGCAGCGCCCCGATGGGAAACCCGCACGCCGCGCAGTACCGCGCGTCATCGTTGCAGCGGACCCCACACTGCTGACACGTCACCACGGCGCTCGCAGCCTACCAGCGCCGCGCACGCATCGGAAGCAGTTCGCGCCCACTACCCCTCCGCCGCCGCGAGGGACTACTCTCCCCGACCGAGAGCACCCGGTGGACCTCCGCGCCGCGCCACGCATCATCACACCCGTGCTCGGCGCCGCCTGCTGGACCCAGCTCGCCCTGGCCCCGCTGCTCGCCCGCCGCCCCAACGCGGGCGGGGTCGCCGCCGCCGTCCTCGCGCTCGCCGCTCTCGCCTTCGGTCTGCGCACGTCCGAGGCGCAGCCCCCGCGCGCACTGCTCGCCTACGCGGGCGCCTTCCCGCTGCTGCTAGGCGTCGGGGCAGTGCTCGCCGCGGGAGCGTCGCCCGCCCGCTACGACGCGCCGGGGCAGTTGGTGGTGGCGGTGACGGTGGTGGCGTTCTTGTCGGCGGTGGCGTGGTCGTGGTCGGCCCGGCGCGAGCGGGTGCCCGCCATGGTCATCGCGAGCACCGTCCCCGCGGCGACCACCCCCGCGCCGCCGCTGCGCCTCGTCGGCGTGGTCGCGCTGGTCACCGTGGCCGCCCTCCTCGCCGTGGTCGCCCCGCTCGGGGTCTCGCGCGCCGCGGCCTTCCATGGCGCTCGCGCGGGCGCTGGGCTCCTGCGCGGTCGCCTCGCCCTCGTCACCGCCGGGGGCCTCACCCTCGCCATCGTCTGGACCTTCCTCGCCGGCGGCGCCCTCCTGCGCCGCGGCCCCGTCGTCCCACGCTCCGGGGCGCGGGCGTGGTTCTATCTGTGCGCGGCGACGGTAGCGTTCGCCATGCGATACTGGCTCGACCACTCACGCTGAGGGTTCTTCTGAAGCCGTCCCCCGTCACGATCGCGTTTCGATGGTGCGTCCGCGCAGTGGGCCTCGCGCTCATGGTGTGCGCCCTCGTCCCGTACTGGCAGTCGCTGCGCGCGCTCGACCAGCGCGACTACGTCTCGGCGCTGCTCGCGGGCTTCGTCGGGTGGTTCATCTCCCACGCGGGCCTGGAGCTGGTTCGCCCCGAGAGCGCCGAGTGACCGCGCGCCGCCTCGCCCTCTCCGTCGTCCTCGCCCTCGGCTGCGGTCGCGGTCGCGCCCCGCCCGTCCCGCGGGTCGACCTCACGCCCACGCGCGGCGCCGTCGTCGCGCGCGTCGGCGATCTCAGCCTCACCGACCTCGACGTGGCCGCCGTCGCCCGCGAGCGATCGCTCAGCGCCCGCGCCGCCCTCGACGTGCTCGTCCGCGACGCGCTGCTCGCCCACGAGGCGCGCCGCTCGGGTCTCGCGGGGCCCGTCGAGCTCGCCGACGACGCGTGGCGCGCGCGGGTGCAACGGCTCCTCGCCCGCGACGTCGAGGCCCGCTTCTCCGAGAGCACCGTGCCCGCCGCGGTGGTCGAGCAGGCCTTCGAGGGGCGCCGCGCCGCGCTCGCGCACCGCGGACTGCGCCGGTGCATCCACGCCGTCTTCGTCGTGAACGCCGACGCGGGACTCACCTCCAACGAGGCCGCCCTCGCGCGGATGTTCGCCTTCCGCGAGGAGCTCTCTCGCGCCACCAACGGACACCCGACGGCCGAGCAGTTTCGCGCGGCTGCGACAGCCCTCCAGCTCGGCGAACGCCTGCGGGTGGAAGACCTCGAACCCTTCGACCGCGCGGGTCGCACGCCCAGCGGCGCCGCGTACGTCGACGCCTTCGCCGAGGCGGGGTGGGCGCTCAGCGCCGCGGAGCCGCTGTCGGAGCCCTTCACGACGTCCTTCGGGGTGCACGTGGCGCTGTTGTTGGAGGAGGTTCCGCCGATGACGCGCACCGACGAGGAGGCGCGGGTGATGGTGCGGGCCGAGGTGATCCAGCGGGCGCGGGTGGAGGCGGCGCGCAACCTCCTCACGGGGCTGCGCCAGCGGCAGCGGGTGCAGGTGAGCGAGAGCGCGCTCGCGCAGGTGGAGCGCATGGCCCGGCGCGGGCCGTAGGGGTGACGCTCCGACCGCCGCCCGTCCGCCCGCGCGACCTCGACCGGACGAGCTTCACCACCCCCCTCGAACGCCTCGTCGACTCCCTCCCCGAGGCCCGCTGCGTGACCTTCATCGACGACGAGGGCGAGGCCGTCGATCTGGCCACGCGGGTGGACGTCTTCGAGGCGCGCGTCGCGGGCGCGGTGCTCTCGCTGCCGCTCCACGTCACCCGTCGCTTCGCGCGCAAGCACGGCCTCGGCCCCGTTGAGGCGATCTGGATCATCGGCGAGACCCGCTCGGCCCTCACCCGCCGGGTGGCCGAGGGGCTCGACCTGGTGCTGGTGCTCGACGGCGCCATGGTGCGCGATCGCGCCGTGGTCGCCCTCGACGTGGGCGCCGACGTCGTCGCCGAGGCCGCGGGTATCGGGGACGATCCCGCCGTGGGCTTCGTCGTCGACGCGCGCAAGACGCTGTCGGGCAAGCTGCGGCCCCTCGCCGTCATCGAGCAGGGCGTGCGCCGCGAGGTGAGCGAGGTGCTCGGCGCGCTCGAGGAGGGAACCGTCACCCACGTGCTCGTGCGCATCGATGGCGCCGGCGAGACGCTGCTGCGCTACGACCAGGAGACTGGCCGCTGGCGCAGGGGATGAGCGCGCCTATCGGCCGCGTCGGTGGGGTGCGTTGGCGCGGAGGCGGGCGAGCTCGGCGCGACGTCGTCGACGACGTACGGGTCGGGCGCGGGGCAGCGCAGCGGCTGACCCTTCGCGAAGTACCGTAACTGGTCGCCCGAGACGCGCGTGCCGCGCTCCTGCGTCGTGATGAGCGGCACGAGCACCTGCGCGATCTTGAACTGCATCTCGTGCTCCCCCATGTCGTCCGTCGCCGGGTCGATCACCGGCGCAGACAGATGCTTCGCGGCATCCATGACGTCGGTTCAATCGCGGGCCGGAAGTCTCGTAGGCGGAGGGAGCTGGACCGAACGTTTCCGTGCGCTCACCCTCGCGCACCTGCGGAGACGTGGGCACGGAGGTGGAGCCTGCGACTCCGAGATCATCGCGTCCGATGTTGCCGCATCGAAGCTCCCCTCTTCGCCCGACGACCGCCGCCATGGGCGCGGGCTGCGGCCACGACCGGCTCGTGGCGTTTTCGTGCGAGCGCCGCGGGGCGTGTTCGAGCTGCGGGGGACGGCGCATGAGCCAGACCCCGGTCGGGGGAGAGGGCATCGCGCGGCTGCTCTCGGCCGCGACGAGCTCACGACTCCAATGGATCATGGCCGACGACTGCGCGGTGGACGACGCCGGGGCCGCGGCGCTCGCCCTCGCCACGCCGCCGTCGAAGTTCGTACGGCTCGACCTCGATCGCAACAAGGTCACCGACGCCGGCCTGAAGGCGCTCGCGGCGAGCACCACGCTGCCGGTCGGGGTGCGCATCGCGCTCCGGTACAACGCGACCACGCTTGCGCCCGCGCAGGTGCGGAAGCTCACGAAGCGGCGCTTCGACCTGTAGTCGATCCGTCGTCGTTGTCGATCGTCCGACGCCCGTCGTCGACGTCCCGCCCGTCCCGGGCCACGTGCCCGTCAGGACCGCGTGCGGCCCCGCCCACGACGGCCGCGCCTGCGACGTCCCCGGCGCCGGCTGCGGCACCGATCACCGCTGGCGCTGCAAGTCCTCCCCGGGGAGGGGCCTGCGACGGCGGCGGGGTCGTCGCGACGGACGTCGGCCTCCGCCCGCCTTCGTTCATGGAGCGGGTGCAGGAATCCCCCGGTGCCCGCGGTGGCACCACCGACCCGACGCGCGCACCCTTACCCGCCGACCCCCAGGGCCTCGGCGACATGCTCGCTGGCGTGGTCGAGGAACTGTCGAACGAGCGGCGGCATCGACCGCCCTTCGACGACCACGGCCCGCAGGGGCCTTCTGGGCAGCGGGTGCTCGGGCAGCGCCTCGATCAGCAGCCCCCGCGCGAGGCCGCGCGCGGCGAGAAAGGGCGGGAGCTCGGTGACGACATCGCCGGCCTCGGCGAGTTGCAGGAGGTGCGCGTAGTCGTTGGTGATCATCACGGGGTCGAGGGGCACCTCGGCGTCGCCGAGACGCCAGACCGGCGCCCCCGCGCTGCGCCAGCACGCGCATGGAACGCCGGCCAGGTCTCCCGGCGCTCGCAGTGGGTGGGCCGCGAGCAGGGTGGGTGACGCGACGAGCCGATGTCGATAGCGCGCCAGCATGCGCCCGATGTAGCCGGCGTTTCCCTCTTCGCCGACCCGGAGGGCCAGGTCGATTCCGTCGGCCACGAGGTCGACGCGGCGGTCGGTGACGAAGACCTCGAAGCTCACCGCGGGATACCGACGGCCGAAGGATCGGAAGACAGGCCACAGCGCCTCCAGGTGCGGCGGCATCGAGACCCGCAGTCGCCCCGCGACCCCCGAGGCGTCATGGAGCCGTTGCTCCGCCTGCGCGAGCGACGCCAGCGCGGGCCGCGCGTCGGCGACGAGCCGATCGCCCGCGGGCGTGAGCGCGAGACCCCGGGGCCCCCGCTCGAGCAGGCGCATGCCCAGCTCCGCTTCGAGCTGGCGCAACTGGCGGCTGAAGGTCGGCAAGGGGATCCCGCTCCGGCGCGCCGCCTCGGAGATGCTGCCCGCCTCCGCCGCCTGAACGAAGAGTCTCAGCGCGTTGAGGTCCATTCCCCCGGGCTCACTCCCTGCTCTCATAGATGAGAGGCCGACTCTCGATACCGACTCTACCCGGTCGTTTTCGAGAGGTCCACGCTCCTTGTCACAACGCGCCGAGCGGCGCCCTCCACCAACCTCCACGAAGCGGAGAAGACGCGATGAACGAGCAGATCCAGACCCTCATGCAGACCTATCAGCGCAGCTTGAACGAGGCCAACCTGGACCTCGTCCGGAGCGTCTACGCCGAGGATGCGGTCTTCATCGGGCAGCCCTTTCCCACGGCGACGGGTCGAGAGGCCATCGTGGCGCTCTATGCCGACTTTCTCTCGAAGCTCGATTTCAACGTCCGCTTCGAGATCGTCGAGGTCGAGCTGGGCGAGGCGCTCGGCTTCGTTCGTACCCGCTCGAGCGGTACGATCGTGCCGAAGGGACAGGCGCCCGGGGGGACCGAAGGGAACCGCGAGGTCTTCGTGGTCAAGCGGATCGAAGGCGCGTGGAAGTTCTATCGGTATATCTTCAATCAGGAGCTGTGAGCGGCCGTGGCGCCCACCACCCCCACGACGAGGCGAGAGACCATGAAGGCCTGGAGACTCCACCAGCCCGGCGGCCCCGAAGCCTTCATCCTTGAAGAGATCCCGCGGCCCGAACCCTCGGAGGGAGAGGTGCTCATCGAGGTCCGCGCCTTCGGGCTGAACCGCTCCGAGTGGTTCACGCGCATCGGCGAGTCGCCCACCGTGAAGCTGCCGCGCGTTCTGGGCATCGAGTGCGTCGGTACGGTGGTCCGCGACCCGAGCAGCGCGCTCGCCGTCGGGCAGCGCGTCGCGGCGATGATGGGCGGCATGGGCAGAGCGTTCGACGGCTCCTACGCCGAGTACACCTGCGTCCCTGCTGCGTGCGTGTTTCCCCTCGAGACGGAGCTGCCCTGGGCGCACCTCGGCGCGCTGCCCGAGATGCTCCAGACGGTGCACGGCTCGCTCCACGCCGGCCTCGACGTGCAGCCCGGCGAGACCCTGCTCATTCGCGGCGGCACGTCGTCGATCGGGCTCACGGCCCTCGCGATGGCCCGGCAGGCGGGCCTGAAGGTCATCTCGACCTCGCGCAGCCCCGCGAAGGTCGGAATGCTCAAGGCCGCCGGGGCCGACGAGGTGGTGATCGACGAGGGCGCCGTCGCGGAGCAGGTGCGCGCGCTGCGCCCCGACGGGGTCGACCGCGTGCTCGAGCTCATCGGCACGACCACCCTGCTCGACTCGTTGCAGTGCGCGCGCGCCGGCGGCGTCGTGTGCATGACCGGCATTCTCGGCGGACGGTGGGAGCTGCCGGCGTTTCGACCGATGGGTCACATCCCTACGGCGGTGCGCCTGACCTCGTACTCGGGCGGAGCCGGTGACATCTCCCGCGAGCGGCTTCAACGCTACGTCTCCATGGTGGAGCGCGGGCAGCTCGAGATCAGCCGCGGTCCGACCTGGAACTTCGAGCAGCTCCAGGCGGCGCATCAGGCGATGGACGACAATCGCGCGAACGGCAAGATGGTCGTGGTGCTCCGCTGAAACGGCGGGTGACGCGGGGTCCGCGTCGCGCGCGAGCTGGGGCGGTTGCCATGTGGCAACCAGCCGAGGGCGTCGGCCGTCGCGCAGCCACCGCGCCCCGAGCTCCTGTGCCAGCGTTTGAACTCCCGCCGACAGTTGATCCGCTCCGCCCGCTCGCGCCACGCAGACCGCCGCCGCCGCCGCGGTCACCTCCCCGATGTCTCCTCCGGTGACCACCACCGCGCGGACCGCCCCGTCGTCCGCCGTCGCCTGCGCCCGCGGCAGTGCCGTCGACCGCGCCGGCGACGCCCGCCTGTGGATCGCGCACCGGGTACCGTTGAGGGAGCGCGAGTCGTTGTCGCCGCCATCGGTGGACGAGGTCCGCCTCCAGGGCGCGGGCGAGGTCGAGCATCCGCGTACTCACCGGAGCTCGACCTCCGAGGCGTCGATCTCCACCCCCGCCGTCTGGCCGAAGACCGAGACCTCCACCCGCAGCCGCGTCGTCTCCGGCACGGCGGCCACGAAGCGCGCGGGCTTTCCCGCGAAGGCCCCACCGAGGATGGTGACCGCATCTCCTGGCGCGAAGGGGAGCACGGGAATCACCAGTGGCTCCGAAGGCCCGGCGGGCTCCTCGCCGGGTGGCAGCTCCTGATCGCACCAGCGCCGCGGCGGGTTGATCCGCCCCCACACGTCGCGAACCGCGGCGTCGACGATGTGGTGATCGAAGAGGCGCTCCGCCGCGAGGGCCGCGAGCGTCTCGATCCAACCGGCGTACGACGCGTGCTGAACGGACCAGCCGCATCCACCCTTGAAGTCGAAGGAGATGACCTGCCCCGGCGGCCCGTCGAAGCAGGCCTGGGTGGCGAGGGCCACCTCCTCGTGATCGTTGCTCAGCAACGGCACCCAGTCGCGACGCCAGAGCGCCTGGTGGGCGTGCGCGCGGCGCTCTCCCGGGGGAAGGCCCTCGTACTCCAGCGAGAGCTCGTCCCAGTGGCGCTTCGTCTGGAGGATGTCTTCGAGCCGGAGGACGCGATAGCCGAGCACCGTCGGCTCGGCGCCGGGCGTGAAGAGCGTGCCGTCGCGGAACGCGTGGAAGGCCAGGAGATCGTCGGGTACGGGGAGCCCGAGGGCCTGCCGGAAGGCCTCCAGTTCGTCGTCGCTCGCGCCGGGGCCGAAGCGGGCGAGCAGGTCGGCATGGAGGGCGAGGGCGGCTTCGAGCGCGAGGACGGCGGGCGTGCGTTTCACGCCGCGATCGTACCCGCGGGGAGTTCGCGCGGGAGCTCGCGCTTACGTTTCGCTGTATCTCGTGGTCGGGAGGCCGAGGGCCATCGCAGAGACCGCGGCGGCCACGTAGCTCTCGTAGATGTCCGCTCCCATGACGGCCAAGTCGCGGTTGGACGAAGCCGCGGAGCCTCCGAGCTGTCGTCCGTCGTCGATGTGGGAATTGGTTCGGCCGTCACCGTGCTCGTCGTGCTTGCGGTGCTCGCCGTCGGCCTGCAGCACCGCGCGCCAGCGAGCTCCCCAACGGCGTGCGTGGAGATCTCGATGGACATCGCTGACGGGTGATGTCGTGCAACGCCGGCCTCACACCAGCCGTGATCGCGCGCGAGCGGGCCGCGCTGTGCGCACGTCGTGCGGGAGCTGTCGTAGCCTCGGCGCCATGGATGCCATGGTGTTGCTTCGTGGTCCGAACCTCTCCGTCGACGAGTTCCGTCGCGAGGCGCTCGAGCGGCGCGGCCTCGTCCACCCGCGCGACGCGCGGATCGTGAGAACCTTCGCGCTCGCCGACGGCGTCGTCGCGGTGGACCTGCTCGGCCCTTTCGACGGGCTGCGGCAGCGGCCGGCCTGGAGCACCGTGCAGCTCCTGGCCCACGTGCTGGGCGACGCCTTCGGCGCGCACGACGACCCGCGCGGATTCTTCGTGTTCCCCTATGACGCACCCGGAGCCACTTCGTACGAGGGCCTCGTCGCGGAGCGGTCCGAAGGCATCTGGATCGAGCGAAACCCTGCGTACCCGAATTGCGCGGTGGCCGACTTTCAGCAGCTCAAGGAGGAGCACCGCCGGTCCGACGACGCCGCGCACCGCCGCCTCTGCGGTCTGCCCGACGCGGAGTGAGCGGGCGCGCCCGACCGTAGCGGCCGGAAGCAATCCCGACCCCGCGCGTCGGGGCTGTCCCCGCCCGAGGCAAACCAACCCTTCTTGCGTTCCAGATTGCATGCAAGAGTGCACGTCCGGCCGCGGCGCACCGACCCATCTCCAGTGCCTGTCTCGATGCCAGCGACAGTGCGCTCGCGGAGGAGGTGACAAGAACACCCTCCGGGGGAATCACTGGTGGACACACGGAGCGGCTTCGACATCCGCAGTCGCCAGAGCCCACGCCGCAGCGTCAGCAAGGCGAGCGACGGTGTAGGGTCCAGTCCAACCCAAAAGCCCGCTGGAGTTGATCGTCGGGACACTGACCTGCGGGCGTGAGCGCTCCGCGTGCCTTATCGAGCAGGGCGTGCGCCGCGAGGTGAGCGAGGTGCTCGGCGCGCTCGACGAGGGCACGGTCACCCATACGCTCATGCGTATCGATGGCACCAGCGAGGTGCTGCCGCGCTACGACCAGGAGACCGGGCGCTGGCGAAGGCGGTGAGCGCCCGCCCGGCGAAGGCCTCAGCCGCCTCCGCCGTGCTCCTGGGACGCGCGACCGACCCAGTCGATGACGAGGCAGGCAGGGACGACGACCGACGCGACCACGGGAACGGCCCTCGACCGGTGGCGCCTGACGGCCGCGTAGAGCGTCGCGACGGCCGCAAGCACGAGCAGCACGACGAAGATCGGACAGGTCACCTGTCGCCAGCGATCGAGCTCGGTGAGGTGACCGTCGGGGAAGCCCAAGGAGTCCCGCAGCAGGGCGAAGTACGCCGCCTCCACGGCCGCGAGCGCGCCGATGAGGACGAGGGCCCTCTGATGCATCGGACGCTCCCGCGCGGGCGCAGACAGGTGCTTCGCAGCATCCATGGCGTCGGTCGTATCACGGCGGTCGCGGCCCCGCATCGCGAGCGCCCCTCGACCGCGCTCCCCCCTCGCCGCGACAGTGATAGCGTCCGCCGCCGTGGACGCCCCGCTTCGAGCCGCCTCGCTCCGCTACACCCACGTCGACCCGTCGCGCTGGCCCAAGGCCGTCCGCACGCTCGTCGCCCTCGGGTTCAACGCCGTCGACCTCCCGCTCGTCTGGCGCGACTACGCCGACGCCGCGGGGCACACCGACGAGGCCCGCCTCGCGCGCGACCTCTCCTCCCTCCTCGGCATCATCGCCGACGCCGGCGCCCGCGCCGTGCTCCGCCTCGGCCCGTGGCCCACGCCCGACGTCGCCTCGCTCGGTGTTCCCGACGCCATCCTCAATGACGCCGCCGCGCGCTCGCACACCCGCCGCCGCAACCCGCGCTGGGTCGGTGACGGCATGCAGGTCGTCCCGCTCCCTTCCGTTCGCAGTGAGGTGTACCGCACCGCCGCGGGCGCCTGGGTGCGCGCCGCCGTCACCGCCGCGCGCTCCACCGCGCCTGATGTGATCGCCCGCGTCCTCGTTGGTCACGGCGCACCGACGCCCCTGCACGACGCGCCCGATGACCTCGACGCCGTCGGTCTCGACGTCGCCACGGTCGACCCCGCTGCCGCCGAGGCTGAGGCCACCCGCGACTTCCTCCTCCACCTCGCCGCCGAAGCCCTCGCCGCCAACACCCCCGCTGGCGATCTTCGCCTCGCCATCCAGGGTGACCCGCTGGCCTCCTCCGCCGCGGCGCGGCTCTCCGCCGAGCACGGCCTCGCCTGGTCGTCGCTGCCACCGCGCGCGGGTGTTCGGTCCATCTGGCGCGGGGCCCGCCTCGCCACGACGCTCGCCAAGGGTCACCACCTCGACCTGCGCGCCGGTCACGCCCCCGTCGAGGCGCCGTCTCGTGCGACCGACGCCCTGGAGGCCGCGCGCCTCGCCCTCGCCGCGGGCGCTCGCGACGTCACGGTGCTGCACGGCTGCGCGGGCGCCGACTGGGTGGGCGCCATCCTCGACGAGCAGGGCGAGCCGCGCGCCGCAGCACCACGCTGGCAGGCGTTGCTCGCGTGGGCGGCGGCGCTCCCCGAAGGAGACGAGCTCGCGCGGACCATCGTCCGTCGCTCCGACGCCATCGCGAAGGCGCGGGCCGGATCGGTGTTTGGTGCGCTGCCCATTGCGTGGCTGTCGCGCTGGGGCTTCTCGCTCGACGAGGTGTCCGCGGCGCCGGTCGGGTCCGACGCCGAAGAGTCCGCGGCGGTGCTCGCGGGCGAGGCGTGGGCGCCGTCGTTTACCGATACGGGTAAGAGCGACGCGGCCGCGGTGACGCTCGACCCGGTGGGCGGCGCGATGGTGCGCGCGGTGGACACGGCGGAGGGCCGCGCGTGGGTTCTCGCCAACACCGGGCTGACGACAGTAAACGCCACGGCAGGCGGCGCGGGGTGCGTCGTCGAGCCGGGCGCGGTGGTGGTGCTTCGTGACGAGGAGCGACGCGGTGGCTGACGGAACGACGCGCTGGTCGGGGATGGACGCTCGGAGCTGGTCGCGGCTGGTGTCGCTGGTGGCGCCGGGCTTCGGGCCGCTCACGCCCGCGCACCACTCGCGCGAGGCGCCGCTGGCGGGCGGCATGCTGCTCGTCGCACACGACGGAACCAACGTGCTGCGGGCGCTGCACACCCTCCGCGGCGTGGTGGCGACGGAGGGCCCGTACCACGGCCGCGAGACGCTCACGGCGCTCGCCGCGCAGTGCGACACGCGCTTCGCCGTCGCGCTGCGGAGGGACGCCGCCGAGCGCTTCATGGAGCGCGCGGGCGGCCGCTGCACGACGAGCGACGACGCCGTGGACACGACGCTGCTGACGCTCAACATCGTGCGCGAGCTGATGGACGACGGCGCCGTCGACGTTCTGCCGGCGCCGCTGCGCTCGATTCCGCTGCCGCCCGCCGAGGTGGTGCGCGCCGCGTGGGACCGCATTCTTCCCGACGGGCACTCCGCGGTGGTCGCCCTCTTCGAGGGGCCGGCGCTGGTGAGCGGCGTGGCGCTTCGCCGCCGCGGCGGAATCATCGATCAGGTGCACGGCGTGGAGTCGCTGCGCGCGTGGTCGGGTCCGCTGGGCGGGGACTTCCGTCGCGATCATCGGGTGATTCGTGCGGCGGTGGAGCGCGCGCTCGGTCCGGTGGCCGTGGGCTTCTTCGCGCCTGAATCCATGGTGCAGGGTCTCTTGCGAGCCGAGGTGGCGGGGCAGTGGGCGAAGGCGGTGGCGGTGCGCGACCTCATCGTCGAGCCGATGCCCGCGTGGGCGGCGATGGCGACGGGCGTGAGCGCGCTGCACAAGGCGGCCGACGAGTCGCGGCGGTGGGCGCTCGACGCCGACGGCTGGCTCGCGCGTGCGACGCGCAAGGTGGTCGACCTCGCGGGCACGGTGGACGTGCAGTCGGTGCTGGGCTTCGACCCGCTGGCGGTGCTGGGTGTGGTGGCGAGGGAGAGCCGTCCGCGACCGACGGCGCCCGACGAAGGAGGCTAAGAGCGCCATGCCTCGCGAGGTGTCCGTGGCCGGTGGGAGAGCGCCGACTCCGCGCTCGCGGGCGGGCCTGCGGCCCTGCTCGCGCTGAAGTCGGAGCCTGGAGTTGGGCGCCCCGTCGTCACGGGGCTCTCCGCCTGCGCGTCGGTCGCTGGGGCGACCGCCGAGAGGGCATAGGCAGCCGCTCGGAGACATCTCGATGGACCTCTACATCCACCCGTCGAGTGCAGAGCACTCGACGCTCCGACCGAGAGCCCCGTGCAGACGGGGCGACCAGCTCCAGGCTCCGACTTCAGCGCGAGCAGGGCCGCAGGCCCGTCCGCGAGCGCGGAGTCGGCGCTCTCCCACCGGCCATGGACACCTCGCGAGGAATGGGGCTGATCGCCCCCGTCTCGATCAGATGGTGATGGTGCCGACGAAGGACGCCGCGGTGGGCGTGCACTGCACGTAGCCGGAGCTGCCGGTGCGGGTGCCGGTGAACGTGCGGATGAGCATCGTCCCGCGGTAGACGTTGAGGGTCCACCGCGCGGTCGAGCCGCTGTTCAACTGATAGGGGTTGACGCACACGTGGTAGCTGCCCGCGGCGGGGGCGCTGGGCCAGAAGATGTTCTCGGGGCCGTTGCAGCGGTCGGAGCTGTCGGTCGCGCGCAGGGCAGGGCACGAGTCGCGGTCGAGCGTGCCGCCGCAGGCCGAGAGGCGGCTGTAGTAGATCTCCGTTCCGCACGGCGGGGTCACGTGCAGGTCGAGGTCGGCCATCACGTCCCAGGTGAGCGTGAAGCGGAGCTGACCGTTGCCCACGCAGATGTTGGCCGCGCAGGCCTCGCCCGCCGCGCAGCACACGCCGCCGCAACGGGGCTGGCCCGTCGGGCAGTCCATGGTCATCGGCGGGGGGCAGCCCTCGTCGACCATGCCGTTGCAGTTGTCGTCGAGGCCGTTGCCGCAGACCTCGGCCGCGGCCGGGCGCACCTCTCCGCCGCAGGTTCCCCACGCGGTGCTCGTGCCGTCGGCGCCGCGCACGCACGGCTGCGCGCCCGCGCGGCAGATGCCCACGCCCTGGGTGCCCGCGGGCCCCGTGTAGCAGGAGCGGTTGGCGCCGATGGCGCACGTGCAGCCGTCGTTGGCGGTGCCGTTGCAGTCGCGGTCGACGCCGTCGCACAGATCGCGCGCCGCCGGGATCACCTCGCCCGTGCACGTCCCCCACGACGCGCCGCTCGCGCCCATGGTGCAGGTCTGCGTGCCCGGTCGGCAGGCACCGCGGGTCTCGGTTCCTGCCGGGCCGGTGTAGCAGGGGCGCGTCTCGCCGGGCGAGCACTCGCAGCCCTCGTCGACGTTGCCGTTGCAGCGGTAGTCCATCCCGCCGCCGCACACGACAGGCTGCGGTGAGCCCGCGCCCTCGCACGCGCTCCACGTTCCGAACTCTCCCGTGCCCTCGCAGCGCGTCATGCCAAACACGCACACGCCGCGGCCCGCCTGCGCGGGGTCGCCTGGGTAGCACCGCTGGGTCATCCCCGGGACGCACGCGCAGTCTTCATCGACGCGACCGTCGCAGTCGTCGTCGAGGCCGTTGGCGCACATCTCCACCGCGCCGCACGTCGGCGTCGGGCCGCCATCCTTGGTCGGGCCGCCGCCGTCTTCGGGCGTCACCACCGCCCCGTCGCTGCCGGGCGTGACGCCGCCGTCCATGCCGGGGCTCACCCCGCCATCGGTGCGACCGGCGTCGGTGCGCGCCGCGTCGACCCGCGCGTCGGTGCGACCCGTGTCGGTCACGCGAACGTCCCTCCGCGCGCTCGCATCGGACGGAAACCCGAACTCGATCTCCGCCGAGCCCGACGCGCTACAGGCGGCGAGGAGGGCGCCTGGGATCAAGATCAGCCAGCGGTGCGACGTGTGGCGTTTCACGGGGTGGGGCTCCATCGGTAGGGCATTGCGGCGAAGGAAGGTTGGAGACGGCGAGGCCCCACCCTAACAGAGCCGTCATCGCGCCGCGATGGCCACGCGGGTGAGCATCAACCTGTGATACCTATGCGGCCGCCGTGTCCAACGTCACGCCGCCAAAACAGACCGTCGCCGTGGAGGTCGCCGGGCAGCGCCTGCGGCTCAATGCCCACGCCGACCCGCAGCACATCGAGCGCCTCGCGGGCATCGTCAACGAGCGCGTGGAGACCATCCAGCGCGCGGCGAAGGGGGCGGGCATGCCCACCATCCTGGCGCTGCTCGCGCTCGACCTGGCCGATGAGCTCCACGCCACGCGGCGCCGCGCCGAAGAGGCCCAGACCCGCTCGAAGGAAGAGCTCGATCGCACCCGCGCCCACGCCCGGCAGGTGGAGCAGTCGGCGCGCGAGGCCATCGCCGACGTGCTGGCGGAGATCGACCGCGCGCTGGTGATCGAAGAGCCCGAGCCGAGCTCAGGCGACAAGGTCGTCGGCTGAGCCGAGGACGACGCCTGCGGAGGAGAGTTCGCGGAGCGCGGCGGCGCCACCCTCGTCGGTGACGGCGGCGATGGCGTCGGCCGCGACGGTGACGCGAGAGCCGGCGCGGTCGGGGCGCGCGGCGATCCAGTCGAGGAGGCCGAGGGCGGCGGCGCGCACGCAGTAGTCGGTGGCGACGCCGAAGACGACGAACTCCAATTGGCCAGCGGGTGCGAGCGCGTCGAGGACGGCTGCGGCGTTGGGGTTGGCGAAGAGGGAGTAGACCTCCTTCTCGAAGTACACGGCCTGGGTGCCCTTCGGCACGCGCGCGGCCGCCTCGGGGTCGGGCACCACCGGAACAAAATAGAACCTCTCCGGCAGCGTCTCCGGGAGCTTGAGCCAGCCGGACGTTCCCTTCACGCAGTGCGGGGGGAAGCGCGGGTCTTCGCCCTTCGGCCCGACGCTGGCGTTGGTGCCGAACTCCCACGCGTCGTGCGAGTGCGAGTCGACGGAGCCCACGAGCAGCGCCCCGTCGGCCACGGCGCGGGCGACGAGCCGGGCGCACGCGGGCATGGCGTCGGGCGCGCCGCGGACGAAGAGCGCGCCGCCGGGGCGGCAGAAGTCGTGCTGGGTATCCACGTCGACAAAGACTCGTTGCATCGGTGGTGCTTACCTCTCGCCCGCGTTGAAGGGCGCGCGGAGAGTACGACAAGGTCGCCGCGCTGGTACCGAAGAGCGGGGCTCGTGAGCGTCGGGGTTCACCATCCAGCGGGGAGGTGATAGGAGGAATTGGTAGTGAGCAGGTCGAGCCAGATCGTGTCGCTGTCGCTGCGTGAGCGAACGGAGATCGACGCGGTCTTCTCTCGTGTGCGGCGGGGCGGGCACTACGAGGTGCTCGGGCTGTCCATCGATGTGGACGAGGAGACGGTGCTCCAGGAGTCGTCGCGGCTGCGGCACTGGGCCGAGCGCCTGCTGGAGCCCGAGCGCTTGCTGGGTGAGTACCAGCCCAAGGTCGAGGCCATCGTGGCGGCGGTCGATCAGGCCACGCGGGTGCTGGGCAATCCTCGCGAGAGACTGCGCTACGACAGCACGCGGCCACGGCCGAGCGACCCTTCGCAGCGCACCGTCGACGCCGCCGCGCGGGCCGCGGGCGCCTCGCCGACGCCGCGCACGCCGCCGCCGCGGCCGGGGCCGGAGTCGCAGGTGAGGTTTCTCCTCGCGGCGCTCGATGCGCAGCTCAGCATGGTGTTTGGTCGGCCCGTCGGGCTGGTGAGCCGGCTGGCGGAGTTCGACCTGACGGCGGACGACAAGCACGCGCGCACCGAGGCCGAAAACGCCGAGCGCGAAGAGCGCTGGGTCGACGCCGTGGTGTGGTGGCACCTCGCCGGGGTGGTGAGCCCGCGCGACCCGACGATGCTCCTGCGCGCGGGTTCGGCGATGCGCCGGGCGGGCGCCGTGGGGGCCTTCGCGCCGTACGCGCGGGTGGTCACCGGCGACCCGTGGTTCGGCCGCGGCGAGCGCTGACGGGGCGCACGTCGGGCCATGGGGTTAGGGCTGCCGGTAGGTTTCGCCGGGCGTGGGGTCGTGGTAGGGGGCGGCGAAAGCGTTCGATAGAGACGGGCGCAGGAGTGTACCGAATGCAGAACCTTCGTTGGATGCTTGGTCTTGGTCTCGCCCTCGCGAGCTGTCGTTCGGAAGGCGGCAACACGCCCGTCGACACGGACTCCGGGACGGTCGCGGACATCGGTACGAGCGCGATGGATCGCCCGACGGGCGCCCCCGACGGCTGCGTGCCGAGCGGGGCGGAAAACACCGCCGCGTCGTGCATGGACAACATCGACAACGACTGCAACGGCTTCACCGACTGCCGCGACTTCTCCTGCTCGCGCAACAACCCCGCGGTGACGTTCTGTCCCGACGCGGGGACGAGCACCCGCGATGGCGGCACCTGCGTGCGCATGGGCAACGAGGACACGGCGGCGGCCTGCACCGACGGCATCGACAACGACTGCGACGGGTTCCGCGACTGCGCGGACTTCGACTGTCCCCGGACGACCTGTCCCCGCGACGGCGGCACGGCGACCGACCGCCCCGCCTGCGACTCGGGCGGCGCGCTCGAAAACACCGCCGCGGCCTGCGGCGACGGCATCGACAACGACTGCGACGGCTTCGTCGACTGTATGGACAACAACTGCTCGTGCCAGGGCTCGTGCCCGCCGGGCCGCTTCGCGCCGATGGGCTGCACCTGCCGCGGCAGCGAGGACACCACCGCCGCCTGCGGCGATGGTGTCGACAACGACTGCAACAGCTTCGTCGACTGCCTCGACTTCAGCTGCTCGCGCTCGACGACGGTCTCCGTCTGCCGCGACGGCAGCGTCACCGACACGGGCTCGACGTCGACCGACACCGGCGTGTCGACCGACACCGGTACGTCGACCGACAGCGGCAGCACCGCGGTCGACGTCCCCGCGGCCGACTGAGCTCAGCCGATCAGTGCCAGGCGGCGGCCGTCTTCACGGCGGCGCCGCTGCGGTCGTGCTCGATGAGCAGCGTCTGCGCGACCCCGATGCATCCCGTACACGATTGAAATGCGCTGCCATGGGCGCAGCGCACGGTGGTCCACGGGGTCTCGCCGGGCTTCGGCGCGCCGCCGCGGGCGCGCAGGTCGCCGGCGGTGTTGAGGTGACGGCCGCAGGCGATGCAGTGGATGTGGGCCTCGTCGTTGAGGCCGGGTTCGAGCTCGATGCCGCGCGAGGGGAAGCTGCTCGCACGCATCGGGGGCTTCGGGCCCGATCCGTTGACTGCCTGCTTCTCCTTGCGGGTCAAACGCTTGGTTCGTTGGAATGCCATAGGCGGGGGACTTCAACCCCAAGCCGCCCCACAGCGCAATGGTCGTCGTCGACGGACGACGTGGTCGCTACCGGGCGCCGCCCTGCCACGCCGGGTTGCGCGACAGCGCGTTGCGCGCGGCCACCTCGGCCTGATCGCGCTGCATCCCGTTGCGCCCCATGAACTCGCGCTCCACGAGCCGACGGTGCACCTCGTCGTAGGACAGCAGCGCCCCCCGCGAGTCGGAGCACATCTCGCAGTACTTCCCCTTCGCCTCTCCCATCATCGGCCGCCCGCAGCTCTCACACGCCGGTCCACCCATCAGCATCGCGTCACCTCGGCTTTCACTCTGCCCAGCCTGAGCCCGTCACACCCGACCGGCAAGGCCCGCCGCGCTCACAGCCGCGAGCACAGCCACATCACGGTGTACCCCGCCGACCAGCCCAGCATCAGCACCGCCATCGGCCAGAAGCGACCCGACCAGCGCGCGCACACCTTCGCGTCGTCGGGCGCCCAGCGCCACGCCGCCCAGGTCACCAGGCCCGCCGCCGCGATGGTCATGTTGGAGCGCGCGAACCAGTCCATCGCGATGACGCCCGTCGGCGGCGACCACGTCCACTCACCGCGCGTCGGCAGGTAGAAGAGCACCCCCGCGCGCGTGGTCGTCGTCACGAGGTACACCGCCCCCGCGGCCAGCGCCCCGGCGCCCGTCGCGAAGCGCCCGCGCGCGCTCACACCGACCTCACGCTCGCCACCAGCAGCCCCGACAGCGCGTTGAACCACACCCCGAGCGCGACCGTCAGCGCGCACCCGAAGAGCACCCGGCTGGGCTTCGCCGGGTCCTCCGCGCGCGAGAGCACCACCGTCGCCAGCACCAGCGGGAAGAGCAGCGTCGCGAGGTTTTCCTTCAGGTCGAAGAGCACCGCGATGCGCGGCGCGTGCTCGTCGAGGTAGTTGGCGCGAACCTCCACCCGGTACCGCGGGTAGATCACCGTGCCGAGCGCATACACCACCGTGTAACAGCCCAGCGCCACGGCCGGGTACAGCCGCTGGAGCCGCGGGTTGGGCTTGCCGAGGCGCGCCTTGCGAAGCACCAGCGCGAGGTGCGTGGTGGACCCAGTGAGCGCACCCGCGGCGACGGCGTGGAGTATCAGCCCGAGCTTGATCCAGAACATCGGCTCGGCGGCTTCTCTACGCCCGCCCGCGCCGCGCTGTCACGCGCCCGCTCCGCGCGACGGTCGTCGGGCGACGAGGGTGACCAGCGCGTCGAGGCTGCGCGCGAGCCGGGGCTCCAGGATGCCTTTGAGCAGCGGCGCGAGCCCGGGGATGGCCGCCTCGAAGCGCACCTCCCAGACGAGCGCGGTGCCGTCGCGGTGCGGGGCGAGTCGTTGCTCACCGCGGTGGTCGCGGAGCGCGCCGCCGCGCACCACGCGGTAGCCGAAGCGCTCGTGCAGAACCGACTCGACCACCTCCTCGTCGAGCGTGGACGTGAACCCGAAGGCCGGGACTGTCACCGTGCGCGTGGCGCCGACGTCGTCGTGTCGGCCGTTGGCGCCGGGGCGCAGGGCGCGCACCTTCGCCTCGGACCAGAGGTTCATGTCGTCGGGGTTGGTGAGGTAGCCCCAGGCGACGGAGGGCGGCGCGGCGAGGATGCGCTCGAACCGGATCTTCACTCAGCGCCCCTGGAAGCGCGCGTCGCGTCGCTCGACGAAGGACCGCAGTCCCTCCGCGGCGTCTTCGCTCCCCATGAGCGCGCGCGCCTCGGTCATGAGTCGGGCGTACGCCGCCGCGTGGCCCTGCTCGACCGCGAGCTTCGCGTTGGCGCGGGTGGCCTGCACCGCGAGGGGGGCCTGCTGCGCGATGGTGGTTCCGATGGCGATGGCCCGCTCGACCTGCTGGCCGGGGTCGGTGACCTCCTGCACGACGCCGATGCGGCACGCTTCGTCGGCGTCGAAGACGTCGCCGGTGAGCATGTAGCGCATGGCGTTCTGGTAGCCGGCGACCTGGGCGAAGCGGAGGGTGGCGCCGCCGAAGGGCATGATGCCGCGGCGGACTTCGAACTGCGTGAAGCGGGCGTCGCGCGAGGCCACGACGACGTCGGCCGCGAGCGCGAGCTCGACGCCGATGGTGTAGCAGTAGCCCTGGACGGCCATGACCACGGGCTTGGCGCGGCGGGTTCCCGAGAGGTCGAGCGGGTCGATGCCGCCGTCGACGTGGAGGCCGCCGCCGCCCGCGACGTGGGGGCCGACCTCGGCGAGGTCGAGGCCCGCGGTGAAGTGGTCGCCGTGCGCGAAGAGAACGAGGCAACGGAGCTCGGGGTCGGACTCCAGGCGGCCGTAGGCGGCGGCGAGCTCGCGGAGCATCTGGAGGTTGAAGGCGTTGCGCTTGGCGGCGCGGGAGAGCCCCACGACGAGGACGTGGCCGCGGGTCTCGATGGTCAGGGTGGGGTCGCTCATCGCGCGATGACAACGCGATCGACGCGGGGCCGCAACGGGGACGTCTGGGAGCGTCGCGCTGATCGTCAGTCTCCACGGCGTGGAGCTCCCGCTTTCTTGACCGCACCCCGTTGCCTCCGCTAGCGCCCGTCGCTCAGTGGTCACCTCGTCGTCCATCGCCTGGAAGTCCTCCTCGCTCCTCGGCGCCGTGGCCGCCCTGCACGTCGCGCTCACCGCGCCCTCGCGCAGCACCCTCGCGCCCGACGCCCGCGCCCGCCTCGCCCGCGCCGTCGCCGCCAGCACCCGCCTCACCGTCACCGCCGACGACGTCCTCTTCGAGCGCACCCGCGCGGTCACCCTCCGCGACGCCGTCGTCGGCCGCGCCATCTGGTTCACCGGTCGTGACCGCCCCGGCGCACCGCGCGACGTCTACCGCGCCGAGATCCGCCTCACCCCCGACGGAACCCTCCTCGGCCTCCGCTCGCTCGCCAACCTCACCCGCAGCCCGCTCGGCGACGACGGCCCCATGGTCGCCGAGTCCGACGTCGGCGCCGACACCCCGCGCCGCATCGCCGTCCCCTTGCGCGCCTTCGGCCAGGTGCAGTCCGCCACCGTGCTCGACCCCGCCGGTGACACCACCACCGCCGCGCGCCTCCGCCGCGCCGTCACCAACCTCCTCGAAACCGGAACCCCCGCCGGCGTCGCCCGCTACGACCTCCGCCTCGATCGCCCCGTCGCCCACGCCACGCTCCGCTTCTTCTCCCACGACCGCGTCTCCCTCGACGGCGACGCCCACCGCTGGACCCTCGACCTCCGCACGCTCGACACCGCGCCCGCCGAAGGCGCCTCGCTCTCGCGCCAGCAGCGCGTCGACAAGCCCTTCATCATCTGGACGGTCGACACCGTTCGTTCGCTCCCCTTCGTCGGCCCCGCGCCCATCGCCTGGCTCGAACGCCACGCCTTCGACCTCCGCGACCGCTGGCACCAGGCCACGTACCGCTGGTTCGGTCGTCGTCCGCCGCCCGCCACCGTCGCCGAGGAGTCCGCCGTCGACGCCACGGGCCACGTGCTCACCGCCGCCGCCGAGCACGCCCGCGACCCCTCGTGGCCGCCCTCCGACATCGCGCCACCACTCGGCGCCGCCGACCCCGGCGAGGGCCGCTGGGTCAACGCCACGCCGCCGTGGGTGCATCACCTCGAAGGCGCGCCGCCGTCGTTCTATCGAACCTTCGTGCGCCTCGACGACGAGCGCCCGTACACCCGCGTGCTGCTCGTCGCCATGGACATGCGGCAGCTCCAGCTCGGTATGCAGGCGGGCGTCGAAGACCCCGTTCCCCTCGTCGGACCGCGCGGCGACGGGCGCATCCCGCGCACCCCCGGCCTGCTCCCTCGCATCGTCGGTGCCTTCAACGGCGCCTTCAAGACCGAGCACGGTGCGTACGGCATGGTCGTCGATAGCCGCGTTCTGTTGCCTCCACAGCAGGGCGCCGCGACCGTGGTCACCCTCGATGACGGTCGCATCGCGATGGGCTCCTGGGATGCCCTCCCGACGCTGCCCTCCGCGGTGCAATCACTCCGGCAGAACCTCGATCCGCTCCTCGCCGATGGCGTCGAGAACCCCACGCGCCGCGGTCTCTGGGGCTTCGTGCTCGGCGGCATCGAGTCGATGCCCACGGTGCGCTCGGGGCTCTGCGCCGACGACCGCGGCCACCTCTTCTACGCGTGGGGCGAGGAGACCACCGCGCGTCGACTCGGGCGCGCGATGCGGCTCGCCGGGTGCACCTACGGGATGCACCTCGACATGAACCCCACCCACGCCACCTTCCACTTCCTGCGCGTCGATGACGTGGCGCATCGGCAGTTTCAGTTCCGCACGCTCGACAGCGCGATGCAGTCGCACGGCGATCGCTTCCTCTATTACACGCTCAAGGACTTCTTCTACCTCTCGCTCCGCGAACCCCTTCCGCCACCCGTCCGCGGCATTGCCTGGACCTCGTCGCGACCGCAGCCCGCACCCGCCTGGATGCCTGGCATCACCACGCTGCGCCTCGCCGTTGCGTCCGGTCGCGAGGTCACCGTCGACGCCCTCGACGCCGACCGCGTGCGCCTCCATCTGCGCGCCGGTCGTCGCGAGCCCGCCACGACGTTGGTCGGCGAGGACAACACCTTCGCACCGTCGCCCGAGCGCCCGCTGCTCGGCGCCATCGAGCTCGGGACCGCGACCTCCATCGCCTCTCCCCGCGGACTGTGCATCGGGGGGAGGGTGCATCTGCCGTTTGTTCCGTCGGCGTCGGCGGGGCACCTCGCGGTGGTCGACGGGCGCGCGTCCATCGTCGCGGGCGCCGCCGTCGCGACGGACGTGCGCGACGCGTTGCAGGGCTCGCTCGTCTGGAACCACGGCGCTGCGACGGCCTGGCGCGACTCCGCGGTGAGCGCACGGCGCGTGCTCGCGACCACGGCTGCTGGACGGCTGCTGGTGATCGCTGGTGCGATGTCGGGTGATGAGCTCTCGGCGCTGCTGGGTGAGCTGCGCGCGACCGATGCGCTGCTCTTCGAGCGCGCGACGGGCGGCGCCCACTGGACGGGCGATGAAGGCGTGCGCGACGCGTGGCCGGAGAGCGCGGTGTTCATCGAGGGCGTGGCTGCGCCGTCGCAGGTGTTGAGGCTGGAGAGCTGGCTGCGCGGGGCACGCGGAGGCGCGTGACAGGCCCGTGGTCGAGGGGCTATAGCCAACGACGCGGAGGCGACGAGCAATGGCGACGCAGGTGAGTGAAGTCGAGCAACGGGTGGTGGAGATCCTCAAGGGCGCGGCGATCCCGTTCGTGCACGAGGATGGCAAGTGCCGGGTCGAGCGCGGGTCCACCGCGGTGTTCGTGTCGGCGCACGCGTGGCAGGACCGCTACACCATCATCGAGCTCGTGTGCCCGGTGCTCAACGGCGTCGAGCTGAGCGAAGACCTCCTCAAGCGCCTCAACGAGCTCAACGAGAAGCTGTATTTCGGCAAGGCGTACTGGCGCAACAAGGAGGTCTGGATCGCCCACAACCTCCTCGGCGACCACCTCGACAGCGATGAGCTCATCGCGAGCGTCGGGATGATGGCCGTGGTGGCCGATCACCTCGACGACGAGCTCAAGGCGCGCTTCGGCGGCAAGCGGTGGCGAGAGACGCAGCGCTGAGCGCCCGGTGCGCCGCGCGGGTCTGATCCTGCTGACGGGGATGGTCCTGGGGTGCGGGGCGTCTCCTGTCGACCAGGTGGTGGACGCCGGTCGCAGGGACACGGGCACGCGCACCGACCGCGGCGTGGTGGCCGATCGTGGACAGGCCACGGGCGAGGACACCGACCGCGACGGCCTGTGCGATCGCACCGAGCAGAAGAACGGCACCGACCCGACGCTCGCGGACACCGACGGCGACGGGCTCACCGACCTCTTCGAGCTGCGCGCGGGGGATGATCCGCGCAACCCGAGCGACCCCTTGGCGGTCGATCGGGTGCAGCTCCGCGAGGCGCCCGAAGAGGTGGTGGTCACGGACTACGGCGTGGTCATCGATGGCGCCGAAGAGGGCGACGTGCTCACCGCGCTCTGGCAAGACCGCGGCGCGGGCGTCGACGACCGGCTCGCGAGCGCGTGGGTGTCCTTCGACCTGATCGCGCTCTCGGCCGACCCGGCGGGCGTGGTCGATCAGATCAGCGGTCCGCGCTTCGTGGGCGTGCGGGGTCGCACGCGGTTGACGTGGCGGCTCACCACGCGCTCTCGCAGCGGCGCGACCGACCGCGATGCAGGCGTGACGCGGCTCGGGTGCCGGCGGGCGTACGAGTTCGTGGTGGCGGTGTTCGCGGCGGGGGGCGACGCGCTGCGGGTGCGCCGGATGACCCTCGACGTGCTGGGCGCGCGCACTGGCGGGACGTGGCCCGACATCGACGCCGAGGGCTTCTGCCAGCCCGCGCAGTGCAACTGAACTACGGGCAGCGCGAGGCGTCGGCGCAGAGCGAGAAGCCGCCCGCGCGCGGCGAGGTGCAGCAGCGCAGGTCGTCGTCGGCGCAGGCGGTACACGGGCAGGTGTTGCAGGTCGGCTCGACGCGGGTGTAGCGGCACTCGCCGTCGAGGCAGACATCCGTGGTGCCGCACTCCTCGCCGCAGTCGCCGCAGTGGAGCGGTGAGCTCCTGCGGTCGACGCACTCGCGCCCGCACAGGGTCATCGGCGCGCGGCAGTCGGCGGGCGGACGGCACATGCCGTTGACGCACGCGTTGGGGCTCACGCAGGCGTTGTTGATGCGACCGCAGTGGTCGCGGTTGCTCTGGAGGTCGACGCAGCGGCTGCCCGTGCGGGTAAGCCCGGGGCGGCACACGCACGCGCCGCCCTGGCAGGTCTCGTCGGAGTCGCACTCGTTGCCGACGCGGCCGCAGTTCTCGGGGTCGACCTGCGTCGCCACGCAGCGCCCGTCGCCGTCGGCTACGGTGCCCGCGCGGCACTGGCAGCGGCCGGCGGTGCAGGTGCGATCGGCGGCGCAGACGGTTCCGCAGGCGCCGCAGTTGGCGGGGTCGTTGGTGCGGTTGACGCAGCGGCCGCCGCACGACGCGAGGCCGCCGGTGCACTGGCAGCTCCCCGCGACGCACGCCTCGCCGGCGCCGCACGCCCGCCCGCACGCGCCGCAGTGGGCGCGATCGGTGAGGGTGCTCACGCAGGCGCCCGCGCAGAGGGTCTGCGTAGCGGGACAGGCGCACATGCTGAAGGTGCACATCTGACCGGGACCACACGCGACCCCGCAGCGCCCGCAGTTGGCCATGTCGAAGCGGAAGTCGACGCAGCGCCCGGCGCAGGGGAAGAGCGGCGCGGTGCAGTCGGGCTGGCAGGAGCCGTCGACGCAGCGCTGGCTGCTGGGGCAGACCCGGCCGCACGAGCCGCAGTGGCGGAGGTCGGTGCGAAGGTCGTAGCAGGCGGCGCCGCACGCGGAGAGGCCCGGCGCGCAGGTGCTGCCGGTATCAGCAACGACGGGGACATCGGGCGCGACCGGGACGTCGGGTTCGGTGGGAACGTCGGCTTCGATGGGAACGTCGGGCGTGACCGGGACGTCAGTGGGATCGACGACGTCGGGCGCGATCGGGACATCAGGCGCGATCGGGAGGTCGATGGGCAGGAGGGCGTCCGTCGGCGCGTCGTCACCGAGCGTGTCGGGCGCGACGTCCGCGCCTGCGTCGACGCTGGTGTCGGCGACGGACCGATCGGGCGGGACGACGGGCGCGTCGCGCTCACCCGCGTCGACCGGGACGACGTCGCTCGTGGGGATGCGAAGGAGGCGCGTCTCGTCGGGGGACACCAGGATCCCGCAGCCCGCGGCGACGACGGCGAGGAGGGCGATGGCCGTGCGCGGACGGGTGATCATGGCCCTGCGGACGATACACCACTGCCGCGATCGGACGGCGTTTCGATCGGTCGCGGGATGACGTACGCCGCTCAGGTCGAGGACCGAACCGTCGAGCTCGCGTCCCCTTGTGCTCCGCTCTTGATGGGTGCTGAATCCCACGATGCACCCTCCTGCGGCGCGCTCGCGTACCCCCGCCGTGCTCGGTCTCCTCGGCGGACTCGTCGCCCTCTGGACCGGCGGAACCGCCAGCCTCATCGCGCTCTCCGACCCGCCCGCGCTGCCCACCATGCGCTCGTCGCTTGCGCCCGCAACGCGGCTCAGGCCGCCGACGCCCGTCACGCTGACGCCGTTTCCGCGCTCGCTCGACGAGCTCCGCGCCCTCAACGCCGAGGCCACCCGCCTTCGCCCCGACGCCCGCTTCGTCGCTGCCTTCGCCGAGGTGCAGCGCCTCCGCGGTCGACCCAACGCCGTCGCCACCACACAGTTCGCGCGTGACCACTGGGTCGTCTCCGTCGACGGTCAGGCTGTCGGCGAGCTGCCCCTCCTCGCGACGCCCGCCGACGCGCTCACGTCGCTCACTCGCTCGGTCCCCGCGAGGGCGCCGATCCCGCCCGACAACACCGCGCCTCGGCACGTCGCCGACGTCGCCCCCGGCGCCGAGATCGCCGCCCTCCGCGCGCTCGCGGGGCCCGTCACCGCCGCCGGACCGCCCCACCCGGCCGCCGCGGCCCGCGCGCTCGCGGTGCTGTTCCATCGCACCTTCGATCGCGTCGACGCCAACGACGCCCTCGCGGCCCGCGCGCTCGCCGCCGCCGCATGGGCCCGCGCGGTGGGCTCGCCCGCGCCCGATGCCGAGGTGCTCGTCGCCCAGGAGATGGCGTACCCCGCAAACGCGCGGGTGCTCGCGGCACCCCTCGTCCCGAGCGACCCGGTGCGCCTCTACCTCGACGAGCAGCAGCGCCTCGGCTTCGTGCCCCGGCCCGGCGCCAACTACCTCCACTACCGCGTGATGGCGTCCTTCCACGCCCCGGAGGGACCAGACGTCGTCGCGCAGATGCCGGCGGAGATGCGCCCGTCCCTCGCCATCGTGGGCTGGCTCCCCTGGACGGCGAGCCCCGCCGACTTCGGCGCGCGCATGACCGCCCTGCAAGAGAGCCCCTCCCGCACCCTGGCCGCGCTCCAGCGAGAGGTGGGCATCGAGCCCGCGAGCTCGCTCCTCGACGACGCGACGGTGCTCGCTCGCACCGAAGCCCTCCTGGCGCGTCCCCCCGAGGCGCTCCCCTGGCTCGACGCCGGCCTCTCCGCCGCCCGCATCCGCAGCGCCACCTGGAACGCCATGCAGCGCTCCCTCGACGTCGAGCTCCAGTCGCGCAGCGATCCCGAAGCAGCTCGTCGCCAGCTCCGCGCCATGGAGCGCGGCGGCTTCCCTGCGATGCACCCGATGCTGTCCTGGTTCGGTGCGCTCGTGGACGCGGCGGAGCGCAGCCCCCGACGGCTCGCCGAGAGCGCGGTCAGTCCCGATGCTCTCCCCGGTACCTTGCGGCTGCGCGCGGCCGACGACTCCTCGGCGTGGGCGAGACGATCGGCGCTCCTCCAGATCGTTCCGCACCTCGACGCGCGCCCGACCCACCGCGCCGACCTCGCCGAGCTCTTGATGCAGGAGCGCCTCGACCCGCTCTGGCTCCGCGACCTTTGTCGGTCCGTGGTCACAGAGCCCCTCGTCAACGAAGACGTCGTGGCGGCGTGCCAGCGCCGCGACGCGCACGCCCCCAACTCCCCACCGACTCCGGCCGAGACCCCCGCGCAGATCGAGGCGCGCTTCATCGCCCTCAACGCGCACGCCGGGACCTGGATGGCGTCCCGCGCCGAGTACGGTCGCTGGCTCAACGCGCAGGGCCGCGCGGCCGAGACCGTCGCGATGGCCCGCGCGTGGCTCGCGGCGCATCCCGAAGGGCTGGAGCCCGCCTTCACGCGCACCGGCATGGCGCGCGCCCAGCTCGCGATGAACGACCCCGCCGCCGCATGGACCTCCATCGAGCCCGCGCTCGCGAGCTGGCAGGGCGGCGCGATGGAGATGGGCGTCCTCGTGTTGATCGCGCTCAATCGGCTCGACGAAGCCCACACCCTCGCCGAGCAGCGGCTCGCCCGCTACCCCGGCGTGGAGCAGGCCGCGACCGTCGCGGAGGTTCTCTGGCGGCAAGATCGGGTCGCCGACGCCGCGCGGGTCCTCGCGCCGCACGCCCCGCGCGGTGATGTGACGGAGTGGCGCAGCGCCGTCGGCGAGGCCCTCTCGCGGGCCTACGTCTCGCGAGACCCGACGGCAGTCCGTGCCGCCGCGGACGCGATGGTGCAGGGCGGCCTCGACGTCGGTGCGGTGGAGATGCTCGCGATCGAGCTCGAACGCTACGGCCACCCGACACACGCGCTCGCGGCGCACGAAGCGTTGAGCGCGCCGGGGCTGCGGGGCATGGCGCTCCTCGCGGTGCGACACCGGCTGGTGGCGGCGGCGCGATCACCCCGCGAGGCCGATCAGTGGCTGGAGGCGACGGTTCCGCCGCAGGGTCGCGGTCCGGTGGCGATGTTTGCGTTTGGCGAAGGCGAAGATGCGCTCGTGTGGAGCGCCGCCGACAGCGCCGAGTCCGACGCTGACGGCACGGCGTACCTCTGGCTCCTGCGCGCCGGGGCCCTGCTGCGCGCGCCGCCCGACCCCGCCCGTCGAGCACGTGTAGAGGCGGCCGTCGCCAACCCGACGGAGCCCTACCACCACATGGCGCGCTACCTCCTCGGCCTGGAGTCGCAAGAGCAGATGCTCAGCCTCCCGACCGCGGACGACCGCCGCGCCGAGGTGGCGTTCTGGGTCGCGTATCGCGCTCACTGCGAGGGCCATCTGGAGGAAGCCGCAGAGTGGTATCGCTTCGTCGCGCGACGCGGACCCGAGAGCGAAGGTGAGGTGGGCTGGGCGCTCCGCCCGCTGCGCCGATGGAGCGACTCGGCCGGGTGGCTCGACGCGGTCGTCGACCCCTGGGCGCAGGCTCACGCGGGTGTTGTTCCGACGGCCGAGCCCGTCGCCGCCGAAGAGCCCTCCGCAGGGGGAAGGCATCACCGCGGCCGTCACCGTTCACCCGGCGGCGGTCATCATCACCGTCGTCACCACTCGGGTCTCCACCTTCACGGAGCGCGCTCATGAACGCCACCGCGCCGATGCCCTACCGCGACTTCAATCCGTCGTCCGCTTCCGCCGCCGCCGCGCCGCCGAGGCTCTGGACCCTCGCGCTAGGCGTCGTCTTCACTGCGGGCGTCACGCTCGTGGGCTTCGTCCTGACGCTCGGCGTCTTCGCCATCGCGTTCGCGGCGCGCCTCTCTCGTGCTGGTCGTCCCCCGTCGCCGCTGGCGCTCGTCGAGTCGATGAGCGAGTTCGCGCTCACGGGTCCCGGGGTGCTCGCGAGCGGCCTCGTGACGGCCCTCGCCTTCGGCGGAACCTCCCTGCTCGCGGGCATCCTCTCCGACGCGGGAGCGCGTGCGCGACTGCGACTGGGGCCGTCGCGGCGGTGGTTCGCGACGGGGCTCGTGGCGACGTTTCAGCTCGTGGGCTTCGGGATGATGGCGTCGCAGGTGGCGACGTTCCTGGGGATGAGCGAGCAGGGCTCGCTGCCGATGCTGCGGCGCGCGTTCGCGCACATGACGCTGCCGCTCGCGGTGCTGTCGGTGCTCATCGTCGGCGTGGGCGCAGGCGTCGCGGAGGAGCTGTTCTTCCGCGGTTACCTCCTCACGCGTCTCGAGCAGCGGGTGCGCCCCTGGCTCGCCAACGCGGCGGTGGCGATGGCCTTCGCGCTCGCGCACTTCGACCTGGTGCACTCGACCTTCGCGCTGCTGGTCGGCTTCGCGCAGGGTTGGACCTCGCGACGCAGCGGGAGCATCCGACCGGCGATGGTGGCTCACACCATCAACAACATCATCGGCGTGGTGGGCATGGCGGTGGCGGACTCGACTCGCCCGGAGCCGTTCTCGGCGCCGGAGCTGGTGGGTGGTGCGCTGTTGATGCTGGTCGGGACGGCGGGCGTCTGGCGACTCACCCGCGACAACGTGGCAGGTCAGCCGCCGTCAAACGGCGGAGCGCCGTAGAGGTCCATCGCGCCGCCGTCGTCGTCGGGGGCGCCGGCGTCTTCGGGCGGAGGGATGCCGTAGGGCGGCGCGACGTTGCCGATGTCGAGCACACCGGTGTCGACGGCGCCGGTGTCGCGCGCGCCGGTGTCCGTCGGCGCGTGATCGACAGGGAAGCCCTGATCAGTGGCGGGGCGATCGACGGGGACGTCACCACCGCCGACGTCGGCGTTGGGTGCGGCGTCGGTGGCGGACACCGAGCTGCTGCACCCGGCGGCCGTGAGCGAGGCGGCGAAGGTGATGAGCGCGGCGCGGGACAGCCGACGCGGCGGGTCGCGGCGGGTGGGCAGCGGTCCGACGATGGGACGGTGACAGAACGGGCACGCCGACTCGGTCGCGACGACGTGGCGATGGCAGCCGGGGCAGGGGGCGAGCGGGCGGTACATCGGTGGGTGACCTCCGCGCGCGAGCGTATCGTGAAACCGCGGGGCACCACCGTCACTCGGTGCACACGATGGCGCGCGTATCCTGACGGCCATCACCGCGCTGATGCTCGTCGCACCGCTCACTGGTTGGCGACCTGTTTGCAGTGCCTCACTCCCATGAACGAAGTCCGCCTCCGCCGACTGATCGAAGCCGCCGTCGCGCTCACCCTCGCGGGCTGCGCTCAGCGCATCGACCCGGCCACCTTCGCCGTCAACGTGTGCCGTGATGGTGTGTACACCCCCCTTGCGAACATCACCCCGGCGACGCCCGTGGACTTCGTCGCGCTCCGCGATCAGGTCGACCAGAACGTCGGCTTCCCTCCGGGAATGGACTTCGAGACGGTCGCATCCACGGGAGCGTCCTGCTCCACTGCGACCGACCCGGTCGCCTGCACCACCGCACTCGCCGCCCTTCGCTCCGCAGAAGGATGGAAGCCCAACGTGCCATTTGCCCGGCGGTGGGAAACGCATCGCTACGTGGTCACGACGCGCGGCGACACCATCGCCACCATCACGACGCTCGACGCGCTCGCCGACTTCCTGGGGCCGTTGGCGACCGAGGACGAGGCGGCGTGGTTTGCGAGCGAGCGCGGGTACCGCATCTCCTGCGATGGTCCCAACGCGCGTCGCACGCCGACGGGCTTCGAGCTGCGGGTGCAGTCGGGCAGCGACTGCGGCGGAGACGTCGGCGCCGTCGGCGTCGACGAACACGTGCTCGCGGTGGACCAGAGCGGCCGGGTGACGGTGCGGGAGACCGTTCGGGTGCGGGACGCCTACCCCAACTGCATCTCCGGTCGACGACCCTCGGGCATGGCGCTCGGTGGTGCTTCTCCGACGGCTCACGTGGGCGATTACCTCGCACGCGCCGCGGAGCTGGAGGCCGCGTCGGTGCATGCGTTTCGCAGACTCGCGTGTGAGCTGCGGGCGTTGGGTGCGCCCGAGAGGTTGGCGCTCGCGGCGGAGCGATCGATGCGCGACGAGGTGCGCCACGCGCGGGTGATGTCCCGCCTTGCCCAGCGCCACGGTGGAACAGTGCGCTCGCTGCGACCGCCGCCATCGCAGCCGAGGCGATCGGCCTACGCCATCGCCCACGAGAACGCCGTCGAAGGATGCGTGCGGGAGACCTTCGGCGCGCTCCAGGCAACGTACCAGTCGGCGCATGCTCGCGACCCGGAATTGGCCCGCGCGCTGGGTGCGATTGCGCGCGACGAGACGCGCCACGCCGCGCTCGCGTGGGACGTCGCTGCGTGGCTGGAACCGCGGCTCACCGATCGACAGCGAGCGTCTCTCGCGGGGGCGAGGCGGCGGGCGGTCGCGACGCTGCGACGAGAGCTCAGCGCTGCGGCGCCGCGCGATGCGGTTGCACTCGCGGGGGTGCCCGACGTGGGCGCGGCGCGGTCGCTGCTGACGTCGGTCGCGGGCGAGCTGTGGGCGTAGCGCCCGTTACCCGATCGGGTACTGCGCCTTGAACTTCGCGATCTCCACCTCCCACCGCCGACTGAACTCCTCCCAGCTCGGATACTCCAGCCCAGGGATGCGCGGCGTCTCGACGCGCCATCCGTGGTGCCGGTCCCACGCCTCCCAGGTCGAGATCTTGTACGCGAGGCTCTCCGGGGGTCCGCAGTCCGCCTGGTGGTGCTCGTCCCACGCCTCCTGCGATTGGATGAGCGGCCACCCTTCTAGCGCGACGGCGAGCGCGAGCGTCGGGCCCGCGTCCCACGCCGCCCCACCGATGACCTCGTCCCGCAGCAGCGCCTGATCGGTCGGGTCGAGCTCCAGTCGGTCGCCGTGTCGTCGCGCCCGCGACAGCACGATGGGCTCCCCGTGGTGCGTCACCGTGAGCGTCGCCTCGTCGGGGCCGACGTCGATCACCCGCGGCGGGCACCGGGCGTTCCAGCGGAGCGTCAGGTCGCGCTTCCACATCTGCGCCCACATCCCGGCGCGCAGGTAGAAGCGCACCGTGCGCTGCCAGCTCCAGCAGGTGTCGAGTCGCACCCCGAGCTTCTCCGCGGCGGCGATCTCGCGGAGCCGATCGAGCGCGCGTCGCCCGGTGCCGAGACCGCGTCGCGAGCGCAGAACGTAGAAGCTCCAGATGCGCATGTCGGCGACGCCGTAGGTCGTGCGCGAGAGCGCGATGGTTCCGACGCGCTGGCCGTCTTCCAGCAGCCAGTAGGGTTCGGAGTACGAGCTGCCGACGGGTTCGAGCGCGTCGTGCCACTCGGTGGTGGCGGTGGCGATCCAGCGGGCGCGGCGGTCGGCGTCGAGGGTGAGGGGGTCGGTGTCGTCGCCGAGGCGGTGCTCTGCGAAGGCCGCGAGGTCGCAGTCGATCCAGCGGCGCTCATCGGCTCCGCCGCGCTCGACGGGCTCGATGAGTCCGCGAGCGAGGAAGGCGTCGTGGGTGAGGTCCCTCATCGCCGCGATGGTACCGCTCGGGCGACGGCGGGTCGCTGTTTCCGCGACGCCCTACAACTCCCCGAACAACTCCTTCATCGGCACGCCCAGCGCCACTGCGAGTCGGTACAGCGCGGACACGCTCGCGCTCCCTTCGCCGCGCTCCACCTGGGACAACTGCGACACCGACAGATCCGCCCGCCGCCCGAGGTCCTTCAGCGTCAGCCCCAACCCATGCCGCTTCGTCCGAACCACCTCGCCGATGGCCTTGAGCACCTGCTCCTCCGGCGCGCGCAGCAACCCCCTGCGCCGCAGCACCCGCGTCACCACCTCGCGCAGCGCCTCTACGGTGAAGGGCTTCTTCAGGTAGTCCATCGCTTCGAGCTGCATCGCCGCCACGGCCGTCTCCACCGACGGAAACCCGGTGATCATCACCACCGCCAGGTCGCGGTCGACGGCGCGCACCTTCCGCAGCGTCTCCACCCCGTCCTGCTGCGGCATCATCACGTCCAGCAGCAGCAGGTGGTACGCCCCGTCGCGCACCCGCGCCTCGGCCTTCGTCGGGTCGCTCTCCGTGTCCACCGCGCACCCGTCGTGCGCGAGAACGGTCACCAGCAGCTCGCAGATGGCCGCGTCGTCGTCGACCACCAGCACCCGCGGAATCGTCGGCGTCGAGTGCCGCTCACTCAATGTGCGCGCCCTCGCCGAGGTAGGCGCCCTGCACCCGCGGGTCCGTCGCCAGCGACGCCGCGTCGCCCGACAGCACCACCTCGCCCGTCACCAATACGTACGCCCGCTGCGCCGCTGCCAGTGCCCGTCGGGTGTTCTGCTCGACCAGCAGGATGGTCATGCCCTTCGCCCGGATGCGGTCGATGGCCGCGAAGATCTGGTCGACCAGCACCGGCGCGATGCCCAGCGACGGCTCGTCCAGCATCAAGAGCTTCGGCCCCGACATCAGCGCCCGCGCGATGGCCAGCATCTGCTGCTCGCCGCCCGAGAGCGTCCCGCCGAGCTGCGCCATGCGCTCGCCCAGCCGCGGAAACAGGCTCACCGCTTCGTCCATGCGCGTCTTGATCGCGGCCGCGTCGTCGACGGTGTACGCGCCCATCTCCAGGTTCTCGCGCACCGTCAGGTTGGGGAAGATCCCGCGGCCTTCGGGCGCCATCGCGACGCCCATCGCCACGAGCTCGTGCGCCTCGACCTTCGCGAGGTCCTTGCCCGCGAAGCTCACCGACCCTGACTTCATCGGGAGCATGCGCGCGATGGCCTTCAGCGTCGTCGTCTTGCCCGCGCCGTTGGCGCCGATGAGGGCCACGAGCTCGCCCTTGCGAACCTCCAGCGAGACGCCCTTCACGGCTTGAATCCCGCCGTAGGCCACGCGCAGATCCTTCACCGAGAGCAGCACCTCCGCGGCCGTCGCGGGCGCCGGTTCGCGCGCCGCAGTCACCGCGTCGTGCCCGGCGCCGAGGTACGCCTCCAGCACCTTCTCGTCCTTCTGCACCGCCGCCGGAACCCCATGCGCGATGGTCTCCCCGCGGTCCATCACATGGATCTCCTCGCAGGCCGCCATCACCACCTGCATGTTGTGCTCGACCAGCACCACCGTGAGGTTGAACCTGTCGCGCAGCGTTCGGATCTGCCCCTCCAGCACCTTCGCCTCGGCGCTGTTGAGCCCCGCCGCCGGCTCATCCAACAGCAGCACCTTCGGGTCGAGCATCAGCGCGCGGGCGATCTCCAGCCGTCGCTGGTCGCCGTACGGCAGCGACGACGCGAGCTGCTCCGCGTTGTCGTCTAGCTCGAAGAACGACAACAACCCCAGCGCCTTCTCCCGCATCACCTTGTCGTCGTCGTCGTAGCGGCGCGTGCGCGTGATGACGTCGAAGAGCGAGGCGCGCGACACGCGATGGCTCGCGACGAGGACGTTTTCGATGACGGACATCTGCCCGAAGAGGCGGATGTTCTGGAAGGTGCGGGCGATGCCGAGGTCGGCGATCTTCCACGCGGGCAGACCCTCGATGGATTTGCCGTGAAAGGTGATGCTCCCCCGCGTCGGCGCGTAGACGCCCGTCACGCAATTGAACACCGTGGTCTTGCCCGCGCCGTTGGGCCCGATGAGGCCAAACACCGACTTCTCGGGCACCTCGAAGCTCACGCCGCCGACCGCGCGCAGGCCGCCGAAGACCATCTCCAGCCCGTTGATGGAGAGCGCCGCGCTCACGACACAACCGCCTTGCGCCCGCCCGGCAGGAAGCGCCGCAGGTCGAGCTCGCGCGTGCCGAGGAGGCCTTGTGGTCGCGCGAGCATGAGCCCGATGAGCAGCAGCGCGTACACCACCAGCCGGTAGCCGTGAAACTCGCGCAGGAGTTCGAGCGAGACGGCCACGGCGACGCCGCCGATGACGGCGCCGGTGATGCTGCCGAGGCCGCCGAAGATGATCATCACGAGGATGTCGACGGAGCGATCGAGGCGGAAGAGACCGGGGTCGATGTGCTGCCCGCCAGTCGCGTCGTGGGCGTAGAGCGATCCCGCCAGGCCGGTGGTCATCGCGCTGATGGCGAAGGCGAGCACCTTGTAGCGGGTGGTCGGGATGCCCGCGGCCTCGGCGGCGATCTCGTCTTCGCGGATGGCGGTGAGCGCGCGGCCGTAGGAGCTGTACGTGAGGTTGCCGACGAGGAGGACGGTGAGGAGGACGCCGCCCCAGATCCACGGGAGGGTGGCCGTCGCGGGGATGCTCTCGGCGCCGAAGGGCCAGCCGCCGCCGCCGCCGAGGGGCGCGAGGCTCTCGATGGAGATGCGGATGATCTCGCCGAAGCCGAGGGTGACGATGGCGAGGTAGTCGCCGCGCAGTCGCAGCGACGGAACGCCCACCGCGACGCCCGCGAGGCCCGCGCAGACGACGGCGACGAGGCAGGAGACGACGAGCGCGAGGGCGGGCGAGGTGTGCCCGAGGGAGCCCGCGGTGAGGTGCGAGGTGATGGCCCCGGCGTAGGCGCCGACGGCCATGAAGCCGGCGTGGCCGATGGAGAACTGCCCGGTGGTTCCGTTGACGAGGTTGAGGGAGACCGCGAGCATGGCGTTGACGCCGCACATGGCGAGCACGCGCACGGCGTACTCGCCCGCGGTGGCGCGGGTGAGGCGCTCGACGGCGAAGAAGAGCGCGATCGCGACAACGAAGCCGAGGAGTCTGCGTGCAGCGGTCACAGGAGGGTTCACCCCGGCGCCGGAGGAGAGGAGTCGGAGACCCGGCGCGCGGCGGCGATGCTACGTCGAAACCGGGTCGCATCGAAGCCCTTCGGTGAGGGGGCCAGCAACCCCGATCGACGTCTATCCTCCGTCGCCCGGCGCCCCGGCGTCCGCCGCCTCGCGCGGCATCGCGTTGGGCCCGCAGTCCACCACCATCGGGGTCAAGCCCCCCGGCGGCGTCTGATCGAACACGTCTGCTGGCAGCTCGGGGTCGATGGACACCTCGCGGTAGCGCACCAGCAGGTCGATGCCGTCGCGCTCCATCTCCACGCGCACCCGCCGCGGAAAGGCCACGCCCTCGAACTCGGTGTAGTCCTCGAAGGTCAGCACCGCCCGCACGCCCCGCGCGTCGCGCATCTCCGCCCGCGTCGGCCGCGGGTGCTGCGCCTCGGGCCGCGCGCCCTCCCGCTCGGCGTCGGTGATCTCCATCCACAACGACTCGCCCGCTCCTCCGGTGCCCGCGATGTCGATCACGTAGTGCCCGTCGTCCCACCGGATGCGACGGTCGCCCGCGATGAGCGGCGGACCGCCCCCGAGCACTGCCACCACCTCCGCCGACTCCATCGGGATGCCGAGGAGCTGCGCCGCCACGCAGGGCCGCGCCTCGCCGACGTAGAAGTTGCCGCCGCGCAGGTCGGCCATCGCGAGGTGCTGCCCGTCCGAGAGCAGCGTGCTCACGGTGTTGCCGAAGGCCCGCGTGTCGACCCGCACCCGCGACGGTCGCTCCACGAACACGAACACCTCCCCCCGGATGCGCCCCTGCGGCCCGAAGTGGTCGGCCGATCCGTGCGCTCTCAGTCGGTGAAAGCGCTCGTCTCGCGCGCTCACGTGCCGCAGGGCCATGGCCGGGTCGGTGATGGGAAACCGCGGCGGGTGGCCCGAGCAGCCCACCACCACCGCCAACAGCCACGCGCCCACAGAAGCTCTACGCATCGCGCGGGAACATATCGCGGCCCGGCGCGGGTGTGCGGTACAACGCGCGCCCTGTGATGCTCGCGACGATGACCTGGTGGGAGGCGGTGGTGCTCGGCGTGGTCGAGGGCCTCACCGAGTACCTCCCGGTGAGCTCGACGGCCCACCTCATCCTGGCGCAGCGGGCGCTCGGCATCGCCGCGAGCGAGGAGGCCAACGCCTTCGCCATCTGCGTTCAGCTCGGGGCCATCGTCGCCGTGCTCGGGGTGTTCTTCGCGCGGGTGAAGTCCATGGCGCTCGGGGTGATCGGCCGCGACCCGGTCGGCCGCGCGCTCGCCCTGCGCGTCCTCGTCGGGTTCATCCCGGCGGCGATTCTCGGCAAGCTCTTCGACAAGCGCATCGAGCGGGTGCTCTTCGGGCTGTACCCCGTCGTCGCTGCGTGGTTCGTCGGCGGCCTCGGCATCCTGGTGCTGCACTTCACGAAGCGCGATCGCAAGCCCGGCCGCGCGCTCACCGAGCTCACCACGCGCGACGCCGTCCTCATCGGCCTCGCCCAGTGCCTCGCCATGTGGCCGGGCACGTCGCGCTCGCTCGCCACCCTCGTCGCGGGCCTGCTCGTGGGCCTCTCGCTCGAAGCCGCCGTCGAGTACAGCTTCCTCCTCGGCCTCGTCACCCTCAGCGCCGCCAGCGGGTACAAGCTGCTCAAGAGCGGCGCGGTGATGTTCCATGCGTACGGGCCGGTGAGCCTCACGCTGGGCTTCCTCGCCGCTGCCATCTCCGCCGTGCTCGCGGTGCGCTGGATGCTCACCTGGCTCAAGGGCCACGGGCTCTGGGTCTTCGGCGTCTACCGGGTGCTGCTCGCGCTCGTCGTCGCCGAGATGCTCGGCACCGGGATGCTCCGGCCGTGAGCGTCTGCTCGCTTCCAGCTCGCCGCGCCGCGCTCGCCATCGCTGCCTCGCTGCTCTCGTTCTCCATCAACGCCAGCGCGCAGACCGTCCCCGCTCCCACGACCAGCGTCGTGCCCGCGGCTGCGCGGCCCACCAGCGACCGCATGACGCGCGACGAGCGCATCCTCTTCGGCCTGCTCACCGCGACCTACGGGCTGCGCCTCGGCTCCGCCATCAACCTCGGCGCCTTCGGCCGAACGCCCGATGACCCCGAGCCCGAGACCTATTGGCTACTCCCTGGAGCGCTCGCCATCGCCGTCCCGGTGGGCGCGCTGCTCATCGAGCACCGCTACCCGCTGCGCCGCGGGCGTGGACTGTCGGCGGGCACCGGCGGCCTCATGGGCTACCTCGCCGGGACGGCCCTGCGGTCGTGGATTGCTGAAGAGTCGTTCCCTTCGAGCGCGACCCTCTCCGGGTGGACCACCTTCATCGGAACCACCTCCGGCATCGCCCTCGGCGCCCTCGTCGGTCACCTCACCGACGCCACCCCCGCCGACGCGCTCTACGTCGGGACCGGCGGCGTGGGCGGCGCGCTCCTCGGCGGCCTCGTCTGCGGCTCGGTGCGCTGTGGCACGAGCCTCGGCGCCTACGTCCTCGTCGGCGAGGTCACGCTGCTCACCACGGCGCTGCTCACCCGCTCGCGGGTGCGACCCACGGCGCCCACCATGCGCCTCGTCGGCGCGGGCGCGCTCGGCACCGGCGTGCTCATGGGCGGCGGCGTGCTGCTCGCCCACGCCGTGCGCGACGGCGAGATCACCCGCGAAGGCGTGCAGCGCAGCGCCGTCTTCGGCCTGGCGGGTCTGGTGGTGGGGGCGGTGACCTTCTTCGCGATCGGGCGGCAGGCGGAGGGGAGCGCGACGGTGGTTCCGACCGCGCAGGTGACGGGGCCGGGCATGGTGCTCGGGCTCGCGATGAGCAACCGGTAGAACACCCCTTCGACGACGGTGCGCCATGCGCAGTGTGTGACAACCCCCGCGGGACGGTGAGAGTCTCCGCGCATGACACCCGCAGCTCGTTCGCTCCTCGCCGTCCTCCCGCTGCTGCTCGTCGCGTCTGCGCCGTCGACGGCCTGGGCGCAGTCCGCGGCCGTGTGTGCTCCCGCGGTGCCGATGGAGCCGCGCGGTCCTGGCAACCACGACGCGCCCGAGCGGCTTCACTCGGGGCGTCATGTGTTGCGTATCGACGGTCGCATCCAGCTCGTCGTGCGTGGCGACCGCCCGGTGCGCGTCGACGGGCTCGCTCCCGGCGTGCACACCATCGAGTACTTCTACGACGGGCACCGCATCGCGACCGTTCGGCGGAGGCTGCGCGCGGGGCAGGTGCTCGGGCTGGTGCCCGACGACTACGACGGCCCGCAGGTGCTCCCGGCGCGCTGCTGAGTCGGCGCGGCGTCGCCCTCCTTCCACCACGCGTGGCGGTCGTGGTGTCATCGCCCCATGAGCCACGACACGCTGGTCCCTTGCGGCGGCTGCCATCGTCACGTGCGTTTGAGCGAAGCCGCCTGCCCCTTCTGCGCACACTCGCTCGCGGGCGCTTCGGCCGATGGCGTCGTCCCGGAGCCCGCGCAGCGCCTCAGCCGCGCGGGCGTGCTCGCCTTCGCCGCGGCCTTCCTCTCGACCGCGTGCCCGGCGCAACCCGCGCCGCCGACCCCCAACAACAACGGCGGCGTGATGCAGACCATCTACGGCGGTCCGCCGCCTCCCACGCCGCCACCACCGACCGTCGACGCTTCGGCGCAGGCCATCGTCCCGAACGCTCCCTTGTATGGCGGTCCGCCTCCCGAGCCGCCGCCGCCGCCCTCCCTGCCAACCGCCGACGCGTCGACCGTGCCCTCGACGCCTCCGACGCCTCCGCACCGCCACCGGCGCGAAGCGCACGCGCAGGAGACGCCCCACGCGGTGCCCATGCCTGCGTACGGCATCTCCCCTCGGCCCGACCCCGGCAGCATGGTGACCCGCTACGGCGCGCCGCCACGCCCCGACGTCGACGACTGACGAGCGTCGTCGGCGGTTCGTCGAAGTCCTCCGCGCGTCGCCCCCTCCCTCACCAACCGACCATCTTCCATGTTGTTGGTTGACTATTTTCCGTGATATTCTGCATGCATGATTTCCTCGTTTTTGTCTGGTCGCGCTGAAAAGCGCCCTTCTCCCAGCGGACCTGAGGTCACTTCCCGTCCGCCGCCTCGCACCTGGCGCGAGCGCGCCCGGCTGCTCCGCTACGACGGTCATCGCCTCCTGGGCATGGCTCAGGTCGCGGGGCGCTTCGGCATCGCCGACCCTCAATCGAGTCTCTACGACCTGCTCTTCGCGGTCGGCGTGATGGACTCGCCGCCTCCTGCCCACGTCGACCCGCCGGAGCTCGACCCGATGCCGTGGGGTGGACGCGAGTACGCCGCGCCGCCGCCGACGCCCCCACCGGGCTTCGACTGCATGTGGCCCCAGGCGCCCGCGGTGCACCCGGAGTTTCCCACCGCGGTGCTCAACGTGAGCGCCGAGGAGAGCCGGCATCACCTCTACAAAAACGCCGCGCGCTACCTCGGTCAGGCGCTCGCCCTCGTTCCCCGCGCGGTGCTCCGCTGTTGGTTCAATGACCCGCTGGCGACGATGGACGCCGCGCGCTTCGACGCGATCATCTCGGAGACCTGCTTCGCGCAGTACCTGAGCGACGTCGTCGACGAGGACGACCTCGCGTCCCTCGGTTCTCCCAGTGAGCCGGTCTTCGTGATCGACGCGGTGCCGGTGGACGACGTGCCGACCTTCGATGGCCTGCATGTGTCCCGCTGCCGCGTCTTCTTCGTGCGCGGCGAGGGCGACCGCTTCGCCGTCCGCGCCGTCCGCATCGGCGACCAGCTCTTCCGCCGCGACGACGGGCCCGACTGGTCGTTATCCCTCTATCACGCCTTGATGGGAATCAATTACCACCTGCTCGCCGGCCAGCACGGCATGCTGCACTTCCCCTATGACGCCATCAACGCAGTGACGCAGAGCCTCGTGCCGCGCGGGCATATCCTCTATCAGATATTGCGGCCCTTTACCCGATACACGCTGGGCATCAACAAAGCGGTGTTGAACCACCGTCGCTCCGTCTATCACAACTCACAACGGGAGATCTATTCGCCCTTCGCCATGAGGAGCGCGGTGATTCGCGCGGTCACGGCCCTCGGCTACAACGGCGTCGAGGGCGACCCCTACCACCGGCCCTACTGCTTCGGACAACGGCGGATGGTCCCGAGCGCGTACAAGCGCTTCCTCGATGACTGGGAGTCGGCGATCGGGGAGCTCGTCTCGACGGTGGCGGCGGGCATCCCGAAGGGCGACCCGTATGTGCGGGCCTGGGCGGACGCGCTGGCGGGGCACGTCCCCGGCTTCCCCGATGGCGAGAGCGTCTTCGTGGGCGACGCGCTGGCCCGCGCGGTGACGAGCTACATCTTCACGGTCACCGTCCACCACGCCGGGGACCACCACAGCTACGCGACGATTCCGGTGGAGGAGAGCCCGCTGCGGCTGCGCGTGCCGCCGCCCGATCGTCGCGCCCCGCGGCCCTGGCGGCGCGCCGACCTCCAGACCCGCGAGGACTACTTCCGCCACCAGCTCGCGCGGCCGATGTACTTCGCCCCGGTCAACATGGAGACCATCGACCAGGTGGTCTTCGGGTTTCAATCACGACACTACAAAGACGCGGTGAAGCTGTTTCGCGCGCGCATGGTGGAGATCGACGAGCGTTGGGCCGGGAGCCGCTTCCCGAGCTCGCGCGAGATCGCCTGCAGCATCCAGTACTGATACCGATTCACCTCGTGGAGGTTCGCGAAGTGGGCCGGGGTTCACGGTGCAGGCTCCGCGTCCGTCGCGCTCCGTTCACCCCGGTCAATGGTAGGGGGTCACCCCGCCGCTGCGCGACGGGGTTGCAGGATCGGATTCATTCGAGATCCGTTGTTGAAGTCGTCGAGAGACCTCTCTTGCAACCCCGTCGCGCAGCGGCGGGGTGACCCCTACCATTGACCGGGGTGAACGGAGCGCGACGGACGCGAAGCCTGCACCGTGAACCCCGGCCCCCACGTCGCGAACGTCCATGGGGCAGATCGGTATGAGGCGCCGCGCCGTCGGCGCCGATCACTCCCCCAGCCAGCGGCTCGCGATGGCGGCGATGGTGCCGTCCTGGCGCAGCGACAGGAGCGCGACGTCGATGGGCACGCGCAGGCTGCTGCCGTGGCGCACCGAGAAGCCGTACCCGAGCGGCTCGTACGACGCTTCGGAGATGGTGAGCTGGAGGTCGGGGCGTTGGTTGAGCAGGTGCCGCAGCGCGGGCCGATCGAACACCACCGCGACGACCTCGCGGCGCACCAGCGAGCGCACCGCCCCGTCGAGCGTGCGGAACTCCACGGCCGTCCCGCCGTGGTGGCGCACGAAGAGCGGCGAGGTGGTTCCGCCGACGGTCGCGACGCGGCGGCCGCGCAGGTCGCCCGAGGTGAGGATGGACGCCGGGTCGAGCTGCGAGAGCGTGAGCGCGGTGGTGAGCGACGCCGTGAGCGACGACGTGATGACCAGCGCGGAGAGCATCCACACGCCCGCGATGAGGCGCCCCGCCGGAGTGACGGGCGCGCGGTCGCCGTAGCCCACGGTGGTCATCGTCACGAGCGCGAGCCACACGCCGTTGGCCACACCCGGCCCCGCCGCCGTCGGAAACTGCGCCCCGTTGCGCCGCCGCTCCGCGAGCCAGAGCAGCACGCCCACCAGCAGCACCGCCAGGGTGATGGACGCCGCGCCCAGCGCGAAGGTGCGCGAGAGAAACGGCCGGATGCGGTCGGAGTACCGCCGCTCGGCCGGCGCGAGGATGGCGAGGCTCGCGTCCTGGTAGGGCTGGCTGAAGGCCACGCGCTGCGCGCGCTCGGCGGTGATGCTGGTGGGTCCGACCCCGACGTCGACCTCGCCTGCGGCGACCAGCCGGAGGAGCTGCTCGGTGCTGTCCACGCGGCGAAACTCGTAGGTCCAGTGGTTGCGCGAGGCGACGTCGCGCCACACGTCGACGCTGAGGCCGTTGGGCTCCGCTCCTTCCACATCGGGCGCCACCACGAAGGGCGCCGACCCCGCGACGCCGACGCGTATCGGGTGCGCGGCGGGTTCTGGCGGCGTGATCGGTTGTGCGATCGCGGCCCGCGACGCGAGCGCCAACGCCGCGATGGAAAGCCAGCGGGTGATCGGGTTGGCCATGGAGGGTCGCGACTCTATCGCGGGGCGTTCAGGTGATCCCGAAACCGGCGGCGTGGCGGGTCGAGGGTCGCCCCATCGACTGCCCCGCTGAACGCACCGGCGGTCGAATGGTCGCAGCGCTCTTCTGCCTCGCGTCCGTCATGCACGCGCGGGCGGTGCGGTCGACCTTTCTCCATTACCGCGAGGAGTTCACGCCGTGAACGGAGGGCGCGCTTCAGAGCGCGGGTACAGGCGATTGGTTGCAGTGCTGACGTTCGGAGAAGACGGTGTTGGGAGGCAGAAGCCGCAAGGGCGCGAGGGTCGCAAGGACCGGGGTTTCATGAGGAGTGGAGACGAGCGCCGTGTGCGTGAGGGCGGTGCTTTGAAAGACTGCGGGCCCATACGTCCGCTCTTCTGAAACTCCGATCCTTGCGACCCTCGCGCCCTTGCGGCTTCTGCCTCCCAACGCCGCCAACGCCAGCTCCGAACATCCGGTCGCATTGACGCGCGCTTGACGCGAGCGCTGGGTTCATGGCGCTTCGTCGGTCACCAAGGAGGGAGCGCAGATGTTCGATTTCTTTCGCCGCCGCAAGGCCAACGGTCTGCTGGAGCGAGCCAGGGAGGCGCAGCGCAAGGGGGAGCGCGAGGAGGCGGCGCGACTCTTCGAAGAGGTGATCGCGCTCGGCACGGACCTGGCCGGTACCGCGGCCGCTACGCTCGCGGCGATGGCGCACGAGCGCGGGGACCACGCGAAGACCTGTCGTCACCTGGAGAGAGCACGCAGGGCGTGCTGATGCCCGAGGAGGGGGTGCTCGCGCTGCAACTCGGCGACGGAGGGCGCGCTCCAGATCGCGGGTACGTGCGACTACGTCGTGGACTGATCGCTCGTCGACCGAGGGAGCGCCGCCCGGCGTCGAGCGTGGTAGTGCGGAGCCCACGATGATCTCCATCGAACCGGCGTTCGACGTCCAGTTGGAGCATGGCGCGTACCTCCTCGCGGCCTCGGCCTCGGGTCACGTCGCCGCCCTCGACTCGAACGGAAAGGGCACCCTCCTCGGGTCGGATGGGGCGGTTTGCGCGCGGTTCCAACTCTGCGCGCGAGCGATGGGCCTGGCGCTCTCGACGCAGGGCGAGTGGATCGCGGCGTCCAACGAGGACGGGTTGCGCGTGGTTCGCGCGACCGGCGAGGAGGTGTGGCGAGCGTCTGGCTCGACGCAGGGCGTGGTGTTCACGCGCGGCGATTCGCTGCTGTGGAGCGTGGTCGTCGTGTCGCCATCCCTGGGCCGCGTGCAGGTCCGCGACGTCGCGACGTCCCAGGTCGTCAGCGAGGTCGAGGTGCCAGACCCCTTCGAACACTCGGTGTGGGTGCTGCTGAACCGTCCGGCAGACGACGGCGTCGTGCTCTGCTGCGTGTGGCCTCACGGAGGGCGCGCGCTCTTCCACCTGTCGCTCGACGGCGGGGCCGTTCGCGTGGCGCAGATTCCCGGGCACGACACGGCGACGGAGCCCCGCTTCGACGCCACGGGATCGCGCTTCCTCGACGTCGGGAACGACCGGGTCCGGCACCGCGAGTTTCCGGGCGGCGCCGTGTTGGGAGAGCTGTACTGGACCCCCGACACCGACTGGGTCGGGGACTACGTCTGCTACGCCACGGCGGAGCACGCGGTGGTCGTCTCCGGTGGGGGGCATCTGCACCTGCTCCGGTTGCGCGAGATGACGCTCGTCGACGAGCTCGTGCTGAGTGGCCACGAGCCGCAGCTCCTGAGCGCCCTCTACGATCAGCTGACGGGGAAGGATGCGCTGTGTGGAGACGCCGGCTACGTGCAGTTGCATCCCGCGGGTGGCCTCGTGTCGGCGCATCGTCATCTCGGGCGCTCGCTGAGCGATCCGGCGAAGTCGCGCGTGCTCCGGTGGCGCCTTCCTGCGGAACTCGATCCGACCGCGGCGGCGGCCCGCGCTCTCCCGTAGATCGGGTCGCCACACTCCCACGTGATGCGCGTCGGCGCGCGAGGGAGGCGGTCGGACCGCGAGCGCCCACTGCGCGGTTGCGGACGGCCCGTGGGCGGGCCTGCAACCGCTGAAGTGGGAGGCTGGAGCTGGGCGTCCCGCCGTCGCGGGACTTGCTGGCGGAGCGCCGAGCGCGCTGCGCTCGACGAGTGGAGGTAGAGGCTCGCCGAACGGCTTGGAGAGGAACGTCTTCACCCTCTCGACGGTCGCTCCAGCGACCGGCGCTCCGACAGGAAGTCCCGCGACGGCGGGACGCCCAGCTCCAGGTCCCGACTTCAGCGCGAGCAGGGCCACAGGCCCGTCCGCGAGCGCGCAGTCGGCGGCCTCCGATCGACCGCTCTCACGTACGTTGATGCACAACCCGTGGGCACTGAACCCACCGAGGTCGAACCGTCGCAGCTCGCGCCTGGGTGGTCGATGCCCGTCGCTTCGCGACGGTTGAGGAGCGTCGGGCTGACCTGAGCGGGCGCTGAGCTCGCACATCCCTCTCGACACACCGATGGGGTCCCGCCGATACTCTCTCCCGCATGTGATGGATGTGGGCGATCTCATCGCAGATCGGTTCGAGCTGGAGAGGGTGGCAGACCGCGGCGGCATGGCCGACGTGTGGCTGGCGCGCGACCGACACTCCGGGGCACCGACGGCGGTGAAATTCCTTCACGACCGCACGGGTGATTCGGAGTTCGAACGGCTTGCGCGCGAAGCCCAGGTGCTCGCGGGCATCGTGCATCCGGGGGTGGTGCGCTACGTGGCTCACGGCACTGCGCCCGGGGGAGTGCCCTTTCTCGCGATGGAGTGGCTGGAGGGTGAGACGCTGGCGCGTCGCCTCGCGGGAGGGCCCATCGGAGTCGGCGAGACGCTGCGGGTGCTCCGCGCCGTCGGCGACGCGCTCGCGGCTGTGCATAGCCGCGGCATCGTGCACCGCGACCTCAAGCCACAGAACCTCATGGCGGTGGGAGGCGACCTCTCGCGGCTCAAGCTCATCGACTTCGGCATCGCCCGATGGGACGAGGTGCTCTACGCGATGACGCGCACCGGCGTCGTCGTCGGCACCCTGGGGTACATGGCGCCCGAACAGGCTCGCGGTGAGCGCGACCTCGATGCGCGCGTGGACATCTTCGCCCTCGGATGTGTCGCCTACGAGTGCATCGTCGGGCGCCCGCCCTTCGCGGCGTCCACCTCCGTCGCGCTGCTGGCGCGCCTCGCCCTTGAGACGGCGCCGCGGGTGAGCGAGACCTCGCCCGACATCCCCGCCGAGCTCGATGACCTCATCGCCGCGATGCTCGCGCGCGACCCGGCGAAGCGCGTCGCCGACGGGAGAGCGCTCGCGTCGAAGCTCGCGGCCTTCGACGCGACATCGTCGCGAGCGTTGACACCCGCGCGGGAGAAGTAGGAGTACCGTGCAGCAGCCTCAGGCCTTCAACCAGTGAGCGACACGCGATGACGACAGGGGCCGACGACAAGCCCGATGGCCTGACCCTCGGAGCCAACGGACTCACCCTCGAGTTTCTCGCCAACCGGTCGAGCCGGTCGCCCGCGCCGGACGTCGAGCTGTCGTTCACGGCACCGGCGCTCGGCGATGCCGCGCTGCGCGTGACCGCTGCGGACGTGCGCGAGGCGCTCAACGAGCTCTACGACATCGAGGTCGAGCTCAACACCCCCGACGCGTCGCTCGACCTCGACCTGCTCCTCGGCGCGCGCGCGGCGCTCGTCGCGAGCCGCGGGCCCCGGCAGCGCCGCTTCTGCGGCATCGTTCGCCGCGTCGAGCCGCTGGAGTCATGGGCCGATCGACGGCGCGCTCGCGTGTGGCTGGTGCCTGCGCTCTGGACGCTCTCCCAGCGGTCGGACTGCCGGATCTTCCAGGGGCTCTCGGCGGTCCAGATCGTCCAGAAGGTCTTGCGCGACGCCGACCTCACGGGAGAGGCGCTGAGCATCGATCTCCGCCGGGAGTATCCCGTCCGGGAGTACTGCGTTCAGTATCGGGAGACCGACCTCGCGTTCGTGATGCGCCTGCTGGAGGAGGAGGGGATCACCTTCTTCTTCCGACATGATCACGCCGAAGAGCAGCTCGTGCTCGTGGACTCTCCCAGCTTCGCGCTGGTGCCGACCCTCGACCGGCGCGCGGTGCCCTTCGCTCCGCCGCAGTCCGATCGGGCGCCCGTGGAGGTCGTCGATCGCTTCGGGCTGACGAGGGAGCTGCGACCCACCGGGGTGACGCTGCGCGACTACGACTTCACGCGCCCCACCGCGGAGGTCGACCTGACCCGCGCCCGACCTCGCGGCAGTGCGGGCCCGCGCGCCCTCTACGACTACCCGGGCGACTTCACGCAGGGCGAGTACTCCGTCGACGGGCAGTACTACACCGAGCACGACGGGAGCCGCCGGGCCGAGGTGCGGCACCTCGAAGCGCTGACGCCCGAGCGCCGCGCCGGCGGGAGCGGAAACGTCACCGGGTTCATGCCGGGTCGCGTCTTCGAGCTGCTCGGACACGAACACCCGAGCCACGACCAGCGCTACCTCCTGACCGGTGTCGTGCATCGGTTTCGCGCACCGGAAGAGCTGCTGGCCGGGGCCGCGCAGACGAGCGACGCGAAGGGTGACGAGCCGTATCGCAACACCTTCGAGTGCACGCCCACGAGCGTGGCGTGGACTCCCCCGCGGCGCACCCCGCGACCGGCGGTGCTGGCCTCGCAGACCGCGACGGTGGTCGGGCCGCCGGGGGAGGAGATCCACGTCGACTTCCACGGGCGCATCAAGGTCCAGTTTCATTGGGACCGCCGCGGCAAGCGCGATCACGACAGCTCGTGCTGGATCAGGGTCGCGCAGACGTGGTCCGGCGCCGGATGGGGGACGCACTTCACCCCGCGCATCGGGATGGAGGTCGTGGTGACCTTTCTGGAGGGCAACCCCGATCGGCCGCTGGTCATCGGGTGCGTGCCCAACGGCGCCAACGCCACGCCGTACCACCTGCCCGACATGAAGACCCGCAGCACCATCCGGAGCAACAGCACGCCGGGGGGCAACGGCTACAACGAGCTGCGCTTCGAAGATCGCAGCGGGCACGAGCAGGTGTTCGTGCATGCGCAGCGCGACCTCGACGAGGAGGTGCGCCGCCAGCACACCATCAAGACCGGGGAAGACGAGCTCATCACCATCGGCGCCAACCAGGTCACCAACATCGCCAACGTTCAGCGCATCAGCGTGGGCGCCGACCGCTTCACCACGGTCGAGAAGAGCGACCACGAGAACGTGCTCGAAGACCAGGAGCAGGTCGTGGAGGGCGCGCGCACTCGGGTGGTGGTGAAGGACGAGACGGTGACCGTCCACGGTCATCGGACGATGAACATCCATCACGGCGAGACGCGCGTCGTCCGCGGCGGATCGTCGACGGTCGTACACCCGATGCCTCCGCCGCCGCCGGGCCATCCGCCGCGGAACGACGACGACGGGCACTTCGCCAACAGCACCGCCATTCACGGCAACCAACTCACCCAGATCCACGGGAACGAGCACGTCGAGATCAGCAACCGTAAGACCTACGTGGGGCGCCACGAAGAGCTCAAGGTCGAGAAGGACTACGTGATCAACGTCGGGGAGTCGGCCAACCTCCTCGTGGGTGACCTCGCCGAGCCCGGCAAGTCCAGCACCGGCTATTACATCGCCGCCGACACGGTGCGGCTCGGCGGCACGAGCGCCGACCTGAATGAACTTTCTCTTTTGAGAGAGAGCGACAGCATGACGTTTACGCCCGAGGCGATCACCGTCGAGAGCCACGGGCGCGACATCGTCATCCAGATCGCGGGCACCGGGACGCACATCAAGATCTCCGGCGACGGCGAGGAGATCGAGATCAGCGCGAAGAACAGAATCACGCTGAAGGCCGCGAAGATCGCGCTCTCGTCGGGAGGTTAGCTCGTGATCGAAGTCGTGAGTGAGATGAAGTACTACGAAGACCCCGCGCCGGCCGACACGCCGACGAACGAGGCGGACTTCGAGACGCAGGGGAAGGCCCTGATCGCGGCGGTGGACGCCCTGACCCCGACGTGGGCGCAGACGAGGGCGGGCGACAGCGACGGCGGAGTGGTCAAGGACTTCGGGCGGTGGTTCTCCGAGCTGCAAGACAAGCTCACCGCGTCGGTGCAGTGGAGCGACGCCCACGAGGCGGCGCACAAGCTCCTTTATCGATATGCGATGTGGAAGATGGAGACGCAGTGGGGGATGAGCCCGGTCCCCGCCAACATCGAATACCTGTGTCGGTTTCTCGGGAAGGCCGAGGACAACCAGCCGCCGATCAGCCGGATCAACGGCCAGGTTCGGATGCACGGCGGCGTCCTGATGACCGAGAGCAGCGCGTTTTTCGGTGCGCCGGGCGCCGCGGCGTGGTGCGCGCCGGCGAGCTCGATCCCCATCCAGTCGGTGCTTCGCAAGTACAAGATCATCCTGATGGATGGCGGTGACCCGCAGGGCGCCTGGGCGAAGAAGCTGAACATCACCGTGTCTGGAGAGGCCCTCGACGCCTATACCCTCACGCCTGGTGACTATCTCCAGATGGTCGGTCACGGCGGACCGCTGTCAGGCCACATCGCGACGGCGATGAAGGCCGAGCCTGCCACCGGGCCCGCGCAGACCATCTGGTATGTGTCGGGCAACGCGGGTCGCTTCGGAGGAGGCGCCATCCGCATCGACAGCGTCACGCGGGAGAAGCCCCCGGAGGGGTACAGCTACCGACGGGTGAGCGGGCTCGGCAACGATCGAAACAACCTGGGCGGCGACATCAAGAAGCGGCAGGCCAACATCGACAGCCTGCGATCGCAGGGCCACTGGAACCCCACCCAACACAACGACGTGCAGGACGCCAACGCGGCGGCCGAGGCGCACCGCAAGGAGGTCCAGAAGAAGATCGACGCGGACACGGCCGGCATCGCTGCGGACAAGGCGCAGATCGCCCGGGACGACCAGAGCCTGATCGACGAAGCCGCGAAGGTGAACCCGGGCGAGAGCGCCGCGACGGCGGAAGCGGCCGAGAAGATGCTCAAGCCGAAGACGCCCGGCACCATCTGGCTGACCTATGTGGCGACGACCGGGAAGATGGACTTGAACTCCTTGAAGCCATCCACCGATCCGTCGATGGCGTCATGGATGAAGAAGTGGCGCGGCTCCGCGACCCGCTGAGGCAACCTTCATGGCGAAGATCGTGGTTCATGGCGCCAGCCTGATGTGCAGTTGCGGCACCGCTCCGTCCTCGCTGACGGTGTTGCCGATCGTGGTGTCGGAGGCGGACACGCGCCCCACGGCGACCGTCAACGACTTCGCCCCGATGTTGAACATCGCGCCGTTTGGCATGTGCACGACGCAGCTCAACCCCCAGGTTGCCGCCGCGACGGCGGCCGCCATGGGGACACCGACGCCTCAGCCGTGCATCCCGGTGACGACCGCGCCGTGGTCGCCGGGTTCGTCGGTGGTCACCATCGACGGCCTCAAGGCGCTGACCAACGACTCGACGTGCAAGTGCCAATGGGCCGGCAGCATCTCCGTGAGCGATGCCGGCTCGGGGCAGGTCGAACTGGACTGAGCGTCAGCCCTTGCCGCCGAAGGTCTTCGAGAAGAACCCGGTGATCTTGTTGGTGACCGAGTTCTTCTCCTTGATGTAGGCCTCGCGGCGCGACTGGAAGAGGTTGAACTCGCGCTGCGCTTCGAGGTTGTTGGGGTTGATCTCCAACGCCTGCTTGAAGAACCCCGGCGCCCGCTTGTCGCCGCGGAACTTCAGCGCGATGCCCATCAGGTAGCGGGAGGCGTCGTTGGACTCCACCGTCTTGATGATCTTCGCGAGCCGCGTGATGACCTCTTCGAGGTGCGGCGCGGGATTGGTCTCCAACAGGCAGCGACAGAGCAGCACGTTGACCGCGATGTCATCGGGGTTCTTCTCCAGCACCCGGCGACAGATCTCGACGGCCTCCAGCGGCTTGCGCTGGTTGTAGAGAATCTCCGCGCGGTGGGCCTCCTGCACCGTCTCGATGACGTCGTCGACCTTCTTCTGCGCCGCGGGCGTGCCGCCGCCGCCGGTCATGCGGTCTTCGTACTCGTTGCGGGCCGTGGGGTCGGTGAGCGTGCTGTGGGCCTTGTTGTAGAGCGCGAAGATGTCCGTGTAGACCGCGCGCAGTTCGGGCGTCGCCACCCGGTCGGGGTGCCACATCGCCGCGAACTTCGGGAAGCGCGAGCGGATGTCCTCCATCGAGGCGCTCGGCAGCAGGTCGAACATCTCGAAGTAGGTGAAGTGCTGCATGCGCGAGAGCTGCACCTTCGCCTCCTTCACCTTCGGGTCGACGGGCGGCCCCTCCGGCGGAGCGATGGACGCGTTGGGCGCCGGGATGATCGAGCTGCCCGGCTTCGCCGCAGGCGGATCGCTCGGGCCGCGCGGGGGCGCGATGCTGGCCGCCGCCGCGCTCGCGGTGACGGGCGTGAGGGCCACCGCCTCGATCTGCTTGGTGAGCGCCAGCAGGTACACCATTGTGCGCACCAGCGTGGGGTTGGGCGCGAGGCCCATGAGCTGCTCGACGCTCGACGCCGCGGTGCGGAGCTGCGTCGCCGCGAGGCCCAGCTCGACGCCGAACTCGAAGCGGTCGAACTCGTGGCCCTCGCGCAGCCGCACGCCGCGCGCGCCGATCTTCACGAACACCGCCGCGAGCGCGTCGTCGGTGGGAGGCGATGACTGCAAGCCCCGCCACACGATGGGAAACACGTCCTCGGCGACCTTCGCGCGACCTTCGCCCGAGAGCAGGTCGACGCCGGCGTAGTAGGCGTAGGTGCCCTGCGCGTTGCCGAAGAGCGCCGCGACCTTGCGGCGGAACTGCTCCCGCATCGCCATCTCCAGCGTCGCCGGGTCGGCCGCGCGCAGCCGCAGCAGCGTGGGGATCTCCTGCGCGCCGGGGGCGTCGAGCGCCTGCTGCGCCTTCACGAACGCGTCGTCGGTGAGCTTCCCGAGCTCGTGCAGCACCCACGCGAGGTTCTGCGAGAAGCGCGGCAGCTCGACGGCCACGACCGAGCCCTGCTCGAGCACGACGATGGACTCGCCCACCCCGTCGTCCTCCGCCCCTTCGGGCGAGAGCACCGGGTTGCGCACCACGAACGACCCCGTCATGCGCTTCTCGCGAGCGTAGAGGAGGACGTTGGGGAGCGGAGTCTTGGAGAAGGTCCCTTCGGTGGTCGGCTGCGTGGTCGGGGCGGTCATTGCGATCTGAGCTCCGGAGGGGATAGAGCGAAGTGCGGGAAGGGCCCGACTATACCGCGCGCCACGCCGTACCCGAAGCACCATCCCGCAGTTCGATGCCGAGGGCGGTGAGCTCGGCCCTGATCTCGTCGGCCCGCGCAAACTCCCTGCCCTCCCGCGCCGCGGTGCGTTGCCGCACGAGGTCGTCGATGTGCTTCGGGTCGAGCTTGCGGCATCGCACCCGCCGCTCGGTGATTCGCGCGAAGAATGCCTCGGGATCGCCCTCGCCCACCCCGAGCACGGCCGTCACGTGGGCGATGGCCGTCCCGGCTGCTTCGAGGTCGCGCGCGTCGGGCCGCTTGGCGTCGCAGAGCTTGTTGGTGAGCGTGAACACCTGCCCGAAGGGGTCGAGCGCCCCGGCCGTGTTGAGGTCGTCGTCGAGGGCGGCGTCGAAGTCCCGCACCAGCTTCTTCATGGTGTCGACGAGCGTGGGCTTGGCCTGCACCCCCGCGGCGAGCTTGCCCGCCAGCTTGAGGCGCGTGTCGTAGACGTACTCCAGGCGCTTCTCGGCCTGCTCGATGGTGGGGAAGGCCACGTCGTCGCCGACCTCGGCCAGGTCGAAGGCCAGCGGCGCGCGGTAGTGCGTCCCGAGGATCCAGAACCGGATGGCCTCGCCGTCGACCCGGTCGCGCAGCCGACGGAGCTGAAACCAGTGCCCGAAGTGCACCTTGCGTTCGAGCACGGCCATCATGGCGCGGTCGGTGGCGGTGAGCGTGGTGGGGTCGCGGTCGCGGTACCCCTGGAGCTTCTTGGGGTCGGACTTGGACACCTTCCGCAGCTCGGGCTCGCACTCCTTCAAGATCGGGAGCATCGCGATGACCTCGGGGCTGAAGCCCGAGTGGCGCTCGATGTCGACCTCGATGAAGCCGTGGTGCATCCACGCGCTCGCCATGGGGCCGTACACCGGCTCGCTCTGGGCGATCTCGTTTTCGTGGTGGGGAAACTTCAGGTCGGGCCCGCCGCCGTGCACGTCGAAGCCGTCGCCGAGGAGCTCGTGCGCCATGGCCGAGCACTCGATGTGCCACCCGGGGCGTCCATCGCCCCACGGCGAGGACCACCGGGCGCCTTCGGGCTCGTGGGGCTTCGCGGCCTTCCACAGCGCGAAGTCGTGCTCATTGCGCTTGCCCTCGCCCGTCTTGCCGCGGCCCTCGTCGGCGCACTGCTGGTCGATGTGGCGCTTGGAGAGCTTGCCGTAGCCCGCGAACTTCGCCGTCTCGTAGTACACGTCGCCGGCCTCGGTGACGTACGCGAAGCCCTTGGCGATGAGGGCTTCGGTGAGGGCGATGATGCCGGGGATGCTGTCGCTGACGCGCGGCTCGGCCCACGGCGGACGGCACACGAGGGCGCTCACGTCTTCCTGGTAGGCGGCGATGTAGCGGTCGGTGATGGCGCGCGGGGTGTCGCCGGTGTCGAGCGCCGTCTGGATGATCTTGTCGTCGACGTCGGTGTAGTTGCGGACGTAGCGGACGATGTTTCCCTGGCGTTCGAGGTGGCGGACGAACACGTCGAAGACCACCGGGCCTCGGGCGTTGCCGACGTGGATGTACCCGTACACCGTGGGGCCGCAGAGGTAGAGCGAGGTCTCGCCAGGGGTGCGCTGCGGGAGCGGAACAACGGTGTTGGTCAGGCTGTCGTGCAAACGGAAGGACATGGTGCAGTGGAGGTAGCCCAGCGCGTCGGGGTGCGGCAAGGGGCACCGCAAACCTCCGGCGACGGCGGGCGGTGGTACTTAGGCATCCATGGACGCCACCACGCTGCGGTCTCGCATCACCGGGTCGCTCGACGGATTGTTTCTCGGCGACGCGCTCGGGTGCCCGGTGGAGATGAAGACCCCGGCGGAGATTCGCGCGAAGTACGGCGAGCTGAAGACCCTGGAGGACACGCCCCGCCCGTGGTGGCGACCCGCGGGATTGCACTCCGACGACAGCCAGCAGGCGATGGCCGTGTGCGACGCGCTCCTCGAAGCGCCGTCGGCGCCCGAAGGTCCCTTCGCGCGGATGCTGGTGGAGGTGTATCGGGCGTTCAAGGGAGGCCGCGGGCAGCACGGTGGTCACCGCGGGACGGGGAAGAATTTCCGCGAGACCGTGGACAAGCTCGTCGCGGGCGAGGCGAGCGATCCCTTCGCGGGCGCGCAGCCGACGGCGGGCAACGGCGTGGCGATGCTGGCGGCGCCCATCGCGTGGCGCTTTCCCACGGAGCCCGATCGGAGGCTCGCCGCGCTGCTCTCCATCGCGCGCGTGAAGACCACCGACCCACGAGCGGTGGGCGCGGGCGCGGCCGTGGTCGAAGCCGTCGCCTGGGGCATCGAGCACGGAACGCTCCGCACCCTCGACCACACCCGCTGGATCGACGCGACCGCGCGGGCCGAGCGCGAGGCGGCCAGGGCGTGGGCGGTGGACGGCCCGACGACGCACGCGTTTTCACGCGCGCTGACGGCGATGCTGGCGCGGCTGCCGTGTCCGCGGGCGGAGATGCTGTCGGCCATCGAGGCGGTGGCCCTGGCGACGAGCGATCGCCCGGTGGGCCCGAGCGGCGGCTACGCGCTGGGCTCGGTGGTGACGTCGCTGTACCTGGCGCTCGACGCCGCGACGCTGGAGCGCGCGCTCATCGACGCGGTGAACCTGGGCGACGACGCCGACACGGTGGGCGCGATGGTGGGCGCGGTGCGCGGCGCGGCCGATGGGGCGAGCGCGGTGCCGCGGCGGTGGCGCGAGGGCCTGTGGGCGAAGGGGGCGTTCAACGACCGGGTCGAGGCGCTGGTGGCCGGGTGGTCGAGCGGATGGAGCGGGCCGGAGGGCGGGTGGCGGCCGCAGGAGTCGCTCGCGGACAGCGAAGGGCGCTGGTCGAAGATGGCCGACCGGGCGCGCGAGTCGGCGGGGTAGAGGCGAGCGTTCATTCAAGCGGGCGGTGATCTCGTCCGGTGGTCGCCGGAGTTCGCGTGCCTCCATGAGCCGGGGTGCAGTCGCTCACTCCGGGCTATTTCACGTCGTCACCCCGCGGCGCGGGGTTGCAGGGCCAGAGGCGTTTCCGCTGCCACGCGCTCACTCGACGGACCCATCGCAGACGCGAAGACGAACAGATTCTCCGCGAGCGGATTCTCTGCAACCCCGCGCCGCGGGGTGACGACGTGAAATAGCCCGGAGTGAGCGACTGCACCCCGGCTCATGGAGGCACGCGAACTCCGGCGACCACCGGGCGCTCGGGTCAGAGCCCCGCGGAGGCCATCGCGTCGACGATCGCCTGGCCGTCGCGCAGCCGCCCGCCGCGCTCGCGGCGCATCATCGCGGCGATGAGGTCTTCGAGTGCCTCGGGCACGTCGGCCCGCACGTCGCGCACCCGCGGGGTGTCTTCCAGCATCAGCCGCGCGATGGTCGCCATCGGCGTCGCGCCGTGGAAGGGCGACACGCCCGCGAGGCACTCGTAGGCCACGCAGCCCGCCGCGAACACGTCGCAGCGCGCGTCGGGCGTGAAGCCCTCCTTCACCTGCTCGGGGGCGAGGTAGCCCGGCGTCCCCAGCAGCATCCCGCTCTGGGTCAGCGGCGCGCTGTCGTGGTCGCGCGCCAGACCGAAGTCGATGAGCACCATCGCGTCGACGTCGCCGCCCACCAGAAACAGGTTGGCCGGCTTCACGTCGCGGTGAACCATCCCCGCGTGGTGCACGTGCGCCAGCGCCTCGCCGACGTGACGAATCAGCCGCGTCACCTCCTCCACCGGCAGCGGGCCGCGGGTGAGGCGGCGCGCGAGGTCTTCCCCCTCCAGCCAGTCCATCACCAGGAAGTGGAAGCCTTCGCCCACCTCGCCGTGCGCTCGGTACGGAACCACCCGCGGATGCGTGATGCTCGCCAGCGTCTGGCACTCCCGCGCGAAGCGCTCGGTCGACGTGGGTGAGCGCGGCACCAGCTTCACCGCCACCGACTGCCCCGTCTGCTCGTCCTTCCCCGCGTACACGGAGCCCATGCCGCCTTCGGCCACGCGGCGCTCCAGCAGGTAGCGCCCCGCGACGACCGTGCGCCCGGATCCCACGGCGAGCGGGAGCAGCAGCGTCGGGTTGGTGCCGCTCGTGGAGGGCTGTGTCGGGCGCTCGGAGTGGCGGTGCAGCCGCGCGCGAACCGTGTCGATGAGCTCCTCCGCCGTGAAGGGCTTCACGAGGTAGTCGTCGGCGCCGAGGTTCATCCCGCGGCGCACGTCCTTGCGGTCGGCCCCGCCGCTCAGCAGCACGAAGGGGATGCCCTTGGTCGAGGGCAGCGTGCGGAGCTGCGTCAGGGTGTCGTGCCCGTCCATCTCGGGCATCCGCACGTCGCACAGGATGATCGCCGGCAAGAGGTCGGTGGCCAGCGCGACGCCCACCCGACCGTTCTCCGCGGGGAAGACCTCGAAGCCGTCGGACTCCAGCGCGAGGCACATCATCGCCCGGAAATCCGGGTCGTCCTCGATCACCAGCACTCGCGGCGAAGACTCCTGCATGGTCGTGTTGTGGGCTTGCACCCGTCTCTGCTCCTCCGCGGCATCAAACACTGCCGGACTCCTGAGCGGTGCAGCGCATGTGCCACGACGCTGCGGCGCGATCCCTCGTACCACGACCCCACTGGCGGATCACACCTGCCTGCCCCACTGTGGCAGCGTGACACAGCGCTTGCGCCGTCACGCAATCCACGATTCGGGTAGCGTGCGACGACACAGGGGAGCGCACTCCCCACAACCACCAACAACAGGACCGCGGCAGTGACGCAACGAGCAGACGGTGTGGCGAGGGTTCTGGTCGTCGACGACGACACGGACATGGGCGAGATGGTGGCCGCGTGCGTGAAGTCGCTCGGCCACGAGCCGGCCTTCGTGTCGCGCCCCGAGGAGGCCCTCTCGCGGCTGCCCGCGGGCGAGTACGGGCTCGTCATCACCGACGTGCAGATGGGCACCATGGACGGCATCGCGCTGTGCGAGCAGATCGCCGAGGCGCACCCCGACCTGCCCGTGATCGTGCTCACGGGTCACAGCAACCTGGAGACGGCCGTGCGGGCGATGCGCGCCGGGGCGTACGACTTCCTCACCAAGCCCATCGACGTCGACATGCTCGCCATCGCCATGGAGCGCGCGCTCGAACACCGCTCGCTGCGCCAGGAGGTCCGGCGGCTCCAGAGCGAGGTGGTGCGCGCCCAGCCGTCGCGCTCGCTCATCGGGTCGAGCCGCGCCATGCGCGAGGTGCTCAGCCTCATCGAGCGCGTCGCCAGCACCGACGCCACGGTGCTCGTCACCGGCGAGAGCGGCACCGGCAAGGAGCTCGTCGCCCGCGCCATCCACGGCATGAGCCCGCGCGCAAAAGGGGCCTTCGTCGCCATCAACTGCGCCGCGGTGCCGGCCAACCTGCTGGAGAGCGAGCTGTTCGGGCACGTTCGGGGGGCCTTCACCGACGCGCGCAACGCCCGCGCGGGGCTCTTCCTCGAAGCCAACGGCGGAACGCTCTTCCTCGACGAGGTCGGCGAGATGCCCCTGGAGATGCAGGCCAAGCTCCTGCGCGCGCTGCAGGAGCGAACGGTGCGCCCGGTGGGCGGCGACCGCGAGACGCCCTTCGACGCGCGGGTCATCACGGCCACCAACCGCGACCTCGAAGCCGAGGTGCGCGAGCGGCGCTTCCGCGAAGACCTCTTCTATCGCATCGCGGTGGTCAACGTGGAGGTGCCCACGCTGCGCGAGCGCGCGGTGGACGTCCCGGTGCTGGCGCAGCACTTCCTCATGCGCTTCGCCGAGCGCTTCGGGAAGAAGGTCGTGGGGTTCCATCCGGCGACGCTGGCGCGGCTGACGGCGTACGCGTGGCCGGGCAACGTGCGCGAGCTGGAGAACTGCGTCGAGCGCTCGGTGGCCCTCACCCGCTACGACCACGTGACGGTGGAAGACCTGCCCGAGAAGGTTCGGGCCTACGAGTCGAAGCACGCGCCGGCGGCCCCCGAGACCGAGGCCGAGCTCGTCACGCTCTCCGAGCTGGAGCGCCGCTACGTGCAGCGGGTGATGACGCTGGTGGGCGGCAACAAGTCGCGCGCGGCGCGGGTGCTCGGCCTCGACCGGCGCACCCTCTACCGGATGCTGGAGCGCGAGGCCAACGGCGACACGACGCCGCCTACGTCGGGCTCAGCGGGATCGTAAACGACAGCGTCGCTCCGCCGCCCTCGTCGCTCTCGGCGGTGATGGCGCCGCGGTGCGCGAGCACGAGCCCGCGGGCGATGTAGAGCCCGAGGCCCGCGCCGTGGCGGCCCGAGCGCTCGCCCTTCCAATAGCGATCGAAGAGGCGCGGGAGGTGCTCGGCGGCGATGCCGGGGCCCGTGTCGGCGACGGAGAAGCGGGCGTGCTCGCCGTCGCGACGGACGCTGACGGTGATGGCGCCGCCCTTCGGGGTGAACTTCAGCGCGTTGCCCAGCAGGTTGGAGAACACCTGGAGCACGCGGTCGCGGTCGGCCATCACGCGAAGCGGCTCGACGAGGGTGGCGTCGACGGTGACCTTGCCCGCGGCGGCCTCGATGGCGGCGGCGTCGACGGCGGCGCGCACGAGGTCGTCGGCCTCGACGGGGCGCGGGGCCACCTGCACCGACCCGTTGTCGAGGCGCGAGGCGTCGAGGAGGTCTTCGATGAGGCGCTCCATGCGCTTGCAGCTCCGCGCGATGCGGTTGACGATCTCGACGTCGTTGGGGGCGGTGAGGCTGCGGCGCAGCATCGCGGCGCCCATGGAGACGGTGCCGAGGGGGCTGCGCAGGTCGTGCGAGACCACCGCGAGCACCTCGTCGCGCACCTTCGCGGCGACCACCGAGGCGCGCAGGAGACAGGCGTTTTCCAGGGCGATGGCCGAGAGCCGGGCGAACTGTTCGAGCGCGGCGGCGTCGATGCGCGGGTCGAGCCACGCGCCGCCGTGCAGCACGATGCGGCCGAGGCGGCGACCCTGTCCGTCGCGCAGGGCCTGCACGAGCCCGTCGCCTTCGGTGGGCCCCTGGCCGTCGAGCTCGGTGGCCACGCGGGTGAGGGCGGGCAGGTCGTCGCGGGCGTCGACCTCGACGGAGACCTCGCTGGCGCCGAAGAGGGCGCGGGCCTCGACGGCGATGGCGGCGACCATCTCCTCCAGTGAGCGCGCGGCGTGGATGCGACCGCTGCACTCGACGAGCTGGTGGAGCCGCTGGGCCTGCTGGGCGAGCTGAGCCTGGGTGAGGTCGGGCATGATCCGCATGGCTTCGGTGCTTCGGGTGGCGGTGTCAAGGCGCCGCGTGATGCCGGAGGCGTGCTATCTCCGGCGCCGCCATGGCCCTTGAGTGCGCCCACTGTGGAACCCGCTGCGACGACGGCTCTCCCCGCTGCCCGAAGTGCCTCCGCGCAGGCAACCTCGTACCCGTCACCGAGGCGCCCGCGGGCGGCGGCCGGCGGATGCGCGGACCGATGATCGGTGCTGCCGTCGCGGTGGTGGCGCTTGGGGTCGGGGGAGGGTGGTACGCCCTCGGACGTCGAGCGGCTCCGGGGGCGGAGCGGGCGGTGCCGGCGGAGGTTCCGGCGCAGGCCAACGACGCGCTGTCGGTGGGCACGACGCTGGGCGAGGTGGTGGCTCGCGTGCGCGCCGAGCGGGACCCGGTGTCGCGCGCGCGGCGGGCCGCAGAGCTGGTGCACCAGCGTCGGCGGGCGAGGGTGACGGGGGAGGGGGAGGAGGTTCCGCCGCCGCGGTCGGCGGAGCTGGTGTGGGGGGTGCTGCCGTCGGAGCGCGAGCGGGTGAGCTCGCTCGACCTGGCGCGGCTGGTGGCGGCGCTGCTGCGCGCAGCGGGGGACGCGGGCGTGACCGTGGCCGAGCGGACGGCGCCCGCGCGGGCCGACGAGCCGGTGGACCCGACGGGGATGCTCGGGAGCTTCGTGGTGCGCGCGGGCGAGCACGTGGTGGAGGTCACCGAGGGGACGCTCACGGCGCAGGCGAGCGTCGGGCACCAGTCGCTCGACAACGCCTCGCTGGCGGGCGCGATCGCGGCGCAGTCGGCGCTGGAGCTGGCGACCAACCGCGGTCCGCGCGACCGGGCGCAGCAGTACGCCTCGGCGGCGGTGGACGCGTGGACGACCTCGCCGACGCCGCTCATGGCGCGGGCGAGGGTGTGGATCGAGGTGGGCGGTTCGAGCGGCCTCGACCTCGCCGACGCCGACCTGCGGGCGGCCATCGCGCTGCGTGATGACCCGGCGGCGCACCTCGCGCGGGCGCGGGTGCTGCTGGCGATGGACCGCCTCGCCGAAGCGGCGACGGAGTCGTTGCGCGCGGCCCGGATGGCCCCCGCGTGGGGCAGCGCGGCGCTGGCGATGATCGCGCTGGGTCCGGTGCTGTCGCGGCTCGACGCGTCGGCGCCGAGCGGATGCGACGGGCTGCGCCGGGGACGGGCGCCGTGGACCGACGATGCGTACGCGTTGTGCGCGCCGGACGTGGCGGCCGAGGCGCGGCGCGCGGCGGCGACGCGGCTGGTGGCGGGCAGCGACGACCCGCTGCGGGCGGCCTACGGGGTGGCGACGCTGGGCGACGGCGCGGCGGGTGAGCTGCATGATCGGCTGCGGGTGGGGCCGCGGCGCGAGGCGGCGCGGTGGCTGTTGTTGTTGGGTCACGCCGAGCTGGCGGCGCGGGTGATGGGCGACGCGGACGCGGGGCGCTGAGCGGGTGCGCGTCGCGGTGCGGGCGGTCGCGGTGATCGCGACGGCGGGGTGGCTCGTGGGGTGTGAGCGCGCGGCGGTGGAGGATGGTCCGGTCGACGCGCGGGCGGCGATGGGGCAGTGGGTGCGGTGTGCCTTCGACGGGGTGGGCGACGCGCCGGCGGCGGGGAGCCTGGAGGGCGCGATGCGGCAGGCGCTGCGACGCGACCGGGCGCAGTGGGTGTTGCGCGCGGGGCGGTGTGAAGACGCGCTGTCGGTGCGGGGACAGACACCAGCGTGCCTCGTGGGGTTGCGGACGCGCTGGGCGGAGATGCTGCCGGTGGTGCAGCGGGCGAGCGACGACGCGATCGAGACGGACGTGGCGGTGCGGCGCGTGGGCGAGGCATGGAGCGCGGCGCGGCGCGGGTGCCCGTAGGAACGCTGGTGCTCACCCTCGACAACCGCACCGCCCTCTTCCTGCACGACACTGCTGCCCACGAAGACGACGCCACCGCCGCGGCCGTGACCCGCCGCCTGTGGTCGCTCCGCGAGGGCGAGCGCACCGCCGCGGAGACCGTTGCCGCGCTCGGTCCTGCGGGGGGCGGCTCCGACGACCCGGTGTACCGCCGCCCGTCGCTCACCAGCGAGTCGCTGCTCGTGGCGCTCCATGACGGCTCGCTCTCGGCCGCGTTGCGGCTGGCGGCGGCGAGGCACCTCGCGACGCAGGGAGCCGACGGTGCGCGCGCGGTGCGTGAGGCCGCCGGGGCCTGGGTGGACGAAGACTCGCGACGCGCGCTCGATGCGATGACGGCGTAGGGGAGGGCGGGGCGTCAGCGAACGACGACGACGCCGTTCATCCCGAGGAAGCCGTGCATCCCGCAGACGTACGGGAAGACGCCCGCGCGCGGGAACGTCACCGTCACGGTGGTGCCGCTCGACGTGAGCCGGATGGGGTTGCCGGACGAGCCGCCGCGGGTGTCGCCGGGGACGCCGGGCGTGAGCGGGTGCGTGGAGAAAGCGCCTTCGAAGGTGACCTGCTGCCCGACGGCGATGGTCATGCACTTGGGGGCGAAGCTGAACCCGCCGCTGCCGCGCTCGCCACCGAAGCCCACGATGCGCTCGGCGTCGACGGCGGTGCGGTCGACGAAGCCCTCCACGGTGCAGCCGTTGAGCGTGACTGCGACCGCGGCGTCACCGCCGACGTTGAGCCGCTCGGTCTCCACGGGGATGAAGTAGTCGACGCAGCCGACGGTGAGCGAGAGGCCGGTGACGAGCAGGCGTTGGGCGGGGTGCATGGGGTGGTTGGTGCCGCGATGGATGATTCGCCCGATCGGGCATGGTTGGCAATGGTCTACGGGGCGCAGACGATGGCCGCGGGGAGCACACAACGGCCGCCCTGGCAGCGCGCGGGATACGCGCACGGAGCCTCGTAGGATTCGCACGCCGCGCCATCGGCCACGAGCGGCGCGCAGCGGCCCTGGCCGAAGTCGTTGCGGTTGCGGCAGACGTGGCGCTCCTCGCACATCGGGCTCGCGGGCCGCGTGGGGTCGGTCACGATCTGCGAGAGGCACGATCCATCGGTGGGAGACACCGGGCGGCGGATGCAGCGACGCGCCGTGCGGTCGCACGCGAGGCCCTGGGATGGGTCGCAGTCGCTGTCTCCCCCGCACGCCTCGCCGAGGCCCACTCGCTCGACGCAGACGCCCGCCTCGCAGCGCAGCCAGTAGCGGCACGGCTGTCCATTGCCGCAGGTCTCGCCGACGCGTTGGGTGGGCGGTGTTCCGGCGGAGGAGCAGGTGCCGCAGCCGCGGTCGCGACCAAACGAACACTGCCCGCTCGCGCACTGCGCTCCGACCCGACACGCCGCGCCCATCGCACGGGTGCCGCGGGGCCAGGCGTCACAGGGAGGACCGTCGGTGAAGTAGCGCCAGCCGACCTCGCCGCACGAGGCGGCGTTGACCTCCGCGCGGCAGGCGTCGACGCGGTCGGGCGTGGCCGCGAGGTCGGACGCGGCGCGCCAACCATCACAGGCGAGGGTGACGCGCCCGACGCACGCGTCGACACCGATGGCGCGGCCCTCGGTGAGTCCGTTGGACAGCGCCGCGGGGGCGCACTGCTGGAGGCGCGCGCAGAGGGTCTCGGCGAGGCGGGCGCACGGGCTCGCGGGGACGATGGCGTCGGTGGCGAGGTCGGGCTCGTGGAGGGAGCTGCGCGCGCCGCACGCGACGAGGGCGAGCAGCAGTGCGAGCGCGCGAAGGGGCATCACCGTGTGGCAACACACGGGCGATGGGCAGGTCAAGCTCGGGTCATGGGCATCCGCGCGGCGGAGGAATAGCGCCACGACAGCGCAGGGCCGCCAGGGCGCAAGGGTCGCAAGGGACAAGACGGGTTGGGCAAGCGCTGGATGGGTCCACGCTCACCTTCTCGCGAACTCGAAGAACCTTCTCTGTGATGGCTCTTCCTCGCGATCCTTGCGCCCTGGCGGCCTTTCAGTGCCGCGACGCTCTTCCTGCCACCACGCCGACCGCGGAGCGGTCAAGGACGTCAGATGCGCGAGTCGAGCGAGACGCCGAGGGACACCGTCACGAAGTGCAGCCAGTTGCTCTGGTAGCCGTCGCTGGTGTTGGTGGGGTCGCCCTGGCCGACGGCGCCGCCGCCGAGGTAGCGCAGGTTCACGAAGGACTCGACGTGCGGAATGACCCGCCACCCGACGCGCACGCTCGCGTCGAGGATGGCGCCGGTGACCTCGTTGTCGCTGCCGTTGAGCACGGAGATGGGCGCGTACAGCCCGTCGAGCTCGAAGCCGAAGAAGCCGCGCGTCGCGATGGGGAAGCGCCCGCGCACCCGGAGCAGCGGCACCGGCCCGACGTCGTTGCGCTGGCGGTAGCTGCGCCCGTCGACGGACTCGAACTCGATGCTGGCGTTGCGGAGCTGGAGACCGACGCCGAGAGCGAGCTCCTTGTCGGGCGCGGGCAGCAGGTCATACGCCCACCCCGCGCGAAAGAACGGGAACCCATACCGGAAGCGCACCGGCGTCCCCGCGGCGAAGGTGGCGCCGTCGATGCGGAGGTCGCGCCCGAGCGTGGCCGACGAGTCGATCTGCAAGGGTTGGTAGAGCAAGGTGATGATGTGCCGACGGTGGATGTCGAGCTCGATGGAGGCGCGGGCGAAGGTGTAGAGGTTGGTCTGCCCGCCGTCGTCGCGGTAGTCGATGCGGCTGCCGTCGCGACCCAGCGTGATGACGTGCGACCCCACCGCGAGGAAGCCGAGCTCGGCGTGGGCGCGCAGCCCGAGCACCGACTCCGCGGGAGCGATCGGTGGTGGCGGCGGTGTCTGCGCCGAGGCGAGCGCGGAGGCGAGCGCGAGGGAGCACCCGAGGGCAACGATCGAGGCGTTGTTCATGTCGCGTGAGATGATTGAGACCGAGGGATGGATTCGCCAGTCACGCACCGAGCGCGGCGATGACCTCGTCGGCGGATTGCCCCGCCCAGTGCGCGCGCAACGCCTCGTTGCTCATGAACGACCGCGGCAGCATCCGGTCGACGTAGAGCGCGCCGTGCAGGTGGTCGACCTCGTGCTGGAGGATGCGCGCGAACCACCCGTGCGCGACGGTCGTGACGGCGTTGCCCTCCTCGTCGAGCGACTCGACGCGCACCGAGCGCGCCCGCGGCGTCACGGCCGTCATCCCGGCGAGGCTGAGGCAGCCCTCGAAGAACCTCCGCGGCGTCGCGTCGAGCACCGTCAGCCGCGGGTTGATGAGCACCTGAAACGGAACCTCCTCCATCTCCATCGCCGCGTTGCGAGCCGCGTCACGTCGGGAGAGCCCTTCGCGGGTGAGCTCGACCACGGCGATCTGGAGCCCGACGCCCGCCTGCGGCGCGGCGAGCCCGACGCCGCTCGCGGCCCGCATCAGGTCGCGCATGCGGGCGATGAGCGCGCGGGTCCCGGCGCTGCGAATCTCATCGGGCGTGAGCGCCTCGGCTGCGCGACGAAGGACAGGCGCGCCCGCCTGCACGATGGCCGCCGCGTCGCTCACGCCCCCACCACGCGGAACGGATCGCGGTCCGCCGTCGACACCGTCACCGTCGCGCCCGGCAGCGCCGCCCGCAGCCGCTCGGCGAGCACGTCCAGCGTCTTGCGTTCGCTGTTGGAGTGCAGCGCGCACGCCACCGTCACGCCCGCGGCGGCCGCCCGCAGCGCGTCGTGGTGGCGCATCTCGCCCGTCACATAGAGCCCCGCCCCCGACGCGATCACCTCGTTGAGCAGGTCACCGCACGCGCCCGCCCCCACCGCGACGCGCGTCACCTCTCCCGCCGACGGACCGGCCACCACCAGGTGATCGAGACCCAGCGCCGCGCGCACCTGCGCCAGCAGTGCACCGCGCTCGATCGGCGACACCTCGCCCACGCGCCCGAGGCCGAGCCCCTCGGCCATCGAGGTCACCCGCAGCGGTCGTCGATCGGTCATCCCGACGGCGTCGGCGAGCACGTCGTTGGTCCCGCCGTCGGCGACGTCGAGCGAGGTGTGCGGGGTGTAGACGGCCACGCCCGCGCGCACCAACGCGTACGCCATCGATCCGGCGAGCACGCGCTTCAGCCCATCGAAGATCACCGGGTGGTACGACACCACCGCGGTGCACCCGAGCGAGAGCGCTTCGTCGAGCACCTCGCGCGTGAGGTCGATAGCCAGCAGCACGCGGTCGGCGTCGGCGTCGCGGTCGCCCACCAGCAGCCCGACGTTGTCCCACTTCTCGGCGAGGCGCGTGGGGGCGATGGCCTCCATCGCGCGGCACAGGTCATCCACGGTCGTCATCGTGGCGAAACCTACCAGACCGGCTCTATGGTGGACGTCGCCATGCAGCCCACTCCCGCAGTCACCGTGCGACCCGCGACCCACGACGACCTCGACGCCCTCGGCACCATGGCCGGCGCGCTCGTGCGCTTCCACCACGAGGTCGACGCGGGGAGGTTTCTCCTCGTGAACGGCGTCGAGGAGGGCTACCGGCGCTGGTTTCGCCAGGAGCTCGCCAACGCCGACGCCATCGTCCGCGTGGCGGTCGACGGTGGGGGTCGCGTGCTCGGATACACCTACGCCCGCGCCGAGGGCCGCGACTGGAACCTCCTCCTCGACGACCACGTCGCCCTGCACGACATCTTCGTCGACCCGGCCGCCCGCGGCGCCAGCGTGGGCGACGCGCTCATGGCCGCGCTCGTGGCCGACGTCGAGGCGCGCGGGGCCAGGCGCGTGGTGCTCCACACCATGGTCTCCAACGAGCGCGCGCAGAAGCTCTTCGCGAAGTTTGGCTTCCGCCCGACGATGCTGGAGATGACCCGCGGTTGACGTCAGCGTGGCGGCAGCGCCACGACCGACGCGCCGGCGCTCCAGTGGGTCGCGCGACGATTGCATCAGACGCCGCGCGATCAGCGCTGGCACGGAGGGTGATATCGGGTGTTGGGCAGTGAAGGTCCTGCGTGGCGTGCGCGTCACCGCGGGGCGGGAGTGAAGCTCATGAACATCTACCAGAAGACCTCGTTGGCGTTCGCGGTTGCCTCGATGACCCTCGGCCTCGCCGGTGTCGCAGAGGCGCAGCCGTTTGCGGTGCCCGGCGACACGGCGGGCTGCGAGTCGGCCAACGGGCCCTTCGCGTGGAGCTGCTACCGCGCCATCCCGGGCATGGCGTGCACGCAGATTCGCGAAGACGCCGACCCCCACACCTGGGGCGACAACTACTTCTGCTCGGCGCAGCCGCTGGGCATCCGCTGGTCATCCGCGGGGCCCGTCGCCGGGATGCGCTGCACCCAGATCACCGAAGGCGCCGACCCCAACACCTGGAACGACAACTTCCTCTGCGTCCCGCCGACGTCTCCGCTGGTGTTCTCGTGGAGCAGCGCGGGACCCGTCCCCGGCCTCCAGTGCGTCCAGTGGAATGAGCCCGCCGACCCCCACACCTGGCAGGACAACTACCTCTGCTGGCAGGGCGGCCAGCGCTTCGGGCGCCCCGTCTTCGCCGCGCCTCCGCCTGTCTTCGTCGCCCCGCCGCAACCCCCCGTGGTGGTGCAGCCCGCGCCCGTCTCGTGCGAGTCGGCCAACGGCCCCTTCGCGTGGAGCTGCTCGCGTCCGCTCCCCGGCATGGCATGCACGCAGATCACCGAAGGCGCCGACCCCAACACCTGGAACGACAACTACTTCTGCTCGGCGCAGCCGATGGGCATCCGCTGGTCGTCCGCGGGGCCCATTCCAGGGATGCGTTGCACCCAGATCACGGAAGGGGCCGACCCTCACACCTGGAATGACAACTTCCTGTGCGTCCCGCCGATGGCGCCGGTGCAGTTCCAGTGGAGCAGCGCCGGTCCCATCGCGGGCCTCTCATGCGTCCAATGGAACGAACCGTCGGACCCCCACACGTGGCAGGACAACTTCCTCTGCTGGGGCGGTGGTCGCGGTCGTCGTATGGGCCCGCGCTTCTACTGACCGCCGCGCATCGTCGCAGACATCACCCCGCGACGGACTTCGACACCTCCAGCGCGCCGCTCCCGTAGCCCCACTTCAGCAGCGCCTTCAGCTCCGGCCGACGGTAGAGCCCGCTCGCCACCAGCGCCTGCATCGCGTCCTGGATGCGCCCGCGCACCGCCGCCGGAGCATCCACCTCGCGCGCCACCCGCCACCGATACCGCCGCACCGCCTCGTCATCGAGCGCGCCCGCCTTCAACGCCGCGGCGCACACCTCGCCCGCGATCTCGCCTGTCCGCAGCGCCTGCCAGATGCCCTCACCCGTCAGCGGATCAACGTGCCGCCCGGCATCGCCCGTCGTCAGCATCCCGGGCATCCCCACCCGCACGCCGACGTCGCTCAAGGGGAGCTGCCACGTGCGCACCGAGCCCACCCGCTTCGCCCCCGCGAAGCGGTCGCGGTGCTGCTCCATGAAGGCATCGAAGAGCGCCGCGAGCGACAGCTTGCGGGCGTCGTAGCCGTCGCGCCGCAGGTACACGCCCACGTTGGAGACGCCCTCCACCGCGGGGAAGATCCAGCCGTACCCGTACGGCAACCCCGGGTCGAACCAGTGCTCGCTCCAGCCTTCACGCAGTGCCCCCGTGACGCCCTCGAAGTACGCCGTCGCCGAGATGGCCAGACCCCGCCCGCGCGGCTTCTCCACCCCGAGCGCCCGCGTCGCGACCGAGCCCGGTCCGTCGGCCGCCAGCACCGCTCGCGCCCGCACCACTTCGCCGCCGATGCGCGCGCCCACCACGGCGCCGCCCTCCACCACGAGGTCGTCCGCCGCCACGGCCTCGGTGACCTCCGCGCCAGCGTTCACGAGCGCTCGCACCAGCAGCGCGTCGAGGTCGAGCCGACCGACGATCATCCCGCGCGCGTCGCCGTAGTCCCGCGGGATGCTCCCGCCATCGGGCAGCAGCGCGAGCGCTCCCAGTACGTCGGTGTGCGGGGCCGCGCGCAGGGCGTCGCCCGCGCCGAGCGACCCGATGATGGCGATGGCCTTGTTGGAGAGCGCGTCGCCGCACACCTTCGGCCGCGGAAAGGTTGCCCGGTCGATGACCCGCACGTCGAGCCCGGCCCGCGCGGCCACCACCCCCGCGGCGCACCCCGAGGGGCCCGCGCCGATCACCAGGACGTCGACGGTCTTCATGGTTCCGCTCATCGCACGCTGCGAGGGATCGGCACAATCGCGCCGCGATCTGCGACACTCCCGCGCGCCATGCGTACCCGCGCCCCGCTCCTCCTGCTCGCCGTCACCGCCCCGCTCGCCTGCGGCGACGATCGCCCCTCTTCCGTGGTCCTCGTCGACGCCGGAACCGACGCTTCACCCGATGTTCCGGTCGTCGATGTTCCCGTCGACGTGCCCGTCACGCCGGGCGCCGCTCGCGTCATCGTCGAGCACTATGACTACGACCTCGACGTCGCCGCCCGCCGCGGCCGCGCCAGCCTGCGCCTCCGCGTCACCGCCGCGGGCGACTGCGTGTCCCTCCCGTTTCGTCCCACGGCGGCCGACGACGTGACCCTCGACGGCGCCCCGGCTCGCGACGTCATGGTCGCCGGCGGCCGCCTCGTCGCGTGCGACCCTACCGGTCAGGGCTACGCCGTCGGGAGCACCGTCACCCTCGCCGCGGGCTCCTCGCTCATGGGAACCGCCACGCTCCGCAACACCCAGGTCGGCTTCAGCTCCCGCGTCGACTCCGCGGGCGGAAACTTCACCTACCTCCTCTCGTGGGTCGGCCAGTGCGACCGCTTCGGGGCCTGCGACAACGACCCGGGGGTGTTCGCCACCTACCACTTCAACGTCACGCACGCGGCCAACCAGCGGGTCTTCTGCCCCGGAACCATCACCCCCACCGAGACGCGCACCGAGTGCGACTTCCGCTTCGAGGGCGGCCCGACGTACAGCACCTTCGGCGTGATGATCGGCCAGCGCTGGCTCGACCACCCGCTCGGCCGCGCCGCCAACGTCGACCTCATCCTCTATGACCTCCTGGACACCGGCGTCACCGCGGCCCTCGACGCGACCCGGGTGCAGGGGATGGTGTCGTTCATGAGCGAGCGCTTCGGGCGCTACCCCTACGGCAACACCCTGCGCTTCGTGGTGGCTCCGACGACCTGGGCGGGCTTCGAGCACCCCGGCAACATCGCCCTCGCGCAGACCCTCGCCAACGGCAACGCCGAGCACACCGTCTTCCACGAGATCGCCCACCAGTGGGCCGGCGACCAGACCACCATCGCCTCGGTGCGCGACTTCGTCTGGAAGGAGGCCATGGCCGAGTACCTGAGCTTCGTCTACGAGTCGACGCGCCTCGGCGACGCGCGGGGCATCACCACCGCGCGCATCTGGAAGGACTCCGCCCGCTCGCTCACCAACCACCCGGTGCCGCGCGCGGAGGTGCCCATCAACGAGTTCTATGGGTCGGCGTACGGGCCGGGCCCGATGGTGCTCTTCCGGCAGTTGGAGGTTCGCTACTCCCGCGACGCCGTCATGGGCGCCCTCACCGACCTCCTCGGCCGACCCCGCGCGATCTCCCTCGACGACGTTCGACGCGCCCTCGAAGCGCGCACCTCGGCCAACCTCGCGGCCTACTTCACCGGCTGGCTCGTGGGCGACGGCGCGCCTGTCTGGCCGACCGCGCGCGTCACCCGCAACACCGTCGCCGACGGCCCCGTCACCATCACCGTCGACCCGCACGGAACGGGTCGCGGGATGATGTTCGTCGTGCGCGTCGAGGGTGCTGCGGGCGAGCGGCTCGATGTCCCCGTCGACCTCGGCATTGACGGCGCAGGGTCGCCGACGGTCACCGCACGGCCGGGCTTCGTGGTCACCCGCGTCACCGTCGACCCCGACGCGCAGGCCCTGGTCTACGCGGACAACACCGCGAGTGGAGCGCCCGCGGCGAGCGCCCCGCCGGTGCGTCCGTGGCTCGCGCCGTGACCTGACGAAAAGGGTGACGGCCGCCGTGTCGCGCGTTGGGCGATGGCCTCATGCGCGGTAACTTATCGGGCATGCGACCAGTGGTGATCTTCGGGACGATCGCGGCGACCATGGTGTGCTGGCTCTCGACGCGCATGTGGTTGGGCGATGTGTTGTCGGTGTGGAAGGTGAGCTGCCTGCTCGGGGCGTGGGCGCCCATCGGCGCGGCGGCGGTGTTTCTCTACGTGCGCGAGGTGGGCGACAACGAGCACGGGGTGTTCGCCGCGTGGTGCGTGCGCGCCATCGGGATGCACTGGACCCTCGTGTGGCTCGTCGGCATGTCCGACTGGCTCCGCGGCCCGCCGCACACCCCGCCCGCGTGGAACTCCGACGTCGGCATGCCCCTCGTCTTCCTCGCGTTCATCCCCGTCTTCGCGCTCTCCGTGGCCGCCCTGCAATGGACCCGCTCGGTGGCAGCCCGCTTCGGCGAGCACCTCCGCGCCCGCCAGGCTGGCGCGCTCCACGTCGTCGACGGCGCGCGCAGCCCGTACCGCGGCGCCACCACCGAGCTCCGTCGCGTCGTGCCCCCGCTCGCGCCCGCGCCCTTCGCGCCGGTGCTCATCGGGGCCGTCGGCCTCGGCGCCACCTGGGTCGCGCTCTCCACCTCGCTCTCCTCCACGATGGTGCTCATCGGCACCTCCGTCGCGCTGTGCCTGGTGTCGCTCCGTAGTGCGCGCGCCGTCGAGCCGTCGGTGTGCGCCCTCGTCGCCGTCGGCGGTCTGCTCGTGACCCGCGCGCAGCACTTCGACACGCTCGTCATCGTCGACCGCGGGATGCTCTGGCCCGTCGCCGCGCTCGCGGGTCTCGCGCTCTACCTGGTGCTCCTCGAAGGTCGGCTCTTCCTCACGCGGGCTCGCGCACAGGGCTGAGCGGGGCTGTCGATCGCGGCACCTCGTCTCTAGATGGGGTGCTCGGAGGAGACATCCCATGAGCAAGATTTTGGTTCCGCTGGACTCGACGCCCGTCGCCGCGGCGGTGCTGTCGACGGCCGTGCAGCTCGCCCGCTGGCAGGGCGCCGACCTCCTGCTGCTGCGCGCCATCGGCGTGCCCACCGAGCTCCCGCTGGAGGCGTACGCGATGGCGCCCGACAACGTCGCGGGGCTGCTGGAGAAGAGCGCGCGCTCGGAGCTCGCCCGCATCGCCGCGGAGGTCCCCGCGGGCGTCGCGGCGAGCGTGCATGTGGAGTTCGGCGCGGCGTGGCGGGTCATCTGCGACGTCGCCAAGGACCAGGGGGTCTCGCTCATCGTGATGGGCGCGCACAACCACCGCATCCTCGACGGCGTGCTCGGGACGACGGCGAGTCGGGTGGTCAATCACTCCGATCGGTCGGTGTTCCTCGTGAGGGAGCCCGCGGCGCCGAAGGGGTGAGATCACCGCTCGACGGAATGCGCTCGCGCCGGGAGGTGAGCGCCCGGAGCGCACCGCTCAAGCCCGCGGTCGAGTCCCGTAGCCCCACGAGACCCGATGAGTCGTTTGGACCGGTGACTGCGGGCCTGAGCGTTGCGCGCCGCGCTGACGCCGCGGCGTGGGCCCCGGTGACTGCGGGCCTGACCGGTGCGCGCCGCGCTGACGCTGCGGCGTGGGCCCCGGTGACTGCGGGCGCGGTCGTCGCTCGCCCGATGTCCAGCACCGACAACCCGAGGGGTGTCGCTGGAGTCGGCCATCCTGGCCGACGGGACCGGAGTGGAGTTCTTGTGGAGGGAGCGTGCGACGCGGGTGTACCGCCGACACGAGAGCTGGTGGTCGCGCGATTGCCTCGATGACTGGGACAACTGCGTGGCGGAAGGGGTGGGTCGACGAGCGCGATCGATCGTCGCCATGAAGCGAGCGCCTACCAGGCGCCCGTGATGGGCAGGTCGCCCACGGCCCCGAAGGTCGGCACGCAGCGGTCGACGGAGCACTCGTCGAAGCGACCGTTGTCGTTGAGGTCGAGGATCCAGGTGCGATCGCTCGGGCGGAAGATGCCGATGGCGGTGCGGCCGGTGCCCGTCCAGTCGCCCGTCACGGGGAGGTCACCCGGACCGCCGAAGCCGTCGAGGCAGCGGTCGACGGAGCAGCCGTCGAACACGAGGTTGTTGTTGAAGTCGAGCGCCCACGTCCGGTCGTTGGGGCGGTAGATGCCGACGGCGGCCCGAAGGGACGCCCCGGGAGCATCAAGTGCGTCTGGGCGGGCGAGGGCGACGAGCTGCTTGTCGGCACCGAGTACATGGTCGAGATTGGTTGAGGCGAACCCACGATGGCGACCCGATTGAAGGTTCCGTTCGCGCTGCACCCCGCGCTGAACCTGCGCAGCAACATCACCATCGCCGACGGAAGCGAGGCGGTGCTGAGCCCCGATGGCACCACGGCAGGGGTGATCCGCGGCGGGTACGGTCAGAGCTGCCTCGAACTCCACACGCTGGCCACCGGGGCCGTCGAGGTTGTTCTGCCCGCGCAATCCGCGCACGGCATCGAGCACCTGGTCTGGTCACGCGACGGTCGCCGGTGGGCCGTCGGGCAGCTCCGCTTCGAGGGCAACGACCGCAACGGGATGGTCTTCATCGGCGAGCGCGGTCGCGCCGACCTGCTCTCGGTGGCTCGCACCGCGGCGTACGGTGGGGTGACGCTCAACGCCCAGGCGCGACCGTCGCCGCTGCTCGCGTTTTCACCGGACGCTGAGCGGGTGGTGCTGCGGGTGTGCGGCGACGACCGCAACGCGCTCATGCACATCGCCGCGGCGACCGGCGCCGTGCGCGAGCAGTGGCTCGACCCCTCGGAGCAGGACGTCTTCGCCCACGCCTTCGCCGACGACGGAACGCTCTACACCGCCTGTGCGTGGGCGGGCGACACCGCTGGCCTCGCGTGGTACCCGCCGGGCGCCGCGGGCCCGGCCGGGCGGCTCGCGTGGCCCCACGGGCTGGTCATCGTCCCGACGGGTCGCGGGCTGTGGACGCTGGGCAACCCGAGCTGTTGCTTTCGCGTGGCGCCGGGCCCTGCGATGCCCGTTGTTGCGGCGGTGCCCTCGCGGCGCGAGCGAGTCGAAGCACTCCGCGCGCGCGCCTCCACCCGGTGGGACCAGGAGTATCTGGATCAGGTTCTCCAGCGGCTCACGGAAGGGCCACCGACGCTGGACTACCACCCGTCGCGCAACGAGGTGCAGGGAGGCGCCGAGCTCCCGCGGCAGAGCGGCTTCCGCGTGCTGGAGCACGAGCTGTCGTGGGAGACGTCGTTCGCGTCGCGCCTCGGCGACGATGACCTCGTGGTGTCGGACGGCGTGGGCGTGTGGCGGTGGCATGACGACGGCGCTTCGCTCGCCCGCGAGCTGCTGGTCGACGACACGCAGCGATGCACCCACCGGGCGCCGCGCATCATCGGGATCTCGACCGCCGGCGACACGCTCGCGCTGCTCTGGAAGCAGGACGCGCGCGGCGCGAAGACCGTGCTCTCGCTCTTCGACGTCGCCCGCGCGGCGACCTGAGACACCCGTCGGGCGATGGGTGCTCGACATCGGGCGCGCACCGGTCGGGCCCGCAGTCGTCGGGCCCACGCCGCAGCGTCAGCGCGGCGCGCACCGGTCAGGCCGCAGCCACCGGGGCTCGCGCCGCGGCGTCAGCGCGGCGCGCACCGGTCAGGCCCGCAGTCGTCGGGCCCACGCCGCAGCGTCAGTGCGGCGCGCAACGGTCAGGCCCGCAGTCGAGTCCCGTAGCCTTGCGAGACCGGATGAGTCGTTCGGACCGGGGCTGCGGGCCTGACCGGTGCGCGCCGCGCTGACGCCGCGGCGTGGGCGCCGGTGGCTGCATGCCTGACCGTTGCGCGCCGCGCTGACGCCGCGGCGTGGGCGCCGGTGGCTGCTGGCCTGACCGATGCGCGCCCGATGTCGAGCACCCATCGCCCGACGGGTGTCCCGGCGCCGGGTGCTTGTGAGACGCGCGGAGACCGGCGATGTTTCGGGTCGGGAGGCCGACGATGACCCCACGCGTTCGTTCGATGTCCGAGTTTGAGAACACGCGCTCGGGAATGCTCGCCGGCGTCATCCTCGGAGCGCTCGCGACGACCCTCTGCGGCCTGGTCACGCTCGCCGCGATCGGGGACGTGTTTCAGAGACTGAGCTCACCCTTCGGCGTCGGTGTCACCTCGATCGTCGTCGCGGGCGCGGGCTTCGTCGGAGCCGCCATCTTCGGGCTCATGGGCTACTCTTCCCGCCGAACGCTCGCGCGCTGGCAGCGCATCAACGACCGACCCGTGATGGCGTGGGGGACACTGGGCGAGCCCCACCGGACCAACACGCGAATCAACCGCCGGTATCTCTACGAGCTCCCGGTCATGGTCACGCCTCCGCAGGGAGCCCCCTACGCGACGGTGGCCAGGTGGTTCTACCCGTCGGAGCTGCGCGACATCGTGACGGCCAACGCGCGCGTCGTCGTGCGGATCGACCCCGAAGACGCCAAGACCGTCCTCGTTGATTGGGACCAGACCCGCGAAGCGATGGGCCTGCCGCCAGCTTCCAGGTGACGCCACCGCGGGTGACGCTCTCCATGCGCTCGATACGCGCGCTGCTGTTGTGGAGTGTTCTCGCGCTCGGATGCTCCGAGGTGGCGACGCCGGGCGACGCCGCGGCGGATGTGCCCGGCGCCTGCAATGTTCGCCACGACGTGCCGATGGTGGCCGTCAGCACGGTCTGCGACGGCATGGGGGTGGCGGCTTGCGAGCGGTTCGCCGCCGGCAGCGGTACGGGGCTCCGCACCTACGCGACCTGCATCCCCGTCACGAACCTGTGCGTGTTCGCCAACCGCTGCGCCTCGCTCGACGTCGCGAGCTGCCGGTGCGGGACGGAGCCGCCCTGCCGCGAGGGCGAGGTCTGCGCGGCGGGCGCGGCGGGCGCGGCGGGTGACATCCCGCACTGCGCCTGCGTCGGTGCGCCGTAGGAGGGGAATGGTGGTCGCTGCCGGTTGCGTATCGGCTCGCTGCCGCAGCACTTCGGCGAGACTCCGTCGGCATGACCTCGGGTGGTTGCTGGTGGCCAGCTACGAGGGCGCGGCCGTCGTGCGCGGAGCCCTTCGACGCTGTCGCGCTCGAACTCGCTGAGCTCTACGGTCGACTGAGCGCTGCCCCCCACCTGCGATACCCTCCCGCCCCTGGTGGCACGACTCAACAAGATCGCGTTCAAGCACTACGTCGAGACCGGCTGCGACCGGCGGCTCCTCTGGGACGTCGCCGAGGCCGACCCCGACTGGCTCTCGCCCTACCGCGAGCTCGTCCCGCCCGCCTTCGAGCGCCGCGACGCCGCCCGCCTCGGCCACGTCTGGGAGCAGCGCGTCTACAAGGCCCTCCGTCAGCTCCCCGGCGCCCACGCCGAGCTCGATCGCGCCGACAACGTCACCACCACCCGCCTCGACCCCGCCACACTCCGCTCGCTCGCCGACGCCGCGCGCGTCACCCCGCAGATCCTCCTCGAACACGAAGCCGCCGCGCCCGAGAGCTTCTACCGCTTCCTCCTCGGCGCGAGCGCCAACGGCCCGCTCGCCGTCTCGCTCCCCGAGCAGGGCATGCGCCCCGACGTGCTCATCGTCTCCGCCGCGGACGACACCCTCCGCCGCGAGGTGATGCCCGACGGACGCCTCCGCACGCTCCCGCCCGCCGAGCGCGCCGTGCGCCTCGCGCTGCGCATCATCGACGTCAAGCACACCAGCGAGCACGGCGTCGGCCGCTCGCACTTCGTCGAGCTCCTCTTCTACGCCCACGGGCTCTCGCACTGGCTCCGCGTCCACGCGCTCGAAGACCGCTTCTTCGTCGCCGCCGACGGCCACGGCATCTTGCCCTTCGCCGACGACCCCTTCGCCGGACTCACCCTCGCGCGTGTCACCCATGAGCTCGTCGTCCCGCTCGTCTGGGACGACACCCGCGTGCTCTTCGAGCGCGTTCGTGATCGCGTCCGCGAGCTCGGCCTCGCGCGCCCACACGACCCCGACGCGGTGCCCGTCCGCGTGCAGCCCGCATGCGGAACCTGCCACTACCTCAACGACTGCAAGATCTCCCTCGAACGCGGCTCCACCGACCCCGGCGACTGGGACCTCCGCCTCATCCCCTACACCTCTCCCGCCATCGCCGAGCTCCTTCGCTCGCAGGAGCACCTCGACACCGTCCGCGACGTCGCCACGCGCCTCGTCGCGCATCCCGCCGTCACGGGCTACGACCCGCTCTACGCCGAGCGCCCGATGCTGCGCCTGCGCGCCCGCGCCCTCGTCGAGCGAACCCGCGTCCCCGCCCACTCCCTCGACCTCGGCGGCCAGCGGCACCTCTCCATGGCGCTGCCGAAGTACAGCGACATCACGCTGCTCGTCGACCTCGAAGCCGACCCCACCCACGACGTCGTCTTCGGCGCCGCGCTGCGCCTGGAGATCGGCTGCGCCCCGACCGCGGTTTACCGACCCGTGTATGAACGCTGGTGGTCGCAGCTCCGCCCGCTGGTGGAGTCCGACCTCGCGCCCGCGGCGCTGGGCAAGGCCGTCGCGGCGCTGCGATCGTCGCTCGACGAGGACTTCCTCAAGGCCGCCGGGAGCACTCCCACCGTCGACGCGCTGCTCACGGAAGCGGGCACCGCGCTGGGGCTCTTGCGGGACGGCGGCAAGCTCACCTTCGTCGACCCGAAGGACAGCGCCGACGCCACGCTAAGGGTGCGCTGGACGTGGCAGTACGTCGCCGGGGACGTCGACCCGTTGGAGGAGTTCGAGCTCGCGAAGGACCTCCTCCAACAGCTCTCGGCCTGCGTGATGCTGGGCAACGCGATGGAGTCCCTGGTGGGCGCCGCGGTGCCGCGGCAGGGCGCCGAGGGGAGGGGGTACGTCAGCGCGCAGTCGCCGTCGCTGGCGGTGTTCTATTGGTCCGACGATCAGGTCGACAACGCGCAGGACATGCTCGAACGGCAGGTGCATCGCATCAACGCCGACGCCACGCTGCGCCGCCGCTTCGAGGAGCTGCTGCAATGGCTGGCCCCGTCGGAGTCGGGCGTGGTGCATGCCTCGCGGCACCAGAAGCTCTTCAACCTCCGGGCCTTCGTCGAGACCACGCAGGGCCTGCCCCACGTCATCAACTGCACCTGGCACGAGCTGCTCACGAGCGAGTTTGGCTGGAGCGTGTCGCACCAGTTCTGGGCTCCGCACTTCAACTACATGGACCACGCCACCTGGCACGCCGCCATCGAGGAGGGCAACCAGAACAAGCGCGCCCAGCGCCTCGCCCGCATCGGCGAACAGCTCGACGTGAAGCTCCAGGGCGTCGACCGCATCCTCGGCCTCGTGCGCCGCGAGATGCGCGACGAGCTCGTGCTGCGCGAGGCCACTGCCGTGCGCCGCATGCGCGAGGGCCTGCGCGTGGGCGACCTGCACGCGATCGCGCGCACCTGGTACATGTTCCAGAAGCTGAGCGCGACGGCCGGGCAGTTGAAGGCCGACGACGCGCGGTACAGCTACCCCTCGAAGGGCATCGGGCGGCTCACCGCGGCGGAGGTGAGCGGGCTGGCGGTGTTCGCCCCCGACGCCGAGCACGAGCACGGCGGCGTGACCTTCGAGCTGCGCGGGATGTCCGCCGAGGTGCGCTTCAAGGAGGGCGACCACGTGCTGCTGGTGCCGGAGTCGAAGCGGGCCTTTGCGTCGCTCGACGAGTGGAAGCTGGAGCTGGAGACGATGCGCTACGACGCCGCCCAGCGCTGCTACCGCTGCGTCGCCGCGGCGAGGGACAAGCGCTTCGTCACCGCAGTGGGAGCGGTCGACGACGCCGAGAGCGTGTACCTCTACCCGACGGCCTCGGACCTCTGGTCGGGTCGGCTGCTCGACAACAAGGACGGGCTCCTGCGCCGCTGGTCGTGGCGCGCCGGGCACTCGTGGCTGGGTCACCGCGCGTCGTACCTGATGGGCCTCAACGCCGACGCCGCGCTGCCGGCGCCCGCGAGCCTGACCTTCTCCGCCGCGGAGGCGTACGTCTTCGCGCCCGCGCTGCTGCCCGCGGGGCGCATCGACGCGGGTGACCCGCTTCGTACGACGGTCTCGCCGCCGCCCGACGCGTCGCAGGAGGCCGCCATCCGCGCCGCGCTCGGCAGTACCATCACCTGCCTCCAGGGGCCGCCCGGAACGGGCAAGTCGCAGACGCTCGCCGCCCTCATCGATGAGTTCATCCTGCGTGCGAGCGGGGACGTGCGCGTGCTGGTGACGGCGTTTTCGTACGACGCCATGACGGTGCTGGCGAAGAAGCTGCTGGAGCACACCGACGCCCACGGACAGCCCACGAAGGCCGCACGGATTCCGTTGGTGTACGTCGTGTCGGAAGACCGCGAGATGCCCGTCGAGGGGCCCACGGTGCACCGCATGGAGTTCTCGGGCTCGTCGGTCGTCGTCGACGGACAGCGCCTCGGGCGCAGCGGCGGGCGTCGGCTGGAGGACGTGCTGCCGCCGTCGTTCGTGATGATGGCCAACGCGCACGCGCTCTTCAAGCTGACGAAGCCCAGCGAGTCGAAGAGCCAGCGGTCGATGTTCGTGCACGACGATTTCGGCTTCGACCTCGTCATCGTCGACGAGGCGTCGCAGCTCCCGACCGACCACTTCCTCGCGGCCTCCGAGGCGCTGCTGCCGGGGGCGGTGACGCTGCGCTACGACGAGGCGACGCCCGACTACGAGCGCCCGGTGCCGCGGTTGTTGGAGGCGATGAGCGCGGCGACGTTGCCGGCACGCATGACCCGCGTGGTGGTGGTGGGCGATCAGCACCAGCTCCCGCCGGTGCAGCCGGTGAAGCCGCCGCGCAAGCTGCGCAAGGTGCTGGGGAGCCTCTTCCACTACCTCATTGAAGGGCACCGGCTGCCGACGCATCAGCTCCAGGTGAACTACCGCGCCACCGACACGCTGGTGGACTACACCCGCACGCTCGGCATCTACGACGAGCTCTTCGCGTTTCGGAAGGAGCGCCCATATGAGCCATTGCCCGCGGTGCCGGAGGCGGTGACGAGCGCGTGGGTGCGGGCGGTGCTCGACCCGGTGGGGGATGTGCACGCGCTCATCCACGAGCGCGAGGGAGAGCGGGCGACGAGCCCGTTGGAGTCGGCGCTGGCGGCGGAGGTGGTGGCGGCGTTCTTTGGGCAGATGGCGGTGGGGAGCGCGGCGGAGGAGCGGGCGTTCTGGGCGGAGCACGTCGGGGTGGTGGCGCCGCACAACGCGCAGGGGCGGCAGATCATCCGGGATGTGAAGGCGAGGCTCGCGGGGGAGGGGACCGCGCGGCGGAGCTACCTGGACGACGTGGAGCTCGATCGGTGTCTGCGGCAGACGGTGTACTCGGTGGAGAAGTTCCAGGGGTCCGACCGGACGTTCATCGTGGCGTCGATGGGGGTGTCGGCGCGAGATCAGCTCGCGGCGGAGGAGGAGTTCATCTACGGGCTCAACCGCTTCAACGTGCTGACCTCGCGGGCGAAGCAGAAGATGCTGCTGCTGTGCAGTCGGGCCTTTCTGGAGCACATCCCGGGCGACCGCGATGTGATGGCGTGCGCGTCGCGCATCAGGGCGTACGCGGTGGACTTCTGCGAGCGCGAGGCAGCGGTGACGGTGAGCAACGAGCGCGGCGAGCCGGAGCGGGTGAGCTGGAGACGGCGGTGAAGATCTCGTTTCGCTACAAGGTCGCTGGGGACGATGGCTGGCGGTCGCGGCCGATCACGCCCGAGGAGTACTTCGAGCCCTTGTTCGAAGAGGAGCGCCCTTTCGAGTGGGATGACGTCCCCGATCGTCTCTCTCCAGACGAGTATCTCGACGTCGCAACGGAGAGGGACCTGGCGACAGAGGTGCGGATCTGGGACCCGGACGACAAGCTCCAACTCGTGGTGCGGGAGGTCTTCTGGGCACGTCGGCGACACCATGTGACCCATCGCGTCGAAGAGGGGCTGGAGTTGCTGATCGTTCAGGTCCTCGTGAAGGGAGAACCGAACGTCTGGCACACGGTTCGTCTCAACCATCACCCCGATGGGCAGGGGTTTCTCGAGCATCTCCAGGCCATCGAGGACGGGCGGCGTCAGTTTGAGGGCCCTTGCATCAAGACGGATGCGCCGCCTTCCCGGCGCGTCTCGTGGCACGAGGGAAGGAGCGAGTGTCTCCTCGACTCGGACGAGCAGTCTTTCGGCTGCACGCTGCGCGTCCTGACGTCCGAATCACCCGACGAGTGGGAGGTCGTCGACGCGCGGTTCCGCTCGGAGGGAGGCGCTCGCGTCGAGCATCGGACCGGGGGTCGGCGGGACGCCGCGGCGCCTTGCGGGATCACCGTCGTCGAGATGTGATCGGCTCGCGAGAGCAGGAGTGTCGGCAGGGCGGCTGCTCTTGTTCAAGCGGTTGGCGAGGTTGGCGGTGCCCTGCGGAGGACGCCGAGTTCTCCTCCGCTTCCAACGTAGGGCAGCTCGCCGCGTCCACGCCGGAGTTCACCGTGCTGCCCTCGCGCTCGTCACGCTCGGTTCACTCCGGGCTATTTCACGAGGATCGCCCCGCCTGAAGCGGGGCTCAGAAGTACCTTGTGGAGGCATTCAGTTGGATGAAAGCGCTTGGACGGAGCCCCGCTTCAGGCGGGGTGATCCTCGTGAAATAGCCCGGAGTGAACCGGGCGCGACGGGCGCGGGGGCGGCACGGTGAACTCCGGCGTGGACGCGGCGAGCTGCCCTACGTTGGAAGCGGAGGAGAAATCGGTGTCCTGACGATGCTCTGGACCGTCGGCTCCGCGGCCGCTCAATCCATGCGCCACAGCTCCTCGTTGATGCGTCGGTCGTACTCGTCGCCGCTCGCTTCGGCCGCGAGCCTACCGCACCCGCCGCGTCAGAACGTCCCGAGCAGCAAGAGCCCCGCCGACCTCCCGAGGAGCGACGGGGCGACGGTCCAGTGCGCGGACCCGGACCCGCGCGATGCGTCGACGCGGTCGAGGACGATCGTGCTGACGATGTGGCTCGTCGTCGCGGCGAGCGAGAGACCCGCGAGCGAGTACAGTGCGATCGCCTCCTCGTCGTGGTCGGCCGTGACCGCGAGCGCGACGCTGCCCACGGTCGCGAGGCCCCCGTAGATCGCGGAGACGACCATCGCGCCCGTCGTGTTGGTGCGTCGGCCCCAGGTGAGCCCCACGTGCACGACGGTGAACGCGGTCACCGCGGAGACGCGCCGATCCACGGGTCGCGCGGGCGTGCGCCGAGGCCGCCGTACCCCAGGCCGGCCATGCCCCAGTACGTTGCCGCCAAGAGCGTTGCCGGGAACGCGGCCTCCCCCATGGCGGGCTGGGTACGGCCGATGAGCCCCATCCAATACAGCGACGCGATGCCCACGCCGGTGCCAAACGTCGCGTACACAGCGGAGGCGGCAAGCGACGGGCGCTCGTCGTTCGCGAACTCCACGGCCGACACGACGTAGGGCGTGAGGCTCAGCGCGGTCAGCTCAAGCAGGAAGGTGCCGCCGATCACCGCCCCGGCGGTCCCGTACACCACGGCGCCGATTCCGTGCGCGTGCGCGATGCTCGGGTGAGCCGCAAGCGACGCCAGGACCATCACACCCACCAGGCCGCTCCGGAGGCGCGTCATGGGCATTGATGATCGCACGCTGGAGCGACCGGTCAGAGTGCGAGCGTCATGAAGACGCTGTTGGGGTCGGGGCGGTAGTGCGCGTAGGGCCCGCACTCGACGAAGCCGTGTCGGCGGTAGAGCGCGATCGCCGGGTGGAAGTACGCCATCGACCCGGTCTCCAGACTGAGCCGGGTGTGACCCCGCTCCGTGGCCGTCGCGATGATGTGTCGCAGCAGCGCCGCGCCCACGCCGCGTCCGCGCGCAGCTTCGGCGGTGTGCATCGACTTCACCTCGCCGTGGTCGGGCGCGAACGCGTGCAGCGCGCCGATGCCGAGGAGCGCGTCGCCCTCCCACGCGGCCCACAGCGTGATGGACGGGATGCGGAGGCCGGAGAGGTCGAGCGCGTGGGCGCTGCCGGGCGGGGACGCCGCGCGCGCGGGTGAAGTGGACGCGCAGCAGGTCGATGATGCGCGGGTCGTCGAGGTCGGCGGGGAGGATGTTCACGGGGCGATCATCGCGCAGGTCGCGACGAACGGACGCGGGCCAGTTCGACGAGCAACGCCTCGGCTCTCGGGTCGGTCTTCGCGAGCAGCGTCAGCTTCGCGACGGCGACCTCGGGCAACGCCCTGTTGTTCAGGATCCCCTGATTGAACCAGTAGTAGATGTGTCGATGGATCACGGGCCGCTCTTCGTCGAGGAGTGCGAGCGCCTCGTTCACATACCTCTCGTAATAGTTGAGCAGCCAGGGAAACTCCGCTTTCGCGGCCACGGCCTCGCCTGACGCGACGATGCCGTCCCGAGCCTCGATCGCGGCCGCGCGGACCTTCTTGCTGCGGTCGCCTGCGAGCGTTTCGAGCGTCGCGAGCGCAGGCGCCAGGCGCTCCGCCGCGTTGAGCGTGTAGTGGCCGACGTGATCGAGCATGGTCGCGCCGAGAAGGCGCACCTTGGCGTCGTCATCGGTGCAGAGATCGAGGATGTCGTCGATCGACTCCGCCCCGACGCCATCCAGCAAGATGTGCCAGTCGTTGCCCCTGCGCATCATCTGCAGCCACTGCGACACCGACCATAGCGAGATCATCGCTTCATCGGCTTTCGCCGCGGCCAACGGCGCTTCGAGGCGCAGCGCGACCTTCTCGCCGCCATCCAGCCAATCGAAGCGGAAGCCCAGGGTCACGAGCGTATCCTCCACGCTCGCCTTCAACTCGCCCTTCCATTGCCCCTGCGCGAGCACCTTGATGCTCGGGTAGAGGTCGTTGTCGACGTTGGTCGTCACGAGGTAGGTGCGTCTCTTCGATGTCTTCGAGAGCGCCATCGCGAGTGCACTTGCGTCCACCCTTTCCGATCCTGGCTCTTCATCGATGATCGCGACATATCCCTTGTCGCCGTCGAACAACGCCCACGGGCGGTCGTCCTCGGGATCCTGTCGGGTGACCTTCAAGATCGTCGGTTCGAGCCGCTTCACGCTGCCAGGAGCGAGGACGATCCAGTAGGGCAGGTCCATGCGGGGACGGTAGGCCGTCCCCGCTGTCGCCGAACAGCGAACCCGACGTCAGCCCGCGCCGCGCCATCGTGTGCCGCGCCTCGTCCAGCGGTACCGCGAAGGTCTGCGCCCGCACCGCCGGCGCGACGAGCGTGAGGGAGAGCGTCAGGGCGAGAGCGTGTGGTCGCATGGTGGGCCAACCTCGTGCTCGCCGCGCTACTGGCAATCCTCCGATCTTGTCGCGCCTCGACGACCGGCTCAGGGTGCTCCGCCCTCCGTCAGCGCACGCATCAGGTCGACGGCCGAGCGGTGCACCAGGTTGGGCGCGATCTGTCCGCTCCACAGCGAGATCACATCGGAGCGCCCCGCCGACGCGGCCGCCGCCTTCAGGTGCCCGGCGATCCAGCTCTGGATGGGAAACGGCGGCAGCTCCGGCACGCGGCGATGCACCTCGCGCGTCCAGCGGTTGACGATGCCTCGCGCCAGTCGCCCGGTGAACGACCGCGTCAGCACCGTCTCACGCGCGTCGGCGCTGAAGAGCTTCTCGCGATGCGCCGGTGACGCGCCCGACTCCACGCACGCCAGAAACGCCGTCCCGATCTGCACCGCGTCGGCGCCCAGCATCCGCGCCGCGGCCACACCACGGGCGTCGCACACGCCTCCCGCCGCGATGACTGGCGCCTTCACCCGCGGGGCCACGAGCTGCGTGAGCGCGAAGGTCCCCGTGAGGTTGTCCTCCGCGCTCCCGATGAACGACACCCGATGACCGCCCGCCTCCATGCCCGTCGCGACGATGGCGTCGACGCCCGCCGCGTCGAGGGCCTCGGCCTCCGCGAGCGTGGTCGCCGTCCCGACGGTGACGATGTGCCTGCGCCGACACTCCGCGAGCACGGCCGCCGAGGGGATGCCGTACACGAAGCTGAACACCGGCGGCGCCGCGGCGAGTAGCGCCTCGATCTGCTCGTCGAAGGGGTGATGGAAGCGCGCGGGCAGCGCGGGCAGCGGGACGCCGAGCTCGTCGAAGTAGGGCGCGAGAACCTCCAGCGCGCGGGCATACACGTCGGGGGCGATGGCGAGCCCGCCGGGGTCGTGGTCGTTGACCCAGAGGTTGATGTTGAAGGGGCCGTCGGTCGCCGCGCGCAGCTCTGCGACGAGGGGGCCGATGCGCTCGGCGGGGAGGTTCACCGCGCCGAAGGAACCCAACGCCCCGAGGGACGACACCGTCGCTGCGAGCGCGACGCGGGAGAGCCCGCCGCCGAAGGGCCCCTGTACGATCGGGTGTCGCAACCCGAGCATCTGCGCCAGCCGCGACGAACCCGCTTTGCTCTCCCCGTGACTCGACACCATCGCTCACCTCCGCCCGCGGTCTGTGCGGGCGAGGGATGCTCCGCTACCGTCGGCGCTGGCGCATCATCGTTCGGGCGAACTCGCCGTTGGAGGCGTTGAACGACGTGTAGTTGGGCCTGGCCGGTTGGCCCGTCAGCTCGACGCGGATGAACTCCTCGGCGCGCGTGCAGGTGAACACGAACTTCTGATCCCACGCCGTGCGCGCGATGCTGGTCGGCGAGAGCGTGTATCCCCCCTGCTCGCAGGCCCGGCGGCTGTCGATGAGCAGCTCCAGCACGTTGCGCTCGGCGCCGCCTTCGATGAAGTCCGGCGACGTCGGTCGCAGACGAACGCCCGGGATGGCTGGTATCCACCGCGGCCAGCGTGGGTCGACGGCGGGCGCTGCCGGGGCCGCCGCGGGGGCGGCTGCCGCAGAGGGCATCGCGGGCTGCACCGCGGGCGGGGTCGCCGTGGCGGTCGCGGTGGGGTTGGCGCTGCTCTCAGCGCGCTTGCATCCGCCCGCGAGGGCGAGGGTCGCGACGAGGGCATACGAGATGGTGGTGGGCTTGTTCACGAGGGGCCTCCGATGCGAGGCACCACACCACGCCGCGCTGAAAGGCCCGCCTCAAGCGCCCTCAAGGAGCCTCAAGGACGGGCGCGAGCCCGCTACAGCACGCACCCCGGCGGGCTCGCGGTCGAGCCGTTCACCAGCACCTGGAGCTGCACCCGCTCGCGCTCCCAGAAGCACAGCGAGTTCGCATAGAACAAATACCCATGCTGATACAGCGTCGGGTTGCGCCCGCGCGTGACCAGCCGCTCTGCGTCCGGCCAGTGCAGCGCCGCGTGCCTCCGCGCCACCACCGCTCGCCCCTCCGCCACCAGCGCGTCCAGTTGCGCCACCAGCGCCGGCGCCACTCCCTCGCGGCCGCCCTCTCCGAAGCGCAGCGCCGCCTCCCACGCCACCGCCGCGAAGCGCACGCGCAGCGCGTCCACCGCCACGCCGTCACGCACCTCCGCCATCCACGGGTCGCTCAGGTCGGCGCCGCTCGCCGTCACCGCCGCGAGCACCGCCTCGGTGTCCGTCGCGTGCTGTTGCAACGGCGTCAACACGTCGCGCACGAAGGCCGCCCGCCCCGCCGCGTCGAGCGCCGCCACCGCCGCGAACGCCGGCCGCCGCGGCTGCGCCACGATGCCGAGCCCTTCGCCCGCGTCGAGCACCGCCTCGCGCCCGGCCACGTACGGTCCGAGTCCGTGGGTGATGAGCGCGTCGTACTGGAGGTCGCCCAGCCGCGTGACCTGCCGCGCCACGATGCGCCCGCCCTCGCCCCACGGCGAGAAGAACTCCTCCATCACATCGCCCCACCGCGGGGGTAGGTGATAGCCCATGCGCAGCACGGCGGCGTCGGTCTGCCAGTAGCCCCACTCCCACCCCGACGAGAACAGGCTGTGCTCGGTGAGCTCGCCGAAGCCACCGGCGCGGGCCGTCGCGCGCAGCCCGGCGAGGTCGTCGAAGCGCGCCCGGATATACACCGGCAGGTACGTCGGAACGCTGTTGTCGAAGGCCACCCAGTACGCCGACTCGGGGTGGTAGATGACCCGTTGCCCGGCGCGCAGTCGCTCCACGAGATACTCGCGGTGCTCGTCGAAGTTCTCGTGCCGGTACGCTCCGCCCGCGGGGCCAGAGAGCGGGTAGTACATCACCGTGTGCACCGACGGGACGATGCTCGGGTCGGCGTAGCGCACGAGGAAGTAGTAGAGCTGCGAGCGCCCCTGGTACTCGACGCGCAGCTCCTCCGAGTTGCCCACGTGGATGGTCGCCGACATCTCCGCCGTCGGTGACAGCTCGCCCACCACCGCGCGCGCGTCGTTGACCCGCGCGATGAAGGTCTCCGGCGTGCTGCCCGAGAACTCCCCGAAGGTGAGGTTGATGACGTCCCACGCGACGCCGTCCATGAGCACATGCAGGCGCGAGCGCATCTCGGCGCGCGGGTCGGCGACGTCGCGGTCGAGCAGATCAAACGCCCGCTGGAGGTTGCTGCGGCCGAAGAGCTGGATGCCCACACCGACCCGAACCCCGCGGCGATGCGCGTACTCCACGATGGCGCGGATGTGCGGTCGCCACGCGTCGGCGTTTTCGGCGGAGCGCTGGATGTCGTCGACGGCGACGACCTGGAGGTAGTTGCCGCGGTTCTTCACGAGCCAGTCGACGACGGACTTCGCGTGGGCGAGCTGACGGTCGCCGGGCGTCCAGAAGTCGAGCGACTCGATGGGGTGCAGCGTGTGGAGCTGAAGCCCGCGGACGGTCTGCTCCGGCGCGAACTGCGGGCCGAAGGCAGCGGGGTCGGCGGCGTCGAGGTTGACCTCCCACGGGCGCACCACCACGGTCGGATGGAAGTATCGATACCCGATGGTCTCCAGCAGGTGCGTGAGGCCGTACTGGGCGCCGAGGGCGTCGCCCGCGTGCACCGCCCAGACGTGGGCGGTGGGGGTGGAGGCGAGGCGTTCGAGGCGGTAGCACTCGCGGCAGGTGAGGTCGTTGAGCACGCGGATGGTGGGCAGCGCGGTCGACCCGGTCGCGACACCGAGACGCGGGAGCGCCGTCTCGCTGGCGTAGTCACGGAGCGGCGGCAGCCACGCAGCGGGCGCCTCGACGCGAAACTCGGGCGACGGCCCGGCGTCGGCGGGCGGCGCAGGAGGCGCGGCGTCGGTGCACGCGGCGAGCAGGAGCGAGGCGAGGAGCGGGCTGCGCATCGTCGCGCAGCGTACCAGCGGACGGCAGAGCAGGTGATCGGCGCGACGGACGGGCTTGCGCGTGAGCGCGGCATCGGGCTGAAGTGCGACGATGAGTGAGTCAGCGCCGGGGATGGTGTCGCGTCGGTCGTTGTTGGTGGGGACGGGGGCCGTCACGACCGCGGCGGTGATTCCAGGATGCGGCTCGACCGCGCGGCCGCCCGTCTACACGACGGACGTGGTCGCCGTGGACACGGCCGTCAGCGATGTGGCCCGCGACGTGGCGATGGACGCCCCCGACGCCGGGACGGGCCTCGACGCGGGCGATGCGGCGAGCGCACCCATCGACGCGGTGGATGCCTCCGACGTGGTGGACGCCGTCGATGCGGTCGATGCGCCGGACGTGGTGGACGTTGTCGATGTACCGATCGATGTACCGATCGATGTACCGATCGATATGCCGGTGGTGTGTACGCTCGATGCGGGGCCCGTCAGCGACTACGCGGTGGGTACGTTTCGGGTGTTTCTTTCGCAGCACGCCATCGTCGGTCGTGATGCAGGGGGCTTGTATGCGTTTACGAGCGTGTGCCCCCACTCGGGCTGCGACGTCGACCTCCCCGACGCGAGCGGAACCATCACCTGCCCCTGTCACGGCTCGCAGTTCGACGCCAACGGCGACCTCACGCGCGGCCCCGCGAAGAGCTCGCTCATCCACGTCCCGGTCACCCTCAGCGCCGATCGCCGGGTGTGCGTCGCGACGACCGTGCTGGAGTCCGATCGCGCGCGCCGGGTGGCTGTGTCGTAGGGACTCGTGCCGTTTCGACGTGTCCGAGGTGACCTTGCGAGGAACCGGCGACCGTGAGGGCGCCGGAATCCAAGGGCCCGTGGTGCGTCGCAGTCTCCTCGGAGGGATTCCGGCGCCCTCACGGTCGCCGGTTCCTCGCAAGGTCACCTCGGACACGTCGAAAGGGCTGCTTTGTAGGGACTCACCCCTCGTCGGGGTCTGAGGTTCGGAGCAGGCGTCGGCGGCGTGGGCTGGGACGGTCATGTCGTCGGTCCCTTGTGGGGACCAACGACGAGCACCTCGCGTCGCCACGACGCCTACTCCGAATCCCAGGTCGGGGTGCTCACGGTTGCACTCTCGCGCGTAGATCTGGAAGGCCGCGACGAAGAGCGCGAGGGCGAGCGGGCCGAGGATGATGCCCCAGCCGCCGAAGGCTTCGAGGCCGCCGAAGATGCCGAGGAAGAGCAGCAGCGGGTGCACCTTCGCCGCGCCCATGCGCGCGAAGAACGGTCGCAGGATGTTGTCGATGCTGCCGATGACGACCACGCCGACGACCCCGAGGATGATCGCCTCCTTCGTGCGTCCGGCGAGCCCGAGCAGCAGCGCGAGCGGCGCCCAGACGAGCGAGCTGCCCACGGTCGGGATGAGCGACGCGACGACGGTGAGCACGCCCAGCAGCAGCGCGCTCGGAAGACCGAGGATGACACTCGGTGAGCGATCCGCCGGCCGACATGAGGCGGTGGGTGATGCCCGTGGTGGCGCCTCCTCCTCCGCCGCTTCCGGGAGCGGGGTGGTCTCCTTGCAGCGATCGGACGAGCTGTTGGATGGCGGCCTCGGGGCGCCCCCGGCTGGCCGCCCGACCGAACTCCACCGCGATGCCTACGATGGGGACCGCGAGCAGCACCATCGGGGCGACGATGACGACGACGAGGAGGGCGGTGGCCACGGCGGCGACGTGGTGACGATCGCCGATGCGCTTCGCGACGCGGGCGCGCAGGTCGGCCGTGAGCCCGGCGAACCACGCGGCCACCACGATGGGCGCGAGGAACTTCAGCACGGTGAGGGTGGCCAACGCGCCGAGGGCGATCACGAAGACGGCGAGCGCGCGAAACTGCTCGCTCGTGGCGCCGCTGGTGGGCGTGGCCGGGGCGTCGGGGTTGGACATGGTGCGAGACACATGGAGCCCGAGCGCGGGATTGGACATCGCTCCACCGATGCGCGCGTGCGCGGTTACACTCGCGGTCGATGACCAGTCACCCCGACGACGAGCTCAAGGGCAGCGAGGTTCGCCTCTGGAACCTCATCGAACAACGCGCCCGCCCCGGCGCCGACACCGCGCGCATCGACCAGCGCATCTGGGACCTCTTCGGCGAGGAGTGGGCCGTGATGTTCACCGACCTCGCGGGCTTCTCCCGCCAGGTCGCCGCCTTCGGCATCATCCATTTCCTCCAGGAGATCTTCGAGCAGAAGCGCCTCCTGCTGCCCATCGTCGCCGCCCGCGACGGCATCCTCGTGAAGGTCGAGGCCGACAGCTTCCTCATCCTCTTCAAGCGCGCCGCGAGCGCCGTGCGCTGCGCCGTCGAGATGCAGCACGCCTGTCAGCGCTTCAACGAGCAGCGCCCCCCGGAGTCGCAGGTGCTCCTCTGCGTGGGCGTCGGGTACGGGCGCATCCTCCGCATCGGCGACGTCGACGTCTTCGGCGCCGAGGTCAACGCGGCCAGCAAGCTCGGCGAAGACATCGCGAAGGCCAACGAGGTGCTCGTCACCCAGGCCGCCCGCGACGCGGCGGGCGAGGCGCCGGGGCTGTCGTTCAGCAGCATCGACACGGAGGTGCCGGGGACCACGCAGTCGTGGCGGCTCCACTACCCGCGCTGATGCGAGGGGGGTCTACAGCCCGCCGTAGTCGACGCCCGTGGCCTTGACCGAGATCGCCCACAGGCGTCGTGCGAGGTCGGGGTTGCGGGCGGCGCGTGACGCCTTCGAGCGCACCGGCGGGCCCGACGTCTCGGTGATTCCGCCGGGGCCGATGTAGTCGCCGCCGCGCGCCTCGGGCGAGGTCGCGGCGAAGAGCGTCGGCCAGGCGCCCACGGCGGACGGCTGCGCGAGGAAGCGGTTCATGAAGGCCGCGACTCCTTCGCTGTACCCGAACGCGCCGCCCGCGGCGGCGGAGGTTCCCTGGAGGTTGGTGGCGGCGTAGCCGGGGTGACAGGTGAGGGCGTGAAAGCCGAGGCCCGCGGCGGTGGCGCGGCGGTCGAGCTCGTTGGCGAAGAGAACGTTGGCCAGCTTGGTCTGCCCATAGACCAGCCACGGGTTGAGCCGCTTGCCTTCCATCATCGCCTCGAAGCGGTCGCCGCCGACGTGGTGCATGCCGCTGCTCACGTTGACGACGCGCGCCGACCCGGTCGACTTGAGGACGTCGAGCAGGAGCCCGGTGAGGGCGAAGTGACCGAGGTGGTTGGTCGCCATCTGGATGTCGAAGCCGTCTTCGGTGAGCGACGGCGGCAGCGCCATCACGCCGGCGTTGTTGCAGAGCACGTCGAGGCGCGAGTGCTTCGCGCGAAAGGCTTCTGCGAAGGCGCGCACGCTGGCGAGCCGCGACACGTCGAGCGCCATCACCTCGACCGAGGCGCTCGGGGTCTCGGCGCGCACGAGGGACTCCGCGTCGGTCGCCTTGGCGGGGTTGCGGCACGCGAGGACGACGTGGGCGCCCTTCGCGGCGAACATGCGCGCGGCTTCGAGTCCGATGCCCGAGTTGGCGCCGGTGATGACGACGACGTGGCCGGTCTGGTCGGGAATCTGCGCGGTGGTCCACGGGGAGGTCATGGAGGCGGGTTCTACGCGCGGAGGTCGCGCGGGCGCAACGGGCGGGGGTACCGTCGCGGGCGATGCCCATCACGCCCCTGCACTTCGGCGCGGCGCTTCCCTTCGAGCTCGCGCTCCGCGGGCGCTTCTCGACGGTCGCCTTCGTGCTCGCCAACGTCGTGATGGACGTTCAGCCGGTGCTGGCGCTCGGGTTCGGCGTGCCCGTCGCGGTGCACGGGTGGACCCACTCGCTGCTCGGCGCGTCGCTCATCGCCGCCGCGCTCACGCTGCTCGCGTGGTGGCTCCCGCGACGCTTCGCCTACGCCGCGGGCTTCTTCGCCGGGACGCTCACGCACGTCGCGCTCGACAGCCTGATGCACCACGACCTGTGGCCGCTGTGGCCGTGGCGCGAGGGCAACCCCGTCATCGAGCGCGTCGACGTCGACATCAGCTTCGTGATGATCGCGCCGAGCACGCTGTGGGTGCTCGTGGTGATGTGGCGGGTGCACCGTGACCAGCTCGCCAACCCCGATCGCCGGTGGCGCGATCGACTGCTGGCGATGTGACGACGGATCAGCCGAAGTCGCGCTCGCCCGGCACCACCACGGGCTCGCCCGCGATCGCCCGCGCCGCCTGCCGCCCAGTCCCGCGACGCCGCTGTTGCCCATCGGCGCGCTCGCACCACCGCGCGCCAGCGCTCGGACGCTGCCGACATCTCCGCGGTCACGGCCGGGACCGCGCCCGATCACCTTGTGAGGACGAGCGCCGCGCACGGGCTCAGCGGAGTCGAAGCGTCGCGCCCAATCCCTCGCCCTGTTCAGCACCCATCGAGGCGTATCACCAGTGGCGCGGACGGGTCGAGTGGGGCCCACGACAACCACCTCGCGTCGCCACGACGCCTACTCCGAATCCCAGGCGCTCTCCCAGGTCGCTGGATCAGACCCGCGCCCGCGTCCGGCTCATCTCGTTGCTGGGTTGGGTTCCCCATGCGGTCGTGTCCCAAGTTGAAGCCAAGTGTCCCAAGTTGAGAACCCGCGTCGCTCACGCCGGAGTTCACCGTGCCGTCCTCGCGCTCACCGCGTCCGGTTCACTCCACGGCTATTTCACGCGGATCGCCCCGCTTGAAGCGGGGCTCCGTGGCTCGTCATGCGATGATTGGTGGCCCACGATCGGATTCACGGAGCCCCGCTTCGAGCGGGGCGATCCGCGTGAAATAGCCGTGGAGTGAACCGGACGCGGTGAGCGCGAGGACGGTACGGTGAACTCCGGCATGAGCGACGCAGGTGTCCTACTTTGGCGGGCGCTCGATAATCGGTGTCCAAACTCGGACACCACTCCCCATGCGCTCGCGTTGACAGCGGCGATCGGGCGGCGTTCGATCGCGCGCAACGACCCGTCGGAATGGCTCTCGAACGAACCCGCAGGGAGGGTTGATCGATGCAGTGCGCAAGGTGTGGGCTCGCGAACGGTGAAGGCGCCTGGCAGTGCGCGCAGTGCGGCTCGGCCCTCCAACCCTCGGGGCAACCCTACGCGGGGCCGCCGCCGTACCTGGGGCCGCCGCCCAGCAAGCCCTTCCCGCTGGCGCTCGTCCTCGGGCTCGTGCTGGGCATTCCGGCCGCGGTCTGCATGCTCGGCGTGATGGCGGCCATCGCGATCCCCGCCTTCACCCGCTACGTGAAGCGCTCGAAGACCATCGAGGCGACGTCCAACATCGCGGCCATCTATCAGGCCGAGATCGCCTACTACAACCGCACGTCCGAGCGCGGCAACGGGCAGTTCCTCGCCGTGGATCCGACCCCGGCGGAGCTGCCATCGGCCGGCAGATACCCCGCTTCGACCTCGCCCTGGTTGAGCAATGGCAACTGGGTCGCCCTCGGCTTCTCCGTCCCCACGCCGCACTACTACCAGTACCGCGTGACCACCAGCAACGGTGGGCAGACCTTCACCGTCACTGCGGTCGGCGACCTCGACGGCGACGGTCGCCATTCGTTCTTCTCTCGCTCCGCGACGGCCTTCAACGGGGAGATCCAGGGCACGCCCATCGAGATCACCAACGAGTTGGAGTGACGGCGCCGCGTCGACGGCGTGCTGCCGCTCGCGGCGGCGACGGCCAACGGACATGACCCCCGGCGAGGACCTCCAGCCGGCGCAGGGCGTCGGGACAAGCGACGAGCGCACCTCCCTGCGTGAGCTCGGGCTGCTCTTCCTGCGGCTCGGAACGACGGCCTTCGGCGGGCCCGCCGCCCACGTCGCGATGATGCAGGACGAGGTCGTGCGCCGCCGCGAGTGGCTCTCCGAGGAGCGCTTCCTCGACCTCCTCGGCGCGACCAACCTCATCCCCGGACCCAACTCGACAGAGATGGCCATCCACATCGGGTGGGAGCGCCGTCGCTGGGCAGGGCTCGCCGTGGCAGGTGTCGCGTTCATCCTGCCGGCGACGCTCATCACGGGCGCCCTCGGGTGGGCCTACGCGCGCTTCGGCACCGTGCCCTCCGCGCGGTGGCTGCTCTACGGGGTCAAGCCGGTGATCGTCGCCGTCGTCGTGCAGGCGCTGTGGGCCATCGCCCCGAAGGCCGCGCGCACCGTCAAGCTGCGGGTGCTCGGCGTCGGCGCGGTGACTCTCGCCGCGCTCGGCGGGCACGAGCTCGCGATCTTGTTCGGGACGGGCGCGGTGAGCCTCCTGGTCGCACGCGCGCGCCCCGCCGAGGGGACGACCCGATCGGCGATGTACCCGCTCCTCCCCGCGCTCCCCGTCGCGGTGAGCGGCGCCGCGAGCGCGGTGAGCGTCGGGTCGATCTTCTGGCTGTTTCTCAAGACAGGATCGGTGCTCTTCGGCAGCGGCTATGTGCTCCTTGCGTTTCTGCGCGCCGACCTCGTCGAGCGCCTCCATTGGTTGACCGAAGCCCAGCTCCTCGACGCCATCGCGGTCGGTCAGGTCACACCGGGACCGGTGTTCACGACGGCGACCTTCATCGGCTACGTCCTCGCGGGGCCACGCGGCGCGCTCGTCGCGACGGCGGGCATCTTCCTCCCGGCCTTCGTCTTCGTGGCGTTGAGCGGTCCGTTGATCCCGCGGCTGCGCGCCTCCGCGACGGCCGGCGCCTTCCTCGACGGCGTCAACGTCGCGTCGCTCGCGCTCATGGCGGTGGTGACGGCGCAGCTCGGTCGGGCGGCGCTCGTGGACGCGACGACGGTGCTGCTGGCCGTCGCGAGCGCCGCGCTGCTGGTGCGATGGAAGGTCAACTCGACGTGGCTGGTGCTCGGCGGCGCGGCGCTCGGATGGGCGCTCCACGGCGCGCGGTAGGGAACCTCAGCTCCATCGCGATCGAGGTCGTTGCGTCCGTTCGCGGATGGGGGTCGGTCACCCCTGCGCGAGCAGGGCCGCGCGGTACCGTCGCACCGCGCCGGACTGGTCGTCGCCGTCGACGAAGGACGCGAGCTCCGCGAGGTCGAGCGCCGGGACGAGCTCGCTCCGCGCGATGCGCTCGTAGCCCTTCCCCTTCCGGAGCGCGTACACGTCGATCCGGCCCTCCTCCCACATCCACAGCTCAGGGACGCGGAGCCCGCGGTACACCTCCACCTTGTCGAGGCTGCCGTGCGTCCACGTGACCTCGATGGCGATGTCGGGCACGGCCCTGCGCGGCCCGAGCGAGTAGCACTCGTCGGGCTCGACGGCGCGCGCCCGAGCCTTCTTCCGGAGGGTCCACGAGCCGTAGCCGTTGAGGGCGAGGCCGCGCGCGTCGGCGTAGGCCTCGACGAGACGCGCCAGGCATTTCTTGATGCCCTCGTGATTGAACGATGGGCTCATCAGCTCCAGCTCCCCCTCCAGGTACGTGATGCGCACGCCCGACGACTCACCGCGCATGTCGATGAACGCCAGGAGCTGCGCCCAGCTCACGTTGTGCAAGACGATGTGCTGATCGCCCGGGTCTGCCGTCGCTTCGGCCTGCAACGCGTGCGCGACGCTCATGGTGTCGGCGACTCCAGCATCCGGCCCCGCGCCGTGTCAACGCGACGGTGATTTCAGCGAACACCGAGCCGTCGCGACCGCGCGGCGCTCGACCACACCGCCACGCCGCGCGACGACATCGCCGTGGTGGTGGCGACATGGCGACCGGGCGGGGTGAGTCGAAGACCGTCGAATCGCCGAGGCTGGTGCCGGACGAACGTTGCGCGCCTTCGACGCGCGGCGGTAGCTTCGCCGGATGCTCACCGTCCGCGACGCGCAGCTTGATGCCTTGCAACTGCAACGGGACGAGAGTGTGCTCCGCGAGCTCGTCGATCACCTGCATCGACGGCTGCCGGAGAGCTGCGCGCGGCTGGGCGGTCGGCGCGAGCTGCGCGGGTTCGTCGAGCAGGGGCTGCCGCGGGCCCTCGCGCTCGGCGTCCGGTCGGTCGCGACGCTGGCCGCGCTCTTCGAGCTGTGGCTGCAGTTCGGCGGCGAGCTCGAGCGCAGCCCGCTGCGCGCCTGGTCGCTGACGATCCTCGCGCACCCGATCATGGCCGGAGAGCTCAAGGTCGAGACGATCTGGGCGCGCCACGACAGCTACACCGAAGGTCGCCGGGTCGTGCCGGCGTGAGCGGGGAGCGCGCGCAATGACCCCGTGCGTCAACTGTGGGAGGCCCCTGGTCTGCGCGTGCGCGAGGACGCAGTCCGCCGGACACGTCATCGCGCGCTGCAACTCGACGAAGGCCGCGATCTGGGCGCTCGCGATCACCGAGTCCGGCAAGTGCGTCGGCGACGTCAGGATCTCCACCGACGGCGTGGCGCCGGGCGTTCCCACCGACTCGAACGGCGTGGTGCGCTTCGACGGCCTCACCGACGGCGCCACCTACCCGGTCACGCTCGCGCGGCTCGAGCCGCCGCACTCCGCCCTCTACGACCTGGTCGGGCCGGTCACCAAGAGCGTCGTCGCCCGGCAGGCGACCATCACGCAGGTGCTGTTCGTGCTGCCCGAGAAGGCCACCCTGCGCGTCGAGCTGAAGCCGATCGGCTTCGTCGACCTGCCCGGGGCCAAGGTCGTGCTGAGCCGCGTCGTGTCGCGCAAGTACCAGGACGGTAAGACCACCGTCGAGCTCGAAGAGGTCGCGAAGCTCGCGCACGCCGGCGGCGTGGTCGACTTCGGGGCCCGGCCCGCGCGCTCCTATCGCATCACCGTGGAGGTCGAGAAGCCGGACGACGCCAGGTACGGCGCCGGCGTCATCGACTTCGAGCTCGCGCCGAAGGAGGACAAGGTCGTCGAGGTCGAGCTCCACCGGTGGTTCTCGCAGGTGCGCTTCGTCGGGCTGTGCCTCGCGACGGTGGGCCGACAGGTGTGGGCCGGCGACGGGGCGATGGCCAAGGACTATGTGACCGAGTGCATGAGCGGTCAGGTCGTCGCCCCCGATCCGACCTCGGTCGCCGACTTCGCGGAACACCTGTCGGACTACTGGGGGCTGAAGAAGCAGACCCACTGGAAGGCGCGTTACAACGGGCCGAAGCTGGACGTCGACGACATCAAGGCGCGCGTCGGTTACCTGCGCAGCGCCATCGAGATGGCGGCGACCAAGGTGTCGTCCGACGACACCGAGCTCAAGGTGTTCGTCGCGCCCGAGTGCTACTTCCTCGGCCGCTACGGCGCCTACCCCCACGAGGTGTTCGGCGACCTGATCAAGGCCCTCCAAGACCTCGTCGAGGACCCGAAGTGGAGGGCGTGGGTCTTCGTGTTCGGCACCGTCAACGGCTTCTACAAGCTCGATGGCGACGTCACGCACATGTTCAACATCTCGCCGGTCATCCGCGGCGGGTGGTCCGGCAAGGACGCCAACAAGCACACCCGCCTGTTGCAGAAGTCATTCTTCTCGGCCGAAATCATCGCGAGCGCCGACCTCATACCGGCGCCCGACCTCGACCGCCCGCAGATCGTCGAGGAGACCGTGGGCGCGAGCTTCCACACCACGCAGAACGACGAGATCGTCGTGAAGCGGGTGCGCGAGATCGCGGCCGACATCGGCGTGGGCGCGATCCAGGACAAGACCAAGATCAACGACTGGATCATCGGGCGCTGGGAGAAGGTGAAGGAGTTCGCCGAGCGGGAGCTGGCGAACAGGACCGAGCCGGCCTTCGTCGCCGACCTGCGCGCGACCCCGCCCGAGGACGGGCGCCGGGCCCCCAACGTGCCCGACAACGCCAAGGCCGACCTGCGCTACCTGCTGGGCAAGTACCTCGAGCCCGGCACCGCGGAGCGCATCGCCAGGCCGCGCGACGACACCTTCAACTTCCGGGATTTCACCTTCAGCTGCGTGCGCATCCCCGGCCCGTGGCTCGACGAGACCGCGGTCGGCGAACCGAAGGACACCCGCCACACCAGGCTCACCTTCGCGGTGGAGATCTGCGCCGACCACAACAACGGGCGCGTCATCACCTCGATGGCGTCGGTGGCCGCGCACGAGCGCCCGGACATCCACGTCGTGCCGTCGGCGGGCATGGTGCTGAACGAGGCGCGCGTGTGCGTCGTCGACCAGGGCTTCGCGTTCAATTGCGACGGCTGGAACGCGCCGGGGTTCGCCGTCTCGCTCAGCAAGCGCGCGGGCCACATCGTGTTCGAGCTCGACGAGCGCATCCCCCGGAAGTCGGGCGCCAACCCGCTCACGCCCCACACCGAGCTGACCCAGCGCAACGGGGGCGACCTCGTGTTCTTCAAGGGCGCCATCGACAAGACCGACGTCGGCGAGGACTGCAGCGACATCTTCGGCTACCGCACGCCGGACGAGCGGCAGCGCTACGCCGACGACATGGCCGACCTGCGCGAGGGCATCTCCGCGGGCTTCGAGGTCGGCCTCCAGGGCGCGCTGACCGAAGCGACGAAGGCGCTCGCGTCCAGGGAGCAGCTGCTGAGCGACCACGACCTCAAGATCACTGCGAAGCAGGAGGAGATCCGCTTGAAGCAGGAGGAGATCGTGCAGGCCATGCAGCCACCGCCTTCGAGCGGTCCGAATGCTTCGGGCGGGGTGCCTCCGTCCGTGCCCGACACGAGCGCCCTCGAAGCCCGGAAGAAGAAGCTCCAGCAGGAACTCGGCGTGCTCGAGCGAAACCGCAAGAACCTGGTGAAGACACGCGACGAAGCGGCCGAGCACGAGCGCGCCGTCCACGAAGCGCTCGACAACGTGGCCTCGCGCCCGAAGCCGGTCGGCCCGAACCCACCCGAGCCGATGCACGGCGGCCAGCTCCACGTCTACCCCCCGCAGGAGCTGCCCAAGACCTACGCGTGACGCGCGGTCGGCGTCGCGCCGCCCAGCACGGCGCCAGGCCCCGCCGGTAACCGAGGCGCCCACCAGCGCCCGCCGAAGCCCCTCTCCGTCGCCCCCGCGGCGTCGACTGGCCCCTCTACCGCTCCGCCTCCACCCGCACCTGCGCCAGCCCCTGCGCGTCGATGGCCGCCTCCACCTGCGCGCGCACCCGCTCGTCCCACCGCGTGCGCGCCGCCTCCCGGGCCTGCTCGTAGCGCTCGCGCATCATCCGGTGCAGCACCCGCCGCCGCACGCTCTCCAGCGCCAGCGTCTCCGCCTCGCGCCGACCGAGCCGCTGCACCACCGCCCAGCCCGCCACGCGCCGCTGCCTCGGCCTCCGCCTCACCACCACCGTCGTCGTGATGGTCACCCGCACCGGTCGTTCGGTCACCGCACCATCTTCTGCCAAGGCAAACGCCGCCTCCACCACCGCGCTCCCCACCGCCGCCGGAACCTCCTCCCGCCGCAGCTCCCCCAGGTCGCCGTGGTCCCTCGCGCGCAGCGGGTCGATGCTCTGCCCGAGGAGGTCTTCGAAGGCCGCCCCCGCGCGCAGCGCCGCGCCCGCCGTCAGCGCCGCTGCCTGCGTCCGTAGAATCAGCCACCGCGCCCGCACCCTCACCGGTCGCTGGAAGTCGTCCGCGTGCGCCGCGTACCACCGCGCCACCGTGGCGTCGTCGGGCGTCGTCAGCGCCGCCAGCGTCTCGGCCCGCAGGAGCCCCTCGGCCAGCGCCTCGGTCACCGCGCGGTCGCTCCCGCCGTCCGCCGCCTCGCGGGCCAGCGCCGCCGCTCCCTCCTCCGCCACCAGCTCGTCGACCAGCGCGCGCGCGCTCAAGGGGGGCAGTCCCTCGCGCGTCCGTCGCCACGCTCGCAGCGCCACGTCGCACACCGTCAGCCCGACGCCACCGACGCGGGCCACCACCACGGAGGCGTTTTCCGTCTCCACGGGACAACGTCCATTCCAGGCGAGGGAGACAGCGCCAGCATCGGTTGTCGGGAGAGAGCCCCCGTCGCGCCCAACGGACACCGAAGCGGCAGTGCGGAGGGCCGGCGGGTCACCGGGGAAGGTGCAGGTCGTCGTGGCCGCCAACACGGTCCAGAGGACAAGTCTGTGCGTCCGGCTGCCGTGGGTTTCAACCCGCGGCGGCCGGGCGCATCGGGTGGTTCCCACTTCCATCACCCCGTCACCAGCGGCTCCAGCTCCGCGAGCATCGCCTCGGCGTGGTTGATCCCTTCGCCCACCTCGAAGCGGCGCGACAGCTTCATGTCCGGTGAGAGCTTGTACGGCGACCTTCGATTCGCGCACAGCTCCATCACCTTCGCGGCGTCGAGCGGCGAGTCCTCCTTCAGGTGAATCACCACACGCTCGCGGTTGGCCTCGATGCCCAGCGCGCGCAGCTTCCGCAGCCGCACCTTCACCGCCATCACGCGCACCAGCAGCCGCGCGGGCGGCGGCGCCGGGCCGAAGCGGTCTTCCATCTCCGTCGCAAACTCCTGCACGTCGTCATCGCTGAACGCGCTCGCCAGTCGCTTGTACAACGACAGCCGAACCCCGACGTCCTCGATATACTCCTCGGGAAGGTAGTTGGGCTCGTCGAAGGTGAGCTCCGGGTCGACGCCCGGAATCACCGGCTGACCCTTCAGCTCACCAATCGCCTCTTCCAACATCTGGCAATACAGGTCGAAGCCCACCGCCGACACGTTGCCCGACTGCTCGGCGCCCAGCAGATCACCCGCGCCGCGCAGCTCCATGTCCAGGGAAGCCACCTGGAAGCCCGACCCCAGTTCGGTGAAGCGCTCGATGGCGTCGATGCGCGCCCTCGCCTCATCGCTCATCTTCGACACCGGCGGAACAAACAAGTAGCAATACGCCCGCTCCCGCGACCGACCCACGCGACCGCGCAACTGATAGAGCTGCGACAGCCCGAAGAGATCAGCCCGGTCGAGAATCATCGTGTTGGCGCGCGGGATGTCGATGCCGCTCTCGATGATGGCCGTCGCGCAGAGCACGTCGTAGCGCCCTTCGATGAAGTCCATCATCACCGTCTCCAGCGTCTCCGGCGCCATCTGCCCGTGCGCCACCGCCACCCGCACGCTGGGCAACAGCTTCTGGAGCTTGTCGGCCCGCTCGTAGAGCCCCTCGATGCGGTTGTACACATAGAAGACCTGGCCGCCGCGGGCGAGCTCGCGGGTCACGGCCTCCTTCAACACATTGGCGTCCTCGCGACACACCACGGTACGGATGGCGCGACGGTCCATCGGGGCGGTGGTGATGAGGGAGAGGTCGCGCATGCCCGCCACCGCCATCTGGAGCGTGCGGGGAATCGGGGTCGCCGAGAGCGTGAGCACGTCGAGCTGCGCCCGAAGCTGCTTGATGCGCTCTTTGTGGGTCACACCGAAGCGCTGCTCCTCATCGACCACCAACAGACCAAGGTCCTTGAAGTGAACGTCTTTCGAGAGCAGACGGTGGGTGCCTACCACCACGTCGATCTTGCCTTCCTTGAGGCGTTTGATGGTGTCGCGCTGCTCGGCCGCGGTCACGAAGCGCGAGAGCACCGCGACCTCCAACGGATACGGCGAGAAGCGGTCGGCGAAGGTTCGGTAGTGCTGCTGCGCGAGCACCGTGGTGGGACACAGCACCGCCACCTGCGCGCCCTGGATGGCGACGTGGAAGGCAGCCCGCAAAGCCACTTCGGTCTTGCCGAAGCCGACGTCACCGCAGACGAGGCGGTCCATCGGGGTGGGCGCTTCGAGGTCGCCCATCACCTCGTCGATGGCGCGCACCTGGTCGCCCGTCTCTTCAAAGGGGAAGGTCGCCTCGAACTCCTGATCCAACATCCCCTTCGGTGGAAACACCCGCCCGGGGTGCGCCTTGCGCTCTGCCTGCAATCGCAAGAGCTCATCGGCCATCTGGCGGACGGCGCGCTCGACGCGGGCCTTGGCCTTCGCGAAGGTGCTTCCACCCAACCGATCGACGCGCGGTGTGCCTTCGCCGCCCGTGAACTTCTGGATCTGGTTGAGTCGGGTAACCGGCAGGTAGAGCTTGTCGCCGCCGGAGTACTCGATGATGAGGACATCGATCTTCTGGGTTCCGACTTCGCGGTGGATGAGGCCGAGGTACTTCCCGATGCCGTGGTCGACGTGCACCACGAAGTCGCCCACCGCGAGCGCGCGCAGGTCGTCGATGAAGGGGCGCGCCCCCGACTCGCCGTTGCGGCGACGGGTGGTGCGACGCGCGCGGGCGCCGAAGATCTCCTCCTCGGTGACCAACGCGAGCAGCCGCGACGGGAGCGCGAAGCCGCGCGCGAGGTCGCCCACCACCACTTCGACCGCGGCGGTGTCGGGGCGATGTTCGCGCTGGAGGAGGGCGGGGGAGAAGGTTCCGTGGTGGGCTTTCACCGCGAGGCCGTGGCCGCGGGCGATGGTGGCGATGCGCTCGGCCTGCGTGGGCGTGTGCGCCGTGAGCAGCACCCGGTAGCCCTCCTCGAACCAGTAGCGGCACTGCTCCACCAGCGGAACGAGCGCGTCGCTCTTGCCCTTCTCGGCGCGCATCGACTTGATGTCTGCGGCGAGGCGAGACAACGGATCGGCCCCAAGGTCGATGACGGCCGCGTCCATCGGGACGTGTTCGAGGCCAGCAGGGTCGTCGTCGGTCGCACCCTCGGTAGAGCGAACGACGAGCTCGTGGTGCGCGGCCACGGGGAAGGCGGAGAGCGCGGCGAAGAGCTCGGGCTCGGTGAGGTAGTGGTCGGCGAAGGCGAAGGTCGGGAGGCGCTTCTCGACGCGGGCGCGGTGGTCGTCGGCGCCGCGGGTGAGCTCGTCGCGGAGGGCAGAGAGGCAGCGGGAGGAGTGGTTCCAGACGACGCGGAGGGAGGATGGGAGGTAGGCGGTGATGGGTTCGAGCGCGTCGTAGTACGCGGGGAGAAACCCTTCGGCGCCGAAGAAGGCGCGGCCGCTGTCGACGTCTTCGAGGAGCTTGCTCGATTGATGGCTCGGGAGGTCGACGGCGTCAGCGAGCTCGCGCACACGGCGGCGGGCGCGGGCCCGTTCGGCGTCGCCGACGAGGGCTTCGCGAACGGGGTGGAGGAAGAGTTCCTTGATGGGGCGGACGGTGCGCTGGCCTTCGGGGTCGAAGAGCTTGATGGTGAGGCAGAGGTCTTCGTCGAGCTCGACGCGGGCGGGCCAGCGCGAGCTCGGCGGCCACACGTCGATGACGGCGCCGCGGGCCGCGAAGGTGCCGGGATCTTCCACCACCGGGACGCGCAGGTAGCCGCCCTCGACGAGACCCTGGAGCAGCTTGTCGCGGTCGACGAGCTCCTCGGCCTGCACCAGGTCGCAGCGCGGGGTGAGCGCGGCGCGAGGCACCACGCGGCGCACGAGGGCGGGCGCGGGGACGACGAGCACGCGCCACGGGAGGGCTTGCGACAGGTGGAAGAGCGTCGCGAGGCGGGACATCGCGGTGCGGCGATCGGGCGCCACGTCGACGAAGGGGGACTGCTCGGGCGAGGGGAGGACGAGCACCTCGCCGCGGCCTTCTTCGGCGGCGTCGCGGTCTTCGGGGGTTCCGAGGAAGAAGGCGACGTCGGCGGCGAGGCGGCGGGCTTCTTCGGCGTCGGCGGTGACCACGACGAGGGGGAGGGCGCCGGGCGCGCGAGCGGACTCGGCGAGGAAGAGGCCGAGGGCGCCGCCGCCGGCGCGGACGAGGTCGTGGCGCGGAGCGGGTGGTGCTTCGGTGAAGCGGCGCACCGCGACGGTGAGGTCGAGGCCGAGCGAGAGGGTGGGAGAGTCGTCGTCCACGGGGGGAGCGGCGTAGCACGCTCCGACGCCCGCAGCCTGAGCGCGAACCTGGCAGCGTGCGGAGCCCTGCCCCTGCGCCCTGAGCGCGGGGGTAGGGCGCGCGGCAGCGGGGAAGGGGGCCACCACAACCGACGCCTCGGGAAGGACGTCCGGTATCCTCGCGCCGTGACCCACGTACGCCTCGCCTCAGCGCTCCTGATCTCTTCCCTCGGCTGCGCCTCGGCGCGACCCGTGGTGGTTGCTCCCGTCGCTGCCGCGGTGGTCCCCGTCGACGCGCCCGCCGAGGCCCTCGCATGGGGAGACACCCGCGCGACGCTCGATCGCACCGCGGTCCGCGACCACGACGGACGACCTGCGCGCCGCTACGCCATCGAGCTCACGGCGGGGCAGCGGGTGTACTTCGTGATGCGCTCCAGCGACGTCGACTCGCGCCTCGTGCTCGACGGACCCACCGGCCTCCACGTCGACAACGACGACGCCTTCCCCGGCAACAACGACTCCGCCGTGATGATCGTCGTGCCCGCCGCGGGTCGCTACACGGTGACGGCGACCACCGTCGGTCGCAACCAGTCGGGCGCCTTCACGCTGCGCGCGGAGAGGCTCACGGCGGCGAGCGAGGGCGACGCCATCACCCTCGGCGCCACGGCGGACGCGACGCTCGAAGCGCGGCCCGCGCAGTGGATGCCCGGTCGGCGCTTTCACTTCGAGGCGCGCGGTGGGGCGCGGGTCCGGCTGCGTGTGACGTCGACGGACTTCGACACGGTCGCCACGGTGCTCGGGCCGCGCGGCGAGACCTGGATCAACGACGACGCCAACGACCTCGGACCTGACCGTCGCGATCGCCCGCTCGACAGCACGCTGGACGTGGTGATCCCCGAGAGCGGCACCTACCACCTCGTGGTGACGTCCTACGGGGGACAGGCCATCGGGCGCTTTCACGTCGCGACGAGCGAGCGACCGCCGGTCATCCTGCGCGCAGGCGAGAACGTCCCGACCGAGGGATACGCCGGGGCCGACGGGCGCGGCCGGGTGCTCGGTCTGTACGCGGGCATCACGGCGTACACCGGCCACTCGACGCTCTACGGGTGCGCCGACGACGCGCGTTTCCTCGGCGAGGCGATGCGGCGCTCGCACCTCCAGGGAGCGGCCGATCAGGAGGTTCTGGTCGACGCTGGCGCAACGCGCGCGGCCTTCCTCGCGGGGCTCTCGCGACTCGCGGCGCGGGCGCGACCCGAGGACGTGGTGGTGGTGTTCTTCTCGGGGCACGGCAACGTGCGACCGGCGCCGGAGGGAGACCGCACCGAGCTCGACGGCGTCGACGAGACCATCGAGCTCATCGACGGTCCCATCGCCGACACGGAGGTCGTCGCGGCGCTCGCGGGGTTGCGTGCGGGCACGGCGATCATGGCGCTGGACTCCTGCCACGCCGGCGGATTTGCGGACGACTGGGTCACGGCACCAGGGCGCATCGGGCTCTTCTCCTCCGACGCCGACGTGCTGTCGGACACGGCCGAACCCCGGCGCGCGGGCGGATATCTCTCGTGGTACCTGCGACGCGCGGTGCTGGGCGAAGCCGACGCGCGTCCGCGGGATGGCGTTCTGCAGGCGGGAGAGCTGACGGACTACCTCTACGCGGGCTTCCTCACCGACCATGCGCGGATGAACCCCGCGGTGGGCAACGATCCGTATCAGCGGCTGGTGACGGCGCGCGGGAGCGTCCCGTGGACGCAGGCGTTGTGGACGTACCCGCGCGGGAGCGACGGGGCGCTGGCGCCAGTGCCAACGGTGCCGCTCACGTCACCGGCGCCGTGAGGGCGATCGGGTCGAGGTGTGCCTCGACGAAGCGCGCGAGCTCCTTCGCCGCGGCCGCCGCGCTCGGGTGAAACGCCGCGAAGACCGCCGCGTTGTGGGGCATGCCGGGCGCCACGTAGAGGGTCACGTCGACTCCCGCGCGCTTCATCCGATCGGCGAGCGCCACGATGTCGTCGTGCAGGATCTCCGCGTCGCCGCCCTCGATGAGCGTGGGCGGCAGCCCGTCGAGCCTTCCGTACGCGGGCGACACCCGCGGGTCGTCGAGCGGAACATCCCCCGCGAAGGCCCGCGCCTGTCGGTCGAGCACCGCGCGCGTGCCGTAGTCGCAGTCGGCGTTGGTCTTGTACGACGCGCCCGGCATGGTCAGGTCGGCCCACGGTGACATCAACACGAGGGCGCGCGGCTGCGGTCCGCCGCGGTCGCGCAGGGCCATCGCGAGGACGAGCGCGAGGTTGCCGCCCGCGGAGTCACCGGCCAGGACGACGTCCTCCGCGGCGACGCCACCTGCGACGAGTGCGTCGAAGGCGGCGAGCGCGTCGTCGCGCTGCGCGGGGAAGGGGTGCTCCGGCGCGAGGCGGTACTCGGGGGCGACGACCCGGGTGCCGCTCTCCACGGCGAGTCGCGCGATGGCCTCCGCGTGGGTCGTGCGCGCGGAGCCGAAGAGGTACGAGCCGCCGTGGAAGAACAACACCACCCCGCGCCGACGCACCTCGCGCGGGGCGAAGGACACCGCCGTGACGCCTCCCAGCGTCTCGTCGCGCAGCGCGACGCGGCGCGCGAAGTCCTTGGGGTAGGGGCGGGCGTTCATGTCGGCGCGGAGCTGTGGGTAGGGCCACGCGGCGGTGTCGTCCGAGTCGCGGCGCAGGTACGCTACGGTCCCCTCGAACATGAACGACCAGCCGGGCCGCAGCGGTCCGCGCGACCAGCGCGAGCGGAGCACGGCGAAGAACGTGAGCACGAAGAGTCGGAGGGCGCGCAGCATGGTGGATGCCCCGGAGGATGGGGGCGACGGGGCGGGGGGTTCCAGGCCCGGCGCGCCAGATCGCAGGGCCTCGCGCGCCATCGACGCGACCGACCACGGCGGGGTCTCCGGTCGCATGACCATGCGGGTGCTGCGTCTGCTCGAAGACCGCGGGCACCCGGCGACGGAGGTGTGTCGTCGATGGGGTCTGCCGCACGCGACGCTCGTCGACCCCGACGCGCGCGTCGACTACGCCACGAGCGACCGCCTCGTCGAAGCCGCCGTCACGCTGCTCGGCGCGGAGGGCCTGGGGCTCGCGATCGCGGGCGTCCACGACGACCGCACCTACGACGCCGCGGGCTTCGTGCTGATGACGGCGGCGACCTTCGGCGAGGGGCTGGAGCGCGCCTTCGCGTACCAGCGACTCTGGGGCGACGGCGAGCGCTTCACGCTGCACCACGGTGTCGACGAGGTGGCCGTGCGTTTCCGGCACCCGGGGTCGAGCGACGTGGCCCGCGCGGTGTTGTCGGAGCTGGCGTTGCTGGAGACGCTCGGGGGCGCGAAGGCGCTGGTCGACCCCATGGTGGTGCCGGTGGCGGTGACCTTCGCGCACGCGCCGCTCGGGCCCACCGACGCGCTGTGCATGGCCTTCGGTGTCGAGCCCGTCTTCGGCGCCGCGGTCGACGAGATCAGGCTGCCGCGCGAGCTCGTCGATCGGCCGATGCAGGTGCCGCGGGAGCTGTTGTTGAGGGCGTTCGACAGGCAGGCGCAGCGGTCGCTGGAGGCGCTGCCCGAGCGGCCGTCGTTCGCGGCGCGGGTGCGGGCCGCGTGCGAGGGGCCCGACGGTCTCTCGCTCGACGTCGGTGGGGCGGCGCGACGACTGCGCGTGAGCCCACGAACGCTGCAACGCCGACTCTCAGCGGAGGCGACGACCTTCGCGGAGGTTATCGACGGGCTGCGCCGAGAGCGCGTCGAGCGACTGCTGGCGAGGGGCGGGCGCTTGAAGGAGGTGGCTTTCCTGGTGGGCTTCGCGGACGCGAGCGCGCTGACGAGAGCTCGCGCGCGCTGGGCCCAACAGCGTGGGTGAGGCACACCGGGGTGCGCCGGAGTTCGCGTGACCCCACGCGTCGAAGTGCAGTCGCTCACTCCGGGCTATTTCACGTTGTCACCTCGCTACGCGAGGTTGCAAAAACGCTCCGTTGCCGATGAGCGAATCGAAGGGTTGTTCGTCAAGGCCAGTGCTGCAACCTCGCGTAGCGAGGTGACAACGTGAAATAGCCCGGAGTGAGCGACTGCACTTCGACGCGTGGGGTCACGCGAACTCCGGCGCACACCGGGGTGCGCCGAGATCAGTCCGGGCTCAACAGCACGGTGCCGTTGGACGAGCGCACCGAGCGGCGCGCGGGCGCGTGATTGCGTCGACGCGCGGGGCCGGCCGCGACGGGTATCGGCGCCACCGGGTTGATCGGCTCGGGCTCTGGCATCGCGACCGGCGGCGGTGCTGGCAGCGGAGGCGCGGGCGCGATCTCGACCGGCGGAGCGATCACCGCCGGAGCGACCTCGGCGACCGTCGGGTTGGACGCCGGGCGCGCGAGCCACCACACGCCCACGATCGCCAGCAGGCCAACCGCGATGATGCCCGTGACGAGCGCGCCGTTGCCGACCGCCGGGCGCGGCGCGTATTGCGGCTGCGGCGACGGCAGCGACGAGGGCGGCGCGATGGCCGTCATCGCCACCGTGGGCGCCGCGAGGGGAAGGCCCGCGGGCGCCGGCGTGTACGACACCCGCGTCGGGGGAATGACGTGCGAGCTGGCGGGCAGCGACGCGCGCAGATCGTCGAGGAGCGCCCGCGCGTTGGGGTGACGATCGGGCGCCATCACGGCGAGCGCGCGCTTGAGAACGGGCTCCCAGGCGCCGACGTCGACGCCGAAGCGGGCGGGCGTCGGGCGCACGGGGGAGAGCACGTCGGCGAAGAGCGCGGTGGGGTCGTGGCGCGCGTACGGGGGGCGGCCGGTGAGGGCCTCGACGGTGATGAGGGCGAGCGCGTGCACGTCGGTCCACGGGCCGGTGCGGGTGCCGCTCACCTGCTCGGGCGCCGCGTACTCCGGTGAAAACGCGCGGAAGGCAGCCTGCGTGGCGGTGTGCCCCGAGCCGCTGCGCTCGCCGCCGTCGACCATCTTGGCGATGCCGAAGTCGAGCACCCGCAGCGACGCGGCGCCGCGGCGGTCTCGCGCGAGGAAGAGGTTGGCCGGCTTGATGTCGCGGTGGGCGACGCCCTCTTCGTGCGCGTAGGCGAGCGCCTCGAACGCCGGCAGCATCAGCGCGAGCACCTCCGCGGGCGAGCGCCCCTGCGGTCGCGCCGCGAGCTCGACGTCGAGCGTGACGCCCTCCAGCCACTCCAGCGCCATCCAGGGCGCCTGTCGTCCGTCGGGCATGGTCGACGCGCCCGAGTCGAGCACGCGCACGATGGCCGGGTGCTCGATGCGGGCGATGGTGCGCGCCTCCTCCTCGAACTTCGCCATGAAGGCCCGCAGCGCCCCGTCGGAGAGGTGATCGGGGACCTTCAATACCTTGAGCGCGACGGCCTTCTGGAGCGTTCGGTGGAGGCCGCGGTAGACCACCGCGAAGCCCCCTTCGGCGATGGCGGCCTCGACGTCGTACTTCCCTTCGAGGCGCGTCCCCACCAGCCCGAAGAGGTCGACCGTCGCCGACGCGCGGGGGGCTCCGATGTCACCGCTTCTCTCCATGCATCCCGCGTCGCTCGCGCACTAGATCACCCCGCGAAACGCAGTGTCAACACGCTCTACCTTGCGTCGGTCGCGGCCTGCTCGGTAGCGTCGACCCTGCAATGAGCGCGCAGGACAGGAGGCACTCCGACCCGCCGCCGGGGACCAACCACGCGCACCATTTCCTCTCGCGCCTCGACCGCATCTCCGCCGAGGAGACGGCGCTCGCGCTCGCGCTCTACCGCGACCCGGCGATCTTGCGGTACGTCATCGAGCAGGCCGCGCCCGACCCGGCGAGCGAGCGCGTGGCCATCTCGCTCGACGGCCCCGACGGGCCCTTCGTGATCGTCACGCGCGAGGCGCGCTTCGTCACCTGCCTCGCGCGCGGCATGGACCCCTACGACACCGCGGTGGTCGCGCGCCGCGACCTCGACCGCTGCGCCGTGAGCTTCGAGCGGTTGCGGGTCGCCATGGAGCGAGCCCGCGTCGTCTCGCAGGACTCCCAGCGCATGCGCGCGGCCTTCCAGGCGCTGTACTTCGCGGGCGATCGCCTGAGCCGCGAGGACGTGGAGATCGTCCTCGGGCTGCGCACGCTCATGCTGTCGCGCTACGTCCGCGACCTCCTCGACACCGAAGACCACGTGGTGGTCGCCCTCGACGAGCTCAAGCGCCGCACGCGCTTCCGCGCCGAGGAGCACGGCCGGCTGCACGCCGTCTGGCAGAGCGCGTGGGCCGTCGGTCACCTGCTGCCGCTGCTGGCCGACGAGTCCCTCGAAGAGTGTCGACGCTACTCGGGCATCGAGTGCTCGCTCGAAGAGTGCTTCGCGGACTTCGCGTGGTCCGGCGTTCGGCTGGGCAACACGGCCCTCGCGCTGCGCGGGGTCTGGTGCGCCGCGCGCATGGGTCGCGTGTGCGTGGGTCAGCTCGCGAAGCAGGCGCGCACGTCCATCATCCACCTGGAGCAGATCGGCTCCATCTGGGCGCTGGTCGGCGCGGCGGTGCGCTACCCCGACCTGCGCGAGCGGGTCGAGCGCTGCCTCGACTGGCTGGTGGCAGCGAAGCAGCCGTACATCGAAGGGGTCGCCGCGAAGGCCGCGGCCGCGCTGCGCGATCGCCTCGCGCTCGGCCCGGCGTGGGAAGCGAAGGCCGTGGAGAGCCTGCGCGCGGGGACCTTTCTCAGCGGGGCGAGCGTGAGCTTCGACGGCTACGACGACGACGCGGTGCTCGCGTGGCACGCCTGCTACGAGGTGGGCATCCGCGACCCGCAGGCGTCCGACCTGATGGCGGTGCTGGTCCCGTGGTTCGCGGTGCGCGAGCCCGAAACGATGTACCAGCGCGAGGCGGTGGCGCGGCGCCTACAGATCCCGTGGGACGTGGCGGCCACCGAGATGCTCATCACCCACTACCGTCGGCTCTGGGCGTCGGATGTTCCGGTGAGCGTCGCCCCGACGCAGGGCCGCAACGAGCGGTGCTCGTGCGGGAGCGGGAAGAAGTTCAAGAAGTGCTGCGGGGGGAAGTGAGCGTGACGCGCCGAGGTCGCGCAGATCGCGCCGTCTCTGCTCAAGGCTCTCGCGAAACACTGTGAATAGAGGTGTTTCTCGTGGGTACGGCCGTTGCTGAAGAGCTCGGCGCATCACCCACAAGGAGACCCGCCATGACCCTTCCGATCTTCCGCGTCCTCGTCGTCGCCGCTGCCCTCGCCGCCTGTGGCGGTGGCTCCTCCACCACCCTCGGCGGAGCGATTCCGGTGCTCGACACGCCGCGCTCCGAGATGCCTCCCACCATCGCAGGCCGATGGTTCTCCGGGAGCATCTCGTCGATCCAGTATCAGTCCGCGATCGACGGACAGTCGGCGCCCACCAACGGCTCGGGCTTCTACTTCATCATCGACGCCGACGGGGGCTACGAGTACGGCGCGCTGATCAGCTCGACCATCTACAACTGCTCGTCGCAGCTTCGCGGGGTCGAGCGCGGCACCGTCGTCCTCGACGGGGATTCGTTCGTCACGCATCGGCACGGCCGCGTGACGCACCTGACCAACACCTGCGGCCGCTCGGCCGACAGCTCGCTGGGGCCCGCGGTGGTCACGTACCGCTGGTCGCGCGACGACAGCTCCGGGCGCGAGCGCCTCACGCTGACGGCCTCCGACGGCAGCGCGACGACGTACAGCCGCTGGGAGTGAGGAGCCTCCGCGGCGTTCGGGTATAGGTTGGGCGAGCCGTGCACCCACCGCCCGCGATCGCCCGCTTCTGCCTCGACGGCGCGCACGCCCGTGGTCCGTCGCGCGCGCACGTCATCGGCGTGTCGGGGCCGCAGGGCGGTGGGAAATCGACGCTCACCGCAGGGCTCGTGACGGCGATGGAGCGCGCGGGGCTGCGAGCCGTCACCGTGTCGGTCGACGACTTCTACCGGACGCACGCCGACCAGCGCGCCCTCGCCGCGCGACACCCTGGCGACCGCTGCCTCGAACACCGCGGCTACCCCGGAACGCACGACGTCGCGCTTGGTGATCGTGTCCTCGGCGCGCTCGCCTCGCAGCGATCTGGCTCTGTTGCCGTCCCGGTCTACGACAAGTCCCTGCACGGCGGACGCGGCGATCGCTCGCCGACGGAGTTTCGGGTCGAAGCGCCGCTCGACGTGGTCCTCGTCGAAGGATGGATGCTCGGGTTTCGCGCGCTGCCTCGCGACGTGTGCCCGCCGACGCTGCGCGCCACCAACGAATACCTCCCCGCGTACGCATCATGGACCGCCCGCCTCGACGCCTTCGTCCACCTCGTCGCGGGCGACCCGGCGTGGATCGTCGACTACCGCGTCGACGCCGAGCGGGCCCGCCGCGCGGCCGGACAGCCGGCGCTCTCGGACGACGAGGCGCGCGACTACATCGAGCGCTTCCTCCCCGCGTACGAGGCGTATGTTCCGCCGCTCGTCGCAGCGCCGCCGTGCGCGCGATGGCTGCGCGCGACGATCGGACCCGACCGCGCGATCGTGTCGCTCACCGAGGTGGGTTGAACCACGGCGAGCGCGGCGGTTGAGCAGGCGTCGGCACGGACGTACGGTCGCGCCCGATGCGCAACACCGTCGTCTGGACCCTGGGCCTCTTCGTCGGGCTCGCCGCGTGCGACGACTCCACCAGCACCCCGCGTACGCCCGCGGTCGATGCGGCGATGGACGCACCCGTCGCCGTCGACGTGCCCGTCGTGGTCGATGTTCCCGCGGTCGATGTGCCTGCGGCGCGTGAGTGCGACACGCCCGATGCGTGCACCTGGATCGAGTCGTACCAGCGCGAGGTGATCGGTCGTCTCGCGGGCCGCGAGGAGATCTCCCCCGGCGTGACGCTCGCCCACCGCGCCTCGGTCGCCGAGCGCGCCGCGGCTCGCACGTACCTCCGCGACGCCCTCGCTGCGCGCGGGCTCAACGCAGAGCTACGGGCCTACACCACTGGGCAAAACGTCGTGGCCAGCCTGCCCGCCACGACCGGCGCGACAACCGCGCGCATCGTCGTCGGCGCGCACTACGACAGCGTGCCCGCGGGGCCGGGCGCTGCCGACGACGGAACCGGCGTGGCCATCGTGCTGGCCGCCGCGCGCTACCTCGCGACGCTGCCGCGCCGTGACCACCCGATCGACTTCGTGCTCTTCGACCAGGAGGAGATCGGCCTCGTGGGAAGCGCGGTCTACGCGGGAGCGCTGACGAGCGATGGGGCCGCGGTCGACAGCGTGCACTGCTTCGACATGGTGAGCTTCGACGGCGACGGCGACGGCGCGGTCGAGCTGTGGTCGCCCTCCGCCGGGCTCGAAGACCTCTATCGCCTTCACGGCACCCCACGGAGCATTCCCGTCCACGCGGTGACCTTCGCGTCGAGCGACCACCAGTCGTTTCTGCGGCGGGGGTTTGCGGCGGTCGGGGTCGGCGAGGAGTTCGTCGGCGGTGACCACACGCCGCACTACCACCGCGCGACCGATACGTTCGACCGCATCGACTTCGCCTACCTCGGGCGCATCACCCGCCTCGCGTTCGACGTGCTCGCCGACCGAGTGGTCGATTGAGACGTTCTGCGGTCCCACGCCGCCGCGCCAGCAAGGCGCGCATCCGCTACGACCGCAGTCCCCGGGGCCCACGCCGAAGCGTCAGCGCGGCGCGCACCGGTCAGGCCCGCAGCACCAGTCCGAACGACTCATCCGGTCTCGTGGGGCTACGAGACTCAACTTCGGACGTAGCGGATGCGCGCCTTGCTGACGCTGCGGCGTGGGCCCCGGTGACTGCGTGCCTGACCGTTGCGCGCCTTGCTGACGCTGCGGCGTGGGCCCCGGGGACTGCGGACGTGGCGGACCCGCGTCGCCTACTCCGAATCCCAGGTGCGTCGTCGTCGACTCCAGACGTCTGGAGCTGCACCTCCAGACGTCTGGAGGTCGTCTGCTCGTGCCCCCGGACTCACAGCACGGTGCGTCCGCGCTTCGCCCAAGTCTTCGGAAGCGACGTCCTGGGGATGCCGAGCTCCTTCAGACCAGGCGCCGCGTCGACGAGGTAGCGTAGGGCCGCGTCGCTCATCTCGGCGCGCTTCACGAAGAGGCGCTGGAGCTTCGGCAGACCGCGAGCGGCGAGGCGCTTCGCGATGCGCGCATCGATGCGACAGTCGTGGAGCTCGAGTCGTTCGAGCTGCGGGACGAAGTCTGCGTCCGCGATCGCCGCCACCGTCGCCTCGTCGGGGAAGCGGAGGTTGAGCGACGTGAGCGCGTCGAGCCCGGCGACCGCGCGGTAGTCCGACGCCACCAGCGCCTTCCGCGCGAGCTCAAGCGAACCGAGACGCTTCGCCCACGGCGCATCGAGCAACGTCGCAACGGCCGCGTCGTCGGCGTCGATGCCTCGCAGCGTGAGCGACGCGAGCCGCTCGACTGCGGGGAGAACCGCGAGCGATCGAAGCTCCGCCGCGCCGAGGTCGTTCAGCTCCAGCACATGCAGGGGAGGGGCGGCTGCCACCACCGTCAGCGCTCCCGCTCCTCCGCTCGCGTTGAGCCCAAGAACCTCCAGCAACGTCATGCGCGCGACGGCGCCCGCGAGTGCGCGCGCGACGGGCGCTTCGAGACGCACCCGATGCAGCAGCACCGTGAGGCGTCGCAGGTGCGAGACGCTCGATGGCGCCAACGCGGCCTCGAAGATCGCGGCGGCGGCTTCGGCCGTGCCTTCACCCTGCGATGAGCTCGGGTACCAGAAGTCGGCGGCGATCAACGGCAGCTCGTGCTGCGCGAGCACGTCGATGACGCGCGCCACCTCGGGTCCCGCGCCGTCGTTGACCGAGAGCATGCGATGCAACCCCCAGGTCGACGGCGGCGCGAGGACCGCTCCCATCCGAACGGAGTGGGTGATGGCGTAGCGGCGATCGAGCGGGCCGAGCGCCTTCGCGATCGCAGCCTTGAGCTTGTCAGGAACGGGCAGGAACCCATCCGTGGGCTTCTTCGTCGCCCACGATGGCAGCGCCACCTCCGGTCGGTGGCGCTCGGTGGGCATCAGTCCTGGCAGCAGAGGGCGCCGCCCGCCGTCGGGGTGGTGAGCACCACGTTGTGCGCCTCGCGGAAGCCGTCGCTGCCGCAGCTCCAGCCCGCCGGGAGCGACGAGCACACGTTGTTGCTGAAGGCGTTGAGCACGCCGCATGCGACGGCGGGCGTGGCGCCCGCGGAGCCGCAGCCGAAGACGTCGTTGGACACGGCGTCGCTGCCGCCGCAGCCCGTCGCGCAGCTCTCGCTGTTGCACGGCGGGTTGAGGAAGTTGCTCCCGTTGGCGCACACGCCGCAGCCGGTGCTCGACTGCCGCGTCACGAAGAACTGCCCCGGGCTCGGCGACGCGTTGGTGCACCCGGTGGACGAGCGCATCGTGACCTCCGCGGCCGAGTAGCAGACGTGCCAGCCGACCGCGCACAGGTCGGCCACGTTGCAGCCCACGCCCGTCGGCGAGGCGCCGTTGTTGCCGCCACCGCGCGCGCACATCGGGTTGAACGTCGGCGACAGCACGCCCGGAATCTGGAAGCCGCCGCTGCACGACGCGATGCGCGGGTACGACGAGAGGCTCAGGAAGCCCTCGCGCGTTCCGTCGGCGCAGCCCTGCACCACCGGGTCGGCCACGCAGCTCCCGGCGGCGCAGCGCTGGCCCGCGGCGCACACCCGACCGCACGCCCCGCAGTTGTTGGCGTCGGCGCTGATGCCGGTCTCGCAGCCGTCGGTCGCGCTGGTGTTGCAGTTGGCGAAGCCCGCGGTGCAGCCCACCACGGTGCACGCACCCGCCGCACAGCCCGCGACGGTGGTGTTGGGCAGCGAGCACACGCGCCCGCACGCCCCGCAGTTGGCCGGGTCGACCGCCGTGTTGGTGCACACCGCGACCGAGCCCGTGCACGCCGTGTTGGGCGCGAGGCAGGCCGTCCCGCACACGCCCGCGACGCACACCTGCCCGGCGCCGCACGCGCGCCCGCAGCCGCCGCAGTTGGCCGGGTCGGTGTTGGTGTTGGCCTCGCAGCCGTTGGCCGCAGTGGCATCGCAGTTGGCGAAGCCGGCGGAGCAGGCCGTCACCGCGCACGCGCTCGACGTGCACGACGAGGTGGCGTTGGCCAGCACGCACGATCGGCCGCACGCCCCGCAGCTCGTTCCGGTGTTGGAGAGGTTGGTCTCGCAGCCGTTGCTCGCGATGCCGTCGCAGTTGCCGAAGCCCGCCGCGCAGGTGACCACCGTGCACGCGCTCGCCCCGCAGCCGTTGACGGCGGTGTTGGGGAGGGCGCAGACGGTCCCGCACGCGCCGCAGTTGCGCGGGTCGATGCGGGTGTCGGTGCAGAAGGCCGCCGAGCCGCTGCCGCACACCACGTTGGGCGACGCGCAGGTGGTCACGCAGACGCCCGCGGCGCAGCTCTGCCCCGCGCCGCACACCACGCCGCAGCCGCCGCAGTTGGAGTTGCTGGTGCGCGTGTCGACCTCGCAGCCGTTGGCGGTGCTGGCGTCGCAGTTGGCGAAGCCCGCGAGGCAGGCCGTCAGCCCGCACGTCCCGGCCGTGCACGCCGCCGTCGCGTTGGCCAGCGCGCACGCCCGGCCGCAGGCCCCGCAGCTCGTCATGGTGGTGAGCAGGTTGGTCTCGCAGCCGTCGACCGCCGCGCCGTTGCAGTCGCCCGTCCCCGCGTTGCAGCGGATGACCGTGCACGCCCCGGCCGCGCAGCCCGTGGCCGCCGCCGAGGGGAGGGAGCAGACGCGGCCGCAGGTTCCGCAGTTGGCGGGGTCGACCGCGGTGTTGGCGCAGTACGAGGGCGCGCCGCCGACCGAGGGGCAGGTGGTGAGCGAGGCCGCGCAGGTCGTCCCGCAGAGACCACCAGAGCACACCTGGCCCGCGCCGCACGCGATGCCGCAGCCGCCGCAGTTGGCGTTGTCGGTGCGGGTGTTCACCTCGCAGCCGTTGCCCACCGCGCCGTCGCAGTTGGCGAAGTCCACGTTGCAGGTCGTCAGCCCGCAGGTGCCGCCTGCGCAGGTCGACGTCGCGTTGGCCAGAACGCACCCGCGACCGCACGCGCCGCAGTTGCCCGCGCTCGTCAGGAGGTTGGTCTCGCAGCCGTCGGCGGCGACGCCGTTGCAGTCGCCCGTCCCCGCGATGCAGCGCACGACCGTGCACGCGCCGCCCCCGCAGCCGTTGCTGGCCACGGACGGGAGCGCGCAGACCGTCCCGCACGCGCCGCAGTTGTCCGGGTCGACGGCGGTGTTGGCGCAGAACGGCGGCGCCGACCCGACCGCGGGGCACGTCGCGAGGCCCGGCGCGCAGGTGGTGCCGCACACCCCGGCGGAGCACACCTGGCCGGCGGTGCACGTCCTCGCGCACACGCCGCAGTTGGTGTTGTCGGTGCGGACGTCGACCTCGCAGCCGTTGGCCGCGACGCCGTCACAATCCGCGAAGCCGGGGTTGCAGGCCGCGACGCCGCACGCGCCCGAGGTGCACGCGGCGACCGCGTTGGGCAGCACGCACGCGCGGCCGCAGGCGCCGCAGCTCGGGGCGCTGGTCTGGAGGTCGGTCTCGCAGCCGTTGGACGCCACGCCGTCGCAGTCGCCCGCGCCCGCGTTGCAGCGGATCACCGTGCACATCCCCCCGGCGCACCCGTTGGCCGAGGCCGCGGGGAGCGCGCAGACCATCCCGCACGCGCCGCAGTTGGTCGGGTCGATCTGGGTGTTGGTGCAAAACGCGGTGCTGCCCGAGCCGCAGGTCGTGAGGCCCGTCCCGCAGGTGGCGCCGCACACGCCAGCGGAGCAGACCTGGCCCGCGGCGCAGGTGGTGCCGCAGGTGCCGCAGTTGCCGTTTTCGGTGCGGGTGTTGGTCTCGCAGCCGTCCGAGGCGGCGCCGTTGCAGTCCGCGAAGCCCGTCGCGCACGAGCCCGTCGGCACCGCGCACATCCCGGCCACGCACGACTGCGCGGTGACGTTGGGGAGCGCGCACGCCGCGCCGCACGCGCCGCAGTGGGGCGCGCTGCTGGTGAGGTCGGTCTCGCAGCCGTTGGACGCGACGCCGTCGCAGTCACCGAAGCCCGTCGCGCACCGCACGATCGAACACATCCCCGCCGTGCACCCCGTGGTGACCGCGTTGGGGAGGGTGCAGACGGTGCCGCAGGCGCCGCAGTTGGCGGGGTCGATGGAGAGGTCGGCGCAGTAGGTCACGCCCGCATCGCCGCCGCCGCAGGTGACGAGCGGCGTGGCGCAGGTGGTGCCGCAGACGCCGGCCGAGCAGACACGGCCTGCGCCGCAGGTGCTGCCGCACGCGCCGCAGTTGGCGTTGTCGGTCTGGAGGTTGGCGCAGCTCGATCCGCAGACGGTGAGGCCGGTGCCGCACGAGGCCGCGCAGGTGCCGTTGGTGCACGCCTGACCGGCGGCGCAGACGGTGCCGCAACTGCCGCAGTTGGCGTTGTCGGTCTGGAGGTTGGCGCAGGTCGTTCCGCAGGCGGTCTGGGCGCCGGGGCAGGACACCTGGCACATGCCCGCGACGCACACGTTGCCCGCGGGGCAGACGTTGCCGCAGGCGCCGCAGTTGGTGCGGTCGGTGCGGGTGTCGGCGCAGTAGCTCGGGAGGCCGACGTCGCCGGTCCCGGCGTCGCCGCCGCCGCAGGTGGCGAGCGTGGGCGCGCAGGTGATGGAGCAGCGCGAGAGGCTGCACACCTGGCCGGTTCCGCACGCGCGACCGCAGGCGGCGCAGTTGTTGGTGTCCGTGGCGAGGTCGACGCAGGCGCCGTTGCAGGCCGTCTGGGTGCCGGGGCACTGCACCTGGCAGACGCCCGCGACGCACATCATCAGGTTGCCGCACGTCCGTCCGCAGGCGCCGCAGTTGGTGCTGTCGTTGGCCGTGTCGACGCAGCGCGAGCCGCACTGGGTCTGCATCGGGGTACACACGGCGGGCACATCCATCGACCCGTCGCGCGCCCCGCCGTCTGGGCCGCCGACGACGCTGTTGCCGACCGAACAGCCCACCAGCACGGAGATCAGGAGCAGCGACCAGAGCGCGCGGAGGTTCATGGTGACGATCACACGCTTGGGCGAAGGCCGGTGTCAATCAACAGGCACGTGCGCATGACGCCGGACGGGTGCGTCGGCACGGGGGCTGCTCAAGCGCGTTGCCATGCTCGAAGAGATGTCGCTGGGCGCCGTCGCGCGGCGCGGAGGCCGTGGCTCGCGGAACACTCCCGCGTGGTGGATCGCCCTCGCCGTGCTGGCCGCGTGCGTGGTCTACGCGCCGGTCGCGGCCGGGTGTTCGGCGCGGTCGGCGACGTCGTTTCACCTGCGACCGCGGGCGGTGGTGCGCTCGGAGGGCCCGGAGCTTCCGGCGGGCACCGACCTGGAGGTGCTCGCGACGTCGGACGTCCATCGACCGGGTCCCACGGCGGGGGGCGTTTCGACGCCGGTGTTGAGCCATGTGCGGGTGACCGCGACGGGCGCCGAGGGCTACGCCTTCGTGGGCCCGCGCGAGCTCAAGCCGGGGTGTCCGCTGCTCGCCCCGATGGCCCCAACGTCGGGCGCAATCGCCTCGCGCATCGGCCACCAGTGGCACGTCAACTACGCGCGGTCGCCCGGCGTTGCGGAGACGCCAGCGCAGCGCCTGACCCGATGGGCCGTGGCCTTCGATGCGGCGCGTGACGAGGTGCTCGCGCGCTTCGACGCCGACCACAACGGCAGCGAGGAGACCCTCGTGCGAGCGCACCCCGAGGAGGGCGGCGCGGTGATCGTGCTGATGCGCGAGGGGGTGCGCGGGTCACCGGGCATCGTCGTCGATCAGGAGTGGGACCACGACCACCACTCGATTCAGTACGGCGAGGTGATCCACGCGGGCCGCGCGGACTACGTCGCGATGGACGATTGGGCCGTCGGGTTGTGCTTCGGGTGCCGGACGGCGCAGTGCGATGTGGCGTCTCGTCGGCTGCTGCGGCTGCACCCCGACGGCTGGTTCGTGGTGGTCGTCGACGTCCCGCGGGAGTCCGAGGGCGAGGCGCTCACGCTGCGCGGCGAGCCCGACGGGAGCGTCACCGTGACGGGCGCCGTGACGGGTCGCACGCAGCGGCTGCGCTTCGACGCGGCGACCTTCGCGCTGGTGCCCGACGGGCCGACGATGCCCCGCATCGCGCCCGCGGGCGGGCTGTGCGACGCGCTCGGTGGGTGAGCCTCGCGGTTGCGGTATGGTCCGCGCCGCCATGACCGCCACCACCTGGAACCCCGTCACCTCCACCGGCCTCCGCATGGACGGCGAGCGCGTCTTCCTGCTCGATCAGCGCCGCCTTCCCGACGAGGAGCGCTGGGTCGACGCGACCGACCCCGCCGTCATGGAGGACTGCATCCGCACGCTCGCCGTGCGCGGCGCCCCGCTCATCGGCGTCGCGGCGGCCATGTGTCTCGGTCTCCTCGTGCGTTCGCGCTGCACTCCTTCCGTCTTCCGCGCCGAGGCCGCTCGTCTGCGCGCGTCGCGGCCCACCGCGGTCAACCTCATGGCCGCCATCGACCGCCTGCTCGCCGCGGCGGACGACGACGACCTCTCGCGCGTCGACGCGGTGGCGATGGACGTCTTCGTCGACGACGTCGCCCGCGCCGACGCGATGGCCGAGCACGGTGCGGCGCTCATCGAGGACGGCGACGGGCTCGTCACCCACTGCAACACCGGCGGTCTTGCGACCGTGGGCGTGGGCACCGCGCTCGGCGTCATCATCCGCGCGCACCAGCAGGGCAAGCGCGTTCACGTCTACGTCGACGAGACGCGCCCGCTCCTCCAGGGCGGCCGCCTCACCGCCTGGGAACTCCGCCGCCACCACATCCCCCACACCCTCATCACCGACAGCATGGCCGCGCTCGTCCTGCGCTCCGGCCGCGCCAGCAGGGTGTTCGTGGGCAGCGATCGTGTCGCGCGCAACGGCGACTTTGCCAACAAGGTCGGCACCTACGCCCTCGCGGTGGTGTCGGCGCACCACCACGTTCCGTTTCACCCGGTGGCTCCGTGGACGACGGTCGATCTCGCGTGCGTCGACGGCGACGCCATCCCCATCGAGCAGCGCGACGGCGACGAGGTGCGCGGCGCGTCGGGCTCCTTCGGCACCGTGCGCTGGTGCCCGCGCGAGACGGAGGCCTTCAACCCGAGCTTCGACGTCACACCGGTCACCCTCGTGACCTCGCTCGTCACCGACCGCGGCGTCTTCTCGCAGGACGACCTGCGCCGCGGCGCGCTCACCCGCCTCGACGTTTGAGTCACCCGATGCCGCTACGAACCGTTCAGGCTGTCCGCTACGTGATGCCCTTCCGCGAGGGCAGCTCGGTGCCCGCGCTGGTCGAGGGCGACGACCTCGGGCTCTACCTCGTGAAGCTGCGCGGCGCGGGGCAGGGGCCGAGGGCGCTCATCGCCGAGGTCGTCGCCGGTGAGCTCGCCCGCGCGGCGGGTCTGCGCGTCCCCGAGCTGGTGCTGGTGGAGCTCGATCGGCAGCTCGCGCGCGCCGAACCCGACCCCGAGCTGTGCCTGCCGTTGGAGAAGAGCGCGGGCCTCAACCTCGGCCTCGACTACCTCCCTGGCAGCATCACCTTCGACCCCATCGTCGGCCCTGCGCCCGACGCGACGACGGCCTCGCGGGTGGTGCTCTTCGACGCGCTCGTCACCAACGTCGACCGAACGCCCCGCAACCCCAACCTCCTCTCCTGGCACAAGCGCCTCTGGCTCATCGACCACGGCGCCGCGCTCTACTTCCACCACGGCTGGTCGTCGGACGACCCGCTCGACAACAGCCGCGATGTCTTCAAGGAGGTGAAGCAGCACGTGCTCCTGCGCTGGGCGTCGGCCCTCGACGAGGCGGCCGAGCACCTGCGCGCGTCGCTGACGCCCGAGGTGATCGCGGCGGTGAGCGCGGAGATTCCCGCGGAGTGGATGGGCGACGAGCCGGGGTTTGTGAGCGACGAGGCGCACCGCGCGGCGTACGCGACGTGGCTGCGAGCGAGGGTCGAGGCGATGCCGCTGTACCTGGAGGAGGCCCGCCGTGCCCGCGCGCTGCTCGTTTGACTACGCGGTGCTGCGGGTGGTTCCGCGGGTGGAGCGGGAGGAGTTCATCAACGTCGGGGTGATCGTGTTCTGCTACGCGCTCGACTACCTCGACGCGCGCATCGAGCTCGACGAGACGCGGCTGCGGGCGTTGGCGCCGGCGGTCGACGTGGCGGAGGTGCGGTCGTACCTCGAAGCGATCCCGCGGGTGTGCGCGGGCGGCGCGGCGGCCGGGCCCATCGGGGAGCTACCGTTGATGGAGCGCTGGAGCTGGCTGACGGCGCCGCGGAGCACGATGGTGCAGACGTCAGCGGCGCACGCGGGGCTGTGCGACGAGCCCGCGGCGGCGCTGGAGCGGCTGATGGATCGGGCGGTGCGGCTGGGCTGAGCGCGTCGGGTCGTCAGTCGCTGACGGTGCCGCCCCGACGGAGGTGCTCTGCGAGGTAGCCGTCCACCGCGATGGCGACCGCGGCGCTCTGCTCGTCCACGGTGAGCTCGGCCAATGCCTTCGCGAGGTTCGCTCTCACCTGGTGCTCCGCGGAAGCCCGCGTGGTCGCGTTGGAGAGCCCGCGCAGGGATTCCACCGCGCGAACGTGGCTCCCTCGCTGGCGCCAGCGGTCTGCGTCCATCGTCACGGCAGACTGTCTACGGCCCGACCCCCGCGTGCGGAAGTGGTGCGCGCTGCGCCATCGGGAGGACGCAGAGCCGCAGCGGCGCCGGTTGATGCTCGTCCGAACATCTCCACAGAAAGACCCACCAGATGACAGTGTCTGGGAAGACTTCCAGTCCCCGATCACTCCCCCCAGGAATGATCGAGAACTACTTGCGCGCCCGGGAAGGGTCGAACTTCCAACCCCCAGATCCGTAGTCTGGTGCTCTATCCATTGAGCTACGGGCGCTTGCGAAGGAGCGCCCTTCTATCAGCTCCGTTTGGGGTGTCAACTTTTTCTGTCAGCGACCCTCCTCTCACCTCCGCGCCGCTCCCCTTCGTCGCTACCCGATGGCCCCGCTGAGCGCGCGCGACAGCCCTTCCACCGCGCGCCTCCGCCCGCTCAGCAGCGCCTCCACGTCGCCCAGGTACACCTGCGCCTCCGCGTACCGCGCGTCGCCGTAGCGCTCCGCCGCCATCCGGTCGCGCAGCGCAAACGCCCGCTGCCCCGCCGAGGCCACCGAGGCCACCGAGGCCAGCAGCTCGTCCCGCTGCGCCATGCTGGCGACGCCCGCCGAGCGCGACAGCTCCGACCGCACGTCCTCGGCCGGCGCCATCAACACCGTCGCCATCAGCGTGCTCGCGAACCGCAACACCGGCCGCGCCAGGTCGAGCCGCCCCGCCTCGTCCACCGCGTCGAGGTACGCCTCCAGCGCCCGACCCAGCGCCGCCCAGCGCGGGGTGCGCAGCGCCGCCGGCACCGACGTGCGCTCCGACCACAGCGCCAGCGCGGCCGCCGACCACTGCCTCGCCACGCGCTCCTCGATGCACTCCAGCACCCGCACCGTGCCCGGCGCCGTCAGCCGCGTAAACGCATCCCGCAGCTCGCGCCGCGTCATCTCGCCCCGCGGCGACAACAGCAACGCCACCGGCGACTGCCGCACCAGGCGCTCCCGCAACACCCGCAGGTCGTCGTCGAAGAGTCGAAACGACCCCAGACCCCGCGACGCCAGGTGGAAGAACACCCAGTCGCCCACCTCCGTCGACTGCTCGGGGATCACCTTCCGCAGCGCCTTGCGCGCACCCCGATCAGCCTCCGTGCGCGACGCCCCCACCAGCCCCGGGAGCTGCGCCGCGCCCTCCAGCCAGAGCGTTCGGCTCGCCTCGGTGTAGCGCGGGACAAAGCCTCTGCCCGCCTCCGCGTCCCACGCGCGCGCCCGCACCCGGCGGCCGTCGCGCAGCAGCACCCGCTCGCGCCACCCGCCGTCCTCCACCAGGAAGCGCATCACGCCCCGCGCGATGCGCCGCGAGCCCGCCCACGCCAGCTCCGGCGACACCTTCGGGAGCTTCACCGGAACCGTCACCGCGTCGCCGCGACCACGCCCCAGCAGCGCGTCGAGCACCTGCAACGACTGCCCCTCCGCCACCGAGAATACCCGCCTGGGTAAGGTCCACTGCTCCATCGGTTGGTCGCCTACCGGCCGATGGTACGACGGGCCGACACCCGCTCGCACGACAACCCGATGCGCCGTCGACCGCGCCACGCCTCACCCCGCAGCGCGCCCGCCTCCGCGCGCAACGCGAAGCTCCGCACCGGGCTCCCCTCGCTCCCGCGGCGCTCGACGTCCGTCAGGTCGCGCGACTCGCCGCCCACGATGGCGCGCACACACAGCCCGCCGTCGGTCACTTCGAGCCGCTCCTCCACCTGCCAGTCGACCTCGTTGGGCGCCCAGTCCACGCCGCGCACCTCGCTCCAGCGATGCGTTCGTCGCATCACGCCGCGCGCCGCACCCGCCGCCCCGCACGGCAGCAGCGCCCCGTCGTCCTCCACCGTTCGCTCCGTTGCATCACCCGACAGCGCCACGAAACGCCACCGCCGCGGCCCGGACGGAACCCACAGCCCGTCGCCTCCATCGAGCGAGCCCGCGTGGATGAGCTCCGGCGGCGCCTCGCTCACCACCGTTCGCCGCGCCGCGACCTGCCCCGTCGCCGCGTCGAAGGCCACGGCCTGCACCACCGTCGACCCGCCCGCCGACCCCCGCGAGAGCGCCGTCGCGCGCCCACCGTCGGCCTGCAACAGCTCCGTGGTGAAAGGGCCCGCGAAGTGTTCGAGCGGGAAGGGCTGCACCCCCGTCGCGGTCGCCAGGAAGGTCTCGCAGCGCGACCCCGCGCACCGATCGATGAGCGCGACCGGAAGAGTCATTCCGATGGCCGCCGCGCCTCGCAGCGTCACGCTCTCCGCCGTCGGAGGCAGCCGTGCGTGGGTCTCCTGCGAGATGCCTTCGCCGCTCCAACTCACCGTCACCTCGCCGCGGTGATCGGTCCATTGCAGGGTGTAACCCGACACGGCCACGCCGCGCTCCAGCAGCGGCGCCGGGCCCAGCTCGTCGCCCCACGCGCACGCGAAGTGCGCCCGCTCCGGCGCCCTCCGCGGCGGCGTCGACCACTCCGCCGGACGCGCCGGGACGTCTCTCGTTCGCGTCACGAACCACGGCTCACCGTGTACTTCGTCGGTCCACTCCAGCACGCCCGCGAGGCGGCACACCGCGCCCGCGCAGTAGCTCAACCCCTCCGCGTCGAGGGCCACCGACGCGGCCGATCCGCGCACCGGCGATGGCATCCGCGCAAACCCCGCGCCCGGCTCGTAGCGCCACAACGCCTCGGCCCCGCGGCCCACCGCGTACGCCACCCCGCCCGCGCCGTGGACGCCGCGCAGCGCTCCCGTCGGTGCGTCGTGCGCGCTCCATCGAACGGCGCCCGACCCGTCGAGCACGCCACGGTGCAACACCGGTCGACCGTCGCCGCGGCGTCCCCACACCGCCAGCGCGTCGCCCGCCCAGCGCAGCCCGCGCGCCTCGCTCGCACCCACTGGGAGCGTCAGGAGGGAGAGGGAGGTTCCGCGCAGCACGGCGACGCGTCCCGCGCCTCCGCCGTCGTGGGTCTCGACGAGCAGCGCTGCTCCGTTGTGCAGGTCGAGGGGTTGCGCCGCGAAGGGCGCGCGCACCGTCACCTCGCGGCCGTCCGCTCCGTGCACACAGAACGCCGTCGCGTCGGGCGTCGCGCCGCGCTCGCACGGGGCCGCCACCACGAAGGCATCGGAGCGGTCGTCGAAGACCACGTCGCCCATCGGGTCGCCCAGGCGCGCATCGCGGAGCACCCGCCACCCGCCCGTCTCCGTTGGCGCAAACACCGCGCGGGCCCAGCCCTCGTGGGTGCACACGAGGCGCCATGATCCGTGGGCGCCCGCGATCACGCAGCCTTCGCCGGGGTTGGCCACGCGACGAAGCGCGCGACGGGTGCGCGGGTCGACGAGGGCCACGGCGTCGCCGTCGATCACGGCGAGCGTTCCGTCGGCGAGGGCCGCGACGCGCGATGGGTCGGCGGGCAACAGCATGGGAGGAGACGCGGCCGCGGGGGAGGTCGGCTCCGTCGCGTGGACGAAGGCGCCCAGGGTCAGCGCGTCGGTTCGCGCCGTCGGAACGCCCGCATCGTCGAGCACCCAGCGCCCGTGCACCGACTCGACGAGCGCCGCGCCGTGGACCACCCCGAGCGCGGTGGGCACGTCATCGCCCGGCAGCGTGAGCTCGGTGAAGTGCCGGCCGCCGTCGTCGGAGCGGTGCAGTCGACCGGGCTCGGTGAGCGCGAGCACGCGGCGCGCGGACGTGAACACCACCGCCAGCGCGTGCTCCAGGGGGAGGAGGCGGGGGGTGGTTCCGTCGAGGGCCCAGGCGCGGCCGGAGTGGCCGACGTAGGCGATGGCTCCCTGCTGAAACACACCGCGCACGATGCCCTGCGAGAGCGCCTCGCCGGGCGGGCGCGCGCTGTCCGGGACGGCCGCGATCACCCTCAACGGACCGAGGAAATCGGGCGCGGCGTAGAGGGTTCCGTCGGCGGAGGCGAAGCGCCAGCCGTCGGCGACACGCGCGGCCGACACCAACGGACGCACCGGGTACGGCGCGCGGGCGAGCTCGCTGTCGGTGCGACGAACGACCCCCGCGAGGTAGTGCCCATCGAGGACGCGGAGCGCGTCGGCGCCGGGGAGCTGGGCGGTCCATCGACCCGATGGAGGGGCGACCGAGAGGGCGTGACGGCGACCGCGGTGGCGACACCCGGGCGCGGCGGAGAGCAGCGCGAGCGCGATCGCGACGCGACGGTTCACGGCGGTTGGAGCGCGGTGAAGAACGTCTCGACGGTGGTCCCGGCGGCGAAGCCCAACGCGGCCTCGGCGAGGACGTCATCCGAGGTCCCGACCTGGTAGGCCTCCCACACGCGCCACGCCTCGTCGCCATCCGGGCCCAGCACCGCGAGCACGCTGCGACCGCGCGTCGGGCCGGCGCGACCCGCGGTGTCGTCGAAGGGGTTCTCGATGCGGCCGACGATGCGACCGCTCGCGTCGAGCTGCGTGATCGCCGTGTGCACGTCGAGCGTCACCCGCGCGTCCGCCGTCAACGCTCGTGCGCCGGTCGGCTGCGACGCGCGCGTCACCGTCGCGCCGTAGACCCGCATCGACACGCGGGCCTCCGGGGTGAGCGCCACGTCCCGCGCGACGCCGTCGTCGGTCACCGCCAGCAGCGCCACCGAGAAGCCCTGCGCGAAGACCTCCGCGGGGCTCTGCGACAGCGCGACGGGCGCGCGCAGCACCGACACCGGGTCGTCCGCGCAGGCCGCCGCCGCGACCGCGACCAGCACCGCGACCCGGCGACCGATCACTCCACCAGCCCCACGACGTTGCGGGTCTGCCGCGCCTGATCGACGGCGACCTTGAGCTCCTCGAAGACGCGTCGGCCGTCCTGCAAACCCGACAGCAGGAGTTGCGGTGACGTGTCGTCGTGCGCCACCACCCGCACCGTCGCCACGCCGAGCATCCGCTGCGTCAGCGACTGCTCGAAGGTCACGTCGCGCACCCGCCAGAGCTGGAGCGTCTCGATGCGCCGCGACAGAACACCCTCCTCCACGTCGATGGTGCGCGAGGTGAGCCGGTACTTCGTCGCCCGACGCTTGAGCTCGACCGCGACGAAGAGCACGAGGGACGCGACGACCAGCGCCGCACCCGCGATCAACCCGACCGGCTTGTGTTGCTCCAGCTTCACGTACAGCGCGGCGCCGCCCGCCACGCCGACCACCGCGAGCAACCCGGCCAGCATGTAGCGGCCGTACCAGGCCTTCCACGAGGGCGTCCCGCCGTAGATCACCCGCGCCAGCTCGGCGGGCTTGTCCGCGACGGGGACGGGCTCGTTGAGCATCGATCCGCAGTGCCGACACTTGATGGCCGCGTCCTGGATTTCCTCCGCACAAAAGGGGCAGCGCTTCATAGGCCGAGCACTCTACACCCCCGCCGGAGCCGCCTTCATCATTCGAGATGTCCGTACAATGACCTGCGGCGTCGGCCAGCAATCACGGACGATTCTTTGACGGGAACCGCCGTGATTTTGACGGGTCGGTCCACGCAAAGGCGTGGGGCAATCGGGGAGACGGCCCCGCTCGTCGGGTCGCGGAGCACAGCGGGCAAGTTTCTGGCGACGGTTCAGTCCGAGGCGGCGCCACCGGCGAGGCGGTGCTCGGTCCACTGCTCGGGGCGCAGGACGCTGCGCGCGAGGTCGAGGTTGCGCGCGTGGTGCGTGAGCAGCAGCACCTGGGTCTTGGTCGCGAGCTCGGCCAGCACCTCCAGGCCGGCCGAGGCGCGCTCGTCGTCGAAGTGGATGAAGATGTCGTCGAGCACCAGCGGCATCGGCTCCTGCGCGTCGAGGTGCTGCTCCAGGCTGGCCAGACGCAGCGAGAGGAAGAGCTGGTCGAGCGTCCCGTCACTCAAGGCGTCTTCCACCTCCACGAGCTGGCCCCGCCGGACGCACCGCAGCTTCGCCTTGTCGTCCTGGTAGACCACCTGGATCTGCTCGTACCGCCCCCGCGTCAGCCGCTCGAAGAGCCGGCTCGCCCGCTGGAGGATCGCGCCTTCGTGGTTCTTGCGGTAGCGCTCGACCCCGCGACGCAGCACCGCCGCCCCCAGCCGCAGCCGCGCGCACCGCTCGGCCTGCGATCGCGCCAGCGCGAGGTGCTCCTGCGCCTCCGCCACCGAGGCCGCCGCGTCGTCGCGACCCGACGCCTGCCGCTCACGCTCACGCAGTGCGCCGACCTTCTCGCCGAGCGCGTGGCGGTCCTCGTCGGTGCGCTTGTGCTCCTCCTCCAGCCGCGCGATCGCCGTCTCCAACTGGTCGCTGTCGGTCTCCGCGAGCGCCTGCTCCAGCGACCCGATCGACCAGCCTTCGCCCGCTTCCATCAACCGCTGCTCGGCCTGCGTCTGTCGCTCACCGATCGCCCGCGCGCGATCCGAACGCTCCTCCGCCGCCTCCAGCTCCTCGCGGCTCGTGCATCCCGTCTCGCGCAGGAGAGCGTCCCATCGGTGCTGCGCCGTCTCTCGGAGCAGCTCGGCGTCTTGCAGGTCGCGCTGGAGCTTGTCCACCTGCTCGTCGAGCGTGCGCCGTCGCGCCGCGTCCCGCACCGCCGCGGCGTGCTTCGCGATGAGCGCGTCGGCCACCTCCGTCGTCGTTCCTACGAGCTCCGGAGCCAGTGCGAGCGCCTGCGCGCCCACCGCCTCGTCGAAGAGCTTCATCTGCTTCTTGATGGCCTTGAGGCGCACCTCTTGCCGCTCGCAGCGATCCTCTTCGCGGAAGAGCTCGTCGAGCCGCGCGAGCACTGCGTTGGCCTCCGCGGGCAATGCGCTCGGCGGCAGTCGCAGCGAGCCCATCGCCTCGCCCCACTGCGCCTGCCACTCGGTCAGCGCTCGCTCCCGTTCGGTCACCTGCGCCGCGGCCGAGGCGAGCTCCTGCTCCAGCGTCGCCACCTCCGCGCGCAGCGACGCCTCCGCCGCGGCCTGCTTCTCCGCCGCCGAAAGCGTGTGCTCGACATGCAGGAAGAGCGTCAGCCACGACGCCTCTGCGGGCAGCGCCACGCCCGCGAGCGTGAGCCCGCCTTCCAGCGATCGACGCTGCTCGTCCCTCGTGCGCTCCAGCCCCGCGAGCTCGGCCGCCGCTTCGTCGCGCTGCCGCAGCACCTCCACGAGCTCGACGTGACGCTTGCGCCACGCGCGCATCTCCTTCGGCGACAGCGGCGCAAACCCGCACGGCGCCCAGCGCTCCCGCCACGCCTCGCGGTGCGCCTGCGCCACCGCCTCGACCGCCGCGAGCTCCGTCGTCGCCGCCGCGATGGCCGCGAGCGCCGTCGCCTCTTCGCGCTGGAGCGCTGCGAGCTGTGCGGCGCGCTCGGACTCACGCCGCAGCCGGTCGGCGAGCTCGTCTGCCGCCTGCACCGACGCTCCGTAGGCCGCCCGCAGCGACACCCCGGGCGCAAACTCCCAGTCGATCTCCTCGGGCTCTTCCTTCGCCGACCACGCGCGCTGCACCCGCGACCAACCGAGCTCGCGCCGCTCTCGCGCCGCCGCGAGCTGCGCCTCCGTCGGAACCGAGCCCGCGTCGGTCAATCGTCCGATGCGCTGGCGAATGCCCTCCAGCTCGCTCGCCCGTTGCTCCTGAGCGCGCACCAACCGACGACGCGCCTCCTCGTCCTCGTCGAGCTCCCTCTCGCTCCGATGAACGCTCTCCTCCGACGGAACCGCCAGCCCCGCGACCTCCTCCAACGCCCCTTGCCACGGCGCGAGCCCCACCAGCGCCTGCTGCGCTCGCGCAGTGCGCTGGGCGACCTTCGCGCGCGCCTCGCTCGCCTGCTCATCGAGCTTGCGATCGGGCCGCAGCAGCGACCACGTCGAGCGCAGCACCGCCACGTCGACAGCCGCCGGGAGCGCCGTGAGCTCCTGCGTTCGCAGCGCGAGGCGCGTGCGGCGCGACGCGACCTCCGCCCGAAGCTGATCGAGGCCCGCGCGGAGCTGGAGGCCCGTCTTCTCCAGCGCCCCGATGCGTAGCACCGCGGCCTCGCTCACCCGGATGCTCTCGAGCGCCGAGGTCTCCAGCGTCGGCAATCCCAGGTCACGGAGAATCTCCCGCTCCCGATTGCGGAAGCCCATGATCTCCTTGATGACGCCGGGCTGATCCTTCTGCTCGGTCTTGTACTTCCCGAGGTCTTCGGTGAGCTGCTTGATGCGCGCCTCGGCGTGCAGCAGCTCGTCGGGCACCACCAGCGCGTCGCGCTCCTGGCGCGCCCAGCCGATGTCCGCCGTCGCCTTCCTCACGCTCTGCTCCGCCGCCTCCAGCGCGTGGGTGATCTCCCGCCGCTGCTGCGCCACATCCCGCGACAGGAGGCGTACGTCACCCATGGCCGCCCGCTCGGTCAGCGCCTCGGCGCGCGCCCGCACCCACGGCAGCGCCCGCTGCAATCGCTCCAGTCGATGCTGGTCGGTCTTGAGCTTCACCAGCGCCTCGGAGAGCTCACTGCGCTTCGCCTCCGCGGCCTCGATCTCGTCCTGAAGCTCCTTCCAGTCCTTGGCCGGGAGCGCGCGCTCCTTCACCCGCTTGAGCTGATCGCGGTATGCCGCGAGGGACTTGTGCACGGCCCCAGCGCTGCCCGCGGGCGAGAGCAGCTTGTCGGCCTCGGCCTCCATCTTCCCGAGGGCCGTCTGCAATGCGGTGCCGTTGAGCGCCGCGCCGAAGAGCATCTCGCCGAGGCTCGTCCTGGGGTTGGTGAGCGCCTCACCGGCGGCCCGCAACTGCACATGATCGAGCCCGAACATCAGCTCGAACTGCTTGCGATCGGTGACGCTCAACCACGACCGCAGCGACGACTCGTCGATCACCGCGCCGGCCTCGTCGAGCAGCGTCCCCTGCTTGCCCTTCTTGCGGACGAACACCCGCTCTTCGCTGTTGGAGTGCCGCAGCCGCGCGCCGATGCGGAGGTCGGCCATGGCGTGCTGGTGCGCGTCGCCGGTCTGCTGCTCGATGCCGTAGAGCAGCGCGCTGATGGCGCGGAGCGTGGTGCTCTTCCCCGCCTCGTTGGGCCCGTAGATGATGTGCAGGTCGGGGCCGCCGTGGGGCAGCACGAGCGCGCGCTTCGTGAAGGGACCGTACGCCAGCAGGTCGAGGCGGAGGATCTTCACGCGCCGTCCCCCCCTTCGAGCAGCAGCGGGATGAGCATCTGCTCCACGTCGTCGAGCATCTCGCGCACCGACTCGGCGCGGTCGAAGGCCGGGCGATCGGACTCCTCCACGACGGAGAACTTCTCTTGCAGACCCGACAGCTCGGCGGCGAGCGCGGCGAGCGCAGCCGGGTCGTGGCGGTCGGCGTCGAGCGTGCGCAGCAGCTCGCCGAGGGGCGTCGACCGTTGGCGCATCGCCACCAGATCGATGGGCGAGCGCGTCTCGAAGAGAACCTTCTCCACCCACACATCACTGAGCTCGGTGCCGCGCGCGCGTACTTCGTTGGTCCAGCGTTCGAGGTCGCCGACGAGCTCGCGGTGGGCCTCGCTCGCGCCCGTGAGCCGCACTCGTATCGCCATGGGCTTGTCGCCTTCGGACTGTCGCAGCGCCGCGAGGCTCTGGTGCACCTGGTCGACCGCCGCCGAGGCCGATCGCGCCGTAGCCACCGACACCTCGCGCAGCGCCCAGCGCATCACGTCGTAGTCGCGGTGTTCGAGCGTCGGGCGCCCGTCGGTGACGGTCACCAGCGTCGCGCCCTTGGGTCCGGTCTCGCGGATGTGGCGCCCCTGGAGGTTGCCCGGGAAGAGCACCGGGGGGTCGGCGTGGAGGAGCTGTCGCCTGTGCACGTGGCCGAGGGCCCAGTAGTCGTACCCGCGCTCGACGAGTCCCTGCACGCTGCACGGCGCGTAGGTCGCGTGCTCCGACGAGCTCCCGCTGGCGCTGGTGTGGAGCAGCCCGATGTTGAACATCCCGGCGACGGGCTTCGGGTACTTGAGCGAGAGGTCTTCGGTGGCGTCCTGCTTGCCGTAGCTCTGTCCGTGGAGCGCGACGCCGATCTCTTCCATCGTCGCCGTGTCGGGCTTCGTCGACGAGAAGACGTGCATGTTGTCGAGCGGTCGGAGGGACCTGGTCATCGTGTTTTCGGCGTCGTGGTTGCCGCGAACGATGAACACCCGGATGCCCGCCGCCTTGAGCCGCGCCATCTGCTGGAGCAGGAAGAGCCCGGTGTTGTAGTCCTTCCAGTCGCGGTCGTAGAGGTCGCCGACGAGCAGCAGGAAGGCGACGGGCTGCGCGATGCAGTCGTTGACGAGGTTGACGAAGGCCTGCCGCGTGGCGGCGCGCACCTCGGCGACGGGCGCGCCCTGGTAGCGCTCCAGACCCTTCAACGGACTATCGAGGTGGATGTCCGCCGCGTGCATGAACCTGAACGTCATCGCTGCCCCCTCGAAGACTCCATGAAACAAGGAGCGGCATGCTGCCTCAACGCAGTGGGGCTGTCAGCTTGCGGCGGAGGTTCTCGGCGCGGGTGAAGTCCCGTAGGCTCGACGGATGTTGTCGCGCGACGAGGTGCTCAAGCGGTTCGAGTCGCTTCGTCAGGCGCCCAAGGCGGGCGGGGGGAGGGCGCCGCACAAGCCGCTGCTCGCGCTCTATCTCCTCGGTCGCATCCAGCAGGAGCGCGCGGCGCTGGCGGGTGCTCCGCTGGTGGTTCCGTACGCGAGCGCGGAGCCCATCGTGAGCGCGCTCATCACGGAGTTTGGTCCACCAGGGAAGGGCGCCCACCGCGGCGCGATGCCCTTCTTCCACCTCGATCGCTCGGTGTGGCTGCCCGAGGGCGACGGGCTCTCGCCGACGCACTCGGTGCTGCGCGACCGCCAGGCCGTGGGGCGCTTCGTGCCGGAGGTGGACGAGGCGCTGCGAAGCGAACCGACGCTGGTCATCGAGATCGCCCAGCGGCTGCTCGCGACCAACTTCCCCGAGAGCTACTTCGAGCCGATCTGTCGCTCGGTGGGGCTCGACCTCGAAGCGCCGGCCGCGTCGAAGAAGAAGCGGGCGCGCGACTCGGAGTTTCGTCCCAACGTGCTGCGCGCGTACGACCACTCGTGCGCGTTTTGCGGCTACGACGGGATGGTGAGCGACGCCTCGACGCTGCTGGCGCCCGTGGCGCTCGCGGCGGCGCACGTGCGGTGGCACGCGCTGGAGGGGCCCGACGAGGTGTCCAACGGCCTCGCGCTGTGCGACGTGCACCACACGCTCTTCGACCGCGGGCTGCTGGGCGTGGATGACGCGCGTCGCATCGTGGTGAGCCCGTCGTTCAGCGGGCGCAGCGAGGCGTCGCGGCGGGTGGTGCGGGCGCTCGATCAGCAGCCGTTGAGGGAGCCGTCGGCGTCGCGCGATCGGGTCGACGATCGGCACTTCGGGTGGCACCGCGAGCAGGTGTTTCGTCTGGGGTCGGCCGCCTGAGGGGACTACGCTGGGGCCAATGCTCCCCAAGGTCGCTCTCTGGATCAACGCGCTCGTCTTCGTCGCGCTCGGCGTGTGGCTCATCGTCGATCCGGTCGGCGGGCTCAGCGGGGTCGACGTGACGGCGCGGTCGCCTGTCGGCGCGACGGAGCTGCGCGCGATGTACGGCGGCCTGGAGCTGGGCCTCGGGGTGTTCGGTGCGCTCGCGGCGCGACGCCCGGCGTGGCAGGTGCCCGCGCTGTGGGCGTTTACGCTGGCGGTGGGCGGCCTCGGTGCGGTGCGCGGGCTGAGCTCGCTGCTCACGGCGGGGCACTCGCCGATGCTCTGGGCGCTGTTCGCGACGGAGACGGTGGGGACGGTGGTCAACGTCGCGGCGCTCCGTCAGGCGCAGCGCGCGGCGTAGGCATCCGAGTGGTCGCCTCGTGAAGCGGCGTGAGAGCATCGGGGCGATGTCACGCCAACCGATCCCGACGTGGTTCTTCGCGCTGACGGTGGTCCGACTGGGGAGGCGCTTTTTGCTGGTGCACGAGCGCAAGCACGGGCAGCTCTGGTACCTGCCTGCGGGGCGCGTCGAGCCCGGTGAGACCCTCGTTGACGGCGCATTGCGCGAGACCCTGGAGGAGACCAGCGTCCCAGTGGTGCTGGAGGGCGTGCTGCGCGTGGAGCACTCGCCGATGGCGGGCGGTGATGCTCGCTGTCGGGTGTTCTTCCTGGCGCGACCGGTCGACGACACTGCCCCGCTCGCGGCACCCAACGAGCACTCGCTGGAGGCCCGCTGGGTCACCATCGAAGAGATCGCGGCGCTGCCGCTGCGGGGCGACGAGGTGCTCGCCGTCTGCCGCTACGTCCTCGCGGGCGGAGCGGTGCACCCGATGAACGTGCTCACGGCGGAGGGCGCGCCGTGGTGACCTTCGTGCGCCTCGACCATGTGCAGCTCGCGATGCCGATCGGCGGTGAAGCGACGGCTCGCTCGTACTACGTCGACCTCCTGGGCATGATCGAAGAGCCGAAGCCCGCCGCGCTGGCGGCGCGTGGTGGCTGCTGGTTTCGCGCGGGCGATGTGGCGTTGCACCTCGGCGCCGAAGGAGACTTCCGGGCGGCGCGGAAGGCACATCCCTGCGTGCTCATCGACGGCCTCGACGCGCTCGCTCGACGGCTCGTCGATGGCGGGCGCGAGGTGCGTTGGAGCGACGAGGTTCCGGGCGTGAGGCGCTTCCACACCGACGATCCATTCGGCAACCGGTTGGAGTTCATCGCCGCCTGAAGCGGACGGGGGCCGTGCGCGGAGAGAGAGAGGGCCGCCAGGGCGCAAGGGTCGCAAGGGAGACGCGTTTTCACGGCAAACAGCGATTTCGCGGTGTGGGCTCGTACGCCCCGAGCCCCTCGCCATCCATCTCTCTCATCCCTTGCGACCCTTGCGTCCTGGCGGCCCAATCTCTGTCGACCGCCGAGCCAGTCGCGCGTGCGTTCCGCGGTACAACCGACCCGATGCCTGAGGCGCTCGTCCGACCCTACGTCGCCGTCTGGATCATCGCTTCCATCCTCGCTCTCGTCCTCGTCGCGCGCTCGCCCTCCACCTTCGCCATCACCCGCCGCGCCTACTGGCGATTCCTCCTCGCGCCGTGGCGCGTCGCGACCGGCGCCATCGCCACCGCCTTCCTCGTCCTCGCGCCACCCTACGCTGGCGACCCCACCTGGGACGCCTGGGTCGGCCTCCTGATGGCGTTGCCCACCTTCGTCACCGCCCCGTGGAGCGTCGGCGCCCTCTGGCGCGTCGCCCGCCGTCGTCTCCCACTCGCCAACGCCTACGTCGCGGCCTGCGCGTGGATGCTCTCCGCCAGCTGGGGCTACGACCTCTACAACCTGCTCCGTCACCGCGCCTATCCCGCGAGCTGGGCCGCCAACCTCGCGGCCTCCTCCGTCCTCTACGCCGCCGCGGGACTCTGCTGGAACCTCACCGTCGTCGACGGCGTCGGCGTCACCTTCGCCTTCCTTCGCGACGACTGGCCCGCCGTCACCGAGGCCCACCGTGGCACCGCGCGACTCGCCGCGTACGTCGCTGTCTTCGTCGCGCTCGTGGCCGCGCTGCTGCTCCCCTTTGTCATCGACGCCATCCGCTGGTGACGCCTCCGTCGTTCTCCAGTGTTCCAGCGTTCTCACGAACGCCGGTCCCTCGCACACGGGTACCGCTGCTGCCCCGGCGGCTTGCCTCGCCTCGTCCCGTTGAACGATCCTCCGCGCCCATGACCGATCTCGTGGTGATGGCGGGGGAGCTACAAGACGACTACGCCCGGCAGCGGGCCGACCTCCGGGTCGATGCGCCGTGGTTCGGCGTGTACGACGCCGAGGTGCGCGGCAAACGCTTGCGCTACCGCGTCGGCGAGTGCCGCAACATGGACTACCGCATCGTCGACTGGCGGTCGCCCATCGCGCAGCCCTACTACCGCACCGACCCCGGCGACGAGTACGAGGTCGAGGCCACGCACAACACCGTGCGCGTCGAAGGAACCCTCCACGCCAAGGCCGCCGTCGTCGCCGACCGCTCGCAGCTCACCCGCGTTCAGGTGGTCGACCGCGACGGCCGCCACGCCCTCGTCTCCGAGCACGGCCGCTTCTCCCTCGCGGTCGGTCCGAAGCCCCCGTCGAGCCTCGCGGGTCTACCGAGCCTCGCCGCCCTCCTCACCGGCGCGCAGTACGAGCTCATCACCCGCAGCCGCGATCGGCCCGTCATCATCCAGGGGCGCGCAGGCTCGGGGAAGACCTCCGTCGCGCTGCACCGCGTGGCCTGGCTCACCTACGCCTCCGACGACCCCACCGCGCCGCCGCCCATCGCGCAGGAGCGCGTGCTGGTGGTGATGTTCAACAAGGCGCTCAGCCGCTTCGTGGCGTCGTCGCTGCACGAGCTCGGGCTCGACAACGTGGCCATCGACACCTTCCACGGGTGGGCGCTCCAGCGCATCCGCGACGCCTACAAGGGCAAGGTCGAGCCGCCGCCTCCGGGCGACATCGAGGGCCACGCCGTGGCCGCCGCCATCAAGAAGCGCCTCGGCACCTTGCGAGCGCTCGAAGCCTTCGTGGCGCGCCAGGAGATCGCCCTCGTCACATGGCTCACCGGCCGCCTCGAACCCTACGAAGCCCTCGACGTCGTCGAGCGCTTGAAGACCCTCACAGGCCCGGTCGTCGGGCGCGTGGCGACGCTCCGCAAAGAAGCGCGGGCGGCCCTCACCGAAGCCCGCGGTCGCGACGCCGAGCGGCGCGCGCAGGTCTTCGAGGTGCTCACGCAGGCCCTCGCTCGCATGCGTCGGTACAAGGAAGACCTCTACAAGTTTCTCCGCAGCGGCGACCTGCTCGCCGAGCACCTGCCCGACGTGTCGGCCGAAGACCTCGCGGCCCTCGCGGACTACCAGCAGGCGCTCCAGAGCCGTGACGGTGTGGCGCGCAAACCAGGGCCGTACGTCGGTTGGGAGGACCTCGCGCTGCTCACGCGGCTCATCCAGTTGAAGAATGGTGGCTTCCCCGACAAGGACGACGACGAGCGCGTACTGCTCTACGACCACGTCGTCATCGACGAGGCGCAGGACTTCGGCGCGGTGGAGCTGCGGGTGATGTTCGGCGCGGCGCGCGATCGGCGGGCCATCACCATCGTCGGGGACGTGAACCAGAAGATCGTTCCGACGGCGGACTTCATGGGCTGGTCGGCGCTGGCGAAGGAGCTCGGCGTCGACGGCGGCGAGGTGGCGCGGCTGGAGGTGGCGCACCGCGCGACGCAGGCGATCATGGACGTGGCCGACTCGCTGGTGGAGGGAGAGCCCACCGTGGGCGCGCGGGCGGGACGTCGCCCGCGGTTCTTTCAGGAGGCGTCGGCGGACGGGGTGTTCGACCGCGTGCTGCGCCTCATCGACGACCACGTCGAGCGCGACGAGGCGGCCCACCTGTGCGTGGTGTGCGCGCGTCGCAAGGAGGCGAAGGCGCTGGCCGAGCGGCTCCAGAAGCTGCTCGACGGCGTGTCCGAGGTGCGCGTCGGACACAACGAGCAGTTCGTGTTCGGGCGCGGCGTGACGGTGACCAACTACCACCAGGTGAAGGGGTTGGAGTTCGACGCGGTCATCGTGGTGGAACCCGGCGCCGACAGCTACCCGATGACCGACGCGGGACGCGGCGCGCTGTACACGGTCTGCACGCGAGCGCGCGAGCGGCTCGATCTGGTGGGAAGCACCGCGCTGACGGGCCTGCTGGAAGCGGCTGCGCGGTCGGGCGCGCTGGAGAGGGTGGGGGCGCCGGAGGTTCCGGCGGCGACGTTCAGCGAGGAGGAGCAGGAGGAGCCGTTCTGACGGGGCGCGCGATATAGTCCGCGCCGTGACACCAGAACACCTCGACGTGATCGTCGTCGGCGCCGGCCTCTCGGGCATCGGCGCGGGGTACCACCTCCAGCACAACTGCCCCGGCAAGACCTACGCGATCCTCGAAGGTCGCGAGCGCCTCGGCGGCACCTGGGATCTGTTCAAGTACCCGGGCATCCGCTCGGACTCGGACATGTACACGCTGGGCTACTCCTTCCGCCCGTGGACCAACCCCAAGGCCATCGCCGACGGCCCCGCCATCCTCGACTACGTGCGCGACACGGCCGAGACCTTCGGCATCGACCAGAAGATCCGCTACGGCCTGCGCGTCGAGCGCGCGAGCTGGTCGAGCGCCGCCTCCCGCTGGACCGTCGAAGCCCGCGAAGTGTCTTCGGGTGAGGTGCGCCAGTTCACCTGCAACTTCCTCTTCATGTGCGCGGGCTACTACGACTACGAGGGCGGCCACTCGCCCGACTTCCCCGGTCGCGAGCGCTTCGCCGGCCGCGTCGTCCACCCCCAGCACTGGCCCGACGACGTCGACTACGAAGGCAAGCGCGTCGTGGTCATCGGCAGCGGCGCCACCGCCGTCACGCTGGTGCCCGAGCTCGCCAAACGTGCGTCGCACGTCACCATGCTCCAGCGGTCGCCCACGTACGTCGTCTCGATGCCCGCGCGCGACCCCATCGCCAACGGCCTGCGCGCACGCCTCCCGCTCCGCGCCGCCTACGCGCTCACCCGCGGCAAGAACATCACCCTCAGCATGGCGTTCTACGAGTTCTGTCGGCGGCGCCCGGCGGTGGCGAAGAAGCTGCTGCTGCGTCGCGTGAAGTCGCTGCTCAAGGGTGCTTCGTCGATCGAGCATTTCACGCCCAGCTACAACCCGTGGGACCAGCGCCTCTGCCTCGTCCCCGACGGCGACCTCTTCGACGTGCTGCGCTCGGGCAAGGCTTCGGTGGTGACCGACCACATCGAGACCTTCACCGAGAAGGGCATCAAGCTGCGCTCGGGCGAGGAGCTCGAAGCCGACCTCATCGTGACGGCCACCGGCCTGAAGCTGAAGTTCCTTGGGGGCCTGGAGATGGAGGTCGACGGCCAGCGCGTCGAGCCGTCCAAGACCATGACCTACAAGGGGATGATGTTCAGCGACGTGCCCAACCTCGCCATCGCCATCGGGTACACCAACGCGTCGTGGACGCTGAAGTGCGACCTCACCTGCGAGTACGTCTGCCGACTGCTCAACCACATGGACAAGCACGGCTACGCGCGCTGTGTTCCGCGCCGCAACGACGCGTCCGTGCAGGAGGCGCCGCTCTTCGACTTCTCGTCGGGCTACGTGCAGCGCTCCATCGCCAACTTCCCCCGACAGGGGACCGTCGCCCCGTGGAAGCTCTACCAAAACTTCGCGCTCGACACGATGACGCTGCGCCACTCGCCCATCGACGACGGCACGATGGAGTTCACGAAGGGCGCGGCGACCTACTGAGTCGGCGGCAGCGGGTGGCGGCCCCGCCACTGGTTGTCGGCGCGGCTGATGCGGCCGCTGGCGTCGAGCTCGTAGATTCCGTCGGTGTCGGGGCCCCCGAGCGAAGAGTTGAGGTTGAGCGCGCGGCCGAAGTCGAAGCCCGGTGGGCTGTCGACGAGCTGCGACCACGAGCGCGCGGACAAGCGCCAGACGTCGTTCCAGCGCGCGGTGGAGTTGGGGTCGTCGATGAGCCCTAGCACCGTCACCGGGTCGCCCGGCGTGGGGTGGTGGGTCCGGTAGAGCATCTCCTTCCAGAGCGGATATTGGAGCGCGCAGGTGGACTCCATCACCACCAGCAACGACGAGCCGAAGCGCTCGGGGTTGAAGGGCCACGGCTCGCCCAGGCGAGGCCGCTCGGACGACGCGACGCGCACGACGTTGACGGTCGCGCCGGTGTAGGCGATGGCCCCGCCGCGCCGCCGGTGAGCGCGGGGCTGCCGGGGAAGTGGACGAAAGCCCCCGGCGCGATGGTGGTCGCTCCGATCGTCATGGGCACGCGCCCGACGTTGCGGGCGGGGATCTGCAACGTCCGGTCGGAGCTCACCGCGTAGCCGCGGGCGGTGTCCGGCACGGTCGCCTCGCCGCTGGGGTCGAGCTCGAACTCCGACACGCTGCGCCAGTCGAGCACCAGCGCGCGGCCGTCGCGCAGCGCCACGTCGAGCACGCCGTACTCCGCCGGGACGAAGCCGAAGGGGCGTTCGTCGCCAGCGCGCCGGTCGAAGGCGAACGCCCCGGTGGTGGCGCCGACCAGCAGGGTGGCGTCGTCGAGGTCGACGCTCGTGACCACGGCGGGCGGCCGCAGGCGCCATGCGATGGCGTCGGAGCCCGGGTCGACGCGCGCCACGCCCGCAGACCCGAGGGCCGCGAAGAGGGCGCCGTCCCGCCAGCGCCCGCCGAGGAGGGGACCGTCGACCGGGACCTCGCGGACGAGCGCCGCGCCCTGGTACAGGGAGAGCCGACCCGTCACTGCGTCCCAGGCCGCGAGGTGGCTCGCGCCGTCGCCGACGAGGGTGCGAAACGATCCGCGCGCGACGACCCGGCGCCGCGACGCATCGGGCGCGCCGTCGGGCCCGACCGGGAGGAGTTCGAGGGTGTCGTCGGCCGTGGCGATCCACAGCCCGTCGGCCTGACGGACGACGTCGAAGACGCCGCGGTGGCTGTCGGCCGTCGCGGTGAAGCGACCGGCGGACGTGCCTCGCACGAGGTCGACGAACTCGACGGCGTTGCTGCCGTGCGCGCCGCAGACGACCAGCGAGCCGCTGAGCGTTCCGACGGTGCAACGCGGAGCGTCCAGGCCCGCGACCGTCTCGACGAGGAGGGCCCCGTCGCGCTCGGTGACCCTCTGAACGTCGATGCTGTTGACGACGACGAGCTCGGCACCGCGGGCGAGCAGGCGGGTGCCGTGGGGCGTTCCGTTCCTGCTGTTGAGGAGGGCGACGCCCCGCCGCCGCCGCATGCCCGGTGTCCGACTGACGGCCGCGTCGGGGGCGTTTACTCCGCGGGGGTTCTGGTCGGGGCCACCGCCGCACTGCCAGGCCAGGGTGAGCAGCGGCCACGCGAGGTAGCGCGTTCGTCGCCCCCGGCGGGCGTCGGTGGTCTCCGCGTGCGGCTTGTGGTGATCCATGGGCAAGCGCGCATCACACCACGGAGACCACCCGGGGCACAGTGCGCTGTGCGGTCCGCGACCCCGCTACTCCCGCGTCGGCGCGCGCATCGGTCGCCCGTTGGTGATGAGGAAGCGCCACACGCCCGGCTCACCCACGTTGGAGGTCCGGCACAGCCGCAGGATGTTGGCCGTGCGCGAGCCCGGCAGCACCCGCGAGTCGCGCCGGTTGCCCGCGTCGAAGCCGGCCTGACCGGGCGTTCCGCCGCGGCCGTTGGTGCCGCCGCTCGCGTCGCCCGTCGTCCACTCGCAGCGCGCGTAGCGGAACTCCACCTCGAACTGCCCCTCGTCCATCTCGGCCCCGCCGCGCAGGATGATCTGGAAGCTGTTGAGCTTGTCGACGTGCGAGCCGAAGTACCCGACGTTGTGCCAGGTCACCGTGACCTGCCCCGGGCGAACGTCCCACCACACGCCGTTGCGCGACGGTCGGCCTTCGCCGCGGGTGTCCACGTCCGCCCAGAAGGCCGCGATCATCGGCTGGTCGGCGATGGGAAACGGCGTCGGCGTGTACTGACCCACCGCGCCGCGGAAGGTGATGTTGCCGTTGTTGTTGACGAAGATGCTCGAGTAGGTGCCGGCGAAGTAGCGCAGGCCACCGGGGAAGGCGTGTGACACGTCGATGGCCGCCGACGAGCTGTCGTCGTTGTAGTCGAGAAACTGCGTCCCGAAGCCAGCGGGCCCACCGAGGTCGCCGATGAGGTCGACCGCCGCCGCCGTCCCCGGTGCTGCCGCCACCGCGAGCCCTGCTGCCACCACGACCGTCGCCAGCGTCTTCATGTCGCCTCTCCCTGCTCCGCGTCCTTCCGACGCTTCTTCGCCCCGCGCGGAACCCGCAACGCCACCACCCCCAACAGGTACGCCACCAGCGCGCCGACGAGCAGCGGCAGCCGCATCTCGCGCATCACCCGCTCGGCCTGCACGTTGGCGAGCGCTTCGTCGAGCCGCGCGATCACGCGCCCTCCGCCCGCCCGCGCGATGGCCGCCAGCGCCGGCTCGTCCGGCCCAAACGCCCGCAGCTCACTCGGATACGGAACCTCCGCCCCCGCCGCCACCGTGGCCTCGCGCGAAGCGGGCATGCGCGCGTCCACCACGAAGCCTTCGCCGAGCGCCACGCTCGCCGTCCACACGCCCGGCGCGCTCGGATGAACGGCGACCCGCACGCCCTCCGCGAGGCCGCGCGAGAGCGTCACGATGGGGGCTACGTCGCTCGCCACGGTGGGTGCCACGACGGAGATACGGCGCACGTCGGGGCGCGCATTCACCGGCTCGACGTGCAGCTCCAGGTTGTCCTCGCCCTGCGGCCGCAGCATCTCCCAGGCCATCTGCGAGAAGAGCCGACGGAAGCCCGGGCCCGCGCGCCACGCGTTGGCCCAGCGGCTCGACGTGGCGGTGGTGAGCGACGCCACCTGACCGAGCCCCACGAACCAGTGCGCGAGGATGGGTGACCCGTCGGGTGCGGTCATCAGCGTGAGGGCGCCGGGCCGCGACTGCGCGACGGTGAAGCCGAGGATGGGCGGATCGCTCGCCGGGTCGACGCCCTCCATGAAGCCCATGCGCGCCCGGACGACGGGGCGAAACGGCGCCTCGCGCGACGGCGGCGGGGACCGAAACTGCGCCTCACGCACGAAGAGCGTGGGCAGCGAGGTCGACGAGCTGGTGACGTGGTAGCGGCCGCGGCCGATGCGGGAGATGTCGCGCATGAGCGCGATGCGCGGCCCGAGGGTGATGGCCGTGACGGTGGCGCCCGTCGCCCGCAGCGCGTTGGCCGCGGCGATGGCGGGACCGGGGTGGCTCTCTCCGTCGGACATGAGGATGACGTGGTGCAGGTAGCGGTCGTCGCGCGAGACGATGCCCGCGGCGGCGTTGAGGGCGGCGGCGAGGTCGGTTCCGCCGGAGGCGCGGATGCCGGCGATGGCGTTGGTGATCTGGGCGGACTCCGTCATGGGGACCGGGGCGACGACGAGGTCGGCATTGCCCGAGAAGGCCACCACGCCGACGCGAGAGTCGGGGCGCAGCGCGCGCACGGCGGCGATGCCGGCGGCGCGGGCGTTGACGATGCTCGGGCCCATCATGCTGCCCGATCGGTCGATGACGAGGATGAGCTCGATGGGCCGGGGCTCGGGGACCGCGCGCGGCGGCATGATGGGCTCGATCTCGCGCACGATCTCGGGCTCGCGACCGACGCCGTGCATCCCGGTGGTGGTGAGCAGGCCGCCGCCGCGCTCCTCGACCCAGGTGCGGAGGGCGCGCTGCTGGTTCTCGGCGAGCGAGGTCATCACGATCTCGTCGAGCACCACGTACTGGTAGCGATCGAGCCCGTTGACGTCGGACGGAACCTCCTCGGGGCTCGCCTCGTCCACGTGCAGGTGGCCCTCGCGGTACACCGCCGCCAGCGCGGGAGACGTTCCCTGGAGCTCGTGCACCAGCAGCACCCGCGGGGGAGACACCACCCGCACCAACGAGCGCCAGGTGTTGTTCTGCGCGATTGTGTCGCCCTCGGCCGTCGCCGTGACGCGCACCTCGTGCACGCCTTCATCGGGGAAGGTCACCGCCACGTCGTGCACGCTCGACCCGGCCGCGACCTCCACCTGCCGCGTCGCCACGCGCTCGCCGTCGCGCGTCACCTGGAGCTGAACGCTCCGCCCCGCCGCCGCGAAGAGCCGCACCCCGACGCTCACCTCGCGGCCCGCGCGCACCAGCCGCGGCGTCTCGATGCCGCTCACGGCGACGGCGTCGACCAGCGGCCGCGCCCCCGTCGGCAACACGAACACCTGCACCCCCGCCCGCCGCGCCCGGTCGGCCGCGCCCACCACGTCGCCGCGGGTCTCGCGCCCGTCCGTCGCCAGCACCACGCGCCGCACGCGCCCCGTCGGCAGCAGCGCCGTCGCCGTCGCTACCGAGCGCTCCAGGTCGCTCTCCGTCGCCGTCGGCAGCTCCATCCACTGCACATCGTCGCGCTCGATGGCCCGCCGCGGCGTCGCCGCCCGCGTGGCCGTCACCTCGCGCGGCGACACGCTCGCCGATCCGTCGACCGCCAGCGCCACCGCGAGCTTGCGCGTCGACCAGCGCACCCGCGCGTCGGCCACCGCGAGCACGATGAGCGCCGCCGCGAGCATCCGCGTCACCGTCGCAAACGCCAACCGCCAGCGCGTCGCCTCGATGCGCGTGCGCCACGTCGCGAGCGCGATCACCGGGCACACCAGCAGCGCCCACAGAAGCCAGGGCTGTCCCACCGAGAGGTTCATTGGAGCCTCCCTCGTTGCGTGGCGATCCACTCGATGCACATGAGCGCGAGCACCATCGCGGCGACCAGCACCGCGAGCGAGGCCCGCCGCGGGAGCGTCACACCACGCGGCGAACGCATCCCCTCCGGGGCGATGGCGAGCGAGCCCGCGTCGTCGGCGGCGCTCACCGCCACGGCGCGATCGGCCGTGTGGTAGATGCCCGCGCGGGCCGTGTCGTAGAGGGCGCCGCGCACGTCGCGAGCGGCGCCCGACGGGGTCAGCACCACGGCGGGCGAACCCGAAGCGCGGACGGGCTCACCCGTCGGCTGCCACGAGTGAAACTCCCGCTCGCGGCGGTCGAGCCACACCAGCGCGTTGTGCAGGAAGAGCGGAAACGCCACGCGCTGCACGAGGTCGGTGCTCTCGGTGTCGAAGCCCATCGCGAGGAGGCGGGCACCGTCGCGTTCGCGGGCGACCATCAGCGCGTCGCGGCCGCTGCGGACCAGCACCCGGTCGTCGGCCGCGGGGAGCAGCGCGCGGGCGCGGGCGATCTGCACCTGATCGAAGCGCAGCCCGGCGAGCACGCGGTGATCGGTCGCGAAGGCCGTCACGCGGGGTTGGTTGACCTCGGCGCCGAGGCGCACGGAGCGAACGTCCGTCGAGCCCACGAGGAGCTGCGCCGGGTGGTCGAGCGGTCGCGCCGGGGTGACGCGGTCGAGGAGGACGACGTGGTAGCGGGACAGGTCGCGCCGCGCGGCGAGCGCCGACGGGTCGATGGTCTCCAGCGCGACGGAGGGGTGGGCTTCGAGGGCGTCGGCGAGGTAGCGGTCGCCGCGCGTGACGAGCAGCACCCGCGTGGCGACGGCCGGGGCGACGGCGGCGTAGGCGAAGTCGTCGCTCGCGAGCGCGTCGTGGCCGCCCTCGATGTCGATGTCTTCGAGGCGCGCGGTGAGCTCGGCCTGGGCGCTGGAGAAGCCGTGCGCGAGGTGGGTTCGCACCTCGCCGGGGCCGAGGTCGAGGTGCTCCTCGGAGACCACGACGTCGCGGTCGCGCAGCACGAGGTGGGCGCGCGCCCGGTGCGCCGAGTACGAGCGCACCTCGCAGCGAACGCGGTACTCGCCGAGGCTCAACGGATCACGCCGGGCGTCGAGCGCGGCCACGGCGACGGTCTCGGCGGGGGCGCCCACCGGGACGAGCGTCACGGGCACCGACGGGTCGCTCGCACGGTCGAAGTCGTCGCGGTCGGCCACCACGAGGACGCGGCCGTTGGCGTGGGCGCCGCGGACGATGGCGCGCGCAACGGCAACAGCCGCGGAGAGGTCGGCGGTCGAGTCGTCGGGCTCGATGGCGGTGAGGGCGCGCTCGGCGTCGGCGGCGCGTCGCGTGAGGGGGACGAGCACCTCGGGGTGCGGCCCCGCGCGCACGACGGCGATCTGCCCCGAGACGGTGTCGGCCTGCGCGGTCTCGCGGGCGAGCACGAGCGCGTCGTCGAGGCGGCGGCGTCCGCGCTCGTCGCGGGTGGCCATGGTGCGATCGGCGTCGATCACGATCACCGTCGTCCCCGAGACACCAGCGCCCGACCGGGGATCGCCCATCTCGATGACCATGAGCAGCGCGATGGCGAGCGACACCAGCATCGCCAGCCACGGCACGCGCGTCGCGAAGAGCGAGCGCGGGCGCGAGCGCTCCACCGCGCGCTTCCAGAACTCCACGTTGGAGACGACCTGCGGGCGTGGCGTTCGACGAAGGAGGTAGAGCGTGACGACCGCCGCCGCGGCCGCGAGCGCCGCCGCGATGAGAGCGCCGGTGGAGAGCGCCGCGAAGGTCACCGCATCTCCAGCGAGGGGGCGAGCACCTGCCGCAGCACCTGATCGAAGGGAGCCTCCACCGCCGCGTCGACCATGCGACCTCCCACCGCGCGACACGCATCGCGGGTGCGCGTCACGTGGGCCTCGATCTCCTCCCGATAGGCTTCGAGCAGCGCGCTCGTGGCCGTGACGCGCAGCGCCTCGCCGGTCTCGCTGTCGGTGAGCTCCAGCTCGCCGTGGAAGGTGGGCGCGTGGTCCTCGTCGCAGCGAACGCGCACCACGCAGAGCTGGTGACCGCGCTGGGCGAGGAGGCGCAGGCTCGGGCTCCAGTCGGTGGCGTCCATGAGGTCGCTCACCACGACGACGTAGCCGGTGCCAGGGTGGCGCTGGAGGAAGCTCCGCGCGGTCTCGGCGAAGGTCGTGGTGCCGTGCGCTTGCAGGCTGGCGAGGAAGGTCTCCAGGCCCGGGAAGTCGTCGCGGCGTCGCAGCACCGGCGTCGCGCGCTCGACGGTGCTCGCGAAGGGAACCACCTGGACGCGGTCGACCTGGTTCATCCCGAGGTAGCCGAAGGAGGCCGCCACCTGCCGCGCCACGTCGAGCTTCGGCGGAGCGCCGCGCGCCATCGACCCGGACACGTCGACGAGTACGTAGACGCGGGCGTCGTGCTCCTCCTCGAAGGTTCGTACGGTGAGCGAACGATTGCGCGCGAAGGTCTTCCAGTCGATCTTGCGCGCGTCGTCGCCCACCACGTACTCGCGGCGCTCGGCAAACTCCAATCCCCCCGCGCGCGCCTCGCTCCGATGGCCGCCCTGCTCGCGGGTGGTGGAGCGCGGGCGCACCTTGAGGTGGAGCCGTTCGAGGAGCCGGCGGGCCGCGTCGTCGAGGAGGGCCATCGGGTCAGCGCGCGACGGGGAGCGTCTTCACGATCTGCGTGACGATGTCGTCGGCCGTGACGCCGTCGGCGATCGCGTCGAAGTTGCGGACGACGCGGTGGCGCAGGCAGGGCAGGGCCGCGCGCTGGATGTCTTCCACGGCGACGTTGAGGCGACCGTCGAGGATGGCGAAGTACTTGGCCATCAGCTCCAGCGACTGCGCCGCGCGCGGGCTCGCCCCGTGGCGGACGTACTTCTTGATCTTCGGCGGCGCAGTGGGCGACTCCGGGTGCGTGGCGAACACCAGTGACACGGCGTACTGGAGCATCGGCTCGGCGACCGGCAGCGTCCGCAGCGTCTTGGATGCGGCGATGATCTGCGGCGCTGTCGCGACCTTGTTCACCGTCTGATCGAACTGCCGCGCGGTGCGGGCGACGATGGCCATCACCTCGGTCTGCGTGGGAAAGGGAATCATCAGCTTGAGCAGGAAGCGATCGAGCTGCGCGTCGGGCAGGGGGTAGGTGCCTTCGGACTCCAGGGGGTTCTGCGTGGCCACCACGAAGAAGGGCGCTTCGAGCGGATAGGTGCTGTTGCCCAGGGTGATCTGCCGCTCCTGCATGGCTTCGAGGAGGGCGCTCTGGGTCTTGGACGACGCGCGGTTGATCTCGTCGGCGAGCACCACGTTGGCGAAGAGCGGTCCCTGTTGCAGCGCGAGCGACGGACGCCCCGCGGCGTCGACGGACACCATGTGCGTGCCGAGGATGTCCGAGGGCATGAGGTCGGGCGTGAACTGCACGCGCGAGAACTTCAGCGCCACGACGTCGGCGAGGGTGCGCGCGAGCATGGTCTTGCCGAGGCCGGGCGCCCCTTCCATGAGGACGTGGCCGCCGATGATGAGGGCGCCGACGAGGCAGGTGATGGCGTCGTCCTGGCCCACCACGCGGGCGCCGACTTCGCGGTGCATCGCGGTCGCGAGCGAGCGAACGCGTTCGAACGGATTGAGGATCGTCACGGGCTCAGAGTTGCTCATTTGCGGCCTTACGGGTGAGCGGAGGGCGAGCGCCCGCCGATTCGTTGGAAGTAGCGCCGGACGTACGCGCGCAGCGACGGCGGAACCCTCTGCGTCGTCATGCTGGCCTCCGGGTCTTCGTCGAGCGCGCCCGCGAGCGCGCCGTCGCCAGGGGCGTTGGGCAGCAGCGATCCCGGTGCGACGGGTGCCTCGCTCGTCGGCCCCGTGCCTGCGCCCTGCTGCTGCGCGACGCCCGGCATCATCACGCCGCGCGCCCCCGGCGCGAGCTGCGGCGGGTGCCCCAACGGACCACCCGGGTCGACGTCGTGGCCCAGCGGACCGCTCGCGCCCGGTGTTCCGACGCTGAGCCGATCGCCCGCGCCCGCGCCCCACGCCCGGCCCCCTTGCGGCTGCCGATTGGGGTCGCCTTCGCCCGATCCGGCGCCGCCGCTGCCGCCCGATTCACCGTGCGCCTGCCCCGGTCCCTGCGCCGTCGCCTGGCTGTTGCCGTCGGCCTCGGTGTCACCCGTTCCGCGGTTGAATCGGCTCACCGCCTGCTGCCCGGTGCCGCCCATCGCGGCCGTGCGGTTGCCCTGCGTGACGCCCATCCCCGAGCTGTTGCCCTGGTTGTTGCCGATGTCTCCGCCGAGCGCGCCGTTGCGTCCCTGCGCGTCGCCCGTCCCCTGTCCCGGCGGCATGTTGCCCGGCGCCGACATCGACGAACCCATCCCCGGGTTGGTCGCCTGCATGCCCGCCGCGCGCCACGCGCCCTGCTGTCCCTGCCGCCCGCTCGGTGCGGGCTGTCCACCTGGTCGCGGCTGCCCCGGCATGCCCGACTCGTTGCGCCGCCCGAACTGCCCCGACTGCCCCGGCTGCCCCGGCTGTCCGGGTCGCCCCTGCTGCCCGGGCTGTCCCTGCTGCGCCGTCGCGCTCGGCTGCCCCGGCTGCTGCCCTTGCTGTCCCGGTTGTCCGGGCTGTGACTGCTGTCCCTGCTGACGGCCCTGTTGCCCCGGCGAGGGGCTCCCTTGCTGGGCGTTGTCGGGGCTCTCGCCGTTGCGTCCGGGGCTGCGCTCCTGACCGTTGCGAAGGGCCTCCTGCTCGCGGTTGAGGCTCGACTCGGTGCTGCTCCGCGACGTGCCATTGCGGTCGCCGTTGGCGCGGTCGGCCGACTGTTGCTGCTGGGCGTTTTGCGCGACCTGATCGTGCAGCGCGTCCATCGCGGCGCGCGCCCGACGCACGTCCTCGGGCTCGGCGTGGGCCTCACGCGACAGAGAGGCGCGAGCCCGCTCCAGGGCTTCGTTCATGCGCTGGCCGTCGTTGGCCGCGCGAGCCCTCGCGGCGTCTTGCAGGGCGCTCGCCGTCTCGGGCATCTGCTGCCCCAGCTCGCGGCTCGCCTGGTCCATCGCTTCGCCCACCTGCGCGTTCGGCACGCTCCGTCGCTCGTTCGCCTCCACCGACTGCAACGCCCGGTCGAGGTGCCCCACCGCGTCGTCGAGCGTGGGCGTCGCCGTCCGCTCGGTCGTCGCCGCCGCCGCTGCTGCGCGTCGAGGGTCCATCGCCTGCTGCGCCGCCTGTTCACGCTGCGCCGCCGCGTCGTGCGCCGCCTGCGCCTGCGCGATCTGCGACGTGAGCCCGGCGAGTCGTTGCTGCGCCGCGGCCTGCGCCGTCGCGTCGCCCGCGCGCTGCGCCGCTTCGAGTCGGGTCACCGCGTCGCGGAGCTGCGACTCGCTCGCCTGCTGGGCCGCGTCGGCCTGCGCGCGCGCCTGACGCGCTTCGGCGAGCGCCTGCCGTGCGGCGGCGACCTCGGGCGTGACGACGGCGGCCGGGTCGGTGGCGTTGGTGTTGGCAGTGGTGGGCGTCGGTTCGGCCACGCGGGCGCGCTCGATGGCGTTGGCGGCGCGCTCGATGGCCTGCGCGCGCTGCACGGCGGCGCGAGCGGCCTGTGCCGTGAGGGCGCGGTCGAGGGCGTTGATCTCGGCGTCGATGCGGCGGTTGGGCGAGTCGCGCAGCGCCTCGCGGAGGGCGGCCGCGCGGGCGGCGATGGCCTCGGGGGTCTCGGCGCCGTGGGGCGGTCGGGCGAAGGCCCGCTGGTGTCCGACGAAGCGGGCGAGGGCGTTGCCGACCTGCGGGACGGCGAGGCTCGCGAGCGCGATGAGCAGCGCGCCGACGACGTAGCGGGGGAAGCGCATGCCGGGACGCGGAGGAGTGGGCGTGGGGCCCGAGCGGTCGAGAAACTCCGACGCCTCCATGATCTGGAGCGCGTGGATGGGCGAGCGATCGTGGGTGGTGGAGAAGTGCAGGGCGGAGACGAAGCGGTCCTTGGCGTGGAGGAGCTGGTCGAGGCTGGAGGCCGCGCCAAACGCGTTGACCCAGCGGGCTTTGGCCTCGCGGGCGCCGACGGCCACGGTGGCGACGGCGGCGGCGCCGAGGGCGAGGCGAGGGGAGAGGTGCGCGGTGCGCGCGACGGCGGCGACGGCGACCCCAACGGCGGTGCCCGACGCGACGCCGGAGAGGGCGGCGTCGAGGGCGATCCAAGTGTTGAGGCGGGCGCCGACCTGGTCGAGCGCGCGGGAGATGCTGGCGGGAAACGCTGGATCAGCCGGGGGGAGGGCGGTGGTCACGTCGGGAGGTGGGACGGGTGCGTCGGGCATTCGATCTACCGGTCTCGGAGGGCGGGGAGGTGCATGCGCTGGGTGACTCCGTGGGACTGATACGCGTTCAACGGCGCGAAGCTTGGAGGCGTGACGGGGAGGAAGGTTCCCACATCGGGGACAACGGCGTCGGGGCCCACGGGCTTACGGTCGCCTGGTGGCGGTTTCGGGGGTGCGGTCCCCAGACTGGGAACATGGACACCACGCTGGCAACGCATGAGTCGTTGGATGACGAGGCGGCAGCGGACAAGACGCGCACCATGCGCCGCGGAACGCTGCTCACCGCGCTGACGATCGGGGTGGCACTGGCCGCGGTGCTGCTCGTCGGGGCGGTGACGATGCAGCTCGCCGCGGAGGCCATCGCCGCGCGCACCGCGCCGAACTTCGCGGGCCTGGTCGCGGGCGCCGTCGCGCTGGTGGTGGTCGTGGCGCTGCCTCTCTGGTGGGAGCGCCATCGCCGCCGCGCGTGGCGGAAGATCGACCCGCTGCTGCGACGCCCGCGCACCTCCTGGGTGCTGCCATGGAGCGTGCTGTTGGTGGCGGCCATTCCGCTGCTGGCGCCGGACCTCGCGCGGGCGTCGCTCACGACGCACGGCGCGTGGATGATGCCGAGCGGCTCGACCGTGATCGAGCGCGTGACCACGCGGGCGACGTCGGCGGTGGCGCGGGTGATTCCGTTGCAGACGGCGCTCACGGTGACGCACCGCACGGTCTGGCCGTGGGTCGATCGCAACTCGCCGGAGTGCCGGTTGCCCGCGGCGGCGACGGCGCGGTGATCGTCCCCACGGTTCATTCGTCGGACCGGTTGCGGCCGCGGCGCTCGCAATCCCCTTCGAGGTCGATGGTGTAGTGACTCGTTCGCAGGCGGCCGAGAAACGGCGCCCATCGCATGTGGTCCTCGCCGTCGTAGCCGTGGTTGCCGCAGTGCCAGGTGATGATGTCGCCCGACTCGCGCTCGCGAATCGCCTCCCAGTCGATGTTGAGCCCCGCCATGTGCGCTCCCGCTGGTGACGCCCACTCCAGGAGGTGGAGGTGCGGGTGCTTGCGGTCGAGGCCGACCACGCCGCGAGAGCTGTTGCCGCAGATGAAGAATCCCATCGGGAGCACGAACTCCGTCGCGCGCCCGTCGTGGTCGTAGTCGCCGATGGAGAGCACCGTCGGTAGCGGGAGGCGCTCGGACTCCGCCAACGTCAGTCGGGGTTCCGGGTACGGATGTACCCGTCGATAGACCGCCACCGTGGTCGCGAGCGGCGCCTCGCTGATGGCGTCGCTGGCCGGGACGTTCGCCGAAGGGTTGACGAGGCGATCGATCACCACGCCGTCGCGCAGGCGCTCGATCACCGCACGCCGGTTCTCGAATTTCCGATCGTTCCAGTCCAGGCAGTCGGGCTCCTCGGGCAGCGGCTCGGGCAGGCGCGGCGGCGTCGTGAAGCGCACGCGCCAGACCTCCTCCACACCATCGACCATGACCCGGTGCTCCTCGGCGACGTCGGGCGCACTCACGCGGTTGCGCTGACAGCGCGCGACCTCGTAGGCGTCGAGGTAGACGTAGCCTTCGGCGCCGGTCGATCGCACCCGCACGCCGCAGAGAACCCCGAGGCGCGAGAGGTTGCCGCGCGGCACCGACGTCACCGAGAGGAGATCGAGGGCTGTTCCCGCGGGTATCGACTGCGCGCCGTTGTCGCCGATGCCCGGACGCAACCGGAGCGGGACGCGCGCGTGGAAGTCACAGGGATCGTCGGGCGCGTCGACGGGCGTCGCGTCGGCGGGGCGATCGTCGGTGGATGCGTCGATGGCGTCGATGACGGTGGCGTCGACGATCGGAGGCGGCGCGAGCTCGGTGGTAGGGGCGCAGGCCGCGAGCAGGACCGCCGCGGACAGTGGGGCGAGGCGCATGGTGGCGAGCGATTCAAGAGACGTTCCTCCGCGGGTACGTCTGGCGTCGCAGTCGTTGGCGGGGGACGAGCGTGGGTGAGCGACCACTGCGGTGCGGGTCGATCGAGCGCCGACGCGGTAGGGTTCGCGGCCATGGCGAGCGTCCGCAAACCCGCCTCCCCGCGCCTGCCTCCCTTCAGCCCGACGCGCATCAACCTCTATCGGTTCTGTCCGGCGGCGTACGCGTTTCAGTACGATCGCGGGCTGCGCTGGGGCGGCGTGTCGGCGGCGCAGTCTTTCGGGGGCAGCGTGCATCGCACGTTGCAGGCGTTTCACGACGGGGGCGGCGCGGCGGAGGTCTCGCTCGACGACCTCAAGGCGCAGCTCAACGCGAGCTGGTCGGCCGCGGGGTACGGGTCACCCGAGGAGGCGGCGACGTTTCAAGCGGCGGGCGAGGCGATGCTGGAGCGCTACCACCGCGCGGCGCAGGAGCCCGGCCGCGAGACCATCGGAACCGAGCTGACCGTCCAGCGTCGCTACGCGAGCTTCGTGCTCTTCGGGAAGGTCGACCGGCTCGATCGCCGACCCGATGGGTCGCTGGAGGTCATCGACTACAAGTCCGGCTGGCGCACCTACGACGAGGGCGACGTGCGGGCGAGCCTCGCCATGACCGTCTACCAGGTGATCGTGGCGCGCGAGCACCCGGGCGTGGCGGTGTACACGGGCATCCTCAACCTGCGGACGGGCGACGGGGCCTTCGTGCTGCGATCGGACGACGAACTCGACGCGGCCGAGCAGGAGATCACCGAGCAGGTAGAGGTGATCCTGGCGGATGCGGTGAAGGCGGCGACGCCGGGCGAGCAGTGCCGCGGGTGTCCGTACCCGAGCGTGTGCCGCGCGGGACGGGCGTGGCTGCTGGCGCATCCGGGGTGAGCGCAGTCGGCCCGGGCGAACCGGAAGGTAGACGTGGCAGCCGTCATCAACCCGACCGGCCCGGTTTCAGGAAGCCGGCGAGTTGCGCGCGGTTGCGCGTACGACTGCACGGGCGAATGGGTGGTTCGTGGGGCCTATCGGGCGATTTGGGGACCCACGGAGCGCCACTACTTCCGTGGGTTCCGCTGCGCCGACGCCCCGCAGTAACGCTCTCATCAACGGGACCCGAGGGGATCGAACCCACTGCGCGGAGAGGTCCGGCGGGGTGAGTCTGACGTTGATCGTTGCCGCGGTCGGTTCCCCGCGTTCGCCAGGGTCGACGGGCGGGAGGGCGCGCACGCCGCGGCGGAGGCACACATTGAAGCGCCGATCTGGGGTGTTCTCGACGTCCACGCGCGTGAAGCGTCCGCGCGCGTTGACCCACAGCGTGATCCGCACGCGCACCGGTTCCCGGGGACCGAGCGCGAGTAGTTCCGTCCAGTACCGCGCCAACACCCGACCGTTGGCGAACACCTGGACGACACTGTTGGCCCGTCGCGCACCCGTCAACCGTGGGTTGGTCTGCGCGTTCGCGGCACTCGCGGCGCACAGGACCGATAGGACGACGAAGGACGCGAGACGCATGGACTTGAGGCTACGACGATGCCGTGCCGTCAGTGCAACCAGATGCGGGCCGCGGCAGCCGCGGTGGCGCCGCCGGATGTCTCTTGACCGCAACGCTCCACCACGACGTCACTGGCATCGTGGACCATCTCGCCGTCGCGGACGTCCCGGTCTCTGCTCCCGGTCAACCAGCCCTCCGTCGTAGACATCCGGGTCGTTGCTCTTGGACGACCACGCCTTCGGCCAGGACAACCCTCCCAGCGCCCAGGTCGACCCTCCCGATGTCAGGGTCGCGACCCCATGCCGAGCCTGAATTCCCGCCGTTTCCGCAAATCGTCATCCGCCGCGAAACATCGCGCAACCCGTCCCCCGACATGGCCCTCGCGTGACGATGGTGCACCCCGCATGTCGCCGGGACCGCAGCCGCCGCTCCGCAAGCGCAACACCATGTCCAACAAGTCCATCAAGTCCGTCTCCTTCTCCGCTTCGTCGTCCGTCGCCATCACGGCGGCCCCTCTCGCCTCGGTGGATGACACCGCGGCGTACCTCCGCGACGCGCCGCTGATCATGGCGGTGCTCAACGTCGCGCTCCCCACGGGCGTGCCCGCCCGCGGTGCCCTCTTCGCCCAGCAGGAGCTGCGCAAGCTCGACGCCGATCTCGGCCCGGACACCAACCTCGCGCTCAAGCAGCTCGTCACCCTCGGTCCCGCCGCTCTGGAGGCTGACCTCGGCCCTACGGTGAAGAAGCTCCGCGGCGTCGAGGCGCTCATCCAACGTCGGGTCGACAGCGCCCTCATCGTCACGCGTCTCCGCGCGCTGCTCCACTACGCCGAGACCATCCAGCGCCTCGCCGACCACGACGCCGTGCTGATGATGGACGCGGTCGGCGAGGCCGTCGCCTTCCTCGGGCAGTACGACGACTCGCTGCACGATCGCTACCGCGCCACGCTCGACGTCCTCGCCGCCCGCAACGGCAAGATCGCCGAGGGCCGCGCCCGCTCGCGCACGCCCGACCCCGCCACCCGCTGACACTCCCCGCCCGCCGGCTCCCCGGTCGTCGTCCACGGCGGCGCTGGGGAGCCAACCTTTCCCGAATCGCGCGCCCCATCTCCGCCTATGATCGGCATCCACCCGATGCACCAATACCGCGTCACCTACGCGCGCCGCGACGACCTCCAGCGCGACCTCGACACCCAGCTCGCCCGCGGCGGGCTCTACGTCCTCGCCGCCCCTCCGACCGAGCTCGCGTACGGCGCCCGCTGCGCCCTGGAGATCGTCGCGCCCGACGGCCGCGCCGTCTCCGTCGAGGGCGACGTGCTCGCGGTCACGCCCGGCCACGGCCTCGCGCTCTCCGTCGACGCGCCGTCCGTCGACGCGGTGAGGGCGCTCGTCGCCTCGCTCGGGCCCGACGCCGCGGGCGCCGGCGACACCCGCCACGAGCGCGTCGACGGCAGCACCTCCCGCGAGCCCGCCGCGGTGTCTGCGGTGGATGGCGTTCAGTCGTGGGACTCGTTGCCCGCGGCCGAAAAGATGCGGCTCGCCCAGCACGGCGGACGCGACGAGCGCGCGGCGGCCCTGCGCGATCGCAACCGCGCGCTGCACCCGCACGTCCTCAAGAACCCGCGCATGTCCATCGAAGAGGTGGTCGCCATCGCCAAGAACCCGCAGGCCGCGCCCGACATGCTCAAGCTCATCGCCGATCGCTCCGAGTGGTCGGGGCGCCCCGCCATCGCCGAGGCTCTCGCGCGCAATCCGAAGACGCCCAACGAGGTCGGCGTGAAGATGCTCGCGAGCTGCTCAGGTGAGTCGGTGCGTCAGATGGCCAAGGGCGTGGGAGCGCCGCCGCACATCTCGCAGGCAGCCCGCAAGCGCGTGCTCGGCTGACGTCGACGCTACCCGCCGATCGCCGCCATCTCTTCGGCCGAGAGCGTGATGCGACGAGCGTCCCAGTTCTCTTCGAGGTGATCGGGCGAGCTCGTCCCCGGAATCGGCAGCATCACCGGAGAGCGCGCCAGCAACCACGCCAGCGCGATCTGCGACGGTGAGGCGCCGTGTCGCCTGGCAATCTTCGCGAGGGCCGGCTTCTCCTCGGCGACACTCCCCGCCGCCAATGGGAAGAACGGCAGGTACGCGATGCCGCGCTTCGCACACAGATCGAGCACCGCCGCGGGCGCCTCGACCTCGGCGTGGGAGTACCGCGCGAGCATTCCGCCGACGCCCGGAACCGTAAGCATGTTCTGCACGGCGACGATGGGCGTTCGCGCCAGCGCCGCTTCGACCTGCTTCGCGTCGACGCAGCTCAGCGCGAGGTGGCGGATCTTCCCCTCGGCCTGCATCGCCAGCAGCGCATCGAGCGACTCCATCAACGGGACCCCCGACGAAGGCATGTAGCGGAGATGCACCACGTCGAGGCGTTCGACGTGCAGCGTGCGGAGGTCGTCCTCGGCGCCGAGGCGCAGCTCCTCGGGGCGTGCAGCGGCCGCCCATCCCTTGTTGGGAAGCCGCTTGCCACCGAGCTTGGTGGCAATGACCAGGTCGCGCGGATAGGGGTGCAGCGCCTCGAAGATCAGCCGGTTGGCGACGTAGGGACCGTAGTACCAGGCCGTGTCGATGAAGTTGATGCCGAGGTCGACCGCGCGGCGGAGCAGCTTGCGCGCGCGATCGGGGTCGTCGGGCTCACCCCAGACGTCCTTGCCGGGCAGGCGCATGGCGCCGTAACCAAGACGCTGAACCTCGATGTCGCCGAGGCGGATGGTGGCGGGAGCGTGGGCGAAGCCGTCAGTGCGGATGGGGTCGTTCATGGCGGCGATTGTGCGGTCGTCGAGCGGGCGCCGCTTGGGCGATGTTGGCGCTTTTCAGCGCGGGCCGCGTGTCCCTGCGGTGAAGCGCTCGGCCAGCCACCACGCGAGGCGCGCGGGCGCCGCGCACGCCCCCTCCGTGCGTCGGGCGAGGTCTCTGGGGTTGGCCGGGAGGTGGCCCGCGTAGTGGTCGGCGGGGAAGTCCATCGAGTAGGTCGGGTCGCCTGGGAAGATGCCCTCGGGCGCGCATCGCGGAACGGCGTAGACCTCCTGCACGCGCGTCACCAGCGCGACGCGGTCGGCGTCGGAGAGCACCACCCGCTGCGTCGCGAAGCACGTCCCCGCGAGGCGCGAGACGCAGCCGATCATCGTCCACGGCAGCGAGCCCAGGTCGAGGTTGACGTTGGCGTAACTCGTGGACGCGGTGCCCGGCAGGCCCACCTGGGCGTGGATGCGCGCGGGCAGCGGGCGCGGCGCCGACGGTGTCTGCGCGTGGGCGGTAGAGATGAGCGACCCGAGCGCGACGACGGACAGGAGGGCGGCGTATCGCATCGCCCCATCGTGGACTCGCCCGGTGGCGACGGCAAAGAGCCCTCAGCGCGGTCGACGGACGCCCAGCTTCTCCATGCGCGAGCGCAGCGTGCTCGGTTGCAGGCCCAGCCGCGCGGCCGCGCCCGACACCCCCTCCACCGTCCAGCCCGACTCCTCCAACACACGAACGATGTGCGACCGCTCGACCTCGCGCAGCGACGCGTCGTTCACCACCGGGTGCGCCGTCACCGGTGTCGGCGGCGCGGGACGCGAGGTCAGCGGGGGAAGGTCGTCGCGCTCGATGCGCTCGCCGCGAGCGAGGATGGCGGCGCGCTCGATGACGTTCTGGAGCTCGCGAACGTTGCCCGGCCACTGGTACGCCTCGAGCATCGCGAGCGCCTCGGGCGACACGCCGCGCAGGGTCTTGTGCAGCCGCACGCTCGCCGACTCCACGAAGGCCGCGACGAGCAGCGCGACGTCGCCGGGGCGCGACCGCAGCGGCGGCGCCTCGATGGGAAACACCCCGAGGCGGTAGTAGAGGTCCGCGCGAAAACGCCCCGCGGCGACCTCCGTCGGAAGCGTCCGGTTGGTGGCCGCGATCACCCGCACGTCGACCTTCACCGCCTGCGCGCCGCCCACGCGCTCGAACTCCCGCTCCTGCAACACCCGCAAGAGCGCGGCCTGCGCGTCGGGCGGCAGCTCGCCCACCTCGTCGAGGAAGAGCGTTCCGCGGTCGGCCAGCTCGAAGCGGCCCGCCCGTCGCGCCGAGGCGCCCGTAAACGCGCCCTTCTCGTGCCCGAAGAGCTCGCTCTCCAGCAACGACGGAGCGATGGCCGCGCAGTTGATCCGCACCAGCGCGTGACCCCTCCGAGGGCTCGACTCGTGGACGATGCGGGCGAGGAGCTCCTTGCCGGTTCCGGTCTCGCCGGTGAGCAGAACCGTCGCGTCGGTGGGCGCCACCCGCCGCGCGGCCTCCACCGTCGCGCGCCACGCGGGGCTCTCGCCGACGACGGGCGTGCGCGGGTCGTGGGCCTCTTCGCGGAGGTAGAGGTTCTCGTCGCGCAGACGCGCGGCCATGGCATCGAGCTCGGTGAAGAGCCGGGCGTTCTTGATGGCCACCGCCGACTGATGGGCGAAGGCACCCACGCGCTCGAACTCCGCCGCCGACAGACCGCGCCGCGTGAAGATCGCGAGCACCCCGAGCAGCTCGCCACGAAACAGCAACGGGTAGCCCGCGAAGGCCCGCAGCCCGTGGGCGCGCACCCACGCCGGGTCGGCAACGCGCGGGTCGTTCTCCAGTCCGTCGAGCAGGGTGGGCTCGCGGCGCGAGGCGATGGCGCCGATCTTCAGCGACCCGAAGGCCACCTCGCGGTAGCGACCGTCGAGCCGCCGTGAGAGCCCCGAGCTCGCCCGCAGTTGGAGTCGGTCGGACTCGACCAGCCAGATGCGCGCGAGGGCCGCGTCGAACTCCGCCACCAGCCCGTCGGTGATTGCGCCGAGCAGCGCGCCCAGGTCGAGCACGCTGGTCATCTCAAGCGCGATGCGGGCGAGCGGGTCGGTCATCGGGTTTGGCCGCGGGGTCTCGTGGGAGCGCCACGACGACTCGCGGCGAGGCCACGATATACCGTGGGCTGCGACCGAAGAGGCTTGAATTGCCGTATGGTCTGGTGATTGAAGAAGGGTGCAGCCATGGACACTGTAACGGACATCGTGGCCGCGGTGGAGAGCGCCGATGCGTCGCGCCGGAGGGCGTTGGAGGCGCGGCTGGAGGCGCTGGCGGAGACGCGTCGCGGGCTGACGCGGGTCGTCGCGCGGGCGCCGTGGTTGTTGATGAGCGCGCTGGGGTCGATTCCCGCGGGGGTCATCTGGGGAGCGGGCGCGGCGCTCGCGGTGCTGCTCACGTCGATCGCGGTGTCGGGCATGGCGATGTACCTCGCGTGGAGCCACGAGCAGGAGTACGCGGCGCAGCAGGACACGGTGCGCCAGGCCATCGCGGAGATCGGCAACCCGACCGTGCGCAAGAGCACGCCGTGGCGGGTGCAGGGCAAGGCGACGCAGTGGTGAGAGGCTACCGGGCGGGCCTCACCCCGCTGCGGGACCGGAGTTCGCGTGACCTCGTTGCGAGTGCGTGCAGTCGCTCACTCCGGGCTATTTCACGTGGTCACCTCGCGGCGCGAGGTTGCAGGATCTCCTGGCTGGCGATGAGCGAGTCGCTGGGTTGCTTGTTGAAACCAGTGCTGCAACCTCGCGCCGCGAGGTGACCACGTGAAATAGCCCGGAGTGAGCGACTGCACGCGCTCGCAACGAGGTCACGCGAACTCCGGTCCCAGCGGGGTGAGGCCCTACCGCGCGACGAGCAGCGAGTGCGCGAAGGGCCACGCGGCGTCGACCCACTGCGCGGCGCAGGTGTAGCCCGACTCGTCGGCCCAGGCGCGCAGCTCGTCGGCGCGGAAGCGGTGGCTCGACTCGGTCCAGATGCTCTCGGCCTCAGCGAAGGAGATGGCCTCGCCCAGCACGCGCACCTCGCACGCCGTGCGGGCGACGAGGTGCATCTCGATGCGGCGGTCGTGGGCGTTCCAGCGGGCCTCGTGGGTGAAGTTGGCCAGCGGGAAGTCTGCGTCCCACTCGCGGTTGAGGCGCACCAGAAGGTTGCGGTCGAAGGCCGCCGTCACCCCGAGCGCGTCGTCGTAGGCGGGGAGCAGCAGCGACGGGTCCTTCTCCAGGTCGGTGGCCAGCAGCAACGCGTCACCGGGCGTGAGCGTGTCGCGGACGTCGCGCAGGAAGCCCAGCGCCTCGCGGCGCGCGAAGTTGGACAGGTTGCTGCCGAGGAAGAGCACCAGGCGACGCGCACCGTCGACCCGGGCGGCACGACGTAGACCCTCAACGTAGGTGGCCTCGACGGCGCGGACGTCGATGCCGGGGAGGTGTTCGAGCGCGCGCTGGCAGTCGCGCAGGGCGGTGGGGGAGACGTCGACGGCGGTGAAGACCGTCGACGGCTGACGGGCGCACACGGCCGGGAGGAAGAGCGCCGCCTTGCGACCGCCGCCCGGACCAAGCTCGATGACATCGAGCGGACCGTTCAGTGAGCTAACGACATCGGGCGCGTGGGCTTCGATGAGACGGAGGTCGGCGCGGGTGAGCCCGTACTCGGGCAGCTCGGTGATGGCCTCGAAGAGCGCCGAGCCGAGGGCGTCGTAGAGCAGCGAGGTGGGGAGCGTCTTCGGGGTGGCGCGCAGCCCCTTCAGGATGGCGGCGCCGAGGGCAGGATCGGTCACGCGGGGCTCCCGTCGTCGACGCAGCGTAGCGTCGCGTACACGTGCGGATAGTGCGGCTGAAACCAGTTGCGAAACGAGCGGCGCAGGAAGGTGGTCGCGGTGCGCGGCGAAGCGCCCTTGAGCACGAAGTGGCGACCGTCGAAGAAGTCCGCCGAGTACCCGCGATAGAAGGGCAGCGGCGCGAAGCCCTCGAAGGGAGCGAAGGGCGTGCGGGTCCACTCCCAGCCGTTGCCGAGCATCTCGTCGACGCCGAGCGCGCTCCGGCCCGCGGGGTGCGTGCCGACGGGCGTCGGGTCGAAGCGCCCGAAGCCGAAGTTGCCGTGCACACCCGCGATGGGTGCTTCGGTGCCCCACGGGAAGGGTCGCTCCGAGCCGTCAGCGTTGGCGTACGCCGCGCGGTGCCACTGCGCCTCGGTGGGGAGCGACCATCCCTTCCAACGAGCATAGGCGCGAGCCTCGGCGTGGCTCACATACACCGGGCACGCGAGCGGCAACGGAACCTCTCCCGCCATCGCCCGCCACCACCATCGACCATCACGACGCACCCAGAACGCCGGGTGTTGGACGCCCTCCCGATCGCGCCACGCGCGGTCGTCGTCGGACCAGAGCGCGTCGTGGCGATAGCCGCCGTCGTCGAGGAAGGCGAGCCACTCGGCGTTGGTCACCTTGTGCGAGCGAACGCGAAACGCCGGGACGTCAATCGTGTGCTCGTCGTACTCGTTGTCCCATCCGCCGTGAGGGTCTTCGGTGCGCGAGCGACCGAGCGTGGCGCGACCGGCGGGGACGTCGATCCAGTGGGTCGTGGGTTGTGGCGTGTCGTGGAAGGCGGGCGCGGCCACACCCCGGAGAGAGCGCGGTGGGAGGTGGTGCAGGAGGTACGAGAGCGTCTCGGCGTGCATGAGCCGGTGCTCGACGGCGAGGCGCGCGGCCCAGGCGCCAGAGAGCCAGCCGGTGAGCGGCGCGGTGGCGATGACGGCGTCGACGTCGACGCGACAGGCGGCGATCCACGCGCGGATGGCATGCGTGGCGGGCCAGTCGTTGGCGGTGTCGCGGGGGAGGTCGCCGTGGGTGGGGTCGATGCCGAAGGCGAAGAGGCGCTCGAACTCCTCGTGGCGTGAGGGCGCGTGGAGGCAGTCGCGCGCGAGGAGGTTGAAGTCGAAGGCGTCGAGGTGGCCGAGGTAGAAGACGAGCCGGTGACGCTCGGCGACGGGGCGTGAGAGCAGGGCCGCGGGGGTGAGCGCCTCGAAGAGCGCGTCGGTCTGGCGGCGGGCGGAGTGGAGGTCGCGGGCGAGCGCGTCGCGGATCGGGTCGCGGGTCACAGGGCCATCCTTACGCCATCGGTGGGAGAGCGGTAACGGACTCCCACTGTTGCCCGGAGGGTTGAGCCGCCAGTGCCGATGGGAGAAGGGAGCGATGGACGGGCGGCGCGCGATGTTCTAGCGATGCGCGCACAGGAGCCAACGATGGAATACGAGCTGTTCTACTGGCCGGGAATCCAGGGGCGTGGGGAGTTCATCCGGCTGGCGTTCGAGGACGCGGGCGCGCCCTATGTGGACGTCGCGCGCGGCGCAGAGGGTGTGCAGGGCATCGTGCGGATGCTCAAGGGCGAAGGCTTCGACGGGCCGACGCCGTTTGCGCCGCCCATCCTGCGCCATGGTCCGCTGGTCATCGCGCAGGTGGCCAACATCCTCCACTACGTCTCGTCGAAGGTGGGGCTCGCGCCCACGCACGAGTCGGAGCGCCACCTCGCGTTGCAGCTCCAGCTCACCGTCGCCGACCTCGTGGCGGAGGTTCACGACACGCACCACCCGGTGAGCACGGCGCTCTACTACGAAGACCAGAAGGACGAGGCGCGGCGGCGCACGGCGAGCTTCGTGCTGGAGCGCCTGCCGAAGTATCTCGGGTACTTCGAGAAGGTGCTGACCCGCAACGGCGGAGACCATCTCGTGGGCGCCGACGTGAGCTACGTCGACCTGTCGATCTTCCAGGTGGTGGAGGGGCTGCGCTACGCGTTTCCGCGGGCGATGGTGGCGGTCGAGCCGAAGGCGCCGAAGGTCATCGCGCTGCACGACCGGGTGGCCGCGCGACCGGGCGTGGCGGCGTACGTGAAGTCACCGCGGCGCCTGGCCTTCAACGAGAACGGGATCTTCCGCCGCTACAAGGAGCTCGACCTCGCGCCCGGCGAGGAGTGAGACGTCAGCGCCCTCCACGCAGCGGTCGCGGCACCAGCGCCCGCTCCAGCAGCGCGAAGAGAACCTGCGTGACGATCGCCAGCGCGGCGGCGGGCAACGCGCCCTCCATGATGGTCGGCGTCGAGTCCAGGCGGATGCCCCTCAGGATGGGCTGCCCGTAGCCTCCCGCGCCGACCATCGCGCCGAGCGTGGCGGTGCCGACGTTGATGACGGCGGCGGTCTTCACGCCCGCGAGGATGGACGGCAGCGCGAGCGGCAGCTCCACCAGGCGCAGCCGCGCCCACGGTGGCAGACCGAGAGCCTCGGCGCTCTCGACGAGCGACGCGGGGATGCCGCGCAGGCCCGCGACGGTGTTCTGCACGATGGGGAGCAGCGAGTAGAGGAAGAGGGCCGCGACGGCGGGCGCCGCGCCGATGCCCAGCACCGGGATGAGCAGCACCAGCAGCGCCAACGACGGAACCGTCTGCAACACCCCCGCGACCCCGAGCACGGCGGCACCGAGGCGAGGGCGCTTCGCCGCGGCGACGCCCAACGGGACGGCGCACAACACCGCAGCGAACAGAGAGGCGAGAACGAGCGCGAGGTGCTCGCGGGTGCGGTCGGCGATGCGCGAGAGGCGGCCCTCGGCGGCGACGACGGTGCGCAGCCCGCGGTGCTCCTCCAGCCACGCGGCGGCGACTGCGCCTTCGGTGCGATGGCGTCGCTTCACCTGATCGTTGAGGTCGATCATCGCGGGGGCGTCGAGGCTGCCGCCGAGCGACTCCAGCGCCCGCGCGCACGACGGCGACCGACGCGCGAGGTCGGAGCGGTAGAGCAGCACCGCGGAGTACTCGGGGAAGTAACCGCGGTCGTCCGCGAGCACGCGCAGGTGGTGCCACGCGATCTCGGCGTCGGTGGTGTAGAGGTCGGTCACCTGGATGGCGCCCGACGCGAGGGCCCGGTAGGCGAGGTCGTGGTCCATGCCGCGCACCTCGTGTTGCGGGAGCTCGTAGCGGGCGCGCAGTCCGGGCCACCCGTCGGCGCGGTCGAGAAACTCGTGTGAGAGGCCCAGCACGAGGTCGGGCTGCCCGCGCAGGTCGCTGAGGGTGCGCAGTCCGCGCGCGGTCGCGAGCGACTCAGGGACGCCCAGCGCGTAGGTGTTGTTGAACCCGAGCGGGGCCGTCATGGAGACGCCCTCACGGGCGAGGGCGCGGCGCAGCCCCGTGAGGTCGCGCGCGTCGACGCCGCGGAGGAGCTCGGCGGCGAGCGTGCCGGTGTACTCGGGGTAGACGTCGATCTCGCCGGCGCGGAGGGCGCGCCAGAGGACGGCTGTTCCACCGAGCTGGCGGCGGTGCTCGGTGGTGGAGCCGGTGGCGGCGCAGGCGCGCGTGGCGACCTCGCCGAGGATGACGCCTTCGGTGAAGTTCTTGGAGCCGATGCGTACCGCGCGAGGGGCGCACCCGAGGGCCACGAAGAGGAGAAGGAGGAGGGGCCTCACGACGTCACCCCCGCGTCACTCTGCGCGCGGAAGAAGTCGCGCACGAAGGGGTCGGCCGGCGTGGACTCCAGCTCCGCGAAGGTCCCCTGCTGCACCACGCGGCCGTCGCGCAGCAGCACGATGGTGTCCCCGAAATGCCGCGCTTCGCGGAGATCGTGCGTGACCAGTACGACCGTCTTCGCCAGCGAGCGGAACGCGTCGCGCAGGTCGCGCTGCAACTCGGCGCGCACCATCGGGTCGAGCGCCCCGAGCGGTTCGTCGAGGAGCAGCACCTCCGGGTCGAGGACCAACGCCCGCATCAACGCCACACGCTGCCGCTGACCACCCGAGAGCGCGTCGGGGTGGCGGTCGAGCAGCGCCGCGGGGAGGCGCGCCAGCGAGGCGAGCTCGGTCACGCGGGCGTCGAGGTCGGCGGTCGGTCGGCGCAGCCAGCGCGGGAGGAGCGTGACGTTGTCGCGGGCCGTGAGGTGGGGAAAGAGCCCGCCCTCCTGGATGACGTAACCGATGCGTCGACGGAGGGCCTCGACGTTGGCGGGGGAGGGGGTCTCGCCGAGCACACGGAGGGCTCCGGCGGTCGGGGCGATGAGGCCGTTGATGAGGCGCAGCAGGGTGCTCTTGCCGCAGCCGCTCGGTCCGAGGAGCACCGTGGTGCGACCGGCGGGGATGTCGAGGTCGATGGGGCCGAGGGCGATCGCGTCGCCGTAGCGGCGGGTCACGCCGAGCAGGGACACCGCGGCTGGCGGGGCAGTGGGCATCGGGGCGCGCGATGGTCGCACGCATCCCGTCGCGGGGGTCGCGCGGCTCGCGTAGGCTCCGAGGCGCCATGGGATTGTTGACGATCATCGGGCTGTTGGTGGTGGGCTTCAGCGTCGGCGTGTCCAGCGGGCTGCTGGGCATCGGCGGCGGGGTGCTGGTGATCCCGGCGCTGGTGATGGGCTTCGGCTTCTCGCAGCAGCGGGCCGTCGGGACGAGCCTCGCGATGCTGCTGCCGCCCATCGGCATCTTCGCGGTGCTGCGCTACGCGCGCGGCGGCCACGTCGACTGGGCCGCGGCGATGATCATGGCGGCGGCCTTCGCGGGCGGCGCCTTCGTGGGCGCGTGGGCCGTCACGCGGGGTTGGGTCTCCGAGCGCGCGCTGCGGACGGTGTTCGCGGCGTTTCTGCTCTACGTGGTAGGCAACCTGCTGTTTCGCGGGGAGAAGCGCGTCTGGTCGGCGCTGGTGACGCTGGGCCTCGGCGCGGCCTACGGGCTCGCGTACCTCGGTCTGCGCGCCGCGGGTCGGAAGTGGGAGCGCGAGACCAAGCTGTCGGCGATCTACGCCAAGCAGATCGAGGCGCCGGTGCCGATGGAGTACGAGATCTAGCGACGGTCGCGCCCGAGGCGCTGGATGGCGTCCCTGATCGCCTCGTGGCGGGTGAGCGTCGGGGCGCGCTTCAGCTCGTGGCTGACGAGGCGCTCGGCCATCGCGTGATCGCCGCGCACCAGCCGCATGAGCCGCAGGAAGTCGTCGTCTTCTTTCGCTCTCGGCGACCCGAAGAAGACCCACCAGGCCACGACCGCGCCGGCGATCAGCAGCGCGATGAGCGTCAGCGTCGGGTTGTGTCTCATGACGCGAGCATCCGTCGTCGGTGGCGCCGCGCGCAATCCCCGATGCTGCACGTCTCGACCTGCGCCTGATGCATCGCCCGATGGGGCGGGCTATGGCTGTCGTGGCGCAACGATGGCGACCCCGCGCGAGACGCAGCTCCCCCTGTTGACCGTCGACCCGCGCGAGCGCGGCCGCGGGTTGCTCGCCGTCTGTCGGTTGGTGGTCCGGTCGTTGGAGCGGGCGCGGCGGCTCTCCGACGACCGCCCGGAGCTGGCGCTCGCCACGCTCGAACGCTGGCTGGACCGGGACGACGGCCCCGCGGAGCTGCACGAGGCGATGGAGCTGATGGTGCAGGCGACCTTCGACGATCGCGAGGCGGTGGCCGCGACGCGGTGCGTGCTGTGGGCGATGCGGGTCAACGTGATCCACCCGGCGCGCGCGAGCGACGTGGCGACGCGCGTGATCGACGGCGCAGTGGAGGTGCTGGTGGCGTTGGGCGAAGAGCCGGAGGCCGCGGCGGCGCAGGTCGACCTCGCGTACCGCGCGGGCGCGGACGGTCAGGCGTTGGACCAGTAGCGGGCGCGGCCCCGCTCGACGTAGGCCACGAGGTCGGGGAGCGCCTTCAGGCGGGCACGCACCGCGTTGTCGAAGGGAGCATCGTGCAGCGAGTACAGGAAGGACCACACCGTCGCATCGACGGTGCGCGGCGCGTCGCCCAGCACCCATGGCCCCGACCCGATGAGCTCGTTGAGCGACTCGACGAGCTCGATGGCCAGCGCCTCGACCTCGGCGACGGAGTGACGCCCGGTCCCTTGACCCTTGAGGGACTTCTTCACCTGCCCGCGGACGAAGTTGCTGATGGTTCCGGCCAGGAAGGCGGGGGGACCGCCCGGTCCCGCGAAGAGCTGCTTGAGCGCCGGGGCCATCACCGTCCACCCGCGGTCGTCCTGCCAGCGCAGAAACAGCGTGGTGAAGTACATGTGCTCTTCGACCATCGACTGGATGGCGCGGCCGAGCGCGCGGTCGCGAGGGGAGAGCCCCGCGTCGAGGTCGCCGTGCTTCTTCGACAGGTGCCGGATGATGAAGGTCGTGTCGCCGAGCAGCGTTCCGTCGTCGTCGACGATGTAGGGGATCTTCCCCTTCGGCGCCTTGCGCGGGTCACCGGGCGCGAAGCGGTACTCGACGCCCGCCATGCGGCACCAGGTCGCGAGCTTCACCACGAAGGGGCTCAGGTCGATCATGCCGAGGGCCGCGTTGAACTGGTGGATGGTGATCATGGGGCGGACGGTCTCCCGCCCAACGCGGGTGACGCAAGATCCCTCTCTTCGGCGGTGTAGAGTCGCCGCCCGAAGATGCCCCTCGAAGGTCGCGGCGAACACTACTCCCGTCTGCGCGGCGCCATCGAGTGGACGCTGGCCCACCTCTACCGCGGCGGCTGGTCGGCCCGTGTGGTCCGTCGGCTCGGGCTCCAGTCGCCGGTGCGCGTCGTCCGCCACCGTGTCGCCGTCGCGCGCTGGCCCGCCGGCCTCCGCCCGCTGCGCATCGCCTTCGCGTCCGACCTGCACGCGGGGCCGACGACGCACCCGTCGCTCCTCGACGAGGTCGTGCGCGCCATCGAGGACGCTTCTCCCGACGTGGTGCTGCTGGGCGGCGACTACGTGTTCATGGATGCCCGCGAGGTCGGCGCGCTCACCACGCGGCTCGCTCGACTCCGCGCGACGCCGCAGCGCTTCTGCGTGATGGGCAACCACGACCTCTGGGCCAACGACGCGCGCATCGCCGACGATCTCTCGGGCGCCGGGTTCGCGCTGCTGCGCAACGGCTCCGTCCATCTCGCGCCGCCCTTCGACCACGTCTCCATCTGCGGCCTCGACGAGCCCTGGACGGGCTCTCCCGACCCTCGCGCCACCTTCGCCGACGCCCGCGACGTTCGCGTGCTGCTGGTGCACGCGCCGTCGGGTCTGCTGCTCACGGGCGATGAGCGCTTCGACCTCGCGCTCTGCGGCCACACCCACGGCGGCCACATCGCGTTGCCCGGTGGTGTTCCCATCGTGTCGGTGGGGCCGCTCAGTCGACGGTACCCGCACGGTGAGCACCGCCTGCCCGACGGCGCGACGCTCATCGTGAGCCGCGGCGTCGGCGCGACCGAGAGCCCGCTGCGGCTCTTCGCCGACCCCGACGTGCGCGTCGTCGAACTGGGGCCGGAGTTCGCGTGACCCCAATGAGTCGAAGTGCAGTCGCTCACTCCGGGCTATTTCACGTGGTCACCTCGCTGCGCGAGGTTGCAGGAAGCCTCCGCCGACAATGAACGAGTCGATGGGTTGTTCGTTGAAACCAGTGCTGCAACCTCGCGCAGCGAGGTGACCACGTGAAATAGCCCGGAGTGAGCGACTGCACTTCGACTCATTGGGGTCACGCAAACTCCGGCCACAGCTCACCGCTCCTCCACCGGCTCCGCCTGTCGCGTCGTCGGCGCCTCCGTTCGTACGCACCCGTACGATCCCAGCGCCGCCCACGGTGTCGCCGCGAGAAAGTCCGTCCGTTGCAGCCGTTGCGCCGCCTGTCGCAGCGCCGCTCGCAGCCTGCACCGGGCTCGTACGTCCATCGCCTCGGGCGGCTGAAACCCCACCGCCCCACGCAGCCACGGGTCGACCAGCTCGCGCCCCTCGGTCACCCGGTACGCCACCACCGCGAGCGCCTCCACCGCCTCCACCGTCGGGTCGCCCAGCGCCGCGATCACCTCCTGCGCGCGGTGCCCGTTGGCCGCCGCCGTGACCCGCGCCATCGCCTCGGCGCGCTCCCTGGCCGGGACATCCCTCGCGGGAACATAGTCCCCCAGCCGCCACCACTCGACCTGCGCCGCGAGCCGCGCGCCCGACGACGCCGTGTTGAGCTCCGCCGAGCGCCACGGGTTGTTGAGCTCGTCGAGGCCCACCCCGACACCCGGGAGGCGCGCGATGATGGGCCGCAGCGAGTGGTCGGTCGATGGCAGCCCTCGCATCGTCTCGGCCACCGACGCCCAGGTGTAGCCCTGCGGCCACGGCTGCCCCGCCGCGAAGCGCAGGTCGAGCGTGTCCACCGCGAGCGTCGCGCCCGCCGCCGCGAGCTGCCGGACGTTGCTGCGCAGGAGCGATGGCCGGCGCCACCACATCGGTCGCCAGGGTGGTCCGTAGGTGGTCGCCCGCAGCGCGATGCGGTGCTCGATCACCAGGCGGGCGAGGTCGCGCGACACGTCGTCGGGGCAGCCCACCGGGCCGCACGCAGCCACCGCGTCGCGCACGCAGCGCACCGTGTCGCGCAGGAGGAAGGGCAGCCGTGGGTCGGCCAGCGCGCCGCGCAGGATCGCCCCGTCGCGCGCGAGGCAGGAGAGGGTCACTCCGTCGGGTCGCGCCCGCGCGGTCTCCTCGCGAACGGCCTGCGAGAGCGGGTGTTCGTCGATGCGCGTGCGGAGGTTGCAGCGGTCATCGGGCCACGGGTCGCGCCCGGTGCGACGGAGAAACTCCGCCGCGAGCGCGCAGTCCCCGGTGGCTTCGACGGCGTGGGCGATGCGGTCCATGGCTGGGGCGTCGATCCATGGGATGGGTCGTTCGGTGGGCCGTCCCGCGCGCAGGATGCGTTGCGCGCGACGATGATGGAGCGGGCTCACGTTGGCGAGCGCGAGGTGCGCGCGTTGGTACGGGGTCCAACGAACCTCCCAGCGGAGGCCGTGCGCCGTCATGGCGACGGGGCGCGCGACGGGCGCGATGCGACCGAGGGCGCGGTGTGCGGCCGCGACGACGCCCGCGAACAGCGCGACGACGACGACCGCGAGGGCGATGGACCAGCGGGCGTACGGGACGTCTCGCACGACGCCCGGATCGAGCGCGGCCATGGGGATGGCGTCGCCGTCGGCGCGGAGCGACCAGTGACCTACGTCGGCGCGGGTCGCGTCGTCGGTCGTGGGCTCGTCCTCGTGGCAGTGGAGCACACCGCGCGCGCGCACCCGGACGCCGCGGGCGAGGGAGCGGCGGTCGGACGGTGCCCACGGTTCGACGCTGCCGAGGAGCAGTCGTCGCGGTCCGTCGAGGGTGACGCGTCGGCCGCCGACCATGATCCAGGCGGGGCCGTCGGGGGCTTCGTCGCGACCGTAGTGGCCGTCGAGGGTGACGACCGACCCGACGCCCGCGAAGGGGTCGCGCGCAGGATCACCGAGCGCCCGGAGCGCGACGTGAAACCGGGCGCGAAACCGGGCCCGCGACGCGAGGTACATCGCCGCGAGGGAGACGCCGACGAGCAGGCCCAGCGCGATGAAGGTCAGCGGCGGTCCGACGCGCAACGCTAGAGCGACCAGGGCCCGCACGCGCGGCAAGCTATCACCACGGCGGGGCCTCTCATGGCGCCCCGGGCGTGATAGCGTCGTTCGCCGTCATGGGAACAACGCGCACACCCTCCCTGGGGTTTCTTGCGTCCGTGGTGCTGTTGTCTGCCTGCTCCCCTGACGGGGTGGAGGAGGTCTCCGTCGTCGCCGACGACGTCCCTGCCGCCGTCGATCGCGCCGCCGCCCCCGACGCCCCGACACCCTCCATCGACGTCGTCTCTTCGCGCGACGCCTCCGCGCCTCGCGACCTGCCGACCATCCTCGACGTCCCGTTTGCGATCGATCGTCCGCCGACCATCGTCGACGTCCCACCGACCATCGTCGATGTCCCGCCGACCATCGTCGACACGGGCCCGCCCGACACCGGCTGCACGCTCCCGCCGCCCGCCGCGCGCCCGCCCGCCACGGGGCCCGACGGGTCGGCCATCGTCCGCGCCATCGCCGCCGAGCACCCCGACTGGCTGCGCGACTCGTGCGTCCCCATGGGCGGCAACTACCGCTTCCTCTTCGAGGCCGTGCGCCGCGGGCGCGCCGTCGATCCGCGCTGGGGCCTCGACCGTCGCACCGGCTCCCTCAGCGGCGACATCGTCACGTACTTCTACGGCGACGGGTGCCCGGAGGGACGCCGCGAGGTCTACATGTTCGACATCATCACCCGGCACTGCGCCATCGCCGGGGTGCACGAGCCCGCCGCGCCCGGTTGGATCGACCGCTCCTCCGAGGGCGGCGTCTGGACCCTCATGGGCTACGACGCCACGCCCCCGCCCGACGCCGGAACGCCCGTCGTCGATGTTCCACCCACGCGCCCGCCGCTGCCCAACGGCCGCCCCACGCTGGAGGAGGTCGCGCGCGATCACGCCGACTGGCTCCGCAACTCCTGCATCACCATGGGCGGCAACAACGACTTCCTCTTCGAGGTGGTGCGCCGCCTCCGTCGCATCGATCCCCGCTGGGGCCTCAACTGGAAGCGCGGCCGCGTCGGCGACATGTCCCAGGACGTCGTCTCGTACTACTTCGGCCCCGGCGCCCCGGTGGAGGGCAGCCTCGACGTCTACATCGTCGACGTCATCGCGGGCCACTGCGGCGCGACCCCTGGCACCACCTGGATCGACCAGACCGGCGTCGGCGGCGCCGAAGCCCGTTGGACCCTCGCGGGTCGCACCGACCTCTGACCATCAGCCCCGCTCGCTGAGCATCTCGTCGATGGCCCGGCGCCGCGCCTCGCGCACTGCGACGGAGGCCCATCGCAGGAGCTCGGCGGGCATCCGCAGCACGACCTCGGTCGCGTCGTCGGTCGGCGCCTGGGGCGATGGATCGGTCGGTGGATCAACCGTGGCGAGGTGCACGGCCTCGCTCTACCAGCGACCCGCTCGCAGGCCGATGACACGTCGATAGCAGCCGATATCAACCCGCTGGAATTCAGCCTTCCGGCAGCGGGATGAATTCCACCTCGTCGCCCGGAACCTTCCCGAACCGCCCCTCCTTCCAGTCGCGCTTGGCCTGCTCGATGCGCTCCTGGGAGCTCGACACGAAGTTCCACCAGATGTGGCGCGGGCCGTCGAGCGGGGCGCCGCCGATGAGCATCAGGTCGGCCGCCGACACCGCCGACACCCGTACCTCGGCGCCCGCGCGCAGCACCAGCATCGCGCCCGCCTCGAAGCGCCGACCGTCACACTCGATGGCGCCGTCGGCCACGTACACCGCGCGCTCTTCGTGCTCGTCGTCGACGGTCAGCGTCGCGCCCGCCGTAAGCCTCGCGTGCACATAGAGCGTCGGCGAGAGCACCCCCGTCGGCGCCCGCTGTCCGTAGGCCGTCCCCGCGATGATGTGCAGCTCGACGCCGTCGCGATGGAGCAGCGGGATGGTCGGCCGCGGGTGGTGCTCGAAGCGCGGCTCGGTCTCCTCGTGGGTCTTGGGCAGCGCGACCCAGGTCTGGATGCCGTGCAGCGCCATGCCCTTCGTCCGCGCCTCGTCGCCGCTGCGCTCGGAGTGCGCGATGCCGCGCCCGGCGATCATCCAGTTGACGTCGCCGGGCTGGATCACCTGATGGCTACCGAGGCTGTCGCGGTGCACGAACTCACCCTCGAAGAGGTACGTGATCGTGGCGAGCGCGATGTGCGGGTGCGGCCGAACGTCGATGCCGCGCCCCGGCGCGGGCTCCACCGGGCCCATGTGGTCGAAGAACACGAAGGGCCCCAGCGAGCGGCGCTGCGCCACCGGGAGGACGCGGCGCACGACGAGGCCGCCGAGGTCCTTCGCGCGGCCCTCGATCACCAGCGCGATGGGGCCGTCGTCGCTCATCGCGGCGCCAGCGCGATGCCGCGGAAGACGGTGTTGGTCGCCGCGGAGCGCAGCGCGGTACCCATCACTCCGGTCGGGGCGGTGCCGTTGTCGGTGAATCGCACGATGCGCGAGACGGTCTCCGCGGTGGTCACGAAGAGCTGCACGTTGGCGCCATCGACGAAGCCCGTGACCGAGCGGCAGCCGCTGGTGATGCCCATGGCGTAGGTCCCGATCAGCGACCAGGTGCCACCGGAGAGGGTCCACTTCTGGAGGCCGCCGCCCGAGGCCAGGGCGCGATCACTGCACTGGTAGATCGCGTCGATACCGGGCGTCGAGTCACGGTCGAAGGCCGCGAAGCCGAAGGGCGACGGCGTGGGGCTCCCGGTGGTCGGGAAGCCCGGAAGCAATGTGCCCACGTTGCCGTCCACGCGGAACACGCCGTACTGGCTGCCCGTCGCGACGCTGCCGAAGATCGCGCCGTCGTAGTAGGTGACGAAGCGGGCGTTGCCCAGCGCCGGGACGAGCGGGGTCAGCATCGCGGAGGCGGGCGAGCCCAGCGGCGCGCTGACGATGGCGCCCGCGGTGTTGGCGCCGATCGCCAGGAACGAGCTCCCGTCGAGCGACGCCGCCCCGCGGACGTTGTTGCCCGAGAACGACGACCCGAGGAGAGTGGTGGTGTCCACGACGCCTGCCGCAGACACGCGAGCGACGACACGGCGCACCGTCGACGACGGGGTGCCGGTGACCGAGGCGGTGCCGGGCGCGACGGCATAACCGGCGAGCACGGCGAAGCGGCGGTCGACGCTGCGCGTGAGCTGGCCGTCGCTGTCGGAGGTCCCAGAGGTGGTGAAGGGGTTGTTGGCGCCATCCATGGCGACGGGGAGGGCGATGGCTGCGGCCGAGTCCATGCCGTCGCTGAGGCGCACACGGTCGATGAACACCGCCGTAGAAGCGTTGGTCAGCGCGGCCGCGCCGCTGCCGATGCGGACCACCCAGAGGTCCGTCGGCGCGGGCTCGGTGCCCGCGTCGGGGACACCCGTGTCCGGCGCACCGCCTGCGTCGGGCGTCCCCACATCGGGCGTTCCTGCGTCGATCGTTCCGCTGTCGACGGGCGGCGTCCCCGCGTCCATGGGCGTCCCGCTGTCGACCGGCGGTGTCCCCGCGTCGGTGCCCGCGTCGGTCTCGGTCGGGCACGTCCCGAGCGTGAAGTCGGCCGCGGCCCAGGCGTGCACCTGGGTCTGCGTGTTGAAGCGCCAGAGCGGCGCCGTCGTGGTGAACGTGCACCCCTGCCGCAGCCCCATCGAGGTGCGCAGCGCCGTCGGAACGCGCAGCCGCAAGCCCGTGACCACCGCGGGGATGCCCATGGTGGTGATCTGCGCCGACTCGAAGCCGGTGCCCGCCGAGCCGAAGCCCCCGGCGACGGTGCCCTGCACCCGCACGAGCTCGTGCTCGTAGCCGTCCAGGCCCGTCACGAGGTCGGCAGCGGCGGAGAGGTCTTGTCGGAGCGCGGCGAGGTCGGTGCCTGTGCCCGCGCGGGAGAAGCCCGTGACGGCGGTGATCCACTTCGCGCCGCCGCGCACCGCCCCCTGGGTCGCGGTGAAGGCCACGCGGTCGCCCGCCTCGGGCGCCGGCGTGAGCGTGGTCGGATCCACCGCGACGAAGATCGCCGGACCCGTCATGCCCTGCTGCACGAAGAAGCCCGCCGGGTCGTTGGCCGACACACCACCGTCGGCCGCCGTCGCTGCGACGCGCGCGGTGACCACGAGGTCGCTGAGCGCGGCGCTGAGCGTGACCGCCGCGGTGCCGGTGATGGCGGCGCGCACGGCCGCGAGCGAGCCCGCGGGCGCGTCGGTGGGCGTCTGCGTGTCGGTCGGCGTCTGCACGTCACCGGGCGTCTGCACGTCGGTGGGCACCTGCACGTCGCGACCGACGTCGGAGGTCGTCCCCGCGTCGTCGCCGACGGTGTTGATGGCGGTGGGCGAGGAGTTGCAGCCGACGCCCACCGCGGCCGCGGCGAGGAGGAAACAGGTCGTTCGGTGACGCATCATGGCTCTGAGGTTCTCCGCTCCCGGTACGGGGTGCGCGCAACCGTAGCGCCCTCGGGGTCGCTTCGTCGATGGCGCTCGTGTGTCTACGACCGACACGCCTCTGCCATGGTCAGAAGACGGTGCAGAACCCGCCGCGGCAGGGGCCGCGGTTGCACGCTCCGCCCCCGCAGCAGAGCTGGAAGTCACCGCCGCACGGCGTGCAGAACGCCACACCCGGGTTCACGCAGGTCAGGCCCGACCGACAGGACATCGCCCCGGCGCAGCAGCGCTGCATGTTGCTGCCACACGTCGGGTCCAGCGGAACGTCCACGGTCCCGCTGTCGACCACCACCGGGACATCGGGCACGCCCACGTCGGGGCTCCCCACGTCGGGCACGCCGACATCCAGCACGCCCGTGTCGGGCACGCCCGCGTCGGGCACGCCCACGTCCATCACGCCGGCATCCATCGGCCCGGTGTCGACCACACCCGCATCGCGCCCGGCGTCGACCCCGAGGTCTACCGTCGGTGGTCGATCGATCGCCGTCACCACGTCGACGGCGATGCCCAGGTCGACGGGCGTCGGGCGATCGATGGGCTCCGCCACGTCCACGGCCGCGCCCACGTCCGTCGCGACGTCGTTGGTCGGCGGAACGATCACCTGCGGGTTCTCCAGGGCGCACGCCCCGAGCCCCGACAGCACCAGCACCAGAAGTGTCCGCGACCCGGCCATGGCCCGCGTCTGTAAACCACCTCCGCGCGCGACGCTATGGCTCCGGACGAAGGACCGGTGAGCGTCAGGGCGCGGTGGGCGCCGACGCGAGCTGTATCCAGGTGGCGACGTTGGTGAACGACGCGGTCACCCGCTGCGAGAGCCCACGACCACCGTTGGCATCGGGCGCGCTCACGCGAACGGTGCACGTGCCATCGCGGAGCAATCGGGCCGCCGTGTGGCCGTGGTTGAGGTACGTCGGGCCGTCGAGGCCGTTGGGGTTGACCGGCACCACGTCGCAGACATCGGGCGTCTCGGTCGTGAGGGTGAACCACCGTGCGTCGACGTCGTCGCAGAGCCGGTCGTCGCCGACGGTCGCGTTGGGGATCTGAAAGTAGACGCCCCCCAACGCGCGATTGCCGCCGGTCAGGGACGCGCCTTCGGTGACCTCGTGGGTGGCCCCGGCCTGACCGGGGATGAAGAAGCGGACGGTGGCGGTGGTGAGGTCGCGCGCCGTCACGCCGCACTCGACCGATGGGTGGTCGTTCGTCTCGGGGGAGGAGAAGGCGAGGTGCGCGCGGGTCGATGGGAGGCGGAGCTCGTCGGGTGACTCGGGCGCTTCACCGAGGTCGACATCGGACTCGATGAACAGGGGAAAGGGCGCCGTGCGAAGCACGTTGTTGAAGGTCTCCGGCCTGCCCGCGGCGGGCTCGAACGCGAGGCTCACCGGCAGGCCCGTCTGGCAGCGGACGAAGCGGGCGACGCGCGCCGCCTCGCAGCGCCCCGCGCGGGTGATGCGAACGCGCCCGGGGTCGGACGTCACGTCGATGTGGAGCGTGGTCGCGTGAGGCAGACGAGAACCGACGGGCGGCGTTCGGCCGCAGGTCGTGCGGCCCTGGGTGTACTCGCCGCGCAGGACGAGCGTGGTGACGCCGTCGGCGACGGGGCGGATGCGCACGACGTCGTCGTCGAGCGCCGCCGTGACGGGCGCGCCCGGAGGGACGTCGAGGGCCTGGAGGACGAGACGCCCCGACTCCTCGCCGCAGGTGTCGATCGCCGGGGCGATGGTGAGCTCGTACTCCGTCGGGAGATCGGCGTGGCGCAACAGGTTGATATTGACGTTGCGGGTGAGCGGCCCGACGGCGCGGTTGATGATCGGGACGTGGCGCTCGCCCGCGACGCCGCGGCGTGGGAGCTGCAAACGATGGGGGAGAGCGGTCGTGGTCGCGGTAGATGCCGGGGGCGCGGGTGTGGTCGGGCGCACCGCATTGGTGACGACGGCGTGGGTGCACCCAGCGAGAAGCAGGAGCGCGAGGACAGGTCGACGGCGGTTCAAGGCACGGTGCTCCGATGGCGAGGAAGGTACCAACCTCGTCGGGTTGTCGAGTGGTGCCGATCGTGGACGTGGGGAAGGTCTCATAGTCGTCGTTGACCCAATAGCGCGGCGATCTGTTAGCGTCCGCGGGTCTGCGAGGTGAAGTCTGGCTGTGCAACGGTAGAGGAGGGATGACGATGCGGGAAAAGACAGTCCGATGTCTGCGGGCCGCTCAGCGATGGGTGTTTGTGTGCCTGGGGTTGGTCGGAGCGGGGTGCACCCCTCCAACGCCCGCAACCCCCATCGCGGCCGATCGACCGCGCCCCGTCGACGTGCCGACCAACGGCAGGTGCGAGGGCGTTCCCGGGATGCGATGTCACGGGCTGCCTCCGCCCGAGGAGCGTGAAGGAGGCGTGCCTCCGCCCGAGTTGGACGCCGCGGTGCGCGTCTCATCGTGGGAAGACGATGGTGGGACGCAGTACACTCGGCAGGTCGATCCGGGGCCCTTCCAGATCTGGGAGTACCTCGGCAACACCTGGGTGTTGGAGGGAATCATCTACGTCACGGCGGACTCGGCCAATCCCATGATGCTCACCGAACGCTGGGCGTTTTCGCACTATGACGCCTCGACGAACGTCGGCGGATACCGCCATCCGCGGTTTGACTTCACCACCGCGCACCTGGCGTTCATCCGCCTGACTACGAGCCCGACAGCGAAGACCGATGCTGCGTTCCAACTCTGGGCGGGAAACCAATTGCGGGCGCTCGCCGTGGCCTATGCGCCCCAGACGGCGAAGTTCGACAACCCGAACATCGAATACATGAACGCCGCAGTGACCTGTCCCGCGACGCTCTACTATGGCGGTACGTGCGGTGCGGTTGCCCTGAGCGCGACGACCACCAGCCGCGTGCCGCCCGGGCTGCCTCCGCCTCCGCCGTTGGTCCCCTCTCAGCAGCGCTGAGTCGAGTCGGGGCCCTTCGGAAGTCATTGTGACTGGCCTTCCAGAACCTACTACCGCCGATGCGTCGCTCACGGTTGGCGCGTCGTCGGACCCTGCCCCGACACCGCGGGACGGTCGTTGCGTCGCTCGTCGCTACGACCTCATCGCCGCGATCGGACGGGGCGGCTACGGCACCGTCTGGAGTGCGTTCGATCGACTGAGCGAGTCGCGTGTCGCCCTGAAGTTCTGGAACCTTCGCGACTCTCCAGCCACCCGCATCCGGCGGGAGGTGGCGGCGTTGCGCATGCTGCGGGTGCCGGGTGTCGTGCAGCTCTTCGATGAGGGGCGCGATGGCGATGACGCGTTTCTGGTGATGGAGCTCATCGACGGCGTCGCGTTTCCGGGACGCTCGCTGCCATCGTCGTGGTCGGACGTGGCACCGACTGTCATCAGTCTTCTCGAGACGCTCGCGCTGGTTCACGCGCATGGCGTCGTGCACCGCGACCTCAAGCCCTCCAACGTCTTCGTCGACGCGAACGGGCGCCCGACGCTACTCGACTTCGGCATCGCTCTTGACGAGCGCGACGCCACATTGACCGGCAAGAACGAGACACTGGGCACCCCGGCCTACCTCGCGCCGGAGCAGTTTGCGGGCGAGCCGGTCGGTCCTGCGGCTGACCTCTATGCGCTTGGCACCATGCTCTACGAGACCCTCTCGGGCGACCTGCCCTTCGGTCGCCTGCCGCGAATGGCAACGATGTTCGCGCGCGCTTTCCGAGTGCCTCCGCCGCTCCTCGAAGTCGCACCGGATGTCCCTGGGCACGTCGCGGAGGTGGTCGACTCCATGCTTCGTCGCTCTCCGGCGGACCGGCCTCGTTCCGCAGGAGCAGTGATCGAGCTGCTTCGTGGGCGCCTCAGTACGCCCCCTTCCGCCGATGCTCCGGTCATCGTCGACGCCAACCTCGTCTCTGCCATCCTCGCTCGGGCTCAGGGTGGCCAGGCGGTCGATGTCGTCGGGCCGCCGGACGCAGGGCACTTTCGGGCGCTGCGCGCGGCCGCCGAGGTGTTCGCCGCGGCGGGGCAGGAGGTCCTCTACCTGGAGCGATCACATCGTCCGTTTGCCGCACTCACGGCCCTGGTCTCAGGAGCGACCGCCACGGAGGGGCTCGACGCCGTCGCGCAGCGGGTGGAAAACGGCTTGCGGACACGCCTGCGCGGCGGCGCGGTTGTCGTCGCGGAGCACGTCGAGGCAATCGATCGCTGGTCTCGCGGAGTGCTCGACCGTGTTCGCGGCGAGGGTCTCGTCATGCGCGGATTCGTTGCAAGGGAAGGGCTCCCGACGGATGCGATCGAGGCTCATCCGCTCGACGACGCCTCGCTACGAGCGCTCATCGCAGGTCCTGATCGGATACTCCACTTGAAAGAGGACGGTGCCCGACTGCTCCGTGCACGCACAGGCGGCCATGCGTTGGGTGTTGAGCGCGAGGTTCGTCGATGGCTTCGCGCCGGACTTGCACGATGGGATGGCTCTTCCCTCACGCTGCGTCGCGACGACCTCGCCCGCATCGAGGCCGAGCCGCAGCGACCGACCGATCCCACGCACAGCGCGGCTTCTTCGAGAGAAGTCGGCGGGCACCACCGAGACATACTCGTGTGGATCGTGCTCGCGTGGCCGGTGGCGACGACCACGCTCCTCTCGGCGGCCACGGGCACGGCGCGTTGGGAGATCGAGGCGGCGGTCGCCGAACTCATGCAGGACGGATTGGTGTACGAGGAGCCGGACGGGAGCCTCATGACCGCGGTGCCCTTGCCGGTCGCCGAGCTGTGGCCCGCAGAGCGAATCGACGAAGCGCACCGTGCGCTCGGTCGGGTGACGGCGGTCGGCACCGAAGGACGCATGCGACATCTGCTGGCAGGCTCATCGGGGAGGTTGGAACTCCTCGCAGGTGTCGTGGCCGAGGCAGTCGCGGTCACACGTCAGCTGACAGGTCGCGGGCTCTTGGGACGCGCCGAGGCGATCCTTCGTGAGTCGTTGATGCACCTGCGTCGACACGGCGCCGCGGGGGCCGAACTTGAAGCGCCCCTCCTCGCCGCCTGGGTCGATGTTGCGCTCGCACAGAACACTCCGCACGCTATCGATCGAGTCCTGTACGAACTCTCTCGTGCCGAGCAGTTGTCTGCCTCGCACCATGCCATGGAGGCACTGTCGCGGGCCGCGCTGTCGGCTCGAACCAACGGCGAGCACGCGCTTGCTCTCGCGAACTCCCTGCCGTTTATGGACGATCCGAGGCTCGAATGGTGGCGTCATTCGGTGCGTGTGATCGCCGCGCGGCGTTGCTCCCAGGCTGACGAGGAGCAAGTGCTCGCCGACGTGGCGGTCTGGGCTGATGGCGTCAATACACCCGAGGCGGCGGCAAGTCTCGCGGGCTGGCGTGCGAGGCTCCGGTATCGACAAGGACGATTCGTGGAGGCCGCGGAGCTGTGGTTGGAGGCCATGCGCGGCGAGACGCTGCCAGAACGCCAACTCTCCGCGATGACAGGTGCCGCGTCGGGTCTCATGGAGGCTGCCCGATTGGACGAGGCTGGGCGTCTTGCGCACGACGCGCTCGATGCGGCGCGGGCTGCGCGACATGTATATTTCGAGGCGAGAGCTGAGTGGCTTGTGCGCGCCGTCTACTATCGTCGTTGCCAGGCGCTGCAGCCAGACGAGGAGCTGGTGGCGGTCGTTGGTCTGGTCGGGGTGAGTGATCTGGAGGCGCTGGTGTGCCTGACCGAAGCCGCCGTCGCCTGGCGTGTCGGTCAGACCGAAACCTGCGCGCGCCTCGCGTCGCGTGTGTCGGAACTTTGGCGTCGCAGCGGCTGGTCGTGGCCGGTCGTCCTTCCGCAGAGCCTTGAGCTAGTGGTCGCGCGCACCGACGTCGTCGATCAGGCGAAGGCACTCATGCATCAGGCTGTGGACTGCCCCATCGCGAGCGTAGGAATCCAAGCACTCGGCCTTCTTGCGTTTGGGTTTCCTCAGCTTCGAGAGGGGCTGCGCGCGGCCATCGAGATGCAGGCGAAGACCGTCGATCGACACCTTTGGGAGATTCGCATGGAGGTGATCTCGGTCCGAGAGGCGCTCGTCGCTGTTGGTGTCCACGGTGGCGGGTTCTGACTTCGGCTTGCCCGTAACGGACAGGCTGCGTCGACCGGAACCCCGTACTCTCGGATGCGACAGTCCGATCGAAGATCGGGTGTGCGAATCGTGCACAGCGATGCGTATTCGAAGTCCCAATAGAGCACAGTTCATTTGCTTCGAGTTGAGTTACATCATCAACGCTCCGAGGGATATCGTCTCTGGCGGTGGACACGCCCGCTCGTCGCGCCCCGCTGCTCTGGACACTCGCCGTCGCGATGACCTCGTGCGCGTTGGAGAACCCCTCTCTGCGCCACGCGCCGGAGCCCGACCCTCGCTTCGTCGACGCGCAGCCGATCGACGCCGGCGAGCCCGCCGCCGATGCACCGAACGACCTCGGTGTCGCTGACGTCGTGGACGCTCCCGCGGGCGACACGGTCGTCGCGGCGCTCGACGTCCCAGCGGACGCCCTGATCCCCGCCGAGGACATCGCCGACGCGCCCGACGACGCGCCCGCGATCGACGCTGGCGACGTCGTGGATGCTCGTGACGTCATCGATGCGCCCGACGTCGTCGACGCTCCCGACGCGGCCGATGTGCGCGACGTCGTCGATGTTCCCGACGTGGTCGATGTGCGGGCCGACGTCCCGCCCGCCATCGATGCGCCGCCCGCCATCGATGCGCCGATCGTCGTCGATGGGCCTGGCGCGGATGCGGGCGATCGTCCGGCCACGCTCGATACGGGTCGCCTCGACACGGGCGCCGCGTTCGACTCGGGCGCGCTCGACACCGGGATGGTCGTCACGGGACCCATCGGTGGCGCCTGTGGAGGCAACGGTCAGGCGTGCTGCAACAACGGCCGCTGCGACACCGACCGCGTCTGCACGCCGCGCATCGCCGCCTCGCCGATCTGCCTCGACTGCGGCGGCAACGCTCAGCCCTGCTGCGACTTCGGCCGCTGCGACCCGGGCGCCGCCTGCACGCCGCGCATCGGGGCGACGCCCATCTGCCTGAGCTGCGGCGGCAACGGCGAGGCGTGCTGCAACGGCGGCGGCTGCGAAGGCGAGCGCGTCTGCACCGAGCGCATCGCGGCGTACGCCGTGTGTCTCGACTGCGGCGGCAACGGTCAACCGTGCTGCGCCTTCGGGCGCTGTGGCGCGGGGCGGGCGTGCGTGGAGTTCCCGGCCGTCCCGCCGTTGTGCGTGAACTGCGGCGGCAACAACGAGCCGTGCTGCGCCTTCGGCGGGTGCGACGTCGGGCGCACGTGCCTCCCGCGCATCGGGACCATCCCGGCCTGCCGCGACTGCGGCGGCAACGGGCAGCCGTGCTGCGGTGGCGTCACGTGCGAGGGCACGCGGCGGTGCGTGCTGGGCATCGGGGAGCCGTATCCGTTCTGTCGATGAGCGATGGCCCTCCGCTCGCCGCCCATCACTCCCTCCCGTCCACCCCAAACCCCTTCAACAACTCATCGGCCGCCGCGGTCGGCGTCATCTTCCCCGCCAGCACCGCGGCCTCCACCGCCCCGACGCGCCCCGCCACCGCCGCGTCTGCCCGGAATCGCCGCTCCAGCCGCTCGGTGATCAGCGCCCACATCCACGCCCGCTGCTGCTCCGCGCGCATCGCCCCGAGCTCGCCCGTCGCCGCGAGCGCCGCCCGGTGCTCTTCCACCATTCCCCACAACTCATCGAGCCCGGCGCCCGTCTGTCCCGACACCGCCACCGCCCGCGTCGCCCAGCCCGGTCGCTTGCGCGGCAGGTACCGTATCGCCGCGCGGATGTCCCCCAACGCCACGCGCGCCCGCATCTCCCCGTCGCCATCGGCCTTGTTCACCGCGATGGCATCCGCCAGTTCGAACACCCCCTTCTTGATGCCTTGCAGCTCGTCGCCCGACCCGGGCAACGCCAGCACCAGGAAGAAGTCCACCATGTCCGCGACGGCCGTCTCCCCCTGGCCGACGCCCACCGTCTCTACCAGCACCACGTCGAAGCCCGCTGCTTCGCACAGCAGCAGCGTCTCCCGCGTGCGCCGCGCGACGCCGCCCGGCGACAGCCCGCTCGGCGACGGCCGGATGTACGCCCGCGGCTCAACCGACAACCGCGCCATACGGGTCTTGTCACCAAGAATCGATCCACCCGACAACGCGCTCGATGGGTCGATGGCCAGCACCGCGACCCGATGTCCCTTCGCCACTAGCCGCATCCCGAGCTCATCGACGAAGGTGCTCTTCCCCACACCCGGAACGCCCGTCACCCCCACGCGCCGCGCCCCGCCCGTCACTGGCAACAGTCGAGTGAGCAGCGCCTGCGCCAGCGCCCCGTCCTCCGCCGTCCGGCTCTCGACCAGGGTGATGGCCCGCGCCAGCACCGCGCGGTCGGCGGCACGCACGCCCCGCTCGTACTCATCGAGCGTGAGGCGCTGCCGCCGCCCGCTCACGCCACCGCGTCCAGCTTGTCGAGCAGCGCGCCCGCGGCCTCGGCGATGACCGTCCCCGGCCCGAAGATCGCCGCCGCGCCCGCCTCCATCAGCGTCGCGTAGTCGTCCGGCGGAATCACCCCGCCGACCACCACGAGGATGTCCGGCCTCCCCAGCGCCGCGAGCGCCTCCCGCAACGCCGGAACCAGCGTCAGATGCCCGGCCGCCAGCGAGCTCGCCCCAATGACATGCACGTCGTTTTCCACCGCCGCGCGCGCCGTCTCCTCGGGCGTCTGGAAGAGTGGCCCGATGTCGACGTCGAAGCCGAGGTCGGCGAAGGCCGAGGCGATCACCTTCTGCCCGCGGTCGTGTCCGTCCTGCCCCATCTTCGCGACGAGGATGCGCGGCCGCCGACCCTCTCTTTCGAGGAAGGCCGCCGTCCTCGCCCGCACCGTCGTCACCGCTCCCGAGGTCTCTCCCACCTCGCCACTGTACACCCCGGAGATGGCCCTGATCTCTGCACGATGGCGACCCCACACCTGCTCTAGCGCCAGCGACATCTCCCCCACCGTCGCCTTCGCCCTCGCGGCCTCCACCGCCAACGCCAGCAGGTTGCCGCCTCGCCCCTCGGCGCAAGCCGTCAACGCTTCCAGTGAGCGCATGCACGCTTCGCCGTCGCGCTCTCGGCGGAGCTGCGAGAGCCGCTCGATCTGCGTCCGCCGTACGGCCGCGTTGTCCACCTTCAACACCGGAACCTTCTCCGCCTGTGTCGGCTTGAACCGGTTGACCCCGACGATGACCTGGCGACCCGAGTCGATGCGGGCCTGCGTCCGTGCCGCGGCCTCTTCGATGCGCAGCTTGGGGACGCCCGCCTCGATGGCCTTCACCATGCCGCCGAGCGCCTCGACCTCGTCGATGTGGGCCTGCGCGCGCGCCGCGAGGTCGTGGGTGAGCCGCTCGACGTAGTGGCTCCCGCCCCACGGGTCGACGGGTCGCGTGGTTCCGGACTCCTGCTGGAGCTGGAGCTGCGTGTTGCGGGCGATGCGCGCCGAGAAGTCCGTTGGGAGCGCGAGGGCTTCGTCGAGCGAGTTGGTGTGCAAGCTCTGGGTGTGCCCTTGCGTGGCGGCCATGGCCTCGACGCAGGTGCGGACGACGTTGTTGTAGACGTCCTGCGCGGTGAGCGACCAGCCCGACGTCTGGCAGTGGGTGCGCAGCGCGAGGCTCTTGGCGCTCTTCGGGTTGAAGCGCGACATGAGCCGTGCCCACAGCAGACGCGCGGCGCGGAGCTTGGCGACTTCCATGAAGAAGTTCATGCCGGTGGCGAAGAAGAAGGAAAGGCGAGGGGCGAAGGCGTCGACGTCCATGCCCGAGGCGACGCCCGTGCGGACGTACTCCAGACCATCGGCCAACGTGTATCCCAGTTCGAGGTCGGCCGAGGCCCCGGCCTCCTGCATGTGGTAGCCGGAGATGGAGATGGAGTTGAACTTCGGCATCTTCTGCGACGTGAACTCGAAGATGTCGGCGATGATCTTCATCGAGGGCGCGGGCGGATAGATATAGGTGTTCCGCACCATGAACTCTTTGAGGATGTCGTTCTGGATGGTTCCGGCGAGCTTGTCGGGTGCGACGCCCTGCTCCTCGGCGGCGACGATGTAGAGCGCCAGGATGGGCAGCACGGCGCCGTTCATGGTCATCGACACGCTCATGCGGTCGAGGGGGATGCGGTCGAAGAGGATCCGCATGTCGAGGATGGAGTCGATGGCGACGCCCGCCATGCCGACGTCGCCGGCGACGCGGGGATGGTCGCTGTCGTAGCCGCGGTGGGTGGCGAGGTCGAAGGCGATGGATAGGCCCATCTGCCCCGCGGCGAGGTTGCGCCGATAGAAGGCGTTGGAGTCTTCGGCGGTGGAGAAGCCGGCATACTGCCGCACCGTCCACGGCTGCCGCACATACATCGTCGAATACGGACCACGCACAAAGGGCGCAAACCCCGGCATGGTCCCGAGGTGGGAGACCTCGGCGAGGTCGGCCGCGGTGTAGAGCGAGCGATGGGGAATGCCTTCGGGCGTATCCCATTGGACAGCCGCCGTCACGGGGGAGGGCGCTGCTGTCACGGCATCGAAGTCGATTGAAGCGAAGTCGGGGAGTTTGTGGCTCATCGCACTCCCCCGATCGTGAGCTCATCGCGCCCGTCTGCCGCGGGTTGAAACCCACGGCAGACGGACGCGATGGCTTCGTCGGTGTTCCTCACGACACCACCTCCAACACATCCCTCAACGCCGCGACCACGTCACACCCCACATAGATGAACCCATCCACCCCCGCCTCACGTAACCCCGCCTCCAGCGCCCCCGGCCTTCCCGCCAGCAGCACCCGTTTACAGCCCGCCGCCTTCAGCGCCCGCGCCGCCTCCGCCGCTTCCGTCGCGTAGCGCTCGTCGGCGCCACACAGACACGCCACCGCTGCCGCCGCCCCCTCCTTCGCGCGCAGTCCCCCCGCCGCGAACAATGCCGTCGCAAACCCCACCCGCGCCCGGTGCTCCGCGGGCGGTCCGAGCGTCACCAGGGCCACCGCCCCGTCGAGCCCGTCCGCCCGATCGCGCAGCGCCTCGAACTCCTCCGCGTCGCGCCTCCGCGGCAGTCCCTCTCCCGTCGTCGCCGCCGTCTCGCCAGCCAGCCGGGTCTCATCGAGGTTGGCAAACTCCGACACGCCCGTGATCGCCTCCTTCCGCTTCGCGATGACCTCGCGACGCTTCGCCCACGCCGCGTCGAGCCGCGCCCGCAGGCTCCCGTCCGTCAGCGCTGCCGCCACGCCGCCCGCCGCCTCCATCGCGCGAAAGCGCCGCCAGCCTTCACGGGCGAGCGCTTCGGTGAGGTGTTCGAGGTAGTAGGCGCCGCCGGCCGGGTCGACGACGCGACCGAGGTGGCTCTCCTCGCGCAGCACGAGGCAGGTGTTGCGCGCGACACGACGACCGTGCGCGCCCGGTGCGCCGACGGCCTCATCGAAGCTCGCGGGCGTGACCAGATCGGCGCCACCCAGCACCGCGGCAAACACCTGCGTCGACACGCGCAGCAGGTTGACCCACGGATCGCGCGCGGTGAGCGTTCGCGACGAGCAGACGGCGTGCAGCACCGGCATCGTCGCACCCGCAACACCCGCGGCGGTGAGCATCTTTCCCCAGCACAACCGCAGCGCGCGCAGCTTGCACAGCTCGGCGAAGGTGTCGCGCCCCACGGCCACCTGCACCGCGAGATGCTTCGCCGCGACCGCCGCAGCGAGGCCCGCGTCGAGCAGCGCGCGCAGGTACGCGACCGCCGTCGACAGCGCGAGGGCGATCTCGTCGGCCGCGTCGGCTCCTGCGTCGTGATACGCGAGCGTGGACACCAGCGCGCCGCAGCCCAGCGGGTAGCGCTCGTTCACGGCCGTCACGGTGTGCCCGAGCTGCGCGAGCGCATCGGCGACGCCCGTCGTCGCAACGACCCCGCGCGCAACCCTGGCCAACGGGTCAGCCGCGAGCGTGAAGTGCACCCCCGTCGTCGGAACCCCATGGCGCGCGGCGTCTTCCATCAACGAAGCGAGCGCGCCCAGCTCGGACCCGTCGCCATCGACCACGAAGTGCATCTCACGCGCCTTCGCATGGGCGAAGACACCATCGGCCTTCGCGCGCAGCCACAGAGCCTCGGCGCCGCCGTCGAGGTCATCGCGGAGAGCCGCGGGGTCGTTGGCGTCGTGGCGCATGCACACGCGAAACGGGGCCGCCGCGCCGAGGGTGCGCGCTTCGGTCGGCGGCGCGTCGGTGTACAGCGGTTGCACCGCGATGCCCTCGGGCGTGGTGTGCACCAGGGTCTTCTCGAAGGAGGCGCCCGCGAGCTCTTTCTCGACCTGGGCGCGCCACTGTCCAACGGTCACTTCGGGGAGGGTCATTCGGTCACTCACATGTTCCGCCGATACTGTCCGCCCACGCGGTACAGCGCGCCCGAGAGCTGGCCCAGCGTGCACACCTTGCACGCCTCCATCAGCGCCTCGAACACGTTGCCGCCCTCCAGCGCCGCCCGCTGCACTGCCTCCAGCGCCTTCTCCGCCGTGCCCTCATTGCGCTTCCAGAACGCGTTGCGCGCCTCGATGGCGTAGTCCTTCTCCTCGCCTGTCGCGCGAATCACCTCCGGTGGCGTCACCGTCGGCGACCCCTTCGGGTCAAGGAAGGTATTCACCCCCACGATGGGCAACGTCCCGTCGTGCTTCAGCATCTCGTAGTGCAGCGACTCTTCCTGAATCTTCGAGCGCTGATACATCCGCTCCATCGCCCCGAGCACGCCGCCGCGCTCCGAGATGGCCCGGAATTCCGCCAGCACCGCGGCCTCCACGAGATCGGTCAGCTCTTCGATGATGAATGAACCCTGCGACGGGTTTTCGTTCTTCGAGAGGCCAAACTCCTTGCTGATGACCAACTGAATCGCCAGCGCCCGCCGTACGCTCTCCTCGGTCGGAGTCGTGATGGCCTCGTCGTAGGCGTTGGTGTGGAGGGAGTTGCAGTTGTCGTTGAGCGCCAGCAGCGCCTGGAGCGTGGTGCGGATGTCGTTGAAGGCGATCTCCTGCGCGTGCAGCGATCGGCCCGACGTCTGGATGTGATATTTCAGCTTCTGCGAGCGATCGTTGCCGCCGTACTTGTCCCGAATGGCCCGCGCCCAGATGCGCCGCGCCACGCGACCGAGCACCGCATACTCCGGGTCCATCCCATTGGAGAAGAAGAACGACAGGTTGGGCGCGAAGTCGTCGATGTTCATCCCCCGCGAGAGGTAGTACTCGACAAAGGTGAACCCGTTGGCCAGCGTGAACGCGAGCTGCGAGATGGGGTTCGCCCCCGCCTCAGCGATGTGATAGCCGCTAATCGACACCGAATAGAAATTGCGAACCTTCTTGTCGATGAAGAGCTGCTGGATGTCCCCCATCATCCGCAGCGCAAACTCCGTCGAGAAGATGCAGGTGTTCTGCGCCTGGTCTTCCTTGAGGATGTCGGCCTGCACCGTCCCGCGCACCGCCGAGAGCGTCTTCGCCTTGATCTTCTCGTAGACGTCCCTCGGCAAGACGTCGTCTCCCGACACGCCCAATAGCAACAACCCCAGGCCGTCGTTGCCCTCGGGCAGCGCGCCCTGGTACCGCGGCCTCGCCACACCCTTCTCCGCGTAGATCGCCTCGATCTTCGCGTCGACCTCGGCCGCCAATCCCTGCGCGTGGATGTACCGCTCGCACTGCTGATCGATGGCGGCGTTGAGGTAGAAGCCCAACAGCATTGGCGCGGGGCCGTTGATGGTCATGGACACCGACGTGGTCGGGTCGGCGAGGTCGAAGCCCGAGTAGAGCTTCTTGGCATCATCGACACTCGCGATGGAAACCCCCGAGTTGCCGACCTTCCCATAGATGTCCGGCCGATGATCGGGGTCCTCTCCGTAGAGCGTCACCGAGTCAAAGGCCGTCGAGAGTCGCTTGGCGGGAAGTCCCCTGGAGACGTAGTGGAAGCGCTTGTTGGTGCGCTCGGGCCCGCCCTCTCCCGCGAACATCCGCGCCGGGTCTTCGCCCTCACGCTTCAGCGGAAACACGCCCGCCGTGAAGGGGAAATCCCCCGGAGCGTTTTCGCGCAACAGCCACGTCAACACGTCTCCCCAGTCTTCATAACGAGGGAGGGAGATCTTCGGGATGCGGAGCTTCGAGAGCGACTCGTAGACGAGGTCGAGCTCGATGACCTTGTCGCGCACCTGAAACTGGTACTTCGACGCGGCATAGCGTCGCTTCGTGGTGGGCCACTGGGCGAGCAGGCGACGGCACTCGGGGTCGAGGCGCGCTTCGAGGTCGCGGTAGAGCTCGACGAGGTCGGCCACGTAGGCGGGCTCATCCTCCACGCGCTCGGTGACGTGGACGGCGTCGTCGCCCGAGCGCGGCTCGACGATCTCCAGGCGCTTCTTCCCCACGTTGGAGCGCAGCGCCTCGATGGTGCCGTGGAGCTGGTACATGCGCCGCGCGATGGCGCACTGGGCGCGCACGAAGCGGTCGGCGGCCTCGCACGTCTCGACGATCTCGGCGAGGTAGCGGGTGCGCTCCGGGGGGATGATCCAGCGCTTCTCGCTCATGGCCGCGGTGAGCTCGAAGCGTGAGTGGAGCGGGGCGCCGGTGCGCTCGACGAGCACGTCCATGAGCTTGCGGTAGAGCCTGCTCATGCCGGGGTCGTTGAACTGCGCGGCGATGGTCCCGTAGACGGGGACGTCGTCCTCGGCGATGGCGAAGGCGTTGTGGTTGCGGCGCCACTGCTTGCGCACGTCGCGCAGCGCGTCGAGCGAGCCGCGCTTGTCGAACTTGTTGATGGCGACGACGTCGGCGAAGTCGAGCATGTCGATCTTCTCCAGCTGCGTGGCGGCGCCGTACTCCGCGGTCATCAGGTAGAGCGACACGTCGGCGTGCTCGGTGATCTCCGTGTCGGACTGGCCGATGCCCGAGGTCTCGACGACGATGAGGTCGAAGCCCGCCGCGCGGCACACCTCGATGGACTCGCGCACGTGCTTGGAGAGCGCGAGGTTGGACTGCCGCGTCGCGAGCGAGCGCATGTACACGCGCTTGCTGTCGATGGCGTTCATGCGGATGCGGTCGCCGAGGAGCGCGCCGCCGGACTTGCGCTTGGAGGGGTCGACCGAGAGCACCGCGATGGTCTTGTCGGGGAAGTCGGCGAGAAACCGTCGCACGAGCTCGTCGACGAGGCTCGATTTGCCTGCGCCGCCGGTGCCCGTGACGCCGAGCACGGGCACGCGGGGCACCGCCGCGACGAGGGGCGCGAGCGCGGCGCGGAGGTCGTCGCCCGCGGCGGGGAAGTTCTCCGCGACGGTGATGAGCGTCGCGATGGTGGCGGGATCGCGACGCGGGAGGCCGTCGAGCGCGGCCTTGAACTCCGCGGGCCGCTTCTCGAAGTCGCACTGGCGGAGGAGGTCGTCGATCATGCCCTGGAGGCCGAGCGCGCGGCCGTCGTCGGGCGAGTAGATGCGGGCGACGCCGTAGCGGTGCAGCTCCTCGATCTCGGTGGGGAGGATGGTTCCGCCGCCGCCGCCGAAGACGCGGGTGTTGGCTCCGCGCTCGCGGAGCAGGTCGATCATGTACTTGAAGTACTCGACGTGGCCGCCCTGGTACGACGTGATGGCAATGCCCTGGACGTCCTCCTGGATGGCGCACTCGACGATCTCGGAGACGGAGCGGTTGTGCCCGAGGTGGATCACCTCGGCGCCCGACGCCTGCATGATGCGGCGCATCACGTTGATGGCGGCGTCGTGGCCGTCGAAGAGCGAGGCCGCCGTGACGATGCGAACGTGGTGGCGCGGCTTGTACGGAGCGGGCGCGTCGATGGTCTTCACGCGCGGAGAGTAGGAGGGCGGGCGACGGGGAGACAAGCCCGACGCATTGTCGCGGGGCGCCGTTTGCTACAGAGCCAGCAGGCGCGCGATTCGTCCGGGCTGCGCCCAGTTGCAGGTGCCTTCCATCCGGTGGGCCCGGAGGAGTGGTTCGATCACATCCGGTGCGAGCGCGCGGAGCGCACGATCGCCCTCCGCGCGGCTTCGCACCGGGACATAGGCGTGGAGGGCCTGGTTGCCCTGCCACGGCGCGCCGTCGACCGACCCGAGCAGCACCGGTCGAAACGTCGATCGGCCATACGCCTCCCAGGCCACGCGGTACGGCGAGAACGAATACGCTCCGACGCCGAGCAGCGCCCACCACGCGCCCCGCTTCAAGTGGGACGACAGCATGGTTCCCCGACGCGCACGGAGTCGCTCACCATGCGCGTCGAGGTAGCGGGCGAGGTCGGGCTCGGCGTCGATTGCGTCTCGATCGAGAGGGTGTCCCGTGACGCAATCGTGGGGGACGAGAACCCACCGGCGCGGCGTGGTGTCGCCGTCGCGCAGGGTCGACGCCGTCATCAGTGGGAGCACATAGCGGCGGGGCAACCTCACCCCGTTGAGTGCTGCATTGCCCACGACCACGCTCTCGCCCTTGCGCTCCAGTCGGTCGAAGACGAACAGCTCCGTGGCTCCGCCAGTGTTCACGCCCTGTCGCGGGCGCCAGAGGTCACGTTCGCCGCGGGTGGCGCCAGGGTCGCGCACCTTGATTGCAGCCGGTGGTTCTTCGTGGATGCCGAGCGGCCCGACGCCGCCGTCGGTCGGAGCAGCATGGCGTCGCACCCATCGCTCGCCCTCGCGCACATGCCAGGGCACCGGCCAGCGTGTCTCCGCGTCGCGCTCGAAGGTCACCAGTCCGTAGCGGGTCGCGACGTCCGGGAAGAGCGGAGCGTCGCGGTGGTCCCAGACCTCGCGCAGCGCGTACCGAACGCCCTCGACCTCGTGGCGACGAAAGCCTTCGTGGGCGCCGTCGTTGAGGTAGAGCGAGAGTGGCGCCAGAAACACCGCCCGACCGCCCTCGCGCAGGTGATGGCGCATCGAGCGTGCGATGACGAGCGCGGCGAGGTCGATGCGCGAGCCGCCGAGCAGGAGCCTGCGTGGGTCACCGATGAGCCCGCACGAGTGAAACAGGGGACGGAGGCGCGCCCGCTCCGACTCTGGGAGGTCGACGTAGTTCACCCACGGAGGGTTGCCGACGAGCAGGTCGACGACGGGGCCGTCGCGCAGGTCGAAGAGGTCGCGAGCAATCAGGTTGCGCGCTGGGAGCTTCACCCCGAAGCGGTCGCGCAGTCGGGTGGCTAGCGAGGCGAGCTGGGCGGCGTCGCGCTCCACCGCGAAGAGGCGGTTGAGAGGTAGTCGGTTGTGGGCCAGACCGCGTTCGACGGCGAGGGACACCAGCGCCTCCAGGAAGCTGCCGTCGCCCGCGGTCGGGTCGAGCACCGAAGCCCCGGCGAGCCAGGCCGACAGGATGCCGTGCGTCTCGACGATGTCGCGTGCGACCGCGAGGGGCGTGAAGACCTGACCGATGTGCGTAGTGCGCGGGCTCACGGGTCACTCCGCGAGCTCGTAAAGTCACGGTAAGCCCTCGCGGCGAAGGCAGCGAGGTGGTCGCGTCGTCGCGTCGCTACAGCCGCGACGGTCTCATAGTGCGACTGCGCCTTGGCCACGAACTCCTTCAGGAACGCGCCGAGCGATCGGTCCCACTCGATCTCCGCCACGACCTCTGCGATGCGACGATCAAGGCGCACCTGACCGGTCCCGAGGTTCTCAATACGCAGGTCAGCGGTTGGCAGGCAGTGGAGGGGCGCGGCGATGATCGAAGAGACCTTGCGGACATCCGTACGACCCGAGATCGCCTCGTGGGTCAGTTCGAGCACGATCAGGGTGCCGGTCTTGGTCGCATCCTTCCCAGCGAGGAATCGCAACAGATTTTCGACCGAGCACACTCCTCCGTCCGAGTACTTCGCCTCGTCGGCATCGGCCGTCTTGACGTCGACGCCGTAGAAGGTCGATCCCACTCGACACGCCAGATCGTAGAGCGTGCGCCTCCCCGGTCGCGCCACGGCGACCCAGTTCTCGGCCGCGCAGATCGCCTCCCAGCGATCGACGATGAGCTTCTCGGCCTGACCGCCGAACGCTCGCGAGTCTTCACGCGCCGGGAGTTGGCCATCGTGCGGAAGGCACCCGCGCGCGACGAGTTGCAGGCGGTCGCAGAACTGCTTGGAGGAGTTGCTCATGGAAGGCGAGCGTCGATGCTACCCCGTCGAGGCCAGAGCGGGGCCTCTACGACCAGCGTCGACCGAACCATCCCAACCACGGCCACGTGCACCAGCTCGCCACCGCGCCGCCGAAAAGATCGCCGTCCGCAGCGCCGACGGAGACCCACGACGCGGTCGCCGCGATGCCCGACGCGCTCCCCATGAACAAGTGGGCGGAGCCGTCGAAGTTGCGACTGGCGGAGTGGGTGTTGGGCGTTCCGACGATGAGGTCGTCGTAGCCGTCGCGGTTTACGTCGCCCGCACCGGCCAACGACAGGTTGTTCCAGTTGGCGCCCGTGAGGACCCGCGCGGCGGTCGTGGTGACACCCATCGAGCCGCCGTGAAACACCTGCACGCTGCCGCTCTGCGCTCCCACGGCGAGGTCGCCGTAGCCGTCGCCGTTGACGTCGCCCGTCGTCGCGACGGCGCTGCCGAGGAGGTCGCTCGCTGCGCCGCCGAGGACGCGCACCGCGCTCGCCGACAGGCCCGACGATCCGCCGTGGAAGACGCTCGCGGTGCCCGCCGCGACGAGCCCGCCCGGGCTGGCGCGCGGTGCCCCGACCACGACGTCGCTGTAACCGTCGCCGTTGAGGTCGCCCGCGCTCGCCACGCTGCTGCCGAGGAGGTCCTCCGCATCGACGCCCTCGATCACCCTCGGCACCTCTCCGACGCCTTCGCTGCTGCCCAGGAACACGCTCGCCGTCCCCGCGTGGGTGCGTGCGCCGACGGTCGCGTACGCCGCGCCGATGATGACGTCGTCGTAGCCGTCGCCGTTGATGTCGCCCGCGCCCGCCACCCTCTGGCCGAAGAGGTCGCCCGCCCCGCCGCCGTTGAACACCCGCGCCGCGAGCGGCACGACCCCGTCGGCGCTCCCGAGAAATACGCTCGCCGAGCCCGCCTCCATGCGCCCGTCCGGGTCTGCGTAGGGTTCTCCGACGACGACGTCGGCGTATCCGTCGCCGTTGACGTCGCCGACGCCCGCCACCGACTGCCCGAACTCGTTGCCTCGCGCGGAGCCTCCCAACACACGCGCCGCCGTCGTCGCGACGCCCGACGCGCTCCCGTGGAAGACGTACGCCTCACCCGCCAGGCCGAGCCCTCGCGGGCTGCCGCCGATCGCGCCGACGATGAGGTCGGCGTAGCCGTCGCCGTTGACGTCACCCGCGTTGGCCACCGAGAAGCCGAACGCGAATCCACCCGTCAGGCCGGGGCTCTCCAGCACGCGGTCGGCGCTCGCCGCGAGGCCCGACGGGTTGCCGTGGAAGATGCTCACGGCGCCCATCTGCGCGAGCGATCGGACGGAGACGTTCTTCGCCGCGACGACGAGGTCGTCGACGCCGTCGCCGTTGACGTCGCAGTGGGGCGCGGCGCTGGTGTCGACGCTCGTGCTCGCGCTGGTGGCAGGCACGTGAAACAGCCAGGTCGGGCTGTACGCGGCGTCGGTCGTCGCGCCCCTTCGCCCGCGCAACCGCCAGAACACCACGCTGCGCGCCGGCAGGTCGGTCAACGGCCGAGCGCTGCTCCCCGTCACCGAGCGCGTCTCGATCACCATGGTGCACGCACGATCGCGGCACAGCTCCAGCACGGCGCCGTCGTAGCCCGGGGGGAGCTGCCACCGCAGGGTAGGACGGCGTTGCGTCACGTTCCCGAGCGAGATGGGCGCGATCGGTCGGGGAGCCGTGAGCGCAGGAACGTCGGCCGCTGGGACGTCGACGGGCACATCCGCGCGAACATCGGCGAAAGGGACGTCGATCGTGGGGACGTCGATCGTGGGGACGTCGATCGTGGGGACGTCGACCTGTGCGTCCGCAGGAGCGTCGATCGCTGGGACATCGGTCGGCGCGTCAGCGGGAGCATCGATCGCCGCGACGTCGGTCGAAGCGTCGATCGCGGGGACGTCGACTGTGACCTCACTGGTGTTCACATCGACTCCTGCGTCGTAGGCCCAGGTGTCCCGAACGCACGCCGGGGCGCACGCCAGGACCACCAGCACACCGAGCCAACCACCCGCGACAGGAGACATGCGCGACTCTCGCCCTACGGCATCCTTCGGTGTCAATGGCCGAGCGATGGCGCCCCCTGGACGGCGTCCTTGACGCTCGGAGCGCGCGTGCGGTAACCGTGAAACGCGGGATCGGACACGTCACAAACCCCCCACTGCCTACCGGTGAGCGCGATGAGCCGAGACGACGGTGACGAGGTTCTGGAGGCGCTGGAGGTTCGCGGGACGCTGACCACCGAGACGGGCATCTCGGCGTCCATCACGCGGAGCCACGAGGCCGAGGTGCTGCGGGTCGTCGACGCCGACGGTCGCCTGCTCTTCGAACACCACACCGGCACCCGCGTCACGGTCATCGTGGCGCCCGAAGGCGACCTCGAACTACGGGCGCCGCACGGCAAGGTGAAGATCGTCGCGTCGGGCGGGGTCGAGGTCGACACACCCACGCTCGACGCGCGGGTCGGCGAGGCGCGCGTCGAGGGCCGCACGCTGAGCACCACCTTCGACCGGGTGCGCTCGGTGGTGGGCGTGCTGGAGACGCGCGCGGGGCGGGTGCTGGAGCGGGCGAAGAGCGTCTACCGCGAGGTGGAGGGGCTCTCGCAGACGCGCGCCGGTCGGCTACGGCTGGTGGCCGAGACCACGGCGAGTCTGTTGGGGCAGCGCACCGTGGTGAAGGCGAAGGAAGACGTGAAGGTCAAGGGCGACAAGGTCTACCTGGCCTGACGGGCGGAAGAGGAGAGAGCGGATGTTTCCAGCGTCGTCCAAGGGTGGTGGTCAGTGCATGGCGTTTCCGGACGTGTGCAAGGTGCCCGCGCCGCCCGCGCCCTTCGTGCCGGTTCCGTTTCCCAACATCTCGATGGTGATGCAGGCGTCGGGCACGGCCAGCAAGGTGAAGATCTGCGGCAAGGACGCGGTCACCAAGTCCAGTGACGTCCCGCGGTCGCAGGGTGACGAGGCGGGCACGCTCTTCGGCATGATGAGCCAGGTCAACATGAACAAGACGACCTACAAAGTGGGCGCGTCCAACGTGAAGTTCCAGGGCGCCGACGCCGTCACGGTGCTCAAGCCCACGGGGCAGAACGGCATGAGCGCCAACGCCCCCGCCGGCGCGCAGATCGCCCCCAGCCAGACCACCGTCATCATCGTCGGCTGAGCGCCTTCGCGCTCCCTAATCCCACCAGAGCTCAATCAAGTTGCGGATCATCAAAGAGACTCCCTTCGAGTTCGGCTTCCTCCCGTGGCAGGTCAGGCCCCCGGAGGGGGCGCTGATGGTGTTCGTGAAGGGCACCTTCGATCTCGTTCATGACGGCGTCTGCACCGTCGCCGCCGAGCAGTCGCTCATCACTGGTCCGCTCCACTGGGATGACGACCCCAACCAGTCGCTGCGCCTCGACGGCGACTTCGCCGTGCTCAAGCCGCGCGGCGAGTGCCACTTCGTCGGTCACGCCTACGCCCCCGGCGGAGAGCCCGTCGGCAGCGTGCTCGTCGGCTTTCGCGTGGGCCAGGTGTCGCGCAACCTCGCCGTCTTCGGCGACCGCACCTTCGACGGCTATGGCGCCGTCACCGCTCCCGTCCCCTTCGAGCGCATGCCCATCCGCTGGGAACTGGCGTTTGGCGGTCCGAGCTACGCGCGCAACCCGCTGGGTCGCGGCATCGCGGCCGTCGACACCGAGCAGGGCCGCCGGGTGGCGCTGCCCAACCTCGAAGACACCTCGGAGCCCATCACCAGCACGAGCGATCGGCCGCGGCCCGCGTGCTTCGGCCCCGTCCCACCGAGCTGGGTCGAGCGCACCCGCAAGGCGGGGACCTACGACCAGCGCTGGCTGAAGACCCGCTGGCCCTGGCTGCCCGACGACTTCGACTTCTCGTATTACCTGAGCGCTCCGTCGGCGCAGCACATCGAAGGGTACTGGCGCGGCGACGAGGCCGTCGGGTTGCAGCACCTCGCGGCGTCGCAGACGGTGATCCGATCGAAGCTGCCGGGCCTGCGCGGGCGCTGCTTCGCGGAGGTGCGGCGGGGCGGGGCGGTGGAGTTCGTGGAGGTTCCGCTGCGGCTCGACACCGTGACGCTCGATGGCGACAAGGAGCAGGTGCAGTGCGTCTGGCGCGGCCTGCTCGAAGGCATCTCGGAGAAGCACACCGAGGTCGAGACCTTCTTCTTCATCCATGAGTCCATCGATGTCGGGTATCCGCTCGACCATTATCGACAATGGATGGAGCGCAAGCGCGCCGAGGCCGTCGCGCTCGACGACGACCTCGAAGCCGAAGCGCCGCCCGCGGAAGAACCCCTCGCGCTGCCACCGTCACCGCCGACGCCCACCGCGGCGCTGCTGCTCGCGGGTCTCGCGCTGTCCATGGAGGAGAACGGTCCGACGCCAGGGGTCGATGCGGCCGCCCACGCGGCGCAGGTCGCGCAGGTGAAGGCGCTCGCCGCGGCGCCGCCCGAACCGCCGATGCCGAAGCCTTCCGAGGTGCGTGCGGGCATGGACGCGCAGGGCATCGAGGTCCCCGACGAGCTGCGTGAGCTGCCCGACGACGAGCCCGCGGAGCCCGAGACGGAAGAAGAGCCGCCGGGGCTCACGCGTGAAGACGTGCTGCGGTTTCGTGCGTACGGGCAGCCCCTCGCGGGCGCCGACCTCACCGGGGTCGACCTGTCCGAGCTCGACCTGTCGGGGCAGGACTTCACTGGCGCCGTGATGAGCCGCGCCGACCTGCGCAACTGCGTGCTGCGCGAGGCGGTGTTCACGGACGTGGTGCTCGACCACGCCGACCTCACGGGGGGTGATTTCGTGGGCGCCAACTTCGACGGCGCCGACCTCACGGGCGCCGCGGCGGTGCGCGTCAACGCGGAGGGCGCGAGCTTCGAGGGCGCGACGGCCGAGGGCTCGGCGTGGACGGGGTCGCGGTTCTTCCGGGCGAACCTGAAGGGCGCGGAGTTCGTGGGCTGCACGCTCAACGCGTGCGACTTCCGGGAGAGCACCTGCGACGAGGCGGACTTCAGCCGCTCGCGCGGAGAGCAGGCGCATTTCGAAGGGGCCTCGCTGGCGTCGGCGACGCTGGAGGCGGGGCAGTTCGCGCGGGCGGTCTTCGATGATGCGGTGCTGACCAACCTGCGCGCGGACGAGGGCGCGGACTTCACCGAGGCGTCGTTTCGGAGGGTGAAGGCGGCGGACGCGCACTTCGAGCAGGCGACGCTGCGCGGGGCGCAGATGGGCGAAGGGGACTTCGACAAGGCGGAGTTCGCGCGGGCCAACCTGGAGCGGGCGACGCTCACGGCGGCGTCGCTGAAGGGCGCGCGGTTCCACGAGGCCAACCTGACGGGCGCGGTGATGCTGAGGGCCAACGCGATGGAGGCGAGCTTCGAGGCGGCGCTGCTGGTGGAGACCGACCTGCGCGGGGCCAACCTGACGAGCGCCCAGTTGTGGCGGGCCCGCACCGAGCGCGCGCAGATGGAGCTCGCGCTGCTGCACCGCACCGTCCTCGACCCCGCCATTCAGGGATGAGGGTCTAAGGGTGCGAGCCCCCAGGCGTCTCGTACCATCTCGCCCGCGAGAGCCGCGATGACCGACACCCTCGCGTCCGTCCTCGAACGCTGCCGCGCCCACCGCGCGGGCCTCACGCGCCACCTCGTGCTCGCGCCCGACAGCCTGCACCGCGTGCTGCGCTGCCTCCGTTGTCAGCAATGGAGCATCGACACCCGCGTCTACGAGGGCTTCCTCCAGGTCGCCGACGGCGGTCAGCGCCCGTGCTGGAGCCTCGATGAGCTCCGCGCCTTCGTCGAGACCCAGCACCTCGCGCTGCACACCGTCGACCGCCTCGACCCGTGCCGCTGCGGTGCGCCCGCGGTCAGCCTCTCCCTCGTCGCGGCGCGCTTCCTCCACGCGATGCCCGGCAGCGGCGCCGAGCTCATAGTAGAAGTGTCCTACGAGCGCGATGAGGTCGTCTCGGTCAGCCTCGGGCGGGCCGTCGTGGGCGGCCCCGTGCTCGGCATCGACGAGCGCTCCGAGGAGGCGATCCATGGAGCCTTCGGGGTTCCGCTGACGGTGTGGGGTGCGTGGCGGAAGGTGGTGGCCGCCGAGCAGGGCGGGCTCATCGCGCTCGAAGAGGGACTCGCGCTCGCGGCCTTCCCCGTCGGGGCGGAGGACTTTCGCGCGGAGTTCGACGCGGGCCTCGCGGAGGAGCCCGAGCTGCGCGCCTACGGGCTCTCCACGCGCGTCACCGCCGACCCCTCCTGGCAGTGGCTCCGCACCAACCCCGACCTCGTCGCGCGGCCCGACACCGTGCTCGTGATGATGCTTCGCCACGACGTTCTTGCGGCACGCCTCGCCGCGCTCGCCGCCGCGCGCGGGGTCGATGCGCGACGCGATGGCGACACCGTCTGGTTCGAAGACGCTCCCGTTCGATGGCCCGTCGAGCTGCCCACCGTCGCCGAGGAGGGGCTGCGTCGCGGCTTCACCCTCTCGACCATGGCCGCCGCGGCGACCACCCACGCGCTCGATCGATTGGAGACCCTCAAGACCTTCCTCGGGGCCATCGAGAAGCTGCGACCCGGCGTCTCCCTCGCCGTCGACGCGATGACCCTCACCGCCTCCGTCGATGGCGGCGCCGGTCGACCGATCGACCTCCGCGTCGCTCCCTTCGGACCGATCCCCGACCCCGCCACGCTCGACCGCGACCTGCGCTTCCACCTCGACGAGGCGCCCGCCTGGAGCGACCCGTGGCGCGTCTGTCCCTGCGGCGCCGCGCGCTCCGTCGCCCTGCACCGCTGGCGTCGCGACGACCTCCCGACGCTCGGACCACAGTCGTCCGATCTCGTGCTCGCGGACGATGACGACGAGGGCACCGTGCGGGTCTTCGCCGTCGCCTGTGATCGCCACGTCGAGTACGCGCTCGCGCCCCTCGTAGCCGCGCATCCTCGCACCCGCGAGGCACTCACGATGCAGGCCGAGCGCGACCTCGATCGACAGCGCTACGTCCTCAAGGTCGCCCCCTACGTCGACGCCGCGGGCAGGGTCGCCGCGCTCGTCGAGGGGGAGCACCTCATCGACGCCACGACGCACCCGGCGCTCGTCGCGGGCCTCGCGATGGCTGCCCTTGGTGGCGACGGTGCGGCCGTCATCACCACGCTCTCCCGCGAGCTCGCGGTGGTGGCCGCCGATGGGGTCGACGCCGAGCTCGTCGCGCGACTGGAGGAGGTCGGTCGGGTGCTCTGGACCCTCCAGCGAGGAACCTCCCCGACGCCCCTTCGCGTGACCTTCGCGACCGCGGCGGGAGCGGCGCGGGCGGGGGTCTTCGCGCGGGCGACGTGAGCGCGGCGGGAGTGTGATACATCGGTAGGACAGCGCCGCGAGAGGCGCGCGCGGAGGTGGCGATGACGGCGCAGCTCTTGTCGGTCGAGGTTCCGTTCAGCAGTACTGCCCTCAAGCTGGGGTCGTCGGTGGGCGGTCCCGGGGCGAGCCTCCAGACGGCGGGTGACGTGCTCCTCGACTGCGTCGGGGTGATGGACATCCAATCGGCGGCCGCGTTTGTCGGGCAGACCAGCGCCGCGATGTCGATGCTGTCGGCGGCGATCCAGAAGATCCACTCGCAGGCGAAGGTCGAGCTCTTCGCGGGCGGTGGCATCTCGCCGAGCGCGTGCGGCCCGTCGGGCCCCGTGTCGGCGCCCGACCATGGTCCTCCGGGTGCTGCCTCGGAGAAGGTGACCGGCCTGGCGACGGCGGCGCTCTCGGCGACCAGCGCGAGCTACGGGTTGAAGGACGCGTTTTCGCCCAACCTCGCCATCGAAGCGGCGGGGAAGGGCGCCAAGGTCATCGCCGTCGCGGTTGGTGGTATCGCGGCGGTTGGTGGTGTGAGCGCGATCGGCAACGCGGCCTCCGGGTCGGGCTCCGGCGGAGCGGCGGCACCCGCAGGGGCGGGGGCAGGTGCAGGGGCGGGCGGAGCGAGCAGCTCGGGCGAAGGCGGATCGCACGGAGCGAGCAGCGGCAGTGGCGGGGGCGGCGGCGGTGGGACGCACATCGAGGAGCGCGCGTCGGCCAACATCAAGATGGTCGCGGGGAAGAAGATCTCGGGCATCGCTCCGGCCATGATCAGCTCGAAGACCCTGGGGAAGTTCGAGGTGAAGGCGCTGCTGGTGACCGACTTCACCACGGTGCTGTTCACCAACTTCGCGCTGGCGAAGTTCGAGGTGAAGGCGCTCGATGCCTTCAAGACGGTGTCGGGGAAATTCGAGGTCGAGGCCGACGTCGCGGTGGACATCAAGACCAAGGACTTCAAGGGCAAGGCCCCGGCCGTCACGATGGACGGCCACACCAAGGTCACGAAGGTGACCGACGTGAAGGGCAAGACGACGCTGAAGGACGACCTGGAGGTCGAGCGCAACGCCCTCATGAAGGACAAGCTCACCGTGAAGAAGAAGGTCGAGGTGAAGGGCACCCTCACGGTGAAGAAGAACACCAAGGTCACCTCGACGGCCACCATCGACGGCGACGTGAAGACCAAGACCGTGACCTTCAAGTCGCGAGTGACCTTCGGGCTCTAAGGGCCACCACCAGAGGGAGAGCCGATGACCACGCCGCAGACCTTTGCTGTCACTGTTCCGCACGCGTCGAGCCAGCTCGCGCTGGGGCGCTGCGCCTGCCCCGACGGGGCCTCGCTCACCACCGTCGGGAGCGTGCTCGCCGACGCCGCCGGAACGCTCACCGCGCAGTGCGACGGGGCGTTTCTGGCGCAGACCAACGCGGCCATGTCGTGGCTCTCGACGGCCGGGACGCAGGTTCACACGGCCGCGGGGATCACCGTCTACGCGGGCGGCGGCGTGGCGCCGGGCGCGGCCGGGGGAGGGGTTCCGGCGAGCTCGCCGGGGTCGTCGAAGCCAGGGGCGGTGACCGAGAAGGTGGTCAACCTCACGCTCATCGGGGCCAACCTCGCGCGCAACGCCGTCGACGCGGCGGGCGCGGAGTCGGCGGTCGGGGTCGCGGCGCAGGTCCTCGACGCGGCGAAGAACGTGACCGCGGCCACCGCGGAGGTCGGCGCTGGGGGGGCGAAGCTCTCGGCGGCGACGGAGATGACGGGCGGCGCTCTCACCCTGGCGGAGGGCATGGCGAAGGGTGACCTCGCGGGCGTGGTCGTAGGGGCCGCGGGCATGGCGAGCGGCGCGTCGGGCGTGGCGAGCGGGTCGGACATCGAGCAGCGCGCGGTCAACGAGATCAAGATGGTGGCGGGCACCATGATCACGGGCTCGGCGACCGTGGGCTACGACTACAAGACGCTCAACAAGTTCGGCGTGACGGCGGGGGCGCTCACGAGCTTCACGACGACGGTGTGGGGAGCGTTCTGTCTGTTGAAATTCGAGGTGAAGGCCGGGGCCGCGGTGAAGGTGAAGACCAAGCTGGTGACGGTCAACGCGACGGTGTCGGCGACCATGGACGCGAAGACCGCGCTGAAGGTGATCAGCCCGAAGATCGAGTACGTGAGCAAGCTCGAGGTGAGCAAGACGCTGAAGGTCGTGAAGAAGACCAAGGTCAACAGCCTCGAAGTGAAGAAGAAGTCCGACCTCGACGGCACCCTCACGGTCGACAAGAACATGACCATCGAGATGAACCTCGCGGTGAAGAAGAACCTCGACGCCAAGAAGGACGCCAAGGTGACGAAGGCCACCACGGCGAAGGGCGCGGCCACGGTGAGCGGCAAGACGAAGGTCGCCTGAGGGAGCCCCTGCGATGCCCAACAACAACATCACGGGTGAGCTCAACAACACCGACCCGGTCTGCCTGCCCGGGGTGGACAACCAGGGCGCGACGGTCGAGTCGGACAGTGATCTCAGCGACGGGATGATGTGCGCGACCGGGTACGTGGACGTCGCGAAGTTTCCCGCGACCGCGCCCGGCATCGATGAGCAGAAGAAGGCCGCCAACGCGCGGGCGGCGAAGTCTCCGAAGGGCGACGACGCGACGGCGCAGACGTACCGGGCAGAGGTTCCGTTTTCGGGGACGGCGTTGCAGCTCGGGTCGGGCAGCTCGGCGGGCGGCGCGGGCGCGGCGCTCACCACCGGCGGCAACGTCTTCGTTGGCGCGACGGGCAAGATCACCATGCAGTCGCTCGCGGCCTTCACGGGTCAGACGACGGCGACGATGGGGCTCTACGCGGGGGCCGGGGTGACGGCGCACTCGCAGGACAAGTTCGAGATCTACGCGGGCGGCGGCGTGGCGCCGGGCAAGTGCGGGAGCGGCGGTCCGGCGGGGAGCGCGGGGACGACCAAGCCCGCCGAGGCGGCCGAGAAGTGGACCAACGTCGGCTGCAACGCCCTCGGCGTGGTGAAGGGCCTCAACGACATGAGGAACGCCAACACCTGGTGGAAGGGCACCGCGTCGGACAAGGTGACGATGCTCAAGGGCGCCACGGACGCGTTGGGCAAGGGCACGCAGGCGGTCATGGGCGGCATCGGCACCGACAAGGACACGTTGAAGACCACGTCGAAGGTGGCCGACACGACGTCGGGCGTGCTCAACGTGATCGGCGGCCTCACGAAGCTCAAGGAAGACCCCGTGGGGGCCGCGTCGAGCATCGTGTCCGGCATCGGCGGCGTCTCGGGCGCTTTCGGCGGGTCGCAGTTGATGAACTCCGACGGTCCCGTCGCGGGTAGCGATGGCGCGACGGACAGCGTCCCCGGCAACAAGGAGAAGAAGGCCAAGGCGAAGGCCGCGGGCGGCGGCGGCGGCGGTGGCGCTGGCGGCGGTGGTGGGCCGTTGGACATCGAGAAGCGCGCGGCGACGAAGATCCACCAGTGCTGCCCCTTGAAGATCTCGGGCAACGCCCCGGAGGGCATCGACTGGAAGGTGGGCGGCGCCTACCTGGTCAACGCCGTCGCGCTGGTGGACTTCCAGACGACCAACTGGGGTGCGTTTGCGGCGGCGATCTTCAAGGTGCGCGCGGTGGCGCTGGTCGACGTGAAGTGCCGACGCTTCGAGATGAAGGCGGTGGGCACTGGCACCGTGAAGACCGTGTCGACGACCATCACGGCGTCGACGCTGAGCCTGCTCGACGGGGTGACGGACGTGACCGAGACGCTCACGGTGCTCAAGCACACGACGCTGCACGACGAGCTGCACTGCGACAACGGCGGCAAGGCGAGCCTCGTGAAGGGCAACCTCACGGTGAAGAAGGACACCACCCACCAGGACGACGCCAAGATCTACAAGACGTTCACGGTGAAGGACAGCATCACGATCAACGGTCGGTACGTGTCCAAGAGTCAGTTGAAGGCGGCCAGCGAGGGCAAGTTCGGCTGACGCCCGACGACTGCAATTCCGATGAGCGACATCACCACCGTCGAGGCCCTGGAGGCCGCCCTCGCGACCGGATCTCTCTCGGGCGCGCGCGTCCGCAATCTCACCGTGGAAGACCTCTCCTTCGAGGGCGTGACGCTCACCGCGGTGGCCTTCCTCGGGTGCGTCTTTCGGCGGCTGTCGCTGTCGCAGTCGTCGCTGACGGCGGTGGCCTTCCACGGCTGCCAGTGGGACGACTGCGCGTGGACGGAGCTCAGCGTCACGGGCGCCCTCTTCGCGGCGGGCGAGGGGGGCGAGGCGTCGTACTTCGTGGGCACGCGCTTCGAGAGCTGGAGCGGCGAGAAGCTGACCTTCGAGACGTGCAGCTTCGAGGGTTCGACGCTGGCCGAGGCGGGGCTCAGCGAGGTGCGCTTCGCGGGCTGCGCGCTGCGCGACGTGGTGTGGCGCGAGGTGTCGCTGTCGGAGTTCTCGCTGGAGGCCGTGACCGTCGAGCGGGGGCAGTGGCTGGAGACGCGGCTCGAAGGCGGCGAGCTGGTGCGCTGCGAGCTGCACGCGCTCAGCGCGCCGGGTCTGGGCATCGAGGACACACGCTTCGATCACGTCGAGTGGGCGGGCGCCGACCTGACGGGCGCGAGGCTCGCGGGGCTCTCGTTTGCGGGCGTGGTGTCGATGCCCGCGACGCTTGACGGGGCGGTGCTCACGAGCGCCGACCTCACGGGCTGCGACCTGACGGGTGTCGCTCTCCGCGGGGCTGATCTGTCGGAGGCGGTGCTGGCGCGCGCGGTCTTCGACACGGCCGACCTGACGGGCGCCGACCTCACGAGCGCGATGGCGGCGGGCGCGTCGTTCCAGGCGGCGATCGTTCGAGGGGCGAACTTCTCCAGCGCGGTGCTCCAGGGCGTCGACCTGCGGGCGCGCGACGCGGAGTCGGTGGTGTTCTCGGGGGCCGACCTGCGGGCGAGCGACGTGCGCTACGCCGAGTTCAACGGGTGCCTCTTCGACGGGTCGCTGTGGGCCGAGGCGCGCACCGGGCGGGCGTCGTTTCGAGGGTGCAGCTTCGAGGGTGCGACGCTGGAGGGCGCCGTCTTCGACGGGTGCGCGCTGACGGACTCGTCGCTCGCCGCGGCGCGCGCGGCCGGGGCGTCGTTGCGCGGGTGCGACCTGAGCGAGGTCGACGCGAGCGGAGCGCAGCTCGCGGGTGCGTTGCTCGCGGGTGCGCGATTGCATGACGCGGTGCTGACGGACGCCGACCTCACGGGGGCCGACCTCACGGGGGCGCAGCTCTATCGCAGCGACCTCGCGGGGGCGCGGCTCGCGGGCGCGGTGCTCCTGGGCGCCGACCTCACGCGGGTGGACGCGCGCGGGCTGCACCTGGGCGACTGTCGCATCGACCGCGCGACGGTGTGGGAGGGGGCCGACCTGCGGGGCGCGGCGGCGGTGGGGATGGACTTCCGCGGCGCCAACCTGCGCGACCTCGACGGGCGCGGCGGTGACTTCACCGGGTGCCGCTTCGACGAGGCGGTGGCGGAGGGCGCGACGCTGCACGAAGCGAAGCTCACGGGCTCGTCGTGGGTGAAGACGAAGGCGCGCGGGGCGGAGTTCGACGGGGCCAACCTCGACGCGAGCGACCTGCGCGGGGCCGACCTGCGCGCGGCGACGATGGTGGGCGCGAGCGCGCTGCGGGCGCTGTTCACGAAGGCCGACCTCGACCGCGCGCGGCTGGTGAAGTGCGACCTGCGCGAGGCCAACCTGGCGCTGTGCACGATGCGGTACTGCGACCTCTCGCACGCGAAGCTCGACCGGGCGGACTGCACCCACGCCGACCTCACGGGGTCGCTGCTGCATCGCACGACGGAGCTGGAGACGAAGTGGTTCGACGCGACGCTGGACGAGGTCGGGCGCACCGACCCGAAGCTCGCCGCGGGCGAGGACTTCGTCCCGACGCGGTAGGCGGTCGAGCGGCCGGCGCGCTCAGCTCAACGTCGCGCCCGCGCGGTACGTCGACGGCGACCGGCCGGTCCAGCGGCGGAACGCTCGCGTGAAGGCGGTCGACTGACCAAACCCGAGGTCGTGGGAGATCTGCTTCAGCGAGCGCGTGCGGTCGCCGATCCAGAGCAGCGCGAGCTCACGTCGCGCCTCATCCAACAGGTCCTGAAACGACGTCCCCGCGTCGCCCAGCGCGCGCTGGAGCGATCGCACGCTGAGGGCCATCCCAGAGGCGACGCTCGTCACCGACGGCGACGCGCCCTCCTTGAGCACCCGCTTGAGCTCGGCGCGCACGCGCTCTTCGATCTGGGGCCGCGACGCGACCCGCTCCTTCCGGTCGACGAGATGGGCCTCCATCAGGTTGGCGAGCGCGGGGTTGGCGCTGCGCAACGGAGCGGTGAGGTACGACTCGTCGAAGGTCACGCAGTCCTCCGCGGCGGAGAACGACGGCACCGTGCCCAGCACGCGCGCGTGCTCCGCGAGGTCCGCCGGGGCCGAGTGGCGGAAGCACACACTCCGCGCAACAAACGGCCGATCGATGAGCGTCCGCGCCCGCAGAAACCAGACCGCGACCGCGAACTCGCAGAAGTGACGCGGCACCCGCGACGTCGAGTGAAACACCACCCACACCCGCGCCTCGCCCTGCTCCACCGCCAGCCGGATCTCCGCGCCGTCGTGTTGGAGCCGCAGGTGACGCATCATGCGCTCCAGCCCGTCGCGCATCGTCGGCGCGCTCGTCACCGCGAAGTCGTACGCGTCGAACATGGCGTCCTGCATCGCCTCGGCGGCGTGCAGTCCGAAGTGCGGGTCCCCCAGGTGTTCGGCGACGCGGTCCCACGCGCGATAGGTGAGCTCCGCCGATACGCGCGCCTCGGGGTCGGCCAGCGTCTCCAGGTCGACCCCGATCAGCGCCGCGGCCTCGGTGAGTTCGAGGCCCGCGTTGGCGGCCACCAGGACGCAGCCACGCAAGGCGTTGACGCAGACGTTGGGCGCGTACGGGGTCGAGCGGGTCGAGGGGTTGGACATCGTCGGTAGCCTCGCGAGGTGCGGTGCCTCTGGCGCGTGGGGGTAGGTCGTGGGCGCCCCAGGGTAACGCCATCTCAGCGATGGCGCGGTAGCTGTGTCCGCCAGTCCTGGGACGGGCACTTCCCCTGCGTGATGGGCCAGGCGGGGGTGAGACGCCGCGTCGCAAACACGGAACAACCGACAAGGAGATCCCGCATGACCAGCGTCTTGCAACACGGCTCGACAAGCGCCAACCCGCCTTCCGTCTTCATTCGACTTCTGGCGATTGCCTCAATGATCACGGCCGCCGCTGGGTGCAGTGACCCGGTGAGCGTCACCCCGACCGATGCAGGCACCGACGTCCCCGTCGCTCCGACCGACGCGCCCGTCGCCGATGCGCCCACCGACCAACCGCCTCCTGCCGACGCGCCATCCGCTGATGCGCCCATCTCTCCATTGAACTGTGGCGGTGTCGAGGTGCTCGACCTCAACGCGCTGGGCACCACGACCGACGGCGTCCTCCGTTACACGGGCATGTCGCCCATGATGCAGGCGGCCGCAATGGTCCCGATGTGCACGGCGATGTTCAACGTCCCGCGCATCCTCCGGTACACGGCGCCCGCCGCCGGTCGCGTGGCCTTCAGCACCGACAACATGGGGACCACCTTCGACACCACCCTGGCCGTGCTCACCGGCTGCCCGGGGCCGACGGCCACCTCCCTCGGGTGCGTCGACGACAACGGCGTCACCACGCGCCTCTCGTCCATCGTCCGTACCGAGCGTGCCCTCACCGCAGGCGAGAGCGTCTACGTCCTCGTCGGCGCCTTCGCCACGGGAGGCACCTTCGCCCTCTCCGTCACCGCGGTCAGTGAGGTCGCCGTCGGCGCGGCCTGCGACACCGATCGGGTGTGCGTGACCGGTGCGACCTGCATCACGCCCGCGGGCTCCACCGCCCGCTGCGTCGCCAACGGAACCTCCGGTGGCGCCTGCCGACCCGCGAGCGCCGGTGGCACCCGCTGCGACGCGCCCCTGTCGTGCTCGGCCGCCGAGCGCTGCATCCCCACCATCGCCGCGGGCGCCGAGTGCGACGCCGCGGGCGCCGCCAACGTCTGCGTCGCCGGCACCTCGTGTCAGACCGCCGGCACCGCCCGCACCTGCGTGGCAGACGGCGCGCTCAACGGCCGCTGCCGCGCGACCGACAGCTCTTGCGACGCGGGCCTCGGGTGCGCGCGCGCCAGCAACCTCTGCCTCCCCGTGGTCGCGATCGGAGCCGCGTGCGACCTCGCGAGCAGCACCTCGGTCTGCATCACCGGATCGTCGTGCCAGGGCTCGCCGGGTCTCTACCGCTGCGTGGCGGACGGCGTGCTGGGCGGGCAGTGCCGCGCGTCCATGGGCTGCGACACCGGCCTCGGTTGCAACGCCACCAACTACTGCGTCACGGGCATCGCCGCGGGTGCCACCTGCGACCCCTCGTCGTCCTCGTCGGTGTGCGTCTCCGGGAGCATCTGCGTGGGCTCGCCTGGCATGTATCGCTGCCAGCCTGACGGCGCCGTCGGTGGCCGCTGCCGCGCGGCGGTGCCCCGATGCGACACGGGCCTCGGCTGCGGAGCCGACCGCTGCCTCCCGACCGTGGCCGCGGGCGCGGCGTGTGATCCGGCCCGCATGGCCAACGTGTGCGCCGACACGACGAGCTGCATCGCCGCGACGAGCGGCGCTGCGACCTGCGTGGCCGACGGCATCGCGGGCGGTCGTTGCCGCACGACGGCGATGCCCTGCGACACGGGCCTCGGCTGCGGCGCCGGCCAGCGCTGCATCACGGCGGTCGCCATCGGCGCGACCTGCGACGCGACGGGTGTGACCAACGCCTGCGTGAGCCCGGCGCGATGCGTGGTGATGGGAACGTCCAAGGCGCGCACCTGCCAGCTCCCGAGCTACGTCGAGAGCGAGATCGCGTCGCCGACCTTCGTCGATGCGTGCACCGCGGACGCCACGCGCGTCACGTTCACGTCAATGGATGACGCCATCTCTGCGATGGTTCCGATCGGCTTCACGCTGCGCGCGTACGGCGCCGACTACACCGCGATGCTGGTCTCCACCAACGGGATGGTGGTGCTCGGCGATGCGGCGCTGCCGATGCCGCCGCCCTTCAGCACCGGGGGCGATCTCTTCCCCTGGGTCGGGGCACCGCGGCCGGTGTTCGCGCCCTTCTGGGACGACCTCGTGCTCCGCACCGCTGGGAGCGTCTGCGTGCGCACCCTGGGCGCGGCGCCGTCGCGAACGACGGTGGTCGAGTGGTTCGACGCATCCCTCTACCTCGGTGAGACGGCGCACCTGACCTTCGAGCTCGTCCTGCGCGAGGGCTCCAACCAGGTCGACTTCCTCTACCAGACGCTCACCCCTGGGATGGCGCCCGCCGCCCGACTGGAGGGCGGCTCCGCGGGCATCGGCGTGCAGGGCGCCATGGGCCTCGACGCCACCCGCCACGCGGCCGCCGTGAGCACCGCCCGCGGCATCCGCTTCGCTCCGCGCTGACACCCCCCCCACCGGCCAAACGCCGCGGGCTGCGACAGCTCCGCGGCGGTCAGCTCTGGTCGTCGAAGGTCACGGTGATGCCGTGGCGCGTGCGGATCTGGCTCTGCGTGGGGTTGCCCGAGTTGACCGGCGAGGCCGTCTCGAAGTTGGGCACCGACGACATGATGAGCGGTCGGTCGGGGTCGCCGTTGACGTGGATGAGCGCGACCTCGGTGCCGATGTGCAGCGGAAACTGCACGCCGTAGCCGCTGCCCGAGGCGGGCTGCGCCATGCGAATCCAGCGCGACGCCTTGCCGCCGGCCTTGCCCGCGAGGTCCCACGGGAGGATGACCTTGTAGCGGCCGTGCTCGTCGACGGGCGTCGCGCGCACGCCATCATCGGGCGCGTCGATCTTGCCGTGGATCACGCCCGCGATGCGGGGCACCGGTGTCATCCGCACCGGGCGCCACGGCACCGCGGTGGGGACGGCGGTGAACTCGTTGCGGTACGCCTGCGAGCCGCCGCTCGTGCCGATGCCCGCCTGCTGCACCGAGTGGCGGATGTCGGTGACGAAGTACTCCTGCTCCATCGCGTCGAAGTAGTGCTGCTCGACGCTGAACTTGTGCCCCGGGTGCAGGCCCCGCAGCGCCGTGACGCCCGCGTAGGTCTCGCGGTGGGCGAACAGCTCCTGCGAGCGCAGCTTGGCGATGCGCGTGCCGCCCGCGTGATCCTTGAAGTGCTCGCCGTAGTAGACGTGCTCGCCGGTGCCGGTGGTGTCGACGTCCTCCTTGGCGACGAGCTCGGTGGACGGCGTGCGGTAGTTGTAGTCGCGCACCGTGACCTTCGTGGTGACCGTGCGACGCGTTCGCGAGAGGGCCGTGATGCGCTGCTCGCCGCCCGCCGTGCCGCCGCGCGGGTCGTAGGTGAGCACCTCGTAGCCGTCGAGGTTCTGGAAGTTGTTGTTGCCGTCCGCGAAGACCAGCTTCGACCCTTCGTCGCCGTGCTCGAAGAAGTAGAAGATCCCTTCGTACTCCATCACCCGCGACAGAAACTGGAAGTCCGTCTCCTCGTACTGGACCTTGTATTCGTAGGGCTTGTACGTCTTCGAGAGCCGCAGCTCGAAGTCGTCGCCGTCGGCAAAACCAGCCTCCGTCAGCACGTCCTTGATGACCTGCGGGGCTGAGAGTTCTTGATAGACCCACGAGCCCGCGGTGAGGGTCGTGTCGAAGAACTTCGGCACCAGGCGCAGGTGGTAGAGCACGGGTGACGGCTCGTTCATCGAGAGCATCTCGACCTCGCGGATGACCCCGTGGATCTTGTTCTCCTCCTGGTCGCCGAAGGCGATGTACGCGCTCTTCACGAGCAGCTCTTCGACCGTGGCGAAGGACAGCGGCGTGCCGGTGGAGGTCTCCACGATGAGGTCGAACGCGTAGAGCTGCGAGAGCCCCTCGTGTCCGTCCATCTGCCGAACGTAGAGGTCCGGCGCCGACTCCGCCGTGGTGCGAAACACGACCGTGTAGTTCGAGTGGTCCTGGTCAGGCATGACGAGCACGTTACCAAAATCGGTGGTGGGTGGGTGAGGTCATCCCCCCGCCGCGAGCCTGCGATAGAGTCGTCGCCCAACCCGATGCTCATCCAGAACCGCCTCGGAACGCAGTTCGAGCTGATCCTTCATCCGGGCGCGTCGGTCGGCGCCGGAGTTCCTCCGCCGTACGCGAGCGCGGAGGCCTTCATGTCGACCTTCACCGCCGCGCAGCGCGCGGAGATGATGCGCTCGCTCGGCGGCAACGCGGCCTTCCCTTCGCTCGACCCCATCGCGCTGCGCAACATCAACACCGACGAGGGCGCCTCGACCACGCTGGCGCGCATGCTGCGAAGCCGGCAGATCGGGTTTCGTCACCCCGTCGCCGCGACGGGTCCGCGGGTGGCCTCCGCCAACGCTGGAGCGCAGGGTCAGCCGGCGAGCAAGGCGCCCGCGGCGCCTCCGCCCGCGGCGCGCCCGGAGGTGGTGTGCGAGCTGCTCACGGCCGAAGCCGCGTGCGCGCACAACGCCCGCAAGGCCAACCGCAGCGGTCTTCTGGAGGTGGTGCCGGGGCGCTCGGACGACCTCATCCAGCTCAAGTCGACGCTGCGCGGCGGGTGCGGCAAGCACTCGCGCTGGGAGATCCGCGCGCCGTTTTCGTCGGAGACGAAGACGGGCGTGACGTCGTCCTTCGTGGCGAAGAGCTGGGGCCTGAAGACCATGGGCATCTTCGAGGTGCTGCCCAAGTCGTACTACGTCAACGCGACGGCCTGCTCGGGGGCGACGAAGCAGTTCGAGGTGCGCGCGTACCCCATCGACGAGTGGGAGCTGAGCTTCGCCATCGACCTGAAGAAGCCGCCGACGCAGTGGGACGTCGAGGTGAAGATCACCCCGTGGGAAGACACCTCGCTCACGCTGAAGACCGAGGCGCTGAAGCGATTCACCGACCGCACCGAGCGCATGCGGTGGGCGCTCGACAAGGTGATGGTCCCGCTGGTCGGCAAGCAGGGGGACTGGGAGTTCTTCAAGACCAAGCTGAAGTTCAGCGGCAAGTGGGTGGAGAACGAGAGCGACCACCGCGCCTACTACAAGTACACGGCGGGGCTCGAACTCGACCCGCTGCTGAAGGGCTACTTCCTCATCCCCTTCGGCCCCACCGCGGCCATCCCCGGGTGGATCAAGAAGTGGACGACCGACCTCATCGGCGACCTCTACCTGTATTTGAAGTTCGAGGGCGAGGTGAAGCTCTTCGGCTCGTGGAGCCGCACCAGCCCCGACGAGTCCAAGGCCCAGGTCGAGGGCTCCGGCAAGATCGGCGTGAAGGCAGGCGGCAACCTCTTCCTGATGAAGAAGGGCGCGCTCAACCTCGACGTCAACGGTGGCACCAGCATCACGGCCGAGGCGAAGGCGCCGGTGTCGAAGACGCCCGCCATCGAGTACGACCTGAAGTGGGGCGGCCTGGAGATCGAGCTCACCATCGAGGCCGCCTGGGGGCTCGTCGAGTACAAGCGCAAGTGGAAGCCCATCGACGGCTTCTCGCTCCTGGAGAAGATGCTCGGGCGCAAGCCCGACCCCTGGTATCCGCTCGGCAAGTAGACACCACCACGGCTCGCAACTGTCTACTTGACACTGTAACTGTCACGATGCATTCTCCGCGTCGTGGTGGACCAACGACGACAGTCCCGATGGAAGCTGGACGAGCTCGCCGAGCGGGCCGGGGTCTCTCCCCGCACGGTGCGGTACTACGTTCAGCGGGGGTTGCTCCCGGCGCCTGAGTTTCGCGGGCCCGACACGGCCTACGGCGACGAGCACCTCGCGCGGCTCAAGGCGATCCGGGCGCTTCAGGAGAAGCACCTCCCGCTCGATGCCATTCAAGAGATGCTCGACTCGCGCTCGGCCGCGGAGGTCGCTCGCATCGGCCGGGGAGAGCTACCCCCCGGTGTCGATGTGACAGCGCCGCTGTCGCGATCGCCCGCGGTCACCACCCACACGGAGAACCTGACGCGCCACGTGATCGCGCCCGGGCTCGAACTCCTCATCACGGACACGGCGTCGCCCGAGGTTCGGGCGCTCGCCGAGAGGTTGCTGCGAGAGGCAGCGCGAAGGGAAGGCTCACGATGACCAGCGCAGGACTGTGTTCGAAGCAGGGCGACGCGATTCCGTTGAAGGGCGTCGAGGTCGAGGGCGAGGTGCTCGGCGCCCACGCGCGCGTTCGGGTGCGGCAGCGCTACTGCAACGAGAGGCGCACGGCGCTGGAGGCGGTGTACACGTTTCCGTTGCCCGCCGACGCGACGCTCACGGCCTTCGCGATGACCTGTGACGGGCGACGCCTCGATGGCACCGTGAAGGAGCGCGAGGCCGCGTTCCGCGCGTACGACGACGCGCTCGTGGCGGGTCACGGCGCCGCGCTGCTGGAGCAGGAGCGACCCAACGTCTTCACCGCGAGCGTGGGCAACCTGCTGCCGGGCGAAGAGACGCTGGTCGAGGTCGAGTACGTGCAGCGGGTCGCCGCCGACGAAGGATCACTGCGCTGGATGATCCCGACACTCGTCGCCCCGCGGTACATCCCGGGCACGCCGACGGGTGACCGCACGGCGCATGGGGAGAGCGCGCCGACTGATCGCGTTCCGGATGCGGATCGCATCACGCCGCCGCGGGTGGCGGAGGTTCCGTACGGGCTGCGGCTCGACCTGACCTTCGACCTCGGGCGGCCAGTGACGGTGGAGTCGCCCTCGCACGCCATCACCGCGACCACCGAGGGGGCGAAGGTGCGGGTGCGTTTCGCGCAGTCGGAGGTGGCGCTCGACCGCGACGTGGTGCTGACGGCGCGCGGTTCGGCGGCGGGGCTGAAGCAGGGCGCTGGCGTGGTGGCGCATCGGGCTGCGGGCAAGGAGGGCTACCTCTCGCTGTCGGTGGTGCCCGATCTGTTCGGTGACGAACGAAGTGCGATGCCCACGTCGACGGTGGTCTTCGTGGTGGATGTATCGGGGTCGATGGCGGGCGCGTCGATCATCGAGGCGAAGCGCGCGCTGCGGCTGTGTCTGCGGCACCTGCGGGCGGGTGATCGCTTCAACGTGATCGCGTTCAACAACTCGCACTGGTCGTTTGCGCCGCGGGTGGCGGAGTTTACGCAGGACGCGCTGGCGAAGGCCGACCAGTGGATCGAGGCGCTCGCTCCCAACGGCGGCACGGAGATGCTCGGTCCGTTGACGGAGGCGATCACGCTGGCGGAGGGCGGCGTGGTGATGCTGCTCACCGACGGCGAGGTGGGCAACGAGGACGAGATCGCGCAGGCCGTGATGAAGCGCCGCGGCGAGTCGCGCTCGCGGGTGTACTCGTTCGGCATCGGAACCAACGTGAGCGAAGCCCTCCTGCGCGACCTCGCGCGAGAGACGGGCGGCGCGGTGGAGTTCATCCACCCCGGTGAGCGCATCGACGAGAAGGTGGTGGCGCAGTTTGCGCGGGCGGTGGCGCCGCGGGTGACGGACGTGACGGTGCGCTTCGTCGGCGCGGACGTCGGCGAGCTGGCGCCGGGGCGGGTGCCCGATCTGGTGGATGGCGAGCCGTGGTCGGTGCTCGGGCGGTATGCGCGCGGTGGCGGCGGGACGGTGGAGATCGACGGGCGCTTTCAGGGGAAGGCGTTTGCGATGAGGGTTCCGCTCGACCTGCCGGACGAGGTGTCGCGGCCGGTGGTGGCGAAGCTCTGGGCCGCAGAGCGCATCCGCGATCTGGAGAGCGTGAAGGTCGAGGGGCGGCGGGGCGAGGCGATGAAGGCGCGCATCACGGAGCTGGCGGTGGAGCACGGCATCGCGTCGCGGTTCACGAGCTTCGTGGTGGTGGAGCAGCGTACGGGCGACCGGCGCACGAGCGGGATGCCGGACACCGCGGTGGTGCCGGTGGGGCTGCCTGCGGGGTGGGCGATGTTCGAGGGGGGCGAGCAGGAGCGTGGGGCGCCGTACGGCGGCGGTGGGGTGAGGAGCAAGCGCGCGGCACCTCCGATGGCGGCGATGAAGAAGATGGCCGCACGGCCGGTGATGGCGGCGGCGCCTGCTGCGATGCCTTCGCTGGGGCGTCGGGTGTTGGCGGCGATGGCACCGGGTGCGCCGCCTCCGCCGCCCGCAGCGGCACCGGCTCCCATGGCGCAGGCAGCGATGCCGGCGCCGAAGGGTGGGAGCTTCGATCGGATGGAAGCCGATGAGGGCTTCGCCATGGCCGACGAGGCGGCGCCGAAGAGGGAGCGTGCGCGTGATGGTGGCGACCTCGGTGGGCTCTTCGGTCGGCAGCTCGCGTCGGGGCTGTGGGACGACACTTCGCTCGGCGCGGACGGCGACGTACGACGGTTGCGGGCGACCGTGGCGGTGCTGCGCGCGCTGCTGGCGGAGGGCGTCGACACGGCGCACGCGCTCTACGGAGCGCAGGTGCGGAAGGCGATCGAGGCGGTGGTGGCCGCGGCCGGAGTGACCGACCGCGCGCTGGTCGAGCAGGCCCTCGGACTCGCGTGGTTGCTGGCGACGGGAGCGCGGACGCGGAGCGCCGTCGAAGGGGCCGTCGCGAAGGCGGGGTTCACCGAGCTGGCCGCGCGGGTGAAGGAGCCCGCGAAGCTGCGCGAGTGGGTGGTAGCGGTGGCGTAGGGGGCCGGTTGGGGGGGGACTGACTGCGAGAGAGCGTCGGGCGTAGCGTTCCGGGGATGAGTGCTTATCGGTCGACGCTCGGGGCCTGGTGGTTGATCGCGGTCGTCGCGGGTTGCGACTCTCAGGCTTCCACCATTGTGGCAGCGGCTCCGAGCGATGCGTGGAGGAACGAGACACCAACCCAGGTACGAGTCGACGACTGCGACCCACGGTTGTTCGGCGCGGAGGTCGCCGACGCGGGTGTCAAAGGACCCGGTGATACCTACGACTATGTCCTCGATCGGGTGATCATCGACGAGCCCGCCGAGCCTCCGACCGCCCGCGGTTTCTACGGCTTCAATCTCGACGGTCGCAGTTCTCCCGAGGTCGCCAATCTCCAGCAGAACGCCGACTGCTCCTCCGGCGACTACCTCTCGGTCGTCGACCCCGACCAGAACGAAGTTACCTGTGGTGACAGCGTGCCCGGAGGCGGACGCGGTTGTCGCGGCGGCGTCGACAACCAGCTTCCCAGCTTCATCGGACTCATTCAGCTTGGAGAGGCGTTTGGGCACCTCGGGACTGGTCAGACGTCCCAACCGCGCCTGAACGTGTCCGGCTTCATCAACCAACAGATCGACGCAGGGCGGTACGCGGCGCTCATCCGGGTCGCGGGCGTGCATGGGACGCTCGGGTCGTCGTTGAACGACCCGTCCGTGGTGATCCGCGTGTATCCCGTCGCGCGGCCTGCATTCCAGGACTGCGGGAGCCTCGAGCGGCCGGGGCAGGAATACGCAGTTGACGACACCTCGTTGCGCGAGCGTGGCAACGTCCAAGCGCCCGTGTTGGAGTACCCCGGCTGCATCCTGCGGGGGCGTCTTCGGCAGAGGACCTCGGGGCTGACACGCGCGGCGACACCGATGTTCCTGCCGCTGGCGGATGGCGTGCGTGTGCCGTTGCGTGACCTGCATCTGCGCATCGACCTGACAGAGGACGGCGGCGTGAGAGGCAACCTCGGAGGGGTCGTGCTCACGTCCGACCTTGAGCTGGCACTTGCCACGTTCTACCGAGGGCCGGAGCTCGTACCTCCGAATTGGGGGTCTCTCGCCAACGCATTCGCCGATCTTCCTGGTCCCTTCCAAGACGACCTGTGGTCATGTTGGAACGGCGTCGGAGCGATGAGCGTCGGCCTCGGCTTCACCGCCCTCCGCGCCAACGTCCAACCGACCACCGTCTCCGGTCCGATCCCTGGCGCCTGCGGCTCTCCATAAAGCTGCATCCGCCGCGCGATGCGGATAGACCCAGCGCGTGACCCTCGGCCTCCCGCCAACCCCCGAAGACGAGTACCTCTGGGGCTGGGACGCCACCCCCGCCATCGTCTCCGTCTGGGCCGATCACGACGGCCGCGCCCACGTCTGGCGTCGCACGCCCACCGGCATCTCCTACGAGCCCGCGCGCTTCCGCCCGTGGGCGCTGCTCGCCTCGCTCGACGACATCGTCTCCCCGTCACTCCCGCGCGGCGTCACCTGGCGCGAGCTCCGCGGCGACGGCCCGCTGCGCTTCCTCGTCGAGGCCGATGCCTCCCGCGACCTCACCGCGGCCATCCTCCGCAACGCCTCGCGCCGCACCGGACGCACCCTCCAGCGCCTCTCCGAGCTCGATGACGGCACCGTGCTCTCGCTCCCACCCGAGGAGCAGTACCTCGTCGCCACCGGCCGAACCCACTTCCGCGACCTCGCCTTCGACGACCTCCACCGCCTCGCCTTCGACCTCGAAACCACCGGCCTCGACCCCGCCCACCATCGCGTCTTCCTCGTCGCCATCCGCGACAACCGCGGCCTCGCCACGACCCTCGAAGTCGCCGACGCCTCCGACGCCGCCGAAGCACAGCTCCTCCGCGACCTCGTCGCGCTCATCAAGACCCGCGACCCCGACGTCATCGAGAACCACAACCTCCACGGCTTCGACCTCCCCTTCATCGCGACCCGCGCTCGCGCGCTCGGCGTCCCGCTCACCTTCGGTCGCTTGCCCAGCGTTCGACTCGCGCCTCGCCCCGGACCGCGCGGCAAGACCCGCTACACCATCCCGGGCAGGGAGCTCATCGACACGCTCGACGCCGTTCGCCGCCACGACTTCTCGGCGCGCGACCTCCCTGGTCACGGCCTGAAAGCCGTCGCGAAGCACTTCGGGCTCGCGGGTCCTGATCGCGAGTACGTTGCTGGATCGAAGGTCTACGCGACCTGGCTCAGCGACCCCGCGCGGGTGCGCCGCTACGCCCTCGACGACACCGCCGAGGCCATGGGACTCGCGCGCGTTCTCGGTGGTGCGGCCTTCGCGTTGGCCCGCATGGCGCCGCGTCGCTACGAGCGCCTCGCAGACGCCGGCCCCGCCACGGGTGTGCTCGACCCGCTCCTGGTGAGGGCGTACGTGCGCGCCGACACCGCGCTCCCCGCGCGCTCCGAGGGCGACGGAACCGTCCACACCGGCGCCGCCCTCTACCTCTTCGCAGCCGGCGTGGCGAAGCGCATCGTGAAGGCCGACGTCGCGAGCCTGTACCCCTCGCTCATGCGGCAGTACCGCATCGGACCGCGCGGCGACGGCCTCGGCGCGCTGCTCGCACTGGTCGATCGCCTCGTCGAGCAACGACTCGCGGCGAAGGCGCGCGGTCGCGCGGCGCCGCACGGCTCCAACGAGCGGTACACCGACGAGGCGCTGTCGGCGGCGATGAAGATCCTCGTCAACTCGGCCTACGGCTATCTCGGCGCGGTCGGGCTCACGCGCTTCGCGGACGTGCACGCGGCCAACGAGGTCACGCGGCGCGGTCGCGAGGTGCTCGATCGCGTTTGCGCGGCGCTGGCCGAGCGCGGCGTGACGCTGCTGGAGGGGGACACCGACGGCGTGTACTTCGCCGTTCCCGAGGAGTGGAGCGAGGAGGACGAGCGGCGCGTGGTGCGCGAGGTCGGAGAACTGCTACCGCCGCTGGTGCGGTTGGAGTTCGACGGGCGCTACGCCGCGATGCTCTCGCACGAGCCCAAGAACTACGCGCTGCTCGGCTACGACGGAAAGCTGCTGCTGCGCGGGGTGGCCTTCCGATCGAGCCGCTCGGAGGCGTATGGGGAGCGCTTCCTGCGCGAGGCGGCGGGCTGTCTGCTGGCGGGCGACGTGAAGGGCGCGCGGGCCGCGTACCGGGCGACGGTGACGGCGGTGCGGGCGCGGGCGCTGCCGACGTCGGACGTGGCGATGCGGGTGCGGCTGACGAAGGAGACGGCAGCGTACGTGGCGACGCGCCATCGCCGAAAGGAGCTGCCCTACGAGGCGGTGCTGACCAACGGGCGCACGACGTGGGCGGTGGGCGAGCGGGTGCGGATCTACCGGGCGACGGGTGGTCGCGCGGGGCTGCTGACGGAGGCGGAGGAGGGCGGCGACGAGGGCGCGGTCGACGCGAGGGACTACGACGTGGAGCACTACGTGCGGGTGCTGCGCGACGGGTACGCGACGCGGCTGGCGCGGGCGTTTTCGCCGGAGGGGTTCAGGGCGCTCTTCGACGACCCCGACCAGCCGTCGCTGTTTGCGCGGCTCGACGAGCTGGTGCAGCCGCGGCTGACGGTGTGTCGCGCGCCGCCGCGGTTGCGCGAGGGGGAGTAGTGGAGAGCGAGCGGATGCGCTTGCTGGTCGTCGCGGTCGCGCTGCTGGGATGCGCCGCGCGGCCGCCGCTCGCGGTCGTCGCGCGGGACTCCCCCGACGTCGGCGCCGTCGTTCGCATCCGCGGCACCGGCGCGTGCCTCGCGGTGCGCGTCGCTCCGGGCACGCTGCTCACCGCGGCCCACTGTGTCGTCGGCGTTCGCTCGCTCGGGGACATCCGCGTCGGCGCGCCGCCCCGCGCCGTGCGCCCGCCCCGCGTGCTCTCGTGCGCGCTGCATCCGACCAACGCGCCGCGCTTCGACCGCTGCGACGTCGACGACCACAACGCCCGCGGTCACCTCGGTGACGTGTGGGGCGACCTCGCGATCCTGCGCGTGGGGGATGATCCCGCGGGTGCTCCGGTGCTCCCGTCGTTGGAGTCGCTCGCCGACCCGGAGTCGCTGGTGGGCCTCGACGCGTGGGTGATCTCCGACGACGCGCCTACCTGGATCGACGCGTCCGCGCCGCGCCCGGTGCGCAACCGGGTGACCTTCGCCGAGCAGGGCGAGGTGCGCACGGCGGGCGCCGATCGCGCGGACATCTCGACGCGACCCGGCGACTCGGGCGGTCCGTTGCTGATGCGCCGCGCGGGGCGCTGGGTGGTGGTGGGTGTCCTGTCGGGCGGGGCGAGCGACTACTCGCCGGACTCGCGCTTCGCACCGACCTTCGCCGTCGAGACGTCGGCGTGGCTCGCACGCTCCCGTTGACCCAAGAGGGTTGTCGGAAAGAAAATTGTCGATTGGGCATTGACCCGATATGGAAGTGCTGTAAGGTCGGCCTCGGTAACTGCCATGACGACCAGGCCACACACGCAGAGGCGAAGGCGAGATGGAGAGCGCGAGCCGTCGCGCCTCGATCGCTCGGAAACCTGCGCTCCGGCCGTCTCGTAGCAGTACGCGACACGACGGAGCGCCACCGGCCCGAGCCGGAACCGCCACCGTCTTCTAACGGTAAAGGATGCTGGGCCCTCGACCCGGCGATGAGGGTTCAAATCCCTTCGGTGGCACCATCGGTCTCCCTTGTCGGGAGCACCGAGCGGGTTCTCATAGGTCAACCGGATAGACCGCTCGTTTCCTAAACGGGTTGTTGGAGGTTCGAATCCTCCTGAGAACACTGCCTTGTATCCCCTGATGGTCCAGCGGTACGGACGCTCGCTCGTCGCGTGAGAAGCCCACGGTTCGACTCCCGGTCGGGGGGCTGTCGATTGAATAGTGTGGGGAGAGGACATTGGCGTAGCGGTGAAGCGGACTTCAAGTGTCTTGAGTGACGTCGTGCCCGGCTGCCGTGGGTTTTCAACCCGCGGTAGCCGGACGCAATGACCCCTTTGAAGGAGCATGACGTCCCCCATTGACCCCGAGGCCCCATCGCGAGTGCAATCACCCGCATGGACAGCCGCCCTCCCGTCGTCGCGCGAGCCCTCACCTGCCTCGCCCTCTGCCTCTCGGTCGGCGTCGGCTGTGACGGTGGCAACTCCGTCGTCGGCGGCGCCGATGCGGGTGACAACACCGTCGACGTGAAGCCCATCGACACCGGCTCCGTCGTCGACGTCACCGACCTCGGTGCGACCGACGTCGTGGTCGATGTCCCCGGCATGGACGCCGCCCTCGATGTCCCCTTCGACGCGCCCACCGATGTCGCTGCCGACGTCGCCGCCGACACGCCCGATGTCCCCACGCGCTGCATGGGCAACGGCGACTGCGCCGGCGACGCCACCCGCCCGGTCTGCGACACCGTCTCGGGTCGCTGCGTGGTCTGCACCGGTGCCGACCCGGGCGCCTGCTCGACCGCCGAGCACTGCGACTCGACGGCCAACGTGTGCGTTCCGGGCTGTCGCTCTGACGAGGGATGCGTCGCGGGCGACGGTGGCGTCGGTCCCGACGGCGGAACCGGTCGCTGCGACACCGAGCGCCACGTCTGCGTCGAGTGCAGCACCAACGCCCAGTGCGGCGCCGGTCGCCTCTGCGTGGGCAACGTGTGCGTCCCCGGGTGCAACGACACCCAACCGTGCTCCGCAGGGCAGACCTGCTGCGCCGGTGCGTGCGCCGACCTCCAGACCAACCTCACCAACTGCGGCACCTGCGGAACCGTCTGCCGCACCCCCAACGGCACCCCCACCTGCCTCAATGCGATGTGCCAGGCGGGGACGTGCGGTGAGGGCTACGCCGACTGCAACCGCTCCAACGCCGACGGCTGCGAGGTCTCCCTCAACACCGACCTCACCAACTGCGGCACCTGCGGAACGGTGTGCCCCACCCCTGCCAACGCCAGCGCCTCCACCTGCGTGAGCGGCCGCTGCGGGTACACCTGCGCGCCCTCCTTCGCCGACTGCGACACCACGGCCGCCAACGGCTGCGAGGCCGACCTGCGCGTCAACGTCGCCCACTGCGGCGCGTGCGGGGTCGCCTGCCCGCCTCGCGACCACGCTCCCACGGGCGTCTGCGCGGCGGGGCGCTGCGACGTGGTGTGCGAGGCCAGCTACGGCAACTGCGACAACAACCCCGACAACGGCTGCGAGCTCGACCTGCGCGCCGACGTCAACCACTGCGGAACCTGCGCGACCGTCTGCCCCCTCCGCGCCAACTCCACGCCGACCTGCGCCGCGGGCGCGTGCGGGTTCACCTGCAACCCCGGCTTCGGCGACTGCGACGGCAACCCCGCCAACGGCTGCGAGGCCGCGCTCAACACCGACGCCACCCATTGCGGCACCTGCACCACCGCGTGCGCGACCCCGGCCAACGCCCAGTCCGTGTCGTGCGTCTCGGGTCGCTGCGACTTCACCTGCCGCGCGCCCTTCGCCGACTGCGACGGCCTCGACACCAACGGCTGCGAGACCGACCCCCGCGGATCGGTCGCCCATTGCGGTGGCTGCGGCCTCGCGTGCCCGACGCGCCCCAACGCCTCGCCGACCTGCGCGGGCGGCACCTGCGGCCTGCGCTGCGACACCGGCTTCGGCGACTGCGACGGCGACGCCACCAACGGCTGCGAGACCGACCTGCGCACCACCGTGTCGAGCTGCGGCGCCTGCGGTCGGGTGTGCAGCGTTCCGGGTGGGCTGGCGGCGTGTGTGGCCTCGACCTGCGTCGTGGCCTCGTGCGGCAGCGGCGGCTTCGGCGACTGCGACGGCATCGCCGGCACCGGCTGCGAGACCGACCTGCGCTCCTCGCCCAACCACTGCGGCGCCTGCAACAACGCGTGCCCGGTGCGGGCCAACGCGATCCCCATCTGCGCGGTGGGCACCTGCGCGAGCGCCTGCCAGCCGGGCTACGGCGAGTGCGACGGAAACCTCACCAACGGCTGCGAGACCAGCCTCGCGTCGAGCCCCGCGCACTGCGGGAGCTGCGGCCGGAGCTGCACGGCTCCCAACGCCGTCAGCGCGTGCGCGTCGAGCACCTGCACCCTCGCCTCGTGCAACCCGGGCTTCGGCGACTGCAACAGCAGCCCCGGCGACGGCTGCGAGGTCGACCTGCGCAACACCGCCACCTCGTGCGGAACATGCGGCCGCACCTGCACCATCGCCAACGGCGCGGCGGGCTGCTCGTCGGGCGCGTGCACCGTGGCGGCGTGCTTCGGCGGTTACGGCGACTGCAACAACAGCCCGACCGACGGCTGCGAGACCAACCTCTCCAACACCGTCTCGTCGTGCGGCGCATGCGGGCGCTCGTGTGCGGCAGCCAACGGCACGGCGGGGTGCTCGTCGGGCGCGTGCACGGTGGCGTCGTGCAACGCCGGCTACGCCAACTGCAACGGCAGCCCTGGCGACGGCTGCGAGGTCAACCTCACCAACGATCCCAACAACTGCGGCGGCTGCGGGGTGCGCGGCGTCGAGGTGTGCGACGGCCGCGACAACGACTGCGACGGCGCGGTCGACGAGGGCTGCCCGACGGGCCTCGCGGGGCTCTCGACCTTCGACGCCTACGGCCCGCCGTGGGGCGGCGGCGGCGGCGACGCCTACGACATGGCCTGCCCGTCGGGGCAGGTCGTGACGGGCCTCTTCGGCCGCTCGGGGAGCTACCTCGACAACGTCGGCTTCTACTGCGGCACCCCGACGCTCGTGGAAGACCGCTCGGTGACGCCCTACACCTACCGCGTCGACGTGAGCGGCGGCTCGACGCTCGGCCCGGTGGGTGGCGGCGGCGGCGGGTACTTCTCCTTCGCGTGCCCGGCCAACACCGTCGCGATGCGCGTGCTGGGGCGAGGGGCCGGGTACATCGATCGCTTCCAGATCGAGTGCTTCCGCTGGGACGTGAGCGGCTCACCGACGGCGGGCTTCACCATCTCGCGCAGCAGCAGCGTCGGCGGCGGCCTCTCCGGGGCCTACGGCGGCACCGGCGGCAGCCCCTTCGACTATTACTGCCCCTCGTATGGTGCGCTGCGCCGCGTCTTCGGCGGCGCCACGCGCTACGTCGACCGCCTCGGCACCTGGTGCACCGCGCCGTCGCTCACGGTGCGGTGACGCTCAGCTCTTCAGGATGTTGTTGAGCGTGTTGAAGATGTTGGCGCCGGTCGGGTCGGCGTTGACCACGGGGCCCGCCGCCTTGGCCGCCCGCTCGCGCTCGCGCTTGCGCTCGACCGCACCGTCGAAGGCCTCGTGGCAGCGCGTGCACTGGTGCAGCTCCAACAGCGAGACGGCGTTGCAGAAGATGCACGTCCGGGTGAGGGCGCCGTTGCACTGCGCGCACACCGCTCGCCCGCGAACGCTCAGGCTGGAGCACTTCGGGCACGAGCATCCTGCCTGGAGACCCGCGTAGGCTGCCTTGCAGTAGGGGCACGCCGCGAGGCCCGATACGGGGGCCGCGCCGCAGCTCGGGCAGTCGTGATCACATCCCTCGTCGTGGTCGTCGTCGTGCGCCATGGTTCGCGAGCGTACCCCACGGCACCGAAGGTTTCGAGCGTTGACACCGACCGCGCGAGGACAGCTACCATGAGCTGTCGGTCGGTCGTCGACCCGACCATTCACTGGAGGAGAGAGCAATGAGCGGACACGTGCACGGCCCGGGCTGCAATCACGACCACGATCATGACCACGACCACGAGGACCCGGGCCACGACTGCGCCCAGCACCACCACAACCACGGCGACCACAAGCACGCCGTCGGCTGCGGCCACAAGGCCGTGGAGCACAACGGCCACGTCGACTTCCTCCACGATGGCCATCTGCACCACGTTCATGGCGACCACGTCGATGACCACACGCTCGACGTCGGCGGCGCCAACCCGGCGGCCTGCACGCCCGACCACGCATGCGGCGCTCATGAGGCCGACCACACGCACGGCCCCGGCTGCGGCCACGACGCGATCCCCCACGGCGACCACGTCGACTACATCGTGTTCGGTCACCTGCACCACCAGCACGGGCAGCACTGCGACGACCACGGCCCCGTGGTGACGCGCTAGTCATGGGATTTTCCAGCACGTTCTTTTCGTTTCTGAAGGGTGAGAAGTCGCAGGCGGAGCTCGACGCGTACCGCCAGGCGATGAAGCACATCAACGACCTCGAAGCCGCCCTCCAGGCGCAGGTCATCAACCGCCCGCTGGAGCCCGGCCAGGGCCCGTGGTCGCGCCCCAAGAACCACCAGCAGGCGATGGCGTACACCTGGATCGCCCGCGCGCTCGCCACCATCGCGACGACGCTGCTCGACTCCGACGCGAAGGAAGATCCCGACACCGTCGGGTACCTTCCGCTCGTCACCTTCGGGCAGGTGAAGGAGCTGTACGCGCAGGTTCCGCAGTTCGTGCACATGGCCTGGGAGGCGCTGGCCAACCCGCGCTTCCAGGCGCCGCGCGCGCTGCCGCTGCCGCTCGGGCCGCGCATCGAAGCCGAGGGCAAGTGTCCCCTCGTGCACCTCAAGGGCATCCACGCGGCGGCCGTCGCGCTCGACCAGGTCGGTCAGGCCCGCCTCGGGGCGTACCTCCAGTCGGTGCAGGCGTCGGGCGTCTCGCCGCCCGACGACGTGAAGGGCTACCTCTCCGACCTCGCGCAGCTCTGGGCGCGCGCGCAGTCGAAGGTGGCCTTCAGCAACCAGCAGCTCATGGCGGTGGTCATGGGCGGCAACGTCACCATGGAGACCCACGAAGAGGCCGAAAACCGGCTGTGGGACGCCCTCGCCGACCACTTCCTCGTCGGGCAGTTCATCGCGATGCCCGAGCTGCTGACCTCGTCGGCGATGGCCGGCGCCAACGCCACCGGGCGGCTCGTCCCGCAGGAGGAGCGCTGGTTCATGTCCGACCCGGACGCGGTGCGTGATCTGCGCAACACGCAGTTCGGCGAGCAGGAGATCAGGGAGTTCTGGGTGCGCAAGGCGTGGCGCACGACCCCGCAGGAGGAGCGCTACCTCGCGCAGACCGCGGCCATGAAGAAGGAGGGGCTCATCTCGGTGGTCTCGCGCTGGTCGACGACGCCCTTCGACGCCGTCTACCAGACGTTGCAGCCGGTGGTGATCCTCGACCGCCCGATGGACCGCGGGACGGAGTTCCATCTCAACATGGACGAGAACCACGACGAGCTCGACGTGGGCTCGCCGCGCTTCCGCCGCACCAGCGGCTACCAGGAAGACCACGAAGAGGGTCACGTCGGCGACCCGTCTGGTCACCACTGAGTCTCCGCCTCGCCCCGCCCACCGACAGAAAGAACACCCATCCATGAGCGCCCAGCAGGGGACCGAGCACGACGACCACGGCCATGTGCACGGCCCCGGCTGCGGCCACGATCATGGCCACGAAGGTCACGACCACGCGAGCCATGACCACGCGGGTCACGACCATGGTCACGACCACGGCCATCACGGACACGACCACGCTCCGCCGAAGGAGCGCCCGGTTGGCAAGCGCGACGCCGAGAACAACGGCGGCACCGCCTGCCAGATCGAGCTGCGCTCCCTCTTGCCCAGCGAGAACAACGAGGTCGGCCGCTTCGAGAAGATGGAGGCGCTGGTCAACCGTCGCCTCGGCATCACGGACCTGCACCTCCGGCGCGACCAGGGCTACGCCGAGGTGTGCGTCCACTACGACCCGGCGAAGGGGTCGCACGACGAGGTCGTGGCGCTGGTGCGCGAGTGCGGCGCGGTGATCGCCAAGCGCTACAAGGCCAAGAGCTGGTTCGTGCGCGGGATGGACAGCCCCCAGTCGGGCTACCACATCGAGTACGCCCTCGGCCGCGCCAAGGGGGTGCTCGAAGCCAACGTGGCCTACGGCGCCGAGCGGCTCTTCGTCGAGTACGACACCGAGGGCGCGAGCCTGCGGGACATCGAGAAGCGCGTCGAGGCGCTGGGCTTCGAGCTCGAAGAGCCCGAGGCCGGACACGCCTGCTGCAACCACTCGCACTCGGGTGGTCTCGCGCCCAAGCTGGAGATCCCGCTGTCGGTCGTCGCGGGCGTGCTGCTCGTGGTGGGTCTCGCGATCGAGAAGATCGGGGTCGCGGGCGTTCCGGCGATCGTTCCGACGGTGCTCTACGCCAGCGCAGCGTTGCTGGCGGGCGCGTTTCCGCTGCGCGGGGCGCTCACGTCGGTGCGGCAGCTCCAGGTGGACATCGAGACGCTCACGGTGCTCGCGGCGGCGGGCGCGGCGGTGCTCGGGGCGTGGTTCGAGTCGGGGCTGCTGCTCTTCCTCTTCAGCCTCGGGCACGCGCTCGAACACCGTGCCCTGGAGCGCGCCCGCCGCGCCATCGACGCGCTCGGCAAGCTGCGGCCGGAGACCGCGCGGGTGCGCAAGGGGCCGGAGGTCGTCGAGGTCGCGGTCGCGACGGTGCAGCGCGGCGATCGGGTGTTGGTGCGGGCGGGCGATCGGGTTCCGCTCGATGGGGTGATTCGCGAGGGGAAGTCGTCGCTCGACCAGTCGACGGTGACGGGCGAGTCGGTGCCGGTGTCCAAGGGCCCGGGCGACGCGGTCTTCGCGGGAACCATCAACGCCGAAGCGGCGCTGGAGGTGGAGGTCACCAAGCTCTCCACCGAGTCGGCCATCGCGCGGGTCATCGACATGGTGACCGAGGCCGAGGCGAGCAAGAGCAAGGCGCAGCGCTTCACCAAGCGCATCGAGCAGAAGGTGGCGCCGCTCATCATCGGGGCCGCGCCGACGCTCGCCATCGTGCTGCTGGCGACGGGGCACTCGCTGCGCGACTCGCTGCTGCGGGCGATGTCGCTGCTGGTCGCGGCGTCGCCGTGCGCGCTGGCCATCTCGACGCCCGCGGCCGTGCTCTCGGCGGTGGCGCGGGCCGCGCGCGGCGGCGTGTTGATGAAGGGCGGCGCGCACCTGGAGTCGCTGGGCAACGTCACCACGGTGGCCTTCGACAAGACCGGAACGCTCACCGTCGGTCGCCCCAAGCTGGTGTCCGTGTGGACGCCCGAAGGCGTCACCGAGGCCGACCTGCTGGCGACGGCGGCGGGCGTGGAGTCGCTGTCGTCGCACCCGCTGGCGAAGGCCGTGGTCGACGGCGCGAAGGAGCGCGGCATCGAGGCGGCGAAGGCGAGCGGTTGTGAGGCCGTGCACGGCAAGGGCATCCGCTCGATGGTGGGCGGCAAGGCCGTGGCCATCGGGAGCCTCGATCTGTTCGACGCGGCGAAGATTCCTGATGCGGTGAAGGCGAAGGTGACGGCGCTTCAGGAGGCCGGGCAGACCACGATGGTGGTGCGACGGGGCCTGGAGTTTCTCGGGGTGATCGGCGTGGCCGACACGCTGCGCAAGGAGGCGAAGGACGCGCTCGCGCAGCTCCGCGCGCTGGGTATCACGCGCACGGTGATGTTGTCGGGCGACAACCTGAAGGTGGCCGAGGCCATCGCGAAGGAGGTCGGCATCGACGAGCCGCGCGCGCCGCTGATGCCCGAGGGAAAGGTGAAGGCCCTGAAGGAGCTGTCGAAGGAGGGCGGCGCCGCGATGGTGGGTGACGGCGTCAACGACGCGCCCGCGCTGGCGGCGGCCTCGGTGGGCATCGCGATGGGCGGCGCCGGGTCGGACGTGGCGCTGGAGACGGCGGACGTGGTGCTGATGGGCGACGACCTGACGCGGCTGCCCTTCGCGGTAGCGCTCGCGCGGGCGGCGAATCGCACGGTGAAGGTCAACCTGACCATCTCACTGGGCGTGAGCGCGCTGCTGATTCTCGCGTCGATCTTCGGATGGGTTCGCATCAGCCACGCGGTGGTGCTCCACGAGGGCAGCACCATGATCGTGGTGCTCAACGGGCTGCGCTTGCTGCTGTTTCGGCACTGAGCCTTCGTCTCCAACGGAGTCGTCGCGCCTGTCCGCTGCGGGTTGCGGCGTAGAGGGGCGGGGGTCTATCGTCAGGCGACCGATGGGCGCCGCAGAGAAGATCTACGACGAGATGATCGACCTGTTCGCGCGCGGGGGCGGGGCCGGTTCGGTGCTGGCGTTTCGCCCGTCGGCGCAGGCCCAGACGCGGGTCTCGGAGCTCCTCGAACGCAACCGACAGGGGTTGCTGACGGAGGACGAGCGGCAGGAGCTCGATCGCTTCGTGGAGCTTGAGAGACTGATGCAACTGGTGAAGGCGCGGGCGCGTCGTCACCAGCCGTGACGGCGCGAATCCACGCAGCGCTTCGCCGTGAGGTGCGTGAACGAGCCGATGGCCGCTGCGAGTACTGTCTGCTCGCGGAGGAGGACGCGTTCTTCCCACACGAGCCAGATCACATCGTTGCTGAAAAGCACGGTGGGGCGACCGACGCGGCGAACCTCGCGCTCTCCTGTCTGGAGTGCAACCGATTCAAGGGGTCGGACATCGCCTCCATCGACCCCGCAACGGGAGCGCTCGTCGCGCTCTTCCATCCACGTCAGGAGGCATGGTCGACCCACTTCCGGGGCACGAATGATGGGACGATCGTCGCGCTCACGCCGACCGGTCGGGTGACCGTGGCACTCCTGCGCCTCAACGCTCCAGCGCGGGTTGAGGTGCGGCACGCGTTGGCCGAAGTCCGACGCTGGCCGTAGAGACATCGATCTCGATTTGGTCGAGACAGTACGCGGGGAGAACCTCGTCACCCCATCGGCGAGCACAGCTCGACCAGCACGCCGTCGCGGTCGCGCACGTACGACACCGTCTGTCCCCACGGCTTCTGCTCCGGCGCCGACACCTCCGTCGCGCCCGCGGCGACGGCCTTCGCATGCGCCGCCGCGACGTCGTCGGTGACCAGCGCGAGCTCGACGCCCGCGGCCGCCTCGCCGGGTCGGTTGGGGCGCACCGTGAGCTTGTTGAGCGCCGCCATCTTGTCGTGCGCGAAGGCCAGCGCCGTGGCGCCGGTGTCGAGCTCCGCGTAGTCGTTGCTCTCGTGGACGAAGCGACGCGTCAGCCCGAAGGCCCGCTCGTAGAACTCCACCGCCGTGACGACGTCCGGCGTATACACGATCACGTACCCGAGCTTCATGGGTGACTCCTCCGCGCGCGACCATTGGCGCGCGGTCGGCACCGTCGCACCGGGCGCTGCGGGTGTCACCCACACAGGTACCCTCGACGCTCGCTCGGCCGTTGCGGTACCTCTCCCGCGCCCCGATGTCCGCACCCGCCGAGCGCCCCACAGCCCTGCATCCGACCCTCTTCGCCGCCGCGGTGCTTGGTCTCGGCATCGCCCTCTCTCGCGATCGCGTCGCCCTCCGCGCCATGCTCCGCCCGCGCCCCGTCGGCGCTGCCGCCATCACGCCCGTTGCGCCTGGTCGCGCTCCGCCGCCCGCGCCCGAAGCCCCGCTCCCGGCCCGCTGGGTGTCTCCGTCCGCAACGCCGCCGCGTGACATCGCGCACCTCGACAATCCCCTCCTCGCCGACGGAACCACCCGCGCCCTCGACGCCTTCGCCCGCCGCCTCGCAACGCTCCCGACGCTCGCGTCTCCGCTGCGCGTGCTGCACTTCGGCGACTCCATCATCGCCGACGACCGCATCACCGGCCGCCTGCGCCGACGGCTCCAGCGCGAGTTTGGCGACGGCGGCCTCGGGCTCGTCTTCCTGCGTCCGACGGCGCGCTCGTACCACCCGGCGGGCGTTCGCTTCGAGGCGCGCGGCTGGTACCCCGGCTCGGTCGTCGGGCCGCGCTGGGACGACGGCCGCTATGGCGTCGGCGGAACCGGCTTCGAAGCCCCCGACGAAGGCCCCTCGGCGACGCTCTCCTTCGACCGCGGCCGACGCTTTGTCGTGCGCGCGCTCCGCGACCCCACCGGTGGAACCGTCTCCCTCCGCCTCGACGACGGCCCCGCGGTCACTGCGCGCGTCGACGCCGAACTCCCCGCCCTCACGGCCGACACCGATGGTCCGCATCGCGTGACGGTGCGTGCGAGCGGCGGGAAGGTTCGGCTCTTCGGCGTCGTTGCCACCCGCGTGGCACCGGGCATCACCGTCGACAACCTCGGAACCGTCAGCAGCTCCGCCCGCTCGCTCCTGCACCTCGACGCCGCGCACTGGGCAAGCGCCCTCGTCGACGAAGACCCGTCGCTGGTGGTGATCTCGCTCGGCACCAACGAGGCGAGCCACGGCGCTCTCTCACCCGCCGATCGCGCCGCCCTCGAACACGACGCGGGCGAGCTCTACGGGCGCGTTCGCGCGGCCCTCCCGCGCGCCTCGTGCCTGGTCGTCGCCCCGCCCGACTCCTCGGTGCTCCTGCAAGACGGAACCATCGGCGCCCGACCCGCGCTGCCCTTCATCGTCGACGCGGAGGCCCGCGCCGCGCACGCCGCCGGCTGCGCCTTCTTCAACGCCTACGCCTGGATGGGCGGCCGCGGATCGATCCTCCGCTGGCAGCGCGACGGTCTCGCCGACGGCGACCTCACCCACCTCACCGACGCGGGCGGCGCGCGCATCGGTGACGCCCTCGCCGACGCGCTGCTCCAGGCTCGCGACGAGGCCGTCGCGCGGGGCGTCCGTTGAAGCACCTCCGCGCGCTCGTCCTTCCGTTGGCGCTCGGCTGTGCGTCGAGTCCGCCGTTGCCGCTCATCGGCGAGGCGTCGCCGCCGGGCAGCCACCGCAACCTCGCGCCCGCCCGCACTGCACCATCGCGCGAGGCTGATCCCCCGCGAACCCATGAGTTCAGCGATCCGCTTCCTGACGCGGTGTTTCCCGACGCGGGAGCGCCCGCTGAGACGACCCCCGAGGCACCCGTCGCGGAGGTCGCGCCAGGGACGGTGTGGGAAGACCCGTCGGGCCGTCTCGCGCCGTGGCTCCAGTCGGTGCGCGCGCACCAGCAGGCACTGCGCGTGGTTCAGCTCGGTGATTCGCACACCGAAGGTGATGCGTTCACCGGGCCGCTGCGTCGTCGGCTGTGGGCGCAGCTCGGTGATGGCGGCCGTGGATTCGTCCCGGTGGCGGGCACGCAGTGGGACGTCGCCCGCAGCCTCACCGGTCCGTGGCGCGTCCTACGTAGCGGCCTCCGTGCGAGCGACGGACCCAACGGCCTCGGGCTCGCCCGCGCCGTCGCCACGAGCCCCGCGGCGAGCCTTCGCGTGGCCACGTGCACCCGCTGTCCCGGTGGGCAGCGCGCCGACCGCGTGACCGTCTTCTTCCGCGTGCTCGACGGCGGCGGCCACCTCGTCGTCGACATCGACGGAACCTCGCAACGCATCTCCACCCGCGCCGACGGTAGCGTCGTCGTCACCGTCGCCGACGGACCTCACGCCGTGACGGTGCGCCCCGCAGGTGATGGTCCCGTGGAGGTCTACGGCGTGGCCCTCGACCGTGGCACGACGGGGGCCCGCCTCGACGCCGCGGGCGTGGTCGGCGCGCAGGCCACGCACCTCCGCGACGAAGACTGGACCGTGCTCGCGCCACAGCTCGCCGCTCGCGACCCGACACTCGTGGTCTTCTCCTTCGGAACCAACGAGAGCGCCTCCGCCCGCCGCGACCCGGCCGTCTACGCGACCGCCCTCACGACGCTGATCGAGCGCGTGCGAGTGGCTGTTCCGACGACGAGCGTGGCGGTCTTCGGCCCGCCGGACGTGGAGCTTCGCAGCGTCGCTCTGCCGGGGACGTTCATCCCGGCGCCGCGCCTCGACGGCGTGATCGAAGCGGCCCGCGCGACGGCCATGCAACAGGGCACCTGGTTCGTCGATCAGCGCGGGTTGATGGGCGGCGCCGGCGCGATGTCCGCGTGGGCGCTGGAGAGCCCGCCGTGGGCCGCGCCCGACCATGTCCATCTCACCAACCGCGGGTATGCACGACTCGCCAACGCGGTGGCCGACGGGCTCCTCGGAGCGCCCGCCGCGCCGTGAGCTTCGCCGACGCCGCCTTCCCGGTCTTCCTCTGGGCCGCGGTGATGCTCTGCGTCCTGCTCCGTCGCGGGGCGCGCAACGCTTCTGAGATGCTCCTCGGCGCGGTCGCGCTCGGGCTGCTCGCCGACCTCACATGGCTCACTGCGCTGCGACCGCACACGGCTCTTGCCTCGCCGTGGGGCTTCGCGTTGCAACACTTCGCCGGCGCGCCGCCCGCATCGGTGTGGAGGATGCTCATCGGGACGGCGTTGTTCGCGGGCGCGATGTTCGTTGCGCGGCGCTCGCTGGTGAGCGACGACGAGTCCGCGCGGGTGGCGCGCGCTCGGGCGTTGGGCCTCGCGACGGTGGTCTGTCTCGGGGCCTTCGTCGTGGGCGCGGCGACGCACCGGCTCGACGCCATCACGCGGTTGCTGGCCACGGTGGCGCACCCGCTCTGGCTGGCGCTGTGGGGCTACGCGTGGGGCGCGGCGCGCACGGCGGAGGGACGTCGCGCGGCGTTGCAGCTCGGGCTCTTCGCGCTGAGCGCGCTCTTCTATCAATCGTGGGCGGCGATGATGCCGGGGGCGTACCGCTTCCTGCTGGGGCTCATCGTCGCGACCATCGTGCTCGACTACTGGCTCGCGCGACTCATCGACGCGCGCACCGAACCCGGACCACGCCGGGCGATGCTGGTGGCCTCACTCGTCGCCAACCTCGGGGTGCTCGCGGTCTTCAAGTACGCCGACTTCTTCGGCGACAACCTCTTCTCGCTCGCCCACCTCTTCGGCGCTCACGCCCGCTGGAAGCCCTGGAACCTCATCCTCCCGGCGGGCATCTCCTTCCACACGTTCCAGTCGCTCTCGTACACGGTGGATGTGTACCGACGGCGGCTGCGGCCGACGGCGTCGCTCCTGGAGTTCGCGGCCTTCGTGCTCTTCTTCCCGCAGCTCGTCGCGGGGCCCATCGTGCGGGCCGACGAGTTTCTCCCGCAGATCGCGGCACCGCCCGCCGTGGACGAGGCCCGCGCGCTCGACGGCCTGTGGCGCATCGCGCTCGGTCTCGCGAAGAAGCTCTGGCTCGCCGACACCCTCGCCGTGACGCTCGTCGACCGCGTCTTCGCCCACCCGGAGCAGTTCTCCGCGCTGGAGAACCTCCTCGGCATCTACGGCTACGCCTTCCAGATCTACCTCGATTTCTCGGCGTACAGCGACATCGCGGTGGGCGCCGCGGCGCTGCTCGGCTTCACGCTCCCCGAGAACTTCCGCGCCCCCTACCGCGCCGGCGACCTCGCGGCCTTCTGGCGTCGCTGGCACATCTCGCTCTCGTCGTGGCTGCGCGACTACCTCTACATCCCGCTCGGGGGCAATCGCGACGGCGAGGCGCGCACCTACCGCAACCTCGCGCTCACCATGCTCCTCGGCGGCCTCTGGCACGGCGCCGCCTGGACCTTCCTCGTCTGGGGTCTCCTCCACGGTGGCGGCCTCGCCGTGACCCGCGCGGTGCAACGCCGATGGTCCCGCGAGTCGACCGCTCGCCCCGCCCGCGACGTCGCCGCGTTGGGTGCGCTCGCGCTCGCTGCGGGGGCGCTGCACCTGGCGCTGCGGTCGCTGCTCGGATCACTCGCGGCCACGGTCGGTGTCGACGTCGCGTGGCTGCACCTCGGGATCGGTTGGCTGTGGCTCGCGCCGTTCTGGGCGGCGCTCGGTGCCTTCGCGTTGCGCGCGGGCTGGCGTCGCGCGTCGGCGCTGGTGACCTTCCACTATGTGGTCTTCGCGTGGGTGTTCTTCCGGGCGCCGCGCTTCGCCGACGCGCGCGCGGTGCTGGGTCAGCTCGCGACGCTGAGCGCCGACGCGGCCAACGTCCCGCGCGCCTTCGTGGTCGCGCTTGCGGTGGCGGCCTTCACGCACGCGGCGCCCGAGGGCCCGCAGCGGTGGGCGAGGGAGGCGTTCGCGCGGGCTCCGTGGTGGGCGCGCGCGGTGGTGCTGGTGGCGGCGGTGGCGGCGCTGCGGGCGCTGGCGCGGCCGACGGTGGTGCCGTTCATCTACTTCCAGTTCTGATTGGCGCGAGATGTCACTCCGGGCGCGGTGACCCTGAAAGGGTTGGGGGCCGGGGGGCTGCGTGCCGGACAACGTCGAGCGTTCGGTCGACCTCCGCCAGGATGGTTCGCGCGTGCGTGAGCAACGCCCGCCCCGCCGGGAGCAGGTTGACGCCGCGCGGGGTGCGCGTGAAGAGCGCGGCGCCGAGCTCGTCTTCGAGCTCGCGGATGCGGCGCGAGAGCGGCGGCTGCGAGACGTGGAGACGACGCGCGGCGCGGGTGACGTTCTCCTCCTCGGCGACGGCGACGAAGTAGCGAAGCTGGTCCAGGCTCACGGCTCCGTCGCTACCGCATCGAGGCGACCGCGACAACCCGGCGCCATACCAAGACGGTATTGGCCCATCGTCGTCATCGGGTGCCACCGTCGCGCCCGATGCCCGTCGAGATTCTCTCCCCCCGTGAAATCGAACGTATGCGCCTCGCCGGCGAAGTAGCCGCCGCCACGTTGCGCGAAGTGGGCTCCCGCATCCGCGCTGGCATCAGCACCGCCGACATCGACCGCTGGGTGCGCGAGGACACCGCGCGCCGCGGCGGCAAGCCCAGTCAGCTCGGCTATCACGGCTTCCCCGCCGCCGTGTGCACGAGCCGCAACGAGGTCGTCTGCCACGGCATCCCTCGCGAGACCGACCACCTCGCCGACGGGGACATCGTCAACGTCGACGTGACCACGGAGCTCAACGGCTTTCACGGCGACACGTCGGCGACCTTCGTCATCGGTGATGCGTCCGCCGAAGCGCTCCATGTCGTCGATGTGGCCCGTCGGTGCCGCGATGCGGGCGTGGCGGTGGTGCGCGACGGCGCCCGCCTGGGGGACATCGGCGCGGCCATCGAGGAGATCGCGCGCGCCGAGGGGTGCGGCGTGGTGGAGGCCTTCGGCGGCCACGGCATCGGTCGGCGCATGCACATGGACCCGCACGTCTCCCACCGCGGAACCCGCGGCGCCGGCCTGCGCCTCAAGGCGGGCATGGCCATCACCGTCGAGCCCATGATCACGCTCGGCAGCCCCGACATCCGCGAACTCGCCGACGGCTGGACCATCGTCACCGCCGACGGCCGCTGGACCGCCCAGTTCGAGCACACCGTCCTCGTGACCAGGGAAGGCCACGAGGTGCTCACCCGGTAGCGTTGTCGTCGACGGTGACCACCACGCTGCCGCGCTTGCGACCGCTGTCGACGCGGGCGTGCGCCTCGGCGATGCGCGACAGCGGCAGCGACGCGTCGATCACCGCGCGGTAGGCGCCGTCGCGCGCGAGCTCGACCAGCAACCGCGCGTCGTCGGGGGTCTCCGCCGAGACGCCCGCGATCACCCGGTGACCCGACAGTCGGCCCTGTAGGGGGGCGGCGAACTGTCCGGCGAGCCCGCACACCACGCGCAGCAATCGCCCGCCCGGCGCCAGCACGCGGCGACAGTGCGCGTAGTGCGTGGCCCCGACGCAGTCGACGATGACGTCCCAACGCGCTTCGCCGCGGGTGAAGTCTTCGGTGTGGTAGTCGATGACCCTCGTCGCGCCGAGGCTCTGCACGAGCGCCGCGTTGCCCGCGCTGCACACCGCGGTGACCTCGGCGCCGTCGCGCCGCGCGAGCTGCACCATCGCGACTCCCACCGCACCCGACGCGCCGAGCACCAGCACGCGTTCGCCGCGCTTCACCCGAGCGGCGCGAAGGTAGTGGAGGGCGGTCATCCCGCCGAAGAGGAGCGCGGCGGCGGCGTCCCAGGAGAGCGCCTCGGGCTTCGCTGCGACGGGGCCGTCCTCGCGGACGCAGACGTAGCCCGCGTGGGCGCCCATCGTCGCGCCCGGAAACGCAACCACCGCGTCGCCCGCCCGAAAGCGGGTGACCTCGGCGCCCACGGCCTCCACCACGCCCGCGCACTCGGTGCCGAGGATGGGCTGTCGAGGGACGTTCCAGCCCAGCGCGAGGCGCATCAAGAAGCCCATGCCCTCGGGGACGCGGCGCGCGCGCACCCGGGCGTCGCCCGACGACACGGTGGTCGCCTTCACACGGATCAGCAGGTCGCGCGGTCCAGGCGTCGGTCGCGCGACGTCGCGCAGCATCAGAACATCGGGTGCGCCGTAGCGGGTCACGACGGCAGCGCGCATCATCAACAGGTCGGGGTTGGTCATGGCGAGGAGGGTGGTGGCGCGGCGTCGCCCGGGAAATCCGCGAATTCGTGCGCCCGCTGTGCGAAGATGCACAGGTGCACTGGGACGACCTCCGCTACGCCCTGGCCATCTCCCGGGGGGGAACCCTGAGCGCCGCCGCCGAGGCGCTCGGCGTGAGCCACACCACCGTCGGCCGTCGGCTGCGCGCCCTCGAAGAGCAGCTCGGCGTCCGCCTCTTCGACGCCACCCCGGAGGGCTTCCGTCCCACCGCGGCGGGCGCTGACCTCGTGGCCGTCGCCGAGCGCATGGAGGTCGACACGCTCTCCCTCGAAGGTCGCGTGCTCGGACGCGACGAGCGGCTCACCGGCGCGCTGCGGGTGTCCGCGATGGAGCTTGTATTTCGGGCGTTTCGCGAGGCGTTCACGTCGTTTGCGGTGAGGTACCCCAGCGTGGCGCTGACGGTCACGGCGACCGACAACGAGGTCTCGCTCGCGCGCCGCGAGGCCGACGTGGTGCTGCGGCTCAACAACCAGCCGCCCCCGCATCTCGTGGGTCGTCGCGTGGGTCGGATGCAGTTCGTCGCCTACGCCGCGCGCTCGCTGGTGGCGCGGGTCGGCGACGGGGCGCCGCTCGGAGCGTACCCGTGGATCCACTGGGACGAGCGCCTCAACGCGGCCTGGCTCGACGCCTGGCTCGCGCAGCACGCACCCGGAGCGTCCGTCGCGATGCGCGTCGACGTCAGCGCCGCGGCGATGCACGAGCTCATCGCGGCGGGCGCGGGCGTGCAGTTTCTGGCGGCCGTGGAGGGCGACGCCGACCCGTCGCTGGTGCGCGTCGGACCGGTCGATCCGTACGCGCGCCGCGACCTGTGGGTGCTCACGCTGCCGGAGCTGCGCGACACGCCGCGGGTGCGGGCGTTCACCGACCACGTGGCCGAGCGCCTGCGCGCGACGCTCGGTGGAGTCGACGGCTAGTGTCGCATCGCAAAAGTTCTGACGGGTTGTAGGCCGCAAGGGCGCAAGGGTCGCAAGGATGAGATGAGATGAGATGAGGTGTTGGTGAGTCGCTCTGTTCGTTCATCCCTTGCGACCCTGGCGCCCTTGCGGCCTCTCCAACCCGTCAGAACTCTTGCGACGCGACACCAGCTACGCCGGCCCTCTCCGTCTCAGTCGGTGAGGGTGACCACGACCTTGCCGCGGGTGCGCCCCGCGGCGTTGGCCCGGTGCGCGTCGCTCATCCGCTCCAGGGGATAGGTCTCGTCGACGTGCGCCCGCAGCTTGCCCGCAGCGAAGAGCGCGTCGAGTGAGCGCAGGTCGTCGGCCGACGGGCGCAGCAGCACTCCGCGCACCCGGCGTCGGAAGGTGAGCGTGTAGAAGAGCTGCCACGCGAAGGTTCCGCCCCGCGGGACGCAGCTCGCGTACACCCCGCGCGCCGTGAGCCACGGCGTGAACCGCGACGTCGGAACGCCCCCCACGCAGTCGAGGATGACGTCGTAGTCGCCGCCCGCGTTGAAGTCGTTGGTCTTCGCGTAGTCGACGACGTCGTTCGCGCCGAGCGACTCGACCAGCGCCGCGTTGCGCGCGGAGCACACGCCCGTGACGTGCGCGCCCGCGGCCCGCGCGATCTGCACCGCGAAGTGCCCGACGCCACCCGACGCGCCGACCACCAGCACCCGGTAGCCCTCGGCGCCGGTCTTCGGCAGCCGCGCCTCACGATGCAGGCCCTGCCACGCCGTGAGCCCCGCGAGCGGGAGCGCCGCGGCCTGCGCGTAGCTCATGTCGGCGGGCATCGCCGCGACGGCCCGCGGGGAGACGGCGACGTACTCGGCCGCCGCGCCGCTGATGATGGAGGGGAGCCGCGAGTGCACGCGCGCTCCGACGGCGAAGTCGCCCGCCGCGGTGACGACCTCGCCTGCGATGTCGAAGCCAACCACGAGCGGCAGGCGCGGTCGCACGATGTTGAAGGGGAAGGCGCCGTTGACCATCTTCCAGTCCACCGGGTTGACGCTGGTGGCGTGCACCTTCACCAGCAGCTCGCCCGCGCGCGCCACGGTCGTCGGCACCTCGACCACCTCGATGTTCTCGGGACCACCGTACTGCCGATACCGTGCGACCTTCATGGCGTCGCGACGCTACACCGCCCCGATTCCATTCACCCTCTGCCCGGTGGGTGTGACCGCCCCCCGTGGTTGAGAGCCCCGGCGCCCGATCGCCCCTCCGCCCATCCCCGTGTACGCTGACCTCCTCGAACTCGTCGTCGCGCTCGACCGCATCCCGCAGAACCCCCGCTACCACCCCGAAGGCGACGCCCTCTTCCACTCATTGCAGGTCTTCCAGCACGCCCGCCGCGAATCCACGGACCCCGCGCTCCACGCCGCGGCCCTCCTGCACGACGTCGGCAAGGCCCTCGGCTCGGCCGACCACGACGCCGAGGGCGCCGACCTCCTCGATGGCCTCGTCGCGCCTCGCATCGTCTGGCTCGTCCGCCACCACCTCGACCTGCTCCGCGAGCCCGGCGCCACCCGTCGTCGCCTCCACGACACCACCCTCCTCCGCGACCTCGAACACCTCCGCCGCTGGGACCTCGCCGGCCGCTCACCGCGCGCCGCCGTGTGCTCCCCCGAAGAAGCCGTGACCTTCATCACCCGCCACCCCGCCCTCGTCGGCCCCGACGCCCCCCATGGAAAGGAACCTCTCCCCCGCTGACCCCGCGCGCCTCCGCCTGCGCGCCACGCTCGACCACGTCCCGAGCACCGCCGCGCTGTGGGGCACCTCTGATGACGTCCGCGACGACAACCACGACGAGCGCTGCGACGCCGTCCGTCGCGCCGTCGACGCCGTGTTGACTGCGCGCCAGCGCGAGATCGTCGAGTGGCACTTCTTCGAGGGCGTCTCGCAGGGCGACATCGCGCGCCGCCTCGGCGTGACCCAGCAGGTGGTCCAGAAGTCCCTCTACGGGGTCAACCGTCGCGGTCGTCGCATCGGCGGCGCGCTCGGCCGACTGCGAGACGCGCTCGCGTCGCGGGTGTAGCCCGATGGCGCGCATGGGACCGGGTGGGCTGCGCGGGGCGATCGCCGCCGAGGCCGCGCGGCTGATGTACGAGGAGGGCGTGAAGCAGTACTTCACGGCCAAGCGTCTGGCGTCCAAGCGGATGTTCGGTCGCGTGGGCGGTCGTCGCATGCGCTACCGCCCGCAGGACCTCCCCTCCAACGGCGAGATCCGCGACGCGCTCCTCATCCTCGCGGAGTACGCCGAGGGCGACGGTCGCACGCGGCGTCTCTTCGCGATGCGCGTCGTGGCGCTGCGGGCGATGCGCGCGCTGGAGGACTTTTCGCCACGGCTCATCGGCAGCGTGAGCACCGGGCACATCCGCCGCGGGAGCGACATCGACCTGCACGTCTTCTCCGACGACGAGGACGCGCTCATCGACCACCTGAAGACCCTCGGGTGGCGGTGGGAGACCGAGCGCGTGACGATCCTGAAGTTCGGGGAGATTCGCGAGTACCTGCATGTCCACGTGCGCGACGACTTCGAGCTGGAGCTCACCGTCTACGACCGCCGCGAGCTGCGCTTCCGCCCGCGCAGCAGCACCGACGGCAAGCCCATCGTGCGGGTGAAGAGCGCCGCGCTGGAGTCGCTGCTCGCCGCCGAACACGCCGACGCGTGGAAGCAGTACCTCGCCGACGGAATCATCCCGGGCCTCGATGCTGGAGACGACGAAGACGGCGACGGCATGCGCGACCTCTCCCAGTGGGACGGCCTGCTCACCGACGACGACGACGACGACCCGGACATGGCGCCGCTGCCCGAGGAGCTCGCGATGGACGACGGCGAGTACGACCCGCTGCCGGGCTTCGAAGCGGTGTGAGACTCTTGGCCGGGGTTCGGGCGTTGACCCTCACCACCGGTCTCTACCGCTCCACCCGCAGCGTGTACCCGCCGAAGTTGGCCCACGGCCCGTGCGTCATCGCGCGCAGCGTGTAGCGACCCGCCCGCGGCGCCACGAAGCGCACCCGGCTCGACCGCCCGCCCGCGCCGTCGTCGTCGTCCGCCAGCACCCGCGCGCCGTCGAGCACCCGCAGGTCGACGTCCATCGATCGGCACATGATCGCCTCTACCGCGTGCCCCATCAGCGACAGCGTCACCGCCTCGCCCGCCCCGAGCTCCACCCCGTAGTCGTCGAAAAACGACCCGTCGTGCATGCGCCCGTCGCTCGCGCTGATCGCTCCCTCCACCGACTCGCCCACCCGCACCATCCGCGTCGGCGCGCCCACCGCGGGCTCTGGTGTCTTCGGGTCGTCGCCGACGTTTCGTCTCGGCAAGCCCAAGCCCAACAACACCTTGTCGAGGTACGCCGCGCCCATCCCGATGTGCTCGCAGTCCACCGTCGCGAAGACCGCGCGGTGGGTCCGCACGGCCTCGGTGATGGACGTCGCGGGCTGCTCCACCAGCGCGTCGCCCATGGTCGGCCGCAGCATCGTGAGCAGCGTCTCGACGTGCGGCGCCGTGAAGGGCAACCCCTCGTGCAGACACACCAGCCGTCGCGGATGGGCCGCGTCGCCACCGGTGATCCAGCGCGCGAAGGTCGGCTCCTGCGCGTAGAGCGCGTCGAAGAGCACCACGTTGCGAACGCGCCCGTCGAGGTCGTCGCGCTCCAACAGGTCGGCGATGGACGGACCACCTCCGCTCGACCCCACCAGCGTCACCGTCTCCACGTCGGCCAGCGTGTGCCGGCCCAATCGCGGCGCGAGCGTCTGCTCCAGCAGCTCCGTCACGAAGCGACGAAACCCACCCGGCGCCAGCCAGCGGCCCAGGCGCGGGTGACCCAGCCGGTCGTCGAGCTGCGGTGCGATGAGCAGCGTGCGTGTCCCCGCGAGGTCGTGGCGTTGCTGTCCGCCCCAGCTATCGAGCGGGCGACCCGTCCGCGGGTCGAGCAGACCGGAGCCCGCCCACCGCAGCGCCGAGTGACCCAGGCCGTGCAACACGATCACCAGATGCAACGGCGCGCTCGCGTCGTAGTCGGGCGGCGCGTGGACGATGACGTCGTTCATCGGCGCGAGGTCGGGGACGACGGCGCTGCGCACGTTGAACGCCGCGCTCCACTCTGCCGAGCGAACAGGCGCGTGCGACCGGCTGTCGGCGTGCGCGGACTTGCGACGGCAGCCCGAGGCGACGACGGCAAGCGTGGCGAGCAGGAGGAGGGCGGAGCGCACGGCGGCGCAACCTATACAAGACCACCCCGCGGATCGACTACCCCGCCGCCATCTCCACCAGCTTCGCGACGGTGTTCATGTTGCGCGCGGTGCCCACCTTCGCGCCCGGAACCTTCAGCTTCGACTGACCCATCCCGTTGGCGTAGTGCACGTAGATCTCGCGCTTCCCCACCGCGAGCTCTTCGCCATCCGGCGCGACCACGCCCTCCAGCACATCCTCCGCTGGCGCTTCGTCGAGGAACATCACGTACGTGTGACTGGGCTTCCCCTTCGGGTACGGATTGCCCGCCAGCACGGCGGCCATCTCCGCTGCGGTGCGCACCATCACGCCGACGGGCTTGCCCATCTTCGCGGCGAGCGCCTTCTCCAGCGCAGCCTTCACCTTCGCCTCGGAGCCTTTGCTCTCCAGCACGAGGTTGCCGCTCTGGATATAGGTTCGGGCGCCCTTGAACCCGAGCGCTTCGCACAGGTCGCGAAGCTCGCTCATGGGGAGGGCGCCCGTTCCACCGACGTTGACGGCGCGTAGCAGCGCGATGAAGGCGGTCATGGTCTCGCGACCATAGACCAGTGCGCGCCTACAGGCGGCCGGTGAAGAACAACACCGCGAGGATGATCAGCAGGATGCCCGCCGGGCCCATGCCCACCGCGCCGAAGCGCGAGTAGCCCCAACCGCCGCCGCCGAGAGCGAGAACCAGAAGAACGATGATGAGGATGGTGAGCATGGGAGACCTCCGCCGATGCAATGAGTCGTGGTTTGAGCAGGCAATGTGCCTGACGACTCATTGAGCATCGGTCGTGCCGCGCAGCGCTTCTGCCGGGTTCTCTACGGAGTCGCGACACGGCCACAGCGTCGACGCGAGCGCGTGCGCCCACTGTGGCTGTCTTGCGTGAGCGCTACGGCATCACGACTTCGGCTGCGCGCGGCGTGTTGCCGGTGACGTTCGCGGCGAGCAGCGCGCCGTTGCCCGTCCAGCCCCAGCACATCGCGCGTCCGCCCGATCGCTCCAGCGCGCAGGGCGTCCCGTAGCCGCGACCGAGACGGATCATCGAAAACGCCCGCGAGATGTTCACGTACGACGCCACGGTGAAGCCGATGGAGCCGTCGCCGATCTGCCCGAACTCGTTGCGGCCGCGGCAGTACGTCTGCCCGTCCGTCCTGATCTCGCACTCGGTGTCGATCGGCTCGCCGAACACCTGCGTCCGCGTGTTGAACACCACGTCCGCCAGCGCGGGCTGCACCGTCGCGCGCGCCTGCCAGGTCCAGCCCCAGCCCAGCGTGCTCGCGAGCGAGGTCTGCCCGTACGTGCGGAAGTGGTCGGTGTGCACGTTGGTGAAGCCCGTCGCCGAGATGAGCATCGTCGCCGTCGCCGACGCGCTCTGCACCGGAAACGGAATCGATCGGTTGGTCCTGAACCCGTCGCCGAGCTCGGTCTCCAGGTTGCGCCCCCAGCAGTGAACCTCCGTGTTGGCCAGCCGCACGCAGTGCGTGTCCGACCCGATGCTGAACTGCACCGCCGTCGTCACGCCCATCACCGGCACCGGGACGTTGCTGTCGATCATCGTCCCGTTGCCCAGGTTGCCGTAGTAGTTGCGCCCCCAGCAGCGCATCTGCCCCGAGGTCAGCCGCGCGCACGTCGTGTAGTCCGCCGCGTGGATCTCCACCACGTCGGTGAGCCCCACCACCGGCACCGGCAGCGAGCGGTTGGTGTTGCTCATGTCACCGAGCTGCCCGAACACGTTGCTGCCCCAGCACACCACCGTCCCGCCGCGTCGCAGCGCGCACGCGTGCTGCCAGCCCACCGCGATCTGCGTCGCGTCCGTGAGCCCCGTCACCGGCACCGGCGTCGGACCCGGCGTCGTGTTGCCGCGTCCGAGCTGCCCCGCCTCGTTGCCGTTCACCCGGTTGCCCCAGCAGAACACCCGGCCGTCCATGTGCAGCGCGCACTTCCACTGCGCCGTCGCCATCAGCGCGCTGTTGATCGCCTGCCCCACCTCGATCTGCGTGAGCCCCGTGAGGTCGCTCCCGCTGTACTGGATCGGCTGCGGACGCGGAACCGACTCCGTCCCGCCGCCCGCCTCTCCAAACGGGTTGTTGCCCCAGCAGAACACCCGGCGATCGACCCCCACCACGCACGAGTGGTGATCGTACGCCGCCAGACGAAATGCCTCCGACGCGATGCCCGGCACCGCCGTCGCCGTCGCGCGGTTGGTCGTCGTCCCATCCCCCAACTGCGCCAGCGCGTTGTCGCCCCAGCAGCGAACCGTTCCGTCGGTGGCGATCGCGCACACGTGACGGAGACCCGCGCGAATCGTCCGCGCCGCCGTGAGCCCGGTCACCGCCACCGGGACATTGCGCGCCGTCGTCGTGGTGTCCCCGAGCTGCCCCTCGGCGTTGCGTCCCCAGCACACCACGGCCCCGCTCGTGCGCCGCGCGCAGGCGAAGTCCCGACCCGCCGTGAGCTCCTCGGCGTCCGTCAGCCCGCGCACCACCACCGGGACGAGCGCGCTGTTGACCGACGCGCCGTTGCCGAGCTGACCCGAGGTGCCCGTCCCCCAGCACTGCACGGTGCGATCGGCGAAGCGCGCGCACGTAAACGTCCCGCCCGTGCGCACCTCCACCGCCCGTGCTCCGAGCGTCACCGCCGGCAGCAGCGCGGGCGCCGTCACCAGTCGTGCGAGACCGTCCCAGCAGTACACCTGCCCGTCGACGCCGAGCCCGCAGAAGTTGGTCTCGCGCCCGGAGATCTGCGTCACGTTGGGCAGGCCCGCGACCACGCCCATCGCCTGCCCGAAGCCCCAGCAGCGCACCGAGCCGTCGACGAGCCGCGCGCACCCGCGGTTGGAACCCATCGCCACCTGCTGGATGCCCTCCACCGGAACGCCCGCCGGGTCGAGCAACTGCACCGGCGTCGCGCGGTGCCCGTACGCCCCGCCCGCGGAGGTGAGCATCCCGTTGGCGAAGGTGCTGTTCTGCGCGTGCAATCCCCAGCAGAACACCCGCCCGCTCGTGTACCGCACGCAGTTGTTGGCGGTTCCGGCTTCGATGTTGTCGACGCGCGCGCAGGCGCCCTCGAAGCAGCCCGTCGGGCACACGTTGCCGCACGCTCCGCAGTTGTTGGGGTCGCGCGACAGCTCGGCGCACTCCGCGCCGCACACCACCTGCGGCGCCCGGCACGTCAGCGTGCAGCGACCCGCCATGCACTGCTCGCCTGCGCCGCAGGTGTTGCCGCACGCGCCGCAGTGCTGCCCGCTCGTCGCGAGGTCGAAGCAGTTGCCCGAGCAGAGCGTCTGTCCCGCCACGCAGGCCACGCGGCATGCGCCCGCTACGCAGGCGTTGCCGGTGGGGCAGACGGTTCCGCAGGCGCCGCAGTTGTTGGGGTCGGTCTGCGTGTTGGTGCAGCCGCCCGCGCAGGTGACCTGGCCCGTCGAGCACGTCGCCACGCAGCGACCATCGCCGCACAGCGCGCCGCCGGTGCACACGTTGCCGCACGATCCGCAGTTGTTGCGATCGTTGTCGAGCACGACGCAGCGCCCCGAGCAGGTCTCCTGCCCATCGGGGCAGGGGATGTAACAACGGCCCATGGCGCAGCGCAGGCCGGGGAAGCACGCGTTGCCGCACATCCCGCAGTGGTTGGTGGCCGTGGCAAGGTCGGTCTCGCAGCCGGTGTCATCGGCGCCGTCGCAGTTGCCGAAGCCCGTCGTGCAGCTCGCCACGACGCACGCGCCCATGCGGCACGCGGCCGCGCCGTTGACGGGCATCGGGCAGGCGTTGCCGCACGCGCCGCAGCTCCCGAGGGTGGTGTTGAGGTCGGTCTCGCAGCCGTTGCTCGGGTCGCCGTCGCAGTCGCCGAAGCCGGTGGTGCACGCGTAGCCGCAGACGCTCGCGGTGCAGGTCGGCGTGGCGTTGGCGGCGCCCGGGCAGGCGCGCGCGCAGCCGCCGCAGTTGGCGGGATCGGAGCGCGTGTCGAGCTCGCAGCCGTTGGCCTGCGCGCCGTCGCAGTCGCCGTAACCTTCGCTGCAACGGGCGATGGCGCAGGCGCCGGCGCGGCACTCGGGGGTGCTGTTGGGGGCCGAGCACACGCGACCGCAGCCGCCGCAGTGGGCCGTGTTGGTGCGCGTGTCGACGCAGCCGAGGTCGCAGCAGGTGTCGGTGTTGGGGCAGCTCGTGACGGCGCAGCCGAACGCGCACATGTTGCCGCGGCAGACGCTCCCGCTGGGGCAGTGGGCGTCCATGGTGCAGCGGACGCACGCGTGGACGGACGTCTCGCAATAACTGAACGCCACCCCGCCATCGCCCGTCGCCGTGGTGCAGCCCTCGTCGCTGCGGCAGCCTGCGACGCAGGTGTTGGTGACGGTGTCGCAGTGCTGCGTGGCGGGGCACGCGTCGTCGACGAGGCACTGCACGCAGCGACCGGTGAGTCGGTTACATACGCGCCCGCCGGGGTCGGTGGTGCAGTCGGCGTCGCCGGTGCAGCCCATCGGGACATCGGCGGGGACGTCGACGGGCGTGTCGGTGGGCGCATCGCCGGGCGCATCGACAGAAGGAGCGTCGACGGTGTCCATGGTGGAGATGTCGACGGGGAGATCGAAGGTGGGGAGGACGAGGTCGTCGGTGGCAGAGGCATCGAGCGCGGCGTCGGCCCCAGTGGCGTTGTCGGGACCACCGACGACGGACTGACCGAGACAGCCAGCGACGGAGAGCGTCGCGGCGAGCAGGAGCGAGACGGTTGCGAGCCTCATCGACGAACCTCCACAGGCGGGGATGCCGCAGGGTATCGGAGGACGAGGCAGGGGACGGTTTCAACTTTTCAACTTGTTGCAAAGGCCGTTGTCGGCTGCGAGCGACAAGTTGAAAAGCTGAAACCGTCCCCACCCGTCGCTCCCCAGGCTGCTGCTAGCGGTCATTGGGGAAGGGCGGTACCCATCCGTCCCCATGAGAGTTCAGATCGCGCAGTCGGTCGCGTCGGGCGAGCAGCTCCGGGGCTACCTCCAGTCGGTGATGCCGCAGTACGAGCACTTCACCCGCGGGGGCAGCGCCTGTGTGGGCAACGGGCTGGCGACGGGCGTGGTGGTGAAGCCCGATGGTCCCAACGCGGTGAAGATGAGCTGGGAGATTCCCAACCTCCCGGTGAAGCTGCTGCTCACGCTGTCCATCGTCTTCACGGGCATCCTGCCGGGGCTGTTGTTGTTCGGGCTGGTGTGGATGGTCATCAGCAGCGACGTCGAACGCCTCAAGCAGGAGGTCGCCCACGCGCTCACCAGCGGTCAGCCCATGCAGCCGGGCATGGCCATGGCCATGGCCTCGCGCCCGTCGAAGCCGGGCGGGGCGGCGCTGGCGTTCGGGATCGTCCTCGTGCTGGCGTCGCTCGCGGCGTTCGCGTTTTCGTACGACAACTTCGAGGGGGCGAACCGCGCCGACCGCTACGCCGCCGACGCGTCGAGCAGCTACCGCTCGAACTACGGTCTGAGCCCGTCGTTCTGGTACAGCCGCGCTCGCGTGCGTCGCGAGCAGGCCACGATGTCCGCCGCCGTTGGGGTCATGGGGCTCATCGTCGCCGTCGGGCTCTTCCTGGCGCGCGGCTCGAAGGTGCGCGCGTGGGAAGCGCAGAACGCCAACGCCGGACCGATGATGTCGATGCCGCCGCAGCAGCCGGGCTTCGGTCCGCCGCCGGGCTACGCGATGCCGCAGCCGCAGTACCCGCAACAACCGCAATACCCCCAACAGCCGCAGTACCAGATGCCGCCGCAGCAACCGCAGCAGGCGCAGCAGGGCTACGGGATGCTGCCCCAGATGCCCGGCTACGGAAGCCTTCCGCCGCAGGCTGGCTACCACCAGCCGCCGGCCCACATGATGCCGCCCCAGCAGCCGCAGCCGCCGATGTCAGGGCCCAACCCGTTCGGGCCCAACCCGCAGGGCGGTTGGCCTCCCGGTGGAGGCAATCCGCAGGGCTGACCCTCGCTCACCCCACCGGCGGCGGAGTCGCCTTGAACAGCGGCCCCGGCACCGCGAACACCGGCCGCCCCGCGGCGTTGTTCACCAGGATCGCGAAGGCCAGGTACAGCGCGATGAGCCCGAGCACGACCGTCGCCAGCGCGATGGGCATCGCGAAGGCCGTGCTGTGCGTGAGCTCCTTCAGCACGCGGCACGCGAAGAGCACCACGATGTCGGCGAGAAACGCGAACAGCAGCTTCGAGAAGAAGCCAAACGCGTAGCTGAGCACCACGAAGATCACCAGGAACAACACGTCGACGCTGAGCACGATGCCCGGGTCGGGGACGCGGCCCTCGGCGTAGCCGGAGAGGGTCTGGTAGTTCATCAGCCAGTTGAAGGCGAAGGTGGTGAAGAGGGTTCCGCCGAGGAGGTTCTTGTTGGCGAGCGCCATGATGCCCGCGATGAACTGACACCCCGCGCCGAAGTACAGACAGTAGAACGCCGCCGTCCGAAACCCCGCGGCCGTGAGGCTGTGACCGAACGCGATGGGCAGCAGCGCCGCGCACCCCACCGCGAGCCCGAGCAGCCCCAGCGGCGTCGACTCGGCAAAGGGGTTCACGGGTGCGGCGGCAACGGCGGTCTTCGGGGTCTCCATGCCGCAGGAGGGTACACCCCAATCGGCGATCACCCGCCGAGGAAGACGTCCTGCACCCAGCCGCACGTCCCGCCGTTGCGACACGGGTGGCAGTTCTCCGGGCGCGTGTCGGTGCACGACGCGCCGCCGCCGTCGCCGTCGCTCTCGGGCGTGAGAATCGGCGCGCCCGACGTGAGCACCTCGACGAAGTCCCACAGCACGCCCTGCGCGTCGCGGTTGTGGAAGTACACCTGCACCCGGTCACCGTCGTGGAGCCACGCGCGCGTGGTGCTGTTCTGCGCCCAGTAGAGGTACGCGCCGAAGGGGTAGACGAAGAAGAAGTCTCTCTCGCGACCGTTCTCCAGGCAGCGCACCGTCGGGTGCGGCGGGTCGCGCTCGGTGCACGCGTGACCGCGCGGCAGCGTCACCGTGCGCCGCCACGATCGCGGCGTCAGCGGGCCGCCGCTCATCGCGCCGCACGCCGTTCGGCCGCAGTCGTCGTCGCCCTCGTCGCAGCGGTTGACCGCGCCGCAGGTCGGGTTGGTCCCGCGGCACGACGTCGCGCGACCACACACCGAGCGCACCTCGTAGTCGGCGCCCGCCGGGCCGAGCGCGCACGGATGATTCGCGTCGTAGCCCGCGAACTCCAGCGAGCCCGGGGTGACGCCGATCCAGCCCTGCATGTGGCTCGCGCCCTGGTAGGCGTAGCCCCAGTAGAACGATCCGACCGGCGCGCGCAGCGCGGGGGAGTTGTTGCTGCACGCCGCGCGTGACGGGTTGCCGCAGGTCTCCACCTCGCACCCGGTCGGCGGATCGTAATTGCCAGGGATGGTGGAGAGCCCGACGTACGCGCCCACCGGGATGGTCTGCAACACCACGCCGCGCCGCGTGGGGCCGCGCGAGAAGACGGCGCCCGTCCCGTCGTGGTCGCCCGAGTACTGAACCACCGGGCGCACCACGCGATAGGGGTAGTAGCCCGCGTTGACGCCGCGGGCGCTGAAGGCCTGGTCGATGCCGGAGCAGGTTCCGCCTGCGTTGCCGATGGCCGCGGTGGTGATGCAGGCCATCACCGACGGTGTCGGCGGCACGGTGATGGGGACATCGACCGCGGGGACATCTACACGCGGCTCGAAAACGTCGACACGGGGCTCTGGAAGGTCTGCACGGGCCTCGGAAACGTCGACACGGGCCTCGGAAATGTCTGCACGGGGGTCAGAAACGTCGACACGGGCCTCAGAAATGTCTGCACGGGGGTCTGGAAGGTCTGCACGGGCGTCGAAAATGTGTACACGCCCGTCGGGGAGGTCGGCGTCAACGCTGGAGAATTCGTCGAAAGTGCCTCCGGCGTCGTCGGAGGGCGCGGTGACGGCCTCCCCGGCGCATCCGAGGGTGAAAACGATCGCGCAGAGGCAGCGGAGGGAGCGCATCGCGACCGAGGAGAGCCCCGCAGGGGGCTCCCGGTCAATCGCGCGTGCTGGGAGGGATCGAAGGGAGGAGGAGAGGGACTACGGCAGGAGCTGGATGCGGGCCGTCTGGCCGCCGCCGTTGGTGACGTAGAGGTAGCCGCTGTCGGTGACGGTGCAGCCGCCGTTGTTGCCGTGGTCGAAGGGCATGTCCGGGATGCGCGCCCAGGTGCGGGTCGCGATGTCGTACTGCCACATGTCCGTGCCCGACGAGGCGCCCGCGGCGTAGATGTGGCCGCTGCGGTCGCTGCAATAGACGTCGTTCATGTAGGCGCGCGGGTGCGACGGGAGCGTGGTGGTGGTGCCCGCCACGGGGTCGATGGCGATGAAGTCGCCCTGGTAGAAGATGGGCGCCACGTAGACGAGCCGCGAGCCCGGGTCGTACGCGACGCGCGGCTCGGAGATGCCCGAGCCCGGAACGGTGATGTAGTCCACCAGGTTGGTGGCGATGGTGTAGCGCGCGAGCCGGTGGTCGGCGGTGAACGCAAACACGTGCCCGCTCTCGTCGTGCGTGGTCATGGAGGTCTCGGTGTCGGCGACGCCGGTCACCATGGTCGTCCAGGTGTTGCTGGGGATGGAGAAGCGCAGCACGACGCCCGAGCGGATGAGGTAGAGGTCGGTGCCGACCCAGGCCATGCCCGCCCAGATGCTCACGTCGATGGGGAGCGACGCGATGTTGCCCGTCCACACGTCGGTGGTGACCGAGTAGCGGAAGAGCGACGAGCCCTGCACGCCGTAGATGAGATCGCTCCCGGCGGGGGTGTAGTCCGAGAAGCCAGGCAGCGCGGCGCCGCCGGTGGCGCGCGTGGTCCAGGAGGTCCCGGTGAGGCCGTTGAAGCGCGTGCCGCCGCAGGTGCCGAGCCGACACGACACGCCGCTCGCGCACACGTTGCCGCAGGCGCCGCAGTTGTTGGAGTCCGACGACACGTTGACGCACGCGCCGGAGCAGTTGGTGAGCCCGCTGCTGCACACGAGCGTGCAGGTGCGCGCCACGCAAGCGAACCCGGCGCCGCACGCGGTGCCGCAGGCCCCGCAGTTGGCCGGGTCGCTGTTGAGGTTGGCGCACGACCCCGAGCAGTTGGTGAGCCCCGCCCCGCACGACGTGGTGCAGGTGCTCGCCGAGCAGACCTGGCCCGACGGGCAGGCGTTGTTGCAGGCGCCGCAGTGGGCGTTGCTGCTGGTGAGGTCGCGGCACGAGCCGCTGCACGCCGTGGTGCCCGGCGAGCACGACAGCACGCAGCTGCTGCCCGAGCAGCGGTTGCCCGACGGGCACACCACGCCGCAGCCGCCGCAGTTGTTGGCGTCGCTGGTGAGGTCACGGCACGCGCCCGAGCAGTTGGTGAAGCCCGCGGTGCACGACACCTGGCACGACGAGCCCGCGCAGAACTGCCCCGACGGGCACGCCACGCCGCAGCCGCCGCAGTTGTTGTTGTCGCTCGTGGTGTCGCGGCAGGCGCCCGAGCAGTTGGTGAAGCCTGTCGCGCAGGTGAGCGCGCAGGTGCTCGCCGAGCAGATGCGGCCCGCGGCGCAGGCCGTCGTGCAGGTGCCGCAGTGGGCGTTGTCGGTGGTGAGGTCGCGGCAGATGCCCGAGCAGTTGGTGAGCCCGGCGCCGCACGACACGGTGCACACGCCCGCCGAGCACACCTGACCGGCCGCGCAGGCGCGCCCGCAGAGGCCGCAGTGGTTGAGGTCGGACGAGGTGTCGCGGCAGACGCCGAGGCAGCTCGTGAGCCCGGCGCTGCACGACACGGTGCACACGCCCGCCGAGCACACCTGGCCCGCGGCGCACGCGTTGCCGCACATGCCGCAGTTGGCGAGGTCGTTGGAGAGGTCGCGGCAGCTCCCGGTGCAGTTGGTCTGTCCCGCGCCGCAGGTCACGGCGCACGAGCCGCTCGCGCACACCTGGCCGGCGCCGCAGACGCGGCCGCAGACGCCGCAGTTGGCGTTGCTGTTCTGGAGGTCGACGCAGAGGCCGCCGCAGGCCGTGGAGCCCGCCGGGCACGACACCACGCACACGCCGCTGATGCAGAGCCGTCCTGCCGCGCAGGCCGTCCCGCAGCCGCCGCAGAACTGCTCGTCCGACGACAGGTCGCGGCAGGTCCCGCCGCAGTTGGTGAAGCCCGTGGTGCACGACACCGAGCACGCGCCGCCCGAGCAGAGCTGACCCGACGGGCACGCGCGGCCGCACATGCCGCAGTTGGCGGTGTCGCTCGCGAGGTCGCGGCAGGTGCCCGCGCAGTCGCTGAGCCCCGCGCCGCACGACACGGCGCAGGCGCCGTTGGAGCATACGCGACCGGCGGCGCACGCGATGCCGCAGGTGCCGCAGTTGGCGTTGTCCGTCTGCAGGTCGCGGCAGGTGCCCGAGCAGTTGGTGAGCTCGGCCGAGCAGCTCACGGCGCAGACGCCCGCCGAGCAGATGCGGCCCGCCGCGCAGGCGTTGCCGCAGGCGCCGCAGTGGGTGTTGCTGGTGGTGAGGTCGCGGCAGGTTCCGCCGCAGACGACCTGCGAGCCGGGGCACGACAGGGTGCACACGCCGGCGACGCAGCGGTTGCCCGCGGCGCACGCGTTGCCGCAGGCGCCGCAGTGGTTGTCGTCGTCCTGGAGGTCACGGCAGACGCCCGAGCAGTTGGTGAGCCCGGCGCCGCACGACACGGTGCACGCGCCCATGGAGCACACCTGCCCAGGGACGCAGGCGTTGCCGCAGGTGCCGCAGTTGCCGCGGTCGCTCTGGATGTCGCGGCAGGTGCCCGAGCAGTTGGTGAGCCCGGCGCCGCACGACACGGTGCACATGCTGTCGGAGCACACCTGGCCGGGGGCGCAGGCGTTGCCGCAGGCGCCGCAGTGGCGGAGGTCGTTGGTCAGGTCGCGGCAGGTGCCCGAGCAGTTGGTCTGCGCGCCGCCGCAGGTGACGGCGCAGGTGCCGCCCGAGCAGAGCTGACCGGCGGCGCAGACGGTTCCGCACGCGCCGCAGTTGGAGTTGTTGTTGGAGAGGTCGAGGCACGCGGCCCCGCACGCGGTGGTGCCCGCGGCGCAGGAGAGGACGCACACGCCCGACACGCAGCGGTTGCCCGGGGCGCAGGCGTTGGCGCACGCGCCGCAGTTGGCCACGTCGCTCTGGATGTCACGGCAGGTGCCCGAGCAGTTGGTGAGCCCCGCGCCGCACGACACGGTGCAAACGCCCATGGAGCACACCTGACCGGGGTCGCAGGCGTTGCCGCAGCCGCCGCAGTTGGCGCGGTCGTTGGACTGGTCGCGGCAGACGCCCGAGCAGTTGGTGAGGCCCGACCCGCACGACACCTGGCAGGCGCCGAGGGAGCAGACCGAGCCCGACGGGCAGGCGTTGCCGCAGGTGCCGCAGTTGGCGAGGTCGTTGGAGAGGTCGCGGCAGGTGCCGTCGCAGTTGGTCTGACCGCCGCCGCAGTTGACCGCGCAGACGCCGCCCGAGCAGATCTGACCGGCGGCGCAGGTGGTGCCGCAGGCGCCGCAGTTGGTGTTGTTGTTCTGGAGGTCGCGACAGGTGCCCGAGCAGTTGGTCTGACCGCCGCCGCAGGTGACCGAGCACGACCCCATGGAGCAGAGCTGGCCCGCCGCGCAGGCGTTGCCGCACGCGCCGCAGTTGGCGTTGTCGCTGGTGAGGTCGCGGCAGACGTTGGAGCACGCGGTCTGCCCGGCGAGGCACGACACCACGCAGGCGCCGGCCTCGCAGACCTGGCCGCCGGGGCAGGCGTTGTTGCAGCCGCCGCAGTTGAGGCGGTCGGTGCGGAAGTCGGCGCAGTAGCGCGCGCCGCCGGCCGCGTCGGGAACGGAGACGCCCGCGTCGGTGGTGGCGACGGCGGTGCAGGTGGCGAGCGAGACGGGGCAGGTGATGTCGCAGCGACCGGCGCCGCAGACCTGACCGGCCTGACAGGTGTTGCCGCAGGCGCCGCAGTTGGCGAGGTCGGTGTTGAGGGTCACGCAGACGCCGCCGCAGACGGTCTGCCCGGCGGGACAGGCGACGGCGCAGGTGCCGGCGTTGCACACCTGCGCCCCGGGACAGGCGTTGCCGCAGGCGCCGCAGTTGTCGCGGCTGGCCTGCGTGTCGACGCACGCGCCGCGGCAGAGCACCGACGTCCCCGTGCAGGGGTTGGTGTCGGTGGCGGCGTCCATCCCGGTGGCGGCGTCGCCGCCGACCAGCGCCTGGGAGTTGGTACAGCCGACCGCACTCCCCAGCGCGAACAGCAACAATAGTCCCAGATAGCCGACGGTAGTTTTCATGGCCTCCTGTGCTCTCTCGCGTGGTGCAGCGCGTGCCATCACCCGATGGAAGCGGCGGACCACCCGCACCGTCAGCACACCACCGAACGACCCCCGCCTGCACGCACTTTGGTCGAACGCCAGGATGATTCTTGAGGCCAGGTGTGCGCCGTCACCTGCGGCTCATCCGACACTCGCGGCGCTCGGGTCGCGGGCAGAGTGCGAAGTCTAGGGCGCCCGACGGGCGACCTCGGCGCGCACGCGTTGGCCGTTGCTGAGGCGGTCGCTCGGGGTGACCACGACGTCGTCGGCGGCGTTGAGTCCGGAGGCCACCACGACGCGGTCGCCGAGGTCGGCCTCGACCTGCACGGTGCGCCAATGGATGGCGCCGTGTTCGACCACGGCCATGCGGGTGCCGTCGGCGTTGGTGAGCAGCGCCGTGGAGGGGACGCTGAGCGGCGCGGCCTCTCGCTGGAGGGGCAGCGTGACCTGGGCGTACATGCCCGAGAGCAGCGCGCCGTCGGCGTTGGGGACGCGCACCTCGGTGAGCAGCGTGCGCGTGGTGGCGTCGAGGACGTGGGAGGTGCGGGTGATGGTTCCGCGGAAGGTGCGCGCGGGGAGCTCGCGGAGGCGGAGGGTGACCGCGGCGCCGTCGCGGACGGCGGAGGCATAGAGCTGGGGGACGTTGACGAAGACGCGCACGGTGTCGGTGCGCGACACGCGGAAGAGGGCCTGCGCGGCGGCGGACCCGGCGGTGACGAGCTGACCGACCTCGACGGAGCGCTGGGTGATGGTCCCGGCGAAGGGGGCGCGCACGGTGGCGAAGGACTTGAGGTCTTGCAGGCGGCGGACGTTGGCCTCGGCGCTGGCGAGGTTGGCCTGCGCGGCCTGCACGTTGGCCTGCGTGACGTCGGACTGAGCCCTTCGCTGGGCGGTCTCCTGCTGCGTGACGACGCCCGAGGAGACGAGGCTCGCGTAGCGGGCCGACTCGGTGCGCGCGAGCTCGGCCTGCGTGCGCGCCTGCAAGAGCGCCGCGCGCGACTGCTGGACGACCGACTGCACCTGACGGAGTTCTTGATCGATCTCGGGGGTGTCGATGACGGCGAGGACCTGGTCGGCCGTGACGGCGTCGCCGAGGTCGGCGCGGTAGGCGCGGACGTACCCGTTGGTGCGCGGGTGCACGAGGGTCTCCTGCACGGGCTGGATGGACCCTGGGAGCGTGACGCCGCCGGCCGCTTCGGCGATGGGCGCGGGGTGCACGACGATCACGCGCGCGACGGCGTCGGCCGCGCGGGCGCGGTCGGAGTGGGCGGCGGCGCGGGCGCGCAGGCGGGGCACGACGCCGACCGCGGTGGCGGCGCCGATCAGCAGGAGCGCGAAGCCGACGGTGACGCCGAGGCCGCGGGCGGTGGGTCGGTGGGGCGCGGGGTCGAAGGTGGCATCGCCGTCGTGGGCTTCATGACTCATCGGGGGACTCCAACTCGGCGATGGGCGCCGACGGCGGGGCCTTGCGCAGCGCGCTGTACACCACCGGGACAAAGAACAACGTAGCCAGGGTGGCGAGGCACAGGCCGCCGATGACGGCGCGGCCGAGCGGGGCGTTCTGCTCGCCGCCTTCGCCGAGGCCGAGGGACATGGGGAGCATGCCGAGCACCATGGCGAGGGCGGTCATCATCACGGGTCGCAGGCGGGTGATGCCGGCGAGCCACGCGGCGGCGCGGGCGTCGTCGCCTTCGGCGCGGCGGTCGTTGGCGAAGGTGACCATGAGGATGCTGTTGGATGTGGCGACGCCGATGCTCATGATGGCGCCCATGAGGGCGGGCACCGACAGCGTGGTGTTGGAGGCGAAGAGCATCCAGACGATGCCCGCGACGGCCCCCGGCAGCGCGCCGAGGATGATGAGCGGGTCGAGCCACGACTGGAAGTTCACGACGAGCAGCAGGTAGACGAGCAGCACCGCGAAGACGATGCCGTAGGCGAGGCCGCGGAAGCTCGACTCCATCGACTGCACCTGGCCGCGCACGGTGATGACGGTGCCGCGCGGGAGGTGGCGGCGCTCGCGGGCGATCACCCGGTCGATGGCGGCCGCGACGGAGCCGAGGTCGGCGCCCTGCACGCTCGCGAGCACGTCGTAGGTCTGGGCGACGTTGTAGTGGGTGACGTTCACGGCGAGGGCGTCGCGGCCGAGCGAGGCGAGGTTGCCGAGGGTCTGCGTGGCGCCGCCGGGCGCGGTGACGGGCGTGTTGCGGAGCGCGTCGAGGGAGTCGATGCGGTACTGCGGCGTCTGGACGGCGACGAGGTACTGCACGCCGCGGCGCGGGTCGATCCAGAAGCTGGGGGAGACGGTTCCGGAGGAGCTGAGGGAGACGAGGAGGGAGCTCGCGACGTCGCGCTCGGTGAGGCCCTGCTGGCTGGCCGCGGCGCGGTCGACGTTGACGCGCAGGGCGGGCGCGCCGACCACCTGCTGGAGGTGCACGTCGACGGCGCCGGGTACGCGGGCGATCTGGTCGCGCAGGCGGCGGGCGAGGCGGAGGTTGTCGGCGCGGTTGGCGGGCGCGCCGGTGATCTGGACGTCGATGGGCGCCGAGAGCCCGAAGTTGAGCACCTGCGTGGTGATGTCCGGCGCGAGGAAGAAGAACTCGTACGAGGGATAGTCGCGGTTGAGCCGCTCGCGGAGGTCCCGGGCGTAGCGAGCGGTCGGGCCGTGATGGTGCGGGTCGAGGGCGATCATGATCTCGCCGTCGGCGGCGGAGACCATCGACGGGTCGCCGAGCGCGAGGTTGATGCCGCTCACGGGCACCCCGACGTTGTCGATGAGCGTGGCGATCTCGCGCGGCGGGATCACCTCGCGGATGGTGTCCTCGATGCGCGAGAACTGCCGGGCGGTTTCTTCGAGGCGCATGCCGGGCGGGCAGCGGACGTGGAGCCGGAGCTGGCCCGCGTCGACGCTCGGGAAGAAGTCGCGCCCGAGGTGGGGGTAGAGCGCGAGGCAGGTCGCGACGACGAAGGCGACGAAGGTGGAGGCGACGAGGGCGCGGTGGTCGAGGGCCCAGTCGAGGTAACCACCGTAGACGCGGCGCAAGCGCTCGAAGAGGCGGTTGAAGCGCAGGTGGGCGCGCCAGAAGATGTCCTCGCGGCGGGACGAGGCGGCGCCGGTGTAGCGGTGGAGTTCCGCCCCGAGCAGGCGGTTCATCATGGTGGGGACGAGGGTTCGCGAGAGGAGGTACGAGGTCATCATCGCGAAGACCACGGCCATCGCGAGCGGCGTGAAGAGCGAGCGAGCGGCGCCCGTGATGAACACCACGGGCACGAACACGATGCAGATGGACAGGGTCGCCACGAGGGCGGGCGTGGCGATCTGCTGGGCGCCGTCGAGGATGGCGCGCACCAGGGGCTTCTTCATCGCGATGTTGCGATGGACGTTCTCGATCTCGACGGTGGCGTCGTCGACCAGGATGCCGACGGCGAGGGAGAGGCCCCCGAGGGTCATCAGGTTGAGCGTCTGCCCGAGCGCGGCGAGCGCGAGGATGGACACCAGGATGGAGAGCGGGATGGACGTCACCACGATGAGGGTGCTGCGCCAGCTCCCGAGGAAGAGCAGGATCATCAGCGCCGTGAGGCCCGCGGCGATGAGGCCCTCGTGGAGCACACCGTCGACCGAGGCGCGCACGAAGAGCGACTGGTCGAAGAGCAGGTCGAGCTGGTACTCCGGCGGCATGGTGGCCAGGGTCTCGGGGATGACCCGGCGCACGCGGTCGACGATGTCGAGGGTCGAAGCGCCGCCGGCCTTGAGGATGCTGAGCAGCACGCCGGGGCGGTTGTTGGTTCGCACCACGCTCGTCTGCGGGGCGTAGCCGTCGCGCACGGTGGCGACGTCGCCGAGGGTCACGGTCGCGCCGCGCACGGTCGCGACGGGCACGGCGGCGAGGTCGCGCAGGGTCTCGGGGCTGCTGTTGAGGCGGACGCTCAGCTCCTGGTTGCCGAGCTTCACGGTGCCGGACGGGAGGATGAGGTTCTGGAGCCCGATGACGGCGTTGACGTCGGCGGGCGAGAGTCCGTAGGCCTGGAGGCGCGCGGGGTCGATGTCGACCATGATCTGCCGCTGCTTGCCGCCGAAGGGGAAGGGCATCTGCGCGCCCTGCACGGTGGCGAGACCAGTGCGCAGGACGTTGGTGGTGAGGTCGAAGAGGGTCTGCTCGGGGAGGGTCTCCGAGTGCACGGCCCCCTGGATGATGGGGACGTTGGACGCGCTGTACTGCATCACCAGCGGCGGCGTGATGCCCGGAGGAAACTGCCGCAGCGCGGTCTGCGAGATGGCCGTGACCTGCGCCGTCGCGGCCTCGATGCGCGTGCCCGGGTGGAAGAACACCTTGATGATGCCGAAGCCCGCGATGGTCTGGCTCTCGATGTGCTCGATGCCGCTGACGGTGGTGGTGAGGGCGCGCTCGAAGTTGCCGGTGACGCGGCGCTCCATCTCCTCGGCGGGCAGACCCGGGTACTGCCAGACGACGGCGACGACGGGGATGTCGATCTCCGGGAAGATGTCCGTCGGCATCTTGGTGATGGCGAACACGCCCCCGAGGACGATGAGCATCGCCATGACGACGAAGGTGTAGGGGCGGCGCAGCGCGAGGCGGACGATCCACATGGGCTATCGGGCTCCGGGCAGGCGCCCGCTGGCGAGCAGGAGGTCGAGGCGGGCCTGGCGGGCCGAGTCTTCGGCAATGACCACGGTGGTGGCGGCGTCGCGGGCGCGGCGCTCGGCGTCGATGACTTCGAGGTTGGTGCTGACGCCCTCGCGCCACGCGGTCTGCGCGAGGGTGAGGGCCTCGTCGGAGAGGCGGGCGGCCTCGCGGGCGGCGTCGAGCGCGCGGTCTCCCTGGCGGATGGCCACCACCGCGGCGCGCACGTCGGCGTGAGCCTGGCGCAGCGTCTGATCGAGCTGCAAGCGGGCCTCGTCGGCGAGGGCGCGGCGCTCGCGCTGGGCGCCGTAGCGGAAGCCGCCGTCGTACAGGGGGATGGAGAGCACGAGCTGCGCCTGCCAGCCGGTGAGCGGCTGCGTGAGCGTGGGCGGGTTTTGGTAGAAGGGCGTCGCGACGCCGATGAGGGACGGGAGGTAGTCGACCCATCCGTCGCGAACGAGGTGACCAGTGGCCTCGGCGCGAGCGCGGGCCGTGCGTACGTCGGGGCGCAGTGCATCCGCGTCGGCGAGCGCTCCTGCTTCAGTGGGCGCGGTGGTGGGGTCGCCTTCGGGGTCGACGTCGACCGGGCCATCCGATGCGAGCAGCACCCCGAGCGCCTCGCGAGCGCGAGCGATGGCGGTGCCCGCAGCATCGAGCTGTGCCTCGGTGGTGGCGACCTCCTGGGCGGCGCGCACCTCGTCGATGCGGTTGCCGAGGCCGCCGGCGAGGCGGGCGTGGGCGAAGTCGCGGTGGGCGCGGGCCGTCTCCAGAGCGCGGGTGAGCGTCTCCAAGGAGCGGCGCTGGGCGAGCACGGTGAGCCACGCGCGGGCCGTGGCGGCTGCGACCTGCCAGCGCGACTCCTCGGCGGTGGCGCGGGCGGTGCCGACGTTGTCGGTGGCGTGCGACCACGTCGCCCAGCGCTGCGGAACCACCAGCGGAACGGTGAGCGTCAGGTTGGCCGAGAGCTGGTCGGCGCCCGCGATGACGCGGTCGTTGAGCACGCGGTCGCTGTCGAGGCGCGTGTAGACGGCGTTGACCGCGAGCGTGGGGAGCGAGGCCGCGCGGGCCTGGGTGACGAGGGCCTCGGCGCGGCGCACTTCGGCCTGCGCGACGGCGGCCGACACGTTGCGGGCGACGGCGCGGGCGACGGCGGCGCCGAGGGACAGGCGGGGCGCCGGGGCGGGCTCGTCGGGCACCGTCTGCGCGGCGAGGGGCGTCGCGCAGAGCAGCAGGGCGAGGGCAGCGAGAGCGCCGGGGCGAGGGGTGGCTCGCGGAGGGTGTGGCATGCGCGCGGCTCGGGGTATAGTCCCCACTCGTTGACATCGCAATCGTTGTGGAATCAATCAATCGATGACCAAGCGTGACCCTGATCCCGCAGTGGTGAATGATGCGTCAGCCCCTCTCGCCGAGGAGGTGTACCGCCTCATCGGGCGCAGTCGGCGGCTGCTCTGGATGGCCTCGGCGCGGGCGTTGGAAGCGCGCGGCGACTCGGCGTTTACGTGGCAGGTGCTCTGTTATCTGGTGCACCACGGCGCGACGGTGCAGCAAGACCTCGCGATGGCGACGGCGCAGGACCCGGCGAGCATGTCGCGGCTCCTCGACGAGCTCACCGAGCGCAAGCTGGTGCGCCGCACGCCCGACCCGGCCGACCGCCGCCGCTCGCTGGTCGAGGCGACGAAGAAGGGAGAGACGTGGCACCGCTCGGCCTCGCCGACGGTCAACGCCGCGGTGGAGGACGCGATGAAGGCGCTGTCGTCGCGGCAGCGGGAGTCGCTGCGCGATCTGCTGCGGGTGCTGTTGCAGGTTCCGGCGGGGGAGGCCGCGCCCGAGGCGCCGCCGAAGCGGACGAAGCGCGCGGGCTGAGACCCCCCTTTCGTCAAACGGAAAGACGACCCATACAGAACAACGGCCTGAAGGGAGCCCCGACCACCATGGCAGATGGACCCATCCTCGCGTGCCCGAACTGCGGGCAGAAGAACCGCATCGCCCCCGGCCGCCTCGCCGATCGCGCGCAGTGCGGCCGCTGCAAGGGCACCGTCCACGACCCCGGCGCCGTGGTGGCCGTGGACGCCCTCGATGCCCTCCTCGACGTGCTCGGGAGCGCCGACACGCCGGTGCTGGTGGACTTCTGGGCGCCCTGGTGCGGGCCCTGCCGAACGGTCGCCCCCGAGGTCGCGAAGGTCGCCGGCAACAACGCGTCGAACCTGCTGGTGCTCAAGGTGAACACCGACGTCGACCCGGCCGTGGGGCAGCGGTTCGGCATCCAGTCGATCCCGACCATGGCGGTGTTTCGCGGCGGCCGTGAGCTCGGTCGTACGTCCGGCGCGCGGCCCGCGAGCGCCATCGAGCAGTGGGTGCGGCAGACGGTCTGATCGTCGCGCTCAGGTCGGCGCGTCGGACCCTTCGTCGGCGATCGCCTGCCCGATCATGCGCATCACGTCGAAGCGGTACGGCCCCGGCGTGTAGCCGATGAGCTCGACCAGGGTCCACACGATGTCCTCGCGGCTCGACTGCCGCGGAATCGCCACGATGGCCCACCGCGCATCCGCCGTAGACCACAGCCGCCCCTGCTCGATCACGAACTCCTTCATGCCGTCGCGCAGCAGCACGCGCACCCCCTGGGGTTTCAACACGTCGAGCACCCGCCGCGCGAAGGCCACCCGGTCGAACTCCTCGGTGCACCAGCCCTCCGGCGCGCGACGTTCTTCCTCGCGGACCCAGTGCTCCGGCGCGGCATCGGGTCGTGGTCGTCGCGGCATCGCCTGAACCCCTAACCTACCTCAGGTCGCACCCCGCGGACTTCGTCGCTCGTGCTTGGACGTTTCCGTGAAGGCCCCACGCCACCGGCTCCATTCACCCCCCGACGCACCCGCCATCCTGCACCCTCGCGATGGGTCGTAGAGACACCGGGGCATCGCGGGCGATGACCCCGCGCGACCACTCCTCCTTAGACCTCCGAGGTACCACCCACATGAGCAACGAACACGACCACCACCACGGCCTCGCCCACGACCTCCGCGTGCTCGGCGCCCAGCTCTCGCGCCGCCGCATCCTCGGTCTCTTCGCCAGCGCCTCGCTGCTCCCGGTGATCGGCTGCGGCAGCGACAGCGTAGGCGCGGACGGCGGCACCGACGCGGGCACCGGCACCGACGCAGGAACCAGCACCGACGCGGGCACCGTCACCGACCGTGGCGTCGCGGCGACCGACAACGGCATCACGTCGTGCACCACCATTCCGAGCGAGACCGCGGGCCCGTACCCCGGTGACAACACCAACGGCGCCAACGCCCTCGCGCTCGCGGGCATCGTGCGCAGCGACATCCGGTCGAGCCTCGTCACCTCGACCACCGTGGCCGAGGGTGTTCCGCTCACGATCATCCTCACGATCGTCAACGCGAGCGCCAACTGCGCGCCGCTCGCCAACCACGCCGTCTACCTCTGGCACTGCGATCGCGCGGGCGCCTACTCCATGTACTCGGGCGCGGCCCTCAGCGAGAACTACCTCCGCGGCGTTCAGCAGACCGACGCCGATGGGAAGGTGACCTTCACCAGCATCTTCCCCGCCTGCTACTCGGGGCGCTGGCCGCACATCCACTTCGAGATCTTCGCCAGCCTCGCCGCGGCGATGACCAGCGGGCGCAGCGCCCTCCGCACCTCGCAGCTCGCGCTCCCCGAGGCCGCCTGCAACGAGGTCTTCGCGACCACCGGGTACAGCGCCAGCGTCGCCAACCTCCGGGGCGTCTCCCTCGCGTCGGACAACGTCTTCAGCGACGGATCGTCCCTCCAGCTCGCCTCGGTCACCGGCAGCGCCGCGACCGGCTACGTCGCCACCCTGGTGGTCGCCATCCAGGCGTAGTCAGCGCACGGCGCCCCAAGCCGTTGCGAGCGATGGGGGCAGATCGAAGAGCGACTTCTGCCAGTCGGGGTCGATGCGCGTGAGCCGCTCGACCCAGCGCCCGCCCACCGACGTGAGCGCGTCGTGCACGACCCCGTACCGGTCGTTGAGCCGCTCGGGCAGCTCGAAGAACCCACGCAGCAACAGCACCGTCGCCTTGAGCGCTGCGCTCATGGGGAGCGAGACGGCGTCGACGCCGAGCAGGTCCGCGGCGCCCGGTCGGAGGATGTGGCGGGCGATGGCGACGGTGAAGCTGCGCGCGAAGGCCAGCGCCTCGGCCTCGCTGCGGTCGGAGGCCAGCGGTCGCAGCAGCCAGCGGGACACCCGAGGCACCCGCGCGTCGACGGCCCGCGCCGCGTACCGCAGCGGCTCGACGAGCGTGTCGGCCACGGTGGCGACGAGCCGCTCGGTGAGGTCACGGCCCTGCGTCGTGTCGCCGTGCTGCCGACGGTAGATGCGCTCGTACAGCACCTCGGCGTCGGCGAGGGTGTCGGGGAGGAGGTCTTCGCGCACGCCGAGGATGTAGCCGGTGACGCGCCAGCAGTGCAGGTAGGCGTCGCGCTCGCGCTCGTCGAGCGGCGCCCCGAGGAGCTTCAACCCGCGCAGCACCACCCACGAGAAGGTGAGCAGCGTGAAGGCCATGTCCTCCTGGCAGATGGGGCGTCCCCAGGCGGGGTTCCAGACCTTCTCGGCGAGGAGCACCCCGAGGCCGCCGCGACCCTTGAGCGCCTCCGAGGCCGCGGCCGGGTCTTCCTCCAGCAGCCTTCGCATCGCGGCGTGCAGGAGCCTCACCTTCTGCGCCGTGCGAACGCCCTCGCCCTCGTCGTCGAGCCCGCCGCGGGCCATCACGCGCACCACCATCTGCGCCGTCTCGTAGAGCCTCCGCCGCGTGTGCTTGCGCAGCAGCGTGGAGAGCGCCAGCGCGTGGACGCCGTTGCGCATCGCGTAGCACTCGGGCAGCGACGCGCAGAGCAGCGACGCGAGCGACAGCACCCCGTACCGCCGGAAGGTCTCCTCACCCAACCGCACGCGGGCCATGTCGGCCCAAGGCGGGAGCGCGGACGTCGCGCGGAGGTACGCCTGCACCTCCTCGGGCAGCAGCGACGGCGGCGGCTGGCGGTTGTGCACCAGCAGATCGAGCAGCTCGTTGACGAGCGGAACCTGGCCGCGCTCGTAGAGCTTCTGCATCACCGCGTCGGCGGCGGGGTCGCACTCCTGGCGCATCGATTCGAGCCAGGCGTCGGTCCAGAGGTCGGTGGCGCTCATGGCCGGAGTGCGTATCACGGCCTTGCGACGAAGCGACCACTCACGCTCCGCAACGCGCTCCCTCACCCGGAGGGACGCGCCCGCCCACGCCCGCGGTCGTCGACTCCGTCGGAGAGCTAAGGGTGCGGGGAGCAGACGACCGCGGGCGTGGACGGGCGCGTCCCTCCGGGTAAGTCCGCATTGGGAGGCGTGAGTGGAGCGCGCCGGAGTGTCCCCGCCGCTCCGTCCGCACCTTCCGCCTTCTCGCGAAGCCTCCGTCGCCCGCCGTCCACCCCGTCCGACGTCCTCCGTCCACTCCGCGGCCCGTCCCCACTCGTCACCATCGGCCGTCGGAGCGTCCGGGACGCGATGGAAGCCCCTCCCATCGCGTCCAGAACACATCTACCTACACCCGCAGGACTACCCCTTGGCGGGACCGTCGACCGGCGGTGCGGGCTCACCCTCGGCCGCCGCGGTGGCCCGGCCGATGGCCTTGTGCACCCGCGCGGCGCTCTCCGCGTCGCCCAGGAACTCGTACAGCCCCTGGAGGATCCGCGCGAGCCCCACGCGCCGGGCGCGCGCCACCCGCAGCGTCTTGTCGCGCTTCACCAGCGCGGCCGACTCCTCGCGCGCCTCGCGGGCGAGCGCCTTCATCGTCTTGTCGAGCGCCGCGGCGTCCTCGGCGATGCCCGCGACGAGCTTCGGCACGTCGAGCGTCACGCCGCCGCGGGTGGCCTTCGGCGGGTGCGTCTTCACCCGCGCCAGAACGCTCCCTGCCAGCGCGATGAGCGCGGTCTCGCGCTCGGGCGTGGCGCCGACGAAACCGAGCTCCGTGACGACGGTCTCGTCGCACACCGAGTCGATGGTCTTGCGCAGGCCCACGAGGCGCGCCGAGAGGGAACCACGCTGCCGTTCGCGGTCGGCGAGGAGGGGCGCATCGTCGGCGCGCTCGGCCTCCAGCGCGCGCTGCGCCACCTCGGCGTCGCGCGCGGCGGCGTCGGTGGAGCGGGCGAGCCACGCGAGCACGGGGCCCAGCAACGGGACGCGCTCCCTGGCGTGGGCGACCTCGGCGAAGATCTCGGCGATGTCGGTGGCGACGCGGTCGCCCGCGGTCTCCACGAGCTTCGACAGGTCGAGCGAGGCTTCGGCCGTGCGTGCGGTGTCCTTGGCAGTCATCGATGCACCTCCCAGTGTGTGAGCGCCGCAGCTCCCTCGCGCGGACGCTTGTCGAGTAGAGCGGTAACAGGGAGACGCGGCGCTGGTGAAGGGCGAACGCGCCGACGGGACACTTCGTAGAGGTGTTGTGGGAGCAGTGAGGCGTGGACCTACATCGAAAGCGGTGGTCCGTAGTGACTTTGAAAGGTTGGCCATTCAGGGACAGTTGAGCCGCGCCGCCTCGTCCGGTTGGCAAACCTCCCACCCGTGACTTTGCAGTCCCTCATACCGCCATGGCGTCATGACATGGACCGAACCGCCCGTTTGGACATAGCAGGTGACGAGACCGCTCATCAGCCGTTCGACGGGGAGGCACGCGATCTGAATACGGTTGGTCTGCACGCCGAAGTTGATACAGGTCGTCGGAGAGTCGAAAGCCCAACCGTAGATCGGCTCTCGCCCCGCGGGGCATGAATCGCCTGCGACCTGGCTGCTGCCGTCGGCGACAGCAGCGTCGGTGGGGGTGACCAACTGCGACGAGCAGGCACTCAGGACTGCTGCGAGCAGAACGGACGCCCAGATGCCGATTGAATGCTTCATCGAAGTTCGTTCCTTCCTAAAGGCAAACAAAGCTGTAAGGGATTTGTCACTCGCAACCTCTGTTGTTGTCGGAAGAGCGATGCTTTCGGCCCGCCAATGAACCTGCCCGGTGACCCTTACCTTCCGTCGCGCAGGCTACCACCCCGAGCCCGGCCGCGGCCTAGTGAACGGACGGGTCGCCCGACTGGAAGTAGTCCGCAGCATAGATCGTACGGCCTCCCGCGGGTACGCCGAAGCCGATCACCTGCATGACCAAACACCGGTTCGCAATCGACGGCCCCCCATCCAGAAAAATTGCCTTTCTTGTGTAGAATGACAAGTCCCCTGCGATCATGGTGTTGCCGGCACACGAGTCGACCACTCGAATGATGATGTCGGCCACCGAGGTCAGGTCGTTCTCGAACCACATCACCGCCCACTTCCACTTGGTGATCAACGAACTCTCAGGTCCGCTGTCTCCTACCGTCCAAGAGACGGTTTGACCATTGGTGATGGTGAAACTACGCCAGCCCCAACCCCAAGGCGCCCCCATGCTGGCTCCGTCTGGCCAGTGGAGGCGAAGCCTTCCTGCACCCATGTTCGGATCGATGTTCTGATTCTTGCCGCTGGCGGTGCCATTCGAGTGATCTCCCAGAAGCAACAGGTTCACGGCAAGGGCCCGCGCGTCGTTCCCCGCCCAGCCTATGTTGTTGAACGCTTGGCGGAGCAACCCGGCAGCGCCCGCGACGATTGGCGTAGAAATCGACGTGCCGCTCTGATCCCCAAGGTACATGTTCGTGCCCGAACTCGCATAGAGATTGGTGACGATGGCCGGAGCCGCGATGTCGACGCCTCCGACCCCCTACGGGTGACCCCCCTCCTGACAACTGGCCAAAGACGGGCCCTCTGCCCGAGTCCACCCACCGCGTCGTCGAACCGTAGCTCGCTCCCGAGACACTTGTGTCGATCCCTGCCACGCCGATCGTGTGCGGTGAGTACCCGGGCCAAGACAAGGTGCACAGTGGAGGCTGCTGGCCGGCGTTGCCTACCATAAAGACGGAGAGCATCCCGGCGTCCAGCCCGTTTCTTAGGAACGTATTGATGTTGGCGCAATTTGCTGATGGGTTGCACCACCCGCCGCAGCTCGTCGTCCACGATCCGCTCAGAATGTCCACCCCGTCGATGATCGCAGCTTGGATGGCGGTGGCACCGTCGAAACCGGTGGCAATTTGATAGTAGTACAAGCTCGATTCCGGGTTGATCCCCGATCGTTGGGCTTGTGCGGTGGTCTGATATCCGAAGAAGTTGGAGTCTTGAAAATCCTCGATGCTCCCCAGAGCCGCGGAGGTCACCAACGTTCCGTGGTCATCCCCCGCCAAAGGCAGGGCGGTCTGATTGACACAAGACCCGCCGGTGCCCGAGGAGTTCGTGCCGGAGCAATACGCGTAGCGCGCGATTCTGCTAGGGCCGCCGAAACCGTAATCCTGAAAGCCGACATGAGCGGTATCAGTCGGCCAGCCTCGGTGATCGCGATCCGGATGCGTTGAGCGGCTCCCGTGCGGCTGCGAGCATCCCCCCTGAAGCCCGCGTTGTGCAGCACCGTCGCCAGCGTTCCAGCGCGCACCTCACTGCCGTTGTACGCCACGCCAGAATGAATCGTCGGTTCCTCGAAGCCGGCGGTGACTTCAGGCAAATCAAGAATGGACGCGACGGCTGCTCTCGGGGCTTCGACTGCCAACTGATTGGCCAGCCAGTAGCGCCCGACGACGCGTCCGCCCAGGGCCCGAATGGCCGCTTCTGCCCTGTCCTGGCTCGGACGCAACTGCTCAATGCGTGCGGCGACGCGATCCTGCCTCTGAGCCGAATCACGCGTGTTCAGTGATCTGAAGTCGAAACCAGGGTCGTCGAGGGTGACGTGAAAAGTCATCACTTCGGGAGAGGAGGTTGACGCGGCGAGGGCTCTAAGGGAATCCGTGCTGGATTGCTGGGGGGCGGGAAGGGTTCCTGCTCCTTCCGAAGCCCTAGAGCGCACCTCGCGAGCCCAGGCGATCGCGTCCGTATCCGTTGAAACACGGGCCGGCCGGAAGACTGAAGAGTTCCCCTCGCCGAAGTTCTCGGCCGCTTGACCAATCTCGCCAGGGATCGCTTCGTCGACCGTCAAGACCGCGACCGCCGCCTGATCCGTCCGATCGCTCTCTCCCGGCGACATGCAGGAGACGGCGGCGACGGCGACCCCAACGGACGACATCAACAGAACGCCCGTCGTCCGGCGCGAATTCGTACTTGACGGCTGCGTGCGCAATGTCTTGGACTTCTTGATTTTCATGTTGGCATCCTGAAGAGCTTGCGGTTTGGGGGTGGTCGTCTGGTGTTTAGTCTGAAGCGCTCAATAGCCGACGCTCTTCCTGAGAGTTACTTGTGCTGAGACCTTGGGAATCGCAAAGGTGGCCGGGCGCGAATCTGACAGATTCCATCCCCTCCTTCATCGCTGTCAAGCCGCGTAGACGAGGCCAACGGGAAACGCTTTGACAGCGAGGTGCCCTCCGGCAGTGCCGGTCGTCCGTGCAGGGGCTCGGCGGTCACCGCACACGCCTCGGCGCAGGTCCGTCCAGCACGCAACGCGCGGTGGCGGTGGCGGTTCCCGTCGTCGGGGTTGGATCACGCGGCCTCCTCGCGTGTCGGGGCTGCGAGCATCGGCATCGTCGCTCGCCCGGCCAGCGGGCGCGCCGCCGACGACGGTGATCGCCGTCCTTTCCCCCGGTTCTTCGCAAAACGGGCCCACTACTCGCCATGCCATCCAAAGGCTCCACGGCAATTTTCCCGATGGACCTTCCGTGTGGCGAAAATGCCATGAAAGATCAATGGGGAGGAGATCACGATGGCTAGCGTACGTCAATCGGCAAACGTCGCCGCGAACTCAGCCATGGAGATGGATGTCGGCAATCAGGAGTGTATTGAGCCGTCATAAGAATGACGGCTGAGGGATTTCGCCGCACCGTGACGACGAGGCCGCTCCCCTGCTCGTCTCCAGCGCGCACCCCTGGTATCGCGATTGTCCGGATCACCGGCGCCACTCCGGATAGCGATCCCCTACGCCCGCGGTACGCGTCTTACCCGGAGGAAAGCGACCGCTCGCGCTCGCGGAGGTCGAGTCGGAACGGAGGTTCGACGCTCGGGATCGGCGCCCGGAGACCGTGGGCGTCGAGTCGGAGCGGAGGGCCGACGACTGGGGCGTGGACCGGTGCGTCCCTCCGGGTAAGTCCGCATTGGGAGGCGCGAGTGGGGCTCTCCGGAGCGTTGTCCGGACTCCGCTCCTATCCGCTCATCCCGGCGAGTAGCAGCTCACGCTCGTCAGTCGATACGCGTCGTTGCCTTGCAGGCACTGGAGCGTCGAGCTCGCCGGGTCGGGCACCACCGTCACCGCGTACGGCGCCGCGCGCACCGCCACGCCCGCCCACGTGCAACGCACCGTCGTGCACGCGCCCGCTTCGAGCCGCACGCCCGTCGTGGCCGTGCACGCCACCGCCGCGCCCGCGTCGCCCTCCGCCAGCTCGAACGCCACCGGAACACCGCTCGCCGCCGGCGCCGTCCCGCGGTTGCACACCGTTGCTGAGAGTTCGATGGTGCCGGTGCTCACGGCCACGGCGCACTCGCTCGCGCTCGCCGAACGCACCGTGAAGTCCGCGACGGCGGTGGGGTTCAATCCCCCTTGGGTGTTCTGTCGGAAGTTGTTGAGACCCGGTGCGCGCCAGTTGGGCACACGCAGGTGCGACGCCGGGATGACCCCGGTGTCGCTCACGTTGGTGATCGAGTAGGCGTGTTCGTTCCAGATGGGTCGCGACGGCGTCCAGCGACCGCGCGGATCACCGAACACCTGCACGCCCCCGAAGCGCGTCCCCACCAGCGCGCGGCAGACATTGCCGGTGCCCATGGACCCGGTGTCGGGCGCGCGGCAGCCGTAGCCACGATCGCCGCACTCGGCGTCGGCGGTGCAACGGCACAGTCCCCCTTCGCAGGGCATCGACGACGACGGGCAGTCGGCCGAGGTCGAGCAGCGCAGCCCCGGGAAGATGCTGTCGTAGCCCATGGGCGCGAGCGACCCGCAGGTGATGGAGCAGTCGTCGTCATCAGGAACAACGATCTCCGCCTTCAGGTCGCCATTGACGTCGACGACGATGGGCGTCTCGTACCAGGTGCAGCTCGGTCGATAGCGCGAGAAGAGCACAGCGCCGCTGCCGCCGTCGTAGACGCGCGTGAAGCACTCGTCGGCGTACACGGCCTCGGCCGCGCCATCGCCGTTGAAGTCGAAGACGCTCGACCCGGTGGAGTGGCTGGAGGCGTCCTGGTTGGCGCGCGTCCAACGGATGCCACGCGCGGCGCAGCCCGCCGGGACCGTGGCGCCCGCCCCCACACACTGGAGGTCGAAGATCAGGTAGCTCGCACGCGCCGCCGCGGCGAAGTCCACGTGGCCGTCGCCGTTGAAGTCGGCTGCCGTGGGAGGGCCGCCCGTCCCGCCGCCGGGGATGGCCACGGGGCCGAAGACGACCGTGCCGCGGGTGGTCTGCACGCGAGCGGTTCCGGTGGAGATGACCGCGACCTCGGGGTCGCCCGGCATGGTGCCCGGGAAGTCTCCGAAGTCCGCGACGGCGACCATGCCGTCGGCGAGCGGCGCGCTCGGGGTGAAGAAGGTCGCGGGGACCCACGCGCGGGTGGTGACGTTCCACGACCAGATGCCCGCGCCGGTGACCAGCTCGGGGATGTGTCGCGCGTCGTTGTCGACGTCGGCCGTCACGGCGAACTGCCCCTGCCAGTAGGCCATCGACGGCGCGAGGTGCGCGTCGAGCAGAACACCATTGCGGTCGTACACCGCGCCGCCGAGGGTGATCTCGGGCACGCCGTCGTCGTCGAGGTCGACGATGGAGGGTGATGCCCACGTGCGCGGGTGCGTGGCGTCGGGCGCGCCCGCGGCGGTGTGGCTGCGCCAGAGGAGCGTCCACGCGCGCATCCCAGGGTCGAAGCGGAACGCCACAAGTCCGCCGGGGTTGTTGTCGACGTGACCCTCGCGGGTGTCGGGCATGCTCGACGCGACGATCTCGGCGCGGCCGTCGCCGTCGAGGTCGCCTACCGCGGCGCTCGCGGCGCCGTTCACGAGGTGGGCGTCGATGGTGAACTGCACCTCGCAGGTGCGGCCGTCGAGCACGCGCAGCACGCCTTTGTAGTTGGCGGTGCTCCAGGTGGAGGCGGGGTGCATCGGGGCGACGATGCTGGGGCGGGCTTCGGTGGCCGTCGGGTCGAAGCGGAAGTCCACGACGACGAGCGACGGCGACACGCTGGTGTACCCGTGGAAGGGGTCGCTCGCGGGCGAGCGGTCTTCGTACGAGCACAGGATGCCCGGCGCGAGGAAGGCCGGAACCGTCGGCCGCGTGCACGCCGCGTTGGTCTCGCCGGGGTTGTAGGGGACGCATCGCCCGCTCACGCAGCGGGAGTCGCCGGGGCACGCGGTGACGGCGCCATCGGCGACGTCGCAGGCGCCGCGATCGGGTGCGCACTGGCCGAGCTCGGGGTCGCAGTATTGACCGTCGGGGCAGCGGGTTCCGGCGTCGAGCGAGCACGGGGTCGGCCGGTCGACGGGGACATCGGGGACGTCGACGCGGGCAGGGATGTCGATGGGGATGGGGACGTCGATGCGAGGCGCGTCGAAGGCCGCGTCGGGGCGGGCGCACGCGGCGCCGACGCACGCATCGGGGACATCGGGCGCGGCGGCGCCGGGCGGATCGAAGCACGCGGCGGAGAGCGCCACGAGGGCGAGGAGCGAGCGGAGGGGCGGCGCCATGAGGGGCGATCGTGGCATTGATCGCGGGGCGCGGGGGAGTTGCTGCGAGGGTGGCCGTCAGTCGGCGGGTCGGTAGCCGATGCGGAGCACGCGGTTGCTGAGGTCGTCGCTCACGTACACGGCGCCGTCGGGGCCTTCCCTCAGGTCGACGGGCTTGGCGTCCCAGGTGCCTTGCACGAGCGCTCCGGCGCGCAGCTCGCCGACGACCGGAGCGAGCGAGCGCACGGTGCCGTCGGCCGCGACGTCGGCGCGCGCGACGAGGCGACCGTTCTGCATGGACTCGCGGTTCCAGGAGCCGTGCGAGGCGATGAGCAGGCTGCCGCGCCAGGGGAGCAGCGAGCCCGTGTACTCGGTGACGCCGAGCGGCGCCCAGTGCGCGGGCATGGCGAAGGCGGGCGGGCGCACGTTGGCCGGGTCGCGGCACCACTCGTCGCCGCGCGGCTCGGGCGCGAGGGACTCCGGGTCGGCGTGCTGCGTGCCTGGTCCGTTGCCGCCCGGCAGAACCCCTTCGGAGAAGCACGACGGATAGCCGTAGAAGCGCGGCGTGACGGTGTCGATGAGGTTGAGCTCCTCGGCGGGGTTGTCGATGTGGATGTCGTTGCCGATCGGGCGCGCGAGGCTGTCGCGGCCGTTTTCGACGCCCCACAGCCGGCCCGCGCGGTCGAAGGCGAGGCCGCTCTCGTTGCGCATGCCCGACGCGATGACCTCGCCCGTCGCGTACTCCATCGGACGCGCGAGCGTCGCGGGGATGACGAAGCGGCGGATCATGCTGCGGAGCGACAGATCGCTGGGGCTCTGGTCGAGGTTGCCGCCCGACCCGACGTCGACGTAGAGCCTGCCGTCGGGGCCAAACACGATGGCGCGCACGGCGTGCCCGCCGGGCGGCATCCCGATGACCACGCGGGTGGGCTTGGAAGGAGAGACGCGCAGCCCGCGGGTGTAGGGCCAGCGCAGCACCTCGGTGGGCGTCGACGCGTACACGAAGGCACCGTCGGGGCTGAAGGCCATCCCGTGGTTCACGCCCATGGTGTCGGTGAAGCGGGTGCGCTCGGCGGGGCCGGAGGTTCCGTCGCCGTCGTCGTCGTGGAGCACGGTGATGCCGTCGCCGTCGGTGAGGAAGAGGTCGCCGTTGGCCGCAAACGCGAGGCCGCGCGCGCGACGCAGGCCCGTCGCGAAGGTGACGAGGCAGAGGCGCGGGTCGGAGGTCCAGGCGCTGAGCGCGGTGCCGCGGCAGGTGCCGACGGCGGGGGCGACGGCGACGTCGACGGGCGCGGGGCGATCGACGGCGGGCACGTCGATGGGCGCGGGGCGATCGACGAGGAAGGGCACGTCGGAGGCGATCACGGCCGGACGCGGCGGAGCGTCACACGAGGCGATCGCGACCGAACCGAGCAGGGCGAGTGACGCGCGGGCGGCAGAGGGGACCATGGCGTGAGGCTAAACCCCTCGCGTCGACGCCGCGGGCGTTGACTTTGCCCCCGGCGGGGAAATATGCGCCGCGACAGGCCACGGGCGCCGTGTCCCTCGTTTGCACACCGTCTGCACCAACGAAGCACAGCCCGGCCACCCTCTGTGGCGCGGACGACGGTGCGGACCGCTCGGCACGAGAGCTGCGACAGGTCTCCACGGGCGCCCGAGCGATGCCCACGGTAGGAGCGCGCTGAGTCCCCGATGTCCAGGTCACGAAGGAGTTCGAGCGGTCCGGTGATGGTTCGTCCGGTTGCGCCGCCCGCTGCTCGGCCTCCGGAGGTCAGCTACCTCGGTCGGGGGTTGCTTGCGCTGGTCGGGTCGATCGCGCTGTTCAGCGGCATCGGGTTCGCGGTGCGCGGTACCTCGTCGAAGGCGGCGCCCCGGAGTGAGCTCGCGGGCGACCTCCGGGTTCGCTCCGAAGACCTCTCCGTCGTGACGACGCTGGTGCCCATGACCGACGCGCTGCTCCCGGCGCAGGAGTGGGGCGGGTCGCGCGTCTGGCGCATGCCCGGCTACGACCGACCGCGGGCCGTCGCCCTGCTGGCGGGCCTGCGCGGCGTCGACGAGACGCTCCGCTGCGACGACGCGGGCTGCACCGTGCGGCCCGAGCTCGACGCCGTGGCGGCGCTCTCCGCCGGCGACCGCGCGCGCATCTACGGGACGCTGCTGCGCTTCGACCACAACCCCCAGGCCGAGAACACCTTCTACCGCCCGCCCGACCTCGGCCCCTTCAGCGCGGTGCCCGACGTCCCGCCGGAGGTGCGGCCGCTGCTCGACGCACTGACCTGGAGCCACCACGGCGTCCCGGCCTTCTCCGACCTCGCGGTGGTGTGCGATCGGCTCGGGTCGCGCGCGTCGTGCGCTCCCTTCGCGCGGGCGATGCTCAGCCGGCCGACGGCGTCGGTGTCGCTCCGCATCACCGAGCCCGGGGTCATCGATCGCGCCGTCGCGTCGTTTCCCGAGGACGACCGAGCCGCCGTGCGCGCGCAGCTCGAGGCCGCGCGGGCGTCCCACGCGACGCTGTTTCCCGTCGATGCGTTGCTGCCGTCGTGGGCGCGCTCGCGGCTCGGCACCTTCCCCCTCGTCGGCGAGGACTGGACCAACTGCTTCTGGACCTCGCTGCGCTTCCTCGACGTCGCGGGCACCGGGATGGTGGCCAGCAGCGCGGACATGGACGCCCACCTGCGACGGGACTTCGTTCGGGTCGCGACGCAGCCGCAGTTTGGCGACCTGCTGCTGGTGCGCGGAGACGGCCATGCGCCCGTCCACTCCGCGACGTGGCTCCTCGGCGGATACCTCTTCGAGAAGAACGGCTACGGCCGCCTCCAGGCGTGGCGCATCGTCCCGCTCACGCAGGTGCTGGCCGACTACCCCGAGGCGGAGTCCACCGAGGTCTGGCGCCTGCGCGAGCGCTGACGGCGTCGCCTACCGACGGCCGCGGAGGGCGTCGATGACCTCGCCGGCGGCGCGGAGGCCCGACAGCGCGCCGCCCTCCATGAAGCCCTGCCACTCGTAGAACGAGCTCGTGTGCTCGCCCGCGAAGAACAGGTTGCCCACCGGCTTCGCCTCGTTGTCCGCGATGGTGGTGAAGTAGCCGAGGTGATTGGCGGAGTAGCTGCCGAGCGCGTTGGGGTTGCGGGGCCATGCCTCCAGGTGGGCCACCACGTCGCCGCGCGCGTCGCGGCGGGCGCTCGCGCGGGCGCCCGGCACGACGCGGTCGTAGTCGGCGAGGAAGAGCGCGGCCTCGGCCTGGGTGCGCGCCGGGTCCATGCGGGCGCCGAGCGTTCCGCCAGCGTAGTCGGTGAGCACGCCCGCGGCGGCCGTGGCGCGAGAGGGGTTGGTCTCCCAGCAGCTCTGGAGGTTGGCGAGGTCGCTGTAGGCCGCGCCGTTGTTGCCTTGCTCCGCCCACGGTCGCGCCGTGAAGCCCACCATGAGCTTGGCGTTGGTGCCGTAGCGAAACTCCCGGATGGCCTGGAGCTTCCACGCGGGCAGCGCGAGGCTCGGGTGCAGCTCGACGCCGCGGAGCACGGAGAACGGCACCGTGATGACCGCCGCGTCGTAGGTGCGCACCACGGAGCGCGATCCGGCGCGGAGCGTGAGCTCGACGAGGCCCGAGGCGGTGCGGGCGACGCGCACGAGGCGGTGCCCGAGCGCGGCGGGGCGCGCGAGGCTCGCGTGGAGGCCGCGGACGATGCCCTCGTTGCCCGTGACGACGTGGAAGCGCTCGTCGCTGAAGACGCCGTACGGTTGAAAGCGGCTGCGCCGGTCGGCGTGGATGAAGTTGAGGAAGGCGAGGCAGCTCTGCTCGCCGATGGGGATGCCGTACTCGATGTCGTAGGTCTGCTCGATGACCTGGCGGATGAGCGGGCCCGCGCCGCGGGTGTCGAGGTACTCCGCGAGGGACACGCGGTCGAGCGCGGCCTCGGCCGGGGTGAACCCGTCCGCCGTGGGCTCGCCGACGGAGCGCAGGTCGTCCCGCATGCGGGCGACGAACGCGCGGTACTCCTCGACGACGGCTGACTCGGGGTGGCGCGCGCCGTCGAAGTGGTAGAAGACCTCGCCGGGGAGGTTGGCGAGGCTCTCGAGCTCGAGGCCGAACTCCCGCGCCCACCCGCGCATGGTCTGGTGCCCGGTGTCGATGAGCTCGCCGCCGCGCTCCACCACCTGGCCCGGGAAGCGATCGGACATGGACCACACGCGGCCCCCCACGCGGTCGGCGGCTTCGTAGAGGGCGACCGTCACGCCCGCCCGCTCCAGCTCGCGCGCGCAGCCCAGGCCCGCGACGCCCGCGCCGACGACGGCCACGCTCCCCGCGACGCGCACCGCGCCGAGGGAGGTGCCGAGGCCGCCGACCGGCGCGCACCCCTGGGCGCCGAGCGCGCCCGCGGCGAGGGCGCCCGCCGACCCCAGGAGCAGCTCGCGGCGATTGATTCGCACGCCGCGGTCGCGGTCGACGGCGACCTCGACGCCCTCGCGGGAGGGCAGCCCCTCGCGCTCGCAGAGGTCTGCGATGCGCATCGTACGAACCAGTGAATCCATCCAACCGCTTCGGCCCATCTCTCTCGCTCCTTCTCTTTGGTCTCGTGTCGTCCGACGCTGACGGCCGACTACCGGCAGGTCCCCGTGCGGCAGGTGCGTCGGCCGGTGCATGCGCGGCCGCACACGCCGCAGTTGTTGTCGCTCGTCTGGAGGTTGACCTCACACCCGTCGGCCGCGTTGCCGTTGCAGTTGGCGTAGCCGGGGTAGCAGGTGCCGATGGCGCAGGCGCCCGCGGCGCAGACCGCGGACGCGTTGGCGAAGCGGCAGAGGTTGGCGCACGCGCCGCAGCCCGTGACGCTGGTGTTGAGGTTGGTCTCGCACCCGTTGCCGGCGTTGCCGTCGCAGTTGCCGTAGGCCACCTCGCAGGTTCCGCCGCAGACGCCCGCCGCACACGCGCGGATGAGGTGCGGCGCCGACGGGCATACGGTGCCGCAGGTCCCGCAGCTGTTGGGGTCGGTCTGGAGGTCGACGCAGCTCCCGCTCCCGGCGCAGTAGGTCGAGCCCGCCGGGCACGACGACGCGCACGCCCCCGCCGAGCACAACGTCCCCGCGCCGCAGCGGTTGCCGCACGACCCGCAGTTCGTCGACGTCGAGAGCGCCGTCTCGCAGCCGTTCGACGCCCGGCCGTCGCAGTCGCCGTAGCCCGCGCTGCACGCCGCGATCGCGCACGCGCCCCCGACACACGCCGGGATGGCGTTGGCGAGCGAGCAGGCCGCCCCGCAGGCGCCGCAGTGCGCGGCGGTAGTGCTCGTGTTCGTCTCGCAGCCGTTGGTCGCGACGCCGTCGCAGTTGCCGTAGCCCACGCTGCACGTCGCCACCGCGCAGGCGCCGCCGCTGCACGTCGGCGTGGCGTTGGGCAGGGCGCAGGCCGCCCCGCAGGCGCCGCAGTGGGCGAGGCTCCCGCTCACGTCGACCTCGCAGCCGTTGGCCGCGCTCCGGTCGCAGTCGGCGAACGAGCCGCTGCAGGTGTAGCCGCAGGCGCCTGCGACGCAGGTGGTCGTCGCGCTCGCGGACGCCGGGCAGGTGCGACCGCAGGCGCCGCAGTTGAGCGGATCGCCCGTCAGGTCGTTGCAGGTCTGCGTGGCCGCGCAGTAGCTCGTGGGCGACGAGCACGACGACACGCAGGCGCCCTCCGAACAGAAGCTACCCCCCGGGCAGCGCGTATCGCAGGCGCCGCAGCGGTCGTTGGTGGTGAGCGGCGTCTCGCAGCCGTTGGCCGCGGTGCCGTCGCAGTCGCCGAAGCCCGCGTCGCAGCGCGCCACGCCGCAGCGGCCCGCCGCGCAGGAGCCCGCGCCGTTGGGCGGGCGACAGGACGTCGCGCACGTCCCGCAGGCGCTCGGGGTCGAGGTGAGGTCGACCTCGCAGCCGTCGCTCGGGTCGCCGTTGCAGTCGCCGAAGCCGACCGCGCAGGCCACCACGCTGCACGAGCCGGTGCTGCACGCGCCGGTCGCGTGGGGCGGGGCGCAGGCGCGGCCGCAGGCGCCACAGGCCGTCACGCTGGACCCGAGGTTGGCCTCGCAGCCGTTCGCGGCGCTCCCGTCGCAGTCCGCGAAGCCCGTGTTGCAGGCGAACGAGCAGGCCCCGCCGCGGCACGACGCCGAGGCGTTGACGAGCGCGGGGCAGATGCTCCCGCACATGCCGCAGTGGCTCGCGTCCGTCTGGAAGTCTGCGCAGACGCCGGCGGTCGGGCAGTAGTTCGTGCCGGTCGGACACGAGCTCTGACACGAGCCGTTGGCGCAGCGGGTGCCGGCCGCGCAGACCACGCCACACGCGCCGCAGTTGGTGTTGGTCGTCGTGGGCGTCTCGCAGCCGTTGACGGCGTCGCCGTCGCAGTCCGCCGAGCCGGCGTTGCACGAGGCCACCACGCACCGCCCGGCCGCGCAGCCCGCGGTGGCGTTGGGCACGTTGCAGGTGCTGCCGCAGGCCCCGCAAGCGCTCGCGGTGGTGCCGAGGTCGGTCTCACAGCCGTTGGCGGGGTTGCCGTCGCAGTCACCAGAGCCCGCCGTGCACCGCGCCACGATGCAGGCACCCGCCGCGCATCCCGCCACCGCGTTGGTCAGCGCGCACGCCCGACCGCAGGCGCCGCAGTCCGTCGCCGAGGTGCTGAGGTTGATCTCGCAGCCGTTGCCGGGCAGCGCGTCGCAGTCGCCGAAGCCCGCGGTGCAGGTGAGGCCGCACGATCCGCCCGCGCAGGTCGCCGCGCTGTTGGCGGGCGACGGGCAGGCGTTGCCGCAGGCGCCGCAGTGGGAGAGGTCGCTCGACGTGTTCACGCAGATGTCGAGGCCGGGGCAGAACGTGGTCCCCGCGGGGCACGAGCCCAGGCAGGCGCCGCCCGCGCAGCGGGTGCCCGCCGCGCAGGTCGTCCCGCACGCGCCGCAGCGGGTGTTGGTGTTGAGCGGCGCCTCGCACCCGTTGGCGGGGTTGCCATCGCAGTCGCCAAAGCCCGCGGCGCAGGCCGCCACGGTGCACGCCCTCGCGGCGCAGCCGGCCGTCGCGTGGGCGAGCGTGCAGGTGCTCCCACAGGCGCCGCACGCGGTCGGAGAGGTCGCGAGGTTGGTCTCGCAGCCGTTGGATGGGTCGGCGTCGCAGTCGCCGAAGCCGGGGTTGCAGGCGCCCACGGCGCACGTGCCGGCCGCGCACGCGCCCGTGGCGTCGGAGAGGAAGCAGGCGTTGCTGCATCGGCCGCAGTTGGCCGGGCTGGTGTTGAGGTCGACCTCGCACCCGTCCGACGCCTGGTCGTTGCAGTCGGCGCGACCGGCGTTGCACGACGCGACGAGGCAGCGCCCCATCACGCACGCTCCGACGGCGCCGGGAGGGGCGCAGGCCGCCCCGCACGCCCCGCAGTGGGCGAGGCTGGAGCGCGTGTCGACGCAGGCCCCGCCGCAGGCCGCGCTGCCGTCGGGGCAGGAGGGTGCGTCCGCGGTGGCGTCGACGTTCGCGACGTCGATGGAAGCGGGGGTGTCGATACTCGGGGCGACGTCCGCCGTGAGGTCCGTCGTGACGTCGGAGGTCGGTCCATCCTTGGCGGCGGAGCCGACGTCGAGGGAGGCGTCAGCGCGTGGAGCGTCGGTTCCTGAGTCTCCCGGGACGGGCTCGGGGGAACAGCCCGACGCCGCGACGTGCAGGGCCAGGAGTCCAGACAACACGACGCGCTTCACCGGTCGACCTCCATCGAGATCCGCGGCGCAGGAGGTGCCCCTCGCCCGGACGGCTCGCGCCTGTGCGATGAAGGTGCCACTGTCGGCGCAGCGCCCGACCGCCGCGCCGTTGGGTCGAATCTGTGTGGAGACCGCCGCGCGAAGAGTGTCCGGTTGATCTCAATCCGCACAGGTGCTGTGCGCGCTTCGCACAGGTTGCGCCGTCCGCCGCCGTCCGGGTCGACGTCGCCCGCGGGAGGTTCCTACGCCTCGACGACGACGCTCCCCTTCGCGTGCGCCTGACACGCGAGGATCATCCCCCTGGCGCGGTCATCCGCCGTGAGCGCGTTGTCCGAGTCCATCGTGACCTCACCCGAGACGAGCCGCGTCTTGCACTGCCCGCAGATGCCCGATCGGCACTCGTACGGCAGGTCGAGCCCGATGGACTCCGCTGCCTCCAGCACCGTGCTCGCGCGCGGCACTTCGACTGAGCGCTTCGAGGTCGCGAAGCGGATGCTCACGAGCCCACGGCCGGGAGTCGGAGCCTCGTCGGGCGTCGCCACCTCGGCCTCGCCACCCGTCGCGCCCGGGGGCGGCGAGACGAAGGCCTCGGTGTGGACGTCGGCCTCGGCGACACCGAGCTCCGTCAAGAGGGCTCGCATCGCCGTCATCATCGGGTCGGGCCCGCACAGGTACACCGGCCCCGCTGCCAGCGTTGGAACCACCCGCTGCAACAGCTCCGCCGAGATGTGACCGCGCGCCCCGCTCCAGTCGCTCTCCGCGGGCTCCTGACTGAGCGTCACCGTCACGCGAAGCTTCGGGTGACGCCCCGCCAGCTCGGCGAGCTCCTCGCGGAAGATCACATCCCCCGCGCTTCGCACCGCGAAGACCAGATGGATCTCGCCGTCCCATCCGCGCTCGACGAGGGAGCGCACCATGGACATGAGCGGCGTGATGCCGACGCCGCCCGCGAGCAGCACCACCTGCTTCGCCCCGTCGCCCTCGAACACGAAGCGACCCGCGGGCGCCGACACCGAGAGCACATCGCCCTCGCGCACGGCGTCGTGCAGGTGCTGCGAGGCGTAGCCGTCGGGGGCGCGCTTGACGGTGATCTCGCAGTGGTCGCGGTGGTGGGGCGACGAGGCGAGGGTGTACGAGCGGCGCACGCGCTTGCCGTCGATGGTGAGCGCGAGGTTGAGGTACTGACCGGGCTTCGCCTCGAAGGGGAGGGGAGAGCCGTCCGTCGTCACGAGGCGGAAGGTGCGGACGTCGTGGGTCTCCTCGACGATGCGCTCGACGCGCAGCTCGCCCGACCAGAACGCGCGCTTGCCGGGAGTCACGGTTGCGCGGTGGACCGCGGCGCGCCGGTCGAGAAGAGCGCGGACGACGCGGAACGCGAGCAGCGCGGCGAGGACGGCGGCGAAGGCGAGCGGCTGCCGCCGGTCGGACTTCACGAGCAGGAAGTAGTGCAGCGCGCCCGCGGCGGTGGCGAGGTAGGTGAGGCGGTGGAGGGCCTTCCAGCGACGCGCGCCGAGGCGGGAGACCATCGCGTCGAAGGAGGTCGCGGCGAGGGGGACGAGCAGGAGCAGACCGAGGGTGCCGATCTGGAGATAGCGGCGCGTGAGCACCTCGTGGACGGTGCTGGCGAGGCTGCCGCCGCGGTCGAGGACGAAGAAGATGGTGAAGTGCAGCGCGAGGTAGAAGAAGGCGTAGACGCCGACGCGGCGGCGCGGGGCGACGAGGAGGTTCCAGCCGGTGAGGCGGCGCAGCGGGGTGATGACGAGGGAGAGCAGGAGGAAGACGAGGCCGAGCATCCCGGTGGTGCGCAGCGCGAAGTTGACGCCGTTGACGCCGAGGCGACCGTGCGCCGCGTCCCAACCGAGCAGCGCCAGCGGCACCGCGCCGTTGACCAGGACGAGCTGCTTCAGAAAGCGCGCGTCGACGGCAGAGTCAGTAGTTGGCACGGAGGTCCATCCCTGAATAGAGGCGCGCCACCTGCTCGGTGTATCCATTGAACATCAGCGTGCGCCGCCGACCCGACTCGCCGATGCGCTGCTCGGTGGCCTGACTCCATCGCGGGTGATCGACCTGCGGGTTCACATTCGCGTAGAAGCCGTATTCACCGGGCGCCTGGCGGTTCCAGGTGGTGGGCGGCATGGTCGCCAGCAGGGTGATCTTCACGATCGACTTGATTCCCTTGAAGCCATACTTCCAGGGCACCACGAGGCGCACCGGGGCGCCGTCCTGCGGCGGCAGCTCACGCCCGTAGAGGCCGGTCGCCAGCAGGGTGAGCGGGTGCATCGCCTCGTCGAGTCGCAGCCCTTCGACGTACGGCCAGTCGAGCGACGCGACGCGCTGACCGGGCATCCGCACCGGGTCGTGCAGCGTCTCGAAGGCGACGTAGCGCGCCTCGGGCATCGGCTCGACCAACTCCAGCAGCTTCGACAGCGAGAAGCCCGCCCACGGGATGACCATGGACCACGCCTCGACGCATCGCATGCGGTACACGCGCTCTTCGGGGGCGCTCACCCGCCGCAGGTCGTCGAGGTCGAACACCCGCGGCCGACGCACCATGCCGCCCACGTTGATGCGCCAGCCCGCGGTGGAGAAGCCCGCCGCGCTCTCGGCCACGCCGTCCTTGTCCGTCGTGAACTCGTAGAAGTTGTTGTAGTGCGTGATGGCTTCGAGCGACGTCCGCGGCTCGTCGACCTGATAGCCCAGAGCCGCGGCATCAGGCACCGGGGCCGTGGCCACCGTGGCGAGTCGGCGGGTGTCGACAGGGGTCTCCGAGCGCCCGTTGAGCGCGCGGTAGAGGCCGCCGGTGGCGACGGCGCTCACGGCCAGCGCGACGCCCCGCATGATCGCGCGGCGGTTGAAGTACAGCGCGGGCGGGGTGATCTCGCGGTCGGGGATGGGCGGGTCCATGGACGTCCTTCGGTGGGGATCGCCGAGCGATACGCCCGGCTTGGGTGGCGGTTACAGGGGCTGACGCCCGTCGTGGGGCGGGTGGATGTTCGTTGCCGCGTCGCCCGATGGTCTGCGACCCTGCACTCCATGAAGAGACTAGGGTGGATCGGGGCGTTGGTGTTTGTTGGTTGTGCCTCCGAGATGGTGCAGGCTCCAGCCGACGCGGGCAGTGGCACCGACGTCGTCGCGGTCGACACACCGACGGTGGACGCTCCCTCGCCGGACGTTGCGCGCGCCGACGCGCCCGCGCCGACGGACGTGCCGCCGCCTGTCGATCGACCCGCGCCGACGGACGTGCCCACGCCCATCGATACGCCTGCGCCGACGGACGTGCCCGCGCCCACGGATGTTCCTGCGCTGGCGGATGCGCTCGCTCCCTTCGACGCGCAGCCGGACGTTCCGCCGACGCCGACGGACGTCCCTCCTGCGCCGACGGATGTCCCGCCCGCGGACGTCCCGTGTCCGACGGGGCAGGCGCGCTGCGGCGGCGTCTGCATCGACATCACCACCAGCCGCGACCATTGCGGCGGCTGCGGCGTCTCATGCTGCGCGGGCAACTCGTGCGCCGCCGGTACATGCCAACCCGGCTGCCCCGCCGGCTGGTCCGCCTGCTTCCCCTCTGGTCCGACGTGCGGCATCTGCGCCAACACGCAGACCGACACCGCCAACTGCGGACGCTGCGGAGGCGCCTGCGCGGCGGGGCAGGTCTGCGTCTCGGGTGAGTGCCGCGCGCCCTTCACCGGCATCGCGCCGTGCACCACCGCAGGCGACTACGTGACGGCCTCCACCATCACCTTCGGTGGAGCGATTGGCAGCAGCTACTCGCCCCGCTGCATCACCGTCCGCCGCGGCACCACCGTCGCGTGGGAGGGCGCCTTCGGGAGCCACCCGCTGAGCCCGTCCACCCGCGGCGCATCGAGCAACCCGATTCCGCTCACGAACAGCGGGACGCGCGCGACGGCCCTCTTCGGCGCGACGGGCTTCTTCCCCTACTTCTGTACCTTCCACGGCGACAACGCCGGCGGCGGGATGTCCGGCGTGGTGCAGGTCATCGAGTAGCGTTCGCTTCCCTCCCGCCGTGCGCGCGAGCGAGACTGCGCCCATGGAGCGTCGCCCTCCCGCCATCCTGACCGTCGCCCTCCTGGCGCTCTCGTGTCGCAACCCGGCGCACGAGGCATTGGTCCCCGCCAACCCGTATCTCCGCCTGCCCCGGCAGACGCGCCAGTACACCACCATCTGGAACTCCAACGAGCCATCGGCGTACTCCACCCGCACCACCGAGACCTGGGGTCCGGAGACGACCGTCGGGCGCCTCACGGTTCGCACCATCGAGAGCCGCGAGACGCAGGACGGACAGCCCGACCACGTCGAGCGCATGAAGGTGTTCGTCGATCGCGGGGCCTTCGGCTTCTACTCGTCCATCGGCGCCAACGGCGAGGAGCGCTACGACCCGCCCGAGGTGGTGCTGCCCGCGCAGCCGCGCGCCGGTCAGCGCTGGGAGGGAGAGCACCGCCACGGCCGCCGGGTGATTCGTCGCACCTGCGAGCTGGTCGCCTTCGGGGGTTGCTCTCGCGGGCTGAGCGCCGACTGCCACTCGCGCATGCAGGACGGAACCGTCGTCCACCAGGTCGAACACTTCTGTCACGGCATCGGCTGGATCGGGGAGGACGCCTCGATCTTCAACGCGCGCGGTCGCGTGGGCACCACCATCGGGGCGGTGATTCAAGACGGCGTGCGGACGTCTCGCGCGCTGCCTTCACCACCGTGAGCTCAGTGAGCTGCGCCCGCGGTGCCGCCCGGCGCGGCGCCCTCGTGGGGATGGCAGTTGAAGCAGCCGAAGCCCCGCCGGGTCTGCGGATTGAACGGCTGCTCTCCGAGGAGCTGCGCCATCGCCGGGCTCACGCGCGTCCCCATGAACTCGTACATCCGATGCTGCGCCGCCATGCGCTGCTGCGCGGCGGGCGTGCCGAAGGCGGGCAACGCCGGGAGCGAGTTGGGCATGTGGAAGTGCACCGCGCGGGCGTTGGTGCCGTGGCAGGTCGCGCAGGTCACGGTCGCGAACTGCACCGGGTCGTACGCCTGTAGCAACGCGGTCATGGCGGGCATCACGGCCTCTCCCATGTAGCGACCCTTCTGCTGGTCGGTCATGCGCGCCCAGGGCTGCGCCGGGCCATGCAGCCCCGTCGGCATCGGGGGAAGGGGCGCCTCGGGGGCCGGGCCCGCGTCTTCGGCTTGAGCAACCGTGGTCGCGGGGACGTCCGCTTCGGCGACGGTTCCGGCGTCGGGCTCGGTGACCGGGGCAGTCACCACGGGGTCGGTGACGGGCGTGGGGTTGGCGGTGCGCGAGCTGCCGGAGCAGCTCAGCGTGAACAGCGCGAGGATCGACAGGTGGGCGACGTGGGTACGGCTTCGCATGAGCGGGAGTCTCTTGCCCGGCGCGCCGACTGCCAAGGACCAAGATTCCACGGCGTGGCTTTCGGGTACTCCCGGCGCCGACTCGTCGTGAGTGGTGCCCGCGCTCGGGGCGGGCGTGCCGCCGGGGTAGTCAGCGGAGCGTGAGGGCGGGCACGGCGCAGCGCGCGGCGACGGAGGTGCTCACGAAGCGGAAGATGTACGTCCGTCCGAAGAGCCCGCGGAGCACCGAGGCCGAGCCCGTGGCGTTGCTCGGGCAGGTGTAGTCGTACGCCGTGCCGCTCGCGGTGCCCCACGCGGGCGACGTCGCCGTCGGGGTCGCGACGATGCGGAGGTTGCCGGGGTTGCCCGTCACCGAGAGCGTCGAGCACCCGATGCCGAACTGGAAGTGGTAGGTCGTCGCGCGCCCGAAGATGCGCGTGACCACCCCATCGCCCGGGCACACGTATCGGAAGTCCTCGCTCGCGCTGGGCCCCACGCTCCCGACGTTGGTGCTCCCGACGACGGTCGCGGTGTAGCGGTGCGGCGTCACCGAGCGGTCCTCGACCAGCGTCGGGGTGCCGCAGATGACGTTGATGTTGGAGACGTAGGCGGTCTGTCGCCGCCCGTAGAAGCCCCGCACCACCTGCCCCGCGGGGCACGTCGCGCTCGTCGTGGCGGCCGACCCCAGGGCCCCGTACTCGGGCGACGTGTAGTCGAAGCCAGCGAGCCCGCCGAAGGCCGTCGGGCACCCCTCGTCCGCGGCCCCGTCGCAGCTGTTGTCGCGCCCGTCGCAGACCTCCGCGCCGGTGACGCCGCAGGCCCCGCAGTTGGTAGCGCTCGTCGCCAGGTCGGTCTCGCAGCCGTTGGTGACGTTGGCGTCGCAGTTGCCCCGGCCCACGTTGCAGCTCGCGACCGCGCACACCCCGGCGCTGCACGCCGCCGTCGCGTTGGGCGGCGCGCACGCGTTGCCGCACGTTCCGCAGTGGGCGACGCTCGCACGGAGGTCGACCTCACAGCCATTGGCGGCGTTGCCGTCGCAGTCGCCGAAGCCCGCGACGCACTGGGTCCCGCACGTCCCGGACGAACAGGTGGCCGTCGTGTTGGGCGCCGCCGAACACCCGCGCCCGCACGCCCCGCAGTGGGCCGCCGAGGTGCGCGTGTTGCTCTCGCAGCCGTTGGCCGCGTTGCCGTCGCAGTCGGCGAAGGTGCTCCCGCACGCCGCGATGGTGCACGCGCCGTCGACACACGCCGGCGTCCCCCCGGCCACCGTGCAGCGCGTGGTGCACGTCCCGCAGCGGTCGGCGGTCGAGCGAAGGTCGGCCTCGCAGCCGTTGCTCGCGTCGCCGTCGCAGTCGCCGAAGCCCGCCGCGCAGGTGTACCCGCAGCGCCCGGCCGTGCAGGTGGCCGTCGCGTGAGCGGGGACCGGGCACGCCGTCCCGCACGCGCCGCAGTGGGCCACCGACGTCCGCACGCTGGTCTCGCAGCCGTTGGCCGCGTCGCCGTCGCAGTCCCCGAGGCCCGCGTTGCAGTTGACCCCGCACACGCCCATGTCGCAGCGGGGCATCGCCGCGCCCGCCCGCGCCGGGCACACGTTGTTGCAGCGCCCGCAGTGGCTCGCGTCGCGCGACACCGCCCGCTCGCAGCCGTTGGCCGGGTCACCGTCGCAGTCCGCCATCCCCGCGGCGCAGGTGTATCCGCAGCGCCCGGCGGCGCACGCCACCGTCCCGGCGCCCGGCGGGGTCGCGCAGGCGATCGAGCAGGTGCCGCAGCGCGTGGCGTCGCTCCGCAGATCGGCCTCGCAGCCGTCGGCGAGCATGGCGTTGCAGTCCGCGAAGCCCATGGTGCACGCCTCGATGCCGCAGACCCCAGCCACACACGACGGAACCCCATTGGCCGCCGCGCACCGCCGCGAGCACGACCCGCAGTTGCCGATGTCGGCCTGCACGTCGACGCACGACCCCTCGCAGCAGACCTCTCCCGTCGCGCACCCGCGGCGCTCGTTGCAGCCGGGCTGACACTGACCCATCCGGCAGACCGAGCGCACCGCGCAGTCGTCGTCGGTGTTGCAGTCGAGGCAGACGTGGCGCGTGAGGTCGCAGCGGGCGGGAGAGGTTCCGCCGTCGGGCAGCGTGGCTGGGGCGCAGGCGCTGTCGGCGCGGCAGCCGAGGGAGCACGCGAAGGTCGCCGGGTCGCAGTACTGCCCGGTGGGGCATCGGTCGTCCGCCGGGAGGCACGCGACGCAGCGCCCGTCGGGACCGCACAGCCGCCCTTCGCTGCACTCTGCCGAGCTCGTGCAACCGGGCCCGACGTCGGCGACGGGCTCGCCCACATCCGGCGGAGGCGGCGCGTCGTCCACCACGGCAGGGGTGTCGATGGCGGTGTCCATCGCGCGAACATCGAACGACGGCTCGTTGCCCGCGTCCGCCTTGGCGCCGACGTCGACCACCTTCACGTCGACGGGCGCCGCGCCACCGTCGTTGTCATCGGACGGCTGGGCGTCGAAGCACCCGGCCACGCCCAACACCAACGCCATCCACCCGGAGTACCGCCGCGCGCCGTCTCGCATCGGTGCGAGACCCTACCTTGCGCCCGTCGCTGGCGTCATCCGGCGCTGCCACACGCCGGGGCTGTCGTCACAAAATCCCGACGGTATCATCGGCTGAGGGCGAATGTGCGGGGCCGCGGCCCCGGGATGTGTCAACGTGCTTCGTCCCACGCCACACCAACCTCCCCCGGAAGTTGGTGGGCGATCGGGGTCACCGATCCCACGCACATAGACCTCGCGGCGGCCCTTCGGGGGTCGCAGCGCAACCCACGAGGTGTCGATTGAGTACAAACGGACGACCGTCTTTCGCAAAGCGTCAGAAGGAAATGGCCCGGCAGGAGAAGCAGCGCGACAAGGCCGTGAAGCGGGCCCAGCGCGGCACCGCCACCGCCGCCGAAGGTGAGGAGCGCGTGACCGTCGACGAGAACGGCAACGTCGTCAGCGTGTTCGTTCCCGCCAACCAGCCCACGGGCTGACCCGCCTCCGGTTCCCCCCGACCCACTCCCCGCTCACCCCATCACCGTCGGCGCGACCCGATGAAGCTCCACGCTGCCGAGACGAAGTTCGTCGGCAGGTTGTGCCCGTCGTTGCGCAGCGCCGTCTGCACGGTCGCGCCGACTGCCTGCATCCGCGCCTCCAGCTCGCAGGTGTACTGAACCGACACCAGCGGATCGCTGGTCCCGTGGGCGAGGTAGCCCGGCGGCATGCGACCGTCGCTGCGCAGGGTGACGGGCTTGTCGGGGCCGCCGCACGAGCACCAGCCCGACCGCGAGCGCAGCGCGGCGCAGGTCGAGCCGCTGCCCTGAAACGAGCAGCTCCAGGTGTTGGCGCAGGGGTTGATGCCGCCGCTGCTGGTGGCGAAGGCCGCGATGCGATCGGCCAGCACCGAGGCCACCGTGGTCGCGAAGAAAGCCCCGTTGGAGTGCCCGAGCGCGTACACGCGCCCCGCGTCGACGTTGAACGCCCGCCTCGCCTCGGCGATGCACGCGCGCACCAGCACCAGGTCTTCGTTGCTGTTGGGATCGTTGTTCGGGTACGTCTCCCAGAAGGTCTCTTCGGTGCGGTGGTCCCAGTCGCCGCGGGACATGTACCGGGAGCTCGGCGACACCACGATGGCCCCGTTGGCGTTGGCGACGGACTGCGCGTCGGTCTCGTCGAGCATCACGCTGCCTGACCCGTTGGTGCCGTGGAAGAGCAGCATCAACGGAGGCGATGACCCGCGCGAGGTGGGCACGTACACCACCACCTCGCGGTCGTTGCCGTTGACCCGGATGGTCGCCGTGCGTCGGCCGCTCGCGGTGGAGAAGGTGCCGCTGTACGAGACCGTGTCGCCGGTGGTGGAGCCGGTGTCCACGCGCGTCCCGGTGTCGATGATGGTGGGGACGTCGCGGGGCGTTCCGACGTCGATGACGGTGGGCACGTCGCGAGGCGTTCCGACGTCCACGCGGGTGCCCGCGTCGGCGTTGCCGGGAGCGCAGAGCGCGACGTAGCCCGCCTCGGCGTAGCAGTCGTTGTCGGTGTCGCAGTGGCAGCGCGCCTCGCCCGGCCAGCACTCGCGGATCTGCCCCGCCGCGTTGCGGAGGTTGCCCATCGCATCGCGGGTCACCGCCTCGTACACGCAGCGCCCGACGTCGACGACGGTCGGAGCATCCCGCGTCGTCGTCCCGAGGTCCGTGACGGGGAAGCCCGCGTCGGGTCGAGGGGTGCCCGCGTCCATGCCGACGGTTCCGGCGTCGCGCGGCGTGCCGACGTCGCGCGGCGTGCCGACGTCCACCCTCCCCACGTCGCGCGGGGTCTGCCGGTCGGTGGTGGTGCCACTGTCGCGGGTGGTGGGCTGGGCCTGCGAGCTCGGCTCGGTCGCGTCGCAGGCGGCGAGAACGAGAGCACACCAGGCGAAGACGGCCCGTCGTTTCATCGGTCTCTATCGGTATGCCAGGTGCTCGCCCGCCACAAGGGCAGACGCCGCGCGGGTCATGTCCCCTGTCGTTCCAGCTTCGGCGCACCGAGCAGCTTCGCGAGGAAGTCCGACACGGCGCGCACCCGCGGACTCCTGGCGAGGTCGCGGTGCACCATCTGCCAGATCACCCGCGGCTCCGGGGAGGTGCGCGTCGCGACGCGGGTGAGCAGCGGGTCGAGGTCGGCGACGACGCGCGGGAGCAGCGCGAGCCCGACGCCCCCGACGGCGGCCGAGTAGATGGAGCTCACCGAGTCCGAGCGCAGCGCGACCGAGGCGCCGTCGGAGATTCGGGCGAACCAGCGGTTTTCGATGGCGAAGGTGGGGGTGTCGTCGAAGAGCACGAGGCGGTGCCCGCGGAGGTGCTCGTCGGGCGCGTCGGGGTGGCCGTAGCGCGCGAGGTACGCGGGCGAGGCGTAGAGCGCGAGCTCGATGGGGGAGAGCTTGCGGGCGATGAGGTTCTCCTCGACAGGGCGGGCGAGGCGCAGGGCGATGTCGGCTTCGCGGCGCGCGAGGGAGACCGTTCGGTTGGTGCACTCCAGGCGCAGCACGATGCCCGGGTGGCGCTCGCTGAAGCGCGCGAGGTGCGGGGCGATGAAGCGCGTCGCCATCATCTCGGTGACCGACACACGAACCACGCCCGCGAGGCGCTCGTCGCGGCCGGCGAGCTCACGTTCGAGCGCCTGGGCTTCGCGCTCGATGCGCTCGGCGCGGGGTAGCAGGTCGCGGCCCGCGAGGGTGATGGCGTAGCCCGCGGGCGTGCGGTCGAAGAGCTTCGCGCCGATGGTGGACTCCAGCGCTGCGAGCCGTCGGCCGACGGTGGTCGGGTCGATGGCGAGGCGCACGCCCGCTGCGGAGAGGGTCCCCTCGCGATGCACGGCGAGGAAGTGCCGGAGGTCGTCCCACACGATCATGGGAAGAGACGCTAACCGATCCGCGCGGGCGAGCGGGCGCTGCGGAGCCGCAGGGCAGGACTGCACAATCACCGCGCGACGACGTGGGGGTGGCGCCCCTACGGTTGGTCCATGAACAACCAACACGAATCGATGGTTCAGGGCCACGGCTTCTCCCTCACCACGGACGACGGCGTCGCGCTCGCGGCGGCCGTCCACGAGCCCACCGGAGGAGCCCGCGGCAACGTGGTCATCCTCGGGGCGACGGCGGTGCCGAGGGTGTTCTACGACCGCTTCGCGGCGCACCTCGCGGCGCATGGTCTGCGGGTGCTGAGCTTCGACTACCGCGGGGTGGGCGGGTCGCGGCACGGGTCGCTCAAGGGCAACGACGCGACGATGACCGACTGGGCGTCACGCGACGCGCGGGCGGCGGTCGCGTGGGTGAAGCGCGAGCACGCGGGCGAGAAGGTGTTCGTGGTGGGGCACTCGTTTGGCGGACAGGCGCTGGGGGTCTGCGACGAGCTGGGCGACGTCGACGCGGTGGTCACCGTGGGGGCGCAGCTCGGCTCGCGGCGGCACTGGCCGGCGGCGCAGAGCATGGCGCTGGGGCTGTGGTGGAGCCTGATCCCGGCGGTGACCAACACCGTGGGCTGGCTGCCTGGTTGGATGGGCCTGACGCACGACCTCCCGGCGGGCGTCGCCAACGAGTGGGCGCGCTGGTGCAGCCACCCGGATTACCTCGTCGGGTATGTCGACGGGGCCGCGCGGCGCTTCGCCCGGGTGACGGCGCCGGTGCTGGCGTACAGCTTCACCGACGACGCGTACGCGCCGCGGCAGGCGGTGGAGGCGCTGCTCGGTCGGCTCTCGGGAACGCGCCCGTTGCACCGTCGGGTGGCGCCCGCGGCGCTGGGCGTGGCGGCCATCGGGCACTTCGGGTTCTTCCGACCGGCGACGGGGGCGGTGCTGTGGGGAGAGCTGACGGCGTTCTTCGAGGACGTGACGGAGGGGAGGGCGCTGCGGGTGGCGGAGACGGTGCGCGCGCAGGGTGACGCGTGGTGCACGCTCGACGAGGCCGAGCTGCTGGCCGACCTCACGCACGGGATGGGCTGAGCGGCCCTCCCTAGAACGCGGCGCGGCAGGCGTCGACGACCAGCGCGATGAGCGCCAGCGACGACAGGAAGAACAGCGAGAAGCGCACCTCGATCTTGTTCCAGGTGGCCTGCACGAGGCTGTGGAGGACGCGCAGTCCGACGTAGGCCCAGGCGAGCGTGAGGTCGGCGCCGCCGCCGCGACCGAGCAGCGCGAGCGAGAGCGCGACGGCGTAGAAGAGCGTCGGCTGCTCCATCAGGTGGTTGTAGTTGTCGGCCTTCCAACGAACGTCGGCGGGCAGCGTGCTCATCTGCTCGCCGCGCGGCGCGTTGGGGTCGAGCTTCAAGCGCGCCCGGCGGATCGCCGGGAGACGCGTCGCGTACATCCAGGCCCAGATGACCATGGACCATGCGACGAGGGCGACGACGGGCGCGAGGATGGGGCTGTGCATCGTCGGCCCTACGCCCGCCGCCGCCTCCGCGCGATCACCATGCCCAGGGCAGCCAGCATCGCGCCCATGCCCGCGCCACCGCGCCCGGTGTCCGCCGCGCCCGCCACGTTGCAGTCGCAGCTCGGTGCCGGTGCCGCCGTCCCGGTGTCCGCGGCCACACCCGCGTCACTCGTCACGGCCGCGTCCGTGGTCACGCCCGCGTCGGACGCCGCCCCGGTCACCATGATCTCTGCCGTTGCCTCGGCCATGTCGAAGGGCGCCGCGCGACCCGTCGCTTCGTAGCGCGCGAGCAGCTCGCGCCCGCGGTCGTCGGTGCGATTCTCCCTCGCGAGGAACTCCACGTACTCCCGCGTCGTCGACTGGTACCGCGCCCGCACGCGCACTCGCAGCGTCCCGCGCGCGCTCGCCGGCACCGTGAACACGTACGTCGCGTCGTCCCAGTGCCGCAGCGCACCGCCCTCGCCGCCCGAGTAGTCCTTGCCCACCGGCTCGTGACCAGGCAGCGGGCGAAAGCCTCGCGGCGGCAACCGCGAGTCGTCCACCACCGTGTCGTGCAGCGCGATGTGCTCGCCGGCGCCCATGCCCGCGCGGCCGTGGTGCGCCTCGTACACGTGCAGTTGTCGATCGGTCGTATCGAGGTGCGCTTGCGCGGTGTCGTAGCCGCCCGAGACCACCGTCTCGGCGCCGCTCGCGTCGATGAGCGTCACCGACAGCCACACGCGCCGCCCGTCCGCGTAGCCCGTCGGAACACGATGCCCCGACAGGTTGGTCAGCCGCGCCGTCACCGAGACCTCCGCGCCCGCCGCCGCCGTCATCGGCGCCTGGCGCACTTCGAGGCTCACGGCGCTCCGCAGCAGCGCCTCGGCCCGCAGCGCGCCCGCTTCGTAGTAGGGCACCAGGTCGGGGTCGTAGAACTCGCCCGACGTCACGTCGTCGCGCATCGCGCCGAGCATGCGCAGCGCCCACGCGTTGGCGCCCGAGAACTCGTGTCGCCGCGGGTCGCTCCGCAGCATCGCGGTGCCGTTGGTGGCCACGCGCGTCGCCGAGCCGTGGCGCGGCATGTGGCAGTCCTGGCAGGTGCGCGAGTCGGCCGTGCCCGCCGTCCCGTACACCGACCGCGACCACTCGCTGTAGGTCGTGTCGAGCGGGAAGCGTCGGCCCGTGTCGGTGCCGTCGGCGGCGCGCTGCGGCTGCACGGGGTTGGACAGCTCGTGGCAGGTGCCGCACATGCGCGAGTCGGGGAGCCAGGTGGAGACCGCGCCCGGGTGACGGATGCTCTCGATCACGGGGTACGGCCCGAAGCGGGTGTCCGTCGGCGAGAACTCGTACTGCGCGTTGCCCAGGTTGGTGGTGGCCACCATGCGGTGACAGCTGTCGCAGGTGACGCCGTCGCGGTCGCTGGGGATGAGGCTGCCGCCGCGCGAGGCCGCCGCGTTGCCGCGCGTGCGACCGCCCACGAAGGCCGGCGGCGTGTGGCAGCGGAGGCACCAGTCGCCGACGCCGGGGCGGTCCTGCTCGGCCACCGTGAGCGCCGCGAGGTAGAGCGGGTCGCGCATCGCGTTGCCCATCATCGAACCGATCCATCCGTCGTACGGCATGGCCGTCGGCACCGCGGGGTCGCGCGAGAAGTGACAGGTCAGGCCGCACGAGTTGGCGGTGTCGAGAGGCTCCCCCTCGGCGAGCCCGCCGGGCTGGGTGCCCGGGAGGTTGATGTACTCCTGGGCGTCCGCGACGACGGACGCGAGCAAGGTGGAGACGCACAGCGCGAGCGCGAACGCTCGATGGTTTCGGTGGGAGGGCATGACAGCGGCGGAGGGTAGTCCCGTTCGGGATCGAAGGTGAAGGGTGTGGTGTCGGTGCGGCGGTGCGCGACGGTCGAGGCGGATCGCCCCGCTCGCATGACCCACGGCCGAGACGGTCGCGAGGGCCCTTTGCAACGGGGCAAGAATCTGTTCAACATCCGCCGCTATGCGCTGCTCGCCCAAGACCGCTCTCCCCATCGCGTCCCTGGTTTTGCTCTCGTCCCTCGCTGGTTGTTCTGACCCCGTGGCCAGCCCCGGCCCGGTCGACGCCGGCAACGGGTCCGACGTCCCCGCCGCGACCGACCTCGGTACGCCGGGCGACGCGTCGACCGGCGACGACACCCCGGTGGCCACGACCGACAACGGCACCGGGAGCGACGCCTCCACCCCGCGCGACGTCCCCGCGACGCCGACCGACGTGCCGGCGGGTTCTTGCGGCGTCTCCTCGGGCGTCGCCGCGCTGCTCGCCGAGACCACCGCCGCCAACTGGGCGGCGCAAAACCGCAGCCGGGGAATGATGATGTTCGGCTGCGCCGACGCGACGAGCACCGCCAACTGTCTCTCGACGTACCCGCTCGCGGGCGATGGCAACATCGGAGAAAACCGCTCGGCCGTCGCGGGCGCCCACCTCCGCCTGCTGTTCACCAGCACCACCCGCTCGGGCTTCTGGACGCGCAGCTCCGCCGACGGTCGCTTCGTCGGCCGCGGCACCCGCATCCAGGACCTCTCGCGCAACGCCGACATCCGGGTCACCGACGGTGAGTACGACCCGGCGTTCTTCCCCGACAACAGCGGGTTCATGTACCACAACGGTGGCCGCATGTGCCCGATGAGCCTGCTCACCACGGGCATGCCGTCGTCCATCACCGTCGACGGCGCGGGCTCCATGTGCGTGGGCAGCTCCGTCGGCCTCTACGAGCACCTCGCGGCCGCCCTCGGCGGCGAAGACTACTGGGCTTCGTCCGCCGGCAGCGCCGCGTGGGACGACGGCGGCCACAGCCCCACCACCGAAGAGACCCCGCAAAACAACCCGTGGACCTCCAGCGCGACGACCACCATCTCGCTCATGGCCAACACGGGCTCGGGCTTCTCCTTCGTCGCGCAGCGCAGCGTCCGCACGCCGCTGCAGGGCGACGGCGTCATCTCCCCCTCGTCGCGCTCGCTCATCACCCGCTTCGTCGACGACGAAGGCGCCTACGCCGGCTACGTGCTGCACCGCCTCAACGCGACGCACACGGGCTCGGCCGTCATGGCCACCCTCACCGAGATCGCCCGCTACTGCGTGCAGGGCGCCAAGCCCGCGTTCTCCTACGACGAGCGCTTCATCACCTACCACCACTACATCGGCACCGGCCCGACGGCCGACGCCGACGCGCGTGAGCTCGGCTTCACCGGCGCCGACGACGCGGGCTTCGCGGAGTACGCCTCGCGCGGCGCCGCCAACGTCTACCTCCTCGACCTCGCCACGGGCGCCACGACCCGGCTGACCAACATGGCCCCCGGTCAGTACGCGCTCTACCCCCACTTCCGCTCGGACGGCTGGATGTACTTCCTCGTCCGCACCCTCGGCACTGCCACCGAGCACGTCATCGCCACCGACGCCGCGCTCACCCGGTGACCACCTCGCGCACGCTGACCGGCGCGCTGGCTCTCGCCGCGCTCACCTCGGCGTGCGACCCCTCTCCCGACCCACCCCCCGACAACACCACTTGCAACGGCGTCTCGTCGCAGGCTTCCGCGGCCAGCGCCGAGGGCCGCTGGCTCATCGGGCTCGCCGCGCGCTACCCCGCCGACACCTCGCTCGCGGGTCGCAACGACGAACTCCGTCGCTCGCAGCGGGCGCGCCGCGAGGTCGCGTGGCAGGCCGTCGCGCGGGCGCTGGCGCCGGTTCCGCTCGCGCACGACGCGGGCGTTGCGGGCGCCACCGTCCCGCGCTTTCGCACCTGGTACGACCGCGAGGACGTCTACCGCACCTTCGGTCGACTCTACGGCGCGCTCGGTGCGGCGGGGCGGGCCGCGCAGCAGCGCTTCACCGACGAGTCCCTCGACGACGCCCTCGGGTGGAACGCCCGCTTCGTCACCACGCTCCCCGAGTGGCCTACGACACGACTCGACACCTACGCCGCGTCCTTCAACAGCGCGACGGCCGTCGCGGGCATCACCGGCGTGCAGCGCATCGGGCTCAGCCCCGACGCCGTTCGGCACCTCGTGTCGAGCTACCCCGAGGTCGTCGCGTGCCTCGCCCGCGGCGCGCCGCCCACCTTCGCCGATGGCCCCGTCGCATCGCAGCAGCTCGCCCGCGAGCCCGTCGCCCTCGCGCGCTGCGGCGCGCAGATGCACGGCGCGTATTTCGTCGCTACCGGGGGACAGCTCACGGCCCGGGTCGAGGGCGCGACCAACGCCGAGATTCGTGTGCTCGACGGCGTCGCCGACACCTCGCCGGTGCGCTGCACCGCGACCGCGACGGCGGGCTGCACCGTGATGGGACCGGGCACCTTCACCGTGCGCGTCGTGGCGCTCGGCCAGGCCACCAGCGGAACCCTCGACGTTCGCTACACGCCCCCCACGGCTGACTCCGCGACGTGCCTGCACGGGGTCTTTCCTCCGGGCGCGGCGACCGTGGCCATGGAGTGGCGGCGCGTGGGCCTCGGTGATGCGTTTCCCGTCTACGACACCTCGGCGACGGCGCTCGCGCGACGCCTCGCGGGCGATGCGACGTGGGGCACCGGGGACAGCACCGCCGAGCCCGACGCGTCGAGCATCTACACCATGAGCCTCGCGTCGGGCGCGACGTTCAGGCTCGCGGGCATGCACATCCGCACGCGCGAGGTCGACCGCTGGATCAACATCACCCTCTGGTGGTCACCGACCCCCGACGAGGATTTCGGCGCCGATCGTCCGGCAGCCGTGCGCGCCCTCGGCGGCCCGTGGTCGTCGTACAAGATGTGCGTCGCGACGGACTTCGATGAGCTCGACCCCGACCCTTCGGGAGGCTTTGGGCAGAGCGCGCCGTCGCTCGCCGCGGCGCTGCGGCAGGTGCGCGAGGGCGGCGGCCCGTCGTGGTGCTCCAACCCGTACATCGACGCGGGCCCCGGGCTCGTGCGCTCCAACTGCGTCGGCTGTCACCAGCACGCGATGAGCGGCGTTCGCCCCGCCGAAGTGCAGAACGACATCACGCGCTACCCCGCCAACGGTCGGCGGCAGGTGCGCAACAACTTCCCCTCGGACGGCTTCTGGGGCCTCGACGGCGGCGACAACATCGCGTCGGTCATCGCCGAGGCCGTCGACTACTACCGCAACGCCCGGTAGCGTCGCGGGCCTATGCCCGCCACGCCCGACATCGTCGGAACCACCACCGACCCCATCACGTTCACCTACGACGCCTCGCGCACCATCCTCTACGCCCTCGGCGTCGGGGCCACCGCCGACGAGCTCGACTTCCTCTACGAGGGCCGCGGCCCGAAGGTGCTGCCGACCTTCGCGGTGATCCCCGCCTACGACGCCCTCATGGCCGCGATGGCGCGCTCGGACATCTCCTTCGCGGATGTTGTTCATGGGCACCAGAAGGTCACCGTGGCGCGGCCGCTGCCGCCCGCCGCGACGCTCACCACCACCGCCACCGTGACCGCCGTCTACGACATGCGGAAGATGGCCCAGGTCGTCGTCACCACCAGCACGCGCACCATCGACGGAGAGCACCTCTTCGACACCGAGTGGGGCATCCTCGTGCTCACGGGTGGCGGCTTCGGCGGTGAGCCTCCGCCCGCGCGTGAAGGAGGCGCCCCGGCGCGCGCGCCCGACGCGGTCATCGAGGAGGCCACGCGCCCCGAGCAGGCGCTGCTCTACCGACTCATGGGCGATGGCAATCCCCTGCACGCCGACCCGGCCTTCCCGCTGGTCGCGCGCTTCAACGGCAAGCCCATCCTGCATGGGCTGTGCACCTACGGCTACGGACTGAGGGCCGTCGCGCGGGCGCTCGTCGACGGCGATGCGACGCGCGTGACCGAGATCGGCGCGCGCTTCACCAAGCCGGTGTGGCCGGGTGATGTGCTGCGCACCGAGGTCTGGCGGGAGGGGGAGCGGGTGTGGTTCAGGACGACGACGAAGGAGCGCGGCGACGCGGTGCTGTCCCACGGGACGGCGCGCGTCGCCTGAGCGCGAGGGTCACCGCGGCGTGAAGCGGAAGCTGGTGCCCGAGGTGACCATCGTGCACGCGGTGTCCGTCGACCGGCACACGACGGTCGCGGCGCTGCCCGAGTTGTTCTCGACGCCGACGGTGGGGATGTAGCCCGCCGGGGGGGTGGCGATGCGGGAGTACACGAGGTCGACCGTGTTGGTGCTCTCGTTGAGGGCGATCTCGAAGTTCATGTCGCCCGTGCGGCCGCTGAAGTAGTCGACGTCGCCCCACTGCACGATGAAGCGGCGGTTGGGCGCCGTGCCCGTGACCAGCGTGCAGACACCCGCGGGCGAGGTGACGAGGTCGGTCCACCACGCGGCGATGACGGCGTCGGGCGCGAGGGGGTCGGGGATGATGCCCGAGAGGTTGTTGTACACCGTGGGTTGCAGCGACATGAAGCCGTTGCTGGCCACGTTGACCATCGCGCCGGCGGGGAGGCTGGCCCCCCACCACGTGAAGGCGAAGGGCAGCGGGATGAGCACGCCCAGGTCGTCCTGGCTGGGCAGGAGGTGCATCGCCATCGTGTTGCCGCAGACGTCCACGTAGGCGGGCCCGGTCGAGCGCGCGTAGGTGGTTACGCCCGTGCTCGCCAGGCAGGTGGAGCCGCGGGCGCAGGTCGTGCCCACGCCGCACACGATGCCGCAGGTGCCGCAGTTGAGGTTGCTCGAGATGCTGACCTCGCAGCCGTTGCTCGCGTCGCGGTCGCACTCGGCGTAGCCCGGGTTGCACGTCGGGGCGCAGCGCGACGAGACGCAGGAGTTGCTGGTCCGCGGGTCGACGCGACACACGGTGCCGCACGCGCCGCAGTGGGCGGCGTTGCTGCTCGTGTCGGTCTCGCACCCGTTGGCCGGGTTGCCGTCGCAGTCGCGGAACGTCCCCGTGCACGACCCCATCACGCACGCGCCCGCGACGCACGTGGCCGTCGCGTTGGGGAAGATGCACGCCCGACCGCATCCGCCGCAGTGGGCGGGCGTGGTGTTGATGTTGGTCTCGCACCCCGCCGCAGCGGTGCAATCACCGTAGCCGGCGTTGCAGGCGCCGAGGCCGCACACACCACCGCGGCACGCCCCGACGGCGAAGGGCGGATTGGGGCAGATGTTGCCGCAGGCGTTGCAGTTGGTGGCCGAGGTCTGCACGTCGGTGCAGACGCCGCTGCACAGCAGGTTGGGCGCGGTGCACACCGTGGTGCAGACGCCCGCGGTGCAGCTCTGCCCGCTGGGGCAGGCGCGGCCGCACATCCCGCAGTTGGCGGGGTTGTTGGCCGTCGGGGTCTCGCAGCCGTCGGCCGCCATGCCGTTGCAGTTGGCGTAGCCGGCGTTGCAGGTGGTGCTGCACGTGGGCGTGGCGCCCGCGGAGCTCGCGGTGCAGGCGGGGGTGCCGTTGAGCGCCGCGCCGGAGGGGCAGACGTTCATGCAGGCGCCGCAGTTGGTGATGGTGTTGAGCGCGCCTTCGCAGCCGTTGCGCGGGTCGCGATCGCAGTCGGCGAAGCCCGCGTTGCAGTTGAGGACGCAGGTGCCGTCGGTGCACGCCGGCGCGGCGTTGGTCGGGTTGCACGCGTAGTTGCAGCGACCGCAGTGTTCGAGGCTGTTGTTCGGGTTGACGCACGCGCTCGCGCCCGCGACGGTGCAGGTGATGGTCGGGCTCATGCACCCGCCGTCGACCGGCGGAACGTCCCCCGGGTCACCCGAGTCTGGCGCGCTCGCGTCGGGCGCGTCGTCGGTGGTGCCCGCGTCGGCCGCGTCGGTCACGGTCACCACGTCGCCGGGGACGCCGCTGTCGACCACGTCGCCGGGTGTCACCACGTCGCCGGGCATCACCACGTCGATGCCCCCCTGGTCGGTCGGGCCCACCACGTCGGTCGCGCCCGTGTCGACGGCGCCGGTGTCCGCGGTCACCACGTCGGGTCGGGTCGTCCCCAGCGAAAATTCGCTCGTGGGAAAGCTACACGCGCTCGTCGCCGCCACCATCGCCAGCCAGGTCCACCGCTTCATGTCTCGGAACCTACCAGCGTCTCCCGCGGCGAGAAACCGTTGTGTGCGGTGATACGTTCCAGGTCACGCCATGACCCTCCGAACGCTGCTCCTGGTCGTCTTCGCCCTGGGTTGCGTCTCGACCCCCCGCCGCGTGTCCGGGCCCGACAGCGCCGTGCGCCCGGAGGCCGACTACGCCGACGACATCAGCTCGCCGACGGTGTGGGCCGCCCTCGCCGCGACCCCCGGTCGTGAGCGACTCGCGCGCACCGAGGTGGTCAAGGTCATCGTCGACCTCGACGACCACGATCACATCTACTTCCTCCAGTCGCGCCGCTGGGAGATCCACTACTTCTTCGCGTCGCGCTTCCTCTCCACGCCCACCAACCCGGTCGAAGACCACGCGGCCTTCAACATCCGCGAGTACCGCCGCGACGACCGCCGCTTCGTGCTCGGAACCCTCATGCACCAGCGCGACACCGACGCGTGGTGGTACGAGCTCGTCGCGGGCGACACCCTCGACGTGCCGCGCACCGTGCGCGTCTTCAACGCCATCCGCTCGCGCCTGTGGGTGCGCGACCGGCTGCGCTACCACCCCGTTCCGCCCGCTCACGACGACGCGCGGGAGGCGTTTACGCAGGCGGGCGTGCCGGTGCTCACGTCGGACGAGATCTACGCGGGCATGGTCTACCAACCCGTGAATCCAGGCGTCGCCTACGGGACGCTGCGCCTCGTCGACGGCCCGCTCGACCCCGCGCGCGTGCGACGCACCGACGTGCTGGTGCTCGCCCACGCGCCGCTCGATCTGCCCGTGTGCGCCGGGGTCATCACGGCAGAATTCCAGACGCCGCTCAGCCACCTCGCCGTGCTCGCGAGCAACCGCGGGACGGCCGACATGGCCCTGCGCGACGCGCTCAACAACCCCGAGGTGCGCGCCCTCGACGGGCATCTCGTGCGCCTCTCCGTCACCCCACAAGGGTGGACGCTCACGCCCGCGACGCTCCCCGAAGCCGAGCGCGCCTGGGAGGCGATGCGTCCGCGACAACCGTCGACGCCCGCGCTCTCGACGAGGGCCGCGGGGCTCATCGAGCTCGCGACGCTGCGGGCGCGCGACCTCGACGTGGCGGGCGCGAAGGCCGCGCAGCTCGGCGAGCTCGGGGCGATCGGCGGGGACGTGAGGGTGCCGCGCGGGTTCGTGGTTCCGTTTGCGGCGTACCTCGCGCATGGGGAGCGCTCGGGGGCGCGGGTGATGCGCGACGCCATCCTGGGTGACGCGGCGCTGCGGGCCGACGGCGATCGCTTGAGCGAACAGTTGCGGCTCCTGCGAGAGCGCATCGCGACGAGCCCGGTGGACCCGGCGCTGCTCGCGTCGATCAGGCAGCGAGCGAGGGCGCTCGGGTCGCGGCGCATACGGCTGCGGTCGAGCACCAACGCCGAAGACCTGCCGGGCTTCAACGGCGCGGGGCTCTATCGCTCGGTGGTCATCGAGGCGTCGGCCGACGACGCGGCGCTCGCCGATGCGCTGCGCGCGGTGTGGGCCAGCACCTGGAACCTCCAGGCCCACCAAGAGCGCAGCTTCTTCCGCATCGACGAGTCGCGGGTGGCGATGGCGGTGCTGGTGCAGGAGTCCATCGACGACGACGTGGTGGACGGCGTGGCGATCACGGGCAACCCCTTCAACGCGGGCCGACCGGCGTACTTCATCAACGCGCAGGTCGCGGGCGATGAGGGCGGATCGGTGACGAGCGCGCGCGCCGATCAGGTGCCCGAGCAGGTGATCTATTACACGTACGGAGAGACCGGGGAGTTCGAGCGCATCGCGCGCAGCTCGCAGACGCGCGGCGCGGCGGTGCTGACCGAAGCCGAGCTGGTGCACCTGGCGGCGGTGTTGCGGGCGATCCATGGGCGCTTCGTGCCGGACGCGTGGGACACGGCGCACGCGATGGACGTGGAGTTCATCCTGCACGGCCCGCAGCGGGCGCTGGTGGTGGTGCAGGCGCGGCCGTACACGATGCGCCACGACCAGGGGCGCGAGGCAGCGGTCGAGCCGTAGCAGGCGCCTTCACTAGCACCTCGTCGCAGGAGTTCTGACGGGTTGAAGAAGCCGCAAGGGCGCAAGGGTCGCAAGGACAAGATGAGATGAGGGTGAGTCGCCTGAGTCGTCCTCCCTT
>JBGARZ010000008.1:0-431407 GCA_044229975.1 Polyangiales bacterium
GGCTGACGCTGCGGCGTAAGCCCCGGGGACTGCCACCACGCGAAGTAGGGCCGCTGCTGTCAGAACAACCGGTTCAACCCATTGAGCGCCGCGACGCGGTACGCCTCGGCCATCGTTGGATAGTTGAAGGTCGTGTTGACGAAGTAGTTGATGTTGTTGCGGCCCTCGGGCTGGCTCATCACGGCCTGCCCGATGTGGATGATCTCGCTGGCCTGGTGCCCGAAGCAGTGGATGCCGAGGATGGCCAGCGTCTCCCGGTGGAAGAGCAGCTTGAGCATGCCCACCGTCTGCCCGGTGATCTGCGCGCGGGCGAGGCTGCGAAACAGCGAGTGCCCCACCTCGTACGGAACCTTGTCCGCCGTGAGCTCGCGCTCCGTGCGCCCGAGCGAGCTGATCTCCGGCGTCGTGTAGATGCCTGCCGGGATGTCCTGCGCCAGCCGGTGGTTGCTGGTGTCACCCGTGATGAGCGTCGCAGCGAAGCGCCCCTGGTCGTAAGCCGCGCTCGCGAGGGCGGGCTGCCCGATGACGTCGCCCACCGCGTAGATGTGCGGCAGCGACGTCTGGTACTGCTCGTTGACCTTGATCTGCCCGCGCGCGTCGGTGACGACGCCGAGCGCTTCGAGGCCCATGTCCTGGCTGTTGCCGGTGCGGCCGTTGGCCCAGAGCAGCACGTCGCTCTTCACGCGCTTGCCGCTCTTCAGGTGCAACACCACGCCGTCCTCGACGGGCTCGATGCGCTCCATCTCCTCGTTGTGGCGGATGACGCACCCCTGGTCGCGCAGGTGATAGGACAGCGCGTCGATGATCTCGTCGTCGAGGAACGACAACAGCTTCTCGCGCGTGTTGATGAGGTTCACCTTCACGCCGAGCGTGCGAAACATCGACGCGTACTCGCAGCCGATCACGCCAGCGCCGTAGATGGTGATGGTGGACGGCGTCTCCTTGAGGCGCAGCACCGTGTCGCTGTCGCAGATGCGGAAGTGCGCGAAGTCGACGTTGGCCGGGCGGTAGGGCCGCGAGCCCGAGGCGATGACGAAGGCCCGCGCGCGCAGCCGCTCGGATGACCCACCGGGCGCGTCGACCTCGACCACGTTGGGCTCGACGAAGCGCGCCGTGCCGTGCACCACGCGCACCTTGTTGCGCTCGTAGAACCCGTGGCGCATCCCCACCTGCCGCCGCACCACGCTCTCGGCCGACCGCAGCATCCCCGCGAGCGGAATGGGATCGTCGTTCATGAGCAGCGGCTGAAAGAGCGGGTTGTTACGAAACTCCGCGAGCTGCGAGACCGTGTGCCGCAGGGCCTTGGAGGGGATGGTCCCCCAGTGGGTGCAGCCGCCGCCGACGTCGTGGTAGCGCTCGATCACGCACACCGAGAGGCCCGACTTGGTGGCCTTCATGGCGGCCCCTTCCCCCCCGGGGCCGCTGCCGATCACGACGAGGTCATAGTGCTGTTCCATCGCGAGGGGCGCAGATGAACCGACGAGCGGGGTGCGGTCAAGGACTTCGCCCCCCGCGGAGCCTTGGAACAGGGGTCGCGGTGGCGCGGGGAGGTGTCGAGGGCGCGGCTGCCATCACTGACCGCATTACCCCCGCAGCACCGGCGCGGTCGCCGTTTCGCCCTCCGCGAGCTCGTCCGGCGTGCCCTCTGCCACCACCTTGCCGCCTGCGCGCCCGCCGCCCGGTCCGAGCTCGATGATCCAGTCGGCCGCCCGCAGCACCGACGGGTGGTGCTCGATGACCACCAGCGAATCCCCCCGGTCGACGAGCTGCTGCATCACGTTGATGAGCTTCATCACGTCCGACACATGCAACCCCGTCGTCGGCTCATCCAACACATACAGCGTCCCGCCGCCGCCCGTCTGGAGTTCGGTCGCCAGCTTGATGCGCTGCGCCTCGCCGCCCGACAGCGTGTGCGACCCCTGCCCCAGCGCGAGGTACCCCACGCCGAGGTCGTGCAACAGGTCCAATGGTCGCTTCACCTTCGACACCTGCGAGAACACCTGCCGCGCCTCTTCCACGGTCAGCCCGAGCACCTCGCCCGCGTCATACCCGTGCAGCTTCACGTCGCGCGTCTCCCTGGAGAAGCGCGCCCCCGCGCACACCTCGCACGGCACCACCACGTCCGCCATGAACGCCATCTCGACGTGCTTCACCCCCGCGCCATCGCAGGTCTCGCACCGCCCTCCCCCACTCTCCGCGCTCGTATTGAACGAAAACCGCCCGATGCCCCAACCCCTCGTCTGCGACTCCTGGGTCATCGCAAAGAGCTTCCGGATCTCATCCCAGATGCCCACGTACGTCGCCGGCACCGAGCGCGGCGTGCGCCCGATGGGCGACTGATCGATGGCCACCGCGCGCTTCAGCGCCTTCCACCCATCGATGGACTGATACGCCAACGGCTCATCCGTCGTGAGCTTCAGCTTCTGCCGCACCGCGCGGAGGAGAATCTTCTCCACCAGCGTGCTCTTGCCGCTGCCCGACACACCCGCCACGCACACGAAGCGCCCGAGCGGAAAGCGCGCCGTCGTCGATTGCAGGTTGTGCCCCTTCGCTCCCTTCACGGTGAGCACTTCGACGCCCTTCATGGGCCTGCGCCGCGCGCCCTCGCCCGTCGGAATCCGCAGCGCCGTCGCCGTCGGCCCGTCGCCCGCCAGCACCTCCGCCGCCGGCCCGTTGCCCACCACGTGACCGCCGCCCTTGCCGCCGTGCGGACCCAGGTCGACCACCCAGTCGGCGCTCTGTATCACCTCAGCGTCGTGCTCCACCACGATGACGCTCGCGCCGCGGTTGACCAGCGCGCGCATCGCCTTCACCAGCCGCTGCGTGTCGCGCCCGTGCAACCCGATGGTGGGCTCGTCGAGCACGTACAACACACCCGTGAGCCCCGCGCCGATCTGCGCCGCGAGTCGTAGCCGCTGCATCTCGCCGCCCGACAAGGTGTTGGCCCGACGATCGAGCGTCAGGTAGTCCAGGCCCAGCTCCAGCAGCGTGGTGAGCTTGCCTTCGAGCTGCGCCTTCGGCGCCTCCGCGATGATCGCCTCGCGCGCCGTCAGCGTCATCGCCGTGAGCGCGTCGCGCATCTCCTCGGGCGTGCTCGCCATCGCCTCGTGGAAGCGCTTGCCCCCGAGCCGAACCGCCCGCGGAATCGGCGCCAGCCGCGACCCCGCGCACGACCGGCACGGGTCGCCGTCTTCATCCACCCCGCGGCCCTCGCACACCTTGCACTGCCCTTGCGGCGTGTTGAAGGAGAAGTGCCGCGGGTCGAGCTCGGGGATGCCCATGCCGCACTTCGGGCACGCTCGCCGGGTGCTGAGCACCATCGGTTCACCGACGCGTCCGCTGCGCTCGTCGCGCTCGACGACGCACTGCCCCTCGGCGAGCGACACCGCCGCGCGGATCATCTTGAGCAGCTTCTCGGGCTCGTTGGCGTGGGCGCACCCCATCCACAGCCACACGTCGTGCACCTTGGTCTTCTTGAGCGTCGGAACCTTGTCCGGCTCGTAGTCCACCCCGTCGACCCGCACGCTCTCGATGCCCGACTTGCGCGCGCGCTCGATCACCTCGCCGTGCAAACCCTTCCGCGCCCGCACCACCGGCGCGAACACCGAGAGCTGCGCGTCGGGCGGAAACTGCGTCGACAGCTCCTCGACGATGGCCTCCGGCGACCGCGCCCCGATGGCCAGATCGCACTTCGGGCAGAACGGCGTCGCCACCTTCGCGTAGAGCAACCGCAGATAGTGGGCGACCTCGGTGACCGTCGCGACGGTGCTCATCGCGCCCGCGCGGGCCGTGCGCTGTTCGAGCGAGATGGCCGGCGGAATCCCCACCACGCGATCGACGTCGGCCCTCCCCAGCGACGGCAGGTACTGCCGCGCGTAGGGAGAGAGCGTCTCCAGGAAGCGCCGCTGCCCTTCTGCGTAGATCACATCGAAGGCCAGCGAGCTCTTGCCCGAGCCCGACGGCCCGGTCATCGCGACGAGCTTCTCGCGCGGAATCTCCAGGTGCCCGACGTGGAGGTTGTGCTCCCTCGCGCCGTCGAGGGTGATGGAGTCCGGCACCGTGATGGTCGGCGGCGGACGCACCGCGCGAGCTCGCGTGACGCCCCGCGACTGTGTGGAGTCGAGCGCGTCGCGCAGGTACGTGGCGAAGCGCGAGCGCTTGTCCTTCGCGACCTGCTCGGGTGTCCCCTGCGCGACCACCTCGCCGCCCGCGTGGGCCGCCTCGGGTCCGAGGTCGATGACGTGATCGGCCCGCGCCGCCACGTACGGATCGTGCTCCACCACCACCACCGTCGCCCCGCGCTCGACCATCTCATCGAGCGTGTCGAAGACCCGCGCCACGTCGCGCCGATGCAACCCCGTGGTGGGCTCGTCGAGGATCACCAGGCTCCCGCGACGCACCTCCGACAGAGCAGCCGCGAGCTTCAACCGCTGCGCCTCGCCGCCCGACAGGTGCGACAGCGGCTGCCCCACGCGCACGTACCCGAGACCGACGTCGAGCATCGGCTGCAGCGCCTTCACCAGCGCCTCGTCGTCGCGGAAGTGATCGGCCACCGCGAAGGCCGACATCTCCAGCACGTCGGCGATGGAGGCGCCGCGCACGCGCACTTCGAGCACTTCATCCTTGAAGCGACGCCCGTGGCAGTCGGGGCACTGGAAGCTCACGTCCGCGAGAAACTGCATCTCGACGGTCTCGTATCCGGCGCCTTCGCACGTCGGGCAACGGCCGCCCTCCACGTTGAACGAGAACGTCCGCGACGAGTACCCGCGCTCCTTGGACTCGGGCGCCGACGCGAAGCGCGCGCGGATGCGGTCATACACATGGAGGTACGTTGCCGGGTTGCCGCGCGTGGTCCTCCCGAGCGGACCTTGATCGACGTGCACCACGTCGGTGATGGCGTCGACGCCATCGAGCGCGTCGTACGGCAGCGCCTCTTCCGCGCGCACCGCGAGCCCGCGCGCCGCGAGCGCCCGCGTCACCGCCGGGTACAGCGTCTCGCCCACGAGCGAACTCTTGCCCGAGCCCGACACGCCCGTCACCACCGTCAACACGCCCGTCGGGATGGTGAGGTCGACGGCCTTCAGGTTGTGCCCGCGCGCACCACGCAGCACCAGCTCGCCCTTCGCCTTGCGCCGCTGCGGCTTCGCGAGGCCCACCGCCCGCAGCGCGTCGCCCGTCGGCGTGCTCGCGCGCGTCAGCCCGGCCGGGTCGCCGTCGTACACGATGACCCCGCCCGCCTCGCCCGCCTCGGGGCCGAGCTCGATCACCCGATCGCTCGCCGCGATCACGTCGAGGTCGTGCTCGATCACCAGCGCCACGTTGCCGAGCTGCGCGATGCCGCGCGCCACCCCGATGAGCCGCTCGGCGTCGCGCGGGTGCAACCCCGCCGTGGGCTCGTCGAGCACCATCAGCGTTCCGGTGAGCGACGTGCCCAGCGCGGCCGTGAGCGCCACGCGCTGCACCTCGCCACCCGACAGCGTGCGCGACGCCCGTTCGAGCGAGAGGTACCCGACGCCCACGTCGTCGAGGTATCCGAGCCGCGCGCGAATCTCGCGGATGATCCGGTCGGTCGCCTCGTCACCCACGGGAACGCCTTCGAGCCGCGCCCGCAGCTCCGATACCGGCAGCGCGCCCGCGTCACCGATGGACAGGCCCTCGACCCGGTAGCGCTCGACCTCCGAGCGAACGCGCGTCCCGTTGCACGAAGGGCAGGTGGTGTAGCGCCGGAAGCGCGACAGGAAGACCCGCACGTGCATCTGGTACGCCTTGGTCTCCAGCCACGAGAACCACGGCCGCACCCCGGTGAACCCCTTGGTCCCTTCGAGGATCATCGTGCGCTGCTTCTCGGGCAGGTCCTTCCACGGGACGTCGCTCGGGATCTTCTGCGCCTTGCACAGCGTCGCCAGCGCCTTGCGCTCGAAGGCCGTGGTCTTCCCCGTCCACGGCTTGATGGCGCCCTTGTCGAGCGAGAGCTTCTCGTCGGGCACGACCTTCGCCCAGTCGATGTCGATGATGCGACCAAACCCGCGGCACCCCTCGCACGCCCCCAGCGGCGACTGAAACGAGAACAGCGCCGGCGTCGGCTCGGGGTACGTCTTCCCGCAGTGCGCGCAGTCCAAGCCCCGGCTGTACCGATCGACCGCGCCCTCGTCGACGCGGTGCACCTCCGCGCGGCCGCCCTTCGCCATCGACGTGCTCAACGCCTCGGCGATGCGCGCCCGCTCTCCCGTCGCGACCTTCAGTCGGTCGGCGATCACGTCGATGCCGCCGCGGGCGATGATGTCCGACGGCGTCACCTCGTCGAGGTCCTTCGCTTCGCCATTGATGAGCGCGCGGCGATAGCCCTCTTCCAACAACCGCTCGCGCACGCCGAGGTAGCGCTCGGCGTCATTCACCGGAACCCGCCACGTCACCACCACGCGCTTGCCGTCCGCGGCCAGCACCTGATCGGTCGCCGCTGCCACGGTCCCGCGATGCACCTCGCGGCCGCACCCGTCGCACACGATGGTCGAGGCCCGCGCCCACAACAGACGGAGGTAGTCCGTCAGCTCGGTCATGGTCCCGACGGTCGAGCGCGACGTCCGCACCGGCGCCCCACGGTCGACGGCAATCGCGGGCGGAACCGGATCGAGCGACCCCACGGGCGGCCGGTCACGCCGCTCGAGGAACTGCCGCGCGTACGCCGAGAAGCTCTCGACGAAGCGCCGCTGCCCCTCGGCGTAGAGCGTGTCGAGCGCGAGGGAGCTCTTCCCCGCGCCGCTCACCCCCGCGACGGTGACGAGCTCGCCGGCCCGGAGGTCGAGGTCGATGCCCTGGAGGTTGTGGGTGCGTGCGTTGCGAAGGCGAGTGGGGTCCATGGGGTGTGTCGGGTCTCGTGAGATGTCGCGAGGCACCGCATCGGTGACGGTCGTGCCGTGCTAGATGCGTCGGGTGCGTCGCGTCGCCTGGGTCACCATGCTCATCGGACTCCTGAGCCCCGCCGCGGTCTGGGCGCAGCCCCGGGGGGTCTCGGTTCCGTCGGCCGCATCCGTACACCCGTTCAGTAGTCCCGTCGAGGCCATTGCCGCCGCCCGCGCCCTCCTGCGCGACGGCCGTCCCCTCGACGCCGTCGCCCTGCTCGACCGTCAGCGCCTCGCGTGGCGCCGCCTCCCCGACGTCGTCGTCACCCGCACCATCGCGCGCTTCGGCGTCATCGCTCCCCCGCTCGAACCCTCCTCGTCCCGCACCCTCACCGCCCCCGTGCAGCGCGAGCTCGCCGCCGCGCTCCCTGTTCTTACGCGCCAGGGTAACAGCCACCCCGACGACGCCCTCGCCGCGCTCACCCTCGGCCGCCTCCACATGGTGCTCGGCTCGCTCGACGAAGCCGCCGTGGCCTTCGAGACCGCGGGCCGCGCCGACCCGCGCGACCCGACGCCCTACAACGACCGCGCGATGGTGCTCGTCGCGCTGCACCGTCTGCCCGAGGCCGAGCACTCGCTCGAACGCGCCACCGAACGCGCCGGCCGCGACCCCGAACCCTGGGACAACCTCGGCGCCGTTCGCCTCGCCCGCGGCAACGCGCGCGACGCCGTCGCCGCCTTCCAACGCGCGTGTGAGCTCGCCCCCACCACCGCCCGCTACCGCTCCGACCTCGGCGCCGCGCAGCTCGCCGCGGGCTCACCCGCCGACGCCGTCGCGAGCTTCGACGCCGCCTCGCGCGCGTCCCCCGACGACGCCGTGGTGCTGGGCAACCTCGGCTACGCGCTGAGCCTCACCGACCGCCTCGACGAAGCCGTCGCCACGCTGCGCCGCGCCGCCGCGATGCCTGGTGCGACCGCCACCATCCACGACAACCTCGGCCTCGTGCTGCTGCGCCGCGGCGACCGCGCGGGCGCCCGGGCGTCCTTCGAGCGAGCCGTCGCCGTCGCACCCGACGACCCGCGGGCGCGCACCCACCTCGCTTCGATGGGCGAGCGTTAGTCCGCTACTCGCTGCGCGGGTCGTGGCGCTTGCGGCGCACCGTCGCGTCGGTGACCGGAATCTCCACCAGCTTCGGGATGACCTTGTTGACCGCGGTGGGACCCACCGGAAGCGGGCCGCCCGGTGTTGGCGTGAAGCCCCGCTCGCGACCCACCGCGGGGATGCCGCCCGCCGACAGGCGCATGCTCTCGGGCATCGGGACGGCGATCTTGCCGCGCAGCGTGGTGCGAACCTTCGCCAGGAACTGCTCCCACGCCACCCGCTCTTCGGGCTTGCGCCAGAGGTGTTCGAGCCCGAGGCGACCGTTGCCCGACCACACCGCGCGCGACGTGACCGCGCCGCCGCCGAGCTCGCTGCGCCACTCGCAGCGGATCTCCTCGTCGGGCTCGATGCGGTGGTTGATGGCCGCCCGCGCGCCGCGCATCGACACGTCGGCGAGGCTGCACGGATAGATGCGGGTGCTGCCGCGGGGCGACGTCACCAGGATGACCGACACGTCCACGGGGTAGCGCCACTCGCGGCGACCCTTCGGGTCGATCTTCCCGGCCGCCCACTGCGCCGCGAAGCGCGCGGCTTCCGTGCTCGTCGGCAGAAACCTCACGCCGACGCCCGCGCGGGCGTTGGGCGTCGAGGCCCGCCGCGCCTGCACCACTCCGTCCAGAAACACGCCGCAGGGCAAGCCCTCGAAGCCGATGCGCAGCGTGACCGCGGCGCCCAGCCCGAGCTCGAACAGCCCCGGAACCATCAGCGTGCCCTCCTCGCCCGCCTCGCGGAAGCGGTCGTTCAGCGCGCCGCGAGAGAGGTGCACCTCGACGATTTGTTCTGGGAAGGACATCGCGGGTTGTGTTGGGGGGCGGTCAGATTACCCCCACTGTCGGGGCGCGGTCCATGGTCTCGTGCGCTCATCGACCGTTCGGCGCTTTGCGGTTGTTCAGCGGCCACGGGGTTCCTGATAGAGTCCGCGGCACACCAACATGGCTCGCCACACCTCCTTTGGACAGAGCGACGTCGGCCGCGTGCGCAAGCACAACGAAGACGCCTTCCTCATCGATGACAGCCTCGGTCTCTTCGTCGTCGCCGACGGCCTCGGCGGACACGCCGCCGGCGAGGTCGCCAGCGAAGAAGCCGTCTACAACATCCGCGGCTGGGTGCGCCGCGAGCGACCGAAGGTGGAGTCCCTCCTCGCCGATCCCTACGACGTCGATCAGCAGAACGTCGCCGAGCAGATCCTCCGCGGTGCCATCCAGGCAGCCACGTATCTCATCCACTCGATGGCGGAGTTCGACGAGACCAAGGCCGGCATGGGCACCACCACCTCGGTGCTGATGCTCCTCGGTCGCGTCGCCGTCGTCGGCCAGGTCGGCGACTCGCGCATCTACCTCGCCCGCGACGGCCAGATCGCCCAGATCACCGACGACCACACCCTCATCGCCGCGCAGATTCGCGAGGGCATGCTTACCCCCGAAGAAGCCCGCTACGCGCCGCACCGCAACGTCATCACGCGCGCCGTCGGCAGCCACGAGTACGTCGAGGTCGACACCCGCGTCGTGGAGACCGTGCCCGGCGACCGCTTCCTGCTCTGCTCCGACGGGCTCCACGGGTACATCGACGAGCCCGACGAGATCCTCCCGCTGCTCTCGCTCCCCGCCACGCAGATCACCCAGCGCCTCATCGACATGGCCAATGCGCGCGGCGGCAAGGACAACATCACCGCCATCGTGGTCGAGGTCCACGAGGTGTGATCCGACGGGTCGCGCTCCTCGCGCTACTCGCCTCCTGCGGCGCCCGCACACCACTCTCCGATCAGCCGTACGAACCCGCGTCGCTGTACTGCACCAGCACCGTGTTCGTGGGCCGTCCGATGCGCGACGTCGCCCTCACGGTGGGCCTCCCGCGCGCCCTCTGGGGTCGCGCGCAATGGAGCGTCGACGCCGCCGTCGCGGGCTCGTCCCCGACGCTCGCCCACCAGGGCAGCGAGCGCGCCATCTTCCGCGCCGACCTCGAAGGAACCTACACCGTCCGCATCACCGTCCCGCCCGACCCCGACGCGGGCGTCGACGGCGGCGCGGCGGAGTCCCTCTCCTGCACCATCAGCGTGCTGGTGCGCGCCAACGGCCCCGTCGCCACGTGCCCCGCGGAGGTCACCGTCGCGCCGCTCCAGGTCGTCCCGCTCACCGCGCGCGTCAGCAGCGACCGCCCCATCCGCAGCCGCGAATGGACCATCGACCAGGCCCCCGCCAGCAGCTCACGCCGCACGCCGACGCCCGACGACACCGACGCCACGCGCTTCACGCCCGACGTCGCGGGTGACCACCGGCTGCGCTTCCGCGTGACCGACGACAACGGCGCGAGCGACGAGTGCACCACGGTGGTTCACGCCGTCCCGCGCGAGGGCCTGCGCGTCGAGCTGTCGTGGGACCCGCCGGGCCGTCAGTGCCCCACCCGCCCGGGCGCGGCGTGCGACAGCAGCGACCTCGACCTGCACATGCTCCAAGGGGTCGGCGACCCCAACTGGAAGACCGACGACGACTGCTACTACGCCAACTGCACGTCGGGACTGGTCCTGCCGTGGGGCTCCCCCTCCTTCGACGACAACCCCCGCCTCGACATCGACGACACCACCGGCCACGGCCCGGAGAACATCAACATCCTCCGCCCGTCCGCCCGCTACTACCGCCTCGGCGTCCTCTACTTCATCAACAACAACGAGGGCCCGCAGTCCGCCACGCTCACCGTCTACTGCAACGGCGCGACCCCCGTCGCACGCCTGGGCCCCGTCACGCTCCGCGCCCGCGGCAACGACGATGGCAACGACCTCTGGATCGCCGCCGACGTCCTCCCCCTCCCCGACGGGAGCTGCCGCGTGGTGCCCATCTCCCGCGGCGCGCAGCCGTGGATCACCACCCCCACCGAGGCGAGCCGCGGCCCCAATCCTCCTCCGCCGTGACAGCGCGCGCCGCATGATGGCATCGTCTCGCGGTGTGAGACTTCGAGCCTTCGTTCTGCCCGTCCTCGCCACCCTCGGCTGCGACGTCTACGACCCCGCCCTCCTCAATCGACGCGACGCGAGCACCGACGCCGCGCGTGACGTCCCCACCGACCGCGGAACCACCTCCGACCTCGCCACCGACCAGCCCCCGGCCGACGACCTCGGCACGCCCGCCGGCGACGTCACCGTGGACGTCACGACGATGGACGTCCGCGACGCGGGCGCCGACGCGACCGTCGACGTGAGCAGTGACCTCGGGCGCGACGTCGTGGTGGGAGACACGGGCGCCGACGCCGGACAGAGCTGCACCACCACGCTGGCCATGGGCTCGCCCTGCATCGAGCCCGTGACGGGCCATCGCTGGAACCCCGACGACCGGCGGCTCATCGCCCCGGGCGCGATGGTGCTCGCCTCCGACCGCTTGTACGTGAGCGACCCCGCGAGCTCGCGCGTGATGTCCTACGACCTGAGCACCGCGATGCTCCCGCCGACCCGCGTGCTCGGCACGGGCGTCGCGGGCATCTCGCTCACGGGCGGCGTCGCGCGCTCGACGCCGGTGCTGGGCATCACGTCGATGGTCAACCCCGAGGGCTCGACCTTCCTCTTCGGCGACACCGAAGCCCACCAGGTGCTGCGGCTGCGCGACGGGCAGATCAGTCCCGTGCCGCTGGCGCTGTCGTTTCCAGTCGGGCCCTTCGGGATGGCGTACGCGTCGGATACGCGCGAGCTCTTCATCGTCGGCGACAACCGCCTCCACGTCGTGAGCCTGGACAACGACGGCGGCTTCGGGACGCCCACCACCGTGGTCGGACAGATGTGCGGCGGGTCGTGCGTCGGCTTCAACGGCGACGGCATGCCGGGCACCATGACGGCGCTCGCCAACCCCGTGAGCGTCGATGTCAGCCCGACCTACGTCTACTTCTCCGACCGCGACAACTGCCGCATCCGACGCTTCCGGCGCGACGACGTGGCGCACACCGTCGAGACCTTCGCCGGGTCGACCTGCGACCTCACCGGCGACCTGCTCGCGGGCTCCTCCGACGGCTTCCCCACGCGCACCATGCTGCGCCTCGGCCGCGTCACCGACGTGCGCTTCGGGTCCGAAGGGTCGGTGTACCTCGTCGACGCCAGCCACTGCGCGGTGGTGCAGGTGGTGGGGCCGACGCTCAGCGTCGCGCGCGTCGTCCTCGGCTCGCGCTTCGGCTGCAACCAGCCCGTCCTCGCGGGCGAACCCATCGGGCGCATCGGCGGGCTCGCCATGAGCACCGATCGGTCGTCGTTCTATGTGAGCGACCAGCGGTTGCAGCGGGTGCTGCGCGTCGCCAACACCGGCGGCGGCGGATCGCCCACCGTGACCGTCTCGCAGACCTTCGGTCCGACGCCCGCGCCCGACGAAGACGCGTCGCTGCTGCGGGTCGGTCGCCCGTCGGCGCTCACCGTCATCAACGACGGAACGCTGATGCTGGTGGGCGGTCAGGCCGAGGGTCGGCTGTATAGCGTCGAGGCGAACCGCACGCGGGTGGTGCTGGGTGCGGGCACGGCCTCGCCGGTCGCGACGGCCGACCCGGTGACGGCGGCGACGCTGCCGACGACCTGGGTGGCGGGCCTCGGCGGCGACGGCACCCGCGCGGTGCTGGGCATGCCCGAGCGCGGGGTCATCGCCGACCTGAGCGGCTTCGTGACGGGCGCCACCATGCGACGCATCGCCGGTCGCTACACCGCGGAGGCAGCCGACGCGGGTGTGGTGCGCGATGCTGGCGCCGATGCGCGGGTGACGGCGACGGAGACGACGTTCCAGCGACCGGGGTGGCCGTTCGTGCAGGGCGCGCGGACGTGGTTCAGCGACGCGGCGGGGCGCGTGTGGCGCGTGGACACGGCGGGCGACGCGGGCGTGGCGGAGATCGTCGCGGGCAGCGGCGCGGCCACGCCGACGGGCGTGCTGGACGGCGGAACCATCGCGGCCGGCGCAGCGCCGCTCGGGAGCCCGGTGGCCTTCGCGCTCGACGGCGCGGGCACCTTGTACATCGCCGACGCGCAGCGGTACGTGGTGTGGGGCGTGAGCGCGGCGGGCGAGGCCCGCGTGGTGGCGGGCGTGCTCGATCAGCGCTCGCCGCTGGGTGATGACGCGAGCCCGGCGACGACGCGCGGCATCGCGCAGCCGGTGGCGCTCGCGTACGACGGAACGGACACGCTGTACGTCGCCGACGCGGCGGCCAACCGGGTGCGCGCGATCACGCTGAGCACCGGGCGCATGGCGACGGTGGCGGGCTCCGGCGCGACGACGACGACGGCGCCGACGTCGAGCGGGGACTACGGTCCGGCGAGGTCGGCGCAGCTCGCGCAGCCGACGGCGCTGGCGTGGGTGCGAGGGCGGCTGTACGTGGCCGAGGGCGCGTCGGGGCGGGTGCGCGCGATCGTGCTGCCGTAGGTCCTCGCGAGAGGCTTCGTCGATGTCGTCCTACGTCACCTACTACCTGCTGTGGATGGTCGTCGCGTACGCCGCCAACGACCCGCGGCTGCTCCTCGGCCTCGTCCTCTTCTTCGCGCTGCGATCGTTCATTCCCGACCCTGGCGCCATCGGGCGGGCGTTCAGCCGCTCGCGCGCGCTGTCGACCCAGGTGCGCGTCAACCCGGCGAACGTCGTCGCGCGCCGCGACCTCGCCACGATCTACCTCGACCTCCTTCGCCCACGAGCGGCGCTCGCGTTGGTCGAAGCCGCCCTCCTGCGCGCACCGGACGACCCCGACCTGCTCTTCCTCTCCGGCGTGGCGCTCCACCGCATCGGCCGCCACGAGGAGGCCCTCGCGCCGCTCGTGCGCTGCGTCGAAGGGCGGCTCATCCGCTACGGCGAGCCCTACTTCGTCGCGGGCGAGGCCCTGTTCGCGCTCGGTCGCATGCAAGAGGCCATCGACGCCTACCAGCGCTACGCCCGCGTCAACCACTCCGACGTGCGCGTGCACGTCCGGCTCGCCCGCGCCTTCGATCGCACCGGCGACCGCGCCGCGGTGCGCGCCGCACTCGACATGGCCGTCGAGACCTGGACCGACATCCCGGGCGCGATGCGCCGCCGCGCCTTCGGCTACTGGCTCTCGGCCCAGTGGCTGCGCGCGCGCCTGCTCGGCGACCCCTTCGTGATCGGCGTGGGCCTCGCGCTGGTGCTCGTCGTTGGTGCCGTCGGGTGGTCCGCCGCGCCGCGTGTGCGCGCGATGGCGCACCGCGCGTCCGAGTCCACGCAGCGCGCCCGCTGACGATCAGCCCGGCGGCGGCTGGTTCGCGGGTACCAGGATGTACACCTCGCGGGTGTCGAGCACGGTCACGCCGTCGCCCACCACGTCGATGAACGCCCTGAACAGCGTCGACTCCTGCGAGGCGCCCTGGAAGACGCCGTCGTTCTGGAAGAAGATCGTGAACCGCACGCGCGTCCCGGGGACCACCCGATAGAAGGTGCTGAGGTCGGTGCGCGCGACGGCGTCGGCGTGGGCGACGCCCTCGGACTCCGTCCAGCAGCGGTCGTTGATCGGCGCGATCTGGCACGACGGCGTGCGGCGGCGGATGAAGCGCGTCGCGTCGACGCTGTACGGGTTCGCCCCGTCGTTGCGGGGGATGGTGTTGATGTCGAGCGGAACGCGCGTCGCGATGGTGTTCACCGCGTCGACGACGGAGCTCACGAACGCGGGCGAGACGGTGGTTCCGCCGCCCGGCAGGTCGAAGATGAGGGGATTGCCGTCGAGGTCGACCGAGCCCGTTCCTTCCGCGACGATGCGGAAGTCGTAGCAGGGGCGGCCCGGCGTGCGCGTCGACGGGCGCATGCCTTCGCAGCGGGTTCCGCCGGAGGCGTTGAGGCTGATCATGCGGCCCGAGCGCGCGTTGAAGGCGTTGACCACGTCTTCGATGTTGTGCGGCGTCGGCGAGATGCCCGTGTACGGGTTGGAGAACGGCCCCATCGGCACCGCCGGATCACGCGACCCGTTGTGGAAGTCGATGTCCGTGAAGTGGATCACGATGGGCAGCGCGCCGATGCGGAAGCACGGGTGGCCGTAGGTCCCGTCGACGCAGTTGTTGGGCGCCACCCAGCACGGCGAGCGGCCGGGGTCGCCGGTGCACGCCATGGGGTTCGAACGGTCGAAGAGACCTTCGCCGGTGATGGTCTGGTAGAGCGCCTCGACCTGCGACTCGGGGCCGTCGCCGCCGCTGCCCAGACGGATGCCGTTGACGGCGGCCTGCACGTCCATGGCGCGCGACGCGGGCTGCATGGTGATGCCCGAGTTGGCGAGGCAGCGGGGCGTTCCGGGCGGGCCCGCGCACACCGGCCACAGGGCGCGGTCGGAGCCGGCGCCGAAGCCGCCGCTGGGGAAGTCGTCGTAGTGGTTCACGCCGAACCAGGTGTCCGGGATGAGCGAAGTGATGCTGTCGATGAGGCCCGTGCGCGGCGTCGCGATGGAGCGCTGCACGTTGGCGAGAACACCACCCATCGACCCCGTCGTGTCGCTGATGAAGTACACGTCGGCGACGCGGAGGTTGGAGCCGAACTCCAGCTCGCGGCTCACCTGCGGGCCCATCCACGGGAGGATGAGGTAGTAGTCCGTGTCGGGGATGCGGGTCGATCGATCGGTCGCGCAGCTGGTGCGCATGTGGTTGCGGCACCAGGCGACCTCGGCCGAGTCGAGCTGCCCGTCGCCGTCGGAGTCGGGGTTGCACCGGTCGGTGTTGGCGAGGATCTCCTCGCGGTCGCTCAACCCGTCGTTGTCGGAGTCGGTGTCGAGGAAGTCCGGGATGCCGTCGGGCATCGGGCGCGTGAGGTCGAGCGTGCGGACGTCGAGCTCGCGCGCGCACTCGTTGGCGCTCGTCGCGAGGTCGATGTCGCCGGCCTCCTGCTCGTCGCTCCCCTGATCGCTGCCGGTGGGCTGGTCGCCGTCGCTGTCGAGGTCCCGGTAGTTCGGGGTCATGTCCTCGTCGCGGTCGTTGGTCCCCTCCTGCGCGTCGGTGACGGTGTCGCCGTCGCTGTCGTTGTCGCGGTAGTCGGGAACGCCATCCATGTCCGTGTCCGTCGGCGCCGCCGCGGTGCCCGGAGCGATCTCCGCGGCGTTGCTGATGCGGTCGTTGTCGGCGTCGGTGTCGGCGTAGTCGGGGATGTTGTCGCCGTCGGTGTCGAAGGGGTGGCAGGTCCAGCCGTTGACGACGTCGGGGTTGAGGCCGCGCTCGTTGCCGCGGTAGCAATCCGACGCGGGCGCGACGTTGCCACCGGGCTGCGCGGGTGACGCGGCGACCTGAACGGCGTCGCGGATGCCATCGCCGTTGGCGTCGGTGTCGAGGAAGTCGGGCGTTCCGTCGCGGTCGTTGTCATCGGGCGGGAGGTCGCAGCTGAAGGGCTGGCCGTGGCCGCCCTCGAAGCGATCGGAGATGCCGTCGTTGTCCGAGTCGATGTCCTCGGTGTTGGCGACGCCGTCGCCGTCGGCGTCACCGGCGCCCTCGTAGCGGTTGGAGATGCCGTCGCCATCGGGGTCGTTTTGCGGGGCGCAGGGCTCCACGACGACGTTGCCGGCGTCGCCGCCCGACCCGACGTCGGTGGTGGAGGGCGCGGCGTCGGTGGCGGTCACGGTGTCGGTGCACCCGGCGGCGAGCACCCACGCGCCCGCGGCGAGCAGACGAACCCAAGGCAAGGACAAGCGCTGCATGTTGGGCGGATGACACCCGTCCGCGGCCCGCGGGTCAAGCGCGCAGCGCGGGATCTGTCAGTGCGGCGCGGTCGGCGCGGGGGTGCTTATACTCGCGCGCCATGAGCGGTCGGACGTTTGCGAAGTACGAGGGCCTGGGCAACGACTTCCTGGTGCTCGACGCGGGCGAGTGGCCCGAGTCCGAGCTCACCCCGGCGCTGGCCCGACGCCTGTGCGACCGGCACCGCGGCGTCGGCGGCGACGGCTTGCTCTGGGTCGATCGCGCGGGGGGCGCCGTGCGGATGGTGATCCTCAACGCAGACGGGTCGCGGCCGGAGATGTGCGGCAACGGCGTTCGGTGCGTGGCGGCGTGGCTGGTCGACCGCGGCGAGCTCGCGGTGGGCGCGCAGGTGGTGGTGCAGAGCGACGCGGGGCCGCGGCCGGTGACGGTGCACGCGGTGCGCGACGGGGTCGCCGAGGTGGAGGTCGCGATGGGCCGCGCCGTGGTGACGACGGAGGCCGACGCGGTGAGCGTGGGTGGTGAGCGGGTGGCGGTTCGCGCGGTGGACATGGGCAATCCGCACGGGGTGGTGTTTGCGCCGACGGACGACACGATGGGCCTGGTGCGTGCGGTGACGGGGCTGGCGGCCTTTCCGAAGGGCGTCAACGTGGAGCTCGTGGCGCCGGAAGAGGGCGGGTTTCGGGTGCGCGTTCACGAGCGGGGCGTCGGGTGGACGCAGGCGTGCGGGACGGGCGCGTGCGCGGTGGCGGCGGCGGCGGTGGCCGAGGGGCGCTGGCGCGCGGGCGAGGCGGTGACGGTGCGGCTCGACGGCGGGCCGTTGGTCATCACGGTGGCAGCCGGGAGCTGGGACGTGACGATGAGGGGCCCGGCGCGGCGGGCGTTCGAGGGGACGGTGGGCTGAGGCCGGGGTTCGGGCGTTGGCCCAGCGGATCTACGGCTCGAACGGCAACGGATGGATGGCGTACCGCCGGGCGCCTTCGCAGCGCGGCGTGTCGAGCGTGATGTGAACGCTCTCCGGCAGCCAGCCGCGGCGAGCGAGCGCCCGGTGCGCATCGGGAGACGGGAGAAACATGTCGAGATGGTGCCCGTTGATGGCGCTGCCGCGGTCGACGGCGACGAAGCAGCCGTCGTGGGTTGATCCGTCGGGGAGCGGCATGCCGATGAGCTCGGCGATCTCGACGGTGCTGCCCATCGGGACGAAGCGCGGGTCGACGGCGAGCGAGCGGTAGGGGACGAGCGCGTAGCCAGCGACGCCGATGCCGAAGGGGTAGAGCGTCGGGTCGACCTCGATGTAGCAGGAGTGCCCTTCGCGGCGGGTCGACCAGTTGAAGAGGCGGCCGTCCCAGGAGCGACCGGTTCCTTCCATGGCGAGGGCGTCGGCGAAGCGGGTGGTGCACCAGGTGAGGGTGCGGCCGCGCGGGTCGAGCACGCGGGCGGCGTGGCGGTCGTCGGGCTGCGGGCGCTCGTGGGCGATCCAGTAGCGGGTGAGCTGGAACGCACCGGGAACAGCGACCTGAGCGAGCGCGGCCGTGGGCGCGACGGTGAGCGCGAGCGCGGCGGCGAGGAGGGAGCGGGGGGACATCGCGACGCGAGTGTAGACGAGACGGCGCGCTACGGATCATCGGGCAGCGTGACGACAGCCTCCGGTGAGTATGCCGAGCGGTGGTAGATCGCGTCACAGACCCGACGCCAGAGTTGCGCTCCGATCTCGCGCGACATCGGGAACTCGACCTGATGCGTCGCGACCTCAGCGTCCACCCCCACCAGGAAGGCGGGCGGTCTGCTCATGTCGTCGTGGAGCCCGGAGCCAGAGTCCATCCCCGGGTCGTTCTGTGCGAACGATTGCATCGTCAGTTCCCCGCCGCCTTCCGCGGTGATCTGGATGGCGTCGATCAGCGCCCTTGCCTGCGCGGCCGGGATGCGACCCGACAACTCCAGGCCTCCCCGATTCCTCTCTCCGATGCGAAAGGTCCCATCGACGACAAGCGTGCACGACAGCCAGTACGACTCGGCCCCTTGGTTTCCTGCGGTCTGACGCCGGATGCCCTCTGCCCCGACCGAGCACCACCGACCCGGAGCGCACGGCGAAGATCGCCACCGCTCGGGCTCGCGCGTCAGTTCCAGAAGAGCCGCACGATCAGCCTCTCCGTCGGACTCGGCGTGCGTGACCCAGCGCCGAGCGACTGTCGACGACGCACAGTGAGCCATCAAACGCTCCGAACCGAATCCATGTCGTCCGTCGGATCCAGTAACGACGCCGCCCGAAGCCCAAACGGAGCCGAAACTACCGTCGACGCTGCTGAGATCCCTGCGCGGATTCGGTCCCGACTCAACCCTGCAGGGATCGTCACTCATGCGAATCGCTTGCAGCGCGTCCACCAGCACACTCCAGCGACCGCGTGGCCGGATGTGCAGCAACCGCCATCCGCCCTCGCCCACCAGCATCCCGACCCACACCGTCACCGTCGCCAGCGCCGCCCACCGTCGCCAGGCGCCATGCCGGTCGCTCGCTCCCGGCGCCAGCAGCCGCGCCACCCTGTACGGCGCCACGTCCTCGGTCGTCACGGCGCGCCCGTCCGCCCGTGGCCACCACGCCCGACCCAGAGCGACGACGCCCAGCGCGGCGCAAGCCCCTGTCGTCCACACGGCCGATGGCTGCTTCACAGTGAGCGCCAGAGCCGTCGCGACTAGCGACAATCCCGTCACCTCGTCCAGCCTCCGCGCGGCTCCCAACGTCTCGATGGCCCACGCCCGCCAGCGCGCGATCGTCACCGGCGCCTGCAACGCCCACCACCCGCCGACCGCCATCAAGAGGTGAACCGGCGCCCACCCGCCCTCGTTCGTGCGAGCCGTCCAGCCCACGCGGGTCATCACCTCGATCGTCACCGCCGCCAGCCCGAATGCCGCGATGCTCAGCCCGAGCTGCGCGACCATCGCCCCCCACACGCGGCGCGTCCGAACGACCGGCAGCGTCGCCGCTCCGACGGTCACCGCGAGCACGACTGCCCACACCGGGTGCAACCACGGCGACACCCGCGCCAGCGCGAACCCCTGCACGGCGACCGCCAGCACGGTCATCACACGATGCCAGCGAGCGATTTGACGCGCGTGCGGAGCGACGGACTCCATCGAGTCGACGGTACACCACCGGCCGCGGTGTTCGCGCGAGCACCGCGGCCGACTCCGACCGCTCCACCGTGTTCGATGCGAACGCCGCAGCCGACTCCGACCGCTCCGCCGTGTTCGATGCGAGCGCCGCAGCCGACTCTGACCGCCCCGTCGTGTTCGATGCGAACACCGCAGCCGACTCCGACCGCTCCGCCGTGTTCGATGCGAGCGCCGCGGCCCACTCGGAGTCGGTTTTCGCGCTCGCGCGAACCCCAATGACGAATTCGACGCGACCCACGAAACATCTCCGACCCGTCGTCGCGAAGAGCTTTTCGGAGGTCAACATCATGTCCAACTCGTTCATCGCCACGCCGTCCGTCACCATCAACCCCTCCGCGATCGTCGCGGACCAGCTCCCCGACCCCGTCGTCGGGGACTTCGACGACGTCGTGCTCCACCGCGCCGCCGCCACGCAGATCGCCCGCGCCGACGTCATCCGGTGCACCATCGACGTCCGGCTCGCGGTCTACAACGCGGGCAACGCACGCGACGCGATCGTCGGCGCCCGCGACGCCATCGAGGCCAGCCGCTTCCCGCTCCAGTGGGAGCACGTCGACTCGCTCGACTCCCTCAGCCGCGCCCTCGTCTACATGACGGGTCGCGTCTCTGCCACGCCTCGCAATTCCAAGGAGCTCAGCGCCCAGTTGAAGGTCGGACGCCCGCTGCGAAAGCTCATGCTGGCGCACGCCCGCGCCGCCGCGATCGCCGGACGCTGCCCCGCGGCAGAGGTCAAGCGCATCGTGCAGGGTCGCGGCACCCTCGACACCGCCAACGACCTCGTCGACCTCGCCGCGCTCCACACGCAGTACCGCCTCGTGGGCGAGACCGTCACCGACGCACAGGTCACCCTGGCCATGCAGGTCGGAACCTCCCTCCGCACACTCATCCGCCCCGTTGGCGCCCAGCTCGCGGTCCCGCTCACGACGACCCGGCGCGAGGCGCTCGATCTCCGCGACCGCCTCTGGACCATCTACCTCCAGCGCTACCGGATGATGGAGCGCGCCGGCGGCGCCGTGTGGGGCGGCGAGCTCCGCAAGCACGTCCCCGCCCTGCTCGCGCGCTTCGTCGCCCGCAAGAAGACCGCCCCCGCCACCTGATTCCCCCCGTTGAGTCGACACCCGCCTGTCTGCCATGATGGGCGGGTGAACGACGGTCTCGCAGGTCGGTGCGGCAACTGCGCGCACTTCCACTCCACCCGCTGGGACCCCGAACGCAACACCATGGTCGGCGAGTGCGGCCACGGCACCTGGCCGCGGGTTCGCCCGGAGACGTCGTCCTGCCTGGACTACGTCGCCGAGGGGACGCTCCGCTTCGGCATCAACCGCGACCGCATCCGCGCGCCGCGGCCGACGACGACGCGCGCGACGACGACGACGACAGCACCGGCGCGGCGGGCGCCCATCGACATCGAGGTAGACATGGACGAGGCGACGTTTCGCGCGGTGTTGCGGGAGGTCCTGCGGGACGAGCTGGCGCTGGGGGATGTCCCGATCGCGGAGCGGTTTCGCGGCGGGGAGATGGTGCTCAAGCCGGGGCGCGAGGGGACAGCGGAGAAGCGTGTTCCGCTGGAGTCGTTCTTCCACAAGATCGTGATGCTGCGCGACAAGCTCCGGGTGCTGGAGCAGAAGGTCAACGCCAACCCGAAGCTGAGCGACGACGAGAAGGTGACGCTCCAGCAGTACGTGTCGGGATGCTACGGGACGCTGACGACGTTCAACGTGTTGTTCCGTGATGACGACGACAGGTTCCGCGGGTCGGGTGGTGAGGGATAGACCCGGGCGGGCGTGGCTCGCGGGCGTGATCGCGCTCGCGGCGTGCGCCCACCGCCCCGCGGCGGCACCGCGCGCGCTCACCGCGACGACGACCGCGCCCACGGCATCGGTCGACCTGCGCGACGTGACGTTGAGCGTCGACGCGGTGGGCGATCGTCGCGTGGACGTGGCGGCGCTGCGCGGCAAGGCCGTCGTGGTGGCGACGCTCTCCATCAACGACCTCGGCGGCCACGCGCTCGCCCGCAACCTCGAACGCCTCGCCGCCGCCCACCCCGACGACCTGGTGGTGCTGTTGTTGGCGACCGACGGCTACGACGCGCCGACGCTACGCACGGCGATGGAGGTCTTCGCGGACGTGATCGGGATTCGCCACGCGGCGGTCGCGGCGTTGCCCGCGGAGGTTCGCGCGGGGTCGACGCCCTTCGGCGAGATGACGCTTGAGCCGTCGGTGTACCTGGTCAACCGCGCGGGCCGGATGGCGCGGCGGCTGGACGGCTACCAGGGGCTCAGCGCGTTGCAGGCGCTGGTCGCGCCCGCGTTGCCGCCGGGGCACTGAAATGGAAACAGCCGGTGAGCAGTGATGCTCAACCGGCTGTTGTTTCGGAGCGGGTGAAGAGATTCGAACTCTCGACGTCAACCTTGGCAAGGTTGCACTCTACCACTGAGTTACACCCGCAGCGGGAGACGGGGTGTACGCGACCCCTGGGGGGGTGTCAACAGTTTCGAACAAACTTCGTCATCACTCGTAGCGGAGCCCTTCGACGGGCGTGAGCCGCGAGGCCCACCACGCGGGGATGAACGACGCCACGGCCGCGATGAGCATGGAGACGGCGCCCGTGAGAACGAACTCCGGGGCGCTCGGCCGCACCGGGACGGCGCTGATGAGATAGACCTGCGGGTCGAGGGGGAAGGGGTAGCGGGTGAGGAGCCAGCAGGTGAGGGCGCCGCAGCCGAGCCCGGCGAGGGTGCCGAGGCCGCCGACGGCGAGGCCCTGCGCGAGGAAGATGCGGAGGATGGACGACTCCGGGGCGCCCATGGCCTTGAGGATGGCGATCTCGCGCTTGCGTTCGAGGACGACCATCACGAGCGTGGCGATGACGTTGAAGGCAGCGATCACGATGATGATCGTGATGACGAACGACAGCGCGAGCTTCTGGAGGGCGAGCGCGGTGAAGAGGTTGTGGTTGAGCGAGTCCCAGTCGAGGGTGTGGTAGGCGCCCCCGCCGAGAGACCGCTCGATGCGTCGACCGATGGCGCTGGCGCGCTCGATGTTGCGGACCTTCACCTCGACGCCGGTGACCGCGTCGCCCTGATCGAAGAAGCGCTGGGCCTGGAAGAGGTCGACGTAGACGAGGCGCGAGTCGTACTCGTCGAAGCCGGCGTTGAAGATGCCCACGACGCAGAAGTCGCGGGAGCGCGGCGTGGCGCCTTGCCGAACGAGCGCGGCGTCGGCGCCCGTGAGGGGCGAGATGATGCTCACCGGGTTGCCGACGTGGACCTGCAGGTTGTTGGCGAGCGTCTGGCCGATGACCACGCCGGGGATCTGCACGCCGGGGCGGTTGCACTGGGCGACGGACTCGCGCTGCACTTCGAGCGCGAGCGCGGCGAGCGGATCGTTGTCGGACGGGCTCTCGGGCGGCGGGGCGTAGTCGGGCGTGGCACCCGGGGCGTAACGATCGGCGGGCGCGACGAGGGGCGGAGGCGCCGGAGCGGGTGTCGGCGCGGGATCGGGCGCCGCGAGGAGCGGGTCGTTGGTGGAGGTGGGCAGCGCGAGCGGGCGTTGGAGGTCGTTGCGTGCGCGGGTGATGAAGTCGTCGAGGGTGGCGTCGCGGCGGGCGCTCGGGAGCTCGGCGACGACCGAGGGGGCCTGCGAGTTGAGGGGACGGAGCCCGCGGAGGGAGCCCTGAACAAGGTAGGTGGGGAGATCGAGCACCTGGCCGAGGAGGTCGGGGTCGACGCCTTTGACGAGCACACCGGACACGTGTGTCCCGTTGGTGATCATCATCGGGTTGATGAGAAACGGCGCTGCCCCGGTGACGCCCGGCGTGGCGCGAACGGTGGCCATGACCTCGCGGTACTCGGAGAAATCCCAGCCGTACTTCAGGACGAGCACGTGGGCGTTGACGCCCAGCACCTTGCTGCGAAACGACTCCTGGAAGCCCGACGTGATGGCGAGCACGGCCGACAGCGCCCACACGCCGAGGGCGATGCCGACGATGGCGATGACGCCGATGATGGAGACGAAGGCGCGGCGGCGCGCCCGGAGGTAGCGACCGGCGATCTGGAGGGCAAAGTCCACCGCGCGCTGTGTACTCCGGGTGCGCGCGGGTGCCAACTGCGACGGCCGTCAGCGTGGGAGCACGACGGCGTGGTGATCGGGGGGCGCGGACGGTAGAGTGCGGGCGTGTCTCGCTTGCTTTGCGTTGTCGCGGTGGCCCTCGCCGCGTGTTCAAGCGCCCCGATGAGTGTGGTTCCGGCGGATGCGGGTGTGGTCAGCGACCGCGCGGCGCCGACGTGCTCGGTGCGCTTCGAGGGGGAGCCGACGGTTCGCCTTCGCACCAGTGAGCACCACGTGCTGCGAATGGCGGTCACGCCGCCGACGGCCGGGATGAGCGTGCGCGTGGGCGTGGTGGGCGTCGGGCTCGACTCGTCGCTCGCCAACACGCAGCTCACGACGGGCCCCGACGGGACGGCCGAGACGGAGCTCACGGCGTCGACGGACAGCGCGACGTTTCGGGTACGCGCGACGGCGGCGTGCGGTGCGGAGGCGTCCGTCGAGGTGGCCGTGGGCGACCGGGGCTTTGGTGCGCTGGCGGCCGACGCGGTGTACCGCGGGTCGCGCTCGCCGACGCGCCTGGAGCTGGGCGTCGTGGCGGGCACGGCGTGCCCGGCGACGGTCGACGACCCGATGCGTCGGACGCCGTTGATGCCCCCGGGTGGCGTGGTGCGCTTCGGCTCGTTGCCCGCCGACCTGACGTTCACGGTGTGGGCCGAGGCGATGGGCGACGACGGCGCCGTGCTCGCGCGCGGGTGCGCTGCGCCGCAGACAGTGCACGTCGGCGAGGAGTCGATGGCGTCGGTGCTCTTCGTCGATCGGCCGTTGCGCCTCGACGACCGCTACACGCTCGACCTGGAGCTCGACCTGGCGGCGACGGCGACGGACCTTCGCGCGCGATGGACCGCGCCGGTGCGCCGCGACGTGATGGCGTCGGGGTCGACCGCGGGATACGTCGCCCGGGAGGTGTCGCGCGCCGTGGCGGCGGCGAGCGGATCGTCCGACGGTGGCGTGGCGTTGCAGATGGCCTTCGAGGCCGCCCTGCGAGCGGGCCTCGGGGCGCGCTTCGACGCCGAGGTGAGCCGCCGGGGGTTGTTGCTGGAGGACAGCTTCGACGACCTCGCGGACACCACCGCGCAGGCGCTCGGCAATGTTCGTTGGCGGGTGGTGGTTGCGGCCAACGCTGCGGGCGACGCCACCGCGCTGGTCGACTCGGACGTGACGGTCGACCCGGGTACGCCCGACGTCGCGCGTGACGACACCGAGGTCGCGTTGGCGCCCGAAGGCACGGCGGCCATCTCGGTGGGCACCGGCGACATCGTGACGGTGACGCTGAACAACGCCGGGTTGCCGTGGACGCGGGTAGCCCGGGGCGCGCTTGGGGCGGTGACGAGCCGTCTCGGCGCGTCGACCACGGGCGAGTACGCCGCGGCGTCGCTCTGCCCGGTGGCCGCGACGATGCTGCGCGACGCGACAGGGGTTTGCGACGCGAGCTGCATCCAGAGCGCTTGTCGACGAGCGGTCGACGAGCTGGCGCGGGTCTTCGATGGTGAGGTCGCGAGCCAGCTCGCGGGGCGTTCGGAGACGACCTTTCGTATGGCGGCGGTGGCGACCGCGGAGGCGCACTCGCTGGTCATCGACCGCGCGCAGGGCATGACCGCCGGGAGATGGACCGCGGACGAGTCGGCGACACTGGGTGGGCGCTGGACGTTGCGGCGAGTCGGGTCTCCGGCTCGTTAGCCGATGGACGCGGCCTCGCTCGCGGCGCTGCGCCTCTCCGTGGAGGTGAGCCTCCGCGCGGCGAGCGTGGACCTACGGCAGAGGCAGGACGACCTCGCGGAGGCGGAGGCGGAGGTCCATCGCCGCAAAGAGGCGCTGCGAGCGGTACAGGCCGAGCACAGTCAGTGGCACGCGAGTGTCACAGCCATGGAGGGGCGTACGTTGTCAGTGGCAGAGCTGCGAGAACACGTGCGTCGGGGTGCGGCCCTGGCAGCGCGCGAGGTGGAGGCGACGCGGGTCAGTGAGGCTGCACAGGCGATCGTCGCGCGGAGGGCCAGCCGCGTCGAGGAGGCTCGACGGGAGGTAGGGACCCAGTTGGCACGACAGCGTTGGGTCGACGCCTCCATGGAGCGAGGCGCCTTGGAGGCGGCGAAGCAGGCCGCGCGTCGTGAGGACGAAGAGTAGGGGCGGTTCCCATGACATCGGTGTCGTGGTGGGCCACGACGGTTTCAGGGTGCGGAGAGCAAACCCGTTGCCTGACTCATCCGTCCCGCGAACGCAATGCCCTTCTTGCGCAACAGGGGTTTACGGCGGCCGATCGCGGACCCATCTATGACGAGCGCAACTGACTCACCCACCTGGAATCGTGGCCCGGCTTCTGCAACTGGAGGCGACTGACAGAGAACAACGCAACGGGTTGGGAATAGCCCCCCGATCTTGCGCGTAGGGTGCAGCGGCTCTCGGAAGTGAAGGTTTCCCGAGCTGAGCACGATTCAAGGAAGCTGCAACCAATCGGATGGCAGCCACGTAGATCGAAGGCACCGTCGGAGCGTCACAGCGTCGCTCCCATCAGTGGTGCAACCGCGTTTCAGATCCTTTCGATCCCCAACGTAACAACCGCCCGGAACTCCCTACCCGGCCGCGGTCACCTCGTTGGGGTTTCCTCGCTCATGGTGCCCCTGAAAAGGCTCCCCGGGCATCGCATGTGTAGGGCACCGAGCAGAGGTCATCATGGCGAAGCAGTCATCGGCCAAGGTCTCTCATTCCGTCTCCGCGACCGTCACGTCTGCGGCGACCCATCACGTTGATTCGAACGATGCCACGTCCGAGCTCCTTGAGCCGCAGGTCGTGATCACGTCCATGCCCAACGCCGAACCCACGGAGTCCGAGCTCGTCGAGGCGGCCGCGGACGCTGCTGTCGCCTCGAAGGACGACGTCGCCGAGGGCTCGCTGTCTCGCTACTTCCGCGACATGTCGGCCTTCCCGGTGATGACACCGGTGTTGGAGGTGAAGGCTGCGGAGGAGTTCCTGGCGGGTGAGATCGATCGTTGGCGCGCGGTGTTTTCGTATCCGCCGGCCATCGAGCTCGTGGCCCCGAAGGTCGAGGCCGCCCTCGCGGCGTTGGCCGAGCCCGTGGTGCTGCCCGAGTTCGAGAAGCTCCGGAAGCTCGTGAAGCTCTACCGGAAGAACCGCTCGAAGCTCGACCGCGTGTCCGTCAAGAAGTGGGAGTCCACCCTCGACGTGCTCGCACCGCAGCTCCGCGCGCTCGACGCCGACCGCCTCTTCATCGAGTCGGTCGACCATGAACTGAGCCGCTTCGCGCGCGGCGCCAACGACGACGACGACCTCGAGGACGAGGAGTTCGAGTCGGGCCAGGTGCTTTCTACCGGGTTCTGCAAGTACCTCTCGGTGGTCAGCGCGGCCCGGGCGCGCGTCTACAAGGTGAAGAACCGCTTCGTCGCGGCCAACCTCCGCCTCGTGGTGTCCATCGCGCGTCGGTACAACCGCGGCCGCATGCCGCTCATCGACCTGATCCAGGAGGGCAACCTCGGGCTCATCAAGGCCGTCGAGCGCTTCGACCACCTGCGCGGCTACCGCTTCAGCACGTACGCGAGCTGGTGGATTCGCCACGCGATCTCGCGCGCCCTCGCGGACAAGGGTCGGTCCGTGCGCATCCCGGTGCACATGCTCGACACCTACAACCGGGTGCAGCGCACCACCCAGCAGCTCGCCGCGCGCCTCGGACGCGAGCCCTCCATGGAGGAGGTCTCCGCCGAGACGGGCATCACCCGCGAGAAGCTGGAGCGCATCCAGAAGGACTGGGCTGAGACCCCGTTCTCCCTGGACAAGCCCGTCAACGATGAGGACGGCCGCCGCTTCATCGACATGCTCGAAGACGACAAGGTCGTGTCGCCCCTGGAGCATGTGCTGACCCAGAGCTGGTCGAGCGAGGTGCACCGCCTGCTCGACACCCTGTCGCCCATGGAGGCCCGCATCCTCCGCTGGCGCTTCGGCCTCGACGACGAGGAGGAGCTCACGCTCAAGGAGATCGGCGACAAGTACAACCTGTCGCGCGAGCGCATCCGCCAGCTCCAGGAGCAGGCGCTCAACAAGATGCGCAAGCAGATCCGCGAGTAAGCGCTCCCCTTCGCGCCAACCGTCCGACGAGCCGGGGACCCCTTCGATCGACGAAGAGGGTCCCTGCTCCCTTTTCTACACCGCCTCTTCGGCGTCCATGTACTCCGGCAGCACGAAGCTCCCGGTCTCGGTGTACGTGCCATTTTCCCCATTGGAGAGCAGCGTCGCGAACACCGACTCGTAGCGGTCGCGCACCAGCTGCTCGACCTCCTCCGCCGAGGCGATGCCCAGCAGTTCTTCTGCGAAGGCACGCGCGTCGGTCAGGTCGATGCGCCGCAGTGCCTCCTTGATCTCGGGCACCGCCGTCGGCTCGACGGAAAGCTCCATCACACCGAGGCCCACCAACACGGGCACTGCCATGAGCTCGGCCGCCATCGCGCCGCACAGGGCGCAAGGGATGCCACGCGCCTTGGCCGCCCGCGCCACCGTCGCGATGGCCCGCAGGATCGCCGGATCGAGCGGCCGCGCCAGGTGAGCGACGTGCTCGTTGCCGCGGTCGATGGCCAGCGTGTACTGCATCAGGTCGTTGGTGCCGATGGAGAAGAAGTCGGCCTCCTTCGCGAGCAGATCGGACATCGTCACGGCGCTCGGCGTCTCCACCATGATGCCAAAGGGAACATCACGAAACGCCAGCCCCGCCGCCCGCAGCTCTTCCTTCGCGCGGTCGAACTCCTCGCGCGACGCGCGCAGCTCGCTCACCGCCGCCACCATCGGGATCATGATGCGCACGTCACCGAACGCCGACGCCCGCAACATCGCCCGGAGCTGCGCGCGGAACACCTCACGCTCGCGCAACGCCAGACGCACGGCACGCATGCCGAGCGCGGGGTTCATCTCCTTGGGGATGCGGAACGCCGTGCTGAACTTGTCACCCCCCAGATCGAAGGTGCGCAGCGTCACGGTGCGCGGCGCCATCGTCGAGACGATGCGCTTGAAGGTCTCGTATTGCTCCTCCTCCGTCGGGGGATCTGCCCGGTCGATGTAGAGAAACTCCGTGCGGTAGAGCCCGATGCCATCGGCCCCGTGGTCGATCGCCACGGCGACCTCCCCCGGCAGCTCGATGTTGGCCCGCAGCTTCACCGCCCCGCCGTCGCGCGTCCTCGCCGACGCCGAACGGTTGGACCGCAGCGACCGCACAAACGCCCCGTAGCGCTCGCCCCGATCGGTGGCGTCAGCCGCTTCGGCGTCCGTCGGCTTGCGAAGCACCACGCCCCGCAAGCCGTCGACCACCAGGAGGTCGCCCGTCGCGATGTGCCGCAGCACGTCCGGCGCGCCCACCACCGCCGGGATGGTCAGCGCCCGCGCCATGATCGCCGTGTGCGACGTCCCAGAGCCCACCTCGGTCACGAAGGCCATCACGTCGCTGCGGGCCAGCGCCGCCGTGTCGGCGGGCGAGAGCTCGTGCGCCACCAGCACCACCGGGCCGTGCAGGTCACGTGGGCGTGAGATCTCCATCGGCGCGCCCATCAGGTGACGGATCACGCGCTCGCCCACGAAGTCGACGTCGCTGCGCCGCTCACGGAAGTAGTCGTCGTCGGCGCGGTCGAAGACCTCCTTGATCTTCTCTACCGTGCGCCGAAGCGCCCACTCGGCGTTGACGCACTCGTCGCGGATGGTGCGCTCCGACTGCTCCACCAGGAGCGCGTCGTCGAGCATCAGCAGGTGCGCTTCCAGAATCACCGAGTGGTCGCCCGCGTCGACGGCCATGCGCTCGCGGATCTGTTCGAGCTGCACCCGCGCCGAGGCCAGCGCCCCGCGCAGCCGTTGGATCTCCGCGTCGGCCTCCTCGGGCGCGACGTGGCGGCGCGGCACCGTCACCCGACGACGGTCGGCCACGAAGGCCCGGCCCACCACCACCCCGGGCGAGGCGGCGATGCCCAGGAACCTCCGCGGCGTCGCTTCGTCGGCCTCGCTCATCCAGCGTCCCCGAAGTGGGCCAGGAAGAGCGCGCGCACTGCGTCGACCGCGGCCTGCGCGTCGGCCCCGCTCGCGCGCACCGTGACCTTCGCGCCTCGCGGGCACGCCAACAGCAACATGCCCATCACACTCTTGGCGTTGGCGGTCTGCCCCTCCCTCGTCAACGTCAACTCACAGCGAAACTTGCTCGCCGTCTGCGCGATGCGCGTCACCGGGCGGGCGTGCAATCCGCGCTCGTTCAACACCTCCAGGGTCTCTTCGATCACGTCTGCCAATGGGTACTCCGCTCATCCACCACGATCGATGTCCCGGTGCGAGACCCGCACCTCGCCCGGCGATCTGCCCCGCGACAGCCGCGCCGTCAGCGCCTCGGCGATGGCCACGCTCCGGTGCCGACCCCCGGTGCAGCCGACCGCCACCGTCAGCGCCACCTTGCCCTCCCGCGCGTACCTCGGCAACAGGGGGGACAGCAGCTTCTCGATGGCGTCGACGAACTCACGGCCCTCCTCGGTCTCCAACACGAACCCCGCAACCTCGGGATCCTTCCCGCTCTTCGGCCTCAAGCGCGGGACGAAATGGGGGTTCGGCAGGAAGCGCGCGTCGAACACCAGGTCGGCGTCGGAGGGAATCCCGTACTTGAACCCGAAGCTCATCACCCGGGTGTTCATCCGCAGCGACGCGCCCGCCGTCTGCGTGAAGTGCTCGATGAGCATCCGCCGCAGGTCGTGCACCGTCAGCGCCGACGTGTCGATGACCCGGTCGGCCCGCGCCCGCAGGTCGGACAGCCGCTCGCGCTCCAGCGTGATGAGCGCCGCCAGATCATCGTTGGGGTGCTGCGCCGCCAGCGGGTGAGGCCGACGCGACTCGCTGTACCGCCGCACCAGCGCCTCGTCGGCTGCGTCGAGGAAGATCACGCTGACCCGGTAGTGGTGCGCCCGCAGCGTCTCGATGACGGCCCCGGCGCCCTCCAGCATCGCGCGCACCCGGACGTCCATTCCGATGCCCATGCGGGGCACCGCGCCGCTGCTCGCCTGGAGGGCCACGGCCTGCTCGATGAGCGGCGTCGGGAGGTTGTCGATGCAGTCGAACGACAGGTCTTCGAGCACGCGCAACGCCGTGCTCCGCCCCGCCCCGGAGAGGCCCGTCACCACCACGATGAGCGGGACCGCGTCCGCCATCGGTCAGCCCTTCCCCCGCAGCAGCGCCGTCGGGTCGTGCACGCCCATCGCCGCCGCCAGCCTCGCGTGAAACTCCCGCGCCGAGTGGTGCCCCGCCTGCCGCAACAGCTCGTTGCGCGCGGCGACTTCCACGGTGCTGGAGGTGTTCTTGCCCGGGCGCACGGGCACGCGGCGCATCGCGATGCGCGCGCCCAGCAGCGGGTAGAACTCGTCGTCGATGCCGAGGCGGTCCCAGCTCTCCTCGTCGTCGTCGTGGGCCACGAGGCGGATCACCAGGTCGATGCGCTTGTTGTCACGCACCGACGCGACGCCGAAGAGGTCCTTGATGTTGAGCACGCCGAGGCCGCGCACTTCGAGGTGGTTCTTCAGCAGGTCGACGGCGGCGCCGTACACCGAGTCCGACGGGCGCAGCACGCAGTCCACCAGGTCGTCGGCCACGAGCCGGTGACCGCGCTGAACGAGCTCCAGCGCGCACTCGCTCTTGCCGATGCCGCTCTTGCCCAGCAGCAGGATGCCCACGCCGAACACGTCGATGAAGACGCCGTGCACCCGCGTGCGCGGCGCCAGCTTCTCGTCGAGCAGGGCGTGGATCGCGTTGATGGTCACCGAGCTGCGCGCCTCGCTCACCAGCACCGGGCAGCCGTACTTGTCCGCCGACTCCAGCAGCTCGGCGAAGATCGTCTGACCCGCCGTCACCACCGCGCAGCAGACGCCCCGCGCCATGAACCCGTCGACCGCGCGCTGCCGGGCCTCGCGGTCCATCGCGCCCAGGAAGGACATCTCCGTCTCCCCCAGGATCTGAACGCGTTCGGGGGAGAGACCCTGGAAGTGTCCGACCAGGGAGAGCCCCGACTTCTGGATGCGGGGGTGGATGATGTTGTGGTCGAGGCCATGCCCGCCCGCCGCCACCGTGAGCCGCACCGCCATGGCCCCCGGCTCGGTCAGCGTCTGCACGGTCACATCCCTCGGCGGCAGCGTCGAGTGCAGTCCCGTTGACATCCCGCGACCCTATCACATCACCGACCGCCAGAACGACCCGCGTTTCCAACGTGTCACGTTCGTTGGTAGCGTTCGCGCATCTCGCGGAAGGGATCGGTGGATGCGTTGATGGCAACCGGGAAACCACGGTGGGTGCGTGCGCTCGTCACTCTCACCACCACGCTCGTCGCCTGCGCGCCGGAGTACGACACCCGACGCGTCCCCGCCCCGCAAGGAACCCTCGGCGAAGAGGTGTTTCAGGTGATGTGCGAGCGCGTTCACTGGGGAGAGACCCCGCGCGACCTCGGGTTCACCTCCGGCCGCCGCCCCTGCACCCGCGGCCTCGGCGCCACCGAGACCGCGGCGGGCGTCGGGCCGCGCGCCACCGCCCTCGCCCGCATGCGCTCCGACCTCGTCGCCGGGCTCGATCAGTCCATGCCGCGGCCGCTCTACACCCCGCTCGACCACCTGCTCGTCGACCTCCTGCCCCTCTATGGCCCCGACGGTTCGGGTCGCCGCAGCGGCGATGCCGGCACCTGGGTCATCGACGTCGATGGCGGGACCGCCGTCGCCGAAGACCTGCTCCCTCAGACCACGCGCGCCGTCGCCCAACAGCTCGCCGGCATGGCCACCAACGCCGACGTGCTGCGCGCCCTCGGCCGCATGTCCCAGCGCCAGGGCTACCGTCCCCCCGAGAGCGCCATCGGACTCCTGCGACCCGTCCTCGCGTACGACCAGATCAACGGAGTCCTCGACGCCACGCTCGGGCTCGTCCGCGAGGCCACGCCCACCCAACCGCAGGGCCGCGCGTACCCGCAGTTCAGCCAGGTGCTCTCGGTGATGCGCGGGGAGTTTCTTACCGCGGCACCCAGCGCGCCCACGACCGCGGGCACCACCCTCGACGCGACCACCGACCTCCTGCTTCGCAGCGACGCCTCCCTCGCCCGCGGCGATCGGCCGACGCTCATCGTGCGCCGCGACACCGCGGGCAACGCCCAGCCCACGGGCTCGTCGGCGGCCGGGCTGCCAACGCCGTTTCCTGTGTATCGCTCCGCGGCGAGCCCGCGCGACGCGCAGGGCCGCGCGACCACCGCGAGCGGTTATCCGTGGCGCTACGTCGACCTCAACGGGACCGTCCTCGCCGCTCTCACGCGGGAGCTCCCGTCGCTGCTGGGTGCACCGACGCACGCGGAGATGCCAGCGCTCCAGCTCGTGTCGGGCATGCGCCCGCTGCTCGGGCCGCGCGCCGCTGCGACCAAGGATTACGGCGCGGGGGGGAGGCTCGACTACCAGCGCTTCACGGCCGACGCCTCGCCCGTCGTCGACCTCGTGTACGGCGCGGGCGCGCTCTTCACACACCGCGACGTCGACCCGGTGCTCAACACCGCGCAGGCCCTGATGTCGCCCGAGCGCGAGGCCCTCACCGCGCGGCTGATCGGAGCGATTCTCGCCATCGACGAGGCGTCCGACCGCGTGCCCGAGGCCCGCATGGATGCGCGCTCGGTGATCTGGGACGACGTGATGGACGTGGTGCGCCGCATCGCCGCGGAGCCCGGCCTGCTCGAAGACATCCTCGACGCGCTCGCCAACCTCCAGCAGCCGCTCCCGTCGTCGGGGCTCTGGGAGTCGTCGTGCGCGGGCACCCGCCCCGCGGAAAACCTCGCGCGAGCCTTCGGCGCCTACGCCCACAACCGCGACCGCGTCGAGCCCAACTGGTCGGGCAACTGGAACGCCCACGCTCCGGTCAACCTCACGCAGCCCGTCGATCGATCGCGCCCCGATACGCTCGACAACCGCTCGGTGCTCCAGCGCCTCTTCCACCTCGTCGACGACCTCAACGGCGCGCACCTCTGCAACAAGCCCAGCGCGTCCATTCGCCTGTACGCGTCGTTTCTCCCGGGCGGCATCGGCGTCCCGGGCGCGGCCAGCAACATCCCGGCGTGCCAGCTCGTGGAGGTGCCCGACGCGGCGGCGTTCTATGTGCGCTCCATCGCGGGCAACGGGCGCGCGGTGTTGCCGCTACAGATCCCGGGCATCCTCGGGACCATCACCAGCTTCGCCCGCACCGTCGGCATCAACCTCGACGGCACCCTCGACGGACTCGTGCAGTCGCAGTCGGGCATCACCGGCTTCACGTCGCAGCCGTCGCCCTACGCCGTCGCGCGGCTCGTGTTCAACCCGAACCCCAACGGCTTCCTCCAGAACCTCATGGACCCGCCGACGGTTCGCAACTCGGGCTCCACCGTCCCGGCGCCCGCGCTCACCGACCCGCGCCTCGTCCGCAACGCCCACCCAGGGACCATCTTCGCGTGGGAGGGCTACTGCTTCTACGACTCCATCCGTCCGCTCGCGACCGCCTTCGCGCGCCACGATCGCCTCAACGGCCGCCTCGACCCCGCGCTCTCGCCCGGTGCCGACCCCAACACCATGCGGCCCACGTACATCGACACCACCAACGGCTCGCGCCTCTTCACCGAACTGCTCGCCGCCTTCCACCGCCACTGGGCCACGAGCGCTGCCGGGACCTACCAGTCGACCGTTCGCTGCGAGTCGTGCCGCGAGGGCGCCAACTACTCCCTCATGGACGGCGCCGATCGCTACGAGCCCGTCATCAAGGCCGCCCTCGACGGCGGCCTCCTCCCCGCGCTCTCCGATGTCACCCGTGAGCTCCGCACGCTCGACATCGGCGGCGGTCGCACGGGCCTGCAAGCCGTCGCGTCACTCACCCGCGCGCTCGTCGACACCCGCGCCCGCGCCATGGACGGCTCGGCCGCCTTCACCACGCCGCTGCGCTACCGCACCGGAACCACCAGCGCGCTCTGGTCCGACGGCGCCACGTCGGTGGGCGGCGTCAACCTCTTCTATCTCTTCGCTGACGCGTTCAACGCCATGGACCCGCGCTTCGCCGCCGAGCCCGAACGCCACGCCGAGTGGCTCGCCGCGCGCTCGTCCCTCGTCGATCAGTTTCTCGCCACCGAGGGCAGCGGCGCGACGGCGCGCTTCCGCAACCGGAGCATCCCCGGCGTGACCCGCGTCCTCGTGGCGTGGCTCCGCGATCGCATCGCCGCGCACCGCGCCGCGGGCGACCTCGACGCCTGGGCGCTCGGCCTCTCCGCGCGCCTTGAGACCGTCATGCGCGAGCCCGTCTTCGCCGCAGGGACGGACCTCGGCCTCGCCCTCCGCGACGACCCTGCCGCGCGCGTCGCCGTCGGCCGGCTGCTCACCCACATGACGAGCGACGAGGCCCCCAACGCCCGCTCCGCGTCGCCGCAAGCGACCACGCTCAGCGCCATCGCCGAGACCCTCCAGGTGATGCGCGCCGACAGCGATGTCGACCCGTTGCTCCGCAGCCTCGCGCCTGCGATGACCCCGCGCACCGGGCTCGTCCCGCAGTCGCTGCGCTTCCTCGATCGCGCCCGCGCGCTCGACCGCGACCGCGCGCTCATCAGCGTGCTCGGCCATGCCGTCGAGCGACCCACCACGGGCGACCCGCTCACGCCGGAGCCGCTGACGGTCATCGCCGACGCCATCGCCGACACCAACCGCGAACGCCCCGGCGAACACGGCCCCATGTCCGCGCAGGACGTGTTCTACATGTTCCGGGAGGTCATCTCGTTTCTCACCGACAACAGCCGCGGGCTCGAACAGTTCTACGCCATCGTGCAGCGCCGGAGGCTCCCGCTGTGAAGCGACACCTCCTCGTCTTCACTCTCGTCGCGCTGTGCCCCTCGCTCGCTCAAGCGGGAGGCTTCTACCTCACCGACCGCGGCGTCCGACCGCTCGGTCGCGGTGGTGCCTTTGTTGCGGGCGCCGATGACCAGCACGCCGTCTGGTACAACCCCGCGGGGCTCATCCAGGCGGGCAACGGGCTGCTGCTCGACGCGTCGTTCGTGAACTTCAACAACACGTACACGCGCAGCGCGCTGCCCGATCGCAACATGGCGCCGGTGGGCTTCGCGCCGGTGCAGGGCGAAGGTGCTGCGCTGCCCATCCCGACGCTCATCGCCACGCACAACTTCGGGCTGCGCAACTTCATGTTCGCCGCGGGCGCCTACGCCCCGTACGCGGCCATCACCTCGTACGCCGACACGCCCACCGCGCCGCAGCGATACAACCTCGTCACGCTCGACGGGTCGCTCCTCGTCGTCGCGGGGGTGTGGGCCGCGTGGCGACCGCACCGGATGATCAACATCGGCGTCGGGTTCTCGGCGCTCACCGGATCGTTCGCCGCACGCCATGCGCTGTCGGCCTGTCCGGCGACGCTCACCTGCGCGCCCGAAGACCCGCAGTGGGACGCCATGGCCGCCATCAACGTCGGCCCGATCTTCGCGCCCACCGGCAACGTCGGGGTGCAGTTTACACCCCACCGTATGATCGCCATCGGCGCGTCGTACCAGCTCCCGTACGACGTCGACGCGCCCGCGAAGCTCGGCGTGCGGCTCCCGTCGGCGTCGTTCTACGAAGGAGCGCAGGTGCAGGGCGACACGGCGCGGGTGCAGTTTCGGCTCGCGCCCATCGCGCGCGTCGGGGTGGAATTTCGCCCGCTCCCGACGACGCACATCGAGCTCGCCGCGGTGTGGGAAGGGTGGAGCGTTCATCAGCGCATCGACATCCTCCCGGAGAACATCGCGCTCACGGGCGTGCGGGGCGTGGGCACCTATCAAGTGGGCCCGCTCGCGGAAAACCGGCAGTTTCAGGACTCGTGGTCGATCCGTCTGGGCGGCGAGCACATGACCAACCTGGGTCGAGGCGTCGGGCTCCAGGCGCGCTTCGGCGTGTCCTACGAGACCAGCGCGACGGCCAACCAGTACACCAACGCGTTGACCCTCGACTCGGACAAGTTCGTCGGCAGCCTCGGGGCGTCGGTGCACTACGGACGCTTCCGCTTCGATGCCGTGTTCGCGTACATGTTCGCCAGCTCGGTCGTGGTCGACGCGCGCACCGCGGCGCTCTACCCCGTCGAGCCGTTTCGCTCCAACGGGCAAGGTCCGCGCATCGCCGTCAACGGCGGGACGTACGACTTCTCCGTCAACGTGGTGGGCCTCGGCGCCCGCTACCAGTTCTAGAAAGAGAGACCCACCGTGGCCCTCAACAGCAAGCAGAACCAATACCTCCGCGGCCTCGGCCACCACCTCAGCCCGCTGGTGCAGATCGGCAAGCAGGGCCTCACCGAGACGGTCACCGCCGCGGTGCACCAGGCGCTGCTCGACCACGAGCTCATCAAGATCCGCATCCACGCCGAGGCCCCGTCGGACCGCTACGAGACCGCCGACGCGCTCGCCGCGGAGCTGAAGGCAGAGGTCGCGCAGGTGCTGGGGCGGACGATCCTGCTGTATCGGCCGCACCCGTCGGAGCCGAAGATGAAGCTGCCCAAGCCGGAGAAGAAGCCCGGGGGATCGACCTGAGCATGGACTCCGCCGCCGAAACGCAGCTCGCCGCCGCCATCCACGCCGTCATTGAACCCTTCGCCGCGACCCCGCTCATCAAGCGCCTCCGCGTGCGACTCCGTGACCTCGGCAAGGACCAGCGCGACGAGGTGACGCAGTTTCGTCAGCTCCAGAAGGCGTGCCGCGAAGACCCGAAGCTCGCGCAAGCCTTCGCCGCCGCGGGCTTCGGCGACGTCACCGTGGTCGACCCGCGCATTCCCGATCCGAAGACCGGCGCGCTCGTGCAGGCGTTCAACCGCTTCGTCGAGACCAACTGGGAGAAGTAGTCAGTCCCGCTCGTGACCCGCGGCGCGCGTCATCAGGTCGTGCACCGCGTCGCTGAGCGGCTTCCCGTGATACAGCGCCAGGTAAACCTGCTCCGTGATGGGCATCGACACGCCCTCGCGCTGCGACAGATCCCACGCGCTCTTCGCGGTGCGAACGCCCTCGGCAACCTGCCGCATCCCGCCCAGGATCTCCGTCAGCGACTTCCCCTGCCCCAACTCGAAGCCCACGTGCCGGTTGCGCGACAGGTCGCCCGTGCACGTCAGCACGAGGTCGCCCATGCCCGCTAGCCCCGCCAGCGTCAGCGCGTCGCCGCCCATCTTCATCGTCAGCCGCGCGATCTCCGCCAGGCCCCGCGTGATGAGCGCCGCGCGCGTGTTGTGCCCATAGCCGAGCCCGTCGCTCGCGCCCGCCGCGATGGCCACGACGTTCTTCAGGGCGCCGCCGACCTCCACGCCCACCACGTCGTCGCTCAGGTACACGCGGAAGCGATCGTCGGTCCAGAACGCGCCCTGCACCGTGCGCGCGAGCGCGAGGTCGTGCGCAGCGGCCACCACCACCGTCGGCAGCCCCGCGGCCACCTCGCGCGCAAACGACGGCCCCGACAACGCCACGAAGGTGCGCTTCGACCACGGCACCTCTGCCGCGATGATCTCGTGCACGAACTCCAGCGAGTCCTGCTCGATGCCCTTGGTCGCGCTCACCACGGGAATACCCTGCGGGATAAAATCAGCGCTCGCCCGCAGCACCTCGCGCAGCCCGTGCGTCGGAACCGCCACCAGCAACATCTCCGCGGCCGCGAGCGCGTCTTCGAGCGACGACGTCGCCCGCAGCGTGTCGGCGAAGCGCGCCCCAGGGAGAAACGTCGCGTTCTCCCGCGTCGCCTGGATGGCGTGCGCCAGCTCCGGGCGCCGCCCCCAGAGCGCGACGTCGTGACCGTTGTCCGCGAGCACCTTCGCGAGGGCGCTGCCCCAGCTTCCCGATCCAAGCACCGCGACCTTCATCGTCGCCTCCCGATGGGCGACGGTAGCCCCGCGGGGCCGCGCGTTACAACGGTTCAGTGCCGCCGCGGCGCGCCATCAACCGCAGCCCGTTGCCCGGGTCGGCCACCAGCAACGACCACGGCTCGGACGGCGAGTTGGGCTGCACGGGAAACACCCGCAGGTTGCCCGCGCCGTCGCCGCTCAGCGTGAGGCGTCCGCCCACCTCGCCGCTGCGCGCGTCGAAGAGGGTGAGCAGCGTCTGCCGACCGGTGGTGCCGACCACGAGGTCGGGCGTGTCGTTGCCGTTGAGATCGCCCGAGAGCGCGACCGGCCACCCGAAGGCGGTGCCCTGCTCGCTGGCCGGCGGCGTCACCGTGAGCAACGTGCTGCCGTTGACCCCCGAGAGGATCAACACGGGCGCCGCGTTGTCGTGCTGGTCGGTGCCCACCGCGACATCACCGCGGCCGTCGCCGTTGACGTCGGGCCCGAGCGAGAGGCTCTGCGCGCTGCGACCCACGGGGCGACAGAACGGCTCGGACCACACCGGCGCGCCGTTGGCCCCGGAGTAGAGCTGCACGCAGCGCCTCCGGTCACCACCCGCCGCCGAGTTGCCCATCGGGCCGATGCCCATGACCACGTCCGACACGCCGTCCCCCGTCGCGTCGGGACCCACCGCGAGGCCGAGCTCCACCGGCTGGCCGATGCGACCGAGGGTGTTGGAGCCGTTGACCGACCAGAGCACCCGCTGCCGCCGCAGGCTGATGGCCCGCACCTCCGAGGGCTCACCCGGGCCGTTGGGCTCGGTGTAGACCACCGTCACGACATCACCCTCGCTGCCGCGAACGGTGTAGCCGCCGCCGAGCGCGATGCCCCGCGCGCCCGGAACCGCGATGGTGCGCCACACCCGCAGCGACCGCGCGTCGATGACCACGATGCCCGTCGCGTTGGCCGTGGTGGCCACCACGTCGTCGGTGCCGTCGTCGGTCACGTCGGGGACCACGCCGAGGTCGAAGCCCGCGCACGCCACGACCCCACGGAAGGACCCCAGCGTCGGCCCACCGCTCAACGGGTGGATGACCACCGTCGGGCCCGCCTCGCCGCCCGGCAGGCAGCTCACGGCGATGCGCTGCGCGCCCGACGGACCGCTCACCGCAGCGTGACGCGCGAAGTCCGACAGCGCGTCGGTGCCCGCGAGCCCAGGGCCCGGATTGAACGTCCGCAACTGCTCCAGGTTGGCCGCAGGGATGGTGCTGGTCCCGCCTCCATCGGCCCGGTCGTTGGTGGCGCGTCCGGGGCCGGTGGGGGTGGTGGGGGTGGTCGGCCCGGGGCCGCCTTCGCCGACGAGCTTGAAGGCGACGGCACCCACCACCGCAAGCGCACCCACCACCGCGAGCACCGTCACCACGGGTGACCGACTGTTGGCCGGTGTCGGCGGCGTCTGGAACGACCGCGGCGCGGGACGATCGATGGTCACGCGGCCGAAGCCCTCGCCGCTCAAGCGATCGCCGCTGATGCGTTCGCCCGCGATGGACGTCGGCGTGACCGGTGGGAGATCGAGGTCGAAGCTGGCCGCCGGAGGCAGCGACGGAACGCCCGTCGAAGGCACCGGCGACACGCGTCCCGAGTCGCCCGGGTTGGTCGTCGTCGCCGAGTTGCGCTCCGACGCGAGGGCCGCCGCGGCGAGCGCCTCGCGTCGAACAGCCCCGGAGCCTCGGCTCACGGGCTCTTCCCGCGAGCGCGTCGCGTCGACCTCCACCACACGCACGGCACCAGCGCCTCCGGGGCGCATCACCCCGACGGCCTGACCGAGCGCGGGCGTCGGCCGACGCAGCGACGCCGCCAGGGAGATGGGCTTCTCCCGACTGTTGCCGCCGCGGAGATTGCCCGGGACGATCTCGGCCTTCGGAACGGGGCCATCGGCCACCACGCGCTCTTCGGCGCTCGCCGAGAGCGTCTCGGGCGGAGGCCGTCGGGGCGTCGTGACGATCGCGCCGCGCGTGGGCGTCGGAGCCTTGGAGACCCGCGCGGAGTCGGCCTCGTTGCGCGCGTCTTCGAGGGCCTTCGCCATCTCCTCGGCGCTGTGGAAGCGCGGCTCGATGTCGCGCAGCAACGAACGGTCGATGACCGCGCTGACGGACCTGGGCACCGACGGTTCGAGCGACGCCACCGACGGCGCCGCGGTGGTGGCGATCTTCACCAGGATGTCGGTGGTGGTCTCGCTCGCGAAGGGCGTCTGCGAGACGAGGCACTCGAAGAGCACGATGCCCAGCGACCACAGGTCGCTCTCGGGGCCGATGTTGGTGCCGCGGCTCTGCTCCGGGGACATGTACTCGGGCGTGCCGAGGATCATCCCCTGCTGCGTGAGCTTCTGGCCGCGCTGCGTGACGTGCGCGATGCCGAAGTCGAGCAGCTTCGCCTGGCTGCTGCCGTCCTGCTTGCGGACGATGTAGATGTTCCCGGGCTTGATGTCGCGGTGGATGATCTTGTTGCGGTGCGCCTCGGCGAGCGCGCCCAGCAGGTCGATGCCGATGGCGACGGTCTCACCCCAGGTCAGCTTGCGGACGCGCGAGAGCGTGGTCTCGAGCGACTCGCCGTTGAGCAGCTCCAGCGCGATGTACACCGTGCCGTCGGGGTCGGTGCCCGCGTCGAGCACCTGCACGATGCCGTCGTGCCGGATGCGCGCCATCGCCCGCGCCTCCATGAGGAAGCGCTCGGTGATTTGTTCGGTCGTGGTGAGGTGCGGGTGCAGCAGCTTGAGCGCCACCTCGCGGCCCGTGACGTTGTGCACGGCCTCGAACACCGAGCTGAACCCGCCCTCTCCGAGCAGCCTTCGGATTTCATAACGACCCGCAACAGTCGTTCCGATGCGTTCACTGGGAGATAGGCTGGGCATCGCGCGGTCGAGGGCTGCGATGCTACTGCAAGGTGACGCGGGCCGTCACCTCTTCTCCCAACTCTGGCACCCACTGTTTCTCGTACGCCCGGACAAAGTTTGTCTCGTCGTCGTCGAGCAGGGCGCCGTCGATGAGTCGCTTGTCCAGTGGGGCGAAAGTCAGCGGAACGACCCGGAGGTACCCCGGCGCATCACCGTCTTCGACCACCGTGCAGAGGTTCTCGATGCGCACCCCGCCAACCCCTTCGACGTAGAGCCCCGGCTCGATGGAGAACACATGCCCCGGCTCCAGCGTCGCGGTGGCGGTCTTCCCGATGGAGGGCGGCGCCTCGTGGACGTTGATGCCCACGCCGTGGCCCGTGCCGTGGGCGTAGTCCTGGCCCTCGCGCCAGAGGGGTCGCCGGGTGATGCCATCGAGCTGCGCGCCGGAGGCGTTCTTGGGGATTCGCGCGGTCATGCCGGCGATGGCGGCCTTGAGGGTAAGGGTATAGAGCCGCTGCTGCGCGGGGGTCGGGGAAGCTTCGGGGCCGCCGACGAAGAAGGTGCGGGTGAGGTCGGTGGCGAAGCCCTCCTCGAAGTAGCAGCCCGTGTCGAGGAGCATGAGCTCACCCGCGCGGATGACGGCTTCGTCGCTCGGCGGGTGGTGCACCGACGCGCCGTTGACCCCGAAGGCCGAGATCACCCTGAACGACAACCCCACCGCGCCGGCCGCGCGAAACAGCCGCTCGACCTGCGCGGCGAAGCCCGTTTCGGTGACGCGCTCGCCCTGCGCCACGTGATGGTTGAGCCACGTCTGGGCCCGGTCGACGACCTGGTCGGCGCGGCCCAGCGCGCGCTTCATCGCGTCGAGCTCGGGCGGGGTCTTCTTCGCCTTCGCGGCGACCACGGGCGAGGTCGTCGCCAGCACGTCGAGGCCGAGGGCGTCGACGCGGTCGCGCAGTCCTGACGAGACGCTGGCGGGGTCGAGCGCCACGCGCGCCTTGCGTCCGTCGCGGGGGAGCGCCGAGAGCAGCGACCACAGCGCCGCGTCGTCGACGAAGCGGATGGAGGGTCGGGCGGCGCGCACCGCGTCGGTCACGGGCGCGACGCGCACCGACAGGTAGAGGGCGTCGCGGGTGACGACGCCGAGCGCGCGAAACGTCGCTTGATAGGGCATCTCCTGGCCGCGCAGGTTGGAGAGCCACGCGAGCTCGTCGAGCTTCGTGACGAGGAGGGCGTCGGCGCTCTTCTTCTTGAGCCACGCGGCGACGAGGTCGACCTTCTCGTCGACGGTGCGGCCGAGGGACGACTCGTCGACCACGCGGAGCTCCCCGCTGCCAGTGACGGTGGGAGCGACCGGACCACGCGCGCGGACGAGCGGCGATGTCTCGGGCACGACCCAACGGATGGCCGCGCCGGCGAGCTCCTGACGGAAGGCGTTGAAGGTGTTGACGGCGTAGTGATGGGGTTCGTACGCGACGGCGAGGGTGGCGCCCTCGGGGAGCGCAGCGACGAGGTCGGCGAGGGTGTTGGCGCAGGCGGTCTCGTTGGCGAGGCCGAGGGGGTTCTTCACCGGGGTCCAGAGCGCGAGGTCGAGCTCGAGGTCGGCCTGGACGTGGTAGCGACCGTCGACGAAGAGCCACGCGCGGTCGAGGGTCACGAGCGCGTCGCCGAGGCTGCCGGTGAAGCCCGACAGCCACACGCGTCCGCTCTCCGCCTCCGGAACATACTCGCTCAGGTAATCGTCGGTGCCCCGCACGATCAGCGCGTCGACCTTCCCATCCGCCATCGCGGCGCGCACCCGCGCCAACCGCTCCGCCATCTCCGTGGTGCTCATCGCCGCGGACGGTATCACCGCCCCGACGACCCAGAGGAGTCGGAGAGACCGAGCGCGCCCCTCGTGCGTCCATGGCGGGCAGAGAGGAGTTTCCCAATGTTCATGTCCCGCGTGTGTTCATCTCTGCTTGGCGCGATGGTGCTCGTCCCAACCCTCGCGTCGGCCCAACCACCCCCAGGCCCGACGCCCACGTCGCGCGACCAGACCTTCACCTTCGATGACCAGCTCGTGGAGGGGTCTCTGCTGCGACCCGATCAGGCCACGGTGCGAGGGCGCGTCCGTCACAACGGCCCGTCGCTCATCCGCCACCGCGCGCACTTCGTCCCCGAGATGCTCCGCTCTGCCGAGCGGCTGTAGACAAGCTCCAACGATGGGCAGCGCCCCCCCGCTTCGCTCCGGGTGAGGAGCGTTGAGCGGACGTGGGCGCCGCCTACTCCGTACCGAAGGGGTTCGAGCGATCGATGTTGGGGTGACGCGGATCGTTGGTCGGCGTCGGCGTCGGCGTCGGGTGCGGGGTCGGGGTCGGCGTCGGGTTCGCCGTGGGAGTCGGAGTCGGCGTGGGGTTCGCCGTCGGCGTGGGAGTCGGCGTCGGGTTGCCGCGCACGTGGCCACGGGGGTTGGGGTCGGCAAGCGGTGTGAGGCGGCGGTCGAGGCTCACGTCGCGATCGGCGGTGAGCACCTCGGTGAGCGGCGTGTAGCCCGGCGCGGTGATCTGGAGCTGGTAGCGGTGACCGTCGTTGGCGCGCATGACCTCGGCGCGGCCCGAGCCGATGTTCTCTCCGTCGAGGCTGATGACGGCGACGGGCGGCTCGACGCGCACCGAGAACACCACCTGCCGCTGCTGCGTCGGCGGGGTGGGCGTCGGGTCGGTGGGCGGTGGCGTCGGCGTCGGGTCATGCGCGACGGGGCGCGGGGTCGGATCGACCGGCGGCGTCCCGCGCGGGCGGGTGAGCGCGAAGGCGCCGCCGCCCAACACGAGCACTGCACCCACGGCGACGGCGATCCACTTCGATGAGCGCGCGGGCTCCGGCGCGGAGTAGTCCACCGGCGCCGGAGTCATGATGGAGCCGTTGGTGCGGCTGCCCTGGAGCATCGTCTCGGCCGACGGCGGAGGCGCGGCGGGCGGGGGCGCGACCACCTCGGCGGCGCGGTTGCCGACGGTGACGCCCGCGTTGGGCAGGCGCGCCGGGGCATCACCGCCCGTGCGGATGGGTCGATCGGAGAGGGGCCCGCGGTAGGCGGCGAGGGCCTCGCGGAGCGCGGCGATGGTGGGGAAGCGGTCTTCCGGCTTGCGCTGGAGGGTGCGCATCACGATCGCGGCCAGGGCCGGGTCGATGTCGGGGCGCAGCTCGGTGATGGGCCGCGCGTCCTGCGTGGCCTTGGCCACGATGAACTGGTTGATGGTCGTCGCCTCGAAGGGGTACGCGCCGGTGAGGGCTTCGTAGATGGTGACCCCGACGGCGTACTGATCGGCCGACCCGGTGGCGTTCTTGGACGACATGATCTGCTCGGGCGCCATGTACGCGGGCGTCCCGAGGGCCATGTTGGCGGTGGTGAGCTGGGGGTTGTCCTCGCCCGCCTGCCGCTTGGCGATGCCGAAGTCGACGACCTTCGGAACAGGCTCGCCGCCGTCGTCATCGCTCTGGAGGAAGATGTTGTCGGGCTTGATGTCGCGGTGGACGATGCCGCGCTCGTGGGCCATCGCGAGGGCGCGGAGCACGGGCTCCATGATGGCGACGACGCGCGCGGGCGAGAGCGGGCCCTCGCGCTCCATGTACGCGTCGAGGGACTCGCCCTTGAGGTACTCCATCACCATGTACGGGCGGTCGCCGTCGACGCCGTAGTCGGAGATCTCGACGATGTTCTTGTGGTGCAGCTCGGCGGCGCTCTTGGCTTCCTGGAGGAAGCGCCCGGCGAACTGCTCGTGCGCCGCCATGTCGGGCTTGAGCACCTTGATGGCGACGATGCGCCCCAGCACCTGGTGCTTCGCCTGGAACACCGCCCCCATGCCGCCTTCGCCCAGGAGCGAGATGATCTGGTAGCGCCCGCCCACGACGTCGCCCGGGGACAAACCCAGCCGCGCCGCCATCGAGGGTCTCGTATCCGCTTCGGTCGTCATCGCTCCCTGCGCATGTGACGCGGGAGTGTACGACAGCTTGGTCGCCAGCCGGGCAACTCGTGACGTCGCCGCCGCCACCGCCGCCACCGCCGCCACTGGCGGCGGCCCGGATGGCGACCATCCCAACGCTTGAAAACAAGCATAATTCGTCGCCCCGCGCGCTGGCACGCCTCGTGGTGAATCCCCCTCCCGGAGGAACCACCCTTGTTAGCTACCACCCACGCCAGCACCCTCATCGGCCTCGACTCGCACCCCGTCCAGGTGGAGGTCGACATCGCCCGCGGCCTGCCCGCCTTCGACCTCGTCGGCCTCGCCGAGGTGGCAGTGCGCGAGTCCCGCACCCGCGTCCGCGCCGCCATGGAGCAGGCGGGCTACCCCTTCCCCCTGCGCAGGGTGACGGTGAACCTCGCGCCCGCCGACGTGAAGAAGGCCGGCACGGGCTTCGACCTCGCCATCGCCGTCGCGACGCTCGCGGCCTCGGGCGACTGCCCCGCCGAGGGGCTCGACGGCTGGCTCATGCTCGGGGAGCTCTCGCTCACCGGCAGCGTGCGCCCGGTGCGAGGAATACTCCCCCAGGTATTGGCCGCCCGCGACCGGGGCATGCGCGGCGCCATCGTCCCCATCGAGAACGGCGCCGAGGCCGCGGTGGTGGAGGGGATCGAGGTGCGCGGGGCCGAGACGCTGCGCGGCGTGTGCGAATTTCTGTGCGGGCGCGGTGAGCTCCAGCGCATCGACCCGACGCGGGTGGCCGACTTCGCGACCAGCGACGCGGAGGAGCTGCTCGATCTCATCGACGTTCGCGGGCAGTCGCACGCCAAGCGCGCGCTGGAGATCGCGGCGACGGGCGGGCACAACGTGATGCTCATGGGCCCGCCGGGCGGCGGGAAGACGATGCTCGCGCGGGTGCTGCCGACGCTGCTGCCGCCGCTCACGTTTCGCGAGGCGATGGAGGTGACGGCGGTGCACTCCGTCGCGGGCTCGCTGCGACCGGGCGTGGCGCTGTTGAAGGACCGACCGTTTCGCGCGCCGCATCACACGGCGAGCGCGGCGGGGCTGGCGGGCGGTGGGGATCCGCCGCGGCCGGGGGAGATCGCGCTGGCGCACAACGGGGTGCTCTTCCTCGACGAGCTGCCGGAGTTTCCGCGCGAGAGCCTGGAGGCGCTGCGCGAGCCGTTGGAGGAAGGGCACATCACCATCGTGCGGGCGCGCTCGCGGGCGAGGTACCCGGCGAGGTTCACGTTGGTGGCGGCGATGAACCCCTGCCCGTGTGGCTACGCGGGCGACCCGTCGGACCGCTGCGACTGCTCCGAGGAGCGCGTGAAGCGCTACCGCGGCCGCATCTCCGGTCCGTTGATGGATCGTATCGACCTGTTGGTTCCGCTACCGCCGGTGCGGGCGGCGCAGTTGACGGAGGGGGCGTCGGGGCCGTCGAGCGGGGAGGTGCGGGCGCGTGTTGCCGCCGGGCGAGCGATGGCCGTGGCGCGAAGCGGGGACTGCAACGCGCGACTCAACGTGCGGCAACTGCGGGAGGTGGCGGCGCTCGACGCGATGAGCACGCGACTGCTGACGGACGCGAGCGACCGGCTGGGGCTGAGCGCGCGGGCGATTCATCGGGTGATGAAGCTGGCGAGGACGATCGCCGACCTGGATGGGAGCGGCGCGGTGATGGCGCACCACCTCGCGGAGGCCATCGGGTATCGGGTGACGGAGGCGTAGGGGATGGACGGCGTGCGACGGGGCAGTGGCCGGAGTTCGCGTGGGCCCATGCGTCGGCGTGCAGTCGCTCACTCCGGGCTATTTCACGCGGTCACCCCGCTGCGCGGGGTTGCGGGGATTGGAGGGTTGAGTCGATGACGACGTCGTACACCCGTCTGTATGTGCACCTGGTCTGGGGGACCTTCGAGCGCGCGCCCGCGCTGGATGCGCCAAGAGCGCGACGGGTTCATGGACTTCTCGATCGCATCTGCCTGGCGCGCGATTGTCAGGCCTACGCGGTCGGAGGCGTCGAGGATCACGTCCATGTGCTGGTCGCATTGCATCAGTCGGTGGCAGTCGCCGACCTCGTGCGGGCGCTGAAGGTCGGGACCTCGCAGTTCGTCGCCCGCCGACTGAACGTCCCGGGCTTCTCCTGGCAGGAGGGATACGGCGCCTACTCGATCCGGGACGAGGACTGCGAGACCGTCCGTCGCTACGTCCGCGAGCAGCCGCTCCACCACGCGCGCCAGACTCTCATCGACGTGCTGGAGCGCACCGAAGTCCCTGCAACCCCGCGCAGCGGGGTGACCACGTGAAATAGCCCGGAGTGAGCGACTGCACATCGACGCACGGGACCACGCGAACTCCGCCCTCTCCTACCGAGCCGCTCGCACCGCCGCGAGCACCTCGGTCGAGTGCCCGTCCACGCTCACGTCCGGAAACACCCGCGCCACGTGACCGTCGCGCCCGATGACCACCGTCGTCCGCGCGGTGAACCCCGCCCGCACTGGAACCCCGAACGCACCCGCCAGACGACCCTCGGTGTCCGCGATGAGCCCGTAGGGCAGCTGGTGGTTCTGCGCGAAGCCGCGGTGCGAGTCCGCCGCGTCGGTGCTCACGCCGAAGATCTCCGCCCCCGCCTCCGTGTACGCCGAGTACGCGTCGCGGAACGAGCACGCCTCCCGCGTGCACCCCGGCGTCTCGTCGCGCGGGTAGAAGTACAACACCAGCACCCGCTCGCGGGCGCCGCCGTTGCTCTCCACCCGGTGGCCATCGTGTGCGGTCGCCACGAAGCTCGGCGCGGCGTCACCCTGCGCGATGAGCGCCTCGCGCGCGGGCGAGGTCACCGTCAGCGACGCCGCAGCCGTCGGCGCCGCAGGCGCAGCGGTCGGCGCAGGCGTGTTGCTGTGAGCCGTCGCCGTCGTTGGCGTGGCGGCCGCCGGGCTCGGCGCGCGCGAACACCCCATCACCACCAGACACCCGCCCAGCACCATCGTCGTCGTCTTCATGCCCGTCAGATGCAGCCCAGCACCCGCCGGGCGCAAGGCCCCCGCCGCGGGCAGTCCCCGCTTGACGCCCACCGCCCTCCGCGCGTACCGCCCGAATCGCGGCCACGGTCGGAACCACCGCGCGATGAATGGCATCGCGCCCGACCGGCAACCGACCGAAGACCTTCGCATGTGCGGCCTCGCTGGCATCTTCCACTACGCTGACCCCGACCGCCCCGTCGACCGCGCCGCGCTCACCCGCATGACGCGCGCTCTCGCGCACCGCGGGCCCGATGGCGAGGGCTTCCACGTCGATGGTCCTCTCGGCCTCGGCCACCGCCGACTCGCCATCGTCGACCTCTCGCCCACTGGGGCCCAACCCATGCCCATCGATGGCGGCGCCTTCGTCATCGCCTACAACGGCGAGCTCTACAATCACCAGCGCTTCCGCGACTCGCTCGAGGCCCACGGCGAGACCTTCCGCGGACACTCCGACACCGAGACCCTCCTGCGCTGGGTCGCGCGCCGCGGGCCCGACGTCCTCGCCGATGCCGCAGGCATCTTCGCGTTCGCCCTCTACGACCGCTCCAATCGTCGGCTCACCCTCGCCCGTGACCCGATGGGCGTGAAGCAGCTCTACCTTCACGACGACGGCAAGCGCGTGGTCTTCGCCAGCGAGATCAAGGCGCTGCTCGCCTGTCCCGACGTCCCGCGGCGCCTCGACCCCGAGGCCATCAACGAATATCTCCACTTCCACACGCCCCTGTTCGAGCGGACCTTTCTTTCCGACATCAAGCAGCTCCGCGCCGGGGAGTACGTTCAGTTCGATGGTGGTGGGCGGCGCGCGCGGCGCTACTGGGCCGTCGACAACTTCACCCCGCGCGGCGGAGCACCCGAGCACAACGTCGACGAGCTCCGCGCCATCCTTCAGGACGTCGTCGGCGAACAGTTGATGAGCGATGTTCCGGTGGGGTCGTTCTTCTCGGGGGGCATCGACTCGACGGCGGTGGCGGCGTGCGCGACGCGGGCGGGGGTTCGACCGCGGTGCTTCGGGGTCCACTTCACGGGCCAAGGGGTCATCGACGAGCGGCCGTATCAAGAGTCCGCCGCGAAGGCACTCGGGCTCGACCTCGACCTCATCACCCTCGACGGCTCCACCTTCCCCGAAGACATGCCCCGCCTGCTCTTCATGCAGGATCAACCCGTCATCGGACACGCCATGATCCCGATGGACGCCGTCGCGCGGCTCGCGTCGGAGCGGGTCAAGGTCTGCCTCGGGGGACAGGCCGCCGACGAGGTCTTCGGCGGATACGCACGCTACGCCCTCGCCCACCCGCTGAAGGTCGCGGCGCAGTTCGCGTCACCGTCGCAGGTGTGGCAGCGCGTCGAGCGACGGCTCCATCGCACGCCCGCGGTGAGCACTCCAGGCGCGGCACCAGCAGTCGGCGGCAACCTCTGGAAGCAGCTCACCGAGCGGCGCACCCTCGACCGCGTGGCGCGCAATCTCCGCAAGGGCCTCGGGCCGCTGCTCCGCTGGGACGAGCGCTATTTCGACAACTTCTCGAAGGTGCCGGAAGAGGCGTGGGCGGGGGTGCTGGGTGACCCGCGGGTGCTCTCCCGGTCGCGCGCGCGGCAGGTGTTTCGCGACACGCTCGCGGCCTCACCCGCCACCGACCCGGCCGACAAGCTGATGCACTGGGATCAGCAGACCTACCTCACGGGGCTCTTCCAGCAAGACGACCGCATGAGCATGGGGCACTCGCTGGAGTCGCGCGTCCCCATGGCCGACCCGCGCATGGTGCGCTTCGCGTTTCAGTCGGGCTTCGACCTGAAGTTTCGCGAGGGGGCGTCCAAGTGGATGCTGCGGCGCGCGGTGGCCGATGTGATTCCCGAGGAGGTTCTCACGCGACGCAAGGTGGGCTTCGACACGCCCGCCGAGACGTGGATGAAGGGGAAACATCGGGCGTTTGTTCGCGACACGCTCACCCGGCAACGCGCCCGCGAGCGGGGGCTCTGGGACGCGCCGGGCATGGAGCGATGGCTCGACCACACGGATGATCCGTTGTGGTTCGACGTGACGTGGAAGGTCCTCTGCATCGAGCTCTGGGCGACGCTCACCCTGGACGGGGAGTTCACCCGGTACAGCACCGCCGACGCGGGGCCGCCCCCGGTGGTGTGAGCCCAGTGAGCGTTCTTCAGCGACTGCGCGATCAGCTCCAGGAGGTGCGCGAGCTCGGCGCCGCCGGCACCGCCTTCCGCGCCGCCTGGGAACTCCGCCTGCGCTCCGGCCTCGCCCGCCGCGGCGACCACGTCGTCCACGACCCGCGGCCCGCCGTCACCTGGTTGCCGCGCCTCCCGTGGGCGCAGCCCGCTGACGTCGCTGCCGCCGTTCGACCACGCTTGTCCGATGAGGCCCTCGTCACCCTGCGCGAGCGAGCCGACGGCGCCATCCGCGGCATCGTCCACTGCTTCGGCCGCTGGGATGGCAGCCACGGTCAGCCCTTCGACTGGCACCTCAACCCCACCAATGGCCAGCGCTGGAACCCCTCCGCCCACTGGTCTGATGCGCTCCGTGACGGCGATCGCGTGGGCGACATCAAGCTCACCTGGGAGGCCGCCCGCTTCCCGCAAGCCTTCCACCTCGCCCGCGCCGCGGCCCTCTTCCCCGCCGACCGCGACCGCTGCTTCTCGGCCTTCTCGTCGCAGGTGCGCGGCTTCCTGCGCGACAACCCATATCCGCTGGGTGTCCATTGGTTCTCCAATCAAGAAGCCACCATCCGCCTGCACGCGTGGCTCTTCGCGCTCTCGGTCTTCTCCGGCCTCTCGTGTGACGTCGGCGACCTCGCCGTCGAGGTCTCCCGCTACGCCGCGCAGGTCGGCCATCACACCGAGCGCGAGCTCCCCTACGCCGAGCGCGCCGTCTACAACAACCACCTCATCGCAGAGGCCGCCGGGCTCTTCCTCGTCGCCTGGATGCGCCCCGATCTCCCCGACGCCCGCCGCTGGCGCGAGCGCGGACTCGCGCTCCTCGATGAGCAGGCCGACCGACAGGTGTACCCCGACGGCGGCTACATCAACCTCTCGCACAACTACCACCGCGTCATCGCTCAGGACTACCTGCTCGCGTGGCGCTTTCTCCGCGCGGATGGCGTGCGCGAGATGCCACCCTCGTGGCGCCGCGCGCTCACCACCTCATTGGACTTCCTCGTCGCCCACCAGAACCCCGCCGACGGTCGCCTGCCCAACCAGGGCGCCAACGATGGGTCACTCCCGCGCGTGCTCTCCACCTGCGACTTCTCGGATTTCCGTCCGACGCTCCAGGCCCTCTCGCTCTGCCTCCGCGGCGAACGCCTCTACCCCGAAGGCCCCTGGGATGAAGAGGCCGCGTGGCTGCTCGGCGCCGCGGCCCTCGACGCCCCGCTGCGCGAGCCTTCTCGACGGTCGGTGAGCTTCGGCCACACCGGCTATCACGTGCTGCGCACGGCCGACGACCCGAGCACCTTCGCGGCCTTCCGCTGCGGAACGGTGCTCGACCGCTTCGGTCAGATCGAGATGCTGCACCTCGACGCGTGGTGGCGCGGCGAAAACGTCCTCGTCGACGGCGGAACCTATCTCTACAACGCCGACCATCGCTATCACGACCACTTCCTGCGCACCGAGAGTCACAACACGGTCGTGGTCGATGGCCGCGACCAGATGCTCCATTTCCGGCGCTTCAAGTACCTCTACCGAACACCCGCGCGTCTGCTCCGCTTCGAGCCGCGACCGGGCCTCACGCTCATGGTCGGTGAGCACTCGGGCTACGCGCGCTTCGACGGCGGCTGCGTCCACCGCCGCGCCGTCACCCTCCTCGACGACGGGACCATGCTGGTCGTCGATCGCATCACCGGAACCGGCGAACACTCCGCGCGCCTGCACTGGCTCGGTGGCCCGTATCCCCACACGGCCGACGCCGAGGCTGGCGCCATGACGCTGCACACCCCAAAAGGCGACTATGGAGTCGCCGTCTTCGATGAACGCGGGCGCTCCCTCCCAGCGACGATCGTGTCGGGACACGACGACCCGCCACGCGGCTGGCTGTCGCGCGGTTACGCCGTGAAGGAGGCCGTCCCCTCGCTCGCGGTCGAGCGGCGGGCGGCGACTCCGCTGGAGTTCGTGACGGTGCTGGGCGAAGGTCCGCTCGCGGTCACCGTCGATGGCGACCAGTGGCGGGTGACCACCGCTCGCACCACGCACCGCCTGCGCTGGCAGGACGGCGCACTGCTCAAGGCACCATGAAGATCCTAGTCATCCACCAGTATTACCTGATGCCCGGCTCGCCGGGCGGATCGCGCTTCAACGAGTTCGCCCGCCTGTGGGCGGCGGCGGGCCACGAGGTCACCGTCGTCGCGGGCAACCTCGACTACGCCACCGGCGACGTCCCCGAGCGCTACCACGGCCGCTGGATCACCCGCGAGATGGACGGCGACGTCACCGTGCTGCGCTGCCACGTCCCGCGCTCGTACAACAAGTCGTACGCCGGGCGCATGGCGGCGTTTTTTGGCTTCACGCTGTCGTCCATGCAGGCCGCGATGACCGTGGCGAGGCCCGACGTCGTCATCGCCACCTCGCCGCCGCTCATCACCATGGCGCCAGGCTTCGCGGCCGCGAAGGCCCGCTGGCGGGGCGTTCCGTGGGTGTTCGAGATTCGCGACCTGTGGCCCGAGAGCGCCATCACCACCGGGGTCTTGAAGGAAGGCGCGGCGCTCACCCGCATGCTCTACGCGATGGAGCGCGCGGCCTGCGCGATGGCCGACAAGATCAACGTGCTGACGCCGGCCTTCCGCGACGACCTCATCAAGCGGGGACTCGCGCCCGCCGAGAAGATCGTGTTCGTCCCCAACGGCGCCGACGTAGAGCTGTTCACGCCGGGCCCGCGCGACAACGACGCGCGGCGCGAGCTCGGGTGGGGCGACAGGTTCGTGGTGATGTACGCGGGCGCCCACGGGCGGGCCAACGCGGTGGGGCAATTCCTCGACGCCGCGGAGCTGCTCAAGCACCGGCCCGACATCCTGCTGGCCTGCGTGGGTGACGGCCCCGAGCGCGCGGCCCTCGAAGCCGAGCGGGCGCGGCGCGGCCTCGACAACGTGCGCTTCCACGGCGCGCAGCCCAAATCGCGGATGCCCGAGATCGTGCGCGCCTGCGACGTGGGCGCGGCCATCCTTCAGGACAACCCGACCTTCCGCACCGTCTATCCCAACAAGGTCTTCGACTACATGGCGACCGAGCGCCCGACGCTGCTCGCCATCGACGGCGTGGCCCGCAAGCTGGTCTGCGACGAAGCCCGGGCGGGTCTCTTCGCGAAGCCCGAGAACCCGCGCAGCATCGCCGACGTCATCCTCGCCATGGCCGACGACCCGGAGGCGCGGGCGGCGATGGGGAAGCGCGGACGCGAGTGGGTGCTCGCCAACGCGACGCGCGACTCGCTGGCGCAGCGGTATCTCGACATCCTCCAGGGGATGGTGCGGTGAGGCGTACAGCTCTCCTCGCAACTCGGCGCGTCCGGCGGCCGGGTGCCGTGGCTGTCGAAGGTGCGTCGTGACCGCCCAATCGGGGTGGCGGTTTCTGGTGAAGACGGCGGTCGATCGGGCCGCCGCGGCGGTTGGCCTCGTCGCCGTCGCGCCGGTGCTCGTGGGCGCGGCCGCGGCGGTGCGCGTCACCATGGGCTCGCCGGTGTTCTTCCGTCAGAAGCGACCGGGGCGCGGGGAGCGAACCTTCGAGATCGTGAAGTTTCGCACCATGCGCGAGGCGACCGATGCCCACGGCAACCCGCTGTCCGACGCCGAGCGGCTCACCGCCGTCGGGCGCTGGCTGCGCGCCACCAGCGTCGACGAGCTCCCGCAGCTCTGGAACGTCCTGCGCGGTGACCTCTCCCTCGTCGGCCCGCGACCGCTGCTGGTGCGTTACCTCCCCCGGTATTCGCCCGAGCAGCGGCGGCGCCACGAGGTGATGCCGGGCATCACGGGGTGGGCGCAGATTCACGGGCGCAACGCCATCTCGTGGGAGGAGAAGTTCGCGCTCGACGTCTGGTACGTCGACCACTGGTCGCTCGCCCTCGACGCGCGCATCGTGCTGGAGACCGTCGGGCGGGTGCTGCGGCGCGACGGCGTGTCAAGCGACGGTCACGCGACGATGCCGGAGTTCGAGGGAACGCCCGTCGCCACTTGAACGCGGGCCGGGATTGGGACATCCCACCGGCATCCCCGACGGTAACGGCGGCGGTTGGAGTCGAGAGTGAACAAGCGCGTCTATCTGTCGGTGCCCCACATGGGCGAAAACGAGCTCCGCTACGTGCAGGAGGCGTTTACGTCCAACTGGCTCTCCACCGTCGGGCCCAACCTCGACGCCTTCGAGGCGAGCTTCTCCGAGCGCACCGGACTTCCCTGCGTGGCCCTCGGCAGCGGCACCGCGGGCATGCACCTCGGGCTGCGGCTGCTCGGCGTGGGCCCTGACGACGAGGTCATCTGTCCGTCGCTCACCTTCATCGCGACCATCAACCCGGCCCTCTACCTCGGCGCGCGCCCCGTCTTCCTCGACTCCGATCGCGCGAGCTGGAACCTCGACCCCAACGTCCTCGAAGACCTGCTGCGTCGGCGCGCGGCGGTGGGGAAGGTTCCGAAGGCGCTCGTGGTGGTGCACCTGTACGGGCAGAGCGCGGACATGGACCCGATCATGGCCCTCTGCGAGCGCTACGGCGTGGCCGTGCTCGAAGACGCCGCCGAGGCCGTGGGGACGACCTACAAGGGCCGCCCCGCGGGCACCATCGCGCCGATCGGCGTGTACTCCTTCAACGGCAACAAGATCATCACCACCACCGGCGGCGGGATGCTGCTCGCCCACGACCCCGAGCGGGTGAAGCTCGCGCGCTTCTGGTCGCAGCAGGCGCGCGACCCGGGCGTCGCCTATGAGCACACGCAGGTCGGATACAACTACCGCATGTCCAACGTGCTCGCGGGCATCGGGCGCGGACAGCTCGAGGTCCTCGACCAGCGCGTCGCGCGGCGGCGGGCGATCGCGTTCCACTATCGGGAGGCCTTTGCCGACCTCGGCGGAATGACGCTGATGCCGCAGTGCGAGTACGGCCTGCACACCAACTGGCTCAGCGCCTTCCAGGTCAACGCGAAGGCCCTCGGCGTCGACCGCGACGGGCTCATCCGCGCGCTCGAAGCCGAGAACATCGAGAGCCGCCCGGTGTGGAAGCCCATGCACCTCCAACCCGTGTTCGCGGGCGTCGAGTGTGTGGGAGGCGACGTCGCCGCCGACCTCTTCCACCACGGCATCTGTCTACCGAGCTCGACCAACCTCCCCGATGACGACCTGCAGCGGGTGATCGCCACCGTGCGACGCGCCGCCCGCCGCGACCGCTGAAGGCCATGAACCCATCCATTCCGCCTGAGCTGAAGGTCCCGAAGCTGGTGATGAACTACCGCCGCCCGGTGGTGGTGCTCGCCCACCTCACGCTGTGGACGATGTCGTTCTACGGGGCGTTCTTCCTGCGCTTCGACGGGCACATCCCGCCCAGCTACCTGCGGCTCACGCCCTACTGGCTCGTCCCGCTGCTGGCGCTGCGCGCGCTGGTGCACGCCAACCTCGGGCTCTTCCACGGCCTGTGGCGCTACACGGGCATGCGCGACCTGCTCACGCTCATCCAGGGCGCGGCCATCTCCAGCGCGCTCTTCGTCCTCTACGCGCTCTTCCTCGGCCCGCAGGGTCTGCCGCGGTCGGTCTTCGTCCTCGACTGGCTGCTGGCGCTCATGGCTGTCGGCGGCATGCGCCTCGCCATCCGCGCGACGCGCGAGACCATGCGAACCAACGCCGCCGAGTCGTCCGAAGGCCGGCGGAAGCTCCTGGTCGTGGGGGCCGGCGACGCGGGCGAGATGCTGGTGCGGGAGATCCAGAAGACCCACGCCGCCAGCTACGAGGTGGTGGGCTTCGTCGACGACAACCCGTCCAAGCTGCGCGAGCGCATCCACGGCGTGCCGGTGCTCGGGCCCATCGCGAAGGTGGCCGACCTGGTGCGGGCGCACGCCATCGACGAGGTCGTGGTGGCCATCCCCTCGGCGAAGGGGAAGGACATGCGGCAGATCCTCGATCTCTGCCAGGCGAGCGGCGCAGGCATCCGCACCATCCCCGGGATGGGCTCGCTCATCGACGGCAAGGTCACCATCAACCAGGTGCGCCCGGTGAAGATCGAAGACCTGCTCGGTCGCGAGCCCGTCACGCTCGACACCGAGGAGATCTCGCGCTGCCTCAACGGCGCGGTGGTGCTCATCACCGGCGCGGGCGGCTCCATCGGCTCCGAGCTCTGCCGGCAGGTGTGTCACTTCGGCCCCGCGCGGCTGATCCTCGTCGAGCAGGCCGAGACCAGCTTGTTTCACATCCACCGCGAGCTGCGGGAGACCTTCCCCGACGTCATCGTGGTGCCGCGCATCGCGGACATCTGCGACACGCGTCGCATGACGGCGGTGTTTGGGAAGTACAAGCCCGCGGTGGTCTTCCACGCCGCGGCGCACAAGCACGTCCCGATGATGGAGTGGAACGCCGGCGAGTCGATCAAGAACAACGTCTTCGGGACGAAGAAGCTGGCCGACCTGGCGGTGTCGCACGGCGTGCAGCAGTTCGTGATGATCTCAACGGACAAGGCGGTGAACCCCACTTCCATCATGGGGGTGTCGAAGCGGGTCGCGGAGATCTATTGCCAGACGCTCTCGCAGCGCACGAACACGAAGTTCATCACGGTGCGCTTCGGCAACGTGCTGGGGAGCGCCGGGTCGGTGGTTCCGATCTTCCAGGAGCAGATTCTCAAGGGCGGCCCGGTGTCGGTGACGCACCCGGAGATGAAGCGGTACTTCATGACCATCCCCGAGGCGTCGCAGCTCGTGATGCAGGCCGGAGCGATGGGGACGGGCGGGGAGATCTTCGTGCTCGACATGGGCGAGCCGGTGAAGATCGTCGACCTCGCGCGCGACCTCATCCGCCTGTCGGGGTTGAAGCCGGGCGAGGACGTGGAGATTCAGTTCACGGGCATCCGGCCGGGCGAGAAGCTCTTCGAAGAGCTCGCGACGGACGAGGAGCACGCCGACAAGACCAAGCACCCGAAGATCTTCGTCGGGCGGTTTCGCCCCAACGACTGGGACGAGCTCCAGGCGAAGATGGAGGAGCTCAAGGCGTGCACCGACGGCGGCGACGACGCGACGATCCGGCAGCGCTTCACGGCGCTGGTGCCAGAGTACAAGCCGACGCTCATCGGGGGCGGGACGATTCCGCCGAGCGCGGGGCTGAAGGCGATTCAGGTGGAGAAGACGGTCGAGGGCGAAGGCACCAAGGGGAAGGTGCTGGAGTTCAAGCGGTAGGGGACGGTAGCGGTGGTGCGGTAGCGGTGGTCGGAGGGTCAGCCGCAAGGACGCGAGGGTCGCAAGGGGGGGCGAGGCAGGGAGCCTCAACGTACGAAGATGCTGCTCCCTCGCGTGCGGAAGGGAACCTCGATGGACCCGCCGCGCACGGTCACCGACGGACCTCCGAGAGCATCACGCAGCGTCGTGCCGTCGGCCACGTCGAGCTCCCCTGGCAGGCGCACCGTCACCGATCGTGACGTGCTCCCGCGGTTGAGCGCCACGATCGCCACATCGTCGCCGGTGCCGCGTGCGTAGACGTACCCGTCGCCGTCGGTGTGCAGTGAGCGCCGAGCGCCGCGCTGCAACCCGCGGTGCGTCCCGCGCAGGTGACCCACCGCGCGGACGTGCTCCAACAGCCGCTGCTCGCGCGCGTTGATGTCGGCGCCGAAGCGCATCATCCGGCGGTTGTCCGGGTCGGCCGCGCCGGGCATTCCCACTTCGTCACCGTAGTAGATGAGCGGAACACCCCGCTGCGTGAGCGTGAACGTAAATGCCAGCGCCATGCGCTCGTAGGGCTCGTCGTTGTCGGGTCGCGGCGGGGGGTTGTTGTAGCCGAGCTCGCGGGTGTCTCCCGACAACTGACCGGCGGCTTCGGACAAGAAGCGCTCGATGTCGTGGTTGCCCAGGAAGGGAGACATCGGAAACTCTCCGTAGGCCCGCTCGCTGCGCTGCACGGCGGCCTCGATGTCGCCCATGCTCCCGTTGTTGCGCGCGAAGGTGGAGCGAATCGCCCAGTAGAGGGGGAAGTCGAACTGCGCGTGCAGGGCGTTGCGACCGACGTAGCGACGCACGAGATCGTAGCCGTCGCCGCCGGTGAAGGTCTCGCCCACGGTGTAGACCGCCGCGTTGCCGGTCTCCCAGGCGTTGAGGCGCGCGCGCAGGTTGCTCGTGGCGAGGAAGTTCATGTGCTTGACGGCGTCGACGCGGAAGCCGTCGGCGTTGGTCTCGTCGAGCCACCACATGGCGTCGTCCATCATCTGGTCGGCCACGCCCATGTTGGTCCAGTTGACGTCGGGCAGGTAGTTGGTGAACCAGCAGTCCAGCGGGCGGTCGTCCCACGAGCACATCGCGCCGCCGCACACGCAGCTCCCGTCTCCGTTGAACCAGCCGTCGCGCTGGTGTTCCATGAAGTACGGGTGCTCGCGGTGGAGCTGGTTGCTCACGAGGTCATACAGCACGCGGATGCCGTGACGGTGCGCCTCTTCGTTGAGCGCGCGCAGCTCGTCGAGCGAACCCCAATGGGAGTCCGTGTTGCGCGGCTGGTTGGGCCAATACCCGTGGTAGCCGCCATAACCGCGGCCGTCGCCGCCGCGGCCGACGTTGTGCGTGTTGCCGTTGACCGGTGAGAGCCACAGCGCCTTCACCCCGAGCTGGTCGAAGTACCCGTCGCGCAGCGCGGCCGTGACGCCCGCGAAGTCGCCGCCGTTCCAGTCGGCGATCTCGGCGATGCCGCCGACGCGGCCGTCGTTGAGGGGATTGCCGTTGCGGAAGCGGTCGGTGAACACGAAGTACAGCGGACCATCGCCCCACTGAAACGGCGTCTCTTCGACCCACATCGGGACGATGAGCTCGGCGGCTCGGCGGCCGTTGACGGTGCTCGCGTTGAAGCGGAGCTGGTAGCGCGTGCGAGCGAGGCCCGTCGCGCGAACGCGGATGACGCCCGCCGCGCGGTCATAGGTCACGGCCGACGCGGGGAGGGCCGTCGGGGTCATGGTGACGCGAACGCTCGCCGGGTCGACGCCGCGACCCTCGGCGCCGTCGGTGACGCGGACGTCGACTTCGAGGGTTCCGTCGGCGGTGGCGCTGTTGCGCGCCGACGTGAGCAACGGGAGGTTGCAGTCGGGGACGATGACGCGGGAGTTTTCGACGCCGCCGACGTACTTGAGCGCGATGTTCTCGGGGTCGGCCATCCACTGGTCGCCGTCGACGACGAACTTGTAGCCGTAGTCACCCGGAGGGAGATCGACCTCGGCGCGGAAGACGCCCGACGCGCCCGATGGGGCGAGCGGGGTGGCGGTGGTGGAGAAGCGGTTCCATTCGCCGCCGACGGCGACGGTGCGCGCGGGTCGCCCCAGGTTGAGCGTAAACGTCGTGCGGCAGGTGCGCGTGGTGGGGGCGTCGGTGCCGGGCGCGGCGTCGAAGGCCAGCGCGGTGTCGACTGCGGCGGAGGCATCGGCGGGTGGGGCGACGGTGGAGTCGTCACAGCCGACGAGCGCGAGACCCAGGAGCGCGAGCGGTCGGTGCAATCGGCCCATATGATCCCGGCACTCAACCAGTACGAGTGACACACGGTCAAGCTCGGGCGCGCGCGGCGACAGCCTCACGCGAGGCTGGACAAGGCTCGTGGATTCGACGACCACTCCGTGCACCCCACGATGGATTGGATCACCGACCCGAAGGCTCTCGTCGGCCTGCTGACCCTGACGCTCCTGGAGATCGTCCTCGGCATCGACAACATCGTCTTCATCTCGATCGTGGCGGGGAAGCTGCCGCCCGCGCAGCAGCGGCCCGCGTGGCGCTGGGGGCTCATCCTCGCGCTCATCCCGCGCATGGTGCTGCTGGGCTTCCTGGGCTTCCTGCTCAAGCTCACGCAGCCGATCATCACGCTGCACGGGCACGCCGATGAGCACAACCCGCTCGCGCTCTCGGGCAAGGACCTCATCCTCATCGTCGGCGGGCTCTTCCTGGTGTTCAAGGCCACACGGGAGATTCACGGCAAGCTGGAGGGCGAGAGCGAAGAGGTGAAGGCCCGCGGCGCGGAGAAGTTCGCCGCCGTGCTCGTGCAGATCATGGCCCTCAACCTGATCTTCAGCATCGACTCGGTGGTGACCGCCATCGGCATGGTCGACAAGATCGGCATCATGGCGGGCGCGGTGATTCTCTCGACGCTGGCGATGATCGTCGTGGCGCAGCCGGTGGGCGACTACGTCGAGAAGCACCCGACGGTGAAGATGCTGGCGCTGTCGTTTCTCGTGCTCATCGGCGCCAACCTGCTGGCGGAGGGCTTCGGTCAGCACATCCCCAAGGGCTACACCTACTTCGCCATGGCCTTCTCGGTGGGCGTCGAGATGATCAACATCCGCCTCCGCAAGTCGTCGTCGTCGCCGGTGAAGCTCCACGAGCCGCAGGCGCCGCTGCCGCCGCCCGCCACGAGCCTGACCCCTCCCGCGCACTGACGACCACCGCCATGCTGCTCGTCATCGACGTCGGAAACACCAACTCGGTCGTCGGGGTCTACGAGGGCTCTCGGTTGCTCCACCACTTCCGCCTGGAGTCGGCGCGGGGCCGAACCTCCGACGAGTACATGGTCACGGTGCGTTCGCTGCTCGACCACCGCGGCATCGACCCGCAGGCCATCTCGGCGAGCGCGCTGGCCAGCGTGGTGCCGTCGCTGTCGGAGGTGTTCGCGCGGATGGTGCGGTCGGCTTTCAACCACGAGCCGCTCGTGGTGGGCCCCGGCATCAAGACGGGCATGCCCATCCTCTACGATCAGCCGCGCGAGGTGGGCGCCGACCGCATCGTCAACGCCGTCGCGGCGTACGAGCGCGAGCGCACCGGACTCATCGTGGTGGACTTCGGGACAGCCACGACCTTCGACGTGGTGAGCCCGAAGGGTGAGTACCTCGGCGGGGTCATCGCGCCGGGCGTACAGATCTCCGCCGACGCTCTGTTCACGAGGGCGGCGAAGCTCCCGCGCGTTGAGCTCATCATGCCGTCGAAGGTGCTCGGCAAGAACACCGCGCACGCCATGCAGGCGGGCATTCTCCTGGGCTATGTGGGGCTCGTCGACGGGCTGGTGGAGCGCATCCGCGGGGAGATGGGCTTCCCCTGCAAGGTCATCGCGACGGGCGGCCTCGCGCGCACCATCGCGCACGAGTCGAAGACCATCCAAGACGTCGACGACTTCCTCACCCTCGACGGGCTGCGCATCCTGTGGGAACGCAACGCCTCGTAGCCCCGCTCCTCGCCGCGCTCCGCGGTGAGGCGCTGCCCGCAGTGGTCGTCGACCTCGACGCCTTCGATCGCAACGTCCGCTTCGTCGTCGACACGGTGAAGCGCGCGGGCGGAACGGTGACCATTCGACCGGCGACCAAGTCGGTGCGGGTTCCGTCGTTGCTCAAGCGCATCGCGTCGGCTGACCCGATCTTCCAGGGGTGGATGACCTACTCCGCGCAGGAGACGCGGGCGCTCTGGGCGGAGGGCCTCGACGACTTCCTCGTGGCGTATCCAACGGTGCAGGCGAGCGACCTCGCGGCGCTGCGCGAGGTGAGCGAAGGCGGCGGGCGCGTGGCGCTGGTGGTGGACTCCGCCGAGGGCGTGCGGGCCGCGTCGGCAGCGATGGCGGGGTCGGCGGCGGTGCTGCGCCTGGTGGCCGACGTGGACATGTCCCTGCGAGCGCTGGATGGGCGCGTGCACATCGGCGTGCGACGCAGTCCGCTGCGGAGCGTGGACGACGTGCGACGGCTCTTCGCGCTGGCGGAAGAGACGCCGGGCGTGAGCATGGTCGGGTGGATGGGCTACGACGCGCAACTCGCCGGGCTCCAGGACGCCAACCCCTTCCACGAGCTGATGAACGTCGCGGCGCGAGCGGTGCGTGCGTTGTCGCGGACGAGCGTGCGGGCGAAGCGCGAGGCCATCGCGGCGGCGCTGAAGGCCGATGGACATCGGGTGGAGATCGCCAACGGAGGCGGGTCGGGGTCGATCGATCACGCGCCGTTGGAGCCGTGGCTGACGGAGGTGACGGCGGGCTCGGGGTTCATGGGGCCGCACCTGTTCGACTACTTCCGCAACGTGGGCTTCGAGGCGGCGTTTTTCGTGGCGTTGCAGGTGGTGCGGGCGAGCGATGATGGGTACGTGACGTGTCAGGGTGGCGGGTACGTCGCGTCGGGGAGTCCCGGGTGGGACAAGGTTCCGGTGCCGTGGTGGCCGGAGGGCGCACGGCTCGTGGGCGCCGAGGGGACGGGCGAGGTGCAGACGCCGCTGCGGGTGCCGAGAGGCGCGGGCGTGGCGGTGGGCGACGCGGTGCTGCTGCGACACGCGAAGGGCGGCGAGCTGGCCGAGCGGTTTGCGGAGTACCTGTTGGTGCGCGAGGGGAAGGTGGTGGAGCGCGCACCGACGTACCGCGGACGTGGGTGGTGCTTCGGGTAGCGGGGGGCAGAGCGCATCCCTTGACACTCCAGGGGGTGGCGGGCATAGACCGGCCCCATCACCCGCCATGACCCTCGCGTCACCATCGGTCACGGCGTCGTCCGACGGGCCCCTCGCCATGGTTGAGTCGTCTCGCCCAGCGGCCCTTCGCGACCTCGTCGCGCTCACCAAGCCCCGCCTCTCGTCCATGGTGCTCTTCACCACGGCCGCGGGTGCCTGGGTTGCGGGCGCGTCCATCACCTGGCCCATCACCATCGCGGCGCTGCTCGGCACCACCCTCGCCGTGGCCGGCGCGCAGTGCCTCAACTGCTACATCGAGCGCGACCTCGACGGGCTCATGCACCGCACCCGCAACCGGCCGCTCCCGGCAGGGCGCGTCGACCCGCGGCTCGCCCTCTCGCTCGGCGTCGCCTTCGCGGCGCTCTCCATCCCGGTGCTCTCGGTTGGTACCAACCCCCTCACGGCCATGCTCGGGCTGCTCGCCATCGTGAGCTATGTGCTGGTCTACACGCCGATGAAGACCCGCAGCGCGTGGGCCGTCGCCGCGGGCGCAGTCCCCGGCGCGCTCCCGCCGCTCATGGGCTGGACGGCGGTCACCAACCGCATCGACCTGCCGGGGCTGGTGCTCTTCGGGATCATGTTCTTCTGGCAGTTGCCGCACTTCCTGGCGCTGTCCATCACGCTCAAGGACGACTACGCCCGCGCTGGGATGAAGACCGTCCCCGAGGTGATGGGCGACCGCCACGCGCGCGTGCAGTCCGCCGCCTTCACCGCCCTCCTGGTGCTGGTCTCGCTCGCGCTCGTCCCGCTGCACGTCGTGGGCACCGGCTACGCCATCGTCGCGAGCGTGCTCGGCGCGGCCTTCCTCGGCTGGAGCCTGCTCGGCCTCAAGCGCGACCCTGGCCCGAAGTGGGCGCGCGGCTCCTTCCTCCTCTCGCTCATCTATCTCACCGGGCTCTTTGGCGCGCTCAGCCTCCGCGGCTGAGACCTCAGCGCATGAGCGACGCGCCGCCCAACCGCCTCGTCGCCGCCCTTCGCCGCCGCCCCCTCGCGGCCACGCTCTGGTTCGTCCTTCTCATCGCCGCGCCGGTGGTGTTCTTCCTGCGACACCGGGCGCCGCCGCCGCCGTTGCCGGTGTTCGCGCAGCTCCCGACGTGGCAGCTCGCCGACCAGACCGGTCATCCCTACGGCAGCGCGCAGCTCCGCGGTCACGCCTGGGTGGCCAACTTCATGTTCACGTCGTGCCCCACCATCTGCCCGGTGCTCTCTCGGCACATGGCGCTGGTGCAACAGCGAACGAGCGATCTCGGCGACCGCCTGCACCTCGTGTCCATCTCGGTGGACCCCGTCGTCGACACCCCCGCGCGGCTCAACGAATACGGGCAACGGTATCGCTTCGACCCGCGGCGCTGGCACTTCGTGACGGGCGAGGCCGCCGAACTCCAGCGCATCGCCGCCGACGGGTTTCGCGTGGCGCTCGGGCAGACTCCCACGACGGCCGAAGGGCGGCCCGACAACTTCAACATCCTGCACAGCGCGCACATCGCCCTCGTCGACGGCGACGGGCGCATCCGTGGGCTGTACCGCGCCGACAACGACGGCCTCGCCGAGCTCGACCGGGAAGCACACGCGCTCGTCGGGCGATGAAGATCCGAGGTCGCTGCGCCACGAGCACCACAGGCGACTGACCCGTGCCTCCCGACCTCTCCGCCGACGGCCACCGCATCGACTCGCTCCTGCGCGTCACCCTCGCGCTCACCGGCGCCATCGGCGTCGCCTTCGTGCTCGCCCTCGCCGTCGTCGTCTGGCGCGCTCGTCGCCGCACCACGGACACCCCCGTCGGGTCGACTGCTCCCATCGCCCTCGGCCTCGCGCTGCTCGTCTTCGCCTGCGTCGACCTCACCCTCGCCTCGCGGTCGCGTCGTGACACCGCGGGCCCTCCGCCCGCCGATGCGTTGCGTGTCGAGGTGCTCGCCCAGCAGTGGGCGTGGCGCTTCCGCTACGCCGGTCCCGACGGCGTCTTCCACACCGATGACGACGTCACCACGCTCAACGACCTGCGGCTCCCGGTCGGGCGCGCCGTGTCCCTCCAGGTGCGCAGCCTCGACGTCGCCCATGGGCTCTTCCTGCCGACGCTCCGCGCCCGCGTCGACGCGTGGCCCGGCCGCACCGCCCGCGGGTGGTTTCGCCCCACCCGCGAAGGCGACACCGAGCTCGCCTGCGCCGCCCTCTGCGGAACCAACCACTACCAGATGCGCGCCCGCGTCTCCGTGCTCCCGGTAGAAGCGTATACCCGCTGGATGGACGGCCTCCTCGACGACCAGCGACGCCTCGACGCCGCCTCCGGCATCCCCCGCGTCGACCGCTGGGGATGGCCCTGGCAGCCGTAGGTCTTCGATGCACCCCGACGACCGACGAACGGCCCGGTGGACGCTCAGCCTCGCGGCGGTGGGGCTCGCGTTCGGTGGGGTTCTCTCACTCCTCATCCGATGGCAGCTCGCGTTTCCGGGGACGGCGGTTCCGTTGTTGGGTGGGGCGCTCTTCGGTGACCACCACGGAGTAGTCACCCCGCATGGCTACCCCGCGCTCTTCACCCTCCACGGCACGGTGATGATCTTCTTCGCCGTCACCCCCGCCCTCTCCGCCCTCTCCCTCGCCCGCCTGCCTCCCCTCGTTGGCCTCGATCGCCCGGTGTTTCCGCGGCTCCAGCGTGTCGCCCTCGCCCTCTTCGCCGTCGGCCTCGTGCTCCTCGTGGCGGGTCTGCACGGCCGCTCGGGCGGCCCCGGCTTCGGCTGGTCGGCCATCGCGCCATTGAGCACAAGTCGCAGCCCTGGCATGGGCGCAACGCTCTGGCTCATCGCGGTGGCGTGCTCGGCATTGGCCACATTGCTGGGCTCATTCGACATCATCGCGACGGTGGTGTCGGCGAGGAAGGTGCGGTGGGCAGAGGTCCCGGTGTCGGCGTGGGGGCACCTCTTCGCGGCGACCCTCAACGCGCTCTTCCTCCCGGTGCTGCTCGGCGCGCTCGCGCTGCTCTTCTCCGACCGCCACCTCGGAACCGCCCTCTTCACCGCCCCTGCGCGCCACGGCGGCGACCCCCTCGTCTACCAGCACCTCTTCTGGATCTTCGGACACCCCGAGGTCTACATCCTCATCCTGCCCGTGTGGGGCGCGCTCACCGACGCGCTCGCTCGCGCCGCCGATCGCCCGCCCGCGCTGCGCCGCGCGGTGATCGTCGCCATGGGCGCGGTCACGCTGCTGAGCGGTCTCGTCTACGGGCACCACCTGCTCACGGCGGGGCTGTCGCCGCTGCTGGCGCGCGGGTTCATGACGCTGACGCTGCTCATCTCACTACCATCGACGGCCTTCCTCGCGTCGTGGCTGGCGACGCTCCACGGCGCGGCGTTGAAGGCCGACGCGGCGGCCTCATACAGCCTCGCGGCGGTGGTGGTCTTCGTGCTCGGCGGGCTCACCGGAATCCCGCTGGCGCTCTTGAGCACCGACCGCTACCTGCACGACTCGGCCTTCGTGGTGGGGCATTTCCATCTCGTGATGGGCGCCACGTTGTTGCTTGGGTTGTTTGCGATGCTGCAAGAGGGAGCGGCGCGTCTCGGGATGCGCGCGGTGTCCGTGCGGGTCGCGCGCTGGCACGCGGCGGCGACGGCGCTGGGGGCGCTGGGGGTGTTTGTTCCGATGCTGCGGTTGGGGATCGGTGGGATGCCGAGGCGGCTGTATGACCCGACGGTGTATCGCTACCTGAGCCCGCTGGGGGACTGGCAGCGCGCCGCGACGGTCGCCGCGGGAGCGCTCGCGCTGGCGCAGGTGGCGTGGCTGGTGGCGTGGTGGCGTGGTGGCGAGAAGAAGTAGGTGGGCCGTCGTCGCTCACGCGTGCCGCGCGTTCACAGCGGCGTGAGGTCGATGGTCACGGCCTGTCCCCGCACGTGGCACTCGTCGCCCGTCACCACGATGGTTCGCGGCGCCGAGGGCTGATACCCCTGCGCCGTCACGGTGAGGATGTACGTTCCCTCCCGCTCGCCCGCCCCCGCGTACGAGCCCGGAACGCCGAAGGTCATCATCGTCTCGCGGTACGCGCCGTCGACCAGCACCAGCGTCGCGTTGCTGACCGGGGCGCCGGTTCGCGTATCGCGGACGGTGGCGCTCACCCCAAAGGCGTAGTTCGTGGTGCAGGGCGTCCCGCCAAGACAGGCGGGAAGGGTGAGTGCGCCGACAGTGAGCAGCGCGGCGCAGAGAAGCAGGTGTCGCATCGGTGTCTCCTGTCGAGACTCTCTGCAGACGGCGTACCGCGTGCTCACCGCAGCCCATGGCGCTTCATCTTGTCGAGCAGCGTCATGCGCGAGACACCCAGCCGCCGCGCTGCCTCGGACTGGTTGCCGTCACACGCCGCGAGCGCCCGCTGCAGGATCTGCCGCTCGAAGCCCGCCACCTCCTCGCGCAGACCCTGCGGCTCCGTCGCGGACGACGTCTCGTCGCCAAGTCGCGAGAGCGCTTCGACGCCCAGCGTTCCGCCGTCGCTGAGGGCCAGCATGCGGGCGACGGCGTTCTCCAGCTCGCGCACGTTGCCCGGCCACGGGCGCGACGACAGCGCCGTCACCAGCTCGTTGGAGAAGCGAACGTTCGGCAGGTCGAAGCGCGCCGCGTACCGCCCCCGCAAGTGGTCGAGCAGCAACGGAACGTCCTCCCTCCGGTCGCGCAGCGGCGGCACCGTGAGCTCCACCACCGCGAGTCGATAGTAGAGGTCCTCGCGAAACCTCCCCTCTGCGACGGCCGCCTTCAGGTCGCGGTGCGTGGAGGCCACCACCCGCACGTCCACCCGCTCGACGCGCCCCGCCCCCACCGGCTGGATCTCTCCCTCCTGCAACGCCCGCAGCAGCTTCGGTTGCAGCGCGAGCGGGAGCTCGCCCACTTCATCGAGCACCAGCGTTCCGCCGTCGGCCTGCGCGAAGTACCCCTTCCTCGCCGCCACCGCGCCCGTAAACGCGCCCTTCGCGTGACCGAACAGCTCCGCCTCCGCGAGCTCTGCTGGAATCGCCGCGCAGTTGAAGCGCACGCACGGTCCGTCGCGACGCCCGCTCTCGGCGTGGATGAGCGACGCCACCAGCTCCTTGCCCGTCCCGGTCTCGCCGCGCAGCAGCACCGTCACAGGCCGCTTCGCCACCCGCCGCGCGTCGTCGAGCAGCCGTCGAAACGCCGCGCTCGCGCCCACCAGCGGGCGACCCATCGCGCGCTCCACCGCGAGCTGCCGCGCGCTCCGTCGCAATCCCCGCGTCTCGGCGGCGCGTGCCATCACGGCCCGCAGCTCGTCGAGCGCGAAGGGCTTGGTCAGGTAGTCGTAGGCGCCGAGCTTCATCGCCGCCACGGCGTCGCGCTCCGTGCCGCGCGCGGTGAGCAACACCACCGGGAGATCGGGGTCGAGCGCACGCGCCTCGGCCAGCAGCGAGAGCCCGTCGCGGCCCGGCATCACGAGGTCGGTGAGCACGGCATCGCACGCCGCGAGGTGGGCGCTCGCCTCGTTGGGGTGCGCCGCGGAGAGCACCGTGTGCCCGACGGACACCAACGCCTGCTCGATGGTGAAGCGCACCGCCGGCTCGTCGTCGCACACCACGATGGTCGCCATGGCGCTCAACCCTCCTCCGCGGCGAGGGTGAGGCGCGCACGCGTCCCCTTCCCCGGTGCGCTCTCGAAGACCAGTGCGCCGCCGTGCTCCTCGGCCACCCGGCGCGCCAGCCTCACGCCGAGGCCCGTTCCGCCTTCGCGCGTCGTGAAGAACGCCTCGCCCACCCTCGTCGCCACCGCCTCGCTCATGCCGCGACCCGTGTCCTCTACCGTCACTGCCACTGCTCCATCGATGCGCTCCCACGACACGCGCACCGTGCCTCCGCGCGCGGTCGCTTCGAGGGCGTTGAGCACCAGGTTGAGCACGGCCTCCTTCACGCGACGCGCGTCGACCCGCGCCACCAGCGATGCACCCGCGAGGTCGAGGCTCACGCCCGCCCGCTCGGCGCGGTGACCCAACAGCCCCTCGAACGATCGCAGCGTATCGGCCACGTCCACCAACTCGCGCGTGAGCTCGCCCAGCGGTCGCGAGAACGAGAGGTAGTCCTGGAGGATGCGCTCGATGCGCGCGACCTCGCCGCTCATCACCTCCAGCTTCTTGCGGTCGTCGGGGCGCTCGGCGCTCTCGGCCAGCAGGTCGGAGAGACCCTTGATGGCCGTGAGCGGGTTCTTGATCTCGTGGGCCACCTGCGCGCCCATGGCCTCCATCGCGTGGTGCCTCGCTTCGGCGCCCGCGAGGAGCTCTTCGCCGGCGCCCGCGAGCGCGTCGCCCGCGTGGGCGTAGGCGTCCGAGAGGCTCGTCACGCCGACCCAGAGGAGCGCGAGCGCGGTGAGCGTCGCCACCGCGGACATCGCCCGCGCCGTCGACGAGGCCAGCGGCGGAAAGGGGAAACCCGATGGGACCAACGTCAACACGACGAGCACGACGACGAGCGCGATGAGCAACGCGCGGCCCGATGGGGCGCGACCGAAGGCGGCGAAGCCCACCACCGTCGGCGCGAAGAGCAGCGGGAGCAGCGGGCTGGTGAGGCCGCCGGTGCCGAGGGTCCCCATGGTGATGCCGAGGAGGGTGACGAAGAGCGAGAGCAGAAACGCGCGCTCGGTGACCAGCGAACGACGACCGCGCCACGCCTCCCAGGCGAAGAAGCAGAGCAGCACCGAGAAGCCGGCGAGCACGACGCCGACCTGACGCTGTGGTGCATCGCTCGCCGAGAGCAGCGCGGACTGGAGGAGGATCGCGGGCGCGACGATCCACGGGCGGCGACGGAGGAAGGCCGTCGCGACGGCGCGGAGCTGCGCGGGCCGGAGCGGGGTGGACGGCGCAGACATCGGGCGACTCTATCGCAAGCGACGAGCCGCTCTCGCCAACGCCCCCCAGTGCGTCCTTACCCGGAGGGACGCGTTGGGGTGGCCCTGGATGTCCAGAAGACCGTCAGCGCCTGTAAGGCACTCCGTACAGCGCCGCTCGAATCCTGCTGCCAACCAGGCCGTTCGTGCACATGGCACGCGCCGTGGAGACACCGCCGCCATGTCCACCACCATCATCGCCTCGCCATCGCCTGCTCCCCCCTCGCGCCACGTCTGGTCGGCGCTCGCGCTCTGGGCCGCTGCCGCCGTCTCCTTCGCCGCATCGGGCCTGCTCAGCGTTCTGCCGCGACCGGCCATCCCGCTGCTGATCTGGAGCCCGGTGGTGACCTTCGTGGTGGCCTACTGGCAGAGCCCCACGCTCCGTGCCTTCGTGGCCAACGTCGACCTCCGCATCCCGGTGCTCTACCACCTCGTGCGCGTGCTCTTCGGCGCGCTCTTCTTGATGGAGATGAACGCCGGCAACCTCCCCGCCGCCTTCGCGAAGATCGCAGGCCCCGGGGACATCGCCGCCGGGCTCCTCGCCCTGCCCGCCGCGCACCTCGCCACGCGCTCCGACAAGACCTCCCGCACGCTCCTCCTCGCCTGGAACGTCCTCGGCCTGCTCGACATCCTCGCCGTCTTCTTCACCGCTCAGCGGCTGCTCCTCGTCGTGCGCGACGAGCGCTTCTTCCAGACCTTCCAGCGCATGCCGTACGCCGCGCTCCCGCTGCTCGTGGTGCCGCTCATCCTCGTCACGCACCTCGTCGTCTTCCTCCGCCTGCGCGCCAACGCTGGTAACCTCCCGCGCCATGAAGAGCGCGAAGTGTGAGAACTGCGGCGCGGGCGTCTCCCCCGGCGCAGTGAGCTGCCCCTACTGCGGAACGACCTTCGTGGCGGCGGCGCCCGGCGCGCCGAGCGCCCCGTCGGGCGCCAACCCCGAGGTGGTGCGGCTCATCCGCACGGGCGACAAGATCGGCGCCATCAAGGTCTATCGCGAAGCGACGAAGTGCGGCCTGCGCGAGGCGAAGGACGCCGTCGAGGCCATCGAGCGCACGCTCAGCGGCGGACGCTGACCGACCTCACCAGCGCAGCGTGCGTAGCGTCGTCGCAGCGAGCAGCCCGACGCCCCCGAGCACCACGCCCGACGCCGCCATACGGAGCCACAGCGCGTTGGTCACCTGGCCTACCTCCAGCGGCGTCGCGGTGATCGCCTGCTCGACCTCGCCCTCCCGGTAGCGGCCCGCGTCCTTCGTCGCGTGCCTCACCACGACCACCCCGTCGTTCGACATGCCCGCCAGCCGCAGCCACGACCGCGCGGGGACGGCGCCCGTCCAACGCTCGATAGGCTCGACGCGCGCTCCCTCTGTGGCGAGCAGCCGGCGCCAGCGCCACAGCCACCGTGCGCTCGACAGCAACGCTGCCAGCGCACCAACCGCAGCGACGGCTGTCAGCGCCAGCATCGTCGGCCCCAGCACCACGCTCGCGGCCTGCCCGTAGAACCGCCCCGAGGTGCGCGCGTTGTCGACGCGCAGGAGGGTCTCGCACAGCGCCGCGAAGGCCGACGCCGCCGCGCCGAGCGTCACCCGATCGCGCGCGTCGTCGGAGTCGTGGGGGACACCTCGGTGCAACGCGAAGGTGAGCGGCGCCAGCAGCGCGGCGTGGAGCACCGGCTCGATCACGCGGTCGATGCTCACGAAGGTGCGGCCACCCTCATGCGAGAGCCACGCCATGGAGTCCGGTGCCGCGAGATGGCGGACGGCGACGAAGCCCACGATGGTCACGACGAAGGCCGCCTCGGCGCGCTCGGCATACGAGGCCGCCGCGACGAGCAACGCCGAGAGCAGCGCCAGCAGCGCCACCCGATGGTCGCCGTCGACCTGCCCGGCGAGCACCGGCGCGAACACCACCACCACGGCGACCACCCGCGCGACCCAGCGCAGCGTCGACCCTCTCACGGCGCGAACCACCCCGCAGGAACGGTCCCCTGCAAGCAGCTGATGGTGCGCGGCGCCCACGGCGTCGACCACCTCGCGCGGCGCGGGGCGTCGGCCGTCCCTTCGATGATCCCCTCGTCGGCGGACCAGTCGGCGCGCACCCCCGGCGCGACGCCGTGCAGCCCGCTCTGGTGGTACGCGACGATGTACGTGTGACCCGCGACGCGCGCGCCGAGGAAGTCCGAGAGGCGCTCGGCGAAGTCGATGCCGACGCGAGCGCCGACGGTGTGGCAGGTGCGAAACCACACGAGCGCGTCGGGGGCGAGACGCTCTCGCAGCGCCTCCATCTTCGCGCGCTGACGGTGCCCCGCGGTGAGCGCCGACGCATCCAACGGAACGCCATCGATGAGGGCGCTGCCCCAGGTTCCGTGTCCCCAGTATTGGATCTCGCGGATGGGCTCTGGCTGTGATGCAAGCCAGGTGAGGGCTTCGTCCCAGCTCTCGGCGCCGAGGGTGGCGTCGATGCGATCGAGCGCGCGGTAGAGGCCGCCGCCGACGCGCCACACCGGGGAGAGGCCGCGACCCTTGGTCACGCAGGTTCGGTCGTAGACGAGCACGCGCATGGCACCGCGATGGTGGGTGGAGCGACGACGCAGGGCAAGCGCCTCTACGGCTGGACGGGCAGGCGCGGCAGCGAGCGGTCGATGCTGATGTCGAGCGGAAAGCCGACGCCCACGCGGAGATACGGGCCGTGCTGCCCGTAGGCGTACTCCCACCCGGCGTCGACGTTGAACGACAACCCCACCGGGATGACTGCCCGCGCGAAGACGCCCGCCGCGGCGCCCCCGCCGAGCTGCAACGGAGAGAGCTCGGACTGCGGACGCCCGCGCGAGTCGAGCCCGTCGGGCACCCAGCGCCCTTCGCCGCCGATGATCCCCTCCACCAGCGCCCCCACCGAGAACGCCTCGCGAAACGCCCGCCCGTCGTACTCCCTCACGTGGAAGTGGTTCCCGCAGGGGTCGCGCCGCAGGTGAGGGTCGTTGGGGTCGAAGGGCCGATCGCTGTTGACCCAGTGGTTGTTGACCTCGAAGACCCGCCACAGGTGCAGCCGTAGCTGCAACGCTCCCTCGAACCGCCCCTCGTCGTCGCGCCCTCGCATGAGCCGTGGCGACACCGCCGCGGTCACCGACTGTCGCCGCGCACCACCCGGTCCCATCTCCACCGAGGGCAGTCCCATCTCGACCCAGTGTCCGCCGCCGCGCACCGCCCAGTTCATGCGCGCAGGCTCGATGCGGGTCTGCGCCATGCAGCCCGCGACGCTGGCCAGCGCGATCGTGAGGAGCAGTGGTGGGGTTGGGGTGGGTCGCCGCCGACGCATCACCCTTCGTCTACGCGCGAGCTCGCCCGAACCTTCCCGCGCGACGAAGGCAATGCTTGAACGCCCGGCGCAGCCACCGTAGACGATGAAGGGATGCACGGAGTCATCACGCGAGAGCGCGTCGCCATCGGCTGTATCTCTCTCGCGGTGGTGCTCTTCGAGGTGCTCGTCACCCGGGTGCTCAGCGTCACGCTGTCGTATCACTTCGCGTTCCTCGCGGTGTCGCTCGCGATGCTCGGGCTCGGGGCGCCCGGCGTGTGGTTCTCGCTGTCGCCGCCGGGGCCGCTCGCGCTGCGGCGCGCCCTCTTCGCGAGCGCCGTCGCCCTGCCGCTGTCGATGCTGCTCATCGTCCACATCGGCGCCCCCTTGCGCGGCGTGACGACCTTCTGGGTGCTCTGCCTCCTCGGCCCGATGCTGTGCCTCGGGGCGGCCGTCTGCCTGCTCCTGCTGCGGGCGCGCGGTCGCGAGGTGGGCCCCATGTACGCCGCCGACCTCGCGGGCGCCGCGCTCGGTGCGGTGCTCGCCGTTCCGCTGCTGCACGGGCTTCCGACGCCGTCGGTCATCGCCTCACTGGCGCTGCTCCCGCTCGTCGCGCTCGCGGCCCTCGACCCCGCGGCAAGACGCGCGGCCCTCGCGCTCGGCCTCGTCGTCGTGGCGGGCGTGGCGTGGGGCAGGCCGTTTCGTCTGCGGTACACGCGCTACTACCTGGAGACCCGTCCCTCGATGTACGAGCGGTGGACCCCGACGGCGCGCGTCACCGTCAACGACCGCAGCGCCGTCGGCCAGTTTCTCGGCTGGGGCATGGGGACGCGCTGGCAACGCCACGACGTCGAGCACCTCTGGATCGACCAGGACGGCAGCGCGGGAACCGAGATCCTGCGCTACCGCCGCGGCGACCCGTACCCCGACCCGCTGCTCTTCGACGTGACCGCCGCGGCCTACCAGATCGGCACTCCGCGACGCGCGTGCATCGTGGGTGGCGGCGGCGGGCGCGACATCCTCACGGCGCTCGCGGCGGGGGTTCCGTCGGTCGACGTGGTCGAGCTCAACCCGTACATCGTCGACGCCGTCTCACGCGCCTTCGGATCGTACTCGGGCGACCCCTACCACCTGCCCGGTGTGACGGCGTACGTCGGCGAGGGGCGCAGCCATCTGAGCCGCTCCACCACGCGCTGCGACGTGCTCCAGATCTCCCTCATCGACACCTTCGCGGCCTCCTCCGCGGGCGCCTACGCGCTCACCGAGAACAGCCTCTACACCGTCGAGGCGATGCGAACCTACTGGTCGCGTCTCGGCCCCGACGGCGTGCTCTCCATCAGCCGCTACTCGCGCGGCGCGGGCTGGGTCGAGTCGGTGCGCCTGCTCCTGCTGGAGCTCGAAGCGCTGCGCGCCGAAGGAGTCGACAACCCCCATCAGCACATCGTGGTCTTCGACACGGGTGGCGTGGCCAACACGATGGTGTTCCGCCGACCCGTCGATGCGGCGCGCATCGCCGAGCTGTCCCGCGTGGCCGCGCTGCGGGGCTTCACGCCGACGTGGCCCGTCGTGTCGACGGAGCGCACGGTCGCGCCGATGGTCGCCGCGATGCGCTTCGGCGAGCGGCCCTTCGTGCAGCGGGGCTTCGACGTGTCGCCGCCGACGGACGACCGGCCGTTCTTCTTCCAGACGCTCGACATCCTGCGCGGGTCGGACAGCACCGCGGCCCGCGGCTCGGCCGAACGCGAGCAGAGCGTGTCGCTCCTCCGCCGCCTGATGCTGGGCCTCGCGGGTCTCACGATGGCGCTCTTCGTGCTGCCGCTGGTGCTGCGGGGAAGACTGCCGTCGGCGCCGGGCGCGGGGCGGGCGACGGCGTTCTTCGCGGCGCTGGGCTTCGGGTTCATGTTCGTGGAGATTCCGCTGGTGCAGCGGCTGGCGCTGTACCTGGGGCACCCGAGCTACGCGACGACGGTGGCGCTGGGCGCGCTGCTGCTGGGCGCGGGCGTCGGGTCGGCGCTGGCGCCGCGGGTGCCGACCGCACGAGCGACGACGGCGCTGCTGGTGGTCCCGGTGGTGGTGGCGGTGACGACGCAGCTCCTCATCGGGCCGGTGGCGCGGGCGACGGAGCACTGGTCGCTGGGGGCGCGCATCGCGCTGACGGCGGCGGCGGTGTTCGCGGCGGGCGTGGCGATGGGGGTGCCGTTTCCGCTGGGGATGTCGCGCTTCGATGATCGCGACCGGAGCTGGTACTGGGCGGTCAACGGCGCGGCCGGGGTGCTGGCGAGCGTGCTGGCATTGGGGCTGTCGCTGATCGCGGGGCTGTCGAGCGTGATGATGATCGCGCTGGCTTGCTACGCGCTGGCGGCGCTGCTGTATCCGAAGGTGGAGGAGGGCTGACGAGGTTGCCCGGCCCGGCCGCCGCGGGTTGGAAACCCACGGCAGCCAAGGGAAAGCCCGCGCGGCGGGCTGGTCACTGTCCTCGCACATGGACAGGCCGCTCAGCGGCCTTTCCCTTGGCTGCCGTGGGTTTTCAACCCGCGGCGGCCGGGCCAGACGACATCAAGAGAGATGTGCCCCTGACGGGTGGACGGCCGCGCGCTACGGTCGTCGCATGGGATGGGCGGACGGACATATCAGTCGGCTGTTGGGTGGTGAGACGGTGCAGTTTCGGCCGCGCGGCAACAGCATGGTGGGGAAGATTTCGAGCGGCGACCTGTGCAGGGTGACGCCGCTCGGAGAGACGGTGCTCACGACGGGCGACATCGTGCTGTGCCGGGTGAGCGGCAGCCAGTACCTGCATCTGGTGAAGGCGATTCAGGGGGAGCGGTTGCAGATCGGCAACAACCGCGGCGGCATCAACGGGTGGGTGACGCGGCGGCAGATCTTCGGGCGGCTCGTCGCCGTCGAGCCGTAGTCCCCGCTCAGGCACCACCGCAGCCACACTCTTCATACCGGCAGTCCATGATGATGTTGTCGCCGCGCGTCGGGAAGCGCGGCGCCGCGGACCCCTCCGGCGGTGGCGTCGACATCACCAGTCGTTGCCTCTCCAAGCTCCTCTGCTCGCGTCGGATCCAGGCGCCTGCCCACAGGTTCGTCACGACCGTCAGGCAAACGAGCCCCCGCATCCACGGCCCGACGGCAGTCGTCGTCGGAGCCCCCGACCGCACCGCGACGGAACGATACGGCAGCGTTCCGACCAACCGCTCGGACGACGCGCGAGCCCGACCGGTGCGCGCGATGAGCGCCAGCGTCAGCAGCGCTGATCCGGCGAGCACGCCCCACGCGACCGACGTCGCCCGATCAAGCCGATGGATGAGCGCGAGCCGCGCCGACCGCTGCGGGTACGTCGGCACCCACGCGCGAAACCTCACGGACAGTCGCGCCCCCGGCTCTCCCCGACACCGGAACTGCATCAGTCGGTCATCGCTGCTCTGTCGCACCTCGATGGGACCGTGCGTACAAGCGAACCGTCGACGCCCCAGGAGCCACACCTCTCCTGCTTCGCCGCGCTCCGACGGCAAGCTCCCGCCCCCCACAAACGACAGGTTGCCGAAGTCCGCCGTCAACTTGGAACGAGACGGCGTCTCACCAGGGGCGAGCGGCGCGACGGGGCGCCACTCCGGGTTGATCGTATCCCACGCGTCCTCCATGCGCGCGGGGTCGGCGGCGACGGCGTGGTCGACCGGCTCCCACTCGTGCACGTCGGTGCCGCCCCTCGTGACGCGATCGACGGATGACCTCGCGCGCCCGACGAGACGCGACGTGCTCGCGAGGTAGGCCCCGAAGAGCGCGAGAAGGACAACCAGCGGAGCCCATCGGCGGAGCGAGCGCGGCGTGACCATGAACACCACCACGCGCGAGTCGCGAGAATCTTTGCGCTACTCGCACTCGGTGGTGATGACGATCTGTGTGCCCGGGATCTCACCCGCCACGCGCACCTGCACCGCGGGCATCGCCCGTCGCGTCACGGCTTGCGTCGCTGCTGCGCTCCGTCGATCGAGCCGCCACGCCCACAGCGCGAACACCGCCGCCATCGCCGCCACCGCCGCGAGCACCCAGGGGCGCGCTCGTCGTCGCGGTCGACGCTCCTCGCGGTACATCGCGGTCAGCAACGTCGCCATGGCCCGCGTGCGCGCGACCTCCTCGCGGGCCTCCGGGTCGCGGCTGAGCGCATCGACCACCTCGGGTGACGTCGGCTCTCCCAGCGCGAGGGCGGTCCAGCGGTCGTCGTCAGAGTCCATCGTCGTCCTCCATCTGCTCGCGCAGCGCGCGGAGCGTGGTGTGCAGCAACCACCCCACGTACGAGACGCTCCACCCGGAGCGCTCGTGGATCTCCTGGTAGCTCAGCCCCTCGTCGAAGCGCATCCGCAGCACATCCCGCTGTCGCTCGGGGAGCGCCGCCACCGCCGCCCGCAGCCGCCCGATGCTCTCGGCGAGCAGCAGCGCCTCGTCGGGCGTCGTCGCGGAGTCGGGGGTCGGCAGGTCGCGGGCGCGCACGCGGTCACGGCGGTGCAGGTCGACGGCGCGGTGGCGGCATACGGTGAAGAGCCACTCGGCCTCGCGGCCTTCGACATCGCGACGGTCGGCCTCGCAGAGACGGGCGAAGGCGTCCTGCACCATGTCGGCACCGCGGTCGCGGCCAGCGAGACGCGCCGCGAAGCGCACCAGCCGGGGTGCGGTCTGGGCGATCACGTCGCGCAGCCAGTGCGGCCGCTCGTCAGGGGTCATGGCGCATCGAAGGGCACACTCGACCGCTACCACGCATGAGCGCGGCGGATCTTTGTGACAATCGACGAAGGGTGGGGGGTGAGGGCGAAGGGAACGGGCAGATGCGATCAGGCGACGGGCGCGGGTTCGGGCGCGGGCTCTCCGGCGGGCTCGTCGGAGCCGCGCTTGCTGGACCACAGCGGCGGAACCTTCGCGTCGACGTCGCGGAGGCCGAAGCAGACGACACCGGCGACGCGGAGCTGGTCGTAGCGCTCTTCGAGGAGGCGCAGGAGGCGGTCGCGGTCGAGGCGTTCGGCCTTGCCCAGCGGCGCCGTCGTGACGAAGCCGTTGGTGGGGGTGATGTGCTGGACGAGCCAGGTTCCCTTGGTGGCCAGGGTGGCGAGCTGCTCGTCGGTGAAGGGGTGACGGTTGGCGAGGGCCGTGGCGCACTCGCGGAAGAGGGCGACGATGGCGACGCAGTCGCGGGCCTCGTCGAGCTTGCCGCTGCCTTCACGAATGGCGCACACGCGACCGGCGGGCACGAGGTTGAGCGCGGCGGCGATCTCCAGATAGGAGAGCGTGAGAGAGCGTAGCGGGCGGACAATGGCGAGGGCCGCGTCGATCTCGCGGGTGGACGGAGGGGCGACAGGCACGCGGTCGGCCGCATGGACCACAGCGAGCGCGAGCGTGGGGAGCTCGGCGAGGGCGACGACGTCGACGGCGGGGAGCAGGCGGGCGACGGCGGGGAGGCGCGCGGACATGACGGACATCGCGCGGTCGACGTTGTGCCGGAGGATGGCGACGTCGCGGCGGGGCGCGTAGGCGGCCGGGAGGGCGACGGCCTCCGCCACGACGCGGAAGTGGGTGAAGGCGCGCGCGGCGTCGGTGGTGACGAAGGCGCTGGAGAGGATGGCGGCGAGGTTCTTCATGGTGGACTCCGATGGCGCTCGGGGGGTTGGAGAGGGGACCCGATGCGCGGGGTGTCTTCGGAGCGGTGGGTCGGCGGGGTTTCGTGATCGGAGGAGAAAAGTGATGACGCGGAGGTTTAGGGCGCGAGAGCCATGGAACGATGACGCACCGCCCCAGGAGGCAACGGGCGACGGGTCGAGAGGTGATTGGCAGGGTGGGGAGGCTACCGGGCGACCTGGCGGAGGGTGATGGGCAGGGTGCAGAGGCAACGGGGCGATGGGGCGATGGGTGATGGGCAGGGTGCAGAGGCAGCGGGCGACAGCGCGAAGGGGTGATCGGGAGGGTGGGGAGGGTGGGAAGGATGGATCGGTGGGTTCGTGCGGGTGTGTCGCGCGACGTGATAGATCGCGTTCATGCCCTGGCAGCACGCTCTCTCTCCCAAGCGGACAGCGCTGGTCTCCGCGGCCCTCCGGCATGTGGATGACGCGACGGCGCTCCTCGCGTCCTCGCCGGTGCAGGCGTTTCACCTCGCGGGATTCGGGCCCGAGTGCGCTCGAAAGGCTGCGCTGACCGTCCCCGAGGCATCACAGATCGCCCTGGACAAGGCGATCGGCCATGGGTTTCACGATGTCACCGAGCTAGCGCTGGCCATCGCCATTAACCTCGACCCGCTGGCCTCCCGCTACGAGTTGACGGACTGGCAGACGCGCTTTCCGGCCATGGTGAAGTGGAACGAACAGGCCCGTTACGAAGCGAGTGACGGACGATCCCGTCGTGAGGCTGAGGTGGTGCTCCGGGAAGCCGCGGACGCCGTTTCCGACGTTGTCGCCGCACTCTGGGCTGATGGTCGCCTCCCCCCCTTGAACCATCTCACTCAGGTGCGCCCATGACCTTCGATGAGGTTCTTCCGACGCTCCTTCGCGCCGGCGAGGAATGGCCGCACGCGGCGAACCTGAAGCGGGTCGCGGTCGTGAGAGACCTGCGTGGTCGGGTGCGCGTCGTGGTCGAGCAATTCAAGCGCGACAACGCACAGATCAAGGATCTTACCGCACATCTCAGGCAAGAGCTGGGTGACTGGTTCGCGGACGACGTGCTCAGTACTTCCGGGGGAACACCCGCGGAGAACAGCGTGGCATCGAAGGTCTTGGACAACGCGAGGGAACCGGTCACCGTGGGGTATCCGGACGGCGCTGGCGGCATTTCGCCGCTCACGGCGAACAGATGGTGGCTGCTTGAGCGTCGTGTTGGCAAGCAACCCTGGCTTGAGGGATCTACAACCCCGCCTTGGAGGCTGACGGCAGCCGGACCCTCGACAGTGACTTTCTACTCGTTCAAGGGAGGCGTTGGGCGCACGACGACACTCGCCGCGTGCACGCTGCTTGCCGCGGAGGCTAGCGAGGACGTCGTCGTGATCGATCTCGATCTGGAAGCACCGGGCCTCGCATCTCTATTCGGCATCACCTCGAGTCGCGGGGTGTTGGACTTCCTGGTCGATCATGTTGCCACCAGGAGCACAGACATCGGGCAGATCGTTTTCGCACCCACCAACCTCCCTTCGCGACTCTCAGATCGAATCAAGGTGATTCCAGCCGGCGCGTTGGGGCATGGATATCTGGAGAAGCTCGCTCGCCTCGACTTCGCGAGCAGCACCATCGATCAGAAAGCTCAGTCGCCCATGCGGGCGGCACTACACGCTCTGCTCCATCAGGTCAGAACGCAGCTCAACCCACGCTGGATCTTCGTCGATGCGCGAGCGGGCTTGCATGACCTTGCGGGTCTATCGCTGCACGGGCTCGCGCACCTCGATGTGTTGTTCTCGCGAGCCAATCGCCAGGGATATGATGGCCTGGGCATCGTCCTTCGAGCGTTGTCGCGACAGACGCACAGCAGTGCTGCGCGCGTAGTCTTGGTCCACGCGATGGCCGCAGTGAGCGATGAGGTAGCGGAAACGCAAAACTCCAGACTCCGCCATGTGGCGTACGAACTCTTCAAGGATCTGGTTTACTCGGCGCGAGGCGTGACGTTTCAGGAAATGGCCCTGGACGGCGACCACTTCCCTTGGATGATTCGGAGGAACGAGCGCATCGAGCTCAACGACAACCTGAATGATGTGACTGAAGCGCTCGGCAGCCTCGACTATCGGGAGGTCTGGAAGCGGATCCGCCTACTGACGACACCGGTAGGGACTGGTGCGCCGTGAACTCCGCTGAAGTACGATCGTCCCGATTGGAGGCACTTGAGAACCTGGGGGACGCAGCGAGTGCACGAACGTTCCTTCCGCCAAGGACTGCGAAGCGAATTCTCGATCCGTCCGTGGTCGTGCTGTTGGGTGCCAGGGGCAGCGGGAAGACCGCGTTGGCGAGGCTCCTGGTTGAAGCGATGCCGGGGGCCCCTGACAACAAGTATGAGTTCGTGCGCGCCATTGGGGCACCGCCCAACTTCTGGTTTGACGCGTTCTCTCAGGCGTCGGCCCATCATCCCGACGCGAGCGTGCTTGATGATTTTGTGCGACGTGCAAGCGATGAAGATCTACGCAACTTCTGGCTAGTCCGTCTTCTGCTGCGACTGAGCGACAGCGCAGGTCAGATCCCCGGATTTTCCGAGTCGATCAACGAACCGGAAAAGATGGCGAGGGCGATCGAGTATGACCGCTGGGCAGACGGGGAGATCAGGAAGAACCTGAATATCGTGATCAACCTGCCCTCTTCGGAGCGGGCGCGACTGATCGCAATGCTTGATCAAGGGGAAAAGGCGATGACGTCCGGGTTTGTGACCGCCGTCTATGACGACCTCGACGCCATCGGCAGCTTCGACCCGACGCTCCGCGCTCGCTTCATCCGTGCGCTGCTCGCGATGTGGTCGAGTCTCTCCACCCGCTACCGGCACATTCGCGCAAAGATCTTCCTCCCCGCAGACCTCTTCGACACGCGGCAGCTCGACACCGTCGACGGCAGCAAGCTCCTCGCCCGCGCCGAGCGCATGGAGTGGGACGGCCTCTCCCTCTATCGACTCGTGCTCCGTCACCTTGCCCAACAGGGTGAGGACACGCGCGCCTGGCTCAGTGAGTTCGGCCTACGCTTCGATGACCTCGGCACCGACCTCGGTTGGATGCCCATCGACGTCACCGAAGAGGCCATCGCTCGTTGGCTCGGCACCACGTTCCACCCGATCATGGACGTCAACGGCACCCGCGACTACGTCCAACACTGGATCCTCCATCGCCTCCGTGACGGTCGCGATCGCGTGTCGCCTCGCACTCTGCTTGGCTTCTTTTCCGGCGCCGCAAAGGCCGCGCTCCACCGCCTCCCGACCGCCCATCACGGGCAACTGCTCGATACAGTCGACGCTGTCGACGCCATCCAGCAGGCCGGATCCGACCGCGTCGCGGAGATTCGCGGCATCTACGAGTGGGTTGATCGACTTGGTGCGCTGCGCGGGCGCGTTGTCCCGCTTCCCCGCGCCGAGGTGGAGCGACTGATGGCGACCGACCCTGACAACGCTCCGCGCCCAACGGGTACACGCGACGGGCGCACGGTCACCGAAGAGCTGCTCCGGCTCGGCATGCTGCGTGACCTCCGCGTTGACGACCTGCTCGATGTCCCCGACGTGTTCATCAAGTACTTCGGAGCACTCCGAACCGCTGCCCCCCCATGACCCCCGCCCGCGCCGCTGCCGCGCTCTCTGTTGCGATGTTCGTCGCCACAGTTGCCGCCGGCTGGGCCGCCTCCGGCCAACCCTTCTCCCTCCGTTGGTCCCCCTCCTCCGCGCCCGCCTCCCCCACGCGCCCGCTCGTCCTCCCCGATCGCACCATCCCCGTCGCCACCCTTCGCCTCGGCCACGCCAACTACCAGCGCCACTGCGCCCACTGCCACGGCCCTTCCGGCGACGGCGCTGGACCCTCTGGCCTCTCGCTCTCCCCTCCCCCTCGCGACTTCCGCCGCGCCGTCTTCAAGTTCGCCGCCGTCCCCAGCGGCTCGCTCCCACGCGACGCCGACCTCGCCCGCACCATCCGCCACGGCCTCTCCGGCACTGCCATGCCCGCGTGGTCCTTCGGCGATCGCGAGCTCGACGCGCTCATCCAGTATCTCAAGACCTTCTCCCCCCGCTGGCAGCGCGAGTCCCCTCCCTCCCTTGCCGACCCCGCCACCCCCGCTCCCGCCCCCGACCCCTGGCGCGCCAACCCCTCCGACGCCGTCGCTGAAGGCGAGCGCGTCTATCACCGCGAGGCCCTCTGCGCGACCTGCCACCCCGCCTACGACCCCACCGCCCCCGCACCTTCGCGTCCCGACCCGCTACGCCCCGTCGCCCTCTACGAGCCCGCCCACGCCACCTGGGCGCTCGCGCCCGACTTCCGTCGCCAACCGATGCGCGCGGGCAACTCCGTCGACGACCTCCACCGCGCCATCGCCTTCGGCCTCGGCGGAACCCCGATGCCCACCTGGCAGGGTTCCCTCCCCGACCGCTCGCTATGGGCGCTCGCCTACTACGTTCGCTCCCTCACGCCGCGCGAGTGATCGTCTCGAACTCCCGCTGCAAGAACTCCTCGATCTTCCCCTTGAACGCCCGCGCGAAGAACGGCAGCTCCAGCACCACCGCGATGTTCGTCGCGTCGAAGCTGATCTTCCCGTCGGCCCCGCGGTAGCTCCCCTCGGCCGTCGTCGCCGACGTCCAGCGGTACAGCGAGCCCACGTCGTACTTCGGGTACCGCGCGGTGTAATCCGCCACCCGCGCCTCGATGCGCTGCCGCAGCGTCTCCACCGACAGCGAGTGACCCCTTCGGAATTCGAGCTTCATCGCGGCGCAACCTCGTTCACCGCTCCCGGCCCGTCAACCATTGCGACGTCCGCCCCCGACCGGGCATCCAATCACCCTGATGCCGCGACCTCTCGTCTGGTTTCGCCGCGACCTCCGCGTCGACGACAACACCGCCCTCCTCGCCGCCGCCGCCCGCGCCGACGACGGCCTCCTCGCCCTCTACGTCGTCTCCCCCGCCGAGTGGCGCGCCCACGACGACGCCCCCGTGAAGGTCGACTTCTGGCTCCGCAACCTCACCGCGCTCTCCGACTCCCTCGCTCACCTCCACGTCGCCCTCCTCATCGAGACCGCCGACCACGCCGCCGATGTCGCCGCCGTGGTGAAGCGCGTCGTCGAGACGCACCACTGCACCGAGGTTCACGCCAACCGCGAGTACGAGGTCAACGAGGCACGCCGCGACGTTCGCGTGGGCGAGGCCATCGGCGTCCCGCTGCACCTGCACGACGACCGCCTGCTCTTCGCACCAGGGACCGTGCGGACGAAGACCGGCGGTCCGTACACGGTGTTCACGCCGTTTCGGCGCAACTGGGAGTCGCTGCTGAAGGAGTCGCCGCCGAAGGCTCACTCGAAGCCGATGCCGCTCGCTCCCATCGCGAAGCTGCACCCGTCGAAGGTTCCCGCTGCCATCGATGGCTTCGCGTCGGAGGTCGACGCGGCGCTGTGGCCCGCGGGTGAGGACGCCGCGAAGAAGCGCCTCAAGCGCTTCACCCACGACGCCATCGCCGACTACCACACGGGCCGCGACCGCCCCGCCCTCGACGGAACCAGCCAGCTCTCGCCCTACCTCGCCGCGGGCGTGATCTCGCCGCGTCGTTGCCTGGAGGCTGCCCTCGCGGAGGGCCACGGCAAGGGCCCGTCGACGTGGGTGTCGGAGCTGTGCTGGCGCGACTTCTACGCTCACGTGATGGTGGCCTTTCCGCGGGTGAGCATGGGCCGTGCGTTTCGGACGGAGCGCGACGCGGTGAAGTGGCGCCACGCGCCGAAGCAGCTCGCGCAGTGGGAGGCGGGGGAGACGGGGTTCCCGCTGGTGGACGCGGCGATGCGACAGCTCAGGGGCATCGGGTGGATGCACAACCGCCTGCGCATGGTGGTGGCGATGTTTCTGACGAAGGACCTGCTCATCGACTGGCGCGAGGGCGAGCGGCACTTCATGCGCCACCTCGTCGACGGCGACCTCGCGGCCAACAACGGCGGCTGGCAGTGGTCGTCCTCCACCGGAACCGACGCGCAACCGTACTTCCGCATCTTCAACCCGTCCTCGCAGGCGAAGCGCTACGACCCGGACGGGGCCTTCGTCCGCAAGTGGGTGCCGGAGCTGAGGGATGTGCCCGCGAAGGATCTATCGGCGCTGAGCAGCGCGACGCGGAAGAAGTGCGGATACCCCGCGCCGATGGTCGACCACGCCGACGCGAGGGCGCGCACGCTCGCGGCTTTTCGGGGGGAGTGATCAGGACATTGCGCCCGGCTACCGCCCCACGTCCCTCCCCAACGCGTGCTCCAGTCGTACGCGCGCCACCCGCCCCTCGCTCGCCACCCGCAGCGTCGTCGCACGCATGGTCGCCTCCGCCGCGCGCTCGCTCTCCCGCGACGCCGAGACCGACTGCGGGATGCGCAGCAGGTAGTCCGTCAGCGGGATCGACAGCGTCGCCTGCGTCACGAAGGAGTCCGTCAGAAACGGAATCGCCAACGGAACGCTCACGAATTGCGTCCCCTGCGGAATGGGCCCGGCGCTGACGCCCGGCGCCGCGACGAGCGTCCCGAGGTTGGCCCGGTCGAGCGGTGACAAACGGTTGTAGCGGGCCGCGAGGTTGAGCCGCGGGAGGTACGCGACCCACGCCTGCTCGACACCCGCCGCGGCGGCGGAGAGTTCGTCGCGTCGGGCGCGCAGGTCGAAGCTGGTGCGCGCGGCGGCGGCAGCGACGGCGTCGGCGGTGAGGCCACCGGGCTGCGCGAGCAGCGACGAGAGGTGCGCGTCGAGGGTGGTGAGCGTGTCCTGCGCGACGGGGTTGTAGACGTCGACGTGGCTGGTGATGTGCTCGACGTGGAGCTTCGTCTGCGAGTCGATGAGGGTGCCCATCCAGGCGGTTCCGATGGAGCCGCCGACCTCGCGGGTGAGCGCGTAGAGGCCGGTGGCGCCGCCGCGCTGCGACATCGGCAGGTCGGCGAGGCTCATCACCGTCAGCGGCACGAACACGAAGCCCAGGCCGAAGGCGCGGAGCATCTGCGGGTGGGTGGGGTCCCAGAAGCTCGCGGTGCCCGTGAGGCTGCCCGACATGAAGAGGCTCGCAGCGACGAGGACGATGCCGAAGCCCACGAGGTAGCGGCCGTCGACCTTTCCCCCCGAAGCGCCCGATGAGCGGCATGATGAAGATCTGGATGACGCCCGCGGCGAGGAAGATGCGGCCGATCTCCAGCGCCGTGTAGCGCATCACCGCGCCGCAATAGAGCGAGAAGGCGTAGGCGCCGGAGAAGAGCGCGACGCCGACGAGGAAGTTGATGCCCGTGCCCGCGCCGAGTGGCCCGGCAACGTGCGCGAACTGGAGAACACCCTCGCCCGACTGATCGCGCTGGGCGACGGCGGCGAGCTGGGTCTGTCGTCGCTGCCCGTGGTGACAGGCGTTGCGCGCACCCCGACGGTCGCACACGACGACGAGCCCGCGGACGAGGTCGCGCGCGCGGCGGGCGATCGGCTGACGCTGCGCGAGCAGGTCGAAGCCTTCGAGCGCGGGATCATCGCCCACACGCTCCGCACCTGCGGCGGCAACCAGTCCGAGGCGGCGCGGCGGCTGGGGACGAGCCGGGTGACGCTCATCGACAAGATCCACCAATACAAGCTCGGGTGAGGCACGCGGCCGACGCAAGCGGTGGGCGTCGGCCGCGTGAAAGACAAAGGCCGCCAGGGCGCGAGGGTCGCAAGGGACAGAGACATTGATGAGGGCGGATGGGCCGGCCTGCGATCTTCCACGCCACCCACTTGCCCACACCGCGCGGTCTCGACTTCTCCCGAAACACCATCCTCCTTGCGGTCCTCGCGTCCTGGCGGCCGTATGTCTTCCACGCCGCCAACACCTGGCCTCAACTCCATGAGCACGACGATCGCCGCCGACATGCGCTATCAACGCGCTCGCTCATGACCAAAGCCCGCCCCCGCATCGGCGTCGTGCTCAACGCCAACGCCGGACGCACCCGCCGCGACCCCGGCCTCGTCGACCGCCTGCGCGCCCGCCTCACCGCCGACGACATCATCGAGGCAACGCGCTCGCCCGATGAGCTCGCGGAGGCGGCGCGGCGCTTTCGCGAGCACGGCATCACCCACCTCGGCGTGGTGGGCGGCGACGGGAGCGCGAGTGTCACGCTGTCGACCTTCGCGACGTTGTACGGCTCTGACCCGCTGCCGCCCGTCGCCTTCTTGCGCGGCGGGACGATGAACACCGTCGCCAACGGCTCCGGGCTCCCGCGCGGCAACCCGCTCTCGTTGCTCACCTCGCTCACGTCGCGCCTCCGTAACGGTGGCGCCGTACACACCTCGCAGCGCGCGACGATCAAGGCGGGCGAGCGCTTCGGTTTCTTGTTTGGGACGGGCGTGGTGGAGGGCTTTCTGCACGCCTACTACGCCAACGGAACGCCCACCCCGCTCAGCGCCGCGGGCGTGCTGATGCGCGGCGTAGCGTCGGCCATGGTGGGCGGCCCGATGGTGCGTCGCATGGCGGCCCCGTCGCGCGCGTCCGTCGACTTCGACGATGGGGCGCACTGGCCCTTGCAGGACTACCTCACGCTCGCGGCCGGGACGGTCGACCAGATCGGGCTGGGATTCAGGCCCTTCCTGCGATGCCAGGAGCGGCCGGGGCACTTCCATCTGCTGGGCATCTACGCGCGGGTGATGGACTTCGCGCTGGAGCTGCCGCGCATCCGGCTCGCGCGCCCGATGCGGCCGGGCCACGCGCTCGACCGCGTCACCGACCGCGCGACCATCCGCTTCGACGGCGGCGTCGCCCGCTACATGCTCGACGGCGAGCTCTTCGAGACGCCGGGTGAGCTCACGCTCATCGCCGGTCCGACGATCACACTCGTCCGCTGACCGCGTTTTCTTCCCAAGGGTTTGGGAACCCCGCGCTCGCGTCGCTGTCACAGAGCCCGTACGCAGCGCCGCATGGAAACGGCGCCGCGAGAGAGGCTACTGCCATGACGACGCTGCGCACCGTGACGCCCGCCACCTCCGTCGCTGCCCCCGAGACCGACGTGCTCTACCAGCTCGTAAAGCGCGCCGACATCAACCCGATGGAGGTCGAAGACCTCACCCGCAGCGCCATCGAGGTCACCGTCCTCTGGAACCGCACGGCCCTCCACGTCGCTCACCTCGACGACGACCGCGGCTTCGCGCTCACCAGCGTCGCCCCGACGCTCCCGTCGCCCGCGAAGCACATGCTCCCGGGCCTCGGCCTCGGCGGCGCGGCGATGCTCGGCGGCGCGGTCGCAGCGAGCCTCGCGGTGGCCTCGGCGGGCGCCCTCGCCACGGTGGTCGGCGTCGGCCTCGGCGTGCGCCGCCACCAACAGAACGAAGCCCTCCGTCAGGACGGTGGTCGCTTCGTGGTCGACGCCGAGATGCTCGGCGCGGAGGAGCTCCCGGTGATCGCCCGCGAGGGCGCCGGGGCGCGCTTCGTCTTCGCTCCGGGCGCCGTCGGCGAGGTGGAGATCGACGGCGAGAAGCGCTCGCTCACCGACCTGACGGCACAGGGCCTCGCTCGCCCGTCGTCGGTGCTGGAGGGCGCGCTCGAAGTGGCGATGGTTCCGGGCGGCAAGTACCGCATGGAGATCAACGGGCTCACGGTGGTGGCCAAGGCCGTCCGCGCCGGTCGTCGGGCGCTGGTCTCCGCGGGCCGCGACCGCTCGCTGCGCGGCGCCTCGGTGGGCGCGGCGCTGGCCGTCGCCGCACTGCTGGGCGTGATGCGCGTCGCCGCGCCGGACAACAACGGGCTGCTCTCGCAGAACGACCAGGACCAGCGCCTCGCCGAGCTGCGCGACTTCCTCGCGCGCCACACCGAGCAGCCGGAGCCGCCGGCCCCGCGCGAGGGTTCGGCGACGCCCGACCACGGCGGCCGTGATGGAGCAGCGCACGCAGGCGCGGCGGGCGCAGCGGGCCGACCGTCGTCGACGCAGTCGAACCGTCACTACGAGATCCGCCGCACCAACGAGCCGGCGCACCTGACCAACCAGACCGCGGCGCAGCAGGTGGCCAACCGTGGGGTGTTCGCGGCGATGGGGGGCGCGCTCCCGATGAACAGCGTCGCGTCGAGCGGCATGGTGAGCCCCTTCGGGTTGATGACCGAAGCCGGCGACGCCGACGAGACGCACCAGGGCAACCTCACGGGCGACATGGCGGGCGACGCCTTCGGGATGAACGGCCTCGACGGCGCGGGCCCCGGCGTGGGCGGCGGCGGCCGCAGCGAGCAAGGCATCGGCGTCGGACGCCTCAACACGATGGGCAACAGCGCTGGCTGCGCGGAGGGTCAGGACTGCCGCTACGGCCACACCGTGGGAGGAATCCGCGGCGGCAACCGCACCCCGCACGGCCCCATCGTGAGGCCCAACGGCCAGCCGGAGGTGGTGGGCATCTCGCGCGACGTGATCCGCCGCGTGGTGCTGCGTAACATCGGGCAGGTCAACCACTGCTACGAGCAGGGCCTCTCGACGAGCCCCGGGCTCCAGGGCCGCGTCTCGGTGCGCTTCGTCATCGGCTCGGGCGGCAACGTCCTCGCATCGAACGTCGACAGCTCGACCCTCGGCGTGCCGTCGGTGTCGCAGTGCATCGCCAACGCGGTCGGTCGGTGGAGCTTCCCGGTCCCGCCCGACAGCGGCGCGATCTCCGTGGTCTACCCCTTCTCGCTGGTCCCCGCCGACGGCTGACCGTCGTCCCCTCCCTCTCCAGGCTCGACCCTCTCATCTCCTGCGCACCACACCCGTCGATGTCGACCATCACGACCCGCCGTGTGTTCGTCACGGTGGGCTCGTGTAGGCCACGGAATTCGCGGCCCGCGTGTTGTCGGCGCGCGAGTACCGCGTGCTAAGGTCGACGCGCCTCGTGTGTCTGAGACGCATCGACGGGGTTTAGCAACACCATGGCAGAAGATCCCCTAGTCACCCACGCTCGCACCCGCATCGGCCGCACGCTCCGGGGCAAGTGGACGCTCGACAAGCTGCTCGGGGTAGGCGGCATGGCGGCCGTCTACGAGTGCACGCACCGCAATGGCTCCAAGGTGGCCATCAAGATGCTGCACCCGAACCTGATGTTCGAGACCAACTTCGCCCAGCGCCTGGTGCAGGAAGGGTACGTCGCCAACAAGATCAACCACCCGGCCGCGGTGAAGGTCTACGACGACGACACCGACGACACCGACGGGTCGGTCTTCCTCGTGATGGAGCTTCTGCCCGGCCAGACGCTCTCGCAGTACCGCCGCCACAAGAAGCGCTTCACCGAGCTCGAGGCGCTGAAGATGCTCGCGCCGGTGCTGGAGTGCCTGGGCAACGCGCACCAGCACAAGATCATCCACCGCGACATCAAGCCCGAGAACCTCTTCGTCCAACCCGACGGCCAGGTTCGTGTGCTCGACTTCGGCATCGCGCGCGTCAGCGACAGCTCCAACGTGACGGCCACCCGCACCGGCATGGTGGTCGGCTCGCCCGCGTACATGTCCCCCGAGCAGGCCCTCGGGAAGATGAACTCCGTGGGCCCGCAGACCGACGTCTACGCGGTCGGCGCCACGATGTTCGCGCTCATCTCGGGCACCACGCCGCACGCCGGCGAGTCGACCCAGGAGATGATCGTCCTCGTCGCCACGCAGCAGGCCCGCAAGCTCGCGGCGGTGTTTCCCGAGGTGAACCCGCGGGTCGCCGAGGTCATCGACCGCGCGCTGCTCTACAACATCGCCGAGCGCTACCCCGACGCCTTCGCGATGCTCAACGACGTCCGCGAGGTCGTCGCCGAGCTCGAAGGCACCAAGCCCGCCAAGGTGCTCCCCACCTTCGTCGACGACGAGGAGGAGGGCGCCACGCAGGTCGCCCCGGCGCTGAAGAAGCCCGGCGCCACCTCGCAGCAGCGACCCGCCGTCGGAGCCGACGCAGCCCCCGGCGCGGGCAACAACCGCGTGGGCACACCGCCGCCCGCGATGACCGGCGATGTCCCCGGCAGCAAGATGCGCCAGGCCACCATGGCCCCGATGGGTGCGCCCTTCCGCGCGGCCTCGGGCGCCGCTCCGCTCATCGGCGCACCCCCGTCGCGACCGGCGCAGCCCGCGCTCCCGGCCACGCAGGCGATGGAGGCGTTCCCTGTCAGCGGCACGGGCAACACCGGGCAGCACGAGGCGCAGCAGCAGCCGGGCTTCGCGAGCCTGCACGGTCAGCCCCCTCCCGGGTCGACCTCGGGCATGGGTTTCCCCGGCAGCACCAGCGGCGTCAACGCCTTCCCTGGCACGAGCAGCGGCATCAACTTCCCGCCGCCCGGCGTCGGCACCGCGAGCGGTCAACAGCCCGGGGTCAACACCAACCAGGCGTGGGCGGGTCAGCCCGTCGCCGACGCTCCGCTCCCCAAGCCGCGCAACAACCGCATGGTCTTCGGTCTGGTGGGTGGCCTGGTGCTGCTCGGTGCGGTGGGCTTCGGCATCAGCTCGATGTCATCGAGCACCACGACGCCGACCACGGCGGCGATCCACAACCGCCCGGCAGCTCCTCGTCCCGTCACCCCGCCGCCCGCACCACCCACGCCTGAGGTCGCGCCCACGCCGCCTCCGACGCCTCCGCCCGTGGTGGCAGCGCCCATCCCGACCCCGGTCGTGGTCCCGCCGCCGGCGGTCGATCCCGCGCCGGTGGTCGCACCGACCGCTCCGACGCCGCCCGCTGCGGTCGAGGCCAACGACGACCACGGTCATCGCCGTCCTCATCGTCGCGATCACGACACCACCACGCCCGCGGCCGCGACGCCCCCGGCGACGCCGCACGTCACCACGCCCGCGGCGACCCATCCGAGCACCAACACCAACACCACCACCCCGCGGTCGCCCCGTCGCCCGCGCGGCGGCACCACGACGCCCGCCGTCGACCCGTCCGGCCTCGGGTACTGACCACTCCCCAACTCCTCGGTAACCTCGCGCCCGTCAGTGGGCAGGCGCGGGCGTTCGTTGGTCGGTCGACGCGTGGATCGCCAGATCGACGAGCCACGCGGTGAGTACGCCGACGCCGGTTCCGAGCGCGTCCCAGGTGAAGTCGCGCCAGGACGGATCACCCGCGCCGGTCGCGTCGTAGAGCTCCTTCGCGATGCCCAGTGAGAGCGCGAAGCCCGCGCCAACGCCCACCCGCACGGCAGTGCGCTCGGTGAAGGGCGCGGTCGCCGCGTAGCCCGCTCCCGCGAGCAGCGCACTCACGGAGAAGTGCAGCGCCTTGTCGGGGCCGAACCAGTCGTCCATCGACTGAGCACGCGCCGGGGAAGACGCGACCAGGACCACCACCAACGACGTGGTGGCCAGCCGCCTCCGATGCAGCACGTCACACCCCATCGAGCGACCACACCACGCGCACGTCAGCCTGCACCCGCAGCGCACCCAGCATCGCGCGAAACGGCGTGATCCCCCACGTCGGCTGGTGCACCGTCGCCTCGCAGACGAGTCGCCCCGCCTCGCGCCGCAGCCGCACCACCAGCGGGCGCGTCACCCCGCAAAGCGTCAGCGCGCCCTCCACCACCCGCGGGTCGTCGCCCTCCCAGCGGCCCTCGAAGCGCACCTCGGCGTAGCGCCCGCAGCGCAGCACTTCGCCCCGTAGCGACGCCTCGATCTTCGCGCGGTCGCCCGTCGACAGCCTACCGTGGTCGTCGGCGCCGTCACGTCGCGCGCAGATCACTTCGACCGACGGAGACTCCACCCGCGCGGCCACCCGACGCGCGTCGCGGTCGAGCTCCACCTGCCAGCGCGTGGCCCGCAGCGCGAGGTCGTGACCCACCGCCGAGAGCGCGCCCTCGCGGAACGTGTACAACCGCAGCTCGCCCGCGGTGACGATCACCCGTCAGCTCTTCAGCACGCCGAGGCGCTTACCAATCGCAGTAAAAGCCGCGACGGCGTGGTCGAGGTCTTCGCGCTCGTGCACCGCCGAGAGCTGCACGCGGATGCGCGCCTCGCCCTTGGGCACCACCGGGAAGAAGAACCCGATCACGTAGATGCCCTCGTCCAACAGCGCCGCGGCGAAGTCCTGCGCGAGTCGCGCGTCACCGAGCATCACCGGCACGATGGGGTGAAACCCCGGCTTCAGCGTGAAGCCCGCGCGGGTCATCGCCTCGCGGAAGTACAGCGCGTTGCCCATCACCTTGTCGCGCAGCGCCGTGCTCTGCGAGAGCAGGTCGAGCACCGCGATGGACGCGCCCACGATGGACGGCGCCACCGTGTTGGAGAAGAGGTACGGTCGCGACCGCTGGCGCAGCAGCTCGACGACCTCCCTGCGCGACGCCGTGAAGCCGCCCGATGCGCCGCCGAGGGCCTTGCCCAGCGTCCCCGTGATGATGTCCACCCGGCCCATCACGTTGCAGTGTTCGGCGGTGCCGCGGCCGGTCTTCCCGATGAAGCCCGTGGCGTGGCACTCGTCGATCATCACCAGCGCGTCGTACCTGTCCGCGAGGTCGCAGATGGCGTCGAGCTTCGCGAGGTAGCCGTCCATCGAGAACGCCCCGTCGGTCGCGATGAGCCGCGTGCGCTTGTCCTGCGTGGCCTTCAAGAGTTCTTCGAGCGCGGCCATGTCGCCGTTGGGGTAGCGGTGGCGGTCGGCCTTGCAGAGACGGATGCCGTCGATGATCGAGGCGTGGTTGAGCGCGTCGGAGATGACCGCGTCCTCCTCGCCGAGGATCGTCTCGAACAAGCCTCCGTTGGCGTCGAAGGCCGAGCCGTAGAGGATGGCGTCTTCGGTTCCGAGGAAGGCGGCGAGCTTGCGTTCGAGGGTCTTGTGGAGATCCTGCGTGCCGCAGATGAAGCGCACCGACGAGAGGCCGAAGCCGTGCGAGTCGATGGCCGCGTGGGCGGCCGCGATCACCGCGGGGTGGGCGCTCAGTCCGAGGTAGTTGTTGGCGCAGAAGTTCAGCACCTCGAGCTGCTTCGTCTCGCCCGGCGGGACCACCCCGATGCGGGCGCCCTGCGGGCTCACGATGACCCGTTCGGTCTTGAAGAGACCGGCGGCGCGAATCTCGTCGAGGGTGCTGGCGAAGCGTTGCTGGGCGTTGCGGTACATCGGTCTTCCTCCGGGCCGTGCGACGGCGACCGGAGGGATATCAGACCGCGGGGACGGGCGTCACTGGATGCAGAACATCCCAGGAGCCGTGCAGATGTTGCGAAGCGGGTTGCAGCACACCATGCCCGCGGCGCAGGTGGTGGTTCCACAGCGCGGGCCCGTGGGGTTGGGCTGGCAGCGAACGCCCGCCGCGTCGGCGACGCAGGTGGTGCCCGCGGTGCAGCGCACGGTGGCGCAGCGGGTGATGCACGCCGGGCCCGAGTCGCTCTGGTAACACATCTGACCCGCGGGGCAGCCGGGGTTGCTGTTCTCGCAGGTGCGCGGAACGCAGTGGGCGCCGGTCGCATCGGCGACGCAGGTGGTGGTCGCCGTGCAGCGAACGGTGGCGCAGGCCGTGATGCACTGCGCGCCATCAGGGGTGTCCTGGCAGATGTTGCCCGGCGCACAGGTGGTGGTCGCGCAGGTGGGGCGCGGCGGCTGGCCGCAGCGGTAGCGGCAGGCGTTGGCCTCGCACGAGAAGTAGCCCACGCAGCGCGGGGTGATGAGGCCCTGCTCGGCGCACTGGTCAGCGTCGGAGCAGTACGAGGTGGCCTTGCGAAGGCGCGCGACGATGCGGCCGCCCTGCGCGAGGGTGAGCGTCGTGCCGTTGAGCGTGTACGCGTAGGCCGTCCCATAGAAGGGCGCCGCCTCGGGCGAGGGGCGGTCGGGGTGACGGAAGGTGAGGTTGCGGGTGCCGGCGGTCACGCGGCCTTCGAGGTGCGCCTGCGAGGGGCACGGCGTGGTGATGCAGCGGATGCCCGTGTCGACGTCGGCGAAGAAGTGCCGGCCCTGACCCTCAGGAGTGCGGGTGATCACGAGGCCCTGAAACGGACCGCTCACGTTGACCCAGGCGCCCGCGAGGCGTTCCCAGTCGCGGTTGCTGAGCTCGTCGGCCGTGACGTCGGTCTCGTCGAGGGTGTTGTCACCGCCGCCGATACAGCCGGCCGAGAGCGCGCCGACCACCAGGAGACCCGCGAAGCCGAAGAACGAAGAGCGCAACATGGATGAAAACCTCCTGAAAACAGGATGAACAGGTTGATGCGGACCCAAAGCCCGGGCGCTACCTAGCACCACTTGCACCTACATGGAAGTACCCCTTCCTTCATGGAGCAATCCGGGTGGATCGGAAGGGGCGGAGGGGCCTATCGGGTGGGGTCGCGGAAGGCAGGCCCGCGACGTGGTGCCCGACGCTGCACCTCGGCGAGGAGCCCGGTGAGGTTTTCGCAGACGGGCGTCGGCGGCGTCGGGGTGACGCGGGCGCGCAGGGCCTGGACACGCTCGGCGGCTTGCGTGAGCCGGGCGTGGAAGCCCTCGTCCTCGGCGGCGCGGCGAGCCATCGCGTGGCGGGCCTCCTCGGCCTGCGTCGGGGAGTGGGCGATGGTGATGAGGTCGTTGCCCGCGGCCATCGCCCGCACGGCGGCCGCAGCGACTCCCCAGGTGTCGCGGACGGGAGCCATCTCCAGGTCGTCGGTGACGGCCACACCGCGTACGCCCGCCACGTCGCGCAACAGGTCCGTCACGCAGCGGGCGGAGAGCGACGCGGGGAAGTCGCGGTCGACGCCCTCGTAGACGACGTGCGCGACCATCACGGCCGCGACGGTCGAGGCCACGGCCTGGAAGGGGATGAGCTCCACGCGGCGCAGCGACTCCACCGTCGCCGAGACGCGGGGGAGGACGTGGTGGGAGTCCTCGCGCGTTCCGCCGTGACCGGGGAAGTGCTTGGCGCAGGCGAGCACGCCGGTCGCCTGCATCGCGCGCACGAAGACCTCGCCGTGACGCGCGACCTTCGCCGCGTCGCCACCAAAGACGCGACCCGGGACCACCCCGTTGTTGGGGTCGGTGCACACGTCGAGGACGGGCGCGAGGTTCATGGAGACGCCCACGTCGAGGAGGCTGCGGCCCAGCGCGGCAGCGACGCGGCCGGTGAGCTCGACGTCGTCGATGGACCCGAGCGTGGTGAGCGACGGAAGACGAACGAGCGGCGGCGAGAGGTGCGAGACGGCGCCGCCCTCCTGGTCGCTCGCGATGATGATGGGAGGCGTTCCGGTCGGGCGGCGGGCGTTGATGGCGGCCGTGAGGACACACAACGCAGCGGCCGATGGGGCGTTGTCGCGGGTGAGGATGACCGCGCCGAGGGCTCCTTCGGCGATGCGATGGGCGGCCCATGGATGGAGGCCGCGGGTGCGCCAGCCCGCGAGGAGGCAGCGGCCGGCGAGCGCGAGGAGTTCGGGCGGTGGCGGCGGGAGCGCGGCGATCGGGCGGCGGAGCTGCGCGAGGGAGGTCGCGCCGTGCAGGCCCAGGGTGATCGCGGCGAGGGCCGTTCGTCGGTGCATCGGGTGGTGGAGGGTGCTCGGCAGGGGGAGGAGGGCCCTTGCGGTGGAGCGAGGCGGAGGGTACCTGACGCGGACCATGTCGGAGAAGCCCGCAGTGAGTGAAGGTCCGAGCGCGCCCCAACTGCCCGAGATGCCACGGCTGAAGTGGCAGAACCTCGCCGTCATCGGCGCCGTCATCGTCGGCATCTGGGTGATGGTGATTGCCAGCGGGTCCAAGGTCGCCCTCGGGGTGACGGCAGTGCTCACGCTGGCGCTCGCGGGCGCGGGCATCTGGGTGTGGCGCTTCATCACGAAGCAGCAGGCGCTGATGAAGATCGCGCAGAAGGGGACCGCGAGCCCGGAGGGGCGCGAGGAGGCCCTGAAGGAGCTGGCCGCAGCGGGCGACAAGGACGTCATGAACGTCGTGCTGCGCGCGCAGTTGGAGGCGCAGACGGACCCCGATCAGGCGCTGGCGACGCTCAACAAGATCGACATGAAGAAGGTTCCGGCGCTGGCGGTGGACCAGGTGCGGGGACTGAAGGCGCAGCTCCTGCTGCTCAACGGCGGACTCGACGAGGCGAAGTCGCTGTGCGCGGACATCCAGCCGAGCAAGGCGCAGGACGCGGCCTCGCGGGGCATGCTCGCGGCGACGGTGGCCGAGACCTGGGCGCGCACCGGGCGCGGGAAGGAAGCGCGGGAGATGCTCGCGACCATCTCACCCGACGACAAGGCGTACGAGCAGTCGAAGATCCCGCTGCTCATCGCGCGGGTGTTCGCCAACTACGCGGAGACCAAGAACGGCCTCGTGCGCAAGGACCTCACCGCCCTCGCCAAGGAGAACATCAACCTGCTGGGGAGGTTCATGGACCCGCGCTTCAAGACCGAGGCGGGGCTCACCAAGATCGCGCAGGAGATCATCATGAGCGACCCCGAGATGCAGAAGATGGCGATGAAGATGTCCGGTGGCGGTGGTGGTGGTGGCGGCGGTCGCGGACGACCGGGCACCTCGATGCGACCGACGCGTCGGTAGCTCAGCGTCGCTCGTCCACTCGCGGCAACGACCGCAGCCCCACCACCAGCGCCAACGCCACCAGCGCACTGACCGCCACGGTTCCAGATCGCATCGCCGAGGCGCGTCGCGTGAGGTCGATGGTCGGGCTCGCGAGCGCTCCGTAGAGGGCGCTGCCGGTGAGCAGCCCGAGGTTGGTCACCAGCGACAGCAGCGCCTGCGCCCGCGCGCCATCTGCACCACCCACCACGCCGACGAGGTGACGAATGGGTCCGCCCGAGAGCGTGCAGATGCCCGCCCCGATGACCGCCGACGTCAACGCATACGCGGGGCGTGACCCGGGTGCCCACGCGAGCGCCCACGCGCCAACCACGATCGCCGCGCCCGTGACCCTCACCACCTGCCGCGCACCGAGGCGGTCGATGACCACGGCCGCGAGCACGGTGCCCACGAGGCCCGCCAGCACGAAGGGCAGGCTCCACGGCCCCACCTGCGACGGGGCGATGCCGACCACCACCGCCGCGTAGCTCGGGAGCGACACCGCGAACACCTGCCCCGCCCCCGTCGCGAGCGCGAGCACGCAGGTCGCGCGCACCACCGGCTCACGCAACAGACCCAACGGGACGAAGGGCTGCGCCACGCGACGCCCCGACGCCACGCTCGCCGAGAAGAACACCACCGCGGCCAGCACCGCTGCCACGAGCACGGGCGCTCCGAGCGCGCCGCCGCGCATCTGCCAGATCACGACAGCGAGCGAGGCCACCGTCGCGCACCACAGCGCGAAGCCGCGCAGGTCGAAGGGCGCCGGCTCCGTCGGGCGCTGCGAGGGGAGGAGCAGCGCCGTGAGCGCACCGCCCGCGAGCGACGCGACCGCGAGACCGGCGTAGAGGGCTCGCCAGGCGCGCGCGCCCACCACCGACCCGAAGGCCGACGCCACCAGGAAGGCCACGCCGTACGCCAGCCCGAGCAGCATGATGGCCCGACCGCGACGCTCCGCGGGGACCGACGCCGCCAGCGTCGCCGTCGCCAACGGGAGCAGCGGGCTCGCGCCGAGGCCCTGCATCCAACGACCCGCGCACGCCGCCACGATGCCGTGCGACGAGGCCGTCACCAGCGCCCCGACGGTGTACACGGCGAAGCCCAGCGACAGCGCGCGCGAGGCGCCGTGGCGGGCGTTGATCCACGCGGTCGTGGGGTTGCCGAGCAGGGTGCCGACGACGTACGCGCTGAGGAGACCGGCGGCCTGCGCGTCGTCGAGGCCGAGGCCCGCGCGCAGCGAGGGGAGCGCCGGACCGAAGCTGCCTCCGTCGAGGCCCGTGAGCATCGCGGCGAGCGCGAGCGTCACCGTCCCCCGCGCTGCTGCTTCCGATGATTGACGCACCTCGACGGCGCACGATACACGCGAGCGGAGGAGACACGTGGGAACACTCGTTCGCCTCGCCCCAACACCCCTGTGGGTCGCGCTCGGCTGGGTCTACGCCTTCATCGCCGTGAGCACCGCGGTGGCGATGTCCATCCCCCGCGTGCGGCGCTCGCCCGCCGTGCGCGCGCCCATCCTCGCCTGGTGGCCCGTGAGCGTCGTCGGAACCCTCGCGGTCTACTTCGGTCGACTGCCAACGGTGGTCGTCCTCGCGGCGGTGAGCGCGGGCGTGTACCGCGAGGCCCTCGCGCTCGTCGGCCTCCCCCCGCGGCTGCACCGCGCGCTCTGGGTCATCGGCGTGGCGCTCACGGCGACCGTCCACGGGCTCATGCTGGTCGACGGGTCGGTCGCGACGGCGGTGGCGATGGGGGTCCCGCTGGCGGTGGTTCCGGCGGTGCACCTCGCGATGGAGGGGAGCGCGGGCTTCGTGCGCGGGGCGGGCGGCGCGCAGTGGGCGATGCTCGCGACGGTGGGGCTGTTCTCCTTCGCCGCGCGGCTCGTCACGGGCGACGCGGGTGGGCCGTATGGAGGGCTGGGCGCGGGGTACGTGTTCTTCGTGCTGGTGATGTTGTCCGACGCGACGCAGTGGCTCGGTGGGAAGCTCTTCGGGCGACGGCCGCTCATCCCGCGGGTGTCGCCCAAGAAGACCTGGGAGGGCTTCCTCTTCGGCGCGGCGGCGTGTGCGCTCGCCGGTGCCCTCGCGGTGCCCTCGATGATGGGACTGTCGCGTGCGCTGGGCGCGGCGCTCGGGACGAGCGTGGTGGCGCTCGGACTGCTCGGTGACCTCATCGCGTCAGGGTGGAAGCGCGACGCCGGGGTGAAGGACTCCGGCAACGTCATCCCAGGCCAAGGGGGATTGCTCGACCGCTGCGACAGCATCCTCTTCGTGGCCCCGTGGTTCTATGCCTTCGTCGTCGCGACCCGGCCATGAACCCCGCCCACGCCCTCACCCTCCTCTCCGCCGCGTCGGCCCTCACGGGCGTGCTCACGCTGGTGGTCGTTCGTGGGCCCGTGGCCGTCGCGGTCGCGGTCACCTGCGCGGCCCTCTCGATGCTGCTCGATCGCGTCGACGGCGCCGTCGCGCGCAAGCTCGGGCTCGTCTCTCCGATGGGCGCGCAGCTCGACAGCCTCGCCGACCTGCTGGCCTTCGGCGCGCTTCCGGCGGTGATCGTCGTCGCACGACACCCGTCGCTCATCGCGGGTGCGATCGCGGTGCTCTACGGGCTCGGCGCGGTGTGGCGGCTCGCGCGCTACGAAGAGGGCGAGCTGGTCGTCGGGCGATGGGGGGAGACGTTCAAGGGGGTTCCGACGCCGGCAGCAGCGGGAGCGGTGCTCGTGGCTGTGACGGTCGGTGTGGCGGAGCTGCCGATGGTGCTCGCGATGGCGGTGCTGATGCCGTCGGCGGTGCGCTATCCGAAGCGCGGCATCGGGGCGTGGCCGTGGATGGTGATGGTTCCGCTGGCGGTGGTCGCGCAGTGGTGGCGGGTGCTCGCGGGGCGATAGGGAGGTGTGACGTGAGAGGGAGCGAGGCCCGTTCGACGCTGCTGCTGTTGGCCGTGGTGTGCGCGACGCTCGCGCATGCGCGGCGCGGCGAGGCTCTGAGTTGCGAGCTACCGACGGAGCGATTCACGGCGACGCTCGTCTCGGTGACCGTCAACGGCGTGCCGGTGAGCGAGCTCGCCCCATGGCAGCGCCACGACATCAGCGTGATCGGAGCGGGCAACGACGGGCTGTCGTTCAACGCGTATCGGAGCGGTGAGGCGTCGGCCTATGGGTACCTGGGGCGGGTGCCGTGAAGTGGGTCGCGCTGGTGTTGCTGGCGATGACGGTGGGCTGCGAGGCGTGTCCCGACTACGGTGACGCGGCGCCGCTGCGGGGCGGGGAATTTCGCGGCGTTCTGTCGGGTGCGTCGCCGACGGGCGGGTCGACCTTCCCCGCGGTGGGCGCCGAGGTCACCGCGACCGTCGACCGCGACGCGGGAACGCTCGTGCTGCGATGGATCGCGGCCGATGGAGGCGTGGTCGTGGAGACCCGGCGGATGATCGCCGTCGCTCGGTAGCGCTCTCTTCCGCGTGATAGCGTCGGTCGTTGCTCCGAACCGGGGATGTGACGATGCGGCTGTCGATCTGCTTGATGCTCCTGAGCCTGCTCGCGGCGTGTACGCCGAGGGTCGAGCTGCTGCCAGCCAACGACGCCAGCGCCGACGGGGCGACCGGGCGCGACGCGACGGCCGACGCGCGGGTTGCGACCGAGTGCAGCTCTGACCGCGACTGCTCCTCGCAAGGGCTCGTCTGCGACCTCGACCAGGGGCTCTGTGTGGACTGCAACGCCCAGACGGACTGTCCGAGCGGCCTCGTCTGCCTGCGCCACGAGTGCCGGGCGGTGACCGCGTGCACCTCGTCGCGAACGTGCCCCGGGCAGGTGTGCTCGACGCGGCTGGGGTTCTGCGTGGACTGCGACGCCGACCGCGACTGCCCCGAGACGCAGTTGTGCCGCGAGAGTCTGTGCGTCGATCGACCGACGCCGTGCCGCTCGTCGCGCGATTGCTCCGCCGGGGGATTGGTGTGCGACGAGGCGCAGGGGTTCTGCGTGGCGTGCGTCACGGACGTGGACTGCCCCAGCGGGCGATACTGCAACAGCGCTCGCACCTGCGTCCGGCAGGCGTGCGTGCCCAACGAGACGAGCTGCCAGGACACGACGCGACAGCGCACCTGCAACGCCCGCGGGTCGGCCATCGCGGTCGCCGAGTGCGCCGCGGGGCAGACGTGCCGGGAGGGGCGGTGTCAGGTTCCGGTGTGCGTGGCGGGGGCGACGAGCTGCGACGCGGAGACGGGTGCGCGCCGCGTGTGCAACGCCGAGGGCAGCGGCTACGACGCGATGCCCTGCGAGGCGAGCCAGAGCTGTCGCGCGGGGATGTGCGTGGCGCGGACGTGCACGCCGGGCAGCGCGACGTGTGTGACGACGAGTGCGAGGAGTGTGTGCAACGCCGACGGACTCGGGTCGACCTCGGCGGCGTGCGCGACGGGCGAGAGCTGCCGCGAGGGCGTGTGCATGGCGCGGACGTGCACACCGGGGAGCGCGACGTGCGCGAGCGCGACGGCGAGGAGCGTGTGCAACGCCGACGGACTCGGAGCGACGGAGACGCTGTGCGAGGTGTCGCAGCGGTGCATGGACGGCGTGTGTCGCGCGCTCGCCTGCACGCCGGGCGCGTCGAGCTGCGCGGACTCGCGGACGGCGCGGGTGTGCAGCGCCGACGGGCTGAGCAGCATGACGCTGACGTGCCCGGGGATGTCGAGCTGCGTGGGGACGGTGTGTAGCTCGTGGGTGTGCACGCCGGGCAGTGCGACGTGCGCGTCGACCACGACGCGGAGCGTGTGCAACGCCGATGGGTTGGCGAGCACGACGAGCGCGTGCCCGACGCCCGCCAACGGGACCGCGCCGCGGTGCGCGGATGGGGCGTGCGCGTTTGATTGCAATGCGGGCTTTGCGGACTGCAACCGCACGGCAGCGGATGGCTGCGAGGTGGGCACGGCGACGAGCGTGGCGCACTGCGGCGGCTGCGGGCGAGCCTGCGAGGCGCGGCCCAATACGTCGGCGAGCTGCGCGAGCGGGAGCTGCGTCTACGTGTGCGCGGCGGGGTTCGCGGACTGCGATGGGTCGGCGGCCAACGGCTGCGAGGTGAGCCTTGCGTCGACGACGGACTGCGGCGCGTGCGGTGTGCGGTGTGCGGCGAGCGAGGCGTGCGTCGCGGGACGCTGCGGGCCGGGGGCTACGTGCGCGCTGCCACAACGGGCGTGCGGGACGAGCTGTGTGGACCTTCGCAACAGCCTCACCAACTGTGGCTCATGTGGCAACGCGTGTCCGACAGGCCAGTCGTGCGTCAGCGGTCGATGCGCGCCGAGCTGCCCGGCGCAACGAGGCTACGTGGGCACCACGGGCAGTACGTGCCGCCTCGCGCTCGGTGATGCTTCGTACTGTCGCAGTGACGCCTCGTCTTCGACCCCGACCCTCTGCCGCAATGGTGGTGTCTGCAATGACCAGGTCTGCAGCAGCACCTGCTCTCCCGGTCTCGCCCTCTGCGGCCGTGACTGCGCCAACCTCCAGGTGAGCCACCGCCATTGCGGCGCCTGCGACAACTCCTGCCTCTATGACCAGGACTGCGTCGACGGTCGCTGTGTGAACGCAGCCGGCTCCTGCACGTTGCCACAGACCTCTTGCCCCAGTGGCTGCGTCGACCTTCGCAACAGCCTCACCAACTGCGGCTCATGTGGCAACGCCTGTCCGACCGGCCAGTCGTGCGTCAGCGGTCGATGCGCCCCGAGCTGCCCGGCGCAACGAGGCTACGTGGGCACCACGGGCAGTACGTGCCGCCTCGCGCTCGGTGATGCCTCGTACTGCCGCAGCGACGCCTCCTCCTCAACCCCCACCTTCTGCCGCAATGGTGGTGTCTGCGACGGTGAGATCTGCCGCAGCACCTGCTCGCCTGGTCTCGCACTCTGCGGTCGCGACTGCGCCAACCTCCAGGTGAGCCACCGCCACTGCGGCGCCTGTAACAACTCCTGCCTCTACGACCAGGACTGCGTCGACGGTCGCTGCGTCGCCGCAATGGGCTCCTGCACGTTGCCGCAGACCTCCTGCCCCAGTGGCTGCGTCGACCTTCGCAACAGCCTCACCAACTGCGGCTCATGCGGCAACGCGTGTCCGACCGGCCAGTCGTGCGTCAGCGGTCGATGCGCCCCGAGCTGCCCAGCGCAACGAGGCTACGTGGGCACCACGGGCAGTACATGCCGCCTCGCCCTCGGCGATGCTTCGTACTGTCGCAGTGACGCCTCGTCTTCGACCCCCACCTTCTGTCGCAATGGCGGCGTCTGCGACGGCGAAGTCTGCAACAGCACCTGCTCTCCCGGTCTCGCGCTCTGCGGTCGTGACTGCGCCAACCTCCAGGTGAGCCACCGCCACTGCGGCGCCTGCAACAACTCCTGCAGCGTCGACCAGGACTGCGTCGGTGGTCGCTGCGTCGCTCCCTGATCGACACCGTCACTCCTCCGCCCGACGCCGAGCGCCAACGGCCCGTTCAGTGTGACCAACGGGCACCGCTGTCGCCGTGGCCTTTGCTACGTTGCGCCCGCGGCGCGCTGGCATCGCGCTCGCTATGACGCCGGTCGGAGGCTTTGCTGTGAAAGTACGTGACGCCCGCTCAACGCTGCTGATGTTGACCGCCCTGTGCGCCGTGCTCGGGCACGCCCGTCGCGGCGAAGCGCTGAGCTGCGCCCTCCCGACGGAGCACTACACGTTGACCATCGTCTCCGTCACGGTGGACGGCTCGCCCGCGAGCGACCTCGGCCCCTGGCAGCGTCACGCGATCACCATGACCAGCACCTACAACGGCGTCGCCAGCGTGCGCGGGTACCGCGCCGACGAGGCGGACTTCTACCTGTCGCTGGAGCCGCAACCGTGAGGCGCTTCGTTTGGAGCTCGCTCGCGTTCGTGCTGTCGACGCTCGCGCTGTCTGGTTGTCTCTGGGAGGAAGGGTGCCCCGACTACGGAGATCCGCCGCCGGTCGCGAGCGGGCGCTATCGGGGCATCGTGCTCGGCAACCCGTCGCCGACGCTCGTCGCCCCGTCGTCGATCCCGTCCGAGGGCGCCCCGGTGAGCGCGACCGTCGACCGCAACGCCGGGACGGTGCAGATGCGCTGGACCGCGTCCGACGGCCGCGTCGTCGTCGAGACGTGGCGCCTGCAGCGGCTCAACCCCTGACCGCGCCCGTCACTGGCGCAGACGCAGCCTGATCACGAACCTCGCCCGCGACGCGTCCCACGCTTCGGCCTGCGCCTCGACCACGTCGCCCATCACGAAGGCCGGCGCCCCGCCCTCGCGCGACGCGGGCAACATCGCCACCTGCCGATCGGGCCGGTACGTCGTCCCGTACGCGTGCTCCAGGTCGACCGAGTACACCTTCAGGTCCACCGCGCATCCGTCGAGCGCGACGTACACCCGCGTCGAGCGAACCCCCACCACCGTCCCCACCCGCCACGGCCGCCGCGCGGGCTCCACCGCGAGGTCGTCGCCCAGGAGCTGATCGAGCACCAGCAGATCGACCGCCTTGTCCACCTCGCCCTGCCGACGGCGCGCTTCGTTGGCCGACGCGATCACGGCCTCTCTCGTGACGAGGTCTTCCTCCCGCGGACGCGGCGTCACCAGGCGCAGCGCCTCCAGCAGCTCCTTGTGCGAGAAGACGCCCACCGCCTCGCGCATGGGCGCCGTCATTCGCGCGTAGCCATCGACCCCGAGCGCGTGGTGGGGACCGCTCCTCGCCTGAAACGACGACGCCCGATATGTGTAGCGGACCTGCCGCTCTACCGCCTGCGAGAGCCTCTCGGTCGTCGCGTCGCGCGGGAGCGACGACAGCCACGCCGCGAGCTCATCGCCGCGGCGCCAGCGCCAGCGATCGTCGAGGCCACGCTGCTCGGCGAGGGCACCGAGGAGTTCTTCGAGCTCGGCGAGGCGGTCGTACAGCGGCGGGAGGTGGACCCGAAACACCGCCTGCACGTCGTCGTTGTAGCGACCGAAGGTCTGCAACATCTTCGCGCCCTCGATGTTGCAGAGGAGGGAGATCTGCTCGTTCCAGCGCTCGACGTCGTTGCGGCCGCGGGTCGTGGCGCGCAGGCGCTTCGGGTCGTCGGGGTCGACGTCCACGTTGGCCTCGTCGCGTTGCAGGGTGAGTACCCCGCGCGAAGCAGCCTCGGCGATGCGCCGCTTGCCCAGCTCGGCGAACATCCGCAGCGAGGTCTTCACCGCCGGATCGTCGCAGCGCGGGTCGCCCGAGCACCCCGCGTCGAACCACCGCTGCACCCCTTCGTAGGAGAGCTTCGCGCGGCTGCGGATGCGCGCCCGGTGCACCACCGCGCTCACACAACGCCCCGACGCGTCGGTCTGGACGATGAACACCAACGCCCGACGCAGGACGTTGGGGTTGAGCGAGACGAGCCCCTCGGAGAGCGCCTCCGGCAGCATCGGGATCGCGAAGCCCGGCAGGTAGAAGCTCGACCCCATGGCGAGCGCGCGGCGCCAGAGCGCTGTGCCCGGACGGGCGTAGTACGACGCGTCGGCGAGGGCGTAGCGCAGCACGAAATCGCTGCCGCGGCGGTCGACGAAGAGGGCCTGGTCGAGGTCGCGGGAGCCCTCGTTGTCGATGGTGACGTAGGGGATGGCGGTCTCGTCCACGAGGCCATGGTCGAGGCCGGGGGAGGCCACCCACGCGGCGACCTCGGCGTCCACGGCGGGGTCCGGCGCGGGGCGAAGTTCGAGGCGGTCGACGAGGTCGCGGAGGCGCTGCGAGAGGTCGCTCATCGTGGAAGAGCGTACGACGAAGCGACGGTCGAGAGCGGTGGGTCACCCGACGGGTTGACGCCGCTCGCGCGATGCCCGTATCAGCCGTTCGCCATGCCGAAGATCTCGCTCACGGGGAAGTACACGCTCGTCACCGGCGCGTCGTCGGGCCTCGGCCTGGAGATGGCGCGCATCATCGCCCGCGACCACAAGGGGCACCTCGTGCTCGTCGCGCGGCGGCTCGACCGGCTGGAGGCGCTCGCGACGGAGCTGCGGGCAGCGCACGGCGTCGAGGTGGTGTGCATCCAGGCCGACATGACGAAGCGCGACGACGTCACGCGAACCTTCGAGGAGGCGACGGCAGGGAGGAGCATCCACGCGGCGATTCTCAACGCGGGCGTGACCTACTTCGGCCGCGGGCTCGACCTCGGCTTCGATGACTTCTCGGCGATGCTCGCGACCAACGTCACGAGCGTCGTGTGGCTCACGCAGCGCTTCGCCGAACACGTCATCGCGCACAGCCCCGGCGGCGGCGTGATGATCGTCTCCAGCGTCGCCGGAACCACCGCCACCCCCTTCCAGGCCGCCTACTCGGGGACGAAGGCCTTCCTCAACAACTTCGGCATGGCCCTCGCGGAGGAGCTCGTCGGCGAGCCCGTGTCGGTGACGGTGTTCGTCCCGGGCGGCATCGCGACGGAGATGGGGGAGAAGTCGGGGACGGCGAAGAAGTTCAAGAAGGGCGACGTCGGGATGATGGACGCCGACGTGTGCGCCCGCCGCGCCGTCAACGGCCTCGTGCGACGCGAGCGCTTCGTGATCCCCGGCGCGCTCAACCTCCTCAATGACCTCGTGCTGCGCTTCACGCCGCGGGCCCTCGCCGCCGCCATGGCCGCGCGCATCTACCGCGGCGCGCTGCCACCGAAGTCCTGATATCGTCGGCCGTCATGTCGTCGGACCATGATCCGCTCCCCCCGGCGGGCCGACTGAAGACGCTCCTCGGCTACGGCGCGATGACCGGCGCGGCGGTGGCGGTGTTCGTTGCCATCCGCTCGGCGGGCGCCGGGCTCGTCGCACCCGTCACGACGGGCGCCACCTTCGGGCGCACCCACAGCCCGGGCCACAGCGACGCCCTCTTCCACGTGCTGCTCGCGCTCATCGTCATCATCGTGGCGTCGCGACTCACAGGGGCGTTGTTTCGCCGCCTCGGACAGCCACCGGTCATCGGTGAGGTGATCGCGGGCATCCTCCTCGGGCCGTCGCTGCTCGGCCGGATTTCGCCCGCCGCCGGGGCGTGGCTGCTGCCGCCGTCGGTCGCGCCGCACCTCGGCGTGCTCGCGCAGGTCGGGGTGATCCTGTTCATGTTCCTGGTGGGTTTGGAGCTCGACACGGGAGTGTTGAAGCGGCGGGCGCACGTCACCATCGCCATCTCGCACGCGAGCATCGTCGCGCCCTTCCTCCTGGGCTCGGCGACGGCTCTCTGGGTCTATCCGAAGCTCTCGCACCGGGGCGTTCCGTTTGGTGTCTTCGCGCTGTTCATGGGCGTCGCGATGTCGGTCACGGCGTTTCCGGTGCTCGCGCGCATCCTCACCGACCGGGGCATCCAGCGAACGCGCCTCGGCGTCATCGCCCTCGCCTGCGCGGCCGTCGACGACGTCACCGCGTGGTGCCTGCTCGCGCTCGTCTCGGGCGTGGCGCAGGCGCAGCTCGGCAACGCGGCGCAGACCCTCGGGTTCGCGGCGCTCTACGTCACCGTGATGCTCGGCGTGGTGCGACCGGCCGTCACGCGCGCCGTGCGAAAGCAGGAGCTCGTCGGCGCCCTCAGCCCGCACGCCACGGCGGTGGTGCTCGTCGGGCTGCTGGCCTCTGCGCTCGCCACCGAGGCGATCGGCATCCACGCGCTGTTCGGGGCGTTTCTACTGGGGGCGATCATCCCGCACGAGTCGCTGCTCGCGAAGTCGATGCGGCAGAAGCTCGAAGACGTGGTGCTGGTGTTTCTGCTGCCGGCGTTTTTCGCCTTCACGGGGATGCGCACGCAGATCGGGCTCGTGCACGGGTTCGACCAGTGGCTGGTGTGCGCCGTGCTCATCGCGGTGGCCTGCGCCGGCAAGTTCGGCGGGACGATGGTGGCCGCGCGCCTCTCGGGTCTCGACACGCGCGACGCCGCGAGCCTCGGCGTGTTGATGAACACCCGCGGCCTCATGGAGCTCATCGTGCTCAACGTGGGCTTGGACCTCGGGGTGCTGTCGCCGACGCTCTTCGCGATGATGGTGCTGATGGCGCTCGCCACGACGCTCGCCACGACGCCGCTCTTCCTGCTGCTCCGCCGCGGGCACGCGCTCGACGACGAACGCGGCAACCTCGCTCGCGCGGGGGGCTGAGCCGCTCTACGCATCCGCCGACGCGTCGGTGGTAGCGTCGTCGGTGTCCATGTCCACTCGCCCGACCAGGGGTCGCGCGCGTTCGCTCGGCTGCGTCGTCAGCCTCGCCGTCGCGCTCGTCCGCTGCGCCCAAGGGAACGTCGCGGACGACGCCGCGTCTCTCGACGTGGCAGACGTCGTCGCGGTCGCCAATGATCGAGGCGTCGACGTGGTGGTCGCTCCCATCGACGCCGCGGTGATGGACGCCGCTCGCCCCGCCATGGACGTCCCCTCGCCCGTCGATGCGCCTCGCGCTCCCGATGCGGGCGCTGCTGATGCGGGCACTCCCGACATGGGCGCTTCCGACGTGGGTGCTTCGTCGGTGGCGTGCGGTGACGGCTTCATCGACCGGGCCTCCGGCGAGGTGTGCGACGACGGCAACCGCATGGATGACGACGCGTGCGCGGCCGACTGTCGACGCGTGTTCTGCGAGGACGGATCGTGGCGCACCATCGATCCGGCGACGGCGCGCTGCTACTGGCGTGACACCAACGTGTCCGTGCGCGACGCCGCGGTCACGCGCTGCACCGCCCGCGGCGGACAGCTCGCGGTGTTCGAGACCGCGGCGGAGGCAGCCGTGGTCTACCCGGCAGTCGGGCTCAGCGGCGGCACGAGCACCGTCTGGATCGGGCTGCGCCGCGTCGGCTCGGCGTGGACCTGGGACAACGGAGTGGCACTCGCGTTCACGGGCTTCCGCGAGGGCGAGCCGGCCGGAGACGGAGCCTGCGCCGAGTGGGGGCCGACCAACGACTTCAACGACCTCCCCTGCGAGGTGCGGCGCGACCTGCTCTGCGAACGAGCGCCGCCGGGGCGACCACGCTGATCACCGGTCAGTTGCAGCGCGGCGCCGGATCGGGGCACGCGCCGTTGGCGTCGGCCTGCGGCGACTGGTGGCAGCCCGTCCCGAACTGCGTGAAGTCGTTGCCCGCCGTGGGGAGGTTGAAGTCGATGGGAGAGCCGTTCCAGTGGCGGCCGATGGCGACGCCGTTGGGGTCTGCGCCCGCGAAGCTGAGGTGCTCGATGGCGCCCGCGTTGGGCTGCGCCTCGATCATCAAGAAGGGGTTGTCGCTCGACGTCCCCTCCCAGTCGCAGAGCTGGCCGTTCCACGCTTCGCCCGCGTTGCGGATCGTCACGTAGCGCAGCCGCGTCGCGGTGCGGTTGTAGCGCGGTCCGAGGTACACCCCGTGCCACTGCGCGGGGCCCTCGTCGGTGCCCGCCGGGCGCAGCGTGATGCGCGTCGCCTCGGCCCCGCCGTCCATCACCAATCCGCCTTCGGCGTCGTAGCCCACGCTGATGCCCGCGCCGCGTCCGAAGCGCAGCGTGGTGCCCGGCGCGATGGTGAGCACCGGCGCCGTCGGGCCGTCGACGCGGAGATCAGTGCCGTCGGCGAGGTGGTACGGCACGCCCGGGTTTCGCCACGTCGCGCTCTGCCGGATGGTGACCTGGTCGTTGCCACCGACCGCCTCGGCGACGAACACCTCGTCGACGGCGTTGCCCGTGTACGCCCCCGCGGGGAGGCTCCCGACGGAGGGCGCGCGCTGCACGTACACCGCGCCCGTGACCGCCGCGTTGCCTGCGACGGTGCCCGTCACCGTGAGGTCGGACGAGTCGGGGGTGAAGGTTCCGCCTTCGACGAGGGCGACGCCGAAGCCACGGCACTGCCGGGCGCTCAGGTGGTCGACGTGGAGGCCGGGCGCGGCCACGTAGAGGCACGCCGTGCGGCTGTCCCAGTCGGCGCCGCCGTGCTCGATGACGACGTGCGAGAGGCGCTGGTTGCGCCGGGCGTGGGCGTTGAACCACACGCCCTTCCAGTCGCCCGCCTGGGGCTGCGGGTTGTTGGAGCCGAAGCGGATGGGGTGCTGCGCGTCGCCCACCGCGGAGAGCCCGGCGCCGTCGCGCACCCACACGCCGTTGCCGCCGCCGACGAGCACCACCGCGCACGGGGCGATGGTGAGCGTCACGCCGTCCTGCACCTCCAGGCCGTCGGGGAGGCGGTGCGGAGAGTCTTCGAGGGTCCAGGTCTCGTTGCGCTGAACGCTCGCGTCGTGGATGGTGCCGGGCAGCAGCGCGGCCATGTCCGCGAGCGCGGGGCAGCCCGAGGCGCGCGACGGCGCCGGGGTGCGAACGCTCGACGGAGTGGGTGGGGTCGCCGGCGCAGCGCCGTTGCCCGGTGCGGGCGCTGCGGGGTCGGCAGCAGGCGCAGCCGTCGCCGGTGCGGGCGCGCTGCCCGTGAGCCCATGAACGATGTCCATCACCTTGCGGCACCCGAAGGAGCCGGACACCGCGAGCGAGAGCGACAACAACACGATGGGGCGATGGTTCATGGGGTCTCCTTCGGCCCCGATGCTACGGCGTCCGCCCACGGGTCCAGCAGCGAAAGTGCGCGCGGTGCCGCCGAGGAGAAACGCCCCGTTCGTGAGGTCGACTAGACTCCGCCGCGATGAGCGCGCCGTCGCCCGAAGCATCGTCGTCCACCTCGGCCTACCGACCACTGCCGGAGGGTCCATCGCCCCGGTGGCGCCGTGCCGCGAGCGGCCTCCGGCTGGTGCGCGTCGCGACCTGGGTGCAGTTCGCCGCGCGCACGGCGAACGGCCTGCTGATGTCCGTGGCCATGAGCTACGGGACGGCTGGCGTGCGCCTCTTCTCGATCGCCTCGGTGGGCAACCTCGTCGCGCTGGTCGCGAGCGGCGTGGTGGTGGTGGGCCTCTTCCGCTTCGGCGACGCGCCGCCCTCGGTCGGCGTGATGGAGCCCGCCCGACGCGCGATGGCGGCCGCGTTCGGGACGTTGTCGACCGCGCTGCCCGGCTTCCTGATGACCGCGCTGGGTCTCCATCGCTGGGCCAACCCCTCAGTGCTCGGCGCGGTCGCGAGCTTCCAGCAGCTCGCGAGCTTTGCGCTCACCGTCGCGTACCTCGTGTTGCTGCGGCGGGCGCTGGCCGTGACGGTGCAGGCGCTCGGCGGATCGTGGCCCACCTGGACGGAGCGGCTCGTGCCGGCCTACGTCGCGTGGCGCATCGTCGCGACCGCCTCGCAGGTGGGCGTCAGGGTGTTCTCTGGCGGGACGTTGAACACCGTGTGGGGTCTCGTCTCGCTCGCCATCGACGCGGCCTTCGTGCTGGCGTTTACGCGGCTCATGCGGCTGGCCGAGGAGTCGCTCGCGCGGCAGGAGACGACCGAGTCCGCGCTGGCTCGGTGACGCGAAGCACCCGAGGCGTTTGCGCGCTGGCACGCGAGTTGGAACACTCGCACTCCATGTGGACGCGCGCGGCGGGGATGGCGGCTCGGGTGGCGGTCATGGCCGCGGGTGTCGCGCTGACCGTGGGTGTGGTTCCGCTGCCGTCGGCGCCCGCGCCCGAGCGGGTGCTGAGCACGGGCATCGAGGAGATCGACCCCGCGTCGCAGTCGCTCACGTATCACGGCGGGTACTGGTTCAACTGGCTGAGCGACTCCACCTGTGTCGTGCCCGGAGAGCGACGCTGCGTCGACGAACCGGACCCTCGCTGCCAGACCGACGTGACCTTCGGCCCGCTCCATCTCGTCGTGCGAGAGCCGCGCACCGATCCATCCTCCGAGTTCTCCATCGAGACGCTGCCGGGTGAGCCCGTCGCCTTCCGCTGCGCGTCCATGGGCGTGCTCTCCTCGCCCGGCTGGAGCCGCTTCGGCGCGGCCTGCGACGGCCATCGTCGAACCTTCGCGCTGGCCTGCACCTCCAACGCCGGCGTCGATCGGCGCGTCGCGTTTCGGATGACCGACTCGGTGCGCGTGACTCCCTCGCCGGGCGCGATGGCCCGATGGCGCGAGGCCACCTCCACGGCCTGGATGACCCGCGGCGCGCTCTCACTCGCGTGGATCACCGGGGTGCTGCTGGGCTCGCTCGTCGCGTTCGCGCATCGGCGTTGGGCGAGAGCGCTGGGTGCGCGGCGTTGGGTCGCGGCGACGCACCGGGGCGGCGGGGTGGCCTTCGTCGTCGATGGCGGCACGATGGTCGATGGGCTTCCGAAGGAGTTGCCTCGGGGAGCGGCCCTGGTCGAACTGGCAAACGACGAGACGGCCGAGCCGTACCGCGCGGCGAAGCGCACCGTCGCGGCGGCTCGCGCTGGAACGTGGGCCGACCTCGCGCGCGACGTGCGCCGTCTGCGGGTGCGCGGCATGGCGTTGGGTCTGGCGATGGTGGCCCTGGGCGGGCTGCCCATGGCCTGGCTGTGGCGGCACTGACGCCGATCGGCCTCGACGACGTTCGCGAAGCGGGCCGGGGTTCACGGTGCAGGCTCCGCGTCCATCGCGCTCCGTTCACCGCCGGGCAAAGGTAAGGGGTCACCCCGTCGCTGCGCGACGGGGTTGCAGGCTGAGGACCCATCGCGATCCCAATCGGCACCGTGGAAGTCGCGACCTCTGTTGCAACCCCGGCGCGCAGCGACGGGGTGACCCCTTACCTTTGCCCGGCGGTGAACGGAGCGCGATGGACGCGGAGCCTGCACCGTGAACCCCGGCCCGCTTCGCGAACGTCGACGGGGTGAATCGGTATGAGTGCGCCGCCCGCGACAAGGCTTCAGCGCGTGCGGCTGTCCTGCCAGAGGAGCGTGCAGGTGGTGCGCGAGAAGTCGGTGCAACGCCCGTCGCCGCGGCCCGAGAAGCCGCCGTCAGGGGCGCAGATCGAGGCGCAGTTCGACGAGATCAAGGAGCTGAACTGATCGCAGCACTGGGCCGGGAGGTAATAGACGGTCGCGCCGTTGTAGGTGCACCGATAGATCGACCCGGGCGGGTTGCCGACGGGCTGGGACATCATGGCCGTGATGAGCGTCTGCACGCACATGGGCGGCGCCTCGGGCGCATCGGTCGCAGCGGGCGTGTCCGTCGCGGCAGACCCCACGTCGCGCGCGGTGGCCACGTCGACGGTGGACCCCGCGTCGGGAGTGGTGCCAGCGTCGAGCGTCGCAGGCACATCCGTCACGGTCGGGACGTCGCCCGGAACATCGGCCGAGACCACCGGGGTCGAGTCACCCGAGCAGGCGACGAGGAGACAGAGCGCGAGGGGCCCCGAGGCACGAAGGAAGACGTTCATGGCCCCGACGATAGGGCACCCCGGAGCGGAGCGATACGGAGGCGCGGCGCTACGGCGCGGCGGCGGGCTCGGTGATGGTGAACTCGACGCGGCGGTTGCGGTCGTGGCAGGCGTCGGTGGCTTCGGTGCAGAGCGGCTGCGTGGCGCCGTTGCCGGTCGCCTCGAACTGGATGCTCTCGAAGCCGTGACCGTGGAGGTAGTCGGCGACGGCCTGCGCGCGGCGCTGCGACAGGCGCTGGTTGTGCGAGGCGTCGCCGCGGGTGTCGGTGTGGCCCTCGACGCGGATGCGACGGACCTGGGTGTTCTCGCGCAACAGGGCGATGAGGTCGGTGAGCGTCGCCTGCGACTGCTGCTCCTGGATGTGGTCGGAGTCCGTGTCGAAGAGGATCTGGTGCTCCAGCGTGATGTGACCGCCCGCGAGGTGCGCCTCGGCGTGCACGGGGGCCGGCGCGGGCGCGGCGACGACGGGCGCGGGCGCCACGACGATGGGCGCCGGCTGCGGCGCCGGAGCGGGAGTGGAGGCGCAAGCCGCGAGCGTCGCGGAGAGCATGAGCGGGAGGGTCTTCGTCCAACGAGAAGTCATGGTCGGCCTCGCAGAGTGGCGTGAGGGTGGTCGATCAACGCGGCGGTTCTATCGTCCGCGCAGGCGCCCGCTCAACCGCGACCTGGAGCACCTATCGAAAGATAACTTTCTGGCTCACCGACCTATCCAGAGACGCTGCGACCACTCGCTCAACAGCGCCCATCGAGGAAGTTGCGCACCAGCACATCGCCTCCCTCCGTCAGCACCGACTCGGGATGAAACTGCACGCCCACCACGGGCCGCTCGCGGTGGCGCAGCGCCATCACCACGCCCTCCTCCGTGTCGGCGCACACCTCCAGGCACGCGGGCACCGTCTCTCTCGCCACCACCAGCGAGTGATACCGCGCGGCCACCATCGTCTCGCCCATCCCCGCAAACACTCCGTTGCCGTCGTGACGCACCCTCCACGCGCGCCCGTGCACCGGCTCCGGCGCCCGCTCCACCCGCGCGCCCCACGCCGCCCCGATGCACTGGTGCCCGAGGCACACGCCCAGCACCGGCGCTCGCCCGCCCATCACCATCGCGGTGCTCACCCCCGCGCGCGTCGGGTCGCCCGGTCCCGGTGAGATCACCACGTGCGACGGCCCCCACGACCACAGCGTCTCCGCGTCGTGCGCGTCGTTGCGTACGACCCGCAGCTCGGTCCCCTCCCCCGCCACGCGCCCGATGAGCTGCACCAGGTTGAACGTGAACGAGTCGTAGTTGTCGACGACCAGGATCACCGCACCACGCCCAGCGACTCGCACACCTCCGTCACGATCATCGTCGACAGCAGCCCATAGAGCGCCTCGCCCTCCGCCGCGCTGCCCGCCGCGGGCGCACCGAAGTACCCGCGCTCGCTGCCCATCGCCTTGAAGGTGGTCTTCCCCTCCTTGATGGCCTTCGACAACGAAATCGGAACCACCGCCAACCCCGCCCTCACCTCGTCGCGCACGAGGTCGGGACGCGCCGCCAGCACCAGCGAGGTCTCGTAGCTCCCCGCGTGGCAGTCACCGCGCTTGAACTCCTCGCTCAGCGTTCGCCCCCAGCGTCGCGTGAGCTGGTTGGGAAAGAGCGCGCCGTCCACCTCGGCCACGGCCGCGAGCAGCGCCTCGACGTGCTCGGGTTCGAGGTGGTTGTTGACCACCGCCACGCGCGCAAAACCCGCCGCCCGGTACGCCGCGCAGAGCTCACGCACGACGGCCCGCGTGGTCTCCGGCGACAGCGAGATGGCGCCCGCAAACTCCGACGCGTAGTGGGTCACCCCGTACGGGAGCGTGGGGCACACCACCGCCGTCACGCCCGCGGCGCGCAGCTCGGCCGCCGCTCGCAGGCAGGCGTGCTCGGACAGCAGCGCGTCGGTCAGCAGCGGCAGGTGCGGACCGTGGGGTTCGGTGCTCCCCACCGGCAGCAGCGCCACCGGGAAGGGCAAGCGCAGGAGGGCGTCGACGTCGGTCGTGGCGAGCTCGGCGAGGCGGAGGGAGGGCGTCATTCTTACGGGGGAGTGTATGCGCCGCACGGCCTCGGAGCGCAGGAGAATCGCGTGTGCCGGGTTGTGCCTGCGGCCGCAGCCGGACGTGGCGCCGTGCACCACCGTGGGGATGCTTTTGCCGACAACGCTCGCGGGGCACGCGAGGTGCTGACGATCGCGCGCGGAGACGAATGACGATGCGAACGAAGCGCTGGGCGTTGGTGACGATCGGGCTGGCCGTGGCCCTCGGGGCGACGGAGGTGCTGGCCTGTGGTGGGTGCTTCGCGCCGCCTGGTGCGGTGCAGGTGGTGACCGACCACCGGATGGTGCTGGCGCTGTCGTCGACGCAGACGACGCTGTGGGATCAGTTCTCGTACAGCGGTCGGCCGTCGGAGTTCAGTTGGATCCTGCCGATTCGCTACACCGACCGTCTGCAGGTCGCCATCGCCGACGACAACTTCCTCACCTTCGTCAACAACGTCACGTCGCCGCGCCTCGTGCAGCCCAACGACCCGTGGCCGCCGTGCCCGGGGCCGCCCTTCTCGGGCGGGTTCGCAGACGCCTCGTTCAGCTCCGACGCGCCGTCGGCAGACCGCCCGGCGGTGGTGGTGCTGCGCATGGAGACCGTCGGTCCCTACGCGGTGTCCATCATCCGCGGGACGGACCCGATGGCCATCCGCGACTGGCTCCGCGACAACGGATACAGCGTTCCGAGCGCGATCAGCCCGGTGATCGATCACTACACCGCGCTCAGCATGGACTACATCGCGCTGCGGCTGCGGCCCGCGGGTGAAGGCGTCGTGCCGCGCATGCAGCCGGTACGGGTGACCATGGAGGGCTACGTGCCGAGCCTCCCGCTGCGGATGATCGCCGCGGGCGTGGCCGACCGCGTGGGGCTCTCGCTGGTGGTGTTCGCCAACTCGCGCATCGAGGCGGAGAACTTTCCCAACGGCGAGCTCTCCGACGCCGACTTCACCTGGGACTGGGCGCGCTCGCAGAACCCCTCGACGGACTTCCTCAACGCCTTCACCGCGCTCAACAACAGCAACGGTCGGCGCCTCTGGCTCACCGAGATGGCGGCGCGTCAGGAGACCGCGCGGTGGTTCATTCCGCCGAGCTCCATGGTGACGACGGTCGATGCGGGCGGCGCCATCTCGACGACGCCCACCAACCCGATGGACGACGTTCGCTTGATCACGGCCGCGCTCGGCGCGTCTCCCTACGTCACACGGCTGCGCGCCGACCTCCCGGCCGCCATGCTCGACCGCGACCTCGCGCTCCAGGCGAGCGACCGCGCGACTCGTTCGGAGACGTACCAGTACGGCGCGCAGCTCAACGTTCCGCCGCGCCCGGTGTGCCCCAGCTACGACGACGCCGGGATGGTCGCCCGCCGCGACGCGGGCGCGGTCACGACGGACATCGGGGGGACGGTCGTGAGCGACGCGGGCGCGGTCGTGATGACGATGGACAGCGGGACGGTGGCCGACGCGGGTGTGAGCACGGCGCCAACGCCCGCGACGGCGAGCGGCGGCGCGTCGTGCGCGGTGGACGTCGCGGGTGCGACGAAGAGCGGTTGGGGCGCGTGGGCGCTGGGCGCGCTGGCGTGTGCCGCGGGCTGGCGTCGTCGGCGTCGCGGATGACGGATGCGAAGCAAGAGAAGGAGGCGATGACCATGCGAACGAAGCGTTGGGCAGGAGTGACGATGGGGTTGGCGGTGGCGCTCGGCGCGACGGAGGCGCTGGCGTGCGGCGGGTGTTTCGGTCCGCCGCCGCCCACGCCGCGGGACGTGCAGGTGGTGACCGACCACCGGATGGTGCTGTCGCTGTCGTCGACGCAGACCACGCTGTGGGACCAGTTCGCGTACAGCGGGCGGCCCGCGGAGTTCAGTTGGATCCTGCCGATCCGCTACACGCCGGGGCTTCGCGTGGCCATCGCCGACGACGGCTTCCTGTCGTACGTGAACACCATCACGGCGCCGCAGCTCATCCCGCCGCCGTTTCCGTGGGGTCCGTGTGCGTTCGCGCCGTCGGCGGGCGGGTTCGCCGATGCGGGCTCCTTCGCCTCGGACGCGGGCGCCGCCGACCGTCCGGTGACGGTGCTGCGCATGGAGACGGTGGGCCCGTACTCGGTGTCCATCATCCGCGGAGCCGACCCGATGGCCATCCGCGACTGGCTTCGCGACAACGGGTACAGCGTGCCGGTCCAGCTCAACCCCATCATCGATTTCTACACCGCGCAGAGCATGGACTACATCGCGCTGCGGCTGCGGCCCGCGGGCGAAGGGATGGTTCCGCGGATGCAGCCGGTGCGGGTGACCATGGAGGGCTACGTGCCGAGCCTGCCGCTGCGGATGATCGCCGCGGGCGTGGCCGACAAGGTGGGGTTGTCGCTGGTGGTGTTCGCCAACTCGCGCACCGAGGCGGGCAACTTCCCCAACGGCGAGCTCTCGGACGCGGACTTCACCTGGGACTGGCAGGGACCGCAAAACCCGGTGACGGACTACCTCAACGCCTTCAACACGCTCAACAACCGCAACGGGCGGCGCCTCTGGCTCACCGAGGTCGCCGGCCGGCAGGACCTCAACACCTGGAGCATCCCGGCCAGCGGCGAGTTTCGTCCGCCCGTCGACGGCGGCGCGACGGAGGACGGCGGCGTCTCGACGACGCCCACCGACCCGATGGACGACCTCCGTGTGATCCGCACGACGGTGGGGAGCAACGCCTACGTCACCCGGATGCGGGCCGACCTCCCGGCCGTCATGCTCGACCGCGACCTCACGCTCCAGTCGAGCGATCGTGGGACCCGCGCGCAGCTCTACCAATACGGCAGCCAGGCGAACATCCCGCCGCGCCCGATGTGCCTCGGCCCCGGCGGCACCGATGGCGGATTCGCGAGCGCGATCGACAGCGGAGTGCCGACCAGCGGGACGTTGAGCGTGGCGTCGTGCTCGGTGGGTGGGGTCGGCGCCGCGAAGGTCGGTTGGGGCGCGTGGGCACTGGGCGCGCTGGCGATGGTGCTCGCGCGTCGGAAGCGCCGGTAGTCGGCGACCTCACCTTCCTCGGTCTCAAGGTCATCGCGTCCGGCTACCGCGGGTTGAAAACCCACGGCAGTCGGGCGCGATGGCCTTGTGAGGAGTGAGGTCAGCAGAGAGAGAGGAAGGGAGCAGCGCTCAGCGCACGCACTCGCCCGTCATCACGTTGCAGCGCGTGCCAGCGAAGAAGTTGCTGCAGAAGAGGTTGCCGCCCAGCAGGTCGCACCGCGGGGCGCAGACGCGGAACGTGGTGTTCCAGCAGGCCGTCGAGGGGAAGCGCCCGCCCGAGCCGACGCCCGCGCACTGCGCGTTGGTCTCACACGCGCACGCAAACTCGTCGATGATCGTGTTGCCGTTGTCGTCGATGCCGTTGCAGCACTCGCCGCCCGGCACCGAGGTCGGGCGGCAGTCGGAGTCGGCGCAGTCGGACACGCCGTCGCAGTCGTTGTCGACGCCGTCGGTGCAGGCCCCGACGCCCGTCTCGCGCATCATCGTCGGGCGGCAGCACATCGGCTGCGCCGCGCACCCCGGGTCGGCGCAGTCGCGCAGGCCGTCGCAGTCGTTGTCCAGGCCGTCGAAGCACGAGCGCGCGTCGGCCTCGGCGCCCGTCGGGCGGCAGCACACCCGCGACGCCGCGCAGTCCACGTCGGCGCAGTCGGACTGACCATCGCAGTCGTTGTCGATGCGGTCGCTGCACGCGCGGTCGTTGTTCTCGAGCACCGGCATGCACCGGCACGACGGGAACATCGCGCACTCCGCGTCGGCGCAATCGACGGCGCCGTCGCCGTCGTCGTCGCGCGCGTTGTCGCAGATCTCCGTGCCCGCCGACTCGGTGATGTTGAGCACGAAGTCGCCGCGCGCCCCTTCGTTGAATCCGTCGACGAAGATGAAGTAGGTGCCGCGCGTCGCGGCGAAGGTGACGCGCGAGACGGTGCCGCCCGAGTCGTCGTTGCAGGCGAGCTGCGTCCCGGTCTCGCACGGCTCGCGTCGCACGTAGAGCACCGTGTCGAAGGTGCTGCCCACCGTGTCGATGGTGATCACCGTCGGGGCGCTGACCTGGAGGGTGTAGACCACGTCGCCGCCCGATCCGCCCGCGCAGCCGGGAGCGCCGAGCACGGGGGTGAAGTCGTTGCGCGCCCCGTTGAGGTTGCCGCGCGTCGTCGACGGGAGCCCCACCCGGATGGCCCCCGCACAGGTGTCGTTGACCGGTGAGGGCGCGCACACCGGCAGCGTCGCGCAGCGCGGGTCGGTGCAGTCCGTCCGGCCATTGCAGTCGTTGTCGCGACCGTCGGAGCACGACGCGTTGTCGAACTCCGGCCCCGTCGGCACGCACATCATGCACGCGGGGTTGCCGCGGCAGTCGAAGTCCGAGCAGTCGATGAAGCCGTCGCAGTCGTTGTCGCGACCGTCGCCGCACGCCTCCGGGGTCGACACGCAGCCGCAGAACCCGCCCGCCACGCACTCCGGGTCGGCGCAGTCGAAGAGCCCGTCGCAGTCGTTGTCGCGACCATCGAGGCAGGCCATCGGGTCGCGCTCGGGACGGTCGGGCATGCACATCAGGCAGAACGGGTTGGTCGCGCAGTCGGCCCGGTCGAGGCAGTCGATGAGGCCGTCGCCGTCGTCGTCGAGGCGGTTGGTGCACACCTCCGTCGCGCCGACGTTGACGTTGAGCTGGAAGGCGCCGCTCGCGCCGTTCCAGCCGTCGACGACGATGAAGTACGTCCCCGGCTCGGCGTTGGTGAGCACGATGCGCGAGGCCGTCCCGACGCCCGCGCCGTCGTCATCACAAGCGATGGGCGTCCCGCCGCACATGTCGCGGAAGACGATGAGCGCCGTGTCGTACGCGCTGCCCAGGGTGTCGATGGTGATCGTCTGCCGCGTCGGGTTGCGGATCACGTACACCACGTCGGGCGCACCGGTGCCGGCGCAGGTCGGCGTGAAGTCGTCGCGCGCCCGGCTGGTGTCACCGCTCGCGCGCCCGGGGACCGAGAGCAACGTCGGGCTCGCGCAGGTGTCGTTGACCACCCGGCACGCGTCGGTGTCGCGGCACGCCCCGTCGGCGCAGTCGCGGGCGCCGTTGCAGTCGTTATCCCGGCCGTCGCCGCAGATCTCGATGCGCGAGTCGGGCACGCACATCATGCAGCCCGGCAGGAAGCGGCAGTTGGCGTCGGCGCAGTCACGCACGCCGTTGCAGTCGTTGTCGATGCCGTCGGCGCAGCGCATCGGGTCGAACTCCGGCCCCGTCGGGATGCACATCATGCACGCCGGAGACATCGCGCACTCCGAGTCGGCGCAGTCGAGCAGCCGGTCGCAGTCGTTGTCGCGCCCGTCGCCGCAGACCTCGGGGCCCGTCGGCACGCAGGGTCCGCACGCGGGCGTCCCGGCGCAGGTGACGTCGGCGCAGTCGGAGCGGCCGTCGCAGTTGTTGTCGCGGCCGTCGTTGCACAGCTCCGGGGCGCCGGGGTTGACCGTTCGGTCGGCGTCGTTGCAGTCGCGACCGCCCGCGCAGGTGACCGGACCGAAGCCGTCGCCGTCACCGTCGGTTGGCGCCGTGATGCACGTGCGACGCCCTTCGTCGCAGCGATCGCTCGTGCACGGGTCGCCGTCGTCGCAGAGCACGGGCATCTCGGAGAAGCACCCGCGGCGCGCGTCGCAGCGCTCGACGCCATTGCAGAAGAGCCCGTCGTTGCAGCGCGTGTCGTCGACCCGGTTGAGGCAGCCGCGGCCGGGCAGGCAGAGGTCGATGGTGCACGCGACGCCGTCGTCGCAGGTGAGCGCCGGCCCGCGAGCGCAGCGGCCGGCGCGGCACGACTCGGCGCCGTCGCAGGGGTCGCCGTTGTCGCAGTTGGCGTCGCTGGTGCACTCCACCGGGGTGCAGTCGCGCATCGGGTCGCAGAACGCCGGCGCGAAGCAGCGGCTGTTGTCGGGGCTGAAGACGCAGCCGCGGCCCTCGACGCACTGGTCGACGGTGCAGACGACGTTGTCGTTGCAGGCGAGCGCGGGGCCCGGGGCGCAACGGCCCTGGAGGCAGACCTCGGCGCCGTTGCAGGAGAGACCGTCGTTGCACTGGAAGTCGTTGGTACAGCTCGGCTCGGTGTCGGGGACGTCGGGCCGGTCGACGGGCGGTGTGTCAGGCCGGTCGAGTGGCACATCGACCACGACATGGGCGTCAGGGACGTCTTCCGGGACGTCGAGCTCCGAGCGGCCGCACGCCGCGAGGGCGTAGCTGGCGAGGAGGACACCGGCGAGCGAGAGAGCGTGGCGCTTCATGGGTTGACCTGTGGGGAGACGGGTAGTGGGTCAGCGAAGAATCGCCCCACAGGATGCGCCACACGCGCCCCGCGGGTGAACCTTCTGGCAGAGCACCGGTGCACGGGCCGGGCCGCCACGAAGCGGACCGTTGACCTCACCCACTGTGATCGTCGACCCTCAGCGCCCATGCGAACGTGGGCCGCGGTGCTGGGGGTGCTGCTGATCGGGTGCTCGGAGGAAGAGGCGTTTCCGGCGGAGGATGTGCCGTCGGTGGAGGACGTCGGGAGCGTCGTGGATGTGCCCGCGGATGTCCCGACCATCGACGCCGGTCGAGCCGATGCGGGTCGTGCGGATGTGGGGACGCCCGACGTGGGCCGAGCCGACATCGGGACACCCGACGTGGGCAGAGCCGACATCGGGACACCCGACGTAGGCAGGGTCGACGTGGGGACGCCCGATGCGGGCCGGGTCGACGCGGGGCCCTCGTCGCCGGTCTTCTTCGCGACTGGTGACATCACGACCACCGCCTCCGTTGGCGGAACGGGCGGAACCCTCTTCAACGACGACTGCCCGGCGGGCGCCGCGATGGTCGGCTTCGAGGGCGTCGTGGGCGCCGACAACTACATCACCCAGATCGCGATCGTGTGCGCGACGCTGCGCGTCGAGGGTGATCGCGTCGTCACGGGCGCGACCACCACCTCCCCGCGACGCGGCATCAACCCCGGGACGGACGTCTCGCTGCGCTGCCCCGCCGACCAGTTGATCGTCGGCTTCGAGGGACGCGCGGGCGGACTGATCGATCAGGTTCGCTTCGCGTGCGCCCCGTACACGGCACCAGTCGCAGACGGAGGGCGCGTCGTGGTGCGCGGGACCGTCACGCTCACCGAGCCGGTGGGCGGCACCGGGGGCGCTCCCTTCGCGCGCATCTCGTGCAGCGACGGGGCTGCTCAGGGCGCCGCGGTGCGCGCGGGCGATGGCGTCGACTCCATCGCGCTGCGGTGCGCCGCTCTCAACGCGCGCTGAGCGAGCACGGCGAGCCCGGTGCCGGGGCGCGGTTGACGTCAACATGGCGACGCGCGTCTGATCGCGCGGTGCACGCCACAGAAGCGGAACGGGCTCCGATGCTCCGCGCCTCACGGCTGACGCGACGAGCCGCGCGGTGGCTCGGGACGGCGGGCTACCTGTGTCTCACCGTTCCGCTGTGGCTCTTGCTGGCGCCGGAGCTGCTCGGGATCAACGAGCAATGGATGCCCCTGTGGCTCCTCGCGATCAGCGGGCTCGCGCTCGGCGTCCTGAGCTGGGTGTGCCTGGTGGTCGGGTGGATGTACGCCCGCGCGCGCTGGGCCCCGACGGAGCTGACGGTCCGGTCAGACGCTCTGATCCTCCACACGCTCCAACGCGCGGTGGTCGTTCCTCGCGACTCCGTCGTCGGTGGGACCCGGCGCGGTGCGCTCGGCGGCTTCGAGCTTCACCTCCGCGGCGGAGACCACCTCGTCGGAGACGCATCGCCAGACGACACTGCGCGCCTCCTCGCTGAGCTCTCGCTCGACGCCCCGCGACGCGCGGTCACCCTCGGCACCACGACCGCGGTCACCCCGGCGTTTCGCGCGGCCTGGATCTTCGCGGCATTGGCCGTCGCCACCGGAGGACTGCTGCACGCTTCGCCGCCCCGCACCGGGCTGTTGCTCGTGAACACCTTGGTGGCATGGCTCCTCGCCGTCGCGACGCTCGGGCCGACGGTGACCGTCGGCGTCGACGGGCTGCGCATACGTCAGCTCGGAGTCGAGCTGTTCATCGCGTGGTCGGAGGTCGTCGACGTGACGAAGACGGGCGCCCTGAGGCTCACGCTGACGAGCGGCGAGGAGGTGTCCCTGGGCCGCAGCAACGCCGCCGTGGAGACGCTGCGCGTCCGCATCGACGAGGCGCGCGACGCGGCGGCGACCAGTGGTCCGATGGCGGCGGCGGCCCGGGGCGGGCGCTCCGTCGAGCAGTGGCGCAAGGCGATGGACACGCTGCTCGAAGGCACTGGCTACCGCGACGGGGCGGTGAGCGAAGACGCGCTGGTGGGCGCGCTGCGAGGCGGCGCCGTGGGCGACGAGCGGGTGGGCGCGGCGCTGGCGCTGGTGGCCATCAACCGCGAGCGGCATGTGACGGGCGTGCGCGTGGCGGCAGAGGCAGTGGCCGACGAGCGGGTGCGCGTGGCGCTGGAGCAGATCGCGGATGGCGTGGCGGACGACGCGACGCTGAAGCGGGCGGCGCGGTAGGGCGAGCGGGTGCTCTGCGAGCCCCTCGGAGTTGACGGACCATCGACCCGGCGGTGGGATGCGCGGATGTCGTTCCGCGATGACCGCGAAGCCGCCCACCAACGCGCCGACCACCTGGAGCGGGAGCTCAAGCGCACCCAGGACGAGCTTGCCCGACTGAAGGACCCATCGCGGCGCCGTTCCGGCAGCGCGCGCGCCGGTGTCGTGATCGCCGCGGCGGTGACCGCAGCGACGCTCGTCACGGGCGGGGTGTTCTGGTCGGTGCAACGGGTGGAGGCGCAGAAGCAGGAGGCGCGGGCCCTGGCGCTGCGCGCGCAGGCGACCGAGGACGCACGGAGCGCCGAGGCCGAACAGGCGAGGGCGCTGGCCGACGCGGAGCGGGCGGCCGACCAACACCGGCGAGAGGTGGCTTCGGCGGCGGCCGCGACAGCCGCAGCGGAGGCGATCGCCGCGACGACGGCGGCGCGCATCACGTGGCACGGCGTGGTGGGGGCGGCCACGGGCGTCGCGCTCGCGGCTGACACGCCCTGCACCATCGAGGGGTCCTTCACGCCTACGCCCGGCGGCAACTTGCGCGGACTCACCATCACTTGCGGTGGTCAGCCGATCTACCGCGGGAGCTCGTCCGCCGGGGTGTCGCTTCGCGAAGGCGCGGTGTTCGGCGGGACGGCCCACGAATACATGCTGCGGTATGCCGACGAGGTCTCGCCGACGCGGGTGACGCTGTCGACGCTCCAGCACACCGCGACGGTGTGGCGCGAGGGCGACGATGCGATGCGGGTGACGATCTACGTGCGCGACGTGAGCGACGCGCGGGAGGGTGAGTCCCTGGAGAGAAGATCGGGCACGCGAGCACCGTCCTTCGCGGGCGCGGTCGCGGGCACGGCGCGGGTGACGGCCGTGCGCGGGCGGGCGCCAGTCGCGGCGGGCGCGCGGTGCGCGTTCGAGGTGCGGTCGGTGTGGGAGTTCCCGGAGAACTGCCGCATGGCGTTGCGCTGCGGGACGACGTGGCTCTACGGCGCTGGCGAATCGGGCTACCTGACCTGCGAGGTTCCGGCGGGGCGGCCGGTCGGTGCGCTCGACGAGAACACCACCGCGCAGGGCGGCGATCCGCGGGTGACGTGGCGGGGGAGGCGGTTGACGGTGAGCGACTTCACCGAGGCCGGCGAGTGGGCCGTCGATCTGGCGCTGTAGCGTCGGCCGACCTCTCGGACGCCTACTCGACGACGGCGCTGAGGTCGACCAGACCGCTGACCCGCGCGCGGTCGGACTCGCCAACGGCGACGATCAGCGTCTGCGCGGTACCACGGTGGACATAGGTGAACGTGCCGTATCCCTGCGCGAGGCACGCGCCGCCGCACCTGTCCGACAGGGACAACCGGGCGCCCGCTCCACCGACCGGTGAGTTGGTCGCTTCTACAGTGAGCCGCGCACCCGTCGTGACCTGCACGGCGTAGTAGAGCACCGGGCCGCGGAAGCCGGTGCACGTCGCGGGCGCGCGCGCTTCGAGGAGGTCGATGCCTCTGATGGGCGTCACCGGCGTGAGCGGGAGGGCGCCCGCGCACGTGACGTTGGCGGCGACGGGGCGGAGCGTCGCGCGCACCTCCGCGGGCGAGACGGAAGAGGAGCGCACGGTCCCCACCGCGACGACCACGGAACGCGCCGCGGTTTCGGTGTTGGAGAAGAGCGCGCGAGTGGATCGACTCCCCATGACGGACGCGCCGAGACAGTCTCCACTGCAACCGTTGAGCAGGCGCACGAAGCTTCCGTTCTCTCCCTCGCGAAGACGAGCGCTGGTGACCGTGAGCGCTTGCCCGGGCGGAACCGTGATCGCGTAGTGCAGCGCGGGCAGCAGGGCATCGTCCGCGCCGCAGCGGGGCGTCGGGTCGGTGGCGTCCTCCGGATGCTCGACGCGCGTCGCGGTGTCGACCGCCAGGGGTAGCGCGGCAGCGCACACCCTCTCGGGTGGCAGAGCCCGGAAGGCCGCGTTGACGTCGACCGCAAGCGAGGGATGGCTCCCCTGGAGCGCCACCATGGCGATGACGTCCATGGGCGTGTCGGCGCTGTTGTTGTACTGGGCCATGTCGGCGGTCGAAGGCACCGTGGGTAGACAGCCTGTTCCCCCGCAGGCCGGGTGCATCCGGACGAGGACGTCTGCCGGAGAGGTGTCCCGGCGGACGGTGCTCACCACGAAGGCGGTGCGCGGCGGAACCCGGGCCGAGTAGTAGAGCGGGTAGACGCCCGAGAAGAGGATGCTTGAGCCCGCGCACAGTCCGACTTGATGGGCGGTCGCGCCGAGGTTCTGGTCGCGCAGGGTGACGTCGCCGGCGAGAGGTAGGGCGGTGGCGCAGGTGCGGTTGGGCGCGGGCACATGGAACCGGGCGGCGACCGTGAAGGTGAGCCCAACGCTGAAGGGCAAAGCCTCCCTGCTCAGGACCACCCGCACGGTGCGCGGGGTCGCCCCGTCGTTGTGAAACATCAGTGGCGCGATGGGGAGGCCAAACCTGGTGTTGGCGAGGCAGGACGACGCCTCGCACTCCGCGAAGGCTCTCATCGCGAGGCTAGTCCTCTCGGTGCCCTCGTTGGCGACGTCGACCTCCAGGATCGTGTTCGCAGGGACGGTGACCCGATACCAGCGTTCGTAATAGTTGCTGGAGGGCGACCCGTCGCAGTTGCGGAGCGTCCCCGGCGTCCCCCGAACCAGGGACTGACTGGTAAGAATCTCCCCGCCCCGCAGCTCCGTGGCGACCTCGCAGCGCCCGCCTGAAGGAGCCACCCCGGCGTCGAGGTGGTCATCCCCTGGCACGTCGATGCGGTCGTTCGCCACGTCCATCGGAGCAGACACGCCGACGTCGGACACGCCAACGTCGGGCGCGCCAACGTCGGGCGCGTCGAAGCCCGGTGCGTCCACCACCAGTGCGTCGATTCCGGTCGGTGGCCGATCGGGGACCGATGGGACATCGACACGCTCGATCGTGCGCTCGTCGTCCATCGACGCATCGGTCGCCCGTACCGTCGCGCTGCACCCCAGCGCGCACGTCACCGCGACGACCCACCCACGCACGAGCGCTCCCATCGTCGTCTCTTGTAACAGATCGCCTTCGCTTCCGGGGCGACCACCCCTCGGCGCCTGGCGCTACCCTCGTCGCATGAGCCCACGTGTCGCCCTGCTCACCGCGGTCCTGTTCGCGACGGTCGCGCGCGCCGATCCGCCGCCGCGCAGCACGGTCACCGTCGGCGGCGTCCGCCTCGCTGGCGAGATGGACTCTTCCAGCACCGGCGTACGCCGCGAGCCCGGCTACGTGCTCACCAACCTCACGGGCTCACCGCGCGCGGTGGGACTCGTCACGCTCGTGGGCCTCGGCGACGCGAGGCCGCTGCCGCTCCCCATCGAGGGCCCGCGGCGCATCGTGCTCGCGCCCCACGAGACACTCCCGCTGCTGATCGCCTACTCGGGACAGCCCGTGCACCTCGGCGGGGGGCTCTCGTACTATCGATTCTCACTGACCATCGCGGTCGGCGGTCAGCGCGCCTCGGCGCTCGCAACCAACGCCTATGTGTGCCGTATCCCGATCCGCCACCTCTCACCCCCGTAGACGCAAACCCGGATTGCCCTCGACTTCGATGTCGCGCCTGAGGCTCACCGCGACGCTCCTGCTGGGCGCGCTGGCCGCAGCCGTCGGTGCGTGCACGTCGACGACGGAGCACCACCGCGCCGCCGCATCGGCCCTGATGCTCGACCCCGCGCGGATAGGCGACGGCGTGAAGGAGACCCTCGCCGCGGATGGTCGGGCGCGCGTGCTCGTCCTGCTCGTCGACCCGACGCCCGTGGACGCCACCGACGACGTCCGTCGATCCGCCGTCGCTGCTGCCACGGACGCGACCCTCGGCGCGCTGTCGCCCAACGACTTCAGCCTCTTCCGCCGCTACCAGTTGGTCCCAGCGTTGGCGGGTGACGTGACCCGCGCGGGACTCGACGCGCTCGTCGCCGACCCGCGGGTGCGGCGCGTGGAGGCCGACCTCCCGACGCAGGCCCACCTTCGTGAGAGCACCGTCGTGATGGGCGCGGTGGCCGCCCGTGCCGCTTTCGGGGTGACGGGCCGCGGCGTGCGCGTAGCCGTGCTCGACACCGGGGTCCTCACGACCCACGCCGACCTCTCGGACGACCTCGTCGCGCAGCACTGCTTCACCCACTCGGCGTGTCCGCCCGGGATGACCTCGGAGGGCATCAGCGCGGAGGACGACAACAACCACGGGAGCAACGTCGCGGGCATCATCACGTCGCGCGGAACCGTCGTCGGAGCGGGCGTCGCGCCGGACGCGGAGATCGTCGCGGTGAAGGTCCTCGCCGCCAACAACACGGGCTTCATCTCGGACTGGGTCGCCGGGCTCGACTGGGTGCGCGCCAACCTCGGCACCACCGGGGTGCGCGTCGTCAACATGAGCCTCGGCACCGGAGCCCTCTACTCCGGCAACTGCGACGCCAACCAGACCACCATGGCCACCGCCATCGCCCTGCTCGTCGCGCGCGATGTCGTGGTGTTCGCGTCCACGGGCAACCAGGGATCGTCCGACCGCATCGCGGCGCCCGCCTGCAACTCCGGGGTCATCGCCGTCGGCGCGTTGTACGACGGCGCCCTCGGTCGCGAGCCCGACACGGGCACCTACCAGTCCCTCTTCGCGGGATCCTGGCCGGCGTGCTTCGACGCCACGACCGGCACCGACACGATCACCTGCTTCACCAACAGCAGCGCCTCGATGGACCTCGTCGCCCCCGGCGCGGTCATCGTGTCCGCCGGCCGCGCCCTCGGCGGCATCAGCACCTTCCGCGGCACCTCCCAGGCATCGCCCCACGCCGCCGGCACCGCGGCGCTCATGCTCGAATGCAGTCCCCTCCTCACGCCGGCTGGGGTGGAGAGCGTTCTGCGGTCGACGGGCGCGCCCGTGGTCGATGCTCGCAACGGCCTGAGCTTTCCCTCGCTGCGCGCACTCGAAGCGACCCGCATCGCCTGCCAGTGCCGGGGACGATCGGAGGGCGACACCTGCGACGACGGCAACCCGTGCACGACGGGCGAGGTCTGCCGCTCGGGCCTCTGTGGCAACGGCCGCCCCACGTCCTGCCCGGGCGTGGACGCGGGCGTGGACGCTGGGGTGGACGTCGTGGACGTCGTGGATGTCGTGGATGTCGTGGATGTCGTGGATGTCATCGACGTCGTGGACGTCGTGGATGTCGTGGATGTCGTGGATGTCATCGACGTCGTGGACGTCGGCCAGGAGATCGGTGCCGACGTCGTCGACGCCAACGTGAATGATGCGGTCGATATTGGGGACACCGACGTCGGCTCGGTCGCGGTGATGGACGCCGGCACGGTCGACGTCGGACAGGCGCCGCTCGACGCGACGATCGCAGACGCAGCTCCGGTCGACAGCGCGATCGATGGAGGAGTCGCCACGGACGTGGTCGCCTCGGACGCGCCCGATGGAGGGTCGTTGCCAGCCACCCGCAGCGGCTGCGACTGCAACGTCGACGGGCAGGCAGCGAGTGGTTCGTGGGCACCGTGGGGGCTGCTCGCGGTGCTCCCGCTGACGCGGCGAAGGAGGCGCAGGGTCCGGGCCTGAAGGCGAAGGAAAGCTCGCGGGTTGATCCATGCTACGGGAGTCCGTGTGAGAGCCCAGCGCGCGGCACGATGCTCCCTCGGCCTCGTCCTTCTCTCGTCGTGCGCCATGTCGGTGAGCGGGGCGGACCCTTCGCGCGCCGACGCTGCTGCCGACGTCGCACCCCAACCGGACGTCGCAGCCCAGCCCGATGGGCCGACGACCTTGCCCACGGACGTCGGCCCCGTCGACCCTCGTTGCCCGCAGCGCCCTTGTCTTCCGGCGCCGATCATTCGCGCGTCGTCCCTCGGCACGTGGCTCATCCACCCCGACGGCCGAACCCTCTTCTGGGGCGCGCGCCGCACCCCCGGCCTTGCCATCGAAGAGCCCGCCCGACGCTTCATGGCGCCGACCCCTGGTCCCCGCTTGCCCGATGGGCTCATCGACGCCGCCGCGGGCACGTCGCACGTCTGCGGGCTCTTCGCGTACCCACGCCGCGTGATCTGCTGGGGCGACAACGCCGATGGCCAGCTCGGTCGCGGCTCCTTCGGCGGCTCCGACGAGCCGACCATGGTGGCGAACCTCGCCAACATCGATGCGGTCGCGGCCACCGATGACCAATCCTGGGCGCTGACCGAGACCGGAACCTTCGCCTGGGGACGGTTCCAGCTGTACGGAGGGGTGCCTCAGCGCACGAGCGCCCCGATGCGGATGCACGCGGCGCCTGCCTACTCGTTCCGGTTCGCCACGGGCTGGGGGAAGGGCTGGGGCTTTCTCACGTCCGACGGAGAAGTCTTCGCCTTCGGCTTCGGAGCGGCCGCCGGGTCGAGGGTCGACGCGCCCGTCTATTCGCCGACCCGCATCGGGCCGATGCCCGCCGCCGTCGACTACGCAGCCACCTTCGAGTCCTCCTGCGCCGTCGCGGTCGACGGGGCGGTCTACTGCTGGGGAGCGAGGCGCTTCTTCCTGACGACGGCCAACGACGGCTTCTCGCGAACTACCACCCCCGAACGCGTAGCCGACATCTCCGACGCCGTCCGCGTGCACCTCAACGGGGACATGGCCTGTGCGTTGACACGCGGTGGGCTCGTCCAATGCTGGGGCCGCGTCGATCGCAACACCGGCAGCGCCAACGCCGAGGCGCGGGTCTACGCCGCGGCCGGTCCGGTGATGAACCTCCCGCCAGTGCGCGAGCTCACGCTCGGGTTGTCGCACGCCTGCGCGATCACCACGGACGATGTCGTCTACTGCTGGGGCGACAACGACCAGGGACAGCTCGGACCGCTGGCGTTCGCAGGCAACAGCTCGACCCCGGTGCTCGTCGGGCGTCTGCGGTAGCGCGGACGGCTACTTCTGCGCCGGCGAGTTGATCGCCCACACCACGCCGAAGGGGTCGGTCAACTGCCCGTACTTGTCGCCCCAGGGCGCGACCGCGAAGGGCAGCTTCTCCGTACAGCCCGCCTCGATCGCGCGCGACCACCACGCGTCGCCGTCGGCCACGACGAGCTGCATCGTGTACGAGCCCGACCGCTGCACCGGGGCGAAGCCCATCTCCGGGAAGTTGTCGGCGATCATGAAGGCGCCGCCGTTGATCACGAGGTGGCAGTGCATCAGCCGCTTGCCGTCGCGACCCGGCATGCACGCGACCTCCGTGGCGCCAAAAGCCTTCTGGTAGAAGGCCGACGCCTCGCTCGCGCCATCGAAGCTCAGGTACGGAACAACCCCCGCCGGCAAGTGCTGCGGCCGGTCCATCAGCTTGTGATCGGGCGGCGGGTACATCTCACCCACCTGGATGAGTTCGAGCGTCCCGTCGCCCATGAGTTCGAGCGTGCGCTTCGCGTCCTCGATCGCGGCTTCCTTGCTGTCGTGGGAGGTCAGCGAGTAGCCGCCGCCCGCCATCCAGCCGTCGCCGCTCGGCGGGTCTTCGACGGTGAACTCACCGTCCTTGCGGATGACGCGCGCGGCGGCGGTGGCGCGCTTGCCGAGTCCGCCCGTGGCCAGCGTCGTGCCGTTGGCGATCTTCTCGGCGATGGCGGCGCGCACCCTGGCCATGTGCTCGATGTCGGGTGGGCTCTTCATGGGCCCGGCGGCGACGGTGATTTGCAGGAAGCGCATGGGGTTGTCCTCCGCCCCGCCGGATGAACCCTCCGCGGGTGACGTGACAAGTTCCTGGCGACCCGGCGGGCGGGTGGGTATCGACGAGCGGGGCCGGGGCGCGGCGAGCGAGGACCAGCGCCAGGACGTCCGGGGAGGCCGTGGATCACGGCCGTTGGTACTGGGGACACCACGTCGTCCTCCGCATCCAAAGGAGAACTGCTCGCTAGGTCCACGCCGGAATTCGCCGTGCCATCACCGCGTCCACGCCGGAGTTCACCGTGCCGCCGCCGCGCCCGTCGCGCTCGGTTTACTCCGGGCTATTTCACGCGGATCGCCCCGCTTGAAGCGGGGCTCTCTGAATCCGATCCTGGGCCACCAACCGTCGCATGAAGAGCCGCCTGAGCCCCGCTTCAAGCGGGGCGATCCGCGTGAAATAGCCCGGAGTGAACCGAGCGCGACGGGCGCGGCGGCGGCACGGTGAACTCCGTGCGTGGACGCGGCGGGTTCTCAACCTCGGACACTGCGACTCCAACTTCGACAGTACGAGCGCCTGTGCGGAGCGCGGTGCCTCACGCCACCCGATGCACCGCCGGTGCGAGACGGCACCCCGTCGTTGCGCATCCCGATGAGCCAGTGAGTCGAGGAGTAGCGCGCCGCGGCCATATGACCTATCAGCGGCGCCATGGTCACTGCCCGCCGGGGTCTCGCGCCTTCGTTCGCGCTCCTTCTCTCATTGAGTCAGGCGTCCATCGTCGGTTGCGACCCGACCCACTCGGGACCGTTGAACCCTGACGACGCCGGGAGCCCGACCGATGTCGCCACGGTCGACGGCGGCGGGCCGGACAGCGCACGCGACGACAGCGGCACGACGGACGTGGTCACGATCGCGGAGGCGAGCGTCGACAGCGGGTCGACCGACGCACCCGTCGCGATGACCGATGTCATTGCGATCGATGTCGGGCGCGACGCGGGCGGCGTCGATGCACCCGCCGCGAGCGACGTGGTCGACGCAGGGCGTACAAGCGATGCGGCAGCGGCGGTCGATGTTCCGACGGCGACGGACGTGCCCGCGATGGATGTGCCGCCGACGATGGATGTGCCCGCGGTGGACGTTCCGAGGGTCGACGTGCCCGCGGTGGACGTCCCGGCGATGGATGTGCCTCCGGCGGTCGACGTGCCGACGGCGGACGCGTGCATCGCCCGTTGCACGGGTCGGGTCTGCGGCAGCGACGGGTGCGGCGGAACCTGCGGCCCAGGCTGTGCGACGGGGCAGCTCTGCGTGACGAGCGCGGGCACCTGCGCGGTCGATCGCACCGCGTGGACGCGCCGTACGTTGTCGTCATCCCCCAACGGTCGCCAGCACGGAACGATGGCCTTCGACAGTCGCCGCAACGTCATCGTGCTCTTCGGTGGCGACACCACGTCGGCCACCTACGGCGCCGACACCTGGGAGTACGACGGCATGACGTGGACGCGTCGCACGCTCTCCACCTCGCCCAACGGTCGGCAGCACGCGACCATGGCCTTCGACAGCCGTCGCAACGTGATGGTGCTCTTCGGCGGCGACACCACGTCCGCGACCTACGGCGCCGACACCTGGGAGTACGACGGACTCAACTGGTCGCGCCGCACCCTGCCGAGCAGCCCCAACGGCCGCCAGCACGGAACGATGGCCTTCGACAGCAACCGCAACGTGATGGTGCTCTTCGGCGGCGACACCACGTCGGCGACCTATGGCGCCGACACCTGGGAGTACGAGGGCACGACGTGGACGCGTCGCACGCTCCCCGCCTCGCCCAACGGTCGCCAGCACGGCACGATGGCCTTCGACAGTCGCCGCAACGTCATCGTGCTCTTCGGTGGCGACACCACGTCGGCCACCTACGGCTCGGATACGTGGGAGTACAACGGCACGACGTGGACGCGCCGCACGTTGTCCACGTCGGCCAACGGGCGGCAGCACGGGACGATGGCCTTCGATCCGGTGCGAGGTCGAACGGTGCTCTTCGGCGGCGACACCACGACGGCGACCTACGGCGCCGACACCTGGGAGTACGACGGAACCACATGGACACGTCGCTCGCCCAGCAGCTCGCCCAACGGTCGGCAACACGGGACGATGGCCTTCGACAGCCACCGCAATGTGATGGTGCTCTTCGGTGGCGACACCACGTCGGCTACCTACGGCGCCGACACCTGGGAGTATTGAGCGCCGACGGCTCTCACCACTCGTAGTTCTGCCCGCGCCAGTTCAGGAACGAGCCGCTCTCCGCCATGGTCAGCGCGTCGATGCGAGCGACGAGCGCGCCCACCGACTGCTCGACCGAGAGCGACGCCGACGGCCCGCCCATGTCGGTCTTCACCCAGCCAGGGTTGAACACCACCGAGATCACGCCGCGGCCCCGCAGGTCCACCGCCATGCTCCGCGAGGCCATGTTGAGCGCGGCCTTCGACATCCGGTAGGCGTACTCGCCGCCCGACGTGTTGTCGGCGATCGAGCCCATGCCCGACGAGATGTGCGCCACCTTCCGCACGCCCGACCGCAGCAGGTTGGGCAGCAGCGCCCGCGTCACCCGGATCGGGCCCAGCGCGTTGACGGAGTACACCTGCAGCGCATCGTCCATGACCATCGCGTCCAGCGACGAGTGGTCGTTTCGCGCGCCTGCGTTGTTGACCAGCACGTCCACGGCACCGTCGCCCACCGACCGCGCGAAGCCGCGCACGCTCTCGTCGTCGCCCACGTCGCACGCCAGCACCCGCAGCCGATCGGGGTGCTCCGCCGCCAGCGCCTTCAGCGCGTCGGCCTGCGCCGGATCTCTCGCGCCCGCCACGACGGCGTCACCCCGCCCGAGATACTGCCGAACGAACTCCAGCCCGATGCCGCGATTGGCCCCCGTCACGACGATGTTCATGGCCGCGCAGACTGCCACCGCCAGCGCGCAGGGTCGATCGCCCGCTCCGCTCGTCAGAAGTTCACGTCGCCCCACGCCTCGCCCGATCGCATCCACGGGACCTCCGCGTCTCCGCCGCCGAGCGAACCTGGAGCAGAGCGACCGCGATACACCACGATGCGGTCCGGGGACGGGGGCTGTCGTGAGCCGGCGATCACCACGACCAGGTCCGAGCGTCCGTCGCCGTCGACGTCCCCGTTGGCGTCGAAGGAGCGGTGCCCCCGCGTGATGACGACCGGAGCGGAGACGCCGCCCGTTCGAGGGTCGCCCCGGAGCAGCGAGAGGAGGTCCTCGTGCGCGGAGGAGAACCCGACGTAGCGGCTCTCGCTGAGCAGGAGGTCACCGACCCCGTCGCCGTCGAGGTCCGGCACGCAGCGCACGCTCATCGGTCGCAGCGTGACGTCGGGCGGCGCGTCGACGGTGACCGTCGAGACGGCCCACTGCAGGTCCGCGGTCAGGCGCAGGATGGCGACGCTCGTGGGGACGCGCCCGCGCTCGCCCGCGACGACGATCGGCGCCTCGGTGTCCGCCAGGACGACCTCGGAGCGCCCGTCCCCGTCGAGGTCGCAGCGCCCGCTGGCCATCGAGAACACGTCAAAGTTCGGAGGCTGCGGAGGCCGCGGCGCGACCACGCTCCGTGTCGCGAGCCCCGCGGTCGGACCGAGCGACACGGCGAGCCGATCGCCGCCGTTGACGTACCAGTTCGCGAACAGGAGGTCGGACGTGCCGTCGCCGTCGAAGTCGGCGGCCCGCTGCTCCCACGGAAACGCTGACGCTCGCACGCTCGCGCCGTTCCAGAGGCCGCGGGGAACGATCCGGGCGGGAGGGACGCCGTCGAAATCCCGTGGCCCACCGTGAAACACGCCGGCCTCTGGAAGGAACTCGTCGACGGTGTCTCCGACGACCACCGGGAGGGCGACGGAGACGCCCACGTCCGCGTAGCCGTCGCCGTTCTCGTCGCCGACCGCGCTGTAGCTGGTGGTGATAACCGCCCCGATGTCGGGGTCGAGGACGGCGCTCGTCGGCGTGGTGGCGAGACCAGTCGCCGACCCGCGGTACACGTACAGCCCCGTGACCGGGTCGGACCCCGGAGCTTCCGGTGCGGCCGTGAACGCCCTCACGAGCAGCTCCGAGTACCCGTCGCCGTTCAGGTCCGCGGAGGTCGTTCCGAACGACTGACGCAACCTCGGGTCGGGCAGCTCGATGGCGACGCCGCCCGCGGGACGCAACCCCTCCGCCCCACCGTAGAAGACGACCACCTGCGTCTGATGGGTGACGGCGAGGTCCGCGAAGCCGTCCCCGTTGAAGTCGTTGAAGCGGCCGAACGCGGTGTCCGCAGGCGCGTCGTGCGCGAGCGTCCGAAATTCCCATGTGAACGAGCTGCGCGCGCGGCCCTCCGCGTCGAGTGTGCTCGCCCGCCAGAAATGGACGCCCGCCGGGAGGGCGTTGTCGGGGCGATACGAGGTGCCCGTGACGGTCGCGTGCGACTCCGCGACGGCGCACGCGCGGTCCCGACAGACGTCGACCGTGACAGCCGACGACGCGGGGGACGCCCAGCGCAGGGTCGGACGCTGCGAGGAGACGATGCTGGTCGACAGCGGCGACAGCAGCCGCGGGGCGAGCGCATCGCCGGTGACGGGGTCGCCGCGGAGGACGGGCACCCACTCGGCCGACGTCCATGCGTGCGCGTCGGCGTCGCGCGCATCGACGCTGTCGCGGGCGGACGAGTCGCGGAGGACGCCGGCGTCCGTGCCGGAGGACGCACTGTTCGTCGCGGTGTTCGCACAGGCCGCGAGCATCATCGAGCACGACAGCGCCACATGGCCTCCCGCGCTCCTGCGTCCTCTCGGCAGCCCGCTGTCGCGCATGGAGAGACGGTACCTCTGCTGGGGCAGTCGGCGCAGCTACCGCGCGGCGTCCGTCAGGACCGCGGCGTCGCGCGGCTGGCAGGTGCTGATCTCGTCGCCGAGCTCGCACACCAGCCCCGACGCGCAATCGTCGTTGACCGCGCACACCGCGCCGACGCCGCGGTTTCGGAGGGAGCCATCGTCACCGCAGGCCGCGAGCCAGGAGGCCAGCGCGAGCGCGAAGGCGCGAACGAAGGGTCTGGAAGGAATCATGGGCGTCGTCTCCGGGTGGGGGCCCCGCCGGACGGCGTCCGACCCTTGCTGCGTGGTGCGCGACCCCCGGAGGCGCCAACGGGAAAACACCGCCGGGCCGGTCGCGCCCGTGACGAGCCCGCTGGCGAGTGAGCGTGTGCCGCTCGGCCGCCCTGAGCCTCAGCCTCTAATCCCCCTCCGTCCCTTGCGCTCCTCGCGCCCTTGCGGCTTCGCGCTCGGACTACCGGATCAACGCCGCAGCCAGGTCAGAGGGTAGGCCGCTGCCATCGCGCACGCGGCGAGCTCCGGCGCGACCGCGATCGGTCCGTAGTAGATGGCGAACACCACGTTGGTCGCGACCGTGAACTGGATCAACTGACGCCCGTTGAGCGTGATGAGGCCGTAGAGCATCAGCCTCGCATCCGGGAACTGGCGCGCCCACGCGATGACGAGCGCGTCTGCCACGGCCCACCCGCCGAGGTGCACCACGTCGCCTTGCCCCATGAGCAGGGCGAGCACGCTCGTCGCTCCGGTGGCCGCGAGCAGGACGTGGATCATGAACCGTCGCAAACGACGATCGCCCCAGCGGATCGCGAGCTCGCTGCCGAACTTATAGATGGAGAGCACGGTGACGATGAGCCCCATCGGTCCGGGCTCGACGAAGGGCCACGTCACGAGCCGCCAGATCTCACCGTGCAGGACCAGCGATGGGATCAGCGCGGCCGCGTGGGCAATGTGACCGCCTTCGAGCGCAGCAACGATCGACACGACCAGCGTGACGACCATCCACCGCGTCACCAGCCTGCTTGATCCTAGCCGCGGCCACATGCGCGGAGACGCTACACCACGCGTGCACGGTCACCACAGCGCGTTGTCCGGCATGTAGCGGTCGCCATGGCGGCGACGACGGCCGCTACCAGACTCGGACGAGGCCCTCGTAGGCGTCGAGAGCCGGGTCGCGCGAGAGGAGCGGGACGTCCTCGACCAGCGCTTGCGCGATCAGGAGGCGATCGAATGGGTCGCGGTGATGGAGCGCGAGCGAAGCGACGGGCGCGAGGTGTCGCAGCTCGATCGACAGGACCGACACCTGGAGTCGCGCGAGTTGCTCTGCGATGAACTCATGCGGTGACGGTTCGAGGCGGAGCTTGCCTGTCCGATGCTTGATGCTCATCTCCCACGCGCTGGCGACGCTCAAGAGACGTTCGTTGGCCGGGTCCAGGATCAAGGAACGCGCACGTTCGCCGAGCTGCGCCGGGTCTGAGGCGGCCCAAAGGAACGTGTGGGTGTCGAGCAACAGGCGCAAGCGATCCTCAGAGGTAAGCCTCGAACTCCTCGGGCGTGGCGTCGAAGTCTTCCGCCATGGTCACCCGTCCCTTCGCCGTGCCGAGCTGTGGCACCCGTCGCTCGTCCTCCGACGTTCCCCATAGTTCAAGGACCGCCCCTTCAGGAACATCGATCGGTAGTTCTGGGATCAGCACCCTGCCGTCGAAACGCGCGCGGACGTGGATGGTGGGCTTCGACATGACGGCAATCTACACCGCAACCCTCGCGCTCGCAGCGCCGAGCTCGTCGACGCGCAGCACGCCACCACCGCCTGTGAGCGACGCTTACCGGCGGTGGCGGCCGAGCGCCATGCACGCCTCCGTGACACCGCCCTCGCACGCCCGCTGGTATAGGTCGCGCGCGACACCGCGGCCCTCGTCGCACAGGGTCGCGAGCGCGGTGCACGAGTGCATGTCGCCACCATTGCATGCGAGCTCGTAGAGCTGCACCGCGCGCGCCTCGTCGCGCTCCACCTCGCGCCCTTGCAGGAAGCTGAAGGCGACCTCACCGCACGAGGGCATGATCCCTCCCTCACACGCCTGAGCGTGGAGGCGCGCGGCGCGTGCGAAGTCGCGCCCGACGCCGCGGCCGTGCTTGTAGAGCATGCCGAGCATCGAGCAGCTCCGCAGGTCGCCGTGGGCGCACGCCGGTTCGTAGAGCCGCGCGGCGCGGGGAACGTCCTGCTCGATCCCATCCCCGATGTCGTAGAGGACGCCGAGGCTCCCGCAGGCGGCGAAGTCTCCGCCGTCGCACGCGCGTTGGTACAGGAGAGCCGCCCGCGAGACGTCGCGCTCGACGCCAGTGCCCTGTCCGTAGGCGGCGCCTGCGCGGCCGCACGCCCGGACGTCGCCCCGCTCGCACGCCCGCTCACCGGTCGGGTCTGGCAACGCAACGACCGGAGGAGCCGCCGATGGAGCCGCCGGTGGAGCAACCGAGCGAGCGCCCGGGTGAGCGCACGCACCGAACGCGAAGACCGCCGCGACGATGCCGAACGCCCCCCGCCCCGTCACGCCACCCGATGCACCTCGGTGCGAAACGGCACCCCGTCGTCGCCATCGTCGCGCTGCCCGATGAGCCGGTGGTGCAGCACCTGCGTCGAGAGCAACCCCACCACGGCCATGTTGTCGGCGTTGCTGAAGCCCGCGTCTCCCCCCTTCGCCGCCACCCGCCGGGCCTTCTCCAGCAGCGCCGTCGCGGCCGCCGCGTCGAACACCCCGACCTCCTTCAGCGCCGCCTCCGTCGTCAGCGCGCGCACCCACTCGGGCGCATCGGGCCCCGTGAAGCACGCCGCGTCGGGCGCGCGGTAGGGCTGCTTCGGCCGCTCGAGAATCTCCTTCGGCAGCACCTCCGCCGCCGCGCGCTTGAGCACGTGCTTCTCGTCGAGGCCGCTGAGCTTGAAGCGCGCGGGCATCGCGTTGGCGTAGGCCATCACCTCCTTGTCGAGAAAGGGAAAGCGCCCCTCGACCGAGTTGGCCATCAGCATCCGATCACCCTGCGACGCCAGGATGTACGGGTTGAGCAGCGTGACCACCTCCAGGTACTGCGCCTGCGCGAGCGGGTCCCACCGCTTGAAGTCGTCGGGCAGCGAGGCCACCAGCGAGGCCACCGCGCCGGGCCGCGCGTCGCCCACCGTGCGCGCCTTCCACTCCGACGAGAACAGCCGCTGCAACGCCGACGCGCTCGACCACCGCGGGCCGTGCGAGAAGGTCGGGTCGTCGGGCCGCTCGATGCCCTTCGCCCAGAACTGCAATGCCAGCCCCCGCGCCGCCGCGGGCGAGCGCGCGAGCCACGGGTACAGCCGATCGAAGAGCCGCGGGCGCAGCTTCGACTGGGGCTGCCGCGACCAGAAGCGCCGCACCTTCGCCTCGCGGAAGAGGTCGTACCCGCCGAGCATCTCGTCGGACCCCTCGCCCGTCAGCACGACCTTCAGGCCCTGCTCGCGCACCAGCTTCGACAGCAGGAAGAGCGGCGCCGGACCCGTCCGCAGCAGCGGTCGCTCGGCGTGCGCCACCACGTCGGGAAACACCCCCGCGATGTCCGACCGCGACGCCACCACCTCGGCGTGCTCGCTGTGCAGCCGATCGACCATCAGCCGCTGGTACTTCGTCTCGTCGTACTCGGGGTCCTCGAAGCGCAGCGAGAACGTGTGGAACTTCCCGCGCACCGCATCGCGCGCCAGCCACGCGACGTAGCTGCTGTCGATGCCGCCCGACAGGTACGCGCCCACCGGCACGTCCGCCCGCAGCATCCGCAGCTCCGCCGCGTTGAGCAGCCGGTCGCGCAGGCCCTTCACCGCCTCGTCGAGCGTGCACGAGTCTTCATCGCGCGGACCGTCGCCCTGCACGCGCGGATAGCTCGGGTGCCAGTAGGTCTGGTCGACCTTCGCGCCCGAGCGGTCGTAGCGGCGCACCACGCCCGGCGGGAGCTCCTCGATGCCCGCAAACACCGACGTCGGCGCCCGCGAACCCCAGAACGTGAAGGTCTCCTCGATGCCTCGCGGGTCGAGCGCGCGCGACACGTCGGGGTCGGCGTAGAGCGCCTTCACCTCGCTGGCGAAGCGCACCCGACCGCCGCCCTCGTGCAGGAAGAGCGGGCGCACGCCCACGCGGTCGCGGCAGAGCACCAGCTCCTGGGTGCGCGTGTCCCACAGCGCGATGGCCCACTGGCCGTTGAAGCGCGCGAAGGCGTCGACGCCCCAGCGCTCCCAGGCGTGGACGATCACCTCGGTGTCGGAGTGCGTCCGGAAGACGTGGCCCGCGGCTTCGAGCTCGACCCGCAGCTCGACGAAGTTGAACACCTCCCCGTTGAACACCAGCCACGACGTCTCATCGGTGTTGGGCATCGGCTGCTGGCCGCTCGCCAGGTCGACGATGGAGAGGCGCGCGTGGCCGAGGCCCGCCCTGCCGTCGCGGTAGACCCCGAACTCGTCGGGGCCGCGGTGGCGGATGGCCCGCACCATCGCGCGAACGAGCTCGCGCGAGGGAGGCGGGAGCGCATCCGAGAGGTTCACGATTCCGGCGATGCCACACATGAGTCGGTGATGTTCCCTTCTAGCGGGCGGCCGCGTCGTGCAGCGCGCCCACCCAACCCTCGTGCATGCGCTGTTGCGTGAACCGCTCCAGCACCCGTCGTCGACCCGCCTCGCCCCGCCGCGCGCACCCTTCGGGGTCGCGCAACAGCGTCGCCATCGCGGCCCCCATCGCGGCGTGATCGCCCCGCGGGACGAGCTCTCCCGTCACACCCTTCGCCACGATCTCGGGGTTGCCCCCGACCTCGGTGACCAGCGCCGCGCGCTCCGAGAGCATCGCCTCCAGCAGCGTCACGCTCGTGCCTTCGGAGAGCGACGCCATCGCGAAGAGGTCGCTCGCCGCGTAGATGGCCGGGATGTCCCGACGCACGCCCGCGAACACCACCCGCTCACCCACACCGAGCTCACCCGCGAGCGCCTTCAAGGGCTCGGCCTCGCCGCCGCCGACCAGCAACAACCGCGCGTCGGGGAGCTCCCGCGCGGCGTGGGCGAAGGCGCGAACGAGCGTGGGGTGATCCTTCACCGGGTGGAAGCGCGCGACGCAGGTGACGACCTTCGCGGTGGGCGCGAGGCCGAGCGACGCGCGGATGCCAGCGGGGTCGAGCTGCGCGCGCTGGGCCGGGTCGAAGCGCGACGGGTCGACGCCGTTGTAGACGACGTCGATGCGCGAGGCGGGGATGCCCTCGTTTTCGACGAGCAGGCGCTTGATGTACCCGCACACCGCGACGACGCGGCTCGTGTAGTGGAGGAAGAGCGCGTTGTTGGCCAGAACGCGCTTGGGTCGGCGCTCGTCGGGGTAGTGCCGACCGTGCTCGACGAAGACCAGGCCCGGTCGGTGGCGCATCGGCCCCATGGCCATGGCCGCGTACGAGTACGGCGTGTACTGGTGGGCGCACACGACGTCGGGGCGCACCTCCGCGATGAGCCGATGGAGGCCGAGCGCGATGCCCGGTTGCAGCCCCTCGCGGCGGCCGAGCACCTCGACGCGAACACCGTCCGCCCGCAGCGACTCGCCGAGCGGACCGATGCCGTCGAGGCACACCACCACCTGGGTGAGTCGGTCGCGGGTGGCCTTGAGGAAGTCGTGCACGAGCACCTCGGCGCCGCCGAAGGTCATGCTGTGGAGGACGTGCAGGACGCGCATGGATCAAAGCCCGGTTGAGACCCGCGACCGACGCGCGGGGAGGCGTGACCGTGCGCGAGCGGCGAGCGGCGCGTCAAGCGTTCCTCCGGGGCGCAGAGCCTTTCTCTTGCGGTCGTTGCACGGGTTTCACTAAGCTCCGCTCGTTTCTGGCGGGCTCCGCAGCAACCGGCGCATGCTCCCCCCAGGAGGATGGATACCCTCGTGAAGACACACATGTCCCGTCGAAGTTTGGCGTTGGTGGTGGCGCTGCTTGGTTCAGCGCTCCCCTCCGTCGCGTCTGCACAGACCGTCACGGGCTGGGCGCTCGACCGCTACGAGCCGACCACCATCGGCGACGTGTTCTTCATGGCGGAGCACCCCTGGTACTCCTCCACGCGCACGTTCTCCGTCGGCCTCATCGGCGACTACGCGGTCAACCCGCTGGTGCTGCGCCAGGAGTTCATGGGCGCCGGTGGCACCACCACGACCACCACCACCAACGTCATCTCGGGGCAGCTCCAGGCGCACCTCGGCGTCGCGGTCTCCTTCCTCGACCGCATCGGCATCGGGCTCTCGCTCCCGCTGTCCCTCTCGCAGTCGGGCGACGGCTCGCCCGCCGGCACCACCGCCATCGCCCCCGCCTCCGGCGTCGCCGTCGGTGACCTCCGCATCGGCGCGCGCGTCCGCCTCGTGGGCCACGCCGACCGCGACCCCATCTCCCTCCACCTCGGCGCCAACCTCTGGGCCCCCATCGGTGATCGCGCCAACAACACCGGCGACGGCTCGGTGCGCTTCGAGCCGCGCCTCACCCTCGCGGGTCGCGCGAGCATCATCCGGTGGTCGTTCGGCGCGGCGTTCCAGATTCGCGGCGCGCTCGACGCGGTCAACCTCGCCATCGGCAACGAGCTGCGCTTCAACGCCGCCATCGGCTTCGTCGCCGACGAGGGTCGCCTCACCATCGGGCCGGAAGCCTACGTCGCCACCTCCATCCGCGACCTCCCGTCGGCCGTCGGCCAGGGGAGCTCGGCCTTCGAGACGGGTCAGTGGGGCGGCGAGCTCATCCTCGGCGCGCACTACACCATCGCCGACACCGTGCAGGTGGGCCTCGGCGGCGGCGTCGGCCTGGAGCGTGGCTACGGCATCCCCGCCGGCCGCGGTCTGCTCTCCGTCGCCTACGCGCCCATCACCCGCGAGCGCCCGGCCGAGATCGGCGACCGCGACCACGACGGCGTGCTCGACCCCGACGACATCTGCCCCGACACCCCGCAGGGCCCGCACCCCGACCCGGCGCGCCGCGGCTGCCCCCTGCTCGACACCGACGGCGACGGCGTCTTCGACAACGAAGACATCTGCGTGACCGTTCCGCAGGGCGAGCACCCCGACCCCACGCGCCGCGGCTGCCCGTTGCCCGACAGCGACAGTGATGGCGTCTTCGACCCCGACGACCAGTGCGTGACCACGCCGCAGGGCGATCACCCCGACCCCGATCGCCGCGGCTGCCCCGATGGTGACCGCGACCACGACACCATCCTCGACCACGCCGACGTGTGTCCGGACGTGCATCGCGGGCCGTTCCCCGACCCGGCGCGCGTTGGTTGCCCGCTCAACGACCGCGACCATGACACGGTGCCCGACACGACCGACCACTGCCCCGACGTGCCGGGCGCTCCGTCGGAGAACCCGCTGCTCAACGGCTGCCCGGTGGGCGGCGTGGTGGTCGACGGTGGGCGCATCAACATCCTGACGCCGGTGTTCTTCGACACCGACCGGGACACCATCAAGGCGCAGAGCTTCCCGGTGCTGTCGCGCGTCGCGGACGTGCTGCGGACGGCGACGTTCATCCGCCGCATCCGCGTCGGCGGCCACACCGACGACCGCGGCGATCACGATCACAACGTCGACCTGTCCAACCGCCGCGCCATCGCGGTCATGCGCTGGCTCACCGAGCACGGCATCGACTCGACCCGCATGGAGGCTCAAGGCTACGGCCCCGACGTGGCGATCGCGTCCAACCAGACCGTGGTGGGCCGCGCCCGCAACCGCCGCGTGGAGTTCGTCATCCTCGACCCCGCGCAGCCGGCCAACACCATGACCCAGTCCGCCGCGACCGCCGACCCCGGCGACGTGCGCGACACCAACAGCCGCCGCCGCCGCACGCCGCGCTGATCTGCCCCGCCACCTCGCGCTCCTTCCCTGCCTCCTCCCCGGTGGTGTCCGACTTAGGACACTTATTTCTCGGCGTCTCCAAAGTAGGACAACTCGCCTCGCTCACGCCGGAGTTCACCGTGCCGCCCCTGCGCCCGCCGCGCTCGGTTCACTCCGGGCTATTTCACGCGGATGGCCCCGCCGAAGCGGGGCTCAGGAGGCCCCCATGAAGGCATTCGATGGTCCCTGGGCGGAGGCACGGAGCCCCGCTTCGGCGGGGCCATCCGCGTGAAATAGCCCGGAGTGAACCGAGCGCGGCGGGCGCAGGGGCGGCACGGTGAACTCCGGCGTGAGCGCGTCGGGCTCTCAGCTTGGGACACTGCGCCTCAAACTCGGACACTACCTCCTCCCCCGCACCATCGACAGCCCGGACGCTCCTGCGCTAGCGTGGGAGCCGCTCCATGGCCGCCAAGACCGCCAAGAAGGAACGCTCGTTCGGCTGGGCTCCGCTCGTGCTGATGACGCTGGGCTACGTGATCCTCACGTACTTCCGCGACACCATCGGGCCGCTGACCTCCGCGCCGGGCTTCTACCGCATCTCCGAGGACACCCCGGAGCCGCGCCGCGGCTGCATCATCCCGCGCGCGAGCCCGTAGCTACGCCGCCACGCCCTGCGGCAGGTGGATGACGAAGGACGTCGCCCACGACGCCCGGTGCTCCACCCCGATGGAGCCGCCGAGCGCCTCGACCGCCCGCTTGCTGAAGTACAGACCCAGACCCGCGTTGCCCATCTGCGCGACCTCGCTGCTCCCGCGGCGAAACTTCTCGAAGATGCGCGCGCGCTCGACCTCCGGGATGGCCACGCCGTCGTTGGAGACCGAGACCTCCACGTCGCCGTCGGTCTCCAGGCCGACGCGGATGCGACCGTCCTTCGGGGTGTACCGCAGGGCGTTGTCGAGGAGGTTCTCCAGCACGCGACGCAGCAGCGCGCGGTCGGTGTTGACCAGCAGCGGCGTCTCCGGCGGCGCGAGGAGACGCACGCCCCGCTCGGCCGCCTGGGGCTCGTAGGTCTCCACCACGCCGTGCAGCATCTGCGAGAGGGCGACGGGCTCGCGCAGCAGCGGCAGGCTCGCGGCCTCCATGCGCGAGATGGTCAGCAGGTCGTTGATCATCGAGCGCAGACGACTGGCCGCCTCGCGCGAGTCGTGGACGATGGGCGCCAGCTCGGGGTGCGTGCGAACCACGCCGTGCTGGAGGGCGTCGAGCCCGGCGTACACCACGCCCAGCGGGCTCCGCAGGTCGTGCACGATGAACGCCGTCAGCTCGCGCTGCTCGCGCTGCGCCGCTTCGAGCGCGGCGTGGCGACGACCCAGCTCGTCACGCGAGCGTTGCAGCTCGTCGCGCGAGTCCTTCAAGGCCAGCAGCGTGCGAACGCGCGCGAGGAGGATGGGCACGTCGATGGGCTTCTCCAGAAACTCATCGGCTCCTGCTTCGAGGCCGCGCAGGCGGTGTTCGCGCTCGATGCTCGCGGTGACCAGCACCACCGGGACGTGACGCCCCTCCTCGCTCGCGCGCAGGCGGGTGAGCACCTCGACGCCGTCCATGCCCGGCATCATCAGGTCGAGCAGGATGAGATCGGGCCGGTCGCGCTTCACCATCGCGAGCGCCGTCGCGCCGTCCGTCGCGCGCAGCAGGCCGTAGCCGTACGGCAGCAGGATCGCTTCGAGCGCGAGGAGGTTTCGCGGGTGATCGTCGACCAGCAGGATCCGGTGCGTCATTCGTCGTGGCTCTCCTTTCCCCGGTGGGTCACTCCGTCGAACTGAACTCGTGCGGACCCTCACTTCATGAGGAGCCCGACTCCCAACGGTAACCCCCTCAATCTCCGGGTGGGCATCGTGCGGTGTGACGAGGTCGTCCATGTGGCGCTATGGTGCGCGCCGCGCGAAACCGCAGGCGAACCGTCACCTGCGCGAAGACAGAGACCACCGAAAGCTCCCATGGCAACGCACCCTGGACCGCCCGCTGATGTTCCGTCCGTCCTGAAGCAGCTCCACCGCCCGAAGCGCGCGGTCGTCACGGCGGGGATGCCCTACGCCAACGGCCCGCTGCACCTCGGTCACCTCGCGGGCGCGCACCTCCCGCCGGACATCTACGCCCGCTGGCTGGGCATGCTCATCGGCCGCGACAACGTCCTCTTCGTGTGCGGCACCGACGAGCACGGCTCCACCAGCGAGCTCGCCGCGCTCAACGCGGGTGTGCCCATCCGGGAGTTCATCGACGGCATCCACGACCGGCAGAAGCGCACCCTGGAGCGCTACTCCATCAGCCTCGACACCTTCAGCGGAACCTCCCGCCCCGACACCTTCCCCATCCACCAGGAGGTCTGTCAGGACTTCCTCCGTCGGCTCCACGCCAACGGGCTGCTGGAGAAGCGCGCGAGCCGCCAGTGGTTCGACCCGAAGGTGCAGCGCTTCCTGCCCGATCGCTTCGTGCGCGGGCGGTGCCCCAACCCGAAGTGCGACAACCTCGAAGCGTTCAGTGACGAGTGCGACCGCTGCGGCGCGCAGTACGAGCCGACGGCCCTCATCGACCCGCGCAGCAGTGTGAGCGACGCCACGCCCGAGATGCGCGACACGACCCATTGGTTTCTCGACATGTGGTCGGTGTCCGAGACGCTGCGCGAGTGGCTGCAGGCGAAGCAGAAGACCTGGCGGGCTTCGATGCTGGCTGACGTGCTCGACCGGGTGATGCCGTCGCTGCGCTTCGCGGGTGACCGCGAGAAGGACTACGTCGCGATCAAGGCGACGCTGCCGAAGCACAAGAGCAAGTACGCGCAGGGCAAGCAGGTGGTGTTGCAGTTCGGCAACAAGGTCGACCTCGACACCGGGCGCACGATGCTGAAGGAGCTCGGCATCGAGACGGCGCTGGTGTCCGAGTGGGCGCACCGGTCGATCACGCGCGACATCGCGTGGGGCGTTCCGCTGCCCGAGCTCGACGCCGACTTCGACGTCACGGGGAAGACGCTCTACGTGTGGCCCGACTCGCTCATCGCGCCGATCTCGTTCACGCAGGTGGCGCTGAAGGAGCGGGGCGAAGACCCGTCGCGCGTCGACGAGTTCTGGCGCGACCCGGAGTCGCGGATCGTCCAGTTTCTCGGGCAGGACAACGTGTTCTTCTACGTGCTGATGCAGGGCGCGATGTGGCTCGGCACGCAGGCCGACCCGCACCGTCAGCCGCGCGTGGGCGAGCTCCAGATGACCGACATCTTCGGCTGCTTCCACCTGCTGGTGAACGGCGAGAAGATGAGCAAGACGCGCGGCAACTTCTACTCGGGCGACCAGCTCCTCGACGAGAAGGGCTACACGGCCGACCAGCTCCGCTACTACCTCGCGCTGCTCGGGCTCCCGGAGAAGTCGTCGGACTTCGACTTCAACAAGCTCGACGAACGCAATCGCTTCCTCGCGGGCCCCATGAACGCCGCCTTCGAGAAGCCCATCTCCGCGGCGCACGCGCGCTTCGGGGGTGTGGTTCCCGATGGGGTGCTGCTCGACAAGGTGGCGGCCGACACGCTGCGCATCGTGCAGCGCTACGTGCGCTCGATGGACAAGGCCGACTACCCCACGCTGCTCTACGAGATCGAGAACTACGCGCGCACCATCAACAGCTTGTTCACGCAGCACAAGCCGCACGACGACCGGCACCCCGAGGAGGCGCGGCGCAACGCGCTCTACTCGTGCTTCTACGTGCTCAAGACGCTGATGATCATGCTGTACCCCTTCGTGCCCGACACGATGGACCGGCTGCGCGAGTCGCTGCGGCTGCCGAAGACGGTGTTCAACGTCGACGAGCTGGGTACGCCCATCGCCGCGGGCCACGAGCTCGGAGCGAAGGACGTGTACTTCCCCGCGGTGGCCGAAGCGCCCGCCGCGACGTAGCCGTCAAAACGCCACCACGCAGCTCGCGCCGCCCCATGTCGGCGCGCACCGCAGCGACACCCGCGTCGATCCCGCGCGCGGCGCCGTCGCCAGCAGCGCCACGCCCGTCCCCAGCAGCACACCGCCCGCGACGTACCCGGTGACCATCAGCGCCGTCGCGAGGTCGATGGTCGACACCCGATCGACGCACTCGCTGCCGCCCACCACCGCGCCCGTCACGCCATCGTACCCGCAGCCGAAGTCCGTCGCGCTCGCGACCGACACCTCGCGCGCCACGTGGCTCGCCACGCCGCCGATCACCAGCACCCCGCCCGTCACCACCGACGCGAGACCCAGCGTCGACCACACCGGGCTCCGTGTCGGAACCTCCACCCGCGCGGGCGGCCCCACCACGACCACCTCGGGCCGCTCGACCGGCGCCACCGACTGCACCGCGACCAGCGTCACCGTCTCGCGCGCCATCTCGCTCGCGGTCACCACCACCGAGCGCTGCGCCGTCACGTAGCCCGCGGCGCTCACCTCCAGCAGCACCGTCCCCGCGCTCGCCCAGAGCGGCTCGGACAGCGGCAGCGTCCCGCCGTCGCGGCCGTCGACGCGCACCGTGGCGCCCTCCACGGCACCCAGCACCTCGATGCGACCGAGGTGCTCGCGGATGGTCCGACGCTCCTCTTCGAGCGACGCGCGGCGCGCGGTGATCCACGGGTCGCCCTCCGTCGCGAGGGCCTCGCTCATGTGCTGCTGGGCGTCGAGCCAGCGACCGAGCGCCTGCTCCGCGCGCGCCATCTGGGCTCGCGCACGAGGCGAGTGCGTCTCGTCCCACAGGGCGGTGAGCCGGGTGAGTGCCTCGGCGTCGCGTTGCTGCATCCGCAGCGCGAGGGCCTCCGCGATGCGAGCGTCCAGGGTCGTCGGGTCGGGCGGAGTCTGCGCCGACGCCGCGCCCCCCATCAGCGCCACCACGAGCGCGACACCAACGGGTCTCACGGGCGCGCCTCTTCAGGTCGTTGCACCCGCTGGCGAGCCGGGGTGCAGGCGCGGGACGCGACCAACCCCGGTCTGCGAGCAGCCGCAACGACCTTGCGAAGAGTAGCTCCCACCGCCGCGACCGATCAGTCCTCGATCACCGAGCCGTTGGGGCCCAGCACCCGTCGCCGCACGCCCGCGTCGACCGCCGCACCACTCCCCGCGTCGGAGCCGCCCGTCCGCACGTCGGTCCGCCGCGTCGTCGGTGGGCGCTGCGCGACGCGCACCACCGGCGGCGTCGGAACCACCACCGGCGCCGCAGCCGCCACCGCCACCGGCGCCGCAGCCGCCACCACCACCGGCGCGGGCGTCTCTTCGTGCCTCGGCACCACGGCCGGCACGGGCGCCACCGCGCGCTCCGAGCGCAGCGCATCGATGCCCGCCAGCGCCAGCGCGATCGCCGCCGTCGCGCCCAGGACCACCGGCCACCGCGGACCCGACGTCGGGCGGCCGTCGGGCCGGTGCAGCGTCTGCGGATCGACCTCGCGGGAGAGCTGCCCCGGCGTCGCCGAGGCCCGGGCGGGGGGCGCCGCCGGAGCGAGCTCCACCGGGCCGCCGACGAAGACCTCCGACCACTCCTCTCGCGCCTTCGCCGAGGCGAAGGGCAGCAGCGCCGCGCCCATCGCCCGCGCCGACTCGAAGCGCGCCGCGGGGGACTTCTCCAGCGCCCGCAGCACCACCGCCTCCAACGCTGCGGGGAGATCCGTACGCAGCTCGCGCGGTGGCTTCACGGGCTGCGTCGCCACGCGGTGCAGGATGGAGATCATCCCCTCGCCCTCGAAGGCCCGGCGCCCCGTCAGGCACTCGTAGAGAATCGCCCCCAGCGAGAACTGATCGCTGCGACCGTCGATGTCGCGGAAGTTCTCGGCCTGCTCGGGGGACATGTACGAGGGCGTGCCGAGCAGCGCGCCGGAGCCGGTGAGCGTCCCTTTCTGATCGGGCAGGTCGCCGCCGAGCTTCACGATGCCGAAGTCGAGCACCTTGGGAACCGCCGCCCCGCGCGGCCCCACCCTCGCCAGGAAGATGTTGTCGGGCTTCAGGTCGCGGTGAACGATGCCCTGCCCGTGCGCCATCGCGATGGCGTCGAGCACCGGCAACAACACGTCGAGCGTCGCCTCGGCGCTCATCGCTCCGTCGCGCTCGCAGCGCGCGCGCAGCGTCTCGCCCTCCAGAAACTCCATCACCAGGTACGGCTGCCCCTCGAACACCCCGACGTCGGTGACGTCCACCACGTGCGGGTGCCGCATCGCCGACGCCGCCACCGCCTCACGCGAGAACCGCGCCCGCACCGTCGGGTGCAGCGCAAACTCACGGTGCAGCACCTTCAGCGCGACGCGCTTCTTCAGCTCGCGGTGCGTCGCCTCGTAGACCGCGCCGAAGCCTCCGCGACCGAGGAGCGCGACGACCTCGTACCGCCCGAGCCGCGTGCCCGGCAGCAGGTCTTCGGGGGGTTCCGATGGGTCGGGCAGCGACTGCACGCGCGGCAGTATGCCAGAAGCTCAGCCGTCACCCTTCGTCGGACTCACGCATCCCGATGCGGCGCATGGTGCGAAACACCGTCCCCCGATCGACGCCCGCCCGCCGCGACGCCTCGGCCACGTTGCCCCGCGTCTCGCCCAACAAGCGCGTCAGGTACCAGCGCTCGAAGCGCTCGACGAGCTCGTTCTTGGCGACCCGCAACGGCAGCGCCTCCAGGCCCGCGAGCATGGTGCCCTCCGCCTCACCCGCGGCCCCGGCGCCACCCTCGTCCGGCGCGAAGGACGGCGTCGCTTCGAGGATGACGTACTGCTCCAGGTAGTTGCGCAGCTCGCGAACGTTACCCGGCCACGTATGCTGGGCGAGCATCCCGATGAGGTCTTCGGGCAGCGGAACCTCCGCCGCGATGCGTCGCTCGGCGCAGATGCGCTTCACCAGCGCGGGCACCAGCACCTCCAGGTCGTCGGCCCGCTCGCGCAGCGGCGGCATGCGCACCTGGATCACCGCGAGCCGATAATACAGGTCGGCCCGGAAGCGCCCCGCGTTGACCTCGCGCCGCAGGTCGCGGTTGGTCGCGGCCACCACGCGCACGTCGATCTTCTTGGAGCGCCGACCGCCCACGCGCCGCACCTCGGCCTCGCCGAGCGCGCGCAGCAGCTTGGGCTGCACCTCCAGGGGCATCTCGCCGAGCTCGTCGAGGAAGATGGTCCCGCCTTCGGCGCGCTCGAACGCCCCCTCGCGATCGCTCGTCGCCCCGGTGAACGACCCGCGCTCGTGTCCGAACAGTTCGCTCTCGATGAGCGTCGGCGGCAGTCCCCCGCAGTCGACGACCTCGAAGGGCTTGTCGGCCCGCGCGCTCGTCTGGTGGATGGCCCGCGCCGCGAGCTCCTTGCCCGTCCCGCTCTCGCCGAGGATGAGCACCGGCGCCGTGGTGGGCGCCGCCCGCGCGAGCGTCGCATACACCTGCCGCATCGCCGCCGACGCGCCGAGCATCGCCCCGAAGGACACCTCGGTGGAGAGCGGCAGCGCGGTGCGCGAGCCGTTGAGCGTGAGCCGCACCTTGGTGCGACCGACGCGCAGCACGACGCTCTCGGTGATGCGCCCCTCGCGCAGGTTGACCGGACCGATGGCCGTGCCGTTGGTGCTCCCGAGGTCGCGCAGCACGACGCCATCGCCGCTGTTTTCGAGCTCGACGTGGTAGCGGCTCACGGTGGAGTCGGCGAGCCGCAGCGTCGCGTCGTCGGCCGTTCCGATGGTGAGCCGGCCTTCGACGGAGCTCGCGGCGAGACCCTTGTCCGGCCCCTCCACCACCTCGGCCTGGAAGGTGCGAACCACGAAGGTGAGGTCGTTCATCCGAACGGTCGAGGCGACGGCGTCTGACACGGCCCGCGATGCTACCGCAGAGATCGGCGCGTTGGGCATTGGACCTCGCGCGCCCGTCACGGTATCCGTCGGCCTCGCCATGCTCGTCCTCGGCTGACTCCCCTCCACGTCCCTTCCCCACGACGCAGGCCGCGCCCCCAGTGACGGGCGCGGAGAGTCTTCGAGGTCCGATGAGCAGGTCATTGCCCTGGTTTTTACGGCTTTGCCGCGGCGCGCTCGCTCGCCGCGACGTCATCGAGCGGATGTCCCACGCGCTCCATCGCGCGCATCGGGTCGACCCCGGCGAGGCGCTGCACGCGTTCGGGTTCAAGTGCGACGAGCTGGTCTTCGCGCGCTCGTTGCTGGAGCGTCACCCGCGCTTCTGGCTGTTTCGCACCCATCAACAGCGGCGCTGCGGCGACTTCGCCGTCGTCGACCTGTCGTCGCCCGACCCGACGCGACGGGTGCTCCGCGTGCTGGAGCTGAAGCGCGCGGAGGCTGTTCGGGTCGACCGCGGCGCCGGACTTCAGTTGGCCAACGCCGCGGCGCTGGGCGCGCTTCTGGCGGAGACGGGCGTCGTCGCGGAGGGCGCGGCCATCGAGCGGTTGACGGGCGACGGGCGGGCGCTCGCGACCTGGCTCGGTGGTGCGTAGGTCCATCGGCCGGACGGTGTACCGTCGCGGCTACTCATGGGTACCTTCCGTCGCGCACTCGCTCTCTCCCTCTTCGCCGTCGCATGCAGCAGCGAGGTCGTCACCGTCGAGGACCCCGGCTATGACGCCGGGAAGGCCGAGGACATCGTCGCTCCCACCGACCGTTCGCCCTTGGTCGATGCGGGCTCTCCCGCCGACGTCCCCGCCGCGCCCGTCGACGCGAGCGCTCCGATGGACGTTGGCACCGCCACTGTCGACGTCGTTCGGCCGCCCGTCGACGTCGCCGCACCCGGCGACTGCCGGAGCAACAGCGACTGCGACCGACGTAGCTTCTGCGCCTCCGACACCTGCGACGGACCGGGCCGCTGCGAGCCTCGCCCCGAGGGCTGCGCGACCGTGTACCTCCCCGTCTGCGGCTGCGACGGGCGCACCTACGGCAACACCTGCGAGGCCGCCGCCAGCGGAGCCCGTGTGCGCGACCGTGGCACCTGCGCGACGCCCCCCGACGCGGGCACACCGCGCGACGTGCCGACCATCGACAACGGCACGACACCGCGCGATGTCCCGACGACGGACACTGGCGTCACCCGCGACGTCCCGGCGATGGACACCGGCGCCGACGTCCCGGCCCGTGACTCGGGCATCGCGGCCGATGTTCAGCCCGGCGGGCGCTGCGTCACCAACGACGACTGCGGGTCGAGCACCCTGTACTGCGCGGGCGACCGCTGCGGCGCGGCGGGTACCTGCGCCATCCGACCGCGACTCTGCTCCACCCTCTACAGCCCCGTGTGCGGCTGCGACGGCGTCACCTACAGCAACGAGTGCAACGCCGCGAGCGCCGGAGCGCGTGTGTCCGCCCGCGGCGCGTGCCTCACGACCCGCGACAGCGGCCTCTCGCGCTGCGCGCTCATCGACTGCCGCGCAGGACTGCTGTGCTGCGACAACCCCGGGTCGATCAACGACGGTCGTTGTTACGACCCGCTCTGCCTCGCCTGCTGCCGCTGAACACGCGCCGCCACCGATCGTTGCCGCCGGTCTCCGGCCCGTGCTACCCGGTGGGCCTTCCATGGGAGCGCCTTCGGTCCAGGGTTTTCGCTCGGTTCGCGGCCACGACGCCGCTGTCGCGCTCCTGCGTCGTGCCATCGAGCAGGGCCGCGTCGCCAGCGCGTACCTCTTCGCGGGCCCGCAGGGCGTCGGCAAGGACCGCGTCGCCCTCGCCCTCGCCCAGGTCATGAACTGCACCGCGCGCCGCGACGGCGACGCGTGCGGCGAGTGCTCCCACTGTCGACACATCGCCGACGGGCAGTTCGTCGACCTGATGGTGCTCAAGCGCGAGTTTCGCGACTCGGTCTCCGCCCGCGACCGCGAGTCCGACGACCCCGACGAGAAGAAGCTCCGCATGGAGATCGTCGTCGACCAGATCGACGCCGTCGTGAGCCGCATGGCCTTCCGGCCCCACGAGGGCGGCACCCGCTGGGTGATCGTTCGCGAGGCTGATCGGCTCAACCCGAGCGCGGCCAACAAGCTCCTCAAGACCCTCGAAGAGCCGCCGGCCAACACGCACTTCGTGCTGCTCTCGCACCGCCCCTCGGCGCTGCTCCCCACCATCCGCTCGCGCTGCCAGACCGTGAACTTCGGCCTCCTCGACGAGGCCGACGTGCGCGCCATCCTCGCGGGCCTCGACCTCGCGCCCGACCACATCGCCGAGCTCCTGCCGCTCGCCGAGGGCAGCGTCGGCCGCGCCCTCGTCTATCAAGACCCCAAGCACCTCGCGGCCCGCAAGAAGCTCCTCGACGAGATGCTCGCCACGCTGCGCACCAGCGGGGTCGCCGTCGGCAGCTTCGTCGAGCTCGCCACCCGCTACAAAGACCCGCCCGAGAAGGCCGACCAGTTCGGCCGCGCCGCGCTCGACGAGACCCTCGCGCTGCTCTACCGCCACCTCCGCAACGAGGCCGTCGCCGCCGCCACCAAGGCCGCGCGCCAGTCCATCGTCAACGCGCACCGCGCGGAGATCGTTCGCGAGACCATGGAGCTGCTCGACGGGCCCACCAGCTTCAACGTCGGCATGCACCTGCAAGCGATGCTCGTGCGCCTCCGCGAGGTGCGCGCGTGAGCGACCGCCGCCCGTCCCGCCGCCCGCCAGCGCCCGCGGGTGAGGCCAACCGCCCGTCGAAGGCGCCACCGCCGCCCGGTGCGCGTCCGTCGAAGGCGCCACCTCCGCCCGGTGCACGTCTCTCGCGACCGCCGCCCGCGCCCGGTGCGCGCCCGTCGAAGCCGCCGCCTCCCAACGCGCGCCCGTCGAAGGCACCGCCGCCACCTGCTCCGCGACCCGCGCCGCAGCCGCGAGCGCCGCAGCCGTCGACCGTCATCGTCGCCCCGCGCCGCGTGCATCTCCCGCTCGAAAGCCACGCGGCCGACGTCGACCCGTACGGCGAGCCCGACTTCCCCGACGACACCTCCTCGGGCCGCGCCGCCCTCATGAACGTCGTCCTCGTCCGCCTCCCCGACGCCCCGCGCGCCACGCTGGCCGACGCCGGGGCGCTGCTGCTGCGCAAGGGCGACACCGTGCTCCTCGAGATCGAGCGCAGCACCACGCTCGCGGTGGTGGCGTTTCCGTCGCGGCGGCAGCTCGTCGAGTCGCGGATGCTGCCACGCGTGCTGCGGCGCTCGGACGAGGGCGACCTGAAGGCCGAGACCCGCGCGCGCTTGAAGGAGGCCGAGGCGGTTCGCGCCGCGCACGGCATCGTGGCGACGCTCAAGCTGCCCGCGAAGGTGCTGCGCGCCGAGGTCGCCAACAACGGCCAGCGCGTGGTGGTGCACCTCTCCAGCGACGACCGCATCGAGCTGCGCGAGCTCGGTCGACAGCTCAACAACGCGCTGCGCACGCGCGTCGAGATCCGCCACGTCGGGGCGCGCGACGCCGCGAAGGCCGTCGGCGGCGTCGGCCCGTGCGGGCTCCAGCTGTGCTGCAACACCTTCCTCGCGGACTTCGCGCCGGTGTCCATCCGACACGCCAAGGAGCAGGGCCTCGCGCTCAAGCCCGAGCGGGTGAGCGGCGTGTGCGGTCGGCTCATGTGCTGCCTCGTCTACGAAGACGCGTTCTACCGGTCGCAGCGCTCGCTCTTCCCCAAGCCGGGCAAGCGGGTGATGACCCCGAAGGGCGAAGGCCGCGTGCGCGACGTCGACGTGCTGGCCCGAACCGTTCGGGTGGCGCTCAACGACGCCGGGGTCGAGACGTTTTCCGTGGATGCGCTATCACTGGCGTCCCCCGCGACGGGCGACCCGTCCGCCGCGACTCCACACGACTGACCCTTCTCCCTCCCTGAAGTGTCCCTCTCCCGATTCAGGCGGAGGGCTCTAGCGAAGACCCGTCCCATGACCAAGCGCTTCTACGTCACGACGCCCATCTACTACGTCAACGGGTCGCCCCACATCGGGCACGCGTACACGACCATCGTGGCCGACTCGCTCACGCGCTACCACCGGCTGCGCGGCGAGCGGTCGCGCTTCCTCACCGGCACCGACGAGCACGGGCAGAAGATCGAGCGCGAGGCCGCCAAGGCCGGCGTCGACCCGCGGGCCTTCGTCGACGACGTGAGCGGGCGCTTCCGCGAGCTGTGGCCGCAGCTCTCGGTGGAGCCCGACGACTTCATCCGCACCACCGAGCAGCGTCACGTCGAGAGGGTGCAGGCGTGGTGGCGCAAATGCCGCGACGCGGGCGACCTCTACAAGGGCCATTACAAGGGCCCGTACTGCTACGGCTGCGAAGGCTACAAGACCGAGAAGGAACTCCTCCCCGGCAACCTCTGCCCCATCCACGAGCGCCCCGTGGAGATCCTCGAGACGGAGACCTGGTTCTTCCGCCTCACGAAGTACCAGGACCGGCTGCTCAAGCTCTACGAGGAGCACCCGGAGTTCGTGCTGCCCGAGACGCGGCGCAACGAGATCGTTTCGTTCGTCAGCTCGGGGCTCGAAGACCTCTCGCTGTCGCGCTCCAACTTCACCTGGGGCATCCCCGTCCCTGACGACCCCGGGCACGTCATCTACGTCTGGTTCGACGCGCTCTTCAACTACCTGAGCGCGGTCGATACGCCTGAGTTGCGGGCGTTCTGGCCGGCGCAGGTGCAGCTCGTCGCCAAGGACATCGTGCGCTTCCATACGGTGTACTGGCCGGCCTTCCTGATGAGCGTGGGCGAGCCGTTGCCCACGACAGTGTGGGTTCACGGGTACCTGCTCTCGGGCGGTCGCAAGACCTCCAAGACCCCGGGGATGACCGCCGTGAAGACGCCGGGGACGACCGACCCGCGACGCATCACCGCCGTGCTCGGCGCCGATGTGTTGCGCTTCTACCTCTTGCGCGAGGTGGGCTTCGGCCAGGACGGGGAGTTCTCCATCCCGGGCATCATCACCCGCGCTCGCGCCGAGCTCGGCGAGACCGTCGGCAACCTGCTCCATCGCGCGCTTCCCTTCGTGACGAAGTACTTCGAGGGGAAGGTTCCGGCGGTGGACGAGGCGCAGCTCACGGAGCTCGATCGGACGCTCCGCGCGAAGGTCACGGGCCTCGTCGCGGAGGTGGGTGCGGCGTGGGACGAGCTCGCCTTCCACCGGGCGTTGGAGCTCACCATCGAGACCGCGCGCGCGGCCAACAAGTACTTCGACGAGACCGCGCCGTGGAAGCTCGCCAAGGCGGGTGAGACCGCGCGCCTCGCGACGGTGATCGCGCATGTGCTGGAGGTGGTTCGCACCACGGCGGTGCTGCTCTCGCCGGTGACGCCGACGAAGAGCCGCGAGCTGCTCGACCAGTTGGGCCTCGATGCGTTGACCGCACGCGAAGACGTCGACCAGTGGCCCACCACCTGGGGCGGCCTCGCGGCCGGAACGACCGTACGCCCCGGCCAACCCGTGTTTCCGAAGTACGACACCGCGACCGAAGCGGCCATGCTGGAGAGCCTCGACGTGCGCGAGGCAGAACCGACCCCGAAGAACGCGACCAAGACCATGAACACCGACGAGAAGACCACCGCCCCCGCGACCGATACTCCCGCCACTGCTCCCGCGGTTGCTGTTGCTGAGGAAGCTCCCGCGACCATCCAGTACGACGACTTCGCGAAGGTCGACCTCCGCGTCGGCAAGGTGCTCACCGCCGAGCGCATCCCGCGCAAGGACAAGCTCCTCAAGCTCTCCGTCGACCTCGGCGAGACCGCTGGGCCGCGCACCATCATCGCGGGCATCGCGCTGTCCTTCCCGGAGCCGACGGTGCTCGTGGGCAAGCAGGTGGTGGTCGTCGCCAACCTCGCGCCGCGCGACTTCGGCAAGGGCCTCGTGTCACACGGGATGCTCCTCGCCGCGGGCTCGTCGGAGGCGCTCTCGCTCGCCACCTTCGCCGACGATCGCCCCGCTGGCACCCGGGTGAAGTGATGTTCACCCCGACGCCGCTGCGACGCACGTACGCCGCGGCGTTGCGTGACCTCACCTCCAGCAAGCCCGCCGTCCGCGCCTCGGCCGCCGCCGACCTGCTCTCGGTCGGGACCGACGAGCCGCGCGCCGCAGCCGACGCGCTCGCCCCGCTCCTCCGCGACGCCGACAGCTCCGTGCGCGCCGCGGCGCTCACCTCTCTCGGCGCCCTCGACGCGCGGCACCTGCTCGACGAGGTCGCCGCGCGCCTCGACGACGAGCACACCACCGTCCGCCAGATGGCCGCCGTCGCGCTCTCCGACCTCGGCGGCGACCGCGCCCTCGAAGCCCTCCGCGCCGCCCTCGATCACCGCCACGAAGACGTGCGCTACCAGGCGTTGCTGGGCATCGTTCGCGCGGCGCCGATGGAGGGATTCCACGCGGCGCTGAAGACCGTCGACGACGCCGATCCCTGGATCGCCTCCGAGAGCGCCGAGCAGCTCGGCTACCTCCTCGACCCGACGCTCGACCCTCCGCTCGACCTATCCCCCGCCGACCGCGACCGCGCCCTCGCGACGCTGCGCCGCGCCTCCGACGACCGCTACACCGCCCGGGCCCGCGTGGGCGTGCTCGCGGCCATCGCCCTGGTGCGCGCGGGGGATGTCGGCGCCGTGGACATCGTCGCGTCCTTCGCGCGCGGTGAGCTCACCATCCCCGGCAAGGACGCCTCCGAGCTGCGGCTCGACGCCATCGACGCGCTCGGCGCCGCCCGCGACCACACCGAAGCTCGCGCCGTGCTGCAACGGCTCGCGCGCAGCATCATCCCGACACCCGCCCGCGCCCACGCCCGCATCGCGCTGGGGGAGACGTCGTCGTGAGCGTTCCCCTCGTCGACTCGCACTGTCACCTCGACTACGCCGCCTCGCCCGAGGAGCGCGCCGCCGTGCTCGCCCGCGGCCGCGCGGCGGGCATCGCGTGGTTCGTCACCGTCGGCGTCGGCCGCGGAACCGACGGCGCCCGCGACGCCATCGCCATCGCCGAGGCCGAAGCCGACGTGCGCGCGACGGCGGGCGTTCATCCCCACGACGCCGCGGAGTGCACCGACGGCACCGTCGCCGCGATGGAGGCGATGATCGCCCACGACAAGGTGCTGGCCGTCGGCGAGATCGGCCTCGACTACCACTACGACAACTCGCCGCGCGAGGTGCAGCAGCGGGTGTTTCGCCGCTTCGTGGCGCTGGCGAAGGCGGCGAAGAAGCCCATCGTGATCCATACGCGCGAGGCGGCGGCCGACACGCTGGCGATCCTGCGCGAGGAGGGCGCGCGCGACGTGGGCGGCGTCATCCACTGCTTCTCCGAAGACGAGACCTTCGCGCGCGCCGCGATGGACCTCGACTTCGACATCAGCTTGTCGGGCATCGTGACCTTCAAGAAGGCCGAGGCCGTGCGCGCGGCGGCGAAGGTCATCCCCCTCGACCGGCTGATGATCGAGACCGACTCGCCGTACCTCGCGCCCATCCCGATGCGGGGCAAGCCCAACGAGCCGTCGTACCTGGCGCACACCGCGCGGCAGCTCGCCGAGCTGCGCGGGATGCCCGAGGACGAGCTCCGGGCGCGCACCACGGAGACGGCCACGCGGCGCTTCGGGCTGCGTTAACAGCGGGTCGTGTCGCGGTGCAGCAACGGCCGGGCGCTGTGATAGCGTCCGCGCCGCCGACGATGACCGACCCCAAAGACCACGATTCCCATTCCGTCATCCGGGTGACTCCGCCGGGCAAGGTGGTGGCACTCACCGGGGCCAACGGCTTCCTGGGCAGCAACCTCATCGGCCTCCTGGAGGACGACGACCGCGTGTCGCGAATCGTCGCGCTCGACGTCGAGCGACCCACCACGGCCGGCCGCAAGACCCGCTTCTACAAGGTCGACCTCACGCAGCCGCGGGTCGACTCGCGGCTCGCGGAGATCTTCGCCAGCGAGCAGGTCGACACGCTCCTGCACATGGCCTTCCTGTCGTCGCCGACGCACGCGAGCGCCTGGGCGCACGAGCTGGAGAGCGTGGGCACCGCGCACCTGCTCAACGCGTGTCGCGAGCGGCCGGTGCGAAAGTTCGTGCTGTGGTCGCACACGATTCTCTACGGGGCGTCGCCGCGTAACCCCAACTTCCTCCCGGAGACGCACCCGCTGCGGGGCCGCGCGGAGAGCCGCTTCCTGCGCGACAAGATCGAGGCCGAGCAGGTCGTCGCCAGCTTCGCCCGCACCTCGCCCGGAACCATCGTCACGGTGCTCCGCCTCGCCTCGCTGCTCGGCCCGACGGTGAACAACTACCTCACGCGCTACCTCGGTCGATCGCTCGTCCCGACGGTGATGGGCTTCGACCCGCTGATGCAGTTTCTCCACGAGGTCGACGCGCTGGCGGCCTTCAAGCTCGCCGTGATGCGCGACATCCCCGGCGTCTACAACATCGTCGGCGATGGGGTGCTGCCGCTGTCCACGGTGATCCAGCTCGCGGGCCGCGTGAGCCTCCCGATCCCCCACCCGGTGATCTACCCCATCGCGCGCGCGCTCTGGGCGGCGCAGCTCAGCGAGGCGCCCCCCACCTTCATCGACTACGCCCGCTGGCTCTGCGTGGCCGACGGCGACAAGGCGCTGCACGAGCTGAAGTTCAGGCCCGCGTTCACGACCCGCGAGGCCGTGCTCGACTACACCAACGCCCAGCGCATGCGCGACGCCAAGCTGCTTCGCACGACCCCGTAGAGAGAACACCCATGGCGCGCAAAGTCCTCGGCAACGACCCCTTCAGCGCGGAGACCCCGAAGGGCGCCCCCGCGAAGAAGCCCATCCCTCCGAAGAAGGCCGCTCCCGCGAAGGCGAAGGCCCCGGTCGCTCCGGCGAAGAAGGCCGCTCCACCCGCGAAGAAGACCGTCGCGGCGAAGCAGGTCGTCGCACCGCCCGTGGTCGAAGAGTCCATCGCGACGCCCGTGGTCGAAGAGCCCGTCGCAGCACCCGCGGAGGTCGTCGAGGCGCCCATCGTCGCGGCGTCGGATCTCATCGAAGAGGCGCCCGCCGTCGAGGCACCTTCACCGTCGCTGGAGTCCGTCGTGGCCCAGCTCGACGCGCTGCTCGACCAGGCGATGGAGCCCACCGAGCACCGCCCGCTGCTCGACCGCCTCGCGTCGCGGCTGAAGTCGCTGGTGCAGCCCGAGCGCGCCCTCGCGGTGGAGTCTCCGCCCGCCGTCACCGACCGCGAGCCCTTCGACGCCGCGCGCGAGCTGCACGCCAGCGACTACTACCTCCGTCGCTGGGGTCAGACGGCCATCCGCGATCGGTCCGAGGAGGTCGACGACTTCGGCCTCGACCCCAACTACGCGCAGCGCTGGCAGCCCGTCTGGAACCTCCTCTACGAGCACTGGTGGCGCGTCGAGGTGGAGGGCGTCGAGAACGTCCCCGCGACGGGTCGCGTGGCGCTGGTGGCCAACCACTCGGGGGCGATTCCCTTCGACGGCATCATGCTGGCGACGGCGCTGCGCAGGGAGCACCCGTCGCAGCGCACGCTCCGCTGGCTGGCGGAGGATTTCATCTTCCACTTCCCCTTCGCGGGCGCGTACCTCAACCGCCTCGGAGCCGTGCGCGCGTGCCAGGAAAACGCCGAGCGGCTGCTGTTGAAGGACGCGTGTCTGGCGCTCTTCCCGGAGGGCGTGAAGGGCATCGCGAAGCCGTTTCGCGAGCGCTACCAGCTCCAGCGCTTCGGTCGCGGCGGGCACATCAAGCTCGCCATTCGCACGGGCACACCCATCGTCCCGGTGACCATCATCGGCGCGGAGGAGGCGCACCCGATGATGTTGCCGTCGGGGCGCATCGCGAAGATGCTCGGGCTGCCGTTCGTGCCGGTGACGCCGACGTTTCCGCTGCTCGGTCCGCTCGGCCTCGCGGGGCTGCCGGCGCGGTGGAAGATCTCCTTCGGCGAGCCCATCCCGATGGACGGCTACCGCCCCGAGCAGAGCGAAGACATCGTGCTGGTCAACCGCCTCAACGAGAAGCTGCGGGAGACCATCCAGGGGTCGCTCGACCGGCTGCTGCGGGCGCGGCAGTCGGTGTTCAAGGGGTAGAGGGCTCTCCGCGCACTCTTGATGGGTGCGGCCGAGAGAGCGAGCACACCAGAGCCAGGACGGTCATGCCGGTGACCGTCAGCGCTTGAACCGCCGACGCACCCCGCCCACCAGGCGCTTCGCCTCCGGCTCGCCCAGCGCGAACCCGATCGCCAGGTACGCCGCGCCGAAGACCGCGAGCGTCGGCGGCGCCACCAGCAGCGGACGATCCCCCACCAGCGCGCGCAGCGGAACGTGCGCCGCCCACCCGAGCGCCGCCGCGGCGAACGCGCCCGCCCAGAGCCGCGTGACGACGGCGAACGCGAGCCCGTTTGGACCGACGACGCGGGTGAGCGACGCGCGCAGCAGGGCGTACTCGACCCACCCGGCGAGGCCCGCGGAGGCGGTGAGCCCGACGGTGCCCCACGAGGCGCCGAGCCCGAGCGCGCGCACCAGCGGAAACGCGAACACGTACCCGAGCCCCGCCGTCAGCGCGAGCCGCAGCAGCGCGACGCGCATCGGCGTGCGGGTGTCGCGGAGCGCGTAGAACGCCGACGAGTACAGCCGCGCCATGGTCTGCCCGAGGAGCCCGACGGCCGACCCCGCGAGCGTCGCCCAGACCCACACGGTGTCCGCGCGGTGAAACACGCCGCGCTGGAAGAGCAGGCCCGCGATGTGCTCGCCGAGCGCGACGAAGGCCACCGCCGACGGCACCACGAAGAACGCCAACCGACGCAACCCCGCGTCGAGGCGCGCGGCGACGGCGCGGTGCACCTCCTCGGGCGTGCCGGTGGCGGAGGCCATCTCGGGGAGCTCGGCGGCGGAGATCGCGACGCCGAAGAGGCTCACCGGCAGGAGGCTGATGGTCTGCGCGTAGCCGAGCGTGGCGACGGCGCCGAGGGGCAGCAGGCTCGCGAGGATCTGGTCGATGTACGCGCTGAGCTGCGCGACGCCGCGCGCGAGGAGCGCCGGTCCGAAGCGGGTGACCACCGCGCGCACCTCGGGAGACGCGAGGCCGAGGGTGGGCCGCGCGCCGCCGACGAGGCGCAGCGCCGCGGGGAGCTGGAGGGCGAGCTGGAGGACGGCGCCCGCGACGGTTCCGTAGGCGGCGGCGCGGGCGAGGGCGAAGGGCCCGGCGGCGCGGCCGGTGAGGAAGAGCGCGACGACGACCGCGGCGCTGGAGACGACGGGCACGACGTAGGGGAGAAAGAAGCGGCGGTGGCTGTTGAGGACGCCGAGGCACCACGCGGACAGGACGAGCACGCCGACGCCGGGGAAGAAGATGCGGACGAGCGCGAGGGTCTCGACGCGGCGCGCGCCCTGGAAGCCCGGCGCGACGAGCCCGACGAACGAAGGCGCGAGGAGCATCCCGAGCGCCACGAGGGCGGCGGTGACGAGCGCGAGGATCGTCGCGACGGCGGAGGCCACCACCACGGCGTCGCGGTCGCGCCCCGCCGCGCGGAGCTTCGCGTACGCGGGGATGAACGACGCGCTGAGCGCGCCTTCGCCGAGGAGGTTCTGGAGGACGTTGGGGATGCGAAACGCGGCGGTGAAGACGTCGGCCCCGACGCTGCTCCCAAGGAAGGCAGCGAACACCGACTGCCGCACGAGGCCCGCGAGGCGGCTCGCGAGGATGCCGGCCTGCACCATGAGCGCGCCGCGCGAGCTGGAGCGAGCGGGTGCGTCGGAAGCGTCGGGCATCGGAGAGACCGTGACCTAGCGGAGAACGCCCGAGGCGACCAATTTGCCGAACGGTCAGCAGGCGAGCAGCTCGCCGAGGCCCGGCACCGGTCAGGCCCGCAGTCACCGGGGGCCACGCCGCAGCGTCAGCAAGGCGCGCAACGGTCAGGCTCGCAGCCACCGGGCCTCCCGACCGCGAGCGCGCGGCTTTGCGCCAGACCGTCGTCCCGGCCTACACCGGAGCGCGATGGATGCCCCCGACGCCCTCGCCTGCAACTTCGTCGACCCCCAGCTCTCGTCGCGGCTCGGCGACGCCCCGCTGCTCGACGCGGCGGCCCTCGACCGCGCCGTCGCAGTGCCGTGGACCGAGGGACTCCACGCCGCCATCGAGCGCTGGTCCGCGTTCGCCCGCGTCGGCGCGCCTGCGTACGACTTCTACCGTGACACCCTCCCGAAGGTCCGCGCGTGGGCGCTCGAACAGCACCCGCAGCCGCCGTTGACGCTCCTGCGGCGGGGCGAGCCGTGGAGCCTCGCGCTCTCACCGCGGCACGCGCGGCACCTCCTCGCCTGCGCCTTCTTCCTCGGCACCCTCGACACGAACACGGCGGGCGGTCTCTCGCTCGCGGGGCTCTACGAATTGGAGGAGTCCTCCGCGGTCGAGCGCATCGTCTGCCTGCTCGCCTACCTCCACACCGCCGACGCGGCCGACGATGTGCCGAGCCGATCGTTCCAGGGGAAGCCCTGCGCCTCGGCGAGCTCGCGGGAGACGCCCGTGTGGATCGCGTCGATGTAGACCTCACCGTGCGCGCGCAGCAGCACGCGCGGGTCGAGCGCTGGAGGGTCGACGATCCACGCGGCCTTCTCGACGGTCTCGAACTCGCTGCCCGGGACGAGGTACTCGGGGCTGAAGAAGACCTTCATGGCCGCGCGATTCAGCCGCGCAGCGCAGCGTCGACCAGCGAGACGCAGAGCGCGTCGAGCGCCTTCCGGTCGGGCGCGTGCGGCAGCGGTGATGCCTTCGCGAGCGCGTCGAGCGCGGCGTCTTCGGCCGCAACGAACTCCCGCAGGCGGTCGAAGCTCCACGCGCCCTCGCGGATGGAGAGCAGCTCGTCGCGGTCGGGCCGCCCCACCCGCACCTCGCCCGTGGTGAGAATCTCGCGGCACATCCGCAGGAGCCGAACGATGTGCGCGCCGAACTTGGTGTCGTAGCCGAAGCGAGACTCCAGCTCGGCGCGACGCGGGTTGCGCGCCTTCTTCCACGCCGCGTACTGCTCCCAGTCGCGCTGCCTCGCGCGGAGTTCGCGCTCGCGCAGCATCAGCCCCGCGAGGTCGTCGCCGAGGCCGAGGTGCCGGGCCGCCGCGCGCCAGGCTGGATCGTCCGCCGCGACCCGCTCGCCCAACGCGGAGGTGATGCGTTCGCGAAGGTCGTCCTGCGCGTCGCGCGGGAGCGGCGACAGGTCGACGTCCCAGGTCTTGAGCAGGCGCTCCATCTCGGCGTGCACCGCCGCGAGCCGCGTCTGCTCCTGCTCGGTGAGGGCGTCGAGGCCGAAGTCCTCGCGCCGCGGCGGACTCACGGGCGGCGCGCTCGCCCACGCGTGGTGGCGCTCCAGGCGCTTGAGCTGCGCCATCGCGAAGCCCGAGAAGGTGTGCCGCGCCTTGCGCGAGAGGAAGAGGTCGCGCGCCGCGAGAAGCCTCTCACCAACGGGCGTGACGCCAAGGTGATCGGCGGGGTCGGTGAACAGCACCTCGATGATGCTCGGGTTGCAGTCCGCCGCGAGCGTCATGAACTTCCGCAGCTCGTAGACGACGAGGTCGGGGTCGCTGCACTCGGCCTGCTCGAAGCGGCTCGCGAAGCCCAGGTAGTACTCGCGCGGCGCGATCGCGACGCCCTTCACGTCAAGGTCGCTGGCCGGCGTCGCGAGCCCATAGGCGTGCGAGCCGTGACGGGTGAGGAAGATGGTTCGCTCGGGCAGCCACGTCAGGTTGCCCCTGTACCCCGGTATCTCCATGGTGCGCAGTCTGATCGCGAGACGCGCAGGCCGCTACCCCTCTTCGGCGCGGGTGAGGTCCACCGTGCGCCCGATGTACCACCTCGCTCATCCGCGTAGTGTCCCAGGTTGAGTCGCGGTGTCCCAGGTTGAGAACCCGCCGCGTCCACGCCGGAGTTCACCGTGCCGCCCCCGCGCCCGTCATGCTCGGTTCACTCCGGGCTACCACACGCGGATCGCCCCGCCGAAGCGGGGCTCAGGAGGCCCACCTGAAGGCACTCGATCGTCCCTGGGTGGACGCACGGAGCCCCGCTTCGGCGGGGCGATCCGCGTGTGGTAGCCCGGAGTGAACCGAGCATGACGGGCGCGGGGGCGGCACGGTGAACTCCGGCGTGGACGCGGCGAGCTGTCCTACGTTGGAAGCGGAGGAGAAATCGGTGTCCTCAGCAGGACACCACCGCTCGTCCCGCCGGGTTGCGTGCGATCGCCGATCGCGCTCACCCTCGCGCCATGATCGACACGACACTGTTCGACACCTCGGGTCGCGTCACCGACGCCATCGACAAGACCGTCGAGGTCACGGCGACGCCGCGCGCCGTCTTCGACGCGTGGACCTCATCGGAGGGACTACGTGCCTGGCTGGGCATCGACTCGCGCATCGACCTGCGCATCGGCGGCTCCTACGAGTGGATCTTCCTGGAGGACGCCGCCCCAGGAGGTCAGGGCTCCGAAGGGTGTCAGGTCCTGGCGTACGTCCCCGACGAGATGCTCGCCTTCTCGTGGAACGCCCCGCCCGACATCCCCTTCGCCCGCACGCGCCGCGCGTGGTGCGTGCTCACGCTGACCCCCACCGCGACGGGGACGCGCGTGCGATTGCAGCACCTGGGCTTCGGCAGCGACGGTGACTGGCCCGCCGTGCGCCCGTACTTCGACCGCGCCTGGGGCCGGGTGCTCGATCGCCTCGCCGCGCACTTCGGCGCGACCTCCGACCACTCCACCTGAAGGCGCAAGCAGAAGACCAGATCACCCGCCCACGACGTCGGGTCCATCCGTTGGACCGAATGGTCAGCGCCGCATCATCGGGCGGCCCATGCGCGTGTGCGCTTGCGGCGGCGGCGCCGAGGGCGGCTCCGGCGCGGCCATGTCGCCCATCATCGGCTCGCCCTGCATCACCTGCGGCTCCACGGGCGGCGCGTTGACCACCGTCGGCATCGCCACCGCCCCGCCCTGCACCATGTTCACCGACGGCGGCACGGGCTGCGGCGCGCCCATCCGCGAGAACATCATCGCCGCTGCCCCCGCGGCCAGCGCCGTGACCGCGCCCGCTGCGGCCACGAGCTGCACGCGCTTGCGGCGCACGCCCACCGAGCAGTCCGCCGTCAGGATCGTCCCGTCCGCGCGGCGGTAGTAGCGCACGCAGAGCTTGCCCTCCTTCTCGCGCACCAGCGCCTCGGCGGCCTCGCGGGTCATCGCCGAGAGGTTGTAGACGTTCTTGTTGCAGCTCGCGCAGTGGCGTGACTGCTCGTCGCCCGTCATCGCGTCCCAGCGCTCGTGGCAGGGCGACGCCACCCGGATGTTGTCGAGCATCGGCAGGTGCCGTGGCGCCCTCGCGTGCAGCTCCCTCCGCAGCGTGTCGAGCTCGGTCACCAGGCGAGGCTCCTCCCGGGTGGTCTCCACCAGGCGGGCGCGCTCGCGCCGTACGCCGCTGAGCTCCCCTTCGAGCTGCCGAACCTGTGCCTCAAGCGCCTCGACGTCGTTGCGGTAGCTCATGGTTCGGGTCGGACGTCCCAACCCGCGAAGGGTTTTGCACCCGGCTGAGATTTCTTCAGCCCAACCCCGCCGCCGCCCGCGCCCAGTCCGCCGCCCGCGCGCCGTCCACCGCCGCGCCCTCCGTCGGCCACTCCGTTCCCGCGGCCAGCGCCGCGGCCAGCGCCTCAAGCCACGGCGTCGCCACCAGCGCGTCGCCGCCCAGCCAGAGTCCGCCGCCCGCTACGCGCCCCGCCTCCACGCGCCCGATCGGCACTTCGACGCCGACCACTTCCCGCGGCCCCTCCGTCGCCACCCACGCCTCTCCCGCGGGCTCGTCCGCCATCTCTACCGCGCCCGCGCGCTCGGCCACCGCCGCCATCAGCGCGCCCAGCACCACCGTCGCGTCGCGCCCCTCGCCCACCGCCACGGGCGTCTTCCCCCGCCAGCGATCGATGCCCCGCTCGGCCTCCGTCGCCATCTCCGCTGGCAACCCGATCGCTTCGTCCCAGCCGACGATCATCTCCATCAACAGCGCGCCCGATGGCGACAGCTCGTAGCCCAGCATCGCCGCGGGCCGATGTTTCACCGCCACCCATTCGCGCCCGAAGTACGCCGCTGCGATGCCCGATCGGGTCATCCCCCGCAGCCACGGCCGCACGTTGCGGTTGAGCAGCGTCCCGAGCGTCGTGTCGGCATACAGCGCGTCGATGGTCGGCAGCGCCACCGCACACCACAGCGCGCGCCCCCCCATCCACGCCGCCGTCCCGGTCGTTCGCCTCCGAACCACCTGGGCCGACGACGTCACCGCCTCGCGTCGCTGCCTCGCGCCGAGCACCACCACGGGCCCCTCGACCACCGACCCCGCGGACCACGCCTCACCCGCGTCCGCTCGTTGGAGCATCGCGTGCGAGAGGGCTGCTGCGTCAGTGGGAGTTCGTGCGGCGAGGGGCGCTTGTCGGAGCGGGCGCTCCACGGCGACGGCTCAGCGGGGCGGGCGCTCGTTGTCGGTGCCGAGCGGCTGCTGCACCACCACGCCCGGACCATCGAGTCGCGGGCCGGGCTCGCGCGGAACCACCGCGTTGGTCGTCACCGGCGCGCCCACCTCGACCTGCTGAACCCGTCCGTTGGGCAGGTGCAGCCGCAGGGTGTCCGGCGCCGCGAAGGGGGGGAAGTCCACGTAGAGGAAGTGCAGCCCCTGCGGGCCGACCTCCTGCGAGGTGCGGTGATCGACCTCGGCGCGGACATCGAGCACGAGGTCGATACCGCCGCGCACCTGACGGAGCCACGCGCGGTTGACCGGCGTACCAAAGGCTTCGGTGATGAGGGGACGGCGGTTGTTGGAGAGCGCGATGCGCCCGCCCGCGATGTGCACCACGCGCTGGAGGGCGGTGCGCGACTCGGTCACCACCGCAGGCTGCGTGAGCGCCACGAACACCCGGCTGCCGCCCGGCTGCATCTGGAAGCCCGGCCACGCCGCCACCGGGACCCGCGTGCGACCCAGGCGCGCCATGCGGCGGAAGCCCGGCGCGATCGATCGCAGACCCGGCGTCACGCCGCCGTACTCCTCGGGGCGATGCACGTCGCGGCCGTCGATGAAGCGCCGCGTGCCCATCGAGCGCGCCCGCGGCTCGTCCCCCGCCTGCGGAACCACCCCGATGGAGTTGCCGTTGGGCGTCGCCCCCACGACGGTGTACCCGCCCTGCTGTTGTGCCTGCGCCGCCGTCGCACCCAGCGCGACCACACCCACCGCCAGCAGCCGCCGCACCCACGCTTGCATCGAGTATCTCATCGCGGCCGCGATTCCATCACGCCCTCACCCCCCGCGGCAACTTCGCGTCACCTCACTCGCCCACAGCGTCCTCGCCTATCATCCGCGGTCGATCATCCCGTGAACCCCTTCGCGAGCGTCACCTTCGCGTGGCTGACCGTCTGCGTCTTCCTGCTCGCGATGTTCGCGTTCATGGGGCTCTTCCGCCGCGTGCCGGGCGACGCGCCCCGCTTCGGCGCGCTGCTGCTGCTCGCCAGCCTCTATGACCTCGCGTCGGTGCTCCGCTACGGCCACCGCCCGATCAGCTCCATCCCCTGGGAGCACCTCCGCGTCGCCTCGGGCCTCGCCATCATGCCCGTCGCCCTCGACCTCGCGATGCGCTTCGCCCACGTCGCCGAGCGCCCGCGCCAATGGCTCAAGCTGGCCTACGCCTGGTTCGCCGTCATCTGCCTGCTCAACCTCTTCGGCGTCGTCGTGGTCAACGACGCCCACGTCCAGCGCGCCGTGCTCGGGCCCTTCACCATCGACTACCGCGAGGCCGTCATCTCCCACGCCGGGCACGCGATGATGTTTCCCGCGGTGCTCATCGCCCTCGTCGCCACCGTCTTCTATTACGTCCGCGCGGCGCGGGCCCACGGCGGCTGGGGCTGGGCCGTCGCCGTCACCTTCCTCCTCGTCGCGTGCGCCGTCGTCCACGACGCCACCACCAGCATCACCCACCTCCCGTCGCCCTTCCTCGCCGAACACTTCATGTTCATCCACCTCGGGGCGCTGTCCTTCGCCTTCACGGCGCGCCTCTCCGAGGAGTCCGCCCGCCGCGACGACGAGCTCGCCCGCGTGCGCGGCGCCCTCCAGGAACGCGAGGCCCTCGCCGCCATCGGCGAGCTCGCCGCCATCGTCGCCCACGAGGTGCGCAACCCCATCACGGTCATCAACAACTCCGTCGCCTCGCTCCGTAAAGCGGAGCTCCCCAGGCGCGAGCGCGACCTCCTCCTCAGCATCCTCGAAGAGGAGTCCGAGCGCATCAGCCGCATCGTCACCGACCTGCTCACCCTCGCCCGACCGCTCCACCCGCAGCCCTTCGAGACCCTGCCCAAGGAGCTCATCCTCCGCTGCCTCGGCCCCGCCGAGCGCGCCGGAACCGAGGTCGACCTGCGCACGAGCCCCGACGCCGAGACGCCCATCCAGTGCGACGCCCACCTCCTGCGCCACGCCCTGGAGAACGTCATCGAAAACGCCGTTCAGGCCATGGGCACCGGCGGATCGCTCACCATCACCCTCACCCGCAAGACCCGCCACGCCATCGAGGGCCGCGAGATCGCCGTCATCGACACCGGCGAAGGCATGAACACCGAGGTCCGCAACAGCGCGCGCAAGGCATTCTTCACGACGCGCACCACGGGCACCGGGCTCGGCCTCGCCATCGTCGACCGCATCCTCACCGCCCACAAAGGCGCCGTCGACATCGAGAGCAGCCGCGGCGAAGGCACCACCGTCCGACTCTTCGTCCCGGAGCCACCGACGCCCCCAAAGCCCCCCGCATGAACGCCCCGCCCGGGCGGTGCACCTCTCTCCCTACCCAGCAACGAGAGCACCGCACCGACGACGGAGGTCACCCATGCAAAGCCGTACGCCCGCGTTCATCCTCGCCACCGCGCTGATGGGCGCCCCCGGACTCGCGGCGGCCGACCCTCCCGTACACCTCCAGACCACCGTCGGCACCGACGCCCCGCTCGCCGTCAACGTCCGCGCCGACCTCGAACTCCCCGGCCGACTGCGCCTCATGGCCTCCGCCGGCATCACGCCCGACCTCTACCTCTCCGCCTTCAACGGCATCGTCAGCGCCTCCGCGGGCGGTCAGTCCGACGCGGGCCTCTCCGGCATCCGCCTCACCCGCGGAACCTCCTGGCGCATCCACGCCGGCTGGCGCCCCGCCCCCAACGCGGGCCTGCTCCTCATGGGCGGCTACGGCCGCGTCGACCTCTCTGGCGAGGTCAGCGCCCGCGAGCTCATCACCTCCGTCACCGGCCTCACGCCCCCCACCAACGTCCCCGAAGCGACCGGGATGTACGACGTCACCTCGACCCTGCACACGCTCAACGCCGAGATCGGGTGGGAGTTCTTGTTCTTCGGCGACCACCTCGCGCTGATGACCGCCGTCGGCCTCATGGGAACCATCGACTCCCGCACCACCATCACGCCCCGCTTCAGCTCCACCACGCCGGGCGCCGCCGACGCGCGCCGCTCCGCCCAGGACTCCATCGACCAGGTGCTGCGGTCGTACGCCTTCGTACCAACCCTCTCACTCTCCCTCGGCTACCGCTTCTTCTGATCGTCGATCGTGGCGGTGGTGCCGCGGGTGGTGTCGCCGCCCTTCGTGATGTCCGTGCCCCTGGTGATGGTGACCGTGTCGATGCGGCCGACTCTCTCCGCCCGCCGCGGGTGACGACCCGTCGACGACCTCGGCCCGCCACACCGGCCGCAGCTCCCACAGCGACGCCACCACCGCCGCGCGGTGCCCGCACCCGCGCCCCGCGTTGCGCTCGCACCAGTGCGCGCCGTTCCAGAAGAGGTACCCCGTGAGCCGCACGTGCACCGGCTCGCGCAGCTCCACCTGCCCGCGCCCCGCGGCCAGCAGCCTCGCCCGCGCCTCGTCGTAGGCCGCGCCCGACGGAACGCGCACCACCACCCGCGGCGAGTCGCTCCCGGCGCGCACGGCCGTCACTTCGAGCTGAAGCTCGCAGCCGTCGTCGCCGACCTTCACCCGCCACACGTCGCCCTCCAGCGTCGCGACGGCGCCTTCCCGCTCGTCGATGGGCTCGTCGCGCTCCCGCACGCTGCCGTGCTCGACCCGCGCGGGCGGCGACCACGCCATCAGCGTCGCCACGGAGAGGTTCGGCACCGTCACCGCCGCAGGCGCCCGCCGCGTCATTGCCGCGCGGTACCCGGCCGCAACGCGCGACGGCGAACACACCTGCGCGCTCGCGGTCGATGCGGCCAGCAGCGCGGCCAGCGCGACCCCTACGCCGGGCCGCACGAGACCGTCGTCTCCACCACGTTGTCGCCCTCGTCGCACTCGCGCGCCGCGCCCCCGTCGTCGACGCGGATGTAGATACGCGTGTCCCGCTGCGGCGCCTCGATCTCCACGCACACCCGCTCGCTCTGCATCGGCCCGAGCACCCGCATCGTCGACTCCGTCCCGAGCCGACGCGCGCCCATCGCCGTCGGCATCTGGTCGTACACGCCGACGCTCACGGCGCCCACCATCGCATCGCCCTCGTTGCGAACCGTCACGCACACCGTCGCCACGCGCCCGCTGCACGTCGGCGCCTCGGGCGCGCCAGCGAGGTCGGGCGCCAGCAGCTCGCGGTCGCGCGATCGGTTGAGGCGGAAGGTGTTGTGCGTGCGCCAGGAGGGCTCCTCGCGCCGGGGGATGCTCCCGTCGTCGTTGATGTTGTCGATGTGGTAGCCGTGCTCGTTCCAGAGGGGGCGGGCGGACACCCACGAGCCGTCGCCCGAGGTCCAGATCTCCAACCCCGGGATGCGCTGCGTGGCCGTCTGCGCCGCCGGGATGGTGTTGCCCGCGAAGGCCGCGCACTGGTTGGCCCCAAAGACGATGTCCGCCTGACCGTCCCCATCGGCGTCCGCCACGATGGCCTGCTCGGTGCGCGTCTGGCTGGGGTTCCAGTCTTCAAAGACGACGCGACCGGTGCGGCCGTCGAGCACCATGAAGCGCTCCTCGTCGTTGTAGACGACCTCGCTCGCCCCATCGCCGTTGAAGTCGAACACCGTGCTCGACGTGACGTTGCTCGACGTGTCCTCCGTGACCGTCGCCCACCGCACGCCCACCGCCAGGCACCCCGCGCCCGCCGCGCGACAGTCCGGGTCGAAGAGCGTGTACCGATCGCCGCCCGCGACGCCCACCTCGGCGTGTCCGTCGCCGTCGAAGTCCGCCACCGTCGGCGCACCGCCCAACGCCATCGCCCCCTGCAAGCGCTCGCTCCACCGCGATGCGCCCGTGCGACCGTCGTAGAGGGTGAGCGTTCCGCCCTGCATGACGGCGACCTCGGGCTGGCCGTCGGTTCCGCCTGCGCCGGATGCGTCGAGGAGGTCGCCCACGGCGGCGAAGCCCTCGCCGTTGCCCATGCGGAAGCGCTGAACCCCGCGCGCGTCATACACCGTCGCCCCGGTGATGACCTCCAGGCTGCCGTCACCGTCGAGGTCGATCACGACGCTGAGCGGTCCCTGTCCGTTGGCGCCGCGCGTGGCAGCCTGCCAGCGAGTGGCGCCCGTTCGGCCGTTGACCACGGCGCCGCCAGCGATGACCTCGGGGGTTCCATCGCCGTCGAGGTCGGCGATGTTGACGGAGGGATTGGCGCCGTTGGCTCCCATGAGCATCGCCGACGATTGCCAGTAGAGGCGGCCGTTGCTGCGGAAGGCAGCGAGCCCGAGGCCCGCGGTGACGGCGACGACTTCGAGGCCGTTGGTGAGGTCGCCATCGAGATCACCGACGGCGGGGTGGCCATCCCAGCGCAGGCCGAAGTCGGCGGTCTCGGTGTTGGGTGCGCCGACGCCGTTTTGCGACCAGAGCAGGCGGTGGGGCGCGCGGCCGGAGATGACCCGCAGCACCGAGCGCGGATAGCCCGACTCGCACGAGAAGGTCATGAAGGCGACCTCGGGGACGGCAGCGGTTCCGGCGGGTTCGCGGACGATGTCGGCGACGACCGGGGTGGAGCACACCTGGTCGGCGCCCGCGAAGGCCATCCCCGCGGTGGCGCGCCAGTGGAGCCGGAGCGCGGGGCTGCGAAAGGGCTCGGCCGAGGGTGTGACCGTGCAGCGACGAGGACCAGCGTCGACCGCGGGCGCATCGGCGGGTGCGGTGGTGACGTCGGCGGTGGGCACGTCGGTGGTGGGCACGTCGGTGGCATCGAGGCGGGCGTCGAGGCGGGCGAGGTCGTTGGTGGACGGACGATCGGTGGCGGAGGGGCGGGCGTCGAGGCGGCCGGCGTCGAGGGGGACGATGCCTTCATCGGGCGCGCAGCCGAGCGCGACGGCGGTCAGGGCGACGGCACGGAGCGAAAGGGCGCGAGAGGACATGCGGACGAAGGGATCACACCGGCAGCGGACGTCAACGGGCAACGAGCGCAGTGCGACCGTGTCCTCTCCACGAGCACCGGGCGATCGCTTGGCCCCCTCACCGCGCTGCCGCGCGCCCTCACCCCCGCGGGAGCGGGGGCAAGGGCTCCGATGACCGCAACCCCGGCGCGCGTCCGACAGCATCCAGAGCTGGCGATGGTCGTGGGTCGCTCACCGCCCGATCACGTCCCCAACCCGCGCGCGCCTGACAGTATCCGGAGCCCTTGCCCCCGCTCCCGCGGGGGTGAGGGCGCGCGGCAGCGCGGTGAGGGGGCCAACCGCCCTTCACCCCATGCCACCATCGCTCCCCAATGCTCACGCTCGTCGTCCCAGCGATCGACACCGATACCGATCCCCCGCGGCGCATCGCGGTCGACCGCACCCCGTTCACGCTCGGCGCCCACCCCGACAACGACCTCGTGCTGCCCCGCGGCACCGTCGACCGTCACCACGCCCGCATCGAGCTGCACGACGGGCGCCACGTCATCATCGATCACCACACCACCCACGGAACCACCCTCAACGGCCGACGTGTCCTCGCCCCGACCGAGCTCCGCCCTGGTGACCAGCTCACCGTCGGTGAGCAACACGACATGACCGTCGAGTTCGCCTCGCCCGACACTCCGCCAGTCGCTCACTGACGGTCCGACCCCTCCCATTTCACTCCCGGAGTGACGTCCGACCGTTCTGAGCCCTCCCGTTTCACTCCCGGAGTGACCCGCGACCCATTCCGAGCCCTCTCATTTCACTCCCGGAGCGACCGACCGTCTGCTTGAGCAGACCCATTTCACTCCCGGAGTGACGTCCGACCGTTCCGAGCCCGCCAGGGTCACTCCCGAAGTGACTCACCCGCTTCGTCATCGTCCGCCTTTCCCGGTTCGGTGCGGCGCTTTGTGGAGCCTCTGCCACCCGCTGCAATCCCGTCCGATCGTGGTAATCGGGGAGTGCGCCCGCTCGCGACGGTCGTCCATCGAAAGGTTGCATGGCCAGCATTCCCCCGCGGCATCGATCGAGGCCCTTCGCGTGGACCCACCAGGACGTCCGCATCCCCGGGCCGCGCACCGTGCGGAGCATCGAGAAGCACGAGCTCAACGTGGTGTTCCAGCCGATCGTGTCGCTGCTCGACGGGTCGACGTACTCCTGGGAGACGCTGGTGCGGTGCACCGTTCCGGGCTTCGAGGCGCCGCCCGTCCTCTTCCAGGCGGCCGTCGCGGAGAAGGCGTGCGGGCGCCTCGGTCGGCTCATCCGCGAGGTCGCCTTCGAGCGCGGCGCAGGCCACCCCCTCTTCGTCAACATCCACCCCGCCGAGCTCGCCTCGCGCTGGCTCGTCCAGCCCGACGACCCGATGAACTTCCACGACGCCGGGGTCTTCCTGGAGATCACCGAGTCAGCCACCTTCGAGCACTTCGAGCTCTGCTGGAACGTCCTCCGCGAAATCCGTCAGCGCGCCTCGGTGCGCTTCGTCGTCGACGACCTCGGCGCGGGCCACTCCAACCTCAAGCGCGTGCTCGACCTCGAACCCTCCGTCGTGAAGCTCGACATCTCCCTCGTGAAGGGCATCGACCGCAGCGCCCGGCAGTTCGCCCTCGTGCGCTCACTGGTCTCCCTCTTCGCCGACCTCGGCGCGACCGTGGTCGCCGAGGGCATCGAGACGCTGCAAGAGCTACGGAAGGTCCGCGAGGCCGGCGTGCACTTCGGCCAGGGGTACTTCCTCGCGCGCCCGGCGTGGCCGATGCCCGAGATCCACTGGCCCTTCCGCTGAGCCGGGATTGACGTCCGCGGCGCTGCTCCGAATACGGGAGCACCGCGCCATGACCGACCCCGCCGACGAGGAGACCGAGAAGGAGCGCGTCGAGCGCGAGTACTGCGAGCTCCTCGACGAGATCCGCATCGCCCTGCCCGGCGGTGAGGTGATGCTGGGCTTCCTGCTCACCGCCCCCTTCAGCGATCGCTTCTCCAACCTCACCGAGGCCCAGAAGCTCATCTACCTCGTGTCGCTGCTCTGCGTCGCCGCGGCCACGGCGCTGCTGCTCGCGCCCACCGCGTACCACCGCATCCGCTTCCGCGCGGGCGACAAGCCCTGGATCACCCGCCGCGGCAACGCCCTCGTCATCGCCGCCATGATCGCGATGGTGCCCGGCATCGCGGGGACGATGTTCGTGGTGACGGACGTGATCTTCTCGCGCGTCGCCGCCGCGCTGGTGAGCGGCGGGACGGCGGCGTTTCTGGTGGGGCTGTGGTTCGCGGTGCCGCTGCTGCGACGGCGGTGAGCTACGGGGTCATCCCCTGCCAGCCGTTGCCATCGATGTCGACGTACACGGGGTTGGTGTACCCGATGGCGCTGCCCGCGCCGATCGGCGACAGCGACCCGCCGCGCGACAGCACCACGTAGAAGCTGTCCCGCGTCGGACGCGCCCGCACCGTCGCGTGCCAGCGCACCACGCCCGAGCGCCCCGGCGACGCGTCGCCCACCGTCTGCACGAAGGGATCGGTCACGGCAGTCGCCACCGCCGCGGTAAACGCGTCCTCGGTGCCCACGCGCGTCAGCGCCAGCGGGCGCCCGTTTTCGAACACCACCAGGTCGCGCGGGTTGACCCACGGCGCCGCCTGGAGGGTGATCTCCAACGGCACCGTCCCATCCGCGCCCGGCCTGACGACCTCCTGCCAGCCCATGCGCGCCATGCCGTTGACGCGCACGCTGAGCACGATGCCCGAGGCCACCACCACGCGCTGTCCCCGGATGGCGTCGGTGACCATCGCCTGCGTCACGCGCTCGGGCTGGTCGTCGTTGACGCGCAGCAGGTTGTGCGGCCACCCGGAGCCGCCGTTGCGCGAGTGCGTGTCGCTGTTGCCCAGCGCGCACGTGTGATCGCCGCGTCGCAGAAACGCGAACCAGTCCTGCATGGTTGCGACGGCGCCCGGGTCGGTCGTGGCGAGCCGGCGCAGCGCTTCGTCGTTGGAGGCGAGGTAGTCGCGGGCCTCGCCGACCTCGGTGTTGACCTCCATGGCCTCCCAGCCCGTCGCGAGCGGAATCGCCATGCCCGACACGGTGCTCCCCGCGTACGTGAACGGGTTGAGCCGGATGCTGGTGAAGTACCCCTTGAGCCCGGTCGAGCGCGGGTGCGACAGGTGCAGCACCGGGTTGCCGGCCTCGGCGCGGATGCGCGTGAAGAGCTGCTGCGCCGTCTGGTCGGCCCAGTACTGCGCCCCGATGTTGGCCGTCGGGTCAGCCGGGTTGATGGTCAGCGGGTAGGCGTTGAAGTGCCCGAGGCCGATGACCGAGATCTCGTCGCCGCGCATCGCGCCGAACCACCGCTGGAGGCTCTGCGACGCGATGCACGGTCCGAAGTCGCTGATGTTGTCGTGGTCGGTGGTGGCCGCGTACTCCAGGCCCTCGGCGGTGTCTTCGAGCACGCGGTTGCAGAGGCTGCGGCCCGAGTCGATGCTGCCCACCGTGTGCTGGTGGAAGTCGCCCGCCACCTGGCCCGGCGTGTCGAGCACGCGCCGCACGTCCGCCGTCAGCGTGGCCTCACCGCCGGCCGCGAGCGTGATGTCGCGCTCGACGGTCTCGTACTCCTCGCCGCGCGAGACGATGGCCCGGTAGCGCCCCGGCTTCACCGTGACGCGATCGACGCCGCCCAGCGAGTACACCGCGCGGTAGAGGCCGTACTCCTCGCGCTCGCCTTCGAGCTCGCCCATGCCGGGGTCGGGCGCCTCGGCCTCCACGCCGCGCAGGCTCACCTTCATGGGAGCGCGGCCGCGCGTTCCGTCGCGCTCGACGGAGTTGAGATCGAGCACCAGCGTCGCGCTCTGGCCCACCGTCGGAGCGGCCGTGGCCATGCCTCCGTCGGTGACGGTGACGGTGACGGGCGTCCCGCGGTTGCGCCCCTGATCGACGGCGACGAGGGTGTACGCGCCGGGCGCGAGCGCGAGTCGGTAGGCGCCATCGGGCGCCGAGCGGGCCATGGAGCGCACCGGGTTTCCGACGGCGTACGGGGTGGAGTACGCGTAGACGAGCGCGCCGGGAGAGGTGGTTCCGGTGACGACGCCGTGCGGGTCGCGGCGGGCTTCCATGAGGGGCTCGACGGCGGAGGTGACGTCGCCGGTGCCGATGGAGAAGTAGCGGGTGAAGGAGACGGGCTGGCCCGCCATCGCGGAGATGGAGGGGTAGATGGCGACGGTTCCCGAGGCGTCGACCACGGGGACGGACATGGTGCCGGTGGCGGGCGAGACGGCGTAGGAGACGTGGCGGTTGTTCTCGCCGGGGTCGCTGACGGCGACGAGGTAGTGGGGCGGTGCGACGGCGCGCGTGGCGTCGCCGAAGCCCGTCGCGTCGGTGAAGAGCGTGAGCGCCGAGCCCGCCCCGTAGAACTCCCCCGCCACCGAGGTCGGAACCGACGCGTTGCTGTTGGACTGCACCTCCGTGCGCGCCTCCAGCACCGAGCTGTTGGGGCGCAGGATGTAGTGCGTGACGATGCGCACGTCGCGCTCGCGAGCGAGGCCGTCGAGGATGTTGATGAGCCGCGTGGGGACGTCGCGACCCACGACGCGGATCGCAGCCGGTCGCCCGCCCGATCCGTCGCACGCGACGGTCACTTCGGCCGCGTTGCTGATGCGGTACCCCACCACGCCAAACATCTCGCGGAAGACGTCCCCGCCCGGCGCACCCGCCGGTCGAACGACGTCCATGTCGATGATGTTGCCGCCGTACAGGTTGTACCCGCTGGCCCGCTGCGGGGTGCCGGCCTGCACCCTCCCCTGGACGATCACCCGCACGCGGTTGTTGTAGATGCGGAGGTGTCCGATGCGCCCCGCCGCGGCCTCGCCGCCGATGAGCTCGCGCTCGTTGGTGATGACGCCCGCGCGGGCCTCCGTGGCGTCGAGCGAGTCGTCGAGCGCGCGCGGCCCGGCGGCGGGCGGGCACGCATACGGGTCGACGTAAGGCGGCAGCGGCTGGACGTCGGGCTTCGGCTCGGCGTCGACGACGGCTTCGGCATCGGGGGCCGCATCGGCGCCGAGGTCGTTGACCGTCGCGGCGTCGACCACGTCGGGCGGGGTCGCCGCGTCGGTGTTGGTCGTGGTGGAGTTGCAGGCGAGGAGCAGCGGAGCGAGACCGAGGAGACGTCGCATGGGGCGCGCATGGTGCCAGCGAGACGGCCGTCACCGCAAAGGTCCGCGGCATGGACTCTGACGAGTGCGTGCACTACCGTCCGCGGCGCTCCTGCCATGGCGATCTCCAACGACCCACCCCTCCCCGGCGCGCTCGCCGACGACCTCCGCCCCGTCGCCCAACCCCGTCGGCGCGGGGCGCGCTCGTACCCGAAGTACATCGCGCTCGGGCTGCTGGCGCTGGTCATCGCGGCGGTGGCCTCCACGCTCGGCGGGTCGGCGCTGGTCTATTCGAAGTACGTCGACGAGGTGGCCACACCCGCCGCACGGGCGCGGTGGGTCGGCCGCACGATTCGCATCGAGGGCCTCGTGGCGCCTTCGTCCATCGCGCACCGGCCCGGCACGCGCGACTTTGCGTTTCGCGTGGCGCGCAACCACGTCGAGCTGCCGGTGACGTACAGCGGGGTGGTTCCCGACACGTTCAGCAACTGCACCGGGGTCACGGTGCGCGGCGTGCTCGGCCGTGACGGCGTGTTTCGCGCCGACGAGATCGTGGCCAAGTGTCCCAGCAAGTACGAAGCGGCCACAGTGGTCAACGGGGAGTGCGTCGTGGGGATGGCGCCCGAAGCGCCACGGCGACCATAAACGACGGATCTTCCCGATGCGTCGGAAGGTGCGTTAGGGTAGGGTCAAGTTTCGATGGGCGCGCGTACCTTCGCGATCGGCGACATTCACGGCAACCTGGAGGCGCTCAACCTCCTGTTGGATCGCATCGCGCCGGAGAAGGACGACACGGTGGTGTTCCTCGGCGACTACCTCGACCGGGGTACGCAGTCGAAGGAGACCGTCGAGCGGGTGCGGGCCTTCGTCGACGAGGCGCCGTGCAAGGCCGTCGCGCTCCGCGGCAACCACGAGGACATCTGGATCGAGTGCTTCAAGGAGCCCAACGCGGGCTTCCTCCTGCCGCGCAGCAACGGGTGCATGGACTCGTTCCGGTCGTTCACGGGGTCCGCCCCGTTGGAGGAGGGACAGCCGCTGCGGGCCGAGGAGTTCGTGCAGTACCTCCAGGTGTCGACGTGGTTTCCGAAGGACGTCATCGAGTGGTTTGAGTCGCTGCCGCTCTGGTACGAAGACGAGCACGCCATCTTCGTGCACGCGGGCCTCGACGGTCGCGACACCGAGTGGAAGCACCCCAAGGACGGCCGCCAGAAGACCCTGATGTGGATGCGCGAGAAGGGCTTCTACAGCGGCTATGAAGGCAAGCGCGTGGTGTTCGGGCACACGCACACGCGCGACCTGCCGCAAGAGCACCGTCGCTTCCCCGAGGCGATGCCGTCGGAGCCCGACCGGGTGTGGCTGCGCGGTGAGCTCGTGGGCCTCGACACCGGCTGCGGCCGCGCGGGCGTGCTCAGCGCCATCGAGCTTCCCTCCCTGAAGATCATCGACACCCGATGACGTCTCGCCTCACGTCGCCGCTGGCGCTCGTGGCGGGCGTCGCCACCTGGAGCGCCGCGGAGTACCTCCTCCACCGCTACATCGGCCACGGCCCGCGGCGTCGTCGCGCGCCGCGCTGGTACCAGCGGCTCACACCCGCGGGGCTGCTCGCGGAGTTCAACGAGGAGCACCTCGCGCACCACGCCGACCCGACGTACTTCGCGCCCACCGAGCGCAAGGCCCTCGCGGCGGTCGTCGCCGTCGCCGCCGTCGGAACGGCGGGCTCGCTGCTCGTCGGCCCGCGTCGCGCGTGGAGCTTCGCGCTGGGCTTCACCGCGGCGTACGTCGGCTACGAGACGTTGCACCGCCGCATCCACACGCACCCGCCGACGGGCGCGTACTCCCGCTGGGTGCGCCGGCACCACCTGCTCCACCACTTCCGCGCCCCGCGCGTGAACCACGGCGTCACCTCCCCGCTGTGGGACCACGCCTTCGCCACCGAGACGCCCGACGCCGGCAAGCTGCGCGTGCCCGCGAGGCTGGCGCCCCACTGGATGATCGACCCGGCGACCGGCGCCGCGCGCGACGCCTACGGCGACGATTACGACGTGGTGTAAGTCACACCGAGGCTCTACCGCGACGGGAGGGGCGTGGAGTATGGTCCGCGCCATGGGATCCCTTCGTTGCTTCGCGGCGCTCGTGTTGGTGGTGGGTTGTAGCTCCGAGTCCCCCGGCACCGGGGTGGTGGATTCGGGCACGGATGTGACCGTGGCGGTGGATGTTCCGGCGGCGACGGACGTGGCCATCGACCGGGTGGACGTCCCGCGCGACGTGGCTGGTGATGCGGGCGGGGCGGCGCTCTTCAGCCCGTGCACCCTGGCGCGCAACTGCGCGGGCATTCCGTCGGCGCAGTGCATCGCGGTGACCGAGGGGTACCCGATGGGCCAGTGCACGCGGGCGTGCACGACGGACACGCAGTGCGGCGACGGGGGCATCTGCCTGGCGTTCGGGTCGGGCCGCGTGTGCTTCCAGCGCTGCGATACGGGCACCGACTGCCGCGCGGGCTACCAGTGCTTCCTCGCGCGCGGCGAGGGAACGACCGCCGAGCGGGCGTGCTTCCCGTTCTGCACGGACGACGCGCAGTGCCCGGGCCGGGCGTGCAACCGCTACTCGCGCTTCTGCGGGACGCTCGACAACACCCGCGGCGACAACGACGACCCCTGCGAAAACGACGTGGCGTGCCGGAGCGGTCGCTGCTTCGAGGAGTTCAACACGACGACCGAAGAGCCGAGCGGATACCTGGGCGGTCAGTGCTACTCGCGCTGCACGGTGCCCGCCGCGACGGAGTACGCGGGCTCGACGTACCCGCGCGGCGACTGCCCCGAGGGGAGCGTGTGCGTGCGCGAGTCGGGTCAGGTCGCGGGCGACACGGCGCTGTGTCGCGGCGGGTGCACGAGCAACAGCGACTGTCGCGGCGGGTACATCTGCCTGCGCTCGACGCGCCCCGGCGGCGACGCGGGGACGTACGACAACGGCTACTGCGCGCCGATGAACTGTCACTACATGACGCAGACCTGCCCGGCGGGCGCGACGTGCCTGACGACGCGCACCGACGACGCGGGCGTGCCGACGAGCGGCCGCTGCACGCGCCCGATGGACTTCGACGCGGGCACCGAGACCGATGGCTCGACCGACGCGACGACGGACTCGTCCGTGACGGACTCGTCTGCGACAGACGCGGGCGTAGCTGATGGGGGCTGAAAGAGGGAGTGAGGAGAGACCTGGGAACCGGCGCCCACGAGGACGCCGAACCGGTCGCCTCTACACGTCGAACTGGCCGGCTTCGAGGAGCTCGGTGATGCGGTAGAGGAAGTTGTTGGCGGCGACGCCGTCGACGATGCGGTGGTCGTACGAGAGCGCGACGAACATCACCGGGTGGATGGCGATGGTGTCGACGCCGTCGACCTCCACCACCACCGGGCGCTTCACGATCTCGCCGGTGCGGAGGATGGCGACGTTGGGCTGCGAGATGACCGCGGCGCCGACGAAGTTTCCCTTCGTGCCGGGGTTGGAGATGGTGAACGTCGAGCCCGCGAGGTCGTCGGCCTCGATCTTCCCGTCGCGGGCCTTCTTGGCCACGGCGTCGATGCCCTTGGCGAGGCCCTTCACGGTGAGCTCGTCGGCGTTGCGCACCACGGGCACCAGCAGACCTCCGGGGGTCTCCACCGCGACGCCGAGGTTGATCTCCTTGATCTTCACGTACGCGTCTTCGAGCACGCGCGCGTTGAGCATCGGGTTCTCGCGCAGCGCCCGCGCCGTCGCGGCCGCGATGAACGACAAGAACGTCAGCCCCACACCTTCAGCCTTGAGCGCCTCCTTCCGCGACTCGCGCAGGCGGGAGACCTTGTGCATGTCGATCTCCGCGAACGTGTAGACGTGCGGCGAGACGTGCTTCGAATAGACCATGTGGTCGGCGATGATTCGCCGACGGCGGTTGAAGGGGACGACCTCGTCGCCGGGCGCCTGCACGTACGGCTTCACGCTGTACCCACCGCGCGGCGCGGCCGGGACGGCGCCCTGTGCCTGCGACGGGGGCGCGACGACCTTGATGACCTCGCTCGGAGGCGGCGGAGGCGGCGTGGCCGGACGCGCCGGAGTGGCCGCCGCGGACTTGTCGGCAGCGGCGGCGAGGGCGTCGTCGCGGGTCACGCGGCCGTTGTCGCCGGAGCCCTTGATGGCACCGAGGTCGAGGTCGTTTTCGCGGGCGATCTTGCGCACGACGGGCGTCGTCGGCGGCTCACGCGCGGGGGCGCTGGCGGCGGGCGCAGGCGCGGCGGCGGGCGCTGCCTTCTCAGCAGGCGCCGCCTTCGCGGCGGTGTCGATCTCCGCGATGGCAACGTTGACCGGCACGACGGCCTGCTCGGCGGCGAGGAGCTTCAGCACGAGCCCACCGACCGGCGACGGGACGTCCGTGTCGGCCTTGTCGGTGGAGACGGTGACGAGGATCTGGTCCTTGGCGATGACGTCGCCGGGCTTGACGTGCCACTTCGTGATGGTGCCTTCGACCACGCTCTCACCGAGCTGCGGCATGACGACGGGAACTGCCATGAGATCTCTGTCCTTCTCTCCGATGAAGGTCGGCGTGGGGGATGCTGTCGGGCGGAGCGTTTCCGCGCGCCTTCGCATACCTGCAAGCGTGCGGGGAAGCAATCGCTCCCAGTAGGTGCTAGCGGCGCGTGGTCGTCTGGAGCACGTACCAGAGCGCGCTGCTCGCGAGCGCCAGGAACATCACCGACAGCGCGAGCATCAGCCACCCGGTGGACGACCGCTGCGGCGGCGCCAACGCGGGCACTGGTGCCGACGCGACGGCGGAGGGCGGCCATCCCGTGGGCGGCATCGTGGGCTGACCCATCGGACCATGGAGCCCAGGCGGCATCGACGGAAACGGGTCTGCCCCCATCGGCGCCATGGGTGCCATCGGCGCGGGCATCGGATACGACGGCGCCGCGGGCTGATCCTGGATGGTGGCGGCCTCGATGTTGGCGGGCGCACGAAACTGCGCCGACGGCGGCTTCACGGTGTCGACGAAGTCCGAGGCGGAGACCTCCGCGGGGTCGTCCTGGGTGACCGGCGCGGGCGCCGACTGCGGACGACGACCGCGGATCTGCTCCATCACGGGCGACCCATGGCTGAAGAGCGCGGTGTCTCCGTCTTCGTCGTAGTCGGGGTGATGCGACACCGCCTTCGTCGCGGGTGCGACAGGCGCCGACGGTCGCAGCGGCGCCGGGCTCATGGTGGGGGTTCGCACCTTCGCCGGGGCGGCCTTGCGCTCGGAGGGCGCGGGCATCGCCATGGTGGGCTGACGCAGCTTCGAGGTCGGTCGCGGGCCCGACTCCTCCTGGCGCGCGCGCGGCGCAGCCGTGGACGGGAGCACCGCCGGCGGAACATCCGGGTCGGTATTGGAGTGGCGGACGTGCTCGACGACGGTGGACGACATCGGGTCGAAGTCGACGTCGTTGGTGACGCTCTCGCGCATGGCGCGGCGCTCACGTTCGAGCTTCTGCGAGGCGACGCCGGAGATGAAGGCGGCGACGTCGCGCCCCGAGGCGACGGACGCAGCGAGGTGCGTCTCGATGGCGTCGGCGAACTCGTCGGCCGAGAGAAAGCGCTGGTCGGGGTCGGGGTGGAGCGCCTTGCGGCAGATCTCGTCGAGCACGGGCGGCAGCCGCGGGTCGAAGTCGAGGAGCGCCGGGTACTCGCCGGTGAGGATGCGGCGCGCGGTGTCGAAGTCGTTTTCGCCCGCGTACAAGCGGCGCAGGGTGACGGCCTCCCAGAGCGTGACGCCCATGCCGAAGACGTCGACGCGGCGATCGAGCTGCGCGCTGCGGAGCTGCTCGGGGGCCATGAAGTTCAGCTTGCCCTTGATCATCCCCACCTTGGTGGTGGTGACGCGGGACTCGGCCTTGGCGATGCCGAAGTCGACGATGCGCGAGACGCCGTCGACGCCCACCACGATGTTCTGGGGAGAGACGTCGCGGTGGATGATCTTGAGGTGATTGCCTTCGAGGTCACACAGCTCGTGGGCGGCGTGGAGGCCCGCGAGCGCGTCGAGCACCACGCGCAGGGTGATGCCGAGGGGGATGCGGCGGCGCAGCGAGATGGCGACCTTCTCCACGTTGGAGAAGCTGTCGCCCTCGATGTAATCCATGATGAGGAAGACGAGGCCGTCTTCGAAGCCGACGTCGATGATGGGGACGACGTTGGGGTGATGGATGGTCGCCGCGACGCGCGCCTCGTCGAGGAACATATCGACGAAGGACTCGTCCGAGGTCAGGTGCGCGTGCATGACCTTGATGGCCACGAGGCGCTTGAAGCCGCCGCTGCCGGTGGAGCGCGCGACGTACACCGAAGCCATGCCGCCGGTGCCGATCTCCGCGATGACCTCGAACCGCCCGATGCGGGATCCGACGAGGCTGTTTCGTGCGGCAGCGGGCTTCATGCGAGGCGGTGTGGCGACGCTACCACAACGCCACAGTCCGCCGGAAGCTATGGACTCGCGCGATGGGAGGGCGCGTCAGGTGGCGACGCGGATGGGTGCGTAGAGACCTCGCGCGCGCTCCACGAGGGGACCGGCGAGGGTGCATCGATCTCCACGTTCGATGCGGCGCTGGAGGCCGATGAGGCCGCGCTCGTCGACCTTGACGTGTTGCGTCGCCTCGATGGCTGGAGGGTTTTGATCTTCGAGCACACGGCCGAGCAGGGCGGCGTCGGTACTGTGTCGATAGGTCAGCGTGCGCGGGTACGAGTGCGCCGGGGTGAACGCGGTCAAGAGCTCCAACGGGCCAAAACGGCGGTGCATGGTGAGAGCTCGGCCGTTCCATTGTGCGGCGCCGACGAGGGTCTTGGCGCGCAGCACGCGGCACCCGAGGGCCTTGGTGAAGGTGCCGAGTCCCTTGAGTCCGGCCTCCTTTCCGAGCGACCCGACGTTGTGTTCGAAGAACTCTCCGGGTGCCACGGTGGGGATGGCGACGTGGAGCGAGAGCGGCACCCAGACGTTCTCCTGGGGGGCGACCTCGAAGCGCTCGCGGAGCATCGGGGAGACGTCCTTCGGTCGCACGGCGAGGCCGAAGAGGGCGCTCGGCCACTCGGCGCAGTCATAGAAGACCCAGCGCTCCATGGCCATCGCCTGCGGGCCGAAGGTCTGCGCGTCGAGGCGCTCGATCCAGGTGAGAAACCTCTGCGACGCGAGCATCGTCGGGTCGATGCGCAGCGTCTTCGGAACCTTGATGCCGAAGGGCGACAGGTCGAGGTGTTCCCAGTGGGCGCGCGGCGCGACCACGAAGGGTCGGCAGATGCGGAGGACGTCGCGGTAGATGGGCGAGAGTTCGGGCGTGGCGGCCATCGGTAGGCCCCGGACGCTACCGCGAAGTGGCCGTGACGCGGTGGCCCTTCCCACCGGAGGTCGAGGTCTCTACGCTCCGCGTCAAAGACGATGAGCAAAGCGCACGTGGTGATTCTGGGCGGGGGCTTCGGGGGTCTGGCGGTGGCGAGGGCGCTGGCGGATGCGCCGGTGAAGGTGACGCTCGTCGACCGGCAGAACCACCACCTGTTTCAGCCGCTGCTCTATCAAGTGGCGACGGCGGGGCTGAACCCGAGCGACATCTGCGCGCCCATCCGCGGCCTGCTCAGCGAGCAGAAGAACGCCACGGTGCTGCTCGCCGAGGCGACGTCCATCGACGTGGCGAAGCGGGCCGTGCGCATGACCGAGGGGGAGCTCGCGTACGACTATCTCGTGGTGGCGACGGGGGCGACGCACGCGTACTTCGGCCACGACGAGTGGGCGTCGCGCGCGCCGGGGTTGAAGACGCTCGAAGACGCGGTGGAGATCCGGCAGAGGTTCCTGCTGGCCTTCGAGGCGGCGGAGCGGGAGACCGACCCGGTGCGTCGGCGGGCGTGGCTGACGTTCGTGGTGGTGGGCGCGGGTCCGACGGGCGTCGAGCTCGCGGGGGCGATGGCGGAGGTGGCGCACCACGCGCTCCGCAACGACTTTCGCTCGATCGACCCAGCGGACGCGCGGGTGATCCTGGTGGAGGGCCTCGACCGGGTGCTGCCGACGTACTCGAAGGAGCTGTCGGCGAACGCGCTGGAGGCGTTGAAGGAGCGCGGCGTCGAGGTGCGGCTCAACACGCGGGTGACGCACATCGACGAGGACGAGGTGCAGATGAGCGGCGAGGTGGTGCGCGCGCGAACCGTGGCGTGGGCCGCGGGCGTCGCGGCGTCACCGCTAGCGAAGAGCCTCGGGGTCCCGCTCGACCGCGCGGGTCGGGTGAAGGTGGAGCCGGCGCTCAACATTCCCGGGCATCCGGAGGTGTTCGTCATCGGCGACCTCGCGACGATCACGGTCGATGGGGTGATGGTTCCGGGCGTGGCGCAGGGGGCGATTCAAGGCGGCAAGCAGGCGGCGGCGAACATCGTCCATCTCATCGACGGCGAGACGCCGCGGGCGTTCAACTACGAAGACCTCGGGTCGATGGCGACCATCGGCCGCAACGCCGCGGTGGCCGCGGTGGGACGGGCGGAGTTCACGGGCTTCCTCGCGTGGCTGATGTGGCTCTTCGTGCACGTGATGGCGCTGGTGGGGTTCCGCAACCGGGTGGCGGTGATCTTCTCGTGGGCGTGGTCGTACGTGACCTTCAACCGGGGTTCGCGGCTCATCACACGGAGGGTTCCGCCGACGCTGCTGTCGCACGACGATGACGACGACGTGATCGCTCAGCCGGGCTCCCGCCAGAGCACCGCCTCCATCGGAACCTTGGAGAGGGAGAAGCCCTCCGCCGCCGCGCGCAGCGTCCCCTGATCGCGCGCCCCGAGGCTCTCCAGCAACCATCCGCGCAGCCATGACGCCGTGACGCCGCGCTCGCGCAGGGTCGCGATGCCCATGGAGCCGTGGCGCTTGGCGAGGCGCGCGCCGTCGTCGCCGAGCACCAACGGGAGGTGCGCCCAGGTCGGCGGGGTCGCGCCGAGCGCCTCGTAGAGCAGTACCTGGCGCGGTGTGCTGGCGAGGAGGTCGTCGCCGCGCACGACCTCGGTGACGTCCATGGTGATGTCATCGACGACCACGGCGAGCTGATACGAAGCGACGCCGTCGGCGCGGGCGATGACGAAGTCGCCGACGTCGCGATGCACCTGCTGGACGAAGGGCGGCGCGAGGCGGTCGTTGATGACGATCGCGGGCGCGGCGGGGTCGGTGCGAAGGCGCCACGAGACACCACGACCGAGCGAGCGGGCACGGGCGATGACGGCCTCGGGGTCGAGGTCGCGACAGGTGTTGGGGTAGACGGGTTCGGCGCCGTGGGGGGCCTGCGCGGCGAGCTCGACGTCGCGACGACTGCACGCGCAGGGGTAGACGAGGTCGAGGTCGCGGAGGTGCGCGAGGGTCGTGTTGTAGAAGGCGGCGCGATCGCGTTGCGCGTAGGGAGCGGAGGGTCCGCCGACGTCGGGGCCTTCGTCCCAGTCGAGGCCGAGCCAACGGAGGTCGGCGAGCATGGCGGCGGTAGCACCGGGTGCGGCGCGGACGGCGTCGAGGTCCTCGACGCGGAGGAGGTAGCGGCCGCCGACGGACCAGACCGAGAGCGCGGCGGCGAGCGCGGTGCGGGCGCTGCCGACATGGAGCGCGCCGGAGGGTGTGGGGGCGAAGCGGCCGCGGGCGATGGAGGGCATCGACGTGGCCGGGTGGTGTACCCCGCTCCCGCGTGACGCGGTACTCATCGGGGTCGTGGAAGACCCAGACGACCCGTCCCCCTCGCTGCGCGCCGACGCGCTCCTCCACGTGGGCCAGCTCGCGGCGGGTGTCGCGCATGAGCTGCGCAACCCGCTCTCGGTGATGGAGACCTCCGTCTACCTGCTCAACGACTACGTCGGCGAAGACCCGCGCGCGGCGAAGCAGCTACGGCGCATCACCGAGCAGCTCCGCATCGCCAACGCCATCGTCACCGACCTGCTCGACACCGTGCGCGGCCGTCACGCACCACCTTCGCTCGCGACCGTCTTCGACCTCGCCCGCGTGGCGCGCGAAGCCGTCGCATGGGTGCCCCGACCGCCGCGCCTCACCATCGCGCTCACGTTGCCCGACGACCCGGTGACCGTCGCGGGTGACGCGCGACGCATCCGCCAGGTGGTCATCAACCTCGTCGCCAACGCGGTGCAGATCCTCGACGGCCACGACGACTCGCCCGGCATCGCGGTGACGCTGACCGCCGACGAGAGCACCACCCACCTCGCCGTGCGCGACCACGGGCCAGGCATCGCGCCGGAGCTTCTCCCGCGCCTCTTCGAGCCCTTCGTGACGACCCGCGCACAAGGCAACGGCCTCGGCCTCGCCCTCTCGCGACAGATCGCCCTCGACCATCATGGCGAGCTCCGCGCGGAGTCCGTGGCGCAGTCTGAGGGCGGTGGGGCCCGCTTCACGCTCACCCTCCCACGCACCGATTCGTCGACCGTCTCCGGCTGACGATTTCCCGCAACCCTTCCCAGCAGCGCTCCCGACAAGCACCCGCGCTCGGCTCTTCCCCGCCGACCGCCAGGAGCGCCCATGCCGTCACACCGTCCATCGAGCCACCCCTCCGGCCTTTCATCCCTCGCCGTTGTCGCCGCGGTGATCTTTGCGCTCGTCGGCCTCGCAGCGCTCGCCTGCGTCGCGGGGGTCGTGTTCGCCCTCGACCGATCGCACCCCCAGAACCACGCACCGCAACTGCGCACCCGAACCCTTCCCCGGCCGTTCCTGATCTACGCCACCGGGCAGGTCAGCGACCCGGGGCTCAACGCTCGGTTCGACCCGGTCATCGAGCGATGCCTCGACGGCTTCTCCGCGCATGTGAACAGCTCCCACCGGCTCTACATGGCCCGCATCGGCCGCGCCCTTCCTCCCGTCGGCAACGGCCCACCGCTACTGCCTCTTCTCAGGGTCTCCGAAGACCCCGCGGAGTGCGAGACCGCCCTGCGCTCGGCCGCGGCCATGGCGCCCGACGACCCCGCGTTCGGCGACGCCGCCCGACGCTACGCCGTCGAACTCCGCGCAGTTGTCGTCGCTCTCAATGACGCAGACCCCTACTACCGCCAGGAAGACTGGCGCGACGACTCGATGGCCCGCGGGCGACTCATGCACGGCGTGCTGATCCAACGCTTCGAAGCCACCGCGCGAGCCCACAGCGCCCTCGCGAGCTACATCGAGCGCGCCCAGCGGGACCATCCAACGACGCCGTGTCGGGGCGCCGCGGAGGGCGGCTCCGTCCGCTGCGACTTCGCGCGCCATCACGCGGTCGCGCGCCGGGTGACGGTCGCCGCTGTGCACGCCACCATCGCGCCCGATGGCACCGTCGCCGGGCTCGACCTGCCACGTCTTGCCGAGGATATCGAGGCGCTTGAAGCGTCGATGCGTGTCCTGTTGGCCATCGAGTCTGGCGCCGTCGAGACGACCGCCGAACGCAGCGAGGTCCGGTCGTATCTGCAACAGGCCGGAGAGCACCTGCGGCACATCAAGACGCTCCACCGTATCGCGCGCGACCGCACGCAGGTGGACGCCGAGCAGTGGAACGACGTCGGCCCGAACCCCCCCGGCTCGCCGGCTCGCATCGCCTGGGAGTTCAACCGCGTGGTCTCCATCCACAACGACGAGGTGCACTTCACCGGGTCGCCCTGACGCCTCGTCGTCCCCATGTCCGTCGTGGTGTACTCCGACACCCCGATGGACGAAGCCCCGATCGCGCCGCCCCACGCCTCCCGCGCGCCACAACCCGCGCGCCACCCGCAGCTCCTGATCGTCGACGACAACCGCGACCTCGCCGAGAACCTCCAGGACATCTTCGAGCCGCGCGGCTTCGTCGTTCGCTTCACCCCGAGCGCCCGCGAGGCCCTCGCGCTCGCCCGCATCGAGGGCTTCGACCTCGCCCTGGTCGACGTCAACCTGCCCGACGCCAGCGGCGCCGACCTCCTCCCCGCCCTCCGCGACGCCTCACCGCTCGGTGAGGTCGTTCTCATCACGGGGCACGCCACCCTCGACTCGGCCGTCGCTGCCGTGCGTGGCGGGGCGTTTCAGTATGTGGTGAAGCCCTTCAAGGTCGACGAGCTGGTCGCCACCGTCGAGGGCGCGCTCCGCCAGGCCACGCTTCGCCGTGAGCGCGAAGCACTCGCCCGTCAGCTCGCCGCCTCCGAGCGGCGCTACCGCGACGTGGTGGAGTCGTCCAAGGTGCTGGTCGTCGGCATCGACGTGCGCGGCGTGATGCACCTCTTCAACCGCCGCGCGGCGGAGCTCACCGGGCTCTCCCCCGACGAAGCCCTCGGCCACCTCGCCCTCGATCTCCTCATCGTTCCCGACTCGCGCGAGCGTGTGCAGAGCCACGTCCGCGCGACGCTCGCGGGCGCACCACCCGGTGAGTTCGAGGCCGCGCTCATCACGAAGGAGGGACGCACGCGCATGGTGCGCTGGCACGTCGTCGCCGCCGGGGCCGAGCGCCCGACGCCGCACGACGAGATCGCGGCCTACGCCCTCGGCACCGACGTCACCGACCGCCGCGCCCTCGAACGCCGCGCCGCCGAAGCCGAAGCCCTCGCCCACATGGGAACGCTCGCCGCCGGCCTCGCCCACGAGGTTCGCAACCCACTCAACGCCGCGCTCCTGCAACTGCACCTGCTCGGGCGCGGCATCGCGAAGGTGGTCACCGAGGAGCGTGATCCGTTGCTGGCCCGCGCGCGCATCGTGGAGGGCGAGCTCAAGCGCCTCGAACACCTGCTGTCCGACTTCCTCGAACTCGCGAGACCGCGCCCGATGGCGAGAGAGCCCATCGATCTGGCGGCGTTGCTGGATGACGTGACGTCGTTTCAGGAGCCGGCGGCCGCGGCGGCGGGAGTGACGCTGGTGCGGCGCATCGGCGAGGCGCGCGCGGTGGGTGATCGCGAGCGGCTGAAGCAGGTGTTTCACAACCTGCTGGTCAACGCGCTGGAGGCGACGCCGCTCGGGGGCGTGGTGACCGTGTCGTGCCACCGCAACGCGGACGAGCCCGACACGACGGTGACCATCGCCGACACCGGCAGGGGCATCCCCGGTGGGACGGTGGAGAAGGTGTTCGAGCCGTTTTTCACGACGAAGGAGGCGGGGACGGGATTGGGATTGTCCATCGTTCGACAGATCGTCGAGCGACACGGCGGCGGGGTCGACCTGGAGAGCACCGAGGGCAAGGGGACGCGCGTGACGCTCAGCCTCCCCGCCACCGGCAGGGCGTACTGACTACCGCGGGAGGCGCGCGTCGACGGCGTCCCGCATCCAGTCGGGGACCTCGTCTTCCTTGTCGCAGTTGAGCAGCACGCGCTCGCCGCTCGCGCGCACGTCGTCGTTGGCCTTGAGCAGCAGGTCGCCTTCGGTGGACTCCACCGTGGTGGCGGGCGAGCTCAGCGTCGCGGACTCGCGGGCGTGTACCGAGAAGCGGTCGCACTCGGCGGAGACGGTTCCCTTCGCGCGGAGGGAGATGTCGATGGCGTCGAGGTGGAGCTTCGCGCCGGTGGGGGTGAGCTCGATGGTGAGTTCGAGGGTTCCGCCGAGGGCGCGCACCTCGACGCGCTCGCCGTGGTCGTCGGCGAGCACCGTCACCGAACGCCCGGAAGGGAGCGCCGTGCGGTGGTGCTGGGCGTTGAGCGCGGCGGTCAGCAGATCGAAGTCGGGGTGGTTGTTCATGGTGGTGTCTCGTGTTGGCTATCGTTGTTGCCAATCGATCTCATGGGACATGTCGGCGACGTCGGCGCGGCCGCGCACCCACGGAAGGGCGACGGTGGTCGTCCAGACGAGGGCGACGGTTTCCGCCTCGACGTCGATTTCCACGGTGCGGAGCGACGGGGTCATCGCCTCGACGTGGGTGCCCGCGCGCAGCGTCACCTGGGGGCGCTCGTCGGGAAGCGTGAACACCACCTGTCGACGACGCGGGTGCATCCCGGTGAGGACGACGGTCTCGTCGCCGCGGAGCGTGTCGCACCAGAGGCCCGGCGCGGCGGTGTGAAACCAGCGACGGTCGCGGCGGCTCCCGAGCTGCTCCAGCGACTCGCAGGCGACGAGCTCGGCGGGGATGGCGCCGTCGCGTACTTCGGAGAAGTCGTCGGGAGAAACGGTCGAGCCGGAGCCGAGGCCCAGCCACGCCGATCGGGGCCACCAGTGCGCGGGCACGGCGTCGAAGCCGGCGGACACCGGCAGGCGGGGCCAGTGGTCGGGGTTGCGGAGAATGAGTCGGTCGGGCGTGAGGAGGTCGGTGGGGTCTTCCACGTTGGGCAGACGGAGTGCGGAGAGGTCACCGGACACCGTGTATCCACAGCCGACATCGTTGCGGGGATAGCGGTAGAGGTCGGAGGTTCCGAGGAGTTCGTCGACCTCGGTGGGGACGTGGCGAGCGAGCGCGGCGGCGTCACGGCCGCCGTAGGCGCGGTCCCAGGTGAGGGGCATCTCCACGAAGGGAGCAGGGGCCGAGAAGACGGGGGCGGCGGCGATGGAGTCGACGGAGACGGAGCGATCGCCGAAGACGCGAAGGCGCTTGAAGAGGCGCGGACGGAGGGAGGAGCCGACGTCATGGACGGCGACGGAGACGTCCATGGTGGGGACAGGGCCGTCGAGGCTGTGGGCGTGAGCCTTGATGACAACATCGGTCCCGGGGCGGGCGACGGCGAAGAGGTCGCCACCGGCCGAGAGCGGGTCGGCGGGGTCGGCAGAGACCAGCGGGCTTGGGGCGCCGTGGGTGAGCGCGCCGTCGAAGGACGGGAGCGCGTAGACGCGGCGGGTGACCACGGTGGCGTAGACGGAGCCGTCGTCGCCCGTGTGGACGGACTGGTGGGAAGTGGGGTTCATAGGGACTCCGCGCAGAGGTCCCAGAGGTCGGCGATCTGATCGTCGCCATCGGAGGGGTCGGTGCGCAGGTCGCGACCGTCGTGGGCGAGGCGGGTAGCACCCTTGATCAACGCCTTGAGACCAGCCTTCAGGCCATTGTTGATGGCCTGCTGAAGCAACCCGCGTATCGAAGCGATGACCAGAGGACCGCACCAGCGGGCGAGCGCAAGTTCGGCGAGTTCGACCAGCAGAGGCCCTCCCAGTTCGACGAGGGCCCCGGCGAGCGCAGCGATGAGGAGGTCGATGACGAAATCAGTGACGATGGACACGATGGTCGAGATCCAGGCAGCGGCGGTGTCACCGTTGCTCATCCCCAGAAACACGGAGCTAGGTGTCTGCGACGCGCGGCTCACCGGGTGCCTCATCGGCAGTGAGCACACCGTGAAGTTGAACCTCCCGGTGTTGGAGCCTGCGCCGTAGCGGATGACGGCCACTGGCTGTGTGCCCTCGACTGCCGCGAGCACGTCGCGTGGGCCGAAGATGGCTTCCGACTTCCCGTTGTCACTGCCTTCGAACGGGCTCGTCCGAGCGGCCCTTGAGTCCTCCATGCAGGATGCAAGGACGCCGGGAATGGTGGTGAGCGCGATGCCCATCGCCTGCGTCAGGTGATGTCGACGCTTCGTCGCCTTCGTGTGCTGCTGAAGCAGGGCATCGTGGGCGGCGATCACAGTCGGTGACTTCCTCGTTGCTTCGGGTCCCTGATCCCAGGCGGTCCCCTCGGACCACCAGGTTCCGACCCCAACCATGAGACAGTCTGCCGTCCCCAGTGCCTTGCCAGGTCCGAAGTAGGGGTGAACTTCGAGCCTTCCGATGACCTCACAGTCCGGCCGAAGCGCCTGGGTCATCAGCGCGGTGGGTGGACGATGTCGAATGGGGTTCGTCATGGTGGGTCCTCGTCGTTGCTGGATGGGAGGTCGCCGCTACGCAGCGATCGCGCGGAGCGTGGCCGACCGCGTCTCTCGCGGACGAATCACGTAGCGCCACCATGATCGGAACGAGACGACCAGGAGTTGCGTGTCCGCGAGGAACCACAGCCCGGAAATCGACGTCCGCTGCCGAGATCGCTCCGCGCCGACCTGCACGTCGACCTTGAGGTTCCAGCCTGGGAGCTTGAAGTCCCACCGGTCGTCGCCCAGCGCGATGGCCACCGACTCGTCGCCGCGCACCTTCGGGGCGGCGTTGCGGGGCACGGCCGCCGAAGGGGTGCAGCTCCGCGCCAGCGCGTCGAAAGCTTCGTCGGTCGGAGGGTTGTCGAGTCCCCACCCCTGCCGCTTCACCCCTTCGGTCATCTGCCATGGGACCGACCGCGCGACGGGCCCCCACGCAGCGGGCACGGGCGAGTCCGTCCACGAACGGATCGGCTCGGCCGGGTCTTCGAGGTTCGGGAGGAGACCTCCCTCGGCGTGTTCTTCATCCCCGTAGGCGCCCCTCCCCACGGGGTTGAGCGGATGTTCGATGGTTTCGCCGTGGGTCTCGCTGCGACCACCGAGGGCCCTGGTCCAGTCGAGGTTCATCTCTGCGAATGGCTCGGGCGCGGACGGAACGAGCGTCCCATTGGCGCCGCGGACCCAGCGGCGATCGCCGATCACGTCAATCGAGCGGGTGAAGTCTCCAACGGAGAACGATGCCTGCGTGCGCCGGGTGGGCTGCCGACAACGGGCGCTGCCGAGCACCACCAGTTCGCAACCGCGGGGGATGGGGTAGTTGTCCGAGGGAAAGGTCCCGTAGCGGGTGGTGACCTTCTCGTGAAAGATCGGCCACCGCACCTCGGTGGGGATGAGCCGCCGACGCGATTGGTCAACCTCGAAGGTTGCACGCGCGACGAGCCACGCGCCGAGCTGCACATCGTCGAGGGCGCCCGTGAAGAGACGCGCCTCCCAGTTGGTGTCGTTGGTGAAGTGCATGGCTGCTCCCCCTTCAGCTATTGAGGCGAACGCGGCCGTTCAGGAGGAGGATGTTGCCGCCCCCCGGCTCGTGCATCTCGACGTGGTCGGGTTGGAGTTCGAAGCGGGCCTCTCCGTTGTTGTCGGCCTTGACCCGCGTCGCGCCGTGAATGCTGATGCCACCGCGGTCGATCAGCAGGTAGCTCTCCCCGACCTGGAGTCGGATGGAGTGCCCCGCCCTGATGACGATGTCGCGTCCGACCTTCATCGTGTGGTCGTTCTGGACGTCGACGGTCTGGGATCCGGCTCCTGGGGCGGGGCTGTCAGCAGCGCCCACCACCACTGAGCGGCAGCCGGCGGTGATCGACTCTCGCTCACCTACGCTCGCGACCCGGTTCCCGTCGACCGTGAGAAGCTCATCGACTTTGATCTCCGTGCTTCGGGTCCCGCCGATCGCGTTCGTCTCGTTGCACGCGACCGTGAGGAGGTGGCCCTTCTGGATGACTTCGTGGTGGTCCCGCCCCACCGTCATCCGGTGATCCCGCCCGATGCTCTCCGTGCGGTCGTGGCCCACCGTCGCTAGGTGGTCGCTCAGCACCTGCTCCCGCAGGTTGCGTTGCGCCCGCAAGAACACCTCCTCCCGGTGCGTCTCATCATCGAAGACCAGCTCGTTGTAGCGGCTCACGTCGTCCAGGCTCGCGGTGCGAATCCCGCTGCGTGACCGGTGCTGCGGCAGCTCCTCGGCGTGATGGTTCTCCCCGTTGTAGATGGCGCCCACCACGATGGGCCGGTCGGGATCACCCCCCACGAAGTCCACCGCCACCTCCATCCCCGCCCGCGGGATGAACGTGAACCCGTACCCAGTGCCCGCCCAGCTCTGCACCACCGGAACGAAGCAGCTCGTCGTCGCGGGCGACTCTCCCCGCTCGTCCCACTTGAAGCGCACCTTCACCCGCCCGTGAAACTCCGTCGCGGGCGCCTGCGCGTCGGGTCCCTCCACCCGCGCGAGCTCCACCCCCGAGACCCGCGGCCACGGCGTCACCCGCTCCGGCCGAAACCCACCCTCCGCCACAACGCACACCACAGTGTTCGCGTACCGCGACTCGTCGCCGCGCTCGTCGGGCCGATCGGTCAGCACCTCCGGCGCGTGTCCCTTGTGCGTCACCGCGATCACCAGCACCGCCTCGTGGTCGCCATCCAGGCCCTCGGCCGACAGCCGCTGACCCGCCGACAACCCCGTCACGTTGCCCGTCGCCGTCGCCACACGTGATCGCGACCGCGCGCCCTCCATCCGTAGCGTCGACTGCGCCGCCGCGTCGTCTTGCGAGTACGCGTGCCCCTCGTAGCCGCCCAACGCCAACCCCGTCGTGCACTCCCGCCGAATCCGCCGACCGCTTCGGGCCCGGCTGGCATTGGCGTCGTAGCTCGGGCGGCTCCAATCATGGTCGGCCACCAGCGCGCTCGTGGTCGTCGCCCGCCGCTCCCATTGCCACGACCGGAACGTCTCGCTCGCGCTCAACGCTCCTTCCGCTCCAGCGAGCGAGACCGCGCGCCCGTCCATCGTCGGCGTCACAGCCCAGGGCTCCGCATGATCGCTCAGCACCAGCACCTCGCCCCGCTCGGCGTCGTGGCGAACGAAGAAGGTGATGCCCTCGCGCTCCAGCCAGCGCTTCACGAAGTCCAGGTCGCTCTCCCGATACTGGGTGAGGTATTCGTGAACGGGCAGCGATCGCGTCACGTGGACATCGAGGCGTCCCACGTAGAGGTCAGCCTGGCGCAGCACCTCGCGCGTCAGGGCCACCGCGTCGCGATCGACGAACACGCGCGAATCGAAGCGTTCCGAAAGGCACCACAGCTCGGGCACCAGCACCGCCCTCGCGATGCGATGGTTGTGGGCGACGCCCAGATCGGTCGCCGCGCGGACGATGCCGGACACGGTGCGCGCGTGGCCGGCGCGGGCGATGGTGAGCTCGGCCACGCAGTCGATGAAGTCCTCGGCGCGCATCTCGGCGTCCGTGGTGGCCAGCTCGATGGTGTATTCGAAGCCCTCGGACAGAGCCTCGCGACCGTCGAAGCGAACAACCTGCCAGCGCTCCTCGGTGAGCACCTTGAAGGTGAAGGTCGCCTCGGGGAGCGGAGCGGCGTGGCGGTCCATGGCGTCGATCAGGGTGTTGGCGTCGGTGGGCAAGCGGCTCATCGCGAACTCCTCGGGTTGGGCCCGGAAGTGGGCCGTGGGTTGCGGTGCGCGCTCTTGTCGAAACCGACCCCGACAAAGGTTTCCGGTCCCCTGTAAGCCGAGACCCCCAAGGGGCGTTGTGCGTCGGAGATCCACAGTTTCCGAGGAGCACCCGTACCGCCATGATCTCCCTGCCCCGCCTCCGCGTCGTCCGCCTCGCCCTGTGCCTGCTGGCCCTCGCCCTGTCCCTCATCGGGCAGGCCCGCAGCGCCCACGCCACCGGGCTCCTCCTACCCGCCGACGGCTCGCTCGGGCCGCTCGCGATCCGCTCGCACCGGGTAACAGTCGGCATCCACGAGCGCGTCGCCGAGACCCGCGTGGTGCAGGTGTTTCGCAACCAGACCGACCGCGTGCTCGAAGGCACGTACGTCTTCCCGCTGCCCCCCGGCGCCTCGGTCTCGGGCTTCGCCATGACCGTCAACGGCCGCCGCGTCGAGGGCTCCGTCCTCGAAGCCAACGAGGCTCGAACCATCTACGAAGGCATCGTCGCCCGCATGCGCGACCCCGGCCTCGTCGAATACATGGGAGGCAACCTGTTCAGGGCGAGGGTGTTCCCCATCCCCGCCAGCGGCGACCAGACCGTGGAGCTGCGCTTCACCCAGACCGTCGACTACCAGGGCAGCACCATCCACTACCGCTACCCCCTCCGCACCGCCGGACCGCAGGCGCGCACCATGGAGGACTTCACCCTCTCGGCCACGCTCGAATCGAGCGCCCCCATCCGCGCGGTCTACTCGCCCACGCACCGCATCGACACCACCCGCCGCAACGCCCGCCAGGCCACCGTCGGCTTCGAGCTCGGCAACGCCGTCCTCGATCGCGACTTCGACCTCTACTACACGGTCGCCGACAGCGACGTTGGGATGAGCGTCCTGACCCACCGCGAGCAGGGCGAGGACGGCTACTTCCTCATGATGCTCGCCCCGCGCAGCGAGTCGACCGACCGCGAGGTCATTGGCAAGGACATCCTCTTCGTCTGCGACACGTCGGGCTCCATGGCCGGGGAGAAGATGGCCAACGCCCGGCTCGCCCTCCGCGCCTGGGTCAACCGCCTCAACCCCGACGACACCTTCAACGTCCTGCGCTTCAGCACCGACGTGGAGTCCTTCTCCGAAGCCTCGGTCAATGCCTCGCCCGAAAACCGCGCCCGCGCCATCCGCTTCATCGACGGCTTCGAAGCCTCCGGTGGAACCGCCATCTCCCCCGCCCTCACCCAGGCGCTCGACGTGCCCGTTCGACGCGGCGCGCCCCGCACCATCGTCTTCCTCACCGATGGCATGCCCACGGTCGGCGAGACCAACACCACCGCCATCATCCGCGCGGCCGCCGAGCGCAACGCGGGCCGCGCGCAGATCTTCACCTTCGGCCTCGGCGACGACGTCAACACCACCTTCCTCGACCTGCTCGCCCAGCAGAACCGCGGCTCGGCCGACTACGCCCGCTCCGGCGCCGAGATGGCCACGCTCCTCGAAGGCTTCTACAACCGCATCGCCTTCCCGATGCTCGCCGACCTGCGGCTCGCGCTCCGGGGAGCCGACGCCTTCGACGTCTACCCCCGCGACCTCGGGACCCTCTACCGCGGCGGTCAGCTCGTCGTGACCGGCCGCTACCGCACCGCGGGCGCCGCCAACGTCGCCCTCACCGCCACCGTCGCCGCGCAGGAAGCGCCGCGCACCTTCGAGTGGCCCGTGACCCTGCCCGCCCGCGAGGAAGGCAACGGCTTCATCCCGCGCGTCTGGGCCACCAGGAAGGTGGGCTACCTGCTCGATGAGATCCGGCTGCGCGGCGAGAACCCCGAGGTGCGCGAGAGCGTCGTGCAGCTCGCCCGCCGCTTCGGCATCGTCACGCCGTACACCAGCTACCTCGTCACCGAAGAGTCGCAGCCCGTCGACGAGATCGCGGAGCGCCCAGCGTCGCGCGGCGTCCAGACGGGGAGCGCCGACGGGACGCGCATCAACCGCGGGCCGGTGCCGACCACCGCCAGCACGACGCCGCGTCGCCCCATGGGCAGCAACACCGACTCGCTGATGAATCAGGTGGCCGTCCCGACCGCGATGCCGAGCCCGCCCGCAGCCGCAGCACCCGCGGAGGACTTCCGCGCCTTCCAGTCGCTCGGCGGCAACGGCGCCGCGGCGATCCAGCCCAGCATCGTCGCGGCCACGCCGTCGGCAGCACCGCCCGCACCGCCTCGCGTCGACGCCACGGGCGAGGCCGGGCGTCGGGTGGCCAACCGCCTCCGCGATCTCCGCGAGGCCGAGCGGGCCGACGTCGGCGCGGGCGGCACCCGCTTCGTCGCCGGGCACGCGCTCGTCCTCCGCAACGGAACCTGGACCGAAGACAACCTCCCCGCCAACGCCCGCGTGCTCCGCGTGCGCGCCATGGGGCGGAGCTGGTTCACCCTCCTGCGCCTTCGCCCCGCCCTGCGCGCGGTGCTCTCCGTCGGCCACGCCGTGCGCTTCCGCCTCGACGGCGGCCGCGTCATCGAGGTGGGCGACGCCGCGCCCGACACCGCCGACTCCGAGATCGAAGCCTTCCTCCGCTGAGCGTCCGCGAGACCCTCCGCCCGCGTGGCGCGTCTCTCCGCTCACCACTTCCACCAACGTCAGCGCCTTGAGTGAGGTTCAGCCATGAAGCCTTCTGTCCTGTCGTGTGCCCTGTTCCTGTCGGCCCTGGCGTTTGCCCCCGTTGCGGGCGCCGTCGAGGTCTATGTCTCCGGGGTCGTGAGCCCGCCCCCGCGGGTCGTGTACGTCCCGTCGCCGCGGGTCTACGTCCCGTCGCCGCGGGTGTATGTGCCGCCGACGGTGGTCCACCTCGCGCCGCAGCCCGTCGTCATCGAGCAGCCCGCCCCCATCGCCCCGCCGGACGCGCCCACGCACCCGCAGCCGCAGGAGCGACGTGACCCGCGCGCGTCGTTCTTCGTGGGCGCCGGGTACGGCGGCATCACCAGCGACCGCGGCACCGCCGGCACCTGGCGACTCCACCTCGGGCTCGGCCTCGGCGCGACCGAGCTCGGCCTGCGCGCCGACATCGCCGACCGCTCCATGGCCACGATGTCCAACCGCGAGGGCAGCGCCTACCGCGTCGGCGCGGAGGTCGCGCACCGCTTCCTCGAAGGCGCCACCGTGCGACCCGTCATCGGCGCGTCCTTCGACCGCTGGCAGTTTGCGCCCGACGGCGCACCGGGCTCAGGCGCGTTTGGCGTCGGCGCGCGCGGGGGCGTCGAGGTGCACTACCACCTCAACCCGGGCGCGGCGCTCGTGTTCGGTGCTGACATTGGATACCACCGCATCCTCGCTGCCATCGACGACGCCGACGTCTCGCGCGACCTGCTCACCTTCGGCGCCACCATGGACATCCGCCTGTAGCGACGTGGTCTCTGCTGGGCATCGCCGATGCAATGCCCGCCTCGCATGAACCTCCTTCCCTACTCCGTCGCCCTCTCGCTCACCCTCGTCGCCTCGACCGTCCGCGCCGACCCCGGCACCGACGCGGACCACTTCGAAGCCACCATGGGATTCCTCGCCACCGCGCAGGATCACCGCGCCACCGGCTTCGCCAACGACGGCAGCGGGCCCGCCCTCGCGCAGACCTTCGCGCGAGCCCCGTACGACCGCGCCCTCGGACTCGGCCTCCGCTACGACGCGCGCGCCGTCATCTCGCACGTCCGCATGACCGCGGGCTTCGACCTCCCGTTCACGTCGTTTGACGGAACCGCACCCGCGCGCATCGACGAGCACGACGTGACGGCGCGCTCGCTGTGGAGCTGGGGCCTGCGCTTCGGCCTGGGTGGCGAGTACGGCTTCGGCGCGGTGACACCCTTCGTCGATCTTCAGGGGTCGGTGCTGGGCGTGTCCACCACGGTCAACGTCGACGGGCGCGCCGCCGAGTACGACGCGCTGCGCTTCGGCTTCTCGGCGCGGGCGGGCGTGCGCATCCATCTGCGGCGGTGGTTCTTCGTGACGGCGTCGGGCGAGGTCGGAATCATCGGGCCGACGCTCTGGAGCGCCGACGTCGGCGTGGGCTTTCGCATCGGGTCATGACCGCGCCGTCATGGCGACGACACGCGCCGCGGTGGCCACGGCGGGAGCCATCGGTGGTGGCCGGAGCGCGACCTCGGAGGACCTCACCGCCCCGTGATTCGTGGCCTTGTCGAACTCGACACTTCGGTCGTGATGATGGCCGTTTGTCGCGAGCCGCGAGAGAGGCACCGCTCATTGGCGACGTGTGCATCCTTTGCGCGGGGACTGGGGTTCCCATCGGAGGTCCATTCATGCGCACGCCCCTTTCGCTCGCCACTCTCGTCGTGATCGCCGCGGCGTGTAGCCCCTCCGCCGTGGGCCTCCTTCCTCCTGGCAGCGATGTTCCTGCGGGCTCCGATCGACCCGCGGTCCTCGACGCCGCCGTCACGGACGTCTCCTTCGACGTCCCCAACGACGTTGGCTTCACCTGCGTCTCGTCGCACATGTGCCCCGGCAACGTGTGCGACACCGTCCTCGGCCGCTGCGTCGACTGCGTTGGCGACCGCGACTGCACCGGCGGCCTCGTGTGCACCCGCAACCGCTGCATGCCGCCTCCCCTCTCCTGCCGCTCGGATCGCGAGTGCGGCGCCAGCAACCAGGTGTGCGACGCCTCGCGCGGCGTCTGCGTCGACTGCATCTCCGACGCCGACTGCCCGAGCGAGCAGTTCTGCACGGCCGATCGTGCGTGCGTTGCGCGGGTGTGTGTTCCTGCGGCGCGGGAGTGCGCCGACCTGCGGCAGCTCCGCGTGTGCAGCACCAACGGCAGCGCGTGACAGACCACCGCGTGCCCGAGCGCGACCTCCTGCGTCGACGGTCAGTGCCGATCGCGCGTCTGCACTCCAGGGACGGCGAGCTGCGAGTCGACCTCCCAGCGCCGCGAATGCAACGCCGACGCCCTCGGCTACACCGCCACCGCCTGCGCCCCGATGGAGACCTGCTCTGTCGGAACCTGCCGCGCGTGGACCTGTACCCCTGGCGCCGCGGTCTGCGCGTCGACCACCTCGTTGAACATCTGCAACGCCGACGGGCTCGGCGCCCGGACGGCCACCTGCCCCAGCACTTCGGGCGCGACCGGGACGTGCGACGCGGACGCCTGCGGAGTGACCTGCTCCGCGGGATTCGCCGATTGCGATGGCATCGCCACCAACGGCTGCGAGGCGACGACGGCGAGCGACGTTCGTCACTGCGGCGGCTGCGGGATGGCGGGCGCGTCGCGGCCCAACAGCGTCGCGTCGTGCGCGGCGGGTCGATGCGCGCTGGTCTGCACGAGCGGCTACGGCGACTGCGACGGGGACGCGAGCAACGGCTGCGAGCGGACGCTCGGCGCGGACGCCGCGAACTGCGGGCGCTGCGGGACGGTGTGCCCGGCGGGCCCCAACACGCGGGCGAGCTGCGCATCAGGCGTGTGCGCGTCGGCCTGTGAGATGGGATACGGCAACTGCGACGGCAGCACGAGCAACGGGTGCGAGGCCAACCTCTTCACCGACCTCAACCACTGCGGCGGGTGCGGGCTGCGCTGCGCTCCGATCAGCGGCACGGGCGCGTGCACGGCGGGCCGGTGCACCATCACGGCCTGCAACGCGGGTTACGCCGACTGCGACGCCATCGCGTCCACCGGGTGTGAGGTGAACCTCGCGCTCGCTACGGGTCACTGCGGGATGTGCGGGCGCGCATGCCCCGGCGCGGGCACGGCGGGGACGTCGGTGACGTGCAGCGCGGGCACCTGCACCTTCGCGTGCATGACGGGTCGCACCAACTGCGACGCCAACCAGGCCAACGGATGCGAGGCCAGCCTCGCGAGCGACGTGCGCAACTGCGGCGCGTGCGGCGTGGTGTGCGCCGCGGGACAGAGCTGCCTCGCAGGGACGTGCTCGACCTCGCCGCCGGGACAGCTTGCCCTCGCGCGCTACGGGCTCGCGGGCGCCAGGGCGACGGACGGGCGGGTGTATGTGTTCGGGGGTTCGAGCGCCTCAGCCATCGTCGCGAACACGGAGATGTTCGACCCGTCGACCAACGAGTGGACCACCCGCGCGCCGATGCCCGCTGCGCGCTACCTGCCGGTGGCGGCCGCGCTCGCGGACGGGCGGGTGCTGGCGATCGGCGGGTACAACGGGACGGCCACCATCGGGGTGTACGCGTACACGCCTTCGACGAATACGTGGGCGACGCTTCCGTCGCTGGCGACGGCCCGCTATGGGGCAGCGGCGGCGGTGGGGCTCGACGGGCGGGTGTACGTGTTCGGCGGAAGCGCCAACAGTTCGTCGCTGGGGATGACCAGCGCGGTGGTGTTCAACCCGGCGACCAACGCGTGGTCCAACATCCGGTCGGTGAGCGTGATTCGCACCGGCGGCTCGGCGGTCACCGCGCCCGATGGTCGCATCTACCTCTTCGGCGGAACCGTGCAGGATGGCGGCGGGACCCTGGCGGTCTTCGTGGAGATCTACGACCCGGTCAGCGACACGTACACCCTCGGTCCCAACTGGGCCCAGGCCCGTCCGATGATGGGCGCCGCCGTCGGCGCCGACGGGCGGGTGTATCTCGCGGGCGGCTACAACAGCACGTACCTCACGACGCTCTCGACGTTCAGCTTCGCGACGGGATCGTTCGGCGCCGCGGCGCCGATGAACATCGCCCACTCGTACTTTCCGCTCGTGAGCCTCGTGGACGGGAGGCTCCTCGCGATCGGCGGGCGCAGCAGCAACAGCGTGCTGGTGACCAACCGCGTCGAGGCCTACGACATCGGCACCAACACCTGGCGTTGAACGTCGGTCGAAGGTCCCGAGAGCGGGGGGGCTACGGAAGAGCCTCTTCGTGAACGTCGCTCACGGCCATCATCTCGTCGCGTGCGATGGGCGGCAGCCCGAGCTCCGCGACTCGCTCGGCGTCATAGGCGCCAGAGAGCAGGGAGATGCCGTTTCGACGGAGGAGGTCGCGCGCGCCCCCGTTTCCCCGAAGTCGCTTCATGTAGTCGTCCTGATCGAACAGGAGCGCTTGCACGATCGTGCGGTGGACGGGGCGACCGAGGTTCTCACGGAAGAAGTCCGCCGCCCGCCGGGTGCCGCCCTTGACCTTGCGGAGCGCGCGGAAGCGTTCCATGTCGAGGCCCTCCCAACGACTGCAAGGGAACCGGATCCCGTCGGCAAGCCACAGGATGTGCTCGAAGGCCCCGCTGCTCACCGAGCACTTCTGATCGCGGTTGGGTGCATTGAGGTACTCGGGCCGCGCGACGAGCAGACCGAGCCAACATCTACCGTCCTCCTCGGCGGTCGCGATCAGCAGGCACGGATCGGAGTTCTTGTACGTCTCCGGGGGGATCATCCACGTCGTGCCGACGGTGTTCTTCACGTCGACGTCGAGCCCGTCGATGACGAGGTCGCGGAGGCCCTTCGGCACGTCGAGGAGGTCGCGGAAATAGTGCTCGACCTTGAGCCCGACGAAGGTCTTTTCGACGTTGTCGAGGTCGCGAATACGCGTCCGCGCGGTGCGCACCGGGTCGATCACGAAGTCGATCGCGTCGCGGATGAGCAGGGGCAACGCCCGATGCATCTCGGCCTCGCCACCTACCTTCTGGAGGATCGCCGCCCGAACCCGCTCAAGGACCGCGTAGTCCTGATGTCCGGGGACAACCTTGGACGGAAGGACTCGCTTCATGGCGAGGGCATCGATCAGCCCGCGACTGCGGTCGCGACGCGACGCCCGGCGGTGAGCGCGCTCATGATGCGAGCGGCGATGGCGCCCGCGAACGGCGGCGGGAACGCGTTACCGACCTGACGATAGGCGGCCGTCTTCCCACCCGAAAACTCCCAGGTGTCGGGGAACCCCTGAATGCGCGCGACCATCCTCACCGTGAGACGCGGCATTCCGACGAACTCAGGCCCTGGAGCTTCGTTGGCTATGCCGAGACCATCAACGCCCAGCTCAGCCCACGCCTTGCGCGCGCGGGTAGGCCCCAGGTCGGGGCCCCCGTGCTTCTTGGAGCCGCCTACGATCGTGGGTGCGATGCGGCTAGCGCCCGCGGCCCAGGCGTCGACACCTGACCAACCCTTCGCTCCCATCAAGTCACGCAGGGTGTCACCGACGCTGCGCGGCGCGACAGTGTGTTCGGGCCACGCGAACCCCGACGCGATCTCCCTCTTCAGAGCCACGAGGACCACGCGCGGACGGAGCTGGGGAACGCCGAACTCCGATGCGTGGCGCAGACACCAGCTCGACTCGTAGCCCATCCGACGCAGCCGCTCTTCGATGTGGGCCCGGTACGGGGCGAACGCCGCATCGAACATCCCTCGGACGTTTTCGAACATCACCGCGCGAGGTCGGAGGGCGTCGACATACTCGACTCCGACGTTGAAGAGATTGCGCTCGTCCTGCTCGCCGAGCTGTTTGCCAGCCACCGAGAAGGGAGGGCACGGCAGGCCGCCCGCTAGGAGATCAACGCCCCGAAAACGTGCGAGGTCGAGGTGCTGAAAGAGGTCGTGCTCGATGACGTCCCAGTGCGGCCGGTTGGCCCGCAGCGTGGCGCAGGCGAACGCGTCGTTCTCGATCAGACCGACGTGCCCGAAACCCGCCGACTCCAACCCAAGGGCCTGCCCGCCAGCCCCCGCGCAGAGTTCAAGCGCGGTCGGACCCTCGACCCGCGCGATCACGGCAACGTCCTTGCGTGCGGACGGAAATGGGAGCGTGCGCTGCGCTGCTTGAGTGCCCCGATCCAAGAGTTGCGCGCGCGTCATGACGAACCGAACCAAATCGCTTTCTTCTCTGACATTGTCGCGCCGAGGGTGCTTGTCACCGGAGAGCCACCGATCGCTCGGCTGACTCTGGCACGGAACCAACGATGCCGACAGTTCCACGACCTTCCGGAGCTACGCCCGCAAACTCGCCCCGTAGCGCGCCACAGCGCCCGCCCGGTCGGGCTTGCCGCTCGGCAGCGTCGCGATCGCCTCCACCCGCACCAGCAGCCGCGGGCGCTTGAAGTCCGCCAGCGATGCGCGCGCATGCTCCATCACCGACGCCCGCCACGCCGCCTCGTCGCGCACGTCGCCGCGCGCCACGATCGCAGCCGCCACTCGCTGTCCCCACACTTCATCGTGCACGCCAAACACCAGCGCCGCCGCCACCGCCGGGTGCCGCTCCAGGCACTGCTCGACCTCCACGGGATAGACGTTTTCCCCACCGCTCACGATGAGGTCCGTCCGGCGCGCGTGCAGGTGCAGCGTCCCGTCGTCGTCGAGCGATCCTAGGTCGCCCGTGTCGAACCACGCGTCGTCCGCGAGGGCATCCTGCCCCCAGTACCCGCGCATCCGCATCGGCCCTCGCACCGCGATGCGCCCCACCTCGCCCACTCGCACCGCCGCGCCATCACCGTCCGTCAGCCGCAGCGCCACGTCCGCCAACGGACGCCCCACGCCGCGCTGCACGACCACCACCCCTGGCTGGTACGACTGCGTCGCGACCTGCGAGCACATCTCCGTCATCCCGTACGTCGCCAGCGCCCGAACGCCCCGCGCCGCGCTCTCCTGCAACAGCTCCGGCGAACACGCCGCGCCGCCCACCAGCACGGACCGCGCGCGCGCCAGCACGTTGCCGGTGTCCGCCTCCAACAGCCCCCGCAGCATCGTCGGAACCACGCTCACCAGCGTCCCGCCCGCCCTCACCGCGTCGAGCACGGCGCCCGCGTCGTAGCGCGGCAGCAGCACCACCGGCCGACGCGCGCACCAGCAGCGCGTGAGCACCGAGAGCCCGCCCACGTGCGCGACGGGCAACGGCGCGACCCAGCGGTCGTCGAGGGTCCACGACAGGTTGCGAGCGCTCGCCACGGCGCTCGCCGCGAAGGCCCCGTGGGTGAGCACCGCGCCCTTCGCGCGACCCGATGTGCCCGAGGTGTAGATGATCGCGAGGGCGTCTGCCTCCGAAGGCGATGGCACGATCGGCCATGGTCGGTCGCCGCCCTCGCGCATCAACGCGTCGACCGCAGCGTCGTCGAGCGACGTCGCCACCTGCGCGTCGTCGATGAGCACCCGTGCCTCTGCGTCGGTCAACCGCGGATGAACGAGCACCGCCGTCACGCCCGCCGCCGCCATCCCGAGCAGCGCGACGACCGTCTCGGCGCGGTTGCTGCCACGCAGGGCCACGCGGTCTCCTCGAACGACGCCCGCCCCCAAGAGCGCCGCGATGAAGGCGCCCATCCGAGCGTCGAGCTCCGCGAAGCTCCACGCGCGACCGTCGGCGATGAGCGCGGTCGTTGGAGAGCGCTCTCGTCGCGCAAAGGGGGACGTCTGGGCGGTGCGGCCCACAGCCATCGCCCTCACCCGAGCTCCTCCAACCCGAGCCCCGCCCTCGTCGCGCGCATCACCCTCGCGCCCGCCGCCTGCGCCACGTCCACCTTCGGCCACGCGTCGAGACCCGCGTGTCGATCGAGCCCGCACGCCCACGCCCCCGACACCGACCGCGCCAGCTCGCACGCCGCCGCCAGCGCCACCGGTCCGTCGAGCAGGTGTGTCACCACCACGCCCAACCCCAGCGCGCTCGCGGCCGACGCCGTCTCTCGCGCCCGCAGCCACCCCAGCGCCATCGGCTTCAACACCACCGCCGCACACCCGCGCCGCACACCCGCGTCCGCCAGGAAGCGCGACCGCGCCGCCTCGTCGATGAGCACCTCATCGGCCGCCCATGGCACCGCGCGTTCACCCAGCGCGAAGACCCCGTCGCCCGCGCACGGCTGCTCGACGTACGCCACGTTCAGGCCCGCCAGCGTGTCCAGTCGACGACGGGCTTCGTCGACGGTCCATGCGCCGTTGGCGTCGAGGCGCCACGTCACCGCGGGCCAGCGCGCGTGCAGCTCCGCGAGCACCTCGCGCTCGCGACCGAAGTCAGCGCCCGCCTTGAGCTTGAGCACGTCGAAGCCTCGCCCGATGGCAGCGGCGCAGCGCTCCGTGATGTCCGCGTCGAGCAGCGCGCCCGGCTGCGCGTTGCAAACCACCGCGTCGGCGTCGTGGCCGACGAGCGCGGCGAGGGACACTCCCGCCCGTCGTGCCAGCAGGTCGAGCAGCGCGACCTCCAGCGCGCACCGCGCCGACGGCAGCGCATCGAGCGTCGGGAAGCGTTGCATCGTGGCAGCGACGTCGTCGTCCGCTTCGCCGAGTCGCGGGATCACGTCGATGAGCGCGCGGGTGACGTCCGCGAGCTTGTCGAGGGAGTGCCGTGGCAGCGGCGAGGCTTCGCCCTGACCGATGTTGCCGTCGCGGTCGCGGATGGTGAGCAGCAGGCCCTCGCGCCACGTCGAGTGGCGACCCGCGGCCCCCGATGGACGTCCGAGCGCGCCGCCGTAGCGACGCAGCGAGCGGGCGGCGAGGCGCACTCCTATTGACCTGATCCACCGAGGGAGCGGCGCAGCTCCCCGGTGGCCGTGAACATCCGCCCGTCGACGCGGAAGGTCTCGCTGTCGTCGCCGCGCACCAGCACCACCGCGCGCTGCGACGGATCAGCCGTGTCGAGCTCGCCGCCCACCGCCACCACCACCGTGCTCGCGCCGCCCGGCGCCGACCAGCCGCCCACTGCGTGCAGCGTCGCCGGGGTGAGCGATCGCCCCGTAAACGACCGCAACCCGTTGGTGTGCAGCGTCTGGCCGTTGACCCCCACGATGAACGTGTTGGCGGGGTCGCTGAACCAGACGCCGTTCCAGCCGCGGAGCTCGTCGAAGACGCGCGGCATCCAGCGCCAGGTGGTGGTGCCGTCGCCGTTGGTCTCCATCGTCCCCTGGAGGATGACGCCGGTGTTCTGACCGCCGACGGCCCAGCACGCGCCGCCCGCGCAGCTCGTCGTGAAGAGCCGGTTGTCCGTGCTCGCGATGTGGGTCGCGTCGACCGTCGCCACGCCGTCGCGCAGCCGCAGCGCCACCCCGCGCTCGCCCACCACCACGAGCTCGTCGGCGGTGCGCGCGGCGATCTTGTAGAGGTTCGCGTCGCGCGCCTCGGGCGGAACCTCCACCCGCGCAAACGTCGTCCCGTCGTAGCGCACGAGCACGCCCTTCGGGCCCGTCGGGGAGGCCGATCCGCCGACGAACCACGTCACGCCGCCGACCTGCGTGAAGCCCCAGAAGGTCGGCGCTCCCTCCGCGAAGGTGAGCCCGGTGTCGACCACGTCGCAGGTACCGCCGTCGCGGTAGCGCACGATGGTCCCGCGCTCGCCCGCGGCCCACGCGACGCCGTCGACGGGCGCCGTCCACCAGAGCACGGCGTCGGCGGTGCAGACGGTGCGGAAGGTTCCGCGGCCGTTGTACGTGAGCATGCGGCCCGCGGGCTCCGCGCCGAGGCGCGCCGGGTCGACGCCGACGTAGCCGCCGACGAGGTACATGGTGCGTGTGCGTTCGTCGCCGTAGACCGAGAGCAGCGCGCCGCCGGGGAGGCCGTTGACCGCGAGGCGGAAGAGGTCGGGCGCGGTGTCGGGGGGAACGTCGGGGCCGCACGCGAGCGCGAAGGCCGCGGTGGTGACGGCGAAGGCGGTGGTGACGACGGTCTGCCAGGGTCTCATCGGTGGGGCTGCTTCAGGGTCGGGCCGTTGAGCTCGGCGCGGAGCTGGGCGATGCGCTCGCGGAGCGGGACGATGAAGTCGAAGCTGATGGTTCGCATCTGGCCCTTCATGGCGCGCGTGGCGTGCCACTTGGAGAGCGCGAGGCGGGCGGCGGTGGCGATGAGCTCGCCGCGGAGCTTTCCCTGCGGGCCGGTGCGCGCGCGAAACTGACCGAAGGCCGAGCCGACGAGGGCGTACTCCTCGCGGGAGAGCGTTCCGATGATGACCTCGTCCTGGAGGTACTCGCGGATGATGCGACCGCGGCGCAGCGCGAGCGAAAACACGATCGCGAGGAAGGCCGCCACGAAGAGGAACCACAGCGGCAGGAGCAGCAGCACGAGCGGCACCTGCATGGCGGTGGAGAGGACGGCGGCGCCGTTCCAGACGGCGTGGAGGAAGACCGCGGCGCCGTAGCCGAGGAGGGGGAAGAGCCAGCGGCCGCCGGTGCTGGTGCTCTCGCGCGAGAGGCCAAAACCGATGCCAGTCATCGACGTGAAGAGCGGGTGCGCCCACGGGGTCACGACGCCGCGCAGGATGAACACGCTGGTGAGATCGGTGTCGGAGTGAACGCCCGCGCGGGCGTAGTAGACGACGTTTTCGACGGCGGCGAAGCCGAGGGCGGCGAAGGTCGCGTAGATGATGCCGTCGATGACGCCGTCGAACTCGCGGCGCCAGAAATAGAACATCCCGAAGAGCGCGAGGCCCTTGAAGAACTCCTCGACGATCGGCGCGCACACCGCGGCGCCGACGGCCTCGGAGGAGAGGGCCGCGACGACGCTGTTGATGGGCGCGGAGAAGCCGCACGCGCCGAGGGCGCCCCAGGTGAAGACGAGCGAGAGGGCCCACGCGGGCTCCGGGTCGTACCGATCGAGCAACCGCGGAATGGTCATGTAGACGAGCACCGCGGGGAAGGCGAGCGCGGCCCCGGCGGCCATGGCCGTGTACTGCGAGATGGCGTTGTTTCCGAGCAGCGGCGGCAGCAGGAAGATGATGTGCAGGAGGAGGCCCCCTGCGAGCGTGCCGAGGGTGAAGAGCACGAGGCCGACCATGCGGCGGACACGCTCGGGATCGCGGGCGGCGGGGACGACCATCGGCGCGGACCATAGCGCAACGGGCGACGGCGCATGGCGCTGGGAGGGAGTCCACAACGGCGTTACGGTCGCTGGCCATGAGCGACCTCACCCTGTATCGCGACGACTTCTGGATCAGCCCCTATGTGTTCTCGTGCGACGTGACGCTGCGCGAGAAGGGACTCGCGTACGAGACGGTGGTGGTGGCGTTGCAGCGGGGCGAGCAGCGCGTCGAGGACTACGCGGCCCGGTCGCTGATGGGGAGGGTTCCGGCGCTGCGGCACGGGGACTTCATGCTGGCGGAGTCGAGCGCCATCATCGAGTACCTGGAGGATGCCTTCCCCAAGAGGACGCGCGTGCTGCCGACGAGCCGGAAGGAGCGGGCGCGGGCGCGGCAGGTGATGTCGTGGATTCGCAGCGACGACACGCTCCCGATCAGGATCGAGCGGTCGACGACGACGATGTTCTACGAGCGCGCGACGAAGCCCTTGAGCGACGAGGCGCAGGCGGCCGCGACGAAGCTGGTGACGGTCGCGACGCGGCTGCTGGCGCACGGCGGCGGGTACATCGGCAAGGCGTGGAGCATCGCCGACGCCGACCTGGCGTTCATGCTGCAACGGCTGGTGATCAACGGGGACGAGGTTCCGGAGGCGGTGCGGGAGTACGCCGATCGGGTGTGGCAGCGACCGACGGTGCGGGAGTTCGTCGAGCGCGAGCGGCCTCCGTACGTGCCGCACTGACCGTTCGCGCGGGCGTCGGCGATGCGCTACGACGCGCGGCGATGCCCTGGCTGCTGCTCGCCCTCGTCGGTGCCGTCGCGATCTTCGGCTGGCACCTGCTCCACGAAGACCTCTTCTGCCTCTCCGTGCGCGACAACCGCATCCTGGTCGTTCGGGGTCGCGTGCCCGCGCGCTTCGTCTCGGACGTGCGCGACGTGCTCTCCCGCGTCCGCGTCGCGAGCGCCACCATCCGCGCGCAGCCCACCGACGGCGGAGGGAGGCTGGTGTTTTCGGGCGACCTCGACGACTTCACCCAGCAGCGGCTGCGCAACGTGTTCGGGCTCATCCCGGCGGTGCAGCTCCGCACGGCGCCGCCCATCGCCCAGCCGACGGTGGGCCAGCGCGTCGGGTTCGCCTGGCTCGCGTGGATGTTCGACCGTAGCGCGCGTCGTTAGGGCCATCCCCTCTGAAGGTGCCCGCGGGCTCAGTGGTCGTCGTCGGGGAGGTTCTGCGTGTAGCGCCGGCCCTCGATCTCCAGCGTGAAGCGCGCGTCGCCCGCGGGGAGCCTGAACTCCAGCACCGCGGGGAGGCGGCCGTCGTAGCGCTTCACGAGCCCGCCGCGCGCGTCGTAGACGGCCCCGCCCGACGCGACGGTCATGGTGCCGTCCACGAGACCCGACACGAACTCCGCCATCTGGTGCGTCTCCTCCGCGACGCGGTGGCACCACAGGTGTTCGGCACCGGGCACCTCGACGTGGGCGATCTCCTCCATCTGCTTCTCGTTGACCTCCGAGCCGACGCCCACCAGCACGAGGTGCAACGGCGGGAGCCGCCCCTTCGCGATGCGCGCGGCGATCGTCCGTGACAGCTCATGCACCTCGTCCTGGTCGCTGATCTGCCCGTCGCCGACGAACACCCCGCAGCCGACCTTCCCGCCGCGCGCGCTCTGCTGCTCGATGTAGGCGATGAAGTCCTTGAGGGCCGGTGCGAGTCGGGTTCCGGTGCCGAAGGCTTTCGGTCCTGCCACCTGCAACGTCGCGGCGTCGACGCTCGACAGCTCGCCCACGACCTCGACCTTGCTGCCGCCTCTGCCGCAGGCCCAGTACGCGAGACGGAGCTTCCCGTTGCGATCCTTCGTGGCGAGGTACTGGAGCATGCGGCGCACCTGCGGCTCGACCTGATTGGTGCGACCGCGCCTCACCGGCGCGTGATGGTTGTCTCCGTCATGGTCGTCGTCGTCATCACCATGATCGACGTCCCCATTGCCGCCGTGGTCGTCGTCGCGAAACCACCCGAACAGTCGCGCGAGCAGGCCCTGCTTTTTCGCCGGTGCCTTCGCGGGCGCGGCGGCCGTCGCGGTCTGGACGTGCGTCGGCGGTGGCACGCGCCCATGGACATCTCCGAGCGGGAGATCGTCCTGGTACTCGTACTCCTCGGTCATGCTCCCGGATCCGTCGACGTAGATCGCCATGTCGACGCCCTCGACGACGGGGTCGTGCAGGAGCGTGACCCTCACGACGCCGTCGTCGATGTGGATGTCTGCGAAGGGCGGGGCGAGTCGTTCGTGCGCGTGGGACATCGCCGCCGAGAGTACCGACGCGTCGTCGCGCCGACCATCACCCGGCGCCACGACGGTGCGGGCTCAGTTGAAGTGGTGCGGCTGCGACACCGGAACGTCCTCGACGTACTCCCCCGGCACCCAGCCTGCGCCGTCGGTCTCCTGCAAGGCATCGAGCACCGCCTGGAGGTGGGCCCGCGCCTGCCGCTGGGGAATGTCCCCGGCCTCGATCTCCAGCTCCGCGAGCCGCAGCGGGGTCATCTCGCGGATGGCCCACTTCACGGTCTGGGTGTCCGCGAGGCTGAGCGTGTGGTCGATGATCTCCAGGCCCATCTTCGTGGCGACGAGCGTCACGAGGCCAGCGCTCACGGCCTCACGCGCCCACTGGTCTTCCTTCGCGTCGGGCCCGGCGAACCAGGCGATGTCGCGCGTGATGTCCTGACGGGGAGCAGACGGCGAGCCGTCGTTGGATGTGGTGGTCATACGATGAACCTCCTGTGAGACGACGAGGGCCACAGAGGACCCAACACCCCGAGCAGAGGCACCAACCGATGAGCGTCAAACAGGTCAGCCGAAAAGGCGCATGAGCGGGTCGTCGACCTCGGTTCGCTGCGCGCACTCCTCGACGAGCTTCTGGAAGACCAGCGGGTGCGGCACGCGGTCGAGTCCCACGGTCCGCCACGCGACGAGCGAAGTGCCTCGCAGAAACACCACACGCCCCTGCTGGAAGCGCACCAGCTTCAGGTCGCTCCACCGCACCACCGGGCCGCCGAAGGAGACGCCCTCCTGGCTCAGTCGGACGTGGTTGAAGGTCAGCGTCTCACCGTCGCGGAGAGCCGCGCGCGCCGCGTCGAGGTGCGTCGTCGAGCAGCGTCTCAAGATCGGGTTGGCGATGCGCTCGACGTCGGGCAGGCGCAGCGGGACCTTGTGCGCAACGCCCGCGTGATCGACCAGCCGCAGCGCGTCGATCTGCGCGATGCCGCCCAGGATGGAGGGTGGCTGTGACAGCTCGAACCACACCGTGTCGACCTCGTCGTAGGCCACCACGTCGCGCTTGCCCCACCGGGTGACCACCACCCCGTCGGCGTGCATGTCCACGTAGACCTTGCGCGCGTGGAGCGGCCCCAGCGCGCCGACCGCGAAGACCACGATCCCGGGCAGGATCCCGAGGAGCGACATCGCGCCGACCTTCGCCACGGCCACCATGGCGACGAACAAGGCCGCCACGACCACCCCCATCATCATCGCCGGCACCAGCGCGAGCGCGAGGCTCGGCGGGCGGTGCGACGAGCGCAGCGGACCCAACGCTTCGACGGGATCACTCGCGGGCTCTGGGGCCGGGGCTTCGGGCGTGCGGTACGGCGGCGATGGCATCGTGTGGCGCCGATCATCGACTCCGTGAAGGCGCCGCCGCAACTTCGAGCGCTCGCCCGCGCAGACGAGCGCGACCCGCTGGGCGTCGGCATCGGCCGTTCGGGTAGACTCGCGCGCCATGCGGGGGAAGACGTTCGTGAGAGAGACTTCTTGATGGCGGTCAGACGTCGCTCAGGCCCCGGTCGGAAGCGCGGCGCGTACTCGCAGGCCGAGCGCATCCTGCGACTGCACGCGGCCCTGCTCGACGGTCGCATCGTCCGCGTCCCCGAGTTTGCCGAGGAGCTGGAGATTTCCGTTCGACAGGTGCAGCGCGACCTCGCGGTGGTGCGCGGCCACCTCGGCGACCGGCTCGCGCAGCGCGACGACGGCGCGTGGATCGTGCGGCGGGAGCTCGCGTCGGCGGCCGATCGTCGGAGCGCGCGGTCGGCGATCCTGGGCGTGGCGATCGGCGCGAAGCTGTCGTCGTCGCTGTGGGGCGAGCGGGCGGCGCGTCGGCTCCGCGCGCGGGTGGACGGGCTCATCTCGGGCCTCGGTGACTCGGACGCGTCGCGCTTCGAGGGGTGGTCCCGGCGCATCGCCGTCGTGTCGCAGGGACAGAAGAACTACGCGGGTCGCCCCGAGGTCGCGCAGCGGCTCGACCAGATGCTCGAAGCGATGATCCGTTGCAGCGTGGTGAGGCTCACGTATCTCTCGCACTCGCGGGCGATGCAGGGTCTGTCGGCGCGCGAGCTCGTCGTGAACCCGCTGGGGCTCATCCACTACCGCGACGGCGTGTACTTCGTCGTGGAGGTCACGGGTGGTGCGGATGCAGAGGAGAAGCGGGGGCGGCGCATCATGCTGGCGCTCGATCGCATCGGGGAGGTGGGCTTCGTGGGGGAGTCGTTCACGATGCCGCGGGGCTTCGACGCGCAGGCGTTTCTGGGGGAGGCGTTTGGCCTGTGGCGGGAGGGCGCGATCGAGGACGTCGAGGTCGAGGTGGACGCCGCCCACGCGCGGTGGGTGCGCGAGCGGAGCATCCACGCGTCACAGCGCTTCGAGGAGCGCCCCGACGGGAGGCTGCGGGTGCACCTGCGCGTGGACGGACTCCACGAGGTCTCCGAGTGGGTGCTGTCGCTGGGGGACTTCGCGGAGGTCATCGGGCCGCCCGCGCTACGGGAGATGGTGGCGAAGCGCCTGCGGACGGCGGCGGCGCGGTACGAGTGAGGCCGCCTTCGGACCGGGTGTGGTCGCGTCCCGCGCCTGCACCACCGGGCAAGCGATCGGCATAGGGGCGGCCCCTCCGTGAGGAGGAGCCGACCCCTGCCACACCACCGGACAAGCGGGTCCGCATCCGGCGGTTCGGACGGTTGAGGTCACCTCCGTAGCCTCCACAACCCGAGGCTGTCGAACCAACTGGGTCGGAGCGTGAAGCCCAGGCGGAGCGCGCGGCGCCACCAGCCACCGGCCGAGGCCACCGACTTCCAGCTTGCTTCGTCCCCTTGTCCAAGGGCGCGCAGCGACTGGTAGATCGTGATGCCTCGCTTCCAGTGCTTCAGTTGCACCATCCGAAGGCGACGGCGAATCCACTCGTCCAGCCCCTCGAAGAGCTTCGTCTGCTGCGTGAGGCGGTAGTACGCCCACCACCCACGCAGGTACCGATTCAGCCTCTCGATCAGTTGCACCAGACTGCGACCCGCCGTCCGGCTCGTGAGCTCCCGCACACGCGCCTTGAACGCCTCTTGCGACTTCGCCGACACCCCTCGCTTCACTTCTCCGCCGTGCGCGTAGAACTGAAAGCCCAGGAACTTCCGTCCCTTGACCGGCGCCACCGCGCTCTTGGACTCGTTGACCCGGAGGTGCAGCGACGCGAAGCGCTCCCGCAGGAATGCCATCACTCGCTCGCCCGCCCGCTCCGACCTCACGTACACGTTGAGGTCGTCGGCGTAGCGCACGAACGCGTGACCGCGCTGCTCCAACTCCTTGTCCACTTCGTCCAGAAGCACGTTCGCCAGCAGTGGTGACAGCGGGCCGCCTTGCGGCGTTCCCTCCGTCCGCGCCGTCGCGATCCCGTCGGCCATCATCCCGGCCTCCAGGTAGCGACGGATGAGCCTCAGCAGGCGCTTGTCCTCGATGCGTTTGGCCAACCGGCCCATCAGCACGTCGTGGTTCACGCGGTCGAAGAACGCTTCGAGGTCCACGTCCACCACCACCCCGCGCCCCTCCTGGACGTAGCGCTGTGCGACGACAATCGCGTCGTGCGCGCTGCGCCCCGGGCGGAACCCGTAGCTGTGCTGTGAGAAGGTCGGATCGAATCGAGGCTGAAGCACCTGGAGGATCGCCTGTTGGAGGAGACGATCCAGGGCCGTCGGGATGCCGAGAGTCCTCGTGCCGCCCGACGCCTTGGGGATCTCGCACGATCTCACCGGCTGCGGTTGGTAGCGCCCCGCGAGGAGGTCCTCGCGCAGACGCGGCCAGTGCACACGCAGGTGGGCCGCGAGATCCTTCGTCTCCATCCCGTCCACTCCGGGGCTGCCCCGGTTGCTCTGCACCCGCTGGAGCGCCCGCAAGAGGTTGTCCCTTCCGAGGACCGCCTCCAGCAAGGCGCTGGTGCCCGAGTGCTCGTCTCCTTTCGTCGCCGTGGGGTCTTCCTCGCGGGGCTGCGCGTTGAGGGCTTCACCCTCGTCGCGCCTCCCTCGCCCCGGTGGTGTCCCGGGCATCTGAGGCGGTTCCCTTTTGAGACTCATGGTCGATGCACCCTCCCTTCCGTTTGGTCCTTTGCGCGGCCGTCGGCCCTTCGTCGTGGCGTTCCCCGTCGTGTCTCCGACGTCGTTGGCGACGTCGGCGCGGGAGCCCAGGTTTTCGGACGCGCTACTACGACCTCTGCTGACTTCCTGCGCCGCACGTTGGTGTGTGTCGCCCTTTCAGGCGTGAAGCAGGATCTCCCCGGGTAAGAAACGCTGGCTTTCACGGCGCAACCGCCCGATCTACCGCACGGTCTCTTGGTCATTGGAGCTTCGCGGCTCCTTGCCCGCTCGCCCCAGACCGCACGGCCTCACATCGGCTTTCTGTCCGTCGGCTCGCCGTTTCGCGTCGGGCTTCCTTCAGACAGTCCGTTGCCTCGCTGCCCTTGCCTCTCGCGTGGATCGTCATGACCTACTTTCCCGGGGACTTGCACCCCGAAGCCAACGCCCATGCCGGGCGCACAAAGCGAGCGCCCCTCCGGGGCTTCCGGAAGACCACCATTGCCACCAGGCCGCAAGCGGCCAGGGCCCACGCCGCGGCGTCAGCGAGGCGCGCGACGGTCGGGTCCGCAGTCGTCGGAGACTGCCAACGTTGCCGTTGCGCGCCGCGCTGACGCCGCGGCGTGGAACCAGAACCGTGAGCCTGTCCGTAGTGGTCGATCCCTTCCGGAAGCCCCGGAGGGGCGCTCGCTTTTGCTTGCCCGGTGGTGCAGGCGCGGAACGCGACCAACCCCGGTCCGAAGCGGCCCCAGCGACCGCCTGAGTCCACCTGTTGAGGGGTGCGACATAGTTCGTCGCACCCGGCGCACATCCTTCTTCTCGTCCACCGGCGACGAGTGACGTCGCCCGTCGACCATCGAGAAGGAGCCCATCATGAGCCTGAGTGTCGTGACCCATCTGAACCTGCGCGGCGATGCCCGTGCGGCGCTTGAGTTCTATCGATCCGTCTTCGGTGGTGACCTGACCATCGTCTCGTACCAGGACGCTGGAAACGTGCAGAACCCGGCCGAGGCCAACCAGGTGATGTGGGGACAGGTCGCGGCCGCCAACGGCTTCCGCGTGATGGCCTACGACGTCCCGTCGAGCCGGCCATGGAGCCGCGGGGAGGACCCCTTCTTCGTCTCGCTCCGCGGCGAGACGACCGACGAGGTCACCGCGTTCTGGGAGAAGCTCGCCGTCGGCGCGACCGTCGTGCAGCCGCTGGCCCCCGCGCAGTGGGCGCCCGTCTACGGCATGCTGAAAGACCGCTTCGGCATCACCTGGGTCGTCGACGTCGTCAGCCCGTACGCCGCGCCCTGACACACGCGAGCACGCGCGACTTCGAAGGGGAAGGGCCTCCTACGGCGCGAGCGAGTGGATCGCGTCGAGCACCTCGGTCGCGTGCACGCCCGGATCGACGTCGGGGAAGATCCGGCGAATCACCCCGTCGCGGTCGATGACGTAGGTGACGCGCGACGCGAGGCCGAAGGTGCGGCCGACGCCGTAGAGCCGCGTGATCGCCCCATCGGGGTCGGCGAGCAATGGGAAGGGCAGGCGGTGCTCGCGCGCGAAGGCCGCGTGCGACGCCACGTCGTCGGTCGAGACGCCGAGCACCTGGGCGCCGACCTCCACGAAGCGGCTCCACACGTCGCGGAAGGAGCACGCCTCGCGGGTGCATCCGGGTGTCGCGTCGCGCGGATAGAAGTACAAAACCACCGGGTGCCCGCGCTCGTCGGCGAGTCGGCGGTCGCGGCCGTCTTGATCGAGCGCGTGAAACTCGGGCGCCCGCGCGCCGGGCGCGAGCAAGCGCGACGACGAACATCCGAAGGTGAGCACCAGCCCGAAGGCGCCGCCGAGTCGGGCGAGGTTCATGGCGCCGCAGCATAGACGACGTCGTCGCGCCCGCTCCAACAAACCTGACAGCCACCTGTCATCACCGTGCGATAGACGTCTCCCCGTGGACCCGGTGCGGTCCATCGGAGGCCCCCCCATGAAGCTCTACTTCCATCCCATGTCCGGAAACTCCCGCCGCGTGCTGCTCGTCGCCACCCACCTCGACCTTCCCCTCGAACGCATCCTCGTCGACCTCACCCAGGGCGAGCAGCGCGGAGCACCCCACCTCGCGCGCAACCCCAACGGGCGCGTCCCCGTGCTCGACGACGACGGCTTCGTGCTCTGGGAGTCGCGCGCCATCATGCAGTACCTCGCCGACAAGACGCCGGGCCAGACGCTGCTCCCGACGGACGCGCGCGGTCGCGCCGAGGTCAACCGCTGGCTCTTCTGGTGCGCCGCCCACATGGCCCCGGCCAACTCCATCGTCGTCTACGAAAACGTCGTGAAGACGCTCACCGGCCGCGGCCCGGCCGACCCCGTCGAGCTCGCGCGCGGCGAGTCGCTCATCGCCCAGTACGCGCCCGTCCTCGACGCCCACCTCGCAGGCAAGACGTGGGTCGCGCACGATCGCGTCACCCTCGCCGACTACTCGCTGGCCGCGTCGTTTGCCCTCGCCGCTCCAGCGCGCCTGCCCATCGCCGACTACGCCAACCTCCGCGCGTGGCTCTCGCGCGTGCAGGAGCTCGACGCCTGGAAGCGCACCACACCACCCGCGCCGCCTCCTGCTGTTCGCGCCTGACCGCACCCTTCGCTACGCACCCGCCAACGTCATGCCGCGGGCTTGCGGTGCCGCGCCTCCGTCAACAGATGGCGCCGCATGCAGCTCTCTCATTCCCGCTCCCGAGGGGCGTGCGGCGCGGCCTCGTTCGTCCTCGCGCTCGCCGCGACGACGCTCGCGCCACGCCTCGCGCACGCCCAGTTCAGTTCACGGCTCGTGCTGCGCGGAGAGATCGGCGGCGGCACGATGCTCAGCACCTACCAGCGCGACCAGCTCGGCTACAACGCGCTCGTCCAGGGCGGCGGTCGCGTCGGGCTGCGACTCTTCGGGCCCGTCGAAATCCAGGCGGGCTTCGGCAGCACGTGGTTTCCCTCCAACGGCCGCGCCGCGGGCCAGCTCTACACCGTCACCGGCGGCCTCCGCGTCGCCCCGATGCTCGGCCGCGTCGGCTGGGTCTGGATCGACGGCAACGCCGGCCTCGCCCGCACCGCGACCCTCTCGCGCGTCGGCATCGACGTCGGCCTCGGCTTCGAGTTCGCCCTCGGTCGCGCCGTCGGCGTCGGCCCCTTCGGTCGCTTCACCAACGTCTTCGCCGCGGCGACGGATCAGCAGAGCGACGCGGGCTTCTGGTCGGCCGGCCTCTCGATGTCGCTGCGGATTCCGCCCGACGTCGAGGCCCCGGTCGCTCCGCGCGACGCCGACAGCGACGGCATCATCGACGCGCAGGATCAGTGCATCAACGTCCCCGCCGGACCACAGCCCGACCCGGCCCGACCGGGCTGTCCGCTGCGCGACGCCGACAGCGACGGCATCGCCGACGCGCTCGACCAGTGCCCGACCGTCCCCGTTGGGGCGCGACCCGACCCGGCGCGCGCGGGGTGTCCGCTCCTCGACGTCGACAACGACGGCATCGCCGACGCCAACGACAACTGCCCCGAGCTCCCGCAAGGGCCCAACCCCGACCCCGATCGTCTCGGTTGCCCCGACGGTGACGACGACCACGACGGCGTCGTCAACCACGCCGACCAGTGCCGCGCCGAGCCCGCCGGTCCGACGCCCGACCCGGCACGACCGGGCTGCCCCAATCCCGACCGCGATCACGACAGCGTTCCCGACGCGCAGGACGCGTGCCCCGACCAGCCCGGCGCGCCCTCCACCAACCCGCGGCGCAACGGCTGCCCCGGCCTCGTGCGCATCGACAACGGACAGATTCGCATCAACCGCCCGGTGTTCTTCGCGACCAACCGCGACGTGGTGCTGCGCACCAGCTTCCCGGTGCTCGAAGCCGTCGCCGAAGCCCTCCGCGCGCAGCCCGGCATCCGCCGCGTCTCCGTCGAAGGACACACCGACGACGTCGGCCGCTCCGACGCCAACATGGACCTCTCGCAGCGCCGCGCCGAGAGCGTGATGGCCTGGCTCGCCGCGCACGGCATCGAAGCCGGGCGCCTCGAAGCCCACGGCTACGGGCCCACGCGCCCGCTCGTGCAGGGCACCACCCGCGCGGCGCGGGCCGCCAACCGTCGCGTGGAGTTTCACATCCTCGACCCGGCGCAGGCGACGCCTCCTCCGTCCGCGGGCACCGCCATCGTCGTGCCCTCGTCCCCCGCCACGACCCCGTCAGGAGCGACGACCCGATGAAGACCTCTTCGCACTCCTTCGCCCGCGTCGCGCTCCTCGCCGCTCTCGCCCTCGCGGGCTGTGGCGACCGCGCCATCGTCGGCCCCGCCGAGACCGTCGATGCGTCGACCCTCGTCGACCAGGGTCAGGTCGTCGACACCGGAACCGACGCCGGCACCGATGCAGGCTTCGACGCGCCCGACGTCGCGACGCCCGATGTCGTCGCACCCGATGTCCCTCTCGATGTCGGGCTCGATGTCGTGACGGGGGACGTCATCCCGCTGGACATCCCCTGCGTCACCCCGCGCGCGATGTGCGGAACGGCCTGCCGCGACCTCTCCGTCGACGCGCTCAACTGCGGCGCGTGCGGTCGCTCGTGCGGCGCCGGTGAGACCTGCGTCCTCGGTGCGTGCGCGCCCACCTGCCCGACGGGCTCTGTCGCCTGCGGTCGCGCCTGCGTCGTCACCGCGACGGACGTCCGCCACTGCGGCGCCTGCGGCAACGCCTGCCCGTCGGGTCAGTCCTGCGTCGCGGGCGTTTGCGGGTGTCCGACCGGCACCACCCTCTGCGGCTCGACCTGCGTTCGGACCGCCACCGACCCCGCCCACTGCGGCGTCTGCGACCGCGCCTGCGGGACCGACCAGGTCTGCCTCGCGGGCGCCTGCGCCAGCGCCAGCGCCGGCTGCGGAACGCTCACGGCGTGCGGTCGTTCGTGCATCGACACTGCGACCGACGCGCGCAACTGCGGCGCCTGCGGGCGTACCTGCGGCGCGCAGGAGACCTGCACCGCGGGGGCGTGCGTCGCTCTCTGCCCGCTGGGTACCGACCGCTGCGGGACGGCCTGCGTCGACCTCCGCTCGGCCGAGAGTGACTGCGGCCGCTGCGGTCAGCGCTGCCCCGTCGGAACGCTCTGCCAATCGGGCGTCTGCGGCTGCCCGACGGGCACCGTCGCGTGCGGCGGGCGCTGCGTGGCGACGGCGACGGACCCGGCCCACTGCGGCGGCTGCGGTCGCGCCTGCGCCGCGGGCCAGTCGTGCCTCGCGGGCGCCTGCGTCGCGTCGTGCGGCGCTGGACCGACGGCCTGCGCCAACGCGTGCGTGAACACCACGACCGACCCGCTCCACTGCGGCAACTGCTCGACGGTCTGCACGCTCGACCAGACGTGCACCTCTGGCGCCTGCGCCTGCCCCACCGGCACCATCGACTGCGGCGGGACCTGCACCGCGACCGCGAGTGATCCGCTCCACTGCGGCGGCTGCGGGACGGTGTGCCCCGCGGGCACCGGCTGCGTCGAAGGGCGCTGCGCCTGCCCGGCGGGCGCGACCGCGTGCGGCAGCGTGTGCGCCGTCACCAGCAGCGACCCGCGTCACTGCGGCGCCTGCGACACCCCGTGCGGCCCCGGACAGACCTGCGTCGGCGGCGTGTGCGGCGCGCCGTGCCCGACCGGAACCACCGCGTGCGGGACCTTCTGCGCCGACCTCCAGAACGACGTGAACCGCTGCGGCGCCTGCGGCACCCGCTGCGCCGAGGGCCAGTCCTGCACCGCCGGGGTCTGCGCCTGCCCGACCGGCACCACGCTCTGCGGCGGTCGCTGCGTGGCGACCTCCGGCGACGGCGCCAACTGCGGCGCGTGCGGCAACACCTGCGCGGCGGGCCAGCTCTGCGTGTCGGGTGTGTGCGCGTCGGCGTGCGCCGCGGGACAGACGGCGTGCGGCGGTCGCTGCGCCGACCTCGCGACGAGCGCCACCGACTGCGGCGCGTGTGGCAACGCCTGCGCCGATGGCCAGTCGTGCACGCTCGGCGTGTGCGTGAGCCCCTGCGCGGCGGGCGCGACGCTGTGCGGCGGTCGCTGCGTCGACCTGCGCGGCGACCCCAACCACTGCGGCGCCTGCGGGCGGGCGTGCGGCGCGTCGTCGGCCTGCGTCGGCGGGTCGTGCCTCTGCGCGCTCGGCACCGTGAACTGCGGCGGTGCGTGCGTCTCGACGCTGAGCGACCCCAACCACTGCGGCGCCTGCGGCCGCGCGTGCCCCGCGGGTCAGGTGTGCTCGCTGGGCCTCTGCGGGCTCGTCTGCCCGCCGACGTCGACCACCTGCTCGCGCGCCTGCATCGACCTCTCGGGCAGCGCGCAGAACTGCGGAACCTGCGGCCGCACCTGCCGCAACGACCAGGCCTGTACCGCGGGGACGTGCGCCTGCCCATCGGGCCTCACGGACTGCTCGGGCGTGTGCGCCGACACGAGCCGCGACAACACCAACTGCGGCGCGTGCGGGACGCGCTGCACGGCGCCGCGGGTGTGCGCGTCGGGCGGCTGCGTGTGCCCGTCGGGCCTGACCGAGTGCGGCGGCGCGTGCGTCAACACGACGGGCGACGCGACCAACTGCGGCGCGTGCGGGCTGCGCTGCGCGACCGGCCAGACGTGCAACGGCGGAACCTGCCGCTGACGAATGACTGGGCCGAGCGCGCTACAGCACGCGGCGCTCGGCCGTGAGCGCGCCGGGAGAGTCGCCCGTATTGACGGTGACGCTCGGCTCGATGAGCACGATCTCGGCGCCCTCACTGGACACCGGCTGGTGCCGCACGCCGCGCGGAACGACGTAGAGCTGACCGGGGCCGAGCGTGACGTCGCCCGCCTCCATGCGAATCGTCAGCGACCCCTTCACGACGAGAAACAACTCATCGGTGTCGGGGTGGCTATGCCAGGAGAACTCCCCGACGGTCTTCGCGACGCGGACGTCGTAGTCGTTGAGGACGGCCACGGTGCGCGGCTGCCACGGTTCGTGGAAGGTCGCGAGCGCGGCGCCAAGATCGACGGGGTCGGGCATGTCCGCAGTATCGAGGCAATGCGCGCTCGATGCTACGGGTGACGCGCGCGCCGGCCTACCATCGCCCTCGCCCGATGCCCGACACCCACCGCGCCCGTCTCTTCGCCGAGACCCTGCGTTCGCTCGCGGCGCCGCGTCGCGCCGTCCCGCTGGCGCTGGTGTGCGCGTCGCTGTGGTCGGCCGAGTGGGTCGCCAGCCACTCGCCGCGCGCGATGTTCGTCGACGCCGTGCTCATGGTGCTGTTCTGCGCGTTGGCGCCGGCGCTCTGGCGCTCGCTCTTCGCGCGACCGCTGCCCTCCCTCGCGCACCACCTCGCGGCCTGGGGCGTCTACGTCGTCGCCTCCGTCGCGGTCGTTGTCAGCGCCGGGGTGCTGCTCCCTCCGCGCGTCGGCCTCGCGTGGACCTACGTCACCGAGCCGCGCTCGCTCGGCGTTCTGGTGGCGCTCTTCCTCGCGGGGGGCTGGGGCCTCGGTCGCGACATCGAGCTCGAAGCCACCGCCGACCGCGAGCGCGCCCGCGCCGCGAAGCTCGCCGTCGACGCCGAACACGCGCAGATCCTCGCGCTCCGGGCGCAGCTCGACCCGCACTTCCTCTTCAACACGCTCAACGCCATCGCCGAGTGGTGCCGCGAAGACCCGGTCGTCGCCGAGCGCGCCATCCTCGACCTCGCCGCCCTCTTGCGGGCGGTGTTCGACGCGCTCCAGACGCCGGGCTGGTCGCTCGCCCGCGAGCTCGCGCTCCTCCAGCAGCTCGCCGCCCTCTACGCAACGCGCGACGCCGGTCGGTATCGCTTCCGCTTCGACGTCGAAGCCGCCGCGACCGCTCGTGACGTCCCGCCGCTGGTGCTGCTGCCGCTCTTCGAAAACGCCATCAAGCACGGCCCCGCCGCGGGGCATGATGGCGAGGTCGAGATGCAGGTGCGCGCGCAGAACGGAGACGCCGTCGTGTCCATCGAAAACCCCGGCGCCTTCGGTGGTCCGCGCGACGGGGCGCAGGGGCTGGCGAGCGTCGAGCGCAGACTCGTCCTGGCCTACGGCGAAGACACCCGCGCAGTCTTCGCCTCCACCGACACGAGCACCCGCGTGACGGTGCACCTCCCGCCGCAGACGCTCGAAGAGGTCGCTCCATGACAGCGCTCAAGGTGCTCATCGCCGACGACGAGGAGATGGCCCGTCGACGCCTGCGACGGTTGCTCTCCGAGCTGCGCGACGTGGAGGTCGTGGCGGACTGCTCGACCGGCGCGGCGGCGCTCTCGATGCTGGAGTCCGTCGACGTCGACGTGGCCGTGCTCGACGTGCAGATGCCCGGGCTCTCGGGGCTCGGCGTCTCGCAGGCGGCCGCGGAGCTCGGCGTCGAGGTGATCTTCGCGACGGCGCACCCCGAGCACGCGGTCGCCGCGTTTGCCCATGGGGTGATCGACTATGTGCTGAAGCCCGTCGGCGCCGAGCGCCTCGCCGTCGCCATCGAGCGCGCGCGGTCGCGGGTGCAGCAGCCCGCGGTGCGCGGTGAGGTCGAGACTCCCACGGCAGCGAAGGGTGCGATCGATCGGCTGGCGATCACGGTCAACGGCGAGGTGCGGCTGTTGGTTCCGTCGGAGGTGGCGTTTGCGATGCTCGACGGGGCGCTGGTGCGGCTGCGCGTCGGGGACGAGATCGTCTGGACGGAGCTCACCCTGCAAGAGCTCGAAGTGCGGCTGACGAGCAAAGGTTTCTTGCGGGTGCACCGGCGCGCGCTGCTGAACCTGGCGCACGTCGATCGACTCCGACCGCTGCCGACGGGCGGCTACGTCGCGCTCACCCGCACGGGCGACGAGGTCCCGGTGTCGCGCCAGGAGGCACGGCGGCTGCGACAGCGGCTGGGGCTGTGAGGGCAGTGGCCGGAGTTCGCGTGAGCCCATGAGCCGAGGTGCAGGCGCTCACTCCGGGCTATTTCACGCGGTCACCTCGCTGCGCGAGGTTGCAGGAACTCTCGATCAACGATGGAAGGTCGATGGGTTGCTCGTTGAATCCGGTGCTGCAACCTCGCGCAGCGAGGTGACCGCGTGAAATAGCCCGGAGTGAGCGCCTGCACCTCGGCTCATGGGCTCACGCGAACTCCGGCGACGAGCACGGCAGCCTCCCAGAGGAAATCAGATCACCGAACCCCTCAATCGCTTTCGCGACCGTTCGTTGGGTGCGCGCGACCGTCCATGAACCAGCTCACGGCGGTCCGTGCCCGTCCGCGCGAGAGGAGACCCCGCCTGTCCCCTCTCGCCCGGAGATCCCACCATGTCGCGATTCCGCCGCATCTACCGACTGCTCCGCTTCGTCGTCGCGCTTCCCCTCTTCCTGTGGCCGGGCCTGCTGCTCGTCCGCGACCTCGCCGACCCTGCCCTGCGCGGCCCCGGCATTCCCCGCCGCGCCCGCGCGCTCCACGCCACGCTCACGCCGCGCATCGCCACCTGGGCCCGCGAGCGCGTCGCCTCACGCCGCGCCGAACACGTCGCCCTCCACGACGTCGCCACCACCGAGTGGCCGATGTTCACGGCCGTCTACTACCTCATGGCGACCGAGGCCCTCGTGGTCGACTGGGAGGCGCACGGCCGACGCGGACCATCGCCCGCCGTCGAAAGCGCCGAGGCCGTCGCGGCGTCGCGAGCCCTCCTCATCGACCCGTCGCATCACAGCTGGGTCCGCCGACACTGGGGCCCCAACTACCTCCACGAGCAGAACGTCTTCTTCCGCAGCCTGCTCATCGCCGGCCTCACGAGCCACGAGCGCATCACCCACGACGGAACCTCCCTCCCCATGTTGCGCGACCAGGTGGAGACGCTGAGCGCTGCCCTCGACGCCTCACCGCTCGGCGTTCTGGAGGACTACCCCCACGAGACCTACCCCATCGACGTGCTCGCCGCGATCGGCCTCATCCGTCGCGCCGACGCCGTGCTCGGAACCGACCACTCCGCCTTCATCACCCGCTCGCGCCGCGCCTTCGTCGGGCCCATGGCCGACGACCTCGGGCTCGTCCCCTACCGCATGGACCTCCCCAGCGGCGAGCACGTGCAACCCTCGCGCGGCATCGGCATGTCGTGGGTGTTGCAGTTCGTCCCCGACGTCTACGGAACCACCACCGCCCGCGACTGGTACGGCCGCTACGAGCGCAGCTTCTACCAGCAGCGCCACTGGGCCGAGGGGTTCCGCGAGTACCCCCGCCGTCGCAACGACGAGCGCTTCACCTTCGAGATCGACGCGGGTCCCATCGTCGACGGCTTCGGCACCTCGGCGAGCGCGTTTGGCATCGCGGCGGCGCGGCGCAACGGGCGCTTCGACCACGGCTTCGCGCTCGCGGCGGAGTTCTGCGCGTCGGCCTGGACGCTGCCCGACGGCACGCTGCTCTTCCCGCGTCTGGCGTCGCACGCCACCGCCGCGCCGTACCTCGGCGAAGCCGCGAGCCTCTACTTCCTCACGGTGCAGCCCGCGCCCGGCATGCCCATCGTTCCTGCGAAGGGCATTCCCGGGCTCGCGTACATCGGGCTGCTCATCTTCTTCGGGACGCCCCTCTGGACGTGGCGTCGTTGGCGCGCGGCGGTGCGAGCCACCACGCCGCCCGGATCAGTACGGCAGCGTCGCGGCGATGCGCGCGTTGCCTCGTAGGGCTGCCTCGACGCCCTCGCCGATCTCGGGCCCGTGCCACCAGAGGTACTTCAGCTTCGGGCAGGCGCCGTCGACGAGCAGCCTGGCGTTGGCGAGGTCGAGGCCAGAACCCAGCTCCAATCGCTCGACGTTGGCGAGCGCGGGAGAGCGCAGCACGGCGCCGAGCCCGGCCGGGGTCATGCCCGTCATGCCGAGCGCGAGCGACTTGAAGCGCTGGCCGCTCGACGCGATGGCCCGCGCCCCATCGTCGCCGACGTCCGTCGCAGCGACGCTGAGGGTGTGGAGCGCGGGCGTCTGCGACAGCAGCGCCTCCAGGCCCGCCGCGCCGACGGTGGTGTTGTGGATCAGGAGCGACTCCAGCGCAGGCAGCGCCGACATCCAGGCAGAGGGCGTCTCCGCGACGCGGTTGTGGCTCAGGCGCAGCCAGCGGAGCCGACGGGTCGCATCGCCCGCCGCGAGCAGGTCGAGCGCGACGTCCGAGAGCTTGTTGTCCTGGAGGTTGAGCCAGGTGAGGCGGCGCGCCCACTCCATCTCGCCGAGCGCCCGCGCGGCGGAGGCGTCGAGGTCGTTGAAGCCCAGGTGCACGGCCGTGAGCGCGGCGAAGCCCGGCGCCTTCGCGAGCCCCAGGAGGCCCGCTTCGCCCATGCGGTTCTGTTCGAGGTTGAGCTGTTCGAGATGGCTGAAGTCGGCGGCGCCCAGCACCTTGAGCGCGGGCGCCTTCATCTCGCAGGTCCACAGGCGCAGGGCGCGCCACTGCCGCCACGTTCCGTCGCCCTTGAGCGCCTTGAGAAAGCCGGCGGAGACCTTCGCCTGCTCGAAGCCCACCTGCGCGACGTGGGCGAGCCGCGCTCCGGGGTCGAGCAGGCACTCCAGCTTCTGGGTTCGCATCGGTCGTCGCGGGCTGTCGATGATGCGCGCCACGTCATGCCTGGGCGCGTACTGCCCCGAGTAGATCTCCTTCACCCAGTGCGGCGGCGCGCGTCGCAGCTCGATGCCCGGGTCGATGTTGAAGCCAGTCCACGGATCGAGCGTCGTCGGCCAGTGCGCGGAGGCGGCCTCGAACTCCCGCACCGCGGTCTCCTGCTCCGCGTGGTCGAGGGCGTCGAGCGCCCGGGTGATCTGCGTCCAGCGTTCGTGGGTGGGCGTTCCGGCGGCGAGGCTGCTCAGGGTCGACATCGGGCTTCGATAACACGCTACGACCGCGCGCCACCGAGGTGCTCGTGGCAGAGGGCCGCGAGTCGCTCGATGACCCACCGCGTCGCGGGCCCCGCAGCGAGGTCGGGCCGATGCACCAGCGAGAGCTTGAGCCGGTGCTCGTCGTCGGCCCACGCCGCCGGGCGCAGCCGCACGAGGCGTCCCTTCTCCAGGTCGCGTCGCGCGAGGTGCTCTGGCAGGTTGCCCCACCCGAGGCCCGCGCGGATGAGCGCGTGGCGCGTCGTCATGTCGACCACCCGCCACGTGTGCAGCGACAACACACCCTGGTCGGGCGCCCGCTCGTCGCCGCGCTCCGACAGGACGATCTGCGTCTCGGCCGAGAGCCGCGCGCTCGACACCCGCCCGCGCACCGACGCCAACGGATGCGACGGCGCCACCACCGGAACGAGCTGCACCGCCGCCAGCGGTCGACGCTCCAGTCCCGGGTCGGAAGCGGTCGGGCCCGCCACGCCGAGCAGGCAGGTGCCGTCGAGCACGCGCGCCCCCACCGCGCGCATCGTCTCGGTGTGCACCCTCAACGGAACCGTCGGAAACGCCCTCGCGAACTCCCGGCACAGCGCGACCAGCGCCGTCGTCGGGAAGATGGCGTCGACGCAGAGGGAGGCCGCGGGCTCCAGGCCCCCGACGAGCCCCTCGGCGAGCGAGCGAAGGGCGTCCGCGTCGCCGCACACCTTGCGCGCGGCGGCCAGCACCGCGGCGCCCTGCGGCGTGAGCGTGGGGACGCGGGTGGCGCGGTCCCACAGCGCGAGCCCGAGCTGCGCTTCGAGGGAGGCGACGGCGTGGCTGACGGAGGACTGCGCGCGGCGCAACCGTCGCGCGGCGGCCGAGAAGCTCCCGGTCTCGGCGACGGTCACCAGCACGCGGAGCTGGTCGAGGGTGATCGCGTCGGCGGTCACGGCAGGTCGAAGAGCAGCACCTCGCCCGCGTCGACGCCGGTGAGCACGAGCTCGCCCGAGTCTTCGATGGCCGCGGCGTCGCCCGCGCCGAGGCGCTCACCGTTGAGGGTCACGGTGCCGCGCGCGACGTGGACGTACGCGCTACGCCCCTCGGGGAGCGCGTAGGTCGCGGTCTCGCCCGCGGCGAGCAGACCCGCGCGCAGCGTCGCGTCCTGGTGGATCGTCAGCGACCCGTCGCGGCCGTCGGGCGAGGCCACGAGGCGGAGCTTGCCCTGGCGCTCTTCGGTGGAGAACGCCTTCTGCTCGTAGCCCGGCGCGTGGCCCGCGCGGTCGGGCACGATCCAGATCTGGAGGAAGTGCACCGGGTCGGTCTTCGAGGCGTTGAACTCGCTGTGCGCGACGCCCGTCCCCGCCGACATGCGCTGCACGTCACCCGGTCGGATCACCGAGCCCGTGCCGATGGAGTCCTTGTGCTCCAGGGCGCCGTCGAGCACGTACGACAAAATCTCCATGTCGCGGTGCGAGTGCTTGCCGAAGCCCTGCCCGGCGGCGACGCGGTCTTCGTTGATGACGCGCAGCGGGCCGAAGCCCATGTGCGCCTCGTCGTAGTAGCCCGCGAAGGAGAAGGTGTGGAAGCTCCGCAGCCAGCCGTGGTCTGCGTACCCGCGATCGTTCGCTCGTCGAATGTTCATTGGTGACCTCACGACAGGGAACATGAGCCCTCCCGACCATCGACGAAACTGGTATTCGGTCGATGCGTACCATCGACATGGTCGATGGGTGGAATGGACAACCGGGAGGGCGAGAGCGCGAGGTCTCGGGCGTAGGAGGGGTCGGTGCGATCGACGGCCAGGGGGTCGTGTTTTGGGCCCACGCCGCGGCGTCAGCGCGGCGCGCAACGGTCAGGCTCGCAGTCGCGCGCCCTCTACACGCCGGCGGGCTCGATCTGGCAGCGGGCGCGGGCCTCGTCGAGGGGGAGGGTCATGAGGGGCCAGTAGTCCCACTGGTGGGTCACGTCGACGTTGCAGCGGGCGCCGCGCTCGATGGCCCAGAGCACCTTCGCGGGGTCGAAGTTGCCCACCTCGGGGTCGACGGGCGGCGAGATCTTGATGCCGTGGTGAAACTGCAACAGCACGAACTGGAGGAAGAAGAAGCCGTCGTCGCGGCGGTTGCCCGCCTGGAAGGAGCCCTGCTGGATCTCGCCCGACGGCGTCGTGTCGTGGTTGGCCAGCACGTGCGCGATGTCGTGATACGCGACCGAGTCGGGGATGCCCTCGGGCTCACCGGGGAAGTTGAACCCGAGCTTCGTCAGGTGCTTCCAGTACTCGCGGCCGAGCGTCCCGTCGGGCAGCAGCCCCAGGCGCTTGTACTTCGACAGCTTGTCGGCGTTGACGCGGGCGCGCAGCAGGATCGCCCCGGCGAAGCGCAGCACCCCCCAGACGCCCTCGGCCGTGTAGGCCTCCCGCAGCATCGCCGTGAGCCCGCGCCGGGCGGTGAGCAGCCGCGCCCTGTTTCGAGCGCCCCGGGCGAGGGCGCGCAGCACCGCGACCACCGGCTCGCCCACGCCGAGCGCGCGATCGAGCGCGGCGACGAAGTCCACCGAGGCCGCGCGGACGGGGTTGTTCAGGAGCACCGCCACCGCCGCGAGCTGCACCAGTCGCTTGCGGGCGTTGGACCCGTCGATGCGAACGTCGGCCGGTCGCGCGGGCGGCGGGTCGCCAGCGGGCAGCGTGTAGCCCGTGATGGCCGCGTAGGTTTCGAGAAAGGCGCGCTCGGGGGCGAGCAGATCAGGGGCCGGGCTCAGGGCGGTGCGGAGCACCTGGAAGACCTCATCGAGCTGCTCACGGGAGAAGACGTTGATGTTCATGGCGAACGCTCCTTCTTGAACTGCGAAACAACGGCGAACATCTGCTGGGACATGGGAGCCGGCAGGGTGGAGGCGACCTCGACGATGGCCGCGACGCGCTCGACGCTCATCTGGTCGAGGAGGCGCTCGCCGGCCTTGCTGCACGTGATGACCCGGGCGCGCTTGTCGTTCGGGTCGGCGCGACGCAGCACCAGCCGCCGGGCGACGAGGCCGGTGACGATGCGGCTCGCGGCGGAGACCGAGACCTCCAGCCGCGCGGCGAGCGCCTGCACCGAGATGCCTCGCTCGCGACCGACGATGTGCAGCGCGGCGACCTCGGCGATGGTGAAGTTGCTCTGGGCGAGGTAGGCGCTGAGCTTTCGCAGGATGTGCGTGAACATCTCGCGCGTCAGCCGCTCGATGGGGGTCCCGAGGATGGCGTCGTCGTGCTCCACGAACGGCATCAATGGGCGATGCTTGCGAGCTGACAAGGATGTAGTTGCGATGTCGCAATCATTTTCGTGGCGACCGGGGGAGGGACATCGCCGGGGCTGCGCTTCGGGTAGTAGCGTCGTCCGCCATGAAGGCGACGATCACCACGTTGAAGGGCAAGGGGTGGGTGCAGAGCCTCGCGCTCGCCCCCGACGGCACCCTCTGGGCGGTCTCCTACCGCGACAACCTGCTGCGCTCGACGGACCTGGGCGACACCTGGGAGGCGGTTTCGTCGCCGACGACGAAGTGGCTGACCGTGGTGGCCGTGACGCCCGACGGTGCAGTGCTGGTCGGCGACGAGAAGGGCGCCCTCCACGAGAGCAGCGACCTCGGCCAGAGCTGGGAGCACACGCCCCTGCGCGGAGGGAAGACCCCGTGGTGTGCGCTGGTCACGGGCGACGCGGTGTTCGTGGGCGGCGGCAACGTCTTCCGCCGGCGGCTCGGCGAGGCCGGGTGGTCGCCCGCGAAGAAGGGCCCGCGCGGCTTCACCGTGCGAGCGCTCTCCCGCACGGACGACGGCGCCCTCTTCGCGTACTGCCGCGAGATGAACCGCGACCGCGCAGGGTGGCGCTCGCTCGACGGCGGCGACACCTGGGAACGCCTGTTGATGGAGACCGGCAACGACATCCTCGCTCTGCACGCGAGCGGCGACCGCGTGTACGCCCTGCTGGCCTCGAACGAGCTGCTCTCCTCGCACGACCGCGGCGCGACGTGGGCGCGGCACCCGCTGCCCTTCAAGGCGACCGGCGCAGGGCTCTGGTCGGCGGGGCGCACCGTCTACGCGCTCGACGTGGCGACGGGCCGCGACGAGGACGACGGCGAGGTCTGGCGCTCGCTCGACGGCGCCTCGACCTGGGAGCTCATGGGCGAGTTTGCTCCGGGCGCGCGTACGCTCGTCGCGACCGCCCAGGGAGACATCGTCGCGGGCGGATCGTTGAACGACCGCGGCGCCACGGGCCGTTGGCGTGACCCCGCGGTGGCGGCCTTCATGGCAGCGCACCCCCTCGCGCCACGCGCCGCACCTGCTCCGTCACCACCTGCATCGAAGACCGAGGCGTCGGTCGAAGCCCTGATGCTCGATCGATTGCTGACCGTGTGGAGGGCGAAGCGTCACCCGAAGCCCGCGAAGCTCATCGAGCGGTTGGGCAAGCGATGCGCGCCGAAGGACAGGCCGACGACACAAGCGCAGTGGATGACGCTCGCGAAGCGCAAGCGGCCAGAGGACCTGTCGGCGCTGCTGGCGACCTGGCGCGACGGGACGATGGCCGAGGTGCGCCTGCGCTTCGACGCGCTGGAGACCTTCGACGACGACCCGCGGCTGGCCGCGGCGCTGGCGGCGTTCGTGCGGGAGTTCGCCTACGGGGCGACGTCGTCGAAGCCGCTCTGGAACGCCGTGGGAGCGCGGCTCATCGCACTAGGCGACCGGCGGACGACGGTAATCGTGGAGGCCGCGGCGAAGGGGCCGATCGCGGTGGACGGAGCGATCATGAAGGCGTGGTTGACGAAGTTCGTCCGGAAGCTCGCGTGGGAGCTCGAAGGCGCGTGCGGGTACGGCACGCCGCTCGACGCGGGGGAGCTCGCGCTGTGCGAGGAGGCCGAGCGGCTGCTGAAGTGACGGCGACGCGTTGAGAGGCGAAGTCGCAAGGGCGCAAGGGCCGCAAGGAGGACGCGTGCTCAGACGAAGTAGCGGTACAGGTTTGAAGTAGCCTCGATCGATGAGTGCGCGTGTGATTCGCGCGGGCAGCTTGTCCCGTCTCTCCCTTGCGACCCCTGCGCCCTTGCGGCTTCGTCTCTCACCGCAGACTCCGACCGCAGTCCCGCGGTCAGACTCCGTCCAGCCACGGCTCTGGCGTCGTCACACCCTCACCAGCCGCGCTTTCGCCCTGCCCTCGCCCCGCACGATCGCCCCGATCACCTCCGCCGCCTCGGCCGCCGCCGGCGTGCATCGCGAGAACAACTCCGTCGCCGCCACCGCCCACAGCCCCGCGTCGCGCACCGCCCGCAGCCCCGCCACCTCCGGTCGCTTGAGCAGCTCCGCCGCCTCCCGCGTCGCCTGATGCAGCGAGTACCCGCACGGCATGAACACCACCACGTCCGGGTCGGCCGCCGCGATCTCCGTCCACGTCGCGCGCCGCGACGGCGCACCCGGCGCGCTCAACACGTTCTCCCCTCCCGCCACCGCGACCAGCTCGGGCACCCAATGCCCTCCCAGAAACGGCGGGTCACCCCACTCCAGCGTGAGCACCCTCGGCCGCGGTCTCCCCGCGACACTCCGCGCCACCGCATCGAGCCGCCCGCGCGTCGCGGCGATCACTGCATCCGCCCTCTCACGCGCACCGAGCGCATCGCCCACTCGCGCGAGGTCGGCGTAGAGCCCGTCGAGCGAGGTCGCCGTCAGCATCACCAGCCGCGCGCCCGTCGGCAGGTCGCACGCCGCCGTCTCGGCGTTGACCGCGCAGACGTCGCACACGTCCTGCGAGAGCACCACGTCGGGCGCGAGCGCGGCGAGCAGCGCGCGGTCGGTGCGGTAGAGGCCCTGCCCGTCGAGCACGGCGTCCACCACGAGGCGATCGATCTCGGCGGGCGGCAGCGACGGACCGTCCTCCGTCGGCGCCGGAATCACGCTGCGGGTGAGCACCGGCTTCCCCGCGGCGATGGCGTGGTCGCACTCGTGGGAGACGCCCACGAGGTGCTCGCCCAGGCCGAGCGCGGCGACGAGGTCGGTGCCCGAGGGGATGAGGCTCGCGACGCGCATGGTCGCTACGGCGTCATGCGAACGGGCGGCGGACCCGCGGTCTGGAGGCGGTCGTCCCAGCGGGCGCCGTCGTTGGCCAGCATGGCGGTGATCCACTGCGAGACGGTGACGCCCTCGACGGCGAGGTTGTACATGCTCTCGATGCGCACCGAGCCGATCTGCGAGGCGAAGTTGGGCGGGAGCTCGACCGCGCGGAGGTTGGTGCCGATGACGCCGGCGGGTGTTCCGAGCAGGGCGGTGTGCCCGCTGCCGTCGTAGAGGAAGCGCCGGTAGCGGTCGGGGTGCGCGGTGTGGACGGCGCCGGTCTCGGCGGCGAGCGCGTCGCGGAAGGCCGTCGGGGTCGTGCGCAGGAAGAGGTCGCCGATGATGAAGTCGTACCAGGACGAGAGCGCCGCGACGCGCACGTTGGGGTCGTGGTCGAGGAGGTAGCGGACGAGCCCGATGATGTGCCCATCGCGCGTGCAGTCGGTGCAGTCGCTCGGGATGAAGCCCCGCGCGCCGAACTCGTCGAGGATGCGCCCGAGGAAGGCGTCGTCGCCCGTGCGCGCGACCCCGACGCCCGAGTCGTTGATCACGTAGAGCGGCGCGTCGGGGTAGACGTAGCGCACGAGGAAGGCCGCGAGGATCGTCCCGAAGCCGCCGCCCGAGCTGCCCGCGAGCACGACACGACGCGGACGGGGGAAGCGGCGGTAGCCTGCGGTGAGGGCAGCCGAGAGGTTCTGGAGGCCGTGGTGGATGCGGTCGGGGGTGCCGTCGTTGTTCTCGTCGAGGCTACGATCGCCCGCGAAGAGCGAGCCGTCGCAGTACGGGAGATACAGCACGTCGAAGTCGCGCAGCGGGCCTTCGGGCGTGGTGCGCAGGAGGTCCATCGAGGGGATGCCGACGGGCGCCGCGGTGACCGCGAGGCAGAAGTCGCTCCAGCAGGCGCCGCCCCCCTGGAGGAAGATGAGGAGGTCGTCGCTCGCGCCCTCGCGCACCGACGCGCGGTACTCGCCGCCGCGCATGCACACCGGACCGTCGGCGGGGTTGAACGTGTACGTCGTGACGCCCGCGGCGTTGGTGGCGGTGTTCGCGGGCGCGGCCGTGGCGAGGTAGCGGGTGATGCCCGCGCGGTAGGCGATGGCCGCGGGCGACGAGGCGGCGGGCACGTAGCGCAGGGGCTCCGGGGCGGGCGCGGGATCATCGGCGCACGCGGTGGCGAGAGCGGTGAGCGCGGCGAGGAGGAAGCGGGGTCGGAGGTTCATCGCGGGCACGGATGGTACAGGGGCGCGAGGGAGCGGTGGGAGCGGCCCGAGGTCAGAAGGTGCCGCCGAGGCCGAGCACGAGAGACAGACCCGACCCTGGCCTGCACCGCTGTCACGCCAACCTCCATACTGTGGCGTATTGACTTCCCGGCCCGGAGGTCCCCTTGTTCCATACCGAACCGTATGGACACCCCCCGGGAGGCCACCATGAGACCCATCGTCGTCCGTGAGACCGTCGTCTGTTCCTGCGCCGTGGGCGGTGCGTCGTGAGGCTCATCCTCGGCGTCGCGGCCTCCGCCACGCTCGCCAGCGTCGCTGCGTTGCACCTCTTCTGGGCGGCGCGCGGTAGCTCCTCGCTCGGCGCCGCGGTGCCCGAGGTCAACGGCGCCCCGGCGTTTCGCCCCACGCGCGTGCACTCGATGGCCGTCGCGGTCGCCCTCACCACCGGCGCGGGCCTCATGCTCTCGGCGCTCGGTGCGCCGCTGGGTGTTCCGGTAGCGCTCGCCCGAGTGGGCTGCGGGGCGATGGCGCTCGTCCTGGCCGCGCGCACCGTCGGCGACCTCCGCCTCGTCGGCCTCTTCAAGAACCGCACGATCCGCTCGCGCTTCGCCACCTGGGACGACCGCCTCTACACGCCGCTCTGCGCCGCGCTGTGCGTCAGCTCGCTCGTCGTGGCCCTCGGCTGACCGCGCACCGAAGTCGCGAGGTGATGACCCTGCAGGTGCTTCAAGGCAGACACCGGGTCCATCCGGTGGTGATCGTCGGCGGCGGATACGCCGGGGTGCTCGCGGCCAACCGCATCGCGGGAAGAGCTGGCGGCGCCGCGCGGGTCGTCCTCGTCAGCGATCGGGAGGAGTTCGTCCATCGGGTTCGTCTCCATGAGCTCGCGAGCGGAGGAGCGCCGCCGCGATACCCGCTGTCGACCCTGCTGCGTCGCGGTGTCGAGCACGTGCACGGCCGGGTCGAACGCGCCCTCGCGTACGGACCGTTCTGGCTGAAGGTCGAGCGCTGGCTGCCGGGGAGCTACGTCTGGCCGGGGTGCTTCTCTCGCCGCTCATCGGAGCGAGGAGAGCCCGCGGTCACGGTGCTGCTCTCGCTTGCGGCGCTGGCGGCGACGCTCGTCGATGCGCTGAGGCGCCCGTCGCGCCGGGCGGCGGCCGTGCGACTGATCGCGTGGGTGAACCTCGGCTTCGTCGGCGCGCGCTGCCTCGCCGTCGCGCGAACGGGCTTCGGCGGAATGGGCGCGATGTGGTTGGCGCTCGCGCTCGAAGGCGCGTTGCTGGGGGCGGCGATGTGGCTGGGTCGGGGCGACTACTGCAACGTCCAGGTCTCGCCGTACTCCCAGCCGCCGCGGACCAGCACGTCGACCTCCACGGTCGAACCGCTGACGTCGTAGAGGAGGTTCATCGTCGACTCGGTGGGGCAGCGCCAGTCGACGCGCGCGGCGATCGGGCGGGACATCGGGCCCATCACCCCGCCGTCCGACAGCGAGCAGAACACGCTCGGGTAGGTCAGCGAGGTGGTGAGCTGGCCCGCCGCGGTGGTCGTCGCGAGGAGCATCCCCGAGGCGCGGTGTCGGCTGGCCTCGATGAGGCCGATGTCCTGCACCATCGTTCCGCCGACGACGCGGGGCGCCGAGACCTGGTAGGTCTTGAGGTAGTCGTAGGCGTCCACGCTGGAGTAGGTCGCGGCGTAGCGCGTGACCACGTAGGTGCCCGCGGGGATGGCACCACCCATCAGCCGGCAGTTTTCGGGCGCGCTGACGAGGAGCGTGCCGCGGACGCCGGTGCTCCGCTGCGTCGGAAACGTGCACGTCGACGGGACGTCCATCGACCCGATGTCTGTTCCTGCGTCGAGGGCGGTGGTGCCCTCTCGCTGGAGCGTCTCGCCGAAGCCGTAGCCGAGGGGGTTCCACCGCCAGAGGATCTGGTTCGCCGCGGCGTCGTAGCGAAACTCGCCGCGCAGCGCGGTGGCGCCAGCGGTGTCGCAGCTCGGGGTGATCTCGTAGGTGCTGTCACCCGTGACGGGAGTCGTGAAGCGGATGGCGCCGCGCAGGGTGCGCGTCTCGGTCGTGCCGCCCGCGGTGCGCGTCTCGGTGCGCTCGATCTCGCGCGCGCCGCCGACGGTGGAGAGCCGCACGGTGATGCGCGTCGTCCCGGCCGTGGCGGTCATGATGTTCACGCCCCGGTCGATGACCGTCCACGTTCCATCGGGCGGCGTGGCGCGGACGGTCCACGGCGGGCGGTCGAAGCCCTCGGGGTGTTCGGTGATCATCGTGGCGCTCTGCGGGAGCTCGGTGCAGGGGCCGACGCCTGCATCGACGGGCGTGCCCGCGTCCATCTCCGGGGGCGGCAGGCACGGGAAGTCGCACAGCGATCGGTAGGCCAGCGTCGCGAAGAGCAGCCCGAGCGTCCCCGGCGTGAAGGTGTCGACGTCGAACTCGGGAAGCGCACGCTGCGTACCGAAGGCGTCGCAGATGCAGCGCACCACCGTGTCGGCGGTCGTGGCGGTCGAGCAGGTGACCGAGTGGGTCGTCGTCCCGAGGATGGACGCGACGGCGCATCGCTGGCCGCAGTACTCGTTGGGTCTGCCCGACGCGCACTCGACGAGGCTGCACGCCGTGTCGGGCGCGAAGCACTCGCTGGCGCGGATGAGCACCACCACGAAGCGGGAGAACGATCGCGTGCGGCCGGTCACGGTGGTCGCCTGCGGGGCGTCGGCGCCGACGAGGGACCAGGTGTCGGCGGTCGCGGGCGCGTGCAGCATCGCGAGGCTGTCGCCGCGGCGGAAGGGGCCGGCGCCCACCAGCGCGCGGTCGACGTCCGCGGTGAGCACCACCGGCGCGGTGAAGGTCGTGCCCGTGGGGTTGAGCTCGAACACGGGCGACACGGCGACGGCGCCTGGCGGGAGACGACCCGCCGACGCCCGCCCGACAGCGATGGGTGTGTCGACGCGGAGAGCGCCGGCGGGGATCACCACACGGAGGCCGGGGGCGGTGAGGGTGGCGCCCGCGGGGCCGACGAGCTGCGACGTCACGGAGGCATCCACGGGGGGAGCGTCGGCGGTGGTGGTGGCGTCGGACGTGGCGACGTCCATCCCCGCGGCGTCGGTCACGGCCTGATCGACGGCGGGCACATCCGCGGTCGGAGTCGGCGTCGAGCCCTCGCCTCCGCAAGCGACCAGCCACATCACGACGAGGATCAGGGAGAGCAAGCGTCTCGACATCGACGAACTCCTTGGCGGGGCGGAAGGGAGTGCCACCAGAGGTGTTGATGTCGGGACCGATCGCGATTTTCTGATCGCGGGCAGCGGCGAGGTGGGTGGCGGGGATCAGTCAGGGGATGGAGAAGGAGTACTGGGGTGCACCGAGCTGGGTCGCCATCACGCCTGCCCCAGTGTCGACGGTTTCAAACGGTAGATAGTAGACGAGCGCGCCCTCGAACCGAGAACCGACAAACCGACAACCAACGCAGGACATCTTATCGATTACAAAGGTCTCCACCCAGGACGACAAGGCAAAATCACACGACTCAAACACCACCGACTCAATACGATATGGCATGGACGCAGAGGAAAAATCGCACCCGACAAACGACGACCCTTCAAAAGTGGAGCCCACGAGGAGCGCGCCGCAAAACTTCAACTTCTCCGCCTGAACGCCGCGCCAGCTCGACGCCCTCAGGTCGAGCCGGGAGAGATCAGACCCCTCGGCGATGCCGACGAAGAGAGTCCGAGAGAGGATGCGATCCCAATGAGCGCGCGACGGCGAGCGCATCAACGCATGGTAGACGTCGACGTACCTGCCCGGGCAATACCGCTCTGGAGCAAAACCCAGGTATTCCCGAGTGCCGAGCCCAGCAACCAGGAAGACGTTGCCCAGACTGATCCCCAAGGTGTCGCGCGGGCGCAGGCCCCACAGGCGCGCGACGCGAACCGTCACCTCCGCCTCTTGCTCATCAAGGATCATCCCATAGATAGGACCGAGTCGACCGACCAGGGCGCCCAGGTCTCGATCATGGGACACCGTCGAGCCTTGTTCGAAAAACGCGTGCCAGTCGCCCGCCATCTTCTTCAGGAATCGCTCGACGCCAACCGGGATGACGGCTACTCCGAACCGTTCGATCCAACGGCGACAGAGCGCGCCATCGGATAGACGGTAGGTCGTCTCGCCGAACTCGTCCCTCTCCTGTGCGACCATCGCCGCGATCTCGACCGCGAGAAACTCCGCCGCGAGATACTCCCCAAGCGACTTGTGCAGAAACTCCCAGGCCCGTTCGTCCTGCTCGCTCCGCCGCTGGGAGATGGCGAGTATCAGTTGGATGGCCTTCGACTCGGTCTTGTCCGTCTCGATCTGTAGCCCGAGCGCGCTGAGCGCCCTCTGGAGATCCTCGCGGCGGATCACCTCCTGACCGCTCTGCATGACGGCGAACCCGATCACCCGGAGCAGCCGCCGTAGCTCCGCCGCCGTGAAGTCGCCTCGCTCCGCGTGGTGTCGCTTGCAGGTCTCCGAGATCACCCGGTGATAGATGCGAGCGAGGTCGACCGCCCTCCCCTCGCCGAGCACCTCGATTCCTTCGAGGTCCAACAACGCCAGCAGTCGCAACGTCAGCGGTTCATGGATCAACGAGCGCAGCACCTCGGCGTCCAACGCATCGCCGTGCGACTGCAGCCGCGCGCTGTTGAACACCTTGCCCGTCGCCCGATGCCACTGCTCACACCATTGAACGACCTGCCCATGGTCGAAGGGCAACAGCTTCACCACCGTCGCCCCCTCGGGGAGCGCCGTGTCGTCTCGCGAGAACACCGTGTCCCGCCCGAAGCACGCCACGCCTTGCACCCGCTGATCGCGAAGCAGCGTCTGCACCCGCAGGAAGAAGCTCCCCAGCCCCGTCCTCGACGCCTGGATCAACTCATCGAAGCCATCGAGCAGCAGCACCAACCGGGGCGCCCGCGCGAACACCTCGCGCAACCCCGTCCCCACTTCTTCCTCCCGCGTCACCTGCGGCAGAACCCGCTCGATCTCCTTGAACAGGTCGCGCTCCGGCGAGACATCGCGAAGCCTGATCAGAAGCGGCTGCAGCAGCGGGTCTTCCGCCAGCTCCGAGGCCAGCATCGTCGCCAGCGTGCTCTTGCCCGAGCCCGGCCCTCCCACCACGAAGACCAGACTCGGCTCCGCGCCGGGCGGTTCGCTCGTCGCTTTCCGCAAGAGTGGGAGCGGGTTCGACTCGACCGGAGCCGCCTCTCGCTCCTGACGCTTGCTTCGCGCGCTCGCGAACACCTCCCGCTGGTACCGCGACGGCACATAGATGCTCTCCAGAGGCACCTTGTGCGGCTCGGGCATCCCCCAGATCGGCTGCGCCCGCAGCGCCCGCAGCTCCGCGCGATACTTCTCCCACCACTCCCCGCCCACTGGGGTGAACGAGTACGGATGCACGTGCGCCATCGCCCGATGGAGTTTCGGGCTCTGCCGCATCGACGTGAGCAGCTCGTCGACCTCCCGCTGCACCCTCGCCTCCGTCGACGCCGCCGAGAGCAGCCCGCTGAGCTCCTCGGGCGTCACCCGGTCGAGCACGCCGAACACCCGCGCTTCGGGAACGTTCGCCGACAGCCCGAACGCCTGCTCTCTCGCCTCTCCCATGTCCTTCGCCGCGACGACCGCCGCGAAGCCCGCGCGCACCTCATCGAGCCGATGCACCAGGCGCCGCAGCTCACCCAGCGCCGCTGCCACTTCGTCGCGATCGAGCGTGTCCTTCATGGGACGAGCTGCGACCGGATGGCGTCGATGTACAGCGGCGCGATCGAGTACGTCGCCTTCTTCCCGACGATCGGCGCCAGCAGCCGCAGGAGCAGCGGGTTGGGCGGCAGCTCCTCGTCGAACGCCACCTGCACCCGGCCCTCACGCACCTCCGCGTCCACCCGCTCGATCACGAACACCAGCTCCGGCTCTCGACGCCACGCGAGCAACTGCTGCCGGAGCTGCGTCTGCACCCGCGCCAGCGTCACCGGCCGCTCGCTCGGCAACACCTTCACGCGAATCTCCTCGCAGTGCTGCAAGAACATCCCGACCCGCCCCTCCACCCGGTTGGCGAGCCACTTCAGGGCCTCTTCGTCGTACACCGCCTCGCCGTCGTTGAAGCACTCGATGCGCTTGCGATAGACCGCCAGCAAGGCCTCGGCGCTCTCCCACGTCCCGATCTCGCCGAGCGGCTTCAGCTCGTTGTGCCGACCGTTGTACGAGTGCGGTCGCACCGTCACCACCACCACGCAGCGCCCCGCCGCCGCCAGCTCGCCGAGCTTGTCGAGCAGCACCCGACACGCGTCGCCGTTCTCGCGCTGCGGGTCGAGCAGGTCGAGGTCGTCCACGAGGAAGAGCACCCGACGATCGGTCGCCACCCCGCGGCGAAACTCCAGCAGGCGCTGTATCCACGCCACGACGTGGTCGTCCGTCGACAGCGCGATGACCCCTTTGACCTTCTGCGCCTCGCTCTTCGATTGATCGTCCGAGCGCGACGCTTCAGCCTTCGCCTCGAACTTCGGCTCCCCCACCAGCCCCGACGTCGGAACCGGCGCCTTCAGCGTGATCGAGGGCGCAAAGCTGAACCCGAACTTGATGGACCGTTGGCGGGCTTCGGCCGTCGTGTACTCGACCTCCAGCTTCTCCGCCGGGTCTTCGATCAACGGCAGGACGTCGTAGTACTCCCTGAGATCTCGACTCCACGCGTCCATCGCCTCCTGCGTCTTGAACGAGTCGGGGAAGCTCGGGAGGGACTTGAGGAGGCTCGAGTACATCTTCGCGAGCACCCGCCGCGCCGTGCTCTTGTCGCTCGCCTGGACCACCAGTCGCTCGAACTTCGCCCCCCGCGCGATCGCCTCGACCACGAGGTAGCGGGCGAAGTGCGACTTGCCCGCGCGGGTCGGCCCGTGCACCGCCAACGGCAAGGTCGGGATGGCGTCCGACAGCAGAATCTCCAACCCGTTTTCCAGCTCGATCTCGCGGTTGTGAAACAGCCGGCGCAGGTCGTCCTCATCGTCCGGCGGATTCGGGTGAAACAGCAGTGCCGGGCTCTTGCTCATCGGGTCGTGCGGCGACTCTACGTCAGCCCGCGGAGGCCATCCAAACGCCTGCACTTCACGGCCGCATGACTCGCCCTGCGATCGACGCCGGCTCCAACCTTGCCAACGCCCCGCTCACCCCACCCTTCGACGCGCCAGCAGCCAGATCAGCGCCGCCGCGCCCAGCGCCGACGTCACCACGCCCACGGGCAGCTCGCGGTCGGACAACACCACGCGCCCGACGGCATCGCACAAGGGCAGAAACGCCGCGCCCACCACCGCCGAGACCGGAATCAGCACCCGTCGATCGGCGCCCACCACCCGCCGCACCACATGCGGAACGATGAGGTCCACGAAGGCGATCGGCCCGCACCACGCCACGCACGCCGACACGCCCAGCGAGCCCACCAGGATGCACGCCGTCCGCACGCGTGAGACGTCGACGCCCTGCCCGTGCGCCTGCTCCTCGCCCGCCGCCAGCGCCGCGAGCGCCCGCACCTGCGCCAGCATCGCGACCACCGTCACCATCGCCACCGCCGCGAGCGCCGCGATGCCGCCGTAGCCCACCTGCGCGAGACGCCCGATGGACCACTGAAACACCGCCACCGTCGCCGTCGGATCAGCCTCCGACTGCAACGCCGTCGAGAGCGCTCCGGCCGCGAGCGAGCACGCGATGCCCGCCAGGATGATGTCCGCCACGCGCGTCCGGTGACGCGCCGCCACCGCGGCCACGAAGAGGCTCACCGCCGACGACACCACGAAGGCCGCGAGCGTGAAGACCGGGAGCGTTCCGGCGGTGTGCGCGGGCCACCAAAGGGCCGCCATCGTTGCGCCGAGGACGGCGCCGGCGGTGGTGCCGATGGTTCCGGGCGTGGCCAACGGGTTGTGGAAGACGGTCTGAAACACCGCGCCGACCACGCCGAGCACCGCGCCCACCAGCGCGCCGACGAGCACCCGCGGGACGCGCAACTGACCCAGCACGAAGGGCCACGCCTCGGCCGACACCGACACGCCGACGAAGGGCATCGCGGCCACCACCGCGACCGCGACGAGACACACCAGCGCGAGGCGACGGTTCACGTCTCCTCCGTCGCGCGATCGGCGATGATGACCCGTCGGGCCCCTACTTGAGCCGCACGCATCGGCGTCCCGAAGAGCTCGCTCAAGCGCGATGGGAGAGTGTCCGAGTCGTAGGGCTCGTCGAAGCGAACGCTCCCCTCGGCGATGCCCACGACGCGCACGCGAGAGCGTCGCTCGGGGCCGCAGGCGAACTCGATGAGGTTCACGTCGTGGGTGACGCAGAGCACGCTGCGACCTTCGGTCCAGAGCGCGCCGATGAGGCCGTAGAGGATGATCTGTTGCGCCGGGTCGAGGTGGTTGGCGGGCTCGTCGAGGAGCACGCCCGCGGCGTCCTGGGCGAGGAGCGCTGCGACGGCCACGCGCTGGCGTTCGCCGCCCGAGAGCGAGGTCATCGCGCGGTCGACGAGGGCGTCGCAGCGGGTGCGGGAGAGCGCGCGACGAGCAGCATCGCGCGAGGCGGCGTGGGACTCGCGGAAGCGGTAGCGCGCGGCGGCGACGTACTCCAACGCGGGCACGGGCTCGCGGACGGCGTCGTGTTGGGGCAGCCACGCGAGGGACGCGGCGCGGCGGCGGGCGTCGAGGGTGGCGACGTCGAACCCTTGGAGGCGAACGGTTCCGGCGGTGGGGCGCAGCAGGCCGACGGCGGCGCGGACGAGGGTGGTCTTGCCCGCGCCGTTGGGACCGACGACGGCGACGAAGCCTCCCGCATCGAGGCGCAGCGAGACGCGGTCGAGCAGGGTGCGACCGCCCGCCGTCACCGAGACGCCGTCGAACTCCAGCGCGGCACTCATGGGCCAGCGGGCAACGAGCGGAGCGCAGCCTCGAAGATGTCCACCACGTGGATGATGCGCGGGCCGACCGAGAGGCACGCCTCGCAGTCGACCACCCGGACGGCGCCGCGACGAACGGCCGCGAGGTCGGAGAGGGCGCTCCAGGCGGTGAGGTGGCGGGCGCGCTCCTGGGGGTCGACGCCGTCGCGCGGAAGGATGACGACCACCGCGTCGGGGTTGAGCTGGCGTAGCCGGTCGAGGTCCATGGAGGGGCGACCGACGATGTCGTGGTCGACGGCGTTGCGGCCACCGGCAGCTTCGAGGGCGGCGCCGGTGATGGAGTTGCGCTGGATGAAATCGACGCCGCCGTGCAGGTCGGGCGAGCTCGCGAAGGCGAGCAGGACCCTCAACGGAGAGGTGGGCGGGCGCGGTCGCAGGCGGGTCTGCATCTGGTCGGCGAGCGCGTCGGCGGTGGCGGCATGGTCGGTGAGGCGACCGAGCGAGCGCACGCCCGCGATGACCTCGTCGACGGTCTTCCAGCGGAGCAACGTGGTGGGCGCGATGCGCGAGAGCTGGGACCCCTGGCTGGTGGGCCCGGCGCTACCAAAGATGCGCGTGGGACGGACCTCGGCGATGCGGGCGTAGTCCGGGGTGAGGATGGTTCCGACGACGGGGAGAGCGCGAACCTCGGAGGGATGGGTGCAGTAGGGGGTTCGGGCGACGACCTGCGGGCCCGCGCCGATGGCGAAGAGGGTCTCGGTCATCGCGGCATCGAGCGAGACGTAGCGGGGCCCCGGGCGGGTGGCGGCCGGTCGACGGCACCCGACGAGCGCGACGGCGAGCAGGGCGACGAGACGCAGGGCCTGGCGGCGGGTCGACGACACGAGCGTGGAGCGACGTCTACACGTTGGGCGCGGCGAGCGTAAAGGCGCCGCACGCGCCGCGCGTGGTGTATGGCCCTTGGCCCATGAGCACGACCGTCGCCGACACCGCGTTCACCATCGCCGTCATCCGCGCCGACGAGAGCCGACTCCCGCCAGCGGAGCGCCTCTTCGAGGACCGCTACGCGCCGATCTTCGCCGCCGCCGGGGCCCACGCCGCCGAAGGGACGCAGCGCTTCCTCGACCTGCCGTTCTTCCGCGACGGCATCCGCCTCCGCACGCGCTTCATCGACGACGCCGTCCGGTCGGCCCTCTCCGACGGGATCACCCAGATCGTGACCCTCGGCGTCGGCTTCGACACGCGCGCCCTCCGCCTGCCCGAGGTCGCGGCGCACGGCGCGCGGGTCTTCGAGGTCGACTTCGCCGAGCAGCTCGCGGTCCGGAGCGCCTTGCTCGCCGGTGCGGGGGAGGCGCTGCCGCCGTCCGTCGCTCAGGTCGCGTGTGACTTCGCCGCGCCCGATTTCGAGGTCGGCCTCGCCGCGGGTCTCGCCGCGCAGGGCTTCCGCGCCGGGGCGGGGGCGCTCTTCGTGTGGGAGGGCGTCACGGCGTACATCCCACGCGCGAGCATCGACCGTAGCCTCACGTTCATGGCGGGCGCGGGCGGCGCGGGCGGTCGGGTGGTCTTCGACTTCGGGAGCTTCCTCTTCGACCCGGACGACGCCGCGACGGTCGTCCGGCGCCACGGCTTCGCGGTCTTCGAGGAGTCGGGCTTCGACGACCTCTGGCGACGCTATCTGCCCGGCGAACCACACGAGAACGCCTGGGTGGCCCGCATGGGCGTCGCGCGGGTGTGAGAGGAGAAGCTTCTGACGCCACGAAGCGCCGAGCGGGGAATACGCGCCACCCCCGCGTCATCGACCGCGGGCCTGCACATCAGCCGTCTTCCGGGGCGCGCCTACCGGTATCCTCCCCCCCATGTCGTCGACCCGACCCGTGCCGACGCCCCTCACGCAGAGCGAGCTCCTCGAAGTCCACGCGCTGCGGGACGTGCGGCAGTCCGAGGTCTGGGATCTCCTGTCGCGGTGCCCGGTTCGTGAGCTCGTTCCGGGCGAGATTCTCCTGTACGGAGGTCAGGCCAACGACCGGATGCACTTCGTCCTGGCGGGTCAGCTCTCGGTTCGCCTCACGGGCCCGACGGGCGACATCCTCACGATCATCGAGCGCGGCGCGACCGTCGGTGAGCTCAGCGTCGTCGACCGCAAGCCCGCGACGGCGTACGTCGTGGCCGAGGCGCCGACGCGCCTGCTGACCCTCCACGCCGACGACTTCTGGAAGGTCGCGCAGGCGGCGCCGTCCTTCTCGCACCAGCTCATCATCGACCTCACCGCGCAGGTTCGTCGCAGCACCACGTCGCTCATCAAGACCCTGGAGGCCAACGTCGAGCTCGAAGAGCGCGCGATGATCGACGGGCTCACCCGCGTGCTCAACCGCGGCTGGCTCGCCGACCGCGGCGAGCGGCTCCTGCGCCGGGCCAACGTCGCCAGCGAGCCGCTGTCGGTGCTGATGGTCGACGTCGATCACTTCAAGCGCTTCAACGACACCTACGGTCACCCGGCGGGCGACGCGGTGCTGGTCGCCGTCGCGACGACCCTCGCGGCCTGCGTGCGACCCAACGATCTGGTCGCGCGGTACGGCGGCGAGGAGTTCGTGGTCGTGCTGCCCAACACGAAGCTCGCAGACGCGCGCACCGTCTCCGAGCGGGCGCGCATCGCCGTCGGTGAGGCCAGGGTGCGGGGCACCGACGGGTCGCTGCTGTCGCCCGTGACCGTCTCCATCGGTGTGGCCCAGGCGCAGGGGGAGACGGCGCTCGCACCGCTCATCGCGCGGGCCGACGCGCTGCTCTACGCGGCCAAGGACAACGGGCGCAACCGCGTCGAGAGCTGATCGCGCGGGCGTTCAGGGAGACGGCGGCGCGTAGGGAGCGCGTCACTCCGTGGCTTCGAGCCACGCGAGCGCCTCGCGCCAACGCTCGCGCGCTTCGGGGCGGGCCGCGAAGCCGTGACCCCGCTCGCCGAGGTCGACGAAGCGCGCGTCGAAGCCCTCGTCCCGCAGCCGCTGGGCGGTGTCGCGGAGGGTACGCCAGGTTCCGTCGAGGCGACCCGCGGCGAAGACGGCGCGACGCACGCCCGCCCCGTCGAGGTCGGCCCTCCGCAGGTGGATGTACGCCCCGATGAACGCCACCCCGCGCCATCGCCCCGGCCTCGCCCGCGCCTGAAACCACGCCTCGTACGCTCCCTGCGAGAACCCGATGAGCACGCCCGGCGCGTTGCGATCGATGTTGTTGGGCGCGATCGCTGCGGCGGCCGCGCGGGCCCGGGCGACGGCGGCGAGGCGGCCGCTCAAGGGGCCGATCCACGCGGCGCCGCCGCTGGGGAGACGACCGGGCGCGGTCGGGCAGACGAGCCACGAGCGGTCGGCGACGAAGTGACGGAAGTACGAGCACCCGGGCCGCGGATCGCCCCACCGCCCGTGCAGGTACACCGTCACCGGCCGCGGCGCGGTGACGTCGGCGGGCGCCACGATGTACGTGGGCGCCCTCGGGTCTCGGGTGACTTCCATGGTGCGCGCCCCCTGGGCCCACACGCACGTGGCAACGCTGAGGACGCACGCGAACTCGCATGTGCGCCGTAGGACGGCTCGCAACACTGTTCCCTCCGCTCGACGGGGTCGACGCCGCCGCGGGGGTGCGGCGAGGTCAGCGACTCATCGCGCGAGGGCCTCGAAGTGTGACCGCGTCAGGGAACCATCGACGAAGGATCGGGCAAGACGGGCACGCTCGCGTCGGACCAGTCGCGCGTGCGTCGACGCACCGGCGGAACCATCGTCGTCGGAATGGGCACCGGCGTGGGGCGCGGCGGCGCGACGTGGACCGACGCGTCGACGTCGCCGGGCGGCATCGGCGGCATCGGCGGCATCGGCGGTGGCGGCGTGAGCGCGAGGTGGGCGAGCTGTCGCGCGCGCTGCACCGCGGGGCTGTCGTCGCCCACCGGGTCGAGCGCGCGGGCGGCGTCGAGGCCGTCCAGGCAGCGGGTCCATTCGAGTCGGTCGCAGGCGCGCAGGGCCTCGTCGCGCAGCCGCTGCGCGCGGGCGGAGAGCGCGACGATCTCGGGCGCCTCGATGAGCGGCGAGGGGCGGTGCTCGTGCGAGCGGGTTCCGCGCCACGCGAGGTAGGCGAGCACGCCCGCGAGGCCCGCCGCCGCGAGCTGGGCCCAGCGCATCCGAAAGAGCCGTCGCATGCGGCTCACGCGCTGTCGCACCTGCGGCGGCGGCAGGCGCGCCTCTTCGGCGATGGCCTCCAGGGTCTCGCCGTCACCCTCGCGCAGCAGCCACTCGAAGGTGCGACGCGTGTCGGAGTCCGGGGGCAGCTCGCCGACCGCCCATCGCAAGAGATCGCGCTCGGCTTCGGCGGCGCGCGGGGCGACCTGTTCGGGGACGGCGCCCACCACCTCGCGGCGCTGCCGACGGTGGTAGTCGGCGACCTTGTTGCGGGCGACGCCCCAGATCCAGCGGCGGGCCTCCTCGCGCTCGCGCGGTCGGTCGGTGGAGGCGACGGCCTCCGTCAGCGCGGCCTGCACCACGTCGTCGGCGTCCGCGGGCGGAACCCTCCGCCGCACCATGGCGAGCAGCGCGTCACGGAAGGCCGCGGAGGTCCAGTCGTCGTGCATGGAGGAGAGCATCGACGGTACATCGCGAGAGGCCCGCGGAGTGTGACGAGGCCGGTGGCGCTTTCTCTACGGGAGGCAGTCGACGGGCACCGCGTAGACCCGCTGGCCCTGCCCGAAGACCACGAGCGCGCCGCGTCGCGTCGGCACCACGCGCGTTTCTTCGACGAAGGACAGGGGCGTGTCGGGCAGCAGCCGGATGGGCTCCGCGAGGGGGGTGCCGCGCCCGTCGGTCACCACCAGGAAGAGGCGCGTGGCCGACGGGTCGAACACCGCCGTGTGCATGACGGCGAGCACCTCGTCACCGCGAACGTCCGCGTGAACCCCGGCGGCGGGGACCGTTCGCGCGAGGGTCACGGACTCGCCCGCCGGGCTCACGTCAGCGCGCAGGGCGCGGACGGTGATGGCCTGCCGATGCCAGGTCGCCAGCAACCCGTCGCCGGTCTCCAGCACGCGCGCGGGTGAGTACGCGCCCTCGCCGCGATCGAGCACCACGGCGTCGCCGAGGGCGGTCCCCCGCCGGTCGAAGCGTTGGGCGTACAGCGCGACCTCGGCGCCCGGCATGATCGTGCGGGCCTCTACCCACGTCGCCACGAAGCCACCCGAGACGACGGTTCGGGTCATCGGCCCGGAGGTCGGCGCCTCCGTCATCGGCAGGCGCGTGGGCATCCCCGCAAAGCGCCCGTCCTCCGACAGAAACACGAGCTGATCGCCCCACAGCGCGCGCACCTCCGAGGTGAGGAAGCTCCACCCGTCGTCCGTTCGCGCGATCGACCCGCAGCCCGACAGGGAGAAGCCTCCTAGGGTGTTGAGCTCGACGTTTTGCGCGAGCTGCGACCCGTCGCCGCGGAAGCTCACGAACGCGCACGCGCCACGGTCGGTCTGTCCCGCGGCGAGCATGACGGCGGCGTCGCGCGCGGCGTCCCAGGCCATCGAGAATTGCAGGTCGGCCATGCGCGGAAGGGAGACGACCGCGCCGCGGCTCATGCGGCCGGGCGCCGACCACGGGTGGACGCTCCCGTCGTCGCGCACTCGGCGGACGTGAACGCGGTCGGGCCCGTTGGCGGGGTCGCGCTCGCGCCACGCCACCAGGGCGCCGTCGGGCGTGGCGATCGCGTCGACGAGCTGGAAGCGCTGTGGGTCGGACGGGTCGGAGACGACGACGAGGGGACCGCTCGTCGCACGCCGACACGTGCCGAGCACCACAGGTGCGTCGACCGTGGCTGCGACGTCGGCGGTCCCACCATCGAGTTGCACCGCGGTGACCGACGACCCGCAGGCTGTCACCAGCAGCGCGGCGACCGACACCGCACGCACCCCAGAGGCGAACGACAAGCAAGTCATGGCGGTAGGTCGTAACGCATCGGGCCGCCCTCTGGTACGACGCGGCGCATGTCATGGCGCCGGTGGACGACGGTGGCGATTGCGCTGGTTTCGCTGGACGGCTGCATGGAGGACGCCTGGGCGCAGCACGCGAACCCCGACCCCCACGCGGGTCCTCGCACGTCGGGTCCGAGCATCCTCGACGCGCTCCACCGCAGGTCCGACGCGGGCTTTCCGTCGCGCGCCGCTGACGCCAGCGACACCGTGAGCGGATCGCTCGGCGACACCATCGGCGACCGCTTCGGGTGGCAGGGTCTCGGCTCATCGGGTGGGTACGATCGTGCGCGTGACGGCGGGGTCGCCGTCCCCGCGGGGCAAGGCACCATCGGCATCGGGCGCCTCGCTCCCCGGGGCGACGGCGGCACCTTCGGCGCAGGCGCGATGGGCGTTCGTCCCAGCGGGCGTGGGCGCTTCGAGGCGCTGACGGTGGAGGGTCCGGTGCCGACCTGGGAGGTGCAGGCTGCCCTGTCGAGGGTCGCGGCTCGCACCAACAACTGCCTCGTCACCGCCCGGCAGACGGGCAACCTGGACATCATGGTGCGCCTCGAGTTCGGGGCTCCGCCGACGGCGCCGAGCGCGATCTACGACACCACCAACGCGGTCGTACGCCAGTGCATGACGGAGGCGCTCGCCCGCGCGCTGGTCTCGGCGTCGACGCCGGTGACCCGGGTGACGGCGCGCTTCCGACGGGAGTCCCCGCCCGACGCCGGGCGACCCTGAGCGCCTACGTCACCGCTCCGGCCTGAACGTGAACGGAAACTCGAACTCCACCGGCGCCCCGCGCGCCGCGGGCCACTGCAACCCCCGCAGGTGTCCCACCACGCAGTGCCCGACGTCGCGAAACCCGGGCGGCCCCGACGCCACCGCGTGCGTCATGCGACCGTCCACCGACAGCGTGAAGCGCACCCTCACCAGCCCGGTCAGCTCGCCGTTGCCCCGCAGCGCGTCCTCGTAGCACCGCCGCAGCTCGGGGATCTCTGCCAGTATGATCGCCGCGACCGCCGCGGGGTCCACCTCGCCCGTCACCTCCGGCGCCGCCGCCACCGCGCCCGCTGCCATCGCTCGCCCTCCCCGCGGCGACAGCGTCCACTCGGCGTTGCGTCGCGTCGCCGCAAACGGCGCCACCCGCGCGCGCTCCAGCGCCATGCTCACGCACTGCTGCACCGGCACCGGCGTGCCCTCCGACGCCGCCACCCGCTCCGCCAGGAACATCCCCGACGCCCCGTCGAAGAACCCGCCCACCGTCACCGAGTTGCCCGCCGCGAGGCACTGCCGCGCCCGCGCGCTCGCGGCCTCGAAGGCCGCGTCCACCGTCTCGTCCGAGGGCGCCGCGGACCTCGTCGGCCGCACCGTCGGCGCGCTCGCGCAGGCCGTCATCAGCGCCACTGCGACCCACACGCCCACGCGCATGGTGGTCAGCGACCGCGGTGGGTGACGGAGAAGCCGAAGCCCATGGCGTCGCTCCCGTGCGGCGAGGCGGCGGGGAGCAACCACTGCGCGCCGAGCTCGACGTTTTGCCCCGCGCGGTAGCGCAGCGTCAGCCCGAACTGCACGTTGGGGCCCACCACCTCGTCGCGAAAGACGTTGCCGACCTGCACGCCTGTCACGAGGCCCACGCCGAGCTCGTCGAAGGGCGACCACAGCAGCCGCAGCGGGATGTTGAGCACCTCGCGCAGCGTCGACCCTTCGCTCAAGACGGACTGCAAGAACACCCCGCTCTCCACCCGCAGCCGCGCCCCGGGCAGCACCACCTGCACGGGCAACCCGAGGGCCATGCTCCAGGCGGTGTTCTGCGCGAGCGGCGCCTGTAGCATCAGCTCCACCCCCGCGCGAAACACCCGCTCTGCCCCATCCAGAAACGACCAGCGCAGCTTCACCCACGGGTTGCCGATGAAGCGGTTGCCCGTCTGGAACACCTCGTCCCGCCACACCCTCCCGTACCGATCGGCCGAGAGCTGCGCGCCGTCGCCGAGGCGAACGCCCGTCCCTGCCTCGATCTGGAAGTGACGGCCGAGCCCCGCACTCACGTCCATCGAGAGCCCGAGGCCACCGCGATCAGAGAACGTTCGCCCGATGCTGCTCGTGCCGTACGCCACGCCCCATTGCAGCAGCACCATCCCGGATGGCAGTGACAGCGGGCGCGTCAGCATCGACGGCATCGCGAAGCGCGACGGGGGCGCCGGCCTCACCGGACGCGGAACCCCCGGAGGCGGCAACGGTTCAACGGTCTGTTCGAGCGGAGGCGGCGGGAGCCACGGCGCGCGGTCCTGCGCCGCGGACGGGCGCGAGAGCAGCGTGACCCCCACTGCGACGAAGAGCGCGGCGAATGAAGCGCGAGGGCGCCTCACACCGTCATGATCTCCTTCTCCTTCACGGCCACGATGTCGTCGACGGTCTTCACGGCGCCGGCCACGAGGTCTTCGGCCTTCTTCCACGCGAGGTCGCCCTCGTCCTCGCTCACGTCGCCGTCCTTGATGAGGGCGTCGATCATGTCCTTGGCGTCCTTGCGCGACTTGCGGATGGCGATCTTGCAGTCCTCGCCCTCCTTGCGCGCCTTCTTCGCGAGCTCCTTGCGGCGGTCTTCGGTGAGCGAGGGCAACGGGATGCGCAGCAGGTCGCCGTCGAGCTGCGGGTTGAGCCCCAGGTCGCTCTCGCGGATGGCCTTGTCGACGGCCTTGGACTGCCCGCGCTCCCACACCTTGATCTGGATCATCCGGGGCTCCGGGACCGAGATGGTGGCCATGTTCGCGATGGGCGTCGGGGTGCCGTAGTAGTCCACGCGGACGCCGTCCAACATCGACGCATTGGCCCGGCCGGTACGCAGACGGGAGAGGTCGCGCCGCAAAGCCTCGTGGGCCTTGCCGTAGGCGTTCTTGAGCTCCTCGATGACTTCTTCAAGCATGGCGCGCTTCGGCTCCTATCGATATCGGATGGGTGGTTGGGAGAGTCACGGGTTGTCCAATGGACAACCCTGGCGGGGACTGCACTCAGGTCACTGCGGGGTGACCTGGCACTCCAGGGAGAAGGTTCCGCTGTTGTTGCCGGCGTAGCCGTCGACGAAGACGGTGTACGTGCCGGGGTCGAGCGTGGCCTCGACCTGCGAGTGCTGCACGTCGCCCGCGTCGTCGTTGCAGCCGCGCTCGGTGCTCGCCTGCGCGCACGTCTGCCGGATGAACACCGCCGGGTCGTACCCGCTCGTGGTGGACGTCACCGACACCCGCACCGCCGACCGGCGACGCACCACGAGGCGGTAGAGCCGCTCGGGGCTGCGCGCGCCGCCCGCGCACGACGCCTGGAAGCGATCGGTGCCGCCCGCCGTCGTGCCCGTGACCGTGCGCCCGGGGACCAGCAGCGGCGCCGTGCGGCAGACGCGCTCGACCTCGGCCGCGCTCTCGACGCGCGAGTTGAGGCGGAAGCGACCGAAGCGCCGCGGGGCCGCGCTGTCGACGATGACGAAGTAGTCGCCCGCATCGAGGATCTGGTCGTACGCCCGGTTGGCGCCGAGGGCGCCCGCGCGGCAGGTGGCCTGCGCGAGAGCGGGCGCTTCGCACGCGCGGGTCACGGTGATGGTGCCCTGCTCGCGGAGGTCGTTGCTGTCGAACCAGAGCTGCACCCGCGAGCGGGCCGCGACGTTCATGCGATAGACGACGTCGTAGCCGTCGGCGGGAGCGGCGCAGGGCGAGCGCACGTCGTCGCGGGCGAGGAAGGTGTTGCCATCGACGGGAGTGCCCGGGGTGAGCACCTGGGCGTCGGCGCAGGTGTCGCCCGCGGTGTTGGCGCCCGCGACGGGAGCGAGGTCGGCCTGGAGGGTGTAGTTGCCCGCGGCGCCGGCCTGGAAGGCGTCGGTGAAGACGAAGTAGGTGCCCGCCGGGACGATGGCGTTGATGCGCGCGTGCTGCTGGTCTTCCGCGTCGTCGTTGCACTCGACCTCAGAGGCCGCGTCAGCGCACGCCCGACGGAACGAGATCACCCCGTCATAGTCGCTCTCCTGATGGAGCTGGAGCCGCGACTCCTCGGGGACCACGAGGCGATACACACGATCGGGACCGGGCGTGTGGTTGCCGCAGCGGGCCTGGAAGATGTCGAGGTCCTGCGCGGCGAAGGTGCCGGTCACGGCGGTGTTGGGCGTGAGGGCTGCGGCGCTCTGGCAGACGTCGGCGACCGACGGGATGTCGGCGGCCGTGACGGTCATGGAGAAGGTGCCCGCGTTGCGGGCGAAGCCGTCGACGAAGATGTAGTGGGTGCCCGGGTCGAGCGCGACGACCACGCGCGAGTGCGAGGTGTCGCCCGCGTCATCGTTGCAGCCTCCCGCGGCCTCGCCCGACTGCTCCTCGCAGGAGCCCGATCGTACGTAGACCGTACCGTCGTACCCGGCGCCCTGCTCGACGGCGACGGTGACCTGCTGACGGTGCTCGAGCGTGAGCGCGTAGACGAGCTCTGGGGCGCCGCCCTCGCCCTCGTCGCTGCCGACACACGAGCCGTCGTTGTGCGAGCCCGCGCGGCGGGTGTCGCCCGTGACGGTCTGCCCCGCGGTGATGGGGATGGGGCTGGCGCAGGAGCCCGGGCCGTTGTCGGCGACCGCGCCGGGGCCGCTGCTGCCGCCCGCAGAGCCACCCTGCCAGTTGGCGAGGAGGTATCCGCCGCCGCCGTCGGCCATGCGCAGCGCGAGGGTGTAGCGCCCGCGCATCGGCGGGCAGAACTGCACGGACGCCTGGGAGTCGCGGGTGTTGTCGCCGGCGACGCGCTGGTTGTTGGCGTCGAGGACGTTGAGCTCGATGTCGCGGACGCCATCGCCGAAGGCGACGAAGGTGTGGCAGCGGGCTTCGAGCTCGACGGGGAAGCGGGCCGTGGCGCCTTCGGCGAGGGAGCCCTGGGAGATGGGCCCGAGCTGCGAGACACCCATGGTGGTGAGGGTGTTGTGCACCGCGGTGAAGCGGGTGTGCAGGAGACCACCACCGGAGCAGCCGAGGGTGGTGCCGAGGAGCAGCGCGGTGAGCGCGCGGTTGGAGCGATGGATCGTCACGATGGGTGCACTCCCGCCGCGCGGCGTTGGACCGTTATGACCCCGCGGGCGCGCAGTTATCGCACGGTGCCCGAACGGGAGCCAACGGTCTTGTTTCGTCGACGCGCCCGCCGCCACGCGATCGCCAGCCCGACCACGCTCACGAGCGACCACCGCCCGGCGCCTTCGCGCGAGGGCGCTCCGCCCACCCGGCAGGCGCAGCCGGGGCCGACGATCTGGCTGTCGGTTCCGGTGTCGACGCGCGAGGTGCCGCCGTCGCCGTCGCACTGCGGCGGGCAACGTCCGAGCGGGCGGCAGATGGCGCATGGGTCCTTCCCATCGTCTTCCGTGGGCGGGTGCGCGGTGACGACCTCGGCCGCCATCGGCCCCGCATCCGGAACGAAGAACGACCCCACGTCGTTGGGCAGCAGCACGTCACCCGCTGGTGGCAGATCGACCGCGAAGGACACATCCGCTGGCGGCAGCGACGCATCGACCGGCAGCGGAACCCACGCGTCGGGCAGCGCGAACCCGAGGTCTCTTGGTGGGCCCGCGTCCACCGACGCGGGCGGCGGACCGGCGTCGAAGGGCGGCGGCGGCGGCTCACCCGAACCGCGGCACTGGGCGCTGGTGGCGGAGACCCTCGCGCAGGTCTGCCCCGACGCGCAGTCGCCTTGATAGCCGACGAACAACCCGTCGGTGCAGCGCCCGATGCGCCCCGGCGTCGCGCAGAAGGTGATGTCGCCGGTGAGCACCGGGCAGATGGTGGAGATGCAGCGCGACCCGGCGGCGTCTTCGTGACAACGGCCGCCCTGGGCGCCGCAGTCGGCCTGCGCGGTGAGCTGTCCGTTGAAGCAGCGACCGCGGTAGCGACCGAGCCAGCAGGTGTCGTGTTCGCCTTGCGGGCGGCACGCGAAGAAGACGCACCGCGCGCCGAGGCTGTCGTCGACGCAGCTCGCGCCGAATGCCCCGCAATCACCTGGCGACTGCGGAACACCATCACGACATCGCGCGATGTACCGCCCGCCGATGCAGGCGTCGTAGGTTCCGGGCCGCGCGCACTCGGGGTAGGCGCAGCGGGCGGAGGTGCCCTCCTGCACGCACGCGGCGCCGTAGTAGCCGCAGTCACCCTGCGAGATGAGGCTGCCGTTGCGGCAGTGGCCGATGTGTCGACCGAGCCAGCAGGTGTCCTGCTCGCCCTGCGCGGGGCACGCGAAGAAGACGCAGCGGGGACCGAGGCTATCGTCGACGCAGTTGGATCCGAAGGACGCGCAGTTGCCGCGACCGCAGTCGCGATCGACGAGGGTAGAGCCCTCGCAGCGGGCCGTGCAGGCGGGCGGCGTCGGGGTTGATCCGACGGGCGCGGTGGGGTCGCACGCGGTGGCGTCGGCGGCACGGAGCAAGGGGTACGGGTCGACGTCGTTGGCGTAGTCGCCGTCGCGGTGGACGTTGAAGTGGAGGTGCGGGGCGGTGCCGCGGGTGCCGGTGTCGCCGAGGGTTCCGATGACCTGACCGGCGACGACGCGGGTGCCAACGCCGATGCCGGGGGCGATGGAGTCGAGGTGCCCGAAGTAGTAGCTCCAGCCGCAGGCGTCCTCGACGGTGACGCGGAGGCCGGAGGTGGCGGAGACCTCACCCGAGCGGGTCACGCGCCCGGCGCGGACGGCGACGATGGGGGCGCCGCGCGGGGCGAAGAGATCGTTGCCGTGGTGGTCGCCGCCGTAGTCGGAGTTGTCGGGGCTGCCGCCGGGGTGGGGGGCGCAGGTGAAGTTGTTCCAGCCGCGGTCGTAGCCGCCGTTGTGGGGCGCGGCGATGGGGTAGCGCTCGATGACGGGGTCGCAGGAGACGGCCTGCGTGATGAGCACGGTGTCCTCGCCGCCATCGTCACCGGGAGAGCCGTGGGGACAGCCCGCGAGCGCGAGCGCCAGAAACGCGACGGAGCGTGACGCTGCGCGAGGGATGCCCATGACCGCACCATAGACCCGTTGGCGGCGGCGGTGCTGATGTTCGGAGTGGACGATGGCGTCGGGTGGAGAGCGCCCACTGCGCGGTTGCGGTCGGCCCGCGGGCGGGCCTGCAACCGCTGAAGTGGGAGCCTGGAGCTGGGCGTCCCGCCTGCGCGGGACTTGCTGGCGGAGCGCCGAGCGCTCTGCGCTCGACGAGTGGATGTAGGGGCTCGCTGAATGTCTTGAGAACACACTCCTTCACCTCTTCGTCGGTCGCGCGAGCGACCGGCGCTCGTGCAGGAAGTCCCGCGCAGGCGGGACGCCCATCTCCAGGCTCCCACTTCAGCGGTTGCAGGCCCGCCCGCGGGCCGTCCGCAACCGCGTAGTGGGCGCTCTCCCGTGATGCCCGCCACCTACTCCGAATCCCGGGGCAGTGGAGACCGTTGACGCTCGCGGGCGCGGCGGTGTCCCCTGCCAACGATGAGCTACGGAGCCGCGTCCGATCGATCGCTGGCCGAGACCGTCACGTGGTGCCGTTCGCGCACCTCGGCAGACGACCCGAAGGGCTGCCTGCGCAGCGAGGAGTTGCACCCGACCCTGCTCGCGCAAAACCGCTTCGAGGTGGTCGACGGGGTTCTTCACCAACGCTCGCAGTTGCTCTCGCTTCGGCCGCCGAAGGGAGACCCCATCGGATCGTCGGCGGGTCGACTGCTGGTCTACTTCCCCGACGCCAACCTCTGCGATGGGGCAGCGATGGAGGCGTCGAGCGGCTTCTTCGACGCCGACAACACCCCGCCCTGGGACACCTGGGTCGGCCTCGTCTCCACCATGAACCGCGAGCACAACGCCTCCTTCGCGACGGCGCTCGTCTGCTGGGTTCCTGAGGCATTCGCGGCGGACGCGGACGCTGGCGTCGCGGTGAACCCGGAGGAGTGCATCCTGTGGCTCGACGAGGTCTACGCGCGGGGCTGGATCTCGCCCGACGCACTGCCGTTTGCACGACCGCGTTGACGCTCGCAGGCGCGGCGGTGTCCCTTCGGTGCATGCGCCTCCCCGGCCTCGCCATGATCGCTGCGCTCCTCGTCGGCTGCCCGCGGGCCCCGCTCGCTCCGCCGCGTGCGCCGGTCGACACGCTCGCCGCTCCCGTCGATGGCGGCGCCGATGTTGTCGCGGATGTCGGCGGTGTCGATGTGCCCGTTGCTGCTCCCGTCGACGTGCCCGTTGCCGCTCCCGTGTCACCCACGCGCGTCGCCGCGTGGACCGACCCGGCCGCTGTCGCCGCGCTCGCCGTGAGCTGCAACTACGCGCCGTCGCCACCACCCGAGGACGACGGCAACGGGCCCGACCCGATGACCTGCAACGGCAACCTCATCGCGCAGTCGTGTGACTTCGACCCGTGCGAGGACGGGGTCGATGTTCCGTGTCGGACGCAGTGCGGGCGTACCTGCGGCGCGTGCGATGCGCGGTGTCGCGTAAGCTGCCGCCAGTGCCGAACGGCGTGCCGGGACGACACCTGCCTGCGCGCGTGTGCGGCAACGTGCGGCGCCTGCCTCGAAGGCTGCATCGACGGCCGCGACCACTGCCTGACCGCGGTGTGCACCGCCCGCTACCAGGCGTGCGCGCGACGGACGGTGACCCACTACCGACAGGGGCCGTGCCTCGCGACCTGCGCGGCTTGCCAGACCGAGTGCGCGGACCGCGACCGCGTCGGCGAGTGCGTCGACGCGTGCGCCCGCCGACGGGGCGGCTGCACCGCGACCGAGCGCCGCATCTGCCAGTGGCACGGCGTGTCCTTCGGGCTGACGGAGCAGTGAGCGCACGGCGGGCCGTCGGAGGGGGTGACTGGAAGGCGGGTGGTCGCGTCCCTTCGGGTAAGGGCGGTGACTGGAAGGTGGGCGGTCGTACCGAGGGCGGCCCAACGGCGATCATCGGAACGGCGCTCGTCAGCCGACCACCCACCTCCCAGTCACCGCCCTTACCCGAAGGGACGCGACCGCCCACCTCCCAGTCACCGCCCTTACCCGAAGGGACGCGACCGCCCACCTCCCAGTCACCGCCCTTACCCGAAGGGACGCGACCGCCCACCTTCCAGCCCGCTCCCCTATCCGATCAACCTCACAGCTCGTACGGCACCGGGCGCACCTCGGGCTCGAACGCCAGCGCCTCCCTCGCCTCCCTCCACTCCCCCGGCATCGTCTCCTCTCGGCACGACAGCGCGACGATGCCGCCCACGATGGCGCAGGTGGTATCCCGATCGCCGAGGCCCTCCACCGTGAGCCACATCGCCTCTTCGTAGTCGTCGAGCCCGCGCGCCGCGCACCACATCGTAAACGGAACCGTGTCCTGCGAGATCACCCGGTAGCCCGTCCCGAGCACCGACGCGGCGAGGCGCAGATCAGCGTCCGCCGGCAGGTCGCGCGCCACCTCGATGGTCGCCCGCGTCACCGAGTCGGGCGTGTGCGCCAGGACGTGCGCCCACAGCGAAATCCCCGCCGCGCGAAACGATGGGTCGTTCGCGACGCGCCACGCGTACTGCGCCGCGAGCGCCACGGCGACGGCGCCCGCCTGCCCCTCGCGGTTCATGTGCGTGACCTCCGCCGAGAGCGTCGCCTCCCGCACCACCACAGCCGCATCGTCGCTCGCGAAGTACGCGCCCAGCGGGGCCACGCGCATCGCCGCGCCGTTGCCCATGGAGCCCGTCCCGCCGTGGACGGCGGCGGAGACCTCGCGCCAGTCGCCGCCGTGATGGAGCTCGCGCAGGATGCCCATGGCCGTGCCCGCGTAGCCGCGCGTCGGATCACACCGCCAGCGGTGCGCGAAGGCCGCCGCGAGGGCGTCCTGATCGACACGACCGTGGTGCTTGAGCACGTCGAAGAGCGCGAGGGCCATCTCCGTGTCGTCGGTGTAGTTCCACGGTGAGCGGGGGACGGCGCGGTGCGCGATCATCGACTCGATGGTGAGCGCGTGGCCGAAGAAGCGCTGGCCGAAGGCGTCGCCGAGGGAGAGCCCGTCGAGCGAGCGCAGCGCGCGGGCGAGGCGAACGTCGTGGTCGACCGGGAGCGCGGGCGTCATGTCGGGCATCGGCGTTTCATACCGCAGAGCGCCACGACGGACCGCCGGCGAGACCGCCGTCGCTTTTCGTGACGGACCCGCCGCACCCGCGGCCAATACACAGCACGACCCCACTTCCGGCGCAGCGACCGACGGCGCGACGACCGCGCCCACAGTCTCGCCGCGCCCCCACATCGGCCGTCCTCCGTCGACGGACCGAAGGAGCCCACTGCCATGTCCACGTCCAGCCTCCGCTCGACCGCCCTCGCCCTCGCCGCCTTTGCCCTCTCGCTCGCCGCGCGCAACGCCGAGGCCGCGTGCGACCTCTCGGTGTCCATGGCCCAACCGCGCAACGTGTCCGTGTACCAGTCCGCGCGCTACACGGTGCGCGTGACCAACCTCTCGGGCAGCACCAGCGCCCGCGCGACGCTCACCCTCCAGCTCCCGCGCACGCACACGAGCCCGACCGTGTATGTGCTCGGCACCGTCGGCGCCTTCACCACAGGATGCACACGCTCCGGGACGGTGATCAGCTGTGGCGTGGCGCAGCTCCGGCGCGGCGGCTCGCAGGACTTCTTCGTCGACCTCACCTTTCCCCAGAACGCGGGCCCCCTGGAGATCACGGCCAACGTCGACGTCGCCGGCGACTCGTCCACCGGCAACAACCGCCGCACGCTCCTCGCCGACCTCCAGAATCCCGACTTCGTCATTCCGACGACCACCGACCGCAGCGTGCAGAACCTCCACTGCACCGGCCGGGGGCTCACGTCCTACTTCGAGTGCACGCTCTTCTCGGGGTCCATCGCCACGCACGCGACGGTGTTTCGCCCCGACGGATCGGTCGCGATCCCCGACGAGCCGGACTACGGCGGGCGGTGGTGGCAGCCCCTCGATGACGAGCTCGCGTTCAACTACACCTACGGAGGCAACACCGTGGCGCAGTTCGTCGGGAGCAGCGTCGGCGGCGGGTGCTTCGAGGGCATCACGTCGTTTCCCAACAGCACGTACGTCTCGCCGTACCGCGTCTGCGTCGGGCCGTGAGAGCGCTAGCCCCGAGCCCCTACCGCACCCGCACCCGCAGCCCCGGATCAGCGGGCGACGGGAGCACCGCCGTCCACCCCGCTGGCAACGCAGGCGGCGACCACTGGAACAACCACGCCGCGTCGCGCGGGGCCATGTTCACGCAGCCATGCGATCGCGGCCGCCCGAAGAGGTCGTGCCAGAACACCCCGTGCAGCCCCTGGTCCTCGTGGAAGAACATCACCCACGGAACGCGCGCCGCCGTGTACAGCGCCGTCGCCGTGAGCAGCTCGCTGTTGCCCACGTTGGACATGTCCGTCGTCGCGAGCTTCGACCACACCCGGTGATCGCCCGGCAGCGTCGGGTGGTCGGCCCGGCCCGTCGACACCAGCGTCGCGAAGACCGGCGCCCCGCCCTCCATCGCCACCAGCAACTGACGACCGCGCTCGATGTCCACCCAGCGCTCGCGCGCACCGAGATCCGCCGGTCGCGCGCCCACGTCCGGGCGCATCAGCAGCGACGCTCGCACCCACCCCGCGTCGAGCCGCGCCATGCGAACGCCTCGCACCGTTCGCTCCTCGCGGATGTGCGCGGCCTCGCGGCGCGTGAAGCCCACCGATGATCCCGACGGGCCGCTGTCGCGCAGGGTGTTCTCCGGCGTCGGCCACGCCCGCGTGTTGGCGGTGAAGAAGCCCACCGACGCGACGGTCTCGCCCGGCTCGTAGAAGATGCCGACGCGCTCGCTCGGTCGCGCGAAGGCCAGGTCGCGCATCGCCACCCAGCGGTTGCTCGCGGTGTGCACGTACGACGCCCCTTCGATGCGCGCGGTGCCCACGACGGCGACGGACATCCCGCGCTCCAGCTCCTCGGCCCAGTCCTCTGCCGCGGCGTCCTCCATGCGACGGTACGTCCTCACGCCCGCGTGCGTCGCAAACGCGTACTGGTACGGCACCACCTGCCCCTCGCGCACCACCGGCTGCGGAACCGCCCGCGGCGCATCCGCCGTCAGCGTCGCCCCGTCGCCGCACACCCACGCCTCGACGTCGATGCGCACCCACGCCGTGCGGCACCCGCGGCCCTGCGTCGCCTCGTGCACCGGCAGCCGCGCCCCGCGAGCGAGCGTTCCGCGTCGCGCCGACTCGATGTCCGCCCGCGCGCGCACCACCTCGCCCTCGCGCTCGATGCGCAGCGAGCGCGCCTCCGAAGGCAGCACCGTGCCGTCGGCGCGGTCACCCACCAGCACCGGGTCGTCGGAGATGGGCCCGCTCACCGGCAGCCGCCGCGGCGGAACCTGCGAGTGACCCACCCGCGCGCAGAGCACCCCAAGGGCCATCGCCCACCGCCACTCCGCGCCGCGAACGATCCGCATGTCGCGCGGCCTAGCAGATCGCGCAGGGCGGCTCCAATTCGAGGCGATGTCGAGCGACAGGGCTCAGCGCAGCAGGCGGATCAGCACGCCGAGTGCGCCAACCACCATCGCCCCCACCAGGGCGTTGTCCCGCCACGACCGCGGCTCGATATCGGGCCACCAAGCCACGACCTCCGTCGAGGAGTGCTCGCGGTACCCGACCGACTCGGTCGCGCGCATCAGCGCCTTCGTGCAGGGCTGCTCGGACAGTCCCCACGACGGCGCGACCGCTTCATGATGGCGGGCATCGACCCAGCGGTATCCCGCGGGCGCCGTGAAGGGCAGCATCGCCAGATCGCGGTGCGCGTGACGCTCCGCGACCCACAGGGCAAGCGCGAGCAGCAGTGACACCACCGGGAGCGCCACGTCCGCTGCGGTGCGCATGAACGCCAACAGGACAGAGTCATTCCAGCGCTCGGTGGTCACGCCCGCGAAGGACGTGATGCCGTAGGACACCGCCCCGACGCACGCGAGCGTGGCCCACGCGTCGAGGCCGCGTCGAGGGACGGGGTCGTCCCGCCAACGGTCGATGGCGAGCCCGAGCGGAACCGCGACCGTCGCGCCCATGACGCCCATGATGCAGCCGCAAAAGAGCGACCCGACGACGACGGAGAAGAAGTCGACGCCCGACGGGCTGTCCAGGTAGCGCACGCGGCTGACGCCGAGCGCGACGAGGACCGTCAGGGCCATGCCGACGACGGTGAGGGCAACGACGATGGCAGAGGCGCTGAGCGGGCCACGACGACGGCGCAGCGAGATCCAACCGAGCGCGAGGATGTTGGTGGACACCAACGCCAGCGCGGGGACGAGCTCCCGCGCCGAGAACCCGAACATCGCCCACGCGAAGGCCAGGTGCCCGGCCGCGGCGAGCGCGAAGAGCGTCAACCGCGGGCCGAGCCCCGCCGCGCCGAGACGTAGCCAGCGCATGGTGGTCGGGTCGGTCGCGACGGTGGCCATGGACGGGGAGCATAGTCCCGCGCGCGGCGGGCTTACAGGTGCACTCCCACCCGCAGCGCGCCGGTGACGCCCCAGGAGCCGTAGGCGGTCTCGTCGGCGAAGTAGGCGGCGCCGTCGACGCTGACCTCGGGGCCGAGGGAGAAGTACCGGTTGAGGTACAGGTCCGTCGCGAAGGTCAGGCGGGCGCCGGCGCCGTTGCGTTGCGAGAGGCCGTTGGCGCCGAAGAAGGCCCAGCCGCCCGCGAGCGAGAGGTTGAGCCCGACGATGCCGCGCCGGCCGCGCAGACCCGCTTCGAGATAGAGCTTGTTGAAGTTGAGGTCGTCTCCATTGAACAAGCGCGTCTGTTGGAAGAGAGCGCCGATCTGGAACCCTCCCAGCACGAAGCCCGCGTGACCACCGTACGCCAGGCCGACGCCCGACGAGCGCGTGGTGTTGACGCCCAGGTAGTCGGACTGGAGCGCGGCCGAGCCGATGCCGACGTACTCGGCACCGATGATGGGAGTCAGATAGACGATCTCCGACTGTCGGTCGGTGGCTTGAGCGTTGGCGCTCGCGCCCGCTGCGATGAAGGCCAGAGCGCAGGCCGCTCCCACGAATCGTTGAACACACACCATGGCGAAGACCTCCTGTCGGATGACGCGTGGGAGTCGGTCGCGGACCGCGCTTCAGCTCCCGGAGGTGGTGGTCGCGCGGACGGTGATGTCGAGCTCGAAGGTGGTGGTGGTGGGCGTGCGATCGTGGCGATGAACGCGACAGATCAGCTTGTGGGGACCGGGCGCCGTCGAGGGCGGGACGGTGACGCTGAAGGACGTCTGCGCGGTCACGAGGATCTCGGTGGAGTCGGTGTCATCGAGGTAGACCTGGAGGTGCCCGGCGGTGGACGCCTGCGCGGCGGTCGGGGTCGCCGAAGGCTCGATCAGCGTGACGTTGGTGACCTGCACCGTCATGGGGACGGCCTGTCCCTGCATCACGTTGTTGACGTCCACGGTGGTGGTGACGTTGATGCGCGCGTTGATGTTGATCTCGGCATCGAGGGAGCCGTTGCAGCCCGCGGCAGGAACGGCGAACGCAAGCAGACCGACGAAGGCAAAGCGGTGCAGCGAAGTGAACATTGGCGGTTCTCGACTTTCTGAGCGGACACGAGGGGGGAGGTTGCTGGGCTCGTTGACCCGACAACGCCCTTCTCAAGCGCCGTGCCGAGCTGTCCGCAGTGGATTGCCGGTGATTCCACAGTGATGTGCGCGATCGCGGCGGAGCGCCCTTCGCGCAGCCGTCTCAGGTGTGGCGTGCATGCTCAGCGCGGGCGCCATCAGACGTACCCTCCCGCCATGAACACCCCGACCGCGCTCGATGGTGTCCAATGAGGTCGCTGGTCACTGGCGCCGCGGGCTTCATCGGCTCGCACGTCGTCCGCGCCCTGCTCCATCGCGGCCACGCGGTGCGCGCGCTGGTGCTCCCCCGCGACGACCGCCGCAACCTCCGCGGGCTCGACGTCGAGCTCGTCGAGGGCGACGTCACCGACGAGGCCGCCGTCGCCCGCGCCGTCGATGGCATGGACCGCGTCTTCCACCTCGCCGCCATCTACGCGCTCTGGCTCCCCGAGCCCGCGCTCATGCACCGGGTCAACGTCGACGGAACCCGCAACGTCCTCCGCGCAGCGCGGCGAGCGGGCGTTGGTCGCGTGGTGCACACGAGCTCCTTCGCGCGCTTCGCCGGTCAGGGAACCGGCCGACGCGCGACCGAAGATTCCCCCTGGGCGCTCGGCGTCACGGGCGACCGCTACTCGCAGACCAAGCACGACGCCCACTGCGTCGCCGAAGAGGCCGCCGCCGCGGGTCAGGACGTCGTCATCGTCGCGCCGTGCGCCCCCATCGGTCCGGGCGACGTCGGCCCGACTCCGACCGGGCGCCTCCTGCTGACGAGCCTCGAAGCGCCCGTGGTGGCCGTCTCGGCGATGGTGAGCAACGTCGCGCACGTGAAGGACATGGCCGAGGGCCACGCGCTCGCGGCGGAGCGTGGCGTCGCGGGTCGCAGCTACATGCTCGGGCACCGCGACCTGTCGGGCGTCGAGCTCGCGCACATGGCGATGCGGGTGACGGGGCGTTTGCGCCCGGTGGTGGAGATTCCCCACGCGGCGGCGCTGCTCGCGGGTCACGCGGCCCTCGCGTGGACCGAGCGCGTGAGCCACCGCGCGCCGCTGTTGACGCCGGCCGTGGCGCGCATCGGAGCGCTCGGGCTCGCCGCCGATTGCAGCCGGGCGGTGCGCGAGCTCGGGATGCCGCAGACGCCGATCGAGGACGCCCTGCGCGACGCGATCGAGTGGTGGGGGCGCGAAGGCTACCTGCGGCGCTGATCGCCGAGCACACCGGGCGTGAACGCCGTGCGCTGTGATCGTGTGGTGAAGGTCAGCGGCGGTAGCGATCGAGCACGTCGCCGCGGCCGTAGTAGCTGGTCATCCAGGTAGCGTAGGGGTGCGGGTCGAGCGCGAAGGTGTAGCTGCTCCCCGCGTCGGTGTGCGTGAGCTCGACCTCGATGCTGAGCACGGTGCCGCCCGACCCGTCGGGCGCGTAGTCGCGGACGAAGCGCAGCCGCCCGCTCGCGTCGTACACGTACGACGTGCGCGACGTGGCGGTGTACACGGCGTCGCGCAGGAGGCCGCTCGGGGCGTAGAAGTAGTCGAGGTGGGACGTGGTGCTGTTGCGGCGGAAATCCTGGGCCCGCAGCGCGCCGTTGGTCCACGCGACGTAGGTGAAGCCGCCGGCGTCGGACCAGCTCCCGGTGGGTGATCCGCGGTCGCCGCGACCGAGGCCGCGCAGGCGCCCGGTGTCCTCGAACGAGTACGACTGGTAGCTCGCGTAGTAGAGCTCGCCGCCCGACGAAGGCGTCTGCCAGAAGCGCCGCCAGGTGGGTCGCCCGGACTCCCACTGCCAGACGTAGCGGTAGTTCTCGATCCAGCCGTCGGGGAAGGTCAGGACGTCGTGGTGGTCGACGGTGCGCTGCCCGGCGCCGTCGTACTCGTAGCGCATGCGCTCGCTGTCGAGCCAGAGCGTGCCCGATGGGATCTGCGTGCTGGCCGACGTCAGCCGCCCGGCGGTGTCGTAGCGGTAGGTGGTGCGGGTGAGCGAGCGCCAGGTTCCGCCGGCTGCGGGCGCCTGCGACTCGGTGGTGTCGAGCCGTCGCATCGCGTCGTAGGCGTAGAGCGTGCGGCGCTCGTCCGCGAGGGAGCCGCTGTCGCCGACACGCCGTTCGATGGCAGTGAGCGGGGCGTATCCGAAGGGTGCAGGGGGCGGGAGCGTGGGCTGGGTCTCGCCTGCATCGACGGGCGACGGGACGTCGGTGGGCGATGGGCGATCGACGGATTCTGGGAGGTCAACAGGAGTGCCCGCGTCGGCGACAGAACCGCGATCGGTGACAGCGAGGACATCGGTCGCGGAGGGCGTGTCGGGGGCGGTGGACGCATCGACGGAAGCGGGTGCGTCGAGCGCGGCGGAGGTGTCGGCGCCGAGGTCGCGAGAGACGACCGCATCGCCCGACGGAACGGATGCGTCGGGCGTGGTGACGTCGCGGGTGACGACCGCGCCATCGGGCGACGGGCTCTCGCGGTCGGACGCCGCGCTGGCATCGTCGGCCGCGAGCGGAACGTCAGTGGCGGTCGCGGAGCCATCGACGCGACTGTCGAGCCCGGAGACGTCCACGGGCGCGCAAGACGCAAGGGAGAGAAGGAAGAGCGGAGCGACGAGGCGCATGGGCCGCGACCATAGTCCAATCGGCCCCGACGAGCGCTGCGCTCTGCGTCACTCCACCGTCGCGTGCACGCCCATCACAGCCAGCGCCGCGCCCAGCGGAACCACCGCATCCGCCCCGTCCCAATGCACGGTCACGTCCACCGCCACGAGCGGCGACACGCCCACCGACTCCAGCGCCCGGAGCGCGCGCTCCCTCGCCAGCGGCGGAACCTCCCGCATCGCCGTCTCCCCCGTCACGGCCGCGAGCCACCACACGTCCTCGGCCGGTCCTTCGTCGACGTCGATGACCGTCTGCAACTCCGGCGCACCACTCCGAGCCCACGCCCGCACCCGCTCGCGCGCCCCGCGAAAGGTCGTCAACTTCGTCAACCCGACGCCCGTGAACGCGTCCACCCAACCGTCTGCCGTGCGGGTGCGCGCGGCCTCGTCGCGGTCCATCGGCGGCGGCGGAACCGACGATCGCCGATCATTGCGCGGCGTCGGCCGCTCCAGGATGAGCTCGTCGGCGAGCTCCCACGGGAGGGCAGCGAGCAGCGTGCGCGCCTCGGGGGCGTCTTGGGGACGATCGTCCTGCGACTTCGCCATGAGCCGCGCGATGACCTCGTCGAACACCACCGGCAGCCGCGGGCACACCGCCGTCACCGCCGGAACAGGCGCCGACAGATGCTGCGCCATGTAGTCGGGCCCCTCGTAGGGCGGGTGCCCCGCGAGCATCTCGAACAGCACGCACCCGAGCGCGTAGAGGTCGGTGGAGGCGCTCACGGGCGCGCCGGTCATCTGCTCCGGGGCCATGTACGGGAGCGATCCCACGAGCCCGCCGGTGACGGTCGCGCCGAGGTCGCCGAGGTGGGCCGCTCCGAGGTCACCGAGACGGGCCTGACCCGCCGGGTCGAAGAGCACGTTGCTGGGCTTCACGTCACGGTGAACGACCCCGTGCCGGTGCAGCGTCTCCAGGGCGCGCAGCAGGCGCAGGGTGATGACGCCGACCTCGCGCAGCGGGAGGGAGCCGACGCGGGAGGAGAGGGTCCCGCCGGGCATCCAGTCGTAGACGATGGTGGGGCCTTCGGGGTCGAGCGCGCGCATCCGCACGAGGCACGGATCATCGAGCGAGCGCGCAAGATCGGCCTCGCGCACGAAGCGCCCGAAGGCCGCGCTCCGATCGTCGCTGACGGTGAGCACCTTGAGCGCGACGGAGTCACCCGTGAGCTCGTCGACGGCTTCGAGCACGCGGCCTGTCGCGCCGGATCCTGCCTCGCGCACCACGCGGTAGCGGCCCGCGTAGCGCTTCGCAGCGCCCTCGGCGCGGGGCAGGTGCTCGGCGTATGCGTCGGGCTCGACCGGCCAGGAGGCGTCGCGATCGCGCAGGCGGGCGATCCAGTAGCGGGCGCCATGGAGGTACCCGAGGCGGCGCATGCCGGCCACGAGCCGCGCCATGACGTCGTCGCTCTCCTCGACCTTCGCGGCGGCTTGCAGCGCGCGGACGGCGCCCTCGTCGTCGCCCTGTCGCGCGCGGAGCTCGCCGAGGCGCATGGCCGCGGGGGCGTCGTCGGGGGTCTGGGCGAGGTGTTGTTCCCAGGCGCGGGCGGCGCGACCGGGGTCGTGGGCGCGCTCGAAGCACGGGGCGGCGCGGGCGTACTCGCCGAGCGTGTACCAGGTCTCGGCGGCCTCCAGCGGAGCGGTGTCTTCGAGGAGGCGGGCGGCCACGTCGTCGCGGCGGGCCAGCCTCGCCTGCGCGGCGGCCTGTGCGACGCGGGCAGTGTCACCCGCGAGGCGGGCGCTCAGGGCGTTGAGCACCTGCTCGTCGGCGGCCTGGAGCGCGATGTCCATGGCGAGGCGCCACTCGTTGCCTTCGACGGCGGCGACGGCAGCGTCGGCGACGCGACCGAGCGAGGCGAGCAGCTCGGCGGCGCGGCGCCACTGACTGCGTTGAACAGCAAGCGCAGCGGCCTGATCGACCTCGGCGCGGGCGACGAGCGCCTCGACTTCGGGGTCAACCGCCACTCGGGGTGGCACCGGGCGCAGGCGGTTGCTCTTCGTCTTCGTCGTCGTCGGAGCCGTCGGGCGTCATGGCGGGGGCCGTGTCGACGCCGCCGATGGGCGTCACGCCGCGAGCGCGGGCGCGGGCGTCGGCCTCCTGCGCCTGGGTTCCGTGAACCTCCTGCATGCCGCGGCTGCGACGACGGCGGGAGGAGCGGCGGCGGGTGGTGCGGCCGGGCGGGCTCGAGTCGACCCAGAAGTAGCTGCGGTTGCGGACGTCGACGTGGACGAAGCCGCTGTGGGGGTACACCCCGACGCCGAGAAACCCGATGGTGCGCGCGAACTCGGCGACCTGCTCATCGCGCACGCCGGGGAGCACGATGTCGGCGGCGCGGCCGATGGCGTGGTTGCTGCGGCCGGCCTCGGAGCGGAAGCCCGAGACGATGTTGACCTGACCGACCTCGAAGTGGCGGGCGATCTCGAAGATGACGTCGATGAGGCGGCGGTCGATGGGGGCGTGGCGGCCGTTGCGGCGGTCGCCGAGAACGCGGGCGACCTCGGCGCGCTGGGTCTCGTCGAAGCCGCCGTCCTGGCGCTCGGGGGTGAGCTCGGTGGAGCCGAGGCCGTTGAGCGAGGAGAGCCGGAGGACGAAGCGACCGTCGCTGGTGAAACGCGCGGCGGGGATGGTGGCGGCGTTGTGCCAGCGCTGGTTGATGGTTCGGTAGCTGGAGAGGCTGATGCGCCGGGCAGCGGGGCGACGGGAGGAGGAGGACGACGACGGGCGCTGCTGGGCGAACGCGGCGACGGGCACGAGCAGGCCGAGCAGCAGCACGACGAAGGCTGTGAGGCGGCGCTCCATAGGGGACGGGAGATTCCCCGATGGACGCGCGGGGCGCAAGGGGGCGGTGATTACCGGGGTGTGTAAGCGGAGGGGGGTGGGGACGGTTTCAGCTTTTCACGTTGTCGATGACAGGGGACGGGGACGGTTTCACCTATTCACCTTCATCGTGTTGACCCATCACCGTGGGCGGAAGGTGAAAGGCTGAAACCGTCCCCGCCCCCTGTCATCGACAACGTGAAAAGCTGAAACCGTCCCCACCCGTTCACTACGGACGCGCGTACACGCCGGTGAGCGTCCCCCACGCGAGCGTGTGCCCGCGCAGCATGAAGCGCACGAGCGCTGCGCTGGCTCCCTCCGGCGCGCCGAGCTGCGCCGTGTCGAGCGCGTACACGTTGAACCGATACCGGTGCGCGGGCCCCGGCGGCGGGCACGGTCCACCGTACCCGAGCGAGCCGAAGTCGGTGCGGCCATGGTGGGCGCCCGCGGGCAGCGACCCCTCGGCGCCCGCGTGCTCGGCGAGCGACGTCGTCCCCGCCGGAAGGTCGAACACCACCCAGTGATAGAAGCCCGTCCCGGTGGGCGCGTCGGGGTCGTGCACCACCACGGCGACGGAGCGCGTCCCTTCCGGGAGGTTGCTCCACTGGAGCGCCGGCGAGTGGTTGTCGCCCGTGCAGCCGAAGCCCGAAAACACCGATCCGTTGGGGATGGCAGCGCCCTCGGCAAACGCCGCGCTCGTCACCCGAACCGTCGCGGGAGAGGGCGTTCCGTCGGCGCGCGTCGCGACGTACGCCACCGAGTCGGCCGTCGCAGAGGTGTCGGTGTGTGAGGCGTTGGTCGTGGTGTGCGCGCACGCAACAAGCGAGAACGCGGCCAGAAGAGAGAGGCGTCGCATCGAGATGGGTGTCCTTGTTGGCATGGAGTCGGCCGTCGAAGCGCGCCAACGATAGAGACCCATCACCGCGACGACCAGTGGGATAGTCGCACCCCACGATGCTCGCCCGCGTGCTCCTCGCCGCCTCGCTGCTCCAGGCCGCGCTCATCTACGTCCCGCTGCCGACCTGGGCGCTGTGGATGGTTCACTTCGCGGCCGTCGAGGCGTGCCTGCTCGGCGCCGCCACCGGCCTCGCCGCCCTCGCCCTCGGGCGCGGCCAGCCCGTCGTCCAGGCCCTCGCCGTCGTCGGCATCATCGCCGCCCTTGTCCCCGCACTCGCGGTGCTGCCCCTCTATCGTCGCGAGGCGTCGTCCTTCTCGTTCGTGTCGTGGCTCACCGGGCGCATCGGTCCGACCGTCGTCGTCGAGCGCGACCTCACCCTCGCCCCGGGTCTGCGCGCCGACCTCTACCGCGCGCCCGGCGCCGGTCCCCATCCCTTCGTCGTGGTCATCCATGGCGGGAGCTGGCGCTCGGGCGACAAGGGCGACGCCGCACACGTCTCCCACGCCCTCGCCCGCGCGGGCTTCTCCGTCGTCGACGTGTCGTACCGCCTCGCGCCCGCAGCACCCTTCCCCGCCGCCATCGCCGATGTGAAGTGTCTCCTCGGACAGCTCCGCGCACGCTCCTCCGAGCTCGGCCTCGACCCCGCGCGCGCCGCCCTCCTCGGCCGTTCGGCGGGCGGTCAGATCGCCCTCGTCTCCGCCTACTCCGACAACACCATCGCCCCCTCGTGCGAGCTCCCCTCCCCCGCGCTGCCCGTGCGCGCCGTGGTCTCCGTCTACGGGCCCACCGACCTCGCGTGGGGACACGGTCACCCGTTCGTTCCTGACGTCGTTCACGGAACCGACGCGCTCGAGACCTACCTCGGCGGCTCACCCCGAACCGCCCCCGACGCCTACCGCCTCGCCACCCCGCAGACCTGGGTCAACGACGCCTCTCCCGCGACGCTGCTCGTCCACGGCCTCGGCGAACGCTGCGTGCGCGCCAACCACGCCGAGAAGCTCGCGACGGCGCTTCGCTCCCACGGTCGCACCGCACGCACGCTCCTCATCCCCTTCGCCGACCACGGCTTCGATGTTCGCCCTGGCGGCTTCGGCGAGCAGCTCGCGCGCGGCGCCATCATCGACTTCCTCCGGCAACACCTCTGACCACCGTGGCACGCACGCTGCACTTTTCGCGGCGATGCCGGGGAGATGCCACTCGATAGACCGCGCGCACGGACTTGCCGCGATGGTCGCGGCGGCAGGCGCGTTCGCCCCATGGCCCGGAGTGGCACAGACCCTTGCCGAGACGCGCGTGGAGTTGTCGTGGTCGGCGCCCGGGGGATGTCCCGACGAGGCCTTCGTGCGGGCGGAGGTCGCGCGCCTGACCCGATCGCAGACGACCGGTGGAGCGCCGCTGCGGGTGCATGCCTCGGTGTCGTCCAGCGGGCCCGATCGCTGGCGGCTTGAGCTGCGCTCGACGCGCGCCGGTCTCGACACGTCGCGGGTGCTCGAAGGCCCCGCGTGCGCACCGCTCGCCGACGCCGCGACGCTGATCATCTCGATGATGGTCGACCCCGATGCGGAGCTACCAGCGCCCGCCGAAACACCCGCTCCGCCACCGCCCGTCGCGACGACGGAGCCCGACCCACCGCCGACGGTCGCTCCCGTCGTGGCACCTCGTCGACGCCGCGCGCGACGTTCTCATCGCGCGATCGCGCTCGTCCCGACGCGTACTCGCCTTCGCTTCGTCATCGGCGCAGACGCCGGCCTCGACGTCGGTCTCCTTCCTGGCGCGTCGGTGAGCCTTCGCGGCGCAGCGGGGATCACCTACGGCCCATGGCGCGTCGAGCTCTCCGGGCAGTACTGGCCGGGGTCGAGCGTGGCGCATCCGACGCGCGCGGGCGTGGGTGGACACTTCTCGCTCGCAGCAGGTGGAGCGACGGCATGTCGTGACCTCGCGGCCGGTCGCGTGGCTGCCGTCGGTGTGTGCGCCGGTGTCGAGGTCGGCGCGGTCACCGGAACGTCGTACGGCGTCGCGCTCCCAGAGACGGTTCGCGCCCCGTGGGCAGCCGCCACTGCGGGAGGCATCGGGACGCTGCGGCTCGGGTCGCGCATCGCGCTGCGGTTGCAGGCGGTGGCGGTGATTCCGGTGCTGCGGCCCGACTACCAGCTCGAAAACATCGGAACGGTCCACCGACTGCCCGCGGTGGGATTTCGCGGGCTCTTGGGTATCGAAGTGCACTTTTGATCACGGAGCGAGCCATGCCGCTGCACTCAGCCGTCGAAGCCCCGTGGGCGTCGCCAGTGGGCCAACCCCCGCCGGCCGTCCGCGACGCACCTCCCATGCAACTCGCGGAGATCTACGCCGAGCACTTCGACTTCGTGTGGCGCAGCGTGCGTCGGCTCGGTGTTCCTGAGTCGTCGGTCGACGACGCCGTGCAGGACGTCTTCGTGGTGGTGCATCGACGGCTCGATGAGTTCGAAGGGCGCTCGTCGATGAAGACCTGGCTCTTCGCGATCGTGCGCCGCGTGGTGCGCGACCACCGCCCCTCCACCCGGCGAACGCTGGTCGAGCCCGCTGCGCTCGAAGCGCTGCCCGACACCGCGAGCGGTCCCATGGAGTGCGCCGCGCAGGCCGAGGCCGTGCGGCTGCTGTACCGACTGCTCGACGAGCTCGACGCCGACAAGCGCGAGGTCTTCGTGCTCGTGGACCTCGAACAGATGACCGCCCCCGAAGCCGCCGAGGCCGTCGGCGCCAACGTCAACACCGTCTACGCCCGGCTCCGCGCCGCGCGACGCGACCTCGACGCGGCGATGACCCGGCTGCGAGCGAAGGGCGCGTGGAGGCAAGCATGCGCGACCTGAACCCCGACCTGCAGTCCCTCGTCGACGCCACCCGCGACGCCGACGGCCCCCGCCCCGATGACCGCGAGCGCGTCCGCCGCGCGCTCGCCGCCCAGATCGGCGCGGCCGCCCTCCTCGCCTCGACCGCGGCCACCGGCTCGGCCAGCGCGGCGGGCGCGACGTCGGCCGTCACCGTCGCCGCCACCGTGACCACCGCCGCGAGTCTCTCGACCAAGCTCGCCGTCGTGGCGCTGCTCGTCGCGGGAGGCGTCGGCACCGTGGCCCTCACGCGCGCCGCCCGGCCGCGCGTCGTGACGGTGACCGTCCCATCGGTCCCTGACGAGCGGCCGCGTGCTCAGCCGGAGACCTCTGTGGGACGCTCGCCCGCGAGCACGATCAGCGCCCCGGCGACCGAGGCGCTGCACGTCGACGTTGCGCCCGCGCGCGTCGCGGTTCGCCCGCGGCGCGAAGCGACGGCGGTCGCTGCGCGCGTCGAACAGCCAGCACCGCCGTCTTCGCTCGTGGCGGAGTTGTCGCTCCTGCGTGCGGCACAAGGCGCGCTGCGAAGCGGCGGGGCAGACCATGCGCTCGACCTGCTCTCGCAGCATGCGTCGCGCTTCCCCGATGGTGCCTTGCGCGAAGAGCGGCTCGCGTTGCGCGTCGTCGCCCTCTGCGATGCGGGGCGGCGGGCGGAGGCGCGTGTGCTGGGCGAGGAGTTCGTTCGCGGGGCTCCGCGCTCGGTGCTGGTGGAGCGCGTGCGAGCGAGCTGCGTGGGAGCGGGCACCGTCGATTCGGTCACGGGCTCCGACCCCTCGCGGCACTGAGCGGGTGGGCTTCGCTTCACATCGAACAAAGGAGACCGGTCATGACACAACGAACCACTTCCCTGGGCACCGTCGGCGCGCTCGCGCTCGTCGCGTCGCTCGTCGGGGGCTGCCTCTTCGAGGTTCCATTCGGCAAGGATCGCCCCGACGGCGGTGGTAGCCCCGACGGCGGCGCTGCGGCGGCCTGCCGTCCATCGGGCTGCTCGGGACAGCTCTGCTCCGACACCGACGAGGCCTCCACCTGCGAGTGGCGCGAGCAGTACGCCTGCTATCGCACCGCGACCTGCGAGCGGCAGTCCGACGGTCACTGCGGCTGGACGCCAACCACCGAGCTGACCTCCTGCCTCGCAGGCGGTGGACGGCCCGACGGCGGCGTCACTCCGCCCGTGTGCCGCACTCCCGATGGCCGGCCGCTCGCGGCGGGCGAGTCGTACAACGACGGCTGCAACGAGTGCCTGTGCACCGAGAGCGGCAGCATCGCCTGCACCCGCCGCGCGTGCGTCGACGGCGGCGTAACCCCGCCCGTGTGCCGCACCCCCGACGGCCGGTCGCTGCGCGTCGGCGAGTCGTACTTCGACGGATGCAACACCTGCGCGTGCCAGGCCAATGGCCTCCTCGCCTGCACCCTCCGCGCGTGCGAGGACGCGGGCTCTCCCACCGTGTGCCGCACCCCCGATGGGCGGTCGCTGTCGGTCGGTGAGCGCTACTACGACGGCTGCAACTACTGCACGTGCGGCGCTGACGGCAGCTTCTCGTGCACCGAGCGGGCGTGCCCTGACGCGGGCATCCCCGTGGACGCGTGCCACCCGACCGGCTGCTCGGGACAGCTCTGCGCCGAGCACGATGTCGCCTCCACCTGCGAGTGGCGCGAGGAGTACGCGTGCTACCGCAGCGCGACCTGCGCGCGACAGGCCGACGGCCTCTGCGGATGGACGCAGACCCCCGAGCTGCGCGCCTGCCTCACGGGGGGCCGCGTCGACGGCGGCGTGACGCCACCCGTGTGCCGCACGGCGGACGGCCGCACGCTGGCGGTGGGCGAGTCGTACAACGACGGGTGCAACGACTGCACGTGCACCGCGGGCGGCGGGTTCGCCTGCACCCGCCGGGCGTGCGTGGACGCTGGCATCCCCGTGGACGCGTGCCGCCCGACGGGCTGCTCGGGGCAGATCTGCGCGGAGCATGCCGTCGCCTCGACCTGCGAGTGGCGCGAGGAGTACGCCTGCTACCGCAGCGCGACCTGCGAGCGCCAGCCCAGCGGCCTCTGCGGTTGGACCCAGACCCCCGCGCTGCGCGCCTGCCTCGGCACGCCCTGATCAATCAGTCAGCACGTACCCCGACGCGTCCATGTCGACGCGATCCTTCGACCGGAACACCACTCCCTCGGCGCGCAGCAGTCGCATCTGACGCGCCCTCACCTCCGGCGCGCACGACCCGTCCGCGCGCAACACCCGCCACCACTTCGCCTCTCCGCCCCAGGTGGACATCACCCGCGCGACCATGCGGGGCCCTGGTCCGCCCAGGTACGCCGAGATGTCCCCGTAGGACATGACCCGCCCACTCGGGATCGCGTCGACGAGGTCGAGCACCTCCCGCGCGAACGGGGTCATCCCCCCGGGGAGATCTTCCGGCGATGCGCCCGGTCGAAGCTTCACGGTGAGCGCTACGGCTGGAGCGGCGCCATCGAGAAGTCGCCGCCGCGGTAGATGCCGACCTTGCGGTTGTTCTCCGTGCCGAGCAGCGAGCAGTTGCCCTGCGCCGCGTACACGTTGCTGGTGCCGTCGGTGTGGAGGCAGAAGTTGAACGCCGCGCTGTGCAACCGCAGCGGGAAGTTCGGATCGAAGCCGCCCTGGTCGTAGCGCTCCAGGGTCCACTGCTGGCTGCTGTTGGCGGTGTCGCAGGCCGCCATGCCGATGGTGCCCACCCAGCTCACCGCGGTGAGGCAGCGCATCGTCCCCAGGTTGCGAAACGCCCGCCGACCGCTGCCCACGTCGATCACCTCCCAGCGCTGGCTGGCATGCGCCGCCTCGCAGGTGGCGCTGGAGTGGAGCGCCGTGCCGTCGTCGTAGAGGCAACGCCCCGCTCGCACCTTGATCAGCGAGAACGCCGGCGTGCCCATCGGCGTCGTGTCGCAGGCGTCGCCCTGCCCGTCCATGTCCGCGTCGGCCTGCGTGGCGTTGGCCGCCATCGGGCAGTTGTCCCTCGCGTCCGCGACACCGTCGCCGTCGCCATCGGGGTCGTTGGCGCTGTCGCACGCGTCGCCCATGCCATCGTGGTCGGCGTCCTCCTGCGCGGCGTTGGCCACCATCGGGCAGTTGTCCCCCGCATCCGGGACACCGTCCCGATCGCCATCGGTCACGCTGGTCGAGTTGTCGCACGCGTCGCCTTCGCGATCGAAGTCGGCGTTGGCCTGCGTGGGGTTCGCGACCATCGGGCAGTTGTCGTAGTCGTCGAAGACGCCGTCGCCGTCGCTGTCCACGAGGGGCGTCGGGGTCGGCGGGCAGCCGCCCGGCTCGCAGCTCCAGTCGGGGAAGCGATAGTTCACCAGCAGGTTGCCCGGCGCGCACATCTCCTGCTCGAAGGGGTCGGTCGAGCAGGCGATGGAGAAGTAGCTGCCGGGGCCGCGCACCGAGTCGCGGATCACCACACGCGAGATGGCCGTGCCCGCGAAGTCGCCGCCGAGCGTGACGGTGCCGCTCTCGGAGCCGTCGCCGCCGAAGTCGGTGTCCTGCGAGATGATGCCGTCGCCCACGAGGCGCACCGGCGACATCCGCGTGGCCATCGGGTCGGTGCCGCGCGGGTCGCGCGCGTAGTCGTGCACCGGGATCATCACCGTGTTGTCGCAGCCCCGGTAGGTGAAGCGGCTGATGGCGCGCAGACCGCTGAGGGAGACGTCCCACTCGACGGTACCGCCGTGCTCACAGTTGCCGCGCCAGTTGTTGGGGCCGCTCGGGTTGCGGCAGCCGTTGAGGCTGCACTGGATCTCGTCCTTCCACGCGACAAACGCCCGCGCGAGGGTGCCGTTGGTCCACGGGAGCGCGAGGGCGCCGCGCGGCGTCGGGTCGCACGCGTTGCCGATGCCGTCGTGGTCGTCGTCGCCCTGGTTGACGTTCCAGACGCGGATGCAGTTGTCGGCGGCGTCGGGTCGGCCGTCGTGGTCTTCGTCGGGCGCGCCCGCGGCCTCGCAGGCGTCGCCGATCATGTTCATGTTGGCGTCGGCCTGGTCGCGGTTGGCCTGCGTGGGGCAGTTGTCCCGGTTGTCGGGCGCGCCATCACCGTCGGTGTCGGGCTCGGGCTGCGTGCAGTCGAGGGTGAAGTTGCCCGCCACGGTCTGCACCACGACCCGGTCAGCGACGGGCCAGCCGAACGCGAGCTTGATGCCACGAATCGCCGTCGCCGACGTGTCACCCGCGCAGTCGAGGCGGATGACGTGGTCGGGCGCGAGCCACGCGGCCGTCCCACCAACGCATTGGCCGTCCTGGATGTCGGGCATGGTGCCGTCGGTGGTGAAGCACACCGACCGCTCGGTGATCGCCCCGATGCGCACGGCACCCGTCGGCGCGTGGAAGTTGTGCCCCGGCCGCGGGTCGAAGATCTCCGCGGGCGACGGAACCTCCGTCGGCGCCTCGCAGCCCGCGCCGAGCGCAAGCGTGAGCGCCACCAGGGTGGCACCCATCGTCCCGCGCAAACCAGACGTCACGACGCGCAGCATGTTGGGGGGCCCACGTTACGTTCGTCGGCGGGCCCGTGTCAGCGCCCGCGTGGTGGGGAAAACTTTGTTTGGGTGCCTGCGCTGGGCGTCGGCGCGCCGCGGCTCAACTATTTGCCCGCCGCGGGCGCGCTGACCTACGAAGCGCCCACCATGTCGCTCGCCCTCTACGGACATTGCTTCTCGTCGTACACGCAGAAGGTGCTCATCGCGCTGTACGAAAACGGCACGGTGTTCGAGTTTCGCAGCATCGGGCCCGACACGCCGGAGCACGCGGCCGAGTGGCTGCGGCGCTGGCCGTTGCGGAAGTTCCCGCTGCTGGTGGACGGCGATCGCAGCGTCGTCGAGACGAGCATCATCATCGAGCACCTCCAGCTCATGCACCCTGGTCCGGTGCGGCTGCTGCCCGCCGACCCGATGGCCGCGCTGGACGTGCGCTTCCTCGACCGCTTCTTCGACCTGCACGTGATGAACGCCGCGCAGCACGCCGTCGACGGCGCGCTGACGGGTGACCCGGTGAAGCGCCGAGACGGCATGTCGCTCGCTGTCGAGAAGCTCGAACGTGCCTACGGGTGGCTCGAAGGGCACCTCGCCGGCCGCACCTGGGCCGCTGGCGATGAGTTCACGATGGCGGACTGCGCGGCGGCGCCGTCGCTCTTCTACGCTGACTGGACGCACCGCATCTCGGAGGCGCATCCCGTGCTGCGCGCCTACCGGGCGCGGTTGCTCGCCCGGCCGTCGTTTGCGCGCGCGGTGGACGAGGCGCGGTGGTTTCGACCGAACTTCCCGCTGGGAGCGCCGGACCGCGATTGAGGCTACGGCGCCGGGCGGTCACACCCACCGGCCGCGCGACCGTTACCCCTTTGGACCTCCGACCGCGGGCGGTCTCTACAACGTCTGGAGGTATGCGGTCAGATCGCTGATCTGCATGGGCGTGAGCCCAGAGGTGCGGCCGTGGCGATCGCCGCCGCCCGATGGCTCGAATCGCTCTCGCAGCGTAGCCGCGCGGCCATCGTGGAGGTACGGGGCGCGGGCCGCGAGCCCCCTCAGCGACGGCACCTGAAACGCGCCGCCCGTGCCCACGTCGACGGTCTGGTTGTTCGTCAGCGCGGGGCCGCCGTGGCAGGTGGCGCAGGCCACCGTCGCGTCGTGGAAGAGGGCGTCGCCGCGCGCGACCGAGAGGTCGTCATCGGCCGGGGAGCGCGGGATCGTCGGTCGAGCTCCGGGTCGGCGGCGACGGCGGCGTGTCCGTCGCGCGTCACGAGCAGCGTGCCCCCGCTGATGGCCGGGAGCTGCGGCGTCGAGGTGATCGTGCGCGCGGGCGACGACGGCCTGAACCGGGACGGAGCGATGGGCGGTCGTGCGGGCGGTGGTGCGACGGCGGTCGCCGCGACGCGCGACGGAGCTCGCAGTGGCGACCGCAGCGGTGCAGGTGCCCCATCGGACTCGTGCTGGAGCAACAGATATTGCACGGTGTCCAAGCCGCTGATGCGATCGCGAACGGCGAAGCGGCCGCCCCGCGAGGTCGCGGCATCGACGCAAGCGTTGGCGGCTGAGAGCGTCGCTTCCTCACCGTTCAGGTCGCTACCGTTCACGCACACGACGGCGTCCGACACGACGCGGCTTGCGAGGTCGTCGAACGTCTCACACTGGTCGCCGCACCCAAAGAGGGTGATGACCGCGAAGGCCCAGAGGCGCCAGGCGGTTGTCGACATGGCGAGGAGGGTTACCCCGATCGCGGGTCGATCGATGAAGTCGGCCCGTGATAGAACCGACCTCATGGATGCCGCGAAGCACCTGTCTGCACCGGTGATCTACCCGGAGACGGACGACATGGGGGAGCACGAGACGCAGTTCCATATCGCCCATCTGCTTGTGCCGTTGCTGAAAGCGGTTCTGGCGGCGCAGGGTCGGGTGGCGCGCGTCGCTGGCAATCAGTTCTGGTACTTCGCGAAAGGTCAGCCCCAGCGCTGCCGAGCGCCCGACGTCTACGTGGTCGACGGCGTCGCCGCGAGCGAGCCCGACCGCGCGAGCTGGTTCACCTGGGAGGGACACCACCCGGCCTTCGCGCTCGAAGTGGTCAGCGCGAAGTGGCAGAAGGACTACGACGACGCCCCGGGTGACTACGAGGCGATGCGCGCGGATGAGGTCATCGTCTTCGACCCGGGCGCGCGACCGCGGAGCCAACGGCGCGTGCGCTGGCAGGTCTTCCGGCGCGTGCGGGGTCGCGGGCTCGTGCCGGTGTTCGCGGGTGGCGGTGACCGCGTGGAGTCACGTGCGCTCGGAGCGTGGGTTCGCCTCGTCGACGACGCGGGTCATCCGCGACTGCGCGTCGCCACCGGCCCTCACGGCGACGAACTCCTGCCCACCGACGCTGAGCGCGCCGACGCCGAACGCGCCCGCGCCGAAGCCGCCCTCGCTCTTGCGAGCGTCGAGCGCGCTCGCGCCGAAGCCGCCGAGGCCGAGCTCGCCCGCCTGCGCTCCACCGCTCCTCGCCGCCGCGGCCGATAGCGACGCGCCGCCCGCTACAGATCGATCTGCTCGACCTCGTCCACCGGGTGTCCCAGGAAGCGCGACGCCACCTCCGCGAAGCTCTGCGGCCGATCGGTGACCAGCATCCGCAGCGCCCCTTCGCCCGCCTTCGCCGCGCCCAGTCCGCGCGTCTCCAGAAAGCCCTTGAGCTCCTCCGCCGTCGCCTCGGCGCTGTCCACCACCGCCGCGTCCGGACCCAGCACCCGCTTCGCCTCGACGGTGATGGTCTCGCGCAGCACCGGGTAGTGCGTGCACCCGAGCACCACCACGTCGACGTCGCACGACGCCAGCGTCTCCAGGTACCTCGCCACCGCCAGCCGCGGGACCTCGCCCTCCAGCCACCCCTCCTCCACCAGCGGAACCAGCAACGGCGCCGCCCGCCCGAACACCTCCGTGCGCGACGAGCGCGACGCGATGGCCCGCGGGTACGCGCCCGACGCCACCGTCCCCGCCGTCGCCAGCACCCCCACGCGATGCCTTCGGGTGGCCGCAACGGCCGCACCCGCACCGGGCTCGATGACGCCCAGCACGGGCAGGTCGAGCTCGACGCGCAGCATGTCGAGGGCCACCGCGCTCACCGTGTTGCACGCCACCACGAGGAGCTTGATGCCGCGCGACACCAGCGCCCGCGCGCACGCCCGGGAGTAGCGCAGCACCGTCTGTGCCGAGCGCGTCCCGTACGGAACGCGCGCCGTGTCGCCGAGGTACAGCACGTCTTCTTGAGGGCACATGCGCCGGATCTGGCGCACCACCGTGAGGCCCCCGAGCCCGGAGTCGAAGACCCCGATGGGGAGCGCGCGGCGCGGGTCGCTGGCCTGGTCGCTCAAGGGGCGCGCAGGGGTTCGTGGTTGACCGTGATGAGCACGTCCGGCGGAACCTTCACCGCCACCTCGGACAGCAGCGAGAGGCCCGCCGCGCCCATGGCCACCGCGGCCGTCGTGCGGAAGCCCCACACCTGCGCGTAGTACGTCGCGTCGGCCGAGGGCGGGAGCTGCAACGCGAGGTAGAGCCCGTTGCTGCTCGTCGACGAAAACGCCGTGCGCCGCGCCGGGAGCTGCGGCGTCGGGGAGAAGTAGTAGATCTGCGCGCTCGGCACGAAGGTCGGGCGGGCGTTGCTCGTGCGCGACGAGGTCGACGAGATGGTCGCGATGGCGCCGATGAGGTCGCGGCCCATGCAGTCGGTGGCGTTGCCCGCGATGATGCCGGTGCCCATGCGCCGACTCTGGCCGAGCAGCGTCGCGAGCAGGCTGGCGGTGCCGTTGTCGACGGAGTTGCGGTTGCTGCGCGTGATGGGACCGCCCGCGAGGTTGACGGTGTCGTTGACGAGGTAGGTATCGAGCGTTCCAGACGAGCGCACCCGCCACGAGAGCGGACCCATCGTGCCCGTCGGGACCATCACCGTGTACTCGCCCATCGCATTGGACGTCGCCGTCGCGAGCGGCGCACCCAGGTAGTTGAGCCCCGAGAACACGTCGACCGTCGCGCCCGCGACGCTGTCGCCCGTGACGAAGTCACCGACGGTTCCGGAGATGGAGAGCGCCGCCGTGGTGGTGGTCACGGCCGGCAGGTCGCAGTTGAAGTCCGGCGCGATCATCGGCATCGCCGTGCCGCCATTGGCCATCACCGCGGCGGTGGGCAGCTCGAAGCACGCCGCGCCGCCCTCGCGGCCGCAGGTCGGCGGGCCCGCGTCGACCGTCCCCACGTCCGCGGGGCCAGTGTCGGCGACGGTGTTGCCGGCGTCGGTTCCGGTGTCGACGGGGTTGCCCGCGTCGACGGCGCCAGTGTCCACGGGGGTGGTGCCCGAGTCGGTGGTGGTGGCGGGGTCGCTGCTGCACGCGGACAGGGCGAGGGCGGCAAAGACGAGGGCGGTGTGCCTGACGATCACGGGGTTGCTCCGATGCTGAAGGGTGGAAGTGGTTACCGGGGACAGTAAGAAACTCACGGCGACGGACGCCAGCGGACGACGGACTCCATCGGCATGTACAGGTACCGCTGCGCGCCAGGGCCGATGGAGTTGGTCTCCTCGTAGTGATCACCCGGCGGCTCGTTGAGGTACGGCGTCACCGGGTCGAGCACGTAGTTGTACGAAGGAACGATGTACCCCAGGAAGTCCTCGCTCAGCCCCGAGACGAAGGCGTAGCGCACGCCGGGGTTCATCAGCACGAGGTCGCGCAGGTAGGGCGGCGCCGGGGCGGTGGAGAGGTCAGGCGAGTTGGGCATCGCGGTGAGCGCGGGCTGACCCCACGACCAGCGCGTGTCGCGCGTTCCGACCCAGAGGTCGGGGTGCAATTCGCCGGGGGCGGTGATGGTCCCGACGGGGCCGACCTGGAGGTAGGTCACGCGAGAGTTCACCCACGGCAGGTTGTCGCCCTCGATGGGCTGCGTGCGGTCGAAGTAGAGGAGCTCGCGCGCGAAGATCCCGGTGAGGAAGTACGCGTGGTAGCCGATGTTCTCGGCCACGGCGGCGATGGGAGCCGTGCGGTACGAGAGCGAGAGCTCGCTCGCGGGGATGTCGGTTCCGTCACGGGTGATGGCGGTGAGCGCGAGGCGGGCGACGTTGCGGCCGACGGCCTCGGCCTTCGCGAGACCCGACTCGGAGATGACCCCGCCGTCGTGGTCGTTGTCGGGGATGCGCGTCCCGCCGGGGCCGACCTGTCCGCCGAGGGCGCCGTTGACGAAGACGGTGGTTCCGCCGAGGCCCGCGAGTCCGCGCGAGGCGTCGCCGGTCTCGGTGACGTCGCGCAGCCAGTGCACGTAGTCGGCGCTGAGCTGGTCGTTGCGCGAGCCCGCGTACTCGGGGTGGGCCGACCAGTTGATCCAGGTGGCGATGGTGTTGCCGGGCTGATCGAGCTCGGTGAAGCGAACGACCGTGAGCGTGGGGTCGTAGATGACCGGGTCGCGGGTGTCGTTGACGTACGAGCGGGTGTCGCCCATCGCGTCGGTGGGGAGAGCAGTGGCCACGCGCATGCGGGCCGGGCGCAGCGCCATCACGGCCTGGCGGATGGCCTGCGCGGCGCGTTGGTGGGTGAGCTGCTGGTACTCCATGTTGAGCCCGGTCTGGCTCACCGACGGGCCCCAGAGGCCCACCGTGTCGGCGCCCTCGTGGACGTGCGTGGCGCCGATGATGACGCGGTCGATGTCGAGCCCGGCGAGCGTCGGGTCGGCGCGTACGGCGTCCATCTCGTTGATGAAGTACCCGACGACGTCGAGCACCGCGAAGACCACCGTGGTGTCGTTGTAGCGGAACGCGATCGCCCGCACCTCCAGCTCGTCGTGCACGGCGCGCGCGACGCGGGCGTTGCCGAAGCCCGCCATCCAGATGGCGTCGAAGCGGCCGTTGCCGTTGACGTCGGTGAAGGGCTCGCTGCGCTGCCACTCGTGGTCGCCGTTGCGGTCTTCGAACTCGGTCTCGACGAGGCGCGGGGTGATGCTCGCGCGGCCCGCCCCGACGTAGAGGCGGTTGTCGCCGGTGGTTCCGCGGCAGTGGTCGCGGCCGGGACACCAGTCGTCGGGGCCCGCGTAGGGGACGGGCCGCCCGCCGTCGGCGGGGACATCGGTGGCGACAGGGACGTCGCGCACGACGGGGACGTCCACCACGGGGTTGCCGAGATCGTTGGGGGCCGTACCAACGTCGGCGCGACCGGCGTCCACGGGGGCGGACGCGGGCGGGTCATCGCAGCCCGAGAGCACGGTCGCGAGCGCGGCACCGGCGACCCACGTGCGCAGGTGGTTCATGGGCGCGGACGCTACCCCAGGGCGGCGCCGGAGCGGAAGAGTCGGGCGGTGGTGGCGTCGGGTTCAGGCTGCCGGATCGGCCAGGATCTCGTCGAGCGAGGTCAGGGTGACCGCGCGCGCGATCCACGCCGACAGGAGGGAGGAGTCGCCGCAGGTGATGATTCGCTGCCGCGCAGTCTCGTCGACCTCAACACCACGGGCCGCGAGGACCGCGAGCAGCGCGTTGGCCTGACCAATCGCCTCGCCGCGAGCCTCGCCGCGGGCCTCGCCGCGGGCCTCGCCGCGGGCCTCGCCACGGGCCTCGCCCTGCTGCGCCGCGGCCGCAACCACCGCTGCGAGTCGAGAGTTGCCGCGCGCCAACAACGCGTCCGCGAGCGCGTCGTCCGCCGCGGCTGCGTCGAGCAGCGCCTGCACCGGAATGGGCCGAGCGAAGCACACGTCGTCGATCACACTGGCGAGCGGCAGCACCTGCCACACGCCGCCGCGCCACTCGCACACCCGCTTCTGGCGAGGCCACAGACCGAAGACGCGACGCACGCCCCGCGTGGTCAGGTCCTGGGCCTTCGCGGTGAGGTCGCCCGCGCGCTGGGTGTTCACGACCTCGAAGGCGACCTCTTCCAGATAACGGGCGCCCGTCGTCGGGTCGATGCCCTCGCGCCGCACGCTCGCGTCCGTGGCGAAATCCGAGCGCTCGTCGGTGCGCGTGAGCAGGTCGGTCGCGCCTCGCCATCCCGGGCGCAGGTGCGTGAACACCACCGCGTCGAGCTGCATGTGCGGGTCGGCATGGTCGGGCAGCGAGGGCGACGCCTGCACGCGCTCCCCACGCAGCACCTCGTAGTCCGTCTCCGGCTCGACCAGGCGCTGATCGACCCGTGGGCGCGGGTCTTCCAGCGGCTCGCCGAAGGGTCCCGTGCCGTGCCCCGGCGCGGTCCATCCGTGGGTGTGGGGCGTCTTGGGGTCCATCGACGCCGGATGCTACGCCGCGGGTCGCGAGCGTTCCAGCGAAGGAAGAACAGTCAGCCCGCGCGCGGCAGCGAGACGACCACCAGCGTGAGCCCGGTGCCTTCGGTCGCGCGTTCGAGCGCCGCGCGAACGTCCGCCCACGAGAGCCCGCCGAGGCCCGCGCCGATGCGCGGCATCCCGACGCGGGTGACGCCCAGGGTCGCGGCCTCGCGCGCCATCGCAGCCACCGCGCGCTCGATGTATTCGAGTCGGGCCTCAGTGCGCCAATGCGCCTGGGTGCCGAGGTTGAAGACGGTCGTCCCGCCCTCCTGCCAGACGAAGACGTCCCCCACCTGAAAGCGTTTGTCGGCGCAGCGGGCCTTGTACTCGGCGTACATCCGCGGCCAGCGCTGCTTGAAGGGGACGGCGATGCCCTTGCCCATCGCGCCCGCGCAGTTGCAACCGTGCGCGAGCGCCGTCAGGTCGGGCTGCGCGAAGAGGTCCCCGGTGCGCTCCTCGATGCTCATGGCGCCGGTGGGTAGCACGGGCTGGTGACGAACGTGCGACGAGGACACGGTTGACGGGACGCCGGACACGGTGGCGTAGTACGGGCGTGAGCGACGCGAACGACAGCTTGAGCTCAAGTCCTCCAACAGTACTGATCGTAACTGAGCAGCCAGACATCTATCGGGCGCTACGAGAGTTCCTGCGCTTATACGAGGAGAAGCAGGTTGCATCGGGAGCCTTCTGTGACATGGGATTCGCCGACGCGCCGAATGGGCAATGGCGAGTCATGATGCCTTTGGGTATCGATTTTACCGATAATATTTCCGAAGTCATTTCGGACTGCGACCCACACCTCATAATTCTGATCAATGACGACAGCGAATGGGAGTTCCGGCAGGGTCGCTCGCTACCGGCATTGATCCCTATGGAGCTCGGCTTCGACATCGGAGACAACTTCGAGTCATTCGACATCAATATCCCTCGGAAGATCGCCTCGCTGCTTAGCCGAGTGCGCATGCGAGGATGGCTACAGACATCCGGCGACCCACTCGATTTTGAGCTTCGAGACGCCCACGCAATGTCTAGCTCTGTCCTTTGCAGAACAGCTAAACACGCCGCCGCCGAGAGCCGGCACTGCTTTTTGATATCCTTCCACGATTGCTCCGACTATGGGGCGACCTCACTTATCGCGACATTACTGCGTAACCTGCCAATCGACGACACGTCTCATGGCCCCAACAGGCCCACTCCAACCAAGGCACCCGAGCCACCTTCCTTCGCGCTCGACGGTGCGATCGAAGTCCACGGATTCATCGCGCACTACGAAATGCGCTCGCTCCGCATGCTCGATCACATCCTCTGGCAATCGCCCCCTGAGCCAGCGGGTTGGCAGGTGATCCTCGGCGACAACGCATCCGGGAAGACCAGCCTTCTACGTGCAATAGCTCTCTGCCTCCTCGACCGCAGCGAACGTGATGCCCTCCGCCAGAGTTGGGACACGTGGCTTCGTCGGGGGTCCGCCGACGGCAGCGTCTGTGTCGATCTCACCGAGACCGATGCCCCAACAGCGTCCCTGAAATTCGCGCTCCAACGTGTCCGCCCCGCGAAGGACACCACTGAATCTTCCGTTGTCGACATTCACAGTTCTGAGCGCAGCCGCTACGCCGACTTCCTCGCCGCGTACGGTCCGTTCCGCCGCTTCACCGGGGGCGATGCCGAGTGGGTCAAGTCCTTCAAGACCCACCCGCGCCTCCAGAGCGTCCTCACACTCTTCGATGAGCGCGCTGCCCTCTCCGATGCGCTGGAGTGGCTCAAGGATCTCTGGGTTCGCGCCCGCACCCAACAGCCCACTCCCCCCGAAGCCGCCTTCCTCGCCGAGCTTCTCTCCTTCATCAATGAGACCGGCTTCCTCCCCGAGGGCGTCACCATCGAGGAGCCCGACGCCGACGGCGTCTGGTGCCGCGACGGCAACGGTCTCCGTGTGCCTGCGATCGAGCTCTCCGACGGCTACCGCTCCGTCCTGAGCCTCGCGCTCGACCTGCTCCGCCGACTCTCCGCCGAGCACGGCTACGACAAGGTCTTCGCAACGTCCCCCACGCGCCATGTCGCCCTCGGCGGCATCGTGCTCATCGACGAGGTCGACGCCCACCTCCACCCGCGCTGGCAGCAGCGCATCGGGTTCTGGTTCAAGGAGCACTTCCCGCGGATGCAGTTCATCGTGGCGACGCACAGCCCGATCGTCTGCCAGGCCGCGGACTCCGTGATGTTGCTCCCCACGCCCGGCGACGACGCCGCGCCGCGCATGGCGACGAAGGAGGAGCTCGACCGCCTTCGCTACGGCGATCTCCTCGACGCGTTCTCCACCGACTTCTTCGGCGAGCGAGTGACGCGATCACAGGCTGGGCGCGAGAAGCTCGACCGCCTCGCCGAGCTCAACGACGAGATGATCGCTCGCGAGCTCTCCCCCGAAGAGCATGCAGAGCAGCGGCAGCTCCGCTTGGAGCTCGGAACGACGGGCGCGGTGGCCTCGACCGAGGCAGCGGAGTGATCCGGGCGTCCGTCGCCACCCTCCCCGACGCGACGCTCACCGACCTGCTCACATGGCAGGGAGAGGTCGACGGCGCGGGTGACTACGCAGCGCGCATCGAGGCCGCCGAGGTCGAGTTCAAGCGCCGCCGACCGCAGGCGCCCTTTCGCCCCGTGATCAGCGCGCTCACAGCGATGTGCTCCGGCTCGCAGCGCTGCATGTACTGCGAGGACAACTGCGCCGACGAGGTCGAGCACCACCATCCGAAGGCGCTCTATCCCGAGCTGGTGTTCGCGTGGGCCAACTTTCTCTTCGCGTGTTCGCGTTGCAACCGTCGCAAGTCGACGAGGTTCCCGCTGTTCGCACCCTCCCCGCCAACGATCGTGACCTTCGTACCAGTGAACGCGAAGCAGCCGCTGCCGCCACCCGCCGGGATATCTGTTCTGCTCGATCCGCGACGGGATGACCCGCACGCGTTCTTACGACTCGACCTGCGGGACACGTTCCAGTTCCGCGCCGCGGCGGCGAAGGGAAGCGTCGAGCACCTGCGCGCGTCGAAGACCATCGAGGTGCTCGGACTCAACGATCGGAGCGAGCTACGCAAGCACCGTGAGGCGGTCTATGAATCGCACCTGAGCCACCTGCATCGGGCCGCAGCCGCACGCCGCGACCCCGCGCGCGTGGCGGAAGTCACTCGCATCCGCAACGCGGTGCACGGGCTCTCATGCGGCATCGTCTGGTTCGAGATGAAGCGTCGTCGGAGCGAGATCTCGGAGGTAGGTGCGGCCTTCGCCGCGATCCCCGAAGCCCTCGATTGGTGAGGCCGACGCGGTCGAGCTCATCGCCCGCGTCGCCCGCCCCTGATCCCTCCGCTCACCCCTTCAACCAGAACGCCGTAAACGCATCCCCGCCATCCTGCGGATCAGCCGCCCGCGACGCCCGCACCCACGGCGACCGCTTGAGGTGCTCGCGCACCGCCAGCTTCAGCGCGCCGGTCCCGTGCCCGTGCAGCACGTACCCCGTCGTCGACCCCTGACCGAGCACCCGGTCGAGGAAGGTGTCCACCATCCCCAGCGCGTCGTCGGCCCGCAGCCCCCGCACGTCGCAGGTGTTGGAGTCCACCCGCAGCGATCGCTCCAACGGCGCATCCGCCGCCACCGCGCCACCGCCGTTGCGAGCACGCCCACCTTCCGCCTCGGCGCCGTCGTCCTTGGCGCTCTCGGCGAGCACCTCCTCGACGGTCACCAGCAGCTTCAGCGCCCCGGCCGCCACGCGAACCTGTCCGCGCGACGGCGCCTCCAGCACCTCCACCGTGTTGCCCAGCCGCGGAACCCACACCTTCATGCCAGGCCGCAGCTCCTCTTCGCGCACCGTCCGTCGCGACACGTTGGCCGGCTTCAGCGCCTCCAGCCCCTTGCCCAGCGCGCCGTCGAGCGAGGCCAGCTTCGCCACCTCGCTCACCGCCCGCTCCGCCTCGCGGACCTCGGCCTCGCCCGCCTTCTTGCGCCGCAGCTTGGCCTGCGCGTCACGCAGCTCTTCGCGCGCGCTCCGCAGCAGGCCCACCAGCTCCGAGCCCTCGCGTGACAAGCGCTCGCGTTCCTTCACGCGCAGCGCGTGCTTCTCCGCTTCGAGCTCGACCCGCAGCGCCGTGATGACCCGCGACTCCTCCTCGACCGCCGCCCGCGCCAGCCGCGCCGCGCGCTCCTCGTCCTGCAAGCGACGCAGCACGTCCTCGCGGCTCCCCGCGTGCTCGGGGAGCAACCCCCTCGCGCGCTCGACCACCTCGGCGTCGACGCCGAAGCGCCTGGCCACCGCCAGCGCGCTCGACGCGCCCGGAACCCCCATGGTCACCGTGAACGTCGGCGCCATGCTCGCGAGGTCGAAGCCCACCGACGCGTTGACGAAGCGGTCGTCGCGCACGGCCAGCGTCTTGAGCAGCTCGTAGTGCGTCGTCACGGCCACCGCCGCGCCGCGCGCCGCCAGCGTCTCCAGCACCGCCGCGGCGAGGGCCGAGCCCTCTTCGGGGTCGGTTCCGCCGGCGAGCTCGTCGAGCAACACCAACGCACCGGGGCGCACCGCGCGAAGAACGTCCGCGAGGTTGCTCACGTGCGCGCTGAAGGTGGAGAGGTTCTTGGCGAGCGACTGGTCGTCGCCCACGTCGCAGAACACCGGGTCGAACCAACCGACCCGCGAGCCCTCCTGCACCGGCAACGGCAGCCCCGCGCGCACCATCATGGCCGCGAGCCCGAGCGTCTTCAGCGCCACGGTCTTGCCGCCCGCGTTGGGCCCCGACACCACCAGCACCCGACCCGCCCGCAGCGCGAGGTCGTTGGGAACCACCGCCTCCGACGACAGCGCCAGCAGCGGGTGCCGCGCGCGACGCAGGTCGAGCACCGGCTCGGACTCCGGCTCGATCGCGATGGCCTTGAGGTCGTCACCGAGCCGCACGATGGCGCCCAGCAGGTCACCCGTCACGCACGCCCGGTGCGCCTCTTCGAGCTCGCGCACTTCCTCACGGCAGCGCTCGGCGAGCTCCATGAGCACGCGGGCTTCTTCGCGTTCCATTTCGGCGGTGAGCACCTTGAGCTGGTTGCCCAGCACCATCACCGGCCGCGGCTCGATGAAGAGCGTCGCCCCCGAGCCCGACGACCCGTGCACGATGCCCGGCACCTTGATGTGCGAGTCGGACCGCACCGGCAGCACATAGCGTCCGTCGCGCTGCGTGTAGAAGCGGTCTTGCAGCACCGCGGCGTACTTCGCGATGAACTCCTCCAGCCGCGCCACGACGCGCCCGCGCATGTCGTGCACCTGCCGACGACAGCGCGCGAGGTCGGCGCTGGCGCGGTCGGCGAGCGATCCGTCCGGGTCGATGGCGTGGTCGAGCGTGGCCAGCAGTCGGTCGAGGGACTGCTCGCTGTGGAGCGCGGCCGCGAGCGTCGGGTGCGTGGCCTTGCGGGCCTGCGACCAGCGGCGGAGCGTGTGGGCGGTGCGCATCACCTCGCGGAGCTGGTGCAGCTCCGGGGCGCTCACTTCGGCGACGCGTTCGATGCGCGCGATGACCTCGGTGACGTCGGGCAGCGGGCCCGTCGGGATGGGGTCACCGTCGCGCGCGGCGCGCAGCGCCTCGGTGGTGCGGCGCATGCGGTCGCGGGCGTCGTCGAGGGTCTCGGCGGGCGAGAGCTCGAGCGCGAGGTGCTGGGCCTGGCCGCTCTGGCAGCGGGCGGCGAGGTGCGCGGTGAGCGCGGGCCATTCGAGGTCGTGGATGGACTTATTGGAAGGTTGCATGACGAAGCCTTCGGGGACGGGCGTCGGGTCGACGGCGACAGGCGCGCCGGTAGCGACGATGGATTGGGACCGATCAAGCTGTGGTGGGAGGGAGAGACCGGGTCTAGACCCCAGGACGGGGAACACCGGTGCAGAACGAGCGAAGCGCGCGGAGTGCTAGCAAACGGGGCGATCGCTCGCAAGGCGAACGGGCAACTGAACCAATGATCACCGAAAATTTGATCGCCCGTCGGACCTGATCGACAACGAGTTCGTCGCCCGGCCGAGTGGGGCTTTGAGAGGCGACGCAACGAGGAGAACACCGATGAGCAAGACGCCGACGTACGCCTACGGAACCTTCATCTGGCGCGAGATCTCGACCCCCGACGTGGCCGCGTCGAAGCGGTTCTACGGCGAGGTCTTCGGGTGGAACTTCACCGACATGCCGATGGGGGAGTTCACGTACACGATGATCGGCGCGGGCGAGCGCGGCATCGGCGGCATGACCCCGCTCGACCCATCCACGGGCGCGCCCCCGAACTGGATCAGCACCATCTCCGTCGAGGACACCGACGCCACGGCGAAGGCCGCTGTCGACGCGGGCGGCACGCAGGTGGTTCCGCCCGGCGACATCGAGGGCTACGGCCGCTTCGCGCTGGTGACGTCCACCGACGGGACGCTCATCTCGCTGATGCACCAGTTCGACGGCGACCAGCCCGTCGACCGGATGCCGACGGTCGGGGAGTTCTGCTGGGAGCACCTCAACACCGCCAACGTCGAAGCCTCGAAGGCCTTCTACGGCAAGGTCTTCGGTTGGGAGGTCGGCACCAACGAGGGCGGCCTCGGGGTGCTCAAGCTCGGCGACAAGACCGTGGCGTCGATCACCCCGGCGGATCCCGGCGCGCCGTCGCACTGGCTCACCTACGTGGTCGTCGACGACCTCGCCGCCGCCCGCGCGCGCGTCGTCAACAACGGCGGTAAGGTGCTCGCCGAGGAGCACGCCGTCCCCGGCATCGGCCGCTTCGCCGTCGTCACCGACAACGTCGGCGCGGTGATCTGCCCCTTCCAGCCCGCGACCTGATTCGGCTCCCTACGGCGCGAGCCAGCGCCGGCCCGACAGCGACCCCACCACCACCCCCACCACCAGCGGAACCACATGCGACACCAGCGTGTGGTCGAGGTCCATCACCGGGCAGTGGAGGTGCTGCACCAGCGCGCCCACGAGGCCCGCGCCGAGGCCCGCCACCGCACCCGCGGTCACCGGATTCACCGCCGCGCTCCGCCGCGCTCCGTAGAACACCACCAGCCCCGCCGCCGCCGCGAAGAGCGTCCCATGCATCCCGCACGTCACCCGCGCCTGCCACGCCTCCGCGCCCGCGAGGTGCACCGACCCCTCCACCGGAACCGTCACCGCCGCCATCACCAGCTCGAAGCACGCGAAGACCACCGCCATCACCGTCCACCGCAGCCGCGCCGGGAGACCGAGCCCGCTGCGACCACCGTGGAGCAACAACGCCAGCGACACCGCCAGGCCGGAGACCACCGCGCCGAGGCCCAGGCCCAGGTGCGCCGCCGACTGGTGCGCGAGGTCGCCCCGCGGTCGCATCCTCACCATCACCGCCGCCAGCGCCGCCGCCACCGCCACGACGGGCAGCGCGCGCCGCCACGGGTCGAGCGCCGTCACGGGCCGCGCGTCGCGAGCCAGCGCCTCACGCAGCACGGGCGGGAGCTCCTCGTCGGCCTCGACGTCCGTCACCCGTTGCGCCGCCGACATGCGCGCATCGGCGGCGACCAGCGCACCACACACGGCGCAGCCCTCGGCGTGCCTTCGCTGCACGGCGTCGAGGGCCTTCCCCTCCGCGAGTGTATCGAGCACCCGATCGCAGTCGCTCATTCCGTCCTCCCGAGGCCGAGCGCGCGGCGCAGCGCTTCGTACCCGCGATGCGCCCGCACCTTGAGGTTGCCCGGGCTGATGCCCGCGACGTCGGCGGCCTCGGCCACCGACAAGCCCTCGACCTTCAACAACACAATGGCCTCGCGCTGCGGCGCGGGGAGCGCATCGAGTCCACGCTGGAGCGCGTCGAGGGCGTCGGTGCTCAGCGCCTCGAAGCCCTTCGGCGACGCGGCGTCGGCCAGCGGCTCGGGGAGCTGTCCGTCGTCGCTCAGGGCCTCCGGGCGACGGCGTCGGTAGCGCAGGTGATCGAGCCAGGTGCGCCTCGCGATGGCGAACATCCACGGCTCGACGGGGGCGCCCGCGCGGTAGGTGTCCCTCGCCTGGTGCACCTTGAGGAAGGTCGCCTGCGTGAGGTCCTCCGCGAGGCGCGCGTCACCGCAGAGCCCGCGCAGGAAGCCCCGCAGTCGCGGCGCGAGGCGGCGGTACACCCGCTCGAAGCCGGCGGCGTCGCCCCGCTGGAACGCCTCCATGCACGCCTCCAACGGCTCGTCGACGCTCATCAGCGGGCCAAACCGTACCGCACTCTCAAAGCCTTCGACGAGGGCCAACACCACCCGTGTATTCGCCGCTACCCCTCCCGGCGGTTACACCATCAACGCGCGATGTCGGGCTCGACCGGGCGCAGCACGCTGAGCGCCCCGAGAATCACCTGCTCGGTCAGCTCGTTGCTGCCCGCCTGGAGCGCCCCCGGAACCGTCACCCGATAGCCCCGCTGGAGCGCGTCGATGGCCGTCGCGTACAGGTGGATCTCCGTGATGCAGCCGGTGATCTCCAGCGCGTTGACGCCGAGGCCGCGCAGCGTCTGGTCGAGCGCCGTGTCCGAGAAGACCGAGTAGTGCCGGTGGGCAATCACCACGTCGCCCGGCTGCGGGGCGAGCGCGGGCCACACGCTCGCAGCAGGGTCACCCGTGTTGTGGTGCGGCCAGTTGAGGAGGTCGGGGTCGCCCGGCTCGTGGTGGTCGCAGAGGTACAGCACCGGCTCGCCCGCCGCGCGCGCTGCCGACAATCGGGCGCTCATGGCCGGGACGATGTCGCGAGCGCGCGGAACCTCCAGCGCCGACCCCGGCGTGAGGTGATCGACGAGCATGTCGACGACCACCACCGCGGTCTTCGTGGTCACCACCGGGACGGCGTCGAGCGCTGCGAGGAGCCGCGCGCGCAGACCCGCCGACGGAGCGACGGGGTCGAGCCCGAGTCCGAGCACCCCGACCACCTCGCGGGTCTCGTCGACCTCGGCGAGGAGCGCCGACTGCCCTGCGAGGCTCGCATCGACGGCGCGCGAGGGCGTCCCCGCAAGAATGCGGGCGAGGATGTGGTCGAGGGTGGAGTCGTCGGTCATGGGTGCTGAAGGGGAGAGGCGCTTCTTGGGATGGGGAAGGCTCTCATCGGGGCTCTACGGCGCCGTGCGTCACTCGGATTCAATGTCTCGACCCGTCGGCGCGCCGGGGATGATAGTGCATGCCACCGATGGCCGCGCAACCCTCCATCACGCTTCGCTTCGACGCCGGAACACTGCTCATCGACGGCTTTCTCGAAGGCGCGAGCGAAGGGGCGACGCTGCCGGGGTGCGTCTGGGATGCCCGGGTCCAGCGGCTTCGGTCCCCGGCCTGGCGGTACCGCGAGGTGGTGACGGCGCTGACGCGGCTGGCGCGCGGGGGCACCATCGCCTTCACGGACGAGGCGCGTGGATACGCCGTGCTGGAGGTGACCCACCGGGCGCAGCGGACGCCCTTCGAGCATCAGCGCGAGGCGGTGGCGGCGTGGAGGGCGGCGGGCAACCGGGGTGTGGTGGTGTTACCGACGGGGGCGGGCAAGAGCTACGTGGCCGAGATGGCCATCGCGCTGGCCCAGCGGAGCGCGCTGGTGGTCGCCCCGACGCTCGACCTGATGAACCAGTGGTACGACATCCTGCTTACGGCCTTTGGCGAGAAGGTGGGATTGCTGGGCGGCGGCTACCACGAGCCGGGCGACCTCACGGTGGCCACCTACGACTCGGCGTGGATGCACATGGACCGCCTCGGCGCGCGCTGGGGGCTGGTGATCTACGACGAGTGCCACCACCTGCCGGGGGCGTCGTACCTGGGCGCGGCCGAGGCTTCGATCGCGCCGTTTCGGCTGGGTCTGACGGCGACGCTGGAGCGCAGCGACGGGCGTGAGGCGCTGCTCAACGACCGCGTCGGGCCGGTGGTGTACAGCCGCGGCATCAAGGACCTCGCGGGCGATCACCTCGCCGAGTACACGGTCGAGACGCTGATGGTCGACCTCACCGCGGACGAGGCCACGGCCTACAACGAGCACCGCGAGACCTATCGAAACTTCGTGACCGACGAGGGCATCCGCATGGCCTCGCCCGACGGGTGGGCGCGCTTCCTTCAGGCGAGCGCGCGCAGCCCGGCGGGTCGTCGGGCGCTGCTGTCATACCAGCAGCAGAAGCGCATCGCGCTGGCCTCGCAGGGGAAGATCGATGTGCTGGAGGGACTGCTGCGACAGCACGCGAAGGACCGGACGATCATCTTCACCAACGACAACGACACGGTGTACGCGATCGCGCGGCGGTTCTTGATTCCGGCCATCACGCACCAGACGGACGTGAAGGAGCGGCGCGAGGTGCTGGAGCGCTTCAACTCCGGCGCGTACCCCGCGGTGGTCACGTCGAGGGTGCTCAACGAGGGCGTCAACATCCCCGAGGCGCGCGTGGCCATCGTGCTGAGCGGAACCGGGAGCGTGCGGGAGCATGTTCAGCGGTTGGGGCGCATCTTGCGACGGCAGGAGGGGAAGAGGGCGGTGCTCTACGAGGTCATCACCCGCGGCACCGGCGAAGAGCACCAGTCGGGCAGGAGGCGCGAGCACGATGCTTACCGCTGACCTCATCCGCGCGAGGGTGGTGAAGGGCGAGGTCCGGCCGCGCTATGTCGCTGACAATGACCTCGACGTGCGGGCGCTCGCCGAGGAGATGACCGGGGTGTTTCGCGCGCACCTGGGCAGGCGCCGCGTCGAGCTCGACGACGCGCTCACGCAGCTCACCGGCGAAGGAACCGACTACCTCCTGCACCGCGGCCTCGCGAAGCTGCTCTTCGACAAGTCGAGCTACGAGGTGCGCTCGCCGCTCGCGCCCGTCGATCTGCGGAGGGCGGTGTTCGAGGCGTCGGCGAAGGTTCATCCCGCGGTGCGGGTGGCGGACGCGGTGCACACCGTCACGCGCGACGACGTGCTCGCGCAGGTGGCTGCGTCGCTGGGCGTGGACGTCGCTGCGGTGGAGCAGGGTCTCTACGCCGACCTCGAAGACGAGCAGGTGATGACCGAGGCGCCCGACCTCACGGGAGAGGCGCTGGTGCAGCGGTACAACCTCGCGCTCGCGCAGGCGGCGCTGCTGCGGGCCACGCGGCTGGTGGTGTACCTCGAAGAGGGCGACCCCTCGCGCTTCCGGCAGTTGTTCCGGTGGGTGAAGTTCTATCGGTTGATCCACAAGGCGGAGAGGGCGGAGGGCGGCGGATGGATGCTCACGCTCGACGGGCCCATCAGCGTCTTCCAGCAGTCCAACAAGTACGGGTTGCAGCTCGCGGAATTCCTCCCCGCGCTGCTGCTGTTTCCGGCGTGGCGCGCCGAGGCGCAGCTCCGCTGGGGGCCGCAGAAGCGCGACATGGCGTTCCGGGTGTCGAGAGAAGACGCGCTGGTCTCCCACCTCCCCGACAAGGGCGCGTACATCACGAAGGAAGAGCAGTGGGTGCTCGATCGCTTCGCGGCGCTGAAGACTCCATGGACCTTGAGCCGCGAAGGCTCGCTCATCGACCTCGGTGGCAGAGGCGTGTTGATCCCCGACTTCGTGGCGCGGCACACCGACGGGCGCGAGGCGCTGGTCGAGGTGCTGGGCTTCTGGCGCAAGGAGACGCTCGCGGCGCGCATCGAGCTGCTCAAGGCGGCGGGGCCGGGCAACCTGGTGCTGGCGGTTCCGTGGAAGCTGCGCGGCGACGCGGAGGGCGAGGCCGCGGCGACGGGAGTGGAGGCGCTCTTCTTCAAGGAGGTCATCGTCGCCAAGGAGCTGCTGGAGCGCGTCGAGCGGGTGGCCGCGAAGCCCGTTGCGACGGGTGAGACAGGCAGCGCGCCGCTGGCACCTGCGAAGGCGAAGAGGGCGCGCCCGAAGAAGTGATCTGCGCTACGGTCGCGCGCGATGAGCAGCACGACCGGATTCCGTCAGTCGGTGAAGCGCGGCCTCCATGCGACGGGCTTGCTCGACCTGGCGCGGCTTGGGATGCAGGCGAGCGGGATGGTGCTCGACCTCCGCAAGCTGCCCGGAACGGTGGCGGCGCTGCCGTGGTTCGTCCGCTCGTGGCGCGAGTACACCGCGATGGGGGCGGCGGCCCCGAGGGTGCGCGACGCCTTCCCCTGCCTCGACGACCGCGGCGAGAGCGCCGGGTCAGCGTCGGGTCACTACTTCCATCAAGACCTGTGGGCCGCGCGCAAGGTGCACGCCTCGGGCGTCGCCGAGCACGTCGACGTGGGCAGCCGGGTCGACGGCTTCGTCGCGCACGTGGCGTCGTTCACCGACGTGGTCTACGTCGACCTGCGGCCGCTCGAAGCCAAGGGGCACCCTCACATCAAGGCCCGCGTCGGAACGGTGCTGGGCCTGCCCTTCGACGACCGCTCGGTGCGCTCGCTGTCGTGCCTCCACGTCATCGAGCACATCGGCCTCGGGCGCTACGGCGACCCGCTCGACCCGGACGGATCACGCAAGGCGCTCGCCGAGCTCCAGCGCGTGGTGGCGCCGGGCGGTGACTTCTACCTGGGTGTTCCGGTCGGGCGCGAGCGCGTGTGCTTCAACGCCCATCGGGTGCTCTCGCCGCGCACCGTCCTCGGCGCCATGAACGAGCTGTCGCTGGTGGAGTTCAGCGGCGTCGACGACCGCGGCGACCTCGTGCGCGACACCGACCCGGCGGGCTTCGAAAACGCCGACTACGCGTGCGGGTTGTTCCACTTCACGCGGCGGTAGTGCCTGTGGGCCGGAGTTCGCGTGCCCCCGTTGCGGGGGCGTGCAGTCGCTCACTCCGGGCTATTTCAGGTGGTCACCTCGCTGCGCGAGGTTGCAGGGACCGCAGCCGACGATGAGTCGAGCGATGGGTGGTTCGTTGCCACCAATGCTGCAACCTCGCGCAGCGAGGTGACCACCTGAAATAGCCCGGAGTGAGCGACTGCACGCCCCCGCAACGGGGGCACGCGAACTCCGGTCACACCTTCTCGAAGCTGCCGCTGGTGAGCGTCAGCCGACCCGTCGGAATGGTCACCACCATGCGCGCGCCGTCGCCGCCGTCCTCGCGGTTGAGCACGGCGATGGAGCCGCCCGCCTGCTCCACGATGGCGGCGCTCGTCGGCAGCCCGAGGCCCGTGCCCTCGCCCGCCGGCTTCGTCGTGAAGAAGGGCTCGAACACCCGCTCCCGCAGCGCCGCCGGGATGCCCGGTCCGTCGTCCACCACCTCGATGACCACCTTCGTCTCGTCGAGGCGCGCCGTGATGGCGATCTGCCCCTTCGAGCGACCGTCGCCGCGGATCGCGTCGGCCGCGTTGAGCGCGAGGTTGAGCACCACCTGCACCAGACGGTCGCCCGAGACCAGCACCGTGGGCAGAGGGTCGTCGGTCTCCACCGTGAGCGCGATGTCCCGCATGGACTTCTGCGGCTGCAACAGCCGACGCACCTGCTCCAGGGAGTCGCGCACGTCCGCGTTGGGCTCCACGGGTGTTCCGTCGAGGCGCGGCGGGGCGGCCGACCCGGGTGCCGCGCGGGCGTAGTCGAGGAGCTGCCGCACCGTGCGATGGATGCGCTGCGCCTCGTTGCCGATGCGCCCGGCGAACTCCTTGTTCTCGTCCTCCTCCAGGCCGCCGTCGCGCATCACGTCGGCCAGACCCACGATGGCCGCCAATGGGTTGCCCACCTCGTGCGCGATGCCCGCCGCGAGGCGACCCACCACCGCGAGGCGCTCGCCGCGAACCACCTGCTCCTGCGCGCGGCGGAGGTGGGCGCTCGCCTTCTCCAGCTCCTGCACCTGCTTGGAGAGCTCGGCCTCGCGCGCCGCGAGCTGGTCCGTCATCCGATTGAACGCCGACGCCGCCCGCACCACCTCCTCGGCGCCGCGCTCCTCGGCGCGCACGTCACGACGCCCGGCGGCCACCCGTTCGGCCGCGCGGGTGAGGCCCTCCATCGGGCGAACGATCCAGCGGGTGAGCGCGAGGTACACGAGCCCGATGGCGAGCAGCCCCGAGAGCCCCGTCGAGAGCAACACCGCGGGCGGAACCGTCCGTTCCGCCGCGCCCGGCGACAGCGACGTCTCGGCGACGAAGACCCCGCGCCCCGGCAGCAGCACCACCACGGCCATCATGTCGCCGGAGACGCGCACGTCGGTGAAGGGCGGCGGGGCGAGCGATGTCGGCAGCGTGAGCGACCCGTAGATGGACAGGAGGTGACCGTTGAGGTCGTAGAGCGCCGCGCCCGAGAGGCCACCCTCGCCCACGCTGGCGGCCAGCAGCGGTTGCACCCGCGTCGGGTCGGGCGTGAGCGAGACCTCGCCCGCGACGGAGCGCGCGAGGGTCATCCCGAGGCGGCGGCGCGCGATGCGCCCGGAGGCGACGGTGAGCGGGTACACCGCGGCCAGCGCGAGCGAGGCGGCGATGGCCAGCGCCACCAGGAGCGCCAACGCGAATTGGGCGCGCAGACCGAAGCCCCGACGTTCTTCCATGGTGGAGCCGCGATGCTATCGCGGACGGGCCTCGGGTGGTGCGATGGTCACCGCCGATGATCGCCGCTGCGCAGGCCCGCCGCTTCCTCGTCCGACGACACCTGCTGGCGCCGCCGCGGTCGCTGCCCGCTGATCCCGCGTCGGTGCTCACCGTGGCGCGGCGCTTCGGGTCGCTCCAGTTCGATCCGCTCGATGCGCCCGGCGCGCGCAACCACGAGGCCGTGCTGCACGCCCGCATCGAGGGGTACACCCGCGGCTGGTGCGAGCAGCACCTCTACGGCCCGCCCGCCACGCGCTCGCTCATCGAGCTCTGGAACAAGTCGCTCAACATCGTCCCCATCGAAGACCTGCCGGCCCACCAGCACGCGTGGTCGAAGGCCAGGGTGCGCCACGCGAAGGGCATCCTCACGAAGCGGAAAGCCGTCGCCGAGACCATCCTCGAAAGCGTTCGCACCGCGGGCGCGACCGGCACGCGCGCCATGGCCCGCTCCCACGCCGGGTCCGTCGACTGGTACTGGGCGCCCACCTCCGAGGGCCGCGCCGTCGCCGAGGCCCTCTTCGAGACGGGCCGCCTCGGCATCGCGCACCGCGAAGGCAACCACCGCGTCTTCGACCTCCTCGAACGCCTCCACCCCACGCTCGCCCCCGCCCTCGACGTCGATGACGCCGAGCGCGTTCGACTGCTCACCCGCCACCGCGCCGTCGGCCTCATGGGCGCTGGCGGAGGCGCCGAGCTCTTCACCGGGCTCGGCCCCGCCGCGGTGCGCGCCCGCTCGCTCCGCGCCCTCCTCGACCACGGAACGCTCCTCCCGGTGGCCGTCGAGGGTGTGCGCGGCGAGCGGTACGTCCTCGCTGATGAGCGCGCTCTTCTCGACGCGTGCGCCGACGACCACGCTCCCCTGCGCGGCGTCACCCTGCTCGCGCCGCTCGATCCCTTCGTGTGGGACCGCGCGCTCCTGCGATCGCTCTTCGACTTCGACTACCGCTGGGAGGTCTACACGCCCGCGCACCTGCGCCGCTTCGGCTACTACGCGTTGCCGCTGCTCTGGGGCGACCGGCTCGTGGGTCGCGTCGAGCCCTCGCCCGACCGCGCGAAGGGCCGCCTCGTGCTGAAGGGATTGTGGTTCGAGGACGGCTTCGACCCGCTGTCCGCGGAGGGTTTCGTCGACGACCTCGGCGACGCCGTCGAGGCATGGCGGCGCTTCGTCGGAACCGCCACCGTCACCGCACCGCGCACCCGCGTGGGCCGCGCGATCGCCGAGGCGTGGCGGCGCGACGGTCGCGTGGCGCTGACGACGAGCGCCCGGTGAGCGACGCGCGCGGCTCGTTGTGGGAGCCCCTCACCCACCGCAACTTCCGCCTGCTCTGGGTGGGCTTCGTCACCTCGCAGGTGGGCGACATCATCCAGATGCTCGCGCAGGCCTGGCTCGTCGTAGAGCTCACCCACTCGGCCGCCCTCGTCGGCCGCCTCGCCGCCGTGCAGGCCGCGCCGCGACTCCTTCTCGGGCTCTTCGGCGGCGTGCTCGTCGACCGCGTCGATCGTCGTCGGCTGCTGCTCGCCACGCAGTCCCTCGCCGCGCTCCAGAGCGCCGCCTTCCTCGCGCTCTACCTCTCGCACCGCGTCACCTACAACGTACTGCTCGTGCTCGCGTTTGCCCTCGGCGTGCTCGACGCGCTCAACCTCACGGCCCGCGCCGCGCTCATGCCCACGCTCGTCCCGCGGCCGATGATCCCGCGCGCCGTGGCGTTGCAGGCGCTCGGGGTCAACGTCACGCAGCTCCTCGGTCCGTCGCTCGGCGGCGTGCTGCTCGGGTGGGTTCACGTCGAGGGCTGCCTCGTGGCCAACCTCGTGTCCTTCAGCGCGCTCGTGCTGTCGCTGCTGGCGATGAAGATCCCGCCGCGCGAGGTGATCGCGGGCCCGACGCCCTCGGTCGGTGACGCGCTGCGCGAGGGCGGGCGCTACCTGCGCGCCAACCCGGGGCTGCTGTGGTCCATCGCGCTCGCGTACCTCGTGGGGGTGTTTGGGATGCCGCTGGTGCGGCTGCTCCCGCTCTACGCCAAGGTGGTGCTCGCGACCTCGGGGCGCGGCTATGGGTTCCTCGCGGCGGCGTCGGGCGTGGGCGCGCTCGGGGCGAGCCTGCTGGTGACGGCGCGCTCGTCCGCCGAGCGGGTGCCGCGCAACATCGTGGTGTCGGGGGCGATCTTCTCGGCGGCCGTCGTGGCCTTCGCGCACACCCGCAACGTACCCATCGCCGCGGCGTGCCTGGTGGTGTTCGGCGGGTCGCAGATGGCGTTTCGATCGGCGGTGATGACACGCATCCAGACGGAGGTGCCGGACCAGTTGCGAGGGCGGGTGGTGTCGGTGCTCGCGATGGACTTCGCGCTCTGGTCGCTGGGGGCGGCGGTGTTGGGCGCGGCGGTGGATGCATATGCCCGCGAGCACGCGTCGCTGCCCGCGTCGGCGCCGCTGTCGGCTGTTCCGCGCGACGCGATGACGGCGGGGCTCAGCGCGGGGCTCACCGCCGCAGGGATCGTGTGCGCCGTGGCGACGCTGGCGTCGGCGCGAGGGGTGTTGCGACGCGAGGGGTAAGCGGCGGAGGCGTTGGGATGAGGGAGTGGGCCGAGGGAAATGGCCGCCAGGACGCAAGGGTCGCAAGGGAGTGATGGGATAGGCGTTCGAGCATTCGAGTGGTTCGCCCTTCGTCGGGCGGCGTCTCTTCCCGTTGTTCCCTTGCGACCCTCGCGTCCTGGCGGCTTTCTCCCGCCGCGAACGCGGTCAATGCCAATCCTCCCCGCACCGCTGTCCGGTTCGTCTGGTAGCGTGCGCGCCCATGACGAAACCACGACTCACCTATTTCGACATGGCCGTCAGCCGCGGCGAGGAGTGCCGCCTCGCCTTCGTGATCGCGGGCGTCGACTTCGACGACCACCGCCTCTCGCGCGAGCAGTGGGCCGCGCTCAAGCCGAACACCCCCTTCGGCGCGGTGCCCGTGCTCGACGTCGAGGGGCATCCTCCGCTCGCGCAGTCCAACGCCATCCTCACGTACATCGGGCGGACGTACGGCGTGCACCCGAGCGATCCCATGGAGGCCGCGCGGCACGAGGCCGTGCTGGCCCACGTCGAAGACCTCCGCGCGAGCGTGGCCGTGCCGCGCGGCGCCGACGAGGCGACCAAGAAGAGCGCGCGTGAGCAGATGGCCGCGACGACCATCCCGACGTGGGCGGGCTACGTCGAGAGGCAGATCGGCGACGGGCCGTTCTACGCGGGCGAGCGCCCGATGGTCGTCGACATCAAGCTCTACATGGGCATGCGATCGTTTCGCCGCGGCGTGATGGATCACATCCCGACGACGGTCTTCGACGGCTTCCCCAGGCTCATCCGACTCTACGACGCCGTCGAGGCTTGGGCGCCCGTCAAGGCGTGGATGAGCCGCTGACGAATCAGCCCCTCCGTTGACCCGTCGGCCGTCACGCGCCGATGATGGCCGTATGAGCTCAGGCAACCACAACGGCTTCGGGGGGTTTCCGCAGCAGCCGCCGGGATGGGGCTTCGCACCGCCGCAACAGCCGCCGCCGCAGCAGTGGGGCGGCGGGTATCGCACCCCGACGAGCCCCATCGCGCCCAACGCCGACGAGACCTGGTTCGAGGTGGAGGTTCCCTTCGCGGGGGCCGCGGTGCCCAACCGCTGCGCGTGCTGCTGCGGGCCGCACGAGGTGCGTCGCACCGCCACCACCACCGTCACCGTCGGCCGAACGCACTACACCCGCCGCATGGACATCCCCTACTGCCGCGCGTGCGACGCGACGGTGCGGGCGGGCGCGCGACGCGGGCTGTGGCTCGGGCTCATCGGGCTCGCGGTCGCGGCGGCCTTCCCCTTCGTGCTGGGCTTCGCGTGGGAGTACGCGCCGGCGCCGGTCACCTTCGTCGCCACACCGCTCGTCGCCCTCGCCGCGCTCTTCCTCCTGGGAACGCTCTGGAAGGAGACCCCCATCGCCCGCGAGCGCAACGCCACGTCGGGCTCGCGCGACGCCGTGTGGATGCTGCCCTTCCACATCGGCTCCAACCCGACCCGCCTCGCCGGGACCAACGAAGCCTGGATGCGCCAGCTCGCCGAGCTGCACCACGTCGCCGTCGCCCCACGTGGCAAGCGCCGCGCGACGGCCGCCCGCTACATCGTGGTGCCCATCCTCGCGACGCTCGCGGCCATCCCCGCGTGGTTCTCGCTGCACGGCCACGTGTACTTCGACAACCCCACGCTCTCGCCGCTCACCTTCGACATCGACCATGGCCTCGCCGAGATCACCGTCCCCGCCGGGGGCCACGACGACCTCTATCTCCCGTATGGGCGAACGGTCATCGACGTGATGTTCAACGGGCGCGCGTCCGACCGCATCACGGGCGAGGTCGAGCGCTTCGGCAAGCACGTCGCGACGCCCTTCGGGCGGGCCTGCTACGCCACCACGAGCAGGGCCTACGGCACCGCGATGGTGCACGGTCCGAGCGCGGAGAGGGCCACGCCGGGCCTGCGCTGGTACACCCTCGACAACGTGCAGCACGTGCTCGAACCCCTGCCCCACAGCGTATCCGTGGGCCGCGGGCAGAGCGGGGCCACGCGCCACGGCTTCGTGCGGGTCACCTGTCCGACCGCCTGGCCGATGCTCTGATCGCGGCGCGGCCGCAGACCTCACGCCCGTCGTCCACCCACAACGTCATCGAGCCACCGCGCGGGCGAGCGTCGACTTGCCCGAGCCGGAGGATCCGACCACCACCACGCGCGACAACACCGACCGGCTCACATCCCGAGGCGCACGTCCTCGGTCAGGCCCACGGGGCCGACCGGGGCGGCACCGAGCGCGACGGACGTTCCGCCCGCGCCGCCCGCCGCGGGCGTGGTCGAGCGAGCGTAGCGGGGCATGTTCAACGTCGGCGCCGTGCCCACGTAGAGAACGCACACCGACGGGCCGCCCGCCCCGCCCGCCCCGCTGCCACCCGGACCGCCGCGACCGCCGATGGCGCCGTTGCCGCCGTTGCCCGAGTTCGAAGCGCCCATGCCGCCGCCACCGCCGCTGCCCGGAGCACCTGCGCCGCCGCCGTTGCCACCGCGACCGCCCACGCCGCCGGCGCCCGCCGTGAGGCTGCCGCCGTCGATGGTGACCATCGCGCCGACGCTCAGCACCGCGAAGCTCCCGCCGCCACCACCACCACCGCCACCCGCCGTCCCACCGCAGCCGCCTGCCCCGCCGCCGCCACCACCACCGCTACCGGTGCCGCAGCACATCAAGGTGCCGCAGGGGATCGAACCGCCACCACCGCTGCCGCCGCCGCCGCCGCCGCCGCCCGCGCGCCCGGGCGTGCCCACGCCACCACCCGGCGGAACATAGAGCCCCGTATCCGTCGCGAACGAGCCGACGTTGCTACCGGCGGTTCCGTTGGCGCCGTTGCCACCCGGGCTGCCAGCCGCCGCCGCACTCGCAGGCGCCGCGCTACCACCGTTGGTCACGACGCCCGCCACGCAGAGTCCCGCGCCGCCGCCGCCGCCCGCTGCGCCGCCCGCACCGCCGCCCGTCACCATCATCCCGGCGTTGCCCGACACGCCCGCGGCCTGGCCGAAGCGACCCGCTCCGCCTCCGCCTCCCGCACCCGCGCACGCCGAGGTACCCGCGGTGCCCGCCGCGCCGTTGGACGACGTCGCCACGCCGCCCATCCCCCCGTTAGCCCCCGTCGCGCCCATCACGCCATCGGTGCCCGCCACGCCGACGGCGCCCGCGCCCGCGGTGATGGTGCACGCCTGCAACGTCAGCCGACTGCTCCCGCCGCGCGCCCTCACGCCGTAGCTGCTCTCGCCCGGCGTCGTCGCCGCCGCCGACACGATGGTCAGCCGTTGCAGCACCGTCGCCCCCGCGAGCTCGTTCGCCACCACCGCCGTCGTCCCACCCTGGATCGTCGTCACGTTGCCCGCAGCGCGCGTCCAGTCCGACCCGTTGTAGCCGCCGTAGAGGCTCACCCCGGACGCGAGCGTGATCGTCTCCGCGTACGTGCCCGCAGCGATGTACACCGCGAAGCCCACACCCGCCGCCTGCGCCGCCGTGATGGCCGCCGCGATGGTGCGCTTGGGCTCTGCGCGCGTCCCAGGTGCCGCGTCGTTGCCGCCCTCCCGCACGAAGATCGCCCGCGCCGCGATGCCGTCGACACCGTCGCAGTTGGTGTCCATCCCGGTGAGGTCGGGCTCGTCGGGGTTGGTCCGGCAATCCACCATGCACGCGCCCGCGGTGCACACCATCCCGGCGCTGCAAGCCCGCCCGCACATGCCGCAGTTGCGCGCGTCGGTCTGGTAGTCGGGACCCTCGTGACCGCAGATGCGGGCGCCCGCGTCGCCGACGCCGCCGTCACCCGCCGCGCTCGCGGTGCAGCGGTCGACGGTGCACGGGTCCATGTCGTCGCAGTCGAAGGCGGGCGCTCGCTCGCACTGGTTGCGCGTCGTGTTGCAGCGCCAGGCGCCCGTGCAGATGTCGCCGCCCATGCTCGCGCACGCGCTGTCGTCGGACGCCGAACACTGCACCGGCGCCACGCAGCCGCCCGTGCAGGCGCCGCCGCCCGACGGGCAGTCGACCACGCACATCTGCCCGCCCGTGCACATCGAGCTGGTCGCCACGTGATCACAGCCGCCGCGGGTCGTGTTGCAGGTGTCCACCGTGCACTCGATGCCGTCGTCGCAGTTCGCGCGGGCGTGCGTCTCCTCGCAGAAGCCCATCCGGCAGACCTGTGCGTTGATGCAGAAGTCCGACGCCGTGCACTGGTCGTCGCGATCACAGCGCCGCCGCGGAACGTCCGCCGGCACGTCGCCCTGCACGTCGACCGCACCCACGTCGGCGGGGCGATCGACGGCGGTGTCACCGAGGTCGGTGCGCGGGCCGGTGTCCGCCGGACCGCCGTCGGCGTTGCCGTCGATGCGCGCCCAGGGGACGCAACCCACCGCGAGACAGAGTGCCACCACCGACAGACGTGCAGACATCGTCGCAGACCATAGCGCCATTGCCCGCGCGCGGAACCCTCCGATCAACAGCGTCGTGCGCTGCGTTCACGCCCCTACACCGAGGCGCGAGGTCCTCGTTGCGTCGTGCGACCGTCCCGCGGCAGCATCGCCGCGCACCCGATGACCGACCCACGCGCCCTCACCGCCGACCAGGCCTGGCTGCTCAAGCTCGCACGCACGCGCATGCCCTACGGGCGCCACCAGGGGATGCTGCTCGTCGAGCTCCCGGAGCCGTACATGGTGTGGATGGCGCGGCAGGGCTTCGACGACACCGAGCTCGGTCGGATGCTCGCCATCGTCCACGAGGTGAAGGTCAACGGGCTGGAGTATCTGTTCGAGAAGATCCGCTGAGCCCACGCCGACGCCCACACCGCCAGCGCCGCCACCACGGCTCGCAGCCTGATCGTCATCGCGCGCTCCTCGCCGCCTGCCGCCGAGACCGCGGCGACCGTATCGTCGCGGCTCCCGCAACGTCAACGCCGCGCTCGACCGCGCCGCCGCACCCGCGGTACTCCTCGCGCCCGTCGTGAGCACGCGTTCGTTTCCCCCGCGCGAGCGGCGCATCCGCACCGAAGACGGCGACGAGATCATCGTGCGTGGCGACCGGGTGCGCCTCACGGGCAACCTGTACCACCTGTTTCTGCGCGCCTCGTGGCCGGTCGCGCTCGGCATCATCGTCGCCGCCTTCCTCGCGATGAACCTCGTCTTCGCCCTCGCGTACGTGGTCGTCGGCGGCGTCGAGGGCGCGCGGCCCGGCAGCCTCTTCGACGCCTACGCCTTCAGCATCGAGACCATGGCCACCATCGGGTACGGCGAGATGCACCCGGCGTCCGTGGGATCGCACCTCCTGGTGATGATCGAGGCCGTCGTGGGGCTGCTGGTGACGGCGGTGGTGACGGGGATGGCGTTCGCGAAGTTCTCGCAGCCGACGGCGCGCATCATGTTCAGCGCGCGGGCGGTGATCGGGCCCATCAACGGCGTCCCGACGCTGTCGTTTCGCGTCGGCAACGAGCGCAACAACCGCATCCTGGAGGCGACCGTGCGCGTGGTGATGGTGCGCACCGAGCGCAGCGCCGAGGGCGAGACCTTCTACCGCATGCACGACCTCCCACTCGTGCGCGAGCGCTCCCCCGCCCTCTCCCGCTCCTGGAACGCCATGCACGTCATCGACGCCACCAGCCTGCTGCACGGATGCACCCCGGAGTCGTTCACCCGCGACGAGGTCGAGCTGCTGGTCACCGTGGTCGGCACCGACGACACGTCGCTCCAGCCCGTGCACGCCCGCAAGCGCTACCTCGACGGCGAGATCACCTGGGGCGCCCGCCTGGCCGACATGCTGGAGCTGCGCCCCGACGGCAGCTTCGTGCTCGACCTGGAGCGCTTCCACGAGATCGCCCCCACGCGCCCCACCGAGACCTTTCCGTACCCAATGAAGTCCGTGTCCGATGGTTCTTCGGACGAGGAACGCCCATGACCATCACCCGCCCATCGACCCTGCTGGTCCTCACCACGCTGTTGTCTCTCGGCGCCTGCGGCCGACGCTCCGGCGGCCCTCCCGCGATCGAACCCACCACGCGACCCGTCGTGGCGGTGGATGTTCCCGCGGCAGTCGATGTCCCCGTCGCGGTGGATGTTCCCGTCGCGGCGGATGCTCCCGTCGCGGTTGACGTGCCTGCGGTCCCCGACGAGGGCGCGCTCAACGAGCGGTTGCTGCGCGGCCTCGCCGACGGGAGCATCCCGCTGACGGCGAGCGTCGACCCGGCGCGGGGCGTGGTGTTGGTGAGCTACATCGAAGCGGGCCCCAACGGCGGCCGCGAGCGGCACACGACGCAGCGGCTGTGTGGGGCTGCGGCGACCAACGCGGCGCTGCGGCAACGGTTGCAGGCGCTGGTGACGCAGGCGCGGGAGATGGAAGGGCCGCAGTGCGACGCGGAGTCGTGCGCGGCGCGGGGCATGGAGTACCAGCCGACGCTGCGGGCGTACTTCGCGCAGAGGCCCGACGGGTCGCGGGTGCTCGTCGCAGCCGTCGAGGTGAGCGAGGCGCTCCTGGGCGACGAGTGGATCACGCGGACGCGGGCCTACGTCGACGCGAGCCTCGCGCGAGCACGGTCGACCCGCTGCCCACGGTAACCGCTAGGGCGCGGTAATGGTGAGGTCGTAGGCCGGGTTGTACATGGTGCCGTTGTACTGGCAGTCCACGAACACGTAGTAGGTCGTTCCCGCGGTGACGGTGAGGGAGACGTTTTCGGTGGGCCACGAGCCTGCCTGCGAGTCGCACGCGACCTGACTGCCGGTGTCGCAGGAGGTCTGGCGGACGTAGAGCGTCGCGGGCCAGAAGTCGCCCGTCAGACGCACCGTCGCGGTGCCAGAGCGTGATGGTGTCCAACGCCAGATGCGCTCGACGCCGCGGCTGTTGGAGCTCGCCCCGCAGGTGGCCGAGTGGGTGCCGGCGCCGTTCATGTTGCCGGTGAAGCGCCCGCCCGCGGGGGCCGCGACGTACGGCAGCCCGCAGGTTCCGTTGCCGCAGCCCTCGTCGACCGCGCCGTCGCAGTCGTCGTCCATGTTGTTGCACGCCTCGGCGGCAACGTTGGCGACGCAGCTCCCGTTGCCGCAGCGGTTGTACCCGGCGCTGCACTGGAGCCCGCACGTGCCCGCCGAGCAGGTCGCGGTCGCGCTGCCACCACTCGGGCAGACGTTGCCGCAGCGCCCGCAGTTGGTGGTCGACGAGAGGGCCGTCTCGCAGCCGTTGCTCGCGGCGCTGTCGCAGTCGCCGAAGCCGTCCGCGCAGCGCGATCCGCACGCGCCCGCCGTGCAGGTGGCCGTCGCATTGGAGCCGGCGGTGCAAGCGTTTCCGCAGCGCCCGCAGTGGCTCACCGAACCGCGGGTGTCGACCTCGCAGCCATCCGACGCGACGCCATTGCAGTCGGCGAACCCGGCCGCGCAGGTGAACGCGCAGACGCCCGCGGCGCACGAAGCCGCGGTCGCGTTGGCGGGCACCGGGCACGCCGACGCGGCGCCGTAGCCGAGCCCATCGGAGCGGCAGGTCTCGACCGACGAGGCGCCCGAGCAGCGGCGCGCGCCGGGCGAACAGATCCAGCCGGAGCACATGCCGCCGGTGCACGAGGAGCCCACCGCGCACGCGACCGGAGAGCTGCCACTGCCGTCGGCGGCGCAGACGTTCATGGTCGCGAGGTCGCGGCAGGTCGAGCTCCCAGGCGTGCACGCCCACGCGCGGCAGGCGCCATCACGGCACGACTGCCCGCTCTCGCAGGGGCGCGTCGTGTAGCCCTGACCGTCGGCCGAGCACACACGCGAGGCCGTGCCCGAGGCGCACTCCACGGCGCCGGGAGTGCACGTCCACGGAACACACGCGCCCATGACGCACCCCGCCCGCTCGCCACAGGAGACGTTGGTGGTCGCGAGGCCGTCGGCGCCGCAGACCCGGCGCACCCTGGCGTCGACGCAGGTCGACGCGCCGGGCGAGCACACACGCGTCACGCAGGCGCCATCGCGGCACGAGCGATCGGCGGGACACGCGGTGGTGGTGGAGCCGAGGCCGTCGTCGTTGCACACGGCCACGCCCGTCGCTCCCTCGCAGCGCATCGCGCCGGGGGTGCAGGTGCGCGACACGCAGCGACCGGCGGAGCACGACTCGCTGGCGCCGCAGGTCTGCTCGACCCACGCGCTGCCGCGGGCGTCGCAGCGGCGAGCGCGGCGGGCGTCGAGGCACTCGATGGCGGCGGGCGTACACACGCGCGGTCGGCAGATGGCGCCCGCGGTGCAGTAGAGCCCGTCGGCGCAGTCGACGTCGGAGGCGCACTCGACGCACTGCCCGCGGGCGGTGTCGCAGACCAGCATCAGGTCGCTGCACTCGCGCGACGAGCGGCAGGTGCGCGGCGGAGGGACGCAGGCGTTGGAGCGGCAGACGGTTCCGTCGGCGCAGTCGGGGTCGGCGTTGCAGTCGACGCAGAAGCCGCGGGTCGGGTCGCAGACCTGGCCGGGGCACATGCGCGACGTGGTGCAGGTGACGGCGGGGACGCAGCGGCTCCCCCTGCACGAGCGCCCGCTGCCGCCACAGTCGTCGGGCGAGACGCACTCGACGCAGCGCCCGCGAACGCGGTCGCACACGTTGCCCGCCGCGCGACAGGGCGTGTCGTCGACACAGGTCGTGGTGCCGATGTCACCGATGGAGGGGACGTCGGAGAGCTCACGATCGAGCGCGGGAGTCGCGTCGCTGGCGACGTCAACGGATGCGTCGACCGGAGGCACGTCGGACCCGGAGCTCGGCGGGAGAACCACCGCGGGTGTGCACGCTGCGAGCAGGACGAAGAGGAGGGCGAGGCGGGTGGACGGGGCCGACATGGCGCCGGAGTACAACAGCGCGGGGGGCGTGTCTCTTGGCGCCCGGGTGGGCGTCACGTCTCCTTGCAACGCGGGCGGGTCGACCGGCACCCCAAAGGTCACAGAGCACCAACGATCGAAAATGGCCTTCAAGCATCAATTGTCTTTACGGACATCCGTGTCTGGAGTACACAGGTCCATCGTCATGTCTGCCTGTCTTCACCATCCGCATCGTTATTGACCGCCTCGGGCTCGCGGCCCGATCTGGCATCGTCAATCAACGCGGATGTGACCTGAGCGGCAATAGGACCGGGCTGTAAACCCGGCGGCCACAAGCCTTCGTGGGTTCGAGTCCCACCATCCCGCACCGCCCGGCGCTGGCGCCCTTCGTGGGAGTTGGCGGACCGGTTGTTCAATGGAGAAAGAGAGGGTTTTGCGTCATGGGAGTCATCATCGAGGTTCGCGCGGCGGAGGGCGGGGCGGACGCCCGTTCATTGGTGTCAGAGCAGGTTGCCGTGTATGTGAAGAGGGCGCAGCGAAAGTGTCTTTGACGTCGAGATCACCGACAGCCGGGAAGGGCGCATCGTCCTCCTGGTGACCGGGGAGTGGGCGCACGATGCGTTCAAGCACGAGGCGGGCGGGCATCGGTGGCAGCGGGTTCCGCCGGGCGACAAGCGGGGTCGGGTGCAGACGAGCACGGTGACGGTGGCGGTGCTGTCGGAGCCGACGGCGACGCAGCTCACCATCGCGCCGGGCGACCTCCAGTGGGCCTTCAGCCGAGGCAGCGGCGCGGGCGGACAGAACCGCAACAAGACGGATTCCGCCGTCGACCTCACGCACCGGCCGACGGGCGTGGTGGTGCACTGCGAGAGCGAGCGTTCGCAGCAGCAGAACAAGGCCAACGCGCTGGCGATGCTACGGGCGCGATTGTGGGAGGCGCGCGTCGAGGCCGACCACCAGGCCCGCAGCGCGGCGCGACGCGAGCAGCTCGGAAGCGGCGAGCGCGGCGACAAACGATGGACGGTGCGAACGCAGGACGACGTCGTGACGCACCAGGTGTCGGGGCAGAAGTTCAGGCTGCGGGACTACCTCGAAGGGGACTACGAGGTGGCGAGGTAAGGGGGCGATCGAGCCGACCTCCCCCCGCTGCCGCGCGCCCCTCTCCCTGGCAGGAGAGGGGCTGATCTCACCTGACAATTCGAGGTCGAACGCGTGCGTCGACAGAGCCCCTCTCCTGCCAGGGAGAGGGGCGCGCGGCAGCGGGGGTGAGGTCGACGCGGCCTCGTCGTATCCTCCTGCATGATGACGCGACGCCCGGTGTTGCTCTCCCTCGGATACACCGCCCTCCTCGGCTGCGGCGACGCCCACCTCCCGATCACCACCACGGACGTGCCCACCGTCGCCACGGACGCTCCCGTCGGTCCGCCACCGGGCAACCCCGATGGAAGCTGCGAAGTCCCCGTCGAGGCCCGCGCCGCCGACGTCTCCTCTCCGCGCACCGTCGTCGGCACTGGAACCCCCGCGAGCTGCACCGGCGACGCCTTCGTCGCGGCCGTGGCGCGCGGCGGCGTCATCACCTTCGACTGCGGCCCCGACCCGGTGACCATCACCCTCGCGCGAACCGCCAAGGTCTTCAACGACACCGGCCCCGACATCGTCATCGACGGCGGCGGGCGCGTGACCCTGAGCGGCGGCGGGCGCACCCGCATCCTCTACATGAACACCTGCGACCCGTCGCAACACTGGACCACCTCGCACTGCGACAACCAGGACCATCCCCGGCTCACGGTGCAGAACCTCACCTTCGTCGATGGCGACTCGCGCGCGGAGACCACCTACGACGGCGGCGGCGCCATCTGGGTTCGTGGCGGGAGGTTTCGCGTCGTCAACAGCCGCTTCTTCCGCAACCGCTGCGCCGACGTGGGGCCCGACGTCGGGGGCGCGGCGGTGCGGGTGTTCAGCCAGTTCGAGGGGCGACCGGTGTACGTGGTGGGCTCCACCTTCGGCGGCGCCGAGGCCGACGGCAACCAGTGCTCCAACGGCGGCGCCATCAGCAGCATCGGCGTGAGCTGGACCATCCTCAACAGCGTCTTCTCGCACAACCGCGCCGTCGGCCGCGGCGGCAACCCGGCGACGTCGGGGCCCGGCGGCGGGAGCGGCGGGGCGATCTACAACGACGGCAACCGCATGACCCTCTCGCTCTGCGGAACGCGCATCGAAGACAACGAGGTCGTCCAGCACGGCAGCGGGATCTTCTTCGTCACCAACGACCACACGGGCGACGTGCGCCTCGACCGCTCGGCCCTGCGCCGCAACCGCGGCGGGAGCTGGTACGCCGTCCGGCCGCAGATCTCCTGCCACGACGACACGCCCATCGCGGTGATCGACAGCGTCTTCGAGTAGGCGCTACGGACGGACGGCGAGGAGCGCGGCGGTCTTCCCGGGCGCGGCCGCCGTCATCATGTCGACGAGCATGCGCGCCTCGGCGGGACCGAGCGCGCCGAGGTCGCGCAGCATCGCTGTCCGGCTGAGGGACCACAACAGCGACGCGACGACCGCGCGCGGCAGTCGGCTCAGCACCGCGACGAAGGATGGCTTCACGTCGTGACCGAGCCCGCGCACCACGTCGAAGCCGGTCGCCATCGCCTCGGCGTACGTTCCTGCTTCGCGCCACGAGATGCCCGCGCCGCGCCCGGCGACGAGCACGCCGATGGCCATCAACGGGATCACCAGCGCGGCGTGCGAGCGCAGCCACGCGTGCATGTCGGGCTCGACCACGGTGGGGATGCCCGCGTCGGTGAAGGTCTTCGCCCAGGGGGCGTCGTCCGCGGTGGTGCCAGGGTTGATCCGTGGCTTGATCCTGCCGTCGATGAGCAGCGTGAAGACGCCGGCCGGGAAGCCGAAGGCGAAGCGCCGCGCCCCCACCGCGTCGCGCAACGGGTCGAGCGGCTCGAAGGTGTTGAACATGAACATCACCCTCCGCGCGGCGCTCTCGCGCAGCGATGGGAGGACGGCCGCCACCTGCGGTGCGAGCACGGTCACGAGCACGAGGTCGTAGGCGATGGAGGGGTCGAGCGCGGGGTGGACGGTGACGGCCGCCCGCTCACCCGAGACGAGGACGATGGCCTCGTCGCGCTGGAGCTGTTCGAGGCGGGCGCCCCGCGCGACCACGGTGACGGCGTGCCCCGCCCGGGCGAGCTGGTAGGCGAAGGTGCTGCCGATGGCGCCTGTTCCGATGACGGCGATGTTCATGCGGCGGATGGTGGTGCTCCGACGCGGCCGTCGTCGATGCGCAGAATCGCCAAGCCGTTTTGCGCGGAAGCGAAGGCTACGCGAGCGCCCGACGCAGCGCCGCCTCCAGCGCCCGCACCACCGCCCGCACCCGCGGCGTGTTGCGCGCCTCCCGATGAAACACCACGAAGAGCGCCACGGACGGCAGCGGCTCGTCCACGTCGAGGCGCACCAGACCTTCGATGGCGTCACCCTGCACCTCTCCCAGCGCCCCGATGCCGATGCCCGCGCTCACGGCCTCCTCGATGGCGGTGTTGGAGTTCGATCGGAAGACGAAGCGGCGCGCGCCGTACGCTCGCATCCACTGCTCCTGCGGGAGGTGGCTGAGCGAGGGGTCGAGGCCCACGAAGTCGTGTCGCTCCGCCGACTCGCGGCGTAGGCGCCCGCCCGGCAGCCGACCATCGACGTAGCCCCGCGACGCGAAGAGGGCGATGCGCGCGCGGCCCACCGGCTTCTCGATGAGCGCGGGCGACGACGAGCGGCCCACGCGGATGCCGACGTCCGCCTCGCGACGGGAGATGTCCGCGACGCGCGACTCGGAGACAAGCTCGAACTCCAGCGCCGGGTGCCGGATGCGAAGGTCGGCGAGCACCCGCGTCGCGGCGCGCACCACCCCCTCGCTGACCGAGACGCGAACCGACCCCGCCAGCACCGCGTCGCCCGCGCTGCGACGCATCGCCGCGAGCCCGTGCTCCATCTGCTCGGCCAGGGACACGAGCTCGCGGGCGTCGGCGTCCACCGTCGTGCCCGCGCTGCCACGGTGAACGAGCGTTCGGCCGAGGGCGCGCTCCAGCGCCTCGACGCGCCGCGCGACGGTGGAGGTCGCCACGCCCAGCGCCTTGCCCGCCGCCAGGAAGCTGCGCTCCCGGTGCACCGCGAGCAGCACGCGAAGGTCGTCCCAGGGAGGCGTCTCGGTTTGCATCGATGGGAAGCACGCTCGCACGGGTGCGCGTGGCGGGTCACGGCCCTCGGTGCGTCGTCGCCTGGTCTGCCACTGGGCGTGCCGCCGAGCATCGGATGGTGGCAGTCCCCGGGGCTTACGCCGCCGCGTCAGCGCGGCGCGCGACCACGACCCCTCCGGTCCGGACGGACGAACACAGGAGACGTGATCGCTCGCGCGCCGCGCTGACGCTGCGGCGTAAGCCCCGGGGACTGCCACCTCCCGATGCTCGGCAGCACGCCCGGTGGCAGATCCAGAGGCAGACCCAACGCCGAACTCCATGTGCGAAGAAAAATCACAAGTCACTTGACCGACGCAGCGATGGTCGATTAAGGTCGCCACCGCTCACGCAACCTTCCCATATGCGTCAGGTGCAACCACACCGGCACGGAAGGTCAAAAACCAGAAGACACAACACAGTGCGGGTGGAGGGTGGAGTCATCCTGACGGCCTCATAAGCCGTAGAATGCCGTGCGACTCGGCAACTCCGCGACCGAGGTGGAGCCATGGGTCAGCCGTTGGGTACGGTTGATCAAGCCCACACGTCCGTCTTTCGACATCTCATCCATGTTGGATGAGATGTCGTTCGGATTTTGATCCGACAACCCATGACGAGTCCCTTCGCGGGACCTCTCGTCGACTGCGGCCTGTTTCCCGATCACCAATTCATCCATTGCAGCCGCCGTTCGATTCCGGGCAACATTGCGCGGATGTCGCCGCCCCACGTCCCGTTGCACCTCCGCGCGCAGGCCCACGCCGCGCGCGCCCTGTTGAAGCTCCCGCCCGCCACGCTGGTACGGCTGTCCGGGGGAAAGCGCATCGAGCGCCACGGGTGCGTCCTCGATGCGCAGTTCCAGTTCATGCTCTCGCTCGCCGAGCGACTCGGCCGCGGAACGCCCGACCTCACCGGTCCCCTCGCCGATCGCCGCACCGCGATGGACCTCGACAGCCTCGTCTTCGCCCCCGCGCCCGTCCACCTGGAGAGCGCCCGCGACGAGCGCGTGGCCGACCGCTTCACCGTCCGCATCTACCGCCCGCACGGCCTCGGCAGCACGGCCCCCGCGGTGGTGTATCTCCACGGCGGCGGCTTCGTGCTCGGCGGCCTCGCGTCGCACGACCCCATCTGCCGCGCGCTCGCCTACGAGACCCGCTGCGTGGTGATCGCCGTCGACTACCGCCTCGCCCCCGAGCACCCCTACCCCGCCGCCGCCGACGACGCGACCGCGGCCTTCCGCTGGGTCATCGCCGAGGCCCACCGCCTGGGCATCGACCCGAAGCGCGTGGCCGTGGCGGGCGACAGCGCGGGCGGCAACCTCTCGGCCGTGGTGGCCAACGACACCCGCGACGACGAGCACCCGCCGTGCTTCCAGGCGCTGGTGTACCCGGCCGTCGACCAGACGATGACCTTCCCCTCGCTGCGCTTGATGGAGAAGGGCTTCCTGCTGGAGCGCGCGACCATCCTCTGGTTTCGAGCGCAGTACTGCCCCGACCCGGCCATGTGGCTCACCCCGCGGGCGTCGCCGTGGTTCGCCGACGTGAAGGGCGTGGCGCCCGCGCTGGTGCAGACGGCCGGCTTCGACCCGCTGCGCGACGAGGGCGAGGCCTACGCCGAGAAGCTGCGCGCGGCCGGCGTGGCGGTGACCGCGACGCGGTACCCCAGCTTGATCCACGGGTACATCAGCACGACCGGCGCCATCGTCGGCGCGCAGGTGGCGTGGCGCGAGCTGGTGGCTGCGCTGCGGAAGGCGACCGGGGCCTGAGACACCCGCTACGGCGCGCCCCGCCAGGTGACGCGTTGGAGCACCACGCGGGCGTAGTCCGCAGAGGAGAGCACCAGCCACCAGGGCCGTGACGGGTGGGCCACCACGCGCGGGAGGAAGTCGCCGTTGCGCGAGCCCGACGCGGTCACCGCGAAGGGCGTCGAGGAGCGCAGCGCGTCGTCGAGCTCGGCACCCATGTCGCTCGCGCTCTCGCCGTGGAAGGCGGCGAAGGAGGTCCCGGTCGTGGGGTTCCACGCGAGGTCGTAGCCGTCGTAGGAGCCGTGCGGCGCGAACACCGTCGCCGCGGCCCCCAGCGGCTCACCGTCGCCGCCGAAGCGCTGCGCCGCGAAGCCGCGAGCCCCGTCGCGCACCTGGTACCAGCTCGCGATCACCGCCCCGCTCGCGGCGTCGTAGGCCACGTCCGTCACCTTGGCGAAGGCGATGGCACCCGTGAGGTCGCGCAGCGCGCCCACCGCGGCGCCCGTCGCGTCGAGGCGCTGGAGGGCCACGCGCGCGAGCGCCCCGGTCGTCTGCATGAAGACCACGAAGTACGCCCGCGCGGCGGCGCTCCACACGACGCTCGGCTGCTCGGTCCACACGCTCGGGTCGGTGAAGGTCAGCACGTCGCCGCGCGGCACTCCGTCGGCGCCGATGCGGCGCGCGTGCACCCCGTCGAAGGACCACACCGCGAGAAACTCCGACGCCTCCTCCGACCACGCCAGCGAGACGCAGCTCTCCTGCATCGATCCCGCCGGACCGATGATCGTCGGCTCACCACCGAACACCGGACCCGCGGGCGAGTAGTTCACCCGACGCACCAACGGCACCACCGACCTCCCCGCCTCCCGGTGCCACGACGCGAGGAAGCCGCTGCCGCCCCACGCGACGCGCGGGTTCTGCGTCCACTGGGTGTTGTCGGTGAGCGCGAAGCCGTCGCCGATCTGCCGCCCCTCGTCGTCGAGGAAGGCCCCGCCGATGGGCGCGTTGCCGTACACCACGAGGAAGACGTGGTGCACCGGGTCGTAGGCCGTGTCGACGCCGCGGTAGTTCGTCGTCGGGTTGGTGCGGAGGGTGACCGTGTCGCCGTCGCGCGCGGTCGTCCCGAGGCGACCGAAGCCCGCGGGGCGAACGTCGACCGGGACAGCGGGCATGTCCGCGGGTGATCCGCGATCGGGAACGGCCGCGCGATCGTCCACCGGTTGGTCGCTGGAGGGCGCCGTCACGTCGACGACGGACGCATCGCGCGACGGCGCGACGTATGGATCCGCGGTGGCGCATCCCGCGGCCCACGCGACGACACTCGCCCAGCGCACGAGTTCTCCAGCCACGCGGCGACGGTATCACCGGACGCGTGCGCGCAGCGATCGACGTCGACGCACCGAAGCCACCGCGCACGCCGCCAGCACGAGCCAACACCCCGACCGCGGGCTGCCAACACGGCCCGCTCGGCACGCGCAGCTCGACCGGAGCGTCCTCCCCTCCGGCCCCTCGTCGTCCGCGTCGAGCACCCCGTCTCCGACGTCGACCTCTACGCCCGCGTCCGCGCCGGGTTCGCTCCCGACGTCACTTCCGACCACCAACACGTCGCGCGTCTCTGGCCGATCGACGACCACCACGTCGATGCGCGTCCCTGCATCCACCGTGGGCGTCTGCATCCGTCGCGGCCGGTGATACCCCGGCGCCTCGTCCGCGCGCGGCGCGAGCGGCGTCTCGGCCCCGTTGCGCATGTGCACGGGCGTCTGCGCCGTCCACGCCGCCGACGCGAACCCGCTGCCCGTGTCGAGCTCGACGGCCGCCCAGCTCGCCCAACCGCCGCCGCCGTTGGGCGTCGCCGTGACGAGGTCGCTGCGACCGTCCGCGTCGACGTCGCCCACCAGCACCCGGTAGTCCGCAGCACCACCACGGCGCATGTGCCCCGGCGTCGCGGCCGCCCACACCGTCGACGCGAAGCCGCTGCCCGTCGAGAGGTCCACCGCCACCCAGTCGGCCCAACCGCCGCCGCCCGTCGGGCTCACCGTGACAATGTCGCTGAGGCGGTCGCCGTTGAAGTCGCCCACGAGCACCCGGTAGTCGGCGCGGCCGTCGCCATTGCGGATGTGCATCGGCGTCGGCGTTCGCCACACCGTCGAGGCGAAGCCCGAACCCGTCGACAGCTCCATCGCCACCCACTCCGACCAACCGCCGCTGCCCGTCGGGCTCATCGTCGCCAGATCACTGCGACCGTCGCCGTTGAAGTCTCCCAACAGCACCCGGTAGTCGGCGTTGCCGTCGCCGTTTCGCATGTGCGTCGGCGTCGTGGCCCGCCAGACCGTCGACGCGAAGCCCGAGCCCGTCGACAGGTCCACCGCCACCCACTCCGACCAACCGCCACCGCCGTTGCGGCTGATCGTCGCGAGGTCGCTGCGGCCGTCGTCGTTGAAGTCACCGACGAGCACGCGATAGTCCGCCGAACCGCCGTTGCGGATGTGCATCGGGGTCGGGGTGTTCCAGACCGTCGAGGCGAAGCCGGTGCCCGTCGAGAGGTCCATCGCGACCCACTCCGACCACGCGCCGCTGCCGGTCGGGCTCATCGTCGCGAGGTCGCTGCGACCGTCGCCGTTGAAGTCGCCGACGAGCACCCGGTAGTCGGCGTTGCCGTCGCCTCGGCGCATGTGCCCGGGCGTCGCGCTCGCCCACGTCGCAGAGCTGAACCCGCTCCCCGTCGACAGCTCCACCGCCGCCCAGTCGGCCCATCCGCCGCCGCCGTTGGGGCTCATCGTCAGCAGGTCGGCCCGCGCGTCACCGTTGAAGTCGCCGAGCACCACGCGGTAGCGCGACGTCGAACCCCCGTTGCGCATGTGCGTGGGCGTCATCGCGGCCCACGTCGCCGACGCGAAGGCCGTCCCCGTCGAGCGCTCCATCGCCACCCAGCTCGCCCACCCGCCGCCGCCGGTGGCGCTGATGGTCGCGAGGTCACTGCGCCCGTCGGCGTCGAAGTCCGCGAGGAAGGTGCGGTAGTCCGTCATCGCGACGCACCGCCGCGGATCACCCGGCGCGTTGGTCTGCCCCTCCGGGCAATCGACGCGCGGGCACTGCGGCGCATCACCTGATCCGCTGGCGCGAACCCCGAGGTGGTTGGCCACCGGCCGCCCCGAGTCGACGACCTGACCGAGGCCCCGAACGTACATCTGCGACGACCCGCCGCCGTCCTCGTTGGTGGCGACGTCGACCTGCGGAAGGCCCGCCCGCGCGGCGTAGCTGAGCACGGCGTTGGCGAGCGCGGTTCCCGTCATCGAGGTGCGCGTCGCGAAGAGGTAGAGGTAGCGCCCGTCCGCCGAGAGACCGATGGCGGTGCGGGCGTGCGCGCCCTGGAGCACCCCGTCGCCGTCGAAGTCGGGCCCGAGCGAGCGACCACCGCGGATGATGACGTTGTGCGCGCCGACGATCTCGGTGACGGCAGGAGGTCCGGGCGGAACGACCGTCGACGGGTCGACGAGGCCCGCGAGGTGCGCGCCAAACTGCCAGTAGCTGCGAACCTCCGGGTTGACGTTTTGCGTGCCGGGCGGCCAGTCCTCGCCCGCGCCGCGCGATCGCCCGCTGACCGAGGCCGCGCTCGGGAAGTCGTAGAAGTCGCCGTTGATCGCGGCCACCGCGCCGACGTCGCCGCGGGCGCCCCACACGCCGGGCGTCGCGCGCCGCTCGCCGTAGCGGGTCGCGCGCACCGACACGCCGGGGGAGCAGAGGTCGGCGACGATCATGGCTCCGCCGGCGTCGCGCACCATGGTCACGCCGGGGAAGGGGTGCGTCTGCGCGGCGATGGGCGCGGCGAAGAGGACGACCGTCAGGAAGGCGAGGGCGCGCATGGAGGAGTGGGCGCGGATCATAGCGGGTCGCGGGCGAGGTCACGCCATGCGACGATGGCTCCGATGGAGACGCTGTCGCTCGAACCCGGCCAGATCATCGACCGCGAGTACAAGGTCGAGCGGCTCCTCTCCCAAGGGGGCATGGGCGCCGTGTACGTCGTCGAGCACGTCACCACCGGCAAGCGACGCGCGCTCAAGGTGATGCTCTCGCATCTCGTTCGCGACCAGGGGAGCCGCGACCGCTTCGAGCGCGAGGCACGCATCGGCGCGCGCATCGAGAGCGACAACGTCGTCGAGGTGGTCGACGCGGGCGTCGACGAGGCCACCGGGCTGCCCTTCCTGGTGATGGAGCTGCTCGACGGCGTCGACCTCGATCACGTCATCGAGAACCAGAAGGTCATCCCCCCGAAAGGGGTCGCGGACATTGTCGAGCAGCTCTGCGACGCGCTCGGCCGGGGTCACGCCATCGGGGTCGTCCACTCCGACCTGAAGCCCGAAAACGTCTTCCTCGAAAAGCCCAAGCGCCGCGGCGTCGCCTTCACCATCAAGGTCATGGACTTCGGCATCGCCAAGCTCCTCTCCGACGAGGTGCGCGAGGCGCGGGTCACCACCCCGATGGGATCGCCCCTCTGGATGGCGCCCGAGCAGACGCAGCGCGGCGCGGCGATCGTCCCGGCGACGGACGTGTGGGCGCTCGGTCTGCTGGTGTACCGGATGCTCACCGGCGTCTCGTACTGGCGCGGCGCCAACGCGCCCGACGGCAAGGTCAGCGTCGGAACCCTGGTGCTCGAAGTGGTGGTGCAGCCGCTCAACCCGGCGTCGTTGCGGGCGCAGGAGATGGGCGTCGCTGCGCTGCTCCCCGCAGGCTTCGACGAGTGGTTTGCGCGGTGCGTGGTGCGCGAGCAGGACCAGCGCTTCGCCAACGCCGCGCTCGCGTGGGACGCGCTGGAACCAATTCTCGCGGGGGCGTCGAGGGCGTCGATGGTGCCTCCCGTTCCGGCGTACGTCCCGCCGGCGATGCACGTCGCGACGCAGGCCGCCCCGCCGCTCCACATGGCGACGCAGGCCGCTCCGCCGCCGGGCGCATGGAACGCGCCGGTCGTCCCCACCGGGCCGCAGGCGTGGTCGCAGCCCATCGCCCCGCAGGTGCCGTCGGAGGTGCGGTGGCCCATGGTGCAGCAGCGGGTCTACGCGACGGTGCAGGGCGGCCCCTACCAGATGGCGACCGTGCTCGAAGTGAACAAGCAGACCGCGATGATCCGCATCCGGCTCGACGCGGGCGGCGACGGGTGGGTGCCCGCGGCGCACCTGCGCTCGACGTACTGAGACACCCTCCCCTCGACGTTCTGATCACCACCACCACGACCATTCGCCCCGGGACATCGGCGTCACACCTTCGCGCCGACCTGGGGTACCAATGTCGCTGGAGGTCTCAAGAGCAATGGGTCGAACACGAGCCTGGTCCGTCTTGCTGGCGGCGGTGCTGCTGGCCGCGTGTAGCGGTAACTCCTCGGTGGTCGGTGGCTTCGACGACGTCTATGTCACGGCCGACGCCTCGACCGACACGAGCCCCGACATCGGCGCCCCCGACGTCGCCTTCGACGCCACGATGGACGTCGCCTTCGACGCCGCGATGGACGCGCCGGACGTCCCCCGCGGAGGCTGTCGCGACAACACCGACTGCGCCGGCGACGAGCTCGGCAACCGCATCTGCGACGTCGCCGCGGGCCGCTGCGTCGCCTGCACGCCGACCAACCGCGGGTCGTGCGGCAACGGGCAGTACTGCACCGCCGGCAACCGCTGCGAGGCGGGCTGTAGCGTCGACGGCGACTGCGCCGCGAGCGGCGACGCGGGCGCGCCCGGCGACGGCTCGACGCCGATGGGTCTGCGCTGCGACGTCGCCCGCCACGCGTGCGTGTCCTGCGTGACCGACGAGCACTGCGCCGTGGGCCAGGTCTGCCAGGCGGGCGCCTGCGTCGCGGGCTGCAACGAGCGCCGCGGCTGCCCCACCGGCCAGGCGTGCTGCGGCGCGGCCTGCGTCAACGTGCAGGACGACCCGCTCCGCTGCGGCACCTGCGGAACCGTCTGCCCGGGAGGCAACAACGCCGCCCCGGCCTGCTCGATGGGCGCGTGCACCCGCCGCTGCCTGCCGGGCTTCGCCGACTGCGACGGCGACACCACCAACGGCTGCGAGGTCTCGCTGGAGGGTTCGGCCAACTGCGGTGGCTGCGGGCGCGCGTGCACCGGCGCGACGCCGCTCTGCTCGACCACTGCGGGCGCCTCGCGCTGTGTCTCCGGCTGCGAGGCCGCCCAGACGCGCTGCGGGTCGGTCTGCGCCGACCTCCAGAACGACGCCACCGACTGCGGCCGCTGCGGCAACGCCTGCCCCGGCGGTGCCAACGCGACGGGTTCGTGCGCGGCGGGCGCGTGCCGCCTCGCTTGCAACACCGGCTTCGCCGACTGCGACGGTGACCCCTCCAACGGCTGCGAGGCCAACCTCAACACCGGGGCGTCGAGCTGCGGCGCATGCGGAACGGTCTGCCCCTCCGGCGGCAACAGCACGGCCTCGTGCCTCGCGGGCCGCTGCCGCCTCGCGTGTACCACGGGCTACGCCGACTGCGACGCCAACCCGGTCAACGGGTGCGAGGTCAACGTGCTCACCTCGTCGGGGAGCTGCGGCACCTGCGGGCGCACCTGCCCGGGCGGCGCCAACGGCTCGGCCACGTGCAGCAACGGCACCTGCCAGCTCGCCTGCAACCCGGGCTTCGGCGATTGCGACGGCGACGCCTCCAACGGCTGCGAGCAGGCGCTCGACAACGCCATGCACTGCGGCCGCTGCGCCAACTCCTGCTCCGCCTCGACGCCCGTGTGCGCCGCCGCGATGGGCGCGAGCGCCACCTGCACCAGCGGCTGCACCGGAGGGCAACAACGCTGCGGTAGCACCTGCGTCGACCCGCAGACCGACCCCGACCACTGCGGCGACTGCACGACCGTCTGCCGCACGACGCCCAACACCCGCGCGACCTGCGCGCTCGGTCGCTGCGGCACCACCTGCACCCCGGGCTTCGCCGACTGCGACGGCGACGCCTCCAACGGCTGCGAGGTCAACACGCAGGTGAGCACGACCCACTGCGGCGCGTGCAACAACACCTGCCGCGCCGGGCAGAACGCCACCGTCGCCTGCGTGTCGAGCCAGTGCCGCGCCACCTGCAACGTCGGCTACGGCGACTGCGACACGATCGAGCTCAACGGCTGCGAGGCCAACCTGCTCACGGCCACCGCGCACTGCGGCGGCTGCGGGCGCGTGTGTCCAGCGGCGCCCAACGCGGTGCCGACGTGCGGCGATGGTCTGTGCGCGTTTCGTTGCGTGACGGGCTTCGCGGACTGCGACGGTAGCGCCGCCAACGGCTGCGAGGTCTCCCTCGACAGCGCCACCAACTGCGGCGCGTGCGGGCGGGTCTGCGGCGCCGCGACGCCCCTCTGCTCGACCGCGGGCGCGAGCCCGACGTGCATCTCCGGCTGCGCCACGTCACAGGTCCGCTGCGGCAGCAGCTGCGTCGACCTGCAGAGCGATCCGACCAACTGCGGCGCCTGCGGGGCCGCCTGCGCCACCGGGCCCAACGCGACGCGCACCTGCACCACCGGGCGCTGCGGCGTCACCTGCGCGACGGGCTTCGGCGACTGCGACAACGCGCCCTCCAACGGCTGCGAGGTGGCCTTCGCCGCCGACGACGCCAACTGCGGCGCCTGCGGCCGCGCGTGCCCGTCGACGCAGACCTGCGCCGCGGGCGTCTGCCGCGATCGCTGCACCGCGGGGCTCACCTTCTGCGCGAGCTCCTGCGTCAACACGCAGAACGACAACAACCACTGCGGCGCCTGCGGCACCGCCTGCGGGACGGGGCGCTACTGCCTCGCGGGCGTGTGCCGCTCGGGCAACGTCTCGACGGTGACGTCGGGCAACGACCACGTGTGCGCGATTCGCGGATCGGGCACCGTCTGGTGCTGGGGCTACAACGGCTGGGGTCAGCTCGGTAACGGCAACACCACCAGCAGCCTGGTGCTCCAGCAGGTGTCGGGCATCACCAACGCGGTGGAGGTCGGGGCCTCCGGGGGGAGCTCGTTTGCGCGCCTCGCCGACGGCACGGTCGTGGGCTGGGGCCTGCACTACGGCGCCGGCGAGCTGGGCGACGGGAGCATGGTCACGCAGCGCCTCGCGCCGGTGCGGGTCGTCGGGCTGACGGACATCGTCGACATCGCGTCGGGCGGCTGGGCGCATAGCTGCGCGGTCGACGCCACCGGCCGCGTCTGGTGCTGGGGCTGGAACAACTACGCCCAGCTCGGCGACGGCAGCACCGCGAGCCGCGTGGCGCCGGGCCTGGTCGCGGGCCTCACGACGGCGGTCGAGGCGTGCGCGGGCTACGTCCATAGCTGCGCGCGCCTGCAGGACGGCACCGTTCGCTGCTGGGGTTACAACGGCAACGGGCAGCTCGGCACGGGCAACACCACCAACGCCGCCACCCCGGCCGCGGTGGTGGGCATCTCCACGGCGGTGGAGATCGCGTGCGGCACGAGCCACACCTGCGCGCGCCTCGCCAACGGCACGGTGCAGTGCTGGGGCTACAACGGCTACGGCCAGCTCGGCGACGGCACCACCGCGACGCGCGTGGCGCCGGGCCTGGTGGCGGGCCTCACCGACGCGGTCGAGATCGCGACGGGCGACGACGTATGGCGCGGCAACCAGTCGGGCTCGTCGGCCGACCGGAGCTGCGCGCGCCGCGCGGGCGGGACGATCGTGTGCTGGGGCTACAACGGCTACGGCGGCATCGGCGACGGCACCACCACCACCCGGTATGTTCCGACGACGGTGCTGGGCATCACCGACGCGACGGAGATCGACGCGTCGGGCCGCTACCACACCTGCGCGCGACGGGCAGGCGGCGTGCTCTCCTGCTGGGGCTACGGCGGCAACGGCCAGATGGGCGACGGAACGGCCAACAGCCGCAGCGCCCCCGGCCTCGTCGTCGGCTTCCCCTGACCGCTACTCTCTCCCCTCCCCCACCCACGACATCATCATCGTCGCCGCTCTCACTTCCGGCGGTCGAGCCCGAGCTTGTAGCGGGTCACCCGGTCGATCACGCCCGGCGCGATGAGTCGCACCCACGGCGACAGCTTGCCCGGCAGCGTCATCAGCAGCTCACGCTTCTCCGCGCGCGTCGCGTCGAGGATGAGCCGCGCGCACTCCTCGGCGGTCATTTGCTCGTCGTCGGGGAGCTCGGCCGCGGTCGCGCCGCGCCCCTGGGCCTTGCTCACCTCGCGAATGGGCGTCGCCACGGAGCCCGGGCAGGCGATGGTGATACCGATCTCGGTGCCCACCTCGGCGCGCAGCGAGTCGAAGAACCCGTGCACGGCGTGCTTGCTCGCCGCATACGCGGTGCGGGTCGGGAGGGAGGCGACGCCGATGAGGCTCGACACCACGACGATGCGGCCGCGCGATCGACGGAGGTGCGGCAGCGCCTGGGCGGTGAGGGCCACCGCGGCGAAGTAGTTGGTCTCCATGATGGCGCGCGCCGTCGCGAGCGGGTCGGGCAGCTCTTCGAAGAGGGCGTTCATGGAGATGCCCGCGTTGATGACGAGGAGGTCGAGGCCACCGAGGGCGTCGACGGCGCGGTCGACGAGCGCGCGGCAGGCGGCCTCGGTGTCGAGGTCGACGGGCAGCACATGGGCGACGGCCGCGGGGTCGGCGCGACGCACGCGATCGGCGACGGCGTCGAGGAGCTCGCGACGACGGGCGGCGAGGCCGACGTGGGCGGCGACGGCGCCGAGCTGGACGGCGAGCTCGGCGCCGATGCCGCTGGATGCTCCGGTGACGAGGGCGCGCGTTCGGTCGAGCTTCATGGCGCGGAGGGTGCCATCGGATTGGACCGTTGGACTACGGTGACGAGCGACACGCGGCGGTGAGCGCGACGATTCAGGCGCCTGCCGATCGCATCGCGTCGAGCACCGCTCTCGCGCGCTCCAACTCGCGGTCGTCGGTGACGGCAGGGTCATCCCATTCGGCGACGCTGACCCAGCGATCGCGCTGCGATGGTTCGATCACTCGCTCCTGATCGTCGACCAGCACGACCTCTGCGGGCGTGGCGCCTCGCACGAAGCACAGGTCCTTCACCCTGCCCTGCCACGCGACGATCTCCACATCCGCGAACGCCGCGGGCGCGTCGCCGTACTCGACCAGCGTGGCAAGCACCGATCGCGCGACCTCCGACCGCACCGAGGTGAAGATCACCACCCGCTCAAACGAGGCGAGCGCCCACACGAGGAAGTCCCGTAGGCCCGGTCGCGGGAACTGGCTGACCGCGCTGGAGATGAGCGTGCCCTCCAGGTCGAGCGCGAGCACCCGAGGCGGGGCGTTGACGATGCGGTCAGTGATGACGTCCTCCGTGATGTCTGGGTGATCGAACCCTCGTCGGGACCGCCTCCTCGGTCGCTACAGGTGCTGCGGATGCCGCTTCCGGTGCGGGCTCGCTCGCAGGAGGAACGGCAGGCGGGGGCGCAGCAATCGGTATTGTGGGGAGATCCTCTCGCGCGAGCGTAGCGACTCGCTGGGCCTCCTCGTCGATCAGTACCAGTCCATCGTCGGTGACGGTGAAGTGGTCGAACTCGATCTGCCCCGACGCTGGGCAGTCCACCGCGAACGTGATGCGGCCTCCAGGCGATACGCGGATCGTTCCGCGGGCCGCCTGCGGCGCCTCCGAGCCGCGCACGGAGACCAGCTCGAAGGCCCCAGACCGGACGCGCAGCATCATGCGCCGCTCGAACAGGTTGGCGAACGACCGATGGCTCTCCGTACGCACGAGCGCGTAGAGGCCGTCCTGGATGCTTCCACCCGTCGCGACCGGGAGCGCCCCGCGGACCGTGACGTCGGTCACCAGACGCGCGAGTTCAGAGAACCTGAGGTCGTGGCAGGCAGACACCCAGTTATGCTGTGGTGGGGATGGCGGTGGTGGCCGCTCGATCGCCACCGCTGGTGCTGGCGCGACGGAGGAGCCGTGCGACTCCGTGCTGGTCGACGCCACGGTCGTCTGCGGCGCTGGGTCCACCTCGGGCAGCGGGCCGTCGATCACCGCCTCGACGCAGGTCGTTGGTCCTGGCCGGGTGGGCGTCGGGCAGTACCAGATGCTCGACGACAGCGGCAGCGTGAACAACGTCTCGACGCGGGTGAACCAGACCTCATCGGTGTGCGACTGGTTGCCGCCGCCGACGCTCCCGATGGTGCTGCATCCCGCCACCAACAACGCCGCCAACGGGGCGACGCGCTTCACCGGCGCACCGCGACGGCGCCGTGCCGGTTGATGGAGGTCCAACAGCGCGGGACTTCGTTGATGACGTTGCAGTGGAGGAGGTCGTCGCCGAGGGTGACGAAGGCACTCCCCGGCGTCCCCGTGTGCGCCACATAGTGGGTCGCGCATCCGCCCAACGCAGCGCTCGAAAACGCGATCAGACAAGCCCGGGCGGCGTCCGCCCCCATCCGCCGAGTACCGCTCAATGGCCGCTCCCGCGCCCGACCTCGGGCGATGCGCGCTCATACGCTGCGATATCCGCGTCCGGTCAAGAAAGCGCTGGCTGTTCGGCGCGGATGCTCGGGGTCACCTCGCGGATCGAGGCGCTCATCGAACCGCTGCCACCGCTCAGAGCGGTCGAGCGTCACCCATCAGCGCACGAGCCCGACGTCGAGCTCCACCCGCCACGAGCCGTGCGATGGGTCATCCCAGATGGCCATGGTCCCGGCGTGCGAGTCGATGCTCAGCCCAGGGTCGCGGTCGATCCGCGTGCCCGACGGATCGGCGCCGGACACGAGCGCCCGCTGCTCGTCGAAGGTGCAGTCGAAGAACCCGCGGGTGTCGCCCCCATAGAGCCACACGCCCCCGCAGCGAACCTCCGTCTGGCACTGGTAGCCCGCGCGCGTCGGCCGCCGCGACACCGCGAACGCGCACGTCGCCCCGACGGTCGCGCGCGCCGGTCCGGAGATGCTCCGCACGCGCGCCGTGAAGGCCAACGACGGGGCCGCGCGGCGCAGGTCGAGCCGCTCCGTCCACGGCCACCCGAAGGCACCCGCGTGCGTTTGCAGGGTCATCAGGTCACCCGTGTTGAGCCCACGAAAGGTCGCCGCCGAGACCTGCATCTCCACCACGCGATGCGGCTCGTCCCACCACCGAACATCCAGGTACCGGTGTTCGACCTTCCCCCCGCCACGGTGCCGCCGCACGATCATCGCCTCACGCGCGACGGCGTCGCTCCCATCGAAGGCCGCGTTGGCCAGGAAGAGCACCTCCGGCCCGAGGACCAGCAGCGCCGGCACGCTGCACAGCACCACCGTGAGGAAGTTGCGAAACGACCGCGAGTGCCCGCGCACGCGGAGCCACGTCGCCGGGATGAGCAGCAACCACACGAGCCCCATCACCGACGCGGCCTTGTCCTGGTCGGCCGGGAGCAACGGCGAGCGATAGTCGACGTACCCGATGGGCAGCACGTACAGCCCGAAGAGCGTCACGACGAAGGCCGCAAACGCGACCGTCGCCATCACGTCGCCCGGCCGCCGCGACGGCGCGGGGAGGTCCCTCGGGTCGATCGCGGGCACCGCCGTCACCAGCGCCGACAGCGCTTCGAGGGCGCGCTCGACCTCCTCGCGAGGAGGCATGACCCCGAGCGTTCCGCCGACGCGCACCGCCGCGGCGTCGGGGCCGAGGCGCACGTACGGCTGCATCGCGAGCAGCGCCTCCACCGCCGCGCGTGCCTCCGCGGAGCCCAGCGCGCGCTGCACCAGCGCCTCGGGGTCGTCGGTCTCAAGGTACACGCGCGCGTCGAAGCCCGCGTCGCCGGTCTGCGTCTCGCGGTTGAGACCTAGGCGCTTGCCCAGGCGATCGAGGCCGGTCTCGCGGCGCGCGTAGATGCGCGGCAGCGACGGCCCGCGCAGCACCACCCAGTTGACCTCGTAGCGACCCCAGGGCTCCACCACGAGGGCCGCGCGCAGTCCCCGCCACGTGAACTCGGCGCCGCGCTGCGGTCGCGTCGACCACGGAACGGTGATGTCCGTAGGCGGTCCTGCGCCGAGGGTCGGAGCGTAGGTGCTCAGGCGCTCGTCGCGACGTCGACGACGCGAGCGCTCGGCCAGCGGCATGATGATGCCGACGACCAGCACCAGAACCAGCAGCATGATCGTGGCCATGACGGGGATGTCCATGTCGGCTGCGGCCGACAGTACACCCCTACACGCCGGGTCAGCGCGGCCCGGCGGAGCCGACGCGGGACGCCGCGCCCGCGCACACGCCGTCGCCGTCGGCACTTTGCAATCGAGCGCAGGGACCTATGCAGGGAAGCGCCCGCCCCGAACTCCCCGCACGGAGCCAACCCCTGATGAACGCGATCTCCCTATTGGTCCAGCAGCACCGGCAGATGGAAGAGATGTTCGACGCGGCGTTGAAGGCTGCGGGGAAGCAGCGGACGAAGCTCTGCGGCGACGTCTCCGACGCACTGATGTCCCACGTGTCCGTCGAGGAGGAGTTCTTCTACCCGGCGGTGCGGGTGAAGCGCACCGAGGACGCCATCCACGAGTCGCTCGAAGAGCACCTGTCGCTCAAGCGCCTCGTGACCGACCTCCTCGACCTCGACGCGGCCGACCCCGCCTACGAGTCGAAGCTCCACGTCTTGAAGGAGCAGGCCGAGCACCACCACGAAGAGGAAGAAGAGAAGCTCTTCCCGCGGGTGAAGAAGCTCCTCACCGACGACGAGCTCGACGAGCTCGGCGACGACATGGAAGAGGCGCAGACGAAGCTCCTCGCGGGCCATCCGCGGGAGCTCGCGCGCAAGCAGACCGCCGCGGCCGCCGCGGTGAAGTAGCGGGCGAACGATCTCTGCGAGCCGGTGAGTGCCAGCGAGCGCACTGCCACCACGACATGCCGACGATCAGCAGCCCGCGAGCGTCGACGGGACGCCGCGGGGCAGAGCGACGCCCCCATGACGATGCCTCCACGATGGTCGCTGGTGGCCGTGGCCTTCGTCGTCATGGCTTACAGCGTGCGTCGACACGCATCGCAGGCGTACACGAACGCCCCGACGCTCCGCATGCCCGTGTCGATCTCGACGTGCTCGGTCGCGACGGCCACCTTCCCGGCGCGCAGGCAGGGTTCGCACAGGTCGATGCCCGTCTGGAGAAACGCCTCACGCACGGCCGCGAAGCCCGCGCTGGCCTGGAGCGACTCCACGAATCCCGAAAGCTCCGCGAGGGTGCACGCGCCCTGGCTGAGGCCGCGCTCGCGCACGCGGGCCAGGAAGACGTCGAGCTTCTGCGGGGTCACAAGGCCGCGGAACACTGGCGCGGCTGGGCGCTTGCGGGGCCTGGTCATCGGTGGGGGTTCACGAGGGGGTTGCTTTGATCAGACGAGGCCGAGCTCGGCGTCGGTCGCGATCGGGCCGGCCTTGTCCTGCGGAGGCCACGGCCGCTTTGACCAGTCGGGCTCGAAGACGAACGACGACCGCGTGCGCCCCGGCAACAGCGCCCCGTTTCCGGCCCCGCGCGCGTAGTCGTAATAGAGCTTGATGATCTCCTCGCGCGTCACCTGCTGCGCGGCGGGATGATGGAGACACGCCTCGCGCCAGTGCCGGACGCGGGCGTACTTCGGCTCGTCCGGGAGCTCGAAGCCCTCGTAGTACTCGACGAACCAGAAGCGCATGAACATCGGCGTGTAGACCGCCTCGACCCAGCCGAAGTCCGACCAGAGAAACGTCTCGCCCTTCGCGTAGCGGACGAGCAGCGTGTCGAGCAGCGCGTACTGCGCCAGCAGCTTGTCGCGCAGCAGGTCGCGCTTCGAGGCGTCCTGGTTCATGACGTAGCCGTAGCCCGCGCCGACGAAGTCACTGCACACCGCGGCGAACATGTTCTCGACGCCGCGCTCGAAGGGGTCGCGCGACGCGACGCGAGGCTCGGGGAAGCGGTCTTCGACGTACTGCATGAGCACGAGGCTCTCGCGCAGGACACCTCCCTCCTCCGTCTCGAGAAACGGCAGCGCGCTCGTGCCGGGCGTCTTCGCGAGGAGCGCCGGGTCACGCGGCTTCGTGATGTCGACCACCTCGAAGGCGATCTGCCCCGCGAGCCCCTTGAGCGCGAGCAGGATCTCGAGGCGTTGGCTGAATGGACACACCGGGATGTGATGGACGACGAGCTTTGCCATGGCGCGCGACGTTAACCCTCTCACCCCATCGTCGCGAGCGGCGGTAGTGTCCGGGCTCGCCGTAGGTCGGAGCGGGGCCACGGTCGTGGGCGCCGCTGGGAGCGACGCCGACTGCGCCTTCGGCGCCAACGTCATCGTCGACGGGCTCCATCGCAGGCAGTAGCGCGCCTCACCCCGACGTCCGCACGTCGACGTCCGGTCGCGCCCGGCGCAGCGCCTCCACCGCTCCGGCGTCGCGCCCGAGCGGCGTTGCCTTGAGGTCGAGCACGCGCAGCGCGGGCAGCACCTCGATCTGCTGGACGCCGAAGTCGGCCAGTGGGTTGCCCGAAAGGATGAGGCGTTCGAGCTGCGTCCAAGGCTGCATCGACAGGTCCACCGCGGCGAGCTGGTTGCCCATCAGCGAGAGGTCGCGACACGCGGTGAACCTCCCCAGCGCGCGAGGAAGCGCCGTCAGCTCGTCCCAGTCCAGCGCGATCGAACTGCGCGCGTCGACCGGATCGACTCCGCCGAGGAGCCCCTCCCAGTCGTCGAGGCGCGCCCGCGTGACGACCACCGGCCAGTGAGCCGGGAGCGCCCGCAGGCTCTCCCGGTACGCCTCGAAGGACCGCGCCTTGAGCTCGTCCGCACACGCCCAATCGCCCACCCGGAGGTACGCGTCGATGATCGCCGCAGGGCCTTCGCTCAAGGTCGCGTCCGCATAGCCCAGCGCCGCGAGTTCGCTGCGCAGGGACTCCCAGAGAGCGGCGAGCGTCGCGATCGCGCCATCGGTGCACGGTCCGACGGAAACGCTCACCGAGCAGGCGCTGAAGTGGTGCGCGTCCCCGCCGTCGTAGGACGTCTGGTGGCCCAGGGTGAAGTCCGCTCGCAGCGCACCCGCGAGCATCGCGGTCGCGCTCACCATGCGCGCGTAGTAGTCGCGGGGGTTGCCCTCCCACGCCGTGAAGCGTGGCTCCACGCGCTGACCGAGCGCCCGCCCGAACGCTTCGGTCAGCTCATCCAGGGGCGAACCCGCGGCCTTGCGAAACCGCAGCGACCAGAACACCGGCGGAGCGCTCACGGGCATGGCGGGAGCCTATCGCGCCGCGACCCTCCGCGCGCGTTGGGCGTCGAGCAGAGTGGGTGACTCTCCGTTGGACCTCGCCATCGAGTAGGAAGACACCATGAGTGACCCGTTGGCCCACCTCGACGCGCTCTACCGCCGCACCGACTACGTCGTTCACCTGAAGGCGGGCGACCTCGTGCTGCACGTCGACGTGGCCGACCCCGCGGCGGACGAGCGCCTGCGACGCGAGGCCGGGTGCACGAGCCACTGGGCGCTCGTCACGCCGTGCAACCCGCGCTCACGCCCGCTCACCGCCGAAGAGAACGCCGAGCGCTACGAGCACTTTCGTCGATGTCAGGGTCGTGGTTCACAGAGATGAGCGCGTGGTAGTTACCGCTCCCGCGCAGCACCCACCAGCTCGACAAGGTCTCTGGCCCCGGTGGCTCGGTGTGGAGCTTCCAGGAAGTTTCGTAGGTGTCGTCGTGCCAGCGCTCGTCCCAGAGGATCGTTCCGCCGATCTCCGCGAGACGCGCAGGATCGCCGGGCGCCAGCGCGACGCACGCCAGACAGAGGTCTCCGTCGGGGCCGCTTTCGGTCGAAGCAAACGAGGGCCACCGGCCCGGCAGAGCGCTGAACATCACCCGATACTAACGCCTGCCAGGTCGCCGACTCCGCCTCGGCACAACCGCTACGGGATCATCAGCGAGAAGCGCGCGCCGCAGTACCCGAGGCTCTCGTCGCCGGACGCGAGCTGCGACCCGCCCTCGTGGTGCCAGTACCAGCGGCTGAGCGCCGGGGAGACCGTGAACGAGCACATGTCCGAGAGGCTCATGTAGTTCGCGATGACGCTCGTGGTCCCGTCGGGGATGCGCGTGCGCACGATGGTCTGCGGGTCGCGCACGTACGCGAGGTGGATCGCCCCGCCGAAGAACTCCGCGACGCCCCAGAACGCCCACGTCTCGCAGGTGTTGAAGGTGAGGTCGAAGGGCAGCGGGCCGATCTCCGCGACCACGCCGGTCGAGGGATTCACGTCGTACGCGCGACGGTTGGCGTAGAGGACGAAGCGCCCATAGCCCGAGAAGATGCCCGTCGGCGTCGAGCGACGAACGGGGATCGGGCGGGACAGCGGGATGTTCCGCGGCAGCAGCGCGCCGCTCACCGCGTCGACGAGCGCGATCTGGTTGATGACGACGGTCGTGTCGCCGATGGGCGCGCCGTCGGATCGCAGCGAGTAGACCTGCCCCGTGGAGAGGTCGGAGACGAGGCCGTCGTCGACGCGGTCGGTGGGCGTGGCCGTCAGCGTGAGGAGGTCGAAGGCAGCCGTGCGCCGGTCGCCCGTGTAGAAGACGCGCCGCGCCGAGATGGCGATGCCGCCGCGGTCGTCGCCGGTCGCCGGCTCGTGTGAGACGACCCGGCAGCCCGAGCCATCCAACGCGTCGATGCGAAACGGCGCTCCCGTGGGAGGCGGCGAGACGCGGCAGGTGCCGCCGGTGCACATCGTCCCGGCGGAGCACTCGCGGCCGCAGCCGCCGCAGTTCTGGGAGTCGACGAGCGGGTCGACGCACTCGGCGCCGCAGAGGATCTGCCCCGCGCGACACGCGGACTGGCACTCGCCGTTGACGCAGGAGAGCCCGACCGCCGCGCAGGAGCGACCGCACACGCCGCAGTGGGCGGGGTCGGAGCGCGGATCGACGCAGGCCCCGAAGCAGCTCATCGCGGGCGGCGCGCAGAGCGACTGGCACCGTCCGCTCAGGCAGACGCCGCCCAGCCCGCAGGCGCGACCACACGCGCCGCAATTGCTCGCGTCGCTGTTGAGGTCGACGCAGCTCACCCCGCAACGAACGCGCACCCCGCTACAGACTTCGACGCAGACGCTGGCTTCGCACACCGTGCCGGGGGCGCAGCGGTTGCCGCAGCCACCGCAGTTGTCGGGGTCGGCACGCAGGTCGATGCAGCGCACGCCGCACAGCGAGGTGGGTGGCACGCACGGGGTCATGCGACATGCGCCGTTGGAGCACGCGCTGTCGCCGCACACGGCGCCGCACGCGCCGCAGTTGAAGTTGTCATTGAGGGTGTCGACGCAGCGCCCGCTGCAGAGCGTCTGGAAGTCGGCGCAGGTGCGCGGCACATCGGGCGTGGGCGGGACGTCGGGGGTGACGGGGAGGTCATCGGTCGACGCGTCGGCGGGATGGTCGACGGGGTCGCGAAGGATCGTGCGCGCGCCACAGCCAACGAGGACGCCCAGCAGCAGAAGGAAGCGAAGAGAAGTACCCATAGGGCGGCGAAGGGAACACAGACCGTCGACGCGCATCAAGATCGCGGAGCCCATCGGCGCGGCCACGTCCGACCCGCCGTCGGCTTGACGGGCATCGCGCCCGAGGGAGAGCCTCGTTCGATGCCGTACCGCGAGCCATCGCTGAAGGCCCCCGCCCGAGGCACCGCGGCGGGTCGGTGTCTGGGTCGTCGCAGCCTCGCTGGCCCTGGGGTGCGGCGCTGGTCACCGCGCGGGTCTCTGGTCGCGCGCCCGCGGTCGTGGTCGTCCCGCCCGCGACGCCCCCCACGGAGCCCGTCATTGCGTGGGGCACCCAGCTCCGGATCGCGGACCGCCCCGCCGACGGCAGTCAGCAGATCGTCGCCGGGTCCATGCGTTTCACTGCGACTTCGGCGGGCCGCATCGAGGTGGCGCCGATGCGCTTCGAGGCGGACATCGCCGGCGCGACCCGGTCAACGACGGCTGGGTGTTCGTGACCATCGCGGGTGATGTCGCATGCAGCGATACCCTCCTCGGTCCGCTCCGCGCGCTCGGTCGAGTCCACGATCTCATCGACTTCGCGCGGCGTGACGGCGACCACGACGGGCGGACGCCTGTTGCTGGAAGCCGATGGGGTCCTTCGCCATCGACCGGACGCGCGGCGTTCCGATGCGCGCTGGGAGGTCGACCGTGCCGTCAGGATGAGAGGCAGACCCGGCGCGGGCGCCAATCGACAACTTCACCAGATATCCCTTGCGCGCTTCGGGTATTCGGGTATCTTGCCGGTCCCTTCGACCTGCGAGTTGCGCCATGCCCTGCTTCAACACACCGCTCTGACGACACGCCACCGACGATGCGCCATCCGCGCATCTCGGATGAGATCGCGTGCCGACGCGGGGGCGGTACAGGGTTGACCTACTTCGTAACTATAACGGGCCTAAGGTAGCGAACTCGGGTGACCGAGCTAGTCAGCGCCGGGCGCATCCCGCTTGCGGGCGTGTGCCCTGGTCTGCGCGTGTTGCAGCGCGCAGATCGCAGCGCGTGTCGACGGCCCGACGGTGTCTCGTACACCCGTCGGGCACGGACGCCGTGCGCCGTCGTCCTCCGCGAGGAGGGCTCATGGCCACACTGGTCAATCCGCCTCTTCCCCTCCGTGTCGGCCAGGGCGACGTTGCTTTGTCTTCAATCAAGTCGCCAATGGTCGCATTCGGGACCTACGCCGCAGTATCAACGCGGCGCGCGTCATCGAGGTCGAAGCGCTGCGTAAACACCGTCGCGAAGCTGAACGCCGCCACCTGCCAGAACCACACGCTCGTGAACACGAAGCCGATACCCCCGGCGAGCAGGCCCACGAACGACAGCGCCATCGCGGGCAGCACGATGCTCCACGCCTTCCAGTAGGCGACGCCCCCTTCGCCCACCCGCCGCAGCGCCCGGAGCGGATCGAAGATCTCGCGCGGGTCGAGCTCCTTGCAGTAATGGGACATGTACCCGGGGATCGCGATCACCGCGAGCAGCCACAACAAAGCCCCGACCACCACCAGTGGGGTCACGCGAAACCACAGCCCGAGGGCGGCGAGCGTCACGCCCGGCCACCCGTACCAGACCATTCCCAGGAAGGTCATCGCGCCGTGCTTCAGGAGATCCTTCGGGTCGTCCCACGCAGGCCACGGCGTCTCCCCCCGGTGCATGCGATGAACGACCCGTATCCGATGGCCCATGTTCATCAGCCAGCCGACCACGGGTACGAGGAGCCACAGACCCCCGATGACGATGTCACGACGCGAGGCTTCGGACTGAAGCGGGAAGCGGAATGAGTTGCCCAGGGTGAGCCTGTCACGCAGGTCGATGGTCATGGCTCATGTTCGCAGAGACCCGGAGCAGACCACAGCGCGCGATGATTTCAACGCGATGTCAACCGCTCGTAGACAGCGCGCGACGCCCGTGCCTACGATCCGAAATCTGGATTGTCGGAAGGGGAACTTCGATGCCTTCGCGCGCAGGTCTCGTCGCAGTGGGGTTCGTGTTGCTGGCTTCGTCGGGGTGTGCGGACCCTTCGAGGTTCGACCTGTCCCCTGACGTCGACACCGACGTGGCCGTCGAAGAGGACGACGCGCTGGTCGTCGGTGACGCCTCCGACCTCGACGCGGGCTCGACCCTCGACGCGCCCGACGTGCGACGCACGGACCGGGGCTTCATCGACGATGCGCCCCGCAAGGACGTGCCGACCGGCGACCGGGGGCCGATGGTGGACGTTCGCGTGGACGTGCCCACGACCGACCGCGGCTCCACGACCGACGTCGTCGCGGTGGACGTCTCCCCGATGAACTGCAGCCCTACGACCATCACGGGTGGTCCCCGCGCCGCGACGGGTTCGACCTCGACCCGCGACTCCCGGTACGAGGGCTCGTGCGGGGGGCGCGGCAGCCCCGAGGCGGCGTTTACGTGGACCGCTCCGACGGCGGGCACCTACACCTTCGATACGGTGGGCTCGACCTACGACACCGTGCTCTACGTCCGCGACGGCATGTGCGTCGGGGCGGAGCTCGGGTGCAACGACGACGGGGCGGGGATCAACCTGCTCTCTCGCGTCACCGCGAGGCTCGCCGAAGGTCAGATGGTCACCATCTTCGTCGACGGCTACGACGGCGACGACGGGAGCTTCGTGCTCAACATCTCGAACACCACCGACGCCGGGGTCGTGATCGACGTGCCGCCCGTGGTCGATACGGGCACGGACGTTCCGGCCGTCGACATCTTCCGGCCCGACGGTGGCCTCGCGCGCAACTGCGCCACCGCCGCCGACTGCAACGACGGCATCGCCTGCACCCTGGACGAGTGCCGGGGTGGCGTGTGCGCGCGCACCCCGAGCAACTCCCGCTGCGCCACCCGGGAGAACTGCGACGCGCTCCGTGGTTGCGTCGCGGCGCCTGCGTGTTCGACGAGCACGACCTGCGGCGACCTGGCGTGCCTGGTCGACGGGTTCTGTTCGTCGGTCGCGGTGGGCTGCCGCTACTACGCCCGCGACGATGACTTCGACTACTACCCCCCGCTCGCGTGCGGCGGCGGCGACTGCGACGACACCAACCGCGCGGTGTACCCGGGCGCCACCGAGCTCTGCGACGGCATCGACAACGACTGCGACGGACTGGTGGACGAGGCGGGCACGACGCCGTTGTGCCCCGGCGGCACCTGCACCGACGGCCGCTGCGTCTGCGCGGCCTCGGGGCTGTCCCTCTGCAGCGGGCGCTGCATCGACACGATGACCGACATCAACAACTGCGGCCGCTGCGGAAACTACTGCCCGTCGTCGTCCGCGTGCGTGGGCGGAACGTGCGTCTGCGGGACGGGGCGCACGGCGTGCAGCGGGCGCTGCGTCGACCTGCAGACCGACTACAACAACTGCGGCACCTGCGGAAACTACTGCGACATCAGCTCGACCTGCACCGCCGGGACGTGCCGCTGCTCGTCGGGGCTCTCGTCCTGCAGCGGGCGCTGCGTCGACCTCCAGACGAGCTTCTCCAACTGCGGCGCGTGCGGCACCACCTGCCGCTCCGATCAGGTCTGCCGGGCGGGCGCCTGCTCGTGTCCCACCGGCTCGATGACCTGCGGCGGACGCTGCGTGGACACGACGCGCGACACGGCCAACTGCGGCGCGTGCGGGACGGTCTGCCCGGCCGCGGGCTTCGGGGCGGCGTGCCTGAGCGGGCGCTGCGGCTGCACGTCGGGCGTGCTGTGCGGCGACGGCGCGGCGGCCCGCTGCGTGGACACGACGCGCGACACCGCCAACTGCGGCGCGTGCGGGACGGCGTGCTCGGGCTCGCGCGAGTGCGTCTCGGGGCGCTGCGTGTGCCCGACCGGGCTCACCACCGTGTGCGGCACCACCTGCGTCGACACGGCCACCGACCCCGCCCACTGCGGCGCCTGCGGCCGCGCGTGTCCCGCGCCGGCGGGCGCCGTCGGCACGTGCGCGGCGGGCGTGTGCGGAACGACATGCGCCCCGGGCCGCGCCGACTGCGACGGCAACGCGGCCAACGGCTGCGAGACCGACGCGACCCTCAACGGAAACTGCGGCGTGTGCGGGCGCACGTGCACGAGCCCCGCGGCGTGCGTGTCGGGCACGTGCTTCACGTGCGGGACGGCGTCGGTTCCGCGGGTGCTGATCTACGGGCCGGGGGGGACGGTGTCGCAGCCGTTCTTCCCGCCGGAGTCGGTGGTGACCGTGGCGAGCGACGCGATGTGGCGCTCGCTCACGACCGCGGACTTCGGCGAGTACGACCTCATCTGGGTCGACGGCAACGCGTGCACCGGTGACGCCACGCAGTTCGATACGCTGCGCGACACGCAGGCCGCCTGGGGGCCCGCGGTGCGCGGGCGCGCGGTGGTCACTCCCTTCGATGCGGACCTGCACGCCTTCTATGGGGGGTCGACCTCGAGCGCGGCGCGGATGATCGCCAACACCGTCCGCTACCTCGCGGCGATGGGGCACAACGGCGCGGGCGGTCGCACGGGGATGTACCTGTCCTTCGGGTGCGTTCTGGAGGACAGCCCCTCGATCGTGTCGGTCTACGCCACGACCTTCGGCGCGGGGTTGGCCGCCACCGCGAGCTCCAGCACGCCGGTGCTCACGACCGCGGGCACGGCGCATCCGATGTTCGCCGGCGCCACGTCGCTGTCGGGCTACTACTGCCACGGCACGACCACGGTGCCCGCCGGGTTCACGTCGCTCATGACCTGCGGCTCAGGCCCGGGCTTGATCGTGCGCCACGTCGACTGCATGTGACCCGCCCATAGGGCGATCGACCTCCCTCCCTCTCGCGCCCGTTGTGAAGCCCACGATCGATGAACTCTACGCGCTCGCTCTCGGCGAGAACGGCCACGACGCGCGGCAGCAGCTCGAACAGCGGCTGCCCGAGCTCGACGGGCCGCGCCTCGCGGCGCTGGTCACAGCCCAGTGGTGGGAGGGCTCCTTCGAGCTGTCGCAGGAGCTGAAGGCTCGCGGGAAGGACGCGCCCTTCGACGAGCTCCTCGCGCTCACAGACGGAGCGGATGGTCACTCCGCGGCGTACGCGCTCTCGCGGCTCGCCGACGCCCCCGTGCGGGTGCGCATTGCGGCCGCAGCCACCGGGCACAGGTGCTCGCTTCGCGCGCTGCGCGGCTTCTCTCGTCGACTGCTGCGCGACGATGAGACGGCGCGCATCGTGTCAGGCGCGACGGCGCCGGACGGGTCCGTCGACCAGCCCGAGCTCTTCGCTGCGGCGGCGCGGGTGTTCCCGCTGCGATGGCGGCTACGGCTCGCGGAGGCGGCGCTGCGGCATTTGCTGACACCGCCGGGGACGCCGCGCTCTCGTCGCCCGGGCCCAATCAAGAGCCGGTCGCCGTGGACGGCGGTCCGGATGCAGCCGGCCGCGCGACTGCTCACCTCGCTCGGCGCGCGAGCTCCCATCAAACGCATGCTCGACGTCGTGCGCGAAGGACGACCCCGGCACGCGCGGCGGATGGCCGACGCGCTGACGCTCCTCGCCGAACGCGTCCCGGCCGCTCCCCTGCGCGCGCTGCTCGCCTCGCCGAACGACCGCCTCCGCGCGCTCGCGCTGCGTATCCTGGGCGGACGCCGTCGCGTGTGGAGCGCACTGCACGAGGCGGTCACCGACCCTTCCCCGCGGGTGCGGCGAGCCGCCGGCGAGAGCCTCTCGCGATCGTCCGATGCGCGCGACGTCGGGCGAGTCCTGTCACTCGTCGGCAGCCGAGACCGACGCGTGGCCGACGCCGTCGCCAACGCGGCCGTGGGCTATCTGCGACGTGGCGTGGGTGTGTCCGATGGAGCGCTGCGCGCGGCCTTCCGCCGGACGACGTCTGCCAGGACACGGTCGTTGCTCGCGCAGTGGTTCGTGCAGCGCAGGCTGAGGCCGCGGCGCAGCGAGCTCCTCGCGGCGGTTCGCACGACGAGGGAACCCAACGGGGACGTACACACGGAGTGGACGGCGTTGAAGTTCGGGGCGCTCGTCTCCGTGCGCCGCGTCTGGCGCCTGCTCGACGACCCCAACCCCGCGGTGGTCCGCGCGATCCGTCAGATGTGCGGCTACTGGCTCCGGAACGGCGCGAGCGACGCGCTCACCGCCATGCTGTGCGAGACCGCCGAGGGCGCTGACCTCCGCGCGGAGAACGCACGCGCGGTGCTCTTCCATTCGCGACGCGGGCCCGAGTCGATCCGGCGCGCACGCGAGGCGGATCTCTCCGCCCTGGCCGACGGTCGGTTGCGGGCGCAGGCGCTCTCGATCGCGGCCGCGCTACGCGTCCGAGCCCCGACGACGTGGGTCGACGCTGCCCTCGCGGCCGCCGATGCGGAGACGGTCACGGGCGCGCTGCACCACCTCGCGCGCTTCCCCGACGCGGCGCGGTGCGAGGCGATGGCCCGCGTCGCGACGAACCCACCGCGGGGCCTCTCGATGTGGACGGCGCAGAGGCGGGCCTTCGAGGCGCTCGTCGCCGTCGGACCGGCGGCGGTCCCCGTGCTGCGGGCGCTCCTCGTTGGAGACCGACGGCCCGGTCGCTCGTCGGCGCCGCAGACCGACGTGCTGTTCGCGCTGATGGCCCTCGGGTGGGAGCCCGACCGGGACGCGCTCGTCGGCGTGTTGCTGGAGAGGGGCCTTCGCGAAGACCCTGAATGGCTCGAAGCCGACGCGGCGCTGCTGCAACGAGTGCCGGTGACGGAGGCGCTCGCAGCCCTCGACCGCGCGCTCGCGCTCACCGGCCGGGACGCCTACTGGGCGGATGGCGTCGTCGAGGCGGCCTCGGCGCTCCTGCGTGAGACGGAGGACGAGCGCGTGCTCCATGCCCTGCTCGCCCCGCGAAGAATCGGAGGCCCATGGCCCGCGAACGTCACCGACGGAGTCGCTCGGCAGGCGCGCTACATCACCGAGGAGCAGATCTTGTCGTGGCTGTCGTCGGAGGGTCATCAATCCATGGCCCTGGACGTGTGCGCCCGGCCCGAGGCCGCGCGGACGGAGGCCGTGACACAGCGACTGCTCGACCTGCTCACCGAGGCGCTGAGCGGCAGCAAGCGCTACCGCGTGGAGGCGATCGCGCACGGCCTGCTGCCCGTCGCCGAACGGGTGCCCAGGTCGACGATCCCCGCGCTGGAGGCGGTGGTGGCGGCCGATCCCTGGCGCGTCGAGGTGGTCGCGCTGTTGGAAGCGATGGGCGTGCGCATCGCCGACGACGCGGCGCGGTCACGCGACGACCAGAGGGCCCGACGAGTCGCCCGCGAGGCGAACGCCGCGGCGGCCAGTCCGACGGGCCTCGCGCTGAGGATCGAGACGGCGCACGGGTTGTCCTCCGAAGAGACCGCGGCGATCGCCGACGAGGTGCGGGCCTTCTTCGACGGCGCCCCGCCGGGCGCGTGGCTCACGCCGATCGCCGACCACCTGCGCGCGGAGGCGCTGTCCGAGATGAGCGGCTGGCGTCCATAGCCGCAGCGGACCCGGGACGCGGCCCCATCGCTCAGGTCGAACGTTGTGAGATCACGCCCCGCCGCTCCAGCGTCCGCAGCGCGGCGTCCGCGTCTCCAAAGCATTCGCTGAGCGCATCCCAGGACGCGGTGGCGAGCAGCCCCACGACCACGAGGCGCTCCGTGGACGGCGGCGACAGGTCCGTCCGGTCGCGGACGACGACCACGACGCAGGCGACGTCGTGGCGGCGGAGACACTCGCGCAGCACCTGCGCCAGGGCGTCGGCCGGGTCGACGTCTCCCCACGGTCGGCCAAGCGTGCCGGTGCCGTCGATGCGGTAGCGCGCGGGGGCGCCGGGGGTCACGTCGCGCATTGGCTCCGCTCGTCCGCGCCGCGCGAAGGTTCGATGGTGGTGAGCACGTTGGTCCGGAGCGTCACTCGGTGGAGGCTACACCGGACGACGCGCCCCGCATGCAACCAATGCCGTGACGTCCGCGGTCACCGGGGCCCACGCCGCGGTGTTGCGATCGCTGTATCGCCACGTCGTCCTGGCACCGACGGCCTCGACCGCGACCGCTCCCACGAGCGACAGGAACCACACCAGCATGAGGCGGCCATGAACCCGAGCCGTCGTGCGGCGGCGGCGAACGAGCAGATACCCCAGTCGCGGCAGCGCCCAGACGACGAACACGAAGAGCGCCGCGGACACCAGCACCACGATGAAGTCGTGCGCCTTCGTGTGCAGGGACGACACGGCCGCGACCGGCAGCGCGGAGGCCAGTCCGACGTGCACCCAGGGCACTTGGTGCCAGGCCGACGGGCGGCGCGAGGCGCGGTGGTCGATGTCCCGGTAGGGCCCTCGCGGCATCATGGGCGCCACCGGAGGCAGCTTCTCGTCGCGGCTCTCTTCGGCCCGCCGCACAGAACGGGCGAGCGATCTCGGGACGCCAGACGAGACGCCGAGCAAAGCAAGTACAGAGTGCGTTCTGGTCTCGACGCGTTGCCACCACGGCCACTCCAGCCACGGCCTTCGAACATATTCAGGCAACCGCAGGTCGATGACTTCGTTGGTGTGAGGATGGACGATCCGACCGCCGAGGTCTGAGAGGACCTTCTCTGCGTACGCGACCAGAATCGGGTCAAAAGCCATCGTCACGCGCAGCTCTGTACCCTTGACGATGAACTCGTCCACGTCGGGCCTTGAACCCGTTTGTCGAATCAAAGCGGCGTCAAACTCCGTTCGGGTGAGAGGCTCACCCTGAAAACGAGCACTGATGAGAAACAACCCCACGGTGAGCCTCCATTGGCGATCGCCGACGATCGCCTCAACAGCCTACACCATGGTGGGTAGGCGCTGCGGTGAGCCCGCGTGTGCCAGCGATCGACGGCGCGTGCGGGATGATCGCGGGCACGCTCCCCGGCGTCCACGTCTCACACCGTCTCTGCGATCAGAACGTCCCTGCCAGACCCGCCATGGCCCCACCGGGAGAGACCGCGAGCGTGGGAAACCATCGGGCCCCGCTGCGCGCCTCCGACGGGATCTGCTCTCGCGCGAGCAGCGCGATGTCGAGGGACATCGCCGCGACGGTGAGGACGCTCCCACCGATGACGATGCCCACCAGGGCTCCGCCGCTCTCCGCGTTCGTGGCCGCCAACGCGGTCAGCGCAGGAACGACGAGGCGGACCCCGAGTGACAGGAAGCCGACGCCTATGCGGCGATGCGACCAGTGCACGATGGGTCCTCCGAACGCGAGCACCGTCCCCGCCCCGATGCCGATGATCGCCCCGGTATCGACGGTGCTCCGGCGCGAGAGAAGGCCGAGCGACAGCCCACCGAGCGCGAGGGCCGCGACGTCCGGAATGAGGACCTGCCAGCCGTACCAGCGCGTGGGCGAGACACGCAGGGGATGGCGACAGGGCTACACTCGCTGGCGCGATGGACTTCGTCTCCGCCTCCTACACGCGGGCGGTTCTTGAGCTCCTCGACCGCATCGCGCGCTCCCTCCCGGTGCTGGCCGAGCCTGTCGTCGCCATCGTCGTGGGAGGGACGGCGGTGCACTTCTACTCGCCCCTTCGGGTATCGAGCGATGTCGACGCCATCTTCTCCCACCGCCTGCTTTTGCCGCCCGATCTCGTGCTCCGGTGGACCGACGATGACGGCTCGTCTCGGACCCTCGTCTACGACCCCGGGGTTCTTCCGCGACCTGGCGTTGATCCACCCCGACTACGAGCAGGATGCAGTCGACCTCGACAGCGTGCTCTCGGATCGGCTGAGGGTGCGCGTGCTCTCGCCGGTCGACCTCGCCCTGAGCAAGCTCGCGCGCTGGGGTGCCCGCGACCAGTCCGATGTCGAAACCCTGGCACGAGCGGGGTTGCTCTCCGCGGATGCCTTGCGTGCGCGGGCCGACGAGGCGCTGCGCCAGCTCTGCACGGGGGAGCCGTGGGCGCTCGACCGGCGCACCGAACACCTGCTGACCGTCGTCGCCGACGCCACGGCAACGGACTGGCGGCCCGCGTTGGGCGGAGTCCCAGCGACGGCGTGGGCGCGAGCGGGCTACCTGCTCACGGTGTTGTGCGACGGGCTCGACCGCGGACGTCGCGGGCGCTGGTCGTCGTGGCTGGCTGAGTTGCGACGCGGGGTGCCGTGCGAAACCAGGGCGGAGATCGGGGACGACGTCGCGCGAGAGTGGGGGCTCGATGGTGGACTGGATGTGCTGCGCATCCGTCGGGTGCTTCGCCTGCGATTGGTGTGATCCGTCCGGGCGGACGGCGGTCCGTCACCCCCGCCCCGCGAGCTCCACCAGCGGCCGGAGCAGCGCCTCCCCCCTCGCCCGCTCCGTGTCCATGAACACCACCAGGTGATCCTGCGCCCGGCTCGTCGCCACATGCAGCAGGTGCGGCCGCGCCGCCAATCACCTCAGGTGCCCCACGTCGTGTCGGAAACGTGGCGCACCTTGGCGATGGCGCCGTCAGAACAATGACATTTCCAATACTTACAGCGCACCGTAGCGTGCTCGATCAGGAGGGTTTCATCGATGCGACAGATCCCGATCGGCAATTCGTTGCTCACGTTTCTGGATGAGTTGGAGTTCACGGAGGCGGCGCTGCGGGCTGAACCGCTCGCGGCGGAGTTCGCGGCCGTCTTCGAAGAGGAGATCGGCGGTTGGAGTGATGTGTTCCAGCGCGAGCGGACGGCGCGGCGGGAGATCACGCGCGCCGATGCGCTCGTCGCCATCCGCAACGGGCAGATCGACGCCACCACGCTGCGCTTCGGCGACCACTGCTTCCTGGAGTCGGGGCGCGATCGGAAGAGCGCGGCGTTCCGGAAGTTCTTCCCGACGTCGCCGTCGGAGTTCGTGCGCGGGTCACTCCGCAAGCAGGCCGAGCGCACGCGCGACGTGATCGTTCCGGAGATCGAGAAGCTGCCCGAGGGGTCGCCGCTGCGCGCGTACGCGGCGCCGCTCTCCGAGGGGGCGCGGCTGGCGCTAGCGGCGCTCACGGCGCGCGTGAAGGCCGAGGGGCAGGCCGCGACGGTGGCCAGCGACGTGCGCGAGTGGAAGGAGGGCGTCAACCGCCTGCGGACGACGACGCACGCCGAGCTGGTGAAGCTGGCCGTGCAGAACCGACAGCCAAAGTCGTGGGTGGAACTCTTCTTCCGGAGCGCGGCAGTGGCGACGGCGGAGGGCGAGGAGGGGGGCGATCCGGTGGGGCCGACGCCCGCGCCGGAGCCCACGGGCTGACAAAGCGCCGTGCGGGGCCCGAGCGACGGTTGGGGAGCCGTCGATCGGGCCCGGTCGGAGGGCGGGCGCGAGGTGGTGACGGGTTGAAAGGGCGGGCGCGAAGGCGGGGGGTGGTTGGCGAGAGCGCGAAATGGGGCGCACGGGCGGCGAGCGGCAGGTGGTGACGGGTTGAAAGGGCGGGCGCAGAGGCCGAGGGGCAGATGGTGAGCGCGCGAAAGGGGGCGCACAGGGGCTGCGCGGGGGAATGGGAGGGGGCGAGGGGTGTTGGTTGACCCTCTCCACGCAGGCGAGCACTCTCGCGACGTGGACGACCCGACCGACTCATCAACCAACGAAGGCGCGGCGGAGCCAACCTGGGATCAGCGCATCCTCGCGTCGCTCCCGTCGAGCGTCGACCTGGGTCAACTCCGAGAGAACCTCCGACGCACCCCGACGGAGCGCCTCGAACACATGCTGGCGCTGGTCGAGTTCATCGAGACGCAGGGAGGCCGCGCGCGCGTTCGCCCCCCGTCGCATCGTTGAGCAGGGTTGAGGAGCACCACTCAGGTCAGCCCGTCAGAACTCCTGCGGCGAGATCCATCGGAGGTGCACCAACGCGACCTTCTCGCATCGCCCGGCGCGGCCCCCAAGAGCCTCGCCCGCCCCCAAATCACCCCCGCCCCGCGAGCTCCACCAGCGGCCGGAGCAGCGCCTCCCCCCTCGCCCGCTCGGTGTCCATGAACACCACCAGATGATCCTGCGCCCGGCTCGTCGCCACATGCAGCAGGTGCGGCCGCGCCGCCAACCATCTCAGATGCCGCCCCTCCGTCGCCGTCACCGAGAACACCACCACCCGCCGCTCTCCCCCCTGGAGCTTGTGCACCGTTCGCACCAGCACCCCGCCCTCCCCCACCAGCCCCAGCCGCGCCAGCTCGCGCTCGATGCGTACGCTCTGCCCAACGAACGGCGTCAGCGCAGCGATGTCCCGCGCCTCCACCCCATCGGCCACCAGCGTCGCGACCAGCGACACCACCCGCGCGACCTCCGCCTCGTTGACCACGCCCTCCGCCGCCCGCTCGCCGCGACCGCGCACCGCCACCACCCGCACCGCGCGCGACAGCTTCGACGACACCGCCGCCAGTGAGCGCGGCGGCGTTCGCACGTCGAGCGAGTACCCGCTCCACGCCGAGGCCAGCGCCACGATCTCCGGCTGCGAGCGGAAGTGCTCCACCAGCGACCGCGGCGACGCCGCCCGCCGCTCGGCCACCGCCTGCGCCGACGTCACCGCCGACGCGCCCATGCGGAAGGGCTCCGTCGCCACGTCATCGAGTTCGCGGGCGAGCCGCGCGTCCACCCGGTCGTCGAGCGTGTACACCGGCGGGAGCTGCGCCACGTCGCCCGTCATCATCGCCCGCCGCGCGCGCGCCAGCGCCGCCACGGTGTACACGGGCGCGCACTGCCCCGCCTCGTCGACCACCAGCCGATCGATGACGCCATCATCGAGCGCGATGCACCCGCGCAGCGACAACAACGTGCACCCCACCACCGGGAACAACCCCGCCAGCGACCCCAACACCTCCGTCAGCCCTTTGCCGCGCGCAGGGAAGCGCTCCTCGGTCACCAGCGACAGCGCCGCCTCCAACCGCGGGAGCAGGGCGTCGCGGTGCGTTCGTGCCCACGCGTCGCGCATCGCCAGCGCGGCCTCCACCAGCGCCGCATCGGGCGGCGGTGCGACCTCCTCGGGCACCACCTTCTGCGCGGCCTCGATGGCCCTCTCGACCCGATCGAGCTCCCGCTGGTGCGCGGGCGCTCGAAGCCCACGCTCGATGTCATCCAGCGTCGCGAGGCACTGCGCCATGTCGGCGTGCTGCGTCGCCAGCGCGTCCGCGATGTCTTCGCCTTCGATGAGGTCGCGAAACGGCAGCACCATGCCGAGCTTCCTCAGCAACGGGGCGATCACCTTGCCGCGCTGCACGTTGGCCTTGGCCCACTTGCGGCGCGCACGCTCCGCCGACGCATTGGCCCCCTTCAGGTGCGTCGGAACCACCAGCAGCGCCGCTTCCATGTGCGCCCGCAGCGAGCCGCGAACACCGTGCACCTCCGTCGGGAGCATCTCCTCGTCGCAATCCATCAAGGGCTCGCGCAGCTCGTGGCGCAGCTCATCGGCGCGCACCCGGAGCTGGGTGAGTTCGCGCTGTCGACGCTCCTCCGTGGGGCGGTGGGCCGCCGCAGCGCGGAGGTACTCGCGGACGGGGCGGGAGCGTTCGAGGAAGGCGGCGCGGGCTTCGGGGAAGTCGGGTCCGTCGTTGCGTGCGAGCGCGTCGATGGCGTCGCGCAGCCCCTGCGCGGTGGACTCGGCGAGGGCGCGGCGATTGCCGAGACGCAGCCCGACCGGCAGGGCACGCGAGGCGACGAAGGGCGCCAACGCGTGATCGACGGCGGCGTTGTTGGTGCTGGTCACCACGAGGCCCCATGGGAGCAATGGTCCTGGCGGCTTCACCCAGGTGTCGTCGAGCGCGCGCGCGACGATGGCCTGCGCGGCGATGTGGTGGAGCAGCGTGGTCTTGCCGCAGCCGGGCGGTCCGCAGACGGCGACGAGGTCGGTGCTGCCTTCGAGCGCGGAGGCGGCCGCGACCTGCGAGGGCGTCGGCGTCGAGGCGCCGTGCGTCCAGAGCGGTGCGCTGCGCGCGGGGGCGGGCTTCGCTCCAAGGAAGACGGCGAGCGGTCCCTTCTTCGGCGGCTTTTCATCGAGGAGGGTGGTCAGCTCGGAGCGCAGCCCGCTCGTCGGATCGCCCCGCGGCAGCAGCATGGCGAGGGCGTGCGGATGCACCTGCAATGACATCCGCGACGAGGCTCGCGTGCGCACCGCGTCGACGAGGGCGCGAAGGTCATCGCGAGTGGGCGGCGCAGCGTCGATGGCCTCATCGGGCGTCTCGTCGGCGCCGCGGGTGAGCATCTGCACGGCGGCACGAACGAGCGCCCCGACGCTCGCACTCCCCGCGAGCGCGAGGGCCGAGAGGGCGGCGCCGTCGACGTCGAGGAGCTGTCGCCAGAGGCCCGCGTGGAGAGCGACGGAGGCTTCGTCGTCTTCGAGGTCGGGTGATCGCAGGATGAGGGCCGTGGGGATGGGAACGGTGGTTCCGGGGCGGGCGCCGCGGGGGAGGACCCAGGGCTCGTCGCCCACTCGCCACAGGGCGCGACCGCCGCTCCAGGAGAGCAGCGGGGCGGTGCGGCGCTGGCCCATCTGCGCGAAGGAGACGAGCGGAAAGCCCACCACGAGGTCGTCGTCGTCGCCGCGCGCGAGCCCGGCGGCGTGGGCCTCGAAGAAGGCCGCCGCGCGCGCGGGGACAGGGTTGAGCGCGAGCACATCGGCATCGCGCAGAACGAAGGCCGTGGCGTCGTCGGGGCCGCCGGTGAAGAGCCGCAGCGAGAGGGCCGCGCCGTCGCGCGCGGGCGATCGGAGGACGGGGTGCGGGGCGAAGACGAGGTCGTTGGTGGGGATGGGCGCGACCACGCTGGCCTCGGCGCGGGCCATCTCCTCCAGGGCGTTGAAGCCGTAGCGCAGGGCGTCCATGGGGTTGCGCGGCGGAGGCATCGGGGGGGGCGGGTGGTCTATCAGACCTGGACCGCGGCGGTTGTAGACTCGGCCCCGAAACACCATGGACCTCCCCCGCATGCTCGACCGCTGCCGCCGCGAACAGTGGCGCGAGGAAGACCTCGACTGGTCGCGACCGCCGCGCGAGCTCGGCCCCGACGACGAGCGCCTCGTGGTGCAGCTCTTCACCAACATGGCCGGCATCGAGCGCCTCGCCGGCGCCCTCTTCGCCGAGCAGTCCCGCCGCGCGCGCGACCCCGTGCTGCGCGCCATCTTCGACAGCTTCGTCGTCGACGAGGAGCGCCACGCCCGCGTCGCCGAGCGCCTCGCCCGCCACTTCGACGTACGCCATCTGCGCGAGTACCGCGTCGACGAGCACCTCGCCCGCTTCCGGACGTACTTCGCCCGCGCCGTCGTCGACCTCGATGACGACGTCGCCAACGCGTACATCACGGGCGGCGAGCTGCTGCTCGACATCGCGCTCCTGCGCTCGATGGACGACTACGTCCGCGACGAGACCTGCGCGGCGGCGATGAAGCTCATCAACCGCGACGAGTCGCGCCACATCGCGATCGACTACCGCATGGTCGAGCACTACGCGTCGGACGCCTACGAGGCCGAGCTGAAGCAGCGGCCGAAGCGGGCGCTGCGCGATCGGGCGCGGGGCGCGGCGTCGCTGGCGATGATGCTGGTGCACGCGCGGCCGTTCTTCCAGGCGATGTTCTTCGAGCCGATGGACGTGGTCGACCCGGGCGGGCGGCGGATGCGCGAGGTGTTTCGTCACATGCAGCGCATCGGGGCGCGGCCGGAGTCGACGCGGCGGCCGTTCGGGCGCTTCCTCCAGGTGATGTACGACGCCTTCAACCACCCGAAGGCAGGCCCGCTCGTGGGCCAGGTGGCGTCGCGGCTGGTAGGGCTCGACCCGCGCTACATGGCTCGCATGAACTCCGACGACGAGCTCGCGCAGGCGGCGACGCGGTCGTTCGAGGAGCTCGCGCAGGACGCGCTGCGGGCGAAGGACTCCGACGGACCGCGGCTCTGACGGGGCCGTGCGTTGACCCCGTCGCGCCTCCAGCGCTGGTGGACCACCCTCCAGAGTTCTTCAGAGATCACCAGCGCCGTCGCGAGGGTGATGCCCCTTGAATAGAAGAACGCCAGCGGCCGCATGCGGTTGTTCCCGCGCACGAAGCACCACACGAAGTAGAGGTAGAGTGGACGCCCTCCGTGATGGGCAGCTCGGCGTGCATGATCTTGTCCTTCGCGGCGTCGGGGACGGACGGCATCACAGGGCACCTCGCCGAAGGTCATGCGCGCGATGGTCTTGGTCCCGAACACGGTCTCGTAGAAGCCGATGGCTTCGCTCGTGGTGCCAGCGAGGTTCACGTAGAGATGGACGAGTCGCATCGGGTTCCTCGGCCCGGCGGACGACCGTTCGCGACGGGCGGGCGATGACGAGGGTGAACTCCACCGCGGGGAGCGTACTCGCTTCGAGCGGAAGCCCGCTCAACGTGACCCGTCCGTGAAACCCCCGCCGATTCATTGACGGCGCCGCGCCCTGGCCACACTCGGTCAGGCGCGCGGTCGCGTTCGGGCGCCGCTCAACGAAGGGAGAGTTCGCGATGAGCTACGTCGACGGGTTTGTGTTGGCGGTTCCGAAGGACAAGGTCGAGGCCTATCGGAAGATGGCCGAGCTCGGGTGCAAGGTGTGGAAGGAGCACGGCGCGCTCTCGTACGTCGAGACCATGGCGGACGACGTGCCCTACGGGGAGCTGACGTCGTTTCCGCGCGCGGTGATGGCCAAGGACGACGAGGTCGTCTTCTTCTCGTGGATCACATACCCCTCGCGCGAGGCGCGCGACGAGATCAACCAGAAGGTCATGGCAGACCCGCGGCTGAAGAGTGACCCCGCCGACATGCCCTTCGACGGCAAGCGCATGATCTTCGGCGGGTTCAAGACCTTCGTGGAGGGGTAAGAGCCGCCCGCTCTAGAACCGCCCGCGCACCCCGATCGTCGCGCCGTCGGCGCCCACCGCGAGCGTCGGCGCAAACACCTCATCGCTGCTCCCCCCGCTCACCAGCGTCGTCACCAGACCCGCCGCGGCCAGCACCCCACCCGAGATCCACAGCGCGTTGGTCACGGTCACCAGGGTGTTGCCGTCCTGCACCAGCGACCTCTGTGTGGACGTCGCGCCCGGCTGACACGTCCCGCTCGGACACACGCGGATCAGCTCGTCCTCGGTGTTGCTCGCCATCACCGCCGTCACCGCCCCGACGATGCCGACCGCCACGCCGACGCCCATCGTCGCCACGCCCACCGCGCGCCCCGTGGTCCACCAGCCCCCGGTCGACCCGCTGCGGTTCGCGTCCGACTGCACCAGCGTCACCACGGGCTGCGCCTCCGACGTCGTCACCGGCGACTCCGCCCCACCGAAGCGCACCACGAAGCGCGCCTGACGCCCCGCGCTCACCTGGCTCGACCCGCGATACGGAACCGCCCCCGGCGCCAGCGCCTCCACCGACGCCGTCGTCCCGTCGACCGCGAGCAGCGTGCCGAACTCGTCGTTGGACAGCACCCGCCCGTTGAGCGTCACCGTCGTCCCCATCGGCGCGTTGGGAACCTCCACCACCACGTACGCAATGCGATCGGTGAGGGCCATCGCCTCCGCCGTCGCGGACTCTGCCGTCGGAGTGAACCGGGGCTCCGCCGCCCGCCGCGCGTTGGCCTCCGTCGCCGCGCGCGACAGCTCGCCCCACGCCTCGCCGTAGCGCCCGAGCGCACGGAGACAGCGCCCCATGTACAGCCGCGTGTTGGGCGACGGCAGCGACGCCATGGACTGCCGAAACGCCGCCAGCGCCTGCTCCCACTGCTGCGCGTCGTAGAGCGCGCGACCCTGCTGGAAGAGCGCGCGACCGTCGACGCCCAACACCTGCTGCGCGCTCGCGTCGACGGAGACCAGCGATGCCGACAAGGCCACCGCCGCGCCGAGGCACACGGCGCCCACTCGTGAGAGACGGATCATGGTTCTTCCGGGTTGTAGTTCTGGGACGGGGGACGAGGCGGAGGGGAGGCGACCGGCTGCGGAAACACCAGCGCCGACGGCGCGTGCGACGGCGCGTGCGACGACGAACGAACCACCGGCAGCGGTCGCGCCGCAGGCGCAGCCGCGGGACGAACGACCGCCACAGGCGCGAGCACCGGAGCGGGCGCAGGTGCGGGTGCAGGTGCAGGTGCAGGCGCGGGTGCGGGTGCAGGCGCAGCAGGACGCGCAACGACGACGGGCGTCGGCGGAACCGCCATCACCACGGGCGCATCGCGTCGTGGCTCGGTTGCCTCGCGAGTCCGGCTGCGACCCAGCCAGGTGGCCACGCCAACGCCCACGAGGAGGGCCACGGCGATGGAGGCCACCAGCGCCATGCGATGGTTGGGCGGCACGATGGACATCGCGCTCTCGCGCCCGTACGTCGGCCCCGAGACCGACACCGCGTCGAAGGTCGAGCGCCCCTCCGGCTCGGGCAGCGACGGGCGCCCCAGGCCCGCCGTGGTGACAACCGGAAACGCCCGCTCCGTCGGCGCAATCCCCGCCGGCATCTCACGCGTCGCGGGCAGCGACGAGCGCCCGAGCGCCACGCCCGCCAGCGCCGCGCCGAGCCCCTCGGCCAGCGCGTGTCCGGTCGGGAAGCGCGCATCCCGGTCGCGGGCCAGCGCGCGCACGGCCCACGCGTCGACCTGCGCACCGAGCGCGGGCGCGTGCCGCGATGGCGGCGCCGGGGTCGTCATCGTCACCGCATAGAACAGCGCCGGCAGCGTGGTGGCCTCGAAGGGCAGCCGCCCCGTGAGCAGCTCGTAGAGCATCACCGCGATGGACCAGAGGTCGGCCCTGCCGTCGATGCCTGCGCCGCCGCTGATCTGCTCGGGCGCCATGTACGAGGGCGTCCCGAGGAGCATCGGTCCGTTGTCGCCGTCGTGCTGGGTGAGCTTCATCCCGTCGGCCCAGCGCGCGACGCCGAAGTCGATGACCTTCACCACGGGCGTGTTGTCTTCGGTCACGAGGAAGCAGTTGGACGGCTTCAGGTCGCGGTGCACCACGCCCGCCGCGTGGGCCGCGTCGCAGGCCGCGCCGACGTGCCGCGCCACCGTCAGCGCGAAGTACGGGTCGAGGCGCCCCTCGCGCTGGAGCCGGTCTTCGAGCGACTCGCCCTTGAGCAGCTCCATCACGAGGAAGGGGCGCCCGTCGTCGGTGGTGCCGAAGTCCTCGACGCGGGCGACGTGGCGGTGCCGGAGCTGCGCCGCGATGCGCGCCTCGCGCACGAAGCGGGCGACGAGCGACGAGTCCCGCGACGCCGCGATCTTCATCAGCTTCACCGCGACCTCGTGGCCGAGCACCCGGTGACGGCCGCGCCAGACCTCGCCCATGGCGCCGGTGCCGACGGGCTCCACGATCTCCCAGCGGTCGTTGATGGGCTGTGCTGTCGATGGGTCGTTCACCGTGGCGGCCGCACTCTTCGCGGAGCGCACGACCGCTGTCAAACACCCACACAGTCGGCCTCCGTGGCGCGGCCCCCGCGGCCCATTCACGGCGCCGTCTCTTTAATCGATATCCTCGAAGATATCGGTTGAGGTCCATGTCGCCTGGACGGCGCCGCGGGCACCACAGAGCCCAGCGCGCGGCACCCTATCCGACACCTGCGGGCGTGTAGAAACGTCTTGTTTCCAAGCTTTTGCTCAACCCAAGCGCGAGTTGTCCGTTATGGATGAAGCAATGGTGATGAGGCTTATCGGAGCGGCGTCGGTGGTGCTGGTGGGTGCGACGGCGTTGGGCGCCTGCGGGGTCACGACGGTGGGCCCGGAGGACAACACGACGACGCAGGAGACCCCCGTGACGGCGGCCGACGCAGGCGTCCGGGCGGGCGACGCGCAGGCCATCGTGGTGTCGACCGGTGAGTCCATGGTGTGCACGGCGTGGAGGTCGGTGCGCGACCGCAACACCCAGGTGGCGACGTGGTCGGCGGGCGCGACGCAGTGCGCGGCGGGCTCGCTCCCCGATGCGCCGCGGCAGGCGTCCATCGCGTGGGTCAACCTCTACCGGGCCATGTCGGGTCTCGCGCCCGTGACCGAAGCGGCGGCCGATCGCGCGGGCGCGCAGGGCTGCGCCGTGATGCTGGAGCGCAACGGGCAGCTCTCGCATACGCCAGCCTCCACCTGGGCATGTGCGACGGACGCAGCGCGCGCGACGGCCGCTCGCAGCAACCTCTCGGGCAACCCGGGCTTCCCGATGAGCCCGTGGAACGCCGTTCGCGGTTGGATCGACGAGAGCCGCGACCTGTCGGGCACGCTGGGCCACCGTCGATGGCTGTTGAGCCCTGAGCTGCACACGGTGAGCTACGGCCAGACGGGCAGCTTCGCGTGCATGTCGCTGGGTCTCGGTGCGCGCGCCGCCAACGCCCCGCAGTGGGTCTCGTGGCCGCCGGCGGGGTGGGTTCCGACCGCGCTCATGGGGACCATCTGGTCATTTTCGAAGCCGGGCGTGAACGCGGCAGGGACGACGGTGCAGGTGACCCGCGACGGCGCGGCGGTGCCGATGGCGGCGAGCGCACAGCGGGCGGGCATCGGCGACGACACCGTGAGCTGGACGATGCCCGACGCGGTGCCCGGAAGCGTGTACCGGGTGCGGGTCACGGTTCCGGGCGCGCGGGCGGTCGAGTACGAGGTGCGACCGACGGGCTGCGGCGGTCGCTGACGCAGCGTCAGACCACGCTGTTGCGGGTCGCAGCGTCCCAGCCGCGGCGGATGTGCGGGCGGGCGGCGTCCCAGGTCGACGCGCCGCGCATCTGTCCCCACTCGCGCTGGAGGCGATCCTCGGCCTCGTCCCAGCCGGGCGCGTCGGCGTACTGCGTGCGCGCGCCGTAGCCGTACTGCACCGCCGGCTCGACGCCGCCCCAGTCGCGCACCACGGCGGCCTTCTCGCTGACCTTCGCGCGCGCCTCGGCGATCTTCTCGCCGGCCTTCCGCTGCACCTCCGCGATCTTCTCCTGCGCGGCCTGCTGCTCGCTGGCGATCATGGCCTGCGCGCGCACCTGCTCGACGGCCACCTCGGTCTGCGCGGCGACCACCCTGCCCTGCGCGTCACCGCGCGCCTTGAGCTCCTTCTCGGCGCGCTTCGCCGCCTCCTTCGGGTCGTCGGGGCGCGTCTGCACCGTGGGCGGCGGAATGGGCGCCGCCCCGGCGGCCTGCTTCAACGTGTCGCCCACCTCCTGGTTGAGGTCGGCGGCGTCGGTCGCAGAGAAGTCGGACTTCGTCTGCTCCCAGTCGCGACGCAGCGCCTCCTTCACGCGATCCCAGGTGGAGGTGTGCTTGTCGGTCCACCACTGGGGCTTCGTGTATGCGGTCGTGTTGGGGTTGGCGTTGGTACCCGTCGTCTGCTTGTCCATCGAAGAACCTCCTGCGAAATGGCCTGTTCAGCGGCCCCGATCGGCGTCGGCGGCCTTGTGAGCGCGGACCTCGCTTGAGCAATGGGCAGACCACTCGCGAAGTGCCGCGATGGAGCGTGCGAGCGAGGCAACGACGCGAGGAGCGCCATGAGGCATTCGCCCTCAGTTGGGGCGGCCTCGTCGTGGCGCTCGATCGCGAGCGCGGGCTTCGCGTGGCGTGTGACCCCTCGGACGCCGACCTCGCGAATGGAGCTCGACGGAGGGTGTTCGTGGGCGACTGCGACGACCTCGAACCGTCCTTCGTCGACTGCGGTAGGGGCCATCTCTCTGAAGGTCGCCGCGTCCGCTGGCAGACCGGGGTTGGTCGCGTCCCGCGCCTGCACCGCCGGGCAAGCGAAAGCCCACGCGATGTGCATCACGCCCATCGGGCGCCCGTGCCGCAGGTTGAAACCCTTTCGTTTCTACACATCGGTGACGCCCGCTTCGGAGCGCCCACTGCGCGGTTGCGGACGGCCCGCGAGCGGGCCTGCAACCGCTGAAGTGGGAGCCTGGAGCTGGGCGTCCCGCCGTCGCGGGACTTCCTGCGTGAGCGTCGGTCGCTGGAGCGACCGTCGAGAGGGTGAAGGAGTTCCTCTCCAAGCCGTTCAGCAAGTTCCTACCTCCACTCGTCGAGCGCAGCGCGCTCGGCGCTCCGCCAGCAAGTCCCGCGGCGGCGGGACGCTTAGCTCCAGGCTCCCACTTCAGCGGTTGCAGGCCCGCTCGCGGGCCGTCCGCAACCGCGTAGTGGGCGCTCCGAAGCGGGCGTCACCGATGTGTAGAAACGATAGGGTTTCAACCTGCGGCACGGGCACCCGACGGGTCTGATGCACATCGCGTGGGATCGGCATAGGGGCGGCCCCTCCGTGAGGAGGAGCCGACCCCTGCCACACCACCGGACAAGCGGGTCCGCATCCGGCGGTTCGGACGGTTGAGGTCACCTCCGTAGCCTCCACAACCCGAGGCTGTCGAACCAACTGGGTCGGAGCGTGAAGCCCAGGCGGAGCGCGCGGCGCCACCAGCCACCGGCCGAGGCCACCGACTTCCAGCTTGCTTCGTCCCCTTGTCCAAGGGCGCGCAGCGACTGGTAGATCGTGATGCCTCGCTTCCAGTGCTTCAGTTGCACCATCCGAAGGCGACGGCGAATCCACTCGTCCAGCCCCTCGAAGAGCTTCGTCTGCTGCGTGAGGCGGTAGTACGCCCACCACCCACGCAGGTACCGATTCAGCCTCTCGATCAGTTGCACCAGACTGCGACCCGCCGTCCGGCTCGTGAGCTCCCGCACACGCGCCTTGAACGCCTCTTGCGACTTCGCCGACACCCCTCGCTTCACTTCTCCGCCGTGCGCGTAGAACTGAAAGCCCAGGAACTTCCGTCCCTTGACCGGCGCCACCGCGCTCTTGGACTCGTTGACCCGGAGGTGCAGCGACGCGAAGCGCTCCCGCAGGAATGCCATCACTCGCTCGCCCGCCCGCTCCGACCTCACGTACACGTTGAGGTCGTCGGCGTAGCGCACGAACGCGTGACCGCGCTGCTCCAACTCCTTGTCCACTTCGTCCAGAAGCACGTTCGCCAGCAGTGGTGACAGCGGGCCGCCTTGCGGCGTTCCCTCCGTCCGCGCCGTCGCGATCCCGTCGGCCATCATCCCGGCCTCCAGGTAGCGACGGATGAGCCTCAGCAGGCGCTTGTCCTCGATGCGTTTGGCCAACCGGCCCATCAGCACGTCGTGGTTCACGCGGTCGAAGAACGCTTCGAGGTCCACGTCCACCACCACCCCGCGCCCCTCCTGGACGTAGCGCTGTGCGACGACAATCGCGTCGTGCGCGCTGCGCCCCGGGCGGAACCCGTAGCTGTGCTGTGAGAAGGTCGGATCGAATCGAGGCTGAAGCACCTGGAGGATCGCCTGTTGGAGGAGACGATCCAGGGCCGTCGGGATGCCGAGAGTCCTCGTGCCGCCCGACGCCTTGGGGATCTCGCACGATCTCACCGGCTGCGGTTGGTAGCGCCCCGCGAGGAGGTCCTCGCGCAGACGCGGCCAGTGCACACGCAGGTGGGCCGCGAGATCCTTCGTCTCCATCCCGTCCACTCCGGGGCTGCCCCGGTTGCTCTGCACCCGCTGGAGCGCCCGCAAGAGGTTGTCCCTTCCGAGGACCGCCTCCAGCAAGGCGCTGGTGCCCGAGTGCTCGTCTCCTTTCGTCGCCGTGGGGTCTTCCTCGCGGGGCTGCGCGTTGAGGGCTTCACCCTCGTCGCGCCTCCCTCGCCCCGGTGGTGTCCCGGGCATCTGAGGCGGTTCCCTTTTGAGACTCATGGTCGATGCACCCTCCCTTCCGTTTGGTCCTTTGCGCGGCCGTCGGCCCTTCGTCGTGGCGTTCCCCGTCGTGTCTCCGACGTCGTTGGCGACGTCGGCGCGGGAGCCCAGGCTTTCGGACGCGCTACTACGACCTCTGCTGACTTCCTGCGCCGCACGTTGGTGTGTGTCGCCCTTTCAGGCGTGAAGCAGGATCTCCCCGGGTAAGAAACGCTGGCTTTCACGGCGCAACCGCCCGATCTACCGCACGGTCTCTTGGTCATTGGAGCTTCGCGGCTCCTTGCCCGCTCGCCCCAGACCGCACGGCCTCACATCGGCTTTCTGTCCGTCGGCTCGCCGTTTCGCGTCGGGCTTCCTTCAGACAGTCCGTTGCCTCGCTGCCCTTGCCTCTCGCGTGGATCGTCATGACCTACTTTCCCGGGGACTTGCACCCCGAAGCCAACGCCCATGCCGGGCGCACAAAGCAGGCGCCCCTTCGGGGCTTCCAGAAACGATCAGCCAACCCACTGTGCCGGCTTCGTGATGAACAAAGCGCCCTTCCGAAAGCCCCGGAGGGGCGCCCGCTTTCGCTTGCCCGGCGGTGCAGGCGCGGGACGCGACCAACCCCGGTCTGCCAGCGGACGCATCGACCTCCAGAGAGGTATGGCCCCTACCGCTGTAGCCGAACCGGAACCCCCCGGCTGGCTGGCGGGCGCGTCACGGTGTTGCCGGGCTTGAGCGTCACGACCACGTCGACCCAACCGCCTGTCGGGGTCGGGCGCACCACGCGCAGATCGAACGCCGCCGGGTCGTTGACCTGCACCGCGGGGTTCACCACCGCGTCGAGCGTGTGGTGGTTGTCGTCCTTGCCCGAGATCACGTAGACGTCCTCGCGACCGTTGCGCTGCTCAGCGTCCGCGCGCAGTGACAGAAACCCGTTGCCCGCACCGCCGCCCCCCGACGTCGGCCAGTAGCAGGTGATCTCGGCCTGGAGCACCTCGGGGTCACGCTCCAGCGCCGTCCCCACCGCAGGCGATGCGGGCACCGTCCCCTGGATGCGCGCCACCAATCCGCCGTTGCGCACCTCCTCGCAGCGCGCGCCCGCTGTGACAGCAAGCGACTGCACCTGCGACAGGTGACGATCGACCGTCGGTCGCAGCGCCGCCGGAACGCGCCGACACCCGACGACCACCACGAGCCCGAGCGAGAGCATGCGCCATGCGTGCGGAGAGGTTCCCATCGGCCGAACGTACCTATGCTCGATGGCGAAGGAAGAGCGCGAGCTTTTCCTACTCTCGCGCGGCCGCGACCATCGCCAGCACCTGGGCCAGCCAGTCGTCGGCGGGAATCTCCTCGCGCCCGTCGGCGACGCGCAGCGCGCGCACGGCGACGGCGATGGGGTCTCGCTGGGTCTGGTAGCCGTACCGCCGATCGATGGTCTGGACTGGCGCGACGGAGACTTCCTTCCCCCGCGCCGCGTCGAGCAGCACCCGCGCGTACACCGTCAGGACGCCGCGCTCACAGAGCTGGGACAGCTCGGCCCGCCGGGCCCGCAGCGCGCTGCTCTCGGTCTGCGCCGCCACGTCGCACGCCTTCACGGCCTCGCGCAACTCACCGAGCCGAGTGCGAATCACCGCGAGCTGGTTGCGCGCCCGCACGAGCGCCGCCGACGAGAGGTCGGCCGCGCGCAGGGTGGACATCGTCGGACGGGCGCTCTCCCGCGTCGACCGCACGCCCGAGACGTCTTCGAAGAGCAGCGGCCCGGTCTCAGCGACGCTCTCATCCGAACTGTCCGCCGAGGAGTTGCGCGCGCGGCTCATGGACCATGATGTGTCGCAAAGGGCGCGCCGAGTCGAGCAAGCTCGGCCTTGAGGCCGCGAAAAAGACATCGACGCGAGAGTCGATCAGGAGGGGGGTGTGGGAATCGGATACAGCCTTGTACGAACCGTACACACCAGTGATCACGGGGCCCCCAGGCGCTACGTGAACATCCCCAGGAAGGGCGCGGCCATCAACGGCGCAGCGGGGAGCCAGAGCACGGCGAGCCCGAAGGTCGCCGCGGTGGTCTCGCAGTCCGCGAGCGAGCGAGTCCACCCCGCCGCATCGACCGGCAGCACCACCGCGTCGCGAAACGCCACCGCGTCGCGAAACGCCGCCGTCGCGAGGGTGGGCGCGCCGACCACGACGACCGCGCCCGTGTGGCCAACGAGCGCCTCGGGCAGGCGCACGATCTCGCCGTCGGCGCAGTACACGCTGCCGTCACGCGCGATGCCCGGACGCATCGGGAGTGACCTCCACGCATCGAGCGCGCGGCGGGTGCGCGAGCGGGTCCAGAGCGCGACGGTGAGGGCGAGGGCGGCGCCGACGATCCACTCCCACGGCGGGGCGACGAAGAGCAGGTGGCGGGGAGAGCCCTTGAGTCCGATGACGGAGCTGCCGACGGAGATGAAGAGCTGCTCGTGGTAGCGCGGCGCTTCGAAGAGGGCGCCCGAGAACCTGCGCAAGGGCTGGCAGTAGAGATGGACCCGCTCGGCGCAACCGTGGCGGACGTGCGAGCGACCGGGGAATCCCGTGATGCAGCGATTGCCCTCGCGCCGCTGCTCGATGCCAGGCCCTCCGGGTGTGCTGGCGATGAACAACCCGGGGGTGTCGCGCGACGGCTCGAAGACGGCGACCGCGTGGCGATAGTCGCGCAGCCCTTCCTCGACGGAGTGGGTCGCGGTCCGCCACGTCGATGCGGCCAGCGCGACCACGACGACGGCCATCGACGCGCGGAAGGCGAGGGTCGTCGCGCGCGGTGACCACGGGGCAGAGGTCAGCGAGGTGCGCGCCACCTCGATGGTCGTCGGCAGCACGAAGAGCATGAAGAAGGACGAGCAGGTGAGGATGCTGATGCCGAGCGAGCCGCCAGCGTCGCCGTCGGAGTCGACGCGGCAGCCCAGGGGCCACGCCAGGACGAGCCACGGCGACAGCCACCACAGGGCCCGGTAGAGCGACTGCACAGCACCTGGATCGAGCCGACGACGCAGCGACAGCATGAGCGGAAGGAAGCCGCAGCACGCGCCGATGGCCGCGAGCGGATAGAGCAGCGCGGCGCCCTCGCGAGTCGACAGGACACTACTCGCGACCGCGACCACCCACGTCAGCACGAACAAGAACGGCGTCAGCCAGTGCACCCAGAACCCACCGCGCTTTGGAGGCACACCGTGGCGGGAGAGCGCGAACGCGTCGGGCGCGGGGATCCACGGCGGCGGTCGGAGCGGGCGTCGCGTGGGTGGGTCGTCGCTCGCCATCGGGGCGATGGTAACGCGTTCGTCCGATGGTGAGCCGAAGCGCGCGCGGGTGTTGGCGAGCGGGCAATCGGAACGTAGGCGTCGCGTCCCTTCGGGTAAGTCCGCGTTGAGGAGGCGTGAGTGGGCGCTCGCCGATCGTCCGGTGATACCGTCGTCCCCGATGCGCTACTCCATCCTCGCCCTCGTCGTCCTCGCGAGCGTCGCCTGCTCGACCGGCAACTCCGTCGTGGGTGGCCCCACCGACAGCGCCGTCACCGACATCGCCGAGCTCGATCGCGGCACCCTCGACGCCCCCGCCCTCGACGCCCCCGCGCTCGACGTCCCCGCGCTCGATGTCGCGCTCGATGTCGTGCTCGACGCCCCCGTCGACGCGCCCTTCCGCTGCACCACCAACGCCGACTGCGCGGGCAACACCGCCGGGTCGGTCTGCGACGTCACCACTGGTGCCTGCGTGCAGTGCGTGGCGTCCGCCGACACCTGTCCCACCGGGCAGTACTGCGTCACCGCGTCCAACACCTGCGCCGCCGGGTGCCGCGACGACGACGCCTGCGCCGCCGTCTCCACCGACGGCGGTACCTCCTCCGCCACGCCCCGCTGCAACGTCGCCACGCGTGCGTGTGTCGCCTGCGTCACCGACGACCACTGCCCCGCGGGCAACCTCTGCGTCGGCAACCTCTGCGTCGTCGGCTGCAACGCGACGCGCGCCTGCCCCACGGGCCAGACCTGCTGCTCCGGCGGGTGCGTCGACACCCAGTCCAACACCGCCGCCTGCGGCGCCTGCGACGCCCGCTGCATGGCCCCCAACTCCGTGCCCGCGTGCCTCAACGGCATGTGCACCGTCGGCACCTGCACGGCCCCCTTCGCCGACTGCAACGGCTCCGTCTCCGACGGCTGCGAGACCAACACCCAGTCCGACGTCGACCACTGCGGGAGCTGCCCCGCCCGCTGCGCCGCGCACCCCAACACCATCGCCCGCTGCGCCGCCGGGACCTGCGCCTACGAGTGCATCACCGGCTTCGCCGACTGCGACAGCGACATGTCCAACGGCTGCGAGGTCGACACCCGCACCGACACCTCCCACTGCGGCCGCTGCGGCGGCGCGTGCTCGCTCGCCAACGCCACGGCCGCCTGCACCGCGGGCGCCTGCACCATCGCTACGTGCACGACCGGCTTCGGAGACTGCGACGGCAACGCCCCCAACGGGTGCGAGACCGACACCCGCACCAGCGTCTCCCACTGCGGCGCGTGCGCCAACGCCTGCCCCGGCGCGCCCAACGCCGTCGCCGCGTGCGCCACCGGGACGTGCGCCCTCACCTGCACCGCGGGCTTCGCCGAGTGCGACGGCAACGCCACCAACGGCTGCGAGGTCGACACCCGCACCAGCGCCACCCACTGCGGCGGCTGCGGGCGCACCTGCATGCTCGCCAACGCCACCGCGAGCTGCTCCGGGTCGCTCTGCGCCGTCGCCTCGTGCGCGCCCGGCTTCGGTGACTGCGACGGGACGGCGAGCAACGGCTGCGAGGTCGACACCCGCACCACGGTTACCCACTGCGGAACCTGCAACAACACCTGCTCCTTCCCCAACGCGGCGGCGATCTGCGCGTCGGGCGCCTGCGCGCTCGGGACATGCAACGCGGGCTACAGCAACTGCGACGGCGTCGCCGCCAACGGCTGCGAGGTCGACACGCGCACCGACGTCACCCACTGCGGGTCGTGCAGCCGCGCGTGCGCGGTGGTCAACGGAACGCCCGGGTGCGCCGCGGGCGACTGCACCGTCGCGGCCTGCAACACCGGCTACGCCAACTGCGACGCGATGGTCGCCACCGGCTGCGAGGTCGACACCCGCGTCAGCACTGCCCACTGCGGCGGCTGCGGCATGGCCTGCGGCGCGGGGTACACCTGTGAGGCGTCGGCGTGTGTTCCGGCGACGGGGTGCGCGGCGATCCATGCGCGCTCCCCGACGCTGCCGAGCGGGGTGTATCGGCTCGACCCCGACGGCGCGGGCGGCGCGGCGGCCTTCGACGCGTACTGCGACATGACCACCGACGGCGGCGGCTGGACCCTCGTCGCCACCGTCTACAACACCCCCACGACAGACGTCCGCCGCTGGAACACCGACGCCGTCTTCAGCGATGGCAGCACCTTCGGGAGCCTCGCGGCGCGCGACACCGACGACTACAAGAGCGCCGGCTACGCGACGGTGCGGGCCAACGACCTCCTGGTGCTGACCGACGAGTACCACTTCGGGTTTCGCTCGCTGCTCGGCACCACGGCCCTCGGCCCCTACGTGGGCTCGCGGGTGACGTCGATGTGCGCGCAGAGCTGGATCCGTTCGGGGGTCGACTTCGCGTCGTCCAACCTCAGCGCCACCCAGCGGCAGGGGCTCGGCTTCGTGGTGCGCGGCCTCGACTTCAACGGCGGCGGCCCCTCCAACGCCTGCGCCACCACCGGCACCAACGAGAACAACTTCCTCAGCTTCGCGTCAGGCCCCTCGTGGTGGCTCTTCGGCGTCGGCAACTGCGTGAGCTGCGCCAGCGACTGGACCACCTACGACAACGGCATGCTCAACCTCGCCACGCTCACCTTCGCCGCGTGCTCGGCGGGCGCGTGGCCCTGCAACGGCAACTCTCTCTACTGGTCCAACGCCGCGTACCCCTCCAGCACCGCGACCAAGACCCGCTACGTGCAGCTCCTGGTGCGCTGACTCACCCCAGCGCCTCGCCCTCGTCCGACCACGCGCTGCACCACGCGTCCGTCGCCTGCGCGTGCTCCAACAGGCCCTTGTAGTACCGGTGACGCGCCATCAGCCCGCCGTCACCCAGCACCAGCAGCCAGCGCTTCGCCCGCGTGAGCGCGACGTTCATCCGCCGCACGTCGCGCAGGAAGCCGATCTCCCCCTCGTCGTTGCTGCGCACCAGGTCGACCACCATCACCAGCTTCTCGCGGCCCTGGAAGCCGTCGACGCTGCTCACCTCCAGGCCCTCGTCGAGCAGGTCCGTCGCGCGATCACGGATCTCCCTCACCTGCGCCTGGTACGGCGTGATGACCCCGATGTCCGTCGGCGAGATCCCGCGCGACACCAGCCGTCGCACCTCGGCCACCGCGCGCTCCGCGTTGCCCGGGTTGCGCGTGCTCGGGTCTTCGCCCTCCCGAACCTCCTCCCACCCACGCCCCACCGCGTCGAGCAGCACGAAGGGCCCCGGTCGCGCCGGGTCTTCCCTCGCTCCGACGTCACTCAGCAACGCGTGCGCGACCCACGGCGCGGCCCGCAGCTCACCGCCGTACGTAGCAGCGTTGGGGTACGCCATCAGCGCCTCGTGCATCCGGTGCTGCACCCGCAGCAGCGTCACCAGCGAGCGTGAGTGAGGACCCGCCGCGAGGCGCTCGAAGAAGGTCTCGGCGAGCCCGAGCTTCTCGGCCTCCTCACCGATGACCGTCGGCGGGAGCTGGTGCGGATCACCCGCGAGCACCGCGATGGGCGCGTGCTGTAGCGCGACGAGCGCGATGGGGTCGGGCGCCTGCGTCGCCTCGTCGAGCACCACGCGGTCGAAGCGAAGGCTCGCGATCTGCCACGACTCTGATCCGGCGGCGGTGACGGCGATGACCTCCGCGCCGTCGAGGATGCCCGCCTGCGCGTCGCGGGTCGCCCGGCGTGCGCTCGCGAAGAGGCCGCCCACCTCGGCCCGAACATCACGGCGCTCCTGGCCAGTGGCCGCGTTGCGCTTCTCGCGCTGACGGAGGCGCTGGCGGAGGGACTCGGCCTCGCGGATCCAGTCGCGCGCGAGGCGCGAGGCGTCGCTCGCTTCGAGGAGCGCGTCGAGGGTGTGCGCTTCCATCTCTGGAGAGACGCGCGCGGGGTGGCCGATGCGCACGAGACGAACGCCCGCGAGCACGAGCCGCTCGGCGAGGTTGTCGACGGCGGTGTGGCTGGCGGCGGTGACCAGCACCCGCTCACCCCGCGCCACGGCCTGCCGAACGATCTCCGCGAGGGTGCGGGTCTTGCCGGTTCCGGGTGGGCCGAGGACGAGGGAGAGGTCGCGGCCGAGGGCGCGCTGCACGGCGGTGCGCTGGTCGTCTTCGAGCGCGTCGTCGAACCACTCGGTGACGGCCACGGCCGACTCATTGGGCGGCGGAGGAGAGACGCCGAAGAGGACGTTGAGGTGCTGCCACGCGACGCTGCCGGGGGTCTCGGCGGCGGCGGCGTCGAGGGCAGCGCGGCCGCGGTTGTAGGTGACGTCGGAGGCTTCGGCGTCGAGGCGCCAGCCAGGTTCCCAGAGGTCGTCGGCGTCGGAGTCGGCGATCATCACGCCGACGCGGTCGGGGCTGCGGCGAGCCATCACGCCGCGGATGGCGCCGGGCTCGTCGGGCTGCGCGCGCCACAGGATGACGGGGTCGCCGGGGCCGAGGCGCAGGTCGCGGAGGTTGGCGCCGCGCTCGGGGCGAAACCACAGGAGCAGGCGCTCACCGGGCGCGGGGAGGGCTTCATCGAGGGAGAGGTTGCGCAGCGCGAGGCGGGCCTCGACGCGGTCGGCGATGGTGGTCGAAGCGCGCTCGGCGGCGAAGCGTTCGCGGACGGCGTCGCGCTCGGCGGACCACGCGCGTTGCAGACGGGAGAGGTGGGAGGAGAGGTCGCTCACGGCGTGCGCAGGGTAGCGCGAGGCAGTGGGTGCGGGGCGCTACTCGTCGGACGAGTGAGCGCGCGAGACGGCTCCGGGGCGTCACTCGTCGGACGAGTGAGCGCGCCAGACGGCTCCAGGGCGCTACTCGTCGGAAGAGTGGGCTCCCGGGACGCCTCGGGGGCGCTACTCGTCGGACGAGTGAGCACGCCAGACGGCTCCGGGGCCTTCCTCCGACGACCGCCCACGCCCGCGGCGGCCGATCGGCGCGAGGCAGGGACGGCTTCTTCGGGAGCTTCGGGGAGGGCATCATGACGCCGATGATCGTCCGAAGCGCCTGACCCGTCGTATCGTCGGCGCCATGAGCCCGCGTCCTGGTCGACCGCTTCTGTCCGTCGCGCTGCTGCTCCTCGCGGGCTGTGCCAACACCGTCGAGGACGAGCCCGACGCGGTGGTCGAAGACGACGTCGTGAGCGAAGAAGACGTCCCCAAGGAAGACGTCACCTTCCCGACCTTCCCCGACCGCGGCTTCCCCACCGACAACCCTCCCGTCGACACCGGCGCCCGCGACGCTGGCGCACCCGACCGCGCCGACGTCCCCGCCGCCGACGTGCGACCCGACGTGCCCATGGACGTCCCCGTCGACGTGCGACCCGACGTGCCGATGGATGTCCCGATGGACGTCCGGCCCGATGTCCCGATGGACGTTGACGTGGACGTGCGACCCGACGTGCCCATGGACGTTGCGGTCGATGTACGGCCCGACGTCGTGCTCGCCGACGTGGTCACGGCCGACGTCGTCACGGCCGACTGGTCGACCCGCGCCAACGATCGCCAGTGCGCCGACCCCGGTGTGCTCGGGTCGCGCCGCGCGTTTCGCTGCCCACCGGGCGGAACCATCGCGACCATCTGGGGCACCGACGAGTACACGCACGACTCGCCCGTCTGCGTCGCGGCCGTCCACGCCGGGCGCATCACCCTCGCGGGCGGCGGCGACATCACCATCGAAATGCACCCCGGCCGCGACTCGTACGCAGCGAGCACCCGCAACGGCGTGACGTCCTCTTCCTATCCCGCGTGGTCGTGCTCGTATGCGGTGATCGCCTCCGCGTGCCCGACGGGCCAGACCGAGTGCGGCACGACCTGCGTCGACACCCGCTCCAGCGTCTCGCACTGCGGCGCCTGCGGTCGCGCGTGTGCCACCGGAGAGACCTGCGAGTCAGGCGTCTGCGCTCCGCCCGCGACCCCATGGAACACCACCGCCCAGGGCGTTCACGAGTGCACCACCACCGGGGTCATCGGGTCGCGCTACGTCTACCGCTGCGCGCCCGGCGGCACCCTGGGCCTCGTCTGGGGAACGGACGTCTACACCCACGACTCGTCCATCTGCACCGCGGCCCTCCACGCGGCGCGCATCACCCAGCCCGCAGGCGGCGTGGTCACCATCCAGATGGCGCCCGCCCAGGACAGCTACGCCGCCTCCACCCGCAACGGCGTCACGTCGAACTCGTATGGACCCTGGGGCTGCTCGTTCTTCTTCCCGTAGGCGCGGCGTCGTCGCGGCCCTCGCGCTCGCGGCCCTCACCGCAAGCTGCGAGACGCCCGCCACCAACGTGCTCGTCGTCGTCGGAACCGACCTCGACCCCGCCCTCCCGCTCACCGTCACCGCCCGCCTGACCCGCGGCTCCGACGGTGGCGAAGGCCGCCTCGCCGGACCATGGACCCGCGTCTCCCCCGACGCCGGCGACCTCGACGGCGGCGTCACGCTCCCGCTCTCCTTCGGCGTCGTCCCCGGAGAGAACTCTCTCGACGAGCCCGTGAGCGTTCTTGTCGAGGGCGTCGTCGGCGACGTCACATTGCGTCGGCGCGCGTCGTTCGTCTTCGTCTCGCGGCGCACCGGGGTGCTGCGGGTGTTTCTCACGCAGCGCTGCGCCGAACCCGCGGACGGCTGCGTCGAGCCCGTGCGCTGCACCGTCCAACAACGCTGCGAAGAGCAGGGCCTCACCTGCGGCAACGACGGAACCTGCGTCGACGTGCGCGTCCCGCTCTCCGACGACCGCGACGCGTCCTTCGGCGACATCGTCCCCGGCGAGGCGTGCGGCGGATACGGTCAGCGCTGCTGCACCGTCGGCCCCGGATGCACCGCGCCCAACGCCTGCGTCGCGGGCACCTGCCGTCGTTGCACCGACCCCGCGCAGCTCTGCTGCGACGGCCCCGCGCTGCGCCCCAACGGGGCCACCTGCGCGCCCACCGACGACCCCTGCCAGACCGCGGGCACCTGCGCCGACGGCGTCTGCGGCGCCCGTCGCAACGCCCCCGACGGAACCTCCTGCGGAACCGCCGCGAACCCCTGCCAGCAGGCGCCCGTGTGCATGTCCGGCGCGTGCGTTCGTCGCAACACGCCCGACGGAACCTCCTGCGGCGCTTCCCCCGGCGCATGCCGCGAGGCACCCGTGTGCATGGGCGGCGCGTGTCAGCCCGCGCAACCCGTCGCCGACAACACGGTCTGCGGCGCGGCCTCCGACGTCTGCCATCTGACCAGCGTCTGCCGCGCGGGCGCGTGCACCGAGCGCGATGCGCCCACGGGCACCGTTTGCGCCGCCGCCACGGGTCCATGCGTGCGCGCTCGCACCTGCGCAGGTGGCGCGTGTCAGGCCGCGGCAGCCGTCCCCAACGGGACGGTGTGCGAAGGCGCGCGCAACCCCTGCGAAGGCGCAGCGACGTGCGCGAGCGGTCGCTGCGGCGGCCACGCGGCGCTCCCCGACGGAACCCCCTGGGGAGCCGGCGGCGTCAACCGCTGCTGCGGCGGGAGCGCGGTGCAGGTCAACACCGGCGGCCGTTGTGGCGGCTGCGGCATCGTGTGTCGCAGCGGGACATGCCGTGCGGCGCTCGGGCAGTTCTATTGTGCGTGCTCGTCCAACGCGCAGTGCGCGCCGGGCATCTGTCGCACGCAGTCACCCAACGCCAACCTCTGCGCGTGCGAGAACACCGCCGACTGCCCCGCGGGCATGCGCTGCGTCGACGTGAGCTTCAATCCGAACTACTGCACCTACTGACCCGATGGGCCATCCCCACGACATCGCTCACGCCCTCCCAATGCGCCCTCACCCGAAGCGAAGCGGAGGGGCGCGACGCTCACCTTTTCAGTCACCTTCTGGAGCGCGCTCGGATACCCAACAGTCGCGCCCCTCCGCTTCGCTCCGGGTGAGGGCGCATTGGGGTGACGTGAGCGATGCCACGCCGCGGGGTGACCGATGAGCGTCGACCCCACCGCTCCGTTCACGGTCTCGGCGAAGTCGGCCACGACGGTGTACCGCTCCGTGCGCAAGATCGCGTCGGGCGGCATGGGCTCGGTCGAGCTCGCGGTCGCGGCCAGCGGTCGCTCGCTCGGGCGCATGGTCGCGGTGAAGCGACTGCACCCGCACCTGGAGGAGGACGAGCGCTTCCTGCACATGTTCTTCGATGAGCTCGCGATCACGGCGAGCCTGCACCACCCGCACATCGTGGAGATCGTCGACTGGGGCAAGGACGACCTCGGGCACTTCCTGGTGCTGGAGTACGTGCCGGGCGACTCGCTCTTCGCGCTCGCGCGGGACGCCCAGAAGCGCCGCGTCCCCTTCCCGGTGGGCCTCGCGCTGTACGTCGTGGCGCGCACCGCCGAGGGCCTGCACGCCGCCCACGAGCTGCGCGACGAGCGCGGCGAGTCCCGCCACCTGGTGCACCGCGACGTGAGCCACTCCAACGTGCTCGTGGGCATCCACGGCCAGGTGACGCTCATCGACTTCGGCGTCGCCAAGGCGCGCGACAACCTCACCCACACCGCCGTCGGAACCGTCAAAGGCAAGCTCGGCTACCTCTCGCCCGAGCAGTACCGGGCAGAGTCCGTCGACCGCCGCTCCGACCTCTTCTCCCTCGGCGTCGTGCTGTGGGAGCTGCTCTCGGGCCAGCGGCTCTTCCACGGCGCGACCGAGTGGGAGGGCATGCGGCGCACGCTCGAACACGAGCCCACCGCGCTGCACACCGAGCGGCCTGAAGTGCCCGCGGCGGTCGACCGTGTCCTCGCCCGCGCGCTCGCGAAGAGCCGCGACGACCGCATGGCGACGTGCCAGGAGTTCGCCGACGCCCTCGACGCCATCGCCCGCGACGCGGGCCTCGACGCCAACGAAGACGCCCTCGCCCGCTACTTCCGCGAGGCGCTCCCCGCGCGTGTCGACGAGCTCGAACGCCTCATGATCGTCGCCCAGGCCAGCGTCGAGGAGGCCACCGCCATCCACCGCGACCTCCCGGTGCTGCCGCTCACCGTCATCACCGCGCGCCCCACGGCCCCGTCGCTCGCGCCCGTTCTCGCCGCTCCGTCTCCGCCGCGCCGCGTGTGGTGGCCCGTCGCGCTCGCGGCCGTCGTCGCGATGGTCGCCGGTCTCACCGCGCTCGCCCTCCGCCGACCCTCGGCGCCGCCGCCGGTCGTCATCGACACGGTCCACCCGGTCGCGCTCCCGGTCGAACCCGCGCGCCCGGTTGCACCTCCTGCTCCGCCTCTTCCTGCGCCCGTGATCTTCGTCCCACCACCGGTCGCACCCGAGCACCGTGACCCGCCTCATCACGGCCCCGCGCGACGCCACGCCGCGCCCGCCTCACCGACGGCGCCACCACCGCCCGCCGCGCCTCCGGTCGTGCGCCCGGTTGCGCCGACGCCTGCGCCCGCCAGCAACCACCCGCAGCTCGACACCCATTGGTGATGACGGCCCTCGCGCGCCGCCGATACACTCCGACCTCGCGCATGAGCTTCCGTTCGCCGTGTTTCGCCGCGCTCGCGCTCACCCTCTTCGCGGGTGCGTCCTCCGCGCAGACCCTCGACGCACGAACGTTGATGGGCGCGCAGGTCGCCCCACCGTCGGGCGACGAGGGCGCGGGGCGGGCGGCCTTCGAGCGAGGCGTGGGCCTGGCCGAGCAGCTCCAGTGGTCGGCGGCGGCTGAGTCCTTCGAGGAGAGCTATCGGCTCTATCCGCGCGTCGCCACGCTGCGCAACCTCGGGCTCGCACACCGTGCGCTCGGGCGCTTCACGAGCGCGATCGATGAGCTCGGGAGGTTCTTGTCCGAGGGGCGTCCGCCGGAGGGCGTGCGCCAGCAGCTCCAGGGGCTCATCGACGACATGCGGGTGCAGCTCGCGACGCTCACGGTGATCCCGTCGGTGGAGGGCGCGTCGCTGGTCCTCGACGGGGCGCCGCTTCGTGCGCGGGAGCCTCGCTCGACCGACCCGGGCGACCACGTGCTCGAAGCGACCGCCGAGGGATACAACCCCAACGCGCAGACGCTGCGACTCGCGCGCGGTGAGCGCCGTGAGCTCGCCGTCACGTTGCAGCGCAACAGCGGTGGCATCGCGACGCGCTGGTGGTTCTGGACCATCATCGGTGTCGCGGTGGCCGGGGCCACGACCGCGGCGGTGTTGCTGCTCTCCGAGGAGACGCCGCCCGACTGCGGAACGCTGCAACTGTGCTTGTCGCCGTGAGGGTCGTCGCAGACCTCACCCCCCAACCCCCTCTCCGTGGACCCTCGCTGCGCTCGGGCTCGGCCGGAGAGGGGGAGCCAAGAGGGATGCTGACTGTCACCCATCACCCGAACAGGGATGTTCACTGCCTCCGGCTCCCCCTCTCCGGCCGAGCCCGAGCGCAGCGAGGGTCCACGGAGAGGGGGCTGGGGGGTGAGGTTCCCGCGCTGCTCCTCCTTCTCCTCGTCGCCGCGTGCTCGTCGCCGCTGCCGTCGGCGGTGGTCACCCTCGGCACCGACCTCCCCGCCTGTCGCCTGCCCGCGGTGCGCCTTCGCTGCGCCTACGACTGGGACGGAACCTCCCCCCGCGACACCTCTTCCTGCGAGCAGCAACTCTTCCGCGGCGCCTCCCTCGCCGAGGTGCGCCTGCCCGCGTCCTTCGGCCTGCGCGCCGACGGCACCGGCCGCGCACTCACCCTGGTCGTCGACGACGGCAGCCCGTCACCTGCGCTCCGCCGCACCGCGCGCATGATCCTTCCGTCCGAAGGCACCGCGCGCGTCACCGTTCTTCTCCGCGCCGCCTGTCAGGAGCCGCTCACCGCGTCCGCCGACCGCCCCTGCCCCGCGGGTGCATCGCGCTGCACGCTGAGCCAGTCGTGCGAGCAGCGCGGGCTCACCTGCGGCGACGACGCAACGTGCCGACCCGTCGACCTCACCGCCGCCGAGCTCTCCTCGTCCGTCGATGCCTCGGTGCCCGAGGTGACGGGTCTCTGCCGCCCCTAGAACACCTTCGGTAGGATTGGTCCCCACGGAGGCGACGATGGAGCGAGTGAAGACGGCGGGCGCGGTGGTGCTTGTTGGGGTGCTGCTGCACCTCGGGTTGGCAGCGAGCAACGTGAACACCTTCAGTCCGCGACCGGCCCTCGCACAGGTCGCGGGGACGACGGCTCCGCGGGCCATCGGCATGCCGCAGTGCACCCGCTGGGAGATGCAGCTCTCGGGTGACCTGAACGGCGCCGTGATCCCCGTGTCGAGCGAGATGGAGCCCGTCGGGGTGGCCTACGACTCGCGCGCCGGCACCACGCGAGCGCTGCTGCGCCGCTGCACCTCGCGGCTCTGACCGTCGAGCCCGGCCCGCGCGCCTTCGAGGATCGCAGCCACGGCCGGGTGCTCCAGCCGCGCGTCGGTGGTGATCGCGTAGTAGCGCTCGCGCAGCTTGTCGGAGCGACCGACGACGGCCACGGCGTTGTCGCGGCAGACCTCCTCCTCGACGGCCGACGGCGCCGGGAAGACGCCCACTCCCGCGCGCCCGAAGGAGGACATGGTCGCGCCGTCATCGAACTCGGCGACCACCACAGGGTGGATGCGGAGGTTCTCGAACCACAGGTTGAGCGAGCGCCGCATCGCGGTGTTGTCGGTGGGCATCAGCATCGGCGCGCGGTCGAGTGAGCGGGGGAAGCCGCGGCGGTAGCGGTCGGCGAGCGACGCCTTGGCGAAGAAGGTGACGCCGCACTCGCCGAGCAGGTGGTTGTAGCCGCGGAGTTGAACCGCGGTGCCGATGGGTCCGTCGCTGAGCACCACGTCGAAGCGACGCGCCGAGAGGTCGGCCAGGAGCCGGTCGCCCTTGTCCTCGCGACACACGAGATGCACCGGCTGCGACAACCGCAGCACCGGCGCGAGCAGCCGATGCACGAGCGTCTTCGGGATCACATCAACGACACCCACGGCCAGCCGCAGCGGGTGACCGGCGGGCTGGCGCTCGACGGCGTTTACGAGGTCCTGCCCCAGCGCGAAGATCTCCTGGGCGTAGCGGTAGACGACGGTTCCGGCCTCGGTGAGCGCGAGCCCGCGACCGGCGCGCTCGAAGAGCTTGCGGCCGAGACCCCGCTCCAGCTCCTTGAGCTGGAGGCTGATGGTCGGCTGCGACACCCGCAGCTCCTCGGCCGCGCGAACGATGCTGCCCTCGCGCGCGACCACCCAGAAGTACTGGAGGTGATGGAAGTTGAGCGTCTTCGTCATGCGTCCTCCGCGTCGCAGCCACTGTTAGCCAGGACCAATGAATACCCTTGAAACTTTGTCATGGTCTAACCCGACCCGAGAACCATGTTCTGTCTCGAACGGAGGCACTCATGGACATCGACATCAGGGCGATCGGCTTCGAACTCTCCCCCGCTCTCGCGCAGCGCGTCGACGCGCAGGTGCGGACGGCGCTCTCCTCTTCGGGCGAGCACATCACCGGGGTCACGGTGCGTCTCGACGACGTCAACGGTGAACGCGGCGGCCCCGACAAGCGCTGCCGCATGGTGGTGTCGCTCGCCCGCCACGGCACCACCGTCGTGACCGTCACGGCGACCGACCTCTACGCCGCCATCGACGACGCCGCGAAGCGACTCCGCCGCGCCGCACAGCGCTCGCTCACCCGCCACGTCGGCCGCGAGCGGAAAGACCCGCAGCGCCCCGGAACGCTCGTCGACGCGTAGGTTCCCACCTCGACGCGACATCCCCCCGGTCGCACATGGGGCGTCGCATGCCCCGGCCCGCCGCGCTCCTCTCCCTCCTCGCGCTCTCGCTCGCCCCCACCGCGGCGCGCGCCTTCTCCTTCGAGTCGGCGTTTTCCGACGGCTGCCACGAGCGCATCACCCGCGCCGCCGTCCGTCGCGTCGGCTGGCCCGGCGGTGCCCAGCCGCCTGCGCTCTCCGCCGAGAATGCCCTGCGCCTCTCGCGCGACCTCCCCTTCGCGCTCACCGCCGACGACCACAACCCGTGGACCCTCGCGCTCGTCCTCGGCGCCCGCGACAACGACCTGCACGGCTACGCCGCCAGTGACTTCCAGGAGCTCGCCGTCGTCCACTCGGCCGCCGAAGACCAGCGCGAGCACTGCCTCCGCTCGCCCACCGACGACGGCCCCGAAGGCGACGTCACCGCGCTCGCCTCGTGCCGCGGATTCATCCTGAGCGAGCTCTCCCTCGCCATCGGCGACGGCGCCGACGTCGACCTCGCCGCCACCGAGTCCGTGCCGCTGAGTCTCCCCTTCAGCGGTCGGCGCGACGCCGCGGTGCAGCGCTACGGGTGGCACCTCGGGCGGGCGCTCCACGCCTTGCAGGACAGCTTCACGCATACGTTCCGCTCGCCCGACGGGCGGCGCGTGCGGCACGTCCTCAACTTCGTCGACCCCGCCCGCGGCGGCGACTACTCCGAGGCCCGCGACGGCCACGACCACGTCAACTCGCTCGACGGCTGCGACCCCGAGTCAGCCCGCGAGACGCACCGCGCCGACCTCGCCACCACCGCCAGCGAGCAGCTCCTCGGCGCCGTGGTCGACGCGACCGGCGGCTCTCCTGGCCGCCTCGCGCGAGCCACCGCCGTCCTCGACGCGTGGCTCACCGTCGAGCCCGGCTGCGTCTACGACAACCGCTGGTGCAACGCCCCCGAGGCAGACGAAGACAACGCCGCCGGCTGCTCCGCCTCGCCGTCCGCCCGCACCTCCACGGTGTCGCTCGTCGCCGCGCTCGCCGTCGCTGCGCTGCTGCTACGCCGTCGTCGATACGTCGCCGCGGTCGTGCTCGCCGCGAGCCTCTCGCTGCTCCCCCGCTCCGCCCGCGCCCAGTCGCCCTACGAGCCCGGTCGCTTCGCGGTGCGCGCGCTCGCTGGTGCCTCGCTCGACCGTGGCGCCATGGCGGTGTCCGTCGGCGCCCACTGGCGCGCCTCGTCGCGCTTCAGCCTCGGGATCACCACCGAGTACAACCCCTGGTATTCGCTGCCCACCGCCAGGCTCTTCGCGGGGGTGTTCAACGCCTACGCGACGGCGCAGTTCGCGTGGCGGCGCGTCGGCAACCTCGTGCTGCACTCCAGCGTCGACGTCGGCACCAGCGTCCTCCTCGACGGCCTCATCGGCGCCGAGGGCGGGACCGTCGGGCTCTACGCGGGCGCCAACATCCTCGGGGTCACCGTCGACCTCGGCCCGCACCTACGACTGGTGGTGTTGCCCGCGTCGGTGGGCATCCCCATCCCGCAGATGGCGCGGGTGCCCATCGTCTATCAGCAGTATCGCTTCTCCATCGGCGTCGAGTGGGAGTTCTGAGCTCCTCCACCCGACGCCGCGGTCGGCGTTGACTACTCCGCGGTCTCGCGACGCGCCGGGCGGAACGACGCGCTCAAGATCGCCTTGCGCACGCGCACGTTGAGCGGGGTGACCTCGACGAGCTCGTCGCGATCGATCCACTCCATGGCGGTCTCCACCGTGAGCACGCGCGGGGGGTAGAGGGCGACGTTCTCGTCCTTGCCGGCAGTGCGTACGCTGGTGAGCTTCTTCTCGCGGATGATGTTCACGTCGGCGTCGTTGGGGCGGTTGTGCTCGCCGACGATCATGCCTTCGTAGACGGGCGCGCCCACGCCGACGAAGAACTCGCCGCGCGGCTGGAGGTGGAAGAGCGCGTACGGGGTGCACGTGCCCGCGCGGTCGGCGACCATCGCGCCGTTGGTGCGGCGCATCATCGGACCCGCCCACTCCTTCCACCCGTGGAACTCGGTGTTGAGCAGACCCGTCCCTCGCGTGGAGGTGAGGAACTCGCTGCGGAACCCGATGAGCGCCCGCGAGGGCACCTCGAACTCCACCCGCGCGCGGCCCTTGCCCGGGTTGCTCATGTTGACCATGACGCCCTTGCGGTCGCCGAGGCGCTGCGTGACCACACCGACGAAGTTGTCGGGCACGTCGGCGATGACCAGCTCCAGCGGCTCGTGCAGCTTGCCGTCGATCTCCTTGGTGACCACCTCGGGGTTGCCCAGCGACAGCTCGTAGAGGTCGCGGCGCAGCGTCTCGACCAGCACCGCCAGCGCCAGCTCGCCGCGCCCGTAGACGAGAAACTGGTCGGCGCTCTCGGTGTCTTCCACGCGCACGGCCGGGTTCTTCCGGGCCTCGCGGTGGAGGCGCTCGCGGATCTGCCGCGACGTGAGGTACTTGCCCCCGTCCTTGCCCGCGAAGGGCGAGGTGTTCACGCCGAAGCGCATCTTGATGGTGGGCTCCTCGACGTGGATGCGCGGCAGCACCTTCTGGTGCAGCGGATCGGTGAGCGTGTCGCCGATGGTCACCTCGTCGATGCCCGCGATGGCGATGTTTTCGCCGGCGCCCGCGTCGGGGGTGCGCTTGCGCGCGAGGCCCTCGTAGTTGAAGAGCACCGCGATCTTCGCCTCGGTGGTCTTGTCGGCGCCGATGACGGAGAGGCGGTCGCCCTCCTTGACGGTGCCCTGCACCACGCGCCCGATGGCGATGCGGCCCACGTAGTCGTCGTGGTCGAGGCTGGTCACGATGATCTGCGTCGGCGCCTTCGGGTCGCCCGTCGGCGCGGGCACGCGCTTGACGATGGTGTCCATCAGCGGCGCGAGGTCGGTGTTGGTGTCGCTGAGGTTGTACCGGGCGATGCCCAGCTTGCCGATCGCGTAGAGCGTCGCGAAGTCGGCCTGCGCGTCGCTCGCTTCGAGGTCACAGAAGAGGTCGAACACCTCGGAGAGAACCTCCTCGGGGCGCGCGTCCTGGCGGTCGATCTTGTTGACGACGACCACCACCGGAAACCCACGGGCAAGCGCCTTGCGGAGGACGAAGCGGGTCTGCGGGAGGGGCCCTTCGGCCGCGTCGACGAGGAGCAGGGCCGCGTCGGCCATCATGAGGGTGCGCTCGACCTCGCCGCCGAAGTCCGAGTGTCCGGGGGTGTCGATGATGTTGATCTTGTACTCGCCCCAGCGCACCGAGGTGTTCTTGGCGAGGATGGTGATGCCGCGCTCGCGCTCCTGGTCGTTGGAGTCCATCACGCGGTCGACCATCTCCTCGTTCGCGCGGAAGACGCCCGACTGGCGGAGCATGAAGTCGACGAGGGTGGTCTTGCCGTGGTCGACGTGGGCGACGATGGCGACGTTGCGGATCTTGTCTTGGGGAATCATGGCGGGCGGCGCCCTACCACGGTACGCGGGGAAAGCCTAGTCGCGGGTCGGCACGGGACCAGCGTCGTAGGCGGGGATGCCCGTGACGGCCTGACCGAGCACCAGCGTGTGGATGTCGTGCGTGCCCTCGTAGGTGATGACCGTCTCGAGGTTCATCAGGTGGCGCCCGATGGGGTACTCGTAGGTGATCCCGTTGCCGCCGAGGATGTCACGGCACTGCCGCGCGATGACCAGCGCCATGTGCACGTTGTTGCGCTTGGCGAGCGACACCTGCGCGGGCTTCATCTGCTTGGCTTCCTTCAGCCGACCGAGCCGCCACGCGACGAGCTTCGCCTTGGTGATCTCGGTGATCATCTCGGCGAACTTCGCCTGCACGAGCTGGTAGCCCGCGATGGGCCGCGAGAACTGCACGCGGTTCTTCGCGTAGTCGACGGCGCAGTCGAAGCACGCCTCGGCGGCGCCGATGGCCCCCCAGGAGATGCCGTAGCGCGCGTTGGTGAGGCACCCGAGCGGCCCCTTGAGACCCTGCACGTTGGGCATGAGCGCCGACTCCGGCACCTCGACGTCTTCGAGGATGAGCTCGCTCGTGACCGACGCGCGCAGCGAAAACTTCCGCTCGATCTTCTGCGCCGTGAACCCCGGCGTGTTGGTGGGAACCACGAAGCCGCGGATGACCCCGTCGAGCTTCGCCCAGATGACGGCGACGTCGGCGATGTTGCCGTTGGTGATCCACCGCTTGGTGCCGTTGAGCACGAAGCCCTTGTCGGTGCGGTCGGCCCTGGTGATCATCCCGCCGGGGTTGGAGCCGAAGTCCGGCTCGGTGAGGCCGAAGCAGCCGACGGCCTCGCCCTTCGCGAGCTTCGGCAGCCACTCCTGCTTCTGCTCCTCGGAGCCGTAGGCGTAGATCGGGTACATCACCAGCGCGCCCTGCACCGAGCAGAACGACCGGATGCCCGAGTCGCAGCGTTCGAGCTCCTGCATCACGAGGCCGTAGGCGACGTCGCCCATGCCCGCGCAGCCGTAGCCGTGGAGGTTGGCGCCGAGGAGCCCCAGCCGACCGAACTCGGGGATGAGCTCGGTGGGGAAGGTTCCATCCTCGTAGTGCTTGGAGATGATCGGCTGGATCTTGGCGTCGACGAAGGCCCGCACGCTGTCGCGGACCATGCGCTCTTCCTCGGTCAGCAGCTCACTGATGTCGTAGAAATCCACGGATATTCGGCTCCTCTCGGGCGCGGACCCTACCACTGGTGCCCCGCGCGAGCGGCCCACGTTGCCGAGAGATTTTCTCCACGAGTTGCTTGACAGTCCCCGCGTGATCGAGTTTATTGCGCGTCCCCGATGGGGATGTAGCTCAGTTGGGAGAGCGCTAGAATCGCACTCTAGAGGCCGAGGGTTCGACTCCCTTCATCTCCACAAAAAACCCTGAAAAGGTCACAAAGGCCGGTCCGCTTCACCGCGGGTCGGCCTTTGTCGTGTCCGGGCTCCGCGAGTTCTGACCGTCCGTTCGTGATTTCGGGCTTGCGAAACCTACCTCCGGACAGGCAGAGGGAGGGAGAGTCGTCGGGCTTGCGCGAGAGGTACACGTTGGGCACCATCGCTTGAGCCTGTTTTCAGGGCAATTCACTCAGGATGTGCCATGGCGGTGCGCGTAAAACTCGATGAGAAGCTGAAGGTCCTGGAGGAGCATCTCGCCGCCCAGGACGAGTCGGTGCTGGCGCAGTTCCAGGAGCGCCTCGACATGTCGTGGATCTTCCACGACACGGCGCTGGAGGGCACGGTGCTGTCCTTCCACGAGCTGAAGAGCGCCATCGACCGCGACGTGGTCTCCGACGTCTCGCTCATCCCGACCTACGACGAGATCCGCGCCCACAAGGCGGCCATCGATCTGGTGCGGGAGTTTGCGGCCAACAAGAAGAAGCACCCGCTGACGATGGACCTGCTGAAGCAGCTCCAGGCGACCATCTCGCCCGACGACGCCGAGGTGCGCGACGGGACGTGGCGCAAGGAGACCCCCGTCCATCGGCTGTACTTCCATGACATCTCGGCGCCCGACAAGATCGCCGGCGAGATCAAGAAGCTCGACGACTGGCTGCAAGACCCGGAGACCCGCAAGGCCAACTCCCTCCGCACGGCGTCGAAGCTGCACTTCAAGCTCATGCAGATCTTCCCGTTCTCCAAGCACACCGGGAAGCTCGCCCGCCTGGGGATGAACCTCGTGTTGCTGCGCGCGGGCTACCCCCCGGCGATCATCCACTCGACCGAGCGGCAGCGGTACTACGAGAGCCTCAAGGGCCCGAGCCTCACGCTGCACAACCTCATGGTCGACTCGCTGGAAAACTCCATCGAGAGCGCGATCAAGCTCTTCGCCGAGCAGCGCACCGGCCGCCGCGCGATGGCGTAGCCATCCCGTCGCAAGGTCACCGCGCCCGGCCGCCGCGGGTTGAAAACCCACGGCAGCCGGGCGCGATGACCTTCAAAGAGAAGGCTGAGGGATCAGCGCTTGTCCCGCTGCTGCTTGCGGCGCACCTCGTCGCGCACCGCCCTCGCGCCCATCGTGTACCCGATGAACACCCCGAGCAGCAGCACGCCCGGGATGAACACCACGTGCTCGGGCGTCGGGATCACTGTGCCTCGTCCCCGTCACCCCGCTTCGCCAGCGCGTCTTCGAGCGAGCGCACGTCCTCCTCCAGCTTCGCCGCGCTCCTCGCCACGTAGGCCACGTACCCGCCGATGGCCAGCACCGCGAACCCGTAGGCCAGCACCACCAACCGCCCGCCCGGAACCCTCTCCTGCGCCGCGTCGCCGAGCCCCGGCTCGAAGGCCATCGCGCGCCCGCCCGCCGGATCACCCGACGCCGGCTGCGCCCCCGCGCCACCCGCCAGCAGCGCCACGAGCGCCCCTGCGAATACACCCTGCCGTAAAACCCTCGCGCGCATGATCAGGCCACCTCTCCGTCCAACAACCCGCGGGCGACCGCGTCGGTGCGCAGCGCCTCCAGCTTCGCCCGCTGCAACATCAGCCGCGACCGCAGCGTCAGCAGCACCGCCGCCATCAACGTAAACGCCAGGAACCCCATGGTGAGCGTCTGCGCCATGGCGTGCGCCACCCCGCCGCCGCGCGAGGTGATGACCGTCGGGTGCTGCCCCCGCCAGAGCAGCACGCTGTAATGGATCACCGGCATCACGCAGGCCCCCATCACCGCGAGCGCCGCCGAGAACTTCTTCTCCGCCTCGCCCGCTGACTGTCCCCCGCGCAGCACGAGGTACGCCGTGAAGATGAGCGCGCCCAGCAGCGTGGTGGTGAGCCGCGGGTCCCACGCCCAGTACGCGCCCCATGCCTTGCGCGCCCAGAGCGGGCCCGTCACCAGCACGATGCACGCGAAGAGCACCCCGAGCTCGGCCCCGGCCTGCGCCAGCGCGTCCCACCCAGGGCGCTTCTGCACGAGGTACCCGATGGAACCCGACACGCAGGCCGTCACGCCGATGTACATGACGTACGCGCTCGGCACGTGGATGTAGAAGATCTTCTGCGCGAGGCCCCCGGCCGAGAGCTGCGCCACCGGCGCATACCCGAACGCCAGCCCGATGGTCACCGCCAGGCAACCGAAGGCAACGATGGAAAGAAGCGAGAGCCACCGCATGATCGGCGCGCACCCTAGTACAGACACCGCGCTAAGCAACGCCCCTGCGACCGCGAAAATCATGCGGCGAGGTGCGCCGTGAGCGAGTGGCTGCACCCCGTCGAGCCGGGCTGGGAGGAGGTTCTCCAGCAGTGCGTCGGTCGACCCATCGCCCCGGAGGCGCTCGCGCTCATGGTCGCCCGCCAGTCGCGGCGCTACCTCGGCGAAGACGTTCCGCTCGCGCCCGCCGATGGTCTCGCTGCGCGCGCGCTGTTCTGGTTTCCGCGCGACGTGCTCAAGGTCGCTCGCGCCGTCGGAGAGCTCTCCTGGGCGGGCGCCCTCCCCGATCGACCGCTCCGCATCCTCGACCTCGGCGCGGGCCTCGGCGCCACCAGCCTCGGCGCCCTGCGCGCGCTCCCGCCCACGGCGCAGGTGTCGTCGATCACCGCGGCCGACCACGATCCGGCCGCCCTCAACCTCCTGCGACGCATCGCCGATCGCGCGGTGAAGGCCGGGCTCCTCCCGCCAACCACGCCCGCCGTCACGACCACCACCGTCGACCTGTCACAACCCCACTGGTCCGACGAGCTCGGCGTACATGACCTGGTATTCGCGGGGCTGACGGCGGTGGAGTTCACACGCGACGCGGGCGGCGAAGCGGTACGAGGCGAGGCGGTCGCGCGCTTTCTGCGCGAGGCGATGAAGCTGGTGGCTGACGATGGTGCCCTGGTGGTGCTCGAACCGGGTTCGCGCGCGGAGAGCCGGGTGCTGCACGTCGCACGCTCCCTGATGCTCGAAGGCGGGGCGACGGTGTTCGCGCCGTGCCTGCACGCGAAGGGGTGCCCCATGCTTCGAACGTCTCGCGACTGGTGCCACGAAGACCTCGCGGATGTGTCGCTGCCGCCGTGGTTGGTTCCGGTCGCGAAGGCCGCGGGGCTGCGCTGGGAGGGGCTGACGTGGTCGTACCTGGTGCTGCGACGCGACGGGAAGACCCTGCGCGATGCGATGCCCGGTGGGACGCCCGTTCGGATGGTGTCGCAGCCCGAGGTGACCAAGGGCAAGACCGAGGCGTGGTGGTGCGGTCCGCTGACGGAGACGCGCGGCGACCTGCGCGTGGTGGAGCTCGACCGCGTGGCGAAGCACGCCACGGGGACGCGCCTGCGCGACGTCGCCCGGGGGACGCTGCTCACGTTGGATGAAGGGGGCGGAAGTGGTGAAGAGGGGAAGGCGCTGCGGCTCGACCCGGCGCGCTGGCGCCCGCGGTGGCCGTGAGTCTCAGATGCTGAACGGCAGGACGAACTCCTGGCGGTCGTACGTGAACGTGAAGCTGTACGCGCCGACGATGTGGCCGCCGACGGCGATGGAGAGGGTGACCGGGGTCGCGGCGGTGCGGCACATGTCGTACGCGACGAGCCGGATGCGGTAGGTGCCCGACGGGGGCTGCGAGCTCCAGTAGACGTTTTCGACGGTGGGGGGCGCGACGCTGCAAGCGGCGTTGGCGTCGCGGTCGAGCACGCCGCCCGACGAGCTGTTGCGGTGGGCGTAGTAGATCTCCTCGTTCATCGGGTCGAGGACGTGGAGGTCGATGTCGGAGGAGGAGTTCCACGCGGCGGTGATCTGGATGTTGCCGGTCTGGTAGCCGCAGCCCTCGTCGATGACGCCGTTGCAGTTGTCGTCGAGGCCGTTGCACTGCTCAGCCGAGCCCTGCACGCACTGCTGCTGGATGACCGTCACGCCCGTGGGGACAGTCACGTTGGCGTTGAGGTTGGTGCTGGCCGTGACGGTGGGCGCCGGCACGTTGATGGTCGACTGAATCCCGAGGCCCCCCTGGCCGCGGACGACACAGCCCGAGAGCACCCACGCGCCCAGCGCGACGGCGACACACGACGAGAGAACCCGGTACTTCATGAATGGACTCCTGTGAGTTGGTGTGAGGGCCCGCGTGCGGGGCCTGACTGGGATTTGAGAGGTCGACCCGGTTTCTACACCAGAAGAATCCTCGGGTGAGAATCGCCGCGTCGCCGTCGGTGATACGTTGCCCACCGCCATGGCTTTCACCCGTGAGATCGAGGTCGCGCTGGAGGCCGCCCGCACCGCCGCGCGGAGGATACACGCGCTGTACGTGAGCGGCGTCGAGGTCTCGTGGAAGGGCCACGACGACCCGGTGACCACCGCCGACCACGAGGCCAACGCCCTCATCGTCGCCACGCTGCGCGAGGCGTTTCCAAGCGACGGCCTGTGCGCGGAGGAGAGCGACGGGGCGGAGTCCCTCGCGGCGGCGTCGCGCGGCGAGCGCTGCTGGTTCGTCGATCCGCTCGACGGCACCAAGGACTTCGTCCAGCGCAACGGCGAGTTCTGCACGATGGTGGGCCTCGCGGTGGACGGCCGCGCCGCGCTCGGCGTCGTGGTGTCGCCCGTCAGCGGGGTCGCGCTGGTGGGCGTTCCGGGTGAGGGCGCGTGGTCCATCGACCCCGACGGGGAGCGCCGCGCGATGGTGGCGAAGGCGCCGGAGTCATGGGCGACGGCGAGGCTCATCGGGTCGCGCTCGCACCCCAATCCCCGCGTGACGACGCTGGCCCGCGCGCTCGGCATCACCTCACAGATGGTGCGCGGGAGCGTCGGGCTGAAGGTCGCCGCGGTGGCCACTGGCGAGAGCGACCTCTACGTTCACCTGGGGCGTGGTCCGAAGCTCTGGGACGGCTGCGCGCCGGAGGCCATCGCGCGGGGCGCGGGGCTGCGGGTGAGCGACGCCCTCGGGCGGGACATCGACTACCACGCGACGCGCCTCGACCTCGACCAGGGCATCGTGGTGGTGCACCCCGACGTGCATCGCACGGTGATCGAGACGCTCGCGTCGGTGCCGGATTGAAGCGCGGTGGTATGGTGCCCGGAGTGACACCGAGACTCGACGAAACGCTGAGCTGCCACGCGTGCGACGCCCCCATCGAGGGTGAGCCCGCCGGGCATGGAATGATGCTGTGGGTGCGGGGCGACGAGGTGGTGCGCGAAGAGCTGCCGCTCTGCGAACGCTGCGCGCTGGCGGTGTCCATGACCGCGCTCGACCGCATCTTCATCGAGGAGGAGGAGGGTTGACCGCCCTGTGGCCGGCGCGCTCGGCGATTCGCCCCATCGCCAGCTACGCGATGGTGTCGGCCGAGGCGGTCGACGCCGCGGAGTCCGACGTCTCCGACGACGGCGATCTGGAGGCCCAGGTGATGGGCGGGTTTGCGGCGCTGGAGTTCGCGCAGCCGGCGCTCGGCCGCTGGCTACGCGCGGTGGTCGAGCCGGTGCGCGACGAGACGGCGCAGGCGCTGGGGTACTTCCTCGCCATCGTGGTGTACGGGGCGTTCGTGTCGGCCTTCGGGCAGCGGGTGCGCCGGGTCGACGAGGCGACGCTGGCGACGGTGCAGGCGACCTTCGAGTGGGACGAGGAGCTGCGTCGCGGCGACGCCGACGAGGTGCTGGAGAGCGACGACCTGGTGGCCATCGGGCAGCCGCACCTGATGGCCTTCGTGCGCGAGCAGGTCGAGGCGGCGCTAGAGCCCGACGAGGACGGCGACCCGGCGGACGTCGATCTGGATGCGGTGGCGAGCGTGTACCGGGGCGTGCTGATGGAGATCCTCGCGCTGGGGCAGTCGCTCATGTCGCCGAAGGGCGAGCGCGCCAACGACCTGCTGGCGTAGCGCCCCACGGGTGATGGTGGTGCGCGTCTCGCGCGGGTTGGTGACCTCGGTTGCGCTTGCCACCGACACTCCGAAGTCGTCCGCCGCCGCCGCGCCTTCAAGGAGGCGGTCCGGTGCGCGCGCGGTGCCCGTCGCGGGTTGGATCCACGTCGCGCCTCCATGGAACACGCTCGCCGTGCCCGCGTAGTCGCGCCCGCCCGGGTCTGCGCTCCGTGCCCCAACAATGAGGTCGGCGTAGCCGTCGCCGTTGACGTCGCCCGCGCCCGCGCCCGACCAGCCGAACGCATCGCCCGCCCTCGCGCCTTCAATGAGGCGGTCTGGGGTGCGTGCGATGCCTGCCGCGGGCTGGGTCCACGTCGCGCTCCCGTAGAATACGCTCGCCGTGCCTGCGGAGGTGCGCCCGCCTGGGTCGGCGAGATAAGCTCCGATGACGAGGTCAGCGTATCCGTCGCCGTTGACGTCCCCCGCACTCGCGACCGAAGTGCCGAACTCGTCGCCCGCCACCGCGCCTTCGAGGAGACGGTCCGGAGTGCGCGCGGTGCCCGCCGCGGGCTGGGTCCACGTTGCGCTCCCGTAGTAGACGCTCGCGGTACCCGCACCAACGCGCCCGCCCGGGTCGGCGCCCACTGCCCCGACGACGAGGTCGGCATACCCGTCGCCGTTGACGTCGCCCGCGCTCGCCATGGACAAGTTGAAGCTGTCATGCGGCGTTGCGCCTTCGAGCAGGCGGTCTGGGATGCACGCGGTGCCCGGCGCAGGTTGGGTCCATGTCGCGCTCCCGTAGTACACGCTCGCGGTACCCGCACTGGCGCGTCCACCCGGGTCGGCGCCCGCTGCCCCGACGACGAGGTCAGCGTACCCGTCGCCGTTGACGTCGCCCGCGCTCGCCACCGTCCCTCCGAAGTCGTCGTCCACCGACGCGCCTTCGAGGAGGCGGTCAGGGCTGCGCGCGGAGCCCGCGGCGGGTTGAGTCCACGTCGCGCTCCCGTAGAACACGCTCGCCGTACCCGCGCCACTGCGCCCACCCGGGTCTGCGCTCCGTGCCCCGACGACGAGGTCGGCGTAACCATCGCCATCGACATCGCCCACCCCGGCGACCGACCAACCGAACATGTCGCCCGACGCGACGCCTTCGAGAAGGCGATCTGGGGTACGCGCCGTGCCCGCCACAGGCCGGGTCCACGTTGCACTCCCGTAGAACACGGTCGCGGTCCCCGCACCACTGCGCCCACCCGGGTCGGCGTCTGACGTGCCAACAACAAGATCGGCGTACCCGTCGCCGTTGATGTCCCCCGCACTCGCCACCGAGAAGCCGAACACTCCACTTGCCTCCCCGCCTTCAAGGAGGCGGTCTGGAGTGCGCACGGTACCCGCGGCGGGTTGGGTCCACGTCGCGCTCCCGTAGAACACGCTCGCCGTGCCCACGCGACCACCAGGTCTCACTTCTCTCGCGCCGACGACGAGATCATCGAAGCCGTCGCCGTTGATGTCGAAGTGGGGATTGAAGCTGGTGTCGACCGCCGTGCTCGCGCTCATCGCGGGCACGTGGAAGATCCACGTCGGACTCATGCCGGAGCGCTCCACGGTCCCCACGCGCCCGCGCATCCGCCAGAACACCGTGCTCCGCGCGGGCAGATCGGCCGTGGGTCTCGCGCTCGTGCCGGTGACCCGCAGCGTCTCGATGACGCTCGTGCACGCGCGGTCGCGGCACAGCTCCACGACGGCGCCGTCGATGCCCGCGGGGAGCGCCCACCGGAGGGTCGGTCGTCGCTGCGTCACGTCGCCCAACGAGATGGGAGCGAGAGCTCTCGGCGCGTCGTTCGCCACGCAGAGGGTGCCCACCGGGTGAGTTCCCGTGGCGCACGCGCAGGTCCCCATCACGCACGACCACCCCGCCTCGCACGCACGGTTGCAGGCGCCGCAGTGGTAGACGCTTGTCGCGGTGTCCACGCAGGTCGCCCCGCAGAGCGTCGTGCCGGCGTCGCAGGTCAACGCCGTGTCGATGACTGGCACGTCAACCGCGGGTGATGTGTCGACCACTGGCGCGTCCATCGGGGACGGTGTGTCGACGACGGGCGTATCCACCTCGGGGAGCACGTCGATCACGACGAGGTCGGACACCGCCGCGTCGGCCGAAACGTGCGTGACGGTCCCACTGCACGCCCCAAGGGACGCGGTCGCCAACAGCGCGCCCGCTAGAGCCGCACGCCACCACGCCGTGTTTCGTTCGGTCATCGCCGCTCTCCCTCACCATCGGCCCGGTAGCCCGATGCGTCCTCCTTGTACCGCGTCGCAAGAGTTCTGACGGGTTGGAGGCCGCAAGGGCGCGAGGGTCGCAAGGAACAGATGAAATGAGATGAGGTGTTGGTGAGTCGCTCTATTCGTTCCGCCCTTGCGACCCTGGGCGTCCTTGCGGCCTCTCCAACCCGTCAGAACTCTTGCGACGGGGTACGAGTGTGCACCACGTTGCGTCGCCGCCTCCGAGTCGGGCTCTACGGCGACCTTCGCTCCGAACTGCCCCGCACACTGGTCGCTACCCCATCGCCTTCGCGACCGCCTTCGCCATCCGCGCCGCCAGCGTGAGGTCGACCGCAACGACCACCCGCGCCCCGCGCGCCTTCGTCCCTGCCTTCAGCGTCACGGTCGTGCCCGCGAGCCTTGCGTCCCGCCCGATGGCCGCCTCGATCTTCTTCGCCGCGGCCTGCTCCTCTGGCGACACGGTGAGCCCTCGGCCGCGCCCGCCTCGCTTCGCCGCGTGGTGCCGACGAATCGCCGTCGCCGCCTCGCGGATCTCCTTCGTCGTCGCCTTGTCCACGTCGAGCCTTGCCCCATGGGGCAGCGTCAGCGTCGCCTTCCACACCTCTGCCGGGGTGTCGTCCTCCGGGGTCGCGTCGACCAGCGAGAGCAGCGCGACGGCGCGGTCTTGCCCGAGCGCCCGAGCGAGCTGCGGAGCAAGGCGGGTCGTCACCGCGATGAGCTGCCGCGCCTTGCCGACCGACATCCCCAGCGGGCCGACGCAGACCGCTGCGAAGTCGTCGTAGCCCATCGCCTCGATCACCTGCGGATCGACGAGCGTGGCGAGCTCCTGGCCAATCTCCAGGAAGTCGTCCTCAATGCGTGCGCGCAGGTCACGCACCCGCTCGATGGCAGCCGTCCCCTGAGCCTTGAGGCGGGCGACCTTGGCCGTGCGAGCGGCCTCCGCGTTGGACCGCAGCGAGCGGGCGAGAACAACGGTGGGCGCGGCAGGCTTCTTCTTCGCGGTGGCCATCTCCCGACGGTACCGCGGCCGAGGGTCACGCCAACATGTCCATGTCTGCGCGCCAACATGAACATGTATTCGCGCGCCAACGACCTGCTGGCGTAGCACCCGCCGCCCCGCGGAAATCGCGAGCGCTCCGTTTCCCCCGTGTGAGGCACGCGCGCTACCATCGCGACATCATTGCCGATGCGAGCCGCGCATCCACTCATCGCCCTCGGCCTCGCCGCGCTGGGCTGCTCCGACGGGTCGACGCCCGTCTCGACAGAGCTCGTCGTCCGCGAGGTCGTCTGGAACCCCGCCCAGGTCGACCTCGGCAGCGTCACCGCGCTGGCGGAGTTCGAGCACGGCGTCGTGGTCTTCGGCGACCAGGGGGCCGCTGTCCTCCTCGGCGGCGCGGTGGTCGGGCGCAGCACCGTCGCGCGCTCCTGGCGCTCGGCCGCGGAGATCCCCGCCGGGGACGGAACCTCCGCCCGCTGGGTGGTCGGCATCAACGGCGAGGGCCGCCTCTTGCGCCTCCGCGCGGGGTACGACTTCGACGACATCACCGAGCGCTACCGCCTCGGTGACGCACCCGTGCAAGCCGTCGTCTCCCTCGGAGCGACGGCCGCGGCCTTCACCTTCGCCGACGGCTTCGCCATCGCCGACGGGACGACCATCACCCGCTACGACGGCGCGTTTCCCAACCCGGCGGGCGGCGGAAAGCTCGCGTCCATCGCGTCGTCGCAGGCCGTGCGGGTGTTCGAGCCGACCACGGGGCGCACCACGGAGTACCCCATCGCGGGCGTGACCTCCGTGGCCCTCGACGACCGCGGGCGCCTCGCCGTCCTCACCGCGTCGTCGCTCTACCTCGAAGACGCCAACGGACGGTTGCAAGCGGTCTACGCGATGAGCGACGCGCTGCACGGCCTCGCGACCTCGGGGCGGCGCGTGTGGTTCGGCGTCGGCAGCGAGCTCGCGGTCTACGACGGCACGGTGCGCCGCACACGAAACGCCAACCTCGCCAGCGACGCCCGCCTCGTGGGCTCGCCGACCGGCGATGTGTGGGTGTCTTCCAACGGGCGCCTCGCGCGCTACGCCGACTCGACCGGCGTCACCGACGACCAGATCGGGTGGGAGCGCGACGTGCGGCCGGTGTTCGTTCGCCGCTGCGCCGCGTGTCACCTCCCGGGCGGCAGCGCCAACCTCGACCTGTCGCGCTACGCCCCCTGGAACGAGCGCCGCACCGCCGTCCGGAGACGTGTGATAGTCGATCGGACGATGCCCCCGGACATGTCCACGCCGCTGTCGGCCGAGGAGCACGCCGCCATCGCGGCCTGGGTGGGCAACCCATGACGACCCGACGGCCATGGACAGCCGCGCTGCTGGCGTTCGTGTGCGCGGCGTGCGGGCTCGCTGGGGGCGACGAGGCGTCGGTGGTGCGCGGTTCGACCGATCAACGAGCGGGTCTCCCCCCGACGGTCGCCGGACGGCAGACGGCGACCCCGCCGCGGCGGGGCGAGGCGATGACCATCGTCGGCGACCCCGGGCGCGTCACGCTCCACCGCCTCAACGTCACCGAGTACAACAACACCGTGCGCGACCTGCTCGGCACGGTCATCAACCCCTCACAGAATTTCCCCCCCGACGACTCGGGCTACGGCTTCGACAACGTGGCCGACGTGTTGAGCCTCTCGCCCCTGCACCTGGAGATGTACCAGGCCGCCGCCGAGGCGCTCTCCAACGAGGCGCTCGAAGGCAACGCGCGGGCGCGACTCGTGACCTGCGACCCGGTCGCGGTGGGCGACGACGTGTGCCTGCGGCAGGTCATCACCCGCTTCGGTCGACGCGCGTGGCGACGCCCGCTCACCGCGGCGGAGGTGACCGAGCTCGCGGCCTTCCTCGACGTGGCGCGGATGCGCGGCGGCGGCTTCGACGACGCCATGCGCCTGGTGCTCCAGGCCATGCTGCTGTCGCAGAACTTCATCTTCCGCGTGGAGGTCGACCCCGACCCGACCTCGGTGACGCCGCACCCGCTGGAGGCGCACGAGCTCGCCGCGCGGCTGTCGTACTTCATCTGGAGCTCGACGCCCGACGACGCCCTCCTCGACGCGGCCGACGCCGGGACGCTCAACGACCCCGCGGTGCTCCAGGGGCAGGTGAGGCGCATGCTGGCCGACCCGAAGTCCCGCGCCCTCACCGAGAACTTCTCGGCCCAGTGGCTGGGCACCCGCGCGCTCAACGACCACGCCGTCGATCTCCGGTCGTTCCCGCAGTTTCGCGCGCCGATGTTGGAGTCCTTCCGGCAGGAGACCAACCGGTACTTCGACGAGTTTCTCCACGGCGACCTCGGGATGGACCGCTTTCTCACCGCGGACTTCACCTTCGCCACCGGCGACCTCGAGCGGAACTACGGCCTGCCGTCCAGCGGCGACCCGACGCTGCGTCGCGTCTCCCTCGCGGGCACCTCGCGGGTGGGCATCGTGACCCAGGGCAGCGTGCTCACCGTGACCAGCCACTCCGATCGCACGTCGCCGGTGAAGCGCGGGCTGTGGGTGCTCTCGCAGCTCCTCTGCGCCGCGCCGCCGCCGCCGCCCGCCAACACGGCCGCGCTCGCCGAGGCCGGCGCGATGCCGACCGGAACGCTCCGTCAGCGCATGGAGCAGCACCGCCGCGACCCCGGCTGCGCGTCGTGCCACCAGACCATGGACCCCATCGGCTTCGGCTTCGAGGGCTTCGACGGCGTCGGCGTCACGCGCACCATGGACTCCGGCTTCCCCATCGACGCCACCGGGCGACTGCCGACCGGCGAGTCCTTCGAGAGCCCGGCGCAGCTCGCGGCGATTCTCGCCAACGACCCGCGGTACTCGCGCTGCGTCGCGCGGCACCTGCTCACCTACGCCCTCGGCCGCGGGCTCGGCACCGACGACGACGCGGCCCTCGACGGCATCCAGCAGGCGTGGCGCGGCGGCGGTCTGCGCCTGCGCGACCTCGTCGAGCACGTCGCCCTGAGCGAGCCCTTCCGCCTGCGACGCGGCGACCCGACGCTCCCCGGAGAACAGCCATGATCACCCGCATGGGACGACGCGCCTTCCTGGGCGGCGCCGCCGTCGCGCTCGCGCTCCCCGCGCTGGAGAGCCTGCTGCCGCGCGGCACGGCGCAGGCCGGCGGCATGACCATCCCCAGGCGCATGCTCGTGTACTTCGTCCCCAACGGCATGCCCATGACGTCGTGGACGCCCGCGGCTACGGGGGCCGACTTCCCGCTCTCGACCATCCTCGCGCCGCTCGCCGAGCTGCGCTCCGACGTGCAGGTGTTGACGGGCCTCGCCAACCGCCCGGCCGAGCGCGTGTACCGCGGCAGCGACGACGGCGGCGGCGACCACGCCCGCGGCACCGGCTCCTTTCTCACCTGCACCCGCCTCCGCAAGACGAGCGGAACCAACCTCCGCAACGGCATCTCGGCCGACCAGATGGTGGCCCAGTCGCTGGCCAACGTGACGCGCTTCCCGTCGTTGCAGTTTGGCGTTCGTGGGAGCGCGGTCGTGGGCGACTGCGACGCGGGCTACTCGTGCGCGTACACGACCAACATCACGTGGTCGAGCGCCACGCGTCCGCTCTCGCGGCTCACGACGCCGCAGGCGGCCTTCAACCGCCTCTTCGGCGGCTTCGACCTCGACGGCACGCGCGAGGAGCAGGAGCGCCGCTTGGCGTACCGCACCAGCGTGCTCGACTACGTGCACCGCGACGCGACGCGCCTCACGTCCCGCCTCGGGCAGACCGACCGCCAGAAGCTCGACGAGTACCTCACGTCGGTGCGCGAGGTGGAGCAGCGCGTGATGGGCGCGATCCCGCTGTCGGCAAGCTGCGTGATCCCCGAGGCGCCGCAGGGCACCCCCGACTACCCCCAGCACGTGCGGCTGATGGCCGACCTCATGACCGTCGCGTTTCGGTGCGACCTCACGCGGGTCTCGACCTTCATGCTCGACGGCGCCGGGGGCAACGCGCACTACCCCTTCCTCGGCATCCCCGGCGGCCACCACGACATCTCGCACCACCAGAACGACCCCGAGAAGATCCGTCAGCTCGTGACCATCGGCACCTGGGAGGTGGAGCAGTTCGCGTACCTCCTGCGGCAGCTCAAGGCCGTGCGCGAGGTCGACGGGTCGAGCCTGCTCGACCACTCCACGGTGCTGTTCTCCAGCGAGATCTCCGACAGCAACCTGCACACCCACGACAACATCCCGACGCTGCTGGCCGGCGGTTGCGGCGGGCAGTTCACGACCAACCGCCACGTCGCGTATGCGAGCGAGCGGCCGGTGGCCAACCTCTACACGGCGATGATGCGCGCGATGGGCCTGACCATCGATCGCTTCGGCGACGACGGCACCGGCGTGCTGGAGAACCTCGGCCCCATCAGCGGCTGAGACGCACCCGCGCGGGGGTGCGTGATGCTCAGCGGCGCTTGATCTTCGGGCCGAGGAAGGTCACGCCCACGATGCGCTCCTTCTGGAGTCGCTCGACGGTGTGGGTGAGGTCTTCGGTGGTCGTGCGGCCCGCGCGCGCGGCGACGATGTACTTGTCGATGAGCCCGTGCCACGCGAGCGTCTCGGCCGTGCCGAACACCGCCGCCGAGTCGACGATGATGTAGCGAAACTCGCGGCGGAGCTGCCCGATGAGCACCGCGGCGGCCTCCGACGAGAGGGCCGCGTGGGCGCTCGCCACGGCCGGGCCCGCGGGCATGAGGTTGAGGCTCGCCGTGATGCGGATGACGTCCACCGGGAGCGACGGATCGTTCTGCCGCGCGGCGAGCACGCTGGTGAGGCCGAGGTCGCCGTTGACGCCGAAGAGCTTGTGCTGCGCCGGGTTGCGCAGCGACGCGTCGATGAGGAGCACCTGGATGCGCCCGCCCTCGGCGAGCGACAGCGCGAGGTTGGCCGCGGTGACGCTCTTGCCGTCGCCGTCGCGGGCCGAGGTCACCACGATGACCTGGAGATCGGGCTCCTGCTCCAGGCGATAGCGGAGGGTGCGAAACTGCGCCGCCGCGAAGCCGTCGGGGTGCGACAGCAGCACGAGGTCTTGCGAGAAGTTGTCGACGTGCTCGGCCGGGTTGATGCGGAGCATCGAGTAGCTGGGCGGCGCCCACGAGGGAATCGCCTCGTGCGCCTGCTGCTCGCTGAAGGGGACCAGGCCGTACTCCTGCTGGATGGTGGCGTTGGGGTCGACCACCACGCCGCCCTCGTAGTCCTGGCCGTAGACGTTGTACGGGTCGTCGGGGTTGTACTGGTTGGTGCGCGCCTCGCCGTACGACTCCATCGACGGCAGGTGCGCGCGCATCTGGTCGGCGTTGAGGGTCATCGCCTCGGACGAGTCGTCGGTGACGGGCTGCCAACCACCTGGGTTGGTGGGAAACCCGCCCGGCTCTTGATAGCCACCGCCGTTGGGGTTGAAGAGCGACGCCGCGCTGGCCACCCGCGTGGCGGCGTCGGAGTCGATGAGCTCGTGCGCGGGTGCCGGGGTCGGACCGTGCTCGGAGAAGTACCCCGCCAGGTCGTTGCGCGCCTCGCCGGGGCCGCCCCGGTTGGGCGGCGCATCCATCGTAGGAAACCGCGCAGGCGGCCTTCGGGAAGACTGATCGGCCATCGTTGACGCGCTATGCCTCGTTAGGGAGGTCGAACCCTACGCGTTGACGTTGCTCCGCGTCAAACAGCTAACGGCCCCGGGCGCCGAGCATGACCGCGGGGGTGCGAAGCATGATCTCCAGGTCGGTCTTCACGAACGACCAGAAGTCCTCCATGCGCGCCGCGTAGGCGAGGTCGTAGAGAAGCTTGGTGCGCATGTCGTCGGCCACCGAGCCCTCCAGCTCCTCGAGCTTGAAGGGGTTGAGCAGCGTGCTCTTGAGCGTCGCGATGGCCGAGTCCTCGGGCATGCGACCGAGGTAGTCGAGGGAGATCTGCGCGAGCCCGGTGATGCCCGGCCGCATCATGCGCGTGCGCTCCTCGAACATCGGGATGGCCGCGCAGAGGGTGCGCACCAGCTCCGGGCGCTCGGGCCGCGGACCCACGATGGACATGTCGCCGGTGAGCACGTTGATGAACTGCGGGATCTCGTCGAGGCGCGTCTTGCGCAAGAACCTCCCGACGCGCGTGATGCGGTCGTCGTTGGTGCTCGCGAGCTTCGCCCGTCCGTCCTTCTCCGAGTCGATGCGCATCGACCGGAACTTCCACATGCGGAAGGTCGGCAGGCTCTCCCCGTTGGTCCACGAGGCCGTCGGGTGCGTGCGGCCGACGCGCTCCTGCGAGTAGAAGATGGGCCCTGGGTTGTCGACGTAGATCGCCGCCGCGAGCAGCGGATAGAGCGGCGCGGTGATGGTCAACGCCGCGGTGGCGCCCACCACGTCGACCGCACGCTTCACGACTGAGACCTTCCAATCCATGCGGTAGCTTCCCCGGTCGTCATACCAACGCTCGCGCGACGGCGGCAAGCAATGCGCGCCTCTCACCCCGCGGAGGGCGTCTTGACATGCGAACGCGGATCAGTAGTCTGCCGCCCTCCCGACACCCCCCCCTTCTGGTGGGCGACGTGTTGATCGTTTCCCCATAGAACTCCAGCACAGGTCGAAACCCTCCGATGGACACGTTTACCGCCCCGGCCGACATCACTCGCAACTGGTACATCGTCGACGCGACCGACCGCCCCCTCGGGCGCCTCGCCAGCGACATCGCGCGGGTGCTCCGCGGCAAGCACCGCCCGACGTTCACCACCAACGTCGACACCGGTGACTTCGTGGTCGTGATCAACGCCGAGAAGGTCGCCCTCACCGGCCAGAAGCGCACCAAGAAGTTCTATTACAACTACTCCGGCACCGTCGGCGGCCTCCGCAAGCGCGCCGCGGGCGACATGCTCGACCACAAGCCCGAGTACCCCATCGAGCACGCCGTGAAGGGCATGCTGCCGCACAACCCGCTCGGCCGCGCCCAGGGCCTCAAGCTCAAGGTCTACGCCGGCGCCTCGCACCCGCACGAAGCGCAGCAGCCCCAGGCGCTCCCCCTCCAGTTCTGATACCGCACCCTCTGAAGGCCACCACGATGCAGACCGAACGTCACTTCTCGACCGGCAAGCGCAAGACCGCCGTCGCCCGGATCATCCTCCGCGCCGGCTCTGGCAACATCCTCGTCAACCGCCGGCCGTACGACCAGTACTTCCCCCGCCAGGCCTCGCAGCTCCTCATCCTCCAGCCCTTCGAGATCGTCGAGGCCATCGGCCGCTACGACATCGAAGCCAACGTCGCCGGCGGTGGTCTCGCGGCCCAGGCCGACGCGGTCCGCTTCGGCATCGCCCGCGCCCTCACCTCGGCCGAAGCCGAGCGCCGCACGCCCCTCAAGCGCGCCGGTCTCCTGACCCGCGACGCCCGCAAGAAGGAGCGCAAGAAGTACGGCCAGCCCGGCGCCCGTAAGCGCTTCCAGTACTCCAAGCGCTGAGCGACCCCGCCTCGCGCTTCCCCGCCTTCCCTCTCCTTCCCCCGACAGCAACCCCTCTCCGCAACGAGGTCCACTCATGGAACGTCCTCGCGCTCGCGTCGCGATCGTCGGCGCCACGGGCTACACCGGCGCCGAGCTCCTCCGGCTGCTGCTCCAGCACCGTGGAGTGGAGATCACCGCCCTCTACGCCCGCGAGAAGCTCACGCCGCGCGTGTCGACGGTGCTGCCCGCGCTCACCGGCCTGTGCGAGCTCCCCATCGAGCCCTTCGACGCCGACGACGCCGCCCGCCGCGCCGACGTCGCGTTCTGCGCGCTGCCCCACGGCGCCTCCATCGCGTGCGTCGAAGCGCTGCGCTCGCGCGGCGTGAAGGTGCTCGACCTCTCCGCCGACTTCCGCCTGCGCGACGCCGCCCTTTACAAGACCTGGTATGGCGCCGAGCACGCCGCTCCCGCGCGCCTCGCCGAAGCGGTGTACGGCCTGCCCGAGCTGCACCGCGAGCGCATCCGCGAGACATCGCTCGTCGCCGTCCCGGGCTGCTATCCGACGGCCTCTACGTTGCCGCTGCTGCCGCTGCTCGCCGCGGGGATGGTGCGACCCGAGCGCATTATCATCCATGCGCTGTCGGGCGTGTCGGGGGGAGGTCGCACGCCGGGCCCCGCGTACCACTTCCCCGAGACCAGCGAAGGGGCGCGGCTCTACAAGGTCGCCGGCACGCACCGCCACACGCCCGAGATCGAGCAGGTGCTCGGTGATGTCCTGGGTGCGGCGCCGACGGTGACCTTCACGCCGACGCTCGCCCCGATGACCCGCGGGATTCTCTCGACGCAGTACGCCGACCTCGCGCGCGAGGGCGTCACGGCCGAGATGATGGTGGCCGAGGCGCGGCGCTACTTCGCGGGCTCACCCTCGGTCGCCGTGCTCGACCCCGGGGTGCTGCCCGACACGCTGTGGGTGCGCGGGTCCAACCGCGCGATGGTGGGCTACGCCGTCGACGCGCGGGCCGGGCGCGTGGTGGCCATGGGGGCCATCGACAACCTCGTGAAGGGCGCGTCGGGTCAGGCCATCCAGTGCATGAACCTCCTCCTCGGGCTCGATGAGGGAGAAGGGCTGCGCGGGGCGGGGATGTTCCCGTAGAGAGCGGAGAGGTTGTGTATGCTCCCGCGTCTATGGCCGTGGATTTGGAGATCATCGAAGACCTCGCCGCGCAGACCCCGAGCGACAAGGGGTACCTCAAGGTGCGGCGCTACAAGCTCCGTACGCGCTACGCCGACGGAACGCTGAGCGAGCCCTACCGCTACGACGCCGTCGACCGGGCGGCGCTCGACGCCGTGGTCGTGGTGATGTGGGCCCCGCGCGAGGGCCACCCCACCGACCCGCTGGTGTGCATGCGCAAGCAGCTGCGACCGCCGCTGGTGTTGCGGCGCGGGCGCGAGCTCGTGCTGCCCGACGTGAGCACCGACCTCGATCTGTGGGAGCTCCCCGCGGGGCTCATCGAAGCCGACGAGCGCGGCGAGGAGGGCGTGCTGGAGTGCGCGCGACGCGAGACCGAGGAGGAGACGGGCTTCGAGCTCCCGCGGTCGGACTTCGCGCGGCTGGGCGCGCCGGTGTACCTGTCGCCAGGGATGTGCGCGGAGAAGCTGCACCTCGTGAGCGTGCGGGTGCCCGACCCGACCCGGGCCGTCGAGGCGAAGGGCGACGGGGTGCTGGAGGTCGGGTCGACCATCGAGTGGTGGCCGCTGTCCGAGTGCCTCGCGCGCGCCGCCAGGGGCGTGGTCGAAGACGCCAAGACGGAGCTCGCGCTGTGGCGCCTGCGGGCGGAGATCGAGCGCGGAGGCTGAGCCGATGATCGCCCTGCGTCGCGTGCTGGTCATCGCGAAGCGCACCGCCTACGACCGGTACATCCGTCAGCAGGGCGTTCCTCGCGTGAGGGAGCTCCTCGACCGCGGGGACGTCACCGTCGCGCGGATGATGCGCTCGGACGAGCACCACCATCGCACCGTCGAGGAGGTTCAGCGCGCGCTGGAGACCGTCGGCGCGAAGGTCACGCTCCGCTACCGCGACCGCGTGGAATCGGTCGAAGCCTTCGACCTCGTGGTCACCGTCGGCGGCGACGGGACGCTCCTCTGGGTCAGCCACGGCGTCGGCGACACCCCGATGCTGGGCGTCAACTCGGCGCCCCAAGACTCCGTCGGGTTTCTCTGTGGGACGCGCATGGGCGAGGTGCTCCCCCACCTCGAAGCCATCGCGAAGGGCGCCGCGCCGCGGGTGAAGCTCGCGCGCATGCAGGTGAGCGTCGACGACGAGGTGGTGCACCGCCGCGTGCTCAACGACGTGCTCTTCGCCAACCCCCACCCGGCCCACACCTCGCGGTACCTCGTGTCGTTTCGCGGCGCGCTCGAAGAGCACAAGTCGTCGGGCATGTGGATCTCCACCGGCGCCGGCTCCACCGCCGCCATCCGCAGCGCGGGCGGTCGGCTCCTGTCACTGCGCTCGCGGCTGTTGCAGTTCGTGGTGCGCGAGCCCTACACCGCCGACGGATCGCCCTACGCCATGCCGCGCGGGCTCGTGCACGCGGGCGAGAAGCTCGAGATCCTCAACAAGATGCGCGAGTGTCGCCTCTACATCGACGGCCCGCGGCTCTCCATCCCGGTCGACCTCGGGCAGCGGGTGAGCTTCTGCACCTCCGACGAGCCGCTCACGGTGATGGGCGTCTCGGCCCGCGCGCTGTCCGAACGCGCGAGCCACAGCACCGTCGACGAGACGATGCTCAGTGACGCCGACGATGCCCGCCCCGTGGGCGCGCGGACGTCGCGGCCGCCGGCTCGATGACAAACTCCACGCGCCGGTTGCGCGCGTGGGCCTCCTCGGTGTCGCCCTGCATCGCGGGGCGGTCGGAGCCGTTGCCGATGGCCGTCATGCGCCGCGCGGCGATGCCCGCCGACTGGAGGTAGCGCATCACGGCGCGGGCGCGGTCGCGGGAGAGCGTTCGGTTGTGGCCCGCATCGCCCGTGTCGTCGGCGTTGCCCTCGATGCGGATGCGGGTGATCTCGGCGTGCTCACGGAGCGCCGCCACCACCTGGTCGAGGATGGCGTTGGAGCGCGCCTGGATGGTCGCGCGGTCGGTGTCGAAGAAGATGTGCTGGTTGATGCTGATGCGCTCGGCGGAGACCGTCGCTGTTGCAGGAGCCTCGTCGGGGCAGCCGTCCGTGTCCTCGAACTGGTTGATGACCTCGGGCTGCAACGGACAGCGATCGGCCGTGTCGGGGATGCCGTCGCTGTCGTTGTCGAGCTCGGGGCAGCCGTCCTCGTCGAGGTAGCCGTCGCGGTCTTCGGGCTCGGAGATGCAGCGGTCGTCGGGGTCGCGGATGCCGTCGCCGTCGGTGTCGGGGTTGTCGGGGCAGCCGTCGGTGTCCTGGTAGTCGTTGCGGTTCTCGGGCTCGGTGGGGCAGCGGTCGTCGGGGTCCATGATGCCGTCGCCGTCGGAGTCCGCGGGCGCGAGCACGACGGGCGGTGGAGGCGCCGGACGCTCGCCGGGGAAGGCGAGCTCGATGGCGAGACCAGCGTTCCAGTAGATGGCGTCGCCGCGGCCGGCGGCTTCGTCCTGGGCGGTGCCGAAGACGTGCCCGTACCGAAGCTCGGGGCCGATGTGAAACACCCGCCCGATGGGGAAGAGCCACCCGAGTCCGGCGCCGAGGCCGAAGCGGGTCTCGACGGGGTCGCCGGTAAACGTCGCTCCGGCGTCGACGTCGACGAAGAGCCGACCACCGCGACCGAGAAAGAACGGCGTGAGGCGAACGCCGCCGCCGAAGGTCCACGCGACGGCGTTGCGGTTGGTGTCGACGACCGGCGACCAGCGCGAGCCCTCGGCGGCGAGGTGGATGCCGAGCGCGCGCACCGGGCGATACCCGACGCGCAGCCGGCCGGTGAGGCCGAGGCCAAACTCGTCGCTCTGGGGCGATGACAGGATGGTGCCCGCCGCCGCTTCGAGGCCGATGTAGACGCGCTCGGGTACCTGGGCGTGTGCCGTCCGCGCGCCGACCGTCACCACGAGGACGCTGGCCAGCGCGGCCGACGTGAGCCCCATACCCCGCCCGAAGGAGTGCTTCGCCATGGTCGGGCACGATACGGGAGAAGCGTGTCGGTGTGCCACATCCATGACAGCCAACGCACGGGGCTCGTCAAAGGGTGTTCGCGCGCCGGGGAGGTCTGATAACGTCGTTGCGATGAGGTCCATCCGACTTGGTTTTGCGCTCATGACGGCGGTGCTCCTGACCGCGTGCGCCCTCGACAACCCGACGGATCGCGTGTTTCCCGACGCGGGTCCGTGCGGCACCATGGGGGCGGCGTGCTGTCCCCCGGCCGACGCGGGTCCGGGAGCAGCGCGAACCATCTGTCGCGGTGACGGCCTCCTCTGCTCGTCCGGCAACTGCGTGGCGTGCGGCGCCGCGGGCCAGCCGTGCTGTGCGCCCACCGCGGGCGGCATGGACGGCGGGTCGGGCGGCACCTGCACCGGCGCGGGCGTGTCGTGCCTCGCGAGCACGTGCGTCGACTGCTCCGGTCCCGACCGCGCGGTGTGCAACGGGCAGTGCGTGTCGCTCCTCAGCGACACCAACTGCGGCGGCTGCGGCACCGCGTGCGTGACCAGCTCGGGCGAGCGCTGCGTGCGCCCCGCGATGAGCAGCGTCGACGGCGGCGTGACCGACGCGGGCTCTCAGCCCGACGGCGGGGCGCGGGTGGCTTTCTGCCAGATCCAGTGCCCGCCGGGGCAGACGCTCTGCGGCAACACCTGCCGCGACCTCACGAGCGACCCCAACAACTGCAGCGCGTGCAGCAGGCAGTGCTCGCTGCCGGGCGCAGTCTCCGGGTGCATGGCAAGCGCCTGCACGCTGGGCGCGTGCAACGACGGCTTCGGCAACTGCGACGGCAACAACGCCAACGGCTGCGAGGTCACCACGACGACCGACGCGATGAACTGCGGCACCTGCGGCAACCGCTGCAGCTTTGCCAACGCGGGCGCCACCTGCGTGGCGGGTCGCTGCGCGATGGGAACCTGCAACACCGGCTTCGCCGACTGCGACGGGAGTCCCATCAATGGCTGCGAGACCAACACGGCGATGGGCGACATCAACAACTGTGGGGCGTGCAGCAACCGCTGCCCGCCGCCCCCAGTGGGTGGCGTAGCGGCTTGCTCCGCTGGCGCTTGCGCCGTTGCGCTCTCCTGTCCCGCCGATCGCGCTGATTGCAACGTCTCCCGGGCTGACGGCTGCGAGGTCAACATCTTCACCGAGACCGCCAACTGCGGTGCTTGCGGTCGCATGTGTTCCGCTGAGGGCGGTGTAGCGGGCTGCGCGAATGGCACATGCTCCATCACATGTTCCACCGGTCGATCCAACTGCGACGGCATGGTTTCCACTGGTTGCGAGATCAACACCACCAACAACGTCAGCCACTGCGGAATGTGCGGGCGTTCGTGCACCTCGCTACCCAACGTGCTCGCGGCGGGCGTGGGCTGCACTGGCAGCGCGTGTACGCTCGGCGGCGGGACGGCTTCGTGCGTCGCTGGCTTCGGCAACTGCGACAGCAACGCCAACAACGGCTGCGAGACCAACACCAACGTCGACGGCACCAACTGCGGCGCCTGCGGCCGGATGTGCCTCGCTGGTCAGACCTGCCGAATGGGCACCTGCACCACCGTCTGCGCAGCAGGCACCGATCCGTGCACGGTCGCCAGCGTCACGACCTGCCGCGACCTCCAGAGCGACCGGGCCAACTGCGGCGCTTGCGGTGTCACCTGCCCGACCGGCCAAGTCTGCGCGAGCGGCACATGTCAGGTCTCCTGCGGCAGCACGCAAACCAACTGCTCGGGCACCTGCCGCGACCTCACCTCTGATCGCAACAACTGCAACGGCTGCGGTATCGCCTGCGCCAGCGGTCAGATCTGCATGGGCAGCGCGTGCGTGACCACCTGCCTCTCCGGGCAGACCGACTGCTCGGGCACCTGCCGCAACCTCGTGACGGACAACACCAACTGCGGGATGTGCGGGCGCATCTGCACGGGCGGCACGAGCTGCTCGGGGAGCACCTGCTCGTGCCCGTCGGGTCAGACCAACTGCACCGGGACGTGTCGCTCGCTCCAGACCGACAACAACAACTGCGGCACCTGCGGCACCGTGTGCGCCGGGGGCACCGTCTGCACCGCTGGCGTCTGCCGCGCCAACTGCGCGACGGGTCAGACCGACTGCTCGGGCGTCTGCCGCGACCTCGCGACGGACAACACGAACTGCGGGATGTGCGGTCGGGCCTGCACCGGCGGCACGCTCTGCATCTCCGGGAGCTGCGCCTGCCCGACCGGGCAGATCAACTGCTCGGGCACCTGCCGGGCGACCCTGACCGACAGCAACAACTGCGGAACGACCACGGCCGCCTGCGGCAACGTGTGCCCGTCGGGGCAGTTCTGCTCGGGCGGCGCGTGCAACACGACCTGCGCGTCGCCGACGTTCAACTGCTCGGGCTTCTGCCGCGACCGCTCCAACGATCCGTCCAACTGCGGGGCGTGCGGGACGGTGTGCACGCGGGCCAACGGCGTGGCGGGCTGCGCGTCGAGCGCGTGCACCCTCGCGGCCTGCAACGCCGGCTTCGGCAACTGCGACGGCGACGCCAGCAACGGCTGCGAGGTCAACACCAACACCACGGTGACCAACTGCGGCGTGTGCGGCAACAGCTGCCAGTTCGCCAACGCGGCCGCCACCTGCGTGGCCGGACGCTGCACCATGGGCGCCTGCGCGACGGGCTTCCGCGACTGCAACGGCTCGGCCGTCGACGGCTGCGAGGTCAACATCACCGCGGGTGACATCAACAACTGCGGCGCGTGCACCACCCGCTGCCCGACGCCGCCCGTCGGCAGCATCGCGGTGTGCGCGTCGTCGACCTGCGGCACCTCCAGCGTGAGCTGCGCGGCGGGCACCGCCGACTGCAACGGCCTGCCCGCGGACGTGTGCGAGGTGAACATCACCACGACGAGCAACTGCGGCGCCTGCGGCCGCGCGTGCGTGAGCACCAACGGCACGGCGAGCTGCACCTCGGGCCTGTGCGGCATCGCCTGCTCGACGGGCTTCGGCAACTGCAACGGCGTGCTGAGCGACGGCTGCGAGATCAACACCCGCACCAGCCCCACCAACTGCGGCGCCTGCAACAACATCTGCGCCCTCGCCAACGCCACCTCCGGGTGCGCGAGCAGCGCGTGCACCATCGCGAGCTGCAACGCCGGCTTCGACAACTGCGACGGCGTGGTCGCCAACGGCTGCGAGACCAACCTCAACAGCAGCAACACCAACTGCGGCGCCTGCGGCACCGTCTGCGGATCGGGCACCGTCTGCTCGGCGGGCGTGTGCGTGAGTTCGTGCGGGTCGGGTCAGACCAACTGCTCGGGCACCTGCCGCAACCTCACCTCCGATCCCGACGCGTGCGGCGCGTGCAGCACCGTGTGCTCGGGCACCGGCGTCGTGTCGCGCACCTGCGGCGCGAGCGCGTGCAACGGCGTCTGCCAGGCGGGCCGCGCCAACTGCGACGGCAACCTCCAGAGCAACGGGTGCGAGATCGACACCAACACCTCGGTCACCCAGTGCGGCGCGTGCACCGGTGCGGCGTGCTCGACCAGCAACATCGCGGTGGCCTGCTCGGGCGGCAACTGCACCGGCACCTGCAACGTGGGCTTCGCCGACTGCGACGCCAACAAGCGCACCAACGGTTGCGAGATCAACACCACCAACGACGTCAACAACTGCGGCTCGTGCGCCAACGTCTGCCCGGCGCGCGCCAACGCGGCGACGACGTGCGTGAGCAGCGCGTGCGGGTTTACCTGCAACGCGGACTTCGCCGATTGCGACGGCATGGCGGCCACCGGCTGCGAGGCCGACCTCTCGCTCGCCACGCACTGCGGCGCCTGCGGCGTCGTGTGCTCCGGCGGGACGCCGAGCTGCGTTCTGATGAGCGGCAGCTACGTCTGCGGCATCTGACCGCGTCCCTCCTCCCGTAGCGGGCGCGATCGACCGCGCCCGCATTCCCCCCCGACAAACACTGCGGGCCCACGCTGCGGCGTCAGCGCGACGTGGGTCCGCCGACTGCGGGCCTGACCGGTGCACACCCGATGTCCAGCACCGATGACCCGACTGGTGTTCTAGAACGCTCCGCCGACCACGGCGCCGCCCACCCCGGGCGCGACCCACGGCACGACGGACCAGCGCGGCGCCGCGGGCGTCGACGGAGCCGTCACCGCGAGCACCAGGCCCGTCACCGCGAGGACGCCACCAGCGACGCCCGACACCAGCGCGATGGTCGCCGACGACGAGAGCCGCGAGCAGAGGTCCTGCACCTGCGACGCGTCGGAGCCGGTGCGGGTGCGGGCGAGCTCGCAGACCTCGGTGCCCGAACGACCGCGGTTGAAGTTCTCGTCGGCCTGAAAGCGCGCCCACGCCCCGTACGGTTCGGCGGACGTCGGCGTCGCGTCGGTGGCGCTGCCGTTGGCGCTCGCGTTGAGCCCGAAGAACACCCCCGACACCACCAACGCCGCGGCGCCCGTCCCGAGGAGGGCGTAGCCCACGTAGCGCCTCGTCGGCACACGGCGCACCGTGGCCTCGGGCGGCCGCACCGCGAGCGCGACCGGCGCCGCCTCGACGACCGTCGTGCTGGGTGCAGCAACCGTCGGCGTCGCGGGAGGAGCGTCGAGCGACGCCAGGGTCACCGTCTCGCGCAGCGGCGCGCGGCCGACCTCCACCGTGCGCGTCACCGACGCGTGGGCCTCCGCGCGCACCGTGAACGTCACCGGGCCCGTCGCCACGCGCAGCGTCGCCGGGAGCCGCCCGACCACCGTCGCGCCGATGAGCACCTCGGCCCCGACGGGCGCGCCTTGGATCTCCATGCGCCCGACGTGCGCGCGAATCTCCGCGAGCGAGTCTTCCAGCGCGCGGCGGTTGCGGCGGATCCAACGGTGCTCGCGCTCGGCGATGGCCGCCGCGAGGTGGGCCTCGGCGTCGACCCAGCGACCGAGGGCCTGCTCGGCGAGGGCGACCTGCGCGAGCGCCCGCGGCGACCGCTGCGCCTCCCACGCCTGGCGAAACACCCGCAGCGCGGCTTCGTCCTGTCCGGCGGTGCGCAGCTCGACCCCGCGGTCGATGAGCGCGTCGGCGTCCTGACCCTGGGCGATGGACGCCGCGAGCGTGACCACGAGGCAACCCACCACGGCAAAACGCACGCTGGCCATGTGCGTGACTCGCGTATCACTCCGACCGCGGCGTTGGAAGGACCTTCGACCCTGCAACTCCCTCGACCCCGCACGGCTCTGCGGGTGTCTTGCGCCGCCGCGCGAGTCGTGACCAGACTCCGCGCGGATCAGCGCCCCGATGACCACTCCTGAGGCTCCCCAAGAGATCATCATCGGCGGTCGCTATCGGGTGATCCGCGAGCTGGGGCGCGGGGGCATGGGCTCGGTGTTCGAGGCCGAAAACCTCCGCACACACCGCCGGGTGGCCATCAAGACCATGCGCCCGGAGGTGTCCGAGCGCGCGGAGATGGCGCGGCGCTTCGAGCGCGAGGCGCAGGCCGGCGGACGGCTGCGGCACCCCAACGTCATCGACGTGCTCGACATGGGCGACGACGACACCTACGGGTTCGTCTACATCGTCCAGGAGTTTCTGGAGGGCGGCGACCTCGGGCGTTGCCTGAAGGCCGTCGGCGCGCTGCCGCCCCACGCGGTGGTTGCGACCTTGTTGCCCATCATGGACGCCCTCGCCGCGGCCCACGAGCTCGGCATCGTCCACCGCGACATCAAGCCCGACAACATCTTCCTGCACGAGACGCCGCACGGGGTGGTGCCGAAGCTCATCGATTTTGGCATCGCGCGCTTCTCGCCGCGCGGCGAAGACGAGGGCTCGCGCACGGCCGTCGGGCAGATGGTGGGGTCGCCCAACTACATGTCCCCGGAGCAGGCGCGCGGCGACGAAGACCTCGACGGGCGCTCGGACGTGTGGTCGCTCGGGGTGGTGTTCTACAAGGCCCTGTCGCGCTCCATCGCGTATGCGGCGCCCAACACCAACGCGCTCATCGCGAAGATCATCTACGAAGAGCCGACGCCCCTCACCTCGCTCGCCCCGCACCTGCCGGGCGACCTCGCGGCCGTCATCCAGCGGGCCGTCACCAAGGACCGTGCGCAGCGCTGGCCCTCCATGCGCGCCTTCGCCGACGCGCTGCGAGGGTGCGCGCTGTGGCAGGGCGTCGACGGTCCGCGGGCGCAGCGCTGGATCGTCAACGTGCGCGCCGAGACCCTCGAACCGCTGCCGCCGGTCAACCCCTCGTGGCTCCCCCCTCCCCCGCCGGGCCTGGCCGCGGGCAACCAGTCGGGCGTGACGTCGGGGCAGCGCTCGGGTCCGTGGCAGAGCGAGGTGCCGGTGAACCGCTCCATCGCGCCGCCGGGCAGGCTCCCGCGGCAGATCGCGGGCGTCGTCGCGGCCGTCTCCACGGCGATGCTGCTCACCGCGGCGGTGCTGTGGACGCGGCGGGCGCCGGTGTCTCCTGCGCCGGAGGTTCCGGTGCGCGCAGCCGCGGCGGTAGCGCCCGTGAGGCCACCCGTCGCGCCAGTGCCGGTGCCCGTGCGAGCGCCCGTCGTGGTGGCCGCGCCCGTCGTGGTGGCCGCGCCCGTCGTGGCGGCCGCGCCCGTCGTGGCGGTTGCGGTCGATGCCGGAGTGCCCGTCGCGGCGGCCGTGGTTCCAACGCCCGAACCGGCGGTCGCGGTGGAGCCTCGTGCGTCGCATCGCTCACACTCGCACTCGCGACACTCCACGTCGGACTCGACCCCGGCGCGCGGGGTCAACGGCGCGCGCATCCTGCGCTGACGGTTCTCGTTCAAGGTCGGCGAAGGCCCCCGTCGTGATATCCACGGAGGCAACGATGCGCGCTCGGGGCTACGTCGGGCTGTTGGTTGCGTTGCTGTCGGCGTGTTCGTTCGCGCCGGACAACCCCTCGTTGCGGGCGCTCCCCGACGCGAGCGCCGCTCCCGACCTCGGCGGTCGCATCGACGTCAGCACCACCCTCGACGTCCGCGTCGACATCGGCACCCTCCCCGACCGCACGACGCCCGTCGACGTCGTCGCGCTCCCCGACGCAGACCTCGACGCCTGCGCGGGCGCCATCTGCGAAGGCCGATGCGTCTCGCTCGTCAACGACCCCGACCACTGCGGCGCGTGCGGGCGGCGGTGCGAGCTCCCCGGCGCCATCACCGGCTGCATGGCGGGCGAGTGCACCTTCGCGAGCTGTCGTGACGGCTTCGGCAATTGCGACGGCAGCCCCATCAACGGCTGCGAGGCCGCGACCTCCATCGACGTCACCAACTGCGGCGCGTGCGGCAACCGGTGCAGCTTCGCCAACGCCGACGCCACCTGCGCGGCGGGCGCCTGCGTGATGGGCGCCTGCGCCGCGGGCTTCGCCAACTGCGACGGCAACGCGACCAACGGCTGCGAGACCAACGTCGGCACTGGGGACCTCGCCAACTGCGGCGCGTGCGGCAACGCCTGCCCGACGCCCCCGAGCGGCGTCACCGCGCTGTGCGTGGGCGGGGTGTGCGGCCTCGGCGTTCCGGTGTGCACGAGCGATCGCGCCAACTGCGACGGCGAGAGCGCCAACGGGTGCGAGGTGGCCATCTTCAGCGACGTCGGTCACTGCGGCGGCTGCGGGATGCGTTGCAGCGACACGGGCGGCACCGCGCGCTGCATGGGCGGCGTGTGCGCCATCACCTGCTCGCCGGGGCTCGGCGACTGCGACGGCGACGTGGCCAACGGGTGCGAGACGAGCACCAACACCAGCACGACGCACTGCGGGGCCTGCAACCGCGTGTGCGCGGTCGCCAACGCGACGGCGGCATGCGTGAGCGGGGCCTGCACGGTCGGGATGTGCGACGCGGGCTACGCCGACTGCGACGGCAGCGTGACCAACGGGTGCGAGGTCAACACGGCCGTCGATGAGTCCAACTGCGGGACGTGCGGCGCGGCGTGCCCGGGTGGTCAGCTCTGCTCGGCGGGCGTGTGCCTCGCCAACTGCGCGACGGGCCAGACCGGGTGCGCGGGCGTCTGCCGCGACCTCGCGACGGACAACACCAACTGTGGGGCGTGCGGGCGCGCGTGCGCGGGCGGGACGTTTTGCGTGGCGGGCGCCTGCGTGTGCCCGGTCGGGCAGACGAGCTGCTCGGGCACCTGCCGCGCGACGCAGACCGACAACAACCACTGCGGCGCGTGCGGCATCGTCTGCGCCACGGGGCAGGTCTGCTCGGGCGGCGTCTGCGGCACCACCTGCGCGTCGCCCACCGTCAACTGCTCGGGCCTCTGCCGCGACCGCGCCACCGACCCCAACAACTGCGGGGCGTGCGGGACGGTGTGCACGCGGGCCAACGGCGTGGCGGGCTGCGCGTCGAGCGCGTGCACCCTCGCGGCCTGCAACGCCGGCTTCGGCAACTGCGACGGCAACGCCGCCAACGGCTGCGAGGTCAACACCAACACCACGGTGACCAACTGCGGCGTGTGCGGCAACAGCTGCCAGTTCGCCAACGCGGCCGCCACCTGCGTGGCGGGGCGCTGCACCATGGGCGCCTGCGCGACAGGCTTCCGCGACTGCAACGGCTCGGCCGTCGACGGCTGCGAGGTCAACGTCACCGCGGGCAACATCAACCACTGCGGCGCGTGCAACACCCGCTGCCCGACGCCGCCCGTCGGCAGCATCGCGGTGTGCACGGCGTCGACCTGCGGCACCTCCAGCGTGAGCTGCGCAGCAGGCACCGCCGACTGCAACGGCCTGCCCGTGGACATGTGCGAGGTGAACATCACCACGACGAGCAACTGCGGCGCCTGCGGCCGCGCGTGCGTGAGCACCAACGGCACGGCGAGCTGCACCTCGGGCCTGTGCGGCATCACCTGCTCGACGGGCTTCGGCAACTGCAACGGCGTGCTGAGCGACGGCTGCGAGATCAACACCCGCACCAGCCCCACCAACTGCGGCGCCTGCAACAACCTCTGCGCCCTCGCCAACGCCACCTCCGGGTGCACGAGCGGCGTGTGCGCCATCGCGAGCTGCAACGCCGGCTTCGACAACTGCGACGGCATGGTCGCCAACGGCTGCGAGACCAACCTCAACAGCAGCAACACCAACTGCGGCGCCTGCGGCACCGTGTGCGGGTCGGGCACCGTCTGCTCGGCGGGCGTGTGCGTGAGTTCGTGCGGGTCGGGTCAGACCAACTGCTCGGGCACCTGCCGCAACCTCACCGCCGACCCCGACGCGTGCGGCGCCTGCGGCAACGTCTGCTCGGGCACCGGCGTCGCGTCGCGCACCTGCGGCGCGAGCGCGTGCAACGGCGTCTGCGCGGCGGGCCGCGCCAACTGCGACGGCAACCTCCAGAGCAACGGCTGCGAGGTCGACACCAACACCTCGGTCACCCAGTGCGGCGCGTGCACCGGTGCGGCGTGCTCGACCAGCAACATCGCGGTGGCCTGCTCGGGCGGCAACTGCACGGGCACCTGCAACGTGGGCTTCGCCGACTGCGACGCCAACAAGCGCACCAACGGCTGCGAGATCAACACCACCAACAACCCGAACCACTGCGGCGCGTGCGCCAACGTCTGCCCGCTCCGCGCCAACGCCTCGGCGACGTGTGTGAGCAGCGCGTGCGGGTTTGCGTGCGAGCCGGGCTGGGGCAACTGCGACGGCATGGCGGCCAACGGCTGCGAGGCGAGCCTGACCACCAACGGCAACTGCGGCGCGTGCGGGACGGTGTGCAGCGGGGCGACGCCCAACTGCATCCTGCTCGTCGAGGGTGCGGGCTGCGGGCTGTGAGGGATTAGACGGCGCGGCGGCGAGCGGCGCCCGGCTGGCGGGTGACCTGCGGCTTGGCGCGGGGAGCGGCGGGCGGCGCAGCGACGCGGGGCGCGCGCGGGGTGTTGGCGTCGGCAGGGGCGTCGGCCTCGGCCGCGTCGGCGGCGTCTGCAGCGGCGGTGGCAGCGGCAGCGGCGGCGCGCTGGGTGGCGAGCTCGGCGGCGTGCGCGGCCTCGTCCTTGGGGAGGTGACACTTCTTGTACTTGAGACCCGAGCCGCAGTGGCACGGGTCGTTGCGACCGACCTTCATGGAGAAACCTCTCTGTCCGTGTGATGGGCGCGGCTTCGGGCCGCGGCGGGCGGCGATGGTAGCGCAGCCCGCGCGAGGCGGCAGAGGCTATTCGGGCGGGCGAGAGGGAGGCGCGTGCTCGGCCGCGGGCAGCGAGGGGTGGTCTTCGCGCGGGGGTTCGGTGCGGCGACGGCAGGTCTTCGCGCAGACCGGGCAGCAGTGCGCCCAGACGTCGCCGACGAGCACCGGCACCGTCGCCATCTCGGGGCACTGGTAGGGCTCCGCCGCCCCGTCCTCCGTGGTGAAGACCCGCTCACATCGGATCATCGGTGGAGTGTGTTCCGGTTGGCGGGCGCTTGTCGATGAGCCCGGCGGAGGAGTGGTGTCCGAGTTAGGACACCGATTGTCGAGCGCCCGCCAAAGTAGGACACCTGCGTCGCTCACGCCGGAGTTCACCGTGCCGTCCTCGCGCTCACCGCGTCCGGTTCACTCCGGGCTATTTCACGCGGATCGCCCCGCTTGAAGCGGGGCTCCGTGGCTCGTCATGCGATGATTGGTGGCCCACGATCGGATTCACGGAGCCCCGCTTCGAGCGGGGCGATCCGCGTGAAATAGCCGTGGAGTGAACCGGACGCAGTGAGCGCGAGGACGGCACGGTGAACTCCGGCGTGAGCGATGCGGGTTCTCAACTTGGGACACTTGGCTTCAACTTAGGACACGACCGGCGGTGGCAACGGCCCGCGCCGTGGTCGCAGACGATGGTTTCACGATAGCGTCGGGTCCCTATGGTGGACCGTCGCTGGTCGGTGGGCGTCGCGGCGCTGCTCATCGGGTGCATGGCCGATGAGCGCGTGGCTTCCGTCGCGGAGGGCATCGCCATCGCGGGCCCGTGGCAGGCGCCCGCGTCGACGCGCGCCGTCGCGGCCACGCAGCGGGTGACGGTGGTCGATCCGCCCGCGGTCTCTCCGCTGGGGCGGTGCACGTCGACCAACGCTTTTGCGTGCTCGTGCACCCACCCGGCGTGCACGCCCGCGTACCCCGGAACGCGCGACCTCAACGCGTACCTCCTCCGTCGCTTCACCTTCCTGCGCGCGGGCGGCACGTACTGCTGCCGACAGAACAGCGCCGCGACGCGGGTCCCGACCTTGTCCGTGCACGCGACGGGTCGGGCGATGGACCTGATGGTTCCGATGACGGGCGGCGACGCGGACAACACGCGCGGCGACGAGGTGGCCAACTGGCTCGTCGAAAACGCCGCATACATCGGCGTCCAGCGCGTCATCTGGGACCGCGCCTACTGGAACGGCGAGCGCGGCTTCGGCCTGCTCAGCGCCGCATCGCTCCCACACACCGACCACCTGCACGTCGAGCTCAGCCTCGCGGGCGCCGCGCGCGAGACGCCCTTCTTCACCTCCGGCGCCTCCATGGGAACGTCCTGCACCGCGCGCTGCGACGGCACGCGCGTCATCCAGGCCGACTGCTCCTCGGTCGACTGCGCGGCGACGGGCGCGCCCTGCCTCGCCGGGATGCCACCGCGCTGCGGCGCCACGCCACCGCCCGAGCCCGCCGAGGCGATGGCGGTCGCGGGCGCGGTGGTTCCGTCGGTGAGCGCGAGCGCGGCGGCGGGTCGGTTTACGTTCGTGGGGCCGAGCCGTCTCTTCGACACGCGCACACCGGAAGGCAGCGCGCGCGTGGTGCGCTCGGGGGCGGCGGGTCCGCTCACGTCGACCTCCAGCGCGACCTTCAGCGACTGGGCTCCGGTGGGCCTGCCGACGGGCGCGACGGGCGTGTGGCTCAACGTCACGGCCATCGGTGTTGGTGGTGCAGGGTTCGCGACGGTGTTCGCCGCGGGGCAGCCGCAGCCGCCGACGTCGACGGTCAACTACGTGGCCGACGGGGCCAACGCCAACGCGACGCCCGCGGTGCTCGGAGCGGGCGGCGGCGTGACGGTCACGGCGCTCAACCCGGCGCACGCGATCGTCGACGCCTACGGGGCGTTTTCACCGACGGGCGCGGGGCTCGCGCCGGTGGGTCCGGTGCGGGTGCTCGACACCCGATCGGACGTCGCGCTGGTGTCCAACGTGCCGCGCCCCATCGACGTGCGAGCGCCCGCGGATGCGGTGGGCGTGGTCGCGAGCGTGACCGTCGTCGCGGGTGCGGCGGCGGGCTTCGTGACGGCGTACCCGTGTGGTGTGGCGACGCCGCCGACGAGCAACCTCAACTTCGCGCCGGGCGCGGTGGTGACCAACACGGTGGTGTCGCGGCTCGGCGGCGGGCAGTTGTGTCTGCTCTCCAACGTCGAGGCGCACGTGATCGTCGACGTGACGGGCATCCTCACGCCGTCGAGCGGGATCACGTACACGGCGCTGTCGCCGCAGCGGCTGCTCGACACGCGGCAGACGTCGTCGCTGTACGCGGGGCGGCTCGGGGTGCGGCAGGTGATCGAGCTGCCGATCCAGCGGATGCCGGGGATGCCGGCGAGCGCCGTCGCGGTGGTGGCCAACCTCACGGCGGTGGGAGCGACAGGCGCGGGCTTCGTGACGGCGTATCCGTGTGGGGCGGCGGTTCCGGGGACGGCGTCGCTCAACTACCCGGCGGACACCGCGGTGGGCGCGGTGACGGTGTCAGCGCTCGGCGGCGGGTCGCTGTGTGTGTTCACCAACGGGCGAACGCACCTCATCGTGGATGTGCTCGGCGTGTGGAGCGGAGCGTCGACGGGACCGATGACGCCGCCGGACATGGGCGACGATGGGGACGATGTTCCGCCGGAGGGGACGGACGCGGGCGTCGTGATGACGACGGACGTCGGCGTGGATGCGGGCACGGATGCGAGCGTGGATGCGGGCGTGGTGGTGGCGACGGACGCGGGCACGGATGCGGGCGTGGACGCGGGCGTGGTGGACGATGGCGTGCTCAACGGCGGCTGCGGATGCCGCGTGGGTGGGCAGCGGTCGACGAATGGGGCGCTCGCGACGGCGATGGTGTTGGCGATGGTGGCGCGACGGCGGCGGCGACAGTGATGACGACGGCGCGCGACTGAGGCACCGTCCGCGCGCATGAAGGCACGCCGACTCGCCGTGACGGCGTTGCTGCTCATGCTCCGCTCGATCGACGCGCACGCCGATCCGCCGCGTGATGCCGCGCGCGAGGGCCTCATGCTCCGCGTCGCCCTGGGCCTCGGCTACCTCGCGCTGCGCGGCGACGACACGCCGTTGCAGGCGTCGGGCGGGTCCTTCGTCACGCACATCGCGGCGGGCTGGTACGTCGTCCCCAACGTCGCCGTGCACGCCACCCTCTGGAGCCACTCGGCCTTCAACCCGACCGGGACGAGCGCCATGGGCTTCGCCACCGAGGCCCGGCAGAACACTCCCTCCATCAGCGGTCGCGGCCTCGGCGTCACATGGGTGTTCGCGCCGGTGCAGGTCTTCGTGAGCGCCTCGGCGGGGCTCTCGTCGGTGTCGATGGAGAACACCGCGTCGGACATCGTCGTCGTGTCGAGGGCCGACCTCGGCTACGCCTTCGATGTGCTGGTGGGCAAGCAGTTTGGCGGCGCGAGCGGGTGGCGCTTCGGCGTCGCGCTCGAAGCCTCGCTGCACCGCAACGGCGTCACCACGCGCGGCGTCTTCGACGACGTCACCAACGGCGCCGTCGGGCTCTCCGCCACCCTCACCTACCACTGACCGCCGCGACTCGCGACGCGTGAGTCATCACGCGTCACGCGCGGACCGACTGTCGCGCCGCTTCGTGGACGCCACTCCGCGGACCTGCGTGCACATTCGCGGAAGCGTCGCGCGACGACTCCCGCTTACGATGCGCGAACCCCATGCGAAGGCCCGTCATGAAACACCTGCGACCGTTCTCGTCGATGCTGTTCTGTCTCGCCGCGTGCCTCGGCGCAGCGCCCGCGATCGCGCACAACGTCACCGTCGACGGCAACGCCGCCGACTGGTTCACGCGCGAAGCGACCTCCGACAACCTCGGCATCATCGCGCGCAACTCGACCAACCAGGGCGAGTACGTCTGGCGCGACGCCGCGGCCGACACGCGCACCGACCTCGCGGCCACGGAGACCGTCGCCGACCTCACGCGCGTCCGCGTGACGGGCGACGCGACGGGGCTGTCGTTCCTCGTCGTGCTCACGAGCTCGACGGCGACGACGGCGGTCGACCCGGTGCAGATCCAGATCGCCATCGACACCGACCAGGTCAGCGGCTCCGGGCAGGTCAACCTCGCGGGCTTCGCCGACACCACGGTGCCCGCGACGGCCGCGTGGGAGTACCTCGTGCAGACGCAGTTTCGCACCGGCACCCAGGCGCGCGTGCTCGGCACCACCTTCGCGACGGTGGGCGGTCCGCTCCCGGTCGGCATCACGAGCGCGACCAACACCACGGTGGAGATGACGGTCCCGTGGGCGCGCCTCGGACTCTCGGGGCCGCCCGCCACGCCGCTGCGCTTCACCGTCGCGACCTTCCGCGAGCGGTCGGACGGTGACGTCGTGGCGATCGGCGACCCGTCGGTGCCCAACGCGCTCGACGTGGTGAGCGACTACAACGCCCCGCGCGCGTCGGCGTTTCCCAACACCTTCACGGAGTTCTCGACCGCGGGCGACCAGGCCATCGGGTACAGCTTCGACGTGTACTTCGGCGCGGGCGGTGAGCCCTACGCGCCGTTGCAGGTGACGCGCTACGTCTCGCAGGCCGCGAGCGACGCGGCCAACGGCGGCGACTGGATCGCCGTCCGCAACGTCACCCCCGCCCCGCTCTCCCTGGCGGGTTATCGCGTGACCGACGAGGAGTCCGTCGGGCTCGGCGAAGGCGCCGTGAGCCTGCCCAACGCCACCGTGCTCCCGGCGGGCGGGGTGTTCGTCCTGTCGACGAGCGGAACGAGCTACACCGCGCGCTACGGCGAGCCCGCCGGCGGCGAGTGGGCCGCCACCGACACGACGCCCGACCTCGCGGCGTACGGGCTCTGGGCCACCGGCACGATGACGCTCGCCAACGCGGGCGACGAGGTCATCGTGCTCGACCGTTCGCACACCGCGGTGGACATCGTGGTGTACGGCAGCGGCGCCTACGCAGGCGTCACCGCGACGACGCCGCCGCCCGCGGCCAACACCGCCGCGTCGCGCAACCAGTCGACCTTCGCGGACACCGATAGCTGTCTCGCGGACTTCACGACGTCGACCGCGCTCTGCGCCAGCGACTCGGACTGCGGCGGCTGCGGGCAGTGCTCGCTCAACGTGTGCGTGGTGCGCGCGGCGGGCTTCACCTGTCGCGCGAGCGCGGGCGACTGTGACGTGGCGGAGGTCTGCGACGGCGCGGCGATGGCGTGCCCGGCGGATGGGTTCCGCGCGATGACGGCGGTGTGCCGCGCGAGCGCGGGCGTGTGCGACGTCGCGGAGAACTGCACGGGCTCGGCGGCGGTGTGCCCGAGCGATGTGCTCGTGGCGTCGACGACGGTGTGCCGCGCGGCAGCGGGATCATGCGACGTGGCGGAGAGCTGCACCGGGTCGGGCGTCGCGTGCCCGGCGGACGTGCTGCTGCCTTCGACGACGGTGTGCCGCGCGAGCGCGGGTGTGTGTGACGCCGCCGAGAGCTGCACGGGGTCGGGCGCGACGTGTCCGGCGGATGGGTTCCTGCCCGCGACGACGGCGTGTCGGGCGAGCAGCGGGGACTGCGACGTCGCGGAGAGCTGCACCGGGTCGGGCGCGGCGTGTCCGGCGGATGGGTTCCTGCCTGCGACGACGGCGTGCCGGGCGAGCGCCGGTCCGTGCGACGTGGCGGAGAACTGCACCGGGTCGACGGGCGCGTGCCCGGCCGACGTACTCGCGACGACGGCGACGGTGTGCCGCGCGAGCGCGGGTGCGTGTGACGTGGCGGAGACCTGCGACGGCGCGGCGGCGGCGTGTCCCGCGGACGTGCTCGCGACGGCGGCGACGGTGTGCCGCGCGAGCGCGGGGGCGTGCGACGTGGCGGAGAGCTGCGACGGCGCGTCGACGGCGTGTCCCACCGACGGCTTCGTGGCGGCGGGGACGGCGTGCGCGGACACGATTCGTTGCAACGGCGACGAGACCTGCAACGGGTCGGGCGCGTGCTCGGCCGGAACGCCCGTGACCTGCGCCGCGTCGGGCAACCCCTGCGCGACCAACGCGTGCTCCGAGTCGACGGGCGCGTGCGCGCTGACCAACGCGGCCGAGGGCGCTTCGTGCGGCGACGGCAACTCGTGCAACGGCGACGAGCTCTGCAACAACGCGGGCATGTGCCTGGCCGGGACGGCACCGGCGGATGGCGGTCCGGTGTGCGCGGACGGTGGCGCGGACGACGTGGTCGACGCGAGCGACGTGGTCGACGCGGACGACGTAGTGGACACCGACGTGGTGGATGCGGGCGACGACGTGGTGGACACCGACGTGGTCGACGTGGACGCAGCGGACGCCGAGACGGGCGACGTCGCCGACGCGACGGACACGGACGTGGCCGACGCGGGCGCGACGGACGCGGGTGCGGTGGATGCGGGCGCGACGGACGCGGGCGGCGACGTGGGCAGCGTCAGCACGGACAGCGGGGTGACCGCCGACGTGCAGACGGCGACGGACGACGGCGGGGTGGATATGCCGCCAGCGAGCGAGGGCTGCGGCTGCCGCACGACGGGCACCGGGTCGAGCGGCCGCGGGGCGATGGGCGCGCTGCTGGTGGTCGGGGCGGTGATGGCGACGCGTCGTCGGCGCCGGAGCTGACGAGCGTGGGTTGAGGGCGCGTCGGGTTGAGCGATGCGCCCGGCGACCCTGACGGTGCCCGACCCCGGGGCGCTGACCACCTCCCCAATCGATCGATGCAGCGCGGTACCTCGGCGGTGAGTTTGGAGCCGTCGGCGTCCGCGCGGTGAAGCTCTGGTACCGTCGCCCGATGCGCTCGCCGCTCTTCGTTCTTGTTCTCGCGGCCTGCTCTGCGAGCGGCGGCGAGAACCCCGTGGTCACCGACGCGGCGAGGGAGGTACCCGTGGCCACCGACGCTGCGAGGGACGCACCCGCGGTCACCGACGCTCCGTGGCGAGAGCTCGAGATCGGGGAGCCCTTCGGTCCGTGCCTCAGGTCGGAGCATTGCAGCACCAGCGCCGCGCCCGTGTGCCAGAGCTTCATGGTGCGCGCTGGGCGGACGACGTCGATGTGCCTCGCGCCTTGCACCACAGACGCGAACTGTCCGACCGGGAGCGCTTGTTGGCAGCCGACCGGCGCTGCGTCGTCGTACTGCTTCCCGCGATGCCAGGACGACACCAACTGCCGCTTCGGCTGGGAGTGCCGTTACTTTCCCGGCGTTCCGCGCATCTGTCTGATCCGGTGACGTGACCGGGGCCTACGCCGCAGCGTCAGCGCGGCGCGCGAAGGTCGGGGCCCGCAGTCTTCGGCCTCACCCGGAGGGGCGCTCTCGTTCACGCCCGCAGTCGCCGGACTTACCCGAAGGGACGCGCCCGCCCACGCCCGCAGTCCTCGGGCCTCGCGTTCGTCGCAGCTCCGAGCGAAGGACAGCGTCGACGGAAGGGTCGGATCGGCAGCGTGGGCGGGCGCGTCCCTTCGGGTAAGTCCGGCGATTGCGGGCGTGAGCGAGAGCGCCCCTCCGGGTAAGGACGCGTTGGGCGAACGTGTCGAAGCAACGCGCAACGCCACGATGGCGACGCGTCGTCGCTGACCGCGGTCTGATTGAGCTTGCTGCGCAGATGAGAGGGCCTGCCGGAGCACTCGGAAGGCCCGCCGCGGGCGACGGAAGGCATCGGTGACGCTCTGGCGGGTCTGCGGCGCGCTTGCCGGACGTCGCGGGAGCGTCCGACAAGCGCCACGCGCGTCCGACAAGGCTTACGGGTGGTGCCGGAAGGCGTCAGGTCGTCGGCGGAGCGGCTTCCGTCTTGCGGGCGGCGCGGCGAGCGAGGCCGAGGAGGATCAGGTGATCGCGGCGACGGATCACCGCGCGTGCGATCTCGGACCACTCCTTCCACCACGCGTGGAGGGCGCCAAGCGCGGCGGCGCGGGCGCCATCGTCGACGGGCGCGGCGGCGGGCGGCGCGTCGGGCGACGACTGGGCCTTCTTCACGAGGGCGCGGAGTTCGGCGAGGCGCTCGGGGCCGTAGCCGCGCTGGGCGACGAGGTCGAGGGCCTTGCGGTCGTCGGCGCGGGTCTTCTTGCGCGCGGGGTCGTTGGCGAGCGCGTCGAGGCGGCCGAGGAGCGTCGCCACGACGATGACGGCCCCGGCGCCCTGGGTGGCCTCGACGCCGTCGAGGACGAAGGCGGCCTGCTCGGGGAAGCGTCGCCCGAGCGACGCGCGGAGGATGCGAACGAGCGGCTCGTCGGCGGCGTCGAGCTGCACGATGGCAGAGCGCACGGACTCGTCGATGGGGGCGGCGAGCGCGGCGCCGGGCGCGGCGGCCTGCGGGTTGAAGCCGGACGCGGCGTGGAGGAGGCGCCAGCCCTCGCGATGGTCGTCGTCGGAGTAGCCGCGGGCGGCGAGGGTCGCGCGAATCGCGAGGTGGGTTCCGAGGGTCTTGAGCAGGCGGATGGCGCGAGTGGGCGCCTCGTCGAGCACCTGGCGGCTCGGCGCAGTGTCGGCAGTGGTCATGGGGTTCCCTCCGGTGCGCGGCGGTGAAGAGAGTCCGCGCGATGGTAGGGAGAATCAGCGAGGGGAGACGAGCGGGGCAAGCGAAACCAGTCGGGCGGTGGCGGGGAGCGGGGATCGCGAGGTGACTCGGGGACTCCAAGCACTCGCAAGCGAGGCTGGGACGTCGCGATCGTCAGTGACGACAGTAGCCACGTTCCCAAGGATTAGTCGGGTAGCAGTCGAGCCCCGGACAGCAATCCGACCGACGGTCGCAGCGACCTTCCGAGCAACAGGTCCCATCAAGACACCTCCCCTCGCCGCACTGGCTCTGGCTAGTACACGGCCCCCCTAAAGGGGCGCGGCAGTAATTCACGTCGGTGCCGGCCGGCCGCACTGCACAGTAGTACGGTCTGTGGCAGCAGTTGGGGGGCGTACGTTCCGAAGTGCCGAAGGTGCAGGCATCACCCACGGTGAGAGCACACGCCACGCGACAGGCACCGACTGAGCACTCTTCCCCGACCCCGCAGGCATGCCCGCAGGCGCCACAGTTCGCGTCGTCCCACAGTGTGTTGATACAGCGCCCTTCGCAGAGCATTTCCGACGTCTCGCACTGACAGGTCCCGTCGATGCATCGCTGACCCATGGTGCAAGCGTTGCCGCACGCGCCGCAGTTGGCGTCGTCCGTCGCGATCGTGACCTCGCAGAGATTGGCGAGCGTTCCGTCGCAGTTCGCGTAGCCCGGGAGGCAGGTCTCCGGCGCATCGATGACGGCCGCGTCGTACCCGCAGGCGCAGGCGCCCGGCGTCCCATCCGCCCCACAGAACAGCACGCTGATCGTTCCGCCAGCACACTCGCACTCTATCTGCTCGCCCGGCAGACATCTCGTCGGCCGCGAGGATGCCAGGTCACGGCACCCCATGAGGAGCGCCGCGGCGACCACCAGCAGCCCCGCGAGGGTGTTCGGGCGCACGGCCCTCGCTGTCGTCGTCATGCTCGTGTCTCCGTTGGTAGCTGGCGACGCCCCACCGGTTCACATCTCGCGACGACGCTACGCCCATGGGCGACGCGTCGTCACGCATCGATGCCGCGCCGGTCAGGCCCGCAGTCGGTGGGGCCTACGCCGCGGCGTCAGCGCGGCGCGCGATGGTCAGGTCCGCGGTCCCTCGCGCCCGCTGGACTGGGGTTTGGGCGTTGGCCCGCACCCCACGAATGACTGCGACCCCGACCACCGCGCGCCGCGCTGACGCCGCGGCGTGGGCCCAATAGCCGAAGGGCCCCGGCAGCCATTCGCCACCGGAGCCCTCCTCTCAGCCGCTGCCGTCGCAGCTCACCCGATCATGAGCAACCCATCGAGTTGCCGCAGTTCAGGCACCGGTAACAAGCCCCATTCCTGACGGTGATGTGTCCGCACACGCTGCACATCGGCGCGTCGCCCATCATCTTGCTCAACTGCTTGTCCAGCGCGTTGCCGCCGCCGCCGCCGGCGCTCTCGTGCTCCGTCAGCGTCGACGTGTACGCCGTCTGCGGCGCCGCGTTGAGCGTCCCCTGCACCTGCGCGTGCTCGCCCTCCGCCTGCTCCTCCTCGGTCGGCGGAACATGCGCCAGGTCGTACCGCTTCAGGTACTCCACACCCAGCACGCGGAACACGTAGTCGATGATGCTCGTCGCGAACTTCACGTTCGCGTGACCCACCACCGAGCCCTGCGGCTCGAAGCGCGTGAAGGTGAACTGATCGACGTACTCGGCCAGCGACACGCCGTGCTGCAGGCCCATCGAGACCGCGATGGCGAAGGAGTTCATCAGCGAGCGGAAGGCGGCGCCCTCCTTGTGCATGTCGATGAAGATCTCGCCGAGCTGCCCGTCCTGGTACTCGCCCGTCCGCAAGAACACCTTGTGCCCGCCGATGCGCGCCTCCTGGGTGAACCCGCTGCGCTTCTTCGGCAGCCGGTAGCGCACCGACTTCCGCGGCGGCGCCAGCACCGGGCTCTTCGAGAACAGCGGCCCGAACTCCGACGTCGTGTCCGCCGTGCCGGTGACCACCGCCGCCGACGGCGCCGCCACCTCGGGCTTCGCCTCCACGATCGCCGCCTTGGCCTCGACCTTCTCGTCCTTCTTCTTCTCGCTGTCCGAGCTCGTCGACGACAGCGGCTGCGACGCCTTGCACCCGTCGCGGTACAGCGCCACCGCCTTCAGACCGAGCTTCCAGCCCTGGTAGTAGATGTCCGCGACCTCATCGATGGTCGCGTCGTTGGGCAGGTTCACCGTCTTGGAGATCGCCCCCGACAAGAACGGCTGCGTCGCCGCCATCATCTTCACGTGCGACATCGGCGCGAGGAACCGCTTGCCGTGCCGACCGCAGCGGTTGGCGCAGTCGAACACCGGCAGGTGCTCGTCGCGCAGGTGCGGCGCCCCTTCGACCGTCGACCGACCGAGCACGTGGTCACCCAGCGTGTCGATGTTGGCGCGCGAGATGTTCCAGTGCGCGAGCAGCGAGAAGCCCGCGGACTTCGACGCCTCTTCCACACCGAGCCGCTTCACGAGGTCAGCGCCGAGCGTGAAGGGCGAGAACGCCTGCTCGATGGAGAACGCACCCGGCAGCGCCGCCTCGACGCGCGTGATGTCGTCGGCCGTGAGCCCCTTCGACTTCAAGAACTCGCGGTTGACCACCGGCGCACCGAGGAAGGTGTTGGTGCCGCTGACGTACGCGAGGATCTCCGCGATCTGACCCTTGGAGTACCCGAGGCACACCAGCGCGCGCTCGACCGACGCGTTGACGATCTTGAAGTACCCGCCGCCCGCGAGCTTCTTGAACTTCACCAGCGCGAAGTCCGGCTCGATGCCCGTCGTGTCGCAGTCCATGAGCAGACCGATGGTTCCGGTGGGCGCGAGCACCGTCGCCTGCGCGTTGCGGTACCCGAACTGCTCACCCAGCTTCACGGCCTCGTCCCAGTCCTCGCGCGCCGCCGCCACGAGGTCGGCCGGGCACGCGCGGCTGTCGATGTCGTAGGCCGCCTTGCGGTGCTTGCCCATCACGTCGAGCATGGACTTGCTGTTCTTCGCGTAGCCCGCGAACGCCCCCTTCACCGACGCCACTTCGGCGCTCACGCGGTAGGCGTGGCCCGTCAGGATGGCGGTGAGCGACGCCGCGATCGCGCGGCCCGCGTCGGAGTCGTACGCGACGCCCATGAGCATGAGCAGCGTGCCGAGGTTGGCGTAGCCGAGGCCGAGCGGGCGGTAGTCGTGGGAGTTCTGCGCGATCTGCTTCGTCGGGTAGGACGAGTAGTCGACGAGAATCTCCTGCGCGAGGAAGAACACCCGCGCCGCGTGGCGATAGCCCGCGATGTCGAAGTGCTGCGTGCCGTCGGCGTCCTCGCTCAAGAACTTCGTGAGGTTGAGCGACGACAGATTGCACGCCGTGTCGTCGAGGAACATGTACTCCGAGCAGGGGTTGCTCGCGTTGATGCGCCCGCTGACCTTGCAGGTGTGCCAGTCGTTGATGGTGGTGTCGTACTGCACGCCGGGGTCGGCGCACGACCACGCGCTGAGGGCGACCTTCTTCCAGAGGTCCTTGGCGCGATAGGTGTCGATGACCTTGCCGTTGGTGCGGCCCTTGGTCTCCCACTCGCCGTCGTTCTCGACCGCGCGCATGAACGAGTCGGTCACGCGGATGGAGTTGTTGGAGTTCTGTCCGGAGACCGTGTGGTAGGCCTCGCCGTTGAAGTCCGAGGGGTAGCCCGACGCGATGAGCGCCTGGGCCTTCTTCTCCTCCTTCATCTTCCACTCGATGAAGTCGACGATCTCGGGGTGGTCCATGTCGAGGCAGACCATCTTCGCGGCGCGACGCGTGGTGCCGCCCGACTTGGTGCTCCCCGCCGCCCGATCGAACACCTCCAGGAACGACATCAGACCCGACGACGTCCCGCCGCCCGAGAGCTTCTCCTGGCGACCGCGCAGCGCGCTGAAGTTGGAGCCGGTGCCCGAGCCGTACTTGAAGAGCCGGGCTTCGTTCTTCACCAGCTCGAAGATGGCCATGAGGTCATCCTGGGCGCTCTGGATGAAGCACGCCGAGCACTGCGGCGCCTCGTAGGCGTTGGCCGTCTCGCCCACCGTCGCGGTGGCCTCGCTGTACGCCCAGTTGCCGCCCTGACCCGTGATGCCGTAGCGCTGGAAGAGCCCGCAGTTGAACCACACCGGCGAGTTGAACGCGCCGTACTGGTTCACCAGCAGGAACGACAGCTCGCTCTCGAAGGTGTCGGCCTGCGCCGCGTCGGTGAAGTACCCGCGCGACTCGCCCGCCTCGCGGATGGAGCGCGCGATGCGGTAGACCACCTGCTTCACGGAGGTCTCGCCGAGCCTGGCGTCGCCGTGGAGCCCCGCGCGGCGGAAGTACTTCGACACCACGATGTCCGTGGCGAGCTGCGACCACGCCTTCGGCACCTCGGCCCCGCGCGTCGCCGACACCACCGACCCGTCCGGGTTGCTGATGACGCTATCGCGCTTGTCGTACTCGACCGTGGAGAGCGGGTCGGTGCCGACCCTGGTGTACCGGCGAAGCACCAGATCGGACGCGGCGCGACTCGACCGCGACGTGCGACTGGCTTTCGCCTGCACACCCGCGGCGGTGGCAGCGCTCTTCGACTTGCCGTTGGTCTTGCCCTGGATCGGTCCGTCGATGCTCAAGCGATCTCTCCCTGTCAGATGGCCGGTGATGAAGGTCCCTCAGTGACGCCCGCGTGGCACTTCGGAGGGGGACGGCCACCATGCACGGACCCGGGACCCTCCCGCCAGTTCTCCGGGCCCTCTTCCGCCCGGCATGGGCCTCGCGTCGCGGAAAACCCCGACTGATTTTCATCCCTGCCCCCTTACCCACCCTCCCTCCGCGGCCCACAAGCCGTCGGGTTACCGCAACTTTCCGCATCGCTCCCGTCGATCGGCCCTCGCGCCGACGCAGGCTTTCCCCGGAGCTCCAGCGCCGCGACCCCTCACCCCGCCCGCCGGGAGGAGCTCCCGGAAGAGCGACCGACGCGCCGCGGGTCCGTGGCATCATCGCGGCCCGATGAGCGCACCTCCTGTCATCGCACGTCCGTGGGCTGCCGCGCTGTGTGCGTTCGCTCTCGGCTGCGGCCCGACCATCCGCCGAACGCTGCCCACCAACGACCAGCGGCACATCACGTACGAAGACCTCTGCCACCTCCAGGACTGGTACGACCAGCGCGCCCGCGGCCACGCCGCGCCCCTCCGCGTCGTCGACGAGCAGTCCACCGAGACCAGCGACCGCGCCCCCGACGAGCACGGCCGCCTCCGCCACGTCGCCCTCGGCGAAGGCACCTACCTCGTCGCGAGCCGTGACGACCGCGTCCGCTTCGACCGCCTCCTGCGCGACGAGTACGCCGACCTCCCGGCCCTCAACCTCGTCGGCCCCGAGACCCGCGTGCGCGTCCACGTCGCCTTCTGGCAGACGGGGTCGATCCGCCGCATCCGACCCGACGTCGAGGTGCGTCTGGAGGTCGACGGCACCAGCACGGAGCTCCCGTCGCACCCTTGCGTGGGCGAGTTTCTCTTCGGCGCGCAGGCCTACGCCATGCGCCACAACGTGCTCGACGCCGAGCGCGCCCGCGCCCGCGGGGAGATCCCGCCGACCTACGCCGACGCCGCCGTCACCGACGCCGCCACCACCGACGGGACGACCCCGCCATGAACGCACGAACCTTCGCCATCGCGCTCACGTCCTTCCGCGAGGCACTGCGCGACCGCATCCTCTTCGCCGTCCTCGCGCTCGGCGCCGTGTCGGTGCTCTTCGGCCTCGGCCTCGGCTCGCTCTCCTACGCCGAGTCGGTGCGCATCGTGGTCGACCACGGGCTCGTCACCATCTCGCTCCTCGCCAACCTCATCGCGATGTTTCTCGGCGCCAACTTCCTCTACAAAGAGCTTGAGCTCCGCACCCTCTACGTGCTGCTCGCCAAGCCCGTCGCGCGGCACGAGCTCGTGCTCGGCAAGTACCTCGGCATCCTCCTCACCGTCGCGGTGTTCATCACCCTCATCGCCGCGCTGCTGCTCGCGCTCATCACCCTCACCGCCGCCGACGACAGCTTCCTCGCCGCGCAGCGCCTCGAAGCCGCCGTGGGCCCCGCCCTCCGCCTCGCGCGCTCCCGCGGGCTCCGCCTCGCCGCCCTCGCCGCGGTCGTCCTCGCCGTCCCGCTGCCGCTGCTCTTCCCGCGCGTGCGCCGCGCCCTCTCCCTCGCCGCCGTGCTCCCCGTCGCCGCCGCCCTCCTCGCGGGCTTCGCCTCGCTCGCCTACGTGGTCGCCCCCGCCGAGACCGTCTTCGTCCTCTGCGGCGCGCTGCTCACCCTGGCCGAGGTGACGGTCACCGCCGCCGTCTCGATGCTGTTCTCGTCCTTCAGCACGCCCTTCGTGACGGCCATCTTCTCGTTTGGTGTCTTCGCCATCGCGCGCAGCACCTGGCTCATGCAGCACCTCCCGCGGCGCAACTTCCCCGCCGCCGCCCGCGCCGCCCTCCAGGGCATCGCCCGCGTGGTGCCCAACCTCCACCTCTTCGTGCCCGAGCGCGCGGTGCTCCTCACCGACGACCCCAACCAGCCGCTCGCCCGCTACGTCGCCCTCGCCGTCGGCTACGCCGCGCTCTGGGCCGCCGGCCTCCTCGCCGCCTCGTCGCTCCTCTTCCGCCGCCGCGACCTCGTGTGAAGACCATCGCCCGCTACGCCCTCGCGGCGACGCTCGTGCTCTCCGTCGCCGCCGGCCGCGTCGTCGTCGAGTCGCGCGCCGCCCTCGACGAAGGCCGCGCCCAGCTCCAGCGCGGCGCCGTCGACCCCGGCGTGCGCGCCCTCCGCCGGGCCGCCCACCTCTACCTGCCGGGCAACCCCGCCACGGTCGGCGCCTATGACGCGCTCGAACGCTTCGCCCGCGACCAGGAGACCCTCGGCCACCACGACCACGCCCTGCTCGCGTGGCGCGCGGTGCGGTCCAGCGCCCTCGCCACCCGGTGGGTCATCGTGCCTCACCGCGACCGCCTCGACCGCGCCAACCGGCGCATCGCACGGTTGATGGCGCTGCTCCCGCCGCCCCCCGAAGAGCGCGACACCCCCGTCGAGCGCCGCGAACAATTCCACTACGCCCTGCTGAACGAAGACCACGCCCCCGAGCCCGCGTGGATCATCGTCCTCGGACTGGGCATGGCCCTCTGGATCGGCGCGGCCTTCTACGCTGCGCGTCATGGATGGGACGACGACGACCGTCCGCGCGCTCGCACCCTCGCGGCCTCTGGCGCTACGGTCGCGGTGGGGCTGACGCTCTTCGTGGTGGCGCTGCTCCGCGCTTGATCTTGCCCGCGTCGCGAGGGCACTCTGCGACCATGCACCAGGGAAGCGCGCGGTGGTTGCTAGCGTTGGGCGTGGTCGTCGGGGCCTGTGCCTCGTCGGGTAACACGGTCGTCGACCTCGACGCCGGCAAGAAGCCCGACGTCCAGGCCGTCGACACGGGGGAGGTGAAGGACGCGGGCACGAGCGCCGACGTCGGCGTCGACGTGCCGCCGGGCCGGGTGTGTCGCATCAACGACGACTGCACCGCGCCCGACCTGTGCACCAACTCGCAGGTCTGTCGCTTCAACCGCTGCGAGACCGTCGGCGGCACGCCGAGCTGCGACGACGGCGTCGCCTGCACCGACGACAGCTGCGACGCCGCGGGCGGGCGCTGCGTCCACGCGCCCAACGACATGCGCTGCCCGAGCGATCAGTTCTGCGCGGGCGAGTCGGGCTGCGTGACCGAGCTGCCCTGCGAGCTCGGCGACTCCACCTGCGCGCGGCTCAACGGCGACCCGTGCACCGGCACCTGGAGCTGCCAGGCGGGCCGCAACCGCTGCGTGCGCAGCCCGCCCTTCAACTGCGCCGACACGGACACCTGCACCACGGACGTCTGCATGGTCATGGGCACCGCGCCGATGTGCCTGCACAACGGCCCCAACTACATGACCGACGTGGCCAACTGCGGCATGTGCGGGCGCGCCTGCACGGCGGGCCCCAACCAGACCGTGGCGTGCACCGCGGGCGTCTGCACCCCGTCGTGCGCGATGGGCTTCGTCGACGTCGACGGCATGCCCGCCAACGGCTGCGAGTGCGACCGCACCGCCGTCGACGAGCCCGACCTGATGTTCCGCGACACCAACTGCGACGGCATCGACGGGACGGTGGAAAACGCCATCTTCGTGTCGCCGCGCGGCAACGACGCCAACCCCGGCACGCGCGAGATGCCCAAGCGCACCATCGCCGCGGCCATCACCATGGCCCGCATGGCGACGCCGGTGAAGTCCGTCTACGCCGCGCTCGGCACGTACAACGAGACCGTCGCGCTCGCCCCGGGGGTCAGCCTCTACGGCGGCTACAACGACGAGGACGGCTGGTCGCGCGCGATGGGCAACTCCACCGAGATCGAGAGCCCGACGGCGGTCGGCCTCACCGCGACCAACGTGCTCGTGGCGACCGAGGTGCAGCTCTTCACCGTCCGCGCGCAGACCGGGATGGCGCCCGGCGAGAGCTCGTACGGCGTTCGGGTGCTCGGCAGCACCGGGCCGGTGCTCTTCCGCGGCTGCACGCTGTCGAGCGCCGACGGCGCCGACGGCAGCGACGGCAGCGAAGGCAGCGCGGGCGGCAGCGCGGGCGGGAGCTCGTCTCCCTGCGGCGCCAACGGCGGCGCCGGCGGCGGCGGGGCGGGCGGCAACAACGGCGGCGGCACCGGCGGCGCGGGCACGCAGATCTCGGGCGGCGCCCCGGCCGGCGGCGGCGGCGGCGGCGGCGGCGGCAGCTCGTGCACCGACTCGTGTCGGCAGAACAACGGCGCCGCAGGCGGCACGGGCATCTCCGGCGGCAACGGCGTCAACGGCGAGCCGGGCGCCGCGCTCGGCGTGGTGAGCATGGCGGGCATCTACTCGCCGCGCGCGAGCGCTGGCGGGACGGGTGCGGCGTCGGGCGGCGGCGGCGGCGGCGGCGGCGGCGGCGGCGGCACGCAGGTCACCCGGAGCTGCGGCGGGTCGATCTTCAGCCCGTGCTCATCGCGGTCGGGCGCCCCCGGCGGCGCGGGCGGCGGCGGCGGGTGCGCGGGTAGCCCGGGCGGCGGCGGCACCGGCGGCGGCGGCACCTTCGCGGTGATCAGCAGGGCCTCGCAGGTGCGCCTCGAATCCTGCCGCCTGATCACGGGCAACGGCGGGCGCGGCGGCGCGGGCGGGCGCGGCGGCACCGGCGGCACCGGCGGCACCGGCGGCGCGGGCGGCAC
>JBGARZ010000026.1:0-126727 GCA_044229975.1 Polyangiales bacterium
CTGGGGCGCGACTACATCGCGGCGAGCGGCGAGCGCACGGGCAAACCGATGAGGGCCATCGTCGCGGTGGCGACCCCAGCACCATCAACGAGCCGGCGCGAAAGCGGGGCGCGAGACCTCAACTCACGCGCTCGGTAACAGGATGCGAGCGGATGACGCCGACAAGCTGCTCAAGGTCGGCGTGACGCGGATGACTGTGGCCCTCACCCGACGCGACGGACCGCGCGCCCGGATGTACGCGCACCTGATCCTCGCGCTCGCGCCGGTCAGCTACGTGAACGTCGCCGAGCGCCTCACGTGGTTCGCCCGCGCCGTAGCGCGGCCCGTCGGCATCGCCGACGTGGACGGCTCGCCGGTGCGCGACGTTTTGACCGGAGGTCTGGGTCGCTGGTTCGAGGCGCTCGCGAGGGGGTCGACGTACGGCGCCGTCGACGTCGTCCTCGAATGGTGGAACTCGCCGATGGGAGCCTGCACACACGAGGCGTCGATCGCGGGGTGGCTCTCTGCGGTACGACCCGGCCCCAACGACCGCGTCTTGACGGATTGAGTGCAGGTCATGGTGTGGCCTGCTGAGAGAATGACTGCCCCGGGCGAGGATGAAGTGCGGCCGCCGCGAGTCGGTGGTCGCGAGGGGTGTTAGGGCGTCCAGCAGAGTGCTCGGACTGAACGGACGTGGGGTATCCCCGAAACCCCAGAGCTCTCAGGCAGGTGAGCATGAAGCTCGCGGCTGACGTGACGGAGGTTTTGAGGGAGACAGCCGCGGCGTTGAGAGGCAGCGATCGTCGCTTGTTCATGGCGCGGACGGTGCGCGACCTGTTCGACGAGGTCATGAACCGAGCCGTGCGCGCGCTCGACGGAGACGAGCGGACGTTGCGCGAGGGCAAGAACGAGCTGCGCTCCGGAATCGAGTGCCCCGATGGTGGTTCCGGTGGCGGCCATCCGACGGCACAGGCGCCCCTCCCGAACCTGGTGCGGGATCTGCGCGACCTCGTCGATGGTCAGAGTCAGACTGATCCGCGCTTTCAAACGCAGAGGCCCTACACCCGCATCACGTCGGCGGAAGTCCGTCGGCACCTCATCCTTCAGAAGGGGTGCATGGACCAGGAGTTGCCGTGTGAAGAGACGATTCGCGTCAAGCTCAACGAGCTGGGGCACGGCCTGCGCGCCGTGGCCAAGACCAAGCCGAAAGAAAGTTGCTTCGACCGGCCGACGCGATCTTCGAGCAGATGAGTCGCGAGCGGGCGAAGGCCGCGAACTCGCCCAACGTGCTGGAGCTTTCGATGGACGCGAAGGCCGTCATCAAGGTTGGAGCGTTCTCCCGGTACGGCGTCAATCGCGTTTTGGTGTTCACGCTCGATCACGATCACGGGGCCGACGGGAAGGTCGCTCCGTACGGCATCCTGCTCACGACCCACAAGAAGTTGACCGTCTCTTTGGCGACGGGACCGGTCACGGCCGACTTCATCGTCGATCAGTTCGACGCGTGGTGGTGCGCTCACCGTGAGCGCTTTCCGCAGGTCGATACGCTCCTCGTGCTTCAGGACAATGGCCCTGAGAACCAGAGCCGACGCATGCAGTTTCTATCGCGGATCGTGGCCTTCGCTCAAGCTCAACAGATCAACGTCCGCCTCGCCTACTTCCCGCCTTACCACAGCAAGTACAACCCCGTGGAACGCTGCTGGGGCGTGCTCGAACAGCACTGGAAGGGGAGTGTCTTGGATACCGTCAAGACGATCGTGAACTTCGTTCAGACCATGACCTGGAAGGGTGCCGCACCCATCGTGCAACTGGTCACCACGACGTACGCCAAGGGGATCGCGCTTACACGATCCGCGATGGCGAGGGTCGAGGCGCAGGTGCAACGGCTCGCGCGCCTGGAGGCATGGTTCGTCGATATCCTGTGCGCGCCGAAAATCGCGCAGGTCAGTGGAGGGCACTGAACGGACGAGTACCCCCGGCGAGAAAACTGCGGCGCCCTAACGGCGGCAGTCCACGCGACGCGTACGGCCGCGCGCGGAGCACTGCCACGCCAGCGTCCAGCGGATGCGCGCGGTCGCGGGGGTGGGAGCAAGCGTGAAGACGTGTCGTGGCCAACTCTCCGTCCCACCGGTCAGAATCCGCGACCGACGGAGGTCAAGTCGGCTCCGCCCCAACAATAAGATCGACGCGATGACGGACGCTTTCAGGGCTCTGCGGCTGGCCGCCCCGGAATTCACGAGCATTTGGCAATTTCGTCCTCCGCCGTCCCTGGGGGCACAATGCAATTCGAAGGCATGTGCTAGACACCGCCCTCAGTCCGTGATATTGCCATTAGCTAAAGTTGCTAGGCGAACCATCCAATCCGTCTATTGAAAGCGGGGGCGCAATTGTGAGCATTGGTATCGTGTCTGACGGCAAGTCGACTGCATCGGGGCGGACTTACAAGGGATGGGCTACGGCGTGCATGGCAACCGTTGCTTTGATCAACTGTCCGGCAATCTGCCACGCCCAGTCGCATCCCTGCTCTGGCTTGCCATGGCGTCCGCCGGGGGCGCTCAATGTCGTGCCGATATACTGGAACCCTGGCACTCTCGCTGCGAACGGGTTCAATGTCAATGCGTTCCGGAACTCATTCCTCAACGCCGTCGCTCTGTGGAATGAAGAGTCGCACGCGAACCTCCAGCTACTGTACATGGGGGACACTTCGTCGACTAATCCTATCGCTGGCGCGATCGTGGTCAAAAATATCAACCAACTGGCGTGCGGCTCGGGATTGCTCGGTCTGACTCAATGGCCAGGCGGATATTCCTACCTTAGGGATGCCAGCCCCCTGGTCAGCATGGTACTGCAGGATTCATGTAGTGGCGCGGTGAGGCCATGGGTGCCCGGCCAGGTCCCTGGCAACTTCTTTTCCTATGAAGCCGTGCTCGCCCACGAACTGGGACATGCGGTATTCGATCTGCCAGACCGATATGCCGGTGCCTGCGCGCCCGTCCTCCAAGACACGATCATGTTCTCCTATGGCAGGGCCACCGCGGCGCTGCATCTATACCCGGTTGATGTCAACACGGCGCGCGCCCGTAACGGGAATCTTGGCTTTGGGAGGCCCTACGCAAGCGATACCGCGGACCTCGGGGTTACCTTCTCTGGCAGGACGACTCTACTCGCCGGCTCTACCATTGACGCCCGAATGACGCCCGCCATCGCGTCGAGGTTTCCGAGTAGTGACCTTGTTGCCGTCGTTGCCGACCAGTTTGTCGGCAGGCCGTTTTCTGGGGTTCCGGGCTCTTGGACTGCGCAGCCCGTCACGATCAATCCCACGGGCTTCTACAGCCAACCCGCTGTCGCCTTCAGCGAGTTCGGAGAAACGCTTGCCACTTGGAATACGAGTTGCACTGCCGCAAGCGACTGCTCGGTGAGCTGGGCTTGGTCGAATAACAACGGGGCCTCCTGGACCACTGGAGCAGTTCTCGCCTCGAACCCTTTCGGCGCGGGGACGTATACCCGAACCGCCGTTGCGTATGACCGGTTCCGAGATCGCTTCGTCATGGCTTTCATCGAAGGCAATTCGCGCCAACCTTCGATGATCAGCTCACCAGCGGCCAGCCCTTCGTGGACGAGCCCTGGCGCGGTGGCAAACTTCACCCCCCCCAACCCGATGCTTCGTTCGATGGGGGGTATGGTGTTTGACGGATCAGGCGGCGGACTCTTGGTCGCCGTATCGGACGAAACTGCCACGTATGGTCAGATCTTTCAGTATCCGATCATCTCCAATCCGGCTGGCGGGTACTTCGTCGACCCCGCGCAGACCGTTGCGGGCCCAGGGTATGCGACATGGTTCACGGCCCGCAGGTCAATCGGCCTCGCCAGGAGGCCCTCTGACGGTAGGATCTTCATGGCATGGCGAAGCATGTTCGACGGAGACGTAATCGCGACGGCACACAAGACGTCGATCAGTGCTTCGGCGACGTTCTCGGTTCGTCGAACCAGTCCGTTCACGTCAGAGAGCGGGGTGGACACTGCGTTCGTGTTCGGCTCCGCACGGTTCGCCATTTCGTTCGCCGGTAATCCTTAGAACTGAGGACAAGATGAAGCATGTTTCGTCACTATGGTTCGTCTGTTTGTGGGCTACGGCCTGTTCTCAGGTAGATGAGCCCGTTGGGGCTTATCAGACTGCGCAGTCGGTGCTCGTGCCTTCGAGCCCTTCAACTCCTGTTGCCGCAGATGGAAGTGTGGATGCTAGCGTCGCGGAACATGTGAATGGCGTCGTGTCCGACTGTGACGAGGACCGTCCTCGGCGTCGTGAGGACTTGCCTCGGTTCGTAGGGCCTGGAACTCGTTTTGTGATTGTCGACGGCCCTCAACCCTCCTCGGAAACAGCCTTGCTGGTCAGTTCGAATGAGGAAGTGACGCTGGAGATCCCGCTTCGTCGCTTGGCTGCGGAGCGGCTGCAAGCAGGCGACCGGCGTGGCGGCGCCCCACAAGTGCTTTGGGTCCGCGAGGCGGGCTGGCGTTACATCTCACCGGATCGTTCGCGTATCTCGATGGGGCGCGCAACAGGCGAGTCGATCTTCAACCAGATTGGACGCGAGTCCGGTCCGGTCGCCCCGCGCAGATATTGGGGCCTCGTACAGCGGATAAGCGGCCGGGACGTGCTTCTCCACGCATTCCCAGTCGAGAATGGCCAAGTCCGGTTTGTGGACGACAACATGCCTCTCGAGTTCGCTCAAAACCTCCTCTGAGAAAGGGTAGTCAAATGATGTTCTCTCAGGACCTCGTGCGGAGTCCTTCTTTTCAGGCCGCTCTCGCGGCCTGCCTGATGCTGTCCTGCTCTTCGGAGCCCGTAAGGACTCCTCTGCGCTCAAGCGGTCAGGTCGAGCCCCCTCCAGCAGACCTTTTGGAGGTCGCGCGCTATGTGCGACGCGTCGGTGGCGTCGTCGTTCAAGGGACTCTTCCGGCAACGACCGCCGCAGAGCCCCCTTCATTCGCAGAAGTGTATCCGGGCCTGCGGTTGCGGTATGGCGCTGTCTCCGCAGATTTGACGGTTGTGAATCCTCTGGGTTCCTCGGTCACCTCGCCGACTCGTGTTTGGGGATTTAACGGACAACAGGACGTTGTGGACGAGTCGGGGCAGGTCTTAGACCAGTACTATGTCTCTGACAGCGTTCTCCGTCCGTCACTTATCGTCAACGGAAACTCAAACGGAGTGTTTTTCCTCCTGCCCGCGACGTCTGATCGCCCGACCACGGCGTGGCGACTGTACTGGTATGCTGAGACTTCCGGACCTGGAGTCGTGTCTGGTTCGGGAACGTCTAGCGGGACCTCAACTGAGGTCACCCAGCTTCAACTGCCTGGTGCTTGAGCCCTAGGCAGGGAAGGCTCCTCTTCGCCGCCGTTGCGCCTCGGCCCTAACTGCCCAGGACCCCAACCCGCCTCGCCAACAACAGATCGAGCTCCCCGAGACTCCCACCACGGTCACCGACCGGCGACTGCGCGAGCTCACATGCGCGTGCTGCGGCACAACCGTGCGCGCGGGTCTGCCGTCGGAGGGGGCCGTCGCCTTTGGGCCACGGCTGCACGCCCTCGCAGCGCTGGAGCTGGTGCCCTTCCGCCGCTAAAGCCGCTCGCGACCCCGCGCTTGGGCGAGAACGCTACGAGCCGGTCGTGCCGCAGCCCGCGCACCGCGCGCGCATGAAGCCGCAGGCTAGCGCCCCCACAGCGGAGGAGGGCCTCGAACTCCGCAACGACGTGCCGCGGCAGCCACCCTCTTTCGCCTGCTCAGCGAAGGCCGCGAAGTGGTCGCGCACCAGTCTGGACGACCGTATCGCCGACCGGTCTTCACGCATACGAGGTGAGGCCCCCTCCCCAGGCACCCCAGGCGAGGGACGGCAATCAGCCTCGCGCTGGGGAAGCCTCCCCACCCTCAACGCGAACCGAGAAGTGTCGGCCAAGATGGGTCAGTTTACGGGCTCTTCCGCAGAGTGTGTGGAGGCGGTCGCCCACCGTCCCGCGCGACGCAACCTGGGTCGCCGCGCTCCTCCCTGCAACGGCCCGATCTCGGGTGCCGATCAGCCTCGGCGCACGGCCCATGGTTCCTGCGTGGACTTCCGCTCGCGACGACCCTGCGACGACCCCTCACGCGGAGTGCAGCAGCCGCTGACGAAGCAGCGCCACGCTCGCGCGTCCGTACATCTGCCGCTTGAGCAGCTTGATCCGGGTGACCTGCCCTTCGCTCTGCCCGTTGCTCCACTCCTGCTCGACCGCCGCGCGGACCGCCGCGCGGACCGCCGCGCGGTCGCGATCCAGGCCCGTCACGAAGTCGCGCACCTCGGGCACCTCGCTCGACCGCGTCCGCTCCAGCCACGACGCCAAGCCGGCCACGTCGTGTTCGCGCACCACGCGCCCGAACTCCACCGCCGCGGTGCGGGTGGAGGCGAACGCCGCGGACGCCCGCGTCAGCTCCGCGACGTACGCCCGTTGCTCGACCGAGAGCCGCGACTCCGGCAGCAGCAGCCACCACCGCACCTGTCGCGGGGACGGCGTCTTGCCGGAAGGGGCCTCGGCGGCAGGCGCGGCGCGCTCCTGCCGCCAGGGGGCGACGTGGCGCCGGACCGCCTGATACGAGCCGCCAAAGCCCAGCGCCTGGAGCTCGCGCCAGAGCCGAGCGACGCTCCGGCATCCCTCCCGCCAGCGGGCTTGCAGGTGGTGCTCGAACGCCGTGAGCACGCCGACCTTCGTGGGACGCGCGGCGCGCGTCGGGCAGCTCGACGCGCGCAGGTACATGCGCACCGTCGGTCGGCTCAGTCCGAGCTCGCGCACGATGGCGCGGATCGAGCGCCCCGCCGCGTGCAGCGCCTGGACCTGGGCGTACCGCGCCTCCTGCGCGCGTTGTCCGCGCGACGGCGCGGGCGCGGCGGCAGGTGCGGCGGGGCTGCGCCCACGGCACGGCGTCGCGTCCCCGGGGCGCGGCGAGCGGACCCGCCGGGCCGCTTCCTCCAGCGCCGGGCGGTGGCGATGGAGGACTCGCTCGACGACGTCGCCGACGTTCTTGAGCAGGTGCCATCGGTCGGCCACCTGCACGGCGTGGGGCGCGCCCAGGCGGGCGCCCAGCGCGTAGATCTCTGAGCGGTCGCGCGTGATGACCACGACCCCGGGATGCGCGGTCAGCCAGCGGGCAAAGCTCTCGGCGGAACGATCGTCCAGCAGGTCGACGGGCGCATGCCGCTCCAGGTCGACCAGGACGGTGCCGTAGGTGTGCCCCTTGCGACGCGCCCACTCGTCGACCCCCAGCACGCGCGGGGTCGGGGCCGTCGGGGTCGGCGCCCGATGCACCAGCCGCAGGACGGTGTCGGCGCTGGCGGCGGCGCCCAGTGCGGGGAGCAATCGCGCTCCGGCTTGGCCGCCCAACGCCATGCCGACGCGTGTGAGCAGATCGGCCAGCCTGCCGGTGCGCCGCGCGTGGGGTGCCGCGAGCGTAGGAATCCGCTCAGCGAAGGTCCGCCGGGGGCACGCCGCGGCGGCACAGCGGAAGTCGCACCTGCAGGTGAAGGCGGACGGGCGTGCCCTGCCAGGCGAGATCAGCGAGGCGGCGGACATAGCGGCCGTGCACCTGCACACTGCGCGTCTCGCAGGATGGGCAGCGAGCGTGGTAGCCCGCGACGCGCGCGAAGAGCTCGATCCCTGCCGCCGCGGAGACCAGTTGTTGAACCACCAGATCGGGATGGAACATCGGGAGGATCGACGGAACCTCCGCGAGCGGGTGCGTCTCCACGAAACCTCCTTGCGGCGCTCCTCGCGATCGGGCCGTTGCGAGGGCGAGCGCGGCGACTCAAGTTGCGTCGCGCGGGAGGGCACGCAACCGCCTCCACACACTCTGCGGAAGAGCCAGTTTACGGTGGCCAAGGAGAGGTGCTCGGAGTGGAGGAACCGGCGACCTTCGCTACGAGCAGTACCCGTACGAGCCGTCGCTGTAGCGGGAGCACGACAGCCCGTAGGGGCACTGCCCAGGCCCGCCGCACCGGAGATAGCAACGGCTGGTGTTCGTATCGCACACGCGCACGCTCGGTGAGTCCGACGGCGGCACGGGGCAGTCCGCATCCGCCGTGCAGCCCCTGGCGCAGAAGCGGCGCCCGTCGCCGAAGGCCATACACACCGCGAAGGGCCCGCACTCGGAGGGCATCGCCGACGCCGAGCTCGTGCAGATGTTGTACGCCGCCACCGCGGGGCACCGCACCCCGCCCACGACCGCGCATGAGGTCACCGACGCCGAGTAGCACGACCGGGCGCCGTCGCAGCGCCGTTGCACGCAGTGGAAGCCGCTCGGACAGTCGACGTCCTGCGCGCAGGCCATGCACATCGTCTCGCACGCACCGCAGTCGTCCGAGCAGCTCGTACATGTCTCCGCGCTGCTGCACGTCCCGTCTCCGCAGCGCGCCGCACAAGCACCACAATCATCGGAGCAGGTCGTGCAGGTCTCCGCGCCGTTGCACGTCCCGTCCCCGCAACGCGCCGACGCGCACGCGCCGCAATCGGCACCGCACGACGAGCACGTCTCGGTCCCGTTGCACGTCCCGTCCCCGCAACGCGCCGAAGTCCCGGCGTCCCTCGCAGCGCAGACGCAGGCGTCGAAGCCCGCGCCGCTCGCGTTGCACGACTGCGCTCCCGTCGCCCCGTTCGCGCACACGCAAGCCTGTGTCGACCCTGGGGTGCAGCCGCCGATGGGAATCGACTCCCCACCGCACCCCAGCACGAGGCTCACCACCGTCGCTGCCCACACGACCATGCGTGCGGCGATCCGCCATCCATCTCGTCGTCTCATCGAAACCTCCCTCTGTGTTCCGGTGCCGACCTCTAATCTCGACTCATACTTCGCACAAGATTATTAGGCAGTCTTGAATGCGTAAATTGATCTCCGTCGGGCCCCGACAGTGGACCCCTGATGGATCCTCCCGAAACCCCTGCCGATGTCCTCCGTGACGTCGGACGGCGCATCGCAGAACTGCGGGCGGCCCAGGGCTGGACCCAGGAAAAGATGGCGGAAACGCTGGACGTAAACCTCCCCTACCTGCAGCGGATCGAAGGCGGCCGGGAGAACCTCACCGTCCGCTCGTTGACGCGGGTGGCGCACGCCCTGGGCGTCCGCGTCGCAGCCCTGTTCGAGCCGCCAGCCGATCGGGCCCAGCGCGGACCAGGGAGGCCACGCAAACAGAAGGGACCGAAGCCCACAGCTGCCGACGGGTCACGCCATGACGAGGCCGCGAAAGGCGAGGAGGAACCGAAGAACCCGAACGGGTAGTAGGTAGCGGGAATCGCTAGCGTACGAGCTCCCCCTTCAAGCGCCCCGGCCAGACGCGTGGCTTCTGTCGCCGTCGTCGCGCGAGGACGCGCACCAACTCGCCACGAACGGCGCTCCACGCCGCCGGGCACGAGCTGCTCACTCCAGCGAGACGCGCTCCCTCAGGGCGTCCGTCGACGGGGCTGCTCGCCGTGCACACACGCAGGACAGCCTGCCGCAGGATGTGGTCGGCACGCGGGACGGAGGCCGACGTATCTGCCCGCGCGCTGCCCCCCGTACCGTCGTGTGACCGACCGATGAGCCGCGGGCACGCTACTAACCCCCCGCGTCCGCCCGCGCGGCAGAAGTCAACTGCGACGCCACTGTCGAAGGGCTGGCGCGCCTCTGCGCGAGGTAGTCGATCCTCGGGGGCGAGTGGTCGCTCCCAGTGCGGGCAAGCGGCGAGGCTTCGCGGACTTTTACAGGTCCACATAAGAGTGGTGTCGACGGCGCCCGAGACGCAGGGGCAGCCGCTCGGTGCGCCTCCTGCGCGAGCGCGTCGCTACGCCGCTGCATTTCCCGCTGCGTCGCGTTGATCCACGAGCCCAGGACCTTTGCCTCGCCGTCTCGTCCGCCCACCAACAGGGCGAGGTCGATGACCGGGCGCGACTCCTGGAGGAAGAGCGCACGTTCGCGAGCGAGCTCCATCATGACGACGAACTGCTCGCGGGTGACCTCCTCCTCGGCGAGACGCTCGACCAAGCGCCCTCGGAGCGCGCGGGGGTGTGTGCCGATCTTCCCCCGCGCATGGATGGAGATGAGGGCGAATACGTCCGCCTCCGTCAGCGTGGGTGCCGTGACTGCCGGCGTGACTGGCGCCGTGACGCTGGGACGTGACCCGCTCGCGGTCTCGCGCGTGGTGCCTGAGACCGGGGTCCCTACCGAACGTTCCGAAGTCCCGGAAAGAGAAGGAGAGAGATTTTTCTTCTCTTCTCTGCTTTCCGGAATCAACGGGCGGGCGGGGGCGTGAAGCCCGTCACGGCCAGGGTCACGGCGCTCGTCACCGTGACCGTCACGCTCCGAGTCACCCTCCACGCGCGTGACGTCACGGTGTGACATCGCAGCGATGTCACGCGCGGGGTCACGCCCAGGGTCGGCGCTGGCTCGTTGTCGCTCCCGCTCGCGCTGCCTCCGCTTGCGCAGGGTCGCCGCGGCAGGTTGCTGTGTCGCTTTCTGCCCGGCGAAGACCGGCAGGACGAGCGCCTCGTCCTCGCGCCTCATGGCTCCCGTCCGAACCCAGTTTTGCAATGCAGCGTCGAATGCGCGGCGTGCGCCCGGGCCCACGAGGAGACCGAGCGCCTCAAGTTCCCAGAAGACACGCTGCTCCGCCGTAGCGACGTCGTCGGTCGCCCAGCGGCGGGCCTCGCCGCGCCTCCAGAGCGGCAAGTAAAGGAGCCGGTCGATGCAGTCGAGGGAGAGGAACTCCGCGCGCCGGGCAAGGCGAGCAGGCGGGTGGTAACTCATCGCTTGCGCTCCGGCAGGGCTGAGGTTGCGGGGAAGCCGCCCGCGACCACCCGGACGTGTCGCCCAGAGCTGGCCGCGAGGGCAGCGAACCGATCGCGGTGAGCGTGCGGTGCGACGCGAGGCTGCGAACGCGCGGATTGAGCACGAGGCTCTGGGTCTGGCGCGACCACGTCGCTTACCGCCGACATGCGCAGTCGGCCCATCAGGCCCTCGCCCCACGCAGTGTGAGTAGTGCTACGTCGAGCGCCTCACGCGCGAGGTCGATCCGGCCTGCGGCGAGAGCCCGCAGGGCGCGTTCGATCGTCGCCGCGACGTCGGCGTCGCGCTGCGTGTCGATGCCCTGCGGGCGGTCGGAAAATACCTTGGTGGGCTCCAGGCTATCGGCCCGGGAGCCCCCCGAATGGGTCAGTGGGTGGGGAGGGGGGTCGTGGAAATCACGACGGATTCCGACGGAAGGTGGGTGGCTCGGGTGCTTCGATTCCTCTGTGCTTCCGTCAGAACGTCGCGCGAAACGACGCGCCCGGCATGCCCGCGAAGCCCGGCGAGATCGACCACGTCGGCCTCACCGCGGCGACCCGATCGTAGGCGACGTACTGCGCGGGCCGCACGATGCCCGCGATCAGCATCGCGAGCCCGGCGCCCTGCGCGAGCCCATCGAGCGCGAGCCAGAAGCCGACGGCGGTGGACACGCGATCTTCCGCGGCCATGTAAGCGAAGGGGCCCAGCACCGGCAGCACCAGCCACAGCTCGGGCTGCGAGCCCGATCGGTAGCTGGAGTCACTGCTGGCGAGCGTTCCGGCCATCGCGGTGAGGAGCCAGAGCGACCCGAAGATGGTCGAGCCCGCCACGACGAGGCCGATGCGCGGACGGGTGACGAGACGCGCTCCGGGAGGAACGGGGGAACCTTCCTCGTAGGGGACGAGCACCGGTCGCGTGAGGCGATAGCCCCCCTGCATCGGGCCCGGCGCGGGAGCCATGTAGACCGGCGCCCCCGGCTGCTGCGCGTAGACCGGCACCCCCGGCTGCTGCGCGTAGACCGGCACCCCTTGTTGCGGTGGGTCGAGCGGAGGCGGGGGCGGGTAGGCGGGGCTCTGCGCCGCGGCCGTCAACGGCGCTGCGATCAGGGCCAACGTGAGGGCGATGGAGGACGTTTGCATCGTCGATGGATCATCACCCCAAACGCGATCGAGTGTCGATCGACCGGCGTGACGTCGATCCGGGTGCGACACGCTCACACCTTCGACGTTCCTTGTCATCGCGACGGCGGAGCGATAGACGCGGAGCCACCGATGACCCCGTGGATCACTCGCGTCGCCTGCTGGTCTGCCGCGGGCTACGGGCTCGGCCCGCTGGTCGACGCCGCCGCCGCCGGGCGCTCGCGATGGAGCCCGGTGCCCTACGACGTCGCGGGCTTGCCGTCGCCCTTCGCGGCGCTCCTCGACCAGCGCGTGTCCGCCACCGACGCCCTCGCCCGCGTCGTGCGCGATGTCCTGCCCGACGAGCGCCCCTGCGGGCTCGTCGTCGCCACCACCTCGGGGGACATCACCGGGCCCTTCGAGGCGTGGTTCGATGCGGGCGCCGACCCTGCGCGTGAGTGCCTCTGGCGGCAGCAACCGACGCGCTCGCTCGCGCCACTGGGGCTCGCTCCCGCGGTGACCGTCTCGGTAGCGTGCGCGTCGGGCAGCGCAGCGTTTGCCATCGCCGACCTGTGGTTGCAGGCGGGCCGCTGCGAGCGCGTCATCGTGGCGGGCGTCGATGTGCTGTCGCTCTTCGTTCACGCGGGCTTTGGCAGCCTCGGGGCGTTGGCGGCGAGCGAGCTACGGGCGTTTCGCGCCGACCGCGACGGGCTCGTGCTCGGCGAGGCGGCGGCCGCGCTGCTGTTGGAAACGCCAGAGTCCGCGCGACGGGCGGGGCGATCGGCACGCGCGGGTCTGCTCGGGTGGGGACTGTCGCAGGACGCGCTGCACCTCACGGCCCCCAACCCCGAAGGCCGCGGCCTCGAACGCGCCGCCCGCGCCGCGCTGGCCATGGCGGGCCTCGCTGCGGGTGACGTCGACGCCGTCAGCGCGCACGCCACGGGGACGCGACACAACGACGCCATGGAGGCGCTCGCGCTCGCGCGCTTGTTCGAGGGTGAGGCGCCCGCCCACGCGCCAAAGTCGGTGCTCGGACACACGCTCGGTGCCGCAGGAGTGATCGAAGCCGCGCTCCTGCTCGCGCTCCTCGAAGGCGCACCGCCGCCGCCTGCGCCCGGGCCGTCGAGCGCGGATTGTCCGGTGCGCTTCTCATCGCCGCGCGACCCGCGAGTGGGCTTGTCGCTCAACGCGGCGTTCGGAGGCGTCAACGCGGCCATCGTACTCGGCCCGGTGGAAACCCCTCGCCCGGCCGTCGCGCCGCATCGCCTCGTCGAGATCGCCCGCGCCGAGGTCGTCGCGACCGACCTGCCGGTGGCGTCGCTCTGGTCGCCCACCCAGCCGCGCCTCGGTCGCACCGATCGCTACTCCCGCGCCGGCGTCGCGCTGATGCGTGACGTTCGCGCACACCTCACCGAGGACTCCACCACGGTGCTCACCAGCCGCACCAACTGTCGCGCGGCCGACCTCCGCTGGCAGACATCACTGCGTCGCCATGGCCCGACCGGGGCGTCGCGGCTCGACTTCGCGTACACGATCCCCGGGGCGCCACTGGCTGAAGCGTCGATGCTGGCGGGCGTTCGCGGGCCGGCGCTGATGTTGTGCGACGAACCCGAGGAGGGTCGCTGGCTGGCCCGCGCGCTCGCGTCCCAATCGTCCGCCGGTGCGGTCTCGTTGGACGTCGAGGCGCCCGCCGAGGAGGCGCGCGGGGAGGCCGTCGTGTACGGTGCGGCGGGCCGCTGATGGCGCTGCTCGCCGCGCTCCGCTGGGCGCTCAACGTCGCGCTGTCGGCGTGCATGTTCGTGTACTTCGGCGTCGGCGGGCTCGTGCTCTCCTGGGTGGTGCTCCCGCTGGCCACTCTCGGAGTGAGCGACCCCGACGCGAAGGTGCGGCGCAGCCACGCCATCATCGCCCGCGGGTACGACTCCTTTCACGCGGTGATGCGCTGGTCGCGACAGTTGTATTTCGATCCGCGCGCCTGTGACGTGCGCCTCCCCTCCGGGCCCTGCGTGGTCATCGCCAACCACCCGACGCTCGTCGACACGACCGCCGTGATGACCCTCCTTCGCAGCGGTTGCCTCATCGTGAAGTCGTCGGTCTTCCGCTCTCCGTTGCTCCGAGGCTTGCACCGCCACGCGGCCAACATCGAGGCCGTCGAGGATGGTCCCGCGGGCGGCGAGGCGATCATCGATGCCGCCCTCCAGCGACTCGCGCGCGGCTTCCCGGTGCTCATCTTCCCGGAGGGGACGCGCTCACCCGTGGGCGATGTGAGGCGCTTTCGTCGTGGCGCCTTCGAGATCGCCGAGCGCGCTGGAGTGCCGCTCGTGCCACTGCTCATCACCTGCAACCCGCCGCGCATGACGAGGGACTTCCCCTGGTGGAAGCAGCCCAGGCGCCTCGCGCAACTGCGCATCACCGCCCTCCCCACGGTCGACCTGGATGGGCTGCGCGGCTCGCTCGCGATTGCGCGGCATCTACAGGGTCTGTATCATCGCGCCCTCACCTCAACGGCCTCCGAAACTCGCTCATGAATCGCCTGGAAGACGAACTGAAGCAGCTCATCGTCGAGGCCCTCTTCCTGGAGTCGGTGAAGCCCCAAGACATCGACGCCGAGGCGCCGCTCTTTGGCGCCGGCCTGGGTCTCGACTCCATCGACGCGCTCGAGCTCACCCTCGCGGTGGAGCAGCGCTACCAGGTGAAGATCCGCCCCGAGGACGAGAACGTGAAGGCGATCTTCGGATCGGTTCGCAACCTCGCGGCGCACATCGCGCGGCAACGGCCCGACGCCGGAGGCTGACCGCGTGACGCGCGACGAGGCCCTGGCCGAGGTGACCCGCGCCCTCGTGAAGCTCTTCGAGCTCGACCCCGCGGACGTGCGACCCGACGCGCGGCTCGGCGCCGACCTCGAGCTCGACAGCATCGACGCCGTCGACCTCGCGGCCCACCTCCAGACGCTCACCGGACGACGCGTCGACGACGCCGAGCTGCGCAAGGTCCGCACCGTCGACGACGTGGCGACGCTGCTACACCAGATGCTCCAGACGCGGGGCTAACGCGATGATCGCGAGCGACGTCGTCATTATCGGCGCGGGCCCCACGGGCTGCGCGCTGGGTTCGTACCTCGCGCGGCGTGGCGCGAAGGTCACGCTGGTCGAAGCCGTCGAGCGACCCGACAGCATGGTCGGCGAGTCGATGCTGCCGGAGTCGACGCTCGTCTTCGAGGAGCTCGGGCTCGACCTCACTGGCTTCGTGGTGAAGCGCGGTGCGGTGTTCTGCCTCGATGGGCGAGCGGTGCGCTTCGACTTCTCGGAGGCCGAGGTGCCGCGCTACCCGTCCGCGTGGCAGGTGCAGCGCGAGGTGTTCGATCTGCGCTGGCGCGACGTCGCCCGCCGCCACGGCTGCGCCATCGTCCACGCCACGGCGCAGGACGTCGACGTCGCGCACGGCACGCTCTCGACCACCGCGGGAGACCTCCACGCCGAGCGCATCATCGACGCGGGCGGACGCTCCATGTGGATGTCGCGCAAGCTCGGGCTGCGCCTCGGTGACCCCGCGCTCAAGAACTCCGCCGTCGGTACGCGCATGCGCGGCGTGAAGCTGGTCGCGCCCGACGAGCCCGGCGACATCACCATCTGCTGCATCCCCGACGGCTGGATCTGGATCATCCCCTTCGGCGACACCATCGCCTCGGTGGGCGTCGTGATGACGCCGGAGTCGTCCCTTCGTGGCACCGCCGAGGAGCGACTGCGCGCCGCCATCGCCTCATCGCCCGACGCGCGCGCCCGCCTCGACGGCGCCGAGCGGGTGCTCCCGCTCAGGGGCTTGCAGGACTTCACCGCGACGTCGACGTCGTTCTACGGCGACGGCTTCGCGCTGTGCGGCGACGCGGCGACGTTCATCGACCCGGTGTTCAGCTCCGGGGTGTTGCTGGGGCTGCGCGGAGCGAGACAGCTCGCGGCGGCCCTCGACGGCGGCGACCTCGACGCGTGGCAGGCGGAGTACCGCGAGGGCGCCGGGGTCTTCCGGCGGGTCATCGATCGCTGGTACGCGGGCGACTTCATGACCGTCGCGCTGGCCGAGCCGCGGGTGCAGAAGCCCTACTACCGCAAGGGGATCGTGAGCCTCCTCGCGGGCGACGTCTTCGCGCCCGAGCGACGAACGCCGCGCGAGATGGCGCGTCGCATGGGCGACATCGCCGAGCGGCTGCGGGTCATGGGCGGGTCGCTCGCGGCGGCGGAGCGGTGACGTGCGCGCGCTCGCCAGGGTGGTCGGCGTGGTGCTCGCGATCGCATACCCAGCGGTGCTCTACGTGGGCTTCACCCGCTGGAGCGTTCGCTCGGTGGGCCTCGCCGTCGCCTCGCTCGCGGCGCTGCGCGCGCTCGTCTCCCTCGCGGGTCGGTCGCGCGATGACCTCGGCGCCGTCGCCCGGACGGTCGCTCCCGTGGCGGCGCTCGCGGGTCTGTCCGCGGTGGTCGGTGATCCGCGCTTCCTGTTGGCGCTGCCGGTGCTCATCAACGGCGCGCTGCTCGCGAGCTTCGGGGCCTCGCTGCGACACGGCACGCCCATGGTCGAGCGCTTCGCCCGCCTGCAGGTCGCCGACCTCTCCGACGCCGAGCGCGCTCACTGCCGCGAGGCGACCTTCGCGTGGTGCGTGCTCTTCGTGGTCAACGCGTCGGTCTCTGCCGCCCTCGCCGTCGCGGGTCAGCTCCGCGCGTGGGCCGTCTACACCGGCGCCGTGGCGTACGCGCTCATCGGGCTGCTCTTCGCGGCGGAGTTCGTCGTGCGCACCTACCGCTTCCGCGCGCTCCGTCGCACGCCTGTCGATCGACTCTTTGCGCGCATCTTCCCGGTGACGACGTGATCGAGACTCGCACCTGGGACATCCCCCTCCCCGCCGACCTTCGGTACTTCGAGGGCCACTTCGAGGGCGCCCCGGTGCTGCCCGCGGTGGCGGCGCTCCAGTGGCTCACGCTGCGCTGCGCCCGCGAGGCGTGGCCCGAGCTCGGTGCACCGCGACGTCTCAGCGCGCTCAAGTTTCGGCGGGCGCTGCGGCCGGGAGACGCCGTGCGCGTCACCCTCTCGCGCGTCAGCCACACCGTCGACTTCACCCTCGCCACCGACGGGGTGACCGCCGCCAGCGGTCGCGTCGAGTTTCCGCCACCCTCGCGAGCCTGAGCATGTTTCGCCCCTGCGCCGTGGTGCCCACATACAACAACCCCGCCACCGTGCGCGGCGTCGTCGAGCGCCTCCGCGCCCACCTCGCCGACGTCATCGTCGTCGACGATGGCGGTGACGACGAGGCTCGCTCGGTGCTCGATGGCATCACCCGCGACGGCCTCGCCGACGTGCTTCGACGCGTCCGCAACGGCGGCAAGGGCGCCGCTGTAAAAGACGGGCTCCGACGCGCCGACGCGCTCGGGTTCACCCACGCGCTCCAGGTGGACGCCGACGGTCAGCACACGATCGAAGACGCGCCGCGCCTGCTCGATGCGGCGCGCGACAACCCGGCAGCGCTGGTGCTCGGAGCGCCGGTGTTTGATGCGTCGGCGCCGTCCGTTCGCATGCGCGCCCGCGAGATCACCCGCTTCTGGACCAACGTCGAGTCGGGCGGGCGCGTCATCGACGACCCGATGTGCGGCTTCCGCGTGTACCCGGTGCGCGCGGCGCTCGCGGCCAACGCGCGCGGCGACGCGATGGACTTCGACCCGGAGGTCGCCGTTCGCATGGTGTGGGGGGGCGTCGCCGCCATCAATGTTCCGACGCGGGTGCGCTACGTGCCGCGCGAGGAGGGCGGCGTCTCGCACTTCCGACTCGGGCGCGACAACGTGCTCATCTCGTGGATGCACACCCGCCTCATGCTGCTCCGCATCGGGCGCTCGCTGCGGATCGTTGGGCCCGCGCCGAGGCTGCCGTGAGTGCGGGCTGGCTGGAGGCCCGCGAGAAGGGCGGTGTGCTCGGCATGCGGCTCGTCACATGGCTGTCCACCGCCTTCGGTCGCGCCCCGGCTCGCGCGGTGGTGTCCATCGTGTGCGCCTACTACGTGCTCCTGCACGGCGACGTCCGGCGCGCGTCGCGGTCGTACCTCTCGCGCCTGCACGAACAGGTCACCCTCGGGATGATCTACCGCCACGTGCGAACCTTCGGGCACTGCGCGCTCGATCGACTGTTTCTCCTCCGCGGGCGGCGCGATCTCTTCACGCTGGAGAGCCACGGCACCGAGCTCTTGCGCGAGGCCCGCGAGGCCGGTCGCGGGGCCATCCTCCTCGGCGCTCACCTCGGCAGCTTCGAGGCACTGCGCGCGGTCGGCAACCAGCGCGAGTACCCCATCAACATCGTCGGGTACTTCCGCAACGCGCGCATGGTCAACGCCGTGCTCCAGTCGGCCGCGCCGGGGACGCTCACGCGCGTCATCGAGATCGACCCCGATGGCGTGGACTTCGTTCTTCGCATCAAGGAGCTCGTCCAGCGTGGGGAGTTCGTCGCCATCCTCGCCGACCGCGTGGGCCTCGGCGCGCGCACCGTCACCGCCGACTTCCTGGGCGCCCCGGCGCGCTTTCCCGCGGGCCCCTTCCTGCTCGCGGCGGCGCTGCGGTGTCCGGTCTTCCTGACGCTGGGCATCTTCCACGAGCCCGACCGCTACGACCTCTACTGCGAGCGCTTCGCCGACCCGTTGACGCTCGACCGCCGCAATCGCGACGGCGACCTCGCGGAGTGGGCGCAGCGCTACGCTGAGCGCGTGGAGCACCACTGCCGCCTCGCCCCGGACAACTGGTTCAACTTCTACGACTTCTGGAGCGCCGGATGATCCCCGCCCGCCGTCGACTCGTCCTCGCGCTCGCCCTCGCGCCCACCGCCGCGCTCGCGCAGACCCCGCGTCGCGCCGCGCCGCCCACCCTCGAAGCGTTGCTCGCGCACTTCGCCTCGACGCCCGGATTGCACGCGCGCTTCCGCGAGGAGAAGCGCCTCCAGGTGCTGGCCATTCCGTTGGTGAGCGAAGGGGTGCTCGACTTCGCGCCGCCGGCCCGCCTCGCGCGCCGGACCACCCTCCCCGACGCGAGCACGCTCGTCGTCGACGGCCGCGAGCTGCGCTTCGGCGACGCCCGCGGCCAGCAGCGCATCGACCTCGACGCGCAGCCCGTGGTGCGGCAGTTCGTCGACAGCTTCGTCGCCATCGTGGCGGGCGACCGCGCGACGCTCGACCGAACCTACGCCAGCGACTACCGCCCCGGCGCGGGCGACGCCTGGGAGCTCACGCTGCGACCGCGCAGCGGCCCCGTGCAGCGGGCCTTTCGCGACATCGTCCTGCGCGGGCGCGGCTTCATCCTCGAACGCATGGCCATCCGCGAGACCAGCGGCGATGAGACCGTGACCACGTTTACCGAGGTCGACGACGCGCGGCGCTACACGCCCGACGAGCTCGCCCGACTCTTCCGCGTCGACGCACGATGAGCCCGCGCGCGGTCCTGGCGCTGGGCGCCGCGCTGCTGCTGGCCATGGCGCTCTTCACCGCCACGCACCTCAAGGTCGGCGGCGACATCACCCACTTCCTCCCGGCCGACGCCGACGCGCAGCACGCCTACCTCTCCCGCGCCCTCGCCGGCTCCGAGCTCACGCGCACGATGATCCTCGCGGTGGGTGCGCCCGACGCCGACGACGCTGTCGCGAGTGCGCGCTCGCTCGCCGCCCGACTGCGCGCCCACCCCGAGGTGCGCTGGCTACAGTCCGGCCTCGACGAGTCCACCGGCGAGGAGGTCTACCGAACCTTCTTCCCGCGCCGCTCGTACCTGCTCTCCGAACACCCTGAGCAAGAGCTCCCGCCACGCCTCACCGACGAGGGACTCACCGCCGCCGCGCGCGAGGCCCGCCGTCGTCTCGGGGGCGTCGCCTCGCCGCTCGTGGCGCGCACCGTCGGCGCCGACCCGCTGCTGTCCTTCGCCGATCTCCTCGACCGCCTGAGCGCCGCCCGCCAGGAGTCGCTCACCGTCCGCGATGGGCAGTTCGTCTCCGCCGACGGCCGCCACGCCGTGCTCTTCCTCGGGACGCGCCACTCGCCCTTCGACCCATCGACCCAGCGACCGCTGCTGCGCGCCATCGACGACGCCTTCGCGACCCTCAACCGCGAGCACCACGGCGCGCTCACCCTCCAGCGCAGCGGGCTCAACCGCTTCGCCGTCGCCAGCGAGCGCCGCATCCGCGACGACGTGCACCGCATCTCGATCGTCTCGACGCTGGGCATCGTCGCGCTCTTCCTCCTCGTGCACCGGTCGCTGCGTTACCTCGTCATCGCGGTGGTTCCGCTGGTGGCGGGGATGCTCCTCGCGACGACCGTGGGGCTGCTCGTCTTCGGCTCGCTCCACGGGCTCACGCTGGCCTTCGGGTCGTCGCTCATCGGCGTGTGCTTCGACTACCCCGTCTACGTCATCAACCACCACACGCTCTTCCCCGGCGCCACCGCGGAGGCGACCCTCGCCCGCATCTGGAGGGGCCTCCGCCTCGGCGCGCTCACCACCATCGGCGGTCTCGCCGGCCTCGCGTGGGCGAGCTTCCCTGGGCTGCGCGAGCTCGCCCTCTTCTCCGCCGTCGGCGTCGCGGGTGCCCTCGTGGCGACGCGCTTTCTGCTCACGCCGCTCATGCCGAAGCAGCCCATCCCGGTCGCCCTCCAGCGCCGATGGGCCGAGGGCCTGGCCCGCGCCGCGGGATCACTCCGAGAGCACCGCGGACGAGCGCTCGTGCCCACGCTACTCGCGCTCGCGGTATGCGCAGTGGGACTGCCGAGACTTCATTGGGTCGACGATGCGCGCGTGCTCACCGAGGTCGACCCGGTGTTGCAGCGCGAGGACGAGGCCGTGCGCGCGCTGGTCTCGCGCGCCGACGGAGCCCGCGTGGTGGTGGCACTCGGCGACGACGACGAGCAGGCGCTGCGACGCAACGACGAGGTGTTCGGTCGCCTCCAGGCTGCCCGCGAAGCCGGTGCGCTCGACAACTTCCGCTCGCTCCACACGCTGCTCTGGTCGCCGGATCTCCAACGACGCAACCGCGCCCGGCTCATGGCGCAGCCCGACCTCGCCGCGCGCGTCTCCGCTGCCTTCGCGCGGGAGGGCTTTCGCCCCGATGCCTTCGACGCCTTCGCGCGCGACCTGCGCGAGGCACCTCCGCCGCCGCTCGTCCACGCCGACCTGCAGCGCTCGTCGCTGGCCGAGCTGGTGCGGCCGTTTCGCATCCCGGTCGGGGCGCGCGTGGGCTACCTGACCTTCCTCTCCGGCGTGCGCGACGTCGGCGTGGTGCAACGGGCGGTCGCGTCGGTTCCGTCGGTCGAGTACTTCGAGCAGGGCGCCTTCCTGCGGGCGACCTACGCGCGCTACCGCCAACGAACGTTGCAGCTCGTGGGCGCCGGCCTGCTCGCGGTCTTCGCGCTCATCTACGCTCGCTATCGCCGCGTCGGGAGAGCCCTCTCGGCCTTCCTGCCCGCGGTACTCGGCTCGGCCACGGCGCTCGCGGTCGTCGGGTTGATCGGGGTCCCCGCCAACCTGATGCACCTGCTGGGTGTGCTGCTCGTGCTCAGCATGGGGGCTGACTACGGCATCTTCGTCACCGAGACCGCGGCGCACCCTCGCGAGGCGCCTGCCACGCTGCTCAGCGTGGTCATCGCGTGCGTTGCGACGGTGCTCTCCTTCGGTCTGCTCGCCATGTCGACCAACCCCGCGCTGCGAGCCATCGGCCTCACCACGGGCATCGGCATGACCACCTGCATGCTGCTCGCTCCCCTCGCCCGCCTGCTGCTCGATGCCCGCCCGGAGGACCCGTGAACCGCCCCACCCTCGCCCTCGTCTTCGCCCTCGTGGTCGGGTGCCATCCGCCGCGAGGCGCGATGCCGATGGGCGATCACGACTACCCCGGCGAGCTCGTGCCGACCTCCGAGATGGTGGGTGAGTTCGTGTTGCAGCAGCGCATCCACGCGCACTTCGGCGGACGCGAGGGTGGCTTCGAGGCGGTGCTCCAACGCCAGGGCGGGGCGCTCACGCTGGTGGGCATGACGCCCTTCCACACGCGGGCCTTCGTGATGGTGCAGCGCGGGGTGCAGACGGAGTTCACGTCGCAGCTTCCCGAGGCGATGCCCTTCCCGCCGAGGGCGATGCTGCTCGACGCGCACCGGGTGTTGTTCATGGCGCTCGGGCCGGCGCCGATGAGCGATGGCGAGCATCGGGGGCAGCGGGCGGGCGAGGAGATTCGCGAGGTGTGGTCGGGAGGGCGGCTGCGCGAGAGGCACTTCCGTCGGCTCGATGGGCACCCCGCGGGGAGCATCGACGTCGAGTACGAGGGCGGCATGGAGGGGCGGGTGGTTCCGCGCACGGTGCGGCTGCGCAACGGGTGGTACGGCTACGAGCTGACCATCACGACGCTGTCGCAGACGGACCTCACCACCCGAGCGCCGTAGGCACGACAGAAGGGGCCGCAAGGGGAAGAGTGTTTGTGGCAAGCGGCGCCTCGAACTTGCGACGCGGTGCAAACGATCTGGACCTCTGACCAGTCATCCCTCTCTCCCTTGCGATCCCTGCGCCCTTGCGGCCTTTCTCTGACCGCGCTCGACGGTTCGCCAACCGAAGGGCGGAACTCACCAGGTCCGTGGTCGGCGCCCGCGCGCGGCTGCGTTGTAGAGTCCGCGCAGGAGATCACCGATGACCACGCCGACCATCACCAGCCTCGACGAGCACCGTGCGGAGTGGGAGGCGGCGCGGGACGATCCCGACGCGTTCTGGCTGGGCGTCGCGCGCGATCGGCTCGCGTGGGAGAGCACCCCGACCCAGGGGCTCGTCGGCGGCTTCGACACCATCGCCGACGCCCCGCTGACCTGGTTCGCCGACGGAACGCTCAACGCCACCGTGTCGTGCCTTGATCGCCACCTCGCGACGCGCGCCGAGCAGGTCGCGATCGTCTGGGAGGGCGACGAGCCCGGCGACGTGCGGCGGCTCACCTACCGCGAGCTCCACCGCGAGGTCTGCCGCGCCGCAAACGCCCTCGCAAAGCTCGGCGTCGGTCGCGGTGACCGGGTCATCATCTATATGGGGATGGTCCCCGAGGCGGCCGTCGCGATGCTCGCGTGCGCGCGTCTCGGGGCGACGCACTCGGTGGTGTTCGGCGGCTTCTCGGCTGACGCGCTCGCGGGCCGTATCGCCGACTGCGGCCCGCGGGTGGTCGTCACCCAGGACAGCGGGCTGCGCGGCGGCAAGCGCATCCCGCTCAAGGCCATGGTGGACCGCGCCTGCGAGGCGTCACCCGTCGACGCGGTGCTCGTCTACCGGCGCACCGGCGACACGATCGGGTGGCAGTCGCCGCGCGACGTCTGGTGGCACGAAGCCCTCGCGGCCGCCGCCGACGAACACCCCGCGGAGATCGTCCCGGCGGAGCACCCGCTGTTCATCCTCTACACCTCGGGGTCGACCGGGAAGCCGAAGGGCGTCGTGCACTCGACCGCCGGGTACCTCGCCTACGCGAGCTACACGCACGCGACGGTGTTCGGGCTGCGTGAGGGCGACGTCTACGCGTGCGTCGCCGACGTCGGCTGGATCACCGGCCACAGCTACATCGTCTACGGACCGCTCGCCAACGGCACCACCACGCTGATGTTCGAGTCGGTGCCGACGTACCCCGACGCCGGGCGCTACTGGGACCTCGTCGCCCGCCACAAGGTCACCATCTTCTACGGCGCACCGACGGCGCTGCGAGCGCTCGCAGGCGCTGGCGATCATTTCGTGACGGCGCACGACCGATCGTCGCTGCGCGTGCTCGGCAGCGTTGGTGAGCCCATCAATCCCGCCACCTGGAGGTGGTACCGCGACGTCGTCGGCGACGGTCGCTGCGCCGTGGTCGACACCTGGTGGCAGACGGAGACCGGCGGCATGGCGATCAGCCCCGTCGCGGGTGTCACTGCGACCAAGCCGGGCTCGGCCACGCGGCCGCTGCCGGGCATCGTCCCGGCGCTACGCGGGGCTGATCACGCGGTGATCGAAGGCGAAGGCGACGGGCTGCTGTTTCTGGAGCAGCCGTGGCCGGGCATCGCGCGCACGGTGTGGGGCGACCACGCGCGCTTCGTGAAGACGTACTTCGCGGAGGTGGCGGGGCGGTACTTCACCGGCGACGGCTGCCGCCGCGACGCGGACGGCGACTACTGGATCACCGGCCGCGTCGACGACGTGGTCAACGTGAGCGGCCATCGCATGGGGACGGCGGAGTTCGAGTCGGCGCTGGTGACGGTTCCGGGCGTGGTGGAGTCCGCGGTGGTGGGCTTTCCGCACGAGCAGAAGGGTCAGGGGGTGTTCGCGTTCGTGGTGGCGCCGGGCGCGTCGCCCGACCTCGCGGCCCTCGACGCGGCGTGCCGCAAGAGCATCGGGGCGCACGCGCGCATCGACCGGATGAAGCTCGTTCCGGGTCTGCCGAAGACGCGCTCGGGCAAGGTGATGCGGCGCATCCTGCGGAAGATTGCCGAAGCCGACGGCGGCGACCCGGGTGACCTCGGCGACCTCTCGACGCTGGCCGACCCCGGCATCGTCGAACACCTTCGGTAGGGAGCTACCGCGTCTCGGCGACGCGGGAGAGGCGATCCCACAGGCGACCGGCCTCGGTCTTCAACCGACGACCGAGGGTCGGATCGAGTCGATGCAGCTCCTCTTCGTACTCGCGCGCGCTCTCGCGATTGCAGGCGCCCCACAGGGTCGTGAGCTCACGATCGGACCAGTCGAGCGACGGGAACGGACGGCGACCGTCGGCTCGTCCAAACGCGGCGAAGCCGAGGTGCAGGTAGAGCGCGAGGCGACGGAAGTAGAGGTACTCGTCGGGCTTCGACTGGTACCCGAGGACGGGCGGCGTAAGGAGCTTCGCCATCGGAAACGGGAAGCGCTCGTAGTGGCTGGAGAACGCGAGGTTCCAGGTGGTGTAGAGGTCGGCCCACTGCCGCGCGAGGGGGAGGCCGAAGACGATCGACCCGCGGTCGGCGGAGAAGCGCGCGGGGGCGAGACCGGTGCGCGGATCTGCCACGTCGCGGGGGCGATTCACGAGGAGCGTGAGCCCGGCGCGGGCGTTGTCGACGTACCCGAGGCGCAGGTCTTCGACGATCGCTTCGAACACGTTGAGCGGGACGAGGACGCTGCCCATCGCGGGGTCGACGGTGCCGCGCTCGAAGGCGCGAATGTCACGCGAGACCACCTGCTCGACGGTCGCGAACTTCACGCGATCGAAGGCCCGCAGCCCGCGTGCGGCACGTCCAGCGCTCTGCGCGCGGTAGTGCTCGTGGACCTGCGCGTAGAGCCGCCAGTCGTCATGGAGCGCCCGCGTAAGTCGATCGAGCAGCACGAGGTAGGAGAGCGCCGACGTGACGACAGCGGACCGCTCAGGGTGCGCGAACGCGACGAACGAACGCTCCGAGGCCGCCATGACGAAGCGCGCGAGGTAGGGGTTGAGCGATGCGGCGTCGCGCACACGATCGATGACCACCGCGGGATCGAACGGTGCGAGCAGCCCGAGCGGCGCAAGCGCAGGGATCGCGAAGTGGCCGCGGGCATCGAGGAGGCGGAGCGTCTGGAGATGCTCGGTGAGCTCAGCGACGCCGTCGTAGCCCGAGGGGATCGAAGCGCGCACCCACGCCGCGGTGCGCTCGAACGCGTCGTCTCGAGGCCCGACCGGAGCCGCAGACTCCTGCACGATGGAGATCATTGGAGACGCACCCAGCGAGTCGTCATCCGGCCTCCGTCAGATCAAACGCCCCCTCGTAGAGCTCATCGACACGCAGCGAGACGTCCACCGACGACAGCGAAAACACGCCGCCCTCGCGGTACTCGCGCAGGATCCATCCGCCGTCGGTGCTGCGCGCATAGTGTTCGGCGTGTGCGCCGTCGCCCGCGAGCATCACGTAGTCGCGCAGCGTCTCGATCGATCGATAGCCCTCGAATTTCTCCGAGCGGTCGAAGGCTTCGGTGCCGGGTGAGAGCACCTCCACGATGGCGACGGGGTTGTCGATGGTGTCGCGAGTCCCGCTGTGAAGCACGGCCTTCCCGCAAACAATGGATACGTCCGGGTAGACGATGCCGCCCTTCGACGGAACCCAGATCTTCTGATCGCTGTTGAACGGTCGACAACCGCGGGCTCGAAGCGCACTTCCAATCGCAATGAAGACGTTGCCAGAGATGGCGTTGTGCGCGGGGAGCGCGCCTGCCATCCCCCACATCGGGAAGATCTCGCCATCCCAGAGGATGTGCTTCTCCTGCGAAGCCTCCTCGAAGGCGAGGTACTCCTCGATCGTCACCCGTCGCTTCAGCGCGGTCGCGTGCATCACCATGATGGCGACCCTATCACGCACCCGTCGGAGCGTTTCCTCCGGTCACCGTCGCAGGATGATCGATGTGTTGATGCCGCCGAAGGCGAAGTTGTTGCTCATGACCACCGTCGGTCGCGACTCCCGCACATTGCCCATCACGTAGTCGAGCGGCGCGCACCGCGGGTCGACCCGCTCCAGGTTTCTCGTCGGCGGGAGAAACCCATCGCGCATCGCCGCGATCGCCACCGCCACCTCGATGGCCCCGCACGCGCCGAGCGTGTGACCCATGTGCCCCTTGGTCGAGCTGACCGGGACGCCACCACCAAAGACGTCGTACGTCGCCTGCGCCTCGCACACGTCGCCAACGTCCGTCCCCGTCGCGTGCGCGTTGATGTACCCGACGTCCGACGGCGCGAGCCCCGCGTCGCGCAGCGCCCGTCGCATCGCGCCCGCCATGCCCTCGACGCTCGGTGCGGTGACGTGCGTGCCGTCGCAGTTGCTCGCGTAGCCGATGACCTCCGCGTAGACGCGCGCTCCGCGGGCCGCCGCGCGCTCCCAGGTCTCCAGCACGATGGTCCCGGCGCCCTCGCCGATGACGAGCCCGTCGCGCTCGGCATCGAAGGGGCGCGGACTCAGGTCGGGGCGCTCGTTGTAGCGGGTCGACGTCGCCATCATCAGGTCGAACACCCCCGCCGGGACGTAGTGAAGCTCCTCGGCGCCGCCGCAGATCATCACGTCCTGCGTGCCCGCGCGTAGGAGCTCGTAGCCGGTACCCACCGCGAGGCTGCCGCTCACGCACGCCGCGCACGTGGGCATCACCCTCCCGCGGATGCCGTAGTACTGCGCGAGGTTGGCCGCGCAGGTGTGGCTCATGAACTTCAGGTACGCCGTGCCCGACAACCCCTCCAGGCTCGTCGCCCCAAACAGCGGCCGACAGAACGCCTCCAGCGCCGCCGACGAGCCGTGCGTCGACCCGTACGCGAGGCCCAGCTCGTCGCGCGTGAGCTCCTCCGCGGTGAGCCCCGCGTCCGCGATGGCCTGCTGCGTGGCGTGCAGCGCGAGCATCCCCACGCGACCCATGGAGCGAACCTTCTTCCGCGGGTGCCCCGACAGGTCGACGCCCGTGACCTCGGCGCCGAGGCGCGTGCGGAGATGCGCGACCGCGTCCCAAGTGGGCTGCGTGCGAATGCCGTGGCGACCTTCTCGCAGTGCCAGCGAGAGCGCGTCGAGGTCGTTGCCGACGGGCGTCGCGAGCCCGACGCCGGTGATGACCACGCGCCGACTCATGGCGCGACCGAGCCGTGAAAGATGCTGAGCTCACCGTCCGCCAGCAGTTCACCGTCGCGCCGAACCTCGCCGCGGTAGTGCCCGAGCTGCGTGTTGCCCGCGAGGCGACGCACCGTCACCAACAGCCGATCACCCGCGCTCGCGTGCGCCACGTGGAGGTTCACCTCTCGCGCGCCCACCACGTACCCGGAGCCCACCGTGTCTCCGCGCTGCTGCGCCGCGTAGCCTGCGAGCGCCGCCACGGCCTGCGCCATGTACTCCAGTAACACCACCGCCGGGACCACGCCGTCCTCCACGAAGGCCGCGCCCTCGCGCACCACCACCGCACACGTCGCGCTGTCGTCATCAAAGGCGAGCGCCTCGTCGAGCAGGATCATCGGCGCGCGGTGCGGCACCAGGCTCGCGATGGGCGGGAGCATCACGCGACCGTGACGCACCACGGGTCATCGCCCGGTCCGAGCGCCACCGTCGTCGAGCGGTGCGCGGCGAGCGCCTCCACCAGCGGCAGCGCCCACGCGACGCCGTGACCGATGTGCGGCGGTTGCCTCGTGTCGACCGCCGCGACACCCGAGCGGCGCAGCGCGGAGAGCGTCGGCGCACCTTGCGCCATCGATGCGCTCAGGTGCAACGCGAGCCCGAGCGACGGGTGCGGTTCGCGATGGGGGAGCGGCGCGGGGACGGACTCCTCGGCGAAGGCCACCACGACGTCGCCGCCGTGCGCGTCGAGCCACCCGTAGGCTTCGAGCAGGGCCATCGCCACGAGGTCGTCGCCGCCGCTCAACGACGTCGAGAACGCCCGGTTGCGAAGCGCCACGGCGAAGTTGCCGCCAGAGGAGTTGTGCACGCTGTTCTTGAAGCGGATGGGCGACGAGGCAGCGGTGGTGTCGACGAGGTCGATGAGCACCACCGCGGTCTGCACCTCACCGAGACTCGACGCGAACACCGTGGGCGTCGTCACGGGGTCAGCGCCTGCTGCGCGTATCGCCTGCAACGCGACCTCGACGGCGATGCGGGTGCAGGGGCCGGTTCCGCGCAGGGCGTGCGGGGGAATGCCCGTGCACGGCGGGTCGGCGATGGGCGCGGGCGTGCGAGACGTCCAGGCGTCGAGCGAGGGAAACCCCGGCGTCCAGAGGCCGAGACCGCGCACCGAGAGAGGGCGCGTCACGCGGCACCGAGGAGGAGGCTGACGTTGCTTCCGCCGAAGCCGAAGGAGTTGCTGAGCACCACCCGACAGCGCAACGAGGCGGGCGCGAGGTTGATGTGGATGCCCACCCCGGGGTCAAGCGGCGACGACCCGAGGCTCGGCGGAATCCTTCCCTCCTCAAGACTCGCGAGTGCGATGGCGGCCTCGATGGCGCCCGCCGCGCCGAGGCAGTGCCCGGTCGCGCCCTTCGTGGACACCGTCGGAACGTCCCGCCCGAACACCTCCGCCACGACCCTCGACTCGACGGCGTCGTTCTGCGGAGTGCCCGTCCCGTGGGCGTTGATGTGATCGACCACGGCAGCGTCGAGGCCCGCCTGCGCGAGCGCACCCAGCATGGCCGCGCGGCTGCCGTGGCCCTCCGGGTCAGGCGACGACATGTGATAGCCGTCCGACCCTTCGCCCACCCCGAGGAGCATCGCCCTCCCGTCGCCCTCGCGCTCCAGCACGAACACGGCTCCGCCCTCCCCGAGGTTGAGCCCGTCGCGGCCGAGGCCGAAGGGACGACACGCTCGCGCCGACAAGATACCCAGCGAATGAAACCCGTAGAGCGTGGTGCGACAGAGCGCGTCGACGCCGCCCACGATGGCCGCATCGATGACGCCGAGGCGCAGGAGACGCTGGGCGCACGCGAACACCTTGCCGCTCGACGAGCAGGCCGTGGAGACCGTGTAGCCGGGGCCGCGCAGACCGAAGCGCGCGCGGGTGAGGTCGACGACGGCGTGCAGGCTGTGCTTGCGGCGCAGGTCGTAGTCATCGGGCAGCGCGCCGGTCGCGCGGTGGATGCGGAGCGCGGCTTCGGTCTGTTCGAGGCCGCCGACGCTGGTGCCGAGGAAGACGCCCACGCGATCGGCCCCGTGACGGCGGACGGCGGACTCGACGGCGCCAGCGACGTCATCGAGCAGGCGATGGACGATGCGCGCGGCGCGCGAGTCGAAGGCAACGAGCGAGTCGCCGAGCGGAGGGAGGTCGGCGACGACGCCGCAGAGGGTGGTGAAGGGCAGCTCGACGTCGGGCGCGCGAAGGCCCGAGCGACCCGACAGAACACCCTCGATGGTGTTGGCGAGACCGGTGCCCAGCGCCGTACACGCCGCGTAGGCCGTGATGGGGATCGGTTGGACGGGGGCCGCGGGAAACAAAGGACGGGGTGTCTATCACGCGGCGCCGGGACCGCGCCACGGCAGCGGGCTCCGTCATGCGGCGGGGAAGCTCGACGTTGACCGTCGCTGGTCACAGTGATGCCATCCCCGACCATGCTTACTGGTGGGACCGCTTTGCTCTGCGGCGCAGGGCTCTTTGTGGCGTCGTCGACGCTCCACGCCGACCCGAGACGACGCCCCGTCGAGATCGATGGTGAGGCCGGGGTGGTGGTGTTCGTCGGGTCGGCGTACCGCGACTCGCTCCGCGCCTTCGGGCAGGACGGGCCCAACGCCGGCTTCCAGCTCACCGGGCGCGCGTTGTGGGCCCTCGGCGACCGCGTGCACATGGGCTTCCGCGTCGGCTACCTCGTCTCGAGGGCCGATGCGGGAGACACCCTGCCCGACTACATCCTGGGCGCGAGGTCCGCTGGCAACACCCAGTTCCACCTCTTCGACGCCGGGTGGGCGCTGCGCTTGATCGTGGCGAAGTCGCCCCCGCCGGACACGTCGGGCCCACGGCCGGGACTTCAGTTGGACGCCGGGGCGTCCGGCACGCGCTTCGGCTTCGATCTGGAGCTCGGCGCCGTGGCCGCGCTCACCACCTGGCCACGAGGCGATGACGTTCGCTTGTTGCCGCGCGTCGGCGTGGCGGCGTTGCTGGCCTTCGGGACCCGCACCAGCCTCAGCCTCGCGATGCGCATGGGAGTTCAATACATCCCTTCGGGTGGGGCATCGGGCGGCGCCTGGGGCGACCCAGCCTTCGCGGGCGTGACCTTCGGCTTCGAGCTCGGAGGTCGCCCATGAAGCGCTACGCACTCTTCGTCGCGTTCGGCTTCGCGCTCTACGACTGCAACTTCCTGGGCTCCGACCTCGGGTGTCAGAGCACCATCATCGACAACCAGCAGCTCGACTTCGAGAGCGCCTGCACCGGCGCCAACTGCACGCTCACGACCCTCGGATCGACCGAGATGGTCCCGTCGCTTCTCCCGGGTGACCACGCGCTCGCGCTCGACGCCGCAGCCTCCGCCACGTGGACGCTCGGCATCGCAGGCAACGGCGAAGGAACCTCCCTCGCCATGAGCTTCCGCTGCGACGAGGGCGGCTCGTTGCTGCTCGGTGTGCAGGGCACTGGTGGCGTGTCCATGAACGTCGGCGCGACCGCCGACTGGCAGCGACGCGTGTGGCCCCTCAACGGGACGCCGACGTCCTTCGGGACGATGGCGGACGCCACGGCGGGGCGACACGAGGCGGTGGTCGGGGTGAGCAACTCGGGGCGCGCCCGCTGCGTCATCGACTGGCTGCGCTTCGTGGCGGCTCCTCGCGTGTGCCGAAACTCGCGCGCGTGCTCATCCCTCTCGCAGACCTTCTGCAACGGCGCGTGCGCCGACCTCAACCGCGACCCCCGCAACTGCGGCGCCTGCGGCCAGGTCTGCGGGGCGTCCCAGTCCTGCGAGAGGGGTGTGTGCCGCCCGATCGACTGCGGGTTCTGCCCACGCGGCACCTACTGCTCGGCCGAAGGGGTTTGTACAAGCTCCGATGCGGGCTTCTACGACGTGCCTGACGTCCAGCCTCGCGACACTGGCGTGCGCCCCGACGTCGGTGTGCCGTCGCGGACTGCGGTGGTCGCGGGACGGCGATGCACCAACGACGAGGCGTGCGTCACCGACGCGGCGGACCTCGTCTGCACCGAGCTCCCGGGCGGCCGGATCTGCTCGGGCGTACGGTTCTGCGAGCAGGGCACCATCGCGCAGGAGGAGGCGCAGTGCGGCGGCCGCTTCTCGACCTGCCTCGCGGTGGGCCGCCGCGCCGACGGCACGCAGGCGAGTGCGTGCACCCGCGCGTGCGTCGCGACGGCCGGCAGTGAGGAGACCGGCGCCTGCCCGTCGGGCTCGGTGTGCACCACCACGTCGCTCCTGCTCGACCCGATGCAGACCGAGAGCCCCGGCTGCCTCCCCTTCTGTGAGCGCGACAGCGACTGCACCGGCATCGCGGCGGGCGACGCCTCGCTCATGCGCTGCAACACCCGCACGGGTCGCTGCGCAAACGAGCCGCACGACCCGCGCCTCCGCGCCGACGGTCTCCCGTGCGACCCGCAGGAGATAGTTCGCACGACGGTTTCGCAGTGCCGCGGGACGTGCTTCGCGCTCAACGCGGCGCGCCCGACGGAGGGCATCTGCGGGTCGCTGATCAACGTCGGCAGCGGCACAGGGGCCTGCCCCGACGGCGCCGACATGAGGCCGCGCACGGTGTCGGGCGACAACCTGGGCTTGTGCATCGTCCGCGACTGCGAGCGAAACGATCAATGCGCACCGGGGCTGGTGTGCGTGCACCCCGAGGACTCCGCGACGGGAGTGCGCGTTGATCTCCCTCGCACGTGCAGCTACCCGACCGCCCTGCAACCGGGCGGGGCCACGGGCGATGCGGGCGTGCGCGCGGACGTCGCGATGGACTGACGGCGACCGGCTCCGCTCGTTCTCGTCAGCGGGCGTGAGCGGTCGCACCCGTCGCTTCGCGACGGTGAGGCGGGTACTGCCAGAGTGGGAGGGAGCGCCGGTCGCTGATGACTGGCGAGGAGGAGAGCGAGCGAGAGCTCAGCCCATCATGGACTTGAGCGTCTCGGCCATCTGGGCAGGCGTCGGGGCGACCTTGATGCCCGCCGCCTCGAAGGCCTCGATCTTGTCGATCGCGCGGCCCTTGCCGCCAGAGATCACCGCGCCGGCGTGGCCCATGCGCTTGCCCGGCGGGGCCGTCGTGCCCGCGATGAAGCCCGCGACGGGCTTCTTCATGTTGGCCTTCACCCACGCCGCCGCGCGCTCTTCGGCGCCGCCGCCGATCTCGCCGATCATGATGACCCCTTCGGTCTGCGGGTCGTCGTTGAAGAGCTTGAGCACGTCGATGAAGTCGGTGCCGTTCACCGGGTCGCCGCCGATGCCGACGCAGGTGCTCTGGCCGATGCCGAGCGCGCTGAGCTGACCGACCGCCTCGTAGGTGAGCGTGCCCGAGCGCGACACCACACCGATCGGGCCCACCTTGTGGATGTGCCCGGGCATGATGCCGATCTTGCACAGCCCCGGCGTGATGACGCCCGGACAGTTGGGCCCGATGAGCCGCAGGTCCTTGTTGAGACGGTGCTCCAGCGCGCGGCGCACCTTCACCATGTCCATCACCGGGATGCCCTCGGTGATGCACACGATGAGGGACACCCCGGCATCGGCCGCTTCGAGAATCGCGTCCGCCGCGCCCGCCGGCGGCACGAAGATCACCGACGCGTTGGCGCCGGACTGCTTCACCGCGTCGCCCACGGTGTTGAACACCGGGACGCTGTTTTCAAAGGTGGTTCCGCCTGCGCCAGGGGTGACGCCGCCGACCACCTTGGTGCCGTACGCGAGCATCTGCTTCGCGTGAAACGAGCCGAACTTCCCCGTGATGCCCTGCACCACCAGGCGCGTGTCCGCGCCGACCAGGATCGCCATCGGTTTCCTCTACTTCCCGTTCACGAGGCTGGTGATCTTCTGCGCGCCGTCGAGCATGCTCGACGCCGGGGTGATCGCGAGGCCGCTGTCGGCGAGCAGCTTGCGCCCCTCTTCGACGTTGGTGCCTTCGAGGCGCACCACCAGCGGAACCTTCAGCCCGAGGGCCCTGGTCGCGTTGATGACGCCCTGCGCGATCACGTCGCACTTCATGATGCCGCCGAAGATGTTCACGAAGATCCCCTTCACCGACGGTGAGCTCAGGATGATCGTGAACGCCTTGGTCACCGCCTCTTCCGTGGCGCCGCCGCCGACGTCGAGGAAGTTCGCGGGCGTCCCGCCGCAGTGGGCGATGATGTCCATCGTCGCCATCGCGAGGCCCGCGCCGTTGACGAGGCAGCCGATGTTGCCGTCGAGCGACACGTACGAGAGGCCCGCCTTCTTGGCTTCGAGCTCCGTCGGGTCTTCCTCGCCCGGATCACGCAGCTCTTCCCAGCCCTTGTGGCGGAAGTCGGCGTTGTCGTCGAAGTTGATCTTCGCATCGAGCGCCATCACCCCGCCGTCGGTGGTGGTGATGAGCGGGTTCACCTCGACGAGGGAGCAGTCCTCCTCGACGAAGAGCTTGTAGAGCGCCGACAGGAGCGCCGCGAACTTGCCGACCTGGTCCTTGGTGAGACCGAGACCGAAGCCCAGCTCGCGCGACTGGTACGGCATGAGGCCCGCCGTCGGGTCGACCCACACCTTCAGGATCTTCTCCGGCGTGGTCGCCGCGACGTGCTCGATGTCCATGCCCCCTTCGGCGCTGGCCATCACGACCACCTTGCGGGTGTCGCGGTCGACCAGCATGCCCAGGTACATCTCGCGGGCGATGCCAATCCCCTGCTCGATGAACACCGTGCGCACGGTCTGACCCTCGGGGCCCGTCTGGATGGTCACCAGCTTGCCGCCGAGCATCCGCCACGCCGCATCGCGCGCCGCGTCTGCGCCGCCCTTGCACACCTCGACGCCGCGCGAGACGACGTGGTCGCCCTTGTGCACCTGACCCTTGCCGCGGCCGCCCGCGTGGATCTGCGACTTCACCACGACCAACGGTTGACCCGTCTGCGCGGCGAGCTTCTCGGCCGCCGCCTTGGCCTCGTCGGGCGTGGTCGCGGCGATGCCGAGCGGTACGGGGATGCCGTACTTCCGGAAGATCTCCTTGCCCTGATACTCGTGGATCTTCACGGGTTCAGCTCTGCTGCGCGGAGAGGCGCTTGGCCACGTCGACCACGCCGCGCACGCTCTCGGCGCTCTTGGCGAGCATCGCCTTCTCGGCGTCGCTCAGCTCGATCTCGACGATGCGCTCGACGCCGTTGCCGCCGATGACGACGGGCACGCCGAGGTACATGTCCTTGTAGCCGTACTGCCCGTCGAGGTACGCGGCGCCCGCGAGCAGGCGCTTCTGGTCGAGGAGGAACGCCTCGGCCATCACCATCGCGCCCATCGCCGGGGCGTAGTAGGCGCTGGTGCCCATGAGCTTCACGATCTCGCCGCCGCCGCCGCGGGTGCGGTTCTCGATGGCGTCGAGCTTCTCGCTGGAGATGAACTGCGACACCGGCACGCCGTTGATGGTGCAGTAGCCGCGCGCGGGCACCATGTCGTCGCCGTGGCCGCCGAGCACCATGGCGCGGACGTCCTTCGGAGAGACCTTCGCCTCGGCGGCGAGGAAGTGCGTGAGGCGCGCCGAGTCGAGCACGCCGGCCATGCCGACCACGCGCTCCTTGGCGAAGCCCGTCCACTGCTGGAAGGCCCACACCATCACGTCGAGGGGGTTGGAGATGACGATGGTGAACGCGTCGGGGCAGTGCTTCTTGGCGTTTTCGGCGACGTTCTTGATGATCGGGAGGTTGATGCCGACGAGGTCGTCGCGGCTCTGGCCCGGCTTGCGCGGAACGCCCGCGGTGATGATCACCACGTCGGCCCCGGCGCAGTCGGCCCAGTCCGAGGTGCCGATGATCGACGAGTCGTCGCCCGTGATCGCGCTGTTCTGCATCAGGTCGAGGGCCTTGCCCTTCGCGAAGTCGGCCTTCGAGGGGATGTCGAAGAGCACCACGTCGCCGAGCTGCTTGCGCGCCGCGATGGCCGCGAGCTCGCCGCCGATGTTGCCTGCGCCGATGAGCGCGATCTTGTTCCGCTTCGCCATGACGATGGATCTCCGTGTCGGTAGAGGTGTTGGCGGCGCCGTTGCGCACGCCGGATCGGCGCCCGATGTGGGCCCCTCGATGGGAGGGGCAAGGCCGGGCGGGGCGGGAATGTGCCCGCGCGATCGCCGTTCGTAAAGGGCTTCCGACCGGTCAGCGCTGCGGCACGCCGAAGGGGAAGAGGATGGTGGAATTGCCGCCGTTGCTGCTTCCGCCGCTCCCGAGGTTGCGGCCCATGCGCCACGCCTTCGAGGTGCGGGTGAGGCCCGTGGCATCGGCGTCGACCGGGAAGCGCGCCGCCGACAGCGCCGCCTGCACGCAGCGCTGCACCCGCGCGGTGCTCCCGCGCGCCGAGCGGAAGGTGACCTCGCTGCTCATGACGGTGCCCGTCGCGTTGCTGAAGGTCACCACGGCGGCGCACTCCTCGGCGACGTTGCGGTCGGCGCGAAGGCACGCAAACACCGCGGCGTCGACGGTGGTGATGGCCGTGAGCGCGCGCCCCGAGTAGTCGCGCGCCGGGGCGGGCGTCGTCGGTGCGGGAGCCGACGGCACCGCCGGAACCTCCGTGGGCGTCGGGTCGAGGTGGATGGGCGCAACGGGCGTGCTCGGGCCGACGGGAGCGACGACGGGCTGACGGCCGCTGGTGATCCACCAGAAGACACCACCGGCGAGGAGGACCATCACGAAGGCGATGCCGAGGGTGATGGCGCGCGTGGAGACGCCCGTTGAGGGCGCGACCTTGGGGCGCGCGAGCGGTCCGATGGCCGCGGGCGGCGGTGCGACGTCGAGGGAGCGCGGCGGCGGCGCGGCCGACAGATCGAGCGAGCCACCGGGTGCGCCGAGCGGGGGAAGACCGGGCGCCGCGGGCCCGCCGAGCGGCGTGAGCGGCGGAGCGGCGAGGTCGAGGCCGGGCAACGGTGCGCCGAATCCACCCGCGGGCGCAGCCGCTGGCATGGGCTGCATGGGCTGCGCGGGTTGCATTGCCTGAGCAGGCGCCGCCATCGGGTTGAGGCCCGCGGGAGCCTCGCGGGTCGGAGGAGGCATCGTGGCGAGGCGGCCTGCCATCACACCAGCAGGCGGCGCCGTCGGGTCGGGCGCGGGCGCGGGCGGTGCGGTGGGCGCGCGCCACGGAACCTCCGGGATGGTGCGCGCGAGCACGCGGACGAACTCCGACGCGTCGAAGCCCGGAGAGAGTCCGTGGATGAGCGCCCTGAGCTGTTGCGCGAGCAGGCCGGCGGACTGGGTGCGCTGCGCGGGGTCGAGCGCGAGCGCCGAGAGCACCACGGCGTCGAAGGGCTGCGGCACCTGCGGGTCGACCCGCGACGGCGCGTCGAAGCGACCCGCGAGGATGACCTGCCGCGCGGCGTTGGGGTCGGAGCGCGGCACCAGCGGGCGCACCAGCAGCATCTCCCAGAGCACCACGCCGAGCGCGAACACGTCCACGCGCCAATCCACGGGCGCCCCCGTGAGCAGCTCGGGCGCGGCGTAGGCGAGCTTGGTCACCGTGGCGCCGGGGGCCGCGCCGCTGAGCACGGCGCGCGCGACGCCGAAATCCGACACCTTCACGGTGCCTTCGAGGGACACGAGGAGGTTCTGCGGCGAGACGTCGCGATGAACGATCTGGAGCGAGCGGCGTTGTTCGTCCTCGCGGCGATGCGCGTAGTCGAGCCCCGTCGCGGCTTCGGCGACGAGGTAGGCCACCGCGACGGGAGGCAGGCGCTGGCCGCGCTCGGCGCAGGCTTTGAGCACACGGGCCGCGGTGGTGCCCTCGACGTATTCGAGCGCGAGGTAGGCTTCGGGCTGATCGCCGAAGTCGAGCACCTGCACCACGTTGGGATGCTCGAGGTACGCATTGATGCGCGCCTCGTGAAGGAAGCGCGCGCGGAGGTTGGGGTCGCCCTGGAGCCGCGGCAGGATGCGCTTGACCGCGGCGCGCGTGCGAAAACCCCCGTTGGCCTCCCGCTCGGCGCGGTACACCTCTCCCATGCCGCCGCGCCCGAGCAGCTCGATCAACCGGTATCCGCCGATCGTCGCGGGAGGCGGCGGCTCCCCATGGCCCTGCGCTGGATTGGGGCTCGTCACGTCAGCGCGGGATGCTCTCGCCTCCTCCTTCACGGCGCAAGCGAATGGTGCACGGCGCCTTGCGGTCACCGCGTTGGTGTGCGGTCTGATGGCGTGTTCCGCGGGCTCGCCCGGCCTGGGCAACCTCGGTGGATCGTGGCCGGGCGGCATCGGCGCGACGCTCCGTCACCGCGAGGCGGAGGGAGTGCTGCTGCTCGACCGCGTGCCAGAGAGCGGCGCCGCGGCGCGGGCGGGGTTGCGTCACGGGGCGCGCATCGTGGCGATCGACGGCGAGCCGGTGCGGGGCCACACGTCGGCCGAGCTCGTCACGCGACTCCGCGGCGAGGTGGGCACCACCGTCGTGCTGCGGGTGCAGGGCGACGGCGGCGATCGCGACGTGCGCGTCGAGCGGGCGCCGTATGCCCGCGACGCGGGCCGTTGACCTCCCCGCGCCGACCACGGTAGGGACGTGACCCGCCGCGACGCGTGGCACTGGAGATTTCATCGTGAGCGTTTTGATCGTTGGATCGATGGCCGTCGACACCGTGGAGTTCGCGAGCACGGGTGAGTCGCACGAGCTCGTCGGCGGTTCGGCCACCTTCGCCTCGCTCGCCGCGGGCCTCTACACCGACGTGCGGATGGTGGGCGTGGTCGGCAAGGACTTCCCCGAGTCGACCCTGAAGACCCTCGCGGGCCGCCGCGTCGACCTCGCGGGCGTGCAGGTGGTGGAGGGCGAGACCTTCCGCTGGCACGGCCGCTACAACGCCGACCTCTCGTCGCGCGAGTCGCTCGCCACGCATCTCAACGTGTTCGAGCACTTCCGCCCGACGCTGCCGGAGTCGTACCGCACGTCGCGCGTCGTGCTGCTCGGCAACATCCACCCCGACCTCCAGTCCGAGGTGCTCGACCAGGTGCAGAAGCCCGAGCTCGTCGTCGCCGACACGATGAACTTCTGGATCCACGGCACCCCCGACGCGCTCCGCCGGCTGCTGCGCCGCGTCGACCTCCTGGTCATCAACGAGGAAGAGGCGCGCGACCTCTCCGGCCACAAGACCATCGCCAAGGTGGGCAAGGCGCTGCGAGCCCTCGGCCCGGCGCGCGTGGTGGTGAAGCAGGGCGAGTACGGCGCGTTTCTGTTCGACGAGCACGGGGCCTTCCACGCGCCGGCGTTTCCGCTGGAAGACGTGGTCGACCCGACGGGCGCGGGCGACACCTTCGCGGGCGCGATGCTCGGCTACCTCGACGCGCAGGGCGCCATCACGGGCGCGGCCCTGCGTCGCGCGGTGGTGCACGGATCGGCGGTCGCGTCGCTGTGCGTCGAGCGCTACGGCACCGCGGGGCTCGTCGAGGCCACCGCGGCGCAGGTCGAAGAGCGCGTCACGGCCTTCGCGCGCCTCGTGCACTACGAGTCGCTCTGACCGCGACGCGCCGAGCGCTTGCGGGCGTTGGAGGCTTCGCGTACGGTCCGCGCCGCGCGGGTTAGCGGGGCTTCCTTGACCTCGCGCGCATCCCTCGGACAGCGATCGCGGAGGTTTCCATGAACCGGTATTCGACCCTTCTTCTCTCTGGCCTTCTCGCCGGCTCCATCGGCGCCTGCAGCAGCGACCCGGCCGTCCCCACCGACGCCGGCAACCCTGCCGGTGACACCGGCGTCACGGGCGACGGCGGCGCCTGCACCCCCAACACCATCGCCATGCCGGCGGCGAGCACCACCGGCTGCACGGCCCCGACGGTCGACGGCGGCGCGGTGCCCTTCTACCAGTGCGGCAGCGAAAACCTCTGTCCCCCCGGCCGCTTCACCAACCCCGCGATGGCCCCGGGCTTCCGCCTCACGTACATCAAGATCGTCGCGCCCGAGGCGCTCGCCAGCATGGCGATTCTCTCGGTCATCAACCCGACGCTCGCGCGCGGCTCCTTCCTCTGGGGCCTCAAGCTCGACCTCGCGTCCAACACCTTCCGCACCGGCGGCCTCAACCCGATGTTCACCCGCGGCACGCGGGGCGTCGGCCTGATGGACGGCACCTACTCCTTCTTCAACAACAACGGCCCTGGCGCCGAGCCCGCCCGCTACAACCCCATCATGGGCGCCGTCACGGTGACCGGCGACCGCGCCAGCACGGCGATGGTGACCACCACGGTCAACATCCCGATCTTCAGCGACGAGGCCGGCACCATGCTGCTGACCCAGCTCCCCATGGACAACGCGCGCATCAGCAACGTGCACCTCACGGCCGACCGCGGCTGCATCGGCGGCGGCATCCCCTCGGGCGGTCGCTACACCGAGACCACCAGCCGCTGGCTCACCGAAGACAGCTGCGACAACCCCTACGGCACCGTCGACGCGGACATCACGGTCGAAAACGCGAAGACCGTGAGCGTCACCATCGGCGGCAGCCCGACGCCCCTCTGCAACATCATCTCGGGCGCCAACTGCATGACCGACCCGCAGTCGGGCTGGCCGCGCCAGCCCAACGCGACGGTCAACGGCATGCCCGCGTACCACCTGCGCGCGAACTTCGCCGCCATCTCCGCCAACATCCAGTGACCCCGCGCGCCGCGGGCCTCACCGCGGTGTCGTCTCCCCTCCCCCCGACATTCATGCGCTGCTGAGACTCGTCACGAGTCTGCACGTCACGGCTTTACCGCGAGCGCGCGGTCGCCGTAGTCTCGCGCCACTCGCTTCTGGTCGGTGGCGCTGGTGGCATGCGCATCGACCCTCTCATTGCAGCCGCGCGGGTCGCGGCAAGAGGACAAAGGCCCCTATGTGGTCGACGCTGCACAAGGTGTACTGGATGCTCGCCGTGATCCTGATTTCAGGGTGCGGCGGCGGTGGTTGTTCGGGCTGTGCGGGCGGGGCCATCGCGCCGATCCCGGGCGGCTACCCCCTCGCGCCTGAGACGCGCATCCCGCGCGCCGCGCAGATCCGTTTGACGGAGGGCGGCCTCAACCGCATCGAGGCCGTCGCGCCGAGCCTGCTCGGCGGGCTTGTCGGCTCGGGCATCCCGGTGCCCACCATCTCGCAGAACCTCTCCGTCGGCCGCGCCATCGTGTGCCCGTCGGGCAGCTGCCCCATCCGCATCACGCTGCCCGCCACCAACGCGCTCGACCTCGGCTTCGCCGAGCCCAACGCCATTGGTGTTCGGGCACGCGTCGAGATCAACGGCGACATCCCCATCCGCGCCTGCGTCGGCTCGTGCAACGACCGCTGCGGCGGAACCTTCTGCGGCACCATCGCGTCGCCCACGCTCAACATCAACACGGCGCGCGGCGGGCACCCGTACATCGGCCTGTCGACGCGGGCGACCATCCGCCGCGACACGCACGCGCAGCGGCTCAACTACCACCGCGCCGACATCGTCTCCCCGACGGGCTCGGGCGACGCCGTGCAGGAGACGCCCGGCGAGGGCATCGAAAACGAAGACATCTCCTGCAACGACAGCTGGGTCTGCGGGATCATCAACCTCCTCCGCGGCACCATCGTCGGCCTCGTGCGCGACCAGATCAGCGGCGCGCTCGGCCCCATCGCCGACGCGCTCGCGATGAGCGACACCAACCCGCCGGGCTGCCCGACGGGTACCACCGCCCGCAGCGGCTCGTGCGTGTACCCCGACAACACCAACGTGCCGACGCTGCTCGGCACCGACGGCGCGGGCAACTTCGGCGCCCTCTTCGCGTCGCTCTCGCCGGGCGTGCGCGCCAACGTCGCCTACACCCTCGCGGCGGGTGATCCCACCGCGGACTCGCAGGTCATCAACGGCGGCATGTCCATCAACATGTTCGGCGCGATGCAGTCGGCGGGTCACAACGCCTGCGTGCCGCGCCTCCCCGCGCCGGCCATCCCGACCATCCCCGAGTACATGGCCCTGCGCGGCAACGTGGTGCCCGGCACCATGACCCCCATCGACCTCGGCATCGGCATCGCGGAGGAGTTCCTCAACTACTCGGCGTTCCAGCTGTGGGACGCGGGCACGCTCTGCCTCGGCGTCGGCACCAACCTCAGCCAGCAGATCTCGGCGGGCACCTTCGCCATCCTCCCGGCGCTCTCCTCGATGCGCCAGATCCTCTTCCCCGCCACCACCGGTCCGGTGGCCATCGTACTGCGCCCGCAGCAGCCCCCGGCCGTCCGCATCGGCCGCGGCACCAACGTCGACACCGACCCGCTGCTCGGCATCCGCCTGCCGCGCCTCGCGCTCGACTTCTACGCCTGGAGCGAGGAGCGCTACGTGCGCTTCATGACCCTGACCACCGACGCCGTCGTCGGCGTCAACCTCGAAGCCGACGCGGGCGGTCTGCTGCCGCGCCTCGGGCAGCTCCGCACCGAGAACATCACGGTCTCCAACAACACGCTGCTCTCCAACAACCCGGCCCTCATCGGCACCTCGCTGTCGGCCATCCTGGGCCCGGCGCTCGGCATGCTGGGCGGCAGCTTGAGCCCCATCGCGATCCCGGGCTTCGACGTCCCGGGCAGCGGCGGCTCCACCCTCGGCCGCGTGGCCATCAACATCCCCGCTGGCGGCGTGCAGGGCGTGACCGAGGGCAGCAACCGCTTCCTCGGACTCTTCGCGGGCATCGCGTTCACCCCGGCGGGCTCGCGGCCCAGCACCGCGACCCTCGACACCATCGCGACCCTCGACGCCGTGCGCGTCGAGCCGGCGTTCTTCCGCTCGGCGGCGGGCTTCACGCAGGAGAACCTCCCCCACGTGGCCTTCCACGTGAGCTCGCCCAACGACCTCGGCCACCCGGTCGAGTACTCGTGGCGCATCGACCGCCAGACCTGGTCGAGCTTCAGCACCGAGACCCAGTACGACATCCAGGACTTCGCCTTCGCGGGCCCCGGTCGTCACACCATCGCGGTGCGCGCGCGCATCGCGGGTGAGCCCAGCACGGCCGACAGCGAGCCGGCGCAGTTCACCTTCATCATCGACCCCGTCGCGCCGGAGCTCTCCGCGCACCTCGACCAGGGCGCCGTCATCGCCGAGGCGACCGACAACCAGAACACCGCGCTGGAGTATTCGTTCCAGTTCGACAACGGCCCCGCCTCGGAGTGGGGCGCGTCGGATCGCGCGGACGTCCCCGAGGGCGCGACCCGCATCGTGGTGCGCGTCCGCGACGCCTCGGGCAACGTCACCGAGCGCATCATCAACCGCCAGTCCCTCATCCGCGGCGGCGCCACCACCGACTCCGGGAGCGGCGGCTGCGGCTGCCGCGTGGCGGGCGCCTCCAGCAACAGCAGCGGTCGCGGATCGGCGGGCCTGCTCGGGCTCTTCGCCGCGGGCGTGGTGATCGCGGCGCGTCGTCGTCGCCGGGCCAGCGCCCGCGTCGCGGCGGCGCTCGTCGCCGCCACCGGCGCCGTCGCCGTCGGTTGCGCGGACACCAACACCGCCACCAACGCCGACGGCGGCGACGGCGGCGGCGTCGTAGGCGACAACGGCATGGTCGACCCGATGGACGGCGGCGCCACCACCTGCGAGTCGGGGCAGAACCTCTGCGCGTCGTCGGGCATGTGCACGACCCCGCCCGCGTGCCCCGAGTGCATGCCGGGCTTCGGGCCGATGGGCGCGCCGACCTTCACGGCCGCGACCTGCGCGTACGACACCTCCGCGTGCAGTTGCGTGCGGCTGCCCCCGCTGCCCCCCGGCGCGGTGGGCTCTCACCTGCACATGGCCGCCGCGGCCGATGGTGCCATCTGGATGTCCGCGTACTCGCCGGGCGAGCCGACGGACGTCGCCCGCTACGGAGACCTCGTGGTCGGCCGCTGGGCGCAGGAGACGAGCTCGGTGGCGTGGACCCACGTCGACGGCGTTCCGGCGACGGGGATGGTGACGGGCGACCCGATGGGCTGGCGCAACGGCGTCAGCACGCCGGGCGACGACGTCGGGCGCTTCAACAGCATCGCCCTCAACGCCGCCAACCAGCCGCGGGTCGCGTACTGGGACACCACCAACGACAAGCTGAAGTTCGCGGCCTTCGATGGCACCGCGTGGTCGGCGCACACCGTCGACGCGCAGGGCTCCAACGGCCGCTACGCCTCGCTCGCGCTGCTCGCCGACGGCACGCCGCTCGTCGCGTACCGCGCGGTGGCCGTGTCCGCCGACGGCCAGGTGCGGTCGGTGGTGCGCGTCGCTCGCGGCAACAGCGCGACGCCCGCCCGCGCCACCGACTGGACCATCTCCGACGCCGTGACGCTCCCCAGCCGATGCCGCGCTACCGATTGCGCGACGGGTCAGTCGTGCGTGGAGAGCACGGGCCGCTGCGCCCCCGCGGGCACCTGCGCCGCCACCTGCGGCTCGGGTCAGGCGTGCGTGGGCACCACCTGCCAGGACATCATCGAGCGCACCTTCGTCGAAGACCTGCCCCCCGGCGCGCTCTTCATCAACCTGCTCATCGACGGCATGGGCCGTCCGGCGCTGGTGTTCTACAACCGCGACCGCGGCAACCTGATGTTCGCGCAGGGCAACGCGATGGGGATGTTTGCGGCGCCGGTGATCCTCGACGGCGAAGGCGCGATGGCGCGCGACACCGGCGACCGGGGCATCTCGGCGACCGCGACGGTGGAGGGTGCCAACACCATCCACGTGGCCTACGTCGACGGCTGGGAGGAGCGGCTGATGTACCTCCGCGTCGTCAACGGAGCGCCCATGGGCGCGCCCGCGGTGGTCGACGACGGCTCTGGCGTCGGGACGACCATGAGCTTCGAAGACGGTCGGCACATCGTGGGTGACGGCGCCTCGGTGATCGTCGGCACCGGCGGTCTTCGCATCGCCTACCAGGACGCCACCGTCGGAACGCTCCGTCTCGCGTCCCTCACGGGCTCGGGGATGGCCGCCACGTGGACGCGCTCGGTGGTCGACTCGATGAACCACACGGGCTATTGGGCCTCGACCTCGCGCGGCTTCATCGGAACCTACTGGCGCGACCTGTCCGACTCGTCGATGCGGCGCTGGGGCGTGCGGGTCTTCCCGCTGCCCTGACCTCGCGATGAACTGAACCGATCGACGGGCGCGTCGCGATCAACCGATCGCCCGCGCCCGTCGGCTTCTGACAAGTCGGCGTGGCGGAATGGCATACGCAGGTGGCTTAAAACCACCGGGGACGACAGTCTCGTGCGGGTTCGACCCCCGCCGCCGATACCAGAGCTGTGGATGAGGGAGGGAGGGAGGGAGAGGACGAGGCGGGAGGGGAAGCTCAGCTCGCGAGGGCGGTGAGCTTCTCTTCGACGAAGCGATGCACGCTGGTGAGCGTGGAGATGTTCTTGAACTCGCTCTCGGCGATCTTGAGGTGATAGCGCCGCTCGATGTCCGAGATGATCTCGATGGCCTGCATCGAGTCGACGCCGAGCTCGCGCAGCGGAACGTCGTCGCCGATGGCGTCGGCGTCCTTCTCGATGACCTCGGCGATGAGGGCGCGGAGGTCTTCCTTCAAGCTGACCGGGGTGGACATGGCGGCTGCTCCGTTCACGCGTTGGTGCGCTTCTGAACCAGGTCGACGAGCTGCGCGACGGTGGAGATGCCCACGAGCTGGTCGTCCGGAATCTGGATCTTGAACTCGCGCTCCATCTCACCAACGATCTCGAGCATCCCAAGGGAGTCGATGCCGAGGTCGCTGATCGCCGTCTTGTCGTTGGGCAGTGGGATGTCCTTCTCGGCGACCTTGCTGGCGATCTCGCGGAAGGTGGTGAGCAACTGGTCTCGTGCGATCATCGGGGCGACGCGCTCCATGGGGTGGTCATTGGGTGAGCGGCGAAGAGGCGCGCTCCAGGCGAGCGGTTCATCGCAGCGATCGTGCCTGCCTGTCAAGGCGCGCAACCCCCGAGAACACAAGCGTTTCGTGCACGTCTGAAGTGCGTAGTCGGCGTGGCGGTGGGCACCCCTTTTCGCGCCCCGCCCACGGCTTGCTGGCGTCGCGGCGCATCGGCTATAGCCCGCGCCGATGGCACCTCGGGTCCTCATCACCGGGATGGGCGTGGTCAGCTCGATCGGGCTGGGCCGCGAGGCGTTCTGGCGTTCGCTCTCCCGTGGCGTGAGCGGCACCTCGCCCATCGCCTCCTTCGACACGTCGCGCCTCGGCCGCTCGCTCGCCGCCGAGGTGCAGGGCTTCCGTCCCACGGATCACCTCTCGGCCGTCGAGGCGACGCGCGCCGGTCGCTGCGCCGCCTTCGCGATGGCCGCCGCTCGCATGGCCGTGCGCGACGCGGGCCTCGGCGACGCTGCGCTCCGCACCGAGCGCGCCAGCGTCGTGCTCGGAACCACCATGGGCGAGGCCGACGTCTGCGGGCTCCTCGACGCGCGGTGGATCCACGACGGCGCCGACGCGATGTCGGCGCGGGTGATTCCGAAGTACGCGCCGTACCTGCTCGCGATGGAGACGGCGCGCGCGCTCGGCTGTCGCGGCACGGTGCTCACGCTGCCGGCGGCATGCGCAGCGGGCAACTACGCCATCGGGTACGCGAGCGATCTCATCCGCGCGGGCCGCGCCGACGTGGTCATCACGGGCGCCTCGGAGATGCTGCAAGAACTTCAGTTCGCGGGCTTCGTCCGGCTGGGCGCGGTCGCCCCGGAGCGCTGCCAGCCCTTCGACCTCGAACGCCAGGGTCTCATCGTCGGCGAAGGCGCCGGGGTGCTGGTGCTGGAGTCCGAGGCCCACGCGGTGCGCCGCGGCGCGACGGCGCTCGCCGAGGTCGGCGGCTACGGCCTCGCGTGCGACGCCTTCCACATCACGCGACCCGAACCCTCCGGCGCGGGGATCATCCACGCCATCCGCGAGTCCATCCGTCGCTCGGGGCTGACGGCGACGGACGTGGACTTCATCAACGCCCACGGCACGGCGACCAAGGCCAACGACGTGGTGGAGTCGACGGCGGTGCGTGAAGTGTTTGGCGGGCGAGCGGTTCCGCTCACGTCGGTGAAGAGCCTCATCGGGCACTGCATGGGCGCGGCGAGCGCCATCGAGGCGGTGAGCTGCGTCGAGACCATCCTCACGGGCGTCTATCCACCGACCGTGGGCTACACGACGCCCGACCCGGAGTGCGACGTGGCCGTGGTCGCCAACGAGGCGGGACGTGGGCGCGCCGACGTGGTGCTCAACCATTCTCTGGCCTTCGGTGGCTACGACGCGGTGGTGCTCTTCGCGAAGCCCGATCGCCTGCCGCCGCCCGACGCGCGTGAGGTGTCGGCGTGACCCCGCTCGCCCTCACCGGCTTCGGCGTCGCCTCGCCCCTCGGCCTCGGCTGGGATGCCTTTCGCGCGAGCCTCGCGGCCCCGCCGGGCGGCGCGTTTACGACGACCCCGACGAGCTTCACGCACCCGCCGCACCCGGCCCTGCGCCTCGCGGAGATCGCCAACTTCGACCCGCGCCCCATCGTCGGCGACAAGGGTCTGCGCAACAACGATCGGCTCACCCGCCTGCTCCTCGTGGCGGCGCGGCTCGGCCTCGACCACGCGGGCGTGAAGCGCGAAGCGGCCTTCATCGCGCTCGGCCCCACGGAGGTCGGCGTGTGCGCGTCGACGGCGTACGGGAGCCTGGAGGCCATCCACGAGCTCGACACGGTCTCGCGGCTCGAAGACCCGCGGTACATCAACCCGGCGCGCTTCCCCAACACGGTCATCAACAGCTCCGTCGGGTACGTGAGCATCTGGGAAGACCTGCGCGCCCTCAACGCGACCATCACCAACGGCCCCACCGGGGGCCTCGACGCCTTCGACGCCGCGTCGCTCTGGCTCGCCGCGGGGCGCGCGAAGGCCGTGCTCACGGGTGGCGCCGAGGCGTCGTCCGAGGGGCTGTGGCACGCGCTTCGACGACTCGGCGTGCTCGACGAGACGCCCGCGACCTGGGCGCCCGGCGACCCCGCCTCGCGAGGGCTGCGGCTCGGTGAGGGCGCGTGTCTGATGGTGCTCGAAGAGACCGCTGCGGCGAGGGCGCGAGGCGCGACGGTCCACGCGGAGGTCGTCGGGTACGGCGCGGCGTTTGAGCCGACGGACGACAGCGCGCCGATGGTTCATGTGAGCGGCGAGGCGCTGGCGCGTGCGGTGCGGATGGCGCTCGCGGACGCAGGCATCGAGCGCTCGCGGGTGGCGATGGCAGTGAGCGGACTCGGCGGGCTACCGGCCCTTGATGGGCCCGAGCGCGCTGCGATCGCCGCGGTGCTGGACGGCGTCGAGATCAAGACGCCGAAGTCGTGGTGCGGTGAGACGCTCGGCGCGGCGGGGGCCTTCGGGGTCGCCGCGGCGAGCGCATGGTTGGCGGACCGGAGCGCGGGCGACTGCGCGGTAGTGACATCCGTCGGGTTCTACGGAAACGCGTCGGCGCTGGTGGTTCGACGTGCGGAGTGAGCGATGAGCTGGATCGATGACAAGGCCCACGAGGGTCTGGCGAGGGTGCGCGAGGCGCGCGAGGCCGGGGTGTATCCGTTCTTCCGGGCCTTCGAGAGCGGGGGATTGCGGACGACGGTCGAGGGTCACGCCTTCGTCAACTTCAGCTCCAACGACTACCTCGGGCTCACCAACCACCCGAAGGTGAAGGAGGCCGCCAAGCGCGCGGTGGACGTCTTCGCGTGTGGGCTGTCGAGCTCGCGCGTGCAGGCCACCACCACGGCCCACGTGGAGATCGAAGACCGCCTCGCGAAGTACTTTGGCTTCGAGAAGGCGCTCGTCACCACCACGGGCTACCAGGCAATGGTCGCGACCATCATGGCGCTCGCCGACCGCGACACGGCGCTCATCCTCGACAACCTGTCGCACGCCTGCATCCTCGACGGGACGTTCCTCGCGGCGGGCACGCCGGGCCGTGCGCCCGAGGTGCGCTTCTTCAACCACAACAGCGCGCGCTCGCTGGAGCGGGTGCTCAAGTCGCGCGAGCGCCCCAACGCGCTGGTGCTGGTCGAGGGCATCTACTCGCTCGACGGCGACATGGGGAAGCTCGCCGAGATCATCGAGGTGTGCGACCGCCACGGCGCCGTTCTCGTCGTCGACGACGCCCACGGCTCCGGGACGCTCGGCACCCACGGGCGCGGCATCCTCGAACACCTCGGCCTGGAGGGTCGCGCGCCCATCGTGGTGTCGACCTTCTCCAAGGTCTTCGGCGGCATCGGCGGCATCATCCTCGGCGGCACCGAGGTCATCGACCACATCAAGCACACCGCGCGCAGCTTCGTGTTCAGCGCGACGCTCCCGGTGCCCATCGTGGCGGCGGCGTCGACCATCCTCACCATGCTGGAGGAGGAGGGCCCCGCCCTGGTCGCGGAGCTCCACGACAACGCGAAGTACATGCGGGCACAGCTCCTCGACCGCGGCTTCGACCTCGGCGCGAGCGATACGCACATCATGCCGGTGATGGTGCGCGACGAGCGCAAGGCGATGATGCTCCACCACCTGCTCTACGAGCGCGGCGTGTACCTCGTCCCCATCACGTACCCCGGCGTGAAGGTCGGCGAGGAGCGCCTGCGGGTCAACGTCACCCGCGGCCACACCCGCGCCGAGATGGCGCTCGCGCTGTCGTGCCTCGAAGAGCTGGGCGCCGCCTGCGAGATCCGCAAGCAGGACGCGCAGCCCGCAGCCCCCATCGCCTGAGCGCTTCTTGAGCGACGGGCCGCGAGCCCGTAGCGTCGCGCCGGTTCCTGTCATGTCGCCGACCCGCACCCACGTCCCCTGGCCCGAGCTCGCCGCGCTCGGCGCGCTCTTCGTCGCCGTCGCGGCGTGGAGCGGATCGGGCCGCCCGGTGGACCCGCGCGGGATGTCCCTCGCCGCGGTCGCGGTGCTCATCGCGCTCTCGCCCCGTCGGCTCACCAAGGTCGGCCACGGCGCGCAGGCCGAGGCCATCGCCGTCGCCGCTGCGCTCGGCGCGCTCTCCGTCGCCACCGTGGTCGCAGGCTTCGGCCCGCCTTCTGCGGCGCTCCGCATCGCCCACGCCCTCGCCTCGGGCGAGCTGCTCGGGCTCTCCACGGTGCTCGCCTTCGCGCAGCCCATGCGCACGTCGTCGCTGCGCCGCGCCGCGCTCCCGGGCCTCTTCGTCGCCGCGCTCGGAACCGCTGGGCTCTGGCCCGGCGCCGTCCATTGGTTCCCGGGTGCGCGTGCGCTTGCGCCCGCTGCGGCGGCCATCGCGGCGCTGCTGCACCTCGCTGCGCTCCAGCGACCGACCCCGCCCGTCGAGCGCGCCCGCTGGATCTACCCCACCCTCGGCGTCACCGCCCTCGCCCTCGCCACCGTTGCGCGGGCCCTCTCGGGGTCGGGCGACGGTGCGCTCTTCGCGTGGGGTCTCGGGGTCGCGGCTCACGTCGTCGGCCTCGTGGTCGGACACGCCGACGCCTCCGCGGCGAAGGCGGGTCCCTTCGCGCGGCGCACCTTCGCGGCCTGCCTTGGGTTCATGGCGGGAGCCGTGGCGCTGGTTTTCGGTCCCGACGCGCCGATGACGGCGATGGGCGTCGGGCTCGGCGTCGCCGCCTTTGTATTGCCGCTCATCGATCGCTGGTACCGGCCCGTCGAGGGTCGCCTGCTCGACGCCTGCGACCGCATCGAACGCAACCTCGCGCGCGCGGAGGGCCTCGATGAGCTCGCGGCGGCGGTGCTCGATCCGCTGCGCGAGGCGGCGCGAAATCTGCGAGCGCCCGCGGCGTTCTGGGTGCTCGACGGCGCGCGGGTGCTGAGGGTCGACGTCGCGGGGACCCCGTCGGTCGGAGCGTTTTCCATCGAGGCCGAGAAGGCGCTGGTGACGTGGCTGCGAACGCGCCCGTCGGTGGTCTTCACCGACACGCTGCGGCCTCACCTCGTGCAACGTCCGGAGCTGCGGCCCGTGGCCGACGCGCTCGACGCGCATGAAGCCTTCGCGGCGGTTCCGCTGTGCGACGCCGACCAGCTCCTCGGGGTGGTGCTCGTCCCGCGCGGCGAGCGATCGACGCCCGCGAGCTTCGAGGAGGAGAGTCGCCTGGAGGTCGTTCGGCGGCTGGTGGAGGGAGCGCTGCTCCGCATCCTGGCGGCGGAGCGATCGGCCGCGCGGGCGGCAGAGGCGCAGCGTCGTGAGGCCGTGGAGAAGCGTCGCGCGGAGGATGCCGAGCGCGAGCTCACCCGCGTGGGCGCGCTGGTGGTGGAGTCGTCGTCCGTGGCGGCGCTCGGAACGCTCGCGACGAAGTGGGTCGCGTACGCCCCGGCCTCGCGGGTGTTTCAGTCGGCGCTCGACGCGCTCGCGACGACGGACGGACCGGTGGCGCTCGTCACGACGGCCAACGTGTCGGCGCGCGCGGCCGCGGCGCGACTGCACGCGCAGGGCCCGCGGGCGGCGCGCGGGCTGATGGTGTTCGACGCGTCGTCGGTGGACATGCGGGCGGTGCTGCCGGCGCTGCTCGGCGACGCGCGCGGTGAGGCGCCCTCCCCCGGTTGGCTGGAGCGCGCGGTGGGCGCGACGCTGCTCATCGAGAACGTGGTGGCCCTGGGTCACGAGGGGCTGACGGCGCTCGCGGGGGCGCTCGACCGCGGCGTCGGTCGTCGCCTCGGAGACCAGACGGCCTACGCCGTGGACGTGCGGGTGATCGTGACGCTGCCGAAGGAGCCGTCGGAGTGCGACCTGCCGGTGTCCCTGCTCCGCCGACTCATCGACCGCACGGCGCGGGTGCCGTCGCTGCGCGAGCGATCGGACGACCTCGAGTCACTCGTGTACGCGACCATCGACCGCGCCTGCCGCTGCGCCGACCGCAGCCCCCTCGGCATCGCGCCTGACGCGCTCGCGGCGCTGCGCGCGCACGCCTGGCCCGGTGAGCTGCCCGAGCTCGATGCCGTCATCGCCCACGCCGTCGCCCACGCCCGCGGCTCGCGCATCCAGACGGACGATCTGCCGCCGGTCGTGCGCGCGTCGGTGTTCACGATCGCGCGCCGTGACGACGACGAGCACGACCGCGGCGCCAGCTACGACGACTGACCCGGTCAGTTGGGGAGGTCGCGCGGGTCGACGCCGCCGCGGATGACACGGAGCTTCGGGCCGCTGTCCTTGCGGGCGCGCGCCGGACGCGGATCGCGCGTGTTGCCCGCCACCACGCCGACGAGGTACCCGGCGAGCGCCAGCACCGACTCGGGGCTCTTGTAGACGAGGAAGCTGAGCCCGACGAAGACGCCGTAGAACGCTGCGCACTGACGCCCCGTGAGGGAGCCGAGCGTGAGAAACGACACGCGCTGCTTGCCGGTGGACATGCACCAGGCCGCACCGAGCATCGCGCTCGCCGCCGCGGGTGACCACGCGCGCTGCACCCAGAAGGGCGTGTAGACGGCCCCGACGGCCATGAACACCACGGCGCCGATGAGCACCGCGACGGTCATCGTGATCGCGAGGCGCCGCAGCCCCCATCGAAGCTCCATCGGGCTGCCGACGAACCACAGGGTGAGGGCAGTCCAGAGGATCCCCTGGATGCCCTGCGGGTCGTGCAGCAGCGCGTGCGTCACGAGGCGCCACACCTGCCCCTGGGCGACGCGCGACGGGATGAGCACCAGCGCCGCGAAGGGCCCGTTGGGGTCGACGGAGCCGCCCGACCCGATCAGCGCCTCGATGAGCCACACGGCCACGAAGAACGCCGTCAGCATCTTCATCGATCGCGAGAACGGCGGGAGTTCGATCTTCACGTTCGGCGAGCTCATGGATCCGTACATTGACAGCGGAGACGGTCCGGCGATACGCCCGTCGCCGCACCGATGCACCATGTGATCTACGGTTTCCTCGTCACGTTCCACCACCAGACGCCCAACGCGGGGGCGGGGCACGCGCCGGGCACCCTGGAGCTCATCGCGCAAGCGACGCTCCCGGTGAAGCTGGTGCTCGCGCTCCTGCTCTTCTTCTCGCTGATCTGCTGGTACATCATCGGATACAAGTGGCTCTATCTCCGCCGCGCCTTCGCGGAGAACGAAGCCTTCCTCGTGATCTTCGAGCAGACGCGGCAGCTCAACGTCGCCGCCGAGGCCGCCTCACAGCGCCCGCGCAGCCCCGTCGCGGCGATGTACCGCGCGGGCTACGACGAGCTCCTGCGCGTGAAGGCCGCGTCCGATGGTGAAGACGCCCCGGGCATCGAAAACGTCGAGCGCGCCCTGCGCCGCGCCCACGCCCGGCAGACCACCGTGCTCGAAAGCATGATCCCCTTCCTGGCGACCACCGGCAGCACGGCCCCCTTCATCGGCCTCTTCGGAACCGTCTACGGCATCATGCACGCCTTCGTGCAGCTCTCCGCGTCGCGCGACACCGCGACCATCGACCGCGTCGGCCCCGGCATCGCCGAGGCGCTCTTCACCACCGCCGTCGGCCTGGTCGCCGCCATCCCCGCGGTCATCGCGTACAACTACTTCGTGCGCCGCCTCCGCATCATCACGACGGAGATGGACATCTTCGGCAACGACTTCCTCAACATCGTGCGCCGGCACATCCTGAAGTAGCCGACGGCCATGTCGTTCTCCACCAACAGCGGCGGCGGCACGGGGCCGATGAGCGAGATCAACGTCACGCCGCTCGTCGACGTGATGCTCGTGCTGCTCATCATCTTCATGGTGACCGCCCCGATGGTGCAGGCCGGCCTCCGGGTCGACCTCCCCAACGCCGAGGCCCCGGCCATCCCCAACGCCGAGCAGAAGCTCCGCATCACCATCGGTCACGAGGACGCCAACGTCCCCACGTCGCCCATCGCCGTCTGGATCGGCCGCGACAAGACCACCCTCGAACGCCTCACCGAGCAGCTCCGCGCCAACGCCATCGTGCAGCGCGACCACGAGGCGTACATCCAGGCCGACGAGAGCATTCCCTACGGCATCGTCGTGCGCGTGCTCGCCGCGATGCGCACGGCCGGGGTCGAGCGACTCGGCATCGTCACCGACCCCCTCACCAGTCAGTAACGGTCACGCCGCGGCGTCGAGGCCCATCTGCTCGCGCAGCGCGCAGCGCGTGCGCCACAGCTTGCTCTTCACGGCCGCGACCGGCTGCCCCACGGCGTCGGCGATCTCCGCGCAGGACTCTCCGCCGATGGAGCGTTCGAGGAGGGCGCGCTTGTCCGTGGGCAGGGCCTCCAGGCGATCGCTCACCCGGTCGAGGTCGACGCGGGCCATCACGTACGACTCCGGGTCGCGGAACGCGGTGCCCGCTTCGAGGTTCTGCTCGCACTCGGCGCCCGCGTGCTCGCCGAGCCGATCGACCCCGCGCTTGCGGGCCGCCGCACGTCGCCGCTGGTAGAGCGCCGCGTTGACCACGATGCTGTACATCCAGCTCGCGACGGCCGCGTCGCCGCGGAAGCGCTCGGCGTGGCGGAGGGCGCTCACCATTCCCTCCTGCACCGCGTCCCAGGCGTCGTCCTCGTTGCGCGTCACCCGCAGCGCCGCGTGAAAGAGCCGCGACTCGTACGACCGGAAGGCCGCTTCGACGGTGCGCTTGATCTCCGGCGCCACTGCCACGAGACCCACGACCTGACGACCGCCACCACTCTGAACTTCCACCACGCTCGTTCAACCTCCGTCTCGGCTCCGGCCGATGTGCCCAACCTTTGAGCAACGTCGGTGCCATCCGGGAAAGACCGCGAACGTGCCTTCGCGACCACCGACGAGGTCCACGTTCTGTGACCCCCGGCGATGCCATCGGAGGGACCACGGCATCGTTTCGTTGCACTGCGCGACGGGGCGACGGGGTGGAGCGTCTGTCCAAGGCTCGTCGGCGGCGGAGGGTTCTGGTAGTGCAACCACAGGAGCCGCGACCGTGACCACGCCCCCGACGCTGCGACCGCCCCCCTCGCTCGACCCGAGCGTCCCGGGCATCTCCCGACCGTCGGTTCCGTTCGCGGTCGGCGTGCCGTCCGCGCCGCCGCCCCCGTCGCCGCTGCGACAGCGAGAGCGGGTCACCTCCAGCGATGGGTCGGGCGTGGCGATGGGCCTCTTCGCGGCGGTGGTGGTGCACGGCCTCGTGGTGTTGTTGTCGGTGCGGCTGGGGCACGCCGAGGGCAACGTCGCCACGCGACCCCACGACGCGCGCGAAGACCAGATCCTGGAGACGCACCTCCTTCAACAGGGCGGCGGGGTGTTCGATCCGCGGCAGCAGGTGCACCGGGAGGTTCCGATTCGCGCCGAGCGCGAGGCGCCGCAGGCGGTGACGCCGACCGCCGACCCCACGCAGGTTCGCCTCGCCCCCGACGCCGGCCCGCAGGACTACATGGCCGCGATCACCCAGCGCACCCGCCGCGGATCGGGCAATCAAGACCTCGCCGAGATGGATCGCATCGCGCACATGGCAGCGCTGGAGCAGGCGGCCGATCCCACGGTCGCCGGCCCGGGTGATCCCACGGGCAGCGCGCACGGCGACACCACCGACCCGGCGCTCGCGACCCGCGGCGCCGGAACGAAGATCGACCGCTTCCTGCGCGACCACATCCGCACGTCGGCGACGCTCACTGGCAGCGAGTCGCGCGAGGTGGTGTTTCGCATCCGCCTCGACGCGACGGGCGCCATCGAGTTGGCCGAGCAGGGTGCGTCATCGGGCAACGAGAGCCTCGACGGCGACATCCTCGGTCAGGCGCAGCGCCTCGCCACCGACCACGCCCGCATCCCCGACCTCACGCCCGAAGAACTCCAGAGCGTGGCCGGGCGCACCATCAACATCCGCGTCCCCATGGCGGGCATCACGCACTGACGTTCCGCGCGTCTCGCTTCGCTTCGAGGGGGAGTGTCCGTTAGAGTGCGCGGACGATGCGACGGCAGCTCCCCTGGCTTCTCATCTCGGTCGCTGCGGCGGCCGCGGTGCTCCCCCCACTGCTCTCGGACGCGCAGCCGCTGCCGCCCACTCCACCGACGCCGCCGGGCAACGGCGAGCTCACCATCACCCTGTCGGGTCTCGAAGCGCGGCTCCTCCCGGTGGCCATCCCCGCCTTTCGCGGCACCGGGGGCGACGCCGTCTCCGCCATCGTCTCCAACGACCTGCGACTGAGCTCGCTCTTCCGCGTGCTCGACGCGCGATCGTTTACCGCCGACCTCGACGCCGAGGGTCTCAACATCACCCCGGCCTCGTGGACCACCGTCGGCGCCACCGCCGTCGTGAAGGCCATGGTCACCGGCTCCGGCGACGCGACCCGCATCGAGCTCAAGGTATGGGAGCCCGGCAGCCCCGCCGCGCCGCGCCTCACGCGCACCTACGGCCCCGGCGCGCCCCGCGCCCTCGCCCACCGCATCGCCAACGACCTCATCCTGCTCTACACGCGCACGGCGGGCGTGTTCGGGACGCGCATCGCGTTTGCGCGGCGCACGGGCAACGGCCGCAAGCAGATCTTCTCCGTCGACTGTGATGGAGAAAACCTCTCGCAGGTCTCGGCGGGTCGGCGCCTCAACTTCACGCCCGCATGGGGCCCCGGCGGCATCTACTTCTCGTCGCAGACGCCCGACGGCTTCCTCGCGCTCTTCCGCCAGGGGCGCAGCGAGCCCGTGCTGCGCGCCGACGGGCTCGTGATGGGCGCGGCCTTCGGCGGCGGGCGCATGGCCGTGGTGCTCACCCGCGACGGCAACAGCGAGATCTACGTGGGCGGCACCGACGGGTCGAGCCTGCGCCGGCTCACCAACGACTCCGGCGCGGACATCACCCCGGTGTGGTCGCCCGATGGGTCGAAGATCGCGTTCGTGAGCGACCGCTCGGGCGGGCCGCAGGTGTACGTGATGGACGCGGGCGGCGGCGGACAGCGCCGGGTGAGCTTCCAGGGCACGTACAACACCGGGCCCTCGTGGGCGCCCGACAGCAACACCCTCGCCTACGCGAGCCGCGGCAACGGCGGCACCGACATCTTTACGGTGGGCGTAAACGGCGGCGCGGTGCGTCGGCTCACCGAGGGTCAGGGGAGCAACACCGACCCGACGTACTCGCCCGACGGCCGGATGATCGCGTTCAGCTCCTCGCGTGGCGGCATCTTCCTGATGAACCAGGACGGCCTCAACCAGCAGCGCATCCTGCCCGGCACGGCGGAGGGTCTGCGCTGGGAGCCGCGATGACCGCGCGCTGGTCGACCGCGCTGTCCGCGCTCGCGGCGGTGGCGCTGGCTACGACCACCGCGGCCGCCCAATGCGACGTGCCCGACGCCGGTGACCCCGACGACCTCGGAACGCTCCGCGACACCTTCCCCGCCGACGAGGGCCTCGACGTCCCCACCGACAGCCCCGTGCGCCTGCGCTTCACGGGCTTCGTCCCGGCGGGCGCCTCGGTCTGCGTGAGCACCGCCGGGCGCATGGGGTGCCTCCCGGGCGCCGTCACCCTCGTCGGCGATGAGCTCGTGTGGACGAGCGGGGGAGGGCCGTTTGAGCCCTACACCAACTACCGCATCGACTACCGCGACTCGCTCAACAGCTTCCCCATCCGCTTTCGCGCCGGGCGCGGTCCGTCCGCGGGCCCACCTCCCTTCGCGGGCATCCGGGGCGCCACCGCCCGCGCCGTCGGTGGCGACTCGTGTGACGCCAATGCCTTCGACATCACGGTGCGCTTCAACCGCGTGACCTTCGACGCCGCGCTCGGCACGCCGTGGCCCGAGAGCGACGTCGAGTACGTGATCTACGCGACGCGCGGCCCGGGCATCGCGGGCCCGCGCGAGCGTGACCGGGTGCGCCTCCAGAGCTCTGGTTCGTCGACCGACGCGCAGGCCCAACGAACGTTCCGCATCAGCGGGCAGGAGGGGTCCGGGCCCGTGTGCTTCAGCGTGCAGGCCCTCGATCCGCTCGGGCGCGTGACCACCAACACGCGGGAGGAGTGCGTCGACCCCTCGCAGGGCAACTACTTCCAGGGCTGCTCGGCCTCGCCCAACGCGCGACCCACGCGCTGGCCCGGCCTCGCCTGCGCGGCCCTCGCGCTGGCCATCGTCGGACGACGGCGGCAGCGGGCGCTGGTGTCGGCGCGGCGGTTGACGGTAGGGTCCGCGGCGTCGTGACCGTCCTTCTCGTTGGCGTCGCTGGTGGCAGCGGATCAGGCAAGAGCACCATCGCCCGCTCGCTCGTGGAGTCGTTGCCCTCGCAGCACGTCACCGCCATCGAGCACGACGCCTACTACAACGACGTCGGGCACCTCTCGTACGAGGAACGCGCGCGCATCAACTTCGACCACCCCGAGTCGCTCGACAACCAGCTCTTCTGCGACCACCTCGACGCGCTGCGCGCGGGGCGCTCGGTGGAGAAGCCGCGCTACGACTTCTCGACGCACACCCGCACCGCGCAGACCGACCGGCTCGACCCGTCGCCCATCGTGGTGGTCGAAGGCATCCTGGTGCTCGCGCTGCCCGCCATCCGCGAGCGCCTCGACGTGAAGCTCTACGTCGACACCGACGCCGACATCCGGCTGATGCGCCGCATACGACGCGACCTCGAACAGCGCGGGCGAACCTTCGCCCAGGTGCGGCAGCAGTACTACGAGTCCGTGCGACCGATGCACCTGGCCTTCGTCGAGCCGTCCAAGCGCTTCGCGGACATCATCATCCCCGAAGGGGGTCAAAACCGGGTGGCCCGCGAGATGATCCTCGCGATGCTCCAGAAGTTCGTGCGCGACGTCGACCTCGCCCGCACCGAAGCCATCACCCGAGAGGATTGAAGGTTCGCTCCCCATGACCCGAATCGCCATCGCCGGAACCGACCGGATCGTGGTCGCCGCCGCAGGCGCCTCGCTGCTCGAAACCCTCCAGACCGAGGGCTATCCCATCGCGACCTCGTGCGGGGGCGTGGCCACCTGCGGGCTCTGCAAGGTCACCATCAAGGAGGGCAAGGAGCAGCTCTCCCCGATCTGTCCCGAGGAGATCAACCACCTCGGGTCCATCGCCAAGATCGTCGGGCTGCGCCTCGCGTGTCAGGCCCGCTGCTCGGGCGAGGGTGAGGTCAAGGTGGAGGTCCCCGAGGTCGAGGACGTCGCCGCTCGCAAGGCCGCCAAGGCCGAGCGCCTCCGTCAGCTCCGCAACCCCGGCCGCCGCTGACCGACGCCATCGGCTTCCGGTCGGCGCACGGCGCGGGGTAGAACGTCCCGCGTGATGCGCCCAGCTCTCGTCGCGATGCTGATGTCGGTGGTTCCGGTCGTGGCAGCGGCCGACCCGCTGGTGGTTCATACGGCGACGCCATCCAACGGTCGCGGCATCACGTCGGCCCAGCGCGTGACGCTGGCCGACGCCGTCGCCGAGGTGATCGCGAGCGGGCAGCCCGAGGTGTTGCGCGCGTCGGAGACCCACGCGCGGGTGGAGACCCTCACGCCCGCAGCGCTCACCTGCGACGCGGCGGACTGCGCGAGCTCGCTCGTGACGACGCTTCATGCGCGCGGCGTGGTGCTGGTCTCCGTCGCCCGCGCTCGCAACCGGGTGACGCTCACGCTCCGCTGGATCGACGCGCAGGGCGCCGTCCGCAATGAGCAGCACGCCGAGGAGGTCGTCGCCGAGTGGGACGACGCCATCGCGCTCGCAAGGGTGAGCGCCCGCGCGTTGCTCACAGCGATGCCCGCCGCTCCGCCGATGCCCGCGCCGACGGTGCTGCCGCCGACGCCGACGCCCGCGGTGGTGGCACCCATCGCGCCTCCGCCTGCACCGACCACGCGCACGGTCGTCACGCGTCGGCCGGTCGAGGCGATCATCGGCGGTGCGCTCGTCGCGGGCGGCGCGGTCGCGCTCACCATCGGGTCCATCGCGATGGGGCAAGACGGCGGCGATACGGGGCGGACGGTGCAGCACGGCAGCGAGGTCTATGTCGCCACGACCAGGGACACGGTGCTGGTGATCGCGGGCGCGGCGGCCGTGGCGGGCGGGGTGTTTCTGTTGGTCGACGGACTGCGCGCGCGACGCTCGGAGGAGCGGCTCTCGCTGCGCACGCTTCCTCTCAACGGCGGCGGTTGGGTCGGCATCGGAGGGGCGTTTTGATGGACACCGACCGTCTGCGCGCGCTCGTCGAAGCGGCCCGAACGGTGCCCGCGCCGTACCGCGCCGTCATCGCCACCGACGCCGACGGAACCCTCTGGGAAGGTGACATCGGCGACGACCTCTTCCTCGAAGCGCTCGCCCATCACCCCATCGGCCCCGACGCCCGCGAAGGTCTGCGCCGCGGTGCGCTGGAGGTCTTTGGTGACGAGGGTCCGACCGAACCGCGCGAGCTCGCCCTCGCCTTCATCGCGGCCTATCGCGCCGGGCGCGTGAGCATCGAGCGCATCTGTGCGCTCCAGGCGGAGTCGCTCGGCGATCGCCCCGCGGCGGAGTTCGATGGCCTCATCGAGACGGTCGCCGCCCGGGTCGCGCTCCGCATCCGTCCCGCCGTCAGGGTCATCGTCGAGGAGGCCGCGCGCGTGGGTGTCGCGGTACACGTCGTCACCGGCAGCCTCGGCCTCGCGGTCTCCACCGCCCTCCGAGTCGGTGGCTTGACCCACGCCTCCGCCGCGGGCGGGACGCTCGTCGTGCGGGATGGTCGGGTGCTTCCGTCGCTGGTCGGGCCGATTCCGTTGCATGGCGGCAAGGTCACGGCCCTCCAAGCGGCGGGCGCGTGGCCACCCGCGCTGGGCATGGGCGACGGCGGTTGGGACTCGACCTTCCTCCGTGGGTGCGCGGTTCCGTTGCTCGTCCACCCGACGCCTGCACTGCTCGACGCCATGGCCGCGACCGCGGGAGTGATGATCCTGCGCGATGGGCACGTCACACCGCTTCCTTCCCCGTGATGGTTCGCCGAAGAGGTTCTCCATGAAGACCGGACTGCTCGTCGCTGCGCTCTCCCTGCTCCCCGCGGTCGCCTCCGCCCAGGAGTCTGCCCTCGCCGCCCTGCGCGCCAACGCCTCGAACCCCGCGGGTGCTCTCGCCCTCGGTCGCGCGCTGCGCCGCGCCGGTCGCTTCGACGAGGCGGTGCGCGTCCTCAACGGCGTGCGCGACCCGTCCCTGCGGCAGAGCGCGCAGTGGGAGGTCGCCCGCGTGCGCTTCGACCAGGGCAACTTCCGACCGGCCCAGGCCGCCTGCAACGCCCTCCCCGCGGGTCCACAGCGCCGCGTGTGCATGGCCCGCGCAAACCTCGTGTGGCACCGCGTGGCCCTCGCCGACCGTGAGCTCAACGCCGCCCGATCGATGAGCGCGGGCGACGGTGAGCTCCAGCTCGCGACCGCCGACGCGCGACGCATGGCCGCCGACCTGCCCGCCGCCGAGGCCGCCTACCGCGAGGCCGCGCAGGCGCTGCCCGACCGCGCCGATCCGCAGCTGGGTCTAGGCGCGCTCGCCGAGCTCGCCGGGCAGCTCGACGCGGCCGAAGCGGCGTACCGGCGCGCGGTGTCCGTCGACGCGAGCGACCCGCAGTCGGCGCTAGCACTCGGGCGCTTTCTGCTGCGTCGGCGCAACAACGCGACGGAGGCTCTGCCGCTCTTGCAGCGAGCCGCGACCGATCGAACGCAGTGGCCCGAGGCGCTGACGGCGCTGGGTGACGCGCTGCTCGCCAACGGCGACGCGGCGACGGCGCGCAGCTCCTTCGAAAACGCCCTGCGGCTCTCTCCCACGCAGCCGGGCGCGCAGGCGGGCCTCGGGCGCGCGCTGATCGCGCAGCAGCAGTGGGCCGCGGCCGAGGCGCCGTTTCGCGCGGCGATGGCCCAGGTCGGAACCGACGCGTCGGCCTACGCGGGTCTCGCCGATGTGCTGGAGCACACCAACCGCGAACAGGAGGCGATGCAGGCGTGGGACGCCGCCATCGACCGCGCGCCTACCGACCCGGCGATTCGCCTGCGCGCCGCCGACCTCGCGCACCGCACCCAGCAGAACGCCCTCGCCCGCGCGTACATCGACCGGGTGCTCACCGACGCGCCCCGCAACGCCTCGGCGCTGCTGCTCCGCGGCGTCATCGCGGCGGAAGACGGCGACCGCAACGCCGCGCGCACCGCCCTCACCGCGGCCCTGAGCGGCGACGGCCCCATCGACCGCGAGCTCGCCGAGCGTCGATTGCGCGAGCTCGACCAGCCCACGCGACCGCGCCGCCGGTAGACGATGCTTCGCCACGCCATCGCCATCGCGCGGAAGGACCTCCTCATCGAGCTGCGGGTGCGCGAGGTGGTCCCGACGATGACCTTGTTCGCGACGCTGGTCGCGGTGCTCGCGTCGATGTCGCTCTTCGTCGACGAGGACACCGGGCGCCGCGTCGCGCCGGGCGTCCTGTGGATCGCGGTGGCCTTCGCGGGGACGCTGGGCCTCTCGCGCACCTGGGACCGCGAGCGGGAGGAAGGCGCCCTGCGCGCGGTGCTGCTCTCCCCCATCTCCCCGGCCTCCATCTTCGTCGGCAAGGCCATCGGGGCGCTGGTGTTCGTGCTCATCACCGGGTGCGTCGCGGCGCTGCTCGTCGCGCTCCTTCTGCACGCCCCGCTCTTCGAGCACCTCGGTCCCTTCGCGGTGCTGCTCTTCCTCGGCACCGTCGGCTTCGTCGCGGCCGGAACCCTCTTCGGCGCCCTCGTCGCCCGCACCCGCGCCCGAGACCTGCTGCTCGCCGTGGTGCTCTATCCGCTCGTCTCGCCGGCGCTGCTCTGCGGAGTCGTGGCGACGCGCGACCTCTTCGGCGGCGCCTCGGTCGGACAGATCGCCGACTGGTTCAAGCTGCTGGTGATCTTCGACCTAGTGTTTATTGGCGGGGGCGTGGCGCTGCTCCCGACGCTGCTCTCGGAGTGAAGAGGCGCTACCAGGCGTAGACCGCGGCCTCGCCGTGACGGCGCACGAGGCCGTCGACGTACTCCGCGAGGATGTCGCGGCGGCGCAGCAGCGAGCGGAGCTGGAGCGCCGTAAGCGGAGGGAAGGTGCGGTCGGGGTCGAGGGACATCTCGGCGCGCACCGACGCCTCGGTCATGGCGCGGGCGCGGGTGATGACCGCTCGGTTGAAGCGCTGCGTGCGTTGGAGCATCGAGCGCGAGCGCTGTAGCAGACCGTCGACGAAGGGCTCCTCGAAGCCGCCGTTGTTGTCGCGGTAGATGAGGTGCCCCTGCGCGTCCATCGGGACGTTGGCGCCGCTCCAGCGATCCCAGTTGCCGGTCAGGAAGTCGAAGACCAGCAGCGTCGAGATCTCCTCGGCGCGCTGTGACTGATCGGGCGGCAGCGGTCGGCCCTGACGCAGCCAGCGTGACCAGCGCTCCTGCTCCTGCGGGTCGTCGATGCGCGACGGCCGCAGCACCGGCACCCAATAGATGGCCGCGCCCCGCGCCGTGTTGTCGCGGTCGAAGAGCACCGGGCTGTCGGGCGCGAGCCGCAGCGTCGCCCGCGGGACGGCGCGCGAGATGGCCGGCGGCACCCGCGTGAGACCGAGCAGGCGGTTGAGCCGGTAGGCCGCGATCTCGCCGCGGTAATGGTCGCCGTGGCTGGAGGTGCGGGGCTTCCACGCCGCGTCGATGCCGCCCTCCAGGCGGAAGTGGAGGTTCACGCTGGTGCTGCCGACGTTCTGTCGGCCGAGCACCCGCGCGCTGCGGATGGCCTCCAGGATGCGCGTCTCGGAGACACCTCCGAAGGTCCGACCATCGGCCACGACGGCAGGCGGAGGGGACGGTTGCGAGAGCCCGACCAGCGGGCCGAGGCCGATCGCGAGGCTCAGGAGGGGTGAGATCCAACGACGCATGTCGGCCGCGAGAGCTAGCACGACCGACCCGAACGCCGGAATTCAGTGGAGTCCATCAAAGCGCGTGACGGACGCGCGGGGCGCGGCATTCCCTCGCGTGACCCTTGACCTGTCCGCGCGCCTGAGAAATGGTCCCGGCCCGCCATGCGTCACCCCCCCTTCGCCGTCGCTTCGTTGGTCCTCGTCTGTGGCGCTGTGGCCGGCGTCGTGATGGCCCAGCCCCGGCCTCGTCCGCCCGTGCGCCCGGTGCGCGCCGACGCCGGCGTGGTCGCCGATGGCAGCGCCCCCGCGGCCGATGCCTCGACCCCTGCGACCGACGCCTCGGCGACGCCCGCCGCGAGCCTCGACGGCGCGACCCCCGCGACGCCCGTCAGCCTCGAAGACGGCGGCGTGCGCGTGGGCGACGCGTCCATCCCGATGCGCCAGCTCGGCACGGGCACGGTGATCCACTTCCCGGTGCCCGAGCAGCTCGCCCGCACGGCGGTGCCGGTGTTCGCGCAGATCCGCTCGACGGCGCCCATCGACCACGTCTCGCTCTTCTACCGCGGCGTCGGCGCGCGGCGGTACACCGAGGTCCGCATGCCCGCGCTCGGGCAGCAGTTTCGCCTGCCGTCGGGCTTCGGCGCGATGATCCCCTGCGACGACATCTTCCCGCCGCGGGTCGAGTACTACGTCGCAGCCATCGACTCGTCGGGCGCCTCCAACGGCGGCGCGGGCACGGCCGAGTCCCCCGTCCAGGTGGACATCGTCGACCGCCGCTCGTACGCCGCGCCGACGCTCCCCGGTCAGCCTCCGCCGCGCACCTGCGGCTCGCTCGCACAGACCGCCACCGTCCGCGACGCGGGCAGCGGCCCGGCCGTCATCGAGCGCGGCACCAACGACCTCGGCGAGCCCTGCCGCACCAACAACGAGTGCCGACGCGGCCTGCGCTGCGGCCTCAACCACCAGTGCGTCTTCGACCGCTAGCATTGCCAGTCTGGCAATCGCCCTCCGCGATGACCCGCACCTCACCTGCCAGATCGGCACCCGTCACCCCCGGCGCCAACCCGCGGTCCCGCAGCGGACCCGGGGTTTCCCGCGCCCACCAGGGTGGCACGGGCAGCGCATAGGACACCCCCACCGATGGCTCGCTGGCTCAACAACATCGAAGGGGTCCTTCGACGCTACCCCTGGGTCATCCCCCTGGGGGCATTGGTTCCGTGCGCGTACTTCGCGGCGCGTGGCACCAACGACCTCGTGGCCGCCCAGCTCTTCGCGGCCGACACCGACGCGCTGGCGCGGGCCCTCCCGGCCTCCGCCGCCGGGGCGACGCCGGGCGAGCCCGTGGCCAACCACCACGTGCGCGACCGCACGGCGATCATCCACCGCAACGTCTTCGACTCCGACGCGGGCTGCCTCGACTGCGACGCGGGCCCCGCCGACGTGGTCGAGGTCGCCAACGACGGCACGCCACCGCCGCCCGAAGAGACCTTCCCCCCAGAGGCCTGCTACCCCGCGCCTCCCGGCGACGGGCGCGTGCGACCGGGGCCCTGCGAGACCGCGGCACGCATCGTCGGCGCGGTGGAGAGCGACGACCTGCTGTGGTCGTTCGTGCTGGTGAAGGACACCCCGACGGCGTCGGCGATGCCCTACCGCTTCGGCTCCACCCTCGACGGTCGCAACGTCGGCATCGTCTCGTGGTGCCGCGGACTCGGGGCCTACGTGCTCCTCCGCCCGCCCGGCGGTCAGCGCTGCTTCCTCGCGCAGAACATGCCTCCGCGCACGGCCCCCGCCGCGCCTGCGGCGCCCGTCGCAGCCGCCGCGGCCCCGGCCGCCGATGGTGCGCTCGGGGGTGTGCTGGAGGGCATCGAGCGGGTGAGTAACAACGAGTTCAACGTCCGTCGCAGCACCGTCGACCGCATCCTGGAGAGCCAGGCCGAGCTCATGCGGACGACGCGCATCATGCCCGTCGACCAGGGCGGGCGCGTCATCGGCGTGCAGCTCTTCGGGGTGCGCGGCAACTCGCTGCTGGGCCGCCTCGGGATGCAGAACGGCGACGTCCTCAACCGCATCAACGGCCTCGACATCGGCTCGCCCGACCGCGCGCTCGAGGCCTACTCCCGGCTCCGCACCAGCGACAATCTCCAGGTGTCCGTCACCCGCAACGGGCAGCCCGTCAACATCGACTTCCACATCCGCTGAGCACGCATGACCCGCCGACCATCGACCGCCTCGTCCCTCATCGCGCTCTGCGCCGCCCTCGCCGCCCTGCTCGCGCACGCCGCGGTCGCAGTCGCGCAGCCGGGCCCGACGCCCACCCGACCCGACCGGCTCAACCCGGGCATCGTGCAGGCGCAGCCGCCGACGGTGGCGCCGCGCACGCCCGCGGTCCCGGTCGCGCGCCCCGCGGCGACGCCAGTCGCGCGCCCCGCGGCGACGCCCGTCGCCGCCCCCACGCGCACCGGAACCGGCCCTGGTCAGCAGGTCGCCCCGACACCCGGCATCCAGTCGGTCATCGGCGCGGCGGGGGCCAACCCCAACATGCACGAGTTCGATCCGGGCATGGAGTACCAGGCGCTGCCGCCGGGGGCGCGCATCACGTTCAACCTCCAGGACGCTGACCTCCCCGACCTCATCCGCGCCATCGGCAACATCACGGGCCGACGCTTCATCCTCCCGGGCAAGGTGCGGTCGATCAAGACCACCATCTACTCGCCCACCAAGGTCACGCCCGCCGAGGCCTACCAGGCCTTCCTCTCGGTGCTCGCGGTCAACGGGATGACCGTCGTCCCGTCGGGTCGCTACCTCAAGGTCGAGGAGACCGCCGGGGCCGCCACGCAGGTGCTCCCCACCTACGGCGCCGGGCAGGACGCGCCCGCCGACGACCGCTTCATCACCCGCGTGGTGCGCCTGCGAAGCATCTCCGCCGACGACGCCTCGACGGTGCTCGGGCACTTCAAATCGCGCGACGGAGACATCACCCCGTACGCGGCCACCAACACGCTCATCATCACCGACCTCGCGGCCAACATCCGACGGATGCTCCAGATTCTCGGGGAGGTCGACGTCGGTGGGGTCGGCGAGCAGATCTGGGTCGAGCCAGTGCACTACGCGCTCGCCAGTGAGCTCGCGACGCGCATCACCGAGATCCTCGGCGGCGGCACCGGCGCGGCCGCGGCGGCTCGTCCCGCGGGCGCAGCGGCGACGTCGGAGGTACGCCTCGGGCGCATCCTCTCGGACGACCGCACCAACAGCCTCGTCATCGTGGCCACGCAGCGGATGTACATCCGCGTGCTCGAGCTGCTCCGCCGCCTCGACGTCTCCATCGACGGCGAAGGCCAGGTGAGGGTGCTCCGCCTCCAGCACGGCGACGCCGACGAGATGGCGACCGTCCTCAACAACATCACCAACGGCGGCCGTCAGGCGGGCGCCCCCGCGGCGGGCGCGGCGCGCGGCACCAACGCGGTCTTCGAAGGACCGGTCCGCATCACGGCCGACAAGCCCTCCAACGCGCTGGTCATCACCTCGTCGCCGCGTGACTACGTCGCTCTCCGTCGGGTCATCGACGAGCTCGACCGGTCGCGCCGGCAGGTGTTCATCGAGGCCGTCGTGATGGAGCTGTCCATCAACCGCTCCAACCGCCTCGGGCTCAACTTCCACGGCGCCCTGCCCCTCGACGAGAGCGGCCAGGAGGGCATCGCGCTCGGCGGCTTCAACCCCCTGTCGAGCATCATTCCTGGCGCCGACGCGCTCACGGGCCTCGCCCTCGGCGTGCGCGGCCAGCAGGTCGCCGGCTCGCAGAACCTCATCCCCGGCATCGGCGTGTCCATCCCGGCCTTCGGCGTGACCCTCAACGCCCTCGCCTCGACGGGCGACGCCAACGTCCTCTCGATGCCGCACATCCTCGCGACGGACAACTCGCCCGCCGACATCAACGTCGGGCAGAACGTCCCCCTCCAGACCAACATCGGCGGCATCGCGTCGGGCCTCACCGGCGCCGCGGGCGCGCAGGCGGGTGCGCTCGGCGGCCTGCTCGGCGGGCTCGGCGGCGCGGGCTTCGCGGCGCCCCGCCAGGACGTCGGCACGAAGATCCGCATCATCCCGCACATCAACGACTCCAACGAGGTGCGCCTGGAGATCGACGAGGAGATCTCCGAGGTGGGCGCCTCCAGCGGTCAGCTCGGCGCGGTGACCATCAACCGCCGCACGGCCAAGACCGTCACCGTGGTGCGCGACCAGAACACCGTCGTGATCGGCGGCCTCATCCGCAACACCGACACCAACAGCGAGACACGCATCCCCATCCTCGGGGACATCCCCATCCTCGGCGCGCTCTTCCGGCGCACCGAGCGCGCGGTGCAGCGCTCCAACCTCCTGCTCATCCTCACGCCCTACGTCATCCGCGACCAGAGCGACCTGCGCCGCATCTTCGAGCGCAAGATGCGCGAGCGGCAGGAGTTCCTCGACCGGTACTTCGTCTTCGGCGACCAGGACTACGAGCCGCCGCGCGACTACTCGCGCACCAACGGTCTGGTCGAGGAGATCCGGCAGTCCATCCGCGAGCTGCGCACGCGCGCCGAGCTCGAAGCCAACGCCCGCCCGGTGCGACCGGCGCCGCACATGCCCGGCGAGAGCATCGAGCTCCCGGTCGAGATGCGCCCCTCGTCGGGCCCGCCCAGCGCCGCCGCCCCCGCCGCGCCGGTCGCCGGTGCCCCGGCCCTCGCGCCCGCTCCGGCCATCGTCGCCCCGGCGATCGCCCTGCCCGTCGCCACGCCTCCGTAGGCTGTTTCCTGGAGAGACCCCGACGATGACCTCCGCGAACTACATGGCCGACGTCTTCCACCGCCACGGGGTGGTGACCCCCGAGCGGCTGGCCGAGGCGATGGCCCAGGTCGAGCGCGAGCGCAGCGGAACGCTCCTCGACGTGCTCTCGCGCAACGGCGTCGACGAGGCCCCGTTGAGCCGCTCGCTCGCCCTGGAGCTGGGCTTCGACTTCCTCGACCCGCTCCCGCGCACCGACCAGATGCCCGTCGCGCTGCTCCGCGAGTCGGGCTTCGACTTCGGCTTCGCGCGGCAGAAGCAGATGATCCCGGTGCGCGAAGAGCCCGACGGCAGGCTGCTCATCGCGCTCGGCAACCCCCTCGACACGGTCGGCATCGACGACCTGCGGATGGTGTTTCAGCGCGAGCTGGAGTCCGTCGCGGCGACGCCGAGCGCGGTGCTCGACGCCATCAACCGCGCGCAGGCGGAGATCAACCGCACCAACGAGCTCACGCACCAGGGCGCGCACGACGCGAGCGAGGAGCGCACCGACATCCTGGAGAGCGACGAGGACGCGCAGATCATCCGCTGGGTGAACTCGCTCTTCGTCGAGGCCGTGAAGGAGCGCGCCAGCGACATCCACATCCAGCCCGACGCCGGCCAGGTCGCCGTGCGCTACCGCATCGACGGGCGCCTCTACCAGATGCGCACCGCGCCGAAGAGCGTGCTGCCCTCCATCGTGGCCCGCGTGAAGATCATGTCGGGCCTCAACATCGCCGAGAAGCGGCTCCCGCAGGACGGGCGCATCGGCTTCAAGATCGGCGCGAAGGAGATCGACATCCGCGTGAGCAGCATCCCCATCGGCCAGGGGGTGGGCGAGCGCATCGTGATGCGCATCCTGAACAAGGCCTCGGTGATGCTGGAGCTCACCGACCTGGGCTTCGCGCCCGACCGCCTGGAGCGCATGCACCAGCTCATCGACCTGCCCGAGGGGATCATCCTCGTGACCGGTCCGACGGGCTCGGGGAAGACCACGACGCTCTACGCGTGCCTCAACAAGATCAACACCCCCGACGTGAACATCCTCACGGCGGAAGACCCCATCGAGTACGACATCACCGGGCTCTCGCAGATGCAGGTCAACCCGCGCATCGGGCTCACCTTCGCGTCGTGCCTCCGCGCCTTCCTCCGGCAAGACCCGGACGTGGTCATGGTCGGTGAGATCCGCGACAAGGAGACGGCCGAGATCGCCGTGCACGCGTCGCTCACGGGCCACCTCGTGCTGTCGACGATCCACACCAACGACGCCGCCGGCGCGGTCACCCGCCTCGTCGAGATGGGCATCGAGAACTTCCACCTCACGAGCTCGCTCAAGGCCATTCTCGCGCAGCGCCTCGTGCGCGTGCTGTGCCCGCTCTGCAAGGAGCCGTACACCCCGCGCGAGGTCGACCTCGCCCGCATCGGCGTCGACGCCGAGCGCCTCGCGGCCAAGCTCGCCCGCCCGGAGACCCGCTACGGTCGCAGCGCGTTTGGCGGGTCGCCCGCGGCCAAGGTCGCGGCGCGCATCGCGGCCGGGGCGCCGGTGACCATCTACCGGGCGCGCGGCTGCGCGGCCTGCCAGAACACCGGCTACCAGGGCCGCACCGGCATCTACGAGCTGCTGCTGGTGAGCGACGCCGTGCGCCTGCTGGTGCTGAAGAACGTCGACTCCCCGACCATCCGCCGCGCGGCCATCGAGGAGGGCATGGACACGCTGCGCGACGACGGGGTGCGCAAGGTCTTCGAGGGTCACACGACGCTCGAAGAGGTGCTCGCGGCCACGCAGGACGACGTCTAGGTCGACGATGGCGCACTTCGCATACACGGGCGTCGACGCGAAGGGGAAGACGGTCCGCGGGACGGTCGACGCCGACGACGTGAAGGGCGTCCGGCAGGCGCTGCGGCGGCAGGGGATCTTCCTCGACGAGGCCACGCCGCTCGCGGAGGCGAAGGCCGCCGAAGCGCGCATGAAGGCCGCGGCGGGCACGGTGGCCCAGGTCGGGCTCGCCGTCTCGGCGCCGGGCTTGTACAGGTTCTTCAATCGGGTCCGGCGCATCGTGTCCAACCCGGGGCAGGCGGTGGCGCTCTCGACGCGGCAGCTCGCCACGCTGGTGAAGGCGGGCATCCCGCTGGTGGAGTCGCTCACGGCGCTCATCGAGCAGCTCGAAAACGAGGAGCTGCGCGAGGCGTACACCGACGTGCGCGACCGGGTGAACGAGGGCACCGGCTTCGCGACGGCGCTGGCCCAGCACCCGCGGATGTTTCCCGGGCTCTACATCTCGATGGTGGCCGCGGGCGAGGCGTCGGGGACGCTCGAAGCGGTGCTCCTGCGCCTCGCGGACTTCATGGAGAGCCAGGTCAAGCTCAAGGGCAAGATCGTGGGCGCGCTCGCGTACCCGGCGTTCATGGCGCTCATGGGCATCGGCATCGTCGGGATGATGATGGTGGTGGTGGTCCCGAAGGTGAGCGCCATCTTCGACGACTTCCGGCAGGCGCTGCCCTGGTACACGGCGCTGCTCATCGGCGTGTCCAACTTCGTGGCGCGCTTCTGGTGGCTGGTGATCCTCCTCGGCGGGCTCGCGGGGTACCTCTTCTCGCGCTGGCAGAAGACCCCGGAGGGGGCGTTTCGCTGGGACGCCTTCCGGCTGCGGGTGCCGGTGTTTGGCGAGCTCACGCGCATGGTCGCCATCTCGCGCTTCACCCGCACCCTCGCCACGCTGCTCGCCTCGGGCGTGCCGCTCCTCAAGGCGATGGACATCGTCAAGAACGTCATGGAAAACCGCGTTCTCGAAGCGGTGATCACCGAGGCGACGGTGTCCATCAAGGAGGGCGAGAGCATCGCCGAGCCGCTCAAGCGCTCGGGGAGATTCCCCCCGATGGTCACGCAGATGATCACCGTGGGCGAGCGCAGCGGCGAGCTGGAGTCGATGCTCGAAGCCATCGCGGGCTCGTACGACAGCGCCATCGACGCGCGCGTCGCGGTGCTCACCTCGCTGCTCGAACCCGTGATGATCCTGGTGATGGGGTCGACGTCCGGTGGCATCGCGTTCGCGATCCTGATGCCGCTGCTCCAGCTCAACGAGTTCGCCAATTGAGCCAGCGGCGCCGACCCGAGAGCGTGGTGGAGTTCACCTGGGAGCGGCGCAACCGCTGGTGGTCGTGGCTGTCCATGCGCCACGCGCGGGCGCTCGTCGGCGGGGCCGTTGCGGTGAGCGCGGTGCTGCTCGCGGTGTCCGTCAACGCCCACACCCGGCGGGTGCACGCGACGCGCGCCTCGATCGTGTCGGTGCAGCGCGCGACCGAGGCCTTCCGCGCCGACCACGGGCGCTGCCCGAGCGGCGTCGCCGAGCTGGTGCACCCGCCCGAAGGGTCGCGCGGGGCGCGGCGCTACCTCGCCCGGGCGCGCGTCGACGCGTGGGGCAGAGACTTTCTCTACACATGTCCGGGGGGGAAGTTCCCAGCCTCGGCCGACGTTGTTTCGGGCGGGCCGGAAGGTTCCTTCGGGCTCGATCGCGTCGAATGATCCACACCACCCACAGCCAAGGAGCCATCGGGATGAACACCCTGCGACGTCAGCTCTCTCTCGCCCTGCGCGCCCTCGCGCGCCCGGCGCCCCGCCGCCGCATGCGCGGCATGACCCTCGTCGAGATCATGATCGTGGTCGTGATCATGGGGCTCATCGCGAGCGCCGTGGGCCTCGCGGTCTTCGACCAGGCCAAGAAGGCCAAGAAGGACACGGCGGGCCAGGAGGTTCGCACCATGGAGCACGCCATCGAGCTGTGGCGGCAGGATCATCCCCAGGGATGTCCCAACGTCGAGCGCCTGGTCTCCGACGGCGTGCTCAACCGCCGCCAGCGCACCAAGGACCCGTGGGACAACGAGTACATGATCTCGTGCGAGGGCGGCGAGGCCAACGTGCACTCCAAGGGCCCCGACGGCATCGACGGCAACGAGGACGACGTCCCGCAGCGCCGCAACTAGACCCAATGCCGTGTGAGCCCGCCGACGCAGCGTCTCCTCCGCGCCCCTCGACGGGTGCGCCGGCGCGCTCGCGCGGGTTCACGCTCCTCGAGATCATGATCGTGGTGCTGCTCGCGGGGCTCATGGCGTCGAGCGCGGTGGTGGGCTTCGGCGCCACCCGCCGCGGTCGCCTGCGGGCGGGCGCCGCGAGGGTCGCCGCGGCGATGCGCTTCGCCTACGTGCACGCGCTCACCACGGGCCGGGCGACGCGCCTCGTGATCTCCCTCGGCGACAACAAGATCTGGCTGGAGGACACCGAGGACGCGCACGTGCTCGACCCCAACGACCCGCTGCGCGCGGGCGGGGCGGTCATCGACGCGGCGCAGGTGGAGGAGCTCGCGCGGCGCGAGGCGGCGGCCATCAACGAGATGCGTCCGCGGGCGCCGCGGGCGGAGTTCGCGCGGCCGGCGGGCAACCGCTACCGGGTGCGCGAGCTGGAGGGCGTGGTGTTCTCGCGGCTGTACACGTCGCACGACGCCGAGCCGAGGGTGCGCGGCGACGGGTACGTGTTCTTCTTCACGGGCGGGGCGGCCGAGCCCGCGGTGGTGCACCTCCAGGGCGGCAACGACGAGACGTACTCCGTGATGCTGCACGGCGCGTCGGGTCGGCCGGAGATCTTCGACCACGCCATCGAGCTTCCTTCCATCGACGAAAACGCCAGCGACGAGCGCGACACCGACCTGCGCGACCAGACCATCCACGAGGCGGCGCCGTGAGCAAGCGCGGACAGGCTGGCTTCACGCTCATCGAGGTGATGTTCGCCATCGCGATCCTGGCGATGGCGATGACGGTGGTGTTCAGCTCCAACATCATCGCGGCGCGCAGCACCATGCACTCGCGCGAGCTCACCCGCGCGACGCTGATGGCGCGCTGCCGGCTCACCGAGGTCGAGGCGTACCTCGTCCGCAACCAGCTCCCGCCCACCGACCAGACGCTCGAAGACCCGGCGCAGACGGGCGAAGAGCCCTGCTGCACCGACGGCGTCGTCTGCGAGGCCAAGGTCGAGCGCATCGAGCTCCCCAACCCCGCGACGGTCGAGACCGCGGCGGGCAACCAGATGCTCGGTCAGGCCGCGGGCGCAGCAGCGGCGGCGGGATCATCTTTCGGCGGAGCGACCGGCGTGCGCTCGTCGGGCGACGGCGGCACACCCCTCGGTGCGCTCGCGGGTGCGATGAGCATGATGGGCGGCGCGACCGGCGGCTCCAGCGGTGGCAGCGGGTCGAGCCTCGCGGGCGCGGGCGCCCCCTCCCCCCGCGACATGGCCGGAACGCTCCTCACCACGGTGTACCCCTCGGTGAAGCCGCTGCTGGAGGGCGCCATCCGTCGGCTCACCATCACGGTGCGGTGGCACGAGGGCGAGCGCGAGCACTCCTTCGACGTGGTGGAGTACGTCACCAACCCCGGTCAGACGTTGCCGAGCAACGAGCTCCTCAACCAGTTGCAGGGCGGCGCCGCCGGGCAGACCACGCCGGGCCAGACGACGACGCCGACCAACCAGACCGGGACGGGAACGGCCGCGCCGAGCCTGCTGGGGTTGCCGCGATGAAGCGATCGCGCGCACGGCGAGGGCTCACGCTGCTGGAGGTGCTCATCGCGTCGGCCATCCTCATCATGGTGTCGACGATGATCTGGGCGTCCTTCGACCAGACCTCGCGGCTGCGCGCGCGCATCGGGTACCGCCAGGAAAACGACTACCTCATGCGCACGGCCATGGGGCGCATCACGCGCGACCTGCGCGGCGCGTACCTCTCGCTGCACGTCAACCAGACGCAGACCCTGCTCGCGGCGACGACGCAGTTCATGGGGCGCGGCGGTGGTTCGGGCGGCTCGGCGCTCGACATGGCGACGTTTACCCACCGTCGGCTGCGCCGCGGGAGCCACGAGGGCGACGCCTGCGAGGTGGGCTACAGCCTCGGCGAGCGCCGCGGCTCCAACGGGCGGGGCTTCGACCTCCTGCGTCGCGAGCAGGCGCGCATCGACACCGACCCGCAGCACGGCGGCATCATCGACGTGCTGGTGCCGGGCGTTCGTCGCTTCGAGCTCAAGTACTACGACGCCACGAGCCAGCAGTGGGTCGACCAGTGGGACACCACGCAGGCCGCCGGGCAGCCCGGACGCCTTCCGGCGGTGGTGCGGGTGCTCATCGCCATCGAGGAGGGCGAGCGCATGCAGGAGCGCGTCTACAGCACCGAGACGCCGCTCATCATGACCCGCGTGCTCACCTTCGGATTGCCCATCTACTGATGACCCCCGAGACCGCCACCCCGAAGCCTCCGCGGAAGCTGCGCCCCAAGCGTCGGCGCGGCGCGGTCGCGTCGCGGGGCAAGCCCGGCGTGGCGCTCATCATGGTGCTGGCGGCCATCTCGTTGATGTTCGTGCTGGCCGAGCAGACCCGCGACGAGGTGGAGGTCTACGCGCTGTCGGCGGGCGTCGCGCGCGACCAGCTCATCGCCGAGGCGCAGGCCCGCAGCGCGGTCAACCTCGCGCGGGTGGTGCTCAACGCCGAGCCCGTCATCCGCCGCATCATCGCGCCCATCCTGACGCCGCTCATGGCCATGATGGGCCGCGGCCTCGCGGCGCCGCCGCAGATCCCGGTGTGGGAGCAGGCCGACCTCATCATCGGACCGTTTCGCTCGCAGGAGGGTGCTTCGGCGCTGGGTGATCTCGCGCGGGTGAGCTTCGACACGGCGAAGAACCTCGGCGGACTCACGGGGCTCGCGCCGGTGGTCATCATCGACGAGGACTCGCGCATCAACGTCAACAGCGCGGTGCGCTCGTCGGTGGCGCAGATCCTCCTGGCGCGGCAGCTCTCGGGCCTCGTGGTGAACCCCGCGCTCAACGGGTTCTTCGAGCAGCGCGACCCCGACGGGCAGTTCACCGACCGCCCGACGCTGCTCTCCAACGTCATCGACTACATCGACTTCGACGAGACGGCCTTCGACGCGCAGACGCTGCTCTCCAACAACGGCGGCGTCGCGTCGAGCGCGCCGGAGGACAGCTTCTACCAGCGGCTGCGCCCGGTCGGTCGGCGCCGCAACGCGCCGCTCGACAGCATCAACGAGCTGAGGATGATTCGCGGCTTCGGCGACGACGACCTCTGGCACTCGGTGGTCGACCCCGACCCCGGAAACCCCCGGCGGCGCACCATCACGGTGTGGGGTCAGGGGTCGGTCAACGTGAACACCGCCAACGCCCAGACGCTGCTCGCGCTGGTGTGTGCGTACTCGCCCGACGCGCCGCAGTGCACCGACCCGTCGCAGGCGTCGGTGTTCATCACGACCATCACCATGGTGCAGGGGCTCACGCTCTCCATGGGCATTCCGCTCTTCACGTCGGCGTCGAACTTCGTCGCCACGGTGCAGGGTCGGCCGCCGCTCGGGCCGATGCTCACGCAGCTCGGGATGCAGCCCTTCGTGGTGCGCGACGCCGCGGGGCTGGAGCGCTCGGTCACCGTGGAGAGCAAGGTGTTCTCGGTGTACGGCGAGGCCGAGGTGGGCGCGGCGCACGTGCGGGTGCACGCGGTGATCGACATGCGACCGCAGCCCGAGCTGCCGTCGACCTTCATGCGGGCGGCCGGAATGAACATCGCAACGACGGCCTCCGGCGGCCTCGGAGTGACGTCCGCGCAGGGCGGCACCGTGATCTACTGGCGGGAAGACTGAGGACGGGATGGCGCGCTACCTGGGCATCGAGGTGACGGAGACGCAGCTGAAGGGCGCGGTGTTGAAGACCGCGTACAAGAAGCTGGTGGTGGAGGGCGCGTTCGCGGTCAACCGACCGCCGGGCCCGGAGGGTCTCACCCACGCGACGCGCGACCTCGCGTCGCTGGTGCAGGGGCTCCTCGCGAGCACGTCGCCGGGCGCGAAGCCCGCCGAGCTCGACGGCATCTACGCGGCGCTGCCGGGGCACGAGGCGTCGGTGCGCGCCATCGAGCTGCCGCGCGTGGTGTGGAAGCGCGGCGAGAAGGCGCTGCTGGCCGAGCTCGAAGGCGCGGTGCCCTTCGACGTCGACGACGCCGTCATCGACGCGCAGATCACGGCGCCGGGCGACCCGGTTCCGCTGCTGGCGGTGGCGGCGATTCGCGAGCGGGTGAGGTCGCACCTCGACGCGATGATCCTCGGGGGTCTCGAGCCGCGTGAGCTCGGCGTGGCGCCGATGGCGCTGGGCGAGCTGGCGGCGGAGATCCCCGAGCTGGCGGCCGCGGGCCCGGTGTTGTTGGTCTACGCGCAGGACGCGCGGGCCGAGGTGGTGGTGCTGAAGGCCGGCGTGACGGTGTTTGCGCGCACGGTGACGGGGCTCACGACACCGGCCGCGAGGGCGCGCGGGATGCGGCAGAGCGTCGGCGCGTGGGTGGCGACGGGCGGCGGTCCGATCGAGTGCGCGTACCTCTGCGGCATGGACGCGACCTGGGTGCAGGAGCCCGTGCTGGAGGCCACGCGGCTGCCGCCCGAGAAGGTGATGCCCATGCCGAGCGGGGCCATCCAGCTCGGCGCGTCGGCGGGGCAGACGGCGCTCTGGGAGTCGCCGGTGGCGGTGGCGCTCGCGGCGCGGGGCCTCGGGCGCTTCAAGCGCATCGACCTGCGCAAGGGAACCTTCGCGGTGTCGGGCGGCGCCCAGGTGCTGCGCGAGCGCGCGCCGTACCTGGTGGCGGCGGCGATGGCGATGGTGGCGTTCTGGGGTGTGGCGAGCTGGGCGCGGTACCAGGGGCTCGCGGCCGAGCGCACGCGGTTGCAGGCCACGCTGCGGACGGTGACGCAGGAGGTGTACGGCGAAGCCATCGACGACCCCGAGCTGGCGATGAGCCGGGCTCGCGGCACCGGGCGCAACGACGACGTCGACCCGCTGCCCGCGGCGGACGCGTACGACGTGCTGGGGGTCATCTCGACGCGCATCAACGACACGGTGAGGCACGACGTCGAACAGCTCGACATCCGCAACGAGCACGTGCAGATGCAGGGCGTGGTGAACACCCTGGCCGACCGCGACAAGGTGGTGGAGTGGCTCGGGCAGTACCCGTGCTTCCCCGAGCTGCGGCCCGGGGTCGTGACCACCACGCCGGGCGACAACCGGCAGAAGTACACGTTGGACATCGAGTTCCGGTGCCCGGGGTCGGCGGCCGAGCAGGCGCGCACCGGGACGACCACCGGGACCACGCGGGCTCCGGGCAGCTCGACGCAAGGAGGCCAGAGTGGCGGCGGCGCTTAGTACGGTACGGGGCGCGTTCGCGGGGCTGTCGCCGCGCGAGAAGCGGCTGCTCATCGCCCTCGCGGCGGTGTTCGCGACGCTGCTCTTCATGGGCTTCTGGGTGTTTACGAAGCGTCGGCTCGACGCGATCGACACCGAGCGCGCGGACATGGTCGAGGCGCTGCGGGTCATCCAGCGGTCGCGTCCGCGCATCGCCGCGCGCAACCAGCAGCGCGACGCGCTCATCGCGCGCTACCGCACCAAGGCCCCGCCCCTCACGAGCTACGTCGAGGAGCAGGCGCACGCGGCCAACGTGCAGGTGGTCGAGGCGCGCGACCGTCCCAACACCCCGAGCGGCGTGCACTTCACGCAGCGCAGCGTCTCGATCCGTCTACGGCAGGTGAGCCTGGAGGCCATCGCGGACTTCTTCGAGCGCATCGAGGCCGCGAGCTTCCCCATCGCCATCACGTCGGTGCGCATCCGTCGGCGCTTCGGCGAGGCCAACAAGTACGACGTCGACGACCTCGTGATCACCACCTACGACCGCAACACCCAGGCCCGGGTCAACGCCCTGACCGCCGGCTCCGGCAACACCCCCGCGGGCACCACGGGCGCGGCCCGACGCGAGGCGCCGCGATGAAGGAGCGACTGCTGGCCCTGCGGCCCATCCTGCTCCGGGTCATCGGGTACCCGGCGTTCTTCATGTTCTTCTTCGTGCTGTTTCTCTACCTGACCTTTCCGTGGGACCGGCTGCGCGAGTACATCGTCGCGACCGCCGAAGCGCCGCGCCAGACCACCTCCGGGCGCACCACGCCGTCCAACATGGAACTCTCCATCGGCTCGCTCTCCCCGACCTTCCTCCCCGGGGTCGAGGCGCGCGACGTGCGGGTCACCTTCCTCCCGCAGCGCTCCACCGACCGCCCGACGGTGATGAACCTCGACAAGCTCCGACTGCGCCTCGGAGTCTTCGCCCTGCTCGCGCAGCGGGCGAGCATCTCGTTCTCGGTCGTCGGCATGGGCGGCACCATCGACGGCAGCGCCTCCGTCGCCCTCGGCAAGCCCGCCACGCCGCGCATCTCTCCGCTGCGCGCCTTCGAGGTCACCCTCGCGGACGTTCGCGTCGGCGAGGTCGCCCCGCTCGTCGCGATGGTGGGCCTCCCGCTGGGCGGCAACCTCTCGGGCAACGTCACCGTCGACATCCCCGAAGGCGACGTCTCGCAGACCACCGGCAGCGTGCGGCTCACCGCCGACCGCCTCACCGTGGGCAATGGCCAGGCGCAGTTCCAGATCCCCCACTTCGGCGGCGTGACCATCGAGCAGATCCGCGCCGGGCGGCTCACGGCCAACGCGGACATCCGCCGCGGCGTGGTGCAGTTCACCAGCGTGTCGGCGCACTCCGAGGAGTTCGACCTCCAGATGGACGGCCGCATCGACCTGCGCCCCAACTTCGCCGACAGCGCCCTCAACCTCGGGATGCGCTTCCGCCTCACGGACGTCTACCGCGCCAAGAGCGAGCAGGCCGGGCGCATCATGTCGGTGATGGACATGGCCCCCGACCTGCGCCGCGCGCGACGCCCCGACGGGCTCTTCGCCTTCCGTTGCAGCGGCACCTTCGACCGCTCCATCAACTGCCCCCCAGACTCCCGCGCCTCGGCCACCCCTGCTCCAGGCGTCGCCATGCCCGCGGGCTTCGCCCCCTGACCACTCGCTCCGCCTTCGCGTCGAAGCGCACATCTGCCCACGTTTTCGGGCGATTTGATTGCTGGTAGGGTCCGACACAATCGCCGGTCGCGAGGGGCTCCAAACTGGATTCCCGCGACGCCCTGCGTAGGATCGTCCCTTCGCCCGTGATGTGGTCCTGGCTCCAACGTCGCCCGCTCGTCGCGTACCTCGCGTACCGCACGCTCGCGCTCACCTGGGCCTTCGCGCCGTTTCAGGTCTCGTACCTCCAGCACCGCGGGCTCTCGGTCGCCGACGTCTTCGACCTCAACGTGGTGTTCTGCATCGCCGCGGTCGCCTTCGAGGTGCCCACCGGCATGCTCGCCGACCGCTACGGCCGCCGGCCCGCCATGAGCGTCGGCGCGTTCGTGATGTCGCTCGCGTGCACGCTCTTCGTCTTCGGCCACTCGTTCAGCGCCTTCGCCGCGGCCAACGTGCTCTGCGCGCTCTCGATGTGCCTCTCGTCGGGCGCCGACTCGGCCTACCTCTACGACCAGCTCGCCTCGCAGCGGAAGCTCTCGCTCTACCCCCGCTGGGAGGGCTGGTCGACCGCCGCCAAGAGCCTCGGCAACCTCGTCGCGGTGCTCCTCGGCGCGCTGCTCTCGCAGTACGTCCACCCCGCGCTCGCCTTCGTGCTCACGGCCGTCACCACGGCCGTCGCGGGCTTCGTCGCGCTCTCGCTCCCCGAGCGACACACCGTGCACGACGGGCACGTCACGCTGCACCTCCGCCGCGCGTTTCACACGCTGCGCACCGACGGTCGGCTCTCCAGCATCGTGGCCTTCGGGGCCGTCGCCTTCGTGCTCCTGCGCCTCTCGCTCTTCGCCGATCAGCCGCACATCGAGTCGCACCTCCACGGCGACTGGCTGCGCAACCCGTACCTCACCGTCGGCCTCCTCGCCGCCGCCAAGGAGGCGGGCACGGCGCTCGTCGCGGGCAGCGCGGGGACGCTGTTCTCGCGCGTTCGGTCGCGCACGATCGCGGTGACGCTCGGGGTCGGGCTCACCGCGGCGTACCTGCTCATGGGCGAGGCCCACGGCGTCGTGTGCATCGTCGTGATGGTGCTGCTCGCCAGCGCCTTCGGCGTGTTTTCGCCGCTCATGCGCGCCCTGATGAACCGCCTCATCCCCGACGACCGTGACCGCGCCACGCTGCTGTCCGTCGAGGGCATGGGGCGCCGCCTGCTCTTCGCCGCGATGTCGCCGCTCTTCGGCCGTGCGGTCGAAGCGTCTTCCCTGCACGCCACCTTCTCTGGCACCGCGTGGGTGGCCGCCGTCGCCTTCGTGGTGCTGGGCGTGTCGGCGTGGTTGGCCTTTCGCGCGCCCGCCTCCGCCGTCGCAGTCACCTCGACGTCGTCGCGCCCGTCGTCCCCGGCCGTGTCGCTCGCCCGCTGACGTGATGCGCCACCGGGTCAGGTTCGTGCTCGACGCGGAGCTGCACGTCGCCCCGATGGTCGACGAGACGGAGCGCGACGAGGCGCCACCCGACGCCATGCGCCGCGAGGAAGAACACCTCGCGCAATGGGTGCTGATGACCCCGACGCGCATCGACGCGGCGTACGTGTTCGACGCGGCCTACGTCGCGGCGCACCCGGAGAGCCTCGACGAGCGGCACCTCGCGCTGTTGCATGCGCTGCTGGTGTTCAAGCTCTTCGACGACGGCGAGGTGATCGTTCCGCCGCAGCAGGTGGAGGCCGCGCTGCGGTGGCCTGCGATCGACCGTCCGCGCCGCGCGCTGCGCTGAGTTGTAACCGTGGGCTCGACGGCGCGTAGGTGCACCATGAGCCCGCACACCACATTCGTCGCCGTCGTCCTCGCCGCCCTGCTCCTCGCGGGCTGCACCGATGATCAAGACCCGGCCGGAGCCGCGATGCTCTGGAACCGCATCCACACCGAGAACTACCGCTCGTGGACCCGCGCGCCGGGCTACCCCGGCCGACGCGACTCCGACACGCTGCACAGCGATCAGGTGGAGATCTACGTCAACGCGGTGGTCGCCGACGCGCTCGCCGCGGGTCGGCCCCTGACGTCGTGGCCCGTCGGGTCGCTCATCGTGAAGGACGGCTGGGACTCCGACGGGCTCGCGCTCGTCGCGGCGATGGAGCGCCGGAGCACCGGCTGGTACTGGGCCGAGTGGCGACCGACGGGGTCGTCGGCGTACTCGGGCGCGCCGTCGATCTGCATCGACTGTCACGCGTCGGGGCAGGACGGTGTGCGCGCCTTCGGGCTGCCCTGACCGAACGCTTGACTCAGCCCGCCTCGGCCATCGCCTCGCCGTGGAAGGCCGACCGTGGGCACAGCGCCTTCACCGTCACCCGGCCCGGCACCGAGGTGTCGCACGCCAGCCCGCACCGACCCTCGTACGCGATGCGCGCGAGCCCGAGGCCCGTCGCGCCCGGCCGGTTCTCCGCGTAGACCCGCGCGAGCGCGGCGGAGTACGCCGCAGCGGGCGTCTCGAAGGACCCCACCCACGCGACCCGCTCCGCCAGCAACGTCATGTGACCGGTGGCCTCGTCGACGACGTTGGTCACGGCGATCTCCACGCCGTCGTCACGGTGCTCGATGGCGAGCGCCACGCTCGACGCGGGCCGCGAATACTTGATGGCGTTTTCCAGCAGCTCCTCGCTCACCATCGCGAGCGCGTCGCGCAGGTTGTCGTCGCCGAAGAGCGCCAGCACCAGCAGGCCAACAGCCTCGCGCGCGGGGTCGATCTTCGACCAGTCGGCCGGGATGTCGAGCGAGAGATGGAGCGCCGTCACGCGCCGGCCTCGTCGACGGACAGCAGCACGAAGAGCCCGTCGGGCTTCACGAAGACCCGCAGCGCGTCGAAGCTGAGCCGCTGCCACTGCCGCTTGGGGTCGGACACCACCACCAGCCGAACGCCCCGCTGCTGCGCCGTCTGGATGAGGTTGATGAGGCTCGCGATGGTGGAGCTGTTGAAGTGCCCGAGCGCCTCGAAGCGCAGCTCCAGCGGGGCGCTCAGCGAGGCGGCGAGGTCGAGCGCCTGCTCCAGGTACGGGAGGATGAGCTGGTCGGCCTGGCGGGCGTTGCTCTTGCCGCTCCAGGCGAGGCGCACCGCGGAGGGGGTCTCCCTCACCGTGGCTTCGATGCGGAGGTCACCGGAGACGAGGTCTTGCAGGGTGTTCATGCGTTGGGTTTCAGGAGGCTGTGGCAGAGGGGATGGTGGAGGGACATCTACGGGGACGGTCGACCGACGAGCTCGATGCCGAGCAGGGTGACGTCGTCGGTGAGCCCCTGCTTCCCGACGAAGCTCTCCAGCTGCGTCACCGCGCGCTGCACCACCGCGTCGAGGTCGCCCTCGCCCGCGAGCGCGCCGAGCACCCGGTCGACGCCAAACTCCTCGTCGCCGACCCACTCCTCGACGAGCCCGTCGCTGAAGAGGAAGAGCCGGTCGCCGCGCTCGGCGTCGAAGGTCACCGAGGGGAAGTCCACGCCCGTCATCACGCCGAGGAAGGGCCCCGGCTGGTACATCTGCCGACCCTCTCCGCGCACCACGTGGACGAGCGGCGGGTGCGCAGCCGTCGCGTAGGTCACGCGCGCGCCATCTCCCCCGGGGCGCACGTCGAAGCACGCCGCAGTGCAGTGCAGCTCCAGCCCTGGATAGACCGAGGCGATCTGCTCGTTGAGGCCCGCGAGCACCTCCCTCGGCGTCGCCGCGTCGCGGACGCCGTCGTACTCCGACTTCAGGATCATCGTGCGCAGCGCGGCCTGCACCCCGTGCCCGATGGCGTCGGCGATGAACACCCGCCACCCGCCACCGTCGAGCGCGCTCACGCTGTAGAGGTCGCCGCCCACCTCCTCGGCCGGGCGGTACGCCACCGCGAAGCGGAGCACGTCGCTCACCGGCGGACGCGGCAGGATGCGCTGCTGGAAGGTGCGGGCCTGCGCGAGGTCTTCGCTCAGGCGACGGTCCTTCTCTTCGAGCACGCGGAGGGCGGAGGCGAGGTTGGCGTTGGCCTCGTTGACCCGCGCGTTGGCGGCGGCGAGCTCGGCCGCGTACTCCTCCATCTCCAGCACCCGGCGCTGCTGCGCGGCCATCGCCTTGGCGGCGACGCGGGTCTTCTGATCGAGCTGCTCGCGCAGCCGGCGGTTTTCGTCGGCGAGGTCTTCCTGGTGGAGCGTGAGCAGGCTCATGGCTTCTCTCCAAACACCAGCGCCGTCAGCGTGGTGTTGACCGCGAGGCCGTTGAACACCTCGAAGGACACGTTGAAGCCCGCGGAGGGCGGGCCCGCGGCGAGCGTTGCGCCGATCGCGTCGAGCTTGCCGAGCGCCTGCGCGAACCACGTCCGTCCGCCGCAGTGGAAGAGCAGCGCGGCCTTCGGGTTGGGCACCCGCGCGGGGATCTCCTCGGCCAGGAAGCGCCGCGTCGTCTCGACCATGTCGTCGAGGCGCATGATCTCCATCTCGGTGCCCTCCTCCAGCAGGTTGGCGAAGACGATGGAGCCATCGGGCAAGGGCTTCCACGGCGCGCGCACGATGTACTCGCGCCCCATCTTGATGGCCGTCGGCCGCATCGCGAAGCCCTTCGGCAGACCGAACTCCAGCTCGTCGATTCCGACGCCGAGGATCTCCGCGTAGCGCGCGGCGGCGGGCTTGCCGTCGATCTCCAGCGCGCGGGTGCAGGCCGCGTCGACCCGCGTGACGGTGAGCATCTCGCCGGTGGGCGAGTACCAGTGCGAGCGCATCGCCGCGAAGGGCGCGTCGGACTTGAACAGCGCCGTCAGGACGCCGTCGGTGAGCACCTCGCCGTCGACGTGGAGGACGGGCTGGGACACGCCGTCCATCGGGCCCGAGGCGCCGCCGCCCACGAGGGTCACGTCGGCGCCGCCGGAGAGCATGCCGATGAGGAGTTCTTCCTTCTTCATGCGCGAGCCGTCGTCGATGACGAGGCCGACGTGGCTGCGGCGGTCGAGGTCGGAGGCGCGTACGCCGAGGTCGTCGCAGGCGTTTTTCATCGCCGCGGCGCCGGCCGCGATGGCGTCGTTGCTCAGGTCGCGCCCGAGGCCGAGGCCCACCTCGAAATCCCCCGAGAGGGCGCCGAGCACCACCGTGCCGTCGTGGAAGCCGTCGCGGTCGAGCTCTCCCGTGGTGGTCGCGCCCACGAGCCGGGTGCCCTTCGGCAGCCGCTCGCGCACCGCGCGGTTGAGCGCGAGCTGGTCGCGGTCAAACGAGGCAAACATCGTCACGAGCTTGGGCGTGTCCCCGGAGAGCGCGGAGAGCAGCGCCTCCGCCGCCGCGTTCGGATCCGTGAGTGTGGTGCGCACCGACTGGAACGACGTCTTCGACATAGGGCCCCGCGAGGGTCGCACCAGTGAGCGCGCGGTTCCAGGGGCGATTGGGCGCCATGGTGTGACACGGGTGCCCCCCAGTGTTGGGTTTGGGGATATCGTCCCGGCGATGTCGGTGCAGGACCAGACGGTCGACGCGAGCGTCGGGGACCATCCAGAGCGCCTGGAGTCCCAGCGCCCCGGGGTGATGGTGATCTTCTCGGCGGCGCGCCCGGCGTGCACCGCCATCGCGCTGGAGGACGGCGCGCTGGAGATCGGCCGAGGCCCGGTGGGCCACGTGACGCTCGACGACACGCGTCTGTCGCGCAAACACGGCCGCATCGCGCGCACGGCCGATGGTTGGACCATCGAAGACCTCGGCAGCCGCAACGGGACGTGGCTCGATGGGGTTCCGGTGACGACGGCCGTGACGGTGGCGGCGCCGCGGGTCGTGCGCATGGGCGACACGCTGCTGCTGCCCGTGGCCGACATCACGCCCTTCGCCGGCCACCGGCCGTCGCGAGAGAGTGGTCCCGTCGCGGGGCCGACGTTGCTCCGTGCGTGGCAGGCCATCGCGCGCCTCGCGCGCGCGGTCGAAGCGCTGCACATCACCGGCGAGAGCGGCGCCGGCAAGGAGCTCGCGGCGCGCACCTTCCACGACGCGGGGCCGCGGAGCACCGGGCCCTTCGTGGCCGTCAACTGCGCGGCCATCCCCGAGGGCGTGGCCGAGCGCTTGTTGTTCGGGGCGCGCAAGGGAGCCTTCTCGGGCGCGGTCGCCGACGCCGAGGGCTACGTGCAGGCGGCCCACGGCGGGACGCTCTTCCTCGACGAGGTCTCGGAGCTCGACCTGTCGGTGCAGGCCAAGCTCCTGCGGGTGCTGGAGACGCACAAGGTGATGGCCCTCGGCGCGACCAAGGCGCAGGACGTCGACGTTCGCATCGTGTCGGCGACGCACCGCGACCTCCGCGCGCAGGTGGCCGCGGGCAAGATGCGCGAAGACCTCTACTTCCGCATCGGGCGGCCGTGCGTGGCGCTGCCGCCGCTGCGATCGCGGGGCGACGAGGTGCCGTGGCTGGTCGAGCGCGCGGTGCGGAAGGCGCTGCCCGAGGCGAGCGCGCACGTCACGCTGGTGGAGGCGTGCCTGCTGCGAGAGTGGCCGGGCAACGTGCGCGAGCTGTTTGCCGAACTCCAGGGCGCCGCCCAGGAGGCGCAGGCCGAGGGGCGCACCGTCGTCGAGGCGCGGCACCTGCCCGAGACGGCGGGGAGGGCCTTTCGGGCGAGCCAGGTTCCGGCGGAGGTGACGTCCGACGGCGCAGCGGCGACGGCGTCGAAGGCCCCGCGGGTGTCGCGACCGCCCCCGGAGCCCGCGGAGATCATCGCCGCCCTCCAGGACCAGCAGGGAAACATCTCTCGCGCCGCGCGGGCGCTCGGCCTGCATCGCACGCAGCTCCGGCGGCTGTTCGAGCGGCACGGCATCGAGCCGCGGCGGTACGGGGCCGACGGGACGGCGCCCGAGCCCGACGAGCCCGAGTGATCGGGGCAGATTGACCCGCGGGTCGACCGGCGATTGACCCGACGGGAGTCCTTCGGGTACGCGCCACGGGCAGGAGGCGCGTAAGGTGCCGCTTCGAAGGGACCCGTAGACCGTTGTCCGAGCCGTTGCTGTCCTCGCGCTTCACCGTCCTCCGCAAGCTCGGTAGCGGCGGCTTTGGCGCCGTCTTCGAGGTGCAGGATCGGGCGCGCGAGCAGCGGGTGGCGCTGAAGAAGCTGGTGCGCGTCGACCCGGCGGCGATCTACCGCTTCAAGCAGGAGTTCCGAGCGCTGGCGGAGGTGCGGCACCCCAACCTGGTGCGCCTGCACGAGCTCTTCTGCGACGACGGCGAGTGGTACCTCACCATGGACCTCGTCAACGGCGTCGACCTGCACGCCTGGCTCCGCGGCCCGTCGAGCACCCCGCCCCCGCGGCTCCCGACGATGCACCCGGCCAACGCCGCGACGATGCCCATCGACGAGCACACCACCTCGCCGTTGAACCACCTGCCCGCGGGCCCGATGACCCTCGTCCCGAAGCCCCCGTGGCGCTTCGACGAGGCGCGGGTGCGCGCGGTGTTTCCGCAGATCGCGCTGGGCGTGCAGGCGCTCCACGAGGCCCGCTGGCTGCACCGCGACCTCAAGCCCTCCAACGCCATGGTCACGGCCGACGGGACGGCGGTGCTCCTCGACTTCGGGCTCGTCGCCAGCACCCTCTCCGACGCGCCGCCCTCGCTCGACCACGAGGTCATCGGGACGCCCACGTACATGTCCCCGGAGCAGGCGTGCGACGGCCCCATCACGGCCGCCAGCGACTGGTACGCCGTCGGCGTCATGCTCTACGAGGCGCTCACCGGGTCGGCGCCGTTCACCGGGTCGATGTTTCAGGTGCTGCACCACAAGTGCACCCGCGAGGTCGACGACCCGCGACCCCTCCACCCGGGCCTGCCGGACGACCTCGTCGAGCTGTGCCTCGCGATGCTCTCGCTCCACCCCGAGCGCCGCCCGTCGGGGCCGGAGGTGCTGCGCCGCCTCCTGCCCGAACGCCCCACCGAGGACGTCACCCCGTCCGGCGTGCGGGAGCTCCCCTTCGTCGGGCGCTCGCGCCACCTCGATGTGCTGCGCGCCCGCCTCGCCGAGGCCGAGTCCGGCCGTCCCGCCTTCGTCGAGATCTCCGGGCGCTCGGGCATGGGCAAGAGCGCCCTCGCCCGGAGGTTTCTCTCCGAGCTCGTCAACCGTCCCGGCGCCGTCGTGCTCCGTGGCCGATGCCACGCCCACGAGGCCGTCCCCTACAAAGCCTTCGACGGCGTCGTCGACGGGCTCACCCGCCGCCTGCTCGCCCTCGGCGACGAGCGCGCCTCCGTCATCCCCGACGACGCGCTCTCCACCCTCGCCCGCCTCTTCCCCTCGCTCTCGCGCCTGCCCCGCGAGTCGTCGCTCAACGAGGCCCCGCCCGCCCGCGACGCCGCCGAGCTCCGCCGCCTCGCCTTCGCCGCCCTCCAGCGCGCCCTCACCCGCCTCGCCGCCCGCGGAACCGTCGCCATCGTCGTCGACGACCTCCAGTGGGGCGACGCCGACAGCGCCGCGCTGCTCATCGAGCTCCTCGCCCCGCCGCACGCCCCGCCGGTGCTCTTCGTCGCCTGCCACCGCAGCGAGGAGGCGGCCCACAGCCCGATGCTCCGCCTCCTGCGCGACGCCCGCGCCCGCGGTGCGCTGGCCGAACCCACCGTGGTGGAGGTCGGTCCGCTCGACGACGACGACGCCTTCGACCTCGCGCGCGCCCTCCTGCCCGAGGCGCCCGAGGCCGCCGCGCGGGCCGTCGTGCGCGAGGCCGGCGGCAACCCCCTCTTCGTGCAGGAGCTCGCCCGCTCGATGGCCGGCGGCCGCACCAGCGACGGAGCCCTCACCCTCGCGGGGGTGCTCGCGACGCGCGTGGGTCGACTGCCGCCCGACGCCCGCACGCTGCTCGGCGTCGTCGCCCTCGCGGGTCACCCCCTCGACGAACGCCTCGCCCGCGACGCAGCCGACCTCAACGCCCTCGCCTTCGATCGCGCGCTCCGGGCGCTGCTCGCGACGCAGCTCCTGCGGCCTGGTGGGGCGGGCGCCCGCTCGACGCTCGAAGCCACGCACGACGCCATCCGCGACGCGGCCCTCGTGGGCCTCTCGCCCGAGACGCTCGCCGCGCTGCACCGCAGCCTCGCGCGGGTGCTGGAGGTCGATCCGCACACCGAGCCCGATGCCCTGGCGTTGCACCTGCGCGCGCTCGGCGAGCACGCCGAGGCTCAACGCCTCGATGAGCTCGCGGGCGACCGCGCCGTCGATGCGCTCGCCTTCGACCGCGCCGCGGCCCTCTTCCGACGCGCGCTCACCCCCGATGCTCCGCCGCACGCGGGCGCGCTGCGGGTGAAGCTCGGCGACGCCCTCGCCCACGCGGGCCTCGGGGCCGAGGCCGCGCGCGCCTACCTGCTCGCGGCCGCCGATATGTCGCCCTCCGCGGCCCTGGAGCTCGAACGCCGCGCCGCCGAGCAGCTCCTCCGCTCGGGCCACGTCGACGAGGGGGTCGAGGTCATCCGCAGCGTGCTGCTCGCGCTGGGCATGGTGTTTCCGGAGTCGTCGGAGGCGGCGCGGGCGTCGCTCGACGCGCGGCGGGCGTCGCTCGACGAGCAGGGCCACACCTTCGACGAGCGGGCCGCCGTCGCGCGCGACCCGCAGGCCCTCGCGCGCCTCGACGTGTGCTGGTCGGTGGGCAACGGCCTCGGCGGCGTGTCGCCCATCGTGGGTGCCGACTTCCACGCCCGACACGTCGAGCTCGCGCTGCAGGCGGGCGACGTGGCGCGCGTGGCGCGAGCCCTCTCGTGGGGCGCGATGCTGGCGGCGATGGAGGGCGGCACCGGGGCGCTGCGCGCGGACGCGCTCGCGGAGCAGGCGGAGTCCATGGCCGAGCGGGCGGAGCACTCGCACGCGCTGGGCTGGTCAGTCGCGGCGGCGGCCGTGACGGCGTTTTGCGAGGGGCAGTGGCGGCGGGCGGCGCAGCTCTGCGAGTACGGCGCGGCCCTCTTCCGCGAGCGCTGCGTCGACATCGCGTGGGAGCTGGGCGAGCTGGAGGTGCGCTGGCACCTGCCCGCCCGCGCCTACCGCGGCGAGCTCCAGCTCCTGGCCGACCGCGCCGCGCAGGCCGCGCGCGAGGCGGCGGCGCGGGGCGATCGGTACAACCTCACCAACGTTCGGACGACGGTGCTGCCGCTCGTGCACCTCTCCCACGATCAGCCCGCCGAGGCGCGGCGCATGGTGACCGAGACCATCGCGACATGGTCGACGAGCGGGTTTCACCTCCAGCACGCCAACGCCGCGCTCGCGCTCGCGCAGGTCGCGATCTACGAAGGCGACGCGGCGCGGGCCACCTCCGAGCTGACCGCGTTGCGACGCTCCCTCGATGCTGCGCTCTTCATGGGGATGCTCGTGGTGCGCGCGCCCTGGCACCACCTCCGCGGGGTGGCCGCCGTGGCCGCGAGCGCGGGCGTGACGGGGCCGGCGCGGCGGGCGTTGCTGCGTGAAGCGGTGCGGTCGGCGCGAGCGCTGCGCGCCGAGGGCCGCGAGTGGACCGAGGGGCTGGCGCTCTGCGTGGCGGGCGGGGTGCACCTCGCGCGGGGCGAGACGGCGCGCGCGATCGCGGCGTGGCAGCGGGCGGCCGAGACGCTCACGGGGACGGAGATGGCCCTGCACGCGCTGGCGGCGCGGCGAGCGGGCGCGCGGGCCGCGGGTGATGTGTCGGCGGTGGCCGACATCGAGCAGGCGATGGCAGCGTGCGGGGTGGCGGCGCCCGCGCGGTGGGGCGCGCTCGTGGTGCCGGAGTTGTGATACGCACGGCGCGAGGCAGGTGAGAGCGACACGATGGATGATTTGAAGACGGCCGATCTGGCCATCGCAGTGAAGGAGCTCAGCGAGCCGCCGACGCTGGTGCTCTCGTGGAGCGGCCGCAGCGCCGACCGCTACCCCAACCGGGTGCTGGGGCCGTTTTTCGCGGAGGCGCTCGACCGGGCGACGGCGATGGGCGCGGCGATGGAGATGCACTTCCACGCGCTGGAGCACTTCAACTCGTCGACCATCACCGCCGTCATCGAGCTCATCCAGGAGGCGCGCGCGCGCAACGTGCGGCTGGTGATCGCGTACGACGGCGCCGTGAAGTGGCAGCGGCTGAGCTTCGATGCGATGCGGGTGTTCAACCGCGGCGACGCGCTGCTGGAGCTGCGACCGTCATGAGCGCCAACGACTTCCGCTTCTTCATCGACGTCCCGGTGAGCACACAGTGGGGCAACATCGAGCTGCTGCGATCGTCGGTGCAAAACTGCCTGGCGGCGGTGTTCTCCGACGTGGCCGGGCGCGACGCGATCGCGATGGTGACGGGAGAGTTGCTGGAAAACGCCGTGAAGTACGGCTGCTGGACGCACGGCGACGGGGTGTTCCGGTTGCAGGTGTGGGGCGACGAAGAGGCGGGGCACATCCAGGTGGAAAACCCGGTGGACGCTGACGACTCCGGCCCCAAGCGCGTGCAGGAGCTCATCGCGTGGATGCAGACCTTCGATACGCCCGAGGAGGCCTATCACGCGCGGCTGCTCCAGGTGGCCGCGGCGCCGCGCGGGTCGGCAGGGGGCCTCGGCCTCGCGCGCGTCGTCTACGAAGGCGGCTGCCGGCTGAGGGCAGAGATCGTGGGGGACAAGTTTCGCGTGGTGGCCGACATGCCGATGAAGCAGCCCGACGAGACGGCGTAGGCGCTCGGTGGGTCGCCCGATGCGTCCCTACCAGATGTTGGTCACGCTGACGCCGAAGCGAGCCCGTGAGCCCGCGCTGAAGGCGCGCGTGGGCGACGACGGAAGCGCGCCGCTCGCCGGGTCGTAGCCGTACACGCGACCATCGGTGGTCGAGTCGCGTGGAGCGCCGACGAACAACCCCCGCGTGCTCGGGTCGAGGTTGGCGATGGCAGCACCGAAGCCGGTGTCGGCGCCGGGTCCGTCGAGGTCGGTGCGTCGGAGCGCGGCGCTCAGTGTTCGTGCGCCGTGGAGCACCGTCACCCGCCCGGTGACGCTGAGCGAGGGGGCGCTCGCGCCGATGTCCCCGATGGCGTCGCCGTCGATGTCGCCGAGGCCGGTGAGGGCGGCGCCGAAGTGTCCCGCGGGTATCGACGGGGCCGTCAGCGTGGCGGCGGCGTTGGTGTTGACGCCGAGGCCGTTGCCGACATGGATCAGCACCCTGCCGCGGGTGGTGCCGTCGCCGGGGGCGCCGATGGCGAGGTCCGAGAAGCCGTCGTCGTTGATGTCGCCGACGTGGACCACGACCGAACCGAAGAAGCTCGTCGGGTCGCCGTCGAGGTTCAGTCGATTGTAGGCGGCGGGGAAGATGCCCATGTCCGTCCCGCGAAACACGTAGACGCCGCCGCGGTCGGACGGAACGCCCCGCGCCCCGACCACCACGTCGCTGTGCGTCTCGGCGTCGAAGTCCGCCTGCCCCGCGACCGACCAGCCGAAGTTGGCGCCGACCTCATTGGCGCCCGTGAGCGTCACCCAGACCGACGGGTCGAGGCCGCTGCGACGCCCGCGGTAGACGAACGCGCGACCGCGACCGCCGACGGCCTGGGGCTGCCCCACGATGACGTCCGCGTAGCCGTCCACGTTGGTGTCGCCGGCGCCATCGAGGGAGAAGCCGAAGGAGAGTCCCTCCGTGGCGACGAGGCCCGCGCCGCGGCGCAGCGCGAGCCCGGCGGCTCCATGGAAGATCTCGACGGTGCCTTGCGAGGTGGACTCGTCGTAGGCCGAGACCCCGAGGTCGGTGTAGCCGTCGCCGTCGACGTCGCCGACGCACGCGACCACGGCGCCGAAGCCCGGCGCGCCATCGGCGGAGGTGAGCACCAGATCGGGCGCGGGGAGCGTCGTGCCGAAGGGGCCGCGCCAGACGTACACACGACCGGCGCCGCTGTTCGCGCCGGGACCGCCAACCGCGACGTCCGCGTTGCCATCTCCGTCGAGGTCGAGGACGGAGCCGAAGGCGTTTTCGCGCGGCGGTCGGAGCGGTGAGACCCAGAACTCCCAGGTGTCGCTCCAGAGGTCCGTGTGCGCGCCCGAGAAGAGGAGACCGCGCATGCGCCAGAAGTGGGCGCCGACGGCGAGGTCGGCGGTGACGGTTCCGACGTAGCCGCGCTGGTCGAAGGCGGCCTCGGGCATGGTGCACGCGCGGTCGCGGCAGACCTGCACCGACGCGCCGACGAGCGGGCCCGCGAGGTCCCACCGCAGCGTCGGACGGGCGACGGTCACCATCGACCCGACGGGCGGACCAATGGGCCGCGGCGCGAAGACACCGCTGTCCGCTGGGGGAACATCGATCGGCACATCGACGGAAACGTCGACGGGAGCGACCGCATCCATGACGACAACAACGTCGGGTGGAGGAACATCCACCGCCTGAACGTCGGGCACGTCCGCGGGCGGCACGTCAGCAACGTCCATGGTCTGAACGTCGGGTACATCCGCCGTCGGAACATCGACCCCGGCATCGATCGCCGGTCGGTCGTCCGCGGGTGCATCGACGCGGTCGTCGATCGCGACGTCGGTGGCCATCACGTCGAGGGCCGTGTCCCCGCCGACATCGCGCCCGACGTCTGCCGCGCCGAGGTCGACCGCCTCGTCGGCGTCGGGCACGTCGATGGAGTGGGTGCGAAACCCCGGGCAGCCCGCGACCGTCGCGACCAGGAGCGCGAGGTGGAGGCAGCGAAGCGCAGACAGACCAGGCAGGCTCGGCATCGCGTCGTCGCTCAGAACCGCAGGGTACAGCCGACGCCACCAGGCGCGGGCACGCATGTCACCGCGGACGTTCGCTCACCTGGCGCGGCGCTGCCCGCTCGCACCCAGGCGTAGACCGCGCCCGCCGCGAAGACCCCCGCCGCAACGCCAGTGACGATGGCCGCCGTGCTCGTCGCTCCGACGTCGCTGTGGGCCGAGACGCAGTCCGCGCCGCCGATGGGGAGCCCGCTCGCCGCGTCGACGAAGCATCGGTCGTCGCCCTGAAACGCGTCGTAGCGCGACTGCCGGACGATGAGCGAGACCACCGCTCCGACGGCGAGCGCGGAGGCCGTGATCGTGGTGGCCCAGGCGACCGGACGCCACGCCGTCGATGGCCGCGGCGAGGGCGCGGCCCTGGGCGGAAGCACCATCACGGGCGCGGGCGGCGACACCACCGGCACGGGCACCGCAACCACCACCGGCGGCGTGACGGGCGTCGCCGGTGCCTCGGGCTGCATCGGCATCTCTTCGCGCGCCACCTGCCCCGCGACGATGGTGACGTCGCGACGAACGACGTAGTAGCCCGCGAGGCGCAGCTCGACCCGCAGCGCACCAACCGGCGCCCAGACGGAGGCCGTCATCGGGAGCGTCCCGACGGCCGTGCCGTCGATGAGCACCTGCGCCCCTGGAACACCTCCGCTGATCTGGAGCTGACCAAGGTGCTCGCGGATGCGCGCGAGGTCGGCGTCGAGGCGGGCGCGGCGCGACTCGACCCAGTCGTCGTCGTGTCCGGTGAGCGCCTCGCGGAGGTCGCGCTCGGCATCGACCCAACGACCCTGCGCCTGCTCGGCCCACGCGAGCTGCACCCGAACCCGCGGCTGCGGGCACCGCTGCGCCAGGTCACGAAACAAGGTCAGCGCGTCCGCGTCGCGGCCCTCGCGGCGTAGCGCCACGCCGTCGCGAACGCCGCTCGCGCAGCGGTCGGCCGTCTGCGCGAGCGCCGCCGAGGGGAGCGCCGCCATCCAGCACGCGAGGATGACCGAAGACCGCACGCTCACTCCTCGATGGGCGCGCCGTTGGCGCCGAGCTGCCGACGCGCCGTCCGCACGGTCGATCGCGGACGCGGCGCCGAACGGATCGGCGCCACCACGACGGGCGGCGCGACGACGGGCGCCGGGTCGGGCGACGCGACGACAGGGACCGGTGCGGGTGACGGATCGGGAGCGCGGGCGATCACGGGCGCGGGCTCTACCACGACCGGCGCCAGCGGCCGACGAGAGACGGGCGTCGCGGGCACTCGCGGGGTCGCCACCCACCACAGCACGGCCGCGGCGCCGGTCGCGAGCAGCAGACCGCCGACGAGGGCGGCGCGCCGGCGCGAGGGAGGCATCGGGCGCACGACGGCCTGGAGCGAATCGGGGTCGGGCGTGGGGGGCGACACCACGACATCGACGGGCGGAGGGGGCGCTACGGGCGGAGGCTCTTCGACGGCGGGCGGATCGGCGTGGAAGATGGGGCCCCACGACGCGCGAGACGGCGGTGACGCGAAGGGGAGCAGGGCGCGCGCGAGGTCGTCGACGGAGGCGTAGCGGGCGCTGATGTCGACGCTCGCGGCGCGCATCACGACGGCCTCGAAGCCCTCCGGGATCTCGGGGCGAACCGCGCGCGGCGTGACCATCGTGCCCGACACGATGTTGCGCAGCACGACGTAGAGGGACTTGCCGTCGAAGGCCCGGCGGCCGGTGACGCACTCCGAGAGGATCACCCCGAGGGTGTACTGATCGCTCGGGGCCTGGGCGCTGCGCGGGTCCTGCGCCTGCTCGGGGGACATGTACCAGGGCGTTCCGATGAGGGCGCCGGTGGCGGTGAGGCCGTCGACGTCGAGGCTGTCGACCTTGGACACGCCGAAGTCGAGCACCTTCACCTGCTCGCGCCCGAGGCCGTCGCGCGACAGGAAGATGTTGGCGGGCTTCAGGTCGCGATGAACGATGCCCTCCGCATGCGTCGCGGTCACCGCCGCGCAGACCGGCAGCATCACCTCCACGGTGCGCGTGACGGAGAGCGCGCCGTCTCGCGCGATGACCTCCGCCAGCGTCTCGCCCTCCAGAAACTCCATCACGAGGTACGGGACCCCGTTGAGGATGCCGTGGTCGGAGACGTCCACCACGTGCGGGTGGCGCAGCCGCGAGGTGGCCCTCCCCTCGGTCACGAAGCGCGCCCTCGCCCGCGGGTCGTCGGCGATGCGACGGTGCAGCGCCTTCAGCGCCACGCGCTTGCCGAGCTCGCGGTGCTTCGCCTCGTACACGGCGCCCATGCCGCCTCGCCCGATGCACCGCACGATGGCGTACGCGCCAAACGCCGACCCCGGCGGGAGCGTCGGGTCGCGCTCGCTGCCCTCCGACTCGTCCGAGGGCGTTGGCTCTGTCTGCTGCGCACCCACTCGTCGACGGCCTCGTGGCGCCGGAGCATACCCGATTGGCACCGCGCGGGAATCTTGCGAGTCGCCCGTCCGCGGTCGCATGGTGCGCGCCGCATGGCCCTCCGACTGGTGCGATCTGGCGACGGCGACGACACCACCTCCACGGGCGGCGACGATGCCGCGACGTATCCCTTCGGGGAGACGCCGTTGGTGGTGACCTTCGCGGCGAGCGACGACCTCCGCGGGCTGCGCGCCGACCAGCGCCTCTCGCTCGCGGCGACGCCCGAGATCTCCCCCGACGACGCCTACCTCGTGCTGCCCAACCGGGCGCGCGACCAGCTCGTGACGGCCTTTGCGCGCGGCGAGTCGGGCCGCGTGGCGCAGTGGTTCTCCGAGGCGTGGGTGGTGCGCGCGGAGGTCGACGGAGGCCGGGCCCCGCGGCTCTTCATCGGCGCCCTGTGGCGCGCCACCGACCTGATCGCGGGCCGCTCGGGTCGGGTGGTCTCCATGGGCGGCGTCGGCGACGCGATGCGGATCATCAACCGCCTCCCCTTCATCGAGTCGCTGGCCCGCGGCGGGCTGCTCGATGCGCGCGGGGCGCAGATGATCCTGTCGCGCGGCAGCTATGTGGGCGTGTCGCGCCTGGGCATGCCCGAGCTCGGCCTCGGCCCCGACACGGTCGAGCCCACCTTCGTGTGGACCGAGCGCGAGGGTCACGGCACCCGCGTCCGGGTCGCGCTCTCCGCCGCCGAAGACGACGCCCCCGTCGCGCTGCTCTCGCCGCTCACCCTCGTCGCCTGAGCGCCGCCGTTCTGCGGGGGAATATCGCCCCTCGGCTGCGGTTGAGTGCCGACCGTGGACGCTGCGCGCGAAGCCCCGTAAGGTGCGCCGTCCAATCCAGCGCGAGGATGCCGAGACGTGACGACGAAGACCCGCAGCGGCACCGAGCCTGAGGGCGCGAAGCCGAGCCCGACGAAGCGGAAGATGCCCGGCGCGAAGCCACGCCCCACGAAGGCGCGCGCCGCGAAGGCCCCCACCCCGCGCGAGGAGTCCGAGGAGGAGGAGCCGAAGTCGGCGCGCTCGTCCGACGATGAGCTGGAGACCAACGACGACGGCGACGACGCGGTGGTCGGCGAGATCGCGGGCGACCTCGGGGGCGACGACGACGGCGGAGCGGATGTTCGCATCGCGGCCCCGAAGGACACCGGGCTGCGGAAGTACGACGCGTTCACGGCGTACCTGTCCGAGGTGCAGCGGCACAAGCTGCTCACCCCCGACGAGGAGCACGAGCTCGCGGTGCGCTACGCGACGACGGCCGACGTGAAGGCCGCGGCGCGCATGGTGACGGCCAACCTGCGGCTGGTGGTGAAGATCGCGTTCGAGTACCGGCGCGCGTACCGCAACCTCATGGACCTCATCCAGGAGGGCAACATCGGGCTGATGCAGGCGGTGAAGCGCTACGACCCGTACCGCGGCGTGAAGCTGTCGTCGTACGCGGCGTGGTGGATACGCGCGTACATCCTGCGGTTCATCCTCAACAACTGGCGGCTGGTGAAGCTGGGGACGACGCAGACGCAGCGGAAGCTGTTCTTCAACCTCAACAAGGAGAAGCAGCGGCTCATCTCGCTCGGCGTCGACCCGACCTCCGCGGAGCTGTCGCGGCAGCTCGATGTTCCCGAGCACGAGGTGGTGGAGATGGACCGTCGGTTGTCCGGCGCCGACCTCTCCCTCGACGCGCCCATCGGCGACGGCGACGGCAAGCCCACCACGCGCATGGACCTCATGCCGTCGAGCAACGCGCGCGTCGACGACGTGCTCGCGGGCGCCGAGATCAGCGGCATGGTGCGCGAGAAGCTCGAAGCCTTCGGCCGCACCCTCATCAACAAGGAAGCGGCCATCTTCCAGGACCGCCTGATGCACGACGAGCCGGCCACCCTCCAGGAGATCGGCGACCGCTATCACATCTCCCGCGAGCGCGTTCGGCAGATCGAGAAGCGCCTCCAGGACAAGCTCCGGGTGTTTCTCCAGGCCGAGCTCGGCGAGGCGATGGAGCTCGGTGTCGACTGACCCGCGACCGGGCGCGCTCCTCGTCGTCGCGACGCCCATCGGCAACCTCGAAGACATCACCCTCCGCGCGCTCGCCACGCTGCGCGCCTGCGACGTGGTGCTCGCCGAGGACACCCGCCGCACCCGCTCGCTCCTCCACGCCCACCACATCGACCGCCCGCTCGAACGCCTCGACGACCACGTCGTTCGGACCCGCGGGGACGAGATGCTCGACCGCATCGCCGAGGGCCGCACCTTCGCGCTCGTCAGCGACGCCGGAACGCCCCTCGTCAGCGACCCCGGCGCCGCTCTCGTGCGCGCCGCCGTCGCCCGCGGCCTGCGCGTCGAGGCGCTCCCCGGACCGAGCGCCGCCCTCGCCGCGCTCGTGGTGTCCGGTCTCGCGGGGTCGGGCTTCCGCTTCGTGGGCTTCCTGCCGCGCGAGGGCAGCGACCGCCGCGCCGCCATCATGGCCGCCGCGCGCGACCCGCTGCCCACCATCTTCTACGAGTCGCCCGAGCGCACCGCCGACACCCTCGCGGCGCTACGAACGGTCTGCGGCGACGGTCGCCGCGTGGCCCTCTGCCGCGAGCTCACCAAGCTCTACGAGACGGTCGTGCGCGACACCCTCGGCGGCCTCGTCGACGCGCTCGCCGCGGGCTCGGTGATCGTCCGCGGCGAGGTCTCGCTGGTGCTGGAGGGAGCGCCCGCCGAGATGCAGGGCGTCGGTGAGGAGCAGTCGCCCACGGCCGCGCTCGACGCCGCGCTCGACGCCGCGCTCGCCGCGGGTCTCAAGCCCGCCGACGCCTCACGCGAGGTCGCGCGTGCCCTCGGTCTGCGACGCGCCGACGTCTACGCGCGCCTCTTGGAACGCACGCGCCCCGCGGAGTGACAGAGACGTCTCGACCCGACCGGCGGACTACGGCAGAGAGAAGCCGCAAGGGCGCGAGGGTCGCAAGGGGCAAAGAAGGAGGGGCTTCATCCGCAACGCTCGCGGCGATGCTTCTTCCTCTGTCTGTGTCTCTGCTTCTCCCTTGCGACCCTCGCGCCCTTGCGGCTTCCATCTTCTTCCGCGGCGAGAACGCTACATCCCGACGGTGAGCATTCCGCCGCCGGGGAGCGGGGCTACGCCGAAGCGCAGCGGTGACTCCGTCGCGGCGCTGGGCAACCGATTGGGGTTGCGGTCGGCCTCGCTCGGCGCCGCGAGAAACCACGCGAGCACGCCGCCGCCGAGGATGCCGACGGCCATGCCGACGCCGACGCCCTCGATCTGCTGCGAGGCGACGCCGATTCCGCCACCGACGAGGCCGCCGACGGCGGCACCGAGGTCAGCCCAGCGCGTCTGCGCAGGCGTCGGACGCAGCACGCCCGCGGTGAACATCGCCAGCACCATGCCGACGCCCTCGCCGACGAGCAGGCCGCTCGCCGCGGTCTCGTTGCGCAGTCGATTGCCCTTCATCACCATGGTCACCGAAAGACCGACCAGCGATCCCCAGACGCCTGCCGACGTCGCGTAGGTCATGCTTCCGGGCTCGGCGTCGGTCAGGTGCGCGAGGCCGAGCGACAGGCCGATGCCGAGCGTGGCGCCCGCGAGCCCGATGCCCCACCCGTCGCTGGGCTCACGAGGCTGGGCGTAGACGACCGCGGCCGTCCCGGCGAGAGAGCCCAGGATGAGCCCCGTGCTCACCGCGTAGCCGCGCCCACGACGCACGGCGTGCGAGCGGTCGAGCAGCGCGGCGGTGACGATCCCGCCCGCGACGCCGAGCAAGGGCAGAACGATGCGCGAGGCGTTGCGCTCGTCCTCGGTGACGGCGAGACCCGCCCAGGTGCCGAGGACGAAGCCGTAGGTCGCCGCCGCGCCGTAGAGGCTCAACACCTCGAAGCCCGCGATGGTGTCTGGCGGTCGGCCCGACGCCACCTGCACGGGCGCATCGGTCGTCTCGGCAACGGGCTCTGCGACGTCGGCCCGCACCTGTCGCAGCGCCGCAAACACCGCCGCATCGGGGCCCGTCCCAGCCGACGCATCGATCGCCTGGAGGTACACGTCGGCGCCATGGAGGTCCCACCGGGCGAGGCGATCGACGAGGCCGTCGATGAGCAGCGCGCGCGAGGTCTCCTCCGATGGCGGCGGCGGCGCCTCGCCCTCGGCCGTGGGTGCAGCAGGCGGCTCTGCCGGGCGCGCGCCCGCGGTCGGAGCACCGGGACGATTGCGCCCATCCGCGAGGCGGAAGAGCACCGCGACCACATCGCGTCCGCTCAGGTCGATGCCGTTGGTGCGGGCCACGTGAGCAAGCAGCGCGGCGGCATCGCCGGGTTGCCGCGCTCTCAACAACGCCAGCGCGTGACGCACCTGGGTATCCACCGACGCCTCGGCCGAGGCCGCCATCCCGTCGGGCAGCTGTTGCGCCTGCGCCGCGGCCGACGAGGCGAGCGCGATCGCCGCCGCCAGCCACGCGTGCCTCCGACCAGCGTTCATCGCGGGAGCTTCGGCAGCCCGACCCGATCACGCACCCGGTCGAGCGTGTCGCGGGCCACCGAACGAGCGCGCTTCGCACCATCCTGGAGCACGTCTTCGAGCGTCGACGGGTCGGCGAGGAGCTGGAGGTACTTCTCCCGCGGCGCCGCGAGGTGGGCGTCGAGGGCGGTCGCAAGGCGCTCCTTCGCGTGGCCGTAGCCGAAGCCTCCGGCCCGGTAGCGCTCGGCCATGTCGGCAACCTCGTCGGCCGAGGCGACCAGCTTGTAGAGGGCGAAGACGTTGTCGGTGTCGGGGTTCTTCGGGTCGTCGAGGCCCGCGCCGTCGGTCTTGATGGTCTTCACCTGCTTGCGAAGAACCTTCTCCGTCGCGAACACCTCGATGGTGTTGTTGTAGCTCTTGGACATCTTCTGCCCGTCGAGCCCGGGGATGGTCGGAACCTCCTCCTGCACCAGCGCCTCGGGGCGATGCAGGCACTCGCCGTAGAGGGCGTTGAGGTGCCCGGCCATGTCCTGCGCCATCTCGACGTGCTGCAACTGGTCGCGCCCCACCGGCACCGCGTCGCTGTCGTACAGCAGGATGTCGGCGGCCATGAGCACCGGGTAGAAGAAGGTTCCGCTGGGGAGCACGCCCCCTTCGCCCTTCTCGACGGCGGCCTTGTAGGCGTGGGCGCGCATGAGGTGCCCCACCCCGGTGACGCAGCTCAGGTGCCACGCGAGCTCGACCACCTCGGGCACGTCGCTCTGCCGGAAGAACACCGCCCGCGCCGGGTCGAGCCCGAACGCCAGGAAGGTCGCGGTGATCTCCAGGCTCGTCCGCCGCAGGAGCGCGGGGTCGCGGCCCGTGGTGAGCGCATGGTAGTCGGCCACGAAATAGAAGGCGTCGTGGCTGTCCTGGAGGGCGATGGCGGGGCGCACCATGCCGAAATAGTTGCCCAGATGGGGGGTCCCCGTGGGCTTGATGCCCGACAGGGCGCGCAGGCGTCGCGTCATGGCGGCGGACGGTAGAACAGCGACGCGCACGATGCACCCACGGGTTGGGATATCGTGCGCGCCATGCACGCTCGATCACTCCTGCTGTTGTTGCTCGGCCTCGCCCTTGGTTGCACCGACGTCGACGCGCCCGCCGGGCAGTGTCGCTACGACTCGGACTGCTCGGAGGGCCAGGTCTGCGCGGGCACCTACTGCCGCGCGGGCTGCCGCACCGACCGCGACTGTCCCACCGGCCAGCGCTGCGGCGAGAGCGACCGGCTCAACGTCAGCACCTGCATCCCGATGGTGATCGACGCGCAGTGCAACCGCGCGAGCGACTGCCCCGCCGGGCTCGTCTGCCTCGACGGCGCATGCCGCCCGCAGTGCCAGCGGGACTACGACTGCCAGGTGATCAACCCGTTCTTCTCGTGCGTGTCGGGGACGTGCGCGCTGAGCTGCGCCACCGGCACCAGCGACTGCGACGGCGACCCGCGCAACGGCTGCGAGACCTCGACCACCGACAACGCCGCCCACTGCGGCACCTGCACGACGACCTGCGCGGGGGCGCCCAACGCGATGGGCACCTGCACGGCCTCGACCTGCGGCCGCCAGTGCAACGCGGGCTTCGCCGACTGCGACGGCAACGCGGCCAACGGCTGCGAGGTGACGCTCGCCACCGACGCGACCCACTGCGGAACCTGCGCGACGAGCTGCCCCTCCGCCGCCAACGCCGACGCGGCGTGCACGGCCTCCATGTGCGGGCGCCAGTGCCGCGCGGGCTTCGCCGATTGCGACGGCAGCGCGGCCAACGGCTGCGAGGTGACGCTCGCCACCGACGCCGCCCACTGCGGGACGTGCACCAACGCCTGCTCCTTCGCCCACGCGGCGGCGGTGTGCGCCGCGGGGACGTGCGGGCTCGGCACCTGCGCGGCGGGCTTCGGCAACTGCGACGGGATGGCGGCCAACGGCTGCGAGACGCCCATCGACACGGGCACCAACTGCGGCGCGTGCGGCACCGTGTGCGCCGCCGGGACGGTCTGCTCCGCGGGGACGTGCAACTCGATCTGCACCGGCGGGACGACCTACTGCGGCGAGTCGTGCGTGAACACCGCCACCAGCCTGACCCACTGCGGCATGTGCGGACGGGTCTGCCCCGCGCCCGCCAACGCCGTCGCGACCTGCGCGGCGTCGCTCTGCGGGTTCACCTGCAACGCGGGCTATCGCAACAACGGCGAGGGCTGCACGCCCATCGCGGCGGGGCGCCTCGTCTCTCCGGCCTCGCTCTCCACGCTCAACGGCAACAACAACATCGTCTTCCAGGTGGCCCGCGCGCCCGGCGCCGACGGCACCCGGATCGAGATCTGCCGCGACCGCGCGTGCACCATGGTGGTCGACAGCGAGAACGGCACGGGCGACACCGTCACGCTCACGCGCCCGCTCTCGGCCGGGCTCTACTTCTGGCGCGCCTACGGTCGCGTCGGTACCAACACCGGCCTCACGCCGTCGGCGCAGACCTGGGAGGTCGTGGTGCCCAACCGCGCGCGCAACGCCGAGGTCGGCTCGGGCAACCTCTCCGACTTCAACGGCGACGGCTACACCGACCTCGCCATCGGCGAGCCGGGCGGTCGCCGGGTGCTCGTCTTCCACGGCTCCGCGACCAGCCTGCCCGACGCGCCCACGCGCATCATCTTCGACGGGACGATCACCGGCGGCTTCGGCAACCACACGACCGCGGGCGACTTCAACGGCGACGGCTTCGCCGACCTCGCCGTCTCCTCCGACAGCAGCCTCGTCTACATCTTCCCGGGCAGCGCCACGGGCCTCGCCCTGACCCCGACCACGCGCACCGGCTCCACCGGATACGGCGGTGTCATCCAGGCCGCGAGCGACCTCAACCGCGACGGCTACGCCGACCTGGTGGTCAGCTACCGGTGCTTCGGCGGGTGCCGCTCGGGGGCGGACGTCTACTACGGGAGCCCGACCGGCCTCGCCGCGACCCCGTCGGTCAACCTCCCCGCCACGGACGACTTCATGACCTTCGACAACATCGCCGCGGTCGGCCGCCTCACGACGGACTCCCTCTACGAGTCGCTCGTCATGCTGGGCGTCGGCAAGGGAAGCTATGACATCCTCGTGTTCCGGGGCTCCTCGACCGGCTTCGGCACCACACCGGTCCAGACATTCTCGGCGCCGCGGTACACCTACAACCTCGCGGCGGCCAACGACCTCGACGGCGACGGACAGGGCGACGTGGTCATCTCGACCCAAGGCTTCAAGGCCGCGTCGGTGATCAGCGCCTTGCGCGGCCTGCCCGCGGGGCTCTCCACGACCCCGTCGCTGACCCTCTCGGACGAAGGAAACCTCGGCGGCCTCGTGGCGGGCATCGGCGACGTCGACAACGACGGATTCGCCGACGTCATGGGCAGCAACGGCAACGGCGTCGTGCGCATCTTCCGCGGCGGCGGCGGCACGTCGCCCGTGATCTCGCTCGGACCGCGCATCGACGCTCCGGCCCCGACCGAAGGCACGCGCTTCAACTACTTCGGCGGCCTCTTCCCGACGGCGGGGGACTTCAACCGCGACGGCTTCTCCGACTTCGTCATCGGCGCCGAGCCCGACTTCGACGGCGACTGCGACTACGACGTCTTCGTCTACCCCGGGCGCATGGTCGTCACCACCGGCACCTTCACGCCCGTCCGCACCTACCGCTACGCCAACGGCAACTGCGGCGGCGTTGCCGGGCGGTAGTCCGCTCCCGCCCACACCGACCCGGGCTCGCGCCCCGCACTGACCCGCGGCGAGCGCGCGCCACTCCACCGCCGCCCGATGGGTGTATACGAACCCGCCGTGCGTCCCACCGCCGCCCTCCGCGCCATCGGTCTCTGTCTCACCATCGGTCCGCTCTCCTGCGGCGCGCGCGTGGTGCTCATCGACTACGACGGAAGCACGCGCGTCGACGTGGCCACCACGGCCGACGTCGCAGCCGCCGACACGGGGGCGATCGACAGCGGCGCGACCGATGCGGGTGTGATGGACGCTGGCTTCGACGTCGGCTTCGATGTCGGCTTCGATGTCGGCTTCGATGTCGGCTTCGACCGCGGGACGCTGCCCATCGATGTCGGCGTGGACGTCCCCATCGACCTCGGTCCGCCCTGCCCCGAGGGCACGGCGTGCGACCCTGGCGTGGTGTGTCGCACCGGCATCAACCGCTGCCGTGGTGCGGTGGCGTTCTGCATCGCCAACGACAACGCGCCCTTCGGGACGCGCTGCCCGACCGGCACCTGCGACGGTCGTGGCGCGTGCGTGGCCCCGTCGCAGCGGAGCTGTCCCTCCGCGTCGGAGACCGGCTGCGGCATCGTCAACCTCCTCGGCGGAACCTTCACCCTCGGCGACACCGGCGCGTTTCGCGCGGCGCCCGTACAGCGCAACATCACGGTCGGCGCCTTCGCGATGGACGCCTCGGAGGTCACGGTCGCGCGCTTCCGTCGCTTCTGGGAGGCGGGCCACCCGGCGCCGCCGAGCAGCATTCCGTACCCGAGCGCGACCGCGGTCTGGTCGGGCCCCGTCGCCGAGCCCGGCGTCGCGGGCACCTGCAACTGGAACGCCCCCGGCCGCGACTACCACCCCATCAACTGCGTCGACTACCCGACCGCGCAGGCCTTCTGCGTGTGGGACGGCGGACGCCTCCCGACCGAGGCCGAGTGGGAGTTCGCGGCGCGCATCAGCCTCGCAGCGGGGCTCAACGCGGGCCGCGGATACCCCTGGGGCGACGCCAACCCCTCGCCCACCTGCGACCGCGCCCAATGGAACCGCTGCCCCGGCGACGACGGCGGCGCCACCCGTCGCGTCGCGAGCTTCGGCAACACCGCGGGCTTCTTCGACCTCGCGGGCAACGTCTGGGAGTGGACCGGGGAGTTCTTCTCGCCGTACAGCGACCCCGGCTGCTGGGGCGGCACCGCGCGCGTCGACCCGTTCTGCGCGCGGGGCACGTCGATGTTCCCCGCCATCCGCGGCGGGAGCTGGGTGTCCGACTCGGTCACGCTCCTGCGCGCGGCCAGCCGCGACGACGCGTACATGCCCGCCACGCGCAGCGCGATCCTCGGGATGCGCTGCGCCCGCGCGCGCGCCGTCATCGGCGGCTAGGCAAGCGCTTCCAACCAGCGCAACCGACGCAGTAGTGTCCGCCGCCATGCGACGACTATCCCCCGCGCTCCTCCTGCTCGCCCTCGCGGCGTGCTCCTCGACGCCCGCGCCGACGGCGCAGACCGCCCCGACGCCCGCCACTCCGGAGCCGACGCCGACGCCGACGCCGACGCCGACGCCCGACCCTGTGCCCGCGAGCGAACCCGACGCCGCCGTGACCGCTCCCGCCACGCCGGTGACCGACGTCGCCGATGCCGCCGCACCGACCGTCGCGCCCGCCGACGCGACCGTCGCGACCGCGCCCACCACCACGCCGCGCACCCCTCCTGCGACGACGCCCGCCACGACCCCAGCGGCCACCACGACCGTCGCCCAGGGGCGCGCCGTCTTCCAGCGCATCTGCGCCCGCTGCCACGAGGACAACGACCCCGACGGGCCGCACCCCAACCGCCGCTGGCCCGAAGCCCGGATGCGTACCCTCATCCGCTCGGGCAACTCCCAGATGCGGGCCATCCCGGTGGCGCGCCTCTCCGACGCCGACCTCGCCCAGCTCATGACCTACCTGCGCTCGACGCACGCGGTGCAGTAGCGCCCATCTCCCCACCGCGCGGGTTGCGACGGCGTCACCCGCAACGCTACTGTGCCGCATCTTGATGCGTCTCCCGATCCGCTCCACGCTCGGCCCCATCCTCGCGACCCTGCTCAGCGCGTGCGCCGGGTCCCACCACCCGACGACGACCCCGCCCGGGGGTGTTCCCTCCACGGTGACGGCCGCGACCCTCGACGACGCCCGCCGACTCCTTGACGAGAGCCCCGCCGGGGAGCCCGCGCTGCGCAACCTCCGAACGCTGGTGACGAGGCTCCTCGCGGCCGACGCGCACGCGGCGTTGCAGTCGGGCGACACGGCCCGCGCCATCCGCCGACTCCAGGCGGCGCTCGTGCACTACACCCCCGAAGAGCTCGCCCACGGAGGGTTGCCGCGCGAGCTCGAAGCCCCGGCCCGCGCGCTCCTCGCCGTCGCCTCGCCGCGCGGTGAAGAGGGCAACGCGCTCGGCGCTGCGCGGGTGCTGCTCGCGCTCGAAAGCCCTCCCGCCGACGCCCGCGCCAACTGGGACCGCATCACCGAGTGGGGCGCGCGCAACCGCCAGGACTTCCAGCAGCCGTGGGTTCGCGAGGGCGAGCTCGCCGACATCCAGCGCGAGGTCGCCGCGCTCATCCCTGCGCGCGACGTTCTCGACGCGGCCGCGACCCACATCGCCGCGCGACGCCAGGCCGCCGCCGAGGCGCGCACCGGGCGCACCGAGCAAGGCCGACTCTCCTACGACGAGGGGCGGCAGATCGGTATCGGCCTCCAGCGATCGGCGGCCGACATGGCCGTGCTCTTCCTGCGGGTGGGCGCGCTCACCGAGGCGGGCGAGCGGCTCTCGGCCATGGGGGCCAGCACGCAGGGCTCCGGGCTCGCCGCCGCCATCACGGGCATCGCGCGCAGCGAGGGCGGCGCCGACGCGCTGAGCGGCCTCGCGCGCCAGCTCACGCCCATCGACCACCTCGCGGCGTCGGGCGTGTGCCGCGTCGGGCGCCTGCGGTACCCGAGCGACCCGCGGTTTCCCCAGTGCCTCGCGCTGATCGCTCACGGCGACCACGACCTCGGGCTCGCGAGCGCCCACCTCGACGCGACGGCGGCGCTGCGTCCCAACGACGCCGACGCCCTCCACGACGCCATCGTGGAGACCGCCCGCTGGCTCGCGAGCGAGGTCGGCGCTGACGACGTCGCCCCGGGCCGCCGCGCGTGGGAGCGCGCCCGAGCGTTGCTCGATCGCTGGCGCGCCCGCACACCCGAGCGTGCTCCGCCGCTCGCCGACGCCGACCTCGAAGAGACCGCCGCGCAGCTCGAGCTCGCCGCGGGCAACCTCGCCGAGGCCACCGCCCACCTCGAACGCGCGGCCCAGGCCACGCCCGCGTCGCGCGACGCCCTCTACCTGCTCGCCGAGGTCGGCTGGCGGCACGGCGACGGCGCCGCCGCGGTGCGCCGACTCGACCAGGCCCTCGCGCTCCCGCTGCGGCCGAGCGAGAGCGACTCGTCCTTCCGCCCGCGCTTCGCCATGCGTCGCGCGCAGGTGCTGGAGTCCACCGGACACGCCGACGAGGCGCGCGCGCTCTACACCGCGACGCTCCCCGACCTCGAAGCCCTCGCCCACATCGCCGAGGGCCACGAGCTCGGCGAGGTGCACCTGCTGCGCGCGGCCGCCCTCGAAGCGTCGGGGCGCACCGCGGATGTTCGCGCGGCCCTCAACGCCGCCGTCGACGCCGCTCCTGACAGCCGTGACGTCGCCGGGCACGCCATCATGTTCTGCGTGGGTCGCGCCCGCTGGGCCGACGCGCTCGACCTCTCCCGCCGTGCCCGCGCGCAGCTCACCCTGGAGCCCGCGTGGCAGGTGTACTTCGCCCTCTGGTCACAGCTCGCCGCCCGCGCCGGTCGCCTGCCCGACGACGCCGGCGCCACCACGCTGCTCACCTCCATCGCGACCACCGACGACGCCAACCTCCCGTGGACCACCCGGCTCGCGCAGCGCGCCGTCGGCCGCATCCAGCGCGACGCCCTCGTCGCCGCGGCGCGGACGCGCGGGCAGCGGGCCGAGGCGGCGTTCTATGAGGCGATGACCGAGCTGGCGGCGGGCGACACGGCGGGCGCGACGCGCGACCTGCGCGAGGTGGTCGCGAGCGAGACGCTCCACTACTTCGAGTACGACATGGCCTGGGAGACGCTGCGTCGCCTCGACGCCTCGCACTGAACGCTACGGCGTCAGGAACATCCGCGCGTTGGAGGTCGGGTGCCCCGACGGGTAGCTGAGGTGCGCGAGCACGCGCGTGACGCAGCGCCCGGCCGGGCTCCCCGCGGGCGGAGCCATGAGGTTGACCGATCGCACCCGACCGCGACCGTCGATGTCGAGGGAGAAGCTCACGTTGCCGCGGGCGCCGGCGAGGCACGCGCGGATGGCCGGAATCTGCGGACGAACGCCCTGCATGATCGCAGGCGAGTCGAGCGGCGGACCCGCGGGCTCCGGGGTGGGCGCCGACCGCGACGCCGAGCGGCTGCTGCTGGATGAGCTGGTGTGATGGTGCTCGACCGGCGCCGTCGGTAGCTCGACGCGCGCGGGTCGTGGCGGCGCGGACGTCGGCGCGACGATGGGGCGCGCCGCGACGGGCGCAGCGGGTGCGACGGGCGCGAGCTGCTGGGCGACGACAGGCACCACCGGCGGCGGCATCGGGGGGACGACGACCGGCGCGGGCGGCGGCGGCGGGATCATCGCCGCGGCGGGCACGACGACGATCTCAGGCGGTCTGGAGCGCAGGAGCGCGACGGTCGCGACGAGTCCCAGCACGACGGCGCACATCATCGTGACGACCACGCTGCGACGCGACCGCGGGGGCGCCTCGACCGCGGGCGGAACCGACGCCATGGGCCACGGCGGCGACGCCTCGAAGCCCGACGGACCGGCCGGGTCGAGCACCGTGGCACCGGCCTGGTCGAGGGAGTTCATCAGCGGCGCAAACGAGCGCGGAGGAGGCGGCGGAGGCGCCGAGGTCCGCGGCGGCAATGGCGGGCGCGGGCTGGAGTACACCGGCGTCGGGGCCGCGGGCGCAAACGAGAACGGGTCGGGCACCACCTGCGTCGCACCGTCCGCCACGCCGTAGACGCGGGTCGCCTCGTCACCCTGACTCACGATCGCGTCTTCCATCGGCAGCGTCGCGAGCACCGCGAGCATCGCCTGGAGCATCTCGTCGGCGTTGGCGAAGCGCTGCGAGGGCTCCTTCTGGAGCGCGCGGTCGATGATGGCGCTGAGCGCGGGCGGCGCCGCGGGCGCGTATTGCTGGAGCGGCGTGTGCGGGTACAGCATGATCCGCGAGAGGAGCTGCTGATACGTGTCGCCGTCGAAGGGCGTCTGGAGCGTGATGCTCTGGTAGAGCACCGCGCCCATGGACCAGAGGTCGGCCCTGCCATCGACGCGGCCGCCGCCTGCCTGCTCGGGGGACATGTAGTCGGGCGTCCCCACGGCGGTGCCGACGCGGGTGAGGCCGCCCGCCGCGCGCTCGGTGAGGATCTTCGAGATGCCGAAGTCGAGGAGCTTCACCTGCGCGGGGGAGACCTCGCCGCCGCCGACGAGGAAGATGTTTTCGGGCTTGATGTCGCGGTGCACGACGCCGACGCCGTGGGCGGCCCGCAGCGCGTCGACGGTGCCCGCCGCGATGGTGAGCGCCTCACGAAACCCGAGGGCCCGCCGCTCCATCACGTCGCAGAGCGTCTCGCCGTGCAGCAGCTCCAGCACCAGGAAGGGCCCGTCGTCATCGCTGCCCGCGTCGAGCACGCGCACGATGTTGGGGTGACCGATGGAGGCGACGGTCTGCGCCTCCTGCTGAAAGCGCCCGACCACCTCGGTGGAGGTGATGTACTCGGGCTTGATGAGCTTGACCGCGACGTGCACCGCGGGCGCCGTCAGGTCTTCGGCCTCGAACACCGCGCCCATGCCGCCTTCGCCGATGACACGCAGCAACCGGTAGCGGTTTGCGACCAGCGAGCCCGTGCGCTGGTGGATGTCGTCGACCTGCATCGCCCTCACATCCTACGTCGAGTCACGTCACCAGCGGGAGCCGATGCTTGCGCTCGATGCGGGAAGGGTTCTGCCCCGAGGCGGTCGCAGCCGCCGCCACCCGCCCGTAGGTCCACGACAGGAAGGTCGGGTCGCGCTCTTCGAGCAGCAGGTGCCCGGCCGTGTCGGCGATGCGGGCGGTGGCCTGCTCGTACCAGCACTGCGTCCCGCCCGGCAGGTGGGTCGTCCCCGTCTCGGCCAGGTTGGCGCAGGCGCACGAGGCCCCGCAGCGCCACTGCTCGGCGCACTCGTCGCACGCCGGGTCGGCCGGGCCGCGCTTGATGTTCTTCACGCGGATGCGGTCGATGCCCCGGTCGAGGTGCCCGATGACCAGGGTGTCGTCGCGGTCTTCGCCCACCATGCGGGCGCAGGGGAAGAGGTTGCCCTGCGGCGACACGGCGATCTCGCGCTCGCCCGAGCCGCACGAGTCGCAGCTCGAAAGCCCGCCCTTGGCCGCCGCGAGGAGCTTGTTGTCGAAGGTCGGCATCGCGATGGGCTTGCCCGCGCGGATGGCCGCCGCGTAGACCACCGCGGCCTCTTCGAGGCCCTTCTCCCACAGCTCCAGGTGGGCGTCGCTCCACGCGCACTCGAAGGCCGGGTTGAGGATGATCTCCTTGGCGCCGAGCTCGGCCAGGAAGCGCACGCTCTCGCCGAGCCAGCGAACATTCTCGGGCGACACCACCGCGATGATCTGGAGCGGCAGCCCCGCGGCCAGCATGTTGTGGGCGCCCGCGACCACGTCGTCGAAGCTCGACCGGCCGCCGCGCTGCGGGCGCGTCGCTTCATGGGCTTCGCGGCACCCGTCGAGGGAGAGCGTGACCTGCACCCCGAGCGCGGCGAGCCGACGGGCGCGCTCCGGGGTGACGAGCGTTCCGTTGGTGGTGACCGCGAGGCGCAGCCGACGACCTTCACGCGCGGCGCGGTCGCGGGCCTCGTGGGAGACGCGCTCCATCATGTCGAAGCAGATGAGGGGCTCGCCGCCGAAGAAGCCGAGGTCGACCGGCGCCTCGTCGCGCCACGGCGTCTGCTCTCGCGGCGCGTTGAAGAGCAGGTCGAGCGAGCGCATCGCGGTGGGCCAGTCCATCTCGCGCCGAAACTTCTCGCCCGTGTAGCAGTACGTGCACGCGAGGTTGCACTCGTGGGTCAGGACCAGGGTGACATGCATGGTGACTCCTTCGCGTGGGGAGAGACCTCGTCATGCTCCCACGCCTTGGACCTCCCCTCCAAGCGCGCTCGCACACTGGTAGTGTCATCCGTTGGAGTCCAGTGTGCTGGGTCGACACCCCGCCGCGTCCACGCCGGAGTTCACCGTGCCGCCCCCGCGTCCGTCGCGCTCGGTTCACTCCGGGCTATTTCACGCGGATCGCCCCGCTCGAAGCGGGGCTCCATGCGGACGCTCACGACCGACTGAATGCCTCCGGAAGGTCACACGGAGCCCCGCTTCAGGCGGGGCGATCCGCGTGAAATAGCCCGGAGTGAACCGAGCGCGACGGACGCGGGGGCGGCACGGTGAACTCCGGCGTGGACGCGGCGGGGTGTCGACCCAGCACACTGCCCGCACCCCTCTGTTGGGAGCGATCAGCCCGGAGTGATGTTCCAGACCAGGTCGGTGGTGCCGAGGGGGCCGCTGAAGCGCAGGCTGAACGACCTCACCCGATCGTCGAGCACCTCGACCTCGCCCCGGTTGGGGCTCCGCAGGTACTTCGGAAACCGGATGCGGAAGGCCTGGCGCCACACCGTCGTGTACGGGAAGTAGGTTCGCTCGACCGCGCCGGGGCGGGTGATGGCGTCGATGGCCACCGGGGCGACCTCCTCGCGGCGATCGTTGACCAGCAGCACGCGCCACGCGCTCGCCGGACGGGTGAGCTCACCCCAGCGGCGGTTTTGCGTGTACAGCGCCACGTAGAACTCGTGCTCCTGCTGGGATGATTCGAGGCTGTGCTGGAGGAGGTCCTGCCGCTCCTGGGTGGAGAGCCGGAAGTCCTGCGCGTAGCGAACCACGTAGGCCCAGCGGAAGTCCCAGCTCTCGTACGTCGCCGTCACCGCGATGTGATCGTCGAGCCCCTGGAGCTGGTAGTGGTGGCCCTCGCGGGTCCACTCGCGCAGCACGTCTTCGTAGCTCTCGGCCGTGTACGCCCGCGGCCCCTGGCGCAGGCTCACCGACGCCGGGGTGCACGCCGCCGCCGCGACGACGACACCCAGCGCGAGCGCCCGGCGGGCCACGTCACTCACCCACGAAGTCCGCCCGGCTGAACACCGGGATCACCCGCAGACCCAGCGCTTCGAGCGCCGCGCGCCCGCCCTCGCGGCGGTCGACCAGCGACACCACCGCGAGCACCGTGTGCCCATCGGCCCGCAGCGCATCGACCGCGAGCCGCGACGACCCACCCGTGGTGAGCACGTCTTCGAGCAGCACCACCCGCAGCGACGCCGCCAGGGAGACGCGCCCCTCGATGCGCTGCGCCGTCCCGTGGTCTTTGGCCTCCTTGCGGACGTAGAGCGCGTCCCACCCCTTCCCGCCGCCCAGCGCCGAGGTGAGCGACACCGCGCTCGCCAGGGGACACCCGCCCAGCGCCACGCCCGCCACCGCGTCGAGCTCGCCCGCGAGACCCGACTCGCGGATGACGTCGCACAGCACCTCGCCCACCAGGCGATGACCCACCGCCGTGAGAATCACCTGCTTGCAGTCGATGAAGAAATCGCTCTCGCGCCCGGAGGCGAGGCGGAACGTTCCCTTCCTCCAGGCATCGTCGCGGAGTCGCTGGAGGAGCTGGCTGCGTGCGTCCGACATATACGGGCACCCTTCGTATCGCGCCTTGACCTGCGACAGCAAGCATCGCCGCCGCGGCCCACGAAAGGCGTGACGCGAGCGCGCGACAAGCAGAGACTGGCCAAGCTGCGGGGTCGTGCGCCCATCGGGTGAGCGTGGGCCGCGCGGGAAGGGAAGAGTCACCGGCCATGTCCACGAGACCGATCGAGAAACCATCGCGACCCCGCGCACTCTGGGGCATCTGCCTCGGAGCGCTCCTGCTCTTCGGCTGTACCGACGGAGCGTCGGTGGTCGGAGGCCCGCCCGACGTCCTGGTCACCAACGACCTCGGCTTCGACGCGAGCGCCGACTCGGGCATGGACTCCGGCGTGGACGTCCCCGTCGACGTCGACCTGCAGGACGGCCCGCGCTGCGGTCCGGGCCAGCTCGTGTGCAACGGGATGTGCGTCTCGGCGACCGTCGACCCCGGCAACTGCGGCGCCTGCGGCACCCGCTGCGCCGACACCGAGCGCTGCGTCGACAGCGCGTGTCGCACCACCTGCCCCGGCGAGCAGATCGCGTGCCCCGAAGGCAGCGGCGGCGACGCGGGCGACGCGGGCGGCCGCGTGACCTGCGTGCTCCCGAGCACCGACCTCAACCACTGCGGCGGCTGCGGCCGACGCTGCGCCGCGGGTCAGGTGTGCTCCAACGGATCGTGCACCACCACCTGCGCCGAGCTGCTCACCACCTGCACGCGTGACGGCGCCTCGTACTGCGCGGACGTTCGTCGCGACCCGATGAACTGCGGCGCCTGCGGGACGGCCTGCGCCCCCGGGCAGACCTGCGACGCCATGCGCTGCGTGCTCACGTGCACCGCGGGCTTCACGGCCTGCACCACGGCGGCCGACGCGGGCGCCGACGCAGGCGGCCCCGGCTACTGCGCCGAGCTCCAGACCGACCGCAACAACTGCGGAACCTGCGGCGCCGCGTGTCCCTCCGGGCAGCTCTGCTCGGGCGGCACCTGCGTCGTGTCGTGCCCCGCGGGGCAGATGGCCTGCGGCGGTTCGTGCCGTGACCTCCAGACCGACCGCGGCCACTGCGGCGAGTGCGGGCGCGCGTGCGGCGAGGGCCAGGTGTGCTCGGCGGGCGCGTGCGTGACCTCGTGCGGGTCGGGCCAGTCGAGCTGCGGCGGTTCGTGTCGCGACCTCCAGAACGACCGCGCCAACTGCGGCGCCTGCGACACCGTCTGCGCGGCCGGTCAGGTGTGCACCGGCGGCGCGTGCCAGCTCTCGTGCGCGTCGGGTCTCTCCAACTGCTCGGGTTCGTGTCGCGACGTGCAGACCGACCGCGCCCACTGCGGCGCGTGCGGCAACGTCTGCGCGGCCGGCCAGGTGTGCTCGGCCGGGATGTGCGTGACCTCGTGCGGGCTCGGCTCCACCGACTGCTCGGGCTCGTGCCGCGACCTCCAGAACGACCGCGTCAACTGCGGCGCGTGCGGCGCCGTCTGCGGCGCGGGCCAGGTGTGCTCGGCCGGGATGTGCGTCGTGTCGTGCCCCGCGGGGCAGGTCGAGTGCGGCGGTTCGTGCCGCGACACCCTGACCGACCGCGCCCACTGCGGGAGCTGCGGCAACCTCTGCCCGAGCGGGCAGGTGTGCGTCGCGGGCGGCTGCGTCGTGTCGTGCCCGAGCGGACAGAACGTCTGCGCGGGCTCGTGCCGCGACCTCCAGGGTGATCGCGCCCACTGCGGCGCCTGCGGCAACGCATGCGGCGCGGGGCAGGTTTGCTCCGGCGGCATGTGCGTCACCTCCTGCGGCAGCGGCCTCGTGGACTGCGCGGGCTCGTGCCGCGACCTGCTCACCGACCGCGCCAACTGCGGCGGCTGCGGCACCGCTTGTGGTTCGGGTCAGGTGTGCGTCGGCGGCGCCTGCGTCGTGTCGTGCCCGACGGGGCAGAACGTCTGCACCGGCACCTGCCGTGACCTCCAGACCGACCGCGCCAACTGCGGCGGCTGCGATCAGGCCTGCGCCTCCGGGCAGGTGTGCGTCGGCGGCGCCTGCGTCGTGTCGTGCCCCGCCGGACAGAACGTCTGCACCGGCACCTGCCGCGACCTCCAGACCGACCGCGCCAACTGCGGCGCGTGCGGGACGGTGTGCGCCGCGGGCCAGGTCTGCTCGGCCGCGGCCTGCGTCGTGAGCTGCGTCGCCGGGCTCACCAACTGCACCGGCTCGTGCCGTGACCTCACCAGCGACCGCACCAACTGCGGCGCGTGCGGGACGGTCTGCGCCGCCGGTCAGGTCTGCTCGGGCAGCGCCTGCGTCACCTCGTGTGGCGCGGGCCTCACCAACTGCACCGGTTCGTGCCGCGACGTGCAGACCGACCGCGCCAACTGCGGCGCGTGCGGAACCGTCTGCGCCGCCGGTCAGGTCTGCTCGGCGGGCGCCTGCGTCGTGAGCTGCGCGTCGGGCCTGAGCAACTGCTCGGGCTCGTGCCGCGACCTCGACAGCGACCGCGCCAACTGCGGCGCGTGCGGGACGGCCTGCGCCGCCGGTCAGGTGTGCTCGTCGCGCGCCTGCGTCACCTCGTGTGGGGCGGGCCTCACCAACTGCACCGGCTCGTGTCGTGACCTCCAGAACGACCGCGCCAACTGCGGCACCTGCGGTCGCGCGTGCGCCTCGGGCGAGGCGTGCCTCGCGGGCGGCTGCGTGGTGTCGTGCCCGACGGGGCAGACCAACTGCGGCGGGTCGTGCGTGACGATCTCCAACGACAACACCAACTGCGGCATGTGCGGTCGCACCTGCCTCGCGGGCCAGGTGTGCTCGGCGGGCGCGTGCGTGACCACCTGCCTCGCCGGGCAGACCAACTGCTCCGGAACCTGCCGCGACCTGCTCACCGACCGGGCCAACTGCGGGGTGTGCGCGCGGGCGTGCGGCACGAGCCAGATCTGCGTGGCGGGCGCGTGCGTGACCTCGTGCGTCGCGGGCCAGACCACCTGCGCCTCGACCTGCGTGTCGACGGCGACGGACCCGGCCAACTGCGGCGGCTGCGGCGTCGTGTGCCCCGGGCGCACGAGCGCCACCACCGTCTGCGGCGCCAGCGCGTGCGGGTACATCTGCTCGGCGGGCTTCGCCGACTGCGACCTCGCGAGCGGCAACGGCTGCGAGGCGACGCTGGCGACCGACACCGCCAACTGCGGCACCTGCGGCAACCGCTGCGCGCCCGCCAACGGCACCGGGGTGTGCACCGCCGGGGTGTGCGGCATCGCGGCGTGCGCGACCGGCTTCGGCAACTGCAACGCGACGGTCTCCGACGGCTGCGAGTCCAACACGCAGACCGACGCCAACAACTGCGGCGCGTGCGGGACGGTGTGCCCCGCGGGTTCGACCTGCACCGCGGGCCGCTGCGGCTTCGGCAACGGCAGCGGCGGAACGCTCAACCCGACCGGCACGCAGACCATCAACGTCATCCGCGCGAGCGTGGTGGGCACGGCGGGGTCGCCCATCACGACCATCAGCAACGTGACCGGCACCTTCGTCGCGGGTCAGGAGGTGGTGCTCCACCAGACGCAGTGCGACACCGGCGCGGGCACCTACGAGTTCGGGCGTGTGTCGGCCGTCGCGGGCACCACCGTGGTGCTCCAGAACGCGCTCGGCAGCAGCTACCGCACGGCGGGCGTCTGCCACGCGCAGATCGTCGTCGTCGCCGAGCACACCAACGTCACGGTGGCGGCCTCGGCCACGCTCACGGCGCCGGCCTGGGACGGCAACACGGGCGGCATCCTCGCGCTCGACGCGACGGGTGACGTCAACGTCGCGGGGGCCATCACCATGGACGGGAGCGGGTTCCGCGGCCGCGGCCACGCGTGCATCTACCGGTGCGGGCGCGGCTTCCAGGGCGAGGGCACCCTCGGCCTCGGCGGCGCCAACATCGCGGCCAACCTCAACGGCGGCGGCGGCGGCGGCGCAGGCCAGGACGACGCGTCGGGCGCCGGCGGCGGCCACGCGGTCGCGGGCGGCAACGGCGGCGTCGGGACCTGCGGCGTGTGCAGCGAGGCGTGCCCCATCCCCGGCGGTCTCGCGGGCCTCGCGCAGGGGACGGCCAACCTGCGGACGGTGGCGTTCTTCGGCGGCGCGGGCGGCGAAGGCGGCTCGGACGAAGACGGCGGCAACCCCGGCGCGGGCGGCGCGGGCGGCGGCGTGGTGATCATCCGCGCGAGCTCGCTGACGGTGACCACGGCGGGCGTCATCGCGTCGCGTGGCATCCTCGGCGCCAACGGCGCGAGCAGCGCGTGCGGCGGCGTCGGCTGCGGCATGGGCGGCGGCGGCGGCGGCGCGGGCGGCGCGGTGCGCCTTCAGGTGTCGGGCGTCGCGACCATCAACACCAACCGCGTTCCGGTGGCGGGCGGCGGCGGCGGCACGGCGACGTGCGGCTCGGCTTCGGGCGGCACGGGCAGCGTCGGACGCATCGGCATCCGCGCGGGCTCCGTGGTCGGCACGACGTCGCCGACCTTCGACACGAACTGAAGTCCCACCACGCGGCGACGCCCGCGGCCTTCCTCTCGGAAGTGCCCGCGGGCGTCGTCCCCTCCCCCGTCAGTCGTCGTTCAGATCAGATCGTCGCGAAGGCCGCGTCGGGGATCTCCAGTGCGCTCGCGTCGCTGTCCCCGAGGATCTGCGCCTTGTGCAGCGCGCCCGGCAGGATGTTCTTCGCGTAGAAGACCGCCGAGTAGCGTCGGCCCGTGTAGAAGTCGCGGTCGGGGTGACCCTCGGCGACGCCTGCGAGCTTGTCCTCGGCGATGCGCGCGCCTTCGAGCAGCAGCCACGCGACCACCACCTCGCTCATCAGCTCCAGGAAGCGGTTGGCCACCAGCGGAACCATCTGGATCTGTCCGCCCTGGAACCACCCGAGCAGCCGCATCACCGCGCCGCCCAGCGCATCGAGCGCGTCGCCCAGGATCTTCACCGACTCACCGAGCGTCGGATGCGCGCGGTTGGCCTCGACGAAGGTCGAGATGTCCTGCTGGAGCTGCTGGGTGTGCATCCCGCCGTTCTGCCCGAGCTTGCGGCCCACGAGGTCCATCGCCTGGATGTGGTTGGTGCCCTCGTAGATGGAGAAGATCTTGGAGTCGCGGCAGTACTGTTCGACGGGGTAGTCCTTGGTGTAGCCCGCGCCGCCGAAGGTCTGGATCGCCAGCTCGCACACACGAAACGCCTGGTCGGACGAGTACGCCTTCACGAGCGGCGTGAGCAGCTCCACCTGGCCGTGGTGGTAGGCGGCCTTCTCGGGGTCGCTCTCGTGCAGCACCTTGGACCAGTCCTCGTGCACGGCGACCTTCAGCAGCAGGGCGCGCGAGCCCTCCACCTTGGCCTTCATCTCCAGCAGCATGCGCCGCACATCCGCGTGCTCGATGATCGAGGCGCGCGGGGCCGTCGGGTCCTTCCAGCGGGTGATGCTGGCGCCCTGCTTGCGGTCCTTCGCGTACTCCAGCGCGTTGAGGTACGCGGTGGAGCTGAGCGCAACGCCCTGCAGACCGACGCCGATGCGCGCGCCGTTCATCATCTTGAACATCTGCGGCATGCCGAGGTTTTCGACGCCGCCGACCAGCTCACCCTGGCACTTGCCGTTTTCGCCGAAGCTGAGCACGCAGGTGGACGAGCCGTTGATGCCCATCTTGTGTTCGAGCGACGTCACGGCGACGTCGTTCTCCTCGCCGAGCGATCCGTCCTCGTTGATGCGCACCCGCGGGACGATGAAGAGCGACAGGCCCTTGGTGCCGGGCGGCGCGCCGTCGATGCGCGCAAGCACCAGGTGCACGACGTTGTCGGTGAAGTCCTGATCGCCCGACGAGATGTAGATCTTGGTGCCGACGATGCTGAAGGTTCCGTCGGCGTTGCGGGTGGCGCGGGTGCTGGCCATCCCGACGTCGGAGCCCGCCTGCGGCTCGGTGAGGCACATGGTGCCGCCCCACCTGCCGTGGAAGATGTTTTCGAGGATGCGCTTCTTCTGCGCCTCGGTGCCGCACTGCCCGATGAGCTCGGCGGCGCCAAACGCGAGGCCCGGGTACATGTTGAAGGCCGTGTTGGCGCCCGAGAGCATCTCCTCGACGGGCACCACCACCGACTGCGGCGCGTTGAGCCCGCCGTACTCGGTCGGGACGCCGAGCAGCTTGATGCCGCGCTCATGGAGCTGGGTCCACGCCTCCTTGAAGCCGGGGGCCGTGACGACCCGACCGTTTTCGAGGCGACAACCAACGCGGTCGCCGACGGAGTTGATCGGCCCGAGCACCTCGGTCACGAACTCGTAGGTGCTGCGGAGCATCTCCTTCGCGTCGTCCTCGCCCATCTCGCTGTACGGGGCGCGACCCGAGAGATCCTGCACCCGAAACTGCTCGAAGAGGACGAAGTGGAGTTCGCGAAGGTCGGCCTTGTAACGGTTGATCGCCTGGGACACTGGGTGCCTCCGTCGGGGGGTCTGAGGGGGTATCGGACGTGAAGGTTCGATGGTCGGCGAAGTCCGCGGGGCTCGGCGCGCGGGTTCACTGAATCGCGGTTCAGTCGTTAGACCCCGTCCCGCGGCGCGTCAAGCGTTTCGCCCCTGCTACGGGTTCGGCGCACGGGGTCTCCGGACCACTGTCATCGGCCCGGCGAGACGATGTACCGTCCGACCGACCGACCGCAGACCCGCGGTCGATGCCCGACAGGAGCAAACCCGACGATGATGGCGCACGGCGGACGGCTGGTGGCGGAGGCCCTCTCTCGCGAGGGCGTGACCCACATCTTCACCCTCTGCGGAGGGCACATCCAGAACATCTACGACGGCTGCCTCGACGTGGGCATCCGCGTCGTCGACGTGCGCCACGAGCAGACCGCGGGTCACGCCGCCGACGGCTGGGCGCGCGTCACCGGCCAGCCCGGCGTGGTGGCCGTCACCGCGGGCCCCGGCGTCACCGACGTGGTGACCGCCCTCGCCAACGCCCAACGCGCGGGCGTCCCCATGGTGTGCATCGGCGGCGCGGGCCCGGCCCTGCTCACCGACCGCGGCTCCCTCCAGGACATGAACCACCTGGACCTCATCAAGAGCATCTGCAAGGCGTCGTACCGCGTGCTGCACACCGACCGGCTCGCGGAGTACGTCTCCACGGCCTTCCGCGTGGCGCTCTCGGGCGTTCCGGGCCCGGTGTACCTGGAGATGCCGCTCGACATCCTCATGGGCTTCGCCGACGTCGAGGACTTCGCCGACCCGAAGACCTCGCGCACCCTCGCGCAGCCCGCCCCCGACCCGGTGGAGTTCGCCCGCGCCGTGGAGATCCTCGCCGCCGCCGAGCGCCCCGTCGCCATCATCGGCGGACAGCTCCACTGGAGCCGCGATCAGAAGTCCCTCCTCGATCTCCTTGAGCGCTTCCCCATGCCGACCTTCGTCAACGGCATGGCCCGCGGAACGCTCCCTCCCGACCATCCCTGCTTCTTCACCCGCGCCCGCCGCGCGGCCCTCGGCGCCGCCGACGTGGTGCTCATGTGCGGAACGCCCTTCGACTTCCGCGTCGACTACGGCCGCGCTCCGACGTGGTTGCCCGACACGAAGATCATCAAGGTCGACCGCGACGCGACCACCATCGGCCACAACCGCGGCGTCGACGTGGGCCTCGTCGCCGACACGGGCACCGTGCTGCGCGCGCTCTCCGACGCCCTCCCCCACTCGGCCGACCACCGCTCGGCGTGGATCGCCACCGTGCGCGTGAGCGAGGACAAGAGCCGCTCGAAGATGGCCGCCGAGATGGTGGTCGAGAGCGATCCGCCCAACCCCTTGCGGGTCTGCGCCGAGCTCGACAAGTACGTCGACGACGACACCATCGTCATCGGCGACGGCGGCGACTTCGTGGCGACCGCGGCCTACGTGCTGAGGGTGCGCCGTCCGGGGTTGTGGATGGATCCGGGCCCGCTCGGGACGCTCGGCGTGGGGCCGGGCTATGCGATGGCGGCGAAGCTCGCGCGGCCGAAGTCGCGGGTCATCGTGGTCTATGGCGACGGAGCCTTCGGGCTGCACACCATGGAGCTCGAAGCGATGGCGCGGCAGGGCATCCCCGTGATGTGCGTGATCGGCAACGACGCCGGGTGGACGCAGATCCGCCGCGGGCAGGTGGAGTTCTTCGGCGAGGAGCGGGCCGTGGCGACGGGGCTCGCGTACACGCGCTACGAAGAGGTGGCGCGGGCGCTCGGCTGCCACGGCGAGTGGGTCGAGACGACGGCAGAACTCGGGCCGGCCTTCGACCGGGCGTTCCACGCGACGGACGTGCTCGGCAAGCCCGCGGTGGTCAACGTCAAGATCGCATCCAGCGAGTTCCGCAAGGGCTCCATCTCGGTCTGATCGACCTTCGTCCGCGGTGAACCTGCCGCGCGTTCTGCCCTACACTCCACCGGCCATGCGTCGCCTCCGCGGATCGATCGCCGTCTGCGCTGTCCTGTCCGTCGGCTGCACCGGCGTGCTCGGCGGCGCCGACCCCGCGGACGCGCTCGTGGAGGACATCGACCCTACGACGGACCTCGCGGCGAAGACCGACACCGCTCCGCCTGTCGACACGCAGCCGGGACGCGATGTCGGCTCGGCGGTCGATGTCCCGGCAAGCGACGCGGGTCCGGTCGACGTGCCTTCGATCGACGTCGCAGGCGAAGACATCATCACGGTCGACGACGTCGGCACGATCGATGTCCCCGCGATCGACACCGGCGCGCGGGACGTTCCAGCCATCGACGTCGGTCGTTCCGACGTTGGCACGTCCATGGACACGGGCGTCCGCGACGTCGGCGTCGACAACGGCCCGCGCGACGTCGGCTTCCCCGATGTCGGCGTCGATGCGGGCTTTCGCGACGTCGGCGTCGACACGGGCCCGCGCGACAGCGGCGTCTTCCCGCCCGCGTGTACACCCGCCGCGGGTGGCGGGCGCACCACCGTGAGCGCGCCGACGTTGACCCGATCGTTTCGCGCGATGGGCGAAGGCGGTTGGCTCGGCTCCCCCGCCGTCGTCGACCTCGACCGCGACGGAACCAACGAGGTCGTCGTCGCCCGCGGCGCGCGCGTCTTCGTCTTCACCCCGACCGGAACCACCCGCTGGTCAGCCGCCGTCAACGGCACCAACCGCGTGTGGGCCGCGCCCGTCATCGCGGACTTCCAGGGCGACGCCAACCTGGAGATCGCCGCCGCTGCGGGCAGTCGCGTGCAGATGTTCGCCGCGGCAGGCGCGGTCACGACGGGCTTCCCGGTGACGTGGCGCGACGAGCTGCGATCGCTCGCGGCGGGTGACCTCGACGGCGACGGACGCGCGGAGATCGTGACGGCGTCGACCACCCGCTTGGAGGGTTCGCCCGCGCGCGACCTGCTCATGGCGTGGCGCGGGACCGGCGCCGTGATGACCGGCTTCCCGCCGAACACCTCGCGCGCCTCTGGCTGCGACAGCGCGTGCGACGTGACGGGCGCCTTCGACCAGAACCTCGCCATCGGCCCCATCGACGACGACGCCGCCATGGACGTGCTCGCCCCGATGGACAACGCGTACATGTCCTGGCACCGCGGGAGCGGCGAGGCGTTTCGCGCGGCTTCCATCTTCCGCGGTGTGACGCGCGTGCCCGGCATCCGCTTCCTGCACAGCTACGCGGAGGCCCAGCAGGGCTACTCGGAGACCGAGTCGACCTCCAACCAGGCGCACTTCACCAACAGCGCCCCGGCCATCGCCGACATCGACGGCGACGGAACCCGCGAGCTCGTGGTGCTCGCCTCCGTGCAGAACGCCTCGCAGTCCGACCGCCAGCGCGGCGTCGCGCTGTGGGTGGTGCGCTCGGACGGCACACGCCCCGCGACGTGGACGACGCCGTTTCATGTTCCGACGTACCTGTCGGGCCTCGTCGATCTCGGTGGCAACATCGTGGCGGCCACCAACCAGGTGAGCGTGGTCGAGCTCGACACCGCGTGGCCCGGATTGGAGATGGTCTTCGCGGGCTTCGACGGGCGCATCCACTGCGTCGGCAGCGACCGCACCGAGCGCTGGACCTACGCGTACACCACGGCGGCGAGCACGCTCACGGGCGGCATGGCGGTGGCCGATCTCTCGGGCGATGGGCGACCCGAGATCGTCTTCGCGAGCTACTCGACGGCGAGCAACGTGAGCGCGCTGCACGTGCTCGACGCGCGCGGCGCGCTGCTGCATCGGGTGGTGCTGCCGGGGAGAGGGTCGATGGCCGTCCCCACGGTGGCGGACGTCGATCGGGACGGGGTGCTCGACGTGGTGGTGAGCCTGAAGGACGCGGCCTCCGACGGCGCCGAGGTGCTGGTGTACAGCGTCGCGGGGTCAGCGCCCAACTGCCTGCCGTGGCCCACCGGGCGGGCCAACGTGTTGCGCAACGGTGTGCCGACGCGATGACCGAGATCGCCCGTCGCCTCCAGGCCGCCGTCGCGTTCCTCGTGCTCGTGGTGCTGCTCGGCACGACCGGCATCCACCAGATCGGCGGCGGCCGATGGACCTGGGGGCAGTGCCTCTATCACACGATCATCACCATCTCGACGGTCGGCTTCGGCGAGCTCCCGGGGATGGAGAACAGCCCGTGGGCGCGCGCGTTCACGGTGGCGCTGGTCGTGTTCGGCGCCGGCTCGGTGGTGTACTTCCTCTCGGTCTCCACGGCCCTCGTGGTGGAAGGTGAGCTCCGTGACCTCTTCCGACAGCGACGCATGAGCAAGACCATCGACCACCTGAGCGGGCACGTCATCGTGTGCGGCGTCGGGCGCACCGGGCAACACGTCATCGAGGAGCTGCACGCCACGCACACGCCCTTCGTCGCCGTGGACTCCGACGCGGAGAAGCTCCGCCGACTGCACGACCAGTACGAGAAGGGCGGGCGCTTCCACTACGTGGTGGGCGACGCGACCGACGACGACGTGATGCGCGCGGCGGGCATCGCGCGGGCGAAGGGGCTCGTCTCGGCGCTCGACGACGACAAGGCCAACCTCTTCGCGACGCTGACGGCGCGCTCGCTCAACCCCACGCTCCGCATCATCGCCAAGATGCTCGACGCCGGGACCGAGCCGAAAATGCGCCGCGCCGGGGCCGACAAGGTCGTGTCGCCCAACATCATCGGAGGGATGCGCCTCGCGAGCGAGATGATCCGCCCCAACGTGACGGAGTTTCTCGACCAGATGCTGCACGCGCCCGAGCACGTACTGCGCATCGAGGAGGCGGTGGTCGGCAAGGGAAGCGTCGCGGCGGACAAGACGTTGGGATCGGTCGGGCTGCGGAAGATCTGCGACGTGCTGGTGGTGGCCGTGCGCTCGGCGGACGGGAAGTATCGGTTCAACCCGGGCGCGGAGACGCTGCTGGAGCCGGGCGCGACGCTCATCGTGCTCGGCGAGCGGACGGAGATCGTGCGGCTGCGAGCGGCGGTCGAAGCGGGGTAGGCGTCTCGGGTTGGAAGAGGAGTGACACAGTCGCGACGTCGTCTCCAGATGGGCGACGCACCCGATCCACACTTGATCAAGGAAGGCCGAAGATCGGGCCGCGAGGTGTCAGCGCGGGGTATCCCGTTCCGTCTCCGAGTTCCCCGTTGTTGTTGCGCCCCCAACAGCGAACGCCCCCGTCTCGAAGTCGCGCGCATGCGTAACGGGCTCCCGCCGAGACCATCGTCACATCCGCGAGCCCCATCACATCGACCGGCAGGGACCGATTCACGGTCGTGCCGTCGCCCAGAGCACCCTCTGTGTTGTCGCCCCAACAGGAGACGGTTCCCCCGCTTCGCAGCGCGCAGGTGTGCTCCTCGCCCGCAGAGAGCGCGATGGCGTCGGTCAAGCCGCTCACGCGACCGGGACGTGGGAGATTGACCGTAGAGCCGTCTCCGAGCTGCCCGCCGGAGTTGTATCCCCAACACCGCACCTCACCCGGCTTCAATGCACAGACGTGCTGTCCACCCGCCACAAGATGGGTGACCCCCGAGAGGAAACCCGTCCCGGAGGACTCGCGAACCTGCATGGGCAACCAACTGTTGTTCGTGGTTCCGTCTCCAAGCTGTCCACGGGAGTTGTTACCCCAGCACCAGACCGTGCCCGCGGTGCGCATTGCGCACGCGAAGTCCGAGCCGATGGCCAGCGCGGTGACGTCGTTGATGGGGGACGAGCCGCCCACCAGACTCGGTGTCGTCCGGGTGCTGCTCGTACCGTCGCCGAGCCGCCCGTGTTCGTTGCTTCCCCAGCACCCAACCACACCTCCAAGCCGTCGGACGCAGCCGAACGAGTCCCCAATGCCCAGCTCCACCGCGTCGGAGATGCCCGGCACGGCCTCCAGGCCGGACCCTCCCGCAATGCGACATCGCACGGTACCCGCTGAACTGAGGACGCACACCCGACCGTCGTGTCCGATCGAAAGCGCGCGAACCCCCGTGATGTCGTCGGGCTCGGGCCCGAAACGACGGCTCGCCACAGAGCGGGTCACCGAGAACAGCCCCCAGCTCGCGACCATGCCTCCTGGGCGAAAGGCGTAGGTCGAAGCGCCGAGTCCGGGGCTCGCCACTACCGCGAGGTTGCATGTCTCTCCCGAGCACGGGAGCCCCCCGGATAGACCGAAGACCGGCAGTACAGTGGTGGTGGAGGTTCGCGACGTCCGGGTGCCGTCGCCCAACTGACCATTGGAGTTGCGCCCCCAACAGATGGTCCGGCCCGTCGGCGAGACTCCGCAGTTCGAGCTGCCGCCCGCAGCTACGTGCAGGATGTCGCTCGCGACAGACCTGGGTGTCGAGTTGAAGTTCTGCCCCCAACACCACACCTCGCCGTCGGTCTTGCGAGCGCAGGTGTGGTGGGACCCGGCCGAGAGTTCGGTGACGTTGTTGAGCCCTGTCGGGGAGACCGGGGTCAGGCGTTGGGTACTCGTTCCGTCCCCAATCTGCCCCTCCACGTTCGCGCCCCAGCAGCGGACACCTCCCGAGCCGACCACCGCGCACGAGTGGGTCGCACCAATCGCCACCTCCGTCGCGCTCGTCAGGCCAGCTACGACCGTGGGCGTCGGGCGGTTCGTCGAGGTGCCATCACCGAGCTGCCCGCTCGTGTTCAGACCCCAGCAGCGGGCGGTGCCATCGCCGAGCACCGCGCAGGTGTGATTCTCCCCGGCCGCGAGGCGAACGACCTGTGAGATCCCGGTCACCTCGGTCGGCGCGGAGCGCGCGGTGGTCGTCCCGTCTCCGAGCTGCCCCGACGCGTTGGCGCCCCAACACACGACCGTGCCCCCGCGGCGGAGCGCGCAGGTGTGCGTCCCGCCCAGTGCGACCTGAACGACGTCACCGAGCCCCACAACGTTCACGAACGTACTGCGGTTCTCGCTCGTCCCGTCGCCGAGCTGCCCGGCTTCGTTCCGTCCCCAGCAGGACACCGAGCCCGCGGTCGATACCGCGCAGGTGTGATACGAGCCCGCGTCCAGCCCGATGGCTCCTGAGAGGCCGAGGACGAACGTCGGCGTCGTCGTAGACCGCGCGAGCGGCCCCGCCCCGAGCTGACCGTAGGTGGTAGCCCCCCAACACACTACGCGGCCTTCTGTCAGGATCACGCACGCGTGGTCCTCACCGACCGCGGGCGCGCCGACGCCGCCGACCGTCGGTTCGACGCACTCACCGGCCCTGCACGCCCGTCCAGAAGTGCAGCTCTGGAAACACCGGCCACAGCTCGACGGCGAAGCGAGGTCTGCTTCGCACCCGTTGGCTGCCGCGCTATCGCAGTCCGCGAAGCCCGCACGACAACTGCCCACGCCGCACGAGCCGCCTCCGCAGCGTCCGATCGCGTTCGGAACCGTGCAGAGGGTTGCCGATGAGTCGTCGTCGACGGCGCCATCGCAATCGTCGTCGACCGAGTTGCACGACTCCGCCGCGGGCAACAGCTCCCCTACGCACGCGGACATCCACTGACGGTCGGTGCCGCAGATCTGTGTTCCGCTCCGGCAGCGACCTGCGTCGCGCGTCGCGGACGGACCGGAGTAGCAGGCGCGCGTCGCACCGGGTGTGCAATCGCCGCAGCCTTCGTCGACGGCGCCGTCGCAGTCGTCGTCCAGGGTGTTGCCGCACGCCTCGACCGCGGACGGGGTCCGTTCACCAAGGCAGTCGCCGACGAAGGCCCCGGCGGGAGAGCACACCTGGACGCCTGCCAGGCATCGGCCGACTCCCCGCGTGTCGGACGGGCCGGAGTAGCAAGCGCGGGTGGTGCCAGGAGCGCAGTCGCCGCACCCCTCGTCGACTTCTCCGTCGCAGTCGTCATCCATGGCGTTGCCGCAGATCTCACTCATCGCGGGCACGTGCTCACCCAGACAGGTCACGTCGAAGGTCCCCGACGGGCCGCAGAGCTGCGTCCCGGCGCGACAGACGCCCCGGTCTCGGGTGCCCGATGGTCCGCCGTAGCAAGGGCGCGTCGTACCCGGCGAGCAACCTCCGATTGCGTCACCGACCTCAACAGCGTCCGTTCCGGTACGGTCGACGCCGATGGCTACGTCCAGATCGCTCGGTCCTCGCACGTCGTCAGTCGGAGCGTCGGAAACGTCGCTTGCCAGTATGTCCCCCACCTGCGCGTCGCCCGACTGCGCGTCCATGCCCGGCGGCACGTCGCCGCGAGCGCCATCGTCCGCCGACGGTGCGTCCAGCAGGGGAGCATCGACGGTCAACCCGAGGTCCTCGGATCCGCCTCCCTGGTCTGTCCCAGCATCCGATCGCGGCGGTTGAGAACCTCCCCCACACGCAGCCACGACGGAACGTGTCAACGAACGTGAGACAGTTTGGGTGAAAGATTACTGAAGCATCTGCTCCTGCGCGGGGGTCGCACCCCCGCACCCCGCGGGTTCCTTGGGCGCGCAGGACGGCGGCCCGTCCTGCGTCCCGGCGGAACTC
>JBGARZ010000009.1:0-432085 GCA_044229975.1 Polyangiales bacterium
TGCCCTTCAAGGCGGCGGCCGTCTCCTTCAACACCTTCGTCACGTTGGTCGCGAGTTGCATGCCCGACTGCCTGGGAGCTCTGGCGAGCGCTGGACACCCTACGCCCGTTCAGCCCGAGCACTTTGCTGCGGCGCCCTTAGGTGAACGTCGAGCTACGATCTTGCTGATCATTGGTGCCCGTGTTGGATACGTGACCGTACAGACTAACTAGGAACGTGCTGGGTGTCCTGCCATGCCCGGACGGGGCGCCGCGGTTGACGTAGCTGGGCATACTCGGCCCTTGATATTGCTCGAACTCGAACTCGAACAGCGGCGTCTCACGACGGAACACTCTTGAGAGAGCAGTTCCGAAGCGAAACGGAATGAATCACAGAAGTTCAACGCAGACAAACAATGGGAACGATTGAAGGGCAGCCCGCTATCTACGCTGACAGCCCGCACGCAAGCCATGCGGTGCCCTGCGTCGCACGCCCGCTCATACATCTCTGCGGCGACTCTAAGGGATCCTGCCCTTCGAAAGGCCGATCCCGCCAAAAAGCACCCGAAACCTATGTGACCAGAACCACTCAAACAGCTCCAGCGCAGCGCAGGAAGCCTCGCCCCCCATCCCATCACCATGCAGGCAAGCAGCAACATGACACCCGCAGGCCCACTGCGCCACGTCGCGAACGCGAGCCATGCTCCCCCGGCCAACAGAACGAGAACAAGAAAAAATACGACCCCAGACCAATACCGTTCATAGTACAACCCAGTCGCTAATCCCGACATGGAGGCCATGACGCCCGAGGCCAATCCCGCCAACCGCTTCTTCAATTTTTCATCCCACACTTCAGTCACGTCCATCGACCCACTCAATACCGCGGATGGGACATGCCCCCGAATCTCGTCCGACCCCGGCACCCGTCAATCAATCCGCGCATTGCCCAGCGCTGTGCATCAGTCGAGTATTCAGAGGCTCGATTTCCAACATTTGAGTCTGACGGAACGCCCACAAGTTCCTTCAACATATAGTACGCCCTCTGGTTATGCAGAGACCCAAAGCAACCCGCCGGGCCTCTTGAGATCCCTGAGACATAATTCTGCAGATAGTGATCTATATTTACCAACGAAGGTCGATTCGCGATCGCCATTGCACTGTCTCGCCTGACTTCGACAACATTTTCGAAAGCCTCGTAGAAGCTACCGTTCGCTCCATCAAGCGCGTCTTGCAATGCGGCAATCGTCTGCTGTTGGGTGGCACTTGGCCCAACACTTCTTTCCCACGCTGTCTCTTGCTGCACATTCGCTTGGTGTGCGTAGTAGAGACCGACACCGAAGCCTACCACAAAGGCGATCGGTACCCATGCGACCTCGCCAGTGGGATCGATGTAGTTGACCGGATCGCCCGCCACATACGCATACAGATTCCGCCCATCCACGGCATCCCGCTCCCCGGCCGGATCCCTCGTGAGCCACTGCCGCAGCCGCGGCGAGTACACCCGGGCCGGCGCGAACACCAACCCCGTCGGCCGATGCACCACATGTCCAGTGAACCCCATGTGCGTGTCGTACACCCCGAGCCCGCTGCCCGCCGCCGCCACGGTCTGCTCTCCCCACACCCCATAGCGGTATGTCCGCACCCGATCGCCGTCGAGCGTCAGCCCCATCACACTGCCGCGCACATCGCGTATCACCGCGAGGTGCTCGCCCCCCTGGTCGATCCCATCCACGCGGTAGATCCGCTCGATGGGCGTCTCCCCCGACTCCTCGATGCGCTCGCTCCGCAGCGTCCAACCACGCCACCGCAGCTTCACCGTCTGCGCGCCCTCCACCATCGACGTGAGCCGCCCGGTCGCGTCGTACACGAAGGTCCAGCTCGCGCTGTCCGACACCCGCGTCACGCCCGTCAGCCGATCGCGCACGTCCCAAGCATAGGTGTACTCCCCATCCCCCGTCACGCGACCGCGCGCGTCGTGCGTCAGCGTGTGCGTTGGTGAGGCGCTCGGTCCCATCGCCCGCGTCAGCAGCCGGTCGCTCACCGAGAACGTCCTGCCCTCGATGACGTTCCAGCCCCAGCTCCCGCCGCCCCAGTCCTGATAGCGGTCGATGAGCGTCGTGTTGCCCCACGCGTCGTAGTAGCTCCAGTTGCCGCTCTCCTGCACATACGTCCCCGCGATGTTGTTGACGTACTCCGAGTGGAACGACACCCGCCGTGCGCTGTTGTAATAGGTGTACCGCCAGAGCACGTCGTCCCGCTCCGAGTTCACCCGTCCGTCTGCCGTGAACTCCAGCTCCGTCAGGCCCTGCCGCTGGTTCGTCGTCGCGTTGAGCGTCCGCGCTCGCCACATCCGCAGGTCGTCCGAGGTCGACTGATAGAGGAAGTCTTGCACGCAGTTGGTGCGTGGCAGCGCCGCGAGCGACGGGCGACGGGTCGTCACCCCCGAGCCGAAGGTGTAGCTGAGCACCGTCGTCGGGGGCGAGGTCGCGTTGTTGACGAGGCCCGTCAGCCGGTCCGCCGAGTCGTACTGGTAGGTCAGCGTCTCCCCGTCGTGTGTCACCGACGCGGCCCGACCTCGCACGTCGTGGGTGAACGACGCCGTGTCGGAGTCCGTCAGCGTCATCCCGCTATAGGTATCCTCCACCACCCCGACGACCCGGTCGGCGTTGGGCAACGTCGTCGTCGGCATCGTCATTGCCACCACCGTCGCCGCTCCGTAGGTCAACGCGCGCTCGACCGAGACGCCGCCGTGGAGCGTCGTGGACTCCGTCAGCCGATCCCGCAGCACGTCATAGGTGAGGTCGTCCCGATCGGTGCACATGCTGTCGCGGCAGACACGCTTCGTGCGCCCCACCTCGTCGTACTCGAAGGTCGTCACCGCCGCGTCCGGCGCCGTCACCGTCGTGAGCTCGCCCGCGTTGTTGTACGCGTATGCGGTGTCCTCCGAGACGCCACCCGCCGTGCGACGCAGGCGCGTCGGCCGCGTGGAGTAGCTGGTGCTCAACGGGAAGCTCCACTGCGTCGTCGGCACCGCGCTCCCGCCGGAAACACGGAGCAGTTCGAGCCGGTGAAACCACCCGCTCTCCGCGACGTCGTAGCGGTAGCGCGTCGGGTCGGAGCCGCCGCTCGTCGTGCTGTACCGCAGTCGGTGCAGCGCGTCGTACGAGCGCACCATCGCGTTGCCGTCCACTCCCGTGACGCTCGTCGCCTCCAGTGCCTGGAAGGGGTCGCCGTGGGTGTCGAGCGCGAGCGCGCCGTTCTCGTCCCGGTAGCGGTAGTCGTAGGTCACCGTGCGGCTGCCCGGCGCCGTGATGGTGAGCACGCGGTCGAGGTCGTCGTAGGTGAAGCTCCGGGTGATGCCCTCGATGCTCGTCACCGTCGCGGGCAGTCCCCGCGTGTTGTAGGTCGTCGACGACGTGCCCGCGGGGCTGGCCACGCTGGTCAACCGATGGCTCGTGCCGTCGTAGGTGTTGACGACCGTCGAGGAGTCCGGGCGGGTGACGGTCGTGAGCTGGTGGTTCGTGTTGTACGCGAGCGTCGTGAGCTGGTTGGTGCCGTCGCGCATGGTCACCGGGAGATGCGGATGCGCCGGGTCGTAGGTGAGATCGGCGATGAGCTCTTCGGTGCTTGAGCCGACGTCGCGCGTCACCCGCGTGAGGTCGCCTTCCGTGTTGTACGAGTAGACGATCCTCTGTCCCTCGTCGTCCGTCGAGGAGGTCATCCGCCCGTCGGCGTTGTAGGTGAAATAGGTGCTTCGATCCTGCGCGTCCCACGTCGAGCCGGACGGGTTCACCTGGCGAAACAGCCCGGTCACCAGAGCGCTCGGCGTGGTCGCGGCATAGAACTCGTCGCGGTCAAGCGACTCAGGGACGGTCTGGCCGAGGTGTGCGTAGAACACGCGCGGCTCGCCCGCCACCACCTCGCTTTCGAGGATGCTACTCGCGCGCTGCGGGTCGAAGGGCGAATGGATCCAGTGGTAGGTGTGCGCGTCGTGGATGCTCAGGTCCCAGCTCTCGGGCGCACCGCTCGACGAGGGGTTGCGAGCCCGCGCTCGCGCGAAGGCGGTGGTGTCCCAGTAGAAGCTGTTGCGCGCGTTGGTGCCCTGCGCCTGCAACGGCCGGTGATAGCCGGTACCAGCAACGAGCGCCTCGCCGTAGGTGTTCGGCAGGGGCGTGTTGTCCGAGAAGCACAGCGCACTGTCGGTGCACTGGTTGGTGTCGAGGTCTTGCCGCGCGAGGCGCTCCTGCTCACCGCCCGGGTAGATGACGTCGATCCACCGGCGGCTGTGAACCTGCCGTGAGGGCATCGTGGTGGTGTCCGTGCCATCGAGCCCCCAGCCGGTGCGAAACTCCGTGCGACCGTACGGGGTCGTCATGAACCGAAGCATGGTCGGATCGGGAATGGAGGACACCTCGCTGGACCAGCTGATCTCGTGCGGGTCGAGCCCTCGCGGGGCGGTCCCGTACTCGAAGGTCGAGGTGATGCCGCCCATGTCCGTGATGCCTGTGAGCATCAGCGGACCCTCCTCGCCGACGCCTCCATCGGCCAGCGTCTCGCCGGGGAGGTGAGAGTAGGTGAGGGTCGCCTGCCGATCGCCGATCGAGACACTGCGAATGAGCAGGAAGGTCGCGGACTCCACGTCGTCGCTGTCGTAGTGGAACACCATCGTGCCCGACGGGGCGACGACGGACTCCAGTCGACGATAGGTCGGGCCGTGGCTCCCGTAGACGAGCGTCGTGACCCGGCCCTGCGGGTCGCGAATCTCCGTCAATGGATAGGCACCGAACGCGTTGTCACCGCTGCCAGCGTAGGTCTCCTCCGAGCTGTCGGGAAACCGGCGGGTGATGGTGGTGACATAGCCCGCTGAGTTGTAGTGGAGCTCGATCCGGGTCCCGTTCTGGAAGTCGATCAACGGAGGGAGCGGATCGTCGGGGTCGACGGTGGAGGTGCGGTATTATTGGACACCGCCCGTTCGCGACAAGAGGCTGACCGACCGGTGATGGATGGCCACGGACGAGGGCGCGATGAGGTTGCCGGGTGTCCACGGAGACCATGTCGTCGACGACGAGACCAGAATCTCCGAGCGCCAGTTGTGCATCCAACGTGGCCCGACGTGGCCCATGTCCAGCGGAGTGCCGCCCCAATCGGACTGATTGTAGGAGAGCGTGAACTCCAACGGGTCGCCCACCGCCGGGTTGTTCCAGACGGGGGTGTCCTCGACGGCGAGCGTAGCGAGGTGGGTGACGAAGCGGCGGCGAGGCATCATCCGTGAGCCGCCCGACCCGCCACACTCCTTCATCCAGTGCTCTTTGCCCCAGTCGTTGGACTTGCCCTTCACCGTCGCGCCCGTCCCCAGACGGAGCGCGCCTCGTCCTCCGAGACAGCGGCCCAGTTGGCCGTGATGGCATCGGCCGTTGACGCGAGCACCACCCCCGACGCCTCCTGATCGAGAATCGCTTCCGTGGTCCAACGGTCTTCACCGAAGGTCGGGTCTCTCAAGAGATAGACCGCGTGGCCCTCGCCAACCTCGCGCCGATCGATGATCGCCGCGAAGTGTCCCACCTTCCAGTGAACCACCATCGGGGAGGCCCATGGGGTGCCGACAGGGTGGCGCGCGGCGCGCAGGTTCATCCCCGCGGCCGAGGCGATCTCCGCGAGCTGGGCGACGCTCGTCCCCTGGTGCGTCGAACGGACGGCCCCGATGCGAGGGTCGACGTCGAGACGATTGTCGTGGGTCGCCCGCCAGACGGAGCGCAGGGCCAACGGCCCGCAGAGGTATGCCCGGCCTGGGTCGCTCTCCATCGTCAGAAAGCCCTCCCAGGCATGGGCGAGGCGCTCGGCGGACCCTCCGAGTGGTGGGCGGGTACGCAACGAGGCAAACAGGGGCCGCAGCGCCTCGCGGTGCCCGAGCTGGGCGTGCATGACGGCGAGCTCGGTGATCACCTCATCGGCTTGCGCGCGGGCGAGCATCGAACGGGCGCTCTCGAAGCGTCGCCAAGCCGCATCGAGATGGGTGAAGGTGTCTTGATAACGGGCCATCTCCCTCGCCGCGAGTGCGATGGCGAAGTGGAGAGACGGCGCATAGGGAGAATCGGGATGCGCTGTGACGTAGTTCTCCAGAAGGGAGAGGTCGAAGGTGTCGCGACGGTGCTGATATTGCCCGATGAGGGCAGTGACCTCGGCCCGCTCCGCCTCGGTGGGCTCCTGCCCGACCGCCACGACGACGCGGCTGTTCGGAACATTGGGCACAACCCAGTGCCGTTCGCGCGCACCCGTCAATGGCACAGCGTCGTGCCCGCCGTGCGGCGCGCCTCCGTTGACCCTTGAGGAGCACGAGAATGTGCTCAATCCCACAAAGGACAACAGGACGACTGTGGCCAGCGACCTGAGCGACCGCACCATGGACGACCTCCTCCCCGATGGGTATGATGAGTGTCCCTTGTCCACCCAGACGCTCGTCGCCGTCAACGACCTCAGAGTGAAATCGCCGTGACGCGACCTTTTCTTCCAATACCGGAAAGACGTCCACCGTCACTTCTCCAACTGTGCCCTCGTCACTTTCGTGACATCGATACACGGTGACCATTCGATCGTTTCCTCTTCCTTCAACTGCACGACCTCGGCAATGATGGGTCTTCACCCTTCAAGGAGGCTTCGTCGATGCGTCTGCCGCCCAGCTCGTCCGCGTATCTCGTGTTTGTCCGTTATGGCCGCTACGTGACGCGGCGTTTGCGCCAGGCGGGGCACGCTGACCTCGCCGAGAGCACCGAGCGCGCGACGGCCATCGTTCGCGACACGGGGCGTGCGTGGGAAGACGCGGACGATCCGATCCAGGCGGCGTTTGCTGACCGCGATGCGGCCGACGACGAGCTCGACGATGCCACCGAGGAGTTTCGGGTCATCCTCGCGGGCCGTGGCAAGGAGGCCGTCAAGCAGGCTCCCTACACACTCATCTTCCCAAGGGCATCGGCTACTACACCGCCGCGCCCGTGGACGACAACGCCCGGCGCTACGAGGAGCTCAAGTCGCGCGTGGTCGAGTCCCTCCCGGCCTCCGACCCCGCCCGCAAAGCCGTCGTGAAGGTGATCGACAAGGGGGTTCCGGCCTTCGTCGCCGCCCAGAAGGAGCTCAGCGCCGCGGAGACCGCCGAGGGCATCGCGGGGACAAAGGCCCGGTCCTCGTTGCGCTCCTTCGAGCGGCTGATGGAGAAGACGTACGGCGTCCTGGTGAGCGAGCGAGGCAAGGCAGCCGCGGAGCGGTTCTTCCCGAAGACGCGCGTGGCGAAGGAAAAGACCGCGCCGGAGCCGAAGCCCGTCGAGTAGCGGCATCGAGAGGCCGCGCCGGGGCTCCGGGGCGGCGTGTGGGGACGTCGAGAGGCCACAACGGAGCCCCTGGGGCGCTCTGTGGGGGGCGCAAGAGACAGCACCGGGACTCCGGGGCGGCTTGTCGAGGTCTCGATGGCCGATCGTGGGGCTCCGGCGCGGTCTTTCGACGGGCAGTAGGCCACCCACGTCCGCGGTGGACGCCCTTACCCGGAGGGACGCGACCGCCCACGCCCGCGGTCGTCGGCCTCCGGACGAGCGCGCGCGGAAGACGCCGGATCCGATCTCCGAGACTGCGGGCGTGGGCGGTCGCGTCCCTCCGGGTAAGGGCGTCCACCGCGGGCGTCGTGGTCGCTATTCGAGCTCGAAGTTGAGCCGGAACGTCGTGACCGTCGCCACGGCGCGCCCGTCGCGAGCGCGCGGAGTGCTGGCGCGGCAGCCGTTCATCACAGCGCGCTCGGCGGCCCTGCCCAGGCCGAAGCCGGGGTCTTCCATCGACTGCGCGCGGGTGATGTGCCCTTCGGCGTCGACGCTCACCCGCACCTGCACGCGCATGCCCGTGAGCCCACGCTCCTGCGCCTCTTCGGGGAAGAAGTTGCGCAGCGAGTCTTCGTCGCACTCGATGCGCGGGCGCTCGCTGAGATCAACGTCGCGCACCGTCGACGGGAGCGCGGGCTGGGTGCCCGTGCTGCCGGGTGTTCCGTTGGGGTCGGCGTTGCGGACGGGGCCCTGGTTGGCCTCGCCGTTGTTGGCCATGTCGCCGCCGCGGTAGTTGGTGTTGTCGCCCGTCGCGACCGTGTCCCCCGACGAGTCGTTGGACTGCTCCTCCGCCACCATCAACGGCGGCGGCGCCGTGGGCGCGGGAGGCGGCGGTGGGGGCGGCGGTTCGTTACGCGGCGCAGGTGCGGCCGCGCGAGCGACCGGCGGCGGCGGAGCCTCGGCGGCGGGCGGTGGCGGCGGCGGCGTCTCGGGTGCGGGCGGTGGAGGCGGCGGAGGCTCCGGCGGCATCTCGATGTCCACCTGCGAGACGACCGGCACGGGCACCACGTCGCGCTTCGACATGCGCCCGAGGCCCACGAGCAGCACCGCCATCAACACATGCAGCACCGTCGCGCCCACGAAGGACGTCGGCATCGCGCGCGGCAGCTCGACCCGCGGCAGCACGCCCGGCCGGGCGTCGATGAGGTCGACCTCGCTCATGCTCATGGCGTCGCTCCCGCCGTCGCCGGCGCCTGTGTCTGGATCACGAACTTGTCCACGCCCGAGCGCCGCACGAGGTCGATGGCGTGCACCACCCGGCCGTGCGGAACCGCGTCAGCCGCCGCGATGACGGCGCGCACGGTGGGGTTCTCCCGGTGGCGCTCGCGCAGGTACGCGATGGTCGCAGCCTCGGTCATCGGGCGGGCATCGACGGTGAGCGCGCCGGCCGCGTCGACGGCCACCTGCACCGCGACGTTGACCGCGTTGGAGCCATCGCCCCGCGGCAGGTCGACGGGGATCGCGTGCGGCGCCACCACGTACTTCGCCGTGACCATGAAGATGATCAACAGCACCAGCGCGATGTCGACGAACGGCGTCACGTTGATGCCGGTGATCGATCCTTCGTCCTCGCTGCTCGCTCCGCCTGCCATCGTGTGTCCTTCGATGCTCCGACGAAGAAAAGGGCGCCTCGTGACGCCCTCTCTCCATCATACTGAAACCGTCTGTCAGTTTAGTAGACGCCCGTCAAGGACGGTCTCGATGGCGATCACCGCGGGATCTGGTGCTCGCGGGTTCGCTCCATGTCGTCGTCCGCGAAGGAGGTGACCGTCTGGGGGGCCTCCTTCTTGGCGAAGAGCCCTTCGATGGCGCGGAGCGGCCAGCCCAGGGCGTGGGTGAAGGCGCCGATGCGCCGCGAGTGCGCGAGGTCGTCGAAGAACGAGTAGACGACCGGCGTCGCGATGAGGGTGAGGATGAGCGACAGGGTCTGGCCGCCGATGATGACGGAGCTCATCGCGCGGTTGGTGCCGGAGCCCGCGCCGCTGGAGATGGCCAGCGGGATCATGCCCGCCACGAAGGCCACCGTGGTCATGAGGATGGGCCGCAGCCGGTCGCGGTTGGCGATCATCACGGCGTCGGCGCGGCCCAGGCCGTGGCGTCGCAGGTCGCGCATGTGGTCCACCTGGAGGATGGAGTTCTTCTTCACGATGCCGAAGAGCACGAGGATGCCCAGGGTCGAGAAGATGTTCATGGACTGCTGCAGGGTGACCAGCGAGAAGAGCGCGAAGGGCACCGAGAGCGGCAGCGAGATGAGAATGGTGATCGGGTGGATCCAGCTCTCGAACTGGGCCGCGAGCACCAGGTACATGAACACCAGCGACAGGATGAACGCGATGGCGAAGCTCTTGCCCGCGCGCCCCAGCTCCTTCGAGCGACCCGCGAGCTCGGCGGTGAAGCCCGGCTCCATGTGCAGCTCGTCGCGCGCGGCGTTGAACTGCGCGATGACGCCGGCCTCGGAGGTCCCGGGCACCACGTTGCAGTAGATGGTCACCGCGCGCTGCCGCGCGAGGCGCTGGATGGACGCCGGGCCGAGCGCGGTGCCGATCTCCACCACGTCCGCGAGCCGCACGCTGCGCCCCGGGGTCATGGTGGGGATGGTCATCTGCTCGATGGCCGCCGTGGTCACGCGGGCGTCTTCCTGCGCGCGGATCCACACCTCGTACTGCTCGCCGCCCTCGTTGTAGTTGGACACCTGGAGGCCGCCCACCAGCATGCGGAGGGTGTTGGCGATGTCGAGCGCGTTGACCCCGAGGTCGGCGGCGCGCGCCCGGTTGATGCGCACCCGCAGCTCGGGCTTGCCGGTGACGAGCGTGGTGTCGGCGTCGACCACGCCGGGGATGGCGCGCGCGCGGCGCAGCATCTGGTCGGCGTACTCGGCGAGGCGCTCCAGGTTGGGGCCCTTGAGCACGTACTGGATGGGCGCGCTGTCGGCCGCGCCGCCGCCGAAGACGTTCACCTGCGCGACCATCACGCGGAGGTTGTCGCGGGCGTACCGCGGCAGCACCTGGTTGCGCACCAGGGCCATGGTGCTGACCTGGTCGAGCGTGCGCTGCGTGGCGGGCACGAGGCGCACGAAGAGCGACGCCTGGTTGGAGCCGCGGCCGCTGGGGTCACCCGGGGGCGAGCCCACGGTGAGCACGGTGTTCTGCACGCCGGGGAGGGCGCGCACGTCGCGGGCGATGCGCTCGGAGATGATCTGCGTCTGCTGGAGGGAGGTGCCCTCCGGGGCGCGGATGACCACGTCGAAGCGCGACTCGTCGTCGACCGGGAGGAAGTTCTTCTGCACGGCCTTCCCGAGCGGGACGACCGAGGCCATCACGGTGACCATGAGGATGCCCACGAGCCAGCGGTGCCCCATGGCGAAGGCGAGCAGGCGCATGTACGCGCCCTCGACGGCGCCGTAGAGCCCTCCCCCGCTGTGGGCGGCGGCGGCGTACTGCGGCGGGAGCTGCCGGGTCTTGGACGACCACTCGCGGTACCCGCGCTTCTCCTCCTCGCGGGGCTCCGCGGCCGGGTCGGAGAACTCCGCGTCGACGGCCTCTTCGGGCTCGTCGTCGTGCACGGGGTGCGCGGGGCCGCCCTTGTTGGACGCCTTGAGCCAACGCGCCGAGAGCATCGGCGTCAGCGTGAACGACACGATGAGCGACACCACGATGGCGAAGCTCATGGTGAAGCCGAACGACCGCATGAAGCGGCCCACGATGCCGCCCATGAAGGCCACCGGGAGAAACACCGCGACCAGCGAGATGGTCGTGGCCATGACGGCGAGGCCGATCTCCTTGGTCGCGAGGATGGCCGCCTTCCGGGGAGCCATCCGCTTCTCATCGATGAAGCGGAAGATGTTCTCCAGCACCACGATGGCGTCGTCGATGACGATGCCCACGGCGAGGGTGAGGGCGAGCAGGGTGATGACGTTGAGCGTCAGGCCCATGGCCTTGATGAGCCCGAAGGTCGACACGATGGACGTCGGAATCGCCAGGGCGGCGATGAGGGTGGAGCGCCCGTTCCAGAGGAAGAGCAGCACCACCAGGGAGGCGAGGAAGCCGCCGATGACGAGGTGCTCTTCCACCGCGTGCACGGCGTTGCGGATGAACTCGCCCTCGTCGCGCACCACCTCCAGGCGAAAGCCCGGCGGGAGGCTGGGGCGCAGCTCGTCGATGCGCTCTTGCAGCGCGTCGATGACCGCGAGGGTGTTGGTGCCCGACTGCTTGCGCACGGAGAGGATCACCACCTCGCGCCCGTTGACCGTCGCCATGGAGCTGGCGTCGGCCTCGCTGTCCTCGACGCGGCCCACGTCGCGCACGCGCACCCCGAGCCCGCCGCGCTGGGCGACGACGAGGTTGCCCATGTCTTCGGTGCTGGTCACGCGCCCCATCACGCGGAGCGAGAGCGTGGTGGACCCCTGGTCGACGGAGCCGCCGGGGACCTCGACGTTTTGCGACGCGAGGGTGCGCTGCACGTCGACGGCGGTGAGCCCGTACGACTGGAGCCGCGCGGGGTCGAGCACCAGGTTGATCTGCCGCGAGCGGCCGCCGAGGACGGTGACGCCGCCGACGCCGTTGAGCGACTCGATGCGCCGGCGCAGCACGCGGTCGGCGTACTCGGTGAGCTCGCGCGACGAGCGCGGGGCCGAGAGCGCCGCCAGCACGATGGGCGCCGCGTCGGGGTCGGAGCGCTCGACGCGCGGCTGCTGGATGTCACGCGGGAGCAGGGTGAGCGTGCGGTTGACGCGGTCGCGCACCTCCTGGGCCGCGACGGAGGTGTCCTTGTCGAGGTCGAACTGCGCGATGACGACGGACAAGCCCTCGTAGGAGTTGGAGCGGAGGGTGTCGATGCCGGAGATGGAGTTGATGGACTCCTCCAGCTTGTCGGTGACCTCCGTCTCCACCTGCTCGGGCGAGGCGCCCGGCAGCACCGTGCTCACGATGACGACGGGGAAGTCGATGTTGGGAAACCGGTCGACCCCGATGCCCTGGATGCTCGCGATGCCGACCACCACCAGCGCGAGGATGAGCACCCAGGTAAACACCGGGCGCTTGACACAAATTGCCGCAAGCCACTGCATCGAAGTCTCTCCGCTCCCCTCTTGCTACTGGGTCACGGCGACGCCGTCGCCGAGCCGAGAGAGGTTGTCCGTCGCCACACGCTCGCCCGCCGTCACGCCACGCTCGACGATGACCTCTTCGCCGCGGCGCTCGGTCACCGACACCACCCGCGCCTGCGCCCGGTTGTTGACCACCACGAACACCCGGCTCGTACCGGCCTCGGAGAGAACCGCCCGCGCCGGGATGGCCACCAGCGAGCGCTGGGTGCCGAGCGCGATGCGCGCCGTCGCGAAGAGACCGGGGCGCAGCACGCGGTCGGCGTTGGGAATCACCGCCTCGGCCACGAGCGCGCGGGTGTCGGTGCGCACGGCGGCGGAGATGTACCGGAGCGTCCCGCGGAAGGTGCGGTCGGGCCACGCGTCGACGCGGATGTCCACGACCTGGTCGGGCCGCACCTGGGCGAAGCGCTCCTGCGGCACCTGGATCTCCATGCGCAGCGGGTCGATCTTCACGAGGTTGACCACCGCGCGCTGCGCCGTGACGTACTCGCCCACGTTGGCCATGCGCTCGGCGACCTCGCCCGAGAAGGGCGCGCGCACCACCGAGTCGGCCACCGAGCGCTGCGCCGAGGCGAGCGTCTCGCGGGCCTGCTGGTAGGCGAAGTACGACGCCCGGGTGCCGTTGACCGCCGCGCGGTACTGCTCCCGCGCCGCCGTCGCCTGGAGCACCGTCCGCTGGTAGTCGGCGTCGGACATGCTGCCGCTCGTGTGGAGCTGCTCGGCGCGGCGCAGGCCGTCGTCGGCGATGTCGCGCTGCGCGGCGGCGGCGCGCACCTCCGCGGTGGACTCCGCGTCGAAGCGGCCGTTGCCGTCGAGGCCGAGCCGCGAGCGCGCCTGCGAGACCACCGCCGACGCCGTGGCGGCGTTGGTGCGGTAGTCGGTGTCGCGGAGGCGCAGCATCGGGTCGCCCTCGCGCACCTGCGAGCCGCGCTCGACGAGCACCGCCGTCACGCGACCCGGCACGAGCGCCGTGACCTGCGACTGCTGGTCGGGCACGAGAGTACCGGTGGCCGAGAGGACGTCGGGCACCTGGCGCGCCTCGGCGGTGGCCAGGGTGATGTGCACGGGCGGGGTGTTTTCGGCCGTGACCGAAGGCTGCGATCCGGCGGCGGGCTCGGGCTTCTTGCAGGCCGACAGCGGGAGCGCCGCGAGCGCGAGGACGCTCACCAACGTAGAGGCGAACTTGGAGTCTGTGTGCATGGTCCCGGTCCGTGAGGGTTCGAGAGGTGGGCGGCGCGCACGATGTGACCGCGGGGCATCATCTGCACCGAACGCGACCGGAGATCAATCGGGTCACGAAGTATTTTCGTCAAGGGGTGATGCCGCGGCGCGTTGTGGGGGCGAAGTCGCAGCGTTTAGGGGCTACGAACGAAGTTGACCAGGGGGCTTGAATCCGGCGATGGGTGAGATACATCGTCTCCCGATGGAATGCGCCGGCCGCCCCCGAGGGGGCTCACGAGGTCACGGGTCGAGGTCATGATCGAGCGTCGTTTGGATCATATGAGTGCGTTGATCGACCGGGTGGTTCTGGTCATGCCGCGGCTCATGCGATCGGACTGCGACGACGAGGTGATCACGCCTCACCAGGGCGTGCTGCTGCGCGCGCTGGAGACGCACGGCCCCATCAGCCTCACCGAGCTGCGGCGCTCGTTTCCGGGCGCGCAGAGCTCGCTGAGCGAGCTGGTGGGTCGGCTCGCGAAGCTCGGCTTCGTGCACAAGAAGCCGCTGCCGGCCGACCGTCGCACGGTGATGGTGGCCATCACCACGCGGGGCCGGGCGATGGTCGAGCAGCAGAAGAAGGTGATGCGAGAGCGGCACAAGAACGTGCTGGAGAAGCTCTCGTCGGATGACCAGGACAAGTTCGTACAGGCCTTCGAGACCATCGTGGAGCTCTTCGGGCGCGCGGCGGCGACGGTGACAGACGCGGAGAAGGACGAATGACAGTGACAGCACGGTGGGGCTCGGCGGCAGCGGTGCTGCTCGCCGCGAGTGGCGCGTGGGCTCAGACGCCCGCGGCCCAACAGCAGCAGGTTGAACAGCCGACGGCGCGGCCGACGCCGAGCCTGCCCGAGTCGTGGGCGCCTCAGCCCGGCGGGCTCACGGCCGACCGGGCGGCCGAGCGCGCGGTGCGCTCCAGCCTCGGCGTGCGGGCGGCCCACGCCAACGTCGACGCGGCGTCGGCCGGGCGCACCGAGGCCGCGGTCGCGATGATCCCGCAGCTCTCGCTCACGGCCCGCTACTCGCGGCTCTCGCCCATCACGCAGCCGTCGTTCAACCTCGCCTCGTCGCTGCCCTTCTGCGTCGCCCCGGGCAACGGCAACGTGACCGCGACCGCACCGGGCGTGCAGTGTGCGCCGGGCTCGCTCTCCCTCTCCCAGCTCGCGGCGTCGAGCGGCAACTCGTCGGCGTCGTCGCCCTTCCCCGTCATCCTCAACAACTACGCGTTCAACGCGACGGTGACGCTGCCCATCACGGACATTCCCTTCCGCCTCGCGCGGGTCTACGAGAGCGCCGGGCTCGTCGAGCAGGCGCGTCACCTCGACGAGATCTCCGCCCGCAGCACGGCCGCCACCGACGCGCGCCTCGCCTTCTACGAGTACGTGCGCGCCACGGGCCAGCTCCTGGCCGCGCAGGAGTCCGCCGAGGCCGCCCGCCAGCACGAGCAGGACCTCACGCGCTTCGTCGAGGCGGGCACCGCGGCGCGGGTCGACCTCCTGCGCGTGCAGGCCCAGGTCGCCGAGACCGAGCGCTTCGTGCTCGCGGCGCGCGGCGCCCTCGACATGGCCGAAGTGCAGCTCCGGCAGCGCATGCACGCCGAGGCGGGCGAGCACTTCGTCATGGGCGAATCGCTGGAGACGCCGCCGCCGGTGCCGACGAGCGTGGCCACCCTCATCGACCAGGCGCTCACCGCGCGGCCCGAGCTCCAGAGCCTCGACCGGCAGGCCGAGTCGCTGCGGGTCAACACCTCCGCCACGCGGGCGGCGATGTTTCCGAGCGTGGTCGGGCAGTTCAGCCTCGACGTCGCCAACCCCAACCAGCGGTACGTGCCGCAGGCCGAGGAGTTCAACACCACCTGGACGGCGACCATCCAGGCGCAGTGGTCGCTCGGCGGCGCGCTCCAGGCGGGCGCGCAGGTGAGCCGCCTCAACGCGCAGCGACTGGCGCTGCTCGCGCAGCTCGACCAGCTCCGCGAGGGCACCGAGATCGAGGTGCGCGCGGCGTACGTCACCGCCCAGACGTCGACCGCCGCCATCGCGTCGTCGCGGCGGCAGCTCGAGTCGGCCATGGAGAGCTACCGCGTCCGGCGCGAACGCTTCCAGGCCGGCAGCTCGGTGTCGAGCGACCTCACCGACGCCGAGCTCGACCTGCTCCGCGCGCGGCTGGCGCTCATCAACGCCAACATCGACCAGCGCGAGGCCCTCGCCCGCCTGCGCCGCGCCGTGGGCACCCGCGAGCCCGACTGACCCCGCCGCCCCGACCGCCTGCTCCCTCCCCTGCGCCGCTCAGACCGACCCGCCGTTGTACCGATGCGCCGCATCGGCGATGCTGCGCCGCGTCGACCTCACCTCATCCATTCGGAGCATCCACGCATGTGCGGCATCATCGGTTACGTCGGGACGGAAGAGTGCGCCCCCATCCTGCTGGAGGGCCTGCGCCGGCTGGAGTATCGCGGCTATGACAGCGCCGGGGTCGCGGTGCACGACGGTCGCACCGTCAACGTCAAGCGCGCCGCGGGCAAGCTCTCGGCCCTCGGCGACCTGCTCGCGCGCGACCCGGTGCACGGCACCACGGGCATCGGGCACACCCGCTGGGCGACGCACGGCAAGCCCGCCGAGCGCAACGCGCACCCGCACGTCTCGGGTCACGTCGCGGTGGTGCACAACGGCATCATCGAGAACCACGTCGAGCTCAAGCACCAGCTCATGGCGCAGGGGCGGGAGTTTCTCTCGGACACCGACACGGAGATCGTCGCGCACCTCGTCGACCTCGAGACCGCCAAGGGCCTCGACCTCTTCGAGGCCGTGCGCGCGACGCTCAAGGTCATCCGCGGCGCCTACGCCATCGCGGTGCTCTCGCGCACCGACGCGAGCCGCATCGTGCTCGCGAAAAACGCCTCGCCCCTCGTCCTCGGCGTCGGCGAAGGGGTGATGCTCGCGGCGAGTGATGTCCCGGCGCTGCTGGCCCACTCGCGCGACGTGATCTTCCTCGAAGACGGCGAGATGGCGGAGATCACCAAGCAGGGCGCGCGCATCGAGACCGTCGACGGCGTGAAGGTCGATCGCACCCCGACGCGCATCACGTGGTCGCTGATGCAGGCCGAACGCGGCGGCTACAAGCACTTCATGCTCAAGGAGGTGCACGAGCAGCCGCGCGCGCTCGAAGACACGCTGCGCGGTCGGGTGCTGCTGGAGGAGGGCTCGCTCGAAGCCGCCGAGATGGGCATCACCGCGGAAGAGGCGAAGGCCGTGAGGCGGGTGGTGTTTCTCGCGTGCGGGACGAGCTTCCACGGGGCGCTGCATGGGCGCTACCTGCTGGAGTCGCTCGCGCGGGTGCCGGCGGTGGCCGAGCTCGCGAGCGAGTTCAGGTACCGCGACCCGGTGATTGGTGAGGGCGACCTCGTGGTGGCCGTCTCGCAGTCGGGGGAGACCGCCGACACGCTGGCCGCCGCGAAGGAGGCCAAGGCCCGCGGCGCTCGTGTGCTCGCGGTGGTCAACGTGCAGGGCAGCGCCATCGCGCGCATGGCCCACGGGACGCTCTACACCCACGCGGGCCCGGAGATCGGCGTCGCCAGCACCAAGTGCTTCACGGCACAGGTGGCGGCCCTCACCATGCTCGCCATCCACTTCGGGCGGTGCCGCGGCGCGCTCTCGGCCGACCAGGGTCGGGAGCTCCTCGGGGAGTTCGTTCAGGTGCCGCACAAGATGCGGACGGCGCTGGAGGGAGCGAAGCACGTCGAGTCGGTGGCGCGGTCGATCCTGCACACGCGCGACGCGCTCTTCCTCGGGCGCGGACTGTCGAGCGCCATCGCCCTCGAAGGCGCCCTCAAGCTCAAGGAGATCTCGTACGTGCACGCCGAGGGTTATGCCGGCGGCGAGATGAAGCACGGGCCGCTGGCGCTGGTCGACCGCGACATGCCCGTGGTGTGCCTGCTGCCGAGCGACAGCACGCTGGAGAAGATGCTCTCCAACGTGCAGGAGGTGCGGGCGCGCGACGGCAACGTCATCGCCATCCTCGACAACGAGTCGGTCGCGAAGGACCTCGCGTCGCACACCATCAAGGTGCCCGCGACGTCGGAGCCCTTCACCCCGCTGCTCACCATCGTCCCGCTCCAGCTCCTCTCGTACTACGTGGCCGACCTGCGCGGGACGGACGTCGACCAGCCGCGCAACCTCGCCAAGACCGTCACCGTCGAGTGACCTGAACCCCCGGCGGTGGGTGACGCGCGCCCACAGCGCCGCCCGCGGCGCCCATCCGCACACAGGCTCTCTTTCATTTTCCGGGTCGACATTCGATCGGGTGGCCTCAAGGGCCGCGCCCATGCGACCGTTGAACTGGTAGACGTCGTCCGCGCGTGGGGGTCACACCACCGCTGGCACGACGCCAGGAACGTGTGATGCCAGCGCCCGCGCCGGTTGGACCCTGCCTCGACGACGACACCCGTCTGCGCTCGCCCCGCGCGTTCGCCCTCGCTCTCCTATCACTCGCCCTGCTCGCGCTGCCGCGACGGGCCGACGCGCAGGTCGCGCGGCGCTTCGCCGTCCACGTCGAGGGCGGCGCGGGCACCATGCTCGCCTCCTACCAGCGCGACACGCTCGGGTACGGATTGATGGCCCAGGGGGCCGTGCGGCTGGCGTTCACCGTGGTCGGGCCGCTCGCGGTGCAGGTCTCGGGGGAGAGCTGGTTCGCGCCCTCGTCGCAGGGTGACGGGCAGCAGTACTCCCTCGCGGGTGGTCTGCGCTTCGAGCCCACCATCGGCCGCGTGGGTCGCGTCTTCGTCGACGGCAACGTGGGCCTCGGTCGCTCCATCGACCTCTCGCGGCTGACGACCAACGTCGGCCTCGGGGCGGAGTTCAACCTGGGCCTCGGCTTCGCGGTGGGCCCGGTGGCGCGACTCGGGGTGCTCTTCGCCTCCGACAGCGATCACCCCAGCGATGCCCTGTACTGGTTTGGCGGAGCCTCGGTCTCCTGGCGGCTCCCGGTGCGCGACCCGGAGCCCGTTCGCATCGCCGATCGCGACCACGACGGCGTGCTCGACCCGGCCGACCGCTGCCCCGACGAGCCCGCAGGCGCGCGCCCCGACCCCGCCCTCCCCGGCTGTCCCGCGCGTGACCGCGACCACGACGCCGTGCTCGACCCCGACGACCTGTGCCCCGACGTCCCCGCGGGCGATCACCCCGACCCCGCGCGTCGCGGCTGCCCGGTGCCCGATGCCGACAGCGATGGCGTGCTCGACCCCGACGACGCGTGCCCGACGCTCGCGCAGGGCGACCACCCCGACCCCACCCGCCGCGGCTGCCCCGACAACGATCAGGACAACGACACCGTCACCGACCACGCGGACGTGTGCCCGACGGTTCCGATGGGGGCGCACCCCGACCCGGCGCGGCGGGGTTGCCCCTTCCCCGACCGCGACGGCGACTCGGTGCCCGACGCCGTCGACGCGTGCCCCGACGTGCCGGGCGCGCCCAGTACGCGCCCCGGTCGCAACGGCTGCCCGGGTCTCGTGCGTGTCGAGCGCGGGATGATCCGCATCCTTCGGCCGGTGTTCTTCGCCAACAACAGCGACGTCATCCTGCGGCAGAGCGGGGCCGTGCTCGCGGCGGTGGCCGACGCGCTGCGCGCCGATCCGTCGCTGCGGCGGGTGTCCATCGAGGGCCACACCGACGACGTCGCCGACGACGCGTCCAACCTCGCGCTGTCGCAGCGGCGGGCCGCGAGCGTGCGGCGCGACCTCGTCGGGCGCGGCGTCGCCGACGACCGCCTGGAGGCCCACGGCTTCGGCGAGACCCGTCCCGTCAACCCGGCCCACACCCGCGCGGCGCGGGCCCTCAACCGTCGCGTGGAGTTTCGTATCGTGTCGTTCGGGGAGGGATCATGAAGCACTCGTGGCGATGGCTGATCGCGGGGGCGGCGCTGGTGAGCGCGTGCGGTTCACGTCCGCTGCTGGGTTCGGACACCAAGGACGGCGACGCGGGGGCGAACTCCGACGGCGCGACCGATGGCGCGACCGATGGCAACACGGGTGACCTCGGAACCGACGGCGCAACCGACGGCGCGACGGACGCGAGCGACGGCGCGACGGACGCGAACGACGGTGCGACGGACGCGAACGACGGCGCGACGGACGGTGCCCTCGACGCGGGTGACAGCGCGACGGACGCGGGCGACGGCGCGACCGACGCTGGTGACGGCGCGGTCGATACGGGCGTCACCGACGCGGGCTTCGACGTGGTGGATGCCCGTGACGTCGGCACCGATGTCGGCACCGATGTCGGCGCCGATGTCGCGACCGATCGCGGCACGGACACGGGCGTCGACACCGGCGTGGACACTGGCGTCGATGCGGGGACGGACACGGGCACCGACGCGGGGACGGACACGGGCACCGACGCGGGCAACGCGGACGTGTCGCTCTGCGCGGCGCCGCTGCGCTCTTGCGGCGGCGTGTGCACGGACGTCCAGACCAACGCCGCCAACTGCGGCGCCTGCGGGGTGACCTGCGGCGCCGGGTTGGTCTGCCGCTCGGGCGCCTGCGCGACGACGTGCGCGGGAACGCTGGTGAGCTGCGGCCTCCTCTGCACCAATCTCCGCTCCGATCCGGACAACTGCGGGTCGTGCGGCAGCAGCTGCGCGGGCGGCCTGCTGTGCAGCGACATGCTGTGCGTCTGCCCGCTGGGTCAGCGCCTTTGTAGCGGCGCCTGCGTCGACACCAACAGCGACACTTCGAACTGTGGCGGGTGCGGTGTGACCTGCACCGCGGGCCAGGTGTGCGGCGCCGGGAGCTGCCGGGTGTCGTGCCCGTCGGGGACGACCAACTGCGGCGGTGAGTGCGTCAACCTCGCGCTCAACCGCAACCACTGCGGCGCCTGTAACAATCGGTGCCGCGGCCTCCTCACCTGCCTCCTTGGTCTGTGCACGCTCTAAGAAGGACGGATGACCTGATGACGAACCGGAGCCAGGCCAGGAGCGACAAGGGACGGGGCAAGACCCGGCAGGACGGCGGGCCCATGGTCGACGGGAGGGAGTCCGGTCTGCGCGAACGCCCGTCGGACGGCTCACGTTGGATCGACCGCTATCACCTCCTCCACTGCGTCGCCGTGGGCGGCATGGGAGAGGTGCACCTCGCGCTGCGCCGCGCGGACGGAGAGTTTCGTCGCTGGGTCGCGCTCAAGCTGGTGCACCCCGACGTGGCCGGGTCGAAGCGCTTCGTGGAGATGTTTCGCACCGAGGCGCGACTCGCGGCGCGGCTCGACTCGCCGCACATCTGCGCGGTGCATGATTTCGGGGTCGTTCAGGGCACGCCGTACCTCGCGATGGAGTACCTGCACGGGCTGCCGTTCGCGCTCCTGGGTCAGCGCGCGGCCGTCACCGGTGGCGTGCCCCCGCACATCGCCGCCCGCGTGGTGGCCGACGCCGCGCGTGGCCTCGCGGCGGCCCACGCCCACTGCGACGACCAGGGCGAGCTACAACCCGTGGTGCACCGCGATGTCTCGCCGCACAACCTCATGGTGCTCTACTCGGGCACCACCAAGGTCGTGGACTTCGGCATCGCGCGACCCGTCGACGACCGCCGGGAGTTCACCCGCACCGGCGAGGTGCGCGGCAAGGTCGCGTACATGCCGCCGGAGCAGCTCCGCGGCGACACGCCGCACCCGACGATGGACATCTGGGCGCTCGGAGTGCTGCTCTGGGAGGTGACCCTGGGGCGACGGCTGTTCTGTCAGGCGACGGACGTGGAGACGATGACCCGCGTGATGGTCGACCCCATCCCCACGCCGGGATCGATGCAGCAGACCTACCCCGCGGCCCTGGAGGCGGTGGTGATGCGCGCGCTCCAGCGCGACCCGAAGCAGCGCTACGCCTCGGCGCTCGACATGGCGCGCGACCTCGAAGCGTACGTGAAGTCGTGCGGCTACGACGGTCACGACTTCATCACCGACTACCTCGCGCAGCACTTCGAGGCGGACAAGAACACCCGCGAGACGCTGCTCCGTGACCTCGCGCGGGACGTGCGCGACGCCCCCATCGACCTCGTGGTGCGGCGCGCGACGCTGCCCGGCGAGGAGATCCAGGAGCTCAGCTTCGAGGACGTGTCGCGCGAGCGGCCGACGCTGCCCACCGGGCGCGGCGAAGAGGACGAGAAGTACCCGCACATCGGTGGGCTCCCGACGCTGCGCGCACCGCGGGTCGACGTCGAGGTCACGCCCGTCGCGACCGTGACCGCTCCGCACGCCGCGAAGCCGTCGCGACGGGGCATGGGGCTCGCGCTGCTCTCGCTGGTGGGCATCGCGGTCACCCTCGTCACCGGCGCGCTGCTCTTGAACCGCGCGCCCGCCGCGCCCGTGCGCCGACCGACGCCGACGCCCGCTGTCGTGACCCCGACGGTGAGTGCGCCAGAGGTGATCGCCGCGCCCGTGGTGGCTGCGCCGGTGGCCATCGCCGCGCCGGTCGTGGCGGCGCCCGCGACGCACCAGCCGACGACACCGGACCCTCTCCGGGAGGTGCGACGGGCGCCCGTGCGCGCGGTGGCGTCGCCGACGACGACCCACACCGCGGCGCCGGCGACGACCATGGCCGCGACCACCGCGACGGGGCGACTGTCGCTGCGCTCGGCGGTGCCGGGGAGCGTCTTCGAGGGCAGCCGACGCATCGGGCACACCCCGCTGGTGGGCGTCGCGCTCTCGCCCGGAACGCACTCGCTGCGAGTGGTTCCGGACGAGGAGGGCGGGACGGTGCAGGAGCTGGAGGTGGAGATCGAGTCGGGCGCGGAGTCGACGGTGTCACTCCGCGGGGACGGTCACTGACCGACGGTCAGCGCCAGCGGCCGGGGATGTACACGGTGTTGCGGCCGCGACGCTCGACGCGCGGCGCCACCCACTGGGCGCGGGGACGCGGCGGCGCCTCGAAGTGCCCTTCGGTCCAGGCGTACTGGTTGTTGGTCCAGGCGTAGTAGCCGGGGATCCAGGTCTGGCCGCGCGGGGTCATGCGAGGGCGGCGGTCAGGCCGCGGGCGCGGCATCGCCATCGGCACCGCGATGAACCCACCGGGCAAGGTCGGCTGCATCTGCGGCTGCATCTGCGGCTGCATCTGCGGCTGCATCTGCGGCTGCATCTGCGGCTGCATCACGGGCACCGCGACGGTGGGCTGCATCGTCGGCTGCATCACCGGAACGGCCACGGGTCGCTCGGGCTGCGACGTGCCACCCCAGCGACCCGCGCGGAACATGTAGCGACCGTTCTGGCGCTCCCACCGCGGGGCCTCCCAGGTCTGCGCGGGCTGCGGCGGGCGCTCCCAGTGACCGGCGTTCCAGGAGTACTGCGTGCCGTTCCAGGTCCAGTAGCCGGCGACCCAGGTGTGGCCGGGGCCCGGCGAAGGCGTCGGGTTCTCCGCCTGGATCGCCGGGGGCGGCTGCGTCGGTCCCATCACCCCCTGCTGAGCAATCACCTGCTGCGCCCCCGCGGCAAACGGAACAGCGAGCAGACCCAGCGCGACCAACGAAGCACGTAGAGAAATGACCATGGCGATCTCCTTGAGCGGTCGCGGCGTGCGCATCGGGCACCGCATGTGCCCTCTTGATGTCGCATCCGCGAGTGCCGTCTCCATGACGGACCTGGACGACGGACGACGGCCACTTCCTACGGTCGGAGAGCGAAATTTACAGCCCCCCAAAAGGGCTGCGACGCCTTCAATCGCGCTTGCGGGGACGGGGGATGTTGTAGGCCGCGAGCTTCGCGACGAGCGTGCGTCGCGGCATCCCGAGCAGCGTCGCCGCCTGGGTCTGGTTGCCCGCGCTGCGTTCGAGCGCGTCGACGATGCGCTGCCGTTCGAGCGCCTCGATCTCCCCGCGCAGCGGGCCCGCCGCGGGCGGCACCGACGGCGACGGCGGCATCGCGGGCTGCGGCGCGACCTGCGGGATGAGCTGCTGCACCGTCGGCTGCGCGCGCATGCGATCGAGCGGCAGGTGCTCGGGGAGGATGGCCGTGCCCGCGCAGAGCACCACCGCGCGCTCGATGGTGTTGCGCAGCTCACGGATGTTGCCGGGCCAGCGGTAGCCCTCCAGCAGCGCGAGCGCCTCGGGCGAGAGCGTCGGCTCGACGGAGCGACCGAGCTGCGCGCTCACGCGGGCGATGAAGACGCGGGCGAGCTCGACGATCTCCCCGACGCGCTCACGCAATGGGGGGATGGTGATGGCGATGCCGTTGAGGCGGAAGAAGAGGTCCTGCCGGAAGGCGCCGCGCTCGATGTCGGCTTCGAGGTTGCGATGCGTCGCCGACACGATGCGAACGTCGATGGGCCGTGGACGCAGGGCGCCCACGCGCTGGACCTTCCGCTCCTCCAGCACGCGCAGGAGCTTCACCTGCACCTCCGCCGGGAGCTCTCCGACTTCGTCGAGGAAGACCGTTCCACCTTCGGCGGACTCCAGCAGCCCGGCCTTCGCCGCCACCGCGCCCGTGAACGCGCCCTTCTCGTGACCGAAGAGCTCGCTCTCCAGGAGATGTCCCGACAGCGCCGCGCAGTGCAGCGCGACGAAGGGCTTCGCGGCCCGCGGCGAGCGCTGGTGCAGCGTCTCGGCGAGCACCTCCTTGCCGACGCCGGTCTCGCCCAGGAGCAGCACGCTGATGGTCCCCTCGGCGACGCGCGCGACGAGCTGATGGAGCTTGCGCATCGCCTCGTCGCGGATGACCGGCGCCGCGGCCTCACCGGGCTTCTCCGCGCGGCGCAGCACCAGCACCGTCGAGCCCAGGTGAAACGACGCCCCCGGCAAGAGCGGAACCCTCTGCCCCGGCGCGAGCCGTGCCTGCGACAGGTCTGCCGTCGCGCCGAAGTCACCGGCGATGCGGAGCGACGTGCCGTTGGCGCTGCCGAGGTCTTCGAGCTCGACCCGCGGACCGAGGTGCAGCGCGGCGTGGCGGCGGGACACCGACGGGTCGTCGACAGCGACGTCGTTGTCCGTCGATCGTCCGAGGGTGAGCGTGCCGGATGACGGCAGGTCGTGGGTGCTGGTGACGCCCCCGGCGAACACCATGAGCTTCAAGGACGATTGGGGTTCGTGTGCCATCCGCGCTACCGCCGGGCGACTCTATTCGTCCCGCAGGAGTAGCGCCATCACTCTGCGAAGGCGCCCCACACCCCCGCGAGCACCCCAGTCCGGGTGTGCTCGGGAATCGCCTCCAGGAAGCACTGCCGCAGCGCCTCATCGCTGATCTTCGCGGCCCGCTCGTGGAGCCGTCGACGGGCGTCGCCGATGACCTGCCGGGCGCCCGCGCGATCGCCGAGCGCGTCACGGGTCTCCGCGTCCATCAACCGGATGAGCGCCTCGCCCTCCTCGATGCCACCGATCTCATCGAGCAGCTCCGCGGCCGTCGCCGCCGCCGCCCGCGCCTCGTCCGCCCGACCCGCGGCCAGCAGCACCTCGGCCTGCGCCGCCAGCGCCACCGCCCGCGACGGAGCGCCGTCCCCGAGGAGCTCGACCCCGCGCGCTGCTTCTTCCGCCGCGCCGGCGTGCTTGCCCGCCAGCGACAGGATGCGCGCGAGATACACCCGCGCGAAGCCCGCAAGGCGTCGATGACCCTGCGCCACGAAGGCCGCCAACGCCTCGCGCTCCAGGGCCTCTGCCTCGACGAGCTGCCCGCGGCGGGCGAGCACCATCCCGAGGTTGTGCCGAGCCATCCACGCCGCGCTGTTGACGCCCAGCGCCTCGGCCTGCGCCAGCACCTCGCGCATCACGGCTTCGGCGCCCACGAAGTCGCCGAGCTCCTGCAGCGCGTAGCCCACGTTGCCCCGCTGCGCGCACGCGCTGCTCCGGTCGCCCGCGCGCTCGAAGTCCGCCGCGATCTGCGCCGTGAGCTTCAGGTACGCCGCCGGATCACCCGCGCGCAGTGCTTCGACCGCGTGCAGGCGGCGCCGCCACGCGAGCACCACCGGATCGTCCGTCGCAGGGTCGTCGGAGGCCGCGTCGAGGCACACGCGCAGCATCGCCGCTTCGGCCAGGCGACCCGCTTGAATGAGGTGGATGGCGGTGCGCGAGAGGGCGATCACGCGACTCCCAGCGGCGCCCGGCGCGGGTGCGGTATCGACCAAGGCGTACGCGAGGGACACCAGGCGCTCGCGGGCGTGGATGCGCAGGGTCGTCGTCGCGAGGTCGGCCACCGCGAGGTGCCACGCCGCGCCGCCCTGAGGGAGCAGCGCCACCGCCTCCTCGCCCGCCGCCGCGGCCTGGGCGTTTTCTTCGCGCAGCGAGTGGGCCCGCGCCTCGACCCGGCGAACCGCGCCCAGCGCCTCGCCCATCACCCCCGAAGCGCGCGCCCGCTCGGCCCAGGTGAGCGCCTCCGCAAGAGCAAGGCCCTCCAGCGCCTGCTCGGCCGCGCGATGAAACCACCGCGCCGCCAGCTCGGGCTCGTCGCCGCGCGCGAAGTGCTCCGCCAGCACGGCAGGATCACCCTCGCCCGTCTCCAACAACCACCGCCCCGCGAGGCGATGACCGAGCACCCGGTCGGCCTCGGTGAGCAGCGCGTACGACGCCTCCCTCAAGAGCGTGTGGCGGAAGGCGTAGACCTCGCCGCGGCGCACCAGCACCTCCGCGTCGACGAGCTGCCGCAGCCGGTCGCCCACCTGCGTCGTGCGGTCGACGCCGCCCAGCAGCGCCGCCACGCCGCGGTCGATAAACTCCCGCCCGAACACGCTCGCCGCCCGCAGCACCCGCCGCGCCTGCGGGTCGAGGCGATCGAGCCGCGCCGCGACCATCGCCAGCACCGTCTCCGGCAGCGCCTCGTCACCGCCGTCCGCCACCGCGCGCACCAGCTCTTCGAGGTAGAGCGGATTGCCCTCGGAGCGATCGACGAGCCGCTCGACCACCGCGGGCGTCGCGCGGTCGCCGAGGGCTTCGCGGGCGATGCGTTCGCGCGCGGCGCGGGAGAGCGGGCCGAGCGAGAGGGTGAGCCCGATGGAGTCGCCGAGGGCCGCCGGGAGGTCTTCGCGCAGGTCGGGGCGCGCGAGCGCGAGCAGCAGCACGGGGCGATCGGTGAGCGACCGCAGCGAGGCGCCGATGAGACGCACGCTCGCGAGGTCGCCCCACTGGAGGTCTTCGAGCACCAGCGCCATCGGCGACGCCGCGCTCTCCGCCGCGAGCCAGTGCGTCAACGCCCGCCGGAGCTGGTCGCCCATGAGCGTCGCGTCGCGCCTCGCCGCGCGCAGCTCGACGTGCGCCTCGTCGGGCAGCGGTGCGCCGATGACCTCGCCGAGAAACGCCGTGGCCCGGTCGAGCTCCGGTCCCGCGAGGTGGCGCGACAGACGCGCGCGGAGCTTCTGCGCCCGCAACGACGGTGCATCACCATCGAGCACACCCGCGGCGCGGCGCACCCAGCGCGACAACAACCCGAACGGGGAGTGCGCGCCCACCGGGTCGCCCGCGGCGATCCACACCTCGGCCGCGGGCGAGCGCTCGTCGATGAGCCGAACGATCTCCTGCCGTAGCCGCGATTTCCCCGCGCCCGACGGCGCCGTCACCAGCACCGCCTGCGCCGCGGGGCCCTCCACGCACCCCTCCCACGCGCCCATCAGAACGCCGATCTCACGGTCGCGCCCCACGCACGCCGTCGGCCGTCCCAGCAGCGTGCGCGCCGTCGACGCGGCCTCGCGCTCGCCCGCCAGGACGAAGCCCGGCAGGGCGCTCGCGCCCCGCAGGTCGAAGCGCGCGTCGAGCAACCCCGCCGTGGTCTCGTCGACCACCAGCGATCCATCACCCGCCGCCCGCAGCCGCCGCAGCCACTCGGCCGCGCGGTCGATGACGACCCCGACCGGCAGTCGATCGGCCATCGTCGCGCGACCCGTCGCGAGCACCACCGCGGCCTCCGGGCGCACCGTCTTCAGCGCCAGCGCGCAGCGCGCCGCGCGGGCCGCGTGGTCGGTGACGCCGCCCACCCTCGCCAGCGTCGCGAGCGCCACCCCGCCGAGCAGCGGTTCGAGCACGGCGCCGAAGGGAGCGGCGACCTCCTGCAAGCGCGCGAAGGTCAGGTCGAGATCGGTGGTCTCGACGGTGACGGCCTCGGAGGCGTCGGGCCCGCCGCCGTTGGGCGCCACCAGGATCACGCTCACGAGCTGCTGCTCCTTCGCGGTGAGCGTCGGCGTCGGGTCGCGTCGCGGACCGCCGCCGTGATCGGCCACGACGTCGACGAGCGAGCGCAGCGCCTCGGCCACCGCGGCGCCATCGGGCGGGCGGCGCGACGGGTCCTTGGCGAGCATGCGAACCACGAGCGCATCGAGCTCGGCGGGTATCTCCCCGCGCAGGTCGCGCGGCGACGGAACATCGGCCGCGAGGATCTTGGCGAGCACGGCGACGAAGTGATCGCCGACGAAGGGAGGACGGCCCGTGAGGAGCTCGAAGAGCACGCAGCCCAGAGAGAACACGTCGGCGGCGGGGCCGATGGTGATGCCGCCGCGGGCCTGCTCGGGGGCGAGGTAGCCGGGTGTTCCGAGGATGGCGCCGGTGCGGGTGAGCGAGCCGTGGAGGGCCGCGCGCGCGATGCCGAAGTCGATGACCTTCACGGCCCCGACGTCACCGTCCACGAGGAAGAGGTTGCTCGGCTTCACGTCGCGGTGGACCACGCCCTGCGCGTGGGCGTACCCGAGGGCGTCGGCGGCGCGCGCCACGAGGCGGAGGCCATCGGCCATCGGGACGCCGCGGTCGTAGAGGGTGGCGGCGAGGTCCTTCCCGTCGAGCCACTCCATGGCGAGGTAGTGCTGGCCCGCGTCGGCCACGCCGTGGCTCACGTAGCGAACGATCGCCGGGTGCGTAAACGACGCGAGCAGCTCGGCTTCGCGGACGAAGCGCCGGTCGTGCACGCCGCCGCCGGGGACCACCTTCACGGCGACGGTGCGGCCGGTGGCCTGGTCGAGCGCGCGGTACACGCTGCCCATTCCCCCGGCCGCGGCGAGGCGTTCGAGGACGAAGCGATCCGCGATGACCTGACCGGGCTGCACGGCGGGGCGCGGAGTATCACACAAGCCCGTCCGCGCCGTTGACCCGATCGTCGCGGGTCACTACACCCGCGCCCGATGGTCGGCGCCCTGTCGTTCGGATTGACCGCGTTCACGTCGCTCTTCGCGATCGTCGATCCGTTTGCGGCGCTGCCGGTCTACCTCGCGCTCACCTCGGGCGCGTCGCCCGAACACCGCCGCAGCACCGCGCTACGGGCATCGGTCACCGCGCTCTCGGTGCTGGTGGTGTTCGCGGTGTCGGGGCAGGTGTTGTTTCAGTTCTTCGGCATCTCCATCGGTGCCTTCAAGGTGGCCGGGGGTCTGCTGCTCTTCAGCGTCGCGTTCTCGATGATGAACGCCCAGGTCTCCCCCACGAAGGGCACCGCCGCGGAAAACGCCGACGCCTCCTCGCGCGGCGACGTCGGCCTCATGCCGGTGGGCATTCCGCTGCTGTCGGGGCCCGGCGCCATCGCGTCGTCCATGGTGCTCTCGGCGCGCGCGAGGAGCCTCGGCGAGAAGGCCGCGCTGGTGGCGGCGATCGTCGCGGTGGGCCTGGTGACGTGGCTGGTGCTGCGGAGCGCGACGCGCATCGCCCGCGTGCTGGGTTTGACGGGCATGAACATCATCGCCCGCGTGATGGGATTGATCCTCGCCGCGGTGGCCGCGCAGTTCGTCATCGACGGGCTCATCGCGTCGTTTCCGGTGCTGTCGCAGCACCGCGGGTGAGCGCTCACCCCTTCGCGCGCTTCGCCTGCTTGCGTGCCACCGCTGCGTTGCGCTTCGCCACCAGCGCCGCGCCCGGTGCCCTGCCCTTCAGCGGAAGCTGCTCCTCGTGGTGCTCGTCGAGCGTCCCTGGCGCCATGCCCAGCTCGAAGATCGCCACCTCGCGCTTGCCGCGCTCACCCAGGCGGATCGGGATCACCGCCGCCCCGATGCCCGCGCCTACGTAGACCGCGCCGCCCGGCGCCACGCCCTTCTGTCGCGTGCCGTAGAGGCCGTGCACGTACTTGTGCCCGGCGAGGTGCCCGATGGCGAGCTCGTGCAGCCGCGCAAGCGTCACCTGCCCCGCGTGCGTGTGGCCTGATAGAACCAATCCGACGCCCCGCGGCCAGAGGCGATCGGCCTCTTCCGCGATGTGCGAGAGGCCGAGCGTGGGCAGGTCGGTGCGCAGGCCCTTGAGGGCGCGCTCGCGGTCGGCGTGGCCGGTGTACGCGTCGTCGAGGCCGAGGAGCTGGAGCCTCTGATGGCGCAGGGTGATGATGGTGTGGACGTTGTCGAGCACCTCGACGCCGCCGCGCTTCAAGGCCATGCGAACCTCGTCGGCGCCCGACCAGTGGTCGTGGTTGCCCATCACGCCGACGACGGGCGCCTTGAAGCCGCGCACGAGCGCTTCGAGCTGATCGAGGTACTTCTGGCTGTGGCAGACGAAGTCCCCCGTGATGACCACGAGGTCGGGCTTGGCTTCGTTGGTGAGGGCGACCGCGGCGTTCTGGATGGCCATCGGGGTGACGCGGCCGACGTGGAGGTCGGTGAGGTGCGCGACGCGTATCCCGTCGAGTTGCTCGACGAAGGAAGCGGGACCGGCGAAGTGGCGCACCGCGATGAGGCTGCGGGGGTCGCGCTTGCCGAGCCAGAGCAGGCCGGCCTTCTCGCCCGCCGCGCCGCCCGAGAGCATCTCCGCGAACTCCTTGGGGGGGACCGAGTGGCGTTCGTCGTCCATGAGTTGGCGTCGTACCTCGTGAGGGTGGGAGAGCGATCGGAAGTCGGGGGAATCGTCGGGTACGATGGGCGCGGCGTCGAGAGTCTTTCGACGGGGTCGTGAGCCGGAGTTCGCGTAAGCCCCATTGAATCGAAGTGCAGTCGCTCACTCCGGGCTATTTCAGGTGGTCACCTCGCGGCGCGAGGTTGCAGTGACTCTCGGCTGGCCATGACCGGATCGATGGCTGCTCATGGGAGCTAGCGATGCAACCTCGCGCCGCGAGGTGACCACCTGAAATAGCCCGGAGTGAGCGACTGCACTTCGATTCAATCGGGCTTACGCGAACTCCGGCTCACCGCGACGCGCAGAACCCCAGCTCCGTCCCCTCGCCCGCCATCAGCGTGCGGTTCCACATCGCGCCGCGGAACACCACGTCCCCGGTGTCGCCCATGCGCTCGCTGTTCCAGTTGTTGTTGATGCGCCCCGCGACCCGGTGGACCACCGTCCACGTCACCGCCGCGCCCGTGTTGTTCATGATCTGCACGCGCTCGCAGAAGCCCGTCTCCCACGTCGAGTCGCGCACCGTCGTCGTCGCCACGCCCGGCGTCGTCACCGCCCCACCACCCGCGTCCACCGTCACCACGACATCCACCGCACCCGCGTCCGTCGCGCCCGCATCGGCGCTCGCGTCCGCCACCACCCCGCCGTCGGTCACCACCGGCGTCCCGTCGCCCGCGCGCTCGGTGAAGTGCGGCGACTGCGTGAGCGCCACGATCAAGCCCTCGATGGAGAGGTCCGCCGTGCGGAAGCGCTGCTGAACCTCCGTCAGCGCGCACGCCGTCTGCTCGCCCGTCGCCGACAGCGCGTACGCGTAGCGGAAGAGCTGCCGGGCAAAACAATCGTGCACCTCCGGGCTCGCCGCGAGGCGCTCGATCATCGCCTGCGTGTCGGTCGTCGCTCCGTCGCTGCTCGCGCTGCCCACGACTTCGCCGCGCGCGTCGATGGCGGCGCCGTTCTCCGTCGTGCGGAAGCGCCCCACCCCGTCAAAGAACTCGAACCCGAACCCGATCGGGTCCATCAGCCGGTGGCACGACACGCAGGGCTCGTTGCTCGCGTGCATCGCGTACTGCTCCCGCAGCGAGCGCCGCGGGTCGGGCGTCGGTGGCTGCGCGTTGATGCCCGGCGGCGGCGGCGGCAGCGTCTGGCAGAGCAGGCGCTCGCGCACCAGTCGACCGCGGTGCACCGGCGACGACGAGTTGGGTCGCGCGTGCGTCGCCATCACCGCGCCCAGCGTGAGCACCCCGCGGCGCTGCGCCTCCACCGTCGATGCGCGCCGATAGCCCTGCGCGTCGGCCGCTCCGTCGGGGCTCAAGCCGTAGAAGCCCGCCAGCGTCGGGTCGACGAAGGTCGCCGCCGTCGTGAACAGGTCGGGCAGCCGTGCCCCCGCCCGCAGCAGCGTCGCGTCGACGTAACGATCGAACTCCCCCGCCATCGACGCCCTCACCGCGGGCGTAAACGCCGTGAAGGTCGTCGCGTCCTTCGGAACCGTCGCCAACCGATCGACGTCCAACCACTGGCGCACGAAGCGCCGCAGTGACTCACGCGCGCCCGGCGTCGTGAGCAGCCGCCGGACCTGCGCTTCGATGACGGCGGGCGTGGTGAGCGTCCCGGCGCGCGCGGCGGCGAAGAGCTCGGTGTCGGGCATGGTTCCGGTGAGCAGGTACGACAGCTCCGAGGCGACCTCCCACGCGGTCAGTCGGTATGCCCCACCCGCGCTCACGCCAAGCTCGGCGCGGTAGAGGAAGTGGGGCGATTGCAGCATCGCGGACACCACGGCCTCGGCGCCTTCGTTGAAGCCTTCGCCCGTCGCGATGGTGGTGAAGAGCCCGAGGTACCGCGTCACCTCATCGCTCGTCAGCGGGCGACGGAAGGCCCGCTCGCCGAAGCCCTCCACCATGCGCCGCGCGCACGCCGCGTCGGTCGGTGACGTCGGCGTACACGGTGAGATGCGCGAGATGTCGCGGGTGGCCTCCGTCGCGATGGCCTCGCCTGCGACACGGAGCTGCTCGGCCAGCAGCGGCGACACCACGAGCGAAGCGGCGTCGTTGTCGAAGCCGTCGACCACCGGGTCGGCGACGAAGCTCGCGCCGTGGTGCGCGTCGACGCCGGTGAGGTCGCGCACCGTGCGGTCGTACTCGGTGGGCGTGAGGCGACGCAGCACGCGCGGGCCGGGCGTGACGGTGGTGCAGGCGGCGGGGGAGGTTCCGCCGTCGCCTGTCGTGGGGTCGTCGCAGGCGGCGGTGGAAACGCGGGCGACGAAGCGTGAGAGCGCGGCGTAGTCGGTGCTGCCGGGAGGCGTGATGGTTCCGCCGGTGTGGCCCATGGGGTGGAGACCGGCGGGGCGCAGGAGCAGCAGCGGCGTGTCGGCGAGGCGTGCGGTGGCGACGGCGCGAGCGGCCCGGAAGTTGTGATCGAGCCAGTCGGGTTGCCCCTCGGCGCGCAGCACGAGGCGGGTCGCGCGCGCAGGCCCGGCGGCGTTGTGGCAGCCGACGCAGCGCAGGCTCATCAGCGGCGACCACAGCTCGCGGCGAAACGACTGGAGGTCAGCGTCGCAGACGGGGTCGTTGGAGGCGCCGTCGGGGAGCGTCGCGAGCGGAGCCGCGTCACCGCCCGCGGCGGGGTCGCTGGAGCAGCCGAGAGCGAGCAGCGCGGCGAGGGCCAGGAGGCGGGTCACGAGAGCAGCCCCGGCAGCGGACCGGCGCCGCGCGACGGGTCGCCGAAGGTCGGGTTGTCCATGCCCATCGCGTGGCAGAGCGACACCAGCAGCCGTTGATGAGGCACGTGCGAGAGCTGGAGGTAGCGATCGGTGACCAGGCGCCCGCCCGCTCCACCCGCGAGCACGAAGGGGACGGAGAAGCAGTCGTGCAGGCGGCTGTCGCCCATCTCCTTGGCCCACACCACGAGCGAGTGATCGAGCATGGAGCCGCTGCCGCCCGGCTCGGGGAGCTCGGCCATCTGCGCCACCAGCCACGCGAACTGCTCGGCGAACCACCGCTCGGCCTGGACGAACTGCGCCACGCCCGACGCGTTGCCGTCGCCCATGTGCGAGAGCGCGTGGTGCCCCTCACCCAGCCCCAGCCAGGTGAAGACGTGCGGCGCCACGGTGTGCGCCCATTGGATGGACGCCACCTTCGTCGCCCCGCATGACAGCGCCGCGAGCAGGAGCTGCATCTGCGATCGACCGACGGGCGGAAGGTTGTCGTTGGCGCGGTGGTCGAGCTCGGTGATGACGGGCGGCGCGCAGGTGGCCGACGGCGCGGACGGTCCTGCGAGGGAGACCTCGACGCGGCGGAGCGATTCGAGGTGGGCGTCGAGCTTGCGGCGTTCGTCGGCGCCGACGCGGGACTGGAGGTCGCGGAGGTCACCGCGCACGAGGTCGAGAACGCTCTGCCGTCGCGAGCGCATCGCGTCGACCATGCCGGGCACCGGAGCCATCGAGGCGAAGAGTCGGCGGTAGACGCTCGCGGGCTCGTCGTCGGGCGGAACGAAGCTGCCCGGCCCCGAGTACGACATGCGCGTCTGGGTGTTGCCGCCCCACGCGCTCGTCTGGACGCCGAGTTCGAGGGAGGAGAGGCGGGAGGAGGTTCCTACGGCGCGGGCGATGTACTGGTCGACGGAGAGGCCCGCGGAGGGGGACGACGCGTCGCCGCTGCCGGTGAGCATTGCGGCCATGCCGCCCTCGTGGTTGCTGGCGCCGACGAAGTCGATGCCGTCGAGCACCACGAGGTGCCGCTTCACCGCCGCGAGCGGCTCCATGATGGAGCCCGCGGGGAACGACCACGTCGACCCGGAGGTGGTCGGGCGCCAGTGGCGGTGGATGGTTCCGTTGGGGGAGAAGAAGAGGACGAGGCGGCGGGCGCCCATCGCGGAGCCGGCGTGCGATGCGCGGCGGAAGGGCGCGAGGAAGGGCGCCGCGACGGCCGCGAGGGCGGCTCCGTACACGAAGGTTCGACGGCCGATGCGGGTCTCCATGCAAGGCCACCATACACGCGAGCGGCGGCGGTCGGCATGACGACGCTCTCCGACGATGGCCCGACGCGCCCTTGACGAGACGACGTCGACGGAGATCCGATCGGCCCACGATGAGTGACCCGCTGTGCCCCTGTCCCAACTGCTATCGCCACGTGCGCACCAGCAGCACGTCCTGTCCGTTCTGCGGCGATGCACGGCGCGTCGACGGCGTCGCGTGGGGGCGCGTCGGCACCGGGGTGATCCTCGCGGTGGCCGCGAGCGCGGCGCTGCACGCCTGCTACGGCGCGCCGGCACCGTGCCCGATCGATCAGTGCGACTACGACCGCGACGCGCAGACGGACAGTGGCGCCGACGCGTCGACCGACGTGGCCGGCGATCGCTGACAGGCCCCGGGGGTCCCGCCACGGGTCGATCACGATTCGGCCGGACGTTTGGAGCGGACCCTGGCGCCGTGTCTTGCGTCCCCGCGCCCCTATCGCCCGCTCCCCTCGCACCGCGTAACTGGCGGAACGAACACCGTCATCACCTCGCCACACCGGCACGGCAGGTACACGCTCCCCACGAAGGCGCGCATGTTGCGCTGCGATTCCATCTCTTCGCCGCGCCCCTGCTTCACCAGCAGCGTGCGCTTGCGAAACGTCACCGCGAGCCCGTCGCTCTCGTGCCTCCCGCCAATGGCTGCGTCGTCAAACGCGCCCAGCAGCGTGAACATCCCCTCCTCGCGCAGCTTCCTCCGCGTCGGCGAGCGAAAGCCCTTCGACACCTGCAACACCGGGTCGAGCTGCGGCATGTCCCCGTGGCTCGGCAGCGTCTTCACCACGCGCAGCGACTCGTCGCCGTAGTAGTGGATGCCCGGCCGCCCATACAGCCGGAAGAAGTACGGGACATCCCCGCGCGCCATCTGCTCGCTCTCCCCATCGAGCAACGGCGGCCACGGCGGAACCGACCGCGCCCGCACATAGTCCCCCGTCCCGCGAAGACACACCCGGATGGGCGTCTCGCGCAGCCCGGGCAGCGCCGCAAACACCCCCGCGATCGTCTCCGCGTGTCGATCGAGAATCGCGAGCGTCGCGAGGTACGCCGCCGCCATCGCGACGAGGTCTCCGCCATCGACAGGCTTCCCCAGGTACGGCAGCACCCGACGAACACCCGCCGCGTGTCGGCACACCTCCGCGTACTCGGGGTCGGCGTCGGGCAGCAGCTTGGTCTCCGTCGGCATCGACAGGTCGGCCAGGATCATCTCGACATCGAGCGGCGTGAACACCACGCGCCCATCGCTCGCGAGACCGAGCACGAGGTTTTCCCAGTGCAGATCGGAGACGCCGAGCCAGCTCCAGAGCGCCACGGCACGACCGGTGATCTGCGCGAGCGCGCGTCGGTCATCGCCGCGGGTCATGGGCAACGGCGCGAGCGTCACGCTCTCCACTTCGCCCTCGTCGCGCGACTCCGGGTGGCGAAACTCCAGCGATGGCAGGAAGCCGAAGACGCCCGGGGCGATACCGTCGAGGCATCGCCGCAGCGGGCTGTCGGCGGAGAGCACCAGCCACTCCCAGAAGACGCTGCGCGGCTTGGCGATGCGCCCGTCGCGACGAGACACCCGTCGGCCGAAGTTGTGGGAGTCGCCGAGGTCGGTGCGCTCGTGGGTCATTGGGCGGCGCGACCTTACCGCGAGGCCGCGCGCGTGCGCCCGCTCCGTCGATGTGATGCACTCGGTCGATGTCCGACGGCGTCACCCTCGATCAGCTCCGCACCCTGCGCGCCGTCGCCGAGGAGGGCAGCTTCTCCGCCGCGGCCCGCAAGCTCGGACGCGTTCAGGCAGCCGTCAGCCAGTCCATCGACCGCCTCGAAGCCCAGCTCGGATTGCGCCTCTTCGATCGCACCTCGCGCACCCCGACGCTCACCCGCCACGGCGAGGCCCTCGTCGCCATGGCCACCAGGGTGCACGACGAGGTGGAGGGCTTCGACGCACTCGTCGCAACCCTCAAGGGCGGCGCCGAGACGAAGCTCTCGATCGTGGTCGACGTGATGTTTCCGATGGAGGCGCTGGTCGGCTTCGCGCGCGAGTTCGCCGACGCGCACCCGGCCGTCGAGCTCACGCTGCACACCGAGACCCTCTCCGCCGTCACCGCGCTCGTGCGTGATCGCCGCGCTGCCCTTGGCGTCGCCAGCATCGACACCGACGTCGCCGACCTCGACCAGCGCCACGTCACGGACATCCGCCTCGTCCCCGTCGCGTCGCCCGCTCACCCGCTCGCCGCCATCGACGGTGCCGTCGCCAAGGCAGACCTCGCGCGCACCATGCAGATCGTCCTCAGCGAGCGCCTCTCCGGCGGGCGCCGCGGCGCTGATGACCGGGGCGTTCTGTCGGACCGCACCTGGCGCGTCGATGACCTCGCGACCAAGCACGCCCTCATCGCCGCGGGGCTCGGGTGGGGACACCTGCCGGAGCACGTCGTTCGCGCTGACCTGAAGTCTGGTCGCCTCGTCGCGCTGCGGCTCGACGCGTGGGGCCCCGAAGCACCGCTACGATCGCTGTTCCTGGTGCGGCGTCAGGGCGGAGTGCTCGGGCCGGTGGCGCAGTGGTCGGCCGCACGCCTCGTCGACCTCTGCCGCGGAGCCGTCGATCACGTCACGTGATGGTGGGCATCACCCGGTCGCGCGTTTCGCTCCATCGTCCAGCGACCGACCATCACTGGCATGAACACCTCAACCGAGACCCTTCGTTCGACCGAGACCCGTCCTTCCACCAACGGGGTTCGCTCCGTCGAGGCCATCCACCGCGGTAGCCCCTTTCACTGGGTGGGCGACGGGTTTCGCGTCTCCAGCTTCTTCCCGACGCGCGCGCTCCCGGCCGAGCGGGTGAGCCCGTTTCTGCTGATGGACTACCACCCCGCGCACGAGTACCCCGCGCTCGCGCAGGGTCAGCGCGGCGTCGGTTGGCACCCCCACCGCGGCTTCGAGACGGTCACCCTCGCGTGGCAGGGATCGGTCGCCCACCGCGACACCGCCGGTCACGCGGGCGTCATCGGACCGGGTGATGTCCAATGGATGACCGCTGCCTCGGGCGTTCTCCACGAGGAGTACCACGAGCGCGATTTCTCTCGGCGCGGCGGGGTGTTTCAGATGATGCAGCTCTGGGTCAACCTGCCCGCGAAGGACAAGATGACCGCGCCCGACTACCAGGGCATCACCGCGGCCGACATCCCCGTGGTGACGCGCGACGGCGCCTCGGTGCGGGTCGTCGCGGGCGAGTTCGAAGGGGCGCACGGACCAGCGCGAACCCACAGCCCCGTGACCATGCTCGACGTGCGGATGGAGGCGGGCGCGACGCTCTCGTTGCCGCTGCCCGCGGGTCACAACGCGCTGGTGCTGGTCGCAGAAGGCAGCGTCGCGTCGGGCGGTCGGAAGGCCGACGTGCGGGAGCTGATGCTCTTCGCCAACGACGGCGAGCGCGCGGTGGTGACCGCCGAGAGCGCCGCGCACTTCGTGGTGCTGGCGGGTGAAGCCCTCAACGAACCCGTCGTCGCCTACGGACCCTTCGTGATGAACACCGACCGCGAGATCGTGCAGGCGATGCAGGACTTCAACGCCGGGAAGTTCGGCCGCATCCCGGAGTGAGCGGCTTCAGACCCATCCGTCTGAAGGTCATCGCGCCCGGCCCGCCGCGGCTTGAAAACCCACGACGGCCTTCAGGGGGATGGGTCTCAGAACCCCACCCGACGCACCAGCCCGCCCACCTCTCCGCCCGGAAACCCCGTCGACGCCGCGCTCACGTGCACGGCGTTTTCAGGCAGACGCGGCAGCAGTCGCGAGCCCTGCTCCAGCATCGACAATCCGTTGAAGGCGCGGTCGCTCGTGCGGAGCTGCAACAGCACCTCGCCGTCGCTGTCGCGCAGCGTGACCGCCGTGGGGCGCACGTCCGTCACGAGCCCGTCGTAGCGCACGCGGTCGCGGTCGACGCCCACGATGATGCTCAAGCTCCCGTAGCCCGTGCTGTTCACCGGCGGAACTGCCTCGTCGCCGCTCATCCGCGCCACGTACAGCTCCTCGCCAGGACGCAGGATCTGTCCCCGCATCTCCCCCGTCGGGAAGCGCGCGCTGCCGACGTGGATGTACCAACGACCGGCGTCGAGGTCCTGCGTCGAGGTGATGGTGCGCGCGCCCGCGAGCAGCGGCGCCGGCGGCGTCTTCGGGTCGGTCAGGTCGACCGCCACCGGACCATCGGCGCCGGCCGGAGCGACGCGGATGTCCACCGCGATCGGCGACACCGTCATGCCGCGGGTGAACATGTTGAAACGCACGCGGTTGGTCGTCCCGTCGACGAGGAGCTGCCCGAGGCCCGAGCTCGTCACGGAGGTCGGCGGGTTGACCTGATCGCCCGAGAGGCGCGCCACATAGACCAGCTCGCCCGGCCGAACCACCTGCGCGCGTACCTCCCCGTTGGGGTGCGCCTCGCTGTGGATATCGATGTACGCGGTTCCGTCTTCGAGGGCGCGAGCCTGCGCGCGGGTGACCTCGACGGTGCCCGTGAGCACGCCCGGCGTCAGCGGCAGCGTGAGCATCTCCTCGCCTGAATCACCTGCGAGGCCGAGGTGCAGGTGCGCCGCGGTCGGTGACTCGACGGTGTGCTCCAGGGTGTAGCTGAGCTGCGTGCGCTCGCCGTCGAGCGTGAAGGTCGCGGCCCCGGTGGCGCGGGTGTCGTAGACGGCCGGGACGACCTCGCGGCCCGTGAGCACGGCGTTGAGCGCCACGGCGGGCAAGACCTCGGGCGCCTCCGGGGGCGTTCCGACGGGCGGGTTGGTGACGACCGGGTCAGCGGGTGTGTCAGTGAACGTGTCGACCGACGTGACACCGGGCTCGGTGCCACACGCGGCGAGCAGCGAAAACACCGGAAGAACAAGGGCGAAACCGCGGAGGGAGGTCATGGCGAAGGCTCGCTTTCATCGCGGTCCGACGGGCGGCTGGTGAGCCCGATGGCGCGGCGTGACCTGCTGTTGCAGAGGGCGTTCCAGCGCGGGAGCTGCGGGCGTGGTGCGGTGTTGCTCGCGCGGCGCGCTGGTGAACCCGGCCACACCTGCGGCGGTCGGGAGCGGTGCCCGATTGTCCCATTCGTGCACTGTCGCGCTCCAGCTTGACACCCCCGAGGCGGTGCTCTCCCATGCGCGGCATGGAGACCTCCGTGCAGCCCGCAGCCCCGCACAACCCGTACCTCGAAGGGCCCTTCAAACCCATCGAGCGCGAGCTCACCGCGACCGACCTCCCGGTCATCGGCCAGCTCCCGACCGACCTCGCGGGGATGTACGTCCGCAACGGGAGCAACCCCAAGCACGCGCCCAAAGGGCGCTACCACTGGTTCGACGGCGACGGGATGGTGCACGGCCTCCACTTCGAGGGCGGCCGCGCGACCTACCGCAACCGCTACGTCCAGACGGCTGGCCTGCGCGAAGAGACCGCCGCGGGTCACGCCCTCTGGACCGGCATCATGGAGGCGCCCGACTTCCGCCGCAGCGGCGGTCCCTTCAAGGACACCGCCAACACCGACCTCGTCTTCCACGCGGGCAAGCTGATGGCCCTTTGGTGGCTCGGCGGCGCCTGCCATCACCTCTCGCTCCCGGCGCTGGAAACCCTCGGCGTGGTGGACTTCGGCAAGTCACTCCACAAGGGACTCTCGGCGCACCCGAAGGTCGATCCCGTCACCGGGGAGATGATGTTCTTTGACTATCAGCTCACGCCCCCATTCCTCACCTACGGGGTGATCTCGGCGAACGGGGAGCTGGTGCACCAGGTTCCGATCAACCTGCCGGGCGCGCGCTTGCAGCACGACATCGCCATCACGGCGAAGCACACCATCCTCATGGACCTCCCGCTGATGTGGGACCCGGCGCTGCTCGCGCGCGGCAAGACCCGCGTTCGCTTCTATCCCGACAAGCCCGCCCGCTTCGGCATCATTCCCCGCCACGGCGGGACGAGCGAAGTGCGGTGGTTCGAGGCCGCGGCTTGTTACATGTATCACACCATCAACGCCTGGGAGGAGGGCGACGAGGTCGTGATGCTCGGCTGCCGCATCGAGAACCCGCTGCCCGAAGCGGTCGACCCGTCGCGCCCGATTCCGCGCCTCGACGCGCTCGCGCTGGAGCCGTACTTCCACGAGTGGCGCTTCAACCTCGTCACGGGCGCCGTGCGCGAGCGCAAGCTCGACGACGTGATGACGGAGTTCCCCCGAATGAACAACGAGTTCCTGGGGAGGCCGTCGCGGTATAGCTACAACCCGCGCATCGCCCCGGCGACCACGCTGCTCTACGACGGCGTCATCAAGTACGACTCCGTGGCCAACACCTCCGTCGCTCACGGTTATGGCAAGGGGCGCTACGGCGGAGAGGTGGTCTTCGCGCCGCGGGTCGGGGCGACCGAAGAGGACGACGGATACCTCGTGACCTTCGTGCATGACGTGACCACCGACCGCGGCGAAGTGGTGGTGCTCGACGCGCGCGACGTCGGCGGAGAGCCCGTGGCGAGGGTGATGCTGCCGCAGCAGGTGCCCATCGGGTACCACTCGTGGTGGGTTCCGGCCGCGCAGATGGCGGTCTCGCGATGAGAGAGGCGCGTCGCTCGCGGGCACCGGTCTTCGTGCTGGGCGGCGCGCAGACGGACTTCGCGCGGCACTGGACCCGCGAGGGAAAGACGCTCAGCGACCTGATGCGCGAGACGGCGCAGTCGGCCCTGGCAAGCGCGAAGGTCGACGCCGCGGAGGTGGAGGTCGGCCACGTGGGCAACTTCGTGGCGGAGCTGTTCTGCGGACAGGGCCACCTCGGCGGATTGCTGGTCGAAGCAGATGCTGCCTTCGAGGGCATGCCCACCTCGACGCACGAAGCGGCGTGCGCGGCGGGCGGGGCGGCGCTGATGGCGGCCATGGCCGACATCGAGTCGGGCCGGTACGAGTGCGCGCTGGTGATCGGGGTCGAGCTGCTGCGCAACGTGAAGGGCGACGTGGCGGCGAAGAACCTCGGCGCGGCGGCGTACGTCCCGCGCGAGACCGACGGGGTGCAGTACCCGTGGCCGCAGCTCTTCAGCGACCTCGGCGACGAGTACGACCGGCGCTATGGGTTGAAGCGCGAGCACCTCGCGGCCCTCGCGCAGAGCAACTTCGCCAACGCGCGACGCAACCCCAACGCGCAGACGCGCCAATGGGTGTTGGGCGCGGAGCACTTCGCGGAGGACAACACGAACAACCCGGTGGTGGCGGGGCGCATCCGCAAGCAGGATTGCAGTCAGATCACCGACGGCGGGGCGGCCGTGCTGCTGGCTTCGGCGCGCTTCGCGGAGCGCTGGGCAAAGCGGTGTGACCGTCGCATCGAAGACGTCGCGATGATCCGCGGCTGGGGCCATCGGACGGGGCGGATGTCCTTCGCGGACAAGATCGCGTCGAGCCGCGACGAGGCCTACGTGCTGCCCCACGTGCGAGGCGCCATCACCGACGCGTACGCGCGAGCGGGTGTCGAAGGCCCCGCGGTGCTGGACGCCATCGAGACGCACGACTGCTTCACGACGACGCACTACATGGCCATCGACCACTTCGGGATGACGGCGCCCGGCGAGAGCTGGAAGGCCATCGAAGACGGCACCATCCAGCGCGGCGGCAAGTGTCCGATGAACGCCGGTGGCGGCCTGACGGGTGGCGGTCACCCGATCGGGGCGACGGGCGTGAGGATGGTGCTCGACGCGGCGAAGCAGGTGACGGGGACGGCGGGCGACTACCAGGTGGAGGGCGCGCGCACGGCGGCGACGCTCAACCTGGGCGGCAGCGGGACGACGGCCGTGTGCACGATCGTGGGCCGCGCGGGCTGAGCGATGGACGCGTACATCTACGAGGCGATTCGCACGCCGCGCGGGGCGGGCAAGCCCGGTGGCGCGCTGTCGGGCGTGCGGCCGGTGGAGCTGCTGGCGACGCTCTTCCGCGAGCTGGTGGCGCGAACGGCGATCGATACCGCGGTCATCGATGACATCGTCCTGGGGTGCGTGACGCAGGTGGGCGAGCAGGGCGCCAACCTCGCCAAGGTGGCTGCCCTCTATGCGGGCTGGAGCGATCGGGTGTCGGGGATGACGCTCGATCGGTTCTGCGCGTCGGGCCTCGATGCGGTGAACCTCGCGGCGGCGAAGGTCTCGTCGGGCATGGAAGACCTCGTGGTGGCGGGCGGTGTCGAGTCGATGTCGCGGGTTCCGATGATGTCGGACAAGGGCGCGTGGTTTACGGACGCGGACGTGGCGCAAGCGACGGGCTTCGTGCACATGGGCGTGTCGGCCGACCTCATCGCGACGCTCGACGGCGTGTCGCGCGAGGAGTGCGACGCGTGGGCGCTGCGATCGCACGAGCGGGCGGCGGCGGCGCGGGCGACGGGGCGCTTCGCGCGGTCGCTGGTGGCGGTGCGTGACGCGAGCGGCGCGGTGGTGTGCGAGCGCGACGAGTGGATTCGCGAGGGGCTCACGGCGGCGAAGCTGGCGGGGATGGCGGCGGTGTTCGCGGAGGCGGGCGCGAAGGGCGGCGACGCGATCGCGCTGGCGAAGTATCCGCAGGCGGGCGCGATACGCCACGTGCACACGGTGGCGAGCGCGCCGGGCGTGGTCGACGGCGCGGCGCTGGTGCTGGTGGGCAACCGGGCGGCGGGTGAGAGGTATGGGCTGAAGCCGCGAGCGCGGGTGCGGTCGTTTGCGAACGCGAGCGCCGAGCCGGTGGCGATGCTGACGGCGCCAGCGCCCGCGACGCGCAAGGCGCTGGCGAAGGCGGGGATGGGCGTCGGCGACGTGGAGCGCTTCGAGATGAACGAGTCGTTCAGCGCGGTGGTGCTGCGGTACGTGCGCGAGCTGGAGCTGGACGCCGAGCGGGTGAACGTCGACGGCGGGGCGATCGCGATGGGTCACCCGCTGGGCGCGACGGGCGCGGTGCTGGTGGGGACGCTGCTGGAGTCGATGGAGCGCGACGGGCGCGGCGTCGGGGTGGTCGCGATGTGCGCGGGGGCGGGCATCGGCGCGGCGACGGTGATCGAGCGGGTGTAGCGGGGGCTGGAGCTCAAACGCGCGCGAAGTACCGCACGGTGTCCTCGCGGAAGAGCACGTACAGCCACACCGCGTCGGCGACGAGGCTCACCACCAGCGTCGGCGTCGCCGCGGGCGGTAGGTCACCCCTTGGCGCGCGCCTACCAGGTCGTCGCCGTGAACTCCGCCCGCCGACCCGCGGGCAGCGTCCCGGTCAGCACCACGCGACGGCCGCCGATGCGCGTGGGCCCGCAGGCCGCGCAGTCGAAGCGACGGATGACATCACCGAACTCCAGCGTGAGCCCGGTGATCTCTCGCGCACCCGCCGTGATCGTTCCCCGGTAGCCCGTCGCGGAGTCGTAGCCAGCGTCGACCTCGACCTCCCGGCGCGCCTGCCAGAACGCCCCGAGCGCCGTCACGGACACGTCCGTCCGCAGGCCCGCCGACGCCGCCACGGCGAGCAGTCGATCGACGGCCACCAGCTTGGCCGCGAGGTTTTCGGGCCCGAGGCCGAGGCCGAACGACGGGTGCACCAGCAGCGTGGTGTGCGCGCGGTTGGCCGCGTTGTGCAGCAGCACCGACGCCCAGCGGCCCACGAAGGTCGGGAGGTTGAAGCCCTGGAGCTCGGTGCGAACGGTTCCGCCGGCGTCGCGCGCGCCGAAGCCGTCGTCGAGCGTGACGGGCAGCTCGGTGATGGCGCGGTGATGGAAGAGGTCTTGACGGTGGAAGGTGCGCGCGAGGTCGAGCGGGAGGTTGGTCTTGAAGTCACCAACCGCGAAGCTCGAATCCACCGACACGCCATGGTCGGACAGCACATCGTAGAGCCGCGGATGAACGTCGAGGTACGGCGATCGCCACGCCACGACGGGTGAACCCGCGGCCTCGCCCGCGAGCTGCTGCGAGACCCTCACCTCGCCGCAGAGGGTCGACTCCGCGAGGGTCGTGGGGAGGTACCCCGGGAAGCGCTCGGTGCAGTCACCCACGGGCTGTGTGACCGGCGACGGGAAGTGCCGCACCGAGTGGGCCCCGACCGGGCACATCCCCAGCGCGCACACGTTGCGAACGGTCGCGGGCTCCCACGATCCGCCGACGTAGTCCGTGGTGAAGAAGAAGCTCCCGACGGCCTCGCGCTCGTACAGCACCGATGCCATCTGCGCGGCGCCCGCGGCGCCCCACGGCCCCGACCGCGTCGACTCCGTCGCGTCGATGTCGTGCGTCGAGAGCAGCAGCGCGTCTTCGAGACCCGGCACCGTGTGCTTGAAGACGGCGTGCCCCGCGGCGCCCTCGCGCAGCGCGTCGCGAAAGAAGAGACCCAGCACGTCACCGGCGGGCTCGAAGCAGTTCACGTAGCAGCGGTAGTGCGCCCAGGAGTGCAGGTCGTGGCCGAGGGTGTAGACCGCCCCGGCGCCGACGGGTCGGCGGGTGAGAACGGCCCCGGCGTCGGTCGTTCCGGCGAAGGCGCGCGCGGCGACGACGGTGCTGACGTCGGCGTCGGGCTCCAGCGCGAAGACCTCGATGGGGTGCGCCACCGGGTCGTCGGTGACGGTGAGCTCGCGCTCTTCGAGCGAGTCGAAGGAGAGCACCGCGGGGACGGAGGAGCCGGCGACGTGCAGGGAAGTGACGTCGGTGCGACGGGTGCTGGCGCGCAGGCCCGCGAGGCGCAGCACGTTGGCCGTGGGGAGCGAGGCGACGGGCTTGTGGAGCAGCACCACGCCGCCCGCGTTGGCGAACTCCTCCAGGTAGAGCCGCGCGATGGTGTCGACCACCGCGCCGTCGAGATAGCCCGGAACAATCACCAGCGCGTAGCGGCCCAGGAGGCTGCGGAGGGGAATGTTCCAGTCGGAGTCGGCGGGGGGTAGGTCGTAGGGGACGCCCCACTGATCGAGGACGGAGGCGAGCGCGCGGATCTCGTCGCCGCCCTTCGTCCAGAGGTAGCGCGGCGCGAGGAGGAGGGCTCGTGCGCGGACGGTGGCCGGGCGGGCGTTGTCGACGACGCTATCGCAGTCGTTGTCCAGCCCGTCGGAGACCTCGGCGGAGGGAGCAGGGGTGAGGCAGATGCGGGCCGTTCCGACGCACGCGGCCCAGCCGACGGCGCAGACGCCCATGGCCGCGGCAACGCATGCGTTGGGGCCGGTGGGGAGCAGCGCATCGACGCGACCGTCGCAGTCGTTGTCGAGCCCGTCGCAGAGCGTCTCCAGGGCTTCACGACGCGGGTCTCCGAGGGGAATGGCGCAGTCGGCGACGGCGGTCGGCAGGTCGGCGAGGCGCACGTCGACGAGCGCCCCATCGGGGACGGTGCGACCCGCATCGGCCGGCGGAACATCGACGACGTCGGGCTGCACATCGACGACGTCGGGCTGCACATCGACGGCGGCGACCACATCGACGACCTCGGACGAGGCATCGATGGCGACCACATCGACGACGTCCCCTGGGGTGTCGACGGCCGGGACGTCGGTGGGAGCGGGCGTCTGCTCGCAGCCCAGGATCATCGCGACGAGGGCGATGGTGGACTTCGCGGCGAGGGGGCCGACCGATCGTCGGTCGACACCTACGAAGCTGGAGGATGACGTCGGCCGTCGCATCGCAGATGCCCGCGACGCTGCCACGGATGCCCTCTGCACCGATAGCGATTGGAGCGCGCCGCGAGGATCGCTACGATCGCGCCCGACGTGAAGACTCCGATCTTGTGGGCGGCCGCGCTGGCGGTGAGCGTGGGTTGTAGCGGGAGCTCGACCCCCGTGCGCTCCGTGGCGACGGCGCCCGTCGATGCTGGCAGCGCGGACGTTTCGCCTGGTGACGATGCGGGCGAGGCGATCGCCGAGACCCCGGCGGCGCCCGTCCAGCCGCTCCGGCCGGCGCCGGTGGTGTTCATCACCCTGGGCGAGTGGCACGGGTGCGCGGTGGCGGCCGACGGCAACGCGCGCTGCTGGGGGCGCAACCGCGAGGGGCAGCTCGGGCACCCCGCGACGGCGCCCGTTGTCGCTGGTCCGACCAGGGTGCCAGGGCTCTCCGGGGTCGCGGTCGAGGCGTCGGCCGGAACCTTCCACACCTGCCTGCGCACCGACGATGGCCGCGCCTATTGCTGGGGCGACAACCGCACCGGGCAGGCGGGCGTCGAGGGCTCTGCCACCCTCGATCAGCCCGCCGAGCTCCGCGGCCTCACCGACGTGGCGGAGGTCGTCGCCGGGCGCGACCAGTCCTGCGCGCGCCTGCGCGACGGGACCGTTCGCTGCTGGGGCAACAACGAACACGGGCAGCTCGGTGACGGCACCGTGCGCGCGCGCTTCACGCCGACGCCCGTCGTGGGGCTGCGCGGGGTCGCCGAGCTCGCCGCGGGTTCGGGCCACACCTGCGCCCGCCTCGAAGACGGAACCGTCCGCTGCTGGGGACTCAACCGTCGCGGCCAGGTGGGCGACCGCACCCGCCTCGCGCGCCATCGCCCGACGCCCGTCGTGGGCGTCGCTCACGCCAACCAGATCGCCGTGGGCCGCGAGCACGGATGCGCCCGCCTCACCGACGGAACCGTCCGCTGTTGGGGCCGCAACGACGTCGGTCAGCTCGGCAACGGCACCGTGGTCGGGTCCAACGTCGCCGTCGCGGTGCGCGGTCTGCGGGGCGTGCGGCACATCGCGGCCGGCGGCCTCCACACCTGCGCGGTGCTGGAGGACGCCACGGTGCGCTGCTGGGGTTCCAACCACCACGGCCAGCTCGGGATCGGCACCGTCGGGGGCGTGCAGCGGCTGCCCGTGGCCGTCATTGGGCTCACCGGTGTCGGCTCGGTCGCGCTGTCGAGCGCGGCGGACGACGGGTCCACCTGCGCGCTGATGGAAGACCAGTCGGTGCGCTGCTGGGGCGACAACGCCTTCGGGCAGCTCGGGCGCGCGGCGTCGCCGGCCGATCCGAACCCCACCGCCATCGTGTGGGACGCGCCTCCCGCCGGGCCCGCCGTCGCCCCGCGCTGAACCGGCCCACACCGCAGCGTCAGCGCGGCGCGCAACCGCGACGCTACGAGGAGAGTCCGCGTCGCAGCAGGCCCACGCGGTTGCGCGCCGCGAGGAGCTGCTGACGGAGCGCGTCGGCCTGGCGGGCGACGTCGACGAAGTCCGCCGCGGTGGCCTCGCGGGCGACGTCCTGGGCGCGGTCGACGGCGCCGTCCATGCGGGCGACGATCTCTTCGAGCCGCTCGATGAGCTCGGCGAGGCGCTCGGGCGAGGTGGGCATTCCCCCGCCGCTGGTGGCCTCCTGCACGAGCGCGTTGATGCCGCGCGCCTCTTCGCCGAGCTGCCCCAACCGAACACCAAACGCCGTGTGCTCGGTGGTGCGGGCGTCGATGTCCGAGACGCGGCCGTTGATGGTGGCGGCTGCGGCGCGCTGGCGTTCGTTGGCGGTGCCGACGAGGGCGACGAGCCCGTGGAGCTGCTCGGCGAAGCGGGCCTGCGCATCAGCGGCGTCGCGGGTGAGCCGCGCGGCGTGCTCGATGGCCTTCTCGGAATTGAGCGGAGACCGGGCGAGGGACGCGGCGATGTCCTCGAAGCGCTTGAGCTCCGACTCTAGCGCCGCGGCGGCCGTGGCGAAGGCGGAGACTTTGTTGGAGGCGCGGTCGTCCCTGCTCACGGGTCGGGATGGAAGTCCGCCGCGGGGCGCGGCGTCAAGCGCGACGGCTCACCCGTGGAGCGAACGCGCGGACACCAGCACCCCATCGGCGTCCGCGTAGCACCACTCGCCGGGCCGCACCGCGACACCTGCTACGTCGACGACCCCATCTCGCTCGCCTGCCCCTGCCTTGGCGCTCTTGCGTGGGTGCGTGCCCAGCGCGCGAATCCCGACATCGCACGCCGCGAGCTCCGCTGCGTCGCGCACGCAGCCGTACACCACGATGCCGGCCCAGCCGTTTTGCACCGCGAGCGCGCCGAGGTTGCCGCCCACCAGAGCGCGACGAAGGCTCCCTCCCCCGTCGATCACCAGCACGCGCCCCGCGCCCGGCGTCGAGAGCACCTCGCGCACGAGCGCGTTGTCCTCGAAAAGCCGCAGCGTGGTGACGGGACCATGGAATGACGTGCGCTTCCCGTAGTCACGGAAGACCGCCGGGAGAACGCGCAACGATCCGTCGATGAGCAGTGGCTCGTGAGCGTCGCAGAGGTCGGTGGTGGCGAGGGTCGTCATGCCGCGCATGGGAGTCCGGTGCGACCGCCTGGTCAAGCGCGACGCTCGCCGACGGCCTCGTCGCGGGAGATCTGACGGGTTCGGAGATGGCCGCCAGGGCGCAGGGGGCGCAAGGATCGAAAGGGAGAGATGAGGTGAAGGTGAAGGTCCTTCGCTTGAGCCGTTCTTCCCTTGCGACGCTTGCGCCCGGTTGGCTGTCCTCCCACGAGGCACGCCCCGACGCGCTACTCGACCTCGGTGAGAGCGCTCGCGTGTCGCTTGCCCCAGTCACACAGCGACGCGACGATGGGCTGGAGGCTCATCCCGAGTCGTGTCGCCGAGTACTCCACCCGCGGCGGAACCCGCGCGAACACCTTCCGCCGAACGATGCCGTGCTCTTGCAGCTCGCGGAGCGCGCTCAGCGCGGGACGGGGATGGGGAGCGGGATGCTGTTGCCCGTGGGCTGCGACGGAATGCCGGGGATGGGGATGCCCGGGATGGGGCCCGCGTTGGCGCCGCGGTCGAAGCCCGCGATGCCCGGCGTCGGCAGCGTCGGCGGGCGGGCGCCCGGACCCTGGAAGAACCAGTTGCGACCTGCCGCGCGCGCCCCGGCGTAGACGGCCTGCGCGGAGACCATGCACGGGGTCTGGAGCAGGCCCGCGTGCTGGCCCCGGCAGATGCCGTGGAGGTCTTCGCGGAGGCGGTCGTCGACGCGGGTGCGACGACCCTCGGTGGTGTCGAGCGCCAGGCCGCCCGCGCCGTAGTTGCGGTAGCCGAACTCGTGGCGCGCGCAGGCCCGGTCGAAGGCGTCGCGGAAGGGGCCGGAGATCTCCCCGAAGGAGCACCCGCCGCTCTGCCAGTTGTAGGGAGGCGGACGAACGCCGCGGAGGTTCTGGAAGGTCTCCAGCGGGAGCTGCATGTAGCCGTCGGCCGTGAGGATGAGCAGCGAGCGCGGGGCGTTGGCCGCGAGCGGTCGGGCGGCCGAGGCGGGCGCGCGGCTGCGGCGCGAGCTGCGACCCGACGCGGGGGCGTTGCCGAGCACACCGTTGGCGGCGTTGGTCGCGGCGCCGAGCATGTCGCCCGGCGCGTTCTGCGCCGGGGCCATCAACGGGGCGAGCAGGAGCGCGAGGAGCACGGAGGGGCGGGCGTGGTGTCGCATCCCGCGAAGGTGCCCGAAGCGCGCGACCGCCACAAGCCACGCGGCTTCGATGGAAGCTTGACGATCCCCCGCGCAACAGCGCCAATCGTGGCCGTGTCGAAGCCCACGCATGACCCGTCGCACTCCCCCGCCAACGCCCTCCCGAAGGTTCGTCCCGGGCCCGCCGTAGTCTTCGGCTTGCTCTTCGTGGGCAGCGTCGCGGCGGTGTGGGCGCCGTCGTCGCCGACCACCCCGGAGGGCGCCACCGCGCTCAACACCGGCGACACCGCGTGGATGCTCACGGCCACCGCCCTCGTGCTGCTGATGACGCCGGGGCTGTCGTTCTTCTACGGCGGCATGGTGCGCCCCAAGAACGTCATCTCCACCATGCTCCAGAGCTTCATCAGCATGGGCGTGGTGAGCCTCATCTGGGTCACCTTCGGCTTCAGCATGGCCTTCGGGGACTCCATCGGCGGCGTCGTCGGCAACCCCCTCACGCACTTCATGCTCCGCGGCGTCGGCGGCGCCCCGAGCGCCGACCTCAGCCCCACCTTCCCGCTCGCCCTCTTCGCGCTCTACCAGATGAAGTTCGCCATCATCACGCCGGCGCTCATCTCGGGCTCGTTCGCCGAGCGCGTGCGCTTCTCCAGCTACCTCATCTTCATCTCCATCTTCACCGTCGTCGTGTACTGCCCGCTCGCCCACGCGACGTGGCACCCGCACGGACTCCTCCACCGCTTCGGCGTGCTCGACTTCGCCGGCGGAACCGTCGTCCACATGTCCGCCGGTCTCGCCGCCCTCGTCGGCGCGAGCTTCCTCGGTCGACGCACCGGCCACGGTCCGGGGCACGCCCACACGCCCGCGCACATCCCCTTCGTGCTGCTCGGCACCGGGATGCTGTGGTTCGGGTGGTTCGGCTTCAACGCGGGCTCGGCGCTCGGGGCATCGCCGCTCGCGGTGCACGCCTTCCTCACCACCAACACCGCGTCGGCCGCCGCGATGCTGAGCTGGATCTGCCTCGAACGCCTCCAGGGCCGCCCCGCCTCGGCGCTCGGCGCGTGCATCGGCGCCGTGGTGGGCCTCGTCGCCATCACGCCCGCGGCGGGCTTCGTCAGCGTCGGCGCGAGCCTGTGCATCGGCACGGTGGCGAGCGCGGTGAGCACCTTCGCGGTGCGCTGGAAGAGCCAGTCGATGCTCGACGACACGCTCGACGTGTTTCCCTGCCACGGCGTCGGCGGCATGGTGGGCATGGTGCTCACGGGGGTGTTCGCCTCGAAGGCCGTGAACCCCGCGGGCGGCGACGGGCTCATCTTCGGCGGGACGGGGCTGTTTCTGAAGCACCTCGCGGCGCTCCTCATCGTGTCGGCGTTTACGTCACTGGGCGCGTGGGCGATCTACTTCGTGACCGATCGCATCCGGCCGCTGCGTGTGCTCCCGGAGGAGGAGAAGCTCGGACTCGACATCACCCAGCACGGCGAGAGCCTGCTCACCGACGGGCGCAACTCGATGCTGCCCGACGAGGCCTGACCCGCTACTTGTGCATCGCCTTCATCTGGCCGGGCACCACCACCTGGATGACGCCGCCCCAGTTGCACATGCACTTCGACGTCGCGTTGAGCACGGGCATCTTCTTGATCATCGCCTTCGGGTGACCGGGCGCCCAGGGGGCCGCGATGACCGGCATGCACGGCATCGGCGTGAGCACACCCAGCGCCGCCGCGGTGGCCGACGCGACCGTCGGGTTCGCGAGCGAGCTGCACATCACGAACGGGGGAATGTTCTTGATGGGAACGTTGTCCATGATGTTGGCGATGGGCATCTGGGTGCCCTGCACGCCCTTCTCCGGCGTGACGACCATGGTCGAGGGCGCCGCACCGAAACTGCACTGGAGGGTCGCTCCCATTGCGACGAAGGGTGGCATTCGCGAACTCTATCGTGATCGCGTGGCGGAGGGCTACGGCCGCCAGCGCGGCGGCTCCAACCGACGGCGACCGTCCTTGGAGCGACCCACCTCGCCTTCGTCGGTCCCAACGGGCAGGCGGTCCCAGAGCTGGCAGGTGACCTCCTTGTGGTGCTGATCGAGCCCCTCGCAGTAGCTGGTGAGCTTGCACCGCCGCACCTCGCTCCCGCGTCCGACGCGAACCTTCCGCCACCAGTCGGGGTCGGCCAGGCTCTGCCGCGCGGCGCCCACCGCGTCGCAGTCGCCCCGCACCAGCGCCTCCTCCGCGAGTCGGAAGCCCGTGATGCCGCCCGCCCCGACGACGGGTGTGGTGAGCCCCTTCGCGCGGATGGCGTCGCGCACCGCTCGCGACAGACCGAGGTTGCGACCAAACGGACCTCGCGCGTCGGAGCGCACCGTCGGCATGCACTCGTGGCCGCTCTCGCCGGTGTACGGGTACGCCGCGTGGCCGATCTTCGGCTGCTTCGCGTCCTCGAACTTCCCGCCCTTGGACACCGAGACGAAGTCCATCCCGTCGCTCGCCAGCTCGGCTCCGATGCGCGCCGCGTCCGTGACCGTGTTGCCGCCCGCGACGACCTCGTCGCCGAGGATGCGGCAGCCCACCACGAAGGCGTCGGAGACGCGTTGCCTCACCGCGGCGAAGACCTCCTTCGGTAGCTGCAATCGACCTGCGCGGGTGAGCCCGTAGCCGTCGTCGCGGCCGTTGTGCATCGAGAGAAATGACGCCATCGTGTAGGCGTGGGCGTAGTGGAGCTCGACGCCGTCGAAGCCCGCCGCCTCGGCGCGCGCAGATGCCTCGGCGAAGAGCCCGGGGAGCACCGCGGGCAGCGACCGGATGTGCGGCAGGTGCATGTCGTCGACGCGCTCGCGGTAGCCCTGGCGGAGGTCGTCGAGCTCGCGCGCGGTGAGCACCGCGTCGAGCTGCGGGTCATCGAGTGTGACCAGCGCCGAGCGGAGCGCGTCGTCGTCGAGGCGCTCGATCGCGGGGTCGCCGAGGAGCGCGGCGAGGCGCCGACGGTGGCCGTCGTCGACGCGGAGGAAGCGGGCGAAGTAGGCGGCGGGTTCGGGGCGCCGTCGGATGGTGAGGAAGTCGATGACCTGGAGGAAGACCCTGGTGCGCCCGGACGAGCGCTCGCGCACGGTGTCGACGAGGCGGCGCAGCCCGGGGACGTAGCGGTCGTGGCCGACGCGCAGCAGCGGCCCGCTGGGGACGTCGCGGATGCCGGTGGCCTCGACGACGATGGCGCCGGGTTCGCCGTCGGCGTAGCGGCCGTACCACTGGCAGACGGCGTCGGTGACCTCTCCGTCGTCGGTGGCGCGCCACGGAACCATCGCAGGCACCCAGGTGCGCGACGTGAGCGTGCAGCGGTGACCGAGCGGAAGGGGGGAGAAGAGCCGCGAGCGGGCGGCCTCGTCGGCGGTGGGCCACGCCTCGTCGGGGATGGGATGGACGACGCGCAGGTGGGTGCTCACGGGGAGCACCATCGTACTGCGGTCTATGCCTCGCTGGGCTCGCGTTGCGCGCCTTCGAGGCTCGACCACCACGCTGGCACGAAGCTCAGCGCCGTCGCGACGAGCACCGTCACGGCCGGAAACAAGAACGCCCCGAACCCCAGCGCGCTCGCCATCGGGACCATGATCGACGCGCCGCCGATGAAGGCGACGATCTTCAGCGCGCGCAGGCCCGCCGCGCGCAGCGCGAGCCCGCGGTGGGCGCCCACCGACACCGCCGCCGTGCCGAGGTAGACGCCCAGGTCGCTCGCCGGGCCCGTCAGGTGCGTCGTGCGAACCATGAAGCCCGTGAGCGTCGCGACCGAGGCGTTTTGCAGGCCCATGGAGAAGCTCAACATCGCGAGCAGCAGGAGGTCGGCGGTGCTCTGCACCCGGCCGCCAAACGCACCGAACACGCCCGCCATCCCGAGCGCCGCCGCGAGCGCGAGAATCGCCGACACCGCGATCAACGGAACGTGGTGCCAGGGCTCCTGCCCCTTGTGCGTGCGCCCCTGGAGCGCGAGCACCGACGTCGCGGCCCCGAGGATGAAGCTGCCCATCAAGAGCCCGAGGTCGACCGCGAGCGTCTGGAGGTGCGCGTTGATGCTGATCATCGTGGCCGTCCCGGTGACGTGGCTCACGAAGCGCCGACACGCGAGGAAGCCTCCCGCGTTGACGGCGCCTGCGCTCATCGAGAGCAATACCCAGCTCGGCGAGTGCCGGAGCGTGAAGATCGTCGTGGGGTCGTGAAGGGTCACTTGCATCGTGGGTGCACTCTCCTCCGCGGCGCCGAGGTCCGCGGCCAATGTCTTGAGGCGACGGACCCGCATAGCGAACTCCGTGCCTCGCATTGGACCTGGGCCGTAGATCGCAGCGCGCGCAGTGCGAGCGACAATCGCGGATCTGCGGGCTGGTGTAGGAGAGTCGGCCCGAGCCGACGGTGCGTTGGGCGTCGCCGACGGGCGCGTTGCGAAGACGACCCTACGCGGCGGAGGCGAAGGTCTGCGCGGGGATGCCAGCGAGGCGGGCCTCGACGGCGTCGGGGTCGATGCCGAGGCGGGCGCGCACCTCCGTAACAGGGACGTCCCAGAGGTCGTCCCAGCGCACGCCGAAGAGGGCTTTGCTGGTGCGGCCGAGGAGCCAGCCGCGGACGACCTCGCGCATGCGGCGGTCGCGGTCTTCGAAGCCGATGGGGCCGAGCGTGTTGAGCATGCCCGCGGCGAGCAGGGTCACGCCCAGCTTGGCCGGAAACTGCGCCAGGTAGAACGCCTGGAGACCGAGCTCGCCCGCCACGTCGGTGCCGAACCCGCCGACCACGTGCCAGATGTCGTGGGTGTCGTAGAGGTGCGCCGTCACGAACTCGATGGGGTCGCTCGACGGGAGGTTGGGAAAGCCCTTCGGGTCGAAGCCGTTGCCGCGCATGTGGTCGACGTAGGCGCGGCCGAGCGTTCCTGTCGGGAGCTTGCCCAGGCGGTCGAGGTCGAGGTCGAGCCGGGGGCGCTCTTCGAGCGAGCGGGCGCCCACCGCGTCGCGGCGAAACCAGTCGATCATCGGCTGCACCGCCTCCGGCGTACGCAGCGCGTCGGTGATGGTGAACACCCCGTCGATCTGCCGCGGATCGCGCACCAGCGACACAAACCCCCGCAGCGCCTTGAGCCCCGCCAACACCTTCATCGCCATATGCCGTATCGCTCCGTTCGAGCCGTCCGTGGTGCGCGCTTGCGCCGCCGTCCGAGCTGCGGAAGAATATGTGAGCGATTACTCAGATTTGCTACTCGCATCCCAGCGAGGGGAGCGTCGGACGATGGTGGCAGCGCGGAAATTGTCGGCTCGCAAGGAGCCACGGCAGGAGCGGTCGAAGGACACGGTGGGCAACATCCTGCGAGCGGCGGCTCGCATTCTGACCCGCGACGGCTACGAGGGCGCGACCACCAACCGCATCGCGGAGGTGGCGGGGGTGAGCGTGGGGTCGCTCTACCAGTACTTCCCCAACAAGGACGCCATCGTCGCGGCGCTCATCGACGACCACTGCGAGGAGATGTTCGAGGTGTTTCGCAAGGAGCTCGCGTCGCTGGCGGGCGCCGACCTGGAGACGGCGGCGCGCGGCGTGGTGGCAGCGCAGGTCGAGGCCCACAAGGTCAACCCGAAGCTGCACCGGGTGTTTCTGGAGCAGCTCCCGAAGGTGGGGATGCTGGAGCGCTTCCACGAGATCAACCGGCGTTCCGAGCTGCTGGTGCGGACGTACCTCGAAGCGCGGCGCGAGGAGATCCGCCCGGCCAACCTCGACCTCGCGGCCTTCCTGCTGGTGACGGCGGTGGAGGCGGTGACCCACGCCGCGGTGCTCGGGCGCGGCGAGCAGCTCGAAGAGCCCGACTTCATCGACGAGGTCGCGACGCTCTGCGTGAAGTACCTCGACGGGCGGCGGCGCCGATGACCGCCGCGTTGCGTGAGCTGGACAGCCTGCCGGGCGTCGCGGGACCGCCCTTCGCGGGGAGCTTCTTCGACGCGCGGCGAGATCCGTTGGAGCTGTTCGAGCGGGCGGCGCGGCACGGGGGCGACGCGGCGTGCCTGCGCTTCGGGCCATACCGCTACCTGACGCTGCACTCGCCCGAGGCGATTCGTCATGTGTTCGTGGAGAACGCCCGCGCCTACCACAAGAGCCCCAGCTACCGCGGGCTCAAGATGGTGCTGGGCAACGGGCTCATCACCAGCGAAGGAGACTTCTGGAAGCGGCAACGTCGGCTCGCGCAGCCGGCGTTTCACCGCGAGGGCCTGACGGGCTTCGTCGACGCCATGGTGCGCGACACGCAGGACATGCTCGACGGGTGGCGCCGCGACGGCGACGGCGCCTTCGACCTGCACGACGCCATGATGCGGCTGACGCTGCGCATCGTCGGGCACACGCTGTTTTCGACGGACGTCCAGGCTGACGCTGGGGCGGTGGGGGCGGCCTTCGCGGTGGCCATCAAGCGCGCCGACGACGAGAGCGTCGCGCTGATCAACCTCCCGACGTGGCTGCCGCTGCCGAGCAACCGTCGCTTCAGGAAGGCGCTGGCGACCCTCGATGGGCTCGTGCATCGCATCATCGGCGAGCGACGCGCGATGCCCGAGGCCGAGCGGCCGGCCGACCTCCTGTCGATGCTGATGGCCGCGAAGGATGATGACGGCGCGGGGATGAGCGACGCGCAGCTCCGCGACGAGGTGATGTCGATGGTGGGCGCCGGGCACGAGACGACGGCCAACGCGCTGGCGTGGACCTTTCACCTGCTGGGTGACCACGCCGAGGTGGCCGATCGGGTGGCCGACGAGGCGCGCGCGGCGTGCGGCGATCGGGCTCCGACGCTGGGCGATCTGCCGAAGCTCACGTACACGAAGCGCGTGGTGGAGGAGTCGATGCGGCTGCGACCGCCCGTGTGGGTGATGGAGCGCGTGGCCATCGAGGACGACGTGGTGTGCGGCATCCGCGTGGCGAAGGGAACGCTCATCGGAGCATCGCCGTGGTGCCTGCATCGAGACCCACGGCACTGGAGCGACCCGGAGCGCTTCGACCCCGATCGCTTTCTGCCGGAGGCGGTGGAGGCGCGGGCCCGGTACACGTACCTGCCCTTCGGCGCGGGGCCGCGGGTGTGCATCGGCAACGGCTTCGCGATGATGGAGGCGCAGCTGTTGTTGGCGATGATCGCGCGCGAGCACCGCCTGGAGCGGGCCCCGTGGCACACGGTGAAGGCCGAGGCGACCATCACGCTGCGCCCGAAGGACGGCATGACGATGATTCGTCGGCGGAGACACGCGGCGGTGTGAGGTTGCAGCAGCTCTGGTAACGTCCGTCACCATGCGGAGACTCTCGTGGGTGGCGCTCTGGGCGTGCGTGATGACGGCCTGTCTGGGCCGGTCGGTGGTGGGCGGACCCGAGGACAGCGGCAACGGTGTCACCGACCTCGGCGTCGACGTCACCGCGGACGCGGGCTTCGATGCGGGCCTCGACACCGGCGCGCGCGACGTTCCCGCCGTGGACACACCGCCGACGGACACCCCCGCGGCGCGTTGCACCGCCAACAGCGACTGCCGCGACAACGAGTTTGGCTTCAACGTGTGCGACCTCCCGTCGGGGCGCTGCGTGGCCTGCTCGCCCACCGCGGACACCTGTCCTGCGGGGCAGTTCTGCGATGGGGCGACCTTCCGGTGCAGCCCCGGCTGCCGCAACGACGAGGGCTGCGCGCCGGGTGTCACGGGCGACGCCGGAACCACCGCGACGCCGCGCTGTGACGTCGCCACCCGCCGCTGCGTGGCGTGTGTGACCGACGCCCACTGCCCGTCGGGCCTCGTCTGCGCGGGCAACGTCTGCGTGATGGGCTGCACCGCCACGCAGCCCTGCCCGTCGGGCCAGTCGTGCTGCTCGGGCGCGTGCGTCGACCCGCGGACCAACACCGACCACTGCGGCGCCTGCGGGACGATGTGCACCGTCGCCAACGGCGCCGCCGACTGCCGCGCGGGCGTCTGCGCGGTGGGCCTCTGCACGGGCTCATTCCGTGACTGCGACAGCGCCGCGGCCAACGGCTGCGAGACCGACTCGTCGACCAGCGTGATGCACTGCGGCGGCTGTGGGATGGCCTGCGCGACGCGGCCCAACACCACCGCGACCTGCGCGATGGGCATGTGCGCCTACGCCTGCAACGCGGGCTTCGCCGACTGCGACATGGACCCGAGCAACGGCTGCGAGGTGACGCTCGCCACGAGCGCCGCCCACTGCGGGATGTGCGGCAACGCGTGCATGGTGGCCAACGGCGTCGCGGCCTGCGTCGCGGGCGTGTGCGCCGTGGGCTCGTGCGCGGATGGGTTTGCCAACTGCGATGGAGACGTGAGCAACGGCTGCGAGGTGGACACGCGCACCACGCTCGCCCACTGCGGCGCGTGCGGGACGGTGTGTCCGACGCCCGCCAACGCCGCCGCGACCTGCGCGATGGGGGCGTGTGGCCTTCGTTGCAATGACGGCTTCGGCAACTGCGACGGGGACGCCACCAACGGCTGCGAGGTCGACCTGCGCGTGACGCTCACCCACTGCGGGGCGTGCTCCAACGTCTGCCCCACCCGCGCTGCGAGCGCGCCGACCTGCGCGATGGGGGCGTGTGGCCTTCGTTGCGACGCGGGCTTCGCCAACTGCAACGCGATGGACGCCGACGGCTGCGAGGTAACCCTCGCCACCAACGTCGCCCACTGCGGGGTGTGCGGCAACGCGTGCCCGCTCGGGTCGGACTGCGTCGCGGGCGCCTGCACCACGCGGCCCGCGGGCGACGGGCGCGACGGCGAGCTCATCGTGACGGACACCTACGACCACGCGACGCGCCTCCGCAACGGGCGCACCGTCGGCGACGCGGTGAGCTTCCCGGTCACTGGCATCGCGGGGGACTCGGTTCGGGTCACCGGGACGCCCGCGACGGGGATCGCCGTCGGCGACGAGGTGGTGGTCATCAACCTGCGCGGGACGGCTACCGCCTTCACGAACGTGGGTCGCTGGGAGAGCCACCTCGTGGCGGGCGTGTCGGGCGACACGGTGCGCCTCGACGGCGCCGTCACGGGCGTCTTCGGCAACGTGACCAACGCCGACCTCACGGGGCAGACCGTGGTGTTGCAGAGGGTTCCGCAGTACACGCGGGTCATCGTGCGGAGCGGCGGTCGGCTGACCACCGCGGGCTTCGACGGGACGCGCGGCGGCGTGCTGTGGCTGAAGGCCAACGAGCGGGTCACCGTCGAGGCCGGCGGGGCGATCGACACCGACGCGCGCGGGTTTCGTGGCGGCGCGGCGGGCGGCGGCGACGGCTCGGGCGGTCGCGGGGGCGAGTGCTACGCGGGCGCGGGCGGCAACGGCGGCGCGCTGGGCATGGCGGGTCTCCTGGGCGGCGGCAACGGCGACGGGGCGCCGACGCCGACCGTGGGCGGACGCTGCGCGGGCGGCGGTGGCGGCGACAGCACGGGCAACAGCGACGACGGTTCGGGCGGTGGCGGCGGCGGTGGTTACGGCGGCGGTGGAGGCGGTGGAGGCGGCGGCACGGGCTGCGGCGCCGACGGCTCGGCCGGCGGAACGGGTGGTCTGACGGGCATCCCCGCGGGCGGCGGCGGCGGGTCGACGTGCAACCCGGCGGACATGGCGCGCGGCGGCAACGGCGGCAACGCGGGCTCGCCGGGCAACACCGCGACGTCATCGAGCACGCCAGCGCCGCCGTACCTCGCGGGCTCGGTGGGCGTCGGGGCCATCGGCGGCGGCGGCGGTGGCGGGACGACGGGCAACTACTACGGCGGTGGCGGTGGTGGCGGCGGTGGCCTCGCGGGGGACGCGGACTTCGGGCTGATCCTGCTGGGCGCGGCGGGCGGCGGCGGTGGTGGCAGCGCGTTTTCGACGACGGGCGCGGCGGGCGGCGGGGGCGGCGGCGTCGTGACGCTCATCTCGCCACGCATCGAGGTGGCGGCGACGGCGCGCGTCTCGGCCAACGGGGCCTCGGGTGAGGTCATCGTCGCGCGCAACCGCGGGGCGTGTGGCGGCGGCGGCTCGGGCGGGAGCGTTCGGCTGCGGGCGCGCGACCTCGTGCTGACGGGCAACGTCTCGGCGGTCGGCGGCGTGCCGGTGCGCTCGGGCGGTTCGGGCGGCGGTGGGGGAGGGGTCGGCCGGGTGCGGGCGGAGTTCGCGACGGTCAACGGCGAGGCGCAGGGGACGGCCCCCGCGACGACGGCCCTCACGGCCCGGGTAAGCCCGGCTCCGGGCTCGACGGCCGGGGGCATTTGACGATCTGCACTTTCCTCACCCAAGGATCCCCTACCCCTCCCTATCGGACCTCGTCATGGTCGCCCCTCGTCGCCCGCGATTGACGCCGCCCCACGCGCTCCCCGCCGTGGCCCATGGCCCGCCGCCCGTCCCCACCGACGCGCTGGTGCGGGCCGCGCGCAACGGTCACGCCCGCGCCTTTCAAGAGCTGGTGCGGCGCTTTCGCCCGCGCATCCGGGCCCTCGCCCTCCAGCTCACGGCCAATGCTTCCGATGCCGACGACGTGACCCAGGACGCGTTCCTGCGCGCCTGGGAGAACCTCGCCACCTTCGAGGGTCGCAGCGCCTTCTTCACCTGGATCTACCGCATCGCCGTCAACCGCGCGCTCCAGGTTCGGCAGCGCGCCGCGAGCCGCCCCTGCGTCGACCCCGATGACCCGCGCGTGGCCCTCGCGGTGGCCGTCGACGCCCACACCTCGCCCCACCACGCCATCGAGCTGCGCGAGCGTTACGGCCAGCTCCTGTGGGCCTTCGACCAGCTCTCGCCGCTGCTGCGCACCACCGTCGCGCTCACCACCCTCCAGGGGCTCAGCTACCCCGAGGCGGCCGCCGTTCTCAATGTGCCCGAGGGGACCATCGCGTGGCGCATGCACGAGGCCCGCGCGAAGCTCCGCGCCGCCCTCGACCGCTTCGGTGAAGCGCCCGTCGAGGCCCCCGAAGCGCCCCGTCGTCGCGCCCGGTCTGCCCAGCCGAGGGAGCGTGACCCCAACATCGCGTCGCTGGCCTTCGCGCTGGCGGCGGTGTTCCAGGGTTGACACCGCCCGACCCGACGCGATGTAACGTCCGCTGACGATGTACCTCGGTCGCGTGGTCGGAACCTGCGTCGCCACCCAGCGCACCCCCAACCTGGAGGGCGTCCGGTTGTTGGTGGTGGAGCCCGTCGATGGCGACGGCAAGGTGACCGGAGCGCCCTTCGTCGCGGCCGATACGGTCAGCGCGGGCCCCGGTGAGCTGGTGTTTCTCGTGGGCGCGAGGGAGGCGTCGCTCGCACTGGAGCAGCCGTTTGTTCCGATCGACGCGGCCATCGTCGGGCTCGTCGATGAAGTGCACCGCACCGACGGGGGCGCGGGCTTCCTGCGCGGCCGCGATGACCTCCGGGGTGCGCCGTGAAGATCGCCCGCGTCGTGGGGACGCTCACCGCCACGGTTCACCAGGCTTCGTATGACGGCCAGACGCTGCTGCTCTGCGCGCCCGTCGATCCGAAGGGCGCGGTGACGGGGGAGACCTTCGTCGCGGTCGATCACGCGCAGGCGGGGGTCGGCGACACGGTGCTGGTCAACGCCGAGGGCGGCGGGGCGCGGCTGGTGTTCGGGCGCAAGCTCACCGACCCGCTGGCCATTCAAGACGTGATCGTGGGCGTGGTCGACGCCTACCACGAGGGATAGCGATGGAGACGCGCACGCGGGAGGAGATCGTCCGCGCCTGCGGGTACCTCGTGACCCGCGGTTGGGTCGCCAACCACGACGGCAACGCGTCGGCGAAGGTGTCAGCGCAGCGCCTCGTGTGCACCCCGGGCGCGACGCACAAGGGCGCCATCCGGGCGCAAGACCTGCTGGTCACCGACCCTGCGGGCAAGCTGCTCTCGGGGCGCGGAAAGACCTTCTCGGAGTACGCGCTGCACCTCGCGGTGTACCGGCTGCGGAAGGACGTTGGGGCCGTGGTGCACGCGCATCCGCCCTTCGCGACGGCGCTCGGGGCGTGCGGGCGCGAGCTGGTGACGTTCCTGCCGGAGGCGGTGGTGTCGCTGGGGGCGAAGGTTCCGCTGGTGCCCTTGGCGATGCCGGGTGGTGCGGCGGTGAAGGCCCTGGAGGGCTTCGTCTCGGGCTACGACGCGGTGCTCATCGCGGGCAACGGGGTGCTGTCCTGGGGCGACGATGTGGAGCAGGCGCTGCTGCGGCTGGAGCTGGTCGAGCACCTCGCCACCATCGCGACGCACGCGCAGGTGTGGGGCGGCCCGCAGCCGCTCCCGGCCGAGATGATTGCGTCGCTGCTGGAGGCGCGGAAGAAGGCGTTTCCCGGGCGAAGCTGACGGCGACGAAGGAACGACGATGACGAGACTGGGATTGGCCTCCGTGATGGCGCTGGTGACGGTCATGGGCTGCAACCCGCTGGCCCCATCGGGAGACTTCGGCTCCGACAGCAGCGTCGATGGCAGCACGACGGACATCGCCGTGGCGGCCGACGGCGAGACCAGCGACGCACAGGCGCTCGACGCCTCGGGCGATGGCGGAACCAAGCCGGGCGACGTGCCGGTCGTCACCGACGTCACCAAGACCGACGACGTCCCGGTCGCGCCCGACGCGAGCATCGACGACGTGCCCGTGACGCCCGACGACGTCCTCGTGAAGCCCGACGCGAGCGTCGACGACGTCCCCGTGACGCCGGTGGATGTGCCGGTGACGCCGGATGATGTCCCCGTGCCGCCCGTGGATGTGCCGGTCACGCCGGTCGACGTCCCGACCCCCATCGACGTCCCGACGCCGATCGACATCCCGGTCACGCCCATCGATGTGCCCGTGCCGCCGGTCGATGTCCCGACGCCTCCCGTGGATGTGCCGCCGGCGGTCGACGTGCCTCCGGCGGTCGACCCGTGCCTCGCGCCGGTCAACCTCAACGCCGCCGGGTCGCTCTCGGGGTCGGTGCTCCGATACGTCGGCAACAACACCGCCACGTCGACTGCCACCACGTACAGCGCGTGTACCCGCATCGGCCACGTGCTCGCCTTCTCGTACACCACGCGCACGCTCACGCGGCTCCAGGTGTCGACCGACAACGCGGGCACGGCCGCCAGCTTCGACACCGTGGCCTTCTCGCAAGACCGCTGCGTGGCGACCGGCGCGAGGTCGCTCGGCTGCGACGACGACAGCGGCAGCACCCGCAGCCGTTCGTCGGTGTTCACCACCGCGGCGCTCCCGGCGGGGACGACGGTGTTCCTCTTCGTCGCGGGCTACGAGCCGCCCACCGACGCCGCGTGGACCTCCGCGGGCCCCTTCGAGCTCAGCGTCACGGAGCTCCCTCCGCTCCCCATCATCCCGATCGGCGGCGTCTGCGACTCCACCGGCGCGACCAACGTGTGCGCCGCCGCGTCGTCGTGCCGCCTCTCCGCGGGCACCTACCGCTGCATCGCCGACGGCGCCCTCGGCGGAACCTGCCGCGCCGCCGCCCCCCGCTGCGACTCGCCCTCCGAGTGCAACACCGGCACGTCGCTGTGCCAGCCCGCCGCGGGCACCAACGGCGGCTACTGCCGCCTCTCTGCGACGCCGTGTGACGCGGGCCTCGGCTGCTCGCCCACGGGCTCGCCCATGTGTCGACCCGTGGTGGCCGACGGCGCGAGCTGCGACCCGACCTCCTTGGCCAACGTGTGCCTCGGCGCCGCGCAGTGCCTCGGCGCGGCGGGCAGCGCGACCTGCCGACGGTTCTTCACCGAGACGCCCATCCCCTCGCCGACCTTCGTCGACGCCTGCGCCCTGGGCACGCGCGTCACGCTCGCCGGCACCGGCGGTCGCGACGACAACCACGCCGCGGCGCTCACCAGCATTCCGTGGACGTTCATGTTCTTCGGCACGCCGGCGCTCAACTTCTGGCCGAGCACCAACGGCTTCATCCACTTCGGGACGACGGCGCCGCCCGACGACACCGGCGGTCACGCCTCCATCCCCGACACCGGCGCGGGTCCCATCATCGCGCCGCTCTGGGACGACCTCGTGCTGCGCGCGTCGCCCGGCTCCGACCTCTGCGTCGCGACCGTCGGCACGACCCCCAATCGCCGCATGGTGATCGAGTGGCTCGACGCCTACCGCTACACCGTCAACGAGGCGCACATCACCATGGAGGTCGTGCTCTACGAGCGCGGCTCGGTCATCGACTTCGTCTACAACCGCCTCGAAGGTCCCGCCGGGTCGACCGCCTCCGTCGACGGCAGCCGCGCCACGGTCGGCATCCAGAACGCCAACGGCGTCCTCCACGTCATCCACCCCGGAACGGTCTCCACCGCGACGGGCATCCGCATCACCCCGCTCTGATGGCCACCGTCGCCGACTGCCCCTGGTGCCGTCGCCCGCGCACCGCCGTCACCTGCTCGTGCCGGGGCTGCGTGGATCTCGTTCCCTACTGTGAGTGCGACGACGCGAGCGAAGACATGCTCGCCCACGAGGGGCTCTGCCCCGGCTGCCGTGAGGCGGGCTGCGTCGATCGCCTCGCCGCCTTCGAGCGCTGCCACCGCCTCGCGCGCTGACTCAGCTCGCCGCGAAGACCTCACCCACCGACGCTGCCGTCACCGCTCGCGTCACCCACGCGACCAGCGTCGCGAGCTCGCGCGTGCCCACGATGCGCGCCGCGTCGTCGTCCGACAACGACCAACCCCGCGCGGTGATGCTCGCCCGCAGCGCCGCACGCAATGCCTCGACGCCTTCGTCGCGCCCTGCTTCGAAGCCCTCATCGCGCAGCATCTCCGGGCTGCCGTAACCCTTCGCTGCCAGCAGGTTGCGCAGCGTCACGTCGTGGGCCGCCTCCCGATCGTAGAGCGCCCGCACCGGCACCGGCAGCGCCAGTACACCCGGCGCCGAGAGCGTCGCCTCGTCGCCCACCGTTCGCATCGCGGTCCCCGGCTCGTGGATCTCCACCCGACGCGGGCCCACCAGCCGAACCACCCAAACCCACCGCGTGCCGGCCGCCAGGAGCTCGGCGATCTTCTTCTTCAGTTCAGCCTCGTCCTGGCCGCGCCCCTCGTACTCCACGGCCAGCGGGGTGCTGGTCGCCCAGGTTCCGTCGCCCGACTCGAAGTTCACCGCCACGTCGGGCGCGCGGAGTGTGCCCGGCCCGAGCGCGAGGCCCGTGTCGACGCCCGCGCGGCGCACCGCCGGGTCGCTGTCGAGCACCGCGAAGCCCAGGCCGTTGGGGGACGTCCCGTCGACGCCCGTCGGCGCGCAGTACACCGGGTGTCCGTGCGACAGCTCGTACGGGTCGCCCGATCGAACTTGCTCGGGACGAAACGGCCCCGGTTGCGTCTTGTGACCGCCGTCGTTCATCCATCCCACGCTACCACCTCCGTCTTCGTCGTCGCATCCCACGGGACGAGGGCCCGCGCGGGCGTGTCGCATCACCCGCGCGGACCCGTTCACTCCGTCGCTCTCCGTCGCTACGCGTCGTTGGCCGCGGCCAGCATCGGGACCTCCGGCGCCGCCTTCTCCGTCGCCGCGCGGATGGCGTCGCGCAGCCTCGCCCGCAGCACCAGGTCGCCCGTCAGCGACTCCCGCGCGCGCTCGCGTCCGTTGCCCAGGTGCTGGCCACCGAACGAGATGTGCGTGCCCGCCTTGTCGAGCACCCCGCGCTCCAGGCCCGCGTCGATGAGCTCGGCCACGGCGTCGATGCCGGTGCCGTAGCGCACGTCGAACTCGGCCTCGCGGAAGGGCGGCGCGAGCTTGTTCTTGACGACCTTCACGCGGGTGCGCGAGCCGTGCACCTCGTCGCCGCTCTTCAGCGAGCCGATACGCCGCACGTCGATGCGCACCGACGCGTAGAACTTCAGCGCGTTGCCGCCCGTCGTGGTCTCCGTGCTCCCGAACACCACGCCCACCTTGTTGCGAATCTGATTGATGAAAAACACACACGCGTTGTTGCGGTGCGCGACCGCCGTGAGCTTGCGCAGCGCCTGGCTCATCAGCCGCGCCTGGAGCGCCATGTGCTGGTCGCCCATGTCCCCTTCGAGCTCGGCCTTCGGCACCAGCGCCGCCACGCTGTCGATCACCACCAGCTCCACCGCGCCGGAGCGCACCAGCGCGTCGGCGATCTCCAGCGCCTGCTCGCCGTTGTCGGGCTGCGAGATGAGGAGCTGCGAGAGGTCGATGCCCAGCGCCTGCGCGTAGCCCACGTCGAGCGCGTGCTCGGCGTCGATGAAGGCCGCGACCCCGCCTGCGCGCTGCACCTCCGCGATGGCGTGCAGCGCCAGCGTGGTCTTCCCAGAGCTCTCCGGGCCGAACACCTCCACGATGCGCCCGCGCGGATACCCGCCCGCGCCGAGGGCCGTGTCGATGGCCAGCGAGCCCGACGGGATCACCGCCACGGGCTCCCTGCCCTCGCCCTCCGCGAGGGTCATCACCGCCCCCTTGCCGAACTGCTTCTCCAACATCCCGATCGCCGAGCGGACCGCGCGCAGCTTGTCTGAAACACCCATCGTCTTCACCGTGTCGTTCTTTCCGACCGCCACTCCGTGTGGGGTCGGAGCAGCCCTATCGCGAAGCCCGTGCCATCCGAAAAGTGCTTGTTTTCAAGCATCGCGTGGGTGGCGGCGGGTGGCGGCGGGGGTGGCGGCGGAGGTGGCGGCGCCCACGACAGACCGACGTCATCACCGCACCCCGCGGGTCATGGACCTCACTCGTCGCGCTCATGTAGCTTCGCGCCCGACGAGGCCCAATCCCCCATGCGAACACCCTTCCTTCTCCTCCTCTGCGCGTCCTTCGTGGTCGCCTGCAACGCCAGCGGCGGCGGCACCACCATCACCTACGCCGACTCGTCGCCCCCCATCGACGCCGTCACCGGCATCGACCAGCCCGTCGCCCCGACCGACGCGGTCACGCCCGGCGACACCTTGGTCGTCCGCGACGGCGCCGTCGACGCGGGCGACGCGGCCACGCCGGGTGATGTGGTCACGCCGACGGACGTTCCCATCATGCCGACGCCCTGTCGCTCGACCCGCGACTGCGCCGCCGGCGTGTGTGACCGCGTCGTCGGTCGCTGCGTGCAGTGCGTGAGCGGCGCCGAGTGCTCGGGCGCCACCCCGGTCTGCGCCGCCAACCGCTGCGTCGCGGGCGTCACCTGCGCCTCGTCACGCACCTGCCCCGGCCAGGTCTGCGACACCACCCAGAGCTTCTGCGCCGACTGCGTCACCGACGCCGACTGCATGGGCGGCAACGTCTGCATCCGCAACAACTGCCGCCCCGCCCCGACGCCGTGCACCTCGTCGCGGCAGTGCAGCGCCTCCGACCAGGTCTGTGACTCCTCGCGCAACCAGTGCGTGGACTGCGTCGCCGACCCCGACTGCGTCGCCGGGGAGTTCTGCACGCCGCAGCGGACGTGTGTTCCGCAGGTGTGCACGCCGGGCGCCCGCGAGTGCCTCGACCTGCGCCGCCTGCGCGTCTGCAACGCCAACGGCAGCGCCTGGGACGAGAGCCCCTGCGGCGTCAGCTCGTCCTGCGTCGACGGCCGCTGCCAGTCCTGGGTGTGCACCCCCGCTTCGCAGAGCTGCTCGTCCATGACCGAGCGGCGCGTCTGCAACGCCGACGGCCTCGGGTACTCGCCCTCCGCGTGCGCGCCCATGCAGTCGTGTTCGAGCGGGACGTGCCGCGCCTGGAGCTGCACCCCGGGCGCCACCACCTGCGGCTCGTCGACGTCGGTCACCGTCTGCAACGCCGATGGCCTGGGCACGCGCGCGATGTCGTGCCCGAGCAGCTCCACCTGCACCAGCGGTCGCTGCAACGCGTGGGTGTGCGTTCCGGGCACCTACGACTGCGAGTCATCCACCAGCCGGCGCGTGTGCAACGCCGACGGCCTCGGGTACTCGCCCGCGCCCTGCACGCTGCCCGCCCACGGCGCGGCCTCGACGTGCTCGGGCGGCGCGTGCGGCTTCTCGTGCGAGAGCGGCTGGGGCAACTGCGACGGCGCATCATCCAACGGCTGCGAGACCGACCTCTCGTCGAGCGGATCGCACTGCGGCGCCTGCGGGCAGCTGTGCAGCTCCACGTCGGGCGCGAGCAGCGCGTGCGTGGCGGGCGCCTGCCGGGTCACCTGCCTGCCCAACTTCGGCGACTGCGACATGGTCGCGGCCAACGGCTGCGAGGTCTCGACCACGAGCGACGTGCGCAACTGCGGCGCCTGCGGAGCGATGTGCGCCGCGCGGCCCAACAGCGTGGCGTCGTGCACCGTGGGCCGCTGCGCGTACGTCTGCCAGAGCGGCTACGGTGATTGCGACGGCGACCCGAGCAACGGGTGCGAGCGCTCGCTCAACACCGACCTCGCGCACTGCGGTCGCTGCGACAACGCGTGCCCCACGGGGCCCAACGCGCAGGTCGCTTGCAGCTTCGGGAGCTGCTCCTTCGCGTGCACGACGGGCTTCGCGAGCTGCGACGGGACCAACGCCAACGGCTGCGAGGTGTCGGTGCGCACCGACCTCGCGAACTGCGGCGCCTGCGGCCGAACGTGCGCCCCGGCCAACGCGACGGGCGTGTGCTCGGCGGCGACGTGCTCGGTCGGGGCGTGCAACACGGGCTACGCGGACTGCGACGCGGCGGCGTCCAACGGGTGCGAGACCAACCTCGGGACGAGCATCACCAACTGCGGGGCGTGCGGGACGGTGTGCCCGGGGTCGGGCGTTCCGGGGACGACGGTGACCTGCTCGCCGGGCGGCGTGTGCGGGGCGATGTGCACCGCGGGCTTCAGCGACTGCGACCTGATGGCGAGCAACGGGTGCGAGGCCAACGTCGCCTCCGACGCGCGCAACTGCGGCGCCTGCGGAACGGTCTGCCCCACCGGGCAGAGTTGCGTCGGGCGGGTGTGCACGGCGGCGTCCCCGGCGCAGCTCTCCATCGCGCGCTACGGGCACGCGGCGGCGGCGACCGCCAGCGGCATCCTCTACGCCTGGGGCGGGTACAGCACCGTCAGCAGCACGTACCTCTCGTCCACCGAGATGTACGACCCGGCGACCAACACCTGGACGACCCGCGCGTCGATGCCCGTCGCGACCTGGGGCATCGTGGGCACGACGCTGGCCGACGGTCGGCTCATCAGCATCAGCGGGTACGCCAACTCGGCGATGACCTCCGCGGTGCACCTCTACAACCCGACGACCAACACCTGGACGACCACCGGGTCGGTGCTCAACGCGCGGTACATGGCCGCGGCGTCGCGGGGCCTCGACGGCAAGGTGTACCTCTTCGGCGGGCGCAACAGCTCGTCCAACCTGTTCACCGCCGAGGTCTATGACCCCGCGACGGGGGTGTGGACCAACATCCGAGCCATTCCCACGGCGCGCCAGGGCGGCACCGCGGTGACGGCGGCCGACGGTCGCATCTATCTCATCGGCGGCTCGACGGACACGTCGGGCTCCGTCGCGGCGCTCACCGTGGACATCTACGACCCGGTCTCCAACACCTACGCGGTGGGCCCGGCTCTCCCGACCGGCGGAGGCCGCGTCTACCCGGGCGCCGCGTTTGGCACCAACGGCGTGCTCTACATCGCGGGCGGCCTCTCGCCCACGACGTCGACCTACCTCGCCACGGCCGTCTCGCTCGCGTCGGGCTCGTCGAGCTACACCACGATCGCCTCCATGGCGACGGCGCGCGGCTATGCGCGGATGCTCCCGCTGCTCGACGGCCGACTCTTCACCATCGGCGGCTACACGGGCTCGACCTTCAACCGGGTCGAGGCGTACACGCCGGCCAACAACACCTGGCGCTGAGGGCCTAGCGCGGTCCGGGCGCGCCCGCGGCGATCCACGCGCGCACCGTCGCCCGCTGCTCGGTCGTGAGCAGCGGCTCTCCCTGCGGCATCGACACTCCACACACCATCGGCATCGCGCGGCACTCGGCCACGTCGGCCATCCGGCCTTCCAGCTTGGTCATCAGGAACGAACCCGCCGGGTCACCCGGCGCCACCCGCGGCAGCCGCGGAACCTCGAAGGACGGTGCCAGCAGGGCCGACCGTGCGTCCGCGGCCGAGCCGGTGAGGGTGAGCGACCCGGCGATGCCGCCGTGACACGTGGAGAAGTTGCAGCTCGCCGTGAAGATGGTCGCGACCGCCTCCCAGGTGGCGGACACGCCCGCGTCAGGGGTCACCGCGGGAGACGGATCACCCCCGCACGCCGCCAATACCGCCGTCATCGCACCGCCCGCCATCCACGCTGATCGCACGGCCGGGATGGGAGCCGATGGGGCGGTCGGGCGTCAACCACGCGCTGTCGTTGCGGAGAGCCTACGCAAACTTGAGCGGGTCGCCGTGTTGACGGCGGTCGCGAGGTGCCGTGACATGCGACCCGTGAGGAGCCCACCGGTGGTGTCAGGCAAAACGCGAGGGTCGAGAACCAACGCAGCGGCGGTCATCGCGGCGTGGGTGTTGGCGGGCTGTTCGTCGGGCGGAGCGGTGACAGACGCGGCGGTGGTCGCGGCGACGGACGCGGCGACCGACCAGGGGACGCCGACGGTCGACGCGACGGGTGATGCGGGCGTGGAGGGGGACACGTTCGTCAACACGAGCGCCCATACGCTGTCGCACCAGATGGGGCCGTGGATGGTGCCGGCGGGGGGAGAGCGCTCGTCGGACTGCGAGTCGTGGACCCTCAACAACGACGAGCCCCTCTACCTCAGCACCGTGCAGATGACGGCGACGGCCGGGATGCACCACTCCAATTGGTTCTTCGTACCGGAGGCGAACTACCCGGGGCCGGATGGGACGTGGTCGTGCGCGTCGCGCAACTTCGACCAGGGGGTCGCGTCGCTGCTGGGCGGGGTCTTCTTCGCGCAGAGCACGCAGGTTACCAACGAGACCCAGCAGTTTCCGCCCGGCACCGTGGTGGTCATCCCGCCGCACTCGCGCGTGATCGGCCAGCTCCACATGCTCAACGCGAGCCCCGCAGCGCGCGCCATCTCCCTCGGGTTCAACATCCAGACGCTCCCCCGCGCGGAGGTTCGCACCCGCCTGACGCCCTTCTACCTGGAGTACCACCCGCTGGAGATCACCCCCCGCGGGCGCTCGCAGTTCGACGTCGAGTGCGCCATCGACGAGCGCGCCCGGATGCTCACCGGCGAACCGCTCTCCATGCGCTTCTTCTACGGCCTCGCGCACTACCACGAGCTCGGCTCGCGGATGCGCGTGACCATCGTCGGCGGCCCCATGGACGGCCGCGCCCTCTACGAGACCGACGCGCGCCAGGGCGAGTCGTGGGCGCGCACCATGAGCCCGCCGGTGGACATCAGCGGCGCGCGGGCGCTGCGGCTGAGCTGTACCTTCGACAACACCCGCTCGACCACGGTGCGCTACGGCCTCGGATCGGGCGAGATGTGCATCTGGTTCGGGTTTACCGACAGCGCGTACCAGTGGGCGGGCCGCGCGCCGGAGACCACGCGGCCGATGGTGACCAGCGAGGTGCGCGACGGGGTCAACTACAACACCGCGCCCTGCACCGAGCTCTTCACGCTCAACTCGCGCAGCGCGATGGAGTGACCGATGACCACGCGGGCCACACGCAAGGGTTGGGTCTGGCTGCTCGCGGTCGTGGCCCCGGCGTGCGGCGTCAACAGCGTCACCGAGGGGAGGCCGCCCATCCTCGATGGAGGTCCGCCGCTCTTCTACGACGGCGGCGCGCTCAGCCACGTCAACGGCGACGCGGCCGTCGACGATCACGACCGCTGCGGGCCCTGCGGTCGCGCGTGCGCCGTGAGTGAAGCGTGCGTCGCGGGCGCGTGTGTTCCGGGCGGTGCGGCGCCGCCGAGGCTCGTGGGGCCCGCGTCGCTGGGCAACGTCACCTCGCGGCAACCCACGCTACGGTGGCTCCTGCCCGCGGGCGTCACCGAGGCGCGGGTGCAGCTCTGTCTCGACCGCGCGTGCTCGCAGGTGCAGCACACGGCCGACGTGACGGGATCGTCCATGCGACCGCCCGAGGCGCTGCGGCCGGGCGTGTACTTCTGGCGGGCGTTTGCGAAGCGCGGCGCGGTGGTCTCGACGACGGCGTCGGCGACGTGGCAGTTCAGGGTGCGGGCGAGCAGCGGGAGCGCGGACACCACCCTCGGCGGCATGGTCGACGTCGATGGTGATGGGTTCGGCGACCTGGTGATGCGCGCCGGGACGCCGCAGCGCTCGGCCATCTACGCGGGCGGCCCGGAGGGGGCGTCGCGGATGCCCACGACGATGCTCCCGATGCAGGCCGACGGGTCGACGGTTCCGATGTCGACGGTGGGCGACGTCAACGGCGACGGGTTCACCGACATGCTCTCGTTCGCGATGGTCGATGGCGAGCGTCGCGCCATGCTGCATCCGGGCGGGCCGCGCGGCGTCGTGGTGCCGCCGGTCGCGCTGGTGACGATCGATCCGTGGCCCTCGTCGGTGGGCGGGGCGGGCGACCTCGATGGCGACGGCTACGGCGACCTCGTGGGGCGCGACGACGGGTCGACGGGGCCCGTGGGGCAGGTGCGGGCGTTCTTCGGCGACGCAGCGGGCGTGCGGCCGCGGTCGGGGGTGATCCTGGCGAGCGACGCGGACGCGGTGACGGGGGTGGTGATGACCGGGGGCGGCGACCTCAACGGCGACCGCCTGCCCGACCTGCTCTTCGGCATGCCCTCCACCAACGACGGCGCGGGCCGCGCGCGCGCGTGGATCAACGGCGGCTGTGGGATGGGGCGCCTCGTCGAGCTGCCCGGCGACACCGGGGAGCTGGCGCACTTCGGCGAGTCGCTCTCGCTGAGCGGTGACTACAACGGCGACGGGTACGCCGACGCGGTCATCGCGGCGCCACACGACACGCAGACCTTCGACCGCAGCGGGGTCTGGATCTACCCGGGCAGCGCCGACGGGCCGGTGCTGACCAACCCGCTGCGCATCCCCTTCGTGGGGCGGCAGACGGAGAGCGTGCGGGTGTCCGTGGCGGCCGACCTCAACGGCGACGGCATCGGCGACCTGGGCGTGTGGATGCACACCAACCTCCGACCGCCCGAGGCGCTGCTCTACAACGGCTCGCCGACGGGGCTCGCGACGACGCCCACGCGGGCGCTCAACAGCGACGACTACGGCCCCGACGAGCGCGGCTTCTCCCTGGGCTCGGCGGGCGACACCGACCGCGATGGCTTCGATGACGTGACGATCTTCCTGTCGCCGGGGCGGGTGGTGCTCTCGCGCGGATCACCAACCGGACCGACGACCGGCATGCTGCCGGCGTTCGTGCTGCCCTGAGGCGCCGGACCAATGGGGCGCGGTGATCGGGCATGCTGGCTGGGTGGTCGTCGCGTCCCCTCTCTCGCGGTCGGGGTCTGGCTCGCGTTGGGGTGCGCCGCCGATCCGCCGGTGGGAGCGCGAGATGCGGGCGTCGATGCGGTCGACGTCGCGGTGAGCGACGTGGGCGTTGCGGAGGACGTGCCGGTCAGCAGCGTGCGCTTCGCCGACCCGACGTGCTTCCCGGCCGCGGCGCAGCTCGATCGGGTGGTGACCGGCGACCTCGATCACGACGGGCGGCTCGACGCGGTGCTGGAGTATCGCGAGTCGGGCCCGTCGGCGCCGAGCGGATATGGTTATGCGCGCAACGCCTCGGCCGCGGGCGAGGTGCGCTTCGACGCGCGGGTCGATCACCTGTCGAGCGAGGCGACGCCGCTGCTGGCGTCGAGCGCGACGCAGGTGACCGACCTCGACGGCGACGGGTTTGCGGAGCTGATTCGCAACGATCGCTGGTGGCGCAACACGCAGGCCGCGGCGGGGGCGTTGACGGAGGCGACCTTCGCGGGGACGGGGCAGCTCTTCGGGAGCGGCGTCGGGTTCACGACGCCAGAGCCGGACACGCTGACGGTGCTCGACCTCGACCTCGATGGGCTGCGCGACGTGATGTCGGCGCAGAGCGCCGGGAGCTGCAACGTGCTGGTGTACCCGCAGCGGAGGGTCGAGCCGGCGCCGATCTTCGGGACGCAGCTCATCGTGCGGGTGTACGTGCGGGGCCTCACGCGCTGCACGTCCATCGCGCTGGGCGACCTCGACGGCGACGGCCGACCCGACGTGGTGGCGACGAGCGACAACCCCGACCGCGGCAGCGGCGAGCAGGGCTTCGCGGCGCTGCGCAACGAGTCGACCCCGGGGACGCTCACCGAGCGCACCTTCGGCGACGCCCTGCGCTGGAACACCGCGGCCACGGGCGAGCGGCGCGTGACCCGCAACGCCCGCCTGGTGGACGTCAACGGCGACGGGCGCGTCGATCTCTTCTACACGTTGAAGTCACCCGACGCGCCGGGCACGCGCGGCGCGCTGCGGCTGCACACGGGCGCGGCTGCGCTGAGCGCGGAGACCTTCGGCCCGGCCATCGACCTCCCCGGGTCGCTCGGCGACGGGGCCGTGGTGAGCGTCATCGACCTCGACGGCAACGGCGTCCCGGACGTGGCGAGCGCGCTGGGTGATCGCGTGACCGTGGTGCAGAACCTCGCGACGCGCGGCGCGGCGATCGGGCCCGCGAGCTTCGCGGTGCGGGCGATCACACTGCCGCTGGGGAGCCGCTCGGCGGCCTTCGCGGAGGTCGACGGCGACGGGCGGGCCGACGTGATCTTCGTGCGCGACGGCGGCTGGTGCGTGATGCGCAACACCACGCCGTAGGCGAGCGTCGCGAGAGACTACCGCTGTCGGCGCAGGTCGAGGGTAAACGGCCGCTCGGGGTCGATCACCGGCACGCGCGGGTTCACCGGCCACGGCAGGTGTCCTTCGGTGGTGAAGCGCTGCGCGCGCCGCGCCGCCGCCTCGAAGGCCGTGAGCGGCGGAGCGTCGTAGGCGCGGCCCTCGGGGTGCCACACGTGGTGCGTGAAGCCGCCGAGCGAGCGCCGCGCCCAGGTGTCGACGAGGTCGAAGCGCAGCGGGTGATGCACGTCGATGGTCGGGTGCAGACAATGCGCCGGCTTCCACGCGCGAAACCGCACGCCCGCGACGTACTCGCTCGCCCGCCCGGTGGGGCGCAGCGGCAGTTCGACGCCGTTGACCAGCACCTTGTGGCGGCCCTCGACCAGCCCGTCGACCTTCAACTGAACGCGCTCCAGCGACGCGTCGACGTAGCGCGACGTGCCCGACGCGGTGGCCTCTTCGCCGAGCACCGGCCAGGGCTCCAGCGCGGGGCGCAGCTCCATCGTGACGTCGTCGAGCGTGACCCTCCCCGACACCGGGAAGCGCAGCTCCACGAAGGGCTCGAACCACGCCGGGTCGAGCGCCACGCCGCGGTCGGCGAGGTGGTCGAGCGCGCACCGCAGGTCGGCCCACAGGTGGTGCGGCAGCATGAAGCGGTCGTGGAGCTGCGTTCCCCACCGAACCAAGGGCGCGACGTAACGATCGCGCGCGAACACCGAGGTCATGGCGCGCACGAGCAGCATCTGCGCGGCCGCCATGCGCTCGTTGGGCGGCATCTCGAAGGCGCGAAACTCCACGATGCCCTGCCGACCATGAAGGGTCGCGGGGTCGTAGAGCTTGTCGATGGAGAGCTCGGTGCGGTGCGTGCTGCCGGTGACGTCGACGAGCAGGTTGCGGAAGATCCGGTCGGTGAGCCACGGGGGCGGTGACTCCGCGCGGTCGGCGAGGTCGAGCGCGATCTCCAGCTCGGAGAGCGACTCGTGGCGGGCCTCGTCGACGCGCGGCGCCTGCGAGGTCGGACCCACGAAGAGCCCCGTGAACAGGTACGACAGCGACGGGTGGTGCTGGAGAAAACGCAGCGTGCTCGCCAGCAGATCGGGCCGACGCAAGAACGGGCTCTCCACCGTGGTCGGTCCGCCCAGCGTGAGGTGATGACCACCGCCCGTCCCCGCCGCGCGGCCATCGAGCTGGAAGCGCTCGGAGGTGAGGCCCGCGTGGAGCGCGGCGCGGCCGACGGACTCCAGCGTGTCGACGTAGGCCGCGTAGGTGCGCGTCACCGGGAGGTTGACCTCGATGACGCCGGGGTCGGGCGTCACGAGGCAGCTCTGTACGCGCGGATCACCCTTCGGTCCGTAGCCCTCCAGGCGCACGGGCCGCTGGGTCTTTTCGGCCGTCGCTTCGATGGCGGCGAGCAGACGGACGAAGTCCTCCGCGCGCTCCATCGGCGGGAGGAAGATGCACAGCGCTCCGTCGCGTGACTCGATGCAGAGGGCCGTTCGCACCGAGCCGTCGGGCAACGGAGAGTGCTGTACGGGCGGCGCGTCGGTGCCCTGCGGCAGCGGGCGCCACGGGTCGGAGGAGAGCGCGGCGGCGCCGACGGTGAGGTCGGGGGCGATGAGGTCGCGGGAGGTTCCGGCGATGCGGTCGAGCGGGAGGCGCAGGCCGATGGGGCTGTCGCCGGGGATGAGGTGCAGCGCGCCGCGACGGAAGGTCCACCCCGCGGTCGCCCACGCGTCGTCCTCGCGGGTGAGCGGCAGCACGAACCCCACCGGAACATCGAGCCCGCGACCGAGCGCGCGGGCGAGCATGCGACGCGCCTCGGGGTCGCGCAGTCCGGCGGTGAGGGGGTCGACGTCGGGGGGGAGTTCCTGCTCGCGGGCGACGAAGTGCCAGGGGTCTTCGTAGGCGGGCATCCACGCGTCGGGCAGGCCGAGACGCGCGGCGAGGGCTGTCGCGAAGGCGCGGACGTCGTCGATCGCCACGGGCGGCCGCTCGGCGTCTTCGTCGAGGTCGAGCCACCGCGGGTCGCGCCACAGCGGAACCCCATCGTCGCGCCACGCGAGCTGCACCACCCAGCGAGGAAGGCTCTCGCCCGGGTACTGCTTGCCCATGCGGTGCATCACCACGCCGCCGCGCGCGATGCGGGGCGCGAGCTCACGGGTGAGCCGCATCGCCTGGGCCCACTTGGTGGGGCCGAGCGCTTCGAGGTTCCACTCGGGCTCGCGCGGGTGCTCGCGCGACGTCCACGTCGGCTCACCGCCCATGGTCAGCGCGAGTCCGTCCGCCGCGAGTCGCGCGTCGATGAGGTCACCCGCCGCGCGGAGAGCGGTCCACTGCGCGTCGGTGTACGGGCGTCGCGGGCTCGCCTCGTGGCCGAGCCGCGTGACCTGCATCACCACGTCGAAGCCCTCGGCGACCTCGCTCGATGTTCCGTCGACGGGCGATGCGAGCTCGGGGTTGACCGTGCACGCGAGCGGCAGGTGGCCTTCGCCGCAGAGCAGGCCGCTGGTGCCGTCGAGGCCGATCCAGCCGGCGCCCGGGACGAAGGCTTCGGCCCACGCGTGCAGGTCGACCACGTCGCGGTCGACGCCCTTCGCCTCGTCGGGGAGCTCTCCCTCGTCCGCGAGCTGAACGAGGTACCCGCTGACGAAACGCGCCGCGAATCCCTGCGCCCGCAGCGCATCGACGAGGAGCACGGCCGAGTCGCGGCAGCTCCCGGATCCCTTGATGAGCGTCTCGTCGCTGGTCTGGATGCCGGCCTCGTCGCGCAGGATGTAGCGGACCTCGCGCGCGACGCGGGCGTTGAGGGCGACGAGGTGATCGGTGACGTAGCCGCCGGGTGGGCTCTCGCGGAGCCACGCGGCGAGGCGCGGCGACGGGGTGTTGCGCGCGAGGAAGGGCGCGAGCTCGTCGGCGAGCCCGTCGGGGTAGTCGAAGGGGACGGTCTTGCAGCGATCGTCGACGAAGAAGTCGAAGGGGTTCACCGGGCGGATGTCGACGGTGCACTCGACGCGGAGGGCGAGCTCGGGGACGAGCGAGTCGGCGGGGAAGGTGAGGCGGGCGACGCGGTTGCCCCAGGGGTCGTGCTGCCAGCGGACCTCGGGCGCGGGCTCGATCGAGAGGTTGTACGCGAGTACGGCGGCGCGGGCGTGGCCCGACGGGCGGAGGCGGACGACCTGGGGGCCGAGCGCCGAGGGGCGGGGGTAGCGGTAGCGGGTCTCGTGACGGATGCGGACGCGCATGGTGTTGGACGAGATGGATACCAGCGCGGGGTGGGAAGCGAGTGTGATGGTTTGGGAAAGCGGGGCGTGCGCTACGTCGCGACTCTCACCGCGACGATGGCGCGGAGCGCGGCGATCGACCGAGCGAAGGCCTCGGCGGCGAACTCATCAGGGAAGGTCGCGAACGCGCAGGGCGCCGCATCGACGACCGCCTTCGCCGCGGCAAGTGAGATCGAGAGCGCGGTGCGGACCTGGATGATGACCAGCTCGCGCTTCGGGCCGCACGACCACCGCGCGATGTTACCGGTCAGCGCACCGCCGCGCCTCAAATGGCTCACTCTGGCGCAGCGCTCCAACCCTCCCAGCACATTGCTCGCAGGGCACACCCGTTGCTGCGGGTGATCCCAGCATGGCGCGCCGCCGCGCAGCGCCGCATCGCCCGCGACGAGACGCGCCACGCGGCGCTCGCGTGGTCGGTACGCGACTGGTTCCTGTCGCGCGACGACGTCGATGGTGCCGCGCTGTCGGCGGCGATGCGCGAGGCGGTCGACGCGCTCGCAGCGTCGATCGAGGCTCCCGCCCCGGCAGCGCTGGTCGACGAGCTCGGGCTGCCGACGCCAGACGACGCCCGGCGGCTCTTCGCGTCGCTGCGCGCGTCGATGTGGGCCGACGCGTAGCTACGCACCTGCGGCGTCCGCGAGCCGCGGGTACACCGCCTTGAACCCGAGGTCTTCGCGAATCCGTCGACCGTCCATGATCGCGTCGAACGCGCGCGCCCGCTCGGCGTTCGACCCGTCGGGCGGCGGTTCACCCACCGACGCGAACAGCGTCGCGAGGTCGGGCGCCTCGTCGTCGGTCACGTTGTAGATGCGGTGCGCGGGCGACGGCGCGTCGAGCAGGCGGGCGACGGCCTGCGCCACGTCGACGTGGTGGCCGATGGACATGCGCATCGTCGCCGGGAAGCCGCGCATCATCGGCACCGCCTCCGCGATGTGCGCGTCGCCGTCGCCGTACACGAACGGCAGCCGCAGCACCCGCACGTCGAGCCCACCGAGCCCGAAGAGGAAGCGCTCGGCGGCGAGCTTGCTCACCGGGTACGCGTCGATGGGCGCGCAGGGGTCGTCCTCGCGGGCGAGGCGACCACCCCTCGGCCCGTAGACCAGGCCGGTGCTCGTGAAGATGAAGCGCCGCACCGAGGCGGCGCGGGCGGCGTGCGCGAGGTGCTGCGTGCCGAGGTCGTTGACGGCGTGCGCCTGCTCCGCCGTCGCGCCGCGGAAGAACGCCGCGCAATGCACCACCGCATCGACGCCGCGCACCGCGCCCGCGAGCGAGTCCGCGTCGAGGAGATCGCCCTCGACGAGCTCAATGTGCTCTCCGAGCAGCGTGGCGGCGCGCGTCCGATCGCGGACGAGGGCGCGCACCCGGTCGCCGCGCTGAGACAGCCTTCGAGCGAGACGACTACCGACCTTTCCGGTCGCACCAGTGACGAGAATGTTCATGCGCCCAACCGTAGGCGTCGCCCTCCATCGCGGATTGGAAGAAACGGACAAGCGCGCGCCGACGCTTGCGCGGCCGTCTCACGCGTCCTCAGAATCGGCTCATGCAGGCGAGCGCGGTCCGTCGGAGTCGCATCACGCCAGGCGCATCGGCCGCGTCCGCCGTGGCAGCGCTCTCCGTCTACGAGTACGACCGCGACGCGCCGCTCGTGGCGATCCCGCGCCCGGAAATCCAGATCGTCGTGCGCTTCGGTTCGTCGGCGGAGGGAGGCCTCGACGTGCACGCGTTCGGCGCGCGACAGCGGGCGCATCGGAAGTTCATCCGCGCGGGTCAGCGGGTCGTGGCCGCGCGACTTCACCTGGGCGCGACGGAGGCGGTGTTCGGCGTGCCTGCGTCGGCGATCGCCGGGCGCATCGTCGCGCTCGATGACCTGTGGGGCGACGCCGCGACGCGGAGGCTCTGCGATCGGCTCGCCGCCGCGCCCGGACCCGTCGAGGCAGCCACGATCGTCGAGCGCGCGATCGCCGAGCGCGTTGCGGTGGCAGGCGTACGACCGCGGCTCGTGACCGAAGCTGCGCAGAGACTCGCGACCGCCAACGTCAGCGCCGTCGCCGCGGACCTCGGCGTGAGCGAGCGGCATCTTCGTCGCGTGTTCGGTGAGGCCGTCGGGATGAGCCCGAAGGCCTTCGCCCGTGTCGTGCGCTTCCGTCGTGCGCTGCGGGCCGCGCGCGAGAGCAGCGCCGTGAACTGGGCGAGCATCGCCGCCGCGAGCGGCTACTACGATCAGGCGCACCTCATCGAGGAGTTCCGGGCGATCGCAGGGGTGACGCCGCGCGCGCTCCTCGGCGAGCTCGCGTAGTACTTGTCCACGCGAGACTGATAGCTTGAAGAGCATTCGCTCACGTCAGCCCGACGCTCCTCCACCGTCCCGAAGCGACGCGCAACGCGTGGTCGGAGAAGAGCCGCAAGGGCGCCAGGATCGCAAGGAAGCAATCGGGTGAGCGGTCTGCGCGCCTGCCATCACCATCCTGCGAACGTGGATGTGTCGGTGCCGACCTTCGCTCCTTGCGGTCCTGGCGCCCTTGCGGCCCTCCTTCCGCCGCGCCTCGTCCCGTCGCCTCGCGAGCTGAGAGCGTAGCTACCACCCGACGCGAGGAGGCTTCCACTTCGAGCACCCGTTCTCCACAATGGGCGCCCGATGCCCGACCAGCCGCCGACCCCGCCCCGCAGCACACCACCGGCCGACGCGGCGATGAAGCGCGCCGAACACCAGCTCACGCGCCTCCTCGCGATGTCCTTCGACGGCGCGGCCTCCCCATCCATCACCCTCAAGGCCGTCGTCGACCCGAAGGAAGAGCGCGACCAGCCCTACGGCTGGGGCTTCGCGTGGTACCCGGCGCAGACCTCCTCCGCGCTCGTCGTGAAGGACCCGACCTCCATCGGCGACAATCCCCTGACCAAGCTCCTGCGCGACTGGGAGCGCTTCGCCTCGACGGTCTTCCTCTGTCACCTCCGCGGCGCCGCACGAACGCTACAGGAGCAGGACACCCACCCCTTCTCGCGCAGCTACGCGGGCCGCGACTGGGTGCTCGCGCACAACGGCGACCTCTTCGGTGACCTCGCGACGGAACTCCCGCTCGGCGACGAGCCCGTCTTCGAGCCGGTGGGGCGCACCGACAGTGAGCACGCGTTCTGCTGGTTGATGCGCAACGTGCGCGAGGCGAAGGCGCGGCGTCTCTCGGACGTCGGCTGGCCCAAGCTGCTGTCGTGGTTTCGCCGCCTCGACGCGCTGGGCACCTCGAACTTCATGCTCACCGACGGCGTCGACCTCGTCGTGTACAGCGACTCCGAAGGCTACAACGGCCTCCAGTGGGCGCGGCTCAAGCCGCCGCACGCGACCACGAAGCTCGAGACACACGACATCGAGATCGACCTCCAGGACGCCGAAGACCGCTCGCGCACCCTGGTCGTCGTCGCCACGCAGCCGCTCTCGGTCGGAACCTGGACGCCCATCGGCGCGAGCCAGATGCTGGTGCTGCGCCGCGGCGCCGTGCTCTTCGACAGCAACGCCGACGCCGAGACCCGCGCCCACGAGGTGACCCGCGCGGCGGGTCCGCGCTCCATCCCGCCGAGCCCGGTGCTTCTGCCGACGCCGATGCTGGAGGTCGCGACGCAGATCCCTGGTCGGAGTGTTCCGCCGACGCGTCCCTCGCACGACCGTCTGAGCGCGCTTCCCGTGCAGCGCCGCGCGGCCGTGGCGGAGACCCGCACGCTCTCGGTCATCCACGACACGCGCTACCGCTACGAGAAGCCGGTCGAGCGCAGCGCGCACCTCTACCGGTTGCGACCCGTTCACGACGTGCAGCAGGAGGTGCTGCGGCACGAGCTCACGCTCACCCTCGACGGCCTGCGCCGCGACTACGAGGACGTCTTCGGCAACCGCGTGACGGGCACCGAGATCGAGGAGCCGTACAGCGAGCTCCGCATCACGAGCCGCAGCGTGGTGCGCCTCCAACCGGGCGGGTCGAACCAGCTGCTCTCGCCGCGCCGCCGCTTCTCGCTGCCGCTGGTGTGGATGCCGTGGCAGCGCCAGATGATGCTGCCGTACCTGCTTCCGCCGGAGCTTCCCGAGACGCAGCTCACGGAGCTGTACGAGTTCGCGATGGCCTTCGTCGCGCGGCAGGACAGCGACCTCGCGCAGACGCTGCTCGACATGAACCTGACGATCTACCGCGACTTCACGTACCGCTCCGGGTCGACGACGCTGGAGACCACGCCCTTCGACGTGTACTGCAACCGCGAGGGCGTCTGTCAGGACTTCGCCAACCTGCTCATCTGCCTCGCGCGCCTGCTGGGCATCCCCGCGCGCTACCGCGTCGGCTACATCTTCACCAACGGCGACTACGAGAACAAGGTTCAGTCGGAGGCCTCACACGCGTGGGCCGAGCTGTACCTCCCGTGGACCGGCTGGCAGGGCTTCGATCCGACCAACGGCTGCCTGGTGGGCCGCGACCACGTGCGCGTCGCCTGCGGCCGCAACTACCGCGACGCCACCCCCACGAGCGGAACCATCTACAAGGGCGGCGGCTACGAGACGCTCTCGGTCGACGTGCGCGTGGAGGAAGTAGCGGGCTGAGGTCGCTGGGGTGAGGGCCAGCGCCCGAACCCCTGCGACTACCCCTGCGACTGCGACTGTGACATCGGCGGCGGCGCCATCGAGGGCGTCACCGGCCGCAGCGCGAAGAAGGTGTCGTGAATCGCGTTGCTCGCGCCGTTGAGCCGCGTCTGAAACGCGTCGAGGTACTCGTGCAATCCACCCGCGATGATGGGTCGCACCTCGCTCGTCGAGAGCGTCTCGCGCAGGTCACCGAGCGCCCGCTCCGCCGGGGTGTCCTGCACCTCGAAGGGCGACCCCGTGATGGCGTGCACCGAGCGCTCCGCCTTCACCACGCAGTACCTTATCGCCCGCGGAAACTTCCGCTCCAGCAGCAGAAACTCCACCACCTTCGTCGGCGCCAGCGTGCCGTGCTTCTTGCGGTACATCTCGAAGGCGCTCGCGCTCTTCAGCAGCGCCGCCCACTGGATGTCGTCGTAGGCCGTCCCGACGTCGCTCACCGTGGGCAGCAGCAGGAAGTACTTCACGTCGAGGATGCGCGACGTCTTGTCCGCCCGCTCGATGAGCCGACCCACGCGCCCGAAGTGCCACGCCTCGTTGTGCGTCATCGTCAGGTACGTCACGCCCACGAAGAGCTGCGTCGCGCTCTTCACCGCCGCGAAGAACTCGTGCGGGCTGTCGAGCGACGCCGCCGCGTTGGCCGACGCGTCGCGCACCGCGAGGTACGCGCGGTTGACCTGCTCCCACATCTCCGAGGAGATGATCTCGCGCACGGCCCGCGCGTTCTCCCGCGCGGCGCGCAGGCACGACGCGATGGAGTTGGGGTTGGCCTCGTCGAAGCTCAGGAAGCGCAGGACGTTTTCGCGCGAGGGCAGGTCGTAGCGCTTCGCGAAGTCGGCGTGGTCGCCCGTCGTCGCGATGATGGGCGCCCACTGCTCGTCGACGCCGAAGGCCGCGTCGAGCTGGAGGTGCAGGTGTACGTCGACGAAGCGCGCGACGTTCTCCGCGCGCTCCATGTAGCGGTTGAGCCAGTAGATGCTGTCGGCGACGCGGCTCAGCACGGGGTCACCTCCGTTCGCGGCGCCGGGCCGTCGTCGCGCAGCACCCAGGTGTCCTTGCTGCCGCCGCCCTGCGAGGAGTTCACCACCAGCGAGCCCGGTCGCAAGGCCACCCGCGTGAGCCCACCCGGCAGCACGTACACGCTCTCGCCATAGAGGATGTACGGCCGCAGGTCGACGTGGCGCCCTTGCAGCGTCTCGTCCTCCATCAAGGTCGGAACCCGCGACAGCCCCAGCGTCGGCTGCGCCACGTAGTTGCGCGGATCAGCCTGGATGCGCGCCTTGAACTCCGACCGCTCCGCCGCCGTCGCCGCGGGACCGACGAGCATCCCGTAGCCGCCCGACTCGTTGGCCGCCTTCACCACCAGCGTGTCGAGGTGGTCGAGCACGTAGGCGAGGTCCTTCTCCTCGCGACACAGGTACGTCGGAACGTTGGGCAGCACCGCGTCCTCGCCGAGGTAGTAGCGGATGAGCTTCGGCACATACGCGTAGATGACCTTGTCGTCGGCGATGCCCGTGCCCGGCGCGTTGGCGATGGCGACGCGGCCGCTCGTGTACGCGCGCATCAGCCCCGGAACGCCCAGCATCGAGTCGGCGCGAAACACCTCCGGGTCGAGGAAGGTGTCGTCGATGCGGCGATAGATCACGTCGACGCGCTGGAAGCCCCGCGTGGTCCGCATCTTCACCTCGCCGCGGTCGACCAGCAGGTCTCGTCCCTCGACGAGCTCGATGCCCATCTGCTGCGCGAGAAACGAGTGCTCGAAGTACGCCGAGTTGTGCACGCCCGGCGTGAGCAGCACCACCGTCGGATCGTCCACACCCACTGGGGCCATCGCGCGCAGCGCTTCGAGCAGGCGGCTCGGGTACTCGTCCACCGGGCGCACCCGCGATGCGCCGAACATCTGCGGGAAGGTGCGCTTCATCACCGCGCGGTTTTGCAGCACGTACGACACGCCCGACGGGCACCGCAGGTTGTCCTCCAACACATAGAACGCCCCGTCGCGATCGCGCACGAGGTCGGTCCCGGTGACGTGGCACCACACACGGCGCGGCGGCTTGAGCCCGACGCACGCGCGCAGGTACCCCTTGCTGCTCTCGATGAGGTCGCGCGGGACCACTCCATCACGCAGCGCGCGCTGGTCGTGGTGCATGTCGTCGATGAAGAGGTTGAGCGCCGTGATGCGCTGGATGAGCCCGCGCTCGATGCCCGCCCACTCGCTCGCCGACACGATGCGGGGGATCACATCGAAGGGGAAGATCTTCTCCTTGCCGGCCGCATCCCCGTAGACGTTGAAGGTGATGCCCATGTTGAGCAGCGCGCGCTCGGCGGCCTTCTGTCGCCACGTCACCTCCCCCGGCCCCAGTCCCGCGAGGCGCTCGGTCAGCAGCGCGTACCAGGGACGGGGCCTCCCCTCGGCGTCGAACATCTCGTCGTGAAAGCCGCCCGAGTCGTAACCGGTCACACGCATGGAGGATGCGATCGACGCTAACAGAGGGGGTGTGGCCCGTTTCGTTAGCGCTGTGTCAACACCGGGGGACGCAAGCCGACGCGGGCGCTACTTCGCCTTCAGGAACGTGTGCAGCCCGCACTCGGTCTTCCCGGTGCCGGCCCATCGTCCCTCGCGCTCATCCTCGCCCGGCATCGGCGGACGCGTGCACGGCTCGCACCCCACCGAGACGTAGCCCTGCTCGAACAGGGGGTGCTCCGGGACCTTGTTCACTTCGAGGTAGCGGTACACCTCGCGGGCGTTCCAGTCGGCGATGGGGTGCACCTTCACCGGGCCGTCGGTCGCCAGCACGATGGGCGTCTCGGCGCGGGTCTTCGACTGGTCGCGACGGAGCCCCGACACCCACGCGCGCTTGCCCGGCAGCGCCGCCTCCAGGGGCTCGACCTTGTTGATGTGGCAACAACGGTCGGGGTCATCCCGGTAGAGCCTCAAGCCATACTTTTCGAGGAAGCGCCCCTTCTCCAGGGCAGGCTTGAGCACTTCGAGCGTCAGCCCGAGCTTCTTCACCAGCGTATCCCGATACGCCAGCGTCTCTTCAAACAAGAACCCCGTGTCGATGAAGTGCACCGGCAGCCCATCGGCCACCTCCGACCAGAGGTGCAACAGCACACCGCTCCCCGGCCCGAAGGACGACGTGAAGAGCAGCGAGTCGCCGTAAGTCTCCACCGCCCACGCCAGCCGCTCGCGCGCGTTGCGGGCTTCGAGGTCGACGTTGAGTGAGGCGAGGTCCATGGCGGTCGTCTCCAACCCCTCCGCTACGCGGCGCATTCCCCTTCGCCGATGGCGATCTTGAAGCCCGACTCCTCGCCGATGTCGAGGAAGTCCTCGTCGGGCGTCGATGCTTCGAGCGCCGCCAGATCATCGAGCACCTCGTGCACCCGCTTCGCGCTCACCCGCGTGTAGAACACCGTCGGCGTCTCGCCCTCCGCCTTCTCCGCGGCGTACAGGTCCACCAGCCGCGCCACCGCCTCGGCGACGCGACGCGCCGGGATCTTCACGATCTGCCGCCCGAAGCGCGCGCCGTTTTCGTCGAAGCCGCCGCCCAGGTGGAGCTGGTACACCGGCGCCGTGCGCTCGCCGACCTTGCGCGCCGCGCCGTGCCACCCGATGTCCGCGATGTGGTGCTGCCCGCACGAGTTGGGGCACCCGCTGATCTTGATGACCGTGTCGGCCGCGGCCTTCACCGACGTCGCCAGCATCACGTCGCTCTCCAGCCGCTCGGTGATGGCCGCGCCCACCTGCCGCGACGCCGTCACCGCGAGGTTGCAGCTCTCGGCGCCGGGGCACGTCGTCAGGTCGGCGATGGTGCGCGCGCCCGGCGTCGCGAGACCGATCGCATCGAGCCGCGCGTGCAGCGCCGGGAGCCGGTGCGTCGGGATGAAGCGCAGCACGAGGTTTTGATCGACGGTGGTGCGCAGCGACCCATCGCCGAACTCGGTGATGAGGGTGGCGAGCGCCCTGAACTGCGCCGTGGTCACCGCCCCCAGCGCGAGTCGGAGAATCACCGCGTGGTAGCCGGCCTGGTCTTGCGCGATGGTGTTGCCGCCGCGCCAGAGCAGGTAGCCGGGGCCGCGCGTGGCAGGCGCGTCGTCGGTCGTCGCGGGCGGCGGAGGCGTCGGAGGCGCCGTGGTCACCGAGAGGTCGAGGGGCGTCCCACCGCGGGCGATCACCGCGGCGTACTCCTCGCGCAGCACCGCCAGGAACTTCTCCTGCCCCATCTTGCGCAGCACGTACTTGAGCCGCGCGCGGTGCTTGTTGTCGCGGTTGCCGTTGCGGTCGAAGACGCGGTTGACGGCCTCGCAGGCGTCGAGCAGGTGCTCTTCGGGGAGAAACTCGTCGAACACGATGGCGGCCTGCGGCGAGGTCGAGAGCCCGCCCGCCACGCGCATGAGGAAGCCGCGCTTGCCGTCGCGCACGCGGGCGATGAGCCCGATGTCGTGGATGCCCGCCATGGCCGTGTCGCCGGGCTCGTAGCCGAGCGCCACCTTGAACTTCCGCGGCAGCGAGTTGGCCCACGGGCTGCGCAGGAAGAAGCGCGTGATGGCCTCGCCGTACGGCGTCACGTCGAAGGTGCCGTGACAACGAACGCCCGCCAGCGGGTCGGCCGTCACCGTGCGCACCGTGTTGCCGCAAGCCTCGCGCGTGGTGAGCCCGGCCTCGTCGAGCCGCCGCATCGCCGTCTCCACGTCGCGCATCTGCACGAAGTGAAACTGCACGTTCTGCCGCGTGGTGACGCTGCCGTGACCGTGACCGAAGCGCTCGGCGACGTCCGCGAGCGCCTCCAGCGCCGGCGGGGCGAGCACGCCCTGCGGGATCTTCACCCGCAGCATCTGCACGTCCATCTGCCGCTGGCCGTACACGCCGCGGGTGAGGCGATAGCGGCGGAAGTCCTCGGGGCTGATCTCCCCCTTCTCGAAGCGCTCGAGCGTCGCGACGAACTCCGTGATGTCGGCCGGGTCGCTGAAGCGAGGAAGGTACGTGGAGGGCAGCAAGGTCATCGGGTGGGACTCCAAAGGGTTCAGGCGCCGTCGGCGACGGCGGGCGGTAGGTAGCCTCGCGCGCGAAGCATCGCAAGCACGCGCTCGACGCCCTCCTCGACGGTCATCGCGCGGGTGTCGAGCTCCAGCGCCGGGTCCGTCGGTGGTTCATACGGGTCGTTCACTCCAGTGAAGTGGGGGATCTCGCCGGCCAGGGCCTTCGCGTAGAGCCCCTTCACGTCGCGCGCCGCGCACTCTTCCAGGGGTGTGCTCACGTACACCTCGGCGAAGTCCTTGATGGTCTCCCGGCACCACTGCCGCGCGTCGCGGTAGGGCGAGATGGCGGCCGTGATGACGAAGACCCCGTTGCGCGTGAGGAGCTGCGCCACCCACCCGATGCGCCGCACGTTGGTGTCGCGGTCTTCGCGCGAGAACCCGAGGCCCTTCGAGAGATGCGTGCGCACCGCGTCGCCGTCGAGCAGCTCCACCCGCTTGCCCAGCGCGACCAGCCTCGGGGCCAGCGCCTCGGCCAATGTGCTCTTGCCCGCCCCCGACAGACCCGTGAACCACACCGTCACGCCGCGCTCCCGCGGGGCTTCGACCATCATCGTCCGCCCCGCAGCAGACCGTGGCCACGGCCGTCGCGGGCGGTGTACCTTCGGCGCTGGATCATTCCTTCAACGTTCTCCATACTGGACGGCGATTCACTATGTCGAAGAGTCCTGCAAAGTCAATCGCTCGGCCGCGTGGGTCCCGCGGCGCGTCTGCCGCTCCCGATGGTGACGTCGCGACGGAGGTGGAGGGCGACGACATCGGCGCCGCCGAGCTCACGCGCCGCGTGGCCGACAACCTGCGCGTGCTCCGCAAGCAGCGCGACCTCTCGCTCGACGAGCTCGCGTCGCGGTCGGGCGTGTCGCGCGCCACGCTCTCGCAGGTGGAGACCTGCAAGACCAACCCGACCATCGCCATCTTGTGGAAGATCGCGGCGGGCCTCGGGGTGCCCTTCGCGTCGCTGCTGGGTGAAGAGCGGGTGGAGAAGGTTCGGGTGCTGCGGCGCGGTGACGCCCAGGTGCTGCGCTCGGCCGACGGTCGGCTGGAGTCGCGGCCGCTCACGCCGGCGGGCGCGTCGCCGTCGGTGGAGTGTTACGAGCTGCGCCTCGCGGCCCGCGGCATCTCGCGGAGCGACGCCCACGCCAAGGGCACCAGCGAGAGCCTGACGGTGCTCACCGGGGTGCTCAAACTCCAGGTGGGCGAAGAGTCGGTGGAGCTGTCGGCGGGCGACTCGGTGTTCTTCGAGGCCGACGTGCCGCACGCGTACGAGAACCCAGGGCGGGTCGAGGCGCGCTACCACAACGCGATCATCTACCCGCGGGGGTAGGCGGTGGGCCGCTCATGCTGCAGGTTTCAACCTGCGGCCTGAGCGCTCCTACGGTTGTCCGTCCCCTGTCACCATGATAGACGCCCTTCCACTTCGATGGAACCGCTGATCGCCCTTCGGGGGGTTTCCAAGGCCTGGGGGAGCGAGCGCGCGGCGGCCCTGTCGGGCGTCGACCTGGAGATCGGGGCGGGGCAGTTCGTGTGCCTGTGCGGGCCGTCGGGCTGCGGCAAGACGACGGTGCTCAACCTCATCGCGGGGCTCGAACAACCCACCGCGGGCGAGGTCACGGTGCGCGGCGCGCGGGTCGACGGACCGGGCCCCGAGCGCACGGTGATGTTCCAGGAGAGCGCGCTGTTTCCGTGGCTGAGCGTGCAGCGCAACGTGGAGTTTCCGCTGGAGATGGCGGGCGTCCCGAAGGCCGAGCGGGCGCCGCGGGTCGAGCGCTACCTGCGGATGGTTCACCTGTGGCGCTCGCGGGACAGCCACCCCCACGAGCTGTCGGGCGGCATGCGGCAGCGGGCGGCGATGGCGCGGGCGCTCGTCGGTGAGCCGTCCATTCTGTTGATGGACGAGCCCTTCGCGGCGCTCGACGCGCAGACCCGCGACGTGCTGCACGCCGAGCTCGAACGCATCTGGCTGGAGACCAAGAAGACGGTGGTGTTCGTCACGCACAACGTCCGCGAGGCGGCCCGCCTCGGCGACCGCGTGGTGATGATGGGAACGCGCCCCGGCAGGGTGACGCGCGACCTCGCGGTGAAGCTCGCCCGACCGCGCGAGGCCAACGACCGGGACGTCACGACGCTCGCCGCGGTGATCGAGCGCGAGCTGAAGATCGAGATCGAGAAGGTCATCCGTGAAGAACTCGACGACGCGTGGACGCCTTCGGGCGGCCGTCTTTCTGACGCTCCTGGTCGCGACGTGGGCGGTGGCATCTAGGTTCGGCGACCGCTTCCTCTTCCCTGGTCCCGACGACGTGGCGCTCGCGCTGCGCGACAACGTGCGCTCGGGACTGCTACCGCGGGCCATCGCCAAGAGCCTCGCGCGTCTATGCCTCGGGTACTCGGTGTCCCTCGTCGCGGGCGTCGGGCTCGGCATCGCGCTCGCGCGGGTGCGCTGGGTGAAGGACACGCTCGGCCCGGTGGTGCTGGGGCTGCAGGCGGTTCCGTCGGTGTGCTGGCTGCCGCTGGCGCTGTTGTGGTTCGGCCTCGGCGAGATGGCCATCCAGGTGGTGGTGGTGCTCGGCTCGCTCCTGTCCATCACGCTCGCGACGGAGAGCGCGGTCAACACCATCCCTCCATTGCTGGTGCGGGCCGCGCGCACCATGGGCGCGACGGGCGGACGGCTGTGGCTGCGGGTGATCCTCCCCGCGGCGCTGCCGGGCATCGTGAGCGGCGCGCGCCTCGGGTGGACCTTCGCGTGGCGCTCGCTCCTCGCGGGCGAGCTGCTGTTCATCTCCGGGGGCCTCGGGCAGGTGCTGGAGCTCGGCCGCGAGCTGCACGACATGGCGCTGGTGCTCGGCGTGATGGTGGTGATCGTGGTGCTCGGGCTCGTGAGCGACCGGCTGCTCTTCGGACAATTGGAAGCGCGGGTTCGTCGCTCGTGGGGGCTCGACCGTGCCTGAGTCGCTCTCGCGGCGCGCGCTGCTCGCCGGCGTCGCGGGTGCGGCGCTCGCGGGGTGTCGCCGCCCATCAGACCCGCGCGTGCTGCGCGTCGGGTGCATGGGAACGCTCGCCCACTCGCCCTCGCTCGTGGGCATGCACAGCGGACGCTTCGAGCGAAGCCTCGCCGAGCGTGGCGTGCGGGTCGAGCGCGCGGTGTTCGGCGCGGGCCCGGAGGTGATGGCGTCGCTGCTGGCGGGGGCCGTCGACGTGGCGTGCCTGGGGCCCGTTCCGGCGGTGACGGCGTTTGTACGGACGCGCGGGCGCTCGGTGAGCGTCGTGTCGGGTGCGGCGTCGGGCGGCGCGGTGTTCGTGGTGCGCCGCGGGGCCAACGTGCGCTGCGCGTCGGACCTCCACGGCAAGGTGGTGGCGAGCCCGCAGCTCGGAAACACCAACGACCTGTCGCTGCGAAAGTGGCTGCGCTCGCAGGGCATGGACGCCACGGAGTACGGCGGCACCGTCAGCGTCATCCCGATGAAGGGCAGCTCGATGCTGACGCAGATGCGCCGCGGCGAGCTCGACGGGGCGTGGGTGGCGGAGCCGTGGGGCGCGCGCCTGGTGGCCGACGCGGGAGCCCAGGTGCTCATCGACGAGCGCGACCTGTGGCCGGGCGGGCGCTTCTCGACGGCGGTGCTGGTGATGCACCGGGCGTACTACCAGCTCGCGCGGGACAACGTCCGGGCGTGGGTCGCGGCGCACGGCGCGGAGGTGGCGCGCCTGCAGGCGGACCCGGCGCGCGGGATGCGCGAGGCCAACGCGGCGCTGCGGGCGATCACGGGGCGGGGCGTGCCGCCGCGGGTGCTGGCCGAGGCGTGGGGGCGGATGGAGTTCACGACCGACCCGTTGGAGGGCACCATCGCCGCGATGGGACGAACGGGAATGGCCTTGGGGATGGTTCCGCGGGGAGAGCTCACGGGGCTGGTCGGGGTGGCGTAGGAAGATGCGCCCCGCGCTCGCCCTGCTCGTGCTCATGGGCTGTGCGACGCGGGTGCCCCCGACACGCCCTCGCCCTCCCCCGCCGACGCCCGACTGGGCCCGCGTGGTGCCCGCCGAGACGCTGCGCGACCTGCGACGCTCGGAGTGGATCCCCGTGGTGCAGGGCCCCTTCCAGCGGGTCTATCGCCCGGCCGGGACCCGCTACCTCAATGACCACACCCTGGTGCGCGGCGACGACGGGCGCTGGCACCTCTACGGCATCACCCACGAGTCCGAGGGCGATGCCGCGCTCGAACGCAGCTTCCTCCACGCCTCGTCGGGCTCGCTCTTCGGGCCGTGGCGCGACGAGGTCGATGCGCTGCGCTCGGAGGCGCCCGAAGAGGCACTGTGGGCTCCCTTCGTGCTGCCGTTGTCCATTGGACACTGGGCGATGTTCTATTATGGCAACACGCCCGACCATCGGGTGCTGCGGGCCGACAGCGACGACCTCCACGCGTGGCGGCGAACCACGGCGAGCGCGCCCGGCGGCCGCGACCCCTTCGTGCTGCGCGTGGGGAGCGCGTGGCACCTCTACTCGGTGGGCGCCGACGAGCAGCGACAGGTGGGGCAGATCATCGTGTCGACGAGCGACGACCTGCGCACCTGGACGACCCCGGTGGTGGCCCTCGAAGACCCGGTGGCGACCTTCGGATGGGGCAACCTGGAGAGCCCCGTGGTGGTCGCGCGGGGCGGTGAGTTCTACCTGTTTGTCACGCGCACTAGCGAGTCGAGGCACGACTATGCGCGGACGATGGTGTTCTGCTCGCGTGATCCGCGGCGCTTCGCGTGGTCACCCGTGACCGAGCTGCTCGCGCACGCGGCGGAGGTGATCGAAGACCGCGGCGAGTGGTTCGTGACGTCCGCGGGGTGGACGTATCAGGTGGGCGAGCGCTGGCGGGGATTGTCCGTCGCGCCGCTCGGGTGGGTGCCGCGGGCGGCGGTGCGTTAGGACACCGGGGCGACGACGGTGCGCATGGCGACCGGGCGAGCGGGGCCGGGGAAGCCCGCGAGCGTCGTGGCGATGAGCTTGTTGGTGTCGAAATAGACCTGCCAGTAGTGGTCGTTGTGGCAATAGGGGCGCACGCAGAGCACGGGGCCAAACTCATTGAACTCGATGATCTCCACGTCGGGCCCGGAGGTGAGCTGGACGTTGGGGATCTTCTTGATGCCTTCCTTCAGGAGGGTGATGGCCTTCTCGAAGTCGGCGCCGCTCGCGAGCTGGGCCTTGAGGTCGACGCGGCGGTTCTGGTTGGTGTTGAAGTTGAGGATGTCCCCGCCGAAGACCTTGTTGTTGCCGACGAAGGTGCGGACGTTGTCGGGGGTGTCGATGGCCGTCACGAAGAGGCCGATCTCTCGCACGGTGCCCGTGAGGCCCGCGATGGTGACGAAGTCGCCCACCTTGAAGGGCCGCAAGATCACCATGAACGCCCCGGCGGCGAAGTTGGCGAGCATGCCGGCCCAGGCGGTTCCGATGGCGAGGCCGGCGCCGGCGAGGAGGGCTGCGAAGGAGGTGGTCTCGACGCCGAAGCGGCCGAGGATGGCCATCGCGAGGAAGATGTTGAGGGCCACCACCAGGGTGTTGATGACGTAGGTGGTGATGGTGTGGTCGATGTGCCGGGCGTTGAGGGCGCGCCGCAGCAGCGAGCTCACCGCGGTGATGAGCCACCGGCCGATGACCCAGATGGCGATGGCGCTCAGCGCCTTCAATCCGAGCGATAGGAAGGCGATCTTTATGGTGTTGAGGAGGTTGGTGACGTCCACGGCGCGTTCCCTTTCAAAAGGTGTGTGACCCCGAAACGTCGCGACGCTACGCCTCCGTGCGGCTGAGGTGATAGCGGATTCAGGCTCGCGCGATGTCGCCCGCCTCGCGACGGTTCTTCCAGGCTTGCGCGGCGTCGATGCCGAGCGCCTCGAAGCGCGGGACGATCACCTCGGTCACCGTCTTGTAGAAGAGCGAGCGGGCGTCTTCGCCTTCGCACATCCCGACGGCCTCGCGCTGCGCCCGCAGCTCCGACGGGATGGCGGGCGGCGTGAGCGGGAGCAGGTCGACCTCGCGGCGTTCGAGGTAGGCGAAGGCCACGCGGAGGTAGCGCTCCATGCGCGCGACGGCGCCCGCTTCGAGGCGCGGGAGGTTGTGCGTGAGGTAGAGCCAGCCGAGGCGGGCGTGGGCGACCTCGTCGGGGAGAATGCGGTCGAGCGTGGCGCGCACGAAGGGCTCGTCGGCGAGCTCGCGCTCCTCGGCGATGAGGGCGACGGCGACGGTCTCCGAGAGGCAGCCGACGAAGGTGACGTTGCGCACGGCGCGCTCCAGCGCAGAGAGACCCTCGTGTTCGGGCATGCGCACGAGCGTGGGTTCGGCAGTCGCAGAGGCGTCGCCGCCGAAGGCGCGCACCACGTCGCCGCAGAGGGTCGCGTGGTAGATCTCGTCCGTCGCGGCGCGGAGGGCCACGGTCTGCACGTCGATGGTGGAGCTCGCCTCGATGAGCTGCGGAACCAACGACGCAAACACCGCCGCCGACCGGTGCTCGTTGACCATGCGGTCGCGCCAGGTGTGCACCGCGGCCTCGCGCACGGTGTCGTCGTAGCGCTCGCGGAGCACGTCACCCGCTGGGAGCTCGACGGGGCCCTTCTCCAGACCGCGGACGATGCGCGCGTGGTCGGCGCGGAAGGGCGAGGCGGAGACGTCCATGGTGAGCGTTCGCATGGCTCAGGCGGCCTCGCCGTGCATCGACGGCGGCATGAACGGCCCCCACGCCTGACACCCACGCCGCCAGTCCCAGTTGATGCGCTCGCAGCACTCCGACCACGACAGCGCGGCGTCGCCCTCGTTGCTGCACACCTCGCCGAGGTCCCCGGCCACCTCGCTCGCGTCGACCATATCGACCGCGTCGACGGGGGCGCCGGCGTCGACGGCGAGGGCGACGTCCACGGCGGCGGGCGTATCGGCGGTGGCGACGGGGGTGTCGACGGCGGGTGCGACGTCGGCGGCGACGACACTGCCGTCGACGGTGGAGGCGCAGCCGGCGAGGACGGCGGTCATGGTGAGGGTGACGGCGCGGGCGGCGCGGAGGGCGCGCTCCTGGGCGCGACGGACTCGCTCAACGGACTCGGGGGCGGTGCTGCGCATGGCGGTGGGTCTCCGGCGGACGAGAGGGAAGATCGGTCGGCTCGAAGACCATGATGAGCGTGTGGCGGAGCGTTGAGAATCGGTATGTCGTGTATGCGATTGTATCGAATCGGTTGATGGTGAGGCGACTGCGACAGGAGACGGGCCGCAAGGGCGCAAGGGTCGCAAGGTCTGAAATGAAAGAGGGAATGGGCTTGGACACGCTTCGCCGAAGCCCAACCAATCATCATTCACTTCTGACCCCTGCGCCCCTTGCGCCCTTGCGGCCGTCGTCTCTCCGCGGCCGTCGTCTCTCCGCGGCCGTCGTCTCTCCGCGGCTGGCGGGTGTCAGCGGATGGCGCGGCGGATGACGGCGGGGTCCCAGCGGTCGGCGGCGATGTCGTCGAGGGCCTCGCGCAGCGGGAGGTCGGCGCTCGCGGCGGCGGCGACGCGCACGCGGGTGCGGCCGTCGTCACCGCCCGCGGCGAGGGCGATGGCGGCGGCGACGCGCAGCTCGGGGGTGGCGTCGCGGGCGGTGACGGCGCGTTCGAGGTCGGTGAGGTCGACGGCGGCGTCGCGGTAGGCGGACGACCCGACGGCCAGCGCGCGGAGGGCGTCGCGCCACTCGGTGACGTCGCGGTTGCGGCGCTGGAGGGCGGCCAGCGCGGTGCTCGGCGCGTCGGGCGGATGGGCGATCTCGGCGCGCAGGTCGGCGACGAGGCGGCGGTCGCGCGCGGGCTCGGGGCTGCTCACGCGGAGGGTGACCTGCTCGCCGGAGTGGAGCGTGAGGGCGATGTCGAAGCGCACCTGCTTCACCGCGCGAACGAATCGCCACGGGATGAAGCGCGGCCGACGACCCGAGAGGATGGTGAGCCCGTCGTGGCCGAGCAGCAGCTCCACGGGAGCAAACGCGCGCATCGACTGGAGCAGGATGAGCGCCGACGCGAGCATGATGACGAGCACGACGACCCACGGGGTCTCGCGGAAGAGCAGCAGCGTGAGCGCGACGATGGGGGTGAGCTGGAGGCCGAAGAAGGCCAGCGCGAGGAGGCCGCGGAGGGGTCCGTGCCAGGGGGTTCCGAGGAGCACGCGGCGGAGGGTCAAGGCGTCGGAGCTGGGCGGGTCGGAGGGCGGCACCGGGTCTATCGGGTCGCGGGGCGGAGGGCGGTGGGGACGCCGTAGCGGTGGTCGAGCGCATCGAGCGCGCGGGCCCAGCGGGAGCCGGAGAGCCCGCGGGCGCGGTCGATGCGGAGCTGCGCCTGGTGCCACGCGACGACGTGACGGAAGGGCGGGCGGGCGACGTGGCGCGCGAGCAGCGAGGCGTGGTGGAGGGCGTCGAAGGCGCGCTGGTCGGCGCGTGTCCAGGGGAGCTCGAAGGCGTCGCGCCAGCGCGGTGGGAGCAAGCCCGCGGTGACCACGCGCTCGAAGGGCGTGTGGGAGAGCGGCGTGTCGAGGAGGGCGCGAGCGACGGTGCGCGCGTGGCGGCCGACGTAGAGATCGGGGTCGTCGAGGGCAGCATCGAACCACGCGTCGAAGGCGGCGCGGTCGACGGGCCAGCGATCGGGACGAACGCCCGACAGCGCGGAGCTGAGGACGAAGTCGTCGTAGTCGCGCTTGGACTCGGCGGAGGTGAGCGGTCGGACGAAGATCTCGAAGGCGGCGGTGGAGCCGACGCGCACGGTGGCGGCGACCCAACGCAGGAGGTGCTGGTCGTTGGCGCGGTAGGGGCGACCGTGGAGGGGGCTCTCGGGGGCGTCGATGGTTCCGCGCACGCGGCAGTGGATGTGGTGCAGGCGGCGGGCGGCGGCGAGGGCCTGGGAGGTGGTTCCGAAGATGAACTCGTAGAGGGTGGCGGAGGTACGGCGCGCGCGGCCGGCGAGGTCTTCGATGAAGTTGCTGTGCTCAGCGACACCCGTCGCGATGGCGGGATGCGCCATCTGGAGGAGCACCGCCGCGAAGCCACCCGCGAGGAGCGCGGGCTCGCGGACCTTCACCCACGCGAGGCTGCCGGGCCCGAAGACCCCTTCGACCTCGCTGGCACCGTGGGCGCGCACGTAGTCCATGCAGTACGCGAAGTCCTCGGCGTCGAGCGCGTCTTCGGCGGAGCGTGGGTCCACGGCAGCGCGAGCGTACATCGCCCGGCGCGGGAGCGTCCTCCCGGACGATGACCGCAGCGCGCAGGCCACCGTCCCGCTCGCGCCCGGCGCCGCGACGCGGTAGAGCCCTCTGCGCAACCGATGACCGACACCGACCCCGCCGAGCGCCTCGCCCGATGGAGCCTCGCCACGGGCGTCGCGGTGCTGCTCCTCAAGGGCTTCGCGTGGCGCCTCACCGGCTCGGTGGCGCTGCTCTCCGACGCGCTGGAGTCCATCGTCAACGTGGTGGCCTCGCTCGCGATGTTCGTCGCGCTGCGCGTGGCCCGCCTCCCGGCCGATCGCAACCACCCCTACGGCCACGGCAAGGCGGAGTACCTCTCGGCCGTGCTCGAAGGCGTGCTCATCGCCGTCGCCGCCGTGATGAGCCTCCTCGTCGCGTCGGGACGGCTGCTGCACCCGCGAGCGCTCGTGGACGTCGGCGCGGGCCTCGGCGTGTCCGTCGCCGCCAGCGCGCTCAATGGTCTGCTCGCGTGGCGGCTCATCGTCGCCGGCAAGAAGCACCGCTCGCCTGCCCTCGCGGCCGACGGGCAGCACATCCTCTCCGACGTGGTCACCACGGCGGGCGTGCTCGTGGGCGTCGGGCTCGCGCGGCTCACCGGCTGGTGGCGGCTCGACCCGATCCTCGCGTGCGTGGTCGCGGTGAACATTCTCTGGATGGGGTGGAAGCTCGTTCGCCGCTCGGTGGGTGCGCTGATGGACGAGGTGCTCGACGAGGACGAGGTCGCCCACGTGCGCGCCGTCGCCGAGCGCGTCGCCCGCGAGGGCGGGGCCGTCGGCGTGAAGGGCTTCCGACTCCGGCGCACGGGGGCGTCGGGCCAGTGCGACATGACCCTGGTGGTGCCCGGCGAGATGACCGTGCGGGCAGCCCACACGATCTGCGACCGCATCGAGGACGCGCTGCACACCGATGAGCCTGCGCTCGGGGTGGTGGTGCACGTCGAGCCTGAGCCCGGCAGCGGGGCATAGTCGCTCGCGGCGGCACGCCTCTTCAGGACCGCAGCGCGAGTCTCATGTGCACGCGCGTCGACCAGTCGAGGCCCTCGGCCGTCTGGTCGCGCTCGATGGCCCGCAGTCCCTCGCCGCACTGATCGCGCGGAACCACCACGAAGCCGTGACGCGCGTACCACGGGGCGTTCCACGGGACGTCGACCTGCGTGTTGAGCACGATGGACGCCTCACCGTCGCCGCGCGCCCGCTCGATGACGGCGCGTAGCAACGCGTCGCCCACGCCGCGTCGCCCATGCGCGATGGCCACGCTGATCTGCCCGAGGCACGGCTCTCCGTCGACGCGGCCGACGTAGGCCCAGCCCGCGAGCTCGCCGCCCACCTCGGCGACGGTGACGCAGCCCTTCGCGATGAGCCGGCGCGCCACGTCGAGCGGGATGCCATCGCCGTCCGCGAGCTCGGGGTGCCCCACCGCGGCGAAGCGGGTGTCGGCGTCGAGCGCCACGCGAACGATCTCCGCGATGTCTTCGTCGCGCGCGAGGCGCAGCGTGAGGGAGAGACGCTGTGGGTCGGGGCGTTGGTCCATGGTCGGGTGCTGTGTCCTACGCCTCGGCGATGCCCCGCTCGCGGCGCGCCTTGAGGCAGTCGTCGGACCCTGCCTCCACCCGTCGGCACGGCGCCGGGCGCAGCGCGTAGATCTCGCAGCGCACCTTGCGCCCGAGCTTGCCCGAGAGCGCGGTGCACCGCTGGCCCGCGTCGAGCTTGAGGTGCGCCTTCCCCTCGGCGTCGCGCGTGACGTACCGCTGAACGAGCTTCTGGTGTCGCCAGAGGCCCTCGCGCTCGGACACGTCGACATAGGCGACGTAGCCTTCGGCGCGGTTCTCGTCGGGGTTGGTGCAGCATGCGCCGCAGCGGGTGCAATCGAGCATCGATCGCGAACCATAATCCCAAACGCAGCGCTTCTCGCGGGGTCGTACGTCCCACCGGTTGGGACTTCGCGACGACCGATGACGATTTCCGGTCACGAAACACACCCCCACCCGAACATGCGAGACGACCCGATGGGAGCCGAAGCAGCAGTGGTCTGGGACACCGATCCGATTGGTCAGGCGCTCGCGGCCGGCGACCCTCGCACCGCCATCGCCCTCTGCGCGCGCCGACACGGCGCGTCCATCGGGCGCCTGTGCATGGGCTGGCTGGGCTCTCAGACCGAAGCCGAAGAGGCCGTGCAGGAGACCCTCCTCGCGGCCTTCGACGGCGCGGCCAACTATCGTGCGGAGGGCAGCATCACCGCGTGGCTGTACGGCATCGCGCGGCGGGTGTGCGCCCGTCGCGTCGAGGTGCGCGGCCGACGAGAGCGCCAGCTCCGGCTGGTGGGCCCGGAGGTCGACCACGCCGACGGGGCCGACGTGCTGCTCGCCGCCCGACGCCGCGGGGAGCGGGTGCGCGTGGCGCTGGAGCAGCTCAAGCCGTCGGAGCGCGATGCGGTGGTGCTGCGCTACGAGGGGGAGCTGTCGTTTCGTGAGGTAGGGGAGAGCTGTGGCATCGACGAGGCCACCGCGCGCAAGCGGGTGAGCCGCGCCCTGGAGAAGCTGCGGTCGACGCTCGTCGACGAGTGAGGACATCCAATGATCAACCGATATGACTGCGCGCGGGTTCAAGAAGAGCTCGCGGCGCTGGCCGATGACGCCATCCCGGAAGAGGCCGCCGCGCACCTGGCCGGGTGCGACGACTGCCGCGACCTGCTCCACGACGCGCGCATCGCCGCCCAGACGCTGCGAGGCGGAGCGGGCGCGGACTTCGTCGCGATGGACGGCGACGCGCTCGCCGCGAAGGTGCTCAGTGCCATCGACGGGCGGATGTCGAAGGCGACGCCCGTGCACGGGACGCCGATGGCGGTGACCGTCGCGCAGACCTCACCCCCCAGCCCTCTCTCCCTGGCAGGAGAGGGGGAGCCGAAGGGAGAGGCACCTCTTCCCGTCGCTGTTCCTACGGCCGTTGCCTCTGCCTCTGGCTCCCCCTCTCCTGCCAGGGAGAGGGGGTTGGGGGGTGAGGTCTCGCCCCCAAAGGCGAGAGGTGAGGTCGCCCGTCGACGCATCGGCGCGTCCATCTGGGGCGCGGGGTTGTTCGCGGCGGCGGCGTCCGTGGCGGTCGTGGTGGTCGCGATGCGCGGCCCGTCGACGACACCCGCCAACGCGCCCGATGGCTCCTCGCCCGAGACGCCGCGCGGCCCCGTCGGGCCGTGGCACGCGACGCTCGGCCGGGCGCTCGGCGCGGGCGTCGAGGTGAAGGCCGCGGGCGCGTCGGACTTCGCCGCGCTGCGTGAGCGCGGGGTCATCGGGCAGGGAGCGACGGTACGCACCGACGCCCGCACCCGCGCCCGCATCGACCTCGACGACGGCACCGTGCTCGTCCTCGATCGCGCGACCACGCTGGTGCTCGACCCGAGCGCGCCACGCCACGCCCGCATCGTCGAGGGAACCCTCGTCGCCGACGTCGCCCACCGCGACGACGCCCCGCCCGCGGTGCTCACCACGGCGCAGGGAGACGTGCGGGTGCTCGGGACGAAGTTCGCCGTGAGCGCGTCCAACGATCACACCACCGTGCAGGTCACCCGCGGCGTGGTGCGGCTCGGCCAGGCGTCGAGCGACGGCGTCGAGGTGAAGACCGGCCAGGAGGCCGTGCTCGCCCGCGGTCAGGTGAGCGTGTCGCCGGCCGTCAACCTGGGCGGTCGCGTGGCGTGGTCGGAGCTCAACGCCCCCGACGACACCACCACCAGCTCCGGCCTCGGTGAGCTGCGCGCGCGCCGCCCCGGCAGCACCGCCGAACGCGATCAGGCCGTGCACCTCGCCGAGCATCAGGTGCGCGTTCGCATCGTCGGCAACGTGGCGCGCACCGAGATCGAGGAGGTGTTTCGCAACGACACGGGCAGCGAACTCGAAGGGCTCTACCGCTTTCCGCTGCCGCCCGAGGCGCAGGTGGAAGAGCTCGCCCTCGACGTCGACGGTCGCATGGAACCCGGCGCCTTCGTCGACCGCGACCGCGCGGCGGCCATCTGGCGCGGGGTCATCCACCACGCGGCGCCCAACACGCCGCCGCCGAGGGAGGAGTACGTCTGGGTGCCTGGTCCGTGGCGTGATCCGGCGCTGCTGGAGTGGCAGCGGGGTGGGCGCTTCGAGCTGCGGGTGTTTCCCATCCCGGCACGCGGCGCGCGGCGCGTGCGCATCGCGTACACGCAGACCATCGCGCCATCGGGCGGCGGACTGCGGCGCTACGTCTACCCGCTGCCCCACGACCCGGGGGGGAGCACCCGCGTCGATCACATGAGCATGGACGTGCAGGTGCTCGGCCACAGCGGGACGCAGCCCGCCCGCGTGCTGGGCTACCCCTTCGCGGCCGCCGACACCTCCGCCGCGGCCTCGCGGTGGACCTTCGCGCGCGACAACTTCACCCCGTCGGGCGACGTGGTGATGGAGTACGCGCTCGGCGACGCGACCGTGCCGGTGACGGCCTGGGGCTACGCCGAGCCGACCAACACCGAAGGGGCGTACGTGGCCCTCGCGCTGCGACCGCAGCTCCCGCGCTGGGGCGAGGCGAGGCCGCGGGACTACGTCTTCGTGGTCGACGCGAGCCGCTCCATGGTGGGCGAGCGCTACGCCCGCGCGACCCGTCTGCTCAGCTCCATCGTCTCGGAGATGGACCGCCGCGATCGGCTCACGGTGCTCGCCTGCGACGTTCGGTGCGTGGCGATGCGGGAGGGGATGGTCCCGGCGAGCGCGGAGGTGTCGCGGCAGGTGAGCGGGTGGTTGCAGGCGCGCGAGCCCGCCGGCGGGAGCGACCTCGGCGCGGCGGTGCGGGCGGCGGCGAGCGCGACGCGTTCGACCCCGGACGACCGCGACGTGCGCGTGGTGTACCTGGGCGACGGCGCGTCGACGGTGGGCCACCGGCGCCCGACGACGCTGGCGCTGGAGGTGACGACGGCGCTGCCCGCGCGCAAGGCGACGTTCACCGCGGTGGCGGTAGGAGCAGAAGCGGACACCACGACGCTCGCGGCGATGGCGCGGGCGGGTGGTGGGGTGGTGGTTCCGTACCTGCCGGGCGAGGCGAGGACGGGGGCGGCGCTCTCGGTGCTCGAAGCGACGTATGGGGCGGTGCTGCGCGACCCGGAGGTGACGCTGCCGTCGGGGCTGGTGTCCATGGCGCCAGCGCGACCCGACAACCTGCGCGCGGGCTCCGAGGCCGTCATCACGGCGCGGATGCTCCCCGGCGTGCGCGAGGTCGAGGGCGAGGTGGTGCTCCGCGGAACGGTCGCCGGCGAAGCCTTCGAGGCGCGCTACCCGATCACGGTGCGGGCGACGGAGGACGCGGGGAATGCGTTTGTTCCGCGGCTGTTTGGCGCGGCGCGCATCGCTGATCTCGAAGCGGGCGGCGAGCCCGGCGCGCGGGCCGAGATGGTGGCGCTGTCGCAGCGGTTTCACCTGGCGAGCCGGTACACGTCGCTGCTGGTGCTGGAGAGCCCGGCGATGTTTCGCGCCTTCGGGGTGGAGCGCACGGCGGGCGGCGTGACGTGGACGGGCGAGACCGAGGCGCTCGCGACGGGCGCCACGGCGACCACGGCCGATGCGAGCGGCGAGGAGGAGCAGCGCACGGCCGCGGAGGACAACGCATCGACCGAGGCGCTCGGCGGCCTGGCGGCGGCGCACGGCCGCGGAGGCGCGGCGAGCGAACGAGCGTCGACGGAGCCGGAGCCCGACATGGTCGAAGCGCCCCGTCGGGAGAACAGCGCGGGGTACGGCCATGTCCAGCAGGTGCCGGCGACGACGACGACGATGCCGCGGCCCGCGCCGGTGGTCGCGGCGGCGCCGGCCGCGCCTGCGGCGATCTCACAGGCCAACAGCGGGATGCTCGACAACGACGACCTCCAGCGGAGAGGTCCGGCGGCGGCGGCGACCCGGATGCGTCGCGACGTGGCGGTCGATCGACCGTGGGCGGGAGGCGGTCGCTGGATGCGACGGACGTGGGTGCGTCACGCGGCGGTGAGCGCGCCGGTCGTGTCGGCGGAGTCGCTGCGGACGCGCATCGAGGCGGCGCGGCGCGCGCTCGGGGAGAACCCCAACAGCCGCGATCGTCACCGGGAGTTGTTCCGGTGGCTGTCGCTGGCGGGCGAGCTCGACGAGGCGGCGCGGGTGGCCGAGGCGTGGATCGCGCGCGACCCGCTGGACGCCGACGCGCTGATGCGGCTGTCGGACGTGGCGGCGCGGCGGGGCGATCGTCTGCGGGCGATGCGCTGGCTGGGCGGCGTGGCGGACGTTCGGCAGGACGACGCGCTGCTGCTCGACCGGCTGGCGATGATGCACGCGCGGGCCGGGGACGCCGAGACGGCGTGCGCGTACCGGGTGGCGTCGGCGGAGTCGCGGAGCAGCGACGCGACGAAGGTGGCCGAGGCGGTGCGGTGCGAGCGGGCGCTGGGGCGCGAGATGTTCGCGGGGCGGATGCTCGATCTGTTGACGGACGCGGCGCAGCGATCGCGGGCGGAGTCGCTGGCGATGGGCAGCGGGGCGGACGTGTTCGCGAGCGTGCGCGGCGAGCTGCTGGCGCAGGCGACGTGGGACGTGGGGGTCGACCTCGACGTGGTGTTCATTGATCCGAACGGGGTGCGCGTGTCGTGGCAGGGCGGCCGCGCGGGGACGACGGTCAACGAGCCGATGGGCAACGGGCGCGAGTCGCTGGCGCTGGGTCGGCTGGCGACGGGCGACTGGCGGGTGGAGGTGGTGCGCACCGACCGCGAGGTGACGGGCGCGCAGGACGAGGACGACGCGACGCCGCGGACGGTGGTGCGCGGGAGCGTGACGCTGACGGCGCTGGGCGAGCGGCGGGTGCTGCCGTTTACGCTGACGGGGACGCGCGCACCGGTGGGCCGCGTGGTGGTGACGCGGGAGGAGCAGCTGGTGCCAGCGGGTCCGCCGCCGCCGGGCGCGCAGTTGGAGATGAGGCGCTGGTAGACGGGCGGGTGGGGACGGGGACGGTTTCAGCTTTTCAACTTGTTAGGGCGCCGCAGCAAAGTGCTCGGGCTGAACGGGCGTAGGGTGTCCAGCGCTCGCCAGAGCTCCCAGGCAGTCGGGCATGCAACTCGCGACCAACGTGACGAAGGTGTTGAAGGAGACGGCCGCCGCCTTGAAGGGCAGCGAACGTCGGCGGTTCATGGCGCGGACGGTGCGCGACCTGTTCGACGGCGTGATGAACCGAGCCGTTCGCGCGCTCGACTGGGACGAGCGGACGTTGCGCAAAGGCAAGAACGAGCTGCGCTCCGGGATCGAGTGCCTCGACGGTCGCTCCGGCGGCGGACGTCCGACGGCGCAATCGCGACTGCCGAACCTGATGCGGGATCTGCGCGACCTCGTCGATGGTCAGAGTCAGACCGATCCGCGCTTTCAAACGCAGCGGCTCTACACACGCATCACGTCGGCCGAAGTCCGTCGGCAACTCATCGCGCAGAAGGGGTACACGGACGAGGAGTTGCCGTGTGAGGAGACGATCCGCGTCAAGCTCAACGACCTGGGATATGGGCTGCGCGCCGTGGCCAAGACCAAGCCGAAAAAAAGGTCGCCGCGACGGACGCCATCTTCGAACAGATGAGTCGTGAGCGGGCGACGGCCGCGCGTTCGCCCAACGTGCTGGAACTGTCGATGGACGCCAAGGCCGTCATCAAGGTGGGGGAGTTCTCTCGGTACGGCGTCAGTCGCGTGCTGGTGTTTGCGCTCGATCACGACCACGGGGCCGAGGCGAAGGTGACGCCGTACGGCATCCTGCTCACAGCCCACAACGAGCTGACGGTGTCTCTGGCGACGGGGCCCGTCACGGCGGACTTCATCGTCGATCGGATCGAGGCGTGGTGGTGCGCTCACCGGGCGCGCTTTCCGGAGGTCGATACGCTCCTTTTGCTTCAGGACAACGGGCCCGAAAACCAGAGCCGTCGCACACAGTTTCTGTCGCGGATCGTGGCCTTTGCGCAGGCCCATCGGATCAACGTACGCCTCGCCTACTACCCGCCGTACCACAGCAAGTACAACCCCGTGGAGCGCTGCTGGGGCGTCCTCGAACAGCACTGGAATGGGAGCATCTTGGACACCGTGGAGACGGTCGTGAACTTCGCTCAGACCATGACCTGGAAAGGGGTCGCGCCCGTCGTGCAACTGGTCACCACGACGTACGCCAAGGGGATCTCGCTCACGCGTGCGGCGATGGCGAAAGTCGAGGCGCAGGTCCAGCGTCTCGCGGGCTTGGAAGCGTGGTTCGTGGAGATCCTCTGCGCGCCGAAGGCCGTGCGGGGCGACGGAGCGCACTGAACGCACCAGCACCCCGACGAGAAAACTGCGACGCCCTTACTGGGAGCACCGGGTCTCGCCCGCGGATGGACTCCAGGTCGCCGATGAGGTCGCTGCCTCCGTAGAGGCCGATGCCGTAGAGGTTCTCGCCGCCGCGGTTGCGGAAGAGCGTCCCGCGCGCGGCGTTGACCAGCAGCCCGAAGCGCTCGCTCGCGGAGACCTCGTTTTCCACGAACTGCGTGTCGCCGCGGGTGCCGTTGAGGTGCATCCCGTCAGCCATGGTGACGCTCCCGCTCGACGTCACCAGGCGTGCCCATGAGGGTCCGCGAAATCGCTGTCGACAGTGACCATGGCGCATGCGCCCACCATCAAGGCGTCACCCACCGGACCGCTGGTGACCGTAGCGAGAAGCGTTCTGGCGAGCGAGGCGGGGCGCGGCTCGATCAGGTGAGCGTTACCGAACCCGGATGATCCAATTCACGCTGGCGTTCAGGGGACGACTCTCGCCGCCACCCGCAGCCTGGACTGACACCGTAACGGGAAGGGGATGACGCGAAACACCCGCGTTACCGTTGTCGTGAAAGTTTCCGCCGGTCGAAAATCCATTTCGCATCTCGCTATTTCCAATCGCTGTGCTCGAAAACGGATTTCCTCCCATCACCGCTGACGCCCCATGGTTGTGTGACCCGACCGCGCCAGACTGAACCGTGCCGACCGCGTCACCGCTCCGTCCTCCCGCTGCCATCGACGTGCGCCCGCCGCGATCTGGGTCACGTCCTGCGTTTAGATCTGCGCCGCGCAGGAAGTAGCCTCGGTAGTCAGGAAGGTTGAAGGTCAGAGCGTCTGGGGTGCCATGCGCGGTACCGATGGCCGTAAAAAGCCCAGGATAGCCGGTTCGAGAGAGGGGTCGGCCGTCGCAAAGCAACCAGCCCGAGGGAGGCGTGTCGCCCGCAAACGCAACAACTCCCCCGATCGGTGTCGTGACAGGTGGAGGCGCATCAACCTCCGCCGCCTCTGGGATGATAGTCACTAGAGCCCCACCCCCGGTCGAAACGACCAACTGCGCAGGGGGGGCAAAGATCCGCCGTCCTGGCGCAGCGCTCGGCGAACTTGCTACGCGTCGGCGACACGACATTGACAGAAAGGAGTTGCCGATCATGGTCAGCTGACTCCTGGGTCCGGTAGGTTGATTCCGGCGCGCGTCCCAAAGTTCGCCAGCACACTGGAATGCGTCATCGGGAATCACGCGAACGTCCTGAAGGCCGATGCCCGAAGTACCCGGGCCGTTATATGACAGAGCAAGCGTGACCAGATCCGATTCGCTCCCTGAAATGGTGCGCCTGAAGTGTAGTCCTTGTCGCTCCGCCTCGACGCAAGCTCGATAAGCTTGCATCGCATCAGGCGAGATGGTTTGGGTGAGCAGATCCTGCTCTTGCGCGGACATACTACGAGTGTCCGAGTTGGTGCACAGCGATCGCGCCAATGTCTCCAACTGAGCATACGACATACGAGCATCGACTCCGAAAAACGGAGCGTCGACCATCACGCTTGCAGCGACGTTGGTTTGCGATAGTGACTGGTACGTCGAGCACATCGACTGCACCGCGGAGGAAGCTTGCTGCGCCGTACTGCGGGTTCGGACGGAGTTGTACACCCCGAGCCGGAGTTGATCGACGCACGATGTATTGAGATTGTTTTGCGCACAGACCTCCACTGAGGAGATGAATAGTGCCAGAGCTGTTACTATGGCGATTCCGAACTTGTTCATTCGCTACTCCGAAGATTGAGTGTTGCACTGGGAGCTTTGATCAGAGACCGACGCTAGTTGGTCGTCGCACAGGAGTCTTCAGCCGAGCGCACGGAATGTGATGTTGTGTGCACCGAAGTCGAGCACCATGCCTTTGGTATGGACTCAGCAGCCACCCGTAGCTCGGTGGTAGTCCGCTACGGGCTTCGCCGTCAAGTCCTCAAGTGAGCACGCGACCATCGCTCCTGACAAGCGAAAGTACCAAGTGCGTCTGAGCTTCTGGCGATACGTCGCAGCCGCAATGCTTCGCCCCCGCCACGCGCCACCTTCCCCCTACCTACGCGACAGCGACGATCGGCTCTTCGCCAACGTAACCCTACCCATGTGCCCGCTTGGCGACGGCCGCTCCACGACACAATGATCGCTCTACCATTGGGTCTGGCGAGGCCGCGAAAACAGGTTCAGCTTTTCGCCTCTGCCCCAGCACAACGTGAAAAGCTGAAACCGTCCCCTCCCCCTCACCCGTACATCCACCGCCCGCGTTCGCCCGCCCGCCACTCGGCCATCCGCTCGCTCCCGACCCTCATCAGCTCCTCCACGCTGGCCCCTGCGTCGATCCCCTCGCGCACCCGTTCGTCGCCGGTCAGCAGGTCCACCGCGGGCACGTCGTCGACGAACTCATACCGCTCCGTCCGCCACCCGAAGCCCTCCATCCGTCGGCACGCCCGCAGCGCCGCCAAGTACGCCCGATACGGCGCAAACGCCCGCTCGTCCGTCACGTGCACCTGCACCCCCTGGCACGTCGCCCCCGCGTGCTTCTGGAACATCGGCCGGAAGCTCATCGCCCGCGCCGTCATCCCGCCACCGCCCTCGCTCATCAACGCCGCCGCCAGCACCGCACCGTCCACCCACGGCGCGCCAAACACCTCGAACGGCCGCGTCGTCCCCCTGCCCTCCGACAGATTCGTCCCCTCCAACAAGCACCCGCCCGGATACACCACTGCCGTGTCCGGCGTCGGCATGTTGGGCGACGGCAGCACCCACAGCAGCCCCGTGTCCGCCCAGCGCATCGACCGCGCCCACCCCTCCATCGGCACCACCGTCACGTTCGCGAGCGACTCCTCCCGCGCGCGCCACGCCACCACCTCACCCAGCGTCAGCCCGTGCCGCACCGGAACCGCCTCCAACCCCACGAACGACCGCAACTCCGCCCGTTGCGGAGAGCCCTCCACCACGTCGCCACCCAGCGGGTTGGGCCGATCGCACACCAGCACCTCCACTCCCTTCGCCGCGCACGCCCGCGCCATCAGCACGGCCGTCCACACGAAGGTGTAGTACCGCGAGCCCACGTCCTGGAGGTCGATGACCACGGCGTCCAACCCGTCCAGCCACTCGCTCCGCGGCGTCAGCGACGAATACTCCGCCCCGTAAAGCGAGTACGCCCGCACACCGACTCCACCGCCGCCGTCCGCGACGCCCTCCATGTCCTGCGCCTCGCCGCCCACGCCGTGCTCCGGCCCGAAGAGCGCCGTCACCCGCGCGCCCGCCGCCGTCAGCACCTCCCGCGCGTGCCGCAGCTCCGACGTCACGCTCGCCGGGTGCGCCAGCAGCCCCACCGCGCGACCCCTCACCCGCCCGGTCTGCGCGGTCGCCAGCACCTCCAGGCCCGTTTGTACGCGCGCGCCCATCACAGCAACCCGTCGAGGATGCGCGTCAGCCGCTCGTCGCCGCCCGCGGGCGGTTCCCACGCCACTACCATCACGGCCACGCCCTCCGAGCGCGGCCCCTCCGCCAACGCCTCCAAGCCCAACTGAACCACTCCCGCTCTTACACCGAAGGTCCCGTACGCGTCCTGCTCGTGCTCGTCGTCTCTGCTCACGTCGCTCACCCTTCCTCCGGCAGCAGCGCCAGCGCCGCCGTCACCGCGGACGTGTGGTCGGGCATCACGTTCACCCCCAGCGCCGTGAGCGCCGCCACCACCGTCGACCGCCGCTGCACGTCGTCGTCCGTCCCCACCACCACGGCCACCACCGAGATCTCGCCGCCTCGCGAACGCGATCGCTCCTTCACCGCCGTCAGCGCGTCGCGCATCGCGCCCACCGGGTCGGGCTGCGCGCCGTAGCCCAGCACCACGTCGAGCAGCAGCACCGCCACCGCCTCGTCGTTGGCCGCGTTGTAGATCGCATCGACGCGCAGCGACGGATCCATCGCCGCCGGCGCGCGACCGCGCGTGTACTCCGCGTCGCCGAGGTCGAGCAGGTGGTGGCCCGCCATGCGGAAGCGCGAGCTGCGGGCGACGCCCTCTACGGACAGGTTCGTCGTCAGCGGCGCGAGGTGACGGCAGCGCTCGACGGCCTCCGCGCAGAGCGTTCCGCCCACGTACAACGCCCGCAGCCACCGTTGCGACGGCGCGTACGCCGGGCGCACCACCGACGGCATCACCCACGGTTCGACCCGCACGCCCGACGCCTCGGCCGCCCGCCACGCCGCGTCCGCGATGGACGTCGCCCAGGTCACACCCGCCACCGCTGGGAGCTTCGTCTCGCCCAACAGACACGCGACCACCGGCCGCCCCGTCGCCCCGGCCCGCTCCACCGCCCGCAGCGCCACCTCGCGCGAACACCGCCGCGCCAGCAGCACCAGCACCTTCGTCGATGCGTCGCTCGCGAGGCGATCGAGCGCCGTCAGCGTCGTGCGTCCGCCCACCGCCTCCGTGAGGTCGCGATCGCCCGTCCCGACCGCGTGCGACACGCCGGCGCCCAATCGGTGCAGCAGCGTGGTGAGCTCCTGCATGCCCGTCCCCGAGGCCGCGACCACGCCGACGTCCCCGCGCCTCAACGCGTTGGCGAAGCCCAGCGGAACCCCATCCAACAACGCCCCACCACACTCCGGTCCCATCACCATCAACCCGCGCGCGTCGGCCAGGGTCTTGAGCGAGACCTCCTCCTCCACCGTCACGCCGTCGCTGGTCAGCAGCACCGAGAGGCCGTGCTCCAGCGCGCGCTTCGCCTCTCGCGCCGCGAAGGGACCCGGCACCGACACCACCGCCAGCCGACTCTCGGGCTGCCGCGCCAACGCCTGCGACAGCGTCCGCGGCGCGTCGTCCGACGGGACACCGTGACCCGCCAGCGCCCCTGCCACGGGGCGCGCCGAGAGCCACGCGTCGCAACGCTCGATGGCCGCCGTCGCCGCGGCGTCGTCGCGGGCCGTCAACAACACCAGCAGGTCGCCCGGCTTCGGCGTCGTGGGCCAATGGTCGGGCGCCATGCCCATCTTCCGCAGCACGTCCTGGTTGCCCGCCGTCCCCATCATCGCGACCACCCGCTGAACGCCGTCCAGCGTCTCGATGTGTCGGGTGAGCGCCAGCAGCGTTCCCGCGTCGCGGTACTCGCTCGCGCGAATCATCGCCCGCCGCGTCGCGCTCATCGCAGGCCCCGCTCGGACGCGAAATGCTCGATGGCCTTGGTGAAGCACTCCAGCGGAACCCTCGTGAGCCCCGCCCCCACGCCCGCCCGCCCCGCCTCGCGGTGCGCGATGGCCGCCCCGATCACCGGAAGTATCCCCGTGTCGAGCACCCGCCGCGCGTCGACGCCCACCGGCGCTCCCGCGGAGTCCAACGCCGCCACCGTGTACCGCGGGTGCCTCGCGACCGTGATCTCTCCCATGTCGAGCGTGACGCGCATCCCGTCCGCGTGCCGGGTGCCAAAGCGGGCATGCAACGCCGGCGCGCCCGCCAGCACGAAGGCCCCGAGCCCCGCCGTCTCGCCGATGGCCGAGTCACCCACGTCGCCTCCCGCGTCGTCCCCCTCGACCCCGTCGGCGAGTCGTCCCCGCACCGTCGGCGCCAGGGCCGTAAACCAACGCTCGCCCGTCCCCGACAGCCGCACCCCGCAGCGCGCCCCGTTGCGGCTCATCGCCGTCACCACCGTGCTGTCCTCTACGCCGTGCGCCGCGTCGCACGCCAGTTTCGCCGCCGCCAGCGAGAGCGCCTGCGAGAGACCGCTCGCCGGGCCCTCGGCCCGCGCAAGGGCCGCCAGCGTCCCCGCGTGCGACAGCGCCGCGAGCAACCGCCCGTCCGCCGCCTGCGTGCGGTGCACCAGGTCGTCCCCCTCGTGCAGCGCCTCGGTCACCACGTCGTCGAAAAACACCCCGCCTCCCCGTCGCAGCGCGTCGTCCACGGCCGGCGCGAGGTCGTCTCGCCACGCGCGCCTCCGCCCCACGGCCTCGTCGTCGAAGGCCCCGAGGTCGGTGCGCGGCGACTCGATCAGCGCCCACGCCGTCGCCCCCTGACGCGTACCCGGCTCCCACTCCTCCACCACGCACACCGGGGTGTTGGGAGACCCGACGCCCGCGAGCGCGCCAACACCACCCGCGTGGTGGTTGGGACGCAGCGTGACCTCGGCCCGATCGAGCATCGCGCGCGCCTCGGCAGGCGTCGCGGCCCACCCCTCGAAGAGCACCGCGGCGAGGACCGCGCCCTGCTGCGCGCCGCCCATCTCCCGCCAGAGAATCGGCGGCCCGCTGTGGGTCAGCTCGTACGCTCCGAGGTCGAGCACCACGTCGCGCAGCGCACGTACACCGACCCAGCGGGCGCGGCTCGCCGTGAGCCGCCGGACGGCCTCGGCGTTGGCGTGGTCGATGCGATCGGCGAGCCTCATGGTGGGGCTCCGGGGGCTCTGACTCATACGGATCCTTGTAAGCAATGGGCGGGCGGCGGGGCGGCGCCGCGATGGTACCCGAAACTCACGCTCCACCTGTGGTACCGGTTGAGCCATGGGCTACCTGTTCGAGACCGACGAGCACCGGGAGCTGCGCGCCCAGATGGAGCGCTTCGCCTCAGCGGAGATCGCGCCACACGCCGACGCGTGGGAAGAGGCCGAGGAGTTTCCGCGCGAGCTCTACACGAAGGCCGGATCGCTGGGGCTGTTGGGTCTCGGCTACCCCGAGGCGTACGGCGGCGGCGGGGGCGACCTCTCTCACGTCGTCGCCGCGAGCGAGTCGATGGTGCTCGCGGGTCGCTCGGTGGGCGTCACCGTCGGCCTCGGGAGCCACGGCATCGCGCTGCCTCCCATCCTCCGATCGGGGACGGAGGCGCAGAAGCAGCGGTGGGTTCCGCCGGTGGTGCGCGGGGAGAAGATCGCGGCGCTCGCCATCACGGAGCCCGGCGGCGGCAGCGACGTGGCCAACCTGAAGACGCGCGCCGAGCGGGTCGGCGATGAGCTGGTGATCAATGGGAGCAAGACGTTCATCACGTCGGGGGTGCGGGCCGACCTGGTGACGGTGGCGGTGCGAACGGGCGGCAGCGGGCACGGCGGCGTGTCGCTGGTGGTGGTCGAGCGCGGCACCCCGGGGTTTACCGTGGGTCGTAAGCTGAAGAAGATGGGCTGGTGGGCGTCGGACACGGCGGAGCTGCACTTCGAGGACTGCCGCGTGCCGATGGAAGACGTCGTCGGCGAGGTCGACCAGGGCTTCGTGACGATCATGCAGAACTTCGCGACGGAGCGGGTGTTTCTCGCGGCGCAGTGCGTGGCCATCGCGACGCTCGCGTACCAGGAGTCGGTCGCGTACGCGCGGGAGCGGGTGGCGTTTGGGAAGCCGCTGAGCGGCTTTCAGGTGACGCGGCACAAGCTGGCGGAGATGGCGACGCGCATCGCGGCGGCGCGGGCGCTGACGGGCGAGGTGGTGACGCGGGTGATGGCCGGCGACGTCGCGGCGACGGGCATGGCGGCGATGGCGAAAAACGTCGCGACGGACATGTGCAGCGCGGTCTGCGACGAGGCGGTGCAGATACACGGCGGGTACGGCTACATGCGCGGCTACCTGGTCGAGCGGCTCTACCGCGACGCGCGGCTGTACCCGATTGGGGGTGGCACGCGCGAGATCATGAATGAGATCATCGGCAAGCTCGAAGGGTATTGAGCACAACGGCTGAGGGAGACAGTGACGACATGAGCAAGAAGATCATCGCGGTGACCGGCGCCACGGGCGCGCAGGGCGGCGGCCTCGCCCGCGCCATTCTCGACGACGCCTCCGGGGAGTTCACGCTGCGCGCCATCACGCGCAAGCCCGACAGCGACAAGGCTCGCGCGCTCGCCGACCGCGGCGCCGAGGTGGTGGCCGCCGACCTCGACGACCAGGCCAGCCTGGAGAGGGCCTTCGCGGGCGCGTATGGGGCGTTCTGCGTGACCAACTTCTGGGAGCACTTCTCGGGCGAGAAGGAGACCGCGCAGGCCCGCTCGCTCGCGGCGGCGGCGAAGGCCGCGAAGGTCTCGCACGTGATCTGGTCGACCTTCGAGGACACGCGCGACCTGGTGCCCCTCTCCGACGACCGGATGCCGACGCTCCACGGGAAGTACAAGGTCCCGCACTTCGACTCGAAGGGAGAGGCGAACAGCGCCTTCACCGGGTCGGGCGTGCCCACGACGCTGCTGCTCACGTCGTTCTATTGGGACAACCTGATCCACTTCGGGATGGGGCCGAAGAAGGGCGCCGACGGAAAGCTGTCGTTCGTGCTGCCGATGGCCGACAAGAAGCTCCCGGGCATCGCCGCGGGCGACATCGGCGGCTGCGCCTACGGCGTCTTCAAGCGGGGCACCGAGTTCCAGGGGAAGACCGTCGGCGTGGCGGGCGAGCACCTCACCGGCGACCAGATGGCGGCGGCGCTCTCGCAGGCGCTGGAGCAGCCCGTCTCCTACGCGTACGTCCCGCCGGAGGTGTACCGCACGTTCGGGTTCCCGGGCGCCGACGACCTGGGCAACATGTTCCAGTACAAGCGTGACTTCGAGACGCAGTACTGCGGCGCCCGCGACGTCGCCCTCTGCCGCTCGCTCAACCCGGGCCTCCAGACCTTCGCGCAGTGGCTCTCGCGCCACAAGGCGCAGATCACGGTCGGCTGACAGAGAGCCCTCTCATTCAAGCGGGCGGTGATGTTGTCCGCCCGGACGCCGGAGTTCGCGTGCCCCCATGAGGCGGGGTGCAGTCGCTCACTCCGGGCTATTTCAGGTCGTCACCCCGCGACGCGGGGTTGCAGAGAATCCGCTCGTCTTCACGCCTGTGATGGGTTTGTTGAGTGAGTGGCCGCGGACACGACCCTGACCCTGCAACCCCGCGTCGCGGGGTGACGACCTGAAATAGCCCGGAGTGAGCGACTGCACCCCGCCTCATGGGGGCACGCGAACTCCGGCGTCCACCGGACGAGATCACCAACCACTCAAATCAGGGCACCACCGACACCGTCCGCCGGGCCACCACGTGGCCGTCCCACTCCAGCACCAGCCGATACTCTCCGGGCGCGGGCATCAGCGCTTCGATGATGGTTCGCGCGTCGCGCACGACGTGCCCAGCCGGGAGATCGAACCACTCGTTGACCCGCGGCCCGTTGCCAAAGGCCAGGTCGAACACCTGCGACGGAACCCCGTTGACCAGCAGCCGCAGACGATCGCGCTCGGGCTGCACCACACCGGATGAATTGTTGGTCGCGGAGATCTCCAGGCGGGTCGTCGCTCGCGCGCTCATGCGGATGCCGTCGGAGAGCGTGAGGTGCCACGTAAGCAGCGCCACCGCGGGCGGCAACGGAGTGGGGCGCGGCCGCGGCGGAGCGCCGTACGGAGCGACGATGGCGGGGTGCGCTTCGACGTACGCATCGGCGCGCGGCGGCGGGTTGGCGAGGGCCGCGCCGCGCTCGCATCCGGTGAGGGTGAGCGACGCCCCGAGGGCGACGAGCGCCGCACGCGACGCCCCGCGGGGAAGCTCCAACGACGGTGCGTCGTGAGTCACCACAAGCGCCGCGCAGAAGGGGCACCGCGCGTCCGTGGAGCGCACGTGCCGCGAGCATCCGACACACACCACCAGCATCGTCGACATGGCGGGCGATGATACGCGAGGGCCCGGTGGCACCACCCGATTCAGCGTGATAGTCGGACACCGGTCATGGGGATTCCGTCGCTCGACAGCCCGGAGGTGCAGCGGCTCTCCATCCGGGAGGCGATCCAGCCGCAGCTCGCGCGGCTGCTGCTTCTCGTGGGTGGAGTCACCGACGCGAAGATGAAGCTCGCCATCGGTGGAGCGGTCGCCGCGCGTGACGCCGGGTGGAGGCGCTACACCGACGACCTCGACGTCTTCGCCCGCCCCGTGAGCGCGAAGCGGCTCGTGCGCGCGCTGGCCGCCGAGGGGATGAAGACCTTCTGGATCACCGACTCCCACGGCGTCGCGTGGCTCGAAGAGGACAACGCCGCGACCACCGCCAAGGGCGAGGCGCCCGCCGTCCGCATCGACGTGGTCAGCACCATCACCGAGCTCGAAGCCAGGGCGATCCGCACGGCCGTTGAAGCGCGCACCCTCGGCGTGCCGGTGAAGGTCTTTCGCCCCGACCATCTTGCGGCGATCAAGTTCCTCGCCGGGCGGCCGCTCGATCTCATCGACTTCGATGAGCTCATCCGACTCGGCGTCGACCTCGAACGGGTGCGCTTCATCGTCGCCACCGCCGACGAGACCCGGGTGGCCGCGGTGATGTCCCGCGGGCGCCGTGCGCTCAAGCCGCCAGGAGTGCGAGAGAAGCAGGTCCCCTATCTCGGTCGCGCGGCCCTCGATGAAGCGTGGAAGGCGACCGCCGCCACCCGTCAGCGCTCTTCGTAGTCAGGCCGACCCGCGCCCTTCCAGCACCGCGCAGTCGTCCATCGCGTCGACCATGATCGCGACCTCCTGCATCAGGTAGCGCCCCGGCCCCTGCGTCCCGCACGAGCCACACCCCGCCATCGCCGCCTGCGACGCCGCGTACATCTCCCTTGCGCGCCGCGGGTCGCCCGCGCACGCCTCGGCCAGCACCGCCAGCGCCGCCGTCTCGCCGCACCCGCCGTCGAGCGTGCGGGCCGCCTCGGCCAGCGCCGGAAGCGCGTCGTAGCGCTCCACCCGCGCGGCCATCACGGCGAGTGAGACCACGGCGTTTTTCCGTCGCAGCGTCGCCGGGTCGACGTCGTCGAGCAGCGCGTCGAGCGACGAGCGCGCCGCGGCCGGATCTTCGCCGAAGCCGAAGCCCTCCCACGCGGCCTCCACCCGCTCGTCGGCGGTGGGTCCATCGGTCGCCTTCTTGTGGTCGTGGCGCTTGTTGATCCACGACACGACCGCGGTCAGCAGCACCAACCCCATCACCAGCGCGACTGCGTTTTCCATGATGTCTGGCGGCGTTGGTACCACGAGCGATGGCGCTGTTGGCGGCCGCCACCTCCGGTACTCTCGCGGGCTCGTGATGCGATCCACCCTGGTCCGTTGGCTCACCCCAGAGCGCCGCCGCGTACTGTGGGTGCTGCTCGCCTCGGTGGTGTTTCGCTACCTGTGCGTGAAGCTGATGATCGCCCTGTCGCTCTGGGCCGAGCGGCAGCCCGCGCCCACGTTGGCCGACGCCCTCGTCGACCGCATCCCGCTCGTCCCGTGGATGGACAACGTCAACTACCTCGTGTGGGGTCTCGGGTTTGTTCCGGTGTCGCTGGTGATGCTCTTCACCGACCCGTCGCGCTACGCCCGCTACTCGGTGACCGACGGCATCCTCTCCGCCGTGCGCGGGTGCTGCGTGGCCGTCACCAGCCTCGGCCCCGTGCGCGGGATGAACCACGCCGCGGCGGTCGCAGCCAACACCAACGGCCTCACCATGGCGGCGGCGCCGGTCAACGGTGCGCTCGCGGAGTCCAGGCAGCTCTTCCTCACGCACGACATGTTCTTCTCGGGTCACACGGCGACGACGTTCTTGCTGCTGCTGTACGTGATGCGCGCGCCACGGCTGCGGGCGGCGATGGTCGTCACGCACGTCGCGGTGGTGGTGACGCTGCTCTTCGGTCACATGCACTACACCATCGACATCATCGGGGCGTGGGCGGTGACCTTCACCGTGTTCTGGCTGCGCGAGGGCGACGTGCGGGCATTCCTACGCGGCGGGTGACCGGCGGGCGCGCAGCCAGCCGAAGTACATCCCCAGGAGGATCATCCCGTTGGTCCCGACGCCGTACCAGAGGAGCGCGCGGGCGGGCACCAGCACGGTGGCGACGGAGCACAGGCCCGTCCACACCGCGAGCCAGCCGAGCCACGGGCGGATGGTCACGGCGCCGATGGTGTTGAGGGCCGCGAGCACCACGAGGTCGCCCCCGATCACGGTCGGGATCGACGTCTGCCCCGTACGCCACGCCACCAGGCGGTGCGCGAGGGTCGTCACGACGCACACCGCCGCGAAGGCCGCGAACTGCCGGCTGATGCGGTTGACCATCAGTCCGCGCCTTCCGACGAAGAGCCCCAGCAACACCAGCGACGCCATCCCGGCGTTGACGAACACGAGGTGCCCGATGCCCGCCCGGTCGGCGCTCGGCGCCCAGAGGCGCACGAGCACGGTCACCACCGACCCGGCCATGACCACGCCCAACAGCGGCGCCCGCGCGCCGAGTCCCTGGGAGATGTCCGTCTCCCTCGCCTCTTCGACGGCGGCGGCCTCGCGTTCGCGGCGCAGTCGTAGCGCCTCGGCCAGCGCGGCGAGGCGCTGCTCGGTCGACGCGTCGCGGTCGCCGAGCTCGTCGGCGAGGGCGCGGGCGGCGTCGAGGTTCTCGCGCGCGAGCTCGTGCTCCAGGAGGAGCCGCAGGGTGTGCCCGAGGCCGTCGCGCGCGCGGATGTTGCCGGGCCAGACTTCGAGCGCCTGCGCGAAGCCGAAGCGGCACTCGATGGCGAGGCGGTGGATGCGCGCCGGGTCCGGCCCCGACGCGCGAGCGGTGAGGTCGCGGAGCACCGCGAGGCGCACCGTGGCGGAGGCGGCCAGCGTGAGGCTGGCGCGGTGGCGGACGTACTCGGTGAGGCGACGACGAAACTCCAGGGCGCTCTGCGGGCGGCGCTCGGGGTCGGGGTGCGTCGCCTGGTTGCAGAGCTCGGCGAGCTCGACCGGGACGTCCGCGCCGTACTCCACCGGCTGCGAGAGGTGCGCCGCGAAGAGCACGGCGTAGATGGTCGCCCCGAGGTGGCGATTGGTACCGGTGAGAACGGCGTGGAGCGTCGCGCCCAGGAGGTACACGTCGGTGCGCGCGTCGACCTTCGACACATCCCCCGCGACCATCTCCGGAGCCATGAACGCCGGGGTCCCGCGGATGGACGGAGCCTTCCCCTCTGGGCGCTCCGCGGGGCGATCGCGGTCGAGCCGCGCGGCGATGCCCCAGTCGACGAGGTAGACCTCGCCGAAGGCGCCGACCATGACGTTTTCGGGTTTGATGTCGCGGTGCACGACGCGGCGCGAGTGGGCGTAGTGGACCGCGTCCGCGACCCGGATGAGCACCTCGATGTTGGCCGTGGCGCGATCACCGTGGGCGTCGAGGAGGGGCGTCCACGCCGGGTGGTCGGGGCTCTCCAGCAGGGTGCACCAGCTCGTCCCCTCGACGCGCTTCATCACGAGCACGGGCCGGCCCTGGTCGTCGCGCCCGAGGGCGTGCACCGGGACGATGTTGGGGTGCTCGACGCCGCCCATCACCACCGCCTCGCGGAGCAGCGCGAGCGCCCCGTCGTGGTCGGCCGTCTCGGGCCGGAGCACCTTCACCGCGACGTCGCGGGCGAGCGAACGCTGGCGCGCGAGCAGCACCTTGCCCATGCCGCCTTCGCCGAGGGTTCCGACGACGCGGAGGTCGTGCGTGCCGGGGTCGCCGTCGACCGCATCGCCGACAGCGTCACCGCTCGTCGAGAGGTCGAGGGAGATGGAGGGCAGCGGCGGCGGCGTGAACGAGGCCGCCGGAACAACGGGCGGCGCGGCGGTGGCGGCGAAGGTGCGCGCGGTGACCGTCTGCCCGAAGGCCACCACGTCCTTGATCTGGTCGAGGTGGTGCTCCTGCCAGAGGGTCTCGAAGTCGTCGGTGGACATCGTCGGCGCGCGAGTGTGCACGAAGCCCGCGGGCCACCGCCACCTGCCGCTGCCACACCATTGGCGCCCACCTCCTCACCTCGTAGCGTCGGGCAGCGGAAGTTCCCCCTCCCCTCCTTCGACGGCTCTGCCTCGGACCTCTCTCGCTCAACAGCCGCCATCGGTAGCTCGCCGTCGCCGCCGTACTCGCGCTCACCATCACCACGCAGGTCGGCTTGATTCTCTGGCCGGTGTTCGGGGCGTTTCGCGGACACCATCGCTGCCGGCAGCCCGGGCACACACGTCTCGTATCTCGACGGTGCCTTCCCCTTCGGCGGTCTGCCGCTGCTCCCGCACCTCTCCCACGGCGACGGGCGCAAGCTCGACCTCGCCCTCTTCTACGTCGATCGCGAGGGTCACCCATTGGAGGTCGGCGGATCGCCGCTCGGCTACTTCGGCTACGTCCAACCGCCCCGCCCGCGAGACGCCGCGTGTCCGTCGCGCTGGTTCGATCTCCGCTGGGACCTCTCCGCGCTCCAGTCGTGGCTCATGCCCGACGCCCTCGATCGTGGGCGAACCCGTCGCCTGCTCACGGCCGCGCTGCGCCACCCCGCGATCGATCGCGGCCTCATCGAGCCGCACCTCCAACGAACGCTCGGTGTCCGCTCTCCGCGGCTGCGCTTCCAGGGCTGTCGCGCGGCCCGTCACGACGACCACGTGCACCTCCAGCTCCGTTAGAACCCTCAATCGACATCATTTTCGATATCTTTCATTGACGGCCATTTCGACATGGCGTACAAGCAGACCGTCGCCATGTCGCTCTCGTCATTCACCTTCGCTGCCCTCACCACCCGTCGCCTGCTGGGCGCACGGGGAGGGCGCGGTCGCGGTACCGGCCTCGGGCGTTAGAACCCTCCAGGGGTTCACGTCCGAGGACGACCGGAAGGTTCGACGCTGACATTGCGGGAGTGAATCGCTGGAAACGGCGGTTTTTCCCGATGTCCGCGCGCGCGGGAGTAGCTCAATGGTAGAGCGCCTGAGTGCCCCTCAGGCTGTTGCGGGTTCAAGTCCCGTCTCCCGCTCCACGGCAGCGATGCCGTGTCCGTTGCGGCGCTGGTCTAGTGGCTGGGCCTCAGGCTTCCAACCTGATGAGGTCGGTTCGATCCCGACGCGCCACACTTCGTTCATCGATGACGGTCTTCATCCATGTACCGTTGGTGCCAATGGTCACATTGGTGTGCTTTATCAGGGTTGAGTGGCTGAGCTGAGCGCCGCTTCGCCCGCAGCGTATCAACCGCCAGCGTGCCGTCGCCCCTCTGGACGGGAGCTCCGGGATTCTGTAGTCGCAGCCTATGAGCGACGCCGCCACCGACGTGCCGAGTCCCGACGGCCTGACGATCAAGCAGGCCCGAATCCTGGAGAGCTACTACTCGCTCCGACAGCGCCTTCCCGGTCCGAGCATCGGGAGCCACGAGGTCTTGCAGGAGCTTCGGCGCAAGGGCCCGCTCGTCGACCTTCCGAGCGAGGCGTTGATCCGAGACGTGCTGGCCTCTCACGACCTACCGCGTCGACGGGGCGGGCGACCGCGCCTGTCGTCCAAGGAGGTCGCGCCGCCGGACGACCCTTTGGTCGCGTCGGCGAGCGGGGCGCCGACGAGCCCCGCATCGAGCAGTCGGTCGGGACGCTCCTCCTCCCGGCGCTGATCGCAGGACCGTTGCAGGCGATCGCGGCGCAGGTCGCGTCGTCGCCGCGCGAGGTCGCACGAACGACGACGATCCTGAGCGCGTTGGCGGGTCGCTTGCTGACACGAGGAGGGCTCGCCGCCGCGTCGCGTGACGCGGGCGCAGAGACCCTGTTCACGGGGCGAGCGCGCCCGTACAGCGAGGCGTGGCTGCGGCAGGAGGCCGAGCGAATCGAGCAGGCGGGCGGCGCGATCGCGTGTGCGCAACAGGTGTTCGCGCAGGTGACTACCGCGGCTCGGGGCCACGTGGTCACGGCGTTCACCGACATGTTCGATCAGGTGTGGTGGACCAAGCGGCCCGCGCACGCCGGTCCCATCGGCCGTCTGGCCAACCGGTGCCTGGGGGCGGTGTACTTCGGCGTGACGACGGTGCACATCGCGCTCGATACGTCGCCCGGCCTCACGCTCGGACTGCACCTCTCGGCGCACAAGCCCGCGACGCCGCTGTACGACGCCATCGAAGACCTGTCTGCCGACGAGGAGCGTCGGCGCTGGCTCCAGTCGGTGCATCACTTCGTCGTCGATCGCGGCGGCAACGGGAAGCGAACGCTGCGCTTCATGCACGACGCGCGCTTGCCGTACCTGACGATGGCCCAGCGATCGACCGAGCTCCCCGCCGTCGCCGAGGCCACCGACTTCACCGAGTCGGGGTTGCCGTTGCGGGTCACCCCCGACCTCGACCTCGCGGGCGACGTGGCCCCGAACGCCGACGAGCCAGGCCCGCGTCGGATCGCCTTTCCCGCGAACCCTGATCGCGGCGCCGCGTGTGAGACGGCGATCGTGTACCTCGTGGACGCCACGCTCACGCCCGACGAGCTGCGCAACCTCGACGCGGTTTACAAGGGTCGCTGGGGCGGCGGGGAGAACGTGCTCAAGGCGTGGCAGGCGGTGGGCTTCGGCGTCAATCGCAGCCGCCGCATCGAGCTCGCGTGCAGCCGCGGCGACGACGGCAAGTTGGAGCGCAGCGCGGCGCGGTACGAGGCACTGGCCGAGACCCTTCAGTCGATCAACCACCGTGGGAGCCCGAAGGAGGCCCGGCACTTCGATCGAACGTTGATGAAGATCGGCGCCGAGACGCTCAAGGCGCAGCAGATTCGTGACAAGCCCACGACGAAGCACGTCCGCGTGGTCGATGGCACCGGCGAGATGCTGGCCAAGTGGCTGATGCTGCTGCTCACCAACGCGCTCGCGATCACGCTGGGTTGCAGTCGCATCCCGGCGGTCCGCACGATGACGCCCGCGCGCCTGAACGAGTTGCTGCTCGGACGAAGCACCATCGCGGCGATCGGCGCGGCGGAGATCGCTCTCTACCTGGAGCCCATCCACGAATACCGAGATCGCGAACATCAGCGAGAGTTGGTGAGGGTCTTCGACGAGGCCGCCCTCACGCTGAGGGGGCGAACGTTACGCCTGCGCCTGCGCAAAACCCGAGGGATCGGCTGATGCTGGCGGTTTTCGAGGCCCACCACTCAACCCTGTTTATCTGACGAGCATCCGTCTTCGCCACGACCGTTGAGGTGAAGCGCGCGCTGGTGCGAGTCGATCGCGACGGCGGCACGGGATCATCCTCGGACCGATGAATGCTGGTCGGATTCGCGGCACCTGCTGGCGTTGCGCGCGGGGAGCGGGTGTAGCCTCGCGCGGAAGGGTAGCGGGGCCATGACATTCAACCGACGAGCAGTGGGATGGGCGACGCACGGACTCGCAGCGCTCGCGCTGGTGGGGTGCAGCGCACCTGCGACCGGTCCGATCGATGCGGCGCGGACATCGGACACGCCGACGACGGACCTCTCGGGCGACGACGCGACGGCGCGCGAAGTGCTGACAGGAACCATCGGCCCCGCAGGAGGTGAGCTGCGGGGCGCGGGGGTGGTGTTGCGCGTCCCGGAGGGGGCGCTCGACCGAACGGTGACCCTGCGCGCCGAGGACACGGGGCTCTCCCCGCCGCCTCCCTACGACGGCTACAGCAACGTCTGGCGATTCACCCCCGAAGGGCTGACGTTCGCGCGCCCGGTGACCGTCTCGCTGCGCTTCCGTCGCGGCCCCGACCCGGCCGTCGCGTGGTCACGCGCGGGAGCCGAAGGTTACGAGTGGCGGTCCAGCGAGGTCGCGGGCGACGTCATCAGCGCCTCGGTCGACCACTTCAGCACCGGCTTCGTCGCGGCGCGCACGCCCGTCGACGCCGCGGTCCCGGACGCCGCGGCCGATGACCGCGCGGCGCTCCCCGACGTGCCCGACATGACCGATGCGCCCGATGTGCTCGATGTGCCTGCTCGCCCTGACGCGAGCTCCAGCGACGCCGCCCCGAGCGTTGATGCCTCCACCGATGCCGACGTGACGACCGATGTGCCCGCTCGTGAGGACGTTCCGATCGACAGTCCCCCACCGACCTTCGACGCACCCATCGTCGACGTCGGTGCGACCCCTGACGCTGGCGTCGCCGAGGACGTCATCGCCTGCCGCTCCGGCGACGTCGGACCCGACGGCGGCGGCGACCCCGACCTCTTCCCGGGCGCGGAGATCATCCCTGACGCCCCCGCCTTGACCGTCGACTTCGATCGCGTGCGCACCGGCCTCAACGCGGGCCTGACGTGCCTCTCGGACACTACGGAGTCGCGAGACGCCGTGCTGCACTTCCGGCTGACCGAGTCCCGCGACGTGACCTTCAGCGTCACCGCCGAGATGAGCACCCAGTACACCTACGTGCAGCTCCAGCGCTCGTGCGTCCCCGGCGCGCCGACCCTCGGTGCGTGTCGCGTCGGGCGGGCGCAGACCAACTTCCGCCGAGCGCTCCCGGCCGGTGACTACTACCTGGTGCTGGGAGCGTTCGGGCCCCGCCAGAGGCACGCGGTGCAGGTCCGAACCGCTCCGCCGACCACGCCGCCGCCGGGGGACACCTGCGGCAACCCGATGGAGGTCACACCCAACGGCCCTCCCTCGGCTCTCCCTCCCACCAACCTCGGCCTCGACGCCGACGTCGGTCTGGCTTGCGCGACGCCCGCCGACCACTACGAAAACACCGACGGCGTCTGGCACTTCCGCCTCGACACCACCAGCAACCTCACCGTCACCACCACCGCCGGGCCCTCCCAGGTGTGGTGGCGACTCCAGCGCTGGGGTTGCGCCGTGGACAGCACCGCCGTCGGCTTCTGCACCGCCACCGGCGCGACCTCGATTCGCACCTTCGCGGGGCAGACGCCCGGCGACTACTACCTCATCGGCGAGTGGCGATCGGGCTACACGGGCAGCGTCGCGGTCTCCGTGGCGACCTCTCCCGTGACGGGGCGCCAGCGGGGCGACCTCTGCTCCGATCCGCTCGTGGTGACACCTGACGGGCCGCCTGTGAGCATCCGCCGCGACCAGCTCGCGGCGGGCGACGACCACGGGCTGCGCGGCAACTACACCGAGAGCAACGCCTCCACTCGTCGCGACGCCGACTTCGTCTACACACTCTCGGAACCACGCGACGTCGTGGTGACCGTCGAGGACACCGAGGGCACCGGGTCGACCTACTTCGAGGTGCACCGCCGCTGTGGCGAGTGGCCGCCCGACCTCGGCTTGAGCCGCCTCGACACGCGGGACTCCACGCGCGAGCTGGTCATCCCGCGACAGGCAGCGGGGACGTGGTTCATCGCCGCGTCACTGGCCAATGGGTCCGTCGTCGCGACGGCTCGCGTGCGCACCTTCCCGGCTGGGACCTTCAACACGTACAGCCTGTCGCAGCCGACCTCGGTCGTGTGGACGCCTGCGTGCGGCGTCCCGGGCTCGACGGTGCTCATCGCCCCGGCGAGCGGGTCGACCGCGCAGATGCCGCTGCCCTTCGCGCTCCGGTATTGGGGCGTCGACATCCCGGCGGGCTTCTCGGTGAACGTCTCGCGCTACGGCCACCTGAACCTCGACGGCATCGTCACCTCGGGGGGCGGGACGCTGCCCTCCCCGACTGCCCCCAATGGCATCGTCGCGCCGGCGCCGCGCAGCGACTGGCGGGTGCGCGCGCCCGGCCTCTGCACGGTGGTGCTCGGCACAGCGCCCAACCGTCGCTGGGTCATCCAATGGAACAGCTCCACGGCGCCGCTGGTCGGGACCGGCATTCCCGCCGACTACGAGGTGATCGTGAGCGAGGGGACCAACACCCTCGACTTCGTGTACGGCGTCAGTGCTGGAGTCGGTGCAGCGGGTCGCCCTGGCATCGAAGACCTGTCGGGTACCAACGCGGTGACCTGGGACTATGGCATCGACGAAGGCACGCGCATCCGCTTCACGCCGACGCGTTGACCCGAACGTCGAAGGCGGCCGCGCACCACGGGCGCAACGTCGCTCGCATCGGTCAAAGACCGAGCGCGCGCAGGTCGAGGCGCCCGCCCGTCACCGGCGGGCACCAGTAGTACGAGCCCGTCACGGGTCGCGAAAACGTGAACAACCCATCGGCGGTTCCGTCTTCGAGGCCCAGCATGCGGGACATCACGCGCTCGAAGCGGTCGAGCGACTCGCCGAACGCGATGAACTCCAACCCCTGCTCACGCGCGCCCGCCCACGGCATCGACCGCCGCAGCATGAACGCCGCCGGCTCGAAGCTCTCCTGCGCGCTGCGCTTCACGTGCGCCGACACGGGCGCCTCGTCGTACTCCTCGTTGGTCTCCAGCCGCCGACCGAACACATCGTCGCGCTCGCCGTGCGCGAACCCGCGGAGGCGCGTGAGGTCGTGCACCCAGCGCTGCACCGCGACGAAGCTCGACCCCGCGAGCCCGTCGCCCTCCGCCACGATCGCCGCCTCGACGGCTTCGTCGCCGTCGGGGTTTTCGGTTCCGTCTTCGTAGCCGGAGAGGTCGTGGCCGGTGCGGTAGCGAAAGGTGTCGATCGCGTCGTCGAGGATGAAGCCATCGCCCAGCAGGTCGTGGACGGTGTTGCCCAGGTCGAAGAGGTCGCCGCGGGTGTCGTGACGGAGCTGCACCCAGAGCGCCTGCTGCGTGCTCGGCACCGCGCACCCGACGCCCGCGAGGCCCGGAAACGCCCGCAGCCCCGCGAGGCGCACGCCGAGCGCGAGGGTGAGCGGCGCGCCGAGGCCCACGATCGCCCGCTCGGGCGAGAGGGCGTCGCGCAGACGACGGAGCGGCTCCGCGGGACGGCACCCCGGCGCGAGGCGAAACGTGAGCGCGCGAGCGATGGAAGGAACCGACTGGAGGATGGCGGGCTGCGCCCGGTCAGCGATGGACATGGGCCGCGGACGCTACCATCGGCCGAGCGCGGCGAAGGGAGCTGAAGACGAAGGCCGCCGCGGCGAGGCAGAGGCCCGCGCAGACGTCGATGAGGTAGTGCCAGCGGAGGTACATCGTCGCGACGATGATCTGCGACGCGACGAAGGCCACGACCGGCCACGTGTAGCGGAAGGGCCGCTCGCGGCGATGGTGAAACGAGAAGAGCGCGAGGAAGGTCGGCGCCGCCGTGTGCAGGCTGGGGAACACGTCCGCGCGCGCCCCGCCCGAGGCCACGATGCGGCGCATGAGGGGGTACCAGAAGGGGCCGTCGAGGTCGTGGGAGAAGGTGTTGGCGAGGTGCACGTAGGGCCCGTAGGCGGGGACGATGACGTAGAGCATCTGGCCCGCGCAGTAGAGTGTGGCGATGCCGAGGGTGAACTCCGCGACGATGTGTCGCCGCCGCTCGACGAACACGATCGGGACGAGGTGCACCGCCAGCAGCGCGAAGTAGCTGAGGTAGAAGAACGACAGCCACTCCGTCGCGGCCGTGGTCACGTGGGCGTCCCAGGCGACGGATGGTTCGTAGCGTAGCCAGCGCTCATCGAAGCCCAGGAGCCGGTCATCGAGACGCCGCCACCGCGTCGCGGCCGGCAAGATGAGGTGGAGCTGCGTGAAGGTCGAGAGCACCGGCATGCACGCGGCGATGCGGTACGCGCGCGGCGAGGCCCGCGTGGGGGCGTCGCCACGAGACACCGCGACGGCACAGCAGAAGAGCACGAGGTCGAACGAGAGCCACGCGAGGGCCGCGCCGCGGGTGGACCCGGCGCCCTGGGCGACCGCGAGCAGGAGGAAGAGCAGGTAGGCGATCTGGATGCGCTCGATGAGAGGCGTCGCACGGAGCGCGTCGAGCGTGGGGATGCCGACGAAGCGGCCATTCGGGCCGTCGATGGTGCCAGGGGTGTTCATGCGGTCGCTTCCTCGCCGACGGTGGAGCGCGTCGGATGGCGGGTCGCGAAGTCCTTGAGCAAGGCACGCGCCGCAAGGCGAAGACCCGCGGCTGCCACGCATCGGATGGCGCAAACGCGGTCGACGAAGAGGACGTGCGTGTGGGGCGCGCGGCGAGCGCCGTGGTCACCTCACGCGCCGGTGGCGTGCGCGCTGGCCACCTGCGGAGGTGCGTCGTTGGGGTGGCGGTGTGAAGAGCTCAGTCGTCGGCGAAGACGGCGTCGAGGGAGACGGCGTCGAGGGCACGGTCGGCCCAGCGCTCGATGCGCGCGACGTCGGTCGTCGCGAGCAGACGCGCCTCGACGTCGGCAGTCACCGCGAAGCCCCTACGTCGGAGGATGCGCATGAGCAGTCGGGCTTCACCGCGGGCTTCACCGCGGGCTTCACCGCGAGCCTCGCCCTCGGCGCGGAGGTCAGCCTTCCACTGCTCCAGCGCCGGGTTCTTGGGGAGTTGATTGATGTCGATCATCGCGGCTCTCCTCACCTGCTCCAACACCGACGGGTGCAGCACAGACATGATGCCTTCCTGCGTCGCCCGTCGCAATCGTTCGTCCTCTACCGCGTCGCTGCGATCGAGCGCACGTCGCGCCAGGTCGAGCGCGCGGCGACCCTTGCGCCCCTGCGTCACCCACGCGGCGAACACCGCCATCTCGGGCGGTCCCTTCGCGAGGATCACCTCCGCTTCGGCGAGCCCCAGGAGCAGCACGGTGGGCACGACGCCCCAACGGGTCGTTCCCTTCTTGTGCATCGCCACGCGCTGAGCCCAGCGCGCGACCGCCGCTGCAGCCGTGATGACGATGAGCTCTCCGTGGGGCCCGAAGCGATCGCCCATGATCGCCATCGCGAGCGGCCATCGCCGCGCCTTCTCCGCGTCGCGCTGCCGCTGCACCTCGATGATGACCCAGCGGCGCACCTTGCGAGCGTCCGGGCTTCGCAGCACCAGGTCGGGCGCCACATCGACGGTCAGCGCCGTGCGCAGCACCGAGTCCTCCACCTCCAACTGCGAGGGGCACGGCGCGTGACCCGTGAGGTCGAGCAGCGTGCGGAGCTGCGACGGATCGTCCCGCAGCCACAGGAGCACCGATTCGTGGATCGTCGTAGGTGGCATGCGACGCAGACATCGCAGCGTGCATGCCACGCGTATTCATCGAAAAACAAAGCATCGCCGGGGTGGCGGCGGGGTGGCGGCGAGGGGTGGCGGTGACGTGCCGCGAGCCTACACCGTCCCGATGAGGCGCTCGCGCTCCCGATCGATAGCTTGCTTGATCTCGTGCGCGGCCCAGGCCGGTCCGAGCTGCACGTCGACGTGCGGTGTCTTGTCTCCTGGAGCGGGATTGAAGATCAGGGCGCAGTTCTCCGGCGCGGGCCACCAGGCATCGTCGCCGAAGTCGTCGGGATGGACGTCGATATGGGCCTGCGCCGCGGGCATCTTCCGCCGCCACCACGGAACACCCAGGAAGCGACGCGACAGGACGAAGAGTCCGTCCTCCCAACGCAGGTCGAAGGTCAGCGTCAGGCGGAAGAACGCCCACCCCACTGGCACCCATGCCGCCATCTTGAGTGCCGACCGTGGCGCCTCGAAGAGAAGCGGGAGGCACAAGTAACCGGACAGGAGAAAGAGCGCGAGACCCAGGCTGATGAGCGCCCATTGGTCGTAGCCGCCGACCGCGAAGCCCGATGGCATCGACCGCATCCACACCTGTCGCGCGAGACGCACCCGACGGCCCGTCGGCGGTGGGGGCGGCTCTGGTGATCGAAACGGGTGGTCCATGGGTGGGTATCAGAGGGAGACCATGGGACGGTGTTCGTGTCGATCCAGGAGGCGATCGACGAGCTCCCTCGGCGTCCCGTCATCGCACCACCCGTCCGCCGTCCATACACCCCGCACCGGAATCCGTGCATGACTGTTCGATAGGACCATCGCGGCAGGGGGCCGCACCATGTCTCGATCGCCACGATCGTGTGTCGCGCCCCCCGCGCTCAACGCTGGGAAAGCGCCGATTCTCGGCGCGCATGCACGGGCACGTCTCGTGGATAGGGCGGCCACGCCTCGGTCGCCGGTGCCGCCGGGGTCGCGTCGCCGTGCGTCGGCGGCGCTTCATTCGACCGATGGCGGAAGGGGAGTCATCCAATGGGCGTGTGGGATTCGGTCTTGAACACCGTGAGTCGCATCACGGGCAGCGCGGCGGACGTGACGATGCGCTTCGGGCCACACGGCGTGATGCCAGGCGAGGACGTCAAGGTGGAGATCGAGGTGATCGGGGGGAAGACCGCGGTGGAGGTGCGAGAGATCATCGTCGACATCGAGGCCAACGAGCACGTCACGCTCAAGAGCGTCGAACGCACGCTCGATGAGCTCGCGGGCGCGCTCGACCAGCACGGGCGATCGCGACCGACGTCGCGACCGGCGAGCTTCTCGCCGCACACCGTCAACGTGTTTCGCCAGAAGGTGCGAGTGGCTCAACCGTTCACGCTCGGAGCCGGAGAGAAGAAGTCGTACTCCGGCCGCTTCCGCCTGCCCGACAACGCACAACCCACTTACGAGGGGACCAACGTTCGCCACTATTGGCAGATCCGCGCTCGTCTCGACATCCTGGGCGCCGACCCGACTAGCGACTGGTGCGCCCTGGCCGTCGGGCGCCGCGTCACGGGCTAACGGTCGCGGCCACCCACGTTGCCAGTGGCTCTTCCACGGGCCGACGACGATGCGCGTCCGCGCGGCTGTTTCATCGAGCCTCCAAGCGGCACGCAGGATGCGTTGATGGCTGCCCATGTCGTTCGCCAACATTGCATCGCAGTTCAGGGCGATGCGCTGGCGGCTCTGCACTTTGCTCGTCTTCGCGGCGCTCGCGGTCGTCGCGTGGCAGCGCCACTACTCTCTCGTCGTGGTCAGCGCCGACGTCCCCGCCGTCGACCCGTTTCAGCTCTTCTGCGCAACCTGGGACTGCACGCCGCTGCCCCGCAGCGCACCCGACCCCTACGTCATGGTGACGCCCTGGGCGCGCGGCGTCCGCGACTCCCACACCTCCACGCGCCGCGACACCTTCGCTCCCCACTGGAACCAGGTGGTGATCGAGAACGAGACCGCCGACGTGCTCATGCAGCCCATCGCCCTCCACGTCGTCGATCAGGACGACGAGACCTTCAACGTCGACGACACCATCGCGCGCTTCCAGCTTCGACTCACGCGCGAGCAGCTCCGACCCGGACGCATCGTGCTGACGACCCCGGTAGGTGCCCGCACCGCGACGCTGACCCTCGAAGTGCGCTGAGCCGGAGGTGCGACAGTCGCCACCCGGAGCGAGGGAGAGAGCTCGCGCCGCGGAGCGCTGGTCAGTCGGCCACGCGCTCGGCGGCGTCGAAGAGCGGTTGGTAGAACTCGAGCCGCTCGCGCCCGATGCGCTCGGCGAGCACGGCCCAGGGGACAGGACGATCGGCGTCGTCCAGGCCGACCGCGTCGACGAGGAAGAAGTGGCCCGCGTACATGCCGCGCGGCTGATCGGCGGACTCGCGGATGTCGTAGAAGGCCGTGATCGCCTGGACGAAGTGCGCCACGATGGCGTCGCGGTCTTCGCCGAGGGCGGGCAGCGCATCGACGAACCAGGCGCCGAGGCGATCGAGCAGACGTTCGCGGCCGTCGGACGTCGTGAGCTCGTCGGGGTCGATGGGAAACGCCATCGCCGGACGCTACGAGCGCACCGACCGACGCCGCAAGGTCGCGAGCCGGCGTCGCAGCGCGGCGGTCGCTTGCCCGGCCCGCAGGCAAACGCCCAACCCCCGTCCGTCAGCGTCCCGTCGCCCCCCGCTCACGCACCTCGGGCACCCGCGGCCACCACAGCCACGCCAGCGTCCCCGGAATCACCCACGCCGCGAGCACCAGCAGCACCTCGCGGTACCCGCTGTGGGCCTCCACCCCGCGCCCGATCAGTGGGTTCGCCACCGTGAACGCCAGCGCCTGCGCCGACGCGCACCAACCGCCCGCCGTCGACACACCCCGCGCCGGAATGCGCGCCAGCATGTCCGAGGTGATCATCGCGTAGGTCCCGCCGCCGCCGAACATCGCCACGCCCGCGAAGCCCATCGCCATCCACGCCGACGTGGCCGTCGTCATCGCCGCCGTCCCGCCCGCCGCCAGCGCGCCGCTCAACACGATGAGCCCAGGGTGCGTCCCGCCGCGCACGTTGCTCGCGTGACGCGCGAGCCGCGCCGACACATCACCAAACACCACGCTCCCCAGGTCGAACATCAGCGGCGGCAGCCAGATGAACGCCGCCACCCCCTTCTGCGTCACCCCCCACGTCCGCACCAGGTACTTCGCGCTCCACGTGAGCACGAGCCCGATGGCGGGCGACGACGCCACGATGAGCGCCAGCGTCCGCACCACCGCGGGCGACCGCCACGCGCTCCACCGCTCCGTGACCTCGCCCTCGGCCACCGTCTCGGGTGCCGCGTCGAGCACCTCGCGCCCCGGCGAGCGCCACGCCACGCCCATCCACAACGGAACCCACACGAGCCCCGCCAGCGCCGACACCAGCAGCGCCCCGCGCCACCCGAACGCCCCCATCAGCCCCACCGCGATGGGCGGCGCGATCATCGACCCGATGGAGCTTCCGGTGAACAGCACCCCGACCCCTCGCGGCCGCTCGGACGGCGGCAGCGCGCGGTGCACCGTCTGCGACGCCCCCGGAAACGACGGCGACTCCGCGAAGCCCAGCAGCACGCGAAACACCACCAGCGCTCCGAAGCCCGGCGCCAGCGCGTGGAGGGCCGACGCGACGGTCCACACCAGCACCGCCGCCAGCAGTCCGCGGCGGGCGCCGACGCGGTCGATCCACCGTCCCGCGAAGGGCGCGCCGATCAGGTACGCCAGCGAGAACGTCGACATCATCAGCCCGTACCGCGTCTCCGAGATGTGCAGCTCGCGGGTGATGGTGGGCGCCAGCACCGCCAGCGCCTGCCGGTCGACGTAGCTGATGGTCATGGTGAAGGTCGCCGCCAGCACCAGCATCCACGACTGTCCGCGGGTCAGCGTCGACGTCATCGGGGCTGCGTCCGCTCGAAGTCGGCGAGGGTCATCCGCTCGACGCGACCCTTGAGCGCCGACGCCGGGATGAGATCGCCCGCGAGGTAGCGCCACCCCACGCCGTCGTGCGCGAAGTACGAACGCTCCACGAAAGACCGGTCGCTCTTCCCTTCTTGAATGCGCGCGTAGAAGAGCACCTCGGCGAGGCCGTCGCTCCCTGTGGGACGACGGTCGAGCACCCGCAGACCCTGGTAGCGGTACACCCGAAACGTCTGCTTCAACGACCGCCGCACCGCCTCGACCCCACCCTCCAGGTCGGCGTGATCGGCGTGCATCGTTCGCAACAGGTACGAGTCGTCACCGCGCGCGAAGGCCACGTAGCGCGAGCGCATCAGCGCCTCGGCGTCGGGCGCCTCGCGCTCACCCCGGTGGTACGGACCGCAGCAGCTCTCGTAGTCCCGCCCGGTGTCGCACGCGCACCGCCTGTCGTCGGTTGGCACCGTCGGAGTCCTCTCGGCTAGTACTGCTTCGCCAGCGTTCTGACGGGTTGGAGAGGCCGCAAGGGCGCCAGGGTCGCAAGGGAGGAACGAACAGCGCGACTCATCAACACCTCATCTCATCTTGTCCTTGCGACCCTGGCGTCCTTGCGGCTTTCAACCGTTCAGAACTCTTGCGATGCGACCCCAGGCGGGCTTCATCGCCGCGTCGACGCGCGCGCGCAGTTCGCCCTGTCGGTCGATCACGCTCTTCGCCAACGACCACTGCCCGCGCGCTCGCACCAGGTTGTGCCCGCCGCGCGTCGCGTGACGTGACGGGTCCCATCCGAAGTAGCGCTCGTTGAGGGCGTCCGCCGCGAAGCGCGCCGCGAGCTCCGTGCAGATCGTCGCCAGTCCGTCGACGAGGGCATCCGTCTCCTCGGGCGTCACGAGCTCGCCCGCCGTGCTCGCGTAGCCCGCTACCGCCCGGCCCAGGCGCTCGGCGTCGACCGCGCAGTCCGTCGCGTCCTCGCCCGACGGGTTGCACCACGAGCGCAGCGCATCACCCAGCTCGAAGGGCAGCACCATCCGGCCGACGGTGTCGAGGTCGACGAGGCACACCCCGCGCAGATGCTCGTCGAAGAGCAGGTTGGAGAGCTTCAGGTCACCGTGCGCATGACGCAACGGAAGCGCCCCGAAGGTCGGCAGCGCCGCACCCGCGCGCTCGATGTCATCGGCCAGGGGCGCGACCTGCTCATAGAGCGCGTGGGCGCGACCGTCGTCGACGGCCTGCGCGAGCGTCGCGAGGTGCGCGCGGGTGTCGTGAACGCCCGGCCGCGTGAAGCGGTACGCGTGGTCGAGGTCGCCGAGCGCGCGGTGAAACGAACCCACCAGCGCGCCGGCCGCGAAGACGTGATCGGCGCTCACCGGTCGGTCGAAGGTCTGCGCGTCGGGGACGAAGGTCTGCGCGCGCCAGATCTCGGTGCGCTCACTCGTCGGGCGTTCGACCCAGAGGGCGCCATCGCGCGTCGGGAGGAGCCGCGGCGTCACCATCGCCTTCGCCGCGAGGTGCGCGGTGACGGCCTCGATGTCGTGGTGCACCGCCGCGCCAAACACCGGGTGCAGTCGCTGGAGCACACACCGCCGACCGTCCGCTTCGAGCAGGAACGTATCGTTGATGAGCCCCCGCCCATACGGTTTCGCGGCGGCGCCCTCGAAGCCCTCGAAGCGCGCGAGCACCTCCGGGGGAGGTGAGGTCACGGATCGACCGGCAGCGGCGGAGCCTCGAAGGGCAGCGTCACCTCGCCCACCTCACCCGCCGTCACCTCGGCTTCGGCGTTGAGGGTCTGGAGGACGGTTCCGTTGCCGTTCATGACGCGGTAGATGCGGCCGACGACGGCGTAGCGACCGGGCTGCACGCCCTCCATCTCGGGCGCCGGGATGCCAGTGCCGCGGGTCGGCCCATTGAACGTGATGACCCCGGAGGTGCAGTTGGCCTGCCGCGACCCGAGCAGCCGCACATCGACCTGGACCACCGACGCGGTGGTGGTCGGGCACGTCGGGCGGGCGACCTCGCCGTTGACGGTCCAGCGCACGGAGAGGCGGCCGGGCGGCGAGAAGTCGACGACGGCGTTGGTGGTGGTGTCGGAGGTGACGCTGGCCTCGACGGCGTAGCGGTAGATGGCCGTGCCGTTGGCGCGCAGGAGGTTGGCGCCGATGTTGTAGTTACCCGCCGGAACCGACGGCTCCATGAACGACCCCTTCGTGCACGGGAAGGTCATGCTGCCGCCGAAGGAGAGCTGGAGCTCGACGCGATCGGCGCCCACGGCGGCGCAGGCCGCGGCGGGCGACATGCCGTTGATGGTCCACGTCACGTTGAGGGACCCGGGGCCCACGAAGAGCGGGATATCCCCGGCGTCGGTGCCCGCGTCGACCCCGGCGTCGACCGGGGTGATTCCGGGCGCGGCCGTTGAACAACCGAGCGCCCCGAGGAGACAAAGCGCGGCAAACGAGCCCTTCACGAGACGTTGAACCTCCATCGCGGCGCATGAAGCACTGCGACCCCGGTCAGTGTCAACGACGCCCGCCGCGGGGCCCTTGCGTCCAGAGCGGGAGTGCGGTTGAACCCCGCGCGCAGTTTCTACGTCGGAGCCACCCATGCACTTGAACCTCTCCCCTCGCGGGACCCTCGTCACCCTCCTCGGCCTCTCCCTCTTCGCGGTCTCGACCGGCCACGCCCAGCACCATCGGCGCGGCCCAGCGGCCCCGGCCTGCACGGTCGCCCAGCACCCCTCCGACGGCCACTGCTGCGACGGCGGCGAGGAGTGGGTTCCAGCCCGCGCGCGCTGCATGTGCGTCGATGGTGTGGACATCTGCCAGCGCCTCGCGGCCGCTGCCGCTGCCGCTGCTGCACCCCCGCCTGCACCGCCGCCGGTGGTGGTCGTCGCCCCGCCGCCGCCTCCCCCGTCGCGCTGCGGCCCGGACATGGTGCTGGTGGAAAACGCCATCTTCAACATGGGCGCCGCCGCGGGTCAGCCGGGCGACCGCAATGAGACGCCCGCCCACCGCGTGTCGCTCTCGCCGTACTGCATCGACCGCACGGAGGTGAGCGTTCATCGCTACCAGGAGTGCACCACCTGCGCCTCGACCAGCACCGTGCAGTTTCCTGCCATCCCGGCCGCGCAGGTCCCGGCCTGGAACCAGCTCTGCAACGCCAACCGCGCCGACCGCGCCGACCATCCGATGAACTGCGTCGACTGGGCGCAGGCCAACGCCTACTGCCGCTCGCGCGGCGCCCGTCTCCCCACCGAGGCCGAGTGGGAGTTCGCCGCCCGCGGCGCCGAGACGCGCACCTACCCGTGGGGCGAGGCCGCTCCGTCTCCCGACCGCGTCAACGCCTGCGACGCCGACTGCGTGGCGCTGCTCACCCGCAGCAACATCCCGCGCCCGACCGGGGTCTTCCCCGGCAGCGACGGCCACGGCGGAACCGGCCCGGCGGGCGCGTACATCAGCGGCGCCTCGCCCCTCAACCTCCTCGACATGGCGGGCAACGTGATGGAGTGGACCGCCGACTGGTTCGGCCCCTACAACGCCGCCCCGGCCATCGACCCGACGGGCGCGACCGCGGGCACCGACCGCATCGCCCGCGGCGGCCACTGGTTCTCCAGCGCCCCGACCGCGCTGCGCACCACCGCCCGTGTCCCGGCCAACCCGAGCTTCCGCCTCGCCACGCTGGGCTTCCGCTGCGCCAGCGCGCCGCTCCCCGCGCCGCCGCGCTGACCCGATGCGCGTCCTCACACCACTCGCCGTCGTCGCCCTGCTGGGGTGCTCGTCTGGCCCCACGCACCACTTCCACGTGCTCAATGTTCGGCACACCGCGCGGCCGACGCCGTGCGTCCCGGCCGAGGTGCAGGTGCACACCGACCGCGGCCCGTCGACGGCGCGCGAGATCATCGCCGTGCTCACCGCCGAGTGCGACAACGACCACCCCGATCAGTGCCGCAGCGCCCTCCAGCGCGCGGCCTGCGAGGTCAACGCCGACGCGGTGGTGACGGCGCTCGCCCGCCCGCTACCCCGCAGCCGCCTGCGCCTCATCGGCGACGCCGTGGAGTGGCAGGCGCCGTAGCCCCGCCCGAGGCCGCTGCGCCCGCGGGCCGGAGTTCGCGTGACCCCATTGCGGGTGCGTGCAGTCGCTCACGCCGGGCTATTTCACGGGGTCACCTCGCTGCGCGAGGTTGCAGGAACTCTCGATCGGCGATGGACGAGGCGACGGGTTGCTCGTTGAGACCAGAGCTGCAACCTCGCGCAGCGAGGTGACCCCGTGAAACAGCCCGGCGTGAGCGACTGCACGCACCCGCAATGGGGTCACGCGAACTCCGGCCCGCGGGCGCAGCGGCCCTCCCTATCCCCCGGCGGTCGCCTCGTGAGCCCACGGGTCGCGCCCGTTGGTGCGATCGATCACCGACTCGCCCCGCAGCTCGCGCACCACCACCGAGGCCGCCACGAGTCCGAAGGTGCCCGTCACCCACGCGGCGCTGCCGTCGATGCGCGCGCGCTTCTCACACGTGTGCATCCCGTTGTCGGACTGCGGGCACACACACTGGAACCCGTGGTCGTGGTCGTACGCGAGCTCCGTCGGCGCGATGGGCGTCTCCTCACTGAACACACACGGAACCCCCGTCGGCATCGACGGGCGCAGCCGCCAGCCGTGCTTGGTGCGCATGATCTCGCGGAAGTGGTGGGCCATCGGGTCGTGCCGGGTGCGCGCGAGGTCGTCGACCCGGACCTTCGTCGGATCGATGCGGGCCGCCGCGCCCATCACGCTCACCACCGGGATTCCCCTCCGACGGCAGGTCGCCACGAGGTGGGCCTTGGCGGTGAGGTTGTCGATGGCGTCGACGACGTAGTCCACCCCCTCGCCCAGCACCGCCTCGCTGTTGTCCACGTTGTAGAACTCCGCCCTCGCCGTGACGCTCCCCGTCGGGTGGATGAGTCGCAGTCGCTCGGCCACGACCTCCACCTTCGGGCGCCCGATGTTGCCGCGCATCGCGTGGAGCTGGCGGTTGGTGTTGGTCACGCACACGAGGTCGAAGTCGACCAGGGTGATGTTGCCCACCGCCGTGCGTGCGAGCGCTTCGGCGGCGAAGCTCCCGACGCCGCCGAGGCCGACGACCATGACCTTTGCGCTCGCGAGGGTGCGCATCGCGGGCTCGCCGAGGAGCCTCGCCGCGCGGTCGAAGCGACGGTGGGTGCGGTAGCTCTCGTCGACGTCTGCCATGGCCGTCGGGTCTTCTACCGTATGCCGCAACATTTAGCGCCCTTGCCGGTGCTGCGGCGTGAGCGTATGTCGCCCGCACCATGGCAGCGCGCTTTCTTGAGGCCCTTCGCGATCACCCCCTCGTGGCCGACGGCGCCATGGGCACCCAGCTCTACGAGCGCGGCGTGCTCTACACGCAGAACTACGAAGAGATCTGCGTCACCCGCCCCGACCTCATCAAGAACATCCACAAGGAGTACCTCCGCGCCGGCGCCCAGGTGATCGAGACCAACACCTTCGGGGCCAACCGCTATCGGCTCGCGAAGTTCAACCTGGAGAAGCGCGTCGCGGAGTTCAACGAGGCGGGCGTTCGCATCGCGCGCGAGGCCGTCGCCGAGGCGGGCCCCGCAGCCGCGGGCGCTTGGGTCGCGGGCAACATCGGCCCCACCGGATTGCCCACGCTCAAGGGCCTCACGCAGCGCGACTTCGCCGACATCCGCGCGGCCTTCGAGGAGCAGGTCGCCTCCCTCACATCGGCCGATCTGCTGGTCATCGAGACGATGCGCTCGCCCGAGGAGATGCGCCTCTGCATCGAGGCGGTGCGCGCCACCACCGACCTCCCGCTCGTAGCCATGGTGAGCTTCGACGCCTTCGGAACCATGGCCGACGGAACCACGCCCGAGGTCATGGCCGAGCGCCTCGCGCAGTGGGGCGCCGACGTCATCGGCGTCAACTGTGGCGACGGCCCGGCCGGCGTCTTCGACACGCTGGAGCGCATGCGCGGCGTCGGGCTCCCGCTGGCGGCGATGCCCAACGCGGGCATCCCCCGGCGCATCGAGGGCCGCATGCTCTACATGGCCAACCCGGAGTACTTCGGGGTGTATGCGCGGCGCCTCATCAAGCTGGGCGTTCGCCTCGTGGGCGGCTGCTGCGGCACGACCATGGACCACATCCGACGCGCGGCCAACGCCGCCCGGATGCACGCCCACGAGGGCGCTGCGACGCCCATCGACGGCGGCTCGGTGAGCCTGTCGATGCCCCCGACGCCAGCCGGAACCACGCAGGAGCCCAACGACCCGACGCTCTCCATCGTGAGCCTGGAGCCTGCGCCGGGGGTGCGGGTGGTCCCGCTGGCGGAGCGCAGCCCCTTCGCGTCGAAGCTGGGCAAGGAGTTCGTGGTGAGCGTGGAGGTCAACCCTCCCGCCGGGATGGACCCGTCGAAGGCCGTCGCCGCGGCGAAGCACCTGCTGGCCCACGGCGTCGACGTCATCAACATCGCCGACGGTCCGCGGGCGAGCGCGCGCATGGGCAACCTCGCGCTGGCGGTGAAGCTGTTGCGCGAGGGCGTCGAGCCGCTGCTCCACGTCTGCTGCCGCGACCGCAACACCCTGGGTCTCGTCGGCCACGTGATGGCGGCGCACGAGCTCGGTGTTCGCAACCTGGTGGTCATCACGGGTGATCCGCCGAAGATGGGCGACTACCCCGACTGCACGGCCGTCTACGACCTCGACTCCATCGGGCTGTTGCGGCTCTTGCGCGGGCTCAACCACGGGCGCGACCCCGGCGGAAAGGCACTGGGTGGCGTGACGGAGTTTGCGCTCGCGACCGGGGCCGAGCCCGCGGCGATGGACTACGCGCGGGAGATCGCGCGGCTGCGAAAGAAGATCGAAGCGGGCGCCGAGCTGGTGATGACGCAGCCGGTGTACGACCCGGCGGTGCTCACGCGCTTCCTCGACGACGTGGCGCCGTGGGGGGTTCCGGTGATGGTGGGCATCCTGCCGCTGGCGAGCTACCGCAACGCGGAATTCCTGCACAACGAGGTGCCCGGGATGCGCGTGCCCGACGAGGTGCGCGAGCGTATGAGACTCGTCGGCAGCGGGCCGCAGGCGCGGCAGGAGGGCGTTCGCATCGCGCGCGAGATGCTGCTCGCGGTGAAGCACCGGGTGGCGGGCGCGTACGTGATGCCGCCGCTCGAACGCTGGGAGATGGCGCTCGAAGTCATCGACGGCGTGAAGTAGCCGCGGGCCCACGCCGCGGCGTCAGCGCGGCGCGTGGAGGTCAGGCCCGCAGTAGCCCACACCTACAGCCGATAGCGCACGATCACCACGCCGCTGCCGCCCGCCGCGTCGCCGCCGCCCCCGCCGCCCGTGTTCGCCGCCCCCGCCCGCTCCGGCCCGCCGCCACCGCCCGCCCCCGCGCTGCCGTTGCTGCCCTCGCCGCGGCCGGCGCCGCCGCCACCGCGCGTGACCATCATGCCCGTGATGTCCGACGCCAGGCCCGCTCCGCCGTTGCCGCCGGTGCCCCGATCGCCGCCGCCGTTGGTGCCCGCCGCGCCCGCGCCGCCGCCACCACCGCCCGCCGTGTAGTTGCCGTCGCGCGACGCGCCGCCCGCGTTGCCCTGCCCCGCCGTGCCCGCGGTGCGCCCGATGAGCTTGAACCCGCTGCCGCCGCTCGACCCTCCGACGAGCCCCGCCGTGCCGCGCCCCCGATCGCCGAAGCCGCCACCGCCGCCGCCAAGCGCCATGATCGCGCCCAGCGAAGACGGACCGCCCGTCACGCCCACCGCACCGCCGCCACCGACCGCCGTCGCCGTCGCGCCGACCTGCACCACCAACGACCCGGTGAGGTATCCGCCCGCGCCGCCGCCGCCACCGTTGCGACCGCCGCCACCGCCACCACCGCCGCCGCCGATGACGAGGTAGTCGACCGTTCCGGCCGTGGCGCAGGTCAGCGCCGACGCGCCCATCGCCGTGAAGACGTGAACCCGATAGCTGGCTGCGCCGACCATGATGTCCGCGGTCGTTCCGCCCGTGCATCCCGTCGGCGCCACCGCCACGCACGCGCCGCCCACGCAGCCCTGCCCCACGGCGCACGCCGTCCCGCACGCGCCACAGTGCTGCGCGGTGTTGAGCGCCGCCTCGCAGCCGTTCGCAGCATCACCATCGCAGTCCGCGAAGCCCATCGTGCAGACCGACCCGCAGCGCCCCGCCGCGCACGTCGCAGCAGCGTTCGCCGACACCGCGCAGACCGTCCCGCACGCGCCGCAGTGGGCGACGTCGGTGCTCGTCTCGACGCAGCGACCGCCGCACTCGGCGCTCCCCGTCAGGCACCCGCATCGACCTGCGACGCAGCTCAGCCCCGCCGCGCACACCGCGCCCGCGTCGGCGGCGCAGCAGTCTTCGCCGGACATCCCGCACACCACCGGAGCGACGTCCGGAACATCGACGGCGGCGACGTCCTCGGGCGTCACGCCGAGGTCCGGCGGCGCGACGACCACGTCATCGACGCTGACGTCGGCCGTGGTGCCACCACCGTCGGGCGACACGATGACGGACGGATTGCCGAGCTCGCACCCGCACACGAGCAGTGACGTGATGGACAGGACTCGTCGAAGACCGTGGCGCACGCCGCGACTCTACCGAAGAACCACCCGCGATCGATCCCGCCGTCACGCCCTTCGTCAGTGCGACAAACCGAGCGCACTCCATCCCGGCGGCGTCTGGAAGCGCCGCACCTGTCGGCACACCCTCGCGCCACGGCCCCACATCGCGCCTGATTCATACATTGCCGAGCGTTTCGCGATCGCGGAAGGATGGTTCGTCCAGTTCCACCATTGCCCTTGATCACCTCCACAGGGAGCCTTCGATGAACGCCCAACCCGGAGCGCGCAGATCTTCTCCCCCGCCCGCTGGCCCGACGCGCATCGGCCGCTACGACCTCCTCACCGAGCTCGGCCGCGGCGGCATGGCCAGCGTCTTCCTCGCGCGCGGCTTCGGCAGCGCCGGGTTCGAGCGCCTCGCCGCCGTGAAGGTGCTCCACCGAGAGCTCTGCCTCGACCCGGACTTCGTGGAGATGTTCCTCGATGAGGCGAGGGTCGCGGCGCGGCTGCACCACCCCAACGCGACGGCCATCATCGACCTCGGGGCCGAGGGCACGCGGCTCTACATGGTGATGGACTACGTCGAGGGCGACACGCTCCACGCCGTGCAGACGGCGGCCTCGGCGCTGCGTCGCGCGGTGCCGTTGGGCATCGCGCTGCGCATCGTGCTCGACGCGCTGGAGGGCCTCGACGCCGCGCACGAGCTGAAGGACATCGACGGCGCCACCCTCGGTCTCATCCACCGCGACGTCACGCCGCACAACGTGCTCGTCGGGGTCGACGGCTCGGCGCGCCTGGTGGACTTCGGCATCGCGCGCGCGGCCTGTCGCACGGGCATCACCACCGTCGGCGTCGTGAAGGGGAAGGTGCCCTTCATGGCCCCCGAACAGATCCGCGGGAAGCCCGTCGACCGCCGCGCCGACATCTTCGCGATGGGCGTCACGCTCTGGGAGACCATGGCCCTGCGACGGTGCTTCCCGATGCGCGAGGGCGCCCCGTTGTCGCGCCTCGCCAACGAGGCGTACCGCCCGCTCATCGAGGTCGCGCCGCAGGTGCCCGCGGCGCTCGACGACATCTGCCGCCGCGCGCTCGCGTTCGACCCGGCCGACCGCTTCCCCACCGCCGCGGCCTTCGCCGAGACGCTGGAGAACGACTTCCGCGGCCACGTCGCGACCCAGCGCGAACTCGGGCAGTTCATGTCCGTGGTGGCGGCCGACAAGGTGCGCCGCGAGCGCGAGGCCGTCCGCACCTCCGCGTACCCGATGCCCAACCGAACCGTTCCGCCGTCGGCGCTGCGGGACATCTCTCGCACGGTCTCCGTCCGCGAGCCCAGGCCCTCACACGCGCGCGGGACGCCCGTCCACTCGCTGCGCGCCCCGATGGGCGACGGCCTCTTCGACGGCGAAGACCTCACCGCCGTCGCGCCCTCCAAGCAGCCGCCCTCCATGGCCCCGTCGCGGCGCCCCGTGACGCTCCCTCCGCTGCCCGAGCGCTCGCCGAGCTCCATCGCCCCGCCGCCTGCCGCGGTCGACCCGTCGTCGGTCTACGAGGTGGCGACGCAGGCCTTCACGCTCCAGCGCTCGCGCCCGCCGCCCGTCTCCCCGAAGGCCGAGCGCCCCAACACGTTCTGGCCGGCCGCGCCCGTGCGCCCCGCCAACGACGTCGCGCGCGCATCCGTCGTGCCGCCGCCGTCGCCCCCGGCGCGGAAGCCCGTCGCCGAAGCGCCATCGCCGCCGCCCGTCGTGGTCGCCGAAGCGCCCGCGGCTCCCGTCGCCGAGGCGCCCGCCCCGGTCGTCGAGGAGCCCGCTCCCGAGCCCGCGGTCCTCGTCGAGCTGACCGTGCACTCCCTCGCCCCGCCGGCGCTCCCTGCGCTCGTCGTCGAGGCGCCCGTCGTCGTCGAGGCGCCCGTCGTCGAGGCGCCGACCGCTCTCGCCCTCTCGGAGCCTCCCGCCCCTCCGCGCGGGCTGCTCGCCCTCCTCCGTCGCTGGTGGTCAATGCTCGTGGGCTGACGGCCCTCGCCGTCGCAACCGCATCGCGATGTCTTCGAGGTCGACCTGCTCGCCGACGAGCAGCGGGAGAAACTCCGCCGACGGGCACGCCCCGTAGCGCTGGCAGCGCGGTCGCCCGGCGTTCGACGCGTCGACGACGGCGAGCGACTCACCGCAGCCGAGGGTGATCATCAGGCGACCGGCCGACGAGCGCACCGCGACGCCCGCCTCGCGCGGATCGCGGTGGATGAAGGGCGTCACCGTGGAGCGCGTCGCGACGAAGTCGAGGGAGCTCCCGGTGACGGGGTACGGCCCCCAGACGTCGGAGTCGGGCTCCGTCTGCGTCTGCGCGAAGTCGACGTCGTCGAGGGTCTCACAGTCGAGCAGGGCGCCCGCGCGCGACGCCTGCTGGTACGCCGCGCGGGCCTCGACGACGTGGGCCCTGAGCCGGTCAGCGTCCCCGCGAACGATCCCCAGCGGCGACTCCGCGACGGCGACGGCGACGCGGTCGGCGAGGGTGAGCGCGCGCAGCAGCGAGCGCATGCCGGGGGTGGAGGCGATCCAGCGGGCGGGCGCGACGGGGCGGGCGCGCGAGGCCATGGTCGGCACCGCGGGGCGCGACGAAGCACAGCCCGAAGCGGCGAAGAGCACGAGCATGACCGACGCGAGCACCGTGGTTCGCACGGCGGACGTGTCCACCGTCCGGGGCGGCGATGTCAACGCGGTCGCGGCGATGGTGCTTGCCGGGGCGTCGGGCGGGAGCTTAGCGTCCTCGCCGCCTCGAACGAGCCGCTGGCAGGGAGAGACCGATGATTCCGATCGACCCGGGGATCAAGGCGCGCGTGGAGCGTGTCGCGCTGCCCTTCAACCGCTACGGCTACGACCCCTACGGCATCTCCAAGCGACACCTCGCGGAGATGTTCACGGCCTTCGGGTTCTTCTACCGCAACTACTTCCGGGTGTCGGTACACGGCATCGAGCACGTCCCCACCGCCGGGCGCGTGATGCTCATCGGCAACCACTCGGGCGGTTACGCCATCGACGGCGCGATGCTCATCACGTCGATGTTCATGGAGCTCGACCCGCCGCGGCTCGCGCAGGGCATGGCGGAGCGCTTCATCAACCGGGTCCCGTTCGCGTCGCTGTGGTCGTCGCGCACGGGGCAGTTCACCGGCCTCCCCGAGCACGCCGAGCGCCTGCTCGAAGACGACCGCATGCTCATGGTCTTCCCCGAAGGCGCGCGCGGCACGGCCAAGCTCTACTGGGAGCGCCACTCGCTGGTGGAGTTCGGCACGGGCTTCTTGCGGCTCGCGATGAAGACCCGCACGCCCATCGTCCCGGTGGGCATCCTCGGCGGCGGCGAGGCGATTCCGTCCGTCGCCAACTCGGCCACGCTGGGCAAGCTCGTGGGCGCGCCGTACGTGCCCATCACGCCGTACCTCCTGGCGCTCCCGCTGCCCGCGAAGATGGAGCTGCGCTTCGGCGAGCCGATGTTCTTCGACGGAACGGGCAACGAAGAAGACGAGGCCATCCACGAGGGCGTCGAGTCGGTGAAGTCGCGGGTCGCATCGCTCATGGCCGACGGGCTCCTCGCCCGCGAAGGGGCGCAGCGATGAAGGTCCTCCTCACGGGCGTCGCGTCGCCGGTGGCGCAGGTCGTCGCGCACAAGCTCCTCGCCGAAGGTCACCAGGTCATCGGCGTCGACCGTCGCCCTTGGTTGGGCGCGCCGGCCAGCATCGAGATGCACGCCGTCGACATCCGCAAGCGCGCCGCCGAGGACATCTTCCGCAAGTCACGCCCCGAGGCCGTGGTGCACATGGCAACGGTCACGCACCTGCGCTTCCGCAGCGAGGAGCGCTACCGCATCAACCTCGGCGGCACCCGCGCGATCCTCGAATACGCGCAGCAGTATGGCGCCTCGCAGGCCATCTTCGTCGGACGCCACACCTACTACGGCGCCGGCGCCGACCACGCGCTCTACCACCAGGAGGACGATCCTCCGATGGCGGTGACGACCTTCCCCGAGCTCGCCGACCTCGTGGCCGCCGACCTCTACGCGTGCACGTCGCTGTGGCGCGTTCCGACGCTCACCACGTCGGTGCTGCGCATGTGCTACGTGCTCGGCCCCACCGGGCAGGGGACGCTCGCCGCCTTCCTCAAGGGCAGGCGCGTGCCGGCCATCCTCGGCTACGACCCGCTCTACCAGTTCATGCACGAGGAGGACATCGCGACGGCCATCGTGAGCGCCCTCGACCACAAGCTGCGCGGGGTGTTCAACGTCACCGGGCCGCAGCCGCTCCCGCTCTCGGTGCTGGTGCGTGAGTGCGGGCGCGAGCGCGTGCCGATGCCGGAGCTGGCGTTCCTCGCGCTGACGGGGCGCTTCGGTCTGCCGAAGCTGCCGCCGGGCGCCGTCGCGCACATCAAGTACCCCGTGGTGGTCGACGGCCGCGCCTTCGCGAAGGCCACCGGCTTCCAGCACGCGCACGACGAGCTCGGTTGCATCGCGGACTTCCGCGCGGCCTATCCAGTGCCCCGCTGAAGCAGTGACAGCCTACGTCACACACCCGTTGGACTCCGCGCCGCCGCGGGTGTGAGCTGACACCCATGAACAACGTGCGAGCGGTGCGTCTCGAAGTGTGGCGGCGTGGGGTGACGGTGACCGTGGCGCTGCGGGCGGTGGGCAGCGGCCGCGTGGTGTACCGCGCGTCGCGGCGCAGCGAGCGCGGCACCGAGGCGGCGGTGCTGGGCGCCGAGCGGTACTGCGTGGCGGAGGGCTGGGTGCTGGTGATGCCGCCGGCCAACGACGGCGCGGTCGACGCGGCCGACGTGGCGTAGCGACTGGTCAGCGCTTGGGGAGGCCGGGGAGCTCGATGCGCTCCCAGACTTCGAGCGGTAGGCGGACGTCGACCTCGGCGCCGTGCTCACGGCGCGAGGCCACGAGGCGCGTGTGCACGACGGTGGCGAGGTCGCGGCGGGCGCGCCAGCGCTTCTCGACGGCGGTGAAGCGGCGCTTCTCGTCGGGCGTGGTGGTGAACCCGCGCGAGCGCTTGCCCTGCTTGGCGCCGCGCACCAGGCGAAAGCTGCGCGCGGCCTCGCGCACCTCGGCGGCGGTCGCCCCGCGCACCACCAGCTTGCCGCCCGTCGGAAGCTGGAGCGTCGCGTCGAGGAGGTTGAGCGGCCGGTCGTCGGCCGGGACGGCGTCGACGAGGGCGAGGAGGGCGCTCGCCCGGTCGCGACCGAGGTCACGTTCGAGGTCGTGGGCGATGCGATCGGAGAGCGAGATCATGGCGTCGACGGTGGACTCGGTGAGGTCGAGGTCGCGCGCACAGACGTCGTCGAAGTCGGCCCGCCCGAGGGCCTCGAACATCCCTTCGCTCTTCAACACGCGCAGCGCCTCGCCGACGTCGAGGAAGTCGTCGGCCAGGGTCGCGCGACGCTTGCGGATGAGGGAGATCGCGGCGCGGCCCTTCTCGCGGAGGCGCTGCGAGCGGGGCTTCTGGACGGACTTCACCTTCGGGGCACCAACGGGCGCGGGCTTCTTCTTCGGGGCGGGAGACTTCGACTGCTTCGCTCGTGCCATGCGGCGAGCTTACCGGAGAGCGTACGCGGGGGGGAAGCGCCTTCGCGCTTGCGAATACCTGACCGTGTATTCGAGGCGACGCCCGGCGCGACGTCGCGGTCGTGCGAAGGCGTTGGGACAACCGTCCAACGCCATGGCGTCGTGTCCAACCCTCGGGCGGGAAAGCTCAAAGAGGGTCGCGCCCGCAGCGACGACGGCTCCGAAGTCGCGACGTGTGTGCAGGGAGTCCAAACGGCGAAGGGCGATCCCAGACGCGAAACGCCGGTCATCGGCGAAGAATCGCCTTCGAGGCGATCTGCGCTGGTACTGGCACGGACGCTGCTCTAGCGTTCTGCGCCGAACGCAGCGGGCAGCAGGTGCCCAGCGATCGAAAAAACCCTCACCCCACCTGCACGAGAGACCACCATGGCCGAAACCGTACATCTCTATCTCAAGGCGAACGGCACCGAGATCAAGGGCGACAGCACGCAGACCAGCCTGGGTCGCGAGGGCTCCATCGAGTGCGTCTACTACGAGCAGGCCGTGAAGACCGCCCGCGAGTCGGGCTCGGCCCTCGCCACCGGCCGCCGCCAGTACGAGCCGCTGCTCATCCGCAAGCGCATCGACAAGGCGACCCCGCTCCTCGCCAAGGCCCTCTGCAACAACGAGGTCATCGAGGGCAAGTTCAAGTTCTTCCGCCCGAACCCCAACGGCGACGGCACGACGGAGCAGTTCTTCACGGTCGAGATCAAGCAGGGCCGCATCAACTCGCAGAAGCAGATCGTGCCCGACACGATCGTCCCCGCCACCTCCACCGAGCCCCCCTTGGAGGAAGTGACCTTCGTGTACCACTCCATCAACTGGACGTACACCAACGGCGGCATCACCCACGAGGACACCTGGGACGCCCAGCGCTGATCGAGCGCTGACACCAGCCGACTCAACGCGCGGCCCCGCAGCACCGAAAGGCGCTGTCGGGGCCGTCGCCCATTTACGTCCCCAGCGATCGGTTTACACCGCGCTCCGCGACGGTCTAGCCTGCGGGCCGATGCTCACCTTCAGCGATGATCCGCGCGCCGCCGAGCAGCAGATGCAGGCGATCATCTGGTACCTCACGGCCATCGGGCACCTCGACGGGGACTTCGACGAGAGCGAGCGCGAGTACGTCCGCGACCACGTCGCGCAGCTCGTGATGCGCCGGGCCAACGCCGCCCTCGCCCACGACGCCGAGCTCCGCCACAGCGTGGTGGAGAAGTGGACGGGGCACTTCCACGAGATCGCCGACAGCGTGGCCGCCGAGGTCGGCGCGTACTTCACCGAGTCGGTCTCCGAAGGCGAAGACACCCACCAGTTCGTGACGGCGAAGCTCAAGCTCCGGTGCTTCGAGCTCTTCCAGCGCTTCGACGCGCCGGGGCGCCGGCAGCTCATGACCGTGGCCGACGCGATGATCGAGGCCGACGGCGTGGTGCACCCGGCCGAAGCTGAGTTTCGCCGCGAGCTCGCCGCGCTCCTCGACGCGCCCGAAGAGCTTCCCGACATCGACGTCGAGCCCATCACCGACGGCATGACCCTCATCGAGGCCACCGAGGTTCGCGTCCCCCGACAGGACGATCACCCCTTCCTGCAATCGTTCGAGCGCGACTGGGACCGTAATCCCTCAGCGTTCGCGACGCAGGCCGAGGCCGACCTGCGGCTCATCCAGGCCGTGCACGAGCGCCTCGACAAGATGCGCGTCGAGGGTCGCGGTCGCCTCGACGGCAAGAAGGACGTCGGCGAGTTCGCCGGGCAGGAGCCCTTCCTCGACGGGCACGTCCACGTGCTGCCGCCGAAGCCCGGCGCGGAGTACGAGCTGCTGGTCATCGGCGACCTCCATGGTTGCTACTCGTGCCTCAAGGCCGCGCTGCTCCAGGCCGACTTCTTCGCGAAGGTCGAGGCCCACCGCAGCAATCCGACGAAGAACCCCGCGATGAAGCTGGTGCTCCTCGGCGACTACATCGACCGCGGGCGCTTCAGCTACAACGGCATCCTGCGGGCGGCCATGTCGCTGTTCCTCGTCGCGCCCGAGGACGTCTACATGCTGCGCGGCAACCACGAGTACTACGTCGAGCTCAACGGCCGCGTGCTCGCGCCGGTGCGGCCCGCCGAGGCGATGACGTCGCTCCAGGGCATCGCGACGCAGGAGGTGTTCGGCGCGTACATGAAGCTCTTCGAGGCGCTGCCCAACATGCTGCTCTTCGATCGCACCATCTTCGTGCACGCGGGCATCCCCCGCGATGACAGCTTCGCCGAGAAGTACAAAGACCTCTCGTCGCTCAACGACAACGACCTGCGCTTCCAGATGCTGTGGAGCGACCCGAGCACCTCCGACGTGGTGCCCGCCGAGCTCCAGAACGCCAACGCGCGCTTCCCCTTCGGCCGCAAGCAGTTCCAGCGCTTCATGAGCGCGCTCGGGCTGCGGACGATGGTGCGCGGCCACGAGCGCGTCATCGAAGGCTTCAAGAAGGTCTACGGCGAGGGCGACGCCATGCTGCTGAGCCTCTTCTCGGCGGGCGGCAAGACCAACGACGACCTGCCCGAGACCAGCAACTACCGCGAGGTCACGCCGATGGCGCTGACCATCCGCCACCGCCATGGCGTGAGCGAGGTGGTGCCCTTCGCCATCGACTACGCCCGGTACAACGACCCGAAGGTCAACCAGTTCTTCCAGACGCAGATCGCGGTCTGACCGTGGCCGCCGCGGGTTGAAAACCCACGGCAGCCGGGCGCGACGTCAAGACGACAGGGAGATCAGTGCACCACCGGCGACGTCGACGGCCGCTCCTCGCGGGGCCGCGGCGTCGCGCCGGTGGAGCGCTCCAGGCCCGCGCGCACGAAGCGAACGAACAGCGGGTGCGGCGCCATCGGCCGTGACTTCAGCTCGGGGTGAAACTGGCAGCCCACGAAGTACGGGTGCCCGCTCAACTCGATCATCTCCACGAGCTTCTTGTCGGGCGACGTGCCCGAGAGCACCAGGCCCTTGGCCGTCAGCACCTCGCGGTAGTCGTTGTTGAACTCGTAGCGGTGACGGTGGCGCTCGGAGATCTCCGTCGCGCCGTACGCCTCGGCGGCCACCGAGCCCGGCGTGAGGACGCACGCGTACGCCCCGAGGCGCATCGTCGCGCCCTTGTCGCGCAGCCCGCGCTGCTCGGGCATCAGGTCGATGACCGACGGGGACTCCGGGTCGAACTCCGAGCTGTTGGCCCGCGCGATGCCCGCGACGTGCCGCGCAAACTCCACCACCGCGAGCTGCATCCCGAGGCAGATGCCGAAGAAGGGGATGCCCTTCTCGCGCGCGTAGCGGGTGGCGAGGATCTTCCCCTCCACGCCGCGCTCGCCGAAGCCGCCCGGCACCAGGATGGCGTCGCTGTCGCCGAGCGAGCGCGTCACCTCGTCGGGGCTCGACTCCAGCGCCTCGCTGTCGACGTAGTGGAGGTCGACGCGGCAGTCGTTGGCGATGCCCGCGTGCACCAGCGCCTCGTTGAGGCTCTTGTACGACTCGCGGAGCTGCACGTACTTGCCCACCACGGCGATGCGCACGGTGCCCTTCGTCGGCCGCGTGAAGCGCTCGACGACGCGCTGCCACGGGGCCATGTCGGGCGTGCGCGACCAGATGTTGAGGCGCTCGCAGAGCAGGTCGTCGAGGCGCTCGGCGTGCAGCGCGGCGGGGAGCTCGTAGAGGCACCCCACGTCCATCGCCGCGATGACCATGTCGGTCGGCACATTGGAGAAGAGCGAGATCTTCTCCTTGATGGACTGCGACAGCGGGCGGTCGGTGCGGCACAGGAGCACGTCGGGCTGGATGCCGATCTCGCGCATCTCCTTCACCGAGTGCTGCGTGGGCTTGGTCTTCAGCTCACCCGCGGCGCCGATCCACGGCACCAGCGTGACGTGCACGCTCACCGCGTTGGTGGCGCCCGCTTCGAGCTTCAACTGACGCACCGCTTCGAGGAACGGCAGCGACTCGATGTCACCCACCGTCCCGCCGATCTCGATGATGGCGACGTCGGCGCCGACGGTGGCCTCGCGCACGCGCGCCTTGATCTCGTCCGTGATGTGCGGAATGACCTGAACCGTCGCCCCGAGGTACTCGCCGCGGCGCTCCTTCGAGATGACGGCCTGGTAGATCTTGCCGGTGGTGAGGTTGTTGGCGCGCGTGAGGCGCGCGTTGGAGAAGCGCTCGTAGTGACCGAGGTCGAGGTCGGTCTCGGCGCCGTCGTCGGTGACGTAGACCTCGCCGTGCTGGTACGGCGACATCGTGCCGGGGTCGACGTTGATGTACGGGTCGAGCTTCACGAAGGTGACGCGCAGCCCACGCGCCTCCAGCAGCGCCCCGATGGACGCCGACGCGAGGCCCTTGCCGATGGAAGACACCACGCCGCCGGTGGTGAAGATGAACTTCGTTCGCTTGGCGCTCATGGACTTCGCTCGCCTCCGGACTGTTTCTCGAACCGCCGCCCCGTCGCCCAAACACCCTACCGGACTAACCCCCACCTGAAGCACGGAATGCGTCGGGTGACAGCGGGCGGTGGAGAGTCGTCGCGCGGGGCGTCTAATCGCCAGTGAGGCGCGGCGGGGCTCGTGGCCTCGGCGCGCCTCAGGTGGTGCACGGGTGATCCCTATAGGAAGTCGGGCCGACCGTTGTCAATCGGCGACGTCCGACCGACTGCCCATCTCACATGCAGCCGTAGAAGCCGCCGCCCTGGTTGCGGCAGAACGTCCCGCCCCGGCACAGCGCCCCGACGTTGGCCGCGTTGCACTGCTCGCACCCGCCGGCGCGGCACACCTCGGAGCAGAAGGAGCCGCACGAGCCGCAGTTGTTGGGGTCGTTGGAGATCGCGGTCTCGCAGCCGTTGCCGACCTCGCCGTCGCAGTTGCCGAAGCCCGTGTCGCAGGTCCCGATCTCGCACACGCCGCTGCGGCACGCCGGCGTCGAGCGCGGGGGCCGGCAAGGGCTGTTGCAACCGCCGCAGTTGTTGATGTCGGTCTGGCGGTTGACCTCGCAGCCGTCAACCGGGCTGCCGTTGCAGTTCTCGAAGTTGGGCGCGCACGACCCGACGGCGCAGTGACCCTCGTCGCAGACGTTGACCGCGTTGGCCAGGGAGCAGCGCACGTTGCAGCCGCCGCAGTTGTTCACCGAGGCGCCGGTGTTGACCTCGCAGCCGTTGGACTCGTTGCCGTCGCAGTTGGCCGAGTCGAGGTCGCAGCGAAGGATGTGGCAGGTGCCGCTCGTGCACGTCGCCGTCGCGCTGTCGAACTCGCACACGGTGCCGCAGGTGCCGCAGCTCGCCACGTTGCTGCTCGTCTGCACCTCGCAGCCGTTGGCCGCGTCGCCGTCGCAGTTGCTGAAGCCCGCCGTGCACGTCCCGAGCGAGCACACGGCGTCGCGGCACACGCCCGCCGCGTTGGCGTAGGTGCAGCGGGTCGGGCAGGTGCCGCAGTGGGTCGCGTCGGTGCGGAGGTTGACCTCGCAGCCGTTGCTCGGCTCACCGTCGCAGTCGGCGAAGCCCGCGTCGCACGACCCCACCGTGCACGCGCCCGCCGCGCACGCGCCCGTCGCGTTGGCCGGGGCGCAGCGGGTCCCGCACGCGTTGCAGTTGGCCGCGTCGGTGCGGGTGTTCACCTCGCAGCCGTTGGCCGCCATGCCGTCGCAGTCGGCGAAGCCGGCGGTGCAGCTCGCGACCGTGCACGCGCCCGCCGCGCACGCCCCCGTCGCGTTGGCCGGAGCGCACGCCATCCCGCAGCCGCCGCAGTGGCTGAGCGTCGTCGCGAGAACCGTCTCGCAGCCGTTGCTCGCCATGCCGTCGCAGTCGCCGAAGCCCGCGTTGCAGGTGCCCACCACGCACATCCCGCCGGCGCAGGCGGCGGTCGCGTTGGCCACGGTGCAGCGCGTCCCGCACGCGCCGCAGTTGTTCACGTCGGCGCGCGTCTCGACCTCACAGCCGTTGGACGCCGTCACGTCGCAGTCGGCGAAGCCCGCGTTGCAGGCGCCCATCGCGCACGCGCCCGCGGCGCAGATCGCCGTGGCGTTGGCGGAGATGCACGGCGCACAGCTCGCGGCCCCGCAGCCGGTCGACGGGTCGGTCAGCGCGACGCAGCGATCGCCGCACACCCGCTCGCCCGCGGCGCAGCGGAGGCAGGGGCCGCCGTCGAGCTGTGTTCCGCCGTCGCAGTTGTCGACGACCACGTCGACCGCGTCGATGGCCGGGACGTCGGGCGTGTCGAAGCCCACGTCGAAGCCCGCGTCGAAGCCGATGTCCGTCTCGACCTGGACGTCGGCGGTGGCGGCGTCGGGCATCGCGGCGGGGTCGCTGCTGCACGCGGAGAGCGAAGCAAGGGTCGCGACGAGGGTGACCTGGAGGGCGCGTCGGTTCATGGCGACCGCGAGCCTATCCCGACCAGCGCACCAACCGGAACCCCTCAACATCACGGCCTGCGCCGCGCCGCCTCCCGCGCCGCCGCTGCCGCACCCTCCCGATCACCCAGCGACCGCAGATACTCCGACAGGTTGCGCCACGCCCTCGGGCGCTCGGGCTCCAGGTCGAGCGAGCGCCGCGTCATCACCACCGCCTCGCGCAGCCGCCCGGCCCGCGCCTCCGCCACCGCGAGGTTGGTCCAGGCCGCGGGGTGATCGGGCCACACGCCCAGCGCAGCCCGCCACAACGGAACCGCCCGCTCCAGCGCCCCCCTCCCCTCGCGCGCCCCGGCGGCGAAGAGCGCGGTCGCACCGAGCCGCTGCGCGCCCACCCCGGCAACCTCCATCGGCGGCAGCCGCGGCAGCACCCAGCGCAGGGCCTCGCGGTCGATCGAAGCGTCCCCCACGGGCGCCCCGATGCGCGCGAACACCGGCGTCTCCCCGGCGCTCAAGCGCAGCCACGGAAACGCCCGCCCGTCGCCCTCCCAGCGCACACGATCGCCTGCTCGCTCCAGCAGCCAGCGCAGTCGCCCGTCCGCCGTCGACGGCGCTTCTTCCCTTCGCAGGAGGGAGCGCCGGGCGTCGATCCGTCGCCACGTCGTCGGCTGGTGCAGGTCGCCTTGCGGCAGCACCGTCACGTCGGGGCGTTCGCCTTCGACCCACTGCGCGTACATCGATCCGCCGCAGGCGTCGTCCGAGCCGCACAGCACCACGGCACGCGACGGAACCTCACCCAGCGCACCGGCACCACCGGGGATCTCGCTCGCCGCCCACCCGTCCGCCGCGCCCGACCAGTGCGCATCGACGCGCGCCAGCGTCGCGATCACGGCAGCGACAGCGACCACGAGCGAGAGCTCCGCGCGACGACGATCGGGGAGGCGCGTGAGCAGCGACCCGAGGGCCAGCGCGGCGAGCACCGCCATCCCTGCTTCGGTGACGAAGAGGGTCTGGCGGTCGGTGGTTCCCATGGGGTTGATGGCGACGGCGTAGGCGAGGTCGACGATGGTCACCGCGAGCAGCGGCCACGCCGCGCGACGACGCGCCGCAAGCGCAGCGCCGACGAGGGCGAGCAGCGACAGCGGGATGCCCAGGTCGTCGACGAGGACACGCAGCGCGGCGCCGAGGTCTTCGGGCAGGCGCCACGCCACCATGATGCGATCCGCGTAGCTGGCGCGGATGGAGCGCGCGGTCAGGTGTTCGATGAAGCGCGCGGGCGTCTGCGGATCGCCCCAGTCGATGGGTCCATCGCGGAGGGAGGCGAGCGGGAGATAGGCCACCGTGAGGGCGCCCACGAAGGCGAAGGCTACGAGCGCGGCGACGGTTCGCGGGCGGCGGAGCGAGGGCCACGCGACGAGGCAGAGGGCGACGAGTGCGGCGGGTCGACTGGTGGTGTGGGTGGCGAGTGTGAGGCCGAGCGCGAGCGCGGCGAGGCGCGCACGAACGGGCGCGGGTGCAGCGCCTTCGGTGAGGGTGAGCGCCACGAGGCCGAGGAGGAGTGAGCCCGCATAGACCTCCATGGCGGTGGCCGCGCGCAGCACCGTGGACGAGGCCATGAGCGCGGCGGCGGGGAGCGCCGAGACGGCGAGGCGAGCGGACGGAGCGAGGCTCGGGAGAAGACGGAAGGCGAGGACCGAGGCGCATCCGCACGCGAGGGCCATGAGGGCGGCGACGGCGAGGTTGGCGCGGAAGGCGAGGTCGCCGATGGGGACGAGCATCGCGAGGCGGACGACGAGGAGGTCGCCGGGGAAGCCGGTGGGGTGCGCGACGTCGAGGAGGAAGGAGGCGGCGGTGAGCTCACCGGCGTCGCGGAAGGCGACGGAGGGGGCGGCGCGGAGGGTGAACCAGAGCGCGGCGGGGATCGCGCCGAGGGCGAAGGCCCGCTGCGACACCCTACAGGGCGCAGTTGGTGAGGATGAGGTTGACGTCGGCCTCGATGACGCGCGAGTCACCGGTGGCGCGAACGCCCGTGCAACGGGTGACGACGTGCAGGCTGTCGCTGGTCGTGGTGGTGGTGTCGACGCAGGTTCCGCTGGCGGCGAAGGTGGTGGCGCCGATGTCGAAGGTGGCCTGCGGGGACTCGCGGGCCTGGCCGAGCGCAGGGATCGGGATGCTCAGGTGGAGGTGCTTGAACTCATCGGCGCCTGGAGACTCGCGGGCGATGTCGACCTCCCAGCGGTTGGCCACCTGGATGCAGCTCCCGTTGAAGCCGGAGCCTGCTTCGAGGGTGGTCGAGCGGGCGCTGAAGTCGAAGCCCATCCGGGTGGGGGTCTGGCCGGCGATGGTCGAGGTCAGGATCGCCGTCCCCTGAGCGCTCAACGCATCGCTGGCACAACCAGAGAGCAGCGCCAGAGAGGCGGCGAGAAAGGTCGGGGCGGAGAAGTTCTTCATGGGGTTCATCCTCTCCGTGAGCGCGAGGCACGGAGCGAGCCACTGTTGCGATGTGCTGGGATGCCGAGGGTTGTAGCAGAGATCGCGCGGTCGGCGTGGGAGGGGGTTCGCGGTCGGGGGTGTCAACGGCCGTGCACGGTGGGCGGTGGTTGGCGCTACCTTCCGCCGCAGTGCCCACGCCGAGGTCTCAGCTCGCCGCCCGCCTTGGTCTGGTCGTCGTGGTGGCGGTGGTGCTGCTGGTCGCGCAGCGGATGGGGTTGCTGGCGCAGTTCGCCGACCTTGGGAGGGCGAGGGCGACGCTGGTGGGGCTCGGGGTGTGGGGCTACGTGGCCTTCGTCGCGGCGTACGCGATGTTCCAGCCGTTCGGGGTTCCGGGGACGGTGTTTGTCTGGGTGGCGCCGCTGGTGTGGCCTTGGCCGGTGGCCTTCGCGCTGTCGATGACCGGGACCATGGCCGCGAGCGTGGTGGGGTTCTCGTTCGCGCGCTTCGTGGCCCGCGACTGGATCGCGCCGCGCATCCCGGAGAGGTTCCGCCGCTACGACGAAGCGCTGGCGGAGCGGGGGTTCCAGACGGTGGCGTTGTTGCGGTTCATCTTCTGGATGCCGCCGCTGCTGCACGCGTTCTTCGGGGTGTCGAAGGTGCGCTTCGCGACGCACTTCTGGGGATCGCTGGTGGGGTATCTGGTTCCGCTGTTTCTGGTGAGCTACTTCGGGCAGCGGCTCTTCGACCTGGCGAAGCGGGTGCCGGTGGCGGGGTGGGTCGGGCTCGGCGCAGCGACGGTGGTGGTCGGGGTCGCGGTGTGGCTGGTGCGACGGCGGCGAAACCAGGGTTGACCCTGGGGAGGGGGGTGGGTTGACCGTGGGGGCGGGGGTGGGTTGAGGCTGGGGAGGGCAGAGGGTCGAGGGTGGGGACGGGGGTGGGTTGAGGGTGGGGACGGGGGTGGGTTGACCGTGGGGAGGGTAGAGGGTTGAGGGTGGGGTAGCGGTCAATCGATCTGGTAGCGTCGACCCCATGCGGGTCGCGTGCGTGGTCGTGGTCGCCTTGAGCGCGTGGGGATGCGCCGGCACGGCGACGAGCCGGGGCGCCGACGCGGGGGACGACGGGCCGGGTCTCGACGCGCCCGCCGCCGCGTGGAGCTGCGTCGTCGGGCCGCTGCCCCGCGCGCCGTCCGCTACTTCCCCCTGAGCTGTCGCCGCTTCAGGTCGACCAGGTCGCGCGCCACCCGGTACACGGTGCGCCATCCCGCGCTCTTGCTCTGCCCCGCGCGCCGCGGAACACACTCGATGGTCACCACCTTCGAGCGCACCCCGCGTTGCATCGCCCTGATCGGGAACTCGAAGTTCAGGAAGAACGTATCCGGCACCAGCTCGCGCGCGCTGAACAGCTCCCGCTTGAACAGATACGGCCCGTCGGAGCGCATCGTCACCCCGTGCACCGCGCGGATGAGCCCGCGCACGCCCGCCGAGAACACCTTCCGCAACAGCCCATCATCCCGGTCGCGGTACACCGAGAACACCACGTCGGCGTCCCCCTCCCCCGCCGCCGCCAGCAACACGTCGAGCTCCCCCGGCGGAATCTGCCCATCACACGGCAGGAACGTCACCCAAGGCCGCGTCGCCGTCGTCACGCCCGCCTTCAGCGCCCCGCCGATGCCGCGGTTGGCACCGAGCGAAAACGCCACCGCGTGCGGGTCCCCCGCGAGCACCTCGCGCGCAGCGGCGAGCGTCCCGTCGGTGCTCCCGTCGTCGACGAAGATGAGCTCGTGCGTCGGCCCCTTCGCGCGCAGCCACGCGTGAATCTCCCGCAGCACCGTCGGGACGTTTTCCGCCTCGTGGTACGCGAACACCACCACCGCGAACTCCCCGATGCTCACGGTCGCACCTCGCAATGTCGATGTGCACGCTTGGGGGCCGGGGTTGGTCGCGTCCCGCGCCTGCACCCCGGGCAAGCGAAAGCAGGCGCCCCTGACGGGGCTTTCGGAAGGACGTCGCGACCGTCGTTAGCAAGCTCACGTCGCACGCCACGAATGGCGCCGAGAGGGATTGCGAATCGATTCCGGAAGCCCCGAAGGGGCGCCCGCCTTCGCTTGCCCGGGGTGCAGGCGCGGGACGCGACCAGCCCCGGTCCCCGAGCGTACGCATCGACCATCAGCGCCATGCTCACGCCCGCATCCTCAACACCCGCGCCGGAACGCCCGCCACCACCGCGTACGCCGGCACGTCTTCGGTCACCACGGCGCCCGCGCCCACCACGGCGCCCCTGCCCACCCGAACGCCCGGCAGGATCACGCTGTTGACCCCGAGGTCGCTGTCGTCCTCGATCACCACCGCCGCCATCTCCACCGGCGAGAACAACACCGGCACCTCCCTCCCCGCCTCCGCGTGAACCGACGTGATGATCTTCACCCCCGGACCGATGCCCACGCGCGCCCCGATGGTGAGTCCGCCGGCGCTGTGGAAGAAGCACTGCTGGCCGATCCAGGTCTGCTCACCAATCACCATCTCGTTGCGGTAGTAGCCCTTCAAGATCGCCTGGTGGCCCACGTACACGTTGCGGCCGAGCGAGATGTTCTCGGGGTGGAAGACCATCACCCCGGGCTCGAACACGCACCCCTCGCCCAGCGCGCGAAACTGCTCCGGCGTGAAGAGCCCGGTGCCGTGCGTTCGGTGCAGCTTCTCGGTGCTCACAGCGCGGGGGCTCCCGCGTCGAGGCGCGCGTCGAGCTCCGTCACGAGCTGCATCACCCGCTCGCGCGGCAGCCTCGCGCCGGGTCCCTCGCTCGCGAGCAGCGCGACGGTCTCCTGCGCGAGCAGCACCGGCAGCGCGGTGAACTCCACGAAGCCTCGCGGCGCCCCGCCCGCCTGGAGCGTGAGCACGTAGCGGGTCGCCTCCGCGAGGTCGGCGCGGGCGAGCGCGAGCACGGCCGTGCGGTCGGTGTCGGGCGGAAGGTACGTTCGGCCGTCGCGGGCGTCGTCGTCGGCGTCCTTGAGGATGTTGACCAGTTGGAGGCCCTCGCCGAAGGCCCTCGCGCGGGCGCGCAGCGGGGCCTCGACGGCGGGGGTCGCGAGCGCCGGCGCGTCGTGAACGAAGAGGTCGGTGAGCATCTCGCCGACGATGCCGGCGACCACGTAGCAGTAGCCGCGCAGGTCTTCGAGGGTCGCGAGGCGAAGCGAGCCGCGCTCGTCGCTGCGCTCGACGAAGCCGCGCATCCCCTCGGCGGTGCGGCGCGCGTGGTGGAGCACCATCGCCCGCCCCGAGGGGCTGAGGTCTTCGAGGGCGGCGAGCACCTCCGGCGTGGCGGCGAGCAGGTCGAGGTAGCCAGCGTGCTCGGTCGGGCGGCCCGCGACCCAGAGGTTGGCATCGTGGACGGCGCGGCCGACGTTGGGCGGGTCGACGAGCAGCGCGAGGAAGTCGTCGAGGGCCAGGGCGCGGCGAGCGCGGGGCCAGACGGCGGCGTCCTCGAAGGTGTCGGCGATGCGGAAGAGCAGGTAGGCCAGGGTGACGGCGAGGCGCGTGGGCTCCGGGAGGCGGGGGATCGACAGCGCGAAGGTGCGGCTCGTGCGCTCCAACAATCCCGGGAGGTCGGTCATGGCAGCGCAGGGCGTCGTCCGGTTGGGCACCGCTTGTCAAGCGTCGGAGCGCGTAGCTTCGTTGCCCTTTCGCGCCCCGTGGGCATAGTGACACCCCTATGGATTCGCTTGAGGAGCTGATCGGACAGGTCACCCGATACCACCCCGAAGCCGACGTGGGGCTGCTCCGGAGGGCCTACGAGTTCGGCGAGCACCACCACACCGGCCAGAAGCGCAAGTCCGGCGAGCGGTACTTCACCCACCCCATCGCGGTCTCCAGGATCATCACCGAGCTGCGGCTCGACTCCGCGTCTCTCTGCGCCGCGCTCCTCCACGACACCGTCGAGGACACCAAGGCCACCCTCGACGACGTGCAGCGGGAGTTTGGCGAGGAGGTCGCCTTCCTCGTCGACGGCGTCACCAAGCTGTCGAAGTTCAACTTCACTTCCAAGGAAGACGCCCAGGCGGAGAACTTCCGCAAGATGCTCCTGCACATGGCGAGCGACATCCGCGTGCTTCTGGTGAAGCTCGCCGACCGCCTCGACAACATGCGAACGCTCGAGCACATGAAGCCCGAGGCGCAGGAGCGCATCGCGCGCGAGACGCTCGACATCTACGCCCCGCTCGCCAACCGGCTCGGCATCGCGTGGATGAAGTCCGAGCTCGAAGACCTCGGCTTCAAGCACACCAACCCCGACGGCTACAAGCTCGTCTCGGGCAAGGTCGCGGCCCTCGTCGAGCAGCGCGACGGGTACATCCACCGCACGCAGGCGATGCTCTCCGAGCGCTTCGCCGAGGCGGGCTTCAACGCCGAGGTCACCGGGCGCGTGAAGCACCTGTATTCGATCTGGCGGAAGATGCAGGCGTCCAAGAGCGAGTTCGAGCAGGTGTGGGACGTCATCGCGTTTCGCGGCGTCGTGGAGTCAGCCGCAGACTGTTACGCCGTCCTCGGCGTGGTGCACTCGCTGTTCACCCCCATCCCCGGGCGCTTCAAGGACTACATCGCGCTGCCGAAGCCCAACGGGTACCAGTCGCTGCACACCACCGTGCTCGGCAGCGAGCGCGAGCGCATGGAGGTGCAGCTCCGCACGCGCGACATGCACCGCGTCGCCGAGCAGGGCATCGCCGCCCACTGGAAGTACAAAGAGCGCCCGAAAAACGTCGCGGGCCACGCCATCGACCACAAGGACGCGCAGCGCTTCCACTGGCTGCGCCAGCTCATGGAGTGGCAGCAGGAGCTGAAAGACCCGCAAGAGTTCTTGGAGAGCGTGAAGGTCGACCTCTTCCAGGACGAGGTCTACGTCTTCACACCGCGCGGGGAGATCAAGGTGTTTCCGCGGTCGGCGACGCCGGTGGACTTCGCGTTCGCGGTGCACACCACCGTCGGCTCGAAGTGCACCGGAGCGAGGGTGAATGGGCACATCGTTCCGCTGCGGTACCAGCTGCGGTCGGGCGACGTGGTGGAGATTCTCACCGACCCCAACCGGCACCCCAACAAGGACTGGCTGGAGTTTGCGGTCACCTCACGGGCGCGCAGCAAGATCCGCAGCTACCTCCGCAACGAGCAGCGCGAGTCGGCCCTCAAGCTGGGCAAGGACCTCATCGAGCGGGCCCTCCACGCCGCGGGCCTGAGCTTCCAGAAGGTCATGAAGACCAACGCCCTCGGCCGCGCCCTGGAAGACGCCAAGGTGCAGACCGTCGACGAGCTCATCATCCAGGTGGGCTACGGGCGATACGGCGCCGATGCGGTGGCGCGCAGCCTGGCGCCGCCCGAGAGCCTGCCGCCGCCGGAGATCAAGCAGGGAACCGTCGAGCGCGTGATGCGCAAGGTCACCGGCCGGGACAGCAACGGCATCCTGGTGGACGGCGAGACCAACATCCTGGTCCGCTTCGCGAAGTGCTGCTCGCCGCTGCCGGGTGATCAGATCGTCGGGTACATCAGCCGCGGACGGGGCATCTCGGTGCACCGCCGGGAGTGCACCAAGGGGCTCGACATCGACCCCGAGCGCCGCGTCACCGTGAGCTGGAACGAAGACGCCAAGATGTCCCGCCCGGTCACCCTGCGGATCATCACGGCCAACCGGCCAGGCATCCTCGCCGAGGTGAGCAACACCTTCTCGAAGTGCAACGTGAACATCGAAGAGGCCAACTGTCGCGCCGCGGAAGAAGAGCGCGCCGTCAACCTCTTCACCTTCACCATCACCGACGTCAGCACCCTCAAAGGCGTCATGCGGGCTCTCAGCAAGGTGAAGGGCGTTCTTTCGGTCGACCGCGTGTAGTGCGTTAGCATCGCCGACCGCGATGAACCCTCGTCACGGTCTCCTCTTCCCCTTCGCTGCGCTGCTCGGATGCGCCGAGCCCGACCGCTCCCCCAACTTCAGCCGCGACGCGGGGCCCACCTCCGACGTGATGAGCCGCATCGACGTGCAGGCCGCCGACGTGCGGCCCAACTGCGTCGAGGGGCAGATCTATTGCCAGGGCGACACCCGCTACACCTGCGACGGCGACGGGAACATCGTCGAGCGCATCGCGTGCACCGGGTCGACGCCCGTCTGCATGCAGGGCAGAGGGTGTGTGGGGTGCGTTCCGGGCACGATGCGGTGCGACCCGACGATGCCGCTGCGCACGCAGAGCTGTCCGTCGGACGGGTCGGGGTACACCAACGGCGCGGAGTGCAACGCCGCCGAGGGAGCGACCTGCAACGCGGGCGTGTGCGTCGACCGCTGCTCCGACAGCGCCCTCGGCAACTCGTACCTCGGGTGCGACTACTGGCCGACGGTCACGCCCAACGCGGGGCTCAACCCCGCCTTCCAGTACGCCGTGGTGCTCACCAACCCGCAGACCTACGCGGTGAGGGCCACCATCACGGGCGGATCGCTCGACGCGCCGCGCACCCTGGAGCTGGCGCCCGGCGCCGTGGAGACGGTGACCCTCCCGTGGGTGGTCGACCTCGTGCAGCTCAACCCGAGCTGCATCCAGATCGGTGAGTACTGCATCCCCTGGAACGCCGCCGTCTCCGCCCTCCGCCGCGGCGGCGCGTACCACGTGCACAGCAACGGGCCCATCTCGGCCTACCAGTTCAACCCGCTGACCTTCGAGCGCATGGGGCGCTACTCGTACACCAACGACGCCTCGCTGCTCCTGCCGCAGGGCGTGCTCACGCGCCGCTACACGGCCGTGACCTGGCCCAACTTCCCGTACCAGGCGTCGGGCGAGAAGAACCCCATGACCTACTTCTTCGGCGGGTTCATCTCCGTCGTCGCCGTCACCGGGGAGAGCACCACCGTCACCGTGCGCGCCTCCACCGCGCTGCGCGCCGGGACGGGCGTCCCCGCCATTCGCGCGGGCGAGACGCGCACCTTCCAGCTCCAGCCGGGCGACGTGCTCCAGCTCGTGGGCGACGGCCGCGGCGACGTCACCGGAACCACCATCGAGTCGACCGAACCCGTCGCCGCCTTCGTCGGCCACGACTGCACCAACGTCCCGCTCGACAACCCCGCGTGCGACCACCTGGAGGAGCAGCTCCTCCCCAACGAGACCTGGGGCCGCGAGTACGTCGTCTCGGGCCTGCGCGACCGCGGAACCAACGCGCCCTCGCAGGTTCGCATCGTGTCGCGCGTCGACAACAACCAGATCACCTTCGACCCGCCGTCGGCGCACGCGCCCGCCACCCTCGGCGCGGGTCAGGTGCTGGAGTTCGCCAGCGCAGCGCACTTCGTCGTGCGCGGGACGGGCGCCTTCCTGCCGGTGCAGTTCATGCGCGGCCAGGGCTACGACCGCAGCATGGCCGGCGACCCGGCGATGGTGCTGGAGGTGCCGGTCGAGCAATACCGCACCTCGTATGATTTCACCGTGCCGTCGTCGTACGTGTCCAACTTCATCAACGTCGTGACGGCCGAGGGTGGCGCCCTGGAGATGGACGGCATGCCCCTGCGCGGTTCGTCGTCCGTGGTCGCGGGCTTCACCATCTACACGCTGCCCATCGCCCCCGGAAACCACCACCTCCAGAGCGCCAGCGGGCAGGGCATCGGGCTCAAGGTCTACGGCGTCGCCCCGTACACCTCGTACTCCTACCCGGGCGGCCTCGATCTCCGGCAGATCACGCCCGGCTGAGCCGTTGGCCCGAACCTTGTTCTATGTCCCGGTGTGACCCTGAAGAGCGAGGGTTCTGTGTCAGCGTGAGCCACACGGGCCCGAGCATTCACAGTCGGAGGTAGCGCGATGAATAGACTGACGACGTTTGTGATCCTGGCGCTGGCCGTGGCGCTCGCGGGCTGTGGCCCGACCATCATCGAGGGCCGTCCGCCGGCTGAGGACGGTGGGGCGACCGGAGATGTTCCGTGGACGACCGATGTCCCACTGCCGCCGCCGCCCGACCGGCCGCCGACGTGGGACGTTCCGCCGTGGGAGGACGTCCCCAACGCGTGCACCAGCACGGCCGACTGCCTCGCGGGGACCGTGTGCCTCGGCGGCGAAGGCTGCGGCGTACCGTGGACCTGCCAGCCCGCGCTCGGTCGCCCCTGCACGGCCGACTACGTCGCCTTCTGCGGCTGCGACGGCAACACCTTCTACGGCAGCTCCACCTGCCCCGACCGGCCCTTCGCGCGACGCGGCGCGTGCGACACCGACCCGCCGCCCCCGCCGGACGGCGGCCCCGGCTTCTGCCGCCTGCCCGACGGGCGCGTGTGCCGCGTTGGCGAGATCTGCACCGCCACGGAGTGCAGCGTCTGCGTGTGCTCGGCGACGGGCGAGCTGCGCTGCTCGGGGAGCTGCGTCGACGCCGGTCCGACGCCGGTCGCCTGCCGCACCAACCGCGACTGCCCCGCCGGTGGCACCTGCGCGGGCCCCGAGGGCTGCGGCATCCCGTGGACCTGCCAGACCGGCGTCACCTGCACCCGCGACCTCGGGTACTTCTGCGCCTGCAACGGCACCACCTTCCAAGCGAGCTCCACCTGCCCCGGCCAGCCCTACCTGCACCGCGGCCCGTGCGGCATCGTTCCGCCGGACGCGGGTCCTGCGGGGTGCGCGCTGCCCGATGGTCGCGTGTGCCGCGTCGGCGAGATCTGCTCCATCGGTGAGTGCGCGTCGTGCTTCTGCGCGCCCACCGGCGAGCTGCGCTGCACCATGGGCTGCGTCGACGCCGGCCCGCCGCGCACCTGCACCATCCGCGGCGTGACCTGCGCGGTGGGCGCGCCGTGTCGCATCGACGCCTGCACCACCTGCACGTGCAGCACCGGCGGCGGTCCCACCGCGTGCGCCGTGACGCCCGGGTGCTCCTCGGATGGCGGCGTCATCGACGCCGGTGTCGTGGACGCGGGTGGTACGCCTCCGATCTGCGCCGCACAGGACGCGCGCGGCGTCGGTGCCTGCGCGGCCTTCTTCGGCTACGCGTGGGACGGAACGCGCTGCGTCGGCCTCGGCGGCTGCTCGTGCGCGGGCGCCGACTGCCGCGGGCTCCCGCTCGACCCGCTGACCTGCGAGCGCAACCACGCCGCCTGCCCCCGCCCGCTCTGATCCGCCCGATGAGCCCTTGCGAGGGCTCTCGGACTCTCACCCCTCCATGGCGTCGAAGCGCGCGAAGACCGCCACGGCGTCGGCGATGCGGCCCAGCAACCGAAGCCGTGAGCCCCGCAGCTCCAGGTCGTCGACCATCACGAACACGTCCTTGAAGAGCAGGTCGATGGGCGAGCGGAGCTGCGCGATGAGGTCCATCGCCTCGGCATAGCGGCGCCCCTCCCACAACGGAGCGAGCTCCCGCCGGGTGCGCGTGAACACCTCGATGAGCTCGATTTCCCGCGGGTGCGTGAGCCGCCCGAGGTCATCCACCGTGAGCTCACCCGGCGCCTTCCCATCGCCCGCCACGTTGAACACCCGCTTGAACGCCACCATCAGATCGGCCGCCGCGGGCGTCTTCCAGAACGCCCCCAGCGCGTCGGCCCGCTCGGCCACGTCCACCGCGTCGTCGCGCCGCGCGGCCATGCACGCCGCCACCGGGTCGCGCCCGTAGCGCTCCGTCAGCAGCATCCGCAGCCGCTCGGCACAGAACTCCTCCACCACCGCCACGGCCGTCTCTCGGGTCGACTTCGCCGCCGTCGCCGCCGCGATCATCTTGCCGTTTTCGGCCGCGTAGACGTCCCACGCCGCGCCCGCGAGCGCACCCAGCGACAGCCGCGCTCCGTGGTGCAGCAGCGTGCGAATCACGCCGCTCGCGAGGCGCCGCAGCCCGAACGGATCTTCGCTCCCTGTCGGCTTGAGCCCCACCGCGAGGCAGCCCACCAGCGTATCGATGCGGTCGAGCACCGCGACCGCCGCGCCCATCGCCGACGGCGCCACGTCGTCGCTCGCGCCCTTGGGCTGGTAGTGCTCGCCGATGGCGTCGGCCACCGCCGCGGGCTCCTCGTCGAGGCGCGCGTGGTAGGCGCCCATCTCGCCTTGCAGCTCGGGGAATTCCCCCACCGTCAACGTGACGAGGTCGGCCTTCGCCAGCATCGCCGCGCGGGCCGTCTGCACTGCGTCCACACCGAAGACAGCCGCCACCGCGGGCGCCAGCTTCTCCAGGCGTCGCGCCTTGTCGCCGTAGCTCCCGAGCTTCGCGTGGAAGACCACGCCGTCGAGGTCGGCCACGCGGGTGTGCAGCGCGCGCTGACGGTCCTGCCCCACGAAGAACGCCGCGTCGGAGAGGCGCGCGCGCATGACGTTCTCGTTGCCGCGACGGATGGTCGCCGGGTCGAGCGCCGTGTTGACCACCGTGAGGAAGAGCGGGAGCAGCCGCCCGTGGCTCGTCGTCGCGCCCGCGCGCTGCACGGCGAAGTACCGCTGGTGGCCGCGCATCACGCTCTCCACGAGCGCGTCGGGCAGCTTCAGGAACGCCTCGTCGAAGCGCCCCACCACCACGAAGGCTTCTTCCACGAGGCCGGCGACCTCGTGTTCGAGGAAGGTGTCTTCGAGGAGCGTTCCGCCTTCGGCGACGGCCGCCGCGCGGAGGGCCGCCATCATGCCCGCGCGCCGCGCCTCGACGTCGACCACGACGTGCGCCGCGGTGAGCCGCTCGACGTACCCGTGGGCGGTCGCGAGGTCGAAGCGATCGGGCGAGAGAAAGCGGTGCCCGCGCGTGTTGCGCCCCGCGGTGACGCCCGCGAAGGAAAACGGAACGACGGCGTCGTCGAGGAGCGCGACGATCCACTGCACGGGGCGGCCGAAGGCGGTGTCGAGGTCTGCCCAGCGCATGCTCTTGGCGAAGGTGATGCCCTTGCAGATGGCGCCGAGGAGGTCGGGCATGAGCGAGCGCGCGTCGACGCCCGGAGTGCGCCGTGTAGCCGACAGGTAGCGGCCCTTCGGGGTGTCCTTGATGGCGAGCGCGTCGAGGCTGAGGTTGTTCTTGCGGGCGAAGCCCTCGGCGGCCTTCGACCACGTCCCATCGGGCTGCTTCGCGGCGCTCTCGGCCGGGCCCAGCAGCTCCTCCTCACGCGGCGCGACGCCTTCGGGGACACCCTCGACGACCACCGACAGGCGACGCGGTGTGCCCAGCGTGCGCACCGTCTCGTGGCTCAGTCCCGCGCGGGTGAGCTCGTCGATGGTCAGCTTGCGGAGCTTTTGCAGCGCGTCGTCGAGGAAGGAGGTGGGGAGTTCTTCGCAACCGATTTCCAGCAGGAGCGTCGATGCCATGGCGACGCCGTGGGTACCAGAACCGCGCCCCGCCCGCTACACGTCCATCGGCAGCCCCGCCCGCTGCCACAGCGACGTCCCCGCCATGAAGAACAACAACAACCCCGCCCCGCCGTAGGTCACGCCGATGCAGTCCGCGCGGGTGATTCCATCGGGGCCGCGGCGCCACAGAAACGCCGCCTGCGCCAACGGCGCCACCACCATCAGCAGCTCGCGCGTGGTCACCGCGCCCGCGATGCGCGCGCCCACGAGCACCGCCACCGAGGCCGCGCAGAGCGCAAACACGATGGCCGCGCTCACCCGCGAGCCGTGCACCACCGGGTAGGTCGGGACGCCCACCGCGCGATCGCCGTCGATGTCGCGCAGGTCGTAGAGCACCTCGAAGGTGTGCTCGAAGAGGAAGAAGAAACCCACCACGGCAGCGATGCCCGCGAGCGACATCACCCGCGGACCGTGCACTCCCAGCAGCGGGTACAGCCCCACGCTGAGCACGAACATCACGGCGCTCATGGAGTTCTTGAAGAGGTAGAGGTCCTTGAAGCGGCGCCATCCCTTTGGCGTGGGGACGATGCGGAAGCTGTACCCGAGCCCCATCAGGTGGAACACCACGCGCACCCACGCGAGCGAGCGCGGCAGCTCCATGAAGCCGTAGGCCAGCGACGCCACCAGCGCGAAGAGACAGCCCGCGACCAGGGCCTTCGCGTGGCTCGCCACGAACTCCGTCGCCGCGATGCCGTTGAGCCGGTCTTCGTCGACGTCGGTGGCGCGGTTGAGCAGGTTCACGATGCACCAGTCGAGGCCGCAGAGCAGCGCGAGCCCGACGGGGTACGCGCCCATGAACAGGTACCCGAAGGTCACGGTGGCGCAGACCGCGATGGCCACGATGTGCAGCCGCAGCGCCGAGGCGAGGTCGTTCACGCGTCGCTCTATACCTGCGCCCCGTGCGATGGTCACCGCCCTCCCGATGGTCGCCCTCGAACTCGCCTGCCTCGCCATCCTCGCCGCCTACTTCGTCGCCCACCGTCGCGAAGCCTCGCTCCTCCGCGACGCCGCCCTCCTCGGCCTCGGCGCGCTCGTCGGTGAAGACACCATGATCCGCGCGTACGGCTTCTACTTCTACGCGCCCGAGTGGCACCTCCACGTCGACCGCGTCCCGCTGCTCATCCCGACCATCTGGGCGCCCGTGGTTCTCTCCGCCCGTGCCGTCGCTCGCGCCCTGCTGCGCTCACCCGACGCGCCCACCTGGAAGGAGTCCGCCCTCACCGCGGCGCTCGTCACCTTCGACGCCACCCTCATCGAGCCCATCGCCGTGCGCGCCGGCCTCTGGCGCTGGACGCAGCCCGGCGTGATGCACGTCCCGCTCATCGGCATCATCGGCTGGGGCTGCTACGCCTTCGCCGCGACGTGGCTCCTGCGCGCGCTGCCCGCGGGTCGTCGGTGGCTGATGCTCCCACTATCGGTGCTGGCCTCGCACGCCATGGTGCTCGCGCTCTGGTGGGGCGCCCTCCGCTGGACGCTGCGCGCCGAGCTGCCGCTCGCGACGACGGCGCCGGTGCTGGCCTTCTTCGCGACGCTCTACACCGTCGCGGTGGTGAAGACGGGCGCCCGGCTGCCGTGGCGCGAGCTGCTGCCGCGAGCGGCGGCGACGGGCTTCTTCGCGGTGCTGCTCGCGAGCCGGGCCGATGCGGCGATGGTGCTGTGGGCGGCGATGTTCACGCCGCCGTGGCTGGTGTTCTGTGGGCGGGCGCTGCGAAGCCGCTGACGACTACACCCGCGCCGCCATCGCCACCGCGGCCCGCATCTCCACCAGCCCGTAGCCCGGCAGCACCTGCGGCACCGTCGCCGACTCGCCCATGCACACCACCGGGCACGACACCCGGTCGACGAGCGAGCCCACCCGCGCGCCCAACAAGCGTCGCCGCACCGACCGCCGCGGGCTCAACACCATCAGATCGGGGTCGCACTCGCGCACCAGGTCGAGCACCGCGCCGCGCCACCCGCCCGGCGACACGTGCACTCGCGCCACGCGCCCGACGCCGAGCTCGCGGGTCACCACGTCGGCCACGTCGCCCGCGTGCAGCGGCCCATCGGGCGCGCTCACGTCGCCCTCGTTGATCTCCGGAACCACATGCAGCACGTGCAGCTCTCCGCCGAGCTTCTGCGCGAGCTCCGACGCCAGCGTGAGGTACCCGGCGTCCTTCGCGGCCGGGTCGAGCCAGCACGCGATGCGGCGCGCGGGCCTTCGCACGCCTGCCGAGGGCACACCCGACCCGATGGTCCACACGGGCGCGGGGCTCGCGGCGATGAGGGCCGCGCGCGTCGAGCGGCCGATGTGCAGCGGGCGCAGACGGTCGACGCCCGGCGCGATGAACAGGTCGACGAGGCGCTCGTGGCTATGGGCGAGCGCGGCCTCGACCACGGTGCCCGCGAAGGCCACGCGGCGCGTCCCGGCGTAGCGATCGGCCTCGGGGAAGAAGCTCGCGAGGCGGGCTTCGGCGACGGACTGGCGCACCGCGCGCGGGTCGTACGCGTGCAGCAGCGTGAGGCGCATCGCGAGGTCGTCGGCCATCTGCGCCACCGCCGGAATCGATCGAAGACACCCGTCGGTGAAGTCGGTCAGGAAGACGACCTCCATCGCTCGCTCGCTCATGGCTCGGTACCCTTTCAACAGACGAACCCATCCGCCGGGCGGATCTCGCGCGGCACCTTCCCCACCCGCAGCCCCTGTCGGATGTCGATCTCGACGGCGCGCGTGAGGCCGCTCATCGACGCGTCGTCGACCGTGCTCTCGAAGGGCTCCTCGACGTCGCGGCCGATGACCTCCAGGCACAGGAAGACCGCGCTCACCAGCGTCGAAGCCAGCGGGGTCCAGAGCCCCAGCGCTCCCACCTGCCCCAGTGGCAGGAGCACCGTGTACACGCCCACCAGCACGCGCGGGAGGTGCTCGTACTGCCGCGGGAGCGGAGTGCTCTTGATGCGCTCGCAGGCGCCCTGCACGTCGCAGAGCGCGGTGAGCGTCTCGTCCATCGCCGCGAAGCGAATCGAGTCCAGGCGCCCGAGGTCGTAGAGCGCCCTCGCCCGCTCGCCCATGCGCTGGAGGATCGCGAGGGGGACGTTCTGTTGCGTGCGCAGCCACGCCACGAGCTCGGGCGGCGCGCTGGGGCGCAGCTCGGGGAAGGGGTTCTGCCCGCGCAGGTGGCAGCGCAGCGCGTGGACGTAGGTGATCTGCAGCTCCACCAGCTCGCGGCGCAGCGCGTCGTGCTCGATCTCGGAGTGCGTCGGGTCGACGAGGGTGAGCGCCTGCCGCGCGAAGGTGCGGGCGTGGTGGACCAGCGACCCCCACCGGGTGCGCGCCTCCCGCCAGCGCTCGTACGCGGATGAATTCCTCGACGCGAGGAAGACGCCGAGCGCCGCGCCCATCATCGCCAGCGGCAGGTCCGGGATGGACACCGCCTTCACGTGAAGCTGCGTGTCGAGGAGCGCGATGGCGACGTCGAACACCAGCAGCCCGAGCAGTCGCCGCCAGGCCCAGGGCGGGAGCTTCCACCAAGGGGCGTGTTCTCTCGCGGTCATCGACGGGAGAACTACGGCCCGCTCCGCCGCGGTTCCACCGATCGTTCGCGCGTCCTTCGACGCCATCGGGCGGTCGCAGCGCGGGTCCGATCGGATGATCGTTCGATAGGTGAGCGCGCCCCGTTTGACGGGCACACTGTGCGTCGATGAGCACGACGCCCGCGCCCGTGACCGACGAGCAACGCCCGCCCCACCTCAACCACGCGTGGTGGGCGATTCCGGGCCGCGCCGTCGTCGCCGCGCTGCTCGTGCTGGGGCTCGTCGCCCTGGAGTCCCGCTGGCACCTCGGCTACTCGCTGGGGGTCTTCTACGTGTTCCCGGTCATCCTCGCGGCGACGGTGCTGCCGCGCGGCCGGGCGATGCTCTTCGCGGTCGCGTGCGTGTGGGCCCGCTCGTGGTTCGTGCCCGACATGTCCGCCATCGAGTACTGGCTCCGCGCGCTCATGGCCATGCTCGCCTACGGCGGCATCGGGCTGCTCGTGGTCGAGCAGACCCGCAACCGCCGCGCCCTCGTCGCCGCCTACGACGTCCTGCGCCTGGAGAAAGAACTCCGTCAGCGCGCCGAGAAGCAGCTCCGCACCCTGGTCGAGTCCAGCCCCGCGGCCATCGTCACGCTCAACCACCGGGCCGAGGTGCTCGCCGCCAACCGCGCCGCCACCGAGCTGCTGGGCGACGCCGACGCGGAGACCCTCCTCGGGCGAGCGGTGGCCGAGCAGGTCCCGCTCTTCGCGCAGGCGCTCGCGGTGGGCGACAACACGCGCGCGCTGCGGGCCTCGGCGTCGAGCTGGGCGCGCCGCGCCGACGGGCACCCGTTTCCGGTGACGACGTGGTTCTCGACCTACGGGGAGGGCGACGAGCGCTGCCTCGCGGGCATCCTGGTGGACATGTCCGAGGAGGTCCGCGAGCGCGACCTGGAGGCGTTTCGCCAGATCAACGAGCACCACCGGCTGCTGGCCGGGACGGTGTCCCACGAGATCCGCAACCTGTGCTCGGCCATCCGGGTGGCGCAGACCAACCTCGGGCAGCACGGCGACGTCGCGTCGACGGCCGACTACGTGGCGCTCACCGCCCTGGTGCACAGCCTCTCGAAGATCGCCTCGGTGCACCTGCGCGAGGCCTCGCGCCCCTCGGCGGCCATCGCCCGACTGCGCCACGTGGTGAAGCAGCTCCTCATCGTGGTGGAGCCCGACTGGATCGACATCGGCGGCGTCGTCCACTGGGAGCGCCCCGACGGCGACCCCTACGTCCGCGGCGACGCCAACGAGCTCATCCAGGTGCTGCTCAACCTCGCGCACAACTCCCTGCGCGCCGTGCAGGGCATCGAGAACCCGTCGCTCACCATGGTCGTCGACGTCGGCCCGCAGACCACCACCATCAGCATCATCGACAACGGCCCCGGCGTGGCCGACGTCACGGCGCTGTTTCAGCCCTTCCGTCCCGGCGCGGATGGCGCGGGCCTCGGGCTCTACACCTCGCGCGCCATCATGCGTAGCATCGACGGCGACGTGCGACACGTTCCGACCGCGACGGGTTGTCGCTTCGATGTGATCGTCCCCACCGCCCCGACGCCAGCATCACCATGACGGCCGAACCCATCAACCTCTACGTCCTCGACGACCACGCGCTCTTCCGCGAGGGGCTCCTGCGCCTCCTCGAACACGACGCCGGCGTGCGCGTGGTGGGCAGCTCCGGGGTGATCGCCGACGCGCTGGGCCAGCTCGCGCGGCTGCGGGTCGACGTGCTCATCCTCGACTACGACCTCGGCGACGACACGGCGCTCGCGGTGATGCGGGCGCTGCGCGAGGGCGGTTCGACGGCGCGGGTGGTGGTGGTCACGGCGGGCCTGCCCAACCACGACGCGCTGGAGCTCATCCGGCTGGGCATCTTCGGCATCTTCCACAAGCAGCACGCGCCTGACGAGCTGCTGCGGGTGATCCACGGCGTGGCCGAGGGCAAGGTGCTCATCGACCAGCAGTACCTCCAGCAGCTCATCGAGACGACGGCGCAGCACACGCCCATGCGCCCGAGCCTCACCGAGCGCGACCGGCAGGTGCTTCGGTTGCTGCTGGAGGGCTTATCCAACAAGGAGATCGCGTCGCGGCTGTCGGTGTCCGAGAGCGCCATCAAGGCGTCGCTGCAACAGCTCTTCGCGAAGACGGGCGTACGGACGCGCAGTCACCTCGTGCGCGTGGCGTTGGAGAACTTCCGCGGGGAACTGTAGCCGTAGGAGGGAGCTCGCACGCTTCCGTCCTACGGCCCCCAGCGCACCGCGCGCGCCCTGAACCACTCCCGCACCTCGCGCGCCCTCCACGTCGGCCCCAACGCCCGCGCCACCGCCGGATCAGTCCGCGCCGGGTGCACCTCCAACAGCCACAGCCCGCCCGGGTGCGCCCGCTGCCACGTCGGCAGCTCGCTCACCGCCACGTAGCGCGCGACCGGTCGCCCGCCCGTGTACACCGCGAGGTGGCGCTCCAGCGGGTGCGGCAACACCGACGTCTCTCCGCGGCGCTCCAGCTCCGTCGCGAAGGCCGCGAGCGAGCGCCAGTCCGCCCGGTGCTTCACCACATGCGAGTCGCGCACGGCGTCGGCGCACCCGAGCGCGCACAGCGCCACCAGCACCCGCCCGTTGCTCGCACCGCGAGCGGCCACCACCAGCCCGACGCCGAGCGCGCCGATGGCGTACTTCGCGAGGAAGATCGGCTGCGACACCAACGACACCGCCAGCGGCAGCGCCGTGTTGGCGACGAGCACCCCACCGAGCGCGAGCGACTCCGCCCGCGGCAGCTCCCGCGCGAGCGAGCGCGCGCCCCGCCCGAAGCACCACAGCCCGAGCAGCACGTACGCCACCGCGAAGGGCCCGTCGTACAGCCACCCGAGGAGCCACGCCTTCGCATCGGGCGCGTCGATCCAGAACGCCCGCTCGACCCGCGTCACCTGCAACGCCAGCGTCGACGCCCACGGCAGGTACGCGACCGCCACCACGGCATACGCGGCCGCGGCCTTCGCGAGCGAGCGCCGATCGCGGCGCAGCGCGACGAGCCCGAGCGCGCTGCCACCGATGGTGAGCAGCCCGAAGACGTGGGTGTACGCGAGCGCTGTCGCCGCGACGACGAAGGCCCCCCAGCGGCCGAGCGTGGGCGACCGCAACGCGCGCACGAGCAGCGTCATCGCGAGGGCGGTGAGCGCGAGGGTGAGCGAGTACGAGCGGGCCTCGCGGGCGTAGTAGACGGCGAAGGGCGAGGTCGCCGCGAGGGCCAGCGCACCGAGGGCTTCGCGCGGCGGGAGCAGCGTTCGCGCGAGGTGATGGAGGCCCAGCACGGCGAGCATGCCGGCGACGAGTGAGAGCGAGCGCGCGGCGAGCTCGGAGGTGCCGAAGAGACGGAGCCACGCGGCCAGCAGGGCGAAGTAGAGCGGCGGGTGGACGTCGAGCGTGGTCAGGTGATGGAGCAGGTCGCGCGGCGCCATCGACGCGACGGAGACCGACGAGAGCTCGTCGAGCCAGAGGCTCTCGCGCGCGAGGCCAGGGGCGCGCAGCCCGAGGGCGACCGCGAGCAGCGCCAGCCGACGGGGCACCAGGTCAGGTTCCGAAGTGCAGCCGACCGAAGCGTGACGAGCGGTGGAAGTTGCCCTGGCCCAGCACCGGCGACCACGCGAGCGAGTCGCGCTGCCCGTCGCGGAACGTGTAGAGGTTCAGCCGCCACGCATCGCCCGGCCGCGGACGATCGGTCACGCGCGACGTCACCAGCGACGCCCACGGGATCAGCATCTCCACGGTGTACCCGCTGGAGGTGCGAGCGGTTCCGCAGGCGAGGCTCGGCTCCCAGTCTTCGTGACCGAAGTGCGTGACCCCGTTTGCGTCGGGGCCGACCGGGCGGTTGTAGTCATCGAAGCGCGTGGTCCAGCGGGCGCCGTTGGCCCCGACCTGCACCTCGAAGTACTCGCGGTTGTCGCCGAAGTCTCCGGGCTGGAGCATCACCTCGACGCCCGACGCTCCGTCCCACACATGCGCGTCTCGCTGCGTCGCGGGAAACGGGTTTTGCGGCGATCGGTCGTCCACCTCGAAGGCGATGAGCAGGCCCTGTTCGTTCCACGCGATGCGGGCGTCGCCGGTGACCTTCGAGCCCGGCGTCGGTCGCCCCGTCCCAGGGTGGACGAAGCCCTGCGCGCGCCCCGCCGTCTCCCAGATGGCCTCGTCGAGCCGCCCGTCCCAGCGCATCGCGCCGATCGCGTGGGGCGCCGTGATGGTGGGTAGTTCACCCCCCGAACGATCGGGCGTCGGCGCGCGCGGAGCCGACCTCCGGCACCCCAGGAGCCCAACCGCTAGCATCCAAAGAACCAGGGGCCGTGGGGACGCCGGAATCGTCCGGAGCGCCGGGATCATCGATCCGTTCCACCGGTCGACGGCGCGGGCATCAGCACCTCGTGGCCCGTCGCCGCAGCCACCACCGACGCCGACGAGAGCAGCATCGGCAGCGCGCGGTTGCCCAGCCACAACCGCGCCTGGTCGTCGAAGTAGGGATTGCCGTTGTTGTTGAGCCCCGACTGCCCGCCCGGAATCACGTTGCGGGCCTCGGTCGCGTCGGGCATGTCCCGGCGCAGCGACACCACCATCCGGTACGTCGGCCCCGAACCGAACGTGAACGACTCGCCGCCAAAGCCCGAGTTCGCCGCGTCGACGCCCCACTGATCGCCCGGTCGGGGGAAGCCCGGCAGCGTCAAGCGCGGGTCGCCCGCCGGCAGCCCCATCCCCAGCGGGATGCGCGTCGGCGTGATGGAGAAGCCCGACACCAGCGCGCCGAGCGACGAACCCCCGTCGAGGAAGGTCGACAAGATCGACTCGAAGCGAACGTGGTGACGCAGCCCCCAGATCCACTGGTCCATGTCGTTGGTGCCAAAGCCGCCGCGACCCGGCGCCGTCGGCGCGGTGCGCAGGAAGGTCAGCGCGCCGTCGAGGGCCGTGAGCGCCACCTCGCGGCTGGTCTCCACGGCCTCGGTGCCGAGCACGTCGAAGTACGCGCTCTCGTTGGTCGCCGGGTTGAACGACGCCAGCATCTCGGTGTTGCCCGCACCGCGTCCGCGCAGCATCCGCAGCAGCGCGCGCACCTTGCCGACGCTGCCGCCGCCGCCGTTGTCGAAGACCCCGTCGGGCAGCCGCTCGTCGTTGAACACGCCGTTGAAGAAGCGGCCCATCCACGCGTTGTGGATGGTCGTCGCGACGGCCATCTCGCGCTCGTTGGTGGCGACCGCGTGGTAGAAGGTCTCCACGCCCGACAGCGCCGGGAAGCCCGCGGTCTGCCACGCCATCAGCCGCCGCTCGACGCTCGTGTAGTCCGCCTCGTGCGCGCGCCACATCGCCGCGAGCCGCGCCTCGGCCGTGCCTGCGGCGGGCGTTCCTGCCGCCGCCGTGCGCGCCTGCGCGATGGCGTCGAGCAGCGCCGGAACCAGCACCTCGCCCAGGTTGGAGTGCGTGTCTGCCTGGATGGCCGCCATCGCGTCGCCGTCGAGGTTGCGCGCCGCCACGCCCTCGCTCAGCAGCCGGTCGAGGCGCGCCGCGCGAAACCCGTCGTGCCACGGCCCGCCGATGTACACCGGGTCGTTGGTGAGCGAGTCGTCGCCGGTGATGTTGCCGGGCTCGTTGTTGGCCGTCTGCACGTAGCCGCGCGTCGGGTTGAGCGCGGCGGGCGTGCTGGCGAGCGGGATCGCGCACGCATACGGGTCGCTCCCGACGGTCTCGTCGATGACGCCGTCGCGCAGCGGGATGCTGAACCCGCCGTACTGCGTCCCGTCGAGGAGCATCCGGGGGTTGGCGCCTGTCTGCCAGGTGCGGTCGGTGTTGCGCGGCAGGTACCCGCGGCACGGAACGCCCTGCCAGCCCGCGTAGTAGACCGACCCGTTGGCGTCGGCCGCGACCTGGTTGAGCGACGTGGCGAGCATCGAGCGGCTGGCCTCGCGAAACTCTTGAACCGTGCGCGCCTTGCCGAAGCCGTCGTAGGCGCGGAAGGCGTTGCCACCGTCGAGGCCGACGTAGTCGAAGCTCACGGCGGTGACGACGCCGTCGCCGTTGGTGTCGCCCGGCACCACGAGGTCGCCGAGCAGTTGCACCCGCACCTCACCGGGGACCACCGGGTCGGTGGGTCGCACGGTGCGGCCTTCGATCTGCGTGATCCAGCGGCCGTCGAAGGTGGTGTAGCGGTTCCATCGCTCGGTGCGGCCGACGCTCATGAGGGCGGGAACGTTGGCGACGGTGACGCTCTCCTCGGTGACGGTGAGCGGTCGCATCTCGCCGCGGAATCGCGTCGCGGTGGGTCGCCCCATGGCGTCGAGGACGAGCTCTTCGCGGTACCAGTCGGTGATGTCGCCGCCGAGCTGCGTGAAGCCCCACGCGACCTGCCCGTTGGTTCCCATCGCCGTCGCGGGGAGGAAGGTGAGCGCGATGCCGACCTGATGGATGTCGCCACCGCCGAGGGTCTGCGTGTCGAGGCCGATCTGGTAGAAGAGCGCGGGGATGGTGAGCGGGAGGTGCCCGTCGGCCGCGAGCAGCGTGTCGCCGCTGCGGGTGCGGTTGCCCATCACGGCCCACGAGTTGGAGCCGTAGCCCACCTCGATGTCGCGCATGAGCCGCGCCTGGATCTCGTCGAGCCGGGTCACCAGGCGATCGAGCGTCGGCCGCGGGACGTTGACGGCGACTCGACTGGGCTCGACCGCGGGCTGCGCTCCGGGGCGCGCGTTGCGGGCGGGCTGTCGTGGTGCGCGCGAGGCCATGGTGCCGGTCTCCAGGCCCCAACCGTCGGCTGAGCGCGAGGGAGCGGGCTGACGCAGCGGGTTCCAGAACTCGGGGAGGACACCCGCGGCGCGGAGCTCACCGAGGGCCTGTCCGGTGAAGTTGCCAGGGAGGTTGCGCGCGGCGCGATCGCGGTCGACGTCGTCGGTCTCGAAGCCCGACTGGTAGAGGAACGTGGTGTTCATCGCGGCGACGTCGCGCACGGTGAAGTCCTCCATGATGGCGGACGCGCGCGGGCGGCCGAGCAGCGGCGCCGCGAGGGTGTACTCGCTGGGAGACGGGAGGGTGTTCTCGCGGGCCTGGGCGATGTACGCGTTGATGCCGTCGGCGAAGCTCTGGAAGATCGCGCGCTGCTCGGCGCTGAGGTTCGCGAGGATGCGGTCGGTGACGAAGCTCATGCCGACGCCGAGGTTCTGCTGATCGCTGGCCAGCGCCGCGTCGCCGAGCAGGGCCGAGAGCCTGCCGGTGGCGTAGCGCCGCGCGAGGTCGAGGAAGAAGAAGCGGTCGCGGGCGACGACGAAGCCGTGCGCGCGGGCGAGGTCGTTGCGGTTGCGCGCGTAGATGTGCGGAACGTTCCCGGCCGTGCGGAGGATGTGCACCTCGTTGGTGAGACCGGGGATGTCCCACTGCTCGGTGACGGCGACGGTGGGGAACGCGCTGGGGATGTTGCTGTCGGGCGTTCCGGGGACGTCCTCGGCGGGCGCGTCGACGGTCGGCGTGTCCATGGTGACAGGCACGTCGCGACCAGCATCCGCGGGCGGTGCGGGGTCTTCGGTGCAGGACAGGACGAGGGCGGGACAGGCGGCGAGCAGCCAGCGGAGCGTGCGCATGGGCGCATTGGTGGCTGGGAGGGACGGGCGGCGTCAAGCACCTCGCGGGCGGTCGCGCATCTGCGGCGACGGTCCCGCTACCACCACTCCCAATGCCACGGCTCCGTTGGAACGGTGCGTCGAAACCCGAAGCGTCGCGCGTTGCGTTCGAGCCAGCGCAGCACGCCCGGTGAGGACGTGTTGAGGTCGAGCGCGTGGCCGCTCTGGTGGTTGGACTGACCGGGCACCGCCGCGAGGTTGCCCCGCCCGTGGCGATAGGCCCGGTAGAGCGCCTGCTGGTGGGCCATGGTGCGAAAGCCGCTGACGATGCGCAGTCGGATGCGGTCGCGCGAGGCCGCGTCGCGCATGCGGGTATAGGCCGACGCCGTGTGAACCTCGACGGGCTTGGAGTCGAGGCGCGTCACGACGATGCGCGTGGCGCGGCCTTCGACGAAGCCCTGGGCCGGCCCCTCGGGAACATCGTCGGAGGTGACGATGGAGCGGTCGCGACGACGAGGTTCGCCAGGTTCAGGCGGTGTCGCCGCGGCCATGAGCGCCCCGGCCATCGCTTCGGGGTGGATGACCACCGACCCGGCATCGGGCGTGTCGTCGAGGTCGTCCATGACCCCGTCGCCCGCGGTCTCGGGGTTGGCCTCCTGCGAGGCGACCGTTCCTGCGTCGACGGCGGCGGCCGCGACCACGACCACGCTGACCGGGGGCGCGGGCATGCGCGCGGCCTGCTGCACGCCGAGCGCGCTGCCGCCCATCATCGCGCCCAATAGACCGCAGGTGATGGCGATGGTGACCAGCGATCCGCGCGGGCGTGGGCTCGGCGTCGGCTCGTCCTCGGGAGTCGGCGGGGTGCCTTCAGTCATCGCTCGAAGCGGCGTGGACCGTACCACCGCTCGCGCCGCCGTCATCGCGTCAACGACGTCATGGGCGACCCGAGGTGCGTAGAACCCTACGCGCACCGCAGAGAGTGAGGCGAAATGGCAACGCCCGAGGGTGCTCTTGACCTTCTCGGAGCAACGCGGCAATCAGGCCACTGTCGCCGCGCCGGACCACGCGCCGCGTCAGCAGACAAAGGACTCCCCAACGTGTCGACGGACGGCGAACAGGCAGCAGGGTCTCCCACCTCCCGCGTCGTGAAGCGGTACAGCAACCGCAAGCTCTACGACACGGTCGAGAGCCGGTACGTCACGCTGCCGCAGATCGCGGAGTACGTCCGCCAGGGCGAGGACGTCCGCATCATCGACAACACGACGAAGGAAGACCTCACGCGCATGACGCTCGCGCAGATCCTCTACGAGGAGGAGCGCAAGCAGAGCCGGCTGCCGCTGGGGGCGTTGAAGGAGCTCTTGCATTCGTCCAGCGAGCGCATCCTGTCGGCGGTGCGCGATACCCCGATGGGCAAGCTCATCGCCCGCGGTGAGGTTGCCCCCGCGGAGCCCGTCGAGGCCGAACCGCCGCCGCCCCCTGCCCCGCCGCCCGTCGCAACACCGGCCGAGCCAGGGAGGGTGGAGAAGTTCGTCGAACAGTCGCGTGAGGCCATCGACCAGTGGCAGCACCGGGTCGACCACCAGATGAAGTCGTTCTGGGAGGGCATCAACCCGATGGCGCAGATCGAGGCCCTCCAGGCCGAGGTGAAGCGGCTCAACCAGCGGGTCGAGGTGCTCGAAGCCGAGCGCCGCGACCGCGGCTCTTCGGACTGACCACCCGCACCCCGGGAATAGTTCCCCCCCTTGCCAGGGTTCCCCGCAATGCTTCCCTACGGCCGCCGAGGAACATGATGGACCCCATTCAGCGACGAAAGATCTTCGAGGCCGAGGTGCTCCCGCACCTGGACGCGATGCACCGCACGGCCACGCAGTTCACCCGCAGCTCCAGCGACGCTGACGACCTGGTGCAGGACGCCGTGGTCAAAGCGTGGCGCTTCTTCGACAGCTACGAGCGGGGCACCAACATCCGGGCCTGGCTCCTCAAGATCGTCACCAACGTCTTCTACTCCAAGCACCGCCGCAACAACCTCGAAGGCAACGTCCACGCGATGGCGACCGTCGACCCGGTCTCCGACGGGTGGATCGGCGCGTCGTCGATGAACGCCCAGCGCGAACCCGAGCGCGTCGCCGAGCGGCCGCTGCTCGAACGCTCCGTCGCCGAGGCGCTGAAGGATCTGCCGGAAGACTTCCGTCAGGTGTTGGTTCTGGTCGACGTGGAAGGGCTCACGTACCGCGAGGTCGCAGAGGCCATGAACTGCCCGATGGGCACCGTGATGTCGCGCCTGCACCGGGCGCGTCGCGCGGTGGCCGTGAAGCTGGGCATCGTGCCGGAGAAGTCCGCCGCGCCCGCCGAACAAGAGGGCGGTCAGGTGGTCGAGATGGAGTCCTTCCGTAGGCGCAAGGAGGCTTAACGGATGAGCGTGAGCTGCGAACAGGCCACGCGGTGGACCGACGCTTGGATCGACGGTGAGCTCGACCCCAGCGCGGCGCTGCTGATCGAAGACCACATGGCCGGCTGCGGTTGTTGCCGCGCCGAGGCCGACATGATCCGCAAGCTGAAGCGGGGGCTCGGGGCGCTGCGCGAAGACTGCGCGCCCACGGCGCTGCGCTACCGCATCACGGCGGCGCTCGACGCGTGCGACCGCGAGCAGGAGGCCGAGCGGGCGTCGGTGGTGCGCAAGAAGCACGCGCGCAACTTCGCCCTGGCGGGCGCGGCGCTGGCGGGCGTGGTGATGGCCAACGGCTTCAAGCAGCGCGCGGCGGTTCCGGTGACGGCGGCGGGCATGCTCCCGGTGGTGGAAGACATCGCCAACCGGCACGCGCGCGAGCTGCCGGTGGAGGTCACCAACAGCGACCCCGCGGCGGTGAGCCAGTGGTTTCGCGGCAAGCTCGACATCCCGGTGCGGCCGGTGACCTTCCGCGGGAGCCAGGCGCGGCTCGTCGGCGCGCGCATCTCCAACGTGCAGAACCAGATGGCCGCGGCGCTCTACTACGACGTCGACGGTCGGCGGATGACGGTGTTCGTGTTCGACCACACGCTGATGCCGCGCACGGTGGAGTCGACGGCGATGGTGCAGGGGCGGCCGGTGTATGTGACCTCGTCGCACGGCTACACGGTGACCTTCACCGAGCAGCAGGGCATCGGGTACGCGATCGCGTCCGATCTGCCGCCGCAGGAGTGCGCTCGCATCGTGGCTCGCGCCGAGATGCGGTAGTCGCTCAGCGCTATCCCACCGGGCGCTCGTCTGGGGTACACCTTCGCGCCGGGCCGCTGACGGCCCGCGAGAAGGATCGGGACGAGTCATGACGGTGGTGAGCATCGAACACGCGCTCTCGGGCAAGGTGGCGCCGGGCAGCGAGATCACGGTCCGGGGTTGGGTGCGTACGCGCCGCGACTCCAAGGCCGGGCTGTCGTTCGTGAGCGTGAGCGACGGGTCGTGCTTCGCGGCGCTCCAGGTGGTGGCCCAGGGGACGCTCGCCAATTACGAGTCGGAGCTCAAGCGCCTCACCGCGGGCTGCGCCGTGGTCGCGACGGGCACGCTCGTCGCGTCGCAGGGCAAGGGGCAGAGCTTCGAGATCCAGGCGACCTCCATCGAGGTCGTGGGCTGGGTCGACGACCCGGAGACGTACCCGATCCAGCCCAAGGCCCACTCGCTGGAGTACCTCCGCGAGGTGGCCCACCTGCGGCCGCGCACCAACCTCTTCGGCGCCGTCGCGCGCATGCGTCACTGCCTCGCACAGGCGGTGCACCGCTTCTTCCACGAGCGCGGGTTCTTCTGGGTCAACACGCCCATCGTGTCGACGTCGGACGCCGAGGGGGCGGGGCAGATGTTCCGCCTGTCGACGCTCGACCTGATGAACCTCCCGCGCACCGAGTCGGGCGCCATCGACTTCTCCAAGGACTTCTTCGGCAAGGAAGCCTTCCTCACCGTGTCGGGGCAACTCAACGTCGAGGGCTACTGCCTCGCGCTGAGCAAGGTCTACACGTTCGGCCCGACCTTCCGCGCCGAGAACAGCAACACGCCGCGGCACCTCGCCGAGTTCTGGATGATCGAGCCCGAGGTGGCCTTCAACGACCTCGACGCCAACGCGGCGCTCGCCGAGGACTTCCTCAAGTACCTGTTTCGCGCGGTGATGGCCGAGCGCGCGGACGACCTGGCGTTCATCGCCGAGCGGGTGCAGCCCGACGCGATCACGCGCTTGCAGACCTTCGTCGACGCGCCCTTCGAGCGCATCGAGTACACCGAGGCCATCAAGCTGCTGAAGGCGGCCAGGAAGAAGAAGTTCGAGTTCCCGGTGGAGTGGGGTCTCGACCTCCAGACCGAACACGAGCGCTGGCTCACCGAGGAGCACGTCGGCCGCCCGGTGGTGGTGATGAACTACCCCGAGCAGATCAAGTCGTTCTACATGCGGCTCAACGACGACGGGAAGACCGTCGCGGCGATGGACGTGCTCGCCCCCGGCATCGGCGAGATCATCGGCGGGTCGCAGCGCGAGGAGCGCATCGACATCCTCGACAAGCGCATCGCGCAGTTCGGTCTCAACCCCGATCACTACCAGTGGTACCGGGACTTCCGCCGCTACGGCACGGTGCCCCACGCGGGCTTCGGCCTCGGGTTCGAGCGGCTCGTGGTCTACGTGTGCGGGCTGTCGAACATCCGCGACGCCATTCCGTACCCGCGCGCCGCCGGCCAGGCGGAGTTCTGACCCGCGATGCGCCGACGCGTCCCGCTCGGCACCGACGAGAAGCTCTTCCGCGCGATGCACCGCCGGATGCTCGACGACCCCCGCCCCGTCCCCCCGTGGAACCTCCTCGACCCCGCGCGCATCCCCGACGCCCTCCGCGAGAAGGTGCGGGCGGGGTGGGCCGCGCGCGTCGAGGCGGAGTACCGCTCGATGGTGGTGTTCGGTGAGCTCATCGCGCGCTTCCCCGAGGTGGGCCTGCCCCTCGAAGTGAGCTGCGCCGCCTCGCGGTTGCTGCAAGACGAGGCGCGCCACACGGAGCTGTGCGCCCGCGTCGCCGAAGCCTTCGGCGGCCACGACGAGGCCACGCTCGACCCCGCGCACCTGCGCCTCGTCGACGATCAGCTCCCCGCGCACCTCTTCGTCGCGCGCTGGACGGCGTCGATGTTCTGCGTCGGCGAGGCGGCCTCTGTCGGGCTGCTCGGCGTGCTCCGCGACGGCGCCACCGACCCGTGCGTGGCGTCGGTGCTCGACACGCTCCTGCGCGACGAGGTGCTCCACGACCGCTTCGGGTGGGCGCTCGCGCGTCTGGTCTTTCCGCTGCTCACGGACGACGAGCGCGAGTGGCTCGGGGCCGACCTCGCGTTCGCCTTCGCCCACTACGACGCGATGGACGCCGGCTGCCTGCGGCCCGACGGCGGCGAGATCCCCGCCGCGCCAGAGGTGCCCGAAGACCCGGCCGCCGTCGCGCTCGGCCTCGGCTCGCGGTGGCGGTTCGCGCCCGCGTTCTACCGGCGCATCGACGAGGTCATCCTGCCGTCGTTCGTGGCGCTGGGGGTGCCCGCGTACGAGGCGTGGGCGCTGCGCCACGAGGCCGCTCCGCGCTGACTCGCCGCCGCTACTGCCCTCCGCAGAACACCCCGGCGACGCGGCGGAAGCGCTCGGCGAAGCTCCCATCGAGCGCGCACACCGCGGCGCCCGCGAGCTCGGGGCAGCGCAGCGTCTCCACCGACGCGCACGCCGTCGACCGGGCGCGCGCCACGCATCCAACGCTCTCATCACCGCACGCGGCGCAGGACGACTCGGCGCAGTCGATGGCGTTCTGCTCGCGCACGCCGCACCCATCGGGGCGGTGGTCGCCGAGCACCAGCGCGACGCAACCCGCGACGTTGAGCCGCACCTCGCCGCGCGCAGCCAGCAAGGGACCGGTCCCCGTCGCGGCGGGCGAGAGGCACCGCGCGCAGTCGGCGTGCTTCGCGACGAACTGCTGACATCGGATGGGCAGCGACGCCGGATCGAGACAGTTCGCCGCGTAGGCGTCGAGCTCCTCGGCGGTGCAGACGCGCATCGCGCTCTGTGGCGTGACTGCCGGCGCTGCGCTCTCGCCATCGCCGGGATCGCAGGCATCCACCACGCTCGCGTCGCTCGCGTCGCGCGGGGCGGCCGCATCCTGCGGGAAGGGATCGGAGGAGCACGCAGCGAGCGCGGTGAGCGCGAAGCACGCGCGCCAGGACGTCACGGGATCTCGAGTTTGTAGACGGTGGTGCCGATGGCGTAGCCGGTGCGATCGCCCACGAAGCGGAAGCGGTTGATGTACGCGCCGAGGCCCATGGCGGGCTCCCACGTCGCGCCGCCGTCGGTGGTGCGGTACGCGGGACGGCCCGCGGCTTCGCCGCCGATCCAGCCGATGTCTTCGGTGATGAAGCCCACCCCGAGCGCGGCGTACGGCCCCGGAACAAAGGGCATCTCGGTCCAGGTGCGACCGCCGTCCGTGGTCTTGATGAACGACGACGGCGTCATTCCGAAGGTGAGCACCGCGGCGTACCCGACGCGCGCCGACGGGAACGACAGCTTCCAGCACATCTCGCCGGTGGCCGTCGAGCGAAACGCCGTGTCCCACGACGCGCCGCCGTCGGCGGTGTGCAGGATCACGCAGCGCGAGCTCGCGCCCGTCGACGACGCCCCGGTGACCCAGCCCTCCATCGGGTTGATGAAGTGGGCGTCGACGAGCATCGCGATGTGCTCGGAGATGTCGGTGGACTCCCAGGTCGCGCCGCCGTCGGTCGTGCGAAGGAAGAAGCTCGGACCGCCGACGCGACCGGTGGCGATGATGTTCTGCGCGTCGAGCTGGTTGAAGTTGCAGATGCCTACCGGAGACTCGCCCGTGATCGAGGTGACCGGCGTGAGGGTCGCGCCGCCGTTGATGGTCGCGTAGAGCGGCACCGTGTCGGTGACGCCGGGGTAGTAGCCCGGCCCGATGTTGGCGACGAAGCCCCTGTTCTCGTCGAGGAAGGTGACCGCGCGGAAGTAGGTTCCGCGTTGGTTGATGAGGCGCGCCCAGGTGTCGCCGCCGTCGTCGGTGTGGAACATCTGGCCCTGCCCGTTGACGCTCCATCCGACGCGGGGGTTGATGAAGTAGACGTCGTCCTGCTTGCCCGCGATGGTGGGCGCGCTCGGGAGGCGACGCCACGTCGCCGCGAGGATGTCGTCACGCGTGGGCCCCGGCACGACCACATCGACCGCGACGTCGGGCGTCACGTCGACGACGACGGGCACATCCCCGGCGGGGCGATCGACGGCAGGGACATCGACCCCGGCATCGACGGGCGCCGCGGGCGTGGGCGAGCTGCACGCGGCGAGGACCAGAAGGAGGGTGGAGACGAGAGATGCGGGGCGCATAGCCCGCGACGTGTACCGCGGTGCCTGGCGCGCGACTAGCGGGCGGGTTGGCGTGCAGGTCGACCGTCGCGCCCAGCTCGCATTGTGACCTGGCGGCGCGGCGCGCGGAGGAAGGTCGCCCGCAGCACGGCGCCGTCCTGCTCGAACACGACCGGAGCCGGGTCTTCCGCGGGCGCAGATTCGGTCGACGGAGGCACCCGTCCCGGCGCGCCGAAGACCCGGCGCGGGGGAGTTCCGTCGGCGAGCTCAAACACCCCGTCGTCTTGCTGCACGCCACGCGCGAAGAGGGCGCCGTCGGGCGCGTACGCCGGCGACGTGAAGGTCTCCATCGCCTCGACGTGACCGTCCGCCGCGCGAATCACCCAGAGCCCGCAGCTCCCCACCGCGACCTGCGCGCCGTCTGGCCTCCACATGACCGTGATGTTCGCGCCCGCGTCCTGGGTCACCCGCGCGCGCTGCCCGTTCGCGCCGATAAACCACACCTCGCGGTGACACACGTCGCCGCACGAGAAGATGGCCGAGAACACCGCCGCACCGCTCGTCGCGCGACCGAGCCGCGCCTCGGTGACGACCCGCGCGTTGGGCACCGCCCCGCGGACGCCGCGGGCTTCGACCGTCGCGCTCGCGTTGCCGCCGCCCACGCTGGCGTTGTCGTCGACGAAGGTCACGCGCTCACCGTCGGCCAGCGTGAGGTCGGGTCCGCTCGCGGGGTGCAGGGTGACGGTTCCGCCGGGCTGCTCGGCCATGATGACCCCACTCGCGCCGAGGGGGTTGGCCACCGAGAACACCGGCGCAGGCGCAGCAACGGGCGCGCCCGCATCGACGACGGGCGCCTCGGCGACCACGGGTGTCGGGGTGGCAACGGGCGCTGCGACGGGAGGCGGGGTGCTGGCGCAGGCGCCGGTGAGAGCGAGGGCGAGGGTCCAGCGGCGGTGGGTCGAGGTCACGGTGGCCGCGGAAGATAGAGGCACCGCGGGTGCCGTGTCGACGGCGGTGGCTCAGCGAAATCGCAGCTGCGCGTAGGCGGGCCGATGGTCGGATCCGACGAAGCCTCCGAGCGCTCGCTCCTCGGTCACGAGGTGCGTCGAGTGCAGCACGTGGTCGATGGTGATGCGCCCGATCCAGGGCATCTCCGCGGGCCACGACGGCTGCACCCCGCGGCCTCGCAGCGAGTCGACGAGCCCCGTCACCTCGCGCAGTGAGCGCAGCGGTCGCGACCACGGCATCGCGTTGAGATCGCCGACCACGAGCGTCGGCTGCCCGCGCGCGACGACGCGCGTGAACAACCCGTCGCTGCACATGCAATCGCGAACGTGACGACCAGGGTCGATGAGTGGGTGCGCATGGAGCAACGGAGAGGATGCCGTCCGTCGCGGGTCGTCAAGCCGCGATCGGCGAAGAGAGAGCGGGTCGTGCGAGACCTTTGCCTTGTCTCTCCTCTGACCCTTGCGACCCCAGGGCGTCCTTGCGGTTGGTTTGGCCGCAGCCCTTCACATCCCCAGTGGAGAGGCACGAGTACGGTCAGGCCAACGTGGGCACGAGGGACGTCCCCAGGCGACCTGCAACGGCGGCCCTCGGTGCGAGGGAGCCCACCACGCGCTCCGCAACAGCCTCCCTCGCACGCTGATGACCCTGCTGCGCATCCCGCAACAGCCGCCCTCGACCCGCTCACGCCCTCCGGTCGTGCAGGTGTACTCCTTCGTCCATGGATTACGACCTGCTCGTCACTGGCGGAACCCTCATCGATGGCACCGGCGCCCCTGCCCGCCGCGCCGACGTCGCCGTCCGCGACGGCCTCATCGTCGCCGTCGGTGACTGCCCCGGCACCGCCGCGCGCACCATCGACGCCGCGGGCGCCATCGTCACGCCCGGCTTCGTCGACATCCACTGCCACTACGACGGCCAGGTCTCCTGGGACCCGACGCTCTCCCCTTCGGCCGCCCACGGCGTCACCACCTGCGTCATCGGCAACTGCGGCGTCGGCTTCGCCCCCGTCCACGCTCGCGACCGCGCGCGCCTCATCGCGCTCATGGAGGGCGTCGAGGACATCCCCGGCTCCGCGCTCGCGGAGGGCATCCACTGGCAGTGGGAGTCGTTTCCCGAGTACATGGACGCGCTCGCCGCGACGCCGCGGAGCATCGACGTGCTCACGCAGGTTCCGCACGACGCGCTGCGGGTCTATGTGATGGGCGACCGCGCCGTCGCCCACGGCGTCGCCACCGACGACGACATCGTTCGCATGCGAACCATCGTCCGCGAAGCCCTCCTCGCCGGCGCCGCGGGCTTCACCACCGGGCGCTCGGACAACCACCGCGCCGTCACGGGGGACGCCACGCCTGCGTCCGAGGTCGACGCCCGCGAGCTCGTCGGCATCGCCGCCGCCTTCGATGGTCTCAACCACGGCGTGGTGCAGGCCGTCAGCGACTTCGACATGGCCACCGGGCCCGATCGCTTCGACGCCGAGTTCGACCTGCTGGAGCGCATGGCCGAGGGCGCCGCGGGCCATCCGCTCTCCATCTCGCTCATGCAGCGCGACATGGAACCCGACCAGTGGCGACGCATCCTCGCCCGCGTCGAAGCGGCCGATGCGCGCGGCGTCCCGATGCGCGTGCAGGTCGCCCCGCGGGCCATCGGCGTGCTCCTCGGGCTCGAAGCGACCTTCAATCCCTTCATGGGCTTTCCTTCGTACAAGCGCATTGCCCTCCTGCCGCTCGCCGAGCGCGTCGCTGCCATGCGTGATCCGGCCTTCAAGGCGCAGCTCCTCACCGAGAAGTCCGAGCGGCTCGCGGGCGACGGCAGCCCGATTCCTCCGCTCGCCGACGTGCTGCTCGCGCGCATCGAGATGGTCGCGCTGCGTCTCTTCCGTCTCGGCGCTCGCCCCGAGTACGAGCCCTCGGTCGAGCAGTCGCTCTACGCCGAGGCGCAGGCGTCGGGCCGTCCTCCGCTCGATGTTCTGTACGACGCGCTGCTCGGCCACGATGGTCGCGAGCTGCTGTACTTCCCGCTCTACAACTACACGGAGTTCTCGCTCGACAACGTGCGCACGATGATGGGCCACCGCCTCGCGCTCGTCGGCCTCTCCGACGGCGGCGCCCACGTCGGAACCGTCTGCGACGCCAGCTACGCCACCTTCGCGTTGACCCACTGGGCGCGCGATCGGGCGGAGGGGAAGATCCCGCTGGAGCGACTGGTTCAGCAGCTCTGCCACGACACCGCGCGCTACATCGGGTTGCGCGATCGCGGGACGGTCGTCGTGGGGCAGCGGGCTGATCTCAACGTCATCGACCTGGAGAAGCTTGCACTGCACCGCCCGCGCATGGCGGCCGACCTGCCCGCGGGCGGCAAGCGTCTGGTGCAGGACGCGACGGGCTACCGCGCGACGACGGTGGCGGGCGAGGTGATCGTGGAGGGTGATCGGATGACCGACGCGCGGCCCGGGCGGCTGGTTCGCATGGGGCAGGCGTAACGGCGCACAGTCCCCCAAAATGACGAAACCCCTTCCGGGGAAGGGGTTTCGCGGTACCGGCGGTCGGACTTGAACCAACGACCTGAGGATTATGATTCCCAGGGGCGAGGTGAGCGGGGAGTGCGGTTTTCACCGTGGAAGGGTGACGGGCGGTCGAAGCGGCGGGAGGGGATTTCCCCGGATGTTCCCCGCGGGAAGAGGCGGGGGTGAGTTCACCCGGACTGGCAATCAGCTTCCGCGGGCAGAACGTCTTCAACCTCGCCCTCCTGGCCGCCGCGCTCGGCTGCCTCGTGTGCATCGTCGTCCCGCCCGACACGACGCCGGTCTTCCTCGCGATGATCGTGCTCGGCGCCCTGACCGGTGTCCTCATGGTGCTCCCCATCGGCGGGGGCGGAGATGCCAGTCGTCGTGTCGCTCCTGAACTCCTACGCGGGCCTGGCGGCCTGCGCTACGGGCTTCGCGATCGACAACAATATCCTCATCGTCGCTGGGGCTCTCGACGCTGCGAGCGGGCTCATCCTCTCGATCGCGATGAGCAAGGCGATGAACCGCTCGTTCTCGAACGTCCTGTTCGGCGCCTCCGGCGCGCCGCCCGCCGCGGGGAGCGCGGCGAAGGGACCCGAGGGCGAGATGACGCCCATCGAGCCCGAGGACGCCGCGCTGCACCTCGCGTTCGCCGGCCACATGATCCTCGTGCCCGGGTACGGCCTCGCCTTCTCGCAGGCGCAGCACCGGGCGCGCGAGCTCGCCGACTTCATCGAGAAGCACGGCGGGGATGTGAAGTTCGCGATCCACCCGGTCGCGGGCCGCATGCCGGGGCACATGAACGTGCTCCTGGCCGAGGCGGGCGTCCCCTACGAGAAGCTTGTCGACATGGAGGATGTGAACGCCCGGTTCGCCGAGACGGACGTGGTTGTTGTCGTGGCGCAAACGACGTCGTCAACCCCGGCAGCGAAGACGAATCCGGCGTCTCCGATCTACGGCATGCCCATCCTCCACGTCGCCGAGGCGAAGAGTGTTCTCGTGCTCAAGTGCGGGTGCGGCGTCGCGAGCATCGAGAACGAGCTGTTCGTCGACCCCAAGACGTTGATGCTCTTCGGCGACGCGAAGCAGTCGCTTGCGCGCCTGGCCGCCGAGGTCAGCGCAGCCACGTCGGGGTGAGGTGACGATCCGCGAGAGGCGACCTGCGGCCACCGGGATGCCGGTCGCGCCGCGGCGTCTGTGGAGTCAGCGTCCTTGGCCACCGCGGTGGCTAAGGACATTTCTGATCCCATCACCGACGCCCGTCCCCAGCACACCGACGAGGACCATCGACGAGACCTCGCCACGGCGCCTCGCCGACGATGGACCTCATACGTGAGAGCCGTCGCCAACCGTGACGAGGACGCTCACAATCGCTGGACCAGTTTTCGGGGTGCAGGTCAACTGTAGTACTAGAAAAAGCGAACATTGTGGATTGTACGATCGAAACCCCGCGCGTTCGCACGACTGTTTCCAGTAGCCATTGACAATCAGCGCCCTGCTCGCAGAAGTCCTGTGTGCGTTCGTTGCCCTTTCGCTCGCTGCGCGTGTTCGTCGCGACGCTCCCTGCGCACATCCCGCCCGAGGCCGCGCCCTTCCTCAGCGTGGACGGCAGCGTCCCCGGTGCCGCCTTCACCTGGGACCACCACATCACCGGCGAGCCAATCAACCTCGACGCCATGCCACTCGTCGTCGACGCGAGCGCGGTGCGGGGCGTCGGCACGACCTGGGCGGACACCGACGCGCTGGCCTGCGTCGTTGCGATCATGGCAGGCGGAGCGAGCGGCCTCCCTCTCGATGCTCTCGCCGTGCTGCGAGCGGCCTCGCATCGTTGCGACCACCTCGTTCCTCTCGCCGGGGTGGATCCCGAGGTCGACCGCCGCGGGCTCGGGCTGCTCGGCTGGGTCAGCGACACGATCGCGGCGGCGACCGACGAGCGCGCGAGCGAGACCTTCGCGCGCGTCTGCGGCGCGATCGCGGACGACATCGCCGCCGGACGCGCGTTGCCCTGCGACTCGTCCAGCCGTGACGCCATGGCGATCGCGGCGGCCCGCCTCGACGCGGAGCGCCGCATCGAGCGGCGTGAGCGCCTCGCCATCGTCGATCTCCGCGGTCGCGCGCGCCTGGCGCCGGAGGCGTACTACTCCCGCGTCGAGCAGCAGGTGGTGATCACGGTCGACGATCACCCGCTCCGAGGATTCGCCTACACCGTCGGCGCCAACCCCTTCGCGCGGACGCTTGCCACGGACCTGCGGTCCTGCCTCGCGGCGCTCGCGGAGGCCGAGTTCGCGCACGGCCCACCGGCGCTCCTCGCGCGGTCCGGACCCGGGTCCGAGAACTGGGGCGGTCGAGCGACGGTCTTCGGGTCACCCTGGAACTACGGCTCGCGCCTCGCCCCCGACGTCGTCGCGCAGATCATCGACCGCGAGCTCGACGCCCGTGAGTCGAGGTCGGGTGTCGGGACGGGTCACGAGTAGCAGGGAAACCGAGAGTCGCACTTTGGACAGTGCACCGAGAGCTTCTTGCGCGTCTCGGGAACGCGGAGGCCCTGCCAGCAGCACGGGCACTGAAACGTGATCCGATCCGCGGCCGGGGTCGTCGGCTGGTCGTCATTGGACAGCGCCCTCGCGAGGCGCTCGTACCACGGACGCATGACGAACGGACGGGCACCGAGTTCGCGCCGGTACCGGGCGCGCCCCGACGAGAACACACTGGAGACGAAGCCGCGGTCGAGCAGCGACGACGAGTCGCAGCCGTAGAGGGCATCCCGACGCGCCAGGATGTATGCGAACTCGTCCAGCGAGAGGTACCCGAACCCCTGGATGCGCTCCGGGAAGACGCTCTCACCGAAGAAGTTCACGCCGCTCGGCGCGCTGTCGAGCATGGGTGTCGGGGTCGAGGCGTTGAGAATCGTCGGCCCAAAGCCGAGGTACGCCGCGGTCGTGTCGGTGAGCACCTCGTTCTCGAAGACGACCGGGAAACCCACGCCGTTGCGGTGAAGGAAGATGTGCGCGATCTCGTGGGCGAGAATGGCCGCGATGGCCTTGGGGTCGGAGCGGTGCCGGGCCTGGATCTCTACGAAGATCTCGTTGGCGGCCGAGATCTCCACCTGCCCTGCAGGCACGAGGGACGCACAAAACGTGACGACGATCGTGGCGACTCGGAGGTCGTAGTGGTCGGCGATGCGCCGGGCGAGGCGCTGCGTGCCGATGACCGGGTCGCGGGCGATCTCGCCCGCCGAAGAACCGAGCTGAAAGGTCTCGGGAAAGCTCCGCATGCGCGCGGATCCGAGCGTCTGGTAGAGCGCGTTGACGGCCTTTGCGACCAGGTCAAGGTGTTCGAAACCGCGCATCGAGTGCATACGACCTCCAGGTCCGAGCCACACGGTCCGCGCCGACGGTTCGGCGAGATCTCGTGGTCTCGAAGGGAAGACCGCACCCGCGGGGGCCAACCTGACGGAATGGTGGTCGAATGTGGCGCGGGTCAGTGCGCGAACAGCTCGATCGAGTCGTCGAAGCGCCGTCCGTCGCTGGCGACCACGCTCACCTCGAACCGCCTCGTGTTCGGTTCGCGGTCCGCCTTGACGGTCCACGTCCCGGAGACGTCTGGCTTCCTCTCCGTCACCCCGTGCAGGGAGATCTCTGCCAGGTGCTCACCCGCTATCGGTGTCGCGGAGAACTCGATGCGGTCTTTGAAGATCCGCACGAGCGCGACGACCTCGACGTCGGGCAACAATCCGAGGCTGCGGGTCAGTTCGGGCTCGTCCTCCCGGGTTGGCTCCGAGGACGCCGCCAGGACTTGTCGAACTTCGATGCGGAGTGGGCCTTCGGTCGCTCGACCAGCGTTCCGGCGGGACCGCTTCCAGCGGTACGCCGTCAGGCTCAGCGCCTCCCCACTGAACTCCAGCATCTCCAGACCCGCGTCGAGGGTCTCGCCGAACTCCCTGCTCCGGGCCGCGAATCCCTCCACCCACGCGCGGTGATACCCGCCGGTCAGGTACTCGATTGCCGCGGTGTCGGTCGGACCCAGGTGCCCTGGCAGGTCGTCAGGGACCGGCAACCGATCGATGAGGGGAGAGGCCAGCCGCCCCGCCCCGGGGGCCGACCCGCATCGCCATATCCATGCTTCCGTCGTCGCGAGCGCTCGGCGTCCCCCGAGCGCGTCAAGGATGCTCTCCTCGTCCGCGCTGCGCCCGATCTGCCGCTCGAGCTCTCGCAAGAGTTGGGTCAGATCGACGAACCCCGCCAGGGATTCGGGGGCCACGTCCTGCGCGTGAGCAGTCCAGGAGACCGCCAGCACCAGGCTCTCCGCTTGATCACATGTCTTGACCCGATGGGAGAGTTTCGGTTCGTCGAAGGACCTCTCCAGTTCGCTCAAGCACGCGAGCAGCGCCCTCTCCAGTTCCGTTGCGCTGAGGACCCTGAGCCAGTTCGACCACACCGCGCTGAGCGGAACGTCGATCCGAAGCGCGTCTCCTGCGAGCGTGAGCCCGTCGATGAACGGACGGCCCGCGCTCGCTGCCGGGGACGAGTCCAGGAGCGAAGCCCTGAGTGCTCTGAAGAACGGCGTTGTAACCTGGCTCATCACACATCTCCTCTGCTCTTCGGTGCGCGCTGCGCGTCAGCGTTCGTCTGCTCGACGTCCAGGCGTAGGGAGTCCAGACGGCGCTTGATCTCTTCCGCCGCCAGACGGGTCAACCCGAAATCCTGCGGCGCATCGTCGGGAGAGCGGCCGCCGCCGATCGTGTCCGCGACCCTGATCTCGAAGGCCAGCTCCTGAAACCACGCGCGGATTGACGTCTTCGAGAAGACATCCTCCAAGGTCTGTTTCTTGGGACATGGCACTCGTTGCTGGATGGCCGCGGCGGTGTAGCCCAGGAGCATCGCCCTCCCGATGGCCTCGGCCACGGCCTTGTATCGAGGCCCCGCCGTCTCCGAGCCAGCCTTGCCGACACGGAGACGATCAAGGTGCGTGAGATCGGCGGCAGCTCCCTCGCTCCACAGGCGCCGCGCCGCCAGCATGATCTCCACCTCCGCCTGTATTGTGAGCTGCTCCGCAGTACGCTTCAGGCAATCTCGGAGCTCAGCGCTCTTCAGTCCGTAGCGAACGAGGATGGCGTCCTCCGATCGCCCCTCGGCGGACGCTCGGGCTACCGCGAGGTCGCGCGCCAGGTCTTCGACCTCGTCCCGCCATTGCCTCGCCTTCGCATGCACGGCGTCGAAGTGCTCTGACAGATCATCTCGCTCTCCTGCGAGAATGGATGTGGCGAGATCCAGCATCTCTTCGTTCAGCGTGATTCTCCCGTTGATCCTGCCGACGCTGGCGGTCACAACAGCCTTCTGCTCCTTGAAGACATGCTCGGCCTTGACGAGCAGCAGGTCGCCTCGAAGATCGTCCGGGGTCTGCCGTGCGGCACGCGCCTGGGCGTCGAGCTCACCCGGCAGCTCCAGGAGGTCGATGAGCCCCCTCGGGAGGTCCCCGACCTGGAGCAGGCGGCCGAGCTCCGACGCCCTCGCGGCCAGCGCGTCGTCCACCTTCTCCGATGGAACTTCATGACGTCGGGCGAAGTCATCGCGGAGCCCTCTGCGAAGAACCGCAAAGTCGGCCCACGTCTTCGCTCCACCGACGGTCGTCGGCATCTTCCATCGACCGAGCTCCTCGAAGGCGCGCCAGGCCCAGACGACCGCGTTGCTCCGGCTGATGATCTTGTCGGCGTTGACTCGCGTCAGGCCAAACGCCGCCGCGAGGTCATCGCGGGACTCGCCCAGCACGTCGGCGAGCACGATCTTCACGTCTCGATGGGGGAGATCAAGCAAGGCGGCGAGTGGCAGGTCCGAGACCGATGGCGGCCGTTCATCTCCCAACGAGCGACGGGCTGTCTCTTCGTCGTCGTCTCTGTCTTCGTCGCCCTCGCGCGTCAGGTGGTGGTCGCGCTCACGGAGATCGTCTTGTCGCGTCGATAGACTCAGGAGCCTCTTCTTGGCCACCCACAGCAGCAGCGCGCGAGGATTCGGGTGAACCAGGAGCTGATTGCCGTTCGCAAGCTTGAAGCAGGCGTTTTGGAACGCGTCGTCGGCGTCGGGATTACCAGGATGTCGCCGCGCAAAGACCGCGCGGGCCTCCTGGATCACCTTGTTCAGCTCCCTGTCCCGCTGGTCCATCGCTCTTACCATCTCCGATGGGCTCATCCGACGAACCCGCGCCGACGCTCTCAGCTTCTCTGACACGGCACAAGGGCCGCCTCTCACCGCTAGACGCCGCGCGTCGGGGGCAATCTGACAGGCCGCCCGATTCGCCTTCGACGCTGCGTCGCCCACGTCAGATCAGCACCTCGAAGTTCGGTTGATGGAGCGGAGGCGCAACATGCCCAACGCTCAACGTCACCCCATCATCTTCGCCCTAGTCGCCGTCGTCGTTCCTGCCACCGCATCGGCCGTGTGCTTCACCCCGGTTCGCTCCGACGCTCCGCGCGGGGTCACCCAGTCCGCCAACCTCTCCTCGTCGTGGCGTCTCAACCCGCGGTGCGAGTACGCCCTCTCCGTCAACGGACCCTTCCGGGCGCCCCCCGCGGAGCTCGTCGGGCCGCGGCCGGTCGCGCTCGCCGCGCTCCTCGATGCCTTCACGCCAACTGGCGGCACCCCCGCCGTGCAGGTCGTGGCGCGACTGCGCACCGGCGCTCGTACGCTCGAGACGGTCATCCGCTCCTCGTGTGTCGACACCCTTGGGACGGCTCTGCGCCCCTTCGAGGTGACCGCCGCCAACGGGACGTCCACCCTCCGCTGGAGCCGCCCCCTCGTCACCACCTGCGGCGCTCAGCGCACCAGCTTCCGTCTGGTGCCCCACGGCTCCGCGACGCCGGCGCCGTTCGTCCGTCTCGGCGCAGAGCCGACGATCGACGCCGCGCACCCGACCCTTCGTAGTCCGTTCGGCACGTACGACCTCTACGGCGCGGCCCTTGACGCCCCGACGACGGGCTACCTCATCGGCACCCTCGTCCTTGATGAAGGTCGCACCGCAGGACAGCAGGTGTTTGGCGCCGCCGCCCCCAGCCCCGCCGTGTCCCTGGGTGTCGGCCCCGACGGTCCGGTCGACATCATCGCTGACCACGGTTCGGTGTTCGGCGCCGAGCTCTGCACCGCGGCGCACGCCCGGCACGTGTCCTACAGCGTCCTCGGCGCCGATGCGCCTCAGGGCGCACCGGTGCGCGCGCCTGGGGATCGACTCACGGTGATCCAAGAGCTCGTCGATCACGTGATGCGCGAGCGGCACGGCGAACAGGGTGCTCACCTCGTGCCCGACCTCGCCGACTGGGAGGCCGTCCGAACGCACGGCATGGTCTGCCTCTCGACGTCATACCAGGCACCGGCGACGGGCCCGTTCACGCTGGCCAATCACTACTGCGCGCGCCTTCGAGACATCGTTCATCCGGTGACCAGCCTCGTGCCCGCCGGTGAGACCTTGACGGTCTCGCGTCACGTCACGGAGGTGACCCCAACCCGGGTGACCGCGGGGCTGTACACCTCCGAAACCCTCGCGTTTGCCGCGACGCCCGAGGCCGCGGAAGCCCAGGTCCCGATGGTCCTCCAGCGCCAGGATCAGATCAAGGTGACGGCCTCCGGTCGCGCCCTCGTGACCATCCGCACCGAGGGCGGGCAGCCTGTCTGCGAAGAGCTCACGGCCAACCAGCCCCTGACCCTGACGCATACGGGGCTCGCCTCGGTGGTGATCGCGCGGAACGGATGCACGACCTTCGAGCGCAGCGCAGGCTTCGAGCGCAGCGCAGGCTTCGCGCTGCAACGCATCGTCGTGCTCGATCCGGCCACCGACTGGCAACCCATCGGACTTGAGCAGACCACCTGGGCGGCGGTCTCGTCCGAGCGCGACGCCGCGCAGTTCGTGCCGGGCGTGCACGCCCCCCACTTCGCGCTGCGGCTCACCCCGCTCGCCGTCACCACGGAGCCGCCCGGCGCGTCGTCGCAGCGCTTCGTCGGCGATCTCCCGGTCAACCCGCGGTGGGACCGCGCCGACGCGCCGCTCACGAGCCGCCTCGTCGTGCTGCTCACCCGCGACTCCGCGTGCCCCCGATCCGACACCGCCACCGTCGACCCGGCGCGCGTGTCCGCGGGGGGAGTCGTGTTCGCGCACCTGGCCGAGTCGACGCGGGACGGCGTCCGCTGCCTCGCTCGCGCGCCGCTTCGCCTGCGTGCGCCGCTCGCCGTGACCCCCGGCGGCGGGCGTTTCTCCGTGGGAGTGCTCGGCGACCTGTGGTTCGGCCCCTCGACCGACTTTGACCGCGGGTTCGTGGGCCTCGCCTACGACGTGTTCTACGCCCGCTTGAGCTTCTCGCCGGGGCCTGTGGAGCTCGGGGTCGAGGCCGCCGTGCAGGGCGTCGTCAACGTCCCCTTCGACGAGCCGCGCGACGTCAACGTCGGCGTCTCGGGAGCGCTCCGGGGCACCATCGGGGGGTTCGGCGAGGCGCGCCGCCTGCCCCGCCTGCTGGGCTGCGGCGTCCGCTGGAACACCCCTCTCTCCTTCGGCTCCCCACCCGCTGTGGAAGCCTTTTGCCACATCCACCTGTCGTTCTGAAGAGGTCCATCATGCGTCGATCGAAGCTGTTTCATGGGCTCGTGTTCGTGACCGTCGTCGGCTGCGGTGCCGGCCCCCGTCCGGTCGCTGTCTCGGGGCTAGACCTCGCGGGGCGCAACGTTGCGGCCCGCACCGCCTCGGCGCCTGGCGCGCGGGGAGGCACCGCCACCACGCCTGGGGTCGACCCGGTGGATCAACGGGCGATCGTCGATCGGGAGAGCGCGAGCATTGCGCGCCGTCTACCAATCTGGGAGACGGTCCGCGGGGCCGAGCTCCTCGAGCGCATCCGCGTGGTGCTGGGCAACACGTGCGAGGTCGCCGCGCTGGAGCGGGGCGGCGTGGTGGACCCGTACCACTGGCGTATCCAGTGCGCGGCGGACACCTTCTTCGGCCTGGGTGAGTTCTCGCAGGAGCGAGCGCGGAGCGGAGTGAGTTGCCCGCTCGCGTCCGGCGCCATCGCGCTCTCGCCCTGGGCCTGCGTCGGGCGACTGCTCGCCGAAACGCTGACAACCGGAGATCCCGCGGACCGGCCCAGTGGCCTCGATCTGCTGTTCGTCGGCAGCGTGGACCTCGTCCCGATCCACCTCCGCGGGTCGGGGGAGGACGTGTACGACGCGTGTGCCGAGGAGCGCGCACAGGTGGGGCCCGTTGGCGGCTGGATCCCTGTCTCGGTCGAGGCGGCAGGGGCGGAGACGGACCGGCGTCGGGGCCCGCTCCATCTGCTGATGAACGACCAATTGTCGTTCTGCCGGGCTCTACACACGCAACGGACCGTCGTCCAGGCGATGGGGTCGGCGGGTCGTCATACGCGGGTCGCTTCGGTGGGCGCCGGCACGCGCTGGTACGAGGCGCATCCCCAACGGTGCATCGGCGAGGACTGCCGGGCCGCGCGGCGCATCGATGTCGACCTGCGGTTCACCGTGGACGCCGATCGGGCGCAGTCGGGGTGCCGGTCGATTGACCCCCGCGACAGCCAGCAGGTGCTCGCCTGCTACGAGCGCAACAGCCAGGCGTACGGCGCGCGCCTGACGCCGCAAGTGCCGCACACGGGGGCGTTCCCGCTGTTCGTGAGCCGGGGCGCGGCGACATCGGACATCGTCCACGTCCAGCGGCTGGACGCGGCGCTGGGGCCGGACTCGCGGGTGGTGGATGAGCTGATCCTGCGGTGAGCGTGGGCCACGACTTCCCTGACTATCATCGTGCATGTCCGTCGTAGTCAATGCAGCGGGGCACTCTTCACCTAACGGTCGTGCGGTCGCCTGGAGACAAGCCCTCTCCTCAAGGAGAGTCGATGGAAACCGCGCGACAAGCGGTGGCGGGAGCCCAGGCGTCAGTAAGACTCAACGAGGGGAGATCGAGGGGGATGACATCCAGGGAGTCGCGGCAGATACGAAAATTGGTTCGACGAAGGACATCGGTGATGGCAGGAGCCACGGCGGCGGCGGGCGCTTCAGTCTGCCACAACCGCGCGAGATGATCATTTGCCCCCGTGACCAGAAGCCTCCCGTCGGGCGAAAAGGCCACCGATGTGACTTGCAGTGCATGGCCTCGGAAGGCGTGGAGTAGGCGCCAGGTACCCACTTCCCAGACCCGCGCCGTAAGATCGTCTGATCCGCTGACCAGTCTTGTTCCGTCGGGGGAAAAGGCGATCGCCGCGATCCCTCCGTTGTGCCCTCGCAATGCTTGGAGATGGCGTCCGCTCCCTGCTTCCCAGATGCGCACGGTAGAATCTCGAGAGCCTGTAACCAACCGCGTCCCATCGGGAGAAAATGTTGCTGCTGTTATCGAATCTGTGTGGCCGTGTAGGGAGTAACGCGGACGACCCGTGGCAGCGTCCCAGACCTCCGCAGTTTGAGCGGCGGATCCGGCAATCACTTGTTTCCCGTCCGGAGAGAATCCAATAGCGTAGACCCATGACTGAAGACCTTGGACGGACCGCAGTAGACGCCATGTATCCGTTTCCCATATCTGCGCGTCACGACCGGAGAAGCACACGATCAGCCGCGATCCGTCGGGAGAAAGTGCCATCGCCGTTATCGCACTACCATCTCCTTCCAGAACGTGGACCAAGCGACCGGTACCCGTCTCCCAGACTCGTACGGTGGAATCCCAAGACCCCGTCAACACACGCGTTCCGTCCGACGAAAATGCCATGGAACTAATCCTCCACGTATGTCCCTCAAGAGAGTGAAGGGGACGTCCAGTGGCGGCATCCCAGATTCGCGCAGTGTGGTCTTCGGAACCAGTGCCGATCCATCTTCCATTGGGCGAGAAAGCCACTGCCGTGACCGATTGGGAGTGTCCCTGAAAAGTGCGGAGCATGTGTTGGGGTCCCGCTTCCCAGATGCGCCCAGTGCGATCTTCGGAAGCCGTGGCAATTCGCCCCCCATCACGCGAGAATGCCACCGCAGTGATTGGCCCGGTATGCCCATGGAGGATATCGAGCAAGCGCCCACTGGTGTCCCATATTTTCACCAAACTTTCGTCATCCCCGGTAGCCAGTCGTTCTCCGTCTGGTGAAAAAGCGATGGCACGGACCGATCCATCATGTCGAAGATCACAAAGTGCGGAGCCATCGACTGCCCAGATGCGCGCGGCGTGAAAGCCGTGCTGAGTAGCTAGCAGGCGACCGTCTGGCGAAAATACGATCGCATCGGCACCGTTCATTTCCGTCATGAGAACGCGAAGCGAATGCCCGGTACTGACGTCCCAGATTCGCATGCTGTTATCCGTGGATGTCGTAGCCAACAACGCTCCGCTGGGGGAGAAGGCTATCGCCTGGATGTGGTCGGTGTGCCCCTCAAGAAGATGGAGTAGGTGCCCGGTGGTCACGTCCCAGATTCGCGCGTTGGAGTCCGAACAGCCAGTGGCTATTCGTGTGCCATCAGGCGAGAATTTCATGCCACGAACCAAGTCATGATGGGTCAGAGAATTTATTGCCTGTCCAGTTTCAGTTTCCCAAATCCGCACGCCATAATCAAATGACGCGGTGGCAAGCCTTGACCCGTCAGGCGAGAATGTCACATCATAAACCACTCGATCAAACCCCGTAAGGGACCGAAGTAGACGTCCAGCATTAGCGTCCCAGATCCGAGCGGTAAAGTCATGAGACGCGGTGGCCAGTCTTGTTCCGTCAGATGAAAAAGCGATCGCAACGATTTTATCACGGTGCCCTTCCAGGGAGTGGAGCAATTGCCCTGTGTGTGCATCCCAGATTCGTGCCGTGTGATCCTCGGATGCGGTCACCAATCGTGTCCCGTCGGGCGAGAACTCCATCGCCGTGATGCCTGCGGTGTGCCCGCGAAGCACCCGAGCGATGGGGTGATCATCGCGCTCGATGACGTCCGCGTGAGCGGTGACGCCCCGCAAATCCAGCTTCCTCTCCTGTTGGGCCGCGGCGACCATCATCACCGCGGCTTCCGTCGGCGCGTGGTTCGCGCTCAGTTCTCGCGCCCGTGCCAACAGCAACTGGTACTTTCCAACCTCTCGTTCGCGCCGCGCTTTTCGCCACTGCACTCCGGCCACCGCTGCGAACGTCGCAAGCGACGCCACCACGATGGCGATGGCGCCCACGCCGCGGCGCCACCTCCTCCGCTCCTTCGCCTGGCTACCCGCGACGAACGCCGCCTCGTCGGTCGTCAGCCTCGGCGTCGTGCGAGACCGCCACGCCACGATCTCTGCCAGCACTGTACCCTGCGACAGCAGATCCTCCCGCCGCCCGCTCCGTACCCACGCACGCGTCGCCTCGGACACGCGTGCCCGCTGGGCGTGGCCTTCGACGTCCTCGACCCTCCAGCCCTGTAGCGTCTTCCACTGCGTCAGCAGCGCCTCGTGCGCCAGTTCGATCGTGGCCGCGCCTCTCGCGTCGACCGCCGACGTCAGCAGTCGCGCCTCGACCAGCGCGTCGATCACCGACTCCGCCACAGCCCTGTCACTGACGCGCGCGAGTAGCTCCGCGCGCGGCATCGTCACCCGCGTGCCCTCTGATGACACCAGCGCCAGCATCACCTCCCGCGCCGCCGTCGCCCGCGGACCGGACTCGGCCCCGACCGTCTTGTCTGCATAGCGTGTCAGCGCGCCGACTACGCCCCCCAACGCCTTATAGGCCTCCGCCGTCAGTACTCGGTTCTCCTTGCAGTCTTCCCAGAGGAGGTCGGCCGTGAACTGCAACACGGGCAGCGTCGCCGGGCCGGTCTTGGCCTCGGCCACCATCCGCTCGACCAGCCCCTCATCGAACCGCGCCCCGAAGCGCCGTGCCGGGGCCACGAGCGCCGCCGTCAGCGACTCGTCATCGGGCGTGCGAACGTTGACCATCGAGCGCATGTGCAGCGGCGCGAGTGCTGCCAGGTCGCCCAGCCGACCGAAGAAGTCCTCGCGCACGACGTAGACCACGCGCAGCGATCCCTTCGCGTCCACGGCCAGCGCCGCCAGTGCCTCGGCAAAACGCGCGCTCGCCTCGGGTGACGCACCCATGGTGAACAGCTCCTCGCCCTGGTCGACCACCACGACGACGCCGCGGTCTCGCGCCTGCGCCCACGCGGCCACCGCCCCCGCCAACGCGACGGGTGTCTCCGGCGCACCCCCGTCGTCGAATCCGTCGAGCGCGCGCCGCAGCGCCGCCAGCAGCGCTCCCCATGGGTCTTGCGAAGGGCGGCACAAGACCATCGACGTAAGCGGCCCCGCGGTCCGATACGCCTCGCGCACCGCGAGCCCTCGACGCTCCAGCGCCGGGCCGACCCCCGCTTCCAGGAGGGAGGTCTTTCCGCTGCCGCTCGGTCCGAGTACGGTCACGAACGCTGTCTCGCGAATGCAGTGGGTCAGTTGATCCACCAGCTCCTCGCGCCCGAAGAAGAGCTCGGCGTCTGCGCGATGGAAGGCCTGCAGTCCGCGATAGGGCCGGTGCAGGATGGCGCCGCTCTGCGACTCCGCCGCGACATTGCTGACCGTCAGTCGCTCGTGCAGCCTCGGCCACACGGCGGGCTCAGAGTATTCGTCGCCCGAGGGGAGCGACAGATAGGTACCCGCGTCCTTCTTCCCGCCTTCGAGGAAGAACACCGCCAGCACCACGCTGTCGGTCGTGACGGCCCGCACCCGGACCACCGGGTCCAGCGTGACCAGCAACCGCCCGGCGGCGTCGACGAGGACCGCTTGCCCGCTCGGAAGGGCCTGACCCGCCTCCGCCAGGTCGAGGCGTCGCGACTGACCGTTGTAGGCAGTGATGCCTTTCAACCAGCGCGCCGACCGACTCTTCCCGGTTGGCACCACTAGGCGCACGGGCTCGATGAGGGGCATGAGCGCCGTGAGAACACGCTGCATCGCTGGGACGGTGCGCCCGGTGAGCGCCAGCACCTGCGCAAGTTCGGCCTTGAAGGGGTGAGCGGTCTCGTTGCGGAGCGCTACCAGGGCGTCGAGGTCATCAACCGCGGTGGAGCGCGAGTCGTGGTAAAGCCGAACCAGCTCGGGGAACGGATGGGCGATGGGGTCATGCCGCCAGGGACGGAGCAGCTCACGCGCCAGCTCGTGCCAACCTCCGCCTGTGAGGTGGCTCGATGAGAGGGTTTGCAGCAGCGCGCGCACCCTCGCCGGGTCGCCTCCCGGCCCGGCACCGCGCTCGATGCGAACGGAGAGGGCGAGGGCGGCCAGGAAGCGTTGCACCGTGAAGAAGACATTGAGCGTAGCCAGTAGGTATTCGTGAGGGTTCTCTGCCCCTTCGGCCCGCCAGAGCGCGTCTGCGATGGGCGAGGGCCACGTGGACGTGATGATGTCGACGAGGCCAGTGTCGAGACGAGCGGGGTTGGACATCTGCACTCCTTGAGAAGCCTGCGTCGCGGAGGGTAGACGGCTTCGACGACGGATCGCGGTGGATTGCGCCGCATTCACGACCTCGCACCGCAGCTCGTCAGGTTGGCCCCCGAGAGGTGCGTCTACGCATCGACCCCCCAATCGGAGGAAAACCCAATGGCCCCGCACCGCTCCAACGTCATCCACCTACACGACCGCCCCGCCGAGAGCGCGGAGCCCACGACCCGCTCCTCGGCTCCCGCCCCAAGGAAGAACGTGACATGGCTGGGTGTGGGCCCGGTCGCTCTCTCGGCGCCGACCCCTCGCGCGGCCGCGACGCCTCCTCCGGTGCCCCCGCCCCGGTCGAAAGTCGGGGCGCGTCCCGTGTCGCCTCCGCCCGCGACCACGACAGCCCGTCCTGACCCCAAGGCGGCGCCCCCCCGGGCGGCGCCGCCGCGCGGCCCGGTGAAGGTTCAGCAGTCACCCACCGGGTCGCTGATCATCACCAGCTCCGACGGGACGGGGCGCATCGTGGTGATCCGACCGCCTCCCATCGAGGCGCCGACACTGCGTCGCGAGTCCTCTGTCGAAGCGCCGACGCTGCGCCGCGAGTCCCCCGTCGAGGCGCCGACGCTGCGCCGGGCTCCGTCCAAGCGCGCGCGCGTCGACCATGGGTTCGGGTCGCCGTTTGCGCCCCTGCCAGACCAGCCCCGTGCGGTCCCGGTCGAGCCGCCCAACCGCGCGATGCTCGCCCTCCTGGCGGCGATCATCGCCCTCCTGACGACACTCGTCGTGCTCACGATAGTGGTGCTGTTCGGAGGCCTCCGATGACGCCTCGCATGGCCGGGTGGCAACGGGCACGGCGCGAAAGGTGATGCCGTGGCTTCCCCCGGAATCCCCATCGTCGTGCCCGCCATCCTCGCTCCCGTGGGGCGCGAACCACCGCCCGCGGAGTTCGTCGGCAGTTGCCGCCTCGGGCTGCTGCCGGACGTCCCCACCATCGCGTTGCTGCGGGTGTACCGACGGCACGTCGAGCTCCTCGTCACGCCGGTCGCCTCCGTGGACATACGAGCGGTGACCTTGAATGGGCGGCGAGCGACCGATCCAGACGCGCAGAGCGGGACCTGGCGAGTGACTGTCTACCGTCATGGTCGCGGTCTCGCGCTGTCGCTGAGCGTGGAGATGAACGACGGGGGGCGCTTCCAGGAGCAGATCGAACTCGTCCTCGGTTAGCCTCCGGGCACCTATGAGATTCGAGAGGTTCCTACAGTTCGTCGCGAAGCTCGGCACGACCCTCGCCTCGTACGAACGCGCCGAGGTGCTGAGTCAGTGGATGGAGATGCAGCTCGAAGCGCGGCGCTTCCGGGGCGTCGACGAGGTTCATCGACGACAGATCCTCGCCGCCCTGCAGCGCTGCGGCGCCTCCGACCAGCAACGAACCTACGCGGCCCTGCTGCTGCCCTCGCCGCACCTGCCGGCGATGTCGACGGGCGAGGCGTGGCTCCTGCTGGCCGGCGCCGAAGGGGGCTTCGTGACCCGCATGCAGGCGCGTCGGCCGGGTCATCAAGAGGAGGGTCTGACGCTTCTGCCCGACTCCCAGGTGGCGCTGGCAGAGGCTTCCGAGGGGCTTCTTCGGTCCCTCGCGGATCTCGGCATGGGAGGACCCAGACAATCATCTATCAGCCTCGGTATCGCTCGGGTTGACGACTTCGTGATGCCGGACCAGGTCACGGGCGCATCCCTGGGCCTGGCCACCTGCATCGCCCACCTGTCAGCCTGGACCGAACAGCCGACGCTGGCGCACGTCGTCGGCTCCGCGATCGTCGATGCCCGGGGGAACCTCCACAAGGTGCACAACATCCGTGAAAAGATCGAGGCGCTGCGGCTCCGCTGGCCGATGGTCACCCACCTGGTGGTCGCGAGCGATCAGACCGACGCCCCCGAGGACCAGGGCGTGACGGTGATCCATTGTGATTCCCTCGAACAGGCGTGGGGCCACTTCGGCCTCTCGTTGAACGGAGTTCTCGCTCCGCTTCCCGTCGATGAACTCCGGTCGAGGATCGACCGCCTTCCATTGGAGCGATCGAACATCGGCGACCGGGAGACTTGGTCGAAGCTCGCCCTCGATGCGCTCAGCTGGTCCGCCGCGATCGAGATCGTGCTCAGGTCCGCCGACCTGCCTCAACAGGGCGTAGACGATCTGCGAAGTTATCAGTTCAAGGCATTGGGCTTCGCCGCGCTGTTCGCGTTGCAGGCGGGGGACACGAGGGCCGCGAGCCGACACCTCGACGCGCTCGACGCCATGATCCAGCGAGGCGAGGCGAGGTGGGACGACGTGGAACTCGAGGTCCGCGTGTCCGTCGCGATCACCCAGGCCGGCGCCGCCATCGCGCGCCAGACCGACGCCCTCGGCCATGCCAGGGAGGCGGTCAAGCTCGCGGAGGGGCTCGGTGGTCGGCTCCGTCGGCGCCTGCTCGGGAAGGCGATAGGGACTTTGGGGCGGGCCATTCTTCACGGCGGCGATCCAGCGGGCGCCTGCGACACGTTGAGGGAGGCGGTGCAGTTCCAACGGACCAACGAACCGGAGGAGGAGGCGCGCTCCCTCTGCTACGTCGCGACGGCCGTTCGGATGGCCGGCGACCCTGCGGCGGCCCTCGTGCAAGTTCTCACGGGGTTGGAGCTCACCGCGAAGCGTTCGGTGTTCCTGTCGTCGAGGACCACGCGCATGTACCTCCACCTCGAGAAGGGTCGTTGCGAGCTCGCGCTTGGTCGCTGGCCAGACGCGCTGGCCTCGTTTGACGTGGTGATCGGCGAGGGCAGGCGGGGGCCGACCGAGGAAACCGAAGAGAGGCCCAAGCGGGACCATGACTACCCCAAGCTGGGCGCGCTGCGCGGCCGGGCCAGCGCCCTCTACGAGATGGGAAGCCGGCGAACGGCCCTAGCCTATTGGAAGCGCTGCCTCATGGTGGCCGAAGCAGAATCGAATGGCACCGCGACCGGGCAGATCGCGGCGCTGGCGTTGGCCGATCTCCGGCTGACCGGCGACGTTGAGTTGTACCGGGACCTCGACGCGCAGATCGCCAGCGCATGGAACCGGCATTGGGGGATGGACGCCGACGAGGAGCGGATGCGGCAGACGGTACATAGGGCGGTCTACTGAACAGGGGTTGACTGCTCCGGAGGGCCCGGCACCACGACGTCAGATCGGCCCCGGGGTTCGGAGTCCTACGAGTGTTCGGAGACGACGAAGGTCGTTCCGGGCCGTGGTGGACGGGCTTCGTGCCGGAGGTGTCGTGATGGACCTGTTTCAGTGGCTGTTCGTTTTTCTTCCCTTCGTGGCGTTCTTCTTCTTGGTGGCGAAGGCCGCGGGCGTAGCGCCGGGTGAAAGCGCCCCGCGCGCCAACTCCCCAATCACACCGCGCCCGTCCTTCGGCAGTCGGGTTCCGAACGACGAGGAGGCGATCCTGCACCGCCGGCTTCGGAACATGCTGCTCGGTGACGACAATGCCGTCGCTCGCCTGGTGCAGTACGAGCTGTCGACGGGTGGGTGCCGAACGAGGACTGCGGCCTACGAGCGCGCCATCGGACGCATCCATGTAGACAACGTTCGTTTCGACTGAGCGGTCTCGCGCTCCGGCGGGACGACTACTGTCCGCGTCAGTTCGCCCCTCACCCAAAGCGTCTGGTGGATCGAACCGGAGACCGCCATGTCACAACTCGATCCCGTCCTCCTCCGCGATACCCGTGCGTACCTCCTGCTTCGTCTCGGCCGCTGTGCCGAGGTGGATCGCTGCATGGAGCGCCTCGTCAACGCTGCCACCCAGCTGCCCTCGCAGGTCGACCCGGCCGACAGCCGACAGCGTTGGTTCCACCGCGCTCGTCGGATGTCGGCGGGATTCGGAGAGATCACACGCAAGTTGGTCGACGACCTCCCCTGGGTTCCGCTGCCCGAGGGGGTCGAGGCTCTTGCTGCGACGCTCCGGCGCGAGCTCACCCCCATTGCCCGTGAGGTGTTGGCGCTGAGGTTTTCACTGGGCTTCGGCGAGCCGTCGATCGCCGATCTGATCAACCAGTCGGTCGCGGAGGTCGAGCTCACGTTGGGCGCGGCGATCGGCGTGGCGCGACTCACGATCGGGAGCTTCCACGCGCCGCTCGGGCTGCTGTTGGGGGCGGTCTTCCGCCTCGACCCGGACCGGGTTCCCTCAATCGGTGACCAGTCGATCGCCGCGGTGGGAGAGGTGATCGACGGTCGATACCGCATAGAGGGCCTGCTCGGTCGCGGCGCCTCGGCGCAGGTCTTCCTGGCCTCCGATCTGCAAATCCGGGGACATCAGGTCGCCCTCAAGCTCATGCGACAACCCGTGAGCGATGCGATGGTCGCCGACGCGATACGGCGAGAGTTGGAGATCCTGGCGAGCCTCTGGCATCCGTCGGTGGTGCAGTTGAGGGGGAACGGACAACACCGCGGGCGTATCTACCTGACGATGCCGTTTCTCCACGGAGAGACGCTCGCGAATCGGATCGCGCGCCACCCGGCAGGTCTGGGCCGCGCCGAGGCGCAGCGCATCTTCGTCGCGCTCGCCGGCGCTCTTTCGGCCATCCACGGCGTCGGCGTCCGACACCAGGACCTAAAGCCGCAGAACATCTATCTCGCGACGATCCCGGGAAGCCTGGAGGAGCATCCGTTGATCCTCGACCTCGGTGTCGCTGCGCGTCACGACGAGCTCGTCGCCGCGGGGACGCCTCCGTACATGGCACCGGAGGTCGCGCAGGACTTCCTGGCTTCAACCTACGCCGGGGACGCGGCGCGAGTGAGTGAGAAGGCGGACATCTACTCGCTGGCCTCGTGCCTGGTCGAGGCGCTCGCCCCAGACATCTTCGTTGGACTCGTCGGCGCCGGCGCCTCCCCCGACGCGCTCTTCGAGCGGCGCGCGTCGGGCGTGCTCCCGCGCTGGACCGACCACCGCCTGTCCGACCTGGCGTCGTCGCTGAGCCGCTGGATGGCGGCCGCGCCTGAGGCTCGGCCGGACGCGGTCGTGTTCGCGCGGGAGCTGTCCGTCCTCACGGCGCACCCGGGGCGACGCGCGGCCCGGAGGTGGTTCGCGCGGCGGGTGCGCGGCCCGTCCGCAGCGGTCGCAGGCGCGGTAGGGGATTGGTGGGGCCGCGTGGTTCCAGGCCCTCTGGGGGCTTCGCCTGGTAGCCATCCGTCGACGCCTGAGGCGTCGACGTCAACAGTTGTGTAGGGTCGGACAGGTGAGGGGCCGGGACATTGGAGAAGACGGGCAGTGATCGATACTGACGTGAGCTCGTTCGAGGCGGTGTTGAGACGAGCGCGGGCGGAGTTTCCGGTGCCGATCGCCGATGCGGTGGTCGAATACGAGGGCACACGAGATCCACACGAGCGGATGCTCAAGCTGGTGGAGTTGTTCCGGGCGGCGCTTCGAATGGTGGCCACGTGCGCGCTCGCAGCAAGGCTGAGCGTGGGACCTGGGCCGAAGGGGGAAGACGAGCGTCGAGCCGTTGCACTCCTTGAGGAGCTACGACGCCGATCGTTGACAGACGGCCAGTGGATCGAGCTGACGCGAGAGCTTTTGAGGCCTTGGCGGCTCGCGGCATTGGACCATCCGCTGCCTGAGCTGGTGCACGGATTCGATGCGCGGGGTGGTCGCATGGCGCTGTGCTTCGAGACGTTGGTAGCGCTCCGCAATGAGGTACTGCACGGTCCGCGACTCAAGGGCCCCCCACGCCCCATGGAGGAGATCGTGGGACACCTCATACCCGCACTGGAGGAGAGCCTCGTACTGCTCGCGCCTGTCTGGGCGCGGGTACGGCTGGTCGTGGTGCTCGCGCAACGTAGCGCGAGCGGTGTACCGCTCGCATGGGAGCTCGTTGGGCAGACGCCGCCGCGCGGCCGTTGGCGCACGATCACGATTCCAGGGACCGAGAGCGTCGAGGCAGGCGCCGCGATACTGGTCAATGGATCGGGCGCGATGGTTCTCGCGATGAGCGTGGCGCTGGTGGTGCGGCGACCCAGCCCTGGAGCGGTAGAGGAGACCTTCTTCCTGGACGGTGGCGAGAAGGGCGAGGCGCGGTACATGGCGCTGCCATCGCCCGCGGTGCTGATGGTGGCCGGTGCATGGGCACAGTTCCGACTGTCGATGGTGCCAGAGCCTGAAGTGAGCGCGAGCGATAGGGCAGTTCCTGATCGGCCGTACCGGGGACTCGAGAGCTTCGGACCGGAACATGCTGTGCTCTTCGTGGGCCGGGAGACCCTGATTGAGGCCCTGGCCAATCGCGTTCGGCGGTATGGCCTTGTAACCGTCACCGGGCCGAGCGGCGCTGGGAAGACGTCACTGCTTCGGGCAGGCATTGGACCCGAGTTGGCACGTCGCAATCGTCAGCCTGCGCGCGGCGCCCGGTCCCGCAATGGCGATGTCGGGTTGGATTACCATATGGTATATGTGCGCCCTGGGGTGAACCCTTGGGGAAGCCTACTGCGTGCGTTGGAACGCGAGTTGACAGACTGGAGAAGTCCGGACGCGGCAGTGCACGAAGCCGCGACAGGGCTGGCCGCGTCGCTTCGCACGTACGCGCGCGAGCGACGGTGCCGGGTGGTGCTGGCGCTCGACCAGGCGGAGGAGTTGTTCACGTTGAGAGCGGACATGGAACAGCGCGCGATGTGGGGCGCGCTGCTGATGGGCCTCGGCGAGGACGACGAAGGGCCGACGCGGGTCGTGCTGTCGCTACGTGAGGACTGGATCTCGCTGATGGCAACGCTGCCGCACGTAGGTGCGCTGGTGGGGCGTCAGGTCGAGGTGGTGAACCGACCCGACCGGGAGGCGCTAATCCGGGTCCTGGTAGAACCAGCAGAGCGCTTCGGAGCGCGCTACGAGGAGGGCCTGGTCGACACGATGGTCGACGAGGTGGGAGAGACTCCAGCCGCGCTGGCCTTGCTACAGTTCACGGCCGATCGATTGTGGGAGATCGGGCATGACGATCGACGGTTGACGCGAGAGGAGTACAAGGCCATCGGCGGAGTCAAGGGCTCGCTGGGACGACACGCCGATGAAGAGCTGGCAAGGATGACGACGAGTGAACAGCGCACGGCGCGGGAGCTATTGATTGGAATGGTGACAGCGGCGTGGACGCGATCTGCGCGGCTGGAGGAGGAGTTGATCGAGGCGGTATCGCGGAAGGACGCGCAGGCGGTTCTGGAGAAGTTGACGGCGGCGCGGCTGGTGACGCGGCAGGACAACCCAGCGACGGTGGAGATCGTGCACGAGGCGCTGCTCACGCACTGGCCGCGAATGCAGGCGTGGCGGGCGGAGGACGAGGAGGGAGTGGTCTGGCGGGCGCGACTGCGGGAGGCCGTGCGGGACTGGAATCGAAGCGGGAATGCGAAGGCGTGGTTGTGGGGCGAAGATGTGTTGGCTGGCTTGGCGCTCTGGGAGGGTGAGCGGGCCCAGATTTACGGAGCGGACGAGCGCCGATTCATCGAAGCGAGCTGGCGGAAGGTGCGCCAGGCGAACCAACGGCTCTGGATGATGGTCGCCGGCGTGATGGCGGTGCTTGCGGGAATCAGCGCGTTCGCCACAGTGCAGTGGCGGAAGGCGCGGAGCCAGGGAAAAGTAGCAAGTCAGCGAGAGGGGGAGGCGCGTCGAGCAGAGAGGGGGATGGAGTACCGCTCGTTGCTCGCGAGTGCCCGAAGGCTGGAACTGGACGGGAACAATGACAAGGCGCTCGCCATGTGGCTGGCGGTGCTGGATCGAGAGACAGCATTGGAAGTCAACGCCCACGACGGACTGGAACGGCTGCTCCTGTGGCGTGACCTTGCCAACAACGGCAATGGCACATACTTGCTCCAAGGGCACCAAGGTGAGGTGTCCTCGACGACGTTCTCGCCCGACGGTCGGCGCGTCGTCACCGCGTCCAGCGATCAGACTGCCCGGGTGTGGGAGGTCGAGACCGGGCGATTGCTGGCTACCCTCCAAGGACATAGAGACATTGTGCACTCGGCGACGTTCTCGCCCGATGGACGGCGCGTCGTCACCGCGTCCAGTGATCAGACCGCCCGGGTGTGGGAGGTCGAGACCGGGCGATTGCTGGCTATCCTCCAAGGGCATAGAGACATTGTGCGCTCGGCGACGTTTTCGCCCGACGGACAGCACGTCGTCACTGCGTCCGGCGATCGAACCGCCCGGGTGTGGGAGGCTGGGAGTGGACGCCTGCTTACCACCCTCCAGGGGCATCAAGGCTCCGTTGTGTCAGCGGTGTTCTCGCCCGACAGCCAGCGCATCGTCTCCGCGTCAACGGATCGCACGGCGAGGATATGGGACGCTGAGAACGGGCGATTGCTCACCACCCTCCAAGGACACCAGGCAGAGGTATCCGCCGCAACATTCTCGCCCAACGGGCAAAGGGTTGCTACCGCATCTCGCGATCGCACGGCGAGGATATGGGACGTCGAAAACGGACGACTGATCGCCACTCTCCAGGGGCACCAAGCCAGGGTATCCTCTGCAGCGTTCTCACCCAACGGACGACGCCTCGTGACCGCTTCTGGCGATCAAACCGCAGGGGTGTGGGAAGTTGAGAGCGGACGATTGCTCACAGCTTTTCAAGGGCACCAAGGGCCGGTATTCTCTGCGACGTTCTCGTCCGATGGACAACGAGTCGCAACCGCTTCTGACGATCAAACCGCGCGGGTGTGGGAGGTCGAGAGCGGGCGATTGCTTGCCACCCTTAGGGGGCACCAAGGATCGGTATTCTCCGCAACATTCTCGCCCGAGGGACGACGCGTCGCAACCGCTTCCCGCGATCAAACCGCACGGGTGTGGGAGGTCGAGAGCGGGCGATTGCTCACGACGCTCCAAGGGCATCCACAGAGAATGAGTTTTGCGCACTTTTCGCCCGATGGCCAACGAATCGCCGCCGTGTATGGCGATCTTACGGCGCGGGTCTGGGAAGCTGGCACCGGCCAATTGCTCTATGCTCTCCAAGGGAATCAAGGCGAGATGCTCTCCGCGACGTTCTCGCGGAATAGTCGGTGGATCGTTACCACCTCTCGGGACACCATCGCACGGGTGTGGGAGGCCAGAAGCGGACAGCTACTTGCTACTCTTCGAGGAGGTACAGAGATCATACACTCGGCGGCGTTCTCGCCCGACGGTCGATGGATCGTCACCACGTCGAGCGATTGTGCGGCGAGAGTCTGGGAAACCGAGAGCGGTCAACTGGTCGCTACACTCCAAGGACACCTGAACTGGGTCAGTTCCGCGGCGTTTTCGCCAGACGGCCAACGGGTTGTCACCGCCTCAATCGATCGCACGACAAGGATATGGAATGCCATGGACGGTGTTCAGATTGCCGTGCTTGAAGGGCATCAAGATGGGGTGACATCCGCGGCGTATTCGCCAGACGGTCGGAGGGTCGTGACTGCGTCAAACGATCACACGGCAAGGGTTTGGGGGGTCGAAGGCGGGCGCCTCCCGGTCACTATGCGGGGACATGTGGGACCAGTGCTCTCCGCAATGTTCTCACCCACTGGGCGAACCATCGCTACCCAGGGCCTCAATGACACCGTACGAGTGTGGGACGCTGACAGTGGACAGACGCTCACTACACTTGCTGCATCAGCCAGTGAGATAAGCTCCTCCTCGTTCTCGACGGATGGGCAGCGAATCGTCACGGTGTCTGCCGAAGACGGCGCTGCAGTTGTCTGGGGAACCAGAGGTGGGCGTCGACTGTTTACGTTCCAAAGAGGTCCTGGGAGAGTGAACTCCGCCGCGTTTTCGCCAGATGGACGGCGGGTCGTCACCGCATCTTCGGATGGGACTGCGAATGTGTGGGATGCCGTGGTTCTCACCCCTCCCTTGCTTGCTCGCTGGTTCTTCAGTCGAACCAACTTTCGTGTCTGCCGCAACTCCCTTGACGTCATCGCCGTCGACGTCCCCTCTCTCCCCAGGATCCGCAACAGTCCCTGGGCGACCGATGAGGAGTGCCGCCGCACCGCGCTCTCTCCCAGTGTGCACACCCCCACCGCTCCGCCTGCTACCGATGCAGGTCTACTCCCTGATGGAGCACTCTCTCGCCCGTCGCGCAGCACCACCCCGCCCGCCGTCCGTTGATCGCGGCGCTCGTGCGACAGCGGCCTGACCTGCTCGCCCCGAAGCCCATGCTTGCGCTATGAGGGAACCGATGCCACGCCCATCCGCTGCTCCCCCGGCGTCAACCTTCCTCGCACAGCGCTGCGTCGCCGGGCGCTACGACGTCGTCGGCGCCCTCGACTCGGCGTCGAACCGGGGACGCCTCTTCACCTTCGCTGGCCGAGATCGCGAGACTGGTGACGGCGTGCTGATCTGTCAGCTTAAGCCGCTCTTCGCGCGCGACCCCAACGTGCGACGCGAACTGGCCGAAGGCGTGGCGAAGTCTGCGCTGCTCTCGCACCCTTCGATTCGCGAGGTGCTCGCCTCGGAAATCGGGGACGGCACGGCGTTCTACGTCACCCGCTCTCTCGACGGGCAGACGGTGTCGCGGCGTCTGCGAGGCGGCGCGATTTTCACGGAGCGGGAAGTGGTGCTCACCGCCAAGTCCCTGCTGGGAGCCCTGGTGCACGCTCACGAGCGCGGTGTGGTCTTCGGTGGCATCAAGCCATCGAACGTCCTGCTGCGTCCCTCTCGCTGCGAAGGAATGCTGGTGGACCTGCCCCGTCCGCCCCTGGACGTGGCCGGCCTCACCCACGCCGCAGCGTATCTCGAGATCCCGCAAGATTGTGCGCCGGAGGTCCTCGCGACAGGCCGCTTCGACGCGCGTGCGGACCTCTACGGAGTCGGCGTGGTGATGTGGCAGATGGCGACCGGTACCCTGGCATTTCGAGACCATCCGAACCTCGCCGACGTCCTGTCACTCGTGATCGAGGAGGGACTCCCCCCAGCCGAATCGGTGAACCCTGACCTCCATCCCGCTTTGGCCCGGTTGATCGCCCGGGCGACGGCACGCGATCCCGAGGAGCGCTTCGTCTCGGCAGCGGCCATGTTCACTGCGCTCGGCAAGCTCCCCACGCGAAACGCACCTCTGGTGTCGCCGCAGCGCCTCGACGCGCTCGTGCGCTCCTCGTTTCCGCAGCCCATCGCGCGCACCTATGCTTCCATCGACGAGCGGGCAGGGGAGGACGAGCGCCTCGGGCGTCTCATCGACACCACTCACGTCGCCGTCCAGCTCGTCGCGTCACTGGTCATCATGGACCGACACCGCCAGGGTCTCCCCCCGCTACCCCTCACGAAGACGCCCGTCCCCTTCGCCCGACCCGCGCTCGGGCACTGGGTGTCGGTCGTGCGGGCGAACGCACTCGACCCCACCGGCGTGCTCCCGCAATTGCACCGCGCGCTGCTGGAAGACGACCAGCACGCGCACCTCCTACGGACGGCGATGGATCGTCTCGTCGAGGTGCGCAACCAGTGCCGACACGGGAGTTCCCTGCCCGCCGCCGGATCGCGGCGTCTGCGGACCGATGCGAAGCCGCACCTGCTGACGATGCTCCGCCAGCTGCTCCTCCTGCGCGACCACACCCTCGTCGTCGTGGACGACATCGACTTTGCCGACGAGGGCTTCGAGTATGTGGTCCGCCCGCTGCGCGGCATGGTCGCGTCGCAACTGCAGGTCCGAGTCCGTGCGGCCGAGCGCTTCAAGCAGCACCACCTCTGCTTCGCGGATCACGACTTGGTGCCGCGAGTCGACCTGTACCCCCTCGTTCGCTGGAAGGACTGCCCGCGTTGCGACACGCAGGAGGTCTTCTTCTACGAGTCGGCGGGGGACGAGCGCGTGCACTACGTCTCCTACGACCACGGTCACTCCATGAGCGACCCCGACATCCTGCCCGCTTTCCGGACGCTCGGGCTGCTCTGATCCAACGGCCAGGATTCGCTTCGAGGTCGACGCCCGACGTCAGGTTGGGCCGGTCATCGACGGTCTATCTGGCAGGGGCCGACAACGGGCTCGGCCAGATTGGAGTATCGATGAACAAGATTCAGTACATCATCGCCCTCGTCCTCTCTCTCGGTGCGAGCGTGGTGCTCCCCACGACCACGTACGCCCAGGAGGCGCCAACCGACGAGGGGAGTCCGCAGGAGAACAGCGACGGTGTCTCCGAGGCCCTCGACCGCTTCGAATCGCGCCTGCGTGAGCTCGCGACCGAAGAGAACGCGCCCGAGGTCATCGCACGACTCGACGACGTCCCAACCGACACCGTGGTCGATGAAGATCGATTCCGTGCCCTGATCAGGGAGTACACGGTGCGCTCTCTCCTGGCCTCGACCTCCGCCGCGACGGTCGGTGAGGACAACGTTGTGCCCATCCAGCAGACGCTCCAGCGCGCCGCCGCCGCGCACGGTGACCGCTTGGTGCGGGCGCTCACCAGGCTCCACGCGCAGCACGGTGACGCCTGCTACGAGCAGGCGCGCACCCTGATCGAAGACGCCGCAGATCCCGACGTCGAGGTCTCCAGCCTCGGCCAGCAGGTGATCGCGCTGTCCGAGGCGCTCCGGTCGGAGGATGACCCGGACACCTCGGAGCGGGTGCTCCTCGAAGGGGTCCGGCTGTTGCGGAACGCGTCCGGGCGCTGAGACGCCCCCAATCCTCCAACGCGTCTGCAGTTCGTCTCGCGCCAGAAGGGGTTTCGACACGAACGGCAGGCGGATTGCGGGCAAGCAGAGACACTGGTACCTCTGTCGCGCGACGGCGGGGCTTAGCGCTCGGCGGACTCGGTACGAAACGGCAATCACCTGCACCACCGCCAACCACCATCCGCCAGCGGGCTGACGCGACAGTGTGTGGATGGGTCGTCACCGATCGACACGATCCACGCGTCCCCGGCCGTTCTTTCCCCGACAGAAAGACTCTCGCATGCAGCCCTTTGAGCTCATCAGACCAACCACGGGCAACTCTCTCCTGCCACCGGACAAGCCGATCGTACTATCGGCAGAGGACCCGATTCGCGGTGACCCTGCGTGCGTCCCCTATGTGCTCGATGCGTCCTTGGCCGTCGCGATCAACACGGCCATCGCCGTCGACCAGCCGTTGCTTGTCACAGGCGAGCCAGGCTGTGGCAAGACGACCCTCGCCTGGGCGATCGCCAGCCAACTCGGCACCACGGTCGAGGCCTTCCACGTGAAGTCCACTTCCACGGCGCGTGACCTGCTCTACAGCATGGACAATCTGCGCCGATTCCACGACGCGAACTCGAAGGTGGAACTCGCGGGTGAGCCGCGACACTACCTTCGGCTCGAAGCCCTCGGGCGGGCGTTTACCGCGGACGTCACCCGAGTCGTGCTCATCGACGAGATCGACAAGGCACCGCGCGATCTCCCCAACGACCTCCTCCGCGAGCTCGACGAGAAGGCCTTCACCATCGTGGAGACGGGAGAGGTGGTGCGGCAGCGGGTGCCTCAAGTGATCGTGATCACCAGCAACCGCGATCGGCAGCTGTCGGATGCGTTTCTGCGCCGCTGCGTCTACGCGCACATTCCCTTCCCGAGCCCGGAAGTCCTGGTCAAGGTCATCGCGGCGCATGCGGGAGCACGGGGCGTGGGCGTCGATCTCGTCGACGCGGCCGTGCGGCGTTTTGGCGAGCTGCGCGACAGCGGGCTGGAAAAGAAGCCCGCGACGAGCGAACTCCTCGCGTGGGTGCTGGTGCTGCATCGACGAGGAACCACCGCGGCGTCGATCGAAGAGTGCCCGCTCGGTGCCCTGCCCGGACTCGAGCTGTTGGTGAAAACACCGGAGGACCTTCACCGGATCGTCGCGCAGGGGTGACCTGAGCGGAGGACAGGGAGAGAAGGTTCGTTGAGCGCTCAACCAATAGACGACCGCGAGGAGTTGCGGCGCTGGGTCACCAAGGTCGCGATCGCCCGCGCGGGCGGCGACCGGGACAACGTTGCGCGCTGTGTCTCGGCGCTAGCGGAGGGCGTCCTTCGTCTCGCGTTGAAACGACAGGTCCCTGAGCCCATCTACGACCGCGCGTTGCAGGCCGTGCTCAAGGGGAAACAACGCCGGCCGACGCTGGGCGACTATGTGCAAGTCTATGCGATGTGCCAGCCAGACCCTTCCTGTCGCCTGCCGACGGTCGATCTGGGCCTCATCCGGCGGCTCCCGCTGGTACGAAATGCGGGACAGCACTTTGGTCTATCCGAGCCGGAGAACCTGACCTCACCCGTCGAGGTCTACGTGGAGGCGATCCGGCCGCTGGCCCTGGCCATCGAGGTGTTCGACGACGAAGAACTCACGGCCCTGGAGCACGGCCCGACCGATCTCCCCGTCCGCCTCACGCTCGATCGGGTGCCACAGCGCGAAGAGCTTTCCGGGTTCCTTCGGGATGCGAGGGGGCGCGACCGGCGGCTGATCGCTCTTTGGCTCGAAGGCGAGACGCGACAGGGCGTTCGTACGTACTACGAACGAATCTGTCATGAACTCGCGGAACAGCGGATCACTATCGAGCAACAGATCGAAGGCGAGGATGGCAGCGCCGCCGGCCGTGGCGTCCGCTGGGCGAGGGGTCTGGCTGATCCGGCCTCGCGCCTGACGTCGCTGATCGAGTCCCTGATGCGTTCCCTCACGACAAGATTGCCGGGAGAGTCAAGGCTCCCTCCTCCGCCAGTCGAACGGCTCTCCCTGCATGGAAAGCCGAACGCGCGTTGGGACGAGTGGCTGGATGGGCTGGCGGAGGTGTTGTGGAAGAAGGCTCGTCTCCGCCGGATGCTGGTGCGCCACGTCGTCGGTCCAGACGAGCGAATCCATCGTTCCGACGAGGCTGTCGTTGGCCGTTATCTGGAGCTCGTGTGGGGTCGCGTCGCGGTGCTCATGCGCACGTCGAGGGGCTCGGACATCCGTGTCGTGCTCTCCTTCGAAGTGGAGCGTAGTCGTCTCATTCTGGGAGGGCCGCGTGGCCCGTGGCGCAGCGTGCTGCGAGCGCTCAGGCAGTGGTGGGAGCGGCGATCCCTGGCAGCGATGCGGGCGCGGCTCGAATCAACGCGCCTTGGCGAAGGCCCGTTGGCGGTAGCGCTGTCGCCACTCGCGGGCGTACCTGTCGATGCCATCACGAAGGAACTGCGAGATCGCGGCTTCCCCCGAAGTCGACTCGCCGAGACGGCGGCGGATCTCTGGTACGAGACCGACTGTGGGCGCTACGAGGAGTTGATCGAAAAGATCCCTGAGCGCCTGGACCGTGACGAGGACGAGGGGCGGTGAGCGTCTCGCTCGACGCACTCCTCCATGCCCTGCAAGGAGAGGGCTTTCAGATCGGCGTCGACGACCATTTGCGGCTGGGGCGTCTGCTCGCGAACTTCTCCGGCGACCACGATGCATGGCGGTTCGCTGTACGCTCGTTGCTGGCCCGGACACCCAACGCGATCGAGACCTTCGACGCGGTGTTTGCGCGTGTTGGGGGACCCTGGCCGACGCCCACCTCGACGGAGGATCATGCGACGGTCCGCTCGCCGCCCAGATCTGCGACACGTAGACGCGTGGTGCCCTGGGCGCTCCTCCTCATACTCGCAGCCCTCGCGACTGCGTGGCTCCTGGCGCGCGTCGACCGGCCGACGACGTTCGGAAGGTCACCTGATGCGGGGAGTGAGGGTGAAACACCGGTCGTCATCTCGCTCGATGCCGGTCGGGCGCGGGCCTACGACGCATCGGTCTCGCGAGACGTGGAGGTTGTCGACTCGGGGCCGATCGACGCCGTGGCTCCCGTCGAGGCTCGGCCCCACCTGCTAGAGAGCCCAACTCGGTTGTCGAAGTCCCTCACCGTCGACCAGAGACGCGACCTTGAAGACGGGTTTCCGGCAGCTCCCACGTTGCCGCGCTCGGTACGGTGGGCGGGGCTGGTGGCGCTGGTCTCTGCGCTGGTGGGGGCGGGATCATGGATTGCGCGTCGGCGCGGCATGCGGGCGCTGCAGCGGGGGCCCTGGCATCTCGTGCTACGAGTGCCCGAAGAACTGGGCGTCCCGTCGTGGCCGAAGCGAACAGTGTACGCTGTGGCAGACGCGCTGGCGCTGATTCCCACGGGCACGACGGAAGAGGAACTCGATGTCGACGCCACCATCGACGCGACCGTCGCGACTGGGGGCTACCTCGCTCCACGTTATGTGCAGCGTGCAGGCGTCCCGAGCGTCGCTTTCGTACTCGACAATTCTTCGGCCTCGCGCGCGTGGCGGACCCTCTTCGAAGACCTCTCGCGCCGCGTGGGGAGGGCGGGCATCGAGGTCGAACGGTGGACCTCGCAGGCTCATGAGCCGCGGCTTCGCGACGAAGAAGGGCGCCCTGCTGCGGGGGGCGAACGTACGCTGCTAGAGGGTGTCGATCGCGTGGTGGTGTTTGGCGACGACGCGAACCGTACTGCGCAGTCCAGCGATCGTAGCGGCCGAAACGTCGAAACGCGGGTACTCCGTCTGTTTCCCAATCGTCCTGCGACGGAGGCTCCGACGGACGCCGTCATCGCGTGGATGAGAGGTGAGCGCCCCAGAGCACGACCGATAGGGGCTGCGCGTCCTCCCGCGCGGCTCCTGGCGCTCGATACACCACCATCGGAGAGCCTGGAGCAGGTGCGGAACTTTGTCGGCGCTGAAGCGTGGCGGGTCTTGCAAGTGGCGTCACTCGCACCGGTCCCCCACCCCGGCGTGATCGACTGGCTGGTCGATGCGCTTCAACTCCCTTACCCCGAGAGCGGCCGACTGAAGGTATTGTCACTACCGTGGTTCGCCGAAGGTCGCTGGCCGACCGGATGGGCGTCCGCGGCGCTGGCGTCACTACGCGCGGACGAGCCTGCGTTCGCGGCGCGCGCTGGTGACGCATGGACGCGGTTGTTTGCCCGGATGGTTCCAGCTTCGGACGGCCACGCCCGAGCGTTGTGGTCAGCCCACGCTCGATCAGCGGGGACAGGCGCAACTGACGTCTTGGAGAACCCAGGTGGCCGCAGACTAAGAATGTTGGCATGGGTGGCGGGCGGTCTGACCGTGTGCGCGCTGATGCTCGTGACGGTCTCGGCGTGGCGGTGGCGCCAGGAGAGGCGAGCGTGGGAACAACTGGTGGCGATGCCCCGTCCGATCGTTGGCGGGATGCCTATCGCGGTCCTGGAGGCGGCCTGTTGGGCGGGAGAGCCGAGACCGTGCGTCGCGCTCGGTATCCGGGTCGAGACCGGTCTTGGGATCACGCGGCCGGAGGTTCCAGTCGGCGAGACGCCAACGAGTGAATCGCTCGCTCGTCGGTGGTATCAGCGTGCCTGCGACCTTGGGAGCGGACGCGGCTGCTGGCGGGTCGGCGTGTTGATGGAGCGCGCGCTCAACCGCGACCCCGCGGCTGAGCCGTCACCGGTCGCAGCGATCACGTCCATGTACGATGAGGCATGTCGAAAGGGCGAGCGGCCGGCGTGCCTGGGACGAGGCTTCATCGTCGACGACCAACGGTGTCCAGCATCGACGGCATTCGTGGCAAGCGAATCGTTCCTACAGGGTTCTCCCTTCGGACCGGGCGACGAGGAGCGATTTCGCAACAGCGGTCCGCTGTCTGCTGGCGCGCGAGACGAGCACCCTCAACGCCAGGTGACCCTCTCGTCGTATTGTATCGATAGGCGGGAGGTGAGTGTTCGGGAGTATCGGGCATGCGTGGAGGCGGGCGCGTGCCGACCGGCGCATCAGATGCCGTGGCGGCAGGAGGGCGGCGAGCTACTTCCTCCTTTGTCGGGACACATGTGCAATGATCGGGCAGCGGGCGGAGAGCTCGACGGGCATCCAGTCAACTGTACCGACTGGTCGATGGCCGTCGACTATTGCCGGTGGCGGGGAGCGCGCCTGCCAACCGAGGCCGAGTGGGAGCTGGCGGCGGGGAGTGGTGATGGATTCCCTTGGGGGAGCGTCGCGGTCGGTCCGGGTCTGCTCAACGTCTGCGGCACCGAGTGTGCGGAGGGGGTCGGCGAGTATGAAGAGAACGTTCCCACGATGTATTCCGAGAGTGACGGGTATCCTGGTACCGCGCCGGTTGGCAGCTTCCCCGCGGGGGCCTCATCCAACGGATTGCTCGACCTGTCGGGGAACGTCGCCGAGTGGACTTCAGACTGGTATTTCCCGCGCTACGCGAGCGAACCCGCGATCAACCCGCTAGGGCCCGCCTCTGGGACGGCCCGGGTGACGCGCGGCGGGAGTTGGCGCTCGTATGACGCGACGACCGTGCGGGTACGCGCCCGTGCGAGCGAGTCTCCCGCCGTGCGAAGCGATAGGGTCGGCTTTCGGTGTGTCATCGGGTCCATCCCTGGTGCCGCACACGCGAACCTGACGAGTGCGGGCTCCGCGGAAGTCGTTGAGCCCGAACAGCGAGACGGTGGGACCGACGCGATGGCCACGGAACCCTCGGACGCCGGCAGTCGAGATGACGTCGTGCTCCCACCGGCGGGGAATGGAGTGCCGTTTGCGGAGGATCTACGAAGCCTGGAGGCGCGTCTTGGCCGCATCATCCGCACGTGTGAGCCCGATGCGTCTCCTGCCGACATCGTTGGCTCGTTCGCCCTGGAAGGCACAGGCCACATCGTCAATTCATCAATTTCGATACGATATCGGAATGGCCCGCGATATATGCAGGACGAGTGCATCCGGATATCGATGTACGGACTGAGCGTCAGGCCGTTTGGCGGCCCGCTATATTGGACCAACCTGACGCCATACATGTCCAGATTAAGCTTGCACCATGGCGATAACTTGCAAGGCAGACCGGTTGCGGATCCTACGGTTCGTGTGGGGACGACGCCCCGCATCTCGGGACTAGTTCCCGAGGAATCTATCGAGGTCGTCGTCGAACGGAACATGGGTCAGGTCAATCATTGCATCGAGCAGGGCCGCGCGACCTCTCCGGAGTTGCAGGGCCGCGTCATGATCCGCTTCGTGATCGGCGGGACGGGTACGGTCATTGGTTCCAGCGTGCTTGAAAGCTCCATCCCGGTTCCGAGCGTCGGAGAGTGCATCGCCAATGCGGTGCGGCGTTGGCCATTCCCTGTCCCGGCGGGGGGCGGTGTCATCACCGTAAACTACCCGTTCCAGATTGCTGCGGGTGAGGCGCCTCGCCCTGGCTTTGATCCCTTGAATCGTGACTGCCAACGTCGTTGTGGATCGGACTCTAATTGCCTTGCAAGTTGCCTGATCGAGCCCGACGCCGGTCGGCCATAGCGCGAGTGCAAACCCCGTGGACCGTGGGCTACACGGACCATGGCGGGCGGCCTGAGCCGAGCGTCCTAACGCGATGAGACGGCAAGACGCGCGAGAACGGCAACAGTCGCTGCGACGTACTTGTTATCAACAAGGATCCACAATTCCACCGTAGGATTTGGGGGCTCATTTCATCGAGATTCCGATCGAGAAGTTCGGGAGGATAGAGCTTGCGATGGCACTCTTTGCATACCATCTCATAGTCCGGTCCTGACGGCAGAGGCCCATCGAACACATGCTTTATCTGATTGTTATTACATCGCCAACTGAAGGACGACGCTGCCGTCCGAGCGGACGAGATTGAGGGCGCACTCGCTGGGCGAGCAGCCGGAATCGCCTCGGATTTCGGACGAAATGGCACATCCTCCAGCGTCACCGCCGTGGTGCGTTTTCGCACTAGAGCGCCGACCGCGATGTTCGGGCAGCAGGAGCTCCGCCTCGGTAGCGCACACGATTTCGAATGGGGAGGGTGGTGAGATCTCGACCGAGAATTGAACGTAGAGTTTATGCCCTGAGATGACGGGGTGAAGTGGTGTGATGCGAACGTCCACCCAAACATCCCCTGCGTACCGAGTTCGAGCACGCCGAAGAACCCACCCCCGACGGGCGCGACGCCAGCCGCACGCCTCGATCGATACAAGGGAAATTGATGAGCCTTCCAAATTTCACGGATCGAAGCCCGGTACCTCCGGCGGAAGTGACCGTGCGAGATCACGTCATCAACGGTCTCCCTCGGTAAGTCCTGTAATTCGCGTGTGTGGCATCGGGGGTGGCGGCAGTTCGACCTCCACGGGCACGACGTCCCGCTCGAAGTGCATGCGTCCCGACACCTTCATCGGCGCGCTCGCCCAGGAGTGACCTCCACTACGCCCCGCCCCCACTCTCGCCGCGATGAAACACCTCGCTCCGCGCCGTGAGCCGCACCGCATACTCCTGCAGTTCCGCGCCGAGGATGCGCAGCGTCTCGCCCGCCGCGAAGGGTCCATGCACCACCGCCCCGTCGTCATCCCACACCACAGGCAGCCGCCGCGCGCCCTGTGACGCCACGAACCCGTGCGCTCCGACGTCCTCGGGCACCCGCACCTCGACGTCGCCCCACCGCACCCCCACTCCCCGCAGCGCCTCTACGGACGGCAGCGCGCGCCAATGTTCGTCGCAGAACGGTCGCGTGTCGCACCAGGCACACTGGTCCCCCGTCCGCGTCGGCGCGGGTGTCTGTGCCACCGCCGCTCGCACGGCCTCGATGCGCGCCGCAAGGCGGTCTTCCAACGTCTCCAGCCGGGCCGCATCCACCCCGAAGACAGTGCTCCCCCGCGGGTGTCGCAGCGACAGCGCCACGGGCATGTCCCCCGTGCTGCGCCACCTGTTACCGGGCACGTTGGTTGATGGCGTAGTGCACCGGTTGGCTGATGGGCATCAACGGCGCGGCGCGATGACGCCCGTCGCTTGATGTCCATCGAGCCGACCGCGACTCGTTCGCCGTCTGCGCGATGGACATCATCGGGCGCGGCGGGGCGTCGCCGTAGGGCGATGGCCATCACCGTGGTGATGGAGTGGCAGCGAGCTTGAGGGAGATCAGAAAGGCAGGTCGTCGTGGTCGTCGTCGTGGCAGCGGCTCTCGCAGTCGACGGCGTCGCGGTAGCAGGCCAGCGCGCACAGCAGCGACTCCGCGTGCGCGATCACCAGGGTCGCCGCCTTCACCCGCAGCGCGCAGGCGACCGACCACGGCGCTGCGAGCTCGGGGTTGAGCGCCCGCGTCACCGCGATGGCGATGCGCAGCGTGTGCCCGAGGCCGTCCAGCACCGCGATCTCGGGCGACCCGCCGAGCACGGACGCCGACGCCCTGTCGTGGTCGCCACTCCCGTTCATCGATCGCCCTCCTCGCGCGAGGCGTCACTGGCCACCACCTGCCGCGCGACGGCGCGGTCCACCACGCGCTTGCCCTTGCGCGCCGCGGCGCGGAGCGCGTCGGTCGCCAGGCGATCGAGCTCGCGGTGTGCCCCCTGCGCCGCCTCGTGCAGCACGGCGATCGCGTCGTCGGCCAGGAGCTCGCTCGTGCACCCCACGCGCTCCAGCCGCAGCCGCAGGTAGGCCGCGCTGTCCTCGACGGTCAGCGGATCGATGCGTAGTCGGTGATGGAGGCGTGAGTAGAGCGAGCGGTTGATCCGTAGCGCGAGACGGTCGGCCAGCTCGGGCAGGCCCACGAGCACCACCGAGAGCAGCGGGCGACGATCCCACTCGTAGTTGAGCAGGATGTGCAAGTGCGCGAGCGTGTCCTGGTGGAGCAGGTGGGCCTCGTCGAGGAGGAAGACCGGGTGCTGCCGCGACTCGCTCCCGAGCGCCTGCACGTCGGCGCTCACGGCGTGGAAGAGCGCCGCCGCGGTGGCCGACGGCGCGAGCCCGAGCGCGGTGCAGAGCTGGCGGTAGAAGTCGCGCCGGCCGAGCGTGGCGTTGTGGCAGTAGGTGAGCCGATAGCCCCGCTCGGGCAGCCGCGCCCGCATCGCCCGCAAGAGACACGTCTTGCCCACGCCGGGCTCGCCCGTCAGCACCACCGAGGCGTGCTCGGAGACCGCCTCTTCGAGCGCCTGGCAGACCCCGAGCTTGGACGGCGGCAGCCACAGCGCGCGGTCGTCGAGGTCCTTGTGGAAGGGCGCCTCGCGCAACCCGAAGTGGCTCAGGTACGCGGGCGTCACGAGCCCACCTCGGCGTCCACGAGCGCCGCGTCGAGCGCGTCGCCGACGTCGTCGCCCAAGCTCGCGTTGGCCTTCGCGCGCGCCTGCTCCAGCAGGGCGCCCGCGGGGTCGAAGGGCACCCTCGCGCGCGGCGCCGTCGCGATGTGCTCGCGGCGCGCCGGACGCGGGCGCGTGGCGTTGGCCTTGGGGTCCACGCGGCGCAGGAGGTAGCGGTGCCCCTCGTGCTCGACCCACGGCGCCTCGGCGGGGTCGACCATGCAGCGCGCGACGGTCACCGTGCGCCCGGCGAGGAATCCCTGGTCGAGCTCCCAGGTGTGACCGGCCGCCGAGAGCGTGGTGTCCTTGCGCACGCGACGTGTCGAGCGGGCCGTGAGCGCCGTGCGCAGCGCCGCTTCGTCGAGGCGATCGACGGGACGCTCGGCGGTCGTCCACACGACGCCGGGCGAGCGGCCCATGAGCGAGGCGTGGGCGCTCGCGTGGTAGTGCTCCGAGAGGAAGGCGTTGAGCCTTGCCTGGAGGTCGTCGAGGGTCGCCAAGGCGCCGAGGTGGTCGAGGCAGCCCTGCCTCAGCGTGCGCCAGAAGCGCTCGATCTTGCCGCGCGCCTCGGGGTCGTAGGGCTTCGCGTGCACGAGCGTGATGCCCAGCCGGGCGCAGCACAGGCGCAGGATCTCGCCGCGGTAGGTCGACCCGTTGTCCAAATAAAGGACCTGTGGCGGGCCATGGCGGCGCAGGGCGCGCACCAGCACGCCGAGCATGTCGACCTCGCGCTCGGTGGAGTGCACCTCCAGGGCGACGACGAAGCGCGAGGCGTCGTCGAGCAGGCCGTGCACCCGCACCGGCACCTTGTCGCCGCCGAGGGTGAGCGTGGGGCCGTGGCAGACGTCGCCGTGCCACAGGGCGCCGGGGCGCTCGGCCTCCCAGCGCAGCCGGGTGCGGGCGCCGGCGCCGTCGCGCATCGGGATGCGATCGAGCCCGTGGTCGGCGAGCAGCCGTCGCACGGTGGTCTCGGAGACCGCGCCCTCGGTGATGCGCCCGCTCGCGACGAGCTCGCGCAGGATGACGCTCGCGGTCGCCGCGGGGTGCTCGCGGCGGATGTCGAGCACCAGGTCACGCTGCGGCTCGGTGAGCTCGCGGGCGCGTCCGCGATCACTGCGCGGCTCGGGGCGCAGCGCTTCCAGGCCGCCCTCACGATGGGCGTACAGCCAGCGCTCCAAGGTCGGCAGACTGAAGGTGCGGGTGCGGGTCGCGCCCGGCGGGAGGAAGGTCTGCCTGGAGAGCGAGCGCATCTCGGCGCGCAGCTCGCCGCGGGCGAGGGTGCGCCGGGTGAGCGCGCCGATCACGCCGAAGCGGAAGAGGGCGATCTCTTCGCCGTGATCTCTGGGACGGATCTCGTGGTCATCGTTGGACATGGACGTCTCCTGCGCCGCGGCCGTGATGGGCGACGCGGAAGGAGCGGTAGCGGGGTCTGCCGCGCGGGGGAGGCGGCCCAACCGGGTGGGCCGCGGATCCCTCGGTGAATCAAGGCGATGGGCATCATGGCGGGTGGCAGACGGCACGCGCGACGCGGGAGGGAATGGAGAGCGACTCGTCGGGGACGAGGGCCGCGAGGGTCATGGCGACGCGCTCGGCGACGCGGCGCGAGGACCACTCGGCGGGCGACGGGCGCACGTCGGGGAAGAGCGTGGAGGCGATCGAGAGCCAGCGCAGGACCGAGTCCCAGCCGCGCGCCCCGTAGTTGCGAATGTGCGTTGGATTGAGCGCGCGGTAGACCGTGTCGAGCGACTGCCGAAGCGCGCCGTAGAGGGCGAACGCGAGGGCGATGGTGACGGCGCCGAAGTGCTTGCGGGGGAGCACGTCGGCGGGCACGACGGTGGAGGTCGCGTCACACGCGGTGCAGCGGTAGCGGCGCGCGAAGAGCTCGTGGAAGGTCGCCGGCTCGTCGGGCGCGAGGACTCCGCGCACGGTGCGAGAGCGGAGCCCGTGACCATGGAGCACGAGAGGGCCGCCGGGCGGGGCGCTGGCGACGTGGCAGCACGGGGTGATGGGCGGTCGCGCGTCGTGGACGGTGGGGGGTCGGGCGATCCAGTCCTTGACGCAAAGCGCGAAGCGGACGACTCGTGGGGGGTCCCGGTGACTTTCTCCCAAGGCATCATCGGGGCCCGACGGGAGGGTGTTGGCGCACCGCTCCCGTCACCTTTTTCACTGGCCGACACAACGTCGCGGCCCGCTCCTGGGGCGCGACTACATCGCGGCGAGCGGCGAGCGCACGGGCAAACCGATGAGGGCCATCGTCGCGGTGGCGACCCCAGCACCATCAACGAGCCGGCGCGAAAGCGGGGCGCGAGACCTCAACTCACGCGCTCGGTAACACGCCACCAGAGCAGCGCATACAGTTGGAGCTGCTCTTCGTACTCGGGTCGCGGGTGACCCGTCTTGAAGTCCACCACGCAGGTACCTCCCGCGCCGAGCCGCAACATGTCGATCACGCCTCGCACCGGCAGTGTCGGGTGCGCCACCGACCACTCCGTCAGCACGCCCTGCGCTCGCAGCCGCCGCAACGGGTCAACCTCTCCGCCGCCTCCCCCCTGGACCGAGACGATCGTCTCGGTCCCCTCGCGGTCGACGCTCGCGTACTCGCGCTGGAAGAGCGCGGCGACGCGGTTGTAAAGCGAGCGTGCGTCGTGGGGTAGCCGCAGCGCCGCGCGGCGCGGATGCCCGGCGAGCAGCGCGTTGGCCTCATCGATGCGCCGCTGGATCTCACCCATCACGTCGACCGCCCGCAGCGTGTGACGAAAGCCTTCGCTCCCCGGCGCCGGGAGCCCCGCGAAGGACAGCGCGCGGAACAGCCGGTCGAGCATCTCGTGCACGAGCGTTCCCTCTAGCGATGCCGCGTGCGGTCGCGTGGGGAAGCGCTCGAAGCCTGGCCACGACGAGCGCCGCAACTGCCACTGCCGCGGGCACTGCTCCAGTGTCCGCAGCGACGAGAAGCTCACGGTGCCGACGGTCGTCGCCCACGCCTCGGGCGCCGTCAGCCGGTGGAAGGGGTGGCTCACGCGCTCCCTTCGAGCTTCGCCATCGCGGTCGGCAGCGCGTTCTCCAACGTCCACACGTCGAGCGTCACCACCGGGAGCATGCGCGCCATGGCGGCGTCCATTACGGGCGTCGGCGAATGCTCGACGTCGACCAGTGGGTGATGGACCTCGACCCATGTCTCGCCGCCGTCTGGGAGGTCCACGATCAGCGGCACGTTGACCGTCCCGTCGCCCTCCGGCACGGCCTCCTCGCGATGGGCGATGCCGCGCAGCCGCAGCAGCTCACGCAGCGGCGCGATGGCCCGTTCCGCCGCGCCCACCTGCACGAGTGGGATCGCGCCTTCCGTGATCGCCGCGAGTAGCGAGAGCGCGAGTGTGCGATCGAGCTGCCCGTGGAGACGCTGGTTACCCCAATGGCGAAGGCAGCGGTAACACGACGCGGTGCAGTCGCAGCCAGCGAGCAGCTCACGGGTGGCGCCCAGCACCAGTGCGAGGTTCTCGCGGACCTGCCACGTGTAGCCCGCGCCGCCGGGAAGCAGGTCGTAGAAGTACACGTCGGCCTCGTAGGGGTCGCCGCTCGGGACGGGGTTCCAGTTGCCCGCGAGTTCACCCTCGTCGATCTGCAACGTGCGCGACGCGGCGAGGCCGATCGCCTCGACCAGCGACGTGAGTGCCGCCCGGCCCGCCGCACCCGATCGACCTGGCCGGTCCGCCACTGCGCAGTGCATCGGCGCCGTGAGCTTCACCCGCATGAGCAGAACGTCGGTCTTGAAGGTGTGCCCGAGGTAGAGCGGTCCGTCGCCCTGACCGCTGCACGTCACGCCCTCGCGGGTCGGGGGCGCGTGCACCTTCGAGGCGCCCTTGCCCGACAGCTTCGGGCTGCTGAACCCGACACCCAGCGTGGGCTCGGCCAGTCCGCACGATCGGCAGATCATGAACCCGCGATCGCCGACACCCTTGTTCACCACGATGAGTTCACGAGCAGCGACGCTCAGGCTCAGTCGTCCCGCGTAGCGGACCTCGTCCCAGTGATCGACGTGGGTCACCTCCAGCTTCGCGGGCGTGGTCTCGCCCGCGTACGAGACCGAGCCGCCGCGGTCGGGCTCGCGGCGCGCGTTGACGTCGGGCGCGAAGCCCTCCGGGCGCACGAAGGGGCGCTTGAGGAGGTCCGTGTTGCCGCACACCGGGCACGAGGCCAGCGCGCCCACCGCGAGTCCCCTGCCGACGTAGCCGCAGCCCCGACACGACGCGTACGGCGACTGCTTCGACAGGGTCTTCGCGACGTCGGGCTGGTAGGGGTTGTAGAGCGCCGCGGACACGAAGCGCTGGCCGTCGATGGTGAGGCTGCGGCCGGGCGCGTACTCGGTGAGCGCCACCTGGAGGTCGCGCTGCGGTTGATAGTCGAAGTCGAGCTTCCACTTCGGACCGCTCGCGCCCTTCTGCCGGTGCACCCAGAAGGCCACCGTGTCGGTCGGAAACGCGTAGCGCGGTAGGATCGCCCGCTCGATCAGCATCTGGAGGAGGTTCTCGTCGAGCCGGAGTTTGCGCGCCGTTTGCGCGGCCTCGTCCTGCGCCTCGTCCGCGGGTGCCTCCGTCGGTGGCAACGCGTCGCGCATCCGCAGCGTCAGCTCCTGAACCGCTCCGTCGAGCGCGGCATCAACGTCGAGCGCCTCGCGCGCGCCGTGCGAGAAGCTCGGCACCCACCGCCGCAGCTCCGCGAGCAGGCGCGCCTCGTGCGCGGCGAGCCAGGACTCCATCCGCACCAGGGAACACGGCTGCGCGGCGTCGAGGAAATCGCGCACCGTGCCCATGCTCTCGAAGAGCGCGTGCGCCGCCACCCCGCTCGGGACCTTCTCGTGGAAGAAGCGCTGCACCAGCCACGCGAAGGCGTGACGCCGCAGCACCCGGGTGTTCTCGACGTAGACCACGGGCGAGCGCACCGCGCCCGACACGATGCGCGTCGGGTCGTCGTAGTACCAGGCGTCGTGCGACCCGCCCTGCGCGTAGGTCACCACCGAGGCGATGGCGCGGCCCCGGCGGCCCGCGCGGCCGGCCCGCTGCTGGTAGTTGGCCACGTGCGGGGGGACGTTGCGCAGCGCCACACCGACAAGCGCGCCAATGTCGATGCCCACCTCCATGGTGGTCGTGCACGAGAGCACGTCGATGGGTGGCGCGTTGTCGATGCGGAGGTCCTGGAAGCGAAGCTCGTATCGCTCGGTGAGGTTGAAGGCCTGGTCGTCGTCGCCGAGACCAGTGAGCTGTGCGGTGTGCTCCTTCACCGTAAGGCCGAAGGGCTCGAGCGAGGTGCCGTCGAGCGCGCGCAGCACGGCGTCGCGGTAGTATCCGACCCGGGCTGAGAGCACCGCGCCGTCGGCAGGCAGGAGTTCGCCGCCGCAGTCGTCGCAGGCGCGGCCGAGGGTGTCGGCGTGCATGCGGTAGCAGCGCCCGCACATCCACCACGGACCTTCCGGGCGGAGGTTCATCGTGAGCAGTGAAGGCCCGAGGAAGTGCTGGTTGTTGATGAAGTGGAACATCCCGCTCCTGGGCAGGGACTCGAACCACTTCGTGACCGCGGCGCGCGCCGCTTCGTCCTCGACGAGAGTGCGGAGGTGCTCCTGGAAGCGCTGCGGGAGCAGGTCGAGCAGTTTGCCCGGGTTGATCCCGGCCGGCCTCTGGAACTCCTCGCCGAGACGCCCCGGCGACGCGCCCGGCGGCAGGAAGCAGCGGCGCTCGAGCTGCACGCGCATCCAACGATCGAGCAACGAACGGGTCTCGTCCGGCGAGAGCACCCCCGCGGGGAATCCCTTGAGCAGCATCGCGGCCATGCGCGGGTCGACGATGTACTGCGCCACCCCGAGCTGCGAGAGCGACAGGAAGCGTTCGGTCAGCTCGCCGAAGAGCGCCTGCGCAAAGGCCTCGGGTTGCTGAAGCGAGTACGAGATCTGGAGGATTTGCGGGAGCGACATCGTCGCGGCGAGCACGAGGTGCCGGTGCCACTCGCCGGTCGGGTCGCCTTCCGGGAAGAGGTCGACGCTGCGCCTCGCACAGACATGCAGCACCGCCGGGTACAGGAGCCCGATTGAGGGCACGTCGCCCTGCGACTCCAGGGTTCGCGCGGCGAGCACCAGCACCTGGCGGAAGGCATCTTGCGCGTGCCCGATGGCGAGCGCCGGCGCGAGGCGGGCGGCCTTCTGCCGACCATCGCTGAAGACCAGCACCTTGCGTCCGTGGTTGGGCAGGTCGGGTCGTGCGTCCTGCGGCGGCTGCTCGGCGAACTGCGTCTCCACCAGGGCGGTGAAGGGCTGTTCGCCGCGCGTGCGGTGGTCCTTGATGCGCCCCCGGCGCTGCGAGCCGGGCGGCTGACACGCCGGGCAGACCGGAAACTCCGCGGCCCGGCGGTCGTCGACCCGAGCCATCCACAGGTCGCGCACCTCCGCCGGCGGGAGCGTGTGCCCCGCATCGAGGAGCTTGCCCGTGCTGAGCTGTACCGTGACCACCTCGGCGTCGTGCCCCGGCCGCGGGTCTCCCGGCAGTAGCTGCACCTGCACACCTTCCTCTTCGGCCGCCTCGCCCCAGAGGAAGTCCCATTCGGACAGGTCGTGCGTCGGTGCATACGCGAGGCAGTACGCCCCGCCGCACTCGCGGCACGATGCGATCTCGAAGACCCGCGAGCGGCAGGCGTCGCAGAAGGTTCGCGCTGCCGTGAAGAGCTTGCCGAGCGGCGCGAACTCCCCGGGGTCGCACTGCCGACCCTCGCACCGCGGGTTCAGGCAGGCGTGCAGTCCGTCGATGCCACGGAACATCAGGTGGATGCGTGTCGGCAGCAGCCCCGGCTCGTCGGGCTGCGGGCGCGCGATGGCCCCAAGCGTAAGCAGGACTTCGGTAGCCTTGCGTGCGGTCGGCGCTCCCGGGAAGACCCGATCGGCGAGGGCGCCCAGCGCCACAGCCTGCGCCGAAGTCTCGTGAAGCACCTGCTGGAGAAAGGGCTGCGGCGAGAGCAGGCCGTGCAGCGACGCCACCAGCGCGGTCTCGTCGCCCGCTGGCATGGTGTGTCCGAGGTGCGCGAACAAGGGTGCAAGCACTGCCCCGAGCGCGTCGCTGGTGCGCGCGACGTGCAGTGCCTCCAGGTCGATGGCGGCGAGCACGTCGGCGGTTGCCGCGTCGCCGGGTCGCGGGCCCCTCGCCGCCTGGCGATGACCGGTGACGACCTCGAAGCCGTCGGGCGCGAGGCCGGTGAGGTCGGCCGCGAAGCGCCGCGCGACGTCCACCGCGTCGCCGCCGCCGAGCGAGGCGCTGGTGGCGATCATCGAGACCTTCTCGGGGCGGTCGATCACGCCGAGCCGGTCGAGGAGTCGGCGGATGAGGAACGCGACCTCCGCCCCCTTCGCCCCGCGGTACATGTGCGCCTCGTCCAGCACCAGCAGGAACCGGCTCCCCGGCTCTTCGAGCCAGCGCCGCGTCTCGTCGAAGATGGGCCGCTCGAAGGGGCGCATCAGCATGTACTCGAGCATCGAGTAGTTGGTGATGAGCACGTCGGGCGCGTTGCCCTGACCGGTCTCAGCGTCACAGACCATCTCCTGGCGAGTGAGCAGCTCGCGGTCGCCGTCGGCCGTGAGCAGCCGCCGCTCCCAGTTGTGCTTAGTGAACTTCTTCCCCTTCTTCTTGCCGCTCTTGTACTCGGCGGGCGCGGCCTGGTCGGCCGCGAGGAAGGCCGCGAGGTCCTTGGAGGGGTAGCGACCAAGGGTCTTCAGATGCGCCGCGAGCGCGGGCTCGTCGGTCTCCAGCGTGCGGTACCAGTTGAGCAGCGGAACCACGCGCTCGCGATCCTTGGTGGCGTCGCGCGGACCCGCGTAAGGCGTGCGGCCCGTATACATCCCGAAGGTCGGGTGACGGCCCGCGCCCGTGTCGTCGCGGAAGTCGCGCGCGAAGCCCTCGTCGCCGATCAGCCGTCGCAGGCGCGACACCTGGTCGTTCACCAGCGCGTTCATCGGATACAGGATGAGCGCTCGGACGCCGCGCCTCTTCCAGGTCACTGGCGAGATGCGTGCCTCCTCATGGAGCTGCCCCACCATCGGCAGGAGGAAGCACTCCGTCTTGCCCGACCCGGTGCCCGTCGCCACCACGAGGTTCTTCCGCGCGGGCCCGAGGAAGCCCTCGAGCGCCGCCGCCTGGTGCGCGTAGAGTGATGGGTAGATCAGCGCGCGGCGCCCCTCGGCGGCGCGAGAGAGCGAACCGAGGAAGGCCCTCGTCTTCGGGTCGATGCGCAGGTCGTCGAAGCCACCGCGAAACTCCGTGTACCGCGGCGTGGTCTCGACGAAGGGCTCTTGCGCGAGGAGGTGCCCGTTGACGTCGGTCTCGAGCAGGGTGCGCCGCGCCTGCACGAGGCGCGGATCGTTGAGCGGCCACGCGGCCTCGAGGTAGCGCGTGAGCTGGCGCCGGAGCTGCGAGCTCAGCCGCGACGGCGTGTACCGCTCGTGCTTCGTGTCCACGGACTCGAAGCGCAGCACCGGCGCCGGCGCCGCGGGCATCTTCTCGCGGGCAGCAGGGCGCGCGACCGGTGGTGCCGACGTCCGATCGAGCCAGCGCACCATCGTGGCCTCGACGTCGGGGCACATCCCGCGGAAATCCATCTCGCCCAGCGACTCGGTCGAGCGCCCGCGCAGCAGCTCGTCGAGGAAGCCCAGCGTCACGCTGACGACCCCGTCGAACTCCAGCGCGGTCGCGCCACCCATACGGTTCTCTCGCGCGAACGCGGCGTTCTTCACGTCGCGCAGCGTGTCGTCGTCGTCGGTAAACTTCGCCAGCTTCACGACGCTCACGCCGACACCTCCTGGATGTTCCAACCGCTTGCGTCGAGCGCACCGAGCGCGGGGTCGCTCCAGCCCTTCGGCTGCAATACCAGCAAGCCCCTCATCGCGCGGGTCATGCCCACGTACAGGAGCCTCCGGTGGGTGCGCATCGCCTCCTCGAACTCCTCCGTCGTCGCGAAGGCCTCCAGCACGGGGAAGCTCCCCGGGCGCAGGCCCGCGATCACCACCATCGGAAACTCCAGTCCCTTGGCCGAGTGCAGCGTGAGCACCTTCACGACCGGCTCGCGCAGGTCGAGCTCGCGCCCCGGGAAGTACCGCGCCGCCACGCCCTCTCGCTGGAGCGCCGCTGCCAGCGCCGCGCCCGCCTCCGCGTCGGGCACCAGCACCGCCGCGGTCTGTACCTGCAGCGCGAGGTGCTGCGCCATCTGCCGGAGAAAGCGCGCCGCCCATTTCCCCTCGTCGACGGGCGCGAGGCCCCTCGCGAGCACCGGCCACGGCCCCGACTTGGGGCTCTCCGACGCCTCCGGCGCGTCACCCGCATCGAGCAGCGCGAAGGCCGCCCGGTCGATCTCCGCTGTCGAGCGGTAGTTGCGAGCGAGCAGCGCCGTGCGCCCCTTGAACTGGAGCCGCGGGTGCGCGCTCGCGAAAGTGTAGTTGCGCGAGTAGAGCGACTGCTTGCTGTCGGCCGCGAGGAAGATCCCCTCCGGCGTCGCAGCTAGCTCGGCCAGGAGTGCGAGCGAGGCAGGCGACAGGTCCTGGGCCTCATCGACGACGACGTGGTCGTAACGACGCCCCCCGAGGCCAGCACGCACCCGTGCGAGCGCCTCTCTCCGCAGGTCGCTCCAGGTCTCCAGCTTCGCGAGCGCCAGGTCCTCCTGGAAGGCCACCCGCAGCGCCCACACCGTCGTGCGGAGCTTCTCGCCGAAGACGATCCCGCGGCCGGGTCGTGGCGCCGCCAGGTACTCGTCGAGCGTCGCCAGTTCGCGACCCTCGATCACCCACTCGAACTCGTCGAGCAGGTACTCGTCGGTGACGCCCGCCAGCGCCTTCGCCCGGAGCTTGCGCTCGAAGGCGCTCGGTCCGGGCGCCTCGAAGCTCGCGCGCAGGTCGCGCAGGCGTCGCCGCAGCACCGAAGCGTCCGCGAAGGGCCCCAGCGCCCGCGACGCCGCAACGATCTCACGCGCGACGGTGTCGCAGGTCGCGACCCGCACCCGCTTGCGCTGATCGGGTGTCAGGAGCTGGTCGAGAAGCTGCCCGGTCGCCCGCTCGAGGGCCCGCGTGTACGTGGTGAAAAGCACCGTCTCGTCGCCGCGGGCGCCCTTCTGCTCGAGCACCGACTTCACACGGTAGAGGGCCACCGTGCTCTTGCCGGTGCCCGCGCCGCCCTTCACCAGCGTTGGGCCCTTGAGCGCCCAGCGGGTGAGCCGCTCCTGCTCGGGGTCGAGCTTCAGCAGGAACGCGATGAGCTCCCCCTCGGTGTACCGCACGAGGTCGTTCGAGTGCCGTACCACCAGGTCTGGCTGCGCGATCACCTCGTTGATCGGCCGGGGAAACAGCGCCTCCAGGACACGCTCGGCCACGTCGGCGGGCACCAACGCGTCGAGGAGGTCGTCCTCGCTGCGACACCGCAGCAGCGCCGAGTGGTGGACCGGCTCAACCTTCAACTGCGCGAGCCACTCGGCGGTGACGGGCCGCGGCAGGGTGCGCCCCGCCTTCGTCGCCTTCGCATCGAAGTGGAACGTCGGCGCCTCGGCGCGGGCGAGCGCGGCGTCGAGGGCGTCATCGTCGACCTCGCGACCGGTGGGCTCTGGAGCGTCGGCCGTGACGCCGTCGATGCCGTCACGGTACGTGCGGTCGTCGCGCTTGCGGATCGCGAGCAACCGGATCCACGCCTCGCCGAAGGTGTAGAAGACGCGGTGATCGCCGACGCGCAGGCGGTAGATGTCGTCCTTGCCGACGAGCTTCTTCTTAAGCTTCCCATCGGGCAGCGGGTCGTCCGTGAGGAACCCGATCTTCTCCCAGAGCACCCCGGTCTTGTCGGGCGGAAAGGCGTTGAGCTCCCGCAGGAAACTCGGCTTCAGGTTCAGCTCTCGTCTCGTCGCACTCACGCCGTCACCCCCGACTCGTCCACTGCCATCCCCAACCGCGCGGACAACATCTCCCCCAACTCCGGCCAGGTCTCCGCCGGTACCGCGTAGCGCGCGATCCCATCGGCCGATTCGAGGCGATCGCCCACTCCCAACAGATACCGGTACTCCGCCCTCGGGATCCGACCGGGCACCGACACGGTGACCACATCGCCGGGCGTGGTCGTCGCCGTCACCGTGCGTCTCACCCCCGCCCTCGCCTCGACGGCCAGCATGGTGCGTGTCGCCTCGTCGCCCGTGAGCGCGCCCGTCCCCTCCTCGGTGCGCCACGCGTAGCGGTACCACCCACCGGGCTGTCGCAGCCGCTCGAGCCGCGGCAGCCCGACGTCGCTCCCTTCCGGGCGGCGCCACCGCCCGCGGTCGCCGTAGACCACGAACACTGCGAGATCCCGCTCATCGTCCCCCGCCGCCGCCTCGACCCGCCGCGACGCCAGCGTCTGCCACCATGCAGCCAGCGTCGGTGGCGCACGGTCGAGGCCCGCCCACACCGCGACCTCGATCACGCCACCACCGAGCGATGCCATGGCGCGCGCGAGCCCTACCCGGTCGTGGTGTCGCAGCATCATCTGCCTCACCCGCCCCCGCAGGATGTTCTCCTGAGGTAGCGCCGCCGCGAGCACCGAGGTCGGGACGCTTCCCATGAGCAGCACGACCCGACTGTTGCCCACGACGGCTGCGCGCAGCGGGGCCGCCCCGACCAGCCCGCCGTCACCCACGAGCGCATCGCCCACGCCGTCGAGCGCATCGATCACCTCGTGGATGCGCTCGCGCCGCGCGTCTTCGTCGGGCACGTCGTGCCAGCGCAGAACCCGATCGACCAGTGTGCGCCGACGGATGCTGCCCTCAGCCGCGAGGTGCACGCGTATCGTCTCGCGCCATGCGTCGTCCTCGTCGGCGCCCATCCAGCAGACACCTGACGCCGCGGCCCGCTCGGTCAGCTCCTCCGCCGCCACGACCCTCATCGCCTACCTCCACGCCCCGTAGCGAACCAGGAACCCCTCCAGACCTTCATCCTCGTGGATGATCCCTTCGAGCGAATCCGCGAGAGGCGCGGCGGACCTTCGCACGTCGAGCGACCACCAGCGACGACCGTCCGAGACGATCGCGCGCGTGAGCCCCAGCGCCCCACACAACGCCTCCAACGCCAATCGTACCGAGCCCTCCTCCCGCCCGCGCAGGCTCGCGTCCGATCGCACCAGCACCAGCAGCGCCGACGCCTGCACCCGGTACGCGCCCCCCTCCTCCAGGACGTCCTCCATGATCGCCGCGCACAGCTCCGGCGCCACGCGCCGCGCAGCCATCGGCAGTTCTCGCACGCCATAGCCCAGGGCCGCGCCGGCTGGGTGCGCCCACATCGCCAGCGCCAGGCTCGCGTCGAACGACCCCTGGGCGGCCAGCAGCGCGGCTGCGTCGAGCGACCGGCGCAGGCCGTCACGCGCCGTCGCGAGGGCGTGGTCGATCCGTTGGACGTGACGCAGCACCACCGTCCCTGATTCGCCGAGGTCGATGATCATCGCGCCCACGGGTGCCGCCTCGCGGAGGGAGCGCGTTCGCGCGATCACCACTGCGGTCGGCACCTCGCCACTCTCGTCGGCGCAGAGTGCCCCGGAGTCCCAGCGCAGCGCACCATCCCAGCGCACGCGCACTGTCGCCGCGGGCGGTGCGTGGATCGACCACGCAAGCATCCCCCCGAGCGCCGCGAGGTTCTCCTCGATCACGTCACCGCCACGCAGCGTGCGCCCGCCCAGGAGTACCGCCGGGGCCTCCGTCGGCCAGCGTCCCCGAGCTGCGTCCTCGATCGCGAACACGAGGCGCTCGGGCGACAGCGCGAGGTCCGCCGCGGTGACCTCCAGCAGATACCGCCCGGCCGCGAGTCCTTCCAACGCGAGCTCGGCGCGCGCGGTGGTCGCGAGCTCGAGCCGCTCCAGGTGACCGTTTCCATGCAGAAAGACCACGAGGTCGTTGCGGGGGTTCGACGCCGACACCCGCACCACGGGAGGTGCCTCCGTTGTGAACACAGGGAAGCGCTGGCCCCGCGGCGTCGTGTCCCAGCGGACGGGCGGCGTGAGCACCCACTGCGCGCACAGCGCCTGCGCCGCGACTGAGAGCCCCACCGTCGCCAGCAACGCGACCAGCGTCGCGTCGGGGGCCGCCGGGATCTGCACCGACCAGAGGCGCCACCCCTCGTCGAGCGCCGTCACTCCACCGTCCAACGTCAGCGCGAGCGACGGCGGAACCAGCACCGCATTGCGCCCGCCAGGAGACAGCATCGCGCCCGCGAGTCTCTGGGTCGGACCCTCCACGTCGCCCCGGAAAACCGTCGGCCGCTCGGAGACCAACCCCTCCGGCGTCATCGATGAGAGCAGCGCGGCGTAGGTGGCGTCGTCGTCTACATCCCCGGTGCTCCACGTCACCATTCCGCCTGGAGTGCCCACCGCGAGGCGCGCCCCGACACGCGCGAGGTTCTCCCGGCGCACCGCCCGATCGGCGCCCAACCCCTTCAGCGCGAGCGTCTTCACGAATGGCGCGAAGCCGTCGCACGGCGCGCAACACAGCCACAGCGCCAGCCCGCCATCGTCGCGTGCCGCGACCTCGTACCAGCCTCGCACCTCGGCCCCGGGTGGCTCCTCCCCTTCGCCGTCGACCGGAGGCTCGAGCGTCATGGTCCGCTCGTCGAAGGCCCGGGTGATGAGCAGCTCCAGCCGCCGCGCGACCCGCACCTCATCCAACGCCCGCAACCTCGTTGGCTCACGCAGGACCTCGACCTCGTCGTCCCCCCGCTCAGCGCTCGCGGACTGCCCGGCCTCGACGGGGCCAACCTCGCCCGCATCCGACGTCGGCAGCGCGCTGATTGTCACTGCCTCGCCCCGGGCCAACGCCGCGAGTTCGCGCATCCACTGGCCCCGCGCCGCGCGAATCGCCGCCTCTTCGCACCCGTCCAGGCGCGGCAGCACGAGCGCGCCGCCCTGCTGCATCACTTCCGCCACGACGGACGCCGTGAGTTCGCCATGCCGCGCCAGCAGGGCGACGCACTCCTCCGCTCCGTGCCACATCAGCCGCGCCGGGCGCCCGCTGGCGCGGTGCAGCGCGAGCGCCCGGCGGCGGGCGAGCTCCCGCTCGGCGGAGGCCAGCCGGGTCACCAGCGTTCGCGCGACATCGTCAGAAGACATCGCCCCCGCCCGCGCTCACTTCTCGAACGACGCGTCGGCGATGCCGAGCGTGCGGCAGTTCTCGCGTACGTTGCGAACGACCTCGGTGCTCGCCCCCTCGGGCATCTCTGCGTGCACCTCCAGCGTCACGGTCACCCTCGCCCCGGGCAGCGTCGCAAGGTGCTTCAGCACCTCCTTCGCGATGAGCTCCGCCCTGGCCGCGAGCTGGGTCGCTTCGACGTCGACGCTCGCGTGAAACCGCTTCGGCATCGCCTCTGGCGTCGGCGCCACCGCACCCGCCTTCGCCGCCCCACCGCGCGCGACCTCCACACCCGCTGGCGAGACCAGCGCGAAGGTACCCGACGGTGAGGCCTTCGGCACCGCCGTCCCCGCGCCCTCCGCCCGCGCCCGGTCGGCCTCCATCTGCGCTCGCGCGACCGCCGCCTTCACCAACACCGCGTCACCGTCCGCGCTCACCGCAGTGGAGGCAGTGCCCGCGCGCAGCCCCGCGTAGCGCCCCGTCTCGGCGTCGAGGCGCTCGGCCCAGGCGTAGGTCTCCGTCTCCCACGCGGTGTTGGCGAGCCCCTTGCCGATCGCGTCGATCAGCACCTTCGTACTCTGCAGCCGCGGGAGGTAGAGGTACTTCGCGAAGTCGTCCGCGAGCGTCTTCACCGGCACCGAATCCCCGCGCCACAGCGGAACCCGGTCGAGGTGCATCTTCAGCATCGTCCCCCCGAGCTCGACGACCAGCAGGTCCTCCGCGCGCAGCTTCTTGCTCGCGCGCACCCCGAGGCCCTCGGCGCCGCCCGCTTGCAGTCGCAGCTCGCGCCACTCGCGCGCGGGCGGTGGGGCGCCGTCGTCCCCCCGTTCCTGCTCCGGGGCGAGCAGCAGACACCAGGTCTCGTGCAGGCGCAGTTGCACCGTCTCCCTCGCGGCCTTCTCCCGGGCCGTGGCCTGCGTCATCTGCGACGGTTGCAGATCGAGATCGTTCGCCTCCTTCACGATGCTCTTCCACGCGAGGAACTTCCGCACCGCCTCCTCCAGCTCCACCAGCCGCCGCCGGTCCGGCGCCAGGAACACCACGCTGTTGCGATACGTCCGCGGCCCCGTCCCTCGGCCCTCAAGAATTTCCTCGGCGCGCAGCTTCCCCGGGCTGTCCGTCGCGTTGGGCGTGTGCGGATCGTCCGGGTCGAGCACCACCAGACCCGCCTCGCGCTCGTCAGGGACCTCCCCGCTCTTCCTCGGGGCCACGTACGTCGCGCGGAAGTCCCCGCGGTTCGCCGGGGTCTTGAAGTGCTCCTTCAGGCGCTCGACGATCTCCTGCGCGACCACGTCGGCCTTCCAGTCTGCAGCGCGGTCTTCCGCGAGGCGCGACACCGTCGCCTGGAGCCCGAGCCAGTAGCGCGAGCCCTCGGTGTAGAGGTGCGTGCCCCGCTCGACGAGCCGGCGCAGCGCGTCGCCGAAGGGCGCGATGGGCTCGCCGGGCTGCACGCACCCGAGGCGCACGCTCTTCTCGTCGATGCCGACGTGGGCCGCCCGCTGCACCGGCGCGGTCGCCATGAAGATGGTGCGCGCGACCCGCCGGGCGGCCGACACCTTGCCGAGGTTCACGTTCTCCTCGTCGATGCGCAGCGCGAGCGAACCCGGTCCGTCCACATCGCGCTCGATCACTGGACCCCACGGGTCGTCGAGGTAGCGGGCGAGCTCCGACTGCAGGTCCCGCGATGCCACCGGGATGCTCGCCGGGAGGATCATCAGCGTGCGGTCGCCCTCGTGGTAGAGGCGGTGCACCACCGTGGCCATGAAGCGCAGCACCCCGCGGGTGCGCTGGAAGCGCGGCAGGCTCGACCACTCCATCGACAGCCGATCGAAGAGCTCGGGGTGCAGCGGGTACGCCGCCTGGAGCTTGCGCTCGTAGTCCTTCTCCTTGCACTCCGCGGGGAACTCGTTCGGGTTCGAACGGTACAACTCCATGAACTTCCGGATCACCGTGTCGCGCGCCGCGAAGAGCGCGGGGTCGGTCACGGGCTGGAAGAGCCGACGCCGCACGATCTCGTAGCTCTCCTCCGACGAGGCGGCGCGCCAGGGCGACTCCACCCGCCCGATGGCGTTCTTCAGGCGCTCCAGGGCCTGGTGGCCGAAGGTGCCACCCACCTCGATGTCCTGCGCCTCGGTCTCCAGCCGCTGGCCCTTGCGGTCGCGCGCGACGAGGCTCTCAGACGCCGGGATGCTGACCACCAGCAGCGTGCGGGGGGCGGCCTTGGCGGCCTCGCTGAGCTGCTGCGCGAAGGTGAAGTGCGTGTCGAAGTTGCCGCCCGGCAGCTCCTTCGAGCCGAAGAGCTGGCGGGCGTAGGCGACCCACTCGTCGACCAGCACCACGCACGGCGAGTAGCGCGCGAACACCTTGCGCAGCGCGTCGCCCGGGTTGGTCGCCGTCTCGTCGGACTCGCGCACCATCTCGTAGCCCTCGCGGCCGCCGAGCTGCCACGCGATCTCGCCCCAGAGCGTACGCACCTGGGTGCCGTCGTCCTTTCGCTCGGGCTGGCCCGGCGAGAGCTTGTTGCCCACGATCACCGCGCGGCGCACCGGCGGTAGGGACGAGACGCCCGCGCGTTCGAGCACCGGCTCCAGCCCCGGCAGGGTGGTCGGCGCCACGCCCGAGAACAGGTGATAGAGCGCCAACATCGAGTGCGTCTTGCCGCCGCCGAAGGTTGTCTGGAGCTCGATCACCGGGTCGCCGCTGCCGCCACCAAGGCGCTGGAGCGCATTGGTCAGGAGCTGTTGCAATCCCTCGGTGAGGTAGGTGCGTCGGAAGAACTCCGCGGGGTCGCGGTACTCCTCGGAGGCGTCGCCAGTGACGACAGCCCAGAGGTCGGCCGCGAACTGCGCGAGCTGGAAGGTGCCCTTCGCCACGTCGGCGTGCGGGAGCACGACCTCGCGCCACGGCTTGAGCCCGTCGCTCGGAGCGCCCTTGAGCTCGACCTGGGAGTTCTTGCGCGACTCCTTGCGGGCCTCCTCCTCGAAGCGGGCGCGGAGGAGTTCCTGACGCAGGCGGTCGACCTCGGCCTCCTCGTCGCGCGCAGAGATGCCGGCGAGCAGGCGCGCGGCGTCGTCGAGCACCCGCCAGGTGGGGTCGGCGTCGAAGCGGGCGCGCTCGGAGATGCGCGCGCGGACCGCGCGGAGGTCTTCGACGAGGCGGCGGCCGGGCTCGCCGAGTACGCGCGCGGGGGCGGGCTCCCACTGGGCGAGGAGGTGGTCGAAGAGGCCGTCGGGCGATGCCGGGAGTTCGGCGGGGCCAAGCGCACGTTGGGCCCACGGGCGGAGCGCGGTGTCGATGAGGTCGAGGGCGCGGGTGACTCGTTCGAGGTTCGACAGGGACATCGGGGGGACTCCGAGAGGAGGGAGCTCAAGCGGTTACGTCGAGGAAGGCGCGGCGGTACATCAGCGGATGAAGGGAACGCTCTCTACCGGATTCGACATCCGCCCTCATCTATCGGGTCTTTTCCATTCGCGCCTGTAACGCCGCCAGCCGAGCGTTCATCCCTTGATGGCGATCATCGAAATCACGATGAGCCTGCCCGATACGAACGAGTTCTGCATTCATACGAACGCTCTGCACCTGCCAGGCTTGCGCGCTGACTGCAAACCGGTGTGCAAGCGCGTCCTGAGCGACGACCAGCCTGACAGCACCGTTGGCCGTCGCCTGCAAGGCCTCACCCACCGCGGCGATTTGGGTGATGAGCGCAACCTGGGCTTCCCATGCCTCGCGATTCTCCGCTCTCCGCACGCCCTTCTTGAGGCCGTCATAGCCCGCACTGCCCAACAAGGACCCGACAAACGATCCCACCAACGCGCCCACGACCGGGATGGGAATCAGCACCTGCCCCGCGGCCGCACCGTACATACCCGCCACACCGGCCACGCAGCCGCCTGCGGTTCTGTCGCCAAACTGGGTTGCCGAGATTTCCCCCTGCGACAACCTGTACGCGTCGACCATCGCGCGAAGCACGACAGCCGTCATCGCACCAACAACCCCCGGGGTGACTGTACGCGCGGCCTCCCCCAACACCCCCGTCCGGCACATCACTTGTACCCCCGACGCGACAGCGCCGCGAAGGAATCCAGCACCGCCGCCATTGATCCCTTCTCTCGCGGCGGCCTTCAACGACTGGGTTGCACGCTCGCGATCACCCTCATAGGCACTCCGAAGGGTCGCGATCACATGAGGAGCGGCGGCCATGGCGGCTGAAATCGCGACCGCGCTCAACCCAGCCTTGGCCGCCTCGCGCGCAACATCCAACGGTTCGATGACCTGGTCGATCGATACACCGTAGTCACGGAGGTTCGCGTCCCCACGCTGTCCGTCCCTGGCGAGGCGGATCGCATCTTGTTGGTCCAGTGCATGGGACCGAGCGCCCCCGCCTTCCAGATGGTCACTCACGACATCCGCGGTATCACGCAATTGTGCAGCCTGCTCAGGTCTGTGGCCGTGAATACGGGCAGCACGCGCCAACGCCTCGGCCTGCACTCCATCCAACTGATCCGCCGGAGCGACCTTTCCCATGCCAGCATACTGAGGGTCGCTCAAAGCCTTCGCGGTCGCACCCGCATCGCGATGGTATTTGACCTGGTAGTCGACATGGCTGTGGCCCACGTGCAGGCGAGCGTCCGCCGGACCGTTGCCTCCGAGGCGTTCAGCTCGAACTTCGTGCAGGCCACTGCGTGCCGCGTCGACGTTGAACGCGCCAACGTGAAAGACCTCCGCCAGGAAGCCTTTGGCCGAGTGAAGCGAGTTGTTCCGATACTGCGCAGCGACCTCGTCAAGCATCTTGGAGAAGACAGCGATCGCCCCATCTACCGCGTCGGCGTAGGCTGCCCCATGCATCGCTCCATCTTGTGCGCCCACATGATCGCGCGCTCTGTCCGCATGTTCGTCGTTCATCTTGCTCCTACACTCAAATAGACTTCCAGAACCAGAACCGACACTGCAAGTCCAACTGCCGCGGCTAGCGCAACCACCTTCCGGGTTGTCATCGGTCGGACGCCCATCAGATGAGGAGCAGCCACTTCCATTGCCCCACGCAGACGGGCTATCTCACGAGCCTGAACGTCGTGATCAGATTCCCTCTGCGCAATCGATTGTCGCAGCAGGGCGAGCTCTTGCGAAGCGCGCCGAGTCTGAATATCGTGATCAGACTCCTTTTGCGCAATCGATCGCCGCAGAAGAGCAAGCTCTTGCGAAGTGCGATCACGCTCTTCGTGCATGATCATCTGTTGCTCAGCGAGCAAGAGCATCTGGTCGACGGTTCCTTGCACCTGGAGCAGGCGATCTGCCTGACCCGACTGAGTCGTGATCGCACCACCGACGGTATGTCGAAACGCTTCAAGCTCGGCATGGATCACCTGCGTCATCGCCATACTACGGGCGTTCGCTGCAAGCGCGACCCGCACGAGATGCACGGTGACGGCCTGCATCTTGACGACGTCTTGCATGGCCAGCGCGAGATCGCGAGTATTGTTAGCGAACATCCGTCCGAAGAATCCCCGTTCAGCGATCTCCCCCAATCGATCCTGCGTCGAGAGCACCAGCGACGACAGGTCGCGGAATGCAGTTCGGACCTCCTCGGCTCGCTGCATGATCTCGGAGCCGTGCGCAGCCTTCGCGAGGCTCGATGTCCATGGAACCATCGAGCCAGCGCCGTCCGAACCCGCCATGGCACCAAACCTCCCGGAACTCACATCAATCCGCGGTCGGACGCTGTCCGTTCCACTTCGGCCGCGGAGACTGCCAGCGAAGGGCCCTCGTGGGAAGGACCTTCTCGGACAGTCGAGCGTCAAAGGACGGACGACGATGTCGTTCCGTCGGTCGAACTCCCAGCGGAGCAGCTCGACCTCGCAGTTCACAGGGTGAATGGTCGCATGCGGACGCTCAACCCGCTCTTCGCCCGCCGTCGAGGCCGCCAGCACACTGCGCCTGCCAGCACGCAACGGCCAGGGCGAGCGCCTCGTCGAGCGAGTCGCAGCGCCGCATGTGAGGATGGAGCTTCGCAGCGGCCCAGAGGTAGTTGCGGCCTTCGGTCGTGGGTGCAATCACGAAGAACGTCGGAATCCTCGCGCCGAGCAGGAAGCCGAACTCGCACCGGCTGGCGAGGGCCTTCGACGCCGCGTCCAGATGGAAGACCACGCAGATGGCGTCGCGGAGGCCCGCGTGCTCTCGAGCGACGAGTGCGTCGACATCGGCCTGGCGAGCGTCCCCGTTGCTGGCATCGATGCCCGACCAGTCTGTGGCGGTCGGGTCGAAGCCGGGGACTCCCGCCTGATGGAGCGCCGCGAGCAATGGCAGACGCCACGGCGTCGATATGGAGCCATACAGTGCAACAAGACCAGATCGTGATGCGACGGTGGACGAGGTTTCAGACTCAATCATTGGAGTCACGCGGGGAGGATGTTCGGCGAGCACTTCAACGCTCGGAAGATGGTAAACGACGACGCCCGCGGATTGTACCGCTGTTAGGCCTTACGCCCACCCGTGGATGGTCGCGATGCAGTGCTCCACGGTGGCGGTAGCAGCTCCCGTAGTGCCTCCCGATCGGCGCTGGCCGCCAGCGTGAACCGTGCTCGCATCCCGTTGCGCCGCGCCTCGTCGAGCCACGCGAGCGCTTGCCGTGCCGAGAGGTCGCGCCGCGAGAGCGCGTGGAAGATGTGCGCGTACTCGTCCGAGAGGCAGCTCGCGAAGGTCGCGGGGTTGTCAGTGTTGATCGAGAGCAGTACGTCGGGTCCGACCGCCGCCGTCGCCCCGCCCACGGCCTCCGGCAGCGGCTGCAACCTGAACGCGGGGTGGTGCTCCAACGAGTCCAGGTTGCCCAGCAGGAGGTTGCACGAGGGGTTCGCCTCGACGGTGATCTCCAGCTGCCCGAGCTTGCGCCGCAGCCACGCCTGCAGCCTCCCCGCGACTGCCGTCTCGGCCTCCGTCGAGACGACCTCGACGACGTCCTGACCGCGCGCGAAGACCTCGCCCTCGCGCAGGTAACGCCAGAGCAGCAGCTCCGCGCCCTTCAGCCCGTCCGAGGTCCGCCGCACGGGGTAGCCCAGCCTCCGCAGCACGCGCGGGTCGTGCCGCAGCCGCCGCGCCTCGCCGTGCTCGGCGAGTGAACGCTCCTCGTCATAGATCGCCTTCGCGAGCCTCGTCGCCTCAGCCCGCACGTACTCCACCCGGCCCGCGTCGCCACTGAGGTCGCCGGTGCCGTAGCGATCCAGTTCCCAGAGCAGATCGTCGAGGCGCTCCTCGGCGGGTTGCATCACCAGCGGGGCGGCCTGCGTGTGGCGGGCGACGTCGACCCCCAGCACCAGCGCGTGCCCGATGCGGTCGCCCGTGTGCAGCACGTGAAACTCCACCAGTTCGTGCACTCGGCGCAGGCCCTCCATCGCCCGCCGCCAGTCCTCCCCGGCGTGCACCGAGGTGCGGAACAGCTCCGGCTTCCACCGCGGCTGCCGCCGCGCCAGTACCCGCGCGACCTCCGACGAGGCCCTCCGCAGCTGGTCGAAGAGCGGAACCGTCACCCACGTCGGCACGGCGAGCTCGACATTGCAGACGTCAACGCTCCGCAACAAAATCAGCAACTCGGGACGAAGTCGTAGCGCCGTCTCGATCGCCTGCACCCGTTGCCACTGGTCCCGAAACCACGGACCGAAGCGGTAGCCGAAGGCGGCGTTGTCGGGGTCGCCCTGCATCCGCTGCTTGCCACCCTGCGTGCGCTCCCAGCGCTTTACGAAGTGGAAGATGAGCCCGACCTCGGGGCGCACCCGCCCGATGAGCGGCTCGAAGTCATGCGCCTGCCGGGCGAGCGCCCGCACCTCGTTGCGCACCTTGAACCAGCGATTGGCTGGCGTCGTACGCATCTCCAGGGCGCGCAGGTTCAGGTCACGCGACTGGGACATCAGCGCCTCCGCGTAGTAGTCAAACGTGGCGAGGTCGCGCAGCGGCGCGAGCCGGTCGTAGCGCTGGGTGAACCAGTCGAGCCCGCCCGTTCCTGGTTCCTGCACCAGGAAGCGGAAGGTCAGGCTGCGCACCCGGGTGTATTGCCAGAAGAGCTGCGCGAAGGTCGTGTCGTCGCGTCCGTCGCGGAGGAGATATCCAATCGCGCGACTGGCGAATCGCGTCTCCGGCGAGACCGACTCGGTCGGCGGTAGCCACGCCTCCAGCGGATCACGCACCTTCGAGCGGGGACCCGGGCGATGGGAGAGGCTGATGTAGAAGCGCCGGAGGACGGCGTTAGGGTGACGCTGGTCCTGGCCGAGGAGCAGGGAGTTGAGCACGCTGGAGAACAGCGAGCGGGCGCCCTCGCCCTGGAAGCGGCGCAGCGTAGCATCGAGTCTCGGCAGGAATCGACGGAGGTATTCGTCGAGGGTGCCGCGGATGGTCCCCTCCTCGCGTCCCTGGAGGAAGCCCGCGAGCACCAGCCGGGTGATCTGCGCCGCGAGGAGATGTCCGATGAAGACCTTCGCGCTGTCGAAAGGCACCCTACCGCCGCGGGCGAGCTTCTTCTCGTCGGGTAGCGCTTCGAGGAGGCCCCGTGCGAGCAGTCCCCAGAGGCAGCCGAAGGAGAGAGCGGCGCCGACGTGGAGATGGCCCTCCGCGCAACCCTCGTCGAGGACCTGGCGGAGCTGCGGAGTGACGAGGGTGACGTGTTCGGTGGCGGGGTCGCGCCGGTCGGCCGCCGCGAGGGCCGCGACGAGGAGGTCGGAGGGGAGCGCGAGGGTGATCCAGCGCCAGCACTCGGCGCGGGCGTGGAGGTCGGAGTCACGGTGGAGGCAGACGGTGGTCCCGTCGGCGGAGAGCCATTGGCAGGCGGTCGTGGCGAGCACCTCGGCGAGGGACGCCGATCGCGCGGGGTGGGAGAGCCAGAGCTGGTTGCGCTGCTGGCGGAGGGCGTCGAGGGTGGTGCCGGAGGCGCGCGGGCGGAGCCAGTCCTCTAGGGACGTCCAGAGCCTGCCGGTGGACTTGTCGGGGACGCCGGCGGCGTCGCGGCCGAGGGTGACGGTCGCGGCGCGGAAGGCGGGCTCGGCGCCGAAGGGCCAGGCGATGACCTCCGCGGCGGCGCGGTGGTGGTGGCTCGCGGGGTCCATGCGTCAGGGCTTGGCGGGCCGCTTCCGGGCGCCTCCCTTTGCCCCGGAGTCTTTCCGCGTAGTCGATGCGCGGGCGGAACGCTGCCCAACCTTCGGTGCTGCTACCTCATCAGAAGGCGCCTCGATCCGATCGACACGGTCATACCAGGGATGTTCTGGAAAGCTCGAGCGCAGATGAGTGAATATCGGGCGGATGGCATCTGGCGAGTCGCAGAATCGAGCGGCCCACTCCACTCGGAGAGCCTTGAGAGTGTCCACCGTCTCGCCGCCGACACCTAGAACCGTGGTGAGAACATGGCCTGCAACGGCTGGTGACACGCCAAGTTCAGGGGTCGCGAAGAGACCAAGTTCCCGTCGGAAGGTAGCGTAGTCACCGTGGTCCACCATTTCCGGCTTAGACTTCTTCCATGTGACGAGATCGCGAAGGAGGGTCTGCCAGTTCTGCCCGGTTGGCTCACCCGTAAAATGCGCCGTCTGAACGCTCGACTCCCCCAGCAACCGGCGCGTGTTCTGGAGACAGCTGTAGAGCATGGCATCTACACGCCACTGAGGATCTGACACAGACCGAAGCTCACGCTGGTCGATCTGCCGAAGCGCCTCGTTCCAGGCATCCTCAATCTCAGAAACGTCTCCATACTGAAACCAATACAGAGCAGGCCAATAGAACTCCGGTCCATTGTCTCCGACCATGCATCGGACACCCTCCCACGGAAAGAAACCTACCCTCCTCGGGGTTGGGATCACAGAATTCGACGCGGCGTAGTCTGTCGCAATGGAATACACTGCATCGCAAGGCGACTGAAGCCGTAGGTCGTCCACGGTGACTCGAATTTCCCCGATCTCGTAGGTCCCAACGACCAGATCTCCAGGAAGTGCAACCTGCCTCGTCGGGTGCTCGACCGTTTCGCGCGTGAACCGAAGGCCGTTCGTCTCGATACGCTGTTCGTCGCCCGGGACCACTCGAACGGCCTTTCCAAAACGCTGCTGCTTCGTCGCGGAGATCGAAGCGTGCCACAATTCTGCAATGATCCGAGCTGTCGGAACGCTGCCGAACCGGTTTTCCTCAAGCACCCTCCTCATGACGTCAACGGCGTTGCGCGGCGCGCGAGAGAGCCTCCGCCGAACGAAACCGCTCAGGCGGTTACTCCCAACCAGATTTCCCAGGCTTTGAATGAGGTCGGCGACATCCTTGGTCGGCGCCCGTCCCGCAACTCCGACCCCAGCAAACTTCAACCATGGATGATCCGTGGCGGCCACCTCGTCGATCGCGTTCCGATAAATCGCGATCTGCGCCTCGTCCGTCGGTCGCCTCCGCAACGGAACCATTCGATGCGCAACGCCACGTCGAATCATCTCATTTCGCGCGATCACCAACTCATCACGCAACGCAGACGCCCAAAGTCTTTCTCCAAACTCCTTCCTGAGCAGTTTCAGCCAGGACATAGCTGACTCGGGAGGAAGTCCACATTCAGGTGCTCCCAGCAGAGCCACCCGGGAGCGGGCCCAGACGGCGAAGGACTTCGCTCGTGGTGTTGTCGCCCGTTGCACTCCTAACCTGGCAACGCGAGGCGCCAACTCGCTCCACTTCGGCGCCTGAGTTTCCGACTCGTTCAAACGAATAGTTGGATCAGCCAGCTCGGCCTGATCGAGAACTAATCCGACCAGAGTCCGGGCGAGGTGGTCAATGTGTCCTGCCCCCCAGGCACTACCAAGGCATGATTCACGCCACCTTCTTTCGACAACAATCGCATCCAACGGAGACACCCAATCCGGGACGGGCCACGAAATAGGCAACACATCATCCCAAATGGCACCCTCAGCGGTGTCCCGACTCTCGGCAGCACGAGACAAGAACCGAACACTCGAAATGCAGTACCGATCGAAGACTGAAACACTTCCAAATTCATTGAACGGCGGAAAAGGACCGTCGGTAAGTGCGTCCTCGTGCATCATCGCCACAAGTGCGGACGTCGATGCGCCAGACAAAGACGCCGCTTCCTGCGGACGGTCAGCGCTCAGACCCGACCCACCCGGCGGCTCGATCCACCAGTGCGCCAGGGTTTGGAATGTGAGATCCGTTCCGGATCCGCTGGATGACGTATGGATGCCACGCCAATCGGCCCGAAGTCGAAACTCGCCACTTCTGACTCGAATTGATCCGTCATCGGTATCAAAGAGAACATCCCGGCTTCTGCTCCGGAGGGCCAAGGACTTCGCATCATCTTCAATCGCGTGTCTCCAGAGATCGCGGAGAGCTGCGGCGCGGTTTCGATCGCCGACCTTCAGCGTCGCCGCCCGTCGGGTGCGAGCAGTCGTGGTCCCTTCGGCGGATCGCGTCGGCATGATAGCTTCGGACCAACCGAACCAAACCGAGTCCGCCCGCAAGACGCCTTCTTGGAGCTGTCGGAGATTGCCGGGTAGCGCAAGGAGAAGCTCCGGAAGAGCCTTCATATATCCGCTCAGAGGCAAGCGCCCGTCGTGCGTCAGGTCGTCAATGCGACAAACCAGGGAGTTCATGGATACTCGTGACGTTCCCCTTCCACTCTCCGCCCCGCGAACATCTGAGTCAAAGTGCACCTCCCATCGATCACGCACGGCAATCTCGCTCAACGCGAATCGCTGGCTTTCAGGCACCGACTTGCTGAAAATCTGCCTGGAGATCTTCGCCGCCTTTTCGAGGCTTCCGTCTTCGAACGCAGGCGTCCTTCCAGAGTCGGAGGCCGCACTACCCAGCCGAATGTCGCGCAGAACCGAATGCCGCAAAACGAGCTCAAATAACTCGCTGTCACCGGCAAGGACGATAGCAAACCGAGGATGCCACAACATCCTGATAATATCGATCAACTCCGGTACTCTCATGACATTCATATCACCATCATCAATGGGCAATACAAACAGCGGCGCTCGATCCCTCCAGTGCATTGCGCTGGCAAAGTCCTTTGCGAAGCAGTCCATCAGCTTTCCGAAGGATGATCTCACATCCATTCGGTCCGCCTCAACCTGCTGAAGCTCGTCCACGTAGCTCTCGAGATCGAGTCCGCCGCTCCGCCCCTTCATGACGTCGTCCCACCCGATCACGACGGTGCTCATAAAGCCCCTCCAGGCATCGAAGGCCCCTGATCGAGTGCCCATCGTTTGCCAGGCAGTTCGCTCGATGGTCCCCTCACCCGGGAGCCCGCGCTGAATCGCCTCGGCGATCGGGCGAAGACGGGTGGCGATGTGCGCCAGAAGATGCGTCGACTTCGGCAAGGGCTGCAGATCGAGAATCTCAAGCGGCACCACTTGAGAGCCCGTATAGACCTTCTGGAGGCTCTCCGCGACGAGCTTGCTGTCGAGCATCGGCCCCTGCACCTTAGGCTGAGGACGGCCTCGAATTGCGTTATTCCAGTGACCGAGAATCGATAACAGTACCGCGGTCTTTCCCGTACCCCGATCGCCGTCGATTAGGGCAACGCGATTCGATCGCGCCTGATCAATGCGAGGAAGCACCAATTCGATCACGCAATCGCGCGACTCTCCTTGGATGTTCCCGGCGGTCGTCTCCTTCGCCATCGCGTCGACTAGATCAAGGATTCGCCGCGTCGCCCACCGCTGGTCCTCAGTCATCTCGTGCCAGTCCAGCGGCCGCGCCTCCGCCCTCGGCCCGCCGCTCACCCGATTCTCCCCGCCGCCGTTCGCGCTCGTCATCTCGACACCCCTCTCTCGACTTAGCTCGACCCCTCGCCACCCGCCGCCCCCGCCCCTCGCCCGCTCACCCCATCCCCGGCAGTCCCCGTTGCGCCGGCGTCTCCGCCACGCTCGACGCCTCGCCCGCAGCCGCCGCCAGCTTCGCCACTTCGGGCCACGCGGTCACCAGCCCGTTGTAGGCCAGCGCCTCCGCCGCCCACTTCTTCCGTTCGCACAGGCTGTACAGCCGATAGGCCAGCTCGCGCGCCGCCTCGCCCTGCGCGCCTACCCGCGCCAGCAGCTCGCCCGCCGCCCGCTCGCCCTTCGCCTCCAGCGCGCGGATCAGGTGCTGCGCCACCTCCCACACCGTCCGCCGCGCGTCTGTCGCCGGGTCCCAGTCGGCCGACAGCTCCGCCCGCGTGAGCAGCGCCACCTTGCCGCGCGACGACCGCAGGACGCCCGCCTCCACCAGCCCCGCCACCGAGGTGTTCTTCGCCCGCGCCAGCGTGTCGGCACTCCCGAACTCCGCCTCGCCATACTGGTGCTGCTCGAACCACGCGAGGGCGCAGCGCGTGTCGGCGTCGAAGTCACCCTCCTGCTCGGAGAGCACCTCGTCGAGCACCTGGTTGATGATCTGTAGCGCGGTGCGAACGCTCATCGCCGACCCGTCGGACTCCAGCACCTTCGCGTACGACGAGAACACCGCCATCCCCGGTCCGATCGCCGCCTGCGCGAAGTCCACCGGGGCGATGTTGCCCTGCTGGAGCAGCTTGAGGTCCCGCGGGAGCGTGCGCTTCAGGGCGCGCAGGAAGTCCGATCGGGTCGCCGAGGGGGCGTCGTCCGCGCGCTTGCGGCAGACGAGTACGATCGAGGAGGCGAGGGCGTTGATGTGCTTCTTGATGTTACCGGTAAGCTCGGTCCTTACCGGCCAAGTCCCGTGCACGACGAATCCTGAACCCAATAGACTGGAAAGCATCGTCTCCCAACCAGACGACGCAACCACGCCACCACCGGCATCGCCCTCGCCATCAGACTCAACCTGCTTGAATGCGTAGTAGACCGCGAGTGGATACCCTTCGACTTGACGCTCGTATATCCGACCGAATGCGATACGAATCTTCTCTTCGAAGAAGTCCTTCGCCCTCGCCAGATCGCCACCGTGTCGGTGCTGCGAAGCGACCAATTCCGAGTTCTTGGGGACGGTGATTGTGGCAAAAAGGTTCGGATACAACAGGCCCACCGAACGCCTGAGCCATACGTAGAAAAAATCCGAGAGGTCGGCGTAGCCGATGTTGTCATAATACGGCGGATCGGTGCTCACCACGACCCCTTCGGGACCGCCCGGCTCACAGGCATCGGCTTGAAAGGCTCTCCCAAGGCATGTCAAATCGGCGGGAATTCTAAGCAGGTTCTGGTAGACACCGTCGACTTGGCTAATAAAATTTCCACTAGACTCGCTGAACGGATTCCCCTCGGCATAGTCCCACGTCATCGTGAGCGCCTGCCTCGCAAACGTACTGGTGATCGTCTCGTACTTAGCTCCCGAGTGCCACGAGCACAGCATCGAAGAATAGTTCACCAGACGGTCAACAGCGAATGACAAGAACACAGCAATCGCTTCCCCGTAACCAGCCTTGGCAGGATCACTCAACGGGCGGACGTCCTTCAATACCTCCGCTCGCACCTCTTCGACGAGACCGGAGAGGGTCGCGAGGGTGTTCAGTTGCCGAGGTGTGAAGGCGTCTGCCCATTCGTACATACCGTACATTGGCAACCGATCGACATCATGGCTCGGTGTCGTCACCCTCTCAGACGGACGCCAATGCGACTGTGCCGACGCTGCGATTGATGCGTGGCTATCGATGGACGACAGATATATCCTGGCCCTTTTGCCCTCGGCAACGATCGCGGTAGGAATCGATCCCATGCGTCCCGCCTGCGCCTCCTCGCGCACATAAGAGAGCTCAAATTCGTTCTTGCAGGCAAGGCAATATGCGCTGCGAGCGCGAACGGTCCCCACTGACTCGCCAGCACCCTTTTCGACGCGAAATCCACCTCTACCTCCGAGCGCCTTGGGGTCGGCGACCAGGTGATATTCTTTGCCAGGCTTTGTCGCGAGGGATAGTGATCGAATCAGCGGCGCGGTGGCATTGCATGCGGGATTCGGACACTTCACCGTCCGAGCCCAAAGCCACGCGATGACCGTCGCCTCTCCGCCGCCGTGCTCCGTCGATAGTGTCACCTTCGGATACAGGTGTCCAATCCGCTTGAAGGCCTCATCCCTCATCCACGTCCCGTAATACCGGACGTCCTCCGCGAGCCCCTCGGCGCCCTTCCACGTCCGCATCTTCTGGTTGCGCTGCGACTCCGGGTTCACCGGCGGCTGCCCCGCGAACTTCGGCGGAATCTCGATCAATGCCTTGTTGATCAGCACCGCCACCGGGTTGAGGTCCGTCGCGATGGCCCGCAGCCCGAGCCGCTGCGCCTCCAATGGAATGGTCCCGCCCCCCGCGAAGGGGTCGTGCACCGGCGGCAGCGCCGTCGCGAGGTACTGATTGACCACCGCGGCCGCGGGCTTCTCCCCGAGGATCACGTCGGCCCGCGGGTCGTCCCGGTGGAAGCGCGCGTGCGACTGCGCGATCTCCCGCCGCGCCTCGTTGATGATGGCCTCGTCGTGGCTCGCCTCCCACGGCACCATCCGCTCGATCAGCCGGAACAGCCGCTCGCGCTCGCGCTTCTGCCCGGCCTCATCGCCCTGGAGTTCGGGCCAGGTGCTCGGGTCATCCACGAGTTGCGCGAACAGCACCGCGCGCGCCGCCGCCAGCGGTCGCCGCGCCCACCAGAGATGGAGCGTCGAGGGGTGCCCGTGGCGAATGGACTTCTCCCTCCCGGCGGCGGCGTTGATGGCTTCGAGCGGGAGCGCGACCTCGATGAGCTTCTTGGGCATTGGGCGGCGCGCAGTCTGCGCCCCGACGCGTCCCGCCGGGAAGAGGGAACCACCCCGCGGCCTCGGCGCCGTTCCTCCATCGGGGGACTGCTTTGCCCCTGGTGGCGCTGACTATTCCTGACCGGTGGCTGCGGGCCGGTGCGCCACGAGTTCGGCACGAGCGCACCTGCATCAAGGAGCTTGCGTTCGCTCCCTTTTGTCCGCTCTCGGGGCGGTCCGCTCAGCTTGCGACACGCGGCGGATCATGGCCCATGGTCACGCGGTAGAGGTCGCAGAGGTCCACGAGCTGGGCTGCGGCGATCGCGACCTGGCGCACATGGTACTGGGGTTCTCCCTCCCAGCCGTCCTTCCCTTCGTTGACGTCCACCCGGAAGTGCCGACGCGCCTCCTTCGCGCGCTCGGCGATCAGCCGTCCGAGACCCTCCATCGCGTCGAGCGCCACGCACGCCATTGTCTCGCCCTCGCCGTGCTCGCCCGGGTCGACCGCCATCGCGCCGCATTGCACGAAGACCACCTGGGCGAGCGCGAGCTCCGGGCACCAGAGATCGACCGACGCATCGAGGGCGTTCTGCGTGACCTCGGCCAGCACCGGGTGCGCCTCCAACCAGGTCAGCGGGCGGGTGAGAGCCGCACGATCCTTTCGGGCGCCACCAGCCTCCGTCGATGGAGGCACTTCAGCGGTGGACCTGGCGGACGAGCGGGCGGAACCCTCCGCCTCGGGGCGAGCCCTTCGCGGCGCGCTCACGCGTCCGCCCCCGACCGGAACCACGTGCTTCCACGGTGGATCACGGGCACACCGCGTCTTGCCGCGAGCATCAGCCCATCGACTACCCGCCAGAGCCGCCGCAGGAGCAGGGCGATCTCCTGTTGGCGCTCGGACATCTCCATGATGTTCCCGGCGACCTTGCTCTCGTCCTCGGTTCCGATGGTCGCGTCGCACAGGCGGTCGACGATGCTGTCGATGTGGCGTCGCGCGGGCCTCGTGATTCGGCGGGCAACTCGCGCGAGCTGCTCGGCGTAGTCGAGCGGCCCGAGCCGGAAGACCACACGCGTACCGAGATCGAACACCAGCAACTCTCGCGCGAGCTTCGGATCGCCGGCGTAGTAGGCGAAGAGCTTCAGGTCCCAGAGCAGCGAGGCCGGGACCTTCGTCCGGCGCGCTGGCGCGGCGGTCTTACTCGCGGGCGGCGGCGTGCGATGCGCTACGGCCGACGGCGATGTCGGTTGCAACTGGATGAGTTTCCCGCTGACGGGAGCGGCCTTCGTGGTCGTAGCCACGGGGACTCTCGGCTGTCCGATCGGCGGGCGAACGTCGCCCGCAGCGCCCAGTGGCGCGGCCTTGTTGTGCACGGTTCCCGTCTCCTGCGGCGCACGTTGGACAACCCCAGCGCCGTCGGAGCGACCCAACGATGGCTGCGTCGCGGATGTTCCACGGACAGTCGTCACGAGCGGGTTCGGAGTGGGATTATCCCAGCGCGACGACCACGACCGGCTCCTCGAAACCCGGCATCGCCCCAGCGAGTCCGTCGAGCACTACTGGAATCCCGGTCGTCCCCTCGTCGTTGACCTCGACGACCACCAGCGCGACCCGCTCGGGCGCGTGCCGCAGCGCCATAGCCTCCGAGCGCCGCAGCGTCACCGACGCGGCCCCCTCGGGCACCCCGCGCACGACCCAGAACCGCAGCGCCCCCGTCGCCGGTTCGCGCGCCTCGAGGTCCCACCCGGCCCGCTGCGCCCGCACGTCGCGCAGGTCGCGGCCGCGCAGCGCCTCGGCCCGCATCACCGCCGCGATCGCCACCTCGTCGCGCCCCCCGTCGAGCGCCAACCCACCTACGAGCCCGGCAGGGACCACCGGCACCACCGCGACGATATCCACGTCGCCCTCCGCCACGGCGCGCAACCCGGCGAGCTCGGCGCGGCGCTCGAACATCCGACCGCGCAGGGTCTTCTCCAGCTCGGACTGCTGCTGGGCCTTCTTGGCACCGTGGTGCCCACGCGCCTGCGCCTCGACCTTCAGCCGGTGGGCCTGCTGCGTCTCGGCCGAGAGCCGCGCCATCACCTCGCGCTCGATGACGTCGATCGCCTTCTCATGGCGCGTACGCACCGCCCGACGCCACGGCACGAGCAGCGCTTCATCGATCGCGGCGCGCAGGGAATCCGGCCGCGCCGGAAGCGCGGGGTCCATCGCCGCGAGGCACGCGCGCTCCTCGTCGGTGGTCGATCGAAGGTCGAGATGGGCGGGTCCCGCGAGGGGACGGACGGAGCCGTCGGCGCGGACGGCGACGAGCCACGCAGCTTCGTCGAGGCGCGCCCCTTCGCCGTGGGTGAGCGCCTGCGAGACGGCGACGAGCCACCAGGGCTCGCTCCCCCCGTCGAAGGGATCGACGTACGCCGCGGGCGTGTGCAGCGCGTCGCGGGCCACAGCGAGGGCGAGCGCGCGGGCCCACGGGTGTGCGGCGGTCAGGCGCACGACCTCGTCGCCAGCAAGGGGATCGAAGCCGATGGGAGGCGGCCGTTGCGGGAGGGTGGCGTCGTGCGCGCGCCACGCGGGCGGGGTGAAGTTGACGGCGTAGCGCCCTTCACTGCGGGGGAAGGCGCGGCCCTGTATCGACCCGAGCGCGGCGACGAACCAGGGCTCCAGGCAGGCGCGCCCGAGCTGCTGGCCGGCGGCGCGGTCCATGTCGTCGCGGAGGGCGCGTAGCTGGCGGGCAGCGGCCTCGCGCGCGGCGGTCTCATCGACGCGTCGCGAGAACTCGTGCTGGCGGGTGACGGCCTCATCCACCTGGCGGCCGACGGCGTCGCCGGCGCGGGCGGCCTCGTGGCGTCCGCCGCGCACCGCGTCGAGGAGGAAGTCCCGCAGCGGGCGCTCGCTGAAGGCCGCGCCGAGGACGTCGAAGACCTGTCCGCGGAGGGACTTCGACTCTTCTTCGAGGCGACGGCAGAGGGCCTGGAAGACCTCGGTCTCACGGGTGCCGTCGGCGACGAGGTTCCAGAGCTGGCAGGTCTCGGTCTGGCCGATGCGGTGCACGCGGCCGAAGCGCTGCTCGATGCGCGCGGGGCTCCAGGGGATGTCCCAATTGAGCACGAGCGAGGCGCACTGGAGGTTGATGCCCTCGCCCGCGGCGTCGGTCGCCACGAGGAACTCCGTGCCCTCCTCGTCGGCGAAGGCACGCTGCGCGGCGAGGCGCTGGGCGCGGTCCATGGAGCCGTCGATGGTGACGACGCACTCGGCGCGGCCGCGCAGGTTGGCCAGGAAGTCGGCGACGTAGGTGAGGGTGTCGCGGTGCTCGGTGAAGACCACGAGCTTCCGCCGCCGGCCGAGGCGGTCGACCATGGCTGCGGAGGTGAGCAGCTCGGCGACGCGCTCGCGTTTGCAGTCCACCTTGGCCTGGAGCAGCGCGCGGCTCTCGACCTCGAGCTCGGCGAGGCGATCGACCTCGTCGGCGAGCTCGTCGATCGAGCGCGCCGCGGTGGCGCCTTCGGCGAGGGCGCTCTCTTCGGCTTCGGTCTCGGCGCCCGGGAGGTCGAGGGCGGACTCGAGCTCGTCGTCGGAGAGGCTCTCCTCCTCGGCGCGGAACGAGCGGGCGCGCAGGGCGGCGAGGCGCGCGGCGAGCTTCGCGCGGCGCGAGGAGAGCGAGCGGTGGATGGCGCTCGGGCTCGACGCGAGGCGGCGCTGGAGCACGGTGAGGGCGAAGCCGACGGTGCGTCCGCGGCCCTCGGTGGCCTCGGCACGGTCGAACTCGGTGCGCACATACTGGGTGACGGACTCGTAGAGGGACTTCTCCCGGGGTGAGAGCGCGAAGTTGACGGTGACCGCGCGGCGCGGGGGGAAGAGGGCCGAGCCGTCGAAGCGGACGAGGTCTTCCTTGAGGCGGCGGTGGATGAGGTCGTCGATGCGCGGGGTGTGGACGCCGTCGCGGAACTTGCCCGCGAAGCGGTCGCCGTCGACAAGCTGGAGGAAGGCCTGGAAGCGCTCCTCGCTGCCGTCGTGGGGAGTGGCACTCATCAGGAGGACGTCGCGAGCCTCGGCGGCGACGCGGCGCGCGAAGCTGAAGCGCTGGGTGGGGTCGAGGCGCTGGCCGTTCCAGCCGGTGGAGAGGCGGTGGGCCTCGTCGAAGACAGCGAGGTCCCAGTGCACGGCGGCGACGCGGGCGACGAAGGCCGGGTCGCGGGCGACCTGGTCGAGGCGCACGACGGCGAAGGGATGCTCGACGAACCACTCGTCGGCGCGGACGAGGTCGGTGCGCGTGGGGAGGTCGAAGCGGAGGTCGAAGCGGGTCCAGAGCTCGTCGCGCCACTGGTCAACGAGCGAGCCGGGCGCAACGACGACGCAGTTGCGGAGGAGACCACGGGCGCGCATCTCGGTGATGAGCAGGCCGGCCATGATGGTCTTGCCGGCGCCGGGGTCGTCGGCGAGCACGAAGCGCAGCGGGCGTTGTACGAGGAGGGTCTCGTAGACGGCGGAGACCTGGTGGGGCAGCGGATCGATGCGCGCGACGTGGACGGCGAGGCGCGGGTCGAAGAGCGCCGCGTGGAGGACGCGCCAGGACTCGAGGGCCAGTCGCACGGGGTCGGGGGTGGTTCCCATCGGAGCGCGGAGGATGAGAGCGCGCGCCTAGACCACGATGGCCGCGAGAGTGGTCTCGACCTCGTCGAGGCCGGGCCGCGCTCCGGGCTCGTGGGTGGTGCATGCGCGCGAGAGCTTCACCCACGACGGCAGCATCACCTTGTCGACGTCGGTCTGGCCGGTGAGCAGATAGGCGAGCAGCTTGCCGAAGGCGTAGACGTCCGCGCTCGGGTGGGCCTCGGCGCCGTCGACCTGCTCGGGGGGCGCGAAGCCCGGCGTGCCGAGTCCTGCAAAGGTGCGGTGCTGCGTGACGAGGCGGCGGAGGTTCTTGGCGATGCCGAAGTCTCCGAGCTTCCAGCGGCCGCCTACGCAGAGCACGTTCTCTGGCTTGAGGTCTCGGTGCACGACGTCGAGGGAGTGCAGCTCACGCAGGGCGGCGAGCACGGTGAGCGCGATGGCCTTCGACTCGGCAGGCGTGAGCGGCTCGGGCTTCGCGCGGACGAAGGCGTCGAGGGTGCCGCCATCGGCGAACTCGGTGAGCAGAGCCACGTGGGTGTCGTTGTGCTCGATGCCGAGCACCCGCAGCACGCCGTCGGAGTCGGCGCGGTGCAGCCGCGTGTAAACGTCGATCTCCCGGCGCAGCGCGTCGCCCGCGAGCCCGTCGACCGGGACCTTCTTCATGAACGCGATGGTGCCGTCGCGCCCGCGCACCTTGAAACCATCGGACATGCCGCCGCCGGGCATTCGCGCGAGCACCTCGTACTGATCGAAGAGCGTCTCGGTGGGGCGGCGGTCTTCGCTCACCACCGTCGGCAGCGGGCCGCCGAAGGTGCGACGGGTCTCCTCGGAGTCGCGGCCGTTGATGGGCTTGCCGGTCAGGCGCTCGACGCCGTCGAGGAGGCGTCGGGCGCGCTCGCGGTAGAAGGTCGCGAAGTCGTCCTGCCGCAGCGAGCGGGCGTCCATGCAGTGGGTGCGGAGGAGCTCGTCTAGGTCATTGGCCTTCACTCCGCCGCGCTCGACGCGCGCGAGGTACACCGATGGGTTGACCAGGCCGAGCCGCTTCCAGGTGCGCGAGGTGCGCGGCGTTTTGTTGAGGATCGACTTCTGGATCGACGGCGGAAACTGCCCCGTCTTCCCCGTGAACCACGAGTCGGGGAAGGCGTGGTGGAGGTCGACGTCCTGGGCGAAGTAGGTCGACCGCTCGATCTCGTCGCCCGACAGAAGGTCGCGGGCGCCACGTTGCAGCAGCAGCGCCATGAAACCCTTGTAGGCGGCGCTGAGTCGCATCGAGAGGGTGGCGAGTCGCGACGGTGAGAAGTTGCAGTCGCGCACGGTGGATGGCTCAGGGCCGCCGTCGATCCAGAGCAGCACCTCGGAGATGTCCTTGCCGAAGCGCGTCTCGGTGGTTCCGCCGTAGAGCTCGCCGAAGACGCCGCACCAGTACCAGCGGAGGAGCTTCTCCCGCGCGGTGGGCTCGTCGACGCGCGGACCGAGCGCCGCCGCGATGGCCGCGAAGGGGATGAGCTGGCTCTTGTAGGGGAGGTACCGGGTGTCGAAGATGCGCTCGCGTTCGAGGAGCCGCGACGCGGTGACGAAGCCCTCGTACACGGCATCGGCGTGGACGTTGTACTCCTCCAGCGGGAGGTTGAGCATGTCGACGCGCCGGCAGCCGACGTGGATCCGGCGGTCGTTGGCGCCGCGCTTCCACGACGAGAGCAGGGAGATGGCCTGGAGGAAATCGGTGGCGATGATCTCACCGAGGATGCCGTGAGCGGCGAGCGCGCGCTGGCGCTTGTCCCACTCGACGCGCATGTCGACCGAGCGCGCGGCGTAGGTGGCGGTGACGAGTTCGAAGACGTCGAGGGGCTTGCCGCCGGTGTTCACCTTCTCGAAGACCATGCAGATGGCCTGTCGCGAGGTGGTGCGCCCGAGCTCGATGGAGGGCACGCGGTACTGCTGAATCGACTGGATCACCTCGCGCTCAAAGCGGTTCCAGAGTTTCGCGATCTCGGCCGCGTGCTGGTGAAAGTCGCTCAGCCCGTAGCGCCAGTCCTGACTCGCGGCGACGTCGAAGACGGTGGCGACGGGAATGCAGAGGTTCTCGTAACACTTCTCCGGGGTCGACAGGTCGAGGTCGATGGTCCGATTGAAATTGCTCCGTACCTGCAAGGAAGGGTCGAGCGCGAGCACGGCTTCCTTCCGCTCGATGCCCTCGTCGAGGCACTTGCGGATGTCGAAGAAGTACACCCGCTTGATGGCGTTGCCCTTGGTGTCGAGAGTGGGCACCGGCACGCCCGCCCGGAAGGTCGAATAGAGGGCGGTGAGGCGCTGCTGCCCATCCAGGATGAGGCGCCGCTCCAGCCCCGGGTTTTCGGGCGCGCCCTCGACGGAGCGGGCCTTGAACTGCACGTCGCCCCCGCACTCGAGGAGCAACACCGCGCCGACAGGCCAGGCCTGCGACACCGACGCGACGAGGTCACTGATGCGATCGTCGTCCCAGACCCACGAGCGCTGGAAGTCGGGAAGCTGGAGCACCCCGCGGTGGATCTCTTCGAGGAGATCGCGGAGGGGCGTCTCGGCCGGACGAAAGGTCATCTGTGCGGGCATCGGGGCGCATGACACCCGATGGCCACCCGCAGCGTCAATGGCGGTGTTCAGGCCGCGCGCGAGAAGCGTTCGAAGCGTTGCGCGAGGAACTCTTCACGGGGCCGCACGCTCGACGGCCAGCGGACGCTCGCGCGGTCGAAGGGCTTGAGCGCTGCGTCGAGCACGGGCCCCGCACTCGGCGCCGCGGCGAGCGAGGGCGCGAGGTGGATGGTGCCCGCGTGCGAGACGCCCAGCAGGTCGAGGTCAAAGACGTCGCGGTGGAGGAGGCAGAGCGGGAGGGCGTTGTCCTCCTCGGGCGCTCCGCGGCGGGCGCCGTCAGGCCAGACCACCGAGGCGTCGAGGAGTGCCTGCGTTGAGAGCGAGCAGACGGCACAGCGATGCTCCCAGGCCGCGAGGGTGCGGTCGCGAAGGATGACGTGCTCCCAGCGGGGTTTGGCGACGACGGTGCGTCGGCGGAGTTCGGCGGTGGTGACGCGCGAGGCGAGGTCGTCGGCGGTACCGATGACGACCTCGGCGGTCAGCGCGCTCCGATCGATGCCGCTCGCATACGCCGGAAACAGGGCGAGGTAGCGGGCGGGTGCCACGCCAAAGAAGTAGATCATCGGCGCGTCGAGGCTCGCCGAGTATTCGAGTGCGTTGTTGTCGAAGGCGTCGGGATCGGTGCCCTGGAAGCGATAGACGAAGCCGCCCTCCACGGTGAGGTCGTCGTAGCGCGCGACTCGCCCCGCCTTCGGGATGGTCGACTTGATCGAGAGTGCGCCGGCGACCATCTGCTTCGGCCGGAAGATGCCCCGCGCCCGATTGGCGAAGAGCACCCGCTCACCGCGGAACTGGAAGCCTTCCGCGATGACCTCCCACGGCAGGATCTCGCCGTATCGGCGGACCAGCGTGCGCAGTCCATCGAAGGCCGCGAGTCGAATCTCCAGATCGGGATCGGTGACGCTCATCGGACGCCAGGCTACCGGCGAGCAGGGCGACGTCAACGACTGGGCGGAAGGGTTGCGGTGCTGCCGGAGTACCGTGGCGATCTCGGTTCTCACTTCTCTCGACCTCGTCCGATGCGGCCGAGCCCACTGCCAATCGGTGGGCGAGATGTCAGATCGTTCACCGGAGGGGCGTCGAACCGGTGCTTTGTCCAAGAACACCGGTGGTGGGGCGCAGGCCCACCAAGGATGCTCGCCGCATGTCCAACTCGCTTCCACTGCCGCTCTCCCAGCAGATCATGGCGTGGCTCGTCCAGGCACTCGGTCTCGATACCGCGCCCTCGCGGAACCGCCGCCTGTCCTCCGGCACGCTCAAGGGTGCCCGGCTGGGCAAGATCATCGCGCGAAGCTGGCGCGATCTCGTGAAGGAAGTGACCGCGCTGCTCGGTCTTCCGCAGGTCGCACACGAACTGTGGCCGACTCTGCTCCGCCGTTGGGACGCCACCGTGAGCGCGATGCACGCTCCGGAGCTCGACCCTGGCGACGCGCTCCTCCCGGTGCTGCGCATGGCCGTCCCGCGGATCGGGATCCGACTGGGCGCGCTGGCCGCGCTCGCCTGCTCCGCGTCGGGAGCTTCGAAGGACCGATGGGAGTGGCTCTGTGATCCCCTCGACCCGCACCTGCCGCGACGGGTGCTGGAGGGATTGCTCTCGGTGCATCGTCCCGAGTGGCGGACCTGGGAGCAGCGCTACGAAAAGCTCAGAGGCGCAGTCGACCAACGAACGATCGAGAGCTGGAACGCCGGGGCCATCCTGGGGCCCAAGGTCATCGCGAAGATCGCCGCAGCGGTGCACCCCAGAGTCGCAGCACCGCTCCGTTGGGCGCGGGCGGCGATGGTCTTGCGGCGCGACCTGGAAGAGTCGGTCGACGCCGCGGCGGTGGACTCCTGGCGGGACGCCGTCCGACAGGTCGCGTCCTCGACCCTGGCGACCCTCATGGATCCGATGGCGGTGTCCCGCGTCGCCGAACTCTGGACCGAAGAGATCGCCCACGCGAGCGGTCCAGAGGTCACGGTCCTCCTCGCCAACCTTGCACAGATGGCCGGCGTCGAAACGCGTGCGGACGACACGGCTCCGTGGCTCGAGCGAGCCGCAGCAGCGAAGTTCAGCGATCGCTCCCCGAGGCGGGCGGAGACCCATGCCGTACTCCTGCTGACGATCCTGCAGCCGCACGCCCGACTCGTCAGCGCGGCGATCGGACGCGACAACTCCCAGAACGCGGAGGCGCTGGCCTCGGCGGATCTCGGGCGCTGGCTGATGGGCGAGTGGGAGCTTCTGTCGATGCTCCGTCGCCTCGCGCGAGGGAAGCCGATCGCGTTGCAGCTTGACGGTCGCCTCAGGACGACCGGCCCGGTCCCCGACGAGGTGCGCGACGCCGCAACGATGGAGCTCGAGCGGGCGGCCCGTTTCGTCCAGAGTCGAGAAGACGTCGCACGGTCGGACGAGGCCGAGAGCACCGTGTTCTCCTTCCTCTTCGACGGAAACGGCGATGCGTACCGGGCGGCGCGCTCCGCCTCGATGTTGGAGTTTCCGCTCGCGGTGATCGATCGAGGCGTGGAGCGCTCGATGTCGGAAGAAGACGTGCGCGCGATCCCCGAACTCGCCTGCGCGCGGGCGCGTCGGCTGGCGGAGGGCGGCGATGTTATCGCCGCGATGGCCATGCTCGAATCTGTAGGCGTCCATGATCATCTCCCGGATCGGTCGGCGCGACGCGATCTCTCTCGGGCACTGATCGCGGTCGCGCACGCGCAACTGGACCAACACTACGAGAGTGTTCGAGAGTGGCTGGAGGTAAGGGCGTCGTTCATCGTCGGGGATGACGCGCTGGCGATCGGTGACGCGCTCATGGCGCTCGCCGACCAGATCGTCTCCGCACTCTCCGCGCTGAGTTCACTGCACGACTCCGCGGCCTTCATGCTCGCCCTACCCGGTGTTGCCGAGCCACCCATCGACTCCTTTGTGATGTCCTTCCCGTTTGCCCTGCGATGCGAAGGCGTCTTTCGAGCACTCGACCGCGAGAGCACGCTGCGGCCCGACTCGCGGACCTCCGCGGCGGTGCTTGCTTCTTGGGCAGAGAAGAACCCGAACGACGGCGAAGTGGCCGCGCTCCTCGCCGTCTGGGCTCGATTCAACGGCAGCTCTCCGGCGACGCAAGCCAAGGCCGACAAGGGCTGTGAGCACCTCGGCACCGCGCCGCTGCGTGACCAATGGATCAATCGCCTCAAGCGCGACCTCTCTTTGATGATGAACGCCGGTTCTGGGCTGAAGGCGGGGGAGGCATGACGTCCGTGGAGGTCACTCATCCATGGAACATCCCGATTCATCAGCACCCCAGGCCCGCGCGGGCCGCGTCGCCGTCTTCGGTGGAGACGCCCGACAGAAGCGCCGCTTCCAACACCTCGGCGAGGTCGCCTTCTACCCGGCCGCGGAGTGCGGTGGCCCCCACCACGCGCAGCGGCTCATCGATTCGATCCGGCATGGCGGTGTCGTGCGGGTCTTCATTCTCGCGCGGTGGAACGGCCACAGCACATCGGGCCGTGTCCGCGACGTCGCCCGACGACACGGCGTTCCCGTGACGATTCTCACGGGGGTACAGGCTCCCCGCATCGACGCTTCGAAGAAGGGATGACACGCATGACCAGGCAGATTCTCATTGCGGGGTCGTGCGGCCTCGTCGAACGCGCTCGGCCCCCCTCGCTCACCGCCACGGGCTACGCCGTAGGTGGTTTCGACGTGGCGCCGCCGCGCACCTACGACGTCGCGCGCTTCGTGGGCAACCCGTCGCACGCCCTCGACCGGCTCGACTGGCGCCCGACGACTCCGCTGTCCGAGAGCCTCGACCGACTGATCACGACGTTCCGCGAGGAGGGATCCCAATGAAGGTGCTCCAGGTCATCCACGGCTACCCCATGCGCTACAACGCCGGGTCCGAGGTTTACACGCAGACTCTCTGTCACGGCCTCTCCGACGCAGGCCACGAGGTGCACGTCTTCACCCGCGAGGAGGACTCTTTCGCCGAAGACTTCGCGATTCACCGCGAGCGCGACGCCGACGATTCGCGCGTAGCGCTCCACGTCATCAACAACCCGCGCAGCCGCGACCGCTACCGTCACGCCGGCATCGATGCCCGCTTTGTCGAGGTGCTCGAATCCCTCCGCCCCGACGTGGTGCACATCGGGCACCTCAACCATCTGTCGACCTCGATCGTGCGCGAGGCAGCGGCCCGCGGTGTTCCGGTGGTGTTCACGCTGCACGACTACTGGGTGATGTGCCCGCGCGGACAGTTCATGCAGATGCACCCCGCCGACGGAGGCGAACTCTGGGCCGCCTGCGACGGGCAGCAGGATCGCAAGTGCGCCGAGCGTTGCTACGCGCGCTACTTCTCGGGTGCCTCCGACGAGTACGAGGAGGACGTCCGCCACTGGGAGCGCTGGGTCGCGCGCCGGATGCAGGACCTCCGCGAGGTCGCCGATCTCGTCGATCTGTTCATCGCTCCGACCCGCTACCTCCACGACCGCTACCGCGACGAGTTCGGTCTGCCCGAGCGCAAGCTGGCTCATCTCGACTACGGCTTCGACCTCGCGCGATTGCGCGGAAGACAGCGCCAACCCGGCGAGCCCTTCACCTTCGGCTACATCGGGACGCACATCCCGGCCAAAGGGATCCACCAGCTCATCGCGGCCTTCGGCGACGTGCGAGGCGACGTGCGTCTCCGCATCTGGGGGCGCCCGCGCGGGCAGGACACCGAAGCCCTGCGAGCGTTGGCGGCGGCGCTCCCCGGCGACGCGGCGAGCCGGGTCGAGTGGACCTCGGAGTATCGCAATCAGGACATCGTCGCCGAGGTCTTCGATCGGGTCGACGCCATCGTGGTCCCTTCGATCTGGGTCGAAAACTCGCCTCTCGTCATCCACGAGGCCCAGCAGTCGCGCGTGCCGGTCATCACCGCCGACGTCGGCGGGATGGCGGAGCTCGTTCACCACGAGGTCAACGGCCTCCTCTTCGAACATCGCAACCCGCGAGCGCTCGCCGCGGCCATGCAGCGCCTGGCGGACGACCCCGCCCTCGCCCGCGAGCTCGGCGCGCACGGCTACGTCCATTCGAAGGACGGCGACGTGCCCGACCTGAACGAGCACGTCCGCGCGATCGAGGGGCTCTATCGTCGCGTGATCGCGCAGCGCGAATCGACCCGCGTGACGCACGCGGCGGGGCCGTGGCGCATCACCTTCGATACCAACCCCGATACCTGCAATATGAAGTGCGCGATGTGCGAGGAGCACTCGCCACACAGCCTGTCGCAGCTCGGGCGGAAGAAGGAGGCGCAGCCGCGGCGGGTGATGCCGATCGAACTGCTCGAGCGCATCGTCGTCGAGGCCGCGCCCAAAGGGCTGCGCGAGGTGATCCCTTCGACGATGGGTGAGCCACTGTTCTACGAGCACTTCGAGCGGATCATCGGGGTCTGCAAGGCCCATGGGGTGATGCTCAACCTCACGACCAACGGCTCCTTCCCCCGGCTCGGCGCGCGGGCGTGGGCCGAGCGGCTCGTGCCCATTACCTCCGACATCAAGGTCTCCTGGAACGGCGCCACGAAGCACACCCACGAGGCGGTGATGATCGGCTCCAACTGGGAGCAGTGCCTGGCCAACGTCCGCACGCTCATCGAGGTGCGCGACGCCCACGCGGCGGCGGGCGGCAACCGCTGCCGCGTGACCTTCCAGATGACCTTCCTTGAGACCAACGTGGGCGAGCTCGCGGACATCGTCCGTCTCGCGGCGAAGTTGGGAGTCGATCGACTCAAGGGACACCACCTCTGGGCGCACTTCGGGGAGATCGAGTCGCTCTCGATGCGACGCGACCTCGGGTCCATCCGCCGATGGAACGACGCCGTCCGCGACGCCCAGGCGGCCGCGCGCTCCGACCGCCTGCCCGATGGGCGCGAGGTGCTCCTGGAGAACATCTTCCCCCTCGCTGAGGACGCCACGCAAGATCTCGCGCCGGGCGGCCCGTGTCCCTTCCTCGGTCAGGAGGCATGGGTCAGCGCGCTCGGTCGCTTCGACCCGTGCTGTGCGCCCGACGCCCAGCGACGGACGCTCGGCGAGTTCGGATCGCTTCATGATCAGAGTCTCAACGCGGTCTGGCAGTCGGAGCCCTACCGCAAACTTGTCGCGACCTACCGCAACCGCGCTCTCTGCCTCTCCTGCAACATGCGCCGACCGGCCGCGGAGTCCCGATGAGCTGGCGCGGCTTACTTCCCTCCGCCGACGGGACTCATCACGTCCGCGCGGGCGTCCCGGCCTACGCGGATCGCTTCGATGAGGTGCTGAAGTTCCATGAGCCCGGCCTCGCTCCGGTGCGGCGCGGCGCGGCGGCGTGGCACATCGACCCGGCTGGCGTGGCCGCGTACGTCCGTCGCTTCCAGCGCACCTTTGGCTTCTACGAAGGGCTCGCGGCGGTCGAGTCCGGCGACGGCTGGCACCACGTCGCCCCCGATGGTGCCAACGCCTTCGATCAACGCTTCGCGTGGTGCGGCAACTTCCAGGGCGGACGGGCGACGGTGCGCGCGCGCGACGGGCGCTACCACCACATCCTCCCCGACGGCAGGCCCTGCTATGCCGAGCGCTGGTGCTACGCGGGTGACTACCGTGACGACGTCGCGGTGGTGAAGCGCCACGACGGGCTCGCCACCCACATCGACCTGAACGGCCGTGCCTTGCACGACCGCTGGTTCGTCGACCTCGACGTGTTCCACAAGGGGCACGCAAGGGCCCGCGACCGCGAGGGCTGGTTCCACATCGACGCCCGCGGCGAGGCCCTTTATGGACGGCGTTTCGCGAGCGTCGAACCCTTCTACAACGAGCAGGCCTTCGCAGAACTCCACGACGGCAGCCAGGCGGTCATCGGCCACGACGGGGTCGGCCTCGTGCAGGTGTCGGCGCCCTGGTCGGGAGGGCGCGCTCCGGGCGGGCGCACAGGCGGGCGACGCCTGCTGCTCGTGGGGCTTGCCGCCGCGGGCAAGACGACGGTCGGCCGCGCGCTCGCGGCACGTTGGGGCGTCGAGCTGGTGAGCCTCGACGACTGCCGACGACGCTGGGGCGATGGGACGACGGCGGGCGACCACCTCGCGCGGGCTATGTTCCTGCGCACCTGCGCGACCCTCGACGCCGGAGTGTTCGAGACCTCTGGCGCGGGCCCGTATCGACACGCTACGCGCGCAGCGCTGGCCGAGCGCCGAGGGCCACTCGTGGTCTGCTGGCTCGACGCGCCCGCCAACGTCCGCCGCGCGCGCCGCGATGCGCCCCCGCGCGACATCCCCCATCCCCCGGCGGCGACGGGCGGGTGGAGCGAGGCCGACGCCGAGGCCGCGCTGACCGACGACATCGCGCACGGGTGGTGGACGCTGCTCGATGATTGGCGAGCGCATCGGGTCGACGCGACGGTCCCGGCCGATGAGCTCGCGTCAACAATCGACGCGCTGGTGTCAGGAACCCGGGACCCGTGAGCGTCTTCCCTGACGTGAACCCCGAGTCGGTGCTGCTGGTTACGCTCGACTCGTGCCGCTACGACACCGCGGCGTTGGCCGACACGCCCACGCTCCGCACGCTGGGCGAACCCCTACGGGCGATGGCACCGTCGTACTTCACCCTCGCGTCGCACGCGGCCATCTGGGTCGGCGCGACGCCGGGCGTCCCCGGGCTCCGCGCGCCGTGGCTCAACCCAAAGTGGCGTCGGCTCTTCCGCCTGGAGACGGGCTCTATCAAGGCGCGCGACGACGAGGCCTTCGCGCTGCCCGGGCGCACGATCATCGACGGCTTCAACCGGCTCGGGTACGCGACGATCGGAACCGGTGCGGTCGACTGGTTCGACCCGCAGACGGCGGCGGGGCGATCGCTCTGCGAGGACTTCTCGGAGTTCCATTACGTCCGAGGCGAGGGCGCGAATCGGCAGGTCGCGTGGCTCGCCGATCGGGCGCGCGCGGCCGGAGGGCGGCCGGTGTTCGCCTTCCTGAACGCTGGTGAGACGCACGTCCCGTACTGGCACGAGGGCGCGACGTGGCCCCGCGACGACAACCCCTGCGTGCCCTTCGGCGAGGCGAACCGACGCGCCGACTGCGAGTCGCGACAGCGTGCGTGCCTGGAGCACGTCGACCGTGCGCTCGCCCCGTTGCTCGACGCGTACCGCAACGCGACGGTGCTGGTCACCGCCGACCACGGCGACTGCTGGGGCGAGGACGGCCTCTGGGAGCACGGCGTCTGGCACGCCAAGGCGATGGAGGTCCCGCTATGGCTGCGCGTGCGCGGCCGGGTCGTGCGCGACGATCGGCGCGCAACGCCGGAGATCTGAAGAGCGAGCGCTGGTGCGCGAGGGGAGAGGGAGCCAGGGAGTCATGGGAGAAGATCGGTCGTATCCACCCGGGGAGATCCCCGCGTCGTTGGTCGATAGCTGGGCGCTGGTGCCGGAGGGCGTCCACGCGGCGCTCTTCATGCGGCACTCGTATCGACCATCGATCCCGCGAGAAGGTCCCGACGAGGTCGACCTCACCGAGGAGGGCGTGCGGCTGGCGCGAGAGCTGGGCGCCCTATTCCGCTCGCGCCCGGTGGGCCGACTGCTCGCGAGCAAGGTGCCGCGCTGCATGACGACGGCACGCGCGCTCGCCGAGGGTGCAGGCTGGTCGGCCGAGCCCGTCGTGGACGAGCGACTGCGAAACCCGTGGACCGCCGATGAGGCGGGCAAGCGGCTCGCACACGGCTACTGGAGCACGCGCCCGCGCACGATCGACGCGCTTCGGCTCGCGATGGCGGAGGGTATCCCCGGCTGGAGGCCCTTCGGCGAGGCCGTGGCGGTGATGGTCGACGCGATGATCGAGGCGCCCGTCCCCGGCGCGCTCGACGTGCTCGTGACACACGACCTGATGGTGGGTGCCGTCGTCGAGTGGCTGCTGCGGCCCGGACTCGAGCGGGTGCCGCGCTTCCTGGAAGGTGTGTTCGTATGGAAGACCGGGTCCGGCATCGCGGTCGCCTGGCGCGGCGAGACACGGGAGCTGCCGTGGCCTCCGCGCTGAGCGAGGAGGCCGTCGCACGTTGCGGCGAGGCGCTGATCGGTGAGGCGCTGGGGCGGGACTTCGACGGCGAGGTCTTCCTCGCGGGCGGGGCGTTCCGTACCCTGCTGACCGGCGAGGCTCCGCGCGACCTCGACCTTTGGGCGCCCGACGAGGCCAACCGCACCGCGCTCATCGCGTGGCTCGCTCGGCGCGGCGCGACGATCGAGCGGGACCACCCGCCGTTCCAAACGATGTTCCGCTGCGGTCACCATCGGGTCGACGTTCCCTATGCGTTGGGAACCACGCGCCTGGCCGACCGGCTCGCGCGCTTCGACCTGGGGCTCTCGGCGGTCGGAGTCAGTTGGCGGGACGGGCGCATCGTCGAAGCGGTCATCGACCCGTGCGCAGTGCGCTCTGTCGAGGCGCGGGCGGTGCTCGTACTTCGCCCACTGCGCAACGCCTCGTACCTGCTCAACACCGTCGAGCGAGCGCGCCGCTACGCGCGTGAACTGGGCTTTGCGCTCCCTGACGCCGAGGAGGAGTTTCTCTGGGAGACCTACGCGTCGATGCCGCGCGACCGTCGCGAGAAGGTCCTCGCCAACTTCACCTGGGCCGGAGGCGCGGACGGGCAGATTGCCGCCCACGCACGAGAGCTGGTTGGGTGAGGGCGGTGCGCCGAGGGCGCTTCGATCGCAGGGACGGTGCGCGCGTCGATCCGGCTCAAGATGAGAACGGCAGGGCGAGAAACCGCCCGAGCATCGCGGGCGCATCGAGCGCCAGCGCCCGTTTGATGGCGTCGACTGCTACACGTTCAAGCGGCGCTGCGGTTCGCCCGTGGGCGACGGCATTGCGAACCTCCACCAGGCTGAAAGGTGCCCCCGACACTGGCGCGATCGACCTCGCCGCGCCCGCGACCGAAGCGAGGGCGTCGAGCGTCGGCCCGTCGACCACTTTATCGATGCACGCGCGCGCCGCGCCCGGCCTGCTCACCAACTCCATCACCTGCAGCAGCGTACTGAGCGTCGGTTCCTTCGTGGGCTTCAGGAGGAGGGCCCACTCGCCCTTCGGCTTGAAGGCGTGGACGTTGTCCTCGGCGACCTTGCGCAGGGGCGTGAGGACACGCTCTCGCAGCTCGCGCTCAAGCGTGATCGCCAGTAGATGAGCGCTGCGCCCGAGATCATCGACGGCGCCGTGATAGGTGATCTCCGAGCGCACGAGGTCGGTTTGTGATTCGGGATGCAAGCTCCCGAAGGCGTCCCCCAGGATCAGCGCCCAGCGTCGCTGGGACTGCTCGCGGAGCCGGTCGTGCCATCGCCAGGGATCCACCGCGGCCGACGTCGCGAGGGGTCTGACATCGGCGCCGAGGATGCCCTCGATCCTGACGAAGAGCGCGTCGAACGTCTCCCGCTCAGCCGCGTCGCGCGGCAGCAAATACGCCTCGGCCTGCAGCTCGTTCGCCAGGGAACGCAGTTGCTCGACCCACGCCCCTGCCATGCCGCGCACGCGATCGTTCTTGAGGCCCGCGATGACCTCGACCCGTCGCCCCGTGGCCCGCTCCAGATACCAGAGCGCCTCGCCGTGGAGACCTGCGTCGGCGCAGACCCTCGCGCGCAGCTGATACAGCTTGGGGGTCAGCACCGGATGGTCCAGCGCCTCAGCCATCGGGCTCACTTCGCCGAGTACGGCGTGCGCCTCCGCGATGCGACCGCGGCCTCGATAGAACTCGGCGCGCCTCATCGCGATGCGCACGCGGACCTTCCGATCGTCGCCCGCGTCACTCTCGGCCCACGCCGCAGCGAGCGCCTCTTCTGCTTCCTTGGAGTGTCGTTCGATGTCCTTCGGATCTCCGCCCACCGTACGTCCGAGGCGCGCGATCGCCAGCTCAGCGCGATGCTTCTGCGCGCTGCATCGACGGCGGCGGTCGTCGAGCACCGCGCCGGCTTTCAGCTCGTCGTCGAAGCGCCACGCCGCCCCGTCGAGGTCGCCCCGGAGCAGCGCCGCCCGGCCTGCGAGGGCGCGAGCGTTGGCCAGGCGCCGCGGATCCCCGACGTTCTCCAGCAACTCCTCGTAGCGCGCGTAGCAGTCATCAGCGCTGGCCCTCTGATCGAGCTCATCGAAGAGCGCTCCGAGGTTCCCCAACAGTCGAGCGCGCACCCCGACGAGCGCAGGCCCGACCGCATCGCGCAACGCCTCGCGGAACAGGTCGTACGCCTCATCGTGGCGACCGAGGTCCCGGAGCGTCGCGCCGAGGTGGTTGCTCACCGCGAGCCGTAGCTCCTTGTCGTCGGACTGACGTGCAAGGTCGAGTGCTCGTCGGAAGTAAACCTCCGAGCGGGCCAGGGCAGCCGCTCCACCGGCGCGATAGCAGGACAATCCGACGAAGCGCTGGCAGACCGCCTCCGCGCTTGTGTCGCCGCTCTCCTCCGCGAGTGCGAGCGCCCGCTCGTTGCACGCGAGCGCCGCCGTCCAGTCCTGGCGCAGATACGCTTCCTTCCCTCGCGCCAGGTGTGCCTCGACCTCGCCCGCCGCGGTCGCCATCTCAGCTCCCTGATCTCACGACGTCCTCAACGACGGTCGGCATCTGGAGGTCGCGGTGCAGCTCATCGAGGTCGAGCATCCTTCCGCTGGGCCCGTACGCAGCCTGGCCTCGCAGATCGAGTCCCTGCAGACACGACTCGACCGCGGCACGCCCCTCCTCCGTCGTCATCTGCCGTCGCCGAACGCCGCCCACCGCGGCAAGCCGCCTATCGAGCGAGTCGCGCAGCGAGGGCGCCGTGAGCTTCGCCGCGATGGCCATCGCCTCCTCTGACGAGCCCACGACCACCGGGTGGTTGGAGATCACCATGGTCTCGTCGGCTTCTGTCTTCGTCCGGGCGACGTTGTGGGTCGTCCTTGCACGGCGACGTTGTGGGAGCGGGCCGAGCCGCGTCGCGAGCCGCACGCCGACCCATTCGACCGACGCTCGGAAGTGCGACGACGCGACGCGGAGGGGAATGACCGGAGGAACCTTTGCGTGGCGTCCCATGGACGACGACGCTCGCATGGTCGGCGCGCACGATTCAATCTCTCGAAGCGGCCCGCGATGCGGCGCGATGTGGCGGCGCTCCCCGCTATGACTCGCGTCGGCCCGACAGCGGCGCCATGGACCTGCGCCTCGCAGTCCTGCCGCCGCGGCTGCTACTGCGGTCGCAGCGTGAAGTTCCACCGCCCGCTACCGCAGGCTCGCGAGCCACCGCCAGCGACGAAGGTCTCTCGCGTGAACCCCAAGGTGATGTCTTCGCAGATCGCGTCGGAGCCTGCGACGTCGCGGTCTCGGAATGTCGTCGGCACGCCGGCCATCAACATTCCGGCGGTCACTACGGGCAGCGCGTAGTTCCAGTTCGGCGCGACGGTGTCGCTCGCCTCCGGCGTGCAGTTCTGCCGCCCGTTGAAGGTGACGCACACGAACGGGTCCGGCGCTCCACCCAACGAGTCCCACGAGGCGCCGGTTCCCGTGCGCTCGGCGACCGTTCCGCTCGTCACGGTGATGACCCACCCCGAGCCCGGCACGACGTTGCAGGTTCCAGCACTACCGCATGCGAATCCACGCCCACACTCGGCGCCGCATGTCCCGCCGCAACCATCCGAGCCGCAGGTGCGCCCGGCGCAATTCGGCGTACAGACGCAACGCCCCGCCGCTGAACACGGCTGCCCCGATGGGCAAGCCCCACAGGTCCCACCGCATCCGTCGGAGCCGCAGGTTCGTCCTGCACACCGCGGGCTGCAGACGCAGCGTCCCAGCATGCAGCTCGACCCCGCAGGACAAGCACCACCGAGCGACCCACAGCTGCGACCTTCGCAGTAGAGGCCCGGATCGGCGCCGCACTCCCGGCCCGTGCACTCCGAGCGGCAGACCATCGTGGGCGTCACGCACTGCCCCTGCCCGTTGCAAGACTGCCCGCTCGGACAGCCTCCACCGTTCGCCCCGCAGACGCGCCCACCGCAGCCAACACCTGGGTCGGCTCCGCATTGGCGACCGCCACAACCCGACTGGCAAGTCAGTGCAGTTCGCAGACATACGCCGAGCACGCAGTCACCGCCGTCGGAGCAGGTGCCACACGATGTGACCGACCCGTCGGCGCCGCAGGTCCCGCGGCTGCAATCTCCGGCGCCGCAGCTGCCGCAGCCACTCCATGACCCTGGGAGGCCGGCGCATTCCTGAAGACCCTGTGTGCCGTTGTCGCAGCGACAGAGACGTGCCTGTCCTTCGAAGCACGGGTCGTCCTGCGACCCGTCGATGCTCGTCGTTCCCGAGTCCACCCTGAGCAGCGGGTCCGGGCGGGGACTGCATGCCAGCGTCCCCACGACCAACACCCCCGCGAGCACCCACCCGTTCCGCCCTGCCATCGCGCGCTCCTGACGTTGCACCGCGAGCAGCGGAAGCATCAGAAACGCCTCATGCGCCGATGTTCACGCTGCCCGCGAGGGGCAACCATATGCCAGGGCGTCTGTTACGCAATAACTCTTTGTAGCCACGATCGAGCGTGCGGCGGAAAGCCACCTTGCGTGACCCGCTGTATCGCTCGCCCGAGTACCTGGACCTTATCGGCCGGGTCGCGACCAACGTCCGAAACCTGCGGCAAGGCCACGGGTGGACGCAGGAGGAAGCCGCGACCCGCTGCGGCCAGTTGTCGGTCTACGTACTGCGGCAGATCGAGAGCGCGCAGACCAACGTCACGGCCGTGACCCTGGCCCGTCTCAGCGCCGGCTTCGGAGTCGATGTCGCGACCTTCCTGGTTCCGGCTCCCACTCCCACTCGACGCACACCCGGACGACCAGCGCTGATTCCCCAGGTCGTTGCCCCGGGTCCGCTCCCACGACGACAAAACGGAAGCGCTGAAGAGAGAACGACCGGAGACACCTCAACGGCCCAGAGCGACCCGACCGCTCGCATTGGGAGCGTCGAGACTCAGCCAGCCTCCTCGACTGTCCCCGTCCATGTGGGCACTTCCACTCGGCTCGTCGCCACGGACGTCGTCGTACCGACCTATCCCTCAGCGCAGACCCAGACCTTCACCCTGCCCGAGCTCCGCGACTTCATCGCGACGGTTCTGGCGGCGAACCCCGCGGGACTCACGGCGAGCGAACTCCTCCATGTCGCCCGCTCCGCTGGTCAGGAACGCCTGGTCGCCAACAGCCTCCACTACGCCCTCCACCACCTCGTGCGCAGCGGCTACGTCCAGCGGACGGGCGCTCGCGGCAGCTACCTGCACCGGTGGTTGGGCGGGAAGACTTCTGCCGTCTCGGATCGTCAACCGTTGCAGGACTGACCCGGCCGCCACCACGACAACCGGACACCTCGTCATCACCAGCAGGGTAGGCGAAGGGGCGGGATGGGTCCGGCCACCTTCGTGCACTCGAAGAGTCACTTGCTTTGACTGTCACTTCTGTCACGATTGTCATGTTCACCGACGATGCCCTCACGCAAACCATCACCTCCAAAACCTCCGGTATCCAAGAGATCTCCGGGCGTCTCTCCAGGTCATCGGCCTCGGCGGCGACCTCTGCGAGCCCCACCGGTCGGCCCGTCGAACACCGACGCGCCAACAACGGTCCGCGAGATCGTCGTCGGCTTCGACGAGGAGGCCGTAGCCAACGCCGGCATCGCGGCACTCGCAGCGTGCCCCGAGCTGTTCACCCACGCCGGACAGCTCGTCACGCTGGTGCCCCGCTCAATTCCTGGCGCCGCGCTCGACCGCTCTCCGCAGACCCTGCGTATCGAGCGCCTGCCCACGCCTCGCCTGCGCGAACTCTTGAGTCGCTCAGCGCGTTGGCTGGTCCCCCGGACCGACGACCCCCAGGACCACATCGTCAGTCACGTTCCGCAGTGGGTCGTGGCCGGCATCGCCGCGCGCCGTGAATGGCCCGGTCTGCGCCCGCTCGCGGGCCTCATCCACACGCCCGTGCTGCGATCCGACGGGACGGTTCTGGAGACCCCCGGCTACGATCCGGCGACAGGGCTCTATCTCACCCCCAACGCCGAGTACCCGCGGATCGCTGCCCGGCCGACTCTCTCCGACGCACGTGCTGCCGCTGATCTCCTCGTCGAGACCGTGACTCACGTCCCCTTTGCGACGGCGGCCGATCGGGCCGCGTGGCTCACGATCGTGCTCACGATCTTCGCGCGCTTCGCCGTCGGCGCCGCCTCTCCGCTCTACGTGGTCGAGGACTCGCGCCCCGCGAGTTGGACCAACGAGCTGGTGGACCATACCGCCTCCATCGTCGGCCTCGGCCCCGTCGCTGCGGTTGAAGCCGACGATTTCATTCCGGCGCCCCGTCGATGGATCGACCTCCTGCTGGCGCAGGGTGAGTCCCTCGTCGTCTTGCGCAACCCCTCCGTCCAAACGCCGACCGGCTGGCGACGGATTCGCGAGGTACTTGAGCGCTCTCACGCCACCAGTGGATTGACCTGGTGCACGACGCTTGTTCGGGCGCAGCGCGACCTCGACCTGCTCCGTACGGGGCTGTCCATCCGCTGCGAAAGCAGCGACGGACTCGCACGCATCGGACCGCAAGAAACACCTCACCGAGGGCTCCGCCAAGGGCCGACGCCGCGGCTCGCGGTCGCGGCGCTAACGATGCTCCGCGCCTATCAGGCCGCCGGAGTCCCTGACCAGCATCTCGTACCGTGGTCGGGCTTCGAGCGCTGGTCGCACTTCATTCGCTCGGCAGTGGTCTGGTGCGGCTACCCCGACCCGGTTCTGACGAACGTCCCCTCGTCGGAGCCGACGACGTCGGCGCTCGCGACGGACGCCGCTGCCGCTGATCTCGTCCTGGGTTGGGCGGACCTGATGGTCGACCACCCTGGGGGGTGCAGCGCCAGGCAAGCGCTCGATGCGTTGAGTCTCGAACCGACGAAGTACCCGCGTCTCCAAGCAGCGTTGAAAGTCTTCGCCCCGGGCCCCCTAAACGATCGCAGTACGGCCGACCGCCTGGGCCGCTGCTTGACCCGGCTCCGCGACGTCGAACACGAGGGATACGCCCTCGTCTTCGTGACCAGCGGAAACCAGGGCAACCGATGGACGGTGCGACCGACGACGACGGCCCGGGGGCGCGAAAGGTGAACCCCAGATGGAAGTGGAAGTGCTTGAATTGAAGCGCTTCCACGAAGCTTCCACGACGTGAAACCACTTTCACAGAGCTTCCACGAGTTTCCTGTGGAAGTGACGATCCTCCGCCCATGAACCGGTCGTGGACCCACGCGAACGACGCCGGAGGCTCTCCGCCCCTCGCGTCCGCACTCATCCTACCGGGTCCCTACAGCCGAACGACCTTCACCGCGCGCCCGCCCGCCGTGGTGACCGCCTCGACGGCCTGTCGCTCGGGCAGCGCGGGGACGTTCTTCCGCTGATCGAAGAGCACCAACCACCCCTCCGCCACGCCCAGTCGCGCGAGGTATCCGTCGAGCTGCGTGAGTCCATCGACCGTCGGGTCCTTCGCCTTGTCGGCGTCGCGCCAGGTCTTGACCTCAATGCCCAGCCGCTCGCCGCGATACGCCACGCAGAGGTCGAGCCGCTTGGAGCCGATGGCGTACTCGCGCTCAATCCTCCCGCCGCCGTTCACCACCCGGTGCAGGAAGGCCATCATCACCAGCTGCGGTGCCGCCTCGTTGTACGGCGAGCTCGCGAGCAACGCCTCGCCGTGCTGCACCCAGAACGCGATGAAGGCCTCCAGCAGCCGGTCGAAGTCCATGCGCCCGTCCGCCGCGAGCCACGTCGGCGTCATCACTGGCAGCGACGCGCGCATCGTCACCGTGAGCTGCCGCGCGATGATCTCCCGGTAGATCGGGTTCGCCACCTCGACACCGCCGTCGGCGCGCTCGCGCACCAGCCCGAGGTCGAGCACGAAGCGAAGGTCGTCGGGCGCGAGCGCCGCCAGCGATTCCCCCTGGATCATCGGCTCGATCACCGCGCGCACCCGCGGGTCGCGCAGCCGCTCGGCCAGCGAGTCCAGGTGCGTGTCCTGCCGATCGACGAGGACATCGCGGGCGCGGTCGATGTCGGCGACGGTGATCGACGTCGCGCGGTCGGGCTTCAGCTCCGTCGTCACGACGTACGCGAGCGCGTTGACCAGCCATGGCTGCCCCTGGGTGTGGGCGAAGGCCTGCCGAAGCGCGTCGTCCTCGAACCGCTGCCCCGTGTCGGCGGTGTGCTGCCCGTAGAGCTCGCCGACCTCGTCGGCCGTGAACTCGCGCATCGTCAGCGAGCGCACCTTGATGTTGAACGGCGACGCCGTGTGCAGGTGCTCGCTACCGCCCGAGGCGACCTTGTAGTCGCGCACGTCCCGCAGCCCCACGAGTCCCAGCGCCCACGGGAAGCCCGCTGGCCTCGAGCGGTGCCCCGCGCGGAGCTGTCGCAGCACCGACAGCAGCACGTTGTCCCGCAGCGCGTCGATCTCGTCGAGGAAGAGCACCAGCGGCCGCACGCTCGCCTCCGACCACGCCTCGAGCGCCGAGCCGATGCGCGAACCCGCCTGCGTGTCGGGCCACGGCGGCGGCTGCAGGTCGGCCGGGAGCTGGTGTCGCGCCGACCGACGCCACTCGGCGAGGATCGCGTGCTCGGCGGCGCCCACGTCGTCAGGGAAGGCGGCCCCGGTCTCCATCGACACGAGCAACGCTGCGTACCGGCCCTCGGCCGTCAGCGCTGCGCCAAGCGAGAGCAGCGCGGTGGTCTTGCCCACCTGCCGCGGCGCATGCAGGACGAAGTAGCCTTGCTGGTCGATCAACTCCCTGACCCCGGGAAGCCGTCGATCCGGCGGCAGCATGAAGTGCAGGTCCGGCTTGCACGGCCCGGCGGTGTTGAAGTGGCGGCTCATCGGCGGCGCAGCATAGCCGACGAGCCCGGGGGCTCGCGCTGGTTCGGCGGTCGATGGCGACGGCAGGTCACGATCGTCGCGACCACCCCGCGAGAGGATCGCCTCGGACATGGGCAGCTCGTGGAAGTACCCGCGGGACGACACCATCCGTAAGCTATTGAAACCAGGCAGCTTACACTTCTCGTGAAAGTCATCTGTACGTACCCGCACTCAGCTTTCACGTCGCGCATGTGAAAGTGGGTGGCCGACTTTCACGAGCGGGTGACCTCGAAGGCGCGGTGGCCCTCGACGGCCAACGCGGGCTGGTGGTCGAGGACGTGGCCGCGGTCCCGGGAGCGAGATAGCGAACGCGAGCAAACGGCTTGCGGGCAGAGCGATCGCGCACTTGTGCGACGGCCCGCGTGGCTCCGATCGGGCGAACGTAAGCCCTCGTGAAAGCCCTCGTGAAAGCCCTCGTGAAAGTCGTGGAAGTCGTCCTTCAAGCGCCACCTCTTCGAGGGCCCTGCAGCGGACGACACCGGCGCGGCCGGCCGCCCTGATCCCCGCTATCGGCGGCACCGTGCCCATCAAGTTGGCACCCTGGGATTCGTCGGTCAGGAAGAGGGACCATGCCGAAACCCTCGCGTGACTCTCAACCTCCGACGACCTCAACCTCGGAACCCAGACGGCGCCTCCGCTTGAACGCGAAGTTGTCGTCGATGGGTGCCGCCCCAGCGCTGGGTGTGCCTGCGCCTGTCGATGAGGCCTTCTCCGAGACGCTGCAGCTCACCGCGGAGTCGCGCCTCGTGATGAGTACGACCGGCAACCTGTCGTCCTGGTGGACGCGGATTGAAAAGCTCCGACCGGACGGCAGCTGGCAGGTGGATCCATCTCCTGGTCTGCGGCTCGAGGACGTTCATGTGGATCAGTACCGCGATCTGCTGGAGGCGCGCTTGCTGAGGGCCGGCGCCCTTCCACCCCCGGTCCCGTTGATCGCCCTCGCAGAACGTCACGAGTGGGATGCTCGCACTGGTGACCCGGACGCTCTCGTCATCGCGAGGGTGCTGCAGGCGCTGGCCTACGCCCTGCGAGACGATCCGGAGGTGGTCACTGAGTTACTCAACTTCGCGCACGCCTACATGCTCCAGCGGCGCCCAGGCCACGTTCCACTGGGGTCGGGAGACCCGCGGATCAAGCGTTCGGGGCGACGACCCGTCGCGGCGCTCCGCCTCCTCAAGTGCGCCCGCAACGCGATGCGTGATCTGCCTCCACTTCGGCGAGAAGGTCCAACCGAGGAGGAGAACGATGAGTACCTCGACGAAGCCGAGCACCTCGCCTGGGAGGTCGAACATCTGTACCCGGCCGTCTACCCGAAGAAGTTCTCCGAGCAGCAGTCGGCCATCACGGCGCTCAGCGAGGAGCTGATGGCCATGCGGAAACGTGAGCCGGATCGCATCGCCAAGGCAGCGCTGCGAGCGTGCGGGATGTCCTCGAGGCAGGCGTCCGACACGTTCGCCTTCCTCGACAAGAAGTCGAAGCGCAAGGCGGAGACAGAGCCCGGAGCATCGGCTGGTCGCGTTTCGCCCTCGGAGAATTCTCGGTGAGAGTCCGATGACCGTGGTGGAGGCGTAACGCGTCTGCTCCGCTGCGGGTCGTGAGATCTCGGTCAGCGATCACTGCACGACCCACCGGCCCCGTCGCCGAGTCGTCCCTCCACGCATCCCAAGGACACACTGTTGGCGATGCCGCCCGTGAGGCCGTCGAACTCCCGCGCCACCTCACGGCGCGCGAGATCTTCGTGCAGTTGCCTGGCCGAAGTCTCCGCTGGATCTACGATCACATGCACAAGGCCGGGGGCGCACGCGGACTGGTCCGCGCTGACCTCTGGGCCCGACACCTGGAGCAACTCACCTCATGGCAACCCTCCGACGCAAAGGCCGCTACTGGTACCTCCGCGACCGCTCCGGCGGCACCGACACCGAGGTCGGGACCGGCTGTACCGACCGCAAAGCCGCCGAAGCGTGGCAACGCCAGTGGGAGCGTGACCGCGCCGATCCCGAAGGTGCCGCCCGTCGCACGGCGGCGGCGACCACGCTCCAACGCGCCGTAGACCTCGAGCACGACCGGCACCTCGCCGAGGAGAGCGCGGGGAAGCTCGCGAGCAACACGGTCGCCTTCTACAAGAGCAAGCTTGGCGTGGTGCTCGACGTGATCGGCGGCGAGACCCCGATCGTCGAGGTGAGCTCCGCGACCGTGGACCAGTACATCCAAACCCGCCGCGACGACGGCGCCTCGGACCACACCATCGCCAAGGAGCTACACGCGCTGAAGGGTGTCCTCGCGACAGCCCGACGCGCGAAGCTCTGGTACGGCCGCGTCGATGAGGTGATGCCCGAGCGCTTCTCGCCCAACTATCGACCGCGGACGCGCTTCCTGACGGTCGCTGAGGTCCTCAAGGTGATCGGCGAGCTCACGCACGACCGGGCCGCGTGGGTTGCTCTCGCCGTCGGGGCAGGTGCCGAGCTCTCGGCGCTGCAACGCGCCGAGCGCGGCGACCTCGACCTCAAGCGCGGCCTCGTTCGCGTGCGCGGCACCAAGAACGAGCGGCGCGACCGTGAGGTGCCCATCGTCCTGCCCGAGTGCGAGCAGCTCGTCGAGCTTGCGTTCAAGTGGGGACAGGGAACCGACGGCAAGCTCCTGCGCCCTTGGGGCAAGAACTGGCGCGACCTCGACGACGTCGCGACCGACCTCGGCATCGAGCCCTTCTCGCTGCACTCGCTGCGGCACACCTTCGCTACGTGGCACCTCGCCGCGGGCATCCCCTGGGACGAAGTCGCCCGCGCGATGGGGCACGCGGACACGACGATGCTCCACCGAATCTACGGGCACATCAGCGGGGACGAGCTGCGCAACCGCCTGCTCCGCGCGCTCAACGAGAGCAAACCGACTTCCCCGGATGTTCCCCGCGACGGGGCGCAAGAGGCGCATTCGGCGCGCCCGGCGCGCGACCCCAGAAATGACGAAAGCCCTTCTCTCGAAGGGCTTTCTGGGTACCGGCGGTCGGACTTGAACCAACGACCTGAGGATTATGATTCCCCTGCTCTAACCAGCTGAGCTACACCGGCGTGGGGCGCGGACTCTACTGATCGGCGCTTCGCTGTCAACCCTTTCCTCCCGCCGTCCTCCGCTTCCGTCGGTCCGCTTCGCACCTTCCGGCGCCGCGGGCGATGGGGATATAACCGCGCCCAACCCACCGATGAGCGACATCTCCCCCAACGAACGCGATCGCCTGCTCGAACACTTCGGCCGGCGCTACGCCAACGGCGAGGTGATCTTCCGCGAGGGCGACGCCGCGCGCGAGGTGTTCATGCTACAGGAGGGCCGCGTGCGCGTCGCCAAGCGCGTGCGCAACGTCGAGCGCTCGATGCACATCCTCAAGCCCGGCGACCTCTTCGGCGAGGTGGCCCTCGTGCCCGGATCGCTCCGCAACGGCAGCGCCTTCGCCCTCTCCGACGTCGTCGTCCTCGCCCTCGACCCCGACACCTTCACGCAGCTCCTCTCCGGCTCGCCCGCCGTCGCCACGCGCCTCGTGCAGCAGCTCGTTCGGCGCCTGCGCGACTCCGAAGACCAGCTCGAAAACGTCCTCCTCCGCGACCCCACCTCCAAGGTCGTCAACACGCTCCTCAAGCTCGCCGCCGAGACCGGCCGCACCTCCGGCGGCGCGCAGATCGCCGTCTCGCCCCTCGAGCTCTCCGCCCGCGCGTCCCTCGACGTCGACGCCGTGAAGCGCGCCGTGCTCCAGCTCCGCGAGCTGCAGTACATCCGCATCGCCGAGGAGAAGGTCGCCATCGACGACATCGACGCCCTCCGCCGCCTCTACACGCTCCTTGGCATGCAGGAGCAGGTGCGCGGCTGACCCACCGCGGCCCAGGGCAGTCAAGTTCCTGGTTGACCGACCGCGGACCCTTCGGTTAGATGCGGCGCTCTACGGCTCGCGGAAACGTGACGAGATGCCCCTCCCCGACATCAGTCGCCCCCGCGGCTTCGCTTGCTTGATCGTCGGTTGGCTTGCGGTCGCAGGGTGGTCCTGCACCGGCGTCAGTGAAGAAGCACGACTGCAATCACAGGCGGACTTGAACCTGGGACGAGCCATGTTTGCGGAGGAGCACAACGCCGAAGGGGCCCTCGTCCCCTTGGAGCGCGCCATCCGCCTCGACCCCGAAAACGCCGACGCCAACGCCACCCTCGGCCTGGTGCTGGGGCAGCTCGGGTTCTTCGACCGCGCCGAGGCCCCGCTCCGCCGCGCGGTCGAGCTCTTCGCCGTGCAGTCCGTCAACAACGAGAGCCTGCGCGCCTCGCTCGCCGACGCCCGCAACTCCCTCGGCGTCGTGCTGATGAACCTCAACCGCTACGACGACGCGCTCCCGCTGCTTCGCCTGGCCACCGAGGAGATCACCTACGGCAGCCAGCACCTCGCCCTCGGCAACCTCGGCCGCGTGTACATCCAACTGCGCCGCTATCCCGAGGCCATCGAGGTGCTCCAGCGCGCCATCCGCCGCCAGCCCAACTTCTGCGTCGGCAACGCCCGCCTCGGCGAAGCCTTCGCCCGCTCGGGTGACCCCACCCACGCCGTCGAAGCCCTCGACCGCGCCATCGGCACCCAGGTCGCAGGGTGCGATCAGTTTCAAGAAGCCTTCCTCTGGCGCGCCCGCGCGCGCATCGAGCTTCATCAGCCAGACCAGGCGCGGGAAGACATCCAGCGCTGCATCGCCCTCGGCGCGCGAACCCCCGAAGGCCAGGAGTGCACGACGCTCGGGAGGTCCGTCGCCCCATGAGCGCGCGTCACCACAACCATCCAACAGCCCAGCGGGCTGCTGCCCGCTCCGAGGTGTAGATGGAACCCATCGGGACATTCCTCCGACGCGAGCGCGAAGACCGCGGCCTCTCCCTCGACGAGATCGCCGACGTCACCCGCATCCCGTCGACGTCCCTGAGCCTCCTCGAAGAGGGCCGCTTCGAAGCCCTCCCCGGCGACCCCTTCGTCCGCGGCTTCCTCCGCGCCTACGCCCGCGCCCTCGGCGTGAAGACCGACGACGTCCTCGCCCGCTACTCCATCGAGGTGCGCCTCCGCGACGTGCTCCCGCTCCCGCCGCGCATGCTCGATGACGGCGACGCCCGCGGCCGCCGCTTCGGCCTCGCCATCGCCCTCGTCGTGTTCGCGGTGCTGGCCACGCTGGCGGTGTCGTTCCTGCTCAAGCCCCGCGTGCAAGACCGCCCCGAGCAGCTCTCGCACCGCACCGTGAGCGCCCTCCCCGCGGTGTGACCGAGCACTCGGTCCGCGCCTTCGTCCTCGACCGCCGCCCCCACCGCGAGCACGACCTGCGCGTCACGCTCCTCACCGAGCACGGCGCCCGCGTCGACGCCGTCGCCCTCGGCGGCCAGCGCTCCAAGCAGCGCTTCATGGGCGCCCTCACCCCGCTCGCGCTGTACCGCGTTCGCTACACCGCCACGGCCAAGGCCACGCGCCTCGACGAGGCCGCCATCGACCGCGTCTGGCCCGCCCTCGCCCGCGGCCTTCGCTCGCAGACGTCGGCCCTCGCCGCGACGGGCATCGTGCGCGCCGTCGCCGAACCCACGCCCCACGACGGCGCCCTCTTCCTGCTGCTGGGCGAGCTCTACACGGCCGCCGCCGCGACCGACGACCGCGACGAGCTGGCCGCCCGCCTCGTGCGCTTCACCTTCGAGGTGCTCGACCACACCGGCCACGCCATCGCCCTCGACCGCTGCGTGCGCTGCGACACGCCCGCGCCCGACGAGGCCCGCGTCACCATCGATCCGCACCTCGGCGGCATCGTGTGCCGCGGTTGCGGCGGCGGCGTCTACGCGATGAGCGCCGCCGACCGGGCCGACCTGCGCGCGGTGAGAGCGGGCGCGCTCGAACGCGGACGCGCGGAGATGCTCCGCTGGACGGCGCGCATCGTCGAGGGGGTCTCGGTCGACGCCGCGGGCTCCATCGCGGGCGTGGTGGAGTACTTCGACCCGCGGGGGTGAGTCAGCTCCACTGCGCCGGCGGAACCCAGCCGCCGAGCGCCTCTTCGAGCACCATCGACACGGCGATGGGGACGTGGTCCTGGCCGCGCGGCCCGATGACCTGAACGCCCACCGGCAGCGCCCGCGCGTCGAGCCCGAGCGGCACCTGGGTCACCGGCACCTCCAGCACGTTGAACACCCCCGTGAAGCCCGCGTCGGCGAAGCGCAGCAGCGGCGAGTGGTGCTTGGGCGCCACCCGCGGGTGCGACGGAAACAGCATCACGCTGCGCGACCCCAGCAGACCGTCGACCTGCGAGCGCAGCTTCTCGATCTGCGCCGTCATGCGCTGGAGCCGCGCCGACAGCAGCAATGGCAGATGCTCGGCGATCACCAGGCCCAGCGCCGGGACCGTGAAGTCCGACCGGCCCGCCAGCGCCATCGGAAACTCCCGCAGCGCCCCGAGCGTGCTCATCGTCCCGCCATCACGACCCATGAACGACGCGAAGCTCACGTCGTTGCGCACATGCATCGCGGCGCTCCACAGCTCGAAGGCGTCGCGCAGGCCCGGCACCGAGGTCTTCACGATGCGCGCTCCCCGCTGCGCCAGCGCCTGCACCGCGGCCTCTTGCGCATCGAGCAGCTCGCGCTCCACGCCGCTCTGGAGGCTCTTGTCGTCGCGCACGTCGTGCACGGTCATGCCCGAGATCTTCACGTCCGCCGGGTCGCTCAGGTGCATCGGGCGACACATCGGGTCGCCCTCGTCGGGGCCCGCGAGCAGTCGGAGCAGCGGCATCAGGTCGCGCGCGCTGCGGGTGAGCGGCCCGGTCGAGAGCATCATCCCCGCCGACCCGTACGCCTGCGGAAACTGCCCGCTCCCCGGTACCAATCCCCCCGACGGCTTGTGCCCGAACACCCCGTTGAAGAACGCCGGCATGCGGATGGACCCGCCGATGTCCGACCCGAGGCCGAAGGGCGACGCGCCGCTGCCCACCATCGCGCCCTCACCGCCAGAGCTGCCGCCCGACGTGCGGCCCGTGTCGTAGGCGCTCGTGGTGCGACCGTAGATGCGGTTCACCGACTCCATCCACATGCACAGCTCGGAGGTGTTGGTCACCCCCATCACGATGGCGCCCGCGTCGCGCAGGCGCTTCACCGTGGCCGCGTCGTGATCGCCCACGAGGTCGCGCCGCGAGACCAGCCCGGAGGTCCACGGCATCCCCGTCACCGAGAAGCACTCCTTGATGGTGCACGGAACACCATGCAGCAGCGGCAATCCGTCGGACCCTTGGGCGAGCTTCGCGTCGGCGGCGTCGGCCTCGGCGCGCGCGGCGTCGAAGCGGTCGCGCACCATGGCGTTGAGCTTCGGGTTGACCTTCTGGATCTGCGCGATGTGCGACTCGACCACCTCGCGGCTGCTCACGCGGCCCGAGCGGATCGTCGCGGCAAGGTCGAGGGCGGAGGCTCGGTGGAGGTCGTTCACGGTGGGCGGTGGACGTTTCCGCGAGGCGCGCTCTCCCGTCAAGCGCCGCACGCGCCGGGACGCCTTGACCCCCCGCACGGAACCCGTCTACACCCCGCACCCGATTCCATGGCAACCCTCCAGGCCGTCACGGGCATGAACGACCTCCTCCCGGCCGACGGCCAGGGGGCACGCTGGCAGCGGCTCGAAACCTCGTTTCGCGACGTGTGCCGCCTCTACGGTTTTCAGGAGGTTCGCACCCCGCTCTGCGAGTACGCCGAGCTCTTCCACCGCGGCGTCGGCGAGGCCACCGACATCGTCGAGAAGGAGATGTACACCTTCTCCGACCGCGGCGATCGCCACCTCGCGCTGCGCCCCGAAGGCACCGCCTCTGCCGTCCGCGCCGCCCTCGAACACTCCGTTCTCGCCCGCGAGCCCGTCGTGCGCTGGAGCTACTCGGGCGCGATGTTTCGCGCCGAGAAGCCCGCCAAGGGGCGCTACCGCCAGTTTCACCAGGTCGGCGCCGAGGTCTACGGCGACGAGTCACCCGCCGTCGACGCCGAGGTCATCGACCTCGCCTGCGCCTTCCTCCGCACGCTCGGCCTCTCTCAGTTTCTGGTGCGCCTCAACTCCCTCGGCGGCGCAGAGAGCCGCGCCCGCTACCGCGAAGCCCTCATCGCCTACTACACCCCGGTGCGCGATCAGCTCTCGCCCGAGAGCCAGGGGCGCCTCGACCGCAACCCACTGCGCATCCTCGACTCCAAAGACCCGCGCGACCACGCCTTCAAGGCCGACGCGCCCAACATCATCGACGCCCTCACCGACGACGACCGCGTCCACTTCGAGCGGGTGCGCGGCTTCCTCACGGCGCTGCACGTCCCCTTCGCGGTCGACACCAGCCTCGTGCGCGGCCTCGACTACTACACCCGCACCGTCTTCGAGATCGTCGACAACTCCGGCGCCCTCGGCGCGCAGGACGCCCTCGGCGGCGGCGGTCGCTACGACCAGCTCTTCACGCAGCTCGGTAGCTCGAAGCCCGTTCCTGCCTTCGGCTTCGCCCTCGGCGTCGAACGGCTCCTGCTCGCGGCCCCGGTCGTCGCCGAGAAGAAGCCCTTTCGCATCGCAGTGGTGGCCGCCGCGAAGGCCGACGAGGTCGCGACCCATGCGGGGGTGTTGGAGCTCGCCCGCGAGCTGCGATCGCACGGCTTCGAGACGGTCGTCGACACGCGCTTCAACTCCATGAGGAGCCAGATGCGCCGCGCCAACGAGAGCGACGCGACCATCGTGCTCATCATCGGCTCCAACGAGCTCGCCTCGGCGCAGGTCTCCATGAAGCTCATGGAGGCCCACGAGCAGCGGCCCGTCGCCCGCGCCGAGCTGGTGCATGAGCTCACCCGCCTTCGCACCGCGGCCGCCCAAGCGACCGGAGCCCCGTAAGGCCCATGCGATCGTCCACCTCCGTTACGACCGGGGCGCTGCTCCTCGCCCTGACGCTCGGCGCCTCGACCGCTCGCGCGCAGACTGATGGTGGCGTCGCACCGACCAACGACCCCACCTCCAACGAGCCTCCGGCCGGCGAGCCCGGCGCCAACGAGTCCGTCCCCGGCGCAGAGCCCGCCGCGACGGCCGAACCCGCCGCCGAGCCCGCGAGCGCCGACCCCGAACCCGCCGCCACGACGAGCTCGCCCGCACGCCCAGCGCCGACCGTCCCGCCGCTCACCGCCGAGGCGCAGGCCACGCTGGGCGTCGCGCCCGGAGCCGTTCCCGCGTGGCCCGACCCCGATCGCCTCGTGCATCGAACGCTCGTCCCGCCGTTCCTGTTGTTGGAGCGCAGCGCCAATCGGCGCACGACGGTGGTGTTCCCGTTCTTCTTCCGTGATCGGCGTGGGCAGGACACCTCGCTGCTCATCCCGCCGTACTTCCAGTACCGCTCGCCCACGGCGCGCACCGACGTGGTGTTCCCGCTCTACTTCCGTTGGCGCGGCCTGCTCGACGACGGCGGGCGCTTCGCGACGGACATCATTCCCCCCGTGTATGTGCACTCGTGGGAAGGCCCCGGGCGCGCCCACGGATCAGCCTTCGGCGTCGCCCCGCTCTTCTTCTACGGCGACTCCTTCGACCGCACCGGCGCGCTCGCCCGCGAGCACCTCGTCATCCCGCCGCTGCTCACCTATCACACGTGGCGGCCCGAACACGCCCTCACCATCGCGGGCCCGTTCTTCTACGACCGCCTGCGCAACGACACCGACTGGGGCCTCGCGCCGCTCGTCTTCGGCGGCAGCGATCTCACCAGCCGCTACCTGCTCATTCCCCCGCTGCTGACCTATCACACCAGCAACCGCGTCGAAGGGACCGACACCACCGTCGTCGGGCCGTTCTGGACCACGGGTACGCCCGAGAGCCGGTCGTTCAACCTCGCGCCGCTCTTCTTCCACCGGCACGACCGCACGACGTCGCGCACGACCTTCTTCCCGCTCTTCCACACGTACTCGGGGCCCAACGAGCGCACGCTCGTGACGCCGCTCTTCGTGTACGACCGCGAGGGCGACACCTCGACGCTCGTCACGCCGCTCTACCAGCGGCACCGCGGAGCGACCAACTGGGACGCGGTCGCGCCGTTCTTCTACTCCTCGCGCGAGCCGCGGACGGGCGCGCACAGCGAGGCGTTCTTCCCGCTCTTCTATCACCGCTCGACGCAGGCCACGAACACCTGGTGGGTGCTGCCCACCATCCACAGCCACAGCGAGCCGGGCAGCTCGTACCTCAACATCTATCCCCTCGTGTACACGGGCCACGATGGGCCGCGTCGCCACACGGTGGTCGCGCCCTTCCTCTTCGACTTCGCCAACAGCGAGACGGGCACCCGGTCGACGGTGGTCACGCCGCTCTTCTGGCGCTTCAGCACGCCCGACTCGGTGCACATGCTCGCGGGCAACTTCCTCTGGATCTCGCACGTCCGCGAGGGCGTGCGCTCGTACGAGTGGCACCTGCTGCCGATCTTCTCGTACGCCCGCCCGCGCCCCGAAGACCTCTCGTGGAACGTGCTCTTCGGCCTCGTCGGCTACCGCCGCCAGGGCACCCACAGCCAGCTCCGGCTCTTCTACATCCCGATCAACCTGTAGAACCCCGCGGCGGTGCCCGTGCCCGCGTTCTGTCACTGATGTCGGGTCGCGCCGACACTAGTGCCCGTCGGGATGCGCCGACAAGCGTGGATCGATCTGCGACGCCGTTGCACTGGGGGCGTCAGGTCGCCGCACGGCGCCACGCGTGGACGCGTGCACCCATCGGGCACGCACCGAGGCGGCACGTTTCGTGGTTGTCCCGGGCGACCTCTCACGTAGGACAACCCCATGCGCACACACACCCAAGAGACCCAGGCGACCATTACTCCCGAGAAGGCCCTCGCGTTCCTGAAAGAGGGCAACGAGCGCTTCCGCGCCAGCCTCCAGGTGAGCCGCAATCTGCTCCAGCAGGTCAACGAGACGCGGGACGGGCAGTTTCCCTTCGCGACCATTCTGAGCTGCATCGACAGCCGCACGAGCGCCGAGCTCATCTTCGACCAGGGGCTCGGCGACATCTTCAGCATCCGCCTCGCGGGCAACGTCGTGAACGAGGACGTCCTCGGGTCGATGGAGTTCTCGTGCCGCATCGCCGGGTCGCGCCTCGTCGTGGTGCTCGGTCACTCCCACTGCGGCGCCATCAAGGGGGCCTGCGACGGGGCGCAGCTCGGCAACCTCTCCACGCTGCTCAACAAGATCCAGCCGGCCGTCTACCGCGAGCGGACCGAGACGCGCGACCGCTCCTCGAAAAACGCCGAGTTCGTCGAGCGGGTGGCCGAGATCCACGTGCGCCGCTCGGTCGCCACGATCGTCGAGCAGAGCGTCGTGCTGCGCGAGATGATCGAGACCGGCCGCGTCGCCCTGGTCGGCGGGATGTACTCCGTGGAGACCGGCGCCGTGACCTTCCTCGACGACACCCTCCGCGCGGGCGCCCTGACCTGAAGAGGTATTGATCCATGTCTCCCGCCAGCACCGCGGGTCGCACACCCGCCGTCCTGGGTGCATAGGGAGACCGGCTCATGTTCCCCTCGGGGTGAACGCCCCCTTCCGGGGAGCTCCGGTTGGAGGTACGGATCAGGCACGATGCTGTTCCCGATCGACGACCTGCTGGACGAGGGCGCGTGCTACCGGCTGCTGCTGGAGGCGATCCACCCGGAGGGCCTCCGCTGCCCCGAGGGACACGAGCTACCCGACGATCAAGCGCCCCATGATCGTCACCGTGAGCCCGTGGTGGACTACCGCTGTCGCGCCTGCGGCAAGGTCTTCAACGTGTTCACCGGCACGCCGCTTCAGGGAGTGCGCTTCTCGTCCCCGCGATTGGTCATGATCCTGCGCGGCTTCTGTCAGGGCGTTACTACGCTGCATCTGTCGCAGGAGCTTGGTGTCGGTCGACGCAACCTGCTCCGACTGCGACACCGCGTTCAGGGCATGGCGCTTGAACGCTTTTCCCCCCTGCGCCCTGCCCGATCGTCTCGTGGAAGCCGACGAGATGTACCAGAACGCCGGGGAGAAGGGCCGCCCCCATCCCGATCCCGATGACCCACCGCGTCGGCGCGGCCATCACTTCAATGGACATGGCACTTTCGACAACGATCGCCCGCCCATTCTCGGAGTGATTGGCCGGGAGTCCGGTCAAGTGTTCCTGCGGCAGACGTATCGCAGCACGGTGAAGGCGATCGAGCCCGTGGTCCTGCGCGTGACGGACCCCGGCACCGAGGTCCACACCGATGAGTGGCATGCCTACGACGACCTAGACGACCGAGGTCGAACGCGCTTCTCGGTCAACCACAAGCGCAAGGAGTGGGCGCGCGACGATGATGGGGACGGCATCCGAGAGGTGCACTCCAACACCATCGAGGGCTTCTGGCTCGGCCTGCGGAACTACCTCCGACCCTTCCGCGGCGTGAGCAAGTGGAACCTCGACCTCTACCTGGCCTTCTACCAAGGCATGCACAACTTCCGGCACGACTTCCTGGGCTTCCTCGCCCAGCTGCTCAGGCCCATCACCCCGAGGGGAACACGAGCCGGCGCCCCTTACGCCTTGGGCGCCCGCCTCGGGGCGCGGCGACGCTGATGGGCGTCGCCTTCCTTTTGCGCACCGCCGGGCAGTGCTTGCGACGTCACGGACGTCGGGCTCGCGAGACGGATGGCAGCGCGGACACCCGCTTCGAGGATGGCGTCGGACTCCGCGCGGTCGGGCGTTGCGCGCGCGAGCTGCAGCGTACCGGAAAGAAGCCCCAGGAGCGCCGCCGCGTCGGCGCGGGTCACCTCGTCGCCTCGACGTGACGACAGCCAGGCGGCGAGCGCGTCGAGGGTCGGCGCGTTGTGGGATGCAAACGCGCTCCGCGTCGCACGCGGATGCCTCGCGACCTCCGAGGCCAACGACGCGACCGGGCAACCCGTCCCCGCCGCGTCGCGGTGCTCGGGGCTCAGGTAGGAGCGAACCACCGCTTCGAGCTCAGCCCCCTGGAGCGTCTGTTCGAAGGCCGCATGCCGCTGGTCGAGCGCGCGAAGGAGGGCGTCTCGGACCAGCGCCTCCTTCGATTTGAAGTGGGTGTAGAAGGTGCCGACCGTCAGGTCGGCCTCAGCCATGATCTTCGCAAGGCCGACGGCCGCGACGCCGTGCCCACGAAAGAGGCGCGATGCGACCTCGACGATCCGTTCGCGCGTCCGGTCGTTGTGTTGCGGGGCGTATCGCATCGAAGCAACCTGCTCCTCACTTGACCCTTATCACGACCTTGCCCTTCGCCCTCCCGGTTTCGACGTACGCAAGCGCCTCATTGGTCGACTGGAACGGAAAGACCTTGTCCACCACCGGACGAACGGCGCCGGCCTCGATGAGGGTAGCTATCTCTCGCAGCTGGTCTCCGCTCGCCTTCATGAAGAGAAATGAAAACGTGGCGCCGAGGCTCCTGGCCCTTCGCCGCGTACCAGCGCTCAAGAGCCGCATGATGAGCTTCACGAACCACGGCGCGCCGATCTCTTCCGCGAACTCCGGGGTGGGCGGACCCGAGATCGAGACGAGACGGCCGCCCGGACGCAATACCCGCAAGGACTTCGCGAGCGCCTTGCCGTCCTGGCTGTGCAGGACCACGTCGTAGCCGCTCAGCCTGGTCTCGAAGTCCTCCGTCTTGTAGTCCACGACGACGTCCGCGCCGAGACCGCGAACCATGTCGACGTTCGACGTGCTGGTCGTGGTCGCGACCGTGGCGCCCAGGTGCTTCGCCAGCTGGATGGCGAACGTGCCGACCCCGCCCGAGCCCGCTTGAATGAAGACCCTCTGGCCCCGCGCCAGCTGCCCTCGGTCAACGAGCGCCTGCCACGCCGTCAAGCCCACCAGCGGGACGGACGCCGCCTCCTCCATCGTGAGGTTCGTGGGCTTCAACGCCACGTCGGCCTCCCGTACCGCGATGAGCTCCGCGAAGGTGCCGATGCGATGATCGGACGGTCGAGCGTAGACCTCGTCACCCGGCTTGAAGCGCTTCACGTTCGCACCGACGCGAGCGACGACGCCGGCGACGTCGTGACCCAGCACCAGGGGTGTGCGGTAGGGCAGGATGAGCTTGAACTCACCGTTTCGAAGCTTCGAATCCAGTAGGTTCACGCCGGCGGCGTGGACCTCGACGAGGACATCGTCGGGCCCCGGCGCCGGGTCGGCGACCTCGCACGCCCGCAGCGCGACCTTGCTCCCATAACGATCGAGGACAAACGCTCTCATCGATTTCTTCCTTCCTGCTTTCTCATGTGAAGTTGCTGACGGCCCGCGTGAGCCGTGGGCTGCCCTCTGCTCTCAAGGGATTCCTCGCGCCGGGCCGCGCGAGGGCCGCACCGACGCACCTCGATGGGCGGGCCACCCGCGCGCTTGCGAATCTCGACGGCTGCAGATCCGCTCGTGGCGCTCTCCTCATCTGCGAATCGGTGCTGGGAGCGTCGCTCACTGATCGAGGAATTCGAGCGCGACAGGGATGAACTGATCGTGGAACTGGAAGATCGCGCCGTGGCCGGAGTCCGGGTAGATGATCAGCCTGGACCCCGGGATGCGATGGAGGAGGTCTTCCGACAAGACCGAGGGCACCATCCGGTCGTTGTCACCATTGGCGATGAGGGTGGGCTGGGTGATCTTGGACAGTTCGGCGGGCGCCGAACGTCCCCATCTCTTGATTGCCGACAGCTGCGTCATGAATGCCTTCACCTTGATCGGCGCGTCACGGTCGGCGGTGCGCTCCGCGAGTCGCCGCACGAACGCCTTCGCGGCTTGCTTGCCGACGACGTTGCGGTTGAAGAAGAGAAACTCCTTCGGGTCAGACGCGGTCAGCGTCGCGCGCAGCATGTCGAGGTAGGTGGTCCCGGCGACCTTGTCGATGTCCTTGCCGCCAGCGGGCCCGGTGCCCGTGAGGATGAGCTTGCGGACGAGCTCCGGGTGCCTGGCTACGAGGGCCTGCGCGACCATGCCACCCAGGGAGAAGGAGAAGATGTCGACCTGGTCGAAGCCGAGCGCCTTGATGAAGGTGACCGCGTCGTCGGCCATCGCCTCGATGCTGTCGGGAACCTCGCCGCTCGATGCACCGACTCCGCGGTTGTCGAAGGTGATGACGTGGTGGTCTCTGGCGATGGGGTCGACGATGCGCGGGTCCCAGTTGTCGAGGGTCGCCGCGAGATGAACGAAGAAGACGACGGGCGTCCCGCCCTTCGGCCCCAGCTCGCGGTAGGCGTACGTGACGCCGCCGGCGGCGATGGTGCGGGTGGGCGCCCGCGCGTACGATGAGACGACGGGCTCGGTGCTGGTGTCGCTCATGACGTCGCTCCGCTCGCCGCCGCCACGGGCAGGTCAAGCCTCAAGTCCCTTCGAATCCCCATATCCAACAGGCCGGGCGCAATTCGGCGCAGCAACTGGACGGTCGCGATGCGCCCTACCGGGTATCGCAGCTTCGGCCGAGCCGCGCTGGCGGCCGTGAGCACGACCTCGGCGACCGCCTCGGGCGCGTCGCCAGCGGCCACGACCTCCAGGTACCGCTTGTTGAGGGCGGCGCGAGTCGCCCGGTATTCGTCGATCTTCGAGTCGGGCTCGAGCAGGTTCGCGTCGAAGGGCGTCTTCGTGACACCGGGTTCGATGACGACGACACGAATGCCCCGCGTCCGCAGCTCGTGGTCGAGCGACTCGGAGTAGCCTTCGAGTGCGTGCTTCGACGCCGAATAGATCGCCATGTACGGCATGGGGACGAGGCCGAGCCCTGACCCGATGTTGAGGATGCGACCGGCCGCCTGACGCCGCATGTGGGGCACCACAGCGCGGGTCATCCGAACGGTACCGAAGAAGTTCGTGTCGAAGATCGACCGGGCCTGCGCGACCGAGCTCTCTTCGTCGCCGGCGAGACCGACGCCGAGCCCCGCGTTGTTCACGAGCAGGTCGATGCGGCCGGCCCTGCGCAGCACTTCGCTGACCACGGCCTGGACGGACGCGTCGCTCGTCACGTCGAGGGCCAGCATCTCGAACGCCTGCTTCCCAGCCGCGGCTCCGCGCCTGCTCGTCCCATAGACGGCATAGCCGACCGCTGCCAGCCGCGTCGCCGTGGCCGCCCCAATGCCCGATGACGCCCCCGTAACCAGGGCCACCTTGTTGTTCATCACGCCTTCCTCCTCGCAGCCTCGATCGTCCATGCAACGGATGCGCGTCGCCGACCCGCGTCAGCCCTCTCGCTCGGGAGCGCACGGTGCCGTGCTCCGCCCTATTGCAGTACAACCATAATGCAACCAGCGCACGTGTCAAGCGCGACGGCGGCTGGACCTCCATGACTGCGCGATCGCGCTGTGGGAGCCCGATCACTCCGACCTCGTCGTCGAGCGGCTCGCGCGGCGTGGTCGTGGAGCTCAGGCCGACGGGCGCTCCCCGCGGATCGTCTTGTGGGCGTGGTCGAAGACGAAATACTCCTCGATGCCCAACGCGGCGTAGCGGCGCACGTTGCCCACCACGTCCTTGCGCCGGTCGCCTTCCACCAGCACCTCCATCACCCAGCCCACGCCCCTGCCCTCGGCGGACACCACCCACGCGCTGCGCCGATGCGTCTCCACGTCGGCCCACACCTCCTGGCGAGGTGCCCGCGCACGGGTCAACGACCCCACCACGGGCCGGGCCGCGCGCGAGAGACGGCAACGTGATGTCGAGACACTTTCACAGTGACCCGACTCACCGTGAAGGTGTCTCGTGCGCCGCGATCTCACCGCCCCACTTACGGATGGAGCCCTGCGTCAGGTGCCGGTGGGGATTGGAACGGTGAGCTCGCTGGCGGCTACGCGTTCTTGGCGCGCTCGAAGTGGGCGACGTCGATGAGCACGGCCGCAGCGAGCGAGAGCGCCTTCCACCGCGGGTCGAGGTCCTGCGCGAAGGACACCTCGAAGTTGTCCGCGTCGGTGAAGGCCTCCTTCAACAGACCCGACCACTTCTTCTGGATGCGGCCGATCACCTGACCGCCCACCGTGAGCTCGAAGGTCCACGGCTTGAAGAAGGGCCCGATGATCTCGCCGAGCACCGCGCCCTGCGCGTCGCACACCGTGAAGCGCCGCTGAAACCACGCCCACTGCGCCTCGATGAACGCCACCGGCTCGTCGTTGCCATCATGCACATCGAGCCGCGGGAAGAACCACCGCCACCGACGGTGCAGCCGCATCGCCAGCGTGTCGCGCCGCATGTCCGTCACGAAGGCCGTGAAGGGCCGCGCCGTCCCCAGGAACAACCGCTTCAACAGCGACATGAAGCCATCGCCCTGCTCGACCACCTCGAAGGCCGCGCCCAGGCGGTTGCCCAGCACCACGTAGCGGTTGTTCTGCTCGAATTTGAACAGCACCTCCCACCAGTTCTTGCGCTGCTTCACCGTGAGCGTCTGGTAGTCCGTGAAGCGCTGCCCCACCCGCGAGAGCCCCGTCTCCGCCTCGCGATAGGCCATCTGTGGTTGCGTCATGCGACCTCCGTCATCCGATCAGCGACACCAGCCACACCGCCAGCGGCGCCGTCGCCACCAGCGCCACCGCCGCCACCGTCACCGCCGCCATCGCGCGGGCGCAGCGCACCGCTTCCTCCAACGCCGCGCGCGTCCCCGGCACGACCCAGCCATCAGCCGGAGCGCCGTCGCCGCGAAACACCGCGCCCGCCTCCGCCGCGGTGGGCATCACCACCACCGGACCCGCATACCCGTTGAAGTGCGACGAGGCCGAGCGCGAGCCCGATCCGTCCGCGAAGATCAGCCGCAGGTCGGGCGTGAGCGTCGCGTCGCGCCAGCGATCGGCGCCGTCCCAGATGGAGAGCTGCTTGCGCACGGAAGCCGCCATCAGGAGGGCGGTCGCTCCGCCCACGAGGGTCCAGAGCATCCAGCGGCCGTTGAGCAGCAGCGAGTCCACGGTGCCCTGGCTGAGGCACGCGTACATCGTCATCGCGAGCGCGACCGCCAACGAGAGCGCGGTGACGCCCGCCCAGGCGATCACCGACCGCCGCCACGGGAGGCCGCCCCATCGCACGAGCTGCCGCGAGAGGGGTACTGCGACGGTCAGCATCGCCAGCAGGCCCATCATCGCCAGGGCAACCCCGTCGCTCGTCTGGTCTCCCGTGATCGACCCCTGGATGGTGCGCCGCCCCAGGATGTGCACGAGCGCGGCGCCGACGCCGAGCAGCAGCGCCGCAGCCAGGGACGTGCGCAGCGCCACCGCCACCCTCCCCGCCGAGAGGCCCCCGCGGCCGCGAAACGCCCCCGCGAACGACCTCTCCCCGAACGAGGTCAGCGAGACCCCGACCGCGCCGACGATCAACGCACCCACCCACTCAAACACCGCGAAAACCGGCTCGGGCGTTCCCAGCGCGTCGATGCCAAGTGTCAGCGCATACACCAGCGTCGGCACGCCGATGAGCATGCCCGCGAGGCCCGTCAGCGCGCCGCCGCCCGGCGCGTTCATCAATGCGCCCGGTTGCGTGATCCACCAGCTCTTCTTCGTCGATGCGCTCATCTCAATCGCTCCTCGCCGACAGCCGACGCGCGTCACCCGACGTCCGCGCCCGCAGCTCATACGATCCCCACTCCAGCCTCATGGGCAGCAGCACCCGCGCGACGAAGCGCCCGTCCTCGCCCGTCACCGACGTGCCCAGCGACGTCGCCGCCTCGGCCCCGCGCTCAAGCTGCACCACCCGCCCGTTGCGCCACAGCTCGAAGGTCACCGGCAGGTTGGCCGCGGCCGCGCCCGTCTCGTCCTGCGCCTCGCCCGTCACCTCCACCATCGTCCCACGCACGAACGGTGATACCGCCACGCTCCCGTCTGCGCCGCGCACCGCCGTCACGCGCAGCGTCGTCCCCAGCCGCGCCACCTCGGGCTCGCTCGTCGACGGATCATCCCGCAGCGCCTCGCCCGGCCCCGCACCCGTCGCAGCAGCCGCCTGCACGCCGCCCACGCACGGCCCGACGCCCGTCCCCCCTGGGACGCAGATCGGCCCCGCGTCGCCCGCCCCCGAGCCTCCCGTCCCCGTGCGACCCGCTCCGTTGGCCGCCGCCGGGCCCGTCGCCACGCTCGTCGCCGTCGGGTCGTCGCCCGGCGTGCCCGTCGCCGCGTCGCCCGTCCCCTGCGCCATCGGATCGGCCGTCGGCGTCCCCGCGTCCGACGTGTGCGAGTGCCTGCCGCGCGTCGGCGGCGCGGTGCCCGACGAATACATCTCCCCGTAACCCGCCGGCCGCGGCAGCGGGTCGCTCAGCTCCGGAACAAACGCCTCGCGCTCGGTCGGCGACTCGGTGCGCAGCGGGACATCCCAGCCGCCCAGGTCGACCCGCGACCACCCCGCGCCGGGCACCTGCACCTCCGCCCACGCGTGCGCCTCGTTGCCCACGAAGCGCGCGTTGACCCCCACCGCGTGCAGCGTCAGCGCAAACGCGTACGCCCGGTGTCGACACGCCCCGACCCCGCCCAGCGCCAGCGCCCGGTAGAGCTGACCATCGAGGTTGCTCGGCAGGTCTCCGTCGCGAAACGCCCGGAAGTACCCTGCGAGCATCGACACCCCGACGGGCATCAACGCGGTGGCCCCGAAGCCCACCCGTTGCAGCACCTCGGTCACGCCCGTGCGCAGAAACTCCGGCACCAGCGGCGCAGGCATTCCCAGGTGCGCCTGGTCCGTCGAGAGGGAGACGTCGGGAATATGGGTCACGGTAAACGCGCGCTGCGGCGCCTCGACGACGTAGGCCAGGCGCACCCGGATCGACTGCGTCACCGGCGAGCGCACGAACACGTTGCCCGCCGAGTCTTCGAAGAAGCCCAGCGCGGTCTCCGGGACCGTCCGGTACGACACGATGCGCTGCTCGCCCGCCACGGACGGAATGGGCGTCGGCGACTGCGGCGACAGCTCGATGAACACGTCCCCCGTGAAGCGCGCCGACGGCAGCGACCCCCACGACGGCGTCGCGCCCACCGCCACCGGTCGCAGCGACGGGTCGCGCACCACCAGCCGCCCCGCGTCGTCGACGGCGTCGTAGGCGTGCGTTCGCTTGAAGGGCGCGATGGAGGGGTTGAACACCTCCTGGTAGCTGAGCTCCTCCCCCGGCCGCGAGTGGGTCTCGCGGTCGAGCTCGCGCGCCGCGGACGTCCAGTTGTCGCGCGGGCGCAGCAGGTCTTCGCCCGGTCGCGCGGCCTCGTCGTACCGGCCGCGACCCGCGAGGCGGCTGAGGTCTTGCGCCGACTGCGGCGGGGTGAGCGCCCCGGCGGGCATCTCACCAAGACCCAGGTCACCCGGAATCTCCCGGTGCAACCGCCGCTCGGGCGACTGCGCCATGACGGGGACCGTCAGCACCGCCACGCACCACGCCGCCCAGGTCGCCGTCGCTCTCTGTTGCACTGTCACGGGTGGACAGCACCATTGCGCGGGAGGTTCCGGGCTGCAAGCACGGACGCGACGATCGGGTTAGAGTCGCGCCCACCCCGACGATGCGACTGCACTACTACCTCCTCGCCGCGCTCGCCTTCTCCCTCCTGGTCATCATTCACGAGCTCGGTCACTTCCTCGTCGCGAGAGCGTTCGGGATGCGGGCGCGGGTCTTCTCCATCGGCTTCGGCCCGCCCATCTTCCAGTGGCGACCGAAGGGGAGCGAGACCGTCGTGCAGGTCGCCGCGGTGCCCATCCTCGCCTACGTCAACATCGCGGGCATGAACCCGATGGAGCCGAGCGACCCCAACGACCGCGGCAGCTATCAAAACGCCTCGCTCCTCGCGCGCTTCTTCACCATCGCGGGCGGTCCCCTCGCCAACTACCTCGCCGCGTCGCTCATCATATTCGCCGTCGTCGCCTTCGCCGGCGTGCAGCGCCCGATGATCGGCGAGGTCGTCCCCAACTCCGCCGCCGCCGCCGCGGGCCTGCGCCCCAACGACGTGGTGCTCAGCGTCGGCTCCATCGCCCCGGAGGACTTCAGCGAGCTCGCCACCACCATCAACGGCTCGCGCGGCGCGCCCACGACCATGCGCATCCGGCGCCAGGGCCGCGAGCTCACGCTGCGCCTCGTGGCCCGCGAAGACCCGACCGACCACCACTTCCGCATCGGCATCCGCCAGGCGCCGAGCAGCTACACCCAGCGCGTCCCCTTCGCCCTCGCGGTGCGCCACTCCCTCATCGCGCCCGCGCAGCTCACCATCGATCAGTTCGACGGCTTCGCGCGGATGATCCGCGAGCGGGCGCACGTCGAGGTGATGGGCCCCGTCGGCATCGTCGCCGCCACCGCCAACGTCACCCAGCGCCTCGGCTGGCGCGTCGGCGTCGGCATCATGGCGCAGATCTCCGTCGCCCTCTTCTTCCTCAACCTCCTCCCCGTCCCGGCCCTCGACGGGGGACGGCTGGTGTTTCTGCTCTATGAGGTGGTGATGCGCCGGCGGCCCAACGCCCGCTTCGAGACCACCATCACTGCGGTGTTTTTTACGCTCCTCCTGGGCCTGGGTGCCGTGGTCATCGTCCGCGACGTGGCCAAGCTCGCGACCGGCTCCTGACACACCCCTCTCGACGCTGACGCCCTTCCTCTGGCATCGTAGCGGTCCTATGCCGATGCGCGCGTCCCACCTCCTTCGACTTGGTCTCATGGTCACGATGCTCGGCGCCTGCGGCGACGACCCGGCCGGCGCCTTCCCCGAGGAGGACGCCCAGACCGAAGACGCACCGACCTTCGACATCCCCACCATGGACGCGGGCAACGACGTCGGCACCGTCGACCGCGGCACCCCGCCGGTGGACCGCGGCACCGTCGACCGCGGCGGCGGCAACTGCCCGGCGAGCTGCACCACCTCGGCCGAGTGCGACCCGTGCCGCACCGGCGACACGCCCGACACCGTTCGCTACTGCTGCATCAGCGGGCTCTGCGTCTCCATGACGGGCTCGTGCACCGTCGCGGGCGACGGCGGCACCCCCGACGGAATGGGCGACGCGGCCGAGGGCGGCAGCCCCACGGACGGTCCCGACCTCGACGACGCGCCAGACCCCGACGACGGCAGCGGCGGAGACAAGGACGTCGCCACCCCGCCTCCGGTCGACGCCGCCAGCGAGGCGGGCACCACCACCGACGCGGGCACCACCTCGATGGACGCGTCCGTGATGGACGCCACCGCCGCCGACTGAGGCCCTACCTTCCATTCTGCACCCTTGGCGCGAGCCTCCTTGCCGGAGTTCGCGGGACCCCATCGCAAGTGCGTGCAGTCGCTCACGCCGGGCTATTTCAGGTGGTCACCTCGCTGCGCGAGGTTGCAGTAACTCTAGGCTGGCGATGAACGAACCGATGGGTTGCTCATCGAAACCATTGCTGCAACCTCGCGCAGCGAGGTGACCACCTGAAATAGCCCGGCGTGAGCGACTGCACGCACTTGCGATGGGGTCCCGCGAACTCCGGTAACGAGGCTCCGAACGTGAGGTCGGAACCTCAGTCCGTCGGCGCCGTCGCCGCGTCGTCGCTCACGACCACCACCGGCGCGGCCACCGGGTTCTCCACCGGCATCGTCGCGCCCGCGTCGCCCACCTCACTCGGAACCACCGCCACCGCGTCCACCGGCGCCACCACTGCGGCGTCGACTGGAGCCGCTTCGTGGGGCTCGGTGCCCGCGAGGAAGTACTCCTCCATCGAGCTTACCGGTTCGGGTAAGCCCACCGCCGGGAGCATCCCCGTGGCCGGGTCGATGCGCACCGCGACCACCCCGTCGGGCCGCGCAAACTCGATCGCCGCCGGGCGCCGCGCCTGCACGTAAGCCTGCATGAACCGCGTCCAGATGGGCACCGCCGCCCTCGCCCCCTCCTCGGCGTTGCCGAGCGGCTGGCGGTCGTCGAAGCCCACCCACACGCCCGCGACCATGTCCGCCGTGTAACCGACGAACCACGCGTCGCGCGCCCGGTCGGTCGTCCCGGTCTTGCCCGCGGCGGGGCGGTTGAGCGAGCGGGCACCGCGGGCCGTCCCGTGGTCGATCACCGACGTCATCGCCGAGGTCACCAGCCACGCCTCGGCGGGCTGCATCGCGACGCGCGGCGGCGCCCTCCCCGGCAGCGGGATCACCCGGTTGTTGGGGCCGCGAATCTCGCGGATGAGGGTCCAGTCCTGGTACTGCCCGCGCGCCGCCCAGGTGGCGTACGCGTTGACGAGCTCGATGGGCGTGACGGCGCCGCTGCCGAGCGAGAGCGAGAGGTCCGACGGCATCGCCGACGTGATGCCCAGCGCCCGCGCGTGCTCGATGACCGACTCGGGCCCGAGCGACTCCATCACCCGCGCGGCCACCATGTTGCGCGACATCGCCAGCGCCTCGCGCAGACGCATCCCGGGCTCGATGACCCCGGCAACGGCGTGCGCCTCGGCCGGGCACCACGCCCGACGCCCCGTCCCGAAGCACCCCGGGTTGGGATCGACCGTCGACGCCAACGTGTAGTGCCGTGACGCGAGCGCGTACGAGTACAGCACCGGCTTGAAGGCGCTACCCGGCTGGCGCAGCGCGCGGGTCGCCCGGTTGAACGCCCCAGGCAACGACTCGTACCCACCCACCATCGCGCGCACCTCGCGGGTCCACGGGTCGATGGCGACGAAGGCAGCCTGGGGTCCGAGTTCGAGGTGGAAGGTTCCGGGTGCGTCGGGGGAGATGCGCTGGTCGGGCGTGACGCGCACCACGGCGCCGACGGGGGCGAAGGTCGCGACGGTGGTGTTGTTGGCGTAGCGGGAGAGGCGCGACCAGGCGACGCGACCGGTGGAGGTTCCGACGCGCACGACGAGCGCGGGCGGCGCGGTCTCGATGGCGGTGATGACCCCGGAGTAGGTGTGGCCGGGGTCGAGCACGCTGTCGCGCGGGGCGGCCTCGGCGCGCAGCACGTTGCCCGACTGGGCGTTGGCGGCGGTGGAGCGGCGGGTGCCGGGCGCGACGAGCGGGGCGCGGTACCCGTGGCGGGCGTCGATGGTCTGCAACCCGCGGGCGACGACGTCGCGGGCGGCGCGTTGGAGCTCGCGGTCGATGGTGGTGGTGACGGTGTAGCGGCCGTAACGGAGGGCGTCGTTGCCGGCGACCTGGGCGAGCGTGCGGCGCACCACGTCGATGACCTCGGGGGCGAGGCCGTCGCCGTCGTCGTCGTCGTGGGCGACGATGTGCAGCGGCTCGCGCTCGGCCTGGTCGGCCTCAGCCTGCGTGATGAAGTTGTTGGCGACCATCTGCCCGAGGATCCAGTGGCGGCGCCGCAGCGCGGCGGGCAGGTCGTTGATGGGCGAGTAGTGCACCGGGGACTTCGGGATGCCCGCGAGCAGGGCGCTCTGGCCGAGGGTGAGGCGCTCGACGGCGAAGTGCTGCACGTCGCGACCATCGCGGCGCTCGATCCACGGCGCGTGGCCGAAGTAGTAGCGCGCAGCCTCCTCGACGCCGTTGCGTCCGTGGCCGAAGGCAATCTGGTTCACATAGAGGTAGAGGGTGCCTGCCTTGCCGAGCTCGCGTTCGAGGGCGCGGGCGAGCAGCACCTCGCGCACCTTGCGGGCGAGCGTTCGCTCGGGAGACAGGACGACGTTTTTCACCACCTGCTGGGTGATGGTGCTCGCGCCCTGGGCGACCGTACCGTGGCGGAGGTTGACGACGAGCGCGCGGAGCATGCCCGTCCAGGCGAGGCCCTGATGCTCGTAGAAGCGCGCATCCTCGGCGGCGAGCAGGGCGCGCACCGTGTAGTTGGGCAGGCGGTCGAGCTCCACCACCGTCCGGCGCTCGATGAACAACTCCGCGAGCAGCTCGCCGCGGCTGTCGAGCACGCGGGTGGTCTGCGGCGGACGCCACGCCTGGCGCAGCCCATGGACGTCGGGGAGGTCGCGCCCGTACCAGGCAAAGAGGCCGATGAGCACGAGGGCGCCGGTGAGCACCACGCCGAAAATACCCAGCGCGAGGAGGGCGACGGCGCGGCTCCATGGGGTGGACGGGGGCTTCTTGGTGCGGCGGGGAGACGTTCGCGGTGGGGCCATCGTCAGGGGCGGGACCGTAGCAGAGGGCCCGCGACGGGAGAGGGTTTCGTCGCGCGAGGGGTTTGGGGTAGAACGGGAGGTGCGGGAGCGTTCGAGTTCTTCGCGGAGTGAGGAGAGCGGGTCGTGAAGCTGCGTACGTCGATGGCGTCGGGTCTCTTGGTGGCGTCGATGGTGATGGGTGCGTCGTCGGCGTGGGCCCAGCCCGCGCAGCCGTCGGGGGCCGACCGCAACGCCGCGCGCGAGCTCGCCATGCAGGGCATCGCCGCCAACAACCGCCAGGACTGGCCCGTGGTGCTCGACCGCTTCACGCAGGCCGAGCAGCGCTTCCACGCGCCCATCCACGTTCGCTACATCGCCATCGCGCTGGAGCACCTCTCGCCGCCGCGCCTCGCCGATGCGGTCGAGGCCTGGCGCCGCCTGTCGCAGGAGGTGCTCGCCGCCGACGCGCCGCCGCCGTTTCGCGCCGCCGTCGAAGAGGCGCGGCGTGAGCTGCCGCGGGTCGAGGCGCTGTTGCGCGCGAGCCAGTCGGGCACTGCCGTGACGCCGCCGACCACGCCGCCGACCACGCCGCCGACCACGCCCGTCACGCCGCCAGTGACGACGCCCCCGGTGGACAACACGCCGCCGGTGAGCGTTCGGACGCCGCCGGAGGGCAACACGGTGACGCGCACGGTGGCCAACCCGCTGCGCACGGTGGGCTTCGTGACGGCGGGCGTCGGGGTGGCGGCGCTCATCGGCGGCGTCATCACCGGCGTGATGGCCAACGGGGCGTACAGCGACCTCGAGGGCGCGTGCCCCAACCGCATGTGCTCGAACTCCAACGACCTGTCGCAGCGCGACACCGTCGACACGCTCGCGGGCATGACCAACGGGCTGCTCATCGGCGGCGGCGTGCTGGCAGCGGCGGGCGTGGTGCTGGTGCTCGTCGGCGGGCCGCGCACGGAGACCGTGCAGGTGGGCTTCAACGGGCGCGACCTGCTGGTGGGCGGGCGGTTCTAACAACGGCGCCTCTGCCAGCAACTACGCGCTCCCAGCGCGGGCGTACGACACTGCGGCGATGAGAGTCGCGTCCTCGCGTGCTGGCCTGTTGGTGACCCTGCTCACGGTCGTCGTGGCGTGCGAACAGGCGCCGCCCTCGACCCGCGCGCCCGCGGTGCGTGATGCGGGAGCGCGACGCGATGTGACTGTGGCGCGTGATGTCCCCGTGGCGCGCGATGCCGTAGCTGCCCGCGATGTGTCGGCGATCGATGTGCAGGTGGCCGACGTGCCCACGCGCGATGCGCCCGACGCCGTCGACGTGGACACCCGGCCCATCGGGGAGCTCACCCTCGACGATCTGCGACTCATCGGCGTCGCGGGCTCACGCGATGCGCCGGTCGCGATGGTTGCGACCCCATCGGGCTTCGGGGAGAGCCTCCGCCGCGGATCCTTCGCGGGTCGGGCCGAGCGCCTCGGCGCCGACGCTTCTCCGGGTGTTCGCTGGCGCGTCGCGCGGATCACCTCACGCCGCCTCCGCCCGGAAGCCGACGGACGACTGACGGAGGTGCCAGCCGAGGTGACCTTCGAGCGACCCAACCCGGCGGCGCCCAACGGCGTGGAGCAGCGCTCGCTCACCGAAGGCCCCGCCGACTCCGGGCGCAACGTGGGCTCGATCAGGCTCTCGGGCGGCGTCGTCGGGCGAGACGCCGGGGCGAGGTAGACAACGCAGCAAGACCGATGGTCAGCGCTGCTCCAGCGCGAGCAGCCAGCGCTTGGCGTCGAGGCCACCCGCGTACCCCGTGAGCGACCCGTCGCGGCCGATGACCCGGTGACACGGAACGATGATCGACAGCGGGTTGCGCCCGTTGGCGAGGCCCACCGCGCGCGACGCCGTGGGCTGGCCGAGCAGCGTCGCGAGGTCGCCGTAGCCGCGCGTCTCACCGTACGGAATGGCCCGCAATTGCGACCACACCCGCTGCTGAAACGCCGTCCCCTCGGGCGCGAGCGGCACGTCGAACGCGCGCCGCTGGCCGCGGAAATACTCGCTCAACTGCTGGCACGCAGCGCGTAGCGCGGGGTGGTCGGGGCGCGCTTCGCCGGACACGTCGGGCGCTCCCTTGTGTTGCGGGAAGTACACGCCGCACAGGCCGTGGTCGTTGGCCACGAGGGAGAGGCGTCCGAGGGGCGTGTCGAGGTGGGTCGTCGCGAGGGTGGTCATGGGGACTCCTGAGGGGCGTTCCAGAGGTGGAGGACGGCGTAGGCGCGCCACGGCGACCACGCGGCGGCGCGCTCGATCGCGCGAGCGGGAGAGAGGTCGCCGAGGGCCTTGCGGACACCGAGATCGCTCGCGGGGAAGGCATCGGGGTGCGAGAAGCCGCGCATCGCGAGGTACTGCGCCGACCACGGACCAAAGCCGGGCAGCGCGCAGAGGGCGTCGACGGTGGCCGTGAGGTCGGCGTCGCGGTGCAGGGCCGGGTCGTCGCGCTCGAACGCCGCCGCGAGGGCGACGAGCGTCTGCGCGCGGGCGAGCGGGAGCCCGATGGTCGCGACCGCGGCGGCACCCGCGGCGCGCAGCACCGACGGCGTCGGGAAGGTGTGCGTGAGGCCGTCGGCGACGCGCTCGGCGGGGAGCGGTTCGCCCCAGCGCGCGACGAGGCGACCGGCGAGCGTGGCGGCGGCGCGGACGGAGATCTGCTGACCGAGCACGGTGCGAACGCCCACCTCGAAGACATCAAAGGCACCCGGGACGCGCATCCCTGGCGTTCGCGCGACGAGCGGGGCGAGCAGCGGGTCGCGGCCGAGGTGCGCGTCGATGACATCGGGCACAGCATCGAGGTCGAAGAGCGAGCGAACGCGCGCGGCCACGGCGGGGAGCGCGACGGAGAGCGAGGCGGAGAGCTCGGCGACGAGGGCGGGGCGGCGCGGGTCGCGACGGACGACGAGGGTTCCGCGCGTGGCGCCGATGCGAACGGCGCGGGTGTAGCGATCGGCCGTGACGTGCTCGACGCCAGGGATGGCGCGGCCGCCGAGGAAGGCGAGCAGCGTCTCCCACGGCAACGGAGCCCGGTATCCGACGCGCACGGCGAGGCCGGCCGAGGCATCACCGTGACCGCGGCGGACGTCCGAGGGGGCGCGGCCGAAGCGTTCGAGGAAGAGCGCGTTGAAGCGACGGATGCTGCGGAAGCCGCTCGCGAAGGCGACCTCCGTGAGCGGCAGCGCGGAGTCGTGGAGGAGCTGCTTGGCGAGCGCGAGGCGGCGCGACTGGGCGAGCTCGACGGGGGAGACGCCGACGTGTTCTTCGATGGCGCGGCGGAGGTGACGGCTGGAGACGGAGAGCTCGTCGGCGAGCTGCTGGAGCGAGTGATCGTTGAGGGCGCCTTCGTCGATGCGGGCGACGGCCCGTCGCGCGAGGCGGGCCGAGGCATCGACCGACCCGTGTCCGGGGGCGAGCTCGGGGCGGCAGCGGAAGCAGGCGCGGTAGCCGGCGCGCTCGGCCGCCGGGGCGGAGTCGTAGAAGGTGCAGCGGTCGCGCCCCGGACGACGCACGGTGCAGACGGGTCGGCAGTAGATGCCGGTGGTGGAGACCGCGACGTAGAAGACGCCGTCGAAGCGCGCGTCGCGAGCGGAGAGGGCGCGGTAGCAGGTGTCGCCGTCGAGGAGAGTCACGAGCACCGATGTACTGCGGGCGAGCGACGTCGGCTGGCCGCTTTCGGACGCGAGGGCAACTTCGCATCCAAGGTACAACGCGAGGGCGCGCGGCGACGCGTGCGGCGATGGAAGGAGCACGCGGAATGAGAAGGATGTGGCGCGGAGCGGGCGTGGTGCTGGCGGTGATCGCGGGCTGTGACGACGAGGCGTCGGTGATCGGTGGCGACGCCGACGTGGCCGACGCCGTCGACGTGGTGATGGTGGTCGATCGACCGACGACCGACGCGGGCTTCGACGCGGGCTTCACGGACGTCGGAAGCGACAGCGGAGCGGTCGACGTGGGCACCCTCGATGCCGGAACTGACGCGGGTGCCATCGACGCGGGGACCGACGCAGGCACCGTCGATACGGGGACCGACGCGGGACCCGCGGATGTGGGCGTCGACGTCGCCGAAGACGTCGCGGTCGATGTGCCCGTCGATGTGCCCGTGGACACCGGGCCGACCTGCGCGATGGCGATGATCCTGTGCGGCGACGGCATGTGTCACGACACGCAGGTCGACGTCGCGCACTGCGGCACCTGTGGCAACGCCTGCCCGGCCGTCGACGGCGCCGTCCCGCGTTGCTCGGCTGGGGCCTGCGGCTTCGCTTGCAGCGCCTCGCGCGGCGACTGCAACACGACGCCGGGCGACGGCTGCGAGGTCGACCTCTCCACGAGCACCGCGCACTGCGGCGGCTGCAACAACGCGTGTGGCGCCGGGCAGACCTGCACCGCGGGCGCCTGCGTCGACCTGCCGTGCCCGACGGGTCAGTCGCGCTGCGGCGGCGCGTGCGTCGACCGCCAGACCTCCACGCTCCACTGCGGAACCTGCGGCAGCGCCTGCACCGCGGGCGCCGGGGCGAGCCCGACGTGCAGCGCGGGCGTGTGCGGCCTCGTCTGCAACGCGGGCCTCGCCAACTGCGACGGCATGGCGGCCAACGGGTGCGAGGTCGACCTCACCGCGAGCGCGACGAGCTGCGGGCGCTGCGGCGTGACGTGCATCTCGGGTCAGGCGTGCGTGGCGGGCCGCTGCGAGAGCACGAGCTGCATGCCACCCGCGGGCTGCTCTGGCGGGAGCTGCGCGTCGTGTACGCGCGTCGCCTTCTCCGAGGATTGGGAGTCGGGCACCGGCCGCTGGAACCTTCCGCGCGGCGGCACCACGGCCATCACCACGATGATGGACACGTCGGCGTGCAGCGGGAGCTTCCTGCGCGAGACGGAGCTCTTCAGCGCGGGTCGGGTGTTTACGCAGTCGAGCATCCCGGTGACGGGCGGGGCGCGCTACTGCGCGACGGCGTGGATTCGCGGCAGCACGGGGACGTGGCCCTTCGTGGGCATGCGCGCGTCGAGCTCGACGGCGTCCATCGGCACCGAGCACTGGCTCATCGGTCAGCCGTGCTTCGGGACGAGCCTCGCGCCGCCGGTCGCGCCGGTGACGTCCGACGGCGCGTGGCGGTGGTACTCGCGCGAGTTCACGATGCCCGCGTACACGCACATTTTGTTGGAGATCGAGATCTGGGGCGGCGGCGCGGCAGGCACCGCGGACTTCGATCAGATCCAGTTGCTGGAAGGGCCGTGTCCGCAGGTGAACCCGAGCACGGTGTGCACGGCCGCCACCTGCGGGAGCTGATCGAAGCGACGGGGCGGGGACGGACTCAGCTTTTCACTCTTCGCGGCCTCAAGCGGGACGCGAAGGTGAAAAGCTGAAACCGTCCCCGATCGCTCAGTCGCAGGAAGCGATGCCGCCCGGCGCGCAGAACAGCACGACGGGCCCCGCGCGCACCTGGCACCCGCACAGGGAGGCGAAGGGAATCGAGCCACCATCCGCCGGGATGTCCACGTTCACGCAGCACGCGTAACGCCCGGCGCACATCGTCGTGATGAGGCCACCGAGGGCCGAGCAACGCACGCCCACCGACCCCGTGTCGACCGGACCGGTGTCGACCGGACCGGTGTCGGGCGGGCCGAGATCCACGCCGGTGTCGCGCGGCCCCGTATCGATGGGCCCCGTGTCGATGGGCCCCGTGTCGATGATGCCGTTGTCGACGACGCCCGTGTCGATGACGCCGCTGTCGACGACGCCGCCGTCCATCATCGACATGCCGCTGTCGGTGCCGGGACCAACGCCGCTGTCGGTGTCGACGCCGCTGTCGGTGTCCACCACCACGTCGTCGCCCTCGCCCGTGTCGGTGCCCTTCTCCCCGGTGTCATCGGTGGGCTTCTTCCCGGTGTCGTCGTCGTCGCTCGCCGAACCCTCCGCACAGCCGAGCACCGGCGCACAGCACGCCGCCATCACCGCAAGCCACCGCCACTGCCGTCCAAGCATCATCAGCCTCACGCTACTTCCACGAGCGCCCGACGGTAAGGGCGTCGCAGTTTTCTCGTCGGGGTGCTGGTGCGTTCAGTGCGCTCCGTCGCCCCGCACGGCCTTCGGCGCGCAGAGGATCTCCACGAACCACGCTTCCAAGCCCGCGAGACGCTGGACCTGCGCCTCGACTTTCGCCATCGCCGCACGCGTGAGCGAGATCCCCTTGGCGTACGTCGTGGTGACCAGTTGCACGACGGGCGCGACCCCTTTCCAGGTCATGGTCTGAGCGAAGTTCACGACCGTCTCCACGGTGTCCAAGATGCTCCCATTCCAGTGCTGTTCGAGGACGCCCCAGCAGCGCTCCACGGGGTTGTACTTGCTGTGGTACGGCGGGTAGTAGGCGAGGCGTACGTTGATCCGATGGGCCTGCGCAAAGGCCACGATCCGCGACAGAAACTGTGTGCGACGGCTCTGGTTTTCGGGCCCGTTGTCCTGAAGCAAAAGGAGCGTATCGACCTCCGGAAAGCGCGCCCGGTGAGCGCACCACCACGCCTCGATCCGATCGACGATGAAGTCCGCCGTGACGGGCCCCGTCGCCAGAGACACCGTCAGCTCGTTGTGGGCTGTGAGCAGGATGCCGTACGGCGTCACCTTCGCCTCGGCCCCGTGGTCGTGATCGAGCGCAAACACCAGCACGCGACTGACGCCGTACCGAGAGAACTCCCCCACCTTGATGACGGCCTTGGCGTCCATCGACAGTTCCAGCACGTTGGGCGAACGCGCGGCCGTCGCCCGCTCACGACTCATCTGTTCGAAGATGGCGTCCGTCGCGGCGACCTTTTTTTCGGCTTGGTCTTGGCCACGGCGCGCAGCCCATATCCCAGGTCGTTGAGCTTGACGCGGATCGTCTCCTCACACGGCAACTCCTCGTCCGTGTACCCCTTCTGCGCGATGAGTTGCCGACGGACTTCGGCCGACGTGATGCGTGTGTAGAGCCGCTGCGTTTGAAAGCGCGGATCGGTCTGACTCTGACCATCGACGAGGTCGCGCAGATCCCGCATCAGGTTCGGCAGTCGCGATTGCGCCGTCGGACGTCCGCCGCCGGAGCGACCGTCGAGGCACTCGATCCCGGAGCGCAGCTCGTTCTTGCCTTTGCGCAACGTCCGCTCGTCCCAGTCGAGCGCGCGAACGGCTCGGTTCATCACGCCGTCGAACAGGTCGCGCACCGTCCGCGCCATGAACCGCCGACGTTCGCTGCCCTTCAAGGCGGCGGCCGTCTCCTTCAACACCTTCGTCACGTTGGTCGCGAGTTGCATGCCCGACTGCCTGGGAGCTCTGGCGAGCGCTGGACACCCTACGCCCGTTCAGCCCGAGCACTTTGCTGCGGCGCCCTAAAGCCATCGTCCGGCGCGGCGCACCCTCCACGCCTTTGCACCGATTCGCGCGGTCGAGCGTATAACCCACCTCGAACCCCACGGAGGTTCCTCATGAACAAGCGCATCGTCTCGCTCCTCGTCGCCCTCGCCGCCACGCCTGCCATCGCGCAGCCTCGCAACCCCGCACGTCCAGCGGCTCCCACTCCGCAGCGACCCGCGTCACGTCCCACGACACCCGCACGCCCCACGACGGCCGCGCGACCCGCGACAGCGGCGCGCCCCGCGACGGCTCCGACCGTCGCTGCACCGACGCCCGCACCGACGCCGGCGCCTCCCGTCACCAACCCCACCGGCCCTGCGCAGAACATCGCCAACGGCGTGCTCAGCGCGCAGCAGGTCGCCGAGCGCATCCAAGGGTTCTACGACCGCACGACGGACTTCGCGGCCAACTTCGTCCAGGTGTCGCACAACCCCCTCTACGGGGCCGACGAGCGGCGCTCTGGGACGGTGATGTTCCGCAAGCCGGGGCGGCTGCGCTTCAACTACGACCCGGTGCCGCAGCAGCAGCAGGGCGACGTCATCGTGTCGGACGGCACCACGCTGCTGGCCTACACCGCCGTCGACCGCCAGGCGCTCCGTCAAAACGTCAGCCAGTCGCAGCTCCCGACGGCCATCGCGTTTCTCGCGGGCACGGGGCGCATCACCGACAGCTTCACGTTCCGCCTGCTCGACGCCAACGCCTTCCAGTACCCCAACGGGTATGTGCTGGAGCTGCGCCCCACGACCCCGCAGCCGACCTACGAGCGCATCGTGTTCTACGTCGACCGCGCGACCTTCCAGGTGGCGCGCACGGCCATCATCGACGCACACAACAACACCAACCGCTTCGACTTCCGAACGCCGCGCGTCAACACCGACATCCCCGAGAGCACCTTCCGTTGGACGCCCCCCGCGGGCACCTCCATCGTCAACCCGTAGGGGGTGGCCGTTCAGGTCATCGCGCCCGACCCTCCTCTACGACTCCGCGACCCGCTCCAGCAGGTTGAGCGCCGCGAGCACCGAGTCCCTCCGCAGGCACACCTCGTCGCCCAGCATGAACGTCCGGTAGCCCAGCGACAGCAGCCACGCCGCGTCGCCGATGTCCTGCGCCTCGGGCACATCGCCCTTCGCCAGCGACGGAAACAACCGGCTCGCCACCCACGCCTCGCCGTCCGCCCCGATCACCGCGCGCATCGCCCGCACGATGCGATGCGGCTCCAGCACCTCCACGTAGAGATCACCCCGCGCGGCCATCAACCGTCCCTGCTTGGCGCCCTGCGCCATCGCCAGATCGAGGCCCTTGAGCGACTCGATCTTCAGCACCACCTCGGCGCCCGGCAGCAGCGACTTCACCTCGTCGACGTCCGACGCCACCTCGCAGTACGAGAGCATCACCCGCCGCAACCCGAGCTCACCCATCGCCGCGAGGTACGCCTTGTCCGTGGCCGTGAGCGTCCCGTGAATCACGAGCGACGGGTGCACCAGGTTGAGGCTCTCGCCCGGGCCCACGAAGCGCCGGGGCGTGTCTTCGAGGATCAACCGGTCGCCGTCGACGGCCATCACCCGCGCGTACTCTCGGCCGTCGTCGAAGAAGCAGTCCGCGGGCGTCTCCACGCTCACGGGGTGGCTCACGCGAACCTCCGTAAACGGCGGAATCGCCGCGCCCACCACCCGCAACTGCCGCCCCTTCAGGTCGACCCACAGCGGAACCCCGTGACCCGACAATCTCTTCAGCGTGTCGTGCGGGGTGCCCTTGATGGGCATCACCGTGTTGAGCCGCAGGCCCTTCACGAGTGGGTGCCGCGCGACCTCGTCCACGAAGGTCGCGTACGGCGGAACCGTGACGATCGCGCCGACCTTCAAGGCAGTTGGACGATGCTCTGGCAGAACACGCACGTCACCCGCGCGCCCTTCTTGAGCGCCGCCGTCCCGCGCAGCGGAGCGCCGCACTGCGGGCACGTCAACACCGTCGGCGAGACCTTCGCGATCTGCTCGGCGAGCGCCTTCACCTTCTCGTTGTCCTGGCGGGCGCGCATGTTCTCCTGGAAGTCGCCGAAGAAGCCCCACGAGCGCGCGATGAGGCCCATCGCGTAGTCCACCGCGCGCCCTTCGTCCTCCATGTGGACGACCTGCTGGTCGCCGAGCGCGGCGATCCATTGCTGATCGGTCGCGTCGCCCTTCTTGCCGCCAGGACGACGGAGGAAGAAGGCGTTCCAGGTGCGGGTGACGTTGATCCAGGTGGTGACGCTGTCGGCGTCCTGGATGTCGTCGCCGAGCACCTGCCTGGCCTCGGCGCCGAAGATCTTCGGGTGCATGGGCGCATCACCGAACACGATCATGAAGGGCCGCTCCTCCAGCTTCGGGATCTCGACGTGGTTGAGCACCCACGACGCGAACACCCCGTACGACTCGGGGATGTCCCCTCCTCCACCTTCGCCGTAGATGGCCTTCAACTGCTCTTCGAGGTCGAAGCCCTTGCTGAACTTCGTGACCTGCAACGGCCAACGGTCGGACTTCGTGTCCCCGATGGCCGCGAAGCTGATCTCCAGCTCGGGCCGGTACTGCGACAGCGTCTGGTAGAGCAGCGGCAGCCGATCGAAGATCTCCGCGGGCCACGTCTGCATCGACCCCGTCACATCGACGGCCACGATGAGCGGCGTCTTCGTCTGCGTGGAGATGCTCTTCTTCGGATCGGTGAGCTGCACGTTGGGGCCCGTGCCCTTCTTCGTGTACGTGCGCGGGCCCTCGGACTTCGATCGATCGGCGTCGGCCTTGCGCGCGACGGCCGTCTTCGCGTCGAACTTGTAGGCCGCGGGCTTGGCCCAGTCCTCCATGTCATCGCCCCAGCTGTACATGCTGCGTCCCGTCCTTTCTTCGGGGCAGCGTGGCACCGCCCCCGTCGACCATCAATCGAAACCATCGCCCCGACGGAGCGCCGCCTCGGCGCCCTCCGCCAGCAACGCCGCCCGCGTCGCCTCGCCAAACTCCCGCTCGAAGCGCGCCACCCAACCCTCGCGCTCCATCAGTTGTGACACCGCCTCGGGAACCATCGCCCGCCACCCATCACCGCCCGCCGCGAGGGCGCGACGCACCCTGGTTCCGTCGACGCGAACGCGCTGTGATGGGTCGATGAGCGCGACGGGGTGCACCACGGTGTAGCGGTCGACGAGCAGCGAGCGGACATATCCGTTGGCGGTCACGTAGTAGTCCAATGGACCAAGCATGCGGGTGACCATCTCTGCCCAGCGCGGGCCGTCCCCAAGGTCGTCAATGCGAACGATGGAGTAGCCCTCGCGACCGTCAAGGGTCGCGTCGATCATCCGCGCGGTCTCGTCGGCGGTGAAGGGGTTGTCGAGGTCGTAGCGGTTGGCGCTGCCAACGCCGATGACCACCGACTCGGCGCGGTCGAGCAGCGCGTGCAGCACCGCGGCGTGACCAAGATGAACGGGCTTCCACCGGGCGATCATCGCGATGCGGGTGGCGCGCTCGGGGAGGGTGATGGTCACGGCCCGGCGGAGCGTACCAGCGCCTCGCGCGGCTGCGTTGCCGCTGCATCACAACGACCCTACCGACCGATCAGCAAGGGAGAGCAAAAGCCATGGCAGAGAGCGATCGCGGGCGCGAGCGGGACCTCGTCCTCGCACCCAACGAGTTTGCGTTCATCTCGGATGAGACGAAGGGCAACATCAACGTCTACGTCGGACCCCACAAGACGAGCCTCGCCAACACCGACCGGCCCGTCGTCTTCAACTACGAGACGAAGCGCTTCGAGCGCACCTCGCTAGAGCAGGCCACGCAGACCATGGCCGTAGCTCCCGAGGGCTGGTACCTCGTGCTCAAGAACCCCGCGCGCGACGGATCACACCCGCGCACCGGCGCGCTCAACAACCTCCCCGACCTCAACGTCGGGCGGAAGGTGAACACCCCTGGACCCATGAGCTTTGCCCTGTGGCCGGGGCAGATGGTGCGCGTGATCCAGGGGCATCACCTGCGCTCCAACCAGTACCTCGTGGTGCGCGTCTATGACGAGGAGGCGGCCAAGGCCAACTGGAAGGACGCCGTCTTCAAGCCGCGTGAGGGAGAGGCCGAGAGCGAGGAGTCGCCCATCCGTCCCGAAGACCTCACCATGGGCAAGCTCCTCGTCATCAAGGGGACCGACGTGGCCTTCCACCTCCCGCCGACGGGCATCGAGGTGGTGGCCGACGAGAGCGGTCACTACGTGCGCGAGGCCGTCACGCTGGAGCGATTGGAGTACTGCATTCTCTTGGATGAAGAGGGCAACAAGCGCTTCATCCAGGGCCCAGCGGTGGTGCTCCCGCGGCCGACGGAGACCTTCGTCGAGCGCAGCGGGTCGCGGAAGTTTCGCGCCATCGAGCTCAACGAAAACAGCGGCATCTACGTGAAGGTCATCGCCCCCTACGAGGACGCGAGCGGCGCCTACAAGGTCGGCGACGAGCTCTTCATCACCGGGCGCCAACAGATGATCTACTTCCCGCGGCCCGAGCACGCGGTCATCAAGTACAACGATCAGGAGATCCACTACGCGGTGGCCATCCCCGCGGGCGAAGGGCGCTACGTGCTCGACCGCACGACGGGTGCCATCAGCCTGCGGCGCGGTCCGACGATGCTGCTGCCCGACCCGCGGCGTGAGGTGGTGGTGCGGCGGGTGCTCGATGAGCGAACGGTGGGGCTGTGGTTTCCGGGCAACCACGAGGCGATGGCGGTCAACCAGCGCTTGATGGCGCTCAAACAATCAGCCGCGGCGGCCAACGAACCGCTCACCGAGAAGGCCGTGCGCGCCGAGGCAGCGGCGGCGCCGGCGAGGAGCGCGGTGCAGGTTCCGGGTGGGTTTGCGGGGGACGACTTCCAGCGGCGGAACCAGTTCACGCCGCCGCGCACGCTGGTGCTCGATACGCGCTACGACGGCGCCGTCGCCATCGCCGTGTGGACCGGCTACGCGGTGATGGTGGTGAACCGACTGGGTGATCGCCGGGTCATCGTCGGACCCGCGACGCACCTGCTGGAGTACGACGAGACGATGCAGTCCATGGAGCTGTCCACGGGCACGCCGAAGTCCGATGAACGCCTTGCACGAACGGTGTACCTGCGGGTTCTGCACAACAAGGTGTCCGATGCGGTGGAGGCCGAGACGAGGGACCTCTGCCGGGTTCACCTGAAGCTGTCGTATCGGGTGAACTTCGAGGGTGATCCCAACGGGTGGTTCAATGCAGAGAACTACGTGAAGTTCCTGACGGATCACCTGCGGTCGCTCATTCGACATGCGGTCAAGGGGTATGGGGTGGAGGAGTTCTATGCGCGGTCGGTGTCGATCTTGCGGGACGTGATCCTGGGGTCGGCGGCGGACGGGGCGAAGCGCACGGGGCGGCTCTTCGAAGAGAACGGCATGCGCGTCTACGACGTGGAGGTTCTCGACGTGAGCCTCGGCGACGAGGAGATCGCGGCGATGCTGGTGGGCGCGCAGCACGCGGCGGTGCGGCAGGCGCTCGCGGTGGCCGACCAGCGGCGCAAGCTGGAGCTGACACGCGAGACCGAGACGGTGAAGCGCGAGGTGGGCGAGCTGCAAAGCGGAACACGCGTGGCGGAGTTTGCGCAGAAGCTGAGCGAGCTGGAGCACGCGATGAAGGTGCAGTCGGCGGAGGTCGACGGGCAGACGGCGCTGCGGGGGTTGCAGCAGGGCCTCCAGGCGGTGGAGCTGGCGACGGCGAAGGCAGCGCACGCAGCGGACATCGCGCGGCGCGAGGAGACGTCGCGCTACGAGACGGAGCACGCGAAGGCGATGCTGGAGCAGCGGCTCAAGCTGCTCGACGCGGAGGTGAAGGCGCTGGTGGAGAAGGCCGGCGCGGTGAGCCCCGACCTGGTGGCGGCGCTGCAGGGCTTCAGCGACCGCGCGCTCACCGAGCGGGTGGCCGAGAGCATGGCGCCGCTGGCGATACTGGGCGGCGAGAGCGTGGCGGAGGTGCTGGGGCGGCTGCTCGCCGGGACGCCGCTCGCGAAGGCGCTGCCGTCGAAGAGTTGAAGCAATCGGAGGACGGACAGCGCGAGCGGACTCGCGGTCAGTCGTCGTCGTCCTTCTCGACGACCTTCACGAGCTTCTCGGGCATCCCTCGCCCGAACACCGTCGCCGCGTGCCAGCACAGCACCACGCCGAGCGCCCCGAGCGCGAGCGCGGCGCCGACGGTGGGCGTCCCTCCGTGAGAGCGTAGCCGCACGATGGGCATGGCCAGCGCGACCACCGGCGCGAGGGACATCGTCCCGATGAGCGGGCGCGTCGCCATCATGGTCGGAGCGGTGCGTCGCGAGCGCAGGAGCGACAGCAGGAAGAGCCCCGCCCCGGGGAGCAGCCACGCGCTCAAGCGACCGCGCAGGGCGGGGTAGGTGCCCATCATCAGGTCCCACGGGCGCACGGAGACGCCGGTGTGAAACTCGCCGTCGACGCGCATGGTCAACCCGCTGATGAGCGGGAGGAAGAGCGCCAGCAGCAAGCACAGCCCCGCGACCAGCACCGACAGCCGACCGCTCTGCCACCACTGCACGATCGGCGACGCCGCGCTCTCGGCGTTGGGGCGCACCACCGACGCGGGCTCGCCCGCCTCGAAGGCGCACGCGGCGCAGGGACCATCCGCGGGCTTCGCCGACCCGCAGCGCGAACAGACCGTGTCACTCATCAACGAAACTCCGTCGCCAGCAGCCCGTAGCGCCAGTGATCCATGAACACCCCGCCGACGGGGCGGTCTTCGCGGAGCGTCCCCTCGCGGGCGAAGCCGAGCTTCTCCAGCACTCGCGCGCTCGCGACATTTCCCACCGCCACGTCGGCCCTCACCTTGTGCATCCGCAGCGTCTCGAACGCGTACCGCAGCATCGCCCTCGCCGCCTCCGGCGCGTAGCCGTTGCCCTCGCGATCGTGGCGCACCCAGTACCCGAGCTCCGCCTGCCGTCGTCGCGGGTCGACGCTGTCGAGCTCGACGTTGCCCACCAGCGCGCCCGTCTCGCGCTCGAACACCCCGAGCCGAACGGTGCGCCCCGCCATCCACTGCTCGCGGCCCATCTTCACGAAGCGGCGCGCGTGGTCGAGCTCCACCATCTCGCGCGGCCACGACATGTACCGCCCCAGCGAGACGCGCGACGTCACCACCACCGTGAGGAGCTCCCGCGCCTCCTGCATCACCAGCGGGCGCAGTTGCAGACGGGCGGTGTTGGCGAAGGAAAACGGCGGCAGCATCGCGAGTGACGGGTCAACCCCACCAGGCGGCGACCCACCGCCATGAAGCACCGCCCTCGCCCCGTCGCGCAAGCATCCATCGACGGCCTTGTGCTAACGGCTTGCAGCCGATGGAAGCCCTCACCGCCACCGCCCTGCTCAGTCGTTGGTTCTGGCCGCACTACCCCGCCGACGTGCGGGCCGCGCCCTTCCTCCACCGCGACGTCGACGCCAACCCGGGCAACAACCCGGCCCTCGTCGCCCCGCTCGCCGAGGCGGCGGAGATGTTCGCGGCCAACGCCGCCGGGCTCTTCGGTGAGGCGCTTCCCCTCACCGACGCGGGCGTCGCGACCCTCGCCCGATCGCTCACCCGCGAGCGCCGCGACGCGTGGCTGGCGCAGAGCGACCCGGCCTCACCCGACAACCTCTTCGTGCAGGTGGTGGTGCACATGGCGATGTACCTGGGCGAGGTGATGGTGCGCGCGCACGGCGGCCGCTGGGAGCTGCGCCGCCCGCTGTGGGAGAGCGTCGTGCACCGGCGGCGCGGCGGGACGGTGAGCCCCTTTCATTGGCTCCTGAAGACCCTCGCCGACGACTCGGTGGACGACCTCACGCTCGCGGTTCGCTGGCGCGTGCACGTGCTGATGCCCGACCTCGACCTCGACGGGTCGGCGGTGATCGCGCCCGCGAAGAAGCTGCCGTCGATCAAGCGCCCCAACTACGACCTGCTCGTGAAGTACCTGCACCAGCACCTGCCCGAGCTGCGCGACGTGGGGGAGGGCTTTCCGTCGCCCGCGGAGTTCAGCGAGCGGGGCTATGAGAGCCTGTCGTTCGAGCGGCTGCATGGTGGGCGCGTGGTGGCGCTGCACGGGCTGATTCCAGCGAAGGGCGACGGGCCGTCGGTGGTGGAGGTGTCGTGGATGACGGCGCGCGGGTTCGACCACGCGGACACGATTCCGTGCGACCCGGGGGTGGCGTACTTCGGGCGCGCGGTGAGCGACGAGCTCGTGGAGATCACCGTCGCGTGGCAGGAGAAGCCGCACACGCACCGGCTCTCCATCCGCGGGCACGAGTAGCGCCGAGACGAAGGGCCGCCAGCTTCCCCGCGCGCATGAGTCGATCACCCTCCCGCGTCGGGAGCAGCGCTACGCCGTCTCCCACCACGCGGGAGCCATCGCTCGGCCGACGCGCCGATGCGGCGCGCGAAGGTCGCGGTGTGCCGAGCGAAACAATCGCTCAACACCGGCGGCGCAGACGGGCGCGCCCCTACAACCGCCGGAGCTGAACCTGCTCGACGGCGTGGTCGGCACCCTTGCGCAGGATGAGGTGCGCGCGCATCCGCGTCGGCGCGACGTTCTCCCGGAGGTTCACCCCGTTGATGGAGCCCCAGATGCCCGCGGCCGTCGCGCGCGCCTGTGCTTCATCGAGCGCCGCGTACCGATGGAAGTACGACCGCGGGTCTTGAAACACCGTGTCCCGCAGCCGCAGGAAGCGGTCGACGTACCAGCGCTGGATGTCGGCCTCGTCGGCGTCGACGTAGATGGTGAAGTCGAAGAAGTCCGACGCGAACACCTGCGACTCCGCCCGCTCGGGCGGCGCCTGCAGCACGTTGAGCCCCTCGACGATGACCACGTCCGGCTGGCGCACCGTCTGGGTGCGGTCGGGCACCACGTCGTACTGCTGGTGCGAGTACACCGGCGCCTCGACCGCGGGCGCCCCGGCCTTCAGGTCGGCGAGGAAGCGCACCAGCCGCGCGCGGTCGTAGCTCTCGGGGAAGCCCTTGCGGTGCATGAGCCCGCGCTCGGCCAGCACCGCGTTGGGAAAGAGAAAGCCATCGGTGGTGACGAGGTCGACGGCGGGCTGCCCCGGCCAGCGCGACAGGAGCCCCTGGAGCACGCGCGCGGTGGTGCTCTTCCCCACGGCCACGCTGCCCGCGAGCCCGATGACAAAGGGAACCTTCGCGGTGCGGTCGCCGAGGAAGGTCTGCGACGCGGCGTGGAGCTGCCGCGTGGCGCTCACGTGCAGCGTGAGCAGGCGCGACATCGGGAGGTAGATCTGCTCGACCTCGGCGATGGAGACCGCGTCGTCGAGGCTGCGCATCTCGTGGAGGTCGTGCTCGGAGAGGGTGAGCGGCGTGTGGTCGCGCAGCTTCGCCCACGCCGCGCGGTCGAACGCGAGGAAGCGTGACGGCAGGGGCGAGGTGTCAGGCATCGGCGTCTACATCCGCGTGCGCAGCGTCCACCCGAGGTGCGCGTACGCCGCGAGGTAGCCCAGCGCCGCGACGCCCAGCGTGCCCAGCACCCGCGACCCTGCGAGCGGGCCCAGCCCGAAGCCGCCGCGAAACTGCACCGTCGTCCCCACCACTCCGACGCGCTGATACAGCGCGAGGCACCCGAGCAGACCCGCCACCGCGAGCCCCGTGGCCACCGCGCCCGGCCGCCGCGGCTGGTGCGCGCGGATCCACCACGAGCCCAGCGCGAAGCCGCCCAGCGCCAGCGCCCCGCACACCAGCGCCGCCACGAGCAGCGCCGCCGAGGCCACCTTCGCGCCATCGGCCACGTAGCTCAGCGCCCAGTCGGTGTGCCGCGCGAGCACCCAGAACGTCACCGGAACCGCCACCACCGCCTCGTGCGTCGCGAGCGCCACGAAGCCCCGGAGCTGCGTCACGCCGCGCGGCGAGGCCCGCAGCTCGCGCGCTCCCAGCACCGAGGCCAGCAGCCCCAGCGCGACGCACCAGCCCATCCACGCGAGCAGCGGCAACGCGCTACCCCGCGATGCCCAGCACGTCGCCGATGGTGTAGCGCCCCGGGCCGCGGCCCTTCAGCCACCGCGCCGCCCGCAGCGCGCCCGCCGCGAACACCGCGCGGCTCGTCGCCTTGTGCGTCAGCTCGATGCGCTCGCCCGCGCCCGCCAGCAACACCGTGTGGTCGCCCACCACGTCGCCGCCGCGCACCGCGTGCATGCCCACCTCGCCCACCGTCCGCTGCGCCGAGGCGCCGTGCCGGCCGTGCTTGATGTCGTCGTCGTTGAGCGAGCGCGCCTTCTTCACCACCGAGGCGAGCCGCAGCGCCGTGCCCGACGGCGCGTCCTTCTTCAGGTGGTGGTGCGTCTCGATGATCTCGACGTCCCAGTCGGCGCCGAGCAGCCGCAGCGTCTCGGCCAGCGCATGCGCCAGCACCTGAACGCCCAGCGACATGTTGGGCGCCGCCAGCACCGGGATGCGCTCGGACGCCTCACGCAGCGCCTCCTCCGCCTCTGCGCTCAGGCCCGTGGTGCCCACCACGCAGGCCACGCCCGCCGCCGCCGCCGCGCGCACCACACCGGGCGTCGCGCTCGCGCTGCTGAAGTCGATGACCACGTCGGCGCCCGACAGCGCCACCGCCGGGTCGCTCACGATGCGAACGCCCCACGGGCGCCCCACCAGCGCGCCCGCGTCGGCGCCGAGCTCGGGCGAGCCCGCGTGCTCTAGAGCTCCCACCAGGCGAACGCCCTCCCCCGCGGCCACCTGCTCGATGAGCAGCCGGCCCATGCGCCCCGAGGCCCCTGCGATGGCGACGTGCAGCATCGGCCTCTCAGGCTCCGACGACCCCGAAGGCCTTGAGCGCCGCGACGGTCCTGGCCACCGACGACTCGCCCGGCCACACCATCGGGAGGCGAATCTCCGCGGGGATCTTCCCCATCCACGCGAGCGCCGCCTTCACGGGCCCGGGGTTGGTCTCCACGAACATCGACTCGTGCACCGGCAGGAGCGCCTGGTGCCGCTTGCGCGACAGCGCGAGGTCACCATCGAGGAAGGCCCGCACGACGCCCTGCACCGCCGCGGGGACCACATTGCTCGACACGGAGATCACGCCGCGCGCGCCGCAGGCCATCATGCCGAGCGTGAGCGCGTCGTCGCCGCAGAGCACCGTGAGCCGGTCGCCGAGCGCCGCGATGATGGTCTGCGCGCGGAGGATGTTGCCCGTCGCTTCCTTGAGAGCGATGACGCGCGGGCAGTGCTTCGCGATCTCGACGACGCTCTCGGGGGCGAGGTCGCCGGTGCCGCGCGGCGGGACGTTGTAGAGGACGATGGGGATGTCGGTGGCGTCGTGGACGGCGCGCACGTGGGCGATGAGGCCCGCCTGTGAGGGCTTGTTGTAGTAGGGCATGACGACCATCGCGGCGTCGGCCCCGAGCTCCTGGGCGGCCCTGGTGCGCTGGATGGTCTCGGCGGTGGCGTTGGTGCCGGTGCCCGCGATGACGGGGACGCGCTTGTTGGCGACGCGGATCACCGTGGCGATGATCTCCTTCGCCTCGGCGGCGGTGACGGTGGGGGACTCACCGGTGGTTCCGCAGGGGACCAGGCCCCCGATGCCCTCGGCGATCTGCCACGCGGCGAAGGACTCGACCGCAGCGAGGTCGACCGCACCGCCCCGAAACGGGGTCACCATCGCCGTAAACGCACCATCCAATCGCAGCGCCATCGTCACACCTTCCGGGTATCTGGTTCGCGCGTCGACGCGCGAGGAGTTCAGGGCCGTCCCATTACCTCAAGCGCGGCGCTTCTACCAAACGACCGCGCCGAGCAATCCGTCGTCGGGCCACGCGTACCGCCGGGCGCGATCGTCGATGGGCGCTCCGTCGAGGGCGGCGTCGAGGGCGGCGCGGTGGTCGAGCACCCGGGCGCGAGCGTACGAGGCCGCGGTGTCGTTGCGCGTGAGGAAGGGCCAGTCCGACGCAGCCATGAGCGAGAGCTCGCGCAGCCCCTGGCGACGCGCAGCGACGGGAGCCGTGGTGTCGCGCAACCGCGCGGCGGACTCATCGACGGCGCGTAGCATCCAGGTGGTGCTCGGGTGGACCCAGCGCGCGAGGTGTCCGCCGTCGCCCCAGGTGGAGGGGTTGGGTGCGACGCGCGGGTGGCGATCGAAGCGGGAGAGGTAGTCGGCGGCCGTGATGGCGCGCGGGCCGAGGGCGGCGAGGAGGGCGGCGAGGAAGGAGGTTCCTTCGGCCCACCAGTGGCCGAAGAGCTCGGCGTCGTAGGGGGCGACGATGAGCGGCGCCTCGACGCCGCGGGCGGCGAGCGCGTCGAGCCGGCGGACACAGCGCTCGGCGAACTCGTTGGCGTGGGCGACGGAGAGAACGCGGGCGAGCGTGGGGTTCCAGGGTTGTTTGGGGGAGCCGGAGCGGTCGGTGACGCGCCACAGCTTGAGGCCGGTGGCGGTGCGCGAACCATCGGCCGCGAGGAAGTCGGTGACGCGCGCGAGCGGAGCGCGGTGCCCGACGTCCTCGTGGAAGTCGCGGTAGACGGGGTGCGCGGGGTAGCCGTCGACGCGGCTCCAGACGGTGGCAGCGGCGTCGACGTCGCGGCCGAAGCAGGCGACGCCGGCGGGCGTGACGATGGGCCGCGCGGTGGCGTCGGGCGGACGGGGATGGCCGTAGAGCAGGGCGTGCGATTCGAGCGCGGTGGCGAAGAGACCGTGCGCGGCGAGCGCGTCGTCGAGGCCGGGCGCGAAGCCACACTCGGGGAGCCAGAAGCCATCGGGCGCGGCGCCGAAACGTCGGGTGTGCGAGGCGACGGCGAGGGCGATCTGGGCGTCGACGAACCACGGGTGCGAGCGCGCGTGCAGCGGGAGCAGCGCGTGGGTGAGCGCGGTGGTCCAGAGCGAGAGGCGACCGGCGTGGCGAAGGCGGGCGAAGGCGGCGGGGAGGTCGCCGTGGAGGGTGTTCCAGGTGTGGCGCGCATGGCGGAGGGCGGCGACGTGGGCGTCGAGGGCGGCGCGGGGGACGTCGTCGGAGCGGAGGGAATGGCAGAGGGCGTCGAGGCGATCGAGGTGGCGGACGAAGCGAGCGCGCAGGAGCGGGTCGTCGAGCATGGCGACGAGGGTGGGCGAGAGCGAGAGTGTAAGGCGCGCGGGGTTGTGCGAAGGGAGGGCGTCGAGGAGGGCGACGAGCGGGAGGTAGCACTCCAGGATGGCCTCGAAGAGCCAGCGCTCTTCGAGATGGTCGTCGTGCTCGGGGTGGCGCACGTAGGGGAGGTGCGCGTGGAGGACGATGACGACGCCGCCGGGGGGTGGGCTCACGGGCGGCGGGTTGTATCCCATCGCGCGACGACCGGTGGTTCCCCCCAGCGCCGATGCGCCTATCATCGGCGCCCATGAACCCCAACTCGATCGAGAGCATGATGAAGGAGCACCGGGTGTTCGCGCCCGACGAGGAGTTCTCCGAGCACGCTCACATCCGCTCGATGGAGCAGTACCGGGCCCTCTACGAGAAGTCGCTGCAAGACCCCGAGGCGTTCTGGGGCGAGATGGCCGACGCGCTCCACTGGTTCGCCCGGCCGCGCGAGATCCTCGTCGACGAGCACCCGCACGCGCGCTGGTTCGTCGGCGGCACCACCAACATCTCCTACAACTGCCTCGACCGGCACCTGTCGTCGCTGCGCCGCAACAAGGCCGCCATCCTCTGGGAGGGCGAGCCCGGCGAGACCCGAACGCTCACCTACCAGCAGCTCCACCGCGAGGTGTGCCGCTTCGCCAACGTGCTCCGCAAGCTCGGCGTCCGCACCGGCGACCGCGTCGCCATCTACATGGGCATGGTGCCCGAGATCGCCATCGCCATGCTCGCCTGCGCGCGCATCGGGGCGCCGCACACCGTCATCTTCGGCGGCTTCGCGGCCGAGGCCGTGCGCGACCGCGTCAACGACGCCAAGGCCTCGCTCCTCGTCACCTGCGACGGGGCGTGGCGGCGCGGGCACGTCGTGCCGCTCAAGTCCATCGTCGACAAGGCCATCGCCGAGTGCCCGAGCGTGCGACACACGGTGGTGTTCAAGCGCACCGGCGAGCGCGTCAACATGGAGCCCGGCCGCGACCACTACTGGCAGGAGGTCATGGAGGCGGTCACCGCCAGCTCGACGCCGCTGCCCGTGGAGAGCGAGCACCCGCTGTTCATCCTCTACACCTCCGGGACGACGGGCAAGCCCAAGGGCGTGGTGCACACCACGGGGGGCTACATGGTCGGCACCCACGTCACGACCAAGTACGTCTTCGACCTCCGCGAAAACGACACCTATTTCTGCACCGCCGACGTCGGCTGGATCACCGGCCACTCGTACGTCGTCTACGGCCCGCTGCTCAACGGCGCGACCGTGCTCATGTACGAGGGCGCGCCCAACTTCCCCGACGCGGGTCGGCTGTGGCAGCTCGCCGAGCGTTGGGGCGTCACGATCTTCTACACGGCGCCGACGGCGATCCGGGCCTTCATGCGGTGGGGCGAGCAGTGGCCGATGAAGGCCGACCTCTCGGCGCTGCGCCTGCTCGGGACGGTCGGCGAGCCCATCAATCCCGAAGCGTGGATGTGGTACCAGCGGGTCATCGGCAACGCGCGCTGCCCGGTGGTGGACACGTGGTGGCAGACCGAGACGGGGGCCATCATGATCGCGCCGCTGCCGGGCGCGACGCCCACGAAACCAGGGAGCGCGACGCTGCCCTTCTTCGGCATCGAGGCCGACGTGGTGCGCAAGGACGGCACGCGCTGCGCACCCAACGAGGGTGGCTTTCTCGTCATCCGGCGGCCGTGGCCCTCGATGCTGCGCACCATCTACGGCGACGACGAGCGCTACCAGAAGCAGTACTTCTCGGACATCCCGGGGATGTACTTCACGGGCGACGGCGCGCGCCGCGACGAAGACGGCTACTTCTGGTTGATGGGCCGCGTCGACGACGTGCTCAACATCTCGGGGCACCGACTGGGGACCGCGGAGATCGAGAGCGCGCTGGTGGGTCACCGCGCCGTGGCCGAGGCCGCGGTGGTGGGCCGGCCCGACGAGCTCAAGGGTCAGGGGCTGGTGTGCTTCGTGACGTTGCGACCGGGCTTCGCGGCGACCAACGAGCTCAAGCAGGTGCTGGCCGACCACGTGGGATCGGAGATCGGTCGCTTCGCGCGGCCCGACGTGGTGCGCTTCTCCGACGCGCTGCCGAAGACGCGCAGCGGGAAGATCATGCGAAGGCTGTTGAAGGAGATCGCGGCGGGCGGCGAGGCCAAGGGCGACACCACGACGCTGGAAGACCTGTCGGTGCTCGCGGCGCTGCGCGCGTCCGACGAGGAGTGACGGGCACGGCGTGGGTGACACCCCATCGAGCGGAGCGCGCGTGAAGGTCGGCGGACGGTACGACCTCCTGGACATCCTCGGCCGCGGCAGCAACGGCGAGGTGTGGCGGGCGCGCGACTACGTGACCGACGACCTCGTCGCCGTGAAGCTTCTCAACCCGGCCAACGTCGAGCTCGGGGCGCAGACGCGGCGGGAGATCGCCTCGCTGCGGGCGGTGCAGGTGCCCGGTGTGGTGCGCCTGCTCGACGAGGGCCGCGACGATCACCAGAGCTACCTGGTGATGGAGCTCGTGCCGGGCACACCCTTCCCGGGCAAGCCATCGCCCGTCTCCTGGAACGACATCAAGGACATCACCCGCTCGCTGCTGGAGATCCTGGCGCGCGTGCACGCCGCCGGGGTGGTGCACCAGGACATCAAGCCCAGCAACGTGCTGGTGTGGGAGGGCCGCCCGACCCTGCTCGACTTCGACGTGGCGTGGGGCGGGCTCTACGACGAAGTGCACGGCGGGTCGCACGCCGGGACGCCCGCGTACATGGCGCCCGAGCAGGTCGACCGCGGCGTCATCACGTCGACCACCGACCTCTACGCCCTGGGCACGGTGCTCTACGAGGCGCTGAGCGGGCGCCTGCCCTTCGACCACAGCGGGGCGTACCAGATCATGTTCGCGCGGTGCCTCGAAGACCCGATTCCCCTCGGGCGGCACAACCCCGACGCGCCCGACGAGGTGCTCCAGCTCGTCGACGCGATGATCCAGCGCGACCCGGCGCGGCGACCCCGCGACGCGCGCGAGGTGCTCCTTCGTTTGGAGGGACGGCCGTCGAACCTCCCCGGTCCAGCCGCGGACCCGGGGGTCCCGTGGAGCGTCGACGAGCTCCGCGCGATGATCGTCGGCCCCGACCGCATCTTCCACGTCCCCGAGGACGCGGCGGCGGTGCTCTGGTCGCGCACCAGAGGCGACCGGACGAGGGTCTGGGAGGAGCTCGAATCGTGGGTGCGCGTGGGCTTCGCGCGCCGCGACGGCGAGCGGGTGGTGCTCGACCGCGCCGCCGTGGACCGCCTGCTCCAGCCGGAGTCACGGGTGAGCCCGGCGGAGATCGGCTCCGAGGCGTACGGCATGGCGTGGGCCCACGCGGCGACGGCAGACACCCTGCGCCCCGGCACACCAGGGAGGCTCGGGCACCTGATGCGGGCGCTGCCGACGGGGCGTTCCAACGGGCTCGGGGCCGTGCTCGACGAGGCCATCGCAGCGGCGCGGCGGTCGCTCTCCGACGGCCACACGGGACGCGGTCTCGCGTCGCTCGCGGACGCCTGGCTCACCGCCAAGCGCATCAGCGAGCGGGTGCCCATGGAGGTGCTGCGCGAGCTGTTCGTCGTCTGGACGGAGCTCGCCCTCGTAGACGGCACCCCGGCCGCCATCGATCGCGCCCTCTACGAGTTCACGCGCGCCAACGGCCTCGTGATCGTCGCCGATCTGGAGGCGCTGCTGCGCGCCGCGGTGGTGATCCACCGGTCGCCCGCGCGGGCGTTCGAGGAGGCGTCGGCGCTGCCCGTCTTCGCCGAGGCCGCGATGGAGCGGTGGCGCCACGCGGTGCGCACCCAGGCCGCGCGGCTCGGTCCGCTGGACGGCGAACGTACGACCGTCGAGTCGCTGCGCGCCTGGGCCTCTGCCTCGCAAGACCCGCAAGACCGGGCGGCGTTTGCGAGCTGGGAGGCGTGGACCCTCTACCGTCGCGGCCTCTACGCCGACGCCGCCGACCGGCACCTCGCGTCGGCCGACCTCGATCGTCTGCCGGCGTCGCGGCTTTCGTCCACGGTGGCCGCGGCCTCGGCGTTGCTGGAGGGCTTCCTCCCCGAGCGCGCGCTGGGCCTCGCGACGACCGCCCGCGAGGTCGCCGCCGAGCTGCGCCTGACCTACCTGGAAGCGCGCGCCGCCTGGATCGAGCGCGCCGCGCTCTATCGCCTCGACCGCACCCCGGCGCCCGACTTCGCGCTGGTCGAGTCGGTGAAGGCGGTGGGCGTCGGCAGCCTCTACGCGCTGACCGCGATGACCGAGGCGGCCGTCGCGTGGCGGAGCGGTGACGACCACGCGGCACACGACCTCTCGATGGCGGCGTTTCGCGAGTGGAGCGCGGCGGGCAGGCGGTGGGCGCCAGACATGGCGCGGGCGCTGGCGCTGGCGTGCGGCAGCGCGGCCCAGCCCGGGGAGGTCGCGACCCTCGTCGACGAGGCGCTGGCCTGCACCGTCCCGGCGGCGGGCCTCCAGGTGCTGGCGCTCCTGGCTCTAGGGGGACATTCCCTGTCTGGCCTGCGAGACGCGGACGTCGAACGGCTGGCGTCGCTCGTACCGGGTGATATGTGGATGAGGCGGGCGGCAATCCTGTCGACCGACGAGGCGCTCGATCACCTCCGTGGCCGAGCGGCTGTGGGGCAACCGAAGAGGGATGGAGGGACCAACATGAAGAAGCCAGGAATCATCGGGACGCACGTGGGTGAGGTCGAGGAGCCGGTGAGAGCCGGTGCGATGCAGCCAGACCGCGGCGATGTGGGCGCGGAGTGGGACGTCGGGGTGTTCGAGATCTACGACGGCGCGTCGGTGGTCGGTCTGCTGTACGTGACCAACCCCAACAACGACCTCACGAAGGCGAAGGATCACTGGGGTCTCGGCCCCAACTACATCTGGCCCTCGTCGACGAAGATCAAGACGTTCAAGTACCAGTGGAGCTCGACGCTCACCGCGGCCGTCGCGTCGACCACGGACTTCAAGACCCAGTGCGACAACCTCTTCGGCAGCGGCAACACCCAGTTCATCCGCTCGACCAACGCGACGTTCTGACCGTCGACGCCTTCAGCCCGCCGCCACGCTGACCCACTCCCAACGCTCGAAGGGCTCTCCGGCCGCGCGGCCACGCAGGTGCACCCGCGCGGTGTAGACGCCCGTCTCACGAGCCACGAAGCTCGCCCGCAGCCCCGCTCCCTCGCGCACCTCGCAGGTCACCACCGCGCGTCGGCGGGTGAGCGTCGCGCGCGCGCCGAGCAGCTCGACCGCGGCGTCATCGAGGCGGGCGCGGAGGTCGAGGTCCACCCGCGCGCCGCGAGCGACACGGAGCGACGACGTCTCGGCATCGACCATCAGCGGCGATGAGACGAAGCCCGCGACCGTGTACCGCACCCGACCCGGGCGCGCGGTGGTGACCTCGACGAACCATCGCCCCGGCGCAGGCGCCGCCACATCGAAGACGACGTACCCGCGGCCGACGACGCGCCGGACATACGATGCGTGCTCGTGGACGATGTGCCCGTCGGGGTGGCGGAGCCTCACGCCGATCGACGCACGCGACGTCGGTGATGCGGACTCGAATTGCAGGGTCGGGTCGTCCCACGCGCAGGTGAAGTACGCGCGCGTCGCCGCGGCCTCGACGAGGGCGCCGACACGGCCGGGCGTGGCGCGCAACGACTCGTTGGCGATGACACCGTCGCGGGTGACTGCTGCGCGGAGGAAGCCGAGTGCGACGGCCAGGTCGTCGGGTCGCGACGCGGCGTAGAGCCGACCGCCCGAGCGCTCGGCGACGTCGGCGAGGGTGACGGCGGCACGCGGGCCGAGAGCACATGTGTAGACCGGGACGCCGACCGGAGGCTCCACGCGAGCGTCGCTCCCCGAGACGACCACGACGGCGCGGCGACGGTCGTCGGCGACGAAGAAGTCGGCGTCGAGAGAAGCCATCGCGACAGAGTCACCGGGGCGGAGCAGGTCGATGAAGTGCCGCGCGCCCTGGCGCAATTGCTCATCGCGTTCCGACGGGTCGAGGGCGAGCAGCACCTGCGCGGGGTCGGCGGTCACCTCCTGCGCGTTTTCGATGACGAGCGCGAAGTCCTGCCACGGGGTTGGGTCGTCGGGTGACGCGGCGTGGTGGGTCAGCCTCGTCGCGATGACTCGCACCGTGTAGATCCCGTCGGCCGCGGGCAGATACACGCACTCGACGTTGTTGAGCTCGTCGACGAACGCACCGGGCACCGACCAGCCGTCGCGGAAGTGGTTGCCGTGCCAGGTGAGCGCGCCGTCGTCCCGCGCGACCTCCAGCGAGAGCTTGTTGACCAGCGCCTGGAGCGCCAGCGGGTTGCCGGGCGCGTCGGTGTAGACCAGCGACACGCGCAGGGGTTTGCCCGCGTGGACCACCGACACCCGAAGCGTCACGACCTGGTTGGTCGCCGTCAGCGCGATGTGCTGATCGAAGAAGAGCCGCGGCCCGCGATCGGACCCCGGGGACTGGAGCACCACCGTGCTCAGGCAGGCCCTGCCCCAGCCCTGGTAGCGATCAGGAACCGGGGCGATGACCGCGTCGGTCGACGAGCTCACCGGGCCGCCCGCGCAGTCGACGGCGCCGTTGACGAGCAGTGCCTTGAGCATCGCCGGGCTCGGGTCGACGCCTCCGGTGCGCTGTCGCCACCACTGCACGTAGAGCGCGCAGAGCCCGCTGACGTGGGGCGCGGCGATGGAGGTTCCGCGGGCCAGCACGTAGCGATGCGGAAAGACCTCCAGGCCGAAGGTCGGCACCGCCTGCGAGTGCACGGCCGTGACGAAGACCCCGGGCGCCACGACCGTCGGCATCATGCGGCCGTCCCTTGCGGGGCCGATGCTGCTCTTGAGGCCGAGCGCGCGGAGGTCGGACGAGAGCCCCGAGTCGCCGACGCGGCCGGCCATGGTGGCGCCGACGACGATGACGTTCTTGGTCTCCCAGGGTGCGCCGAGGGTGCCGTCGGTGGCCACGCGTGGCGCGGGTCCCATGTTGCCCGCCGCGGCGACCAGGGTGAGCGCGACGCCGGAGCCGTCGCCGAGCGCGTCGCGGACGGCGCCGTCGTAGAGCTCGGAGCGCGCGCTGTATCCCTCGTTGCATTGGTGGGCGTGCGTCTCGTCGCTCGCGCACCAGCTCAGGTTGGCGATGGTGGCCCCGTGGCGGACGAGGCGCGCCACGCGGTCGCGGTCGTCCGTGGCGACGCCCCGGTTGATGGCGTTGACGCTGCTGAACGCCGCCGCCGGCGCGACCCCGAGGCCGTAGAGAAAGCCTTCGTCGTCTGATGTTCCGGCCGCGGCGTTGCCGACCGCGACGCTCGCGACGCGCGTTCCGTGGCCGCTGCGGTCGGTCACAAACGCCCCGCCCGTGACGTCGTCGAAGGCGCGGCCGCGACCGCGGAGGTCGACGTGCAGGGTGGCGTCGTCGTTGGTGTCGATGCCCGAGTCGATGAAGCCGATGGTGATCCCGGTGCCGTCGAGCCCGAGCGCGCGCTGCACCGCGCCATACCCGGGGACGGGCTGCGTGTGCGGAGGCGGCGCAGCGTCGAGGCAGCCGACGATGATCTGGGCGGAGCGTTCGTCGAGGGGAGCGTCGGCCCCGGCGGCCTCGATGCCGACGACGGCGGGCAGGCGGAGCAGCGCGGGCAGGCGAGCAGCGTCGACGGTCGCGCGCACACGATCGGGTCCGGTGACCCGTGGGGCCGACGCGACGCCGAGCGCCTCGACGACGGCGGCGAGTGCAGCGATCGGAGCGACCCGCACGAGGATGGTGCGCGCGCCGGTAGCCGTCATGAGCGACGGGTGCAGGCGATAGGCGGGCTGCATGGGTTGGCACCACGCGACGAAGGGGAGCGCGCGGAGGCGGCGGGCTCGCTCGGGGGAGACCACCGCCCAGAGTCCATACGGAGGAACGGGGCGCAGACCCGAAGCGCCTTCGACGCGGATGCGATCGATCCACTCGGTGGTGAGGGGCCCGCGGAGCTGGATGAGCCAGTGGGGCCACGACGCGGCGAGGTCGGGCGGGACCGCGAGCTCAGTGGGTGGCGCAACGAGCGGGCGCGACAGGTCGAGGGTGACGGCGGCGAGCTTGAGCAGGTGGCGATCGAGGAGCGGGCGCACACGAAAGCCGAGCGCATCGAGCGTGTCGAGCGACGCAGCAGGTGCGACGAGGCACCCATCGGGGTGGGTGGCGGTGACGGCGATGCCCGCGCGGAGGAGTCGCGCGCGAAGGCCCGCGACGGAGGAATCACCCGAGGGGACGTGGGCGCTGACGAAGTGACAGTCGTCGAGGACGGGCGCCGACCTCACCCCCGCAGCTACCGTCGAAGCGTGACCTTGAATCAGGGCGCAGTCTCAGCTCGCCGAGACCTTGCCAATGCCACCCGGCACCGCGACCGGCGTGTCGGGTCGTTGCGTGGTGGGCGGCTGCGGCGGGGTCGGCGGCTGATGCGGCTGCACCGGAGGGATGCCACCCGCCGGGGGAATCGGCGGCTGCGGCGGCTGCGGCGGGTGCACACCGGCATCACGTCGCGGCGGGGTCTGCGCGTGGGCATCGGTGAGGCAACCCTCGACGGAGATGCCCGCGGCGAGCAGGGCGACCAGCGTGGGGAGCGCGCTGCTGCGCGGCGAGGCGATGGGGCGGCGTGAGCTCATGGTGTTGGATTCTCCACGACCTTCTACCCCGACAACAGCCCCCGCCTTGGCTCCCCTCAACCCTTCAGCCGACTCCACAAGAACACCGCCGCCGCCCCAAGCAGCGCCATCGCCAGCCCCAGCGTCAGCAGCGCCACCCCGGTGCTCGGACCCTTCTTGGCGGGGCGTTCCCAGTCGTCGCGCACCCTCGCGTCGGGCTCCGTCGCGTCGGCCCGCGGCGCCGGCCTCTCGCCCTCCTCCAACAAGCCCTGCGTGAGCTTCTCGGTGGCGGCCTCGTTCGCCGCGTCGCCCTCTTCGGGTCGCGCGGGTCGGTGATGCTCGCGCACCAGGCGACCCAACATCCGCTGCGCCGCCCCGCGGTTGAGCGGAACCAACGCCGCCGCCAGCTCAGCCACCAGACCCTGGTGGGTGTGCGTGTTGGCCCGCAGCGTCGCCGTCAGCTCCGCGATGGACGCGGGCGCCGGGTAGAGCACCGTCTCCAGCAGCGTGGCCACGCCCTCCTGCGCCTCGCGGTCGTCCACCGCGGGGGAGCACAGCTCGTTGAGCTTCACGACGCCGTTCTCGTCGACCTCGATGCCGCTGCCGTCGAGCACCACGCGCCGGTCGCGCATCGCTTCGACGGCTTGCAAGACGATGAACAGCGCGCTCTCCGGGGTCATGGGCGCGCCGCGACGCGACATCGCGCCCACCAGTTCGTCCATCGCCACAGCGTCGCTCATCGGTTCTCCGGCTCAGGCGTCGTCGCGCACGACGACACCGCGGCCGCGAAGGTAGTCCCGCGCTTCTCGCAGGGTGAAATGACCGTCATGGAAGATGGTCGCCGCCAGCGCCGCGTCGGCCCCGCCGCCGCCCTCCGCGATGGGCAACACCCCCAATGCGAGGTGCTCCAGCGTCCCGACGCCGCCGCTCGCGATCACCGGGCAGCCCACCGCCTCGACCACGGCGCGCACCAGGTCGAGGTCGTAGCCGAGGCCCGTTCCGTCGCGGTCCATGCTCGTGAGGAGGATCTCCCCGGCGCCCAGCCGGTCGACCTCGCGCACCCACGCCAGCGCGTCGAGCCCGGTGTCCACCCGACCTCCATTGATGAACACCCCCCAGCCCTCGCTCGCGTCGTCGGGGTTTCGTCGCCGCGCGTCGATGGCCACCACCAGCGCCTGCCGACCGTACGCGCCCGCCACGGCTTCGATGAGCGACGGGTTCTTCACCGCCGAGCTGTTGACCGACACCTTGTCGGCGCCCGCCCGCAGGATGGCGTCGACGTCCTCGCGCGTCCGAATCCCGCCCCCCACCGTCAGCGGAACAAACACCTCGTCCGCCGTGCGCGCCACCACGTCGAGCAGGATGTCGCGCGCCTCGTGCGAGGCCGTGATGTCGAGGAAGGTGATCTCGTCGGCGCCCGCCCGGTCGTAGGCCCGCGCGCAGTCCACCGGGTCGCCCGCGTCGCGCAGACCCACGAAGCGAACGCCCTTCACCACCCGGCCGTTCTTCACGTCGAGGCAGGGGATCAACCGACGCGCGACGGTCATCGCCCGCCTCCGATCGCCAGCGCCTCGTGCGCCGTAAACGCCCCCTCGTAGAGCGCGCGACCCACCACCACGGCGCCGATGACCTCCGTCGCCGCGAGCGCCCTCAGGTGGTCGAGCGACCCGATGCCACCGCTCGCGATCACCAGCGCATCGGGCACTGCGCGCGCGAGGCGTTCGGTGGCGGCGACGTTGGGCCCCTCGCCCGTTCCGTCGCGGGCGATGTCGGTGTAGAGCACCGCGCGCGCACCGCGGGAAACACAGTCTTTTGCGAGGGTCGTGGCGTCGATGGTGGTGGTCTCGGTCCAGCCTTTGGTGGCGACCTTCCCGTCGCGGGCGTCGACGGCCACGGTCACGTCGAGCACCTCGCTCGCCTCGCGAACGAAGCCCGGATCTTCCACCGCGCGCGTCCCGATGATGACGCGCGAGGCGCCCGCGTCGCGGTAGGCGCGCACCTGCTCGATGGTGCGGATGCCGCCGCCCACCTGCAGCTTGAGCGCGGCGCCGAAGCGGGCGAGCAACGAACCCACGAGCGGACTTTGCGTGGCCTTGCCGTCGCGCGCGCCGTCGAGGTCGACGAGGTGCACCCAGGTGGCGCCCGCGTCGAGGTAGGCCGCGACCACGGCGGCCGGGTCGGTGCCGTACACGGTGACCTTCTCGTAGTCGCCCTGGTGCAGGCGAACGACACGGCCACCCAGGAGGTCCATCGCGGGGATGACGATCACGGCACGCTCCGCACGAACGAACGCAGCAGCGCGAGCCCCGCCGCCTGCGACTTCTCGGGGTGAAACTGCACCGCCCACAACCTCCCGCGCGACACCGCGCTCACGAAGCGACCACCGTGATCGGTCTCGCCCGCGACGCCGTCGCGAGAGCCCTCCTCGGGCACCACGAAGTAGCTGTGGACGAAGTAGTACCAGCGCGTGTCGCCCAGCCACGCGGCGTTGTCGGGAGATGACGGGAGCACCTGGTTCCAGCCCATGTGGGGGACCTTGAGGCGGGCGCCCTTCGCGTCGGTCATGCCGTCGGCGAAGCGGCGCACCTCGCCGCGAAACACCCCGAGCCCGTGGGCGCCGCGCGCCTCTTCGCTCGACTCGAAGAGCACCTGCAATCCGAGGCAGATGCCCAGGTACGGTCGGTCGTCCGCGAGGTGGGCGCCCACTGCCTTGGCGAGCGCGCCGCCGTGGCGATGCAGCGCCGTCGCGCAGTCCCCGAAGGCACCCTGCCCCGGCATCACCAGCGCCGACGCCTCGCGCAACGCGCCCGGGTCGTTGGTGCACCGAACCAGGTCGGGCGAGCGCCCCTCCGCGACGAGCGCAGCACGCAGCGCCCGCTCCACCGAGCGCAGGTTGCCGAGGCCCACGTCGACCACCGCGATGACGCCGCCGTCGCTCACTCCGTAAGTGTCCCCTTGGTCGACGGCAGGAGCGTTCCCTCCACCCGCACCGCCTCCCGCAGCGCCCGCGCCAGCGCCTTGAACGAACACTCGATGACGTGGTGCAGGTTGTCCCCCTCGATGCGCCGCACGTGCAGGTTGCACATCGCCCCGCGCGCGAAGCCCTCGAAGAACACCCCCGCCAGCTCGCTGTCGAAGGTGCCCAGCTTCGCCTTCGGGAGGTTCAACCGCTCGACGTAGTAGGTGCGCCCCGAGAGGTCGAGCGCCACCTGGCAGAGCGCCTCGTCCATCGGCAGCGTCGCCTCGCCGTAGCGTCGGATGCCCTTGCGATCACCCAGCGCCTGCTCGACGGCGCGGCCGATCACGATGGCGAGGTCTTCCGTGGTGTGGTGCCCATCGATCTCCACGTCGCCCGTCGCGCGCACCGTGAGGTCCAAGCCCCCGTGCCGCGCGAGCTGATCGACCATGTGACTCAAGAAGGGGATGGGCGTCTGCACGTCGCCGACCCCCTGACCGTCCAGGTCGACGGTCACCGTGATGGACGTCTCTCGTGTGGTGCGGGTCACCGTAGCCGCGCGCGTCATGGCAGTGCCGCCGCGTACCATGTCGCTCGCGCCTCTCGCAAACATCGTCCCAACGCGCTACCCCTGAACACGTCATGTCCCTCCTGCTCATCGCCGCGGCGCTCTCCCTGTTCGCGCTCTTCTCCCTCGGCGCGCGGGCCCTCCTCCATCGCGCGACCATCCAGCGCAGCCGCTTCGATCGCACCCTCGTCACGGCCCACTGGGAGTCGCTCGTCATGCAGCGCCGCGACCTGCGACTCGCCGTCGATGCCGTCGGTGTTCCGACCCTCCACGGCCGCGTCGGCGCCGTCGCGTACACCATCCAGGTGAGCGCCTCCGACGGACCATGGGGAGGCCGCCCCCTCGCGCAGACCGCCGCCCTCGCCGGCGCCCCGCGCATCGCCCTCTGCCGCAAAGGGGAAGAGGCCGTCCCCGTCCCCGGCATGCCCGCCGAGCTCAGCACCGGCGACGCGGACTTCGACGCCGTCTTCGAGGTGCGCTGCGACGACCCCGAAGCCGCCCGCGCCCGCCTCGGCAACACCGTCCGCGCCGCGCTGCTCGCCATCCCCGGGGCCTTCGCGTGGGCCGACGGCGAGGGGCTGCGCGTCGACCTCGGCGCCTCCGCCACCGCCATCGACCACGCCCTCCTCGACGCCCTGCGCGACGTGCTCGTCGGGATGTCCAACACCGCGCCGCCCGCCGTCGCCGCGGGCTGACTACGTCGCGCCGAGGTAGCCGAAGCGCGCGCGAAAACCTTCGGGCGTGAGGTTGGTCCTGGCGGCGAGGTGGGCGAGCTGCGCCGGGTCGGCGAAGTCGTCGGCGCGCAGACGCACCATGTACGAGTGGGCGATGCGGTAGCGCTCGCTGTCGATGGCCACCATGCGAACCTTCGCGCGGCCCTTCTCCCGGTCGATGATCTGCTCGAACGGAACCGGCACGAAGCGCCCGCCCTGCATGGAGATCATCACCCCGCTGCCGCCGTCGATGAGGTAGCGCGCGGCGCAGTAGCCGAGGTCGCGCGTGTACTCCAGGTCGAAGGGAATCGGGTCGCAGCACCGCAGCTCGTAGCCGATGTCCTTGCCCACCACCGTGGCCTGCACCCCGATCGACCGCAGCGTGCGCCGCACCTCGTCACGCAGGATGGTCTCCAGGCTCAGCTCCGTGAACACCAGGTTGCCGTGCTGGTCGCGCTCGCCGTTGTCGAAGCGCGCGAGCTCCTCCCGCGGGATCATCTCCAGCAGCCCTTCGGCCACCACCGCCACGCCGTCGTGACGGTCGTCCGCGGCGCGCTTCACGATCGACCCCACCAGCATGTCGGCGATGGTCTGCAACGGGACCCGCGCGCCCCGAAACTCCTCCGGGATGAGCGTCACCGTCGCGCCCGCCGCCTTGCCGATGCCCAGCGCGAGGTGCCCCGCCTGCCGCCCCATGGTCACCACCACGTACCAGCGGCGGGTGGTGCGCGCGTCGTTCATGAGGTTGCCGACGATCTCCACGCCGTAGTGCCGCGCCGTCTGAAACCCGAAGCAGTCCACCTCGGGCGGCAGGTCGAGGTCGTTGTCGATGGTCTTCGGGACGTGCGCCACCCGCAGCGCGTCACCCGCCGCGCAGCTCAGGCGCCACGCCGAGTTGGCCGTGCCGTCGCCCCCGACGGTGATGAGCTTGTCGACCCCGAGCGCCCGCAGCGAGGCCAGCGTGCGCGCCATCGACTCCGCGTCCTTCGTCGGGTTCGCCCGCGAGATGCCCAGCGTCGACCCGCCGCGGAAGTGCATCCGCGAGACGTCCTTGATGCGCAGCGGCGTAACGCGCGACGTGTCCCCGGCCATCAGCCATTGAAACCCATCCTGGATGCCCAGCACCTCGACCCCCGAGAGGCACGCCCGGATGGTCGACGCCGCGATCACCGAGTTCAACCCCGGGGCCGGACCGCCCGCACACAGAATCCCCAACCGCCCTGTCTTGTCGCTCGTCGTCATGGAGTGCCGGGCCATGTTAGGGTCAGCGCCCCGCCATGCGCACCTTCCTTCCGGCCCTCGCACTCCTCGCGCTCCTCGGCTGCGCCGACGACACGCCCTACCGCAACTGCTCGTCGCGCGAGCCCTGCGGCGGCAGCACGTCGCTCTGCCTGTCCACCACCGCGCCGTCGGGCCGCTCGGCGCTCTTCTGCACCGCGCGCTGCACCGTGGCCACGGCCAACGTCGACTGCCCGGCCAACAGCGCGTGCGTCCGCGTCAACGGCGGCGACCCGGTGTGCCTCCAGGTCTGCACCGCCGACGCGCAGTGCCCCTTCACCAACGCAGCGTGCCTCGTCACGGCCGACTCCATGGGCGCGCGCGTCTGCACCGTGCGGCCGTGATTGGGCGTTTCATGGGCGAGCTTCGATGGTAGGGTCCCACCCACGAGAGACGGTGAGCCGTTGCCGCTGAGATTCACAGCCAGCGTTCCGGGTGAGCTTCGGTTCCGCGACCTCGTGGGCTCCATGGTTCGCGCCGTGTGCCTGCGGGTCGAGCGCGACGCCGGCTGTAGCGGCCTGGAGTGGCGGTTGATGAGCGCCTACAACGAAGCCTTCAACAACATCGTCGAGCACGCCTACGCCGTGGTGCCCGGCGAGGTCGAGGTGGTGCTGCTCGTCGACGACGACAAGGTCGTGCTCCGCATGGTCGACCAGGGCGACGGCTTCAACTTCCACGACGCCGGGGCCACCGACACCGTGCCCGAGCTCGACAGCCTGTCCGAGGGCGGCATGGGCCTCTTCATCATTCGCAACGCCATGTCGTCCGTTACCTATGAGCGCCGCCAGGACAAGAACCTCCTCACCATGACCAAGACCCTCTCCGAATGCGCGGCGATCTCTGCCGCCGCGACCGCCCATGGGGATCCCCGATGCTGAAGCATGAGCTCACCGACCAGGCCGGCGTGATCGTCCTGCGGGTGCTGGAAGAGAACCTCGACGCCCTCACCGTCCCCGAGGCGCGCATCCTCGTCGATCAGCTCGTCGAGCGCGGCGGCATCAAGGCCGTGTTCGAGATGTCCACCGTGAAGGTCATCGACAGCTCGGGCGTGGCCGTCATCGTGTCGCTCTTCAAGCGGCTCCGTGCCCTCGGCGGCGCGGTGCGCTTCTCGGGCGTCGCGGGGCAGCCCAAGGAGATCTTCGCGATGATGAAGCTCGACCAGATCCTGCCCATCTTCCCGACGGCCGAAGAGGCGCTCCGGGGGTTCTGACCGCGCCGTGGCCAGCATCGTCACCCTCGGACCGCAAGACGCCGGCAAGGTCTACCGGCTCGACTCGGGCGAGTGCCTCCTCGGGCGACGCCTCGACTGCCACATCTGCATCCCCGACCAGCGCATCTCCCGCCGCCACGCGCGCATCCGCCGCGAGGGCGACGGCTACGGCCTCGAAGACCTCGGGAGCTGCAACGGAACCTTCGTCAACGGCCGCCGCATCCAGGGGAGCTCGAAGCTCCGGCACGGCGACGAGGTGGAGATCGGCGCGTCGCGCTTCCGCATCGACCTGAGCGACGACATGGTGGCGCAGGCCGAGAGCACCTCGGTGCGCATCACGCAGGACGTCACGCAGCACACCCTCAACATGATCGAGGTGGCCCACCTCGGGGTGCTCGCCAAGCCGAGCCTCGGGCCCGCGTCGGGCCCGCGCCCGCCGTCGCGGCCCATCGACGCGCAGCGCCTCGAACGCAAGCTCCAGGCGATGTACCGCATCTCCGAGACGGTGGCCTCGACGCTCGACGCCAACGCCCTGCTGGAGAAGGTCTGCGGGATTCTGCTGGAGGTGTTTCCGCAGGCCCTGGCCGTCGCGGCGGTGACCTTCGACCAGCGCTCCAAGCAGCTCCGCACGCAGGCCGCGCGGCGCCGGAAGGGGCGCGAGACGCCGGGCGGTCACGCCATGGAGATTCCGCAGCAGGTGGTCGACCGCGTGCTGCGCCAGGGGCACTCGGTGCTGCTGCGCGCGAGCACCGACACGCCCATCGGCCCGATGGACACCATGGTCATCAAGAACCCCCTGCGGCTGCCGATGGAGGACAACGCCATCCCCCCGCTGGAGGAGGGCGCCGTGGGCTGGCGCATGGGCGCGCCGCTGTCGTTTCGCGGCGAGCACCTGGGCATCCTCCACGTCGATGCCGAGGCGGCGCTCGGGTACTTCACGCAGGACGACCTCGACCTCCTGCAAGGGCTCGCGGGTCAGGCGGGCGTGGCGCTGCACCTCATCGGGCTGCACCACCGGCTGCTCGCGCGCGAGCGGCTCGACTACGACCTGCGGCTGGCCCGGCAGATCCAGCGCAACCTCCTGCCGCGCGAGCCGCCGAAGGTGTCGGGGCTCGACTTCGCCGTGCACTACGAGCCGGCGTTTCATGTCGGCGGCGACTTCTACGACTTCCTGTGGCTCGACCCGACGCGGCTCGCGATGGTGGTGGGCGACGTGTCGGGCAAGGCCATCTCGGGCGCGCTCTTCATGGCACGCGTGACGAGCGAGATACGCTTCGCGGCGCCGGTGGAGTCGCACCCGCGGCGCATCGTGCAGCGGGTCAACCGCGCGCTCTCGGAGGTCGCCGAGGACGGGATGTTCGTGACGATGGTGTTCCTGTCGCTCGATTTGACGCAGCAGGTGCTGCGCTTCTCGAACGCGGGTCACACCACGCCGCTGCTCCTGCGCGGCGGGCGCGTGACGCCGCTGGAGTACGCCGAGGCGCGGTGCCTGCCGGTGGGCGTCGAGGCGCGCGTCGAGGTGGCCGAGGCGCAGGTGAAGCTGCAACCGGGCGACGTGCTGGTGCTCTACACCGACGGCATCATCGAGGCGCGCTCGATGGCGGGGGAGTTCTACGGCGTCGAGCGGCTGCACGGGGTGCTGGAGCGCACGGGCGGCACCGCGCGGCAGGTGCTCGAAGCGGTGCTGGGGGACCTCGACAAGTTCGTGGAAGACGCGCCGCAGGCCGACGACCAGACGGTGGTGTGCCTCGCCGTGGGCGAAGGGTCGAAGCTGCGGTTCGAGAGCATGGTTCCGCAGCGGGAGTGACGGGGCGTCTGGCCCTTCGGGGACAGCTTCTTCAGCCCGCGCGCGAGACCCCGGGAATCTCCCGGTACACGAAGTACCCGAGCATCCCGATGGAGCCCACGAGGGTCATCGCGACCATCCACGGCCACGGCGAGATGCCCCGCTTCAGGGCGTCGCTTCGCACCACCGTCGACGCCACCGTGAGGGCGATGACGAGGTCGAGAAACACCTGCGTCTCCCACCCCCCGTGCAGCGCCGTGTCGATGAACCCCAAGGGCCCATGCCCGATGGACACCCACACACTGAACGCAAAGAACGGAACCAACACCGCCAGGGCCAACATCGATCGTGATCGCATCGCGTACCTCCTACCGCCGCAATGATGGTCACGGTCCGCGCCCCGACCATGACCTCCGAGGTCATGGTGGGTTGTTTGATGTCGAGCGATGCTCCGTCACCCGCCATGACCACTGCCCACGCGCGATTCGGCCCGCTCTTGCGCGAGCACCGCGTCACCCGTCGCCTCTCGCAAGAGACCATGGCCCGCCACGCCGAGGTCTCCACCCGCCACCTGAGCTGCCTGGAGACCGGCCGCGCGTCTCCCAGTCGCGAGATGGTGCTCGTCCTCGGCAGCGCCCTCGACCTGCCCTTGCGCGAGCGCAACACGCTGCTCTCCGCCGCGGGATACGCCCCGGTGTATTCCGCCTCGGCCCTCGACGGCGACACGCTCGCCCCGGTGCGCCGCGCCATCGAGCACCTGCTCGCCGCCCACGAGCCCTTCGGCGCCGTCGTCGTCGACCGCGACTGGAACCTCCTCCGCATGAACGCCGGCGCCCAACGCCTCCTCGCCTGGGCGCTCGAAGGTCTCTCGCCGCCGCCCGAGGCGCTGCGCAACGTGCTCGCCGCCACGCTGCACCCGCAGGCCCTGCGCGCCCGCATCGTGAACTTCGCCGAGGTCGCCGCCACCATGGCCGACCGCGCACAGCGCGAGCTCGCCGTGGAGACCGACCCGGCACGAAGGCAGATGCTCGCTGCGACCATCGCGGAGGCGACGGTTCCGATGCCCGCGGGGGTGGCGCCGTCGACGGGGCCGTTTGTTCCGCTGCATCTGCGGAAGGGGACGGAGGAGCTGCGGCTCTTCACGACGCTCACCACGCTCGGGACGCCCATCGACGTGACCGCGCAGGAGGTTCACATCGAGTCGTACTTCCCGGCGGACGAAGCCACCGATCGGCGGCTGCGCGCGATGGCCACGCCCTGAGACGCACCCGGCTGGACGCCGCCCCCTGCCCCCGACGATGCTCCCGCGGGTGACCACCGCCCACACCCGCGCCGCGCTCGTCGCCCTGCTGCTCTCGGCCTGCAAGACCGCGTCGCCCGTGCCGACCTCCGTCGACGCTGCCGTGGCCGATGTTCCGTCACTTGCCCCCGTCGACGCCGCGGCTCCTGTCGATGCGCCCGCGGGTCTCACCTTCCGCGGTCAGGCCCTCGGCGAGCCCGACCGCACCATCCCCGACGTCGACGCCATCGGCTACGAGCTCGACCTCGCCGTCACCGACGCCACCCCGCGCAGCGAGACCTTCCGCGCCACGCTCCGCGGAACCTTCCTCGCCACCCGCGCGCTCACCTCCCTCTCGCTCGACCTCGAAGGCAACGAGGTCGACGAGGTGACCGTCGACGGCCGACCCGCACCGCACACCCGCGCGGGGACCGAGCTCCGGGTGACGCTGCCAACACCCGTAGCCGACGGCGCGGGCTTCGTGGTGACCGTTCGCTACCACGGAACGTTTCTCCAGGGCCGCATCGGCGCCGCGGGCTTCAACACCAACGGCGGCCTCATGGCGGTGCAGCGCAACCGGGAGGGCAGACGGGTGTTCATGTCGCTCGACTGGCCGGCGCGGTCGCGGCGCTGGCTGCCGGTGCGCGACCATCCGCGCGACGGGGCGATGGTGGCGACGCGGCTCACCTTCCCGGCGGCGTTTACGGTGCTCTCCAACGGGCGTCGCGTGGGCGTCGCGGACAACGCCGACGAGACGCGCACCTGGGAGTACGAGGCGCTCACGCCGATGCCCATCTACGACCTGCACATCGGGGCGTACGACCAGTGGGTCGATCAGCCCTCCATGGCGGCGGCCAACGGGGTGGTCATTCACCACTACGACTATCCCTCCATGATGTCGCAGGCGGCCACGGCCTATGCCGACATCCATGAGACCATGAACTTCTATACCGACAACTTCGGCGCGTTTCGGTGGGGCAGCATGTCCTTCCTGCAAGAGCCCGCCATCGGCGGCGGGATGGAGCACTCCACCGTGGTCAGCATGGAGGAGTCGATGTATTCGCGGCCGAGGGTGGTTCGCTCCGTGGCCATCCACGAGCTCGCCCACCACTGGTCGGGCAACCTCGTTCGCATCGCCACCTGGAACGACCTCTGGCTCTCCGAGGGCTTCTCGGACTACCTGACGGGGCGATACTTCGAGGCCCACGATGGCGCCGCGGGCGGTCTCGCGCAGTGGCAGGACACCCTGCGCCAGGGGCTCACCACCGAGCACGCGATGACCTCGCCCACGCTCGCGCTGCGCCCCGCCGACCCGGAGGCCGATCCGCTGCAGATGTTCACGCTCATCGTCTACAAGCACGGGGCGTTTACGCTGCGGATGCTCGAAGCGGTGGTGGGGCGGGAGGCGCTGACGAGCTTCCTGCGCGGGTGGTTCGACCGGCACGCGTATGGGTCGGTGACCACCGAGACGCTGCGCACCGAGCTGGAGGCGGCGACCCGACAAGACCTGCGGGGGTATTTCGACCAGTGGGTGTACGGGGTGTTTCACCCGGTGATGACGGCGACGGTGCAGCCGGCGGGCGCCGGGATGGTGACCGTGACGGTGCGCCAGGTGCAGACCGTGGGCCCGGCCGCGGGCTTCCGATATCCATTGGACATCGAACTCCGCAACGGCGCGATGACCCATCGGGCGCGGGTCGACGTGACGGGACGGGAGACGACGGCGACGGTGGCGGTGGGCTTCACGCCGACCGAGGTGGTGCTCGACCCGGAGGTGAAGCTCTTCGCGACGGCAGCGTGCGGCGATGGTCTGGCGGAGTGCCGATCGGGCTGGACGTGCACGGCATCGACGGCGCTCGCGGGCGTGCGGTACTGCCTGCCGCCCGCGGCGCCGCAGTAGGCCGCTTCAGCTCTTCCGGCGACGACGCCGTCCCATCACCGCCACGCCCAGCGCGAGCGCCGCGAGCGCCCACGTCGGCCGCGCATCACCGACGCCCGCGCGGCACTGGCACCCACGGTCCGCCGGCCTGAACGTCACCCCGCCGCTCCCGTCGACCCGTCCGCCGTCGCGCAGGCCGCCGTCACCTACGACCACCACGCCGCCGTCGCGCACAGCCGCGCCGCTGCCGATGCACTCGCCCAGGCGGCACACCTCGCCCGGCGGGCAGAGCACCGTGTCGGGGCCCGTCGCGCACGAGTCGCGGCACGTCCCGCCCTCGCAGTGCTGGCCCGTCGGGCACGTCACGCCGGTGCACGCGTCCTGGGTGCAGTGACCGTCGGGCTGGCAGCTCTTGCCGTCTCCGCAGGGGCGGCACTGGCACCCGGCGACGCACTGCCCGACCGTCGCTGACATCGGGTCGTCGTCGCACACGTCGCGGCCGTCACACACCACGCCCGCGCACGGGTTGACGCATCGGCCCGCGCGGCAGCTCTGGGCCCACGGGCAGTTGACGCCCTCGCAGATGCCCACGCAGCGGCCGCCCGAGCAGCGCTGGCCGTTGGTGCAGGTGATGTCGAGGCAGGAGGTCTCGACGCAGGTTCCGCGGTCGGAGCAGGTGCGGCCGGAGAGGCAGCCGAGCTCGGGCTGGCAACGGTCGACGCAGGCGCCGCGGTCGCACACCTGGTTGGTGGCGCAGAGTTCGTTGCCCTCGTCGATGGCGCCGTCGCAGTCGTTGTCGAAGCCGTTGCAGGTGCGCGCGCGCGGTTGGTTGACCTGCTGGCAGGTGACGCCGGTGCCCGAGCAGATGGTCACGCCCATGCCGCACGCGCCCATCTGGCCCGCGACGGTGCAGGGCATGCCCGCGCCGGTGCAGCCGAGCGCCACGCCGCCGCCGCGAATCTGGAAGCGGTAGAGCCCCGGCGCGCCGCCCGGAACGTTGGAGGTGGCGCACACGTTGAGGATGGCGGCCGTGCGCGACTGCGGGAGCGCGACGTAGTTGCGGTTGTTGCCCGCGTCGAAGCCCACCTGAGCGGGGATGCCGCCGAAGCCGCCCTTGCCCTCGGAGGCGTCCCCGGTGGTCCACTCGCAGCGGTTGTAGCGAAACTCGACGTCGAAGTCCCCGCCCGAGGTGCAGGTGCTCGACGTCGACAGCACCATCTGGAAGTCGTTGAGCCGGTCGTTGTGGGCTGAGTAGTAGCCGACGTTGTGCCAGGTCACGACGATGCGGTTGGGCTCGATGTGGTAGCAGATCGAGTTGTTGCTCGGCTGGCCGCCGCCGCGGGTGTCCACGTCGGCCCACCACGGCGCGATCATGGGCTGATCGGCCACGGGAAACGGGTCGGGCGTGAAGGTCGGCACCGCTTCGTTGAAGGTGATGTTGCCGTTGGTGTTGAGGAAGAAAGTCCCGAAGGTGCGCCCGTAGATCGAGAGCCCGCCCGGGAAGGCCGGCCGCAGGTTGATGGCCACCGGGTCGTCGGCAAACTCCGAAGCGCCAGGGCCCGCGTACGACCCGTCGTCGTTGGGGTGGACGCAGTGGTCGGGGGTGCCGAAGCCGGTGGGCCCGCCGAAGCCGGTGAGCAGCGGGATGGCCCGCGCCTCGACCGCGAAGGAGAGCGCCGCCGCGCAGAGTGGGAGGAGCGCGCGCTGAAACCGACCCGGGGTCTTCATCAAGGACGTAGCCTCCTTCGAGGGCAGCGGTAGCGCTGCAATGGTCGAAGCAACGGGGTCGACGGTAGTGCAACGACGCGGTTGCCGTCGAGTGCGGCGCACGTTCCGGGGGTGAGGGCTATCATCGCCCGCGATGTGCACCATCATCGCGCTGCGCGGTGTCCACCCGACGTATCCGCTGATCGTGGCGGCCAATCGAGATGAGTTCACGCGGCGGGTGGCAACGCCGCCGACGGCGCTCTCGACCTCTCCGTTGGTCGTCGGTGGTCGCGACAGGCAGGCGCTCGGGACGTGGCTCGCCGTCACTCCGGGTGGCTTCTTCGTGGCACTCACCAACCAGCGGACGTGGGGGATGCCCGACCGCTCGCGGCGCTCGCGCGGCGAGCTCGTGATCGAGGCGGCGGGCCTCGGCTCGGTCGACGCGGTGGAGGCGTACCTGCGGTCGCAGCCCGCGCGTCGGTACAACCCCTTCAACCTGCTCTTCGGCGACGCGACCTCGCTGGCGGCGGCGTACGTGCGCGACGACGACCCGACGGTGACGGTGGAGCCGCTCGGTCCGGGGATGCATGTGCTGGCCAACGACCGCATCGGGTCGCCGTGGTTTCCCAAGGTGGCGCGGCCGGGCGAGCGGGTCGCCCTCGGCGCGGTCGCCGCGATGGGCCTCGACGAGGTGTTCGAGGCGCTGGTCGGGGCGCTGGGAGACCACACGATTCCGGCGAAGATTCCGCCGCCCCCGGCGGGGTCGCTGATGCCCGCGATGCTGGCCCGGCAGCTCCAGGCGATGTGTGTCCATACGCCAGGGTACGGAACGGTCTCGGCGACGCTCTTCGCGGCGACGGCGGAGGGCGCGGCGCGGTACCTCTACGCGGACGGCCCACCGTGCGTGACGGGCTTCGTCGAGTACACGGGGCTGCTGCGTTGAGGCGCGCAATCGGTTGGGTGGTGCTGCTGCTGGCGGTGCCCGCGTGGGCCGACCGAACGACGCCGCCGACGAGGCCGCCGCAGCCGCAGGGGCCGTCGTGTGCGCTGCACGCCGGGTGGGATTTCGTGGGCAGCTACCTCTGCGCGCAGGGCGAGACGGCGCTCACCCTGCGGGTGCTGGCGGTGCGCGGGACGTCGGTGCGGGCGGAGTTCGTGTTTGCGCACGCGCCGACGTCGGTGGCCGGGCGGTACACGATGCGGGGCACCTGCGTGGGCGACGAGGTGACGCTCGCGCCCGAGGCGTGGGTGCAGCGACCGGACGGGTACATGATGGTCGGAATGCGGGGGTCGCTCGGCGACGGGGCCGCGCGCTACGGTCAGGCCCGCAGTCACCGGGCCCACGCCGCAGCGTCAGCGCGGCGCGCGACGGTCAGGCCCGCAGGCGACTCCGGACAGGGTACTGTGGACGTAACCGTCGCGCGCCTTGCTGACGCTGCGGCGTGGGCCCCGGTGACTGCGGGCCTGACCGTCGCGCGCCGGGCTGACGCCGCGGCGTGGGCCCCGGCTCACCCGAGCACGGTGACCGTGACCCGCCGCGTGTGGGGCGCGTGGCGGTGCTCCCAGAGGTAGACGCCCTGCCACGTTCCGAGGTCGCACCGGCCTGCTGACACCGGGATGGTGAGCTCGGAGCCCGTCAGCACGCTGCGAACGTGGGCGGGCATGTCGTCGTCGCCTTCTTCGGTGTGCACATAGCGGCGGTCGCCGTCGGGGACGAGCGCTGCGATGAAGGTCTCCAGGTCGCGACGCACATCCGGCGAGGCGTGCTCGCACAGGATGAGCGACGCGCTCGTGTGGTGGACGAACACGTTGCACAGCCCCTCGCGCAGCCCCGATCTGGCCACGATCGACTGGACCCGGTCGGTGAGCACGTAGGTTCCGCGGCCCGTGGTGCGGAGCTCGATGGAGGCGCGATGGACGGTCATGCCCACCAGCGTGGGAGCGACGCGCTCGTTGGGCCAGCGCCGTCAGCGCCCGACGAACACCGCCGCCCGCCGCTCGACCGCCGCCGCGAGGCCTTCGCCCAGGTCGGCGCTCCCGTAGCTCTCGGCCTGGCGAAACGCCTCGTTCTCCAGCGCCGCCCGCAGCGCCGCCGCGTCCGGCGCCAGCGTCGCCTTCAACGCGCGGACGGCCAGCGGGGCGTTGTTCGCCATCTGCGCGGCGAGCGCCTGCGCCCGCGGGAGCACCTCGCTGGCACCCACCGCTTCCAGTGCGACGCCGATGCGCGCGGCCTCGCGCCCGTCGAAGCGTCGACCCGTCAGCAGCAGCTCCGCGGCCCGCTGCGCGCCCACGCGGCGGGGCAAGAGGTACGTCGCGCCCATGCCGGGGTGCAGTCCGAGTTGCGCGAAGTTGAGCGCCAGCTTTGCGTCGGCATCGACCACGCAGAGGTCGCACGCCAGCGCCACGCAGAGCCCCGCCCCGATGGCCGCCCCGCGCACGGCCGCCACCGTCGGAACCGCCAGCGACGTCACCGACAGATACCGCGCATAGAAGTCGAGCATGAAGGCCCGCGCCTCCATGAAGCGCTCGGCGCGCAGGCGTTCGAGCATCTTGAGGTCGCCGCCGCCGGAGAAGGCGTCGCCCGCCCCGGTGAGCACCACGGCGCGCACGGTGGCGTCGTCGCGGAGCTTCGTGACGGCGGCCGCGAGCGCGTCGCCGAGCTCGGGGGTCATCGCGTTGCGGCGACGCGGATCATTGAGGGTGACGGTCGCGACCTGATCGACGACCTCGACGAGAACAGCAGGAGATGAAGCGTCCATGGAGGGCGCGGACTCTACCGCGGGTTACGGGCGGCTGACGGCCACGGAGAAGCTGCCCGTGGAGGTCGAGAATCCGTCGACCGTGAGGGTGTTGGTTCAGCGCGACGTCAGGGCGCGCCGCACGTGCCGCGGGGAGGGGCCGACGCTGCCACCGCCCACGGCGCCCGACGCGCAGGTGCCCATGTTCTGGTCGGGGTCGACGACGGAGAAGTAGTCGCCGTGGCTGCAGTCGTTGCGCTGCTGCGACGCGGTGGCGGCGGGCGAGTAGCGCTCGTCGAGGTTGAAGCCGTAGTACCCGCGGGTGCCCGGGGCTTCGGAGCCTTCGTCGAGGGAGAAGCGGTTGATGACGTAGTCGTAGCTGCTGCTACCCCCATCGGGTTCGGTCGGGATGACGACGCGGTCCACGGGAAAGCCCGCGTCGGGGCAGGTGCAGGAGCCCAGCGATCGTCCGTCCGCGGAGCAGACCTGCGCGCCCGACGCGACGCCGACGCAGGCGCACGCGAGCTGCGCGCCCGGGGTGCAGAGCTGCGGGCTGGTGACGTCGCCGACGGTGGCGACGTCGGGCGTCGGCCCTGCATCGGAAGGAGTACGAGATCACCCGTGCGGAGCAGGCGGCGAGGAGGAGCGGCAGGACGAGGTGGGGCGCGTCAAGGGCGCATCGTAGGCACAGCGATGGACGGCCGTCACTGCGCGCGGGCGCCGCGGGTGATTGGCGACGTCAGGGTGAGCCGGCGTCGGGCACGCAGAGCGCTTCGCTGGCGACGCACACGCCGAGGAGGTCGCTCGGCTGACGGCAGCAGAACGCACCACTGGCGCAGCGCCCGGCGCCGCGGCGGTCGCAGATCTCGCGCTCGGCGGTGAGGCCGCCGCAAGCGGGCTTGCAGGTCGAGAAGGTGCGCTGCATGCCGTTGATGCCGAGCTGATACGCGCAGCAGCGCTGGGCTGATGGGCAGTCGGTGACGTCGTCGCACGCGAGGGCGACCTGGGTGCAGGTGGCGACATCGCCGGTGCAGGTTCCGCTGAGGAAGGGCGGCGTGAAGGCGAGGTCGACGCAGCAGATGTTGCGGCCCGCGCCCGAGCAGGTGGTGCTCACACACGCGACAGAGCCGGGTGAGCCGGTGGCCTCGGCGCGGTCGCCGGTCGGGCCGCCGTCGGAGCCGCCGCCGGTGTTGTTGGTCGCGGTGCCGCAGCCGAGCGCCGCGAGGACGACGAGCATCGCCGTCGTCTTCATGCGACCTCCTGCGGCGCGCAGCCGAAGCGCAGCAGGTTGCCGGACTCGTCGATGCTGAGCGAGGCGAGGACCGGGGTCGTGCGCGCGTGGTCGACGTCGGACATGGGCTGCTCTCTCGCGATGGGTTGAGGCGGCGTCACGAGGCCCTCCACGTGTCGGGAACCCAATCGGGAATCGGGGAGAGTTCGCTCGTCCGCCCCGCGCGAAGTTGGACGACGCACCGAGGAGCCTCCCACCGCACGGAGGAGTCGTAGAGGTTCGCCTCGTCAAACAACCCGCGCGCTCTGGCGAGGTGACCCAGGCTCTTCGCGTAGATGTCCCTGAGCTCCGCCTCGGGAGCCGAGTGCCCTCCGAGGCGCCCACGCAGCGCGACCCGGCGGAGGTGCTCGTCCACCGATCCCGCACAGACGAAGATCAGAAACGTCGTGAACCCCACCGCTCGCGCCGAGACCGCCTGACGGAGCGCGGCGTCCGAGCGCAGGGTCGACTCGACCGCGAAGGATCGCCGACGCTCGATGTGGGTCGCGACGAAGTCCTCGCAGTCGCGCTGCGCTTGCGCACGGACGTCCCGGGGAATCCCAATGTATGAACCGTGGGCTCGCGCAGCACGGTCGTCTACGTTGAACGCGTCCGGTGCGAGGGCGGTCACGGCGAAGAGCGTGCTCTTGCCGCCGCCCGATGGCCCCGCGACCACGGTCATGCGCGGTGTCACGTCTCGACGCTCGACTTCGACCCCGGAGCCATGTCCTCTGGCCAATCCGCGCGCGCAAGCTCACCGTCGGGCGACAGCCCCGCGGCCTCCACCCGCCGCCGAAAGTCGCCGAGCGCCCGCGACGCACGAGCGTCGATCGCGGCCTGCCAGGCCAGGTACTCCTCTCCAGTCGGCGAGAGGTCATCCGGCACCATGGTCTCAGCCCGCGCGCGGAGCATCCGCGCAAAGTCCAGCACCAGCGAGCGCTGCTCGTCGTTGAGCGTCGCAAGGGTGTCGAGCACATCGTCGACCTGCGTCATGGCGTCGGGCCTCATGGGGTCTCCTGTCGTCGAAGCCAAAGCTCGTCTGCACGGATCGAGCATCGTCGAGCTGTCCGATCAGAGGAGTCGATGATGCGGGCCGGAGGGACCGACTGTCGACCCCTCACTCCAGCCCCACCACCACACCCGCCTCGTCGCCCGCCACCGTCAGCCGCACCCGCGCCGACGGCAGCGCCCACTGCCTCTGCCCCGGCACCCACCGCGCGAAGCGCGCCACCGGCACCGTCAGCCGCGCCACCGCCTCCCCGCCCGCCGCCACGTCCACTCGCGCGAAGCCCACCAGCCGCGACGGCTCGCTGTCCCCCTCGACCGTCGCGCGCACCATCACCAGCTCGTTGCCCACCCGCGCACCCTCGTTGCGCACGTCGACCTCGACCTCCACCACGTCGCCCCGTCGCTCCGCCCGCAGCGCTCCCCGCACCAGCCGCGTGTACGTCAGCCCGAAGCCCAGCGGCATGCTCGCTCGCTTCCCTTGCGCCTCCAGCCACCGCTGCCCGTGCAGCGCGCCGTAGGTCACCCGCTCGGCCTTCGCGTCGAAGGGCGGCAGCCACGACGGATCATCCACCCACACGCTCGGCAACCGACCCCGCGGCTCCACCCGACCCAGCAGCAGGTCGGCCAGCGCGCGCCCCCCCTCCATCCCCGGGTACCACGCCATCACTACCGCCCCGACCTTCGATCGCCACGCCGCGATGTCCAGCGCGCTCCCGCCGATGAGCACCACCACCGTCGCCGGGTTGCCCGCCGCCGTCGCGCGAATCAACGCCTCGTCTTCGGGTCGCAACCCGAGGCCCGCGCGATCACCCGCCGTGTGCAACCCCGACGCCCGCCGCAGCGCCCGCGCAAACGGCAGCACCTCCCGCCACGGCGGCGGTCGCAGCACCCGCAGCACGTCGGCCCGCGGCGGCGGCGCGACGTGCTCGCCCTCCTCGCGCCAGGTGAGGCCCACCACCACCACGGCCACGTCGGCGTCGCGCGCGAGGTCCGATGCGCGCGTGAGGTCGGCGCCGTCGTCGTGGGTGACCTTCGCATTTGGGAGCGCCTCGCGCAGACCATCGAGCGCCGTCACCACCGACGGCGGACGCACCGCGCTGCTGCCGCGATCACCAAGATTGGACGCCACCGCGAGCTTGCCCAGCACCGCCACGCGACGCAGCGCACTGGCATCGAGCGGCAGCAGTGGTGCACCGCGGACGGGATCGTTCTGGAGCAGAACCATCGAGCGCGCGGCGACATCGCGGGCGAGCTCACGGTGCTCGGCGCACGCGACGACGGAGCGATCGTAGCGGCCGGGCTCACCCACCTCGGCGAAGCGAAACTGCTGGCGGAGCAGTCGCAGCACGGCGTCGTCGAGGCGCGCGGGGTCGAGACGCCCTGAGGCGAGGGCGCGCGGCAGGTCGCGCTCGAAGCGGTTGGGGAAGGGCATCTCCAGGTCCATCCCGGCGCGGAGGGCGCGCTCGCCGTCGCGCAGCCCGAAGAGGAAGTCCGACACCACGAAGCCCTCGAAGCCCCACTGCTTTCGCAACACACCCGTGAGGAGTGTTTCGCTCTCGCCGCAGTGCTCGCCGTTGACGCGGTTGTACGCGCTCATCACGGAGGCAGCGCCTGCGTCGACGCAGTCCTTGAAGTGGGGGAGGTAGGTCTCGTGGAGCGTTCGGTCGTCGACCTCGACGTCGACGTAGTAGCGGGAGTCCTCGATGCTGTTGCAGGCGAAGTGCTTCACGCACGCCATGACGTGGCGCTGGATGCCGCGGGTGAGCGACGCGCCCATCGCGCCGAGGTGCAGCGGGTCTTCGCCGAAGGTCTCCTGCGCGCGTCCCCAGGCGGGGTGCCGCAGCACGTTGATGCACACGCTGCCGATGAGGTTGGCACCACCGGCGCGGGCCTCGACGCCGATGACGTCGCCGACACGCGCTTCGAGCGACGGGTCCCACGTCGCGCCGCGCGCCATGGACACCGGGAAGCAGGTCGACGCGCCCAGCGCCACCCCGCGCGGACCGTCGGTGAACTGGATGCCCGCGACCCCGAGCGCAGGCATCGCCCCGGCGGGCCACGGCCTGACGTTGTACTCGCCGAGCATCTCCGTCATGCCCGGCCAGAAGGGCGTGTCGCCGGTCACCGCGGCGAGCTTCTGCGCGGGGTTGAGGCGGGAGAGCAGCGCGCGGGCGCGGTCGTCATCGGGTGGCATCGCGGTCGAGTGTGGCGCACGCGAGAGGGAGACGGCTACGAGTGTCTGGTTGTGTCGTTGTGCGCGACGAGCCGATGCTCCCACGATGCGACGATCGTTCGTCCTCGCCATGGTCCTCGCCGCGTGCAGCGGTCCCCAGAACACCGCCACCACACCGCCCCTCGACGCCTCCGTCGCGGACGTTCCACCGTCACCGCGCGACGTCATCGCGAGCGACCGCGCCGCGCCCTCACCCGACACCGGAGTTGCCCCGACGACGCGCTACTTCCCCGCGGACTCTCCCTGGTACCGGGACGTCACGGGCGCTGCGGTGGACGGTGAGTCGGCGACGGTGATCCCGTGGCTCGACGCGCAGGGCTTCGGCCTCGGCCGGCTCCAGATCGACTTCTCCATCGAGGTGCTCGACGCCGACGCGAGCGCCCCGCTCCGCACCTTTACGCCGACGGATGACTTCTACGCGCCCGACTGCGACGCGGTTCCCATGCCCGTCCCGGTGGGCGGTGTACTGGAGGGCGAGACGGGGTACGCGTGCGCGGGCGACGGCGACTGTCACCTCATCGTGGTGCACCGACCCACGCGACAGCTCTTCGAGATGTGGCGCGCCGACATCACGGGCGCGACCTTCCGCGGCGGCTGCCTCGCGGTGTGGGACATGACCCGGACGTACCCGCCCAACGGCCGCGGCGAGCAATGCACCAGCGCCGACGCGAGCGGCTTCCCCATCGCGCCGCTGCTCTTCACCGCCGACGAGGTCGCCGCGGGGAGCATCGACCACGCGATCCGCTTCATCCTGCCCAACGCGCGCATCCGGTCGCGGAGCTACGTCTACCCCGCGTCGCACGCCACCGGCGCGGCCTCGGGCCCGGCCTCCGCTCCGCCCTATGGTGCGCGCTTGCGACTGCGCGCGGACTATCCGCTGGAGACGCTCCCCAACGAGGGAGCGCGCGTGGTCGCCCGCGCCCTGCAACGCTACGGGATGCTGCTCGCCGACGGTGGCAACGTGGCGCTCACCGCGCAGAGCGACCGCTCCACCCGCGCACACTGGGAGGGCCTGCTGGGCCCGCGCGACCTCGCTGCCATCCGCCCGCGCGACTTCGCGATGGTCGAAGGCGGCGCGCGCCAGCGCTTCACCGGCGACTGCGTTCGCAACCGCTAAGGCCCGCAGTCCCCGACCTTACCCGGAGGGACGCGCCTCTCGCGTCGTCGGCGTCGTCCGACTACGCCGCGAGCGGTCGGGCCGCCACGAGCGGCAGGCGGGCGGAGAGCCCGATGAGCGTGTCGATGATCCACCGGGCGCCCTCGACGGCGCGGGGCGCAGCGAGCCAGCACGCGGTGCGGGTGGCGGCCCGATCGAGGGAGGCCGCGAAGACCCCGCGACGGCCTTCGCCGGGCAGCGAACGGAGGGCGAGCGCATCGTCCCAGATCTGCGTGCGCCACAGGTGCAGCAGCCGAACGGCCGCGTCGGAGGCCATCCGCCGCATCAGGAGGTCGGCGGCGAGCGAGCGCGTGGCGCCACAGTCGTAGCGCGCCGTGAGGTGGACGATCACGTCGGAGAGCGCCTCGTGCAGCAGCGAGCTGATGGCGAAGAAGTCGTGGCGGCGCATCTCGACGGTCTCGACGTCGGCGCCCGCGAGGTCTTCGGCGAGGCACTGCGCGAGGTCGATGGCGAGGTGCGCGTGGACGCCGAGCAGCGCGTCCTGCGCGGGGATGGTCGCGCGGGCGCGGGAGCGCGAGGCGTCGAAGGCGACGGCCCACACGCCGGGGAGGTCGTCGCGCCCGCCGAGGGAGGTCGAGAGCGCGGTGAGGTAGCGCTCGCAGAGGCGACCCGCGAGGCGCGAGGTGCGCTGCGGGTCGAGCAGCTCGGGGCCGCGCCGCCCTTCGACCGCGTCGATGACGTCACGAATGACCACCGCGTAGACATCCGGAAACACCGCTCGCGCGTCGTTGAGCGCGCGAAACCGCGCCGAGACGGTCTCCAGCACACGCAGCGCGTCGCGCGCCGTCGCGGGGTGGAGGTCGACGCCGATGAGGACGTACGCGACCGCGTCGTGGGGCTCCAGGGAGACGCGAGAGGTGGTGGCGAGGGTGGTCATGCGGGGCCTCCGTAACGATCGCGTCGCGGCTTGCGACGACGGCGACGAAGCACTCAGCACAAGGGGTGCCAGCGTCTCTCCACGCATGCAGTCGCCTCCGCGCATGCAGTCGTTTCCCACGCTCGCGGTCAGCAACACCACCGCGACCGCCGACACGACCACCCTCGTGTCAGTGACACAGCCGCTCGTGTCATTCGCGATCGCCGTGTCACACGGCGTTTTCAGCGGTTCTGGCGTCTGGCATGTCGATTGAAAAGAGGTTGTTCATCCCAACAAGGGGCCGACGATCAGCGCTGAGAGACAGCGGTGTTCGCAGGGCCCACTCGCAACAGAGGCCACCACCATGATCATTACCCTCGTCGTCACGCTCGTCTCCCTCGCGTTCACCGGCTTCATCTTCTGGAAGACCTTCCTGCCGATGATCAACAGCGCCAACAAGCTCATGGGTGACCTCAGCCAGCAGAGCGCCCAGCACAACCAGCTCATGGCGACGGGCGTCCCGGCCAGCGCCCGTGTGCTCTCCCTCGAAGGCACCGGAACCCTCATCAACCACTCGCCGCAGGTGGTGCTCGGCCTCGAAGTGCACCCCTCCACGGGGGCCGCTCCCTTCATGGTCCGCTGCACGTCGATCGTGTCGCAGCTCAAGATCCCGCAGGTCCAGCCGGGCTGCATGGTCCCGGTGCGCTTCGACCCGATGAACCCGCAGCGCGTCGCCCTCGCGATGTAGTCGCCCCCCCCGGCTCCCTCTCTCCCAACGCCACCACGCGACCGCGCCCCGGAACCCTTCAGTGTGGTTCGCGGGGCGCTCGGCGTTTCTATCGATACGACACCCCGGTGCCCGCGTGTCCGCAGTACCCGGTGGGGTTCAGCTCGCAGTACTGCTGGTGATACGCCTCTGCGTAATAGAACGGCGGCGCCTCGCGGATCTCCGTCGTGATGGCCGCCGACCGACCCGCGGCCCGCAGCGCCGCCGCATACCGATCGCGCGAGGCGAGCACCGCGGTTCGCTGAGCGGGTGTCGTGGTGTAGATCGCCGAGCGGTACTGCGTTCCCACGTCGTTGCCCTGCCGCATGCCCTGCGTCGGGTCGTGCCCCTCCCAGAACACCCTCAACAACTGCTCAAGCGTCGTCTGCCTCGGATTGAACACCACGCGCACCATCTCGGCGTGCCCCGTCCGGCCGGTGCAGACCTCGTGGTAGTCGGCGTTGGGCGTCGCGCCGCCCGCGTACCCGACGGCCGTCGAGACCACGCCGGGGAGGTGGAAGAAGTGCTCCTCGGCACCCCAGAAGCACCCCATGCCGAAGTACACGACCTCGGTGTTGGCGGGCGTCACGTTGAGGGGCGTTCCGAAGATGTGGTGAGGCGCCGTGAGGGGCATCGGTGTCGACCGACCCGGCAGCGCCTGACCAGGCCCGGGGAGCTGCGCCATCTGCGCGCCGACGTACGGCCGCGCCACGAGAAACACCCCCGCCAGCGCGACCACGACCACGGATGAGCGGATGAGATTGTTCATGGGTGACGCAGCGTACGTCACCGATGGGGTTGTGGTTACGAGCGGGTGTGGGGCGTCAGTCGCCGCCGAGGTGGACGTGCACCTCGCGGCCCGCCACGAAGGTGCGCTCGACGCGACCCGTGACGTTCCATCCCTCGAAGGGGGTGTTCTTCGACTTGGAGTTGAGCTTGGCGGCCTGCACCGTCCACGCGCGCTCGGGGTCGATGACCACCACGTCGGCGCGCGAGCCCTCCCGCAGCGACGGCGCCCGCAGCCCGAACACCTTCGCCGGCCCGATGGTGAGCGCCTCGATCACCCGCGCCACCGACACACGCCCCTTGGCGACCAGACCCAACAGCAACGGCAGGCAGGTCTCCAATCCCACCATCCCGTGCTTGGCCTCGGCGAACTCGCAGTCCTTCTCCCGCTCGGCGTGCGGCGCGTGGTCGGTCGCCACGCAGTCGATGGTGCCGTCGGCGAGGGCGTCGATCATCGCGTCGACGTCGGCCTGCTCACGCAGCGGGGGATTCACCTTGCACGCGGTGTTGTACCCGAGCACCGCTTCGTCGGTGAGCGTGAGGTGATGCGGCGTGACCTCAGCGGTCACTCTCAGCCCGCGGGACTTCGCCTCGCGGACGAGCGCCGCCGTGCCCGCCGTGCTGGCATGGGCGACGTGGTAGTGGGCGCCGGTGCTCTGCGCGAGCATCACGTCGCGGGCGACGATGTGGTCCTCGGCGACGCGCGGCCAGCCCTTGAGGCCGAGGCGCGTGGAGACGCGGCCCTCGTGCATCTGGGCGTTGGCGGTGAGCGCGTGGTCTTCGGCGTGCTGCACCAGCACGAGGCCGTGGGTGCGGGCGTACTCCAGCGCGCGTCGCATCACGCCCGCGTCGGTGACGCAGCGGCCGTCGTCGCTCACGGCGACGCAACCTGCATTGCGCAGGTCGGCCATCTCGGCGAGCACGCGACCTTCGAGGCCCTTGGTGATCGCCCCAATGGGATGCACCTCTACGATGCCGTGCGAGCGCCCCTTGGCGACCATCATCTCGGTGATCGCGCGGTGGTCGTTGACGGGGTTGGTGTTGGGCATCGCGCACACGGTGGTGAACCCGCCCGCGGCGGCCGAGCGCGTGCCCGTCGCGATGTCTTCCTTGTACTCGAGGCCCGGCTCGCGGAGGTGCGCGTGCAGGTCGACGAAGCCCGGTGTCACCCAGCGCCCGGCGCAGTCGATGATGACCGTGTCGCGGTCGTCGGCCTTCACCGCCGCGGCCGCCATCGGGCCCACCGCGGTGATGCGGTCCCCCTCGATGATGACGTCCGCGACCTCATCGCGGCCCGTCGATGGATCCATCACTCGCCCGCCACGAAGCACCGTCCTGGTCACGGCGCGACCCTACACGCCCGCCGCGCCGCGAGGCAACGATCGGCGTAGCGGGCTGAGGTTCGGAGTGGGCGGTGACACGGGTGCTTGCGTCGCCCACCGACGCGTTGATAGCTTCCGTTCAACCGCGTCCCGGCTTCGATCACCTACCGATCGGCCGCACTCGACGCGACCCTTGCAACAACAGCCTCGTCTCGGTTCGTTCACATCGCGCTGCACGTCGTCCGCGCGACACAACAACCCCTCACCCCTCACGAGACCCGCGCCGTCTCGCCGAGGCACCGGTGCCCTGCGCGCACGATGAGCGCGCTCGATACGTCCGGGTGGGCGACCCGGGTCGAGCTCCGCGTGCGCGGGCGCCTCTCGCGCGTGGTGTCCGCGGTACGCAGCGCGAGCCGTCCCGCGTCGGCGTGGGAGACCCTCGCGGCGCGCGACCTGATCCCGCTCGACTGGACCACGGGCACCCACGCGCGGGCGTTCGCGCCCGCCTCGATGTGCGGGCGGTGTGACCGCGGACTGACGCGGGAGCGCCACCGCTGGGGCCGTAGGTCGGCGCCGTTGACGCGGTGCCCGGAGTGCCTCGACCACTACGACGACTGCGCCGCGCGGACAGTACCACCGAGCCTCGACGACGTGATCGGGTTCGCGCTCGACCCGTCGGGAGTGGCGACCGCCGAGGCGCTCGGGCTCGAGGTCGCCGCACGGCTCGCCGAGGACCGACCGTGCGCGCAACGCGTGCTCTGGCGCTTTCGCGGCACGCGCGCGAGCAACCAGCTCGTCGAAGGTCGGCAGTACGACCCACGACTGCGCGCCTTCGACGAGATGAGCGCCCGCGCGTGGGACATCGAAGAGGCGCTCACCGAAGGACCGCGCGACGACGACGATGCAGACGACGACGAGTACGACGAGCCCTATCGACCGCGCTTCAACGCCACGGTCTGGTCGTCGCACGGCGTACCGCCCTGCGCGGATCGGCACGTGGGCGTCGCCGCGATCTGGCGCGCAGCGCAGCGCATGGTGCTCGATCCATTCGCGGCACCGAGCAAGGCCGCGGACGTGGCGGGCGACCCGGTCGAGGCGCTGCTCGCGCGACACGAGAAGTGGGCGCACGAGCACGTCGGCGACACGCTCCGCCGCGGCGGCCCCGATCGTGACCGGCTCGCGGCCCTCACGCGGTGGCCGAACCCGTACGAGCCCGCGGTCGCGATCTGGGCGCTCGGGTACGGCATCGAGGCCGTCACCGATCACACCGTGGTGCTGATCGCACCGACCTATGAGTCGTAGGAGCGTCGTGACAACGCAGGCGAGGAAGTTGGAGGTGTGGGGGCGGAACGTCACCCGCGCCGAGGTCTGGTCGTACGTCGTTCCGCACGTCAGGGCCGCTGGCTTCGAGGGGCCGCGGCTCGCCGAGGGAGCGCCGCCGCCGGGGGAGTGCGAAGAGCCCTGGGAGCAGGTCAGCCTCGGGGGCAGAGCCGTCTTCCTCGGCTTGTTGTCGATGAGCGAAGGCTGCGTCCTGTTCGACCTCATGCTGCGTCCGCCCGCCCTGGACGCGGCGCTGTCAGCGCTGTGGGAGGCGCTGCTCCGTGAGCCGCCCCGCTGGCTGGGCGAGTGCACCCTCCGGGAGCGGGCGGGCTGCGAAGAGACGGTGTTGATACACTCGTTCGCGCGACTGGCGCCGACGGTGGCGGGCGTCGACAACGACGACGGGCCGGTCCGTTGGGTCGTGCCCGGCGACGACGACTACTGGTCGGTGATCGGGCGTCAGCGGCGCTTCCTCGCCGACTGGCTGCTCGCGGAGGAGAGCACCCCGAGCGCCGACGAGATCGCCGCCCTGTATGCAGCGTCCGTCGAGCGGGTGTGCGGCGGCGTCGTGCTCAACTGCGGATGGACGGGGTGAGCGCCTACCGGTCGTTGCACAGCAGGCATCCCCGCGCGTGGCAGTAGACGCCGTGCTGCGGGCAGAGCGCGAACGACGACGGCTCCGAAAACCTGTGGCGGAATGGTCGACCCGCGCGTGCCTGCCACAGGTCGCTGTACCCCGCGTGTCGTCGCGTCCCGCGGTGGCACCGTCGCGCCCCGTTCTTGCTCAGCGCCGCGCGATGCTTCCCCGCGCCGCCTCGTGGTCGTCCCTCGCGCTCACCCTCGCCATCGCTTCGGCGGCCTCGCGCGCCGAGGCGCAGCCCGCGTTTCGACTCGACCCCTCCATCGATGTCCCGGTCATGGCGCTGGCGGCGCCGGTGCTCCTGAGCTGGCCGCTCGCCAACGAGCTGAGCCCGCCGTTCTGCGCGCCGCGCTGTGATGCGGCGACGCTCAACCCCCTCGATCGCCTCGCCGCGGGCAACTACGACCCCGGCCTCGGAACCGCCGCCGACATCACGGCCATCTCCCTCGACGTCCTCGCGCTCGGCTCCATCGCGCTGGTCGAGGGCTTCCCCAACGCCGCCGTCGACGGGACGGTGGTGATCGAGTCGGTGATGGTCGCCAACGCGACGGCCATCTTGTTCAACTACGCGATCCGGCGACCGAGGCCGCGGCTGTACGGCGACGAGGCGCCGATGGACGAACGCACGGGCGGGCTCGCGGCGATGTCGGCCTTCAGCGGGCACGTGGCCAACGTGGTGGCGGCGACGGTGGCGACGTTTCAGGTGCTGCGTCGGACGGCGTCCCCGGCGGTCGCGTGGACGGAGCTCGGCGTGGGCCTGGCGGCGTCGACCTTCGTGGCGATCGCGCGGGTGTACTCCGGGTCGCACTTCCCGACGGACGTGCTCGCGGGCGCGGCGGTGGGCGCGGGCATCGGGTGGTTGGTTCCGGCGCTGCACCGGTCGCCGGTACGGGTGGCGCCGGTCGCGACGGTGGGCGGCGCGGGGCTCTCGCTGCTGGGAGCGTTTTGAGGGGCGCGTTAGAGTGCGCCGATGAGGGCTCCTTCATCCCGTCGGGTGTGTCTTCTCGTGGGCTTCGCCGCGCTCGCCGGGTGCGCGTCGCGGGGGCCGTCGCCGCTGCTCACGCTCCGCCGCGTGGTGCTCAACCAGAGCGGCAGCGGGTACTTCGAGCGCACCGGCCGCGTGGCGGGCGATCGCCTCGCGCTGCGCCTCCGCTCGCACGAGGTCGACGACGTGCTCGCGACGCTCACCGTGCTCGAACGCGGCGAGCACCCGCGGCAGACGGTGGTGGCCGCGGGCGTTCCTCATGCGACGAGCGCCGTCGCCGCCGACGCCACGGTCAACCTCGACCTGCGCCTCCCCGACGCGCGCCCGCGAGACCTGATGGTGGCCTACGCGGTGCCCACCGCGAACTGGCAGGCCACCTACCGCGTGGTGCTCCCCGACCACGAGGGGGCGCCCGCGCTCGTGCAGATCTGGGCCCTCCTCCACAACTCCTCCGACGAGGACTGGAACTCCGTCCAGATGACCCTCGCCACCGGCGCGCCGCTGTCCTTCGCGTTCCACCTGCGGACGCCGTCGTTCACCGCGCGGCCCGACGCGACGGGGCGGCTCGTGGCGCCGGTGGTCAACGGCCCGGTGCTCTCCGAGCAGAGCCGCAACCGCGAGGAGAGCGACAACGAGGTCGCGCTCATCCAACGTGAGCGCGGCGGCCGCGGCGAGGTCGCCGACCGCGACGGCGACGGCATCATGGACACCACCGACCGCTGCCCCGACCAGGCCGAGACCTTCAACGGCCAGCGGGACGACGACGGCTGCCCCGATCACGGAAACGTCGTCGCGATGGAGTCGGCGCAGCTCCGCCTCCTCCAGTCCGTCTCCTTCACCGCGAACTCCGTCGACCTCTCACCCCGCGCCGTCACCATCCTCGAAGCGGTGGCCGCGGTGATGCGTGGTCAGCCGGCGATCCAGCTCATCGAAGTGCAGGGCAACGCCTCGGACGAAGAGACCTCCGCGTGGTCGCTGGCGCTCAACCGCGCGGCCACCGTGCGTGCCCGGCTCATCGCCATGGGCATCGCGCCCGAGCGGCTCCGCGCGCGCTCCTTCGGGACGACCCGCCCGCTGTCACCCGGCACCACCGCCACCGCGCGCGCCGCCAACCGCTACGTGGGTTTCCACATCCACTCGGCCGCGAGCGACGGCACCGCCAACACCACTGCCTCCAACGGCGTGACCGTCGCCAACCTCTCGGCGAGCGCCTCGCCCGATGCGAGCGCGCGGGAGTTTGCGGGAGCCACCCGCTTCACCGTCGCCGAGCCCGTGAGCATCGCCGCGGGGTCCGCTGCGCTCGTGACCATCGCGAGCCGCGAGGTTCCGGGCGACGACGTGTACCTCTTCCGCCCGGAGCCCGCGGCGCCGTCGAGCCGCGAGCACCCCTACCGCGCGGCCCGCCTGCGCAACGCCACCGGCATGACGCTCCTCCCCGGCCCGGTCGCCCTCTTCGCGGGCGGAACCTTCGCGGGCGAAGGTCTCCTCCAGCGCCTCCATGATGGAGAGACGACGTTCATCCCCTACGCCATCGACCCGAGCACGGGCGTTCGCACCGAGGTGACCGAGCGCCGCGAACCCCGCCGCATCGTGTCCGTGCAACGCGCGGAGGTCGTGCTCGAAGACACGGCCGTCCACGCCACGCGCTACACCATCTCGCCGGGCGCGCAGTCCCCGTCGAACATCTACCTCCGCCACGCGCACCTCTCGGGCTACGAGCCCCGCGCGCTTCCGCCGGGGAGCGAGTCGACGCCCGAGGCCGACCTCGTGCCGGTTCCGCTCTCGGGGCGCCGCGAGAGCGTGGTGACGCTGGAGCAGACGACCCCCGCGCGTCGCACCCTCTCGCTCCTCGACGATGTGTCCACCGACCTCGCGCCGTACCTCGCCGCGTCGAGCGAGGAGATGCGTCGGCGGCTCACGGCCGTCGTCGATCAGCGCAACGCCCTCGCGCGGGCCGAGCGCGAAGCCGAAGAGATCCGCGAGCAGCTCTCCGACGTGGCCGAGCGCAACGCCGAGCTCCGCGAGACGCTCCGTACGCTGGGCGTGGTGACCGACGCCGCGCGCGTGACGTTGCGAACGCGCCTCACCCAGCAGCTCACGGCCTCGATGACCCGGCACGCGACGCTCTCGGGTGATCTCGCGACGCGCGGGGCCAACGCCTCGGTGCTCCGCACGCAGCTCGTCGATGCGCTTCGCGGGCTGCGCTACGACGCCGACGCGCCGACGGCTCCCGCGCCGTAGGCTATGCGAGCAGGCACGCTCCTTCGTCTAGGTCGTTCCAGTGCATGGCGGGTCGCCGTGGGCTGCTGGGGTTCGCGCGCTGGCGCTCACCCCAGCAGACCCCTCATCGGCCTCACGCCCCGCGACCGACGCGACCCAGGTGGGTGTCACCGAAGGCCGTGGCGTACTTGAGCCCGTAGCCGAGCGCGCGGTCGAAGCCGACGTGCGCGACCCAGATGGCCACGCCCGGCAGCAGCGACGGCGCGCCCAGCGCAAAGGCGACGAGCGCGAGCAGCGCGGGCCCGATATAGCTGTGCGCCATGTTGTAGGTGATGGACCCGACGCGGGCGTTGGCGAGGTACCCGATGAAGGACAGGTCGGGCAGCAAGAAGAGCGCCGCGAACCATCCCCAGCGCCCGCTCAGGTGGGCGTACGCGCAGACGGCAGCGGCGAGCACGACGGCGGCTTCGAGGCGCAGCACGATGCGGGGGACGCCGCGGATCGCTCCGACGGGAGTGGGGGTGGTGGGGGCGGCGGAGTCGGTGGCGGCGGTGTTCATGGGAAGGAATCTGCGCCGTCGATGCACCTATGAACATTGTTCAAATGTGTTGATCCGCTCATCATGTCTTGATGAGCAGCAGTGACCCCTCCTGGGACCTCTACGGCGCCTTCCTCGCGGTCATGCAGGGCGGCAGCCTCTCGGCCGCGGCGCGCTCCCTCGACGTGGCGCAGCCCACGGTGCGGCGGCAGATCGAGCAGCTCGAAGCGCAGCTCGGCGTGGTGCTCTTCACCCGCGCGCCCAACGGGCTCGTCCCGACGGAGGTCGCGCGCTCGACGCTGCCCTACGCGGAGGCCATCGCCTCGGCCGCGCGCTCGCTGGTGCGCTCGGTCTCCGCGCCCGCCGACGCCGACCGCGGGACGGTGCGGGTCACGTGCAGCGAGGTGGTGGGCATCGAGGTGCTGCCGCCGATCATCGCCGCGCTCCAACGCAAGCACCCGCAGCTCCAGGTCGAGCTCGCCGCCACCAACCACAACGAAGACCTCCTGCGTCGCGACGCGGATGTGGCCGTGCGCATGACCGAGCCCACGCAGGAGGGGCTCGTCCGGCAGCGGGCGGGGCGCATCGAGCTGGGGTTCTTCGCGACGAAGGCGTACCTCGCGGAGCACGGGACGCCGAAGACGCTGGCGCAGCTCGGGCGGGGTCACGCGCTCGTGGGGTCCGACCGCTCGCGGGCGACCATCGAGGCGCTCGCGGCGATGGGGCTCGTCACGACGCCGAAGAGCTACGCGTTTCGCAGCGACAACCACGTGGCCCAGATCGCGGCGGTGCGGGCGGGTGTCGGGGTCGGCGTGTGCCAGGTGCCCATCGCGGGCGAGCTGGTGCGGGTGCTGCCGTCGGTGGCGTTTCACCTCGACGCATGGGTGGTGACGCACGAAGACCTGCGGGCCGTGGGGCGGGTGCGCGCGGTGTTCGATCACCTGGTGAAGGGCATCGGAGCGTACGCGACGAAGGGACACACCCGACCGGGCCCGGCGGGCATCCCACGGCGGAAGTGACCCACGACGTCGCCATCATCGGAGCCGGCTTCGGCGGACTCGGCGCCGCCCTCACGCTCGCCGAGCGCGGCGCCCGCGTCGTCCTCTTCGAGTCGCTCAAGTACGCTGGCGGCTGCGCATCCACCTTCACCCGCGGCGGGTGGCGCTTCGAGAGCGGCGCCACCCTCTTCTCGGGCTTCGATGACGGCCAGCTCTTCGCCCGCTGGATCGCTCGCCACCACCTCCCCGTCGAGACCCGCGTCCCCGACCCCATCGTCGAAGTCCGAACCCCCACCTGGACGCTACCCGTCACCGCTCGCCGCGACGACCTCATCGCCCGCCTCTCTGCCTTCCCCGGCGCACCCCGCGATCGCCTCGCCGCCTTCTTCGCGCAGCAGTCCTCGCTCGCCGACGCGCTCTGGTCGCTCTTCGACGACCCGGCGCTGCTCCCGCCCTTCGGCGCGCGCGAGCTCCTCACCCACCTCGCCCGCAGCCCGCGCTACCTGCCGCTCGTCCCCTGGCTCGGGCGCCCGCTCGCCGACCTCGTCGCCCACCACGGACTCGCCGACTTCGACCCGCTGCGCGTCTACCTCGACGCCGTCTCGCAGATCACCGTGCAGGCCTCCTCCGCCGAAGCCGAGGCCCCCTTCGCCGTCGCCACGATGGACTACTACTTCCGCGGAACGCGCCACGTCCACGGCGGCATCGGCGCGCTCGCGACGGCCCTCGTCGACGCCCTCCGCACGCTCGGCGTCGAGGTGCGCCTGAGCGACGCCGCGCGACGCATCACACCCAACGACGGGGGCTGGCGGGTGCACGCGCGCCGCGGTGACGTCGACGCCCGACAGGTCATCGCCAACCTCACGCCGCACGCCCTCCGCGCCGTGCTCGACGACCCGGCGCCCGAGCTCGACGCGCTCACGAAGCGGGTCGAGTCTGGATGGGGCGCCGCGATGCTCTACCTCGGGCTCGCGCGCGACGCCGCGGTGCGATCGGAGGCGCACCACCTGGAGCTGGTCGACGACCCGACGCGGGCCTTCATCGAGGGCAACCATGTCTTCTGCTCCATCAGCGGAGCGGACGAAGAGCGCGGGCCCGATGGGGCGCGCACCGCGACGGCCTCGACGCACGTCCCGATGACGAAGCTCATGGCGATGAGCCCCACGGCGCAGGGCGAACACATCGCCGCGGTGCAGGCCGCGATGGCGCGCACCATCGAGCGACGAGCGCCCGAGCTCACCGCCGCGACGGTGCACCGGATGACGGCGTCGCCCCGAACCTTCGCGCGCTTCGTGGGGAGGCCGGGCGGGTATGTCGGGGGGGTTCCGCGGAGGCGGGGGCTCGCCAACTACGCGGGGATGATTCCGTCGCCGGTGCGGCCGGGGCTGTGGATGGTGGGGGACTCGGTGTTTCCGGGGCAGAGCACGCTGGCGACGGCGCTCGGCGGCGTGAAGGTCGCGGGGCGCGTCATGCGGTGAGAAGGTCCGCGCCCGACCCCGTGACCATTGCGGTACCTTCCGTCCCGCCATGAGAGCCCACCGCGCCATCGTCGTCTCGCTCTGTCTCGCCGGGTGCTCCGAGAGCGCCGCCACCGTCACCCAGGACGCCGCGGTCGCCGACGTGCCCGCCGCGACCGACGTCGGCGCCAAGCTGGACGCCGCGCCCGCTGAGGACGTCGTCGAGGCGGTCGATGTGCAGCCCGATGTTCCGCCTGCGGCGCCGGTGCGCGCGACGGCGCCGTACACCCGCTACGCCAACCCCCTCGTCGGAACCGGCGGCCTCGGCTTCGGCACCGGCAGCGCCTTCCCCGGTCCGCAGCGCGCGTTCGGCCTCGCGCGCCCAGGGCCCGACACCACCAACGAGCGCGGCGACGCGCCGATCTTCAACCACTGCGCGGGCTACGCGTACTCCGACACGCACATCGGGAGCTTCAGCCAGACGCACCTGCACGGCACCGGCATCGTCGATTCAGGCGCGCTCGGGTTCATGCCCACCATCGGGATGACCGCCGCCAAGACCGACAACAACAACCGCCTCCAGCGCTTCCGCCACGAGCGCGAGACCGTCGAGCCCGGCTACTACCGCGTGGCCTTCGACAACAGCGAGATGATCACCGAGGTCACCGCGACCGACCACGTCGCGCTCTATCGGGTGACCTTCCCGCGCGGCTCCGACGGGCACCTGCTCTTCGACGTGGGCCACACGCTCTCCGAGGTGGACATCACCGAAGGCGAAGTGGCCGTCGACGCAGCCGCGGGAGAGTTTCGCGGCCGGGCGCGCTTCGCGGGTGGCTACTCCGACCGCTTCGGCGGCGTCGACGTGTACTGGGTCGCGCGCCTCTCGCGCCCCATCGCCCGCGCCGGGACGTGGTCCGCGGGTGTTCTCGCCGCTGACGCCCGCGCGCAGACCGGAACCACCGTCGGCGCCTACGTCCCCATCGACACGACCACCGACGGGACGGTCACCGTGGCCATCGGGCTGTCGTACACGGACATCGAGCACGCCCGCGCCAACCTCGTCGCCGAGGCCAACGACCTCGACTTCGATCGCGCGCGTCGCGAGACCACCGCGAGCTGGGAGTCGCTGCTCTCGCGGGTGCGCGTCGAGGCGCGCGGCGAGACGGAGCTGCGGAAGATCTACAGCGCCGTCTACCACACGCTGCTCATGCCGACGCTGGGCTCGGACGTCGACGGAACCTACCGCGGCGTCGACAAGATGGTGCGCCGCGCGGAGGGCTACCGGTACTACTCCGACCTCTCGCTCTGGGACACCTACCGCACCGAGCACCCGTGGCTCTCGGTGGTCTACCCGGAGTACCAGCGGGACTTCGTTCGGTCGATCATGGCGATGGGCGACGTGCTGGGGTTCTATCCGCGGTGGCCGCTCGCGACGGGCGAGACCGGCGGGATGCTCGGCGACTGCGGCGCGCTCATGGTGGCCGACTCGTGGCTGCGCGGCGTGCGCGACTACGACGTGCCGCACGCGTGGAGCATCGCGCGGGCGGGAGCGTTCATGGCGCCGACGCGGCGCGAGTCCATCGAGGAGTACAACACGCTGGGGTATGTTCCCGTGGACTCGCAGGGGTCGAGCGCGTCGAAGACGATGGAGTACGCCTACGCCGACGGGGCGCTCTCGCGCATGGCGCGCGGCCTCGGTCACACCGCCGACGCCGACGCGCTCGCGACGCGGTCGACCAACTACCGCAACCTGTACGACCCCGCGCAGCGCTGGATGGTGGGCCGCCGCCGCGACGGGACCTTCGTGCCGATGCAGCAGCGCGCCGAGGCGTGGCAGGACTTCTACGCCGAGGGCAACGCGTGGCAGTACCTGTGGTTCGCGCCGCACGACCTCGATGGCCTCGCGACGATGCTCGGCGGTCGCACGGCCTTCCTCGCGCGGCTCGACGACATGTTCGTGCGGTCGATGGCGGCCCGGCGCACGCCGCTGTTCGACACCTACTACTGGCACGGCAACGAGCCCGACATCCACGCGCCGTGGATGCCTTCGGCCTTCGACGACTTCGCGGCCTCGTCGCGCTACGTCGACTGGGTCCGGCGCACCCGCTACACCGACGGCCCCGACGGCATCCCCGGCAACGACGACGGCGGAACCATGAGCGCCTGGTACGCCTTCGCGGCGCTGGGGATGTTCCCGATCGCGGGCACCGAGGACTGGCTGCTCGCGACGCCGTCGGTGACGAGCGCCGAGGTGACGCTGGCGGGTGGCGCGACGCTGCGGGTGACGGCCCCGGCGGCAGGCACCGGGGCGACGCGATCGCGTGCGCTGCGCTGGGGGACGGAGACGCTGGCGCACCCGCGGCTGACGCAGGCGCAGGTGGCGCAGGGCGGGACGATGACCTTCGAGCTGGAGTGACATGAAGACAGCCACCATGGCGCTCGGAGGGGCGCTCGCGATGATCCAGGGGTGCGCGACGGTGTTGCCGGAGCCGCTGCGGCTGCCGCCGCGGAGCGCGCCCATCGAGCACCGCATCGCGGCCTACCGGGGTCATGCCGCGATGCCGCACGTCACGTTCAGCGGGTGGGCGATGCGCCTCGGCGACGAGGAGCTGGCGCCGCTCGGTGAGGTGCGGCCGTACCTCGCCAACTCGCCCGGGGCCGAGGAGCAGATGCACGCGCGGGACAACCAGATGGCCATCGGCTGGACCCTCTTCGGCGTCGGCCTGGCGTCGATGCTGAGCGCCGTCGCGGTGGTCCCCGCCTACTCCGATCGGGGCGGCTCGGTCAGCGGCGAGGTGACGCTCCCCCTCACGCTGCTCCTCGTCGGCGCCGGGCTCGCCGTCCCCGCGGCCTTCGTGATGAACGCCGCGCAGCGTCGCGTTCCGCCCGCCGCCGAAGCCTACAACCGCTGGCTCTGGAACGAGCTCGACCTCCCGCGCGTCGCCCCCGACGGCCGCGTCGTCGGCCCCACGCCACACCCCGCGCTGTCGCCCTCGCCGTGGGCATTGCCGTAGGCGCGCACGCCACCGAGAAGCGCCACCGACACGCCCGACTGATCACCCTCCGCCTCGCCCTCGAAGACCTCCACCGGCCTCTCCGGGATGCCCGTCGCGCTCCCATGGAACACCCGCGTCTCGCCCGTCCTGTCGCGTCCACCGCGCGTCGCCTGCCCCGCGCCGATGACCACGTCCGCGTAGCCGTCGCCGTCGACGTCGCCCGCGCTCGACGCGGCGTTGCCGAAGAAGTCCCCCGCCGCCGTGCCCTCGATGACCCGCACCGCGGTCGTCGGGATGCCCTTCGTGCTCCCGTGAAAGATGCTCACCACGCCCAGCTCGCGGCGGCCGCCGCGGGTGGCGCCGAAGGCCCCGACCACGAGGTCATCGAAGCCGTCGCCGTTGACGTCCCCCGCGCCCGCCGTGCAGCTGAAGAAGTCCAACGCCGCGTCGCCTCCAAGCACCACCGCCGCGGTCAACGGAAGGCCCGACGCGCTGCCGTGGTACACGCTCGCCGTGCCCGCCCGCTCGTGCCCGCCGGGGTCGCTCCCGTTGGCGCCGACCACGAGGTCGCTGTACCCGTCGCCGTTGACGTCGCCCGCGGTCGACAGCGAGTTGCCGAACTGGTCACCCGCCGCGCCGCCCCGTAGCACCCGCGCGGCCGCCATCGGGAGCCCCGTCGCGCTCCCCAGGAAGACGCTCACCGTTCCCGCGTTGGTCACCCCGCCGGGGCTGCCGTAGACCGCCGTGACCGCGACGTCGCTGTACCCGTCGCCGTTGACGTCGCCCGCGCCCCGCACCGTGTAGCCGAAGCGCTCACCCCGCGCCGTGCCTTCGAGCACCCGCGCCGCCGTCTCCGCGATGCCCGACGCGCTCCCGTGAAAGACGCTCGTCGACCCCACCCCGCTGTGCCCGCCCGGGCTCGCGCCGTAGGCCCCGACGATGACGTCCGCGTAGCCGTCACCGTCGACGTCCCCCACGCCCGCCGCCGAGAACCCGAACCCGTCGTCCTGGGCGACCCCGTGGAACACCCGCTGCGGCGTCTCGCCCAGCCCCATCGGACCACCGAGGTACACGCTCGCGCTGCCCGCCGACCCGGGCATCCCTTCGAGGGCGGTGGCGCCGATGATCACGTCGCCGTAGCCGTCGCCGTTGACGTCGCCCGCGCTCCCCACCGACACGCCGAAGCGGTCTTGCGCCGTCACCCCTTCGAGCACCCGCGCCGCCGTCGGCGAGACGCCCCCCGGACCGCCGTGAAACACGCTCGCGATGCCCGCGTCGCGGCGCCCGTTGGGGTCGGCGGTGTAGGCCCCGATGAGCACGTCGTCGTAGCCGTCGCCGTTGACGTCGACGTGGGGATTGGCGCTCGTGTCGACGGCGGTGCTCGCGCTCGTCGCGGGCACGTGGAAGAGCCACGTCGGGCCGCGCGCCGCGTCGATCGTCGCCCCGGCGCGACCCCGCAGCCGCCAGAACACCACGCTGCGCGGCGGCAGGTCGCGCGTGGGCTGCGCGCTCGTCCCGGTCGCCATCACCGTCTCGATCACGTTGGTGCACGCGCGGTCGCGACAGAGTTCGACCACCGCCCCGTCGTGCCCCGCGGACAGCGCCCAGCGCAGCGTCGGCCGGAGCTGCGTCACGCCCCCGAGGGAGAGCGGCGCGAGTGGTCGCGGCGGCGGCACCACGGCGACGTCGACATCGCTCGCGGCGTCGACCAGGCCGCCGTCGTAGACCCAGACGTCCCGCACGCACGCCGTCACACCGACGATCGCCAACAGCCCGCTGATACGGGCCGCTGCCCCGTGCTTCATGGACCCATAACTCCTTCGCGCCGCTTCGGATTGTCAACGTCGAAGCAGGTGGTCGACGTGGGCCGCGACGCCGGTGGCAGCGCGGTGGCAACGCGCGAAAACGCCACATCTGCGGCCACGGCCGAGGCTGGAGTTTCGCGCTGCGATCACCTACCGTGACCAGCAACGGAGGGCCCGCCGCCACCAACACCATGGAAGACACGTCCGACACCTTCGATCTCCTCGGTCGGACCTTCGCCGAGAAGTACAAGGTCGAGCGCGTCGTCGCCAAAGGGGGGTTCGGGGTCGTCTACCAGGCGCGCCACGTCGAGCTCGACACACCCGTCGCGCTCAAGGTGCTGCTGGTGCCGGAGCGCTTCCGGGCGGAGCTGAGGGAAGAGTTTCTGGAGATGTTCAAGCGCGAGGCGCGCACCATCGCGGCGCTCGCGCACCCGGCCATCGTGCGCGTGCTCGACTATGGCACCGCGCGCTTCGAGTCGGGCGAGGCGCCGTGGATGACCCTCGAATGGCTCGACGGCCGCACCCTCGAAGCCGACCTCGGCGCGCGCCCCGCCCACGCCGGTCGCTCGCCCGTCGAGACGCTCGCGCTCCTGCGTCCCGCCTTCGACGCCCTCTCCGTCGCCCACGCGGCGGGCATCGCGCATCGCGACATCAAGCCCGCCAACATGATGATCGTGCGCGCGCGCCGCGGTGAGCCGGGCCTGCGCGTGCTCGACTTCGGCATCGCGAAGGTCATGGAGGCCGACGAAGAAGCGGGCAGCGGGCAGACCGCCACGCGCACCGAGCTCTCGTCGTACTCGCTCCACTACGCCGCGCCCGAGCAGGTGAGCCACGCGCGCACCGGACCGTGGACCGACGTGCACGCCCTCGCGCTCATCGCCGTCGAGCTGCTCACGGGCCGACGCGCCTACCGCTCCACCGACCCCGTCGCCGTCTACGCCGACGTGCTCGACCGCGAGCGCCCCACCCCGAAGCGCGTCGGGGGCGACGTGGGGCCGTGGGAGGACGTTCTGGCGCGGGCGCTCGCGCTGCGGCCGATGGAGCGCCACGCCGACGCCGACACTCTGCTCGCCGCCCTCGAAGCCGACGTCGATCGAGCCGAAGTCGCCTGGCAGGCCGGCCACGCTGGCGAGGCTCCCACCGCGGAGACGCGGCCCGCCCCCGTCGCCGTCGCCGCCCCGAAGGTGGTGCCCCCCGACACGCTCGCAGGCGCCAGCGCCGTGAGCCGCCAGCCGACGACGCAGCCCCGCCGCCGCGGGCTCGTCCCCCTCGCCGTGGGCCTCGCGCTCGTCGCCGCCGTCGGCGTGCGGACGCTGATGCGACCCGCCGTCACCGCCGCGACGAGCCCGGGTCACGTCCGACCCGCGCCGATCGTGCGCGCGGAGCCCGTCGTCACCACGCCGCCGGTCGTCCCCGCCGTGGTCGCGCCCGTGGTCGCGCCCGTGGTCGCGCCGACGATCGCTGCGGTCGTTGCCCCGGTCGCTCCGTCCGTCACGCGGCGCGGGCGCCCCGTTCGAGCGCGCCCCGTCCCTGTCGCCGCTCCTGTCGCGAGCCCGACACCCGCCCCGACCCCCACCATCGTGATCGAGTAGGCGGAGCATCGACCCGACCATGACCCGACGGATCGTTCCCGCTTCACTGCTCGTCACGCTCGCGCTCGCGAGCGGCGTCGCGTCGGCCCAGGACGGCCCCACCGAGGTCGCGCGGCGCGAGCTCATCGCCCAGGCCGAGGCGGCCGCGACGGCAGGCGATCACGCGCGGGCGGCGCAGCTCGGCGAGCGGGCGGCGCAGCTCCGCGTCACGCCCACCATCCAGTACTTCCTCGCGCGCGAACACCTCGCGCTCGAACACCCCGTCGAGGCCCTCGGATACAGCGGGGCCTGCGCGCGCGCCGCCGAGGCCGACACCACACTTCGCAACCGCGACGGCGTGCTCGCGGCGTGTCGCGCCATCGTGACGACGACCGAGGCCCAGGTGGGACGGGTGACGGTCCACGTCCCGTCCGATGCGCCGGCGGGGCTCACGGTGCGCCTGCGCGGCGCGGCGTTTCCGTCGACGCTCTTCGACGTGGCGTACCCCGTGGCGCCGGGCACCGTGGTGCTCGAAGCGAGCGCGCCGGGTCACCTGCCGCTGCGCCGCGAGGCGACCGTCGCCGCGGGTCACACGGAGACGCTCGACGTGCGCCTCGAAGCGGAGCCCACGGTGGTGGCGCCGACGCCTCCGGTCGCGCCCGCGGTGGTGGCGGTGGTCGTCCCGCCGCGCGTCGCCGCACCGATGCCGCGCAGCTACAGCATCGGGCCGTGGATGGTTGTTGGTGGTGGGGCGGCGGCGTTCATCCTGAGCGGGGTGTTCTATGGGTTGGCGTCGAGCGAGCTGAGCGCCCGCGATGGGCTGTGTCCCGCCCCTTGTGTGGACCCAGGCCCCGAGGCGCGCGCACACGACGCCAGCTACGGCGAACACATCGAGCGAACCAACGTCGCGCTCGGCGTCGGCGCGGCGCTCGTCGTGGGCGGTGGGGTGTGGCTGCTCGTCGACCGGCTGAGCCACCGCGCGTCGACGGAGACGACGGTGCGCGCAGTCGTGACGCCGAACTCCATCGGGCTCGCCGGGCGGTTCTAGACGACGGTGACCACGGCCCCGGGCGCGAGGCAGAAGCGCAGCCCGCCGCCCCGTCGATCGAAGAGCGCGGTCGCGTCGATGCCCTCCTCGGCGAGCGCCTGGCGCAATCGATACAGCAGCGAGTTGAGCTCGACGCGGCCGTTTCTCTCGCCGGGCCAGACGCGCGCGCAGAGCAGGTCTTCGGGGATGAGCTCGCCCGGCGCGAAGGGCGACGGCGGTCGCAGCAGGCACGCCACCAGATCACAGCGCCGCTCGGACAGCGCCGTCGTGTGCACCTGTCCACCAATCTCCACCGTGAGCTGACCGCCGCGCGGCATGAACTCCAGCACCACCCGCACGGCCGCCTTCGCCGCGCCCGGTGATGGCGCGGTCACGCCCGCCACCTCCACCTGGCGCGCCCGCACGGTGAGCAGCTCGTCGCGGTACCTGATGCGCGACTCGTCCGCGAGCTCGACGCGCTCGCCCGCCGCGAGGACGCGCTCGCACCACACGTCCGACCGCAGCGCCGCGAGCACCGGGGCCTCGGCGCCCACGTCGATCGCGAACACCGACGGCTCCCAGCCCACGAAGATGAGGTCGTCGCGCGCGTCGCCGCCGACCCGGTACGTCGGCCCCGTGAGGTAGTGCAGCAGCCCCGTCTCGCGCTCCAGGAACCACGCCACCTTCACCTCCGCGGGCTCCGCGGCGGTCTCGTCTTCGCCGACGCGGAAGGTCCACCCGCAGACGTCGACGACGTCGCCCGCGCGCAGCGCCGTCAGCGATCGCCGCTCGGCGCCGTTGATGAGCACGGGCTCGCGGCCCAGCGGCAGCATCTCGGCGCCCGCCTCGCTCAGCCGCACGACGGCGTGGTACCGGCTGACCTGCGGTCCTTCGAGGACGATGGTGCAGTCGGGGCTGCGACCGATCAGCACCTTCGTGGCGCCGATGGCCACGCGCCCCTGCGCCGTGTCGAGCCAGTAGATCTTGGTGGGCAATGTCCTGGTAGGAAGACCAGGCGCTTCGAGCAGGGGCCGGTCTACCGACCGTTACTTTTGCTCAAGAGGTGGGCACCGCGCAATGGACCTGCTCAGGGAAGGGCGCGAGCGCAGCGGAAGCCGACGTACGGGTTGTCGTTCATCGCGGGCGGGGCCGTGAAGCGCCCCACCGAGAGCAGGCCGTTGGGGTCGCTGTCGCCCCACGACCCGCCGCGGACGATGCGATCGGCGGTCAGGCTCAGGTTGCTGAGCGGGTTCAGGTTGGACGACCACGACGGGCGGTAGGACTGGAAGGTGTCCGCCATCCACTCGTAGACGTTGCCTGCCATGTCGTTCAGCCCGCCGCTCACGCCGGTGGGGTAGCTGCCCACGCGGCGGGTGCCGCCGCCGTCGGTGCCGCCGCAGCCGCGCCAGAGGGCGCGGTCGCAGCTGGTGCTCGGAGGGGTGTTGCCCCACGGGAAGAGGCGCCCGGAGACGAGCCCCTCGCTGGGAATCGTGCGACCGCGGGCCGCGAACTCCCACTCGGCCTCGGTGGGAAGGCGGCCGCCGTCCCACACGCAGAACTCCTGCGCCGCCCAGTAGCTGACGGCGTTCATCGGGTGCGCGTCGCGCGTCGTCGACGCGGGCGACCAGTTGAACGAGCCCGACTGCGCCCCCGGCGCGACCGCCGCCGCGCCCCAGGCGATGGTGTTCGCCCCGGGGTAGGCGATGGGCGCCGAGCGCACGGTCGCGAGGTCGCGCGAGCGCACCGACCACCATGCGTTGAAGCGCGCCACGGTGACCTCATAGGTGTCCATCGCGAAGCTGCCCACCGCGATGCTCGGCTGCTCCGGGGTGCCGCCGTAGAACGACGAGGTCGCGTTCGACCCCACCGTGAAGGTGTCGCCGCCGACGATGGCGACGAGGCCGCAGCCGGGGGTTCCCGCGACCGCGCAGCTCCGCTGGCCGCAGACGCCTGCGACGCACGCCTCGATGGCGCCGCACACGCGCCCGCAGGCGCCGCAGTTGTTGCGGTCGGTCTGCGCGTTGACGCAGGTCCCCGCGCAGCTCAACTGGTCGGGCGCGCAGAGGGTGGGACCCTCGGCGTAGAGCGCGGCGATCGCGCAGGGGCTGAGGGCCGTGTTGTAGAGCCGGGCCTCGTCGACGTCGCCGGCGAAGAAGGGGTCGTTGCCCGCCGCCGTGCCCACGCCGTTGACGTGCACCGCGTGGCGAACGCCCAGGAGGATCTGCGCCACGTTGGCCCCGTAGGCCTGCATCGTGCCCTGGGTGTAGGCCGCGTAGAGCGCGCCGTTGCGGTAGATCTTGATGCTGTTGTCCGCCGCGTAGGCGATCGCGATCATCACGCTCGTGGGGTACGCGACGGTCTCCAGGGCGCCGCCGTTGTTGCCCGGGCTGCGCAGGGCGTAGTAGCTGGCGCTCTGCCACTGGCGCGGGGTGCCCTCGCCGAAGACGATGGCGTCGAAGAGGTCGTCGCCCGCGATCGGGGTGTCGATCGCGAGCACGCCGCCCGAGCGCTGCGTGAGGTTCTGCGGGCTGACCCAGGCCACGAGGGTCCGCACGGTCACCGTCTGAGGCATCGCGGCGGTACGGGCGTACTGCGTGATGCCGTCGAGGCCCAGCCGACCTCCGACCACCGACGCGCCGTTGTAGAGCGTCAGGTGGAGGTTGCCGATCGAGTCGTTCCCGGTGCCGTCGTTGAAGGTCCAGCGGTGGATCGGCGCGGGAGCCGTCGTCGGCGCGCACCCGCAGGCGCCCGCCGTACAAGCCTGCCCGGCCGCGCACGCCTGGCCGCAGGCGCCGCAGTGGGCGGTGTTGGCGGTGACGTTGACCTCGCAGCCGTTGGCTGCGGTACCGTCGCAGTTGGCGTAGCCCGCGGCGCACCCGCAGGTGCGGCTACCGGGCGTGTTGGTGCAGACCTCGTTGGCGGCGCAGTTGCCGTTGTTGGTGGCGCACTCGTTGACGTCGACGCAGGCGCCGCCCGCGAGGGTGTAGCCGGTGTTGCACGCCGCCGGGGCGCAGGCGCCCGCGAAGCAGGCGGCCGTCCCGTTGGCGACGACGCAGGTGTTGCCGCAGCCGCCGCAGTTGGCGGCGCTGCTCCCGAGGTTGACCTCGCAGCCGTCGGTGGAGCTCGCGTTGCAGTTGGCGTAGCCCGGCGCGCAGGTAGCGAGGGCGCAGGCGCCCGCGGTGCACGAGCCGGTGCCGTTGGTGTACGAGCACGCCACGCCGCAGCCGCCGCAGTGGGCGGCGTTGGAGGCGAGCGTCACTTCGCAGCCATTGCTGCCGTCGTTGTCGCAGTCAGCGAGTCCGCCGGCGCAGACCGCCGTGGTGCATGAGCCCGCCTGGCAGGTGCGTCCCTGGGTGCAGACCACGCCGCAGCCGCCGCAGTTGGCGCTGTCGGCGTTGGCGTCGACCTCGCAGCCGTTGGTCGTGTTGCCGTCGCAGTCGCGCTGCCCCGGGGCGCACGCGTAGCCGCACACGCCCGCCGAGCAGGTGGCAGTCGCGGACGGAGCGTCGTTGCAGACGACCCCGCACGCGCCGCAGTTGCCGGTCTCGGTGGCGGTGGAGACCTCGCAGCCGTTGCCCGCGAGGTGATCGCAGTCGGCGAAGTTCGCGTCGCACGAGCCGACGCCACACGCACCGTTGCTGCACGCCGCCGTGCCGTTGATGGTGGTGCAGGCAGTCCCGCACGCGCCGCAGTTCGAGGCGTCGGTGGTGATGGCCACCTCGCAGCCGTTGGCCGCGTTGCCGTCGCAGTTGGCGTAGCCCGCAGCGCACGCGCCCATCACGCACGCACCCGCCGCGCAGGCGGCGCCGGCGTTCGCGAAGGAGCAGGCGTTCTGGCAGCTACCGCAGTGGGCGGCGCTGGAGCCGAGGGAGACCTCGCAGCCGTTGCTCTCGTCGGCGTCGCAGTTGGCGAGGCCCGCGGTGCAGGTCGTGGCCGAGCACGCCCCGCTCACGCAGGTGCGACCGTCGGTGCAGGCGTTGCCGCAGACGCCGCAGTTGGCGCCGTCCGTGGTGATCGCCACCTCGCAGCCGTTGGCGGCGTTGCCGTCGCAGTCGGCGTGCGTCGCGTCGCAGGTGTACCCGCAGGTCGCGCCGCCGCAGGTCGCGGTGGCGTTGGCGGGCACGTCGCAGGCGGTCGCGCAGGCGCCGCAGTGGGCGAGGTCGGAGGTCAGCGAGACCTCGCAGCCGTTGGCCGGGTTGCCGTCGCAGTTCGCCCAGCCGGCGTCACACGCGCCGAGCGCGCAGACGCTGGCACCGCACACGCCCGTGGCATGCGCGTAGGTGCAGCGGGTGCCGCAGCCGCCGCAGTTGCTCGCGTCGTTGCCGAGCGCGATCTCGCAGCCGTTGGCCTGGGTGCCATCGCAGTCGGCATAGCCCATGTCGCAGACCGTGAAGCCGCACGACCCTTCGGTGCACACCGGAGCGGCGTTGGCGAAGGAGCACGCGTTGCCGCACGCCCCGCAGTGGCCGCTGTCGGTCGCGGGCGTGGTCTCGCAGCCGTCGGAGAGGAGCCCGTTGCAGTCGGCGTGACCGGCCGAGCACACCGCCGTCGAGCAGGCGCCCGACTGGCAGGTGGTGGCGTTGGTGCAGACCGTTCCGCAGGCGCCGCAGTGCGAGCCGCTGGTGGTGGTGTCGACCTCGCAGCCGTTGCTCGCCACGCCGTCGCAGTTGGCGTAGCCCGCTTCGCAGGTGATGCCGCAGGTGCTCGCGCCGCAGGTCGGCGTCGAGTGCGGGCCCGAGGCGCAGGTCACGCCGCAGGCGCCGCACGAGGTGACCGACGAGAGGTCGGTCTCGCAGCCGGTGGCCGCGTCGCCGTCGCAGTTGGCGAAGCCGGTCGAGCAGGCCCCGACCGCGCACGCGCCCGCCGCGCACACCGCGGTGGCGTTGGAGAGCGAGCAGGCGCTGCCGCACGCACCGCAGTGGGCGGCGCTGGTGTCGAGCGCGACCTCGCAGCCATTGGCCGCGATGCCGTCGCAGTTGGCGTAGCCCTCGGCGCAGCTCCCGATGGCGCACGCGCCCGCCGCGCACACCGGCTCGGCGTTGGCGAGGGAGCAGGTGTTGCCGCACGCGCCGCAGTGGGCGGTGTCCGTGGCAGGAACGGTCTCGCAGCCGTTGGCCGCGCTGCCGTCGCAGTTGGCGAAGCCGGGGTTGCAGGTTCCGACCGCGCACGCTCCCGCCGCGCAGGCCGCGGTAGCGTTGGCGACCGCGCACGCGTGCTGGCAGGCCCCGCAGTGCGCGGGGTCGCTGGCGAGCGAGACCTCGCAGCCGTCCGCGGCGGAGGTATTGCAGTTGGCCTGCTGGGCCGGGCACACGATGGAAGAGCAGGCGCCGCTCACGCAGGTGCTGGTGCTCCCCGCGCTGGAGGTGCAGACATTGCCCGGGGTGCCGCAGTTGGCGTTGGTGGTGACGTCGAGCTCGCAGCCGTCGGCGCGGTTGCCGTTGGCGTCGGCCCAGCCCGCCGCGCAGGTGAGCGCGCAGGTGCCGGTGCCGCAGGTCGGGGTCGAGTGCGCGCCAGAGGTGCACGAGACACCGCAGGCGCCGCAGTTGGTGAGGGTGCGGGTGGAGGTCTCACAGCCGTCCCTGGATCGCCCGTTGCAGTCGCCGTAGCCCGTCGCGCAGGTGGAGCGGTCGCAGCTGCCGGCGACACAACCCGCGTTGGCATGACCGATGGTGCAGGGCGTCCCGTCGGGCGCGACGGCGAACGAGCACCGGCCCTCGCGGGGATCGCAGATGCCCGCGAGGCGACACTGGTCGTCGGGCTCCCGACAGGTGACACCGACGCACTCGCAGACGTCACCTACCCCGTTGCGGTTGGTGTCCCGCTGGTCGGCGTTGGCCACCGTCGGGCAGTTGTCCTGCCAGTCGAAGCGGCCGTCGCCGTCCTGGTCCACCGCGGGGCGGTCGATGCGAAACTTGATCTCGAGCGTGTCCCCGTTGAGCAGCGGCGCGAAGTTGACGGTGTCGACGGTGCGAAACTCGCGGGTCGTGCCGACCACGTCGACGTCCGCGAAGCCGAGCTCGCGGGTGCCGCCGTCGGCCGCCGGGACCATCACGCGCACCCGGTATCGGGCGTCGGTCGAGAGCCGCGCGCGGCGGGTGTCCCACTCGACGAGGAAGTACCCGTCGGGGTCGTCGGCGCGGTCGTTGGGTCGGCGCGTGGTGATCGCCTCGACCCGTTGGTCCGACTTCCCGCGCGTGGTGAAGGTCGCCAGGGTGCGCAGCGTGGTGCCCGCGGCGTTGATCTCGTCGATGCGCACCGTGGGCTCGACCGAGGGGACGAAGTCGCCGAACTGCGCCGGCCGCGGGACCATCGGCGGCAGGAAGAGGAAGCCCGCCGTCCCGCCGTTGTGGAGCTGGTCGGAGATGACCGCCTGCGCGGCCCGGTGGGTGCCGTCGCCGCCGGGCGTGTCGGTGGAACTACACCCGACGGCGATCATCAGCGGCACACAGAGTGCTGCCAACGTGGGGCGTCTGGGTCTTCGATTGGGCATTGAGGTTCTCCCTGGCATTGGCCGACCGGGAGCTCACGACTTGTGGGCGTTTGGGCAGCCAACGGGACTCATCGCACGGCGACCATGCGCATCCCGATAGCAGCGTGGTTGCAGCGGCTCTTGGCCGCGGCGGAAGCGGCGAGGGAATGAGATCCCCCGCCGCTGCTTCAGGTGGGGTTCAGGGGCAGGTGAGCGCGGCGCAGGTCGACGGCGGGTCGGCCGGGCACGGGCCCTCGACCAGTTGAATCTGGTCGAAGTCCGCCGAGCTCCCGACCGGGCCCTGGAAGAGCTGGAACCGCAGGTACACATGCGTCCAGTCCGCGGGCATGACCATCTGCTTGGGGTACCAGCGCCACGTGTTGTCCGAGACCATCGGGGTGATGGTGCCGCCCAGGTAGTCGCTGTCGCCGCAACCGCCGAGGCCCCAGAACTGCTCGTAGATCGACGCCTGACCCGCCGCGTTGGAGCGGTGGAAGCCGACGTAGGGGACGGCGCCGGGCGTTCCGCGCACCCACGACGAGAGGCAGTAGGTGCGCCCGCCGACCACCGGGGTCGGGACGTTGGTGAACACCCGACCGCCGCCCTGCGGAAGAAGCGCCGTCTCGTGGAAGTACGTCCCCGCGCACTGCGGGCTCGCCGACGCGAGGGTCAGCGGACGCGCGTCGATGGAGTGCCAGGCCCCGGCGCCCGACTCCCAGTTCTCGGTGAAGGTGACGCTCGTGCACACCGGGCAGGCCGCGCCGGAGCAGCGCGTCGGCGGCGTGCAGATGGTGTTGACGCAGGCGCCCGCCGAGCACGCCTGATGGTAGGCGCACACGTTGCCGCACGCGCCGCAGTTGCTCGTGGTGGTGACGCTGGTGCACACGCCGCCGCAGCTCGCGAAGCCCGCGTTGCAGGCGCAGGTGCGGCTGCCCGGCGTGTTGGTGCAGGTCGAGTTCGTCCCGCAGCCGCCGTTGCTGGTGAGGCACTCGTTGACGTCGGCGCAGGTCACGCCGTTGCCCGTGTAGCCCGCGTTGCACGCGCAGGTGCGGCTGCCCGGGGTGTTGGTGCAGGTCGCGTTGGCGCTGCACCCGCCGTTGCCGGTCGCGCACTCGTTGACGTCGACGCAGGCGCCGCCCGCGAGGGCGTAGCCGGTGTTGCACGCCGCCGGGGCGCAGGCGCCCGCGAAGCAGGCGGCCGTCCCGTTGGCGACGACGCAGGCGTTGCCGCAGCCGCCGCAGTGCGCGGCCGTGCTCCCGAGGTCGACCTCGCAGCCGTCCGCGGAGCCCGCGTTGCAGTTGGCGTAACCCGCGTTGCAGCTCGCGAGCGCGCAGGAGCCCGCGGTGCACGACCCGGCGCCGTTGGCGTAGTTGCAGGCGACGCCGCAGCCGCCGCAGTGGGCGGCGTTGGCGTCGAGCGTCACCTCGCAGCCGTTGGCCGCAGCGTGATCGCAGTCGGCGAGGCCCGCGGTGCAGACCGCCGTGGTGCACGAGCCCGCCTGGCAGGTGCGGCCCTGGGTGCAGACCACCCCGCAGCCGCCGCAGTTGGCGCCGTCGGCGTTGGCGTCGACCTCGCAGCCGTTGGCCGCGCTGCCGTCGCAGTCGCGCTGCCCCGGGGCGCACGCGTAGCCGCACACGCCCGCCGAGCAGGTGGCCGTCGCGGACGGAGCGTCGTTGCAGACGACCCCGCACGCGCCGCAGTTGCCGGTCTCGGTGGCGGTGGAGACCTCGCAGCCGTTGCCCGCGAGGTGATCGCAGGCAGCCGTTGCCCGCGAGGTGATCGCAGTCGGCGAAGTTCGCGTCGCACGAGCCGACGCCACACGCACCGTTGCTGCACGCCGCCGTGCCGTTGATGGTGGTGCAGGCAGTCCCGCACGCGCCGCAGTTGGAGGCGTCGGTGGTGATGGCCACCTCGCAGCCGTTGGCCGCGTTGCCGTCGCAGTTGGCGTAGCCCGCAGCGCACGCGCCCATCACGCACGCACCCGCCGCGCAGGCGGCGCCGGCGTTCGCAAAGGAGCAGGCGTTCTGGCAGGTTCCGCAGTGGGTGGCGTCGGCGTCGAGCGCGACCTCGCAGCCGTTGCTCTCGTCGGCGTCGCAGTTGGCGAGGCCCGCGGTGCAGGTCGTCGCCGAGCAGGCCCCGCTCGCGCAGGTGCGACCCTGGGTGCAGGCGTTGCCGCACGCGCCGCAGTTCGCGCCGTCGGTGGTGGTCGCGACCTCGCAGCCGTTGCTCGCGAGACCGTCGCAGTCGGCGTGGGTGGCGTCGCAGGTGTAGCCGCACGATCCGCCGCCGCAGGTCGCGGTGGCGTTGAACGGGACGTCGCACGCCGTCGCGCAGGCGCCGCAGTGGGCGAGGTCGGAGGTCAGCGAGACCTCGCAGCCGTCGGCCGGGTTGCCGTTGCAGTCGGCCCAGCCCGCATCACACGCGCCGAGCGCGCAGGCGCTGGCGCCGCACACGCCCGTCGCGTGGGCGTAGGTGCAGCGCGTGCCGCAGCCGCCGCAGTTGTCGGCGTCGTTGCCGAGCGCGATCTCGCAGCCGTTGGCGCGAACGCCGTCGCAGTCGGCGTACCCGACGTCGCACACCACGAAGCCGCAGACGCCCGCCGTGCACTGGGGCGCGGCGTTGGCGAAGGAGCACGCGTTGCCGCACGCCCCGCAGTGGCCGCTGTCGCTGTCCGGCGTGGTCTCGCAGCCGTCGGCCGCGAGGCCGTTGCAGTCGGCGTGACCGGCCGCGCACACCGCCGTCGAGCAGGCGCCCGACTGGCAGGTGGTCGCGTTGGTGCAGACCGTCCCGCACGCGCCGCAGTTCGATGCGCTCGTGGTGGTGTCGACCTCACAGCCGTTGGCCGCGTTGCCGTCGCAGTTGCTCCAGCCCGCTTCGCAGGTGAGGCCGCAGGCGCCCGCGCCGCAGGTCGGCGTCGAGTGGGGCCCCGACGCGCAGGTCACGCCGCAGCCGCCGCAGGAGGTGACCGCCGAGAGGTCGGTCTCGCAGCCGCTCGACGCGTTGCAGTCCGCGAAGCCCGGCGCGCAGGCGCCGATGACGCACGCGCCCGCCGCGCAGACCGCCGAGGCGTGCGAGAGCGAGCAGACGTTGCCGCACGCGCCGCAGTGGGACGCGCTGCTGTCGAGCGCGACCTCGCAGCCGTTGGCCGCGCTGCCGTCGCAGTTGGCGTAGCCGGGCGCGCAGCTCCCGATGGCGCAAGCGCCCGCCGCGCAGACCGGCGAGGCGTTGGCAAAGGAGCACACGTTGCCGCAGGCGCCGCAGTGGGCGACGTCGGTGGCGGGCGTGGTCTCGCAGCCGTTGGAGGGATTGCCGTCGCAGTTGGCGTGGCCGGGAGCGCACGACCCGAGAGCGCACGCACCGGCCGCGCAGACCGCGCTGGCCTGAGCGTAGGAGCAGGCGTTGCCGCAGGCGCCGCAGTGGGCGACGTTGGAGGCGGGGTCGACCTCGCAGCCGTTGGCCTCGTTGCCGTCGCAGTTGGCGAGGCCGCCGGTGCAGACCGTGGCCGAGCACGCGCCCGCGATGCAGGTGCGACCCGCGGTGCAGGCGTTGCCTGCGGTTCCGCAGTTGGCGTTGGTGGTCACGTCGAGCTCACAGCCGTCGGCGCGGTTGCCGTTGGCGTTGGCCCAGCCGGGCGCGCAGGTGAGGGCGCAGGTACCGGTCGCGCAGGTGGGCGTCGAGTGGGCGCCCGCGGTGCACGCGACGTTGCAGCCGCCGCAGTGGGTGAGCGTGTTGGTGGCGACTTCGCAGCCGTCGGCCGCCGAGCCGTTGCAGTTGGCGCGGCCTGCGTCGCAGGTGGCGACGCCGCATGTGCCGTTGGTGCAGACCGCCGTCGCGTTGGCGAGCGAGCAGGCCGACCCGTTGGGCGCGTTGGGGTTGGAGCACAGGCCGGTGGCGGGGCTGCACACGCCCGCGGTGTGACAGGTCCCGCTGGTGGTGCAGGTGACGCCGAGGCACTCACAGGCGTCGCCCTGGCCGTCGTGGTTGGTGTCGAGCTGGTTGGCGTTGGCCACCGTGGGGCAGTTGTCCTGCCAGTCGAGGTCGCCGTCGCCGTCGCGGTCCACCGCGGGTCGGTCGATGCGGAACTTGATGCGCAGCACGCGCCCGTTGATGAGCGGGGAGAAGTTCACCGTGTCGACGCTGCGGAATTCCTGCTGGTTGCGGACGACGTCCACGTCCGCGAAGCCGAGCTCGCGGGTGCCGCCGCCGACCGCCGGGACGAGCACGCGCACGCGGTAGCGGGCGGTGGGCGAGAGGCACTCGTTGTTGGTCTTCCAGCGCGCGAGGAAGTAGCCCTCCGGGTCGGTGTCGCCGTCGTCGTCGTCCCAGTCGCAGGGGGAGCCCTGGTAGTGGATGCGGAGGCGCTCGTTGCCGGGGCCGCTGTTGGCGGTGAAGGTCGCGAGCGTGCGGATGGTGACACCCGCAGCGTTGACCTCGTCGATGCGAACGGTGGGGTTCACCGTCGGCAGGAAATCGCCGAACTGCGCCGGTCGCGGGACCATCGGCGGCAGGAAGAGGAAGCCCGACGTCCCACCGTTGTGGAGCTGGTCGGAGATGACCGCCTGCGCGGCGCGATGGGTCCCGTCGCCGCCGGGTGTGTCGGTGGAACTACACCCGACGGCGAGGAGGAGCGGCACACAGATGGCCGCGAGCGTGGGTCGCCTGAGTCGTCGACTGGACATGGAGTCTCCCTCGTGTGGTCGCGGAGAGACCCACGGAGTGTGAGCGCCCCAGTGACCAACGGGAGCCATGCCAGACAACCGTCCAGAGACCGATGGCAGGTCGGTGGCGACGCGCGCCGCAGCGCGTTCAGACGCCCGTCGGGATTGTCAGCCCGTGCTCCGTCGCAAACCGCCGCGCCCCATCGGCGTCCTTGCGCAGCTTCCCCGCCCACAGCTCGCGCTCGGGGCACACCGGCACGCCGTCGATCCAGCGCGCGTCACGCACCAGCGCGCCGACGTCGAAGTCCGCCTCCTCGAAGGTCGCGTCCACCTGCAACCCGTCGCACACCGCGCGCACGTACCACCGCCCCTCGAGCGAGCGCTCCGTCCACCGCGCGTCCCAGGGCTCACCCCAGCAGGTCACCGCGCCTCCCCGGCTCTCGGCCCACGCCACGAAGCCCCGCAGCGCGCCCTCCGCCAGCAGCACGTCGCTGTCCGTCAACGCGTACGCCTCGCGCAGTCGCGGGTGCGCCAGCAGCAGCCCCGCGCTCCCGATGGTGACGAAGCCGACGCCCGCCTCCGCGAGCGATCGCAGCAGCGCGAAGTGGCGCTCGTTGTCCGCGCTCACGGCTCGAAATAGTTGCCCACGACCTTCGCGTTGGGAACCCAGTCCCCACACAGGTCGCCGCTCGAATGGAACACCAGCTTCTGCAACACCCCGCCCCTCACCTCGTCGTGGTGCGCCACGTAGCTCGACCCCTCCAGCACCACCTCCATCACACCCCGCCGATAGACCTCGTTGTAGTAGTAGTAACCCGACGTCACGCCCACGAGGCTCCACCCCTCGCGCGCCGTCCCCTCCTCGCTCAACACCGCGTCCATCAGCGCGCGGGCCGACACCCGATGGCGGGCGATCCAGCGCGTCTCGCGGTTGTCCCGGTAGATGTCCCCGAGCTCGCTCAGCGCGCGAAACACCACGCGCCGCACGCCCAGCGCCTCGGCGCCGTCGAGGTACGCCTCGACCTCCTCCACCGTCGACACGCCCTGCCCGTTGAGAACGCACACCAGCATCACCTCGACGCCCGCCGCGAGCACCCGCCGCACCGTCTCGTCGAAGGCCGCTCCACCGCGAATCGCCACGTCGCGATCGAAGCGCATCACCCGCTCGTTGATGCGCTCGTCGAGGTGGCAGCGCGACAGCTCCACCCGGTCGAAGCGCGCCCGCGCGAGGTCGGCCGCGAGCCCCGCATCGGCGCACAGCCCGCTGCCGTTGGTGTACAGCACCCTCGCCGGAAACAGCGCCCCGTGCTCACCCACCAGCGTGAGCAATCGACGCAGCCACGAGGGGTCGGAGGTCGCTTCGAGGCCGCTCAGGCTCAGGCCCATCTCGAAGCCAGCGAGCTCGCGCCACGCGCGGTCGAGCCCGGCGAAGTAGCGGTCGTGGTCGTCGATGGTGCGCTTCGCGGTGAGGCGCTCGGCGTCGAGGCGCATGAGCTCCTCGGAGCAGAACGAGCAGTGCGCGTTGCACGGCGTCGGGTTGGCGTAGGGCGTAAACGTCAGCCCCGGCCGCAGCAGAAAGGGCCTTCCCCGCAGCACACGCTCGACGGGCTCCTTCGGCTCGAAGGTGCGCCAGCGGCCGTCGCGAAACTCCCCCGGGCTCGTCACCGTCGCGGCGTGGCGAAACTGGTTGGGCCGGAAGCTCATCGCGGCGCCTCGTCGAGCGTGACGCTCCCGGCCATCGCCGTGCAGATGCTGCGCGGCCCGTCGAAGGACTCCCGCGAGTGCCCGTACCGCACGTTGTCCACCAGCAGCAGATCGCCCGCCCCGTAGTGGACGCCCTCGCGCGTCGCGAGGAAGCCGTTGAGCAGCAGGTCGAGCTCGCCGTCGGTGAACTCCTCGCCGTTGCCGCGCGGATACCTCCGATATCCGTTGCGCAGCGCCGGCGCGTCGAGGCCCACGCGCGGAAACAGCAGCGCTCCCTGGTGGAACGCGGGCACCCGGATGCGGGTCATCAACGTGGCGAAGCCGTCGCCTTCCTCGACCCACCAGCAGTCGTCGAACTGCAACGTCGACGCGCGGCAGCGGGCCTCGGCCTCGACGCGATCGGTGGTCTGGAAGCGGTCCTGCCATGAGCGGAAGGTGTTGCTCGCCTTCTCGGGATGCCCCTCGTCGAGAAAGCCCATCTCGATGAGGTAGCCGTGTCGTCGCAGTGACTCCAGCAGCGCCACGCCCTCGTCGCCGCGCGCCCGCAGCCACGCTTCGAGCCCCGCCGCCGAGTGCACGAAGGTGCGACCGCCGCGCTCCGTGCCCGCCGCCTCCGACGAGAAGAACATCACCCGCCCCGGCATCCGCCGCTGGTAGAGCACCTCGTTGTGCGGCAGCAGCCACAGGTGTCGCGGGTAGTCGTCCGTCGCCCGCAGCTCGCGGCTCACCCGCTTCCTGACGGTGCGACCGCTGTGCAGTCCGCCCCACGGAAACGCATCGTCCCCGCCGAAGCGCAGCGCACCGAGCACCTCGTCGGGAAGGCTCGTTCCGCCGAGCCCGGTGCGCCGCACATGAAGCGCACCGTAGCGCTCGAACTCCCTGCGAATGGCGTCGAGCGTCGGGCCGTCGAGCACCCCATAGGCATCGAAGGTGCGCGCCGTGAAACGCGTCGACCAGTCGACCAGCGCGGGCGCAAACGCGTACCGCACGCCGCCGTGGGTGGCGCAGCGAGCGAGGGGCGCGGGTGCCTCGCGCGGAGCTGGTTCGCACGGGTCGCGTAGCTCACCCGCCATGCCGACGAGCACCTCGCGTGCTCCTGAGAAGGGCTCGCGCGAGTGGCCGTAGCGGAGGTTGTCGAAGAGCACGAGGTCGCCCGCGCGCAGCGTCGTGCCTTCGCGCGTCGCGAGGTAGGCGGCGCGCAGGAGAGACTTGTCGGCGTCGTCGAGCTCGTCGCCGTTGCCCAGCGGAAAGCGCCGGTAGCCGTTGCGCGCCATCGGTCCGTCGAGCGCGATGCGGGGGAAGCGGAGGTAGCGCTGACCGTCGCGGGGGTCGGTCCACCACGGGTTGAGCGTGATGCGGGTCATCAGCGTGCGGTCGTCGCGCCACCAGCACGCGTCGTACTCGTCGGTGCGCTCGCGCGCGGTGCGCAGCGCGGCGTCGGGGTCGTCGGTGGCGAAGCGCTCCTGCCAGGACTGGAAGTAGTTGTCGGCCTTGGCGGGGTGCTCGCGATCGAGGAAGCCCGTCTCGATGGAGAGCCCGTGGCGGGCGATGCGATCGAGCAGCGACGCGCCCGCAACGCTCTGTCGAAGCGCGGACTCGACGGCGTGGGCGGAGTGCAGGAAGACCCGACCACCGTGAGTGGGAGCGACGGTGCAGGCGATGAGAACCCACCGCGGAGAGCGCCGCTGGTACTGCACCTCGTTGTTGGGCAGCAGGTAGAGATCGGGCGGATAGTGGTCCATGCGCCGTAGCCCCGGCGCCGCCCACTTCTCCTGCCGCGCGGCGCTCGTGCGACCGCCCGCCGTGAAGCGCTCGGCCTCGCCGAAGCCCAGCGGATCGAGCACCCGTTGCAGCGTGTCGATGGCCGAGAGCCCGGTGTTCTCGACGTGCACCGCGCCGTAGGTGACAAGCGCGGCGCGGATCTCGGCCAGCCGTCGTGCGTCCAGTGCTCCGCCGGCGTCGAAGGTGCGGGCGCTGAAGCGTTCGTCGCCCATCATCACGAGAGGTCTTCCTACGTCGAGCCCGGCGTGCGCAGCTTGTCGCTGCCGACCCACTCGTCGTAGCTGTCGTTCCAGCCCTCGTAGTGGATGCGGTGGAGCGACGCGCGCACCTCGCGGATCGTGGCCGCGTACCACCGCCGTCGCCAGCGGGCCTCGACGCTCGTGCCCACCGCGTAGACCACCGGCGTGTACGCCCGGATGCGGTCGGCCCCGACCCACTCGTCGAACAGGTGATTGAACTCCGCGTACCGGACAAACACCTGCCCGTTGGCGCGGCGCTCCAGCACGATGGCGCGGTACCACCGGCCCTGGTAGCGCACCTCGATGGTCTCGCCCTCGCCCATCGCCGGCGCGCTGGTGCGCGGACCCAGCGCCCACGACGTCGCGAAGCCGCCGCGGGTGGTGGCCGTCGAGCGCTGCTGGTCGAGGTACGCGAGGCGGGTCTCGGCGTGCGTAGCCACGTCGGCGAAGGTGATGGCCGCGTCGCCGTTGCGATCGGCCGCGGCGGCACCGCGGATGCCGTCGAGGAGGCAGTCGGTGAAGGTCCACGCGCCGGTCGACTGCTCGCTCGCGTCGCTCGAAGCGAGCACCGCGGCCGGGACGTTGAGGCGACTCATCACCTCGGCGTCGAGCGCGCCCGAGTAGCAGCAGTCGGCGGTGAGCATCACGGCCGCGCCGCGAAACGACGCGAGCGCCTGGGCGATGCTCGACAGGCCCCAGCACGTCGCCTGGGCGTCGAGGGTTCCGTCGTAGGGGACGAAGAAGCTCGCGGTGGCGCCGCCCATGCCCGCGTCGCGGTCGGCGGAGACGCGCATCCCGTGGCCCGCGAAGTAGAGCCAGAGCAGCTCGCCCGGCTGGGTGGCGGCCACCGCTGCGGCGAAGCCCGCGACCACCGCCGCGCGCGTCGCAGCCCGGTCTTGCAGGTAGGTGATGTTGCCCCGCGGAACGCCCCGCGCCGCGAAGGCCTCGACGAGCTCCACGTCGCGCCGCCCTTCGGCGGTAAACGACCCGAAGGTCTCGCTGTCGGCCCACGCGAGCAGCCCCACCGCGAAGACGCGGGTGCGCGCCGGATCGAAGGCCGCGCTCACCGGCAGCACGTCCGCGCCGACGGAGGTACCCGCGTCCCGCGCGGCGCCCGACGACCCGCCGTTGCCACAGGCGGCGAGCGGTGTGGCGAGGGCGGCCCCGCAGAGGCCGAGGACGCTGCGACGGGTGAGTCGGGTTTCGCTCATTGGGGTGGCACCGACGGTACGGTCGGCGCGACGGCGAGCGCAATGCCGGGGGCGGGAGGGGTGCGACTACCAGGCGCCGTCGACGTTCTTCATGAACTCGTACGGGTAGCCGAGCTCGAAAGCGCTGGCGCGGTCGAGGGACTCGGTGACCGACGCCGGGAGGTCGAGGTCGGCCGCGCCGAGGTTCTCATCGAGCTGCGCCACGGTGCGCGCGCCGAAGATCACCGACGACACCGCCGGGCGCGACAGCAGCCACGCAAGCGCCACCTGACCCGGCGGCCGATCGAGCTCCGTCGACGCGGCGACCAGGGCCTCGACGATGTTCCAGTTGCGGTCCTTGTCGAAGTCCGCGTAGCGCTGCTTCCACTGCTCCAGACGGCTGCCCGCGGGGGGCGCCTGGCCGCGGCGGTACTTGCCCGTGAGCAGACCGCCCGCGAGGGGAGACCACGGCAGGATGCCCACCCCGTGGCGCACGCACAGCGGCCGGTGCTCGCGTTCGAGGTCGCGCACCGCGAGGCTGTACTGCGCTTGCAGCGTCACGTGCCGCGCGAGGTTGCGCTTGTCCGACACCATCAGCGACTCCATCAGCCGGTAGGCCGCGTAGTTGGAGGCGCCGAAGTAGACGATCTTGCCCGCGGTGATGGCGTCGTCGAGGGCGCGCAGCAGCTCCTCCTCGGGCGTCTTCAGGTCCTGCATGTGGATCTGGTAGAGGTCGATGCGATCGGTGCCGAGGCGCTTGAGGCTCTGGTCGATGGCGCGGGTGATGCGCATGCGCGAGGCGCCCGTCCCGTTGGGCCCCTCGGCCATGCGAAAGCGCCCCTTGGTGGCGAGCACCACCTTCTCACGCACGCCGCGCTCGGCGATCCAGCGACCGAGCAGGCGCTCGGAGAGACCGTCCTGGCCGTAGACGTCGGCCGTGTCGATGAAGTTGATGCCCGCCGCGAGGGCCCGGTCGAGCACCGCGAAGCTCTCCTCCTCGCTCGCCCCCACCTTGTGCATGAACGACTTCTCGTCCGCCTCCCCGAAGGTCATGGCGCCGAGACAAAGAACCGACACCTGCGTGCCGGTCGAACCGAGCTGTCGATATCGCATGGCGCGGGAGGGTAGCGCCGTGCTCGGCCGCGTGTCGCGCCCCGTCCGGGCATCCCCTCGCCGGGGCGGCGCTCCGTCGGTGCCGGACGTCGGACCCGCGGCGGGTCAGGCGCCGAGCGTCGCGTTGTCGATGACGAAGCGATACTTCACGTCGCTCTTCAGCATCCGCTCGTACGCCGTTTCGATCTGCTGAATCGGGATCATCTCGACGTCGGCGACGATTCCCTTCTGCGCGCAGAAGTCGAGCATCTCCTGCGTCTCGGCGATGCCGCCGATCATCGACCCGGCGATCGCCCGGCGCTTGCCCACGAGGTTGAAGACGTTGGGCGACGGGTGCGCATGCTCCGGCACGCCCACGAGCACCAGCGCGCCATCCCGCTTGAGGAGCCGCGTGAAGGCGTCGAGGTCGTGGCTCACGGCGACGGTGTTGACGATGAAGTCGAAGCTCTCCCGGTGGGCCTTCATCTCGCTCACGTTGCGGGACACGACGACCTCGTCCGCGCCGAGGGCCAGCGCATCCTGCCGCTTCGACTCCGACGTCGTGAACGCCACGGTGTGGGCGCCCATCGCGTGGGCCAGCTTGACGCCCATGTGCCCGAGGCCGCCGATGCCCACGATGCCGACCTTCTTGCCGGGCCCGGCGTTCCAGTGACGGAGCGGCGAGTACAGGGTGATGCCCGCGCAGAGCAACGGCGCCACGGCGGCGAGCTGCGCCTCCGGGTGGCTCACCCTCACGACGTACGCGTCCTTGACGACGATGCGCTGGGAGTAGCCGCCGAGGGTGTGCCCGGGGGCGTCGGGCGTGCGGGAGTTGTACGTCCCGATCATCCCCTTCTCGCAGTACTGCTCCAGGTGTTCGGTGCACGACGCGCAGGCGCCGCAGCTATCGACGATGCAGCCCACGCCGACCAGATCGCCCTTCTGGAAGCCCGTCACCTGCGCGCCCACCGCGGAGACGCGGCCGACGATCTCGTGCCCCGGAACGCACGGATAGAGCGTGCCCGACCACTCGCCGCGGACCGTGTGCAGGTCCGAGTGGCAGACGCCGCAGTAGGCGATGTCGATCTGCACGTCGTGGTCGCCGGGGGCGCGGCGGACGATGTCGATCGCTTCGAGGGACTTGTCGGCGGCGTGCGCGCCGAAGGCTTTCACGGTCATGTCGAACTCCCGAGTCAGGTGCTGTGGTTCGCGCGCGATCGTTCGGACTCCGACGAGTGCTCGTACCGCGGCGCCCGCACACCATGCACTCGGCGCCGACGACGCACCAGATGCCGCGTGGTGCACGGGCAGTGAAGCAAAGGTCGTCACTCCGCCGCCATGGCGGCCGCCACCGCCGCCACCCCCCGCGGAGGACCATCACCTCGATCACTGAAGCAGATTCGCGATGGCACAAACGTCGCTCAGAGCACACCCATCGCCATGCCGGGTCCCGCTCGCGAGATGATGGTTCGAGTGCTCAAGGACCACCCGGCCTGGTTCAACCTCCTCCTGAAGACACTCAAGCTCAAGCCGCTGGGTCGCGGCCTCAAGCCCGTGGACACTGCGCTCCAGAAGGTGGTCACCATCGAGCGGCGTCCCGATTCCTTCTTGCTCGATCCAGGCGTCTCGTGGGCCCTCCTGGAGGTCCAGAACGACTGGAAGGACGAGAAGGTGAGCTCCTGGATCGTCACCATCGCCATGCTCGTCGCCGAGCATGGTGTGATGGGCGACCTCTTCGTGGTGACCGCCGACCGCGCGGTCGCTGCGCACGCACGCGGTGAGCTCACGCTGACGGGCTCCCACGGGACTCGCCTGCACCTCAAGCCGGTCGTGGTGCTCCTGACCGAGCACGAGGCTCGCACGCTGCTCGCGACGGGGCGACCCGAGCTGGCCTTCTTCGCTGCGTGGGCCGTGCGTCATCGTCGCGGACCGGTCGCGAAGGAGATCGTCCACGAGGCGATCGCCCTGACCCATCGCGCAGGGGATGAAGGCTTGCGGAAGGCGCAGGTCCAGGCAATTCTCAATGTGCTCGGCGCGCCCCTGCTAGAGCTGCTGAAGGAGACGCTGATGAACCTCGATGGCATCCCCGAGAGCAAAGGATTCCGTGAGCTACGACTGCTGATGGAGGCCCGTGCCGAAGCTCGTGGCGAAGCCCGCGGTGAAGCCCGCGGTGAAGCCCGCATGCTGCTCCAGTTGCTCACGGTGCGCGGCCTCACCGTCGACGATGCCTTCCGCACGAGAGTGATGGCCTGCGACGACCGGGAGCTGCTGGAGCGTTGGCACGCGCGAGCCATCACCGCGCAGACGCTCGACGAGGTCGTCGACGAGCGCTGAGCGCGCCTCCTCCCCGCCTACCGCCTCACTCCCCCAACAGCCCCGCCATGAAGTGAACCACCTCCCAGCGCTGCCGCGCCGTCGGGTTGCGCTGCACCGTGACGTGGTCGACCACCGACGTCAGCAGCAGGTGCACCGGCGCCCGACCCGCGAAGCTCATCGCCGCGAAGCGCGACTCCGACGGCGGGATCACGTCGTCGTGCGAGCCGTGCAGCAGGTACACCGGCGCCGTCACCCCATCGAGGTGCCCCGCGGGGGAGCCCTCGCGCATCGTCTCCGCGAGCGACGGAAGCACCGCCACGACGCGCGTCGCCACCGCCGGCTTGTCGTGGGCGAGCAACCTCCCCGCGAGCCACGCGGCGTCGCCCGTGAGCCCCGCCGCCACGCGCTCGGCGCCGCGGCGATCACCGTGCAGAAACGTCCGCATCGACTCGCGAAACACCGGCAGCGACGGCGCGTCGACGAAGCGCTCGGCGTACGCGTACACGAACACCACCAGCCCGTAGTCGTGCGACGCCGCGTGGCGCGTCCCCTCTGGGGTGGTGAGCTCGTCGAGCGCGAGGTACCGACTGACCCGACCGAGGTCGTGGTGGCCGCCCACCGACGCCACGAACGACAGCTTCCCCCGCAGCGCCGGGTCGGCCGCCGCGAGCAGCGAGAGCCCGCCCGCGAAGGACAGCCCCATCACCCCCGCGCGGTGACCACGTGCCCACGGCCGCGATGACAGATGGAGCGCGGCGTCGCGGATCACGCCGACGGTCGACGGCTCCACGCGATAGTCGGCGAGGGCGTCGAGCTGCGGGGTGAGCACGGCCACGCCGGTGCCCGCCATGGAGCGCGCGAAGGCCAGCAGCCGCGGCTCGTCGATGCCCCGGTAGTGAACGCCATGCGCGATGACCATCGCGGGCCACGGCCCCGCGCCGCGCGGGAGGTAGAGCCGCGCCCGGACGGGCACCGACCCCGAGCGCAGCGTGAGGTCGCGGACTTCGAGCGGGTGATCGTAGCGGCGCACCACCCACGCAACCGTCCCGGTCGAGCGTTCGGTGACGCTGCCGGAGAGGCGCAGCAGCAGCGACGCCGCGCGGGCGTGGCGGTTGGCGATCGGGAGGAGCAGCGCCACGAGGACGATCACCACGAGCGCCACCCCGACGCGACGCCTCGTCCGGACACTCCACCGCGTGGTCACCAACGGCGGATACGCTACCGCGGGGCGCTTCATTCCCGGCGACGGTGACGTTGGTGCGATGGGGGGTGGTTGGCTGGTAAGGTCGCCGTCCATGTCGACCACGGATACGACGAAGGCCCTGCGGGTGCTCTTTGAGCGCTACCTCTCGGCGATTCAAGAGGTGTCGGGGTCGCTGCCCATCACCGAGCACGACCCGCTCGTACGCTCGCCGTGCGAGGTGGGCGAGCCCGACGCGGACGGCACCGTGACGTGGCGACCCGTTCCGCGGAAGCCGCGCTCCAACCTGGCCGAGATGGAGAAGATCGCCGACGTGCGGTTGCCCGACGACCTGCGCGAGTGGCTGGGCGGCTGGTGGTGCCTGCCCATCGAGGCGACGCTCTACAACGAGCCGCTCGTGCTGTTGGGCATCACCGGGCCGCAGGACGAGGCGGAGGTCGCGAAGCGCTGGGCGGCGCACATCGCGGTGCGGCGGGCGCGCGGGGCGGACGACACGGTGCCGGTGGCGGCGTTCATGGATGGGCGCTTCCTGACGGTGTCGTGCCCGGATGGGGAGGTGCGGATGGAGTCGCCCGCGCGCTCGCTCAGCTTCGTCGCCCGGTCGGTGGGTGACCTGTTCGGGATGTTGGTTCCGCAGACGCCTTGAGATGGCTGACGAGCCGCTGCTCCCGCCGCCTTCCGTGCCCGCCGGGGAGCGCGTCCCGTCGCCGACGCGGGGCGCCCTCATCGGGCTCGCCTCGCTCGTCGTCATCACCCTCCTCCGCCTAGGGCTCGATCGCTTCGGGGGACAGCCGACTCCCTTCTTCCTGTACCTCGCGCCCGTCGCCCTCGGCGCCTGGCACGGCGGGCTGCGCATGGGCGTGGTCACCACCGTCGTCGCCGCGCTGCTCGGGCACTACCTCTTCGTCGAACCGCGCGCGTCGTGGGCGCTCCCGCAGTCCCCGGGCGCCGAGCAGCTGCTCCTCTTCCTCGCGCAGGCGCTGAGCGCCTCGCTCGTCGTGGCGCGCGCCGCGGGCGATCGCCGGCGCGCCCTCATCGGCGCCCGCGAGGGCCGCGCCGCGCTGGAGAAGCTCCACGGCGTCCTCGACGCGGTCGACGACGGAATCGTGGTGCAGGACGCCACCGGCCGCGTGCTCTACGCCAACGAGATGGCGGCGCGCACCTTCGGGTTTCCGTCGGTGTCGGCCCTGCGCGGCGCGACCGCGGCCGCGACGCTGGGTGGCGTCGAGATCTTCGACGAGGAGCGGCGCCCGCTGCCCCACGAGCGCATGCCCGGCCGCAACGCCAGGGACACCCGGCAGTCCGTCGAGCGGGTGCTGCTCTTCCGGCTGGCCGCCACGGGCGAGGAGCGCTGGTGCGCCGTGCGCTCGAAGCCGCTCTTCAACGCCGACGGGTCGCCCAGCTCGGTCATCAGCCTGCTGCACGACGTCACCCGCCGGCGCAGCGACGAGGCCCGCAACGCCTTCGTCGCCCGCGTCGCGCAGGAGCTTTCCTCCTCGCTCGACTACCACGAGACCCTCGGGAAGCTGACCCGCTTGTCGGTGCCCGAGATCGCCGACTGGGCGGCGGTCGACTTCGTCGAGGACGGCCGACGGGTGCGCCGCGCGGTCGCGCACGCCGACCCCGCGAAGGTCGCGATCGCCGAGGAGATCGAGCGCCGCTTCCCGCTCGACCCTGACGCGAAGAGAAACGCGCCCAACGTCCTGCGAACGGGGAAGCCCGAGATCCTCAGCACCGTCTCCGAAGAGTCGATGGCGGCGCTGGCCCGCGATCCCGAGCACCTCGCGCTCGTCCGCTCGCTGGGGCTGCGCTCGGTCCTCGCGGTCCCGATCATGGTGCGCGGCGCTCCGATGGGCGTGCTCACCTTCGCGACGGCGGAGTCGGGGCGACGCTACGGGCCGGAAGACCTCGCGCTCGCGACCACGCTGGCCGAGCGGGCGTCGGTGGCCATCGAGCACGCGGTGCTCTACCGCGAGGCCGAGCGGGCGCGCGCCGACGCGGAGCTGGCCAACCGCTCGAAGGACGAGTTCCTGGCGATGCTGGGGCACGAGCTGCGCAACCCGCTGGCGCCCATCCTCACGGCGCTCTCGCTCGTGAAGATGCGGTCGGGCGCGTGGCCCGAGCGCGAGCTCGCGGTCATCGAGCGGCAGGTGAAGCACCTCGTTCGGCTGGTGGACGACCTGCTCGACGTGTCGCGCATCACGCGCGGCCGGGTCGAGCTCAAGCTGGAGCGCCTCACGCTGGCGGCCGTGGTGTCGCGCGCCGTGGAGATGTCGCTCCCGCTCATCGAGCAGCGGGCGCACCGGCTGGAGGTGGACGTTCCGAGCGGGCTCGCGCTGCGGGGCGACGCGCTGCGGCTCGCGCAGGTGGTGGCCAACCTGCTCAACAACGCCGCGAAGTACACCGAGAAGGGCGGGCGCATCGAGGTGCGCGGCGCGCTCGTCGGAGCGTGGGTCGAGCTGCGGGTGCGCGACCGGGGCATCGGCATCACCCCAGAGATGCTGCCGCGGGTGTTCGAGCTGTTCACGCAGGAGTCGCAGGCCATCGACCGCGCGCTGGGCGGGCTCGGGCTCGGGCTCGCGATCGTGAAGAGCCTCGTCGTGCAGCACGGCGGCGAGGTGACGGCGGCGAGCGAGGGCGCCGGGCTGGGGAGCGAGTTCTGCGTACGATTGCCGGCGCTCGACGAGAGGTCCAGCGCGCCGGGCGACGAGGCGACGACGGCGATCGTGACGGCGACGACGGCGCTGCGGGTGCTGGTGGTCGACGACAACGAGGACGCGGCCGACATGCTGGCCGACGCGCTGACGGCGATGGGCCACGAGGTGCGCAAGGCCCACGACGGGCCGACCGCGCTGGAGATCGCGGCCGAGCTGCGGCCGACGGTGGCGGTGCTCGACATCGGGCTGCCGGTGATGGACGGCCACGAGCTGGCGCGGCGGCTGCGAGCGATGGAGGGCATGGCGGGCGTGCGCATCATCGCCGTCACCGGGTACGGCCAGGACGCCGACCGGCGACGCACGACCGAGGCGGGATTCGACGCCCACCTGGTGAAGCCGGTCGACCTCGACGAGCTGGCGGCGGTGGTCGCGGGGTAGCGGGCCGTCTACGGAGCCGTGGAGGGGCGCGGTCCGCTCTCTTCCATCTGCACCCGCGAGCGCAGCGTCACCTGTCCCGGAACCTCCAGCCGAAACCACCCCCGACTCTCGTCGAAGGCCCCGCCGATGTTGGGTGTGAAGAGCCTTCGTGTGGCCACCACGGTGAAGCTCCAGCGCGAGCGTCGACCGCCCGGCAGCGGCATCGGGTCCTGCTCCTCGACGCCGTGGCGCACGGCTTCTTGCGCGGCGCGGTCGAAGCCCGGGATGCCCGACGGGTGCAACAGCGTCACGGAGAGCACGCGGCCGTTTTCGTCCTGCTCGACGAGCACCTCCGCGCGGGTCGTCCGAACGTTGCGCCGCCACGACTCCTCGCCCTGATCGGTCGGCATCATCGGGCGGGTGGTGAGGCCCTGGCCTGCGGTTCCGCCGATGGCGTCGATGGCGTCGCGGGCGCCGCCGAGGCGCGGGGCTGCGGCGTCATCGAGCACCTGCCGCTGACGGCGCATCACGCGCTCGCCCATGATGCGAATGGCCCGCTCCGGTGCGATGAAGCTCGCCATGATCGTGTCGGCGAGGTTGGGGACGCGCACCACGCCGGGGCGCCATGCTTCGGCGACGCGGCGGCGGACGTTCCAGAGGTAGGTGCGGACGCCGGGGGCCTCGCGGACGGTGGTGGCGGCGAGGGTCTCGCGGACGAAGCCCTGCGAGGCGGCGACGGCGCGCTCGGCGTCGGTTCCGGTGGTGCCCGCGAAGAGGGGCGCACGAGCGGGCGCGGCGGAGGGAGGTGCGGGGAGCGTGGTCGCGAGCTCGGTGGTGCGCGGACGGAGGAGGTCGGCGGCGCTCAACACGGGCGGAGCGACGGGCGTCGGAGGGACGACGGGCGTCGGAGGGAGAACGGGCGTGGGCGGAGCGACGGCAGGCGCTGGAGGGAGAGCCGCGGGCGCGGGGCGGGTGGCGGCGAGGCGAGCGGCGGGACGAGCCGCGGCCTCGGTTGGGACGACAGGCGCGGGCTCAGCGGGCGCGGGAGCTGGCGTGGGTGGCGACGGCGGTGGCGGCGGCGGGGCTTCGATGGTGAGCTCGGTGACGTTCACCGCGCGCGGTAGTGGGAGCGACGAGGGCGGGTGCGGCAGTGCGATGAGGAGGGCAAAGACGGCGGCGTGCCCCGCGACGGAGGCGATCAGCCAACGTGAGCGCCCATCGACGGTCATCGCCCGTACGATGACACGGAAGGCCGATCGGGCTCAGAGCGCTCCCCTCAGGGTCGGTGTCCTCAACGAGGTCGCGCCTGCGTGCCGGAGTTCGCGTGACCCCGTAGCGGGGGCGTGCAGTCGCTCACTCCGGGCTATTTCAGGTGGTCACCTCGCTCCGCGAGGTTGCAGGGACCGCGGCCGACGATGAATCGGGCGATGGTTTGCTCGTCGCCGCCAGTGCCGCAACCTCGCGGAGCGAGGTGACCACCTGAAATAGCCCGGAGTGAGCGACTGCACGCCCCCGCTACGGGGTCACGCGAACTCCGGCACGCAGGCGCGACCTCGTTGAGGCGAGAGCCCCTTACGGCACCAGCACGACCTTGCCCAGCACCTCGCGGCGCTCCAGCCGCTCCAGCGCTTCCGTCGCTTGCGCAAACGGGTACGCCCGGTCGACGTGCGGCGTCAGCTTCCCCTCGGCGACCCACTGGAAGATGCGCGTCGCATGAGCGCGGTTCTTCTCCGGCTCGCGCATCGCAAACGACCCCCAGAACACCCCGACGATGTCGCAGCCCTTCAGCAGCGTGAGGTTCAACGGGATCTTCGGAATCTCCCCCGACGCGAAGCCCACCACGAGGTAGCGCCCCTGCCACGCGATGGACCGCAGCGCCTGCTCGGCGAGCGCTCCGCCCACCGGGTCGTAGACCACGTCCACCCCAGCACCGCTCAACTCCTTCGCGCGGTCCTTCAGCGACTCGCGCCCGTAGTTGATCCCGAGGTCGGCGCCGTTCTTCTGGCAGAACGCCACCTTCTCATCCGTCGACGCCGCGGCGATGACCCGCGCGCCGAGCGCCTTGCCCAGCTGCACCGCCGCGATGCCCACACCCCCGGCGGCGCCCAGCACCAGCAGCGTCTCGCCCGACGCGAGGTGCGCGCGGTCCACCAGCGCGTGCAGCGTCGTCGCGTACGTCAGCAGCGTGGCCGCGCCCACCTCGAAGCTCACCGCGTCGGGGAGCTTCGCCGTCGCCAGCTCCGGCACCACCACGCGCTCGGCGAACGCGCCCGACAGCATCGTCGCCGCCACGCGGTCGCCCACCTGGAGCGACGTCACGCCGCGGCCCACGGCCTTCACGACGCCTGCCACCTCGCCGCCCGGGACAAACGGCGGCTCGCTCCTGAACTGGTACTTCCCGCGGGTGACCAGCACGTCGGGGAAGTTCACCCCCGCGGCGCGCACGTCGACGAGCACCTCGCCGTCACCCGCGACGGGCTCGTCGATCTCGTCCACCCGCAGGGCGCCCGGCCCCGACAACTCCTGGCATCGAACAGCGCGCATGGTGTCGGCGACGCTATCACGCCGCGTCCCCACGCCGACCAGATCCGTTGGGGTACTGTCGGCGGCCGTGACGCTGACGATACGACCCGCGACTCTGGCCGACGCAACAGCCGTGCAGGCCATCTACGCGCACCACGTGGCGCACGGCACCGGCACCTTCGAGGAGGTCGCGCCGACGCCCGAGGAGATGGCCACCCGCATCGCCGCGGTGCTCGACCGCGCGCTGCCGTACCTCGTCGCCGAAGAGGGCGACGCAGTGTTGGGCTTCGCCTACGCCGGGCCGTTTCGGCTGCGCTCGGCGTACCGCTACACCGCCGAGGACTCGGTCTACGTGGCGCCCGCGGCGACGGGTCGCGGCGTCGGTCGCGCGCTGCTCACGGCCCTCGTCGCGGCGTGCGAGGCGGCCGGGCTGCGGCAGCTCATCGCGGTCATCGGCGACTCGGACAACGCGGCGTCCATCGGCGTGCACCGCGCGTGCGGCTTCGAGCACAGCGGCGTCGCGAAGGGCGTCGGGTACAAGCACGGGCGCTTCCTCGACGTGGTGTTCATGCAGCGGGCGCTCAATGGTGGGGCGACGCGTCCACCCGACGCCGCGGGCATGCGACTCTAGGCGCGACGATGCCGTACCGAAGCGCGCCGCTGCGATCGTCGGAGCCTCACCCGCAACGAAGGTTGTGGGGAGCGGTCGTGATCGTGAGCGCGGCAGCGACGGCCTTCTCGGGATGGCGCTGCGAGCAGCTACGGCGACAGCACGCGTGGGAGATGGACGCGGGCGTGCGTCGGGCGGCAGCGGAGGGCGCGGGGAGAATGGCTGCCAGCGCTCACATGGTGGCGGTGCTTCATGGAGAGGGCGCGGAGGCGGTCGTGGTGCGCCTGCCGGGCGTCCGGGTGCGGCGAGGGACCGATCTCGTACGGGAGCCCGAGGTGTTTCCGGCGCGCGACGCGGTGGCGCTGACGGCCGGTGGGGAGTGCGCCATCGACGTGCGCGGCGACCTCTTCGACGTGTCGAGCGCCGAGGCGTCGCGCGAGCGTCGCCCATGCACATCGTCGCAAGAGCCATCGCGTGGGTGGAACCGACCGGAGGTCCCCGAGAGCCTGACGTACCCGGTGGAGGTCGCGATCTCCGACGAGGTCGGCTGCGCGCGCGAGCGGACGGGACCGGTGCGATGCTGGGGGCCCATCTTGCGCGATCGGGGTGTCGTCCGCCGGGACGTCGCGGTGCCGCTCGTGGACGTGGACGCCGTCGAGCGGATGGTTCCCTTCGGCGACCGCATCTGCGGGCTCCGGCGGGGGACGGTGTTGTGCTGGGGAGGCTCCTCACGCGACCCGGCACGGGGCCCGCGGGCCGGGCTTCCGCGCGCGATCCCGATGGGGACGGAGGTCACGGGGCTCGTGAGCTTCGACCGCGATTGGTACACGCGCGGTCCGTTGTGCGCCCTCCACGCCGATGGAACGGTCCGGTGCTGGACCCACGACCCCTTCACGACGCCCCCGCGCGAGGTGGCGCACGCGAGTCTGAACCTCCACTCCCTGGTCCGGGGCACGTCGCATCTCTGCGCCCTCGACGAGCGATCGCAGGGGTGGTGCGCAACGGTCTCGGACGACGAGGACGCGACCTTTGTCCGCGCCCCGGCCTTCGACGGCTTCACGCGAGTCGTCGACGCCAGCAGTCGTCACTTCCCTGTCCGTGGCGCTTCGCTGCGCTGTGACGAGGCGACGCTTCGCAGCCCCTTCATCACCCCCGACCGTGACGAGCCCGAAGGGTGGGTCCGACGCGACTGTGAAGAGGCGGCACGTCTGCTGCCGAGGACGAGCCCTGTCCCCGGCGCGCTGCTCCAGACCGCGACGCCGTCCGTACTCACCGCGGACGAACTGGGGGGCTTCACGCACGCGGCCTATCGCGAGGTGTTGGGCAGCGGGGTTACGGCGATCCCCACGAGTGCCGCCTATCACCGGTGCGAGCTCGGCGTGAACCGCCGCGTCGCTTGCCAATGGGTTCCCATCGACGAGTTCGATGGCCCGTGGGACGTCGACCCGCACGAGGTCATGACCTCCGACGAGCCCGTGCGGCTCATCGCAGGCGTCGACGACGCCGTCGAGCTCGCCGTGACCGGCGATGGCCTCGCGTGCGCTCGACGCTCCACGGGCAGTGTCGTGTGCTGGGGTCGCAACGACGGCGGCGTGCTCACCGCCGGAGTCGCTCAGACGCCCGACGACTGGTCCATCGAGGAGCTGCTCGCCCGCGTCCCCTCGCACTGATCGCGTTGCCGACCCCGCCGCGTGCGCGGGCTACACCCAGTCCGACGAGATCACCCTGGTGATGGCGCCCGTCGGCGAAGACTCGCAGATCTACTTCAACGGGCGCCTCCAGAAGATGGTGTCCCAGCTCGCGGCGTACGCGACGGCGGCGTTTCACCACCTGCTGCCCGAGCACCTGCCCGAGAAGGCCGCGGCCCGCACGGCGACGTCGCTGCCGACCTTCGATGCGCGCGTGTGGTCGGTGCCCGATCGCTCCGTCGCGGTCGACGTGCTCCGCTGGCGACAGCAGGACGGCGTTCGCAACAGCGTGTCGATGGCCGCGCGGGCGCACTTCTCGGCGAAGGCCCTGCACCAGAAGGACGTCCACGCGATGCGCGCGATGCTCCGCGAGTGCGGTGATGCGTGGGAGGAGAAGCCCGACTACTTCAAGCGCGGCACGCTCGTGTTGCGCCGGACGGCGTTGCGTCGCTTCAGCGCGGAGGAGCTCGAACGCCTCCCTCCCATGCACGCTGCCCGACGCGACCCCGAGCTGACGGTGGAGCGCACCGAGCTCGTCGAGACCTCGCTCGACCTGCGACGGGTGAACAACCTCGAAGCCGTGGTCTTCGACGGCGCCGAGCCCGCGATCGCCGATGGGAAGTAGGACCGCCAACGCCCCTCGGCGTGCGGAGAAGAAGGGCCGCCAGGACGCAAGGGTCGCAAGGGGGAAGGAGGATGGGGCTCGAAGCGTGTGTCGGGTGCGAGGCATCTCTCACCTCGCGCCTCTCACCTCCTCCCGACACCGCCTGCTGTGAGAATTCTCTCCCCTTGCGACCCTTGCGCCCTGGCGGCTTTTTCTCTCACCGCGCTCCTCGAATGCAGCTCACCCCGTGCCGTTGAGCGCCCTCAGATCGACCAGATCGAAGCCCGGCCGGTACGTCGCCGCGTCGAAGTCCGGGTCGACGTTTTCCGCGCGAAACAACCGCAGCATCGCCTCGGACTCCGCGCGCTCCACCCTCCGCCGCTCGTCGTCCGTCATCGCCGCCCGCGCGCTCGCCCGCGCCTCGCCTTCGTCGCGCGTCGCGCCCTTTGCCCCGACGCCCCACACCGCGCCCGTCGCCGGGTGCAGGTGCGTCCCGATGCACCGGAACGTCAGCGAGATGCGAGGCCCGTCCTGCTCGCTCGCGCCCTCCTGGCGAATCGCGTGGTAGTGCGTTCGGTTGGTCGCGAGACCCATCACCAGCAGCGACGCGTGCGGCAGCGGAACCTTCTGCACCGACTCCCCTTCTCCGCGCTTCGGTCGGAGCTGCATGGTGCGCGCGCGGCCGAGCGACACGTTGATGATCGACGACGGTCGCACCACGTCGAGGGTCTTGTCCGAGTGCTCGCTGATCCAGTCGCGGCCGTGGCGGTAGAGCTGGAGCAGGCAGTGGTTGAGCGGGTGCCCCACGCGCGCCTCCACCGCGCGGCGGATGGCGTCGACGAGCGGCGTCCAGTCACCCAACACCGGCTGCCCGTCGACCGGGTGTCGGTACAACGGCTCGATGCCACCCGCTTCGCGCGTGCCCTGCACCGCCACCAGCCTCGGAACCTCTCCGCCCCGGTGATACATGGTGTTCCAGTCGACCTCGCGTTCGAGCGCGGCGTAGGTGGTGTCGTCGACGCAGCCGCGCAGGGCGTTGCACCAGAGCGTGGTGTCGCCCGAGCCGATCCCGGTGAGGGCCACCGGCTCATCGCCCTCGTCGAGCAGCGTGCGCCACAAGCGGGTGCGTCCGCCGAGGGCCACGACATCGCGCATCGCCGCAGCGTGCTTGCCGCGGGTGGGCGCCGTCGTGGCATCGGCGAGCACCTCCACGTCGTAGCCGAGAGCCCGCGCATCCCGCACGGTCGGGAGCACGCCATGGCCCGCGAGCAGCACGCACCGCACGCCCGCAGCGGCGAGGCGAGCGTGCAGGTCGACGTCGCGGAAGGCCGAGCCCTCTTCGCTCACGCGCATCACCACGCGGCGTTGTTGACGGGCGGCGGAGACGATCCAGTCGAGGGCCTGCGCGAGCTGCGCGGCGTCGAGGTGCGATGACTCACCAGCACGCGGATCGATGACGACGAGGGCGGTGTACTCGGGGCTCATGGCGGGCGGAGTTTGGGCCAGTTGACGCGCGTCTGCCCCCAGATCCCCTCTACCGCCCGAACACCACCCGATGGATCACCACCGGCCCCGCCGCCGCCGCGATCACCACGCCCATGCCGTCGGTGCCCGTAAACGCCACCGAGCCCTGCTCGGCGCGGTACGCCACCGGCAGCCCGATGGCCACCGCGTCGGCGCCCGAGCGCACCTCCGCCGCGCCGCCCGTCACCACCACGTGACCCGTCGCCGTGAGCAGACCCGTCGCGTCGGCGATGGGCCACGTCCCGCGGTTGGCGCCGGTTCCGTCGAGCACCACGACCACGCCGCCCGCGCGCACGAAGCCCACCGCCGGGCCCGCCACGCGCAACGCCAACGCCGCGATGGACTCGTCCGTCGCCGTCGCGAGGTGATGGATCAACACCACGTCCGTCGTGTCGACCGAGAACGCCGCCGGCAGCGCCTCTGCGGACACCACCGGGAGCTCGGTCCACGCGCGCAACCCGGCCACCTGGCGGATGGCATCGCCCGCGTTGGTCACGCCCGTCGCCCTCGCTCCGACGGCGTACGTCGCCACCCGCGGCGCCGACGACGCGCTCAAGAACACCGAGTTGCCCAGCACGCGGTTCTGGTCGGGGCGCGTGGCCTCGTAGTCGTGCCCGATGAGCACGAGGTGACCCGCGCGCGCGTCACGGCAACGACCCGCGTTGCAGATGCCCGTCGAGCACACCACGCCGCAGCCGCCGCAGTTCTCGGGGTCGGTCTGCGGGTCGATGCAGGCGCCGTCGCACAGCAGCAACGGCGGCGCGCAGAACGCGCTGCACACCCCCGACGCGCAGACCTGCGCCGCGGCGCAAGCGCGACCACAACCGCCGCAGTGGGCGCGGCTCGACGCGGGGTCGACGCAGGTCCCGTCGCAGAGCATCTCCGGCGGTGTGCACACGACGTCCGTCGCGACGACATCGCGGGCCGCGGCGCCATCCAGCGCTCCGTCACCGCCGTCGACCGCCGCGTCGCCCGCGTCCATCGCGACGCCGACGTCCGCTAGAGCGCCCGCATCCCTCTCGACCACGACGTCGATGGACGGCCCGACGTCGCGCGCGACCGTGCCCGCGTCGCACGCGCCCGGCGACGGCATCCAACCCTCTTCGCAGCGACCGCCCAGCAGCGGATCGCAGCCCAACAGCGCCGCCAGCAACACCGCCGCGCGCTTCACGGCTGCGGCTCCGGGATGCGCTGCGACTGACCCTCGGCGTCGAAGTGCAGCCATCCCCCGACGGCCTGCGCGTCGCCCACCGATCCGTTGCCCGACACCACGATCTCCACCCGACGATTGGCGGCGAGCGCCTCGCGGCTCGTCCCCTCGCTGCGCGGAACCCGTCGGCCGAAGCCCAGCGGACGCAGCCGCGCCGCGGGGATGCCTCGCGCGACGAGCTCCTGCTGCACCGCCAGCGCCCGCATGAACGACAGCATGAAGTTGTACCGATCATCGCCGCGCTGGTCGGCGTGCCCCTCGATGTGCGCGACCCGACGCGGCGGCTGGTTGCGCAGGATCACCGCGATGGCGTCGAGCACCTCCCGCGACCGCTCCCTGATGCGATACGAGTCCGAGTCGAAGAACACCTGCTCGGCCACGACGATGCGCCCGTTGCGCACCTCGACGACCCCCTGGTCGGGGCAGCCGTCCTCGTCCTCGACGCCGTTGACCACCTCCCTCTCGTTGGGACAGCGATCGACCGCATCGAGGATCGTGTCCTGATCGTTGTCGGGATCGGGGCAGCCGTCCTCGTCCTGAAAGCCATCGCGATCTTCAGCGACCGCTGGGCACTGGTCGACGGCATCGGCGATCTGATCGCCGTCGCGGTCGGGCTCGGCGCACCCGTCGCCGTTGGCGTCGGCGACCGACGGCCCGGTGATCTCCGCGCACGCGGGCGGCGCAGGCGTCGGCGCAACCACCACGGGCGGCGGTGGTGGTGGTGGCGCGGGCCGATGCGGGAGCAGCGTGAGCGCGAGACCGAGCTGCGCGAGGTGCGCGTCACCGGGGTACGCGAGCGAGTCGGTCTGCGGGAGCCACGCCCAACCGATCCATGGACCGAGGTCGACGGGGCCCGCCGCGAAGGACCACCCCAGCCGCGCGCGCACCGCGGGCGCGAAGAGGTCACCGGTGCGAGCGAGCCCGACGTCGGCTTCGATCCAGAGGCGCTCGGACCCGTCGTTGGTCGCATGGCCCAACGGGCGAACGCGCAGCCCGAGGTCGACCCAGGCATACCCGCCCGTCGAGAGCGCGGGGATGGTCTGCACGGCGGAGCGTCCGTTGAAGTCCGAGGCGAGGCCCGTCCACCCGACGCTGGCCGTGAGCCCGAGCGCGGGGACGAAGGACCACTCGACGCCGACCGCGAGCCCGCCGCCGAACGAGTAGCGGGACGCCTGCCAGCCGACGAGCGGGAGCGCGCCGAAGGCGTCGGCGCGGAGCCGGAGCTGGGCCTCCGCGCGAGCGCCGAAGGTCAGCAGCGCACCGACGACGAAGAGGCTGGCGAAGCGAGGGATTCGGGTGCGCATGGACGGGCCGACGTGAGCGGTGTCTGCGCTCGCGACGCCGCAGCGGTCAACGAAGTGACAAGCGGGGAGAGTGGGCGGGGTTCAGCCCCCGACGACGTCGTCCTCGGTCATCTTCATCGTGCGCCAGGCCCCGCCGCGGAAGCGCCACGCCATCAGCGCCGACAGCGCGGCCATGTACGCCACCACCCAGCCGAGCGCGCCCACCGGCCCGCCACCCATCCGCGCCGTCAGCAGCGTCACCGGGACGAACAACCCCCACGACACCGCGATGCGCACCCGCATCGGCCACGCCGTGTCGCCCGCCGCGCGCAGCGCCTCGCTGACGGCCATGGTCGTCGCGTCGAAGAGCTGCCACGCCACCGCCACCCACAACAACGGAACCGCCACCGCCATGAACGCCGCGCGCTCGCCCGCCACGCCCGGCGCGAAGGCCGACAGCAGCCACCGCGGCGCCAGCGCATAGCCGACGCCGACGACGCCCATCCACGCGCACGACACCAGCACCGCCCGCTTCACCAGCGACGGCACCGCGTCGTGCTGCTCGGCGCCGATGGCCTGCCCGACGTGAATGGCCCCCGCGTTGGACAACCCGAAGGCCGGCATGAACGCGATGGAGTTGAGCTGGAGCACCGCCATCAACGCCGCGAGCGCCGCCGTCCCCATCCGCGCGAACACCACATCAATGAAGAAGAGGAAGGCACCAAACTCCAGGAACCAGTTCACGCCGTTGGGCAGCCCGAAGCGCAGCACGCGCCGAAACTCCGACCACCGCCAGCCCGCCGTCGGCACGTCGCGCCCCGCCCGCGCGAAGGCCCACGCCACGTACGCGAAGCCCGCCACGCTCGCGATCACCGACGCCAGCGCCGCGCCCCGCACGCCCATCGCGGGTACGCCCGCGCCACCGTGGATGAGCCACCACGCGAGCGGCACGTTGAGCCCCATGACCAGCACGCTCGCCACGAGCCCGATGCGCGTATTGCCCTGCCCCCCGAACCAGTTGGCCAGCGCCTCGACGCCCACCGCCGCCCCGACGCCGACGAGCCGTATCGCCATGTAGTCGCCCATCAGCGCGCGCACCGCCGGGGTGTAGTCCGAGTGCGCGAGCAGCCACGGCGTCAGCGGGATCATCGCCAGCGCCGCCGCCTCCGCGAGCAGCGCGATGCCGAGGCCGTACCACCCATAGCGTCGTAGCCGCGCCTTGTCGGGCTGCCCCGAGAGCTGCGCCGCGAAGCTCTGGACGATGAACGCCACCCCCAGCGGCAGCATGAACACCGCCAGCGCATTGAGCGCCCCGTTGCCCGTCGCCGCGAGCGCATCGGGCCCGAGCGGCGCCACGAGGATGGCGTCGGTGAAGCCCACCACCGACTGCGCCGCGCGCCCGAGAATCATCGGCCACGCCAGCACGAACAGGTCTCGCAGGGAGGGCGTGCGCCACGCGGTGGTTTCCATGAAGGGCGCGCAGCATACGCGCGGGTGATCGCAGGTCGATGTTTCCGCGGGAGCCCGTCGGGCATCCTATGTCCATGCCCGAACTCGCCGAGGTCGAACACGCCCGCCGCCTCTGGAGTCCCGCGGTCGGCGAGCGCATCACCGACGTCTTCATCGCCTCGCCCACACCGCGCGTCTTCCGCGGAACCGACCGCGACGCCCTCTTCGACACCCTCGTCGGCGCGACCTACACGAGCTCCGAGGCGCGCGGCAAGCAGCTCGCGCTTCGCTTCGGCGACGCGTGGCTCGGCCTGCACCTCGGCATGAGCGGCGGGCTCGTGCTCGAAGACGCCGCGTACGCTCCACGCAAGCACGACCACCTGGTGATTCGCACTGCGAAGCACGCGATGGTGTTCAATGACCCGCGGCACTTCGGTCGGGTGCTCTTCGATCGAGGCCCCGACGAGCCCGCGTGGTGGTCGAAGCTGGCGCCCTCGGTGCTGAGCGACGAGTTCACCATCGAGGCGCTGACGACCTTCCTGCGGCGTCGCGGCCGGTCACCGCTCAAGGCCGTGCTGCTCATGCAGGAGCGCTTCCCTGGCGTGGGCAACTGGATGGCCGATGAGATTCTCTGGCGCGTGAAGATGCACCCCGCGACGCTGTCCGGTGCGCTCGGCGAAGAGAGCATCGCGGGGTTGTGGCGAGGCGTTCGTCGCGTGGCGCGCCTCTCCATCGACACCATCGATGACAACTGGGAGTACCCGAAGACCTGGCTCTTCTCCCATCGCTGGGAGCCCGGCGGTCACTGTCCGCGCTGCGACGCCGCGCTCTCCCGCGACGCCATCGGCGGCCGAACCACCTGCTGGTGCCCGCGCTGTCAGGGCGCTCGCGCGCTGCGCCGCCTGCCTTGACCCGTTCGCAGCCCGTGTCCACGCTCCGCGCTCGCCCATGTCACATCCCCCGACCGCCCTCTTCGCCGCCTTCAGCGCGCTCGCCTGGCTCTGCGTGGTCGTCCTCGCGAGGACGCTCCGCAACGGGCAGTACGCCACCTTCCTCGCGGTGCTCCTCGGCATCCACACGTCGTCGTCGCTCGGGGTCTTTCCCGCGGTGGGCGTGGCGTGGCCGGTGTTCGCGTACCTGCAGGCGGCGGTGTTCGTGCACTTCGCGATGCTCATCCGACCGACCCTGCGCGGGACGCTCTACCGAAGCTTCGTGAGCGTCCCGGCGTCGTGGTTCGTGGCGGGGGTGTTTCTGTCGGTGCCGTGGTCCATCGCGCGGGGGTTGGGTTTCCATCCATGGGGTGCCTGGTTGCCCTTCGCGCTCGCGGCGGTGGGCCTCGTCGACTCGCTCTGGGCTTCCGAAGACGAGCGCGACCTCTGGCTCGACGGCGCCATCGTCCCCTCGCTGCAACGTCACGAGGGCACCGGCACCAAAGACCCCCGTCCGCTCCGCATCGTGCAGATCACCGATCCGCACCTCGGGGCCTTCATGTCCGTCGCGAGCTTGCAGGCCATCTGCGCGCGGGCCGTCGCGCGTGACCCCGACCTCGTGCTGCTCACGGGCGACCTGCTCACCATGGAGTCGCAGCGCGACCCGGCGTGGCTGTCCGCAGCACTCGCCCCGCTCAAGGCCATCGAGGGCCGCACGTATGCGTGCCTCGGCAACCACGACCACGAGGCGCTGGAGACCGTGAAGGACGCCCTCGCGCTCAACGGCGTGAAGCTGCTGGTGGACGACATGACCGTGGCCGAGACGCCCGCTGGCCCGGTGGAGATCGTCGGGTACGACTTCCACTGGCGCGACCGCGCGGCGAAGATGCGTACCGTGAGCGAGCGCTTTCCGCGCAGCGCGGGGGTTCCGCGGCTGGCGATGCTGCACGACCCGGGAGCGTTCCATCACCTGCCGACGGGAGATGCCGACCTGGTGCTGTCGGGTCACACGCACGGCGGACAGCTCGGGCTGCTGCGACTGGGGTTGCGCGGGACGGTGGTGTCGGCGCTGTCGCAGGTGCCCGACCACGGGTCTTGGGCGCTCGGCGCGTCGCGGCTGTATGTGCACCGCGGCACGGGGCACTACGGGTTTCCGCTCCGCATCGGCGTGCCCGCGGAGCGCAGCCTGCTCAACGTCCACGGACTCTGGAAGACGGCGTAGTCGGAGAGCCGGCTACGCGATTGGTGATTGGATGCGCTCGAACCGATCGACCGCCACATGTCCCGTCGTCGCGATTCGGTCGAAGTCGCGATCGCTCGTCAACAACACCGCCCCGAGTCGACGTGTCTCTGCCGCGATCCAGAGGTCGTTCTTCCCCATGCGATGACCGAGCTTCCGGCTCTCGCCGTCCAGCTCGACGTACGCCTCGATCAGCGAGGCGTCGTCCTCCGTGACGTCGCGCACGATGCATCGCTGCACGATCTTCCGCAGCCGCTCGTTCTTCTCCAGGGTCCACTCGTGCGAGCGAGCGAACTGTCGCGCCTCTGCCACGGCCACGACGCTGATGATCGGTGAATCAACGCGCGTGGCGAGGAAGGTCGAATGCAGCCAACGACCCGTCGCATCCCCTCGCGACAGATAGATCAGCACGTTGGTGTCGAGCACCAGATCGCGCTGGGACCACGGGCGCCCGCTCACGAGAGCTGCGCCTCTAGGTCCACGATCTCTTCGTCGTCCTCGTCTCCCTCGACCCCATCAAACAGGTCCGCGAAGCCTCCGACCCCGGCCGCGGCACGCACACGACGAGCTCGCGTCATCGCCGGAATCCGTGACCACGTGGCGTCGGCCGGTCCCGCGGCCTCTCGCACATTCGTCGCGTCGAGTCGGAGCGGAGTGCCGGACGGGCGGTAGATCAGGTTGCCCTCGACGACCACCTGCTTGCCCATGAGCGGCAACACCTCTGACGCCTTCGGACGGATCAAGATCCCCCGGAGCATCTGCTCATCGAACAGGAGGGCGAAGGCCCCGGTGCTCATACTCAACATGTCGAGCTTCGCGGTCAGCCTGACGCGACGCGGATCGGGCGCACGCGCAGCGAGCCGCGTGACGGACTCGATCGAGACGCGAGAGAGCTTCACCGAGGCGCCCATGTCGCGCTTGTCGAATGAGGGCAGGACGATCTCTGCGGCGCCCATGTCAAAGAGAGCCTGCGCCGAGGCGATGTGCTCCACGAGAGGGGCATCGAGCGTCAGCGCGTCGTCGTTCTCCCGCGCGGCGTCGAGCACGGCTTCACTGAAGAGGTCGAGCGGCGACTGATCCGGGCGCGGCTGTCCCAGGAAGAGTCCTGGCTGCATCCAGATGGGATGCGGACCGAGGAGGTCGCCGAGGCTCGGCATGGTCAGCGCAAGATCGATGGAGCCCGCTTCGAGGCGCTCCACACCGATCTCACGAGCCACCGCGGCCCAGCGAGGGCGCGGCCCCAGCGCACTGCTTCGCCCCTCCAACCGAAGACGAACCGCGCGCTCGATGCCGTCCGCGAGCCAGTCGATGAGCACGCGCACCGCGGCCAGCGGCGGAGGTCCGTCGCGGAAGCCGGGTACATGCACACGCTCGTGAATCTGCGGCATCGTCGCAAACTACCACGAGCACACTCGTGAACGAGGCAAGGCCGGACCGCGGGCGTCGCGTGATCGGCGCCCACGGGCGATGGTAGGCTGCGCGCGTGAAGCGCATCTGGTTGTCGACAATGGCGCTGGAGCTCGCGAAGTGGCGCTTCGAGGGGGAGCTTCCGCGCGAGAAGAAGTACGTGTGCATCGCGTACCCGCACACCAGCAATTGGGACGGGCTGCTGATGATCGCCTTCGCCACGCAGCTCGGGCTGAAGGCGCGCTGGATGATCAAGGACGAGTGGACGCGGCCGCCGCTCGGGCTGGCGCTGCGCGAGCTCGGGGCGGTGGGCATCGACCGCAGCCGCGCCAACAGCGTGGTGGCGCAGATGGTGGAGGAGTTCGGTCGGCACGAGGAGTTCGTGCTGGGCATTCCGCCGGAGGGGACGCGCGGCCGGGCCGAATACTGGAAGTCGGGCTTCTATCACGTCGCCCTCGGAGCGAAGGTGCCGGTGGTTCCCGCGTACATCGACTTCGCGGGCAAGCGCGCGGGCATGGGACCGCCGATGTGGATGACCGGCGACGTGCGCGCGGACATGGACCGCATCCGCGCGTTCTACGGCTCGCTCGACGTGCGGGCGTACGCGCCCGAGAACGTGGGACCCATCCGCCTGCGCGAAGAGACCGCAACCCCGTCGGGCTAAGCGCCTACGCACCGAGCGCGTGGGCGAGCGCTCCCGCAACGAGAAACGCCACCGCGATGGCGTCGGCGACGAAGACCCGGACGAGCGCCGGGTGCTGCCTCCGCGGCGACCCCATCAGCGCCATGAACGACGTCGCGCTCACGAGTCCCACCGTGAGTGCAGCGGTCCAGAAGCGCGGGACGAACGCGGCGTACAGAAGCGCCGCCCCGAGCAGACCGAAGAGCACCGCGCGGTGACGGAGCAGGAGCAGCAGCGCGCGGTCGCGCACGTCGACGCCATAGAGGGCCGCGAGCGCCGACGCGCCGAAGACCCCGCGCAACGGCAGCAGGTGGATGACGCTGGCGACGAGGAGGGCAACGAAGGGAACGTGTCGCATCGGTGACCCGATGGGTACGCCGCCGCCCCGCGACGGGCCATGACCTCGGAGGTCATGCGCGGAGACAGCAGTCGCCTACCAGCGGTGATAGGCGGGGTGGTCGGGCTTCACGGCGACGAAGGTTCCGCTGCCGATGGCGGTGACCTTGCCGTTGGCCGTCATGATCGCCTGGATGACGGCGCGGTCTTCGGTCGACGACACGACGTGCGCGTCGACGTGCACCGGCCCCAGCGGCGTCGGGCGCTTGAGCGCCACCTTGAACTCCGCGGTCACCATGCACGGCGCGTGGTCGAGGCCACCCTTGCGCATCAGGTGATGGATGGCGGTCCAGTTCATGTGGCAGTCGAGGACGGCGCCGATGATGCCGCCGTTGAGGACGTCTTCGAAGGCCTCGTGGTGGCGCTCGGGGACGAAGTCGCAGGTCACGTGCGCGTCGCTCGCCTCGCTCGCGGCGACGCTGCGGATGCGAAGGCCCCGCTCGTTGGCGGGCCCGCAGCCGAAGCACCGCCCGTGCGGCGCGAAGGTCTCCTGGAGGGATCGCTCGCTCATCGCGTCAACCCCAGCCGCTCGTCGACTGAGCCTGTCCCCCGAACCGCGCCCGCGCATGCTCGATGGCCGCTAGCGCGTCGCCCGGAGCGCGCAGCGTCACGCGGCCGTCGAGCACCACCGAGCTCTCCGCGCGACCGACCTGCGACCACGGGATGCGGATGGGCGGATGGAAGGGGAAGAACTTCGACACCCGCAGCGCGAGCCCGGTGCGGTCGGCGCGGATCGCGAGCAGCCCCCCGCGGTACGAGGTCACCCCGATCATCGCGTAGAGGGGCGTCGGGAGCGCCTCCATCCCCGCGAAGACCTGGTCGTCGATGAGGTACTTCGCGACGAGCGATCGGTAGCCGCTCACCGTCGCCAGCAGGATGCACACGAAGCACCAGATGCTGGTGAACATGATCGTGAACGCCACGACGATGAAGGGGATGAGCCAGAGCTGCGCATCGGCTGGTTGGGGGTTCATGCCGCGACGATACCCGTTCTACGAACAGATCGTTTATGTCGGCGCTTCCGCCGTCGGAGTACAGTCCGCGCGCATGACACTCCGTGGCGCATCACCTCCGGTCGCGCTCCTCGCCTGCCTCGCTGCGTGCAGCGGCGCCAGCATCGCCGCTTGCAGCGGCACCAGCACCGCCGTCGACGCCGGGCGATCGACCGACGTCCCCGCCGCGGTCGACGTCCCCGTCGCCGTCGATGTCGTGGACGTCGTGGATGTCACCGAGAAGGCGCCCGACGTCTCCGCCCTCGACGCTCCGACCGACGACACCCCCGTCGACGACGACGTGCCCGTGAGCGACGTGCCGACCGACGCGCCCGTCTCCGTAGCGTTGGCCGTCCCCTGCGCCGACACCGCGGCCAACGTGTACGTCACGCCCGCGGGCCTGCCGCTCTTCTCGCCCGCCGAGCGCGGCGCCGTGGTGCGCTGCACCGTCGACCCGCCGCAGAGCCTCGCGATGGTCGAGTCCAGCCTCCGCGCCGCCAACGTCGAGGGCGTCACCGCCGCGTGGCCCGTCGACGTCTATCGCATCGCGTTTCGCACCATGCGCAACACCATCGGTGACGGGCTGTCGAGCGCGCGTGTGTACGTCCCTCGGGGGGTGGTCGGGCCGCGCCCGCTCGTGGTCGTCGCGCACCCCAGCGAGGGCATCGCCGACACCTGCGCCACCTCGCGCCGCGCCGACAGCATGCGCGACCTCGCGCTCCCGTGGGCCGCCCGCGGCTATCCCGTCATCGCCCCCGACTACGCCGGCCTCGGCACCGACGGGACCCAAGGCTACCTCGACAACCGCGACACCGCGCAGTCGCTCCTCGACGGCGCCCGCGCGCTGCGCCGCATGCTCACGCCGGGGTCGCTCTCGTCGCGCATCCTGCTCGTGGGCCACAGCCAGGGCGGCGGCGCCGTGCTCGCGGCGCAGTCGCTCGTGCGCACCTACGGGGCCGACGGGGACATCGCCGCCGCCGTGGTGTTTGCGCCGGAGTGGCCGTCGCGCATCAACTCGTTCCGGCTGCTCGACGCGCTCCGCAACCCCGACGCGCTGACCATCACCTACGGCCTCACGACGCCCGTCGTGGCGACCTCCATGGCCTTCGCGTTCTACGAGAACTACCTCGGCGCCGGTCGCGGCGGCGAGGCCTTCCCCGCGCTGGCGCGCACCACGTCACCGGCCTCCATCAACTCGCTCTGCCTCACCGGCTACGGCGGCTATGTGCAGGGGCTCCAGCTCCGGGTGCGCGACTGGCTCGACGAGCCCGTGCGCGCGGGCTTCGTCGCCTGCGCCACCGACCGCGCGAGCCCCGCCTGCGCGGGCCCGGGGAGGGTCTTCTTCGAGTACGTGCGCGCCAACGCCGAGCTCGGACAGGCCGACCCCATGGGGGCGCCCGTGCTCTACGTGCAGGGCATGCTCGACACCATCATGCCGCCCGCCCGCGAGGCCGCGTGCAACCTGCTCCTGCTGCGCCGCGCCGGGGTCGACGTGGAGGTGTGCACCGACAACGCCGCGCTGCACACCACCGTGGTCGAGCGCAACGCGCGCCGCGCCATCGCCTGGGCCGAGGCCCGCCTCGCTGGCGGAACCATCCCGGGCTGCACCGGACCCGCGATGCCCGACTGCGAGCCGTAGCGAAGGACCATGAGCGCTCACCGACCGATCGAGATCCAGTGCTCCGCCTGCGGCGCCGCGGGGGAGTATGTGATGTGGGAGTCGGTCAACCGCGACCTCGACCCCAGGGCCGCGAAGGCGCTCGGACACGGCGAGCTCCTCATGCACGAGTGCGCGGCGTGCGGTGTGAAGTCCGAGGTGGTCCACCCGGTGCTGCTCCACGCAATGGCGCAGAAGGAGATGGTGCAGTTCACGGCGGGCGACGACGTGGGCGACGCGCTCTCGCCCGCGGTCGCGATGATGAAGGCGCTGGGGCCGTTCGTGCTCTGGACGGTGCCGAGCGTGGCCGACCTGCGCGAGGCCGCGCGCGTGTACGAGGCGGGGTTCGAGATGTTCGCGATGATGATGTTCCGGTTTCGGCTGCGGGCAGAGCTGGTGCGGTCGGGGAAGCCGGAGGTCACGGGCGTGCACTTCGATCACATGATCGACGAAGGCGATGGCCCGACGGCGTTGTTCGCGGTGCTCGTCGAGGGCGCGGGGGACGCAGGGTACGTGGGGGTTCCGCGCGCCCGCATCGCGGAGAACGAAGCCTTCCTCGCGCAGTTTCGCGAGCACGCCGTGACGCCATGGACGTGGACGGCGTGGGACGACGAGACGGCCGGGGCGGTCTACCAACGGCTCGCGGGGCCGGACTGAGCGTCCGGCAGTAGAGAGGGCCGCCAGGGCGCAAGGGTCGCAAGGAACGGATGGGGAGGGATTGGCGCGGTGTTCGGAGCAGCGGCTGACTACCGTTGAATCCAGCCCTCCCGTCCTTCCCCATCTGTTCCTTGCGACCCTTGCGCCCTGGCGGCTTTGTCTCTCGCGGTTTGTGGCCGCGTCGACCCGCTCACTCCGCGCGGCGGCAGCAGGTCGCGCACGAGAGCGGCTGACACCGCCCATACGCAGGTGACGTCGGCTCCGCGCAGCACACGTACCCGTCGTCGCAGATCGTCCCCACGCAGCGGTTGGGCCCCGCGTCGGCCGCCTCCGTCGCGTCGATGCCGGCGTCGTCCAGCGAGCGCCCGCCTCGCACGACGGCGCGGCCTCTGCCATCGTGCGCGGGATTGCGGCGGTGGTATCCGCGCGGCGCAGTCGCTCCACGCCGCGGGTCGACACGCCGACTCCGATGCGTTGCTCCAGCGGGTCTCCACGACGAGCGTCCACAGCTTCGCGGCCGTCGCGCTCGGACACCTCTGCAAGAGCGCCACGCTGCGGGCGCGACCCCCTCGCCGCCGAGCTCAGCGCCGACCCCGGCCTGCGCGCGTGGGTCGAGTCGCTGGGGGTTCCCGTACTCATTGGCTGTGGGTGTTGCCGCGTTGGCGCCGACCTCACCCGCCGCGCAGCAGGCGCAGCACCGTCACCGCCGCCGTCACGCTTCTCACCGTCGGCGCAAAGGTCCACCGCAGCGACGCCATCCCCTCCGCCACCGTCAGCGTCGGAACGTCCTCCAGGCACACCTCCCGCAACCCCTTCTGCGCCTCCCTCGCGCGCAGCGCTGCCGTCGCGCCGGGCTCGCCCTCCCACCCGAAGCGCCCGTCGAGCTCCGCGTCTCCCGTCGCCGCGCCGCGCCCGCTGCGTCCCAGTCCGCCCGACGCGCTCTGCGGCCGCAGCACCAGCCGCGCCGCCGACCGACGCGCCGTCGTCAGCAGCCCCACCTCCACCCGCGGCCCCGACCAGAACCCGCTCCCCTTCACCGCCCACGCATCGAAGACCATCGGCGCACCGCCCACGCGAAACCGCGCCCGCGCGCCCCGACCGTGCGCTGCGTCCAGCGTCGCCGCCGCGTCGAAGCGCAGCGCGATGTCCCTCACCCGCGCGCTCAACTTCTCCTGCGCGTCACTGCCTAGCTCCGCCGACGACACCTCGGCGAGCGACGCGTCGATCACCCGCATCCACGGGAAGTCCACCCGCGGCCACTCGGCGGCAGGAACGTTCCAGGCGCGGTGCGGGTCGTCCATGTCAGCGAGCGCTTCGTCGATCGCCGCACGACAGCGCTCCAGCGCATCGATGGCCGCCAGCGCCGTGTGCCACTCGTCCACCCAGCGCCCGCCCTCTCGCAGCAACCCCTCGATGCGCTCGCGAACCTCCACTGGCAGGTGACGCCACCCCCGCGCCTCGATGCGCGCGATGCCCTCACGCGCCTCCGCGTCGAGTCGTTGCCAGCGCTGCTGCAAGGTCGGGAGCGCGTCGCGGTACACGGTCGGCCGTGCTCCCTCGTAGCACGCTGTCCACCCGCGAGGTTTCCCCGACCGCCCGGTCGGGATACGTTCCGTCGCACCCGTCATGGCGCTCAACCCCATCGTGCTCGCGGTGCCGTTCTACTTCGTCGGGATGGGCGTCGAGGCGCTCATCAACCACAAGCTCCGCGCGCGGCTCTACGTGCTCGACGACACGCTCAACAACCTCGCGTGCGGGCTCTTCCAGCAGCTCCTCACGGTGGTCGCCAACGTCGCGCTCATGGCGCCGTACTACTGGCTCTATCGCCACGCGCGCGTGACCGACTGGTTCATCGCCCACCCCACCGTCGCGTGGATCACCGCGTTCGTGCTGTCGGACTTCTTCTATTACTGGTTCCATCGGTGGAGCCACGAGAGCGCCATCGGGTGGTTCAGCCACGTCGTCCACCACCAGAGCGAGGAGTACAACCTCTCCGTCGCGCTCCGTCAGGACGGCTGGCAGCCGCTCTTCTCGATGTGGTTCTTCCTGCCCATCGCGCTGCTGGGCGTTCCGCCCGCCGCGTTTGCCACCGCGTACGGCCTGGTCATCGTGCTCCAGTTCTGGATCCACACGCGGCTCATCGGTCGCCTCGGACCGCTGGAGTGGGTGCTCAACACCCCGTCGCACCACCGCGTCCACCACGGCGTCGACCCCAAGTACCTCGATAAAAACTACGCCGGCGTCTTCATCATCTGGGACCGGATGTTCGGCACCTTCCAGCGCGAGGAGGAGTCGCCCACCTACGGAACCATCGAGCCCGTCGCGAGCTTCAACCCCGGCTGGTCGCACCTCGCGTACGGCGCCAAGCTCGCGAAGAAGGTCGCCGCCATGCCCGACCTCTGGAGCGCCGCGCAGGCCATCGTCCGCTCGCCCGGATGGGTTCCCGCGGGCGTGCCGATGGAGGACCTCAACGCCCTCGCCGCCGAGCGCCTCACGGCCCCGAAGTACCGCGTGACGGTCACGCCTCCGCGCCGTCGCTACGTGCTCGCGGCCTTCGTGTTCGCGATGGTTCCGGGGCTCGCGCCGCTGGTGATTCCCTTTCCCGCGCTGGTGACGGTGGCCCTCTCGGCGCTCTCGGTGTGGGGCCTCACCAACGTCGGCGGCGTCACCGAGTCGCGCGCCTGGGCGGCTCCGTCGGAGCTCGCGCGGCTCGCGCTGATGAGCGCGGCGAGCATCGGGCTCGCGGCGTGGTCGCACCAGCCCGCGTGGTTGATCGCGAGCGTGGTGTCGGTGGTGTTGGCGGGGTGGACCCGTCGCGTCGCGACGGCCTGAACGCCAGTCTTCGCAAGGTCACCGCGGCCGGACGCGGTCAGCGCGCGAGCAGGCTGCGCGCGATCTGCGACACCTGGATCTCGTCGGTGCCGCCGTAGATCTGGAGCACCTTGGCGTCGCGGCAGAGCTGCTCGACCTGATACTCGGCCATGTAGCCGTTGCCGCCGAAGAGCTGCACCGCCTCCAGGCAGACGTCCATGGTGGCCTGCGCCGTGTAGAGCTTGCACGCCGACGCCTCGGCCATGCTCATGGACTTCCCCGCCGCCGCCATCTCGATCTGGCGGAAGACGAGGTTGGTGATGTTCATGCGCGCGACCTCCATCTTCGCGAGCTTCAACTGGATGAGCTGAAACTCCCCGATGGGCTTGCCGAACTGCACCCGCGTCTTCGCGTACTCCGTCGACAGCGCGAGGCACTGCTCGACGATGCCCAATGCCATTGCGGCCACGCCCGTTCGCTCCGACGCGAAGGTCTCCTTGGCCGCCGCGCGCGACGGCGTGTCCTCGGTCTCGCCGATGAGGCGATCGACCCCCACGCGAACGTCTTCGAGGAAGAGCTCGCCCGTCGGTGAGCTGTGCATGCCCATCTTGCGAAGGGGCTTGCTCTGCACGAGGCCGGGCATGCCCTTCTCCAGCACGAAGCTCACGATCTTGCGCCGCTCGGGCGGGGTCTCCCCGTCGTCGAGCTTGCAGATGAACACGATGGTGTCGGCGTACGGACCGTTGGTGATGAAGGTCTTGCTGCCGTTGAGGATGTAGCCGCCCTCACCATCGCGGCGCGCCGTGGACTTCATCCCGCCAAACGCGTCGGAGCCAGAGCCGGGTTCGGTGATGGCCCACGCCCCGATCTTGTCGAGGGTGAGCAGGTCGCGCGCCCAGCGCTCCTTCTGGCGGATGGTTCCGCGGGACATGATGGCGGCGGCGGTGAGGCCGAGGCTCACGCCCATCGCGGTGATCATCCCGGGGCTGTACTTCGAGATCTCGATGACGGGGATGAGCCGCAGACCGAGGTCCATTCCGCGGGGGGCGCGCTCCCTGGTGTCGTCGTCGGTGGGGGCGGCGCCGCTCTCGGCCTTCGCCTTCTCGCGAGCGATCTGCGCCTCGAACTGCCCGATGGCCATGTCGCGCACCCCAAACGATTCGAGGAACTTCCTCAGGATGTCGTACGGGAGCATGTCGCCGTGCTCCAGCGCTTCGAGGTTGGGCTTGATCTCGGCCTCCACGAAGCGACGGACGGCGTCACGGATGGCCTGATGGGTCTCGTTCCATTCGAACATGGCGATGGGTCCTCCGCGACGAACGATACAGGACTCCGTGAGCCCGCGAGGGCGACGCCCATTGCATCGCCTTCGTTGACAATACCGTCCATGACATACCGATTCTGTTGAGCATCGGGCGGCGGTACAACGGTGCTCATGAACACCTCGTCGTCGCGTCGTGGCCTCTCGCTGGTGATGTTCGCGCTGCTCGCGACGGGTTGCGGGGCGTCGGTGTCGTCGGCGCCGGTGACGGTGGAGAGCGACGCCGGGAGCGTGGTGACGGACGCGCCGACGCCGGTCGCGCCGATGACGTGGCCGAGCTGTGCCGAGGTGCGGGCGACGTGCGGGGCCGAGCCGCAGCGCCTGGTGCGCGGACACGCCGAGGGGCTGACGGGGCTCGACGGCGCGCGGGTGCGCTTCGCGATGCGGTACATCCGCGAGGAGGGCAACGGGCTCAACGTTCCGCACGGCGTGGTGGTGGCGGGGGCCGAGGTGCGCGACGGGGCCTTCGAGGCGTGCGTGTGCATGCCGATGGGCGGCAACAACTACCCGCAGGTGGTGGCGGTGGTGTTTGCGCCGGGGACGACGGGGGAGACGAGCCGCGAGGTGGCGCGGGCGACGTTCAGCCAGCGCTACGCGACGCTGGGCAGCGAGAACCTGTCGTACGCATTGAGCGGGGTGGCGTCGGCGCCGGTGGTGGAGGCATCGCTCGCGGGGCTGGTCGAGCGCGCGCACACGGTGCGGGTGCGCGGCGTGGAGACGGCGGCGGCGATGGAGGGAAGGGTCTACGCGGGTCTGGTGGCCGACGAGCGGCCCGTGGCGGCGCAGGTGGTGACGGGCGGCGCCGTCGAGGGCGGCGCGCTGGGCTTCGAGTGGATCATGCCGGGGCGCGAGTGGCCGAGCGAGCGCGTGGCGATGGTGGTCGACCGCAACGGCAACCGACGGTGTGACGAAGGGGACGTCGGCGCGACGGTGCGGCTCGATGGGCGGCGCGAGGTGGATGGCGTCGCGTGGGTGCAGGGCGACGCGCTGGCGGGCGTGTGCGCGGCGCTGCGGATGGAGTCGGAGCGGGAGTAGCGGCGGGGTCGTTGCGCCCGGCTGCCGCGCACTGAAGTACGCGGCAACGTTGCGGACATCGAGCATGGCACTGCAAGTCCGCTCTGCGGACTTTGCATGGAATTGCGTCATCCCTTCCGGCGTTGCCGCGTACTTCAGTGCGCGGCGACGAGCGCGACGGCACCCGAAAGAGTGGACGAATCAGGAGTCTCTACTCGACCGGGACGTGCTCGTGGGCCTGCGGGCGGACGGTGACCGCGGGCCGCGGCAACGGGCGCAACACACGCGGCGCAACCCTCACCGGCGGACCTGCATCGACCACGAGCGCCTGCGTCGGGACCGCCACCGGAGGCGGTGACACGACGGGCGGAGGCGGAGGCGGCGGCGTCACCACCAGCGTCGGTGGCGGCGGCAGTGGCGCGTGGGCGGGCGCAGGCGCGGGGCTCGACGAGCCGACGAGGTACAGCGCCGTGAACGACAGGCCCGCGGTGGCGAGTGCCGCGGCGACGAGCAGCGGGGCGCGAGAGGGGCGCGGCGCGACGGACTGGGTGATGGGCTTGAGGGTGGTGGTGCGGTCGGGGGGCGGGCGCGGTCCGAGGACGGGCGCGGTGGTGAGGGCGTCCCAGCTCGCGGTGGCGGGGACGGCGGCGTCGAGGGCGCGGAGGAGGTCGCGCGCGTGCTGGAAGCGATCGGCCGGGCGCAGCGCGAGGGCGCGGGCGAGGACGGGCTCCCAGGGGCCGACGTCGAGGCCGAACTTCGCCGGGGTGGGGCGCGTGGCGGAGAGGACGTCGACGGTGAGGGCGGTGTTGTCGTCGCCGCGGAAGGGCGGGCCGTCGGTGAGCACCTCGACGAGGAGGAGCGCGAGGGCGTGGACGTCGGTCCAGGGGCCGGAGCGGGTCCCGCCGATCTGCTCGGGGGAGGCGTACGCGAGGGTGAAGGCGCGGAGGTCGGTGCGGGTGGCGGTCTCGCCGGAGGCGACGGTCTCGTCGAGGTCCATGGCCTTGGCGATGCCGAAGTCGAGGAGCTTCGGGGTGACGCCGTCGCGGGAGCGGGCGAGCATGACGTTGGCGGGCTTGAGGTCGCGGTGGGCGACGCCCTCGTCGTGCGCGATGGCGAGCGCCTCGAAGACCGGGCGCAGGAGCGCGAGGGCCTCAGCGGGAGGGCGGCCGGTGCGGTCGCGGCGGGCGTCGAGGATGGATTCGAGGGAGTCACCGTCGATCCATTCGAGGACGATCCAGGGGGCGGCGCCGCCTGATGGGAGGAGGCCGCCGCCGAAGTCGAGGACGCGGACGATGCCGGGGTGTTCGAGGCGGGCGATGGTGCGCGCCTCGAAGACGAACTTGTCGATGAACGACCGGCGGTGCGACTCCGGGATGGTCGACGGGGTCTTGAGCACCTTGATGGCGACAGGCTTCTGGAGGGAGCGGTGGGTGGCCCGGTAGACGACGCCGAAGCCGCCCTCGGCGATGAGGGAGTGGACGTCGTATTTGCCGTCGAGGCGGGTTCCCAGGAGGGAGAAGGGGTCGGTGGGGGCGGCGGGGGGCACGGCGGGGGTTAGTTGAATTGTTCGATGACGAAAGGGTTTGATACCGTTCCTGTGATCGGCCCAACACAAGGCGGATAGCGCGCGTCGGGAGCAACGATTTCCAATCTCAGCGAGTAACTACGTCCCGCGTCGAGTCGGTATAGTTCGTGACCGGTGATGTTTAGTGGTGTCCCCATAGGCGGCTCCGATACGAGGCGGACCGTGTAAGAGTTTCCATGGGTGTCGTTCGCGGCTACGCTACTAAGGGGTACCGATGTAACCTCATAGTAGGCTGAGGCCGATGCCGTAAAGGCGATGCTGAACTGCGGCCCCATCAGCGGAATCGCCAAAACGGAAGGAGATGAGGGACATGGAACACTGATGCTATCTACTGTGGGACTCGTCGGCCTCCAACTCCCAATCACCACCTGCCTTCCCGCTGGTCGCGCTTCTACCGCCGCAATCCTCGCCTCCAGCGCACCCGCGGCGGCCGTCGCCCGCCCGGCCTCCAACGCATACGGCACGGCGCCCAGCTTCGACCGCGGGAACGTCGTCCCCTCCACCTGCACCTCGGCCCACAGCTCCGGGTTCGCCCGCACCGCGCCGACACACGCCGCATCCAGCGCCACCCGGAATCGCCCGCCCGTGAACGTCGTCCCCACCGCGGTCGTCGAGCACACCGTCGCGCCCGCCGTGGCAGCGTCCCACAGCCGCACCGTGACGTTGCGCGCGCCTTCCACCGGGCGCCCGCCGTCATTGAGCACACCGCCGTAGTACAGCGGGTTCACCGCCGGGACGCCGTCCGCTCGCGCTCGCCCGACGCGATAGGCGACAACGCCCACGACGAGACAAGCGCCAACGCTCCACACCAGGAGGGAGGAGGGTCTCTTCATACGATAGGACTCCAGGTGGGCCTGACTTGAGGCGATGGGGAGTGGTTCAGGCCAGTGTGCGTCGCTGGGGTTCGGGCGCTGGCCCTCACCCCAGGCAATAACAAGCAGGCGCCCCGGACAGGGTCCGGGGCTTTCGACCAGGAACTCGTTGAAGCCAATGACACCATGCGAGATCCGCGTCGTAAGACCCATCGAGTGTCGGTTCGAAAGCCCCGGACCAGTCCGGGGCGCCCGCTTGTTATTGCCTGGGGTGAGGGCCAACGCCCGAACCCCAGCGACGCACACTGGCCTGAACCACCATCAAGCGACGTCCCGACCTCGCGCATCCCGTCGACGAGCATCCACTCACGCTCGCCCAATGCGTCCTTACCCGAGGGGGCGCTCCCGCCCAGGCCCTCCCAGCGCGTCCTTACCCGAAGGGACGCGACCGCCCACGTCAGCGGTATCCGGTCTCCGTCGGGAAGCTCGACGCGCGCCGGATCGGACCTCCGCGAACGCGAACGTAGGTGGTCGCGTCCCTTCGGGTAAGGACGCGTTGGGAGGGCCTGAGTGCGAGCACCCCTTCGGGTGAGGGCGCATTGGGACAGCCCGGGTGAATGGGCTGTTGAACGGAGACGCGGAGCCGATGCGCTCAAATGGTCAACCCGCAAGAGGCAGTCGTGAGCATCCATCACTCCAACTGCTCCGCCATCATGGGCCTTCGCGCGAAGAACTCCGTAGCCGGACTCGTTCGACATGCCACGTCCGCACGCATCTCTACGAAGAACGAGTATTCTCTTCCAGTTTCAAGACGAAAGACGGCTTCAAGTCGATCTCCGATCTCACTCCTATCAAACACCAAAGCAGCAGGAACACTCGAAGCCAGCCGCGTAAACCCAAGCGCAACCGTATTTTCTGCCGGTGCCGATACCCGATACAATCCGGCCGATGATGCAGTGAAGGTCAACGAGAACGGTTCACCCCCGATCCTCACATACGAGGTCGCGGGAGGCGGCGTCGTTGGACAGATAACGGGGAAGGTAACTGCTGTCGGCGTAGCCGGCCTCCAACTCCCAATCACGACTTGTCTCGTCGCAGTTCTCCCCTCCACCGCCGCAATCCTCGCCTCCAGCGCCCCAGTCGCACCCGCCGCGCTCACCGCCCTCCCGGCCTCCAACGCATACGGCACCGCGCCCAGCTTCGACCGCGGGAACGTCGTCCCCTCCACCTGCACCTCGGCCCACAGCTCCGGGTTCGCCCGCACCGCACCGACGCACGCCGCGTCCAGCGCCACCCGGAAGCGCCCGCCCGTGAACGCCGTCCCCGCCGCGCTCGTCGTGCACACCGCCGCGCCCGCCGTCGCCGCATCCCACAGCCGCACCGTCACGGCCCGCACGCCCTCCACCGGGCGCCCGCCGTCACTCAACACACCGCCGTAGTACAGCGGGTTCATCGCCGGAACACCGTCCGCCCGCGCCTTCCCCAGCCGATACGCCGCGACCATGCCCACAACGGACAACGCCGCGGCGCCCAGCACCACGCCCCGCCGCGCCTTCACGGCAACAACCCTCCCGTCAAACACAGCGTCCCCACGCATCCCGGTGCGCCCACCTCGAAGCCCGTCTCGCTCAGCTCCAGCGTCCCCATCGTGACGCTCCCGCCGCTCGTCGTCGCGATCCCCTGCGCCTGCATCACCAGCCCCGTCGCGCCTCCACCGTCGTCCGGCGTCCCCGCGTCACCCGTCACGTCACCCGTCGCATCCCCCATCACCCCGCGATCGCCCAACGCGCCATCAACCATCGCCGCCCCGACGTCCATCACCGCCGCGTCGCGCCTCGGTCGGTACACCCACTCCTCATCGGAGCACCCCGCCACCAGCACCGCGGCCACCGCCCACCGCGCCGCCTTCACAGCACGCCACCCACCGCGAGCCCGTTGCCCGTCGGAACCACCCACGTCGTCGGTCGCCCCTCCGCCGCGCTCCCCCCGCTCGCCCGCGCCACCAGAAACCACACCACCCCGCCCGCCACCATCGCGCTGCCGACCCCGATGGCCACGTTGGTCCCCGTCGTGAACCCGCGCATCCGCTCGTCCGCGTCGATGGACGACGCGTCACACCCACCCGCGTCGCACGCCCCGTCGCGCTCGCTCATCGCGCCGCCGTGCATCCCCCACAGCACGCCCGCACCCACGAAGGCCGCCGCCCCGACGCCCGCCAACACCCACGGCCCGGCGCCCACCCCGCGACGCACCGGCCCCTCCGCCGGCGCCACCGCCCTCGGCGCTTCCACCACGGTCCGCGGCGCCGGTCGCACCACCGCATCCGCGGCTCTCGGCGCGTCAAGCGCGACCTCGGCGCTCGCTCCCGCGGTCACCGTCACCGTCACCGTCTGCGCGTGATGGAGCGCCTCGTCGCTCACGCGCACCGTCACCTCGCCCGGATCAACCGGCACCGCCACGCCCCACGCCGCCGCGGGCAGCTCGCGACCGCCGACGGTTACCGCCGCGTTCGTGAGCCCGGCCGGAACGCGCACCGTCAGCCGCCCGACCCGCCCCGAGAGAGCCCCCGTGAGCTCGCGACAGATGCCGAGGATGCGATCGCGGTTGCGCAGGGCCGCGTCGGCGGTGGCGTCGGCGGTGCAGCGTCGCGCGTGATCGAGCGCCGTGACGAAGTGCCCGAGCTGCTCATGTTCCTGCGCGAGCAGGAGCGCCAGCGACGGCGTCATCCGCAGGGCCGCCGCGCGACCGGCGAGCTCCGCGGCCTGCGCGTGGTCGCCCGCCTCACGGGCGCGCTCGGCCTGCGCGACGAGGTCACGCCGTAGCGCGTCGGTGTCGGTCTGCGCGAGCGCCGTCGAGGTGGTCGTGAGCAGCGCGACCGCACACATGACCGAGCGCGCCCACCGTCCGATCGTCCCGCTCATCGGGGCAGGAAGGTAGTCGCGGCGGCGGGCGACCGTCTACCCGGGACGGACCCTCCGATGCGCCACCACCCACGCGACCCGCCGACCCTTCACTTCCGACCGCGCTTCTCGTACGCCCCGATCATCGCTTTCAGCTTCACCGCCCGCGCCTCGCTCGCGCCCCGCGTGTGCCGCGTCGAGACGATCGCCAGCGCGATCTCGTACGCGGCCAGCACCGCGGCGAGGCCCGCAGCGATGGTGGCAGCGATCGGAGCGGTCGGAGCAGCGGTAGTGGTTCGCTTCATCATCAATGTGCTCAAGGTCCGCTGGGCGACGCTACCCGACGCGTCGCCGTGTCGCGATACGATCGCCGCTCGATGATCTTCGCGGCGCGACAGCTCCCATGGTCCGTGGTCGACCCGGCGGGCATCCCCTTCGACCCGGCGCCCGCGTACGCCATCGCCCGCAAGCACTTCGCGGCGTTGTCTTCCACCGACCGCGTCCACGCCGCCCACGGTCACTACCACCTCGACCTCGACCTCATCACCCACTACGGCGCCTGGGCCTCCGGCTGGGACTGGACCTCCTCCTACGGCGGCCCCCTCTCCCCTCCCGACGCCACCGACCACGCCGACGCCTGGGTCCAGCGCACCGTCACCTCGCTCGTGCGCTGGCGAGAGTTTCTCGAAGAGCTCGCCCTGCTCCAGATGTCCCTTCGCGAAGAGACCGACGGCCTCCCGCTCGCAGACCGCATCGAGCACGCCGCCGCCCGCTACCTCCCGCTCGTGCTCGACCTCACCGGCGCCACCGCCGAATGGTATGTGACCTTCAAGGTCGCCTTGCGATGGCACGTCGAGTCGCTCGGCGTCGTCGACCCGCGCGTCGCACGCGTCATCGGTGACGTCGTCTCGGGTGTGTTCGAGAGCTGGTGCGCTCCGTCGAGCGCCACCGCCGCGTCGACGTGCGCCGAGCTCGGACTCCGCGTCGGCGAACTGAACGCGAGCCCCGTCAAACTCGGCGACGCCCTCGCCCGCTGGTGGACGCGACGCGCCGAGACCACCTGGCACAAGCCCCGCTCACGACAACCTGGTCCCGTCACCACCGACGGACACCGCGCCTTCATCGAGCGACGCGACGCCGCCCGCTCGGCCGATCGCGCCCGCCACATGAACGACGCGCTCACGTTCATCCGGGCGGAGGCCAACGCGCAGCGACCGCTCTCGTGGACGATGCTCCGCGAGGCGCAGCGACACGTGCTCGGCGTTGCGTCGGTGGACTTTCGCGACGGCGACGCCTTCGCCCACCACGGGCGCGAGCGCTACGCCCTCGGCGCCGACACCTTCGAACGCTTCGAGAACTGCCTCGCCAACGCAGCCCGCCCGTCGCTCCCGCCGCTCGCGAGGGCAGCGCGCGTGTACCTCGACGTCTGCTTCGTGCACCCCTTCGCCGACGGCAACGCCCGCGCCGCGCGCCTCGCGCTCGACCACGTGCTCACCACCGCCGGGCTCGCGCTGCACACCGCGGAGCCGGTGTTTCTCCTACCGCGCCGCGCCGACGACCCGATGAACGGCGCCAACCTGATGTACCTGCTCGATCAGCTCTCGAGTCCGACCCGCTGAGAGCCGGGGGTCTCGCGGCTTCGGTACGACGCGCGACGGTCACGCCCGCAGTCACCAGGGCCCACGCCGCAGCGTCAGCGCGGCGCGCAACGGTCGGGACCGCAGTCACCGTCGACTGCCAACGTTGTGGGTGCGCGCCGCGCTCACCGCCCCGTACCAGCCCCCAGCGATCCCCCCGCTACGGATCCGGCGGGCGCAGCACCGGGCTCAGCACGCCGTCGTAGACCCGCGCGTCGACGCTCCCGTGGCAGGTGTTGCACCCGATGCCGTCGGCCGCCCCGTACGGGTCGTCGAGACCCGTCCGCGGATTGAGCCCGCGCGCCACGATCACCACCCGCCCCCGCGCATCGATCCGCAGCCGGAAGAACTCCCACCCCACGTTGCCGCGCGCGTTGTAGCCGCCCGACCGCTTCACCGACGCGAACACCTGCCACGTCGTCGGGTCACCGCGCTCCAGCGTTCGCACGATGATCGTCCCCGTCTCGAAGGTCCGCGACTCGGGGCGGCGCGGGATGTTCACGTACGCGTACTGCTCCGGGCCCTCCAGGTGGCCGCCCGCCGAGAAGCGCCCGAGGGAGGTGCGGCGCCACCGGCGGAAGCCCTCGAAGTCCTGCGTGAAGGCCACGAAGCTCGTGCGCGGCCGACCCGCGTCGGCCCTGGTCGATCGCGGCGATCGGCACGCCACCGCGAGCAGCGCCAGCAGCAGCGCCGCGCGCCTCACCTCAGAACGCGCCCGACGTGGGGAACTCCCGCGCACACCGCTCGCGCACGTCTTGAGCAACCGTGCCCGCGGCCGGCAGCGTCGGCGGGGTCATGAAGGGCGGGTTCTCGAAGTCGAACATGTCCGTCGGGACGTTGGCGTTGGCGTCGCGGCGGGTGAGCGCCGGCAACCCGAAGCGCGCCTCGATGAAGCGCAGGATGGACCCGTGGTCGAAGGTGCGGTGCGACACGAAATGCCGCCGCGCGTACGGAGACACCACCATGAACGGGACCCGCACCCCGTAGCGGTCGAAGCGCCCGTCGGCGGGCATGCCGTTGATGCGCGGCGTGAGGTCGTCGGGCTCGCACGCGGCGGGAGGCGCCACGTGGTCGGCGAAGCCGCCGTGCTCGTCGTACACGAGGAAGAGCGCGCTGCGACGCCAGAGGGGAGAGCCCATGAGCGAGCGGACGATGCGCTCGACGAAGCGCTCGCCGTTCATCGGGATGCCCGGCGGGTGCTCGTCGACGCGCTCACCGCCGTCGCCCTGGTAGTTGGGCTCGACGATGGTGACGGGGGGGAGCGTTCCGGCCGCGAGGTCGCGGTGCAGGTCTTCGATGGTGCCGTAGTTGTTGCGCGTCGCCCCGCGCACGATGCCGTAGTACGGGAAGAACCCGAGCATCCGGGCGCCGCCCGCGTAGTCCTTCCAGGCGATGCCCGCCGCGTCGAGCGAGCCGAAGAGGTGGCCCACCGGGGTGTTGCGCGTGTCCTGCGAGATGAGCGTGTTATGCGCGAGCCCGAAGGACGTCCCCGCCATCAGGTACATGCGGTTGGGCCCGGTGGGACCGAGCAGCGAGCAGAAGTACCGGTCGCCGATCGCGAAGGTCGTCGCGAGCGAATAGTAGAAGGGGATGTCGCTCTGATCGAAGTAGGTCAGACCGCGCTCACCGTCGGGGTCGTTGGTGGTGACGAAGCCGTCCATGCGGCCGTTGTTGTACTGGCGATGAACGGAGTTCCACCCGTGGGCGACGTCCTCGATGCACCGCTGGGTGTCGTGGTGGAAGAGCACCGGCGCGCCCGCCGCCGTGGGGTTGGACCAGTCCGCCGCCGCCACGTCGACGTCGGTCTGACCGGCCGCCGGCAACCGGCTGAAGTAGTGATCGAAGGAGCGGTTCTCCTGCATCACCACGATGATGTGGTCGATGGGCATCTGGTCGCCGATGGGAACCTCACGCCCCACCGTCTCCGCCGCCCACGCGCCGCGCCCGAAGGTGCACGCCTGCCGCTGCGTCGCCCGCGCTTCGTCCGTCTCGGTGCGCGTGATGGGCGGCGGCCGAACGTAGTCCGGCGGCGGCGCGTCGACGGGCTCCTTGCCGATGTCCTCGGACACATCGAGGGCGGCGGACACATCCGCCACCGCCGCATCCGCGGGAGGCGTCGCCGCGTCCTCGGTACAGCCGGCCAGGAGCGCAGGGATCACCAATGCGAGACAGCGCGCGCGCGACATGGTCGGGACCATACCAGAGACCCTCGTGACGGAGTCGTGACGACGCGCCGTCGTTGCGTCAGCGCACCTCGACCCCAAGGGCCTGCCCCGCGCGCACCATCCGCTCGGCCAACGAACCCGCGCGGTCGGGGTCGGACTCCTCACCCAGAAACCCGTGCAACGCACCGTAGGCCGTGGCGCGCTGCGCGGCGGTGGGGGCATCGGGGTTCCAGCCCGGCGGTACGGGCGGGAGCGCGTCGCCGGGCAGCGCGTCGTACCGCGCCTCGATGGCCGCGAGCCGCGCGTCGATGGTCGTTGCCATCGCCTCGTGACCGGCGTCGCGGAGCCACGGTCGGAAGCACGCGAAGAGCGCCCGTCCCCCGTGGAGGTTGGCGCGCATGTCCGCGAGCGTGCGACGCGCGTACCGCGACTCCTCCTCGGCCGTGGCCGCGAGGTCGATCTTCTCGTGCTGCTCGCGCATCGACGACACCACGCCGCGGTACGCCGCCGCCGGGTCGAGCGCGAGCGGGCCGAACGCCCTCCGCATCGCGGCGATGTCGTCGATGACCCGTCGCACGAGGCCGTCGCGAAAACCCGCCGCCTCGCGCGCGTCGCCCGGATACGACGGCGCCACGTACACGCTGCCCTCTCGCAGCGATCGCTCGAAGGCGAGCACCTCGGGCGCCACCTCGTCGGCCCACAGGATGCGCTCGATGGCGTGCATCCCGGTGACGCCGACGCCGTCGAAGGGGTCGGGGTCGAGGCCGCCTTCCGCGAAGCCCTCGTAGCGCGCGTCGATGACCACGTCGGTCTCCGGGAAGAGCACCACCACGCCGGCCTCGATGTGCTCGTAGGCGTCGCGCATGCGCCCCCACGCCGCGCGCATCCGACGGACGGAGGCGGCGTCGGCGCGGGCGTTCCAGCCGTCGGCGTCGGGGGCGGGCGCGGCAGCGTGGAGGTCGCGCGCGGCGGTCTCCAGCGCGGCCATCTCGGTCGCGAGGTACGCCTTCACCTCCAGCGTCACGCGCTCGGCGGGAGAGAGCCGCGCGGCCTCGCCGCCGAGGGTCGCGACGAGCCACAGCGCGAGCCACGCCACCGCCGCGAGGCGCAGCCATTTGCGGGGAGCCTTCACAGTCGCGGCGACCGCTTCCGGACCGGGGTTGGTCGCGTCCCGCGCCTGCACCCCGGGCAAGCGATCGGCATAGGGGCGGCCCCTCCGTGAGGAGGAGCCGACCCCTGCCACACCACCGGACAAGCGGGTCCGCATCCGGCGGTTCGGACGGTTGAGGTCACCTCCGTAGCCTCCACAACCCGAGGCTG
>JBGARZ010000034.1:0-25458 GCA_044229975.1 Polyangiales bacterium
GGCGACCTGCCGTCAGCATGCCCGGAGCGTCTTCGCCTTCCTGTGCGACGCCATCTCCGCGAAGCTGCGCGGCGTGGTGGCGCCGTCGCTCATCCCGCCCGAACTCTTGTCCAATGGAGTTGGGGCCTGAACGCTTACGCTCGAACCTCCTTCGAATCTAACATTCGTTGTAAAATCCACGCCCGTGAAGTTTGCCCCGGTAAACGCTGATTGCACGAATGTCGTGTTTGTAAGGTTCACGCGTGATAAATTCGCACGGCTGAGGTCCGCTGAATCGAACACGGCACCAGAGAGGTCCGCGCCCGTGAAGTCTGCACGCATGAGGCGTGCGAGTTCAAAGCGGGCTCCCGAAAGGTCCCGTCCGCGGAGGTTCGCACGGGGATGCACGTCGCCGGGCGGCGGCTGTTCTGCCGAAGCGTGGGCGGTCACCAGCGTCAGCGCCCCCGCGAGAAGCGTCTGGATGGGTGATGTCAATCCTGTTCTCTGCATGGAGTCCCGTTACCTTCTGGACTGTTGTGGTCAGTGCGATCTTCGGTCGCACGCGTTGATCTGATCCCGAGGCGTATCGCAAGCATCTATTCTCCGATGGCTCCGTTGAAGATACAGAAGGATCCCATGCCACCCATGTGCGGAATCACGGGCCGACCCCTCATGGTGATCTGCGTCCCTACGTGGGAGCTCAGCGCGGCGTATAGGTGTGAGGTCTCGGCAATGCCAACCACTCGTACCTCTCGCTTCGTGCGCCTCGTCCCAAAGTCGGCGTCGATCACGCCTCGTACGCAGATGGGTGGAGTGAACTGCAAATAGAACATCCGTTGCGGTCGTCCGGGATCGTGGCTTGAGTGCGACTCGCGCTGAAGTACCCCGGTCAAACTGACGAATCCCGACGCCGGACTGATGCACAGCGTGCCCCCGTCTGGGGTGATCGGCGCGAGCTGCACGACGCCCTGTGGGGGCACGCCCCCGTCACCAGCGCTCGTCCCCGAATCAAGGGGCGCGGCCTGCTGTTGCTGCGGCTCCACGGGAGGTACCGGGACAACCTCCATTCCGAGGGCCACGTCTGCGGCGCGCGACGGTGCTCGGGTCGCTACAGGTGCCTCGACCGACCCACCTGATGGCGTTGCGTCCCGGCCGCACCCCATCCCGGCCACCGCCAGCACCAGTGCGACCCCGCCCAGCAACATCCTCGGATCCTTCGGGGATTTCGTCAGCGTCCGGTCCATGTCCACCCCGCGTACGGCACCCAGAGAGCGGTAGACGTACGGCTGGAGACGCTATGCCCCCAGCCTGGGCGGGTCAACGGAAGACGGCCGATCGGCCGTTTTTCGGCACCCCCGCGGACGGTAGGGCTCATGGGTGGACGACGACCTGCTGCACGCCACCCTCATGCGGGTCGCGGCAAATGTGCGGCGGCTCCGGCTGGAGCGGGAGTTGACCCAGGCCGAGCTCTCCGAGCGGGCCTCCGTTGACCTTCGGTACCTTCAGCGCATCGAGGCCGCGAAGGTCCACGCCGGGGTTGGGTACGTTGCCGCCCTGGCCACTGCCCTCGGCGTCGAACCCGGCGTGCTCTTCGCCCTCGCGGAGCCGGTGGTGCGTCCGCACGGGCGGCCACCGAAGGGGTGACCCAACCCGGCTGCGGGGCTGCGGTTCCGGTTGTTGAAGTGCGAAAGTGGAACCAGAGGGGTGGTCTTTCCGATTGGGTGAACAGTTCACCCAAACCCCCGGTCGATGCCCGAGAGTCGCGCGGAATGCGGGAACGCAAACCCTCAGAATCCCGCGAAAACGCGACGCGAGTACGGGTTCAAGTCCCCCTCCTCGCACTCTAGAAGGGCTCGAAATCGTGAAGGTTTCGGGCCCTTCGTCATTTCTGTCACCGCTATCGTCACCTTTATTTCGCCGGAGCCTCGGGATGGGTCACCTCGACCTCACGGAGCGGGACACGAACCGGAGCCAGCTCCGCGAGCAGATCGAGGCCCAGGCAGGCCGTGGCCACCCCGAGCTGGTGCCCCTGGCACTGGTCGACGACGCCCCGACGATCACGACCGACCCGACCTACCTCCCGCCCTCGCACTGGCACAGCACCTACTGGATCCGCGCCGGCCGCTGGGCTCGTCAGGGTGTGCACGTACCTGGGCTCGCCGAGACCCTGGCCGCGTTCACGAGCGCGACGACGGACCTGCGTGCGGTCCTCCTGTTGCGGTCGCCGCAAGGGCTCTGGGTCGGCATCCTGTGGTTCGACATGGACGGTACTCTCGTCGGCGCCATCGACTTCCGTATGCAGATGGCGACCGCCAGCTGACGGAGCGGGTCGACGGTCCTAGCCAACCCGGGGTTGCGCAAGACAACCTGACTCAACCTGCGCCGGAAGATGATCAACCGCTCCGAGGCCACGCATCGCCGGGACAAATTCGGCTGATTTTTCGGCGTTTCCCGCGTGGTCCCTGCTGTGCAGAGTCCTGGCGCAAGCCGCGGCCGGTGCCTCGGCAGGAGGAAACTATGAACGACAAAGGCATCACGTCCCGGGGCAACTTCGGATTCAACCGCCACACAATCCTGGCCGCGCTTGCCGTCATCGCCGTGGGTTGTGGAGAGGGCGTGTCGGTCGTCGGCGTCGCGCCCGACCCCGACCAGCCGGTGGACAGCGAGTTGGTCAACGTTGGGCAGGCGGTGCAGGCGCTCACCGTGCCGAGCGGCTTCACCGCGACCAACACCTGGACGGGCGTGACGGTCTACCGGAAGAACTACACCGGTGGCACGCCGGACTACGTCACCGTCGTCGACCTGCGCTCCGGGTCGGTGCGGAGCCTCACCGGCAGCGTGACCAACGCGCCCAGCGCCACCCTGGGCCGCAAGCTTCTCGGGCCCGGCAGTGGCACCTTCTGGTCCGACGCGGCCTCGCAGAACTCTGGCGCCCGCACCGCACGCGTGGTGATCAACGGGACCTTCTTCTCGACAGCAGCCAACCCCGCGCCCGTGGCCTTCGGGCTGCGCACGGGCGGCGTCACCCTGAGCCAGGGGTACGGGCTGAACGAGTTCCCAGGCCTCATCCGGGTGTTCACCTTCGACACCGCGCGCTCGTTGGCCTCCATTGCCCCGCACAGCACGAGCGTGTTCACGACGCAGCCCGACGTGATCGGCGCCCTGGATGTCACGGCCAACAAGTCGGCCACCTCGTGGGTCGCGCGCACCTTCGTCGGCGTCCGCGACGACGACCGCGACGGAACCGTCGAACGGGTGCTCTTCTACTCCAGCACCTACGCCACGCAGGCGTGGGCGAACAACATCCTCACGAACTTCGGCGCCTCGTCGGTCGCGATGCTCGACGGCGGCGCGAGCACCGGCCTCGTCATCGACGGCCGCGCAGCGATCACCCCCGGTCGGACGATCCCGCACGCCGTCGCGATCTACACTGGGCGTTGACCGACGCGGCGCGAGCCGCATAGCGTGCGTCACAAGCATCCATGAGCCATCCAACCGCATTTGGGACACACCATCCCCCAGCCCACCGTGGCCGACGGGCGGCGTTCTTCTGCATGGCGTTTCTCGCCCTGCTGCTGCTCCCGGCGGCGGCACTCGCCCAGCAAACACTGGTCGTCTGGCACACCGAGAGCGACCCCACGACGCTCGCCGCGCTGGCCGACATCGGCCGTCGGTTCACGGGGTCGCACCCCGGCGTCACGGTGGAGTTCACCGCTATCGGATGGAACGACATCGAGCGGCGGGTGCTCACCGCCGTCGAGAGCGGCGTCACCCCTGACATCATGCAGGTCGAGCCGCACCAGGCCGCCTACCTCGTCTCGCGGCGTCACCTGCAGCCGCTCGACGACGTGCTGGCCGCCGTCGGCCGCGACGACTTCTACCCCGCGGTGCGCGACCTTCAGCGCTACGACGGCCACGTCTACGGGGTGCCCACCGCCCTGGGCATCTCCTATGTCGCGGTGCGCGAGGACATGGTGCCCGCGGCCGGTCGCACTCCCGTCGACACCTGGGACGACGCGCTGCGGCTCTACGAATCCTGTCGCACGGCCCGCCCCGACGTGGCGCCGCTACTGTTGCCGGCGAACGACCTGCACCTGCTCATCCTGTTCTCCGAGTTGCTGGCGTCAAACCACGGGACCCTCTTCGACTCGCAGGGGCGCCCCGCCTTCGCCAACCCGCGCGTGGTCGAGACCCTTACCTTCCTCGCCCGACTGTACGCCCTCGTGCCCGAGCCCCTGCGCAACTCCAACTACCCCGAGAACTTCGTGCACTTCGCGCAGGGGCGCGCCTGCACGCTCCCTGGCTTCTTCGGCCGCGGAACGCTCTCCATCATGCGGCAGGCCCCAGAGGGGCAGCGGTCGCCGCGCACCTTCGGATTCGTGCCCCACCCGCGCGGCCCGAGCGCGGTGCGCGACGGCACCCCGGCCTACGCGACGCTCGACGCCGAGCCTTGGGTGATCCCCACGCGGGCACGCTCGCCGCAGATCGCGCGCGAGTTCCTCCGCTTCTTCTATCGCCCCGAGGTGTACGTCACGTACGCCGCCTCGGTGCCGCTGCACCTCACGCCGGCGTTACAATCGGTGGCGACCTCGCCCGCCTACGAGGGGCTCGCGCAGGTCCAGCTCTGGCGCCCCTTCCACGATGAGCTCCTGCAGCGCCTACGCACCGACACCGCGTTGCCCATCTTCATGTCGCGCATCGAAGACCGCCGCCGCCCCGCGCTCTTCCGATTGGAAGGCAGCCACCTCGTCCCCGAGATGATCCGCGAGGTCTACCGGGGCGTCCCGCCCGCGGAGGCGGCGGCCCACGCCCAGGCCCGCGCGCAGCAACTCGTGCAAGGGCTGCCGCTGGACGTCGACACGGATGGCCCCCGGGCGTCCCGGACCGCCGCGCGAGCGGGAGGACGGTTGGGCGCGATGGTGTTGGTGGGTGCGCTCGTCGTTGCGCTCGTCGCCGGGTTCATCTGGAGAGCGCGCAAGCGCGATGACTCGCCGGCGTGAAGGCTTGCTGCCCGCGCTCCTCCTGGGCGCGGTCGCCGTGGCCTATCTGGGTCCGCTCCTCTACCTCGCCGTCACCAGCCTCTCGGGCGTCGACGGCGACGCAGGGCTGTCCCTCGATGCCTTCCGCCTGACCCTCGGTGACCCGTCTTTCCGCCGAGCGATCGCGCTGTCTGGTGTTGTGGCCGCGGTCACCGTGGGACTCCAGCTCGCCGCCGCGGTACCCGCCGCCCTGCTCACCCGCTCCCCGTCGCTCGCCTCGCTCACGCTGCGATCCATCCTGGCCGCGACCTACTTCCTGCCGACCACCACCCTCTACGCGGTCTGGTCAAGCGCGACCGACCCCATCACCGGCCCTCTCGTCCGCCTCACCCGAGCCCTCGGAGTCGCCATCGACTTCCGCGGCGAGCGCCTCGCGCCCGTCGCCATCGTCGCCATCGGCTCCACGGAGGGCTTCGGTTTCGTGTACTTGGTCGTGCTCGTTCGGCTGCTCCAGATTCCACGATCCCACTGGGAGCTCGCGGCGGGTGTCACCAACTCGCGGTGGCGGACGTTTCGGCACCTCACCTGGGCCCATCTGCGGCCAGTGCTGACGGGACTCGCCGTACTGCGGGGCGCCATCACCTTCGCGAAGTTCGACGCCCCGTGGCTGGCGTTCGCCCAGCACCGCCCGTCGCCATGGGCGGACACCACCGCGGTGTGGATATACCGCCACCAGTTCGAGCTCCCGCAGCCGGGCATGGCCGCCGCGGCGTCGGTGCTGATCACGCTGCTGCTCGCGTCGACGGTGCTGCTGGCTGCGCGGGGGGGGGCGTCGTGACGAGCGCGGCGCGGGTGACCGTCGACCGCACGCTCCGCGTGGCGCTCCTGGCCGTGAGCCTCGCGGTACCGTTCTGGTTGTTGCAAAGCGCGCTACGCGCCGAGGCCGAACTGGTAGCCCGCCCCTTCACGCTGACCTTCCGGCCGACGAGCGCCAACCTCGCCGCGCTGCTGCGCCTCCCCCACCTCGGGCGTCTGCTCATCAACAGCGTGACGATCGCCGCCGGCACCGCGCTGACGACGCTCGCCGTTTCGATCCCGCTGGCGGCCGGCCTCGCGCGCTGGCCGCGCCTGCTCTCACTGCGAGCGCGGCTCGCGCTGAGCCTCGCGTACACCATGTACCCAATAGGCTTGTTGATCCCCTGGTTCCGCGTGGCGGCCGCGGCGGGCCTGGTGGACACGCGCGCGGGGGTCGTTGCCGTCCACACGGCGATCGTCACGCCTTTGGTAGTGTTGCTTTTGGAGGGGGCCTTCCGGGGAGTGCCTGCGAGTTGGCGTGAGCTGGCCCTGATGTGGGGCCTGGGCCCCTGGGGAACGCTCCGCCACCTCATCCTGCCCGCGACCCGCGGCGTCGTGGCCGTTGCCGGGCTGATCGCCTTCGCCTTAAGCTGGCGGGAGTACCTGTTCGCGTTCCTGCTCTCGTACACCGATCACACCCGCACGCTGGTGTTGCAGCAGGTCACGCTCGCCGCCGCCGAGGCGCCGCCGCGCGGTCTCCTCGCCGTGTTCGCCCTCCTCGCGATGTTGCCCGCCGCGGCGTTGGCGACCACCATCCCCTGGCTCGCCCGCACCCTCTCGGCCACCGATGGAACGCACTGACCCGATGTTGTCCGTCGACTCACTCTCGGTGAACGGACCGCGAGGCGAGGCTCTGGTGACCGACGCGTCCTTCTCCGTGGCGCCGGGCGAGATCATGGGTCTCGTTGGGCCGAACGGCAGCGCCAAGACGACGATCCTTCGTGCCATCGCGGGGCTCATCCCTGCGCGTCGCACGCGCTCGGCCTTCGAGCGCGTCTTGCAGTCGACGGGGGTCGAGGAGGCGCGCACCGCCCGAGGTCACATCACCCTCGACGGCGTCGCCATCGACGCGCTCCCGCCAAGCGAGCGTCACGTCGCCATCATCCGCCAGGACGCGGCGCTGCTCCCGTTCCGCACGGCGAGGGAGAACATCGCGCTGCCGCTACGGTTACTGGGCAATGGGCGCCGGGAGTCTCTCGAGCGGGCCACGGCGATGGCCGAGCGACTCGGCCTGAAACGCTGGCTCGATCTGCGCCCGCCTGCGCTCTCCGGCGGCGTCCAGCAGCGGGTCGCCATCGCGCGGGCTCTGGTCGGGCGGCCCAAGGCGCTGTGCTGCGACGAGCCCTTCGCCAGCCTGGACGTCGAGGCGCGCGAGGAGGCGTCCGCTCTGCTGCGGGAGGTCGTCGCCCAGGAGCGTGTCGCAGGGGTCCTGGTCACCCATCAGGTGGCCGAGGCGGCCCGGCTCTGCGCCCGGGTGGCTTTCCTCGACGCGGGGAGGATTCATCAGGTGGCGACGCTGGCCGAGGCATGGGCGCGGCCGGCGACGCCCTTCGTGGCGCGCCTCACGGGACGGTCGGAAGTCATTGAGGGGGTGCTTGACGAGGGGCGGCGGTTTCGTCCGCTGGGGGCCGAAGGGTACTGGGTGCTACCGGCGGAGGTGGTGGACCCGGCGTGGCCCGTGGGGGCGCGGTTGTGGCTGGCGACGACGACCTTGGGGTTGCGGGCAGAGGAGGTGGCCGACGAAGCGCGAGAGGGGGAAGGCGTGCAAGGGGTCGAGGTGGGAAGGGGGTTTGACGCGGGGGCGGAGACGGTGCGGGTCAGGGTTGGCAAAGCGATACTTTCCGTTGTTTCAGGAACCCCAACAACATCCAGTACTATGGTTCTTCTGCGGATGTATCCTCTTTATTTCTTCGTTGCGCGCGCTACTTCTTAACGAATATGCGAGAGTCGTACGTTGTTTTGTATCGTTCGGAGAAGTTTTTCTCAACGTAGTCCTGATTTTCTTCGTCTAACGAATAGACCTCCTTATCCTCGGTTGTTCGGTGTTGCATGACGAATCCTCTCCATGCAACCCAGAGAACGAAAACATCGATTGCCTCTTCTTTTGTAACGATCTTTTTGACCTCTTCTTGGGCGCAAGGCTGGAGTGATGTCGATCCGATGTATTCCTTCAACCTGCTGATATCTTCATCATCTAAATTCACTTTGGTATTCGACGCAGCTTGCATTGATGCATTCGGAAGCCAACGACCCAACTTCGCTGGCCCAATCGCTCGAAGAAGTATCTGCCAACTAACGTCGGCGATGGTTTTTGCGGTCTTGTACCGTTTTTCTTTTCTGTCCAGCGGAGACGTCAATTCATGCACTTTACGGGCGAACCAAAAATACTTGAGAATGACAATCTCCTCTTGTGTCAACGGCGCATCAGACTTCAGAATCGCCGATGAGCGCGACTGCCTGAACGCGGGATGGGCCGCTCTCTCTTCCGCCGCGAAGGAAGCCTCTTCGACCAAAGTGCGCAGTTGCAACAGGTCGCCCGGACACAGCCCCGCGCTCACAACGTCAGCGAAGTAGTGATTAAAATCCCAGTCCGGGATGAACTCGCGTCCGTTGGGGATGCTGCGTACGATCAAGTTCACCGCATCGACCACGTCCGCCCGGGTCAACGGTGGAATCTTGATCTTGGGAAGACCCATCCGATACCACAGCTCGCTACGGAGGACTCGGGGCGCGGGAGCTGCCATCGCCGCAGCTGACCATGAAACCCCCTCCGGAAGATCGTTTTCGTTTTTGGGTTCGATGAGACGGGTCGCCGCTAGCAACCGGAAGTGCAACGCCCCATTTTCGTCTCGGAGGCAATGCGACCAATCCGCATTTACTGGTCGTAACTCGCCCTCCTCCAGCAACCGGATGAAACTGGCCTGCGCCCTCGACGGTACGTCAGATAGTTCCTCGATGAACACGTCGCAGAAGACGTCGGACTGGGTTACTCGCACCGGGAGAATCACACTCGCAGGTAGCGCGTCAAAGGACGACAACCGGCCTTGGACGATGGGGGCTACCAAGACGCCGTACCGAGCGGTGCCATCCCTGCCCTGTTGTCCGTGCAGGTCGGTCAGTGAGACCTGCCCCTCAGGGCCGAACGAGCGCAAGGAGGTGAGCGATGGCCACAACCGAGGCACCTCTTCGCTGGTCAGGTCGGTCTCGACCGTGCGGAATGCGGTCTCTTCCCGCAGAATGTCGGCATAGTGCCCGGTGAGGGCATGCAGGTGCTCCGCGACGAAGGCGCCACTCCCCATCGGGCCTGCGATCAGTGCGTGTGAAAGATGCCCGCTGCGCACGCCGCGGTGGGCGACTTGCAAAAGACTCCAGCGAGTCTGCGGTTCAACGATCTGGCAGGAGACGGCAATGTGCAGAAGGGAAAAGAGGTGAAACTCCAACTCGATGGAAGCGGCACGCCCTTTCTCGCAAACGATCAGACCCAACTTACAGAAGTGGGCAAAAATATCAGGCACCCCTCCCGGCGAGACGAGCGTCTCGGCCGACCCCTTTGCATCTGTGGGCAGGACGGGCACTCCGAGATCGTCTTCTCCCCCGTCACGATCCCGGTGCCGCGAGGCCGCAGCCTTCAAGGCCCGAAATTCCTCTTGGACACTGTCGACGTTGGCTGAATGCACCAAGGTTCGGCGCAGGAGGCGAAGTTGTGGGTGTGAAGCGAGATAGGCCAGGGTTGTGAACCCGTGATAGCCGAGCGAGCACAGCTCTTCGATCGTCGCTTGGATGCCTGGGGTCTCCGAAAGTTTGATCGCACTCCAATCGCAGGACCGCGCGTGAGGGTTCGCGGGCAACCGCAGGTCGACGACGATAGCGTCGTAACCCGCCAGTCTTTCCTGGGTGTATTCCCCGCCCGCCGCAAGGGCGAACGGTTCGCAAGTTACCTCGATCGGCCGGTTCGACTTGAGCCAGCGCCGAAAGCGGTCCGAGTCCTTGAACTGTTCAACGGCGTCGCCCGCGACGGCGTGATCGTCCACAACTAGTATGCGCAGAGGGGGAGGGGCGAAGGGCACTACCGCACCGAACCCGCGGGCGCCGTCAACGTGAGGGTGAGCGCGTCGGACTCGACGAAGGGGGTCACCTCCCAACCCGCCTCAGCCAACGACCGTCGCGCCAAACCGATTCCACGGAGCGACGACTCCGCTTCGATCTCACCCGACCAGTGGGCCGCCACCGTGCGGAGCTTCGCCTCATCGGCGGCGCCAGACGAACGTATCACGACGCGCCCCTCATCGACCGTCACGTCCAGGCGCAACCCCGGATTCGCACCCGCGTGCTTGATCGCGTTGCGAAGAATCTCGACGCATGCACGCATGCACTTGCCGTTGAGCGGCTTCTGCTTGACCCCCGCGGACCCCTTGCGCGTCACGAACACGCTGCACTTCGCACTCAAGCCGCGATGCTGCAACCAGAGCGAGCGGGCCGCCTTCAGAAGAAAGTCATCTGCGACGGGAGCCAACTCCGCAGACCTCGGGTCGTCGGCCCACGGCCAGCGCAGGTACGCCGCGAGTCCGCTCAAGCGGTCGAGTGTCTCCCGAACGTCCGCGGCCGCGGCCCCCGCGGCGACCTGCGCTCGCGCCGCGTTCGCGATCGTCTCCACCACGAAGCCCTGGTTGCGCAACTCGTGCGCGGCGGCGGCGCCGAGTTCCGCATGGACCGCCGCCTGCGCGTTGATCCTCGCCTCTTGTTCACGAAGGAAGTGCATCGCGTCGAACAGCAGTTCGCGCGTCGCGACCTCTGCCGCGCGGACGACATCCAGCGCTCCATAAGTGTACCCGATGCCGATGACCTTCCCGTCGAAGGGGTTGGTGACCAGGAGAGCGGCCTGCGTGCCCGTACGCGGGAGGAGAGCCTGCATGTAGCGCTCATACGCCCTTCGGTCCGGTTCGGCCGAGCCAAGCAGCTGCCACGTCATGAACGCAACGGCCTCATGCGGATCGTGCAGTTCAGACACGGTCGGCGCGCCATCGTTTCCCAACTTCAGAACGAATGAGCGAACCCCCCTCAGCTTGGCAACGTTGACGATCTCGAAGTGGCGATGCAGGCGAAACGTCCCTTCGGCACCAACCAGTTTCTGATGGATCCTCCACGTCTCCTGACAAGCGAGTTCGTGATCTCTATTGCCCGGCAACCTCCAGTCGCCGGGGTTGCCCTCGGCGCTGCTGGAGGCGATGCGGTTGGACTTCACCCAAGCCATGCGCGGGTAGTAGACGAGGTACCAAGCAGCGGCGAGATGGTCACCCGCGAAGTATTCGGCGAGCTTCCAAAGAAAGTCACTGGCGGCCTTCGGGAAGGCCAGGACGTCGTTGATGACCTTCAGCCTCTCGGTGAGCACCTTGACGTCGTCCTGCTCGACGAAGGCGGAGAAGTAGTGGTGCGCCCCCCCGAGCGTGGAGTGACCGGTTGGCGCAGCGGAAGGCGGTTGTTCTACCAGCGACGCGTTCGCGGTCTCCTGGATGGTCACGACGGGCCCCTGCGCCGGGCGATGAACACCCCGTGGAACATTCCGGCACCCAGGGGTTGGTCGACGCCTAGAGGCACGGCCATATCGAGCCGAAATCCCGCCAACTTGAGCGCCCTGCTCCACCCAGTCGTCGTGTTGAAGTTGAGCGGGCAGGGGATGGGTTGCGCAATCCCTGGCGACCACCCCGCGGTGTTGGCGAGTTGGTCGATGAAGCCCGTCACCACCACCCGGTCTTCCTCCGTCAGTTGCATGTACTCCCGGCTCAGCACTGCGTCGCGCCCACGTTCGGTCGGTTCACCCTTTGGATCGAGCTGCGCGTCGACGATCACCAACCTCCCCGCCGGGCGAAGCACCCGACCGGCCTCGCGAAGCACGCGCGGCGGGTCGGCAGCGTGGTGCAGCACGTTGGCGAGCAGCACGCAGTCCACGCTCTCCGCCGGTAGGGGTGTCTCGTCGGCGTCGGAGACCCAGACGAAGGGCGGGGCGCGCACGTGGTCGAATTCCGGCGACCGGAAGACGTCGCCAGCCAGCACAAGTCCAGGCCGGGCAGCGGCGAGCAGCGTCGCGACCGCACCGTCCCCACAGCCAAGGTCCAGCACCGTTCCCGTCCCGAGCCGGTCGGCCACCTGCTGCGCAATGCGCCGAGCGCGCGCGTCGCGGCTGCGGGTGATGGACTCCGAGACGATGTGCGGCGCGATGTACTCGCGCACCGCGCGGAGGTAGGGCGCGTCGGCCTCGATGTTGAGCGCGAGTTGGAGGATCTCGTCGGCCGCTCGGCGCCGGACCGGGGGCCGTGCGCCGATGGCGGCCAGGTAGCGCGGCAGGGACTGGCGGAGGTATCTGTCGACCGCGGGGTGACGGAGCCCCTCGGTCCGATGAAGCAGCGTAACCCCTAATGTGTTCTTCTTGTACTTCGTGACCATGAGCGCCGACGATGGTGCCTCATTCCGGCCCAAGGCGGCAAGGCGTCGGTAGATGCCCCGGCTCGGGGTTCTCGGGGTTGATCGACCGTGGATCAATGTTACGCAGCCCGGCCGACGAACTCGGTGAAGTAGTCCAGGTCCTGGGTGTCGAGCGGGGCGTCGACCGTGAAAACGGTGAGCGACAGCCACCGTGCCTGCACGTACCAAGTCGCCTTCCCCAGCGCGGTGCGCTCGGCAGCCCCCCGGCGCGATCTGCAACACCCACTGCCGCAGCTCCTCCAACAGCGGCACGCTCTCGACCTAGCACCGACGGATGGGCCACAAGCGCTACGCACACGCGACGGAGTTGTTTCTGACGGCTGACGGGCGGCAGTAACGGCTCGCGCAACCGGCTGTGGAAGATGCAGATGCAGCGACTGCGCCCATCCAGCAGTAGGAGCACGCGCTCCACGATCTCTTCGCGAGCGACGCGACGAGGAAACTCATGACCTTCCACGGTCTGCGCGCGACCGGATCACCTGGCGCGCCATCCGCGGAGACGAGGTCGACAGGCGCTCTCGCCAGGAGGTCGGGCGGCCCCGCGAGATGTCGCGCCGGGCACAGAACTCTGTGGGGATCAGGCCCGAGGCGGCAAGGCCATCGAGGCCCGCGGTGGCGTGGGCCTCGGGCCAGTGGTGCCAGCGGCGGCGTCCGGTCTTCGGTCGGCGGGACATCAGGACCCCCGCACGCAGGCGAAGGACAACGTCGAGGTCCCCCGAAAGATACCGATCATGGAGGGGTTACCATGCAACGGCCGAGACATCACAATCCCCATGGGGATGCCGCGCCGGATGCTACCTACCACACCGTGCCCGGCAGCTTCGACCCGGTTGCGGCCGTCCGAACCCAGGTCATCCGGCCTTGGCGACGTGCGCTCCAGCGGCGCAGTCAACGGCGGAGCCGGATGGACCGGGGACGGATGGATCGTCTGGCGGCCTGCTGGCTCCCGCCCACCCACATCCTTCATCCCTGGCCCGAGCGGCGGTTTGACGCCAGCACCCGAGGCAGGAACCCAGTGCGATAGTACCGCTCGCTGGGATCTGTTCGGGGGCGGCCTGAGTCATCACCGACGAAGGGCCGTCCTTAGCAGGGTTGAGTGGTGGGCCTCGAAAACCGCCAGCATCAGCCGATCCCTCGGGTTTTGCGCAGGCGCAGGCGTAACGTTCGCCCCCTCAGCGTGAGGGCGGCCTCGTCGAAGACCCTCACCAACTCTCGCTGATGTTCGCGATCTCGGTATTCGTGGATGGGCTCCAGGTAGAGAGCGATCTCCGCCGCGCCGATCGCCGCGATGGTGCTTCGTCCGAGCAGCAACTCGTTCAGGCGCGCGGGCGTCATCGTGCGGACCGCCGGGATGCGACTGCAACCCAGCGTGATCGCGAGCGCGTTGGTGAGCAGCAGCATCAGCCACTTGGCCAGCATCTCGCCGGTGCCATCGACCACGCGGACGTGCTTCGTCGTGGGCTTGTCACGAATCTGCTGCGCCTTGAGCGTCTCGGCGCCGATCTTCATCAACGTTCGATCGAAGTGCCGGGCCTCCTTCGGGCTCCCACGGTGGTTGATCGACTGAAGGGTCTCGGCCAGTGCCTCGTACCGCGCCGCGCTGCGCTCCAACTTGCCGTCGTCGCCGCGGCTGCACGCGAGCTCGATGCGGCGGCTGCGATTGACGCCGAAGCCCACCGCCTGCCACGCCTTGAGCACGTTCTCCCCGCCGCCCCAGCGACCCTTGTAAACCGCGTCGAGGTTGCGCAGCTCGTCGGGCGTGAGCGTGGCGTCCACGAGGTACACGATCGCCGTCTCACACGCGGCGCCGCGATCAGGGTTCGCGGGAAAGGCGATCCGACGCGGGCCTGGCTCGTCGGCGTTCGGGGCCACGTCGCCCGCGAGGTCGAGGTCGGGGGTGACCCGCAACGGCAACCCCGACTCGGTGAAGTCGGTGGCCTCGGCGACGGCGGGGAGCTCGGTCGATCGCTGGGCCATCGTCAGGTACGGCAAGCGCGCGTCGTGCATGAAGCGCAGCGTTCGCTTCCCGTTGCCGCCGCGATCGACGACGAAGTGATGCACCGACTGGAGCCAGCGCCGACGCTCCTCGTCGGCAGACAGGTCTTCGATGGCGTCGTACAGCGGCGTCGCGGGCTTGTGCGCCGAGAGGTGCAGTCCGAGCGTGAGGCCGGGCGACGTATCGAGCGCGATGTGCACCGTCGTCACGCCGAAGTACACCGCCCCCAGGCACCGGTTGGCCAGACGGCCGATGGGACCGGCGTGCGCGGGCCGCTTGGTCCACCACACCTGATCGAACATGTCGGTGAACGCCGTGACCACGTGGCCCCGAGCCGCGGTAGTCACCTGCGCGAACACCTGTTGCGCACACGCGATCGCGCCGCCCGCCTGCTCGATTCGCTCGGCCTCCTGCCGCAGCCACGCCTCGCTGTACGGGCGCGCTCGCCCCGTGAACAGGGTCTCTGCGCCCGCGTCACGCGACGCGGCGGCGAGCCCTCCTCGTGTCAGCAAGCGACCCGCCAACGCGCTCAGGATCGTCGTCGTTCGTGCGACCTCGCGCGGCGACGACGCGACCTGCGCCGCGATCGCCTGCAACGGTCCTGCGATCAGCGCCGGGAGGAGGAGCGTCCCGACCGACTGCTCGATGCGGGGCTCGTCGGCGCCCCGCTCGCCGACGCGACCAAAGGGTCGTCCGGCGGCGCGACCTCCTTGGACGACAGGCGCGGTCGCCCGCCCCGTCGACGCGGTAGGTCGTGAGAGGCCAGCACGTCTCGGATCAACGCCTCGCTCGGAAGGTCGACGAGCGGGCCCTTGCGTCGAAGCTCCTGCAAGACCTCGTGGCTCCCGATGCTCGGACCGGGAAGGCGCTGTCGGAGCGAGTAGTAGCTCTCCAGGATTCGGGCCTGCTTGATCGTCAGGCCGTCGGGACTCGGCACGTCGGTGGCGGCGTCGCTCATAGGCTGCGACTACAGAATCCCGGAGCTCCCGTCCAGAGGGGCGACGGCACGCTGGCGGTTGATACGCTGCGGGCGAAGCGGCGCTCAGCTCAGCCACTCAACCCTGCTTAGGAGCCTCCGCTCAACAACCGATTGAGGACATCGAACAGAACCCGTTGCTCCGTCGTGGGCTGCCCCGATCAAACCGTCCGATAACTGAGCGGAAGCGCCTTAGCGCGACCGTGCAAATCAGTCAGCGCATGCAGCTTGGAAGAGGCGCGTGGCAGCATGTGGCCACGAAAATCGACCCACCCATGACCGTCCACGTTCCCCGAGCTCTCGGCGATGCTCCGGTGCGGCCATCAGCGAGGCTATCGCATCGGCGACAACGGTTTCCGACGAAGCATCGACCAAGAGCCCCGTCTCCCCATGAACAATCGTGTCGACTACTCCCCCGGAACGTCCACCAATGACAGCTTTGCCCGACGCAGACGCCTCCAAAAACACCATACCGAAGCCCTCACGGTCGTCGTCGGACAGTGTGCGGTTCGCCATAATGAACAGGTCAGCAAGTGCGTAGTAACGTGGCAACTCGTGACGTCCTACCGGTCCCACAAAGTGGACGACATTTTCCAGGCCAAGGGAGACGGTCAATCCCTTGAGTTCGGCCTCTAGCTCACCACCCGATAGAATCAGATAAAGTATAGATGGATCCCGCAGACGGGCGAGCGCCCTCAAGACTGTCTCGTGTCCCTTACGCCGCGCGAGACGACCGATAGTCAGAAGCACTTTCTTGCCACGTGTTCCCCACCGATCCATAAGATCAGTGATGTCATAATCGCGTTGGAACACCGCAGCGTCGACACCTGGGTGAACAATGTGGGTTCTCGCTGCTGGCGCACCTGAAGAAAGAGCTATCTCGTGAGTCGATGTGGAATTGCAAATGACTGCGCGCGCCTCACGGAAGACAACTGGCATGAGGCGACGCTTGATAGAGTAGTGACGGTAGATAGCCACTTCCTCGCCATGCACCCAGACGACGTAGGGAATCCCAAGCGCCTTACTTACCGCCAGACCCACCAATCCCTCGGGAATCACCCGGGCGCAATGGAGGACGTCGGCATTAATGCGCCGACATTCATGAAGTGTCTGCCGCATCATGTCAGCGTACATCAAAGATGACTCCGGCCGAAGAAACTCATGTCGCTTCGTATAGAACCGACGCACCGGGACAGTGTAGGCAGCATCAAACACGGCATCGCCATCTCGATGTCCTGCAACGATCGATACGGTTTCTCCTGACGGACGATATGATCGATACAATTCATCGAAAAGCTGCACAGAGCCACCGATTTCCGGATACCACACTTCCGAGAGCAGGACATGACGCATTGATGATCCGTTTTTTAAAGGCCGCGTGTGCGTTCGACCAGCGGTGCAAGGCACGGCGCCACCGGCAGGCGTTGATAGCTTCATCGCGTGGCAATGTCAACATCGCCTATTCTGCCTACAGGGGATTGGCGAGTGACGGCATAGACCAAATCTGTGATCACCGGACGTAAGCGTTCAGGCCCCAACTCCATTGGACAAGAGTTCGGGCGGGATGAGCGACGGCGCCACCACGCCGCGCAGCTTCGCGGAGATGGCGTCGCACAGGAAGGCGAAGACGCTCCGGGCATGCTGACGGCAGGTCGCCACGACGGTGAGGATGCGACCCGCGAAGACGCGCCCGGCCTCGCTGTCGCTCCCGTAGCTCGTCTTGCGCCAGATCACGCCGTGACGGATCTGCTGCTCGGCGAAGTTGTTGGTCGGCGGCACGCCCTCGTGATCGACGAAGGTCCACATCCGCTCGAACGTCTCCAGCAACTCGCCGCACGTCCCGCGGGTCTTGGGCGACGCGGTCTCGGCGCCCTCTTCGAGCAGGCGACGGAACGTTCGCTTCAGCCGCTCCACCGAGCGCCTCAGCCAGTCCCGATCGCGGCGGCCCTGTTTCACCCAATGCCACCACGTGAAGAGCCGGTCGGTCTCTTTCGCCAGGCGCTCCCCCAGCGCCGCGTCCACGCCCCCGCGCAGGATGAACTTGGCCCAGTCGCGATCCAGGTGCGCCCAGCAGTACTGGATCCACTTCACCCCCAGCACGTCGTACGCGCTCCAGCGGTCCACCACCAGGACGCCCCGGAAGTCGATCAGCAGCTTCTTGGCCGACTCGCCCCCGCGGTCGGGGTGCACCTCGAAGAAGGTCCCCACCACCGTCGCCATCACCCACAACCAGCTCTTGCGGCGACCCCGCCACCAGCTCGTCTCGTCGGCGTGGGCCACCGGTTGCTGTCGCGCCGCCGTCTTGGCCGCCTCGACCGGCGCCTCCACGGCCTCGGAGACCCGCCGCAGCATCCGCACGATGGTGCCGACCGACATCGTGATGCCCAGCACGGTCAGGAAGAACGTCACGACGTCGCGGTGGCTCTGCTTGAACTGCCCCACCAACGCGCCCATCAGCGCTTGCGCCCGCGGGCCCAGCATGGTCGTCGGGACGCCCGCCGGCAGGGCACCCCGGGTGCGCGCCGCGCAGCACGGGCAGGTCAGCTCGTGCATCTGGTACTCGGTGACGTGGGTGAGCTTCTGGGGGAGCTCGATCACCTGATGGCGCGTCGGCGTCGGATCCTCCCCCCGCAGGCGCTCGCCGCACGCGGCGCACGCTTCGGGCTTGCACGCCACAACGTCGTCGACCTGCTCGATCGGCAGCATCTCGCGCCGGTGCCCCTTGTGTCCGCGTTGCCCGCCCTTGGGGCGCCCGCCGCTGGGCGGCCGGGCGGGAGGGCCGTCGCCGGGGCCGTCGCTGCTGGGCGGTTTGGACGAGTTGCGCGAGGTGGTGCCCAGCCGCTCTTCGAGTTGCGCCACGCGCGCTTCGAGCAACTGCCGGTGCTCGTTGAGGTCGGCGACGTGCGCGAGCGCGATGTCCAGCAGCGACTCCAATGCGGTGTAGCGGGCGTGAACCGACGGCGGCGTGACCGCCAGATCGGCCTCGCTCACCGGCGGCAGTCGGTCGCGCCACGACGTCACACGGCGATCGCTAGACGAACCCGGAGCTCCCCGCAACCCCCTGAACGGTTACCACCGGACTTTCAGAGACTTTCAACGCACCACACGCAGCCGTCTCCTGTCTGGGGTTCGTACACGTTTGGGCGACTGGATCCAACGCAACGATCTATTTCCCGGACTGGCACCAACTCCGGGTGCGGTTGCTTGAACTAGGCATGTTCCATTGCGTCCTCATCAAGACGAGAAGTCACTGAGGTATGGCCTACCGCGTGGGCGACATGATGCGCCTGCTGATCAACAGCCTCGTGCTCGTCGAGACGCGCATCGACCTGTCCCTCGCCACCGCAATCTACCCCGTCGCGGTGCGCGAGCGGAATTATATGGGCGGCCGGAGGTTGTACCTGTGGGCCAGTAGGAGTGGACGGCGCACGGGTTCCTGACCAACGCGCTCGTCTGGGAGAAGGATGACATCGCGTGGGAGTACGCGCTTCGCGAGGGCGTCGAGTCGCTGATCGGTGAGTTCAAGTGCGACTACAGGATGGGGCAGGTGTCGACGCAGGACTTCTAAGCGAACGAGGTGATGGTCTGTTCAAACTGCTCACCTACAACCTCGTGCAGCGCTTGGGGCTGCGCTGACGGGGCTCCGCCAAGTCTTCTCATCTGTCATTGCCGCGATACGTCTGCTCTCCGGCCACGACTATCTGGCGGATGCCGTCGGGTCGAATGTCAAGTTCGTCGACTGCTCGAAAGCCCAAAGTCATGCTGATACGCGATCCGCCAGACGTGTTTGTGCCCACGCCATGGAATAGCAGACCATTGAACAGCAACACGTCGCCTTCCTGCAACGGCACGGAGATCGCCTGGTCTTCCATGCCTTCATATTCGTGATGCTCAGCCATCCACGTGCCGCCGCCGGTCGGCTGTGGAACTCCCACGTACGGCATGTCTTGAGAGCCGGGGATGATTCGCGTCGCGCCGTTGTCGATGGTAGATGACTGCAAGTAGATCGCGGCCGTTACCAAGCCACGAGTGGGTTGCAAGATGTCTCGGTGCAGTCCCTCCGCAGGCTTGCCCTGCATACTGTTGATGGTGGCATGGTTGTGCCGGTTGGTGACAAACACGACGTTCGGCCCCAACAATGACTGCAGCGCTCCGACGAGCACCGGATGAGTGATCACCCGACGCATAACTTCTGGATTGCGACCATAGAGGCCATACAACTTCATGGTTGGACCACCGGTTTGGGTAGTCCGGGCGAAATCACGCGCCGACTCGGCGACGACAAAATCGCGCATGGCCGTAGTTTCGATCAGTGTGAACACCCTTGGCAGAATAAAATAGCCCTGGGACCTAAAATGCCGAGATTGCTCGTGGCTCAAAGTACCAGTGTTCATTTGGGTTGCCTCCGGGTTATTGTGGTCGGCGAATGATGTGTTGCTCGACATCTGGATCGGACTGCACGCGGTTCCAGGAATCGACGGTTCCGATGTCAAGGAAGAATCGACCGCCGTTGTCGTATGCGAATGCTGATCCGCCTTCGACTATGTCCGATACTACCTCGCCATAGATGGACAACGGGCCATCGCTCGGTTGCCAAGGAAGTTTGTCAAGTACGTCACGCTTGACAATGAGCGCTCCGGTGCTGCTTGCCCGATAGGCGACGTCGGCGAGGTTGAACTCTGCAGGAAGTTGTCCGGTAGTCTCAGAGCAGTGCAGTACCTTGCTGGACTTGCCAACGTGATAGGCGCCTTGGTTTGGAACGCCTTGGTTCCTCGTCAGCGCGATGGACATATCGCCGCCATGGTCGCAGTGAAAGGCTAAAAATTTTGATTCGTCGAGGTCTAGTATGGTGTCTACGTTGGCAATTAGAACATGCTCAGAGAAGAGATGCGGATTGTCACGAAGAGAGCGCAGCAGATCACCTGCGGTGCCGAGTTGTTGGGAGTATTGCAAGGGGTGTACGTTGTCGTGTCTGACAGGCAATCGTCCGACATGCAACGCGACGTTGTCATGATCGCCCACGCCGACAACGATAGTGGGCAAACAAGCCCGGTGAAGCTTGTTAATTTGGTGCTCGATTAGCGATATCGGTGGCTGACCAATCGGCAGCAACGCCTTGGAGATTCCACGCTTCTCTTCCAGGGGAAATACTGAACGGAGCCGTGTGCCACGGCCTCCCGCGTTGATGTAGGCAGTCAAACCATTCAAGGTGTGATTTCGCTGGGAACTCATGGACGTGCCTGATTGCTAGAAACGTTGGGCCTATCGCTATTGAGGGCAGACGCTCCGCCCAACGGCATGGCAGTGGATGGGCCAGGGTTTTCGGGCAGAAACTCATGGAGTTGCGACACTTGCATATTGTAAAATGGGGCGATATGCCGGATGCAGACGAACCGTAAGTAGGGTCTATCTGGGCCATTTCGGGGAGCGACGGAGAGCCTCGATGTCCAGCACACATCTACCGCCATTTTTAGCTCTCACTGAAGGCGCCCCGAACGCAGCATCGCGAGGAGCGCGCCGACGTTCGTGGGGTCGCCCCAACGACCGCCCCGTGCGCAACCCGATGCAACCAGTGGCTGTGCGTTCAGGCGGGGTTGCTTATCAGCCGTTGCGGCCGGGTTGTAGGTCCGAAGGCAATGAGGGACACTGCAACGGCCGTGCCCTACGATCGTTCGAGGAGTCTTCGCCGACGGAGCGTGTGGTTCCCCACCGAATCACTACGGCGCGACCTGATCGGTCATAGGCAGTTTGTGGCTGGATCAACCGCGTCGAGAGGTTGATCAAGCTGAGGAGCGTCCCGGCCGCAAGGTGTATGCGGGTCCTCCGGTGTGGCGTCCGGAACGACGTCACAGCGGCGTGGATCTTCAACGCGTGATGGGGTCGGTCGATTTCGCCGAGACGGGGGCGGGGGATCGCTGAAATGGCGCGCGTCGCCGGAGGAGCCTGGTGGTCCTCCGGCGGCGCGCAGGTACGATGCGGACGAGCTCGGCTCGGTCACACACGCTCGCGACCGCCGCTGAAGGCCGCGCCCTGACCGCCGTGATCACGACCGTGCGCCGACCTCACGATGGGCCGGGGCGAGGAGGTACCTTCGCGCTGACGGGCGGTGAGATATTCTGACTGTGGGACGTGGAGCGGGGTGATGCGACCGTCGTCCGGAGGTGGAACCGCAGCGAGTCCGGCACCGGCAGCGACGGGTGCTCCTCGACCACGGCGACGAGCTCCTCCAGGTGCGCTTCCCGGATGCCAGTGAGCCAGGGGTCGATCTTTAGTTCGTCGACTGCGGCGGAGTGCCGTTGGGTCGTCCCTGACCGACCCGCTCGCTGACGTCGTCCGTCACCTTGCGAAGCTCGCCCTCCAGCATGCCCTCGGCGTAGGTGCGACGGCCGAAGCGAACAACGCGGGGCGTGGTGCTCCGGTCGATCTTCGCGCCGCAGGCGATCAGCAACTCGTCGGAGGGCCAACCATCCGTTCGATTGGGTGCCGTGGCCGGGACGGTGGCGACGAACTCGGCCCATGCGTCTCCCGGTGCGTAGCCCTCCTGCGCCTCGTGGAACTGGCACGCCTCGACGGGCGACGCCGCGACGATGAACCAGTCCTCGTCGTGGTCGTCGGTCTGCACCCAGTACAGGTGAAGGCGCTCGGTACCTGGCGGCACCTTTCGTCGAGCCGCTGGAAGCTGACCATCGACGTGAAGATCTTCGCGCAGTGCCGTGCGGAGCTGCTTCGGGTCGATCGAGACGTCGACGTAGTTGGAGGCGTCGTCGGCGTGGCGGTACGCGGCGGTGAGCACCGAGCCTGCGTTCGGGCAGAGCGCGTTCAACATCGCGTTCGCCGACCGGATCTGGATGGGGTCGTTGGCGCGGATGTACCCCGTGAGCGGGACGTGCTCGACGAGGTTGGGCAGCGCTGCTTCGACGTCGACATCCCGCAGCTTCCCGTTCGGCCCGTAGATGAGCTCCATAGGCATCTTCAGGTGGACGACCAAGGGCTCGTCGCAGCGGGACCACGACAGGGTGTCGTCGATCTCGCCGGTCTCGTACAGGATCTCCCGCAGGTGATCTTCGTCGCGCGCCTGGACGAGGAGCATGTGAAGCTCGGCCTGTCGCACGAGGAAGGTGACCATGGCCCGAGCTTGAATGGCACCGTCCTCCCGCCGCAAGAACCCCCCAGCTCGCGGAGAATCGGGGAGTGCGACCGGACCCGTTCATGGCCTTGCTGGCTGACCACTTTCCTCGGCCATCCCTGCGTGCCAATAACCCGTGAGACACCCCAGCCGGGGAGTTTACTGAACCAGGGCGGTCAGGAGACGGTCTCATGGACATGGTCACGAAGAAGCCCGACGTCGCTCCGACCGAGGTCACGCCCAAGGCGAAGCGCCGCACGTACAGCCCCGCGTTCAAGCGGAAGATTCTCGCCGAAGCCGACGCGGCCGCCGCCGAGCCGGGTCAGCTCGCCGCGCTCTTGCGGCGACACGGCCTGTACTCCTCGCACCTGACCGAGTGGCGGCGCGCCCGCGACGCCGGTGCGTTGGCCGAGGCCGCGCCCGTGCGACGAGGACCGGTGCCGGCCCCGGTCGCTCAGGACGCTGCACGAGTGCGCGAACTGGAGCAGCAGCTCACCCAGATGACCCTGCGGGCCGAGCGCGCCGAGATGCTCGTGACCCTGCAAAAAAAACTTGTGGGGCTGTTCTCGACCGACCCGACGCCGGGCGGAGAGACGCGGTGATGGACCTCGCGCTGCCCTTCGTGGCGCTCCTCGGTGTGGCCGCCGTCTGCCGGGCCATCGGCCTGTCGCGGGCCACCTGGTACCGGCTGCGAACGCCCGTCGAGGAGCCCTCGCCGCCGCCCGAGACGCCTTCCCGGCGCTCGCCGAGGCGGCTGTCGGAGGACGAGGAGCAGCGCGTGTTGGACGTGCTGCACGAGTCCCGCTTCGCCGACCAGGCGCCCGCCGAGGTGTACGCGGCGCTGCTCGACGAGGGCCGCTACCTGGGCTCCATCCGCACGTTCTACCGGGTGCTCCATCGGCACGAGGAGGTGCGCGAGCGGCGGGCGCTGACGATGCGCCCGAACTATCAGCGGCCCGAGCTGCTGGCCACGCGACCCAACCAGCTGTGGTCGTGGGACATCACCAAGCTGCGGGGGCCGGGCAAGTGGACCTACTACTACCTGTACGTGATCCTCGACGTGTTCAGCCGCTACGTCGTGGGCTGGATGGTCGCGCTGCGGGAGTCGGCGGCGCTGGCCGAGGAGTTCATCGCGGAGACCTGTCGTCGCCAGGGCATCGCGCCCGGTCAGCTGACGCTGCACGCCGATCGCGGCTCGTCGATGACGTCGCGCACGGTGGCGCAGAAGCTCTCGGATCTGGGCGTGGAGAAGACGCACTCGCGGCCCCACGTCTCGGACGACAACCCGTACTCGGAGGCGCAGTTCAAGACCTTGAAGTACCGCCCCGACTTCCCCGATCGGTTCGGCTCGCTGGAGGACGCGCGCGGCTTCTGCGGCCCGTTCTTCGACTGGTACAACCGCGACCATCATCACGCCGGCCTCGCGCTGCTGACGCCTGCGGACGTCCATCACGGACTCACGCACGAGCGGATCGCGGCGCGCGACGTCGTGCTCGCGGCGGCCTACGCCGACCACCCTGAGCGCTTCGTGCGCGGTCGGCCACGAGCGCCCCGAGCACCCACCGCGGCGTGGATCAACCCGCCCAAGACGAGTTCCGCCGGGACGCAGGACGGGCCGCCGTCCTGCGCGCCCAAGGAACCCGCGGGGTGCGGGGGTGCGACCCCCGCGCAGGAGCAGATGCTTCAGTAATCTTTCACCCAAACTGTCTCACGTTCGTTGACACGTTCCGCTGCGCGTTCGATTCTCTCCCCCCGGAACCAGGAGGTTCACAGGGAATCAGAGCGCACACACCCGGTCGCCTTCGACTCATCGATTGGGTGCGTCTCCATGCCCGCCCCCCAACGGTCACAGCCATTGAAAACAGCTTCTACCATCTGACTTCGATCTCAATACCCGACGAGCAACACTCCCTCGAAGGGAAGCCGAAGGCGCTGCGAGGCGTAGATCGCGTCGAGTTGATTTCGCGTGTTCTCGTAGGCCTGGGTCGTTGCGGTCTCGTCGCCATTCTTGAATCGATACGCAATGGGCATGAGCATGGCGAGGTACTTCGCGTCGAGAATTAGCGACGCTCGAACGATATCACGATAGTCCGCGTTGTTCTGCGCACCGCGCCCTGCCTCCACCTCGACGACGATCCCTTCGATTTCATGGAATGCATCGACCTCGTACCTGACACGCGCTATACCGCCCTCATCAAAAAGCACAGGCCGGACGATCTTGTCGACTAATGCCTTGCTCTTCTCGACGACGTATCCCTGTGACTCGAGCCCGGGTCGGAGCGCGGCCAACACCTCGTCGCTTTTCGAACTGCCGGGCCGGGCCGCCAACTCTGTACTGATGACGTTCTTTGCACTCGCTACAACCGCTACGAATTCGGGCACCCACCTCGCGGCCTTGGTGTTCGAAGGGTAGTATTTCCAGCGGGGGTACAAGGCTATCTGGAGACCGGGCATCGTTCCGTCCTTTGGCTGATGATGTGTGAGTACTGGTTTGAGCCGTCTCCGGGGTCGTTGTGCAACCACGCTCATCAGGGAGCGGAGGTCTCACAGACCGTAGCGCCCCGAGCGACACCCTACGGCCCGTGAGCTGAATACCACGCGGGCGGGAGTAGGAGTTGAATGGGTTCACGGAGGCCGATGTGGTCCCGAAGCGGGGTGTGCCATGCCGAGAACTTCGACTCGCACCCGCTCCCGTCGAGCGATCGCAGTCGGAACGCGAGCCGACGCTCGAGGTGCTCCCGAGCGACGCGACCGTCGAAGCGGGGATCCCCCTCTCCCAGGGAGGCATAGATCGGGTGGGTCATCGTCCCGGGAGGTGGTGGTCCGCCTGGTAGCATGGTCGGAACGAACGCACAGAACTTCGAAGGGGCGAACAGTCCCGAGATGGGGTCAACCGCGAAGAACTGCACGGAACGGCGCCCCCAATACGGTAAGCGCCCGGCGTAGGCCATCTCGCGGGCACCTGACGGCGACCCCACCTTCGTGGCGTGATCCCGATCGCCCTCCTCCTCGCTCTCGTCGTTCTCTCGCCGCTGGTCGCCTGGCTCGTCGGACTACGGGTCCGTCG
>JBGARZ010000002.1:0-1081124 GCA_044229975.1 Polyangiales bacterium
TCGGTCGTCAAGCCCTCCAGCGTCGATGGTACTGCACAGGTGACTGTGTGGGAGAGTAGAACGCCGCCGGGGTTCCTAATCAGGCAACACCCCATCGGGTCAATCGCATCAGCGAACGACCCGGTGGGGTTTTGTCATTTGTGCGTTGGTGGCCGGTTGACGTGAGCGCTCAATCACTGGACACTGCCGCCCGCGAGAGGGTCGTTAGCTCAGTCGGTAGAGCAGCGGACTTTTAATCCGTTGGTCCAGGGTTCGATCCCCTGACGACCTACCCCCAACGCAAGGTCTGGCCGGAGTTGTCGCTCACCACTCGCGTCAGCGTCGCGAAGAGCTCGTCGCCCCGCCCCTTGTCGTCCATCCACTTCCCGGTCGCCTCATCGAGGCTGAAGTGCCAGGCGCGGCTGTTGGCAGCCATCCACACCTGCCGGGTCGGTCGTTGGGTGTTGAGCACGCAGCGTGACCGGTCGCGAAAGGTCAGCGTGAGCACGTCACCCGCCGCGACCGCCTCGACGTCGTCGGGGTCGAGTGGCTCACACGCGTCCTGAATCACCTTGAACACATCGTCGACGAGGCGCAGGTAGGCCGGTTCGGTGATCATCGTGACCAGCATGCTATCGCCCTTCGGGGACCGGTGGAAGGCTGCGTGACCCGTGACCTCGCGACGAGTTGGCACTAGAGTCGCCCCCCATGACGACTGAGTTCCGACGGTTTCGTGGCACTCCGGGCTACCTCACCAGCGACGCGCTGGAGTCCGCGGTCAACTGCTCGCTCGCCCTCGAAAAGCCGCTGTTGGTGAAGGGCGAACCGGGGACGGGCAAGACGCTCCTCGCCGAGGCCATCTCCGCCGCCTTCGACGCTCCGCTGCTCACGTGGCACGTCAAGAGCACCACCCGCGCGCAAGACGGTCTCTACGTCTACGATACGGTCGCCCGGCTCTACGACTCGCGCTTCGGCGACGGCGACGTGAAGGACATCCGCCGGTACATCAAGTTCGGCCCCATGGGAGAGGCGTTTCGCGCCGATCGTCGGGTGGTGCTGCTCATCGATGAGGTGGACAAGGCCGACCTGGAGTTTCCCAACGACCTCCTTCACGAACTCGACCGCATGCGCTTCCGCGTGAGCGAGACCAACGATGCCGTCGTCGCGCAGGAGCGACCCATCGTGATCATCACCAGCAACAACGAGAAAGACCTCCCCGACGCGTTTCTGCGCCGCTGCGTCTTCCATTTCATCGACTTCCCCGATCAAGAACTCATGCGGCGCATCGTCGCGGTGCACCACCCGGGGCTCGACGCCGCCCTGCTCGAACAGTGCCTTTCGGTGTTCTTTGAGATTCGCGGGATGCAGCGCATTCGCAAGCGCCCCAGCACCAGCGAACTCGTCGACTGGATCGCCGTGCTCCAACGGGCCGGCATCACCTCGGTGAAGCTCGATCGCGAGCTGCCCTTCCTCGGCGCGCTCCTGAAGAAGGAGCAAGACCTGGTGGCCTTCGCCGATCAACTCTCGGGTGGCCGCAAGTTCAGGTCGTAGGCGATGATCGTTCCCTTCCTGTTCGCACTCCGTCGAAGGAAGCTGCCCGTCGGGACGCAGGAGGCCGTCAACCTCGCGAAGGCTCTCTCGATGGGCCTCCACGAGAGTTCGCTGGAAGGTTTCTACGAAGTCGCCCGCGCGCTGCTCGTGCACTCCGAGCAACACCTCGATGAGTTTGACGTCGCGTTCGCCGAGCACTTTCGCGGGGTGGTGTTTGACTCGGTCAAGATCACCGAAGAGATTCGCGGTTGGCTCGATGAGGTCAAGAAGCTGCGCGAACTCACCGATGAAGAGAAGGCGTCCATCGAGTCGCTCGACCTCGACGAACTCCAGAAGCTCTTCGAGCAGCGGCTGAAAGAACAGACCTCACGCCACGATGGCGGCAATCGCTGGATCGGCACCGGCGGCACCTCCCCTTTTGGGCGCGGGGGGTATCACCCGACGGGCATGAGCGTGGGAGGGGGAGGGGGCAAGAGCGCGGTGAAGAGCGCCGACGCCCGACGCTACAAGGGATACCGCACCGACCTCGTCCTCGACCTTCGCCAGATCGAGGTGGCGCTGCGCCGCCTGCGCGCTTTCACCCGAGAGGGATACGCCGACGAGCTCGACGTCGAAGGTACCATCGACGCCACCGCGAAAAACGCCGGCGAACTGGAAGTGGTCACGCGGCCGCCGCGGCGACCCGACACCCGCGTCCTCCTCATCATGGATGTGGGCGGCTCCATGGACCCGTACGCCGACGCCGTGTCCCAGGTGTTCTCTGCCGCCAAGCGCGCCACGCACTGGAAGGAACTGCGGACCTTCTACTTTCACAACTGCGTCTACGGGAGGGTGTACCGCACCGATCACTTCGGAGATCCCCTCGGCGTTCACGAGCTGCTTCGGCAGACGTCACGACAGTACAAGCTCATCTTCCTCGGCGATGCGCTGATGGCTCCCTACGAACTCCTGGCGACCAGCTCCGATGAACCGGGTGGCACGCCCACCGCTGGGCTCCACTGGCTCAACCTCCTGCGCGAACACTTCCCACACTCAGTGTGGCTCAACCCCGAGTCGCCGCGCGGCTGGTCCGGCAATACCATCGAAGCCGTGCGCTCGGTATTTCCAATGTATCACCTTACGGTCGATGGGCTGACCGAGGCGGTACGGGAGCTCACCCGTCGGCGCTGATCATCGAGGGACAGACTACGTCCCACCATTCGGGCACCGGCCTGAGGTCAGTGATAGAGTGCCTCCACCTCGGAGACACCCTGTCATGTCGTCACCATCCTCCAGCGCCCACCGTGTCGCATCAGCACAGACGTCCCTGGAAGAGACCCTTCGCGCGTCGCTTCCGGCCAACGATGCGCCGTCCGCCGTACTCGACCGACCGCGGCTCCGTCGCGCCGTTCGAGCCATCCACGAGCAGCGCGTGTGCCTCATCCGCTATGCGTCGGAGCCCGGCGGTGCCGTCTGCGAGCGCTCCATCGAGCCGCTGGCGATCACGTCCGCCCGGGGCGCCCTCGCCGTCCTCGCCTGGTGTCGCCTGCGCGGCGACCTCCGCACGTTTCGCCTCGATCGCATCCGAACCATCGTCATCACGACGGAACACTTCGACGATCATCCCGCCCTCGCGCTCGAACGCTTCATTCAAGGGCGTCGCCGCGATCTGCGGAAACATCCGTCCCTCCCCTTGCGGTGAGGCCGCGTCCGGCTGCATGACTCGGGCGCTCGATGACCGCCCCCCGACCGCACATCCTCGCAACCGCGGTCGTCCTCCTCTACGCCGGGGCAAGCTCCGCGCAACCACGCACGACCGAGCCACCGTTTCCGATGCCGAGGTCGGCACCACCTGTTGCGCCCCTGCTGGCGCGCACCACCGCTCCGCACAACTGGCGTGGCAGCACGCTCGTCGGGCTCTCGTCCGGGCTCGGGTCGCCGTATGGGCTCCTCGGCGCGTTCGTCGGGTTCTTCCCACATCAACACGTGCAGCTCGAAGTCGGGGGAGGGTACTCGACCGGCTTCGGTCCGAGCGTCGCGGCCCTCGGGCGCTTTGGCATCAATCCTGGCAACAGCTCGTTTCTCGCGCTCGGCGTCGGCGTGTCGACCAGCTTTGCCGACTATCGCTATCCCGACAACTGTGAGTATCCCGACAACGGCGCCACCGCCGCGCGCTGCACCCCACCGGGTGCTCCGCGGTACGTCGAGGGGTCGGCCAGCGCCCTCTGGCTCAACGTCGAGATCTCGGAAGACGTTCGCCTCGGTGGTCGCGTCGGAGGACGGCTCGCTGCGGGCGCAGGGTTTCTGTTGAACCCGGGGGCATTTCCAGGCGCCGCGGGGTGCGCCTCTGATGGGCTCGGACAGTCTCCTTGCGACGTAGGCGCAGCACGCTCCCGCGACGAGCCATCGTGGCTCCTGCACGTCCGCATCGACCTCTATTACATCATCGTCCGCGGGGACCCTTGATGGCCGCTATCGGGGGGCTCGGGTCGCGCGCACCAGTGCCGTCACTACCCGGTCGGCGACCTGACGTGTCTCGGGACCATGGCCGCGCACCCCGTTGGCGAGGATCGAAAACACCAGCGTGCGCCCTGGGTCCGTGGCGAGCACATAGCCCGATAGCGCGATGACGTCGTCCAGCGTTCCGGTCTTGGCGCGCACCACCCGCTCGGCCCCGGGGATGCGAAGTCGGTTGTGGAGCGTTCCGTCGTCGCCGCCCACCGCGAGCTGGGCGATGAACTCCTCGCGGAGGCTCGGCCGCCGCCACGCCGCGCGGAGCACCTGCGCGAACTGGCGCGCGCTCACCCGGTTGGCGTCGTAGAGCCCGGAGCCGTTGCGCAACACCATGCCCCGCGTGTCCACACCGACGCTCCGCGACCACTCCACCACGCGCTCCGTCCCTCGCTCAAACGTGACCGCGCCAGGTGATGCCTGCGCCGCGATCGAGAGCAGCGTCATCTCGGCGTAGAAATTATTGGAATCCTTGCCGACCTCATAGAGCAGTGAAGAAAGGGCCTGGGAGGTATGGGTCGCCAGAGCCAATGAGGGGGCCGCGCTCCCCACGCGAACGCCACCGGCGACGTGGACGCCGAGGCGTTCGAGCGCAGCGCGCATCGCGTATCCGGCGGCGAGCGAAGGGTTGGAGAGGCGGCGTCGATAGGCCGTGATGGGCGTTGCGGCGGGCACCGTGCCGCTCACCCTCACCCTTTCCCGCCCGTCAGGGAGCGCGGTGGCATCGATGGTCAGCGTCGGCGTGTCGGTCGCCACGGTGGTCACACCGTTGTCGAGGTCGACGTAACCCGACGGATCAACCGCCACGATCGCCGCGCTGCCGGGGGTGGCCCCGGCGCGAACCCGCACCGTCAGCACGTTTTCGTCGACGGAGACGGCACCCACGGCCGCGCGAAAGGGGGCGGTCTCGTTGGGCTGCTGCTCGAAGGCCGGCGGCAGGTGCTGCGACCCGAGCGCCGTGTCGTCGACGACCAGGTCGCCCTCCACCCGGCGCACCCCCATCGCCGACAGCTCGTGGGCGAGCGCGTAGAGATCGCCGGTGGTGAGCGACGGGTCGCCCTGACCGCGCAGCACGAGGGCACCAGTGACGGCATCACCCGCGACGGTCCCGTGCAGCGAAGTGGTGAAGCGATGGGAGGCGCCGAGCACCGCGAGCGCGGTCGCGGCGGTGAGCAGTTTGGTGTCGCTCGCCGGGTTGAGCGCGGCGTCTGCCTCGCGCGCGAAGAGCACCCGACCCGAAGCGGCCTCCATCACCACCACCGCGAAGGTCGCGCCCGCCGGGAGCTGTCCCTCGACGAGGGGCGTCAGCGCGGTTGCGAGCGGGGCCGCCGCCGCGGGAGACTGCGCGCCCACATGACCGGTCACCGCGAGCGCGGCGCACACGAGCGCGGCGCCAATCTTCGTACGCATCGATCAACCTCGCGTCGGCTCTATCACGTCCTCCTGCCGCTCTCCCTCGCCGCGTGTCGCGGGCCCGCTCGCGCTCCCGATCACCTCACGCTGCTCACGCTCGCGCGCCCTGAACACGTCGACCCCCGCCACCCGGAGGACGCCCTCGGCGCCTCCATCGGACGACTCCTCTATCGCGGGCTCATGGAGAGCGACCCGCTCACGTTCTTGCCGCGGCCCGCGCTCGCGGCCGAGACCCGTTGGGTCGATGCGACCCGCTACCGGGTGCGGCTGCGCGCTGATGCGGTGTTCCATGACGGGCGCCCCGTCACCGCCGCCGACGTCGTAGCCACGTACGAGAGCGTCCTCGATCCGGCGCAGCGCAGCCGACTCCGCACCGCGTACGCGCGGCTGCTTCGTGCGGTGCGTGTCGTCGACGAGCGCACCGTCGACTTTGAGCTGCACCGACCCGACGGCTCGCTGGAGGCGATGCTCCAGCTCGGCATCCTGCCGCGCGCCGACGCTGCCGCGGTCGAGCGTCGGCCCGAGGAGATCGCCCTTCGCGCGCTCGCTGGCAGCGGCCCGCTGCGGCTCACGCGCTACGCGCCGGACTCACTCACGTTGACGGCGACGGACCCGGCGGTGGCGTTTCGCGCGCTCGACGTGGTGACGCTCCACGACCCCAACACACTCGCGCTGCGACTGCTCCATGGCGAGGGAGACGTCGCCGAGCTCAAGCCGGAGCTCTACCCGATCTTCGACGGTCGGCCGGGCTTCGAGGTGGCCTCCGCACGCACCTCCGGCATGACCTACCTCGGGATGCACTGCGAGCACGGTGCGCTCGCCAACGTCGCCGTCCGTCGTGCGCTCGCGCTCGCGCTCGATCGCCCATCGCTGCAACGTGCGATGCTCGGTGGACGAGCGGTCACCTCGACGGGGGTACTGCCGCCATCGCACTGGGCGTACACGAGCGAGGTCGCTCGCCACGAGTTCGACCCAGCCGCGGCGCGACGGGCGCTCGTCGCGGCGAGGGGAGAGCGAGCCGCTCCGCTCCGACTCACGCTGCGGGTGTCGTCGCAGCGCTTCGCCGTCACCGCGGCGCAGGCCATCACCGCGATGCTCCACGACGTGGGCGTCGAGGTCGACGTGCGACCGTCGGAGCTCGCGACGCTGCTGTCCGATCTGCGCGCCGGTCGCTTCGACCTCTCCATTCTTACGGTGCCCGACCTGAGCGATCCGTTCGGGTTGGGGTTCTGGTTCGGGTCCGCTTCGATTCCGACGCCGAGCAATCCGACGGCGGGTGGCAACCGTTGGCGCTTCCGCGACGCCGCCCTCGACGCCGCGCTCGACGCGGGCCTCCGTGCGCTCGGCCCCGACGCGCGCAGGCCGCACTACCAACGCGCGCAGCAGGTGCTCGCCGATCAGCTCCCGGTGATCCCGCTCTGGCACGCGGACGTGGTGTTTGCCGTACGCGAGCCGTATCGGGGACTGCGGCCGCGCGGGGATGGGCAGCTCGACTTCCTGCTGCGCCTGACCCGCGCGAGTTTTACCGATGCAGGTACTGCCAGCCGATGAACAGCGCGGCGCCGAGGGAGGTGCCACCGATGAGCACGGCCGCAACGACCAGCGCCGTACGCGGACCGCCACCGCCACCACCGTTGGTGCGAGGAGGCGTGGCGGGTCGTGGTGCCATCGCGGCGCTCGAAGGAGCACCCGCGACGGCCGGACCGCCGGGCTGATCGAGGACGATCATCACGGTGCGCGCGCGCTTGTCCGCGAACTCCGCCCCGCGCACGACGGGACCGCTGGGCATCGGCGCGGGCGGCGGCGCCATGCGCGAGGCGATCACCCGCTCGGCGAGCGGGTACTGCCGCAGGGCAGCTGAGCCCATCGGCTGTTGCAGGGCGTCGTGGAGCGCGGCGCCGAACACGTTCATCGACACGAAGCGGTGCTCGGCGCTCTTGGCCATCGCGCAGAGGATCACGGCCTCCATCGCGGGGCTGATGCTCGGGACGATCTTGGACGGTGACCGAACGGCCTCCTGGAGGATGGCGTCGATGGTCGACTGTTCGCTCTCGCGCAGAAACGGCGACGACCCGGTGAGGAGCTCGTAGAGCAACACACCGAGCGAGTAGATGTCCGCGCGCGGATCGACGGTGCCTGTGCCGGCGGCCTGCTCGGGGGCCATGTACGCGGGGGTGCCGACGAGGAGCGAGCCGTTGTTCCAGGCGAGGCTGTCGTTGGGGTCGGAGAGGAGGCCCGCGATTCCGTAGTCCATGAGCACGGGGTACGTCGGGGCGCCGAGGTTGCGCGCGAGGTACACATTGTCGGGCTTGAGGTCGCGGTGGACCACCCCGGCCCGATGGGTCGCCTCGAGCGCGGAGATGATGGGCGTGAGCAGCTGCACCGCTTCGAGGTCGGTGAAGCGCCCCTTCCGGTAGAGGAGGTCGACGAGCGTCTCCCCCTCCAGGTAGGTCAGCACCATGAACGGCGCGCCGTCGTCGGCGTACCCCGTGTCGAGGAGCTGCACCACGTGCGGGTGCGAACACATCGCCACGGCCTGCGCCTCGCGCAAGAACCGCTCGACGATGCCGCGGTCACGCACGAAGCGGGCGCGCAGCATCTTGATGGCGACGCGGTGCCCGCTGTGGAGGTGGAGGGCGGCGTAGACCAGCCCCATGCCCCCCTCGCCGATCTGGCGCTCGACCTGGTACGCGCCAGCGAGGACCGTACCGATCCTGATTGGCTCTGGGGGCGCGGACATCGCGGGGCAGTCTCTCAATCCGGCGCGTCGCGGGCAAGGGTTCTCGCGACGGGCGTAGAGTTGGGGCCCTCGTGCGCGCGATCCGACTCTCTCGAATCTTCCTGGTTGCGGTGCTCTTCGGTGCGTCCGCGTGTCGTCCGCGTGCGCCCCGGCGCGCCGTCCCCGATCGGTCGACCGTGGTCGACGCCGGGCGTGACAGCTTCATCCGTCACGCCGCGCACCCCGCCCTCGGATGTCCCGCGGTGACGGGCGACCGGACCGCCGGCGGGAGTCTCCACGGCGACACCGTCTCGGGCGTCGAGCGCTGGCTCGCAGCGGACAGCCCGCACCGCGTCACCTACGGGCTGCATGTTCACCCAGGCGCCAGATTGACCATCGAGCCGTGTGCCCTGGTGCTCGTGGGAGCGGGCACCGAGGTCGTCGTGCACGGCGGCGCGACGTTGCGCGTGGAGGGACAAGCGGGTCGCCCCGTGCACTTCGCGCGTCTCGACGTCACCAACGCGTGGCAGGGGCTCGAGCTGCGCCCCGACGTGCTCGCGGACACATCGCTCCACGAGCTGACGCTCGATGGCGCCGGGGCTATGCCGCCAGACCGTGGCGTGACGGCGGCCTCGCTACGTCTCGCGATGAGCGCGGGGCTGGACGCCCGCGGCCTCGCGATCACCCGCAGTGTCGGATGGGGCGTCGCGGTGATGGGAGATGGACGCTTCGCCGACCCCGACGCGGTCGTGACGGTGACGGGGTCGCACGGCGAGGGGGTCGCGACGGTCGAGGATGTTCGACGCGTCGCCGACCTCCCGCGCTTCGAGGTTCGCGACAACGCGAGCGATGACGTGCGCGTCGAGGGGAGGGCGCGGACGCTGAGCGAGAGCGGACGCTGGCGGGCGCTCGGTGGAGCGGGGCGCTACCGCGTCCGGCCTCACATCCACGTCGTGGTGGAGGGGCCGAGCGATCCGACGCTCACGCTGGACGGGGGCGCGCGGTTGGCCTTCGGCGAAGGGGCCGAGCTCGACGTCGGCTTCGGGGCGCCCGGCGCGCTCGTCGCGGTGGGGGACGCCATACACCCGGTTGTATTCGAGGGCAGCGAGGCGGCGCGCTGGGTGGGGTTGCACTTCGGCCCGAACCTCTCGCTCGCTCGCACTCGCGTGGCGTTCGCGCGCGTCGAGCACGCCGGAGAACCCTCGGGTTCGCTGCTGCCGACCTGCGGGGCAGACGACGCACGAACCGACGAAGCCATGATCACCTTTCAGGGGGTCGATGGCGTCCGGGCGCTCCGCTCTGTGAGCTTCGTCGACGGACCACCCACGGGCTTCGCCATCGTCGTTGCGGGGGATTTCGCTGGACCAGCAGCTCCCTATGACCTTGTTGCGGGCGCGTTGGACTTTACGCGGTCGCGTGTTCGACACCCGTTGAGCCGGGCCCTGCGCGCCGGTCGATGTGCGCCATAGGGCGCGTATGAGCGCAGGAATCCTTTGAATTCAGGCAAATCAAGCACGGGACGCACAATCTCGCGCGGGGGGTCAATCATAATTTTGACGCTGCTCGAATGTGCAGCTTTGGCGACTTTGGGAGGGTCACCGTCACGTCCTGGTCACCTGGGGGTTCCTGGTGTCATTTCCTTGGCTTACCCCCCGGACGTTGCCTGTCCGATCGCGAAAATGGCTTGTAGCGCAGGCTCCTGCGATGGAGCCGGCGGCGTCGCGACGCGAAGCGTCGAAGGACGACGAACGATTCTGATGGGAGCTCCAGGGGACAAAGCGTCACCTGCACCGACCTGAACGTCTGTCTGTGTCTTGAAGGGCCCCGGAATCTGGCGCACCAAGGGCGTGCGTCGGGTGGCTCTGGGCCCGACGGGCAGCGGACGGACGGACCCGCTGTCGCAGTGCATTGAAGGGCCCCGCGGATCTCCTTTGATGTGGTCGGGTCGGTGTCGCCTTCGGGTGACCGGTACCCCCACACCCTGGGGACCTCCGTTGGGGTGTTGGGAGTCGTGTGCCCGGTGAGCGGGCGCGCGGCCGGAGGGGCTGTGGTGGCCCCGACGGGCGGAGCCTTGTTGCGCGACAGCGCACGGTTGGAGGTCGAGAGATGTCGATGGAGGAACCGATCGAGATGAGGCCCGGCAGCGTGGTGACGCTGTCACTGGTTCGCGAGGCGCTCGGCGAGGCAGCGCCCTCCCGCGGGCCCGTCGGACTCGCCGGGTCGCGCGAGAAGTCCAAGACCATCTCCGTGAAGCGCCTCTCCAAGCGGGAGATTGCGCGCTCACGGCAAGAGGTCGAGGGCTTCGCGTATCACCGCCCGCGGCATCGGGCGGATTGCCAGCACGGCGCGTTCGCGGCGCGGCCGTGCCCCTATGTTTCGTGCAAGTTCCACCTCTTCCTGGAGGTGAACCCGCGCACCGGGAGCATCCGGATGAACTTCGTCGACAAGGAGCCGTGGGAGCTTCTGGAGACCTGTGCGCTCGACGTGGCCGACCGAGGCGGCGTGACGTTGGAGGAGGTCGGCGGTTGGCTCAACCTCACCCGCGAGCGCGTTCGTCAGCTCGAGGTCCACGCCCTCGGCGTGCTCCGCGCCGTGTCGGAATCCGCCGAGCTCATGGACCTCTGCGGCTGAGCACAACGCCACGGCCGACTCGATGCAGAGGGAGGCGGCGCGGGGTTTGGGTATAGTGCCCGCGCCGCGCCGGTGCGGCCCCCCGAAGGCGTCATGACAACGATCCGTCGCGTCCTGGTTTCTGTCTCCGACAAGCGTGGTCTCGTGGACTTCTTGCGCGTCGTCGCCGCGAAGGGGGCTGAGCTCCTTTCCACGGGCGGCACCGCGAAGGCGCTGCGCGAGGGCGGCCTCACCGTCACCGATATCAGCACCTACACGGGCTCGCCGGAGATCATGGACGGCCGCGTGAAGACGCTGCACCCGCGGGTGCACGGCGGCATTCTCATGCGCGAGCTCGATGAAGATCGCGCGGCGCTCGCGTCCATCGGCGGCGAGCCCATCGACCTCATCGTCGTGAACCTCTACCCCTTCGAGGAGACGCTGCGGCGGCCGGGCGCCTCGCACGAAGAACTCGTCGAGAAGATCGACGTCGGCGGTCCGACGATGGTGCGGGCCGCGGCCAAGAACCACGCGCGCGTCGCGGTGGTGGTCGACCCGGCGGACTACGCGCGGGTGCAGGCCGAGATCGAGGCCGACGGCGCCGTGTCGCACGCGACCCGGGTGTCGCTGGCGGCGAAGGCCTTCGCCCACACGGCGGCCTACGATGGCGCCATCGCGGGCTACCTCTCGGGCCTCGGCGATGACGGCGGGCGGGAGCGATTTCCGCGCTCGCTCCACCTCGACTTCGAGCGCGCGTACTCGCTGCGCTACGGGGAGAACCCCCATCAGGAGGCGGCGTTCTATCGCGAGCGCGCTGCGGCGGAGGGCACGCTCGGTCGCGCCGAGAGCCTCGGGTCGGGGGGCAAGGAGCTCTCGTTCAACAACCTCGTCGACGTGGACGCCGCGCTCGAGGCGGTGCGCGAGCACGAGGGCCCGGCGGCCGTCGTGGTGAAGCACTGCAACCCGTGCGGCGTGGCCGTGGGCGCGACGCTCGAAGCGTCGTACCGGGCGGCGCGTGACGCCGACGCGGTGAGCGCCTTCGGCGGCATCGTCGCGCTCAACCAGCGGGTCGACGCGGCCACGGCGCGGGCCCTCGCCGAGACCTTCCTGGAGGCGGTGGCGGCGCCGGGCTTCGACGACGAGGCGCTCGCGATCCTGCGCGCGAGGAAGAACCTGCGGCTGCTCGCGGTTGGCCCGTGGCTCACGGCCGACCATCGCGCGACGACGCTCAAGGCCGTGAGCGGTGGTCTTCTATTGCAGGACCGTGACGCCACGGCGCGCGACGAGGTCCGCCACGGCAAGGTCGCCACGAAGCGCGCGCCGACGGAGGACGAGCTGCGGGCGCTGACCTTCGGGTGGGCCGTGTGCAAGCACGTGAAGAGCAACGCGATCGTGCTGGCGCGCGGCGACGGCGGTGTGCTCCGCACGGTGGGCGTGGGCGCCGGTCAGATGTCGCGCGTGATCTCGGTGGACATCGCGGCGCGCAAGGCGGGCGACCTCGCGGGCGGGAGCGTGCTCGCGTCCGATGCGTTCTTTCCGTTTCCCGACGGACTGGAGCGCGCGGTGGAAGCGGGCGTGCGCGCGGTGGCCCAGCCGGGTGGCAGCGTGCGCGACGCCGAGGTCATCGCGGCGGCCGACCGCGCGGACATCGCGATGGTGTTCACGGCGGTGCGACACTTCCGGCACTGAGCCGGAGGTGGGCGCTACGGCGAGACGCAGGACGCGAGCGCGAGGGACGCCGTGGCGGTGGTGATCAGCGCGTCGCGCCGCGACGGAGCGAGTCGGGAGACGATGAGCAACAGGGCCGTCGGCGCGAGCAGCGTGAACGTCCAGCCGAGCAGCGGCCCGCGCGCGTCGATGAGCCGGGCCCCGAGCGTCAGGCGCGAGAGCCACAGCAGGAGATTGAAGGCGACCGTGAAGAGCGCAACGCGGAGACCCATCGACGTGGCCGGTAGCACGCGCGCCCGCGTCCACTCAAAGAAGCGACGGACGCGATGATCCTGCGAGACCCGGTGCACGGCGTGGTGGCCTTCGAGGGCGTCAACGGGCGGGTGCTGCCGACGCTGATCGACACCGCCGAGGTGCAGCGTCTTCGGCGCGTGCGCGCGCTGGGCGTGGCGTCGATGGCCTTCCCCGGGGCCGAGCACTCGCGCTTCGCGCACGCCGTCGGGGCAGCGCAGGTGATGGCTCGCTTCCTCGCGCGCATCGAGCCGCTCGCCGAGGCCGCCGGGTCGCCGCTCGCTCCCCACGACCACGACGACGCGCTCGCGGCGGCGCTGCTCCATGACCTCGGCCACGGCCCGCTCTCGCACCTCTTCGAGGAGGCCTTCCCGGGCATGCAGGCCCACGAGCTGTGGACCAGCGCGGCCATCCTCGACCCCGACACGGAGACTCATCGCGCGCTCGCGTCATTCGACGTCGACATGCCCTCGCGGGTCGAGCGTCTCGTCCACGGCGTCCACCCGATGCCCGTGCTCGCGCGCGCGGTGTCCGGCACGCTCGACGTCGACCGCTGCGACTACCTCCTGCGCGACTCTCACATGACGGGCACGCGCTACGGCCTCTTCGACCTCGACTGGCTCCTGCGCTCGCTCGCGCTCGAACCCCACGAGGGCGGACCGCGCCTCGCGGTGGACGGCTCCAAGGGTCTGCCCGCCGTCGAGGGATTCTTCCTCGCGCGGCTGTTCATGTACCAGCAGGTCTACTTCCACAAAGCGACGCGCGCCGCGGAGTGCGTGCTGCGATCGGCGTTCCGTCGGCTCGCCGACCTCGTCGCCGACGGGCGCACTCCTCACGGCACCCCGGCGCCCATCGCCCGCCTCGCGCGCGGCGAGCGCATCTCCACCCGCGAGTACCTCTCGCTCGATGACAACGTGCTGTGGTGCGCGGTGGACGCCTGGCGGGGCGACGCCGACGAGGTGCTCGCCGGGCTCGCCGCGCGCAGCGGTCAACGCGACCTCTTCAAGACCGCGTCGCTCGACGACATCGACCCCGAGCTCGACCCCACCCTGCGCGCTGCGCTCGAAGGCATCGTCGCCGCGCGCGGGCTCGATCCGCGCTACTTCGCCTACCTCGACGTCGCCGACGTGGTGCCCTTCGAGTCGCCGCGCGTCCCCGACGATGGCCTGCGCGTCGTCCACGCTCGTCGGCCGTCGCAGGCCCTCGAGCACGCTTCGTTTCTCATCGCCCGCATCGCCGACACACCCTTCGTGCGTCGACGGCTGATCTTCCCCGGCGTGGTGCGCGCGGCCGTCACCGAAATGCTGGAGTCGCACCGACCCCACCGATGAACGCCTCACCGCTCCGTCGGTGATGCCGTAGACTGCCGCCCGACCCGATGGCGCACCCCACGCGAGCACTGCTGTTTACGTTGTTGAGTATTCCCTCCGCGGCGCTGGCCGACCCGCCGGCGCCCGTGGCGCTGGAGGTCGCCGCGACGTCCGTGCCGGGGCGCCTGCGCTACACCCTGCGCAACGTCTCCGACGCTCCCGTCGAGGTGCTCGCCGATCGTCGGCTCCTCTCCTTCGTCGCGACCCCGCCGGCGCCTGTTCCGGGTGTGCGCCGTCGCGCTGCACCGCGACTCGCCCGCTGCGCTCATGACCAGCGGCCGCCGCTCAACGAGTTCTCGCCGCGCATCACGCTGGAGCCTGGTCAGCGCTACTCCGAGGCCGTCGACGTGGCCGACCTCTGCGCATTGCGCACCCCCGCGCTGGGGCCCGAGCCGGTCGAGTTCCACTATGGGTTCGCGCCGCCGCGGCGAGGGGCGGCGTCGCACGCGCGGTCCATCGTGACCGACGAGCGCGCCGAGACCTTTGCCGAAGTGACGACGCAGGTGCCCTCGTCGACCATCACCGTCGACGCGCCGGTCGACGCCGCGGGCCGCGCGGGTCAGTTGCTCGTGCTCGATGCGCGCGGATCGGGCGCGGCGGCGCCAGCGGGGTTGCGGGTCTCGGTCACGGTGCGCAACCCGAGCGTGCAGGCTACCTGGACCATGATGCGGCCGACGCAGTTCTCCTTTGTCGTGACCACGCCCGCGGGGCGTGACGTGGAGTGCCAGGCCGTCACCCGACAGCCCTCTCCGCTGCGCGACCTCTTCGTGCGCCTGCCCGCGCGGTCGCGGCGCGCCGTGACGCTGGTGCCGACGATGTATTGCGCGGCGGGCACCTTCCAGGCGGCCGGGGTGTACCGGGCGCGGGCTCGTCTGGAGAGCCGCGCGAGCGGTGAGGCGTTCGGATTTCAGCGGGTGTTTACTGGCGTCGTGGAGTCGGCGAGCTTCCCGCTGCGCTTGTCGCGGGGGGCCATCGTTCCCATGGAGCCGCGCTTCGAGTAGCACCCACAAGACGGCGCTCGCGCCGGGGAGAGGCGGAGAGGGACATGGCGAGGATCCTGGTCGTCGACGATCAGAAGAACATGCGGATCACCCTGTCGATCATGCTCCGCGCAGGCGGGTATGAGGTCGACGAGGCCGAGAATGCGGCGATGGCTGCGGCGCAGCAGAAGCAGAGCGCCTACGACCTCGTGCTCACCGACCTGAAGATGGGCGCCGAGGACGGCATCGAGGTGCTGCGTCGCACCAAGGAGGCGTTCGCGCTCACCGAGGTCATCGTGATGACCGCGTACGGCACCATCGAGAGCGCGGTCGCGGCGATGCGCCTGGGCGCCTACGACTACATCCAGAAGCCCTTCAACGAGCAGGAGCTGCTCGTGAAGGTGCAGCGCGCCGTGGAGAAGCGGCAGCTCGGGACGCAGGTGGCGTTCTTCGCCCAGGAGTTTCGCGACAAGTACCGCTTCGAGAACATCGTCGGCCGCTCGTCGCCCATCCGCGAGGTGCTCGGCCGCATCGTGAAGATCGCGGGCTCGGACGCCACCGTGCTCATCACCGGCGAGAGCGGCACGGGCAAGGAGCTCGTCGCCAAGGCGGTGCACGTGAACTCCAAGCGCTCGGCGCTGCCGTTCATCCCCGTCAACTGCGCGGCGGTCACCGAGACGCTGCTGGAGAGCGAGCTCTTCGGGCACGTGAAGGGCGCGTTCACAGGCGCGTCGAGCCATCGCAAGGGGCTCATCGAAGACGCCTCCGGGGGGACCTTCTTCTTCGACGAGATCGCCGAGACCTCGACGGCCTTCCAGGCGAAGCTTCTGCGCGTGTTGCAGGAGGGGGAGATTCGTCGCGTCGGCGACAACAAGGCCATCAAGGTCGACATCCGGGTCATCGCGGCGACCAACCAGGACATGCACCGCGCCATCCTGGAGAAGCGCTTTCGGCAGGACCTCTACTACCGCCTCAACGTCGTTCGCTTCCTGCTACCGCCACTGCGCGAGCGACGCGAGGACATCCCGGTGCTCGCCGAGCACTTCATCGAGAAGGTGTGCCGCAAGACCAACGCGCGCGTTCGCATGGGCGACGGCGTGATGGACTTCCTGCTCGCCTACGAGTTTCCGGGCAACATCCGCGAGCTCGAAAACATGATCGAGCAGGGCGTCGCGCTCGCCTCGCAGACGGGCGTGATCCAGCTCGAAGACATCGCGCCGCAAGACCTCCCGACGGCCCCGCGCGACCTCCCCGGCGAGCGCTCGCTGGCCGCGTCCGTCGACGCTGCCGAGCGACAGGCCATCGAAGCGGCGCTGCGCGAGTGCGACGGCAACCGCGAGCGGGCGGCCGACCAGCTCGGGCTCTCACCGACCACGCTGTGGCGGAAGATGAAGCGCCTCGACATCCGCTGGCCGACCTGACCAGCGGACGAAGCGCTACTCGCGGGGCGTGAAGTTGAAGCGCACCTCGGCGATGGCGCAGCCGCCTCGCGAGGGGGGGAAGCTGATGCGCATGAGCGCGGCCTTCACGCAGTTGACCAATGGACGGCTGCTCATGCCAGTGGAGACCTGCACGGCGTCGAGGTGGCCGCCGGTGTTGATCTTGAGCTGAGCCGTGAGGGCGCCGCGGAGCGTGGGGTTGGCCCGCAGCTCGCGCTCGTAGCAGGCGCGCATCGCGCCGTAGTTGTTTTGCGCGGTGCGCTGGACGCCGCCGGGGTCGCTGAGGGTGCCCGAGCACTCGCTGACATACCGGGTCACGTAACGGATGCGGGGGGCCGCGGAGGCAACGTCCGGGGGAGGGCCGCTGTCGGGGATCTCCGGCGGCAGTTCGATGACCGCGCCGACCGTGGAGTTGGTGACGATGGGGGGCCCCGCGTCGTGCAGCATGGGGCGCACCGGCGTCGGGGTGGGAGCCGGCGTTCGCGTGAGGGCGTATATGCCCGCGCCGCCACCGAGCAGGAGCAGCAGCCCGATGACCGCGTATTTCCCGTTGCCCCCACCTGAGGTGGGAGGCGTCAAGTTGTCACTCACGTCGAGATCCCTCCATCACTCACCGCGCCGGGCCCGTCATACCACAGTTGAAACCGGTCACTCACCGCGCCGGAACCTGCCACGGACGCAGCCCTCGGAAGGTCACGGTGGTCACCGAGTCGGGGTACACCCGCGCGCGGTAGCTACCGAGGTGCACCGGCTGGCGAGCGGCGTTGTAACCGACGGCGGACACGCGAACGGGGCCAGGCGCGACGTCGAGCAGCGCGTAGGTCCCGAGGAGCGAGGTGCCTCGCTCGGCGCGGCTCAGGTCGGGGAGGGGGTTGGTGTCGTTTTCGGAGAAGTAGACCACCGGGCCGTCCCACGCGCGGCGCGGTGAGCTCTCGACGGTGGCGTTGGAGAGGCGGACGTCGTCGCAGTCGTGCACCTCGCCCGCGAGCGCGCCGCTGCCGATGGGGATGCCCGAGGTGAGCGTCGACGTGGCCGGAATGGCCGTCCAGTCGGAGTTGGAGATGACGCGCGCGAGGAAGCGCACCGATCGGCCCGTGACACCCGCCGGGGCGGGCATCGTGTCGATCTCCGAGTTGAGCATCACGACGTTGTAGTCGTAGATGCGGTGCGACCACAGGCCGGCTGCCTCAGAGTCGGCCGGGTCGCCCTCGGTGATGATGAGGAGCTCGGTCTCGGTCGGGATGTTGGGGATGGCATAGCCGCCCGCGCGCCGGGTGAAGAGCACCCGATCGCGCGACGGGCTGTAGACGTCCTCCATGCCGGTCGCAGCGTGGGTGGTGTCGCTCACCGCGCTGCCGAGGAGCTCGCCGGCCGTGCCGTCTTCGTTGACGCGGTGGACGGAGATCTTGATGTGCTGCGAGTCGCCGCCGTTGCCGAACACCTTCACGTAGCCCCACACCGTCACGCGCTCCGACACACCCGCGGTGGGGTAGCTGCCGGGCTGGAAGCACTGGAGGTTGGGCGCGCCGGCGGTGCCGCTGCGGCAGTACTCGCGGCGCTGGGTGTCGTCGCAGTTGGTGCGCTCGAGCACCGCGCGCATGGGGGAGGGCTCGACACACACGCCGCAGGTGTTGATGGCGGGAGAGCGACAGGTGACGCCCGCCGCGTTGGCCCGGCAGTACTCGTCACCCGGGAGGCCCGTGCCGACGGGCGTGCCGGTGTCGACCGGCGTTGAGCCATCGCTGGGGGTCCCACCGTCGGTGGGCGTCACGCCCGAGTCGTCCCGAGCGCCACCACCGTCGGGGGTGTTGGTAATCGTCGAGTTGCTGCACGCGCAGCCAAGGAGCAGGAATCCGACGTGAACGAGCGAACGGCGCATGAGACCTCCGGTGCCGATAGCGGCGAGCGGCGCGGACCCTACCAAGAGGGCAACGCCCTGAACAGGTGGAGCATGCGCCGCGGCAGGGGGCGCCGGGTTGACGTCAGAAGTTGAGGCCGGTCGCGCGGGGGTGATAGCGTCGCGGGCTATGCCGCTGATCGAAACCGAAGAGGCCGCGCGTCGCCTGGCGCGCGCCATCGCGAGTGACGTCTCCCTCTACAACGAGGAGAAGATCACCAAGGGGTTCCAGAACGACGACCTCTTCGACGCGCTCAAGGATGAGATCGAGGAGGGCCGCCAGCTCTATAAGTCGCGCGTGTCCGCCGACCTCTACGAGCGCAATTTCTACGGGCGCGCGCTCGTGGACATCCTCGTGAAGTCGAAGCGGCACATCAAGTCCAAGGTGTGGTGACGGGCGTCCCCCGGGTCGTCGTCGTCGCGCCCGAAGAGGCCGGCGAACGGCTCGACAAGGTTCTCACCCGGCACCTCGATGGGGTCTCGCGCTCGGCCATCGCGCTCTGCTTCGACGCGGGGCGCGTGACCGCCGGCGAGCGCTCTCTCAAACCCAGCGAGAAAGCTCGCGCGGGTCTCACGGTCACCGTCGACCTGCCGCCGCCGCTCCCAACCATCGCCCTCGCCGAGGACATCCCGCTCACGGTCACCTTCGAGGACGATCACCTCCTCGTCATCGACAAGCCCGCCGGGATGGTCGTCCATCCGTCGCGCGGTCACGCCGGCGGAACGCTCGTCAACGCCGTGCTCCACCACGCCGAGGTCGAGGAGGAGGGCGACCCGATGCGGCCGGGGATCGTTCATCGCATCGACCGCGACACATCGGGCCTGCTCGTCGTGGCCAAGTCCGTCGCGGCGCGCGATGGGCTGGTGGCGCTCTTCAAGGCCCACGACATCGAGCGCAGCTACGTCGCGCTCGTCGAGGGCGTCCCTCCGGCGAACGTCACCTACGACACGCTCCACGGCAGGCACCCGACCGACCGACTGCGCTTCACGTCCAAGGTCGGCGACGGGCGGCGAGCCATCACCCACGTCGCGCGCGTCGAGACCTTCGCGGGTGGCGTCGCGTCGATGGTGCGCTGCCGACTGGAGACGGGGCGCACCCATCAGATTCGCGTTCATCTGACCGAGCACGGATTCCCGCTGCTGGGTGATGCGCTCTACGGGCGCGCGGCGCGCGACGCCTCAGTGCGCGAGATCTCCGCGGCGCTCGGTCGACAGGCGCTGCACGCGGAGGTGCTCGGGTTCGTGCACCCCGTCACGCGCGAGGCGCTCCGCTTCTCCGCTGATCCGCCAGCCGACTTCGCTGCGGCGCTCGCGGCGCTGCGCGCGATGGTCGCGCCGACGGCGACGAAGCGGTCTCGCTGACGGTCAGAGGTCGAGCAGCTTACGCAGGCGCTTGGCGTCGGCGTACATGTCGACGTTGCAGAGGGCCACGAGCAACACGTCGCAGCGCGAGGCGCGGATGGTCGCCGCCGCGGCTTCGAGCGCGGGGTCTTCGTAGCGGGACTTGAACCCCGCCGGACCAGGGAGGCGGAAGCAGCCGAGCGCCCCCTTGGCGATGGGCGGATGACGGAGCGGATCGCGCGCGACCACCACGGAGAGGTCTTTCACCGTGGCCTCGGCGTCGCGAAACTCCCAGCTCGCCGGGGCTTCCCACACGAGGGGCGGGAGTCGATCGCGGGGCAGGGACTCGAAGTAGGCGCGCACCGACGCGCGGTGCAGCTTGCTCGCGGTCATGTCGGCCGCGGACGTCACGATGATCGCGCGGGCGTCGAGGTCGCGCACCACCGGGAGGAAGCCCTCCCACGCGGCCTGCCCCTCGGCGGTGGGCTTGAACCCCTCGGCCGAGACCTCCTTCGGCGCGATGGCCGTGAACAAAAATCCCTCTGGTGCCTCGCGTCGCCAGCGTCGGACGAGCGCCGGGCCCGGCACTCCGAGCAGCGTGTCGGCCACCTCGACGGACTTGAACTCCTTGAGGTAACGCGTGGCGGGCACCGGGAAGCCCGAACAACCCAGGTGAATCATCGCGAGCCGGACTGTACGCCCTTTCCCGCTCCGCGCGGTGGTTCTTCGCGGGTATCCTCCGGATCGATGCTTCCATCGGGCTGGAGGTCCGCGGCGTGGACGCTTGCGGCGGTCACGTCGCTTGGCACCCCGGCGTCCGCCCAGGACCCGCGCCCCGGTGCCTTCGACCCGCGCCTGCTCGTCACTTCGCCGTCGCCGCGCAGCCTGATCGTGACCGACCTGCCCTCGATCGCGGGGCACCTGACCTTCACCGGGAGCCTCTTCGCGAGCTACGCCGCGGGGACGCTCTTCGAGGCGCACCCCGATGGCGTCGCTCCGGTGCGGGTGCGTGATGCGCTGCGGGCCGAGGCGCAGCTCTCCCTGGGGCTCTTCGAGTTCTTCGAGCTTGGGCTCGCGATGCCCGTGGTGCTGCAGACCTCGCCCGAGGTCTTCAACAACGGTCGCGCGCTGCGGTCTGGCGTCGAGCATCGGGACTTCTCCCAAGGGGACCTCCGGGCGATGGTGAAGGTGCCCATCCTCCGGGGCGCGACGGGGCTCGCCGTACGGGTGGTCACCTCATTCCCGACGGGCGACGATCGCCGGTTCGCCGGGTCGTCGTCGTGGACGCTCACGCCGACCGTCATCCTCGGTCGCACAGCCGGGCGATGGACCTTCGCGGGTCAGCTCGGGATGACCTTTCGTGAGCGCAACGCGATCGCGGACGTCGAGGTCAACGACGACGCGCTGCTCACCGCGGGCGCCTCGTACGCCGTGCATCCGCGCGTCGACCTGCTGCTCGACACTGCGCTGCGGGTGACGGTGAACCCGTCGAGCGGACGGGCGTCGCAGGTTCCGTTTGGGGCGTGGCTCGGCGTGGCGTGGCGACCGGCGCGGTGGGTCTCGCTGTCGGCGACCGCGGGCGCGGGCTTCACGTCGGACGTCGCGACGTCGCTGCCGGAGGTGATGCTCGGGGCGAGGTTCAGCGCGGCGCGGGCGAACCCGTGCACCCACGGGCCGGAAGACCTCGACGGCTTCCAGGACGGGGACTTCTGCGCGGACCCCGACAACGACAACGATGGCATTCCCGACGAGCGCGACCGCTGTCCCAACGACGCCGAAGACCGCGACGGTGTGCTCGACGACGACGGCTGCGCCGACCCCGACAACGACGGCGACGGCGTGCTCGACGACGTCGACCGCTGCCCCATCGAGCCCGAGGATCAAGACCGATTCCAGAACGAGGACGGCTGCCCCGAGCCGGACAACGATCGCGACGAGATCGTCGACGTGCGCGACGCCTGCCCCGACGAGCCCGAAGACCGCGACGGCTACCAGGACGACGACGGCTGCCCCGAGCCCGGGCCCGACGCCGTGGTGGTGACCCGCACGGACAGCCGACTGCTCATCAACCAGCGGGTGTTCTTCGACTTCGACAGCGACACGATTCGCAGCGTGTCGTTTCCCATCCTCGACGAGGTCGGCAACACGCTGCGGCGCAACGCGGACATCCTGCGGATGCGCGTCGAGGGCTACACCGACGACCGCGGCACCCCGGAGTACAACCTCGACCTGTCCTACCGGCGCGCCCGTTCGGTGGTCGACTACCTCGTCACTCGCGGCGTCGACCGCTCGCGCCTCGACTTCGCGGGCTATGGCCGCGAGCATCCGGTGGCCGAAAACGGCTCGCCCGAAGGTCAATCGCTCAATCGGCGGGTGGAGTTCACCATCGTCGGCCAGGCGACCCCGACCCCCGCGGAGGCGCCCACGACCGCCCCGTCGCCCCGTCGTCGCCGTCGCCGCTAGACAGGCGGGCGTCGCTCCCCGATAGAGGGAGCCGCCATGAGGATCGAGCTCGACCCGAGACACCCGGAACCCCGGAAGATCGCCCGCGCGGTGCAGTCGCTGCGCGTCGGCGAGTGCATCGCCTACCCGACGGACACCGTCTACGGGCTCGGCTGCGCCATGAGCGAGAAGCGCGCGGTGGACGCCCTCTACGACATGAAGCGTATGAAGCGCGAGCAGTCGCTGGCGCTGGTGGTGCCCGACCTCTCGGGCATCTCCCGCTTCGCCGTGATGCAGGACTTCCACTACCGCTTCATCAAGCACCTCGTGCCGGGGCCGTACGTGTTCATCCTCGAAGCGACGCGTGAGGTGCCGAAGCTCCTCATGATGAAGCGCAAGACCATCGGCATCCGCGTGCCGAACCACCCCGTTCCGCTGGCCATCGCGCGCGAGCTCGGGGAGCCCATCATCTCGACCACCGCGTCGCACCCCGCCGAAGGGGATGAGGCCATCCAGGATCCGGACGTCATCGACGAGCGCTTCCCGCAGCTCTCCATGGTGCTCGACGTGGGCTTCGGTGACGTCCACCCGAGCACGGTGATCGACCTCACGACCTCCGAGCCGCGGCTCGTACGCGGCGGCGCCGGCATGGAGCTCCTGGAGAAGCTCTACGGTCTGCGCTCGCCCATCGGGGCGCTGGAGGACGATTGATGCCGACGCGTGCTCAGACCGTCGCGGTGGCCCTCGCGTGTGGGGTGATGGGCCTTGGGACCGGCGTCGCGTGGAGTCAGCTTCGCGCGCCGAGACCGCGCGCGGCGGTGAACACTCCGGGCGTGACCATCGAAGACCGCGATCACGACGGGCGCCCCGACCGCTGGACCGAGCGCGACGCCGTCGGGAACATCACCCTGACGCGCGAGGACTCCAACCACGACGGCGCGCCCGACCGCATGCGCGTGTACGTGAGCGGTCGCCCCAACCGCGTGGACTACGACAGCAACTTCGACGGGCGCTTCGACCACACCGACGACCTCGGCGCCGACGGCCGCGTGCTCTTCACGCGCGTCGACGCCGACTGGAACTCCGTTCCGGAGAGCTGGGTGCAGTTCAACGCGCAGGGGCGCGTGACGGGCGAGTGGACCGACGCCGATCAGGACACCATTCCCGAGCGATATCGGGCGCTCGACGCCCAGCGGCGCATCACCGAGGAGGGCATCGACGCCAACGGCGACGGGCTCTACGAGGTCAACCGCATCTACAACCAGCGCTGGCCCGCGGGGTCGCCGCCGGTGCGCATCGAGCGCGACGACGACCGCGACGGCGTCTTCGAGCGCCGCGAGACGTACACCATCAACGGGCGCCTCAAGGCCGTGCAGCTCGACACGGACGGGGACGGGACGCGCGACCGCATGACCCTCTTCGACGTGGCGGGGCATGTCCTCAAGGAGGGCTCGGACGCCGACGGCGACGGGTACTTCGAACGCTGGCGTTACCCCCAACCCGACGGTGGGGTGAGGGTCTCCCACGACGACGATGGCGACCAGGACTCCGACTACTGGGATCCGCCGGGGCCGCCGCCCGGGTGGTGCGCCCAGCGGTGCGTGACGCGGGCCCCGTGATGGTGGCAACGTGGGCGGCGATGTCGCCCGATCAGGTCACGCACACGCTCACGATGTTCGATGCGTTTCTGGCCTTCACGCGGAGCGCCTCGGCCGTCGCCGCTCATCCGCCGCTCACGGACGTGTCGACGGCGGTGACCGCGGTGCGTGGGTCGAGCCCCGTCGAGCTCCAAGAGGACGGCGTCTCGGACGGCGATGTGACGAGGGTGACGGCGCTTCCGATCGCCGAGGTCGAGCGCACGACGCCGCGGGCAGGGGACTGGGAGGAGCCCACGCACGAGCGCCCCGACATCATGCGCGCCCTGGCGCGGAGCGACGCCGCGCAGCCCGACACGGACGTGAGCATCAAGCTCCCAAAGGCGCCGAAGGCCGACCCGCGCGTCGATCAGGCGTCGATCATCATCGAGGACGACTCGCTCACCGAGCCCGAGTTTCGCCGCGAGGACGTGCTGCGCGCGATGGCCGAGCACGCGCGGACGAAGACCGAGGAGCTGCCGCCCGCGACGACCGTGGAGGAGTTCGGGTTGGAGATGCAGGTGCTGGTGAAGTACGGCCACGCGGCGCAGGCGGTGACCGAGATCGATCGCTGGGTGACGACGCGTCCGGGCGACGCGGAGGCGCTCGCGGCGGTGACGGCTGCGGTCAGACGCGCGGCATCGCGAGCCGCTCGGCGGGAATGATCTCCACGGGGTACTCACCCGTGAAGCACGCCTCGCAGAAGCCCTCGCCGCCGGGATAACCGACGGCCTCGCGGAGGCCCTCCTGGCTGAGGTAGGCGAGGGAGTCGGCGGTGATGTACCGGCTGATCTCCTCGACCGAGTGGCTCGCGGCGATGAGCTCGCGGCGCGTCGGCGTGTCGATGCCGTAGAAGCACGGCCAGCGGGTGGGCGGCGACGAGATGCGGAGGTGCACCTCGCGGGCGCCGGCGTCGCGGATCATCTTCACGATCTTGCGTGAGGTGGTGCCGCGCACGATGGAGTCGTCGACCACGACGACGCGCCGACCCTGGAGCATCTGGCGCACGGGGTTGAGCTTCAGGCGCACGCCGAAGTGGCGGATGGACTGCGCGGGCTCGATGAAGGTGCGGCCCACGTAGTGGGAGCGGATGAGGCCCATCTCGAAGGGGATGCCCGACTCGGCCGCGAAGCCGATGGCGGCGGGCACGCCAGAGTCGGGGACCGGGATCACCACGTCGGCCTCGACGGGGCTCTGGCGCGCGAGGATCTTCCCCATGTGCTTGCGCGCGCTGTAGACGGCGCGGCCGTTGATGGTGCTGTCGGGTCGCGCGAAGTAGACGTGCTCGAAGACGCAGAAGCGCGAGGGCGCCGGGTCGAAGGGGCGCAGCGAGCGAACGCCCTCGGGGCCGATGACCAGCACCTCGCCGGGCTCGACGTCGCGGACGAACTCCGCGGCGATGAGGTCGAAGGCCGTCGGCTCGCTCGCGAGCACGTGGGCGCGGTTGAGGATGCCCAGCGAGAGCGGGCGGAAGCCGTGGGGGTCGCGCGCCGCGACGATGGTGTCGCCGACGAGGAAGAGCACCGAGTAGGCGCCGCGCGTCTGCTTGAGCGCGTGGATGACGCGGTCGACGACCGGGCCCGCCGGAGCGCGCGCGAAGAGGTGGAGGAAGACCTCGGTGTCCGTCGTGGTCTGGAAGATGGAGCCCGCGGCGTCGAGCGCGGACTTGAGCTGCTCGACGTTGGTGAGGTTGCCGTTGTGGGCGCAGGCGAGGGGCAGGCCGCCGTGCTCGACGGCGAAGGGCTGCGCGTTTTTCACGTGCGAGCCGCCGGCGGTGGAGTAGCGCACGTGCCCGATGGAGATGGCGCCCGGCAGGCCGCTGATGACCGTCGGCGAGAAGATGTCCTGCACGAGCCCCATCTCGCGGTGCAGGTGCATCTTGCCGCCCGCGTCGAGGGTGGCGATGCCGGCCGACTCCTGGCCGCGGTGCTGCAGCGCGTGCAGCCCGAGGTAGGTGAGGTTGGCCGCCTCGGGGTGGCCGTAGACCGCGAACACCCCGCACTCGTCGTGGAAGTGGTCGTCGTCGTCTTCGTGGGCGTCGGTGAGCACGTCGGGGGCGAAGTTCATGGCGGTTGGGCGGTGGCCTACCACAGCGCCCTCGCGAAGGCAGGGAAAGGACGCTCGCGAAACCCCAGGGGTGTCCGTTAGGATGCGAGCCGCGATGAGATGGCTGGTTTCGCTCCCCGAGGCGCATGATGCCGCGCGCTACGGGCGCAAGGCCGCGGAGCTGGCGCGTCTCGGCGCCGTCGCGGGCCTGCAGGTGCCGGGGGGCTTCGTCGTCGATGCGAGCGCGCTCGATGAGGTGCTGCGGTCGTCACTCCCTGCGGCTCAGTGGCCCGATGCCCTCCTGCGCGCGCCCGCGGTCGATCGTCGCGCGGCTCGCCTCGCCTCCATCCGCCAGCGCATTCTCGACGCGACGCTGCCGGCGGGCTTCGAGGCCGAGCTCGCGCAGGTGGCTGCTGCCCTTGGCGATCGCTCGCTCGCCGTGCGCTCCAGCGGCCTGCACGAAGACGCCGCGATGGCGAGCGCGGCGGGTCTTCAGGAGAGCTACCTCGGGGTGCGCGGCGCGGTTGCCCTCGTAGACGCCGTGCGGCACTGCTGGGCGTCGCTCTATGCCGAGCGGGCGCTCACCTACCTCTCGCGGCACCGCGGTCCGCCACCAGCGCTCGGCATGGCGGTGATCGTCCAGGTGATGGTCGACGCGGCCTGCGCGGGCGTGCTCTTCACGGCCGATCCGCTCGATGGCGCGCGCGACGTTGCGGTCATCGAAGCGACGCGAGGTCTCGGGGTGGCGGTGGTCGACGGGCGCGGTGTCCCTGAGGTGTTGCGCCTCCGCCGCAGCGACGGATCGGTGCTCCAGCACACCCCCGCGGTGGCCGCCGTGGCGACGGTGCTCGCCGAGGGCGGCGGGTTGCTGGAGCGCGAGCTGCCCGAGACCGTGCGCGCGGCGCCGGTGCTCGCGGACGACGTGGTGGGTGCGTTGCGGGCCCTCGGCGACGCGGTGCAGGCGGCGTCGGGCGAGCCGCGCGACATCGAGTGGGCGTGGGACGGCGCGGCGCTGTGGCTGCTCCAGTCGCGCCCCATCGTCGGTCTACCGGGGGCGGTGTCCGACGCGCGCGGCCTCGACGATCGCCGCGGCTGGATCTGGAGCAACGTCAACGTGGGCGAGGCGCTGCCGGGCGTCGCGACGCCGCTGACGTGGTCCATCGCGGTGGCCTTCAGCGAGCGCGGGTTTCGCAAGGCGTTTGCGGGTCTCGGTTGCGAGGTGACGCCCGACGCGGAGCTCGTGGGCATCTTCCACGGGCGCATCTATCTCAACCTCACCAACTTCGTTCGGGTCGCGCGGCAGGTGCCGCTGCTCTCGCCGCGCATGCTCATCGAGCTCGGCGGCGGCGGTGGGCTGGAGGCCGTCGAGCAGCAGGTTCCGCCCGGGTCGTGGTGGCCCTTCGTGCGACGGCTGCCCTCCACGGCGGCCAACCTCGCGCGCGAAAACGTCGGCCTGCACGACCGCCTCGATCGCTTCGAGACGGAGTTCATGGCGGCCCGCCAGCGCTTCGCCTCGCTCCCCTTTGCGACGATCGCTCGCTCGTCGCTCCGGCAGGCGTTGCGTGATGTGCGCGCGCTGCTCGACCGCACCGGCGAGCTGATGCTCACCTGCGCGTCGGGCTACCTCGCGAGCATCGTGGCGATGCGCGAGCTGCTGCGGAGAGTGTTGCCCGACGACGGCGGTCGATTGGAGCGGGAGCTCCTGGCAGGATTCGCCGACCTCGACAGCGCCGCACCGGGCATCGCGCTGGTGCACATCGCGGACATTGCGCGGCAGGAGACGGCAGCGCGCGCAGTGATTCTCGGCGGCGACCCGATGAACCTCCGGCTCGATGACCTGCCCGACGGTCCGACGCGGCGGGCCTTCGTCTCCTTTCTCAAGGCGTATGGGTTCCGTTGTCCGCGCGAGGCCGAGCTCTCGACGCCACGGTGGCGCGAGGCGCCCGGCACCCTCTTCGCCGCGCTGCGTGCGTACCTCCAGCAGTCCGACGATCGGCCCATCGGTCGCGTCGAACGACAGCTCCGCCTGCGCGCCGAAGCGGAAGAGAGCCTCTCGCGCACGCTCCCGCCGGTCGCCCGATCGGGTGCGCGGCATCTCCTCGCCCGCACGCAGCGCTTCGCCCGGCTGCGTGAACGGATGCGGTCGCGAGTCACCGAGGTGCTCGGCTTCGTTCGCATGGTGGCCGTCGAAGCGAGCGCGCGCCTCGCTCACGAAGGGCCCGACAAGGGAGCTGATGGGGCGTTCTATCTGACCGTGGACGAGCTCGATGCGTGGCTTGGCGGTGAGCTCACCGATGCTCCCGCGGTCATCACGATGCGCCGCGCCGAGGTGGCGAGAGATCTTGCGCGACCTGATCCACCCGCGAGCTTCGTGGGGTCACCGCCGTCGGTGGTCTCGTCGCCGGAGCCTACGGGTGACTACTTCACGGGCGTCGCGGCGTCGCCGGGCGTGGTGACCGGCGTGGTGCGCGTGCTGCGCGATCCGGCCGACGGCGCGCTTCTCACGCCGGGCGAGGTGCTGGTGACGGCGGTCGCGGACGTCGGGTGGACGCCGCTCTTCCTCATTGCGACGGCGGTGGTGACCGAGCTCGGTGGAGCCCTCTCGCACGCGGCCTTGGTGGCGAGGGAGTACGGCGTGCCTGCGGTGGTCAACGTGGCGGGCGCGACGCGCGCGCTGAAGACCGGTGACCGGGTGCGCGTGGATGGCAACCGTGGCGTCGTGGAGCGCATCGAGTGCGCCTGATCGACGCGCCCGTCCTGTTCGACGCCGACGACTGGCTGGTGCTGGACAAGCCCGCCGGGTTGCTCACGACGCCGCGCGCGAAGGGCGAGCACTCCCTTGTCGCCGTGGCCCAGCGGTTGAGGGCGAAGAGCGCGCACTGGCACCCGCTCTCGCGGCTCGATGCGGGCGTGACGGGAGCGGTGGTGTTTGCGCTCAGTGATTGGGCCATCGCGACGGCGCACGCGGCGAAGGAGGCGGGCGAATACCAGCGCTGGTATGCGGGCCTCGCGAGCGGAGCCGTCGAGGGTGACGCGGGCGAGTGGACCTGGCGCATCGAGGACGACCCGAAGGACCGCGCGCGGCGACGATGCGGCGACGGGCCGACCTCGCAGGACGCGCTCACCCGCTGGTCACGCCTCGGAGGCGGCGAGAGGGTGACGGCGCTGGGCATCGTTCCGGTGACGGGGCGCACGCACCAGATCAGGGTGCACGCCTCGAAGGCGGCGCACGGGCTGCTCGGTGATGTGGCGTACGGGAGCCCGCGGCGGCTCACCTCGGACAACGGGTCGGTGCTCGCGGTGCCGCGGGTGATGCTGCACGCGAGGGCGGTGCGGGTGCCGGGCCGGCCGACGGTGGTCACGTCGCCGTGGCCGACGGACTTCGCAACGTTGCGCGACGCGCTCGCCATCGAGCTCGCGCCGTGGCCGCCGTAGTCTTCAGGCCGCGTCGATGAACTCGCGGAACCACAGCTCCAGCATCAGCAGCGTCCAGACGCGGTCGTAGCGGGGGTTGCGGCTGTCGAGCGTGGCGACGATCGACTCCACCTCGCGCGCCTGGAAGAGCCCGCGCGCGCGCGCCGTCGCGCCCAGCAGGAGGTCGTTGACCATCGGGCGGAGGGCGGTGCGAAACCAGTGCTCCAACGGAATGCCGAAGCCCATCTTCTTGCGGTCGATGACGGCGGGCGGGAGCAGTCGGCGAGCCGCCGAGCGCAGCACCACCTTCCCGTGGCCGTCGAAGAGCTGCTTCGACGGGAGCCGCGCCGCGAACTCCACCACGTCGGTGTCGAGGAAGGGGCAGCGCACCTCCAGCGCGTGCGCCATGGCGGCGATATCAACCTTCACGTTGATGTCGTCGATCATGTACGTGTGCCAGTCGAGGTCGGTGACGCGCGCCATCGGCGAACGCGCGGCGCTCGCGGCCAGGATGCGCTCGAAGCGCTGCTCGGTGGCGCCGGTGCGAACAGTGTTGAGACGGTCGCCGTAGAGGCGGTCTTTCTCGGCGCCGACGAACTGCCCGACGAGCACGAGGTACCGCGCGGCCTCGCCCTCGGACATGCGCGCGGCGTAGCGGCCGATGTAGGGGAAGAAGGTGCGCGCGAAGCCGCCGAGCGCGGACTGGGCCGGGCGCTGGAGCAAGCTGGGGAGCTGGTCGAAGAGGTGCCCGATGCGCGCGGTGTTGTAGCGACGGTAGCCGCCGAAGTTCTCGTCGCCGGCGTCGCCCGAGAGGGACACCGTGACGTGCTCGCGCGTCATCTTGGAGAGGTACCAGGTGGCGACGGCGCTGCTGTCCGCGAAGGGCTCGCCGTGGTGGTGAACGATCTCCGGCAGCACCGACACCATGTCGGCGCGCACTTCGAGCTCCTGGTGGTCGGTGCCGAAGCGCCGCGCGACCATCCGCGCGTACTCGACCTCGGAGTAGTCCGCCTCGGAGAACCCGATGGAGAAGGTCTTCACCGGGCGGTCGCTCGCCTCGGCCATCAGCGCGACGACCGTGGAGCTGTCGATGCCGCCCGACAGAAACGCCCCCAGCGGAACGTCCGCCACCATGCGCCGCTTCACCGCACGCCGCAGCAGCACGAGCAGCTCTTCGGCGAGCTCTTCGGTCGACTCGGTGCGCTCGACGCCTACGGGGCGCGACCAGTAGCGTTCGAGGCGCGGCTCCTTGCCGGGTTCGAGCACCGCGTAGTGCGCGGGCGGCAGCTTGAAGGTGTCCTTGAAGGCCGCGCGGGGCGACGGGACGTACGCGAGCGTGAGGTACTCCTCGATGACCGCGAGGTCGGCCTCCGCGCGCTCGTCAGGGAACGCCGTCGCGAGCGCGTGCACCTCCGACGCGAAGGCCACCCCGTGGCGCAGACGGCGATAGAAGAGCGGCTTCTTGCCCGACCGATCGCGCGCCAGCAGCAGGCGTTGCTTGCGACCGTCCCAGAGCGCGAGGGCGAACATCCCGTGCAGGCGTTGGATGCACGCCTCGCCGATCTCCTCGTAGAGATGAACCACCACCTCGCTGTCGGAGCGAGAGCGGAAGGTGTGCCCCTTGGCGACGAGCTCTTCGCGGATCTCGGCGAAGTTGTAGATCTCGCCGTTGACCACGACGTGCACGGTGCCGTCCTCGTTGGGGAGCGGCTGTCGGCCTTCGGGCGAGAGGTCGATGATGGACAGTCGGCGGTGGCCCAGCACGCAGGGCCCGTCCGCCATGATGCCGTCGGCGTCGGGGCCGCGGTGGCGGATGGCGTCGTTGATGCGGCGTACGGCGGGCTCGTCGCCGGGGCGCTGCGGGTCGTGCGACAGGAATCCGCTGAGGCCGCACATCCGTTACGGTCGCTCGAAGACGAACTCGTTGTTGCCCCAGCCGTTTTCGGGCGCCGGGATGGTCTTCACCTTGCGGAGCCCGCGGCCCTCGACGAAGCGCTCGACCTCCTCGACCGAGGCGTACTCGTAGGGGAAGCCACCCACCCAGTCGACGGCGTCGTGCAGCCACGACATGCCGCGCGAGCTCTTGTACTCGCGCACCTCACGAATCGGACTACGGAACTGACTGAGCGCGATGCCCACGCGCCACACCGAATAGGCGCCCACCAGCGACGCACGACGCACGCGGCCGCCGCTCACGTAGGCCCGCTTGATGGTGTGCCATGACTCCGAGCTGAAGGTTCCGAGCTCGCCGCGGACCTTGTTGTAGAGCGCGATGACGAAGAGCCCGCCCGGGCGCACCGGGATCATCGCCGTCTCGATGGCCTTCCACATCTCGCCCGTGTGGTGGAGCACGCCCCACGAGTAGACGACGTCGAACTCACCGAGCGACTTCACGAAGTCCGGGTCGAGCGCCGAGCCGCGCAGCACCGTCCAGCGCGCCTTCTCGTCGGCGGTGGCAGAGGCGCGCACCGACTCGCTGCACGACACCGAGTCGGGGTCGTAGTCGAAGCCCACCACCTTCGCCGCACCGCTGCGCAGCGCGGCGAGGGACATGAGCCCGCTGCCGCAGCCGATGTCGAGGACGGTCTTGCCGCGGAGGTTCTCGGCGCCGACGAGCGCGGCGATGGCGCGCTGGGCCTCCTCGATGCGCTCGGGGTTGAGCGCGTTGGCGCGGAAGTCGTCCCAGTTCTTGCCGAAGCCGAAGCGTAGCTCGCGTTCCATGTGCGGTGCGGGGGTCTAGCGTTGGTAGCGAGCCGCTGTAAATACCGGCGCCCGAAACCCGTGCGCGTCGGCGGGGGCCCATGGTAGAGCCACGACCTCTGCCGATCGGGCCCGCGGCCGCCGCTTCTCCTCCCGCCGATGTCTACGCCCAGCGAAGCGATTGCAGTCGACAACCACCTCCGGCGCGACCGGTGCCCGCTCTGCGGCGCCGCCGTCGAATCTGCCGGGGTGATGCGCCTGCCGCCCGCCATCCCGTTTTCGTCGCACTGGATCTCGCCGCAGCGCCCGCCTGAGCTCTGGCGCTGCGTCGCGTGCGGCTCGGCGTTCACGCAGTATGCGATTCCCGAAGACGTCGCGATGGGCCTCTATGGCTCGGGTGATGGCGGAGCGCGCTGGGGCACCGACCAGCCCTTCACCAAGACCCACACGCGCGAGACGCTCGCGGCGCTTCAGCGCATCGTGCGCCCGGGAATGCGGGTGCTCGACGTGGGTTGCAACACGGGTGACCTCCTCGACTACGCGCGCGGGCTCGGCGCCGTGACGGCCGGGGTCGAGCCCTCCGATGCGAGTCGCAAGGTCGCGGCCGACAAGGGCCATCGCATGGTCGCGTCGCTCGCCGAGGCCGTCGGCCCCTTCGACGTGGTGACGGCCTTCGACGTCGTCGAGCACCTCTACGAGCTGCCCACGATGCTCGACCAGATCGCGTCGCTGCTCCCGTCGGGCGGACGATTGATCGCGCTCACGGGTGACATCACCTGCCGCGCCTCGAAGAACGCGGGCGCGGGCTGGTGGTATGTGCAGTGCCCCGAGCACGTCATCTTCCCCACGCTCACGGCGCTCGGCGGAATGAAGGGCTGGAGCGTCGAAGAGTCCGTCACGACCTTCGCCGCCACGAGTCACGAGCCGCGGCTGTTTCGCCGCTTGTTGATGGGTCTCACGGGCCGCTCCCGCGCCGACCTCCATGACCACATCCTCGTCGTAATGAAGAAGGGCTGAGAGTCTCCGATGCTCGACCGATTGATCGAACGGGTGGGCCTGCGCCGGGTGGTGGACGAGACCCGAGAGCGCCTCGGCATCGACCTCCGACCGCACGAGCGCTGGCTCCGGCAGATGGGGTTCCGCACCGTCTTCGACGTCGGCGCCAACACCGGGCAGTTCGTGGGCGAGGCCCGCAAGATCGCGCCCGACGCGTTCATCTACTCCTTCGAGCCGCTGGGCGCGTGCTTCGAGGCGCTGCGCGATGCGCGCCGTGATGACCCGCGGTTTCGCGCCTTCCACGTCGCCCTCGGCGACGAGCCCGGCGAAGTGACGATGCACCGCAACGACTACTCGCAGTCGTCGTCGCTCCTGCCGATGGCCGAACTCCACAAGCGGGCCTTCCCCGAGACGCGGCACAGCACCCCGGAGACCGTGCAGGTGAAGCGCCTCGACGACATCGTCGCCGACCTCACCATCGAGCGCCCCGCGCTCCTGAAGATCGACGTGCAGGGCTTCGAGGCGAAGGTCATCGCGGGCGCGACAGAGACGCTGAAGCTCGCCGACGTCATCATCGTGGAGACCGGCGTCGAGGCGCTCTACGAGGGGCAGGCGCTCTTCGACGACGTGTACCGCATGCTCTACGACCGGGGCTTCCGCTACCGCGGCAACCACAACCAGCTCCTCTCGCCCGACGACGGGCGGGTGCTCCAGGCCGACGCGTTCTTCACCCCGGTCGGAGTTTGAGTCGACGGCGCCGCGCGTGAACGTCGTCGTCGTCGGTGACGAGCTCGCCTTCCCGCGCGGCTTCGCGTCGAGCAGCTACGTCCGCCTCTTCGCGCGGGCGCTGGTCACCGCGGGCGCAGGCGCTCACGTCGTGGCGCTCGACTACTCCGAGCGCGCGACGCCGCCGCTCAACACCGAGGCCCGCGGCTCCGTCGACGGTGTCACCTTCGAGTACACGACCGGCTCCCCCACGCTCCCCACCTTCCCGCTCGCCATCCCGCTCGGCCGCGCCCGCTCGCACGCGCGCTTCCTCGCCGACATGCTCGCTCGCGCCCGCGCCGGTGCGGTCGACGCGATCCTCTACTACGGCCGCTCGTCGAGTGAGCTCCTCCAGTGCCTGGCCGTCGCGCGCGCCGCGGGCGTCGCCTACGGGGCCATCATCGTCGAGTGGCGCCTTGCCTACCGCGACCAGACGCCTGCCCAGGTCGCCAACGACCACGCCTTCGTCCGCGCGCTGCGCCTCGTCGACGGCGCCGCGGTCATCTCGCGCTTCCTCGTCGACCGCGTGACGCCGCTGCTCCCACCGGGCGCGCCGGTGCTGCGATTGCCGATCCTCGCCGAGCCCTCGGCGTGGAAGGCCGCGACGCCTGCGGTGCGCCCGAAGCCCTACGCAGTCCTGTGTACGGACTTCGACTCGTACCCCGACGACGCGGTGTCCGTGGTGCGCGCCGCGGCCTCGCTCGCTCCGCGTTCGCTGGAGCTGCTCTTCATCGGCAAGGCGTCGGCCACGACCCGCCAACGCTTGCTGGACGAGGCTCGCGCGCTCCCGTCGGGCGTGTCGCTCACGCTGCTCAACGACTTCGTCCCAGAGCCCGAGCTGCGGGCGTATTACGCCGGCGCGGCGGCGTTGGTGGCTCCGCTGCCAGACGACGATCGCTCGCGGGCGCGCTTCCCAAGCAAGCTCGCGGAGTACCTGCTCTCGGGGCGGCCGGTGGTGTCGTCGATGGTCGGCGAGGTGGCGGAGTTTCTATGCGACGGCGAGAGCGCGTTTCTTGGCGCGGCGGGCGACGCGGCGGACTTCGCGCGGGCGTTGCAGCGGGCGCTCGATCACCCCGAAGCGGACGCGATCGGTGAGCGGGGCAGAGGCGTCGCGTTGGAGCGCTTCGACCACGAGCGCCTCGGCCCGCAGATCGTCGCCTTCGTCGCGCAGCTCGTCGCGCAGCTCGTCGCGCAGAGGGCCCGTTGAGCGAGGACGAGAGTACGGCGGGGCGTGAGGCGCGCGGCATCGGGGTCAATTTCCTCACGCTGCTCGCCCAGGCGTCGCTGCCGGCCTTCTACATGGTGCTCACCAACGGGCTCGGCCCCAGCGCCTTCGGCCTCTACGCGAGCGCGGGCTCCATCGTCGATCCGCTCTCGGGCATCACGATGTTCGGGATGGACCTCGCCCTCAGCCGGCGAGCGAGCGTCGCGCACGCCGAGGGCGACCCCGACCGCGCCTCGGCCGCGACCGCGGGCGCCCTGCGGGTGGTGTTCACCACGGGCGCGCTCGTGACGCTCACGCTGGTGTTCGGGGCGGATCTCATCGCCGCCCTGTGGCGCAAGCCGGGGCTGACGGGGCCGCTGCGCGCCTACGCGGCCATGCCCATCGGCTACCACCTTGCCTCCATCTTCATCGTCGCAACCCAGGCGAAGATGGTGATGAGGTACGACTTCTGGGCGCGCGGACTCTTCCAGCCGCTCGCGCTCCTGGCGCTCACGACGCTCACGCTGTTGCTGGGATGGGGTGCTACCGGCGCGGCCGGCGCGGTCACCGTGGGCATGACGTTGACCGCCCTGCTCGCCGCGTACTTCTACTCGCGGGAGTATCCGCTCGGTCGCACGCTGCGGGCGGCGGTGCGTGAGCCCATCGACTGGGGCCTCGTCCGGATGGGCGCCCCCATGGTGGTGCTCGGCCTCGTCTGGAACCTCCAGGGCGCCGTCGATCTGTGGGCGCTCGCGCACTACCGCGACACGGCCTCCATCGGCGCCTACAAGGGCGCGCTCATCTGGGTCATCAGCTTGAGTCAGGTGCGCGGCACCTTCGCGCCGGTCATCTCGGCGACCCTCCCGCCGTTGTTGGCGCGCGGCGACACCGCCGCGATCGGCAGCTTCATCCAGCGGCAGAACCGCTGGGTCGCCATCATCGCCATGCCGCTGTGCGTGCTCTTCGCCGGCTTCGGCGAAGGGCTCCTCGCGCTCTACGGCACGGGCTTCCGCGCCGGGACGGGTGCGCTGGCGATCCTCGCGCTGGGCAACCTCTGCGGGGCGCTCGCGGTCCCCGGGTACGTCCTGCTGCTGGGCGGCCACACGCGGTACAGCACCGTGGCCGGCGCCTCGTGCCTGGCCTTCCAGGTCGCATCGCTTCCCCTCCTCGTGCCGCGATACGGGATGGTGGGTGCCGCGCTCTCCTCGGCGCTCGGCATGCTGCTCGGGCAGGTCGTCCAGCAGGGCTTCACCTGGCGGGTCGCGCGCGTCCACGGCTTCTCCTGGGGGCTCGCCAAGGTCGCGATCGCCGCGCTCTCCGGACTCGCACTCGGCCGCCTCGTCTTCACGGCGCTGCCGCCCGACATCAAGGTGCGCTTCTTCGGTGGGGTCGGCGTTGCAGCGCTCGTGTACCTCGTCGTGCTCGTGGCCCTCGGGCTCACCGACGAGGAGCGCGCGATGTTCGCCGCGGGCCTCGCTCGCATCCGCGAGTGGCGCTCACGCCGCCGGGGCTGACCGCAGCCGCCGGAGCGCCGCGGCCGCGTAGCCCTGGGCCGACTTCGCGAGCGCCTTCGCCGACCGACGCAGATCACCCGACGCGAGAAACTGCGTCGCCGCCGCCGACATCACGTCGCCGTACTGGCGCGGGCTCCATCGCCGCAGCTTGTCGAGGTAGTCCGTCGCCTCCTCGGTGAGCACCACGAACGACCGATACTGCCGCGGGTTGGCGCTGAACAGCTTGGTCCGCGTGAGCTGGTCGGCGCCGTCGGTGTAGTAGATGCGCAAACCCTGGTGGATGTAGTACCAGCGCGCGTTTTCGTGGATGCGTGTCCAGAGCACCGACTCCCGGCCCGCGAGCCGTTCGTCGAAGCGGTGCTTGCCCAGGATGCGCGTGTGGAACATCCCCCAGAACTCCCCCCGCGTGTCCGAGAGCCAGCCTTCGAGGGTGATGTACTGGTCCCGCTCCCACCCGTGGCCGGAGAAGCGGCCGGTGCTCGAATCGACGCAGTTGCAGGAGATGGCATCGAGCGTCGGGTCGACGTCGCGCAGCACCCGCATCATCGTCGAAAGTGCCTCGGGCGCGAGCGCGTCGTCGCTGTCGAGCGCCGCGATCCACTCGCCGCGGCAATGGTCGAAGCCGGTGTTCTTGGCGGCTGTCACGCCGCGGTTGACGTCGTGGGAGACCAGTCGGATGCGCGGGTCGGTGTAGCGGGCGACCACCGCGCGCGTGTCGTCCGACGAGCCGTCGTCGACGATCACCACCTCCCAGTCCTGCCAGTCCTGCGCGAGCACGCTGTCCAGCGCCCGCGGCAGCGTGTGCGCCCGGTTGAACGCCGCCATCACCAGCGAGATCACGACGCCGCGAGCCCCGGCTCGCCGAGCACCCGCGCGTAGACCTCCACCGTGCGCGCGACCATCCGCCGCACCGCGAAACGCTCCTTCGCGGCGTCGTAGGCGCGGGCGCCCATCTCGACGCGCTGCTCGTGCGACAGCGCGAGGTAGCGGGCGATGGCGCGAACGATGTCCGACGGTTCGGTGCCGCCGCAGACGAGGCCCGTCACGCCATCTTCGACGAGGGCGTCGGTGTTGGCGGCGGGCGACACGATGGGCGCCGTGGCGCAGCTCATGGACTCGATGACCGCGTTGGGCAGGCCCTCGTAGTGCGAGGGCAAGAGCACCCCATCGGCCGCCGCGACGAGCTTCTCGATGGGCTTCACCACACCGACGAGGCGCAGCGCATCGCCGAGCTTTGCACCGTCGGCGAGGCGCCGGACGTACTCGCCGTGCAGGGGAGGGGAGCCGCGACCCGCGAAGAGCACCGTGAGCTCGGGCGGGAGCGTCCCGGCGCGCTTCATGGTCTCCAGCGCGCGAACGATGGCGACCTGGTTCTTCTGCGCGGAGAGGCGGCCGGGGACGATGAGCGCCGTGCGGCCCTCGAGCTTCCACTCGCTCCGAACACGAGCGCGCTCGCCCTCGTCGATGGGCCGGAAGCGCTCCTGATCGACGCCGTTTTCGATCACGTCGATGTTGGCGAGCGGAATGCCCGCGCGTGTGTGGAGCTCGTCGCGGATGCCCACCGAGTTGCAGATGAGCGCGTCGACCATCGACTGCGTGGTGCGCTCGTAGAACACGTCGCGCCGCGGCATCTGCGTGCAGCGCACCGAGCCCACCACCTTGCCGATGCCGGTGTAGCGACCGGCGAGGCGCGCGAAGAGGTTTTCGTAGCCCATGTACGAGTGGATGATGTCGGGCCGCTCGCGCCGCACCACGCGCACCAGCCGCGCGAAGGAGGCGGGCGAGGGGCCGAGCGTCGCGTCGAGGAAGTACGGCTCGCCACACGGGAGCGAGTACCCGAGGTCATCGGTGCGGTTGCAGAGCACCAGCCGCGTCTCGAAGCGATCGGGGTCGAGCCCCCGCATCAGCTCCATCATCTGCCGCTCGGCGCCCCCTTGATTGAGCGACGAAATGAAGAAGAGAACCTTCCGACGCGGCATCGGCGGGCGTATAGCACCCCCCGTTCTGAGGCGGCAAGGCGCACGCCCCGCCCGGAAAACCAGCATGAAGGCACTGCTTCGACGACTGCGCGCGATCGACCCGCGCGACCCCTTCACCTGGGTCGTCGCGCTCTTCGTGGTGGCCGTTGTCGCAGGCAGTCACTGGGACATTCCGTGCACCGACGCGTGGCACAACGACGCGCTCTCGCCGCGGCCCTGCGGCCTCGGCGCCGTGACCGAGACCTGGGTGCCGGGGCACTTCTTCCGCTACCCGCCGCTCCAGACGCTGCTGCTCACGGTGCTCTCGCTGCCGTTCATCGTGGCGGGCGTGATCAACGCTCCGTCGGGTGGCCTCGACTCGCTCCGCACCGAGCTCATCGAGCCGCGGTACATGACCGGCATCGAGGTCGTCGCGCGTGTCGTCACGCTGCTGATGGCCATCGGCGTGCTGGTCCACGTGCGCCGTCTCATCGGACGCGTGTGGGGCGATCGCGCGGGCACCATCGCCGCTCTGCTCACTGCCCTCGATCCGGTGTTCGTGTACTTCGCGCACAGCGGCAACAGCGACATCCCGTGCCTCTTCTGGGTCACCCGCGGCCTCGTCGAGCTCGACCGCGTCATGGCCGGTGAGTCGCGCGAGCGCCACGCCCTCCTCTGCGCGATGGCCGCCGCCCTCACCAAGGACCAGTCCGCCCCGCTCTTCTTCCTCGCCGCCCCGTGGGCGCTGGTCGTCGTTCCGCTGCTGCATCGGGGCGAGCGATCGGTGCGCGAGGTGCTGCTGCGTCCCGCGCTGTGGCGCTCGTTGGCGCTCGCGCTCGGCGGGTACCTCCTCATCGCCGGCGCCATCACCAACCCCGTCGGCTGGACGCGCCGCCTCGCCTGGATCACCGGCCCCGCCAACGCCGACTGGGTCGTCGCGGGTAGGAACCTCATCGGGATCGTCGATCTCTCCAAGGAGGTCATTCGTTCGGCGCCGCTCTTCGCATCGCGCGGCGTCGCGCTCCTCGCGCTCGTCGGCATCGGCCTCGCGCTCGCCGGGGCGCGCGGCGTGTCGCGTGTGCGCGCGGCGTTCCCGGCGCTCGCTGCGTTCTCCTACCTGGTGTTCTTCGTCTTCCCGTCGCGGTGGACGATGGAGCGCCACCTGATGCCGCTGGCCATCCTCTTCTTCGCGTACGCGGGCGCTTCCATCGGCGCCCTCCTCGACGCTCTCCCCGCTCGCACCCGCGTGCTCGTCGCGGCGCTCGCGGCGCTCGGTCTGATCCCCCAGCTCGTCGACGTCGCGTCCATCGACGCCACGCTTGCGGTCGATTCCCGCCACGCCGCCCAGCGCTTCCTCGCCGCCCTCCCGCGCGGAACCACCCTGGAGATCTATGGCGGCAACCAGTACCTCCCCAACCTCCCGCGGCACCTGCGCGTGACCCGCATCGGCCCCGAGCCCGACGCCGAGCGCAGCCCCTTGCCCGGCGTCACCGAAGGCCACGCTCCCTTCCGCGACGTGGGGAGTCGCGCGCCCGACTACGCCCTCGTCGGCGAAGACTTCGCCAGCTACTACCTCCCCACCAACGTCCCCCAGGCGCCCCACAACGCGCGCTTGCAGCAAGACCCCGACGGTCGCGCCCTCATGATGGGTCTGCGCAACGAGTCGCTCGGCTACCGCTGGGCGCTGCGCTCACGCTGCGAGCTGCCGTGGCCTCTGCGCTGCGTCCGCCTGCACCGATCGACCGGCGCCGAGACGTGGATCTTCCGCCGTGCGCCCACTCCCGCTAGCGTCGCCGCCCCGACCCCATGAGCCACCCCTACCTCGTTCGCCGCGACCGATGCCCGGCGTGCACCAGCGATCAGCACAAGACGCTCTTCGAGTGCGGGCTCACCGCGTCGCCCATCCGCGAGCACCTCGTCTCCCTCTACGAGCCGCAGGGAATGATCGAGCTCCAGTACCTGGAGGGCGGTGACTTCCGCCTTCAGGAGTGCCTCGTGTGCGGGCTGCTCTACCACCAGGACGTCCCCGGCGACGCCCTGATGGAGCGCCTCTACGAGCACTGGATCGACCCCGTCCGCGCCCAGGCGCAGCACGACGCCCACGTCACGATGGACACGCGGATGATGTTCATCCGGGAGATCGTGTTGGCAATGGAGGTGGTCGAGCGACCGTCGCCGAAGCTGCGCGCCTTCGACTTCGGCATGGGCTGGGGCGACTGGTGCCTCATGGCGCGGGCCTTCGGCTGTGAGGTCTCGGGCAACGAGCGCTCACCCAGCCGACTCGCGCGCGCGAAGGCCAACGGCATCGAGGTGGTTCCGTGGGAGGACATCCCCGCGCGCAGCTTCGACCTCATCAACTGCGACCAGGTGTTGGAGCACGTCGTCGATCCCCTCGACACGCTCACCTACGTCGCGAAGGCGCTCGCGCCCGGCGGGCTCTTGAAGGTCAGCGTGCCCAACGGCGCGGACATCCACCAGCGGCTCGCGCGCGCCAACTGGATGGCGCCCGAAGGGTCGGCCGACTCGCTGCTGTCGGTGACGCCGCTCCAGCACATCAACTGCTTCCGGCACGACTCGCTCGTGGCAATGGCGCGTCGCGCGGGGCTGCGTCCCGCGGAGATTCCGATCGCCAAGCAGATGGCCAGCACGGTCGACCGCTTCACGCCGTCGCAGCTCCTCAACGGGCTCACCCGACCGCTCGGCCGACGCCTCCTCACGCGCGACACCTACCTCTTCCTCGAACACGCGAAGGACTGACGCGCCATGTGTGGCATCGCGGGCTTCCTGGCCGACGACGGGAGCGCGGGGGTTCATCCCGACGACGAAGCCGCGGTGAAGCGGATGCTCGACGCCATCGCCCACCGCGGACCTGACGCCGAGGGGCTGTGGCGCGGCGACGGCGTGGTGCTCGGCCACCGACGATTGTCCATCATCGATCTCAGCGTCGAGGGCAACCAGCCCATGGGCAACGAGGACGGCGCCGTGATGGCCGTCGTCAACGGCGAGATCTACGACTACGCGCCGCTCCGCGACGAGCTCACTTCGAAGGGGCACACCTTCCGCTCGCGCTCCGACAGCGAGGTGGTGCTGCACCTGTGGGAAGATCGCGGCGAGGCCCTCGTCCACGCCATCCACGGGATGTTTGCGTTTGCGCTCTGGGACGCGCGCCGCCGGGTGCTGGTGCTCGCCCGCGATCGGAGCGGGAAGAAGCCGCTCTTCTACCGCCGCACCCGCCGCGGATTGGCCTTCGCCTCCGAGCTCCACGCGCTCGTGCGCGCCTTCCCCGACGAGCGTCCGGGCGTCGACCTCGCGGCCGTCGACGAGTACCTCTCGCTCCAGTACGTCCCCGCGCCGCGCACCGTCTATCAAGGCATCTACAAGCTCCCCGCGGCGACCTACGCGGTCATCGCGCCGGGCGAGTTGCCCGCGCCGAAGACCTACTGGCGCCGACCGTGCAGCGAGACCACGACGGGCACCGAGGACGACCTCGCGCGCGAGCTCCGCGGCCTGCTCGACGGCGCCGTGCGACGGAGGCTGGTGGCCGACGTGCCGCTCGGTGCCTTCCTCTCGGGCGGCATCGACAGCTCGGTGGTGGTCGCGCTCATGGCGGGCGCCACCACGCGGCCGGTGAAGACCTTCTCCATCGGCTTCCCCGACGCCGACGACAGCGAGTTGCGGTACGCGCGTCTCGTCGCCACCCGCTACGCAACCGACCACCACGAGCTGGTCGTCGCCCCCGAGATGACCACCGTGCTGCGCGAGATCGTCGAGCACCACGGCGAGCCCTTCGGCGACAGCAGCGCCGTCGCAACCTGGTACCTGGCGCGCATGACCCGCGAGCACGTCACCGTGTCCCTCTCGGGCGATGCGAGCGACGAGAGCTTCGCCGGGTACAAGCGCTACAACCCGGCCCGCGTTGCGGGCGCCTTCGATCACCTGCCAGCGGCGGTGGGGCCGACGGTCGCGCGCACCATCGAGCGCGCGGGGCGCTTCATCCACCCCGACGTGGTCCATCTCGCGCGAGCGCTTGGTGATGGCGAAGCGGGTCGCTACCTCGCGCTGCTCGGTCACTTCACCGCCGACGACAAGCGGCGCCTCTACGGCCCGGCGATGGGCGCGGTCGACCCGTCGTCCACGCGTCGTCGCTTCGAGTCGCTGCTCGCGGCGAGCCCGGCGCCCGATGCGCTGCGCCGCCTGCTCGACCTCGACTTCCAGACCTACCTCTCCGACGACATCAACGCGAAGGTCGACATCGCCGCGATGTCCCACGCGCTGGAGGTGCGCTGCCCCTTCCTCGACACCGCCGTCGTGGAGTTCGCCGCGCGGCTGCCGAGCTCGATGCAGCTCCGCTGGCAGGGCAAGCGCCTCCTGCGTCGCGCGGTGGGCGACCTCGTCCCCCGCGAGATTCTCCACCGCAGCAAGCGCGGCTTCGGCCTGCCGCTCGGACGCTGGATGTCGCGCGACCTCGGGCCCATGGCGCGCGACCTGCTGCTCGACGACACGGCCCGCAACCGCGGTGTGCTCGACCCCACGGCGGTGAGGGCGCTCTTCGCCGACCTCGACGCGGGTCGCGGCGGCGCCGATCGGCTCTGGACGCTGCTGGTGTTGGAGACGTGGTTCCGCGCCTTCGCGGATTGAGTTCGGCGACTACGGGGCGTGCAGGGCGGGTTGGCGGTGCAGCCAGTCGGCGAGGAGCCGGTTGCCGGCTGGACTGAAGTGCGGATCGGACGGCTGCCGCGGCACGAACCAGGCGTCGTCACCAGTGCGCCGCACGGCATCGGCGAAGAGGTCCCATGAGTCGACGATGGGCACGTCGAGCGCTTCGGCCGTACGACGCATTCGCTGGTGATCGTTCCGACCCGCGGCCGCCTCAGGGCTGTTTCCCGCCAGCGCGCTGCGCAGCGGGAGGATCGACACCACGAGCCGCGAGCGTCGCGCGGCGAGCTCATCGCGGAGCGCGCGGAGGATGGCGCCGAGCTGACGGTCGGCGTCGCCGGGCGTGGGCATCGTCCGCGTCGTGTGACGGGTGATCGCATCGGCGAGGTGCGCGGACAGCATCGAGACACTCCCGGTGGTGCGGAGCACGTACGGAGCCGGGCTGCTCTCGACATAGTGGCGAAACGGCGCGACCGACCGATCGAGCGCGCGCGGTTGCGGGCAACGCAACGTCGGCGCGTGGCCGCGTGGGTACGCGAGCAATGCTCCCGACGCGCAGCATGTGTACGGCGTGCCGAGATCCCGGAGGTCGTTGCCGACGAAGAGATGGAACACCACGACGTCCGGCGTCATGACCCGGAGCCAGCCCTGCGTCACCGCGTAGTAGGCGTCGGGCCCGACGCCCGGAACGCCTGCGTTGATGTGCTCCACCTCTGGCTCCTGCTGCGCCAGTTGCTCGGGAAAGGCCTCCCCGCGGTCAACGCTCGCGCCGTACACCATCGAATCGCCGACGTGCAGCACGATGCGGTGAACACCCGGTCGCCGCGAGATCGCGTGCGGAAACTGCGTCGGATAGGCGAGCTGCGGGTTGGTCGGCCAGGCGTCGCCGTAGATCGCATGACAGGCGGTCTCGCTGGGTCGGCCGATGGCGCGGTGAGCCTCTCCGCTCGGGGCCTGGTCTCGCGACGGGAGCATCAGGCGCGCAAACCGTGGGGGAGGCAGGGCGGGCGGCGGCTGCACGAACCGACGGACGGCGGCCTCTCCGCCGACGAGCGAGACCCCCGTCGAGACGATCACCAGCGCGACCCCGGCGCGACGTGGACGCCCGGCGACGTAGCCGACGCACAGACCCAACCCCAGCAGTCCCCCGTGCACCAAGGCGTCGGGCGCACCGACCAGCCAGAACCGATGAGCCACCCACAGACACGCGGCCGGCGGCACCGCCAGGAGGAGCGCCGCCGCGAGCCGTCGTCGACCGAAACGACGGCTGAGCTGCCATCCGCCGAACATCCCGCCGAGCAGCATGACGAGACAGAGCGCGAGCGCGACGCCGACCTGAATCACGCTCCCACCGCTCTCCGCCGACCGCGGAGCCTGACCCCCTGCGCTGATGCTTCCACGGCCCGAGCGTGGTGACCCATGGTCCGCGATCGTCGCACATCGAAGGCCGGGTTCAGCAACCAGCGTCCCACCGGGCAATCCATGCGAACGCGCTTGTTTTCGGCCGCGTCGCGTGGTTCATCCGAAAGATGCACATCTTCGAGTGTCACCTGGCGGCGGGCAGCGATCCGGAGACCCTTCTTTCGGAGGAGACGCTCCGGGAGACCGGCGCGCAGGTGATGACCCCCGACGAGGCGCGGGCCGTCGGCTTCGCGCGCATCGCCGACGCGAAGGACGGTGGCGACGTGCGCCTGGTGGCCGTCGCGGCCCGCGACGCCCAGTGGATCCACCGGGTGATGGAGCGATCGCCCATCGTGACGAGCTACAGGGTCCACGAGGTCGGGTGAGCCACGAAGGGGACGCGCTGCGGGTGGTGGTGTCCTCCCGCGCCGAGGCCGACGGTGCGCTGCGTCCGACGCGGGCCGAGGTCCACCTCGAAGCCATCGCCCACAACCTCGGAGTGGTGCGCGCCCTCATGGCCGAAGACCGCGCGACGCCGCCGCGGGCGTTCGCCGTGGTGAAGGCCGACGCCTACGGACACGGGGTCATTCCGGTGGCCCGCGCGCTGGAGTCCGCAGGCGTCGACGGCCTCTGCGTCGCACTCGTGGAGGAGGGCATCGAGCTGCGCGACGCGGGCGTGGCGCTGCCCATCCTGGTGATGTCGGGGCTCTACGGTGACGGCCTCGGGGCGGCGCTCGACGCGCGTCTGACGCCGGTGATCCACGAGGCGTCGCAGTTGAAGGCGCTGCGTTCGGCGCGCTCCCATGCGCCGGTGCGGGTGCACGTGAAGGTCGACACCGGCATGGGCCGCCTGGGCATCACGCTCGACGCGCTGCCCGCCTTCCTCGACGCGCTCGCGGCCATGCGGCACGTCGTGGTCGAGGGGCTGATGACCCACTTCGCCAACGCCGACTGCGACGACCCGAGCTTCACCACGACGCAGCTCCACCGCTTCGAGGAAGCCCGCGTGATGTGCGAGCGCGTCGGCATCCACCCCGAGGTCGTTCACGCCGCGGCGAGCGCCGGTGCGTTTCGCTTCCCCGAGACGCGGCTCGATCAGGTGCGCGTCGGCATCGCCATGTACGGCGTCGCTCCCTTTCCCCACGCGGCGCCCGGCTTGCTCCCGGCGATGCGTCTGCGCACCGAGGTCATCGCGCTACGCGAGCTTCCCGCGGGCTCGCCCATCGGGTACGGCGGGGCGTACCGAACGGGTCGCCCGTCGGTCATCGCGACGCTGCCGGTGGGCTACGCCGACGGCTTCTTCCGTCGTCTCTCGTCCGAGGCCGAGGTGCTCATCCAGGGTCGGCGCTGCCGGGTGGTCGGCAACGTGTCGATGGACATGACCACCGTCGACGTGACCGAGCTGTCGCGCGCCGTGGGCGTCGCCGTGGGCGACGAGGCCGTGCTGCTGGGCTCGCAGCGCGGCGCCGCGGGCTTCGACGTCATCCGCGCCGAGGAGATCGCCCAGCGCGTCGGAACCATCCCCTACGAGGTGCTCACCGCCGTGTCGCGGCGGGTGCCCCGCTTCTACCGCGACCGATGAGCGACCCCGAGACGCCGCCCAGGCCCGGCCTGCTGGCCACCGTGTTTGGCCCCGTGAAGAGGGTGCTTGAAGAGGCCGGCATGCTCGCCGACATGGCCTTCCAGGCGCTGGTCTGGGGCGTCCGGCCGCCGTACCGCATCTCGCTGGTGGTGGCGCAGATGGAGTTCGTCGGGGTGCAGTCCATCTTCCTCGTCGGGCTCGTCGGGCTCTTCACGGGGATGGTCTTCGCGGTGCAGACCATCTACGGCTTCCGCCGCTTCGGCGCCGAGAACATGGTCGGCGGCGTCGTGGCCCTCACGCTCTCGCGCGAGATGGCGCCGGTGCTCACGGCCATCATGGTGTCGGCGCGCGCGGGCTCCGGCATCGCCGCCGAGCTCGGCAACATGCGCTCGTCCGAGCAGATCGACGCGCTCGAGACCATGGCCGTCAACCCGGTGCAGTACCTCGTGGTGCCGCGGATGCTTGCCGGCGTGGTGATGGTCCCGGTGCTCGCGCTCATCTTCTTCCTGGTGGGCCTCGGCGGCTCCTGGGTCGTCGGCGTGTGGGGCCTCGCGCTCGACCCGGGCATCTTCGCCGACCGCATCAAGACGATGCTCCAGCCGTCGGACATCACGCAGGGGCTCATCAAGGCGCTGGTGTTTGGCTTCGCGGTGACGCTCATCGCCTGCCGCCACGGCTACTACGCCTCGGGCGGCGCGGTGGGCGTCGGGCAGGCGACGACGCGCGCGGTGGTCTGGGGCGTCGTCGGGGTCTTCGTGCTCGACTACATCATCACCTCGATGCTGACGCAGGTCTGACGTGGGCGAAGCCATCGCGATGACGCCGGGGCAGAGCGACGCGCATGTGGTCGTCGAAGGCCTCGTGAAGATCTACGGCGACCGCACCATCCTGCACGGCGTCGACATGACCATCGGCCGCGCCGAGACGCTGGTGGTGATCGGCGGATCGGGCGCGGGCAAGAGCACCCTGGTGCGCCACCTCATCGCATTGGAGCGCCCCACGCGCGGGCGCATCGTCATCGACGGGACGGACATCTCGTCGCTCGACGACCTCCAGCTCGCCAAGGCGCGACGGCGCTTCGGGATGGTGTTCCAGAAGTACGCGCTCTTCGACTCGATGACGGTGTTCGACAACGTGGCCTTCCCGTTGCGCGAGCAGACCAAGCTCTCGGAGAAGGACATCCGCGAGAAGGCCATGACCAAGCTGAAGGAGCTCGGCGTCGACCACGCGGCCCCGCTCACGCCCGCGCAGATCTCGGGCGGCATGGCCAAGCGTGTTGGTATCGCGCGAGCGCTGGTGATGGAGCCTGAGCTGCTCATCTACGACGAGCCGACGAGCGGCCTCGACCCGGTGACGTCGCGCACCGTCGACGCGCTCATCGAGGAGATGCGCGAGCGCTTCGGCGTGACCTCCGTGGTCATCACCCACGACATGGTGAGCGCCTTCGACATCGCCGACCGCATCGCGATGCTCATCAAGGGGCGCGTGGTGGCGCAGGGTTCGCCCGCCGAGGTGCTCAAGGTCGACAACGAAGACGTGCAGCGCTTCATCAAGTCGAGCGGCGTGGACATCGAGCGCTTCCAGGAGCGCGGTGACCGCAAGCCCGCCTCGGAGCTCGCAGCGCGGGCGCGCGCCCGCAAGGCCGAACGCCCGACCGAGTAGGCGCAAACGTTGCGGCTCCGCGCGCTTGACGGGCGAGGGGCGCCGGGGACAATCCGCGCCGACGCGCAGCCCTGTGGCGCTGCGAAGCAACCTTCACGAGGAGAGCGGTGATGTCGAAGTCGGACGTGTTCATCTGTAGTGCGGTGCGTACGCCCATCGGGGCGTTTCAGGGTTCGCTCGCGGACGTCGCGGCGACGCGCCTCGGTGCGACGGCGGTGAAGGCCGCGCTCGAGCGCGCGAAGGTCGCGCCCGACCAGGTGGGCGAGGTCTACATGGGCAACGTGCTGACGGCGGGCGAGGGGCAGGCGCCGGCGCGGCAGGCGGCGTTGTACGCGGGCCTCCCGACGGACGTGCCGTGCACGACCGTGGGCAAGGTGTGCGGCTCGGGGCTCATGGCCGCGGTGCTGGGCGCCAAGAGCATCCTGCTGGGCGACGCCGAGGTGGTGGTCGCGGGCGGCATGGAGAGCATGTCCAACGTGCCGTACTACCTGCCCACGGCGCGCAAGGGCATGCGGATGGGCAACGCCACCGCCATCGACGGGATGATCCACGACGGCCTGTGGGACCCGTACAAGAACTTCCACATGGGCGTTGCGGGCGAGCTCTGCGCGAAGGAGATGTCGTTCAGCCGCGAGGCCCAGGACGCGTTTGCGAAGGAGAGCTACCGACGCGCGCTGGCGGCGCAGGCCGAGGGCCGCTTCGCCGACGAGATCGTCGGCGTGACCATCGAGGGCCGCAAGGGCTCGGTCACCATCACCGAGGACGAGGAGCCCAGGCGCGGCGACGCCGACAAGATGGGCTCGCTCAAGCCGGCGTTCGACAAGGCCGGGACCATCACCGCGGCCAACGCGAGCAAGATCAACGACGGCGCCTCGGCGCTGGTGCTCGCTTCGGGCGACGCGGTGAAGCGGTTGGGTCTGACGCCGCTCGCGCGCATCGTGGGCTACGGCTCGGCGGCGCAGGAGCCCGAGTGGTTCACCACGGCACCGTCGAAGGCCATCGCCGTGACGCTGAAGCGGCTCGGGTTGTCGGTGGGCGACATCGACCTCTTCGAGGTCAACGAGGCCTTCGCCGTGGTGGCGCTCGCGGTCGCGCAGAAGTCCGAGCTCGACCTCGCGAAGGTCAACGTCCACGGCGGCGCGGTTGCTCTCGGTCACCCCATCGGGGCGAGCGGTGCGCGCATCCTGACGACGCTGGTGCACGCGATGGCGAGCCGCGGCGCGAAGCGTGGCCTGGCGACGCTGTGCATCGGCGGCGGCGAGGCCGTGGCGGTGGTGATCGAGCGGTAGTCCGTCAGAAGGCGCCGCCGAGCGCGATGCGCGCCGCGGGAAGGAATCCCGCGACGTCGTAGATCGCGGAGGACGAGCCCGACGAGGCGTTGACCGAGACCGCGTAGTACCGCGCCCCAATCCCCAGCGAGATCGCGAAGTGGTCGGCGATGAGCCACTGGTAGCCGACCAGCGCGGCGACCCCGAAGCCCGACCCCGAACCCTCGGCCGACGAGGTCTTGGCGGACACCCACGCAGCAGATACCTCGGGTGAGAGAAACATCCCGCGCGGCGCGTCACCGAACAGGTAGAAGCGAGCCCCGGCGCTGACGCCGAAACCGAAGACCTCCATGTTCGAGGCGCTCGCCAGAACCCCCTGCGAGAACTGCAACTCCGGCCCGACAAAGACGCTCACCATCGGGGCGACGGCGCGCTCGTACTCGACGTTGAAGGTCCCACCCAGCACGAGGGCGACGGGGTTGGTGGTGATGACGTTGGGCGGTGACCGTCGCGCGGGCCCGTCCTGCGCGGCAGCCGCGGTGGGTGCGAGGGCGAGCGCGGTGCATACGGCGAAGAAGGATGTGGCTCATGGGTCTCCCGGTCGGTGAGCCTACCCGCACTCTGCGACGACTCGGAAGTGCGCGGCGGTGCGGGGGTTGACGTTCGCGTCGCGGGTGGACTACCCGAACCGGCCATGAGTGACATCACTGTGTTCGGGGTGTTGGGCGCGGGTCAGATGGGTGCGGGCATCGCGCAGGTCGCGGCCGGCGCGGGGTGGACGGTGAAGCTCGCCGACGCCTCGCTCGACCGCGCGACGGCCGCGCGCGACAAGATCGGGGGAGGGCTGAAGAAGCTCGTCGAGAAGGGCAAGGTCACCGCCGACGAGGCGAGCGCGCTCGTGGGGCGCATCGTCCCGGTGGCGGGCATCGATGACCTCGCCGACTCGGACTTCGTGGTCGAGGCCGTGACCGAGCACCTCGACACCAAGCTCGCGCTCTTCGCAAAGCTCGACGCCGCCGTGAAGCCCGGCGCGGTGCTCGCGACCAACACCAGCTCCATCTCCATTACCCGCATCGCGGCCTCCACCAGGCGCCCGGCCGACGTGGTGGGCCTGCACTTCTTCAACCCGGTTCCGTTGATGAAGCTGGTCGAGGTGATTCGCGCGCTCCAGACGAGCGACGCGACCTACCAGCGGGCGGTGGCCGCCGTCGCGAAGCTCAACAAGACCTCCGTCACCGCGAAGGACAGCCCCGGCTTCCTCGTCAACCGCATGCTGATGCCGCTGCTCATCGAGGCGGCCTTCGTGCTGGAGAACGGCCTCGGAACGCCCGAAGACATCGACCAGGCCGCCAAGCTCGGGCTCAACCACCCGATGGGCCCGCTGGAGCTGTCGGACTTCGTCGGGCTCGACACGGTGCTCGCCATCGCCGACGTGCTCCACAAGGAGTTCGGCGACAGCAAGTACCGCGCGCCGGTGCTGCTGCGAAACTACGTCGCGGCGGGCTGGCACGGCCGCAAGACGGGCCGCGGCTTCTACGACTACAGCAAGAAGTGACAGGGGCGACGCACATGGACTACGAGACGATCAAGGTCGCGGTCGAGGGCAGCGTCGCGACGGTGACCATCCACCGTCCCGAGAAGCTCAACGCGCTCAACGCGAAGGTCATCGAGGAGCTCACGGTGGTCTTCGCCGACCTCGCCAACAACCCTGATGTCCGCGTCGCGGTGCTCACCGGCGCGGGCGACAAGGCCTTCGTGGCGGGCGCCGACATCGCGGCCATGTCGACCATGGGCAGCGAGGAGGCGGGTCGCTTCGCGCGCAAGGGCCACGCGCTCGGTGAGCTGATGGCGGCGGTGGGCTACCCCATCATCGCGATGGTCAACGGCTTCGCGCTCGGCGGCGGGGCGGAGATCGCGCTCGCGTGCGACCTCATCGTGGCGAGCGACAAGGCGAAGTTCGGCCAGCCCGAGGTGGGCCTCGGCGTCATCCCGGGCTTCGGCGGAACCATCCGCCTCGCCCGCCGGGTGGGCGTCGGCAAGGCGCGCGAGCTGGTGTTCGTGGGCGGCGTCATCGACGCGCAGGAGGCCCTCGCCATCGGGCTCGCCGACCGGGTCGTACCGCACGACTCGCTCGCGGCCGAGGTGAAGACACTCGCCGGGAAGATCGCCGCCAACGCGCCGCTCGCCGTGGGCCACGCCAAGCGGGTGATGAACGCCGCGGAGAACGTCCCGCTCGGCGTCGCGAAGGAGCTGGAGATCCAGGGTTTTGCGCTCTGCTTCAGCACCGAGGACCAGAAGCAGGGGATGAAGACCTTCGTCGAAAACCCCCGCACGCCGCGCACCTTCGCGGGTCGCTGAGCGCCTCAACTTTTTCTTTGACAGTCGGGCGGAGCCAAGAGTAAACCCCGGCTCCCTTCGAGGGGAGGTGGTCGCCAAGACCGCCGACTTGAGAGTGGGGTGGTAGCGAAGTTGGTTATCGCGCTGGCCTGTCACGCCGGAGATCGCGGGTTCAAGTCCCGTCCACCTCGCAAGTTGTCTCGCAGATTCGCCCCGCAGAACCGATGAGGTTCCCGGGGCGTTTCTAATTCCGGGGCGCCGTCTCCGGTCGACGCCCCGTACCGTCGGCGGTGATCAGAAGAAGGTGGCGGCGTCGCGGGCGGCGCGGACGAGGTCGGAGTGGGACTCCTGCTCGTGCTGCACGGCGACGGCGAGGTCTTCGATCTTCGTCGCGAGGGGCTCACGCTGCTCGGGCGTCGGGTGTCCCGCGGCGTGGGTGACGTCCTGCTCAAGGGCGCGCGCGGTGGCCATCAACCGGAGGAGCGCCGAGCGCTCGCGCTCGCGCAACCGGTACACCTCGATGGGCGGGTTCTGGATCGACTCGACGAAGCTGTTGGGCGCCACGAGGAGCTCGGCCATCGGACCGCGGTGACAGAGGCCGAAGGTCGTCGGGACCGAGCCCGCGCGCACCTGATCGGCGACGCGTCGCAGGTCGGGCGCGGCGGTCGCGCCGAAGCAACGGCGGAGGGCGGTGTCGATGTAGCGCGCGTGGTTCTCCTCGACGCGCTTGGCCCAGAGCTGGTGCGGATCGCGCGCGTGCTTCCACGCGAAGAAGATCGCGATGGCGCCGACGATGAGCGCGAGGTTGATCCAGAGGGTGACGCGCGAGGACTTGGGCTTCGGGGAATCGTCGGAGGTCGCCATTGGGGGGCCTTCAGAGTGCAGTGAGGGGAGCCCGTAGGTAGTGCATCCCGGCGGATGTCGCCACGGAGGAGCATCGGGAGAACCGTCGCGACGGTGCTTTACCTTCCCCGGTACTTCGGCGTAGGTTCCCCGGCGACATCGCGTGACCAGGGATCAGGCCCTGGTACGAGGCCGATGTCTGTATCGGGTCGAACAGTCTCTCCCCGCGTGAGCCCCCGGATGTTCGGGCGAGCTCGCAGGCGATGGGGCGTGCGACCATCAAACAGAGGATTTCCATGACGTTCACCGAGGCCGCTGAGGCCGTGCTGCGCAAGGTCGGCAAGCCCTTGCATTTCAAGAAGATCACGCAGATTTCCATCGACGAGAACCTCCTGTCGCACGTGGGCAAGACGCCGGAGGTCACCATGAGCACCCGGCTCGCGACGCTCACCCGTCGCGACGACACGTCGCAAAACATCGTGCGGGTGAAGCCCGGCGTGTTTGGCCTGCGCGAGTGGGGCTCCATCGACGCCGCCGCGGCCGACGACAGCGAAGGCACCGAGACGACCGAAGCCGCCGCCGAGGCGCCCGTCGCCGCGGCTCCCGCCGCCGAGACCGACGGCTCCGAGGAGCACGCTGGCGAAGAGCTCACCGCGCAGGAAGTGGCGCCCAGGCCCGCGCCGGCCTCCGTGGCTCCCGCCGCGCCCGTCGAAGACGAGACGCCGCGCACCCCCGAGGAGCTGGAGCGTCAGGCTCGCCTCGCCGCCGCGGTCGAGGGTCTCTCGGAAGAAGACGACGATGAAGAGCCGCTCCTGGGCGGCACCGCGGAGAAGGCCGCCGACGGCAGCAAGCGCCGTCGCCGCCGCCGTCGCCGTGGTCGCAATGGTGAGCGCGAGGTCGGCGCCGATGGCGTCGCCGTCGCGGGTGAGGACGGCGCCGCGGGCGAGGGCGAAGCGCCCGCCGAGGGCGAAGGCGCCGCCGAGGGCGAAGGTGCGCCGCGCGAAGGCGGCGAGCGCACCGAGACCCGCAGCGGCGATCGGGACCAGGACCGCGGCCGTGGACGTCGCGGTGACCGCGGCGATCGCGGCCCGCGCGGCGAAGGCCGTGGCGAAGGTCGCCGCGATGAGCGCACCGAGATCCGCGTCGAAGGCAACGCGGACGGTCGGGACGAGGAGGTCGGTCGCGACACGGCGGACATCGTGGTGGCGCTGCTCGCGCGCCGCGACGACCGTCAGCCGGTGGCCATCCGCTCGCTCGTCGAGGAGGGTCTCCGCTCGGGCAAGCTCGCGGGCGATCCGCAGCTCCTCCAGCTCTCGGTGTCGGCCGCCATCCGCGTCGACGGCGCTCGTCGCGCGCTGCGCGGCGAGCGTAGCCGCCTCCGCCTCGCCGGCGGTCGCGTGGGCCTCCTCGATTGGACCCTCCCGCCCGACCTCGTTCGTGTCGAGGCCGAGGCCCTCGCGGCGCTTGAGCGCCTGCGCGACGCCTCGCGGCGTTACGTGGTGCGGCGCATCAACGAGCTCCCGCAGGCGTCGTTCGTCGAGGCCGCGGCGCTCCTGCTGGAGCGCATGGGCATCTCGTCGCTGCGTTCGACGCGTCGGCCGGGGCTGTCCCAGGTCGAGGCGCACATCTGCGGCATCGCCCGCCGCGGGCCCGAGGAGGTTCCGGTCGCCATCGTGCTGCGTCGCGGTGGCGAGGTCGGTCGCGAGCGCGTGATCGAGCTCCGCGGCTCGCTGCACCACTACAACAACGCCCGCGCCGGCTGGCTCTTCAGCACCGGCCAGGTGTTGTCAGGCGCGCGCGACGAGGCTTCGCAGGAGGGCGCTCCGCCCATCACGCTGGTCGACGGCGTGGGCCTCGGTCGCCTGCTCGACGAGCACAAGGTGCTCATCAGCCACGCCACCGTGACGCTCCCCTACCTCGACGTCGACCTCTTCGATCAGCTGCGCGGCACCTGATCGCGCCGCCCGGGGGCCTCGCAGCCCCCGTTGCCTTCCCACCCTCAGAAGCAGCCCCGCATGCACTCGCGGTAGCCCTCGTCGCAGCGCGCGACGCAGGCCGCGTCCTGCCTCGGACAGTGCCCACCGCAGGTGCTCCAGCCGCCGCGGCACTCGTGTCCACACGAGGCGCCAGGTGGTTCGGCGCCGGTGCTGTCCCGCTGGGTCGGAGGAGGTGCGCTCACGGGGTTGCCGCCCGTGGAGACGCGACCGTTCCAGGGGCTCGGCGCGGTGGCGGCCTCGGGGGCTGCTGGGGTCGGGAGCGCGCGGTCGACGTCGACGGTGAGCGGCGCGGTGCCGCCCGCGCTCGTCGCGGCCGGTGCGGTGGGGCTGGTGCTTTGCGTCGGTGGCGTTCCCGCGGTGGCCGGCGGGGCGGCGCGACGCTCGCCCGCGCCGACGGTGCCGAGGCGGTTGCGCGCGAAGTCGATGCGGTCGGGGTTGGCGCCATAGCTGTACGACTGGAGCCAGGTGCTCCAGCACGCCGAGCGCGCGGTGTCGTTGACCGTGGTGTCGTAGTCGAGCCCGTAGCAGCGCTCGAAGGCGCTCTCGCCGTCGTAGACGTAGCGGTAGTTGGGGCCGCAGCCGATGGTGATCGCGAAGGCGGCGAGGAGGAGCGGGCGGACGGGGCTCGACATGCGGGCACTGTATCCCGCATCGGTCGCGGGCGCAGTTCAGGGGGTGGGGGCGAGCAGTCGGTGGGCGAGCTCGCGCCAACGACGGGCCGCGTCCTGCTGGGCGCGCACCTGGAGGAGGGCGTCGAGGGTGGCCTCGTCGGCCGTGCCGCGGGCCTCGTCGATCATGGCCGTGGCGGGGAGAAGCTGCGAGAGCTCCAGGGCGCTCGCACGGTGGGCCTCTGCCGTGCGGCGGCAGTCGACGACGACGCGCGCGGTATGGATCGTCTCGCGAATGGAGCGCGGGAGCGTAGTCACCAGCGCGAGGTACGACATCGGGAGGTGCACCGACTCGGCGAGGTTCCAGAGGTCGCGCGCGCTCCAGCAGGGGAGGGCCTCGGCGAAGTCCCAGTTGGTGCCGTACTCGGCGCCGTCGAGGGCGAGCTCACGCCGCAGCGTGCGGTCGTCGACGCCCATCACCAGCTCCTGCACGGCGCCCTCGAACCAGCGACGCTTCGCGCCTTCGAGGTTCTGGTCACCGGCCACGGCCACCGAGCGAAACGCCTGCCGCCAGCGCCGTCGATCGGGGTCGCGGCGCTGGAGCAGGTTGACCGCCCGCGGGAAGTCCTTCCGCCGGCTTAGGATCGCGGCGTCGTCGCTGATGCGGGTGTAGTCGATCACCAGATTGTCGGGCGTCATCACACGAAGGCTTCGCAGAGCTCCCGACGGTGGGTCAAAGAACCGTCAGCCGCCGACCTCACCGACCACCGCGACGGCGGCGCGCAGGCGCTCGACCTTGTCGGCGAGCTCGGTGAGACGCGCGCGGTCCTTGGCGACGACGTCGGCGGGCGCGCGGCCCACGTAGTCGGCGTTGTTGAGGCGCTTGGAGAGCCCGTCGGACTCCTTCTGCGCCTTGGCGATGTCGTTGGCGAGGCGGGCCTTCTCCTTCGCCACGTCGATGTGCCCCGCGATGGGGATGAGAATCTCCACGCCGTGGGCCACGCCGAAGCCGACCCCCCGCGGTCGGTCGTCGCTCGGGGGCGCGTGCACGATCTTCCCCGCGCGCGTCAGCCTCAGTGCTTGCGGCTCGTAGGTGGTGAGCACCGCGCGCACGTCCTCGTCGGCGGTGCGGAGCGTGACCTCGATGGAGCCGCCTGCCTTGATGCCGAGCTCGGCGCAGATGCGGCGCACGCCCTCGACGGTCCCCTGGAGGGCGGCGATGCGGGCCTCGGCCTCGGGGTCGACGGCCGCGTCTCCGTCGTCGGGGAAGGGCGCGAGCGCGAGCACCTCGGGGAGCTCACCGTCGCTCCGACGTCGCCGCGCGTTGTCGGGCAGGTGCGACCAGCACTCGGCGGTGAGGTGCGGCATGAAGGGATGGAGCAGGCGGTGAACCGTCTCCAGGCAGTGCGCGAGGGTGAGCTTGTACGAAGCGCGCGCGGCCTCGTCGGAGCCTTCGAACACTGGCTTGCACAGCTCCAGAAACCAGTCGCAGAGCTCGTACCAGAAGAACTGGTAGACGGCCGCCGTGGCCTCATCGAGGCGGAAGTCCTTCACGCCCTGGTTCACCGCCGCGATGGCGCGCGCGAGGCGCGAGAGGATCCACCGCTCGGCCGCCGAGTCGGGCCGCGGGAAGGCGCCCGTCGGTCGCGGCGCGACGTCGGCGATGTGGGTGAGGGCGAAGCGCGTGGCGTTCCAGACCTTGTTGCAGAAGTCGCGATACCCTTGGAGTCGCCCGAGGTTGAGGTTGATCTTGCGAGACTGCGGTGGATGGCTCGCGAGGTAGAAGCGCACCGCGTCGGCGCCGAAGGCCGGGAAGCCTTCCTTCATGGTCGAAACGCTCGGGTACGCCGCGCGGAATTTCCTCAGACCTTCCTCGAAGGGAGCGCTCCCCGACGCGTGCGCGATGATCTCCTGCAACGTCGCGCCGTGGACGAGGTCCAGCGGGTCGATGACGTTGCCCTTCACCTTGGACATCTTCGAGCCCGACTCGTCGCAGACCATCCCGTGCAGCAGCACCTTGCGAAACGGAACGTCCCCGATGAAGTGCAGCCCCATCATCAGCATGCGGGCGACCCAGAAGAAGATGATGTCGAAGCCGGTCTCCATCACCGACGTCGGGTAGAAGGCCTTGAGCGCCGCGGTGTCCTCGGGCCAGCCGAGCGTCGCGAAGGGCCAGAGCGCCGAGCTGAACCAGGTGTCGAGCACGTCGGGGTCGCGCGCGATGTGGGTCGACCCGCACGCGGTGCACGTCGTCGGGTCTTCGCGCGCCACGACCGTCGCCGCGCAATCGGCGCAGTACCAGGCCGGAACCTGATGCCCCCACCAGAGCTGGCGCGAGATGCACCAGTCCTCGATGTTGGTCATCCAGTGCATGAAGGTCTTGGTCCACTCCTCCGGGGTGAACGTCGTGCGACCCTCCTCCACGGCCTTCACCGCGGGCGCAGCGAGCGGCTCCATCTTCACGTACCACTGCGGCAGGAGCAGCGGTTCGAGGATGTCCTGCGTGCGCTGGCAGCGGGCGTAGGGGATGGAGTGCGGTGAGCTCCCGCGGGCCAGGCCCTTCTCGGTGAGCGCGGCCTTCACGGCCTCGCGCGCGGCGAAGCGGTCCATGCCGGCGAAGGGCCCGCCCTCGGCGTTGAGGGTGCCGTCGAGGTTGAGGATGTTGATCATCGCGAGGCCGTTGCGGCGGCCGCACTCGTAGTCGTTGAAGTCGTGGGCGGGCGTGACCTTCACGGCGCCCGTTCCCTTCGTGGGGTCGGCGAGCTGGCCGTCGGCGATGATGGCGAAGCTGCGATCGACGAAGGGGTGCTTCACCATCTTGCCCACCATGGCGGCGTAGCGCGGGTCGTCGGGGTGCACCGCGATGGCCGTGTCGCCGACCATGGTCTCGGGGCGCGTGGTGGCGACGACGATCTCGCCGCTGCCGTCTTCGAGCTCGTACGCGAAGGAGAAAAGCTCGGCGTTGGGACGACTTGGATCCGGCTCCTCGCGATCGACCTCGAGGTCGGAGATGACCGTCTGCGCTTTGATCGACCAGTTCACGAGGCGGTTGGCCCGATAGATGAGCCCCTCCTCGTAAAGCCGCACAAACGCTTCACGAACGGCGCGCGAGAGCTCCGGGTCCATGGTGAACTTCTCGCGGCGCCAGTCGACCGACGAGCCCATCACCTTGAGCTGCTCGGAGATGCGCCCGCCGGAGCGACCCTTCCACTCCCACACCCGCTCGATGAACTTCTCGCGGCCGAGCGCGTGGCGGTCGGAGCCCTCGCGCTTCAGCTCGCGCTCGACGACGATCTGCGTCGCGATGCCGGCGTGGTCGAGGCCCGGGAGCCAGAGGGCGTTGCGCCCCGACATGCGGGCGTGGCGCGTGATGCTGTCCTGGATGGTGAGCATCAGGGCGTGGCCCATGTGCAGCGAGCCCGTCACGTTGGGCGGCGGGATGACGATGGAGAAGCTCTCCGCGTGGGGGGCGTCGTCGCTCGCCTGAAACCAGGTCGACGCGAGCTCGCGCGCGCGCCATCGCGGCTCAACCTCGTTGGGGTCGTAGGGGCGGGTGAAATCGCTGGTCGACATGGACGGTGGTCCTCGCGGTGGGAAGTCGGAAACGCTTCCTACTGCGCGGACGCACGAGCCACAACGCATCTCGCGCGCGGTCGTCGGGTCGATGTCTTTGGAGGGAGGAGAGACTGCGGGGCGGGGCGGGGCGGTCGACGCTACGGCGCGGTGAGGCGCTTGAGCTCTTCGCGGATCATCGTCTCGGCGAGGGTCGGGACGACCTCCCACACGATGCGCTCGACGACTTCACGGGTGAGGGCGGTGATGGCCTCGGCCTGCTGGGGCGTGAGGCCGAGCGATACGGCCTTGGCCGACATCTGCTCGACGGCGGAGCGCGCGAGGTCGGTCGCCTGCACCGGGATGACCGGGGTGGGCGTCGAGACGGGCTCCGGCGGAGCGGGGCGCACCGACACCTTGGCGGACTCGGCGCCTTCGACGGGGAGGTCGTCGCGGGTGGTGCTCTTCGGTGCCGCGAGCGGAGCGGTCGGCGGCTTGAGGGCAGCGGCCGCCGGGATGGCGGCGCGCGAGAGCGAACTCGGCGGCGCGGTGGGGGGCTTCGCCGCCGTGGGCAGCGGAGGCGCCGGCGGGCGAACGGGCGCCGAGACCTGCGCGGGGGCCGTCGAGGGGGAGGCGGCCGGAGCGGCCGCGGTGACCGACTGACGCACACGGTCGATCATCGCCTGCGAGTCGAAGGGCTTGAGCACCGCCCCTTGAGCGCCCGCGGCGCGCGCGGCGGCCTCGTCGAGCGGCGAGTGGTCGGAGTAGAGCAGGTAGACCGGGACGGCCGAGAGGTTGGGCTCGCCGCGGAAGCTCTTCACGAGGTCGTAGCTGCTCGAACCGGGGAGGTTGACGTCGACGATGATCGCGTTGGGCCGAAGCTCCTTCGCGCGGGCCACGGCGCCGTCGGCGCTGTCGTGGGTGACGACGGCGATGTCCTCGCCGGCGAAGGTCATCTCGAAGACCTTTCGCATCGTCGCGCTGTCATCGATGACGAACACGGATTTGGGCACGACCGACTCCTTCTTCAGCGGGCTTCGAGGGGTTGTCCGGCGCTCGCGCGCCCTCCGACCGGAAATCCCGTTGTGACGTTGTAGGAGGGTGCGAAAGAGAGTGTCAAGAATCACGAGAGGCCGCCGGGTTTTCTCGCGACGCGCCGATGCCTTGCCCCGCGAAGGCGAGCCGTGGCAGACACCTCTGGCGGGACGGCGGCGGTACGCCATCGACGCGCCCGCGACGGAGCCGTTGACGGTCCTGGTGAGACTTGGCCCCCCCCGACAAAGATAATTCGCGCCTGGACGACTATCGCATCGTCGCCGAGCTGGCGCGGGGCGGGATGGCGGCGGTGTTCCTCGCGGTGTACGAGGGCTCCGCGCGGCCGCGGGAGATCGTCGCCATCAAGGTGGTGCACCCGCACCTCGCCTACGACCCCGACTTCGTCGCGATGCTCGCCGACGAGGCCCGCATCGCCTCGTCCATCGGCCACCCCAACGTGGTGGAGATCCGCGAGTTCGTCCTCGGGCGCGCCGACGGTCGCAACTACATCGTGATGGAGTACGCCGACGGCGAGACGCTCTCGATGTTCTTGAAGCAGGCGGGGCGCGGCAAGCGCGTCGACACTGCCCTCGCGGCGAGCATCGGCGCCGACATCGCCGGCGGCCTCCACGCGGCGCACGAGCTGCGCGGTCCCCAGGGTGAGCCCCTCGGGCTGGTGCATCGGGACGTCTCCCCGCAAAACATCATCGTGACCTACGACGGTCGCGTGAAGCTCACCGACTTCGGCGTCGCCAAGGCGACGGGTCGCCTCCAGCGCACGCAGCCCGGGGAGATCAAGGGCAAGCTCGCGTACATGGCGCCCGAGCAGGCGTTTGGCCGCGAGGTCGACCGCCGCTCGGACGTCTACGCGCTCGGCGTGGTGCTCTACGAGCTCGCCCTCGGGCGCCGACTCTTCGGCGGCAAAAACGACGCGGAGACCATCCGCAACGTCATGCAGCACAACATCGTCGCGCCGCGCGAAGTCGACCCGTCGTTTCCCGAGGGCCTGGAGCAGATCATCCTCGCGATGCTCACCAAGGAGCCCAACGACCGCTTCCAGACGGCGGGCGCGGCCGAGCGCGCGCTGCGTGGCTACCTCCGGAGCGTCGGCGCTCCCGACCTCGTCGACACCCTCGGTGCCTTCGTCCGCGACCTCGACACCGACCGCTACACGGCGAAGCAGGAGCTGCTCCGCCCCGAGCGTGCTCGTCTCCCGCCGCCGCCTGCTCCTCGACCTGCGCCGAGTCGGGTCTCCCATCCTCCCGCGCAGGTGGTCGAGTCCCGTGCGTCCGAGGTGTCGGACGATGGCCCGACGCTCGTCTCGGGGCAGCTCGAAGACGTCATCCGGCGCATGGGCGTGACGCCGCAGTCGTCGGTCCCAGCGGCGCCGAGGCCGTCGTTTCCGCCGCCGTCGCGCCCCAGCGCTCCGCCTCCACCGCAGCAGGTGCCTGACCATCATCCGGTCGATCGCACGGTGCAGGCGGAGTTCTCTCAGGGACTCATGGAGCAGATCAGGGCCTCGTCGATGCCGCCTCCCACGGCGCCGCTCCCGGTCCCGGCACGATCTCGCGTCGGCCTCTGGATCGCCATCGTCGTCGGGCTGCTCGTCATCGCCATCGGCGCGGCGGTGCTCGCCCTCCTGCTCAGCTAGCGGCCTCTCTTTACGAGTCCGGGTATTCGCGGTGCCCCCAGTGGGCCTATGCTGTGGTCCACGGAGCGGGCATGGCGACGATCCTCCACATCGAAGACGACCCGCAGAGCCGCCTGCTCGTACGCAAGCTGCTCCAGCGCGCGGGCCACGAGGTGTTGGAGGCGGTCTCCGGGGTCGAAGGGACCCGCGTCGCGATGCACGCGCGGCCCGACCTGATCCTGCTCGACATCAACGTCCCCGACCTCGACGGCTACGAGGTCGCGATGCTGCTGCGCGAGCGGCTGGCCGAGGTTCCGATCGTGGCGGTGACGGCCGAGGGCGACCGCGCGACGGCGCTGGGCCTCGGGTGCCGCGGGTTCATCGCCAAGCCCATCGAGGTGCGAACCTTCGTGACGACGGTGGAGTCCTTCCTCGGGGCGCGCGCACACGAAGAGGCCGCGGCGGTCCCCGCGTCGGAGACGAGCTCGGAGGCGCTGCTCCGGGCGCAGGGCGCGCGGGTCGCGGCCCGCCTGGAGGCGAAGGTCCACGAGCTGAGCGACGCGCACGAGCGCCTGGTCGAGGCCGACCGTCTGCGGCGGGAGTTCTATCGCAACGTGAGCCACGAGCTGGCGACGCCGCTCACCCCGATGGTGGGCTACCTCGGGCTCCTCGGGCGGGAGGAGCTCGGGCCGCTCAGCGAGCCGCAGCGCAAGGCCGTGCGCAACATGGACGGCGCGCTGGCGCGCCTGCGACGCACCATCGACAATCTGCTCGACGTGACCCAGCTCGAGACCGGTCGGCTGCGCTTCAGCTTCGCGCCGTACGACCTGCGGGACGTGGTGCTCCGCGTCGTCGAGGCTCGCCGCGCGGCGCTGTCGACCCAGGGCGTGGAGCTGTTCACCACGGTTCCTGACGGCTCGCTGCCTTCGCTCGGCGACGCCGATCGGGTCGGCCGCGCCATCGATCACCTGCTCGACAACGCGGCCAAGTTCGGCGGCGCGAGCGGCGCCATCGGGGTCGAGCTCCGGTACAGCGCGACGCACGCCGAGCTGCTCGTGGCCGATGCTGGGAGTGGTGTCGCGGCCGGGTGGCTCGCGCGCATCTTCGAGCCCTTCGTGCAGGTCGACGGATCGCCCACCCGTCGACACGGCGGCGCGGGCATCGGACTCGCGGTGGTGCGTGGCGTCGCCGAAGCCCACGGGGGAGGGGTCGTGGCCGAGACCGGGTCGCGCATGCGGGTGGCGGGGCGGACGTTCACGGGGCTGCTCGTGCGGCTCCAGGTGTCGCGTCGCCCCGAGGAGCCGTAGCGTCCCGTGCGGGTCTATCTCGACCACCACGCCACCACGCCATTGAGCGTGCGCGCCCGCGACGCGATGCGGCCGTTGTGGGAGGAGGGCTTCGTCGGCAACGCGTCGAGCGCGCACCGCGAAGGCCGCCGGATGCGCTCGCTCATCGACGAAGCGCGCAACTCCGTCGCGCGCGCGACAGGCGCCACCGCCCGGTCGTTGACCTTCACCTCCGGCGGAACCGAGTCCGCCCACCTCGCCGTGCTCGGTCTCGGTCGCGTCGGTGCGGTCACGTCCCTGTGGTGCGACCCCGGCGCGCACCCCTGTCTCGTCGCGGCGATGGAGCGCCTCGGCGTCGAGCGTGGCCTCGCGCTCCGCTGGATTCCCACGACGTCAGAAGGCGCGGTCGACGTCGAGGCGTTGGCGACCGTGGAGCGCGACGCGCTGGTGGCCCTGTCGTGGGTGCAGCACGAGACGGGCGCCGTCACCGACGTCGCCGCGGTGCGGTCGGCGCTGTCGGCGAGGTGGCTGCTCGACGGGGTGCAGGCGCTGGGGAAGGTCGCGGTGGATGTCTCGACGATTGGCGCAGACGCAGTGACCTTCTCGGCGCACAAGATCGGCGGACCGCAGGGCGTCGGCGTGCTCTGGGCGGTGGGCGACCTCGCCGCTGTGATGCCCGGTGGTGGTCAGGAGCGCGGGCTGCGCGGCGGAACCGAAAACCTCCCCGGCATCGTCGGCTTCGGCGCAGCGGCCTCGGAGGTGGGCGACCGCCTCGCCGCGGTGCCGTCCGTGGGCGCACTCCGCGATCGCCTGGAGACGGCCCTGATCTCGCTGGGCGCGTCGCCTTCGGTGCGCGAGCGGGCGAGGGTGGCGACGGTGAGCCATGTCGCATGGCCCTCGGGCGTGGAGGGCGCGGAGCTGGTCGCCGCGTTCGATGTGGAGGGCGTCGCGGTGTCGTCGGGCTCGGCATGTTCGAGCGGCCGGGCGCGGGTGTCGGCGTCCATCGCCCGCGCCTATCCAGACGAGCCGTGGCGCGCCACGTCGGCGCTGCGCGTGTCGCTCTCGCCCGCGACCACCGAGGCAGAGGTCGACCGGTTCATCGAGGCGGCCAACGTGGTGCTGCCTCGCTTCGTTCGCTGACGGGTCAGCGCAGGACGATGCGCGCGAAGAAGTCCTGACCGCCGCCGTTGCGAACCAGCACCGAGCGCTCGTTGACGCCCACCTCGGTGCCGCACGTGGGGATGACGATGGCGGCGCTGCCGATCTGCTGCGCGACGCTGCCCGTCGGCGCGAAGCCCGCCCAGACCTCGACGGAGGTCGGCGGTCGCCCGAGCCCGTGGCAGAGGCGCAGCGTCGTGTACTTGGGATAGCTGATGTGCGGGCCCGCCCAGCTGGAGCTGGCCCAGGTGCCGCTCGCGTCGTCGAAAGAAGCGCCCGGGAGGCCGCCGTCGCACCCGACCTCGACGACCCCATCGCACTGCGCGGGCTCCGTCGGCTCGGCGCACCCGACCGTCACGACGCCGAGCCACGCGAGCGCGCAGGCACACCTCACGCGAGCGCCTCGGCGAGGTCGCGTGCGTGGTAGGTCACGATGATGTCCGCGCCCGCGCGGCGGATGGAGGTCAGCGTCTCGCGCACCGCGCGGTGCAGGTCGATCCAGCCGTTTTGCGCGGCGGCGTGGAGCATCGCGTACTCGCCCGACACGTTGTAGGCGGCGACCGGGATGGACACCTCCTCCTTCACGGCGCGGATGACGTCGAGGTACGCGAGCGCGGGCTTCACCATCACGATGTCGGCGCCCTCCTCCACGTCGAGGCGCACCTCGCGCAGTGCCTCGCGCGTGTTGGCCGGGTCCATCTGATAGCCCGCGCGGTCGCCGAACTTCGGCGCGCAGTCGGCCGCCTCGCGAAACGGTCCGTAGAAGGCGCTCGCGTACTTCACCGCGTAGGCCATGACCACCGTGTCGGCGTGGCCCGCGCCGTCGAGCGCCCGTCGCACCGCGCCGATGCGGCCGTCCATCATGTCGCTCGGCGCGACGACGTCGGCGCCCGCGTCGGCGTAGACCAACCCGATGCGCGCGAGTCGCTCCACGGTGGCGTCGTTGTCGACCTCGACGACGCCGTCGCGGCGCGTGTGGAGCACCCCGCAGTGGCCGTGCGCCGTGTACTCGTCGACGCAGACGTCCGCCATGAGAACGCTCTGCGGCAGCGCCGCTCGCAGCGCCCGCAGCGCTGTCGGAACGGGCCCGGCCGGGTCCCACGCACCAGACCCCTCGTCGTCCTTCTGCTCGGGCAGACCGAAGAGAAGAAAGCTCCGAATACCGAGTGCGGTAAGCGCCTGCGCTTCGGCGACGGCGAGGTCGACCGAGAGCTGCGCGTGGCCCGGCATGGAGTTGATGGGCTTGCGGCGCCCTTCACCGAGCGTGACGAAGAGCGGGGCGACGAGCTGCTCGGGGTGCAGCCGGGTCTCGCGCACGAGCGAGCGCAGCGCGGGGGTCTGACGAAGGCGGCGGGGACGTTCGAGGGGAAAGCTCATGGCAGGGCGGAGGCTCCTTGGCGGTAGTGGTCTCGCAGGGCTTCGAGGAGGCCGTCAACGGTGTGTTCGCGCGCCTCGACATGGACCGGCACTCCAACCGCGCGCGCCGCGGCCGAGGTCGACGGGCCAATGGAGGCGAAGACGACGCGCGGGTCCGTGGGGTCGAGGCGGGCGCCGAGGCTCTCGGCGAGGTGGCGCGCGACCGACCCGGAGGTGAGCAGCACCGCGTCGATGCCGCGTTCGTCCCACAGGGCGCAGACGCGCGCGCGGTCGTCGTCGATGGGCCCCACCGTGCGGTACACGGCGACGTCCGAGACCACGGCGCCACCCGCGTCGAGCAGCGCGGGCAGGTCGTCGCCTGCGACTTCGGCACGTGCGAGCAGCACCCTGGTCCCGGACAGTCGGTCGCCTCGCAGGCGCACGATGCACGCAGCGACCGCGGCGCCGTGGTGCTCATCCGGTGTCGCGTCCGCGACGATGCCGTGCTCGCGCAGCGCTCTCGCCGTCTCGGGGCCGACGGCGACGACCTCGCATCCGCCGAACGATCGGGCGTCTCGGCGCATGGCACCGAGCGCGTCGAAGGTCCGCTCGACGCCGTTGACCGACGTAAACGCGACCACGTCGAACCCACCCCCCGCGAGTGCATCGAGAGCCGTCGTCACCGCGGTCGCGTGGGTCGGTCCCGCCACGCGGATCATCGGGACCTCCACGCCGATCGCACCCTCGGCCACCAGCGCTTCGACGGTGGCGTCGCCCTGTCCGGGCGCCCTGGCGACGAGCACCCGACGACCGTGGAGGCCCGGCCGGTCCCACCAGCGCAGGCGATCGCGCAGACCGACCACGCCGCCGACGACGATGAGGGCGGGCGATCGCACCGAGGCGGTCGCTGCCTTCGCCACGATGTCGGCGATGGTCCCGACGACGACGAGCTGTTCGGGGTGTGCTCCGGCCGAGATGATCGCGACCGGGGTGGAGGCGACCCGGCCGGCTTCGAGGAGCGTCGCCATGTCGTCGGCGAGCCGCGCGAGGCCCATGAAGATCACCACGGTGTCAGCGCCAGCCGCCGCGCGCAGGGGCGACTCGCCGTCCTTGCCCGATCGTTCGCGTGAGGTGACGAGCGCGACGGAGGAGGCGAGGTCGCGGTGGGTGAGGGGGATGCCGGCGTAGGCGGTCGCACCGAGCGCGGCGCTCACGCCAGGGATCACCTCGAAGGCCACACCATGATCGGAGAGAAACTCTGCCTCCTCGGCACCGCGACCGAAGACCAGGGCATCGCCGCCCTTGAGCCGCGCCACGCGCCGACCCTGTCCTGCTCTCAGCAGCAGCGTGTGGTTGATCTCGTCCTGCGTGGTCGACGCCTGGTCGCCGCGCTTGCCGACGAAGAGCCGCTCGGCCTCGGGGCGCGCGTGGCGCAACACCGCGGGGTGCACGAGGGCGTCGAAGAGCACCGTGTCGGCGCGCTCGATGGCCCCTCTTCCGCGGAGGGTGAGCAGGCCCGGATCACCGGGACCCACTCCGACGAGAGACACGAATCCGCGCACGACGGCGGCACTCTACGCCGACCGCACAGCGCTGTCCCGCGCATGGTTTGACACCGACCGCGGCCAGCGACTACCACCCGCCCGTGCGCTCGATCGTCCTCGTGGCCTCGCTGTTGTTCCTCCCCCCGTGTCGTGGGTCAACGCCGGTGGAGCCCGAAGGCCCCGCGAGGAGCGCGTCGCCTGCGCGCGTGACGCCGCCGGCGCCGCGCGGTCCGTCGGTGCGCGTGCTGACCCAGTCGGGCACGCCGGTGGACATCAACGTGGAGGTGGTCCGCGAGCCGCGCACCCGCGAGCGGGGGCTGATGTTCCGCCGCGACATGGAAGAGAACCACGGGATGATCTTCGTGTTTCCGCAGCCGGACCATCAGGTGTTCTGGATGCACAACACCATCCTGCCCCTCGACATGATCTTCATCCGCGCCGACCACACGATCCTCGGCATCGTGAAGAACGCGACGCCCGAGACGGACGACCCGCGCGAGGTCCCGGGCAACGCGCTCTACGTGCTGGAGGTCAACGGCGGCTTCTCCGACCGACACCACCTGAGCGCGGGCGACCGGGTCGAGTTCACTGACATCCCGCCCGCCCGTGAGTAACCGCCATGAACACCCGACGCCTCACCCCTCCATTGTTGGCCCTCGCGCTCTCCTCGGGCTGCAACCTGACGGCCCCGGCCGAGCCTGCGTTTCGCCCCGCTGAAGCGCAGCCCATCCCGACGCCGTCGCCCGCGCTGCCTCGCGCCCAGCCGCCGAGTCAGCCCGCCCCGCCGGCGCCCACCGGCCGTCCGCGCTCGCGCGATCTCGTCGTGACGCCTGCGCACCCCGACGCGCCGCCCAACTCCGACCCCATGCACGGTCGTTACACCCTCGAACAGGCGACCGCGGGCCTCCCCGGAACCGGTGCGCTCGTGGCCACCATCGAGACGCGGCTGGGTAATTTCTCGTGCGAGCTGCTGTCGCGCGAGGCCCCCATCACGGTGGCCAACTTCGTCGGTCTCTCGCGCGGCCAACGCGACTTCTGGGATCCGGTCGCAGGCGCCTGGGTTCGTCGCCCGTACTACGACGGGTCGACGTTCCACCGGGTGATCCCCGGCTTCATGATCCAGGGCGGCGACATCCTCCGCTCGGGCATGGGCGGGCCGGGCTTCGAGTTCGCCGACGAAAACGTCCGCGGCCACAACGCGCCGGGTCTGTTGTGCATGGCCAACCACGGCCCCAACACCAACGGCGGGCAGTTCTTCATCACCGAGGTGGCGCGCGATCACCTCGACGGCAGCTACTCGATCTTCGGGCGTTGCACGCCGACCGACCTCGTGGCGCGCATCACGGGCGTCGAGCGTGACCCGCGCGACATGCCCATCGAGGCTGTGGTCATCGACCACGTCCGCATCTCCCGCCGCTGACTCTCCCTCCCTCGCGGGCAACCTTTTTCGGGGCGGGCGTCGACAAGCGCCCCGCTGCCCAATGGTCCCCCGCACCACCCGTCACGCCCTCGCTCTCGCCGTCGCGGTCGTCGCCACCGTCTCTGCGCTACGCCGCGGTCCGCGGTCCTTCGCTCCACCTCCCGAACCGCCTCCTGCCACCATCGTCGCCTCGCGGGTCGACGTGAACCATGCGAGCCGCGAGTCGCTGGAGTCGCTCCCGGCGGTCGGACCGACGCTCGCTCGCCGCATCATCGAAGGCCGCCCGTATGCGCGATTGGAAGACCTTCGCCGCGTGCGGGGCATCGGTGCGCGGACCTTGGCGCGGCTGCGAGACCGGGCCTGTGTGGGCGAGGGATGTCGATCAGAGGTCCCGCAGGAAGCTCACTCCGACGGTGGCCGTGACGAAGTCCGCCGCGAGGTCGCGCCCCACGAATGGGAACGCGTAGGCCGCCTCGAATGACAGACCGAGCCCGCGACGCAGGAGCCATCGCACGCCGAGGCGCGCTTCGGCGCTCGGGGTGATCCACCCGTCGAGCGGACCGTTGAACACATCGCCGCGCACGCCGAGCCCGAGGTAGGGGACGACCCGCAGCACGTCGATGGCGTAGAGGGCGCCGACGCTGAGCGAGGCGCCGTGTCGCGGGCCACGCGGTTGATCTGGAAACGCGAGGGTGTACGCGCCGACGGCGTAGAGCGAGAAGGCGTCGTTGAGCCCGTAGTGCGCGCCGAGTTCGAGCGCCGCGCCGGGCCCACCGACCGGGCCCGTGGACCCGGCGAATCCGACGCGCGGGCTCAGCACCAGCTCGCGCTCGAGCGCACTGGCCGGCGGGGCCGCGAGGGCGAGGGCGAGGGCGGCGACGTGACGGGGGCGGGGAGGTGCGCGCATGCGGGGGACGGCGTACCACGGAGCGGACGCGGGGCGTCGTCGCTGGTTGACTCAAGGGGTCTCGCGTGTAGAGTCCGCGCCGCTTTGGCGACGCCAGAGGTTGCCGGATAGATCGGGTTCGAGGAGTGCGCGTGACATCGAGCGAGAACGACGAGCGGGACGACGAGCGGGACGACGAGGTCGAGTCCGCCGAGGCTCCAGGGGCAGAGGCCCAGGAGGCCGCCGCGGAAGATCCGAACGTCCCGAAAAACCGCGCCGAGCGCCGTGCTGCGGCGAAGGCTGCGCGTCGTGGCCGGGTGGCCGTGCTCTCGGATGGGACGACTCCGGCCGAGGACGAAGTTCTCGGCGACCTGACCGCGGACGGCGCGGGGCTCGCGCTGCCGACGACCTCGATGGGTGGAAACCCGTCGTCCCTCACCGAGGCGACGCCCGGCGCGGGCCGTCGCAAGCCGCCGCCTCGCACGATGGCGAAGGGCACCGGCGACGCGGAGGGCGTGCCGGAGTGGGCGCGCTCGTGGGCTGATTCGCTGGGCAAGCACCGCCGTACGCTGGTCATGGCCGCGGCGGGTGTTCTGGTGGTCGTGGTCGCCGCCACCGGGTGGCAGACGTGGCAGGAGCGAAAGGCCGCCCGCGCGGGTGATGCGTTCGCTGACGCGCTGCTGTCTGCCAACGCCAACATCGAGGCCGAGGAGACCCCCGCGCGCGAAGATGCACCGCCGCGGCGTGGTCCGGTGTATCGCTCGCTCGAAGCGCGTCTGCGGGCCTCGACCGAGAAGTTTCGCCAGGTCGAGCAGCGCAACCCGCAGAGCCGGGTAGCGCCCATCGCGCGCCTGTCGGAGGCGACGGCACTCTATCAGCTGGGTCGTTACCAGGAGGCGCGTCAGCTCTACCAGGCGTTGCTCGGCGTAGACACGTCGGGGCTGGAGGCGAGGGTGCTGGAGGGCCTGGCGTTTACGTTGGAGTCGCTCAACGACCTCGACGGCGCCGCGACCCGGTACCGTGAGCTCGCGGCGGTGCAAAACGGCGCCTACCGAGACTCCGCACAGTTCTACCAGGCGCGTCTCTTCGTGCGTCGGGACGATCCGGCGCACGCGAAGGAGCTGCTCCACGGCATCATCGAGCGGACGGCCCACCCGACCGCGACCGATCCGCTCGCGACCTCGGTGCAGAACCTCCGTGAGCAGTCCATCGCGCTGCTTCGGGAGATCGATCCGCAGGACCCGCAGATCATCGAGTACGACCGCGCTCGTGCGTCGGGTAGCGAAGCGGGCGGCGAGCATGCCGGCGAGGGCGGCGGACGCGATCCGCTTCAGGGTTTGCCCCCCGCGCTGCGTCGTCAGATCGAAGAGCAGCTCCGGAAGCAGGGGCGCCGCTAGGGCGTCGGTGTTCGCAGTGGGTTTACACCGTCGGTTGATCGCCGCGCTCGCAGCGGGCGCGCTCGCTTTGTCGGGCTGCGCCCGGTTGCAACTTGGGACGCACGCGCACCCAGATCTCAACGAGGCCGCGCCGGTATGGCGCCGGACCATCGCCCAGTTCCAGTGGCGCGCTCCGCTGGTCGTCGCGACCGACCTTGAGAGCCACCCGAGAAACCGCGGCATTCCGGCCGTCGACGCCGAGCGGGGTCTCGTCTACGTGGGCGGGCTCGACCACGGCGTGCATGCGCTGCGGGCCGACGATGGTCTGCCCATCTGGCGATTTCAGACGCTGGGAGCTGTCGAGGGCAGCATCGTCCTCGACCGCGACACGGTGTTTGTCGGCTCCGACGACGCCGCTCTCTACGCGCTGGACGCTACGACGGGCGTGCAGCGTTGGCGCTTCGCGGCGGCCGCCGAGGTGGTCCGGGCACCGATCGTCACGCCCGATGCGGTGTACTTCGTGAGCGCGGACGACACGGTGTTTGCGCTCAATCGTGTGACGGGCGAACAGCGCTGGCGCTACCATCGCGACCCCCCAGGCGGCATCACAGCGAGCGGTCACGCCGGGCTGTTGTTCGCGCGGGGGAAGCTCTTCTGCGGCTTCTCCGACGGCACCGTGGTGGCCATCGATCCGGGCGACGGGTCGGCGAGCTGGGAGCGAGACACGGCGGCTGACGCGGACGAGGACGGTGCCTCCGAAGCGCATCGGGTGATCGACGTCGACACGACGCCGGTGTTGCTCGATGGGTCGCTGTTCGTGGCGTCTCAGTCGACGGGGCTCTATGCGCTCGACCCCCAAGGGGGCGGCGTTCGCTGGCGTCTAGACTGGTTGAAGGCCGCCTCGTCGATGGCTTCGGACGGGCGCCACCTGTACGTGACGTCGTCGACCCTGGGACTCGTGAAGCTCGATCCCGCGGATGGGTCGGTGCTCTGGGCGCGGGACTTCGGCGCCGGGGCGTTGCAGGTGACGGACGCCGGGGACGGACTGTTGATGGTTCCGTCAGCGTCGCAGGCGCTGTGGCTGGTGCGCGCTCGCGACGGCGAGGTGCTGGAGGGCCTCGGCCGGGGTGGGGTCACCGGGATGCCGATCCGGTCGGGGTCGTGGGTGTTCTTCGGAACCAACCTGGGCGTGCTCCAGGCGTACCGGCTCACGACCGCGCAGTAGAGCGACTGTTCGGGCGTCGGGGGGCGTCGGGGCTGGGCCGGGACCCCGCAGGGGTGTGTGTGCGTTGGTCTGCCTGGGCCGCAGGCTGGAGCGAGTGGGGCGCGGTCCACTTGGGACCCGTCGCATGGGCTGGGGCAACCGCTGAGCAGCGGTGTGGATTGGCCGGGAAACCAGCCAGATCTCCCCGTTTTCCCCAGCTCTTGAACTTCGCATAATATGTATTCTGTAAACTAACGAAACGCCGGGTCCGAGAGGGGGCACCTGGGGATTCGCGGATCCCTCCCTTCCCCAACTCCGGGCCTCCTTCCGCTTTCTGGGCGGCGCAAAGTGTGTGCGGCCCTCTGCGAGACGAGACTCGTTGTCTAGTCAGTGATTCGGGGACCACCGATGGCTGAGGCACACGCCAGCGTTCGACCGAGGCTGCGCGTCGGCGCCTGGTCCCGGTCCCGGCCTGCATAAGGGGCGCAAGGACACGCATCACCCTTTGTCGGGCGACATGCATTGCGAGCGATGTTGCATATGCCGAAGGAGTTTACAGAATGATTGGTTCCGTAAACTCGATCGCCTTGGCGGACGCCCGCGGTTGGTCGAGGCCGACCGATCCTCAGTCCGCAGAGCTGCGCGGACGCGAGCGTCGGGTCGACTCGGTCGCGAGCTGTCCACAGGCAGCCCCGATGTCCTTGCCCCCGCTGTATCGGCGGATGACGGGCACACCGAGGCCCGCGAGGCGGTCGTGGAAGCGATCCAGCTCTTCCGCCGTCGGGGGTCGATACGGGAGGCCCGCCACGGGGTTCCAGTCGATGAGCGACAGGCGCGCGGGCATTGTCTTGAGCAGGTCGGCAAGCGCGTCGGCTTCGGCGTCCGTGGTGTTCACCCCGCCCATCAGCGCGTAGGCGAACATCACCAATCGTCCAGACCGCTCATGGAAGCGCTGCGCCGCTTCGACCACCTCACGGATCGGGTACTTGCCCTCCATCGGAACCAGGCTCCGCCGCAGGGCGGGTTGGGCGCTCGTGATGCTGATGCCGAGCCTTATGCGTGTTCGCATGGATGCGAGACGCTCGATGCCAGGCACGATGCCTACGGTGCATATCGTGATATTCCGCGCGTCTACGGCTAGTCCGCAGGGGTTCGAGAGCACCTCGATCGCTTGCAGCACGTTGTCGAGGTTATGCAACGGCTCCCCCATCCCCTGGAAGACGACGCCATGCACCCTCCCCTCGCCTGACGCCCGGAGTTCGGTGGCCACGAGGCGCACCTGCTCGACGATCTCCCAGGCTTCGAGGTTCCGGCGCAGGCCCATCTGGGCGGTCGCGCAAAAGCCGCAGCCCATCGCACAGCCGACCTGGGAGCTGACGCACACGACGAAGCGGCCGGCCCGTTCGAGAGGGATGCGCACGGTTTCCACGACCGATCCGTCGGGCAGGGTCACCGCGAACTTGATGAAGGGATCTTCCTGCGACGCTCGGCGCTCGGTGACCTGCACGGTGCCGATGGGGAGCTCGGCCTCGACGAGCTTGCGGGCGCTGGTGCGGAGCTGCGGGACGTCGAGCAGGGTCGACCCGCCTCGTTGCACCACGTGCGCGATGATGCGCCGCGCTTCGGCGGGACGGAGGGCGTCTTCGCCGAAGCGGGCGATGAGGCGTTCGGGCGTCTCGCCCTGGAGGCGGTCGGTCGGGTGCATGGGGCTCTAAGGGTTGTGCGGCGTCGAACGGGGCGCGGGGCGGAGTGCTGCCGGGCGCGGGCGCGGATGGTATACGACCGCGAACCATGGAGCCCAAGCTCGACGCCCTCTACGCCTGGATGCGAGACGCCCAATCGGTGCTGGTGTGCTTCTCGGGGGGGGTCGACAGCGCCTTCGTGTTGAAGGCCGCCCACGTTGCCCTCGGTGATCGCGCCCTCGGCATGACCGCTCTCTCTCCCGCGCTGCCTGTCGCCGAACGGGAGGCTGCGGCGAAGGTCGCGCAAGAGATCGGTGTGCCCCACGTCGGGGTCGACTCGCACGAGATCGACGACCCCAGCTACGTGAAAAATCCCGTCAATCGCTGCTTCTTCTGCAAGTCGGAGCTGTACCGCATCGCCCTCGACGAGTCGGTTCGCCGTGGCTTCGCGGTCGTCGTCAACGGCACCAACCTGGATGACCTCGGCGATCACCGCCCGGGACTCGACGCCGCGCGTGATCAGGGCGTGCGCTCGCCGCTGGTCGAGCTCGGCTTCACCAAGGAGGACATCCGACGGTGCGCTCGCGCCATCGGGCTCAGCGTCTGGGACAAGCCCGCGGCCGCCTGCCTGGCGTCGCGGATCCCGTACGGCACCTCGGTGACCCACGACCGCCTGCGGCAGATCGATCGCGCAGAAAACGCCCTGCTCGCACTTGGCTTTCGCCGGGTGCGAGTGCGCTACCACGGCGATGTCGCGCGCGTTGAAGTCGGGCCCAACGAGATGGCGACGGCGTTTGAGCGACGGGCGGAGATCTCCGCGGCCTGCCACGACGCGGGCTTCACCTTCGCGACGCTCGACCTCGACGGCTATCGCCTGGGTTCCAACAACGAGTCCGTGCGCTTGAAGGTGCTGCGGTCGTGAGTGGGCGGCTGCCCTCGCGCTTGCGGTGGGTGGCTGGCCTCGCGTTGCTGTCGGCCTCTTCGGGCGCACAGGATCTCCCGCCGCCGGCCTTTCTGCCGCCGACCACTGGGCAGCGCATCGGCGCCGAGGCCGCGCGCTCGAAGAAGGACGGTGCGACGGACGTCGTTCCGGCGCTGTGGATCCCCGCGGCGACGCTCGTCAACGTTCACACGCACGAGGCGATCGTGCTCGACCCTGCGCCATCGGAGCGGGAGCGGGAGCGCGTCGAGTGGTTTCTTCGCGACCGCACCAATTGGGAGCGACACGCGATCTCGACGTTGAGCCTGGAGACGCTCCGCGCGTCGGTGTTGGCGCTCGGCGCCCGCCGCGTGGAGGTGGTGTCGGGGTATCGCTCCGACAAGCTCAACGAGGGGCTGCGCAAGAAGGGCCGGCACGTCGCGGCGCACAGTCAGCACGTGCTCGGCAACGCCATCGACTTCAGGTTGATCGGGGTGCCGACCGCGCAGCTCCACGCGTGGGCGACGCGCTTCCACCAGGGAGGGATCGGGTACTACCAGAGGAGCGGTTTCATTCACGTCGACGCGGGTCGTCGCCGACGCTGGAACGAGGACTGACTCACTCCCAGGGCATCGCCAGACCTGCCCACGGCGTGCGCGCTCGGAGGCCCGCGTGGAGCCGGCGGGTGATGGGCCCGGGCGCCCCATCGCCCACCTCGTGGTCGTCTACCCAGACCACCGGAATCACCTCGCGGACACTCGATGTCATGAACACCTCATCGGCCGTCCAGACGTCGTGCGCGGCGAGGCGGATCGATGATGCGGTGAGGCCCAGGTCGGCCGCGACGGAGAGCACCTCCGCGCGCGTGATGCCCGGGAGCGGACCGCAGTCGAGCGATGGGGTCAGCAGCGCGCCGCCGGACACGAGGAAGACGTTGGCGGCGGTGGCCTCGATGAGCGCGCCGTCGGTGGAGAACAAGAGCGCATCGTCGTAGCCCCGCAGGCGCGCCTCGCGCAGCGCGAGAATGTGGAGCTGGTAGTTGGACGACTTCACGCCCGCGAGGGAGAGCACGCCGTCGCGCGGAGTGGTGCGGTCGACGGTGAGCGCGGTGGCACGCAGGCCCTGCCGATAGAGCGTTGCCGAGGGCGCGATGAGCGGTGTCGCGAGGGTGAGTCGCGTGGGAACCGACGCGAGCGCCGGATCGATGCCGGGGGCACCGACGCCGCGAGTGAGCGCGAGACGAAGCACCGACGCCGAGCGAGCGGGGCGAGCGGCGAGCACTTCATGGACCTCGGCGATCCAGCGGGCGTTGGAGATTGGTACGGTGATGCCGACACGGCGGGCGGCGAGCGCGAGGCGGCCGAGGTGTTCTTCGAGGCGCCACGGCTGCCCGTCGTAGGTACGCAGCACCTCGAAGACCCCGTCCCCATAGAGGAAGCCACGGTCGAAGGGCGAGATACCGCCCTCCACGAGCGGGCGCCCATCGAGGAGCCCGATCGCGTCGGATGGCGTCGTCATGGAGGAGGAAGGCTCAGCCGCGGAGCTTCGCGAGGAGCTCGGTGGCGCGGGCGTGCTGGCGGTCGCTCTCCAGCGCGCGTTCGAGCATCCCAATGGCCTTGGGCTTGTCGTTCTGCAGCGAGAGGGTCTCGCCGAGGTAGGCGTAGACGTCGGCCTTGGTGAGCCCGACGCCCGGGTCCAGGCGCTGGAGCAGCAGCGCGCGGAAGGTCTTCTGCGCGCGATCGAGGTCGCCGATCTCCAGGCACAGCAGACCGAGGTCACGGAGGATCGGCACGCTCGTCAGGTCGACCTTGAAGGCCGCGTCGAAGCTCGCGAGCGCTTCGAGCTTGTTGCCCAGGCGCTGCTGCACCTGGCCGAGGCGGTGCTGCCACTGGGCGAGTTCCTTGGTCCGACGACCGGCGAAGCTCGCGATGATGCGCTCGATGATGGGCGCCGCGTCCTGCTCGCGACCGTTGGCCGTGAGCAGGTCGACCAGGGGCAGCAACACCTCACGGTCGTCGGGAACGAGCGCCGTCGCGCGCTCCAGGTAACCGATGGCGCGCGCCGGGTCGGAGAGCTGGTCACGCGAGAGCGTCGCGAGACTGCGGAGCAGGGTGACCTGCGCCGCCGGGGCGGTGGTGACGGCGAGCTCACGCTCGGTCACGTCCGCGAGCAACGCGTGGTCGTTGCGAGACTCCGCGAGGGCGCGGAGACGACGGAGGGCGTCGACCGAGGACGGGTCGAGCTCGAGCGCCCGGCGCAGGCTCTGCTCGGCGCCGCTCGCATCGTTCATGCGGTCGGCCTCGAGCGTCGCGAGGTGCAGCGCCATCGCCGCGGAGGTCGCGCCAGGCTCGGCCACCGCGACTGCGCGTCGCAGCATCGAGGCGGCCTTCTCGAAGTCCCCTGATCCTTCGGCGAGCCGGGCTACCGCCGCGAGGGCGCCGGAGTGCTCGGGCTGTCGGTCGAGCACGCGCTCGTACAGCTCGATGGCGCGGTCGACGTCGTTGAGCCGCTGCTCGTGGAGCTCGCCGATACGCACCAGGGTAGTGAGCTCGGTGGACGAGTCGCCCATCGAGACGGCGTGGTCGAGGCGCCGTTCGAGCAGCTCGGAGAGCTCGCTCCAGCGCGAGAGCGAGGCGTAGAGGCGCTCAAGCCCCTCGCCCGCCGCCCCGTGTTCGGGGACCTCGTCGAGGATCTCCCGCAGGTAGTCCACCGCCGACTGCGCCGAGTGGAGGTGCTGCTCGGCGATGTCCGCGAGGCGCAGGCGCGTAGTGACCCGCTCGTCGACGGAGACGGCGACGTCGAGGCGACCGCGCAGGGCATCCTCCAGGTCGCGCCAGCGTGAGGCGTGCTCGAACAGACCTTCCAGCGCCACGCGAGCGGCGAGGTCGGACGGATCGAAGTCGAGCACCTCGCGCCACGCACCGATCGCGCGCTCTTCGTCGGAGAGCTGCGTCGCATAGAGGCCCGCGACCTCGCGGCGCAGACGCAGCGCCTCGGCCGGGTCATCGGAGAGACGCGCGCGTCGACCCAGCAGGTCGGCGAGATCTTCCCACCGACCCTGTCCCCGACGGAGCCGTGCGAGCTCGTCGATGGAGGTCGGGTCGGAGTCGTCGACCTCGAGCGCCGCCGTGGCGATCTCCGCGGCGAGGTCGGGGTTGTTGAGCGCGCCTTCGGCGAGCCGGGTGGCCTCGCGCAGCATCGCCTTGCGGGCGTCGCTGTCGAACTCCACCTCCGCGCGCCGACGCAGCGTCGCGACGAGGTCGGCCTCGCGGCCGGGCTGACGCTGGAGCCCTTCGAGCATGGTCAGGGCCTCGACGTTTTCGGCGTCGGCGGCGAGCGCATCACGCACCCGCGCCTCGGCCGCGGCGGTGTCACCGATGGACTCGGCGTACCACCGCGCGCCGCGCAGGTTGAGGCGCACGGTCTCGTCCGGCAGTAGCGCCCGCTCGGGCGCCACGGCGGACTCGATCACGCCGCGCAGGGAAGGCCACGCGCTCGCGGCGGGAGCCAGGCGCTCCATCTCCGACAGCAGGCCCTCGTCCCTCGGGTCGAGCGCGAACGCCCGAATCACCGCGTCCAGCGCGCCCTTGAGGTCGGACATGCGCTCCTCGCGCAGGCGCGCGAGGTCACCCAGGATGCGAACCTGCTCCGAGGCCACCGTGGTCGACTCGACCTTGAGGCCGAGCAGCCACGCCTGCCGCGTCGTGTCGTCGCTGCGCTGGAACGTGCTCTCCAGCACCTCCATCGCGTCGTCGCGCACGGTCGGCTCGTCGATGAGCTTCTCCAGCAGCTCGATGGCGCGCGCGTGGGTCGGGTTGCGCTCCACGACGTTCTGGAGCGACGAGACCGCGCCGCGGGCGTCGGAGAAGCGGGTCATCCGCAGCTCGGCGAGGCGCACCTCCAGGGCGTCGAGCGCCTCCGGCGAGGCCAGCAGAACCCGGCGTTCGAGCACGTCGCCGAGCTCGATCCACTGGGCGTTGCGCGAGTAGATCTGGTCGAGTGCTTCGAGCACCGAGTCATCGTCACCGCCGAGCTCAAGTGCCTGGCGGTAGTTGAGCGCCGCGCGGGCGTCGTCCTCCATGCGCTCGACCGCGACACGCGCCGCACGCACCGAGAGGTCGCGACCCGTGGACGGGTCGGAGCCCTCACGCACCGCACGCTCCAGCGCCGTGACGAGGTCGGCCCAGCGGTTGAGCGACGCGGCGAGGCGCTCCAGCTCGGGCAGCGTCGACGGGTCGGCGGCGTCCTCCGCGAAGGCACGGAGATAGCTGTCGAAGGCCGCCGCGGCGTCCTTCCGTCCGTCTTCGTGCACGGCCGCGATGCGACGAAGCTCCGTCGCCCGCTGCGCCATGTCGTCGACTGCGCCCAGCCGGTGCTCCAACACCTGCACCAGGTCGTCCCAGCGTCCGGCGCTGCGGTACAGCGGTTCGAGCACCTCGACAGCCGCCACCCGCTGGTCGGCAAACTGCGAGATCTCCCGCACCGCCGTCAGGGCGTCGGCGTTGGTCGGATCGGCGCCGAGCACCTCGCGGTAGCTCTCCAGCGCGGCCTCGTTGTCGCTGAGCTCCTTCAGCTGGAGTGCGCCCACGCGCAGGAGGAGGTTGGCGCGGTCGGCCGGGGCCTCCGCCATCGCCACCTGCGTGCGGAGGTTTTCGAGCAGCTCGGGGTGCATCGACTGCGCGGCGAAGAGTCGCTCCAGCGCGCGGATCGCCTCGGTCTGCCCCGCGCTCTCGTCGAGCGCGCGGCGGTAGGCGTCGATGGCGTGGTGCGGATCGTCGAGCGAGCGCTCCCACAGCCGGCCGAGCCGCAGGGCGGTCTCGGTTCGGGTGTCGACGTCGGTCTCCACGTCAAGGCGCTGCTGGAGGACCTCGGCGAGGCCGCGGTGGTCGCCGCGCTGCGTGAGCAGGCCGTCGAGCGCCTCCAGGGAGACGAGGTCGCCCGGGTCGAGTTCGAGCGCCCGCTGGAAGGCGTGAATCGACGCCGCCGGGTTGTTGAGCATGTCGCGCTGCGACTCGCCGATGGTGTGCAGCAGGAAGCGCCGGTGCTCGTCGTCGTGCGAGCGGGTCACCTTGCGCTCCAGCACGTCGATGTGTCCCTCCCAGTCGGAGAGCAGCACGTGCAGGCCCTCCAACTGGTCGAGCACGTCGATCAGCGTCTCGTCGACGACGAAGAGGCGCTCATAGGCCGAGATCGCCGCGCGCGGATCACCGCGCCGCTGGTCGTGCGTGGCCGCGATGGCGCGCAGCAGCTCGGTCTTGAGCACGATGTCGTCGCTGGCCGCGAGGGCCGCTTCGTAGCTGCGCACCAGCTCGTCCCAGAAGCCGTGCTCCCCGGCGAGGCGCTCCACGGATTCGCGGGCCTCGCCGTCGCCGGGGTCGCCCCCGAAGGCCGCGCTGAAGGCCTCGAAGGCCAGCTTCGGATCACGCGCGCGGGTCTCGCGGATGCGGCCGATCTCCTTGAAGATCTGCGCCCGATCGGTGGGGTCGGTGGTCGCCGCGAGGCGCGCTTCGAGCACGCCTACGAGCCGCGCCCAGTCGTCGAGCTCGCGGTACACGGGCTCGAGGATCTCCACGATGCCGATGCGCAGCTCCGGCTTCGCCTCGGCGAGCTGCTCCAGCGACTGGATGGCCACGCGGTGATCGCGGCGGTCTTCCAGGATCTCCCGGAAGGCCTCGACCGCGCCCGGAGCGTCGTCGAGCCGGTCGGCGCGCAGGCGCCCCAGACGGAACCGCAGCGCCGAGCGCTCATCGGTGTCGACCGCGTCGCCGATGCGCCGCTCCAACAGGTCGGCGAGGTCACGCCATGCTTCGGTCTTCACCAGCAGGGCGTCGAGTCGCGCGATGGCGGCCTCGTCCATCGGGTCGACGTCGAGCACGGCGCGGTAGTCCGCGATGGCGCGCTCGGGGTGGTTGAGCGGACCCTCGTCGATGGCCGCGATGCGGTGGAGGAACTGCTTCCGCTCCACCGGATCGGCCGCGCGCTCGGCCGCGTCGCGGTACAGGTCGAGCAGCTCGGCGTGGGCGTTTTCGCGCGTGAGGAGCGCCTCCAGCGCGTCGAAGGCCTCGCGGCGGCTGCCGTCGAAGGAGAGCGTGCGGCGGTAGTACCGGCGCGCGCGGGCGGTGTCGTGGACGCGCTCGTCGAAGAGCCGCGCGGCGACCAGCGAGAGGTCGGCCGAGCTGTCGTCGTCGACGGTGATGCCCTCCAGCGTGGCGGCGTAGACCTCCGCGAGCTTCGGGTGCGCCTCCGTCGCGCGGGCGAGCCGGTCGAGGGTCGACCACGTCGCGCGGTCGGTCGGGTCTTCACGGAAGATGCGCGCGTAGGAGTCGAGGGCGCGACCGGGGTCGCCGATGTTGTCCTCGAACAGCGTCGCGAGCCGGGTGAGCAGCTCGATGCGGGCGGGTGGATCGTCCTCCGCCGCGATGCGCGACTCCAGCGCGCCGATGAGCTTCGGCATGTCCTGCCGGGCCCGGTAGATGGGCTCCAGCATCGTCGCGACGCGCGCGGCGAGCTCGGGCCGACGACCGAGCTCTTCGAGCGCCGACACGGTGGCCTCGTGGTCGGTCGAGTCGTCAAGCACCGCGCGGAAGTGCTCAAACGCGCGCTCGGTGTCGTCGAGGTGATCCATCGCCACCCGGCCGAGCCGGTGGTGCAGGTCGGCGACGTTGGCGCCGTCGCGGGTGAGCTGCGAGTCCAGCAGGTTGGCGAGGTCGTCCCAGCGCGAGGCCCGCGCGTAGAGCCGCTCCAGCGCCGCGGCGCTCTCGGCGTCGAAGCCCGAACCGAGGATCGCCTCGTACGCCTCCATCGCCCCGTCGCGGTCGTCGCGCTTCTCCTCCTGGATGCGCGCGACCTTGTGCAGGAGCGTCCGGCGAGCCTCGTCGGTCTCGGCGAGCTCCACCTTGCGGCGCAGCACCGCGAGCAGCTCGGGCCACGCCTGCGTCGACTCGTGGAGCGACTCCAACGCGTCGAGGGCCGGCGCGAAATCGCTCTGGTTCTCCAGGGCCTTCTCGAAGTGCTCGCGCGCCGTCGCGGCGTCGTCGAGCTTCGACAGCGCCGTCCCCGCCACGTGCATGTACACGTCACGCTGCAGTTCCCCGTCGAGCAGCTTGGGCGCCACCTCGCGGAACACCGCGATCATCTCCTTGTGCCGTCCCGACTGGCTCGCGAGCGACTCCACGTGGGTCACGCGCTGCGCCGCATCGGCGTCCTCCGCGGCGAGGGACAGCGCCCGCGAGGCACGCTCGAACGCGCGCCCCGGGTCCGACAGCCCCATCTCCGCCACGTCTGCCGCCTTCGACAGCGCCTGCAATCGCTCGTCACGGTCGTCGCTCTCGGCCGCGATGCGGTCGAGCACATCGACCAGCTTCGACCAGTCACCATCGGCTCGGAGCACCGGCTCCAGCGCCCGGGCCGCCGCGATCGGAACCTCCGGCAGATCCGACCGCAGCATCTCGGTGAGCGCCGCGCGCGCCGCCGGTGTGGTCGGGTCGAGCGCCAGGGCCTCCTGGTAGCCGAGCACCGCCAGCAAGGGCTCGCCCGTCTTGCGGTACCGGAGGTCCGCCGCGCGCACCATCAGCGCGAGGCGATCGGTCGGGTCTTCGACGACGGCGAGGTCGCGCTCGACCACCGCAAGCAGGCCCGCCCACTGGTCGGACACTTCCAGGAGACGCGCGAGCGCCGCGTGGATGGCGCGGTCGGGGCCGAAGCTCGTGAGCACCTCTTCGTAGAGCGCGATCGCCTCGGGCACCGCGGCGAGCTTCTCTTCGAGCACCGACGCGGCCTGCACCAGCAGGCGCTTCTGCGACTCACCGTCATCAACCAGCGCCGCCTGCCGCCGCAGGGCCTTCACCAGTTCTTCCCACTGACCGCTGCGTTCGTAGAGCCGCGCGAGGGAGCGCAGCGCGTCGAGGTCGCCCGAGTCGAGGTCGAGCCGACCCCGCTGCGCGTCGATGGCCCCGGCCAGATCGCCGACCTCGTCCTCCAGGATCTCCGCCGCCTGCGCGAGCAGGGACGTCTGGAGCGTCGGGTCGGACTCGTGCTTCGCCCGCAGGCGCAGCGCGTCGACGAGACCACGAGGGTTCTGCAACGCGCGGTAGAGGCGCTCCAGGGCGACGGCCGCCGAGAGCGTCGTGTCGCGATCGCCCTCGGCCTCGGTCAGCAGCCGACGGAACGTTCGCTCTGCCTTCACCGGGTCGATGAGCCGCTCGTCGTAGATCGCCGCGAGGTCGCGCAGCACGGGCACCCTCACTCCGCTCGCGCGCGGGTCTTCGAGCACCTCCTCCAGCGTGTCGGCCGCTCGCGCGTCCTGCAACGCCACCGCCGAGAGCCGCAGCAGCTCCTCGCGGAAGGTCGACTGCGTCGGGTCTTCGAGCGTTGCCGTGGCGATGGCGTCGAGGGCGCCGACGGGGTCGTGCAGCACGATCTCGCGCAGCTCGGCGATGCGCTGGTAGAGCGCGGCGCGAGGAGCACCCGCGGGCGTCGCCTCCAGCCGGATCTGGAGCATCCGCACCAGGGCTCCAGCGCTCGGATCGCCGTCGCGGTCGTAGAGCGATTCCAGGCCGTTGGCCGCCCGCTGACGAAGCGCGGGCGCTTCGACGAGACGCTCCAGGCCGCGGCGCGCGCGGGCGTTGGCCGCGTCGGACTCGACCACGCCCTCGTAGTCGACGATCGCATCGTTGAGGCGCGACAGCCGGATCTCCAACGTCTCGGCGCGGCGGAGCCTGAGCTCCTGCGCTTCGTCGGTCCCTGCCCGCTGCTCCAGCGAGCGGGTGAGCAGCGCGACGAGCGCGTCCCAGCGACCGAGCCGCTCGTACAGCCGGTCGAGGGCGCTAGAGACCTCGACGTTGCTCGCGTCGAGCGCGGCGGCGCGCTCCAGTGCGCTCGTGGCCTCTTCGGGCTGGTCGAGCACGTCTTCCAGCAGCTTCGCCTCTTCGATGAACAGCGCCACGCGCGCGTCGTCGTCGGTGAGCCGCTCGACCCAGGTGCCGTAGAGCGCGTGCAGGTCGGACCAACGAGCGTGCTGCTTGTAGAGCCGCTCCAGCGCCTCGAAGGCGCCGGGCTCCAGCGCACCGCCCTCGATCACCACGCGGTGGAAGGGCTCGGCCGCGGCGGCGTCGCCGTTGCGGTCTTCGTGGAGGGCGGCCGTTCGACGGGCCAGCCAGACGCGCACCGCGGGGGCCGTGGTCTCGCGCGCGACGAGGGTCGCGAGGAAGGTCGCGAGCTCGGCGGTCCAACCGCCCTCGATGGCGAGGCCGGTGAGGGCGTTGGCGACGGGTTCCGACGAGGGCTCCGCGTCGAGCATCGAGCGCAACAGATCGAAGCCCGATCGCGGGTCGTCGAGGCGCTCGGCGTAGACCCGCGCGAGGCGCAGGCCGAGCTCGCGCCGACGGTCGGCGTCCTCCTCCACGTCGAAGAGAATCTGCAGCACCCACGCCAGCTTGCGGAACTGTCCGATCTCCTCGAACTCGGGCTCCAGCGTCTGCGCCGCGACCACGCGCCAGGTCTCGTCGCGCAGCAGCGACTCCAGCGCGTCGAGGGCGCCCGGGTGGTGGGGCGAGAGCGAGAGCACCTCGCGGTAGAAATCGATCGCGGCCTCGACCTTACCGAGGCGGTCGCGCTGTACGGCGCCGAGGGCGAGGGCGAGGTCGGCGCGTTCGGCGCCCTCGACGAGGCCGTGGCGGGCGAGCAGCGTGGACTCGAGCTCCGTCCAACGCCCAGCGGCCTCGGAGAGGCGCGACAAGGCCGCGAGGGAGGTTGCATCGGTGGGGTCGGAGGCGATGAGCACGCGGAAGCGTTCGCTCGCCGCGTCGGGCTGCTGGAGCACGGCCTCTTCGAGCTCGGCGACCTCGGCGATGAGGGCGCGCCGCTCGTCACCCGCCGCGCGGGCGATGCGGTGGTCGAAGAGCTTCCGCAGGTCGTCCCAGCGCTGGGCCCGGCGCAGCAGCGCGTCGAGCGACTGGATCACCGCTGCGTCGTCGGGCGACTGACCGAGGGCCCGCTCGATGCGGGTGACCGCTGCGTCGACCTCACCCAAACGATCGGCTTCGATCGCGGCGCTCTTGTCCCGCAGGCGGGCGATCTCGACCGCGTCGGTCGAGGCGGCGGAGCGCGCGTCGAAGGTGTCGACGAGCTCGCGCCACCCACCAGCCTCCGCGGCGCTGGCCTCGACCTGCGTCTCCAGCGACTCGTCGGTCGGGTCGAGGCGGTACGCGCGCAGGGCCCACTGAAACGCCGCCGTGCGGTCGCCGAGGCGGCCCGCCGAGATCTCCCGCAGCTTGTGCAGGTACCCCAGGGCGCCCGTACGGTCGTCCGCGGGGAGCGCGTTGAGCAGCACCTCGTAGAGCTGCGCGAGCCGCGACCAGCGCTCGTCCTCCAGGTAGATGGGCACCAGGGCCGTCGCGGCAGCGACGTTGGTCGGGTCGACCGTGAGCACCCGCTCGTAGCTCCGAAACGCCCTCGCCGGCTGCTTGAGCCGCTCTTCGTAGACCCGCGCCGTGCGGAACGACAGAGCGACCTTGTCCTCGGGCGCCGTCGCCCGATCGGCGCTGCTGCCGAGCACCTCGGCGAGCCCTTCGAGGTCGCCCGCCTCGTCGTAGAGGGCTTCGAGCCGATCCCACTGCCCCGCCTGCGTGTAGACGTCACGCAGGACGCGCAGCGCCTTCGGATGCCGCGCCTGCGTCTGGAGCACGCGTCGCCACGCGTCGATGGACCGCTCGGCGTCGCCGATGCGCTCGCCGTACACGGAGCCGAGCTTCATCAACAGGGCGACCTTCGGCTCGGCGTCGTCGGTCTCGCGGACGCGCTGCTCCAGCACCTCGGCGAGGCCCGCGAAGTCGCGCTCGCGCTCCGTGAGACGCTCCAACGCGTCGAGCGCGCCCGGGGTCTTCGCGTCGAGCGCCAGCGCCTCGCGCCACAGCCCGATGGCCTCGGTGTTGGCCCCGAGCTTCTCGGCGGCGAGCTTCGCCAGCTCCACCAGCGCGTCGCGCTTCGCGTCACCCTCCAGGCGCTCGGCCTCGCGGCGCGACACGTCGAAGAGCGGGCGCCACGCGCGACGGCGGGTGTAGAGGTCCTTGAGCTGGGCGAGGGCGTCGGCGTCGGTGGGGTCGAGCGCGACGATCTGCTCCAGCGGACGGGTGGCGTTGTTGACGTTGTTGAAGCGCTCGACCCAGAGCTTCGCCACGCGGCGCAGCAGGGCCACCTTGGTCGCAGGGTCGTCGGCGTACTCGACCTGCTGGTCGAGCATCTTGATGACGTCGGTCCAACGGTTGAGGCGCTCGTAGCTCTCGGTGAGCGCGACCAGCGACGGGCGGTCGCCCGGCTCCAAGAGCAGCAGCGCGTTGTACGTCTGCACCACCATCGGCTCCAGCCCGAGGCGGTCGCGGTAGATGGTCACCATCTCCCGCAGGATCTCGGCCTTGCGCTCCTTGTTGGTGCTGAGGTCCGTGCCGGGGCGCACGCCGCCGAGGGCCTCCAGCTCCTGGCGGAGGAGCTCGACGAGGTTGTTCCAGCGACCCGCCGTCACGTAGAGGCGGGCGAGCGACTGGCGCGCGTCGACGTACTGCGCGTCGAGGCGCAGCGCCATCTTCCAACCCTCGATGGCCTTGTCGACCTGGCCCGCATTCTCGGCCGCGCGAGCGCCTTCGACGGCCTGGACGAGGCGCGGGTTGGCGCCCGTCGGCGGTGCCGACGTCGTGAGCGGAAGGCGCACCTCGCCCGCCGCTTCGGGGCTCGCGGGCGGCGGCGCGGTGATGCGCGTGTCGGTGGGCGCAGACTCCTCCGCGGAGGGAGCGTCGATGGCCTCGTCAGCGGTGGCGCTGATCACCACCTGCTCCTGCTCGCCGCTCGGCGCGGGCACCGAAACGGGGGCGGGCTCGGGGTTGGTGTCGCGCTCCGGCGTCGACGCTTCGGCCGTCGGGACGGCGTCGACGACCGCGGCGGGCGCCTCGTCGACAGGCGCCGCGGACGGGTGCGCCGCGTAGAACGCATGCACCGACGGGTGATCGGCGTCCACGTCGCGCAGTCGACGGAAGAAGGGCTCGGCGCGGGCAGCGTCGTTGCGCACGCGCCAGTGGGTCATGCCCGCCTGCACGAGCAGACCGACGTCGGCGCCGTCCTCTGCGCGTGCCCCGATCTGGGCCTCGTAGAAGTCCGCGAGGTCGTCCCAGCGCTCGCGCTCGGTGAGGATCGCCACCACGAAACGGCGCGCCGACGCGTTGCCGGGGTCGAGCTCGAGGATGTGCCGGTAGATGCGCTCGGCCGCGCCGATGTCGCTGCGCCGCGCGGCGTGCGTGCGGGCCGCGCGAAACAGCAGGTCGACCTTGGCCGACGCGGGCTGCACCGCCGCAGCGGAGCGTTCGAGGTGGGCGGCGAGGTCGTCCCAACGGCCGCCGCGACGACGCAACACGCGCTCGAAGAGCTGCACCGCGCGGAGGTTGCCGGGGTCGATGGAGAGGGCCGACTCGAAGATGGCGTCGGCCTCCTTCTCGCGCCCCTTGGGCTTGTACTGGAGCACCACGGCCGCGGCGCTCACGAGGTGCGACGCGATGACGCCGGGCTCAGTGGAGCCTTCCTCGGCGTTCTTCTTGAACGCGCCCGTGATGTCCTTCCAGCGGGCCTTCTTGGTGTTGAGCCGGTCGCGCATCTCCGTCGCTTCGGCGTCGTCGCCGCTCGACAGCACGGACTCCAGCGTCGCGAGCGCCGTCTTGTCGTCGAGCAGCTCCTCCTCCAGGTAGCGCGCCCGCTCGCGCAAGAGCGCAGCGCGCGCCGTCGCGTCGGCGGCCACGGCCGCTTCGACGGAGAGCATCGACGCCACGGCTTCGGCCTCGCCGCGGTCGTGCAGCTTGCGACGGGTCTCGGCCAGCAGCGCGCGGCCCTCGTCGCCCGCGCGGGTCAGCTCGTCGCCCGACGCGAGCTCCTCCAACGTCGCCCACGCGTTTGCGTTCTCGGGATCATCCAGGAGCGAGCCGAGAAGCCTGCGAACATTGTCTACGCTCATCGCGTGTCGTTCTCCGATGCGCCGTCTGCGAGGGTGTGAAGTGGGAGTCTTCGTCAGGACCGATCGCTGATTCGGGTCCGCGGCGGTGGGGGACGCGTCCCGTCCCTCCACGCGGGAGCCATCGCTTCAGCCCTGACGTGCGCGGGACGATAGAGCAGCGCTCGCGCGTGTCGCAAGCTGCAATCGCCGTCGAATTAACGGCAACGCGGGAGCGGCGGCGCGCAGGGCCAAGTCGTCGGCGAGCAGTGCCGTCTTCTTGACGGCGACACCCGTCCGTTGCTAGCGGACCTCACTCCAACGGAGCTGTGACGGGTCCGATGGATCGGCGGACGCACCGCCGAGGCAAGTTCACCACGCTCGCCCTGCTGCCCCGCTCGGTCGGGAGCCGAGGACGGAGTGGTTTCGTGCGCTGGCCCGCGCGCTGCTCTGTCGAGCGGCGTGGGTCCTGCGCGTCTCACGCGTGCGAACGAGCAGCGACCACGGAGGAGGAGAGAGTCCCATGACGCGAATCGGCGTGTTGTTCGGTGGAATCTCGGCGGAGCGCGAGGTCTCGATGCGCTCGGGCGAAGCGGTGGTGCAGGCGCTGCGGTCGCGCGGCCACGAGGTGGTGCCCATCGTCGTGGGTCGCGACATCGACCAGGTGCTGCGGGCGTCGAACATCGACGTGGCCTTCCTCGCGCTGCACGGCCGCTTCGGCGAAGACGGCGCCATCCAGGGGATCCTGGAGTGGCTCGGCATCCCGTACACCGGGTCGAGCGTTCTCTCTTCTGCCCTCAGCCTCGACAAGCTCAAGGCGAAGGAACTCTTCCGCCTCCACAACATCCCCACGCCCCCGTACTACGACCTCAACGGCCCGGTCTCCGACGCCCAGATCGAGGAGCGTCACGGGTCGTTCGGGTTTCCGGTGATGGTGAAGCCGCGCCGCGAGGGATCGTCCATCGGCGTGTCGCGCGCGGGCAACCTCGCCGAGCTGCGCGCCGCCGTCGACGAAGCGCTGCGCCACGACGACGGTGTGCTCGTCGAGCGCTACATCCGCGCTCGCGAAGTGCACGTCGCCATCCTCGGCGACCGCGTGCTCGGCGCCATCGAGGTGGTGCCCAGGCGGCCCTTCTACGATTACGAAGCCAAGTACTCCAAGGGCCTCTGCGAGTACTACTTCCCCGCGCGACTCGCGCCCACGCGCTACCAGGGGGTGCTGCGCCTCGCCGAGCGCGCGCACCACGCACTCGGTTGCACTGGCGCGACCCGCGTGAACCTCCTCGTCACCGAAGGGGAGAACGAGTACGTCCTCGAAGTGAACACCCTCCCCGGTCTCACCGCGACCTCGCTTCTCCCCAAGATCGCCGCCGGGGCCGGGCTCGATTTCCCGTCGCTCTGCGAGGAGATCCTCCGCGGCGCCCGCCTCCACAGCCGCTCCGGCGTGGAGCGTCGCGCGACCCGCGAGGCCGCCCCCGCCTCGCCCTCCCCCGCCTCGCCCTCCCCCCGCGAGCTCGGCGACGCCTGACCCCCCTACGCCGCGCGGCGCTCGTTCATCACGGGCGCCGCTTCGGCCGTCGTCATCGACCGCGCGAGCGAGCGACGCGCGCGGTGCAGCCGGGACATCACCGTCCCCATCGGGCACCCGAGGGAGTCGGCGATCTCGCGGTAGGACATCTCCCCCAGATCGGCCATCACCACCACCTCGCGAAACTCCGTCGGGAGCTGGTCGAGCGCGTCGCGCAGCTTCGGGCCGAGGTCGCTGCGTTGGATGCCGCCGTCGGGCGCCGTGACCGCCTCCTGCGCGTCGCTCAGCGTCATCATGGCGAGGCCCTCCTCGCCCGCCTCGTCGCGGGCCTTCCGCTCGCGTCGCGCCCGGCGGTAGTTGGTGATGTAGAGGTTGATCTGGATGCGGTGCAGCCAGCCGCGGAGGTTGGTGCCCTCGGTGAAGCGCTCCCACGACTGCCACGCGAGGAGCAGCGTGTCCTGCACGAGGTCGTCGGCGGTGTCGCCCGCTCGGGTGAGCCGCCGCGCCGAGGCGTAGAGCCCGTCGATCAACGGGGCCGTCTCGGTCATGAAGTGAGCCCTGCGTCCGGTGTGGTGGTTCATGCGGAGGAGTGTTTCAACTCCCGCGCCAACGCCGGATTGCCTGGATTTTAAGTCATTTTATCGATCAGCCCCGATGACCCGAGGGAGTGCCCGGTTGCCACGGCGGCGACGCCCTCCGCAGGTGCTCGGACAAACTGTCAACCGGGTTCGAGCGTGGTCGCCAGGAGGTCGGCGATCTCCGTCGCGAGGGCGCCGCGCGACGCCCCGCGCTGCGCGGCGATGCGCTCGCCCGCCCGCCCGTGAGCGTGCACCGCCGACGCGATGCGCGTGCGAACCATGATGGGCGCGCTGCTGTTGCGCTCGGCGAGCCTTGCTCCGATGGCGCCCGCCAGGACGTCACCGCTGCCGCCCACCGCGAGCGCGGGCGTCATGTACGGCATCACCCACGAAGACTCGGCGTCGCTGACGACGGTCCCCGGCCCCTTCAGCACCACCCACGCGTTGAACATCGACGCCGCCTTGCGTGCGCTCGCGATGCGGTCGTCGTTGACCGGCCGCGTGTCGGTGCCGAGCAGTCGCGCCATCTCCAACGGGTGCGGCGTCAGCACCCACGCGCGACCCGCTCCGGCCACCGCGCCCTGCGCCGCGAGGTGCCACAGCCCATCCGCATCGAGCACCAGCGGAACCTCGCACCGACCGAACACCAGCGCCGCGATGGCCGCCGCGTCCTCGTCGCGCCCGAGCCCAGGGCCGAGTACCACCGCGTCGGTGCGTCCGAGCATCTCGATGAGCTGCTGCGTGCGCGCCGCTCCATCCGCCGGGAGCATCGTCACCATGGTCTCGGGCAGATGCGGCGACGTGGGCACCTCCGTCGTCGCCACCGAGACGAGACCCGCGCCCATGCGGTGGGCACCACGCGCGGCGAGCACTGCGGCGCCCGTCATCCCGCGCCTGCCCCCGATGACGAGCACGCGACCCGCGTCGCCCTTGTGGGCGTCCGCCTTGCGCGGTGGCGTGCGGGGCGCGGTCGACTCCAGCCAGCAGCGCGAGCGCGCGACGTTGGTGGGGATGGGCACCCCCAAGGTCACGAGCTTCACCTCGCCCACCATCACGCGACCAGGGCCCGTGTGCAGGCCCGTCTTCTGTGCCGCGAAGGTCAGCGTGAGGTCAGCCCGAAACACCGCGCCGTCGCCGAGCACCGCGCCGTGGTCGGCGTCGATGCCCGACGGAACGTCCAGCGCCACCCGCAGCACGCCGTGTCGCGCGTTGGCGGCCGTGATCCACGTCGCCGCGATGCCCGTGACCGCGCGCGTCAGCCCCGTGCCGAAGAGCGCGTCGACGATGCAGTCGCACTCGGCGAGCGCCACCGCCGCCGCCGTCGCGTCGTCCGTCGCCCGCCGCAACGGAACCCCACACGCCGCCGCCGCTCCGCGCATCACCGCCGCGTCGCCCGTGAGCGCCGAGCCGTCGACGATGCACCACGCGACCACCACCACGTCCGGCAGGTGCAGCCGCAGGTGGCGCGCAACCACCAGTCCGTCGCCGCCGTTGTTGCCAGGGCCCACCAGCACCGCGACCCGTCGCAGCGGTTGCTCGCGGGTGCGCTCCAGGATGGCCTCGGCCGCGCCGCGACCGGCGTTCTCCATCAGCAGCACGCCGGGGACCCCTTGGGCGATGAGCGTCGTGTCGATGGCACGAACCTCGTCGCGGGTGAGGAGGCGCTCAGGCGCGAGGCGATCGTCGACGTTCATCGCTCCAAGACTACTACCGCCGCCGCCACGCCCGCATCGTGCGTGATCGACAGGAACACCCCGCTCACCCCCAGCTCCTCCGCGCGCGCCTTCGCCACACCGTGCCAGCGGATCGTCGGCGCACCGGGCCGCGCCGAGACGATCTCCGCCTCGTGCCAGTGGATGCCCGGCGGTACGCCCAGCGCCTTGCTCGCGGCCTCCTTCGCGGCGATGCGCCCGGCGAGCCACTCCACCGCTCGCTGTTCAGCCGGCGGCATGCGGTCCCGCTCGGCCTCTCCCAGCACCCGCGCGGCGATGCGCTCGCCCCAGCGCTTCCACATGCGCTCGACGCGGGGCAACGCCACCACGTCGATGCCGAGGCCGACGATCACCGCCCGTCGCGCCCGCGGTCCATCGCCGCGCGCATCGCGCGCACCGCCTCGGCGAGCCCGACCATCACCGCGTCGGCCACCAGCGCGTGCCCGATGTTGAGCTCCTCGACCTCCGCGATGGCGGCCACCGCGCCGACGTTGGCCACCGTGAGCCCGTGGCCCGCCGCCACCCGCAGTCCGAGCCCCTTCGCCCGCTTCGCGCCGCGGTGCAGCGCCGCGAGCGCCTCGGCCCGCGCGTGCCCGGTCGCGTCGGCGTACTCGCCCGTGTGCAGCTCGATCTGCTCGGCGCCGAGCGCCGCTGACGCGTCGATCTGCGCGTCGTCGGCCGCGATGAACAGCGACACCCGGATGCCCGCCGCCCGCAGCGCGTCGATGATCTTCGCCAGCGATGCCTTCTGTCCCGCCGCGTCGAGGCCGCCTTCGGTGGTGCGCTCCTCGCGCCGCTCGGGCACCAGCGTGACGTGGTCAGGCATCACCGCGAGCGCCACGCGCAGGCCGTCCTCGCTCGCGGCCATCTCCAGGTTGTACGTGCCGCGCACGACGTCGCGGATCACCCGCACGTCGCGCTCCTGGATGTGCCGACGGTCTTCGCGCAGGTGCACCGTGATGCCGTCGGCGCCCGCGCGCTCGCACAAGAGGGCCGCCTCGGCGGGGTCGGGGTAGCGGGTGCCGCGCGCCTGACGGAGCGTGGCGACGTGGTCGACGTTGACGTGCAGCGCGACGCTCATCCGCGCAGCGCCCCCCGCGCGATGACCAGCCGTTGGATCTCGCTCGTGCCCTCGTAGATCATCGTCACCCGCGCGTCGCGCATCCGTCTCTCCACCGCGAACTCCCGCGTGTACCCGTAGCCGCCGTGCACCTGCACCGCGCGGTTGCACACCCGCCACGCCGTCTCCGACGCCGTCAGCTTGGCCATCGCCGCCTCCTGCGAGAACGGCCGCTTGGACTCCTTCAACCACGCCGCGCGCAGCACCAGCCAGCGCGCCGCGTCGAGCTCCGCGTGGCTGTCGGCCAGCATCCACTGGATGGCTTGAAACTCCCCGATGGCCCTGCCGAACTGTTGCCGTTCGCCCGCGTACCGACGCGCGTCGTCGAGCGCCCCTTCGCCGATGCCGAGGGCCTGCGCGCCGATGCCCACCCGGCCCCCGTCGAGCGCCATCATCGCGATCTTGAAGCCGCCGCCCTCGACGCCCAGCAGCGCCGTCGCGGGCACCACGCAGTCCTCGAAGGTCAGCGGCACCGTGCTCGACGCGCGGATGCCCATCTTGTCTTCGCGCTTGCCGACCTTCAGCCCGGGCGTCGTGCCCTCGACGAGGAAGGCCGACAGACCCGCCGTCCCAGGTCCGCCGGTGCGCGCCCACACCACGAAGACGCCCGCGCGGTCGCCCGAGGTGATCCACTGCTTGTCGCCGTTGATGACCCACTCGTCACCACGTCGCTTCGCCGTCGTTCGCATCGCGCCCGGGTCGCTGCCCGCGCCCGGCTCGCTCAGCGCAAACGACCCCGCCACGTACTCACCGCCCACCAGCCGCGGGACGTACGTCTCCCGCTGCGCCTCGGTGCCGAAGCCCGTGATGACCTCCGAGACCATGTTGGTCACGGCCATGGTCACCGCCGTGGCCGCGCAGCCCCGCGCGATCTCGCGCATCGCGAGCGCGTAGGACACCGCCCCGGCCTCGGCTCCACCCAATGCGGCCGGGACGTTGACGCCCATGAGCCCGAGCTCGGCCATCTCCTTCAGCACGTCCGCAGGCACCAGCTCCGCGCGCTCGAACTCCGCGGCGCGCGGTCGCAGCACCCGGTCGCTGAAGGCCCGCGCGGTGTCGCGCACCATCGACTGCGTCTCGCTCAGATTGAAGTCCATCGCTAGGCTCCGTTACGGGATCGTGACCGTCGTCCGCGCGTACCACGAACCCGGCGTCGGCACGCGCAGCGCCTGCACCTCGCGCAGCACGCAATCGGTCATCTCCACGACTTCATGGGAGGCGAGCGCGGCGCCGGCGGCGGCGACGGTCCCGTTGGGGGCGACGTAGAGCGTGACCTGCAAGGGGCGCTGATCGCCGTGGCGACAGGTGGCGAGGGCCGTTCGTCGGGTGCGGAGGGCGGTCTCGACGCGCTGGGCGGTCCATGCGGTGGCGGGTCGACGGTCGGGCCCGCCTTCCATGTCGAGGGCGTAGGTGACCTCGGCCTCGCCGCCGCACGGCGCGTCGAAGTGCAGCGCCGCCGCGGCATCGGTGAGGCAGCGCTCGGTCGCGCGATCGCCGAGCGTGGAGGTTGTGGGGATGGCCCAGCGGACGGCGCCGTCGTTGCCCACGCGGATGCGCATCTCGACGCGGCCGGCGAGGCACGGGAGTTCTTCGACGCGGCGGGTGTAGCAGGCCATGAGGGTGGCCTCGGCGTCGCGCATCACACGACGGACGTGCGTGGGCGCGAGCGTCCCGAGCTGGCCCTCGATGGAGATGCCGTGGTCGTTGCCGCAGCGCGAGGTGGGCGTTGGGGTCGGTGCGACGACGGGGTCGACGGGCGCCGCGACGACCGGGGTCGTGGGCTGGGCCGGATGGCTGGCGCAGGCGCCGACGAGGAGGAGGGAGAAGACGGCTCTGGGGCTCATCGGGCGGCGCAGGATGCCAGATGGATCAGGGGTGTCCAGCGATGGCCGTGGACCCGGAAGAACCTTTGTGATGTCGAGCGCTTCTGTGCCCATCGGTGGAGCGATGCGCGAGTGCAGCCGAGGGGGTGACGAGCACCCTCACCGATCGCTGGAGGAGGGGGATGTCGCGCGGCCTACGGCGCCGGGGCGGAGGCGTCGGGCGTCCCGAGGACGACGGTCACCTCGATGTCGAGCGTGCCCTGCACCGAGCCGGGGAAGCGGAGGCGGCGCGAGACGCCGACCACGCAGGAGGCGATGGCGGCGTTGGGGGCGACGAAGGAGGTTCCGCGGCTGGTCGACGAGGCGACCTGGCCGTTGGCGTCGGTGGCCATGCGCAGCGAGACCGTGCCGTACTGGCCGGTCGGGTTGCACGCGGCGAAGGCGCCGGCGCTGCGAGCGAAGATGCCGCGGACGATGTTGAGCGCGGGCGACGGCACGACGCGCCAGCTGGAGAACGCCACCGCAGGGCGGGTCGGCGGGGTCTGCGCGACGGCGGGCGAGAGCACCGAGAGCGCGCCGAGGGCGAACACGAAGGCGGTCGAGGGGCGGTTCATGGCCGGGGAGGAAACCACCGTTGACCCGTGCGGATCAACCACCGCGCCGAGCGATCGTCAGTGGAAGTCGTGCGACGCGGGGAGCAGCGCGTCGTCGTCGTCGGTGATCGTGAAGGGTTCTGCGCGGATGGCCTTCACGTTGGTCACGCCGTCCTGCCGCTCGACGACGCCGTAGATCCGCATCGCCATCGCGGTGGCGAGCAGCGCGCGCTGCGCCTCGTAGAGCGGCGGCGCCACGATGACGTTGGCCACGCCGAACTCGTCCTCCAGGGAGATGAAGAAGAAGCCCTTGGCGGCGTGCGGGCGCTGTCGGGTGATGACGACGCCGGCCACGACGGCGGGGGTCCCGTGTGGGGCGCGGGCGACGTCGCGGGTGGAGAGCAGGCCCTCGGTGCGCAGCGCGTCGCGGACGAAGCTCATGGGGTGCGGGCCGACGGTCATCCCGCTGCGCGCGAGGTCGGCGGCGACGCGCTCGGGCATGGTCATGGGGTAGCCCGGCGTGTCGTCGCGCGGGGCGGCGGCGCGGTCGAAGATGCCGCGGGGCATGGCCTCCAGCGCCTGCACCTGCCACAGGGCCTCGCGGCGCTGCCACGGGCGCGACGGGTCGGTGAAGCGCAGGGCGCCGAGCTCGGCGAGTGCTTCGAGCTCCGATCGCTCGGGCGACGTGCGGCGGCGGAAGTCCTCCAGCGAGGTGAAGGGCGACGCGGCGCGCGCGGCCTCGATGGAGCGCGCGGTGGCCTCGCGCAGACCGCCGACGTAGCGCAGGCCGAGGCGCATCCACTGGTCGGCGGGGATGCCTTCGCGGGCGCACTCCCAGCGCGAGTGGGTGACGTCGATGGGGAGCACGCGGACGCCGTGGCGCTGCGCGTCGCGCACGAGGACGGCGGGGTGATAGAAGCCCATGGGCCAGTGGTTGAGCATCGCGGTGACGTAGGTCGCCGGGTAGTGCGCGCGGAAGAACGCGCTCGCGTAGGCCAGCAGGGCGAAGCTCGCGCTGTGCGACTCGGGGAAGCCGTACTCCGCGAAGGACTTGATGCCTTTGACGATCTGCTCCTGCGCCTCGGGTTTGTAGTTCTTCGCGGTCATGCCCTCGCGCAGGCGCTTCTCGATGCGCGCCATCTTCTCGGCGCTGCGCTTCGATCCCATGGCGCGGCGCAGCTCTTCGGCCTCGCCACCGGAGAAGCCCGCCGCGATCATCGAGATGGACATGAGCTGCTCCTGGAAGATCGCGACGCCCATCGTTCGCTTCAGGATCGGCTCCAGCTCATCGTGCGGATAGGTGACCTTCTCTCGTCCTCGCCGACGGTTGATGAAGGGGTGAATCATCCCGCCGACGATCGGCCCCGGCCGCACGATCGCGATCTGGATCGTGAGGTCGTAGAAGTTCTTCGGGCACAGGCGCGGCAGCGTCGCCATCTGCGCGCGCGACTCGATCTGGAAGAGCCCGACGGTGTCCGCGGCCTGCATCATCGCGTAGCTCTTCGGGTCGTTTTCGGGGAGGTCGTAGAGGCCGTGCTCCTTGCCGTCGACGGTCTTCACCGTCGCCATGACCTCCTCCAACACCGCCATCATCCCGAGGCCCAGCAGGTCGATCTTCAGGATGCCCAGTCCCTCAAGATCCTCCTTGTCCCATTGAACGATCCGCCGGTCGTCCATCGACGCCGGCTCGATGGGAACCACATGGTCGAGCCGCCCGCTCGCGATGACGATGCCGCCCGAGTGCTGCCCGAGGTGACGCGGCAGGTTCTGCATCTGGTGACCGAGCTCCAGCCAGAGCCGCACGCTCCCGTCCGTCGGGTCGAGGCCCGCGTCACGTAGTCGATCGGTGAGCGTCTCGGGCGACGCGCCGTAGACGTGGTGTAGTTGCCTCGCGACCTTGCCGAGCAGCTCGTCAGGCATGCCGAGCGCTCGACCAACTTCGCGGATCGCGCTGCGCCCGCGGTAGGTGATGGTGTTGGCGGTCATCGCCGCGTGCCGCGCCCCGTACTTCTCGAAGACGTACTGGATCGCCTTCTCGCGCTTGTCGCCGCTGGGCAGGTCGAGGTCGATGTCGGGCCAGTCGCCGCGCTCCTTCGAGAGAAAGCGCTCGAAGAGCAGGTTGATGGTTCCGGGTTGGATGGCGGTGATGCCGAGGCAGAAGCACACCACGCTGTTGGCCGCCGACCCCCTGCCCTGCACCAGGATGTCGCTCGCGCGGCAGAATTTGATGATGTCGTGGACGATGAGGAAGTACCCAGGGAAGCCGAGCTCTTTGATGAGCGCGAGCTCCTTCTCGATCTGCGGGAGCCACTCGTCGTAGGTGCCCTTCAATCGCTCGCGCGCACCGGTGAGGGTGAGCTCGCGGAGCATCCGGTTCTCCGCGTCAACGTCGCCGCCGGTGAACGAGGGCAGCGAGTATCTGAGGTCCTTCAGCGTGAACGCGCAGCGCGCGGCGAGCGCCTGGGCGTTGAGCAGCGCCTCAGGCAGATCATCGAAGCGTTCTTTCTGCACCATCTCCGGTTGCAGGTGCCAGCCGTGGTGCGGGAGCAGTTTCTTCCCTGCGCGCTCGACCGTCGTGCGCTCGCGGATGCACGCGAACACGTCGTGCAGCCGCGCGTCCCCCTCGACGGCGTAGCGGACGTCGCCCGTCGCGACGGTCGCGATACGCAGGTGGCGCGCGAGGTCGACGAGCCGTTGGGTGCGACGCTCCTCGGGTCGGTGGTCGTGGCGCGTGAGCTCGACGTAGGTGTCGCCGCGCCCGAAGACGCCGACGATCGTCGTGGCCCACTGGAGGACGGCGTCGCGGTCGAAGCGGCGGAGGGCGAGCCGTGAGAGAGGAGGATCAGCGGCGGTGAGCACCGCCAGGAGGTCGCCGCGGTGAAGGGCGAGCTCTTCGGGCGTGACGGAGGCGTAGCCCTCGCGCGCCTCCTCCTTGGTGACGCGCGACTTGGCGATCGTCACCAAAGCGCAGAGGTTCTGGTAGCCGAGGCGTGAGGTGACGAGGAGCGCCAGGCGGCCGTCGGGTGGTTTGTCGCGGAGCTTCTTCTGGCGGTCGTCGTCGCGGGGCCAGCGCACCGCGAGGTTGACGCCGAAGATGGGGCGGAAGGTCTTCTCGTCGTGCTTGCTGGCCTCGGCCTGGAAGCGCGCCGCCCCGCTCACTCCGTCGCGGTCGATGAGCGCGAGTGAGGGAATGCCCAGCTCCACCGCGCGCGTAACGAGCGCCTCGGGTGAAGACGACCCGCGCAGGAAGCTGAACGCGCTGATGGCGTGGAGTTCGGGCAGCGGCACCGCCCGACGGTACGGAACATCCGATCAGTCCCGCAAGCGGTCCCGAGACGTCGGGGACATCTACACGTTGATGAGGTCGAAGAGCTTGTCCGCCAGCGGGCGGTTCAACACCTTCAGGCTCTTGTAGACGTCCTGCGCGCTGTTCCAGTCGCCCGACCGGTACAGGCACTCGCCCAGGTCGAACTGCAACTGCGCGTCGTTGGGCGTCTGCCGCGACGCCCGCCGCAGCGGGTCGACCGCCTCCTTGAAGCGCCCGGTCTTCTTGTACGCGAGCCCGAGGCCGCGGTGCGCCGACGGCGCGTCGGGCGACGATTGCAGCACCCGCCGAAACGCCTTGATCGAGTCCTCGTCGCGACCGAGCTGACCCATCAACAGCGCCGCCGCGAGGTGCGAGTCCACGTCGTCGGGCTTCAAGCGAATGGCGTTCTGGTACGCCTCTACGGCGTCTTGCAGCCGCCCGCTCTCGGCCAGCATGTACCCGAGGCCCGCCTGGAGCGTCGGGTCGCGCGGGTCGAGGCGCGCCGCGTTTTCCACGTGCGCGAGGGCGTCCTCCCCTTGGCCCTTCTGCCGCAGCGCGAGGCCCAGCGAGTAGTGCGCGTGCGCCATGTCGGGCTTCAACCTCACGGCCTCCCGCAGCGCCTCCACCGCCTCGTCGGGCTTCTCGACGTACATGCTCAGCACGCCGAGCTTCTGGTGCGCCTCGGCCGACTGCGGGCGCAGCCGGACCGCCCGCTTGCACGCGTCCGCCGCGTCCAGCCATCGCCCCATGCGCTCGTAGGTGAGCGCGAGGTTCCACAGCGCGTCGGCGTGGTCGGGGCGGTACCGCACGGCCTGCCGCAGCGACTCCGACGCGTCCTCCATGCGACCGAGCTCGGCGTAGCTGCGCGCGATGCCCAGCAGCGCGTCGATGAGGTCGGCCTTGATGCCGAGCGCGCACTCAAACGCCGTCACCGCGTCGGAGTGATGACCCGCGTTTCCATAGAGGTTGCCGAGCGCCGTCCACGCGTCGGAATGATTGCGGTCGAGGTCGATGCACGCGCGAAACGCCTCGCCCGCCTCGGGGTAGCGACCGACGTCGCGCAGCACCTCGCCGAGCGCGAAGCGCAGCGGAGCCTCGCGGGGCAGCAGCTCCACCGCGTGCTGGAGGGCGGCCTCGGCCTCGGGCAAGCGATCGAGCTGCTTGCTCGCGAGCGCCAGCAGTCGGTACGAGTCCGCGTGGTCGGGGTTGATGCGGATGGCCTCGCGCAAGGGAGGCAGCGCCGCCTCGTAGCGGCCGAGCGCCACCGAGACCGCACCGTAGCCGCGGTGGGCCGCGCCGTCGTGCGCGTCGAGGGCGAGCGCGCGCTGGAAGATCTCGGCGGCCTCGGCGTTCATCCCGGCGGCCTGGTAGGTCTCGCCGAGGACGCGGTACGCGAGCGCCTGGCGCGGGTCGAGGCGGATGGCCTGCCCCAGCGAGTCGACGGCCTCCTGTCCGCGACCGAGCTTCGCGTAGAGAACTCCCAGCTCAAGATGGGCGCGCGCGTCGTTGGGCCGCAGTCGTAGCGCCTGGCGGAAGCGCTCGATGGCCTCCTGGTCGCGTCCGAGGTCACGCGCCACGGCGCCGAGCGAGACATACGCGTCGGGGCTGTCGGGCCGCAGCCGCGCGAGCTGCCGGTACGCTGCCGCGGCCTCCTGGGGCATCTCCAGCGCGCGGTAGGTGTTGCCGAGCGCGTCGTAGGCCTCGGCGAAGTCGGTCTGGATGACCGTGGCCTGGCGGAAGTTTTCGACGGCCGCGCGGCGGTCGCCGAGGCGCTCGCGCATGAGGCCGAGGTGGTAGTGCGCTTCGGCGTATTCGGGCTTCTGCTCGACGGCCTGACGGAAGTACCCGAGGGCTTCTTCCCAGCGCTGGCCGCGCTCCAACGCGAGGCCGAGGAAGTAGAGCCCCTGCGGCTCTTCGGGCTTGCGGTCGACGGCCTTGCGGAGGCTCTCCAGCGCTTCGTCACCGCGGCCGAGGCGCTCCAGCGCGATGCCGTGGTTGCGCTGCGAGTCCATGTCGTTGGGGTCGAGCCAGACGGCCTGCTCGAACGCATCGACCGCGTCCTGGTAGCGCTCGATCTCCAGGAACACCGACCCCAGCGCCGCGTGCAGCACGGGGTTGTTGGGCTGGAGCTTCACGCCTTGCTGGAAGGCCTTGATGGCCTCGTCGGGGCGGTCGATGCGGCGGTAGGCGACGCCGAGGTTGTAGTGCCCGTCGGGGTGATCGGGCTTCACCTTCACGGCGCGCAGGAGACCTTCGATGGCCTCGTCTTTTCGATCGAGCGAGAGCAGCGCGGCGCCGAGTCGATGGAGCGTCTCGGGGTGGTCCTTGCGGAGGGTGAGCGCGCTCTTGAACTGGTCGACGCCGTCCTGGTAGCGCGTCGTGGTGACGTAGGTGACGCCGAGCTGAACGATCGCGTCGAAGTAGTCGCCGCGCAGCTTGATGGCCTCGCGGAAGGCCTCGACGGCTTCGACCTGTCGGCTGAGACCGGCGTAGACCTTGGCGAGCTCGAAGTGCGACTCGGGGTAGTCGGGCCGCAGCTTGATGGCCTTGCGAAAGGCCTCGATGGCGGCGTCGGGCTTGTCGATGGCAGCGCAGACCTCGCCGAGCGCGTGCAGCGAGTCCGGGTGGTTGGTGCGCAGCCGCGTCGACTGGCGCAGCGACTCCTCGGCCTGGATGAGGTTGCCCAGCGCGCGCTCGTGCAGGCCCAGCGTGTAGTGGAACTCCGCCTCTTCCGGTTGCAGCCGGATGGCGTCGCGCACCGCCTTGGCCGCTTCGGGGATGCGCCCGAGGTCTTTGTAGACGATGCCCAGGTGGTTGTAGCCGGGGGCGCAGTTGGGATCGATGTGGACGGCCTGTTCGAGGGCCTCGACGGCCTCCTGCATGGAGCCGACGGCGGCGCACGACACGCCGAGGCCGACGCGCAGGAGCGGCTGGTCGGGGGCGCGCTTGATGGCCTCGCGGAAGGCGCTCACGGCGTCGGAGTGTTTGCCGAGCGCCTGCGCGGCGTAGGCGACGCCGGCGTGTCCCTCGACGCGCTCGGGGGCGACGCGGACGACCTCGTGAAACGACCCGAGGGCGAGCTCGTGGCGCCCGAGGCGGGCGGCGAGGTTGGCGGCGGCGAGGTGCGCTTCGAGGCGGTTGGGATCGGCCGCGACGCAGGTGCGCCACGTCGCGAGGGCGTCGTCGACCCGGTTGGTGTTTTCGAGGGAGACGCCGAGGCGGAAGAGGTCGTCGGGGGTGGCGGGCTCGATCTTCGAGAGGTGGTCGAAGGTCTTGACGGCGTCGTTGTCGCGCTTGGCGCCGTGGTAGGCCCACGCGAGGTTGCGGATGATCTCGGCCTCGCCGGGGCGCAGCTCGTTGGCGCGTTCGAGGTAGGGGATGGCCTCGGCGAAGGCGCGGGCGCGGACGTAGACGAAGCCCACCTCGGAGACCGCGGCGGCGTAGTCGGGCTTGACCTTGAGGGCCTGGCGAAACGACGCGCTGGAGTCGTCCCACTGCGCGAGCTTCGCCTGCACCTGACCGAGGCGGTACCAGCTCTCGGCGTGCTCGGGCTTGAGGCGTGCGCCCTCCTTGAGCGCCGGGGCGGCGGCGGCGAAGTCCTCCTTGGCCATGTGGTCGAGGCCGAGGTTGAAGTGCCCGTCAGCGAGGTTGGGGTCGATGGCGATGACCCGCTTGTGGGCGACGATGGCCTCGTCGAGGCGCCCCGCCTGGCGGTAGAGGTTGCCCAGCCGGTTGCGCTGAAACGGGTCGTTGGGACGGATCATCAACGCCGTCTTGGCCTGCTCGATCTGCTCCGCCAACCGCTGCTGCTCGCTCATCGATCCCCTCGGGAAACGGGTGTTCCGCTCGTCACGCGGCGCGATGATCGCCAGTGCGCCCGCTCCTGTCCATTCCGACGTGCGCCCGACGGTCAGCGCCGCGCAAAGGCCCGCTGCGCGGCGTCGTCGACGAGCTCGCCCGCCGGGGTCGACGCGATCACTGCGGGGGCGTAGCCGCTCTCGACGGCGAGGATGTCGACGGCGGTCCCTGTCACGCGGAGACGGAGGCGCCACGCGCGCCAAGCGATGTGCCGGTCGCCGTCGGGGAGCGCCTCGATGCGGCGGTAGGGGTGCGGCGTGGCGTCGCGGCGCAGGACGTCTTCGAGGGGCGCGAGGTCGACGGCGTGATCGGTCCAGAGCCAGTCGCGCTGCTCGGCGGCGAGCGGTGACCATGTGACGGTGTTGGGGAAGGCGCTGCCGTCACGCTCGGCGCGGACGAGGTCGTCGATCCATCCGGCGCGCGCGTCAGGGTGGGCTTCGACGCTGGGGTGGTAGGGCTTGAGATCAAGCACGGGCGTGCCGTCGAGCAGGTCGACGTCGGCGACGCGGAGGGTGAGGCCGCGCACGTCGAGCAGGCGAACAAGCGAGAGACCGAGCGGATTGGGACGATGGGGCGAGCGCGTGGCGAAGACGCCGCGGCGCACGCGCGGGCCGCGTGGAGGCAGCACCATCGGGCGCCAGTTGCGGGCGCGGTCGAACCACGTGATGAGCCAGAGGCGGTCCATGCCGGCGAGGTCGCGCAGGGCCTCGCGGATGCCGGGCGCGGGGTGGAGCTCGACGAGGGCCTCGCGCTCGGCGGGCGCGGCGCCGGGCTGACGCGGGGTGCGCGCGAGGTGATCGTGGGCGGAGCGCACGACGCCGATGGGGCGCAGGGTGATGGGGACATCGGTCATCGGGCGGGTGTTGGCCGTGGGCACGATCGCGGTCATGCGCGCTTCGGTCGTGGGCGCCGAGACTATGTCTTCTCCGTGATCCTTCGGGTAGGTTCGCTCGCACCCGATGATGAACCCTCCCAACGGTCCCCTTCCTTCCTCGACTCCTTCCGCCAGCAGCGCCCTCCTCACCGCCGCCCTCGGCGGGCTGCTCTGCTTCACCGCCTCGTGCAGCTCCCAGGCGATCGCTCCCGCGTCGGACTCGGGTGCAGGCGCCGATACGGGCGCCAGTGTCGATGGCGGCACGGTGGTCGACACGGGCACCGGGCGCGACGCGGGTACTGCGACCGATACGCCAGTGACGTCGACGGATGTCGTTGTGGCGACCGACACGCCCGTCACCGCGACCGACACGCCCGTCACCGCGACGGACGTCGTCGCTGCCACCGACACGCCCGTCACCTCGACTGACACGCCGGTCGCCACCGATACGCCCGTCACTCCGACCGACGCCGGCTCCGCGATCGACGCGACGACCGCCGCTGACGCGACCACCGCGCCCGATGTGCAGCCTGATGTTCCGCTCATCGTGCGCGACGCGGGCTGTGACGTCGCGGCCGATCGGGTGGTCGCCTCCCGCGACGCGGGCATCGGCGGCATGAGCCTCACGGTCTTCGTCGCGCGCTGCAACGCGGCGGGCGGCTTCGTGGAGATTCACCCCCACTGCGGCGGCGCCAATTCCTGCGCGGGCTTCTCCTACGACCAGACGACGGACACCTTCTCCGAGCACAACTGCGCGACCCTCAACACCTGCACCGGCTACACCTGCGTTCTTCCCTGACGAGCCCGATCAGCTCGTAGCGAGCCCCGTCCACATCCCCCGCGCGACTCCTTGCGCGAGCCATCGCTGGGCGTTGCCCGGTAGCGCCGCCCGCTCCGCCTCCGAACCCCCCGCCTCCAGCCGCGCGAGCGCCTCGCGCACCGGGTGCTCCCGCAACAGCATCAGCAGCTCCGCTTCGCGCGCTTCGAGCGCGAGCTGACGGATGCCTGCCACCTCGCGGACGAGCACCCACCAGCGCAGCTGCGGCAGGCGCTCGGGCACCGCCACCCGCGTCTCTCCGCGCGCCGCCGCCGCGACGCCTCGCAGTGCCAACAAGGGCCAACGCTCCACGACGATGGCCGTCGCGGGTGAGCTTTCGAGGCGCGCGTCGAGCAGGCGTGCCGCATCCGCCGCGCTCGGAACAAACGGCACCGTCGCGGGCGCGCGGAAGATGATCCGCCAGGCAGCATCGAGCCGTGCCGCGTCGAGCAGCACGTCGCGGAGCGGGTGCTCGCCGATGGACTCCGCGAGGAAGTCCTCGAAGCCGTCGGGGGCGCGGTCGAGGTCCCAGTGACGCGGCGGGTGTGCGAGCAGGAAGCGCGCGGAGTGCTCGTTGAAGTGCCAGTGACCGAGCAGCCGCGACGTCAGCGGAAACGCCGTCTGCAACACCCCGAAGAGCCGAAACCAGTACTGCCGGTTGTAGACCGCGAGCCGGTCGGCGGCGATGGCGCGTGGCCCGTCCATCGCCTCGGCGAGAGCGCCCGGGTCGTACGCCGTGGGCGTCGCGCGCAGCGTGTTGGTGCTGCGATCGAGTGGCGTGCGGATCACCGACCCAAAGCGCTCCTGCATCTCCGCGAGCCACGGCGGCGGTTCGCGGCCGCTCACGCGCGGGCCTCACGGGCCTTGGCGAGCTCGGCGAGCACCTCGGGCATCGGCGGGATGCGGTCGTCCCACTCCAGCAGCGTCGGGAAGGGGCCGCCGTGCTTCCAGGCGTGCGCGTACAGCGCCCACACCGCATCCGGAACCGGGTGGTCGTGCGTGTCGACGAGCGTCCCGTCGGGCTCGCGCGTGTGCCCCGCGAGGTGCACCTGGAGCACGCGCGAGTAGTCGACGGCGCGCAGGTACTCGTGCGGGTCGAAGCCGTGGTTCTGGCTCGACACGTAGACGTTGTTGACGTCGAGCATCGACCAGCAGCCCGCCTCGCGGACCACCGCTGCGTAGAAGTCCCACTCGCTCATGGTCGAGCGGCCGAACTCCACGTAGCTCGACAGGTTCTCGATGCCGAAGGGGCGACCGAGGCGCCGCTGAACGTGGTGCGCCCGCTCGGCGGCGAGCTCGACGAGCTCGGGGGTGTACGGTGTCGGCAGGAGGTCGTGGTGCGACACGCCGTGGGCGCCCGTCCAGCACAGGTGGTCGGTGACGAAGGGCGCGTCGACGTGGTCGGCGAGGCGGCAGAGCGCGTCGAGGTACGCCTCGTCGAGCGGGGCGTGGCCGAGCAGGTTGAGGCCGACGCCGTGCAGCACCACGGGGTAGCGCGCGCGCACCGCGTCGAGGCGCGCGCGCGGGGGGAGCGCGGGGCCGAGGAAGTTCTCGCTGATGACCTCGAAGTACCCGACCGCGGGCCAGTGCTCGAAGAGGTAGGGGTAGTGGGCGAGCCGCAGTCCGAGCCCGAGGGCGTCGCGCGGGAGCGTGCTCGATGGTCCGGTCACGGGGCCGACCATAGCGCCTCCCTTGGGCGTTGCGGTGCGCCGCGCGGCCGTGGAATCCTCTCCGCCCGACCCCGTGGCCGCCGGAACCCGATGTGCGAACCCCACCGCTGATTCGCCACCTCCGCGGCGTCGCTGTCCTCCTGGTGCTCGTCGCGCTCGATCAGCTCGTGACGGCCATCCGTCCCGTCCGCGGTGCTCCCTTCCAGGCGTCTCCGCTGCGCGTCGCGTCCGCGCTCTACGACCACGACCTCGCGCCGGGCGCCGCCACCGAGGAGCGCTGGGGCGACGCGCTCACTCCCCTCGTCACCAACTCCCTGGGCTTCCGCGATCGCTCGCGTCGCCGCATCGATCCGTCGTCGCGCCGTCGCCGGGTCTTGTTCATGGGTGACTCCTTCGCCGAGGGCATCGGGGTCCCCTACGAGCAGACCTTCGTGGGCCGCGTCGACGATCGCCTGCGCCGCGATGGCGTCGAGGTGCTCAACGCCGCGGTGGTCTCCTACTCACCGTCGATCTACTGGCGGAAGGTGAAGCACCTCGTCGAGACCGTGGGCCTGCGCTTCGACGAGCTCGTGGTCTTCGTCGACGTCTCCGACGTGCAGGACGAGGCGTGGTTCTACGAGCGCCGCGGCGACGCCGTCGTACGGCAGCCCGGCGCCGACGAGCGCGTCTTCGGCGTGACGGCGCCGATGCGCCTCGCGTTCTGGGGCATCGGCCACTCCATCACGCTGCGCACCCTGTACCCCTTCGTGCCACGCGGTCACCGCGACCCGCTCGCGCATGCCCTCGACCACGCCAACCTCTCCTGGCGCCGCGGCGCGTGGACCACCGACGCCGCCACCTACGCCTCGTACGCGCCCGTCGGCCTCGCGCGCTCCGACCGCGCCATGAACGACCTCGCCGCCCTGCTCGCTGCCCGCGGCATCCGGCTCACCGTCGCGGTGTACCCGTGGCCCGTGCAGATCTTCGCGCGCGACCGCGACTCGCTCCAGGTGTCGCACTGGCGCGAGTGGTCGCGGCAGCACGGCGCCGACTTCCTCGATCTCTTCCCTCGCTTCATCGGCGACGACCCCCCCGCGCGCGTCTACGACGCCCTCTTCATCCCCGGCGACTGTCACTGGAACGCCGCCGGTCATCGCGTCGTCGCCGACGCCTTCCTCGACCACTACCTCCACCGCCCGCGCCCCGGAGTGCATTGAACGACGTTCCCCCGAAGGTCGCGGTGCTGCTCGCCAACTTCAACGGCGGGCGCTTCCTCGACGAGGCCATCGCGAGCGTCGTGGCGCAGACCTTCCGCGACTGGGAGATGGTCGTCGTCGACACCGGGTCGGACGACGAGTCGGTCGCCATCCTGGAGCGATGGGCCGCGATCGATGAGCGCATCAAGCCGGGGTTCTTCCCCGAGCGCATGTCGTGCCCCGCGGCGCTCAACGTCGCGCTGGAGCGCAGCAAGAGCCCGCTCGTCGCGCGCATCGAGAGCGACGACCTGTGGGAGCCGGGTCGCCTCGAAGCGCAGGTCGCCTTCTACGATCGACCCGAAAACGCCCGCGTCGGCGTGCTCGGCACCGCCGCGACGCTCATCGACGAGTCGGGCGCGGTCACCGGGCTCAAGCGCTTCCCCGAGTCCCACGTCGGGTGCATGGAGATGATCTGGTTTCGTACGCCGCTCTGTCACAGCTCGGTGCTGCTGCGGCGGGCGGCCTTCGAGGAGTGCGGCGGCTACGACGACCGCTATCGCTACTGCGAAGACCTCGAGCTGTGGTTTCGCGTGGGCCGCCGCTGGGAGGTTCGCAACCTGCCCGAGGCACTCACCCGCTACCGCGTGTGGACCGGCAGCCTCACGACCCGGCGCCTCACCACCCTCGTCTGGCGGAGCTGGCTCATCCGCATGTGGCGCGCGCCCTCGCTGGGCTACGAGGTCCCGCTCGGGGCGCGGGTGTACTCGTGCCTGAGCTTCGGCGTGCTCGCGCTGCCGCCCTTCACCACGCGGCGCCTCTACGAGTTCGTCGTCCAGCAGATCGGCGACCGCATCGAGGGCTCAGCCCCTCAGCGCGGCGACTCGCAGGTGGGCCACGGCTCCTCGAACACGTCGAGCTCGAAGAACCGCACCTGATCGCGCATGCCGTTGCGCTCGGGCGGATCGCGCTCCAGCACCAGCTCGACGTCGATGGGCCCGGCCTCGTGCTCCTGCGCCGGAATCAGGTAGCGCTCCACGTCGTGCGGCCCGGCCGTGAGGTTGAACAACATCTGCGTCCCCGCGCGCGGGTCGGGCTGCGGCGCGCGCACCCGCCCGCCGATGCGCACCGTGGGGTGGCAGAAGCTCCCGTGCTGCACGCCGATCACCCGATCGCCCGCGCCCTGGTTGAGCGTCGCGCGCAGGCGCAGCGTCCCGGCGGGCGCGTCCATCCAGAGGTCCTCGAAGGGCCGCTCGGTCACTCCGCCGCGGATGGGCTGCGAGACCTGGGTGAGCGTCTCGCACGCGAAGCCGCAGCGCCCCGGCAGGATGCGAGAGAAGTTCGGCGACGACCACACGCTGCCGTCGGGGAGCGAGAGGTTCATCTCCACGGGTCGGAGCTGCGGGTCGTAGCCGGCGAGCACGCGCGTCGTCGCGCCGGGGATGACCTGCTGCCAGACCGCGAAGCGCGACGACACCCGGGCGCAGCGGTCGACGAGGAGCGCGTGCTGCGGTCTCGATGGGCCGGCGGTGAAGGTCTTTGCGATGGAGCGCGGCCCGATGCTCTCCGACCACCACGAGGGCCCGTGCGTCGCCGACAACCAGCGGGCCGGCGGGATGCCGTGCCGGGTCGACGCGCGCGCGATCAGGATCTGCTCCCGGTATGTGAGCTTGTCGGCCAGCGCGGTGAGTTGGGGGCGCGCGGTGCCGGCCTTGAAGAGCGTCGAGCGCGCGACCAGCAGCATGGCCGTCCAGGCCACGAGGGAGAGGGCGAGGCGCAGCCGCTCGGGGGCGCGCGCGGCCCACCCCGCGACGGTGCCGAGCGCGGCGGCGACGAGGAGGCCGAGCGCGGGCTCGAAGACCAGGAGGTAGCGGGGCAGCCAGAGGTAGCTGTGGCGGGTGTAGAGGTACGCGCCGCAGGGCCCGGCGAAGAAGGCCAGGAGCATCGCCGCCGAGCGCGGCTCGTGCCGTACGCGGGCGGGCCCGAAGGCCGCGACCGCGAGGACGACCAGCGCGGCGACGACGGTGGTGGTCGGGAGGCTGAGCTGGGCCGAGTCGAAGCTGCCACCCTGCGCCGTGAGGAAGGTGTGGATGGCCGAGGTCGAGTGGAGCGAGCCCGGCAGGGCGCGGGTGCGCAGCGCCTCGTAGACGGTGGTGCCCTGGATCAACAGCGGCGCGGTGATGGCCGCGACCAGCGCGCGGCGCGAGGTCGGCGGGCGGTAGGCGATCGCCGGGATGAGGAGCGCGGGCATGGCGAGCAGCGCGATGCCGTGGAAGTGCAACGCGAACGCTGCGCCGGTGGTGGCGAAGACGAGGTAGCGGCCACCCCTGCCGTTGATCCAGTGCACCGCGCCCCACGCGAGGGCGGCGAGGGGGAAGGTGGTGAAGGGCGCGTGCTGGCCGTCGCGGTAGGCGAAGAGGAGGTTGACGTCGGACGCGATGACGACGCCCGCGGCCAGGCCCCAGGGCCAGCCGTAGCGAGCGCGGATGAGCCGCGCCGACAGCACGACCGCGGCGCCGAGCAGTGTCAGCATGAGCCAGTACTCCGCCGCGGGGTCGGCGGTGAAGTACCGGATGAGCGCGAGCAGGTAGAGGTACCCGGGGCCCTGGAGCACCGAGCCCGCGAGGGGGCAGTTGCCGGTGCGGAGGCACGCCTCGCCGCGCTGGTGATAGATGTCGTGCTCGAAGGTGAACGGCCGCCCCGCGTCGATCTGCGTGGCGTACCGAACGACGAGGACGAACAGCACCACGTCGGCGCACAGCGCGAGCAGCGGAAGCAGGCGTCGAACCCGCGGATCCCCGGTGAGACGATCGGACACGGCGCCATTGGGGCTGCGATGGGATGGCGCGTCAAGCGCGTAAGGTTGCCGCTCTCTCCGTCGTCAGCTGCCTTCGCGCATAGACTCCGCGCCCGTGGACGCCCCCGACCTCCCGCCCGATGCCCCCGCACCGCGCGAGGTGCTGTGGCAGCAGGCGCTCATCCGCGCGTCGCTCCAGGGCCTCGAAGACGTCGCCACCGCCGACGCCGCCGAGGTGCTCTTCGCCCGCTCGCGCCGCCCCTCCACCGCGAGCACCTTCTTCGATCAGCTCGGCGAGGCCGCCCTCGCCCGGGGCTTCGCGGTCGCTCGCGTGAGCGTCCTCGAAGAGCGCGCCTTCGACACCCTCGACGGCCTCGTGCGCAACCTCCTGCTCTCCCTGCGCGCGCCCGCGATGCCCTCGCGCGCCCGCGGCTGGTCCGCCCTGCTCGATCGCTTCGCCGCCGCGCACCCCTCCGCCGCCGCGGCCTCCGCCGCCTTCGAGCGCGTCGCCCTCCGCTACGGCGCCGCGGGTGACCTCTCGGTGCTCAGCCGCGAGTACCTCGACGCCTCCCCTCGCCCGGCCCGCGCCCTCGCCCGCCTCGACGCGTGGCTCTCGGGCACCGAGCTCGCTCGCGTCGAGGGCCGCGTCGCCGCGCTCGCGTCGCTCACCTCCGTCACCGCCCGCCGCGCCCTCGGGGAGTTCACGCGCCTGCTCCGCGCGCTCGGCCACCACGGGCTGGTGATGATCTTCGAGGGCGCCGAGGTGCTCACGCGCCTCTCGCCCGCGCGCCGCGACGGCAGCTTCACCGTGCTGCGCGAGCTCATCGACAACGCCGACGGCGGTCGCGGTCTCGTCGCCGCCCAGCTCTGGGTCTCCGGCACCGCCGCCCTCTTCGACGGCCCGCGCGCCATCACCGCCTTTCGCCCGCTCGCCACGCGCGTCCTCGTCACCTCCACCTTCGACGGAACCTTCCCCCCGCCCCACCGCGCCCTCGTCGACCTCACGCCCATCGGCGACTGGGACCCGGGCAACCTCCTCCCCACGGTGCGCCCTCCCGCCCCGGAGGTGGCCTCCGCGCTCCGCGCCGTGATGCGCGCCTCGCACGGCCTGCCCCCGGCCGACCCGGAGGTCTCCATGAGCGTCGGCCACGAGCGCATCGATGCCACCATCACCGAGCTCTTCCACCACGCGGCGCTGGAGAGCTCGGTGTTCGCGCTGGTCACGGGCGTCTACGGCGCGGGCAAGTCGCACCTGCTCATGCACCTCACGGCGCGCGCCCTCGCGGAGAAGCGCCCGGTGTTTCGCCTCGCGATGGAGCACCTCGACGCTGACCTCGGCAACCCGCAGCGCCACCTGCGACGCATGCTCGACCAGGCCGTGCTGCCGCTCCCGTCGGCGCCCAGCGCGCTCGATCGACTCGTCGCGTGGACGCGCTCTGCGGTGGGCGTCCATGACCTGCTCACGGCCCTCGAAGAGATCGCCGCCACCGCTGGGGACGCCGCCGTCCCCGCGCGCAAGGCGCTCTCCCGCGCGTCGCGCCAGGCGGGCGCTGGCGTCGCGCTGGAGAGCTTCCTCGGCGCCTCCGACCTCGCCGCGCGCGTGGGCACGTCGGCGTATCGCCGCGACGCCTACCAGCGCCTCCAGCTCTGGCTCGAACTCCTCGCCCGCATGGACGGCTGCCGCAACCCGATGATCCTCATCGACGAGGCCGAGAACCTCTACCGCGGCCTCGACCGCGGGCAACGGCGCGCGGCGCTGCGGTCGCTGTCGTTCTATTGCGGCGGCACGCTCCCCGGGAGCTGCGTGGTGCTCGCCATCACGCCCGACGCCCTCACCTCGCTGCGCCAGGAGGCCGGAGAACTCCTCGACGACGTGGCCGAGCAGCGCACCGTGCTCCCCTCCGAGGACGCCGCGATGCTCCGTCGGCGCATCACCTTCACGCGCCCGGTGGAGGTGCCCGAGCTCGACGCGGGGCAGCGGGTGGTGCTGGCGTTTCGGGTGCGCGCGACGCACGCGAGGGTGCGCGGCGACGTGGACGATCCGCGCTGGGCGTCGTGGGTGACGGGCGCGCTCGCCGACGCCGCGACGCCGCGCGAGCTGGTGCGCCGGGTCATCGATCGGCTGGAGGGGTTGTGGTGGCGCGCGGGCGCCGTCTCGACGCGCTGACGACGGCTACTTGAACCAGTCGCGACCGGGGCCGATGAGGAAGCCGATGAAGCTCCCCACCACGAGCGCGGCGACGATGAGCATCACCGAGAGGCGCGCGGGCGGCGCCGGGGTCGTCCGCCAGCTCCGGCGCATCAAGCGCTTGGCGACGATCTGCGCGAGCGGGCCCTTCGGGTCGGTGCCGAGCATCACGCCCAGGCAGCGCAGCATGATCTTCTCGATGTCGGGCGCGCGCTGATCGACGGGGCTGCCCGGCACGCGCAGCTCGTTGAGCGCCACCGCGTAGATGAACGCCATCCCCACCGGCAGCTTGCCCTGGTTGTCGGGCGCGCCGAGGATCTCGCAGACCTTCGTCCACTGGTTCTGGCTGACCAGGTTTTCGATGGTGCCCATGGCGATGGTCGACGCCGCGGAGGGCGGCATGCGCGACAACGTCGGCTCTGGCAGGTTGGACGGCATCACCTCGCGCTTCATGCCCTCCAGCAGCGCGCTCGGCGGCGTCGTCGCGATCATCTCGACGGGCTCGACCGTCTCGATGAGCAGGAGGTCGGACGGGTGCAGCGACACCGGCGGCACCGTCGGCGAAGCGCCCTCCGGCGGAGACAGCGTCGGCGGAGCCTCGCTCCCGCGCTGCCCCATGGTGGTGATCTCGATGAAGTCCGCGAGGGCGCGCAACGAGGGTCGCTCGCTGACGGGACGCTTCTCCTCTTCCTCCCAGCTATCGCCAGGCGGAGGAACACTCTTGACGGGCCCGGCCATGGGTTCGCTCTTTCCCTTTTCGGCGTCGACGATACGCCGAGCCCGCGGCCGTTGCCCACTCTCTTGCAGCGGCACGAGTGCCGCTATTCGTAGACCCCGTCGAGGCGCCAGCGCGCGGTGATGGGGTCGTACGCGACGAGGTAGAGCCCGCCGTCTTCGAGCTCGACGTCGTAGCCGTCGTGGGCGTAGCGCTCGGCCCACCAGTGGCCTTCGACGCGCCACGGCCCGCCGCAGCGCACCACGCGCCCGCGCACCTCGCCGGCCCTCACGCCCACCAGCTTCCCCCCGCTCAGATGAACCTCTGCCTCGCGTGGCGGGCGAAACACATGCAGCGCCATGGCGCGCCCGGTGGGAGCGGCGGGTGTTCGCGGGGTGCGCGGCGGATCGAAGGCGGCCATGGCGGCGGCGTAGGGCACGTGCGAGTCGGGCGCGACGGGTGCGCCCACGCGATCGGCGCCGACGAGGGCGGCGAGGCGGGTGAGCGTGAGGGCGAGGCGTTCGGGCGGCGGGCCGGGCGGGTCGAAGAGTCCGAGCTGCGTGGCGCGCAACGCGAGCGGGTGGGCCGCGATGCGCAGGGCCCGCACGGCATCGGGCGGCGCCTGCTTCTCCAGCGCGGCGCGCACGAGCGCGAAGAGCGAGGGGACGTCTCGCGTGGCCGTCGCGAGCGGGATCAAGCGCTCATCGGAGACGCGCGTGGTGAGGTCGAGGGCGAGCACCAGGGAGCCCACGCCGAGGCCGCGACAGGTGAGCCGGGCGACCAGCGCTTCGAGCACGCGGCGGGTCACGAAGAGCAGCGGCTCGGTGGTGAGCACCTCCCACTCGAACTCCACGCCCTCCTCGAAGCGCGCGGGCAGGGCCTGGGCGACGAAGGGTCGGTCGTCTTCGCCGCGGGCGAGCCGTACTGCGCGCGCGGCCTCCTCGCCGAGCCGCAGCCCCGCGTCGCCCACCGGGAGTCGGGCGAGCTCGGCGACCCGCGTGACGCCGTAGCGCCGCAGCGACGCGCGGAGTTCGTCGGTGAGTGACAGCGCCTCCAGGCCGAGTCGTCCGAGGTAGCGCGCCTCCTCGCCCGCGGGGATCACCGTCACCCCGTCCCGCTTCGACGCCACCGCGGCCACGCCGAGGTTGCTCGCGACGCCGACGGAGACCTCCAGGCCCACGCGCCGTGGCGCCTCGGTGAGCGCGGCCCCGAGGCCCGCTTCGGTCTCGTACATCCCCGCGAGCTCGCCCGCGTCGATCCACACGCCGCGCGGCGCGGGGCAGAGCCGCGCTCCCACCGTGGCGACCGCGTCGAGCAGCGCGGAGCGGGCGCGCTGGAGCACCTCCTCGGACACGCCGCGCAGCCGAACGTCGGGAGCGACGGCCCGCGCGTGGTGCCCCGTCTGCCCGACCGCGACACCCAGCGAACGCGCCGGCGCCGTGCAGGCCACCACCCGGGCGGCGCCGTAGCCGGGCGGCAGCGCGCCTCCGCGGGCGGCGTCGGGGGCGACGTCGAGCACCGCGAGGGGGACGAGCGCGAGGTCGGGCTCGACGCGCAGCAGCGACGAGAGCGCGAGGTCACGCACGCGCACGAAGGCCACGCGGGTGGGCTTCATCCAACCCTGTCGACGTCAGCGCACCCGGCCGCCGCGGGTTTGCCGGGCTTCATCCCCTCGTCGCATCACCCCAGCGGATGCCCTCCGTCGACGGTGATCCGCCGCGCAGCCTTCGCACCATGAGCTCACCCACCGCGCCGTCGAGGAGGCTGGCGCCGCCGACCCATTGCGCGTGCTGGCGTCGCACGCCGAGGCCCACCGCCGCGTAGGCGCCCGGTCGCAGCCGCGGGTCGCCGTCGGTCACGATCAGCAGCGCGGTGTTGGCGCGCTCGGCCCGCTGGGTGAGCCGCGCCCACGCCGAAGCCGGGATGCCGCGAGGGAGCGTTCGTGAGGGGGGAGCGCCCACGAGGTAGAGCGCGACCATCGCGAAGCCGCCGCCGTCGAGGATGAGGTCGGCACACCGGAGCGCGGCGTGGAGGTCGTCGGGACGAACCCACAGGACACGCGCCCGCTCGTCGGCCGTGAGGTCATCGGGCTCCAGCGCGTCGGCCACGTCGATGAGCGCCACGGGCTCACCCGACGACGCGGCGTGCGCGAGCAGGTGCAGCGTGACGGCCATGCGCCCGGACGAGCGCGCCCCCGAGAGCTCGCTGATGCGCCCGCGCGGTAAGCCTCCGCCGAGGGCCTCGTCGAGCCGGGCGATGCCCGTGGACACCACCGTCGGGCGCGCGCCGCGGGTGGGCGATCGGGTCGCCGGAACGACGAGGCCGAGGTGCTGCGACGCCTCCGAGAGCGCCCGTCGGGCGGCGGCGAGGCGGAGGTCGACGGCGGCGGCAGACATGCGATGGCTCTATGCGCGATACTGAACAAATGTTCCGATCTCGACAACCCATGGTCGTCGTCGGGCTCCGGGGTAGAACCTCCGCCTCCATGAACAAGCGCGTGTGTTTCGGGGCGGCGGTGATGGTCTGCGCGGTGGGCGGTTGCGGGATGTTCGGTCAGGGCGGGGCCACGACGCCCGCGCCGAGCCCATCCCCCACGAGCGGCAGCGCGGCGGCGAGCGCCAGCCCGAGCGCCGATGCGGAGCTCCGGGCGATGGTGACCGAAGCGCTCACGCCGCAGCTCTGCCCGAAGCTGCTGGGCTCGTACCTGGGCCTGCCCGGCGAGAGCGACGCGCGCGGCCCCGCCTCCGGGACGGTCGCCTCGGTGGGTCGTTGGTGGATCCGCCGTTGCGAGGCGCGCACCGTCGGCGACCGCCTGGAGCTGTCCATCGGCGGCTCGGGCTGGACCTGGATCGACCGTGAGACCAGCGGCTTCCGCGTTCGGCAGTACCTGCTCTTCGACGCGAGCGCCTCGCTCGGCGCGGACGTGACCGTCGGCTACGACCGCGCGCGTCGGGTGGCCTCGCTGTGGATGACGCCCGCCGCGGGGGTGCAGGCGACCATCACCCCGCGCGGCCTGGTCAACGTCGAGGCGCAGGGCTTCTTCGCGTCGGTGCTCGGCGGCGTGGCGTCGGTGACGGGCAACTCGGTGAGCGACCGGGCGCGCACGCAGGCGGCCGAGCTCGGCTCGACGCAGCTCCGCGAGAGACTGGGCGCGGGCTTCACCATGACCGTCGCGCTGGAGCGTCGGCAGGCGGATTTCATGGTGGGGGCGCTGCAACGGGGAGAGGTTCCGGAGCGGCCGTATCCCGCGGCGGAGGGCGGCGCGTGGCTGGTCAACCAGCGCTCGTCGGTGTGGCCGGGCGGCCTCGACGTGGTGGGTCCGGTGGACACCTCGCAGGCCGCGCTGGGGATGGATGTGACGCTGGAAGAGGGCGACGGGGTGGTGATTCGCGCGGTGTGCGCGGAGCCCCTCACGCGCTACTTCGACGCGCGCTTCCGCGACCCGTCGTCGACGCCCGCGGCCCCGGCGGGGGAGACGCTGATGGAGCTCACGCAGGGGGCGCGCGAGCGGCACCTCACGCTGCCCGCGCAGGTGGCGGGGACGACGTGCCCGATGGTGCTGACGTTCTCCACGCGCGGGGCGAGCGCGCTGCCGGCGCGCATGCGCTACCGCATCGCGCCGGAGGTGGCGGGCGCGGTGGCGACGCCGAGCGCGCCGCGTCGGGTGCGCGTGCAGGTGGTGGGCGTCTCGGTGACCCCCAACAACGCCAACGGCCGCGCGTGGGACCTCGTGGGCGGCGAGGCGGATGTGCGGGTGATCACGGCGTCGGTTCCGTTGCGTCGCGAGGTCGACCGCACGCCGGTGGTGGCCGACCACAACGACGCGAGCTTCGGGCGGTGGCTGCCGTCGGCCTTCGAGGTGGGGCGCGACCTGCCGCTGCGGTTCACCGTGGTCGACGACGACACGACGACCGAGGAGTTCATCGGGAGCGCCGATCTGGACGCCGACGCGCTCGCGCGAGCGACGCCGGAGCTGTCGCTGCCAGTGCGAACATCGGGCGCGATCCCGACGCAGACGGGGACGCTGCGGCTGCGCATCGAGGCGGTGCCCTGAGCGGGTGGAGGGCGACGTGACGCGTTGCGATGGGGTACGCTCGAACGATGTCAGCTCGCTTCCATTCCCTCGCACAGGCAGCGTTGGAGCTCGATCCCGCCGAGCGGTTGCAACTCGCGTCGGAGCTGATCGACAGTGTCGAGGGCCCGACCGACCCCGCGTGGTCATCGGCCTGGGCCGCTGAGCTGGAGCGCCGGGTGAGCGAGGCGGATCAGTCGGGAGAGCGCGGTCGTTCGTGGGACGACGTGCGGGCCGATCTGCTCCGACGCCTGGCCGGAACGTGACGACGCCGATCCTGCTCCCTGCGGCAGAGCGGGAGCTGTGGGAGGCGATGGACTGGTACGAGGCGCGTCGCCCCGGGCTCGGGTTGGAGTTTCTGGCGACCGTGGACGCGGCGTTGCGGAGCATCGGAGAGGCGCCGGAGCAGGTCGCCGCCTGGAGCGAGAACGCACGCTTTCGTCGCCTGGTGCTGCGACGCTTTCCGTACGTCGTCTTCTTCCACATGAGGGCGCAGGGACCGGAGATCGTCGCGATCGCGCATTGCAGCCGCGCGCCGGGCTACTGGGCAGCGCGGATGTCGGAGTGAACGGTGACGTGATCGCGCTGCCGTGGCGCATCGAAGCGGCGCCCTGACGGGGATCGACGAACTGACCGCGGCCGAGAAGGCGGCGAAGGCCGTCACCACGGCGCTCGCGGCGGTCGCTCCGGCGCTCAAGGCCACCGACGGGGCGCGGTCGCGGCGTGACGCACTGGTGCAGCCGTGGGAGACGGCCTTCGCGGCGCTCAAGCGCGGCGCGCGGGCGGCGGAAGACGACGGGGCGAAGGGGCTCTTCGCGGCGCTGTTCGAGAGCACCGCGACGGTCAGGAAGCCCACGAAGAAGAAGCCGGTCGCGCCGCCTCCGGTGGCCTGAGCAGTCCGTCGTGCCGTGCGCTGGAGAGTCGCGCGCTGACCAGCGATCGCCGTAGTCTCGGACCAGCACATGGCGACGCGAAAGACTCCTGCGAGTGTGATGCCCGGCGTTCGCCCGGCTGCCGACGTGCCCGTGACGCGCGCGATGCTGCATTGGGGTGCGTGACGAGCTTCGTGCGCTCAACGATGCGACCAACGCTCGCCGCGACGAGATATTTTTCGCCGGGATGCGCGCATCAGTGGACCGCATAGAGACGCTGTTCAAGAGGCAGGAGGCGCGCAACCTCGTGATCATTGAAATCCTGCAAGGTCACAACGCCCGCTTCGAACGCATCGAAGCCGGTGTCGAGGAGATGCGTGGGATGTTCCGCGACATCGTCGACCTGCTCCGTCAACGACCAGCCACCTGAGCTCACCTCTCCCGCTCACCTTCCACCAACCGCCGCAGCGCCTCGCCCACCGCTGCGAGGAAATCCCCCATGCACCGCAGCGGTAGCGGCCCGCCGAGATACCGCCGCGCGGCCTCGACCGCGGGCGCATCGAGAACCCCCGCGAGCCGCGTCTGCGCGGCCCCGTCGAGGCACTCCAGCAGCACGTCGGCGAGGGTGTCGGAGTCGATGGCGTTGTCGCCGATGGCACCGCGCATCAGCTCGGAGCTGCGCTCGACGATGCACACCCCACGATCGAGCAGCGCGTCGAGTCGACCGCCCTTCATCGCCGCGAGAAGCACGCCCGTGCCGGCCGGTCCGCCGCCCGCGATCACCACGCCGTAGCGGTTCACGCGCCCACCTCGCACCCTTCGCGAACGACGGCCTCACCATGCGCCGCGCGGTCGAGAAACACCTCCAGCCCCGGGTGATCGCGCAGCGCCGACACCGGCAGCGAGCGCGACGCCGGGCCGCGCAGGAGTGACGTGGTCGGCTGCGACGGAGACGAACACCCGATCGGCGGGGCACCACGGCGGGACGCGCGCGACGGCGGCGCGGAGCATCGGGGTGTGGTCGATCCAGTCGAGGAGGGGCTTCGGTCGGTCGGGGCGGCTCAACGGCCAGAGGCGTCGGCCCGCCCCACCCGCGAGGATCAGCACCGCGACATCGGAAGGCGTCAACGCAACGGCCATGGAGGTCCTCCTGCGACGAGAGGACACCGACGGTTGCACGGCGAGGCGGGTCGCGTGGGGCGCCGGGCCGATGAAGGGACAAGAGGGTGCACCGCCCGACGGCGCGGGACAGGTCGCGGACAACTCGTGCAGGTCGGCGACCGGTCCGTTGCGCGTTTCTTGGCCGCTCCGCGCGGTCGCGCTACCGGCGAGTCTCCATGGACCGTGCGGGCGCCATCGTCGGACGACGTTACCAGCTTGAGTATTCCGTCGGCGCCGGCGCCATGGCCCGCGTGTGGTGCGCGACGGACCTCCGCACCAACGAGCGCGTCGCCATCAAGCGCGTGCTGGAGACCGTGCGCGACCGCGCCGACGCGACGTGGCGCTTCCTCGACGAGATCCGCGTGACGCGTACCGTGGAGCACCCGAGCGTCGCCGCCGGGCTCGACCACGGGCTCGATGAGGAGGGGCCGTTCCTGGTGTTGGAGTGGGTCGATGGGCTCGACGCGCACGCCATCGTGTCGCGCTGTGAGCGGCTCGATCCGGGCGCTGCGGCCGTGGTGGCGCTCGACCTCGCGGACGCGCTGACGGCTGTGCACTCGCACCGCACCGGCGTGCTCCATCGGGACATCACGCCGGGCAACGTGCTGCTCTCCCGCGAGGGCCGCGCCCTGCTCGCCGACTTCGGCCTCGCGCGGTGGCTCGCGAGCCCGCGCTCGCAGCCCTCCAACATCGTGGTGGGCAAGCTGGCCTACCTCCCGCCGGAGGTTCTCCGCGGCAAGATGCACGGCGTCCGCGCCGACCTCTACGGCTTCGGCGCGACCCTCTGGGAACTCCTCTCCGGCCGTCGCCTCTGGGCCCACGTCACCGACCCCGCCGACCGCGCCCGCGCCTGGATGCGCTCCCCTCGCCTCCCGCTCGCGGACGTCGCTCCCGACGCCCCGGCCCACCTCGCCGCGGTCATCGATCGCTGCCTCGCCATGGACCCGGCCGTCCGTCCCGCCAACGCCCGCGAGCTCCGCGTCGAGCTCGAGCGCGCTCTCTCGCGCGACCACATCGCTCCCTGCCGCGACGAGCTCGCCTGCTCGGTGTGGGCCGCGCTCTGCGATCGTCCCGTGGTGGTCGCCACGAAGAGGGTGCGACGCAGCCGCGCCGAGTACGTGACCGTGAGCGCGCTGCCGGTGGTGCCGCAGGCGATCCGACCGCGGGCCATTGCCGCCGTCGGCTGACGCTCAGTGGCGGTAGATGGCGTCGGGTCGGCGCGCTTCGTAGTGCCGCGTGGCCGCGTCGCCGACGGCCTTCACTGAAGCAGCGAAGAGCGCAGGCCGCGCCGCCCAGCCCACCAGCGGAACCAACCCCACCACCTCACCGATGGCCTTCATCCCGAGGTTCTTCACCGTCGAGAGCCCGATGAGCTTCACGGCTTCCATGTCGTCGATGCGCTCGCCGTAGGCAGCGGCGATGTCCACCACCAGCTTCACCTCCGCGGCGGTCACGGCCATGGAGGTTCCCGGCACCGGGATCAACCCGCCGACCCCTGCCCCCGCTGCGTACTTCATCACGAGCTGCTGACAGTGTTCACGCGCGAGCAGGGTCATGGGGCGCCTCCGTGGATGTTGGGTGTCTCGGTACGCGGGGCAGGGATCGAACCTGCGACATCCTCCGTGTAAAGGAGGCGCTCTGCCACTGAGCTAACCGCGCGTCGCGGGGCCCACGGTTGTACCCGCGTGCCCCTTCAGGTCAACCCGTCGGCCGCGCACCCTCGCCCGTGCCTCGTCGCCCGCCCGCCGCACGATCGAGCGGCCGCTCTTCCTCGTCGTCTTCGACCAGCGCGCCGTCGCGGTACTCCATCGGCTTCGGCCGGTTGCCCAGCGTGGCGTTGGCCTCGGGCCACACGAGCACCTCGCGCAGCACGTCGTCGACGTGCTCGACGAGCACCACCCGCATCGCCTTGAGCACCCGCCGCGGAACGTCCCGCAGGTCCTTCCGGTTGTCGCGCGGGACGATGACGGTGCCGATGCCGCCGCGGTGCGCCGCGAGCAGCTTCTCCTTGAGCCCGCCGATCTCCAGCACCCGACCGCGCAGCGTGATCTCGCCCGTCATCGCCACGTCACGCCGCACCGGCAGCTTGAGCAGCGCCGACACCAGCGAGGTCACCATGGTCACGCCCGCGCTCGGGCCGTCCTTGGGGATGGCGCCTTCGGGGAAATGGATGTGCACGTCGAGCTTCGAATAGAAGTCGGGTTCGAGCCCGAAGATCGCCGAGCGCGAGCGCACGTAGCTCATGGCCGCCTGCGCCGACTCCTGCATCACCGAGCCGAGCTTGCCCGTGATGATGAGCTTGCCCTTGCCCGGAACCACCGCGACCTCGTTGGCCAGCAGGTCACCGCCGAAGGACGTCACCGCGAGGCCCGCCGTGAGCCCGACGGCGTCGTGCTCTTCCTTGCGACCCACGCGGTACTTGGGCACGCCGAGGTACTTCGGCACATCGCGCGCCTCGACCACGTAGGTGCCGCCCTTGCCTTCCTTGAGCACCCGCCGCGCGACCTTGCGAACGAGGCTCCCGAGCTCGCGCTCCAGGCTACGAACACCGGCCTCGTGCGTGTAGTGGTTGATGACGGTGCGGACGGCCCCTTCGGCGACGTCGACCTTCACGCCATCGAGACCGCACTCCTTCAACTGCCGCGGGAGCAGGTACTTCACCGCGATGTTGAGCTTCTCGTACTCGGTGTAGCTGGTGAGCTGGATCAGCTCCATGCGGTCCTGCAGGGGCAACGGGATGCCGCCGAGGGTGTTCGCGGTGGTGATGAAGATGACCTCCGAGAGGTCGTAGTCCATGTCGAGGTAGTGGTCGTTGAAGGCCGCGTTCTGCTCGGGGTCGAGCACTTCGAGCAGGGCCGCCGCGGGGTCGCCGCGGAAGTCCGTGCTCATCTTGTCGACCTCGTCGAGCAGGAACACCGGGTTGTCCGTCCCGGCCTTCTTCAGCGACTGGATGATCTTGCCGGGGAGCGCGCCGATGTACGTGCGCCGGTGTCCGCGCACCTCGGCCTCGTCGCGCACGCCGCCGAGCGAGATGCGGACGAACTTCCGGTTCATGGAGCGGGCGAGCGAGCGGGCGAGCGAGGTCTTGCCGACGCCGGGCGGGCCCACGAGGCAGAGCACCGGGCTGCGCGGCTTGTCCGACAGCGCGCGCACCGCGAGAAACTCCAGCACGCGCTCCTTCACGGCCTTGAGCCCGTAGTGGTCCTCTTCGAGGATCTTCTCGGCCTCGACGACGTCGAGCCGGTCTTCGCTGCGATCGCCCCACGGCAGCGCGAGGATCCAGTCGAGGTAGTTGCGCACCACCGTCGCCTCGGCGCTCATCGGCTGCATCATCCGAAGCTTCTTGATCTCCTTGCGGACGCGCTCCATCGCGTCCTTGGACATCCGCTTCTTCTTCAGCCGATCCTCGAACTCCTGCATCTCGTTCTTGAATTCGTCGCGCTCGCCGAGCTCCTTCTGGATCGCCTGCATCTGCTCGTTCAGGTAGTACTCCTTCTGGGTGCGCTCCATCTGACGCTTCACCCGCGAGCGGATCTTCTTCTCGACCTGCAGGATCTCAATCTCGGCCTGCATCGCCTCGTGCAGACGCTCCAGGCGCGCGACCGCGTCGGTCATCTCCAGCAGCGCCTGACGGTCGGTGAGCTTGATGCTCCCGAGGTGCACCACCACCGTGTCCGCGAGCCGCCCCGGCTCGTCGAGCGTCTGCACCGCGATCAACACCTCGGGCGGCACCCGCTTGTTGAGCTTCACGTACGCCTCGAAGGACGACTGCACCGAGCGCATCAGCCCGTCGACCTCGACGCCCGCCGCGACCGTGTCTTCGAGCGCCTCGACGTCGCACAGGAAGTGGGGCTCATGCTCGTGCCAGCGTCGCACCACCCCACGACGCCGCCCCTCGACGAGCACCTTCACGGTGCCGTCGGGCAGTCGGTGGAACTGGTGGATGCTCCCGATGGTGCCCACCTCGTAGATGTCGTCGGGCGCCGGCGCGTTGGTGCGCGGGCGCTTCTGCGCGGCGAGGAAGATCTCCTTGTCGGCCGCGAGCGCGGCGTCGATGGCCGCGATGCTCTTCTCCCGTCCGACGAAGAGCGGAACCACCATCCGCGGAAAGACGATGATGTCCCGCAATGGGAGCAGCGGCAGCACGAGGCGCTCGCCCGTGCTGAGTTCCTTCGACGATGACATGGAGGCTCCTGGCGGAGGGGTACAGGGGTCGGTCGGAGGGCCTCAGGCGCTCTCGGCCGACTCCTTGTGATAGACGATGAGCGGGGTCTCGTGCCGGAGGATGACCTCCTCGCTGACGATGACCTCCTTGATGCCGCTCTTGCTCGGGATCTCGTACATCGCGTCGAGCATGGAGTTCTCGAGGATGGCCCGGAGACCGCGCGCGCCGCTCAGCCGGGCGAGCGCCTCACGCGCCACCGCCGCGAGCGCCCCGCGGGTGAACTTGAGCTTCACGCCGTCCATCTCGAAGAGCTTCTTGTACTGGCGCTCCAGCGAGTTCTTCGGCTTCGTCAGCACGTCGATGAGCGCGTCCTCGTTGAGCTCGTGCAACGTCGCCAGCATGGGCAGACGCCCGATGAACTCCGGGATGAGCCCGAACTTCAGCAGGTCTTCCGGCTGCACCTGGGCGAGCAGCTCGCCGAGGCGCTTCTCGGTCTTGCTGGAGATCTCCGCGCCGAAGCCGAGGCTGCGGTTGCTGGTGCGCCGCTCGATCACCTGGTCGAGCCCCACGAAGGCCCCGCCGCAGATGAAGAGGATGTTGGTCGTGTCGACCTGCAAGAACTCCTGCTGCGGGTGCTTGCGTCCGCCCTTCGGCGGCACGTTGGCGACCGTGCCTTCGAGGATCTTCAGCAGCGCCTGCTGCACGCCCTCGCCCGACACGTCGCGGGTGATGGAGGGGTTGTCGCCCTTGCGCGCGATCTTGTCGATCTCGTCGATGTAGACGATGCCGCGCTGCGCCCGCTCGATGTCGTGATCGGCGTTTTGCAGGAGCTGGACGATGATGTTCTCGACGTCCTCGCCCACGTAGCCCGCTTCGGTGAGCGTGGTCGCGTCGGCGATGGCGAAGGGGACGTTGAGGATCTTCGCCAGCGTCTGCGCGAGCAGCGTCTTGCCGGTGCCGGTGGGCCCGAGCAGGAGGATGTTCGACTTCTGGAGGTCGACCTCCTCGCCCGCGCTCTTGGCCTCGATGCGCTTGTAGTGGTTGTGCACGGCCACGGCGAGGATCTTCTTCGCCCGGTCTTGTCCCACCACGTAGTCGTCGAGGATGGCCTTGATCTCTGCCGGCTTCGGGATGGGGGAGCTGCCCTTGAGGTGCTCTTCGCGCTCCCCCTCCTCCACCAGGATGTCGTTGCAGAGGCCGATGCACTCATCGCAGATGTAGACCGTCGGCCCTGCGATGAGCTTCTTCACGTCCCGCTGGCTCTTGCCGCAGAACGAGCACGTCAGGTTCCCGTGATCCCCTCGATCCTTGCCCGTCACCAGTGCACCGCTTCCTCCACGGCTACGCGCGTGGCTGGGTTTCCGCTGAAAACCGAATCGAGTCTAGACGCCGCCCCCCGAAGGGGGCAAGCCAACCGCAGCGATCGCTCAGCGCTTCGCCGCTTCCTTGCGGCCCGTGACGACTTCGTCAATCAGCCCGTAGGCCTTGGCGTCTTCGGCGCTCAGGTAGAAGTCGCGCTCCGTGTCGCGGCGGATCTTCTCGGCGTCCTGCGTGGTGTGCTTCACGTAGATGTCCGTGAGCTTCTGCCGCAGGTAGAGGATCTCCTTGGCGTGGATCTCGATGTCCGTCGCCTGACCGCGCGCGCCGCCGAGGGGCTGGTGCAGGAGGATGCGCGAGTTGGGGAGCGCGAGGCGCCGGCCCTTGGTGCCCGCGCAGAGCAGCACCGATGCCATGGAGGCCGCCATGCCGAGGCACAGCGTGCTCACCGGGCAGCGGATGTACTGCATGGTGTCGTAGATCGCGAGGCCCGACGTGATGACGCCGCCGGGGCTGTTCACGTAGAGCATGATCTCCTTGTCGGGGTCTTCGCTCTCCAGATACAGCAGCTGCGCGATGATGATGTTGGCGACGTCGTCGTTGACCTCGGTGCCGAGGAACACGATCCGGTCCTTCAACAGTCGCGAGAAGATGTCCCACGACCGCTCGCCGCGGTGGGTGGTCTCGATGACCTGGGGGTACGGGATGAAGCTGCGGTTACGGTCGTCCATGCTCACGCCTCCTTCGCCGGGGCCGCGTCGCTCGCGGCGGTCGGCACCTCCGTGACGGTCGCCTTGCTCAACACCAGGTCGAGCACCTTCTTCTCGAGAACCTCGCTGATGAGGAGGTCGCGCTTCTGCTGATCGCGGTACTCGACGCGCAGCCGCGGCAGCGCCCGACCCGTCTCCTTCGCCATCTCTTCGAGGCGCGCGTTGAGGTCGGCCTCGGCCACCTGGATGCCGTTGGTGCGCGCGACCTCGGTGAGGAGGAGACCCGCCCGAACGCGCTGCTCGGCCTCGCTACGAAGAGTGGTCTCCAGGTCGCTACCCTCGGCCGGGAGGCCGCCCATCTCGCGCATCAGCGACGGCCGGAGCTGACCCAGCACCTGCGTCACCAGCGACGGCGGAACCGGCACCGCGTTGGCAGCCACCAGCTTCTCGATGGCCTCCTCGCGGACCTCATCATCCGAGCGGTCGTTGAACTGCTTCTGGAGCGTCGCGAGGGTGCTCGCCTTGAGCGCGTCGAGGCTCTCGGCGCCGACATCCTTGGCGAACTCGTCGTCGAGCTCGGGCAGCACCTTCTCCTGGAGCGTGGTGAGCGTGAGCCGGAACTGGCCCTCCTTGCCCGCGAGCTCCTTCTGACGATGCGTCTCGGGGAAGGTCACGGGGACCTCCTTCACGTCACCCGGCGACATGCCGCGGAGGCCGTCGTCGATCTCCTTGATGAGGGTGTTCTTCCCGAGCTCGACGGTGCGGCCCTTGGCGCCGAACTCCGCCATCTCGTTGCCGTCGACCAGGATCGCCACGTCGAAGGTCGCGGTGTCGGTCTCCTGGGCGGGGCGCATCGGCTCCGGCGTGCGGAGCGTCGCGTTTTCTTCGCGCTTCTGCTGGAGGGCGACGTCAAGCTCCTTGTCGCCGACCGAGTAGACCTTGCGGGTGAGCTGGAGCGCGCCGAGGTCGATGCCGCTCATGTCGGGGCGCACCTCGATCTGCGCGGTGTACGACCAGGCGGCGGTGCTCAGCAGGTCGCTCTCGGTCTCGACGCGCGGCTGGCCGATGACCTCGAGCTTCTGCCCGGAGATGGCGCCGGGCAGCGTCTCGTCGATGAGCTTGCGGAAGACGTCGGAGGCGACCTGTCCGCCGAAGTACTGCTTCAGCACCGGGCGCGGGACCTTGCCCTTCCGGAACCCCCTGATCTGCGCCTCGCGTCCGAGCTTCTGGAACGCTCGGTCGAGCTCTGCATCGACCTTGTCCTGAGCGAGGACGACGCGGAGCGAGACTTCAACGGGCGAGAGACGCGAGACAGTGACCTGCATGGAACGCTGTGCCTCAACAGAAGGTGATGGGTGACGGGGCCGCGGACTCTAACGAGGGGTGCCCCTGTGTCAAGCGTGCGTTCAGCGGTTGGCGGTCACCCAGGCGAGCGCACGGCGCACCTCCGGGACGAACGCAGGCGGTAGCTGGTGACCCGCGGCGGGGAGGATGCGCATCTGGACCCGACCGAGATGCTCGCGGCGCATGAGCGCGTCGGCGCGTCGGGTGCGCTCGACGATGCCGTCACCTGCCCCTGTAAGAAGGTAGACCCGGCGCAGCGCGCGACGGGCCGCGGGGTAGAGCTCGGTGTTCATCCCGACGTAGCCGTCGTGAGCGGCGAAGATCACCCAGCGGGGAAACGCGACGGGCTCCATCAGGCCGGTCTGCATCGCCACGAAGGCGCCCTCGCTGAAGCCCATGATCACGTTGTCGTTGCGTCGCACGCGCCGTGGGAAGCGCCGGAAGAGCGCCTCGACCGCGGCCATCGTGTAGGTGTGGGCCAGGGTGGCGTTGTTGTTCCAGACGCGGTGGCCGTCACCGCGAACGCCGGGGCCCTGCGGGCAGATGAGCCAGCCGCGCGGTGTCACGACAGGCGCGAAGCGGGCGCAGTTCTCATGCGGGTCGGCTCCGCGCGCGTGCAGATAGACGAACACCCGCGCCCCTCCCGCCCACCCTCGGTCGGAAGAACCACGCGTCTGGGATGCCTGAGAGCTCTAGCTGTTCGGGCGCGTTGGGGTCACGCCGTCGGCGCGCTCGCTGGGCTGCCACCACGCGCTCGTGCTCGGCGCGGTCATCGCCTCGTCCGAACATCCGCGCGCGCACCGGGCGCGTCACGCCCGTCACGGCGTTGGGGCGTGTGGGCAGCGCCTCGTCGGGAGGGTGCACCGCCGCGGCGGGAGGCGTCGTGGGGCCGTCGTCAGGAATCTCGGTGAGGTCGCCGATGCCGAGTGGTCCGGGGTCGGCCCCGGCATCGGGAGCGGGCTGCGCGCCGACGGGCGGAGCCCACGCCATCGCCGCGATCAGCAGGGCTGCGACGGCGGGCGTCGAGTGGAGGGTTCGTTGCGCGGCCATCGGAGGGGCGACTGCGTTAGCCCTCGCAGCGGCCGAGGGTCAAGTCAGGGCGACGGTGGGGTCTCGGGTTCGCGCTGGATCGAGGGTGCCGCGCGGCTCCGCAGCGAACGCACGTAGTCGACCACCATCGTGAGCTCGCGCTCGTTGAGGCGATCGTGGAAGCGAGGCATGTGGTTGCGCGTGCCGTAGTTCTCGGGGGCGCCGGGGTTGAGCATCTGCGCGCGGATGTACGCGCGCGATCCCCACGCATCGAGGTTGGGCGCGTCGCGGTCGGCCACCTCGGAGCCGGAGGTGTCGCCCTCTCCCTGGTGGCAGGTCGTGCAGCGTCGCCGATAGAGCGTCTCGCCCGCGGCGACGAGCGCCGGGTCGTAGGGCGCGTCACCGGGTTCGTACCCGCGCGAGTACAGCCACTCGGACACGGAGCGGAGACCCTCCTCGCGCAGGCGTCGCTCCTGGCCGGGCATGTCGTGGATCTCGGTGGTTCCCATGAGCTCGGGGTGGTCGGGCCACACCATGAAGGCGGTGGCCCAGGCGCGCGATCCGAAGCCATCGAGGCGCGGGCCCTTGCGCTGCTCACTCACCCCGCGCACCGCGTGGCAGGTGCCGCACTGCTCGGCGAAGAGCTCGCGCGGGCGCACGGCGGGGTCGTTGCGAAGCATCTCCAGCGGGCCCTCTGATGGAATGCCCGCGCGGGCCAGCGACCTCGCACGCCGTGCCGTGGCGGCGGCCTCACGCTGCGAACGCACGAACGCGGGTGCGTGGATGTCGCGACGTAGCTGGAGGCCCAGGACGACGGCGCCCACACCGGCCAGGAGAAGCGGCGCTAGTGCGAGGGCGCGACGCGCCCGGCTGGGGCCGCGGTCGATCCAGGGGAGGAGCGCGAGGAAGGTCACCAGCGCGCCTGGGATGACCATGGTGCCGATGATCTGGCGCGATCCCGGGAAGGATTTGAGGAGCTGCGAGAGTGGCATGAAGAACCACTCGGGCACCGCCGGGTAGTGGCTCGAACCGTCGGCCGGCGCGTCGAGCGGCGCGCCCCAGCGCAGCGCCATCCAGGCCACGACCCCGACGACGACGAGCGAGGCGACGCCATCGCGCGCCGCCTGCGTGGGCCACCAGCGGGCCTCCGGGTCGCCGCGCGTCGCGTCGCCGACCAGACCGTGTCGCTTCACCATCGCGACGTGCGCCCACACGCCGAGCAGCAGCGCCAACGGAACCAGCCACACGTGCAGCGTGTAGAAGCGCGTGAGCGTGAGCTGCCCGTAGTGCGCGCCGCCCACCAGCACGCGCTGGAGCATCGGCCCGACGAGGGGCGTGCTGCCGATGATGCTCGTCTCGATGCGCGACTCCCAGTAGCCGCGCTGGTCCCACGGGAGGGGGAAGCCGGTCATGCAGGCGAAGAGCACGAGGCCCGCGAGCGCGAGGCCGAGGAGGTGGTTGAGCTCCCGCGGACGACGCGTGGCGCGCTCGATCACCACCTGCGCGAGATGGAGGAGCAACACCACGACGATGGCGTTGGCCCCGAAGTGGTGCAGCCCCCGCACGAGTCGCCCCCACGGGAGCACCGTCTCCAGGTACCAGGTGCTCGACCACGCGGTGCTCGTCCCCGGCGAGTACACGGTCATCATTGCGACGCCAGTGACCGCTTCGAGCAGCAGCAGCGCCGCGAGCACGGCGCCAAACACGCGGCGCCAGCGAGGACCGCCCGGCATCGCGACGTCCACCGCGCGACCGATCGCGCTCGGCAGCCCGGTGCGCTCTTCGAGAAACTCCCTCCACTGTGACGCCTTGCTCATGGTGTCAGCCTTCCTCCCGGACACGCTCGGTGGTGCCCAGGCGATAGCGGGCCCACCGCACCTCTACCCTTCCGTCGCTCACCCTGGACTCGATGGGGTCCATCGCGCGCGGCGACGGACCGCGCTGCGGAGCGCCGGCCGGGTCGAAGTCGCTCACGTGGCAGGGGCACACGAAGCCGCCCTCGCGGCGTTCGATGAGGCAGCCGAGGTGAGGGCAGATCGCCGAGAGCGCGCGCAGCGTCTCGGGTCCGTCACCGCCGCGCAGGAGCCAGACGGTGCCGAGGCGGCGGTCGGGGGTGACGCTCCAGGCGTCGACCTCGGCGCCCATCACGTGCGCTTGGAGAGGCGTTCCCGCGACGAGGTCGTCCCAGCGCGCGACCGCGCGCCAGCCGTCGTCACCGCCCGCACGCCGCCCGGGCAGGTGGGGTGCGTCGGCCGATGCGATCACCACCGCCGCCGCCGGGAGCACGCCGACGCCGACCGCCGCCGCGCCCGCGCCCGCCGCCACGACCTTCAATGCCTTCCGCCGATCGACCATCGTCCGGTGCCTCCACGCTCGCGCCGCATCTGACCGCTGCCAGTCCGGCAGGGCCTGCATTATGTTCCAGCTAGATGTCCGGCCTCCGTCGAATCCTTTTCTTCATCCTCGCGGCGGCGGTCCTTTTGACGGGGTGCCCCGCGCGCTTCATCGCGGGCCGCACCGTCGTCTCGCAGGTCAACTTCACCGGTGTGCAAAACGTCGACTCGGGGGACGTTCGCACCCGCATCGCGACGCGAGAGACGCCGTTGTGGCCCTCCAACCGTCCGCGCCTCCTCCGTTGGTGGCGCTGGTGGTGGGTCGACCCCGAGTACCTCGACCAGGCCGCCCTCACCCGCGACCAGGCGCGTGTGCAGCGCTTCTACCAGGCCCGTGGCTACTACGACACGCACGTCTCGCCGCCGCGCGTGACCGACCTCGGCAACAACCGCGCGCGCGTGGACATCGCCGTCAACGAAGGTCCGCCCACGCTCGTCGAAGACCTGCGCCTGCGCGGCTGCGAACCCGGCGACCCCGACCCGCTGCCCGCGCGCATCTGCACCAGCATCCAGGCGGGCCTCACCATCACCCGCGGTGGCCTCTTCGACGAGGACCGCTTCCACTTCGACCGCAGCTTCATCTTCGACTCGCTGCGCGAGGGCGGCTACGCGACGCCCACCGTGGTGCCCCACGCGGCCGTCGACCCGGTGAGCCACCGCGCGTGGGTCGAGTACACCGCGCGCTCGGGGCCGCGCAGCACCTTCGGCGTCGTGCGCCTGCAGCTGTCACCCAGCACCGATGCCTTCACCGCGGACAGCCTGCCCAATGGGCTCCCGGTCTCGGTCATCCGCTCGGCGCTCAACATCGATCCCGGCAACCGCTACTCGCGCCGCGCGCTCGTCGACGGCCAGCAGGCGCTCTTCGACCTCGGCGTCTTCGGCATCGCGCGCATCGAGGAGGCGCCCCGCCCCGGCGGCGTCGTCGACCTCAACGTCACCGTATCCACCGCGCGCCTCTGGAAGTTCCGACTGGGCGGCGGCCTCGAGTACGACAGCGTCCGATCGAACGTTCACCTCACCGCATCCTTCGAGCACCGCAACTTCCTCGGGGGCTTCCGCCGCTTTCGCATCGAGGCCCGCCCCCTCCTGTACTTCGTCAACCTCGGTAGCGTCTTCAACGGCGATCAGTCCCTGCCGGGGGTGGTGCCCGGCGCCTCGGTCGTCGCCGAGCTCGCGCGCCCGGAGATGTTTCGCCGCACCCAGGGTTTGCTCTCGGTGCAGTACGAGCTCGCGCCCGACCCGCTCATCCCCAACGTCGCGTTTCGTCAGCTCGCGCGGGTCACCGTCGGCCTGGAGCGCGCGTTCACCCGGCGCCTCCATGGTGCGTTCTACCTGCGCTTCACCGACGTGCAGTACCGCCCCAACGAGATCACCGTCCAGAACGACATGATGCGGTCCAACGCCGACCTGCTGCAGAACGACCCCCTCTACAGCAGCCTCTTCTACGACCAGCGCTACCTGCACCTGGAGCAGTCGATCACCTACGACAGCCGCGACGACCGAGCCCGCCCGTCGCGCGGCTGGTTTCTCGCCGCCGGCCTGATGGAGTCGGTGCGTATCCCGTACGTCTCGGACTTCACCTTCGTCCGTGCGCAGGCCGAGGCGCGCACCTACGTCTCGCCGTTCCGCAACGTCGTCCTGGCCTTCCGCGCCATGGTCGGCGGAACGGTCGGCGACTCCTACGAGGTCAACGGTCGACGCTACTGGCCGCTGCCCACCGACCTCCGCTTCGTCTCGGGCGGCTCGCAGTCCAATCGCGGATACCCCTACGGGCGCGTCGGCGCGCTCGGCGCTGTGCCCCTCGCAGGCGTACGCAACTCCGGCATCGACGACGCGCGCACCACCGCGATCGGCGGCACCGGCATCTTCGAGGCGTCCTTCGAGACCCGCTGGCAGCCGAGCAACTTCGGCATGGTCGCCTTCATCGACCTCTCCAACGTCGTGGGCATGGACCCGACGCCCTTCGTCAACCCGCAGGGGACCACCACCGGCTGCCAGCCCACCGCGGGCAACGCCGTGCCCGACGGGGACGACTGCGCGGGCAGCCGCAACAACCTCCCGCCGCCCCGCAGCTTCAACCTCGACACGGTCGCCGCGCTCTTCAGCGACCTGCACCCCTCGGTGGGCATCGGGTTCCGCTACCGCACGCCGATCGGTCCGCTGCGCGCCGACGTCGCCGTGCGCCTCAACGACCTCCTGTGTCGGCGCTTCGACGCCGACGTCGCCGCGCAGAACCGCGCCACCAACAACGGCTGGGCGACCTACTACGTCGTCACCTCGCCCCGCTGCGACTTCTTCGGCGCCGACATCCCGGTGGCGGTCCAGCTCTCGCTCGGCGAGGCCTTCTGATGGGCACCCCGCGCCGCATCCTCGGTCAACTGCTGCGCCTCACGGTGCTGCCGCTGCTCTTCGTCGTCTCGCTCGTCCTCCACCTCCCCGGCGTCATCGGCCGCTCCGCCGTCCGCGACATCGCGCGCGCCGCCGTGGCCGACCTCGCCCCCGGCCACCTCACGCTCCGCCGCATCACCCGCCTCAACCTCAGCGGCATCACCGTCGAGGGCCTCCACTGGCGCGACCTCGACGACAAGCTCCTCCTCGAAGACGCGACGCTCAACGTCACCTCGCTGCCCGCGCTCATCGCGGCGGCGGTCGGTGGTGCCCCGTGGCCTGCGCTCTCCCTCGACGCCCGCCGGGTCAACGGCTTCGTCCCGCGCCTCACCCAACCCGCGGCCGTCGCCGGTCCGCCGGAGCCACCCTCGCCGCTGCCGTCGATGCGCTTCCCCAACCTGCGGGTGCACGTCCGAACGCTGCACAACACCGTCGGCTACCCCATCGACGCTCGCGACGTACGCATTGCCGGCGGCGTGCGGCTCAGCCCCACCGGCATGAGCTTCAACCTCCGCAGCCTCGCGCTCGACACGCAGACCACGCCGCTCTCGCCCGTCAACGTGCAGGCCCACGCGCGCGTTCGCACCTACCCCGCGCTCAGCGTCGACGGCGGCATCGCGCTCGCGGGCGCCCCGCTGCGCTGCTCCATCAACGCGGTGCCGCAGTCCAACGGCGAGATGATGTTCTCGGTCGACAACTGCTTCGTGCCGGGCACGACGCTCCAGCAGCTCGCGGCGCTCGACCCCGCGCAGACCGTGCCCGACGTCAGCATTCCCCACCTCGGCGCCCACGGCCGCCCTGGCACGAGCTGGGTCGTCGACGGGCGCGTCGGCGTGGGCCGCGCGAGCTTCACCGTGTCCGCCTACGTCGGCGCCAATGATCAGAACGCGACCCTGCGCTTCGACCACGTCGTGCTGCGCGACGCGCTCACCGCCCTCCCCGAAGGACAGGTCCACGGCACCATCGCCCTCTCCGCGCAGAACCTCGGCGACCGCCTGCGCCTCACCGTCAACGCTGGGGAGTTCGAGGCCAACGTCGCGGGCAACGAGGTGCCGCCCTTCTTCGCGGTGGTCGAGTATCGCGACGGCTTCCCGCTGCGGGTCGAGCGCTTCGACGTCCCGATGCTCCTGCTGCACACCGAAGGCACCGTCGGGCTCGCCGTTCCCAACCAGCTCGACCTCCGCGCCACCTTCGAACCGCCGCCCATCCAGACGCTCCCGTGGACCCGCACGCTCGGCTCGGGTCGCGTCCACGGCGACGCCCACATCACGGGCACGCCCGCGCGGCTCAACGTCGACGCCCACGTCGTCGGCGACGCCATCGCCGTGGGTCCCGCGCGGGTTCGCCACGCCGAGGTGCGTGGCAACGTCGTGGTCGCCGGGGCGACGCCCATCATCGACGTGGTGGCCAACCTCCAGGGCGCCTCGGTGCGTGGCTCGGTCGGCCCATCGGACGCGACCCTCCACGCGGTGGGCAACCCATCCGGGGTGCTGCGCGTCGACGCCGCCGCGGAAGGTTCGGGCCTTCTCGCCGCGCTCGGAGCGCCACCCGCGGGCCGACCCAACAACGCGAGCGTGCGCCTGTCCGCGACCATCGATCGATCGGACCCGAACTACCTCGCCACCCGCGTCACCGACCTGCGCGTCAACGTCCGCGGCGCGACCGCTCGCATCCACGGCGCGCTCTCGCTGCGACCCGCTCGCCCTTCCACCTCTCTCCGCGGAAGCGTCGCCATCGACGCGGGCGCTGCGGGTTCCATCGCCGTGACGCTCGCGCCTGGAACCGTGTCCGTCAACGCGCGCCAGTTCGACCTCGCGTGGGCCGCCCCCATCGCTCCGGCGGGCCAGCGCCTCGCCGGTCGCATCGACGGCAACCTCCTGCTCGACCGCGACAATATCGCTCGCAGCCGCGGCGAGCTCACCCTCCGCGGGCTGACCATCCCCGACGTCGGAACGGTGACCGCCGACCTCACGCTCGCCCGCCGGGAAGAGGACCTCGTCGCCCACCTCGCCGCGAGCCTCGTGCCGCCGCAGGGCGCGCCCGTCGGCACCGCCGTGTTCGACGTCGTGACCCCGCCGGTGAGGGACCCGTCCGATCCGATGGCCTGGCTGCGCGTCGTGCGCGAGGTCTCCGGGCGCGTCGAAGTCAACGACCTCGAGCGCTTCCCGCTGAGCGGGCTCGGCGTGCCGCGTGCGCTGCGGATGCAGGGGCGCCTCGTCGCGACGGTGACCAGCTCCCGACCGACGCCGGGCGGTCCGCTCGCTGCGACGGTCGGCCTCGAAGCGCGCTCGCTGGTCGCGGGCGTCGGCGTGCCGAGCCTGCTCAGCCGCGACGTGCGGATCATCCCCGCGGTGCACCCGCTGTGGGTGCGCGGTGCGCTCTGCGCGTCGCTCGGATCGCTCTCCCTCGACGCGATCACGCCTCGGTTGAGGCTCGCGGTCGGTCGCGAATACAACGAGACCTCGGCGGGCCCGCCGACGGTCTGCGACGACCAGCCGCTCATGTCGCGCACCCTCCTCGCCACCGATGGGACGCTCGCCGGACCGTGGCTCAGCGCCGCTCGCGCCGCGTCGGTGGTGCTGGAGAACCGCGGCACGACGGTGTCGGCTGCCGACCGCGCGCTGCTCACCGCGTCGAACGTCGACTGGCGCTTCTCGGTGGGGCCGTTTCTGCGCAGCGAGTGGCCGCTGCGGACGGTGGCCATCCCGCAGGAAGACGGGCCGCCGATCTTCGTCCGACCGCCCGATGTTCCGCCCGGGACCATGGTGCACGTGGAGGCCCGCGCGCGGGGCAACCTCCTGGCGCCGACCGTCGACGTCGAGGTCGAGGGGAGTGCGCCGACGCTGAACCTCGTCGGCCTGAACGAGCCCGTGCGCGCGGAGGTCTTCGCGTCCATCGCCCCGCGCGAGGGCGGCACCATCCTCGACTCCTGGGCCGTCACCCTCGGCGTGCAGGCGCAGAGCTCGCCCAACGCGCCGCGTGAGATCCAGGCACGCGTCGCGGCCGACGTCCGCCTCTCCACGACCATCGCCAACCTGCGCGCCCACGGCAGCGGCGGCGTGGCCTATGAGCGCTTCGACGTCGACTCGGAGAACCTCCACCTGGAGCGCTTCGCCTGGGCGCGCGATCGCGGCCTGGAGGGCAGGGTCGCCGTGCGCATCCTGGCGACGGACAACCAGCGCGAACCCGTCAACGCGACCGTCACCGTGGAGGACTTCCGCGCGCGTCTGCCCGAAGGGCTCCAGAGCGGCGGTTACGTCGCGCCGGCCGCGCGCGCCCGGGTCCACGCCGCCGTGCGAAACGAAAACGGCGGGCTGATGGTGCGCTCATGCCTGATCGCGACCACGGCCGCGTCGACGCCCGACTGCTCCCCCGACGCGCCGGTGCCGACCGACGACTCGACGACCGAGTCGATCCTCGTGGTGGGCGCGGTACCGATGGTCGGAACGCTCCCTCAGGTGCGCCCCAACCTCGACGGCGCCAGCGTCGACATGGTGGCCGCGGGCTATCCCCTCGACACCCTCTCGCGCTTCATCCCCGACGACACCGCGACCAACCTGGGCGGCACCCTGCAAGCGCGCGTTCACTGGGACGGCCAGCACCCCAACTCGCCCACCGGGCAGATCGCGATCCGCAACGGTCGCGCGACGGTCACCGCGCTGGGCGAGCCGATGCGCGAGCTCGACCTCCTTCTCGTCGCCCGCGACTCGACGCTGCGCTTCGAGCGAATGAACTTCGCGCTCGGGCGCGGACGGATGGAGGTCGACGGCGCGGCCACCATCGCCGATGACCACGTCTCTCTCAACCTCCACGGCACCACCCGCACCGTCCCCGCGGTGCTCTCCGGCTACACCTGGGCGTGGCTGGACGGCAGCGTGCGCCTCAACATGGAGTTCCGGGCCGACGGGGCGCGGGGCGCCGTGGAGGTCGAGCGCCTCTCGGCCCTCGTGCAAGATCAGCCGTCGAGCGACATCCAGCCCATCGGCGAGGACTCCAACATCTTCATCGTCGGGCGCACGCGGCTCGCCCGCGCGGGCGACGCCGCGACGTACGGCATCGAGCTCGCGATCCACTCGCAGACCCCGGTTTGGGTCCGCCGCTCCGACTTCGCCATCGCGCTTCGCACGGACATCCGCATCCGCCGTGACCGCGCGGGCCTCGCCCTCGCCGGCTCCATCACCCAGGCCAGCAACCAGTCCTGGTACTCCATCTTCGGCAAGCAGTTCGACCTCGACCGCGTGCGCGTCACCTTCGACGGCGGCCTCGCGCTCAACCCCGAGCTCGACGTCGTCGCGCACCACACCTCGCCCACCGCGGGTCGCATCACCGTCACCGTCACGGGGCGCCTCGATCACCCCTCCATCGTCCTCGCCGCCGACGGCGCACCTACCGCCAGCCAGGCGGAGATCCTCGCCATGATCGTGCTGGGCCGACGCTCGCCCGCCGCGAGCTCGTCGGGCACCGACTTCGCCGCGCAGTTCGCGCAGGCCATCGTCTCGCTCGTGTCGAGCATCGTCGCGAGCGGCATCTCGCGGGAGTTCTCGTTCTTGCCGACGATCATCGCCGAGCCCACCACCACGGGCGCGGGCGCCCGCTACGGCGCCGGGGTCAACCTCTCGTCGCGCCTCTACGTGCAGGCGACCTACTCCGCCGGCGGCGGATCGGGCTCCACCGCCAGCGGCACCAGCAGCCTCGCGGCGGAGTTTCGTCTGCTCGCCGAGTACGCCATCAGCGAGGCCATCACCTTCGCGGCGAGCTTCAGCAGCCGCGGCGCGGGCGGCGCCGACGTCTACTGGTCACCGTGAGCGGGCGGGCGCGGTCGCGTACGACACGCCCACGGCGTCGAGCGTGCGCCGCAGCCCGATGAGCAGCAGCAGGTTGCGCACGTTGTATCCGTAGCGGAGCCCCTCGGCGCTGAACACCGCCGCGCGCGTATCGCCGTTGGACACGTACACGGAGGGATGAACGTTGTCGTCCGAGACGCCCTCGGACGGCAGCGCCGCCATCGCCGCGTGGTAGTCGATGAGCGGGAGGTGACGCTCGGTCACGATCGCGTGGATGCGCTCGTTGATGGCGTCCGCCGCCGCGTGCGCCGTCGGGTTGCCGCGGTGCGAGGGGATGGTGCTCACCATCGCGACGACGTTGCGCCGCTCGACCCGGTCGAGGATCTCCCCGAGGTGCGTCGCGAGCACCGCCGGGCTCGCCCGCTCGGCGTCGTTGGTGCCGATCATCAACACCGCGAAGGCTGCGCGCGTCGCCTGGAGCTCACGCTCGACGGGGCTGCGGTCGCCTCCTTCGAGGAGCTGCCTCGACTCCCACCCGGCGGTCGCGCAGGCGCTCGCGCGGGTGAACGCGTTGTCCTCCCGCCCTCCGAGCGAGCGCCGACGAAACCAGCGCACCACGGGTTCGAGTTGCGTGAAGGCGCCGAGCTCGTACCAACCGTGGCCGATGTCCTGCGCGAAGCTGCCCGACTCGGTGATGCTGTCACCGAGCTTGCTGAACACGTCGCTGCGCAGCCCCGCCGCTGCGCCGCGCGCAAACACCGCGCGCACATGGGCCACCGTCGGAGCGTCGAGCTCGGGGACGAAGCGCTCCCACGGCGTCGCCACGGGCGGTGTCGGCGGCACGTCAACGGGCGGGGCGACTTCCGGCGTGGGCGTGGGCGTGGGCGCCACCACCGGGAGGACCGTGCGCTCGGGCGGCGGCTCGGTACGCGCGGGCCGCGTGCAGCTCGCCACGATGCCCGTCGCCAGAGCGAGCCACGTCGGCGCGCGCGTGCTCAACCGATCTCCTTCCCGGCGGCCTCGGCGATCTCCTCGGCCATGCGCTGGATGGTGGCCTCGTCGGGGCCTTCGATCATCACCCGTAGCTTGGGCTCGGTGCCCGACCAGCGAACGAGCACCCTCCCCTCGGCGCCGAGCTTCTTCTCGACGGCCTTGATGAGCGCGCGCGTGGCGGGCATGGCTTCGAGCGGTCGCCGGGCCTTGAGCGTCGTGTTGACCAGCACCTGCGGCACGCGCTGCATCGCGCCGGCGGCGAGCACGCTCAGCGGCTTGCCCGACATCACCAGCGCGGCGGTGACCTGCATCGCGGCGATGAGCCCGTCGCCCGTCGTCGCGTGGTCGAGGAACACCAGGTGCCCCGACTGCTCGCCGCCGAAGTTGTAGCCGTTGGCGCGCATGGCCTCGACCACGTAGCGGTCGCCGACGGCGGTTCGCACCAGCGTGACGCCGTGGGTGTGGAGCGCGCGTTCGAGCCCGAGGTTGGACATCACGGTGGCGACGACGGTGTCCTTGGCGAGCACGCCGGCCTGCTGCATGCGACGCGCGCAGATGGACATGATGGCGTCGCCGTCGACGATCTGGCCCTTCTCGTCGACGACGATGAGGCGGTCGGCGTCGCCGTCGAGCGCGACCCCGAGGTGGGCCTTCCGTCGCACGACCTCGGCCGCGAGGGTCTCCGGGTGCAGCGCGCCGTAGCGGTCGTTGATGTTGCGGCCATTGGGCTTGACACCGATGGCCGTGACGTCGGCGCCGAGCTCGGAGAACACCAGCGGCGCCACGCGGTAGGCCGCGCCGTGGGCCCCGTCGACGACGACGCGCAGCCCGTCGAGCCGCAGCGACCGCGGGAAGGTGCTCTTCACGAAGGTGACGTAGCGCCCGCGCGAGTCTTCGATCTTCTCGGCGCGCCCGACGCCGAGGTCGCTGCGCCGCCCCTGCATGAGCCGCGGGTCTTCGAGCAGCGCCTCGATCTCGGCCTCGGCGGCGTCGGGCAGCTTGAAGCCGTCGGCGCCAAACAGCTTGATGCCGTTGTCCATGTACGGGTTGTGCGAGGCCGAGATGACCACCCCCGCGTCGGCGCGCATGGACTGCACGATGTACGCGATGGCCGGCGTGGGCAGCGGCCCGGTGAGCATCACCCGACCGCCCTGGGCGCAGACGCCCGCGGCGAGCGCGGTCTCCAGCATGTAGCCCGAGAGCCGCGTATCCTTGCCGATGACGATGCGGGCCGCGCGACCGCCGCGCGACGACCACCAGGTGACCGCGGCGCCCACGCGCAGCGCGACCTCCGGCGTCATGGGGTACTCGTTGGCGACGCCGCGGATGCCGTCGGTGCCGAAGAGCTTGCGGGCTGCAACCGGCGCGGGTGCCGGTGCGGCCGGAGGGGGAGCGGGGCGGGTGGTGCGTGCCATGGGGGGACGCACCTTACCAAAGGGACCCGCCGGGCGGGTGAGTGCTCGCTACGGCACCAGCAGCACCTCGGCGGGCTCCACCACCACCGTGATTCCCTCGCGCAGGGGCATCACCTGCACCCGCGCCTCGGTCGCCACCCGGAGCGGTCCCTCGTCGGGCGCCGTCACCGTCGGAACGACCTGCGACGGCACCAGCTCCGCCAGCAGCTCGGGGTCGCCGCTGACCACCACCGCGACCACGGGCGGCCTCGCCTCCAGGCGTTGGGCGCCCCGCGGTGCGCCGCGGACGGTGACCGGGATGCGCTCGAAGCGACGCTCGCCGTGCAGCGCGGTGACGTCGAAGGTGACGCGCACCTGCGTGGGGCCATAGTCGATACCGTTGCGGGGCGCCTCCAGCAGCACGCGGCGTTCGTAGCGCCCGGGCGCGAGGCCCGAGGCGTCGACGGCCACGGTGTGCACCACCTCCTGCGCTTCGAGCGCGAGCGCCGGGCCGCGCGCACGCACGCGCTCGGGCTCGACGGTGATGGTCCCGATGCGGGTGCGGGGCGCGGTGCTGCCGACGACGCTCGCGCGCACGTCGAGCACGCGGGTGAGCAGCGTGTCCCAGCGGAGGTCGAGGCTCGACGGGCTGAAGCTGACGAAGTCCGCGCCGGCCGGGAGCTGCACGAGCGAGGGGTCGAGGTCGACGCGGCGTCGTCGGCCGTCGCGCAGGTCGATCTCCACCGGGCCGATCTCGTCGCCGCGCAGCGGGGCGACCACGGACGGCGTCCCGCGAACGGTGAGGCGCACGCGCTCGGGCAGCGGCGTGACCAGCAGCGGGCCGCCCGGGACGGCGGCAGGGAGCCTCGCCGTGATGGGAACGTCCACGCTGCGCTGCACCGCTCCGGCGCCGCGAAACACCATGAAGAGTCCGAGCGAGATGGCGAGCGACGCGACCTTGTAGGGGAGGTTCTCCCGCACCAGGGCGAACAGGGCTCCGAGGCGCGAAGGGAGGTTCACGACTCGTCTCCGCTGGCGCGCGTCGGTGGTTCGGCGTCATCCGTCGGCACCGGCCGGACGCCCGAGCGCGGTGGTGGTGGCAGGCGAGACGACCGCCCGTCGCGATCGCCCTGCTCGGCCTCGCGCATGAGCGCCGCCACCTGTCGCTTGGAGTAGAGCACCCCGTAGAGCGCCTGGCGGGTGGTCTGCGCGTCGAGGCCCCGCACGATGTTGCCGTTGAAGCAGAGCGAGATCTCGCCGCGCTCTTCGCTCACGACGACCACGGCGGCGTCGGTCTCTTCGGAGATGCCCAGGGCCGCGCGGTGGCGGGTGCCGAGCTGCCGGTCGAGGGCGCCGCTGTTGGTGAGAGGGAGCACCGCGCCCGCCGCCGCGATGCGCCCGTTGCGGATGATGACCGCGCCGTCGTGCAGGGGGTTGTCCTGGCTCGGGAGGAAGAGCGTGAAGAGCAGCTCGGTGGAGATCTCCGCGTCGAGGTGGGTGCACTGCGTGACGAAGTCGTCGACGCTGGCCTCGCGCTCGAAGACGAAGAGGGCGCCCACGCGTCGCTGCGCGAGGTCTTCGGCCGCGGCGATGACCTCCTCCATCGCGGGCGCGTCGACGGGCTTGCGCCAGCGGGAGAGAAATGGCCGGTCGCCCACCCGCATCAGCGCGCGCCGGATGTCGGCCTGGAAGATCACCACCACGAACACCAGAAACGACGTGAGCGAACGGTCGAGCAGCGTGAAGGTCGTGGTGAGGTGGAGCCACTGCGAGATGGCGTAGACGACGGCGAGGAGCACCAGCCCCTGCCCCACCTGCGCCGCGCGCGTGCCGCGCACGAGCAGCAGGATGCGGTAGATGGCGTAGGCCACCACCAGGATGTCGACGGCGTCGCGCAGCAGCTCCTGTGGCGGCCGACGAAGGATCACCCGCAGCCAGTCAGAGTGCACGGTCGCCCCCTCCCGCGAGGCGCAGCGCGTGGGCCACCCTCGCCGCCTGGGCCATCACGGCGACGTCGTGCACGCGCACCATCTCCGCCCCCTGGAGCACCGCGAGCGCGACGGATGCGGCCGTCCCTCCGACGCGCTCGGCCGCGGCGGCGGAGTCCTGCGCCCACCCCGGCGGGTGTGCCTCGTCGGAGACGAGGAAGCTCTTGCGAGATGGTCCCACGCAGAGAGGGTAGGTCAGCGATCGCAGCGCCGCGAGGTTTGCCAGGAGCGCCAACGAATGGGCGCCCGTCTTGGCGAAGCCGAGTCCCGGATCGAGCACCACGCGATGGGCCGCGACGCCCGCCGCGATGAGACGCTCGGCCGTCTGGGCGAGCTCGGCGCGCACGTCGGACACCACGTCACCGTAGCGGGCGAGTGAGCGCATGGTCGCAGGCGTCCCACGGGCGTGCATCGCGAGATACACGGCACCGTATTCCGCCGCGACCACCCCGAGCGCCTCGGGGGCCTCGCCGGTGCCGACGTCGTTGAGGAGGGACGCACCCGCGGCGAGGGCCGAGCGCGCGACGGCGGCCTTGGTGGTGTCGATGGAGATGGGCGTCGGGAAGCGAGCTGTCAGCGCGTCGATGACGGGCACGACGCGCCCGAGCTCCTCCGCCTCGGAGACCACGGCGGCTCCGGGGCGGGTGCTCTCCCCGCCGACGTCGATGGCGTCTGCGCCTTCGGCAATCATCGCGGCGGCGCGGTCGACCGCGGCGTCGACCCGGACGAAGCGACCGCCGTCCGAGAACGAGTCGGGCGTGACGTTGAGCACGCCCAGGACATAGGGTCGGGACCAATCCCAGGTGACGGTTCGGAGCTGGAGGGGGAGGCGCGGCATACAGAACTCGGTAAGCCGCGAGGGCGAGCGCGAACGGACGCCGATCAGGCGCCGGACGGAACGCTTCGGGGCGGGGGGAAGATGCTGGTGACCTTGGAGCCGCGGCCGCTGTCCTTGCGGTCACGACGCTCCGCCCACGAGGGGATCACCGGTCGGGCGCGCACGGGGAGCGCGCGGTTTTCGAAGCACGCCATGATCTCCTCGGCGTCGAGGGTCTCGCGGTCGAGCAGGGCAAGGGCAAGGCGCTCCAGCGCATCGCGATGTTCGGTCAGCACGCGGCGGGTGCGCTCCTGCTGCTCGCCGATGATGCGCCGCACCTCGTGGTCGATCTCGACGGCGGTCTGATCGCTGTACTCGCGGCCCGCGCCGCCGAAGTCGCGGCCCACGAAGGGCTGGTCTTCGCTCTCGCCATGAAACACCGGCCCGATCTTCGCGCTCATGCCGAAGTCGCAGACCATGCGCCGGGCGAGCCGCGTCGCGCGCTTGATGTCGTCCGAGGCACCCGTCGTGACCTTCTGGAACATGACCTCTTCGGCCACGCGCCCACCCAACATCATCGCGATGCGCGCGAGGGCCTGGGACTCGGTCATCGTGTAACGGTCTTCGACCGGGAGGCTCATCGTCACGCCGAGGGCGGGGCCGCGCGGAATGATCGTGACCTTGTGCACCGGGTCGTTGCCCTCGATGAAGTGCGAGGTGACCGCGTGCCCGGCCTCGTGCCACGCCGTGGTCTCCTTCTCCTCGTCGCTCATGACCATGTTGCGACGCGCCACGCCCATCAGGACCTTGTCCTTGGCGAGCTCTACGTCGACCATCGAGACGACGTCCTTGTCCTGCCGCGCCGCGAGAAGAGCGGCCTCGTTGATGAGGTTCTCCAGCTCGGCGCCCGCGAAGCCGGGGGTCGAGCGAGCGATGACCGCGAGGTCGACGTCGGGCGACAACGGCACCTTGCGGGTGTGGACGCGGAGGATCTCCTCTCGGCCGCGCACGTCGGGCCGCGGCACGGTGATGCGGCGGTCGAAGCGGCCCGGGCGAAGGATCGCCGGGTCGAGCACGTCGGGGCGGTTGGTGGCCGCGATGATGATCACGCCCTCGTTGGCGTCGAAGCCATCCATCTCCACGAGGAGCTGGTTGAGGGTCTGCTCGCGCTCGTCGTGACCGCCGCCCATGCCCGCGCCGCGGTGGCGGCCGACGGCGTCGATCTCGTCGATGAAGATGATGCACGGGGCGTTCTTCTTGCCCTGCTCGAAGAGGTCGCGGACGCGCGAGGCGCCGACGCCCACGAACATCTCGACGAAGTCCGAGCCCGAGATGGTGAAGAACGGAACGCCCGCCTCACCCGCGATGGCGCGCGCGAGGAGGGTCTTGCCGGTGCCGGGGGCGCCCGCGAGCAGCACGCCCTTGGGGATGCGACCTCCCAGCCGACGGAACTTCTTCGGGTCCTTGAGGAAGGCGATGATCTCCTCGACCTCGTCCTTCGCCTCTTCGATGCCCGCCACGTCGGCGAAGGTGATGCGGTTCTGCGAGTCGTTGACCAGCTTCGCCCGCGACTTCCCGAAGCTCATCGCCTTGCCGCCGCCCGACTGGAGCTGCCGCATGAAGAAGAAGAACATCGCCAGGAGCAGCAGAATCGGCAGCCAGTTCATCAGCACGCTGGTGAGCAGCCCCGAGCCCTCGTCCTTCTCGTTGTGCACCTGGAGCGGGTGCGCCGGGTCGGCCGCCGCGAGGATGTCGCGCTGGAGTTCCCAGTTCGTCGGGCCGGTGGTCTCCCGCTGCTCGACCGTCCCGTTGGGGAGCTGTCGGCTGTAGGTGATCTCCCGATCCTTCATCCGAACATCGACGACGTGGTGCTGGCGCACGTCGTTCATGAACTCGCTGAAGGCCACGGTGCGCGGGGTCTGCGTCCCGGTCACGACCTTCCACACCAGCAGGAACATCACAGCGAGAAAAACCCACAACAACAGGGTCTTGTGCGATTGCTTCACGATCACCTCTTCGAGAGTTTGCGCAGGTTACCTCGCAACCGTGCCAGCGCTAACCCCTCGCGCAGGATTTTTGCAGATTGGGGAGATCGGTCTCAGCCCCGTGCGACGCGTCGCCGGAGCAGCACCCGACCCGAACGCCGGTCGAGCGTCACCGTCGCGCCGTGCAGCACCAGAGCCTCGGCGCGAGAGAGGTCGCGCGGGGTGAGCGCCGCGTGGGCGAGCGCGCGGGCGTCGTGCCGGAGGTGCACCGCATCGGCCGACGGGCACACCGCCCTCACCGCGGCCCGCGCGACCCATGGCCCGCGCAGCCCGCGGAGCGCCTCCACGTCGAGCTCCAATGCCTCACCCACCGCGCCGCCTCGCACCAACGCTTCGGCGTCGTGCGCGAGCATCCGCTGCACCCGACGCGACTCCCGCCCGAGCTTCGCGAGCGCCGCCGACGAGCCGGGCGCGACGGCCCTCAACCGCGGCAGGATCATCGTCTCCAGCGCCGGGAGCAGCCGGTCGCGCGAGGGCTTCTGGTCGGGCGGGGGCAGCGGCACCTCGACGCCCAGCAGCGACGCGAGCGACGCGGCCTCGGAGCCCTCCAGGGTCAACAGCGGACGCACCACGCCTCCGCGCAGCTTCGGCGCGAGACCGCGGATGGAGGTCATGCCGCGCCCACGCAGCAGTTCGAGCAGCACCCGCGACGCGTCGTCGTCCCGCGTCGGCGCGAGGGCAATGCGGGTGTGCCCCTGGTCGGTCGCGAGCCGTCGCAGCTCGTCGATCACGCGCACCCGCCCGGCCGTCGCCGACGGTCGCACGCCGTGGAAGGTCAGCCCGAGCTGCCGCGCAAGGCGACCGAGGTCGGCCACCTGCTCGGCGTCGTCGGACTCCTCGTCGAGCCGACACTCCACCGCGGCGACCGCAACGTCCGCGAGGCCCAGCGCAGCTCGCGCGTGGATGAGAAGGCCCAGGAGACCGAGGCTCGACGCGTCGGCGCCGAGACCTACCAGTACGCGGTCGCCCGGCTGAAAGAGCCGCTGGCGCTGCGCGAACGCGACGGCCCTGCGCAGCACCTGCTCGACCCCCGAGGCGTGCTGACTCACAGGAGCTCGAACTCCTTGCAGAAGGTTCCGTCGCGCGACCCTTCGCCCTCGAAGGCCGCGCGTCGGTGCATCGCGTTGGGGTAGCCGTTGGCGCAGCGCCCGCCCTCCGCCACGAAGAACACGCAGTCCTCGCAGGCGTGCCTCAGCACGAAGCGCTCACGCTCGGCGATGAACTCCCGATCGACGACGCTACGCACGCCCCGCTCCCTTCGTGGCCACGAGCGTCGCGACGACCTCCACCAGCGGCGTCTGTGGAAACATCTCGAAGGCCGCCAGGCGCTGCAACGTGTACTTCGCCGAGAGCGCCTGGAGGTCGCGACCGAGGTGCTCCGGGTCGCACGAGACGTAGACCACGCGCCGCACCGGTGCGCTCACCAGCACCGCGCACGCCTCGCGCGCGCCCGTCCGCGGCGGGTCGAGCACCACCACGTCGGCCTTCCACGGCCGCGTCCGCACCTCCACGGCCTCCTCGTGAACGCTGACGTTCGTGATGCCGCGGTTGGTCAGGTTGACGCGCAGCGCCTCCGTCGCGTCGCGGTCGGACTCCACCGCCGTCACCTTCGCGGCGCTCTTCGCGAGGCACACCGTGAGGTTGCCCGCGCCCGCGTACAGCTCGACCACCGAGCGACCCGCGGCCTGGGCTTCGCTGTCGACGTACGCCGCGAGCGTCGGGTTGAGCGAGCCGTTGGCCTGACCAAATCCCCCGATGCCCGCGCGCAACGGCAGTCCGTCGCCGCCCACCTGCACCGGGCACGGGTCTCCCTCGATGGCAGGCGCGCTCACACCCGGTGTCCACAGTGCGACCCCGGCGAAGCCCCGGGTCAACAACTGGCGACCGACCGCGTAGCCCCGCTCGTCGAGCGGTCGCTGCGGTCGCAGGCTCGCCACCGGCCGACCGCCTTCGCCGAGCGCGATGGCCGCCTCGCCGCGACCGCCCAGCGCCGCGATCGCCTCGCGCAACGCGGGCAACGCCGCCTCCAACGCGGGCACGAGCACCGGGCACGACGGGAGGTCGACGATGGTGCTGGAGCGACGTTCGAGGAAGCCCAGGAGCACGCGCGGACCCGACAGGGTCCAGTGCAGTCGGGCGCGGGTGCGGTAGCCGTACGGGGCGTCGCTCGCGACGTACGTGACGGGCGTCGTGCGGAGTGCGGGGGGGAGCGCGCGCTGGAGGCGTTCGAGGCGGGCGGCCTGCTGGGCCGACGGCGAAGCGTGCTGCCAGGTGCAGCCGCCGCAGCGACCGAACACCGCGCACGGCGCCTCGACGCGCGCGTCGGACGACTCTTCGCGGGCCACGGTCGCCCAGCCGTTGCCCTCGCGGCGGACGCGCCAGCGCTCACCGGGGAGCGTGTCTTCGAGGCGCACGACGGTGCCGTTGAGGCGGGCGATGCCCTCCCCCGACGCGGCGAGGGACTCGATGGTGACGACGGACTCCTTCACTGGAACCGCTGCGCCGGCCGACCGCGCACGAAGTAGAAGCGGAACCACCCCTCCAGCTCGCCGACGCTGTCCGAGAGCACCCGCGGCTCGCGTGCGGCGGGGCCGGTCGGGGCGCGCGAGGGGTCGGTGTCGCGCACCTCGCGGGGGTCGCGCAGCGAGATCGAGAACTGGGTCACCTCGGTGAGGCGCTGCGTCGCGTCGGCGTTGGGGTCGCCGCGATAGATGGAGCTGAACACCACGTAGCCGTGCGTCGCTTCGAGGGCGACGGTGGGCGAGTAGGCGGTGAGCTCGCGGCGTCCGCACGTGTAGTTGGGGCGGAAGACCGCCTGCACCGGCGCGACACCGGGGAGGCCCACCGGGATGCGCTCGTTGAGGTGCGCCGCGACGTAGGCCGTGTCGTTGACGCGCCACACGAACTCGTCGCTGAACTCCGCGGTCTCGCCGCCCTGCGCCACGCGGATGATGAGCGTGCCGTCGTGGAAGTCGCCGCCGAAGAACACCGGCTTCAGGTCGAACAGCTCCGTCGACACCCCGCACACCTCGAGGTGCAACGGTCCGCGAACATCACCGCTCCCCTCGCCCACGCTGCACCCCGCGAGGAGCACCAGACCCAGTCCTCGCCAACGACCGCTCACGATGGAAGCTCCGTGATCCAGGCGCCACCGACGACGCGATCGCCCGCATAGAGCACCGCCGCCTGCCCGGGCGCAACCCCTCGCTGCGGCTCCGCGAATCGCAGCGTCGCCCGGCCCTCACCGAGGTCTTCCACCGTCGCCTCGACGCCCGTGTGCCGGTAACGGATGCGCGCCCGCACCTGCGTCGGCCGGGTGTCGCTCAACCAGCGGAAACCCTCCAGGGCCGCGACGCTCGTGCGCGTCTCTTCGTCGTCGCCCACGACGACGGCCGCCCGCTCGGGGACGATCTTCAGCACGTAGCGCGGGCTCCCGGCGGCGCCGATGCCCCGGCGCTGTCCCGGCGTGAAGGCGTGCACCCCGTCGTGCTGCCCCACCACCTCGCCGCGGAGTGTCTCGATGGGACCGGGGCGCGCCGCTCCGCCGCCGTGACGCTCGACGAAGCCTGCATACGGTTGACCTTCGAGGAAGCAAAGGTCGACCGAGTCCGGCTTCTGCGCGTTGGGCAGCCCCGCCTCCGCGGCGAGCGCCCTCACCGCGGGCTTCTCCAGCCCGCCGAGCGGGAGGTGCAGCCGTCGCAGCGCCTCGACCGGCGAAGCCCAGAGAAAGTACGACTGGTCCTTGCTGGCGTCGGCGGCGGCGCGGAGGTCGACGCCGTCACCATCGAGCGAGACCCGCGCGTAGTGCCCGGTGGCGATGGCGTCGGCCCCGAGGCGCGTGGCGATGTCCCACAACGGCCCGAGCTTCACCGACTCGTTGCAGCGCACGCAGGGGCTCGGTGTGCGCCCTGCGGCATAGTCCTCGACGAAGCGGTCGACGACCTTCTCGCGAAACAGCGAGCGGCGGTCGAAGGTGTAGTGCGCCACGCCGAGCAGCTCGCAGACCCGCGCGGCGTCGTACTGATCTTCAGGCGAGCAGCACCGACCGGCGTGCCCCTCGCGGACGTAGTCCCACAGGTGCAGGGTGACGCCGATGACCTCCCAGCCCTCGCGGTGCAGCACCGCCGCGGCCGCGGACGAGTCCACCCCGCCGCTCATTCCCACCACGATTCGCCGCGCCACGAGTGCAGGTCCTCTCAGAACCCCAGGAAGGTCTGCGCGGCACCGTCGACCAGCGCGGACCACTGGCCGATGGTGAACACCGTCGCCACGACGACCAGCACCATGCAGCCGTCGATGGCGAACACGGCCCAGCCCGGGGCGCAGGCGTCACACGGAGCAGGCGCGCGGGCGGGCGAGCGGTAGGGGCTCACCGCCACGGGCGCGCAGGTCGATGGGGTTGAATCGATCATGCCCGCCGATGATGCCGCACCACGGCGCCCGGCGCGAGCACGAGCGTCATCAGGCCGACGCGAGGCACGCGCGCAGGCCCTCTTCGAGCGAGACCTTCGGCGCAAATCCGAGGCCCTCCACGATGCGGCCGATGGAGGCGAGGCTGTGCCGGATGTCTCCCGCGCGCTCGGGGGCGTGCACGATCTTCGACCGGCTCCCGGTCACGGTCACGATGGACCGCGCGAGGTCGTTGATGGTGATGCGCCCGCCCTGGGCGACGTTGAAGACCTCTCCCTTGCCCGCGCGATCGGAGGTCGCCGCGAGCACGTTGGCGGCCACCACGTCGCCCACGAAGACGAAGTCGCGGGTCTGCTCGCCGTCGCCGAAGATGCTGATGTCCACCCCGCGCTGGGCGCGCTCGATGAAGATCGGAACGGCCGCCGCGTAGGCGCCCTTCGGGTCCTGCCGCGGGCCGAAGACGTTGAAGTACCGCAGGCTGACGGTGGGCACGCCGTGGGCCTCGGCATACATCTTCAGGTAAAATTCCCCGTCCAGCTTGGTGATGCCGTAGGGGGACTTCGGGGCCGGGGTCATGTCCTCGGTCTTCGGGCTGCGCGGGTCGTCGCCGTACACCGCCGCGCTGCTGGAGAACACCACGCGCGACACGCCCGCGGCCTTCGCCGCGTCGAGGACGTTGAGCGTCCCGTGGATGTTGATGTCCACGCACTCCAGCGGTCGCTCCATGGACTCGGGGACGCTCACCTGCGCCGCGAGGTGGTGCACCACCGAGCAACCGTCCATCGCCCGCTTCACCGTCGCGGCATCGGTGATGCTGCCCTCGATGAACGTGAGCCCGCCGTCGTCGGGGATGCGCGCGACGTTGTCCCGCTTGCCCGTCCGCAGGCTGTCGAGCACCACCACGTGCGCCCCGCGCCGACGCCACTCCGTCGCCACGTGATGCCCGATGAACCCCGCCCCTCCGGTGACCAGAACCTTCTTCATGCCGCGCATTCCGCCCTCCGTCGCGCGCCGGGTCAAGGCTTCCGCGCGGGAAGTCACCGCGACCGGTAGAGTTCGCGCCATGAACGGCTCGACCCTGGTCATCGGCGCCGGCACCAACCTCGGCGGGCGCTGGTCCATCCTCCGCGCCGCGCGTGACCTCGTCGCCTCGCGCTTCGGCACCTCCGACCTCCGCGTCGCGCCCGTGTGGGAGACCGCGCCGCTCGGTCCACCGCAGCCCGACTACCTCAACACCGCGTTTGCGCTCCCCTTCGATCGCACCCTCGGCGAAGCGCTGGAGATCTGCCGCTCCATCGAGCGCGACCTCGGCCGCGAACGCCGCGATCGCTGGGGGCCGCGCACCCTCGACCTCGACCTGCTCTGGCACGCCTCGCAGCGATCGAACACCGACACCCTCACCGTCCCGCACCCCGGGCTGCGACAGCGCACCTTCGCGCTCGACCCGCTGTTGGCGCTCGTCCCCGACGCGGTCGATCCGACGGAAGGCGCGCCGCTCGCGGATGTGCGAGCGCGGCTCCCCGCTTCGATGCCGGGAAGCGATCTCGCGAAGGGGCCCGCGACACGCGATTTCGCCGATGAGCTCGCCTTCGCGGCCGAAGCCGGGATCGCCGAGGGCGTCCTGCGAGGCCGACCAGGAACGTTCGAGCTGTTGGTGGAAGGGCCGACCGATCCCGCTCACTTTGCCAGGGCGGTGCGGGCACACCTGCGCGGTCGCCCGGTGGCTCTTGTACGGGTCGCGGTGCTGGAGCACACGCCCGAGCGCACCCGCGCCGTGCTGACACTCGTCACGCGGCGTTGACAACCTCCCGCTCGCGGACGAACACACCACCCGTGGCGATCATCGACTCCCTCATGGACCTCGTCGGCGCGACCAGCGCGCTGCGCCTCCGCAACCTTCCCTCCCCGAATGGCGCCGCCGTCTGGGTGAAGCTCGAACAGCAGAACCCCGGCGGCTCGGTGAAGGACCGCGTCGCCGTCGCCATGCTCGACGACGCCCTCGCCCGCGGCGTCATCGCGCGTGGCGGCACCGTGGTCGAGCCCACCAGCGGCAACACCGGCATCGGCCTCGCGCTCGCCTGCAAGGCCCGCGGGCTGAAGCTCATCCTCACCATGCCCGAAAGCATGTCGCTGGAGCGCCGCGCCCTCCTCAAGACCTACGGCGCCGAGGTGGTGCTCACCCCCGAAGACCAGCAGCTCGACGGCGCCATCGCTCGCGCTCGCGCCATCGCCGAGGCCACGCCGGGGTCGTTTTCGCCGGGGCAGTTCGAAAACCCTGCCAACCCCGCGGTGCACGAGCAGACCACCGGCGCCGAGATCGTCGACGCATTCCCCCGCCTCGACCTCTTCGTCGCAGGCGTCGGCACCGGCGGAACCATCACCGGCGTCGGGCACGCCCTCAAGCGCGCTGGCTCCAGCGCGCGCGTCGTCGCGGTCGAGCCCGATCGCTGCGCCACCATCTCGCGCGGTGAGCGTGGGCCCACCAAGATCCAGGGGCTCGCGGCGGGCTTCGTCCCGCGCAACTACGACCCGTCGGTGGTCGACGCGGTGCACACCGTCGGCGACCAGGACGCCTGGCGCACCAAGCTCCGCCTCGCCCGCGAGGAGGGCCTGCTCGTCGGCATCTCGTCGGGCGCCAACGTCTTCGTCGCGTGCGCCCTCGCCGCGACCATGCCCGCCGACGCCGTCGTGCTGACGGTGCTCTGCGACACCGGCGAGCGCTACTTCTCGCTCGACACCCACTTCGCCGAAGCCACGCCGTAGCGATGCCCGTCTTCGTGGCCGTGGTCGGCGTCGGCGGTCTCGGCTGCCCCGCGGCGCTCGCGCTCGCCGAGGCGGGCGTCGCGCTGCGGCTCATCGACGAGGACACCGTCGACCGCTCCAACCTCCATCGCCAGGTGCTCTTCACGGAGGCCGATGTCGGTCGACGGAAGGTCGATGCGGCGCGCGATGCGCTCGCGAAGATGGCGCCCGGGATGGTGGTGGAGACGCGCCCCGAGCACCTCGCGCCGGAGAGCGCGGAGTCCCTGCTGCGCGGCGCGGCGGTGATCGTCGAGGGGAGCGACAACCTCCCGACGAAGTTTTTGACGGCGGACGTGGCGCGGGCGTTGGGGGCGCCGGTGGTGCACGGCGCGTGCGTCGGCTGGGGCGGCACGGTGCTGCCCGTGAAGTGGGGCGACGGCGCCTGCTACCGCTGCGTCTTCGAGGACGTGCCCGACGAGGAGGCGACGACCTGCGCCATCGCCGGGGTCTACGGGCCGATCACCTCCGTCATCGGCGCGATGATGGCGCGCGACGCCTTGAGGCTGCTGCACGGTGACCGCAGCACCGTCGGCAGCCTTGCGCGATACGACGGCTGGAACCAGACGTTCCGCTCGTCGTGCTTCGCGCGGCGCGGCGATTGTCCGCTGTGCGGTCGCGGCTGAGGTTCCAGTGGACCCAGCGACGGTTTCAGTTTACTGAATGCGCGAACAATCGCTCCCAAGGAGGCTCTCGATGGCGATCACGGTGCGGGTTCCGACGCAGCTTCGGACCCTGACGGCGGGCAAGGAAGAGGTCAGTGGCACGGGCGCGACGGTGGGCGAGCTCATCGACCAGCTCGAAGGCGCGCACCCCGGCCTCAAGGATCGGCTGCTCGATGCCAAGGGCATCCGCCGCTTCGTGAACCTCTACCTCAACGAAGAGGACGTCCGCTTCCTCGAAGGGCTCGCCACTCCGCTGAAGGACAACGACACCCTCACCATCGTCCCGGCGATCGCGGGCGGATGAGCGACCGGCCGCTCGACCACGCGCGCTACGGGCGGCAGATCGCGCTGCCCGAACTCGGCGTGGCAGGTCAGCGGTCGCTGGCAGAGGTCGCGGTGCGCTTCCATCCCGACAATCCCCTCGCGCGAGAGGCGCACGAGCGTGCTGGTGGCACCGTCTCGGACTATGCCTCCGTCGTCATCGAGCTGCCGGTGGGCGGACGGGGTGTTGCCGCGTGGGCGAGCGTCGAGGCGGCGCGTCGGGTGCTGGGTCAGCCTGCGAAGGCGCTGCCGCCAGGGCTGGCGGCGCGGTTGGGTGAGTGATGCTGCGACCGAAGCGATTGGACTCCATCCTCGACGCAGTGGGCAACACGCCGCTGCTGCGACTGCGAACGCTAGAGCGCGACACACCGGGCGTGGAGATCTACGCCAAGCTGGAGTTTCAAAACCCCGGCGGCTCGGTGAAGGACCGCGCGGCGCGGCAGATCTTCACCGACGCGCTCCGCCGCGGTGACCTCACCCGCGATCGCGTGCTCATCGACTCGACCTCGGGCAACACGGGCGTCGCCTACTCGCTCGTGGGCGCGGCGCTCGGCTACCGCGTCGCGCTGGTGATGCCGTCCAACGTGTCGCAGGCGCGCAAGGACATCACCCGCGCCTTCGGCACCGAGATCATCTACTCCGACCCGCTGGAGGGCAGCGACGGCGCGATTCGCCTTGCCCGCAAGCTCGTCGCCGAGCGGCCCGACCACTACTACTACCCCGACCAGTACTCCAACGAGAGCAACCCGCTGGGGCACTACCTCACGACGGGGCCGGAGATATTGGCCGACGTGGGCGACCGCATCACGCACTTCGTCACGGGCCTCGGCACTACCGGCACCATGATGGGCACCACGCGCCGCTTGAAGGAGCACCACCGCCCCATTCGCTGCGTGGCGGTGCAGCCCGCCGACGCGCTGCACGGCCTGGAGGGCCTCAAGCATCTGCCGAGCTCGCTGGTGCCGCCCATCTACAGCGACGCCGTGCCCGACGAGACCATGTGGATCAACACCGAGGACGGCTGGGACATGACCGACCGGCTCTGGGAGCAGGAGTCGGTTCACGTCGGTCACTCGGCCGGGGCCAATGTGTTTGCCGCGTACACCATCGCGCGTGACCTCGCTTCGCGGGGCGAGCCCGGCTGCGTCGTGACGATCCTTTGTGACCGCGGCGACCGATACTTCCTCCCGATGAAGTGGGAGCGTCTCTACACCTGGTGAGAGGGAGTCCGACGATGCGTACCCGACCGTGGCTACAGGGCAATCTCGTGATTCCGCAGGACGTCCTCGACGACGTCGACGCGCACGCCCGCGAGGCGTACCCCGGCGAGTCGTGCGGGCTGCTCCTCGGCCCCGCGGGTGACCCGCGCGTCATCACGTCGGGGCGGCGCGTGCCCAACCTCGCCGACCGCTATCACAAGCTCGACCCCGAGACGTACCCGCGCACCTCGAAGAACGCCTACATCATCGACGGCATGCTCATGCAGCGCGCCCTCGCGGACGGCGACGCGGGCGGCGTTCCGGTGAAGGTGATCTATCACTCGCACTGCGACGTCGGCGCGTACTTCTCCACCGAGGACAAGATCGTCGCGTCCCCGGAGGGAACGCCCGTGCTGCCCGTCGTGTATCTCGTCACGAGCGTGCGCGAGGGCGGCGTGGTCGACGACCACAAGCTCTTCATCTTCAAGGATGGCGACTGGGACGAGGCGCCGTACACCATCGGGCCGCGTCCCTCGATGGTGTAGCGGGCGCTACTTCCGATCGAGCCCGAGGAAGGCCCGCGTGCGCTCGTGCGTGGGCGCGTCGAGCACTTCGCGCGACGGACCGTCCTCGATGATCTGCCCGCCGTGCAGCACCAGCGTGCGGTGGCTCACCTCGCGGGCGAAGCGCATCTCGTGCGTCACCACCAGCATCGTCAGCCCGTCAGCCGCGAGGCCGCGCAGCACGTCGAGCACCTCACCCACCCGCTCGGGGTCGAGCGCGCTCGTGGGCTCGTCGAGGAGCAACGCCTCGGGGTCCATCGCCAGGGCCCGCGCGATGGCCACGCGCTGCTGCTCGCCGCCCGACATCTCATGCGGGTACGCGCCCTCGCGATGCGAGAGGCCCACGCGCGCCAGCAGTGACTTCCCGCGCTCGGTCGCCTGCACGACCGACATGCCCTTCACGTGCACGGGCGCCTCGATGACGTTGCCGAGCGCGGTGCGGTGCGCGAAGAGGTTCCATTGCTGGAACACCATCCCGACGCGCTGCCGGATGCTGTGCAGCGCCTTGCGGTTGACCTTCTCACCGCCCGGCGCGAGCGCGTCGGCGCCGACGGTGACCTTGCCGCCGTCGAAGGACTCCAGCCCGTTGAGGCAACGCAGCAGCGTGCTCTTGCCGCCGCCCGACGGCCCCACCAGCGCGACGACCTGGCCCTTGTCGAAGCGCGCCGTGATGCCGTCGAGGATCGTTCGCTCGCCGTAGACCTTCCGCAGTCCGTCGACGTTGATCATGACCGCGCCAGCCTCGATTCAAGCCTGCGAGCCACCACCGACAAGGGGTAGCTCATGAGGAAGTACATCAGCGCGCACAGCGCACCGGGCCACGCCCACCCGCGGATGTCGACGGCCGTGATGGTCATCTGCTTGGTGAGCTCGACCACCGTGATGACCGACACCAGCGAGCTGTCCTTGAGCAGCGCGATGAAGTCGTTGGTCACCGACGGCAGCGCCAGACGAAAGGCCTGCGGCAGGATGATGCGCCGCAGCGACAGCCCGAGCGGCATGCCCAGCGACAGCGCCGCCTCCATCTGCCCACGCGGAACCGCCTGGATGCCCGCGCGGTACACCTCGGCCTCGTAGGCGGCGTAGTTCATCCCGAGGCCGATGATCGCTGCCGGGAAGGCGCTGATCTTCACGATGGGCGCGAGCCCGTAATACAGGACGTACAACTGGAGCAGTACCGGCGTGCCCCGGTAGAGCTCGACGTAGGCGCCCGCGAGCCGCGCGAGGGGCTTCGGGCCGAAGAGGCGCAGCACCGCGAGGCCGAGCCCGAGCGGGATGGCCAGCGCCATCGCGAGCGCCGAGAGCAGCAGCGTGACGAGCGCGCCCTTGAGGAAGAGCACCACGTGCGAGCGGGAGAAGTGTTGCGCTGCGGCGGCCGTGCCGAGCATGCGCCGCTGGTCTTCGTCGGACCATGTGGCGAGGCGGCGTTCGCGGTCGTTCCAGATGTTGCCGTGGCGCAGGATGCGCTCCATCTCGCCGCTCGCGGTGATGCGCGCCAGGGCCTGGTCGACGGCCTGCTGGAGGTCGGCTTCGGCCGGTCGCGTGGCGATGGAGTAGTAGCCGTCGGCGAGGTCGCCCACGACGCGCAGCTCGGGCTTCGTCTCGCCGTACCGGGCCGCGATGATGTCGTCGAGCAGCACCGCGTCGGTGCGGCTCTGCACGAGGTCGATGTACGGCTCCTCGACGCCTTCGTAGGGGACGACCTCCGCGACGTTGCGGAGCAGCTCGTAGGAGAAGCTGTTCGCGAGCGTTCCGACGCGACGACCGCGCAGCGAGGTGAGCGACGGTTGGATGCGCTGGTCGTCACGGCGGGCCATGAGACGCGCGCCGAAGATGTAGTAGGGCCGAGTGAAGCGGACGCGGCCGACGCGCTGGGGAGTGACCTCCAGGCCGTTCATCGCGATGTCGAAGGTGCCGCGCTCCAGCGAGGGGATGAGGGCGCTCCAGTCGTTCTGCACGAACTGCGCGCGCACCCCGAGCTCGCGCGCGATGGCGTTGGCGATCTCGACCTCGAAGCCCGTGAGGCGACCGCCGTGCTCGGCGTCCTCGTAGACGTACGGCTCGCCGCCCTGGATGTCCCCGCCCCACCGCAACACACCGGCCGCGCGCACCCTCGCGAGCCCGCCCCCCGGCGGCGCCGCGCGGTGACACGAGAGCAGCGCCGCTGCGAGCACCACGACCCACCACAGTCGATTCACCCCGCGACGCTACCGCAGGGCAAACGCGACTGACCAGCGCTACGAGCGAGCCCGCTCAGGCCGTGAGAACGCGCTCCAGGTAGCGCTTCGCGCCGCGTCGGGCGAGCTCGGTGGCGGCGTAGCCACCGAGGTTCCAGATGAGGAAGCGCGCGACGCGGGAGCTGGCGACGACGCCGATGGTGATGCCCACGCCCACGGCTACGGCGAGCGTGCGGTAGGGGCGCTCGCGGAGCTCGGTCTGTACGCGGTCGGGAATCGCCAGCACGGTGTCGACGATCTCGTCTGGGGCGATGTGCTTGATGGCCTCGACCGGCGAGTGGAGCATGTCCTTCACGGACATCGATTCGTGGTGGTGGGTGGTCATGGAGGCACCTCGTGGGAGCGTCGGTTCTCCCTACTGCGTGATGCCCGGCCGCCGAACGGCAAGCCTGCGCTCTTCAGACCTCTCCCGCCCAGCACTCCGCGAAGGCTCGCCGCGCCGTCTCCCGTCGCCGACCCTCGTCCGCCCGACCGAGCGCCAGCATCAGCTTCGCCACGGCCGCCTCGGCGGTCATCGCGCCTGCTCCGATGGCGCCCTCGCCCAGGGCCGCGGCGCCACCCTCGTAGCGCGTGAGGTCGACCGCCCCGCGCGCGCACTGGCTCACGATCACCACCGGGACGTCACGCGCCACGGCGTCGCGCACGACAGGGACGAGGGAGTTTTCGAGGCGCGGGATGTTGCCCGAACCGAAGCCCTCCAGCAGGAGACCCCGCACGCCCGATCGCAGCGCGCCCAGCAGCAGCTTCGGGTCGAGCCCCGGAAACAACCGCACCGCGAGCACCTTCGCCTCGATGCGCGCGTCGAACTCGGCGCGGGCTCGCGGCGGGAGGATGTGGGTGCCTCGCTCGACGGTGACGCCCAGCGTGACGAGCGGCGCGCACGAGGGCGACGCGAAGGCGTCGAGCGCCCAGGCGTCCATCTTGATGGCGCGGCAGCCGCGCAGGAGCCGCGCGTTGAAGGCGATGGCGACCTCGGGGAGATCCATCGTGGCAAGGTGGCAGGCGTCGACGAGGTTGGAGCGCGCGTCGGTGCGCACCTCGGCGAGCGGGCGCTGCGCTCCGGTGAGCACCACCGGTCGGTCGAGCCCGGGAAGAAGAAACGCCAGCGCGCTCGCGGTGTAGGCCATGGTGTCGGTGCCATGGAGGACCACCACGCCGTCGAAGGAGCGCGAGCCGTCGGGGAGGCGCTCGTCGAGCGCGCCGTGGATGGCGGCGCCGAGCTCGACCCAGTGGTGCGGTTGCAGGTCGCTGGAGTCGTAGTTGAAGAGGATGCGCGTCTCGATGTCCGCGATGCGGTTGAGCACCGGGAGCTCGGCGAGCAGATCGCTCGTGTAGACGTCGGGCTTGAGAGGCGTCGGATCGCCTCCATGCATCATCAGGGTTCCGCCGGTGTGGAGGATGAGGAGTCGCACGGCGCGGCACCGTATCACGGTCGGGATATGTCCCCCGCGGATTGGCGAGCGCGCGACGGATGAGGCACACCGACGAGCGGGTTGAGGAGCGGTGACGATGCAGCGATTGACGAGGCCCGAGGTGGTGCGGCTGACGGAGCGGGTGCCCGACATCCTGAAGGTGCTGGAGACGGTGCTGGGTTCGGTGTTCGACGAGCAGGGGTCGCGGTGGAGCGAGTGCAAGCTGCGGGTGGGCGCGGCGATGAGCGCGGTCGAGCTCGCGTCCAACAGCCGGCTGGAGAAGCGACGGGCGCTCTGGCACGCGTCGATGGTGCTGATGACCCTGAAGGATGTCGAAGGCGACCCCGACACGGCGCGCCTGCTCGATGAGGTGGCGGGCGTCTCGCACACGCTCTCGCTGGCTGCCATCGCGTGCGACAGCGAGGTGGCCTCGGCGGAGGTCATCGGTCAGGCGCAGCGCTTCATCGAGGCGCTCGGCATCGGCCCGGTGACCTGGGAGGTGCTCGCGAAGGCCCACCGCGCCGTGGACGACCGGTAGTCAGTCGCGGTCGACGGAGAAGTCGAAGTTCGAGACGAAGTGATCGGCGAGGCCGGCCTGCGCGATGGTCGGCAGGCTGTCGAGCAGTCCAGCGCTCGCCGGGAGCGAGAGCCGAACGCTGATGCGAGGCGTGTCGCCGCGCATGGTGGTGGTGCAGCGCAGGCGCACACGGTTGTCGTCGAGGATGGCCGTGACGTTGGCGCGCACGCGGTCACGATCGCCGCTGGCGAAGCGAAACGTCCCGCCGGTGAAGCGCATGCGGATGGGAATCGGGGTGTCGAGGTGGGCGCTGCCGGTCAGCGACTCAAGCGTGAGGAGCGGTCGACCACCGGGCTCGCGCACGTCGATGGCGAGCACGGTGCTGATGTCCGAGACCCGCGCGTCGGGCACGTCGGGCACGGCCGTGATCAGCGTGATGTCGGACACCTCGATGCGCTCGAAGACGACGTTGGACGGCCGCGGTCCGGGCGGTGGCGGCCGGGAGGGCTCGCCTTGCGGGCGGGGCCGACCCTGGAAGGTGGTGTCGATGGAGAGGGTTCCGCTGCGCTGGTGGAGCACGACGCGGCCGCCGTGGGCTCGCGTGCGCGGCGACACGAAGTGGCCGCGAAGCGCGGCGCTCCAGCGAACCTCCAGGTCGACGTCTCGCACGACGATCACCTGCTCACCTCCAGGCGCGCGAAAGCGGACGTCGCGGGCGACGACGCCGCGACGGGTGAGCTTCGTGATCTCGGCGATGCTGATGCGCCCCTTGATCTCGCCGTTGATCAACGACTCGACCTTGCGCGCCAGGAAGCGACGGCCCGCCTCACCGTGCAGCCACACGACGAAGACTCCCGTCGAGGCGACGAGGAGCACGATCAGCGCGAGCAACGACCACAGGACGCGACGCAGCCACGGGTGACGCGTGCCCTTGGGCGCGTCAGGAGGTGCCGTCATCGAGGGGTGCTCCGCGGGTTCACGTCTCCACCGCATGGAGCCGTCGGCCGCGGACGTCGAGGTTCAGAACGTCGCGCCGAAGGAGAGGTGCCCTTGCGCACCGACGCGGACGTCACTGCTGAGCCGGTACTGGATGGCGGACAGACCGCCGCCGGCGCTCAGCACGAAGCGGTCGATGGAGAGCGTCGCCTCGGGGCCCGCGACCACGTCCCAGTCGGGCTCGTTTTCGGGCTCGTCGGCGTCGCGTTCGAGGTCGAGGCGCGCGCGCGAATCGAGCCCGAGGCGAAAGGTCGGCGTGACCCTGACGAGCGCCGCGAGGCGGGCCTCGCCGAAGTGCTCGCCCTGATCCAGCCCGTAGCCGTAGCCCACGTTGGCGAGGAGGTTGAGCCGACCAAACGAGCGACCCATCGCGACCAGCACATTGGCCGCCGGAACGGTGTTGAACCCCTGCCCCTGGTAGCCCGCATAGACGGCGAGGTCGATGCCGTGTCGCTCCTGCCGGAGCGCGTCGACGCTGAGGGAGACGCTGGGTCGGACCGTTCCGTCGGGGCCCACGTAGCCGACGCCGGCGCGGAGGGAGACGGGGCCGATGAGCGACGCCTGCGCCGTGCTGTCGAAGACGAAGCCGCCGTGCGCGCTGTCATAGCCGCCTTGAACCCAGGCGTAGGCCCGCTGGGTGTCGCCCCGCGCAGGGGCCGTCAACGGCAAGAACGCGCCAGCCTGGACGGCCGCCGACGAGGGAGGAGGCGCGGGCTGCTCATCGCCGTCGCTGCCCGCGGGCGGGTCGGCGAAGACCGGAGTCGCCGCGAGGGTGAGCGAGAGCGCGAAGGACACGAAGCGGTGGGACGGAAGCATTGGACGACGAGACCTCCTCACGACGGACCCCCGCTCGCATACGACGACCGCGCTCGTGAGAATAGTGGCCACCCGGCCACGATCACCGGATCAGCACGGCGTCCCGAGGGCGCGCTCCAGCTCACCGAAGGGGTCGACCACCGCCCGCACGATGCCCCGCGCCACCCGCGGGAGCCCGGCCGCCATCTCCCAGGTCACGAAGCGCAGCTCGCCGATGAGCGCGCCGCCGAGCGGTGTCCAGACGAGGTCGTTGGCGGAGGGGCGGCTGTTCCAGACCTCGACGCCGTACTCCCAGACGATGGAGCTCACGGCCGTAAACGCGAGCGACGCCGCGAACCCGTGCTGGCACTGCCGCGCCCGCAGGTACAGCTCGCTGCCCATCAGGCCGTGGCCGAAGAAGTTGATCTCCCAGCGGTCGCCGTCCCACTCGAAGAGCCGCCGCGACGGGTCGAACACCGGCGGTTGTGTGTACGCCGCGCGCAGGTGGGCGAGGTTGCGATCGCCGTCCTCGAGCGAGAACGCGTGCTGCCAGAGCAGCATCGCCGCCGCGCGCTGACCCAGGAGCAGCCCCGTGCCGTGGAGCGCGGGGACGAGCCACGACGAGGCGTGCGGTCGCTCGACGGGCTGGGCGCTGACCTCCATGGAGAGGGCCAGCGCCGCGAACCCGGCGAGCGCCGCGGAGCGCACGTCAGCTCTTCGCGTTGCGCGCGAGGTAGGTGCCCCAGTCGAGGGGCTTGAGGTCGCTCACCTTGTACTTGTGCATGGCCTCCACCGCGGCGCGCGCGAGCTGGAGGTTGGTGAGCAGCGGCACGTTGACGTCCACCGCGCGGCGGCGGATGCGGTAGCCGTCGGGCAGGCCCTGGTTGTCGTACGAGCGCGGGATGTTGATCACCAGGTCGATGTGCCCGCTGTTGAGCAGCGACACCGCGCTCGGCGACTTCTCGTCGCTGTCCTTGTAGGCCACCTCGCAGGCGATCCCCTGCTCCTTGAGCACGTCCGCGGTGCCGGGCGTCGCATAGATGGTGAGTCCCATCTCGGTGAGCCACTGCGCCTCGCGCTCGAAGCGGTACTTGTCCGCCACGGGGCCGAGCGAGAGCAGCACGCCGCGCTTCGGGACCTTGAAGCCCGTCGCGATGAGCGCCTTGAGCAGCGCCTCGGAGAGGTCGTCGCCGAGGCAACCGACCTCACCCGTGGACGCCATCTCGACGCCCAGCGTCGGGTCGGCGCCGGCGAGGCGCGAGAAGGAGAACTGCGCCGCCTTCACCGCGACGTAGTCGAGGTCGAGCGCTTCGACGGAGGTCGGCGTGGCGACCCCGAGCATGCGGCGCGCGGCCTCGCGGATGAAGTTGGTTCCGGTCACCTTCGACACGAAGGGGAAGGAGCGCGACGCCCGCAGGTTGCACTCGATGACCTTCACCACGTTGTCCTTCGCGAGGAACTGCATGTTGAAGGGCCCGGTGATCTGGAGGGCCCGCGCCACGTCGCGCGCGATGCGCTTGATGCGGCGGATGGTCTCCACGTAGAGCTTCTGCGGCGGAAGCACGAGCGTCGCGTCCCCGGAGTGGACGCCGGCGTTTTCGACGTGCTCGCTGATGGCCGAGAGCACCACCTCGCCGCGGTCGGCGACGGCGTCGATCTCGATCTCCTTGGCGTGCGTCTCGAACTTGGTGATGACCACCGGGTGCTCCGGCGACACGGCCGTCGCGCGGTGCAGGTAGTTACGCAGGTGGTGCTGCTCGTGGGCGACGGTCATCGCCGCGCCGGAGAGCACGTACGACGGGCGCACCAGCAGGGGGAAGCCACCGAGCTCTTCGGTGAGCTTCGTGAGGTGCTCATCGCTCACGTCCGTCGTGGTGGTCCACTTCGGCTGGTCGATCTGGAGCTGGTCGAGGAGGTCACCGAACTTCTGGCGGTCTTCCGCGCGGTCGACCGACTCGGGGCTGGTGCCGAGCACCCGCACGCCCGCTTTGTGGAGCTTGAGCGCGAGGTTGTTGGAGACCTGTCCGCCCATGGAGACGATGACCCCGTAGGGCTGCTCTCGCTCGTAGAGGTCGAGCACCGTCTCCAGGCTGATCTCGTCGAAGACCAGCTTGTCGCAGACGTCGTAGTCGGTGGAGACCGTCTCCGGGTTGTAGTTGAGCAGGATGGTCTCGTAGCCGAGCTCCTGCGCCGCGCGCACGGTGTTCACGCTGCACCAGTCGAACTCCACGCTCGACCCGATGCGGTACGCGCCCGACCCGAGCACGATGACCTTCTTGCGCCACGAGGCGGCCACGTCGTCGGCCGACGCGTGGTAGGTCATGTAGAGGTAGTTGGTCTCCGCGGGGTACTCGGCGGCCAACGTGTCGATCTGGCAGAGGTGCGGACGGATGCCGTGTCGCAGGCGCTCGGAGCGAACCTCGGGCTCGCTGTTCTTGCGGATGCGCGCGATGGCCTTGTCCGAGAAGCCTCGCTGCTTGGCCTCGCGGAGTAGCGGCGCGGGGACGGTTCCGGTGCCCTCCTTCAACGACCGCCGGGTGCGGACGATGGACTCGATCTCGTTGAGGAACCAACGGTCGATGCCCGAGAGCCGGTTGATCTCGTCGATGGTCATCCCCTGCTCCATCGCGCGGGCGACGGCGAGGATGCGGCGGGGCGACGGGTTGCGAATCTCGTTGGCGAGGTCTTCACCCGTGAAGGCGTCGGGGTCGAGCCCGTCGACGCCGATCTCGATCATCCGCAGCGCCTTCTGGAGCACCTCGGGGAAGCTCCGGCCGATGGCCATCACCTCGCCCACGCTCTTCATCTCGCTGCCGATGCGCGTGTCGACCTGGTTGAACTTCTGGAGGTCCCACCGCGGAAACTTGCAGACGATGTAGTCGAGCGCCGGCTCGAAGAACGAGCTGGTGCGCCGCGTGATGGCGTTGGGCAGGTCGGGCAGCGTGTAGCCGAGGGCGATCTTCGCGGCGACGTACGCGAGCGGATATCCAGTGGCCTTCGACGCGAGCGCGCTCGATCGGCTGAGCCGCGCGTTGACCTCGATGACCCGGTAGTCGTTGCTCTTGGGGTCGAGCGCGTACTGGATGTTGCACTCACCCACCACGCCGAGGTGGCGGATGGTGCGGATCGCGATGCTGCGGAGGAGCTGGTACTCCTCGTCGTTGAGCGTCTGCGAAGGACACACCACGATCGACTCCCCGGTGTGGATGCCGAGGGGATCGAGGTTCTCCATGTTGCAGACGGTGATGCAGTTGTCGCGCGCGTCGCGGACGACCTCGTACTCGATCTCCTTCCACCCGCGCAGCGACTCTTCGACGAGCACCTGCGCCGTGCCGCCGCCGAAGGCCCGCAAGAGCGCCGCCTCCAGCTGCTGATCGGTCTCGCAGATGGCCGACCCCTTGCCGCCGAGCGAGTACGCTGCGCGCAGGATCACCGGCAGCCCGAGCATCTTCACCGCCGCGCGCACCTCGTCGGCGCTGTTGCAGGCGGCCGAGCGCGCGGTCTTCACGCCGATCTCGTCGAGGCGCTGTTTGAAGCGCAGGCGGTCTTCGGTGTCGCGCACCGTCTCGACGGGGGTGCCGAGCACGCGCACGCCGTACTTGGCGAGGATGCCGGACTCGTCGAGGGCGACGCCGCAGTTGAGCGCGGTCTGCCCACCGAAGGAGATGGTGATCGCGTCGACCTCTTCGCGGACGATGACCTCCTCGACGAAGTGTGGGTCGACCGGGAGGAAGTAGACCTTGTCGGCCATCTCCTCGCTGGTCTGGATGGTGGCGATGTTGGGGTTGACCAGGACGGTCTGGATCCCCTCTTCGCGGATGGCCTTGATGGCCTGCGAGCCGGAGTAGTCGAACTCGCCGGCCTCGCCGATCTTGAGGGCGCCGGACCCGAGGATGAGGACGCGGCGGGGCTTCTTGGGGAGGTACTGTCCGAACATTGTCAGCGGCCTCGCTTCATCGATCCGCAGAGGCGGAGGAAGTCGTCAAAGAGGAAGGCCGTGTCCTCCGGACCCGGCGTCGATTCGGGGTGGAACTGCACGCTGGAGAGGGGCATCCCCCGGGCGCGGATGCCCTCGTTGGTGCCGTCGTTGACGTTGACGAACCACGGCTCCCAGTCCGCCGGCAGCGACTCCTCGCGCACCGCGTACCCGTGGTTCTGCGAGGTGATGTAGCAGCGGCGGGTGAGGAGATCCTGCACCGGCTGGTTCTGCGATCGGTTGCCGTAGCGGAGCTTGTACGTGTCGCCGCCCGCCGCGAGCGCGAGGAGCTGGTTGCCCAGGCACACGCCGAACACCGGGATGCCCGCGTGGAAGAGACCGCGCACCTGCTCGACGATGGGCGCGAGGTCTTTCGGGTCGCCGGGGCCATTGGAGAGCAGCACCCCGTCGACCTTCGGCAGGTAGCTCTTCAGGTCGGTGTGGGCGGGCACGCGCGTCACCGTCGCGCCGCGCTTCACCAGCGAGCGGGCGATGTTGTCCTTGCAGCCGGTGTCGAGCAGCAGCACCCGCAGGTCGCCGCCCTCGTAGGTCACCGGCTCGGGGATGGTCACCTGCGCCACCACCGTCGACATGTCGACCGCGTCGGCGCGGCGCTGCCCCTCGGCGACGGGCGTTTCGTCGTGGAGCAGCCAGCCCTTCATCGTCCCGCGCTCGCGCAGCTTGCGGGTGAGCGTGCGGGTGTCGATGCCCTCGACGGCCGGGACGTTCTCCTCGCGCAGCCACTCGCCGAGGGTGCCCACCGACGCGTGGTGCGACGGGCGCTCGGTGTGGCGCACGCAGACGACGCCCTGCACCTGGATGCGGTCGCTCTCGAAGGGCGCCGCGATGCTCCCCTTCGGACGACGCGCGGGAACGCCGTAGTTGCCTTGCAGCGGATACGTCGTGACCAGGATCTGGCCGCGGTAACTCGGGTCGGTGAGCGTCTCGACGTAGCCGCTCATCCCGGTGTTGAACACCACCTCCCCCGCAACCTCGCGGGGGGCGCCGAACGCGCTGCCTCGCAGCTCCGTTCCATCTTCCAGCACCAGCTTCATGAAGTGCATCGCGAACTCCGTGGACCTCCGTGGGCCTCCCGGGTGCGGAAGGCGGCGGACCATACCCGAAACCGGGCGCGTGACGAGCCCGTCGTTGCGCTGAATTTTCGTGGCACAAAGCAACGCCAGACCGTTGCGACTTCGCACGGTATCGGTACACCGGCTCGCCGTGCCGCACCCTCCCCGCGCCCTCGCGCTTGCCGTGTTCGTCGCCCTCTCGGGCGGCGGCGTGGCATGGGGGCAGCGCCCTCTGCGGAGCAGCGACTTCACCCTCGACTACACCCGCGGCCCGGTGATCGGGCCCGGCCGCGCGGTGGGCCTCGGCGGCGCGTACGCCAGCCTCATCTCGGGCGTGGATGGTGTTCCGTTCAACCCGGCGGGCTACGCGGTGCGTACGGGTAGCGAGCTCGCGTGGTTCGGCTTCGACCCGGTGATCTCGTTCTTCTTCCCGCAGTCCAACTGGGACAACTCCGGCGCCGGGGGCCGCGACTACGACAGCTTCCGGGTGCTCCAGTTCGGCGCGGGCCTGCACTTCGGCAACGTCGGCGCCGGGTACCTCGCGACCTTCCAGACCTACGAGCTCGGCGCGCGCAACGGCTTCGAGCGGCCCGTCACCGTCGACATGAGCTCCCACCACCTCGGCGGCGGCCTGCTGCTCGGCGACGGCGAGGTCGTGCTCGGCGCCGGGTTGCGCCTCGGCTTCATGAACATCCAGTGGTCGGCCGACCCCGCCAACCCAGGCTCGGGCAGCGCGCTCCGCTACCTCGGCGCGGCGCCCGAGTTCGGCGCGTTGTGGCGCCCGACGGGCGAGCGCTTTCGACTGGGCATGGCCTTCCGCGCCGAGGTGAGCGCGGTGCCCATCGACTTCAGCGTCCCGGCGGGCGAGACCGTGCGTCGACCGCGTGGGTGCGTGGAGGACAGCGCCGGCTGCTTCGTGGTTCCGCGGCGCATCGCGCTGCCGTGGGAGCTGGAGATCGGCGCGTCGGTGATGCTCGGCGAGCGTCGCTTCAACCTCCCCTGGCAGGACGTCACCGCGCTCCGTCGCGAGCTACGCCGAGAGCACATCGCCGACCGCGCACGACGCGAGCGGGCGCATCGACTGGAGTCCGCGGCCATCGCCGACGAGGTCGAGCGCGCCGAAGAAGACGCCCGCTGGACCACCGAGGAGCGCGCCCGTCAGGAGCGCGAAGACAGCGAGTACAACAGCTTCTCGTGGCGCTGGCGGGCGAGCCGACGGGCGTGGCTGCGCGACCAGCCGCGGAGGTTTCTGCTCTTCTCCTTCGGCCTCGTGGCCTTCGGTCCCATCGGGCGCGGTCAGGGGCTCGACGCGTTCATGCGGCAGGTCGAGCGGCCGTCGGGGCGCGACCTGCTCTTGTCACCGCGCATCGGCATCGAGGGCGAGCCGTGGGACAACCGCCTGCAGCTCCGCGTCGGCAGCTACGTCGAGCCGTCGCGCTTCGACGACGTCAACGCGCGCGTGCACCTCACGGGCGGCGTCGAGCTGCGCCTCTTTCGCTGGGACACGTTCAAGATCGCCGACCCGGTGGACATCAAGCTGACGTTCACCATGGACTACTCGTACAACTACTTCGACTGGGGCTTCGGCGTCGGCTTCTGGCAGTGACCCCGCGCGGTGGGTCAGTCGTCGTCGCCGTTGCGGACCGTGACCACGGGGCAGTGCGCCGCGCGGATGACGGCGTGCGCGACGCTGCCGAGGAAGAAGCGCTGCACCGCGGAAGCGCCGCGCGTGGCCACCACGACGAGGTCGGCGTTGGACTCTTCGGCGAGGTCGATGAGCGCGCGCGCCACGTCGCTGCCGAGTGCGAGCTGGCTCGTCACCCGCGGGCCCGCGTCGTCGGCCACCCGCGCGAGGGCGGCGCGGCGCTCGACCACCTTGGGGTCGTGGTCGTCGCTGCTGTCAGCGATGTGGACGACGTTGATGGTCGCGTTGAGCGGCTCGGCGAGCTCGATGGCCCAGGTGAGCGCGTCGTCGGCCGCCTCGGTGAAGTCGTAGCCCACGACGATGCGTCGGATCATTGGATGACGTCCCTCCTGCTCAGCGGGGGTTGAGCGCGTCGAGGCAAAGCTCGACCAGCGCCGGGTGGACCTTCGCCCGTCGCGCCACCGCCGCAACGGTCGCGACCCGGCCCGCGTCGGTGATCTCCGCCACGGCCTTCGCGATGGGGCGAACCACCGACGCCCGCCGACGCAGCACCTCGCGCGGATCGATGCGCGCCTGCACCGTCGCCTGCACCGAGAGCAGCCGCCGCACCTCGGCCTCGGTGATCTCCAGCCGCTCGGCCGCCATCGCGGTGATGCGAGCGCGCGGCACCCGTCGCGTCGCGAACTCTTCCAACAAGCCGCGCAGAGAGCGGAGCGCGCCGAGGTCGCTCAGCGAGACCTCCACCGCGTTGCCCACGACAAGCTCGACCCAGCGCGCCGCGGCCCGTTGCCACACGCTCACGTACCGCGGGAAGTCGGCGTCGAAGCCGAGGGCCACCCAGCGGTCGACGGCCTCTTCGAGCGCGAGGCGCGAGGCGACGGCGATCCACGGGAGCGTCTCGGCCTGGGCGCCGGCCGAGTACCAGGTGGCGTGTGCGTCGCCGACCGGACCGATGGTCGCGAGCAGCGCGTTGCGCGTGGTGACGCACGGGTCGACGGCGCCCCGGAGCACCCACCCGGTGGCGTCGCCCTCGTCGAGGGTCGCGCCGAGCCAGGCCGCGAGCGAGGCGCCGAGCCACCCGCGGAGGGCGCGGGCGCCGTCACCGGGTCGGGCGTCACGACGCTGGTCGAAGACGGCGCGGGTGGCGCGCAGTCGGGCAGGCCAGTCGGAGACCTCGCCGTCGAGCGGAACGATGGACTTCCCCGCCGCGAGCGCCTCCGCCACGCGGGCGAAGCGGGGCGGGAGCTCGCCGCAGGTGAGCAGCATCTCGCCCAACGCTTCGAGGTGGAGTGTCAGCTCCCTCCCCAGCGACGTCATGAGCCGCTCCTGCTTCGATCTCGCGCGGGTCACCGTCACGGCAGGCACCATAGACCCGAACCCGGGGGTCGGCGAAAGCCCCTCGCGACGTTCTTGGTGTCGATTGTCACGGACTGCCGCACGGGAAGCGTTTGGCGATATCCTCCGTCGCGATGCTTCGAGCGAGGGTTGGTTTCCGAGGCGGTCCGGGTAGAGCGCTCGTGCTGGTCGCGGCGGCGCTGGCGGTCGACTGCAACCTGGTGGTCGACTTCACCGACTGCGAGAGCAACACCGACTGCCGCGGGGCGGGCGAGGTCTGCAACCTCCAGCGGCACTACTGCGAGGTGCCCGAGGTCGAGCGCTGCAACGGCGTCGACGACGACCACGATGGTGTGCTCGACGACGCCGAGACCTTCGGCGTGTGCGAGCCCACGCCACGCGTCACCGGCATGTGTCGCGACGGCGTGCTGCGCTGCCGCGGCGGATCGCGGCTGGAGTGCGTACGTCGTGCGGCCCCGGCCACGGGCGAGGTCTGCAACAACGGCCTCGACGACGACTGTGACGGCACCGTCGACAACCAGGCCGCGTGCGTCCAGAACTTCCCCGCGTCGATGAACCTCCCCGTCGGCAGCGACGACCCCGCGTACGGCGAGGGGGACGACGCCCCGGCCCACAACGTCTGCCTGGCGGCCTTCACCCTCGACCGCTACGAGGTCTCCACGCAGGCCTTCGCCACGTACCTCTCGGCGCTCGGCGCCGGCGGCGCGCAGCTCCGCGTGGGCGTCCCCTCGATGCCCATCAACCCGACGGCGACGTACGGCCGGTACATCATCCTCACCGAAGGGGGCGTGGACTTCCCCATCGCCGCGGTGAGCGATCCGGTGACGCCCGTGACCTTCCAGCAGCGCGGCGCGCAGTGGGCGCCGGTCGATGCATCGACGGGCAACCTCCCGGTGGTCAACGTCACGTGGTTTGGCGCCGACCGCTACTGTCGCTGGGCGGGCAAGCACCTGCCCACCGAGGCCGAGTGGCTGCGCGCCGTGAAGGGCGCCACGTTCAACAACACGTACCCCTGGGGCAACGAACCGGTGAGCTGCGAACGCGCCAACATCGGGGTCGACGCCGCGGGCAACAACTGCGTCGGTCGGCTGCTGCCCGTCGACTCGCTCCCCATGGGCCGCTCGCCCGAAGGCGTCTTCCACCTCTACGGCAACGCCAACGAGTGGATGTGGGACTTCCACAACACCGACCCCATGCACATGAGCAACAGCTACTACGCGTCGCTCGCGCCCAACGCGTGGTGCGCGATGTACCCCGATGGCCCGCTCGGCCCCGCGATGGGCGCGCCCATCAACCAGGCGACCGGTCTGTACTGTCAAAACTGCCGGATGCTCCACGGCCGCAACTACACGTCCACCGACCTCCGCGTCGGCATCCGGCGGTGGCGCGACAGCGACCAGGGCGAGAACGTCGGCGGGTTCCGCTGCTCCACGGGAGGCGCCGCGCGATGAGGGCTCATCTTCGTCCCACCCTGTTCGCCGCGGCGATGCTCGGCGCCTCGCTCGCCGTCGCGCAGCCACGCGAGTCGCGCCGCGAGTTCGACGCGCTCCTCCGCTCGGCGGTGCAGCACTACGAGGCCGGTCAGGCCCGCGAGGCCATCACCGAGCTCGAACGCGCGTACGCCATCCGCCCCCTGCCCCGGCTGCTCTACAACCTCGGTCGAGCCCACGAGCGGGCCGGTTCGTTCTCGGTGGCGGTCGACTATTACAACCGCTTCCTCCAGACCAACCCCGACGCCGAAGCGGGAGCGATCGCGCGCGAGGCCCTCGCCGCCGCCCAGCGCCGCGCGGCCGAGGTGCAGTCCGCCGAGCAGGCTCGCCTCGCCGCCGAGGAGACCGCCCGTCAGCAGGCCCTCGAAGCCGAGCGCGCCCGCGCCGCCGAGGCCGAACGCCAGCGTGCCGAGGAGGAGCGTCGTCGACTGCTCGCCACCACGACCCGTCGACGGCTCACCACGCCGGTGCTCGTCACGGGCGGCGTCGCGGTGGCTGCCGCGGTCGCTGGCGGCATCCTCGGGGGCCTCGCGCTCTCGGCCCAGTCCGACTTCAACGGCAGCCGCCAGGGCAACGATCGCGCGACGGCCTACGACAGCGGCAGCGCGACGGCCCTCGGCGCGGACATCTCCTTCGGCACCGCCCTGGTTGCGGGCGTCGTGGCGGTGGTGCTGTACTTCGTCCAGCCCCCCGCTTCTGACGCCGCCGCGCCGTAACGCCCTCCATCGCCGATGACCCACCCCTCGCAGGCCAACTACTCTCACTCCATGCGCTCCGAACCAGGCGTGCCGGACATCGACGAGAGCCGCTTCGAGCTGCTGGAGGAGATCGGCGTCGGGGGCATGGGGTCGGTGTACCGTGCGGTGCAGCGGTCGGTCGGGCGCTACGTCGCGGTGAAGATGCTGCTGCCCGAGCACGCGTCCAACGCGTCGGGGCTGGCGAGGTTCGTGCGCGAGGCCAACGTCATCGCGCGCCTCACGCACCCCAACATCGTCCAGCTCATCGACTTCGGCCGCGACCGCCAGGGCAACCTCCTCCTCGTCATGGAACTCCTGGAGGGCGAAGCCCTTCGCACGCTGCTCCGCCGTGAGGGGCGCCTGCCCGCCGACCGCGCTGTCGTCATCGCCGCGCAGTGCCTGCAAGCGCTCCGGACGGCGCACGCCGCGGGCGTCATCCACCGCGACCTGAAGCCCGAGAACGTCTTCGTCCATCGCACCGACGACGGCGACCACGTGAAGGTGCTCGACTTCGGCGTCGCGAAGATCACCGAGGCCGACGTCGGCGACGTCAACGCCAACCACACCGCCCAGGGCTCGATGGTGGGCACGCTCCGCTACATGGCCCCCGAGCAGGTGGCCGGTGAGGCGCCCGACCAGCGCATCGACGTCTACGCGATGGGCGTGGTGCTCTACGAGATGCTCTCCGGGGGGCTCCCCTACGACGGGCGCGACCGCTTCGTGCTGCTGCGGCAGATCATCGCCGAGGCGCCGGTTCCGCTGCTCGCGCGGGCGCCCGATGTGCCGGGGCCGCTCGCCGAGGTGGTGATGCGCGCCATCGCCAAGCAGCCGTCCGAGCGCTTCGCCAACGTGGAGGAGTTTCGCCGCGCGCTGCTCCCGATGCTGGGCCAGGACATGGCCCGCTGGATGGTCTCCGGCGAGAGCAGCGGTCGCTTCGGCGGATCGGGCTCGGGCGTGGTTCCGGCGGGAGCCGTGACGACGACGGGGCGGTTGTCCAACCCGTCGGCCTCGACGCCCATCGCCCACTCCGAAGAGCTGCGCCTGGCCATGCGCGAGGCGACGCACTCCTCGCCGGGGACGCCGCCAGCGTCGTCGCGCAAGGGGCTGTGGCTCGCGGTGCTGCTCGCTGCAACGGTGGCGCTGGCGCTCTCCGTGGCGGTGCTCATGCGCCCCCCCGCGGCGGCGCCGGTGACCCCTGGGACGGGGACGACCACGATGACGGCTCCGGTGGTCGTGCCCGTGGCCATCGCTGCCCCGCCGCCGCCCGCGGCGGTCGCGCATCGGATGGTGGTGGTTCAGACGACGCCGCCGGGCGCGCAGGTGGTGGAGGGCGCCGCGACGGAGCTGTGCGCCGCGACGCCGTGTGCGGTGAGCGTCCCCGTGGGCGGGACGCGCGCGGTGACCATCGTGTCGGGTGTCCTACGCCTGCCGACGGTGCTCGATGGCAACGCGGCCAACGCCTCCATCGAGCTGCCCGCGGCAGCGGGTGCGGCGGTCGTCGTTGCGCCGACCCCCGCGGTGCGACCGGGCAATGGTGTCGGCGGTGTGCGGCACCCGCGGCGGCGCGTGGGCGAGGAGCCGGGCGGCGAGATCCCGATGCTCCTGCCGCACTGACGCGCCTACCGGCGAACCACCGACACCCGCGTCTCGTCGCCGTCGGGCGCCCCGATGCGATCGAGCGCGTCGTGCAGCCGCGCGTCGACCTCGTCCACGATGGTCGGCTCTTCCAGGTCGGGCCATGCCATCGACTCCGCCGCGCAGGTCACCGCCCGCCAGCCGCGCGGACCCACCGCCCACGGATCGACCTCCAGCGCCGTGTCGAGCAGCGACGCCACCGCCTCCATCGCCAGCCACGCGCCGCGGTCGTCTTCGCCGTCGGCCCGCGTCGCCGCCGCCGTGATGTCCGCGCGCATCCACCGCAGCGCATCGCGGGTCACCGAGCCGTTGAGCCACTCGTTGACCCGTTCGACGGCCTGCTCGAAGAGCGCCCGATCGTTGACCAGCTGATCGAGCGCCAGCCGCGTGAGCATCACCGCGCTCGCGATGGCCTGCCGCGACGACACCCCGGGCGCGCCGTCGAGCAGGCGCCGCACCCGGCTCGCCGCGCTGCGCCGTCGTGGCCCGTCAGCCATCCGCGAGACCCTTGAGGGTCATCGGGTTGCGCATGTAGCGGGCGCCCTCCTCGACCGTCACCTGCCCCGCCTTCACGAGCTCGAAGACCGCGCGGTCCATCGTCACCATGCCGTCGCGCAGGCCCGTCTCCATGGTGCTGAGGAGCTGGTGCGTCTTGCCCTCGCGGATGATCGAACGCACCGCCGCCGTGGCCACCATCACCTCGAAGGCTGCCACGCGCCCCTTGCCGTCGGCGCGCGCCAGGAGCCGCTGCGACACCACGGCCTGGAGCGCCGCGGAGAGCTGCACGCGCGCCTGCGACTGCTGGTGCGGCGGGAAGACGTCCACCATGCGATCGACGGTCTGCGGCGCGTCGTTGGTGTGCAGCGTGGCGAGGACGAGGTGACCGGTCTCGGCCGCGGTGAGGGCCGCGGAGATGGTCTCGATGTCGCGCAGCTCGCCGATGAGGATGACGTCCGGGTCCTGCCGCAGGATGAACTTCAGCGCCGCCGCGAAGCTGCGGGTGTCGGGGCCTACCTCGCGCTGCTCCACCGTCGCCATGCGGTTGTAGTGAACGAACTCGATCGGGTCTTCGATGGTGATGATGTGGCAGCTGCGCGACGAGTTGACCTGGTCGATGATGGTCGCGAGCGTGGTGCTCTTGCCCGCCCCCGTGGGCCCCGTGACGAGCACGAGCCCGTGGGGCCGCGTGGCGAACTCGCGCACCACCGGAGGCAGCCCGAGGGTGGCGGCGTCGGGGATGCTGTTGGGGATGAGTCGCAGCGCCACGGCCACGGTGCCGCGCTGGAAGTGGGCGTTGACGCGGAAGCGGTGCTTGCCGGTGACGGTGAGGGCGAAGTCGAGCTCGCGGTCGATCTCGAAGCTCTCGCGCTGGCCATGGGAGAGCAGCGAGAAGAGCAGGCGCCGCACGTCGCCCGGCGAGAGCGAGTCGACCTCCAGGCGCCGCAGCTTGCCGTGGATGCGGAAGATGGGAGCGGAGCCCGTCACGAGGTGGATGTCGCTCGCCCCGTAGCGCAGCGCGATGTTGAGCAGCGTGCGCATGTCGACGCTGCCGACGGCGGGCAGGGCGTCGTGCTCGGCCACGAAGGCCGCCGAGCCGCGCTCCATGCCCTGCGCGTTCATGCGGAACTCATCCGGGTTGCTCGCGTACGCCGCGCCCGTCTCGTAGGTCACGACGCCCTTCTCGTAGAGCTGCACGAGCGAGCGGTTGAAGGTCTGCATGCCGTCGCCGGCCTGCACCATGAGGTCTTCGATCTCGTCGACGCGCTGCTCGCGGATGAGCTTCTTCACCGGCGGCGTGCCGACCATGACCTCCACCGCGGCCACGCGCCCTTCGCCCTCCGCGCGCGGCACGAGCCGCTGCGACACGATGCCCTGGAGGCAGATGGAGAGGTCCATCGCGACCTGCTCGCGCAGGTGCTCGGGGTAATAGCCGAGGATGCGCTGGAGCGTCTGGAGCGAGTCGATGGTGTGCACGCTGCTCAGCACGAGGTGACCCGTGAGCGCCGCGGAGAGCGCGACGTTCATGGTCTCCGCGTCGCGCATCTCGCCGATGAGGATGACGTCGGGGCTCTCGCGCACCACGTGGCGGAGCGCGAGCGTGAAGTCGCGCGTGTCGCTGCCCACCTCGCGCTGCGTGACCACCGCCTTCATGTCCTCGTGCACGAACTCGATGGGGTCTTCGAGCGTCACGATGTGCCGCGCGTAGCGGGCGTTGATGTGGTGCACCATCGCCGCCAGCGTCGTGCTCTTGCCCGACCCGGTGCTCCCGGTGACGAGCACGAGCCCACGCGTGCACTCGGCCAGCGTCCCGCACACCGCCGGCAGGCCGAGCACCTCGAAGTCGAGCTGCCCGCCGGGCACGAGGCGGATGACGGCGCCGAGCAACCCCCGCTGGAGATGGAAGTGCGCGCGAAAGCGACCGAGGCCCGGTCGGCTCAGGCCCACGTCGACGTCGCCGAGACGATCGAAGGCATCGCGCTGCGTCGGCCGCAGCACCACGCCCATGAAGTCCTTCAGGATCTCGTGTTCGAGCGGCGGCATCTTCAGCGCGACGAGCGCGCCGTTGACGCGCATCGCAGGCGCGCGACCTTCCGCGAGGAAGAGGTCAGAGGCCCGGTCGTCCACCATCCGCCTGAGGAGATCTTCTACGTCGGCCATCGCACAGCGACGATGCCCGTTTCGCCCCGCAGCATCAACGATTGCGTAGGCCGAGCTGCTCGGCGAGGTTCATCGGGCCGAACTTCTCCCGCAGCTCCTTGAGCGACGCGTGCGTGGGGTCGAGCCGCATCACCGCTTCGATGGACGCGCGCGCGCTCGCCTTCAGCCCCGCCTTCAAGAACACCGTCGCCAGCAGCACGTGCGCCTTCACGTTGTTGGGCTCGGCCATCACCACGCGCTGCGCGAGGTCGGTCGCCCGCTTGTGCTCGCGCGTGTACTTGCCCACCACCTCGGCCGCGTTGAGGAGGAGCTGGAAGTCCGTCGGCCTTCCCTCCCACGCGCGCTCCCAGTGCTGCGCCGCGACCTGCGCCTGACCCTCGCGCATCGCGTCGCGCGCCTGGTTGATGTGCGTGTCGACCTGCTGCGTCACGACGAGCTTGCGCATCGCCTCGTAGCGGAGGCGCAGCGCCTCGTCGTCCTTCTTCATCGCGAGGGCGCTCTTCAGCGCCTCGGCCGCCGCGGTGAAGTCGCCCTTCTTCTGCGCCTCTTCGGCGGTGGCGATGAACTGCGCGACCGACGCGGCGCGATCGACCTGCGCCACCTGCCCATGCGACCCGGGCGGCCCGGGCATGTGAACCTGGTTGGGGGACGACGGTCGGGGCGCGGGCCCGCCGGGCGGTCGCGGACCACCGGGCATCGCCGAGCTCAGGCGTCGGGCCATGGACTCCCGTGCGCGCCGCAGCGTCTCGGGGTCGAGCGGCTGGAGCGGGAGCGCCGGGGTCATCTTGGCCGACGGGTTTGGTGCGGCGACTGGTGCCGCAACCGGTGCGACGGGCGCGTGAGGCACCACCGCGCTGCCCAGCGGCGGCATCACGGGGCGCGGGGCGGTACGCATCGGCGGTGGCGGGTTGGGCGCGGGCGGCGCAGAGCTCACGTGAGGTGCGGGCGGCGTGCTGAGCGTGACCACCGAGCGGATACGCGGGGCGCCGTCGACCGTCGGGACGTTGGGCTGCGTGGCGGCGGCCCTGCGGGCCGCGGTCGCGAGGATGTCCTGCACCTCAGGCACCGCCGGCGGCGGGCGCGACGGCGACTCCAGCGAGGCGATGTGGAGGTCGTACCCGGCGCGCTGCCTGGCGTTGCCGAGCACGTCGTAGGCGCGGGTGAGCACGCGGAAGAGCTCGTCGATGCGGGCGCGATACGGCCCGAGGGAGCGCTTGAAGAACACGTCGGGGTGGAAGCGCTGCGACAGGGCGAAGTAGGCGTCGCGGATGGTGCGCCGGTCGGCGTCGCGGGCCACGCCGAGGATCTCGTAGTGAGTCGAGGTCAACCGACGCTCGTAGATGGCGTCGATGGTCTGACGCTCCTCTTCGCTCAACTCGACCAGGTCGCCTGCGTCGCTCATGGGCTCCGTTGTACCTCACGCGGGGGAATTGGGATCTGCGGCCCCCGACGATATCCGACCGCTCCGTCCGGTGCACGGTCACCCGCACCATCAGGTGGGTTGGCGGTACAACCTCCGCCGATGCGCATCGCCCACCTCGCCGACCTCCACATCGGGCGGGTCTTCCACGGCCAGTCGCTCATCCCCGACCAGCGCCACATCCTGGAGCAGATCACCGCCCGGCTGCGCGCCGCCGAGGTCGATGTGCTCGTGCTCGCGGGCGATCTCTACGACCGCGCGCTGCCGAGCCGCGACGCGGTGCGCCTCGTCGATGACTTCCTCCACGAGGCCCGCGCGAGCCTGGGGCTTCCTGTCATCGCGATCGCTGGAAATCACGACAGCGGCGAGCACCTCGGCTTCGGTGCCTGGATGTTCGCGCAGGGCGACCTGCACCTCCGCGGTCGCATCGACGGACCCCTGCGCCCCGTCACCCTCGAAGACCGCCACGGCGAGGTGACGTTTTACCCGGTTCCGTATGTCGAGCCCGAGGGCGCCGCCGCGCTCTTCGTTCCTCCCGGGGCCGAGGCGCCCGTCATCGGCGGCACGCTCACCCACGGCGAGACCGTCGAAGCGCTGCTCGCGCCCGCGCACGAGCACCGCGTGGCGCACGGCGTCCGCCGCTCGGTGGTCATCGCCCACGCCTTCGTGCGGGGCGCCGTGGCACCGATCGAGTCGCCGCGCTCGGAGCGGAGCCTCTACCTGGGCAACGTGGGCGCGGTGCCCGCGTCGCACTTCGACGGGTTCTCCTACGTGGCCCTCGGGCACCTGCACCGCCCGCAGTGGATCGGCGACGACCGAAGGCTGCGCTACGCGGGCGCTCCCCTGCGCTACGCCTTCGAGGAGACCGACGACCCGCGCACCCTCTCGGTGGTGACCGTCGACGCGGACGGTGCGTGCACGCTCGAAGAAGAGACGCTCTCCCCGCGACGCGCGCTCGGTCGGGTGCGCGGTGACCTCGCGACCCTGCTCGGCGACCCGGCGCTGGAGCCATACACGACCCGGTATGTGCAGGCCGTGCTGACGGACCCGTTGGTCCCACAGCAAGCGATGGACCGACTGCGCGAGCGCTTTCCACACCTGCTCGAACTTCGCCGCGCACCCTCGCCTGGCGAGCCGCTGGTCGTCGCGGCGCAAGGCACCACGGAGCACCGCGGCCCGGCGGAGGTCTTCGAGGACTTCTTCCGGCGGCATGGCTCGGGAGAAGTGACCGCCGCCGACCGTGCGGTCTTCGCCGAAGCGCTTCGGGCCACCGAGGAACCCGCGTGAAGCCCCACTCCCTCACGCTGCGGCAGTTTGGTCCCTACGCCGACCACACCGTCGACATCGAACCCTTCCACGGCGCCGGGCTCTTCCTCATCCACGGCGACACGGGCTCGGGCAAGAGCACGCTGCTCGACGCCATGTCGTGGGCGCTCTATGGCCGCGGCCTCGGCGACCGCACCACCGACGAGATGATCCGCAACGTCGGCGCACCGCCCGAGCTCCCCACCGAGGCGTCGCTGGAGTTCTCGCTCGGCCCGCGTCGCTACCGGGTCACGCGCACGCTGGAGCCCGAGCGCACCTCCCGCCGCGGAACCGTCAAGCGCGCCCGCACCACCGCCTCGCTCCAGTGCCTCGCGGGCGATCCGCAGTTCGCGGTGGTGGGCGGAGCGAAGGAGGTCACCCAGGCGATCGCCAACCTATTGCAGCTCCCGCACGAGCAGTTCTCGCGGGTGATCGTGCTCCCGCAGGGTGAGTTTCGCGACCTGCTCCTGGCGTCGGCGAAGCAGCGCGAGCAGCTGCTGGAGCACCTCTTCGGCACCGAGCGCTACGCCCGCATCGAGGAGCACCTCCGCACGCTCGATCAGGCCGCGCGCGCCACCCTCGACCGCGCCGACGCCGCCATCGCGGCGGTCTTCGCTGCGGTCGGAGCCGTCGACCTTCCCGACCTCGACGCCAAGGCCGCCGACGCCCGCCGACGCCTCGCCGAGGGAGACATCGCCATCGCCGAGGCGCGCGCCGCGGCCGACGCCACCCTCGCGGCGAAGTCGTCCGCGCGCGAGCAGGAGCGCCGCAACGAGCGCCGCCGCGCTCACCTCGCCGCGCTGCGCGAGATCTCCGACGCCGAAGCGACGATCGGGCAGGTCCGCGCGCGCCTCGACCGGGCCGTCGCTGCGGGCCGTTGTCTCGACCACGTCACTCGTTGGCGTGCCGCAACGGCCGCCCGCGAGCGACGACGCATGCAGCTCGACGAGGCCCGCGCGGCGTGCAGGCGCCTCGGGGTCGAGCTCACTGCGGACGAGTTCGACCCCGCCGGCCTCGAAGCGCGGGAGGCGTCGCTGCGGGACAACGCGGGTCGGGCCGCTGCGATGCGGGTGTTGGCCGACGACGCACTCCGCATCGCCGCCCTGGAGCGCGACATTCGAGAGGGCCACGACACCATCGAACGCCTCGTGGCCTCGCTCGCATCGCGCGAGCTGGCTGTCGCCGACGCGGCCGCGCGGCGGGACGAACTCGACGCCCTGGTGGCCGCCCACGACGCCGCGCTCTCCGACGAAGCTTCCCTGCGCGCTCGCCTCGACAACCTCGTCGCGCGGCTGCAGCGCGCCGTCGATCGACGGTCGCAGGAGGACGCCTTGCGTGGGCTCGAGCGCGCGCTCCGCAACGCTCGCTCGCTCGAACGCGACGCCGACGAGGCCTGGCGCGAGGCGTCGGCCGCCGACGAGCGCACCCGACGAGCGCACCTGCACGCGGAGGCCGTGAGCCTGGCCGCGAGGCTCGTCGCGGGAGAGCCGTGCGTGGTCTGCGGTTCGCGCGAGCATCCCGCTCCCGCGGTCGCTCTGGAAGTACCGCCGTCCGCTCCCGCGGGTGATGCCGCTCGGGTGGAGGAGCTGGCGGCGAAGCGCGAGAAGGCTCGGCGTGAGGTGCTGACGCTGGAGGTGCGAGTCGAGGAGGCGACCGCGGCGCTGCGCTCGGGCGGAGACGCGGAACCCACGGACGAGGAGGCACTGACCGCGGAGGTGGCGTTGGGTCGCGACGCGCTCGCGACGCTGAGGCGCCGACGCCTCGACCTGGACGCCCTGCGACGGAAGCGGTCGACGCTGGTCGAGGAGTACGACCGCAACTCCGCTGCGATCGGCCCCGAACGCGCGAACCTCATCGGCCTGCGAGCGCGCGTGGCGACGATGGAGGAGACGGCGGCCCGTGGCCGAGCGCGCCTGTCCGACGCAGGAGTGGACCCGGCGCGCCTCGAAGAGACGCTCACGGCGCTCGACGATGCCATCGCGCGGGAGACCGAGTCGCTCCGCGCGGCGAAGTCGCGTCGTGACGATGCGACCCGACGGCTCGCGGCGGCGGAAGGAGCGACGCCAGCGTTGGAGGCCGCGCTCGACCGCGCGTCGGCCCTGGTGGATGAGGCACAGGAGCACCTTCGCGTGGCGATGCGGGAGGGAGCCTTCGACGATGAAGCCGCGGTGGAGTCGGCGGTGCTCACGGCCGAGGAGAGCGCCCGGCTGCGCCACCAGGTGGAGTCTCACGTCCGGTCCGGGGCGATGCATCGCGAGGCGATCGACGTGTTGGGGCCCGAGGAGTCCGACGCTTCGGCGCTGGTGCGCTCCCTCGCGGAGGCTGAAGCGGGGCAACGGACGCGGCTCGACGCGCTCCAACGCGAGGCGGGCGTCGCGCAGTCGCTGCTCGCAGCCCTCGAACGCCATCGGCATACGCTCGCGACGGCGAGCGCGGCGAGGGAGACGGCGGCGGCCCGCTCCCGCGAGGTGCGCCGCGTGTCCGAGGCGGCCAACGGCAAGGGTCCGACGAAGGTACGCCTTAGCCGCTATGTGCTGCTCGACCTCTTCGACCGCGTGGTCGCGAGCGCCAGCGCGAGCCTGGAGGCGGTGAGCGATGGGCGATATCGCCTCCGTCGGCAGGAGCGCGCGTTGACGGGTCACGAGTTCGATCTGGTCGTCGACGATGCGTACGTCGGCGGAGCGCCGCGACCGGCGGCGAGCCTCTCGGGGGGCGAGGTGTTTCTCGCGTCGTTGGCGATGGCGCTCGGGCTGGGCGAGGTGCTCCAGGCGTGGTCGGGCGGCATCCGCGTGGAGTCGCTCTTCGTCGACGAGGGCTTCGGCGCGCTCGACGAGGACACCATCGAGCGCGCCATCGAGCTGCTCGAACGCCTCCCCTGCGGCGCCCGTATGGTGGGCGTCGTGTCGCACGTGCCCGAGCTCCGCAAGCGCATCCCCGCGCGTCTGGAGGTGCTCCGTGGCGACCGCGGTACGCACACCCGGTGTTCACTGCGTCATCGCGGTGGCCGTTGACGGATCGACCTTCCTCAAGCAGACCGCTGGGCATGCGTCGAACCGCGATCCTGGGTGTTGGTCACTACGTTCCGACCCGCGTCGTCACCAACGACGACCTGGCGAAGCTCTTCAACACGAGCGACGAATGGATCGTGCAGCGCTCCGGCATCCGCGAGCGCCGCTACATCGAGGGCGACGGCGTGTTCGCCAGCGACCTCGCGGTGCCCGCGTGCAAGATGGCCTGCGAGCGGGCCGGCGTGGCGCTCTCCGAGATCGACGCGATCATCTTCGCGACGCTCTCGCCCGACGCCTTCTTCCCAGGCACCGGGTGCTTCCTGCAAGCGAAGCTCGGCCTGCCGGGCATCCCCGCGCTCGACATCCGCAACCAGTGCTCTGGCTTCCTCTACGGGCTCTCCATCGCGGATGCGTGGATCCGTGCTGGTGTCTACCGCCGCGTCCTCCTCGTGGGCGCCGAGGTGCACTCCACCGGACTCGACTTCTCCGACGCGGGCCGCGATGTGACCGTGCTCTTCGGCGACGGCGCCGGCGCCGTGGTGCTCGGTCCGACCGAGGAGGAGGGCCGTGGCCTGTTGAGCCTCACCCTCGGCGCCGACGGCCGCGGCGCCACCGACCTCTGGATCGAGGCGCCCTCCTCGGGCCGCTCGCCCGACCGCATCACCAAGGAGATGATCGACGAGCGCCGCCACTTCACCCGGATGAACGGCAAGCAGGTCTTCCGCTGGGCCACCGAGAAGATGCCCGAGGCGTCGCGCGCGGTGCTCGCCGAGGCGGGGCAGACCACCGCCGACATCGACCTCTTCGTCCCGCACCAGGCCAACCTCCGCATCAACGAGCTCGTCGCCCGCAAGCTCGAACTCCCCATGGACAAGGTCGTCACGACCATCGACCGCTACGGCAACACGACGGCCGCCTCGATCCCGCTGTCGCTCTCCGAGGCGCTCATCGCCAACCGCGCGGGTCCCGGCTCGCTCGTGCTCTTCGCCGCCTTCGGCAGCGGCTACACCTGGGGCGCCGGTATCGTCCGACTCTGAGCTACTGACGCCGTGTCGACGGTTGCACGACGTGCGTCACGCCGAAGCGCCCCTGGGTGCGGCGCACGGCGTAGCGACCGTCGGGCGGGGCCTTCGACACCGGGCACAGCGCCGCCGCATTGAAGGGGCACGCCCGGCACTTGCCGCGCGCCACGGTGCCTTCGGGGGAGCGCTCGCCGGTCCAGTACGAGGTCGCCCAGTGGAGGTCGCGCTCGACCCGCTGGCGCGAGTGGCGGAAGACCCACAGCCCGTACGCCTCGTCGTCGACGCGCCGCACCGTCAGCCCTGAGAGCGGGTCAGGCAATCCGCTCGGGGGTCGCGCGTCGGTGGCGCTCAAGCCCGCGCGCGCCACCTCGAAGGCCGCTTCGGCGATGGTGTGTGCGAGCGCGTCGTTGACCCGTCGACCGCGCGGCAGCACCGCCACTCCGTAGAGCAGTCGATCGGTCTGGAACCCCATGGACTCCAGCATCCGGCCGTACGCCTCGACCTGCACCACGTGCGACGGAAACAGCTCGCGTCGCCCCGAGAATTTGAACTCCAGCACCAGCCGCGCGCGCCGCCCTTCGAGGTGGATGCGGTCGGCCCGACCCACGAGGCGCACCCCGTGTATCTCCGCCGTCACGGGCATCTCTACCAGCTCCAGCGGCTCGCCCGCGGTGATGGCTTCGCTGATCTCCTGCTGCGAGATCTCCTCGGCCTCGGCCTCGAAGGCAGCGTGCCCGGCGGCGCCCGCTGCGAGCTCGGCGCTCTCGGTGCGAAGCGTGTGCGTCCGCGCGAGGTGCACCTGCATCTCGCAATAGAACTGGTTGGCCAGCGTGCTCACCGACACCCGGGGAGGGCCCGCCATGCGCGGCCCTTCGACGAAGCGACGAATCGCGGGCAGGCGCTCGGCGGTGAAGAGCGCGTCGAGGGTGGTCTCCATCCCGAAGCGGCGGAGCGAGGCGTAGTAGCGACCGACGGGTTCGGGGAAGATCCCCGCGCCGTGCAGGGCCTCCCACACGGCCCGAGGCGACCCGAGCGCGCCGACGATCTCGTAGAACCGCGGCGCGAGCGTGGCCCGCGCGTGTGCGATTTCGAGGAGATGGGGCAGGTCGAGGAGCGGGGGGTTCATCGTCGAGGGAGGACGGGCGCAGTGTATCCCGACTCCCCCGACGGGAGCGCCGAACATCCCGAGGTCGGGCGTTCAGGCAGCTTGCGAGTCGGCGGCACCGTTGGTGCTACCGCGCCGCGTGTCTTCCTCGGCGATGGCCTTCTTGAGCCACACCTTGGCGTTCTTCATGCGGCCTACTTCCTCGGTTCGCTTGCAGAGCGCCCGCCACGCGGCCTCGCGGTCAGCCACCGGCAGGGGTGCCAGCTCGGCGCGGAACTTCATCCACACCGCCACCGACTCCCCGGGCAACTCGATCTCGTTGAGCCGCGCGTAGAAGCCACCGAGCGCCGGGTGGGCCGTCGTGGGGTCGGGCGTCGGGTCGTTGGCCGGCGTCTCGTCCGCGGCTTCGGCCAGAGGGTTGACCTGGCTGAAGTCCACGCGCCCACCGGGCTCCTGCGCGCCCGCCGGGATGGTCTCGATCTCCATCTCGTCGAGCACCCCGAGGCCCAGGATGGACAACGTCGCGCGCCGCTTGGCCTTAGTTTCAGCCTTCATCAGCATGTTGACCGGGTCGATGACCGGCAGCGTCGCCGTCGCCGTCTCGACGCGCCCGTTGGGCAGCGACGCCTCGCACACCGCGTAGACCAGCTTGGTGCCCGCGAGGTCGATGACCTTCGGGCCGTCGATGATCCGGCGCGTGACCCGGTGCATCGCCGCGAGCTGATCGGTCGCGCCGCGCGTCGCGTAGAGAACCTCCTTCCCGTTGAGCCGCAGAAACGCGAAGGGCTGCGCATGGGGGTTGAGCCCGAGGCCCTCGCACATCTGCACGTAGAAGCGCGTCCGCTCCGCCGGCCCCAGGCCCGACAGGTCGCCGCGCAGCACGATGGAGTCGATGACCTTCGCACCCGTGCGCTCGTCCACCGCGTAGTCCACGCGCTCGGGCGTCGCGGTCGCCTTCGTCGCCTTGCTCTTTGTCTCGTTCTTTTCAGTAGTCATGGCTCGTCCTCTTCCCTTTCACTCCACATCCGTCGCGGGGTCGAAACCCGCCTCATCCGCGGTCTCAGCGTCGGGCTCGTCCATCGTCTCCAGCGCGGCGACGAAGGCCTCCGAGCGCTCATTGCAAAACGCCTCGAACTCCATGTCGCCCGCCAGCGCCGCCTCCGGGTCGGCGGGCAGCACGTCGTTGGCGGGCAGCAGCTCCGACCAGAACAGCGCCTCCACCGCCGGAACCCCCCAGCGCCGTTGGGCCTCGCGCAGCACCCGCTCCTTCTTGAAGCGGGGGTGGGCCTTCCAGTCGGCGTAGCTGAGCTCGGCCCGCAGGCGCACCAGCTCGTCGAGCTCATGCTGCGACTCCACCCGCCGCTCGTCGTAGATCGGGGTCGTGGGGTGGCGGTCTGCAATATTGCTCATGGTCGTCGTCCCTTCGTTGGGGATGGTCGCCGCGGGGGTCGGAGCGCCATTGCCTGCGCGCTTGCTTCGCTCGTCCATCACGAGGAACAAGATAGGTCGACCCCCTCCCCCGCGCCGCACCACGCAAGGGTCGTGTGACGTAGTCTGTCCTCGTTACGGATGCGCGGGAAAGCCAGAGCTCTCAACCGATACGAGCACCGAGGGTCGTGACAGATTACGTCACGTCAGGGTTGCGGGACGACCTTCGGGCGCGTGGTCGCACCGACCGGTCGCAGCACGCCCGGGCGGTCGGCCCGACGTGGCGTGGCGAGGGCGCGGTCGTACCACTCGACCAGCGTCCCCCGCTCGTGGGCGCTCTGGGCTCCGACCGCCAGGCGCAGCCACTCGCCCGTCGCCCGTTCGCCCGCCGCGCGCGCCACCGCTCGCAGCGCGACGGCCACCGCGTGGTCGGGACGCAACGCCTCCAAGGCCTCTTCCAGCGCGTCGTCCCCGTCTCGGTTGACCTTGGCGGTGGGCTGCGTCGTCGCCGCCCTCCGACCACCGCCCACCAGGTCTGGGACGGCCCCCACCACCGCCCTCGCGAAGGGCCGCGGGTCGGGCTTCGCCGGTGCGTCGAAATAGTCCGCGGGCAGCCCGTACGCCTGCACCACCGCCATCATCACGTCGCCGCCGAGCGCACGGTGCCCGCCCAGGATGGCTGCCACGGTGCCCTGCTCGCGGCCGATGGACGCCGCGAAGGCCCGCTGCGTGAGCTTCGTCCCGCGCGCCGCCCCCAGCGCGTCGAACAGCTCCGCGAGCCGCTCGCGCCTCCTGCGGCTGAGCTCCTTCGACACCGGACGCGGCACGCCATCGGATCTACCAGGAACTCCAGCGTTTAGCAATCATTGCTTGACTGCTGTTGATATCTTGCGCAATACATCGGGGCATGAATGGCGATGCTCCCAACCCGCTGCGACCGCGGCTCCAGGTGCTCGACGGCGGGGCCCAGGGCCGTCGGCGCAAGCCCGTTCGGCTGACGCTCCTGCGCGACCCGGCTCGCGCCCACGCCGTCGACACGGACGACCTGCCCAACCCCGGTGAGCCCATGACGCACCTCGAGCACGCCATCGCGGCGCTGCGCGAGGCCGCCCAGGCCGAGACCGTCACCGGCCGCAGCGACGGGGTCATCGACGCGCTCGATCACCTCACCCGCGAGCTGAGCGTGCTCTTCGACGACGAGGTCGCTCGCACCGCCCTGCTCCGCATCTCCGGCCAGCTCCGCCGCCCACGCTGAACGTCACCTGTTCTTGCGCAAGCCGCGGGGCCGACGGTACACCGCGCGCCCAATGGTTGCCGCCAAGCGCTCGAAGCCCCCTCCCCCGCTCACCCTCACGACGCCGACCCCGGTGCTCCGCCGGGCGCACTTCCTGATGCGCCTGTCGCGCGCCTGGGACTGGCGCTTCGAGGCCATGGCCCGCGTCGGCCGCATCGGCCGCTGGTACAGCGCCGTCGGCAACGAGTGCACCACCGTGGGCACCGCCGTCGCGCTCGGCGCCAACGACGCGCTCTCGACGGTGCACCGCGACCTCGGCGCCGTGCTCACCACGTACCTCGACCCGACGCGCCTCGCGCCGTCCCTCTTCGAGGCCGCCGATCGCACCGAGTGGGACGCGCTGCGTCCTCCGCCGCAGGCGCTGCTCGATCAGCTCGCGAGCCAGGTGTTCGGCCGTCGCGGCGGGTTCACCCGCGGGGTCGATCGCTCGTTTCACTACGGCCTGGTGAAGCCCGGGTGGGGCATCCGGCACGTCGGGATGATCTCGCACCTGGGGTCGATGATCCCGGTCGCCGCGGGGCTCGCGCTCGCCAACGTGCAGGACGGCAACGACCGCGCGGTGCTCGGCTTCATCGGCGAGGGAGCCACGTCACAGGGCGACTTCCACGAGGCGCTCAACCTCGCGGGCGTCATGAAGCTGCCGCTCATCCTGGTGGTGGAGAACAACCGCTACGCCTTCAGCACGCCGCTCTCGGAGCAGTTCGCGTGCGAGAAGCTCAGCGATCGCGCGGTGGGCTACGGCATCGCGGGCGAGACCATCGACGGCCTCGACTTCGACGCCGTCCACGGGGCGATGGAGCGCGCGATGAAGAGGGCGCGCTCGGGCGAAGGGGCGACGCTGCTGGAGTGCATGCTGCCGCGGATGCGAGGGCACGCAGAGGGCGACGGGAGCTATGAGCTCATCCCGCAGGCCGAGCGCGAGGACTACCTGAAGCAGGACCCGCTGGTGCGCTTCGAGGCGTCGCTCATCGCACGCGGCGCCGCCACCGAGGAGCGCGTGAAGGAGGTCACCGAGGTCACGCGCGCCATCATCGAAGATGCGGTGGAGCGGGCCATGGCGACGGAGGAGCCCGAGCTGTCCGAGGCGACGCGTCCGGTGTTTGCGGCGGGTGAGGTCGCGACGGCGTTTGCGCGCCAGTCGACGGAGGTGACCGGTGGCTGATACGACGTACATCGACGCGATCCGACGGGGTCTGGGCGAGGAGATGGAGCGCGACGGCAACGTGTTCCTGATGGGGCAGGACATCGCGGCGTTTGGCGGGGCCTTCCGCGCCTCCAAGGGGCTCTTCGAGAAGTACGGTCGGCTGCGGGTCATCAACACGCCGCTGATGGAGTCCGGCGCCATCGGGGCGGCCCTGGGCGCGGCGCTCTCGGGCAAGCGCCCGGTGCTGGAGATGCAGTTCGCGGACTTCGTGTCCTGCGGCTTCAACCAGATCGTCAACAACGTCGCCAAGACCTACTACCGCTGGGAGGCGCCCGTTCCGATGGTCATCCGCCTGCCCTTCGGCGGCGGCGCGGGCGCCGGGCCCTTCCACTCGCAGTCACCCGAAGCGTGGTTCGCCCACACCCCGGGGCTGTGCGTCATCGCGCCGTCCACTCCGCGAGATGCGCTCGGGATGCTCAAGGCCGCGATCCGTGATCCCAACCCGGTGATCTACCTGGAGCATCGCTTCCTCTACCGCCGCGAGAAGGAAGACCTCCCCGACGGCGATCTCCTCACGCCGCTCGGCAAGGCGCGCGTCGCCCGCGAGGGAAAGAACATCACCGTGCTCTCCTGGTCGTGGACGATGCACGAGTCGCTCGCCGCCGCCGAGGAGCTCGCCAAGGAGGGAGTCTCCGTCGAGGTCATCGACCTGCGAACCCTCTCGCCGCTCGACGAGGAGACCATCTTCGCGTCGGTGAAGAAGACCTCGAAGGTGCTCATCGTGCACGAGGCCACGCTCACCGCGGGCTTCGGCGCCGAGCTCGCAGCGCGGGTCGCCGATCGCTGCTTCGAGTGGCTCGACGGCCCCGTCCGTCGCGTCGCCTACGCCGACCGCCCGTCGCCCTACAACAAGAAGCTCGAACTGAGCCTGCTCCCAGGGCGCGAGCGCATCGTCGCCGAGCTGCGTCGCCTCGCGAAGTACTGACCCCCTTGCGCTCGGGCCCGTCCCGGCCCGACGCTCGGCGGATGCGAAGACTCATCATCCCGACCGTCGCCACGCTCTCGCTCACCCTCTTCGACTGTGGAGTGACCCCGGAGTCGCTGCGCGATCCGACCTGTTCGACCACGACCTTCAACGTCGAAGGCGGAACCTTCACCACCTTCGGCACCTCCGCCGACGCCCGGAAGGTCGACGCCTTCCTCCGCGCGACGCTCGATCTCAACTCTGCGACCAACGAAATCGCCGAGGGCCTGCGCGCGACCTGCGCCGCCATCGGCACCGACCTCGGCCTCGCCGCGTCGACCTACCAGCCCGCGACCGCGGGTGAGCTCCCGGTGGTCTACACCTGTCGGCGCGTCGGTCAGGAGATCCGCACCATCCTCCAGGCGGGCCTCTCGGCCAACGGGCGCCTCACCCTCGACCTCACCCCGCCTCGCTGCGAGATCGACATCAACGTCGCCGCGCAGTGTGCCGCGCAGTGTTCGGGGTCGGCGATGGTGCAGGTTCCGACCTGTCGCGGTGAGGTGATCGCTGACTGCTCGGCGAGCTGTACGGGCTCCTGCTCGGGCTCCTGCTCGGCGGCCTGTACGGGCACGTGCCGCGGGCAGTGCAGCGGCCAGGCGAACGGCATCTGTAACGGCACCTGCACCGGAACGTGCAGCGCCATGGACTCCATGGGCCGCTGTGTCGGCACCTGCGAAGGAACGTGCACCGGCACCTTCTCGGGCACCTGCATGGGCTCGTGCATGGGCACCTGCGAGGCGGGCTGCACGGGCACCTGCACCGGTCAGTGCCGCGGCATGTGCACGGGAGGCGTCAACGTCCGCTGCGAGGGCGAATACGACGTCCAGGCCGACGTGCAGTGCACGGCCGCCTGCCGCGCGCAGGCGAGTGCTCGCGCGACCTGCACCGACCCGCGGCTCGCCATCACCGTCACGGGCAACGTCACCGCTGCCCAGCGCGCGCGCGTCGAGGCGCTCATCGCCTCGCTCCAGCGCAACTATCCGCGGTTCCAGGCCAACGCCAACCGCATCCAGCGCGTCGTCCAGATGACCGCGCCCAACTTCGTGTCGAGCCTCAACGGCCTCGGCAGCGCCGCGACCAACGTCGGCCTGAGCGCCAGCGCCTGCGTCGTGCGCGCGGGCGTCGTTGCCGCCGACATCACCAACCGCGTGCAGGCGTCGGCCACCGTGACCGTGGAGTTCTCCGCGTCGGTCAACGTCATGGGTACCGCCCAGTAGGTCAGGGTCCCCCCAACGTCGCGCCGGGGATGGGTCTTTACCCAGACGCCCCACTGGCCTAAACCCCGGCGCGATGTACCTCAAGACCTTCCTCGAACCGAAAGTCGACCTCGAACGCCTGGCCGCGATGCTCGACACCTGCGGCCACTGGGCGCGGGTCAACGCCGTGCGCTCGCTCTCCAACGCGCAGATGAAGGTCCTCTTCGAGGCTTGTGCTGAGACGGGCGCCCTCACGCTCGACTACATGGTTCCGACGACCGAGCCGCTCGTGGAGGTGATCCATCACGGGAAAAACGGCCTGCCCGCGTTCAACCATTTCCAGAAGCGGTTCTGTCGGCCCGACGGGGAAGACTCGGCCGACCAGCTCTGGGGCTACAACCACAACCCCGACTTCCAGATGGCCGTGACGGGCCCCGGCTACTACGTGTCGACGCTCACCGAGAAGAGCGAGGTGCTCGTCGACTACGCGCGCATCCCGCCCCGCAAGCCCGCCGCCTGGCCCGCCATCATGGGCCCCAAGGCGCGCGCTGGATTCCTCGTGTGGGACGGGATGACCGACGTGCTGCGCAAGGTTTCCGAGCACGTCACCATCGGCGCCGCCTCCAAGAACGGCAAGCTCATGGGGCAGTACTTCGCCCTCTGCCGCGAAGACCCGAAGGCCTGACCTGCGCGGCACTGGCGTCGCGCCTCGCTCTTGCGTAGCGTCGGCGGCGTGGTGGCTGATCCGAACGACCCAGGAGACCTGTCTGCGGGCGCCGAGCTGCCCGGCGCGTACACCATCGAGCTGCCGCTGCTCCAAGGCCGCACGCGGGTGATCTACAGCGCCCGCTCGCAGGACGGCACCCGCGTGGCGGTGCACCTCCTCGACCCGGGTCTCGACGAAGGTCTCGGCGAGTGGTTTCTCCAGGGAGCCCGCGGTCGCGAAGAGGTGGAGATCCAGGGGCTCCCGCGCACCATGGAGTCCGGTCGACTCGACGACGGTCGACCCTTCGAGGTCACCGAACTCCTCGAAGGCACCTCCATGCGCGAGGCGCTCGACACCTCGCCCGAGGGCCTCGACCCGCTCGCCGTCGTGCACGTCATCAACGAGGTCGCCGCGGTGCTCGACGCGCTCCACCAGCGCAAGCCGCCGATCATCCACCGCACCGTCTGCCCCGAGCACATGGTGGTCCTGCGCGACACCCACGAGGTGCGCCTGCTGGGGCTCTTCTACGCCGACCGGCCGCAGTTCGAGAGCGTGCGCCCCGGCTACCGCTCGCCCGAAGAGCTCGCGGGCGTCACCTCGCTCGGGCCGCGCGCGGACGTGTTCAGCCTCGCGACCGTTGCCTACGAGCTCCTCACCGGGCGCATGGCCTGGCAGCACGTCCCAGAGCTCGCGCTCGACAACATGCGGGTGGGCGTTCGCGACCGGGTGAGCGTGCTCAAGCCGACGCTTCCGACGGCGCTCGACGCCGTCTTCGAGCGGGCCTGGTCGCTCTCGCCCGACGCGCGACACTCCTCCGCGGGGAGCTTCGCGCGCGCGCTCCGTAAGGCCATCGACCCGCTCGACCTCGCGACCGCCATGGCCTCCAACGTCTTCGACGATCGGCCCACCGCGCAGGTCCCGGAGCTGTCCTCGCGCCCGCGCCACAACACCCTGCTCAACGCGGGCGCGGTCGCCCAGGCGATCGTTCCGCGGGCGATGCTGGGCGTGCCGCGTGCGTCGAGCGACGAGGGCGTGTCCTCTCGGCCGCCGCCCCCGCGCAAGCTGCGCGCGCCCGCCCCCACGGGCATCCGACCGACGCGCGAAAACGAGCCCGAGACCACGCCGAAGATCGCGGTGCCGCGACCCGAGGACATCCTCGGGCCGGCCGAAACGCCCGACGAGGACGAGCCCAGGAAGACCCCCGACGCGGCCGCCCTCATGACGGCCGAGACGCCCGCGGGCACGGCGCTGCTCACGCCGGAGGTGACCGCACCCAACGATGTCGCGGCGCTGGTCGAGACCCCCACCAACGACACGGACTTCGACCGCGCCCTGCCCACGCCGACGGCTCTCTCGTCCGTCGCGCCTCCCTCGATGGAGGCCGAGACACCCGCGGCGACGGCGCAGCCGCCCGACGAGCCCACGCCGCTCGCGACGAGCGTGGCCGCCCCGGAGCCCGAGGCCGCGTCGGCCCTCGACACCGTCGTCGAACGCCCAGAGACGCCTCCCGCGCAGCCCTCGTATCGACAGAACTTCCACGACCTCCCGCCGCTCGACGAACCCACGCCGCTGCCCAACGCGCCGTCGTCGTTTCTGCCGGTGCCGTTCGCGCCGGTGGTGCCCGCGGCCCCTCCCTACGCTGCTCCGACTCCGCCGCCCGCCGAGGTCGTCGCGCCTCCTCCCCAAGTCGTTGCGCCTCCTCCCCAGGTCGTCGCGCCGGTCGCACCCGCCGAGCCTCCGATCGAGCCGCGGCCCCAGGCGTACGACCAGCGGATGCTCGCCGCGGAGCCCACGGTGGTCATCAACACTCCGCGGCCCGAGGCCGTCCCGTGGGTGCGTTCGCCCGTCGCGCTCGCGGGGCTCTTCATCGCCCATGCGCTGCTCGTCGTCGGCATCGCCCACGCGATCGCCTACGCCATGGTTCATCGGCAATCGCCGACGATCGTCACCGTCCCGGTGCCGCCGCCGGTGTGCGCTCCGTGTGCGGCCTGCGCGGTGTCGGCCGTTGCTACTCCAGCGCCACCGGTGGCTCCCCCCGTACGGGTGGCGCCTCCTGCCCGTCCGGCAGCGCGGCCTCAGATCATTCGGCGGCCGCCGCAGTTCTGACCGGCGCGGCGGCGGGCGGAAGCACGTCGAGCACGATGCGGTTGGCGGGCAGCAGGTACTGCGCGGCCACGCGGCGCACGTCTGCCAGGGTCACGGCCTCGTAGCGGGCGAGCTCACCGTTCACGACCGACGCGTCACCATCGTAGAGCTCGGACATCCCGAGAAACTCCGCGCGCTCCAGTGGTCGTTGGAGTCCGAAGACGAAGGCCGCGCGGATGTTGTTGCGGGCCTTCTCCAGCTCGCGCGCGGTGATGCCGCGGGCGACCACGTCGCGCACGATGACGTCGAAGGCGCGGCGCACCTCGGCGGGCGTGTGCCCCTGCGAGCAGATGGCCCACACCGCGAACAGATCGGGCCCGCGTCGGTCTTCGGTGTCGACGGAGATCTCGGACAGGAGCTCCCGGTCATGGACGAGCGTTCGGTAGAAGCGCGAGGACTGGCCACCGCCCAGGACGGTCGCGAGCACTTCGAGCGCGTAGTGGTCGGGCGTGCGCCGCGGCGGGATGTGCCACGCGACGTGGAAGCCGGGCACCTCGGCGTGCGGGTCGGTCATGGACTCGGTCCGCTCGCCCGGACGTGGTTGGAAGCCAGGGTCCTGCCAGGGCTCTCCGCGGCGCGTGTGGATGTCGCCGAAGTGCCGCTGCACCAGCGCGAGCGCCTCGGCCGGCTCGAAGTCCCCGGCGATGGCGATGACCGCGTTGTCGGGGGCGTAGAAGCGCGTATGGAAGGCGCGCACGCGGGCGATCTGTTCGGCGGGCGCGACGCCGGGCATCTCCAGGTCGCGGACGTCGCCGATGGTGCTGTGCGAGTAGGGGAAATAGCCGTCGTAGAAGAGCTCGTCGCGCCGCAAGAACGACAGCATGTACGGGCGGTTTTCGTAGGACTGGCGACGCTCCTCCATCACCGTGAGGCGCTGGTTTTCGAAGGCCTCGGAGGTGATGGCGAGCGCGCGCATGCGGTCGGCTTCGAGCCACAACCCGAGCTCGAGCGCGTGCGCCGGGAGCTGCTCGAAGTAGTTGGTGCGGTCTTCGGACGTGGTGGCGTTGGAGTCGGCACCGACACGGGACAGGAGCCGGTCGAACTCTCCCTTGGGCAGTCCTTCGGTACCCTCGAACATCAGGTGCTCGAAGAGGTGCGCGAAGCCCGTCTGCCCCTGTGGCTCCACCCGCGCGCCGACGTCGTAGTAGAGCGCGATCGCCACGGTGGGCACCGAGTGGTCGGGCGACAGCACCACCCGCAAGCCGTTGTCGAGGCGCTCGCGCTGCACCGGGATCTGCAACGCCGCCGGCGCGGCGGGCGTCGGAGTCGTCGCGGGCGCCTGCTGGGACACCGCTGCCCCCGTGAGCAACGAACACACCGCGAACACCACAGCCCCCAGCCGACGCGCCGAACGATTCATCGCGCGCGAAGGTACGGCAGCCTCGGCCCGCCGCCAACGCCTCCGCAGCGGCGAGCGAGCGTGGTAGTCCAGCCGAGGTGAAGCCCTCGCGCCGCCTTGCCCTCCTGCCGGTCGCCCTCATCACGGCGTGCGTCTCGCCAGGGCCTTCGCAGCCCGCGCGCGCTCACGACGCAGCGCCGCCCGCCCGCGCCGCCGAGAGGCCGACCCTGCCGCAGATGGTGCCCGATGACCCTGCCGCCCATGCCTGTTTCCCCGCGGACTTCGCGACCACCCGGGCCCGTGTTCGCGGCGACTACCTGGAGCTTTGCGGGCTCACCCGCGGTCGTCCCCGCTGCTACTCCGTCGACCCGATCACGACCTTCGTGCGGGTCATCGAGGTGGCCGACGCGCCCACCGAGCTCGCGGCGCAACCAGTGTTGGAGCCACCGCTGACACGCTCCGAGCTCTCCTCCCGCGGCGCCCGCCTCGACGCGCGCGGCGGAACCCTCTCCATGATCTCCGCCTCGGGTCCGTTTCGGCCCATCGAGGCGCGCACGCTCGGGCTCACCTCCATCGCCAACGGCGTCATGAGCCCGTGGAACGACGGGTGGTTCATCGCGGTCTTCGGCATCCGCGCGCCCGACCTCGGCGCTTCGGCCATCATCGAGACCGGCAAGATTCGACTGCGCGGTCGCGCTGCCTACAACCCCTGCCCCGCCGGAACGTGACGCGTCGACTGTAAGCCCCTCCGATCACCGGGCGTTCGTTGCCCAGAGGTGATCGACATGACGCGCTACTCCGCCCTGTTTCCGATGATGGTCGTGACGGCCCTGGGTTGCAGCTCCCAAGGGGCGATGTCAGCTCCCACGGCCTACCGCTCCGGCTACGGCACCACCGCCACCGCGCAGAGCGGCGCGCGCGAGGTCACCGTCGCGAGCGTCTCGACGACGACCGCCGTGGGCGAGGACATCTCGCCCAACGGCACCTGGGTCGACGGCTCGCGCGCCGAACCGCAGCCGTCGTCTCCTCCTGCGACGCAGGTGCCGTCGTCGCTCCGTCCCGGCCTCGCGACGCACTGGGGCGAGGACCGCTACTCCTCCGTCCGCACGACCCCCTTCGAGCGCGCCTCGGGGCGGCCCTTCGACGTCGCGACGCTCCACTACAACGACGCCCGCCTCGCGGCGATGCAGGCGCGGCGCGAGGGCTTCCGCTGGCTCTCGATGCACCGCGACGGCATCCGCATCTCGCTGCGTGGCGAAGGGGGCGAGGTGCTCCCGGGCTTCCTCACGGGCGGCGACGCGTTCGTCATCGGGCAGCCCGGCCAGCGCTACGCCATCGTGCTGGAGAACCTCACCAACGCCCGCGTCGAGGCGGTGCTCACCGTCGACGGCCTCGACGTCATCAACGGTCAGCCGGGCAGCACCGAGAACCGCGGCTACCTCGTTCGCCCGCACGGGACCATCGTGGTCGACGGCTTCCGGCGAAGCACCACGACGGTGGCGGCGTTCAGGTTTGGTGGAGTGGAGGGGTCGTACGCCGAAGACCGGGGCTCGGCGCGCAACGTCGGGGTCATCGGTGTGGCGCTCTTCGCGGAGCGCGGCGCCGAGCTCGACCTCGAGAGCAACGAGGTCGAGCTGCGACGTCAGGCCGACCCGTTTCCGGGTGGGTTCGCGCCGCCGCCGTCGCAGCGCATCGCCGACTGAGCGTCAGCTCTCGCTGATCTGCTGGGCGAGGTAGTTGGCCTCGCCGATCTGCGCGATGAGACCGAGCTGCGTCTCCAGCCAGTCGGCGTGCTCTTCCTCGCTCACGAGGATGTCCCGCAGCAGCGCCTCGGAGCCGTGGTCGTTGTGGTCGCGGCAGAGCTTGAGGCCGTCGTTGAGCCGGGCGAGCGCCTCGGTCTCCAGCGCGAGGTCGAGGCGAAACTGCTCGCCCACCGACTCGCCCACGTTGACCTTGTTGAGCCGCTGAAGGTTCGGCACGCCTTCGAGGTACAGGATCCGCTCGATGATCCGGTCGGCGTGCTTCATCTCGTCGATGGACTCCTTCTTCACGTAGTCCGCCAGCCGGAGATAACCCCAGTTGCGGCACATCTTCGCGTGGATGAAGTACTCGTTGATGGCAGTGAGCTCGGCCGTCAAGACGGCGTTGAGCAGGTCGAGAATCGCAGCGTGACCCTTCATGGCAACCTCCGACGAGACGCCTACCAGAGCACCGCGCGCCCGGCTCGGAAATAGCTCTTTCTGTCGGTGATTCGCGTTCTCAGCCGGTCATCAACATCGGCAGCCGCACACCCCCGCGTGCAGTCACTGGCGACTCCTCTTCGATCATCTCCTCGATCATGTCGCGACACGAACCGCAGTCAGTGCCCGCGCCGCACGCGCGCCCCACGGCCTCGACGGTCTCGGCCCCGTCGGCGATCACCGATCGAATCCTGCTGCATCGCACGCCATGACAGACACACACGATCATCGGGAGCGCATCTCCGGTTGAGGTGCTCCGAGATATACTGAGACCAGTTCTCGTTTTCAAGCCCGGTGTGGGCGATGGTCATTCGCTCCCGTGCTGGAGTAGGCTGCGTCGGTGATTCGGGCGGAACCAACCATCGACCCCAACCGGGATCGGTAGCGCTCTCATGGCCGCGTCGGAGCGAAACAACCGGATCGTGCGCGACGGCCCGGACCCCCTCATCGGGGTCGAGGTCAACGGGAAGTTTCGGGTCATCGAGGAGGTCGCCGCCGGGGGGATGGGCAAGATCTACCGGGCCGAGCAGCTCCCGCTGGGGCGCGTCGTCGCGGTGAAGGTCCTGCACTCGCGCTTCACCGAGTCGCCGGACGACCCGGCCTTCCGCAAGCGCTTCTTCCTGGAGGCGAGCATCCTCTCGAAGCTCCAGCACCCCAACATCGTGACGGTGTTTGACTACGGTCGCATCGAGACCGTCGCCGACGAGGCGTACTTCATGGCGATGGAGTACCTCCCCGGCGAGACGCTCCATAGGCGCCTGAAGCGCGAGGGCGCGTTGCCTACCGAGACCACCATCTCGGTGATTCGTCAGATCGCCAAGGGCCTGCGGGAGGCCCACCGACACGACGTCGTGCATCGCGACCTCAAGCCCGCCAACGTGATGCTCTCGCCCGACGAGGCCGGCGACGAGTCGGTGAAGATCCTCGACTTCGGCCTCGTGAAGGTGCTCCGCGACGACTCCGAGGAGCTCACCAAGGAGGGGTCGTTTCTGGGGTCGCCCCGGTACATGTCACCCGAGCAGATCGCTCACGGGCGCGTCGATCTTCGCGCCGACATCTACTCGCTCGGCGTGATCCTCTACCAGTGCCTCTGCGGCAAGGCGCCGTTCGAGGCCGAGCACTCGGTGCACATCCTCATGGCGCACCTCCACGCGCCGGTTCCGCCCTTCGCCGAGCGCAGCCCCGGTGTGGTGGTCCCCGAGCCGCTCGGGGCGCTGGCGATGCGGTGCCTCGCCAAACAACCCGACGGCAGACCCGCGAGCATGGATGAGTTTCTCCACGTGCTGCGGGAGTGCGAGGTCGCGCTCGGCATCGAGACGCGACCGTCGGCGCTCACCGATCGCTCGCTCGCGGCGGCGCGTACGCCATCACTCGCCGCGCCGCGCATGCCGTCGCCCGCCCCAGCGGTCGTCGCGCCCGCCCTCCCCACGGCCACGAATCCCGACGGCCAACCCGTTGCTCCGAAGCGCCGCTCCGCGGCCATCGTCCTTGGCCTCGTCGCGCTGTGCCTGCTCGGCGTCGCGCTTGGTCTGCTGCTTCGTTCACGCCTGACCGATGTGCCCGTCGCGTCCGCACCGATCGCCCCTCCGACGCAGCCCCCGACGTCGCGGCCGGCGATCGATCCCGCTCCGCCGATGGCGCCCGCGGCACCGGAGCTCGTGCCCGCCCCGGTCGCCGAACCGACGCCCGTCATCGCGCGACCCGCTCCGATCGACCCGCCGCGCCGTCGCCCTCCGCGACCTCCGCGCTCGACCAACCCGGTGGACCAAGACATCAGACTGCATCGGTGAAGCAACCCCATGACCCGCTCTCCCCTCCGTCGCTCACTCCGCTGGGCGCTCGCGCTCGTCCTCGCTGCCTCCGTTCCCGCCGCCGCGGATGACCTCGCCGACGAGGCCGACCTCCAGTTCGAGCTCGGCGCCGACCGCTACCGTCGCGGCGATTTTCGCGAGGCGCTGGAGCACTTCCTCGCGTCCAACCGCCTCGTCCCCAACCGCAACGTTCTCTACAACATCGCGCGCAGCTACGAGCAGCTCAACCGCTACCCCGACGCGCACCGCTACTACCTCCAGGCGCTCGACGGCGAGACCGACGCGGCCGCCCGCGCCAACATCGAAGGCGCCCTGCGCCGCGTGGGCCCCTACGTCGCCGCACTGCGCATCGTCACCGAGCCGCCCGGCGCGACCATCTACATCGACCGCCGCGACCTCGGTCCGCGTGGGGTGAGCCCGAGGGTTCTGGCGTTTCAGCCTGGGCGCGTGCGCGTCATCGCCGAGCTCGATGGCTACGAGCCTGCCACCGTCGACAACGTCTCCATCCAGCTCGGAACCGAGTCGCCCGTCATCATCCCGCTACGGCGCATCCTCGGTCGCCTGCACGTCGAGGGCAGCGTGCGCGGCGCCTCCGTGCGCGTCGACGATGAGCACGGCCCGGTGGCGTGCACCGTCCCCTGCGACGTCGACCTGCCGCCCGGGCGACGCACGCTGCACGTCTCAGCGGACGGCTATCGCACCCGCGCCGAGTCGGTCGACGTCGTGGCGCGCGAGACACGATCGACGACGGTGGCGCTCACTCCGGTGACTGGCGGACTCGTGGTGAGCGCCGACGAACGCGACGCGCTGGTCGAGGTCGACGGGCGCCCGGTCGGCTTCACGCCAGCGGTGGTCGACGTGCAGGTGGGACCGCGTCGTGTCCGGGTGTCGCGCCCGGGCTTCCGCGCCATCGAGCAGACGGTGCGCGTGACGGAGGGCGCGCAGTCGCGGCTCGACCTCTCGCTGCGGCAGGTGGAGGAGGTGACGGCGGCGTCGCGCGCGGCAGAGAACGTCGAGGACGCGCCGAGCTCCGTGAGCATCATCACCCGGCAGGAACTCCAGGCCATGGCCTACCCCACCGTTGCCGAGGCGCTGCGTGGGACGCGCGGGGTGTTTCTCTCCGACGACCGCAACTACCCCACGGTGGGCTTCCGCGGGTACGGGCGGCCCGGTGACTACGGCAACCGCGTGCTCGTGCTGCTCGACGGCACGCCGCTCAACGACAACTGGGTCAACTCGTCGTACCTCGGGTACGACCTCCGCACCGACCTCGAAGACCTGTCCCGCATCGAGGTGGTGCGCGGCCCAGGGTCGGTGCTCTACGGGACGGGCGCGTTTTCGGGCGTGGTCAACCTCGTGAGCCGCGGCCGCGACGAGCCCAGCGGCGTCGAGGGGAGTGTGTCCACCAACCAGGAGGGCGTGGCCCGCGCGCGGGTGATGGGCCGCTACCGACCCAACGCCCACACCGGACTGTGGTTGTCGGTCGCCGGTGCACACAGCCCGGGCCGCGACATTGCCCTCCCAGAGCTCACGGGTGCTGGCTTCGATGGCACCGCGCGGGGCGTCGACGGCTTCGACGCGGGCACCGTGCTCGGACGAGCGTGGTACCGCGCGCTCTCGGTCCAGTGGTCGCTGCACTCGCGGCGCAAGGATCTCCCGGGCGGCGCCTATGACGTCGTTCCGGGTCTTGAGGGCAGCTACCTCGCGGACACGCGCGGGCTCTTCGAGCTGCGCTTCGAGCCTCGGCTCTCCGAGAGCGCCCAGCTCTTCGCGCGGACGGCGCTGCACCACTACGAGTATCGCAGCCAGCTCCGACAGTCCGACGACCCTGCCAACCCGACGCGCGAGACCTTCAACGGAACCTGGCTCGACGGCGAGCTCCGCGGCGCCTTCGACGTCGCGCGGGGATTGCGCCTCAACGTCGGCGCCCAGGGTCAGTACCACCTCGACGCCACGCAGACCTCCGCGCTCGTGCGGCCCGACCGCGCACGGTTGCCCACCGACTTCCGCGATGCGCGCGCCTTCGGCATCGCAGCGGGCTACCTCACGGCCGAGTGGGGGCCGAGCGAGGTCGTGCGGGTCTCCGGCGCCATCCGCGGCGAGTACTTCAGCACCATCGGGCGAGCGCTCCCTGCGCCTCGCGTCGCGCTCATCGTGCGCCCGTACGCGCGCGGCAACCTCAAGCTCATGGGCGGTCGGGCGTTCCGCGTCCCGAGCATCTACGAGCTCTATTACAACGACGGCGGGGTCACCCAGCAGGCCGCGCCCGGCCTCTCGCCCGAGACCGTGTGGACCGCCGAGGTCGAGTTCTCCCACCGCATCGGCACCACCTGGACGGCGCTCGTCAGCTCCTACGTGAACTACCTCGAGAACCTCATCGCGCTGCGGGAGTCACCCGGCAGTCCTGGAGTCGTTCGCTACGAGAACACCCTCGCGCCCGTCTTCACCATCGGCGCCGAGGCCGAGCTCCGACGCGAGTGGCGGCAGGGCTGGATGGTGAGCGCGAGCTACTCGTTTCAACGATCGCGCTACGTCACCGACACCAACGCCCGCGCGCAGGATGCGCTGCGCCAGGTCCCCAACGCCCCCGAGCACCTCTTCTCGGTGCGCGCGGCGGTGCCGGTCGTCCCCGAGCTCGTCACGCTGATGTCCCGCCTCACCGTCGAGGGCCCGCGCTGGGATCGCTTCGATCGCGGCACCGACACCGTCCAGCAGCAGCGCACCGACCCGAGCGTCATGTGGGACGTCGTGCTCTCCGGGCGCGCCGAGCGCTGGGGCGTTCGGTACGCCGTCGGCGTCTACAACCTCTTCGACTGGCGCTACGCCACGCCCGTGAGCGGTGAGTTCGACGACCGGCTGCGCTCGATGCCGCAGCTCGGTCGGAGCTTCCTCTTCAGCGCCACCGTCGCGACGCGCTGACCCGCCTCACGGCCGGGTGATGGCCACCGAGAACGACCCCGTGTTCGACAAGAAGCCATCCACCGTGAAGACGTGGATGCCGGCGCCGGCGGGGATGCTGCTGCTGATGGTCGACTGCAACCCGCACGCGTCGTCGTTGCAAGCGTCGCCCCCACCCGCCGGGTTGCGCAGGTAGATGAGCGTGTCCCAGGACGCGCGGGAGCACGTCGTCGCCGTAAAGCCGCCGCCGCCGAAGTCCGGGCAGGAGCGCCACCACCACGTCGCCTCGCCCGCGCCGCCGCCGCACGTGCTGCCCATCAGACCGGAGCCCGACGTCGCGCCCGACTGGGTGGTGCTCCCCTGGGGGAGCAGGTTGACGGCGCCGCTGCCGACCGCCATGTGCTGCACCCGCAAGTTGAAGTTGCCGGTCTGCCCGTAATAGCCGGCCACCATCAGGTACCAGGTGCCGGGGCTGAGCAGCGCCACGACCTGCGACTGGACCCCTCCTCCGCCGCACCCGGCGCCGCCCATGTCGTCGTTGCAGAGAACCTCTCCCGCGACGCTCGTGGTCGTCAGGGCGGTGCCGCAGTCGCGCGCGAAGTAGAGCACCGTGTCGAAGGCGCTGCCCTGCGAGTCGGCGTAGACCAGCTCGCGGGAAGGCCCGGGGACGTCGATGCGGTAGTACACGTCGGCGCCGACGTTGAACCCACAGCCCGCCGGGGCGGCGACCGAGAGCCCGGCGCCCACGTTGGTGCCGGTGAGGTTGATGTTGGCCGACGCGAAGGAGATCGCCTGCGCGCCGCCGCAGGTGTCGTTGGGCGGGCCCGCCGCGACGCACGACCCCGAGGTGCACACCTGGCTGCTCGCGCACGAGTTGCCGCACCCGCCGCAGTTGCGCGCGTCGTTGGAGAGGTTGACGCAGCTCCCGCCGCAGAAGGTCGTGCCCGGGGCGCAGACGCTCGCACAGCTCCCACCGGAGCACGCCGTGCCCGGACCGCAGCTCCGGCCGCACGTCCCGCAGTTGCCGTTGTTGTTGGCAAGGTTCGTCTCGCACCCGCTCGCCGCCGATCCGTCGCAGTCGCCGAAGCCCGCGACGCACGCTGCGATGGCGCACCCGCCCGACGCGCACATCGCCGTCGCGAAGGGCAGCGCGCACGACTGGCCGCAGGCCCCGCAGTGCGCGGTGCTCGCCTGGAGGTTGGTCTCGCAGCCGTCGGCCTCGCTGCCGTTGCAGTTGCCGAAACCGCCGTTGCATCCCGCGAGCGCGCAGCCGCCGCCCGCGCACGCCGCCGTCGCGTTGGGCCGCGAGCACACCATCCCGCAGGCGCCGCAGTGCATCACGCTCTCGCGCAGGTTGGTCTCGCACCCGTCGGCCGCGCTCCCGTTGCAGTCGCCGAAGCCCACGCCGCACGTGAGCCCGCACGCGCCGCCCGCGCACGCCGGCGTGGCGTTGGAGGCGCCGTCGCAACGCCGTCCGCACGCGCCGCAATGCTCCACGTCGGACTCCAGCCGCGCGCAGCGGTCGGCGCAAAACGTCGTCCCGGTCATGCACACGCTGGTGCAGGTTCCGCCCGCGCAGGCCGTGCCCGCCTCGCACCGGTGCTCGCACGCGCCGCAGTGAGCGCTCTCGTTGGTGAGGTCGACCTCGCAGCCGTTGGCCGCGTTGCCGTCGCAGTCGGCCCACCCCCGCTCGCAGGTGGCGATCACGCAGCGCGACGCCGCGCACGCCACGCTCGCGTGCGAGATCGCGCAGGTCACGCCGCAGCCGCCGCAGTGGGCCGCGCTCGTCGCCACGAAGACCTCGCAGCCGTTGGCCGCGTTGCCGTCGCAGTCGCTGAAGCCCGCCTCACAGGTGATGCCGCACATGGCCATGGTGCAGGTCGCCGTGGCGTTGAGGCCCGCGGGGCAGCGGGTCGCGCACGCGCCGCAGTGCTCGGGGCTCCCGGCGAGGGCGGTCTCGCAGCCGTTGGTCGCGTCGCCGTCGCAGTCGCCGAAGCCCGCCTCGCACTCGACCACGCAGGCGCCCGCCATGCACCGCGTCGCCGCGTTGACGCCCCGCGGGCACGCGCGCCCACAGCCGCCGCAGTTGGCCGGGTCGGTCGCCAGCTCGGACTCGCAGCCGTTGGCCGCGGCCCGGTCGCAGTCGCCGAAGCCCGCGTTGCAGGCGCCCACTGCGCAGGCCGCCGCCGCGCAGGTCGCCGTGCCGTTGGTGGCGTTGCACGCCGCGCCGCAGCGGCCGCAGTTCATCGGGTCGCTGTCGGGCGTCGCGCAGCGGCCGAGGCAGCACGCGCCGCCGGTGCCACACGCGTTGCCGCAGGCGCCGCAGTGGGCCTCGCTGGCGTTGACGTCGACGCACTGGTCGCCGCAGCAGGTGTTGCCCACGCCGCACGGGTGGGCCTCGTTGCAACCGGGCACGCACACCGTGTCGACGCAGAGCGTCCCGGGCACGCAGTCGTTGTCGACGGCGCAGCCCGTGCAGCGGTGCGACGCGAGGTCGCAGCGGGTGACGCCGCCGCCGCAGTCGTCGTCGTCGTCGCAGCCCACCTGACACGCCCGCGCCGTAGGGTCGCAGTAGCTCCCGAGCAGGCAGGTGTTGCCGCCGACGACACAGCCCACGCAGCGCCCGCGCGCGGTGTCACAGATCGCGCCGCCCGGGGCCGACCGGCAGTCGTCATTGCTGGCGCAGGAGGTGCCGCCGTCGTCCGGGGCCTTGGGCCCATCGTCGGTCGCGTCGGCGACCACGGAACCGTCCGCGGCGGGGAGGCGCGGGTCGACCATGCCGCCCCGGGCGCACCCGGCTGCGACGATCGAACAGAGCGCCGCGATGAGCATCGACAGGCGCAGGACAGGACTCGACGGACAGGGCATGGGACAGCTCCACTGGAGGCCTTTCGGTTCGCGCGGGGCGAAGGGCCGCGCCCAGCATATCAGAGCCCCCTGTGCGCTCGCCCCCTGCGTCAATCTGTCCACTAGCGCCGCGATCGCGGGGCCGTACCATCGCGCCCATGAGCGATGAGCGCGCGCCGGGTGGTCGGGTCTTCGGGTGCTTCATCGTCGCCGCGGCGATCACCGTCAGCGGCTGCACCCACGACGACGGGGTGGTGTCGGCCGCGTGCGGCGATCCGCTCCAATTGAGCCTGCCCGACTGCACCAGCGGCGCCGATCGCTTCTCCGACGAGGCGTGCACCGTGCTCGACGACGCCATCACCACCCGCGTGTCGACGGTGGACGCGCGCGCCGCCACCATCACGGCTCCGGCCGAGGGTGAGCGTGTCCCTTCTGCAACGCCATACGCCTTCACGTGGACGGCGCCCGTCGCGTGGCGCCCGCGGCCCCGCGCGCCGCGCGCGTTCACCTTCGCGGACGATCTGCGGCGCTGGACGACGCTCATCCCAGAGGCCGAGGCCCACTGCGAGCCCTTCACGGGTCGCGCCTACGAGCTGCGCTTCACCGCGGGCGGCACCACGGTCTTCCGCCGCCAGACCTCGGCGCTCTCGTGGACGCCCTCCGCGCGCGACTGGGGACTCATCACAGGCGGCGCTGGCAGTAGCCGCGCCATCGAGCTCACCATCTATACGGCGCTGTTCAACGGTGGGACCGTCGGCACGGGCTCGGGGCCGTTTCGACCGACGGCGGTGCGTCGCTTCACGGTGCAGTGACGCGCGTGTCCTCCAGCCATCGCACGAGGTGCGCGTTGACGATCTCGGGCTGCTCCTGTTGGAGGAAGTGACCGCAGCGCGGCACGCGCTGGATGCGTAGATCACGGGCGAAGCGCGAGTGCGGCGCGAGCAGGTCGATGCCGAGCACCCGGTCTTCCTCCGCCCAGAGCAGGAGCCCGGGCTGCTCGATGACGGGGTACGGCGCGACGTCGAGCGCGCCGCGAAGCACCGCGCGGTAGTAGGCCAGCATCGGGGCCACGGCCTCCGGGGTGGAGGCGCTCTCGCGAAACGGCGCGACGGCCTCCGGGGTGAAACGCGAGGGGTCGACGGCCATCCCGCGAAAGGTGCGCTCGACCGCCACGCCGTGGTCGCGCGACAGCAGACGCTCGGGCAGCCACGGCAGGTTGAACATGAACATGTACCAGCTCCGACGGAGCTGCCCCGGCGAGCGCAGGAGGGCGTTGCGCAGGACGGCGGGGTGCGGGCAGTTGAGCGCCGCGTAGCGCGACACCTTCGCGGGGTGACGGCTCACCACCTCCCAGGTGAGCGCCGCGCCCCAGTCGTGTCCGATGACGGTCGCGGTGTCCTCGCCGAGCGCGCCGATGAGCTCCGCGAGGTCGCGCCCGAGGTTGGCGATCTCGTAGCCGTCGGTGGGCTTGTCGCTCAGGCCATAGCCGCGCAGGTCTGGGGCGACCACGCGGTAGCCCGCGGCGGCGATGGCCGGAATCTGCGCGCGCCACGAAAACCACCGCTCGGGAAACCCGTGCACCAGCAGCACCAGCGGACCGTTGCCCTGGGTCGCGTAGTGAAACCGCACTCCGTTGGCCACCACGCTCGACTCGATCAGCGCACCACTCATTCGTCGCTTCCCTGCTCCTTCGCGCGCACGGTACAACGGCGCCGCAAACGTCGACGCGCCAAGAGGAGTTCCCACGCCGTGATCGCCCGCATCTCCCTCGACGACAAGGTCGCCATCATCACCGGCGCGAGCCGCGGCATCGGCGAGTCCATCGCCCGCACCTTCGCCGCCCACGGGGCGCGCGTGGTGCTCGCCGCGCGCAAGCTCGACGGCGTTCGGGCCGTCGCCGAGAGCATCGGGGAAAACGCCCACGCCGTCGCGGCGCACACCGGCCAGGAGGCCCAGTGCGAGGCGCTGGTCGCGGCGGCCATCGAGCGCTTCGGGCGCGTCGACGTGCTGGTCAACAACGCCGCCACCAACCCGTACTTCGGGCCCATGCTCGACGTCGACATGGGCGCCTGGCAGAAGACCTTCGAGGTCAACCTCCAGGGGTATTTCTGGATGGCGCGGGGCGTCGCGCGGCACCTCCGCGAGCGGGGCGCGCCGGGGTCCATCGTGTCGCTGTCGAGCGTCGCGGGCGTCGAGGCGGCGCCCATGCAGGGCGTCTACGGCATGACCAAGGCCGCGGTGATCTCGATGACCCGCACGCTGGCCTACGAGCTGGCGTCGAGCGGCATCCGGGTCAACGCGCTGTGCCCGGGGCTCATCGAGACGCGGCTGTCGGCGGCCATCACGCACAACGAGACGCTGGTCGAAGAGGTGATGCGCAAGACGCCGCTCGGGCGGGTCGGGCAGCCCGACGAGATCGCCGGTGCGGCGCTGTTTCTGGCGAGCGACGCGGCCCGTTACATGACCGGGCAGGCGATGGTGGTCGACGGCGGCATGACGATGTGCTGAAACCGCGACCCTCATGGACCCCAACCGGCTGCGCGAGCTGCTCGAACAGGTAGGCACCGGGGCGCTCTCCGTCGACGCAGCGATGACGGGGCTGCGCGACCTGCCCTTCGTCGACCTCGGATACGCCACCGTCGACCATCACCGGGCGTTGCGGCAGGGCATCCCCGAGGTGATCCTCGGTGAGGGCAAGACAGCCGCGCAGATCGTCGGCATCACCGAAGAACTCTCGCGCCGCTCGGCCAACGTCCTCATCACCCGCATCGACCCCGAGAAGGCCGCGGCGGTGCGCGCCCATCTCCCCGCGGTGCAACATCACGCGGTCGCCCGCATCGCGACGCTGGAGACGCATGCGATCCCTCCGCTCGGCGCCAACCCCGTGGCGGTGATCTGCGCGGGCACCTCCGACGCGCCCGTCGCCGAAGAGGCGTGCGAGACGCTGCGGATGTTCGGCGTCTCGGTCGAGCGCGTGTACGACGTGGGCGTCGCGGGCATCCATCGCCTGCTCGCGCGCCGCGCGGTGTTCGACCGCTGCTCGGTGGCCATCGTGGTCGCGGGCATGGAGGGCGCGCTCCCGAGCGCGGTCGGCGGGATGGTATCCATCCCGGTGATCGCCGTGCCGACCTCGGTGGGCTACGGCGCGGCGCTCGGTGGCCTCGCGGCGCTCGCGTCGATGCTCACGAGCTGCGCGTCGGGCGTGACCGTCTGCAACATCGACAACGGCTTCGGTGCGGCCTTCGCGGCCGCTCGCATCCTCCAGAGCGCCGCGCGCTACTGAGCGCCGGCGAGCGCGCGAAGGGCGCCGTCTACCGACGCTGAAATGAAGACAGCCGGTGTGACCTTGAGGGGTCCACCGGCTGTGGTTCTTGTACGGGCAGTAGGATTTGAACCTACGACTTCGACCGTGTGAAGGTCGCACTCTACCGCTGAGTTATGCCCGCGGAGGGACCGGATGGATACTCCCGGCCCCGTTGATCTGTCAACGAAGAATCATCGCGCCGAAGCGCGCTCAGTCTTCGGGACGGTTGTGCACGAGCACGCGACTCGCGCCGTCGAAGTGCACCTCGATCTTGTCGTCGGCGAGCACGGTGGTGACCACGCCGGTGCCGAAGACCTTGTGGGAGACCCACTGGTCCTTGGCGAACTTCTCCGTCATCCGGTAGCTGTGGATGCGGGCGCCCGGCGGCGGAGCGATGGTGATGTGCTCCTCCGGGTCGCTCTTCTTCGGCTTCGCCGGCCGCGGAACATTCACTGCCCCCGTCGCCTTCGCCGTCTTGTCGGCGGGCACCGCGCTCGACTTGGGCGCGCGGTAGTTGTGGGTGCCGTAGCAGGTACGGCACTCCACCTTGACGGGCTTGTTGCCCACCACCGCTATGATGCGGTGCGTGAGGTCCATACGGCAGCGCGTGCAGTACGCGTCGATCTCGATCCCAGCCTTCAGCAGGGCCATTTCGGTGTCGCTCCAACGGGGGCACCGCGCGCTGCTGGTGCGCCCTCGCGCCGTCGTGCTAGCAGCCTCGGGGCATGACCGTAAAGCCCTCATCGACATCGCCCGTCGCGCGCCTCGTGTCGGTGATGCAGCGCCTGCTCGCATCCGACGGCTGTCCGTGGGATCGCGAGCAGACCCTGAGCTCCCTCAAGCGCTACTCCGTCGAGGAGGCTTTCGAGGTCTGCGACGCCATCGACGGCCTCGGCGACGACGCGAAGCGGGCGATTACACAGTCGGGTGAAATCACCCACGGCGCCGACGACCCCGCCGTCGCGCACCACCGCGAAGAGCTCGGCGACCTCCTGCTCCAGGTGGTGTTTCAGAGCGAGCTCGCGCGCGCCTTCGGGTGGTTCACGCTGGAGCACGTGGTGCACGACATCTGCGAGAAGATGGAGCGGCGGCACCCGCACGTGTTCGGCGACGAGAAGGTCGACGGCTCGGCCGAGGTGCTCTCGAACTGGGAGAAGCTGAAGCTCGCCGAGAAGAAGGGTCGCGGGCTGTTGGAGGGCATTCCCCGTGGAATGCCAGCGCTGCTCTTCGCGCTGCGCATGGGCGACAAGGCGTCGCGGGTGGGCTTCGACTGGCCCGACGCCACGGGGCCGCGCGCGCGCATCGACGAGGAGCTCGCCGAGTTCGACGCGGCGGTGGCGTCGGGCGACCGCGAGGCGATGACCGACGAGCTCGGCGACGTGCTCTTCTCGGTGGTCAACACGGCGCGCAAGCAGGGCATCGACCCGGAGGACGCCCTCACCCGCTGCAACCGTCGCTTCGCGTCGCGCTTCGCCCGCGTCGAGGCGCTCGCGAAGGCCGACGGTCGCGCCATCGACGCGCACAGCGAGGCGGAGCTCGAAGCGTACTGGCAGCAGGCCAAGGCCGACGAGCGCGCGGGCCGCTGATGCGCGCGCGGTGGGGTCTCGTCGCGGCGCTGGGGCTTGCGCTCGGGTGTGACCTCGACGAGCTGCTCGGGCCCTTCATCGAGCGTCGACCGGGCCTGCCGACGGCCGCTCCGACGGTCGGACCTGCACCCGCGCCCGGAGTGATGCCGGGGCCCGCGGTGCCGGCGGGGTCGAGCGTTCATCTGTTGTTGGGTGCGCCGACGGACGCGTCGCCGCAGGACGAGATCGTGCTGGTGAAGCCGCAGTACGTCGTCTCGTACAACCGCTTCCGCAACGACCCCAACTGGGTCGCGTGGCACCTGACGGCGGGCGACATCGGCAACGTCGGTCGAACGCGGCGCACCTTCTCGCCCGACCCGCAGCTACCCGCCGGCGTCTATCAGGTGCACCACGGCGACTACTCGGGGAGCGGCTACGACCACGGTCACCTGTGTCCCTCGCACGAGCGCACGGCGACGGTGGAGGACAACGCCGCGACCTTCCTCACGACCAACATCGTCCCGCAGCGGCACGCCATCAACGCGGGCGCGTGGGAGGCGCTGGAGCGCTGGTCGGTCGACAAGGTGCGCGAGGGCTGGGACCTCTTCATCGTGGCGGGCGGCGTATGGGACGCGGCGTGCGCGACGGACCGGACGCCGACAGGCAACGTCCCGACGGAGGGTTGCCCGTCGGTCGGGCGGAGCTTCGACGTGGCGCGGCGGGTCGCGATCCCGACGGCGACGTGGAAGGTGATCGTGGTGGTTCCGCAGGGGCAGGGGTTGGCGGCGGTGACGGCGGCGACCCAGGTGGTGGCGGTGGAGATGCCCAACGAGGGAGAGGGCGGCGGCCGCGACTGGCAGCGCTACGTGACCACCGTCGACGCGCTGGAGGCGCGCACGGGATACGACCTCCTCACGAGCGTGTTGCCGCAGGTGCAGCAGGCCATCGAAGCACGCGCGTACACGGGACCGTGAGGCAGCGCCTTCGACGACGGAGTCGGCGGAAGTCGTTGACGGTTTTCGGCGGTTGCAGAGAGCATCGCGCGTCGCAAACGGTGCGACGGAGGGATGGAGATCCATGAGCAACTGGGCCGGGCTTCAAGAGTGGGCGCGCGAGAACTACACCCTCGAAAACGACGAGGACGACTGGTTCGCGCTCACGGTCGAGTACGAGGACGGGCGATCGCAGAAGGTCGTGGTCTCGCACTTCTCGTACCTCGACAGCGACTGGGCGGAGATCCGCTCGGCCATCTGCGAGGAGAGCGAGATGAGCCCCAAGCTCGCCCTCAAGAAGAACGCCGAGTTCGCCATCGGCGGCATCGGCCTGAAGGACGGTCGGTACTACCTGTTCTACAGCGTGCCGCTCGACGACCTGAGCGAGGACGAGTTCACGGTGCCGCTCAACGCCATCGCGGCGTCGGCCGACCGGCTGGAGTCATCTCACTCGGGCGGCGACGACGACTTCTGATCTCTTCCGCTGCACCGGCACCCCCAGGAAAGGTGCCGATGCAGCGTGGAGATGGTTGGTGTCCCCAAGGGGAGTCGAACCCCTGTTCGCGACGTGAAAAGCCGCTGTCCTGGGCCTCTAGACGATGGGGACAGAGCGCGGCGCAAGCTACCCGAACGCCGTTCGATTGCAACCACTTCCTACGCACTCGCGACGTTCTTCCATTCCCCTCCCGCCTTGACGGTGATGCGCCCGGCGTGATGCACCGTCGGGCGATGCCACAGCCGCCGCACCGCCCTCCCCCGCAGCGCCAACGCTTCGAGCGACCGCCCGTCAAGGTGCACACCACCACGCTCTGGGACTACCCCTCGCAGCAGCACGGCGACGGCGACCAAGGGGACAAGAACTACGTCGGCGCCACGCCCTCGCACGTCATCTGGAACGTCCTCCGCCGCTACTCCCAGGAGGGCGACGTCGTCATCGATCCCTTCTGCGGGAGCGGCACCACCCTCGACGTCGCGACCGAGCTCAAGCGCCAGGGCCTCGGCTTCGACCTCAACCCCACGCGCCCCGAGATCACCCGCGCCGACGCGCGCAAGCTGCCCGTCGAGTCCGAGTCCGCTCAGGTGGTCTTCATGGACCCGCCGTACGGCGATCACATCGACTACTCCGACGACCCGCGCTGCATCGGTAAGCTGTCGGCTTACGATCCCAGGTATTTCCAGGCCATGGGCGCGGCCTTCGACGAAGCCTTTCGCGTGCTCAAGCCGGGCGGCGTGCTCGCGGTCTACGTGTGCGACTACTTCGAGACCAAGAAGGGCCTCGCCCCGGTCGGCTTCGGCCTCTTCTCGCTCTTCACGATGCGCTTCGTGCCCATCGACATCGTGTCCGTCGTGCGGCGCAACAAGAGCCTGCTCAAGGGCAACTTCCACCAGGCCGCCGAGCGGGACAACTTCTTCCTCCGCGGGTTCAACTACCTCTTCCTCGCGCGCAAGCCCGACGAGGCGCCGCGCCGCCGCGATCGACGCTCAGCGCGATAGCCGCGGCAGCGGTTCGATGCCCAGCACGTCGGCCCGCTCGCGCAGCATCACCGCCACCACCCGCGCCATCGCCAGCGGGAAGAACACCAGCACGGCATCCGCCACCATCTGCAGGGTCTTGCCCGCCGCCCACAGCACGGACGTGAGCGCGCCGCTGACCCGCACCGCGAACCACCACGACGCAAACCAGGTGAAGGTCAGGAGCGCCAGCACGCCCACCGTGGTCGCGTACTCGCGCGGGATGCGCGTCACCAGCGCCACCATCGGCATCGGGTTGACCGCCCGCACGAAGGACCCCTCGAAGGCCACCGAGGCGATCGCCGCGGGCGCCAGCGCGACCGCCCACAGGGCGCTCAACAGGAGCGCGAAGAGCTGCACCGCGCCGCTCAGGTAGACGACGGAGAGCACCATCGGCAGCAGCGGGATGAACAGCGCGGCGGCGCTCTGGAGCAGCGGGATCACCAGCGACCACCAGTTGACGAAGTCGGCCATGGCGGGCGCGTCCTCCTCGCCCCGCGAGCCGCGCTGGATCACCACGAACAGGTAGCTCCACAGGGCGCCCGACGACAGCAGGCCGCCCACCACGGGCACCTTGCTGAAGAGCGTCACGCCGACGCCGAGCGCCGCCCAGGTGATCCAGTTGTCGCCCATCGCGGGCCACTTCACCGCCTCGGTGAGCTGGTCGGTGAGAGAGCGTTCGACCTTCGTGACGACCTCGCGCGTCACCATCCCGCAGGCGGGGCACACGAGCAGCGTTCCGGAGCCCGCGGTGACGGAGCGGCACTCGCTCGACGGGCGCTCCGCCTCGCAGCGGCGGCAGTAGCGAAGGGGCACATCGATGACGGCTGGGCTGTTCATGGCTTCGGGCTCCAGAGCCTCCTACGGATCGCCGCGCCGCGCTTGACGCCTTCACCATCGACGAGTAGTTCATCCGTTCATCTGGATAGGCGAATAGATGTCTCTCCCCCGCTATGTTGGCGCGCTCAACCTGCTCGGAGACGAGAGCCGCATCCGGCTGTGCGCGCTCTTGCGCGAGCGGGAGCTCAGCGTGACCGACCTCGTGCGCGTGACGGGCATCTCGCAGTCGCGGGTCTCGACGCACCTCGCTCGGCTCCGCGAGGGCGGCTTCGTGCGCGACCGGCGCGAGGGGCAGCACGCGTTCTATGCGCTGGCCGTGGACGCGCTGCCGACGACGGTGCGGGCGGTGCTCGACGAGGCCATCGGCGCGGGCGATCCGACGCTCGAAGGCGACCAGAAGAGACTGCACACGCTCGACTCCGAGCGGCGCGGCGGACTGCCCGAGTCCTTCGCGGGCGAGATGGAGCGGCACTACTCACCGGGTCGCACGTGGCAATCGCTGGCGGTGGGCTTCGCGGCGCTCTCGCGCCTCGGCGACGTGCTCGACGTGGGCTCCGGCGACGGCGCTGCGGCCAGTTCGCTCGCGCCCCACTGCCGCACGCTCACCTGCGTCGATACGAGCCCGCGCATGATCGACGCCGCCCGCGAGCGCCTCACCCGCTGCGCCCACGTCCGCGCGGTGGTGGCCGACGCGCAGGCGCTCCCCTTCGCGGCGGAGTCCTTCGACGCCGCGCTGCTCTTCCACACGCTGACCTACGCCGAGCGCCCCGAGGCCGTGCTCGCCGAGTGCGCGCGTGTGCTGCGCCCCGGCGGCCGCGTGGTGGTGCTCTGCCTCGACGCGCACCGGCAGCGGGAGGTCACGGCGCCCTTCGGCGAGCGTCACCCGGGCTTCTCTCCCGAGGCGGTGCGCGCGCTGCTCTCGGGCGCGGGGCTCGCGGTGGTGTCGTCCGAGGTGACGTGCCGCGAGTCCAAGAAGCCTCACTTCCAGGTGGTGCTCGCCATCGCCGACAAGCCCGTTCCGTCTCCCACGAAACCCCATCGCACCCGCGCAGGTTGATCCATGGCAACGACCCCGAAGACCGCCCCTGAAGTGCACATCCTGGAGAAGCTGATGAGGGAGCGCATCCTCATCATCGACGGCGCGATGGGCACCACCATCCGCACCTACGGGATGAAGGAGGCCGACATCCGCGGCACCCGCTTCGCCGACTCGCGCAAAGACCTCCTCAACAACGGAGACCTCTTCTCGCTGACGCAGCCCGCGATGATCTGCGACATCCACCGGCGCTTCCTCGAAGCGGGCGCCGACATCATCGAGACCAACACCTTCGGCGCGACGAGCATCACGCAGAGCGAGTTCTTCGTCGACGACCCGCGCGAGCACGGCGGCCGGAAGGACCCGGCGTTCTACCAGAAGATCATCGACGACCCCTTTCTCAACGGCCTCGCGTGGGAGATCAACGAGCAGTCGGCGCGGCAGTGCCGCGAGTGGGCCGACCGCGTCGCCAACCAGGACGGTCGGCAGCGCTTCGTGGCGGGGGCCATCGGGCCGCTGACGGTGTCGCTCTCCAACTCGCCCGACGCCGATGACGCGGGCTTCCGTGTGGTGACCTTCGACCAGGTGAAGGCGGCCTACGCGCTCCAGATTCGCGCGCTCATCGCGGGCGGGTCGGACGTGCTGCTGGTCGAGACCATCTTCGACTCGCTCAACGCGAAGGCCGCGCTCGTGGCCATCCGCGAGGTCTACGAGAAGGACGGCGTGAACCTCCCCGTCATGATCTCCGCAGCGGTGGGTCGCGGCGGCGAGACCATGATCTCCGCGCAGACCGTCGAGGCCTTCTGGAACGCCGTGAAGCACGTCAACCCGCTGTCCATCGGGCTCAACTGCTCGCTCGGCCCCGACCTCATGTACCCCTTCCTCTCCGAGCTCTCGGCGAAGTCGAGCGCGGCCATCTCCTGCTACCCCAACGCGGGTCTCCCCAACCCGCTGGCGGCGACCGGCTTCGACCTCGAGCCGCCCGACATGGGTCGCTTCCTCGGCGAGTTCGCCCAAGGCGGGCTCATCAACATCGCCGGCGGCTGCTGCGGCAACACGCCCGAGCACATCGCCGCCATCGCGAAGTCCCTCGATGGTCGCGCGCCCCGCGAGCTCCCGTCGCGCGCCCCGGCTGTCGAGGAGGGCCCGCGGCCGCTTCGCCTGTCGGGCTCGCAGCCGTTCACGCAGCAGCCGGGCGTCTACATGATGATCGGCGAGCGCACCAACGTGGCGGGCTCGCCGAAGTTCGCGAAGCTCATCAAGGAGGGCAAGTACGAGGAGGCCGTCAGCGTCGCGCGCCAGCAGGTCGACAACGGCGCCAACGTCATCGACATCTGCATGGACGAAGGGATGATCGACGGCGTCGCCGCGATGACCCGCTTCCTCCAGCTCCTGGGCAGCGAGCCCGAGGTGGCGCGGGTCCCGTTCATGGTCGACTCGTCGAAGTGGGAGGTCATCGAGGCGGGCCTGAAATGCCTTCAGGGCAAGGGGATCGTGAACTCCATCTCGCTCAAGGAGGGCGAGGAGAAGTTCCGCCACTGCGCGCATGTGATTCGCCAGTACGGCGCGGCCGTGGTGGTGATGGCCTTCGACGAGAAGGGCCAGGCGGCGACCTACGAGGAGAAGATCCGCATCTGCGAGCGGGCGTACCGCATCCTCGTCGATGAGGTGGGCTTTCCGCCCGAGGACATCATCTTCGACCCCAACGTGCTCACCGTCGCGACGGGCATCGAGGAGCACAACAACTACGCCGTCGACTTCATCGAGGCCACGCGCTGGATCAAGGCCAACCTCCCGCACGCCAAGGTGTCGGGCGGCGTGTCCAACATCTCGTTCAGCTTCCGCGGCAACAACCACGTGCGCGAGGCGATGCACTCGGCCTTCCTCTTCCACGCGATTCGCGCGGGCATGGACATGGGCATCGTCAACGCCGGGATGCTGGAGGTCTACGAGGAGATCGAGCCCGAGCTCCGCACGCTCGTCGAGGATGTCCTTCTCAACCGCCGGCCCGACGCGACCGAGCGCCTCGTCGACCTGGGCGAGAAGCTCAAGGCCGCGAGCACGGGCGCGGTGGCGACGGACAAGAAGGCCGAGGAGTGGCGTCACGCGCCGGTGGCCGATCGGCTCGCGCACGCGTTGGTGAAGGGCATCGACACCTACATCGACATCGACACCGAGGAGGCGCGCACGCAGCTCGGGCGGCCGCTGTCGGTCATCGAGGGGCCGCTCATGGACGGCATGGGCATCGTGGGTGACCTCTTCGGGGCGGGGAAGATGTTTCTCCCGCAGGTGGTGAAGTCGGCGCGCGTGATGAAGAAGGCCGTCGCGTGGCTGACGCCCTTCATGGAGCAGGAGAAGGCCGCGATGGCGGCCGCGGGCCAGGAGGTTCGGACGCAGGGCAAGATCGTGCTCGCCACGGTGAAGGGCGACGTCCACGACATCGGCAAGAACATCGTCGGCGTGGTGCTCGCCTGCAACAACTACGAGGTCGTCGACATGGGCGTGATGGTCCCGTGCGAGAAGATCCTGGAGCGCGCCAGGGAGGAGAAGGCCGACCTCATCGGGTTGAGCGGGCTCATCACGCCGTCGCTCGACGAGATGATCCACGTGGCGCGCGAGATGGAGCGCCAGGGCTACACGCTGCCGCTGCTCATCGGCGGGGCGACCACGAGCCGCGCGCACACGGCCATCAAGATCGCACCGCACTACAAGCAGCCCGTGGTGCACGTGCTCGACGCGAGCCGCGCGGTGCCCGTCACCACGAGCCTGCTCAGCGACGAGGGCCGCGACGCCTTCGTCGCGCAGCACCGCGAGGAGTACGAGCAGCTTCGGCGCAACCACTCGGCGCCGAAGGCGAAGCTCGTCCCCATCGAGCTGGCGCGCTCCAACAAGCCCTCCATCGAGTGGCGCGCGGAGGACGTCCCGATGCCGGAGTTCACGGGCGTGCGCGTGCTGGAGGACTTCCCCCTCGCGACGCTGCGCGAGTACATCGACTGGACGCCGTTCTTCCACACGTGGGAGCTGAAGGGCGTGTACCCGCGCATCCTCGACCACGAGGTGTACGGCGAGCAGGCGCGGAAGATCTTCGAGGAGGCCAACGCGCTGCTCGACAAGATCATCGCCGAGAAGCTCATCACCGCGCGCGGCGTGTACGGCTTCTTCCCGGCCAACGCGGTGGGCGACGACGTCGAGCTCTACACCGACGAAACGCGCGCGACGTCTAGCGGCCGCTTCCACTTCCTGCGGCAGCAGACGGCGAAGACCAACGGCGAGCCCAACCGCTCGCTCGCGGACTTCATCGCGCCGAAGGAGACGGGCCTGCGCGACCACCTCGGCGCCTTCGCCGTGACCGCGGGCATCGGGCTCAAGGCCCTGTGCGATCGCTTCCGCGCCGAGCTCGACGACTACAACGCGATCATGGCCGAGGCCATCGCCGACCGCCTCGCCGAAGCCTTCGCCGAGTGCCTGCACCAGCGCGCGCGCCGCGAGTGGGGCTACGGCCGCGACGAAGACCTCGGGCCGCAGCAGCTCATCGAGGAGAAGTACCGCGGCATCCGTCCGGCGGCGGGCTACCCGGCGTGCCCCGACCACACCGAGAAGGGCCCGCTGTGGACGCTGCTCGACGTCGAGCGCAACACCGGGATGCTGCTCACCGAGTCCTTCGCGATGTGGCCCGGCGCGAGCGTGAGCGGGCTGTACTTCGCGCACCCGCAGGCGCGGTACTTCGGCCTCGGCAAGATCGACCGCGACCAGGTGGCCGACTACCACCGACGCAAGGGCATGACCGTCGCGGAGGTCGAGCGCTGGCTCGGCCCCAACCTGCACTACGACCCGGCGGGCTGACGCTGCGAAGGGGGCGACGCAGCCGTTGCGACCGATGTGCAGCGGCCTTCGCACGGTGACAGCCCTTCGGGCCGTCGGTATGGTCCGCGCCCTTCCGACGACCCTTCACCCGTTCTTCATAGGACACGACACCCGATGAGCGCACCCAACCTCGCCGCCACGGTCGCCGACGCGATTCGCGGGGCCGCCGCCGCGCGCGGTGATCGCGGAGGCTTCACCTTCGCCGACCCCCGCACCGCCGACAAGCACTACACCTGGAACGAACTCCTCGAAGCCGCCCGCGCGCGCGCCGCGGCCTTCTATGCCGAGGGTCTCCGCAAGGGTGATCGCCTCGCGATGGTGCTCCCGGGCCCCGAGGACTTCATCCTCAACTTCCTGGGCGCAACCCTCGGCGGCATCATCGCCGTCCCGATGTATCCGCCCGTCGCGCTGGGCAAGGTCGAGAGCTACGTCAAGAACGTCGAGCACATCGTCCACTCGTCGGGCGCCAAGGCGCTGCTCATCAGCAAGCAGGTGCGCCCCATCCTCGGGTCGGTGCTCGACACCGGCGCGGTGAAGAAGCTCATCCTCACCGAGTCGCTCAACCTCGACGCGCCCCGCGGCGACACCGAGCCCAACGTCTCGCCCGAGGACGTCTGCTTCCTCCAGTACACCTCCGGGAGCACCGCCTCGCCCAAGGGCGTCATCGTCACGCACGCCAACCTCGCCGCCAACTGCGGCGTCATCGCGGCCAACGGCCTCGGCTCCAACCCCGACACCGACCACGGCGTCTCCTGGCTGCCGCTCTATCACGACATGGGCCTCATCGGCTTCGTGATGGTGCCGCTCTTCGGATACCTGAACATCACGTTCCTCCCGACGATGGAGTTCGTGAAGCGGCCGGCCTACTGGCTGGAGATGATCGACAAGTATCGCGCGACCATCACCTTCGCGCCCAACTTCGCCTACGCCCTCGCCACGCGCCGCGTGAAGGACGCCGACCTCGCGAAGTGGGACCTCTCCACCATGAAGCACCTCGGCTGCGGCGCCGAGCCGATCCAGCCCGCGACGCTGCGCGAGTTCGTCGACCGCTTCTCCAAGGCAGGCCTGTCGGGCACTTCGCTCCTCCCCTGCTACGGCATGGCCGAGAGCACGCTCGCCATCTCCTTCGCGCGCCACAAGACCGACTCGCTGCGCGTCGACACCGTGGACGTCGAGGCCTTCCGCAACGGCGAGGCGAAGCCCGTCGACCCCACCACGGCAGCGCCGGGATCATTCGTCGAGGTGGTGTGCTGCGGCGAGCCCTTCCCCAACCACGAGGTCTCCGTGCGCGACCCGGAGGGCAACGTGCTGCCCGAGCGCACCATCGGCGAGCTCTGCATGAAGGGCCCGAGCGTGTGCTCTGGCTATTACGACAACCCTGAAGCCACGGCCGCCGCCTTCAAGGACGGATGGCTCTACTCAGGCGACAAGGGATACGTCGCCGACGGCGCGGTCTACGTGTGCGGTCGCATCAAGGACATGATCATCGTCCACGGTCGCAACTACTACCCGACGGACATCGAGTGGGTGGTCAACGACGTGGAGGGCATCCGCCGCGGCAGCGCGGTGGCCTTCGCGTGCCTCCCGGCGTCGGCGTCGAGCGAGCAGCTCGCGGTCGTCGCCGAGTGGGCCGGCAAGGAGCGCCCCTCCGACGAAGCCCTCGACGCGACGAAGCGGAAGGTCACCGAGGTGGTGCAGGGTGCCCTCGGGCTCAACGCGTGGCAGGTGGTGCTCATCCCGCCGGGGACTGTTCCGAAGACCTCGTCGGGCAAGCTCCAGCGCCGCCGCACCAAGCAGCAGTTCGAGGACGGCACGCTTGGTCAGGAAGGCCCGACCACGGAGAAGCTCGACGCCAAGGTGGCCGTCGCGAAGCAGATGGCGCGCTCGTACGTCAACCTCGCCCGCAACGAGGTAGTCTCGCGGCTGCCCGACCCGGTGCGCGCGTTTTTCGGGAAGAAGAAGTAGCGCTACCGACCGATGGCGAACTCACCCGATGCCCGGCCCTCTTCAGGGTCGGGCTCGGTGAGACCGCGGATGGCGTCGCGCACCGCGTCCACCGCGTGCGGGTCGTAGAGGACGCCGTGGTGCCCGACGCCTGGGACGCGGACCACCCGCGAGCCAGGGAGCGCGGCGCTCTCGGGGTCGACGAGGAGATCCTGCTCCGCCACCACGGAGGTGATCGAAGTGCGCTGAAGGCGGTGGGCCGTCGCGCCGAGGGAGGTGATGGCCACGCTGCCGGGCGAGAGCTCTTGCGCGAGGCGCCACGGCCACGGGCGCGCGAGGGAGGTACCCAGGTGGGGCGTGCCCATGGTGACGAGGGCGTCGACGCGCAGGCCGAGGTGCTGCACCGCGTGGCGCGCGATGAGCCCGCCGAGCGAGTGGGCCACGACCACCACCGGGCCCGGAACCCGCGCGTCACCGATGACCGTCGCGAGCCGTCGCGCGTGCTTCTCGATGCTGCCGACGGGGGTGTAGTCGAAGTGCACCTGCCGGGGCGCGAGGCCCTCCTTGGCGAGCGCAAAGGCCATCGGGCGAAACACCCCCGACGAGGCGAAGATGCCGTGCACGAACACCACGAGGTGCCGCGCGTCGCCGTGCTGCTTCAGGGTTCGCGAGGGTTGTGGGATGAGCCAGCCCTGACGGGCGACGGCGGCCATCTCCTTGAGCACCTCGACCTCTCGTTGCCAGCGGGCGCGGCGTTTCATCGCAGTCACCCGAGTAGCACGCAGCGTCACGAGAGCGAAATAGCGGGTGCATGTCCGATGAGAGTGCGACCCGCTTCCCGCACCCCGCGCAGCACCCTACGCGCCTTCGGGGTCTTCGACGTTGGACGCGATGACCCATCGATCGAGGGTCTGTCGCGCGCGCCCCGAGTCGATGGCAGCCGCCGCGATGGTGGCCGCCTCGCGGAGGTCGGAGGTCACCTCGGCGACGACGAGCCCCGCGGCGGCGTTGAGCACCGCGGCGGTGCGACGCGGGCCCGGCTCACCGTCGAGGATGCTGCGCGCGATGCGGGCGTTGGTGGTCGGGTCGCCGCCCGCGAGCGCTTCGCACGGCACCGGGTCGAGCCCGAAGTCGTTGGGGGTGACGGTGCTCTCGATGAGGACGCCCTGGCGCACGCTCACCACCTGGGTCGGGCCCGACGGGCTGACCTCGTCCATGCCTCCGGCGCCGTGGAGCACCCACGCGCGGCGGGTGCCGAGGCGAGAGAGCACCTCGGCCATCTTGCGGAGGTAGCCCGGCGAATGGACCCCGAGGAGCTGGTGCGTCGCGCCCGCGGGGTTGGCCAGCGGACCGATGAGGTCGAAGATGGTGCGGAAGCCGAGCTCTTGCCGGACGACGCCGGCGTTGGCGAGCGCGACGTGGAAGCTCGGCGCGTACAGGAAGGTGATGCCCACCTCGCGCAGGGCCTGGCGCACCACCGAGCGCGTGGCGTCGATGCGCACCCCGAGCGCTTCGACCACGTCGGCGCTGCCCGTGCGCGAAGTGACCGCGCGGAGCCCGTGCTTGGCAACGGCGACCCCGCACGAGGCCACGATGATGGCCGCGACGGTGCTCACGTTGAAGGTCGACGCGGGCCCGCCGCCCGTCCCGCAGGTGTCGAGCAGGATGCCGGGGAAGCCCTCGATGGGCTCGCACCGTCGGCGCAGCGCGCGCGCGGCGGACTTGATCTCGGTGACGGTCTCGCCCTTCATGCGCAGGGCGGTGGCGAGGGCCGCGATCTGCGCCGCGGACGCCTCGCCCGAGAGCACCTCTTCGATCGCCGCCGTGGCCTCGTCCTCGTCGAGGTCGCGGCCTCCGATGAGCGCTCGCAGCGCGCTGTGGATCATCCGCGCACCGTATCACCGAACGTGCTCCCGATGCGGCGCCGAGGGCGCGCCGTGAAGTCGTCTTGACAGTGCGAGAAGCGCGACGATAGCGTCCGCCCGCGATAGCGGCGTAGAGGTCGTGACGACGCGAAGGAGCAGTGATCCCCGATGGCCGACGAGAAGAAGAAGCCCGATTTGAAGGCGCGCCTCAACCGCACCGTGGTGGGCCCCGCCCCCGGTGTGGGCGCGGGCCCGGACGCCGGCGCGCCCGGCGGGGGAACCCCCTCGGCGGGCGTCGATCCGGTGGGCGACTTCGGCATCGCGAGCGCGAGCTCGGACATCGCGGTCCCCGAGTTCATCAAGCAGCAGCAGGCCGAGAAGGCGGCGGCCGAGGCGCGGGCCGCGGAAGAAGCTCGCGTCGCCGGTGAGCGCGCGGCGCGAGCCGCCGCCGAGCGCGCAGCGCAGGAGCGGGCGCAAGAGCGGGCACGCGCGATGGCGGCCGATCCCTTCGCGGCGTCGTCGGCCTCCGAGGCCCCGCAGGAGATTCGCCTCGTCATCGACGACAAGGCCGTGAGCGACGCCGAGGTCGGCCGCAAGAACACCGGCGCCGTGCTCGGCTTCGTCATCGTGGGCGCCGTCGCCCTCGCGGCGGGCTTCGGCATCGGCGGTCTCATGGAGACGCGCAAGCAGGGCGCGCGCACCGTCGAGGCCATCGCGGAGATCCGCACGAGCGTCGACGCCGCGGGCGCGATCATCGCGACCATGAAGAACAAGGTCGACCACGCGGCCACCGCCGCGGGCATTCCCGCGCAGGGCGAAGAGGCCCCCGGGCAGCCCGCCGCCGCGCCGGCGACCGCGACCATCGACGAGGAGCTCGGCACCTGGTTTGGCGCGCAGGCGGCCGACCCGCCGCTCATGCCCAACGTCTACGCGGGTCGCGTGGGTCGACTCCGCGGCGACCTCGTCGAGAAGCTGATGAAGGTGCAGTTCGAGCTCGCCCAGGCGTGGGGCGATCTGCGTCGCCACCAGAGCGGCACGCAGGGCAACAACCTCCGCCTGCTCCAGACCTCGCTGCAAGACCTCCAGCGGGTGCGCGGTGAGTACCAGCGCCTCGGCGTGGTCTTCGCGGCCGGCCCCCAGGACGGCCCGCGCGTCATCGGCACCCTGGTCTCGCTCGGCGCCCCCGACCCGGCCGGCGCGCTCCCCATTCCGCTGCTCGGCGCCAACCAGACGCGGCAGTTCTACACCGGCGGTGACCTCTCGGCTCCGGCGACCGTGGGCACCGTGACCATCCCCGTCTCGGTGAGCGGCGGACTCGGCGCCGTCGCCATGGGTGGCCTCACCCGTCCGTGGTCGGAGTACGTCGGTCGCGTCCGGAGCCTCCGCACGCTGGTCGACGCCCTCGCGCGCGACCACCGCCAGCTCGCCGACGCGCTCAGCCGCAACCCCTCTCCCTGAGTCGCGTTACTACCGGACGGCCGGGTCTTCGGTGGTCGGTGCCACCGGAGACCGGGACGCCGCGCTCTCGGCGAGCATCTCCAGCGCCGCGAGCTGCGGAGCATCGTCTTCGGACACGGGCGCCGAGTCGCCGCTCCACACCGCAAGCAATCGATTGAGCGCCTCGACGAAGCCCGCGAGGTCGCTCACCCCTTCGAGGGCCGTCACCGTCGCTGCCGACGGGATCTTCTTCGCGCGCCGGTAGGCGTCGAGCACCCACGACACCCACTGCGGGTCGCGCTTGAGCAGCGCGAGCTTGAGCGCGTACTCCGTGATGCGCGCGAGGTACGCGGGGTCGATCTCCCCCGCCGCGATGCGCTCTTCGGCCTCTTCGGCCGCGCGGCGCAGGATGCGGTCGGCCTCGGCGTACTTCCCCTGCGGGAGCGCGCGATCCATGAAGTCGCCGAACATCTGCGCGATCCACGCGCGACGCACCGGCATGCTGATGCCCGGAACGGTCTCCTCTTCGCGCACCGCCGTCACCGCGTGGCCGCAGTGCGGGCACACGAGCGGCCCCTCCGGAAACGGCGTCTTGCACCGCGCGCAGAGCCGCATCGCGCCCGTCGACCGCGGCGCAAACTGGGACGTCTCCATCCGGAAGAACACCAGCTCCTGCGCGCCGAGGCGCAGCCGGTCTTGATCGACGAGCACCTGCGACCCGGTCATGGGGCGGCCGTTGATGCGCGAGCCGTTGCGGCTGCCGAGGTCGTGGAAGGTCACCACGCCCTGCTCGACGACGATGCGCGCGTGCTGCCGCGAGATGAGCGGGTCTTCGATGGTGATGTGACAGTCTGGGCTACGACCCAGCACCGTCTCACCCGGCGGGAGGTCGTGCTCCTGAAGCAGGAACCTGAGACGGAATCTCACCACGATGGCGATCCTATTCGGGTCCAACTGACGGGGTCAACGCGAGAATGCTCATGGTAGGTTGCGCTCCGGAATGACCGTCGTAGCTGCCAGCGGTGGGGTGCGTGCGCTGCACGCCGTGATGGACTCAGTGCTCGCGCCGATGGTGGCGCGTGACGGCGGAGAGCTGCGGTGGGTTCAGCGCGTGGGTGACGTGGTGGAGGTCTCCCTTACCGGCGCCTGCATCGGTTGCCCGGGGCAGCGCGACACCGTCGAGGGTGTGTTGCTCCCGACGCTTCGCAGCGTCGACCCGACGGTGTCCTCCGTGCGGGTCGTCGCTCCGTTGCTCCGCCGCGCCTGACCGTGCAGGTCAGAAGCCGAGGCCGCCCAAGGGGTCCTCGTCGGGCGGCGGTCGGCCCGGTCCGGCGTCGTTGCCGGGGCGAACGCCCGTGCCCGAGGGGGCCGGGATGTTGGCGCTCGCGGCGGCGCCTGCGTCGGACGTCTGTACGCGACGGATCTTGCCCGTGATGCGATCGACGATGTCGGCGTTGGCGTCGCCCGTGGTGTTGCCCGTCTCGGGGAGCGCGTTGTTGGAAACGGTGGCCGTGCGGGTGGTGCGTACGGGCACGTTGCGGCGCAGCGTCGTGAGCTGTGCCACCGTCGCCGACTCCTCGTAGACGAGACAGAACGCGTTGTAGAAGGTCGTCGCGTCGACGATGTGGAGGCGGGAGGTGTCGTCGCGCCACTCGATCGTGCGCAGGCGCGGGCCGTCGTTGACCCGCCGGCCTGAGCCGAAGATGGTCTCGAGCTGCGTCGCGAAATCGTCGAAGTTGATGCGCGCGCCCGCGGTGTTGCGCGCCTGCACGCGCTTCCACAGCCGGTCGTTGATGAAGAAGAAGAACTCGCGGTTGCCGCGCGTGTCCTCGTAGACCAGCATCGACTCGTTGTTGTTGTGCGTGTACTCCTCGCCGATAAACGACGTGTCCCACCGTCGGTGCGGCGTCGTCCCGTCGAACTCCACGTAGGTGCGCTCGATCGCCCTGATCTCGGCGTCGCGCTGTTCGACCATGCGGTACTGCTCGACGGTGCCGAGGTTGCGCATGCGCGGCGCGTAGCTCGCCCGGATGCTCTGGCGGAACGACTCCAGCACCTGCTCGTGGTTGATGCCCCAGCGCAGCGCACCGAGCTCCTGCGCGATGCGCGGAGACACGGGTGGCTCGGCCGGCGCCACGACGGCGGGCGGGCGTCGCGGGCCGCGCTGCGGGCGTCGCGGTTGCGACGCTCCGGTGAGGGCGACCGCCGACGTGAGGAACGACACCAATCCGATGGCGAGCAGCTTTCGCATGAAACCTCTGTTTCCCTTCCGCGGAGCGGACCATACCTCATCGCGCGCCGGGGGATTCAACGCCCTTCTGACACCCGACGTCGAAGCGGTTTGGTGGACGCCCCCGTCGGGTGGATGATTCACCCTGCGGCGGTTGCGCCGCCGACCCCGCGCAGCCATTGATGCCGCCGCTCCCGCGAAAGGTCCTCCGAATGCGCCCCGCCCGACTGCTCTCTGGCCTCCCCGTCGCCCTGCTCGCCGCCGCGCTCGTGGCCGTGCCGTCGACCGCCCACGCGGCCGACCTCTTCTCCACCGCCCTGCAACGCTATGGGCTCGTCGCCGCCCTCGGCTCGGCCTTCCTCGTGGGCCTCATGACCGCCGCGACGCCGTGCGTCTATCCGATGATCGCCATCACCGTGTCGGTCTTCGGCGCGCGTCGCGAGACCCGCGGGCGCGCCATGTGGCTCTCCACGGCCTTCGTGCTCGGGCTCGCGGCGCTGTTCGTCCCGCTCGGTCTCTTCGCGGGGCTCACCGGCACCGTCGCCGGTCGCCTCGCGGGCTCTCCCTGGGTGCAGGGCTTCGAGGCCTTCCTCATGCTCGGCATGGCCCTCAACATGTTCGGGCTCTTCGAGATCTCGCTCCCATCCTCGCTGCAAGATCGCCTCTCCCTCGTCGGCGGCCTCGGCGCGCGCGGGGCCTTCCTCGTGGGCTTCGCGACGGGCCCCATCGCCGCGCCCTGCGCCACCGCCGGCCTCGTCGGCATACTCGACTACGTATTCCAGCAGCGCGACGTCGCGGGCGGCGGCCTCGCCCTCTTCTCATACTCGCTCGGCCTCGGGCTGCCCTTCTGGCTCGTCGGCTCCCTCTCCCTCGGGCTCCCCAAGCCGGGCCTCTGGATGGACCGCGTGAAGAGCGTCTTCGGCGTCGTCCTGGTCGTGCTCGGGCTCTACTACCTGCGCCACATCGTCCCGGTCATCGCGGTGCCCCCGCGCGGCCTGCCCACGAGCCGGTGGTTCTTCCTCGCCCTCCTCGCCGCGGGCCTCGCCGTCGGCGCCGTGCACCTCTCCCTCAAGGAGGGCACCGCCGCGCAGCGCGCCCGCAAGGTCGTCGGCGTCGCCCTCGCGGCCATCGGCGGCCTCTGGCTCGTCGCGTACGAGCCGCCCGCACCCACCATCGCCTGGGTCGCCCCCTCCGCCGACCTCGCCGCAGTGGCGCGGCAGCGGCACCAGCCCGTTCTCGTGGACTTCGGCGCGACCTGGTGCGCCGCCTGCGAAGAGCTGCTTCGTCACACCTTCTCCGACGAGGCCGTGCGCCGCGAAGCCGCTCGCTTCGTCACGGTGCGCGTTGACGCGACGGAGAGCACGCCCGCCATCGACGCGCTCCAGGCGCGTCACCACGTGCGCGGACTCCCGACGGTGCTGCTCTTCGATTCGTCGGGACGCGAGGTCGCGCGGGTCTCGGAGTTCATCCCGGCGCCGCGCATGCTCCAGCTCATGCGAGGCGTGAACTGACCCATGCGATCCGTCGCCGTCCTCGCTGCCGTCGTCCTGCTGTCGTCGTGCGTCGACGAACCGGTCGCGATGGACGGCGGGCCGATGGACGCCGGTCAGTGCAACGTCGGCGCTCCGTCGCTGCTGGAGATCGGAACCAGCACCGACAGCTCGCTGCGCACCTACCGCACGCTCACGGACAACGACCCGGTGGTGCTCGTCCCGGGTCCGCAGGGCGGCCAGCACATCTGGATCGGCGTGCGCGGTCGCGGCTTCGACCCGGCCCTTCCCCGCTTCGAGATGCGCGCCTATCGCCCCTCCGACAACGCCCTCGTGGGCAGGCTCCGCATCCGCCTGCCGATGAGCCCGGCGCCCGAAGACCCGACGCTCCTCGCCCTCCCCTCGCAGACCCTCGTCATCGACGACTCGGCCTACTGCACCCTCCTCGGAGGCGACGTGCGCGTCGAGCTCGACTTCAACGACCTCGCCGGGCGCTGCGTCACGGTCCGTCGCACGGTGCGACTTACGGAGATCGACCCGGCGACGCCCGCCGCGGTGCGCGCATCGTGGCTGCGGTGCTGCTCCGAGCGCCTCCCGCGCTGCTACCCCTTCGTCGACGCCTCGGTGCGCGCTCCGCTCGACGCGACCGCAGACTGAGCGTCGTCCTGCGGTTGCGTCTCGTGGAAGCGGTCGAAGTGCATCACCCGACGTCCGTCGGGCAGCGCCTCGATGATGTCCACGAAGCGATGACCCCAGAGCACGTCGGTCACCGCGTACGCGTGCCGCGCGTGCACCGCCTGCCCTGACGTCTCGTCCATCCCGACGAGCGAGACGATGATGAGCGCCTCCCACTCGGCGAGCTTCTCCGGCGTCACGCCAAACATCGGGCTCTCGCTGATGATCGGGTGCGCCGCCGTCCAGCTCATGACGAAGATGGGGTTGGTCGCGCGGGCGAGGCTCAGGTCGTGGAAGCGGCGCACGGGCTCGCCCTCCACCGTGCGCTCGGCGCGGAGGAGCGTGACGTGCAGCGCGGCCTCGACGATCTGGTTGCCGCGCGCGTTGGCCATGCGGAAGATCAACGACTGGACGCCGTCGCGGTTCACGATCAGCGCCTTGTCGGAGAACAGCACCCGCGCCGTGGGCCGCGCGAACTTCGCGAACATCAGCCCCGTCGCCATCGCGGTGCTCACCAGTCCGCAGAGCGCCTCGATGCTCACCACGATGTTCGCGTACGGCGTGCGCGGGACCATCTTCCCGTACCCGATGGTCGCCATCGTCTGGACGCTGAAGAAGAACGCGTCGACCACCGAGCCAGGCCGGGCGTTTTCGAGGCAGTCGCCGCCGAGCAGGTAGAGCGCCGCGAAGAACGCGTTGGCCCCGAGGTACACCGCGAGCACCGACAGCAGCAGCCAGCGCCACTTCGCGGCGAGCAGGCGGTGGTAGAGGTCGTTCCAGAGGCCGCGCGGCGCGCCGACGCGCTCGATGGACGGCGAGCCCGGCGTGAAGATCTGCGGCGACGGCGGGGCGGCCATCGGGCGCTATCCGCCCGCGAGCGCGCGGTCGATGGCCTGGGCCGAGAAGCCCGCCATGATGTGACCGCGCACGTCGAGGATGGGGATCGACCCCGTCGGCACCCCCGCGCGCTGCGCCTTCGTTCGCATCTCCTGCGCGGCCGCGGCGTCCTGTTCGATGTCCTTCTCCACGAAGGCCACGTGGCGCTGCGTGAGGTACGCCGCCGCCTGGTGACACGCGCTGCACCACGACGCGCCGTACACGATCACCTGCGACGGACCGTGCGCCGTCGACGCGTCCGCCGACGCCGCGACGGGCGCGCTCGACCCGAGCGGACCCTCCTGGCCGCCCCGCGCGAGCAGCACCGCGCCGAGCGACTCCGAGCGCACCGCGCGCAGCGGAAACACACCCGCGGGCGATGGGGCGCGGAGGTTGGCGACCCAGACCCAGCCGGGCGTTCGTAGCTCCGGCCGCGACGGATCGACCCGCACCAGCTCACGCGACGTCTCGGGCACCTCGGACGCCCTCGTCACCGGGTGCGACGCGCCCTGCTGGTCGTACCAGAAGAAGACCACGTCCGTAGACTCCGCCCGCACCGTGAACCCCGGCTCGGGCACCGGCGTCGCCGCCACCGCCGCACCGCCGTCCCCCGTCGCGGGCGTCGGTGTGGCGCTCCGTCGACATCCCGCCGAAGCGAGCAGCGCCACCGCGATCATCCATGGGCCGTGTCGTCGCTGCATCACGCGATCTCCTCCGAGAGCTTCATCCATTCCTCGGTCCAGCCGTCGACCTTCTGCGCGAGCGCCCGCTCTTCCTCGGCGCGCTTCGCGAGCTTCGCCCAGTCGTTGCCGTAGCCCTCGGTGAGCTCCGCCCTCATCGTCGTGAGCGTCGCTTCGGAGTCCGCGATGAGCTTCTCCAGGTCGGTCACCCGCTTGCGCTTGCGCTCGTCCTCGCGCGACCGCTTGCGTCGCTCCTCGTGGGACTCCTTCGCCACCGCGACCGCAGCCTTCGGTGCGACCACCGCGGCGGGCTCGGGCTTCGCCTTCCGGTTGCGCGCCACGAACTCGGTGTACGTGCCCGGGTAGAGGGTCACCGCGCCCTCGTCGAGGTGGAAGATGCGCGTCGACACCCGGTCGAGGAAGGTGCGGTCGTGCGACACCACGATCACGGTCCCGTCGAAGTGCGCGAGCGCCTCTTCGAGAATCTCGCACGCCGGGATGTCGAGGTGGTTGGTGGGCTCATCGAGCAGCAGGAGGTTGCGCGGCACGAGCAGCAGGCGCGCGAGCGCGAGCCGGGTGCGCTCGCCGCCGGACAGTGAACCCACGGCCCGGAAGGCATCATCCCCGAAGAAGCGGAATCGCGAGAGGTACTGCCGCGCCGCATCCACCACCATGTCGGGGCGCACCGAGCGGATCTCCTCCACGCAGCTCCGCTTCGGGTCGAGCGACTCCAGGTGCTGGTCGAAGTAGCCCGAATCGAGGTTGGTTCCGAGCCGCACGTCGCCCGTATCGTCGGACTCTCCGAGGCCCGCGAGGCGCTTGAGCAGGGTGCTCTTCCCGCTGCCGTTGGGGCCCACGATGGCGAGGCGCTCCAGCCGGCGCACCTGCAAGTCGACACCCTGGAAGAGCCTTCGTCCGCCACGTACTGCGCCGAGGTTCTTCGCTTCGATGACGATGTCGCCCGAGCGGCGCCCGGGCGCGAAGCGCATCCCGAGCTTCTTGGCGTCGGCCCAGATGTCCTCCGGGCGGTCGAGGCGCACCAGCTTGTCGAGCATCTTGCGGCGCGACTTGGCCTGGTTGGTCCCCTGCCCCGCGAGGTTGCGGCGGATGAAGTCCTCGGTCTTCGCGATCTCGGCGCGCTGCAACTCCAGCTCGCGGCGCTCGCGGGCGAGGTCTTCCTCGCGCAGCACGAGGTAGGTCGAATACCGGGCCTCGTAAAGACGGAAGCGGAAGAGCCCGAGCTCCGCGGTGCGCGGGCACGTCGCGTCGAGGAAGGCGCGGTCGTGCGAGATGACCACCACCGCGCCAGGGAACCCCCGCAGGAAGGCTTCGAGCCACTCGGTGCTCTCGATGTCGAGGTGGTTGGTGGGCTCGTCGAGCAGCAGCAGGTCGGGCTTGCTGGCGAGCACCGCCGCGAGCTGGAGGCGCCCGCGCTCGCCGCCCGAGAGCGAGGCGACGCCGCGCGCGAGGTCGGCCTCGGAGAAGCCCACCCGCGAGGCCAGCGTGGAGACCTCGCGCTCGACGGCGTCAGCGCCCGTGCGCTGGTAGTGCTCCTGCGCGCGAGCGAGCCGGTCGAGGTCGGCGTCGCTCCCGCTCGCGGCCCCGTGCTCGGCGTCGGTGAGGGCGGCCCGGGCGGCGCGCGCCTCGCCGAAGGGCTTCATCAGCACCTCCATCACCGTCGATGACGCGTCGGGCTCGTGCGACTGGTGCAGGTACCCGACGCGTACCGCGCGCGGCATGAGCACCCTGCCCTCGTCGGGGTTGAGCTCACCCGCGAGGATGCGCAGCAGCGACGTCTTGCCCTGCCCGTTGGGGGCGACGAGCGCGAGCCGCTCTCCAAGCGCGAGCGTAAAGCTCACGTCCTCGAAGAGCAGATCGGCGCCGTACCCGAAGGTCACATGATCGACCTGGACGATGGTCATGGCGGTTTCGGCGCTTGAATGGATGAACGCCGCTAGGGTGTCAACGCCCGCGCAGGCCCTGCGCCACGCGCAGCACGTCGGCCAGCACCCCGGCCGCCGTCACCGCGCCGCCCGCGCCCGCGCCCTGCACGATGAGCGGGCTCTCCGAGTACCGCTCCGTGGTGAACGCCACGAAGGACTCGGCCCCGCGCAGTCGCGTCGACGGGTGAGCCGCGTCGACCACCATCGGCCCGACCCTCGCCTCGGGCCGGCCGTTGAGCCCCACCGGGTCGATGCGTACCAGGTAGCGCAGCACCTTCCCCTCCGCGCGAATGCCCGCCATGCGCTCGCCGAAGGCCGCGTCGTTGTCTCGCAGCCGCGCGAAGAAGCCCTCGACCGACGACTCGGCGAGGATGTCCGCCGGGGCGAGCGGCTCGACCTCGATGTCCTCCAGCGCCATCGGGACGCCGAGCTCCCGCACCAGGATCAGCGCCTTGCGCGCGACGTCGAGACCCGACAGGTCGTCCCGCGGGTGCGGCTCGGTGAACCCACGCGCCTTCGCCGTCTCCACCGCGGCCGACAACGGGATGCCCTTCATCACCTCGTTGCAGAGGTAGCCGAGCGTTCCCGAGAGTGAGCCCTCGATGAGCAGCACGCGATCGCCGGTGCGAACGAGGTCTTGCAGCGTCTCGATGACCGGAAGGCTCGCGCCCACGGTGGTCTCGTAGCGGTACCCGCGGAAGTGCCGACGCGCCGAGGCCATCAGCCGCTCGCGCGCCTCCCACGCCACCGTCAGCGGCTTCTTGTTGGCCGACACCACGTGGATGCCCCGCGCCAGCGCACCCGCATACACGGCGTCCATCCCGTCGAGCGCGGTGCAGTCCACCAGCACGGGCACCGGCAAGCGTTGCAGGCGATCGAGCACCGCGTCCATCGCGAGCGGTTCGCCCTTACCCACTTCGGTAAACAGCTCGCGCCACGCATCGAGCCGGACGCCCGTGGCGTCGAACACCGTCTGCGTCGACGCCGCGATGCCCACCACCTTCAACCGAACGCCGTGGGCCTCCCGCAGAAACGCCTGCTGCTGCGCGAGCTGCGCCAGGAGCTGCGCGCCCACGACACCCTTGCCCAGCACCATGAGGTTCACCTCCTGGTGGGCGAAGTTGAAGGCGGCGTGGACGGTGCGCACCGCCAGCGCCGTGTCGGCCGCGTCGATGGCGCACGAGATCGACCGCGAGCTCGCCCCCTGCGCGATGGCGCACACGGCGACGCCCACCGCCCCGAGCGCGCCGAAGAAGCGCCCCGGCGCGTTGGTCATGCGCCCCATGTCCTCGGCCACGAGCGAGAGCAGCGTCACGGGCGCGCGCACCCCCACCGGCTCCAGATCTCCACGCTCGAACTCCAGCGCCAGCTCCTTGGCGAGCGCCTCACGCGCCACGTCCACCGACGCGCCCGGGATCACCACCGCGACGCCCTGCCCGTGCGCCGCCTGCGAGGTCATCCACACCGCGACGCCCGTCGCGCGCAGCGCCCGCAGCACCCGCTCGCCGAGCTGCATCTCGGCCGACAATCGACGGAGGCGGAGGTCGAGCAGCGCGAGGTTCTCCAGCGACGTCACGCAGGTCGGTCGCTCGCCCGGCGCGCGGTCGCCGCCGTCGATGCGCGTCCCCGGCGCGGTGGGCGCCATGGTGTTGCGGATGCGCATCGGCACGCCGCTCTCCATCAGCGGAATCATCGTCCGCGGGTGGAACATCCTCGCCCCGAAGCTCGCCAGCTCCAGCGCCTCCATGTAGCTCATGCGGTCGATGGGGTAGGCGTCCTTCACGAGCCCCGGGTCGGCGGTCATCACCCCGGAGACGTCCGTCCAGATGTTGACCTCCGAGGCGTCGAGGCCGCGCGCCAGCAGAGTCGCCGTGTAGTCCGATCCGTTGCGCCCGAGCGTGGTGGTGCGCCCGTCGGTCGTCTGCCCGAGGAAGCCCGTGTGCACGGTGACGGGTGTGCTCCACCGCGAGCTCACCGCGCCGAGCTTCGCGCGCGTCGCGTCCCAGTCGACGAGCGCGTTGCCGAAGCGGGCGTCGGTCACCAGCCACGTGCGCGCGTCGACGAACTCCGCTGGAATGCCCCGCGCCGTGAGCAGCATCGACACCACCGTCGCGCTCAAGCGCTCGCCAAACGACATCACCAGGTCGAGCGTCTGCGCGGTGCGTTCGCGCAGCAGCGACACCCCCGTGAGCAGTCGTCGCAGCGGCACCAGCAGCTCGCGCACGACCGGCGTGATCTGCGGCCGATCGCCTGTCGTCCCGTGCGCCTTCTCGATGCTCTGGAGCACCAGCAGCCCATTGGCGGTGGCCACGTCGGCGACGTGGTCGATCATCCGCTCGGCGGCATCGTCGGCGCCGCGCGCGGCGTGATCGGCCGCCTCGATGAGGTGGTCGGTGGTGTCGCCCATCGCCGAGACGACCACCGCGAGCGGCCCCGTCGCGACCTCCGCCGCGATCAGCGAGAGCACCTGGGAGAGGCGCTCGGGGGAGCCCACCGACGAGCCGCCGAACTTCATCACGCGCAGCGAGGTCACCATTGGTCGCGGCGAGGTATCCCGCACCCGCCGCCCGGCGCGCAACCGCGTTGACCCGGCGGCCGCGATGGGACATCCCAGTCGCCGATGAAGACCTTGGAAGTGGGTGGTTTGCGCGTTCGCTCGGTGGGGCCGGTCGCGGGGCCTGCGGTGATCCTCTGCCACGGGTACGGCGCTCCGGGCGACGACCTCTGCTCGCTCGCTTCGGCCATCGACGCGGGGCCCGGCGTGCGGTGGTTCTTCCCTGAAGCGCCGCTCGAGCTCGGCGGCGGCGCTCGCGCGTGGTGGCCCATCGACATGGTCGCCATCCAGATCGCGCTCATGCAGGGACGCCCTCGCGTCTTCGACACCGAGGCCGTGCCCGCCGGGATGACCGACGCGCTCGCTCGCACGCAGGCGTGCCTTCAGGCGCTCATCCGCGACCACGGCGTCGACCCCGCGAGCACCGTCATCGGTGGCTTTTCACAGGGCTCGATGGTGACCACCGACCTCTTCCTCAATGCCTCCGAGAAGTGGGCGGGACTCATGGCCCTCTCGGGCACGCTCCTCGCCGGCACCCGCTGGCGCCCTGCCGCCCAGCAGAACGCCCGCGGCCGTCGTGTCTTCCAGAGTCACGGTCGGCAGGACCCCATCCTCCCCTACCCTGTCGCGGAGGAGCTCCACACCTTGCTGGAGTCCAACGGCGCCACTGTCGACTGGGTCCCCTTCAACGGGCCCCACACCATCACGCCCACCGTGTGTAGCCGCGCGGGCGCGTGGCTCCAGTCGGTGCTGCGTTAGAGCTTCGCGCGAGCGCGGTGCACGAGCGATTGCACGGCGGCCTCGGCGGCGGCGGTGAGGCGCTTGGAGGTGGTTCCGTTGGAAGGGATGACCTCGCCCTCGACCATCGCGACCGTGATCGAGGGCTGCTCCAGGAGTCGTCGTCCGTGTTGCCCGAGCGACTCGTGCCAGTAGATTGCCTCGGGTTCGCGGTACGCGATGCCCACCGGCAACACCTCCGCGCCGCTGCGCGCCGCCGCGAGGAAGGCGCCCGCGTGGAAGGGTCGCACCTCGTCGCCCGGGTACGTCGTGCCCTCGGGGAAGACCGTGACCGCCCTGCCCGCTCCGAGTCGATCGCCCACGCGACGGATGGACGCCGCGCCGCTCGCGCTGTTGCTGCGATCGACGTACAGCGTGCCCGCGATGGCCGCGAGGTAGGCCACCACGGGCCAGCGCTGGAGGTCGTCCTTCGAGAGGATGTTTCCGCCGTAGCGTGAGAGCACCAGCAGGATGTCGATCATCGAGCGGTGGTTGGATACGATGAGCCGACCCGTCGCCGGAACCGGAGGCAGCGACGTGTTCACCCCGTCGTCGAGGACGCGAACGCCCATCACCGTGAGCAGCCGTCGGCTCCACCCCCGCACGTAGGCGTCACGCCGCGCTTCGGTCTGCCCGCGCAGCCGCCCCTCCACCCATAGAACACCCACCTCCGCGCCCGTCACCGAAGCCAGTCCCAGGGCTCTCGCGGCGACGCGAGACGATCGCAGAACGGCCTTCGGGTCGATCACGAAGGAGCGCTACAACGCCCCGCCGCGCCGCGCAATCAGCGAAGCGGGACGACCGTCGCGCACACGCCCGCGGGGCCGCTGCGCCGCGTGGGGATGTTGCGGTCGAGGCGCCACGATCCGCTCGCGCACTGGTACCACTCGTTGTCGAAGCGGCTCTGGAGGCAGGTGCGGCCGGGCATCTCGCGACCGTAGGTTCCGCTGAAGCAGCTCGCGACCGGAGCGCTCATCTCGGGCGGCATGGTCGGGGCCATCGTCGTGCCCGCGCCACAGCCCAGCGGGGTCGACGAGGCCACGAGCTCGGCGCGCACTTCTACCCGGTCGGACCATCCCACGCCGCTGCGGTTGTAGAGCTCGCGGGTGATCACGGGCGAGGCGTCGATGATGGGCTTCCGCGCCGCCTGCTCGACGCAGATGTTGGGGCCGACGTCGGCCACCTGCGCGACACACCAGCGGCCCGTGCGGGGGTTGGTGAGGCGCACCTTCGCGCGACAGCCGAAGCGCCACGAGTCGGCGATGTACATCCAGCGACCGTCGGCGACGCCGCCGCAGGCCATGGTGCCCACCTCCACACCGCCGCCGAAGGTGGTGATGAAGTACATGTTGTCCGAAGGGATCGTGCGCACCGCGATCTCGCCGCGCTGGGGGCAGTAGTGACCACCCACCGTGAGCTCGCTCACCACGGACGCGGACACCCCGTCGCCCGAACCCTCCGCGTCGGTGAGCGCGTCGTCGCTGCCGTAACAGCCCGTGAGCACCACCAGGGACATCAGGCTCAAGCGCGCGATTCGGATGGCGTTGGTCATGACCTCACACCGCGCTGTGCAGTCCACATGCCGCTCTGAAACGCTTGGATTCAGGCCGGTTGCCGGTGGTCATCGAAGCCCCAGGCCACAACGCACCCAGGCTTTACAGAGAACCCTACCCACGCGCTGCGTCATCGGGACTAGCATCGCGGCCCGTGCGCCCCTCCAAAGCATGGGTTCTGTGTGTGTTCTCGGCGTTGGGCTGCGGTCTCGGAAACCCCGAGCTGCGCGTCCTGCCTGACGGCAACGTCGTCGTCGAGGTCGATGCCGGGAAGACCGCGGACCTCGGTGACCCCGTCGACCTCGGTGTCACCAACGACGACGGCACCTCCGCCGATCGCCCCGTCGACGATGATCGGTCCGTCGTCGATGCGGGCGACGACGTGGTCATCGCTGACGACGTGACCACCGTCGACTCTGGTGACGTCGTCGTCACGACGGACGTCTCGGATGCTGGCTCGGACGTGGCAGATGTTCCGGCGACCGATGTCGCGGACGTGGTGGCGGTCGACGTCGCCGACGCGGGCATCGACGTCCCGGAGGCGTCCGATGTTCCGGCGGCACCCGACCTGCCCGCGGCGCCCGACGTGCCCGTGATGGATGTTCCTGCGATGGCCGATGTGCCCGCGTCGACTGATGTTCCGACGGTGCCCGATGTTCCTTCGGCGCCCGATGTTCCGACGGCGCCCGATGTCCCGCCGGCCATCAGCTGGCACCTCGTGACGGGCGACACGATGTACACGCCGTGGCGTGGCACGGCCCCGGGCAGCCCCGAGGTTCGCGATTGCCCGGACGGGCAGGTGCTTGTCGGGCTGCGGACCTGGTCTTCGGACTACGTCAGCGGCATGGCACCGTGGTGCGCGCCGCTCACCACGATGGGCACCATGGGCACGGCGACCCTCGGCGGCCGCGTGGGCGGAACGAGCAACGACAACGGCAGCGACGACGACGACCTCTGCCCCGCGGGTGAGCTCATCGTGCGCTTCACGGGTCGATCGGGCGGCATCATCGATCGCTCGCAGGCGGTCTGCGCGCCGCTGTCGACGTGGCTCACGACGCGCGCCATCGGCAGGACGTTGCGCCGCTATGGCGACAGCAGCGGCGGCAGCGCCTTCGAAGACACCTGCCCCGCCGGCTACGTCGGAGCGGGCTTCCAAGGCTCGACGCGCGTCAACTTCGACTACTTCCGCGACCGCCTCGGATCGCTCCGCCTGCGCTGCGTTCGCGTGGCCGATCGGTAGCGCGCGCTACTCCCTGAAGGCCACGTCGAGCGCCTGCCCGAGATCGTCGAGCAGGTCGCTCTGGGCCTCGATGCCGACCGCGAGTCGCACGAGGTTGTCGGGCATCCCTACCGCGAGCCGCTCGTCCGAGCTCAGCTCGTAATAGGACATCAGCGCAGGCTGCTCGATGAGCGTCTCGACCCCGCCGAGCGACGGGGCGATGGCCGCCACGCGGCACGCGTCCACGAAGCGCGACGTGCGAGCGCCGTCCCCCTTCACGAGGAAGCTGACCACACCACCGAAGCCCTGCATCTGCGCCACCGCGACGCGATGATCGGGGTGGCTCTCCAGCCCCGGATAGAACACCCGCTCGATGCGCGGATCGGTCTCCAGCGCGCGAGCGATGGCGAGCGTCGAGGCGTTTTGCCGGGCCACCCGAAGCGCGAGGGTCTTCATCCCGCGCAGCAGCAGGTACGCCGCGTGCGGGTCGAGCACGCCGCCCATCACCCCGCGGAAATCGCGGATCGCATCGACGAGCACGGCCGACCCGCTCACGGCGCCTGCCAGCAGATCGTTGTGCCCGCCGAGGTACTTCGTCGCCGAGTGGATCACCAGGTCGACGCCCAGCTCCAGCGGCCGTTGGTTGACCGGCGTGGAGAAGGTCGCGTCGATGAGAAACTTCACTGACGGGTGCGCGGCCTTCAGCGCTCGCAGCGCTTCAAGGTCGACCACACGCAGGTACGGGTTGGTCGGCGACTCCGAAAACACCACCCGCGTCCTGCCCGGGACGATCGCCCGCGCGAGCGCCTCAGGATCACCCGGCTCGACCACCGTCGACTCCACGCCGTAGCGCGGCAGCACACCCGTCACGAACTGCCGCGTGCGCCGGTAGCAGTCCCTGGTGAGCACCACGTGGTGACCCGATCGCAGCATCGCGAGCAGCGCCGTCGTGATGGCCGCCATGCCCGACGCGAAGAGCGCCGAGTCCTCCGCGCCGTCGAGGTCGGCGAGCTTGCGCTCGGCCGCGCGCACTGTCGGGTTGCCGTAGCGACCGTACTCCTCGCGCTCGACCTCGCCGCGGTGGTGCCGCCCGAGCTCGCTCGCGTCCTCGAAGGTGTACGTCGAGGTCAACGCGAGGGGTGTCGTGAGGGAGTCGTGGGCGTTCTTGCGCGACTCGCCCGCGTGCACCGCGCGCGTGTCCAAAGACCTCTCGTCGCTCATGTCTTGGATCTCCTGTCAGCGTCGGTTGGCGCGCTGGGCGGGCGCGATGTGCAGCCGCGTGGCGGCCGCCTCGTAGAGCGCGATGCAGCGCAGGTGGGCGTCGTTGGCCTCGCTCACCAGCCGGTTGGCCCGATCGAGCATCGCACCGAGCCGCCGCGCGTCTTCGGGCGACGGATCACCCGAGTCGGGCAGCAGCGCGCGCATCTGCGTCTGGAGCTCGTGCGCGTCGTGGTTGCCCCGGTAGGTGGTCACGCAGGAGTCGCGCAGGTCGCTCGCGCCCGGCGTCCGCGGGTGCAGCGCTTCGAGCGCACGAATCGCCTGGTGCTCCTCTTCCCCATGGCCCGCGCGGATGATCCCCGACACGGCCTCGACCGCCCCGCGCAGCTCGGCCTCGTCCGACAGCTCCAGCGGGTCGCGCGGCCGGTCGTCGTGGTCGGGCCCGTTGCGCGCCGCCAACAGCAGCAGCGGAACGGTCACCGCCACCGCCCCGAGCGCCACCAGCGCGCCCCTCGGCCGCGGCGCCTTCTTCTTCGCTGGGCTGTCGGGGTCCGCCGCCACCGTCAGACCGGCGGAACCATGTGGTGCTTGCGGGGCCGCGACTGCCGCTTGCCCGCGAGCCGGGCGAAGCGCCGCGACAGCTCGCCGCGCAGGCCCTCGAAGGGCACCACCGCGTCGATGACGAGGTCGTTCGCGAGCTTGTAGAGGTCCACGTCCTCCCGGTACTCGGCGCGCAGCTTCTGCACGTACGCCTCCCGCTCCGGGCCCTCCGCGACCTCCTGGATCTTGTTGAAGTACACCGCGTTGACCGCCGCGCTCGGGCCCATCACGGCGATGGACGCCGTCGGCAGCGCGAGGCACGCGTCGGGCTCGAAGGCCGGCCCGCACATCGCGTAGAGCCCAGCCCCGTAGGCCTTTCGCACCACCACCGAGAGCTTCGGCACGCGCGCCTCGCTCACGGCCGCGATCATCTTGGCGCCGGCCCGGATGATGCCGTCGCGCTCGACCTTGGTGCCGATCATGAAGCCCGGCACGTCGGCCAGGTACAGCAGCGGGATGTTGAACGAGTCGCACAACCAGATGAAGCGCGCGGCCTTGTCGGCGCTGTCGACGAAGATGACGCCGCCCTTGTACCAGGGCTGGTTGGCCACGATGCCCACGGGCTTGCCGTCGATGCGCGCGAAGGCGGTGATCATCTCCTGCGCGAAGAGCTTCTTCACTTCGAGGAGGGAGTCCTTGTCGACGATCTCCCGGATGAAGTGGAACATGTTGAAGGGCTTGTTCTCATCCACCGGGACGATCTGCTCCAGCGTCTTGCCCGTGGCGTCGGGCGCCACCGGCTCGACGACCGGCGCGGCTTCGTCGAAGTTCTGCGGCATGTACGCGAGGTAGCGCTTCGCCCACGCGATGGCCTCGTCCTCGGACTTCACCAGCACGTCGCCGCACCCGGAGACCGAGCAGTGCATCTTTGCGCCGCCCATCTCTTCGAGCGTGACCTTCTCGCCGATGACCATTTCGGCCATGCGCGGCGAGCCCAGGTACATGGCCGCGTTGCCCTCGACCATCACCACGACGTCGCAGAACGCCGGGATGTACGCCCCGCCCGCGGCGCTCGGCCCGAAGAGCAGGCACACCTGCGGAATCTGCCCCGACATCTGCACCTGGTTGTAGAAGATGCGCCCCGCCCCACGGCGCCCAGGGAACATCAACACCTGGTCGGTGATGCGCGCCCCGGCCGAGTCGACGAGGTAGAGCAGCGGGCAGCTCAGGTCGCGCGCGATCTCCTGCACACGCAGGATCTTCTCGACGGTGCGCCACCCCCACGACCCGGCCTTGACCGTGGAGTCGTTGGCCATGATCGCCACGGTGCGGCCGTTGACGGTCGCGGTGCCGGTGACGACGCCGTCGGCGGGCAGGTCGGGGTCGGTGTTGTTGGCGAGCGCCGCGTCTTCCTGGAAGGACCCGGCGTCGATGAGGCGGGCGATGCGCTCGCGGGCGAAGAGCTTACCGTCCTTGGTATTCTTCGCGTGGTACTTCTCCGCCCCGCCGCGCTCGACGCGGGCGACGACCTGCTTCAGGCGTTCGTCTGACATGGCGGGTGCCGTACCCCAACCCTCGCGGCGACCGCAAGGGTTGAGGGCGGCCGAGGAGGCAGGCGATCAGAAGAGCTGCACCGAGCGGGCGAACGCGATGCGCAGGCCGACGGTGGCGTCGTGGCCCAGACCCCAGTCCTGGCCACCGAAGGTGCGACCGTACAGGTCGTACCCGAGCGTGAGCTGGAGCGGGTTGAAGAGGGGAATGGAGAGCCGCCCCGACGCGCGGATGATCTGGTTGTCGATGCCGCCCGGATCGCTGAGCGTGTACTCGATGGAGAACCCGCCATCGATGTTGCGGCCGCCGATGGTGAACAGCGTGCCGGGGCGCGCAACGAGCGAGCCGACGATCGCGAACTCGGGCTTGGAGCCGGTGACCTGGGCCGGCGCCAGGGCGTCGATCCAGTTCATACCGGCCGTGAGGTTGAGGGTCATGCGCTCCAGCAGCTCGAAGCGCGCACCCAACGTCGGGCGCAGCGTGAGGTGGTGGAAGTCGGGGTCGCGCGGCGTGGGCGGGCCGTCGATCTCGGTCTCGACGTAGCCCACCGCCACCGGCAGCGGGTGGTACCACTTGCGCGTCCCGCGGAACCAGCGCCACGCCACCGAGGTGTTGTACGAGATGAGGTCGAGGTTCTCGTCGAAGGAGCCCCGCGTGGGGTTCATCATCGCCGGGGTGCCCATCGCGGGCGCCGGGGTGACCGCCGCGCGGCCATACTGGAGCCGCAGGCCGTTGTCCCAGGTGAAGTAGGGGTTGTCGGCGTCGGCGCGCACCAGCGAGTCGATGCGGAGGTTCATCGACTGCGCGCGCGAGAGCTGCGGGTCGGAGTACGTCGTGGGAAACGCGTTGTTGCCCGCGATGGTCGTGGAGCTGAACCCGATGTCCGTGGTCCAACGGAAATTCCAGCGGGTGTGGTCGGCGGGGTCGCGCGGCGCATGGGTGATGTCCCCCGTCCGCGCCGTGCGCAGCCAACCGAGAAACAGCTCCTGCGCGCTCGTCTCCTGGTAGCGCTCGAAGACCACGCCGTCGCCCACGCCGCCGTCGCCACCCGTGGCGATGTAGCCCGTGGTGATGATGCGGTACTGCTGGGCCTCGTCGATGAGCCGGCCGTTGACCTTCACGACCCCTTCGGCGACCGTGATGCCGCGCAGGTAGAAGCCCTCGGCGCGCGCCGCGAGCGCGAGCGTCTTGAGCACGGCGCCGGTCACCCGCGAGACGTGCAGCGAGTCCTCGAAGGGCAGCGCCGCCGCGATGGACAGCGGCGTCACGCTGCCGCGCAGCGGGAAGAGCCCCGCGGGCGACTTCACGGCCCCGCGGTTGATGATCGCGACGTCCGCCTCGGCGGAGTCGCGCAGCACATCGAGGAAGAGCCCGGCGAACGCGTCGCGCGAGAGCTCGGCGTCGAGGTGACCGCCCGCGAGCGGCTGCGCGTACGTGCTGCACAGCCATTGCCGGGTCGAGTTGACGAAGCTCGTCACCACCTCGGGCGCCGCCCCGCTGCGCGCCGCGCGGCTCACCCGCGTGGCCGACGGCTCCAGCACCACCGCGTTGCCGCTGCGCGTCGACACGATCGGCACGCCGGAGCGCGCCGTCTGCACCGCCGCCGTGCCCGCCGGGAGGTCGTGCACCACGATCACGTCGGGGCCCTGCCCCGGCTCGAAGGCCTCGGCCACCTGAAGCCCCTGCTCCAGCTCGTGTCGGGGGCGCGGATCGATGATCACGACCACGTGCATCGCGCCCGCCGAGCGAGCCGCCGTCACCGCGCGCGGAACCGCCTCGTCGAGCGGGTCGAGCGTGAGACCCTCCGCGCGGTTGCGCGCCAGCGAGTCCCGCCACGACGGGTCGACCATGGAGATGAGCGCCACGCGGCCGGCCGGGGAGTCGAAGGTCACCGGCGCGTCGTCGGCGTCCTCCACCACCTCGCAAAGATCGTGGTGCGCCGCATCGCAGTGCAGGTTGGAGAGGACGTGACGCAGGTTGCGCGCTCGCAGCGCGCGAAGCCCCGCGACGATGGGCGCCCGATCGGCCGAGAGGTCACGGTGACCGAAGGCCATCACGCGGATGCCGCTCGCCTCGACGGCACGCACGAACGCGTCGACGTCGTGCTGCACCGTGAGCCGCGTGACCGCGGACGGACCGAGCAGGTCACCCGCGTCGAAGGCCAGGGTCTCGGGCTCGGCGGCGAGCTGCGAGGCCACCGAGGCGAAGGCCGTCACGGGCGGGTCGTCGCCACACACCACGGGGCTGAACTGTCCGTTGATGCCCGCGGTGATCGCGATGCGAAACGGCGGCGGCGCCGGAGGGGTCAGCGGCGGCGGCGGGGTCGGGGCGACCTGCGCGGCGGGGTCGGGGGTCACCTGCGCGGCCGGGGTCACCTGCGCGGCGGGCCCCGTCGGCGGACGGGCCGGAGCGACGACCGGGCGCGCGGGCAGCGCTGGACGCGCGGGGGTGGTCGGCGGGCGCGCGGGCTGCGCGAAGGCTACCGACGTCATCGACAGCAGCGACAGCACCGCCGCTCCACACGAACCTCTCCATTGTCCCATTGGTTCTCTCATCTCCTCGATTGGTTGATCCGCTGTCCCTTGGCAGGACACCCAGACATTGCCGCGGAGCCCCCCCAACGGAGGCCCCCCGCCTTCCATTCACTCGCCGCGATACACCGGCTTGCGCCCCTCGCTGAACGCCGCCAGCGCCTCGCGTCGGTCACTCGACACCAGCGTCTTCTCGTAGCAGCGCGCCTCCAGCAACAAGCCCTCCGCCAGGTCGAGCTCGGCCCCGCCGTCCACGGCCTCCATCGCCGCCGCCAGCGCGATGGGCGCCCCCGCCGCGAGCGGCGCCGCCACCCGCTTCGCCGCCGCGAGCGCGCTCTCTCCCGGGTTGGCCAGCGCGGTCACGAGCCCGTGCGCCAGCGCCTCGTGCGCCGCGTAGCGCCGGGCCAGCAGGATCATCTCCTTCGCGCGCCCGACGCCCACCAGCCGCGGCAGTCGCTGTGTCCCGCCCGCTCCGGGGATGATCGCCAGCGACGTCTCGGGCAGGCCCACCACGGCGCTCGCTCCCGCGACCCTCAGGTCACACGCCAGCGCCAGCTCGAAGCCGCCACCCAGCGCCACGCCCTGGATGGCCGCGATCACCGGCTTGGGACACGCGTCCACCGCCCCGAAGCTCTCCCGATACAATCCCAGCAACGCCCGCACGTCGTCTTCCGACATGCCCTGGCGTTCCTTCAAATCAGCGCCCGCGCAGAACGCCTTCTCCCCCGACCCGGTGAGAATCACCACCCGCACGGCGGTGTCGGCGCTCAGCGCGCGAAACACCGCGCCGATTTCCTGGAGAAGTACCCTGGAGAGGGCGTTCATGCGCTCGGGGCGCTGGAGGGTGACGACTGCGATGGAGCCGTCGTGTTCGAGGGAGAGCGCGGTGTACGGCGGCGTCGCGGCGGTCATGTCCGCCGCGGAGTACCGGAATCGCCCGTTTCAATCAAGCCAGGAATCGCCCCGCTTGCCGCGCAGCTTCTGCGGGATGTACTCCTCCGTGATGAAGCGGATGCCGCGCGAAGACAGAGCCTCCAGTTCGTACTTCTTCTGCGTCTTCTTCATCAGCTGCAGCTCCTCCTGCCAGCGCTTCGCCGCGAACCAGTCGTAGCGGAGCAGCTGCTCGATGCGCGAGCTGTCCTCGTCCTTCAGCGCCATCGACACGTTGGCCTGCAGGTTGAACTTCTCCGCGTCCGAGCTCATCAACCCGAGAAAGCGCGCCTGCGGGACGGCCATGCGCATCGACTCGTACGCGAGGTTGATGCTCCCCTGCTTGATGACCGAATAGATGTAGAAGCCCCACGGGTCGTTGTCCGTGAGCACGTACACCGGGAGCTTCAGCTCGTCGTGCATGCGCCGGAGCAGACGCCGCGTGCCGCGCGCCGCCATGCCGCTGCCGTGCAGGAGCATGCAGTTGTTCTTCTGCCAGAAGCGGTCTTCGTTGAGGCGCGCCCACACGGCGCCCTTCTCGATGAAGAGGATGTACTCCGCCTCGCTCTTCATGAACTCGATGCGGTTGTCCTCCACGATGCTCGGGATGCTCCACCCGCCCGACCCCATGCGCCGCAGGTCGATGGTGTCGCCCGTGTCGCGGATGGTCATCGGGCCCACCATCGCGCCGCGGTTCTCCGCGCGCAGGTGCAGCTCCTCGCGCAGCGCGTCGATGGTCACCTCCAGGTCTTCGATGATCGGGTCGCTCTCGGCCTGCTCCTCGAAGGTGTTCTCCTTGGTGCCCGCGACCGAGTGCTTGGCGCCGTAGTAGATGTCGCGAATCGACGTCGTCGCGCCTGCCTCGATGAGCTTCTTGCAGTGCTCCGCGATCAGGAACGTCTGCATGAACAGCTTCGCCTGCTTCAGGTGGAAGAAGTTGCGCGACTGGCGCGACTCCCCCAGGCGAATGAGCCCCGCGTCCTGGTCGAAGCTCACGTTCGACAGCGCGCGCACCGGGATGCTCAGCGCCGGGTTCTTCCCCCGCCGCACCTCCGCCAGCGCCGTAAACGCCAGGTCGGTGATCTTCTGCAGCGTCACCTTGTCGCGCTCGCCGATCACCACGGCTTCGCCCGACCCGCTCTCCGTCGCCGCGCGCGCCGCCGTCTCGCCCGCCGGTGCCTTCTTCTTGGTTGCCATGGCGACTACTGCTTCCTTCCGGGCTTCGACCGAACCTTCAGCACCAACTGCCTGCCGCCTCCGGGCGTCACGTCTTCAAAGGGGTTTCCCTCCCCTTCATCGGACAACTCCGGCGGTGGCGTCGACGGACGCGCCTCCACCTTCGGCGCCTCGGACTCCACCATGTCACCCGTCGCGCTCTCCGCTCCCTCCGCCGCAGGCGCGGCGCCCTCCACGGTCGGCATCGTGATGCGCACGTGGTTGGGCAGCGCGTCGGTGAAGTCCTTGAGCACGCTCTCCTCGGACACCTTCGTGATGCTGTGAATCGAGGCCGACAGCTCCACGATGTACTTCTCGAACAAGCTCTTGCGCTGCGTCTCCCAGCGCTCCGCCTGCTGCGCCTTCACCCACGTCCCGAGCTTGCGCCCGCACTCCATCAGCGCGAGCCGGATCTCCCGCACCACCTCGTCGTAGTGCGCGACGGCCTCCTTCGCCTCGCTCGTAAACGGCACCCACACGCTCGCCAGGTGCACGAAGATCGCCAGCGGGCCGACCGGCAGCTCGCCCTTGCGCTGCGACAGCCCGTACGACTTCCAATCGACCTTCAGCACCGCCTCGTGAATCGCGCACGCCCGCGGCTGGTACAGCAGCGGAACCCGATTGGCGAAGCGCAGCACGTCGGCCGAGTCTTCTTTGGACAACGTTCCGCCAAAGGCCACGCCCGCCTCCACCACGAAGGGATTGCCGCGGTACACCGCCGGCGGCCGTGTGTGCGACGTGAAGAACTCCCCTTTGAAGCGGCGCTTCAAGCCCTCCATGATGAGCGCCTCGCCCACCGGAACCACGCACGTCGCGGGCGGTGGCAGGATCTTCACCTGCGAGCGCGCCATCGTCTCGTAGATCTTCTCGACCATCGTCGGCGTCGACAGCTTCGCCTTCTGCGTCGGCTCCAAGCCCGAGTTGCGCAGGATCAGATCCGCCAGCGACGCGCTGAACCCCGTCCCCTCTTCCAACAGCTCTTCGCGCAGGTTGGTGTCGGACTTCGCCAGCTTGCTCGCCAGCTTGCGCGGCGGCGGTAGCGCCGCGTTCGACGCCACCATCGCGGCGTGCAGCGCCTCGATCTTCGCCGCCTCTGCCTTCGGCGCCTGCGAGTCGGGGTTGAGGTCCGCGCGCTTGCACAGCTCATCGGCGACCGCCGACGTCACCCGCGAAAACTCCTCCATCAGCGTCGCGCGCACCGTGCGCCGCCCCGCCTCGTGCAGGATCTTGATGAGCATCCCGAGCTCGACCCCGTGCGGGTGCGGCTTGATCTCCTGCGCCTCGGGCGGGAGAAATTCGCTCACCCGCGGGTAGTGCACCGCCGCACCCTTCGGCGGCTTGTACGTCAGCTCCAGGTGGGGATTGGCCACCACCGTCTGCTCCAGGTACGCGTCCACCGACGTGCGACCGCCACGGTACAAACCCGTGAGCTCGATCTCGACGGACGTGCCGTGATCCTTCTCCCACGGCGACGTGTCGTTCTTGTCATTGAGCTGCTTGGGCTCGTTGGTGCGCGAGTCGATGCGCACCTCCACCCGCCACGCGGGGCGACCCTTGCCGATCTTGCTCACCACCACCACCGGGCGGCCCGTCGTCAGGTGGCCGTACATGCCCGCCGCGCTGATGCCGATGCCCTGCTGCCCTCGCGACTGCCGCAGCCGGTGGAACTTCGATCCGTACAGCAGCTTCGCGAAGATCTTGGGGATCTGCTCCTTCACGATGCCGGGGCCGTTGTCCTCGACGCGCACGCGGTAGCGGCCGTCGGAGACCTCCTCCACGGTGACCTCCAGCGTCGGGAGGATGCCCGCCTCTTCACAAGCATCGAGGGCGTTGTCGACCGCCTCCTTGATGGTCGTGAGCAGCGCCTTCGCGGGGTTGTCGAAGCCCAACAGGTGGCGGTTCTTCGTGAAGAACTCGCTCACCGAGATGTCGCGCTGCTTGGCGCCCATCGCCTCGGCGCTCGACCGGCGCCCCGCTGGCTTGGGGGCGTCGGTGTCCTGGACCACTGCTTCCGTCGTCATGGGGGCGTCTGCTCCGTCGCGGTTTTCTCTGGAGATCAACGGGTCATCCCGGCGTCTTGAACGCCCATTCGAGTAGAACTTCACTGAACATGCGTCAAGTTCCCGAGGGAGCTGCGGCGCACGCGAGGGAGGGGCCGTCTGTCACGCGATCCCCGAGAAATCCAGCCAGTTGCACAGGGACATTCCCTGTCCCCTCGCGACTCAGCGCTTGAAGCGCAACGGGAGCTGCGAGGTGTCGTCGTCGTCATCGGGGAGAAACTGCTTGCTGAGACGCAGCCGTTGACCCTGGTAGTGCGACCGCAATCCCCGCCCGTAGAGCTCGTCGGGCGCCGCGTGGTTGCGCAACAGGATCACCCGGAAGAGATGGTTGCCCTCGTCGACGTGGAAGGGCACGTCGCGCCCTCGCACTTCGAGCACGACGGCGGCGGCGGCGGCTCCCTTGTCGTCGGCCGCGATGTAGCCGAAGCCCGAGTCGAAGAAGCCCGCGTAGTGGGTCCGCACCTCGCCCGCGCCCGCGTCAAACGGAACCATCTCCGCGCACACCGACGGCGGCAGCCGCACCAGCTCGTTGGAGCGCAGGATGTAGAACTCGTCGGGCTCCAGCAGCAGCGGCTCGGAGGGGCGGTGATAGATGCGCTCCCAGAAGTGCGAGATGCGGTGCTTGCCGCGCAGGTCGATGGCGCCGGTGTTGCGCTTGGCGCGGTACCCGATGGTCCCCTCCGACGAGAGGTCGACGGACATGAACACGCCCTCCTCGACGCGCAGGTTCTGGTCGCCGAGCGGGAGGCGATCGCGCGTGACGAAGACGGGCTCGCTGGCGAGCAAAGAGCGGGTCTCCTGGTCGTCGAGCATCGGGTTGCCGACCATGAAGCGAAGCTGCGCGAGGCTGTCTCCCTCCCGCACACGAACCGGGAACGACCGCGGCACGACTTCGAGGTAGATGCGACCTGCGAAGCCGGGCGGGATGTCGTCGAAGGAGGTTCCGTTTTCGGTGACGAGGCGGCAGAAGATGTCGAGTCGGCCGGTGCTGCTCTTGGGGTTGGCGCGTGCGCGAACGCCGACCGGGAGCTTGAGCGATTCGAGGAGGGGGAAGAGGTAGACGGCGTTGCGTTCGAGCACGACGCCGTCGGGGCCCGCGTCGACGGGGTAGATGCCGAAGCGACGCAGGCGACCGTCGACGCCCTCGCGACCGGGGAGGAAGCTGCACTGCACGCGGGTCCCGGCGCGACCGATGCGGAGGTCGATGCTGTTGGGTTGTACCTGCGTCGACTCGACGGGACGCTCCGCCACGACGGTGCCGTCCGTGAGCGCCTGCCGGATCCACTGGGAAGGGAGAACACCGCCGCGCTCGCTCATCGCGCGGGACCCTCCCATGGGCGCGCGAATCACCTGCAATTTACGGCAAAACGGGTGCGTGTGTGCGAGGGTCGCGTGTACACATTTTCGAGGGGGCGTGTACGGGTTTCACGAGGGGTGTGTACGGGTTCCCGGCCGGGTGTGTCTGGGCGTTCGAGTGGGTGTGTACGGGTTTCGGAAGGGGTGTGCGTGCCTTACGAGGGGCCGTGTGTGGTCTACGAAGGCTCGTGCGCGGTTTGCGAAGGCTCGTGCGCGTCGTACGGAGCGCCCGCATCGCTCATCGGGCGTAGGGATGGCGAGCGCACTCGGGCGGCGGCGCCTCGCGGTGCACCGCGAGCATTCTGTTGCCATGTCCCACGACTACCATGCGGGCGTCACCGCGCCGTGCAGCGGCGTAAGACTGTCTCGGGACCAATCGTCGACTGGATCACGATTGCGAAGGGCTCCCACCCTGCCGTCTCGGGCCGTGGCTCTCGGGAGACCGTACCGCCGATCTTCACCTCCCACTGCGTGCAAGGCATCTCCTGCGCCCGCGCGTCGCGTCCGCCGAGGATGCCCGTGTCGTGCGACCCACCGTCGAGCAGACCACCGAGCATCCCCGTGGTGTTGTTCGCTGAGCACGCCATGAACCCGACGTGCAGCACCACCGCGCCCACCAACATTCCACCCGCCATCTTCATCCGTTGCATCGCTCGCCTCCGCCGCGGGCGAACTGACGCCCGCGGCGCGATGCTACCGTGCGCCGTGGCCGAACAAGCGCCGACGGAGTGCCCACGGTGCGTGGCGGAGCGGCGGGCACGATGGGTGGCGTCTGTCGCAGCCTTCGTGACGTTTCCGGCCCTCCTCGCCGGGGCCTCCGCTGCCTGTGCGCTGGCGATGGTGGCGTCGTCGCGCGGCCAGCACGTTGATGACCCGGCGTTGGCTGCGACTGGGCTCCACCACCTGCTGATCGCCGGCGTGGTCGCGCCGGTGGCGGTGGCGCTCTGGTATCTCGCACACCGTCTCTCTCGCCGGGCCGATCACCAGCGGTGACGTGGAGAACAACGCCAGGAGCGGCACCGGGGCGAGCACCCGAGCTGCGTTTGGCCCACAAGCGCGCTTGCTCGGCGTTCCGCTTCGCCACGCACCGAGGGCGCTCCGTCGCGGTCATCGTGCACTTCGGCATCGGCGAGGGTCGGTGCAGTCACGGGCAGCGATCTCCGCACTACCTGTCCGCCTACGCCGGCTCATTCGCTCCGCGCGGAGCGACGAAACCGGACGTTCTCCACCTCGAACCCGAGGCTCTCGAACAGTCGACGTGACGGCTCGTTGAACCCCCACGTCTGCGCCTTGAGCTCTGTCACGCCGACCGCCTGCGCCTCCTGCGCGAGGGCCGCGACGAGCGCGCGGGCGACACCGCGCCGTCTCGCGGTCGGGTCCACGGCGAGCTGGTCCACCTCGCACCAACTGCGAGCCCGAAGAAAGGCGCTCGCCTCCCGCACCATGAACATCGCCAGCACGTAGCCCACTGCCCTCCCCTCGATCTCAGCGATCCAGACTCGCGCGTTGGGGTCTGCGAGGCGCGCGGTGAACCACGCGGCGACCGCCTCGGCGCTGGGCGGACCGAAGGTGTCTGGACGCGCGTCGACGTGCAGTTGCTGAACGATGCCGTTGAGCCGCACGAGCTGCTCGACGTCTCCCACGTGCGCCCGCCGGATGATCGCTTCCATGATGGTCCGCGCAGTGTAGTCGCGACCCGCGAGCGCCACCGAAGCACCCACGTCGCTCTGGAGAGCGTCGCCCACGCCCGCCCAGCGCGGGCGTGGGCGGGTGCTGCGTGCGAACACCGTGGCCATCCCCTCGCACGCTGCGATATCTTCCGCGCCCTATGGCGAAATCCAAGACTCCCGCTCCCCGCAAGGCAGGCGCGTCCAGCGCCACGACCACTACCGTGTCGAGCGCCGCTTCGGCGAAGTTCGATGCCGCCGCGAGGCTTATCCCCGAGGAGGCCGTTCGCAACATCCCGCAGTACCCGCGCGCCTGGCTCGCGTGGGCGGCGGGTGTCGCCGCGGCCGCCGCCCGGCAGTCCGCCGCGCTCGTGAAGGTGCCGCTCGAAGACGGCCCGCTCACGGCCGAGGAGATCCTCGAGCTCGCGCCCTTCATCGAGTACGTGCGCTCCACCAAGGGCCGCCTCGACGCCGACCGCACCACCGAGCACGACGTCGACCCGAGCGAGCTCGCGCTGCTCCTCAGCATCCGCGCCGACCAGCAGAAGATCATCCGCGCGTTTCGCACGCTGCGCTTCCGCCGCAACAAGGTGGGCCTCGGCCTCATCCGCAGCCTCGTGCGCGGATCAGCGCGCGACCCGCAGGACGCCGTGCAGGACAACACCGGGCTGCTGAGCCTCTGCAACAGCGTCGACCACGAGAAGTGGCTCGCGAGCCTCCCCAACGGCGAGGGCGCCGCCGCCGCCCGCCTCTGGGACCGCCACAACGACCTCGTCACCCTCGCCGCCCGCTGGTCCGCGCCGACGGGCGCCCACGAGGCGCGCACCCACGCCCAGCGCCTCTGGACCGCGCTGCGCCTCCGCCTGGAGCGCGTTCTCATCGCGGGCCGCTACCAGAACGCCGGTGACCGCGCCCTGCGCGACGAGTACCGGGGCTTCCGCCGCCCGACCGCGCGCAAGACGAAGAAGAAGTAGTCGCTCAGTAGTTTCCGATCACCGCCGGTCGCCGTCGGGAGTGTCGTCGCTCCACCGGCGGCGGCTCTGGCGGCGCCACCCGCAGCGGTTCCGGCGACGCCACCTGAACATCCTCCAACGGACGATCGCTCGTGCCGGCCTCGTGTGACACCACCGTCGTCGGCACCACCGGGTCGCGCCTCGTCACCCGCGACGCCGTCGGCGAGTCCTCCTGCACCGCCACAAGCCCGACGAACACCACGCCCGCCACGCCCACCACCGCGGCCACGGCGCGCGTCGTCGGCACCCGCCGCTGCGGCGGCGGTGGCAGCGCGCCGCGTTCGTCCAGCGTGCGCACATAGTTCTGCGACACCGCGGGGCGTCGCCGCACCGTCGCCGCGGGTGCGGGCTGGCGGAAGTCTCGCGCCCACGTCACCTGCGCCGTCTGCGACGCGAAGGGCAGCAGCGCCCGACCGAACTCCCGCACCGTCGGCGTGCGCTCCGCGGGGTCGCGCGCCAGCGCCCGCACCAGCGCCGCATCGAACTCGCGCGGAACCCCGTGCACCACCTTCCCCGGCGCCACGAGGGGCGCGCTGAGGATGCGATCGAAGGTCTCGAACATCGACGATCCCTCGAACGGAACCACCCCCGCCACGCTCGCATACAGCACCGCGGCGAGGGACCACACGTCGCTGCGCTCGTCGGTGTCGCGCGCCTCGCGCACCTGCTCTGGGGACATGAACGACGGCGTCCCGAGCACCGACGCCGCGTGGGTGAGCCCGGCGCCGGGCGACTTCACCTTCACGATGCCGAAGTCGAGGAGCTTCGGGTGATCGCCGTGCGGCCCCTGCGCGATGAAGATGTTGGCGGGCTTCAGATCACGATGAACAACCCCCGCCTCATGCACCGCCGCCACCGCGGACAACACCGGGAGCATGAGGTCGACGCCGGCCTCGACGGAGAGTCTGCCCTCGCGCTCCAGGCGATCTTCGAGGGTCTCGCCGACGAGAAGCTCCATCGCCATGAAGGGCACGCCGTCGACGGAGCCGAGGTCTTGCACGTCGACGATGTGCGGGTGCTGGAGCGCCGACGCGGTCTCGGCCTCGCGGAGAAAGCGCACCACGGCCTCGGGGTTGCGGGCGAGGTCGGCGTTGAGGACCTTCAGCGCGACACGCTTCCGCAGAGGGTGGCGGAGCGCTTCGTAGACCGTCCCGAAGGTGCCGCTCCCAAGGAGCGAGAGCACTTCATAGGGGCCGAAGCGAAGGCCGGGGCGGAGGGTTCCTGAGCTCATGGGGCGCGACAAAATCCCTGAAACCACGATCACCCGATCGTAACTGAACATTTGTACGGTCGCTGAGGGCCGTGGTAGTCCGTTCGCTGCGATGCGCGCTCGTCGAACCCCGCCTGCGGCCCGTGACGACTACGACGCCTACGACCTCCCTCCCCCCGAGGTCTTCGACGCGCCGGCCGACATGCCCGTCGATGAGCCGCCGTCCGAGAGCGCGACCTCCGCGGCGCCGTCCATCGCGTTGCCCGCGCGGGTGTGCCTGGTATGCGGCGACGACCCGTCCTTCGATGGGGGATGTCCCCACGACGAGGTCGCGACGCTCAGCGCGCTCGACGCGGCGACCCGCGGCCTGCTCGGCGAGCTGCGTGTGCTGCACGAGTCGCTGCGTGCCCAGCAACGGGGCTTGCGGCGTGTGGTGAGCGATGCGGTCGCGAGCGGGAGTGCGACGGTGGAGGTGCGTGAGCCGCCGGTGGTTCCGACGCGGGTGGTGCTCATTCCGCCGCCTTCGGCGGTGAAGCGGCCGCGACGGGCGCTGGCCGATGGTGGAGCGCAGGGGCGCTTCGGCTTCGTGGAGATCGTGGCGCCCATCGCCGACCCCGACGTCAATCGTTGACGGGGGTCGCGTCGAGCGTTCCCCGCGGCGGGCGTCGGCGCTATAAGCCCTCCCCCTCGCGCGATGCCAGCCTCGTCGCCTGACCAACGACCGTCTCTCACGCGCGGACTCGGACTCTCCGCAGGCATCGTCGCGTTTGGCGGGGTCGGCATCGCGGACGGCGTCCTCGCGTGGTCGCGCGCCCCGCGTGGATCGCTCCCCCCATCGCTCGGGCTGCTGGTGGTGCTCCAGTGCGCGGCCATCCTGGTGAGCTTCGGCATCGGGCTGGGTCTGTTGGAAGAGCTGGTGCTGGTCTCGGCGCGGCGCGTCCCGTGGTTGCAGCGCGTGGGCTCTTGGTGCCTCGGCGGCCCGCGGCGGTGGTTCGCTCGCGACCCCGACGGCGCGGCCATCGTCGCGTCGACGGCCATCGGGGTGGGCGTCGCGTTTGGCCCGCTGTACCCGCTCGCGCACTCGGTGTTTCACACCTTCCACTCGCGCTCGCTCGCGGCGCTGGCGGTGTTTCTCGCGCCCTTCGGCTTCGCCCTCGGCGCGATCGTCCTGCTGCTCCTCCTGTCGGGTCCGCTGCGGTGGTTCTTCCACCGCGTCGGGCGCGTCGCGTCGGTGGGGACGATGCTGTCGCTGTCGCTCTTCGTGGCGGTGGCGCAGTCGGTGCGGTTCTTCTCGCTCAACTGGGCGTCGTTTCGAAACCTCGAGTTCGGCGCCGTGGCGCTCGGGACGGCGCTGCTCGTCGCCAACGCGCTCGCGCTGCTGGGCTTCGGTCGTCGCGTGCTGCGCCTCGATCGTCCGCTGCGCTGGCGCGTGCCCTTCGCGCTGATGGTGATGGCGCTCGGGGCCTTCGTGACGTCGGCGTTTACGCTGGGCGCGCGGCAGACGGTGGCGGCGACGCTCTTCAACCGCAGCCTCCTCGCGCAGCGGGTGGCGCGCGGCTTTCAGTTGAGCCTCGACCTCGACGGCGACGGCTACTCCGCGGTGTTCAACGGCGGCGACTGCAACGACCGCGACGCGCGCATCTCACCGCGGGCGCACGACATCCCCGGCAACGGCCGCGACGAAAACTGCACCGGCCGCGACGCGCGCGTCGAGCGTGACGAGAGCGACGGTCACATCGTCCCGCTGCCGCCCGACGCGGCGACGCAGCGACCGAGCTTCGTGCTGCTCTCCATCGACGCGATGCGGCCCGACCACATGGGCTGCTACGGCTACCGCCGACCGACGACGCCCAACATCGATCGCTTCGCGCGCGGAGCGGCTCGCTTCACCAACGCGTACTGCGCATCGCCGCGCTCGCTGCGGTCGTTCGGGAGCATCTGGGCGGGGCGGTATGCGTCGATGGTTGCGTGGGGCAACGACGTGCAGTTTCCCCCGTTGGAGGCGTCCAACGTGACGCTCGCCGAGCAGCTCGGGTCGGCCGGGTACGCGACGGCGGCCTTCAACAACACGAGCTACTTCTCGCACACGGCGGGCTTCTTCCAGGGCTTCACGCAGGTGGCCGAGGAGTACGGGTTCAAGTCCGAGGTGGCTCCCACCATCGCGCGCATCCAGTCATTTCTGCGCGACCACGAGGGCGACCCGGCGCCGTTCTTCCTGTGGTCGCACCTGATGGAGCCGCACGACCCCTACCGCGACCGCACCGCGCCGCGCGACTTCGGCCACACGCCGATGGACACCTACGACGAGGAGATCGCCGCCGCCGACGACGCCCTCGGCGCGGTGCTCACGCAGCTCGACGCGCTCGCCACGCGACGTCCGCTGGTGGTGGTCATCTTTGGCGACCACGGCGAGGCCTTCGGCGAGCACGGCGTCTACCACCACTCCTTCGACCTCCACGAAGAGGCGCTGCGGGTGCCGATTCTCATCCGTGGTCCGGGCATCGCGCCGGGGCCGCGCAACGCGCTGACCAACCTGTTCGACCTGCACCCGACGCTGCTCAACTTCGCCAACCGCCGACCCGAGGCGCCCGTGTCGGGGCGCTCGCTCCTGCCGGTGCTCTTCGACCCGTCGCCGTCGACCATCACGCCGCCCGGTTGGCGCACGTCGATGTACGGCGAGGTCACGCCCGACGGGGTGTTTCCGTCGGAGCAGAAGTCCATCTATGCGCCGCCGTTCAAGCTCATCCACGACCTGAGGCGCGGGACCTGGGAGCTGTTCGACATCGCGCACGACCGCGGCGAGATCCACAACCTCTACGACGCGCGCCCCGAGCTCGCGGCCGACCTGCGTGAGCGACTGGTGACGTGGACCGACCACGCCGCCACGGCGGGCAACAGCTCCAACGAGCTCATTGCGGCGGCGCGGTTGACGGCGGTTCCCGCGAACATCCAGCACCCGATGAACGTGCGCTTCGGCGACATCGCGGAGCTGCTCGGGTACGACCTCCCGGCCGATCGTGTGCCCATCGAGGGGACGTACCGCGCGGTGTTCTACTGGCGCGTGCTGCGTCGCACGCGGGTGCCGGTGTTGATGGTGACGTCCTTCGATCCGGTGGACGGACAGCCCATCTGGCCGCTCTTCGTCGCGCGGCACGTTCCCATCTACGGGCGCTACCCGACGACGGAGTGGCGCGCGGGAGAGATTCTCCGCGACGAGGTGACGTTGCGGGTCGACCCGGAGATGCGCGCGGCGCGGCTGCGAACCTTCGTCTCGCTGGAGATCGCCGAGACCGCGCAGAGGATTCCGCCGCTCACGGTGACGGCGCCCGACGCGCGGCTGGAGATCACCGCGGTCGACATCCTGCCGCGCCAATAGGGCGGTCAGTGAATGTCCGACGCGGGCGAGCGTCGGTCTTGCGGGCGTCGCGCGGGGGGACCTATGGTGCGGGCCGCGAAGGGCGACGAGGTGCTGTCATGGCGGGTGTGAAGTCGTGGAAGTTTGGTGACGCGAGCGCTCCGGCATTTCCCGATGATTTCGAGATCGCGCGCAAGGCGGTGTTGCAGGTCACGGACATCAAGACCAACCACAACAAGTACTACGCGGTGGAGGTCCACCAGGGGACGTTGAAGGGCAAGCCGGTGTTCCGTGTGTTCACGCACTACGGGCGCACCGATGACCTGGAGAACAACCCCGAGGCGGGGCAGAAGGAGTGCCGCTACGCCAACACGCTGGGCGAGGCGCAGGCCATCTACGACGGCATCTATCGCGAGAAGACCTCGGCGGCGAAGGGCTACAAGGAGCTGAGCCTCGCATCGAGCAAGATCGGCTCGCAGAAGGCGCGCGGCACGAGCGCGGGCGAGGTCGACGCCAAGACCATCAAGCGGCTCGCCGAACAGAAGGTGGCGCGCGGCGAGGTCGCGGCGACGACCATCAAGGTGTCCAACCTGAGCCCGACGGTGCAGTCGTTGGTGAAGTTGATCTACGCCGAGGCGACCAACGCGCTGACGACGGCCGTCAACGTGAAGATCACGGCCAACGGCATCGAGACGCCGCTGGGCATCCTGACGGTGGGGCAGATCGAGAAGGGAGAGTCCATCCTTCAAGACCTGTACAAGCTCTTTCAACAGGGCTCGAAAAACCGCAACAAGATGATCGACCTGTCGGGGGACTTCTATACGACCATCCCGCATCGCATCGGTCGCACGCGGGCCGCCATCGATGAAGCGGTGATCGACACGATGGAGGACTTCGAGGCCAAGCAGGAGACCCTTCAGCTCATGAAGGACATGCTCCAGGTCAACGGCGACGGCGGATCGGTGCTCTTCGAGAGCAAGGTCGACGAGCAGTACGAAGCGCTCAAGTGCGGCATCACGATGCTGGAGCGGTCGAACCCGACCTACGACGAGATCGAGCAGTTCGTCCTGAAGAGCCAGATCAAGACGAAGGCCATCAAGGTGAAGAACGTCTACACCCTGCGGCGCGCTGGCGAGCACGAGGTGTTCACCAACCACATCGACAACCAGCGGCTGCTCTTCCACGGCTCGCGCATCAAGAACTGGGTGGGCATTCTCTCGCGCGGCATCCTGATGCCGAAGATCGTCGTGAGCATGGGCGTCAACCGCACCGACGCGGGCTGGCTCGGCAACGGCATCTACTTCGGCGACGCGTCGTGCACGAGCGCGTTCTACACGTCGCCGGCGAAGTCGGGCGCGCGCTTCATGGCGCTGGCGAAGGTCGCGCTCGGCAAGATGAAGCCGTACACGAAGATCACCTACGGCATCGCCGAGGCGCCCGCGGGCTTCAACTCCTGCCACGGCGTGCGAAACCAGAAGGGCAACGACTCGCAGTTCTCCGATGACGAGTACGTGATCTACGACTCGCGTCAGCAGCGCCTGGATTACCTGGTCGAATTCACGATGTAGGGAGAGTTGCCATGGATGCTCAGGTGATCCTGGTGGATGTGAATCCGAAGATGGTGGCGGCGTGGCGGGAGGTCTTCGTCGACCACCCGGAGGTGCTGATCGTCCATGGGTCGATGACCGACCAGGCGACGAGCGCGTGGGTCACGCCGACCAACAGCCGCGCGCAGATGGACGGCGGGCTTGATGGGGTGATCAAGAAGTTCCTGGGGCCGTCGATCCAGACGAAGGTGCAGTCGGAGGTGGCGAAGCGGTACCAGGGGACGATGCCGCTGGGTCACGCGACCTGTGTGGCGACGGGCGCGCCGAAGCCGCGGTGGCTCATCTCGACGCCGACCATGGTGGGCCGCTCGGACGACGTGTCCGATACGCTCAACGTGGCGCTCGCGTGCGCGGCGGCATTCCAGATGGTGCGGATGCAGAACGCGGCGGCGCCGGGGAGCATCGGCTCGGTGGCGCTGCCGGGCTTGGGCGCCAACACGGGCAAGGTGCCGGTGGAGATCTGCGCCGACCTGATGTGGACGGCCTACAACCTGGTCAGCAACCAGAACTTCACGGGCTTCCACGACATGCGCGTGGCGCTGGAGGCCGAGCTCGGAGCGCTCGGCAATGACGTGCAGGCCAAGCCGGTGACGAGCGCGCCCATGTACAAGGGCGGCGTCGTGCCGACCAAGGCCGCGGTGATGGCGGCGAAGGGTCCGATGATTCCACCGAAGGGCCCGGTGATTCCGCCGAAGGTGGTGGGTGGCGTGGTGCCGAAGCCCAAGCCGCTGGCTGACTTCGACGACACCGAGTGACCCGGTAAGTTGCCCATGAAGCGCCACCCGAAGCAGCGTCCCGGAGCATCTCCATGAGCGTTCGAGGGATCGTGATGCGAATGTTCCGCCCGACCGGGGCGGAGCGGTTGGTGGCCATCTCGGCGGAGTCGGTCGCGGGGTCACCCGGGCGGCTGACGCTGAAGGTTCAGCGGTTCTTCCGGCGGGGGAAGCTCACGGGAACGGAGGCGTATGGGCCCTTCCCCGAGGCGGAGCTGGAGCAGCGGCTCGCGGACCTCGCCGACGACCTCGCGTCGGAGGGGTACACGCGCGCCGGGGTGCGGGCGATGATCGATCGCCTGCAGAGTCCGAGCGCCCGTCGTCGCGCGATGTCGGCCGCGCGGCTCGGGTGGATCGGCGATCGCGCCGCGGTCGATCCGCTGCTTGATCGGGCGACGTTGGAGGGCACGGAGCTCACCAGCGTGGTCGAGGCGCTGGGTCGGCTGGGCGACCTGACGGCGGCGCCGCTGGCGCGTGCAGAGGCCGAGCGGAAGCTGTTGTCGCGGCGTCGGGCGGGCGCCGAGGCGCTGCGCGCGATGGGCGATGCGGTGGGTTTGGCGGAGGTGGTGCAGCGGGCCGTCGATCGGCTGCCGCAGGCGATGCGCGACGCGTGGAAGGCGACGGACGCGAGCGCCCACGAAGAGGACGCGCTCGTCGACCTGGAGACGGTGTTCGCCCACCTCGACGTGAAGGAGCAGTTTCTCGCGTTGGACTCGCTGTATGAGGTGGCGACGCCGCTGGCGCTGGCCTTCGTGCGGCGGGTGTTGTCGACGCACGCGGAGGTGCACCGGCCGCATCGCTGGCGATACACCAAGAGCATCCTGCGACGCGCGACGATGCGTGACGATGCGGAGACCTTCGGGGTGATCATGCGGCGGGTGGAGCTGCTGAGTCGCAAGCCGGCGATGACCATGGCGGTGGTGAAGAGCGGGCTCGACGGTCAGAGTCGGCAGACGCGGGTGTTCAGCAAGCAGACCGAGCGGCACGTTCGCAAGGCGAGCTGGCGCTACCTCGAACGCCTCGGTCGCTATCGCCCCGCCCGCTACACCGAGGTCGCGGCGGGCTTCCTCGCGGCGCTGCGCCCGGAGGATCGCGAGCTGCCGAAGGGTGACGGCGACGAGTGGTCGCGGGTGTTTCTCTACAACCGCATCCTGCGGCGCTTCGATGCGCGGGTGAGGTTGAATCCGAAGACGCTGCGAAGCGCGGTGCCGGTGACCAAGGGGGCGAAGGGCGCGGCGATCAGCGACCAGCGGGTCGAGTCGTTTCCGGGGCTGTGGGACGCGTATCCGCGGCCGCTGCTCACGCTGCTGGCGAAGGCGCGCGCGACGGAGGTGCAGCAGTTTGCGCTGCTGGCGGTGAGACGGCGGCATCCCGATTTGTTGCGTGAGGCGACGGCGCAGGAGCTCGCCGACATGCTGACGGCGGCACACCCGGACGTGTTGGAGCTCGCGGTCAACGAGCTCGATCGGAGGTTCGATCCGGCGAAGCCCGACTGGGCTTTGCTCGAAGCGTTGATGGTCGACGATCGCGCGGTGATTCGTGAGCACGCGGTCGCGATGCTGGCGCGTTGCGCCGATCAGTGGACCTCGGACATCGAGCGGGTGATGCGCTACGTGGGCGCGTCGGACGCGGCGCTCCGATCGACGGCGGCGTCGGTGGTGCTGGCGGCGCTGCCCGCGGCGGACGCGTGGTTTCGTCGCGAGCTTGCCGAGCGGGTGCTGGCGAAGTTGCAGTCCGTGGAGCCGACGGAAGGAGCGCACGATGGCTACGCGCGCGTCGCGCGAGATGGGCTGTCCGAAGAGCTCAACGCCATCCTCGGGCTCGACGAGATTCTCGCGATGATCGACGGCGGGTCGATCGCGGCGAAGGTGGCGGGCGGGGCGCTGCTGGGGTCGCGGCCCGAGGCGGTGGAGACGCTCGGGACCGATCGCATCCTGGCGATGGCGATGAGCGACATCGCGGCGGTGCGGGCGTCGGCGCACGCGCTGCTCCACGGCGCGGTGGCGAAGCTGCGAGCTGATCCGTCGGTGCTCTTCGCGCTGACAGACTCGGAGTGGAAGGACACGCGGACCTTTGCGTTCGAGCTGCTGCGCGGGCCGGTGGACGTCGCGGCGCTGGGCCTCGATGGCATCGTGGGCCTGTGTGATTCCAATCGCGAAGACGTGCAGGGCTTCGGGCGCGAGATGGCGCTCAAGCACTTCGACGCGCTCGACACCGCGGAGCTGCTGCACCGGCTGGCGGAGCACCCGTCGGCGGTGATTCGTCGCTTCGCGGTCGACCTCGCGGTGGCGCACTTGAAGGACGGCTTCGTGGCGCTGTCGCGGCTGGAGGCGTTCTTCCGCAGGTCGTTGTTGGACGTGCGGCCTGACCGGCGCGAGAAGCGTCTGGTGGTGGACTTCCTGCGCGAGCGCGGACTGCGCGACGAGCGGCAGGCAGAGGTCGCGTCGCGGGTGCTGGGTGAGTTCGTGCGGACGCGGGGGAAGGCGGACTTCGAGAGCGCGCTCGATGCGCTGGTGCGACTGAAGCTGCGCTACCCCGAGGTCGAGTCGGTGGTCGGAGGTCTCGCGTGATCGTCGAGTTCAAGTACGCGGGCCAGAGCGGCATCGTGAGCGGGCTGCGCGACACGCGGGTGGGTCTCGCGACCAACAGCGTGCGCGACCCGGCGTTCTTCAAAGGAGTGATGCGCTCGCCGACGCTCTTCCGTGAAGGGATGGCGGCGCTCTATTCGGTGGTCGTCAGCGACTACAAGTTTCGCCCGCGCGACCGGCTGGCCTTCAAGGCGTGGCTCGACCAGCAGGACCAGAAGTTTCTCGCCAACCTGGGCAACCGCACCGAAGACGCCAGGCGACGCATCGCGGCGCTCGAAGCCCGGCGCGATGTGCTCGACCAGAAGCGCATCGACCGGCTCAAGCCCTTCTACCGGGCGCGCGCCGAGTACTTCGACTGGGTCTACACGCACCAGTACGAGCTGAAGTACCTGCTCGACCCGGTCATCACGGTGCACCCCGACGAGCTGTCCTTCGAGGCGTTTTCGAAGGACGAGAGCTCGTACGCGCGGGTGGGCGTGAAGTACGACCTCTTCGAGAAGATCGACGAGTTCGCGTGCGGCACGACGAACATCGACTTCAGCGCGTCGCTGCACGGTGAGCTCGATCGGATGCGGAGCTATCGCCGTACGCGCTTCGACATCGACCCGTCGGGCCTGGCGGTGGCGCGCGAGGGGAGCGCGTCGCACAAGGAGAAGAAGATCGACCTGCCTGAGAGCTGGGTGAAGGGATTTCTCCAGGTGCAGTCGGCGATGACGCTGGGGCTCACGCGGCTGCGCATCGAGCCGGTGGACCTCTACAACCTCTGCCGCTTTCTCAAGCGCCACAAGGCCAAGGAGTCGCCGCGGGCGATGCGGTGGGAGCTGGTCCCGGGCAAGCGCGCGCGGGTGGTGTTCGAGCCGTGGGAGGCCGCGGTGGAGATGGGCGCCAGCGCGGTGTACGACGGCCCGAAACCGGTGAGCATCCGGACGTGGGGTCGCGATCGGTTGAGCACCCTCGCCCGCATCATCCCGATGGCTCAGCGCATCGACGTGTTTCTCGCCGGCACGGGGCTGCCGACGGTGTGGCTGGTCGACCTGGGTGAGATCACGTTCACGCTCGCGCTCTCGGGTTGGACCGACAACGACTGGACGGCGGGCACCGGGCGCTTCGATCTCCTGTCGCGCCGGATGGATGCGTCTCCGTTGGAGCTCGCTTCGACCTGGGATGCCCTCAAGGTGCAGCGGCGTGGCACGGACGTGGGGCTCTCACAAGCGACGGGCCTGGGGCTGGAGAAGACCCGCAGCGCCCTCTCGTATCTGTGTCAGGTGGGAAGGGCGATGTACGACCTGGGTGGCGGCGTCTATCGACAACGCGAGTTGTTCGCGGAGCCGTTTACCACCAAGGAGGCGGTGGCCGCGGCGGTGGCGCCTGCGCCGAGCGAGACCTCGCCCGCCGGGCAGAAGGCGCAGACCATCTTCAACGCGGGGGGCGTGCTCATCACGGCGCGGCGCCCGGTGTCCAATGGATACAAGCTGTCAGGTAGCGTGAAGGGGGTGGACGGTTATCGGTATCGCCCGATGCTGGGAGTGGACGCCGCGGGGAAGATCCTGGAGGCGACCTGTACTTGCGCCTGGTCGCAGAAGCATGGTCTAACGCAGGGGCCTTGTGAGCATGTGCTCGCGCTGCGCCTCGGCCACATGCACCGGCTCGAAGCCGAGGGCGCGTAGGATGTCGAAGGAGGTGTTTCGAGAGGTCGATCGAGGACGGGGCGTGGTGAGTGCCTTAGCAATCTGTGCGGCGTTACGCCGCGCTTGTCGAAGTGCCCGCCATTCGTCACGAGCCCGTTCATCACACGCGTACCCCGACGGTGCCCGGCGCCGTTCTGGTTGGGTGCCTCCGGCACCACGGCGCCATGGCACCATCGGGGTACGCTTTCAGTGGAACGGTCGCGTCCCAGGGATGTTCGTAAGCCCACCGCGCCCCGTCCCCGATCGATCCTCGAAGCACCACTCTCTTCCGACAACGGAGGTCGCCCGTGGCCATTGACCACAAGGCCGCCCTCTACCGACGCCTCGTGCGCGAGGCGAGCGACGGCGCCGCGGTCGACCGTATGCGCGTCAACGGCTTCTGGCCGTGGGACCAAGGGATCCCCGCCGACCCGGCCGCCGAGCGGAAGGAGCGGGCCGAGATCGAGGGCGAGATCGCGAAGATCCAGGCCCAGTCGACCAAGGCCATCGACCCCGACAAGGCGCTGGCCCAGGAGCGCAAGCGGCGCTGGGAGGAGAGCAAGAAGCGCCGCGCGGCGAAGCGCCAGGAGCGCATGGCCAAGGCGAAGAAGCGCCGGGGCGACTTCCTCCTCTATCGACAGCGCAACATCCTGCACCTCGGGATGGGCGTCAGCGCCGGGCTTCAGGACACCAATCCCGACACGCGTGAACTCGCGCGGCGCGGACTCCCCGTCGCCACGCAAGGCGCCGACCTCGCGATGATGATGGGGGTTCCGCTCGGCACGCTGCGCTGGTTGTGCTTCCACCGGAGGGGGGCGGCGCTGGTGCACTACCACCGCTTCGGCATCCCCAAGAAGAGTGGCGGCATCCGCGCCATCTCGGCCCCGAAGCCTCGGCTCGCCAACGCGCAACGCTGGGTCTTTCAGAACATCCTCGAACGCCTCGACGTCGCACCGCCCGCGCATGGCTTCGTGCGGCACCGCTCCATCCTCACCAACGCGACCCCCCACGCAGGTCGCGCCGTGGTGATGAACCTCGACCTCAAGGACTTCTTTCCTTCGGTGACGTTTCGTCGCGTGAAGGGGCTCTTCCGCAAGGTCGGATACAACGAGCACGTCGCGACCATCCTCGCGCTGCTCTGCACCGAACCGCCGCGGGCGAGGGTCGAGGTCGACGGTCGGGTGATCTACCTCGCGCTCGGCGACCGCGTGCTGCCGCAGGGTGCCTGCACCAGCCCGGCGATCACCAACGCCCTGTGCAAGCGGCTCGATGCGCGTCTGTCGGCGCTCGCGGCGCGACACGACTTCACGTACACGCGCTACGCCGATGACCTCACGTTCTCGGGAGAAGACGCCGCGCGCGTGGGTCGACTGCGACGCAGCGTGGTGAGCATCGTGACGTCGGAGGGCTTCACCGAAAACGCCGCCAAGACCCGCGTCATGCACAAGGGGTCGCGGCAGGAGGTGACCGGGCTCACCGTCAACGAGCGGCCGACGATGCCGCGCGACGAGTATCGGCAGCTCCGCGCGATGCTCCACAACGCGGCGAAGCTCGGCCTGGAGAGCCAGAACCGCGCACACCATCCGGCGTTTGCACAGTACCTCCAGGGACGCGTGGAGTTTGCGTGCTGGGCCGATCCGACGCGGGCGCCGAAGCTACGAGAGGCCCTCGCGGCTGCCCTCGCGCGAGGCTGACGCCGCGCCCTACGGTGGGGCGACGAGCGGCACGGCGGCGATCATCACCACCGCGAACGCGACGGACGACTGAAGGCTGACGGCGCGCAATCGACGCGGGTCGTCGAAGGTGACGACGAGCTGCTGGGTTCCGCGGCGGAGCGCGAAGGGCGGGGCGTCTTCCACGGTGAGCGCGCCGGCGTCCCGCGCGTTGATCTGGAGGTAGATGCGCTGCACCGGCGCGGGCTGCCGAGCGCGGAGGGCGACGCGAACGCGTCGTTGAAAACGCGGGGCGTTGGAGCGCGAGCCGAGGATGGTGTTGCCGGGCTCCTGGGCGCGAGCGAGGAGGTCACCGGCGCGATCGAGGGGGTCGTTGGCGCCGAGGCCCGACGCGAGGCGGGGCACGACGTCGGGGTCGCCGAGGCTGATGAGCGCGTCGAGCGCCGCGCGGCGAGTCAACGGGTAGCGGGTGCGCGCGAGCGTGGCGACCAGCGGGGGAATCGCGGACGCGTCGCCGAGGGCGCCCAGCGCTTCGGCGCCGACGGGGGCGAGGCGCGGGCTCTCCAGCAGCGCCTGCCAGGTGGCGCGCGAGGTGGGTGATCGCGCCGCGAGGAGCAACGCGATGGCGCGGTCGCGCTCGGCGTCGGAGGCGTGCTCGTCGGCCGCCCACGCGTTGAGCACCGGGATCGCCGCGGGGACCCGAAGTGCAGCCAAACCGAGCGCCGCCCTCCGTCGCTGGGCCTCGTCCGACGTCGCGGTGAGCACGCGGGTGGCGATCTCCTGTCCGCGCGCGTCGCCCAGCATCACGAGCGACACGGCGGCCTCGTCGGACAAGGGCGCCGGTCGCGGCAGCAGCGAGGCGAGCGCTTCGCGGACCTCCGCCGAGCGGTCGTCGAGGTCACCGAGCACACGCGCTGCTCTCGCCGCGAGCTCGGGGTCGCTGGCGAGTAGCAGCATCGCGACCTCCCTGGCGGCGTTGCGATCCCCCTGGAGCGCCCGCGCGAGCGCCGCGGGGATGACGGCCTCGGTACGTCGTGAACGCGCCGCTGCTGCGTCGCCGTGGGCGCCCTCCCAGCCGACGACCAACGATCGCAGCGCTCGCGTTCGTGCGGGGTCTTCGTCGGCGCGGTTGCGGCGCTCGCCGGGGTCGCGGGTGAGGTCGTAGCGCTCAAGGGTTCCGTCGGCGTTGTCGACGATGAGCTTGTCGTCGCCGTCGACGACCATGCGGAGGGAGCCGGTCTCGGCGAAGGCCAGCGTGGGCGGGCGATCGGTGGTCGCCAACGCGCCGAGGTCGCTGCCCTCGACGCCGGGAGGGAGCGCGCTTCCGACGCCGCGGAGGATGGTGGGCAGGAGGTCGACCAGGCTCACCGGCGCGGAGACCACGCGCGGCGTCACGCCCGGCGCGACGATGATGAGCGGAACGCGCGCCTGCTCGTCGTAGAGGGAGGTTCCGTGGAAGGAGCCGCCGTGCTCGCCGAACTCTTCGCCGTGGTCGGCGGTGATGATCCAGGTGACGGGGCGCGCCCAGCCGTCGATGAGCGCGCCGAGGGCGTCATCGACCGCGCTGCATTCGGCGTCGTAGCGGGCGCGGGCGTCGCTTCCGTAGGGGTGCTCCGGGTGGACGACGTAGGGCTCGTGCGGCTCGAAGAGGTGCAGCCACGCGAAGCCATGTTGGTCGCGGCGGAGCGTTCGCGACCAGCGGAGGGCGTCCTGCACGCGGGTGTCGGCGGGGGCCCACGACTCGTCGGCCATCTGGAGATCCCAATGACGAGAGGCCAACGTGCGGAAGCGATCGCCGTCGACGAAGAAGACCGCCGGCGGGTACCAGCCCGCGGTGGTGTAGCCCGCTTCGCGCAGACGACCCGCGAGGGTCATGGTGCGACCGAAGCGCGCGCCGAGGGCCATGGCGGCGCGGGCGTGTGTTCCGGTCATGAGCGAGGCGAGCGAGTAGCTCGTATGCGGCGTGGCGGTGTACGCACGGCGGAAGAGCAGGCCGCGCGCAGCGAGCGCGTCGAGGCGGGGCATGCGACCGCGACCGCCGAGCGCGCGGAGGGCGTCGGCGCGAAGTGCGTCGACGGTGACCAGGACCACGTCGCCCTCGGAGAGGGGGAGAGATGCACCGTCGGTGCGGCGGGCGCGGCGGACGACAGGCGTCGCGTCGTCGCCCGGATGGAGGAGGCCGGCCAGGCGCGCCGTGTACTGGCCGAGCGGCGAGAGGCGTCGCACGGAGGCGCGGGCGCCGTGTCCCGAGAGTAGCGAGATCACTGCCCACGTCATCAACGCGACGACGGGCGCGCGAACGAGCCACACGCGACGGCCCGAGGCGCGAGGTTCGTTGAGCGACGCGGCGCCGCACCACGCGGTCGTCGCGATCCAGGCGAGGAGCGCGTGCAGGAGCTCGTACTGCCGCACCAGCACCGTCGCGTGGATGAGGTAGAGCGCCGTCGCGCCCATCGCGATGACCCAGGATGACGCGCGCAGCGGGCGCTCCCGGCGCGCGGCGAGGAGTCCCACGATGGCGCTCGCGACGACCGCGAGTGCAACCAGTGGGCGATGCAGGCCGAGGCGATGGATGCCCGTTCCGGAGAAGAGGGCGAGGCCCGCCCACGCGCCGAAGCCGGCCGCCGCGAGCGTCGCGACCGCGGGGCGCAGCGACGCGGGAATGCGCCGCCAGATCGCGGACGCCGCGACGCGAGCGACGCCGACCACCGTCACGGCGAGGGCCGACGCGCCGAGGACCGTGAACAATCCAACGGTCCACGCACCCTGTGCATCGCGGGAGAGGGCCATCACGGCGTCGAGCACCGCCGCCGCTCCCGCGACCGCGAGCGTCGCGTCGATGGCCCTCCCGCGCGCGACCATCACCGCTCAGCCCGCCTCTTCTGCGATGGGGGCGGCGCCGCGTTGCAGGAGTCGACGCACAGCGCGCGAGAGTTGCGGGTGACGGGTGAGCGACGGGTCGTCGCCGACGATCTCCGTCGCCGCCTCGCGCGCTGCGACCATGAGCGCAGCATCGCGCACCGGGTCGGCGAAGCGCAGCGTCAGATCGGCGCCCGACTGTCGCTCACCGAACCACTCCCCTGCCCCGCGCCGCGCGAGATCGCGCTCCGCGAGCACGAAGCCGTCGGAGCAGCCCGCGATCTCCTCCAGTCGCGCGTTGGTCTCTTCTGCCTCGGCCTCGGGGACGAGCAGACAGGCCGCGCGTTGGCCCCCGCGACCGACTCGACCGCGGAGCTGATGCAACTGCGCCACCCCGAAGAACTCCGCCCCCAGCACCACCATCAGGTTGGCCTCTGGCACGTCGAGGCCGACCTCCACGACGGTGGTTCCGATGAGCAGCGGGTGCGTGCCGCGGCGGAAGGCATCGAGCGCATCCTTCTGCGCGTCGGCCGTCATTCGCCCGTGAAGCACCACGATGCGATCGCGGCCCAGCGCCTCGCCCAGCCACGACTCTGCATCGGCGACACCCGTTCGCGGGCCCTCCTCCTCGTCGGCCATCCCGTCGATGCGCGGAACCACCACGAACACCCGCCCCCCCGCGTCGAGCGCTCGCTCGATGGTGCGCTGCACGAAGGCCCGATCATCGGCCTTCACCACCCGCGTCGTCACGGGCTGCCGGTTGGCGGGTCGCTCGGCGAGCGTCACGAGGTCGAGGTCGCCGTAGCGCGCGAGCGCGAGGGTGCGAGGGATGGGCGTGGCCGACAGCACCAGCAGGTGGGGACTGGGCGATCGACCCGCGACCATGGCCAGCCGCTGCGCCACGCCGAAGCGGTGCTGCTCGTCGATGACCACGAGGTCGAGCGCGGGAGGCGTTCCGCCCTCTTCGAGGATCGCGTGGGTGCCCACGACCATCCGCACCAGACCCTCGGCGATGACCTTCTCCGCCTGCCGCCGGGCGCGCGCCGTGGTCGACCCGAGCAGCACCGCCATGGGGCCCGCGTCGCCCGCGAGACCGCGCTCCAGGGTCTTCGCGTGCTGCGCCGCCACGAGGGTCGTCGGGCAGAGCCACGCGACGCTCCCACCGCCGCGCAGCACCGCCAGCGACGTGGCGAGGGCGACGGCGGTCTTGCCGGACCCGACATCGCCGACCAGCAAGCGTCGCATCGGCTGACCGCTCGCAAGGTCGCCCAGGAGCGTGTCGATGGCGCTGCGCTGACCGGCGGTGAGCGAGAGGCCGAGGCGCTGTCCGGTGAGGTCGGCGACGCTTGATGTGTCGGTGAACACCCGCGCGCCGCCGACGGTGCGGCGGGTGCGTTCGTGGGCCACGCTGACGGCGAGGAGTTCTTCGAAGGCGAGGCGGCGGTGGGCCTCGCTGCGGCCCTCGACGAGCGCGGCGAGGACCTCGGGCGTGACCGATCCATCGGGCGCGTGGAGGAGCTTGAGCGAGGCGGGTGCGGACGGCAGCGAGAGCGCGCGGGCGACGGGCGCGGGGACCGGGTCACCCCAGCGGGCGATGCCGGTGAGCGCGGCGGCGACGATGCGGGCAATGGTTCCGGGCGGGACGCTGCCGATGCCCGCGTAGACGGGCTCGATGGCGCGCGAGCGGGTGCCGGGCGCGAGCACCTTGGGCTGCACCAGCTCGGGGCCGTTGGGCTGCTGCTTGATGGTACCGGTGAGGCGCACCGTCATGCCGGGCGCGAGCCGCGCGGACATGCCCGCCTTCGCGTGGAAGAACACCGCGCGCAGCACGGTCGTACCGCGGGGCTCGCGCAGCGCGAGGGTGAGCCGACGGGCGCGCGGGTTGCCCGCGAGGCGGGCGTCTTCGATGAAGCCCTCTACGGAGACCAGCGTGCCCGACTCGGCGTGGCGCACCCGGCGCCAGTCGTCGGCGCCGCGCAGGTCGAGGTAGCGGCGCGGGAGGTGCGCGAGGAGGTCGCCCACGGTCGCGAAGCCGCGCGCGCGGAGCACGGTCGCGACGGTCGGACCGACGTGCAACACGCTCTCGATGGGCGCGTCCTGGAGGTCACCCTCCGGGGGAGGAACGGTCGCGACGACGGGTCGTTCCTTCATCGGTCGGCGGGTGAGCGGGAGTGGATCTGGCGCTCAGCCCTTGAAGCTGACTTCGAGCACCTCGTAGGTGCGCTTGCCGCCGGGCGTCTGCACGTTGACCTCGTCGCCGGCCTCGCGCCCGATGAGCTGCTTGGCGATGGGCGACGCGATGGAGATGGAGCCGCGCGCGATGTCGGCCTCGGACGGCCCCACGATGCGGTAGGTGACCTCCTCGCCGGTGTCGCTGTTGCTGATGCGAACCGTCGCGCCGAAGGTGACCTTGGAGCCCTTGAGCTTCGTCGTGTCGATGATCTCGACGCGCCCCATGATGGACTCGAGCTCCGCGATGCGGCCCTCGATGAAGCCCTGCTTCTCCTTGGCCGCGTGGTACTCGGCGTTTTCCCTCAGGTCGCCGTGCTCGCGCGCCGTCGCGATCTCTTGAATGACCTTCGGGCGCTGCACCGACTTCAGGTCGCGCAGCTCATCGGTGTGGCGCTGGTGACCTTCGGGCGTGATGGGGACGGTGCCGGTGCTCATGGTTCCACTCTGGTACCAGAACAGTGCCCCTTCGCAAGCAATGCTTTCGACGGCCGCGCCCGCGCTATCGCTGGCCCGCGCAGGTGAAGCGCGCGACCTCGGCGCCGCCCTCTCCAACGCGTCCGATCCACGCCGTCGCCCGCTCGTCGACCCACGTCGGCAAGGCCGCCCCCAGCGCCGGCTCGACCCACGCGGACAGCGCTCCCTGCTGAGGTCGCCCCGACGCATCCACGCCCCGGTGCCGCACCTCCACACGCTCGCCCACGCGCTCACGCCACCAGATCTCGACGGACGCTCCCGGACCCAGCGCGCGCGTGACTCGCGGCGCTCCCGTGGGGTTGGCGCCGTCATCGGAGAGCACCGCGACGTCGCCTGCGTGCGTCAACCCGGCAGGCCCGACATCGACGCGCACTGCGCGCACCTCGCCGCCGTCTCCGCGCCCCTCGCTGTCACTCGGGCCGCCGCCACGAAACGCCACCCACACCGCATCGGAGCCCGCGAGCGCCGCGAGGCCGAAGTGGTGATCGACCGCGCGCGTCACCCGTAGCGGCACGCCCAGGGGCGCACCTGTTGTGCTGACCGCGACGCCCCAGACATCCGTCGCCGTGTCGTTGGACTCCGACGCGTCCACGTCCCTCGCCGTCAGCCAGAACACCGCCGCGCGCCCGCCCGGCAACGCCACGACGGTCGGGTCGGTCGCGTCTTGCGCGGCGGGCGAGAGCGCGCGCGGAGGACCGCAGCGGAGGCCCGTCGGCGTGGGCGTCGCGACCTGCACGCGAATGCTTCCGGCGGCGGGCGCGGGGCCGTCCTCGTCCCACGCGACGATCCATCCATGGGCGAGTCCCGCGAGCGCGAGCGAGAGACCCTCGTCCCTCCCCTCGGGCACCACGCAGCGACCGGCGTCTCCGTCCGCGGTCCAGACGATGTGTTCGCGCACTGCCATTCCGGAGCGCACCCAGGCCGCCGCGAGGGCGCCCGTCCCGTCGACGGCCAGCACGGGGTCGGACCGCTCGCCGACGCCGCTGCTCACCCGACCGACGGTGGGGTCGGGGTACGACCAGTGCCCGAGCGAGTCGGCGCCCGAGACGCTCCAGAAGGTCCTGACCCCGCGGGCACCCGGCGCGATGACCAGCGCTTCGAGGCCGCCGTCGGCCGCCTGTCCGAGCGTGGGAATCGGCGTGACTCCCAACCGACGACACGCCGTCCGCACCGGAGGAGCGTCCAGGCGGGGAGACGGAAGAATGGGGTCGTCGCCCTCGCCCGCGTCGTCGGCGAACACGGGCGGCGGGCGGTGACAGCCGCGGCCGCAGCCTGTGGTGAGAAGCGCCAGCATGAGCGTCCAGACCCGCATCGCGCCGCATCTTGCGCGAGGTCGTGGGACACCGCGCAAAGAACTTCGTCAGATTCTTGATGAGCGCACCCGAAGCACGCTAGCGGCCCACTCGGCGGTTGCGAGAGGCCGGTCGTGGCCCGCGGCAACACGCAGAGGGAGTCGTCTGCGACCATGCGCAAGCTGGTGCTCGGTGCGGTGTTGGTTCCGGTGTTGGCGGTGGTTGCGGTGCGCGGTGCGCGGTCTCCGAGAGACGCTCACGCAGCCTCGGCCCGTGACGGCGTGGCGCTCGCCGTGAGCCGCGCCCTGGAGGGTCGCTTCGTGGCACCCGCGGCGCGCACCGCCAGCGGAACGCGTCCGGCCGTCGCCCGCCGCGTCTGCGAGGTGACCGCCCCCAACCTCGGCGAGCACGTCTTCTACCTGGAGGACGCCTTCGCCTCGTCGCCGCAGCGACCCTTCGCGTCCGCGTTGCTCATCGTGACGCCCGTCGACGGCACCCACGCGCGCATCGCCGAGCTCCGCCCGCGCGACACCGCGGCCCTCGCCGGCACCTGCGACCGCGCGAGCACCACCGCCCGCGCCGCGCCGGTCATGGCCGAGCCCGGCTGCGTCATGAACGCCGAGGTGCGCGCCCACGGTCTCACCGCCCGCACCGAAGGCGACCGCTGCCCGTCGGTGCTCAACGGCGCCCACCACCGCGCGCGAACGCTCACCGTCGACGGGGACTCTCTCGCCGTCCTCGACCTCGGCCTCACCCGCTCCGGCGCCATCGCGTGGGGAGATCCGGCCGCGCCCGTCCGCTATCGACGCCTGCCCGCTGCACGCTGATCGACGCCCGGCGTCCGTCACCCCACGACGGACGGGCGGAGGGTATTCTCCGCGCCGATGCGCCTCCTCCCGCTCGCTCCCGTTGTTCTTACCTTTGGCTGTATGACCGCGACGCCCGCTCCCGACGCGGGAGACGCGCAGACGCCTGACGTGCCCTTCGCCGACGACCTCGGTACCCCGAAGCCCGACGTCGGCACGGTGATGGACGCGGGCATCGACGCCGGATTTCCGCAGGACGTGGTCGTCGAGCCGAGGGACGTACCGCCGCCGCGCGATGTGCCGCCGGTCGATCCGACCGTTGCGCGCTGGGTGCTGCCCCGTCCCGCCGATGGTGACTTCCACGAAGCCTTCGCGCTCCCGTGGCCCAACGACATCGCGCGCGATGCCGAGGGCAAGCTCGACCTCACGTTCTTCCCGAGCGAGGGCGCCCATCCGCTCGTGACGCAGTACCTCCGCGCCTTCAACCACCGCCTCGCGGGCTTCTCTCCCGCTGGCGCGATCTACTTCACCTTCGGCGCCAACCTCGACCCGGCCACCCTCCCCGCCGACGCCGCCTCCACGCGCAGCGCCGAGTCGCCGCTGCAGCTCCTCGACGTCGACCCGCGCAGCCCCACCCGCGGCGCGCGCATCCCGCTCCAGTGGTTCGTGCGCGAGGCGGCGACCCGCTACTGGCCCGCCCACTCGCTCGCCGTCGCGCCGGTGTTCGGCTTCCCGATGCGCCCGGGCACCCGCTATGCCCTCGTGATCACCGACGCGCTCCGCACCGCTGGCGGAACGCCGTTTCGCCGCGACGTCGACCTGCAGCGCATGCTCTTCGACGACTCGACCACCGACCCGGTGATCCGCGCGGCGCGCGACGTCTACGCGCCCGCCCTGGCCGAACTGGAGCGCGCCGGGGTCACGCGCGAGCATGTGCTGTCGGTCACGACCTTCACCACCGACGATCCGACGGTGGAGTTCTTCCGGGCGGCGGACTGGATACACCGCGCGGGTGCCGAGCCTGCGCTCATGGACCTCGGTGACCCGGCCGACGGCGCGGACTTCGTGACCCTGCGCGGCCACTACGGCCCCAATCTCATCTTCCAGACCGGGCCTTCGCCCTACTCGGTCCAGGGGTCCGGGGACTTCACCCTCGACGCCGACGGCACGCCCGTCCAGCAGCGCACGGAAAACGTCCGCTTCGCCCTCACGCTCCCGCACACGCCGATGCCCGCGAGCGGTTACCCCGTCGCCATCTACGCGCACGGCACGGGCGGCGACTACCAGAGCTTCATCCGCGATCGCACGGCCGCCGCCCTCGCCGCGCAAGGCGTCGCGGTCATCGGCTTCGACCAGATCTTCCACGGCGAGCGCGCGGCCGCGGGAACCTCACCCGAGAGCGCGTTCTTCAACTTCACCAACCCCAGCGCGGGGCGCACCAACAACCGCCAGGCCGCCCTCGACCTCGTGCAGGCGGGGCGCTTCGCGCGGCGGTTCACCTTCCCGCTGCGCCTCGGTGACGCGGGCGCCGTCACGGTGCGCTTCGACCCCGCGCACGTGATGTTCTTCGGTCACTCGCAGGGTGGGCTCAACGGGCCGCTCTGGCTCGCGGCCGACGACGGAGCGAGCGCCGCGGTGCTCTCCGGCGCGGGCGGCTCCATCGCCATCGCGCTGCTGGAGAAGACCGAGCCCATCAACATCCCCAACCTCATCACCGCCGCGCTCGGTCTGTCTCGTGGGGAGTTCGTCGAGCTCCATCCCGTGGTGTCCCTGCTGCAGATGCTGGTCGACCCCTCCGACCCGCAGCACTACGGGCGCTTCATCATCCGCGAGCCGCGGCCGACCATGCGTCCGGCGCACGTCTACCAGACGCAGGGCTTCGTCGATCACTACGCGCCGCCGGCGGGCATCGCGGCGCTGGCGCTCACCATCGGGCTGCCCCTCACGTTGCCCGTGTACCACGCCGAGCTCGGCCCGACGCTGGTGGGCGGTCCGCTCGCGCGGCTGCCGCTGCGGGGCAACCTCGGGACGATGGCCGCGCCCGTCAGCGGATCGTGGATGCAGTTCGAGTCCGAGGTGGGCCGCGACGGTCACTTCGTGGTGTTCGACATCCCCGCGGCGCGGCTGAGGGCAGCGGCGTTTCTCGGCACGGCGGCGCGCGACCCGGCGGGGATTCCGACGGTGCTCGACGAGGTGATGGGGGAGTAGCGGGCGGGAGGGAGCGGCGGGAGGGAGCGACGTTCGATCAGGCCTTGCCGGCCGCGAACTTCGTGATGGGGCCCATCGCCATGTACTCGCCCTTGTGGGCCTTCATCGCGTTGAGCACCATCAGGACCAGGTAGCCCAGCCAGAGCAGCGAGCCGATCATGGCGAGGACGCCCGAGATCTGCGCGAGCACCACGCTGATGACGTTGAGCAGGATCGACGATCCGATGCAGAACAGGATCGCCTGCCACGCGTGGAAGCGAACCCAGCGACGCTGCGGCTCCTGGGGCTCGGTCACCGCGATGATGATCGCAATGATCGGGATGATGTACCCGGCGAGCGCCGCGATGTTGTAGTCGAGGCCGAGCGTCTGGGTCTTCATCCCCGGCGTGTACGGCGGAACGTCACCACCACCACCACCACCCGCCGGCTGCATGGCGTTGCCCGGCGGGGGGCCGAAGCCACCCGGCTGCTGGCCGTACTGCGGCTGCTGGGGCTGGGCGCCGAAGCCACCCGGCTGCTGGCCGCCGTACTGCTGCTGTTGCGGCTGCTGGGGCTGAGCGCCAAAGCCACCCTGCTGCGGCTGGCCATACTGCTGTTGCGGCTGAGCGCCGAAGCCACCCTGCTGCGGCTGGCCATACTGCGGCTGCTGGGGCTGAGCACCGAAGCCACCCGGCTGCGAACCAGGCTGCACGGGCTGAAACCCAGGCATCGCCTGCGTCGCGCCGTAGCCAGGGTTTTGCGGCTGTTGCTGCTGCTGGGGGTAACCCGGCTGCGCCCCGTAGCCGCCCTGCTGTTGCTGCTGGGGGTAACCTTGCTGGGGGAAGCCCGGTTGACCGCCCGGGGGGTAGCCGCCTGGGGGATATCCGCCGCCCGGAGGTTGCTGCATGGTGAGCTCGTCCTTCCTTACTGCGCCTCGCCCGAACCTTCCGAGCTGAGCCGGGCGGTACCTTCGCAAACGCGCGCCTCGGGTGTCAACGTCCTGCCCTGTTGAAACGCGCTCGCGGCGGTGGTTGCGTGGGGCGTCCGTTCGGCGCTATGCCCCGCCCGCGAATCATGACGGAGCGCGCGGCGGACATCGCGATCGTGGTCAACGGTGAGCCGATGTCGGTGGCCGGGGGCCTCACCGTGCGCGCCCTCCTCGACCACCTGGGCATGCCCGGCCTCGCGGCGGTGGAGCGCAACCGTGAGCTCGTCCCGCGCGCCCGGCACGCGGTCGAGGTCGTCGAAGGCGGCGACGTGTTGGAGATCGTCCACCTCGTGGGCGGCGGCTGAGCGGAGGTCTTGGAGATGAGCGACGACGCACTCACCATCGGCGGGCGAACCTTCGGGTCGCGCCTCTTCGTGGGCACCGGGAAGTACCGCGACGTCGACGAGACCCGCGCCGCGCTGCGCGCCTCCGGGGCGACGGTGGTGACTGTTGCGGTGCGCCGCGTCGACCTCACGCAGACCGGGAAGGGGTCGATGTTCGGCATGCTGCGCGAGGAGGGCTTCGTGCTGCTGCCCAACACCGCCGGCTGCTACACGGCCGACGACGCCGCGCGCTGCGCGCGCCTCGGGCGAGAGGCCGCCGAGACCGACCTCGTGAAGCTGGAGGTCATCGGCGACCCGAAGACGCTCTTCCCCGACACCGAGGCGCTCGTGGCGGCTGCGCGTGTGCTGGTGAAGGAAGGCTTCTTCGTGCTGCCGTACACCAACGACGACCCCATCGTGGCGCGCAAGCTCGCCGACGTCGGTTGCCCCGCGGTGATGCCCCTCGGCGCGCCCATCGGCTCGGGCCTCGGCATCCGCAACCCGCACAACCTCCGCATCCTCATGGAGACGGTGAGCGTTCCGGTCATCGTCGACGCGGGCGTCGGGACGGCCAGCGACGCCGCCGTCGCGATGGAGCTTGGCGCCGACGGCGTGCTCATGAACACCGCCATCGCCCTCGCGAAGAACCCCGTGCAGATGGCCGCTGCCATGAAGCTCGGGGTCGAGGCTGGTCGCCTCGCGTTCCTCGCGGGTCGGATGGAGCGGAAGCTCTACGCCAACGCGAGCTCGCCCCTCACCGGGACCATCGCCTCGTCCGCGTCGCCGCTCTCCATCGAGTGATGGTCGGCCTTCGTTCGTTCGCGCTGCTCGCTCTCCTGGGAGCGCCGCTCCAGTGCCCGTCGCGCGCCCAGCCTGAGCTCGCCCGCGAGGACGGCCCCGACGAGGCGCTGTGGACTCTCGCCGAGCGCTTCGGTCGGGAAGGCAACGAGCCAGCGCGGCGCACCACGCTCCAGCAGCTCGTCGAGCGCTACCCGAGCTCGCGGTACAGCGCTCGCGCGTCGCTGGCCCTCGCCGACGCCGGGCGATGAACGCGCTGCCGCGGTTGTGGCTCTGCGCGGACGTCGACGGCGTCGCCGCCGCCGAGCTCATCGCGCGCACCCGCGACGCCCTTCGGTCGGGGCCCTCGGTGGTCTGGCTGCGCTCTCCCCAGGGTTGGCCCGCCGGGCCGCTCGCCTCGCTCGCCTCGTCGCTCATGGACGCGGTCGGTGCGAGCGCGTCGCTGTTGTTGGTGGGCGATCGGGTCGACGTTGCGCTCGCGGCCGGCGCGCACGGCGTGCACCTCACCGAGCGCAGCCTCGCGGTCTCGGACGTGCGTCGACTCCTCGGCCACGAGCGACTGGTCTCGCAAGCGGTTCATGATGCCGCGGGCATCGACCGGGCGCGGGTCGGCGTGGATGCCATGGTGCTCTCGCCCTTCGGACCGGTTGCGGGGAAGGGACCTGCCCTCGGTGCACCGGGCTTCGCGGCGCTGCGAAACAGGGCGCCCGAGGTGTTCACTGTCGCGTTGGGTGGTGTGACCGATGCGGAGGTCGTGACGGCCGCGCTCGCGGCGGGCGCGGATGGGGTCGCGGTGCGGCGGGCCCTGTTGGAGTCGACCGACGTCGCTGAGGCCGTCGCGGCGCTACGCCGTGCGATGTCTTGACCCCTGCGCGCGTTGGTGCGATCGAACCGCGGCCATGAAAGCCCTCTGCGTCGCTCTCGGACTCTCGTTGCTCGTCTGCCCCCCGCTCGCGAGCGCGCAGACCGAGCCTCGGTATCTGCCGCAGGTGCGAACCGAGCTCACCGCGATGGGCTACACGGCGCAGTGCGCGGCCGTGAGCGCGACGGTGGGCACCTGCCGCGTCGAGCACGTCGGGGCCCAGGCCGCGGGCGCGACCAGCGCCGGGCGACGCTTCGAGCTGGTGGTGGAGTACAGCGACGTGACCGACACCGTGTACGCGTACCTCGCTCGCTACGCGACGCTGCGGGTCGAGCAGCCCAACGCCACCACGGCCTTCCGCCGCATCGCCGAGATGAACTGGGAGATGCTCGTGGGGAAGTTCGAGTGGAACGCGGCGTCAGGCGAGCTCCGCCTCGGCACCGTGATGCACACCGACTCCAACTTCGACCGTCGTGCCTTCCGCGGTGCGGTGCGCTCGCTGCTGCGGCTGGGTGATCGATACGCCGACGAGGTCGGTCGTCTCACGGCTGGGACGGTGGGCGAAGCGCCCGCGATCGCGCCGGGCACCACGATGGCGCCCATCGCCGCTCCGCGCTGAAGGACTGCGCTACTGGCGCAGCGGCGCGCGAAACACCACAAGGCCATCGCCCGGAGCGAGCGAAGGCGCCGGGGTCACCGCGGCGCCCCACTGCATCGCGCCGTTGTTCTCGGCGAAGGTGAAGGTGAACGACTCCCCGCGCGTGAGCCGCGCCGCGGTGTTGCCAGGGATGCGCGGCAGCAGCGAGTCGGGCACCAGCATGGCGGCGGGCACGTCGCTGTCCTGACCCGACGGCACGATTCGACCGCCGTGCCAGAAGCCCACCGCGAGCTGCACCCGATCGCGCAACGTCGTGATGTTGAGCGCCTGGCGGATGGCCTTGGCCACCATGCCGTAGGTCATCGCGCCGACGAGCGCGCCGAGCACCGGCCCGTCGGGCGTCGCACGCAGCGGAACCGCTGACAGCATGTATCCGCGCATCGGCGCACCTTCCATGGTCACGAAGTCGCCCGTGCACGACCCTGCCGTGCCCGCGAGCGCGGCGCCCACGCAGGCGAAGGGCGTACGCAGATCGAGGCCCGGAAGGTAGTCCCTCCCCGGCTCGCGATCGCCCGCGAGGCCCTTCCCGTCGGGGCCCACCACGCCGACGAAGTACGTGGGGTAGAGCGAGAGCTGGCGACCGTTGGCGCTGCGGTCGTCGTGGAGGTCGCGCACCCGGTTGCGCAGGCGGCCCACGTCGAAGGGCGCGTCGAAGCCCGAGATCACCGTCGGCGCGGCGTTGGTGAGCGTCGTCTGGAGCCCGTTGGTGAGGCGCCCGAGCGCTTCGAGGCCCTCGCGGGTGTGAGCCTGCGCGTGCGTCGCAGCCTCCCGACCGACCGCGTCGTTGTTGCCCTTGGAGCAACCGAGGCCGCACAGCACCAGCACCCAGGACCATCGCGTGTTCATCGCCGTCATCGCTCTCTACCGACACCGCCGACCGCCGACGGTTCCCGCTTCATCGAGTACCACATCACTTCACTCGTACCGGAGCGCTTCGACGGGGTCGAGCTGCGCCGCCCGACGCGCCGGAACCACCCCCGACACCACGCCCGTCACGAAGGAGCTGCCGAAGGCGACGGCGGCGATCCAGGGCGAGAGGGCGACCGGGACGTCGGGCGCGTAGCGGCGCACGAGGAAGATGATGAGCGCCCCGGTGCCGAGACCGACGGCTCCGCCGATGGTGGAGATCACCACGCTCTCCAACAAGAACTGCCAGAGGATGTCCTGCTGCGTGGCCCCGACGGCGCGGCGCACGCCGATCTCGCGGGTGCGCTCGCGGACGCTCACCAGCATGATGTTCATGATGCCGATGCCGCCAACCACGAGGGAGATGGAGGCGATGGCGAGCAGCACCATGGTCATCGCGCCAGTGATGGCGCCGAAGGTCTTGAGCAGGTCTTCCTGGCTCTGGACGGTGAACGATCGCTCGCCGTTGCGGCGCCGCGCGAGCACCTCCTCGATCTCCGCAATGGCCGCGGCGGTCTCCTCCTTCGAGCGCGCCGCCGTCACGAGCTGCGAGACGTGATCGAGACCGAAGAGGTCCATCGCGGAGGTCGCAGGGATGAAGACGAGGTCGTCGAGGTCGAAGCCGAGCGAGCGACCCTTGGGCTCCATCACGCCGACCACGCGAAAGCGCCCGCCCGCGATGCGCACCGGCTGACCGAGCGGGCTCTCGTCGCCGAAGAGTTCCTGCACCACGCGGCGGCCCAGGACGGCCACGCGGCGGCGCGAGGTGATGTCCTCCTCGCGCACGAACTCCCCCGCGTCGACGTGCATGTTGCGCAGGTCGCTGAAGGCCGGGCCGACGCCCAGCACCATGGTGTCGCGCTGCCGGTTGCGAAAGCGCACCGCGCCGCCGCCCTGCACCATCGGCGACACGCCGCGCAGCAGCGACGCCTGACGACTCAGCGCGCGGGCGTCGTCCATGGTGAGCGGGCGCGCGAGCCCCTGCGCAGGCGGACCAAACCCGCGGGTCTCGGTGCGGCCCGGAACCACGCTGAGCAGGTTGCTGCCGATGCCCGAGAGCGTGTTGTTGAGGTACACGCGGGCACCATCACCGACGCTCACCAGCAGCGTGACCGCGAGAACGCCGATGACCACGCCCAGCATCGTGAGAGCGGCGCGAAGCTTGTTGGCGCTGAGGGCCAGAAGCGCGCTGAGCATGTGCTCGAACACGTCAGTGCCCCTCCAGCGGCGCGCCGTCGTGGACGAGCTGACCGTCGACCAGCTTGATGTTGCGCCGCGCGCGTCGGGCCATCGCGGGGTCGTGGGTGACGATCACCACCGTGACGCCGAGGTCGCTGTTGAGCGCCTCGAAGAGCTTGACGATCTCCTGGCCTACCTTCTGATCGAGGTTGCCGGTGGGCTCGTCGCAGAGCAGCAGCGCGGGCTTCGTGACGATGGCGCGCGCGATGGCCACCCGCTGCCGCTCGCCGCCCGAGAGGCGATCGGGCGGATGATCCCAGCGGTGGCCGAGGCCCACCCGGTCGAGCGCCTCGCGGGCGCGGCTGCGTCGCTCGCGCACGCCGACGCCGGCGTAGCGCAGCGGGAGCGCGACGTTGTCCACCGCGCTCGTCCTCGCCAGCAGATTGAACGACTGGAACACGAAGCCGATGAAGCGGTTGCGGAGCGAGGCGAGCTCGTCGTCGTCGAGCGTTCCGACGTCGTAGCCCGCGAGCCGGTACGTGCCGCGCGACGGCGTGTCGAGGCACCCGAGCTGGTACATCATCGTGCTCTTGCCGCTGCCCGACGGGCCGATGATGGCGACGTACTCGCCGCGCTCGATGGTGAAGCTCACGCCCCGCAGCGCCCTCACCTCCTCCTCGCCGAGCGTAAACGACCGCTCCAGATCGATGACCTCCATCAGCGGTCCACCCTCGCTCATCGCGGGGCTGTCCCACCTCGATCGACCGACGACACCCTCACCGCCGACCCGTCGCGCAGACCCTCGACGTTGGTGTTGAGGATCACCACCTCGCCGGGTCGCAGCCCGTCGACGACCTCCACCGACTCCCACGTGGCAACGCCGACGCGCACCGTCCGACGCTGCGCCTTGCCCTCCGTGACGACGTAGACGGCGCGGTCGGTTCCGCGACCCACGACCGCGATGGGCGGGACGAAGATCACGTCGCTGCGCGTGGCGGCGATCACGTCCGCGTCGGCGCTCATCCCGACCCGCAGCCGCGCGTCTGTCGGCAGCTCGACCCGGATGGCGATGGAGCGATTGCCCCGACCGTCGGCCGTCACGCTTGGCGCGATCTCCTGCACGCGACCCGCGATGCGGTCGTTGGGAAACGCGTCGAGCGACACCTCCGCGATGAGCCCGACGGTCACCCGACCGAGGTCGGCCTCGTCGACGTCCGTGTCGAGGTGCAACCGCGACACGTCCGCGAGCGCCAACAGCGGACCGCCCGGCGCCGTCACCTCCCCCTCCTCCACGCTCGTCGTCAGCACCATCCCCGCGAAGGGGGCGCGCACCACGGAGCGGCTCATCGCCCCCCGCGCCATCGCGACGTTGGCGACCCCCTGCGCCCTCGCTGCTTCCGCCGCCGACACTGCCCGCAGCGCGACCTCCGCCTGCCCCGCGAGCGTCTCGGCTTCCGCGGTCGGTGCGGCCCCGCTCTCACTGAGCCGCCCGATGCGAGCGGCCGTGCGCTGGGCCAGCCGTGCGCTCGACTCGGCCTGCGCCCGCTGCGCCCCCGCGACGAGCACCCCGGTCTCGGCGCTGTGCAGCCGGTCGCGCAGGTCGGACGTGTCGTAGGTCACCAGCGGCTCACCTGCCGCCACGCGCTCGCCGCGTCGGTGATGCAACCGCACCACGCGCCCGGCGATCTCCGCCCGCAGCATCGCCTCACGCTCGGCCGCGATGCGACCCGTCGACACCGACGACACCAGGTCGCGCACGCTCCCACGCCGCACCTGCCACGCCCGCACCGCGAGGCCCTCTGGGGGTCGTCGCTTCTTCCAGACGACCCCGCCGGCGACCAGCGCCGCGGCGACGAGCAGCCACGCCACCCAACCGCGACGCTTGCGCCGGAGGCTCTCAGCCACCGCGAACTCCGACTTCCCAGCGCGCGAAGATGGCGTCCATCGTCTCCGGGCTCTCGCAGGCGGCGCCGCGTGCGTCCTCCTCCAACCTCGCATCGGCGGGCATCAGGTGGCGCCCGCGAAACAGCACCGCGCGCATCCCCGCATCCCTCGCGCCGACGTAGTCCGCCGACCACGAATCGCCCACGTGGACGATGTCCGCGGGTGCGACGCCGAGGCGCTCGGCGGTCCAATCGAAGATCGCCCGATCGGGCTTCTCCATCCCGAGCGCGCCGCTGTCGGCGACCACGTCGAAGTCGGCGCTCCACCCCATCTCTTCGATGAGAAACGCGAGGGCCCCCTCGGAGTTGGAGATCACCCCGACGGGCACTCCCCTCGCCCGCAGCGCGCGCACCCGCTCGATCATCCCAACGATGGGACGCCGCCACAGGTTGCGCCGCGGCTGCTCGGTGAAGAGCCATTCCGCGAGCGGTGAGACGGAGGCATCGGCCACCCCGACGCTCCGCAGCAGCGTCGACATCAGAAGCACCCACGGGTGACCGCCGAGGCCCTCGCGAATCGCCTCGTTGTACCGGCGCCACATCGCAGGTCGCGCGTCTTCGAGCGCGTCGGGCGACACCGTCACGCCACGCTCGGCGAGGCGCGCAGCGAGCATCGCGGTGTCCATCTCGGCGAGCGTCTGTCCGAAGTCGAAGGTCACCGCGCGCACGACCGTCACGTGGCTCCGCGGACGATCTGCGCCTCGCCCGCGCCCTCCTGCACGACCCACACGACCCCGCGCATCGTGTCGACGTCCCAGCACCGGGTGCAGCGCCCGTCGCGCGCATCGGCGTTGCGCGTGAGGCCACTGCCTCCGACCGTCACACCCGTCACCATGCTCGCCGCGGTGCCCGCGACCAGCTCGCTTCGAAGCACCGATACGGTGCCCGTCGGCTGCCACGCGATGGTCCACCCGGTCGAGGTGCGCTCGACCCGCACGTTGGCGTCGGTGCCGAGCGCGCGCATCGTGGCCGTCGCGCCGGGGAAGGCCCTCATCCGACGGATCGTCGCGCGATCGGAGAGATCCACCACCTGGTCACCCTCGGTCGGCACCAGCGACTGAACCTCCTGCGGGTTCATCGGCACCACCGTCCCCTCGCGCACCAGCAGCACGGGCTGCCCGATCGGCGCCGCGATGGTCGCGTCGCTCCGCCCTTCGTACGACGTCCCCGTCCACCAGTGGACCCAGCGCCCAGGCGGCACCCGCACCGCGCGCGTCGTCGCATCGGCAGTCACCACCGGCGCCACGAAGAGGTCATCACCGAGCAGGTACGCCTCCGGGTCGCGCGCCGACATCGCGTCGTCGGGGAAGGCCACGGCCGCCGACACCAACGGCGGAACGCCCGTCGCCGAGGCCCGCAGCGCGTGCTCGATGTAGTACGGCGTGAGGTCGTCGTGGAGCCGCGCCAGGCCGCGGTAGATGCGCGTGGCGTCCTCGTCATACGACCACGGGTTGTGCGACTCGCCGCCGCCGCCGAGTTGCATGAAGGGGCTCAGCGCCGTGTGCTCGGCCCAGCGCAGCAGCACCTCCTTGGTGGGCCTGCCCCCGCGGTAGCCGCCGGTGTCCGACGCGTAGCTGGGGAACCCGCTCTCGGCGAGCGACACCATGCCGTGAATGGCCGCGCGCAGGCCGCCCACGTTGACCTCGTCGTGGTTGGAGAGGTCGTTGTCGAGGTCGCCCGGCCAGATGAGGTCGGAGATGGCCTGACCGCCCCACGACGACGCGCGCCCCAGGAGGAATCCGTCGCCGCCCGCCCACCGGTCGAGCGCCGCGCGGTAGGCCGCGTGATAGCCCTGCGGGTAGAACCAATGGCCGCGCCGCTCGGTGTCGCCGTTGAAGAAGCGGAAGCCGGGCCGCGTGCCGATGAGCTCGCTGACGACGTCCTCGGCGTAGTCGAGCTTGAAGCCGCGCGCCCCGAGCTCGATGACGGGACGAAGCTGCTGCACCCAGAACTCTGTCGCGGCGGGGTTGGTCCAGTCGAGCGGCGAGCCGTTGGCGTTGGACATGCCGCTCGGGCCGCCGTAGCGCGTCGGCGTGATGTACGGGCGGCCGCTCGACGAGCGCACGAGGAGGTTCTGCTCGCGGGCCTGCACCCAGAGGCGTTCGGCGGGGTTTTGCGGCGTCTCGCCGTCGGTCACCGCGTCGAGGAAGGGAACGCTCCAGAAGATGCTGCGGAACCCCAGCGACCGCAGCGTCGCCATCATCGCCTCGGGCTCGCGGAAGCGGACGCGGTCGATGGTGTGGTCGGAGTAGGAGGTCTGCCAGGGGTTGTCGATCCAGATGGTCGACGTCGGGATGCCTTCGGAGCGCAGCCGCCGCGCGTCTTCCAACACCTGCGCGTCGTTGTCCCAGGCGTTGCGCCACTGCTGATGCCCGAACGACCACCGCGGCGGCATCCGCGGCAACCCCGTGAGGCGCGTGTACGCCGCGATGACCCCGCGCGGCGTCGCCTGCGCGAAGAGGTGCAGCGTCGCGCGGGTGCCCTCGAAGCGTGCGCTCCAGCGCCCCGGCTCGGTCGCCCCCACGTCGAAGGCGCCCGCTTCGTAGGTCTCCACGAAGACGCCGTAGCCCTTTGTCGACACCATGAAGGGCACCGGTACGTGCGCCTCGTTGGTGCCCGACTCCGACTGCCCCGACACATGGAACTGCGCCGGCACCACCCGACCACGCGCGTCGAAGCCCGCGAACTGCTCGCCGAGACCGTGGTAGCCGCCGTCGTCCATCGGCGCGTCGAAGCGCAGCATCGCCACGTCGGGCCCGCGCGCCTCGACCGCCAGCGACAGCACGTCGTCGTTGGTGCGCGTCAGTCGCAGCACCACGTCGCCTGTCGACGGGTGCGTGAGCGTGACCGTCCCGGCGGCCTCGTCGACCGAGCGCACCTCCGTCGGCACCACCCACTCGATGCCCGCGGGGTTGGCCTGCCGCGGGTCGTGAAAGCGCGTCGGGCTGATGCCTCCCGAGCGCGTCCCGATGACCACCAGCGGCATCGCCTCCGGGCTCTCGATGAGCCCCGTCGACGCGCGCCTCAATCGCAGCCGCGCGGGCGATCCCGCGAGCGTCGCTTCGAAGCCCGACCCCATCGCGCGGAGGCTCCACGGAATGGCCGGAGCGGGCGCGTCGATGCCCGCCTCCGTCGCGTCGGTGGTGACGTCGACCACGCGAGCGTCCATCGCGCCGCCGCTGGGCACGTCGTCGTCGCAGGCGATGGGAAGGAGGGAAGCGAAGAGAAGGAGCGCGCGCTTCATGGCGGCGCAGGATATCCGAACTAGGTCAGACGTCGTGGGGCCTTCGCCGCCAGAGCACGGCCGCGCCCGCGATGGTCGACACAACACCAACAGCACCCAACAGCATCGGCAGCGGCGTGCTTGGCGTGGCGGGCGGCGGCGCAGCGATCTTCGCGCGCTCGTCGGCGGTCTCGGCGCGGCGTCGCAGCAGCTCCAGCTTCAACGATTCCAATCCCCGCGCCATGGCCCACTCGTGGTTGGCCGAGAACGCGGGCTTGAGCACGAAGGACAAGCTCCGCAGCAGCGGCTTCTCCGCGCGCACGGTCCACTTGTACGTGACGACGCAGGTGGAGCCCGCGGCTTCGAGGGTCCACTCGCCGTGACCTTCGAGGTCACCGAAGGCGTCGAGGGCGATGGTGCGCGGTCGCTCGGCCGCAGTGACCCGCGCGCTCCAACGGAGCGTGTAGGGCAGCCAACCCTTGGTGAAGAAGCTCGTCACGCGACCGATGCCGTCGGCCGCGCCGTGCTCGACCTCGGTCACCTCCAGGTAGACCGACGGCCACCAGCGCGGCAGCGACGGGGCGTCCTCCAGGATGCCGAACACCTCCTCGGGCGTCGCCTCGACCTCCCAGCGCGTGACGAACTCGTACTCGTTGTCGGCTGCCATCAGGCGTGTCCCGGCAGCGCGCAGAAGTTCTCGTAGTCGATGTACTCGGTGATGCTCGGGGCCTTGCCGCACATCGGGCACTCGTCGTCGCGGCGCAGCTTGAGCTCGCGAAACTTCATCCCGAGCGAGTCGTAGGTGAGCAGTCGACCGACGAGCGGCTTGCCGATCTTGAGCACCAGCTTGATGGCCTCGGTGGCCTGGATGACCCCGACGATGCCGGGCAGCACGCCGAGCACACCGGCCTCCTGGCACGACGGCGCGAGGTGCGCGGGCGGCGGCTCCGGGTACAGGCACCGGTAGCAGGGACCCTCGTAGGGGACGAAGGTCGTCACCTGCCCCTCGAAGCGGAAGATGCTCCCGTGCACGACGGGCTTGCGCTTCATCACCGACGCGTCGTTGACCAGGTAGCGCGTCGGGAAGTTGTCGCAGCCGTCCACGATGACGTCGAAGCCCTCGAAGATGCGGTCGACGTTTTCGCTGGTGAGCCGCTCCTGAAACTTCACCACGTTGAGCTCGGGGTTGAGTCCCTTGAGGGTCTTCTCGGCGGAGTCGACCTTCGGGAGGCCCACCGTCGACATGCTGTGGATGACCTGCCGTTGCAGGTTGGACGCGTCGACCACGTCGGCGTCCACCAGCCCGATGGTTCCGACACCGGCGGCCGCGAGGTAGAGCGCGGCGGGAGCGCCGAGGCCGCCCGCGCCGAGGCAGAGCACCTTGGCGTCGAGCAGCTTCGCCTGCCCCTTCTCGCCGATCTCGGGGAGCAGCAGGTGGCGCGAGTAGCGGTCCCGCTGGTCGGCCGTGAGCACCCGCGGAACCTCCATCGGATAGCGACGGTCCTTCCACTGCGAGAAGCCCGGGTTGGCGCTCTCGATGTTGGTGTAGCCCATCTCCTGGAGGGTCTTCGCGGCGAGCGCCGACCGCGTGCCGCCCGCGCAATACAGCACGATGCGCGCGCCCTTCTCGACGAGCGTCGACTCGGCCTTGCTCTCCAGGTGTCCCCTCGGGATGTGCACCGCGCCGGGGATGTGCCCCGCCCTGAACTCGTCGCCCTCGCGCACGTCCACGAGCGTGAAGTCGCGCGGGCCCTCCAGTCGGGTCTTCAGCTCCTCCAGCGAGATCTCGCGGATCGCGCGGCGGGTCTCGGCCATGATGTCCTGAAATGTCTTCGCCATGACTGCGATGCTCCAGTGGGACGCCGAAGGATCGGGCGCCGCGCCGAAGAGACTCGGCTCGCTGGCACCGTCACCATGATGGACGCGGGTTCTACGATAATGGAGCCCGTGGGGCCAGCGTCGAAGCGTCGCTCGGCATTGACGGTGCGACCGTCGATCCCGTAGGTGTTGCCCGGCAATGGCACGACTGACCTATCGGGATGCTGGTGTGGACACGGCCATGGGCGACGCCGTGGTGGAGCGCATCAAGCCCATGGTGGCCTCGACGCGGCGCCCGGAGGTGCTGGGCGACCTCGGCGGCTTCGCGGGTCTGTGTCGGCTCCCGATGGGTTTGCGCGACCCGGTGCTGGTGAGCGGCACCGACGGCGTCGGCACCAAGTTGAAGGTGGCGTTCGCGATGAACCGCCACGACTCGGTGGGCATCGACCTCGTCGCGATGTGCGCCAACGACGTGGCGACGGTGGGCGCCGACTGCCTCTTCTTCCTCGACTACTTCGCGACCGGGGTGCTCGAACCCGGTATCGCGCAGGACGTCATCGCGGGCGTGGCCGAGGGCTGCCGCCGCGCCGGGTGCGCGCTGCTGGGCGGCGAGACCGCGGAGCTGCCGGGGATGTATCCCCGCAACGAGTACGACCTGGCGGGTTTCTGCGTGGGCGTGGTCGACCGTCACAAGATGCTCGACGCGTCGCAGGTGAAGGTCGGCGACGTGGTGATCGGGGTGCACTCCTCGGGGCTGCACTCCAACGGCTACTCGCTCGCCCGGAGGGCTCTGTTGGAAGAGGCGAAGTACCCGCTCGACGCGCCGGCGGGCAACCTCAAGCGCACGCTCGGCGAGGAGCTCCTGGAACCGACACGCATCTACGCAAAGGCGGTGCAGCGCGCGGTGGTGACCGGTCAGGTGAGGGCCGTCGCGCACATCACGGGGGCCGGGCTGCCGGGCAACATCCCGCGCGTGCTGCCCGATCGTCACGGCGTGACGCTCGACCCGCGGCGCTGGCCCCGGCCGGAGATCTTCCGTCTCATCCAGGAGGCGGGCGACGTGGAGGAGGCCGAGATGCGGCGCACCTTCAACCTGGGCCTCGGGCTCGTGGTGGTGGCGGCCGCCCAGGGCGCCGACGCGGTGCTCGCGTCCTTCCGCGAGATGGGCCAGGGGGCGGACATCGTCGGCGAGGTGGTTCCGTCCGACGCGGTGGACGACGACCGCGTGGTCTTCCTGGGCTGAGCCGTCGCCGTGCGCATCGTCGTCCTCGTCTCCGGCGGCGGAACCAACCTCCAGTCGCTCCTCGACGCCTCCCGCGCTGGTTCGCTCGGCGCGGCTGAGATCGTCGGCGTCATCTCCAACCGCCCCGGCGCGGGCGGGCTCGATCGCGCTACCAGGGCTGGCGTGCCGACGCGCGTGATCGACCACCGCAACTTCGCCGAGCGCTCCGCCTTCGACGCTGCGCTGCGGGCCGAGGTGCAGTCGTTTGGCGCCGAGCTCGTGGTGCTCGCGGGCTTCATGCGGGTGCTGACGGAGACCTTCCTCTCGGGTCTCGAAGACCGGGTCATCAACATCCACCCCTCCCTGCTCCCCGCCTTCCCGGGCGTGCGCGCCCAGTCGCAGGCGTTGCACCACGGGGCGAAGGTCGCGGGCTGCACGGTGCACTTCGTCGACGCGGGCCTCGACTCTGGCGCCATCATCGCGCAGGCCGCCGTCCCGGTGCTCGACGACGACACCGAGGAGAGCTTGCAGGCGCGCATCCTCACCGAAGAGCACCGGCTGCTCCCGGCGGTGGTGGCCGACCTCGCCGCGGGGCGCGTGCGGCGCGAGGGGCGGCGGGTCTTCCGGGCGACGTGACGCCGCCGCGAAGCTCCTACGACGTCGTCGTGATCGGCCTCTCGCTCGGGGCCCTCGCCACGGGTGCGCTGCTCGCTCGTCGCGGCTTTCGCGTGGTGGCGCTCGGCCACGGATCGCTACCGTTTCGCTACGAGCGCGCCGGCCACGCGCTCTACCGCTCGCTCGGAACGCTCACCGCCCACGAGAGCCCCGCGTTCCGTCGGGTGTTCGCCGAGCTCGCGCTCCTGCCCGCGGTGCGCCGGCGTCTCACGGCGCTCGACCCGCCGTGGCAGGTGGTGCTGCCGCGACAGCGCGTCGACGTCCCCGCCAACGTCGACCGGCGCGTCGCCGAGGTGTTGCGGGAGTTTCCCGAGGTGCCGCGCGCGGTGGAGGAGTTCTACGCGCTGCTGAGCGAGGCCGACCCGGCCCTCGATGCGCTGCTCGGGGCCGACCTCTCGTGGCCGCCCGACGGCTTCTGGGAGCGACGGCGGGCGCGCGCGCTGGCGGATGCTGTTCCGCTGCGGCTCAACGCCGACGCGCTGGGTGCGTTTGCGAGTGACCATGGCTTTCGCACCTTCGTCGATGCCCAGTGTCGCTTCGCCGGCGCGAGCGACCCCGACGCCCTCGACACCCTGCGACGCGCCCGCGCCCATGGTGTCGCGCGCGCCGCCATGCTCGACGGCGACGAGCACGACGAGATCACCCGGATGCTCCTGGAGAAGATCCAGCAGCACGGCGGCGAGGTGCGAACACGCGACCACGTCGAGCGCATCGTGGTGCGCCGCGGGCGCGCCGTGGGCGTGGAGCTCTCCGGGGTCGACGAGGGTCTCGGTGCGTCGTGGATCGTCACCGGGCTCGACGCGGGCGCGGCCCACCGCCTCACGCAGGAGCCCGCCTCGCGGGACTACACCCAGTCGCTGCTCTCGGCGCGGGCGCGGCACTACCGCTACCTCCTGAACGTGGTGGTGCGGCGCGAGGTCATCCCGACGGGCATGGCGCGTCGGCTCTTCGCGGTGATGGAGCTCGCGCGCCCGCTCACCGAGGAGAACCTCCTCGCCGTCGAAGTCGCACCGGGCGACGGGCCCGAGGCGACCCTCCGCGTGGGCGCGCTCCTCCCGCGCGCGCTCGTCGACGCGGGCGATGCGACGCTGCGGCGCGTGCGTCCGCGGGTGCTCGGCGCGCTGGGTCGGGTGATCCCCTTCCTCGATCGCAACACGCTCTGGGTCGAGTCACCGCACGACGGCCTCGCACCCGAAGACCCGACGGGCGCGCACGACGGACGCGCCCCGGTGAAGGAGCCCATGGAGGCGCTGGAGGAGTTCACCTCGCCGGGCTTCCTCGGGCTCTGCGGTCACCCCATGCGCGGCGACGTCGAGCGGCTGCTGCTGCCGGGTCGACAGACGGTGCCCGCGCTCGGCACCGAAGGAGAGCTCATGGCCGCCCTCTCCGCCGCGCGGACCATCACGCGCAGCGATCCGTCGAAGGAGCGTCTGCGCGTCGAGCTCTGGTCACGCGTCGAGTCGTGACGAGTCGACGCGCAGGTGAAGGTGCGGCGACAGTCGGTTGACGGCTTCGGCAATTCCACATAGCGTCCGCGCGCCCTCGGCAGCCATGTGCCGAAAGCAACCACACATCTCCTCGTGCAGCTCCGAACCTTCATCCACCTCGACGTGCTTCAGCCCCAGCTCGCGGGCTTCTTCCAGACCGTTGCGTCGGGCTTCCAGCCCCTCGCGGGTCAGGCCGCACTGTTGGTGGAGATCGCTCCGGGCATCTCCATCAACAGCCTCACCGACGCGGCGCTCAAGGCCACGCGGGTGTTGCCGGGGATGCAGATCGTCGAGCGCGCCTTCGGGATGGTGGAGGTGCACCATTTCGATCAGGGCGACGTGCGCGCGGCAGGCGACGCGATGCTCGATCGCGCGGGGCTCAAGGTCGAAGACCGGATGACCGCGGAGATCATCTCGCGCGAGGTCATCACGGGCATCGACGCGCACCAGGCGATGCTGGTCAACCGCATGCGCCACGGGCAGCTCCTGCTCGAAGGCGAGACCCTCTATGTGTTGGAAGTGGCCCCGGCGGGTTACGCCGCGCTCGCGGCCAACGAGGCCGAGAAGGCCGCCAACATCAACCTGTTGGAGGTCGTGACCTTCGGGCAGTTCGGGCGGCTCTATCTCGGTGGTCGCGAGGAAGAAGTCGCTCAGGCGGCGGCCGCTGCGGAGCGCGCGCTGCGGGCTGTGACCGGTCGCCCTCCCAAGGCGAAGGGTTGAGCGGCATCAGTGGTCCGGGATTCCATCATCAACAACGGCACGTGAGTCGTGGCAGATACGACAGCGTGTTTCTTGGGCGGCGCCGCCCTCATGTCGGCGCGAACGTGAATCAGTGCATCGACAGGAGGCTCCAGTGAAGCGGAACAGCGGTTGGCTTGTCATCATTCTTTCGACTATCGCGGCGTGCAGCGACCCGGCAGTCAACAACCCGACGCCCGACGCGGGCAACCCCATCGACGTCCAGGTCCCGGCCGACATGGGCACCACCACCACGGACCAGCCGCGTGTCACCGACAACGGCGTCCGCGCCGACGTTCGCCCCGACTCGGGCACCGCGTCGCGCACCGCCGTCGTGGCGGGCCGCGCCTGCATGAGCGACGAGACCTGCACGAGCGAGACCGCCGACCTGGTCTGTACCGCCCTCCCCGGTGGCCGCATCTGCTCCGGCGCCGAGTTCTGCGAGCAGGGCAACGTCGCGGCGGAAGAGGCCGCCTGCGGCGGTCGCTTCTCGACCTGCCTCGTGGTCGGCAACTTCACCAACGGCACCCAGGCCAGCGCGTGCACCCGCGCCTGCGTCCCCGCCGCCAACACCGAGGCGCTCGGCCAGTGCCCGGCAGGGTCCATCTGCACCAACAACTGGCTGCAGCTCATGACCGGTCAGACCGAGGCGGCGGGCTGCCTGCCGTTCTGCACCGAGGACAGCCAGTGCGCGGGCCTCACCGCGGGTGACGCCTCGCTCATGCGCTGCAACGTCCGCACGGGTCGCTGCGCGAGCGCGCCGGTCAACATGGCACTCCTCCCCGACGGCTCGGCCTGCAACCCGATGCTCGCCCAGAGCAGCGGCGTCAACCCGTGCCGCGGCATCTGCTTCGCGGTCACCACGGGTCGGCCGACCGAGGGTCTCTGCGGGTCGTTCATCAACCTCCGCGCCGCTGCGGATGGCTGCCCCGATGGCGCTTCGTTCCAGCCGCGTGGTCCGGGAGACAACCTCTCGGTCTGCATCTTCAAGGACTGCGACAACAACACGCAGTGCGAGGGTGATCTGCGCTGCGTGTTCCCGGAAAACGCCATGGGCATCATCGCCGGTCAGCCCGCGAGCTGCGGCTACCGCACGACGCTCCAGCCCAACGGCATCCCGCTCGCCGGTGCTGACGGTGGCGTCCCCTCGGACGCCGGCATCCCCACCGACTGATCGCTCCCACCTCCCTCTCTCTCCTCCCTTCAAGACCACTCACCCCCCGCCTGCGACCGTTCACCGAACGGTCGCGGCGCAGGGTGATTCACGCCTTGACCTCCCGAGGTCTTTCCCACTACTCCCAGCGCGCGATGAGCGAGCACGACAACGGCCACACGCCGGCCGAGCCCCGACCCCACCCGCGTCTCTCGGTGGTGATCCCGATCTACAACGAAGAGAAGATCCTTCACGCCGCGGTCACCGACCTGCGCGACCAGCTCACCGAGTTCGGGTGGCCCTTCGAGATCATCCTGGCCGAAAACGGCTCGCGCGACGGCACCGTCCCCCTCGCCCGCGCGCTCTCCGAGAAGTACCCGGAGGTGGTGTCGTTCTCGCTGGGTGAGCCCAACTACGGCAAGGCCCTGCGCGAGGGCATCTTCAAGGCCCGCGGCGAGTTCGTCATGTGCGACGAGATCGACCTCTGCCAGATGGACTTCTACCGCCGCTCGCTCGACGTGCTCACCCAGGACGAGGCCGACCTCGTCATCGGGTCGAAGGTGCTCGAAGGCGCCTCCGACGAGCGACCGATGGTGCGCCACGCGGCCACGCTCTTCTTCAACGGCCTCCTGCGCCTCACGCTCAACTTCAAGGGCACCGACACGCACGGGCTCAAGGCGTTTCGCCGCACGGCCATGCTCGACGTGGTGCGCGCCTGCCTCGTCGACAAGGACGTCTTCGCGAGCGAGCTCGTCATCCGCGCCGAGCGCGGCGGCGTTCGCATCAAGGAGATCCCGGTGCGCATCCTCGAGAAGCGCCCGCCCTCCATCAACCTCTTCAAGCGCGTGCCCAACGTCCTCAAAAACGTCGGCAAGCTCTTCGTCGCCATCCGCATCAAGGGCTGACACCGCGCTCCCCTCTCCCCGGGGAGCGCCGTCGCCTTCAGCGCATCAACGCTCTTCCACCGCGACCACCAGCGTCGGCCGCCCGGCCGTCTCCGGCAGCACCCGCCGCGCCGCTCGTCGCGCCGCCTCGCGCACGGTCTCCGCGCCCGGTCGCGGCTCCGACCCGGCGTGCTCTCGCACCGCGCGCTCCACCGCGTCGCGCAGCTTGTCGACCATCTCCGGCGACGTCACCACACCGCGCGCGAGCACGCCCACCGACCCGTCGAGCCGCCACTGCGGCGTCACCGGAACCGTCACGAACAGCGCCCCCGACTCCGCCATCATCGCGCGCTCCTTGAGCACCTCGGTGGGCACCTCCTGCCCGGCGTCGATGTGCACGCGACCGACGCGCACCGACGCGCCCGTGCTCAGCCCGTTGGAGTCGACGAGCACGGTCTGACCGTTCTCCACGAGCTCGACCTCGGAGACGCCCAACGTGCGCGCGAGCTTCGCGTGCTGCATCAGGTGGTGGAAGCTGCCGTGCACGGGAACGAAGCCGCGCGGCTGGATCCACTCGATCATGCGCGACTGCTCCTCGCGGCACGCGTGACCCGAGACGTGCACCGACGGATCGGTCGCCGGGACGTGCACGTCGATGCCCTTGCGCTCGAACTCGCAGACGAGGTCCCACACCGCGCGGTCGTTGCCGGGGATGGTGCGCGCCGACAGGATCACCGCGTCGCCCGCGTTGAGCTTCAGCCGCGGATGGTCGCCCCACGCGAGGCGCGAGAGCGCGCTCTGGGGCTCTGCCTGCGTGCCCGCCGCGATGACCAGCAGCTCCGAGCGCGGGACCTCCCTGGCGCGATCGGGCGACACCATGAGGTCGCCGGTGAACCCGAGGCGGCCGAGCTCCGTCGCGGCGCGCGAGTGCGTCTGCACGCTGCGGCCGATGAGGCAGATGCGGCGGCCGGTGGCGCGCGCGACCTCACCGAGGGTCTTCAGTCGGTAGATGTTGGACGGGAAGATGCCCACCACGACGCGGTGGCGCTTGGAGGCGATGAGCGTGCGGAGCGTCGCGGCGACGTCGGCCTCGCGCCCGGCGGTGCCCGGCACGTCGACGTTGGTGCTGTCGGAGAGCAGCAGCGAGACGCCCTGCTTGCCGAGCGCCTCGAAGCGCTCGCGGTCGTACCCCTCGCCATCGAGAGGACCATCTTCGAGCTTGAAGTCGCCCGTGTGGATGACCATTCCGCCGGGGGTCTCGATGGCCAGCGCGGTCGCGTCGGGGATGGAGTGCGTGACCCGCAGCGGCTCGACCCGGTAGCGGCCGACGGAGAAGCGCTGCCGCGGAGTGGTGGGGTTGAGCTCCATCTCGGGGACGTCGCGAAACTCCTTGAGGCGCTCGCGGATGAGGGCGAGCGCGTAGGGCGGAGCCCACACCGGGCACGGGACCTTGCGGAGCAGATACGGGAGCGCGCCGATGTGGTCTTCGTGGCCGTGGGTGATGACCACCCCGCGGAGGTCGTCGGCGCGCTCTTCGAGGTACTCGAACAGCGGGTGGATGACGTCGACGCCGTACTTCTCTCGCGGGAAGGTGATGCCGCAGTCGACCACCAGGATGCCGTCGGGCGACTCCAGGGCCATGCAGTTCATCCCGATCTCACCGAGACCCCCCAGCGGAACCACTCGCAGATAGCTCACATATTCCCTTTAGGCTTCGCGGCGACGCCGTCACGGCCTCTTGAAGGTGCGCGCCCGGGGCGTAACCGCAGGCGCGGCGCAACCTACGTCCCGGCTCTCCGCACGGTCAAGCGTCGCCGCGCTCGCGTCGGCGATGACGCGCGTTGACGGTGCTCTCGCGCGCATGTTAGCCCCTGCCGCCGCCTCGTTCGGGTCGTCTCGGACGGATGGGGCACCGGAGGTCCATGCGTCGCCCGTCGCCTGCCGCTCTCGCCGTGATCGTCGCCGCGTTCACCCCCGCCGCGCTCGCTCAAACCGCCTCGCAGACCCCCGCCCCCACCGCCACGCCGTCGGTCGACTCCGCGGGCATCAACATGGCCGCCGCCACGGCGGAGGAGCGCACCGCCACGACCGGCGATCGCCCCACGCCGACGCCACCGCCGAGCAACCTGCTCGACCGCATCGGCAGCATGTTCGAGATCCACGGTTACCTCCGCGTGCGCCCCGAGTGGATGCACCAGTTCGACCTCGGGTGGGATGACATTGCGCTGCGCGATGTGCGGCGCGACATCTACGCGCAGTCGCAGCTCCCGTGGACCCGCAACCCAGACAACGGCGTCAGCCTCTGCCCCGGCAGCGGCCTCGGCCCGATGGGTGATCGCTGCACGGGCCGCACGCAGACGATGGCCAACATGCGCTTCCGGATCAACCCGGAGATCCATGTCACGGACAACATCGCGATCTACTCGCAGATCGACATCTTCGAAAACCTCATCCTCGGCTCGACCCCGCAGGGCTTCTACACCCGCGGCCAGGCGTCGCCCTGGGCGCCCGTCGGCGCCTTCACGCAGACGCAGGTCGCGCCCACCGAGCAGAACAGCCTCACGCCGTCCATCCTCGTGAGCCGCGCCTGGGCCGAGGTCACCAACCAGAACCTCGGACAGATTCGCTTCGGCCGCATGCCCGGCCAGTGGGGCCTCGGCATCCTCGCCAACGCCGGCAACGGCATCGACAGCGACTACCAGACCCACACCGACCGCATCATGTACGCGGCGCGCATCCGCCCGCTGCACCTCTTCCTCGCGGCCTTCTATGACTTCGCCTCGACGGGCCTGACGTCGCAGACCTTCCTGCGCGAGCCCGGCCAGGGCCAGCCCATCGACGTGTCGCAGCTCGACGACGTGAACCAGTTCGGCCTCGCGCTCGGGCGCCGCGTCGATCCCGCCGAGGCGCGTCAGCGGCTCAACCGCGGACAGCTCGTCATCAACGGCGGTCTCTACGGCCTCTACCGCAACCAGCAGCTCTCCTCCGAGCTCGCGGGCGTCGGCGGCACCGGCAACGTCGACCAGCGCACCGTCGGCACCACCGATGCTGCGTCCGCCGGCCTCATCAACCGCAACGCCTGGGCCGTCATCAGCGACCTGTGGTTCCAGGTGTTGCACCGCAATTTCCGCTTCGAGATGGAGGCCGCGCTCATCTACGGCGAGACCACCATCAACCGCACCGCCGCGCCCAACCAGCAGCGCTACGAGCTCGCGCAGTTCGGCGGAGCGATGGAGTTCGAATACCGCCTGCTCAACAACCGCCTCACCATCGACTTCCGCACCGGCTACGCCAGCGGCGACAGCGACGTCGAGGGGCTCAACTTCCAGAACAGCTTTACGCCCCCCATCCGCGGCACCACGAAGGCGTTCACGACCTTCCGCTTCCACCCCGACTACCGCGTCGACCTGATTCTCTGGCGGCAGATCATGCGGCAGATCTCGGGCGCCTACTACTTCCGCCCGGCGGTGAGCTACGCCTTCGTCAACTCGCCCGGCGGCGATCGCCTCTTCGCCCGCGTCGCCGGCATCTGGTCGCGCGCCAGCGATCCCGTCCAGACCCGCGGCAACGCCGCCGACCTCGGCATCGAGCTCAACGCCGAGGTCACGTACCAGTCCAACTTCCGCGACACCACCCTCGGCGATCGCCCTGGCGCGGGCTTCTTCGCGTCGCTCCAGTACGGCGTGCTCTTCCCCATGGCGGGCCTCGGTCCGCGCGACGACGAGCGCAGCAGCTCGTCCTCCTACTCGGGCTTCAGCTTCAGCACCGCGCAGACACTCCGCGGTGTCGTCGGTGTGATGTACTGAGAGACATTCCCTGTCACGGGAATGATTGCGCCGTGACGTCGCGGCGCGCTACGACCCGCCCGTGAAGGACACCGCCGTCTTCGTCTGTCAGTCCTGCGGCGCGTCGCAGCCCAAGTGGTCCGGTCGCTGCCCCGCCTGCGGCGTCTGGAACAACATGGTCGAAGAGCGCGCCCCCCGCGGCCGCGCAGCCCGCGCGCGCAACGCCATCGCGGTGTCGGCGGGGGGCGGCGCGGTCTCCCTCGACGAGGCGATGGACGCCGAGTGCCCCCGGGTCGAGACGGGCCTCCCGGAGTTTGACCGCGTCCTCGGCGGCGGTCTCGTGCATGGCTCGGTGGTGCTGCTCGGCGGCGAGCCCGGCGTGGGCAAGAGCACCCTGCTCCTCCAGGTGGTGGCCGCGCTCGTGGCGCGTACCCGCGGGGAGGACGTTCGCGGCGGCGTGCTGTACGTGAGCGGCGAGGAGTCGGCCTCGCAGGTGGCCTCGCGCGCACGGCGCCTCGGGGTGGCGGGTGACGCGGCGCTGAAGCTCCTGGCGACGGGCGAGCTCGACGCCCTGGAGGCCGCGGTGGCGAAGATCGACCCGTCGGTCATCGCCGTCGACTCGGTGCAGACGATGCGCGCGACCGACCTGGAGAGCGCGGCGGGCAGCGTCTCGCAGCTCCGCGAGGTGACGGCGCGGCTGGTGACCATGGCCAAGCAGCAGGGCCGCACGGTGCTGCTCGTGGGGCACGTCACCAAGGACGGATCGCTCGCCGGCCCGAAGCTGCTGGAGCACCTCGTCGACGTGGTGCTCGCCTTCGAGGGACAGCGCTCGGGCGGGCCGCGCATTCTGCGAGGCATCAAGAACCGCTTCGGCGCGTCGGGCGAGCTGTGCGTGATGGAGATGACCCGCGACGGCCTGCGCGAGGTGGCCGACCCCTCGGCGCTGTTTCTGGCCGAGCGCCCGAAGGACGTCCCAGGCTCCGTGGTGGTGTCGTCGGCCGACGGCGCGCGCCCGCTGCTGCTGGAGGTGCAGGCCCTGGTGACTCCGTCGGCGGCGCCCAACCCGCGGCGCATCGCGACGGGCGTGGATGGCACGCGGCTGTCGATCCTCGCGGCGGTGCTGGCCCAACGCGCGGGGCTGCCGCTGCGCGACCGGGACGTGTTCGTATCGGTGGCGGGCGGCGCGTCCATCGAGGAGCCCTCGGTCGACCTCGCGGTGACCTGCGCCGTCGCGTCGAGCGTCGTGGAGATGGCGATGCCGTCTGACCTTGTTGTGTTTGGCGAGGTCGGCCTCGCGGGAGAGGTGCGGGCCGTCCCGCGGTGCACGCCGCGGTTGGAGGAGGCGCTCAAGCTCGGCTTCAAGCGGGCGCTCATCCCGAAGGCCAATCTCGATCGGGGGGAGGTTCCGCCCGGCATCACGGCGCACGGCGTCGCGCACGCCCGGGAGGTTGCCGCGTGGATCGAGCGCCGGGCCCGGTCGCGCGACTGATCGTTGGGCAGCGAACCACTCACTAAACGCGCGAGCAGCGTTTGCGGTGGGCGAGCGTTTACCGTTACTGGTAAGGGATGTCCGACCGCCTGCCCAAGTCGCTGCGCGAGAGCCCACTGTTCCTGACGGCGCGAGCGGCGCAGGCGCTGAGCCAGCGCTGCCGGGAGGCGTTGTCGAAGGCGGGCTTCGAGGACGTCGGCGCGCCCGACCTCGCGGTGCTCGCCGCGCTGGAGGGCCTCGACGGCGGAGAGAACCCCTCGAAGCTGGCGCGCACCCTGCGCTACGAGAAGTCCACGCTCACCCCCATCCTGCTGCGTCTCCGCGAGGCGGGGCTCATCGTCCAGGAGAAGGACCCCAAGGACGCGCGGGCCCTCCGGGTGACCATCACGAAGAAGGGCTCGAAGCGCCGCAAGGAGGCCGAAGCGGTGATCGAGGAGACCACCGCGGCGCTACTGAGCGACGTGCCGAAGAAGGTGCTGCGGCACCACGTGGAGTTCTGCGAGTCGGTGCTCCGGGCGGTCGAGAGCGACGAGGAGAAGTAGTCTCCACGGGTCGCGGCGAGCGCTGGTAGAGTCGCTCTCCATGAGGCGCTACCGCTGCACCGTGTGTGACCACATCTACGACCCGGCCGAGGGAGACCCGGACTCTGGCATCGCGCCGGGGACGCCCTTCGAGAGCTTGCCCGCCGACTGGTCGTGTCCCGACTGCGGCGCGCAGAAGGCGGACTTCGAGCCCATCTGACGCGAAGGTGGAGGACGGCGTGACGCTGCGGGCGACGGTCGAGCGGGAGGTGCCCATGCGCTACCGCGACGGGGCGGACGACGGCACCGATCGACCCGCGTTCGTGCGCGCGGGCTCCGGTGTGACGTGGTGGCAGGGACGACTCGCCGTGGTGCAGGACGACACGGCGTTTGTCGCGCTCGTCGACCCGGAGACGGGGCTCGCCGACGCCATCACGCTGCCCTCGACGGACGGCGTTCGGCAGTTTGGTAATGACCGCGGCAACAAGCACCTCAAGGCCGACCTCGAAGCCGTGCTCACGCTCCCCGATGGACGGCTGCTGGCCTTCGGATCGGGGTCGACGTCGGCCCGCGAGCGGCTCCTCCTGCTCGACGTCGACGGCTCGCCGCGGTGGGTCGACGCGGCGCCGCTCTACCGCGCGCTGCGTGAGGCGCGGGCGTTCTCGGGGAGCGAGCTCAACATCGAAGGCGCGACGGTGCGCGGCGATCGGGTGTGCCTCTTCCAACGGGGCAACGGCGCGGTGGTCGACGGCGTCGCTCCCATCAACGCGACGGTGGAGCTGTCGCTCGAAGAGCTCCTCGCGTCGCTCTCGCGGTGGGTGTTGGGCCTCGACGCTCCGTCCCCCGCGCTCGGCGAGGTGCGAGCGTACGACCTGGGCACCGTCGCGGGGGTCGCCCTGAGCTTCACCGACGCGAGTCCCTGGTCGGCCGCCCACCCGGGGCGCATCGCGTGGATCGGCGCCGCCGAGGACTCCCCGGACACCTATCGCGACGGCGAGTGCGTGGGCGCCGCGCTGGGGTGGATCGACCCGGACGGCCGCGTCGCGCAGGCCCCGCTGCGAACGCCCGACGGCGCGCTGTACGCGACGAAGGCCGAGGGTCTGGTGTTCGACCGCGACGACCCGACGCTCGCGTGGGTGGTGTGCGACGTCGACGACCCGACGCGCCCGTCGTGCCTGTGCCGCGTGCGCGTCGTCACCGGGTGAAGGTGACGTAGTCCTCGCGGGCGCAGCGCTCGACGAGACCATCGAGCTTGCCGAGGCAGCGCGGCAGCGGCGGGGCAGCAACCCGCGTCGTGGGCTCACGAACCGAACGTCCGCTCGATGATTCGGTCTGCGAACCATCGGGCGAGAGCGCCGCGCGGGCGTCCTTGAGGAGCGCGTGGAGCTCGCGGCGTGCGCCGCTCCAGCGGGGGAGCACCTTGCCGAGCAGCGCGTGGTCGAGGGCCCAGCCGGGCGGCACGGCGAGCTCGTCGCGGTCGCAGCGGTCGACGAAGCGGAGCACCTCGGAGACGACGCGAAACCCGAAGGGTCGACCGTGGGTGGACATCACGGCGTGGAGGCGGTCGAGGGTGGCGCCGACGCCGTCGCGGCCCATGGCGAGCAGCATGGCGCGCGTGGGGTCGTCGTCATCGCCCGCGGAGAGGAGCGCGAGGCGCTCGGCGGGCACGGCGGGCTCCTCGGCGGGGCTCGGATCGACCCAGGCGGTGAGCAGCGCGCTCGGCGCAGCGGCGGGAAACTCCCAGAGCCAGGCGCGGTCGAGCACCTTGGGGCTGAGCGGGTGGGTGGTCTCGTCGACGTTGATGGTGGCGATGACGACCACGTTGCGACCGATGGCCACGGACGATGGTACGGCGACCGAACGATCGGCCGAGAGCACCGGGTCGACGCGGCCGTGCAGGTCGACGGGCGCCCCGCTCTCGACGGCGGAGAGCAGCTCGGCGAGGTAGTGCTCGGGGCGGGCGAGGTTCATCTCGTCGAGGATGAGGAAGTGGGCCTCGTCGGGGTGAGCCGCGGCGTGCAGCAGCACGCGCAGCGCGGGCGTGGGCTCGTAGTGGGGCGGGTCGCGGAGCACGTTGACGTAGCCGAGGAGCCCGCGGGAGTCGATCCAGTCGGGGCGCACCGAGACCACGGCGACCCGCGGCGCCGACCCCCCCGGGAGCGCGCCGGTGACGAACTGCGCGAGCCGGAGCGCGAGGCGGGTCTTGCCGGTGCCCGAGACGCCCGCGAAGACGGCGAAGGGGCGGGTGCGAAGGCCCACGAGGACGGCTCGCAGGAGGTCGAGCTCGAAGCGCAGCCCCTCGGCCCGCAGCGATCGCTCGAAGCGCCGCGCGAGGGCCTCCAGCGTGGCGGGGCGCTGCATCGCTGGAACGATCTCCCACGCCCGCGCGAGCAGCACCTCCGCGGGCCCCGTCGACGCCGCCGGGGCGCACTGGAGGTCTCCCAATGCGCGGTGTGCCGCGAGCCAGAGCAGCGGACGAACGGCGGCGTCGGTGAGGCAGTCGTGCAACGCCGCCCACGACGGCCCGAGGAGCCCCGCGTCGAGGAGGCGCGAGGCCCCCGTCGCGGCCTGGAGCGACCACCGCGGGCGCACCCGCGACGCGACGCTGGTGGGGTCGGGTGATCCCGTCCACGGCGCCCCGACGAGGAGACCGACGAGGGCGACCGCGACGTCGCCGCTGGCGTCTCCGAGCGCGTGCGCGACGAGGGCCGACAGCACCGGCGCGTCGCCGTCGCGAAAGCTTGAGGGGACCAGGAGGTTCGCCCGGTGAACCATCGCCCCGTCGCCGTCGAGGTGACGCGCTCGCAGCCAGGACAGGAGACGGGCGCGCAGCGCGGGGTCGGCCGATCGACGGTGCTCGGCCGGGGCGCCTTCGGCGTGCGGATGGCGCTCGCTCCACCGGGCGTTGGCGACGGTCGGTGGGGAGAGCGCAGTGAATCGTTGGGGGGCGAACCACCCGGTCGTCGGGTCGTAGCACCACGCATCGGACGACGGCAGGAGGGCCGCGGGCGGGGCGTCGAGTGCGACGGCGCGCTCGTCCCAGCGCAGCGAGCGAATCGCGGCGATGGGTCCGCGCGATGGGGGCGTCGGCGCGAGCGGGAGCTTCCAGCCCAGGAGGAGCGCCCAGAAGTCCAGCAGGCGGGCGCACCGCTCGGAGGCCCAGCGGGCGAGCAGCAGTGGGGAAGGACCAGGGAGCGCGAGTCGTCCGCGCACGTCCGCGACGGCCGGGTCGTCGGAGGCGCGGAAGCGGACGGCGCCCGCGGCGACGGCGGCGATCCAGTCGAGCTCGGACAGGGCCTCGACGGATTCGCGGTGGGCGTGGAGCGTCGCGCCCGCGGCGCGGAGGGCGGCGAGCAGCGTCGGGAGCACGTCGGCCAGGTCGCGCTTGCGACGGGCGAGGTCACCGAGGCGCGGGCGGCGTCCGGCGTCTTCGCGACCGCGGGCGGAGAAGCCCGCCGTCACCACCACGTCGTCGGGGGTGAGCGCGACGACGAGCGCGGCGTCTTCGACGGCGCCGGGGGGCGCCCAGCGCACCCAGTGGGTGTCGGACGACGGATGGTTCGTGGTGCGTACCATCACCGCGAGCGGCGGGAGCAACGCCTGGATGGCAGCGGCGAGCTGTCGGACGAGCCGACGGCGCGCGGGCTTGTCCGAGGCGTCGGTCGGGTCGGGGAGCATCGGGTCCGTCGGGGGAGAGCGCTTCGACCGCACCATGGGCGCCGATGCGCGCGACGCTACCATGTGACCGGTGCGCGCCGAGCGGTGGACGTGTACGCTCGCGGCTCGCAGACCCAACGACAGGGAGAACAACTCGATGAGCGGGATGGCGGCAGGATCACGGGTGATGGCCTCATGGCTCGGCGGCGGCTTCGCGCCAGGCACCGCGGTGGAGATCAACCCCGCCGCGCAACTGGTGAAGGTCCGCTTCGATGACGGCCGCGAGGCGTGGGTGAGCAACATGAACGTCCGCCTCGCGCCCAACGCCCCCGCAGGAGCGCCTCAGCCCATCGGCGCGCCCGTGGCCGGTGGCAACTTCGGCGCGGGAGGGTCCTTCGGCGCAGGAGGCTTCCAGCCCATGGCCGCCGGGGGCATGGTCGGAGGCAGCCCCTTGGCGGGCCTCAATCCCTTCTCGAAGCCCAGCGCCCCGGCCGCTCCGGGCGCTCCGCCCGCGGCGCCCCAGGCACCGGGTGGCGGTGGGTTTCTCGCTTCCGCGGCCGGCGCTCTCTCGGCTGGCGTCGCGCGCATCGCCACCTTTGGCGGCCCGCCCAACGCTCCGCCCGCTGCACCCGGCCAGGCGGCTCCTCCGATGCCACAGATGCAGCCGCCGCCGCAGGCGCCGGGGTTCAACCCCTTCGCCGCACAGTCGCCGCAGGCCGCCCCTCCTGCGCAGGCACCACAGGCTCAGTTCAACCCCTTCGCCGCGCAGGCCGCTCCGCCCGCCCAGGCACCTGCCGCTCCCTTCAACCCCTTCGCGGCCAACGCGCCCCCTGCCCAGGCTGCGGCTCCCGCGCAGGCGCCGTTCAACCCCTTCGCGGCGGGCCCGCCCCCGGCGCCGCCTCCCGCTGTCCAGGGCAACATCCCCGAGCCCGCCTTCAACCCCTTCGCCGCGGCCCAGCCCGCAGCCCAGGCGGCGCCTCCCGGCTTTCCGCCCACCCAGGCGATGCCCGCGATGCCGATGCCCATGGGCGCTCCCGCTGCGCCGCAGGGCAACATCCCCGAGCCGTCGTTCAACCCCTTCGCTGCGACCGCGCCCGCGGATGCTGCCGCGCCGTTCAACCCCTTCGCGTCGGCGCCGGAGGCGCCCGCCAACGCACCGCAGGCCGCTCCCGCCGCGGCCGCCGCCGAGGCCCCGCTCCCGCCGCCGCCCGGGGAGTTCAAGCCCTTCGTCCCGTCCGGCTCCTGAACCCACTTCCCACCATCGGCCTCGCGCCCGAAGGAGTAACCCTGCCGTGACGACCTCTCCCCGGACGCTCCTCCATCACATCGGCGCGGGCGACGTCCCGTCCCACCAGGGCGACACCTTCGAGGTGCGCTCTCCCACCGACGGCTCCGTCGTGGCGGTCGTCGCGCGCGGGTCGCTGGTGGACGTCGAGCGCGCCGTCGCGGCGGCCCGCACTGCCTTCGGTCGGTGGTCCAACACACCAGCGCCTGCCCGTGGTGAGGTGCTCTTCCGCGCGGCGCAGCTCCTCGTCGAGCGACGTGACGCCATCGCGGAGGTGATGGCGAAGGAGATGGGCAAGCGGCTCGAAGAGGCGCGCGGCGACATCCAGGAGGCCATCGACACTGCCTTCTACGCGGGCAGCGAAGGACGCCGTCTCTTCGGTCGTACGGCCCCGTCCGAGCTTGGCGAGAAGATGGGCTTCACCCTCCGCCGCCCCATCGGCGTCGTCGGCGTCATCACCGCCTGGAACTTCCCCGTCGCCGTCCCGAGCTGGAAGATCCTGCCCGCGCTGGTGTGCGGCAACACCGTCGTGTGGAAGCCCGCCGAGGAGTCCCCCGCGAGCGGCGCGATGTTCGCCCAGGCGCTCTGGGACGCCGGGCTTCCGCCGGGCGTTCTCAACGTGGTCCATGGCTTCGGCGAGGAGGTCGGCGCCGCGATCGTCGAGCACCCCGACACGCGCGTCCTGACCTTCACGGGTAGCACCCCGGTGGGTCGCGCCATCGCCGAGTCGGCGGGTCGTCGACTGAAGCGTGTCTCCCTGGAGATGGGCGGGAAGAACCCCGTCATCGTGATGCCCGACGCCGACGTCACGCTCGCGCTCGACGGTGTCCTGTGGGGCGCCTTCGGCACCGCGGGCCAGCGCTGCACCGCCACCAGTCGGCTCATCGTGGTGGGCGACGCGCATGACCGGCTCGTCGACGCCCTCGTGGGGCGCGCGAAGGCGCTGCGGTTGGGCGACCCCCTCGACCCGACGACGGAGGTGGGGCCCCTCGTGAGCGAGGCGCAGCGCGCGCGGGTGCACGGATTCGTCGAGCGAGCGGCGGCGTCCGGGGCGACCGTTCGTTGCGGCGGCGCGGTGCCCACCGAGGCGGCGTTGCAGGGCGGCTGGTTCTACCCGGCGACGGTCGTCGACGACGTGGCGCGCACGAGCGAGATCGCGACGACGGAGGTGTTCGGCCCGGTGCTGTCGGTGATTCGCGCGGCGAGCTTCGACGAGGCCGTGGAGATCGCCAACGAGGTGCCCTACGGCCTGAGCTCGTCGATCTACACGCGCGACATCAACCTCGCGATGCGCGCCGTGCACCGCATCGAGGCGGGCATCACCTATGTCAACGCGCCCACCATCGGCGCCGAGGCGCACTTCCCCTTCGGCGGCGTGAAGGACACCGGCAACGGCCACCGCGAGGGCGGTTGGGCCCCGTACGAGTTCTTCACCGAGCTGAAGACCGTCTACGTCGACTACTCGGGCGCCCTGCAGCGCGCGCAGATCGACAACCGCGACGGCTGAGTCACTTCACTCCACGATGATGGTGCGCTCGATGACGTCGAAGCCGCCGCGCGTGTCCTGCGCCGTGAAGAAGAAGCGCGCGGTGCCCGCGGCCGTGGGGGCCGTCCAGCGGCTGCGGATGGGGCCGTTGGGCATCACCGACGAGTCGACGCGGAAGGCGCTGTCGATGGTCCCCTTGTCGACGAAGAACCCGAACTGAAGGCGCTCGGGGGTCATCACCCGGTTGCCCTGGAGGTCGAAGGTCTGCTGGGTCTCGCGCGACCCGTCGGTCACGCGGAGCTCGATGGTGTGCTCGGGGCACGGGTCGGTCGTGCAGCGCGCCACCCGCAGCGGAGCGTCGGCGACGAGCGGGACGGCCCCTTCGCTGGTGAGCCCGCTGCGGATGAAGAGCACCTCGGTCAACGCCGGGTTGTGGTTGGGCGGGAGCGTCTCCTCGGTGCGAACGAGAATCGACCGGGTCATCACCCACGAGGCGCTCCCCTCGCCGCGACACGAGGGCTGCATGGTGGTCGGGTCGAGGGCGACGGTCCCCCCGGCGCACGCGAGGGCGATGGCCTGGATGCGCGGGCGGTTGGAGCTGTCGACGGCGTACTCGATGCGCGGCACCGGGTACTCGACGGTGGTTCCGTTGAGCACGCTGAGCCCGCCGCCGGCGCAGCCGAAGGTGGTGCCGGTGACGACGGCCTGCGGACAGATGACCCAAGTGACGCTGAGGTTGCGCGGGGTAGGCGCTGGGTCGACGTAGCTGAGCGAGAGACGGACGGTGTCACCCGGCGCGGCCTCGGTGACGCCGGGGTCGGGCGTCGGGCGGGCGGCGCGGGTGAGGTTCTCGATCTTGGCGCCGAAGAGTCGGAAGGCGCGAATCTCCCAGGCGGGGGCGAGGTCGTCGCCGCAGCCGCCCAGGAAGAGGGCTCCCACGAGGCAGGCGGCGACCCGATATCCGATGAGCTCAGTATTCAAAGCGCAACCCGAGGTTGGGGAAGAACGGGATTCCCGTGATCGTGGTCGATTGGGTGTAGTTGTAGTTGTACTGAATGCCTTCGGGGTTGGCATTGTTGTAGACGTTGAGGACTTCCAGGTAGAGGTCGAGGTTGCCTCGCCGGAAGTTCCACACCTTGTCGACGCGCAGGTCGAGCTGGTGGAAGGGCGCGTTGCGCACCGAGAAGGGCACGCCGGGAATCTGCTGATAGGTCCCGCTGTCGCCGTTGTAGATCGCGCCGATGATGGGCGTCGCGGGGTTGCCGGTGACGAAGCGGAAGCGCAGGCCCACCTCCCAGCCGCGGCCGAGGCGGTAGCTGCCGATGAGCGTGAGGATGTGCGTCTGATCGAACTGGAAGATGCGGTACGCGGACTCCGGGGAGTCGCGGCGCTCGGAGCGCGAGATGGTGTACGCGAGCCACCCGAAGAAGCGCGCCGACGGCCGATGTCGGAAGAGAATCTCGGCGCCGTAGATGCGCCCGATACCCGTGTTGAGATAGGCCGGGCCCTGGACGGAGGGCTGCGCGATGACCTGGTCGTCGAGGTCTTTGTAGAAGCCCTCGACGGAGAGGGAGAGGTATCGGGAGAAGTTGTGCTCGACGCCGAGGCCGTAGTGCACCGAGCGCTGCGTGGCGAGGAAGGGGTTGCCGACGGTGGTCGACGGGTTGAAGGAGTTGACCGCGCTCGAGCTCTGCTGCGGCTGCGGCGGCTGGTTGAAGAGACCGACGCCGCCCTTCAAGAACCAGTCGCGCACGAACTCCCACCGAAACGAGAAGCGCGGCTGCACGGCCCACGAGCGGTCGGCGTCGCGGGTGTAGTCCACGCGCAGCGAGGGGATGAGCCGCAGCCGGGGCGTCGGTGTCACCTCGAACTCGGCGTAGGCGCCCGGTCGGTAGAGCGTGTCGGCGTCCTGGGTGGAGACGCGGGCGAGGGCTTGCGGGTTGACGTTCTGCCCCTCGGTGGGCGCCCGAACACCATTGAACTGAATGGTCGCGGGGCCGCCCGTGAGGTCGAGGCCGAAGTTGCCGCGGACGTGTCGGTTGAGCTGTGCGGTGAGCTCGTAGCGGCCCGTGATGTTGAGGAAGGTGAGGTCGAGGCCGAAGACGTCGCCGCCGCCGATGTTGATGGCGTTGCGGTTGATGGAGAACATCGCGCGGCTGGAGACGTTGGCCGAGAAGGTGTGGTCCCAGAGGAGCTGCCCGGCGTGGAAGCCGATGCCTGTGGAGAAGCTGCCAGAGAAGCGCGGCGCCGCCTCGGACGGCGTGTTGAGGATGAGCGAGAGCGAGTCGTCGGAGCCCAGAAACGCGAGGCGGATGCGATCGCGCGACGTGGGCCGGTACTCCAGCAGCGCCTGGTAGTCCCAGTAGACGGGGAGCGAGGTGAAGGACACCGCGCTGACCCCGGTGAGCACCGCCCCGAGGATGGCGTCGATGTAGCTGCGGCGAAACGACACCGCGAAGGAGAGGTTGCGGGTGATGGCCCCCTCGGCGAACACGCTCGCGTCGATGAGGTTGAGGTTGGCGACGAAGCGGTAGCCCGTCCGGCGCGGCGAGCGCAGCCCGACGTCGACGATGCCGCCCTGGGCGCGGCCGTACCGGGCGCTGTAGTTGCCCGGGTAGAAGTCGATGCGGTCGAGGAGCTCGGTGCTGATGACCGAGGAGAGCCCGCCGAAGTGATAGACGAGCGGGATGTTGGTGCCGTCAGCGAAGATCTGCGTGTCTTGCGGGGTCGACCCGCGGACGATGAGCAGGCCGTTGATGGCGCGCGCGACGCCGGGGAAGTTCTGCACGGCGCGGAGAGCGTCGCCGCCGGTGCCGGGCATGCGGAGAATCTCGCGAAACTCCAACGACTGACGGGTGACCTCGCGCGGCGGGCGGCGGGCCCGCACGGTGGCCTCATCCTCCTCGGCGGCGGGCGCAGCGGCGGGGCCGGGCGTCGTCGGCGCCGCCGTCGGCGCGGGGCGCGTCGGGGTGAGACGGTAGGTGAGCGAGACGTCTTCGCGATCGGCGACGGCTTCGGTCACCTCCGTCTGGTCGTAACCGTCGGCGCGAATCGTCAGGCGGAGGTTGCCCACCACGTCGAGCTCGAAGCGAAACGCACCCGTCGCGTCGGTGGTGGCGGTGCGCGTGCTCTCGTCGGGCAGCGTGAGGGTGACCGTCGCCCCCGCGAGCGCGACGTCCCCCCTGCCCCGCACGGTCGCTCGCAGCAGCGCGTGAACGCGGGGCTGCTGGGCAGCGCGGGCCGCCGCCGCGCTGAAGCGGTAGCGGTAGCGGAGGATGGACGCGACGGGGCTGCCGTCACGACGCGCAGGCTCGAAGATGAAGTTGCGCGCGGCGGCCGTGGCCGCTTCGTCGAAGCCGTGGGACAGGGCCTGGACGACCGTGACCTGCGTGACGTGCCCCGTCGGGTCGATGGTGAGTTCGAGGAGCACCGAGCCTTCGAGGCCCTGCGCGAGGGCCTCGGCGGGGTAGTCGGCCTGCACGAACTGGGTGAGCCGCGGAGCTGCCGTGGCGGCGGGCGCAGGCGTCGCCGGATCGGTCTGGGTGGTGGCCCCGATCTGCGCGGACGCGGGAGCCGCGGCGGCGAGGGTGGCGACGAAAACGCGAGCACGAGTCCGGCGGATCAACACGTCGCCTCGGTAGATGCATCGGGACACGATGCAGTTGCAAGCTCTTCGCGCTGCGGCGGCAGAGCCGCTCAGGCGGGCGCTGCGGCGCGAAGCATCGTGAGCAGCGCCTGGCCGTAGGCCTCGACGCGGGCGGGCCCGAGGCCGTGCACCTGCGCGAGCGCCGCGAGGTCGTTGGGGCGTCGGGCGGCGACCTCCTGGAGCGTTCGGTCGAAGGCGACGACGTAGGCCGGGAGCCCACGGCGCTTCGCCTCTTCGGCGCGCCACGCACGCAGTCGGTCGTAGAGGGCGTGGTCGTAGTGGCCCACCGTCGCCTCCGGGGCGGCGGGGCGTCGGGCGGTCGCAGTGCGCGGGCGCTCGCGGTCGGGGGGCAGGCGAAAGCGCACGGCGTCGTTGGCTCGCATCACCGCGGCACCCGCTGCCGTGACGAAGGGAACCGGGTGCTCGGTCGGCGTCAGGTCGATCCATCCGGCGGCGAGGAGGCCACGGAGCAGGGAGAGCACCCACGGCTGCGAGCGGTCGCGCAGAAGGCCGAAGGTGGAGAGCTGGTCGAAGCCGAATCGCATCGTGCGCTGGGAGTGGGCGCCGCGGAGCATCTCCGCGATGGCCTGGAGACCGCCGCGCTGTCGGGCGCGCGCGACCCCCGAGAGTGCCATGCGAACGGCGGTGTCGACCTGCGACTGGGGGACATCGTCGGTGGGCTGGTCGAGGCTCGCGCAGATGTCGCAGTGACCGCAGCCACCGAGGATCTCCCGCTCGTCGCCGAAGTACCGGAGCATGAAGTCGTGTCGGCAGGTGCCGGCGTCGAGGTAGCGCAGGAGATCGCAGAAGAGGTGCCACGCGCGGGCCGACTGCGCGGGGTCGGGGGCCTGCCCGTCGGAGCCCATCTGGGTGAGCCGTCGGCGTAGCGCGATGTCGACGCCCGAGCAGAGGAGCAGGCCGTGGGCTTCGGCGCCGTCGCGGCCGGCGCGCCCGACCTCCTGATAGTAGGACTCGATGCTCGACGGGGGTTGGAGATGGAGCACCGTGCGGATGTCGGGCCGGTCGATGCCCATGCCAAAGGCGTTGGTCGCGACGACGACGTCGAGGGTGCGCGCGCTGAAGCGCTCCGAGAGGCTCGACCGCTCGTCCGGTGCGAGGCCGGCGTGGTAGGGCGCGGCGTTCCACCCGGCGCGGCGCAGCTCGTCGGCGACCTGCTCGGTGGCCTTGCGCGTGGCGGCGTACACGATGGCTCCGCCCGCGGGACGCGTCGGCTCGCCGAGCACGCGCTTCAGCTCGCGTCGCACCGTCTCCTTGGACTCGGTGGGCCCGTCGACGGTGCGCGCCGAGAGGTGGAGGTTGGGCCGCGCGAAGCCTCGGAGGACGACCCTCACCTTCTCGCGATCGAAGCGCAGTCGTTCGAGGATCTCGTTGCGGACGTCGGGCGTCGCGGTGGCGGTGCAGGCGAGCAGGCGCGGCGGGCGGAGGCGCTCGATGAGGTCGCCGATGCGAAGGTAGTCGGGCCGGAAGTCGTGGCCCCACATGGAGATGCAGTGGGCTTCGTCCACGGCGAGCAGCGAGATCTTCGCGCGGGCGCACGCGTCGACGAAGCCGTCGAACTGGAGGCGCTCGGGCGCGAGGTACACCAGCTTGTAGCGGCCCGCGATCATCCCCGAGATGCGCGCCCGACGGACGTCGGGGGTGAGCGTCGAGGCGAGGAAGGTGGCCGAGACGCCGCGCTGATCGAGCGCCCGCACCTGGTCTTCCATGAGCGCGACGAGCGGCGAGATGACCAGCGTGACGCCGGGGAGGCAGGTCGCGGTGAACTGATAGGTGAGGCTCTTGCCGCCTCCGGTCGGGGCGACCACCAGTGTCTGCCCACCGTCGAGGAGGGCCTCGATGGACTCCCGCTGCCACGGGCGGAAATCATCGAGCCCAAAACGATCGAGGAGTGCTTCGCGGAGGGGGTCGCGAGCGACGGGTGGGTCAGCGTCCATGGGGCGGTGGCGGACCATAGCATCACGCCGCGAGCGCCCGCCGCTGAGCATCGGCGAGGGCGGGGACATAGCCTGTCCGAGTTGTTCGGAGGGGCTACGCCGCCCTGGCGTGGGCGTCGATGGCGGTGACGTCGTTGGCGAAGGGCGCCGTCACGTCGATGCGAGAGAGGCGGCGCGCGGTGATGGCCAGCGAGAGGGTGACGGCCTGCGCCTCGACGCTGCGACCGGCTGCCATCGGAATCGAGCGGGCGAGCGCGAGGAGGGCGAGCGCGCGCCCGCGGATCGCGTCGCGGGTGTCGTCGGCGATGGCACACGTGACCCAGTGCCGACGGCCGGTGCTGGGGTCGACGCGCCACAGGCTGACGCGCGCCTGGCCTTGGGCTATACGACGCCAGGTAAAGCAGAAGCCGGCGGCGCGGAGGATGGGGGCGGGGTTGATCATCGGGGGACTCCGTGTGGGTGGTGGGTTGTTGCTCGGCCGGGCGGTCTGCCCTTCGGCTGAACGGATGTACCCTGGCTTCCGTCGGGTTTCATAAATTGTGGCAACGGATGTTCAGCTACTGCGATCGTGCAGGTGGCCGATAAGAAGATTGGAGACAGCGACGATGGTGACGGGGGCGGAGCGATGGGCGATCTGAACGGGATGTCGACGGAAGACCGGGTGGCGGTCGACCGCATCTTCGAGCGCCTGTCGGGGCGGACGCACTACGAGGTGCTGCAGATCGCCCCGGACTCGTCGTGGGAGGTCATCGACCAGGCGCTGCGCGACCTTCGGCGTCGGTGCGATCCGGCGCGATTTGTGGGCATCCCGAGTGACGAATATCGGTACCGCATCGACGCCATCGTCCGCGCCTTCGACGAGGCGACGCAGGTGCTCGGCGACCCCGTGCGGCGCTTCCTCTACGACCAGCAGACCCTCCGCGGCGAAGGGCGGCGAGGCGTCACGCCCCCTCCCCCGCAGTCAGCCGTTACGCCCATTCCTCCGCGCCCCATCGCGTCGGGTCGGATGCCCGAACGCGACACCCCGTCCATCCGACCTCCTGCGATGGACTCGCCGCTCGTGGTGCCCGCGCCGCTGAAGCGCGACGGCGGCGGCGTCACGGAGACGCGAGGCAGCTACCGCCCATCGGGCAACCGCCCGTCGGTGGCGCCGGGGCGCCCGGAGGTGAAGGTCCCTGTCGACCAGGGAGCGCCGCGCGTGGCGCCGGGTGACGACGCCCATCACCGCGACCTCACGGCGTTGATGGTGGAGGTCGAGCGCATCGCGGTGGCGGTGCAGTTCTGCATCGCGCAGTCGATCGATCCGCAGGCCGAGCGGGTTCCGGCGCTGCAGACTGCGGGGCAGGCCCTTGCAGACACCCGGTCGGCGCTGGCGTCCATCCAGGCACGTCGTGAGGAGGAGGTCGGGCGCTGGGCGGAGGCTGCCATCCATTGGCAGCGTGCGTCGCGCGCGAGACCGATGGACGCGACGATTCTCGCGCGGCTCGCCGAGGCGCTGAGTCGTTCGGGCGACCCGCGCGCCGCGGACGACGCCGCTAGACGCGCGCTGACCATCGACCCGGCGTGCGAGGCGGCGCGCACCACGCTCTCCGCGATCGGTCGCCGCTAGGCGTTTGAGGCTATCGGGGGGCTCCGACCGGAGCCCGTCAGTGCGCTCAACCTCCGGTTGGCGCGGCGGCGGGCGCGGGGGCCGACGGGTCGACGGCGGGCGCCGGATCAGGCGTCGGGGCCACGACAGCGACCGGCGCGGGGGGCGGCGGTTCGGCCGGCTCGGCGGGAGCGTTGAGGGCCGCGCCGACGCACACGAGGGCGACGGCGCTGAGGTAACCAAGCCACTGGGTCATGGGGTGCGAGTACCATGCGCAGGCGGTGCGCGACAACGGATCCGACGGGTGGTCAGGGGCGGCGGGCCAGCGCGTCGCGTACGCGGGTGGGAAGCGCCTCGACGTCGTCGAGCGAGGCAGGCCCGTCGAGGCGAACGAAGGGTGATTGCTCCAGCGCCGAGCGCGCGAAGGCTCCGACGGGACCCGTCATCGCGGTGAAGCGGGCGGTGGCGTCGACGCCTCCGACGTCGCGCACGAGCGTGTCGCCGTTGGCGCCGTTGGCCAGCGTGAGCAGAAGGCGCGCAGCTCGGGCGGCGCGGGCCGATCCGAGGCCGAGGCACCAACCCCAGGTGCGACCGATCACCGCGCGCCCGCCCTCTTCGGTGGTGTCGCCGAGAGCATCGAGCTGCAAGCGGTCGCCGCGGGGAGGACGGGCGAGGACCCAACCCTCGGCGCCGTGGGCGTTCCACCACGAGAGCGAGGCCCAGCGTGCGACGACGGACGCGTCGTCCGCGCCGGCGATCGCGCCCATGGAGGACAACAACGTCTGGGCCTCGCGGGCCGGTGTGAGGGCATCACCCGCCGGAACATTGCCGTCGAGCGTCACGCCGAGCGAGCCCCAGCGCGCGAGCGTCGCGGCGACGCCTGCCGGGTCGTGGGCCTCGGCGGCCGCGAGGTGCGAGCCGTCGCGAGACCAGCACCACGAGGCGGCGACGAGGTCCCACGACGTCCAGGTACCGAGGTCGTGTCGCGGGCCGAGCCCTGACGGGAGGCGCAGCCCATGATGCGCGCGCAGCCACGTCTCGATCTCTGCTCGTCGCGTCGAGACGCACTCGTTTGCGTCTTGCAGGGCGTCGGCGCGCACCCCGAAGGCCACGAGATCGACCGCGACGGGGAGCGCGTAGGTGCCCTCACCCGCGACGCCGACGCTCGCGCCCCAGGGCAGCGTCTCGGCGCGGAGCGTCGTCCGGAGCGCGAGGTATCCGCTCCCATCGACTTCGGGCAACAGCGTGTCGAGGCGCCGCACGGAGTCGGTCGTCACCAACGCGCGCAGGGACTCCGAGGGGACGAGCGCCACGTCGACCTCGCCCGTTCGGAGAGCGCGCGCGGTCGCGACGGCTCCGCCCAGGTCGACACGCTCGACGCGCGCACCGACCGCCGCTTCGAGGCGACGCCGAACATCGGGCTGCAACCATCCAGCGCCGAGCCCCGCTGGTACGCCGAGGCGCAGCGGGCTCCCGCGCGGCACCACCGCCCGCTGCGTCGAGGGCCCGCGCGCGGCCGGTCGCGTGCGTCGTTCGGCGAGCACGCTCACGACCAGCACGCCGACGGCGATGGCGACGCGCTCGAACAACACCCTCCGCTTGCGCAACGCCGCGGGCACGACCGACGGCGGCGAGGCAGGCCCGCGATCTTCTGGCGACGCGGCGTCGGTGAGCGTTCGATCGCTCGGGGCGAGCGCCGGCGCGTCGGGCCCCGAAGCGACGGCCACGAGGGCGCGGAGGCCATCGACGTCCGGTCGCACCCCGAGAGCTTCGGCCGCGGCGCGCAGGGCCTGACGCAACTCGGCCGCCGTGGCGAAGCGCGTGTCACGGGCGCTGGCGAGGGCGCGGTCGAACACTGGTGCGAAGGCCGCGAGCGAGGCGGGCAGCGCGACGGGCTCCACCTGTCCGAGGGTCGCGCGCTCGCGGAGGTTCTCTCCTGTCGCGGTCCCGTAGGCGCGGGTGCCGGTCAGCATCTCGCGCAGCACCGACGCCGCCGAGAAGAGGTCGGCCCTCGCGTCGACGGCCTCTCCCCTCGCCTGCTCGGGCGCCATGTACGCGAGCTTGCCCATCACGGCTCCCGCGTCGGCGGTCGACGTCGCGCTCGTCTGGGCGGCGTGGGCGATGCCGAAGTCCGCGAGCTTCACCTCGCCCGCGTGCCCGAGCAGCACGTTATGCGGCGAGACATCGCGGTGCACGAGACCCAGCGGGTCGCCGTTGGTCGAGCGCAGCGCGTGGACGTACCCGAGCCCGTCGAGCAGGGCTTCGACCACGGCGAGTGCGACCCCGGGCGGCAGTTGTCCATCGTCGGCGCGGCGCAGCAGGGCGGCGAGGTCACATCCCTCGACCAGCTCCATGGCGAGGAAGTAGTGGTCGCCCGCGCGGCCGAACTCGTACACCTGCACGACGTTGGGGTGGCGCAGCCTCGCGGCGACGCGCGCCTCGTCGACGAAGCGCCGCACCGCCTCGGGGTCGAGCGCGAGCCGCGGGTGCACCCGCTTGATGACGAGCTCGCGGGTGATGCCCTCCGCGCTCACGAGCTCGGCGCGGAACACCTCTGCCATTCCTCCAGCGCCGATGCGTCGGAGCAGCCGATAGCGCTGCGGGAGCCCTTCCGTCACGGGCGAACTCTACTAGACTCCGAGCCATCCCATGGACCTCGTGACACTCCGGCGGAACGGGCAGAGCCCGCCCCGCGACTTGCGCCGCTTTCTGCCCACCACCCGGGAGGAGATGGAAGCGCGCGGCTGGGATGCGATCGACATCCTCATCGTCAACGGCGACGCCTACGTCGACCACCCGGCCTTCGGCGGCGCGCTCATCGGGCGCTTCCTGGAGGGTCGGGGTTTTCGCGTCGGGATGATCGCGCAGCCCGACTGGCGCGACACCAAAGACCTCCTGCGGATGGGTGTTCCGCGGCTGATGGTGGGCATCACGGCGGGCAACCTCGACTCGATGCTCAACAAGCTCACCGCGCAGAAGAAGACCCGCGCGGAGGACCAATACTCCCCCGGCGGTCGCACGGGCTTGCGCCCCAACCGCGCGTCCATCGTCTACGCCAACCTGTGCCGGCAGGCGTTTCCGGGCGTGCCGCTGGTGCTCGGCGGCATCGAGGCGTCGCTGCGACGCATCGCCCACTACGACTACTGGTCTGACAGCGTGCGGCGCTCGCTGCTCCTCGACGCCAAGGCCGACCTGCTCATCTTCGGCATGGGCGAGAGCCCGGTGTGGGAGGTCGCGCGGCGACTCAAGGCGGGCGAGCGCATCGATCAGATTCGCGACGTGCGCGGCACCGCCTATGTGCTCCGCAAGGGCCAGTGGGAGGACATCCCGCCGAGCAAGCACGTCACCGACGGCGGCGTCGTGGTGCTGCCCTCCTACGACGAGGTCCGCACCAGCAAGGACGCCTTCGCCGAGATGTCGCGGGCGTTTCAGTACGAGACCAACCCGGGCAACGCGCGGCCGCTGGTGCAGGCCCACGAGCACGAGGCGGTGTACTTCAATCCCCCAGCGTTCGCGCTCGACACGCAGACCATGGACGGGCTCTACGACCTGCCGTTTCTGCGCAAGGCGCACTGGCAGTACGACGCGCCCATCCCTGCGTTCGAGACGGTGAAGCACTCCATCGTCACGATGCGCGGGTGCTTTGGTGGGTGCACGTTCTGCTCGATCACCGAGCACGAGGGGCGGGTGATCTCGTCGCGCTCGGCTGACAGCGTGATGCGCGAGGTGCGCGCGCTGCGCCGGATGGACGGCTTCAACGGCGTCATCAGCGACCTCGGCGGCCCGACGGCCAACATGTACGAGATGCGCTGCAAGGACGACAAGATCGAGAGCGCCTGCCGACGGCTCTCGTGCGTGCACCCGGGCATCTGCGAAAACCTCGTGACCGACCACGGGCCGTTGCTCTCGCTGATGAAGCGGGTGCGCGAAGAGCCCGGGGTGAAGAAGGTCTTCCTCGCGTCGGGCGTGCGCTACGACATCGCCGAGCGGTCGCCGGAGTTCATCGAGACGCTGGCGAAGCACCACACGGGCGGACAGCTCTCGGTGGCGCCCGAGCACTCCAACAAGGACGTGCTCGACAAGATGAAGAAGCCCGGCATCGAGAGCTACGAGCGCTTCGCCGAGCAGTTTCAGTGCGCGAGCGAAGAGGCCGGGAAGAACCAGTTCCTCGTGCCGTACTTCATCAGCGGGCACCCGGGCTCGACGCTCAAGGACATGGTCGACCTCGCGCTCTGGCTGAAGGAGCGAAACATGAAGCCCAGGCAGGTGCAGGACTTCATCCCGACGCCGATGAGCGTGGCCACGACGATGTACTTCACGGGCATCGATCCGCTGTCGCGCACGCCCGTCTACACGGCGCGTGACCTCTACGAGAAGCGGCTCCAGAAGGCGCTGATCCTGTACTGGGATCCTGCGCACCACGACGAGACGCGCGAGGCGCTGGTGAAGGCGGGCCGCGGTGACCTCATCGGGACCCGACCGGGGTGTCTCGTTCCGCCGGCGTCGGGGAAGGGATCGCTGTCGATCCACCAGCAGCGGGCGGGGGCGAAGGGTCGGCCGCTGGGTCGCGAACGTCGCGGTTGAAGCGACCGAACGGGCAAAGTATGGTTCGCCCCGCGTGAGGCGAGGCCGGTGGTCGGCGGGGCGACGAAAGCTCTGTCGGCCAACGTGCGTAAGACGTCGCCGAGTGGCGGTGTGGGTGGCGCTCGGTGAGCGTCACCAGAGGAGTTCGGTGAAATGGGACTGATCGACAGCGCGAAGAACTTCCTGCAGAGCGATGTGGTGAAGAACGGCGTCCGCGAGATGATGATCGCGCGCCCGGAGGACAACAACGACCTGATCTGGAAGCACCCCGATCAGACCATCCCGATGTTCGCGCAGTGCACGGTGCGCGCGGACGAGTGGGGTGTGTTCTCCAAGGAGGGTCGTCCCGTCGGTACGCTCGACGCGGGTCGCTGCACCCTGTCGACGGCCAACATCCCGTTCTTGTCGAACTTCATCGACCAGTACACGGGCGGCAACTTCCTCATGACGGAGCTTTTCTTCGTCAAGCGCACGCCCTTCCCCAAGAAGTTCGGCGGCACGCTCGGCAACATGATCGACCCGATGACCAGCATCCGCCTCCGGGCGCGCTGCCACGGTGAGATCCTGCTCCGTGTCGAAAACCCCGAGACGCTGATCTACCAGTACTTCGGGATGCGGAAGTTCCAGGAGCACGCCGACATCTTCGACTGGTTCGTCAACAGCTTCTTCAACACGGTGAAGAGCACCATCGGCAAGCTCGCTCGCGAGCAGCGCCGCTCGGTCCTCGACATCATGGACATGCAGGACGAGCTCGCGCAGGCGTGCGTCGCCAACGCGACGGAGCTCGCGCAGGCCGGCATCCGCATCGTCAAGGTGACCAAGCTCGAAGTCGACGTCCCCGAGGAGGACGTGAAGCGCTTCGACGAGATGCGCCAGAAGGTCGCCGAGCAGATGGTCGGCCTCCAGGTCGACGAGATCGGCATCCAGCGCGCCGCCCTCCAGGCGCAGGCCGCCGCGGCCGCCGCGCAGGTCGGCGTCTCGACGGCGCAGTACCAGGCCCAGGCCGCCCAGTTCGGCATCGACCAGCGGCGCGCCAACGACGCCGCCTACGTTGGGCTGGCGGGTGGTGACATCAACCGCCTCGGTCAGTTCGAGGCGATGCGTGGCGCGGGCGCGGGCCTCGCGCAGGGCGGCGGCAACACGGGCCTCGCGGGCATGGCCGCGCAGGTTGGCGTGGGCGCGTCGCTCGGGTCCAACCTCGCAGGCGGCGCCCTCGGCGGGCTCGTCGGCGGTGGCGCCGGTGCTCTCGCGGGCGCGGTCGCCGGTGGTGCGGTCGCGGGCGGCGCAGCGGCGCAGGGCGCGCTCATCGCGTGCCCGCACTGCAACGCGCAGGTGCGCCCCGGGAAGTTCTGCGCGGAGTGCGGTGGCAACATCGCCGTCGCCGCGAAGAAGAACTGCGCCAACTGCGGCGTGGAGCTGGGCGCCAACGCCCGCTTCTGCCCCGAGTGCGGCACCCCGGCGGTCGCTCCGGCCGCTGCCCAGCGCTGACGGCAGCTCGCTCCCGAGGAGGGCGCTCCCCCCGGCGCCCTCATCCCCTCCCCCCAACACCTCGATCAGACGTCGATCAGAACTCCATCGCCAGGCCGAGGTTCCACGTCTCGGAGCCGAGGTGGAGCTGCGCGCGCGCGCCGATGGTGCCGAGGTCGGAGCGCGTGTACTCGGCGAAGAGGTAGCTGTGGTTGACGCCCATCTGCTGGTCCCACGCGCGCTGCACCGCGGGCTCGAACACGTCGAGGCGCAGCATCAACCCCAGCGCGAGGTGGGTGCCGATCGACCCGCCGGTGGCGGCCTGGCCGAGGTCGGGGTCGCTCGCGTTGGCACCCGGGGAGAGCGTGAGCGAGCGGCGCGAGAGGGTGTCACCGTTGGTGATCCACCAGTAGGCATACCCGACGCCGTATTTCACGTACGGCACCACGGGGATCACCGTGCGGCGCGCCAGCACGTCGAGGCGAAACACGCCGACGACGTAGCCAGGGATGACCTCCAGCGCGGTCTGCTGACCATCCGTGGGTCGCTGCCAGCCGGAGGCCGGAGGCATCGGCGACTGGGTGAGCGGCGCGATGGCAGAGATGGACGTGTAGCCCGCGCCGACGCCGAGACCGAGCGACCCGATGGGGTTGATGCGCAGAAACTGCCAATCGATTTCCGCCGAGAGCAGCAGGCGATCAGTGGTGCCGAACATGTCGGCGAAGGGCGTCGCGCCGTTGTTGAACTCCGAGTCGACGGCCGGGTACCAGGGCCCGCCGCGGAGCTCGACGAGGAAGTTCTGCGACGACTCGTGGCGGCTCACCGACCGGTCACGACCGAAGAGCTCGAAGGTCTGCGCCTCCACGACGGACGGTGCCGTCCCCGCGAGAAGGCCCGCGACCGCACATGCCCACCAGCGCCTCATCGACTCTTCCTCCTCCGACGCACCCAGACCGCGACGCCAACCACGAGACCCATCCACGCACCCGAAGCGCCCACGCGACCCGCCGACACCGCACAAGCGCCGGGCAGCGCCTGGCCGCCCGCGGCCCGGTACGACTCCCAGAAGTCCGTCACCGGAACCGGGGTCACGCACCGAGGAGCCACCGACACCACGCTGCGGTTGCCCGCGAGGTCCTGCGCCACCACCGCGAGGTGATACGGGCGGCCGTTGGTGAGGCCCTGCGCCACCGCGCGCGTGGCCGTCGCGCCCACGAGATCGCTGCACCGATACCGGGCAAACGCGGCGCTGTCGTTGGGGTTGAGCGTCGTCAGCGCGGAGGCTCCGCAGGTGCCGCCCGCTCCGTCGTCTCCCTCGTCCTCGTCGTCCGCGTCGAGGCGCACGTACGAGGAGTCGCCCGCGTCGGTTCCGCCGTCAGAGGCGGTGGCGCTCAGCGGCGGATCGCACAACAACCAGTAGCCCTGGAGGTCGGGCGGCGCGGCCGTCGTGGTGCCGCCGTCGGTGTCGGTCGAGAGCGAGCCGGGGTACGTCCACGTCACGATGGCGGCGCCCTCGCCGGGGCCAGCGACGACGTCGGTCGGCGCGTCGGGCGGCGTGACGTCGTACGCGACGGAGTACGTGCCCACCACGTTGCTGTCCGAGGGAGGAAACGCCAGCAGTGAGAGGTAGTTGGTGTTGGCCGTCCCCTGCGTGGTGCCGGGCGTCGCGCAGTTGCCGCCCTCGGGGTCGACCAGGTAGCGGCTCTGGATGCGCACCGTGTAGCTGAGCGGCGTCGTCGGGTTGGTGAACGTCAGCGACGGCGTCTGGCGGATGGGCCAGCAGCGGGCCGTGCCCGACGTCACCGGCGCGCGCGCGTTGGCCATGGTGCAGGCCATCGCGTCGGCGCCGACGAAATACTGAAGCGACGTCGTGGTCATGCCGCCGGGGTTGGCGGAGAAGTTGATCGTGAAGGTCCACTCCTCGCTCTCGCAGTCGCGCAGCCCGATGGGCGACGTGATGTTGAGCGACGACTGGATGCCGCCGGGGTCTTGCGTGCGAGGTGAGCCCGAGCGCGAGATGTTGGTGAACACCTGCGCCGACGCCTCGCTCGTCAGTCCGAGGAGGGCCACCGCCAACAGCAGCGAGGTCGTGCGCGACATCCGCGGGATGAACAGCAAGGCGCGTTCCTCACGGGGAGCGACGTCGCGAGCGGAGTTCTCCGCGGATTCACGTATGGAGAGCGATGCCACGCGCTGCCAGGATGTCACGCCGACGGTCATGCCCGGGTCGAAGGCGTCACACCGAAGGCCCGCTCGGCGACCTGAACGGCGTTGAGCGCGGCACCCTTGCGGAGGTTGTCGCCAACCACCCAGAGGGACAGCGCTTGCGGGTCGTTGAGGTCTTGCCGCACGCGGCCCACGGCGACGGCGTCGGTGCCCGACACCTGCCGCGGCTGCGGATGCTGGCCGGGCCCGATGCGGTCGTCGACCACCACGCCCGGCGCGGCGCGCAAGCAAGCGAGCGCCTCGTCGCGCGTGACGGTGCGGCTGAAGCGCGCCCAGACGCTCTGCGAGTGGGCGTTGCGCACGGGCACGCGCACGCAGGTCGGAGACACGCGGAGCCCCGGCAGCTCCATGATCTTGCGGCTCTCGGCGACGATCTTCAGCTCCTCCTCGGAGAAGCCCGAGGGCTCGTGCGACCAGTCCGCGAGCAGGTTGCCCGCAAGCACGCCGGGCAGCACCGCCGTCGGAGGCTCTTCGCCCGCTGCGATGGCGCGCTGCTGACGCTCGAACTCGTCGACGGCCCGCGCGCCCTTGCCCGAGATGGCCTGGTAGGTCGACACCACGACGTGTTCGAGGCCCGCGAGGTCGTGCAGGGGCTTGAGCGCGAGCAGTAGCTGGATGGTCGAGCAGTTGGGGTTGGCGACGATGCCGACGCGCGACGCTGGGATGCGGTGGCCGTTGACCTCGGGCACCACCAGCGGGAGGTCGTCGTGCATGCGGAACGCGCTGGAGTTGTCGACCACCAGGCAGCCCGCCTTCGCCGCGATGGGGCCCCACTCGCGGGCCACCGACGAGCCCGCCGAGAACAGCGCCACCGAGGCGCCCTCGAAGACGCTCGCCGAAGGCGGCTGCAGGGTGAGGGGCTCGCCGCGGAAGTTCACCGTGCCGCCCGCGGACTTCTCCGACGCGATGGCGCGCAGCTGGCGCACGGGAAAGTCACGCTGCTCCAGCACGCGGAGCATCTCCTGCCCGACAGCGCCGGTCGCGCCGACGAGCACCACATCCATGCGTTCGTTCATGGCGGAACTCTCTACCGAAGATTGGTCCCCGCGCACAATCGCGCGGAGACCGATCGGGTGATTTGGGAGGGGGATTTCGGAAGGAGGATCTTCAGCGACGCGGGCGATCACCACCGCGGCCGGGCGGGCCGCGACGGTCACCACCGGAGCTGCGGGGCGGCTCGTTGTGGGACTTCTCCATCCGCTCCTTGGCGCGCTCGCCCTCCTCCCCTTCGGGGAGCGGGAGCACCGCGCGGCGGGAGAGGCGGATCTTGCCGGTGCCATCCTCGATGGAGAGCACCTTGACCTCGACCTCCTGGCCCTCCTTGAGGACGTCGGCGACGTTCTCGATGCGGACGTGGTCGAGCTCGCTCACGTGCACGAGCCCTTCGGTGCCAGGGAAGATCTCGACGAAGGCGCCGAAGTCGACGACCCGCTTCACGGTGCCCTTGTACACGGCCCCGATCTCCGCCTCGGCGGTGAGGCCGCGGATGATGTCGATGGCGCGCTGCACCGCGACGCTGTCGGCGCTCGCGATGTTGACCGTTCCGTCGTCCTCGACGTCGATGGCGACGCCGGTCTGGTCGACGATGCCCTTGATGGTCTTGCCGCCGGGGCCGATGACGAGGCGGATCTGCGAGGGATTGACCTTGAGCGTCGTGATGCGCGGCGCGTACTTCGACAGCTCGGTGCGGTGCGTCGGCAGCGTCGCGAGCATGCGCCCGAGGATGTGCAGCCGCGCGTCGCGGGCCTGCTTGAGGGCCTTCTCCAGGATCTCGCGCGAGAGCCCGTCGATCTTGATGTCCATCTGGATCGCGGTGACGCCCTTGGCGGTGCCGCAGACCTTGAAGTCCATGTCGCCGAGGTGATCTTCGTCGCCGAGGATGTCGGTGAGGATGGCGATCTTGTCGCCCTCCTTGATGAGACCCATCGCGATGCCGGCGACGGGGGCCTTGATGGGCACGCCGGCGTCCATGAGGGCGAGCGCGCCGCCGCAGACCGAGGCCATGGAGCTCGACCCGTTGGACTCGGTGATCTCGCTCACGATGCGGACGGTGTACGGAAACTGCTCGGCCGGCGGGATCATCCGCGCGAGCGCGCGCTCGGCGAGGTTGCCGTGACCGATCTCGCGACGGCCGGGGCCGCGCATGGGCTTGGTCTCGCCGACCGAGTACGGCGGGAAGTTGTAGTGGAGCAGGAAGCGCTTCCACTTCTCGCCGACGAGGCCGTCGATCTTCTGCTCGTCCTGCGCGGTGCCGAGGGTGGCGGTGACGATGCCCTGGGTTTCGCCGCGGGTGAAGAGCGCGCTGCCGTGCACGCGCGGGAGCAGGCCGACCTCGCACGCGATGGGTCGCACGGTGACGCTGTCGCGGCCGTCGATGCGCACCTGCTCGTCGACGATCATCGTGCGCATGACGTTGCCCTGCACCTCGCTGAACGCCTCCTTGAGCAGCCCCTCCTTCTCGGGGAACTCGGGCTTGAGCGCCTCGAGCATCTGGCTCTTGAGCGCCTTGAACTTCCCGTAGCGCTCGCCCTTCACGCGGGTGCGCGACGCGTCGCTCAGGCCCGCGCCGACGACCTCGCGGATGCGGCGGAACATGTCGTCCGTGGGGCGCTTCGCAGCGAAGACCTTCTTGGTCTTGCCCACCGCCTCGCGGATGCGCTCCTGGAGTTCGAGCACCGGCTGCATGCTGCGGTGCGCGAACATGAGCGCCTCGATGAGCTCGTCCTCGGAGAACTCGTCGGCGGCCCCCTCGACCATCACGATGGCGTCCTTGCTGCCCGCGACGATCATGTCGAGATCGCTCTTGGCGATCTCGTCGAAGGTGGGGTTGGCGACAAGCTTGCCGTCCACGCGACCCACGCGAACGCCCGCGATGGGGCCAGCCCAGGGCACGTCGCTGATGTGCAGCGCGGTGCTGGCGCCGATGAGGGCGAGCACGTCGGTGGTGTGCACCTTGTCGGCCGAGAGCACCGTCGCGATGATCTGCACGTCGTTGCGGTAGCCGTCGGGGAAGAGCGGGCGGCAGGGGCGGTCGATGAGCCGCGAGGTGAGGATCTCCTCGTCGCGGAGACGACCCTCGCGCTTGAAGAACCCGCCGGGGATGCGGCCCGCGGCGAAGGTCTTCTCCACATAGTCGACGGACAGGGGGAAGAAGTCGATGCCAGGGCGCTCGTCCGAGCTGGCGCAGGCGGTCACGAGGACGATGGACTCGCCCGCGCTGATGAGCACGGAGCCGTTCGCCTGCTTGGCGACGCGGCCCGTCTCGATGGTGACGGTGGTGTTCCCGATCTCGACGCTCTCACGAATGATCGACATAAAGCCTCACGGATTCCGTCGGCGGTGGGGGACGGAGCGAGGCGGCGGGGGTCGATCGGGGTCGTTCGGTGTCCTCGGTTCCTGGGCGCACGCCGACGGGGCGTGGCGCACACGAAGCGAAGACCGGAGCGACGCGGTTCGATCGGAGCCTCGCGGTGTCGAGGTGCGCGCCGACGAGCGCCCTGGACATCGCGTGGGTAACCCCAGAAACACCGACGCCCCGCCGGGTGATCGGGCGGGGCGTTGGCGGGTGCAGACTTACTTGCGGAGGTTGAGCTCGGCGATGATCTTCCGGTAGGCCGGAACGTCGTGGCTCTTCAGGTAGTCGAGGTGCCGACGGCGCTGGCTCACCATCTTCAGCAGCCCGCGCCGCGAGTGATGGTCCTTCTTGTGGGTCTCGAAGTGACCCTGGAGCAGCGAGATGCGCGCCGAGAGCAGCGCGATCTGGACCTGAGGAGAACCCGTGTCCCCCTCGGACTGGCGGAACTTCTCGATGATTTCAGTCTTGGTGGACGTGTGCAGCGACATGTTGTGCGTTCCTTGATCGAAAACGGGCGCGGAGTATCTCCGCTTCAGGACAGGTGTCAATCACCACCTGATGTGATAGTGCGCGGTCTCCCATCCATCGGGTGGGCTCAAGGCGTCGGGGCGATCTCTCGCACGACTCTGTCTCTGGTGACTACCCCGGGCCATGGCGCCCGATGCGAGCGGCTACTCCTATGCTGGAAGGACTTCGTCGGCACTCCAACTCCCTCTTCCTCATCGTGCTGGTCGCGTCCGTCGCGACCATCTTCGGCGTGGGGTGGGGGCCTGGATCGCAGGGCTGCTCGCAGGGCAGCCTGAGGGTCAATTACGCCGCCAAGGTGTACGGGCGCACGCTCACCGAGGGTGACTACGTCGCGGCCATCAGCTCGCTGCCGCGCTTGATGCCTGGCTCCCAGAGCGAGAACCCCGCCATCGCCGGGGCCATCCGTCAGGGCGCGCTCGACGGCCTCATCGAGCGGGAGCTCCTGGCCCACGAGGCCGAGCGCCTCGGCATGCGGGTGACCGACGAGATGGTCAACGACGAGTTTCGCAACTGCCGCTTCTACGCCTCCGTCGGCGTCGGGGCCGAGCCGATCCTGAGCGTGCAGTCGGGCCACGTCGACCTGCCCCCGACCATGTGCGGCGGCGCCGGCGACCGCTTCGACTACGCCCAGTTCGAGCGGCGCATCGCGCGCGGCCTCTTCCGCCGCGCGGTGCCCGACCTGCGCGCGTCCATGGTGCGCGAGATGCTCGCGCAGCGCATGCGCGACGCGGTGCGCTCGACGGTGCAGATCTCCGACGAGGAGATGTGGCGCGACTACCAGCGCACGCACGACCAGATGGCGGTGCGCTACCTCCGCTTCCCGCTCAGCTTCTACCGCGCGCTCGTCCGCGACGACGACCCGGCGCAGGTCGAGGCGTGGGCGGGCCAGCACAACGACGAGATCCAGCGGCAGTGGGAGCGGCGCCGCGAGAGCCTCCGCGGGCTGCATCGTGAGTTCCGCGCGCGGCAGATCGTCGTGCGCTTCCCGGAGGGCGCGACCGACGCGCAGAAGGCGGAGGTGCGAGCCCGCGCCGAGGCCATCCGCGCGCAGCTCGTGGCGGGCGGCGACTTCGTGCGCCTCGCGCGTCTCTACTCCGATGACTCGCTCACCTGGCGCGAGGGTGGCCTGATGACCTGGGCGCCCGTCGAGGGCGGCTCGCTCGACGCCGCGGTGGTTCGCGCCACGGTCGCGCTCCAGCCCAACGGCATCACCCCGGTGACCGACACCGCGACGGGCGTGCACATCGTTCAGCTCCTCGGGTTTCGCGAGGGCGACGTGCCCGAGGCCGAGGCCAAGCGCGACATCGCCCGCACGCTCTTCCGCGAGACGCGCGGCGCCGAGCTCGCCCGCGAGGCTGCTCGCGCGGCGCTCACGAGCCTCGGGTCGGCGACCAACCTCGACGAGGCGTCGACGGCCGTCCGCACTGCCGCGCTGCGGGAGTTCTACCGGGGCGAGACGCCGGCCGCGATCACGCTGGCGGGCAACGTTTCGCTCGCGCCCGTCGAGCGCACCGACCTCGGCGCGCCTGCTCTTCAGGACAGCGAGGTGTTTGCGCGCAACGGCTTCGTGGTCAACGACGTCGAGCACGGCGAGCTGCTCACCAACACGGCCTTCTCGCTCACGCAGGAGCACCCGTTCGTGCGCGAGCCCGTGCAGGCCGGCGAGGACTGGTTCGTGATGCGCTTCAAGGACGGCAGCCGCACCGTCGCCACGCGCGAGGAGTTCGGCCGTCAGCGCCAGGAGCTGCTCTCGACCGCCGCTGCCTCGGCGCTTGCGGCGCGACAGCGCGACGTGCTCGTGCAGTACGTCACCCGCCTGCGGCAGGAGGCTGAGCACGAGGGTCAGGTTCGCATCGGCAACTCGCCGCGACTGCGGGCGCCCGCCGAGGGCGACACCGAGGGCAACTGACGCCCCAACGGTCGATGCACGACGTCCGCACGCACCGGCTGTCCAATGGACTGCGGGTCCTGACGATTCACCGGCCCCATCTGCACCGCGCGGTGACGGCGGTCTACGTCCACGTCGGCTCACGGCACGAGCGGCCCGCCCACAACGGGCTCTCGCACTTCCTCGAACACATGTTGTTCCGCGGCTCCGAGGCGCTGCCCTCGGCGGCGCTGGTCAACGACGCGGTGGAGTCCCTCGGCGGCTCCATGAACGCCGCGACCCACACCGACTTCACGGTCTTCGAGCTCGACGCGCCGCCCGACGTGCTCGGTGAAGCGAGCGCCATCCTCGGCGGGCTCCTCACGCGCCCGGTGTTCGCCGACCGCAAGGTCGAGGTCGGCATCGTGCGCGAGGAGCTGCTGGAGGACGTCGACGATCGCGGCCGCGACATCTCCCCCGACAACCACGTGCGTCGTCTCGTGTTCGGCGAGCACCCCCTCGGCGCGCCCATCGCGGGAACGGTGCGCAACGTCACCCGCTTCACCGACGGCGACCTGCGCGCCCACCACGGCCTCCACTACGTGGTCGGCAACATGGTCGCGTGCGCCGCAGGTCCCCTCCCCCACACGGAGCTGCTGCGTGCGGTGAGCGGGTCGCTGCGTGCGCTCCCCTCGGGGCCGCGTCAGGTGCCGCGTTCGTACGAGCGGGCGCAGACCCGGCCGCGGCGATCGATGGTCCACCACGCGGGCGGAAGTCAGACGGCGTTGCGCATCGCGTTTCCATGCGAGGGCCTCGACGACCCGGCGGGCGCCGCGACGGAGATGCTGCTGCGGGTGATCGACGACGGGATGTCGACGCCGCTCTACCGTCGCGTCTGCGAAGAGAAGGGCCTCGCCTATGACGTGTCGGCCAACATCGAGCGCTTCACCGAGGTGGGCGTCGTCGAGGTGGCGGCCTCCGTCGCACGCGGCTCCGTCGGGGCGGTGATCGAAGAGGTGACGGCCATCCTCCGCGGGCTGGCGGCCGACGGACCCACGGGCGCCGAGATGGAGAAGGCGCGACGGCGCTTCGGCTTCGACCTCGACGCCCTCGACGACGACCCGCAAGACCTCTGCGACTTCTACGGCCCCGCAGAGCTCTTCGGTCAGCGGCGAAAACCCGCTGCCCGACGACGCGAGCTGATGTCGCTCCGCGCGGCCGACCTGCGCGCGGCCGCCCGGCGGATCTTCGACCCGTCGCGCATGAGCGTGGTGCTCGTCGGTCCGCGAGCGCCCCGCTACGAGGCCGAGCTCACCGAGCTCTCCCGCGCGACGCGCGCCCGCTGGCGGGGGGCCGTCTCGCCGTGACCGTGTGGCAGCGCCTCCAGCGGGTGCGCCTCGGCTTCGAGGCCGCCTTCGCGGTCGTGACGCTCAGCCTCGCGGCGCCCCTCTACGCCGCTGCCCACGCGCCGTTGCAGGACCTTCCCCAGCACATCGCCGCCGTGTCGGTGCTGCGTCGGCTGCTCTTCGGCTCGTCGCTCGACGCGATCTTCGAGGTCACGCTCTCTCGAACGCAATACCTGCTCGTGTATGCGTTGGGGGTCCCGCTCTCGACCGTGATGGGCGCCGAAGGCGCGGTGCGCCTCCTGGCCGCATTGACGCTGGTGTCGATTCCGTACTCGCTCCGCTTCGCGCTGCGGCGCACCGGCGGCGACGAGCGCCTCGCCGCCCTCTCCTGGCCGCTGCTCTGGAACCCGCAGTTCTTCCTGGGCTTCCTCAACCTGCTGCTCGGCGTGCCGCTCGCGCTCGTCGCGGTCGGTCTCTTCGCCGACCCAGAGCGTCGCACCGAGCCTCGGCGCCAGGTGCTCATGGGCGTGCTGGCGCTCGGGGCCTTCTACGCGCACCTCATCCCCTTCGGCGTGCTCGGTCTCGGCGTGCTCGTCACCCTCACGCTGCCGTCGTGGAGCCTCCGAACGCTGCGCGCCGACCTCACCTCCCTCATGCGTCAGGTGGCGTTCCTCATTCCCTCGCTGTTCGCGGTGCTGCTCTGGATCGTACGCACGCCCGCGACCGACGACAGCGTCCGCGCGGGTGGCATCGGCCGCGTGGCCCAGGCCGAGTGGCCCGCGGTCGCGAGCCTCGCGCGCGAGTTCACCAACACCCTGCTCGATGTTCCGGGCGATCGCGACGAGCGGCTGTTGCTGGCGTGGGGACTCGCCGCACTGGCTGCTGTTGCGCTCACGGGCAACGACCGCGCACCCGAGGGCGAGGAGACGGCGAGCCGCCTCCGACGTTGGGCTCCCGTCACGGGCGCCATCACGGTCGCGGCGATCTACCTCGTACGGCACCGAACCTTCGTCGCGTTGTGGGGCCCCGACGCGCCGGTCGAAGCCACCTGGGGAGAGATCGTCTTCCGCGCCGTGACACTTGCCGCCGTCGGCGCGCTCGTCGGGTCGTCGCTCGACCGCTGGTCCCTCCCGGCGACGCCGGGCCCCGAGCGCCGCTCGCTCGCGTGGGTGCCCGCCATCTGCGCGCTGCTCTACGTCGTCACGCCGTCGAGCTACGGCTGGATCTGGCCCATCCACACGCGCTTCCCGCTCGTCGCGGCGCTGCTGCTCCCGCTCTGGCTGCCGCGGCGCTCGATGGGGCGGGGCGGCTGGCTTCTCGTCGCCGCCCTGGGCGCAGCCTCGGTGGGCTTCGTCGTCGACCTGCGCGCTCGCGTGGTGCAGTGGCAGGCGACGGAGCTCGGTGACCTCGACGAGGCGCTCTCCCACGCGCGACCGGGCAAGCGGCTCGTGGCGATCCTCGCGCCGCAGTCGAGCGCGTGGGTGCCCAACGTCCCGACGCTCCACGCGGCGGCCTACTACCAGGCCCGCGGCGGCGCGGTCGCGACCTTCTCCTTCGCGGACTTCCCGCAGTCGCCGTTTCGGTATCGCGAGGGCGCGAACCGCCCGGCCCGGCTGCCCCCGCGCTGGGAGTGGACCGCGTCGCTCGACGTCGCCGACCCCGACCGGCGCTACTACGACTATGTGCTCGTGCGCCGCGGAACGACGGACATCCCCTCCACCGACACGATCAGGTATCGTGCGACGTACTCGGGTCGCGAATGGCTCCTGTATGAGCGCACCCGCGAGGTGATTCCCTGATGGAGATCGTCATCGAGCGAGGGCGCATCGTCCGCTTCGAAGAACTCCCCCTCCGCAGCATCGCCCTCGACGGCTACGTGCTCGGACCGCGCATCGACGCCGAGCGGGAGCGGTACAGCTTCGACCACCACGGCGACTGCGTGCGCCACGCGACGCGCAGCACCGCCGAGCAGGTCCACGACGCCATCGCCCTCGGGCTGAAGCCGCGCGAGCTGTCGGTGTTCGTCAACGACGTCGACCTCGACACGGCCCTCGCGGTCTGGCTGCTGCGCCACATCGACCGCGCGCAGGAGCCCCTCGTCAACCGGCTCGTGCTCTGCGCCGGCCTGCTCGACGCGCACGCCGGCGCCTACCCCCTCGCGGGCGACATGCCGACCATCGTCGAGTGGCTCTCCGAGCCCGAGCTCCGCGCGCGCGCCGACGGCAGCTACTACACCCTCGACAACGCGGGCCTGCGGGCGCTGCTCGACGAGGTCGGGCGGCGCATCTCCGTCTACGCCGACGGCGCATCACACGCGTACACCGAGCACTTCGTCGTCGACCATCGCTACCGCGTGCTGCGCGAGGGCACGGGCTGGGAGCTCGTCGAGAGCCTCGGGTATCGCGCCCACGCGCGGCTCTTCGCCGACGGTCACCAGCGGGTGATGATCCACTCCGATCTGCGCGACGGCTCGCACGCGTACACGGTGGCGAAGCGGTCGGAGTTCGTGAAGTTCTTCCCCGTGCGCGCCATCCTCGCGGCGCTCAACGAGCGCGAGCGGGGTTGGGGCGGCGGCAGCACCGTCGGAGGAGCGCCGCGCAACGCCGACGGGTCGCGCAGTCGGCTCACGCCCGATGAGGTCTTCGACATCGTCGAGTCGGTGGTGCGCGCCTCCGCCGCGTGCCTCGGCGACGATTGACAGTGCCCTACCCGCGAACCATCGTTGGCCGTCCGCAACCCGACGCGCCGCGCGCGTCTTGAAGGAGCATCCGCCATGGCATCCGATCTCGTGAAGACCGTCACCGACCAGTCCTTCGACGCCGAGGTGTTGAAGTCCGACGTTCCTGTGCTCCTCGATTTCACCGCCACGTGGTGCGGGCCCTGCAAGGCTCTCTCCCCCATCGTCGACAAGATCGCCAACGGCTACGCCGGGCGTCTCAAGGTCGCCAAGATCGACATCGATGACTCTCCCTCGACCCCGTCGAGCCTCGGCATCCGCGGCGTCCCGACGGTGATCCTCTTCAAGGGTGGCCGCGAGGTTGCCCGCTCGGTCGGTCTTGCGCCCGAGTCGAAGCTCGTCGCGATGTTCGAGCAGCACCTCGGCTGACCGTCCCCGGTCAGTCGTCTTCGATCAACTCGATCTCGTCCAGGGTCTCCATCCGCGGGACCCGCCGCTCCGCATCCAGCATCTTCGCCGCCCGCAACAACCTCGGATCGATGACGTCGTCGTCGCGCAGCGAGCGTGACGACGCGCCCGGCGACGGCGCAGACCGCGGAGGCGGAGCGCCGTACTGGGGAGGCGCGGACGGCTGCGGTCGGCCGCTCTGGAGCGGAGGCAGCACGCGCGTCTTCACGGGCGTCTTCTCGCTCGCAGGAGGAGACGTGAGGCCACCGGGAGGACCCGAGCGCACCGCGAGGTTGGGCGGCGGCCCGGAGGCCGCGATGGCCGCGTGGGCGACGGCGTTCACCACCAACGGGAGCGAGGCCGTGGCGCTGCCGAGTCGACCCTGCGCGGGGTCTCGCTCGGACTCGGTCTGCGGCGCGATGGTTGGCAGGCGCGACGAGGGATGTGGCTCGGGGCGGGCCTTCGCGCGGGTCACCTCGTCGACCGCCGGCTGCACCGCGACCTGCTCGGGCAGCGGGAGCGGCGGGTCGGCGGGTCGCTGCGACAGACCCACCATCGCCGAGAGCGCGTCGAGGAGCATGCGGCTCCCGGCCGGTCGACGACCGGGCTCGCGGTCGAGCAGCGTGGCGACGGCGCGACGTAGCTCCGGGGTGAAGCTCGACAGGTCGGGGCCGCGGTCGGGCGTTGCGCCTCCGATGATCTCGGTGGTCATCGCGCCGAGGGCGTAGAGGTCGGCGCTCGCGGTGGGGCGTCGACCCGCGACGACCTCGGGCGCGAGGTACGGCATCGCCTCGGCCTGCGACGCGCGCACCCGCTCGACCAGCCGATCGGGGGGGATGCACACGCCGAGGATGCCGTCGGTCAGGAGCAGGCCGCGCGCGGTGACCATGACGTTTTCGGGGCGCAGCAAGCCGTGCGGCGAGGCCGTGTGCATCGCCTGGAGCGCGATGACGAGCGAGTGCACCACCCGCAGCGACTCCTCCGCGGAGAGGGCCGCGCCGCGGGACTTGCGGGCGTCGAGCACCGCGCGCAGCGACACGCCGTCGACGAGCGGGCTCACCACCGCGACACAGCCCGGCGCGAGCACCACGTCGGAGGGCAGCACGCACCCCGCGAGCGAGCGCTTCGTGAACATCTCGCACTTGCCGTGGAAGTCCCGCCGCTCGCCCTCGTTGAGGAGCAGCAGCGCGCCCATGACCTTCACCGCGACGTCGGGCCCGCCGGTGGTGTCGGTGGCGCGCCACGTCGTCCCGAAGAGCCCCTCACCGAGCCGCGCCGTGAGCTGAAAGCGCTCGCGCAGCCACTCACCGGCCGACAGTCGGAGCTGCGGGTTGGTGAGGGCGCTCTGGGTGTCGACGTCGTCGTCCTCGACCACCAGGAGCGCAGGACGCGGAGGCGCCTTGGGGAGCGTCGGCGGCGGTGGTCGCGGCGGCGGCGCGGCGGGTGGCGACGGCGACGCGGACGACGGTCGCAGCGAGGCGTTGGGCACGCGCGCGTTGGGTGGCGGCCCGCTCACGTTGAGACGCGAGGGGGCGACCCGCGCCGCGGGCGACGAGGACGGCGGACGCGAGGCGGGCGGCGGGAGCGGCCGCGCGTTGGCGAGCGAAGCCTTGCACACCGGGCATCGAGAGGCCGACGGGTCGAGGCGCGCGTTGCAGTACGGGCAATGGGTCAGCACGTCAGCGGTCCCTTCGCCGACGTTACCACGTCCCCTCAGCGGCCCGTGGAGCCGAAGCCACCACCGCCACGCGCCGTGGGGTCGATCTCCGAGACCTCGGCGACCTCGACCCGCGCGACGGGGGCGATGACGAGTTGGGCGACGCGCTCGCCGCGACTGATGACCACCGGGACCTGTCCGAGGTTGGCCAGAAGCACCTGGAGCTCTCCGCGGTAGTCGGCGTCGATGGTTCCGGGGGCGTTGAGCACGGCGAGGCCCTCTCGGAGGGCCCGACCCGAGCGAGCGCGCACCTGCCCCTCGTGCCCGTCGGGGATCACCAACACCAGCCCGGTCGGAACGAGCGCACGACCACCGGGAGCGAGGGTCAGAGGCTGGTCGGCGGCGACCGCGGCGTGCAGGTCGAGCCCGGCGGACTGCGGGGTCTGATAGGTCGGGAGTGGGAGGTCGGTCGCGTGGGCGAGCCGCTGGACAAGCAGGCGCATCGCCTCAGCGATCGTCGCCCGGCGGCAAGGCGGTCAAGTTTCCCGTCGGGTCGGCCGCGAGTCGTCGCAGCGCCTCACCCGCCGCCGCCTGCTCCGCGCGCTTCTTGCTGGTCCCGACGCCGCGGGTTCGCAGGTGGGGGTCGGCGATCATCTCGACCTCCCAGGTGCGATGGTGGTCGGGCCCCTCGGCGCTCACCACCTCGTAGCGCGGCGTGATGGCGAGGCGCGCCTGCACGACCTCCTGGAGCCGCGTCTTGTCGTCGAGGTCGGGCGTCGCGCGGGTGAGCGCAGTGTCGATCTCGGGTGTGAGCAGCCGGTCGACCACCACGCGCGCCGCGTCGAGGCCGCCGTCGAGGTACACCGCCGCGAGCGTCGCCTCCAGCGCGTCGGCGAGCAGCGACGGCTTGGCCCGACCGCCCGTCTGCGCCTCGCCGCGACCGAGCTGGAGCGCGTCACCGATGCCCAGTCGTGTGCTGAGACGGGCGAGCGTCGCCTCGTTGACCACGGCGGCCCGCAGCCGGGTGAGGTCGCCCTCGCGCGCTTCGGGCAGACGTCGCCAGAGCAGCTCGCTCACGCAGAGCGAAAGCACGGCGTCGCCCAGAAACTCCAGGCGCTCGTTGTCGGCCGGACGCGCGCCGCGACGGGCCGCGCGCACCTCGTGGGCAGACGATCGGTGGGTCATCGCCATCTCCAGCAGCGACGGGTCGCGCAGCGTGATGCCGAGGGCAGATTGGAGGGCGGTGAGGAGTTCCTTGTCCACGGGGGTCTCGGCCTCTACCACCGGCGGGGGCGCGGGTTCCAGTCCCCTCCCTTCGAGCGGTTCGCTGTGCCGCGTCGCGGTGGTAAAGGGTGGAGCCGAGATGTTGCCGCTCGTCCTCACGCTCGCCGCGGTCACCGTGTTCGCGCTGGGGGTCCTCCTCTGGCTGTCGGTCTCGTCGCGGGTCCTCCGCCGGGGCTTCGCCTTCGACGCCGTCGAGACCGTCGCCACACCCGATGGCGCCCACATCGTGCTTGGGCACCTGCTCCCGCGTGGCACCCCGTCGGCGCTGCCGCCCATCGTGCTCTGCCACGGCCTCGCGATGAACCGCCACGCCTTCGCCCTCGACCCCGACCGCTCCCTCGCCGCGCACCTCGCCTCGCTCGGCCGCGACGTCTGGGTGCTCGAACTCCGCGGCGCCCACCCCGACACCCGCAGCGCTGCCACGCGCTTCAGCACCTTCGACACCTACGTCGAGGTCGACGTCCCGACGGCCATCACCGAGGTCTGCGCCCGCACCGGCGCCTCCACCGTCGACTGGATCGGCTTCAGCATGGGCGGCATGCTCGCCTACGCCTACCTTGGCGCGTGCCGCGGCGACCGCGTGCGCCGACTGGTCACCATCGGCTCGCCCGCGCGCTTCGCGGCCCATCCCCATGGGCGCCAGCTCATCCCGCCGCGGCCCATCGTGGCGCTCGCGGGCAAGCTCCGGTACACGCCCTTCCGCTCGCTCGCGCTGCTCGTCGCGCCGCTCATGCTCAAGCGCGCGCCCTACCGCCTCACCCGCGCCGTGCGCCCCTGGAACTACAGCACCCCGATGCTCCGCTCGGTCATGGCCAGCAGCTTCGGTGACGTTCCGACCGGGGTCACGATGCAGTTCATCCGTTGGATCAACCAGGGCAGCTTCGACAGCAACGACGGCCGCCGCGACTACGACGCCGGGCTCCGCGAGCTCAGCGTCCCGATGCGGGTCATCGTGGGCTCGCGCGACCGCCTCGCGCCGCCGCCCGTCGCCCGCCACGCCTTCGACGTCAGCGGATCCCCCGAGAAGGACTTCCAGGAGGTCGGCCGCGCCACCGGCGCCGGGCGCGAGTACGACCACCTCGATCTCGTGCTGGGCGCCGATGCGCCCGACGAGGTGTTTCCGCTCGTGGTCGACTGGCTCTCGCGCGAGTGATCAGCGCGGCACGGCGAGCACGTAGACCACGAACACCGAGTTGGGCGGCGAGTCGGGGCGGTCGCCCTGCGCCACGCCCACGCCAACGAAGCGCGACGCGGCGTCGAGCAGCGGCTCCAGTCGCTCGGCGCCGTCGATGCGCGGGCCAAACGCCGCCGCCACGCTGATGCGCCGGTAGAGCAGGCCCTCGCGCTGCATCCGTCCGCTCGCATCCTGAAGCGCCTGCTGCTGCGTGCGCGACGGGTCGCGGAAGAAGCCGGTCGCCGCTTCGAGGGCCGCCGTCGTGAGGTTGGGACGCTCCTCCAGCACGGCGAGGCCGCGACCCTGGCGAGCGAGGTTGACGGCGCGCAACAACGACCGGGCGGCCGCGGCCGCGTCGATGGACGTCGCGACGGCGATGAAGTCCTGGGTGACGAGGAGCCCGTTGCCCGTCGGGTCGCGCACCACGCCGATGCCAACGTGGGTGACCTCGGCGTTGAGCAGGTTGGCGCGGTGCCCGGGGCTCGCCATGAGCCCGTCGAAGATCTCCCTCGGACCGTATCCGCGCGCGACGTTTTCCAACGTCAGCCCGCTGCGGAGACCGGCGCGTTGCAGACGATCGGAGGTGGTCCCCTGCGTGGGCGAGTTGTGCGCGACGAAGCGGTGCTCGGCCATGTCCTGGCAGTGCGCGCGGGCCACCTCGGTGAGCGCCGGGAGCGTTGCGAGCGGGCGAAGGCTCGCGTGCGTGCGCGCGTCGTTGAGGAGGCGCAGCAGCTCGGCCTCGACCTCTTCGGGAGCACCCACCACCTCCGCAGCGCCATCTTCAGGCGACGCCGGCGCGGCCGTGTCGACGTACACCGGGAAGTTGGCGAGCACGGTGTTTCCTTCGGGCCCGACGGCTTCGAGCTCCACCTGCCACACACCGCGCGCGTCGAGCGCAACCCTCCCCAGGAACTCCGGACCATCGCCCAACGGGATGTCTTCGACCCGACCGTCGGGGTGCGCGAGCGAGAGCGTCGGCGTGCGCAACCCGGCCTCGATGGCGCCTTCCAACACGAGGCGATCACCGACGGCGAACTGGCGCGCGACGGCCCCGAGACGCAGCCGCCGCCGCGAGAGCGCGACGACCATCCAGCGCTCGCCGCCGCGCTCGACCTCGGCGACGCCGAGGTGCGTCGGGTGATCTTGCGAGGCGATCTCCCGCAGGCCCGCGGCGGTCTCGTCGCTGAGCGGACCATCACCGCCACGGCGCACCGTCACGATGGTCGGGATCGGGTCGGTGAGCCCGACCTGCCACGAGAGCCCCTGCACCAGCCGCGCGCTCGGTGGGCGGTGCGACGGATCGTTGGCCACCCGCTGCGCGATCGATCGTGCGGTCTCGGTGAGCGCCGGATCGATGGCGAGCGAGGCGCCCGACGGACCGAGCGCCGCGCGCGCCACGTCGGCGAGCTGTCGGGTCGGAGCGGGAGCTTCCCACGCGGACGACTGGACGTAGCGGGAGACGGCGACGGCGGTTGTGCCGCGGGTCTGCGACGGCGGCGAGCACGCGACGGCGCACGCCACCAAGGCCGCGAGGGTCGCCCGCCGGCGGGTCATGGCGCGGCGGACTGCTCGGCCAGGCCGTCGCCGTCGCGGGCGAAGGTGCGCGAGCACGCCTTGCACTTGAGCGTGGTGTCGAGGCGCTCGCCGCAGCGGCACATCCAGCCCATGAAGCGCGCCGGCACGCCGCCCACCATCGCGAACGGGGGAACGTGGCGGGTCACGACCGCGCCCGCCGCGATGAAGGCGCCTTCGCCGATGTCGTGGCCGCACACGATGGTGGCGTTGGCGCCGATGCTGGCGCCGCGGCCGACGCGCGTCTCGCGGTACTCGTCCTTGCGCGGAAACGCCGACCGCGGGTTGAGCACGTTGGTGAACACCGCGCTCGGGCCCACGAAGACGTCGTCCGACAGGTGGACGCCGTCGTAGAGCGAGACGTTGTTCTGGATGCGGACGTTGTCGCCGACGGTGACGCGGCTTCCGACGTAGCAGTTCTGTCCGAAGGAGCTGCGCTTGCCGATGCGCGCGCCCGGGCTGATGTGACAGAAGTGCCAGACCTTGGTGCCCTCGCCGAGGGTCGCGCCCTCGTCGACGATGGCGCTCGGGTGGACGTAGAACGACGCGGTGGTTTCGGCCATGGCGGTGATCCTGGTGGGCGGTGACGGGGGAGCGGACGTTACAGGATGATGGGGGCGCCGCCGCGGCGGAGCGATGCCTCGGCGGCCGCGAGCGCTTCGACGACGCGACACGCCTCGGGGCCGCCGGTGCGCGGGGCCTTGCGGTCGCGCACACACTCGATGAAGTGACGCACCTCCAGCCGGAGCGGCTCCTCCATCGGGACGCTCGGAATCAGGATGTCTCCGTCGCGCAGCGTGAGAAACGCGTCGTACGTCTGGTACTCCTGCGGCCGGTCGAAGCCCTTGTCGTGGATGCGGATCTTCTCCGTCGGATGCCCGTCGTCGAACACCAGCATCTTCTTGGAGCCGACCACCGTGAGCGAGCGGTTCTTGTGCGGGTCGAGCCAGGAGAGCTGCACGTTGGCCATCACCCCCGACTTGAAGGCCACGTTGACGAAGACGACGTCCTCGGTGCCCGGCCGGAGGTACGCGTGGCCGCGCGCGGCGACGGAGGTCATCGGCTCGTTGATGAGCTCGAAGATCATCGAGAAGTCATGCGGCCCAAGCGACCACAGGGCGTTCTCGTCGGTGCGGATCTTCCCGAGGTTGACCCGCTGCGCGTAGATGTAGAGCACGTCGCCGAGCGCGCCCGAGCGCACGATGTCCACGACCCGCTGAAACGCCGGGTGATAGACCATCAGGTGGCCGCACATCAGCACGCGCCCGAGCCGCGCGGCGTCGTCGGTGACCGCGCGGGCATCCGCGATGTTCTGCGCCAGGGGCTTCTCGACGAAGACGTCCTTGCCCGCGGCGAGCGCCTCGCGGGCGAGCTTCGCGTGCGACGAGCCGGGCGTGGCGAGCACCACCGCGTCGACGTCCGTCATCGCCAGCAGCTCTTCCCACGACCCCGTGATGCGGGCCTGCGGATACTCGCGCTTGAGCCGCGCCTGAACCTTCTCGTCGGCGTCACACACCGCGGCGAGCTCGGCGCCCTCGGCGGTGGCGAAGTTGCGAACGAGGTTCTTGCCCCAGTAGCCGGCGCCGACGCAGCCGATGCGAACCTTGCCGCTCACGAGGCGCCGCCTTCCACCGCGCGAACCGCGTCGCGCACGGCGTGGCAGACCGTCTCGATCTCGGGCAGCTCCAGCTCGCTGTGCACCGGGATGGAGAGCACCTCGTTGCACGCGCGCTCGGACAGCGGGAAGTCGCCGGGCTTGTGGCCGAGCGAGGCGAACACCTTCTGATACGGCATCGGCATCGGGTAGTAGACCTCGCTGCCCACGCCCTTCGCGCGCAGCGCCGCCGAGATGGCGTCGCGCTTCGGGTGGCGGATGGTGAACTGCGCGTAGACGTGCCGACCCTCCGCGTCGTCGGTCGGGAGCACGAGCTGAGACGAGACGTCCTTGAGGGCCGCGCGCAGGCGGTCGGCGTGGTCGCGGCGCTTCGCGATGCGGGCCTCGTAGTGCGGGAGCTTGGCGCGCAGGATGGCAGCCTGGAGCGGGTCGAGGCGGAAGTTGCCGCCCGGGAGGTCGTGGACGTTCTTGGCGGTGGCGCCGGTGACGCGGACCTTCTTCATAAGGTCGGCGAGGGCGGGGTCGTCGGTGACGCACGCGCCGCCGTCGCCCGCGCAGCCGAGGGGCTTGGCGGGGAAGAAGCTGAAGCACCCGATGACGCCGAGGCCGCCCGTGCGACGACCGTGGCGCTCGCCGCCCGCGGCCTGGGCGACGTCCTCGACGAGGTGGATGCGGCGGTCGCGCGCGAGCGCACCGAGGGCCACGGTGTCGGCGACGCGGCCGAAGAGGTGCACCGCGAGGATGGCGCGGGTCTTCGGGGTGATGCGCTCGGCGACGCGGGCCGGGTCGAGGTTGAAGGTCGCAAGGTCGATGTCGGCGAAGACCGGCGTGGCGCCGACGCGGTGGATGGCGCTGGCCGTGGCGAGGTAGCTGAAGGCCGTGGTGATGACCTCGTCGCCGGGGCCGATGCCGAGGGCCTGGAGCGCCACGACGATGGCGTCCGAGCCGTTGGACACGCCCACCGACGCGGAGGCGCCGCAGTAGGCGGCGAACTCGTTCTGGAAGGCCTCGACCTCCGCGCCGAGGATGTAGCCCCCGGAGCGCAGCACGCGGAGCGCAGCCTCCTCGATGAGACCCTGGTGTTGACGGTGTTCGCGGGCGGGGTCGGCGAGGTTGATCACGGTGACGATGGCCTCCTCAAAAGGACTGTGCGGCGGCGCGTCTACCATGGAAGCGATCGCCCTGTGAAACCCCTCTTGCGGGAGAGCGTTGGCGACCGCTGGCAGGGCTCTTGAAACGCGTACACTCGCCATGCCCACGATGAACGCCACCCGCGCGCCCAACCTTGCGGACGAGACCCTGGCCGAGCACTGGACCCGGCAGGTGAAGACCAACCTCCTGCGCGGCGCTCGGCTCGCTTCATGGGTCGCCCAGCCCGCGAACTTTCCGTCGCCCGCACATGCACCACCAGGTGCCCGGCTCGGGGTCGTCATCGCGGAGGAGCGCGTCTCGCTGCGCCGCACCGATGCGTCCGCCGAGCCACTGTTCGAGGAGGGCAAGCGCATCAACCTCGCGCTCGCAGCGCCCGCCTTCGAGGCTCTGCTCCTCGGCCCCGACCGGCCGCTGTCCTTCTGGCGCACGCTCGGCCGCGTCACCGAATCCCGCGGCTACCGCCACGGCATGGAACTCCGTGGCGGCTGCATCCTCCCCGCCATCGGCGGCGGTCTGTGTCTGCTCTCCAACGCCCTCTTCGCCCTCGCCGCCCGCGCAGGCTTTCGCATCATCGAGCGCCACGGCCACTCGCTCGAAGCCGTCCCACCCACTGAGGGCGCGCTGTGGGGCATCGATGCGACGGTGTTCTGGCCGTACGTCGACCTCCGCTTCGCGCCCGATCGTCCGGTCGCATTGTCGGTGCGCGTCGACGCCGATGCCCTCGTCGTGCGTGCCCTCGCCGCCGAAGTGAGCTCCGACCGATTCGAGCTGATCTCCCTCGACGAGCACATCGAGTATCACGCGACGGGTCCCCTTCGCATCAACCGTGTCGGTCGTCGGCGCGTGGGGACGACCGCGGTCGAGGTCATCGCCCACAACCGTCGACGGGTGCTCGACACCTCCGAGCAGCGCCGGAGCTGCCTCACCTGCGACGAGACCGACTGCCACTCGCACGTCACTCCCCCGGCGGTGGTGCGGTGATCGCCGTCGTCGCCCCGGAGCCGGCGCCCTGGCTTGCCCCGGTGGTCGAGGCCGCGCTGCTCGCGGGTCGCGTCACCATCTTCGCGCCCTGGGCGTTGCCCTCCGCCCTCGCCCGTCTCGCGCCGTCACGCTTCGCCTCCGGCCTCCAGCGCCGGACGCTCACGCTCGCTCCGTTTCAACCGACGCACGGGTGGTTCGCCGTCGAGGCCCTCGCCCGCCTCTGGAGCCGCGATCGCACCGACCGCGCGATGCTCGCCCGCTTCGCGCTACGGCGCATGGTGGGTGAGCTCGCCGCCCGCTGGCTCCCGTCCGACTGTGACGCGGTGATCGCTCCGTCGCTCACCGCCCGCCACACCTTCGCGACCGCTGCGCGGCGCAATGTGGCGACGCTGCTGGTGGAGGACGTTCCGACGTTGCGGGCGCTGCACGCCGACCTCGACGCGGCCGCGGTGCGGCACCCGGATGCCCTTTTTCTCAAGCGCTTTCGAGCGTCACCCGCTGTGATCGCAGAGCAGGAGGCCGAGCGTGTGCTCGCCCGCCATGTGCTGGTGCGCGGGCATCACGCACGAGACCTGCTCGGTGATCGCGGGACCGACGGCGTGCTCGATCTGCCGGGCTCCGTTGGCGCTCGCATCATCGCGGCGCGCGATGGTGGACCGAAGCGCGTCCTGCTCGCGGGTCTCGCGGCCGCGCGTCACGGAACCTTCGAGGCACTCGACGCCCTTCGCGAGCTGCCCGTCGAGCTGCTGGTGCGCGCCGGGGAAGGCAACGAGCCCCGCGACCTGTTGAGTCGTCCGCGGGTGCGCTCATCGACGCGCGAGGAGCGAGAGACGCTGGCGGGCGTGGACGTCGTCATCGCGCCGTCGTGGTGCGAGAGCCACGCGCCCGAGGTTGCGCTCGCGGCGGCCATGGGGGTTCCGGTGGTGGCGACGCGGCGTGGTGCGGGGCTCGTCGACCTCGGTCGCGCGGGCGTTGAAGTGGCGCCTGGAGACGCGGCGGCGCTTGCGGCTGCCATCGAGCGGGCGCTCGTGATGACGGTCGAGCCCGCGACGAACAACCGGGCCGCTCAGGCGCTGACCGAGCGACTCCAGACGATACTGCGGCGGGGTGCACCGGCGCCCAAGCGGGTCGTGCGGCTGCCCGTCATCGCCTGAGCGGGCCCGCGTCGTCGCGGAGGCCTCCGTCGAAGCCCGACATCACCGAGGGGATCACCTCGCGGCGGATCTTGGTCGCGACCTGATCGCTCGCGGAGCGGATGTCGTGGCCGAGTTCGTGGGCTTCGGGCGTTCCGAGGATGCGGCGGGTGTGCTCCCAGAGGGTTCGCGTGCCGCCGATGGGCACGAAGAAATACGCGTAGAGCACGATGAGGGTGAGGAGGCTCGATACGATCCAGCGGCCCGCGCGGAACATTCGTCCGCGAGAGGGGAGCGCGCGGACCCGATGGGCGCAAGTATCCGGCGCGCTTGACACCCCCGCGGGCCCGGTGATGGTCTGCCGCGCCTTCGAGCCCAGAGAGAAAACCCACATGGCCCAACGTCCCGCCCGCAAAGATCCCCGTCACCCCGCTCCTCCCGCCGCCGCCAACACCGGGCGCCCCGGACCCAACGACCCCAAGGGCTATCGCGGCCCCGGCTTTCAGGACGCGCCGACCTGGGACTACAAGATCGACTACGCGGGCCTCCCCAAGGACGAAGAGGAAGACCTCGCCGCCGCTCCACCTCCGACGACCAACACGCTCCCGAGCGCGGTGCTTACCTCACACGAGGCGCACAACCGCGGCGGTCGCTCGCCGCGCGGCATGGGCGGCCGACGCCACGACCGCAACGGGACGGACCCCAACGCCTATCGCAGCCCCGGCTTCAGCGAGCAGCGCGACGCCCGCTTCCGCGGACACCCGATGACCCGCGGGGACATCGGCGCTCCCCCTGCGAGCGACGCACCCGACGAAGCCGCTGCCGCGCCCGAAGAGACCGTCGCCGCCCCCGTCCGCTCCGAGGACTGAGCGTGAGGTGATCGACGACGAGGGGTGTGATCGTCGGCGTGATACAACCGCCACCTGTGCCGAGCGCTCGCCGCCATCTGCTCCCAGCGCTCATCTCCGCAGCCCTCGCCGCCTGTGCGACGGCGAGGGAGGAGCCCGACGACGCATCGTTCCCCGTCGACTCGATCGACGTCCCTGACGTGGCGGAGGTTGCGATCGACGCTGCAGCGCCGGTCGACGTGACCGTCTCCGCGGACGTCGGCGTCGACGCTCCCGCGCCGATGGACGTGCCCGTGCCAATGGACGTCCCCGCGCCGATCGACGTCCCCGCGCCGATCGACCTGCCGACGGTGCGCGACGTCCCAGCCGACGCGGGACCGGTGGACACCGGTGCGGCCGACATCGTCGACGTCGGCACCCCCGACGGGACCGCGGGCGCGTGCCCCGTCTCGCTCGCGATCGGCAACTTCGACAGCGGCAGCGACGGCTGGGTGTTCGACGCCTTCTGGCGCCCAAGCGCGGGCGCCATGGCGGGTGGCTCCACCACCCGTTACCTGTCCATGTACACGGCGAACCTTACGAGCGGCGTCGACGCCGATCTCTCCGGGTGCGGCGCGGCGACCCTCACGTTCACGGTGCGCCTCGACGACAACCCTTCGTCCGACGCGATCGACGGCTCCGAGCGCCTCACGCCGCAGTGCTCGAACGACGGCCTGGGGTGGATCGACCTGACCCCCAACCCCTGGCCCGCGAACCAGGTGTCGTGCGTGAACAGCTACTGCTCCGGCGGGCGCACTTCGCGCGCGTTCGCGGCCACCGCGCAGTCCATCGTGCTCCCGGCGACGTGCCGCGCGCGGACCACCCGCATCCGCTTCCGCGCCCGCGGCGCTGGCGCGTTGCGGCTCCGCGACCCCGGCTGGATCGTCGACTCCGTGCGCATCAACTGACCCCGTGGGTGTCGCGCGCTAGCGGACCCAGCGGCGGATGGCCGCCTCGCTGTCGCCGGGCGTGGTGTTGAAGCAGATGCGCGCCCGCGGTGCGTGCTCGTGCACCGCGTTGATGAGCGTCTCGAACAGCGTCAGCATCGGCGGCGCCGCGCGCACTCCGGCGCCGATGAGCACCACGTCGTAGTCCTTCGCGGCGATCGCTGCGATGGTAACGGCGGCGGCCGTCTCGCCCCGGTCGATGCCAACGAAGTCCGCGTCGAAGCCCGCGGCGCGGAGCCGCGCCACCTGCTCACCGAGCTGTGCGGTGAGCTTCTCCTCGGTGAGGTCGGGAAGCGCGGTGAAGTCGACGAAGCGGGGTTCGAGTCCCAGGTAGAGAACGGCGGTCATGGTGGGGGCGACGGTACCATCGCCGGGGGCGACCCCGTCGGCTTGCACAGCGCCCCGGGTCCGTCGGTGCAGACGCTCGGTCACGCAGGGTGTTGGCGCGCGGTCACCAGGTTCGGATCAAGAGCCCGCACGTTCTCGGGGCCGAAGCCGCGGGCGCCCGCCTCGATCCAATGGTCGTGGTCGTAGCGCTTGCTCGTGCGCTGGACGTGGGCCACGAGCCGACTAAGCAGCTCGACGGGCCACAGCGGCGCCTTGAGCGCGAGCAGGTTGCCATCGACGGCCTCGCCGGGGAGGACCTGGACCTTCATCGTGAGCTCGATCCCGAAGCCACTGGTGGTCGGAAGGGGCGACGCCTTGGGTCCCATCTCGGTGAGTCCCCAACCGACGTAGTGGAGATAGGAGCCCCGCGTCGTCGATCCGATACACCCGCACGAGGGCGAGCGGCGACGGCGGCGGCCGCGACCAGGCGAGCGGCGCCTGGTCTCCGAACACCCCCGAGAGGGCTTCCTGGATCGACCCAAACACCGCCAACACCTCCGGGTCGTCGAGCTGACCGGTCAGCTCCACCGCCACGCGCATCGCCGCGGCGAGCGGCGGCATCGGCTCCCAGGTGGATTCCCACGTCGGTTGGAACGGCGGCGTCGAGACTTCGGGCGTAGGCGGCGAGCGGCGGAACCAACCCACGCGTGAGCCCCTCAGCTCTCGCGCAGGAAGCGCTCCGCGGCGGCCACGTCGTCGCGGCTCCCGATGTACAGCGGCACCCGCTGGTGCAGCGACTTCGGCATCACGTCCTGGATGCGCCCGCGTCCGTCCGACGCCGCGCCGCCCGCGGCCTCGCACAGCATCGCCATCGGCGCCGCCTCGTAGAGCAGCCGCAGCTTCCCCTGGGCGTTCTTCTTGTCGGCGGGGTAGGCGAACACCCCGCCCTTGAGCAGCGTGCGATGGAAATCGGCCACCAGCGAGCCGACGTATCGCGCGGAGTACGGCGAGCCCATCTTGCCGTCGGCGCCCGCCTTCGGGGTCTTCATGTCCTCGACCCAGCGGCGCACGCCATCCGACCAGAGGTGCGTGTTGCCCTCGTTGACCGAGTAGATCTTGCCCTTCGTCGGGATGCGGATGTTCTCGTGCGAGAGGAAGAACTCGCCCACCGCGGGGTCGAGCGTGAAGCCGTGGACGCCGTTGCCCGCGGTGTACACGAGCACCGTGCTCGACCCGTAGATGACGTAGCCCGCGGCGACCTGGGCGGCGCCACGTTGGAGACAGTCGGCCTCGGTGCCGTGGCGGCCGACGGTGATGCGCCGGTGGATCGAGAAGATGGTGCCGATGTTGATGTCGACGTCGATGTTGGAGCTGCCGTCGAGCGGGTCGAACATCAGCACGTACTTCCCCGTCTGGAACTGCTCGGGGATGCGGACGATGCCCTCGTTTTCCTCGCTCGCCATCACGCAGAGATGGCCGCCCGCCTCGACCGAGCGGATGAGGACGTTGTTGGCGAACTCGTCGAGCTTCTGGACCTCCTCGCCCTGGACGTTCTTCTCGCCGGTGAGGCCGAGGATGCCCGCGAGGCCCGCCGAGCGGACGCGCGAGTTGATGACCTTCGCCGCGAGCGCGATCTGCTGGAAGAGCCCCGTGAAGTCACCGGTCGCGCCGGGGACCGAGAGCTGCTCCTCCAGGATGTGCCGCTCCAACGTGACGCCCTGCGCCGAGAGTGCCGAACCCGAGTACATCGCTCTGTATTCTCCGTGAAGGTCTGAAGGGAAGTGCCGCCGCCGCGCCGGTTCTGGCACAGGGGCGGCGGGTTCATCAATGGGGGTCGGGCGGGCCTTCCGCCAGGGCCCGCGCGGCGGCGATCGTCTCCGGGCTCACCCGCGCGTCGGACTCCAGCGGAACCAGCACCCGCGCGAGCACCGCCCGGTAGAGCGAATGCACCGTCGGGTCGTCGGCCATGGCGCCGAGGTGCCGCGCGAGGGTCTCCACGTCATTGCGGAGCAGCGGCGAGGCCAGCGACGCGTCGGCCCCGAGGTGACGGATGTTGCGCGCGACACTCACCAGCAGCGACGCGATGGCCGCCCGGAGGTCGTCCTCGGTGGGCGCTGGCGAGACGGCTGTACCGAGCAGCCACGAAGCGCCCTGGGCGATGGCCACCGCACCCGACGCCACCATCGCAGCGCCCGCGTGATAGCGAGCGCGATCGACCCCGTCGGCGACGATGAGGTGACCGCCCGCGAGCGCAGTGATGGTGCGCGCGGCCTCGATCGCCGCGGGGTCGCCCTCCACCATGAACGCCGCCCCCCCGAGGTCACCCGGCGGGTCGAGCGTGGCGATGGCGGCGAGCGGGTGCATCGCACCAACGGCGACCCCGGATGCGCGCGCGTCGGCGAGCACCTCCAGGCCGCGCGCACCGGCGAGGTGCAGCACCACGTCCCCTGCTCGAAGGTTCGGGACGAGGCTTCGGGTCACCGCGGCGATCACGCCGTCACTGACGGCGAGCACCCACAGCGTCGCGGCGTCGGTCGCACGAACGATCGGAGCGCCGCGTGCCGCCGAGGTGATCACGGCCTGGCCGTGGGCTTGTGCGAGCGCGACGAAGGCCCGGCCCATGCGCCCGCGGCCGACGACCTGCCACGGCGCCGTCATGGTTGGCCGTAGATGCCGTTGGCGCGGGCGTACGCGATGACGTCGCGCGGGACGAGGTCGTCGACGGGCTCGCCCGCGGCGAAGCGGGCGCGCACCTCGGTCGAGGAGATCTGCGGCACCACCGCGGGCGGCGCGTCGGGCGCGGGATGACCCAGGCGACCGAGCACCAGCGGCGGGGCGAGCGCGATGACCTCCGACCACGCGAACCAGCGATCGGTCTCGCCGAGGATGTCGGCGCCGATGACGAGCCGGAGCGACCAGTCGGGGTGCGCCGCCTTGAGGGCTTGCAGGGTGTAGAGCGTGCGGGAGGTCTCGCCCATGTCCTGCTCGATGGAGGAGATCTCGACGTCGCGCAGGTGGGCGAAGGCCCGCTCACACATGGCGCGGCGATGGACGAAGGGCGCGAGCTCCTTGCCGAGTGGGTGGTCGAAGCAGGGGACGACGAGCACGCGGTCGACGGGCTGCGTCGCGAGCACGTATGACACCGCGAGCACATGGGAGATGTGGGGCGGGTTGAAGCTGCCGCCGTAGAAGCCGACGTTCATGGGCCGCCGACAGTACGGCCGAACGCTTCCGATGCGCGACCGCGTGATAGAAAGCCGACCTCACTCACCGCACCCATTCCTCAGGAGTCCACATGACCGGTCGCTGCACGATCGTCCTGGCCGCGGGCCAGGGCACCCGCATGAAGAGCTCGTTGCCCAAGGTGCTGCACCCGGTGGCAGGCGTGGCGATGGTTCACTGGTCGGTCGAGGCTGCGCTCGCCGCGGGCTCGGACACCGTCGTCCTCGTGGTGGGCCACGGGCGCGAGGCCGTCACCGCCGCCGTCACCGCGCGCTTCGGCGACCGCGTGCGCTTCGCCGTGCAGACCGAGCAGCGCGGCACCGCCGACGCCGTGCGCGCGGGCATGACCGAGGTCCCCGCCGACGCGACCGAGGTGCTCATCACGTACGGGGACGTTCCGTGTGTCCCGGCCGAGGCGCTCAAGAAGCTCATCGAGGCGCGCAGCGGATCGCCCCTCGCGATGATCACCACCGAGGTCGCCGACCCCACCGGCTACGGTCGCATCCTGCGTGACGCCGCGGGTCGTATCCGCGCCATCCGCGAGCACAAGGACTGCTCCGCCGACGAGCGCGCCGTGCGCTGCGTCAACCCCGGCCTCTACGTCGCCGACCGCGCCTTCCTGGCGGCCTCGCTCGGTCGCATCGGCTCGACCAACGCGCAGGGCGAGTTCTACCTGACCGACCTCGTGGAGATCGCCGCGGGCGAAGGCGGCGTGGGCGAGCTCTCGTGGGAGCCCATCGCGCTCCGCGGCGTCAACGATCGCGCCGAGCTCGCGGCCACCGAGGCGTACCTCTGGCAGCGCATCGCGGACGGCCATCGCCGCGCCGGGAGCAGCGTGGCGCAGGGCGTGTTCATCGACCGCGACGTGACCATCGAGCCCGGCGCCACCATCGGTCCGTGCGTCGTCATGCGCGGCAAGACCACCGTCGGGTCGGGCACCACCGTCGACGTCGGCTGCGTGCTCGACGACGCGAGCATCGGCCGCGACGTGCTGCTCAAGCCGTACACGCTGGTCACGCGCTGCGAGGTGCACGAGGGCGCGCAGCTCGGGCCGTTTGCGCACCTCCGACCCGACAGCGTGGTGGAGGCCGGCGCGCACGTCGGCAACTTCGTCGAGCTGAAGAAGACCCGCCTGGGCAAGGGCGCCAAGGCCAACCACCTCGCGTACCTCGGTGATGGCGTCGTGGGCCCGAAGGCCAACATCGGCGCGGGCACCATCTTCTGCAACTACGACGGCTTCCGGAAGCACACGACGACCATCGAGGAGGGGGCCTTCGTCGGCTCCAACAGCTCCATCGTCGCGCCGGTCACCATCGGCAAGAACGCCTACGTAGGCTCCGGGTCGGTGGTGACGAGGGACGTCCCCGAAGACGCGCTCGCCGTCGGGCGCGCCAAGCAGGAGAACAAGGACGGCTACGGCAAGCGGCTGCGCGAGCGCTTCGGCGCCGCCAAGCGCTGACGTCGCGCCACCAACGCCAGCAACACGCCCGCGAGCAACACGCCGCGAGCGTCTCCCGACCGCGCTCCACCCACCCGACATCCGCAGCCCTCCGTCGTTCGCCCGAAGGTGCGCGTCCCCGCGTCCGTCCCGGCGTCGATCCCCTCGCCCGCGTCGGGCGGATCGACCCCCACGTCCCTGGCAAACGATCCGACGTCACCGAGCGCTGGCGCATCGCGCGCGACGCCCCCGTCGGGCACCGGGATCACCACGCAACGACCGCTCTCGCAGCGCTCGCCGCCGGGACACCGCGCGCCCTCGCACGCGTCGACGCAGCGGCCGTCCACGCAGCTCGTCCCGCTCGCGCAGGTGACCGTCGCGCACGCCATCGCGCGGCAGCGACCATCGGTCCCGCACGCCTGCCCCGCGCCGCACCGTCGGCACTCGCAGCGCGGAACGCACAGCCCCTCGACGCACACCTGATCGCTGTCGCAGGTCACGCCCTCGCACGCATCGACGCACCGGCCCGCGCGGCACGCGAGGCCCGCCGGGCACACGATGCCGTCGCACGCCCCGACGCAGCGCCCGTCTTCGCAGCGCTCTCCCACGTCGCAGCTCGTGGTCTCGCAGGCCGCCTCGACGCAGGTTCCGCGCGTGGTGCAGCGCAGCCCGGGGAAGCACCCGAGCTCGCTCAGGCAGCGGTCGACGCAGCGCCCGCGGTCGCACACCTGCATCGTTCCGCAGAGCCCGTCGCCGTCGTCGACCTCGCCGTCGCAGTCGTTGTCGACGCCGTCGCAGCGCTCGGCCGACGCCGTCACCGCAGGAACACATACGAGTGAGCCCGCGCGGCACTGCAACGTCCCCGCGCCGCACGCGCCGTTCATGGACGTGTCGCAGCTCCCGCCGCTGCCGGTGCAGACGATCTCGTCGACGAGCGCGATGAAGTCCGTGAAGTTGTTGTCGCCGCCCGAGAAGAGGTCCTCCCAGGTGAAGTAGAAGGCGCGCGCGGTGACCCGGGAGTCGTAGGTCAGCAGGTGGATGTACGAGTCGGCCCCGACGTTGTCCTCGTTGTACGCGCGCTCCGAAAAGAACGAGTGCCCGCCCCGCGACAGCGACGCGCAGCAGTCGCCCGAACAGGTTCCCGACGAGCCGTCTTCGGGGGTTCGGAGGAAGAAGCCGATCTCGCCGCCGAGGTACGCGGGGTTGGTGCGGAGGTTGAGCGTGAAGCGCTCGTTGGCCATCGCCCCGCACGGGATGAGCACCTGAAGATCGCGCGGCGGGTTGTCGCGCGAGGGCGTGACGCCGGGCCGGACGTTGTACCAGCCGAAGACATTGCGAAAGGCCGCGCTGCCCCGAGTGATGAGCGTGAACGTGAGGTTGCAGCCGGGCACGAAGCGCTCGGGGACGATGGCCGCGTCCTCGCGCACGCGGATGGCCTCACCGCGGGCGGTGAAGAGGTCTTGGAGCTGGTTGCCGACCGGGATCTGCGGGCCGCCGCGGGGCTGGTTGATGGCGTGGGCCGACGAGGCGAGGAGCAGGGACGCGAGGAAGAAGAGCGCGGCGCGCATGAGGGCCTCCCGGATGACTGACCGTGGGAGGTTGTACCGCGGAAGGGGAATCAGGCGGCGGCAGCGCGCCCGCCGACGAGGCGCTTGAGCGCGACGACCATGGCCGGGTCGCGGCGCTCGGGCATGCGGGTGAGGCGGTCGTGCGTGATGGCGAGCTGCTCCATGACGGCCTGCGCCTTCGGGTCGCGGCGCGCTGGCACATCCAGCGACACGACCCACGCCACCAGTGCCATGGCACCGGCGTAGGCACCGTCACGGTCGGGGCGGCAGCTCGCGCGCGTGACCCAGTAGCGCTCGTCACCGCTGGCAGACTCGCGCCACATCTCCAGCGAGGCGCGGCCCCCGCTGTCCGACGGCGCCCACGTGAACAGGTACCCGGCGGCGCGGAAGGAGCGTTCGGTCTGATTCATCGGCTGACCTCGCGTGGTGGAAGATGGTCTGGAACGTTTGGAGCTCTGGGCGAACACCACAGCAAGGCGCAGGCCACGAGCGGCAGCGAGGCAAGCGACCGTAAGCACTTATGAAAGTGACGATGGGAGTCGTCGAGAATTGCCGCGTGGGCCGCTTGTCGTCGCAGGCGCCATGGGGTGAGGCGATCGGTCACGCGTGCGGCACACGTGAACATCACTGCCCACATGCAGCGTTTGCAAGACGAGACGTTCAAGGTTGCAACCGTTGCGGGGCGACCGCGTCGGGAGCGTTTGACGGGAGCACCCGGCGCGGTGCAACGCTCGCCCTCGATGCGAAGGCTGGGCCTCGTCCTTGGACTGCTGCTGGGCTGTGAGCAGGCGGCCATCGGTCCGACGGTGGCGATCGATGCGGCGACCGACCTCGGCGTGCTCGTCGACGTCGCGACCAGCGTCGACCGTCCATCGGTGGCGGTCGATGCGGGCGTCGCGGTCGATCGCCCGACCAGCGATGCCAGCGCTCGGCTCACCACGCTGCGGGTCCACTACCCCGCGGGCGCCCGTTCGCTCAGCCTGCGCGGCGACCTCACGGGCCTGTCATGGGACCGCGGTGTGCCGCTCACCCGCCTCGATGGCGACGTCTGGCAATGGACCTCCGGCGACGTCGCGCGCCCCTTCGAGTGGAAAGCCCTCCTCGATGATCGGGAGTGGTCCATCGGCATCAACTACCGCGCGACACCCGGTGCCACCTTGGACATCTATCCCCGCTTCATGGCCCGCTCGGGCCGCTGGTCGCGCTCGGTCGCGCGCTTCCACTCCAACCTCCTCAACAACGATCGCGGGCTCTGGGTCTACCTGCCGCCCAGCTACGACGAAAACCCCTTGGCCCGCTTCCCCGTCGTCTACATGCACGACGGTCAAAACCTCTTCGACCCCTCCGCGGCCTTCGGTGGTCAGGCCTGGAACACCCAGGACGCCCTCAACGTCGGCGCCGAGAGCGGCGCCATCCGCGAGGCCATCGTCATCGGCGTCGAGAACACCAACGCCCGCATCGACGAGTACACCCCGACGCGCGACGCGGGTCGCATGGCGGGCGGCCGCGGCGAGCTCTACCTCCGCATGCTCGTCGAGGAGGTGAAGCCCATGGTCGACCGCACCTGGCGCACGCTGCCCGGTCGAGCGGACACCGTGCTCGTGGGCTCGTCGCTCGGCGGGCTCATCTCGCTCTACGCGGGCGTTCATCGCGGCGAGGTCTTCGGCCACATCGGGGCGCTCTCGCCGTCGACGTGGTGGGACAACCGGATGATTCTCGGTGAGGTCGCCACGCTCGCGGGTAGCACCTCGCGACCGCTGCGGGTGTACGTCGACAGCGGTGATGCGGGCTCCAGCAACGACGGCGTGGCGGACACCGCGATGCTGGCCGACGCGCTGCGGACGGCGGGCTACCGCGACGGCGTCGACCTGCGCTACCTGGTGCAGCGCGGGGCCGAGCACAACGAGTCGTGGTGGGCGCAGCGCCTGCCGGGCGCGCTGGCGTTTCTGCTCGGGCCGCGCGACCCCTAGCGGGCGCTCGTCAGGGGACGAGGAGGACCTTGCCGACGTTCTTGCGGTCGTGGATGCGCTGGTGCGCCTTGGGCGCCTCGTCGAAGGAGAAGGTCGAGTCGATGACGGGCTTGATCGCCCCTTCGCGATAGAGCCGGAGGAGCTCGTCGAGCTGCTTCAGGAGGATCGCCGACTCGTTCCAGAGGTGCCCCATGTTGACGCCGAGGATGCCGCGGTTGTCGTTCATGAGGTTGAGCGGGAAGAGGTCGATGAGGGGCATCTGGAAGAAGCCCTTCACCATCGAGAAGAGGTCGCGCTTGCCGTCGGGCGCGAGCGACGCCGCGCCGAAGGAGAAGAGACGACCCGTCGGAGCGAGCACGCGGAAGCTCTTCTTCAGCGAGTCGCCGCCCTGCGCGTCGAGCGCGATCTCCACGCCGCGCCCGTTGGTGATGCGCTTCACCTCGGTGGAGAAATCCTGCGTGTGATAGTCGATGGCGTGGTCGAGCCCGGCGGCCTTCAGGTACGCGTGCTTCGACGCAGACGCGGTGCCGATGGTGGTCGCCCCGACGTGCTTGCAGAGCTGGAGCGCGGCGAGGCCGACCCCGCCCGCGGCGGCGTGGATGAGCACGGTGTCGCCCTTCTTCACGTTGCCCAGGTGCACCAGCATGTGGTGCGCGGTGAAGTAGACGACGGGCAGTCCGGCGCCCTCCTCGAAGGACATCTCCGCGGGCATCTCGATGGCGAACTCGTTCTTCGCGCAGACGGTGTCGCTGTATCCGCCGAAGCGCACCGCGGCGAGCACGCGCTGCCCGACGCGCGATGCGTCGACGCCCTCACCAACGGCGTCGATGATGCCCGCGACCTCGTAGCCCACGACCATCGGAGGCGGCGGCGCGTCGGGGTAGATGCCGATGCGGGCCATGAGGTCGGCGAAGTTGATGCCGCTCGCCTTCACGCGAACGCGCACCTCCCCGGCCGCGGGCGTGGGGTCGGGCGCCTCGCGCAAGACGAGAACGTCGGGGTCGCCGTGTCGGGTAATCCAGATCTGCTTCATGGCGGGCGCAGCGCTACCACGCGCCCGGGCGGGGTGTCGATCAGCGGCGGGGGACGAGGCCGCGCAGCAGTGTGTCGATGGCGGGGCCGAACGGGGGGCGCAGGAGAAACGATCCGTTGACGCGTCGCTGATGGAAGACGGGCTTCATCCTCGACATGGTCTCGAAGCCCTCGCGACCGTGGTAGGCGCCCATGCCGCTCGGGCCGACGCCGCCGAACGGAAGGTCTTCCTGGGCGAAGTGGATCATCGTCTCGTTGACCGCGACGCCGCCCGACACGGTGCGATCGATCACGGCCTGCACGGCGGCGCTGTCGTCGCCGAAGGGGTAGAGCGCGAGCGGTCGCGGGCGGTCGTTGATGTACGCGATGGCGTCGTCGAGCGTGTCGTAGGGGACCACCGGGAGCAGCGGCCCGAAGATCTCCTCGTGCATCACCTCCATGCTGTCGTCGACGTCGACGAGCAGCACCGGCCCGAGCTTGCGGCCGCCCTCGAAGGACTCCCCCGCCGCGAGCTCGATGACGGTGGCGCCGCGGGCGCGGGCGTCGTCGATGAGCGCGCGGAGGCGGGCGTGGTGGTGATCGTTGACGATGGAGGTGTAGTCCGCGTTGTTGGCGAAGGTGGGATAGAGCTTCGCGGCGACGGCGCGGCACTCGGCCACGAAGGCGTCGCGCTCACCGCGCTGCACCAGCGCGTAGTCGGGCGCGATGCAGGTCTGGCCCGCGTTGAAGAGCTTGCCGCCGATGAGGCTCGGGACGAGGCGCGACAACGGCGCACCGGGCGTGAAGACGGCGGGCGACTTGCCACCGAGCTCCAGCACGACGGGGGTGAGGTTCTCCGCGGCGGCGCGCATGATGTGCTTGCCGACGCGCGTGGAGCCCGTGAAGAAGAGGAGATCGAAGGGGAGCGCGGAGAAGTTCGCCGAGAGCTTCGGGCCGCCCTGAACGACCGCCACCTGCTCCGGGGGGAAGCACTCGCGGACGATGTCGGCGATGAGCGCGCTGATGCGGGGGACGAACTCCGAGGGCTTGAGCATCACGCGGTTGCCCGCCGCGAGGGCGTAGACGAGCGGGGCGCCGAGGAGCTGGAAGGGGTAGTTCCAGGGGCCGATGATGCCGACGACGCCGAGGGGCTGCGGGACGATCTCGGCGCGCCCCGGCTGGAAGAGCCAGCGCACGGGGCGGGGCGAGACGTTCATCCAGTCGGCTAGGTGCTCGCGCGTGTGCTGGATGGACTGGAGCGTGACGAAGAGCTCGGCGATGAGGGTCTCGTGCCGCGAGCGATGACCGAAGTCCTCGGCGATGGCGCGGATGATGTCCTCCTGACGGCGGAGCATCACGTCGGCGAGGCGCTGGAGGTCGCCCATGCGCTCGTCATAGGTGCGGGCCTTCCCGCGGCGGGACGCGCGGTGCATCGGATCGAAGATCGCGCGCAGGTCGGCGGCGGTGGGCTCCGGCGCTTCGACGGGGCGGGGCGGGGTCGGGTCGAGGGAGACGTCGGTGCTCATGGTCTCGCTCCGGGTCTCAGCCGAGCGCGGCGTTGATGGCGGAGCGCAGCTCCTGCGACTCGGGCGAGGCGCCCGACCCGAAGCGCCCGACGATGGCGCCGTCACGACCGATGAGGAACTTCTCGAAGTTCCACTTCACGTCGCCCGGCGGGGTCGAGGCGGTGGTGAGCCATTGGTAGAGCGGGTGCTGCCCGGGGCCCTTCACCACGATCTTCGACGCCATGGGGAAGGTGACGTTGTAGTTGGTCTCGCAGAAGGTCTTGATCTCCGCGTCGGTGCCGGGCTCCTGCGCGCCGAACTCGTTGGCGGGCACGCCGAGCACCATCAACCCGCGGCCCTCCAGCTCCTTGTAGAGGCCCTGGAGCCCCTTGTACTGCGGGGTGTATCCGCAGCGGCTCGCCACGTTGACCAGCAGGACGACCTTGCCCTTGAGGTCGCTCAGCGCGTGCTCGACGCCGTTGATGTCGGTCAGCTTGAAGTCATGGAGCGTCGTCATGGTGGGGTTGATCTCCTGCGGTGGTTGCGAGCGATCGAAGCGCGGCGCGCATCGGCGCCGTCTCAGGGCTACTGACGCCTCAGCGGGCGATCGTCCAGAGGGTGGGATACCTGGTCGCCGTGAAGCCGAACGCAAAGGGGCGCTCGTCGGTGCTGGCGGCGATGCACGGCCCGCCCGAGGCGTCGGTGACGCGCACCATGCGCCCGCCAGCGCAGGGCACGGCCGCGAGCTGTGACGGGTCGAAGGGCGCCACGCGCCACGAGGGGTCGGCGAAGAGCTCGCCGAAGAGCTCGCGCTGCCCCTCTTCGATCTCGGCCTCGGGGACGTCGAGGGCACGCGCGAGCTCGCGGGTCTTGAGCGCCGTGAGCGACATGATGGCGTTGAGCTGACGGCCGACCAGCGCCGCGTGGACCTCCTGCGCGAGCCCGACCAGCGCACGCGCATCGGCCTCACCCGGGGGCGTCGCGGGAGCGTCCTGCCAGGCCCAGCGGCCGTACGCGCGCTCGGCCGGGACCGTGAACTGCCGCTCCCACACGCTGGTGAGCGTTCCGGGCTCGACGGGCATCAGCCCTTCGTCCCAGCGAAAGCTCGCGAGCACGCCTGCGGGGCCGGGATCAGTACCGTGCTCGCCCGCAATGAGCTTCACGGTGACGCCGCGCGCCCCACCGATCGCCTTGCCCTCATCGTCGGTCATCGGGGTGAGCGAGAGACCGAGCTGGTTGGAGCCCTCGATGATGGACGGGTTGAGCTTCGTCTGGACGCGGCGCTCGGCGCCGGCCCACTCGTTGAAGACATCGATGCCGTTGAGGGTGACCTGGGCGACCAGGCCTTCACACTCGATGTCGAGGAGGTAGATCCAGTGGGGCATTGGGCGGGACGCGGATGCTACGGGCCTTCACCGCCGCGGCTCAAGGGAGCCCAGAATTAGATCAACCCACTCGTCATTGCTGACGGTGGGTTGATGCCTGGTGCGAGCGAAAGGACTTGAACCTTCACGGTGTTACCCGCTGGAACCTGAATCCAGTGCGTCTGCCAATTCCGCCACGCTCGCGACGTAGGGAGGCGGTGAGTACAGCGCTCCCCCACCGTCGTCAACAACCAAACTCCATCGGCCTCTCGGCGCGTCGCCGACTACGCAGCCGCGACGTCTGCATCGCGTTCATCGCTTCGCACCAACGGTGCGGCCACACACCGTGAAATCCTTGCGATGCCGCACATCCCCATCTCGCGGACGGGTGGCACGCGCACTGCTGAAGCGTCCGCCGAACGGAGCATCGACCCATATGGCGTTTAGCGACGAGTGGATGGCGGGTGGGGTGACGGAGGGGTCGGAGCAGGCGCTTCAGGTGCTGGCCCGGAGCATCGTTCGGGAGATGAAGCGCTCGGGGTATTCGAAGGCCCAGATGGTCGGCCTCGCGAGTGAGGTGATCGGTCTCGTGAGCCGCGATCTGCGCGCCGAGTCGAGCGTCGGCGACGCCCAGGACTGAGCGCTTTCGCGTCCTTGCCATCGGTGGGGCTTCTGACTACGGTGCCGCCGCCGCGCGGACCGACGGAGGCTCCGCCGAGGAGGACATCGATGGCTCGCAAGATCGCAATCAACGGGTTCGGCCGCATCGGCCGTTGTGTGCTCCGGGCGCTGAAGCAGTCGGGCAACCACGACCTCGACGTGGTCGCCATCAACGACCTCACCGACTCCAAGACCCTCGCCCACCTGCTGCGTCACGACTCGGTGCACGGCGGCTTCAAGGGCGACGTGAAGGTCACCGAGAAGGGCCTCTCGGTCGCCGGCGACGACATCGCCGTGTTCGCCGAGAAGGACCCGGCGAAGCTCCCGTGGAAGGCGCTCGGCGTCGACGTGGTGCTGGAGTGCACCGGTCGCTTCACCGACGGTGCGGGCTGCGGCAAGCACATCGAGGCGGGCGCGAAGCGGGTGCTGCTCTCGGCGCCCACCAAGGGCGAGACCGACACCGACATCTTCACCCTCGTCTACGGGGTCAACCACACCGCGTACGACCCGGCGAAGTTCAAGATCATCTCCAACGCGTCGTGCACCACCAACTGCCTCGCCCCGATGGCCAAGGTCCTCCACGAGACCTTCGGCATCGTGAAGGGCCAGATGACCACGGTGCACAGCTACACCAACGACCAGGTCATCCTCGACGCCCCCCACAAGGACCTCCGTCGCGCCCGCGCCGCCGCGAGCAACATCATCCCGACCTCGACGGGCGCCGCCCGCGCGGTGGGCCTCGTGCTGCCGGAGCTCAAGGGCCGCATCGACGGCTTCGCCATCCGCGTCCCGACGGTGGACGTGTCGATGGTGGTGCTCTCCGCCGTGGTCGGCCGCAAGACCACCAAGGATGAGGTCAACAACGCGCTCCGCGCCGCCGCCGAGGGTCCCCTCAAGGGCGTGCTCGCGGTGAGCGACGAGCCGCTCGTGTCGGGCGACTACATCGGCAACCCGGCGAGCTCCACCATCGACCTCGCGCTCACGCAGGTCATCGACGGCGACTTCGTCTCGGTGAGCTCCTGGTACGACAACGAGTGGGGCTTCTCGGTGCGCATGCTCGACGTGATGAAGTACCTCGCGTCGGCGGAAGGCTGATCGCACCGATGGCGCCGCTGCTCGATCGCATCGCCTCCGTCGACTCGCTCGACGTCGCCTCGCGCCGGGTGTTCGTGCGCGTGGACTTCAACGTCCCGCTCACCGAAGACGGACAGGTCGCCGACGACACGCGCATCCGCGAGGCGCTGCCGACCATCCGTCACCTCGTCGCGGCCGGAGCGCGCGTCGTGCTCGCCTCGCACCTCGGTCGCCCGAAGAAGGGGCGCGACCCGAAGCTCTCCCTCGCCGCCGCAGGCGAGAAGCTCGCCGAGCTCGTCGGGCAGGAGATCGTCCTCACCGACGACTGCATCGGCGACGGCGCGCGGCGCGTGGTGCACGACCTCCGCGACGGCCGCATCGCCCTCCTCGAAAACCTCCGCTTCCACCCCGAGGAGGAGGCCAACGACGAGGGCTTCGCACGCGAGCTCGCGCGGCTCTGCGACTTCTACGTCGAAGACGCGTTCGGCGCCGTGCACCGCGCCCACGCCAGCACCGACGCGCTCCCGCGGCTCGTGGGCAAGTGCGCTGCGGGCTTCCTCCTGATGAAGGAGCTCAAGGCCCTCGGCGCGCTCGCGGCGGGGCCCGAGCGGCCGTACCTCGCGGTGCTCGGCGGCGCGAAGGTGAGCGACAAGATCGCCGTCATCGAGGCGCTCTTCCAGAAGGTCGACGCGCTGCTCATCGGTGGCGCGATGGCCAACACCTTCCTCGCGGCGCAGGGCAAGGCGATGGGGCGAAGCCTCGTCGAGCACGACAAGCTCCCACTCGCGCGCGAGCTCATGGCGAAGGCGGTGCAGAAGCGCGTTCAGTTGGTGCTGCCGACGGACGTGGTCGCGGCCACGCACCCCGGCGCGGCCGAGGGCAAGGTCGTGGCGACGGACGGCGTCGGCCCCGATGAGATGGCGCTCGACATCGGTCCTGCGACGGTGGCTGCCTTCCGCGAGCGGCTCTTGCGCGCCAAGAGCGTCTTCTGGAATGGCCCCATGGGCTTCTTCGAGAAGGCGCCGTTCTCCCACGGGAGCGTTGGGGTGGCGAAGGCGATCGCCGAGGCGTCGGCGTTCTCGGTGGTGGGCGGCGGCGACTCGGTCGCGGCGGTGCATCAGGCCGGCCTCGCCGATCGCTTCACCCACGTCTCCACGGGCGGCGGCGCGAGCCTGGAGCTCATCGAGGGACGCACGCTTCCCGGCGTCGAGGCGCTCCGGTCGTGACGTCCCCAGAGCGTCGGCCGCTCGTCGCGGGCAACTGGAAGATGCACCGCACCGTGGCGGAGTCGGTCGCGCTCGCGCGTGGTCTGGCGGACGCGGCGCGCATCGGCCCGCGCACCGACGTGGTGGTGGCGCCGGTGTTCACGGCCCTGCACGCGGTGGCCAAGGCCCTGGAGGGCACTGCGATCGGGCTCGCCGGGCAGTGCTGCCACTGGGAAGACCAGGGCGCCTTCACGGGGGAGATCGCTCCGCCGATGTTGAAGGACGTCGGTTGTCAGTGGTGCCTCGTCGGGCACTCGGAGCGGCGGCAGCTCTTCGGCGAGACCGACGCGATGGTGCACAAGAAGACCCAGGCGCTGCGGCGTCACGGGCTACGGCCGATCGTGTGCGTGGGCGAGACCCTGGCCGAGCGCGAGTCGGGGGTGACCTTCGACGTGCTCCGTCGCCAGTGGCAGGGCGCGCTCGGGACGCTGGAAGGCGACGAGGCGCGGGCCTTCGTGGGTGACATCGTGCTGGCCTACGAGCCGGTGTGGGCCATCGGGACGGGTCGCACGGCGAAGGCTTCGGACGCCCAGTCGGCGCACGCGTACCTGCGCGATCGCATCCGCAACGACCTGGGTGAGGTCGCAGATCGCGTCCGAATCCTGTATGGGGGCAGCGTGAAGGCCGACAACGCCGCCGAGCTCCTGGCCCAGCCTGACGTGGACGGCCTCCTCGTGGGCGGCGCGTCCCTCGACGCAGCGGGCTTCGCACGAATCATCCAGGCCGCGGGATAACCTCCGGCACCATCGAGAGTTCTTCGTCCATGCAAACGCTCCTCACCATCGTCCATGTGTTCGTGTGCCTCTTCCTCGTCGCGGTCGTGCTCCTCCAGTCGGGGCGCTCCGGGGGCATGGGCGTGCTGTCCGGCGCGGCGACGCAGACCGTCTTCGGCGGCCGCGGCGCGAGCGGCTTCCTCGCGAAGGCCACCAGCGCCTGCGCGATGCTGTTCATGCTGACGTCGGCGTCGCTCGCGTACCTGAGCACCTCGGGCCGCGACCCGCTCGCCCGCCGCCCGCGCAACAACGGCGCGATCACCGCCCCGGTTACGCCGCGGCCCGCGACGCCCGCCGCTCCGACCGCGGTGCCGATCCCCGCTCCGACCAACGCTCCGGCGGCGCCTGCTCCGGCGGCTGCGCCCGCGGCACCGGCCGCGCCTGCCCCGGCGGCGGCCCCTGCGGCTGCGCCTGTCGCTCCGGCGGCTCCCGCCGCGCCTGCTCCCGCTCCCGCGCACTGATCCCCTCCACATCGCGACGAGTTCGTTGGCGCGGAACGATGGTTCCGCGACGAGCCGTCGTGCCTTGACGACCGGGACGTGAGCGGGCGTGCCCCTCCGCTTCGCCACGGGTGAGGGCGTATTGGGTGAGCCTGGCGGGGGCTTGGGAAGGGAGGAGGACGGGGAAGGGGACGGGCTAGCGGCCGAAGACCTGGACGCCGAACTCGCCAGCGCCGCTGAACATCAGCACTTCGAGGCGGTACTGACCCGCGGCCGTGGGGCAGAGCTGACGCTGCAACCCGATGACGGGGAAGTTGTCCGTCGCGATGTCCTGATCGACCATCTCGTTGGTCGGATCGTAGAGCTTGAGGTCGAGGTCGGAGACCCCGGGGCCGCCCACGCCGATGATCTTGTAACACTGGCCCGGGACCATGTTGACCGCGTAGTTCTGCGATCCGCCGGTGGCGAGCGTGCCGCGCGTGAGGGGCAGCACGGCGGCCATGCCCGTCGCGAACTGGGCCTGCCGCTGCGACATCTGGCCGGCGATGAAGTCGCCGCCCGCCGCCATCGGTTGCATGCCGGGCTGCGCCGTCGGATCAGCAGGCTGCATGCCCGGCTGCACAGGGGGCGGAACTCCCGGCTGCATACCGGGCTGCGGCATCGCAGGCTGCGGCATGGTCGGCTGCGCCGCGGGCTGCATGCCAGGCTGCGCGACGGGCGCCGGGGCCGCGACGGGTGCCGTGGTCGGCGCGGTAGTCGGCGCTGGGGTGGGAGTGTTGTCGTTGTTGTTGCGGCGGCTACGACAGTTGTACGAGACCAGCACGCTCGCGATCGTCACACCGCGCAGGATCCACTTCGACGTCATCGGACTTCCTCCTCGGGCCTTCGGACACCAGGTCGAACGAGGCGGAACATCCCTACCCGTCACCCATGTCGGATGCCGCGGACGCTACGCCGATTGGGCCTTCATCGTCCAGCGCGCAGCGGCGCAGCAGGTGCTTCGTGCACCAGCACCACCACCGCGAGCGGAGGCAAGCTCAGCCGCACCGACTGCGGGTGACCGTGGCTCGCGACGGCTTCGCTCTGCACCGCGCCGGCGTTGCCGACGTCGCTGCCGCCGTAGGTCGACGCGTCGGTGTTGACGGCCTCGCGCCACCGCCCCGCGCGGGGCACGCCGAGGCGATGCGACTCGCGCACCACCGGCGTCGCGTTGAACACGCACAACACTTCGGGCTCGCCCACGTTTCCGCGGCGCACGAAGGAGAATACGCTGCGCTCGGCGTCGTCGGGGTCGACCCAGCGGAAGCCCTCGGGCACGTCGTCGTAGCGCCACAGCGCGGGCGTCGATCGCAGCAGTCGGTTGAGGTCGCCGAGCAGCGTCGAGACCCCTCGGTGCATCGGGTCGTCGAGGAGCGACCAGTCGAGCGAGTGCGTCTCCTGCCACTCGGTGGGCGCGCCGTACTCGGCCCCCATGAACAGCAGCTTGCGACCCGGGTGGCACCACATCCAGGCGTAGAGCGCGCGCAGGTTGGCGAAGCGCTGCCAGCGGTCGCCGGGCATCTTCTCCAGCAGCGATCGCTTCCCGTGCACGACCTCGTCGTGGGAGAGCGCCAGGATGAAGCGCTCGCTCCACGCGTAGGTGAGCCCGAAGGTGAGCGCGTGGTGGTGGTGCCGACGATGGATCGGGTCGCGCGCGAAGTACCCGAGGGTGTCGTGCATCCAGCCCATGTTCCATTTGAGGGTGAACCCCAGGCCGCCGTCGGGGACGGGGCGGGTCACGCCCGGCCACGCGGTGCTCTCCTCGGCGATCACCGACGCGCCGGGAAACTCCTTGTGGATGAGCGCGTTGAGCTCCTGGAGCAGCGCGACGGCGTCGAGGTTTTCGCGGCCGCCGTGGGCGTTGGGCACCCACTGATCGGTGGCGCGCGAGTAGTCGAGGTAGAGCATCGAGGCGACGGCGTCGACGCGCAGACCATCGACGTGGAAGTCGGCGACCCAGGCCCGCGCGCTCGCGAGGAGGAAGTTGCGCACCTCGCGGCGGCCGAAGTTGAAGACGTAGGTTCCCCAGTCGGGGTGCTCGCCCTGGCGCGGGTCGATATGCTCGTAGAGGGCCGTCCCGTCGAAGCGCGCGAGCGCGAAGGCGTCCTTGGGGAAGTGCGCCGGAACCCAGTCGACGATCACCCCGATGCCGCGGCGGTGCAGGTGGTCGACGAAGGCGCGGAAGTCGTCGGGGTCGCCGTGGCGCGCCGTCGGGGCGAAGTACCCGGTCACCTGGTAGCCCCACGACGCGTCGAAGGGATGCTCGCCCACGGGGAGCAGCTCGACGTGGGTGAAGCCCAGCGCGGCGACGTGGTCGGCGAGCAGCGGGGCGAGCTCACGCCAGGTGAGCCAGCGGTCGCCGTCGTGCCCGACGCGGCGCCACGACCCGGCGTGCACCTCGTAGATGGACATCGGTGTCGACTGCGGTACGCGCGCGGCGATCCAGGCGCGGTCGGCCCACTGGTAGTTCGACGCGAAGACGATGGACGACTGACCGGGTCGAATCTCGGCGTAGCGCGCGAAGGGATCGCACTTGCGCAACGCTTCTCCCGCGCTGGTCACGAGGTCGAACTGGTACTTCGCGCCGGCCGAGACGTCGGGGATGAAGATCTCCCAGACGCCGTTGGTGCCGACGCGGCGCAGCGGGTGCGTCGCGGGGTCCCAGAGGTTCCAGTCGCCGACGACGCTGACTGCGCGGGCGTTGGGAGCCCACACCGCGAAGGCCACGCCGGGGACGCCGTCGATGACGCGGGGGTGGGCGCCGAGGCGCTCGTGGAGCTGCCAGTGGCGGCCTTCGGCGAAGAGGTGCTCGTCGAGGGAGCCGAAGGTGGGGAGGAAGTTCCAGGGCTCGCGGGTGGTCCAGACGGTGTCGCCGCGGCGGGCCTCGATGCGGTAGCGGCTGTCGGCGGCGCGCGTCGGCGTCCACGCGGCCCACAAGCCCGACGGGTGGATGCGCTCCATGGTGAGCACCACACCGCTCGCGAGGTGCACCGACGCAGAGCTCGCGTCGGGGCGCCACGCGCGGATGACGGTGCCATGGGCCTGTGGGTGCGCGCCGAGGATGCGGTGAGCCTCGGCGTGGTCGCGGCGCGCGAGGTGCTCGACCTCGGCGTCGGTGATGCCTTCCCAGAGTCGCGCCCGGTCGTTCACAGACACTGACCCTTCACCCTCACGGCGGCGTCTCGCAAGGGACTTCGTCGCGCGATCGCTCCCTCTACGCAGTGCACGCCCGCGCCGTCGGGCGCCCGCGTCAACACCCTCCCCTCGCCCGACACGATCATCGACCCGCCCTGCCCCGGCACCCGCGGCTCGCCGCGACCCCAGTTGGCGTTGACCACTGCGCAGCCGTGTCGGGTCGCGAGCGCCGGGAGGATCACCGCGCGTTCGTCCTCCCTCGGGTCGTCGACCCACGCGCTCGGGAAGAGCAGCGCGTCGACCGAGTCGAGCACCTCGCCCGCCTCGGCGGAGACGAAGTGGATGTCGAAGCACACCGCCACCGCGAGGCGCCGACCGTGGAGGCTCGCCGTCGGCGTGCCGAGGTCACCGGGCGTCGCCCAGGTCTCGGGAAACCACGGGTGACGCTTGCGGTAGTGCACCGCGACCGATCCGCGCTCGTCGAGGAGGGCGACGCTGTTGAAGCGGCGCGCGCCGTCGCGCTCGACCCAGGACGCGAGGATGGACACCTCATGGGACACCCCGAGCGCGGCGACGCGCGCGAGGAGCGGACCATCGATGGGCTCGGCGAAGCGGGTGAGGTCGAAGTCGCCGCGCGCGGAGACGTAGCCGGTGAGCGCGAGCTCGGGCAGCACCACCAGCGTCGGGCCGCCCGGAGCGATCGCCGCGAGCGCGCGGTCGAGCGCGGCGACCTGCGTCTCGGCGCGGCCGTGACGTGCCGGGAGCTCTACCGCGACGACGCGCAGATCGCTGTCCATCGCTGCCTCTTCGCTGCGTGGCGTCGTGTCGTCCATCGGCTGCTTCTCGGGTTGCACATCGTAGTCCGCGGGGGAATCCTCCGGCCGCTCCTCGCCGGAGACGAGTACCACCGACGTGCCAGAAGACCCCTTCGCCCAGTTACACGCCCCCCGTCGCCGCCGCTGGATCTACGTCGTCGCCGCGCTCGCGGTGGTCGCCGTCATCGCGGTGGTTTACGCCCGTCGGCACCGCGCGCCCGTCGGCCCGCGCTACCTCACGGCCCGCGTCACCCGCGGCGAGATCGTCGCCTCGGTCGAGACCAGCGGATCGCTCCAGCCCGAAGAGCAGGTGCAGGTCGGCAGCCAGGTGAGCGGCCGCGTGGCCCACGTCTACGTCGACTTCAACGCCCGCGTGACCCGCGGTCAGCTCCTCGCCGAAATCGACCCGACGTCGTTTCGCGCCGCCGTCGCGCAGGCCCGCGCCGCCGTGCTCGCCGCCGAGGCGCAGCTCCAGCGGGCCCAGGTCAACGTGCGCGTCACCGGCATCAACCTCCAGCGCGCGACCGACCTGCGCGAGCGCCAGCTCAACGCCACCGCCGACGTCGACAGCGCCCGCGGCAGCCGCGACCTCGCCAACGCCGACGTCGCCGCCGCGCGCGCCGAGATCGCCCGCGCCCGCGCCTCGCTCCACAGCGCCGAGACCAACGTGGCCTTCACCCGCATCACGACGCCCATCGCGGGGGTGGTGATCCAGCGCTCCATCGATGAGGGGCAGACCGTCGCGGCGAGCTTCCAGGCGCCGACGCTGTTCCAGATCGCGGGCGACCTCACCCGCATGCGCATCATCGCCAACGTCGACGAGGCCGACGTCGCGCAGATGCGCGAGCACCTCGCGGCGACGGCGCGGGTCGATGCCTTCCCGGGCGAGACCTTCCGCGGCGAGCTCGTCGAGCTGCGCTACGGGTCGCAGACCACCAGCGGCGTCGTCACCTACCCCGCGGTCATCTCCGTCGCCAACCCCGACATGAAGCTGCGCCCCGGCATGACCGCGACGGTCACCGTCATCGCCGCGCGCCACCCCGACGTGCTCTCGGTCCCCAACGCTGCGCTGCGCTTCCGACCGGCGAGCGCCGACGCGGGCACCGCCCCGGAGTCCGACCCCCACCGCGGAACGATCTACGTCCTGCGCAACCGTCGGCCGGTCGCGGTGCCCGTGACGCTCGGTCTGCATGACGACCGTCGCACCGAGGTGTCGGGCGCTGGCATCGACGTCGGCGCCGAGGTGGTGACCGACGAGATCGAGGCGCGACCGTCCTCGTCGACGCCGGGCGCCGGTGTGCCGGGCGCGCGACGGAGATCGCAGTGACCGACGCCGTCATCCAGATGGAGCGCGTCGAGAAGGTCTACCGCACCGGCGAGCTGGTCTTCCACGCGCTGCGAGGCATCTCCATCGAGGTGAAGTCAGGGGAGTTCGTCGCCGTGGGTGGTCCATCGGGCAGCGGCAAGAGCACGCTCATGAACCTCATCGGCTGCCTCGACCGGCCGAGCGCGGGCCGCTACATGCTCGCGGGCCACGACGTCTCGGGCCTCGACGCCGACGCGCGGGCCTTCGCACGCAACCGGCTCATCGGGTTCGTCTTCCAGGGCTTCAACCTCCTGGCGCGCACCTCCGCGCTGGAGAACGTCGAGCTCCCCCTCGCCTACCGCGGACTCTCGTCGCGCGAGAGGCGACGCCGCGCCATCGAGTCGCTCGCGCTCGTCGGTCTCGCCGACAAGGTGGACAACACGCCCGCCCAGCTCTCGGGTGGTCAGCAGCAGCGCGTGGCCATCGCGCGGGCGCTCGTCACCGACCCGAAGGTGCTGCTCGCCGATGAGCCCACGGGCAACCTCGACTCGCGCACGACGGAGGACGTTCTCGCGCTCCTTCAGCGGCTGCACCGCGAGCAGGGGCTCACCATCGTGATGGTCACCCACGAGCCCGACGTCGCCGCGTGCGCCGAGCGCATCGTGGTGGTGCGCGATGGCCTCATCGGCAACGACGGGCCCAACCCGACGCCTCGCCGCGCGTCGGTCGACGCGGGCGACGCCAACCCCCTGCTCGCCGGAAACGCGTAGGCCGCCGATGGGCATGTGGTGGATGGCCTTTCGCCTCGCGCTGCGCTCGCTCACGCGCAACAAGCTGCGGGCGTCGCTCACGGTGCTGGGCATCCTCATCGGCGTCGCGGCCGTGGTCGCCATGACGGCCCTCGGCGACGGGGCGAGCGCCAGCATCCAGAACCAGATGGGGGCGCTCGGCGTGAACCTCCTGTGGGTCTACCCCGGCTCCAACACGTCGTCGGGCGCGCGCGGTGAGACGGGCAGCCGACCGACCCTCTCCGAAGACGACGCCGAGGCCATCACGCGAGAGCTCTTCACGGTTCAGGCGGTGGCGCCGGTGATCTCGGTGAGCGCGCAGGTGGTCGTCGGGTCGCGCAACTTCGCGACGCGGGTGACGGGAACCACGCCCGAGTACCTCCAGGTGCGCGCGTGGCCGGTGGCTCGCGGGGGCGCCTTCACCGACGCGGATGTTCGCATCGCGGGGCGCGCGTGCCTCATCGGCGAGACGGTGCGGCAGGCGCTCTTCGACCAGGCCGACCCGGTGGGGCAGACCATTCGCATCGGGCGCATCCCGTGCACCGTCGTCGGGCTGCTCGCGCCGAAGGGACAGGGGAGCTTCGGGCAGGACTACGACGACACGGTGGTGATGCCCATCTCGGCGGTGCGCGCTCGCTTGCGTCACTCGCCCGGCCGCGAGGTCGATCAGATCATGGTGTCGGTGCGCGAGCAGGACCTCATGACCCGCGCCCAGGAGCAGGTCACGGCGCTCCTGCGCCAGCGCCACCGCGTCGCGGAAGGCGACGAAAACGACTTCATGGTCCGCAACCTCCAGGACCTCATGGCGACCCTGGAGCGCACGCGCTCGACGCTCTCCACCCTGCTGCTCGCCATCGCCTGCATCGCCCTCCTCGTCGGCGGCATCGGCGTCATGAACATCATGCTGGTGAGCGTCTCCGAGCGCACCCGCGAGATCGGCATCCGGCTCGCCATCGGCGCCCGCTCGGCGGACATCCTTGCGCAGTTTCTCGTCGAGGCCGTCACGCTGTCAGCCATCGGCGGCCTCGCGGGCCTAGCCCTCGGCGTCGGCGCGGGCACCGTGCTCGGTCGGGCCATGGAGTGGTCGGTGCGCTTCTCTCCGACGGCGGCGCTCGTGGCCTTCGCGACCTCCGGGGGCATCGGCATCGTCTTTGGCTATTTCCCCGCGAGACGGGCGGCGCAGCTCGACCCTATCACCGCGCTTCGACACGAGTAGCGGTCTCGGCTCTCCCTCTGTACCCTCGCGAGGTTTTCCAGGGTCCGCCTCTCCCAACCGTGAAGAAGGTTCTCCCCGCGATGTTCGCGCCGGGCGACGTGGTCGCAGACCGCTACGAGATCGTCCGAGCGCTCGATTCGGGCGCGATGGGGGAAGTCTTCGAGGCGCTGCACCGCACGCTGCAACGGCGCGTGGCGCTCAAGGTGCTGCGCGCCGAGGTGGGGCACAGCGAGGAGAGCATGGAGCGCTTCAGCCGCGAGGCGCAGGCCGCGGCGGCGGTCGGGCACCCCAACATCGTCGACGTCATCGACCTCGGCGTGCACGCGGGTCGGCCCTTCCTGGTGATGGAGCTGCTCAAGGGGCAGAGCCTGCTCGCGCGGATGCGAGGCACCTACCCGTTGACGGTAGAGGACATCGTGCGCGTGACGGCGCAGGTGCTCTCGGGGCTCGCGTCGGCCCACGCGCTCGGGGTGATCCACCGCGACGTGAAGCCCGAGAACGTCTTCGTCCTGGCGGGCTCCGAGCTGCGGGTGAAGCTCCTCGATTTTGGCGTGTCGAAGTTTGCGCCGTCGCAGGTGCAGCGCCGCGCCTATACCCGCGAGGGCGTGGTGCTCGGGACGCCCCGCTACATCGCCCCCGAGCAGTGGCTCGACGCGAGCCGGGTCGACCACCGGGCCGACCTCTTCTCGGTGGGCGTTCTGCTCTACGAGCTGCTGACGGGTGCCTTCCCCTACCCCGGCGACAACGACGCCGACCTCTTCCGCAACCTCGTCGAGCGCGCCATCGAGCCGGAGCCCCCGAGCCGCCTGCGCGCCGATCTCCCGCCCGGCCTCGACGCCGTCGTGCTCCGCGCGCTGGAGCCCATGCCTGCGATGCGCTTCCCCACGGCGCAGGACTTCCTCGACGCGCTGCGCCCCTTCGGCGCGACGGGCATCGACGCCACCGACGCGCCGCCGTCCTCGCAGACCATCCCTCCGCCCGCGCCGCTCAGCATGCTCGCGGTGGAGACCTCCCTCCGTCGCTCGTCGCGCCCGGCGCCGACCGAGGGCGCGCGTGTCGCGTCGTTGCGCTCGGTCGCATGGCTCGTGCTGGGCAGCGGTCTTGGCGTGCTCTCGGCGGGCTTCGCACTGGGTCTGCGCCGATCGCCGCCCGCGCCCATCGTCGCGCCGCGCGTGGTGGTCGAGCACCACACCGTGACCGTTCCTGCGGTGGCGACGACCGCGCGCATCACGCTCTTCGAACTGCCCCCCGGCGTGGTGGTTCGCGTGGGCGGGGTGGAGCAGCGCGGCGCGTCCTTCGAGCTGCCGCGGTCGACCACGCCGGTGGCGATCGAGGTGTCGCACGGCGACGAGACCCGCGAGCTGCGCCTCGTGCCCGACCGCGACCAGACGGTGGTGTTCAGCCCCTTCGACCTCCCCGTCGAGCGCGAGCCCGAGCGCTCGTCCCGCCGTCGTCGGCGCCACGATCCGCGCTGACGGGTGTTGTCTCGCGGTCCAAGAGGCCGCAAGAGTCCCGGTCCCGCCAATGGCCCCTCCTACTGATCAATCGCGCCCCGGTCCCGTCGTCCTCCTGACCATGTTCGCGGGGTGCGTGACCGTCGTCGGCATCATCCTCGCGGCCCGCGCCTGGGACGTGGAGCGCGGCGCCCGTCGTCTCTCCTCCGACCTCTCCTCCATCGAGCGCGGCGGTCGCGCGTCGCGTCTCGCCCATCAGCCGGGCTGGGAGGCGGAAGCGCTGCGGTCGGCCATCGTGGCAGCGTCAGCCCCGTCGCGCACGGCGCTGGTGCGGTCGCCGACCATCTTCGAGGGCCTCACCTCCGCGGTCGTCGCGGCCGATCGTGTTCGGACGCTCGACGCGAAGGCGGGCGCGGCCCTGGAGGTGGCGGCGAGCGCCGACGGCAACCGCGTGCTCGCGGGATACGGCGACGGCACTGCGATCGTGTGGTCGAGCGACGGGCGGCGCCTGTACACGCTGCGCGGGCACTCGGCGGCCATCCTCGCGGTGGCCCTCTCGACCAACGGTGACGTAGCAGTCACCGGCGGCGCCGATCAGACGGCGCGTGTGTGGTCGCTCGTGGGCGGCGCGGCGCGCGAGGTCGCGGTGCTGCGGGGCCACGAAGACGCGGTCACCGTGGTGGCGATCTCCGCGGATGCGCGCCGGGTCCTCACCGCGGGTCGCGACCGCACCGCGCGCCTCTGGACGCTCTCCAACGACGGCGCGGGCGCGCCCCTCGCGCTCGCGGCCACGGCAGGCTGGATCGAGTGCGCGAACTTCTCCGCCGACGGCACGCGGGTGGTGACGGGTGGCGGCGACAACCTCGCCCGCGTGTGGAACGCCGTCGACGGCACCCTGGTGCAGACCCTCACCGCACACCACGGGGGCCTGCTCGACGCGCGCTTCGTGGGTGATGGGTCACGGGTGGTCACCGCCTCGCGCGATCGCGGTGCGCGCATCTGGGACGTGGCGACGGGCGCGACGCTGCACGCCTTCGACGGGCAGCGGGGCATCGTGACGCGAGCCGTTCCGAGCCCCAACGGCGAGCGGGTGCTGACCGCGAGCGCGGACGGGTCGGCTGCCATCTGGGACGCGGGCACCGGCGCGCTCCTGCAGACGCTGACGGGGCACCGCGGGGTGGTCTACGACGCGCGCTGGTCGGCCGACGGGTCGGACGTGGCGACGGCGGGTGAGGACGGCACCGTGCGGCTGTGGCGCGGCGACGGCGGGCGCGCGGTGGAGACTTTCGCGGGGCACGCGGGCGCGGTGCGTTCGGTGCGCTTCCTGCCCGGCGTCGGGAGGCTGGTCAGCGCGGGGGACGACGGCACCGTGCGCTTGTGGCGCGCGTCGGCGGATGGGGCGACGGCGGTGTTTCGCGAGCACCACGATCCGGTGCTCGACGTGAGCTTCTCGCCCGACGGGCGGCGGGTGCTGAGCGCGGGCTGGGACAGCGAGGCTCACCTCTGGGACCCCGCGACGGGACGGGGACTCACGTCGCTGGAGGGCCATGAAGACCGCGTGCTGATGGCCCGCTTCGCCCCCGACGGACAGCACATCGCGACGGCCTCGGGCGACCACGACGCGCGGCTCTGGACCACGTCGACGGGAGCCTTCGAGCGCTCGCTGCGCGGCCACGGGAGCTGGGTGCGGGCGCTGGCGTACTCGCGCGACGGCGCGACGCTGGTGACGGCGGGCAACGACGGCACGACGAGGCTCTGGCGCACCAGCGATGGCAGCGCGATCGGGACGCTGGCGAGCGGCAACGCCGAGGTGTGGTCGGTGGCGTTTTCGCCCGACGGGCGCCGCGTCGTGACGGGCGCGGGCGACCGGGTGGTGCGGGTGTGGGACGTGGCGGGGCAACGCCTCGCGCACAGCCTCACGGGGCACCAGGGCACGGTGACGCGGGTGATGTTCACGCCCGATGGCGAGCGGGTGCTGAGCGCCAGCGAGGACGGGACGGCGCGGCTGTGGGACGCGCGCGGCGGTCGATCGCTCGCGGTGCTGGGTGACCACGGCGATGGTCACCGCGGGGCGGTGACGGTGGCGACGTGCAACGAGAGCGGGCGCTTCATCCTCACGGCGGGCGCCGATGGCACCGCGCGCGTCTGGAACGCCAACAGCGCCCGCCAGGTGGCGGTGTTGATGGGTCATGTGGGGGCGATCAACGCGGGCACCTTCGCGACCGAGGCCGACCTCGTGGCGACTGCTGGGAGCGATGGCACGGTGCGGATCTTCCACGGGCCTTCGGGTGAGCTGCTGGCGACGCTCGCGGGGCACGAGGGGCCGGTGCGCGCGCTCGCGGTGTCGCCCGACGGGCGGTCGCTCGTGAGCGGCGGGGACGACACGACGGTGCGGGTCGTTCCGCTCAGCTACGAGGCGTGGCTGGCGCGGGCTTGCGGGTTGTCGAGGGAGCGGGATGACGGGGAGACGCGGCGTCTGTGCGCGGAGGCGCGACCGACGCCGTAGGGGCGGGAATCAGGCCTTCTTGTAGCGCTCGGCGACGTCGGCGCCGTGCACGCCCTGAAGGAGGTCGAGGTCCTTGTTGGTGCCGAGGAGCAGTCCGATGTTCTTCGCGGTGAGGCTGTCGAAGATCTCCTGACCGACCTCGTCGCCGACGTGCTCCTTGTACATGCGAGAGAGGGCCTCGAAGTCCTTGATGAAGCACGCGCCGCCCGCGCCGCGGCCCGACTTGTGGATCGGGTTCATGTACGTCGGGCCGTTGTCCGGGTCGGCGGACATCGCCTGGCGGATGACGTCCCAGTTGCCGCCCTGCTTCGCGACGAGGTCGTAGAAGAGGTTGATGAACACCACGCGCACGAAGCCGAGCGCGTTGCGGCCGTACTTGATGAACTCCGCCTCGCGCGCCGAGCACACCACCGAGTAGGGCGCCTTCGGGAGCACGCTGAGCACGTCGTCGGCGGCCTTGTGATACTCGGCCGTCTCGATGGGGATGCCGACGATGTTGCGCGTCGGGTTCTCGGCGTCGTGCTTGGCCGAGACCACCGACAGGAACTCCGGCGAGTGCATCACCTTCACGTCGGGGTACTGCGCCTGGATGGACTCCGTGGTGCCCGGCAGCAGGGTCGACTTGATGACCACCGTCTTGCCCTTGCCGACGAGCGCGATGGTGCCGCGCACGATGCTGTCGTCGAAGCCCTCCGGCGTGGTGGGCGTGGGCACCGCGACGAAGACGATGTCGCAGTCCTTGATGAGCCCGGCGTTGTTTCGATAGGGCTCCTCCATGGCGTAGCGGGCGACCTTGTATCCGCGGCGCTCGAAGTCGTCCGAGTAGGTCTTGCCGATCCAGCCCTGGCCGATGAATCCGATGGTCTTGTCCGTGCTCATGGTGCGCGCGTACCTGTCCTGTGGGGCTTCGAGAGCGTTGTTGTTGCGGGCGCCGGGCCCGGCGTTCGGGCGCGGAGCATAGAACAGACTCGCGCGCCGTTGGACGCCATCCGCCCCGAACGGGCGACGCATGCCCGCCGACGTCTCACAGGACGCGGCGGCGCGACGACCTTCGGTTCTACGTGGCGTCGGGTCCGGCGGGGTTGATGCTGCGCTCGCGCCGGTTGGCGGGCGGCTCTTCGGGAGCGGCTCCCGTCGGCGGCGTGGGCGCGGTTCCGGTCGGCGGGTTCGCGGGCGCGTTGTCGGGGCGGTTGGCTCCGTCCGACGGGGGCGTGGTCGGAGGCGTCGGACGTCGGATCACGGCGGGCGGCGGCTCGCCAAACTCAGCCCGCAGCTTGCGACCGAGCCGTGTGAGGATCAGCGACTCGACGTAGGTCGGCATCTGCGGAATCTGCACGATGATGCGCGCACCAGGACGGCCATCGATCTCGGTGCGCACCAGCTCCACCGAACCAGGGACCGAGCGCGCGCCCTCGCGGTAGGTGAAGGTGAAGTAGCCGAGGTCCTGATCGCGCTCGTTGATGGTGAGGCCCATGTCGATGCGGACGAGGCGAACCGCGGCGTTCCAGGTGGTCTCCATGGGGTAGGGCTCGTCGCGGACGGTGCGCGCGGACGCCGTCACCGACGCCAGGGAGAACACCACCGCCGCGAGGCCGCCGAACCAATGAGCGCGCATGGCGCCGACCCTGAGGGGAGCAGCGCCCGAAACGCAAGTTACCGGCGGTGCGAGGTCAGCGCGCGGGGGGCGTCGAGCCTTCGGATCCGTCGAGCGCCTTGCGCGGATCGATGTGCGCGTACCAGAGCGAGCCGAGCCCCGCGATGGTCGAGAAGATGGCCTGACACGCGTACATCAGGAACACATAGACGCTCCCCTTCGAGAGCACCTCGGAATCCGGATAGAACATCCGCAGCGCCAGGTAGATGGAGTACTGGAACGGCCCGAAGAGCCCCGGGCCCGCGGGCAGCAGGATGCCCATGGCCAGCACGCCCATCACGGCGAAGCCCTGCGCGGGCGTCATGGCGAGGCCGCAGCCGTAGCCGAGCAGCCACATGCCGAGGGCGTTGACCGTCCAGTAGATGGTCGTCTGCACCATGAACGGGCCCATGAGCTTCGGGTCGGGCAGCGAGCGTAGACCGTCGGCGAGGTCGCCCACCATGCGCGAGAGGCGTGCGGCGAGTCGCTTGCTCACGAGCCCGACGACGCGCTCGGTGAGCCGCTCGGCCAGGCGGCGCGCGGCGAGGAAGAAGGCCAGCACCACCAGCGCCGACGAGAACACCGCGACGGTGAGGTACCCGTAGCGGACGACGTGCGCGACGCGGAAGCCGCCGAAGACCACGCCCTCCAGCGGCAGTCGCGGGACGAACCACAGCGTCGCGGCGAGCAGGAGCGCCACGAAGAGACCATCGAGCACGCGCTCGGCGGCGATGGTTCCCATGGCGGCCGAGCCCGAGATGCGCCCTTCGCGGCGGAGCAGCGCGGGGCGCACGACCTCGCCCATGCGCAGCGGCAGCATCATGATCGCGAAGAAGCCCACCCACGCGTACGCGATGATGCGCGAGGTGGGGACCGTCGCGACGGGCTTGAGCAGGTAACCCCAGCGCCACGCGCGAAACCAGTGCACCACGAGCAGCGACGCGAAGTACGTCGGCACCGTCCACCAGTGCACGTACTTGAACGCGTCCCGATCGGGCAGCACCGGCACGCCGCCGCGCTGCATGAAGAGCAGGAACGCGCCTGCCACGAGCAGCGACACGAGCAGCCGCACCTGCCAGCGGCGCTTCTCGGCAGGGGCCTTCGGACTGATCTCGATGGTGTCGCTCACGCTCACGTTACGCCGTCGACGCGGCCCGCGGCGTCGCCCGCCCGGCCGCTGCAAGAACCTTCGCCGGCCCGTCGACCAGCAACCGCTGCACCTCGGCGTCGCCCCGCGCCGCCCGCACCGCCGCGATGCCCTGCGCCACGATCGCGACGTCCGATGCCTTGTGTGCGTCCGAGCACGCCGCCGTGTACTTGCCCGCCTTGAGGATGCGCTCGGCCGCCGCCTGCGCGCGTCGACCGTAGGCGCCGACGAGGGACATCAGGTCGAGCAGCAGCCACACGCCCGCGCCCAACAGCTCTTCGAGCTTCTCCTCGGACTGTTGCACCGGCACATACCGCTCCGGGTGCGCGAGCACCGGGCGCACTGTCTTGGCCATGCGCCAGAGCTGGAGCTCAACCCGCATCGGGATGTTGTCGTAGGGAAACTCCACCAGCGCCGCGCCGCCGCCGGGATACGTGAGCGCCTCGCCCTTGCGCAGCAGGTCTTGCAGCACGTCGTCGAACATGTGCTCGCCCGCCAGCAGCAGCGTGGGCAACGGCTCGCCCCGCTTTGCCGCCTCGGCCATGACGGCGCTCAGGACTTCGTGCGCGGCCGCGCGGCTCTCGATGCGGTTGTCCCACACGCCGCTGCGAACGTGGGGCGTAGCCACCACCGTGCGAAAGCCGATGCCGTAGAGACCCGCGAGGAGCGCGGCGCCGTCCTCCGCGGTGCGGGCGCCGTCGTCGATGCCTGGGAGGGGATGGCAGTGCAGGTCGATCCAGGCCATGAACGTGCGGGCCGTGGGGTATCACCCTTCCTGGCATGCGTCGAGACGATGCCTGCGCGCGCCGCGGACGATCAGCCCGCGCGGTGGGCGCGGGCGAGTGTGACGAGCGCATCGCGGGTGTTGCGTGACGGGTCGTCGATGACCTGCTCCAGCAGCCACTTCAAGAGGTCACCGAGCTCGCGCGAGGGGCGCATCGCGAGCTCCGTCATCAGCGAGTTTCCGTCGATGGCAAGGTCGCCCGTGGTGAGCGCGACACCCTCCGCGAGCGCAGTCTCTACCCTCGCCCGCAACCCGCCGAGCGCCGCCTCGCCGCGCAACGCCGCTGCCACGTCGAGCGTCGGCCTCGCCGCGTCGCGACCCACTCCCTGCAACCACCGTCGAACGTCGGCGTCGCTCCACTCTCCCGGCGAGCCGTGCGGTTGCGAGCGCAGGAGCAGCAGCACCGTCGCGCGCTCGTCGTTGGAGAACTTCGTCGCCTTCAGCCACGCGTCGAGCGTCGCGAGGTCGACCGCGTGCAGCAGCGCCGCGAGCCGCGAGGTCACCGGCAAGGGGCACGCGTCCACCGCCGCGAGCGAGCGCGCCCACGACGCATCGTCGCTCGTCGTCGAGAGCACGGGCAGCGTCACACCGAGGATGCCCGTGCGCGCCATCGCATCAAACGCGCGCGAGGGAGACGGCGCCTTGAGCGCCTTGATCCACTCCTCGCGGACGCGCTCGGCCGACACGCGACGAAACACTTCCAGGGCTCCGGGGATGGCCGCCTCCGTCGCAGGCTCCAGATCGAAGCCCAGCGCGGCCGTGAAGCGCGCGCCGCGCAGCACCCGCAGCCCGTCCTCGCCGAAGCGCTTCGCCGGATCGCCGACCGCGCGGAGCAAACCGCGGTGCAGATCGTCGAGGCCGCCGTGCGGGTCTACCAGCTCCTGCGCCACCGGGTCGTACGCGATGGCGTTGACGGTGAAGTCGCGCCGCGCGAGGTCGTCGGCGATGTCGTCGAGGAAGCGCACCGCATCGGGTCGACGGCCGTCGGTGTAGTCGCCATCGCCGCGCAGCGTCGTGACCTCGTAGTGCACGCGCTCGCGCACGACGGTGATGGTTCCGTGGTCGATGCCCGTGGGGATGGTGCGCGGGAAGATCTGCATCACCCGCTCGGGCCGCGCGCTGGTGCAGATGTCCCAGTCGTTGACCGGGCGGTCGAGGAGGTGGTCGCGCACGCAGCCGCCCACGACCCAGGCGCCGTGACCATCGGCCCGGAGCGCCTCGCAGATGGCCTGCGCCGCGGCTGGAATCGCCGCCGGGTCGAAGGTGTCGCGCACGACCCTCCCGCTCATCGCCCGCGCGCTCCCGGCGAGGGAATGCCGTCGGGCGGCGTCTCGTCGCGCTCGCGCTCTCGGCCGCTCGGAGCGCCGAGTCCGAGCGCGGCGCGGGAGATGGCGGGGTCGGTGGTTCCGCCGCGGAGGCTGCGGTCGCGACCCGCCACGCTCGTGTCGGCGTGCAGCCGCGCGTAGATCTCGTCCGAGCGCACCCGCATCGCCTCCGCCTCCGCAAACGCGCTCTCCGGAACCACCCCAGCGGGTGACGTGCTGAGGAAGTCGGCGAAGGTGCGCGCCGTGCGGGCGAGTTCCAGCTCCGCGCCCAGCGCCTCGAACATGGCGAGCGACTTGCGGAAGAGCGACTCGGCGCGCTTGCCCTCGTCGGACTCCGCGCCGTAGGCCGCGAGCACCTCGGCGAGCGAGCGCTGCGCGATGCCCACGTGAACCTTCGAGCGCACCTGCTCGAACAGCTCCAGCGATCCCTCCAGCACCCGCCGCGCCGTGACGAGGTCGTTGTTGAGGAAGTGCGCGAGCCCGAGACCACGTCGCGCCTCGGCGAGCAGCAACCGATCACCCAGCTCCTGACAGATGGCTTCGACCTCCGTGAGGATGCGGAGCGCCTCTTCGACATCGCGCATGCGGGTGCGCGCCTCGCCGACGTTGAGCAGCAGCACGGCCTGGCGGCGCCGATCGCCCACCTCACGCGCGAGGTCTAGCGCCTGATGCCAGATGGCGACGGCCTCGTGGTCCTCCCCGCGGTCGGCGTGGAGCGTGCCGAGGTTGTTGAGCGTCACCACGAGGCCCGGCAGGTCGTTGGCCTCGCGTCGCAGGTCGCGTGCCTTCACCAGGGCGTCATACGCAGCCTTGTATTGGCCGCTGTCCTGGAAGACGAGCCCGATGTTGTTCCAGGACAACGCGATGGAGCGCTTGTCGCCTTGGGCCTCGCGTCGCACGAGGCCGTCCTGGAGGAAGCGCAGCGCCGTCTCGTAGGCGCCACGCAGCCAGTGCGTCTTGCCGATGTCGTCGAAGCTCGCCGCGATGCCCTTCTCGTCGCCCGCCGCCTCGAAGAGCGCGAGCGCCGTCCCGAGGTGCCGCATGCAGTCATCGAGCCTGCCTGCGTCGCGGTTGATGCGACCGATGCGGTTGTGCGCCGCGCCACCCTTGGCCTTCAGGTCGAGGCGGTACGCCAGCGCGAGCATCTTCTTGAAGTGCCCGAGCGCCTCTTCGCCGCGCCCCTGCATCGTGAGCACGTCGCCGAGGTGGTGCTGCGCGTCGAGCCGCAGACCCACGTCGTGCTCGCCCAGCATCGCGAGGCCCAGCTCGTAGTGCTCGACGGCCTTCTGGTTGGCGTAGCGCTCGCGCGCGAGGTCGGCGCTCTTGAGGTAGCAGCGTGCGGCGCGCAGCGGACGACGCCCGCGCTCGTAGTGACGCGCCAGCAGGTCGAGCTGTTCCTCGCCGCGGTTGGTGAGACGAAACTCCAGCCACTCGGCGAGCACGAGGTGAAGCTGCTCGGCGTCCTCCGACGGGACGAGCGCCGCGAGCCGCTCGCGGTCGAGGTCGTGGTTGAAGGAGTACGCCTGGTCGTCGGTGTCCGTCGGGCCCACGACGCGGCTCACGTACCCGCGATCGACGAGGCCCTTCAGCGTGTCGCGGTATTGCAGCGCGAGGTCTTCCCCGCCGCCCCACAACGCCGGGGGCTCCTTGCCGGTGCGGCCCAGCACCACGAGGCCGCCCACCCAGAACACCCGCCCCATCAGCGCCGCCCACTTCAGGAGCTCCAGCTCCGAGGGGGCGAGGGCGGTCACCCGCGACGTGGCCGCGTCCTCCACCGACATGGGCAGTGAGATCTGCTCCAGGCGGTCGAGGTCGATGGTCGCGATGCCTTCGTCGTCGACGGCGATCACCCCCTGGTCGAAGTAGATCCGGACGATCTGCCGGATGAGCAACGGGTTGCCGCCGCCGAGCTGCACCGCCTTGCGAACGAGTTCCCCAGGCACGTTTTCGATGGTGGAGAGCAGCGCGCGGGCCATGACGGTGGACTCGCCGCCGTCGAGGGGCGCGAGGTCGACGCGGCGGTGGCGCCCGGTGGGCGTCGCGCAGAAGTCGTGCGAGAGCGCGAAGAGCGGCGGGCGCGTGGTGAAGAGCACCGCGATGGGCGCCGCGCGCAGACCCTCGACGAGGCTGCGCAGGAGGCGCACGCCGTCGGCGCCGGCGAGGTGGACGTCCTCGAAGACGAGCAGCACGGGGCTGCGCTGGGCGTCGACCTCGAAGAGGCGACGGAGCACCGCGCGGGCGACGTGCTCGGAGGCGCGCGGGTCTTCGCGGAAGGCCTCGGCGAGCAGCGTGGCGCCGAAGCGCATGCCCAGGTACACGCCGAGGAAGTGCAGGATCTCGTCGACGCGACGGTCGCCGAAGAGGTCCATCACCTGGGCGGCGACCTCGTTGGCCTGGGCGTGCGCGTCGGCGTTTTCGTCGAGGGTGAAGCGCGCGCGGAGAATCGTCGCGATGGCCGCGTGGGCCCCGCGGTCTTCCCGGGCGGCGCCGCGGTAGACGCGGAGCATGGGCTGGTCGACCGCGAGGTCGTCGACGAGCTCGTCGACGAAGCGGGTCTTGCCCACGCCGGGACTGCCCACGAGGGTGACGACCTCGGGGCGGGCTTCCTTGATGGCGCGCTGGATCGCCTCCTGGATGGCGGCCCGCTCGGACAGGCGGCCGATGAAGGGGGGGCGACCGATGGGGAGGCCATCGTCGGCGGGGCGCTTGGCAACCTGGTCGTTCATCAGAGGGGTTCCTGGGCGGCGCGGAGCCCTGGCGGTGGGCTCTGGCAGAGAGGGCGTGCGACGCAGCGCGCCATCCTACTCCGAGGCCGCCCCCGGCGACTCCCACGATTCGACGACGATACCCGCGTCAAGAAGGTTTCGCTGGGAGCGCGTTGTCCACTAGTCTCCCGCCCGCAGGAAGCACAGCGGTGACGACGAGGCTCGCGGGAACACACATCGGACCGTACACGCTGCGTGAGCGCCTCGCGGTCGGTGGCATGAGCGAGGTGCACCTTGCCTTCGACCGCGACGGTCGGACGGTGGTGCTCAAGCTGCTCGACCCGCGGCACGTCGGAGACCCGACGTGGCGGGCGCTCCTTCGCAGCGAGGCCGCGCTCGCGACGGCCGCGGCGCACTCCAACGTCGTCGAGGTGATCGAGTGCCGCGAGGACGCCGACGACCCCTACCTCGCCATGGAGTACGTCGAGGGCGTCGACCTCGCGTTTCTCATCCGCGCGCTCCAACAGACCCAGCGACGGATGGAGGCGCCGCTCGCCTGCCACGCCGTGCGCGAGCTGCTCGTCGGCCTCGGCCACATCCACCGGCTCGCCGTCGACGGCGGAGGAATGCTCCACCGCGACGTCTCGCCGGGCAACGTGCTGCTGTCCGTCGACGGCGCCGTGAAGCTCGCCGACTTCGGCATCGCCACGCCGCCGCGCGCGTCCGTCCCACCCGGTCCCCTGGGGACGCCTGCCGCCGCGGTCGCCGCGCTGCGCTTGCGTCGCGGCAAGGTGCCGTACATGGCGCCCGAGCAGCTCCTCGGTCTCTCCGTCGACGCGCGAGCCGACCTCTACGCCGCGGGCGTAGTGCTCGCCGAACTGCTCACCGGGCGGCAGGTGTTCACGACGCCCGCCGACGCGGCGGCGCTGCTCACGGCGCGCGACGATCAGCTCGAAGCGCTGCGTGACGTGCTCAGCGATCACCCGACGAGCCTGGTGTCGGTGGTGTTTCGCGCGCTGTCCCGATCGCCCGCCGAGCGCTTCCAATCGGCGGCGGAGTTCATCGCGTCGCTCCAGTCGTACGCGGGCGACCCGACGGAGTCGCGGCCGCTGCTCGCACAGCTGGTGCAGTGGGCGCGCACGGCCGCTCGATCGGCGCAGCCCATGCGGCGCAGCGGCGACACCGACCAGGCCCCGAGCGCGGCCCTCTCTGCGCGCTCGCCCTACGGCGAGACCATGGAGGTCGAGCGCACCCGCGAGGTGCCGCTGCTCTTCTTCGAGGTGGTGTCCGAGTCGGGCGAGGCGCGCGGTCGCTTCACCTTCGCGCGGCTCGTCGAGCAGGCAGCCGTCGGCCTCCTCACGGGTCGCGACATGCTCGTGTCTCCTGACGGCAGCTCGCAGCGCGCCGAGGCGTGGGCCGACCTCGCGCCGCACCTCGTCGTCCGCTCCGAGACCACCTCCGAGGTCGCCGAGGCGCAAGCCGACTGGGCCGACGCGATGCCCACGTCCACGTTCCTGCACGCGCTCGCGAAGCTCGTGCTCTCCGACGAATCGGGGATGCTCGTCGCCGAGGCGACGCCCGCCCGCAAGGAGGTCTACCTCTTCAAGGGGCGCCCCACGCACTACACGAGCAACCTCCCCGGTGAGTCCATCGGCGAGTACCTCGTGCAGCGCGGCGTGCTCAACCGCGGCGAGCTCGACATGGCCCTCGCCATGATGTCGCGCTTCAACAGCAACCTCTCGTCGGCCCTCGTGCAGCTCGGCCTCGTCGACGAGACCCTGCTCGCGCAGCGCACCGATCAGCTCACCCGCGAGCGCTTCACCGAGCTCTTCCGCTGGCGCCGCGGGACGCTCCGCTTCTTCCGCGCGGTGCTCCCGCCGCCGGGCGCGCTGCCCCTCACGCTGGAGCCCTCCGAGGTGCTGCGCGCGGGCGCCGCGGCGCTCGAAGACCCGGCCGCGCACTTCGCGGCCCTGGTCGATCGTCGTGTGCGCCTCGCGGGCGGCCCGGTGCCCGCGCGCGTGGCGATGATCCCGCTCAGCGCGGAGCTCATGGCAGGCGCCGAGTCGACGCCGCCCATCGACCGTCTCATCGCGCGCACCGCGAGCGAGCGGCGTGTGCCCATCGCCGACGCGCTACGCGAGCTGTACTTCCTCCTCGAGGTCGGGGCGCTCGCGCTGGTCGATCCGTAGCGCTCTCGCGTTGCGGTCCCCCGCGGTTTGCGGGTAGAGGCAGGCTAAGGCCGTGCCGGAGAAGTTCAGCTCACGAACCGTGGCCATCGTCGCGCTCGCCTCGCTGCTCGCGGGCTTCGTGGTGGTGTTCGCCGGCGGCATGATGCTGCTCACGCCCGCCACGCAGACGCCGCCCGCACCGCCGGCCGTGGCGCCCGCACCGCCGGTCCCCGTTGCCGCACCGCCTTCGGCCGACGCCGGGGGGGCATCACCGCTCTCGGAGACGCTCGAACCCACCGAGGCCGGAGTCGCCGCGCCCTCGGGGTCGGTGCGCTTTTCGCCGTCGGCCGTGTCGCGCTGCTGGGACGCCAACAACCCCGCGATGCTCCCCGGTGCGTCGTGCGATCGGCTGCAGGCCATCGACGATCACTTCGCGAGCAAGGCCGCCGAGATCGCGGGCTGCGCGCGGGGTCATGGTCGCCTGGCGTTCATCATGGACCTGCGCTTCTCGACGGCCTTCGTGCGCTCGTGGGGCGGCCCGTCGAGCACCATCGGCAACGCGGGGACGGTGGTGGCGTGCGTGCGCCGCGTGACGCAGCCGTTGCCGCTCGCGACGGCCACGCACGCGCACGATCGCTACCTGATGGTGCTGCCCATCGACTGGTGAGCGCTCGTCAGGAGAGCCGGTCGGCGAAGGCCCGCATGAACGACGTGAGCGCCGTGACGTCTTCGAGATCGACGGCGTTGTAGAGGGACGCGCGGACGCCGCCGACGGCGCGGTGGCCCTTCAGTCCAACGAGCCCCTCGCGGGTGGCTTCCTTCACGAAGCGATCGTCGAGGTCGGTCGACGGGAGGTAGAAGACGACGTTCATGCGCGAGCGCGAGCCGGGCTCGACGGGGCAGCGGTAGACGTCGGGGCGAGCGTCGATGGCGGCGTAGAGAGCGCGGGCCTTCGCCTCGTTGCGCTTCTCGATGGCGTCGACGCCGCCGAGGGACTTCACCCAGCGCAAGACGTTGCGCATGAGGTAGACCGCGAAGGTCGGGGGCGTGTGATAGAGCCCGTCGTGCTCCGCGTGGGTCGCGAAGCGAAACACCGTCGGGATGTCGGTGCGCGCGGTCTCCAGAAACGCCTTCTGGATGACGAACACCGTGAGCCCGGAGGGCCCGAGGTTCTTCTGCGCGCCGGCGTAGATGAGGGCGAAGCGCGCGGCGTCGATGCGCCGCGACAGGATGTCCGAGGACATGTCCGCCACGAGCGGAACGCCCACCTTGGGGAAGTGCTCGTACTGCGTCCCTTCGAGGGTGTTGTTGCTGGTGATGTGCAGGTACGAGCTGCCCGGCCGCACCGCATGCGCCGCGCCCGAGGGGACGTGGTCGTAGCGCCGCGACATCGACAACACGTCGGCGGCGTCGCCGATGGTGCGCGCCTCGGCCAGCGCCTTCTCGCCCCAGGAGCCGCTCACGGCGTAGTCCGCCGCGCCGCGGAGGAAGTTCATCGGAACCGTCGCGAACGCTCCGCTCGCTCCACCTTGCAGCATCAGCACGACGCTCGACTCGGGGATGCCCATGAGCTCGCGCAGCAGCGCCTTGGCCTCGTGGTGCACGCGCTCGTACGCGGCCCCGCGGTGGCTGTGCTCCATGATCGACATCCCGGTGCCTTCGAAATCGAGCAGCTCGTCCCTGGCCTGCTCCAGCACGACGCGCGGGAGAGCCGACGGACCAGCGTTGAAATTGATCACCCGGTCGCTCATGGGCGCGGAAGCTAGCGCCCGTCGCGTCCGCTCACCAGCATTCGTATGTCGCTGGTAGGTTGTGCGCCCAATGAGCGTTCCCCCCGTCGGTCCTACAGAGCTGACCCCGATGTTGCCGGAGGGCCTGCGCGACCTCCTGCCCGAGCGCGCCGCCCGCCGTCGCGCCGTCGCGCGCACCGTGCTCGCCTCCTTCGAGCGCTACGGCTACGCGGGCGTCGTCCCCCCGGCCTTCGAGCGCGAGTCCGTCGTCGCGCGCGGCGTCGGCGGCGCGGCGCGGCGCGAGCTCCTCCGCTTCCTCGACCCCGACGCGGGCGACGTCCTCGTGCTGCGCCCCGACATGACCCCGCAGATCGCGCGCCTCGTCTCCACGCGCTACCGCGAGCACCCCGGCCCCATCCGCCTCGCCTACGAGGGCAGCGTGGTGCGTCGCCCGCGCGGCCGCGCCCATCGCCAACGCCAGGTCTCGCAGGCGGGCATCGAGTGCATCGGCTTCGCTCCGCCGCACGCCGACGTCGAGGTCATCGCCGCCACGCTCGACGCCCTGCGCGCGCTCGGTCTGCGCGACCTCGTGGTCGAGCTCTCCCACGCCGCAGCCCTCTCGACCGTGCTCGATGGTCTCCCCTCGCCCGTTCGTGAACCCGTTGCCGAAGCCCTCGCGGGCCGCGACCGCGCCACCTGGAGCGCGCTGCTCGACGGCGATCACCTCGCCCACGTCGACCGGCTCGTGCGTTGCGCGGGCGACGCTTCGCAGCTGCCCGGCTGGCGCGATGAGCTCGTCGCGCTCGGTCACGGCGACATGGTCGACGCGCTCTCTTCGGTCGTCGACGGCCTGCGCGAGACGGGCGCTCCCGTCATCGTCGACCTCGGCGAGCTGCGCGGTCGCGGCTATTACACGGGGGTGTTTTTTCAGGTGCTCTGCGACGGCATCGGGTCGCCGCTCGCGGGCGGAGGCCGCTACGACGCGTTGCTCGGTCGCTACGGTGCGCCGCGGGCCGCGACCGGAGCGGCCATCGACCTCGAAGCCGTCGAGGCGGCGTTGCAGGCGCGCGGCATCGAGCACGACGTGTTGCCCGCGCGGGTGCTCGTCATCGGAACCGCGAAGGCCCGCGCAGCCACGGCGGCGCGGCTGCGGGCGGAGGGGCGTTCGGTGTCCGAGAGCGACCCGATGGACGCGGAGTCCGAGGCGCGGCTCGTGGCGTGGGAGGGCTTCGCGGAGGTGCTGCGCCCGGACGGCGGTTGACGGAGGGGCCGGCGCGGTGCGAACGATCCCGCGATGAGACACGCGACCTCGGGAGCGACGCAGTGCAGGCGGTGATCCTCGCGGGGGGCAAGGGTCGGCGGCTCGCTCCCTTCACCGCGGCGTTTCCGAAGCCGTTGGTTCCGGTGGGCGACCGCGCGGTGCTGGAGGTGCTCATCCGTCGACTGGTCGCGGCGGGCGTGACGGAGATCGTTCTCTCCGTCGACCATCTCGCCGAGCTCATCATGGCCTACGTCGAGGGCCACCCCGGCCTGCGCAGCCTCGCGCGCTACCGCTTCGTCCGCGACGAACGCCCGGGCGGCACAGCCGGCCCGCTCAAGCGCATCGAGGGGCTCGGCGACACCTTCCTCGTGTGCAACGGCGACCTGCTGACGGAGCTCGACCTGCGCGCGCTCGTCGCCCACCACCGCGCGGAGCGGGCCGCGCTCACGGTGGCCGTGCACCGCAAGCCCGTGAAGCTCTCTCTCGGCGTGCTCGACCTCGACGACGACGGGCACATCACGCGCTACACCGAGAAGCCCGAGTTTCAGTACGACGTGTCCATGGGCGTGTACGTGTACGACGCGCGGGCGCTGGGGTTCATCACGCCGGGCGAGTACCTCGACTTCCCCGATCTGGTGGGTCGACTCATTGCCGCGCACGAGGTCGTGGCGGCGTTTCGCACCGACGCGTACTGGCTCGACATCGGCAACCCCGACGACTACGCGCGGGCCCAGGAAGACGCCGCCGCGGGCCGCGGGCCGGCGGCGATGAAGGAGGCTTCGTGAGCTGGAAGGTTCCGCTGACGGACGTGACGCTGGGGGAAGAGGAGGCGCTCGCGGCGGCCGACGTCGTGCGCTCGGGGTGGCTCTCGCAGGGCGAGCGGGTCGCCGCCTTCGAGCGCGACTTCGCGGCGATGGTGGGCGTTCCCCACGCGATCGCGGTCAACAACTGCACCGTCGGCCTGGAGGTCGCCTACGCGAGCGTCGGTGTCTCACCGGGCGACGAAGTGGTCATGCCGGCGCTCACGTTCGTGGCCACCGCCAACGCCGCGCGGCGGCTCGGAGCGGGCGTGGTCTTCGCCGACATCACCAGCGACGACGACCTCTGCGCCGACCCTGCGGACGTGCTCGCGAAGGTCACGCCGAAGACGCGCGCTGTGGTGCTCGTCCACTACGCAGGCTTCGCGGCCGACGTCGCCGCCATGCGGGCGGGACTCGCGGCGATGGGCCGCGGCGACGTGGCCATCGTGGAGGACTGCGCTCACGCTCCGGCTGCTGGTGCGAGGGACGGCAGCGCACGCTGCGGAGCGCTCGGCGACGTGGCGGCGTTCTCGTTCTTCAGCAACAAGAACATGACCACTGGCGAGGGTGGGATGATCACCACGCTCAACGCCGACCGCGACCGCGACCTGCGCCTGTTGCGCGCGCACGGCATGACCACGACGACGTGGGATCGCCACCGCGGCCACGCCTTCACCTACGACGTGGTGCGGGTCGCGACCAACGCGCGCATGGACGAGATCCGCGCCGCCATCGGTCGCATCCAGCTCGGCAAGTTGGAGGACGCCAACCGTCGTCGGGCGGTAGCTCGCGGTTGGTACATCGACGCCATCCGAGCGAAGGGCGACGCGCTGTCGGGGCTCGGTGTTCCCTTCTCGGTGGGCGAGTTCGGCCATGGGTCGCAGCACCTCTTCGTCGTGCTGCTGCCGTGGGGCACTGCGCGCGAGCCGGTGATGGCGGCGATGCGCGCGGCGGGCGTCCAGACCAGCGTTCACTACCCGCCGACCCACCGCTTCTCGGCCTACGCCGACGTCCCCGCGTCGCTGCCGCGCACCGACGCCGTCGCCGATCGCCTGCTCACGTTGCCGTTGGGTCCGACGCTGACCGAGGCGCAGGTCGCGCTCGTCGTCGACGCCCTGGCGGAGGCCCTCGCCGCGCGCTGCTAGCGACCCGCCTCGCCCAGCTCCTCGCGCTCACACGGCGCGTTGCGGTCGGCCCACTCACGCAGCCGCGTGACTCGCTCCAGCGGCCAGCGGCTGCCCTCGGGCCACGCCGCGACCGACGCGTCCGCCGCCGCGGCGAAGAGCCATCGCCGCGTCTGTGCGATGCGCGCCGTGTCGCGGTGACAGTGCGTGCGCATCACCCGCTCGACCACCGATCGCGCGAACGGCGCCCGTCGATCGTCGCCCGCGCGAAACACCTCCGCGACGACGCGCACGCCCGCGGCCCCGTAGCCCACGAGCCGCAGCACCGCAGGGGACTCGCCCGATTGTGCCGGGTTGGCGTCGTCGGCCAGGTGCGCCGCGAGCCAGCGCAGCTCGCCCTCGCGGAGGCTCGCGCCCGCGTCGCTGTTGCTGGTCCATGCCGCTTCGTCACCGGCGCCGAGCGTGGGCCCCGTGGGCGTCCCCGCGCAGCCCGCGAGCAGCGCCAACCCGCTGACCCGACGAGCGATCACGACGCCCAGTCGACCGTGGCGCCGTCGAGTTGCAGCGGCGGCCGCTTCTCCAGCACCGCGTACTTCACCATCGCCAGGACGCTCACCCGACCCGGCTCGGTCGTCGACGGCGTCGCGCTCGTCACGCGCCCCACCGGCTTGCCTTCGGCCATCAGCTCGGCGCCTGCCACCGGAGCGACGCCGGACGCGGTCAACGCCACGAGCTGCTTCTGCACATGCCCGCGCATCTCCAACCGGCACACCACCTCCTGGCCGAGGTAGCAGCCCTTCTGAAACGAGACCGCGCGCGGCGTGATGGCCGCCTCCTGCACGTAGTTGTCGACTCCGAAATCCACGCCCCAGCGAGGCACGCCCGCCTCGGTGCTCGCCGCGTCGAAGGCCGCGCGCGAGACCGCGATCACTCCATCCGCTTGGGGCGCATCGCTCCCCTCGGCGACCAGCACGTCGACCCCACCACGCCCCAACCGGTCAGCCGTCGAACGCCCAGCCCACGCTTCCGTCGCCGTGATCGCCGTCGGCCCCTGCACCGTGAACACCCGCTCGTTGGTCGCTTCGAGGGTGACGTCCTCCATCACGATGAAGCGCTCGAAGTGCACCATCAACGCATCGCGCTGCGCCGACGGAACCACCAGCCGCAGCGACTCATCCTCCCCCGCGTGCACGAACGCATCGCCCAGCAGCTTGCCCTTCACCGCGACCATGGCCGTGTAGATGCCGCGCCCCGCGGTGAGCGGTCGCACGTCGGCGGTCACCACGCCGCTCAGCCACGTGAGGCGATCGTCGCCGCGCACGGTGATGACCGCGCGATCGTCGAGCCAGAGCGCGCCCGCGCCCTCCCGAAGAACGCGAACCTGATCGGCGAGGGACATGGGGGTGGTGGGTTGCATACGCGCCTGCCTATGCCCCCGCGCGCCGCGAGGTGCAAGGCGCTTCAGGGGTCGACGATGCGGACGCCGAGGTGGTTGCCGACCGAGCGCCCATGGCCGTCGCTCGGGCGGTTCACGGTGCCGCCCTCGGACTCGATGTAGAGCTCGGTGCTGCCCCCGCCATCGAGGTTGATCGCGTCGGACACGCCGAACTCCTCCATCAGGGGAATGAGCCCGAGGGAGGTCATGCCGGGGAGGTTGTTGCGACGTCCGTCGATCACCGCCAGCACGAGGCTCGCCCCACCCGGCGTCGCGCCGATCGCCGTGCGCGGATGGAAGCGGTACATCCCGATGGGCTCTTCGGGCTCGAACACCACGCCACCGCGTTCGAGCAGACGGGGCCAGCCGGTGATGACCTGGCGCGCCCAGCCGATCTCGCAGGTGGTGGGGTGGTCGACGCTGTCGAAGAAGGCGACGCGGGTTCCGTCGCTCTGCGGACCGAAGGCCACCGAGGCACCGCAGCGGTCGCGGTAGGCGTCGCGCCAGATGCGGCCGTCGCCCATCGCGAGCCCGCAGGTGGAGCCCTCGAAGAAGTTGGCGTTGATGGCGATCTGCGCGCCGTACTCCTGCGCAAACGCAGCGACCGGAGCGCGGCGATCGCCCGGCCGCGTGGCGACCACATCGACCGCGGGGCAACGCAGATCGATGACGACCACGTGCGCGTCGAGGCCGGGCACCACGCGGTGCACGTGCTCGACGCAGCGGTACGGGCGCGTGGTGCGATCGACCGCGACAGCGGGCGAGACGGCGAGGGCGATGGAGAGGAGGAGTGCGGTGGGCGCTTGCTTCATGCCGGCGGGCGGCCGCGCCGACGGAGCGCAGCCACCAGCGAGCCGAACACGCCGAGCACGCCCCACGCAAGGCCCGACGGGCGACCGGGCTGGGCGTTGCAACCGAGGCCCATGGAGGCTGTCATCACCTGCGGCGTGGGCGCCGGACTGGTCATGATCGGGGCGACCGGTGCACGAACGGCAACGTCGAAGCGGATGGGCTCTTCGACGAGCAGGCCGCCCTGCGGGGCGACGAGGCGCGCGCGTAGCGAGGTGTTGCCGAAGGTCTTGGGCTCCCACGCGACGACGAAGCGGCCGACCGCGCCGGGTGCGACCTCGTCGTTCGCGCGGGCCGACCAGGTGTGGCCGCCGTCGCTGAGCTCCACCGTCGGTCCGTCGTTGCCGCGCCACGCGCGACGACCCGTGTTGCGCGCCTCGACCCAGAGCGACGCGGGGTGTCCCGCGGTGACGGTAGCGGGCGACCCCTGCCCCGTGATCTGCCCGGCGTACCAGACGGCGCCGGGACGAACGCGGATGCCGAGGTGCGTGATGACCGCGCGCTCGTGGTGATCGCTCGGGCGGTTCACGAGGCGGGAGTTCATGACGAGGGTGGTGGAGCCGCCGCCGTCGAGGTTGATGGCGTCGTGCGCGCCAAACTCGCGCAGCACGTCGACCATCTGGAAGCCCGTGAGGCCCGGAACGCCCGGCCGCCGACCGTCCGCGCTCAGCAGGATCATGGTGCTGCGATCGGCCGTCAGCGCCGCCGCCGTCCGGGGATTGGGACGATAGAGGTGCTGCGGGCGAACCCAGTTGCGCGGGGCCTGACCGCCGCGCATCAGCCACGGCTTGCCGCTCCACGCCTCGGTGATCATCGCGGGCAGCGGGCCGTGGGGAGAGGCGGTGGTGTCGAGCGCGACGGCATCGTTGGCCGGACCGACGCCCAGGGTCGCGATGCAGCCATCCTCGTAGATGGTGGGGTAGACCTCGCCGCCGCCCGCTGCGAGGCCGCACGAGCCGTGACCCCAGAAGTTGGCGTTGACGGCGACCACCGCGTCGTAGCGGCGCGCGAACTCCGTGGTGGTGGTGAAGCGGTCTTCCGGGCGGGTCGCGACGACGGACACCTCGGGGCTGCGGAGGTCGACGAGCACGACGTGCAGGTCGACGCCGGGGCGCACGCGATGGAGGTGACGGATGCCCGGATGCGGGGCCGTCCACCGGTCGACCGCCGAGGCCGTGGCCGGAACCATCGCCATCGCTACCGCCGTCACCATCGCCCACGCGTTCGCTCGCCAACGACCGTCGTACATGTAGGCAAGGTCAACGCGAGTGCCGCGGAGCCGCAAGAAATGGGCGGCGACGGGGCGGACACGTGCAGGTTCCTTGCGCGTTGGGGGCACGTTCAACGGGGCTCTCGCACCTTCGCACGGCCGAGAGATTTGCGAAACAGCAGAGGGTGCGGCGGCACATGCGCTCGGGTGCGTGCAAGCTCCTGCCATGGCTCGCGTGGCGGTAGAGTCGGAGCGCGCATGAAGGTCCACTGGCGTCACTGGGGTGCAGCGTCCATCGCAGTTCACGCCGCGATGATGGGTGCGCTGTCGACCTCGCGACCGCCCGACGTGCGTCCGGTGCCTCGTCACATTTCAGCAACGACGACGGTGCCCGTGGAGTTCCCGGAGGCCGATCGTCCGATCGTCGCGGCGGGTGCGGCGCGACCGCAAGCTCCGAGTGAGCGGCCCGAGCTCGGTGGCATCGCCCATCGACAGAACCTCGATGCCGAGCACGCCGGTGAGCGTGGCGACGGCCGCAGTCTGGAGCGTGGCAGGCAGCTCGCCGCCCGCGCCGAGCACCTCAACCTCGACGAGCGATTGCTCGACGCCAACCGCGGATCGCAAGAGCAACGCATCGCCACGTCCGCCCGCCGTGCTTCACCGCAAGACGACCGGCGTACGCCGCACCCCGACGAAGACCCGTGGGTGTCGACGGGGGATGGCGTTCTGTTGTTGCGGCTACCTCACGCGACGGCGCTTCCGACGGCCGGCGCGACGAGCCACGACCAGGCGACGATCGCCATGCAGGCTGGTCCGATGCCGAATGGTGAACGCCTGCCCGACGCCGTTGTTGTTGGGCCAGGGCGTGGCGATCGCGACCTTGTCGAGCGACCCACCGCGGGTGTCGCCCACGCCACCGGTGCCAGCACGCGGGTCGCGGGTCCGGTCGCGATGCAGCGTCCTTCGCTCCATGCGGGTCACGCCTCCACCACCAGCGACCGGCTCGCGGCCCGCACCAGCGACGACGCCGACGCGGCGCTGCTCGCGGCCTCGATGCTCCGCGACCACATGAACGCCTCGGTGCAGGATGGCCCGCAACGCGCGGTCGGCGAAGGTGGCGTAGGCGGTGGTGGCGCTCCCGGATCAGGCGGCGGAACGGGTCGTGGGGGCGTCGCGCGCTCCCTCGGCGACGGCGACGGCTGGATCGCGCTGGGCACCGAAGACGCTCGCTATGTGCGCTACCTCCACGAGGTGCGGCGGCGCCTGCAGCCGCTGTGGCGTGACGCCTTCCCCTACGACGAAGCGCTTCGACTGCGGCAGGGCACGGTGGTGTTGCAGTTCGTCATCGCGCGCGACGGGTCGGTGCACGCCACCGCCGTCAGCCATCGGAGCGGCGTCGATCGCTTCGACGCCAACGTGCTCGCGGCCGTGTCGCGGGCCCACCTTCCGCCCATCCCGGCGTCTCTCGGACGCTCGGAGCTCCGGATCAGGGCACCGTTCGAATTCAGCAATCCGGTGGTGCGTTAGACGAGGCGTTCGGCGACGCGCGCCAGGGCCGCGACGTCGTACACGTCCTCGTCCATGATCGGCACCAGCACGTGCCGCGGGACCGACGCCATCTCTCGTCGCGCGCGGGCGACCTCGATCGCGTCACGCTTCGCCCACGTCGCCATGTCGCGCCACGCCCGCGAGAAGGCAGCTCCCATCTCGGTGGGCCCGTTCTGGTGGGCGTCGGAGAGGAGGCCCGCGAGGCGATCGGCGCTGGGCGTCGGCAGGTCCTGGGCCTGGCGAACGCGGTTCATCACGATGGCCTCGGCGTTCATGTGGTGCTTCTGGAGGTGGTCGACGAAGAACATCGCCTCACCCACGGCCATGGGGTCGGGCGAGCTCACCACCACGAAGGCGACCTCGCTGCCCATGAGCGCGTCACGCACCTTCGCCGCGCGCTCGCGGAAGCCGCCGAAGAGCGACTGGAGGTCGGCGAGGAACTCCGCCACCTGGGCGAGGAAGTCCGCGCCGGTGAAGGTTCCGAGGCCCGAGAGCACCTTCGCCATCGCCTTGGACAGGAGGTTGAGCGACATCTTGCCCGTGCGCTCGAAGGCCCCGACGAAGGCCTGGATGGCGGGCGAGTCGACGGCCTCGATCATCTTGTCGGGCGCTTCGAGGAAGTCGAGCGCGTTGGACGTCGGCGGCGTGTCGAGGACGATGAGGTCGTACCGCGGGTCGTCGCGCAGGGCGTAGAGCTTCTCCATCGCCATGTACTCGGGCGTGCCCGCGAGCGAGCCGGCGATCTCCTGGTAGATGCGGTTGCCCAGGATGCGATCGCGCGTGGCGGGGTTGCTCGCGTAGCGGGTGACCAGCGCGTCGAAGGTTCCGCGCACGTCGAGCATCATGGCCGTGAGGGAGCCCTCCCCTTCGGTGCGCCACAGAGCGGGGTCGACCTCCTGGGCCTCGCGCGCCATCTCGCGCAGCCCGAGAGACGTCGCCAGCCGCTTGGCGGGGTCGATGGTGAGGCAGAGCACCCGCCGACCGCGACGCGCAGCCGCGAGGGCCAGCGCGGCGGCGATGGTGGTCTTGCCCACGCCGCCGCAGCCCACGGTCACGATGACACGCTTCGAGGTGAAGAGATCGCCGAGGCTCGTCAACATCGCGGCGGACCCTAGTCCCACCGCTCGCCCACGCGCAACCGCGACGTCAGCGGAGCGCGAAGCCGTCGCTTCGAAGCGCGCTGCCGTCGTGGCCCCAGAGGAGGAGCAACCCACGTTCGTCGGGGAGGGCCACCGCGCTCATCCGGGGGGCGGGTGATCCATCAGGGTGCAACGCCGTCCAGCGCTCGGTGGCGAGGTCGAGAACGGCGCCATCGCCGCGCATGCCCGTCGCGTCGCGACCGCCCCACACCACCACGGCGCCGTGGGTTGCGGCGAGGGTCACTCCGAGGCGTTGGGAGAGCGGACACGGGTCGATCGCGCGCCAACGGCGGGTGCTCCACTCGAAGCGCCCCGCGCCTTCCGATCCGACCGCGATCAAGCCGCCAGGGACGATCACCGCCTCGGGGCCGGAGCGAGCGGGCGGGGCGCCTTCGATGGAGATTGGTGTCCAGGTGGACGAGGTGAGATCGAGCACGGCTGCGTCTTCGGCGCCGAGCGCCAGGGCCTCGCCCGCGCCGCCCCAGATCAACACCTCCCGACCGTCGGGCGAGAGCACCGCCGACGCTCCCCGTCGCGCCCGCGGACCACCGCTCGGCAGGGCGATCCAGCGTCGCTCGATCGGGTCGAAGCGCGCGCCATCGTCGAACTCGTTGCCGTCCCCGTCGCGGCCGCCCCAGAGAATCCAATCACGGCCGGTGAACACGCTGGCCATCGCGGCCCGCGGAGAGGGGGCGCCCTCTTCGGGCAGGCTCTCCCATCGACCGAGGCCGGGGCTCCAACACGCGCCGTCACCGCGCGCCTCGCCGTGCGCTTCGCCGCCGAAGACGCAGAGCGCGTCGCCCGTCCACACCGCTGCGTGGCCGACGCGAGGACTCGGCGCGCCGTCGACGGGGAGCGCGGTCCATGCGGCGCCGTCCCAGAGCCACCCCTCGCCTGAGGGCCCGCGGGCGTCGAGGCCGCCGAAGAGGGCGTTGCCGCGCGGGGTCGGTGTGACGCTCGGGAACTGTCGAGGAGGAGGGAGGGCGGGGCCGTCGTAGGGCGTCCAGCGCGCGGGCGTGATCATCAGGTGGAGGGTACCGCCCTCATCGGTCGCTCGGAAGTTTGAGCATTCCATCGTGAGCATCGCCGTCACGAGGAGAACCAGGAGGCCGCGTGGTTTGGTCATCGCGGGCGCCTCTTCGTTCTGTCCATCGGGCGGGTTTCGTCCGGGATAGACTCCGCGCACGATGAGCCGCGAAGAGAGGCCCGGCGCGGGCGGGCCACCGATTCACTGTCACGTCTGCAACGCCGAGCTCCCGTCCGACGCGACGTTCTGCCTCCAGTGCGGATCGCGGGTTCGCGCGGTACCGCCCGCCCCGACGCCCACCACCGCGGGCGCCGCGGCGCGACCAGCTCACACCCCGACCATGATGGGCGTCTCGCCCACCGCCGCGGTTGCTGCGCCGGTCGACCTCGGTGCCACGCTCGTCGACAAGCTCCCGACGGCGCCGCCGACCGCGGGCCCGCGACCCGCGCCCGTCGCCTCGTCCCTGCCTGCGGCTGTCGCCAACAAGCAGCGCACCATGATCGGCGTTGCGCGCGAGGGTCTCGCGCTGCCACCCGTCGCCGCCGAGGCGCCGCCCTCCGACCCGGCGCCGCCGCTCCCGCCGCGGTCATCGACCATGATCGGCCTGGTCGCGCCGGCCCCGCCCGCACCGCCACCGCCCCCAGCGCCCGCGCCTCCCGTGTTTGCGCCTCAACCCGCGCCGACGCCCGCGCCGCAACCGGCTGCTCGGCCTTACGTGCCGCAGCGATCGTTCGACAGCGCCGAGACCCTCAAGCTCATCGAGAAGCCGTCCGTGCTCCCGCGGGTGCTCGTCGGCCTGCTCGTGTTCGGCCTGCTCGCTGGTGGCGCGGCGTTGGCCTACCGGGCGTACGTCCCTTCGGGCCCGGCCGCCCTTCAGGCAGAGGTGCGCGTCGTCGATGGGGCGATGCATGTGCGCGCGACGATCCCAGGGAGCGATGCCCGCTGGCGCGTCTCCTATCGCGGTCAGGAGTCGGCGGTCGACGCTTCAGGCGCCGTCGAGTTTCCTCTCGCGGGTATCTCCGCCGATGAGGTGGGCGACATCGTCCTCCCCGTCGAGGTGCGCGACGCCGCGGGTCAGCGCTCCTCGCGCGCTCTGCGAATCGTGATCGGTTACCGCGTGGTCACCGACCTTGATCACCTCGGCGACGATCCGCCGCGCGTGCACCTCCGCTTCCGGGTTCCGCTTGGCGCTTCGCTCTTCATCGCGGGGCAGCCCATCACGCTCGCTGGTCAGCTCGGCGTGGCCGAGATTCCGGCGCCCGCGCCGATGGCCATGGAGGCGCCGGCCGCGTCGCGGGTCGAGCGCTTTCCCATCGAGGTGCGCACCGCCTCGGGCGTCGTCATCCGTGGCGAGCACGAGCTGCGCGTCCCGCGGCTCCCGCTGCGCGTCGAGGTCCCCGGGCCGCTCAGTCACGTCGAAGCGGCGATGGTCACCGTCGAGGGCTCCCTCCCTCGCGCGAGCCGCGTCTTCGTCGGCAACCAGGCCGCGACGCTGATGGGCGATCACTTCCGCGCGGAGGTTCCGCTCGCTCCTGGCGCCAACAACCTCACGGTGCGGGGGTTTGCGCCCGGCGGTGCGCCCGCCACGGCGGCGTTTACCGTCTATCGATCGGTCACGGCGCAGGACTACCTCGCCTCCGGGGGCGGCGATCGCGGCGTCGCGCCGCTCGTCACACCGAGCCCTACGTCGGTGCGAGTTCGCGTCCGCGGTCGGGTGATCAACAGCACCCAGGCCGCGGGGGAGACTCCGTCGTTTCAGCTCCTCGTGACCGACCGCGCGTGCCCCGCGCAGCAGTGCCTCGCCTGGGTCGACGTCGCGCCCGGAACCCTCGTCCGCGTCAACGAGACCGTCGAGGTCGTCGGCGAGACCCACGGCACTCGCGCGTACGTCTCGCAGGGTGGACAGCGTCGCGCCGACACCGTCATCCGGGCTCTGTTCGTCACGCGCCCATGAACCGCATCGGGCTCGCGGTCGCGCTCGCGTCCGTCACGGGCGTCGCCCTCGCCGATCCGCCGTCGCGCGCTCTGCCCGCCGCGCCGTGGCCCGTCATCGACTCCATGGCGCTGCCAGGAACCGGCGTCACGGCGCCCCTCCTGCTTCCCGATGGGCGTCTCGCGGTGTTCACCCAGGCGCCACCGGCCTTCGCGCTCGTGGACCCCGACTCGGGCAACGTCCGGTCGAGCACCCTGCACGAGCCCCCCCTGGACGGCAGGGCGCGGATCGACTCCCTGGGAAGGCTCGCCGTGCAGGTCGACGGCTGGACGCTCTTTCGCGTCGGGCTCGACGGCGGATTGCGCGCGGCCGTGCCGCTGCCCGCGATGATTCGTGGAATCGTCGAGCGACCCGACGGCACCGAGGTCGCCACCATCGAGAGCGATCAGCGCGTGGACTTCGTGACCTTCCGTGCAGACGGCAGCGTCCTCGCGGCCCGTGCGCTCGCCGCCAGCACGACCTCCAGGCCGACCCTGCTCTACGACGGGCGCGTTGCCGTCGGCGTCCCCTTCGGCCTTGCGGTGCTCGATCGCACCGGGGCGATTCAGCTCGTCCCCGGCCTCGACGAGGTGCTGCACCTCGTGCGCCTCGGCGACGCGACGGTGGCCGTCACCGCGACGAGCTTCTCGACCCTCGATCGCGACCTGCTGCCCTCGCCACCGACCCCGCTCCCCGGCCGCACGCGCTGGTGGACCGCTCGTCCCGATGGCGGCGCCCTCCTCTGGATCGACGGCACCACCCCCACGCTGCTCACCCTCGACCGACGCGGGGTCATCGTGGGTCGCATCACTACGCCGCCCGCCATCGAGTCCGTCTCGGTCGACGACTCGGGGGCGCTGCTCCTCGTCAACAACCTCAACGGTCGCGGGCACCTCGTGGCGTTGGAACCCGACGGCCGCACGCGCTGGACCGTCGACCTGCCTCACGCGATCGTCCCCGAGGTGACGCTGGGCCCCCGCGGCGAAGCCTGGGTCACCTGCCGCGATACGAACGTGTTGCGCTTGTCGAGCCGCCCCGCTTCGGCGCAAGAAGCACCGCGTGCGCACCGATGACCTCCGCTTCGAACTCCCGCCCGAGCTGATCGCCTCCGCGCCCCTCGCCGAGCGCGACGCGAGCCGCCTGCTCGTCCTGCGACGCGACGCTGCGACCGTCGCCGACGACGTCATCCGCTCGCTGCCCGCGCTGCTGCCCGAAGGGGCCTTGCTGGTCGTCAACGACACGCGGGTCATCCCGGCGCGGCTGCGCGGCGTGAAGGCGAGCGGCGGGCGCGTGGAGTTTCTGCTCGTACGCGCGAAGGACGACGAAGGAAGGCGCTGGGAGGCGCTCGGACGCTCGTCGAAGCCCATGCGCGACGGCACCGTCATCGCCATCGGCGAGGGGCTCTCGGTGCGCGTCGTCGGGCGCGACGGGATGATGTTCGACGTCGAGCTGCTGGCCGACGACCCGCGCGCGGCGGTCGAGCGCCACGGCGAGATGCCGCTGCCGCCGTACATGCACCGCCCGGCCGAGGAGAGCGACCGCGAACGTTACCAGACCGTGTATGCCGACCGCCCCGGCGCGGTGGCCGCACCCACCGCGGGCCTGCACCTCACCGATGCGCTCTTCGAGGCGATGAAGCTGCGCGGCATCGAGCGCGTCGCCGTGACCCTGCACGTCGGGCCCGGAACCTTCGCTCCCGTCATGGTCGACGACCTCGACGAGCACCCGATGCACGCCGAGTGGTACGACGTCTCCGAGGCAACCGCCGCCGTGGTTCAGGCCGCGAAGCGCGACGGTCGACCGGTGGTGGCGGTGGGCACCACCGTGGTGCGAACGCTGGAGTCCTGGGCTCTCGACGGCCCGCGCACGGGCGAGACCCGGCTGCTCATCCAGCCGGGCTATCGCTTCCGCGTCGCCGACGCGCTGCTGACCAATTTCCACCTGCCGCGCTCGACGCTGCTCGCGCTCGCCATGGCCTTCGGCGGGTCGGAGCTCGTGCGCCGCGCCTATGAGCGGGCCGTGGCCGAGCGCTACCGCTTCTTCTCCTACGGCGACGCGATGCTGATTCTGTGAGGGTCGTGCGGTAGGTTCCGCGGCCCTCCCATGATGACCACTCCAGGGTTCTCCTTTGACGTCGAGGCGCGCGACGGCCACGCGCGGGTCGCGCAGCTCAACACCCCCCACGGGCCCGTCGAGACGCCCACCTTCATGCCCGTCGGCACCATCGGCACCGTCAAGGGCCTCACGATGGAGGAGGTCGGCGCCACCGACGCCGGCATCGTGCTCGGCAACACCTATCACCTGTGGCTGCGGCCCGGCGCCGAGGTGGTGTCGGCCCTCGGCGGCCTGCACGGCTTCTCCCGCTGGCCACGCGCGATGCTCACCGACAGCGGTGGCTTTCAGGTGTTCTCGCTCGCCAAGCTGCGGACGATGGACGACGAGGGCGTCACCTTCCGCTCGCACATCGATGGCGCGTTGAAGCGACTCACGCCCGAGGAGAGCATTCGCATCCAGTCACTGCTCGCGAGCGACATCGCGATGGTCCTCGACGAGTGCCCGCCCGGCGACGCCGACCGCGACGCCGTGCAGCGCGCGATGACCCGTACCACCGCCTGGGCGCGCCGCTGCCTCGACGCGCCGCGCGGACCGAAGCAGGCGCTCTTCGGCATCGTGCAGGGAGGCGTTCACGAAGACCTGCGGCTGCGGCATCTGGAGGACATCGCGGCGATGCCCTTCGACGGCATCGCGCTCGGCGGTCTCTCGGTGGGCGAGCCCGTGGTCGACATGCACCGCGTGCTCAACGCCGTCGCGCACCAGATGCCCGACGAGCGACCGCGCTACCTCATGGGCGTCGGAACGCCCCGCGACCTCCTCGTCGGCTCGCTCGCGGGCATCGACATGTTCGACTGCGTGCTGCCGACCCGCAACGCGCGCAACGGACAGGCGCTCACCTGGAGCGGCCGCGTCAACATCAAGCAGGCGCGCCACCGTACCGACGACGGCCCGCTCGACCCGCGCTGCGACGGGCAGTGCTGCAACGGGCAGGGCGGGCGATACACGCGCGGGTATTTGCGGCACCTCTTCCTGTGCGGGGAGATTCTCGCCGCGCGGGTGATGTCGCTCCACAACGTTCATTTCCTCGGGGCGTTGATGAAGGGGATGCGCGCGGCCATCCGCGAAGGGAGAGCGGCGGCGTATGTGGATGAGACCTTGCGCGGGATGCGCGAGGGCGACGAGGTGGGTCCGCCGGCCAACGGGTAGCGCGTGTCGAAAAGTGGGCGACGGGGTGAGCGATGCGCCAACGTTTCTCCCATGCAGACCGTCGACACGACCCGCAACGACCGCCGCTCCCGCCGCTCGGATGACCTCGCCACGGCGCTGAGGTTCCTGCTCGCGTCCCAGCGCGACCGGGCGGGGCTCACGCACCTCCTGCTCGCCACCTCCGAGGGGATGTTGCTCGCGTGGGACGGCGACCAGGCCGAGTGCGAAGAGCTCGCGGCGTACGCGCCCTTCATCGCGCGCGGCGAGGGCTACGTGCTCGACGCGCGGCGGCTCGCGGGCCTCTCGGTGCACTCCTTCAAGGTGCGCAACGACGAAGAACTCCTGCTGTTGTTGAGGGGCGAAGGCGCCGCCGACCACGTCGCCTCCGCGCTGCTCACGAGCATCGAGGGCGTCGCGCGCATCCTCGCGCGGTAGCGACTACGAGCCGCGGCGGATGCGGACGTGGCGGATGAACACCGGCTGATCGGGGCGGTCGGACTCGTTGCGCGGGAGCGCGGTGATCTGCTGCACCAGTGACACCGGCGTGCAGTTGCCGAAGATCGAGTAGGTGCCGTCGAGGTGGTCGCGCGCGACCTCGGTGATGAAGAACTGCGCGCTCCCCGTGTTGGGTCCGCGGTTGGCCATGCAGAGCTGGCCGCCCGCGTTGTGGGGGCGGACGTTTTCGTCCGTGATGGTGTAGCCCGTGTCGCCGCTGCCCGAGCGGAGCTGGTCGCCGCCCTGGATCATGAAGCCCGGAATCACCCGGTGGAAGATCGAGCCGTCGTAGAAGGGACGGCGCGCCCACTCGGCCGCGACCGGGTCCCAGAACGGTCGCTTGCCGCGCGCGAGCCCGACGAAGTTGGCCACCGTGATGGGGGCTTCGCGCTCAGACAGCGTGCAGGTGAAGTCGCCGCGCGACGTCTCGATGACGGCCGTGAGCGCGCCCGTCCCGGTGAGACCCTCGGTGGCCTGCGCCATGGTGAACGCACCGTGCATCGGGTCGGGCGAGGTCGGCTCGCGGGTGCGCGCCGCGACGGGCGAACCATCGAGCCCACGGTCTTCGGGGGCGGGCCCGGCAGGCGGCGTCGGAGCAGGCGTCGGGGCGGCCGGTGCGCTCGGCGGCTCGGCGGTCGCAGCGTCGGCGGAGGGAGCCCCCGCGTCGGCGGTGGTGGTCGGGAGCGGGGGCGGAGCGGGGTTCTTCTCGCGGTAGAAGTACCAGCCGGCGACGGTCACGCCCGCGGCGAGGACGATCGGGATGACGACGTCGCCCGAGCGCCACCACGGGGTCTTGTCGGAGGGCGGCTGCCCGGAAGGGTCCTTCGCGGGGATCGAGCTGCGCGGCGGGCGCGGCTCACCCGACGACGAAGCGCGCGGAGGAGTGGGACCGCGAGAGGGGCGATCACGAAAGCGGGCGTCACGAACCTTGGGGGGAGACTTGGACATGGGACCTCGGGGTGAGCCTCGCGGCGCGACGTTGGTATCGCAGGACCCGTCGCGGGACCAGTACCTCCGGGCTGAAGTCCCCGCGCGTTTCCGAAGCAGACGCGAGCACCGCAAGGCGCGAAGAGCGCCGCGTGGCAGTGACACGCAAGCGATGAGCAACGCCGCGGGGCGACGTGGATGCGCACGGAAACACGCGGTGACTTCAGCCCGGAGGTACTGAGTCCCTCAGCCACGCGCTCACCTGCGGGAGCGCGTCGGCGAGGCGCGGCGAGTACCAGCACAATGCCTTGCCGTCGACGCGCCGCACCCGCCCGGCCGTCGCGGCGGGGATGGCGAGCGAGCGAAAGACCGCGGCGTCGTCGTCGGTGAAGGGGTGCGGCTCGTCGGGTAGGAGCACCACGTCGGGCTGCCGCTCGGTGACCTCGTCGAGCGTCACGCGGGGGTAGCGGGTGTCGCGCAGGCCCACGCGGTCGTTGCTCCATGGGGTCGCGCCCGCGATGTCGGCCGCGAGCGGATAGCGGCGTGCGCGGTCGGCGAAGACGTTGGCGCCGCCGCAGAGGTCGAGCACGTCGGAGATGAAGGTGTCGCCGTGGATGGTCATCAACGGATCCATCCAGATGGGGCAGAAGACGCGACGGGGAGCGGTGTGTTGGCGGGCGCGTTCGAGGTCGGCGACCACGTCGGCGAGGCGCACCAGCGCCGGGTGATCGGCGCGCACGTCGAGCATCGCGGCGAGTTCGCTCATCAGCGCCATGGCGTCGCGGACCGACTTTGGAAACGAGAGGTGCACGCGCAGACCACGAGCGACGAGGTCGCGGTGCATGGCCTCGGTGTTCTCCTCCTGGTTCATCAGCACGAGGTCGGGGGCGAGCGCGGCGATGGCGTCGACGTGGGCGTTCTTGGTGCCGCCGACCGAGGGGATGCTCACGACCTCGTCGACCGGCTCGACGCAGTAGTCCGTGCGACCCACCACACGGTCGCCCACCCCCAGCAGGAACAGGCTCTCGGTGACGCTCGGGACCAGCGACACCACGCGGCGGGCACTCATGCGAAGGCGAGCGTTCCGTCGAGCCAGGCGTCGTGGGCGGGGCTCTGCGTGGCCTCGCCGAAGCGAACCCCGTGGCGGGCGAAGTCGCGCCGCAGCCGCGCCATGGAGCCGCGCACCTGCCGCAGCGTGCACTCGTACGCGCGCTCTTCGATCTCCTCCTGGTAGAGGAACTTCATCGGCGACCCCGACAGGATCTTCATCTCCTCCCCCTCCGGCCGGAAGAGATGGAACGCCACGCTCGGGTACATCTCCGACAGCGCCGAGTGCGCCTTGTCGAAGCGTCCGTTGATGAGCGCCTTCAGGCCCTGCATCGTCCCGAAGAGTCCGCCGCGGGCGTTTACGTAGCCCGCCTCCTGCGAGTAGATGGGCACCAGCGGGTCGACGAGCAGGCACAGCGACGCGCCGTGCTTCACCGCCACCCGCATGTTGGTCGTCCGCGTGAAGGCGCCGTCGACGTACCAGCGGCCACCGATCTGCGTCGGCGCGTAGAAGGGCGCGAGCGCACACGAGGCGCGCACGGCCTTGTGGATGGGAACGTCGGTCCACCCCGGCTCACCAAAGACCACGGCCTCGCTCTTGTCCTGGTCGGTGGCGCCGATGAAGACCGGGCGGCGCGTCTCCTCGAAGTGGTCGCTCAGACCCGGTGCGGAGAGAGCCCGCGCGAAGTACTGCTCCAGACGATCGCCCGCGAAGACTCCCGTGGGGATCGCGCGGTAGAGCGCCGACAGCGGGCTGCGTGCGCCGCCGCCGCCGAGGAGCGAGCGGGCCAGGCCGAAGGCGCGTCGACCGAGCTCCTTCACGTTGGGGTCGAAGAGATCGCTGCGGCCGATGCGGGGGATGCGCGCGTTGCCCTTGCGCAGTCCCTCCATGATCTCGTCGGGCGTCACGCCGTTGGCGAGCAGCGCGGCGAGGAAGCTCCCGGCGCTGATGCCGAAGAAGAGATCGAAGTCGCACAGGCGCCGGTCGAGCACGAAGCGGTCGAGCGCACGCAGGGCGCCCACCTCGTAGAGCAGCCCCTCGATGCCGCCGCCTGCGAGGCACATGGCGATCTTGCCCCTCCCCTGCCCCGCGACGAGCGCCTCGACGGCCTCGAAGACCTCCGCCGTCGCCGGGTCGAAGAGGGGCTCGCGCAGCCGACGACAGCCCGCGCGCCACGCGACCTCGGCCGACGCCGCCCGCCGGTCGAGGAGCACCAGCGTGTGGTCGCGCGACGCGAGGCCGTGAGAGTCCTCGTCGGGGAAGAGCCGCGCGAGCATCTCGGTGGCCTCGGCGGGAGGGAGGCCGGTGTCCTCGCGCGCGTCGAGCAGCACCGCGTCCACCGGGCGCGCGGCGAGCCAGCGCAGGGCGCGGGCCGGGTCGCGCTCGACGATGACCCGGAAGGTTCGCACCTCGCCGTCGGCGTCGACGCGGCGCTGGAGCTGGATCTCACCGTCGCCGAGGCGCCGCGCCTCACCGCTTTCGAGGAGGGGGGAGGCGTCGATGGCCAGGAGGAGGAGGGTTCGCATCGATGCTCGGTGACTCCATGGAGGCGGCCGGCGCTCCGTGCAGAAGCGCCACAGGCTCGCGGTGGGAGGCGGAGCCTAGCGTCGGCGCGGCGAGCGCTGCAAGCGAGACGGTGACGCATGGGGTACCCACGAGGCGCGGGCGTGTTGTACAGTCGCCCTCGTGGACAAGGAGCAGCGGTCGCACGCCACGATCGACGTGAAGGAACTCAAGCGGGCCCTCATCGCAACAGGGCTCGAGGTCTTTCGCGTGCGGGGCGATGAGGTGCACCTCGCGGAGCGACATCAGCTCCAGCTGATGGAGGCGCGGGTGCAGGTCGCGGGTGGGGGCGCGCCGGCGGTGACGGTGACCCTCCACGCGCAGCGCAGCGACGCCCCGAAGATGGAGCCGGCCAACCTCCTCGAAGTGGTTCGCGAGCACGCCGAGCCTCTCAAGGCCGACGGCTACGAGGAGGTCGACGCGAAGCCGAGGGAGATCTGCTCGGTGAACGACGGTACCGTGCTCGACGTCTGGTACGAGGTGACCTTGCGCCGCCAGGTCGCGAGCCTCGACGAGGCCGTGAGCGAGGCTCAGCGGGCCTTCGCCATCGACCGCTACGTCATCCCCACCCTGGACTGACGACGCTCAGCGGGCCTTGCGGCGCGCGAGGCGATCGTTGCGACGGGCGGTGGCCTCCTCGATGCGACGGCGGTCGTCGTCGCTCTCGGGGAGCAGCGGGGGGACAGGCCGCGCGTGGCCCTTGTCGTCGATGGCGACGAAGGTGAAGCGCGCCTCGACGCAGCGCCAGCGCGCGCCCGTGGTGGGGTTTTCGCCGTGCACCGTGACCTCGACCTCCATCGACGAGCGGAAGGTCGCGTTGACCCTCCCCTCCAGGGTGACCATGTCGCCGATGAGGATGGGCTGCTCGAACTGGAGGTCGTCGAGCGCGGCCGTCACGGTGGTCCCGGCAGAGTGGCGCATGGAGCAGATGCCTCCGCACATGTCCGACCAGGCCATGACCTGACCGCCGAAGGCCTTGCCCAGGGCGTTGGCGTGCTCGGGAAACACCAGGAAGGTCATCACGGTGCGGGAGGCCGACGCGGGCTTCGGGGCGATGGAGTCGCTCATGGCGCGGTGATCTCCCACGGACGTCGCTCGCGATGCAACGGGTGGGTTGACCCCGGGGCGCGAGGCGAGGCATCGACGAGTTCACCTATGGAGCTGTCCAACGACCCGCCGACGCACCACCCCAGCAGCCGACCGCCCGGGTCGCGGCAGGACGAGGTCGTGGTGACGGACCTGTGCACGGGCGAGCGTCTCGCCGAGGTGGCGACGCACAGCCCCGACGAGGCGCGCGCGGCGTTGCGGGCGGCGAGCGATGCCCAGCGGGCGTGGTCGGCGGAGGGCGTCGGCACGCGCGCGACGGTGGTGCGACGGGTGACCGAGGCGGTCGTCGAGCACGCTGATGCGCTGGCCGAGGTGCTCCAGCGCGCGCAGGGGATGTGCCGCTTCGACGCCATCGTGCGCGAGCTGCTGCCCTGCGTGGACGCGGGGCAGTGGTACGCCGCCGAGGCCCGCGGAATGCTCGCCGACGTCGCCGTGGAGCCGCACCTCCGCGGTCACCGGCGCGGCGAGGTGCGCTACGTCCCGCGCGGCGTCGTCGCGATCTTCTCTCCCTGGAACGCCCCGCTCGCCGAGCCCCTCACGCTGGTGTTCGAGGCGCTGCTCGCGGGCAACGCGGTCGTGTGGAAGCCCTCGCCGCTGGCGCTTCTCCCGGCGTTGCGCGTGCGCGAGCTCGCCGTGCGCGACGGCCTTGCACCAGAACTCCTGACGGTGCTCGTGGGCGAGCGGGACGTGGGGGACGTTCTGCTCGACGCGGGCGTCGACCTCGCGGTGACCATCGGATCGAAGGAGGCGTCGCGGCGCGTGTCGGCCCGCTGCGCGAAGGCCGCGGTACCTTCACTCTCGTCGGTGGCGGGCAAGACCACCCTCATCGCGTGCGACGACTGCGACGTCGAGCGCGCGGCGCGAGCCATCGTGGCGGGGCGCTTCGTTCACGCGGGGCAGCGGCGCGACGCGGTGGAGCGGGTGATCGTGCACGCGAGCGTCGCGGGTGCCCTCACGGCGCGGGTGACGGAGCTCGTGGCGTCGCTGCGCGTCGGCGACCCGTGGCGACAGGCGGTGGACCTTGGTCCGTCGCGCCATCACACGCGGGCGACCTTCCTGCGGGTTGTGACGGAGGAGGCCGTGCGACTCGGCGCGACGCTGGCGCTCGGAGGCGAAGTGCGCCACGGCGGCGGCGAGGGGTCGTGGTTTCAGCCGACGGTGCTCACGGGCGTCAACGAAGGCGCGCGGGTCGCCCGCGAGGTGCTGCACGGCCCTGTGCTGCCGGTGCTCATCGCGAGCTCCAACGCGCACGCCCTCAACCTCGCGGACGACGGGCTGGGCGGGCCGTTTGCGTACGTGTTCACCGAGTCGGCCGATCGCGCGGCGGCGATGGCCGACGGGCTGCGCGCCTCGGTGGTGCTGCACGACGATGTCTTCGCGGCGGAGGTCGCCGTCGACGCCCCGATGGACGCCGCGGGCCCCGGCGCCGCGGGGACGCTGCACGGCGCCGACGGGCTCACCCGCATGTGCCGCGCGCAGCACCGCAGCATTCCGAGCATCGCGCTCCCTGCGCGCGACCCGACGTGGCCGCCGTACTCGCCGCTGCGCGAGAAGGTGGCGATCCGCGCGCTGCGGACGGTGTTTGGTCGACACGGCGTGGTGGGGCGGCTGGCCGACCTCTTCTGACGGTCGCTTGACCGTCCCCCTCCCCCTGGGCTTCGCTCCCTCCGATGCCATCAGGACCCTTTCCTCCGCCGCGCCAGCAGCTCTGGGCCCCGCAGACCTCGCCGCCGCTCCCGCCTCGCACCAACACCGGGCGCTTTCTCTTCATCGGCTGCCTCGGGCTCGTGATGCTCACCGTCTTCGGAACCGTCGCCGCCGTGTACGTCCTCGGCTCGAAGCTCGCCGGCAGCACCCTCGGTCAGGTCGCGGTCACCGCGGGTGTGCCGACCGCGCTGACCTTTACGGACCCCGGTAAGAACTCGTCCGCCGTGTGGCTGGAGCTCGACGCGACCCACACCCAGGGAGTGCGCGTCATGGGCACCTTCGCGGTGACGGCAAACGGTCGCGTGCTCGTTCAGTACAGCCTCAACGGCGACCTCTCCGGCCGCTGCGCCAACCCCGTGCTGGGGCAGAACTCGTCTGCCTGCGTGAACTGGGTCTACGTGCAGACGGGCGCGGGCGGTACCGTGTCCGGTCGCACGCGGCTCTTCTCGATCCCGCAGCAACCGATCGGCACCTCTGTCTCCGTCACCGGCACGCTCTACGTCGCTCCCGGCGTCACGACGCGACAGCTCACGCTCACCGCCCGCGACTGATCGTCACTGCGCGGGCGCGATCACGGGCATCGCATGCGCTGCGGCGGCCGGGCGCCCCTCCTCGGGCGCGTTGGCGCGCGAGTGCCGTAGCTCGACGCGCGCGCCGGGCTGGGTGGTGCCCGAGTACACGCCATGCCACCCGGCGGGCAGCACCGGGTCGGCCCAGAGAAACACCCACCGCGCGTCGCCCGGGCTCAGGTTGATGCAGCCGTGCGACATCCTCCACCCGAAGTAGCTGTGCCAGAACGCCCCGTGCAGCGCGTACGACCCGTGGAAGTACATCACCCACGGCACGTCCTCGATGCTGTACGGACCGTCGCCCGCCGTGTCGCCGTCCATCGTCGTGGTGATGTGCCGCGACTGGATGCGGAAGCTCCCGGTGGGCGACTCGAACTCGTGCGTCTGGTCGCGTGACCGCCCCGCGCGCCCCGACGAGATGACCGTGGCGAACACCGGGCGCGGGCCCTCGTACGCGACGAGCACCTGCTCATCGAGGTCGACGTCGATCCACTTCTCCGTCGGGCCGACGCCTTCGGGGGGCGTCCGCAGGATGGCGCGGCGCACGTTGCGCTGGTTGACCGCGTGGCCGTCGACGGTGCGCCAGAACACCTGTCCGCCCGAGCGAATCGGCGGTGTGTCGCTGAGCGCGAAGCTGGTGAGGCGCGGCACCCGGCGGTGCGACGAGGCGCCCTGTCCGTTGGCGTAGGGCGTGTACTCCCACCCGGCCTCGCTCACCATCCACGCCATTGGGAGGTGGTGCGTCTCGTCGAGCACCTGTCCGCGAAACGGCGACCAGTTGCGGACGTTGGAGAGGCGCCCGTTGCGCACGAAGCCGCCGCTCTGGGTGCGCCAGTAGACGTCGCCCGCGGAGGAGTCGCGCACGGTGCGGTCGAGCGCCACGTACATGCCCGAGAGCAGCCGTCGGATGACGGGACCACCACGCTCGCCCGCGAGGTCGGACAGCCTCGGTGGGCCGCCCGCGTCGCGCACCTCGGCGACGCGACGCGCCTGGCGGTTTTCGGTGGTGTCGCCCGGATCAGCGGCGGTGCCCGCCGCGACGGTGACGGGAGTACCGGCGTCGAGGTCGGTGGCCGACGCGGCCTCGCCGCCATCGGGCGTCGCGCGGGAGAAGCGCCACGGCTCGTACTCGTGGAGGTCGGCCATGGTCGGCAGGCGCCGGTACATGATCGAGCGGCCGTAGTTGATCGCGTAGGTGTACGGCATCGCCGCGTCGAGGTCGGGCTGCGCGGGCGGGCGGTAGCCGCGGTTGGGCATCGGGGCCGCGAAGTTGCCGCCGACGCAGACGAAGCCGCCCCCGCGAACGTGGTACCAGCCGCCCTCGGGGTGGTCGCGGTGCACGATGCAGCCGTCACGACCGACGGGCCCGTCGAGGACGTCGACGACAGCGCCCGCGCGCATGTAGCCGAGCGCCTGCGCCTCGCGGCGGGCCTCGACGCGCACGGGCGTCCAGGTGGCGAGGGCGATGATCTGGGTGGGCCGCTCGATGACGCCCGCGTCGAAGGGAGGTGGGGTCGCAGCGAGCGTGGCGGGCGCGGCGGTGGGAGCATCGACGGAGGCGTCGACGAGGGCGACGGGAGACGGCGTGGGCTCGGTGACGAGCGTGGGCGTCACGGTGGGAGGCGCCGGGTCGCGCAGGGCGAAGATCACCGCCGCAGGGATGGCCCCCCAGAGCGCAGCACGAATCGAGTGGGACCACGGAGAGCGAGGCACGCGGGTGACCTGGAGCGCGGCGGTGGGCAGGGAGTCGTCCACCCGCGGCGGCAACGCTCCCTCTACCGCAATTCCGAGCGCGATCAACCGTCCGAAGTGACGAGCCCTCGCGGCCTTGCCACGGCTCTTCACATTCCCGTTGGCGAGGCACTACCGTGCGGCCGACGTGAGCCGCGCCCTCGACCTGCTCCGCGACCGACTCGCCGCCACCGCCCTCGGCGCGCGCGGACTCACCCTCGACGACCCCGACGGTGACCTCCTCGGACTCTCCTTCGAGGGCGACGACACCGGCGTGCGGGCGGCCGTGCGGCTCGTGCGCGTCCCTTCGCTCGCGTCCCTTCGCGTCGAAGGCCGCTGGATCGAGGTGACCATCGCTCCGTCCCTCCTCGCCGAGGCCGCTGCGCCGGTGGTGCTCGTCGTCCACGACCCGACGGGGCACGCGGTCTGGGCGACGCGCGAAGAGCTTCTCTCCCGTCTACCGAACGCGACGGCGGACGAATCGTGGCAGGTGCGCCTGAGCGCCCATGCGGGGGTCGGTGGCTTCGGTCTGCATCGGATGATCTTCGCGTGTGCGATGGGTGTGCTGCGAGCCGTGACGGCGGCTCCCATCGATGGGCTCGAACCCGGCGCGGTGCGAACGAAGACCCTGCTCCGTCGCTTCCTCGACGAGGGCGAAGGCTTCGACGCGTCGCTCGCCGATCTGCGTGCGCTCGCGGTGCCCGGGTGGTTCGTCGCGACGCACTCGACGGCGAAGGACGAGGCGACCGTCACCTTCGCAACACCCGCGTACGTCGAGCGGCTCGCGGTGGAGCTGCGCGGCGCGTTGGAGTCGCTCACGGCTCGTGATTGCGCGATGCGATGTGTCCAGGGTGGCGCGCTGCGGTCCATGTGGAGCAACGACCTCTCGCCTGCGACGGTGGCCTTCGTGCTGCGGCTCGATCACGCGCGCAACACCCTCGAACTCGAGGCGTCGATGCGCGGTGACCCTGCTTCGGCGGCGACGCTCGCGGTGGCAGCGCGCTTCGTCTGGCGCTTCGCGCAGGGAGGTCATGTGTCGCTCCTACCCGGGTGCAGCGCGGCGGGCGTGAGCGTTGGGTGCTTCCTCCCCGCGCAGGAGAGGCCGACGGTGTCGCACGGCGCGGTGGAGACGCTCGACGCGCTCGCGGCCATCGAGCGAAGCGTCGGTCACCCCTTCGACATCGCGCCCGGGCAGCTCGCCGACCCGATGCTGGCGGACGCTGTCCGCGAGCTGTTGCTGGTGCGATCGTCGGGGCGGGTCGAGCGACTCGCGACCTCGATGCGCTTGTCCCTCACGGCCGCGGAGGTGAGGCGCCTGCTCGACGCGTCGGGCTTTCAGCGGCGCGTGTCGTTTCGCATGCCCGCGTCGCGGGTGAGCCAGACCCTGATGGGCCTCCCGGTGGCGCTCGGATCGCGCGTGCAGGAGGTGACCGGAACGCTGGTGCAGTCGCCGGGAGCCCTCGCGACCTTCGTGGCCACGCTCTCGCCTGATGAGCAGGTCGACCTGGAGCTCAGCGCGGTCGAGGTGCGGGAGTTCTATGAGCTCGCTTCGCCGGGAGCGCCCACCACGGCACCGACGGCCACTCGTGGTGCTCCCAGTGGTAGCCGAAGTGGAAGCACGTGAGCAGCGACAGCGCGGGCGCGTAGTCGTTGCTGGTCGCGCGGTGCGCGTCGACGTAGCCGCCGGGTGGGGTGCGGTGCGGGAGGAAGGTTCCGAAGTAGAAGAGCTGCGCGGTGGAGGCGAGCGCGGGCAGCACCCACAGCGCCAGCAGTCGCCACTGCGAGACGTGCGCGAGGTGCTGGAGCATGTTGAAGATGACGGCGTGCCCGACGATCTGCGGCCAGCGGAGGTAGTGCCCGATGAAGCGCAGGTACCAGCGGCCGAAGCCCGTGTGTGCGCCGTCGTGGAAGTCGGGGTCGTCGGCGCTCGCGGGGTGCGCGTGGTGGCCGCGGTGTTCGCGCACGAGCACGTCGTAGGGGAAGAGCGCGTAGAGGCCGACGCCGAGCGCGCCGAGCGCGGCGTTGAGGCGCGGGCGACCGGGCGCGACCGTGCCGTGCATGGCGTCGTGGGCCACGATGAAGAGGCCCGTGTGGAGCCACGTGCGGAGCGCGATGAGCGGCAGCCAGAGCGGTAGCGGGAGCCACGCCGCGGGAGCAGCGAGCGCGACGGTGAGGGTGAGCGCCCACGCCGCGACGATGAGCGCGCCGAGGGCGAACCCGGCGAGGGGCTTCGTCGCTGTGGGCGAGGCGTTCAACGCACGTTGATTTCGGGGAGGCCGCAGCGCACGCCGATGGCGTCGAGCTCGGAGCCCGAGCGCCCGAAGAAGGTCGTCACCGCGGTGTGCTGCCCCGCGCTCGCGTTGGGGCACTCGTAGTTGAAGACGGTGCCGCCGGTGCCGCCGTAGTCACCGCGAGCGGCGGTGCCCACGAGCTCCAGACGCCAGCCGGAGGTGGCAGAGCCGACGACGTTCCAGTAGCCGCAGGTGAAGGCGAAGCGGTCGACGCGCGACCCTGAGCGCCCGCTGATGCCGGACACGAACGACCCCGACTCGCAGCTCGCCGAGAAGGGGGTCCCTCCGCTGCCGCCGCGCACCCCGGGGATCGTCGTCGGGGGCACCGCGCGGACGTAGTAGCGAAACGGCGTCACGGTCCGGTCTTCCTGGAGCGAGAGCCGCATGCAGCGCACGCCGAGCTGATCGACGCGAGACCCGGCGCGCCCGTCGAAGCCGACCGCCGCTCCGCTCGCGCAGATGTCGGTAAACGAACCGCCGCCGCCGCCGCCGTACTGCGGGCTGCTGGCGGTGTCGCCCGGCGTTCCGATGCCGGTGGGGCAGCCGTCGTCCACCACGCCGTCGCAGTCGTTGTCCGCGCCGTCGCAGACCTCCGTCACGGTGCGCCCGCACGCGCCGCAATTTGCAGGCGTGTTGAGCGGGGTCTCGCAGCCATTGCCGTAGATCCCGTCGCAGTTGCCGAAGCCCGATCCGCACGCGGTGATCTGGCACATCGACCCCGCGCACCCGGTGCTCGCGTTGGGCGCCGAGCACGCGCGACCGCACGCTCCGCAGTGGGCCTCGCTGCTACGCGCGTCGGTTTCGCAGCCGTTGGCGTCGTCGCCGTCGCAGCTCGCGTAGCCCGACGCGCACACCAGGGCGCACGCGCGGGACACACACGCCGCCGGGGCGTTGGGGCGCGACGGGCAGACGGTGCCGCAGGCGCCGCACTGGGTGGGCGACGTGACGAGGTCGACCTCGCAGCCGTTGCCGGGGCTGCCGTCGCAATCGGCGAAGCCCACCTCGCAGGTGATCCCGCAGCGGCCCACCACGCAGGTGCGCGTCGAGACGTGCGGACCGATCGGGCACACGGTCGCGCAGGACCCGCAGTGATCGACGTCGGTCTCGGCGTTGACCTCGCAGCCGTTGGCCGCGGCGCCGTCGCAGTTGGCATACCCGGAGATGCAGGTGCCGACGTTGCACGTTCCGCCGCTGCACGCGCCGACGGCGTTGGGCAGGCCGCAGCGGTTGTCGCAGGCGCCGCAGCTCACCGTGCTCGCCATGAGGTTGACGCAGGCGCCCGAGCAGCAGGTCTCGCCCGTCGGGCACGCGCTCGTGGCGCTGCACCCGGCGACGCAGAGACCGCCGGCGCACTGGCGGCCGACGGGGCAGTCGGTGTCGGCGACGCACTGGGCGCACTCGTGGCGCGAGGTGTCGCAGCGCGTCCGCGTGGCGCCGCCGTCGGCGACGGAGAGGCAGCCCTCGTCGCTGCGGCAGCCCGCGACGCAGGTGAGGGTCGCGGGGTCGCAGTGGCGCGTGGGCTCGCAGGTGTCGGCCGCGGGAAGGCATTGCACGCAGCGCCCGGTGAGCGTGTCGCAGCTCCGACCGGCGGGGTCGGTCGCGCAGTCGGCGTTCGATCGACAGCTCGCCGTGTCGGCGGTGGGCGTATCCATCGTCGAGGGCGTGTCGATGGTGGGCGGCGTGTCCATCGACGCGGGGACGTCCGGGGTCGAGGCGTCGACGCCGAGGTCGATGACCGTTGGGACGTCTCGGGTTGCGCCGGTGTCCTCGCCCGCGTCTTCGACCACGCCGACGTCGGGGACGATGACCTCTGCCACGTCGCCCGCGTCACACGCCGCGAAGAGCGCGCCCGCCGTGAGGAGGAGTGCTGATCGATGAACCTTCGAGACCCGACCGACGCGCAGTGACCACATGGCCACGCAGCCTAGCGGACCACGGCGCTTCGTGGGGAGGGACTCTGCCGCGGGGCGCGCACCTCGCGCTGACACTCCGACGCCTGCCGGTCGGCGTCGATCGCGGACAGCACGTATGAGCGCGGCGTCACCGAGAGGCGCGCCCGGTCACGACACATCGCGTCGCGCACCCGCAGGTGGGCTCCGACCGTCACGCGAACGCGGTGGGCGTCGTCGCCCGGCGGGTCGCTGGCATGGGCCGCGAGGTCGAGCGCGACGGCCTGCCAGAGGTCGTCGTTGCTGCCGCTGCACATCGTCGTGAGCGAGCTCGTCACGGCCTCGGCGCGCCGGTGATGGGCGTCGGTGGCGATGACCCGCAGCGGCCGACGCGCGACCTCGTCGCCCCAGCTCCGTCGCGAGACCGCGACGCGCAGGTCGTCGCAGTCGGCCTGGAGGAGAGCCCGCTGCGCGCCCGCCACCTCGCCCAGTCCGCCGCTGTCGCGCGCGTCCTGTGCGAGTCGGCCGAGGTCGCGGCGGGTCGCGTCGCCGCACGAGCAGATGCGCTCGGCGCGCGTCCACCACGTCGCCCGGTCGCGCCGCGCCCGCACCGCGAAGCCTGCGCCGACGAAGGCCAGCGCCGCGCCGACGACGACGCCAACGAGGGCCTTCCGAGAGGGAGCGTCGGCCACGCTCACTCGCCCCGCAGGTGCGGGTCGACGAACAGCGGCACCCGGAAGGTCGCGTTGAGCGCGTAGTGCTCGGTCGGCGCAGCAGCGCGCTGGCCGAAGCGACCCAGCACCAGGCCCGACCCCTCCATCACCCACGCGATGAAGGTCTCCGCGGCCACGCGTCCGAGGCGCGCGCACTGCACCTCGGGCCGGTCGGCCTCGCCGTCGCCCACCGAGCGCCACGTCATGGCGTAGCGCTGGAGCGTGGCGAGACGGTCCCTCGCCCGTTGTCGCTCAGGATCGGCGCGCACCGCGAGCAGGGCGTCGCGCAGCACGTCGAGGGGGCGCTCGGCGTTGGGGAGCACCACGCGACCGAAGAGTTCCTTGCCCTCGTCGGCCGACCAGATGACCCGCGCGCCGTCGGAGCGCAGCTCCGCTTCACCGATGAAGTAGAGCCACAGCGCGAAGCCCAGCGCGCGCAGCTCGCCGACGTCCACCAGCCGCTGCGGCGCGCCAAAGCGCTCCACCAGGCCGACCGCCAGCGCCCCTTCGCCGCCCGGCACCGCCACGATGCGCGGGACGCTCTCGCCCGGCGTCCACCGCGCGAGCAGCGATCCCGTCTGCGGCGCCGCGACGCCGGGCTCCACCCGCGCGATCACCTCGCGCGAGAGGTGGATGCGAACGCCCCCCGCCTCGGCCTCGGCGGTCTGCGCCACGACCAGCCGAACGCTGTCGGGGAAGAGCACCGGAAACGCCGCCACGTCGGCTTCGGTGATGGCCGCGCGCCGCTGCGATCGCGCCGCGGCTGCGAGCAACGGGTTGAGCACGAGCGAGCGATAGCCCTGCGCGTTGGGGTGATCTTCGAGCCAGTGGGCCTGGCCGTGGCCGCGCGCCACGTTGGCGACGGACTCCAGGCGACCGACGCCCGCGAGCAGCTCGACGCCCGCCGTCGAGGCGCTGTCGGCCGCCATGCTGGTGCGCCCGGTGCCTGCGTCGCGCGACGTGTCCCGCGGGGCCATCCGCACCGTCACGACGGCGCGGCCGTTGGGGTCGACGAGGTCGACGGTTCCGCCTTCGCCGCGGATGGGCTGGAAGAAGAGCAGCTCCGCGAAGCGGGTGCCCCACCCCGGATCGCGCTGCGGCAGGTACGCGATGACCTCGCTCGCGTCGCTGCCGTTGCGCGGCACCACGCCGAGGCGCAGCGGGCCGACCCCGCGAGCGTCCGCCGAGAGCGCGCCCACCGACGGCGCCGTCTCGCCGAGCAGCACCTGCAAGCCCTTCTGCCACGGCGGCGCCGCTTCGTGTCCCGGCGACCACAAGCCGTTGCGCTCGAACCACCCGCGCCACTCGGCGAGCAGCTTCAGCGCGTCGGCGCGCTCGGCGCTGGCGTCGATGCGGGTCTTGAGATCGCTCCAGTAGTTTTCGCGCGCGACCCGCGGCGCGCACCACAGGAGACACATCGGATCGGCCCCGCCCACCAGCAGCCGTCGGCCTTCGGAGCCCTGTCGGCGCGCGTCGCGCAGGAGACCGAGAAACCGGCACTCGGGGCGCAGGTCGGCGAGCATCGCGCCGAGGTTGTCGACCTCGGGGCGGCGCAGGTCGGTGAGCTCCAGCGTGACCTCGCCGAGCACGAGACCGAGCAGGAGAAGACGCCAGCGCTCGAAGGACTGCTGGAGCCGCGGGTTGACCAGCTCGGGCTGCGGCTGCTGGGCGCCCGGGTCGAGCAGGAGCTGCCCCAGCAGGTGGGACATCATCTCGGCCTGCGCGAAGGGCGTCGGGAAGCTCTTGGTGCGCAGGTGCGCGGGCGTCGGCTGCCAGGCGCCCTTCTTCTGGTCGAGCGCGAAGGTGTCGGTGGTCGAGGCGTCGTTGGAGCCGGGGATGAGTTGGATCACGGCGTCAGCTCCGGAGGGCGGCGAGCAGCGAGCGCTCGATCTTCATGGCGAGCTCGGCGTCGGGGTCGGGCTGGTGCCCGCGGGCGCGCTCGGCCCCGGCCGTGGACTCGAACTGAAACGCATCGACCAGCAGCTTGAAGGCCTCAGGCGCCTTCCACTGCCGGTGCTTGCGGACGGCGTAGAGCTGGCGCGCGCGCGGGTCGCCGAAGAGCGAGAGGTCGGTGTCGCCGAACACCTGCGCGAACCACGACGTGACGAAGCGGAGCTGGGCGCTGCGCGCTTCGAGGGCGTTGAGCACGCGCCGCGCGAAGGCCGAGTCGCGGTCGTGCTGCGCGCGGGCGACGTTGCTGATGAGCGACCCCCAGGTGCTGCGCGCCTTCTCGTAGTCGAAGTCGACGAAGTCCGAGTCCTTCTGGCGAAACGACGCGTAGACCTCCTGAAGAATGAGCGCCTCCACGAGCCGCGCGCCGAGCGTGGCGTCGCGGGAGCCGCGCGGGGTGTTCCACTTGCGGCGCAGGGGCCAGGCGGGGTCGTGCTCGTCGTGCGAGAGGCCGTAGGTGCGGTGCATCGCGCGGGCCTGCGTGTCGGTCTTGTCGGGCAGCATCAGCAGGCCGTAGGCGGCGAGCAGGGGATACATGCTGACGGTCTCGTCGTTTTCCATCGCGGCGGGCACGGCCTTGATGTGCGCCGTGGGGTTGTCCGGAACGCCCAGCAGCACCGAGGCGTCGAGGAGCGCGCGGGTATACCGATAGAAGTATTCGAGGCCGTGCCCCATCGAGGCGAGCAGGGTCGAGGTGTCGACGGTCTGCCCGGTGGTGGGCGGCAGGTCGAACCACCGCAACAGAAACGATCCGTAGATGGGCTTCGCGGGCCCGACGGCCTCGCGCACCAGCTTGATGAGCTGGTGGGTGATGCCCGCGCCGGTGCCGCCGAGGAAGGAGCCCACGACAAAGATGCGCGCGGCGGTGCGGGCGCGGCCGAAGAGCGGGTCCATCGCGCCGCCCTTGCTCGACGCAAACACCGCGCTGCCGACGCTCGGATTGGCGAACATCCCCTTGCCGATGTCGACGCCCGCCGAGACGCCGACGCCGCCGTCCACGCCGCCCGACTCCTCGTCGTAGAAGAGCTCGAAGAGCTCGCGCTCCAACGGGTCGGCGCGGTCGTCGAGGAAGATCCGGCGGAAGGCCGTCTCCTTCATGGTGTCGCGCGCAAAGGGCGGGATCACCGCCTCGGCGCCTTCGAGCGGGTGAGGACACCCGGCGCTCACGGTGTTGCCGAAGGAGCGGAGCTTCACGGCGAGCCGCGAGTCGCTGTCGGCGTCGATGACGAAGGTCTCGATGGGCTCGGCGAGGGCGCCGACCCGAAGGAGGCGCGCGACGGCGAGGGCGATGTGCTGTCCGCCGCCGCCGACGGCGATCACGAGGTCCATGTCGATGCTCTCCCGGGGTGAAGGCTGCGCGGTCTCTTCAGGTGCGGTTGGCGACGAGGCAACCCAGGAGGGTCACGACGAGAGTCGGGATGAGGCCGAGCACCAGCGCTCGCGCGAAGAGCTGGCTGCCGAGAAACACGTACTGCGAGAAGTCCGCCGAGTGCATGCACTGCTCGAGGATGTCGGCGCGCACCGGGTCCAGGCCCGCCACGGTGGTGCCGATGGCGCACGCGAGGCCGACGCCCGTGAGGTAGCGACCGAAGGCGCTGCCCCAGAGCTTCTTGCGCATCACCACGAAGACCACGATGCCGATGAGCGAGGCGCCGACGGTGTAGCCCGCGGCGGAGATGAGCCCGTTCTTGCTCGCCTGCGTGCAGCTCTCCTGCGAGAGGTAGGAGGTGGGCGTCGCCGCGAACGACCCGCTGTTGTCACCGGTCGTCGTGGGCGCGGCGGGGACGGGTGCGGGCGCGACCGCGGCGTCGGCGCCATTGGCGGGTTGCGCGGGCTCGGCGGGCCAGCTCGGGGTGTTCGCGCGGGGTTGCAGGAGCAGGTTCGGGTGCATTGCGGAGCGCCGGAGCAAAGCCCCCTTCGGGCACATGCGTCAAGGCCGTCGCACCGACGGCCGTCGGTGTCGCGAAGGTTCGCGGTGACCAGTGCGGCCGGAACATGCGACAGTCGTCGGGCACTCTCGTCTACGGAGGCTTTGGTGGTCCTATGAGTCGACGCGCGCTTCGGGCCATCGCCCTGATTCCGTTCTTCCTGGTGGGGAGCATCGTGGGCTGTACCGATGGCCGATCGGTCGTCGGCAGCGCCCCAGGCTCGGTCGTGGACGCGAGCATCGAGGACACCGGCTCGCTGTCCGACGCGGTCGATGACGGCGGCGGCCTGGACGTCGGCTTCGACAGCGGCTCCATGGACGTCGTGTCGTCGGACGGCGGCGGTGGGGACGGCTCGGGGGACGCCACGATGGACGTGGTGCCGGCCGACATGGGTCCGCCGCGCTGCACGGGCGACGGCGACTGCGTCGGCAACTCGGGCGGCCCGGTGTGCGACGTCTCCAGCGGCATGTGCATCGGGTGCCGGACGTCCCCGGACTCCTGCCCGGCCTCCCAGCATTGCGACGGCGCCTCGATGCGATGCGTGGCCGGCTGCCGCGCCGACGAGGGCTGCATGACGGGCGATGCGGGCACCGGCGGCCTGCGCTGCGAGACGACCTCGCACGCCTGTGTGCAGTGCGTGACCGACACCCACTGCCCGATGGGCAACCTCTGCGTGGGCAACCTCTGCGTCACCGGCTGCACCCCCGAGCGAGGGTGCCCCGGGGGTCAGACCTGCTGCGGCGGCGCGTGCGTCGACACGCAGACCAACCTCGCGCACTGCGGCCGCTGCGACGCCCCGCGCTGCACCGCCGACAACGCCACGCCCTCGTGCCTCAACGGCATGTGCTCGGTGGGCTCGTGCACGGTTCCGTTCGGCAACTGCGACAGCATGGCCAGCAACGGGTGCGAGACCAACACGTTCACGGACGTGTTCCATTGCGGCGCGTGCGGGCGGGCCTGCGAGGCGAGGGCGCACTCGACCAGCACGTGCACCGCTGGGTCGTGCGTCTACACCTGCGAGGCGGGCTTCAGCGACTGTGACGGCAACCCGGCCAACGGCTGCGAGACCGACTCCGCCAACAGCGTGATGAACTGCGGCGCGTGCGGCGCGATCTGCATGCCGCCGGCGGGCGTCGGTGCCTGCATGATGGGGCGCTGCGTGGTGACGTCGTGCAACCCCGGTCGCGGCGACTGCAACAGCAACGCGATGGACGGCTGCGAGACCAACACGTCCACGTCCGCCGACAACTGCGGCACCTGCGCCAACGTCTGCCCGTCGGGGGCCAACCAGGCGGCGGCCTGCGGCGGCGGGTCGTGCGGCACGTTCTGCCTGACGGGCTTCCAGGACTGCGACAGCAACGACGCGACGGGCTGCGAGGTCAACGTCCGCACCGACGTCAACAACTGCGGCGTCTGCAACACCCGCTGCACTCCCGCCAACGCGACGCCCTCGTGCACGGCGGGGCAATGCGGCGTGGCGAGCTGCAACGACGGCTTCGCCAACTGCAACGCCATGGCGGCCGACGGCTGCGAGGTCAACCTCCGCACCAGCCCCCTCCACTGCGGCGCCTGCGGGATGGCCTGCCCGGTCGGCAGCAATCAGGTGGCGACCTGCGCGAGCTCGGTCTGCGGGCTCGCCTGCGCGGCGACCTACGTCGACCTCGACCGCAACCCGGCCAACGGCTGCGAGTGCCGCAGCACCGACCCCGATGCGCCGGACGACGGCTTCGCGGACACCAACTGCGACGGCATCGACGGCAACGCGGCGCGGGCGATCTTCGTGTCGCTGCTCGGCGCCGACGGCAACCCGGGCACGCGGGCGTCGCCCAAGCGCACCATCCAGGCCGGCATCACGGCGGCGCAGGCTGGCGGGCTGGCGGTGTACATCGCCGAAGGGACCTACAACGAGACCATCACCCTGGCCTCGGGCGTCGGGCTCTATGGCGGCTACCAGCCTTCGGACTGGTCGCGCCGGGCGGGCAACACGACCACCATCAACGGCGGCGTGGTGGCCGTGAGCGGCAGCAGCATCGGCATCGCGCTCGAACTTCAGCGGCTGACCATCAACGCGATGGCGCCGTCGGCGGCGGGGACGAGCAGCTACGGCGTGCGGATCCTCAACTCGTCCGCGACGGTCACCATTCGCTCGTGCACCATCAACGCGGGCCCTGGCGCCGCTGGCAACGGCGGCGGCACGGGCGGCACCGGGAGTGGCGGGGGCGTCGGCGGCGGCGGCAGCGGCGGCTCGCCGGGTGGCGGCGGCAGCTCGTCCTGCGGCGCGACCGGCGGCCGTGGCGGCGCCGGCATCAGCGGGCGGAGCACGGGCAACCCGGGCGTCGCGGGCACGCTCATTCCCGGCGGCGGCAGCGGTGGCGCGGGTGGCGGTGGCGGCGCGCCGAGCGCCGATTGCTGCGTGCCCGGCGACGGGTCCAACGGCAGCGGTGGTGGCGGCGGCGGGCGTGGCGCCGACGGCGCGGCGGGCAGCGCGGCGGCAGCGCTCGGGTCGCTCTCGTCGGGCACCTATGTTCCCCGTAACGGTGGCAACGGCGCCGACGGCACCCCGGGTGGCGGCGGCGGCGGCGGCGGCGCGGGCGGCGGCGGCCGGAGCGGCTGCCCCTTCAGCTGCGGCAACGACACGAGCGGCGGCGGCGGCGGCGGCGGCGGCTCGGGCTGCGGCGGCGGCGGCGGCGGTGGTGGCGGCAGCGGCGGCGGGAGCTTCGCGGTGCTGAGCCAGGCCTCCACCGTACGAGTGGAGTCGAGCCGCCTCACGACGGGCAACGGCGGCAACGGCGGCGTGGGTGGCGGCGCGGGCAGCGGCGGCAGCGGCAACGCCGGCTCGGGCGGCGGCGGTGGCGGTGGCGCGGCGGGGGACGGCGCGGGTGGCGGCCGTGGCGGCAACGGCGGCAACGGCGGCGGCGGCGCGGGCGGCGCGGGCGGCCCGTCGATCTGCGTGGTGTACGTGGGGCCCGTCCCGACGCTCGTCAGCACGACCTGCGTGGCCGGGTCGGGCGGCGCGGGCGCGGCGGGCGGCTCGGGCGCTCCGGGCGGCCCGACGGGCATCTCGGACGACCTCCGCGCGGCCCCGTAGCTCCAACAGCGCGGTTGCGACGGGCGGTGGTGTCCTTCACCCTCGCGCGTCGTGACCGAGGGCAACGACCCACCGCGCGATGCCTGGCTCGAAGTCGGGACCTCCGCATCCGAACCCGCTCCCCTCACCCAACCTCCCATCGCATCGGAGTCCTGGCTCCAGGCCGATCCCACCACCCCGGGCGCGGAGCCGGCGCGTCGCAAGGCCAAGGCCTCCGAGCGTGCCGCCCCGACCGCTGCCCAGGATGCGGCGTCCGTCGCCATCGTCGCCGCGCTCCAACGCGACCTGCCCCTCATGGCGGCGCTCTGGCCCGACGTTCGACCCGCCGAGCTCCTGCGGTCGCCGCCGCCCGCGGAGGCGTTTCAGGCCCGCTGCGATTTCGCTCGCCGCGCCGTCGACGCCGTCGGTCGTCGCGACGCCGAGTCCCGTGCCCGCGCCGAGGTCGCGCAGCGTCGGCTCGCCGACCAGCTCTCGCTCCTCGGTCGCGGCGGTGCTCCGGTCGCGGCGGCGCTGGTCGAGCTCGAAGCCCTCCAGGCCGGAGAGCTCCTCGACGCCGTGCGGACGCTCTTCCGTGACCAGCGAACGCTCTTCGCCGGTGACGTCGCGCGCGTCGACGCCGCGGCGGTGGAGGTCGGCCTCGCGCCGACGAGAGCGCGAGAGATCCTCGTGGGTGCGGGCTTCACGCTGGAGTCCGTCGAGGCGCGTCCGTGGTCGCCCTTCGCGCAGCTCCCCGGCGCGCCTGCCACCATGGATCAGCTCGCCGCCGCGCTCATGGCCCACCCCGCGCAGGCCATCGAGCTGCTTCGGCAGGGCGCGGTCGTCGAGTGGCTGCGGGCCAACGGCGCGAGCCCCAGCGTCATCGAGCGCTCGCGTGAGGTGCGGCTCGCGGCCGAGCGCGGCGGCTCTCCGCGGCTCGCGCTGCACCTCCAGGTGTGGGCCCTCGGTCGACGTGAGCTGCGCCTCGGGTCGGCGGTGGTTCCGTCGCCGGACTCCGTCGGGTCGATGGTGCGGAGCGGCGCGCTGACCCTCGACGAGCTCGCGGCCGCCGCGCACGAGGGGCTGCTCGCGACGTGGCTGCGCCTGTCCGGCTGGATCGTCGCCGCGGGCGCCGCGGACCTCGTCGCGCGCCATGACCCCAGCGGACTCAAGCGCCTCGCGTGGTCGCTGGGCGAGCCGCTCTACCTCGGGTCGACGCCGATCACCGACGCGTCGTCGCTCGCGCGCGAGTCGCTCGCCAGTGGCCCTGCGCGCGAGGCCGTCGCCCCGTTGCTCTCGTCGGGCGACCTCATCGCGTGGATGGAGTCGCTCCCGCCGCCGCGCCGCGACGAGCGCTGGCTCGACGGGCTGCGACGCGCCCACGACGACCCGGCGCAGCGCGGAGACTCGCTGGCGTTCTGGATCGGGGTGTACGCGCTCACCCGCGCGCCGCTCTTCGAGGTGATCGACCGGCGCGGCGTGACCCACGCCTTCAACGGGGTCGCCGCGCTCACCGTGACCCCGCAGCTCGCGGACGCGTGGGACGCCCTCAAGCGCTGCCACCGCAGCGGCGAGCTGCTCGCGTGGGTCATCACCCAGCGCCCCGAGCTCCCGCTGCCGACGCTCCCGCGGCCGCCGCGCGAAGAAGACGCCGAGCTCAACGAGCTGCTCTGGGCGCTCGGTCATCGCGGTCTGGTGCTGGAGTGGGGCGAGCGCGACCTCGCCATCACGGCGCCCACCGACCTGGTGCGCGCCTACCGCGACGACTGGCGCTCCCTGGAGGCGATGCTCCCGCGGGGCCACGTCTTCGCGTGGATCTCCCGCTTCCACGGCGATCGTGCGCTCGTGCCGCGCGACCACGAGGGACCGGGGCTCTCCGTCGCGGAAGCGCTGGAGGCGCTGCGCCTGGAGCTGCCTCGCCTCCCGGCGGGCTTCGCGGCGCTCAAGGTGGCCCTGCTCTGCGGACTGCGCGCGCTGCCGACGGACCCGTGTCGCCCCGGCGATGACGCCACCGTCGAAGGCTTCGTCGACGTGACCCTCAAGCCCGACGGCGACACGCGCGCCTGGGAACCTCTGCGCGCCCATGTTCTCCATGGGTCGGCGCTGCTCTGGGTCGCGCTCGACCCGCGGGTGCGCCGCAGCGTGACCCGCTCGCTGCTCCACGCCGCCTTCGCCGCCTGGAACCCGGGTGTCAACCAGGTCGAGCACGCCGATCGGGTGATGGCTGGCCTGTCGCGCACCTTCGGTCGGCCGGTGCCTTCGCCCGCCCTCCAGGCGCGGCTGTCTCTCGTCGCCGACGAGGGTCGCCGCTCCATCGAGATGACCCGGCAGCTCGTCGACGCGCGCCGCGGTCGTCGACGCCTCGCGGCGCTCGCGATGTTCTTCTTCCTCGCGCTCTGCGGAACGGGCGCGCTCCTGCTGCGACCCGCGGCGGGCGTCGGTGAGCAGAGCCCGGGCGCGACCGAGGCGCTGGTGCGTCTGCGGGTCGAGGTCACCATCCCGGACGCGCAGCGCGGCCACCCGTGGGACCTCGACGGCAGCGGCCCCGAGCTGCACCTCGCGCTCCAGACGCGCGACGGACCATTGGAGATCGGACCGTGTCAGGCGGGCCGCGAGTGCGCGCAGACCTTCGACAACGTGCGCCTCGCCGCCAACACGCCGCTCCAGGTGGTGCTCGACGAGGATGACGTCGTGCGGCGCGAGCTCGTCGGCCGCACATGGCTGCGATGGCTGGGCGGTCGCGAGGAGACGCTCCGCAGCACCATCGGTCCGTGCGTGGTGCGCGTGGAGGTGAAGCGGGTGCTCCAGCTCCCCTCGCCGATCGCTCCGACCCCGACGGCGACCGCCACCACCACGCCTGCCCCGACCCGGACCCCACGCGTCGACGCGGGCGCCTCTCCCGCGCGACCCGCCACGACCCGGCGCCCGCGCCCTTCGCGACGCGCGGCCGACGCGGGTGCGGCGACCGAGGGGCTCCTCCCGACGCTGCAACGCGAGATCCTCTCGCCATGAACCCGGCGTGTCCCTCGCGCACCGCCCCGTTGTAACCTCCGCCCCCGGTACCCCCAACGATGTCTGGACGACCCCGCACTCTCGCCGTCGCCACGGCGCGCACCCTGGCGATCAGCTTCCCCACGGTCCTCGACCAGCTCCTCGGGCGCACCAGCATGGACGCGTGCGATGCCCGTCTGAAGCGCTGGTCGCGCGCGCTCCTCGACGACGTCGGCATCCAGGTCTCGGTGCGCGGCGCGGACAACCTCCAGCCGCGCGCCCCCATGGTGGTGATGTCCAACCACCAGTCGCTCTACGACATCCCGGTGATCTTCCAGGTCGTCGAGCAGCGCCTCCGCATGGTGTCGAAGATCGAGCTCGCGTCGGTGCCGGTGTGGGGCGCCGCCATGCGCGCGTCGGGCTTCATCTTCATCGACCGCCGCGACCGCGAGGCCGCCATCCGCAGCCTGCGCGAGGCGCGCCAGATGCTCGACGAGGGCGTGCTCGTCTGGATCGCCCCCGAAGGCACCCGCAGCCGCGACGGCGCGCTCGGCGCCTTCAAGAAGGGCGGCTTCGTGCTCGCGGAGGAGATGGGCGTCCCGGTGCTACCCATCTCCATCGACGGCACGGCGGCCATCCTCCCGGCGCGCACCTGGGATCTCCAACGTGACCGCCCCGTGCGCGTCACCGTCCACCCCCGGATGAGCCGCGAGTCGTACGCGTCACGCGAGGCCTTCATGACCGCCGTGCGCGACGTCATCGCCTCCGGCCTCGGTCCCCAACCCTCGGGCGGATGAGCGCTTCGGCGCCGTTCACGCCCGCCCGCGAGGAGGCGCGCGTCGACGCCCTCCTCGCCACCGCCCGCACCCGCGGCCTCGACGGACCGCTCTGGCTGCTCTGCCCGCACGAGGCCCGCCGCGGCGCGCTCCTCGACCGGCTCGCGCGCGCGGGCGGCGGCTGGATCCAGCCGCTCGACTGGCACGGCCTCCTCGACCTGCTGGAGCTACGCCTCGGCCTCGCCTCGCGTGCTCGCCTCGCCCCCGTCGACCGGGTGCTCGCCGTCGAGTCCGCGCTGGAGCTCGCCGCCGTTCGCGACCCCGCGCTCGCCGCGGCGCTTCGCGGCAACGCGCTCGCCGTCGCCCACGCCGTCGCCGACGTCGTCGACACGCTGCGCCTGCACGGTTGGGACGGCGCGCTCCCGACCGCTCCCGATCGCGGCGCCGCGCGCGTGGCGCTGGCCCACCTCGACGTGTTGAGCCGCGTGACCCGCGCCCTCGAAGCACACCTCGACGCCGACGGCTCGACCGACCTCCCCCGTCGCCTCGCCGCCCTGGCCGACGTCGCGCCGCGGTCGGTGCTGCGGGGCGTCGTGCTCTGGGTCGAGGGCGTCGATCACCTCACGCCTCGCGAGCGTCGCGCGCTCGACCTCGCCGCGTCGTGCGGCGCCGCCGTCTCGCTGCCGCCGTGGATCACCACGCCCGAACACCCGCCCGACCCATCGAGCGTCGCACCGTCGCTGCTGGAGGCCCTCCGCCATGGCGCCGCACGCTGTGCTGCGGACGACGGCGCGCTCGCCTGGCACTGCCCCGCCGACCCGCAGGACGAGGCCGAGACGGTCGCGTCGATCATCGAGGCGCACCTCGCGAGCGGCGGTCGTCCCGAAGATGTGGCCGTCGTGTGCGGAGCAGAGAGCGGCGCATGGCCTCGCGTCGCACGCGCCCTCGACCGCTGGGACATCCCCTGGAACGGCAGCGGCTCCCTCCCGGTGCAACAGACACCCTTGTGGCAGATCGTTCGCGCCTCGCTCCGCCTCGCCTGGAACGGCCCCGACGCCATCGACCTCGCCACCGTGCTCACGGCTCCGGGCTCCGGGATCTTCGGCACCGAGCGCGACTACTTCCTGTCGCAGCTCCGCCGAAAGCCTCCTTCGACCTGGGTCGAGGTCCGCGAGCTTCTGGCCGGGTCCACCGCCGTCGACGAGGCCATCGCGGCGTCCGACGCCGCCGAGGTCGCGACGCGACGCTCGCGCGGGGACCAGATCCGCAAGCGCGTGGGCGCCCTGCTCTCCGCGTGGGAAGACGCCGGTCCCCTCCAGCGCCACTCGGCCGACCAACGCGCCGATGCGCTCCCCGCGGTCTTCGATCGCGCGGTCACCCCGCTGCTCGACGCCGAGGCCATCGCCCGCTCGGTGCGCGACCCCCGCGCCCAGGCCGCCTGGATCGCCGCGGCCGACGCCATCCGCCCCGCGATGGACCTCGTTCGGCGCCGCCTCGCGAGCGCGCCCCATCGCGCGCGCCGCCTCTTCGACGTCGAGCGCCTGCTGACCGATCTCGAAGCGTCGTTCGTGGTGTTGCGCGACGGCGCCCCGTCCCCCCGTCGGGACGGTGTCGCCCTCGTTGGCGAGGACGCCTGGCGCTGCGACCACCCCGCCGTGCTCCTCGTCACAAGCTTCGTCCGCGGGCGCTACCCCAAGGCCCCTGCGCCCCCCTTGCTCCTCGGTGCCGCCGAGCGCGCCCTCCTGGCGACGCTCTCCGCCGACCTCGCCGCGCTGCCCGACGAGGAGACCCTCCACGCGCTCGCCCGCCGCGCCACGTTGCGTGTGCTCTCGTCGCCCCGTCGTCGCCTCGTCCTGCTCTCGCCGCGACGCTCGGCCGATGGCCACCGCGCCGAGCCCGCGCTCGCGTTGCGCGACCTCCTCGACCGCCTCCCACCCGCCGCCCTCGTCGCGCCGCCCGCGCTCGCGCACCACGCTCCCCGCGCCCGCGCGGCCGAGGCCATCCGGCGCCTGGGCCGCGGTGACGTCGCGACGGCCGTCGCCACCGCCGCCGATCTCGCCCGCGCCGACCTCGCTTGGCGCGACCTCTTTGCTGCGCGCTTTCTGCCCGACACCGCCTTCGAGGTCGGCGACGTCGCCAAGGCCCTGCTGCGCGCTCTCCCGCACGACGCCAACGACCTGGAGTCCCTCCTCGGCTGCCACTACCGCTACCTCGTGACGTCCCTGCTCGACCTGCGCGCCGCGCCGCTGCAGCGTGAAGCCCGCCTCCACGAGTCGGTGCGCCATGCGATCAGCCGCGACCTCATCGCCCGCCTCGATGCCGCGCTCGCCACCACCGCAACGCTCTCCCCCGCGGCCATCGAAGGCGCCATCGACGAGTCGGTGCAACAACGCGCTCCCTGGTCTGGCCGCGCCGACCTGCGAGACGACCGTCGCCGCCTCCTCGAAGACACCCGCGACCTCGCGGCGCACTACCTGGAGATCCGGCGTGCGCTCGGCTCGGTGGCTTCGCAGATCGCGCCCGAGACGCCCGAGGCGCGGCCCCTCCTGTCGCTACCCGATGGGTCACCGGTGATGGTCCGGATGCCCGCCGCGACGACGCTGCGTGTGACGGCTCCGGGCGGTGAGACGGTGCCGGTGCTGGTGCAGCTCACGCGGCAACGGGCGACCTCCCTCGCCTCCCGACGCGACGTCGGCCTCGACGTCGAGGCTGCACTCCTCTCGCAGCTCCCGACCGAGGGCGCCGGGGTCGTGCTGCGGATGAACCTCGGTCGTCACGCGGTCGACGGCATGGTCGCCGAGGGATCACCCGCGGCCACCGCTGCCCTCGAATCGATGGTCACCTCCACGGGTCGCAGCGACTGGGTCACCACCGCCCAGCTCACCCTCGACGACCACGTCGCGGCCACCACCGCGCGCATCACCGAAGCCCTCGCCGTCGTCGACGCCCCGGGCGGAACCTTCGCCCCCCTCGATCGCCACCGCGCCGAGAGCCTCGACCGCGTTGGCGCGCTTCCGTGCAGCCGTTGTGAAGCGCGCCTCGGCTGCCGTGTCGGGCTCCCGGGTGGTGTTCGGTGAGCACCCTTCGCCTCGTCTCCGCGGGCGCCGGGAGCGGCAAGACCTGGCGCATCGTCGAAGAGCTCGTCGACCGCGTGGCGGGTGGCGTCTCCCTCGACCGCATCGCCGCCGTGACCTTCACCGAAGCCGCCGCGAGTGAGCTGCAGGAGCGCCTGCGCGCGGGCCTCCAACGTCGCGGTCTCACCGCCGAGGCCGCTGGCGTCGAGCGCGCCAACGTCTGCACCATCCACCGCTTCGCCCTCACGCTCCTGCGCCGCTATCCCCTCCCGGCGGCGCTTCCGCCCGACCCCATGGTGCTGGAGCAGGACGAGGCCCGCGCGCTCTTCCGCCGCTCGCTCCAGTCGGTGCTGCGGGGCGCCGAGCTCGCCATCGACGACGACCTCGCGCAGCTCGTGGAGGCGCTCGTCGAGAAGGCCCGCTCGCTCGGCATGGGGGCCGATGAGCTCGCGCGCCAGGCGCCCGCCGCCGTCGCGTGTGTCACCGACGTCCTCCCGCCATCGGCCGACGCCGACGCGACCGACGCGGACTTCCGCCGCGCCCTCGATGCCGCCTTCGCGTGGCTCGACGCGGGCGCCAAACCCCGCAGCACCGACGAGGGCATCCGCCGGGAGCTCCGCTCGTTGCGACGCGACGGGCCGACCTTCGCCCTCGACGCCGCGCAGCGTGTCCTCCGCGCACCCGCCCCGAGCAAGACCTTCGCGAAAGAACTCCCCGCGCTCCTCCCCGCCGCCCACGCCATGGCGCTGCGACACCCCGCCGCGCGCGACCGCATCGCGTCCATCGTGGAGGAGGCGTTTCAGCTCGCGGTCGATGCCCTGCGCGAGTACGCCGAGAGCCGTCACCGTCTCGGGGCGCTGGACTTCGAGGAGATGCAGCTCCGCGCGGTGCAGCTCCTCACCGGCGACGGCCGCGACGACCGCTACGCCCGCGCGGTGGCCGCCGAGCTCCCCTACGTGGTGGTGGACGAGTTCCAGGATTCGAGCCCGTTGCAGTTTCGCCTCTTCGAGGTGCTGCGCGCCGCGGGCACCGAGGTCTGCTATGTCGGCGATCTCAAGCAGGCCATCTACGGCTTCCGCGGCGCCGACTCGTCGCTCTTCAGCGCGCTGCTCTCGCGCGCCTCGGCCGTCGGCCCCGCCCCCGAGGTGCTCGACCGCTCGCGCCGCTCGCGCCCCGAGCTCGTGCGCTTCGCCAACGCGCTCTTCTCCGTCGCGCTCCCCGCGGTGGGCGTCCCCTTCGACGCGCTCACCGCCGACAACGACTACACCCGCCTCGGCCTCGCGGAGAGCGCCGATGCCGTCGAGATCCTTCGCGTCCCGGCCAGCACGCGCAGCGGTCCCCGCATCGAGCTCGGCGCCCGACGCATCCGCGCGCTGCTCGACTCCGACCTCACCGTGCTCGACCGCGTCACCCGCGCGCCGCGTCGCGTTCGCCCCGGCGACGTCGCCGTGCTCGGCCGCCAGCGAAGCCAGCTCGGTCAGTGGGCCGACGCGCTACGAACGCTCGGCCTCGCCGTCCACCAGGAGTCCGACGGCCTCTTCGAGACGTTGGAGGTGCGGCTCACCCGCGCGTGGCTCTCCATGCTCGCGTCGCCGCGCGACCGCTCCGCCGCCGCCATGGTGCTGCTCTCCGAGCTGTATGGTCTGCGCCAGTCCACCGTCGCCGCGCTCTCCGTGGAGAAGGTCAGCGGATCGCCCCGCCGCGCGCTCGAACTCGCCGCCTCCGCTCCCGCTCGCCTCACGCTCGTCCCCTTCGAGGAGCGCGCCCTCCAGCGCTGCGACGCCGACCTCCGCGCCTGCCGCGACGCCCTCCGCTCGCTCCCGCTCGGCGAGGCCGTCGAGGCCGCCGTCGAGCGCGTCGCCCTCGTCGATCGCCTGTCGCTGCGCTGCGACCCCGCCGAGGCCGCCCAGCTCCGCGCCAACGTCGGCTGGATCATCGCCGAGGCCCACACCCTGTCGGGTCGGCGCGACCACGCGCTCTCCCTTGGCGAGGCCACCGGCGCCACGCTCGAAAACCTCCTGCATCACCTCCAGGCGCGATCGTTCGAGCGGCTGCGGCAGCCCGTCGCCCCGCACGACGACGTCGACGCCGTGCGCCTCATGACCCTCCACGGCGCCAAGGGCCTGGAGTTTCCGGTGGTGCTCGTCGACCTGCTGCACGCCGAGCTCAGGGTGCGCTCCCCCCGCGTCGATGTCGTCCGCCCCGCCGACCTTCTCGCCCCCGACGCGCTCCGACACTTTACCCTGCGATGTATCCCCGACACGGGCCTTCCCCCCGTCGATGCGCTCCTGCGCGAGCGCCTTGGCGACCTCGACGAGGAGCTACGCGAGGCGCTGCGCCTGCTCTACGTCGGCGTCACCCGGGCGCGTGACCACCTGCTCATCACCTGGCCCTCGGCCGCTCCCAGCAGCACCCGCTTCCTCCTGCGCGACGCGCTCGCCCGCTCGTTGCCCGAGCTCCCCGCCGCCTCCCCCGACGGCGGCGCCGCGTCGTGGCTCGACGTCCCCGTGCGCGTCTTCGCCGCCGACGATCGTCCCGCGCCCGTCGCCGCGCCCGCCGTCGCGTCCGTTGATCTCACGCCGTGGCGCGCGCTGGTCGACGACCCTTCGCCCGGCGATGCCCCGCCGCCACCGCGCACCACCGTCCCGAAACTCGCGCGGGTCACCCCGACGGACCTCTGCAAGGTCGCCGACTGCCCCGAGGTGATGGGCCTCGGCCGCGTCTTCCACAACGAGCACCTCATGGCCCGCAACGAGGACGTCGACGTCCTCCGCATCGGCGTCCCCAACGCGTATGCCTCGCGGCTCGCGGTGGGCCGCGACGACGTCGCTCCCTCCCGCGTGGGTGAGCTCGTCCACGCCGCGGTGAGCCGCGCGGGCCTCCTGGCGCCGAGCGCCTACGACGTCACCGACGAACAGCTCGCCGACGCCGTGCTCACCCAGCACGGCCAGGTCGAGCACCGCGCGGCGCTCACCCTCCTCATCGTCGACACGCTCGTGAGCCTGCGCGCCTGCGTCAACCTGCTGCGCGCCGTGGCCGAGCCCGCGCGCGAGATTCCCTTCGTGCTCGACCTCCGCGGAACCACCCTCCACGGCATCGTCGACCTCGTGGTGCGCGCCTCCGACGGCCTCCACGTCATCGACCTCAAGACCCACCCCCTCCGCAGCCAGGACCTCGCGCGCTGGGCCGGCTACTACCGCCCGCAGCTCGACGCCTACGCCCTCGCGCTGCACCGCCTCAGCGGGATGCCCGTGCGCGGTCGACACCTCGCCGTCCCCGCCGCGGGCATGCTGCTCACGCTCACCGATCCGTTCTCGCCCGACGAGACCTACGTCGAGCTCGCCAACCTCGCCGACCGCATCGCGCGCGGCGACCGCGGCCCCGCCCGCGACTGCAATCGCTGCGGCTGGAAGGCCCACTGCGCCACCGGGCACCGACACCTCCGCACCGCCGGCGGCTGACCGCGCTGTCGGCTCGTCGCGACAGATGTTCGCCCACCCCGACACGACCGATCGACTGACGATCGTTCGGACAGGTCCGTTCGATCGGTTGGGCTGAGCATCGGGTTTGCAGTGGGGCCCTGGGCTCTCCCACCAACCGAAGGATCCCATCCCTCCGATGTCGACCCCGACCCTGTCCGCCGCCGCCGCTCCCGACGACGACTCACGCCCCGCCGACTCGGGGTCGCGCCCGCTCTCCCCGTTCAACTCGCTCGCCTACGACGCCCCGGCTGGTCTCGTGGTGTTTCTCGTGGCCCTGCCGCTGTGCCTCGGGGTCGCGCTCGCCTCGGGCGCGCCGCTGCTCTCCGGCCTCGTCGCCGGCTGCATCGGCGGCATCCTCATCCCCTTCGTCTCGCGCGCGCCGCTCAGCGTCAGCGGCCCTGCGGCGGGCCTCGCCGCCATCGTCCTCGTCGGCATCCACAAGGTCGGCAGCTTCCCCGCCTTCTGCGCCGTGGTCTGCGTCGCCGGGCTCGTCCAGCTCGCGATGGGCCTCGCGCGCGCCGGGCAGATCGTCTCGTTCATCCCCCTCTCGGTCATCCGGGGAATGCTCTCTGCCATCGGGCTCCTGCTCATCCTCAAGCAGACCCCACACGCCATCGGCTACGACGCCGAAAACTTCGCCTCGGTGTCCTTCCAGGTCGACGGCGAGGGCAACACCTTCACCGTCCTGCGGCACGCCCTCTCGCGCCTGGAGTGGGGCGCGATGCTCGTGAGCGCGGCGTCCTTCGTCATCCTGCTGGGCCTGCCCCGCACGAAGCTCGCGAAGGTCACCTGGCTGCCGGGCGCCCTGCTCGTGGTCGTCGCCTCGACGCTCATCAACCTCGCCCTCCAGCGCTGGGCCCCTCACTTCGCGCTCGAACCACGGCACCTCGTCGCGGTCCCCATGGGCGGCCCGACCGAGCTCGCCCGCGAGCTCCACACCCCCGACTTCTCCGTCCTCCGCCGACCCGACGCGTGGGTGCTCGTCGTCACCATCGCCGTCGTCGCCAGCCTGGAGTCGCTGCTCTCGGTGCAGGCCATCGACAAGCTCGATCCCTTCAAGCGCAAGTCGCCGCCCAACCGCGAGCTCATCGCGCAGGGCCTCGCCAACGCCGTCTCCGGCCTCGTCGGCGGCCTGCCCGTCACGGCCGTCATCGTGCGATCCAGCGCCAACCTCAACGCGGGCGGACGCACCCAGGCCGCGTCCTTCTTCCACGGCGTGCTGCTGCTCCTCGCGCTGCTCTTCCTCGGGCCGCTGCTCAACCGCATCCCCCTCGCGGCGCTCGCCACGATCCTCATCGTGACGGGCTACAAGCTGGCGACGCCCGCGCTCTTCAAGAGCATGTTTCGCCGCGGCTGGTCGCAGTTTCTGCCCTTCGTGCTGACCATCGCGGCCATCCTCCTCACCGACCTCCTCAAGGGCGTCATCGTCGGCATCGTCGTCGGCGTGATCTTCGCGCTACGCACCAGCGTGAAGGGCGCCCTGTCGGTGATCGACGTCGGCCGCACCCGCACGATCCGCTTCGAGAAGGACATCTACTTCTTCCACCGCCCCGCCCTCATGGCGGCGCTCGACGCCATCCCCGAGGGGTACACGCTCGTCGTCGACCGTGGCGCCGCCGACTTCGTCGAGGACGACGCTCTGGAGATCCTCCACGACCTCCAGTCCACGGCCGGCTCCAAGAACATCCGCGTCGAGATTCGCGGCCTCGAGCCGAAGGCCGGCGTCGGCGCGCACTGACCGCGAACCCCGCGGCCCCTCCGACTACTTCGCCTTGGTCGCCGAGGCCGATCGGCCGTGGCGTCGCATGAGGTCGTAGAAGTCCGTTCGGTTGCGCCCGGCCATCTTCGCCGCGTTGGCGACGTTGCCGCCCGAGCGCGACAACACCACGTCGAGGTAGGCCCGCTCGAAGGCGTCGCGCGCCTCGCGCAGCGGCGGCAGCGACGGCGCGTCGGCCCCGACGTAGGCACCCAGCATCCGCTCGACCCCACGCTCCAGATCACCCATCGGCGCCGCCGCACCGGCGCCCTCCGCGGTGCCTACGCCCGGGAGCTGATCGAGGTCGACCTCGCCGTTGACCGCCAACAGGACGGCGGCCTCCATCACGTTGGCGAGCTCGCGCACGTTGCCCGGCCACGGGTGCTCCACCAGCGCCAGGAAGGCCCGAGGCGCAAATCGGGGAACCGTCACCCGATGCCGCATCGCCGCCTGCTCCAGGAACATCTCCGCCAGCAGCGTCACGTCCTCCTTGCGCTCGCGCAGCGGCGGCACCGCGATGGGCAGGACATGCAGTCGATAGAAGAGGTCTTCGCGGAAGCGCTTCTCGGCCACCTCCTGCCGCAGGTCGCGGTTGGTCGCCGTGATGATGCGGACGTCGGCGTCCTCCTCGACGGTGGAGCCCACCTTCGAGAAGCGCCGCTCCTGCAACACGCGCAGGAGCTTCGCCTGCACCGCGGGCGGCGCCTCGCCGATCTCGTCGAGGAAGAGCGTCCCCTTGCGCGCCGCGCCGAAGAGTCCCTCGCGATCGCCCACCGCTCCGGTAAACGCCCCCTTCACGTGACCGAAGAGGGTGCTCTCCAGCAGGTCGGGCGCGAGCGCCGCGCAGTTGACGGCCGTGAAGGGCCCCGCGGAGCGCAGCGACAGCGCGTGGATCGAGCGCGCCACGAGCTCCTTGCCCGTGCCCGACTCGCCCAGCACCAGCACCGTCGCGTCGGTGGGGGCGACCCGCGCGATGCGCTCGCGCACCTGCTCGATGGCCGGGCTCACGCCGACCAGGCGGGACTCCTCCGCGGACGCGCCCACGATGCGCCGCAGCCCGGCGACCTCGCGCCGCAGCCGGTGGCTCTCCACCGCGTTGCGAACCTTCTGGAGCAGGTCATGGTCGTGGAAGGGCTTGGTGGCGAAGCTGAACGCCCCCCGCCGCATCGCCTCCACCGCCGTGTCGATGGACCCGTGGGCCGTGAGCACCACCACCGGCAGCTCGGGCGAGCGTCGCGCGATGGCGTCGAGCACCTCGAAGCCGTCGCCGTCGCCGAGGCGGAGGTCGAGCAATACGACGTCGGCGGGTTCGCGCGAGAGGCGCGCGAGGGCCGCCTTCACGGCGTGCTCGGCCGACACCCGGTAGCCCCTGGAGCCGATGCGCAGCGACAGCAGCTCGCACAGCTCGAGGTCGTCGTCGATGATGAGAACCCGGGGGAGGTCGGCGTCTGGGGTCGTTCCGTTGTTGCTCTTCATGCGCTCCTCTCCGGGTCGACCGGGAGCTCGATGCGAAACCTGGTGCCGCTCGCGTCGGACGACGCGACGGTGAGGTCACCCCCATGCAGCCGGGCCACCTCGCGTGCAAACGCAAGCCCCAGCCCGATGCCCGCGGGGCGATCGATGGTGGCCACGGCGCTCGCGGAAAAAGGTCGAAACAGGTTGGCCCGCACTTCGTCGGCGATGCCCGGTCCGTGGTCGCTCACCTCGATCACCACCTTCCGCCGCGGGCCCTCCACGAGCGTTCGCTCGACCCGCACCGTAGCCCCCGCGCTCGACACCGAGACGGCGTTGCGGAGCAGGTTGGCGACCGCCCGCTCCACCAGCGCCGAGTCCATGTCCAGGGTCGGCGCCGTCCCCTCGCAGACCACCTCCACCACGACGCCGCGCTCGTCGGCCTCGGTGCGCTCGTCCTGCGCCGCGGCCGCCACCGCGCGGTCGACGTTGCCGCCGCCCTCGCGCATCACCGGGAGGCCCGAGCGCAGCCGCGACATGTCCAGCAGCGCCTCGACGATGCGAACCTCCCGCTCGCACGCCCGCATCCCCAGGCTGACCACCCGCTCCTGCTGCGCGGTGAGGGGCCCCGCGGTGCCGTCGGCGAGCAGCCCGAGCGCCTCGCGCAGCCGCGTCAGCGGCGAGCGCAGCTCGTGCGACACGTTCGCCAGGAACGCGTGCTTCATCCGCTCCAGCTCCATGAGCCGCTCGCGCATGCGGTCGAGGTCGCTCCAGAGCGCCCGCACCTCCGCGGGGCCGTGGGCGTCGGGAATCGGCGCGAAGTCCCCCTCCCCGACGCGCGTCGCGGCCCTCGCGAGCGACGCGATGGGCTCGGCCACGCTGCGCGCCGTCGAGCGCGCGATGACGATGGCCGCCAGCGCCGCGAGGAGCGCGAACCCGAGGCCCGTCAGCGCCGTACGTACCCCGATGCGACGGGCCTCCTCCTCGCGCGCCCGGATGTCGCCGTGGAGCTGGTGCATCCGGGCGATCCAGGCGTCGGTCATGTCCTCGTCGAGGGCCGCGCGGAGGGCGTCGGTGCGCGGCGAGCGGAGGTTGGCGCAGACGTCCCCGGTGGTCACGCCGTCGGCGAGCGAGACGTACCGACGCGCCGCCGCGAAGAGGGGCCGCGAGTCCTCCACGCGTCGGCTCCCGAGGACGCGGTGCAGCGCCTCCCGCGCGCGCTCGACGGAGGCCCGCACGTCGTGGTCGGGCGCGCCCGCCCCGCACGCCACGCGCCCGTGACGCACGCCCACCTCGATGGACCACGCGGCGCGGTGGAGTTCTTCCTCCGCGGCCACCGTGGAGAGATGGTCATCGCGGATGTCGGTGATGAGCCCGAGCATCCGCACGAGGCCCTGCAGCGTGACCACGAGCAGGATGAGCAGGAAGGCCACGAAGGCGCCGTGGGTGATGCCAAGCTGGGTCGAGAGGCGCATTGGGGGGCGGACCATCGAGCTGAACCGCTCGCGACTCTAGACCACGGCCGGTCCGGGAGTCGGGGTTTCGCCAGGAGGCGCGAGTTCGACAAGGTCCGACGAGCGCCTCGTGGCAACGTCACACCACCGCGCCGGGCTCACGGACGCTGTCGGTGACCGCCGACAGCCGATGGCGCGCTCCGTCGGAGCGTCACGACACCCGCCGCTCCGAGAGAGTGCACCGATCCCTTGATCGCCCGCGGAGAGCGCATCGCCACGTCGACGGCACGGACCGTGGTCTGTGGTCGTCCCATGCGACGACTCCTCGACGGTCTCCAGCGGTACGAGCACTCGAAGAAGTCGGGATACGCCAGCCGCTTCGCGAAGCTCGCCCTCACTCAGTCTCCGCCGGTGATGCTTCTCACCTGCTCCGACAGCCGCCTGGTGCCCAACCTGTTCACGTCTTCCGGGCCGGGCGAGATCTTCTTCGTTCGCAACATCGGCAACATCGTCCCCGCCTACGACGTCGACGGCGACGCGAGCGTGCCGGCGGCGATCCTGTACGGCGTCGACGTCCTCGGCGTGAGCGACATCGTCGTCTGCGGACACTCCGACTGCGGCGGCATGAAGGCCCTGCTCGCGCCCCCTCCCAGGGACCCTCACCTCCGCCGCTGGCTCTCCTACGGCACGGCCGCCGTCACCTCCTTCCACGAGCGCGGCGCCGGCGAGCCCTCGCGCGCCCTGCACGACCAGCTCTCGCAGTGGTCCGTGCTCCGGCAGGTCGAAAACCTCTCGCGCTACCCCTGCGTCCGCGAGCGGCTCGCGCAGGGCACCATCAACCTCCACGCGTGGTGGTTCGACATCGCCTCGGGCTCGGCGCTCGCCTACTCGGAAGCTGACGCCGCGTACATCCCCGCCGTCGATGACCTCTCGTCCCGCCTCGGGGACGACGAGTCTGCCCTCCACGTCGCCTGACCCGCCGCCATCTTGGGGTGTCGATCGCCGCGCCGCGGCGGTAGAGTCCACCCCCACACGATGATTCGCATCTCCGTCCCGTGCTCGACGAGCAACCTGGGTCCGGGCTTTGACAGCCTCGGCCTCGCGCTCTCCCTCTCCCTCGACGTCGAGCTCCGCGCCGCCGACACCCTCTCGGTGACCCGCGAAGGCGATGAGCTCTTCCGCGCCGTCTCCGACGCCGACGACCTCTTCCTCCACGCCCTCCGCCGCCGCCGCGAGTCCCGCGCGCTGCCCGCTACGCCCTTCCGCGCGCTGCTCCGGAGCGCCATCCCGACGGGCCGCGGGCTCGGCTCGAGCGCGGCCGCCGTCGTCGCCGGCATCATGGCCGCCGACGCCCTCGCGGGCCGCGGACACGACCCGGTCGACGTGCTCACGGCCGCGACGGAGATCGAGGGGCACCCCGACAACGCCGCGCCGGCCATCCTCGGCGGTCTCTGCTGCGCCGTGGTCGACCGGCAGGTCCACGCCGCCTGCGTCGCGGGCCTCGCCGACGTGCGCGCGGTGGTCGCCTCCCCCGAAGGCGTCTTCGAGACCAAGCGCTCGCGCGGCGCCCTGCCGACGACGCTCGACCACCACGACGCGACGGCCAGCCTCGGGCGCGCCGTGTTTCTCTCCCACGCGCTGCGCGACGGCCGCACCGACGGCCTCGCCTGGGCCTTCCGCGACGCGTTTCACCAGCCCTACCGCGCGCCGCTGCTGCCCGGGCTCGCCGAGGCCATCACGGCCGCCCACGAGGCCGGGGCCATCGGGGCATTCCTGTCGGGCGCGGGGTCGTCGTGCATCGCGCTGGTGCGCGACGAGCGCGCGGTCGTCGACCGTGTGTCGGCCGCCATCAAGGGCGCCTACGAGCGCGCCCGCACCCCCGTGACGCTGCGCTCGCTCACCGTCGACGCGCGCGGCGCCATGGTCACTCGCCACGGTTGAGCGGGCGGTGATTCGGCCCTCGCAGCGGTAGGCCCTTCGGCTATCCTCCGCCGCGAGCGAAGGGCGATGGAGCAAGACACCCACTGCGAACACTGCGGCTTCGACCTGAGCCGCCTGGAGATGACGGTGCTCTTCGCGCGCAAGGGCGCCGAGCCCCGCAAGCTGCACTGCCCCATCTGCCGCAGCGATCGGGTGAAGATCCGCGCGCTGGAGCGGGTGTTCCCGCGGGCCGACTCGGGGCGCTGGGTGCGCTGGCGCGAGGGCGGCGTCGCGGGCCCGGCCAACGTCATCGCCGTCGGTCGGCTCAAGCTCCGCGTCGAGAGCGAGATCGAATCGCTCGCCAAGGAGCAGATCTGCTTCCGCGCGGTTCCGGTCTTCATGTCGGGGGGCGAGCGGCACATCCCGGTGCTGCCGGTGATGCCCGAGTACCTCGACTGCCTCGACCCGGCGCAGGTGCGCCTCGCCCGCGAGAAGCCCTCGCTCTTCGGCAGGGTCATCCAGGAGAAGGGCAAGTCCCGCTACCAGTGCGTGCTGCCGCTGCGTGGGCTCAAGCAGACCGAGTGGCCGACGTACGAGTGCGACCTGCTTCCGGCCAACCCCTTCTCGCCCAACGCCGGTGACGTCGACGCGGTGGCCTTCCGCGGCGTGACGCTGCGCGTGTGGCCCAACCTGCGGCGCCCCACCAACGCGTGGCGCTACTACGTCGCGGGCATCCACGCGGCGACCGAGGAGGGAATGGCGCTCTTCTCCCAGGGGCGAATGCTCCGCACGCGGATGCTCGTCCCGCCGAGCGACGCCGACGGTCGACCCACCAGCGAGACGAAGCTCGAAGTGGTCGCGCTCGATCAGGAGGTCGGCCGCGAAGGCGAGAGCGGTCCGACGGGCTACGTGGGCGCCACCCGCAAGGGGCGGCCCGCGTGGGTGAGCGTGGAGTTCATGCAGGCCACGCAGGGCGGCGGGGCCGAGCCCGTGGGCGGAGGTCTCTTCCCGCTCGCGCCACCGAGTGACGGGCTACCGAGCGACACGTGGTCCTTCGGCGTGGACTTCGGAACGTCCAACACCGTCGTCGCGGTGAAGCGCCGCGACGGCAACCTCCAGTGCGTCTCCCCGGAGCGCGGCCGCGACCGTGCGACGACCACGCTCAACCTCCTCGACGGCGGCCCTCCGACCATCCAGCGCGGCATCGATCTGTGGCCGGGCGGCGAGTGGTCCGGGCCCTATCACGACCTCCTCCCGAGCGAGCTCGGCTGCGTCCGCAAGTGGACCGACGTGGCCTCCGAGACGGCCATCAACGCGCTGTCCTTCGGCAAGGACTTCGGCGTCCCGTTGCGAGGCGCGTCGAGCGCGGTGTCGTCCGAGCACACCGTGAGCGAGTTCAAGTGGCTGCGCGCGGTGGAGAAGGACAAGAGCGCCCTCGCCCGCCGCGAGATCGTGCAGGCCCTCCAGTCGCGCTTCCTCGAAGCCGCGATGCTGATGACGGCGGCATCACTGCTGTCGGAGGAGGAAGCCTCGCCGCGTACGGTCAACGTCAACTACAGCTTCCCGCTGGCCTTCGACGAAGGCGACCTGGAGACGCTGCGCCTCGCCGCCGACGCCGCGGGCGAACGCCTCAAGCAGCTCACCGGCGCCGACTTCGTCTTCCCCGCGACGCCGCTCGTCGACGAGGCGCAGGCCGCGGCGGGGCACGCGTCATCCGACAAGATGTTCCGCGTGTACCTCGACCTCGGCGGCGGCTCGCTGGAGGTGCTCGTCGACGACACCCTGGCGCGCCACAACCACCAGGGCCACGCGGGGCTGCACCCCCACGTCTTCAGCTCATCGATCTTCTTCGGCGGCAGCGTGTACCTCCGCTCGCTCGTCGGCGCGGGCGAAGGCGATCGTCGCGGCGCGTGCGTGATGCCCGGCGTGGGCTCGTACACGCGCCTCGCGAGCGCGGTGCGTCAGAGCGTGTCGGCCAAGGCGCTCCTGGAGTCGCCCCACGTCATCGTCGAGGCGCGCAAGGCCACCGCCGAGCGACGCGCGCGGGTCTTCATCGGCTACGTGGTGGAGTACGTCGCGCGCACGCTCGCGGGCGTCTGCCTTGAGCACGGCCGCACCGCCACTGGGGCGCTCGACCTGTCGCGCAACCGCCTCTTCTCGCTGACGGGGACGGGCTCGCAGCGGCGCTGGATTCTCGGCATCAACAAGGGCCCGCAGCAGCGGCGCGTGGTGGAGTTCTGCCTGGTGCTGCTGGGCAACGGCTGGGGCTTCGGCGACATCGTCCGCGACGGCATGAAGACCGTCGAGCAGATGATGGCCCATCGGGTCTATGAGCGGCTCCTGGAGCTGCTGCGCGAGACCGACATCGCGAGGGAGATCGGCGACGGGGAGTTCAACCTCCTGAGCGCCAACCTCGCGTTCGACATCTCCTTCGTGTTGCCCACCGAGGGGTCGCACCGCAAGGCCGCCGTCGCGCTCGGCCTGCTCGGCGCCCACCACAGCACAGAAGACGCCGCCCGCTTCTTCAAGAACCGCGCGCCCGAGCGCCACGGCGTCCTCGGCCTCGACCTCTGGCTCAACGACCAGAACCGTCGCATCCCCTGGTACCGACCGTTCGGCCCGCCCGCGCAGGACGACCCGAGCCAGTTCGAGTCCTTCGTGCCGGTCGTCGAAGCACCCGTTGCCGCGGTCGCACCCGTTGCCGCGGTTGCGCCGGTGGCTCCGATCATGCCCGCGATGCCGCCGATGGTTCCGCCGATGCCCGTCGTGATGCCCGCGCCCGTCGCGATGCCCGCGCCCATGGGCGCGGCGTATCCGGGCTTCGCGATGCCGCTGGAGATGGTCGCCTTCGCGCTGGTGCAGCAGTGGCCGATGCTTGCGGCGCAGGCGGCCGCGTCGGGCATCAACCCGGTGGAGTTCGCGCAGCGCCAGCTCTGGCAGCAGGTGGTGACGCAGGCCACGCAGGGAGCGCAGTCACCCGAGCGGCTGCTCGCGTCGCAGCAGTGGCAGAAGCTGATGCAGACGATGGTGATGCCGGGCATGACGCCCGAGCAGCTCGCGTGGGTGCAAAACCAGCAGATGACCTTCGTGTCGGCGCAGGCCGCGCAGCGCGGTCAGAGCCCCGAAGGCTTCCTCGCGGCGCAGCGCTGGGAGCAGCTCATCGCGATGCTGACCCCGCCGCCCGACCCCACGTCCGGGGCTCTCCCGCCGATGCCCGGAATGCCTCCCATGCCCGGTATGCCCCCCTTCGGAGGAACCCGATGAGCCAAGACCCCAGAGTCCCCCCCGTCATCGGCACGCGTGACCTCTACCAGTTCGCCGAGGAGCCCATCGCGCAGAAGGTCCAGCTCACCATCCTCGAAACCCCGAAGATGCCCTCCGACCTTCCTGGGCCGTCGAAGATCGATCCGGGTCTCGAAGCCACCAAGGTCGCCGTTGAGGCCCAGCTCGCGCGCAACGCCATCGCGCCGCTGCCGCTCGTTCCGCCCGCCTCGACGCGCTGGCTCCGCTTCTCTCCGCTCGAGCTCTTCATGGAGCACGTTCTCGCCCGCCGCCTCTGGACCATCGAATAGGCCCATCGCCATGGCACGCCCCCTCCGCGTCTCCGTCCGCTGTCCGCACGCCAAGCCCGAGGACCTCTGCTCCCTCCCGCCCGGCGTCCGCTACTGCCTCTGCTACGCCGACCAGCACCGCGAGCCCGTCGGCGTCGTGAGCGTGCAGCACGGACAGCTCCTCTGGTCGGTGCCCGTCGCGGGGAAGGCCCGCGGGCTCTACTCGTACGTCGCCGTCGTTCGGCAGGGCACCGTGCTCACGCCGGTCGAGTTGCAGGACGAGGTCGCCGTCCGCGAGACCGTCGAAAACGGCCGCGCCATCTACATCCTCCGCGGCCCGCGCGATCAGCGCCTGGAGGTCGCCGCCGCCTCGCTCGTCGAGGCCGCCGTGGACAACCGCGAGTACGTCGATGCCAGCGTCATCACCGCGCACTGAGCGCGCGGTCGCAGCGGCGCTGCTCGCCCTCGCCGCCTGCAACTCCCGCTCGCCCTCGTCGCCCACCCCGCCGGGCCCGTCGCCCGTCCCCACGCCGACCGCGCCCACCGCCCCCGCGGTCCCACCCGGCCGCGGCGCGCAGGTCTTCGTCGACGTCTCCGAGAGCATCCGCGGCTTCACCTCGACGCGCTCCACCGCGCTCCAGACGCTGCACGCGCAGGTCATCGAAGCGTCGCTCTCCGCGCTCCAGCTCAACAACCCCTTCCAGCGCTGCGCCGTCGACGCCGCCGTCCGTTGCACCGCTCCGCAGCTCACCGCGCAGCAGGCGCGCCTCCCTACGACCTATGCGGGCGCCTCCGCGTCGTTGCACCTCGCGCTCCGTCGCCCGCCTCGCGCTCCGCGGCCCGACCTGCAACAGCCCGATCCGCTCGACCCGTACAACATCACGGTGCTGGTGACCGACGGCTTCCAGAGCACCAGCACGCCCTTCCAACCGGGCGCGACGGGCGACGTTGCGTGCACCGCAGGCGCCGACCCGAGCTGCCTCGCGGCGCTCCTCCGACAGCGCGTGGAAGAGGGCTACGGCCTGTGGGTCGGTCGGCTCATCCTCCCCTTCGACGGCCGCTACTTCGCCGAGCGTCGCCTCGACCCGGCGATGTGGACGCGGGTCACGCAACACGTCGCCGCCCTCAACACCGACCCTCTCTGGAACGGCGTGCGCTTCAACGCCTCCTCCCCATCGATGACCGGCGAGTCGGGCGCGTTTCGCTGGCAGGGCGCGCGGCCGTTGTTGGTGTTCGTGCTCACGCGGGACATCCCGCGCGGTCGACAGTTCGTCGGCGAGATGCAGCGACGCTTGCAGGTCGAGCGCATCACGCTGCGACAGTCGGCGTCGGACGTCGACTTCAGCGAGTGGTCGCCCTTCGAGGGCCTCACCGCGCGCGTGCTCAACGCCGTCCGCAACGAGAGCGGCGGTACCTCCGACAGCGTCCTCGTCGATCGTCCCACGCGGCAGGGCGAGACCTTCATCATCCCCGCGCGTTGTGACGTCCACGGCCAGGCGCGCATCCGCATGGACGGTGCCATCCAGTTCGGCGCGATGCCTCCGCCGCCCATCGCGCAGGTGTCCCTCACCTGGCAGTCGCCCGCTCCCCTCGACAGCTTCTTCCTGATGCCGCGCGAGGTGATGAACACCACGGCCGGACCCTTCACCGTCCGCACCGGCATCGACTGTCGGCAGCTCCCGCCCGGCACCCGCGACTACAACTTCGGCCTCTTCGGTCGATGGACCGTCAACCCCGCCGTGCTCGCCTCCGAGTGGTACACGACCGGCAGCGCCGAGACCTCGTACGACAGCCCCGAGAAGGTGTTCGGCCTCGCGGACCTCGCGCGCACCGTCATCGCCGCCGGCGTCAATCGCCAGGGTTATCTCGACCGCGTGACGCTCCGGGTCACGCGCCAGTAGGCGATCACCGCGCGTGGCGATCTACGGCATCGACCTCGGAACGACGTACTGCTCCGTCGCCTACGTCGAGCGCGGTCAGCCCCGCCTCGTCACGCTCGAAAACGGCGGCCCCACCCTCGCCTCGCTCGTCCTTCTCTCTTCTCGTCCGACGCCCCGCGCCCTCGTCGGCGCCCACGCTCCAGCGGCCTATCGCGAGCTCGTCGGCGAGGCCGAGCGCGCGCCCGATGACGTGGTCCTCGTGCGCGGCTCCAAGAACCACATCGGCGTCGGAACGGCCGTCTACGCCGGTCCCCCGTGGCGTCTCGGAGCACAGGAGCTCTTCGCGACCGACGTGGCCGCGGTGATCCTCCGCGCGCTGGCCGAGATGGTGCGCGCGCGCCCGGCGTTGCCGCCGCTCGACGGCGTGGTGGTGTCGCACCCGCAGCGCTTCCGCAACCGCGAGAAGCTCGCCACCGGACAGGCCGCGAAGATGGCCGGCCTCCCGCTGTGGGGAATGATCACCGAGCCCGACGCCGCGGGCTGGGCCTACGGTCTCCAGTCGAGAGCCGCGAGCACGTCACAGACCTTCATGGTCTTCGACTTCGGCGGCGGAACCCTCGACGTCACCCTGCTCCGTCGCGACGGCGCACGTCTTCAGGCCATCGACTCCTACGGGGTTCAGCTCGGCGGGCTCGCGATCGATCAGCGCGTCCGTGACGCCCTCGTCGCGCAGTACGCCGAGCGCGCGTCCGACCAGGCGTTCAGCCTCGCGGCGGTGAACGAATCCACCCGCGAACGCCTCCTCGAACTGGCCGAGTGGTTCAAGGTCTCGCTCAACACCGACGCTGGCGCCGACCCCTCGCCGCTGTCGCGGGTGCGCCGACGGAAGTTCACCCCGGTCTTCGACCGCGACACCGAAGGCGAAGAGGTCACCCTCGAACTCTCCCTCGCCGACCTCGCGCGCTGCATCGGCGGCGAGCTCGACCGCGCCATGGCCTGCGCCGACGAGGCCCTGCGCCGCGCAGGTGTCGATTGGAGTTCCCTGGATGAGGTTCTCCTCACGGGAGGCTCATCGCTGCTCTGGCCGATGCAGCAGCGCATGCGCGAACGCTGTCCAAGGGTGCGAATCCACGACGATCCCGGGCACCCGTTGAACCCGCTCACCATCGTCGCGGCGGGGGCGGCCGTCTACGGCGCGTCGCTCGCCGAGGGAGGCGCTCGCGTGGGCGTCGAGCTGCGCGGCGTGGTGCCCGACACCTTCCACGTGCGCGCGTGGGAGCCCGCGCCGGGGACGCCCGAGGGTCGTCGCGCGGTGCTCATCCCCTTGGTCCCGGCGGGGACGGCGACGCCCTTCGTGGGGCGACGGACGTTCAGCGTGCGCGGCGGGTCGAGCGTGCTCCCGGTGGAGGTCTTCGAGGGCCGCTCGGAGCGCGAGGCGACCCGCGTGGGCGAGTACCGATTGACCTTCGCGCAACCGATGCCCGATGGCGCGAAGGCGGAGGTGCGCCTCGACGTGCGCGCCAACGGGGTGCTGGTGCTCTCGGTGCAGGACGCGGCGACGGGCGACGTGCGCGAGGCCCGTCTCGACGACGCGCCGGGCCTCTACTCGGACGACGAGCTCGCGAAGCGAGCGTCGTGGCTGCAATCGCTCCGCGTCGACTGGAACGGCTGACCTCGCGAGTACCTCGTCGCAAGAACTCCGACGGGTTGGAGAGGCCGCAAGGGCGCCAGGGTCGCAAGGGAGGGACCAACAGACCGATTCACCAACAGCTCATCTCATCTCGTCCTTGCGATCCTGGCGCCCTTGCGGCCCCACCCCCAACAGCCACGTCGCAAGGTGCCTGATGCGGGCCGCGATCTCCGCCTCGCCTGCCGCGAGCCCGGAGCGCGCCGCCAAAGGCGAGGCCGCGGGCCTCTCATACGTCCACCCAGCTCGCGTCGAAGTCGAGCGGCTCGTCGGTCACCCCGACGTCGTCCGCGTCGTTCCACACGGTCAACGCCCACCCGTCGAAGGCCAGCTCGATGCCGCCGCAGAGCTCACCCGCCGCAAGCAGTCGTACGCGGCGCACGACCACCCCTCGCAGCCGCTGCAGCACTGCTGGCCGGTCGCCAACCCACCACGACGCGTCGTCCCTGCCGACGATCGAGTGGCGGGGCGGGCGGCCGAGGTCGAGCGTGTCGCACGTCACGCCGAACTCGCCAGGGCCGATCGTCCACAGCTCAATCTGACGAACGCCCACGCACAGCACGATCGGTGACCAGGAGTGCAGGTCGTCCCACGGCCCGTACCACTCCGCCCACGCGCGCTCGATCGGCTGACCGATCAAGCCACGCAGCAGGGCGCCGTGTTCGGCGAGCACGTCGTCCAGTCGGGTCGCGATCCGCAAGGCACTTTCCTATCAGAAGCAGGCACGGGTCATTCGGACGTGCCTGTGTACGCGACGGTCGGGCCCACACTCTCGGACGCCCACGCCGCGACGTCAGCTCGTCGGCGCGCGTCGCTCGTCTGCCGTCTTCGCGTAAGGTCGGCGCAACGCCAACTCCACCGCATCACCATCGTTCGATTACCCGACCGGTGATGACGCTTCGCTCTCCCCCAACACCAGGAAGCCCTCCACCCATGCCCGAGTTTCCCGAGGTCCATCATCAGGTCGTGTGGCTGCGTGAGCGCGCGACCGGCGCGGCCATCGAGGACTATGGCTTCACCGGCGGCCACTTCCCCGAGCTCAAGGACGACCCCGCGAAGAAGGCGAAGCTCGACGCGTTCTTCAAGGGCGCGACGCTTCGCACGATCACCCAACGCGGCAAGCACATCGTCATGTCGCTCTCGACGGGCACCTGCACCTCGCACCTCATGCACTCGGGCCGTTGGACGATGGCCGACGAGCCCTACGTCTCCAACTACCGTCACCACAAAGACCTCCCGGCGAAGAAGGCCAGCACCTTCTGGATGACCTTCGGCGCACGACGCCTGGAGTTCAACGAGCCCGAGTACCGCGGCAAGGTCCGCGCGTTTCCGAAGCTCGCGAGCGATGAGGTCGACGAGCTACGCAAGCTCGGCCCCGACGTGATGCAGACCCCCGAGACCGACCCGGCGTACACACAGCCGTGGACGGTGGACTCGCTGCGGCGCTCGCTCTACGGCAACCGCAAGTCGGTGAAGGAGATCCTGCTCGATCAGGGTGAGCTCGCGGGCGTGGGCAACACCTACGCGTGCGAGGCGCTCTATCGCGCGGGCGTCGCGCCGACCGCGAAGGGCGCAGCGTTCGCGGCCGACCGCGTGGCGCCCCTGCACGCCGCCATCGTCGATGTCATCAGCGAGGCGATCGCGAGCGGGCTCGACTACGCGAAGGTGTTGAAGGTCTATCGGAAGGAGACCGACCCCGCGGGTCGCAAGGTCGAGGTCGTGAAGATCGGAGGGCGGGACACCTACTGGGTGCCCGAGCTGCAGCGGTAGATCAGCGCGCCGCGCTGAAGGTCAGCGTCATGCGCTGACGGGTCGGCGTGAAGGTGTTGTCGGTCTCGCCGTCGGCGACGCGGTTGGCGTCATGGCCGCGCTCCCAGGGGAGGTCGATGCGCATGCCGCCGAGGATGTCGGCGTAGGAGCGGAAGCGACCGTCGAGGAAAGCCACCGCGAAGCGACCCGTCGAGGTGCCCGAGCCTTCGAGGTACACGGGCAGGCCGTTGGTGACGGTGTCGAGGTTGGCCGTGCCGCCCGGGTGCATGTCGAAGTACGCGTTGTAGTAGTTGAACGACACGCACGAGTTGACCATCAGGATCTGGTACCGGTTGGGAAACGACGACGCGCTGTAGTTGCGCGCATCGAGCGGGCCCGACCCCAGGTGCGAGTGCCCCGTGTACTGGAAGACGTCGACCTCGCGGAAGGCCGCCTGGTAGCGCTGCACCGCGCCCGACCCGAAGCTCTCCTCGTCGCCGTAGTACACGCGCACCTCCGCGGTGCCCGCGCGGGCCGTGCCGTTGATGGTGACGTTGGTCGGCGCGCTGAAGGTGATGGTCTTGTCGCGCCACTGCCGGATGACCGCGAGGCGGAAGGCGTCGCGCATCGCGAAGGACAGCTGCGAGGGGTAGTTGGTCTTGTCGACCATCCACTGCGTGACCTGCGCGAGGGTGACGTTGTTGACCGTGACGCCGCCGCCGGTGACCGTGGTGAGGTCGGTGCCGGGCGCCGAGGCTCGCAGCTCGGGCCGCGCCTGCGAGATGGCCCGAACGTACTGGAACAGGTTGCGCGCCCCGTAGTCGTTGGGGTCGTCGTGCTTGTCTTCGCCGAAGTACGACCCGATGACGAGGCGGCCGTCGTCCCAGATGCGGTGGTAGTCGGGGTACTTGGTCTCGGTGCGCGAGATGGCCGTGAACCGGATGGTGATGGGGGTGAACCAACGGGTGCTCTCGCCGACGCTGATCTCGCGGTCGCCGTTGCGGAGGAGGCGACGCTCGGCCGCGAGGCGCGTGACCTCGGCGTTGATGAGCGACTGACACCCGCTGAGGTGCGGCTCGAAGTTGTACCAGATGCCCGACGCGCCCCAGTCCTGGTGCTCGCTCTGGCACTGTTGGACGATCTCGCTGGAGTGGCTGTTGTAGTCGCCGAAGAGCGAGCTGGTCGACCACGCGCGGCGCGACTGGTGGCGGAGGTTGACCACCGCGCGGTCGCGGTACGTGAAGCGAACGCGCTGCATCTGCGCGACGCGCGCCTCGGGGCGGGCCGGGTCGATGACGTCGACGGTGTCGCGCTGGAAGGTCGAGACGTCGATGAAGCTCGAAGCCGTCGGGGAGTCGAGGCGGTTGGCCAGGCCGATGTCCTGGGCCTTCATCGCGCCGAAGAGCGGACGAAGCTGCTGCACCGCCGCGCGCTGGATCTCGGAGTCGCTCGCGCCGACGCGCACCAGAACGTAGCTCTCGATGGTCGCGTTGCGTCCCACCGCGTTGGCGCCGGTGAGCTCGCTGACCGTCAGGTCGGTGGCCGACTCCGCGTCACTCTCGTCGTCGAGCAGCGCCTCGTCCGTCGCACAGCCTGCGAGCAGCAGCGCCACACAAGACACCCCGAGCCCGAACCGCGTCAGACGAGTTTCCATGGTCAGCTCACCGCTCCATTGATGGGACGGACGACCTCCCTGGCCGTCACGATCGCCCGGCTTCTACGCGATGGCGCCGATGTAGGTCAAGCACCGATATCGGCAATCCGTCGAGGTTTGTTGCAAATCAATGAGGAGTGTCGGCTGCCGCGCCGCGTTGCCTTTCCGTGGGTGTCGAACGGATACTCGCGGCTCCTCTGAGGAGTCCAACCTTCCATGCGCGCTCGACCCATCGGCCATCGTGTCTCTCCCGTTGTGGTGTTCGGTCTCCTGGCCGGGTGCGAGGCGTCGACGCTCAACGTACCGCCCGAGCGCCTCGACGCGGGCGCCGATGTCTCGTCCGTCGACACCGGTCCTGACGTGCGACCGCCGCCCGCCCCGACGGTGGTTGGCGTGCAGCCCTCGCACGGGTCCTTCCTCGGTGGCACCGAGGTTACGGTGCGCGGCTCCAACTTCACCGAGGATTCCGTCGTGCGCTTCGGGGGCAACCTCGTTCAGCCGCGGTACACGACCTTCGTCGATCGCAACCGCATCACGGTTCGCACGCCCGCCGGGCGCGCGGGCGAGGTCGACGTGCAGGTCGAGGTCGACGGCCGCATCGGCACGCTGCCGGGTGGGTATCGGTACGACGCGTTCTACGTTGACCCGCCGATCGGTCCGACCACGGGCGGCGCGCGGGTGAGCGTGCACGGCCTCGGAACCCACTTCCGCGACGGCATGCGCGTCACCTTCGACGAGCTGCCCTGCACCGGGCTGACCGTCACGAGCGCCGAGCTCGCCTCGTGCCTCACGCCCGCGCACCCCGACGGACGCGCGGCCGTGGCCGTCAACAACGGCGACGAACAGCTCTCCATCCCCGACGGCTACACCTACGCCGACGGCGGCGACACCATGGGCGGCCTCTCGGGCGGAACCCTCGCCGGCAGCCTCACCGTCACCGTGCTCAACGTGACGACGGGCGGCCCCGTGCCGTCGGCGTTCGTGTTCCTCAACGACGAGCCCGCGGCGGTGCCGCCCAACGCGGGGCAGACCAACGCGCGTGGCCAGGTGACGCTCTCGCCGCCGATGCTCCGCGCCCCGGTGACGGTGACCGCTTCGGAGCGCTGCTACACGACCACTACCATCCAGTCCTTCGACGCGCGCAACGCCACCATCTACCTCACGCCTCTGATGCTCCCCGGTTGCGGCATGGGCTCTTCCGGCGGCATGCCGCAGCGCCCTGTCTATCCGGCCGTTCTGTCGGGCGAGCTCGTGTGGCAGGGCTCCAACGAATTTGCCCCCAACCCCTGGTCGAACATCCCCGAACCCCGCCCCGGCTTCCACCGTGTCGCGTACGTCTGGACCACCCGCGACGACATCTTCACTCCTGATCCCAACGCGATGACGATCAACCTCCTGCGTGACGTCGTCTCCGAGGACGTCGCGCCCGGCTACGGCGGTCGCGGCTATCCCTTCTCGCTCCAGGCGCGACCCGCGGCGCTCGCCGTGTACGCACTCGCGGGCCTCGAATCCGACCTCGTCGAGGCGATGCCGGGGATGCCCGCCCCTCCGCCGCCGACCTTCATCCCGTGGGTGATGGGCGTCGCGCGCAGCGTGCTCGGCGCCCCTCGCGCCGAGGTCGAAAACATCATCATCGACATGAACATCCCGCTCGACCACGAGACCCCGCTGGCGGTCGCGCCGCTCGACAGCATGGCCGCCGACGCGCCCGACATCTTCCACGCCAGCGCCTTCATCGACCTCGGGGGCGAAGGGGTGATCCCGATGCCTCACGCCACCGTCACCGGCTTCGACGGCGGGAGCTATCGCCTCTCCGGTCTCCCGGCCTTCAGCCGCAACCTCGCCGACGCGCGGCTCACCGTGCACGCGCGCCTCGCCTCGGGAACCGTCACCGGCCCGACCGCGTTTCAGGACACCCCTGCCCCGTGCACGGGCCTCGTGATCTCGGGCATCACGTCCCCCGATGAGACGGTGCCGGTCCGCGGCTGGCTCGGCATCCCCTCGATGACCAACCCGCGGCAGGGCGAGCGCCTGCCCGACGACCGCACGGTGCACTTCGAGATCCCGGGCATGTCGCCCGACCTGCTGATCTTCACGCTCCAGTGGGACGGTCGCTCGTGGCAGCACTACGCCCCCGGTGCCGAGCGCCTGGTCCGCTACCCCGACCTCTCGTCCCTCATGGGCCTCGCTGACCTCCCGGCGGGCTCCATCCTCGGGCTCTCGCTGGTGGGTCTGCGGCTGTCGGGCTTCGAGTTCGACCGCTTCACGTACACCACCATCGGCCCGCGCTACTGGACGGCGTACGCAGGCCGCGGCTCGTACCTGCTCCGGTAAGAACTACGGCGCGGCGGTCGACGTCACGCCGAGGAAGTACGCGCCACGGGCGCCCGTGTAGAGGCCGCTCACCAGCACGTTGTAGTCGCCCGGGTCGAGGGTGAGCTCCAGCGACGACGACAACCCGAGGCCCGGCCCGTCGTCGTTGCACGTCACGCCGGGTAGCGCGGAGCCGGGGCACGCGTCGGCGCGGGTCACCCAGAGCACCGTGTCGAAGGACGACCCCTCCATGGAGAAGAGCACCCGCGAGCGCGACGACACCCGGTAGCGAAACACCGCGTCGCCCGCCGTCGAGCCGGTCGCGCAGGGGAACGTGTACTCGTGCGCCATCGCCGTCGTGTCGCCCGAGTAGAGCCCTCCCCCCGCGGGAATCTCCTGCGCCGTCGAGCAGGTCTCGTTGCCCGTCACGGCCATGGGCGCGAGCGAGGGTCGCGTCTCCAGCGTCACCTCGTACGTCGCCGTGCGCGGTCCACGGACGATCGCGTAGTAGGTGCCCGGGTCGAGGCCACGCTGCGTGTAGCGGGCCGGCGCGCCGTACCGACAACCGCGCTCGGTCGTGCGCTCGCCGCAGGTCGATTGCAGCGCCACATAGAGGTAGTCGCTCGCCCCGCCGCGGGCGGTGACCGTGACGTCGAGGCGCTCGGTGATCTCGAAGCGGTAGACCACGTCGCGCGATGCGCCCGAGTTGCACGAGATGGGCTGGTCGCTCTCGAAGACCGAGAGCGCGCCGCGCGCCGCCGTCCCGACCGTGAGCGGGAGCGCCGTGGCGCAGGTGTCTCCCGCGGGCGGGGGCGTCGGGGCGGCGGTGGTCACCGTGAGCTCGTAGTCGGGTAGCTCGCGCCCCTCGACGGCGAGGTAGTAGGTCCCCGCCGGGAGCTGGTGCGCGGTGATCGACGGAGCCGTGCCGCTCTCACAGCGCAGCGTCATGGGCGCGCGCGCGCACGAGTCGAGCAGGGACACCGTGACGCTGTCGAAGGTCGGGCCGGTGACGGTCGCGGTGAGGTCGCGCGGCTCGGTGAGCGTGATGCGGTAGAGCACGTCGGGGGTGGTGCCACCGCAGCGCGTGCTCACGTCGTCGGTGACGCCGATGAGGTCGCCGCGGAACGTCCCGCCCGCCGGGGGAATCTCCGTGGGCGCGGCGCAGGTGTCGTTGGCCGCGACGGGCGTCGGGTCGCTCAGGGTCACGTCGACGCTGACGTCGGAGGCCGCGCCGGTGGTCCCGGCGGAGGTGCCGACGACGAAGAAGTACTCGCCCGCCGGGAGGCTGTGCGCGCGCCATGTCGTCGCTGGGTAGGTGTAGATGCAGGCGCGGGTGTCGCTCGCCGTGGTCGACCCGCACGCGGTCTGCACCATCACGTAGACGGCGAAGCCCGAGCGCGCCTGGGCGGCCACGGTCACGTCGCGCGGGGCCGTGAGCACGAGGCGCATCACGGCGTCGCGCGCCTGCGTGCCGCCCGCGCAGCGAAACGGGTAGTCGCCCGCGGTGCCCGCCATCGCGAGGGAGAAGCGCCCTCCCCCGGAGACGTCGAGCGGGTCGTCGCAGGTGTCGTGCGGCGCGCGGGTGCAGCCGCCCGCCTCGCGCATGTCGATCTCGCCGTTGCAGTTGTTGTCGATGCCGTCGCCGCAGATTTCGGGGAGCGTTCCGCTGACGCGCGGGTCGCGGTCGTTGCAGTCGGCGCCGACCCAGCACAGGCCCGCGTCTTCTTCGCCCTCGACGCCGCCGTCGGGGCAGCGGTTGGAGCGGCACCCGATGTCGGGGTCGCCGTCGCGGTCGAAGTCGCGCGGGGCGTGCTGGCACTCGTGGGACGCCTCGTCGCAGCGGTCGGTGGTGCAGCCGTCGTTGTCGTCACACGCGAGCGGCGCGCCGCGCACACAGCCGCGACGCACGTCGCAGGTCTCCAGGCCGTTGCAGTACACGCCGTCGTCGCAGGTGCTCGGGTCGGGCACGTGCGCGCACCGGCCGTCGGCCGAGCAGTAGTCCATCGTGCACGGAACGCTGTCGTCGCACTGCGCACTGCGGGTGCAGGCGCGACCGTTGGCTGCTTCGACGCCGTCGGCGTCCCGCGTGGGGACGAAGACCTCCGCTTCGGTGGCGTCCATGGGGCTCACGGTTCCGGCGTCGGAGAAGAGCGGCTGCGGGTCGCCCGAGCAACCGAGCGCTCCGAGGACGGCGAGGCTGGCGAAGAGCGCGTACGGACGAAGCATCGGAGGGGCTCCTTCGAGGTAGGCGCGCAGTATAGAGGCACCGGGCGCCCCGGCTGACGCGCCGGACTTTACTGTCCCTTTACAGCGAAAGGGCCTACAAGGGCCGCGCGATGAAGCGAGTCGAGGCGATCATCAAACCGTTCAAGCTCGACGAGGTGAAAGACGCTCTCGCCGAGGTCGGGGTGCAGGGGATGACCGTCACCGAGGTGAAGGGCTTCGGCCGCACCGGCGGGCGCAAGGAGGTCTACCGGGGCAGCGCCTACGTGGTGGACTTCGTTCCGAAGGTGAAGGTCGAGGTCGTCGTCCCCGACGAGCAGGTGAGCGCGGTCATCGACGCCATCGAGCGCAGCGCGAAGACCGGCCGCATCGGCGACGGGAAGATATTCGTGGTGCCCATCGAAGAGGCCGTGCGCATCCGCACCGGCGAGCGCGGCCACGACGCCATCTGACCCGACCTCTCCTCGACGAGGCTCCGCCATGACGACGAAGAAGCAGAAGGAAGCCGTCGCCCTCGGCAAGGCGGGCGGCGCGGTGATGGTCGACCTGAAGTTCTGCGACCTCTTCGGGCAGTGGCAGCACACGAGCGTGCCCTTCCACCGCATCAGCGAAGAGGCGTTCGAGGACGGCTTCGGCTTCGACGGCAGCTCCATCCGTGGATGGAGGGCCATCAACGAGTCCGACATGCTGCTGCTGCCCGACGCCGCGACGGCGGTGATGGACCCGTTCATGGCGCGGCCGACGTTGAGCATGATCGCCAACGTCATCGACCCCATCACGCGCGAGTCGTACGACCGCGACCCGCGCTTCGTGGCGCGGAAGGTCGAGCAGTACGTGCGCTCCACCGGGCTCGCGGACACGGTGTACTTCGGGCCCGAGGCGGAGTTCTTCGTCTTCGACGAGGTGCGCTACTCCACCGCGCCCAACCACAGCTTCTTCCAGGTCGACTCGAAGGAGGCCCACTGGAACTCCGGCCAGGAAGGCTCGCTCGGCTACACGGTGCGCTCGAAGGAGGGCTACTTCCCCGTCGCGCCGCACGACACGTTGATGGACCTCCGCACTGAGATGTGTGAGGCCCTCGAAGCGGCGGGCATCGAGGTCGAGACGAGCCACCACGAGGTCGCGACGGCGGGTCAGTGCGAGATCGACATGAAGTTCGACGAGCTCGTGCGCATGGCCGACAAGACCCTGTGGTTCAAGTACATCGTGAAGAACGTCGCGCGCCGCCACGGCCAGACGGTGACCTTCATGCCGAAGCCGCTCTACGGGGACAACGGCTCGGGGATGCACTGCCACCAGTCGCTCTGGAAGGACGGCAAGGCCCTCTTCGCCGGCAACGGCTACGCCGGCATGAGCGAGATGGCGATGTTCTACATCGGGGGCGTGCTCAAGCACGCCAAGGCGCTCAACGCGATCACCAACCCGACGACCAACAGCTACCGCCGGCTCGTCCCGGGCTACGAGGCGCCGGTCAACCTCGCGTACTCGTCGCGCAACCGATCGGCGTCCATCCGCATCCCGATGTTCTCGCCGTCGCCGAAGGCCAAGCGCATCGAGGTGCGCTTCCCCGACCCGAGCTGCAACCCCTACCTGGCCTTCGCCGCGCTCACCATGGCGGGCCTCGACGGCATCGAGAAGAAGATCCATCCGGGCGACGCGCTCGACAAGGACATCTACTCGCTCTCCCCCGAGGAGCTGCAAAACGTCCCGCAGGTCGCCGGCTCGCTCGGCGAGGCCCTCGACGCGCTCCACAAGGACCACGAGTTTCTCCTCAAGGGAGACGTGTTCTCGAAGGAGCTCATCGAGACCTGGATCGAATACAAGCGCGACAAGGAGCTCGACCCGGTGCGCCTGCGTCCGGCGCCCTACGAGTACCACCTGTACTACGACGTTTGATTCGCGCCCGCCGAAGCTGTTGACCCCGCTTCCCGCCGCATTCTAGGCTCCCCCGACGCGTCAACGACGCCACGAGCCTGCACCTTGATGCTCCCCCTTCGTTCGCGCGCCGCCGCTCAGCTCATGCACCTCCTTCCGCGGGGTCGCATCACGCGGGCCCTCGGTCACTTTACCGAGGCGCGTATTCCGCGGCCGGTGCTCGACCCGGTGCTCGCGATCTACTCGCGCGCCTACAACGTCGCCCTCGACGAGGCCGTCGTGCCCGACGGCGGGTTTCGCAGCTTCAACGAGTTCTTCACGCGGCAGCTCCGCGCGGGCATCCACGAGGTCGACACCGACCCCGACGTGGTGGTCTCCCCCGCCGACGGTCGCCTCGACGACAGCGGCCCCATCGATGCCGGTCGGCGCTTCACCGTGAAGGGCCAGGGGTACGACGCCGCCACGCTGCTCGATGACGCCGTCGCCGCGCGCGCCTACGAGGGCGGGCACTACTTCATCGTCTACCTCTCGCCGCGCGACTACCACCGCGTGCACAGCCCGGTCGCGGGGCGCGTGACCTCGGTGCGGCACATCCCGGGCGACCTCTTCCCGGTCAACGCGATGGGCGTGCGCACGGTGCCGGGCCTCTTCGCGCGCAACGAGCGCGTGGTGGTGCACGTCGACACCGACCTCGGCCCGGCGGCGGTGGTCTTCGTCGGCGCGTTTGTCGTCGGCAAGATCACGCTCACCATCGACGGCCCCGACCGCCCCGACCTCGGAGGCGTCGCGGCGCAGAAGGACTTTGCCGCGGGCGCGGGGCCCGTCATCGGCAAGGGCGAAGAGCTCGGGGCCTTTCAGCTCGGGTCGACGGTGGTGGTGCTGCTCGGTCCCGCGGCGCGCGGATCATGGGCGACAGCGCGGGGTGCAGACCCGGCGCCGGTGCGGGTCGGTGACGCCGTGGCGCGGGCGACGGTTGCGGGATGAGGGTTCTTCATGAGTGACCGCAGCGTCGATCCGCCGGGCGCCTCCGAGGCCGACTCCGCCGACGGCGAACGACGCCTGCGCAAGAGCCGCCGGGGTCTCCGCCTCACCGGCTCGCACAACGTGCCCACGCTCGTGCCCACCGCCGACCTCGACCTGCCCGACCTCGACAACGAGTCCTTCACCTCCGAGCCGCCCTCCGACCACGGTGACGTGGAGATCACGGCGAGCGATGAGGTCGAGGTGTCCTTCTCGGAGTCCGAAGCGCCGCCTGCTCCGCCGCCCGAGCCCGTCGCGCAGCTCGAGTCGAGCATGCGCGTGGTGCGCCGCCGCATTCGCAAGGTGGGCTCCGACTCGCCGCCCAGCGACGACCCGGTGCTCACCATCGAGGTGGGCCACACCGAGCCGCCCGACGCGCCCGCTGCTGACGTCGTGGTCCCAGCGCGTCCCAGCCGCCCACCGCCACCGCGCGCGCCCGCCCGCCCCGCGATGATCGGCTCCAACGCGCCGTCGATCTTCACGGCGCCCACCATTCCGCCGATGCCCGATCCGGCCCCGGCCTACTTCACATCGAGCGCGCGCGCCGCCGAGGCGCCGCTGACGCCCGAGCCGCTGCCCGAGGTCGAGCTGGTGCTTGCCACGCCCACCGACATGGACGTGATGGAGATGCGCCCGAGCGACCCCTCGCTCGCCCTGCTCGACGAGCTCGCGGGCCTCCCGGTCGGCGCCGACGCGCGACCGCCGCCGGTGTCGCCGAGCCGCATCCCGCCGCCGCCGCCAGAGCCTCCGAAGGGCATGCGCTCCGTGGCCCCACCGCCGCCGCCCGCTTCGTCGCGCCCGCTCGCGGTGACCGTCCCCGACCAGCACCGCCGCCGTCGCCGCCACTGGTGGGAAGAACTCTTCAACGACGACTACCTCCGCACCGTCATCCCCCTCGACGTGCCGCAGATCGCCGCCGAGACCGACTGGATCGAGCACGCCCTCGGCGTCGAGGCGGGCGCCGCCGTGCTCGACGTCGCGTGCGGCGTCGGGCGCCACGCCTGCGAGCTGGCGTTGCGCGGTTACGACGTGACCGGCGTCGACCTGTCGCCCACCATGGTGCAGCACGCGCAGGCGCTCGCGAAGGGGTGCGCGCAGCCGCCGTCGTTCACGCAGGCCGACATGATGGCCCTCGACTACGACGAGTCCTTCGACGCGGCGTACTGCGTGGGGTCGTCGTTCGGGTTCTTCGACGACCAGCGCAACGCCGACGTCGCGACCCGCATCCACCGCGCCCTCAAGGACAACGGAACCTTCCTCCTCCAGGTCATCAACCGCGACCACGCCATTCAGTCGCAGCCCGCCATGGCGTGGTTCGAGGGCGACGGCTGCGTCTGCATGGAGGAGAGCTCGGTCAACTACATCACGTCGCGGCTCAACGTGAAGCGCACCGTGATCTTCGACGACGGCCGCCAGCGCGAGATCGAGTTCTCGGTGCGGCTGTACTCGCTGCACGAGCTCGGTCAGCTCCTGCACCAGTCGGGCTTTCGCATCCTCGAGGTGAGCGGCCACGTCCGGACGCCGGGCGCGTTCTTCGGCCCCTCGTCCCGCGAGCTCATCATCCTCGCGCAGAAGCGCGGCGCCGAAGTGGTCGAGCTCTCCGACCACGACCATCACCACCACGACGACTGACCCGCAGGGTCGCGGGCGGTCGGGTCTACGGGCCCGTGCGCGTGGCTTCCATCTGGTACGAGACGGTGCACGGCAAGGCGAGGAGCTGCCCCTCGGCCGCGCCCACGATCGGCGTGCAGTCGCCGCTCGACGTGCCGTAGGCGATGGTCTCCGTCGCGCGAAAGCCCGTGATGGAAGAGCCTGCGTCGGTGCCCTGCGTGATGCCGCCGTCGAGGGTGTTGGCCGTCGCTGAGACCACACCCTCGATCACGTCGTTGCGACGCAGCACGCACCCCGGATACTCGATGCGACGGTCGGCGGCGATGGCGGGGATGTCGTTCTCCAGGGAGAGGCGGAAGGTGCGCTGGTAGACGTCGAAGGTGCCCGACGCCGACGTCGCACCGGTTGGCGTCCATTGCAGCACGCCGCGGTTGACGGAGAGCGCGACGTTGAACTCCGCGCTCGCGAGCTTCGCCCCGCGCTGTGCGCCGCAGCCGTTCTGGGTGCGCGTCGCCCGGACACTGAAGACACCCAGGCGCTCTCCCTCCGCGCCGTCGTCACACGCGGACAGAAGCAGCGCAAAGACCACGACGATCGAGGTGCGAAGCATCCGAGCGCGGTATCCGAGTCCGCGCCCGGTGGGCAACTTCCTGGCGGGCGGGACTACGGCGCGGGGGGAGCCGACGGGGTCGCGATGTGAAACTCCACGCGGCGGTTGCGCGCCCGGCCCGCCTCGGTGCTGTTGGACTCGATGGGCTGGAGCGGCCCGAAGCCGCGCGCGGTGAGGCGGTCGGAGGCGATGCCGTGCTCGACGAGCCAGCGGCGGACGCTCTGGGCGCGGCGGTCGGAGAGGGCCGTGTTGCGCGCCTCGCTGCCAGCGTTGTCGGTGTGCCCCTGCACCTCGATGCGGGCGACCTCGGGGTGCGCCAACAGGATGGCCGCCACGGCCTCCAGCACCCGGAAGCTGCCCGCGCCGTCGATGCGGTCGCTGGAGCGGCGGAAGTTCACCGCCTGCATGATCTGGATCTGCGTCCCGACGATCTGCGCGAGCGGCGGACCCGCCGGAGCCGTCGCAACCGGCGTCGGAGCGGGCGTCGGGGTCGCGGACGCCGGCGGGCAACCTTGCGCCGAGGCGGGCCCAGCCTGGTCGCTGCACTGGTCTTCCGCGTCGGGCACGCCGTCGCCGTCGTTGTCGAGCTCGGGGCAGCCGTCTTCGTCCTGGAAGCCGTCGGTGTCTTCGGGCTCACCCGGGCAACGATCGCGGTCGTCCTGCACGCCGTCGCGGTCGCGGTCGTTGTCGGGGCAGCCGTCCTCGTCGTGGTCGCCGTCGCGGTCTTCGGGCTCGCGCGGACAGGTGTCGTACCCGTCGGGCACACCGTCGTTGTCGTTGTCGTTGTCGGGGCAGCCGTCCGTGTCCTGGAAGTTGTCCCGGTCTTCGGGCTGATCGGGACAGCGGTCGGTGGTGTCGTTGACGCCGTCGCCGTCGTTGTCGAGCTCGGGGCAGCCGTCGTCGTCCTCGTAGCCGTCGATGTCTTCGGCCTCGGTGGGGCAGCGATCGACGTTGTCACCGACGCCATCGCTGTCGTTGTCGACGCGGTACGGCGCCCAGCCCACCCCGATGAACGCCCGGCCCACGGGCGAGCCCGCGCCGCGCAGCACCCCGGAGCCGCCGCCCGCGGTGATGGTGAGGTCGCGGAAGCGGTAGCGCAGACCGCCGAGCACCTCGGCGTTGTTGTTCTGGAGTCGGCTGGTGAGGTCGGAGGAGCCGTAGCCCTCGGCCATCACCGCGAGCCGCGGCGAGATGTCGACGCCGACGGCCGCACCCCAGGTGAGGCGCGAGCCGACCTGCGTGGAGAGCACCGTGAGCGTGTCGGGGCGCCCGACGCCGCCGACGTTGAGCGCCATGGAGAAGCGCCCGCGGCGGTACTCGCCGATGAGGCGCCCGCCGAAGGTGACGCTGCCCTCGGAGGTGAAGTGGTCGTCGGTGCCGGTGTACTGCCCGATGGGGATGCTCACGAAGCCGCTGACGGCGAGGCCCGCGCCCGTGAGCCCGGAGCCGGCGATGCGCAGCTTGGCCTCGACGCGCGGGTCACCCATACCGCCCGCCGACTGCGAGCGCGTGGAGAACGAGCTGTCGACCACGGGCCGACCGTCGGCCGGGTTGACGGCCTCGCCGGTCTCGTACGTGAACGGCAGGTCGAGCGTAAGCAGCAGCCGGTTGGCGAGCGTGAGACCCACCTGGAGGTTGAGCGTCGCGATGTGCTCGATGGGCCGCGAGCGCACGTCGCCGGTGGTGCAGCCCGTGTCGTTGAGCACGCTCGGGCAGTTGGCGTTGAAGATGGTGAGCGGGCGGTTGGCGTAGTTGGCCCACGCGCCGAGCGAGAGCGACGTGCGCCCCTCGACGCGGCTGCCCTGCACCGTGAAGAAGTTGTACGGCCCCGGCGCGGGCCGAAACTGCTGGAAGTCGATGTTGGTGTTGTAGGGCACCTGCGCGCTCGCGGGCAGCGCCCCGGCCAGCACCACGAACCCCGTCACCATCGCCAATCGCAGCCTGGGCATGAGCCATCCTCCAGAGTGGGGCTCCGACCCGTCGAGTCGTCGGTGCGCCGCGCGCGAAGTGTCGCCCGGAGCGCCCGCCCGACTCAAGCGCGAACAACAACCGCGGACGCGGCCCTACTCGAGCTCGAAGTTGAGGCGGAACGTCGTGACGGTGGCAACCGCCCGTCCGTCGCGCGCGCGCGGGGTGCTGGCGCGGCAGCCGTTCATGACGGCGCGCTCGGCGGCCCTCCCCAAGCCGAAGCCCGGGTCTTCCATGGACTGCGCGCGGGTGATGTGTCCTTCGGCGTCGACGCTCACGCGCACCTGCACGCGCATGCCCGTAAGCCCACGCTCCTGGGCCTCCTCAGGGAAGAAGTTGCGCAGCGAGTCCTCGTCGCACTCGATGCGCGGCCGCTCGCTCAGGTCGACGTCGCGCACCGTGGTGGGAGGCGCGGGCTGGGTGCCGGTTCCGCCGGGTGTTCCGTTGGGGTCGGCGTTGCGGACGGGGCCCTGGTTGGCCACGCCGTTGTTGGCGATGTCGCCGCCGCGGAAGTTGGTGTTGTTGCCCGTCGCGACCGTGTCCGCCGACGGATCGTTGGACTGCTCGTCGGCGACCATCAGCGGCGGCGGCGCCGTGGGCGCTGGCGGCGGTGGAGGCGGCGGCGGTGTGTCGTTGCGCGGCGGCGGCGCAACCGCTCGCGCGACCGGAGGCGGTGGCGGTTCGGCCGCGGGAGGTGGCGGCGGTGGCTCGGGCGGCGGAGGAGGCGGCTCGGGTGGAGGCGGCGGAGGCTCTTCGAGCTCGACCTCCGACACGACGACGGCGGGCAGCGCCTCCCGCTTCGCAAAGCGGCTGGAGGCGATGAGCAGGACGGCGAGCAGCGCGTGGAGAAACACCGCCCCCACCATCGACGTCACGGGCCGCGACCCCGTGTCGACGACGGAGCGCGGCCGCTCGACCGAGGCGATGGACGCCTCGCTCAAGCTCACGGAGAGACCTCGGCGGGGCCCTCGGCCAGGGTCTCGATCGCGAACTTCGAGACGCCCGCGCGCCGCACCACGTCCATGGCGTGAACCACCCGGCCGTGCGGAACGCGCTGATCGGCGGCGATGACCACGCGCACCTCCGCGTTTTCAGCATGGCGGGCGCGGATATAGCCCGCGAGCTGCTCTTCGTTGAAGGGCCTCGTGTCGGCGAAGAGCGCCCCGCTCGCGTCGATCGACACCCTCACCACGACGCTCACGGCGTTGCTGGTGCTGGCGCGAGGAAGGTCCACCGGGATGGCCTGCGGCGTCACGATGTACTTCGCCGTCACCATGAAGATGATGAGCAGCACGAGGGCGATGTCGACGAAGGGCGTCACGTTGATGCCCGTGATGGAGCCCTCCTCGTCGGACGATGATCCGCCTGCCATCGGGTACGCCTCAGTCCTTCTTCTCGGCCGCGGTCTCGGCCTTCGCCTTGGCCGCTTCGGGCTTCGACGTGTCGACCTTCGCGGCCTGGCGGAACGGCGTGCTGCCCGGCGTCGCCGCGAGGCTCGCGTTGACGACGTGCGCGAGGGTGTCGGCCGACGCCACGAGACCCTTCACCCGACGCTGGAAGTAGTTGTAGGCCGCGACGGCGGGGATCGCGACGAAGAGGCCGATCGCGGTGGCGACGAGGGCTTCGGCGAGCGTTCCCATGACGGCGCCGGTGTCGAGCGTGGGCGCTGCGGCCCCTCCGGCCTGGACGGCGCGGCGGGCGGCCGCTGCGGCAGCCGACTCGTTGGCGCGCAGCTTGTCGAACGCCTGGATGATGCCGATGACCGTGCCGAAGAGGCCCACGAAGGGGGCGTTGTTGCCGACGGTGCCGAGGAAGGCGAGGTAGCGCTCGAGGTTGAGCTTCACCCGCACCGTCGCGCCCATCATCGCCTCTTCGGCGCTCTTCAAGCCGCTGTCGAATTCCGCGAGGCCCGCGATCGCGACGACGGCCGCGGGCGAGGCCGACTTCTCCAGCCGCGCACGAGCGCCCGCGACGTCGCCCTTGCGCAGGAGCGCCCGCACCTCGTCGCCCAGCTTCTCCAGGTCATCGTCGAGGGAGCGGTAGTAGCGGGCGCGCTCGAGCATCACGGCCACCGAGGCCACCGACAGCGCGATGAGGACCCACATCACCCATTCGGCGCCGAGCATCGCGAAGGAGGTGAAGAGACGGATGAGAGAGAAGCCACCTGAATGCATGCGACACCTGTTGTTGAATCAGCTCACGCCGTCGGGCGTGGGTTGGGCCTGCTCCGTGGGATGCTCCACGGAGGCCGCGGTTTCACGGGAGGGCGCCGCGGTCGACGACACCCCGAACTCGCGCATCACCACCGTGGCGTAGGCGCCCGACGGGAGGGTGAAGCGAAACACCAGCGCGTCACCGTCGGCCTCGACGATGAGCTCTTCGGCGAACACCCGGGCGGGTCGGCGTGTTCCCTCGGCCAGCGGCCCGATGCGGTCGAAGAACGCCCGGTCGAGCGAAGCGCCCGACAGCGTGGCCTCTTCGCGCGCCTCGGCCTCGCCGGTGGGGCGCTCCATCGAGCGACCGAACATCGGCCCCGTCGGCGACGCCTCACCCGCGGGGTAGAGGAGCGCGGCGTCGGCGGCCGTGATGAGCCACGGGCGACCGTTGGCCCCGCGCGCCGCGAGGTCTCCATCGACATGAGCATCGAGCAGCCCGTCGGCGACGCGCCGACCGAGCCAGGTGTTGAAGAGCTCTGACTGGAGCGAGCTCACCAGGAAGCGCCGCGCGTGCGGGTCGCGGGGCCCCGGGTCTTCGCCCGACAGCCACGCCCGCGCGCGCTCGGCGTTGTCGCCGTCGCGGCCGAAGCGCTGCTCGCCGAAGTAGTTGGGAACGCCCGCGCTCGCGATGACCGCCGCGATGGAGCGCGCGCGGGCGAGCGCCGCGTCGACGCCGTCGGGGAGGTCGCGCACGCGGAGCTCGAAGCGGTTGCCGCGGAGGTGACCGGTGCGGAGCTTGTTGCGGTGGCGGGAGACGGACAGCACCCGCAAGCCCGGGATGTCGAGGGCGGCGACGCGCGCGGGGTCGACCCGCGGGATGCTCACGGTCTGCGTGGTGACCGCGTGGCGGTCTTTCATCCCGGCGTACCCGACGTCGCGCGCCTGGATCTTCAGCGACCGCGCGATCTGCGTGATGGCGTAGGTCGTCGTCATGTCGCGCTTCTCGAAGCGCAGGTAGGTGTGCTCGCCCTCGCCGCTCGGCTCGTAGGACGGGACCTCGTCGACGCGGAAGTCGTCGTCGACCGCTCGCAGCGAGCCACCGACAGGCGGGAGATCGCCGCAGCGTCGGGGCTGAATCGGGCTGGGGGTCGGCTCCATGCGGGCGCGGAACATACCCGAGACCCGTCGTCGCGCCATCCCCCTCTCACGCCGCGTATGCTCCGCGGACGATGGAGCGCGACGTGACCGGGGAGGCGTTGGATGCGGCGCTCACACCACTGCTGCGCGAAGCCATCGCCGCGGGCACGACACCCGGCGCGCAGGTCGCGGTGTGCTTCGGCGACCGCGCGCCATGGGACGTCACGGCTGGTGCGATGGACTACGACGGCGGGTCGTCGGTGGACGCCGACACGCTCTACGACCTCGCGTCGGTGACCAAGCCCTTCACCGCACTGACGGCGCTTCGCCTTGCCAACGACGGACGCCTCTCGCTCGATGAGCCGCTCGGCGCGCTGTGGCCGGGGCGCTTTCGACCGACCATCGCGTCGCTCACGCTCGACGCGCTGCTCTCCCATCGCGCGGGTCTTCCGGCGTGGGTCGATGCCCACCGCGCCATCGCGCTCGACGACTGCGGGACGCCGGAGGCGCGGTCGCGGGTGCTCGACGTCGTCGACGCGGCGCCCATCGGAGGGGGAGGCGTCGCGCTCTACAGCGACCTTGGATACATCCTCGCGGGAGAGGCGATGGCGCATCGTGAGGGCATCGCCGTCGACGCGCTGGTGCGACGCGAGGTGATCGAACCGCTCGCGCTCGCGACGGTTCACGCGCGGGGCGTGGGCGAGCGATGGCGCGCTGCCTCGGTGGCGCCGACGGAGCATTGCCCATGGCGAGGTCGCGTGGTGCGTGGCGAGGTCCACGACGAAAACGCCTATGCCCTGGGCGGCGTCGCGGGACACGCGGGCCTCTTCGGGACGGCGGTCGACCTCGCGATGGTCGGGCGACGGTGCCTCGCCGCGCTCGACGGTCGCTCGACGTGGATCACCCGGGAGGCGATGGCCGCGATGATCGCGCCACGCGACGGGGGCACCCATCGACTCGGATGGGACAGCGTCTCGGCGGGCGCGTCGTCGAGTGGGTCCCACTTCGGACCTCGCTCCTTCGGTCACCTCGGCTTCACGGGGACGTCGTTGTGGTGCGACCCCGACCGCGCCGTGACGGTCGCGCTCGTGACCAACCGCGTGCATCCGAGCCGGTCCAACACGGGGATTCGCGCGTTGCGTCCCCGCGTGCATGACGCGATCATCCCGCTCCTCCGAGGCATCGAATGACCCACTCCACCCGCATCGCTCTGACCGTCGCGCTCGCCCTCGCCTCCTGCCGCCGCAGCGAGGAGACCGCGTCGGGCAACCCCGCGCCCGTGCCGACGCTTGCGCCTCCGCCTGCACCCGCACCGGCGCCTGCGCCGACGACGCAGACGGGGCCCTTCGGCATTCCCATCCCGGCGATCCCTGGCCTGCCTACGATTCCGGGCATCCCCAACCTCGGAGGGACGCCCAACACCAACGGTCAGGCCAACGCCAACAACGGCAGCCCCAACACGGAGACCGCGCCGCTGCCGCCCGGCGCGTTGGAGCCCGACGGGTCGTTCACGCTGCCGTTCATGGAGCAGGAGGCGCAGTACATCATCGCGACGCTCACGCAGAACCTCGAGCCCGCGCAGCGCACCCGCGTCGCCAACATCCCGCTCAACTTTCTCAACACGCTCACGGAGGTCAACGCCGCCGCCGGGTGCACCCGGAGTCGACAGGCCTTCATGGTGGCGACCGCGGCCATCCTGGTGCTGCACGGCGCGACGGCCGAGGCCCGCGCGGTGGACGAGCTCGCCCACACCTCGCTGCTCGAGGACTACACCGCGCGCACCGTGCAGATGGTCAGCCACGAGCAGATGGTGCGGGGCCTCGCGGACGGGGCGGTTCCTCCGGCGATGGCGCTCGACCCGCGCAAGCTGGCGCGGCAGCGGTACCTCTACGACGTGCAGATCGGGTTCATCCTCGGGCACGAGCTCGCGCACCACTATCGAGGCCACACGGGCTGCGCGTCGGGCGCTCCCTCGTCGCCGCAGCAGGGCGACCTCGAAGACCTCCAGCGCGCGGTGTCCAACCTCGCTCCGCTCTTCAATCAGCCGCTGGAGATCGAAGCCGACACCTGGGGAACGGTCAGCGTCCTCGACGCCGGCTCGCGCCGCGCCACCGGCCGATGGAACGAAGAGGGCGCCGTCATGAGCATGAACTTCTTCGAGCGCCTCGAAGGGCTCTCGGGCAACTCGCCGCTGCTCTTCTTCGTGCGCTCGCATCCCCGCGCGTTCATCCGTCGGCCCGTCATCCAGCTCTGGGCGTCGCAGTGGCGCAACGGCGTTCGCCCGCCCGCCATCACGGCCCCGACCGGCAACAACGGCGGCTCCCCGCTGCCCTTCCCGCTCCCCTTCCCCATCCCTGGGCGATGAGCCTGGCGCTCGCGGTCGTGTGCGCCCAGACCGTCGCCGCGCAGACCTTCATCGACCTTCCGCCCGCCGCGATCACGCCTCCGCCGCCCGTCTCGGCGCGACGTGAGGACGCTGCGCTACGTTCGATGCGCGCCCGCTGGCGACCGTCCATCGAGCTGGGCGCGGCGGTGCTCGGTGACGTCGGGCGCACCACCTCGGACGGTGTCGTCCGATGGCCCTCGGCGCTCACCCTCGCCCTCGGCGTCGACGCGCGACGCGCGGTGGGCGACCTGCTGGAGATCCACGCACGCCTCGAATTCGTCGGACCGCAGCGGGTCACCGTGGTGCCGCAGTCGCTCTCCGATCGGGTCGCTCCGCTGGCCTGCGCAGGCACGCGAGCCTTTGACCCGCTCACCGGCTGGGGCGTCCAGGGCGGCATCTCCGTCGGCTTGCGCGCCCGGGTGTTTTCGCTGCGCTCGCCCTTCTACGTGGGGCTCGCGTTGCGCACGACGGTCTGGGTCGGCAGCGTCGACGGAGAGGCCGTCGCGTCGTGCATGTCGGGTGGCGGCAGCGTGCGTGTGCTCGATCGCGTCGAGGCCTCCCTCGTGTCGAGCATCGCCGAGCTCGGCGGAACCCTTGAGACCGGCTTCCGCTTCGGCGCGCGCGAAGAGATGGCCCTGACCCTCCGGCTGCTCGCCGGTGGCGTCGGCGTCGGCGACCCTGCGGTCCGCGGCGCGGTGCTGTCCTTCGGCTGGAGCCTCCGATGAGACGCGCATCGGGTCTGCTGCTCGCCCTCACCACCGCGAGCTGCATGCAGTGGCGGCAGGTGCCGCTCGATGCGGTGCGCGCGGGGCGCTTCGATCTGCAAGCCGAGCGGGTTCGCTTCACGGGTGCCGAGGGATCGCGTGACGTCGCCGTCTCGACGCGGGTGGGCCCCTTCGCGCAGGGGCTCGATCGCGAGACGGGGCGGGGCGTCCGGGTCGACCTCGACGTCGTGCGCCGCGTCGAGGTGCGCCGCCCCGATCACCTGCTCAACGCCATCATCATCGGTGGGATCTACGTCTCGGTCTTCGCGCTCGGAGCGCTCACCTTCGCCGACGGGCTCCCCCCGCTATTCGGCGATCGCTGATCTACGGGTGGTGGAGGATGACCGCCGCGAGAAAGCCGACGCCCGCCAGCGTGGCTGCCGTGAGCACGGCCCGCGTGCGCTGCCTTGCGACCGCGAAGCGCTGCCACGCGGAGGCCCTCGCCTCGGGGTCGATGGCGCGGTCACCCGCCGCGGCCTGACGAAAGGGGCCCGCGCCGAAGGTGCCGTCGCCTTCGACGAACTGCTGACAGAACTGCCGCACCGAATCGACGATCTCGACGCCGAGGGTGAGGTGATCGGAGTCGGGGGTCGCGACCCAGCGGAGGGAGATTTCACCGTCCTTGAGGGTGAGCATCGGGCCCTCGGCGCTGCGCGGCAGGGCGGCGATCTTCTCGCGCACCGACGCTTGCAGCAGCGACGTCGCGATGGAGCGCGGCGCCGACGCGATGACGAACATCCGGTCGAACTCCGCGTCGCCGACGAGCTGATCGACGGTCATCCCGAGGAGCTTGTCGAGGCCCTCGCCCACCAGCTCGGGCCGCAGCGTGAGCTCTACCGGGACACCCTCGGCGTGGCACCGCACCTCCGTCGAAGGGGGCCCGGTGAGCTCGTTGCGCAGGGTGCAGGTGAGCACCCGACCGTTGCGCTCGCCGACCATCACCGCCCGCCGATCGACGAGGTGATCGGGCTCGTCGGCGAGCGTCAGTCCAGCGACGCGGAGCGCGCGCACGGCGTCGTCGATCCAGAAGCTCCAGCGTTCGGACTTTGAGGTGTCGGCCATGGCGGTGCGTGCTCCCTACGAGGTCATCAACGCCGCGCGGCGTCGGAACCTTGGGAGGGCAGACCACGAGCCGCGCCGAAGGTTCCAGCGTCAACGCGCCGGGAGGGCAAACACGTCCCGGTCGCCGTGTCGCAGCGCAAATCTCCCGGGCACTGCCCCGCACTGCACGCCGCGATACATGCGCGGTGGGGCGCACCGGCGTCCGAGGCGATGGGGGCGACGAGGGTGGCGTGCGTCCCCTCGGGGCACGGGCGATCGAAGTGGAGCCACGGGTCCATCGCGGGCTGGCAGATGGACGAGAGCCCCACGCGCACGCAGTCCCCGCCGCCGGTGCAATCGGCGGTGCTCTCGCAGAAGCGGGTCCATCGCTCGGCGGCAGGGCGCAGCGTGCCGTCATCGGGGACGACGTGCAGCGTGCGCGCGGCGGGGACGGGAGCGTCGTTGGGGCCGTGCGGGACGGCGTCGACGACGAGCCAGGTGCCGAGGCGCACCAGGGAGAGGGAGACCTGCTCGACCACTTCAGTAGAGCCCTCGCAGTGCCCGGCGTCGCGGCGCTGTGCCCTCATGCGCAGGCGAATCTCCCCTTCGCCGCGCTCGCTCACCGTGTAGCGCGGGACGAACGCGCACGGCACGCGGGCTCCGACGACGGCGTAGGGCGTGCTGCCGGTGGGGGCAGGGTCGGTGAGCAGGTAGATCCACGAGATGGGGACGTCGACCTCGCTGCCGTCGGGCGCGGCGCCCATCGGAGGGACCTCCGCGATGGCCGGAACGCGCTCAGGAGCCGGGCGGGGTGGGCCGGCGTCGGCCACGGACGGTGTCCGCGATCGATGGCACCCGAAGAGCAGCACGGCGAGGCAACCGCAGACGAGGCGCGCGTTCATGCGACGGGCGACGTAGCACAGCTTTCGGGAGGCTTTGACACCATCGCGGAGCGGGTATATCCCGGCTCGCTGAATGGCGGTTCAGCGTAGAACCCGCCTGATCACGGAGGCTCTGTCATGACCGTCGACATCAAGAAGCTGTTCAACGAGGAGATCCCCGGGGCCCTGGCCAAGCGCGGCGACGACGCCCGCAAGATCGGCGGCAAGTACCAGCTCAACATCGCCAACGCGGGGAGCTGGACGGTCGACCTGATCTCCAATCCTCCGGCGGTCACCGAGGGCACCGCCACCGACGCGGGCGTGACCATCGACGTGGCGGACACGGACTTCCAGACGATGATCGCCGACCCCAGCGCGGGCATGAAGCTCTTCTTCGCGGGCAAGCTGAAGGTCAAGGGCAACCAGATGCTCGCCATGAACCTCCAGAAGCTCTTCGGCCTCCTCAAGTAGTCTCCCTCCCCGCCTCGCTACTCCACTCTGGTCACCGGCACCCCCGGTGACCGATGCTCCCGCCCGATGCTCCCTGAATCACTCCGCCACCGGCGCCCGCTGGAGGGCGTTCGTGTGCTCGACCTCACGCGGCTGCTCCCCGGGCCCTTCGCGTCGCTGGTGCTCGCCGATCTCGGCGCCACCGTCGACAAGCTCGAAGACCCCTTCCCCGGCGACTACCTCCGCCAGATGCCTCCGTCGAAGGGAGGACAGAGCTCGACGTGGCAGGCGCTCAACCGCGACAAGCGCAGCCTCGTCGTCGACCTGAAGACACCCGAGGGCGTCGAGACCCTGAAGGCGCTCGTTCCGCACTACGACGTCTTGTTGGAGGGCTTCCGCCCCGGTGTGCTCGACCGGCTCGGCGTCGGCCACGCCGCGCTGCGCGCGCTGCATCCGGGACTCATCGTGTGCGCCATCACGGGATACGGACAGGATGGTCCTCTCGCGAAGCGCGCTGGTCACGACCTCAACTACCTCGCGCGAGCAGGTGTGCTGGGTGTGACCGGTCCCGCCGACGGAGCACCGGCTGTGTCCGGCGCGCAGATGGCCGACGTCGCGGGCGGCGCGTTGTGGGCGGTGGTGGCGATTCTCGCGGCGCTCCACGAGCGGGCGCGGACGGGCGTCGGGGCGGTGGCCGACATCGCCATGTGCGAAGGCGCGCTGCCGTTGGCGACCTTCGCGCTGGGATCGCTCTTCGCGGGCGAGCGACCGAGGGCGCGCGGGGACGGCGTGCTCGACGGCGGCATCGCGGCCTACTCGACGTACCTCACGGCGGACGGGCAGGCGGTGGCGCTCGGTGCGTTGGAGCCGAAGTTCTGGACGGCCTTTGCGACCGCGGTGGGCATCGAGCCGACGCTCGACGCGCTCGTCCCCGGCGAACACCAGGCGGCGTTGAAGGCGTCGGTGGCAGCCATCTTCGCGAGTCGCACCCGCACCGAGTGGGAGGACTTCGCCAGGCGCCATGACTGCTGCATCGAGCCCGTCCTCGAAGCGCACGAGCTGCCCGACGACGCGCAGCACAAACACCGCGGGGTCTTCTTCGAGTCGCCGGGGTTTGGGGGAGATCCGATGCTGGCGTTTCGTACGCCGGTGGGCGCGGGGGCAGACGCGAGTCACTCGCCGCCGCGGGCGGCCGGAGCGGATACGCGTGAGGTGTTGCGGGAAGCGGGTCTCGACGACGAGCGCATCGACGCGCTCGCCGCGAGCGGCGCGATCAGATGCGGCGAATGACGGGAAGGCCCGCGGCCTCGTAGCGACGGACGACGCCGGAGCGGCGCGTGTCGGAGAGGAAGCGCTCGCAGAGCGGGCCTAGACCGAGCGGCTTCCAGAGGATGGTTCCGAGCGCGTGGGCGCGGACGAGGAGCTCGCCGCTTGCGCCGCCGGTGACGAAGCAGAGGTCGATCTGCGGCACCTGCTGACGGACGCGCTCGGCCAGCGTGACGCCGTCGCCGTCGGGGAGCGTGAGCTCGATGAGGGCGCGGCTCCAGGCGGTGGACTCCTTGAGCGCGGCCACCGTCTCCTGCACGTCGGCGCACGCGTCGACCCCGACGCCGCGCGCTCGCAGCGCCCGCATCAACGGCACGCGCAGCGCTTCATCGGGCTCGACCACCAGCACTCGAATGGACATCGGAGACCTCCTGTCGGCGATGGTCGTGAGTTTGCGGGAGTGCCGCGACGGAGATCAAGGGCCGCGGAGCAACGCCGACAGCCCCATGGCCGCGCCCGCGAGCAGCAGCAGCGACACGCCCGCCGCCAGGACGCCGAGTCGTTCGCGGCGGGCGACTTCGAGCGGGAGCAGCGACGACGGGCCGCGCGCGAGTCCCGCGCCGACGAGCAGCGCCACCTCCAACGCCACGCTGACCACCAAGCCCGCGGCGCACAACACGCGGGAGCGGTTCATACGTCGTTGGGTAAGATCGCGGGCCTCGGCGGGGCCATCCCAGAGCACCCGGAGCGGCGGCAGCGGAGGGGGCGACAGGCGACCGCGTGCGAGGCGCTGGCCCAAGGGCGTCGCGAGACAGGGTGCACGCGACGGACGCACCAGCGGAGACACCGGCTCGGACAGGTCGTGGTCACGAGCGGCGATCACCCAGGCGACACCCGGCGGGAGCGCCACCGTGGCCCTCCCCTCGCCCGCCTCGTCGGCGAGCGTCGCGGCCGACCACCATGTCGCGCCCGACGCATCGCCCGCGATCACGTGCCCCGTTGCGCCTGCACTCGTGGCTCGCAACACCACGGCGCCGCCATCGTCGCGCACGGCGATGCCACCCGGGACCAACGGCAGCCGAAGCTCGTGACGCTCGTCCCCACCGGGCCGTGGGATGACCAGCGAGACCGGCGCCCCGAGGCCCATGACACGCACGCTGAAGCGCACGAGGCCGCACGCATCCGCGAGCCCGAGCACGGGGTCGACAGAGACCTCTTCGGTCACCGGGACCAGGCGCGCGGAGACGGCGCCAGGGTCGACCACGACGTCACCGGCGAGCTCGGGCAGGAGGGTTCCTTCGAGGACGTGCAGGCGATCGCGAGCGGGCGTCGCGGGTGCAAGCGTCGACGAGGGATGCGGCGTGACGCGCAGGCGGTGGGTGCCGGTGGCGTCGGTGAGATCGAGCGCGAGGGTGCGCGCGTCGGAGGCGACCATCACGCGAAACCAGGCGCCTCGATCGCGAAGGAAACCGATGGGAGCGACGGCGGTCCCGGAGAGTGAAAGCCGTGGTGGAGAGGCCATGCGCTCGCCCGCGATTGGGCGCGCTCGCAGCAGCCACGGTCGCCCCGGAGACGGCTCCCCGAGCGCCTCCAGTCGGTAACCGGGATCGGCGATGGGGCCCACGGGCGGCGAGATCGCCAACACCGCGAAGACGGCGGCGCTCACGGCCGGCGGGAGAACCCAGCGATCCCAGCGCACCCGCCGACCATACCCGACGCCCGCACCGACCGGTCACTCCAGCGACCACCTCACATCCGCCAACCGTGGTTGACGGTCACCTCGCGGCGCCGCCATGTTCGTTGACGGAACCCCTCGTGCAAGGACTCCCTCGCGTGGAAACCCTCGGGCCCGGCAGCATCCTCGTCGGTCGGTACGAACTCCAGCGGCGCCTCGGGTCGGGCACCGAAGGGTCGGTCTGGAAGGCGCGTGACCTCCATGGGGACGGAATACCCTGTGCGGTAAAAGTACAGGCCACGGCGCTCGACCCGGCGCTCGCCCGCCTGCTGCTCTCGCTCGACCACCCGCACGTTGCGCGAACGCGAGACCTCGGCGCGCTGCCCGGCGGTGGCTCCTTCGTCGTGATGGAGCTGGTCGAAGGCGTCGCCCTCGATGCCGTCGACGACGTCGGGGGCGTCGTCCGGGCGGGGGCGTCGGTGGCAGGCGCGCTGGAGTTCCTGCACGGCGCGGGGGTTGTCCATGGCGACGTGAAGCCCGCCAACATCGTGGTGCGGGGAGACAGCGCCGTGCTCGTCGACCTGGGCATCGCGCGCTCGTCCGGCGACGCGCGCGAGGGGTCGTCGGGGAGCCTGGCGTTCATGTCCCCGGAGGCGCTCTTCGGGGCGGCGACGCCCGCGCGCGACCTCTATGCCCTCGGCGTGTCGCTCGTGGTCGCCCTGGGCAAGGGGCACCCGTGGGTCGAGGACCCGACCGACGCCCGCGCGGTGCTCGCATCCCTCGTGCGCCCCGCCGGAACCATACGAGCCCGTGTATTCGATCGGGTCCCGGCGCCGCTGCGCACGGTGCTCGCGTCCGCGGTGGCGCACGACCCGGCGGACCGTCCTTCGTCGGCGGGAGCGTTTCTCCGTCGGTGGCGCCTCGACAGCGCCGAGTGGCTCCCCGCGACGGTCGTCGACGCGGCGTGGACCACCGACGACGAGACGATCCCCGCGGCTCCCCGGTGGCGCGGCGGCGACGCGGCGGCGCGACACGTCGCCGAGCAGCTCGGCCGCGCGGCGACGGGGGACAGCGCGGGTGTGGTGATCGTGGGCCCCGAAGGGTCGGGGCGCCGACGGCTGCTCGAAGACGCCGTGCGCCTCGCGCGAACGGACGCAGCCGCCCGCGGAGAAGTGCTCGCGCGACGGGATGCGACGCCGACGTCGTGTGAGCGGCCGACGGCGTTCGTGATGGTCGACGCGTCGGCGGCGACGCTGCGGTTGGCGGCGGACGTGGTGGAGCGCTCGCGACGGTACGGCGAGGCGCACCCGATGGTGCTGGTCGCGACGTCCATGGAGGCGGTCGACGACGCCCGACTCGTCGTCGTCGAGAGGGCGGCGCTGTCGACGGACGCGCTCGCTGCCCTGCTTGGTGACCTGCACCGCGCCCCGGTGGCGGCCGCGGTGGTGCGGCGGTGGGCGGAGGCGACGGGCGGGTGGTCGGGACGCGTGGTGGGTCTGTCGCGTGAGCTCGGCCCGACGGCGATCACCACGGCAGCGTTGCCGATGCGCGCCTCGACGCCGGGGGCACCTGCGCCGGTCGGCCTGGGCGACGATGCGCTGCGCCTCCTGCGCCGCCTTGCGTTGGCGCGCGATGCCGTGCCCCGCGAGGCTCTCCACGGTGACACCGCGCTCGCGACGCTCGAGGCGCGCGGACTCGTCGTGTCAGAGCGCGGAGGGGTTCGCGCCACGGCGGCGGCGGGCCGACCGGAGCCGGGAGATGGCCCCGCGGTGGGTGCGCTCGCGGAGCGACTGTCGGCGCTGGGCGCGCACGGCGCTGCGGCGCGGATGTTTGCCTGGGGAGGTGACCGCGCCCGAGCGAGCGCCGCGACGAGGCTCGCGCTGAGCGACCCCGAGGGCTCCACCGACGAGCAGATCGGGTTGCTGCGGGAGGCGCACGCCTGGGTCGAGCCCGCGTGGCTGCACGCGACCTGGATGGCCGCGGCGCTCTGTCGCGCGGGTCGCCACGCGGAGGCGCGGGCGTGGACGGAGGGCGCGGGGACACCGGCGGCGGTGCTGCTGCATGGCGAGGTGCTCCTTCGCGCGGGCGATCGCGAGGGGGCGCGGCGCTGGGCGGAGGCGCATCGTTCACTGGCGGGTGACGTCGGCGTCGCGGGTCGCGTGCTCGAACACCGCGCGGCCCTCGATCGCGGAGAGCCTCCGTCGGCCGATGAGCTCGGCGTGACCTTCGCGGAGGCGACGCGGCCGGGGGGCGACGAGCTGCTCGCCGCGCGCGTGTTGGAGCTCGCGACGCTGAGCGCGCTCGGTCGCGACGAACGCGATGGGGCCAAGGGGTTCTGTGACGCGTGGGCGCAGCGGTTGGGCGTGCACGCAGCGCGTGACCCGCGGCTCGCGGGCGTACGGGGGTTGCTGGCGCAGCGGTCGGGCGACCTCGTCGGCGCGGCGGCGGCGTACCGGCGGGCGTGGGAGTCGGCGAGCCGCGACGGCGACGCGCGGGCAGCGGCGACCTACCTGATGAACCTCGGCGCGGCCTCCCTGGAATCGGGCGCCCTCGGCGAGGCGTATCGGGCGATGCGACGCTCGGCCTCGCTCTTCGCGGCGGAGGGCAACGGCGCGTCGCTCGCGCGGGCGCTCGCCAACGTGGCGTCGCTCTCCATCTGGATCGGCGCCAACGAGGAGTCCGCGTCGCTCATCGCGCGGGCGCGGCGCGCGGCCGAAGAAGCGGGCGATGTGCTGACGGCGCGGTGGGTCGACGCCCTGGAGGCGGAGGCGTCGGGCGATGCGTCGCGGTCGCCGACGTATGCCGACGCGGTGGCGACGCTGGGCGCGCCCGTCCTCGCGGCTGAGCTGCGGGCGCGGTGGGCGTTGGGCGCGATCGACGCGGGATCGCTCGACGAAGCCGCTGCCGCGCTCGGCGTGGCGGGTGCTGACGACGGAGCGATGACGTCGCTGGCCCGCTTCGCGCTCGCGGTGCGCGGTCACCCGAGGTTCGGCGCCCCGGAGGCCGCCGAGGTGCGGGCGCGCCGTGGCGTCGAGGCCGACCCGAGCGTCGAGCACGAGCTGCTCCTCCTTGCGTGGTCGGAGGCGGCAGCGGAGCTCACGGGCGATCGGGCCCGCGCCGACTCGATGCGCGCGCGGCGACGTCACCGGGTGGACGCCCTGGCCGCGACGCTGCCCGATGCGATGGCGGACTGCTTCCGTCGGCGACACGCGCCCTCCGCGCGAGCCGAGGCGGTCGAGCGCGGCGTGAGCGCGACGGACGACGCGCGCTGGCGCTGGATGCTCTCGGTGGTGCAGCGCATCCACGCCGAGCCGAAGCTCCAGCCGCTGCTCGACCGGGTGATGGACGCGATCATCGAGCTCACCGGGGCGTCGCGGGGGTTCTTGTTGTTGCGCGAGGCGGACGGGACGCTGAAGGTGCGCAACGCGCGCAACCTCGGGGCGCGCGACCTCGTGGGCGACGAGGCCGTGGTGTCACGGTCCATCGCGGAGCGCGTGGCCAACACGGGCGAGGCGCTGGTCACCGTCGACGCCGCGACCGACCACCGCTTCGACGCTACGCAGAGCGTCGTCGGGTTGCGCCTGCGCTCGGTGCTCGCGGTTCCGCTGCGGGTGCACGGCGAGGTCGTCGGAACCATCTACGTCGACGATCGTCTCCGCGCGGGTGCCTTCGACGAGCGGGCGCAGTCGCTCGCCGGAGCCTTCGCGGACGCTGCCGCGGTGGCCATCGACAACGCGCGCTCGCGCTCGGAGCTGCGCCGCGCCCTGCGTCGCTCGGAGCGCCTCGCCGATGAGCTCGAACGCGCCGTCGCGAAGCAGCGCGCCGAGCTGGAGACCGCGCGCAAGGCGGTCGACCCGGCAGCGACGCGAGGTCACTACGAGCCTCTGGTGGGGCGCGGTGATGCGATGCGCCGGATGCTCTCGCTGCTCGACCGCGTCGCGCCGACGCCCATGCCGGTGCTTCTGCAAGGAGAGTCGGGCACCGGGAAGGAGCTCGTCGCGCGGGCGCTCCATGACAACAGCCCGCGGGCGGCGCGGCCCTTCGTGGCCGAGAACTGCGGCGCCATCCCCGAGACCCTGCTGGAGAGCACGTTGTTCGGGCACGTTCGCGGGGCGTTTACCGGCGCCGACAGGCCGCGCGCCGGGCTCTTCGAGGCGGCCGACGGAGGGACGCTCTTCCTCGACGAGATCGGCGAGATGTCGCCCGGGATGCAGTCGCGGCTCCTGCGCGTGTTGCAGGAGGGCGAGGTGCGCGCGGTGGGCAGCGAGCGTGTGCGCAAGGTCGACGTGCGCTTGATCGCGGCGACGCACCGCGACCTCCAGGAGATGGTCGCGCGCGGCACCTTCCGCGAGGACCTCTACTATCGCCTCGCGGTGATCGTGGTGCGGGTGCCGGCGTTGCGTGATCGGCGGGAGGACATCCCCGAGCTCGTGGCGCACTTCCTCCAGCGCTCGGCGCGGCGCGAGGTGAGCGTCGACCGGGCGGCGCTCGCGGCCCTCTGCGCGGCCCCGTGGCCGGGCAACGTGCGGCAGCTCCAGAACGAGGTGCTGCGCGCGGCCGTGCTGTCCGAGGACGTGATTCGCGCCGAGCACCTGACCGTCGGCGTGAGCTCGCCGGAGCCGCGCGCTGCCCCGACCGGGCACTCGGGCCTCGACCTGCGCAACGCGGTGGAGGACGTCGAGCGCGCCATGGTGCTGCGAGCGCTCGCGTCGCACGGCGGCAACCAGACCCGCGCCGCGAAGACGCTGGGCCTGTCGCGCTTCGGGTTGCAGAAGAAGTTGAGGCGGTTGGGAATCTCCGCGCGGGATGTCAGCGCGGAGGCGGAGCGGAAGAGCTGATCAGACCGCGGCGCCGACCTGCTTGAAGCGGCCGCCGAGGACGTCCCAGTTGAGGCCGCCGAGGATCGACTCGACGTACTTCGCCTTGCCCGTCTGGTAGTCGAAGAAGTAGGCGTGCTCCCAGGCGTCGAAGGCCGCCATGACGTGCACGTTGGCGAAGAGGCCCACGTGGTGCTCGCCGTTGACGAGGTTGTTGATGAGCTTCTTCGAGTCGTAGTCGTAGCAGAGCAGGGTCCAGCCGTGCGCGCTCATGAGGCAGGCCTTGGTGTCGGCGATCCACGCGTCGAAGCTGCCGAAGGAGTTGGCGATGAAGTCCTTGGCGCCCGCGCTCGGCGCGGTGGAGCCGTCGCCCAGGCCCTCGAAGTACATCTCGTGGAGCACGGTGCCGTTGAAGGCGACGGGCTCGCGGCGGCGCAGCTCGGAGTACTCGTTGAAGCTGTAGTTGGGGGTGCTGCGGTCGGCCGCGGCGAGCTTCGTGGTGATCTCGTTGAGCTTGGTGACGTAGCCCTTGTAGAGCGTGAAGTGGGCCTGGAGCTGGGCGTCGGAGAGGCCCTTGGCCTTGCCGCCGAGGAGGTGATCGAAGTTCTTGGGTTCGCGTGCCATGGTACTGGGCTCCTGGAAGGGGATTGCGTGACGGCCTGCGCCGACGCCGACGCAAGGCCGAACGTGGTTACCGCCGAGGCCCACGTCGCGCAATAGCTGGAGCCGGACCGCCGCGACGTCGACGGGGAAAGCCGCGCTTGCGATAGGATGCCAGCCATCGTGCCCGGCCATCGAACCGCCCTCCTCCTCGCCTCCCTCCTCGCGGCGTGCAGCCGCACCCCCTCGCCGAGCCCATCGCCCGACGCTGCGACCGATGCGCCCGCCAACTCCGACGCGCCCGCCAGCCCCGACGCCGCGACCGACGCTGGAGCGGACGTTGCGCCGGTGCCCTACGACGCCGGGCCGCCGCCTGCGTGCGAGGGCGAGTCCGTCGTGCGCTCCATCGCGACGTCGACGGAGGGCCACCAGGACGGCGAAGTGTCGGGGCTGGTCGCGTACCGCGGCGGCTTCTTGAGCTTGTGGCGCGAGAGCGCGCTTCGCACGGGCGCGACCCCCGACGGAGGCGTCGCCGCGCGCGATCAGATCACCCTCCTCGCCGTCGACCCCAACGGCGCGGCGCAGCGCCCTCCGACGGTGGTCCGCAACACCGCGGGCAGCCGCGTCGACCTGTCGAGCCCGACGCTTACGCCCGCCCTCGCCGGGGCGATGGTGCTCTTCCGCGAGAGCGTCGGCTTCCCGGGCGACGCCGACTTCAGCACGCGCGTGGCGTCGGCCGTCATCGACGCGAGCGGCGCCCCGGCGGCCCCGACGGTCATCGCGCCCAACTACAGCGACCCCATCGCGACGGGCATCACCGCGGGCATCACCGTCGCCCTCTCGTCGCGCGTCGTCGAGGTGCTCGACGGCGGCGTGGTGGTGGCCTCGCCCGGCGTGCTCCGCGTGCGCACCGACGGGCCGCTCGTCGCACCGCCCACGGACATCACGCTGTTCATCCCGGCCGTCGCCGAAAACGTCGTGCTGCGCCCGGACGGCGAAGGCGCGGCGGCGATCTTCCGGCTGGGCTCCGACGTGCGCGTGGTGCGCTTCGAGCGCAACGGACTCGTCGACAGCTCCGGCGCGCGGGTCACCCGCAACCTGCTCATTCCGCGCATCGACGACGGCGCCGTGCTCTCCGACGCGGTCGTCGTGGCGTGGAGCGAGGAGCTCAACGGCGAGGCGTCCATCTCGACGGCCGTGATCGGCCTCGACGGGACGCTCCGCGCGCGCCGGGTGATCGATCACTTCCCGGGCGAGCCGCCTCCCGTGACGGTGGTTCCGACCCACGGCGGCGCGACGGCGCTGTGGCTGCGCGCCGACGGAACGCTGCGCGGCGCGACGGTGCAGCCCGACGGGCTGGCGCGCGCGGCCTTCGACGGGCCGCGGGTCGAGGGCGCCGCGGGGCGCATCGTCGCGCTCGGCAACGGGCGTCGCGTGACAGCCGTCGTGCAGACCGGGCCGCGCGGTCGGCGGGCGGTCGGGTTTACGAGGTTCTGTATCCCGTGAGCGTCAGCGGGCGGGGCGCCGCTCGATGACGTAGAGCTGCGTCCCGACGAGGCCCGCGATGACCGCGCCGTCGTCGGTGATGATGAGGTCGCGGAGCTGCGCGGTGCGCCCTTCGAGGCCCTCAACCGCGCGGAGCTTCCACCCGGTGGCGCCGCGCACCCAGACGCCGTTGAGGCCGGGTAGCACCGCCCACGCGCCGTTGACGCTGACGGGCCCGCCCGGGCTGAAGCCAGGGCCCAACCGCTGCGAGAGCAGGACCGGCGTCGCCTGCGCGGCGCCCACCCACCAGAGCCTCCCCTCGATGGAGACGAGCGCCCGGTCACGAACGGCGCCCATGACCTGCGTCGACGGAGGACCGAGCGTTCGCATCGCTTCGGGGTTGGTGGCGCAGGCGGCGGAGAGATCGGCCGAGGGGGCGAGCCGAACGGGCCAACGGGTGAGTCCAGCGGGTGTGGTGGTGACGCTGCTCGCGAGGGGCTCGCAGGGTTGTGCTGGGTCACACAGGAGGACGTTGACGCCGTCACAGCGAGACGCGACGCCGACGAGCGCTCCGCCGCCCGCGACGTTGGCGAGCAGGTCGCGCGTCGTGCCCGCGGTGCCCACGACGAAGGCGAGCGACACGAGGTCGACACGCCCGCCCTGGAGGCCGCGCACCATCACCGCAGGCGGGCGCAGCGGGAGGTCGAAGGCGAGCGAGCCCACGCGGGCCGGGGCCGTGGCGTCGAGGGACATGCCAACGAAGGGACCGGGGCGCGCGCGCCAGGTGCGCTCGGTCACCACACCGCCTCGCAGCGCGCTCTCCATCTCGGTCCAACGCGACGCGTGTTCGGGGACCGCAGCGAGCGTACGGGCCGCCTGCTCCGCCGCGGGAAAGTCACCTAGCGCCATCATCGCGGCGAAGCGGATACGCCCTCGATCAACGACTCCGCCGACCGCGCCGCACGACACGCCGCGCGCGCCGTCGATGAGCACCCGCGCGGTGCCCTCTTCCGTGCAGAGTGCGCGACGCAACGTCGCGAGGGTCACCTCCGCCTCCAACGCCGAGGCAACGGGGGCCGGGCGTCGCCCCGATGGCAACGCTGCGGTCAACGACTCGGTGAGCGACTGCGCGGGCTCGACGACGTCGCGTGCGAGCCGACCGCCGCGGTCGACGAACACGAGCCGCGCCACCGGTCCGCGCGTGGCGTCCGCGCGACGCAACGCGAGGCGGAGCTCGTCGGCGCCGTCCTGGTCGCGGTCTTCGGCCGTGACGTCGGCGGAGACATCCGCGACGCCTGCAGCCGTGGGCTCGACGACCACGAGGCTGCGGGCCCTCGGAGCATCACCGCGCGAGACCCAGCGAGCCTCGACGCGTGCACCGCAACGAGCCGTGACCACCACCGAGTTGGGTGACGTCGCCCGCAGCGAGGCCGACACGCAGCCCGCGATCGTGGGCGCCGTCCCCGCGATCACCTCGCGGCGCAGCGAGCCGCCCTCGACGACCACGCGCAGGGTGTCGAGCGCCTCGCCGGCCGCGCCGACGCGGTAGATCCAGGTCTCGGCGATACCGTCTCGCACGGGCAACGCGAGCGATGCGACGAAGCGCTCGGTGGCCTCGGCGTTGAGGGTGAGCGTGCCGATGGTGAGCGTTCGCCCTTCGCCCGGAACCTGCGCCGACGCCACCACCGCAAACGCCGGGACATCCACCGGAGGAACGTCGACCCGCGGCGGCTCGGGCCGTACACCGCTCTCGAAGTCCACGCGCGGCGGCGAGCGTTGGCACTTCGACGCGAGCAGCGCCGCGAGCAGCCCGACGACCGGGCCCTTCACCGCTTGCGCCCGCGCTTCTGCACCGTCGGCCGCACCGGCTTGCCCTTGCCCTTGCCCTTGCCCTTCTTCTCGGCGGGCGCGCGACGGATGAGCTCCCTCGCCGCGTCGGCCAGCCGCAAGAACACCGTGCGACGAGCGAGCGACACGTCCGCGATCTCGACGGCGAGCTGGTCGCCCACCTGGAAGATCATGCCGGTGCGGCTCGATCGTAGCCGCAGCCCGAGCTCGTCGGGCTCCCACGCGCCACTCGCGACCGACTCCAGCGGGAGCATCCCCGTGAGAAACGGATCATCGAGGTCGAGGTACACGCCCGTGCTGCCGAATCCGACCACCGTCGCGACGTGGATCTCTTGCAGGTGCAGGCGCGCGACCTCGCAGCGGTAGAGGTCGAGCACCTCGCGTTCGACGTCGACGGCGCGGCGTTCGAGGCGCGAGCAGTCGGCCGCGAGGGCGCTGAGGCCGTCGGTGTTGGTGCGCTTCGAGGGGTCGCGCAGCCAGCGGCGCACCTCGCGGTGCACGAGGAGATCGGGGTACCGACGGATGGGCGACGTGAAGTGGAGATACGCGGCCGCGGCGAGGCCGTGGTGGCCGGTGTTGTGTTCGCTGTACCGGGCCTGCGGCATCGCGCGCAGCAGCAGCATGCCCAGCACCCGCGCCTCGGGCGTGCCCTTCAGCGACCGCAAGAACTCCGACAGCCGACGCGGCGTCACCTCCTCCTCGTCGTCGAGCGGCCGACCCATGGCCCGCGCCGCCGCGAGAAACCTCAAGAACGCATCGCCCTGCGGCCCACCGTGGACGCGGTATACGGCCGCGAGGCCCTCGCGCACGCAGACCTCGGCGACCACCTCGTTGGCGAGGAGCATCAGGTCTTCGATGAGCGCATACGCACGCCGCACACCGGGGTCGCGCTTGCTCTGCACGATGTTGACGGGCGAGACGCCGTCCTCGCCGAAGCGCACGCGCCCCTCCGGGAGGTCGAAGTCCATCGCCCCGCGGCGCATGCGGCGCGCGCGCAGCGTGGAGGAGCACTCGTCGGCGGTGAGCACCGTCGCTCGCATCGCGTCGGTGAGCGGCGCGGCGGGCACAGCGTCGGTCCACCCGAGGGCGGCGGCGACGCCTCCGTAGGTGAGCCGCGCGTGGGAGCGCATCACGGCCTCGACGATGCGCGCTTCGGTGACCGTTCCGTCGCGGGTGAGCGTGGCCTCGACGGCGAGCGCGAGGCGGTCTTCGTTGGGGAGCAGCGACGCGATGCGACCGGAGATCTCCTGCGGCAGCATCGAGATCGCCCGATCGGGCAGGTACACGCTCGTGCCGCGCTCGGCCGCGTGGCGATCGAGCGCGGTGCCGAGCGGAACGTAGTGGGAGACGTCGGCGATGGCGACGGTGACGTCCCAGCCGCCGTCGGGCCTCGCGGCGACGTACACCGCATCGTCGTGGTCGCGCGCGTCATCGGGGTCGATGGTGACTAGCGGTCGATCGCGCAGGTCGACGCGGCCGACGATCTCGTCGGGCGTCACAGCGTCGGGCAACCGCGCCACCTCATCGAGCACGTCCTGCTCGATGGGCGCCTCGATGCCCTCGCGCACGGTCACCTTGCGCACCTCGGTGGCCAGCGCGCCGGGCTCGCCGAGCACCTCGGTCACACGACCCATCGGCACCTCGCCGACCTGCACGGGCCAGCGTTCGATGGTCGCCACCACCGACTCGCCGTCGCGGCCGAGCGCGTCCCCTTCGATGACGATGGGGCCGCGGATGCGTGCGTCGTCGGGCTCCAGCCACGATCCCTTGGGGCGCGCGCGCAGCACGCCAGGGATGGTGGCCGAGCGTCGCTTGAGCACCGCGGTGATGGCGCCTTCGCGCCCGCGGTCGCCCGCTCGGGCCACGGCCTCGACGAGGTCGCCGTGCATGGCGCCGAGCACCCCGTTGGGCGCGATGAAGACGTCGCCTGCGCCGTCGTTGGCCTCGACAAAGGCGAAGCCTCGCGGGTTCTGGATGAAGCGCCCCTCGACGCGCGCGCCCTGGTCACGCGGCAGCCGGTAGCGACCGCCCGGCATCGCGACGACGAGGCTGCGCTCGGCGAGCCGGTCGAGCGCTTCGGTGACCGCGCGCCGCGCCGTGGGCGCTTCTTGAAGCGCCGACAGCACCTCCATCACATGGAGGGGACGCGTCGACTGCGCCTGAAACACCTGAAGCAACCTGTTGTCGTCGAGAGACTTTCGAGCCATCGCGCGCACTGTCTACGCGCGGGGGAGCGCCGGTCAAGGCGAGCGGACTAGGGCGTTCCGGCGATGGCGTGCAGCGCGCTGTCGTCGGCGCCGACCACGAGGAGGCCGTCGGCGATGATCCGCGGCGAGCTGTCGACATCGGCGCCGAGCGTCACGCGCCACGCCTCCGTGTTGTCGGGCGCGATGGCGTGCACCTGGTCGTCCTCGCTCCCGACGTAGGCCCAGCCGTCGCGGTCGAAGCACGCGCGCGATCGCACCGGGCCGCTCGTCGCGATGCGGAAGACGACCGTTCCGTCGGCGGGTCGGAGGCCGTAGATGCGACCGTCCTCGGCGCCCACCACGATGACGCCATCAGCTCGTAGCGCGGGCGTCGCCCGAGCGCCGAGACGACGCGCGGCCCCCTCGGTCGCGAAGCTCCACCGTGCAGCGCCGTCGGCGTTGAAGCAGCGGATGGTTCCGTCGCTCACGCCCACCACGAACGCTCCGTCGTCGAGGCCCAGCGGCCCGCCGTACAAGAACCCGCCGACCTCGACGCGACGCACGAGGCGACCGTCCGCGGCGTCGACGACCGCGACGCTGCCGCGCATCTCGGGGACGAGCACCTCGGTGCCCGTGCCGCGGGCGATGGGGCCGAAGACGTGACCCGCGAGCGCGGTGGTCCAACGGAGCTGACCCGCCCGAGAGAACGCGCGCAGGTCACCCGACGCCACGAGGGTGTCCCCCTCCGCGGTGGCAAACACCGGCGCGTCCATGTCCTGCGGAAGCTCGGCGCGCCAACGCTCCACTCCGCGGCCGTCGATCGCGACCACCTCGCGGGCGTCGCTGCCGATGATCGTGAGATCTCCCACGCTCGCGGGCGACGAGAACACCCGCGCCGCGCGTCGGTGGGCCCATCGCACGACGCCCCCCTGATCGACGGCCTGCACGCTCCCGTCGAGGGAGCCGAACACCGCGTAGCCCTCGCGGGTCAGCGCGGGCGACGAGAACACCCGGCGCCCCGTGCGAACCCTCCAACGAACCACCGGGTCACGGTGCGGTCCCCGCAGCGGGGCTCCATCGACGCCCGCGGCGGGCGCGGCGAAGGTCGAGAGGAAGAGAGGGACGCGTCGGCGCGCGGGCACGTCACGAGCGGGCAGCGGGCGCACGTTGCCCACCCCCGAGAGGCAGAGGGCTGCGACCAACGCTCCGACGCGCCACCGAGCCATTCACGGGTCTTGGAAGCCGGTGAGCCGACGCGCTTCGAGGAAGCGCTCGCTCAACGAGACGCGCACGAGACGCGCAGCCGCGGGCACCTCGTCGATGACCCGCGCCGGGAGCACCCCGGGGGGGGCGAGCGCGGCGACGGCCGCCGGGAGGTCGCCAGTCGCGAGGAGGGCGATGCGGTCGCCGAACTCCAACGCGGCGCCGTGGATCACCGCCGGGTCGAAGGGGCGGCGCAGCACCGCGCGCGCGGCGGGCATGAGCTCGGCGTGCAGCTCGCGGGGCATCGCGCGGGTGATGGCGCGGGAGAGCGTGTCGAGCTTCGTCGGGTCGACGCCCTCGGCCTTGAACATCGGCTCGAACTGCCGCAGCAGCGCCGTCATCACCAGCTTGAACTCCGCGAGGTCCATCCGCAGCGGCAGCGAGAGGCCCTGGGTGATGAGCAGCGCGGCCCGCGCCACGGCGAAGCGCGTGACGATGGAAGCGGGCGCCGAGAAGGCCACGAGCACGCGCGCGGGCGAGCGACCGACCGGGAGCGCGATGGCCGGGAGCTGTGTCGTCAGGAAGATCTCGACGTCGCCGAGGTCGAGCATGCGGGCCCACCGTTCGATCTCGGCGCGGAGACCGTGCGGACGCGCGCCGAGCGGATCGGCCTGCGAGACGGCCGGGTCAAAGGCCGCCAACGGGTCGAGCACCGTGGAGGTCTTGACCAGGAGCTCCCGAAGGTCGGAAGGGAGCGCGGGGGGCGCGAGCAGGTCGAGCGCGGCGGGCAGCAGGCTCTCGATGCCAGCACCCGCGACGACACCGTCGGGCGCGAGCGCACGCAGCGCGTCGTTGGCCACCCCGAGGGTGACGGCGGTGGCGGCGACCACGCGCTCACCGTCGCTCGATCCGCTCAGGCGCAGCCAGGTCGCGAGTCGTTGGAGCGCCTCCACGTCGCGCACGTTGCGGTCGACGCCCGCGCGAACGTCGTCGGCGCACGCCTTCAGCGCCTCTTCCGCGAGGGCGGAGTCCGCGAGCGGACCGCGGGCCATGGTCGCCAGTCGAAGGCCGTGACCGACGCGCTCGACGGGCGTGCGACCGCGGCGCAGCAGCACCTTGCGAGCCTCGACCTCGCGGGTGGGTTCGCCCACGCGTTCGTAGTAGCGGGCCAGGCGCTCCCACGGGCGCGGGTCGCTCGCGGCGGCCTGGGCAACGCGACGCCACGCGGCCTCGGCGCGCTTGGGGTCACCGAGCTTGCTGTCGAACAGGTCACCGAGCTGGATGAGCAGCTCGAGGTTCTCGGCGCCGTCGCCGCTCGACTTGGCGAGGCGGATGCGGGCGTCCACGGCGGCCGACCAGTCCTCCGCCGCGTCGCTCAGGCGAACGAGCGCGCGCAGCGCGGCGACGTGGTCGGGGTCGAGGGCGTTGACCGCGCGGAGGAAGGTTCGGGCGCGGTCGATGTCGCCCGCCTGCTCGGCCACGAGCGCCCCGCGAACGTAGATCGTCACCGCATCGGCAGGCGGCAGCGCGTCGGCGCGGGCGGAGAGGAAGCCCGCGATGAGCTCCAGCTCCAGCTCGGGCTGCGGCGCCGTCGCGAGGAGACCGGAGGCCACGCCGAAGGCTGCCTCGTGCCCGGGGTCGCGACGCAGTGCTTCGACGGCGACAGCGAGCGCGCGCTGGGGGTTCTTCGCGACGTCACGCCAGAGGGTCGCGGCGTTGGCGAGCGCGTCCGCGGCGAGGCCCACGTTGTGGAGGCTGAGCGCGGCGGCCTCGGTGAAGGCGACCGACGACTGCGCCTCGCCACGGGCGCTCGCGATGCGCGCTGCCCCCAGGAGCGTGGCCACGTTGGGGGCCGCCTCGGTCGCGGACGCGTAGGCGTCGGCCGCGCGGGTGAGCTCGCCCGTGGCCTCAGCCGCGAGGGCCACGCGAAGCCAGTGGGCCGATCGCTCGGCCGGGTCGGGCGCGTTGGCCGCGAGGGCGCGCGCCACACGCTCGACCGTCGGCCAGGTGCGCTCGGTGCGGACGTCGGTGTCGAGCGCCAGCAACAGGCGACGGTCGTGCAGCCCGCGGTCGAAGGTCTCCCAGCGCAACAGACCCGCCGCGGCGCGGGCGTCGTCCCCTGCCCGATCGGCCACCCGACCCGCCGCGTGTACCAGTGGCAGCGCGTCGGAGCCGTCGCGAACGCCGCTCGCAATCTGACGCAACACGAGGAAGAGCTCGTCCCAGCGCTCACGCTCGGCGTAGTGGCGCTCCAGCGCGCGCAGCCCCTCGGCGTGGGTGGGGTCGACCTCCAAGATCGCCGCGTACGACAGCACCGCCGACGCGAGGTCGCCGCGCTCGAAGAGGTCGATGCGCGCGAGGCGCTCGAAGACCTCCACCTGCTCGCGCGGTTCGCTCACCGTCTTGAGCTGCTCGAAGGCCCGCTCGGACACCTCGACGTCGCGACCCGACGCCAGCAGGAGCGCCTGCTCGGCCGCCGCCAGCAGCGGGTCGGCCGGCGCGAGGGCGCGCGTTCGTGCGAGCACCTGGAGGGCGTCGCTGCGTCGATCGGAGAACTCCAGCATCTCCGCCGCGAGCTCACCCAGCGCGACGGCCAGCGGGCCCGCGTCGCGCGTCTCGGCCGCGCGCTCGAACAGCGAACGCACCACCGTCGAGGCGTGCGACCCCTCGTGGCCCGGCGTTCGGAGCACCAGCGTAGCCAGGCACGCGTCACCGCGCGCTACGGACCAACGGTCCCAGAGGCTCTGCGCCGCGAGCTCGGGGTCGAGGTCGGACCGGCGAAGCGCGCTGCGGATGGCCGCCGACTGCACGATGGCGGGGTCGCCCTGCGCCTCGGCGAGCACCGCCGCCACCTCACCCATGGAGGCGAGGCCCCGCAAGCCAAGCTGCGCGGCGAGCTCGGCCACCACGATGTCGCCCGGCAGGAGCCGACGGAGCTCGGGCAGGTCGACGTCCTCCGCGTCGGTCGCCGTCGCCGCCGCCAGCAGCAGGAGCGAGGCCGCGCGCCGCGGGTCTTCGGCGCCCACCGCCTCGACGTGGAGCGCCGAGGCGAGCGAGGCATGGTCGGCGAGAGAGATCAGGGCGCGCGCCGCGAAGGCCGCCACCGCGCGATCGTCGGAGCCGTGGAGCAGCGTCGCGAAGGAGGCGCTGGCGTCACCGTGGGTCCGCCGCGCCGACTCGGCGCGCACGAGGCGCGACCACTCGGTCTCGCCCACCGCCATGTCGTCGAGCGTCACCTCGCCGTCCGAGGAGGCGCGCAACGCCAGCGCCAGCGCACCGCCCGAACCGTCGGTCGAGAAGGCCATCGCCTCGGACGGGTCGACCGCTCCGCCGCGCGCGAGCAGGCCAGCCTCGACCTCGGAGCGCCGAGAAGAGAAGAGAGCGCCCGCCGCGTAGGCCAGGGGGCCCTCACGCCGCTGCTGCACCGCCTTGAGGAGCCGACGCACCGCCGCGCCGTCGTCGACCACGCTGTCGGGCGCGCCGGGCCGCTCGGAGACGGAGCCCGTCGTGGACTCCGGCGCGTCGATGCGAGCGAGCTCCCTCGCGTGGGCGATGAGTCGACCGGAGACCCCCGACGCGACGAAGGATGTACTCGCGACGGCCTCGCCCACGAGCGATGCCAGGGACTGCGCGAGCGCCGCCGACGACGGCGCGACGTCGCCGCGCTCGGACAGCCGACCGATGCCCGCGAAGGCATCGAGCAACCATCGGGACGATCCGCGCGCGGTCGCGAGGCGCGCGAGGGTGAGCCAGGCGCCGAGGTCCGTCGGGTCGGCCGCCGTCGCCGCGCGCACCGCCTCCAGCGAGGCGTCGGCGTCGTGGCCCTCGGACATGCGCGCGCGCGCCACCCGGATGCTGCCTGCGATCGCACCGCCCGCGTGTCTGGCCCACGCGTCGAGGGCTTCTTCGATCGCGCCGGGATCGCGACGAGCGCCGCCCTGGAGCAGGGCAGCGATCGCCGACTCCAGCGTCCCATCGGGCGACGCGAGCTCACGCCACGCCGTCTTCGCTCCCTCCGCCTCGTCGGCCTGACCCGTGAACGCGCGCAGCCAGCGAAGCACGTCCCGCTCGTCCGCCGAAGGGGACGACGCGATCTCCTCCGCCGTCAGTCGTGAGGCTTCGGAGGCCCGGCCCGACGCGAGCATCAACCGCCGCTGCACCCGCAGCGCCAGCGGAACCTCTGGCGCCAGCGCCCTCGCCCTCTCGGCGACCTGCTCCGCGCGGGCCGCCTCGCCGAGCGCACCGTCGAGGAGGTCGGCCGCGTGGGCGTACCACTCGGCCGCGTCGACGAAGCTCTCGGCCACCGCCGCCTCACCAATCAGCAGTTCGACCCGCGCACGAACCTCGGCCGCGGGCTCGACCGCGAACCCGGCGTCGAGGTCGACCTCATCGCGTCGCCGACTCGTCACGGCGGCCGCGAGCGCCGCCCCGCGGTCGAGGGCAACGGGAGCCGGAGCGTCGACCTCGACGTAGTCGTCATCGCCACCGAGGATGACGTCGGCTTCGTCAGCGTCGTCGTCCCCGCCCTCCAACACAACCTCGTCGTCGTCGTCGTCGCTGGCGGAAGGCGCCTCGACCTCGATCGCCAGATCGGGTTCGGGTTCGACCTCGACGGACAGCTCGGGCTCGACCGCGGGTTGGGGCGTCGGCTCGGGCAGAGGAGGCGGCGCGACGAACTCGAAATCACCGACGGCGGGCTCTGCCTCCAGCGCCGGCGCGGCCTCGCCGGGAGGCGCTTCGTCGAGCGCACCAAAGAGGCCGTCGATCTCGTCGTCGCCCAAGGCCAGGTCGCCGAAGAGCGAGTGGCGATCGCCCGTGGCGGGTGACGCGAAGAGGTCCAAGGGCGCGGCGGAGGACGAGGAGGGGTCGGCGAAGGGATCGACGAAGGGCGCAGGCGCTTCTTGCGCGACGGTGCGCTCCTCGACGAACACGGGCGCCTCGGCGGGCGACGCCGCAGGCGGGGGTGGATCGCTCAGCGAAAGATCGAAGGTGTCGCCCAGCGAGAAGGTCGCGTCGTCGACCTCGATGGCCGGCTCGACGGGGGCTACTGGCAGGGGTGTCGGCGTCCGCGCTCCCCCGGCCCTCGGAACCGCTCCCGCCCGCGGTACGCGCGGCCCCTTCACGCTGCTCTCGTCGCGGTCAGACATGGTCCGTCCCAAGGTCGATGGCCAGCGCCGCGGCTGCGTCGCTCACCGAAAACGCGATCAGGTCCATCACGGCGGGGCCACGCGCGGCGCCCGCGTCCTCGCGACGCGCATCGGTCATCGCGGCCGCCACCGCCCCGCTCACGGCGAGCGCGCCGCGCCGCGCCGTCGCCCGGATGCCCGCGCAGGCGCCGCGCAGGTCACGCAGCAGCTCCACCGACGGAAGGCTCTTGCCGTACTCCGCGACGGCCTTGCGAACCTTCCGCGACTGGAGCTTGCCCACCGCCTTCACCATGGCGGCGTCTGCGGCCTCGGGCAGCTCCACGCCCGCCGCCATCAGCGACGCGATGAGGCGCAGCTCGCACTGCCGAACGTCGTCCGCGCTCCAGCCGCCGAGCGACCTCGTGGCGAGCAGCACCTCCTGCACGAGGCGATAGCGAGCCGTGAGGTCACTGGCGAGGTCGACCCGCGGGCCCACCACGATCGTCATCGTGTCGGCCGGGAGCGCCAACACCCGATCGTCGCCACCGCCGACGTAGAGCTCGAACTCCGTCACCCCGCACGCCGCTGCGAAGGGCGCGACCGCGGCGTAGGCGGGCGTCCCGGCGCGGGCGCGCTCGTTGCGACCGAGGCGTAGTGCGTCGAGGGTCAAGCCTCGCAGCGGGAGGAGCTCGGGCTCGACCATCTCCACGATCTCCACCGCGCGACCGCGGTCGGCGGCGCTTCGCACCCGGAGCTGCTTGGCCGGCTCACGCAGGCTGCCCTTCGTCGGAACCGATGGTGCCGCAGCCGCGATCGAAGCCCCGGCCCACGACGCGAGTCGGTCGGCCGAGCGGGAGAGCGCGCCGTCCCCAACCAGAAGCGCCGCCGCCGAGAGGTCGACCGCCACGGCGGCGAGATCCGTCGCGCCCGCGAGGCCGCCGCGGAGCGCCTCGATGGTCGCGCGTCCCAGCGGCGTCACCTGACCGGGCGCGCCGTACGCCGCCGCCGCACGGAGCACGTCCACCGACCCGACGTAGCGTTCGTGGGCGAGCGAGGCGGCCTTCCACGCCGCGACGCGATCACGCGCGCCCTCACCATGGATCGCGACCACGCGCAGGTGCGCCTCGATGCGCTCCGCGTCGGTCGTGGCGAGCCGAAGCGAGGCGTCCGCGAAGCGCAGCGACGCGGGGAAATCGCCAGCGCCGCGCGCGGTGTCGACCCCCCGCAGTGCGAGGGCCGCGTCGAGCCAGCCGAACTCGTCCATCTTCGTCAGGATGGCGAGCGCTCCGGCCGCATCACCCAGCCGCGTGTGCACGATTTCCAGCGCGCCCAGCAGCGCCGCGCGACGCTGGCCCTCCGGCGCCGAGGGCGCCGACCCGAGGGCTACCAACGCTTCGGCCGCCGCGCTCAAGCGACCCGAGGTCGCGTGGATCTCCGCCATCAGCGCGAGCGCCGCGACGTGGTGCGGTTCGATCGCCACCACCGCCCCGGCGCTCTCCAGGGCGCCCTCCCTCTGGCCCAGCGCTCGGCGCAGACGGGCCTGCTCCCACAGCAGCGCCGCTCGCGTCGACGGGTCGGACTCGGCCGGGAGGCGTCGCGACACGAGCGACTCCAGACCCGACACGTCCTTGCGCGCCTCCAACTGCCGCCGAAGGAGCTGATACGACGCCGAGCGCCCAGGCGATCGCTGGAGCGCCTCGCGCAACGCCCGCTCGCCCCGGGGCGCCTGCTGGAGCCGTTCGAGCGCGACCACGCCCGCCTCTTCCCAGAAGCGGGCCGCGCGCTCGACGTCACGCACCACGCGACCGAGCACCTCACACGCCTCGACGACGCCCTCCCAGCGACCAAGCCGCCGCGACGCCACGCGCTGCACGTCGCGGGCGAGCACGTCGTTGGGCCGCGCCGCCAGCACCGCTTCAGCCTCCGCCAGCGCCGACGATGGATCGCCGCCCACCGAGTGCCAGTTCGCCGCCGCCGCCCGCCACGCCCGCTGCGCGTCACCGCCCGCGAGCCGCGCCCGCTCGGACAGCGCCCGCGCGAACACCCCCGCGCCCTCGACCCCGCCCGGCGGCAGCTCGCTTCGCACCAGCGCGGAGGCCACCTGCCCCGGGATGACGTCGGCCAGCGCCCTCGCCTCCCGCGCCCGACCGCGGGCCCACAAGCCCACCAGCGCGAGCGATCGCAGGCGCTCCCGCGCGTCGCCCTCTTCGAGGTCGGCGATGCGGAGGAGCGCCGAGGGGACGAGCTCGAAGGTTCCTCGCTGGACGGCGTCGAGCAGGCTGAGCAGGCGGGTCGAACCTGCCGCCGGACCATCGGTCTCGATGAGCTCACGCGCCGCCGCGGCCTCGTCGAGCGTCGCGGCCGAACCGCCCAGCACCCGGGCGAGTTCGAGCTCCAGACCGGAGCGCAGCGGGTCGTCGGTGCCCACGATGGCCAGCATCGCGCGCAGCGCCTCGGCCGACGCCGCGCTGTCGGGACCCGACGCCGCGCCGCGCACCACCAGCTCGACGAGCGTCGCCGCCACCGAGTCACGCCCGCCGCGCGCCGCGAGCCGGTCGACGGACGCGTCGGCCGAGAGCGGGTCGCGGTCGACGAAGAGGCGCAGCAGCACCTCCTCCACCCGCAGCGCCACCAGGTCGTCGTCGCCCTCGGTGGGCAGCTCGTCGCGCTCGAGGATCGCCTGCCGCAGCTCCGGGTCGTCGAGCCAGGTCGAGGACCCGAACACCACCGCCTGCACCGCCCGATCAGCCGGCGCCCGCTCGGCCGCCGCAGAGAGTGCCCGACGAGCGAGGTCGCGCGCACCGAGGCTCCGCAGCCACGCCGCGGCCAGCACCAGCCAGCGCACGCCGTCGACTTCATCGGCGTCGGCCGCGCGCTCGGCAGCCTCCAGCAGCAGAGCGCCCTCGCGCGACGAGGCGGTGAGGCGCAGCACGAGGGCCGTGAGGTACCGATCAGACGGATCGTTGCGGTGGGCCGCCAGCGCGAGCTCGCGAGCCCTCGACTCGTCGCCCGCCGCCCAGGCCCAGCGCGCCGCGAGCGACGCCCATGGTCCGCCGTTGCCATCCGCCAGCGACTCGGCCCAGCGCGAGGCGAAGCCCATGGAGCCGACGGACGACCACAGCAGCGCCGCGACCTCCTTCGTCCACGGCGCGTCGCCCGTCGCCTCGACGAGCTGCTCGGCGGTGATGGCCGCGGCCTTGGCGTCCTGCAGGTCGACGAGCTCGTCGAAGAGGCGCTCCATCAACAGCGCCGCGCGCTCGTCGGCGTCGGTCACGTGAGGCAGCAGGGAGTCTACCGCGGCGACCCGCTCGCGCGTCAGGTCTCGCGCGTCGGCGAACCCCACCGCCAGGTCTCGACGGCGCAGCAAGAACAACTGCACCCGCCGACCGACCACGTCGCCCGGCAGGATCTCCAGCGCCTCCCGGATGCGCCGCAGCGCCTCGCGCCCGTCGCGTCGCAGGAGCAACACCACGAGCGCGCCCGCCCGCCACATCGCCGCGCGGTCGGCCGGATCTGCGGCCTGCGCCCCGAGGCGGTCGAGCTGCGAGAGCAGCGTCTCCAGGTCACCGGACACCGACGACTGCTCGATGAGCGCCGCGCGCACCGCACCGCTCGCCGGATCGCCGCGCAGCGCCGCCCGCAGCGCCTCGCCCGCGTCGGCTCCGCGGCCCTCCATCGCCGCGCGTTCGGCGCAGCGGAAGTGCAGCGACGCCCGCATGGAGTCGTCGCCGTAGCCCTGCGCCAGCAGCCACTCGGCGTGGCGCGCCGACTCTTCGATGTCGCCCGCGAGGTCCGCCAGGATCATCGAACCGAGCCGCGATCGGAGGTCGTCGCCGAGCGCGATGACCTGCTCGATGCGACGCGGCACCGACGCAAGCTCCGGGGCGAAGGAGAGGTGGACCCGCGCCGCCGAGAGGTGCAGCCCGACCGCGAGTCGGCGCGCGAGCTCGGGGTCGCCCAGCTCCTGCGACGAGGCGCCGACCTGGGCGCTGGCGATGCGCCCGATGGACACCGCGGCGGCGATGGAAGCGCGCGCATCCATCGCGGCGGAGGCCGTGTCGAGGCGACCGAGGCGCAGCGCCATGCGCTCCACGCCGATGAGCGCCCGCCATCGCACCGAGGCGATGGTCGAGGCCTCCTGGAGGCACCGCATCGCGTCGATGAGCGCCTCCGGGGTGGCCTTGGAGGTGTGCAGCTCGACGAGCTCGAAGAGCAGCGCCGCGCGACGGGACGGGTCGTTGGTGAGCCGGGCGAGGTGCGTCAGCGCCGTTGTGCGCAGGACGGCGTCGCCGCGCACGAGGGCCACGCGATCGAGGTTGGCCCACCCGAGCGCGTGCGTGGGGTCGGCGGCGACGGCGGACTGGTACGACGCGACGGCGGCGTCCCGATCGCCGAGGGCGTCTTCGGAGAGCTCGCCGCGGAGGATGAGCGCGTCGGCCCGGTCGCGCGCCAGCACCGCCGAGCGCGCCTGCGCATCGAGGAGCTTGCCGAGGTTGGCGAAGCTGGAGCGGCGACGGTAGAGCCGGATGAGCGCGTCGAGCGGCGGCCGCAGGGCCGCGCGGGCGTTGTAGGCCGCGAGGTAGCTGCGCGCCGCGGCGGGCTGATCGCCCAGCATCGACTCTTCGAACTCGGCCACGGCGTGGAGGAGCGCGGCGCGGTCATCGCGCTCGGGCGTCGCCTCGGCCTCGGCGCGCAGCACGCGCAGCACCTCGGCCCACGCGGTCGCCGTCGCAGGCTCCACCGGGAACGGCAACCGCTCCGGCGGTGGCTGCGAACGCGTCGCCGTACTCTCCACACCCTCGGCCTTCAGATCAGACGACATCCGCGGTGGGCCGGGATACTAGTCCCACGCCCTCCGCGACGGCTACAAACCTGTCACGACCGTCACGAGTTCGCGGACATCGGGGGGATCACCGAGATCGCCCTCGCGCGCAGCAGCCCGACGAGCACGCGCCCCACCACCATCGGGCTCAGCTCCAGCTCGCGGGCGATTTCGCGCACGCTCCGCTCGCCGTCCACCGCCGCGAGCACCCGCCGCGCGTCCACGTCGTGGGCCACCGCCACGCCCGACTCCCGCAGCACCACGGCGTGCTCCATCGGAACCATCGACTCGATGGTCTCCCACTCCGCCGCGCGGCGAGCGGCGTCCGCGAGACACTCGTCGAGGGCGACGCCGAGCGCCGCGTCGCCGACCGAGAGCGACTCGCCCGGCGCGAAGCGAAACCTTCCCCCGGTCCACCGTGACGCCTCGCCGAACAGTTCCAGCGTCTGCGCCCGGAGGGCCGCGCGCACCTGGTCGTCGGACACCCGGCGCGCGCTCACGAGGGCCCGCCCGAGCGGCACCCCTCGCGCCACACCCGACGCGATGAAGGCATCGAGCACCGTGCGCGGCAGCGCCCCTGCCCCGACGAGGTGACGCCCGAGGCGGTGCTCGACCCCCACGCCTGACCCCACCACCTGATCGACGAACCCGGGGCGCAGCGACATCTCCACCGAGGCGGCGCCGACGCGCGCCGAGAACTCCACGCGCAGCACCCCGCGCAGCCCCGCCGCCTCCACGAGCTGAACGATCTGCGCCAGCGACACCACCCCGAGCACGCCCTCGAAGCCAGCCGATCCGCGCAGGGACGGGTCGAGCGAGCGCGCCTCGCGGGCGATTTCCACCGCCGCGGCGAGGCTCACGTGATGGCGAAACGCCTGCGACAGCAGGTCGTCGTGGGCGTCGACCCCGGCCTCGACGATCTCTCGCACGACGGGCCCGACGTGCCGCACGAGCAGGTCGAGGAGCCGGTCGCGCGCGGCCTCCGGGCCTGTCACCCAGTGCGCCAGCTTCGTCGCCCGAACGCCCGCCGTCGAACCCGCGCCCGGGCGGTCGGTGCGTCCATGCGACGCCGCGGCGTTGAACTCCGCCGCCGCGCGATCGAGCGTCTCGCGCACGATGTCGAGCAGTCGCGCCGGGGTGAAGGGCTTGGCCAGCGTGGCGAGCGCGCCCGTCTGTTGACCGAAGCGCGTCCCGATGGCCTCGGCCCGCGCCGACATCAACACCAGCGGGAGGCTTTGACCACCGGGCGTTCCGCGCAGCGCCTGCGCGAACTGGTAGCCGTTGAGGCGCGGCATCACGAAGTCCACGAGGGCGAGGTCGAAGGCGCCGCGGTGGATGCGCTCCAGCCCATCGACACCATCGACGGCCGTCTCCACCGAGTAGCCGGCGCCGCGCAACACCGCCTCGACGAGGTGTCGCACCGTGGCGCTGTCTTCGACCACTAGGATCCGGGCGGTCATTCGGCGGCTCTGTTCGGGGCGGCGGAGGGATGGATGAGGGGGACGGCGAGCGATAACAACCGATGCGGCCGCCGCGGGTCAAGACAAGCCGTTGCCGCGCCGCGCGGAGGGCGACTATCGTCTCGCGCCATGACCACCACACCGACCCAACCGACCCGCGTCGTGATGGACGCACCCGCGATCGGGGAGGCGCTGGAGCGCATGGCGGGTGACATCGCCGCGCGCCACCCGGACAACGCTCCCGTAGCCCTCGTCGGGGTGCGCCGCGGAGGCATCCCCCTCGCGATCAGGTTGCAGGCGCTGCTCAAGGCGCGCGGTCGGGCGGCGGTGCAGGTCGGCACCGTGGACATCACCCTCTACCGCGACGACGCCGCGACGGCGCTGCCCAACCCGCAGATCGGGCGCAGCGAGATTCCCTTCGAGATCGAAGGGCTCGTGGTGATCCTCGTCGACGACGTGCTGTACACGGGGCGCACCACCCGCGCGGCCATCGACGCGGTGATGGACTACGGCCGTCCCCGCGCCATCGAGCTCGCCGTGCTCGTTGACCGTGGCCACCGCGAGCTGCCCATCCAGGCGGAGTACGTCGGGCTGCGGGTCGAGACCGCGCGCTCGCAGCGCGTGGAGGTGCGCGTCGACCCCTCGGACAGCCTCGCCGCAGTCGTCGAGGTGCTCGGCCCCGCCGAAAACACCCCCGGCGCGACGGGTTGAGCATATCCTCCGCGCCGCGATGAACGGCTCCGTCCGCCACCTCCTCGGAATCGAAGACCTCCCCACCCAGGATATCGTGCAGTTCCTGGACACCGCCGAGGTGTTCTTCGGGGTGTCCACGCGGCGCGTGCGGAAGGTGCCCACGCTGCGCGGCAAGACGGTGATCAACCTCTTCTTCGAGGCGAGCACACGCACCCGCACCAGCTTCGAAATCGCCGGCAAGCGCCTCTCCGCCGACGTGGTCAACATCTCCGTCTCCACGTCGAGCGTCAGCAAGGGCGAGACGCTCCTCGACACGGTGAAGAACCTCGAAGCCATGCACCCCGACGTCATCGTGGTGCGCCATCAAGCGTCGGGTGCGCCCCACTTCATCGCGCGTCACACCCGCGCGGGCGTCGTCAACGCCGGCGACGGGACACACGAGCACCCCACGCAGGCGCTGCTCGACGCGTTCACCATCCGCCGCGCCAAGGGCCACATCGCCGACCTCACGGTCACCATCTCCGGCGACATCGCCCACTCGCGCGTGGCCCGCTCCAACGCGCTGCTGCTCACCCGCCTCGGCGCGAAGGTGCGCGTCTGCGCCCCGCGCACGCTGCTCCCGGTGGGCATGGAGCAGTACGGTGTGGAGGTGTTCGACAACCTCGCCGAGGCCGTCACCGGCGCCGACGTGGTGATGATGCTGCGCATCCAGCACGAGCGGCTCACCGAGGCGCTCATCCCGACCACGCGCGAGTACGCCCGCACCTTCGGGCTCAACCGCGCCATGCTCGCCCGCGCGAAGCCCGACGCCATCGTCATGCACCCGGGGCCGATGAACCGCGGCGTGGAGATCGACGCCGACGTCGCCGACGGGGCGCGCTCGGTGATCCTCGATCAGGTCGAGGCGGGCGTCGCCGTGCGCATGGCCGTGCTGTATCTGCTCGCCGCCGAGGCGGGCCAGTCGCCGCTCTCCTGACGCGCCACCGCCCCTACGCGGGCGCGTACCCCGCGCACCACATCGGGCCTCGCTTGCTGGACCCCATACGCCCTGTGTAGATACGCGTCGCCGTGACCACCGCGAACGCCTCCAACACCGACCTCGTCCCCGCCCCGGAGCCGCGCACCGCGCTCGACAAGCGCCTCGCGGCGATGATCCTCGACCCGCGCGACCTGCCCTTCCTCTACCTTATGGCGCAGTGCCTCGTGCTCGCGGCCTTCGGCGTCGGCCTCTTCTTCGCGGGACCGTGGGTCTGGTACCTCGCGCCTGTCTACTGGCTCGCGGTGTTTGTCGGCCTCGAAGACCGCTTCATCCTGATGCTGCACTGCACGTCGCACCGGCAGCTCTTCCGCCCCGAGCACCGGCGTCTCAACTTCGTCATCCCGTGGGTCATCGGGCCCTTCTACGGCGAGACCCCGGAGACCTATTTCGTCCACCACATGGGGATGCACCACCCGGAGAACAACCTCCCGGACGACCTCTCCACGACCATGCGCTACCGCCGTGATCGGCTGTCGCACTGGCTCCACTACCTCTTCAGCTTCCTCTCGGTGGGCCCCGCCCTGCTCGCGCTCTATCACCACCGCAAGAACAACAAGAAGATGCTCCAGCGGATGCTCACCGGGGAGCTCAGCTTCTACGCGCTGATGGTGCTGCTCGCGGCGCTCAACTGGCGCGCGACCCTGGTGGTGTTCGTCATCCCGGTGCTTCTCGTCCGCACGCTGATGATGGCGGGCAACTGGGCGCAGCACGCGTTCATCGACGCGAGCGACCCGGCCAACCCCTACAAGAACAGCATCACCTGCATCAACACCCGCTACAACCGCCGGTGCTTCAACGACGGCTATCACATCCATCACCACGTGAAGCCGCGCTGCCACTGGAGCGAGTACCCCGACGAGTTCGAGCGCAACAAGGACGAGTACGCCCGCCAGGACGCCATCGTCTTCGACGGAGTCGACTTCTTCCAGGTGTGGGCGATGCTCATGACCCGCCAGTGGAAGTCGCTCGCGAAGCGCTTCGTGCAACTGCCCGGCGCGCCGGTGCGCGACGAGGCCGCGGTGATCGCGTTCCTCCAGTCGCGGGTGCAGGCGATCAGGTAGCGCGGGGCCTGCGGCCGGCCGTCAGCCGTCGCCCAGTAGGCGGTCGAGGATGATCGCGACGGCGCAGCGCACCGGCAGGTGGTTGTAGCCGTTGGGCCGCACCGGAGCGAGGTGCACGTCGGCCTTCTCCAGCACGCGATCGGCGAGCCCGTAGCCCGTCCCGAACATCAACAGGTACGGCCCCTCCGCCGTCGCCATCTCGTCGCGGAGCGCGTCGAAGCTCGTCGCCATCGCGCGCGCCTTGGCGGCCGTCGTGACGACCCTCGGCGCGACGCCCTCCTTCGCGGTGATGGCTGCGATGGCCTCTTCGATGGACCCGATGTCCTGCACGATGGAGAGCGCCTCGGTGCGCTCCGGAACGCGGTCGCCGCCCTTCCCCTCGCGCCAGTAGCCGAGGATGTGGTGGATGAGCTCGCGCTGCGCCGTGATGGGCGTCACCACATAGTACCCGGCCGCGCCGTAGGTGCGGGCCGTGCGCGCGATGTCATGCACATCGAGGTTGGTCACCGACGTGGTGATCTCGTCGCCGCCGCGGCCGCGCACCGGGTGGTGCACCAGGGCCAGATACACGTTGCCCTTCATGGCTCCTCCCCGTCGATGATCTTCTGGTCGGCGCGGTCGAGGGTCATCCGCGCGAAGAGGTCGGGCCGACGCTCCCTCGTGCGCCGCAGCGAGTGCCACCGCCGCCACTTCGCGATGCGCGCGTGGTCGCCGCAGCGCAGCACCTCAGGCACCGAAACACCACGGAACTCCAGCGGTCGCGTGTACTGCGGGTACTCGAGCGTTCCGTCGTCGCCGTGAGACTCCGTGGTCGCGCTCTCGGCGTTGCCCAACGCACCTGGCAGCAGCCTCACCACCGCGTCGATGATGGCGAGCGCCGCGGGTTCACCACCCGTCAACACGAAGTCACCGAGGGAGATCTCGTCGTCGACGTACGCGCGCACCCGCTCGTCGATGCCCTCGTAGCGACCACACACAAACGCCAGCGCGGGCAGCTTGCTCAGCTCGCGCGCTACGGCCTGCGTGAAGGGCCGACCCGTCGGGCTCATCAAGATGCGGTGCGGCGGCCCGCCCGTCGCCTCCACCGGCGGAACCGACTCGATGGCTCCCACCACCGCGGGCGCCATCATCACCATGCCGTTGCCGCCGCCGTACGGCGCGTCGTCGACGGTGTGGTGCTTGTTGGTGGAGAAATCCCTGATCTGCACGCCGTGGAAGCGCACCAGCCCCTGCGTGACGGCGCGACCCACGATGCTCGACCGCGTGAACCCGTCGAGCACCTCGGGGAAGAGCGCCACCAGGTAGACGTCGAGCGCGGCCATTCAGCCCTCTTCGTCGAGGGCGCCCTCGGCGAGCACCACGACACCCGCCTCGGCGTCGATGGACTCGACGTGGCCGTCGGCGATGGGCACCTCGCGGTCGCCCTTGGGGCCACGCACCAGCAGCGCGTCGACGGAGGGGTACGCGATGACCTCGACCACCTCACCGACGACGGCGCCCGAGGCGTCGTGCACGGCGCTGCCCGGGAGGTCGCAGTGGTAGAACTCCCCCTCGCCCAGCGGCGCGAGCTCGCCCCGGCGCACGGACAGCTCAGCGAGCACCAGCGCCTCGGCCGCGTCGCGGTTGAGCGCGCCGACGAAGGACACGCTCATGCCCTTGCCGGCCTCGTGAATGGCCGCGATGGTGAGCGTCTTCTCGCCGAGTCCGTCGCGCTTGACGCGTACGGTGAGGCCCACGCGGAGCGCGGCGATGTCGTCGTTGAAGGGCCGGAGCCAGAGCATGCCCTGGAGCCCCTTGGGGCGGCCGATGACGCCGACCGGGATCCAGCGCGCGGGATCGATGCGCGACATCGCTGGGCCTCGCAGGGTCTTAGGAGAGAGTCAGTTTTCGACGATGTTGAGGAGCACGCGCTGGCCGGAGGCGGCGGTCGCGGCGGAGAGCACGGTGCGCAGGGCGCGGGCGGTCTGCCCCCGGCGGCCGATGATCTTCCCCAGGTCGTCGGGGGCGACGCGCAGCTCGATGACCACGGCGCCGTCGCGGGACGACTCGGACACCACCACCGACTCGGGCCGATCGACCAGCGAGCGGGCGAGGTGACGAACGATCAGGAAAGGGTCGACCATCGTAGGTTGTCGGGGGAGCGGGCGATCAGGCCGCGGGAGCGGCGACGGCCGGGTTGCGCTTCACGAGGTTGGTGATCTCCTCGGAGAGAAGCGCACCGACGCTCTGCCAGTAGGCGAGGCGGGCGTGGTCGATCGAGAAGGCCTTGCCCGCGTCCTTGGCGCGCGGATCGTAGAGCCCGATGAGCTCGATGTGCTTGCCGTCCCGGGGGGAGCGCGAATCCGTCACCGCCACGCGGTAGATCGGGGTCTTCTTGGTACCAACGCGCGCCAGACGAATCTTCACCATGATGACGAAACCTTCCTCAACACTCGACACTGCCAACCAGCAAACGCCCACTCAGGGGCGTGTCAGGGGCGCGGAAACTACCGTCGCATCTTTGCCTTCGTCAAGCGCCTCCCCCGTATCCACACGAAGGTCGCCACCGGATGCACGCTTGACTCGCTCGCCGCGTCGGCATCAATCCCACCCCGCGATGCTCCTGTCCACGCTCCGCTCGTCCCGCGTGTACGCGCTGCTGGTGCTGTCCCTCAGCGCGTCGTTTGGCCTCGGCGCCTCGTGCCGTCGACCGCCTCCCCCAGCGCGCCCGACGCCCGCCGCGCGGCCTCCCATCCGCCTCTATTTCCTCTCCGACCTCGACGGCTACCTCGAACCCTGCGGCTGCCAGTCGCGCCCCCTCGGCGGCATCGACCGCGTCGCGGCGCTCATCGGTCAGGAGCGCGCGGCCCACCCCCACAGCCTCCTCGTCGCCACCGGCAACCTCTTCTTCGAGCACCCCACCCTCGAAGCGCAGATGGTCTTCCAGGAGCGCGCCAAGGCCGAGTCGCTCGGGCCCATCCTCGACGGGCTCGGACTCGCCGCCTACGCGCCGGGCCCGTCGGACTACGCCCTCGGCGCCGACGTATTGCAAGCACTCGCGCGCACCACCCGCGCCGTCCCGCTGGTGGCCAACCGCGCAGGCGCCGAGTCGACCCTGGTGCGCGAGGTGGCGGGCGTTCGCATTGGCCTCGTTGGCGTGAGCGATTTCGCCACCGCGGAGGGTTCGCGCCCGGCAGGAGCTCCCGAGACGAGCGACGCGGTCGAGGCGGCGCGTCGGGCCGTGGCGTCGCTGCGCGGGAGGGCCGACGTGGTGGTGGTGCTCGCGTCGGTTCCGCGGAGGGTGGCGCGCACCATCGCGGGCGAGGTCGCGGGCGTGGACTTCGTCATCGCCGCGCGGGAGTCGTCGGCCACTCCGCCGCCGCCCGAGCGCATCGGCCAGGCGCACCTCCTCACGGCCGTCGACCAGGGCAAGGGCCTCGGCGCCGTCGACCTCTACCTCCGCGGCGACGGAGCTTTTCAAGACACCTCCAACGCCAGCGCCACGGCCGAGCGCGCGCGCCTCGACGAACGCATCCACAACCTCGCGGGTCGCCTCGCCGCCTGGGAGCAGGACCCGGCCACCGACCGCGCCGCCATCGCCGCGCAGCGCACCCGCCTCGCCGAGATGAACGCCCAGCGCGCTGCGCTCGACCACCGTCCCGCCCCCACCACGGGTCGCTCCTTCGAGGCGCGTTCGTTCGAGATCGCGCCCGACGTGCCGCGCGCGCCCGCCGTGCAGGCGCAGATCGCGACCTACTTCCGCGCCATCAACGACCGCAACCACACCGAGTACGCCTCGCTGCGCGCACCCGCGGCGCCGCCCGGGACGCCCCACTACGTCGGCATCGAGGCGTGCCGCGACTGCCACGAGGAGGCCTACAACGTCTGGGCGCGAACGCCTCACAGCCACGCCTACCGCACGCTGGAAGACATCTCGAAGAACTACAACCTCGCGTGCGTCGGCTGCCACGTCACCGGCTATCGCCAGCCCGGCGGCAGCGAGGTCGTGCAGAACGACGGCCTGCGTGACGTGCAGTGCGAGACCTGCCACGGCCCGGGCAGCGCCCACGTCGACGCGCGCAACGACGTGGCCCGCCGCGCGACCATCCGCCGCGACGCGCCCGCCGATCTCTGCGCGGGGCAATGCCACACGGCCGAGCACTCCGACCACTTCAACTACGCCACGTACCGACCGCGCATCCTCGGCCCCGGCCACGGGCTGCCCATGACCGCGGGCGACGCGGGTGCCTCCGCGCCGGTCGACGGCTCTTCTCCAGCAGGCCACTGAATGCTGAGCCCCTCGATCTGGCTGCTGGCCGCGAGCACCTGCGTGCTCCCCTTCGTCGCGGGGCGCCGGCTCGGCGGCTTCGTGCACGCCCGCCCCTGGAGCCCGTGGCGCCGCGCGCTCGGCATCGTCGTCCCCGCGTCGCTCGCCCTGGCGTCGCTCGCCCTGCCGGCCCCGCGTGTCTGGTTCAGCGTCTACGACCACGCGCTCATGGCTGCGCTCTTCGCCCTCGGGCTGCTGCTCGCCGAGCGCCCCGGACGACCCCGCCTCATCGGCCGCCAGGCCATCCTCCCGACCCTGGTGGTGCTCGTGATCGGCGGCTCCCTCGTCGAGTGGCAGGCGCGACGCATGCCCGGCGCGCCGCAGGACCCGGGCGACCCCGCGGAGATGCACCTCGTCTTTCGCCGCGAAGGCAGGGACATCCGCTGCCGCGCCATCTTCCCCGGCGCCTACGACTACGACCTCCTGCAAGATCGCTGGCGCAACCTCGGGCCGACGCCGGGTCGGCGACGCGTGCTGCACGTCGGCGACTCGATGCTCACCAGCTTCCGGGGTGACCCCTTCACCGCGGTGCTCGACGGACTACGCCCCGGCGAGGTGCACATGAACCTCGGCATGGGCGGCGCGGCCCCCGACGCCTACCGGCTGATGCTCCGCCACTGGCTCGACCGGACGCACCCCGACGAGGTGGTCGTGCACATCTTCCTGGGCAACGACCTCAACGAGTACCCCGAGTACCAATGCTGCGAGGGCGGCCCACTCGTCGCTTTCACGCCCGCCGGGACGATGACGCCCCGATGCGACTCCCCCCGTTGGAACGTCGACTCCGAATCCCGCTGGCGCCTCGGCCCTTCGCCCTATGCGTTGCGGTTGCTCGGCCACTACTCCAACGCCGCGGCCCGCGTGGTGGAGCGCATGGAACGCTCGATGCGCGCGGGCGTCGCGCCTACGACGGTCTCGGGCTCCTTCGGCTGGGGCCCGATGCGCACGCGCCTGCGCACCGAGCTGTTCTTCCGGGCGATCCGTGACGAGGTCGCCGCGCGCCGTGTGCCGCTCACCCTCTCCCTGCTCCCCGCGCGGTGGACGCTGGAGTCCGACGACGCCAACGACCCGGTGAACCTCATGCACGCCGAGGCCCTCGAGGCCGCGCACGCGCTCGACATTCGCATCGTGGACCCGTGGGACGTCTTCCTTCCCGCGGCCCGAAACCCGGCCCCGGACCTGTGGTTTTCCCCTGAGAACCACCGCGATCCCCACCTCGGCAACGCCGGCCATCGGCTCTACGCGCGATGGCTCAACGAGCACGCCTTCACGCCCCGCGCTCCGTGATCGGGGCGGTGGTTCTTCTATTCACCGTGAGCCGCCGCCAGGGCGTATGGTCGCGGTCGTCATGACGCCCAGGCTCCCCTCTGCGCGAACGTTCGTGGCGGTCCTGGTGGCCGCGCTGGCTCCTTCGGTGGTCGCGACCCTCGCGGCGAGGCAGACGCTGCCCGAGCGACGCGTGACCGAAGAGCACGAGCGGCGAGCGCTCCGCTGGCTGGCCGACCGCTCCCGGCTCTCGCAGGAGCTCAGGGCGTCCGTGGCGGTGGCGCGGTTGGCCGCCGTGGCGGAGCTCACCGACGACACGGCGACCGCGGCGGCGGCCGGCGCGGGCGTGCGGCGCATCGAGCTCATCAGCGACAGCGGTCGGGTGCTGGCGCGCGGAGTGCCGGCGTCGCAACGCGAGCCCCAGTGCCCGCCGGTGATGCTCTCCCAGCCGGTGCGCGAGGGCGTGCGGGCGACGATCACCGTGGACAGCGACTGCGTGACGTTGGCGAACCTCGCAGCACCGCGGGCGCGGCCGACCATCAAGGGAGCCATCGTCGCGACGAGTGTCGCGGCGCTCGTCGCCATGCTGGTGGCGTTGTTCATCTTGCGCCCGGCAGCGTCGAGCTCTCCGTCGGAGGAGTAGCTGCGGCGCCTGCGAACCCGAGTGCCCGGTGAGCGCCATCTTCGACGAGGACATGGTTCCGTCGTGGGACCCCGACGCGCTCGCCCGCAACATTGCCTTCTCCGTCGCCCGGCGCGCGAAGCCCTGAAACTTCCCCTCCCCTCGCCTTTCGCGTGACCCTCCATCGGTCATGCGCGCGTCCGCCCTCCTCCTCGCCGCGTCCCTCCTCCCCCTCGCGGGCTGCGGCACCACCCTCGCCCAGCGCGACACCCTGCGCGCCGAGCGCGGCAGCGTGCAGCAGGGATACGCCTCGTACTACAGCGACCGCCTCGCCGGACGCTCCACCGCCAACGGCGAGCCCTACGACCCGTCGCAGCTCACCGCCGCACACCGCACGCTGCCCTTCGGCACCCGCGTCGCGGTGCAGCGCGTGGACACCGGGGCCCGCGTCGAGGTGCGCATCAACGACCGCGGCCCCTACGCCGGAACCCAGCGCATCATCGACCTCTCGCGCACCGCCGCCGAAGCCCTCGCGATGATTCGCGCGGGCGTGGTGGCCGTCACGATACAGGTGCTGTCGACGCCCGCCGCCCGGTGAACCGCAGCACCGCGACGCCCAGCAGCGCGCTCACCGTCGACCCCACCAGCACGCCCACCTTCGCGCCGTCGGCGAGCGAGCGCTGCCCCGCAAACGCCAGCTCCCCGATGAAGAGCGACATCGTGAACCCGATGCCCGCGAGCAACGACACGCCGAACACCTGACCCCACGACGCGTCCGTCGGGCGCGGGGCGAGCCCGGCGCGCACGGCGATCCAGGTGACGCCGAAGACCCCCAGCGGCTTGCCCAGCACGAGGCCCAGCGCGGCACCGACCGCCGCGGGCGAGGCCATCGCGCCGCCGCCCGCGCCAACCACCCGCACCCCCGCGTTGACCAGCGCAAACAGCGGAACGATCGCAAACGCCACCACGCCGTGGAGCACGACCAGCACCCGGTCGAGCGGCGACTGCATCTCCTCCAGGTGCCGCTCGATGGAGGCCAGCACCCCGGAGTCGGGCGCGTCGGCGTCCTGGTGTTCGCGCAGCGAGTCGAGCGCCTCGTCGAGCTCGGCCAGCACTTCACCGACCGGCCGCGGCGCGCGCGCGGGAATCGCCAGCCCCAGCACCACGCCCGCCAGCGTCGAGTGCAGACCCGAGCGCAGCATCGCCACCCAGAGCGCGAAGCCCAGCGCGGCGTACGGCCACACCGTCCGAACGCCCGCGCGCCCGAGCCCGACGAGCGCGAGGGTGACCAGCACCGCGGCGCCGAGCCACGCCCACGCGATGCCGTGCCCGTAGAAGAGCCCGATCACCACGATGGCGCCGAGGTCGTCGAAGATCGCGAGCGACATCACGAAGACGAAGAGCGACGACGGTACCCGCGCGCGCATCAGCGACAGGCACCCCAGCGCGAAGGCGATGTCCGTCGCCATGGGGACGCCCCACCCGGCGCGGGCGGGCGTGCCCTCGGCCACGCCGACGTACGCGAGCGCGGGCACCACCATGCCCCCGAAGGCCGCGGCGAGCGGGAGCAGCGCGCGGCCCAGGGTGCGCAGCTCACCGCGCAGGAGCTCTCGCTTGATCTCCAGGCCCACGACGAGGAAGAAGAGGGTCATCAGGCCCTCGTTGACCCAGTGCTGCACCGACCAGCGGAGCACGAAGCGGCCGACGCCGAGCGTCACCGGCGCGTGCACCAGGTGGTCGAGCCCGGCGCTCCAGCGGGTGTTGGCCCACGCTACGGCCGTCACCGCCGCGGCGAGCAGCAGGAGCCCGCTCGCGGCCTCCAGTCGGAAGAAGGCCTGCAGTGGCCGCACGAGCGCAAACAGCACCCGCGGAACCGCCCTGCTCCCCTTCGTCGTGATCGCCGTCGCCATGGTCCGCCACAGTCCCTACCGCACGGCCGCGCGGTGTTCACCCCAGATCGGCCGCAGCGGGACGGCGGCGATGCTGATAGCTTCCGCCGCGATGAGCGGCGTCGACGATCGCGCGATGGTGAAGGGCTTCGCGCTGCTCTCCTACCTCGACGCGCTGCGGGCGAGGCCCACGCTCGCAGGCCGCGTGATGCGCGAGCTCGAGGCGCGCCGCCCCGCGAGCCACCGCTTCTTCGCGGGCGAGGTCTACGCCAACCAGTGGTACCCGCGCTCGGAGATGCACGCGCTCTTCGACGCCCTCGCCGCGGTGGCGGGCGACGGCGACGAGGAGTTTCGCGGCCTCGGCGCGCGGGCCGCGGAGTTTCAGATCGGCCGCATCTACCGGGTGTTTCTGGCCTTCGCGACGCCCGCGCTGGTCTTCCAGCGGGCCGAGTCCATCTGGGACAAGCAGAGCACAGGCGGGCGCTTTCGCGTGGTGCACGCCGCGGACGACCACCTCATCGGCGAGCTCGACGACCCGACGGCCCCCGTGAAGCTCCCCGTCGTGATGGCCGGCTGGAGCGATCGCGTCGTGATGATGCTACGCAGGCGCCCGACCCCGACGGAGGTCACCGCGCTCGGCGCCGGCCGCCACCGCTTCCGCGTCGCCTGGACGTAGACCCTCCCTCCCCGATCACACCCTCCCATGGCTGTCCCCGAATCCTTCTCCCCTCGCGCCGCGTGCGCGCGCTGCCTGCGACCGATCGCGCTGTGCTGGTGCGCCCACCTCACGCGCCTCGACACCCGCACCCGCGTGGTGCTGCTCCAGCACCCGCGCGAGCGCACCGTCGCCATCGGCACCGCTCGCATGGCGAGCCTGTGCCTCCCCAACTCCGAGCTCCACGTCGGCGTCGAGTGGGACCAGTCCGCCGCCCTCGCCCGCGCGCTCTCCGACCCCGCCCGCCCCGCGGCACTACTGTACCCCGGCGAGGGTGCCGTCGACGTCGTCGCGCACCCGCCGTCGGGTCCCATCACGCTCGTCGTCGTCGATGGGACGTGGAGCCACACGCGCAAGCTCGTGCGCCTCAACCCCGCGCTCGCGGCGTTGCCGAGGTACTCGTTTACGCCGCCCGCGCCGAGCGAGTACCGCATCCGCCGCGAGCCGAAGGAGACCTTCGTGTCGACGCTCGAAGCGCTGGTGCATGTGCTCGGCGCCATCGAGGGGGAGCCCGAACGGTTCCGCGCGATGCTCGCCCCCTTCCGCGCGATGATCGACGCGCAGATCGCCTGCGAGGCCGAGCGACAGCACCACCGGGGGCGTGGTCCGCGACCGCCGAAGCCGCCGCGACCGCGGTTGCCGTCACCGCTCGCGGGGCGCGCGGCCGACGTGGTGTGCGTCATCGGCGAGGCCAACGCGTGGCCCCGCGGCGCCGACCGATCGCCCGCCCCCTTCGCGCAGGAGCTCGTGCAGTGGATCGCACACCGACCGGCGACGGGCGAGACCTTCGAGGCGATCGTCAGGCCGCAGCGCCCGGTGTCGCCCGCCATCGAGTCGCAGACGGGCCTTCGCGCCGACGAGGTGATGTCGGGCGAGAGCGTCGCGGAGGCGATGGCGCGTTGGCGCGAGTTCATCCGCGAGACCGACCTCGTGTGCGCGTGGGGTGACTACGGGACGCAGCTCTTCGACGCCGTCGGCGGCTACATCCCCGGCGCGCTCATCGACCTGCGACGGCACGCGCGCATCGAGGCCAACGACAAGGTAGGCGGGCCGCTCGAATACCTCGCGAGCCTCGGTGGAGCGGAGGACGAGACGACGCCCGTCGGACGAGCGCGATCGGGAGTGCGACTGGGTCAGATCGTGGCGGTGGCACGCAGGCTCGCCGCGACGGGGTGATGGCGGGTCCGCCCGAAGGAGAGAGGTCCCTCCTCCGGGCGGTTCCCTGGTGGGGTCAGCGGACGGCGAGGACGACGCCGGCGCCGATGGTGCGGCGGCCCTCGCGGAGAGCGAAGCGCATGCCCGGCTCCAGACCGACGGGGTGCTGGAGCTTGAAGCTGACGCGCGTGCGCTCGCCCGGTTGAACCACGTCGTCGGTCACGTGGAGCGTGCCGGTGACGTCGGTGGTGCCGAAGAAGAACTGCGGCGTGTACCCGCTGGCAAACGGCGTGTGCCGCCCGCCCTCCTTCTCCGTGAGGACGTACAGATCCGCGTCGCCCGCGGCGTGCGCCACGATCGCGCCGGGCACGGACACGACCTGTCCGCGCACGACCTCGTCGCGCTTCACGCCGCGCAGGAGCAGGCCCACGTTCTCGCCCGCGCGCGCCTCCGGCCGGTCCTTGTGGAACGACTGGATGCCCGTCACGACCACCACGCGGGGCTTGGACTCGTCGCCGAGCCCGAGGATCTCGACGCCCGCCCCGACGGGCAGCACGCCGCGATCGACGCGCCCGGTGATGACCGTGCCGCGCCCCTCGATGGTGAACACGTCCTCCACCGGCATCAGGAACGGCGACGCGAAGTCGCGCTCCGGGTCGGGGAAGTGCGCGTCCATGGCGTTGACCAGCTCGCGGATGGGCCCCGCGCGCGAGTCGTCGGCGCGGCCCTCCTCCACGGCCTTGATGGCCTGGAGGGCGGAGCCGAGCACCACGGGCGAGCCCTCGTAGCCGTGCAGGCGCAGGAGATCCTGCGTCTCCATCACCACCAGCTCCAACAGCTCGCGGTCGGCCACGTCGGTCTTGTTCACGAACACGATCATGTGGCGCACGCCCACCTGGCGGGCGAGCAGCACGTGCTCCTTCGTCTGCTCCTGCGGCCCCTGCGAGCCGTCCACGAGCAGGATCGCCCCGTCCATCTGCGAGGCGCCGGTGATCATGTTCTTCACGTAGTCGGCGTGCCCGGGGCAGTCGATGTGCGCGTAGTGCCGGCGGGCCGACTCGTACTCGACGTGCGCGAGGTTGATGGTGATGCCACGCATGCGCTCCTCGGGGGCGCTGTCGATCTGCGCCAGCGAGCGCGCGCGACCGCCGTACGTCGCGGCCATCACCATGGTGATGGCGCTCGTGAGCGTGGTCTTGCCGTGGTCGACGTGTCCGATGGTTCCGACGTTGAGATGTACCTTGGTGCCCATTGGATATTACCTCCTGTGCATCGGACCAAATAGGCGTTGGTCCGAAGGTGTGATGCGCCAGAACGCGAAAACCCCCTCCTGCGGTGTCGCGGGAGGGGGTTTCGATGGAAGCGTCGGTAGCGGTTGTCGGCTTACCTGTGTGACGCTCGTTCGTGGCCCTCTCGCGCGCAGCGATCCGCTGACAGCGCTGAAGCGCTGGCTGAGCGGACTGATGCGTTGAGGGCTGAGAGGCGCATTGCGGGTGCGACCATGAACCCATGCCGAGAGAGTGTCAAGAACCCTCTGCAACAAGCGTCGTCGCCGCCGTCACCCCCGCTCGGACGGCCGCCTCGGTGCTCGGCGTCGGTTGCGACGACTTCACCCAGTCACCGGCGAAGAGGAGGTTGTCGTATCCCGATACACGCGCGCCCAACCGATACTTCCAGTGCCCTGGCTCGGCGAGCAGGTATCGCATGTGGTGCGCCGTGTTGCGGCGAAACTCCCAGCGGTGTCCGTCCTCGCGCGCGAAGACCTTGGCGGCGTCGAAGCGCGTGCCATCAACGAACGGAAGACCGCCAAGGTTCTTCAACATCCGCCGCACGAGCTCGTTGTCGGTGAGCTCGCCGTCGAGGCCCTCCTGGCCGAGCATCTCCACCACGCTGCCTCGCCCCGGTCGCAGCGCGGCGACCCGGTTGGCGTAGTCGATCACCGTCGCCGCGGGCTGCGGCGTGCCCAGCACCACCGTGTCGTAGTCCGACGGAAACACCCGCTCCGACAGCCACGCGCGCAGGCTGATGGACGCCACCGTCCGCAGCTTCCACAGCCCGCGCAGCTCGCGGTGGTCGAGCACCGACGCGTCGAAGTCCGGCGTCGTCCGCAGGAGCGCGCGCAGGCTGTCCACGGGCAGCGCGGAGATGACCACGTCGAAGTCCTCGCCGACCTTCAGCACGCGCTCGACGCTGCCCGCGGGCGGCGCCGGGTCGCCCTTCGGATACGGCGCCTCGGCCAGCGGGTCGCCACCCTCGAAGGGCTCGACGCGCACGTGCTCGAAGACGCCGCTGATGGGGACGGCGTTCGCCATGGAGCGCAGCACCACCTCGCGGACCCGCTGCCCCTTCGGGTCGAGCGTGAGGCGCGTCGCCTTCGTACAGAACTCGATGGTGCCGCCCGACTCACGGAAGGCGCGGGCGATGGGTTCGATGAGCACCTCGCCCACCGGACCATTGAAGTAGAGAACGGTCGGCTTCTTGAAACCGGCCATGTCGCGAAAGCCCTTCACGCCGACGTACGCTGACCCCTCGCTGGGATAGTTGTAGGTCAGGTCGAACAGGTACCTGAACCACGGGAGTCGGGTGAGGTCAGCGTCGAGCCCGTGCGCCACACACCAGGGCGTGAAGCCGTCCTCGTCCATCGACGGCGGTGGATCGCCCTTCCAGAACTCCACCGCCATCCGCGCGAAGAAGAGCCCGAGCCGAAGTTTCTGCGAGGGGTTCATCCCGCGGTAGGTGAAGAAGTCGGACTCCAGCAGCGCACGCACGTCGAGCGGCCCCGACGGTAGGCGCAGCGTGTTGACCGCGTTGGCGCCCGAGTCGTAGATGCGATGAACGCCACCGTTGTCGGTAAACCACCGTTCATCGGACACCGAGCGGCCGCAGCGCGCGAGGAGCTTCGGCACCGCCGTGTAATATCCGAAGAGGGAGTGAAACCCCGTCTCCATGTAGCGCCCGTCGGGCAGGCGCCAGCTCGCGGCCTTGCCTCCGAGTCGGCCCTCCATGCAGACCAGCGTCACGTCGTAGCGCTCGCGCGCCTGGTCGAGAATCTCCAGACCCGCCGCGAGGCCCGCGAGGCCCCCGCCCAGGATCAACACCCGCTTCTTGGTCACGCCGTCACCCTCAGATCTTCTTGAGCACCACGTCGCGCCGCGCCTCGCCACGGAGCGTTCCGTCGACGCTGGTCGCGATCACCCGCGCCCGCAGCCGCTCGCCCCGGGGCATCGCCCCTTCGTCCACCACCATCACGCTCACGTCGAGCCCGTCGCGGCGCATCAGCACCTCGCCCGACTGCCGCTCCAACAGAAACCGGTACCGCAGCGGCACCTGCGGATCTCGCCGCTTCACCCTCCACGAAAACACCGCCAGCCCCACGTCGTTTCGGCTCACGTCCATGGTGAGCTTCGGGTCGTCGTATCGCTTGATGAGCTCGGCGAAGGCCACTCCCTTCACGGCCTTCCCCCGACACAATCCGCTCACCCGACACGAGCCCTCCCAGAACGACCCCGCGCGATTGACCACTCCCCCGGTGAGCGCCGCCGCCAACGCGACCCACGGTCGGCCGTCGTCGTCGACGATGGGTGTGAGCTGGTCGTGGTGGCGCGGCGTGATCTCCAGGTCGGTGTCCCACTCCGCGGCCCGAAAGCGCCAGCCCGCCGAGTACACGGCGCCCTGTTTGGGCGAGCGCCAGAAGCGCGTGCGGGTGAAGTCGTGGTTGCCGATGATGCGCTTGAACTCACCATCGGCCGTGATGAGCCCGGCGCCCCCGAAGGCTTCCACGGAGGGGGAGGTCTCATCGGGGTTCCAGACCGTGGTGAGCATGATCTCGTCCCGCGAGTCGAGCTGGATGCTCATCCACTCGTACTCTTCCAACATGCGATTGCGGAACGGGGTGACGAAGAAATCTCCCCATTGGTGATCGAACCAACCGATACCCGCCACGGAGACCGTCTCGGCGCCGAGGCGCAGCGTACCCTTTGCCGCCAGGCGGGTCAGTGAGTAGTAGGAGAACCACCCGCTATCGGCGAAGGGCAGATATCCGATACCGCCTGCCTCGTAGGGGACCTTTTCGTTCTTGAGGTTGAGCTCGACCGCGAACTTCCCTGCGTCGTCGATGGCGCTCAGCTTCGACGAGAAGTCGGTGTCCACCGAGACCCAGCGGTCTTCCCCGCCGGGGTGCTTGAAGAGCGTGTCGAGGCGCCCCGACGCGGCGCGCAGCGTCCCCAGCGTGGTGCCCGTCCAGGCGCCCAGGTAGCGGTCTTCGCTGTCCCAGGCCCGCACCACGAGGAAGCGCAGGTGCTGGGTGAAGTACGCGGCGAAGACCACAAAGGTCCTCCCCTGGCCGCCCTTCTCCTCCTCAACATGGGCGTTGAGGTAGATCCACTCCATGTGACAAGGGCCGGGCGACGTGATCGATCGCTCTGCGGACCCTGAAATCCCCAACCGGTGATGCCAGCCCTCGTCGAGGGGAAAGGTCAGCGCGCTGCTCTTGCGGTGATACGGCTTGTTCCGCCAGGGCGCGTCGGGCACCACGGGTCCGTCGCCGGGCATCAGACCGACGCCGCGCGAATCGCCGTCAGGATGGCCTCGTGCGTCGCGGGAGACGCGAGCGGCACCACGCCGGGCTTCGTCGCGAAGGCCGCCACCGCCTCGCGAATCGCCTCGCGCGCGCTGATCGCCAGCATCAAGGGCGGCTCGCCCACGGCCTTGCTGCCGTGCACCGTGTTGGACTGCGCCGCGTCGGGCAGCAGGGCGACCCGGAAGTCCCTCGGCGCGTCGCTGAACGCGGGGATCTGATAGGTGCTCGCCGAGTGCGTGAGGAGGCGCCCCTTGGCGTCCCAGAGGAGTTCTTCGCCGGTGAGCCAGCCGACACCCTGGACGTAGCCGCCTTCCACCTGTCCGCGGTCGACGCCGGGGTTCAGCGAGTCGCCGACATCGTGGAGGATGTCCGTCCGCAGGATGCGCTTCATCCCGGTATAACCGTCGACCTCGACCTCGGTGACGGCCGCGCCGAAGGCGAAGTAGTGGAAGGGCTTTCCCCGACCCGCGGCCTTGTCGTAATGGACGCCGGGCGTTCGGTAGAAGCCCGTCGCCGACATCGGGGTCTGCTTGAGGTACGCGCACTCGGTCAGCTTGTGGTCAATGGCCTGCGATCGCCCATTGGCCACAAACGCCTGGCCGTCCCATTGCACATCGTCGAGCGGCGCTTCGAGGAGGTACGCCGCGATGGGTCGCAGCCGGTCGCGCAGCGTCAGGCACGCGTCGCGCACCGCCGCGCCGTTGAGGTCTGCGCCCGCGCTCGCCGCCGTCGCCGACGTGTTGGGAACCTTGTCCGTCGCGGTCTTCATCACGCGGACGTGGTCGCGGTCGAGACCCAGCTCGCGCATCGCGATACCAAGGATCTTGGTGTTGAGCCCCTGGCCCATCTCGGTTCCGCCGTGGTTCACCTGGAGCGAGCCGTCACGGTAGAGGTGCAGGAGCGCGCCCGCCTGGTTGAGGAACGTCGCCGTAAACGAGATGCCGAACTTCACCGGGGTGATGGCGATGCCCCGCTTGATGCGGGCGCTCTGTCCGTTGAAGCGAGCGACCTCCGCGCGGCGGGCGACGAAGTCCGATGACGCCATGACGCCCGACCAGATGCGGTCGAGGCGATTGTCTTCAATCAACTCGCCGTAGTGGGTGGTGTTGGACTCGCCCTCACCGCGGTAGAGGTTGCGCTCGCGCACCGCGTGCGCTTCGAGTCCGAGCGTGCGCGCGACGCGGTCGACGATGTCCTCCATCACCACCATGCCCTGCGGGCCGCCGAAGCCGCGGAAGGCCGTGTGCGAGCAGACGTTGGTCTTCGCCACGCGGCCGAAGAAGTCGACCGCGGGGATGTAGTAGGCGTTGTCGAGGTGGAAGAGCGCGCGGTCGCAGATGGACTCCGACAGGTCCAACGCCCAGCCGCCGTCGGCGGTGAGGTCGACCTTCGCGGCGAGGAGCGTTCCGTCGTCGTCGAAGCCGACTTCCCAGGTCGCGAAGAAGGGGTGCCGCTTGCCTGTGAGCGCGAGGTCGAGGTCGCGCTCAACCTGCACCCTGACGGCGCGACCCGTCTTCATCGCCGCGAGCGCGACGAGCGCCGCCCAGGTGTTGCCCTGGGTCTCCTTGCCACCGAATCCGCCGCCCATGCGCGGGGCCTGCACGACGACCTTGTTTCGCGGGAGGTGCAGCACGTGCGAGACGACCGCCTGCACCTCGGACGGGTGCTGCGTCGACGAGCGAACCACCACGTCGCCGTCGTCGCCGGGCTCGGCCGACGCGGCGTGCGTCTCCAGATAGAAGTGCTCCTGACCGCCGATGTGCATGGTTCCGCGGAGGCGGTGCGGGGCACGGGAGAGGGCGTCGGTGACGTCGCCGCGCGCGATGCGATGACCGTTGGTGTGGAAGCTGTCGGCCGCGATGGCGGCCTCGGCGCCGAGGACGATGGGCAGCGGCTCGTACTCGACGACGACCGCGGCGGCGGCGCGGCGGGCGAGGGTCTCGTCGTCGGCGATGACAACCGCGACGAGGTGCCCGTGGAAGCAGACCTCGGTGGCCGCGAGCAGGGTCTCGTCCTGGCGCACGGCGCCGACGTCGTTGGCGCCGGGGATGTCCTCGGCGAGCAGCACCGCCACGACCCCGGGCATGGCGCGGGCGGCCGTCGCGTCGCGGCGAAGGATGCGGGCGTGGGCGTGCGGCGACGTGACGGGCCAGAGCGTGAGCATGTCCTGGCGCTGGGCGTCGTCGTCGACGTAGCGGGCGACGCCGGTAGCGTGACCGAGGCCGCTCTCGTGGCGCAGCGCGCGGGAGGCGTCGTCGGTCTCGTCGGCGGGCGTGGGGACGTAGTCGAGGGGAAGGTCCTGCGAGAGCGATCGATCGCCGGAGACGAACTTCTCGAAGAGATTGGGGATGAGCTGACGACGGTAGTCGGCGCCGCCGCGCGCGTCGGTGATGGGCGTGAACTCGTCGGCCAGCATCGGGAGCAGGTCGCGAATACCATCGACGGTAAACGGCCGACCGATGAGCGCTGCCTCGGTGCGCTTCGCGCGGACCGGCGTGGCCGCGACACCGCCGAAGGCGAGGCGGGCGTGGGTGATGATGTTGCTGGCGTCGACGTCGACGACGAAGGCACCTGCGACGATGGAGATGTCCATCTCGCGGCGCTTACTGACCTTGAAGCTGTCGGTGTGGCGGTACGGCAGCTCGGGGATCGGATCGAGCGGGACCGCCACCGAGACCATCACCTCGTCGCGCTCCATCGCGGTCTTGCGGTAGCCAAGGAAGAAGTCTGCGAGCGGCACGGCGCGCCGTCCGCGCACGGAGGCGAGCTCCACGGTCGCGTCGTGGGCCATCAACACCGGCGCGAGATCGCCGATGGGCGACGCCGTCACAAGGTTGCCCGCCAGGGTCGCGCGGTTGCGGATCTGCCGCGACGCGAACACCGCCAGCATCTTGCCGAGAGCCGGGATCGGCCCGCCCAGCTTCTCCTCGATCTCCGTCAACGTCGCCGCACCTCCGATGCGACTCGCCGCGTCGCCGACTTCGATCGCGTGCAACTCGCGCACGGCCTCCGTCGAGATGAGGTGCGGAAACGCCCGCGGCTTCTTGTTGAGCTCGACGCCCACCTCGGTCGCGCCCGCGACGAGTACGGCGTCGGGAAACTCCACCCGCAGCGCGAGAAGCTCGGCGAGGCTCTCCGGTCGGTCGAAGCGCTCGCCCTTGTGGCCGTCGACGCGCAGCGAAGATCGCTCAGGCACCGGCTGGTGCAACCGCAGGTGGAAGCGGTCGCTCGTGTCGCGGTGCTTGAGCGCGTCGCCCATCGCGTCGCGGATGGGACGGTATCCCGTGCAGCGGCAGAGGTTGCCGTGGAGCTGGTCGGCGACGCGGTGAGCCTCGTCGTGGTCGTCGCGATGGAAGCCCTCGAACATCGACATCACGAAGCCCGGCGTGCAGTAGCCGCACTGTGATCCGTAGCGGTCGGCCATCGCGCACTGCACCGGGTGGGGACCGCCCTCGGCGAGGCCCTCGACGGAGAGCAGCTCGCGCCCGTCGATCATCGGCAACAGCGTGATGCAGCTACAAAACGCCCGCCACGAGGCGCCGCCAGAGGCGTCGCGATCGAGCATCGCGAGCGAGCAGGCGCCGCAGTCGCCCTCGGCACAGCCCTCCTTGGGGCCGGTGGTTCCGTTGGCGCGGAGCCAGTCGAGGAGCGTGGTTTGAGTGGACTCGCCGGTCACCGTCACCGATCGACCGTTGAGCGAGAAGCGGATCGCGTCACCCATGGGAGATGCCGCGGAGACTACACCAGCGCCCCTTACCGGGGGACGCAGCGAGAGAGCGCGAGGTCGCAGCGCGAGGCCACCGCCTCCCGCATGCACTCGCGATCGTTGAGGCAGGGGGTCCCGGGGCGCTCCTCCATGGGCCCGGCGTCGATGCCCTTCGCCGCGTCGGCCGGGGCGATGTCGATGCCCACGAGCGCAGCCTCGGCCCGCGGGATGTCGAGCGGCCGCGCCTCGGAGTCATCGGTCATGCGGGCGTCCATCGCCGGAACACCCGCGTCTCCGTCGACGACGACATCGACCGTGGGCAGCACATCGGGCACCGGACGCACGTCGGGCGCAGCACCGACGTCCGTCGGAGTGAACACATCGGTCGGAGTGAAGACCTCCTCGACCGCGGCGGCGTCATCGCTCGCATCGCGGTTGATACCCACCAGCGCGGTCAACGAACACCCGCCCGCAGCCCAGACGCTCAACGCCACCGCGACCCATCGTGCTCGTGGTCTTGTGCTGCGTGCTCCGCCCACGACGGAGGCCGTAGCCCGGCCCGACATCGATGTCCACCGACACGCGTCAGGGCCCGCGCAGCGCCGCCTCGACCGAGTCTCGCAGGGACGAGCCGGGGTACCGACGAAGGAAGCGCTCGGCCGTGCGCCGCGCCTCGTCTTCGCGGTGCAGCGCCATCAGGCAGCGCACCTTCAACGCCTCGCGCTCGGGCACGAGCTGACCGTGCGGGTGACGGCGCGCATGGCGGTGCAGGGCCTCCAATGCAGCCTCGGGCTGACCCGCGCGGAGTGAGCTGCGAGCGAGCTCCAGGGTCGCCTGCTCGGACGCCAGGTCGTCCTCGTCGGGCTCCTCGGCGCGCTCTCGCGGCGGTGGCCCAGCGTCGACGACGACCGCGGGGGTGACGATCGGCGCGGGCGTCGGGGGTGGCGCGGGCGTCGCCGACGCGACCGGCGGAGCAGGACGATCGACGTACACCACGCGGGGTGGTGCGATGACCGGGACCACGACGGAGTGACGGAGGCGTTCGAGGGCTGTCCCCGCGAGGGCGCCGAGCGCAAAGGACACCACCGTCAGCAATGCGCGATGGCTCAGCGCACGCCGCCACGGACCAGGCTTCGCGGGCGCGTGTCCACCGCCGAGGGCGGCGCGACGATCGACGCCGCGCAACAGGCGCTCGGCCGCGGCGGGCGGCAGCGGATCGAGCTCGCGGCTCGCATCGAGCAGCGCGCGCAGGTCGTCGGAGAGGGGGGCGTCTCTCTCGTCGCCGCTCATGGCAGCACCCCCTGGTGACGCAGGCGCGTGACGGCGCCGCGGAAGTCTTCGCGCGCGAGGCGCAGCCGCGAGTACGCCGTGTTGAGGGCGATGCCCAGCGCGGTCGCGACCTCGGGGATCGCTACGCCGTCGAGCTCATGCAGGATGAAGACGGCGCGACGGTCTTCTTCGAGCGCGTCGAGGGCCCGGAGGACGGCCGTTCGCGCCTGGTGGGCGGCGACGGTCTCGTCTGCTCCTGGGGTGGTGTCGACGGCTTCAGGCACGGAGTCCTCGGGGCGTTCGGGGTGACGTCGACGGTAGCGCCGCCACTCGCTGGCGACCCGGTGGGCGATGCCGAAGAGCCACGGCCGCAGCGGCCGGGCGGCGTCGTACTGATCGAGCTGCCGGTACACCCGGAGCAGCACCTCCTGGGTGACATCGTCGAGGTCCGCGGGGCTTACGCCAAGGCGGCGGAGGGTGGTCCAGACGTAGCGGGCCTCGGCGTCGAAGATCGCGCGAAACTGCGGATCTTGCGACGGAGGTGGAGATCCCAGAGGCGGATCACCCGGCAGCATCAGGGACCACATCCGGTACTTGGCCGCGACCGTCTCATTCCGTCACGACATGTCAACGACTCGTGAGCCGTCGCAGGAGTTCTGACGGGCTGAAGAGGGCGCAAGGACGAGATGAGTTGAGGGTGAGTCGCTCGAGTCGTTCCTCCCTCGCGACCCTTGCGCCCTCGCGCCCTCTTCAAGCCGCTAGAACTCCTGCGACGAGGTGCTAGGGCGCGAGCTCGACGCCCAGCGCGAGCGTCGCGGCGACGAGCGGTGTCTCCCACGCCGTCTGGTCGTCGATGAGCAGCGTCGTCGGCGTCAGGGCAAAGTGCACCTCCGCCGCGACACGCCAGCGCAGCGGCCCCGCGAGCGGCGCGCTCCACGCCACCCTCGCCCCGGCGCGGACGTGTGGCGTCGGCTCACGGTAGGCGATGGAAACCTCGTCGCCCTCCGACACGAGCGCTCCTGCGAGCACGAGCGCGCCGACCGAGAGGTCGCCGAAGCGATACGCGACCGTAAGACCGACCAGCAGCGGAAGGACATCCACCGTCCCGAAGTTCTGGCGCTCGCTCGTTGGGAGAAACGCGCGCACATCGAGACCCAGCGCGTAGCGACGGCGCACGAGCGACGCCCCCAGCGAGAGTCCCCACGCCGCGTCGGGCGAGAGGTTGATCGCGAGCATGGCATCGAGTCCCACGCGCGCCGACCACCTGTCTGGGGCAGGTCCGCGCGGCCGCGAAGGCGGAGTTGGCACTGGCTGCGGGGGCGGCGGCGCGACGGGTGGTGCGACGACGGCGATCGGGGTGGGCGGCGGCTCGGGCGGCACAACGGGTGGTGACGGCTCGACGGCGCGCGGCGGTGGCGCGGCCGTGAGGGTGTCGAGGGCGAGGACGAGGGAGAGCACCACGGAGGTCGAGAGCGCGGCGCAGTCGCGTTGCCGAGAGCGCAGCGTGCGTGGTCGGAGCGAGGCGCCGGTGCCCTCGGAGCGGACCTCCGCGGTGAGCTCGCGTCGATGGCGCGCGAAGGACACGCGGACGTGCAGCGGTGCGTCGGTGCGGAAGGGATCGAAGCCGAGGCGCGTGCGCACCGCGTCGGCGATGGCGTCGGTGCTGGGGCAGGAGGTGGCGCCGTCGGCGCGGTCGACGGCGAGGCTCACGGCGGGGCGCTCCTGCGCGCGGAGGGACGGCGCCCAGGCGAGCAGCAGGAGCGTGACGGAGAGCGTGCGAGGCGAGGCCATCGGAGGGAGGAGGACGCTGTGTACCTCACAGCGGCGCGAGACACTCTACGGACGATCGCCGCGGCGCTTCACGACGCGTACGGGCGCGGCGCGACGTCGACCTGGACCTCCGTGAGGATGAAGTTGCCCGGGCTCCCCGAGCTCGACGCGGTGCCGGGCCCGTTGGACGGGAGCCGCGTGTCCTCCATGGCCTCGATGCGCAGCCCGGTGATGCGATGGAGCGGCGTGTCGAGCGTGACCGTATACGTCGAGGTGGCCGAGGCGCCCGAGGCGTAGAGCGATCCGTCGCTCTGGGCCGTGAGCGTGACGCCGTCCGAGGCGACGGCGGAGAGGATGGCGGGCACCACCCAGATCGCGGGGAGACCGACGTTGCCGCCCGTGGCGAGGCCGTCGGCGAAGTCGTCGCGCGACGCAGTGGTTACCGCGAGACGGAAGCGGCCGAGGCGATGCGGGGTGGAGTTGGCCTGGATGAGGCGAACCACCAGGCGGGTGCCGTTGGGGTAGGCCACCGTGTCGGTGGAGAGCTCGAAGGCAGCGGTCTCGGCGCTGGTGGCGCCGCTGGCGCGCGCGATGGCCCAGCCGCCGTTGGCGACGCCGGTGTCGACCGCGCGGCTCACGGCGTAGCCGTCCTGCGAGAAGGTCGCGGCGGCGGTGGCGAAGGTGATGGGCGTGGCGCCCGCGAAGAGCGTCGGCCCCTGGGTGAAGACGATCTCGGAGAGGACGAAGTTGCCGTCGCCCGCGCGGCCAGGACCGTTGGTGGGCAGCGACGGGTCGCCGATGGCGTCGAGGCGGAAGCCCGTGATCCCCACGAGCGAGGTGCCGAGGATGACGCGGAAGTGCGCGAGCCCCGCCGCCGAGCCGCTCGCGATGATCGCGCCGTCGGGGCGGATGGTGAGCGCGCCGACGTCGGTGGTCGCGAGGACAGGGGTGAGCTGGGTCCAGATGGCGTTGGGCCCGATCTGGCCACCGCTGGCGAGGCCGTCGGCGAACATCGAGCGGTCGGCGGTGGTCGCATACAGACGGAAGGCGCCGAGGTGGTAGCCGTCGATGGTGGTGAAGTTCAGGTCGACGTTGACCTGCGTTCCGTTGGGGTAGATCGGGGTGTTGGTGACGGTCTCGAACACCGCCGACTGAGGGCTCGTGGCGCCGTCGCCGCTGATGGCCCAGCCGTCGTTGCCCGAGCCCGCGGGGATGATCCCGTTGGCGGCCTCGCTCACGGGATAGAGGGCCTGCGAGAAGGTGGCGGCGGAGGGTCCGAGTGGTACGGGCGCGAGCATCGGGAGCGACGCGTCGGGCGCGTCGGGCGCAACGTCGCGCGGGACGTCCACGCCCGCGTCGAAGCCGGCGTCCGTGCCGGTGTCGGTGCGAACGTCCATCCCGACATCGAAGCCAACATCGAACCCGGCATCGAAGCCAGCGTCGAAGCCCGCATCGAAGCCCGCATCGGTGGGCGCAGTACCCGCGTCGGTCGCGGGCGATCCGGCGTCGCTGCCGACGTCCTCGGGCGCGGGGACATCGGGCGCGGGGACGTCCTCGCCCACGTCGACCGCGAGCACATCGACGACGTCGACCGCCGGGACGTCGGGCGTCACGACGGGCACATCCACCGCGTTGCCACGATCATCCGATGCGCCGCGATCATCCGATGCGCCGCGATCATCGAAGGTGCCGCGGTCTTCGGCGGTCCCGCGATCGTCGACCAACGCCGCATCGGCGTCCGGTACATCGGGAAGCGGAGGGACGATGGACTCTGGATCACCGCACCCTTCCAGCGCGAGGAGCGCGAGCGCGAGCAGTCCGACGTGACGACCCTTGGCGAATCTCTTCATCCATCTCTCCTGACGTTGAGGTCCTTGCGGGCGTGAGGAGGCGATCGCGCGCGAGCACCTCCGCTCGACGCACCGTCGGTCCCTCAGCACGCGACGATCGCGACGGCGCCTCGTGGGCACCGCGCGACCGTCCACTCCCCCGCCGCGCTCACACGAGCGTGGTGGGTCTCTCCGGGGGATTGGCCTCCCGTCCGAAGGTCCGTCACGGAATCGTACGGGCGGACGACGATCACACGCCGTCGAGCGAAACCGCCGTGACGTTGCCCGGGTCGGCGAAGCGTTGGTCGTCGGCGAGCGCGCGAGCGAGCGCCTCGTCGGTCGCACCGTCGGCGAGTTCGACGGGGTAACCGCGCACCCCGGCGTCGCCCATCCACAGGTGTTCGTAGAGCGCGTGGCCGAAGAGGACGCGGCGGTCGGGACCGCACAGCACGCCGCCCTCGTCGATCATGGCGAGGGTGTCCTGCTCGCGCGAGCGGGCGTTGGGCAGGCGGACGAGCTCGACCCCGAGGCGACGGACGTGGGCGTCGTGCTGCCGCCGCGCGAGGGCTCTCTTGGCCAGCGGAAAGGACGCCCAGACGAGCGCGTTGAAGAGGTCGTGCGGGTTGCCGAGGCGGGTCGCCACGAGGCCCTCGCGGTGGATGCGAACGTCGTACAGCGCCGAGACGTCGCGCCGCTTCGCCCGCCGACTACGCGGCGCGGACGGGGCAAACTCCACGCGAGACAGCCCCGACGGGTTGACGTGGACATCGAGGCGACGATTGAGTTCGTCGAGCGAGGGCCAATCGGAGAGATCGCGGAGGGAGGAGGCGGCGGGGCGGAGGTCGCGGCACCAGGGCGCGTCGACGAAGGCCGTCGACCAGGGCGGAGGCGCCACCGCGCGATCCTGTCAGGTGAGGCTCTCGGCGACGAAGATCACGTCGTCGGGGAGGAGGTCGAAGTCGGCCACGCGCCCTTCGGCGATGTCCTCGGCGCGCAGCACGAAGGTGCGACGGTGGGCCACGCCGCTGTCGGCGTCGCGGTCGAGGCGGGTGACGCGCACGGTGTTCTTGTCCGCGACTGCCGTGAAGCCGCCCGCGAGCGCGATGGCCTGCGAGAGCGTGAGGCACTGCTGGTGGGGAAACACACCCGGGTGCTGCACCTGGCCGAAGATCGAGATGCGGCGGCTGTTGATCTCGCGCACCTCGACGCGCACCGTCGGGTCGCGGAGGATGTTCTGCCCTCGAAAGCTGTCGGGTGAGCTCGCACCGACGCGCGGACCCAGGCGCTCGACCAGTTGCGTCGCCTGAGCACGGACCTCCGGGGTGTCTTCACCGAGGCGAAGCCGAAGCATGTCAGCCAGCTCGCTGGACTGGAGGTTGGTCACACGCACCCGACCCAGGTACGGGTAGGTGATGGTTCCGTCTTCCCCGACGCGGTAATCGCCCGTGAAGTTGGCCTCGTTGAAGACCGTGACCGTGAGCACGTCGCGCGGGCCGATGCCGATCGCGATGTTGTTGCACGCCGAGCGCGGCGGAAGCGTCGCGCCGATGGGACGACGACAGCCCCCCATCATCGCGACGACGAGGAGGGAGGTGATCACGAGGGGGCGGTGCTGGGGGATCATGGGGCGGCAGGTCAGTGGGTGCGTCGGGTCGTCGCGAAGTTCACCGCAACGCCCCGGGGAGTATCCCCTCCGAGGTCGCCGTGGCAACGGGATTGGGCCGGGAAGTTGCTCCCCACGCGGTCGGGCGTGCTAGCGCGACCGTCGTGCGTCGCTGGTCCCACATCGCGCTCTCGGTCGTGGCCTCCATCGCCGCTCCAGGGTGCCGCTCCCGCTCCAACTCGCCCGCCGACGCGGCCGTGGTCTCGTCGGCCCGCACGCCCCGCGAGGCACCTCCGACGGCCCCGATTCCGCTGCGCGCTCCGACCGCCGACACGGGCGCCTCGGCCGCGGTGACTACCCGACCGCTCCCCTCGGCGGGCGCCGTTGTCTCCGTCCCCGCGGGGTCCTTCGCGCTCGGCAGCACGCCGGGTGATCCCGGTCGCGACCCGGCCGTCGAGGCCGACCTCCCGCGGGTGCAGCTCCCGGCGTTTACCATCGACGCGCTCCCGTATCCCAACGACCCGGCGACGGCGCCCACCACCGGGCTCACCCGCGAGGCCGCCGAGCGCGCGTGCGGCGAGCGTGGCCGTCGGCTCTGCTCGGAGCTCGAATGGGAGCGCGCCTGCAAGGGCCCCGGCAACACGATGTACCCGGGCGGCGCGGCCTGGGGCGGCGCGCAGTGCACCGCGGGCGACCTCGGGCGCTGCGCCTCCTCCGAGGGAACCCTCGCGATGGGAACGCGCCTCGCCGAGTGGACCCGCGACGACATCGACACCCGCGCCATCATCCGCGGCGCCGGCGCGACCGCCGCCGGACCGCAGCACCGCTGCGCCGCGAGGCGAACGGCGCTCGCCAGCCAGGCCGGGCTCGACGTGACCTTTCGCTGCTGCGGCGGCGCGGCGCCGCCCGCCGTGACGTACCCGCGGGAAGTCTCGCGGCGTCCGTTTCGCGAAGAGCCGATGACGGCACAGCAGGTGTCGGCCATCGTCGCTTCGGTGCCCGAGCTGGAGCGACTGCACCTCCGCGACGGCCTCGCGATGTTTCTCCCGGGCGCCATCAACGAGGTGATGAACCACGGCGCGACGACCGTCGAGATGCACCCGGAGTTCACCATCACGGTCAACCCGGTGCGCTGGAGCCCGACCTTCGGCGAGGAGATCGTGGTGCTCGCAGCGCGGTCGCGCGTCGGGAGCTGGGTCGCGGCGCTGTGGGTGCTGCCCGACGGTCGCTACCGCCACGCGTCGAGCTTCCTGCTCCAGAACGACGCCGTCGCCATCGCGCTCGCCTACGGCGACGCCCGCCGCGAGGTGGTCTGGTCGTCGTGCTGGAACTGCGGCGGCGAACACGGCGCCGTCTCGTACACGGACGAGAACCGCGTGCTCATCGTGCAGCGCTGAGCTTCGCCCTCCCACCCGTCGGCCCGGTCGGGCGATACTCCGCCGGGTGACCGCCACCGCGACACCGCCCGAGGGGAAGACCGACGACCCGCTACCCCTCACCGCCGAGCGGCCGCCCGAGGACCGCACGCCGACCCCGAGCACGCGGTCTCGCCCCGAGCGCAAGGTGCCGCTGCGCGTGTGGCTCTATCCCTTCTTGTTTCTGCTGGGAGCGTCGGCGCTGATCTTCCTCGGCGCCTACGCCCTCGACGCGCGCCGTCTCCCGAAGGCCCCGTCCTTCTTCTGGACGCTGACCCACTACGACGGCGCGTCCGTCGCCGACCTCCTGCGCGACGTGAGCCAGCTCGTGACGGCCCTCCTCGGCGTGGCCATCTCGGTGGTGGCCATCATCGTCGAGCTCGCGGCCAACCGGTACACCCACAAGATCACCGAGCTCTTCTTCCGCTCCGCCGTGAACTTCTCGGTGATGGGCTTCTTCGTCGTCGCAGCCATCAACTCCATCTGGGTGTCGTTCACCTTCCGCGAGGGCTTCACGCCCGTCTGGGGCACACTCATCTCGATGGTGCTGATGACCCTCAGCATGCTGCTGCTCTTGCCCTACTTCGCCTTCGTCTTCGACTTCCTCAACCCCCTCAACATCGTCGCCCGCATCCGCGCCGAGACCCTCGGCATCATCCGCGACGCGCCCGCCTCCATCGCCACGGCGCGCCGCAGCGCCGAGACCACCCAGGAGGGCGCCGCCGACGGCACCGAGCAGCTCTGCGACGTCGTGCTCAACGCCATGGCCAACCACGACGGCGCCATCGCCGTGGCCAGCGTCAACGCCCTCGGCGACCTCGGCCAGGACTACCTCGACGTGAAGGGCGCCCTCCCCCTCGACTGGTTCGTCATCACCGAGGCCGTCGCGCAAAACCCGGACTTCGTCTCCATGTCACCGGAGGTGCTGGAGTCCGTCGGCCGCGAGCGCGACTGGTTCGAGTTCAAGCTGCTGCGGCAGTTTCAGACCATCTACCAGGGCGGCCTCGGGGGCAGCCGCGAGCTCTGCTACGTGGTCGCCATCAAGACCCGCGAGCTCGCCGAGAGCGCCATGGAGCGCGACGAGCCCCGCGTCGTCTCTCTCTGCATCAAGTTCTTCAACACCTTCCTTCGCAGCACGGTCAACAGCCGCGACGTGCGCACGGCCTACAACGTCCTGCACCAGTACCGCCTGCTCGGCGACGCCGCCCTCCAGCGCAACCAGGGGCGCTTCGCCGTCGAGGTCGCGCGCTACTTCAAGTACTACGGGCAGCTCGCCTTCAACGTCGACCTCGGGTTCATCCTCGAGACCTCGGCGTACGACCTCTGCACCCTCAACGAGATCGCCTTCAACCTGAAGTCCCCCGAGCGCGCCGAGCTCCTCCGCATCTTCCTCCAGGTCGACAAGGAGGGCGACGGCGGCACCCGCGAGGCGTCGCTCAAGGGCGTCCGCAAGGCGCAGGTGAAGCTCGCCACCTGGTACCTCCTCCACGGCGACGAGACCTCCGCACGGGAGGTGTTCCGCGACATGCGCTACGAGAGCCCGGCGCGGCTCGCCTCCATCCGCGACGAGATCCTCTCCGTCACCTCGCCCGAGTTCTGGGAGATCACCGACCGCGGAACCAACTTCGACTACATCCCCGCCGCGCGAAAGCGTCGGCTGGTGGAGTTCTTCGCGTGGTTCGGCGACACCATTCCCCCGCCGCGCGTGGGGCTCCTCCCCGACGAAGACCCGAGCGAACGACCCGCCCCCGCCAACGTCCCCAACCCCGCTCACACCTGACCGCGCACTGTACGGGCCTTGCACATCGGGGGCGCGCAAGGAGCGGACATCGCCTCCGCGCCCGGTGATCACACTCCAGTAATTGTCCGTAATCGTGCGTCATTCGCACCGCGGAACGATGACTGCATTGACCCCGTTTCAACAGGAGACGGCGACGTGACGATCACGACAGGAGTGCACAGTGACGGCGGTCGGAGGGTGGGCGTGGCGGCAGCGTGCCGTCGGTTTGCACACGCACAAGGGAGGTCGACATGGGCGCTCGCTTCACGGTGACCAGCGGGGCTGAGCTGCTCAAGGGCATGACCAGCGGGCGCGTTCAGCTCCCGAAGGGTGAGACGGCCATCGACTCGGTGGTGCGTCGCATCCAGCGCGAGACGGGCCTCCGCTTCGTCACGCTGCGGCAGGACTCCTGCGAGCGCGACGACGGCGGCGAGGTGGTCGCCTGGCACTACGAGATCCTGCTCGGTCGCGGTCGGGCCAAGGCCATCGCCGGCGCCGTCCACGTCACCATCACCAGCAGCGCGTAGCGCGCCGCTCCGCTGCCGCTACAGACGCCCGCGCAGGGCGTCGTAGCGGAGCTTCCACACCATCACGATGGCCTCGGCGAAGATCTTCCGGGACATCTTCGAGGCCCCCGCGCGCCGGTCGACGAAGAGGATCGGCACCTCCGCGACGCGCATCCCCCGCAGCACCGCGCGGTACGTCAGCTCGATCTGAAACGAGTACCCGTTGCTCTTCACGCCGCCCAGATCGATGCGCTCCAGCGCGTCGCGGGTGAAGGCCTTGTAGCCCGTCGTGAGGTCGTGGACGTCGAGCCCGAGGATGGTGCGCGAGTACACGCTGCCGCCCTTCGACAAGATGTGCCGGCCGATGCCCCACCCATCCACGCCGCCGCCCGGAACGTTGCGCGACCCGATCACCACGTCGGCCCCCGCCTCGATGGCGCGGATGAACTCGGGCACGTACCGCGGGTCGTGCGAGAGGTCGGTGTCCATCTCGAAGACCACGTCGTAGCCCTGCCCGAGCGCCCACTGGAAGCCTTCGAGGTAGGCGGTGCCGAGCCCGAGCTTGCCCGCCCGATGGCGGACCTTCACGCGCTTGTCCTGCGCGGCGATGTCGTCGGCCATGGCGCCGGTGCCATCGGGCGAGTTGTCGTCGACCACCAGCACGTCGACCTCGGGGGCGACGGCGAAGAGCTGATCGAGGAAGGTCTGGAGGTTGTCCCGCTCGTTGTACGTCGGGGTGATGACGAGGACGCGACGCTTCATGGGGGACGCCGCGCACGCTACGAGCAACCCTTCGCCCGGCGCAAGCCGAGATTCCCGACCGACACCGCCGCGGTGTAGCGTCGCCGCGGTGTTCCGCCCCGCAGCCCTCGCAGCGATCCTGGCCGTGACCTTCGCGTCTGTCCGCGCCGAAGCCTCGCCGCAAGACCTCTTCGGCTACGGCGCACGCCTCGTCGCCATGGCCGGCACCGGCGCCTCCTTCGCCGACGACTACGCCGCCGTCCACGCCAACCCCGCGGGCCTCTCTCGCCTCCGCGAGCGCTCGCTCATGCTCGGCTACGCGGGCACCGGCTTCTGGCTCGACCGGGGCGGGCAACCCTTCGCCGCCGACACGGGCTCGGCCACCGTCATCGGCCTCGGTCTCCCCATCCCCTTCGGCGGCGTGCTGCGCGATCGGGTCGCGATCGGCCTCGGCTTCTTCACGCCGACCAACGTCGTCGTGCGCGGTCGCATCATCCGCCCGGAGACCCCGCAGTTCATCCTGCTGCCCGATCGCGTGCAGACCGTCGCGCTCCAGATCGGCCTCGGCGTCGCGCTCCCGTGGGGCTTCCGCATCGGCGGCGGCGTGATGGCCGCGGCGGGCCTCACCGGCACCGTGCTCGTCGCGGCCGACGCGTCGGGGCGCGCGAGCTCGCGCATCGACACGCAGCTCGTCGCCACCTACGCCCCCGTCGTCGGCATCCAGTGGGAGCGCGGCGCGTGGCGCGTCGGAGCCACCTACCGCGGCGAGCTCATCGCGCGTTTCCTGGTGAGCATCGAGGCGCGCGACCTCGGCATCAACCTCCCCATCTTCAACATCTCCGGCGTCGCCCAGTACGACCCCGCGCAGCTCCAGGTCGAAGCGTCGTGGCAACGCGCTGGCTGGACCATCGCCGCAGGCGTCACCGCCAAGCGCTGGAGCGACTACCCCGGCCCCGCCGCCGCCACGACCGAGAACAGCCCGGCCCCGCCCCCACCGGAGTTCAGCGACACGCTGGTTCCGCGGGCGGGCGTCGAGCGCCGCTGGAGCTGGCCCGACGGCACCCACGTCGCCGTGCGCGGCGGCTACTTCTACGAACCAACACCCGCGCCCGTCGCCACCACGGCGAGGGCCTTCCTCGACAACGACCGCCACGTCTTCGCCGCGGGCCTGAGCATCGGCGCCACCGCTGCCGGGACCCGCTACACCGTCGACGTCTTCTCGCAGGCCCACTGGCTCGCGCCCCGCGACTCCGTCACCCCGACGGGCGTGGCCTCCTACGGCGGTGCGCTGCTCCACCTCGGCACCACGGTCACGGTGACCTTCTGATGCGCTCGCTGCACCGCTGCCTCGTCGCGCTCGCCCTCACCGCGCCTCCCTCTGTCGCGTCGGCCAACCCGCTCGACATGTACGGCTTCCTCTCGCGCTCGACCTCGCTCGGCGGCGCGGTCACGGCCGACGTCGGCGACGTCTCTGCCGGGTACTACAACCCCGCGGGCCTCGCCCGCATGCGCGCCTTCCGCGCCGAGCTCGGCTACGTGTACGCCGCGCCCTCGCTCACCACCGACGGCCGCGACAACCAGGTCGACGCCACGCGCGGCATGTCCGGCGGCCTCGCGGCACCCGGCCGCATCTTCCGCCTGCCCTTCACCTTCGGCCTCGCGGTGCACGTCCCCGACGAACGCCTCTCGCAGGTGCGCGCCCTCCCGCAGCCACAACCCCGCTGGGAGCTCTACTCCGTTCGTCTCCAGCGGCTCTACATCGCCGCGAGCCTCGCCATCTCGCCGAGGCCGTGGCTGCGCATCGGCGCGGGCCTCGTCTTCATGGCGTCCACCCGCGGAGGCTTCGACATCAGCGGGCGCCTCTCGGCCACGCAGCCCTCCAACAGCGCCCTCACCCACAGCGTCGACGCCGACCTCACCGCGGTGCGCTACCTCCAGGCCGGCGTGCAGGTCGACCTCCCGGCCAACATCACGGTGGGCGCCGCCTTCCGCGACGAGTTCAAGCTCGACACGCAGCTCGACGCCAACCTCCGCGGCAACATCTACGTCGGCGGCATCAACGACCCGCGCGCGCTGGTCATCCCCGGCTACTACGGCCTCCGCTCGCACGTGCTGACGGCCTTCCAGCCGAGGCAGGTGGCACTCGGCGCCGTCTGGCGGCTGACCCCTCGGCTGCGCGTGATGGCCGACGTCGCGTGGGTGCAGTGGTCCCGCTACGAGAACCCCACGGCCTCGCTGGAGGTCGCGCTCGACCTCACCATCCCGTCCAACATCCCGGGCCTGCGGCAGCCCTCGGTGCCCGCCGCGCCGGTGCGCGAGCTCATGCGCTTCCGCGACACCTTCGTGCCCCGCGTCGGCGCGGAGATCACCACCCCCATCGGCCGTCACGACCTCGCGTTTCGCCTCGGGTACCACTTCGACCCGACGCCCGTTCCGCCGCAGCCGGGGCTCACCAACTTCATCGACAGCTCGCGCCACGTCGCCGCCTTCGGCATGGGCGTCACCCTCCGCCGCCTCAGCGCCGTCCTCCCCGGAACCGTCTCCCTCGACGTCCACGCCGCCTTCCAGGTGCTCACCGAGCGCACCATCGTGAAGACCGACCCCAACGACCCGGTGGGCAGCTACGCCGCCGCGGGCACCGTCCTCAACCTGGGCACCACCCTCTCCATGGGCTTCGAATGAGCGCGCGCACCGCCCTCACCTGCTGCCTCGCGCTCACCCTCGGCTGCGGCACCGCGGCGTCTCCCGGCGGCGGCGACAGCAACCTCCCGTCAGGTCGCGGCGGCCCCTACCGCCTGCTCGACGGCGACGAGGTGCCCGAGGGGACGTGCCTCTTCCGCGAGCAGGGCGTGACCCTCGAAGACCCCTCGGCCCTCACCCTCGACGCCCACCGCGTCGCGCTCTACTTCACCCGCCGCGAGGGCACTCGCCGCAGCGTTCGCCGCGCCGTCGTCGTCGATGGTCACCGCGTCGAGGGGACACCCACCGAAGCGCTCGCTCCGACCCTCACCTGGCACGGTGAAGGCGTCGGCGCGCCCGACGTGAGCGCCACCCGCGACGGCTTCGCGATGGCCTTCGACACGACCGACGGACTCGGCATCGCCACCAGCAGCGACGGGCTCACGTGGCGCTCGGACGATCAGCCCGCCCTCTCCGCCGACGCGACCGCGGGCGAGGCCACCGCGCTGCGATCGCCTGCGTTGCTCGTGCACCGCGACGGCACCGCGATGCTCGCCTACGAGAGCGCCGGGGCCATCTGGCTGGCCACCGCGCCGACCGTCGCCGGGCCGTGGCAGCGCGTCGACCCGACGCCCGAGACGCCCCGCCGTGACCCGATGGTCGCTCCCGGCAACGATGCACGCGATGCGGGTGTCGTCGGCTTCGCCTCTGGGGCCGTCGGAGACCCGTCGCTACGCCTCGAAGAGGTTGGTGTCGGCCGGAGGCTCTACCGGGTGTTCTTCTCGGCCCGCAGCGCGCCCGTGGCGATGGACGGCGGCAGCGTCTTCACGCGGGCCATCGGAACCGCGGCGTCGTTCGATGGCGTCCACTTCCCGCGCGCCGAGACGCCCGCCCTCACGGGTCGCCTCGACCCTTTGGTACGCGCGCCCTCGACGTGGTCCAACGGACCGCTGCTCACCTGGCTCTTCGTCACCGGACGCTGCGACAGCGCGGGGCGCACCGAGGGCATCCGCGTCGGCGTGGCCCCCGGCACTCGTCGCTACGAGCTCACGCCCTAACGGAGCGTCAGTGGATGGCGCGGCACTCCGTCGCCCAGGTTCCGCCGAGGGCGATGCAGCGGGTGCGGGCCTCGGCGGCGCCCTCACGGTTGCGAAGCTGCGAGCGCGAATACGCCAGGACGAACCACGCCTGCCCGCTGCGCGGGTTGGCCGTCACCGCGCGGTTGGCGATGGTCTCGGCTTCGGCATGGTGCGAGCCCTCGGCGAGGCTCATCGCGTAGGTGGTCATGGTGCGATCGTCGGTGGGCGCCGCGTCGAAGTAGGCGTTGTAGGCCGCGACCTTCGCCGCGAGCGGACCGCGCGTCGCACGCGCCGCCGCGAGGAGCTGCTGCGGTGTCTGGCCGCCTGGGACGGCGACCGGAGCGGGCGGCGGCGTCGGCGCAACGGGCGCCGCCGGAGGGGGCGTCACGGCCGGAGCTGCGGCAGCGACATCGGGCGTCGCGGCGGCGACCACGGGCTCGGTCGGCGCGGGGGCCACGGCGCTGTCCACCTCGGCAACCGGAGTTGTCGCAGGAGCAGGTACGGGAGCAGGCGGGGGTTCTGCGGCAGGCGCAACCGGCGGGGTCGCAGCGGGCGGCGGGGTCGGCTCCACCACGGGCGCGTGCGCGACGTCGAGGCGCGTCTCCGGGACCGAGTACTTCGCCTGGACGGCAAACGCGACGACCACGCCGATGACGGCGACGAGCAGCACGCCCGTGATGGTCATCCAGCGCTTGCTGCGCGCGACCTCGGAGGCGTGATCTTCGGCGGCGGGCGCGAGGTCTTCGAAGGTGTCGTGGGTCTGCTTGTAGGCGGCCGTCGCGGCGACGTCGGAGAAGAACGCCTTGGCCTCGTCGCTCAGATGCGTCGAGAGCGACTCCTTGTGGCCGCGGCCCCCGCCTTCCTTCTTGCCGACGACCTCGCCGCGCAGGGTCTTGTTGCGGGCTTCATCCTCGCTCACCTTCGCGGCGGGCTTCTCGGCCGCCTTCTCGGGCTCCTTCGCGACCGCCTCGACGGGGCTCACCTTGCGCTCGCCGGTCGCCTCTTCTGGAGGGATGGTGGTGCGCTCCTGCTCGCCCGCCGCGGGGCGCAGCGCGGAGTCTTCCTTGGCCTTCGCGGGCTCCTCCGCGGCGGGCGCCTTCGTCACACCGAACGACCCCGTGCCCGCGATGAGAGTGGCCTTGGAGTCGCGCGGCTCGGTCGGAACCTGCGACGCCCGCGGAAACGGGATCACGTTGTCGGTGCTGGGTGTCGGCTCGATGGAGAGCGTCGACTCACGACCACCCGGCGACGACTCACGGTCGCCCGGCGAGGAGTCGCGCAGATCGGCGTCGTGCTCACCAGGAACCCCCGCAGCCCCAGCGAGGGTCGAGGACGGTGCCGAGTTGCGTTGCGTACGGTTGCGCTTGCTCTTGTTCTTCGACACAGCCGCTCTACCTCGCTTCGGACGACGGAGGTCGCCTCACCGTTTTACAAACGCAGTGACCATGCCACGCCGCGCGAGCCCTTGTCTCATCGAAATCGGTGCGACGTCTGCGCCGCGCGCAGCGCTCATCGAAGCCTCGCCATCGGCGTCAGCGCGGTCGCGCCCGCCCTCGTCGGTGGCACACGTCGACGCACGAACGAGCGCTCGCCTTCCGTCGATGCTTGACCCTGCGAACGCCCCTCGACTAGCGTCCGCGCGGTCTGATCGAGGAGGCATTTCAACGATGGTTCGTGCGCTGCGCACTGCGCTGATGGCTTCGCTTCTCGTGGCTGCGACGGGGGCGACGGGCTGCAAGAAGGAAGGCGTGTTCTTCCAGAGCATCAACCCCACGGCCGGGAGGCCGAGCGGTGGCGAGGAGGTTCGCATCCGCGGCCACGGGTTTCGCGCCCTCGGCGGCCTCGACGTCCGCATCGGCCCGAAGGCCGCGGTCAACGTGGGCATCGCCGACGATGAGACCATCGTGCTGACCACGCCCGACGCGCGTGAGGCCGACCAGGGTCACCCCATCGACGTGTACATCCTCACCAACGAGGGCCGCAGCATCGTGCTCCGCGGCGCCTTCACCTATCGCCGCGCAGCCGGCGGCGAAGGCACCAACCAGCTCCAGCGCCGTCTGTAGTCCCATCGGGCGCCGCGCCCCCGCGCGACGCCCCGTTGGGTCCCCTTCGTTCCCCCCCCAAAAGCCTCAGCCCAGCGCAGCCTTCACACGGGTCGCGATGTCGTCCGCCGCCGTCGCGAGGTCGATCATCTCCACGTCCTTGCTGGTGCGCGCCTTCACCTCGGCCTTGCCCTGTTCGAGGCTCTTCTTGCCGAGCGTCACGCGCAGCGGAATGCCCAGCAGGTCGGCGTCCTTGAACTTCACGCCGGGTCGCTCGTCGCGGTCGTCGTAGAGCACCTCGATGCCCCGCGCGGTGAGCGCATCGTAGAGCCCGTCGGCGGCGCTCACGGCCTCCGGCGTGTTCACCAGCGCCGAGAGCATCACCTGGTACGGCGCGATGGACATCGGCCACGTGAGCCCGTCGTTGTCGTGGCACTGCTCCGCCGTCGCGGCCACGAGGCGCGACACGCCGATGCCGTAGCAGCCCATCACGATGAGCTTCTCGGCGCCCGTCTCGTCGAGAAACTTCGCGCCCATCTTCCCGGTGTAGTGCGTGCCCAGCACGAAGATGTGCCCGCCTTCGATGCCCTTGTACTCCTGCAACCCGGCGCCGCAGTTGGGGCACGGATCGCCGCTGCCGACCGCACGCACGTCCGTCACCCGCGCGCGCTCGCCCAGCGACGCCGTGGCGTCGGCCATCGCCACGTGCTGCCGGTGGAAGCCGCTCTTGTTCGCCCCCACGACCATGCCCGTCGACTCGGCGATCTCGCGGTCGACCAGCACCTCGATGTTCGCGGGCAGACCGCGCGGGCCGATGTAGCCCGCGTTGAGCCCCGCGGCCTGGAGCTCCTCGTCCTCGGCCGGGCGAAGCCACGCGGCACCGAGCTCGCGGTTGAGCGCGACTTCATTCACGCGACGGTCGCCGCGGATGAAGGTCACGACGACCTTGGAGTCGGTGCCCTTCCCGTAGACGAACACGCCCGCCTTCACGGTCTGCGTGGTCGGCACCTTCAAGAACTCCGCGACCTCCTCGATGGTCTTCTTGTTGGGCGTGGCGATGTCCGCCTCGGGCTTCCCCGACCCGGCGGTCGCAGCCGTCACGGCCGCGCGCTGTGCCACGGCGGCCTCGACGTTGGCGGCGTACTCGCACGACGGGCACACCACGATGGCGTCCTCGCCCGTCTCCGCGAGGATCTGGAACTCCGCGCTCGTGTTGCCGCCCATCGCGCCAGAGTCGGCCGCGACCATGCGGTACTTCACGCCGACGCGCGTGAAGACGCGGTCGTACGCGGCGCGCATCGTGGCGTAGCTGGCGAGCGCGCCCTCCTCGGTGGTGTCGAAGCTGTAGGCGTCCTTCATCAAGAACTCGCGACAGCGCAGCAGGCCCGCGCGCGGCCGTGCCTCGTCGCGGTACTTCCACTGGATCTGGTAGAGGTTGACCGGGAGCTGGCGGTACGACTTCACGACGCCGCGCACGAGGTCGGTGATGACCTCTTCGTGCGTCGGGCCGAGGTGGTAGTCGTTCTTCTTCTGGTCCTTGAGGCGGAAGAGGGTCGAGCCGAAGAGGTCCCACCGGCCGGTCTCCTTGAAGAGCTCGGCGGGGACGAGCGCGGGGAGCATCACCTCTTGAGCGCCCGCGCGGTCCATCTCCTGGCGCACGATGCCTTCGACCTTCCGCAGCACCTTCAGGCCCAGCGGGAGAAACTCGTAGATCCCAGCGCCCACCTGCCGGATGTACCCGCCGCGCAGCAGCAGCCGGTGCGACGGGTTCTTCCGCGCCTCGGCCGGGTCTTCGCGCAACGTGGGAATGAACGACTTGGAATACCGCATAGATCTTCAGAGCCTCCGAGAGAGCGCGGGACCCTACGGAAGCGCCGCATCAAGTCAAGACATCGCCGCGCCGCGCGCTCGCGCGGATCTGTATAGTCCGCGCCCGCTATGAAGCCCTCGCTCGTCCCGCTGCTCCGCTGTCCGCGCTCCCACGACACACTTCACGTCGGCACCAACGCCAACGCCGACCCCGACGACGACATCGCCACGGGCACGCTGGAGACCGACCGCGGCGTGCGCTGGCCCATCGTCCGCGGCGTTCCACGCTTCGTCCCCTCCGACGAATACGCCGGCAGCTTCGGCTTCCAATGGAACCGCTTTCCCGCCACGCAGCTCGACTCGCGCTCGGGCCTCACCATCTCGCGCGACCGCTTCCTCGCGCAGTGGTCTCTTCCCCCCGAGTGGTTCGCCGGTCGTCGCATCCTCGACGTCGGCTGCGGCGCCGGGCGCTTCGCCGAGATCGCCGCGTCCCTCGGCGCCGAGGTCGTCGCGGTCGACCTCTCGTCCGCCGTCGATGCGTGCTGGTCCAACCTCGGACACCTCCCGTCGGTGCACGTCGTCCAGGCCAGCGTCTACGACCTCCCCTTCGCGGCGCAGTCCTTCGACGCCGTCTACTGCTTCGGCGTCATCCAGCACACGCCCGACGTGAAGCGATCGTTCATGTCGCTCGCGCGCATGGTGCGTCCCGGCGGAGAGTTCGCCGTCGACGTCTACCGCAGCGACTGGAAGGGCTGGCTGCACCCCAAGCCCTGGCTCCGCCCGGTCACGTCACGGCTCGCGCAGAGCACCCTCTTCGGCGCCATCGAGCGCGCCGCACCGACGCTCCTCAAGGCCAGCCACGCCGCCGGGAGCGTGCCCGTCGTGGGGCGTGCGCTGCGCCGGGCGATCCCCATCGCCGACTACGAAGGAACCTTCCCCCTCGACGAGCAGCAGCGCCTGGAGTGGGCCGTGCTCGACACCTTCGACTGGCTCTCGCCGCGCTACGACCAACCGCAGAGCGGCGACACGCTGACGAACTGGGCCCGCGAGGCCGGACTCACCGACCCCGTCGTGCACCAGCCCGCCCACCTCACGCTGCGGGCCCGCGCGCCCGGCTGATCGCTCAGCCGCCGTCGAAGCCCGCGTCGCGCGCCCCGACGCCCCCATCGTACGCCGCGGCGTCGCTCACCCCGCCGTCCGTCGGGCGCTCGCGCACCGTCACGCAGCGCCCCTCGGTCGAGCACGACACCGCCACGGCCGCTCCGCACGTCCCCACGCCGACGCAGCGGCCCATGGTCGCGCAGCCCAGCATTCCCCAGCGCTCGCGCAGCAGCACCAGCCGCGCGAACTCGGGCGCTGTTGCGTTGACGAACACCTCGCACGCGCAGCAAAGCGTCTCGCACACGCGGGCGCCGCACTCGCCATCGACGCGGCACGACTGCACCGCGCGCACGGCGGCGGCGTAGTCCTCCGAGACGGCCTGGCAGGGCCCGTCGCCGTCGGCCGACGCACCCGAGTCCGAGCGCTGCGAGACATCGGCCAGCGGGATGACGTCCACCGACGGCACCACGTCGAAGCGTCCGGGGATGTCGGTCACCGTCGCGTCGGAGACGTCTTCCACGATGGCGTCGCGCGCGTCGAAGCGAGGAACGTCCTCCGCCAACAGGTCGCCCCCGCACCCCGCGAGCGCGCAAGACAACAGCACCACGGAGAGTGCGCGCATCAGGTCGTGGTCTTCTCCCCGCCCCCGATGACCTCCACGACGAAGTCCTCCATCACGGGGTTGGCCAGCAGCTTGTCGGCCGCCTCGCGCAGGAGCGCCGACGGGTCGGCCACGCCCTCGGCGAGCTCCACCTCGATCACCTTGCCCACGCGCACCTCGCGCACGCCCTTCAACCCCAGCGCGTCGAACCCGCGCCGGATGGCCTCGCCCTGCGGGTCGAGCACCTCTCGCTTCAGCGTCACCGTCACCCTGGCTCTCATGGTCATCGCTCCGGTTCTACAATCCTGCGGCCGCGAGCGCCGCCTCAATGCGTGCCTGCGGGGGGCGCAGGTCAGCCACGAAGGGTCGCCCCGTGATGCGCTCGAAGGCCGCCACGTACCGCCGCGCCGCCTCGACCCGCACGTCGTCGGGGAGCGTCGGAATCTCCCCGTCGCCGGTGAAACCTTCGGCCGCCAGCCAACGCCGCACGTACTCCTTGTCGAAGCTCTCGGGCTCCTCGCCCTTGGCGTGACGCTCGCGGTAGCTCTCGGCGAACCAGTACCGCGACGAGTCCGGCGTGTGCACCTCGTCGATGACGACGATGCCGCCGCCGCGCGACGCGGGCAGCCGACCAAACTCGTACTTGGTGTCGACGAGGATGAGCCCCTGCTTGGCGCTCCACTCCTGGCCGCGCGCGAAGAGGGCGAGCGCGACGCGCGACACGTGGTCCATGTCGGCCTGCGTGATGACGCCCGACGCGACGAGCTCGGCCGCCGACACCGACACGTCGTGGCCACCCTTCGGGGCCTTGGTGCTCGGGGTCACGATGGCGTGGGGGAGCGGGTCGTTCTTGTGCAATCCGTCGGGTAGCGCGTGACCGCAGAAGGTGCGCTCGCCGCGCGCATACGCCGTCCACACCGAGGTGCTGGTGACGCCGGTGAGGTACGAGCGCACGACGACTTCGACGGGCAGCGGGTCGCACTCCCACGCAAGCGCCACGTTGGGGTCGGGCGACGCGATGAGGTGATGCGGCGCCACGTCGGCCGCGAGGTCGAACCAGAACGCACTCATCTGCGACAGCACCTGCCCCTTGAGGGGGATGGTGCCCAGCACGCGGTCGAAGGCCGAGATGCGGTCGGTGGTGACGAGCACCCGGCGGCCGTCGGGCAGCGACCAGTTGTCGCGCACCTTGCCGCGGTAACACTCGCCGAGGCGCGGCAGCTCGACCGATTCGAGCGGGTGCGCGAGCGCGGCGCGGAGCGTGGCGTCGTCGATCATCGGGAGGCCTCCACCGCGCGGGTGATGACGGCGTCGACGTGTCGCAGGGCGTGCGTCAGGTCGAAGCAGGCGTCGAGCGTCGACGGCGGCAGTCGGGCGCTCACATCGGCATCTTCGCCCAGCAGCGTGCGGAAGTCGCCTTCCCGCCGCCACGCGCGCATCGCGTTGCGCTGGACCATCACGTAGCCCTCCTGTCGGCCGGTACCAGAGGCCACGAGCGCGAGCAGCACGGCCTCGCTCGCCCACAACCCGCGGGCCTCGGAGAGGTTCTCCTTGAGGTGATCGGGGTACACGACGAGGCCGCGCACCAGCGTCGTCGCGCGCTCCAGCATGAAGCCCAGCGTGGTTGTCGCGTCAGGGGCGAGCATGCGCTCGGCCGACGAGTGCGAGATGTCGCGCTCGTGCCAGAGGGGGGTGTTCTCCAGGGCGGCGCCCGCGAAGGCGCGCATCATCCGCGCGAGCCCGCAGAGGTTCTCCGAGAGGATCGGGTTGCGCTTGTGGGGCATCGCGCTCGACCCCTTCTGCCCGACGGTAAACGCCTCTTCGGCCTCGCCGAGCTCCGTGCGCTGCCAGTGGCGCACCTGCACCGCGAGGCGCTCGATGGCGCCCGCGACCACGGCGAAGGCCGAGAAGTACGCCGCGTGACGATCGCGCGGCACGACCTGCGTGGCGACGGTCTCGACGCCGAGCCCGAGCGCCGCGAGCGCGCGGGCCTCGAACGCGGGCGAGAGGTGGGCGTAGGTTCCGACGGCGCCCGAGAGGCTGCCGACGGCGATCTCGTCGCGGGCGACGCGGAGGCGGGCGCGGGCGCGGGTGAGCTCGGCGAGGTGGCCGGCGAGCGCGAGGCCGAAGGTGATGGGCTCGGCGTGGATGCCGTGCGAGCGGCCGATCATGGGCGTGGCGCGGTGGGCCTCGGTCTTCTCGCGCAGCGCGGCGAGCAGCGCTTCGAGGCGGTCGAGGCACATCGTCGCGGCGTCGCGCAGGAGCATCGCAAACGACGTGTCGAGCACGTCGCTGGAGGTCATGCCCCGGTGCAACCATCGCGCGGGCTCACCCGCGAGCTCCTCGACGTGCGTGAGAAACGCGATGACGTCGTGGCGCGTGGTGCGCTCGATCTCGTCGATGCGCGCGGCGTCGAGGGTGAGGGCCAGGGCCTCGATGCGCGCGGCCGTTCCGACGGGGACGAGCCCCTCGGTCTCCATCGAGGCGCACGCGGCGAGCTCGACGTCGAGCCAGGCCTGGAAGCGGCGCTCGGGCGACCAGAGCGCGGCGAAATCAGCGGGTGTGTAGCGGGGGATCATCGGCGGGCGATGCTATTGCCACAGGCGCCGGGCGGAGGGCAAAGGCGAGGCGGACATGCCGCGCAGACGAGGTCGATGACGGTCTCGCGTTGACACCACGCCGCGCGGGGTGATGCCATCCGACGCCGCCATGCAGAGACCTCCCTGGAAGATCGTCAGGGATCGCTTCCAGATCGTGCTGACCACGTGGGCCGATGCTCGCGTCGCGGGCGCGGTGCGCCTCGACCGCGGCGAGGCCCAACGTCGGCTGCGCTGGGCCCTCGGACTCGGCGACTGGAGTGTGTTTCCGCAGGCCGTCGCCGAGGCCGCGCGGTACGTCGTGTCGCGGCGACCGGTGCGGGTGCCATTGCGCGAGGCCGACGCGCGGCGGGTGGTGTTCGACGCGCTCGCGCGGGGAGTGCTCGTCGCGTGGCTCATCGAGTCCAATGGTGTCGCGCTCATGGAGGGCGGCGGCGGTGGCGCGGGCGAGGACCAGTCCATCGAGAGCGAAGCGCTCGTCACGCAGAAGACGTGGATCGAGGTCGAGCTCCTCGACATGGACGGCAACCCGATGCGGGGCGAACCCTATTGGGTGAAGCTGCCCGACGGCACCATCCGCGAGGGCTCCCTCGATGAGCACGGGCGCGTGTACTTCGGCGACCTCGACCCGGGGTCGGCGGAGATCCACTGGCCCAACCGCGACGGCGACGCGACCGAGCCGTCGATGCCGCTGGGGCAGCGTGAGCTCGCGCCCGAGCCGGGCGCTGGCGTGTCGGCGGGCAACCGCGTCGAGCGCACCTGGGTGGAGATCGAGTTGCTGGACATGGAGGGCCGACCGGTCCCCTACGAGCGCTACTGGATCAAGCTCCCCGATGGCACCGTGCGCGAGGGCGTGCTCGACACGATGGGCTGCGCCTACTTCGACGACCTCGACCCGGGCCAGTGCACCATCCGATGGCTGGGCCGCGACGAGGAGGCGGCCTTCCTGGAGCCCGACGCGACGACGCCGGGAGCCACCGACCGGATCGCGGCGCAGGTCGAGGCGCTGGAGTCGGCGGCGCGCGACGGCGTGCCCTTCTGCGAGGAGTGCGAGCGCGCGCGTCAACAGCAGGAGGCCGAGGCCAACGAGTCGCAGTCGGTCGAGGCCTGAAGGGACGGAGCGGTAGAAGGCCATGGCGGATTTACCGATCGAGCAACTGACGCCGCGCCTCTGGCCGCGGGGCGACGACGAGCGCACCTACGCCCTCCTCGACGGGGCGCGCACGCCCAATGTGCAGGCATGGATCAACGCCTCGCGGTTGGAGTCGCGGTGCCTCTACATCGGCGAACTCGCCCCGGCGCTGGCGCGGGTCGCGCCGTACATCGTGCGCCTGCCGCGGTCGGCGCCCGCTTCGCGCACGTTGCTGGAGCAGGGTTGGGGCGATGCCTGGGGGGTGTTCCTGCGGTCGACCGCGTCGATGGACGCGCTGCACCGTCACTTCCGGCGGCTCTTGCGAGTGCAGGACGAGCGCGGCGTGCGGATGCTCTTCCGCTTCTATGACCCGCGGGTGCTGCGGATGTACCTGCCGACGTGCGTGCCGGGCGAGCTCAACCAGGTGTTCGGGCCGGTGGAGTACTTCGTCACGGAGGCGGAGGACAGCGCGACGGTGCTGGAATTTCGCAACAACCGTGGCGTGCTGGCGCGCGGTGAGGTGCGCGCCGAGAAGCGCCTGCACTGGCTGGGCGAGTACCTCCGCAAGAGCCGCGACGAGGACACCACCAAGCGGTAGCGCGACGGGTCAGCGCACGAGGGTAGGCTCGCCCATCTCGATGGCGGGGTCATAGCGCAGGCAGATGAGCGAGCGCTCGGTGGCGAGGAGGATCTCGCCCTCCGGGGTGAGCACCGGCGCCGCCTGGAACACCTCCCCCGGAGCGGAGAAGAGGGAGGTGCCGAGACCCTCCCCGTCCAGCACCCCGAGCGTCTGGTCGACGGCCACGAGCAGCCAGCCGTCGGCGGTCACCGAGGCGTAGGGTCGGCCCTGCGGAGGGGCGAACTCCCATTGGCGATCGCCGGTCGCAGAGAACGCGACGATGCGGCTTGCCGACGCGACGAACACCCGATGGTCGGGGGCCACGACGGGCGGCGTGCGCGTCTCGGCTGCGTCGTCCGGGAGCGTCGCGGAGAACACCTGCTCTCCATCGGCGTTGAGCATCCAGAGGCGCGGCCCGTCCGGGGTACGCACGACGAGGTACACGCGGCCCGCGTCGCCGAGCGACACCGAGCGCGGCTCGAAGGTCCCCGTGAGTACGCGGCGGACCGTGAGGTCGAGGCCCAGCGTCAGCACGCGGTCACGCCAGACCACCACCACGGTGTCATCGCCCACCGCGCAGAGGACCTCCCCGTCGCGGGGCGCAACCAGCGCCCCAGGGGCAGTCACCGACTCCAGGATGCCACCCTCGGCGATGGCCAGCGGTTGGGTGACCGTGATCGCTTCGACGGAGAGCGTGGGCTCGGGTCGAAGCAGCGCCTCCGGATCGACGAAGCGGTCTTCCCCGATCACGACGGTCACGTCTCCGCGCACGGCCAGGAAGGGGTAGGTCCCCCCGTCGCCGTGGAAGACCCCGTGCGTCCAGATCGGCTCACCGGTGTCCAACGACGCCGCGGTGAGGCGTCCGTCTCCGTCCACCCAGCGGAGTGTGCGGTCAGCGAGCGAGAGCGCGATCGGTCCTGCCCCGGCTCGCCCCACGCCGCGGGGGCTCCCGTCGGCGCCGAAGAGCTGCCAGACCGGCGCCTGCACCGCGACGACGTCGCCACTCTGGAGCACGCTGTGCGCCCGGGTGCCCGGTCGAAGGGGCGTGACGTAGCGGGGTGACCACACCACGGCGCGGGGGTCGCCGAGCGCCGCGTCGAGACGTGCGTTCTGCCGCGGGCCACCGAAGGGCTGGGTCGGGCCGGTTGCGGGGGCACCGGGGGCCGGCGGCGCGAAGCGCTCGGGGAGCGACGCCGCCCTGATCGGCTGCTCCGAAACCTCCGTGTCCACCGTGGGCTCAAGGAACGCGATGCGGGAGAACTTCATCGGCTACCGTTCCTCTGGTCAGATCGCATGGATGTCGGCGCCGGTGAGCCCGAGGGGCACGAGCAGGGGCTTGAGGTCGTCGGCGGTGATGCTGGCGGCGGACTTGTACACGCCGACCATGGATGGGAACGCCTTGAGCAGCTCCGATTCGAAGGCGCCGAGGCTGTTCGCGGTGATGGTGAGCGTCCTGCTGGTGACGACCCTCTCCAGGTGCTCACGCATCGTCTTCGCGTGGATCTCCAGCAACCGCACCAAGTGCATGCCGAGGAGCGTCGGCATGTCCGCCAGCAAGCGGGTCTTGAGCTGGGTCGCGACCGTCTTGAAGTCCACGTCGATGCTCGTCGCGTTCTCGACCACCTCCGCCTGTCGCAAGGCGCCGAGGTAGGCGTTGAATCGGGCGCCGAAGTTCGTGGCATCTGCGGCCTCCACCACGCCTAGCAGCCCGTCGATCGATGCCACGCGGCCCGGTCGGCGCTTGCCGACGATGACGCTGGCGACATCCCAGTCGCCGCGCGGGGAGGCGATCACCGGCGCCGCCTCCGGGCCCTCCAGAGCCTTGAGGGCCGTGATCCTTGCCGCGAGGTCGAGCTCAGCCGCCCCTTTGTACGTCGAGAGTTTGGTGTGAGCACCGGTCACGCACGGCAGCCCGCGCGAACCAGCATGCACGCTGTTGAGCCACGCACCCGCCGCGGGGAGGTCACCGTCCACCGGCAGCGTGTCCCACGAGGCGCTCGCGGGCGTGCCCTTTATGCAGTTCACCGTGAAGTGCACGCCGTGTTCGGTGGTGAGGTTGTTGACCACCTGTTCGTGCTTGGTGCGATTGGACGCCAGCGCCGTCGCCTGGGCCTCCAGCTGGCGCACATAGAACATCGCCGCGCACTCGTCGCGCCGGGTACCGGCCCGCGCGGCCAGCCCCTGCGCCGCTCCCAGGTATGGCGACGATACGTTGGCGACGTCGGTCGCCCAGGCGCGGGCGGCGTCGGCGACGGCGCGGGCGGCGTTGTAGTGGTCAAGCCACTTCTCCGCGCCCGCCGCCTCGTAGTCGCCGATGGCGGTGTCGAGGTTTCCAAACGCGGGCGGGCGGGCCTCGCCGGTGATGACACTGTCAGCGTCCCAGGTGCCCCGCACGACGGACGTAGGCGCCGCCAACGCTGCCTTCACCGTGTTGATCTGCGTGTTCTTGCCGGAGGCGTTCGACCACGGAACTGCGTGGTAGTTGTCGAGCTGCCCCAGCTTGGTCACGGCGACACCCTGGGTCTTGAACGAGCCCAGCACGGCCCCCCACTCGACCCGCGTGGGAAGCTCCGGCGCGGTTGACACCACGAAGCGCGGGGAAAAGATCATCGCGCAGCGTCGGAAGGTCCACTCCTGGGCCGAGCCCCCACCGTGGGCGCCGGTCAGGTACCACTTGTGGCTCAGCTTGCGACCGATGCCTGCCTTGCCGACCCGCGCCATCGCCTGCACGAGCAGCTTCATGTCGCTGTCGACCATGGACCAGGCGTTGATCCGAAGCTGAACGGTCAGCATCAGGACGCCATCGTTGGCCGTCGTCCCAGCGGGGTCTTCCTTCTCGGGAAGGGTCTTCATCGCGAAGTCGTCCGCGCCGATCGCATAGAGGAACAGGTTGGTCTTCCCGTGGTTGGCGGTGAGCGGCGCGACCGCCGGCAGCGCGTAGTCGTTGGTCGCCGTGAGCGGCCAGAACGCGAAGGTGCGGTCGGGGTTGGCGTGCGGGGGGACCTTGTACGCGTCGCGGGTGTTGAGCTTGACGTGGACCGGGAAGGCGACCGCCCGCCGCACCCACTCCGCCGAGGGCCAGAAGTAGCGGTTATGCAGCGAGGAGTTGCCGTTCATCATCGGCGAGTTGGCCTCCTGGAACTCCACCGAGCGGCCGTCGAGCTCGTACGGATCACCCGGCAGGTGCTGCTTGAAGCTGAGCTGCCCGTACGAGGCGCCGTCCCAGCGCTCGTTGTACTCGTCGGGCAGTCCGCTCTCGTGCCCGTGCTCGTGCGCCGAGGCGAAGCCGTTGGTGCCGCCCGCGTCGGCCTTCCCCTTCCCCGACGTCATCCCGAGTCCGTGGGGGTTGCGCCAATCGCGGGCGTCGTCGCCGTTCTTGACCGTGATCTTGAAGTGGGCCTGCTCGACCGGGACCACCTGCATGAAGTCCACGACGGTCACCTGGAGCCGCTTCGTGGTCTCCTGCGGGACGAGCTTCGCGCGCTTGATGTCCGGGCTGATGCCGTTCCAGCGGTCGAGGATGTTGCGCTGGTAGTCGCGGGCGAAGTCCTCGGCGCCGCCGGGGGGCGCGTCGGCGAAGTCGAAGGACGTGCGGAGGAAGTGCAGGTTGACCGCGGCTTCCGTGGGATTGCCACTCACCGTCTCGACGCCGCAGCTCCGCAACAGGATCATGTCGAAGCGCCCGATCAGCCCGCTCTTGTCCGTCGCGTCGGTGAACTTGCCGCCGCGCGGCGTGTAGTGCTGCCCGTAGTACGGCTGGATCACCATGCTCCCGTGGTCGCTCATCGCGGGGACGCCCGCGCCGCGGAAGAAGCGGCCCGGGGCGGGCTTGTGGTCCGTCGTCTTCGAGATGTGCGTCGTCGGACGGAGGGGGTCGGGCTCCCACATCTCCGTCGTCCCGAGGCGGTCCGTCGTGTCGACCCAGCGCACCGCGGCGCGCGCCCCCACGACGTCGTAGTCGGGGTCTTCCGGATCGCTCAGGACGGTACGCTGATCGAAGACGTCGAAGAGGCTGCCGTGCGCCGCGATGGCGCGCGTCCACAGCGGCTGGCGGATGACGTAGTTCTCATTGGCCTCGACGGCGCCCGAGGCGGGCAGCTTGGTGTACCAGGCCTTCTTGTCGGCGGTGTCGGGGTCGAACACGCCCTCGCGCGTGCAGCCGTCGGTCTCGTCGAAGGTGTTGGCGAAGATCGCGAGCCGGTCGTCCTGCGACCAGTCGTCGAGGCGCCGACGGTCCTTGTCCGTGAGGATGGTGTCGTCGAGGCAGAACACCAACGGTTTGTCCTTCGCCGTCGGCTTCTCGCAGACGTCCTCGTACCAGCCAAACTCGCCGGTGGCGTCCGAGAGCTTCGCGAAGTAGTTGCGCGACTGCCAGTCCGTCGGAAGGTCGTAGAACTTCAGCCGATCGGGGCCGTGCTTGAGCTCCTCGGTGGTCGCGATCACCCGCGTCCGCACCGTCGCCGACTCGGACTTGATGTGCGTCTTCGCGGGGAACTTGAACCGCAGCAGCGAGGCGCGGCTCGGTCGCTTGTCCGCGACGCCCAGCTTGGTCTTCTGGAGGATCCACGGGACGCACTGAACGTTCTCGCCGCCCTCCACCAGCCACCAGTTGCTCTCGACGTCGTACGAGCCCTCGGTCGTCGTTGCGGTCTTCACCCGTCGCCCGAGGATGACCATCGGCGGAACGGACTTGCGCTTCTTCGCGTGGTCGCTGCGGCCGTACACGCGGTCGAAGAACTCGAAGCGAAGAAACTGCCAGTGCGGGTCGAGCACCATCTTCACGGGCGACGAGGCCGTCCCCAGGCTCGCCGGCCGCCCGCCACGGAGCATCTTGAACTGACCGTTGTCGGCGACCCAGCGGTCGTCGTCGTTGGTCACCGTCCAGTCCGTCTCACGGAGCGTCCAGCGGCGAGGCAGCGTGAAGAAGCGCTTGTCGCGGGTGCCCGTCGGGTCGGTCTCCGCCGGCTCGGGGCCGCGCGTCTGTGTCCGCGTCGCGCCCGGCGCCTCGCAGATGATCCGGTTGTCGGTGCTGGACCCGAAGCGCAGCGTAAGCACCTTGCCCGCCTGCACGTCGGTGTACCCGATGGCGTCGAGGGCGAGCCGCCCGCCTGCCTCCAACGTCGCCTCGACGGCGCCCGCCGGCGTGTCGCCGAGGAGCACCTTCACCGGCGTGTTCTCCGGCATCGGCCGCTCGTTGCCCTCCGGGTCCTTGAAGAAGAACTGCACGTAGAGCCGCACCGGCGCCTGCACGGTGTTTCCGATGCGCGCGGTCGGGCCCGTGGCCCCGCCCCGCGTCACCAGAAGCGGCGCCGTCGGGCGCGTCCACCGTGGCACCACGATCTTCGCCCGCTCGAGCTCTTCCCGCGTCGCGTATCCCCGCAGCTTCACCGCCGCGTTGGCCACGGTCTGGCAGTTGGTCACCGCCTCCAGGGTGAACGGCTCCTGCGCGTCGCAGCCGCGCGCGAGCGGCACCTCGCACTCGATCATCTCCGGGCGCGAGAGGTCTTCGGGCTTCGCACGGCGCTTTCGCTTGATACCCGCGCGCGAGCCCGTGCCCTTGCGCTTGGGCACCTTGAACTCGTGCCCGGCCGGGTCGAGGGCGGCGTGCTTCACCCGGAACTTCCCACCGTCCAGGTTCGCGTAGTTCCACAGCTCCACCACGAGCCGGACGCGATCACCGACCGCCCCGATGTTCTCCCCTTGCCAATCGGTGTTGGGGTTGGCGATCGAACTCAGCTTCACGTGTGCGGTCATGGTCCGGTACCTCGCGTCGCCCCGCTCATCGCCTCAGCCCGCATGGCTCTCCCGTATCGCGGCCTGCGTCGACGCATCGAGCTCGCCCGTCACCTGGAGCCCGCGGCTCTGCTGGAAGGCCTTCAGCGCCATCACGAACGGCAGGCTCATGGTGCCTGTGACCCGGCCGAAGTAGGCGCCCATCTGGCACATGCGAGTCTGGGCGCCCTCGATGGTGTCCACCGGGTCGAGGTGCCCGAGCTGCACCTCGTAGCTCTCCTCCTCACCGCTCTCCTCCCCCGTCACGCTCAGCGTGCCGCGGCGGGCGGTCGGCGCGATGGACGCCCGCACCCACCCCTCGCCGTCGGTGCTCCCGCGGGTCTCGACGCCGTCCACCGTGAGCACGAACGCGACCCCCGACCGCGCCTCGCCGCTCTCCTTCAAGAGCCGCAGGTTGAACTTCGCGGGGATGTTCTTGACCCGGAAGGTGTGCCGCGCGCCGGTGGGGCGGACGTACTCCTTCACGGTCTTCTCGGGGATCGTCACCACGTCCCCCGGCAGCAGCACCGTCGGGTCTCTCCGGGTGTCGCGGATGACCTTGTTCGCCGGGAGATTCCAGAGCGTCTCCCAGAAGAACCCGTAGCTTTCGGCGATGCTCACGAGGCACTCGCCCTGCTGCACTTGATGGGTGATCGGCATCGACTTCTCCGGCCCGCCACGCCTTGGCGAGCGTGCATGACACTGCAACGCCGCGCCTCGGGTCAAGGTGCGACTTCACGTGTCGGGGAGAATCGGGAGCGGGTCGGGGCGCGGCGTGGGCGCCCCGCGAGGAGAGTCACATGTGCGCGATGACGGCGTCGCCGAACTCGGAGCACTTCACCTTCGTCGCGCCCTCCATCTGGCGGGCGAAGTCGTAGGTGACGCGCTTGGCGCCGATGGCGCCGTCCATGCCCTTGATGACCAGGTCGGCGGCCTCCTTCCACCCGAGGTGACGGAGCATCATCTCGCCGGAGAGAATCACCGAACCGGGGTTTACCTGATCGAGGTTGGCGTACTTCGGCGCGGTGCCGTGGGTCGCCTCGAAGATCGCGTGGCCGGTCTTGTAGTTGATGTTGCCGCCGGGGGCGATGCCGATGCCGCCGACCTGCGCCGCGAGCGCGTCGGAGAGGTAGTCGCCGTTGAGGTTGAGCGTCGCGATGACGTCGAAGTCCTCAGCGCGCGTGAGCACCTGCTGGAGCGTGATGTCGGCGATGGAGTCCTTGATCATCAGCTTGGACTTCCACTTGCCCGCGCCGTGCGTCTCCCAGAGCTTCATCGCCTCGTCGACCTCGGCCACGAGCTCGGCCTGGAAGTCCTCCGGCGCCATGTCGAAGCCCGGCTCCACCATGATGGCGTTGTCGCGGTTGGAGAGGTTGGGGTTCGCTTCCTTGTTGCCGAAGATCCAGCTCTCGCGCTGCGTCACGACCTCAGCGCGAAACTCCTTCATCGCGACGCCGTAGCCCCAGTCGCGGAAGGCGCCTTCGGTGAACTTCATGATGTTGCCCTTGTGGACGAAGGTGACGCTCTTGCGCTTCTCGTCGAGGGCGTAGCGGATGGCGGCGCGCACGAGGCGCTCGGAGCCTTCGCGGGACACCGGCTTGATGCCGATGCCCGAGGTCTCCGGGAAGCGGATCTTCTTCACCTTCATCTCGTTCTGGAGGAACGCGATGACCTTCTTCACGTCGGCCGACTCGGCCTCGTATTCGATGCCTGCGTAGATGTCCTCGCAGTTCTCGCGGAAGATGATCATGTCGACCTTGTGCGGGGCCTTCACGGGCGACGGGACGCCCTGAAACCACCGCACCGGGCGCAGGCAGACGTACAGGTCGAGCATCTGGCGGAGCGCCACGTTGAGCGAGCGGATGCCCTTGCCGACGGGCGTGGTGAGCGGCCCCTTGATGCCGACGAGGTAGTCGCGGAAGTCGTCGACGGTCTCGTCGGGCAGCCAGGTGTTGAAGAGCTTCTTGCTCTTCTCGCCCGCGTACACCTCGTGCCAGACGATCTTCTTCTTGCCGCCGTACGCCTTGGCGACGGCCGCGTCGAGCACGCGAACGCTGGAGCGCCAGATGTCCGGCCCGGTGCCGTCGCCTTCGATGAAGGGGAGGATGGGGTTGTTCGGGACGTTCAGTTCGCCGTCGGCGCCGCGCGTGATGGCCTCGCCCTCGGTGGGCCTCGGAAATGCTCTCGCCATGGTTCGGTGGTCTCCCTCGTTCGTGTCCGTGGGCCGCGCGCCGCCCCGACATACGATCGCCGGGACAAAGAACCGCGAGACCCGATTCGGTGCGCGGGTGTATAGCCCAACCCCTCGGAGGGCGTCTAACCCTCCCGAAGCACCCCGTGAGCGCCGAAGACACGCAGCTCGAACGTCAGACCTGGGCGGCCCGCTTCGGCTGGATCACCGGCGGCACCGTCGGCCTCCTCGGGGGGTTCGCGCTCACCTGGCTGGTGGAGTCGCGCGGGCTCGTGGGTCGTGGCCGGGCGGGCATCGAGCTGGCGGCGAAGCTGTCGGGGGTGGTGGTTCCGGTGTGCTTCGTGGTGGGCGCGCTGTTGGGTCACGCCTACGGAGCGAAGGGCGGGGCGCTGCGCTTCCGGCTGTTGGGAAGCGCCGCGGGGCTCGGGCTGGCGGTGCTCGCGTGGGCGCTGCTCGTGGCGACGCGGTAGCGGCGGGTCAGCCGGTCGGCTGGTCGGGCGTCACGATGGCCTTGGGACGTCGCTTGGGGACCTTGCGGGTCTGAAGCCTGGGGATGTGATCACTGGCATCGAGTCCCCAGAGCGCCCCGGCGGCCTGCGCGACGTGGGCGTGGGCCTGGAGCATGAGCGTCCAGAGACGGTCGCGCAGGGTGCGGGCCTCGCGCTGGGCCGGGGTGTACGTCGGGCGCTGGACGCCCTGCGGACGGATGAGCGCGACGAGCGCTGTGCCGATCGCGGCGGCGCGGGCGACCTGCTCCGCGGTGACGGGCCCACCAGCGAAGACGAGGTTGTCGTTGTTGTAGAGCAGCGCGAGGTCGACGAGGTCGGTGGCGGCGTCGAGGGGGCCGCTGCCACGGGCGATGCGCCTCACCTCGGCGGGCGAGCAGCGCCCGCCGAGGCTGAACGACCGAGCGCTGACCAGCAGCAGACGACGGAGCGGTCGCCCTTCCCGCAGGAGGGTCGTGATGGCCCCCTCGGAACGGTCGCTGTCCCCGGCCCGGCGGGCGCAGTGGGCCACCGCGCGACCGATGGAGTCCATGGCGGCGAGGCGTTCGATGTCGAGGCGGAACCCGGTCGCCTCGATGGCGTCGCGGACGGCGAGCACGGCGTCGCGACCGGTGAGCGCGTTGTGGATCGCGAGGCGAACGTCGACGTGGCAGGGACGGACGTCCGCAGCGGCGATGAGCCGGGCGGAGCCCAGGTGGCGGGCGACGTCGTCCTGGGCGCGGACGTCGTCGGGCAGGGCGTCCGTGGCGCTCAGGGACGCGGCGTTGATGGTGACGGACTGCGTGGACTTGATGGTGTTCGTCATGGCGTAGCCTCCGCGCTCTTATCGAAGGCCCGAACGGGCATGTTTCGCGACGGACGCATTTTCTTTCGCGAGAGCGCGGACGCGGCGCAGAAGGGCAGAACCGAGGGCCCCGCCACCGTGACGGTGGCCACGGGGGGCGCGAGCGAGGCCCGCGTCATCGGGACGGCGACGGAGGGAGGGCGCGAGCGAGGGGCGCACGACGGCGACGACGGCGACGGCGGGCGCGAGCGAGGGGCGCGTCACCATGACGATCGCGCCGGGCCGGTCGATGTGCGACTCCACCCCCCGCGCGGCGGTGCGGGCGCTACGCCTGCCGGAAGAGCCGCTCGTAGTAGTCGAACATCTCCTGCAGCCCCATCTGCGAGAAGAACGTCGAGTACGCCATCCAGATGGCGAGCCCGTTGAGGTCGCTGAAGAGCGGCGGCAGAAACTTCGGCGGGCGCACCACCCCATCCGCCACCCGCGACCACAACACCGGCACGTCCTCGTGCGCGACCTTCCCCACGAAGAGGAAGCGCACCAGCTCAGGCCGCGCGGCGCCGATCGCCGAGCGGATGAAGTGGTAGTTCGACACCAGGCCCTTCGTGTACGAGATGTCCTTCGTGAAGGGCGATCCGCCGCCCGTCGGGCCGCCGCGAAACACACGCCGCGCGGCGTTGAAGCACTCCTCCTCTTCGTACCCTTCGGTGCGGTGCCACTCGAAGATGTCGAGGAAGTCCGCGCCGTCCTCGGCCTTGTCGATGGCGATCACCCGCTCGTTCAACCGACGCGCGCGGCGCGGGTGGCTGCGGAAGGTGAGCACCTCCATCAACACCGCCAGTCCCTCCTGCACCGCGGTCGTGCGCGGCGGGCCCTTGGAGAGCCAGCGCGCCACATGCTGATTGGCGCCGTTGAGGCTCGTCGCGACGTGAACCCACCCCTCGTGAACCTCCAGGATGTCCACGTCCACCTGGCTGAAGCGCGCCCCGCCGCGGATCTTCACGTAGTCCCCGCCGGCCGCCGCGTCGGCGATGATGCCGTCGTCGATCGCCACGTTGACCGCCGATTCGCCGAAGTATCTCGTGAACCGCTCCTGGAGGATGTCGACCACCTGTGGGCCGTCGAGGTCGCGCGGCGGCTGCAGACCGAGCGTCGGTTCGTCGAGGCTGTTGAGCAGGGTGTAGAGCGTGTGCGCGATCTCGCGGACCTTGGTGTGGCCGTCGGGAAACGTGTCCTTCGGCGAGCCATAGAGGCGTCGCGAGTAGTCGTAGAACTCCGGCGTCCCCCGGACCATCAGCATGGCGCACACGTCGCGGTACTCCAGGCACGTCTCGCGGAGGATGCGCGCGAGCGCGTCGTCGGCCCCGAGCTCGCGACGGACGGCGTCGGCGAGGTCCTGGAAGTCACGACCGCGGGCGACGGGGTCGAAGCCCAGGTCGAGGCGCTGGTACCAGTCGGCGTCCAGGCGCGGTGGCTCCTTGAAGCGCGAGCGACGGAAGGTCTCCCACGCGTTGGCCTCCCACTTGAGCGCGTTGAGGATGCGAATCGGGCGCTGCGCCTCGGTCACCCGATCGGCGAGTGAAGCGACGCGCTCCTTGTACGAGCGCCACGGCCCCTCCGGTGGCGGCGGTGGGACGAGCTCGATCGCCTCGTTGGCGGGCTCCTCGCTCCGGACGCCCCGCCCTTCAGCGCGGATCGAAATCTCTCTGACGCGGGGCATCAACGAACACCGTAGTCCGCCCCCCGACGCCCCGCCAAGGAACCCTCCAACCCGCACCGCATCACGAGCGCGTCTTCGCCGTCGTCGTAGTAACCGCGGCGCTCGGCCACGACCTCGAAGCCGCGCGATCGGTAGAGCGCCTGCGCGGGCGCGTTGCTGCGGCGCACCTCCAGCAACGCAGCGCGCGCACCCTCCGCAAACACCTCCACCAGAAGGCGATCGAGCAGCAGCGCAGCGAAGCCACGTCGCTGCCACTCGGGGCGCGTCGCGACGAAGTGCACCTCGAACTCATCGGCCACCAGCCACCCGTCGATGAAGGCCGCGATGCCTTCCCCTCCGGGGAGCTCTGCCACCAGCACCCGCGCCCATCCGCGCGTGAGCTCGGCGGCCAGCAGGTCTTCGGCCTCGTCGCGGCCGAAGCACGCGCGCTCGATGGTCGCCAGTCGCGGGACGTCTGCCATCACCGCGGCGCGCACGAGCGGGGCGTCAACCATCGCGAAACCGTCGCACGCGAATGCGGCTGCCGAGCGCGCGAAAGTACTGCCGCAGCGCCCGCGGGAGCCCGCGGCGGATGAGCTCCAGCCGCACGGCCGCGCGTCCCTCGGAGGGCGTCGCCGCGGCCTCGACCAGCGGGCGATAGCGGTCTTGTTCGAGGGCCGCGCGGAGGTCGTCGTCCGAGGGTTCGAGGAGCTCGGGCCGACGCGAGAGCAGGTACCGCTCGCTCACCACGCGCCGACGGAGGAGCGCGTCGAACTCGGCCGCGGAGGTTCGCGTCTCACGCAGGAGCCCGTTGACCCCGCCCGTCGGCGCCATCCGCGTGTCGAGGAGCTGTCGCGTCGCCGCGAGCTCCGCGGGGTCGACCGTGTCGAGGCCCGCGCGCTGCGCCTCGCGGGTCACCACCGTCTCCGCCATGAGCTGTTCGAGCACCGGGATCGACACCGACTCGTCGACCCGGACATGGAGGGCGTCGGGCGCACCACGCGCGGCGAGCTCGGTGCGCAGCAGCAGGACGTAGTCGCTCTGGAGCACGAAGCGCGGCGTCGGATCGGACTCCGGCTCGATGGACGCGATGACCGCGTCGAGCCCGACCTCCCCGGGGGCGGTGGGGGCGCGCACCACCGCCTCGGCGCCCAGGAGCTGCGCCGCGAGGCCCCAGGCCCACAGCCCCATTCAGCCCTCGTCGTCGCGGCCGTCGGGCGACTCGGACGCAGCGGCCTGCCCCCGATCGCGCAGCCACTCCAGGAAGGCGAGCGCCGTCTCCAGGTCGCGCGACGGCACGCCATCGACGGCATCGCGCAGCCGACGCCGGGTGCCCTCGATGCCCATGCGCGCGCGGCGCAGCGTCTCGACGGCCTCGTCCTCGGCCGGGGTCTCGGCGCTCTCCTCGGGCGGCGGCGGCGTCCACACCGCGCGCGGAACCGCTTCGAGGTCATGGGACTCCAGCCACGCCTCCATGCACGAACGCAGACGCTCGGTGCGAAACTGGAACCACCGCTCGCGATCGGCGGGGAAGGTCAGCAGCACATCCTTGAAGCGGCGAAACGCGCCCTTCCCATCGATGGCAGCGACGAGACGCGGGCGCAGCTCCCCTTCGGGAACGGTCGCGATGAAGCGCTCCATCCAGCGGTACTGCTCGCGCGAGGACACCGGGTCGACGCGCAGGTAGCTCGCGTCGATGGTGATGCGCTGGTGCATCGTCGGGTCGGCCACGCCGTCGACCACGCGCAGCACCTCGCCCGTCGCGCGGTGCAGGTACGAGTGCACCTCCGGCGCGTTGTTTTCGAACGCGTCCTCCAGGGCCTCCCAGGAGATCTCCAGCCGCACCTTCTCCGTCGTCTCGGACTTCTCGGTCGGCGTCTCTTCGTCGGTCATCGCTGTTTCAGCCTTGTTCCAGCAGGGCGCGCGCCACGGCGGACTTCCACCGCGAACGCAGCGCGGACACCCGCTCTTCCGACATCGCGCCCGGCGCAAACGATCGCTCGACGGGCAGCGCGCCCGCGATGTCGTCGCGCGAAGCCACCAGCCCCGCGCCCAGCGCCGCGAGCATCCCCGCGCCCAGCGCGGTCGTCTCCAGCACCCGCGGTCGCACCACCGTCGTGCCGCTCACATCCGCCTGCGTCTGCATCAACAGGTCGTTGGCCGACGCCCCGCCGTCCACCCGCATCGACCCGATGGGCGCGCCCGCGTCCGCCGACATCGCCGCCACGAGGTCGCCGATCTCCAGCGCGATGCCCTCCAGCGCCGCTCGCGCGAGGTGCGCCCGCGTCGTGTCGCGACCGAGCCCGGAGATGAGCCCCCTCGCCCGCGGCGCCCAGTACGGCGCCCCGAGGCCCGTCAGCGCCGGGACAAACACCACCTCGCCCGCGTCTTCCACCTGCCGGGCGAGCGCTTCGATCTCCGACGACTCGCGGATGAGCCCGAGCCCGTCGCGTAGCCACTGCACCGCCGCCCCCGCGATGAACGCGCTGCCCTCCAGCGCGTAGGCCACCTCGCCCGGGATGCGCCAGCCCACCGTCGTCAACAGCCGGTGCTTCGAGGGCAAGGGGTTGGGACCGACGTTCATCAGCACGAAGGCGCCCGTGCCGTAGGTGCACTTCACGTCGCCGACCTTGAAGCACCCTTGGCCGAAGAGCGCCGCCTGCTGATCGCCCGCGATGCCCGCGATGGGGATGCCGTCTGGCAGGCCGGGCACTGCCCGCGTGACGCCGACCACACCGGCGCTCGACACCACCTCGGGCAACACCTTGCGCGGGACGCCGAGCGCCGCGAGCAGCTCGTCGTCCCAGTCGAGGGACTCGAGCGCGAGCAGGAGCGTGCGCGACGCGTTGGAGACGTCGGTGACGTGCGCGCCGCCCGTCAGCCGGTTGATGAGCCAGGTGTCGATGGTGCCAAACGCGAGCTCGCCTCGCTGGGCACGGGCGCGGGCTCCGTCGACGTGATCGAGCAGCCAGGCGATCTTGGTGCCCGAGAAGTAGGGGTCGAGCAGGAGACCAGCGCGCTGGTAGACGAGCGTCTCGACGCCCTTCGCACGGAGCGCATCGCACTCCGGGGCCGTGCGCCGGTCTTGCCAGACGATGGCGCGGTGGATGGGCTTGCCCGTCGCGCGGTCCCACAGCAGGGTGGTCTCGCGCTGGTTGGTGATGCCGATGGCGCGCACCTCGGAGCCCGAGCGGTTGGACTGCGCGAGCGCCCCGGCGATGGCCTCGACGACCGTCGACCAGATCTCCTCGCCGTCGTGCTCGACCTGCCCCGGCTTCGGGAAGTGCTGCGGCACCGGGACGGTGGCGCGACCGAGCACGCGGGCCTCGGTGTCGAGGAGGAGCACCGTGGTGCCCGTGGTGCCTTGATCGATGGCAAGGATGGTCTCTGCCATGGTGCTAGTGCCTCCGGGTGTATCGGTTCCGCGGGGGTGGTGGCAAGCAGCGATCGCGGCGCGAGGGGCGATCGGGCGCCACCGCGAGGCCGGTGGTACGCTCGCCGACCATGATGAGCCGCGAGGAGTTCGAGAGGGTGGTGCGGGCGATGCGGGCGGAGGGTGTTCCGCTGTCGATGCCCAACCTGATGGTGCGTACCGAGCTGCCGCGGCACACCATCCAGGACTGGCTCGACGACCTCGACAAGCCGAAGAAGGAAGACGACGCGACCGCGTCGTCGAAGACCGTCGCGGGCAAGGGGGTCGACGCCATCGACCAGCTCCGCGAGAGCATCGGCGCCCTCAAGGACCGCGTCGTGAAGGACGCCGCCACGAAGGTCGTGCGCGAGAAGCTCGGCCTCGACGACGACGACGCGCCGAAGTCCCGCTCGTCGTCGAAGGCGAAGCGCGCGAAGCGTGACCTCCGCGTCGCCGCCGGCCTCGGTCTGCTCGGTGGCCCGTTCGGGCTCCTCTACGCCGCGCCGCTGCTGACCGCGGGCATCGCGAGCGCCGTCTACCTCGCGGTCGTGCTCGTGCTGCTCTTCGTCCCGCTCATCGGAACGGCCTTTCTCTTCTACCTCGTCCCGCTGGTGCATCTCGCCTGCGCGGCGCTGGGCCCCGCCTACGCGTGGCGCTTCAACCGCGTCGGCGCCCGCTCCGCCCTACTGCCCTCCTGACCCCACCGACACCTCGGCCTCGACCCAGCCGACGCGGCACGCGCCGACCCGGATGCGGAGCGTTCCGCGACCGCGCACCACCTGCTCCACGACGCGCGTCCCGAGGTTGCCTCGGCTGCGCTGGAAGAAGATCGACGCGTTGCCGAAGAGCCCGCGGCCCCACCCTTCGAGGTGACCGAGCGCGTGGCGCCCTTCGCCCCCCACCATCGAGACGCCGTCGCCGCGAAGGTCGAGCGACAAGGGCTCGTTGAAGGCGAGCTTCTTCGCCGAGGCGAGGCCCGCGGTGCCGAGGTACCCGTCATTGCGAACGGTCACCCGCACCAGCGTGTGGTCGCCTTCGAGGGGAACGGTCTCGACCGCGCCGATGGAGACCGAGGGCGCCAGCGCCGCGACGCGGAGGAAGGCTTGCGCGTGCTGTACGCAGACGCCGCCGAGGAGGTCGAAGGGCGGGTTCCAGATGCCGACGCGCGGGTCGACGCCGCCGATCTCCACGTCGCCGAGCTGCGGGTGCACCGTCGGTCGCCAGCGGCGGAAGATGCGCCCGGCGTTGCGGGCCTCGTCCCAGCGCGCGAGCGTGAGCAGGTCGTCGCGCGTGAGCTGGGTGTAGTGGTCGACGAAGGGCTTCTTGCGCGCGATGCCGAGCTGCTTGAAGAGGTCCCAGAGCTCGCAGACGTACGCGAGCGCGCCGCGCTGCTTGTAGGCGTAGTCGGTGAGGTCGCCGTGCAGGGGCTTGTCGGGCTGGTAGAGAAACTCCTCGTAGCCCGACACCATCGGATAGCCCGTGAGCGCCTCGCCCCACTGCCCGACCTGCCGGTAGATGGCGAGGTCTTCGACGTCCATCTTCGCGTCGGGCTCGTGCCCGGGTGGCCGGATGAACACCCCGCCGAAGGTGTGCAGGTTGAGCCACGCGAAGATCTCCGGATGGCGGCTCGCGTGCTCGACGACGGCGCGGCTCTCGGGCTCGCTCGTGGGGTGGGCGCCCGCTCCGGCCTGCTCGGGCTCGGGCATCCAGCTCCAGGGGAAGTTGCGGTTGAGGTCGGTGTCGTTGTCGTCGAGGAAGTGCGGCGACGGGACGTGGCGACCGTCGAAGTTCTCGATGAGCCCTTCGGGGTACACCTTGTAGAAGGGCCCCTCGTCGTCGATGGTGCGCGGCACCAGCAGGCCGGGGAAGTCCGCCGCGTCGACGTACTCGCCGCCCGGGTCGCGCACCCGCATGACCTGCGCGAGACCGTCGCCGTCGACGTCACAGGAGCGCCACCGCGCGTGCTGCTGGTTGGGCCGCCGGTCGCGCGGGTTGGAGCGCACGTAGCGACCGTCGGTGAGCACCGCCTCCGCGCCGTCGGGACACACCCGCGGGACGACGTGGAAGAGCACCTCCTTCAGCCGCGCGCACACGGCGGGCGAGAGGCGATGGACGGCGCCCTGGAGGTGCAGCCGGATGACGTCCTCGGCGATGGCCAGCGCCACGCTCGACCCGCACACCTCGGAGGCGTGCATGTTGCCGTCGACCCACACCGTCGGGCGCACCCGATCGGGCTCGGGGCCCACGATGAGGAGCCACAGGTCGCGCCCCTCCAACGAGCGCCCGATGGAGCGCAGCGTGACCAGCGAGGGGAAGGCCGCGGCCCAGGCGTGGAGTTGGGATTCGAGCTCGGCCTGCTTGAGGTACCGGCCGCGGAAGCCCTTGGAGACACCTTCGAGGCGAGCGATGTCGTCGTTCATGGGGCGGGTCTCCTTCACGGGTACCAGGTGGTCATGCCGAGGAGCAGCGTGTCCTGCTCGCGGGCGTTGGGGATGTAGGCGCCGTCCATGGACTGCATGACGTTGCCGCGGTGGAAGAGCGCGCCGTCGGACTGATCGTGACGGTACTCCAGGCGCATCGACACGTTGGGGTGCGGACGCGCGTCGAGCGTCACGGTGCCGGAGCCCACCGTCGCCGCGCCGTCGAGGAACATCCCGCTCGCCCCCTCGGGCACCACCTCGTGGAGGACGTCGGCGCGCACGGCCGCGTAGAGCCAGCGGGTGAGCTTCACGCGCCCATAGAGCGCGAGGCCCGCGAAGAGGCTGTCGCCGAAGCGGTTGCTCTCATAGCCGCCGAAGAAGTTGCCGCTCACCGAGAAGCGCTGGCCCAGCGGCCAGTGCAGCCACGCGTCGACGACGTGACGCGCGGCGGGACCCTCGGGCGCACCTTCGGGGCGCTCGACGCCGAGGCCGTACTGCACCGAGGCATAGCGCAGGGTTTCGAGGTCTTCCTCGTCGTTGTCGCGGCACCCCTCGCCTGTCGGGCGGCCCGCCCAGAACCACGTGAGGATGCCCGTCTTGCCGGGCGATCGGTCGTCGGTGATCTGGTCCCAGCCGTTGAAGACGCCGAGGGTGAGCTCGTGGCGGCAGTTGAGCGGAACCGTCACGCGAGCGCCCGCCACCTGCGACGGCGAGACGGCGAAGAGGTTGGAGGACGACCAGTTCCAGTTGTCGTGCACCGAGAGGTCTTCGATGGTGAAGGGCGCGACGTAGAGCCCCGCGTCGATGGTGACGCCGTGGCCCAGCGGCGTGCGCCACGCGACGGTGGCCTCCTGCACGATGCGCCACAGGAGGTCGCTCTCCAGCGAGCGCGTGGTCCCCTCGGGCGAGCCGATGGTCTCGGTGATGACGCCGGTCTGGAGCGCCACGCGGCCCGACACCGGGCCGAGCGCCCAGTCGGCGCTCAGCACGACGTTTTGCAGCGAGAGCAGGTCGTGGCGGCGGTCGTAGTAGCGCAGCTCGTTGGTGCCGCTCGAAGGGCGGTTGAAGTTGTACGAGTAGAAGGCCTCGATGTAGCCGCCGAAGCTCACCGAGCGCCCGCTGTCCCCCTCGGGCAACGGAGGAACGGCCTCCGGGCGGTTGGGCGTCGGCGGCGTGGCCGTCGGATCGGGCGGCGGCGCAGGCGGGCTCTGGGCGAGCGCCGTCGACTCCAGTGCACAGCAGATGGCCCACCCCCCGACGCCCACCAGCCCCCGTCGCACCGTCATCTCGCAACCACCTCGCGGCCGACTATCGCCCACCCACGCGACGCGATGGAACTCCCTTCGCTCGTTGACAACCTCTCCGTCGCCCACGAAGCATCGCGGACCATGAGAGTCCCGCTGGCGTTGTGCGTCGCCCTCCTCGGCTCGCTGTTCGCGACGGTAGCCGGTGCGCAGGTGATGCAGCCCGACGGGACGGTGGTGCCGCTGCCCGCCGACGCGCCGTCTCCCTCGTTGCAGGAGTACCTCAACCGCCGATCGGAGACGGGCCTCGACGTGGTCCGCGACGCCGCGGTGACGCCCGAGCGCTTCGTACCGGGCTGCTCGATCCGCTTTACCGTCGTCGCGCGCGACTCGGGCTATCAGAACTCCTTCGGCTGGTACAACGTCACGCCCGGCAGCGCTCCCGCCGCGAGCGACCTCCACGAGCTCGTCGGGCCGTTGGCGGCCGAGGGCTTCACGGCGACGCTCGACTTCCGCACCAACCCCGACTGGCGCGGCGGCGAGATCGGCTTCTACCTCAGCACGCCGCAGCCCTACGTCTACTACTCGGAGCGGGCCTACCAGCCCGACCGCGACGTCTCCGGCGGCTTCGTGCACCTGCTCATCTACGACTCGCGCGCCACCGCCAACGCCTTCTATTTCGCCTGGGAAGACCTGTTCAACGGCGGCGACAACGACTTCCAGGACCTCCTGATGATCGTCGACAACCTCGTGTGCGCGGGCGGCGGCGACCGCTGCGACACGGGCGAGCGCGGGGCGTGCGCGGCGGGCATCCGGCAGTGCCGCAGCGGCGCGCTGGCGTGCGTGCGCTCGACGGGCCCGTCGCCCGAACGCTGCGACGGCGTCGACAACGACTGCGACGGCATGGTGGACAACGGCGACGGGCTCTGCGGCGTTCGCAACGTGTGCGACCGCGGCGTGTGTCTGGAGCGCTGCACCCAGGAGCTCGGCTGCGGCTCGGGCTTCACCTGCTCCGACCGCGGAACCTGCGTCGAAGACGCCTGCGCCACCATGACGTGCCCCGACGGTCGCGTGTGCCGCGAGGGGATGTGCCGCGCGCCGTGTGAGGGCGTGACGTGTCCGCACGGACAGGAGTGCCGCGTCGGGCGTTGCGTGGAGCCCTGCGTGGGTCTCACATGCGAGGGCGATCAGGTGTGCGTGGAGGGCGTCTGCCAGACGCGGTGCCCGTGCCGACGATGCGCGGCGGGCGAATCGTGCTTCACCGACGGACGCTGCCGACCGACGGCGTGCGCGACGGTGAGCTGCCCGGAGGGGTTCTATTGCGCGGAGGGCGCGTGTCGCGACGCGTGCATGGGCGCGGTGTGTCCGGGCGGCGGCGTGTGTACGGCGGGGCAATGCGGCGCACCGCCGGTCGTCGACGCCGGGGTGCGGGCGGACGCGAGCCTGCCGCCGAGGGACAGCGGCGCGACGGGCCTCGACGCGGGACGCGCGGATGCGGGACGTGATGCCGGGGTGCGGGACGTCTTCGTGATGGACACGGACTTCATCGTCGAAGAGCAGGAGGGCAACTGCTCGTGCAGCGCGCCCGGTGTTGCGGTAGGCGGGCGGGGCGGGTGGGCGCTGGGCATCGCGGCGCTGCTGGGCGCGCGGCGGCGGAGACGTCAGGCGCGGGCGTGATGGTGGTGATGGTGCCGCCGGTGATGGTGCCGGTGGTGACGGGCGCGCGGGCCCGGCGTGACCACGACCGGCGTGGTGGCGGTGGGTTCGACCGGTGACGCGGGCGCGGCCTGCGGCGCGGCGACGACGTCGCGCGGAGAGACGCTGGCGAGGCGGGCGTCGAGGTCGGCCACGCGGGTGACGGTGGCCTCGGCCTCGGCGGACGTCTGCTGAACGATCACCCCGGCACCGACCATCGCCCCGAGCAGGATCATCGTGGCCGCGACGGCGCCCGAGAGGTGCGCCACGGCGCCGCGCCAGCGGGACGCGGTCGGATCGACGAGCTCACGGAGGTGATCGTTTTCCGCGCGGAGGAGATCGTTCTCGCGCTGGAGGGTAGCGGCCAGGGCCAGGGCGGCGGCGCGGTCATCGCAGTAGGCACGCATGAGGGGCGCGATCGTACACCCGCGACCGCGACGGAAGTCCAGCGCGGCGGGCCCGCGGCGATCAGCCGAGCGCGAGCCCGATGGCAGTGAGCACCGAGTGCAGCAGCAGCGACCCGGCCGTTGCGCCGAGCACCGGGTTGAGCGGGCGACCCTCGACGGTGGCGACCTTGCGCGAGAGCACGACGGCCAACGGAGCGGTGAGCAGCGGGAGCAGCATCCACGGGGAGTGCCGCACGACCGCGAGCGCGACCGGGACGGCGAGGGCCGCGACCCAGCAGGCGACGTACTCCGCGACGCCGAAGCGGCGACCGAAGCGGACGACCACGGTGCGCTTGCCGACGCGGACGTCGGTGGTGTGATCGCGCACGTTGTTGACGACGAGCACCGCGGTGGCGAGGGCGCCGACGGGCACCGACAGCGCGAGCGCGAGCGACGGCACCGACCCGAGCGCCACGAAGGCCGTCCCGCACACCGCGACCACCCCGAAGAACGCGAACACGAACACGTCGCCGAGCCCGTTGTACCCAAGCGGATACGGCCCGCCGGTGTACGCGACGCCCGACGCAATGGACGCCACGCCGATGGCCACGATGGGCCAGCCCGCGACGGCGGTGAGGTACACGCCCGCGGCGGTGGCGAGCGCGAAGGAGACGACCATCCCGGCGCGCACCTGCGACGGCGTGAGCAGCCCCGCCTGGGTGACCCTCGTGGGCCCGAGCCGGTCGGCGGTGTCGGCGCCCTTCTCGTAGTCGAACACGTCGTTGGCGAGGTTGGTCCCCACCTGGATGAACATCGCGCCCAGCAGCGCAGCCAGCACCGCGCCCCAGCGATAGCCGACGCCGCCCGAAGCGCGCCACGCCGCGGCCGCACCGACGAGCACGGGCGAGAGCGCGGCGGTGAGCGTGGCGGGGCGCGTCGCCAGCAACCACACCCGCGGCAGCGACGGGGTCTCGACCGCGGCGTCCATCAGTCGCGAACGCCGACGTAGAGATGCACCACGCCGAAGGTCATGGGCTCGGCGCGCTCCACGCGAAGCCCCGCCTCGCGCATGGTCTGCGCGAACTGCTCGGCCGGGGGAAAGGCCGCGATGGAGCGCTGGAGGTAGCGGTACTCCCAGGTTCCGGAGAGGAGGGCGCCGAGGGTCGGGACGACGTGGTGGATGTGCACCCGCGCCATGGTGGCGAGCAGTCCCTGCTTGGGCTCGCTGAGCTCAAGAATGGCGACACGACCGCCGGGCTTGAGCACCCGCGCCATCTCGCGAAGCGCCGCGGGTCGGTCGACCACATTGCGGATGCCGAAGGCCATGGAGACGCCGTCGACCGACGCATCGGCCGCGTCGAGCTTCTCGGCGTCGCCGCGCTGCAAGGTCACGCGCTCGGCGAGCCCGGCGGCGGCGATCTTGCGGTCACCCTGGGCGAGCATCCCGGTGGATGGGTCCACGCCCACCACGGTCACGTCAGGGTGGCGACGCGCGATCATCATGGCGAGGTCGGCGGTGCCCGTCGCGAGGTCGAGCACCCGCGCGCCCGGCTTGAGTTCGAGCGAATCCACCGTGCGACGGCGCCATCGCTGGTCGATGCCCAGCGAGATGATGCGGTTCATGAAGTCGTACCGGGCGGCGATGCGGTCGAACATCTCTCCGCTGCCGCCGCGCGGATCAACCGCCAGGGTCTTCACCTCGCTCATGGCGCACCTCCGTGACCTTCGCCGCCTTCGGACTTCCGATGGTGCAGTCGCATGTGTCCGTGCTGGATGCCCTCCGCCGCCAGCGCCCGCAGCGCCGCCAGGTTGGACGCGAGGCCGACGCTCGCCAGCACCACGGAGAGCTGCCGCGCGTCGCTCACGCGGACGAGATCGAAGGCCGCGCGCACGCCCGCGTGGGCCCGCGTCGAGCCGCCGACGGTGCCCACCGCGAGCGGGAGTTCGGCCTCGCCGCGCAGGCCGCCGGGGATGCGCTTCCAGGTGCTGATGGGGCGGTAGCCGCCACCCGTCGCGGCCCACGCGTGCGCGCCTGCTTCGATGGAGCGCCAGTCCTGGCCCAGCGCCAGGGCGGCGGCGTCGAGGCCGTTCATGAAGCCCTTGTTGTGCGTGACGGCGCGGTACGGATCGAGCGACGCGAAGCGGCTCGCCCGCGCGATGCCGTCGGCGACGGCTGGGCCGCCCAGCATCGCGTCGCTCACCTCGGCATGAACGCTCACCCGCCGCCGGGACGGCAGGTTGCTCAGGATGCGGAGACCGATGATGCCGCCGATGAGCTCGTGCAGCGCCGGCGCCATCGCCTCGGCCACCGTGTCGACGGTGTTGGCGCCCATCGCGTCGCCGACGTCGACGTAGACGTGCACGACGACCACCCCTTCGGCGGCGTCGAGCACCCGCACGTCGAGGTCGCGGCACCCGAGGCCCCGCTCGACCATGCGCGGGATGGACTCGTCGCCGAGCTTGAGCAGCATGGCGCGGTGGGCCATCACCCGCGCCGCGGCCCCGTCGGTGTCGGGCGCGCCGTCGAACTGCACCTGCGCCGTCATGATGGACGCCGTCGCGTGTCCGAAGAACCCGCCCGACTCGCGCACCATGCGCGCCGCGTTGGAGGCTGCGGCCACCACGGACGCCTCCTCGACCGCCATCGGCACGACGTGGTCGACGCCGTTGACGAGGAAGTTGAGCGCGACGCCGAGAGGGAGACCGTGCACGCCGATGACGTTTTCGCTCATGCGGTCGGCCGCTTCGAGCGTGAGCCCGCCGCCGCCCGACAAGAACGCGCGCGCCTCGTCGCCGACGGGCGCGTGCCGGTCGAGCGAGTCGAGGCGCTCGCGCACCGAGCCGCGGTAGAAGCCGCTGATCCTGCTGGTGTAGTCGCCCATGGCTTTCCCCCTCTCAGGCTTCCGCGGCGCCCGCGCCGAGCGAGGCCATGAGCGCACTGAAGTCCGCCGGGAGCAGCGCTTGCGGACCATCCGACAACGCGCGTCCCGGATCGTCGTGGGTCTCCAGCATGACCCCGGCCGCACCCGCCGCCAACGCCGCCCTCGCGAGCGGCAACACAAGGTCGCGCCGCCCCGTGGCGTGCGACGGGTCGACCACCACCGGCAACCGGTGAACGTGCGCCAGCAGCGCCACCGCCCCGAGGTCGAGCAGGTTGCGCGTCGCCCCGTCGAAGCCGCGGATGCCGCGCTCGCAGTAGATGACCCCGGCTGCGCCGTGTTCGAGGAGGTACTCGCCCGCGAGCAGCCACTCCTCCACCGTGGCGCTCATGGCGCGCTTGAGCAGCGCCGGGCGCCCGGAGCGTCCGATGGCCTTGAGGAGCGAGAAGTTCTGCATGTTGCGCGAGCCCACCTGGAGGAGGTCGGCGTACTCGGCCACCAGCGGAACATCGGCCTCGCCGAGCGCCTCGGTCACCACGCGCAGCCCGTGTTGGTCGGCCGCGCGACGCATCCACCGGAGGGCCACCTCACCGTGACCCTGGAAGGCGTACGGCGACGACCTCGGCTTGAACGCTCCACCCCGCAAGAAGCGCGCGCCATCCGCGGCGACGCGCGCCGCGACCGCTTCGATCTGCGCCTCGGACTCCACCGCGCAGGGCCCGGCCATCACCACGCGCGAGGCGCCGCCGATCTCGACGCCGCGCACCGACACCGTGGCCGGCGCGGCATCCACCTTCGGGTGCGCGGAGGCAGGCGCGACCACCGAGGCGACGCCCGGGATGCGCATGAGCTCGGAGGCGGCGACGGCCGACGAGGCCGCCGCGACCGAGAAGTGACTGACCCGGCGCTGATCGTCGTGGAGCGCCGTGACCCACAGCCCCGCGGCGACGAGCGCGCGCTTGACCTGATCGGTGTCCGCACCTGGAGAGAGCTGGATGATCATCTCGTTGAACCTCCCGACTACTTCTTCCGATGCACGAGGGCGCCCGCCACGTCGCTGAGCGCGCTGCGAGCCTGGCCCGCGGGCACGGCCTCCAGGCACCCGAGGGCCTCGTCCGACAGCGACCTTGCCAGCGCCCTCGCGTCCGTCGTCGCGCCCGTGTCACGCAGCGCCGCGGAGACACGCGCCGCCAGCGACTCGTCGACCACCACGCTCGCATCGGCGACGACCCCACGGAGCCACTCACCGAAGGCCGCGTCGCGCTCGACTGCGAGGAGCAGCGGGTACGTCAGCTTGCCCTCGCGCAGATCGCCGAACAGCGCCTTGCCCACGACGCCCGCGTCACCCGACACGTCGAGCACGTCGTCCATCACCTGGAAGGCCACGCCCACGAGGCGGCCGTAGCGCTCCAGCGCCTCGCACGCCCGAGCGTCGAGCCCGCCCGCCCGCGCCCCGGCGAGCATGGCCCAGCGGAAGAGCGAGGCCGTCTTGCCCTCGACCACCTCGAAGTACGACGCGCGCGCCGGGACGGTGCCGCGGAGCGCGAGCTGCAACGCCTCGGCGCCGAGCATCTGGTCGAGGGTGTCGAGCGCGCGGTCGAGCAGGTCGCCGTGACCCGTCGAGCGGATGCGACGCAGCGCTTCGACCAGCAGCCAGTCGCCCGCGTACACCGAGGCGATGTTGCCGTAGACCACGCGCGACGTGGGCGCCCCGCGGCGGCGGTCGCCGAGGTCGACCACGTCGTCGTGGAGGAGCGTGGCGCTGTGCACGAGCTCAGCGGCGACGGCGAGGTCGCGGGCCGCGCGGTCGAAGCCGGTGCCCGCGCGAGCGGCGAGGGCCACGCAGAGCGGGCGCAGTCGCTTGCCGCCGAGGTCGAGCAGGTGGCGCGCGGCGCCGTGCATGGGCGTGGCGCCCGGCTCGATGGAGGCGAGCGCGGCGTCGACCTCAACGAGGTCGGAGGCGATCCACAGGCGGAGCTCGGCGAGGCGAGAGGTGAGCCCGTCGTCGACGTGCGCGGCGGTGACCTCCTCGACGCGGCGTAGCGTTCCCGCGATGGCCTTGGTGTTGAGCTGGGTGTTCATCCCTTGCGACCCTTCCCCACCGCGGCCGCGGTGACCTGACGACCCAGCGCCAGGAGGTTTCCGAAGTCTCCGAAGTCCGCCCGGCGCGACGCCAGGAAGGACTCGATCACCGTCTCCGCCATCGTCGCGAACGCCATCAAGCGATTGAGCCGCTCGACCTTCGCGCGCGCCGCCGACCCGCTGGAGGTTCGCTTGAGCACCGTCTGCGCCCGGTTGAGCCGCTCGCGCACGCTCACGGCCAGGAAGCGCTCGCGCTCGTGGACCACCTTGGAAATCATCTTCCAGAAGTCCGTCTCGGCCTCGAAGAAGTCCTTGCGCTCGCCGGGCACCCACACCTTGCGGATGACCCCCCACCGCTGGAGCTCGGTGAGCGTCATGCTCACCGCCCCCGCCGACATCTGGAGGCGCTCGCCCAGATCGGCCGCCGCGAGCGCGTCGCCGTGGAGGTAGAGCACCGTCCACGCGCGCCCGAGGGCCTTGCGAAAGCCCCAATGCTCGATGACGTCGCCGATCGCGTCGGCGGCCAGCAGCTCGGCCTCTGTCTCGGTGGTGGGCTCCATCGTCGCCTCTGAACTTTCAGAAGATTCTGAACGTTCATGTAGTGGGGCTGAGCTCACGGGTCAAGCGCCCCCCGTCGCCTCTCTGGTAACGTCGCGCCCCGCATGGACGACCCCGCGCGCTCCCGCTCCATCGCCCGCGCCGCGCTCGCGGCGCTGCTCGTCGCCACCGCGGCCGCCTTCGCCGTCGGCCTCCGCAACGGCTTCGTCTGGGACGACGCGCAGCTCATCGTCGCCAACCCCGTGACGCTCTCGGCGTCGCTCGTGCGCGACGCCTTCACCCGCCACTTCTGGGACACCGCGGGCTTCACCCTCGCGGGCCGCGCCCACTTCTATCGCCCGGTGATCACCCTCGCCTATGCCTTCACCCGCACGGTGTTCGGCGCTGGCCCGCTCGGATTTCACCTCGTCAACCTTGGCGTCCACCTCGCGGTCGTCGCGCTCGCCTTCGGGTACATCCGCCGCCGCCTCGACCCCGAGCTGCGCGCCGCCGATGCAGCCATCGCAACAGCCATCGGCGTCGCGGTGTTTGCGCTGCACCCGGCGCGGGCCGAGAGCGTCTCGTGGTCGTCTGGCGCGCCCGATCTGTGGGCCTCGCTCTTCGCGCTCGTCGCCCTGCGCCTCGACCCCGCTCGCCGACCGCTCGCGTCCTCCATCGCCTTCGCCCTCGCCCTCGTCTCGAAGGAGGCCGTGGCCTTCATCCCGATGGCCCTCGTCGTCGACGCGCTCTGTCTCCAAGCCCTCGAGCGCCGCCGCCCCGCCCTGCGCGGCGCCCTCACCCTCTTGGCCGTTCTCGTCGCGGTGCTCGCGGTCCGCTCCTTCGTGCTCCGCGGATCATCCGTGACCATCGGCCCACTCGCGGTCGCCGCGGCGCGGGTACTCACCTCCCTGGGCCACCTTCTCGCGCGCACCGTCGTCCCATGGCCCCTCACCGTCTGGTCCTCCCGCATCACCCACGGCGCCGCCGGAACCGTCTCCTACCCGGCGCGTGACCTCGCCCTCGGCCTGCTCTTCGTCCTCGCGCTCGCCGCGGCCGCCGTCGTGGCCTCTCGTCGCCCCTCGGCGCGCCCGCGTGTCGCCGACCTCGCCTGGTTCGCGCTCGCGCTCCTCCCCGTCGCCAACCCCGTCGAGCTCAACCTCTCGCAGCTCGTGGCCGATCGGTACCTCTACCTCCCGCACCTCTTCCTGGCGGCCGTCGTCGCGCGCGCCGTCCTCCCGGCGCTGCGATCACCCGCCCGCCTGCCCGTGATCACCGCCTCCGCTGCCGTGGCCGTCGCCCTCGCGTCGCTGGCCTTCGTGCACGCGCGGCACTTCCACGATGAGCTCGGCCTGTGGCGTCACGAGGTCGCCGTCGACCGGGTGAACCCGATGGCGCGCCTCTCCCTCGCCCGCGCCATCGCCTCGCAGCGCCGCTATGGAGAGGCCCTTGGCGAGGTGCGCCAGGCCCTCGTCGACGCCCAGTCGCAGGGCGCTCGCGCCGTGCAGATGGACGGCGTCCTGCTCTCTGCATCGCTGCTCCTCGATGGGCTGCCCGACGCCGACCAGCGGGGCCTCGGCAGCGTCCGCGCGTTCCTCGACGGCCTCGGCAACCACCCTGGCCGGCCTGCCGTGCTCGACGCCGGCGGCCTCCGCATGCAGCTCTCGTTGCAGGGCCCAGACGCCGCGCGGGTCCGGTCCATGGACGTCGAGTGGGGCCTCGCGCTCGCCGACGCCGCAGCTCGAACCCTCGACGCCGACGCCGCCATCCTCGCCTACCGCGCGCTCATGCCGCGCCTGCCCAACCACCCGCGCCTCTACGCCGGAACGGCCGCCGCATGGGTCATGCTCGACCGCACCGACGAAGCCGCCCGCACCCTCGACCGCGCCCCGGCCTTCGTCGCACCATCCCTCGCTCGCACCCGCGCCATCCTTCGATCGCAGGCATGCGTCGACCCCGGCGTCGATCCGCGGCGGGTGCGGGTGCGCTGCGCCCTCGCGCTCGACCTACGTGAGCACGCGCGACGGATCGCGGCGCGCAGTCCGGGGGAGCTGCTCGACGCGGAGTTCATCGTGGCGACGCTCACGGCTGACGTTCGCGATGGGCTCTGTCGTCGGGCGACGCGACGGCTCAACGAGGCGCGCGCCGAGGCACCTGGCTTCGACGCCACACAGGCCCTCGCGGTGGTCGGTCGGTGCCGCGGCTTCGTCCCGCGGGAAGAGTGAACGGCCGGGCTGTTCATCGCCGCGAGGCCGTTGCACCGTAGCGGGATGCGGCCCAACCAGCACCCCACGGTCATCCTCCGACACTGCGACACCTACGACCCCGAGCGCATCCGGGGCATCGTCCGCGAAGGACTCTCCGCGCTCGACCTCCGCCCGCGCGGTCGCACGCTGCTCAAGCCCAACATCGTGTCGTCGGGCGAGCTCTTCAAGCACGCGTACACCCGACCGGAGTTCGTGGAGGGCGTGCTGCGTGCGCTGCAAGATCGCAACGACGGAGCGATGACCGAGCTCGCGGTGGGCGAGCGTTGCGGCATCACCATCCCGACGCGGCGGGCCTTCGAGGGAGCGAACTACAACCCGATGCTCAAGGCCGTCGGGGCGAAGCGCTACTGCTTCGAGGAAGAACCCCAGGTGGAGATTCCCCTCACCCACCCGGAGCGATTGCGCGACTACCTCTTCACCCCGGAGCCGATCGCGAAGGCGGACTTCTTCGTCAACTGCCCGAAGTTCAAGGCCCACCCGTGGACCACGGTGACCTTCTCGATGAAGAACTACATCGGGATCCAGGACGACCGGCACCGGCTCATCGACCACGACCACCGGCTCAACGAGAAGATCGCCGACCTCCAGTACATCATCCAGCCGGAGTTCATCGCCATCGACGCGATCACAGCGGGCGAGGGCCGGATGCTCACGCCCGTTCCGTTTCCGCTCAACCTCGTCATCATGGGCAACAACCAGCTCGCCTTCGACGCGGTGTGCTGCCACCTCATCGGCGTCGATCCGATGACCGTCGACCACCTGCGCCTCGCCTATGAAAGAGGCTTTGGTCCCATTGATCTCGCGCACATACGCATCGAGGGTGACGTGTCGCTCGAACAAGCCCGGGCCCGCGCCAGGGGCTTCAAGGTCGGCCTCATCCGCGTCGAGAAATACTTCGAAGGAACCAACGTCACCGCCTACGCAGGGCCTCCGCCCGAAGGCGAGAAGACCGACTACTGCTGGGGCGGCTGTCCGGGAGCCATCGAGGAGGCCATCGAGATCCTGCGGCTCTTCGACGAGCAGACCGACACCAAGATGCCGCGTGTGCACGTGGTGTTCGGCGCGTACGAGGGACCCATCCCCGCAGGGCCCGGCGAGAAGGTCGTCTTCATTGGCGACTGCTCAAGCTGGAAGGGCCAGCTCCAGGACCAGGTCGTCGCGCTCGAATCGATCTACAAGCCGCGCACCACCAAGGACCCGCACACCGCGAAGCACGACGACATCTTCGCGAAGATGGCGTCGGTGGTCGCAAAGCTCCGCAAGCACCGCGACGACCCCTATCTGCGCCTGGAGGGCTGCCCCGTGAGCGTCGCCGAGCAGGCGCTCTTCCTGGTGTTCTTCGGAGGACTGAAGAACCCCTTCCTCGACCCGACGGAGTCCGTCGCGTTCAACAAGGCGTACCTCCAGTGGCGGTCGGTCACGACCTTTCAGCGAATGCGCGGCATCCCCTACCAGAAGCCGGGCGCCGCGCTGCGCGGCGAGGCACAGCCCATCGTCGAGCGCCCCGACGCCGACGCCGAGTAGCGCCTCCGTGCTGCCGACCAGAAGCCTCCCGCGTGATGGTGCGCGTCGGCCCATCTTGACCTGATCGCCGCAGGCGTGGGACATCGCGGCCTCACTCGCGGTGGCTTCCGCGATTCACTGAACCTTCACGAGGTAGCGATGCGGTCATCAAGTTCGTTGGTTTTCATCCTCGCGGCGCTGAGCGCGGCCGCGGGCTGCTCTGACCCGGTCGGCAGCGGCAACAACACGCCGGTGGACTCCGGCAACCCCGCCACCGATCGCGGCGCGGTCGCCGACACCGGCACCCAGACCCCGACCGATGGCGGCACGACCATGGACACCGGCACCGTGACCCCGACCGACGGTGGCACCACCGGCGACCGTCCCGGCGTCGTCGACGCGGGCCCGCCGGTCGACCCCTGCGCCGCGGCCTCCGTCATCGACCTCAACGCCATGGGCATGCGCTCGGGCGCGACCACCCGCATCACCCGCAGCAACGCCACGGTCGCCCGCAACAGCACCGTGCGCGCGAATTGCCAGAACAACTCGGTCGCGGTCACCGCGTTCCGCTACACCCCGACGGCGACGGGTCCGCTCGCCGTCTCGACGGACAACGCCGGCACGACGCCCAACAACTTCGACACCGTCGCCTGGGCGTACGCCTCGTGCGCGGCGCCCACGGGCGACGCCGGCTCGGGCTCGCTCGGCTGCAACGACGACAGCGCCACGGCGCCGCGTACGCTGACCTCGCGCTTCACCACGACGGCGCCAGTGACCGCGGGCACCCCGATCTACATCTTCGTCGGCGGGTACGGCAGCGCGACCGCCTCGACCGGCACCTTCGAGCTCTCGGTCACCGAGATCACCACGGTCGCCGTGGGCGGCGCGTGCGACCCGATGCGCGTGATGAACATCTGCGCCACCGGCTCGGCTTGCGTCACCGCGTCGGGCGCGTCCACCTGCGTCGCTGACGGCACCGCGGGTCGCCCCTGCCGCATGGCCGAGCCGCGCTGCGACACCGGCCTCGCCTGCAGCGCGACCTCCGCGACCGCCAGCGGCGTCTGCCGCCGCAGCATCGCCGCGGGCGGCGCCTGCGCCCCGGGGTCGACCGACCTCTGCGCGACCGGCAACGCCTGCCTCCCGACGACCGCCACCGCGGGCACCTGCTCCATGACCACCACCGCGGAGACGGAACCCAACAACACCCCGGCGGCCGCGCAGGCGACCATCACCGCCGCGCGCATCTACTCGGGCATGGCGACCAACACCGACGCCGACTGCTTCCACGTCACCATCCCGATGGGCGCGGGCCTCTTCGCGGAGAGCACCCTCCCGGCGACCCCGACCTGCCCCAGCGGCGTCGGCGGTGGCGGCGACGCCGGCACCGGCAGCCCCGACCCCGTCATCCAGGTCTACAACCCGGCGAACACGGAGATCGAGGACCTCGACGACGCGGACGACGCCACCGGCCGCGGCCTCTGCGGCACCGTCAACCCGACGGTGGACATGAACGCGCGCAACCTCGCGGCGGGCGTCTACACGGTCTGCATCAAGGCGTACAACACGACGCCCATCAACTACCTGCTCACCATCGGCATCATCCCCGGGGCCTGATCCCGGCGAGCGCCCTCCTCGCGCGAGGGTCGACCACCGTCGGCCCTCACTCCCCCCTTCGAATCACATCACGGCAGCGTGCGGAGACGATCCAGCATCTGGATCGCCGTCAGGTTGCGCATGTTGTAGCCGTACTGAAGTCCGGCCGCGGTGAAGTACGCGGGCTCGACGCTGCCGCCCATCGCGTACACCGACGGGTGGATGCGGTCGGACGACACCCCGCGCGATGGCAGCGGCTGCATCGCCGCCCAGTAGTCGAGCAGCGGGATGTGCCGTGCGGCGGTGAGCGTGCGGATGGCCTCGTTGAAGCGCAGCGCGGAGGCCGCGGGGCCCGGCCCGTCGTTGCGGTCGGGGATGGTACTGACCACGGCGACGGTGCCGTTGGCCTCGATGATGTCGACGATGGTGCCGAGGTTGGCGCTGAAGGTCGTGACGGTGCCGCGGTCGATGTCGTTGGTGCCGTACATCACGATCGCCCAGGCGGGCCGCGTCGCCGCGAGCTCGCGACGGAGCGGGGAGGACGTTCCGCCAGAGAGGGCGTCGGAGGTGGTCCACCCCGCGGTGGCGCACACGCTGGCGCGGTTGAATGAGTTGCGCGCCTCACCATCCTGCCGATCGAGCGCGGTCGCACGAAACGCGCGGATGGTCGGGTCGAGCGCCGTGTAGGTGCCGAGCGAGCCCCAGCCGAAACCCACGTCGCTGAGAAAGCTCCCCGACTCGGTGATGGAGTCGCCGATCTTCGCGAACACCGTGACCCGGTTGCCCATCGCCACGCCGCGGTCGCGCACCTGGCGCACGTGGGCCACCGTCGCGAGGTCCCACGCGGGCAGCGCGACCCCGACGCCGGGGAGCGAACCGACGTCCTGGGTCGAGCCCGCGTCGCGAACGCCCACATCCGGCACGCCGACGTCCCGCACGCCCGTGTCGCGCACCCCAGCGTCGAGGGTGCCCGCATCGCGTGCTCCGAGGTCGGTCAACCCCGCGTCGCGTGTCCCGCTGTCGAGCACCCGCACGTCCACCACGGCGGTCCGATCGACGAACGCGTCGGTGCGCGACCCGCCGTCGAGCGCCGCGCCCACATCGGTGTCGACCATGGCGTCGTCCACGATGTCGACCACGTCGGGCTCCTCCAGCGGCGCCTCCCCCGGCCCGGTCGAACATCCCTCCGCGAAGCACCCCAGGGCCAGTCCGGCCGCGATCCACACTCGTCGTCGCATGTACGCTGCCCGTCCTATATCACCGGGGCCGAAGGTTGATCGGTGCCTCCGCCGTTTCGGTGATACAACGCTGGTGTGTCGGCTCGTCCCTCGCGTCTCGTCGTCGGCGCACTCCTCTCGGGGCTCACCTTGCTGGGCGCGTCACGCGGCGCCGACGCCTACCCCTTCGAGCGGCGTCTCTCGCTGCGCGGCGAAGGCGCGCTCGGTCTGCTCGTCGCGTCGGCGGTGCAGGACGACTATCGCACCGGGCTCATCGTGCGAGGCACGCTCGGCGTGTCGCTCATCGACTCCCTGACGCTACAGATCTCCGCGGTGGAGGGAATCTTCCCGTCGCTGTCGCAGCCGACGTCGCTCAACACGAGCTTCCTGGGCGGGCTGCGCTTCGAGCCGCGGACGGTGCGGCCCGAGGGGCGGATGTTCGTCGACGGCAACGCAGGCGTCATCACCACCGGCTTCGAGCGGCGCTTCACCTTCGACTTCGGCGTCGGCTGGGAGTTTCAGATCTCCCGGTACTTCTACATGGGGCCGGTGATTCGCTACTCGCACATCGTCACCGAGGCCAACCCGACCACCGGGGCGAAGGAGGACGACGCGCACTACTTCAGCTTCGGCGTCTCGCTCTTCATCCGCCCCTTCCCGACGCCCATCGCGCGACGCGGCCGGCTCGTGGTGGTCGGCGCGGGCAACGAACCCGACGCCGACTACGACGGCGTGCCCGACTCCGTCGATCAGTGCCCGCAGGTGGTCGAAGACCACGACGGATTCGAGGACGAAGACGGCTGCCCCGACCTCGACGACGACAACGACAACCTCCCCGACTCCGAAGACCGCTGCCCGCGCGCGGGAGAGACCGTCAACGGCTACGAGGACGAGGACGGCTGCCCCGACGAGCTCCCCGGCACGCGCGAGCACGTCGAGTGGAACGGCAACGAGATCCGCCTCCGGCAGCGCGTGTACTTCGCCGTCGGCCGCTGGCAGGTGCCGCCGCTCTTCAACCCGATTCTCACCGAGCTCGCGGACTTCCTCGTCGCCCACCCGGAGATCCGTCGGCTGCGCGTCGAGGGCCACTCGGACGACCGCGGCACCCGTCGCGAGGGCTTCGCGCTCTCCCTCCGCCGCGCGCAGAACATCATCGCCTTCCTCGTCAACCGCGGCGTCGCCCCGGCGCGGCTCTCGCCCGTCGGCTTCGGCGACACGACGCCCCTCGCCCGCGCCCACGACGAGGTCACCCGCGCGCGCAACCGACGCATCGAGTTCATCATCGCCGAGGGGCCGCTGGGTCGCGCGCCGCCGCTCCCGGAGGGCGTCTGGACGCCAGAGAACAGCGACAGCGTGCTGCCCCCGCAGTCCGATCCGACGCTGCCCATCGTGGCCCCGCCCGCGGACCCCGCGCCAACCACCACCACAACGGCCCCATGATCGGCCTCATCATCAACCCCAACTCCCGCAAGAACCGTCACCGCCGCGGTCGGGTCGCCCGCTTCGAGAAGGTGCTCGGCAAGCGCGGCCGCGTCATCGAGACGCCCTCCGTCGACGCCATCATCCCGGCGCTCAAGACCTTCGCCGCCGAGGGTCGCCGCTACTGGATCGCCGACGGCGGCGACGGCGCCCTCCACTGGATGATCAACGAGGCCATCCGCTTCTTCGGCGCCGCGCGCGCCGCCGAGGCCGCCGTGTACATGCCCACCGGCGGCGGCTCGGTGGACTTCGTCGCCAAGTACCTCGCCCTCAAGGGCGACCCGCACACCCTCGTCGGTCGCCTCGCCGACCGCGTCGCCGAGGGCCGCGACCCGGCTCCTCGCGAGGTCCCCTCGCTGCTCCTCCAGGGGCGACAGGTGGTCTACGGCGATGAGCCGACGGACTTCCGTCGCTACGGCTTCGGCAACGCGCTCGCGGGGTATGGCGCCAACTTCTACGGCCCGCTCTACCGCGGCGAGGGCAAGCACGGCCCCGTGCAGATCGCACGGCACATCACCTCGGCCTTCGGCGCCGCCGCGCTCGGCGGGGCCTTCGCCGGGCCGCTCGCCGCCTTCAAGCCCGCGGCGCTGAAGCGCGCCGAGGAGGACTACCTCCGCCCGCTGCACGCCGAGGTTCGCATCGACGACGCGGTGCTGCGTGGCGATGACGGCCGCGCCATCGGCTCGCACACGGCGCTCAACTGCGCGTCGCTGCCGCTCAACCTCGCCGACATCATGCGGGTGTTTCCGCAGGCCGACGGGGGCCGGATGCATGTGCACGCGGGCAACGTAAGCGCGGCAGAAATGGCGCGGGTGTTCCCTGGGTTGATGACCGGTCGTTCGGTCAACCACCTCCTGGCCAACGCCTACGATGGCCCGGCGAAGACGCTCGAAGTGACGTGCCAGGACGGCGACGAGATGACCCCCGTGATCGACGGCGAGCTCTTCTATCGCATCACGTCGCTGAGGGTCTCCATGGGACCGATGTTCCGCATGATCTCGCCGTAGCCAACGGGGGCCGATACCGTTCATCATCACGGCGGGTGACGTTTCCGATCACGACGCGATTCCGGGCCATCGAGGTCCTCGGCCGAGGCGGCATGGGGGTCGTGTATCGCGCGTTCGATCACGAGGCCGGTCGCGTGGTCGCCCTGAAGACCGTGCGCCGCCCGAGCGGCGACGACCTGTACCACCTGAAGGCAGAGTTTCGATCGCTCGCCGACCTGTCGCACCCCAACCTCGTCGAGCTGCACGAGCTCTTCGTCGACGGTGACCAGTCGTACTTCACCATGGAGGTCATCGAGGGCACGGGCATCCTCGATCATCTGTGGGGCGACGGCACCACCGCGACGGGGCCGGGCATCCCCCTCGACGGCATCGATCGCCTCGACCTCGTGCTGCCGAAGATCGTCGAGGGCATCGCGGCCATCCACCACGAAGGGCACCTGCACCGCGACCTCAAGCCCTCCAACGTGATGGTCACCTGGGAGGGCCGACCCGTCGTGCTCGACTTCGGCCTCGCCATCACCTGGCGCGACCTCGGCGCCGACCCCTCGACGTCGTCCTACGGGACCCAGTGCTACATGTCCCCCGAGCAGCTCAGCCACCAGGCGCTCGGCCCCGCGTCGGACTGGTTCGCGCTGGGCGCGCTGCTCTTCGAGGCCCTCACCGGCACCCTGCCCTTCCGCGGCACCGCCGAGGAGATCCTCGCGCAGCAGCGCCTCGGCCCGCCGTCACCGGCCGCGCTCGTGCCGTCGCTTCCTCCGCGCCTCGACACGCTCGTGCGTCGGCTCCTCGACCCCACGCCGAGCGCGCGCCCGGACTTCCTGGAGATCCTCCAGCTCCTCCAGGCGACGCCCGAGTCGCGCTCGTCGCTGCGCATGATGGTCTCCGTCGAGGCGCCCTTCCTCGGTCGTCGGCGCGAGCTCGACGCGCTCCGCGAGAGCGCCCACGCGCTGGAGACGCAAGGGTGCTCGCTCGTGACCGTCGAGGGCGTGTCGGGCATCGGCAAGACCGAGATGCTCCGGCGCTTCCTCCTCACGCTGGAGGGCGAAGGGTCGACCCTCATCCTGCGGGGGCGCTGCCAGCCGCGGGAGTCCGTTCGCTTCAAGGCCTTCGATGGTCTCGTCGACGCGCTCAGTCGACACCTCCGACGCATCGGCGATCGCGCCGCGGCGCTTCGCCCGCCCGACCTGCGCGACCTCCTGCGCCTCTTCCCCGTGCTCGCGCGCGTCCCTGGCTTCGAGCCCGCCGCCTCGGACGAGGCGCCCGCCGTCGACGACCCTCGCGCCGTCCGCCGCCGCGCCTTCGCGGCGCTGCGCCATGTGTTCACCGCCCTCGGCGCCACCTCACGCGTCGTGCTCTGGATCGACGACGTTCACTGGGCCGACGAGGACAGCGCCGCCCTGCTCCGCGCGCTGCTCCAACCGCCCGCTCCTCCGCCCGTGCTGGTCATCGCGAGCTGGCAGCGCGAGCTCCGTGACGCGAGCGCGATGGTGGCCGCGCTGGAGTCCCTCGGCCGCGCATTGCCGACCGGGGCGTACACCGCGCTCTCGGTGGAGCCGCTCGGTGCGACCGACGCGCTTGCCCTCGCCCGTCGCATCATCGGCGACCGCGAGATCGACCTCGGCCTGCTCCTCGCCGAGTCCGGCGGAACGCCCTACTACCTCACCGAGCTGTGCCGCCGCGCGCGAGAGCTCCCGTCGGAGGCGGTGCGTCGGCTGCGGCTCTCGGACGTCATCGGCGAGCGCCTCGGCGCGCTGCCATCGGCCGAGCGAACCCTGCTGGAGTGCATCGCCGTCGCGGGTCGCCCGGTGCCGCGTGGGCTGCTGGTGCGAGCCGCGGGCGTGGGCGGCGCGGCGCGGCGGGCGCTGCTGCGACTCGGTGAGCTGCGGCTCGGGCGAAGTGCCTCGCTGCGAGACGGCGAGGTGGTCGAGATCTGGCACGACCGCGTGCGCGCCGCGGTGATCGCGGCATGCCCGCCCGAGCGACGCCGACAGACGCACGCGCGACTGGCCGAGGCGATGCTGGCGTCCGACGGGGCCGACCCCGAGGCGCTGGTGCTGCACCTGGAGGGCGCGGGCGACTCCGTGCGCGCCGCGGGCTTTGCGGTGGCCGCCGCCCAGCAAGCCGAAGAGGCGCTGGCCTTCGACCGCGCGGCGACCCTCTACGCCGTCGCGCTCGCGCACCCGCCAGAGGGCACCAACGTGTCCGACCTGTGGCGACGGCGGGCCGATGCGCTGGTGTCCGCGGGTCGGGGCGGCGACGCGGCCGATGCGTTCCTTCGCGCGGCGGACTCCGCGACCGACGAAGCGGCCGACGACGTGCTCGACCTGCGTCGGCGTGCGGCCGAGCAGCTCTTGTTTTCCGGGCGCTACGAGGAGGGCCTGCGCGTGATGCTGGTGGTGCTCGACGCCGTGGGGGTGTCGCTCCCCCGGTCGCCGCGCGCCGCCATCGTGTCGTCGCTCGTAGGACGAACCCGCTTCCTGGCGCGCACGCTCGGTCCGTCGACAGCCCGCGGTCGCACGCGCGTCTCGGCCCAGCGCCTCGACGCCCTGTGGACGGCGTGCGCCGCGCTCTCGATGGTGCAGCCCGCGCTGGCCGACGCGATGGGCGTGCAGCATCTGCTCGAATCGCTCGACCTCGGCGACCCCTCCCGCGCGGTGCGCGCGCTCGGCTACGAGGCCACGTGCGAGTCGTCGCTCGGCGGAGCCTTCTTCCGCAGCCGCTCACGCAAGCTGCTCGCCGAGACGGCGCGCCTCGCGGCCTCGACGGGCCGGCCCTACGACCGCGCGTGGTCGCTCATGGCGGACGGCACCACCGCGTGGCTGGAGGGACAGTGGGGCCGCGCGCTCGACCGCTGCGACGAGGCCCTCGCGGTGTACACGCGGGAGTGCCGCGGGGTCGCGTGGGAGACCGCCACGTCGCGCATCTACGCGCTCTCGTCGCTGGCGTGGTCGGGGCGCTTTGCCGACCTCGGGCGCCGCATGCCCGAGGCGCTCAACGAGGCCGAGGCCCACGGTGACCGCTTCGGCCTCGGCGGCTACTGCGTGGGACAGCAGGGGCTGCACTGGGTGGCCTCGGGTCACCTCGACGCGTGGCGCGCCTTCGCCGAGCGGGCGCGCTCGACGTGGCTGCCGGGGAGCTTCCACCTCCAGCGCTACTCGTACCTGGTGGCGGCGACGCAGGCCGACCTCGCGCGCGGCGACGGGTGGGGCGCCTTCCACCGCATCACCTCGGAGTGGGCGGCGCTGGAGGCGGCGCAGTTTCTCCGACTGGAGGTTCCGAGCGTGGAGCTGCTCCAGCTGCGAGCGAGGGCGGCGCTCTCGTGCGCGGAGGGGTCGGCGCCGACGGCGCAGGCCGGGTGGTCGCGCGCGCGCTTGCTGGCGCTGGTCGACGACGCGGCCGCGCGCATTGCGCGATGCCCGCTGCCCTTCGCGGCGCCGACGGCCGCGCTGCTGCGCGCGGGACGCGCCGTGCGGTCCGACCGGCCCGAGCGGGCGCGCGTCGAGCTCGTGGCCGCGGCCGAGGGCTTCGCGGCGGCGGGGATGGCGGCGCACCACGCGTTGGCGGCCTGGGAGCTCGCGACCATCGGCGCTCGCTCGGCGCCGACACCGGTAGAGACCGCGGCGTGGGCAGCGCGCGAGGCCATCGGCGACCTCGACGGGCTGCGGCGCGCGTTGCTGTGGGTCAGGAGTCGATAGACGACGCGCTGGAGATGAGTCCGCCTCGGCGGCGATCGGTGTCGCCCTCGATGGTGCGTACGGTCTGCTCCTGCAGCGTCACCATCTGCGAGCGCGGGTCGGACATCATCTTGCTGATGCGCACCATCAACATGTTGTCGACCATGAGCACCGTGCGCTGGTTGGACAGCACCATGGACGCCGAGAGCTGCATCTCCCCGAGCCAAGGGCGAATGACCTGATCGAAGGCCCAGCGCGGGAGGATCACCGGCATCTCGGCCTCCATCACCGTCTGGATGTCGACGATAAGCTGCTGGACCTCTTCCTCCGAGAAACCCCGTGCCTTGACGCGCTCCTCCTTCCGGAGCGACAGCACCTGCAGGCGCCCGCTGCGGCCCGACGGCAGGTCGATGCTCGCGCTGAGCTCCTTCGGATCCGGATAGTCCTTCCTGAGCGAGGCCTTGAGCATGTCGGCGTTGGCGCGCTTGTTGGCTACGGCGTCGGTGGCGACGTGACCGACGATCGTCACCAACCTCCCGATGGCGACGGCGAGCTTCTCAATCGGGGCGGCGATGGCCATTGGGTTCCTCGTCCAGGTCGAGTTGTCGCGGCAGGAGCGCCTCGGGAATCGCGTCGATGCCGAGGATCTCCACCAGGTGGGGATACCCGTCGACGAAGAGCTGTCGGTCGATCTCACGCAGGTCGACGAAGTCCGGTAGTTCCATCTCTTCAGGGTTCCAGATCTTGCAGCGGTCACCGGGCGCGCCGGAGACGCGCAGGATGGCGTTGACCGCGTGCCGCGCCGACTCGTTGGCCGCCTCCATGGTGGTGAGCCGCGTGAAGGTCTTCATGTACGTGCCGGCGAGCACCCAGCGCCCGTTCTGCATCGCGTAGCCCTTCGCCTGGTCCTGCGGGTCGATGCGCCCGGGTCGCAGCTTCCACTCACCGGGTCGGTTGATGAGGTAGGGCGAGAGGTTCTTGGCGATGCCCTGTCCATCACCCAGGTCGCGGAAGAAGATGATGCTCTCGTCGAGGTGGTAGCAGCTTGGCAGGAGGTTTCGCGCGCCGCCGACCAACACATCGAGGGCAGCCTCGCCGGAGGCGCCCTTGGGCTTCGCGCCGCGCGTGCCGAACCGCGGAGGAGACCGCTTGCCGAAGCCCAGCGGCATCTTGCCGAGGTTGCCGCCGACGCTGCCGTCGCTCGCGGCTTCGCTCGTCACGCGCCGCAGCCCCTGGGTGTCCACCGCGATGCTCTCGCGAACCTGCTCCCACACCGTGTGGGCGATCTGGTCGGCGGTGCACTTCCACCCCTTCAACGAAGCGGTGGTGGAAGGCGCGTAGCCGGGCATCGTGCTCGGGATGGTGACGTCTGCCTCGCGGTGCAGCGCCCCGATGTCAACCGACACGATGCCCCGGTAACCGTAGACGCCCGTCGGACGTCGCCGCCAGAAGTGGGCCTGCGAGATGGACGACAGCCGCCACGGCGCGTCCATGTAGAGGGTGTGCTCCTGCCCGAACTGGATGTTGTTGTCGAAGAGGTACTGCACCCCGGTGAGGTGACGCAGCGGCCCGAGCCCGACGTCACGCGGCGTCTTGGCCTTCGCGATCTCGGACTGCCATTCGATGAGCGCCGCGATGTCGGACGAGCTGCGCAGCGCCTTGAGGACGCGCTCCTGTTGCTGGATCTGTTCGGGCTTGAGTGTCGGCGTCGAGGCAAGGGCGACGGACTCCTTGAGCAACGCCTCGCGCTTCGCAACGCGCTCCCGCACGCCCTCCATGGCTCGCTCGAACTTGCGCGCGAGCCCGAAGCCCTCGTCGTCCTTCGCGTCCTCGACGCGCGTGTCCGGGACGAGCGGCGGAGCGGTGCCCTGAAGCGTCTGGTCAGACCGCCTCAGGTTGAACTCCGGGACGTCGAGCATCGCCGTCAGCGGCGTCGCGACGACGAAGTAGTGACTGCGTAGCTCGGTGTCGAAATTCTCCAGCGGCATCGGCTGACCGTCGATGAGCACCGTGGGCAGGAGCACGTCGGCCATGTGCAGCTCTGCGACGTCGCTCGGCGGCTGGAAACCCACGAGCGACCCACGGAGGAACTTCACTCCCCGGTAGATCAGATAGTCGCGCCAGGGGTCGAACCACGCGACGGAGGTCGGGCCGTTGAGCGTCGCGTCGGTGATGGTGCGCCCGGCGAGCTGGTCGATGAGGAGCTGCGTCACGCAGTTGCCCTGGGTGCGCGTCTCGCTCTCGCTCGCGGTCATCGCGCCGAGCACCTCGGGGCCGAGCTCCATGTGCCTCCGGCACGTCTTGGTGAAGCGCTCGCCCTCGATGAAGTCCCACCAGGTGAGGTCTTCGAACTCCGCCGCCCGCCGCTCGGTCGACGAGGTCATGTACTGGAAGAGCTTGGTGCTGATGCGGGAGACGTCCTGCGCGCTGTACCCGAGCTCGCGCACGAAGCTCTCCAGCAGCTTCAGCGTCTGCTGGATCGACCGCGGCGGCCGACGCGGGAAGCTCACGAGCCGCTGCCGGGTGGCCTTGCCGTCGCCGCTCGCCGCGATGGGCTCGGGCGCATCGTCGTCGTCGTCCTCGCGCGGCTCGTCCTCGCCCTCGTCGCGACCGCTCGGGGCAGCCTTCGGCGCCGGGGCGGCCTCCTTGTCGTCGCCGTCCTTGTCGGTCGACACCGCAAGCCACGTGGCCTCGGTCGACACCAGGTTGTCGAACACGGTTCGCACCGCCGGGCCGAAGCGATCGACGCCGGGCTGGAGAATCGGCGTACGGCGCATCGTATCGAAGAGGTGTCGATAGAAGCCCGGGAAGTATCGGAAGCCGTGCTCACCCGGCACGACGCCCCGACCCTTCACTCGCACCTCGACGCGGAAGGTCTCCAGCGTCTCGACCCAGAGGATGTCTTCCTCCCGTGTTGCGTCGGCCCACCTGGCGTAGGCGTCCTCGGCTGCGTCCTTCCCACGCAGTTGGCGCTCCTCACCGATGGCAACGTTGAGCCGTCGCTTGATCTCATCGCGCACGTCCTCCGCGTCCTTGCGGATGCTCGCAGCGGCGCCCGCGGTATCGGCAAGGTCCGAGTGCTTCATCGGCCCTAGGAGCACAACCGACAGCGCCTGATAGCCGGCACCCCGCGTCGCTTCGCCCACGCGCCGGACAAAGCCCGTGAGCTCGGCGACGATCGGCTCCCACAACTGCGGGACGGCTTCCGTCGAGGTGGGGCTCACCTTCGCGATCTCTTCGACCGTGAACTCGAACGACGGGTGGCGCACGAATGGCAGCGCCCGCGCGATGCGCCCCTCGTCCTCCGGTGGCGTGGGCTTCGGCTTGCCCGCCTGCTTCGCCTCCTCCGCCGCCCGCGCCTCGCCCGCCTTCCGCGCGTCGGCCCTCTCCCGCGCCTCCCGCTCGGTCTCGCCGGTCGGGATGTACGCCCACTGCGTGCGCGCCAATCCCCCCACCGCAGGCAGGTCGTCGTCCCAGGAGTCCTCCGCGGGCTCGACCAGGTACACCTCGTACCCGCGCTCGATGCACTCGTGCGCGACCGACAAGCCAGTGATGCCGCCGCCGAAGACCCAGACCACCGAGGTCGAGTTCCGTCTCGTCTCTTCGCTCATCGCCCCGCTGCCTCCCTTTCCGCGCTCGTAGATACAACGTCCCCGCGAAACGCGTCCATCATCCAAGGAAACGAAGGGCTCCGAACCGCCCCGCGCAGAAACTCCAGCAGCCCGTCGTGGAAGGCCGCGAGGTCGGCCACGCGCCCGCGCAGCACCGTCTGCCCGAGCACCACGGACGTGACGAGCGAGCGCTCGGCATCGACCAACGCGACGATCTCGCGCCGCGTCGTGGTCAGCGTCACCGCGGGTGCGACGGGCTCGTCTCGCAGCCACACCCGCGCGCCGTCGCTCTGCACCGCGGTCACCTCGCCGTCGACGGTGATGGTCACCTCGCGCACCCCGAGCGCCGCCGCCATGCGCGCGTGCGCCCACGGCAGTTCTGCCAGGAGCGTGCGCAGTCCACGGTCGACCCACTCCCGAAACGGCGCCCTCGTCATCGCCCCGCCTACGCCCCCAGGAACTCGAAGATCGCCCGGCCCCGCATCGCCACGTGCTCGCCCCGCACGCGCCCCTGCACGGTGACATCGCCGCTCACCTCGTGGATGACCGTCACGCCCGGGTCGTGGTCGTTGGGGATCACCACGGCCGCGACGTCCTCGGCGTCGAAGCGGAAGGTCACCTCATCGCCGTCTCCGCGCGCGGTCACCACCAGCGACTTCGGAACGTCGGTGACCGTCCCTGGCGTCACGAGCGCCATCGCCCGCGGCAGCTTGAAGACCCTCGACGCGCGCAGAAACCCGACGCGCTCCACGGTCACGTCCGCCGCCCGCATCACGCGATGCTGGAAGAGCCCGCGCCAGAGGAAGAGCGCCTGCATGTACGCCCGCGTATGGGCGCGATCGCTCAGCCGCACGAACACCATGCTCCACGGGTTGTCCTCGCACGCCTCGGGCAGTCCGTAGCCCCACTCCCACGCGAAGTCCCTGCCCCACGCGAAGTGCCCCCAGTTGTGGTCGTGGTAGGCCCGCGCCCGGTCGATGCGCGTGACCCTCTCCCCGATGCGCACCTCGCCGCTCGCCACCATGCGCGGCAGCACCATCCAGTTGATGGGCGGCCCCGGGTCGAGGACGATGTTGTGCGCGAGCGAGGGCACACACCCCGGCTCCAGCCGCAGCGAGATGGCGATGGGGCGGTGGCGCAGCTTCACCTCGATGACGTAGCGGTCGTCCTCGAAGGCCACGCGGTTGCCGCCGAAGCCCATGTGCAGTCCACCGCCCGCGACCTCCACCTCCGCGGGCTCGAACAGCTCCACGTCGCCGTCCCACGTGTGGTCGCGCACGAGCACCACCACCCGCGCAAACTCCTGGCCTCCCGGCGCTCCGTCGCGCACGTCGTCGACGAGGCTGAAGTTGACCAGCACGTCGAGGCCCGGGGCATACACGCAGAAGTGCCACCACTCCTTGTGACCCGAGGCGCCGCCTTGCGCGAAGGGCGAGCGACGCAGCCAGTCGGCGTCGGCGACCGCCTTCGACAGCAGCTTCAACGCAGCCACTCGGAGGTGCGGGCCCGCGACGTGACCGGCCCCGCCGGAGTGTCGGTGCGGGGGCGAGCGATGGCCTCCCCGAGGATTCGGCGCAGCGTGGCGCGCAACGAGGCGAGGCCCAGGACGAAGGCGATGAGCTCGGCGTCGCGCGGGCCGGGTTCGCTCGTCGATGGCGTCGCGTCGCGCGGGGCGAAGGCGTCGACGAGCGCGTCGAAGCGACGACCGTAGGACTCCAGACCCAGCAGGAGATGGAGCCAGGCGTTGCGGGTCACGAACTCGTCGCCGTGGTGCTGGGTCTCGGTCGCGCGGTTCACGTCGCGTCGTCGTCGGGGTGGAGGCGGAAGAGGCGGGTCAGCATCGGTTCGAGGTCGGGCACCGTGGCCGCCTTCGCGAGGGCGTCCATCAGCCTCGACGGGAGCGCCGTGGTGGGCTTCTCTTCCAGCACGTTGAGCGTGCCGACCTCCCACACGACACGCCCGCGCCGGATGAGCTCGGAGCCCGCGAGGCGGTCGCGGAGCGCGGCTCCGTCGGGCGTCTCCGCGAAGGCGCGACCCTCGGAGACCATCGCGGCGAAGAGGGCCTGCGCCGAGACCGGGTACCGCAGGATGAGCTGCTGGGCCTGACGCAACGCCGCGAAGAGGCCGTCCTCCTCGTGCACCTCGAACTCGATCACCTCGTCGGGGTCGGACGCAGACACCGGGTCAGCCGTCGAGGTCGAAGCGCAGCGCGACGCGGATCACCTTGCCGACCTCGCCGTTGCGCGTGGGCAGGCGATACTCCCCCGTCGCCTCGGCCTGCGGATTCATGAGGGCGAGGGTCTCGGGCTTCCACGAGATGCGAAGCCGCAGCGGCAGCACTCCGCCTGGCGGGACCTTCACCGGCTCGCGCAGCACCTCGACCCGCAGGAGGTCCTTGTCCACGCCGGGGCTCCCCGACCAGTCCATCTTGATGGTCTCGATCGCGAAGCGCTGCGTCGGCTCGGTCTCGCTCGGGGGTGGCAGCTCGGGCTTCGGCCATGCCTCGCGGGTGAGGTTCTTCGCGCGAAACTGCCGGATGACCTCGCAGCGGTCGGTGAGCGGCTTGTCCTCCGGGCGCTCCTTCCGGTCGGCCTCGACGGCCTTCACCGGAATGGTGAGCGACAGCACCTCGCCGCGGTTGCCCCGCACCGGAAACCCGAGGAGGTCACCGACGCGCTCCTCCAGGCGACCCATGTGGCGGCCGCGCATGTCGATGAGCGAGTCGAGGGTTCGCACCTGGAGGCGCGCGATGTCGAAGAAGAGGTCGCCCGCGCGTCGGAGGTCATCGAGCTTGGGGAGCAGTGACGTGACCCGGAGCTTGCGCTCGGACGACCCGCTGCCCGGCACCTCGTCGAGCGCATCGGCCGCGCGCCGCACCGCCTCCTTCCCGTCGTGGATTCCCTTGAGGATATCCACCGCGGTCACGATGGACCGGCTCTTCACGGCGTTGAGAAACTCCGCCTGGGGATTGAGGTTCGTCGCGCTCACTGGTGGTCCCTTCCCTGGAGAGCCTGGAGATGTATCCCAGCGCACCGTGGCTGAGAAGCCCCGCGCGCACGACCCTGGGAGTGTGGTACGCGACCCGCCATGCGTGTGCCCAGACCAGGCTTGTTCGTCGTCACGGCCGCACTGGCCGCCACCCTCTTCACCCCGTCGGCGCGGGCCGTGTGGCCCCCGACGGCCGACATGACCGCGGACGACCTCTCGCGCCCCGAGAACTGGCCCAACGATCCGGGCTACGCCTACAACAGCCGCGGGGATGGCCAGTGGCAGTGGTGGAGCTGGGTGCCGCAGGTCACCCGCATGGTCGCCAACTTCCGCGTCCAGGAGATCGCGATGGGCGCGGGCAACAACGTCGACCGCGCGTGGGGCATCTCCATCGGCGACCCGCGGGTGCTCATCGCGGTGCTCGACTCGGGCATCAACTGGGACAGCGACGACCTCGTCAACAAGGTCGCCCTCAACACCGCCGAGCTCCCGATGCCGATGGGCGCCACCAGCCATGACGCCAACGGCGACGGCGTGGTCAGCCCGGCCGACTACCTCAACGACACGCGCATCACCTGTGGCGTCGCGGGCATGCCCCGCAACCAGTTCTCGTGCCGCGGCTCCGACGGGATGCCCAACGACCCCAACGCCAACGGCATCCTCGATGGCGGCGACCTCATCCGGGTGTTTTCCGACAGCACCGATGCGGACAACAACGGCTACGTCGACGACATCGCCGGCTGGGACTTCATGCATGACGACAACGACCCGGCGGACGACACCCGCTTCGGTCACGGCACCGGCGAGGCCCGCGACTCCACCGCCGAGGGCAACAACATGCGCGGCGGCATCGGCGCCTGTCCGCGCTGCCGCTTCATTCCGACCCGGGTCGGCGACAGCTTCATCACGGACGTCCAGGACTTCGGCCAGGCCGTCGTGTACGCCGTCGACCGCGGCGCCAGCGTGGTGCAGGAGGCCCTCGGCACGCTCAACAACTCCCGCTTCTCACAGGCCGCCGTCGACTACGCGTACCGCAACAACGTGGTCGTGATGGCCAGCGCGGCGGACGAGAACTCGCGCCACCACAACATGCCGGGCACGCAGAACCACACCGTCTACGTGCACGCGGTGACCTTCGACTCGGCCAACATCAACGCCGCGACGACCTTCATCAACTTCAACAACTGCACCAACTACGGCGCGCAGCTGGTGCTGTCGGTGGGCGGCGAGGGCTGCTCGTCGGCCGCCACGGGCTACTCGTCCGGCATGGCCGGGCTCATCTACTCCGCGGCGCTGGAGCGCAACCTCACCCCGGCCCTCTCGGCCGAAGAGGTCAAGCAGCTGCTCATCACCACCGCGGACGACATCAACGTCCCGGAGAGCCAGCCCACGCACCCGATGTGGGACCGCACCAAGTACCCCACGGGCCCCGGCTGGGACCAGCGCTCGGGCTACGGCCGCACCAACGCCCGCCGGGCGCTGGAGCGCGTGCGCGCCGGACAGATTCCTCCCGAGGTCGACATCGTGTCGCCGCGGTGGTTCACGGTGTTCGACCCCGACCGCGCGCCGCAGCAGACGCTGCGCATCGAGGGCCGCATCGCCGCCCGCCGCGCGCCGCGCTTCGACTACACCATCGAGTACGCCACCGGGATCGAGCCCGCCGACACCGCCTGGGTCATGGTGCGCCGCGAGACCAACGTCACCGCCGCCGTCACCAACACCCTCGGTGAGATCGACCTCCGCACGCTCACCATCAACAACCCCGGTGAGATCGAGAACCGCTACACCCTCACCGTCCGCATCCGCGTGACGGCCCACTACGACTCGCCCATCGGCGACGTGACGGGCGAGACGCGACGGGCGTTCTATGTGCACCGCGACCCGACGGTGCTCCCGGGCTTCCCCATCGACCTCGCGTCGGGCGGCGAGAGCTCTCCGCACCTCGTCGACCTCAACGGCGACGGCTCGCGCGAGATCATCTTCGCCACCGCCGACGGCGACGTGCACGCCTTCGGCGGCAACGGCGTCGACATCGCCGGCTGGCCCGCCCACACCGGCCGCGTGCAGGGCTACGACCCCGCGCGCATGCCCAACTACCTCGGCGCGCGCGCGTTCCAGCCGGTCGCCGGCGGCCCGGCGCCGCTCGATGCGTCGCTCATCCGCGAGTCCATCCTCGCCACGCCCGCCATCGCCGACCTCGACGGCGACATGCGCCCCGAGGTCATCGTCGGTACCTACGCCGGGACCATCCACGTCTTCCGCGCGGACGGCACCGCCTACGGCCACGGCTTCCCGTACACCCTGCCCGACGTGCCGAGCTCGGCCACCTCGCCGGAGCGCATCCAGGCGCGCGGCATGTTCGGCGACCCGGTGATCGCCGACCTCAACAACGACATGCGCCCGGAGATCATCTTCGGCGCCTTCGACGGCAAGGTCTATGCGCTCGACGCGATGACCGGCGCCGTGCGCCCGGGCTTCCCGGTGGTGATCCACTTCCCCGAGGAGGGAACCAACTTCAACCGCGTCTTCGGCAGCGTCGGCATCGGCGACATGGACGGCGACGACCGCCCCGACATCGTCTCGGTGTCGAGCGAGGGCCTCCGCGGCGACAACAACCAGGGCGCGGTCTACGTCATCTACGGCGACGGCAACCTGCACGCGGGCGGACCCTTCCACCCCAACTGGCCGATCCCGTACCTGTCGTTCAACTTCTTCCCGCTCATTGGTGAGGGTGTCTCTTCGTCGCCCGCCATCGCCGACCTCGACAACGACGGTCGTGATGAGCTCGCGCTCGTCGGCACCGGCAACGGCGTCATCACCCTCGCCCGCGGCGTCCAGCCTCCGCACGTCGCCCGCCCGGCGCCGCAGACCCTCGCGCAGGGCGTCTCGATCCGCAGCGCGATGCGCGGCCGCCTCACCAACGTCAACGGGTCGCTCGTGTCGTTCATCCCGGCGTTCTCGCTCGGAACCTTCGGCGACATGACCAACGACGGCGTGCCCGACTTCATCATCACGGGTGCGAGCCTCAACCTCGCGATCAACCTCGCGGGCGGCGGTCGCGCCTTCCCCATCGACCACCTCGCCGGTGGCTTCGATGGCACCACGGGCAACGCCCTCCCCGGCTTCCCGCGGCTCCTCGAGGACTACACGTTCTTCTACAATCCCTCGATGGCGGACGTCGGCGGCGACGCCTACCCCGAGGCGCTCATCGGCACCGGCGGCTACTACCTCCACGGCTTCGACGGCTGCGGCCGCGAGCCCGACGCGTGGCCGAAGTTCACCGGCCAGTGGATCATCGCCAACCCCGCCGTCGGCAACATCCGTGCTGAAGGCCGAAACGACGTCGTCGCGGGCACACGCTCGGGCTTCCTCTGGGCGTGGAGCACCACGACGCAGGCCGCCACCGCCAGCGTGCAGTGGCCCTCGCACCGCCACGACCCGGCCAACACCGGCAACTGGGGCACCGCGCTCAACCAGGGCGTGCGCCGCGTTCCGGGGCTCGGTCCCCTCGACTGCCCGCTGCCCCCGATCGAAGACGCCGGGACTCCCACCGAAGACGTGGGCACCGTCGTCGCCGACGCGGGCACGGTCACCACCGACGCCGGGACGCCCGCCGCCGACGCTGCGACCACCACCCCGCCGACCATCGAAGGGGACGGCTGCGGATGCCGCACCAGCCCCACGGGCACGCCCCGCGCGGGCCTGATCGCCCTCGGTCTCGCGATGCTCGCCGTGCGCCGTCGCCGCCGCGGCTGATCGCCTCGTCTCCCTCCTACCGACTCTCGTTCAACTCCCCCTCGCGCCTCGCGCAAACCTTCCGGTAGCATCCGCCGCGATGCGCCCCTATCGCCGTTGGTTGTCTCGTGGGCTGGGCCTCGCGCTCGGCCTCGGGACCTTGCTCGCCACGCAACGAAACGCGGAGGCCGTCTGGCCGCCGCGCCCGGAGATGACCGCCGCCGACCTGTCGATGATGGCCAACTGGCCCAACGACCCCGGCTACGCGGGGCAGTGGGAGCACTGGTCGTGGGTGCCTGGAGCGAACCTCACCTTCCCGAACTTCCGCACCGCGGAGGCGACGATGGGGACGGGCAACAACACCGACCGCGCGTGGGCCATCTCGGTGGGAGATCCGCGGGTGCTCATCGCGGTGCTCGACTCGGGCATCAACTGGGACAACGACGACATCGTCAACAAGATCGCCCTCAACACCGCCGAGCTCCCGATGCCCGAAGGGGCGACGAGCTACGACAGCAACGCCGACGGCGTGGTGAACATCCTCGACTACCTCCGCGACTCGCGCGTGACCTGCGGGACGGGCGCCGTCGCGATGCGCAACCCGCGTCAGTGCCGCGGCACCGACGGGATGCCCAACGACCCCAACGCCAACGGCGTGCTCGACCCGGGCGACCTCATCCGGGTGTTCTCCGACCGCACCGACGCGGACAACAACGGCTACGTCGACGACATCGCGGGCTGGGACTTCTTCCAGGACGACAACGACCCGGCCGACGCCACGCGCTTCGGCCACGGCACCGGCGAGATGCGCTGGAGCGCCGCGGAGACCAACAACGGCATCGGCGACGCCGGCGACTGTCCGCGCTGCATGCTCGTCCCCATCCGCGCGGCCGACAGCTTCATCGGCGAGGTCGACGACTTCGCGCAGGGCGTCGTGTACGCCGTCGACCGCGGCGCGCGCGTGGTGCAGGAGGCGCTCGGCACGCTCGACAACAGCACCTTCGCGCGCCGCGCCATCGACTACGCGTACGCCCACAACGTGCCCGTCATCGCGAGCGCGGCGGACGAGAACTCCCGGCACCACAACGTGCCCAGCACCAACAACCACACGCTGGTGGTGCACGCCATTCGCTACGACGGAGAAAACGTCCAGCGCAGCACGACCTTCCTCAACTTCAACAACTGCACCAACTACGGCGCGCAGCTGATGCTGTCGGTGTCGGGCACCGGATGCTCGTCCGAGGCGACGGGCCACACCGCGGGCCACGCCGGGCTGCTGCACTCGTACGCGTTGGAGCACAGCCTCACGCCCGCGCTCTCGGCCGAGGAGATCTACCAGCTCCTGCGCACGACCACCGACGACATCAACGTGCCGGAGAGCCAACCCACGCACCCGATGTACGACAACAGCAAGTACCCGTCGCTGCCGGGGTGGGACCAGCGCTTCGGCTACGGTCGTACCAACGCGCGGCGCGCGATGGAGTCGCTGCGCGACGGGAAGATCCCCCCCGAGGTCGACATCGTCTCGCCGCAGTGGTTCACCAACTTCGACCCCGACCGCGCGCCCCAGCAGACGCTGCGCATCGAGGGCCGCATCGCCGCCCGCCGCGCGCCGCGCTTCGACTACACCGTCGAGTACGCAACCGGCGTCGAGCCCGCTGACACCGCCTGGGTGATGGTGCGCCGCGAGACCAACGTCACCGCCGCCGTCACCAACACCCTCGGCGAGATCGACCTCCGCACGCTCACCATCAACAACCCCGGCGAGCGGTCCGATCGGTACACGCTCTCGGTGCGCATCCGCGCCGTGGCCCACTACGACTCGCCCATCGGTGACGTACTGGGCGAGACGCGGCGTGCGTTCTTCGTGCACCGCGACAACACCGTGGTGCCGGGCTTCCCGATCGACGTGGGCGGCTCGGGCGAGAGCTCGGCCAAGGTGGTCGACCTCAACGGCGACGGCTCGCGCGAGATCATCTACGGGACGGCCGACGGCGAGCTGCACGCCATCCGCGGCGACGGCACCGAGCTCGCGGGCTTCCCGGCGCACACGGTGCCGCTCTACGGCATGAACAGCGCGCACGCGACCAACTACCTCGCCAGCGCGGCGTACTCGGGCACCACGCCCGCCATCGACCCGGCGACGATCTACGACCCCATCGTGGCCACGCCCGCGGTCGCCGACCTCGACGGCGACGGCACCGTCGAGATCGTGGTGTCGACCTATCACGGCACCGTTCACGTCTTCAATCACGACGGCACGGCGTACGGCCACGGGTTTCCCTACGCGCTGCCCGACGTGACGAGCGCGATGACGGCGCCGGACCGCATCCTCCAGCGCGGTCTCTTCTCGTCGCCGGTGCTCGCCGACCTCGACAACGATAGCCGCCTCGACATCGTGTTCGGCGCGATGGACGGGCACGTCTACGCGCTCAACGGGATGACCGCCGCGGTGAAGCCGGGCTTCCCGGTGGAGATCCACTTCCCCGAGGCGAACACCGAGTACAACCGCATCTTCGGCAACGTCGGCATCGGCAACTTCAACGGCGACAACATCCCGGACATCGTCGCGGTCTCCAGCGAGAAGCTGCGCGGCGACAACAACACCGGTGCCATCTACATCGTGCACGGCGACGGCAACCTGCACGCGGGCGGACCGTTCCACCCCAACTGGCCCATCGCGATGACGTCGTTCAACTTCTTCCCGCTGGTGGGAGAGGGCATCTCCGGCGCGCCGCCCATCGCGGACATCGACGGCGACGGCCGCGACGAGCTGGTGCTCACCGGCAACGCGCTCCCGACCATCGCCTTCGCGCGCGGGGTGCAGGCGCCCCACGAGCGGCGCCCGGCGCTCAACACCCTCGCGGTGCAGGCCCTCGCGCAGACCTCGCGCCGCGGCCCGCTCACCAACAACACCACGCAGATCGTGTCCTTCGCCAACGTGTTCAGCATGGGCGCGTGGGGCGACATGGACGGCGACCAGAGCCCCGACTACGTGATCTCCGGCGCCGAGCTCAACCTCGCCATCAACCTCGGCGGCGGCGGTCGGGCGCGCCCCTTCTTCCACCTCGTGGGCGCCTTCCGCGGCCGCGACGGAACCGTCCTCCCCGGCTTCCCGCAGCTCATCGAGGACTACACGTTCTTCATGAACCCCGCGATCGCGTCGGTGAACGGCGACCCGTACCCCGAGCTCATCCTCGGCACGGGCGGCTACTACCTCGAAGCCTTCGACGCCTGCGGCCGCGTGCCGAGCGGTTGGCCGAAGTTCACCGGCGGCTGGATGATCCCCTCGCCCGCCCTCGGCGACCTCAACGGCGACCACACCGTGGAGGTCGTGAGCGGCACGCGCTCGGGTCAGCTCTGGGCCTGGCGCACCGAGGCCGACGACCGCACCGCCAACGTGCAGTGGGAGAGCTTCCGCCACGACAACCGCAACACCGGCAACTACGGCTCGCCGCTGTCCCTCGGCGTGCGCGGCGTCGGCGACGCCGGCGTGGTGCAGTGCCCGATCCCGGTGACGCCGGACGCGGGCACCGAGGAGGAAGACGCCGGCGTGGTGGCGCAGGACGTCGCCGTGGTGGCGACCGACGCGGGTACGACGACCGCCGACGCGGGCAGCGCGCCGACCCCGGCGACCTCGGGCGGCGGCTGCGGCTGCCGTACGACGGGCACGGCCCCGACCGGTCGTGGTCTGACCGCGCTCCTCGGGCTCGGCCTTGTCGCCGCGCTCCGTCGCCGCCGTCGCCGCGCGGACTGAACGCTCCTCCCTCTCCCTTCCCTCTCCCGTTGTTCGTCCTCGACAAGCCCGTCGGCCCCACCGCGGCGCAGGCCCTCACTGCGCTGCGGTCGGTCGACCCTTCCCTCGCGGGCGTGAAGCTCGGTCACGCGGGTCGCCTCGACCCGATGGCCGAGGGGCTGCTCACGGTGCTCGTCGGCGACGAGACCCGCGACGTCCACGCCCATCGTGCGCAGCCGAAGACCTACGAGATCGACGTGCTCTTCGGCGTCGCGACGGACTCCTTCGATGAGCTCGGGCTGGTCACCGCGCTCGCGCCCGCAGCGATCTATGGTGGCGTGATCGAGCGTGCATGCGCGGACTTCGTGGGGCCGTACGCGCAGCGCTACCCGCCGTTCTCCCAGGCGCGGGTCGAGGGGCGTTCGCTCATCGCGCTCAGCCGCGCCGGGGTCGTCGTCGAGCGGCCGACGGCGGCGCGAGAGCTGTACGAGGTCGCGCTCCTCGCAGTGCAGAGCGTGGACGGCGCTGCGGTGAGCGAGCGGGCGCAACGCAGAGTGGCGCTCGTGCGCGGCGACTTCCGACAGCAGGCCATCGCGGACCGTTGGGTCGCGGCGATGGAGGAGCACCGGGCGTCGCGCTTCACCGTCGCCTCGCTGCGGGTGCACTGCTCGGCCGGGACGTACATGCGCGCGTTGGCCGACGACCTTGGCGCGGTGATGGGTGCGCACGCGATCGCGTCACGCATCCGGCGAACCCGCGCGGGTGATCTCACGCTCGACGGAGCGCGGACCTTGGAATGCGCCGCGCTTGGGGACGTTGACCCTCCAGGAAGAAGGAGGTGGTCCCCATGAACCACGACACCCGACGAAGCTTCTCGATCATCGCTCTTGGCGCCGCGCTCCTGGTCCCCGCGGTGGCAGCGGCCGATCCGCCGCCCAACGGCGGGCCGCCCGGCGGTCGCGGCCACGGTCCTCCGCAGGCCGCGTTCGACGCGTGCGCCAATCGCACGGCGGGGGCTGCCTGCTCGGTGCAACTCCCCGATCGCACGCTCGAAGGGACGTGCGCGACCTTCGGCGACGGCAGGCTCGCGTGCCGACCCGACGGCATGCCACCGCACGGCGGACCTCCGCCTGGCGGTGGAGCGTCACCGCAGCCGTGACCAGCGACTCCGTGGCGGGAGTCTGCGGTCGGCCGGAATGTGAGGGGGAAGAGAGAAGCGGGTGGGCGGCGCTGACAGGTCAGCGATTGGTCGACTTGATCGTGCTCTCGAGCATGCCGAACACGCTCGCGTAGGTCTCGCCGCGACCCGCCTCGCGAATGCGAACCGTGAGCGCCTGCTCCTTCTCGTTGAAGGACATGTCCGCGAACAGGTTGGCCGAGCGGAGCGTGCCGGTGTCGCTGTAGGGCGGCGAGAAGCCCTTCGACCGGAGGTTCTGGATCAGGAGCTCGAAGTCGGTGCGCTTGACCTTGTCCCACTGCTTGATGTTCGACGGCATGTGATGTCCTCCTCGGGCGGCCTTTGTAGCCGTCGCGGAAGCTATCACGGCCCCATCAACCGCTCCAAGGGCCAGCACTGCGGCATTTCGCGCTCACCCCCACAGAGCATCTTCGACGACCTCGGCTTGCGCCTCCCACCGCCACGCGAGCGCCCGCTCTCTCGCAGTCGCTACGCCGTCTGGGTGTTGCGCCCACGCGATCGCGACCGCCGCCGCGAGGCTCGCCCCCGACGCGTCGCCGTCAAGCACCACGCCCGCATCGCCGACCAGCCACCTCACGCCACCGCTCGCGGTCGCCACCACGGCGGCACCTGCACCCATCGCCTCCAGCAGCGCGACCGGCGCGCCCTCCCCGCGCCCACCCGCGACCTCGCCCGCGGTGTGTAGAAACACCCTCGCCCGACGGAGCCACGCGTCTCGCTGCTCCGCGCCGACGGCCCCCTCGAAGCGCACGTCGACCCCGCGCGCCCTCGCCTGCGCCTCCAGCGAAGGCCGCTCTGGGCCGTCGCCGAGAACCACCCAAGGCAGCGACAGCCGCGCCATCGCGTCGAGCGCCCGCTCGTAGCGCTTCACGGGCACCAGGCGGCCGACGCTGAGCACCACGTCGCGCTCGACCGCGTCGCCCACCGCGGGCCAGAAGCCCATTGGGGCCACGACCGCAGGTCGCGCGAGGCGCACGCCTTCGGTGAGCGACATCATACCGGGCCAGGTAAGGCGCCACGCCGTCGCCTGCGCGAACACCGCCCGCCGCGCCGCCAGCGGCAGCCGTCCGAGGAGCCACCCGTCGGTCCCATGAACGATGGCCAGGTGCGGACGCCCGCCCCGCAGCGCGCCCGCGATGAGCGCCGACGGCAGCGCGAAGTGGCTCACCCAGCCGTCCACCGAAGAGGCGTGCCGCGCCGCCAGCGCCCCGAGCGCGGCAACCGTTCGACCGGCCCGCAACCACGCCACCGCGTCGGGCACTCGCCCGCCCAGCGAGAGGCGCTCCGGCGCACCGCCGCCCGCGAAGACACCACCCTCGCAGTCCTCCACCGACTCGACCCGCACGCCCCCCGCCCGCAGCGGCACCCGCCCGCGGGGAACGCTCCCCAGCAGCACCACCCGCACCCCGCGCGCGGTCAGCGCCGACGCCATCTCGCGCACGAAGGCTCCCGCCGACGGGTCTCCATCGTGGGGCAGGCTCGTCGTCAACATCGCGACGGTTCGCGCTCGCATCGGGGTCGATGCGCTACCACGAGATCGCGCTCCCCCTCCCGGTGACCCCCGCGGTCGGTCTATAAACGCGTCCATGTTCACCAAGGTCCTCATCGCCAACCGGGGCGAGATCGCCGCCCGCATCGCCCGCACCTGCCGCCGCCTCGGGGTCGCCACCGTGGGCATCCACTCCGAGGCCGACGCCGACGGACTGCACCCCGCCGCCATGGACGAGAGCCACCTCGTGGGCCCCGCCCCGGTGCGCGAGAGCTACCTCAACGTCGCGGCCATCATCGACGTCGCGAAGCGCACGGGCGCCCAGGCGGTGCACCCCGGCTACGGCCTCCTCAGCGAGAAGGCCCACTTTGCGCGCGCCGTCATCGACGCGGGCCTCGTCTGGATCGGCCCGTCGCCCGCCACGCTCGACGTGCTCGGCGACAAGATGAAGTCGCGCGCGACGGCCATCGGCGCCCACGTCTCGCCCGTGCCCGGCGCGGACGCACCGGTGGAGTCGGTCGAGGCGGCGGAGGCGGTGCTCGCGCGCATCGGGTTCCCGGCGCTGGTGAAGCCCGTCGGGGGCGGCGGTGGCATCGGGATGCAGGTGGTGCGCGACGGCGCTGGGGTCGAGCGCGCGATGAAGTCGGCGTCCGACCGGGCGCTGGCCTCCTTCGGCGACGCGCGGGTGTACGTCGAGCGCTTCGTCGAGCGGCCGCGGCACATCGAGGTGCAGATCTTCGGCGACTCGCACGGCGACGTGGTGGCGCTCGGAGAGCGCGAGTGCTCGCTCCAGCGGCGGCACCAGAAGATCGTCGAAGAGTCGCCCGCGCCGGCCTTCCACGGCGAGGAGGGCGCTCGCTATCGCGCGCAGATTCTCGATGCGGCGGTGCGCATCGGGCGAGCGGCGAGCTACGTCGGCGCGGGGACCTGCGAGTTCATCTGGGACGAGTCGCGCAAGGAGTTCTACTTCCTCGAGGTGAACTGCCGCATCCAGGTGGAGCACGCGGTGACCGAGATGGTGACGGGCCTCGACCTCGTCGAACATCAGCTCCGCGTGGCGCTGGGCGAACGACTGCCCGAGGCGATGCGCAACGTGACGCTGAGCGGCCACGCGATCGAAGCGCGGCTCTACGCGGAGGACCCGGCGAAGGGCTTCATCCCGAAGCCGGGCGACGTCACGACGCTCACGTGGCCCGAGGGGATGGGCGAGAGCGTGCGCATCGACGCGGGTGTACGCGCGCCCGGGAAGGTGACGCCGTACTACGACCCGATGATCGCGAAGATCATCGCGCACGCACCGACGCGGGCCGAGGCCATCGCGAAGCTGGGCGAGGCGCTCGCGCAGGTGGAGGTCGCGCCGCTGGTGACGAACCTCACGTTCTTGAAGGCGGTGCTGAAGTCGGATGAATTCGCGGCGGGTGCCTACGACACGACGTTCGCGGAGATCTTCGCCAAGCGGAAGTGAGCGGTGTTCGGGTGAGCCCTGACGACGAGTCGGCGCTCGAACGTCGGGTGGTCGCGGCCGCGACCGCCGCGCTTGAGGCGCGCAATGTCGTGACCGCCGTCGACGTGCTGGTGGACATCGGGTGGCTCGCCCAGAGTCGGGTCGACGACTGGCGACGTCGCAAGCTCAAGGCGCCCGCGAAGGCTACGACGGAGGGGAGCTGATGCCCCGGAAGGTCTTCCGGTAGCTCCGGGTGTCTCAGTGCTGCCCGGAGTGGGCGACGCTCTGGAGCGCCGGCGTGGCCAGCTCCTCGCAGCGCGCGTGGATCGGCGGAGTCGCTGCCGCCGTCGCGGTGAGCTCGCGCACGGTGTGGCCTTCGAGGTCGACGACCCTCACCGGACCAAAGGTCCGCAGCACCTCCTGCAACGGCTGATGCGCGCGCGGCGCCGCTCCGTCGGGCCGCGTCTGGCACGCCTGGATCTGCTGCGCGAAGGTCGCCTCCGGCGGGAGCTGCGCCGCGGCCGCGCAGGGCGGCCCCACGTCGACGGGCGCATCGGCGGTGCCCACGACCACCACGAGCGCCTGCTCGGGGTGCACGTAGCGCCGCGCGGTGGCGAGCGCTGCGGCGGGGTCGACGGCCGCGATGCGCGTGCGGAGCGTGTCGTAGTAGTCGGCGGGCAGGCCGAAGATCCGCATGCTGGAGACGAGGTCGGCGACGTTGCCCGGCGTCTCGATGGAGAGCGCGAAGCTGTCGGTGAGGTACGAGCGCGTCATCGCCACTTCGGGGTCGGGCGCGGCCTCGGTGGTGACGCACTCGATGTGGCGGAAGAGCGCGTGCATCGCGTCGCCGGTCACCGCGGTGCGCACCTGGCCGCCCGCGAACCAGTTGCTCGTGCCGACGTTTTCTCCCATGCGGGAGTACACGCCGTAGGAGAGCGAGCGCAGCTCGCGCAGGTCCATGAAGAGGCGCGACGAGACGCCGCCGCCGAGCACCTGGTTGGCCACGGTGAAGGGCACCCAGTCGGGGTCGGCGCGGCGCAGTGAGCCGTTGCCGATGCGAATGACGCTCTGCGGAGACTCCGGCCGGTCGACCAGAACGATCTGGCGAGCGGTGCGCGGCTCGAGCTGGGGGATGGTCACCGCCGGGGCCGTGCCGCGGCGGAGCGTGCCGAGGGTGCGACCGAGCAGCGCGTCGAAGGCCGCGGGCTGCACATCGCCCACCGCCGTCAGGAACATGTTGCCCGCCACGAAGCGCGCGCGGTGGAAGTTCACGAGGTCGAGGCGCGTGAGGCGGCGGAGCACGTCGGCCGTCGTATCGATGCGACCGTAGGGGTGCGCCGCGCCGTACACACCTTCGTAAAACGCCCGGCGCGTGAGCCAGCCCGGATCGTTGCGCGACTGCTGGAGGCGATCGTTTTCACGACGCTTGAGCTTGTTGATCTCCACCTGCGGGAAGGTCGGGTGACCCACCACGTCGGCGAGCAGCGAGAGCGCCGTCTCGGCGTGGTCACGCAACACCGACACCGAGAGGATGGTGACGTCCGCGGTGGTCGACACGCTGATCGAGCCGCCGACGAATTCGATGGTCTCGGCGATCTGCGCGCTGCTGCGGGTGGTGGTTCCTTCGCGGAGCATGTCGCCGGTGAACGACGCGAGGCCCGGGAGGTTGGCGGGGTCCGTGGCCGATCCGGCACCGACGACGAGTCGGAGGTGGAGCACCGGGAGCGTGTGGTACTCGACGAGCTGCACGGCGAGCCCGTTGGTGAGCGTGGTCGCGCGCACCGGCGGGAGGTGCACGTCACGCGCGGGGCCGGGGTTGGGCACCGCAACGCGCACGGGCGCAGCGGCAACGCCCGCATCGGCATCGGCCACGGGCTGGGTCGGCGCGGTGACGGGAGTGTTGGTCCTCGTGCTGCTGCACGCGGAGAGAACGAGGGCGAGGGCGAGGGTTGAGCGGCGCATCGTTGGGTTCCTCGTTGGGTCAGCGGGCAGCGGGAGCGGTGGGGCGCGCGGGTGCGGCGGGACGAGCGGGCGCAGCGGGTCGCGCGGGTGCAGCGGCGGGACGTGCGGGCGCAGCGGCGGGAGCAGCAGCGGGTGCCGCGGCGCGCGGGATCACGTCGAGCACGGTGCGATTCTCGGGGCGGAAGTACTGAGCGGCGACGCGCTGCACGTCGGCCGGGGTGACCGCGAGGTAGCGATCGAGCTCGGTGCGGAGCAGCGCGGCGTTGCCGTCGTACATCTCGAACTCGGCGAGGCGGCGCGCGCGGGCGAGGTTGCTCTGGATGCCGAACACGAACCCGCGGCGGTAGAGGTTGCGGGCCTTGTCGAGCTCGCGCGCCGTGATCCCGTGCGAGGCGATGTCGGCGATCTGGCGGTAGATGACCTCGCGCGCCTCGGCGGGCTGATGGCCGCTGGCGAGCACGCACCACACGGTGAGCACGTCAGGGCCGCGGCGGTCTTCGGTGTCGACGGAGATCTCGCTGGCGATCTCGCGGGTCTTCACCAGCTCCTGATAGAGCCGCGAGCTCTCGCCGCTCGCGAGCACCGTCGCGAGGATGTCGAGGGGGTAGTGGTCGGGCGTCCGCCGCGGGGGGATGTGATACGAGAGGTGGAAGGCGGGCAGCGGGGCGAGGCGGTCTTCGATCGTTCCGGTGCGCTCCTCGGTCTGCGCGGTGAAGCCAGGGTCGGTCCACGCGGGGGCGTGGCGCGCGGGGATGGCGCCGAAGTGCTGGCGAACGAGCGCGAGCGCGGCCGCGGGCTCGAAGTCCCCGGAGAGCGCGATGACGGCGTTGTCGGGCGCGTAGTAGCGATCGTGGAAGGCGCGAACGTCTTCGAGCGACGCGCGCTGGAGGTCGGCCATGTCGCCGATGACGCTGTGCTCGTAGGGCCAGTAGCCGCGAAACGCGAGCGTGTCGCGCTCGATGAACGACAGCGCGTAGGGGCGGTTTTCGTAGGACTGCCGTCGCTCTTCCATCACGGTCTGCCGCTGGTTTTCGAAGTTCTCGGCGGTGATGGCGAGCGAGCGCATGCGGTCGGCTTCGAGGAAGACCCCGACCTCCAGCGCGTTGCTCGGCAGCGTCTCGAAGTAGTTGGTGCGGTCTTCCGAGGTGGTGCCGTTGAGCGAGCCGCCCTGCGTGCTGATGAGGCGGAAGTGCTCGCCCTTGCCGACGTTGGCGCTGCCCTCGAACATCATGTGCTCGAAGAGGTGCGCGAAGCCTGAGCGCCCGCGCTCCTCCACCCGCGCGCCGACGTCGTAGTAGACCGCGATGGCCACCGTCGGGGACGTGTGGTCGGGGCTCATCACCACCCGCAGCCCGTTGTCGAGGCGCTCGACCTGCACCGGAACGGGGAGTTCCTGCCCCTGGGCGACGCCGGCGGAGGTGATGCACCCCGCGGCCAGCCACGTCGCGACCCTCGTGCCCATTCGACCTTTGACCACCGCGATCCTCCGTTCAACCGCGCCGGGCGCGCGGCGACGGCGGGAGTAGCACCGGCGAGAGACAACCTTCAAGCGCAGACGCCCCTCCGCCCACGCCTCGCCCCGACAGCTTTCCCGATCCTGAACAAACCATGAACCTACCTGCGACCCGAAACCGGAATCGCGCCTCCAACGTAGGGATTCGAGACCTAGGCGGACCCTCGACACGGCGACCGCCGAGCTCAACACAGGACGTACGACCACAACCGCACGCGAGGAGAACATTCCATGGCGAGCAACGAGACGACGACAGAACGTTCGGCCGGCAACGGGGGTTCGGGGGAATCAACAGGGGACACGACCGCGGCGGCACCGCGGAAGAAGCAGCGACGCGGCTTCGCGGCGATGGACCCATCGAAGCAGAAGGAGATCGCGAGCAAGGGAGGCAAGGCGTCCCACGCCCATGGCACCGGCCACGAGTGGAACGCCTCCAGCGCCCGCGACGCTGGCCGCAAGGGTGGCCTCGCCTCTCACGGCGGCCGCGGCAAGGATCACCGCAACCCCGTCTGACCTGTCCGCTACGACTCCCCTTCCCGAGCTTCGATCGACTCGACGGCCCATGCCGCCATCCGTGATGACGCATCGCTGCCCCGCGCCGCGTGTTCGCGGAGCACGGGCAGATGGCGGCGTGTGCCGACGTTTCCGAGGACCATGGCGGCGTTGCGCGCCATCCGCTCCCAGCCGGGGCGCGCGAGCGGCGAGCCTTCGGCGAGGTCGCTCCATGCTTCGGCTGTCATCGTGAGAATCGCGGCCGGGTCGACGTCTCGCCAACGCGGGTCGGGCGCAAACGCGACCGTGCCCTCGCGAGGAGGTGGGGCCGTGCGGTTGAAGGGGCACACGTCCTGGCAGTCGTCGCAGCCGAAGATGCGATCGCCAACGCCCGCTCGCAGCGACGGATCGATGTCGCCGCCGTGCTCGATGGTGAGGTAGCTGATGCACCGACGCGCATCGAGCACCTGCGGCGCGACGAGGGCGGCCGTGGGACAGCCGTCGAGGCAGCGGGTGCAGGTTCCGCAGCGCTCTTCCATCGGTGCGTCGGGCGGCAGCGTGAGGTCGGTCACCACCTCGCCGAGCATCAGATAGCTTCCGAGTCCGGGCGCGATGATGCAGCCGTTGCGGCCGACGAAGCCGACCCCGGCGCGGCGAGCCCAGGCCCGTTCGAGCACCGGCGCGGTGTCCACCATCGGTCTCGCCTCTGCGCCGTACTCGCGTCGCAACCAGGCTGATAGCTTGCGGAGCTTCTTGCGGAAGAAGTTGTGGTAGTCGCCGCCGCGCGCGTACCGGGCGATGGTGGCGCCGGGCATGGGCGAGCGCTCGTCGCCGCGGTGGTAGGAGAGCGCGCAGACGATGACCGTGCGCGCGGTGTCCAGGATGCCTGGTCCGCGCACGTCGCGTCGGACGTCGGCGTTGTCGGCGAGCCAGGACATCTCGCCGTGATGTCCAGCGGCGATCCAGGCGAGGTAGCGGTCGTGGTCATCGACGAGGGCGCCGACCTCCGCGAAGCCGACGCGGTGGAAGCCCAGCGACCTCGCGCGGGCCCGCACGGCGTCGCGACGATCGAAGTCGGTCACCTCGCGACGCGGGCCACGGCGCGCACCACCGTCGGCTCGTCGTCCTCGAAGACGGCGGCCCGCGGCGCGGCGAGCGAGGCAACTGAGGCGGAGGCACCGCGCGGGTCATCGGTGCCGTCACGCACCAGCGACAGGGCGCCCGCGCTGGTGACGGTCTCGACCTCGTCCATGAACTGATCGACCCGCGCCGCGCCGAGCTGACCGGCTACGAGCAGCTCGTTTCGCAGGGCGGGGTTGCCCTTCACCATGCCCGCGAGCGCGCCAATGGAGTCGAAGGTGCGGTGCAGGTCATTGACCGCGCCGGCCATGCTGCGCTCCATGCGGGACATGCGGCGGCGGAGGTCTTCGGTCTCGTTCTGGATGGCGGCGAGCTCGCTCGTGGTGCGCTCGACGTGGTGGATGAACGTGTCGCGCTCGCGCCGCAGGTCGAGCACCTCTCGCACGAGCACTTCGGGCGCCTGGGCGTCGGCCAGCGCCACCTGACGCGGCAGCCACACGACGAGCGTGCCGCCGACGAACACCGCCGAGCCGCCGAGCTGCGACGCCTCCTGGCTCACCCACCGGCCCTCTTCCGCGAGCACTGCGGCGCTGGTCGCGTCGTCTTCCCACGGAAACTCCAGGCCCACGCGCTCGGCCTCGATGCGAACACCCAACGTCACCCAGCCGTCGGTCTGCACCGCCGCCGCCCGCTCGATGAGGAAGGCCATGATGCGCCGCAGACCGCCGCCGTCGACGAGCACCACCGCCGAAGGCGCGCGGCACTCGATGCGCAACCGAACGGGGCCCTCGCCGTACTCGTCGGCGAGCTTCCACGCGAGCGCCACCACATCGATGGAGGTCGACTGCGCCGCGCTCCGTTGCAGCACGCCACCGTAGAGCGCGTGCAGGTGGAAGAGCGCCGTGTGCAGCGAGCGCACCGCGTCGCGCAGCGCACCGAAGCTCGGCCCGTGGTCTCCGCCCATCGCGCGCAGCTCGGAGGAGATGCGATCAGCCGCCCCGTGAGCCGCCGACAGCAGCGGCCGCGTCATCTGGACGCGCGCGTCGTCTCCGTCCCGATCGTCACTGTCATCGCGAGCCATGAATTGCGCTCCAGTGCCGCTATGATTCACGACTCGCACGCAAACGCCAAGACGTCGTTGACGCCAAATCTCACGAGGCTCCCGCTGACTCCGTTCTGTCCGCCCGCGCCGACACCGCTTCGCCTCGCGGTCATCGCCCTCCTGACGCTTCTTTGCGTGGTGACGGCGGCCTCGGCGCACCCCCTCGGGATGTCGTCGATCAACCGCTACGCCGGGGTGCGGTTGCACGCCGAGCACCTGGAGCTCGATTACCTCCTCGACTACGCCGAACTCCCTGCCTGGAGGGAGATCGAGACCCTCGACACCGACCACGACGAGCGCGTGACACCCGCCGAGCGCGACCGCTACCTCGACCAGGTCGCGGCCCAGGTGCTGGCCTCCCTCACCCTCGTCGTCGACGGCGTGGCCGTGACCCCCACCGTCGCCGCCCGCAGCCTCGACGCCCCGCCCGGCCAGAACGGTCTCAGCACCCTCCGCATCGCCCTCGAACTCCGCGCGCCCCTTCCCCCGATCGCGGGCGTGCGGAATACCAATGTTCGTATTCACGACGACCTGTACGCGCGGCGCGACGGCTGGCGCGAGCTCGGCGCCCTCCCCTCTCCCACCGCCACGCTGCGCTCGTCCACCCTCCCCGCGTCGACCACGGGCGCTGGTCCGCAGCTCGCGTACCCCGTCGACCCGCGCAACCCGACCGCCGTCCGCGCCGCGATGCCACGCCAGGACGACGCGACCTTCGTCTTCGAGCGCCACCCTCCCGACGACTCCGCGAGCGCTGCTACGGCGCGGCCGCGGATGCCCACCGGGGAAGGCGATCCGAGCGGTCGTCGCCTCGCGGGGCTGTTGCGATCCGTCGATCGTACCTGGGGCTTCGCGCTCTTCGCCCTCGCCCTCGCCTTCGGGTTGGGAGCGGGACACGCGCTCTCGCCAGGTCACGGCAAGACGCTCGTCGCGGCGTGGATGGTGGGCGACCGCGGCCGACCGCGCGACGCCGTGGTGCTCGGCTTCACCATGGCGGCGACGCACACGCTGTCGGTGTTCGTGCTGGGGATGTTCGCGCTGCCCCTGGAGGCGCGCATCGGCAGCGACAAGCTGCTCCGCACGCTGGAGCTGGTCGCTGGAACGCTCGTCGTCGGCCTCGCCGTGACGCAGCTCCCTGCGCGTTGGCGACGGTGGCGAGCTGGTCCCGTGGAGGTCGCGCCCGGCGAGACGACAGCACCCGCGGTGCCCACCACACGATCGATCGTGGCGATGGGCGTGAGCGGCGGGATCGTTCCGTGTCCAGGGGCGCTGGTGGTGCTGCTGACGGCGGTGGCGCTGCACCGGGTGGCCTTCGGCCTCGGGCTGCTGGTGGCGTTTTCGCTCGGGCTCGCTTCGGTGCTGACGGCCATCGGGCTGTCCATCGCCTACGCCCAACGTCGCGTGACGACGCGATGGCGCACCCCACGGCTGATGCTGCTGGTGCCCGTGCTGTCGTCGGTCGTGGTGCTCTCGCTGGGTGCGCTGCTCGCGGCGCGTGCGCTGGCGCGCTGACCTCTGCTATGGCGCCGCCATGAGCCTTGCCCGCACGCTCGAACCCGAGGCGATGGACACCCCCGAGGAGACCGACGCCTACGACGCCATGGACCACGGCGCCGTCAACCGCGCCTTCGTCACCGACCTGCTCGCGGTGGCGCCCGCTCCCGTTCGCGTGCTCGACCTCGGCGCCGGCACCGCGCTCATCCCCATCACGCTCGCCCACGCTGCCCCGAGCGCTCGCATCACCGCGGTCGACCTCGCGGCCACCATGCTCCGCCGCGGTGCCGAGCACGTCGCGCGAGAGAAGCTCACCGCGCGCATCGGTCTCGTCGTCGCGAGCGCCACGGCCCTGCCCTACGCCCGCGGCGCCTTCGACGTGGTGGTGTCCAACAGCCTCGCGCACCACATCCCCGAACCCGCGCTCTTCTTCGCGGCGGTGGCCCACGTCGCTGGAGACGGCGCGGTGTTTGTTCGCGACCTCGCGCGGCCCGACTCGTCGGACGCTGTCGATGCGCTGGTCGAACGCTACGCCGCGGGCGAGACCGAGCCGGCACGCGAGCTCTTCCGCGCGTCGTTGCACGCGGCGCTCACCGTGGATGAAGTGCGTGTCATGGCCGACGCGGCCGGGCTCGCCGACGCGACGGTCGCCATGAGCAGCGACCGCCACTGGACGCTCTCGCGACCCGCCAGGGTCTAGGCTTCGGCGGCGGGCGGCGCGACGTCGCAGTCGACGATCTCGAAGAGACCATCGGCGAGGTCGGCCTTCGCGATGAGCGTGACGGCGGGCGCGCGCACCGAGATGGCGAGGTCAGCGAGCGCGGGCGCGAGGCGCGCGGCCGTGATGGGGCTCACCGCGACGGAGAGCCGCAGCACCATGCGACCGACGCTCGCACCGAGCTCGCTCTTGCGGCGGTTGATGGCGTTCATGGCGGCGGTGGCGAGCGAGAGGAGCTCGGGGTCGGCCGGCGCTTCGACGTCGGCGAAGTCACGCGACGAGGGCCACGGCGCGCGGTGCACCGACGGGTGCCCGGTCTCCACCGCGAACACCCACGACCAGACCTCTTCGGTGATGTACGGCAGCACCGGCGCGAACAGACGCAGCAGCACGCTCAGGCCCAACCGCAGCGCCGCGACGGCCGACCCGCGCGCGGCGGCGTGTTCGTCGCCGTCGGTGCGGGCGCGGCCCTTGGCGAGCTCAAGGTACGAGTCGGTGAACCACTGCCAGAAGAAGGCTTCGGTGCGCTCCAGAGCGCGGGCGTAGTCGAGGTCGTCGAAGTCCGCCGAGGTGGCGCGCGCCAGCTCGCTCAACGCGTGCACGAATGCGCGATCGAGCTCCGACGTGATCGGGTGCGCCTCGGCCTTCTGCGAGAGCACGTACTTGCCCGCGTTGTAGAGCTTGGTGACGAGGCGCCGGCCGACCTTGAACACCTTCTCGTCGAAGGCCGTGTCGGTCCCGAGTCGCGCGCACGCCGCCCAGTAGCGGACACCGTCGGCGCCGTACTGCTCCAACAGGTGCATCGGCGTGACGACGTTGCCCTTGCTCTTGGACATCTTCTTGCGCTCGGAGTCGAGGATCCATCCCGAGATGGCGACGTGCTTCCACGGGATCGTCCCCTCGTGGAGCATCGCCTTCGCGATCGTATAGAACGCCCACGTCCGGATGATCTCGTGGCTCTGCGGGCGCAGATCCGAAGGGAAGAGCCGCGCGTGGCGCTCGGCGTCGACGCCCCACTGCGATCCGATTTGCGGCGTGAGCGAGCTCGTGAACCACGTGTCGAACACGTCGGCCTCGGCGGTGAACCCGTTGGGTTGATCGCGCTGCGAGGCGCGGTAGCCCGCGGGCAGATCCACCGTCGGATCGACCGGGAGCTGCGCGCGCGGCGCGATGATGGGGCGCTCGTAGAGGGGCTGTCCCTGGGCATCGAGCGGGTACCACACCGGAAACTGCACCCCGAAGTAGCGCTGCCGTGAGACGCACCAGTCGAACTGGAGGTTCTCCGTCCAGTTGCGATAGCGGAGGCGCATGAACTCGGGGTGCCACTCGACCTTGTCACCGTACGCGAGCAGCTCTTCCTTCTTGTCCAGCAGCCGCACGAACCACTGCCGCGTGGTGATGAACTCCAGCGGCTGGTCGCCCTTCTCGAAGAACTTCACCGCGCGCTCGATGGGCTTCGGATCGCCCTCCAGCGGCGCGCCCATGCCCTCGCGAGCGGCGTGTTCGGGGCGTCGCAGCATCTCCACGACGACGGTGCGGGCCTGCTTCACACCGCGGCCGACGAGCGTCGCGTAGGCGGCGTTGGCGGCGGCCGGGTCGCGGCTCTCGAAGGTCGCGTCGCCGAAGGTGACGGGGATGAGCCGACCGTTGCGACCGATGATCTGACGGAGCGAGAGGCGCTGCTCACGCCACCACTGCACGTCGGTCTGATCGCCGAAGGTGCACACCATCAAGATGCCAGTGCCCTTCTCGCGGTCGACGAGGGTGCTCGGGAAGATGGGGACCGGCGCGCGGAAGATGGGCGTGAGCGCCGTGCGGCCGAAGAGGTGTTGGAAGCGCGGGTCGTCGGGGTGCGCCGTGACGCCGACACACGCGGCGAGCAGCTCGGGGCGCGTGGTGGCGATGGTGAAGCGCTCGTCGCCGCCCTCCACCGCGAAGGTGATGTTGTGAAACGAGCCCTGGGTGGGGCGGTCTTCGAGCTCGGCCTGCGCGATGGCCGTCTGGAAGTCGACGTCCCACATGGTCGGCGCCTCGGTCGAGTAGAGGTGGCCCTTGTCGTAGAGGTCGAGGAAGGAGATCTGCGCGACGAGACGGCTGTGGTCGTCGATGGTGGCGTACTCCTGACGCCAGTCGACCGAGAGGCCGAGGCGCGTCCACAGGGCCTTGAAGACCTTCTCGTCCTCGTGCGTGAGCGACTTGCAGAGCTCGATGAAGTTGGGGCGTGAGATCTCGCGCGGAGCGACCTTGTCCTTCTTGGAAGGCTCGGGGGCGGCCTCGACAACGAGGCCCGGCTCGTAGGGGACGTGGACGTTGGTGCGGACGTTGAAGTGGTTCTGCACGCGGCGCTCGGTGGGCAGGCCGTTGTCGTCCCAGCCCATCGGGTAGAAGACGTTGAGCCCGCGCATGCGCCGCTGCCGCGCGATGACGTCGGTGTGCGTGTAGCTGAACATGTGCCCCATGTGCAGCGAACCGGAGACGGTGGGCGGGGGCGTGTCGATGACGAAGGTCTCCTCGCGCGGTCGCGAGGGGTCGTAGTGGTAGACACGCTCGGCCTCCCAGCGGGCGGCGAGGCGGGTCTCTGCTTCGTTGGGTTCGAAGTGCTTGGGGAGAGCGTCGGGGTCGATGGTCTTCATGGTGTTCCGTGAGGGGCGCGGAAGTTATCACCGCGCGTCCGGTGGTGTGAGCGCGGCCACCGCCCGCCTGCGCCTCGCTTGCGAAGCCGTGCGCGAGCCGTCATCGTGCGCTCCGAATTGGAGTACGAGCGAGCAACGATGCTTCCGACGAGATCCCTCCCCGGCTTGATGTTGCTGATCGTTCTCGCAGGCTGCGCCACGCAGAGCGCCCAGGGGGACGACGGCCTCGGCAATGACGTTCCGACCAAGCCCGAAGACAGCGGCGAGCCCACCGTCGACGTCACCGTCCCCGACATGGACTCTGGTCAACCGGACGACAGCGCGACCGACCCCGACACCGGCTCGAAGGAGGCCGACACCGGGACGCCCATCACCGACCGGGGCGGCAACGTGACCGACACCCAGGTCGCGCGCGACGAGGGCTTGCCGACCGATCGCGGCACCGCCAACTGCGCCGCGCAGTCCAACTGCACCGCCTGCACGGCCTTTCCCTCGTGCGGCTGGTGTGCGGTCACCGGGCGCTGCGTCGACGGAACCGCCACCGGCCCCGTCGGCGGAACCTGCGCGATGGGCTGGGCGTGGATCGCCTCCGCCTGCACCTCGGTCGATCCGTGCGCGGCATCGACAACGTGCACCACCTGCGCGACCCAGGCGGGCTGCGGCTGGTGCGGCGCCACCGGCCGGTGCGTAACCGCCAACACCGCGGACACAGGACCCGCGACGGGCGTGTGCGCCTCCGCGTGGGCGGGCACCACCGCGGCGTGCACCGTTGCGCCGCCCGACCCGTGCAACGCCAACACCGACTGCTACTCGTGTGGCCAGGCGAGCGCTTGCGGCTGGTGTCGCGCGACCAACCGCTGCATGACGGGCACGTCCACCGGCCCCAATCCCATCTACGGCGCGTGCACCAACTGGGCGTTTCTCTCCAGCCAGTGCACGCCCGCGGTGACCGACCCATGCCGCACCAGCAACGGCGATTGCAGCAGCTGCGTGGGCCGGAGTCAGTGCGGGTTCTGCCGCGACACGAACACCTGCCACACCGGTAGCTCCGGCGGTCCGACCGACCGCGCCTGCCGCAGCGGGCGCTGGTACTGGGACCCGTTTCTCGGCATCTGCTTCTCGTAGACCCGACGCGCGACCCGCCCGTCTCCAGCGAACCCCAACCCCACCGCTGGAGGTCTCCCCGATGGCTCGTCGCTCGACCTTTCTCCTCGTCCTCTCCCTCGTGGCGCCCGCGTGCGCCTCCACCGCCAACGCCCAGAACGCCACCCTCGTCACCCGCACCGGCACCCTCGCCAACCACACCGCCGTCGCGGGCAGCACCGTGGAGTGGTTTCAGGGCGCGCCCGTGCGCTCGCGCGTCGTCGTCGGCGCCGACGGTGAGACCTACGTCGGCCTCTGGATCGACGCGCCCACCGTCCAGACCGGGGCTCAGCGACTGCCGCTCGACGTCGCCCTCGTCGTCGACACGTCGGGCTCCATGAGCGGCGCGAAGATCAACTCGGCTCGCCTCGCGGCCGCGAGCTTCATCGACAACCTCGCCCAGGGCGACATCGTCTCGCTCTACTCGTTCTCCGATGGCGTGCAGGAGCTCTCGCCTCCGGTGGTCGTCGACGACGCCACCCGCGCCGCGCTCCTCGCCCGCGTGCAGCGACTCTATGCGAGCGGCGGAACCAACCTCTGGGGCGGCCTCCAGGCAGGTCAGGCCGCGACCGCGATGGCCCCTGCCTCGCACCCCGTGCGCCGTGTGGTGGTCATCTCCGACGGTCGCGCCAACGTTGGCCCGTCGTCGGCTGGTGAGTTCGGTGATCTCGCCGCGGGCTCCACGGAAAACGGCACCCAGATCACGGCCATCGGCGTCGGCCTCGACTACGACGAGAACACCCTCGGCGCCCTCGCCGTGCGCAGCGCCGGGCGCCTCTACCACCTCGAACAGCCCGAGCAGATGGCGATCATCCTCCAGGACGAGCTCCAGATGCTGTCGCGCACCGTCGCCACCAACGCGGTGATCGAGTTTGTCCCCGCCGAGGGCGTGGTGGTCGAACCCACCGATCAGCTCCGCGTCGACCGCTCGGGCGTTGGCATCCGCATCCCCGTCGGCAGCCTCTACTCCGCGCAGCATCGCGAGGTGCTCCTGCGCGCGCGGGTCGCTGGCGCCAACACGGGCACCCGCGACATCGGCAACGCCCGGCTCGTCTACCGTAGCCCCGGCGCCTCGGCCGCACCGCAGCAGTCGCGCGTGGTGCCCATCTCGCTGGAGTTCGTTCGCAGTGATGCGGACTCGGCGCCGACGGCCAACGAGCGCGTGACGGCCATGGTGACCCGCTTCGAGGCCGCGCAGTCGCAGATGCGCGCCGCGCAGGCACTCGCCGAGGGCAACGCCGCTCGCGCCGAGGCCGAGCTCCAGCGAGCCGAGGCGAACCTCCGCACGGCCGCGAGCGTTCACTTCAGCGACGAGCGCGTGCAGGGGCAACTGTTGCAGCAGGCCCAGGGGGTCTCCGCCGGTCGCGCCGCCGTCCGCCGCGCGCAGGCCGCGCCGTCGCCCTCCACCATGCGGGGCGCTTCGCTGCAAAACCGTTCGTCCGCGATGGACGCCTACGGCTACTGAGCGCTGACGCGGCGCGGTCGGTGCGAGGGCGTTCGGGCGAGGAGTTCCCTCGCGGTCCGCGTCGTGCCACGCTCGGACGCCCATGGGAGTCGCGAGGCAAGTAGTGGGGCTCCTTGCGATGACCGCGGCGCTGGTCGGCGGGTGCGCGGTCGGCAGCGACACCGGAGACAGCCCGCCCGACTCCGGCGCCGAAGAGGCCGCCGTCGAGTGGGACGCGAAGGATGAGCCCGTCGAACCAGAGGACGCGGGGATCGATGTGCCCAAGCCCATCGACGTGCTCACCATCGACGACCGCGGCTTCGACGCGAGCGCGGATGGCGGCGGTCAGGGCGTCGACGTGCAGCCCGATGCAGTGTTCATCGACAGGCCGATGGACATCCCCACCGACGCTGGTTTCGATGCGGGCTTCGACGTCAGGGAGGCCGCGGTCGACAGCGGCACCACCACCACCGATGCAGGTGGGCGACAGTGCCCCACCGGGATGTTCGTCACCGGGATCGCTACGGGCGGCGCGCTCGTCTGCTCCGACCTCGCCGATGCTGTACGGCGCTACGTCGATGGGAGCTGCCGGGTGCACCTCGGATGGCAGGACTCATGTAACGGCTGCTCGGGTCCTCCGACGAAGTGGGGATCGGTCGGCGCGTCGACGTGCGCGATCGGACGCGGGGCCGACAACTCGTGCATCGCCGCGCCGGCTGGCGCTGCGCCGGTGCAGCTCCTTGGCGTGAACCCCGACGGCGACCTCGACGACAACGACGTCCTCTACGCGGGCATCACGTGCTCGGCGCCCGCGGTCCCGGCGCGCTCCGGTGGTTGCCCGGCGGGGCAGTTTGCGACCGGCTTCGACGCGTCGGGACAGCCGCTCTGTGCCGCGCCCGACCCGGCCGCGCGCACCGCGATCGGGCGCGACTGCTTCCTCTACGGCGGCTGGAGGGACGAGTGCCCCGCGTGCACCGTCACGCCGCCCACCAAGTGGGACCGCGTGAACGACACGCGCTGCGACAACCTCGTGGGCCCCAACGGCGACACCTGCACGCTGCCATCACTCGGCGGCACCACGGTTCGCATGCTCGGGCTCGACTTCGACGGCGACGTGAACAACGACGACCAGATCTACATGGGCCTGCGCTGCGAGGCGTCGGGCGGCACGCAAGGGAGCGGCGCCGTCACTGGCTGCCAGCGCGATGAAGCGGCCTATGGGATCGGTAGCAACGGCGCGCTGCTCTGCGCGCCCGTCGCTCCGGCGGTGCACACATACTTCGCGTCGAGCTGCTACCTGTACCTCGGCTGGCAGGACTCGTGCGGCGGCTGCACCCGGCCGCCGGTGAAGTGGGGGCGCGTGAGCCCGACGATGTGCTCCAACGGAGCGGGCGCCAACAACACCTGCACGACGCAGACGCTCGGGGGCACGTCGCTGCCGATGTTCGGCCTGAACTTCGACGGCGACGTCGATGACAACGACCTGCTCAACCTCGGGATGCACTGTTTCTGACCATCGACTGCGAGGCGCGTCGAATCAGCCGCTCACCGCGGATCGCATCATCGTCGTTCGGGTACCCTGGGCGCGTGGGTCCCGCTGCCTCCGCACGACGGCTGATGCTCGCCTTCGCCCTCGCGGTGATCGGGTGCGTACGCGACGACTGGACGACGGTGTCGCGTCGAGACGCGGGCTCGGACACCGTCACGAGCGCGACGCTCGACGTGCCGCCCGACGAAACAGGGAGCGGCTGCCGCTGCTGTCGAGGAGCATCGAGTTGCGGCGGCGCGTGTGTCGACGCCCTCGCACACCTGTACCGCGGCGAGGGCGACGCGTTCGATAGCGTCGGGTCAGAGCACGCGACGCGGAGCAACGCGGGCTTCGCGAGCGGTCACGACGGGCAGGCGTTCACCTTCGGAGGTGGTTTCGCGCGGCCGCTGCAGTACGTGACCCTCCCGCCCGGGGTGCTCGACTTCGACGACGGAGATTTCACGGTCTCGCTGTGGTTCAAGTCGACGCTCCACGGCGACCTGATCTCGAAGCGCGCCGCATGCTGGGGTGGTCTCCCGTTTACCGGGTTGGACCTCCGACTCGATAGCGCGGGTGAGGTCTTGATCGACGCCTGGACCCAGACCCACCGGTTCGAGCACCGCACCATGGCCGGGCTCAACGACGGGGTCTGGCACCACGTCGCGATTGTCCGCAGCGGCGCTGCCCTCAGTCTCCACGTCGACGGCGTGAGTGCCCTGACGGGACCGCTCCCCGGGTTGATGCGCGACCCCACCAACACGCCGGTGTACCTGGGCGTCGGTCGATGCGTCGCGGGAGCGCCGGGCGCGAACATCAACTCCGACGGCACGACCTGGCTCGACGGGAGCATCGACGAGGTCGCCGTTCTGCATCGGGCGATGTCGTCGGCCGAGCTGCTCGACGTCGCGCAGGGCCGCTGCTCGCCCTAACCGAAGGAGGCCACCACGGCCGCGTGATCGGACTCGACGTCCTCGCGCCCCTCGGCTCCGCCGTCCTTCAGCGTCTCGTTGAGCACCCGCGCCGAGCGAAACCTCCGCCACAGCGCGCGGCTCACCAGTATGTGATCGAACTGCTGCCCTGCCCCGCGATGGACGATGGTGTACCGCTGCTCGGGCGGGACGCTCTTGGCGCAGTGCTGGAGAATCCCGCGCTCCAGCGAGGCGATCTGTTCGAGGTCGGCGTGCCGACCGCGGGGCATCTCCGCGAGCTCACCGGCGACGGCGCGCACCACGGAGGCCTCGGGCGGGTCGTTGAAGTCACCGAGCACCGCGAGCTGCACGTTGGGCTCGCGCATCAATCGAGCGTCGACGCGGGAGCGCAGGTGCAGCGCTTCGGCGAGGCGCATCACCGTGGCGCGCGCAGCGCCTTCGGCCCAGGCGTAGTGACCGGCGTCGCCCGTGGGGTCACCCCCGGCGTCGACCTTCGGCACGGGCCGCGCCGACTTCAGGTGCACCACCATCAGCACCATCGAGGTGTGGTCGGGCAGCGTGACGGTGACCTCCAGCACGCCGCGCTTGGACTGGATGCGAGACCCGAAGGGCCGCGCGTCGCCCTCCGCGAAGACCGGGAAGGCGAGCTCGCCCGCGCCGTGGGTCTCCACCGACGTGATGGGGAAGCGCGAGAGCACGCCGCACGCGATGCCGCGGCTGTCGGCGACGCCCGCGACGGCCGGGAGGTAGCGCTTGTCGCCGAGGTGCGAGCGCAGCGCGTCGAGCACGTGGGCGCCTTCGACCTCCTGGAACGCGATGACGTCGGCGTCGGTGCGCGAGACCACCGAGGCGATGGCGTCGAGCTTGCGCTGGAAGAGCGTGCGCGCGCGGCGCTGCGCCCAGATGCCGAAGCCCTCGCGGTCGAGCTGACCGATGACGTGGGGGACGGCGTCGTCGAAGAAGTCCCGGCAGTTGAACGTCGCGATGCGGAAGTCCACGCGCTCGTCTCCCACGCGCTCAGGTCGCCCCGCGGACCTGGCCCGCGCCGCGCACCACGAACTTCTCCGCCGTCAGCTCGCGCGCCGACATCGGACCGAAGGCGTGCATGCGGCTGGTCGAGATGCCGATCTCCGCGCCGAGCCCTAGCTCGCCGCCGTCGTTGAAGCGGGTGGACGCGTTGCGCAGCACGCACGACGCCGTCACCTCGCGCAGGAAGCGCTCGCCCGCCTCGTCGTCAGCAGTGACAATGGCGGCGCTGTGCTCGGTGCCGTGCACAGCGATGTGGGCGAGTGCCTCGTCGAGCCCGTCGACGCAGCGCACGGCGAGAACGAGGCCGAGGTACTCGGTGTTCCAGTCGTCGGGGGTCGCGGCGATGGAGGGGACGTCTGCGTGGGTGAGCACGGCGCGCGCGGCCTCGTCGGCGCGAATCTCCACGCCCGCTACGCTGAGGCGACGACCGAGGTCGGGGAGGAAGCTCGCCGCGACGGCGCGGTGCACCAGCAGCGTCTCCATCGCGTTGCACACGCCGGGTCGCTGGACCTTCGCATTGAAGACGATGTCCGAGGCCATGGCGAGGTCGGCCGCGCCATCGACGTAGACGTGGCAGACGCCCGCGCCGTGGCGGATGACGGGCACGCGGGCGTGGGCGTCGACGAAGGCCATGAGCGCCGCTCCGCCGCGAGGGATGGCGAGGTCGACGCGCCCGGTGGCCTGGAGGAGCTCGGTGACGAGCGCGCGGTCGGGGTCGGTGATGAGACAGACGGCGTCGGCGTCGAGGCCCGCGTCGGTGACGCCCGCGCGCACGGCCTCGGCGAGCGCGGTGTTGGAGCGGAGTGCCTCGCTGCCGCCGCGGAGCACCACGGCGTTGCCCGATCGGAGGGCGATGGCGGCGCTCTCGACGGTGACGTTGGGGCGCGCCTCGTAGATGACGGCGACGACACCGAGGGGGATGCGTCGGCGTGAGACGCGCAGGCCGTTGGGGCGAGTGCCGAGCGAGCGCTCCTCGTCGAGGGGGTCGGGCATCGCGGCGATCTCGCGGACCGACGCGACGACGCCGTCGAGGCGCGAGGGCGTGAGGGCGAGGCGGTCGCGCATGGCGGCCGAGAGGTCGGTGGCGAGGCGGAGGTCTTCGGCGTTGGCCGCGAGGATGGCCTCACGCCGGGCTGGCGCGGCGAGGGCGCGGGCGATGGACTCCAGCGCGGCGGTGCGACGGTCGGCGGTGGTGCGTGCGAGGGCCCGTTGGGCGGCGCGCGCGCTGGCGAGGAGCGGATCGAGGGACGCCATGGTCAAGGCACCGTACCACCAACGACCGCGGCGGCGTGCGGTACCATCCGCGGCCATGAGCGACGAGACCGCGGCCACGACGACCCACCCGGACGAACCCTCCATCACCGTTCGGCGCATCCATCGGCGCGACCTCAACAAGTCGTGGGAGTTCTTGAAGCTGTGCTTCCGCCTCGTGAACCGCGAGACGCTGGAGTACCAGCGGCCCCGCTCGAAGCGACGCTTCCTGGAGGTGTACGAGGAGGAGGGGGTCGAGCAGCTCCTCTTCGAGGTGGCGGGGGCGGACGGGGCGGAGATCGTCGCGTACGCGGAGTGCGCCTTCGAGATCACCGGCTCGGACAACTGGATGAACGAGAGCTTCTTCACGCGGCGCGACATGCGGCCGATGTTCGTCGAGGAGCTCGCCGTGCATCCCGGGTATCAGGGACGCGGCGTGGGCAGCTTCGCGCTCGAACAGCTCGAACACCTCGCGCGAGTACGGGGCTGCACGCACCTCGTGCTGGAGGTCGCCGAGAACAACAAGAACGCGCTGAAGTTCTATCGGGGCAGGCACTTCCAGAAGCTGGACGCGGCGGTGTTCATGGCGAAGCGCGTGAACAGCGACGACGAGTTGCTGCCGCCGCGGCCGCTCAAGCACCGACAGGTGACCGAGAGCGTCAAGGTCACGAAGCCGACGAAGTCCGCGAAGCCGACGAAGGTGACGCCGAGCGCGAAGAAGCCGGGGCGCGCGACGAAGACGGTCGTCGTCGCCGTGTCGAAGAAGAAGGGCTGAGGGTCAGAACGGGTCGCGGCGGACGGCCTGAACCACCGTCGGCGTGAACGATCGCCGCGGGTCGGCGGGCACGTACCGCGGCGCGCTGCGGGTGTGGATCCAGAAGTACGGGTGGGCGATCACGCCGTCGACGGGGATCACGGGCGCGTCGAAGCGGGAGCGTGGACGCGGTGCCGTGGCAGCGGGCGGGGTCTGCGCGAAGGAGAGGGTTGGGAAGAGGCAGAGGGCGGCGGCCAGTGCGAGGGTCTTCATGGGGCCATGAAGACGCGCGGCCTCCGTGGAGGATCTACGCGATCTACAGGGTGTAGTGGACGGAGGTGCCGCGCTCGCCGACGGCCCAGATGTCCGTGGCCGACGAGCCCCAGATGCTGCGCAACGTCTCGGTGGTGCCCGACGGGACGGACGACCAGCGAGCGCCATCCCAGTGGAGGATGGTGCCGCCCTCGCCCACGGCCCACACGTCGTTGGCGGAGGTTCCCCACACGCCGTAGAGCGTCGACAGCGAGCCGGTGAGCACGTTCGACCACGCGGAGCCCGTCCAGTGGCGCGCGGCGCTGCGACCGACGAGCCAGATGTCGTTGGGCCCGGAGCCCCAGATGCCGAAGTAGGACGAGGTCCCGGCCGCGGTGTCGGCTGACCATGTGGTGCCGTTCCAGCGGTAGACGCCGGCGCCCACGGCGCGCACATCGGTCGGTGAGGCGCCCCACACGGCGTAGAGTTCCTGGTTGGTGGGGATGCCGGTGGAGATGTTGGACCAGCGGGTGCCGTCGAAGCGCGCCGCGGCGCCGACGCCGACCGCGAAGACGTTGTTGGTCGACTCGGCCCACAGCGCGACGAGCTCCAGCGTCGGCAGCGGCATCGACTGCGTGAACATCCCGGCGCCCTGGAGGAACACCCCGACGCCGCGCTTGCCCGACCCGTCCGTCGGAATCGTGAGTCCCGAGATGAACACCGTGGTCGCCGACCCGGTGATGCCACGCAGGATCAGCGGATACGCCGTCCTCGACCACGCCGAGCCGTTCCAGATGGCGAGCGTGCGGGCGGCCACCGCGCCGACGAGGTTGGGCGCCGCGCCCCAGATGCCCGTAAAGGTCTCCGTCGATCCCGTCGGAACCGCCGTCCAGTGCCCCGGCACCATCGCGCCCGGCGGAACATCCGTCGGCACTCCGCCGTCCGTCGTCGTCGGCCCACCGGGGATCGGGTCGAAGCCGCGTACGCGACCCAGCGCCTGCCCCGTCGGCGGATTGCTGATCTCACCGCGCCCGAGCTGACCGTTGGCGTCGCCGCCCCAGCAGACGACCTCACCCGTTCCGCGCACGGCGCACGCGAAGTCCGCCCCGACGCTCAACTGAAACGCGTTGGCCAGACCCGTCACCGCCGCGGGCGTCGCGCGATCGCGCGCCATGCCGTCGCCGAGCTGCCCCGCCGTCCCCTGCCCCCAGCACTGCACCGCGCCCGATCGCTGCCGCGCGCAGGTCTCGCGCCCACCCGCGGCGACCTCCACCACGTTGGCCAGACCCGTCACAGCGACCGGCGCCGCGCGGTCGGCCATCGCGCCGTCGCCGAGCTGACCGAGCGTCCCGTTGCCCCAGCACGACACCTCGCCCGAGGCGCGCACCGCGCACGAGTGACCGATGCCTGCGCTCACGCCGACCGCGTCGACGAGCCCCGACACCACCACCGGCGTCGCGCTGTTGCCCATGGTGCCGTTTCCGAGCTGGCCCTTCTCGTTGTAGCCCCAGCAGAGCACCGCGCCGTTGGCGCGCACCGCGCACGTGTGCTGCCTGCCCGCCGCGATGCTCGTCACGTCGTCGGCGCCGCTCACCAGGGTCGGGCGCGCGCGGTCGGACATCGTGGAGTCGCCCACCTGACCGACGGTGTTCTGTCCCCAGCAGGTGACCTGGCCCGAGCGGCGCAGCACGCAGGTGTGCGTCTCGCCGACGGCGACCTGCGTGGCGTCCTCGATCTGCACGACCTCGACGGGCGCGAGGCGATCGAGCTGCGTGCCGTCGCCGAGCTGACCGTTGCGGTTGGTGCCCCAGCACATCACGCGACCGGTGGCGCGCACCGCGCACGCGTGAAAGCTGCTGATGGCGACCTGCACCGCGTCGCTGATGCCCGCCACGTTGACGGCCGCCGCGCGGGTCATGGTGGTGCCGTCGCCGAGCACGCCGCTGCGGTTGCTGCCCCAGCAGCGGATCGTTCCGTCAGGGCGGCGGGCGCAGGCCGAGGCGTTGCCCGCGGAGACCTGAACGCCACCACCGTCGGTTCGCATCGAGGTCGGTCCCGCGTCGCCGGGAGGGTTGGTGCTTCCGCGGTCGGTCATGGTCGAGACGCCGCCGTCGGTGCGGGTCACGGTGCCGTCATCGTTGGGCACCGTCATGAGCACCGGGTCACCCGGCGAACAGCTCATCATCGACAGCAGCGAGGCGCCCATCCAGCGAAGCGTTGAGGTCTTCATGATCGGTAGGGGCGCGACCTTACCGCGCAGCACCAGCGCCCGGAAACGGTGGCCTGCCAAAAGGTGTCCCCGGAGTGATGCGCCCGCGTACGATGCCGCCGTGAGCGAAGACGCAAAGCAGGCCGCACCGATCCAAGTGACGATCTACACCGATGGTGGCGCGAAGCCGAACCCCGATGGGCCGGGCGGGTGGGGCGCGTTGTTCATCACCGGGACACAGCGGCGGGAGATCTCGGGCGGTGAGCCGAGCACGACCAACAACCGCATGGAGCTGATGGCCGCCATCGCGGCGCTGGAGGAGCTGAAGAGGCCCTGCCTGGTGACGCTCTGGACGGACAGCCAGTACCTCAAGAACGGCATCACCGAGTGGATGCCCAACTGGGTCAAGCGCGGCTGGAAGACGGCCTCGAAGCAGCCCGTGAAGAACCAGGACCTCTGGCAGCGCCTGCACGCCGCCGCGCAGAAACACCAGATGACCTGGAAGTGGGTCAAGGCCCACAACGGTCATCCCCTCAACGAGCGGGTCGACCAGCTCGCCACCGAGGCGCGCGAGAAGATCGAGCGCGAGGGCGTGGGGTCCGTGGTGTCAAAGCACCGCGAGGTCGTCCCGATGGACGGCCTCTTCGCCGTGCGGCGCTCCGAGTAGCTCCGCCGCCTCGCGCGAGTTGCGCCCGCGGATGGCGCTGATCTCCGCGCTGGAGAAGGCGGTCAATCCCCGCGCGAAGGCCACACCATCGGCGCCCAGGAGGTCGACCGGGTCACCGCGGCGGAAGGTTCCGCGCACCTCGGTGACGCCCGATGGGAGGAGCGAGCGTCCGCCCTCCAGCACCGCCTTGCGCGCCCCCGCGTCGACGACGAGCGAGCCGCGCGCGCGGAGCGTGTGCGCGATCCAGTGGGAGCGCGCCGAGACCCGCTGCTCCATCGGGAGGAAGACCGTCCCCACGTCGTCGCCGCGCATCAGCGCCGCGAGCACGCCCGGCTTGCGACCCGGCGCGATGACGGCCGTCGCGCCGGAGCTCGTCGCCGCCCGCGCGGCCTTGAGCTTGGTCACCATGCCCCCTTTGCCACCGCCTGAAATGTCCTTGCGGACGAAGCGATCGACGCCCCGGTCGCCGCCCGCGACCACAGGGACGCGACGGTCGCCGTCGAGCAGACCGGGCGCGACGGAGAGCATCACGAGGAGCTCGGCGCCCACGAGGTTGGCCACCTGCGCGGAGAGCGAGTCGTTGTCGCCGAAGGCGATCTCCTCGACGCTGACGGTGTCGTTCTCGTTGATGACGGGGATGGCGCCGCGCGCGAGGAGGGCTTCGAGGGCGCCGCGGGCGTTGAGGTAGCGCTTGCGCTCGGCGAAGTCGGAGTGGGTCAGCAGCACCTGGGCCGCGACGCGCTTGCGACGCGCGAAGACCTCCGACCAGAGGCGGATGAGCAGGCCCTGACCCGCGGCGGCGCAGGCCTGGAGCTGGTCCATGCGACGCGGGCGGACGGAGAAGCCGAGCGCCTCGACGCCGAGCGCGATGGCGCCCGAGGAGACGAGCACCACGCGACGGCCGGGTGTCTCGGCGAGGTCGACGAGCTCGTTGGCGAGGCCGTCGAGCACGGCGCGGTCGATGGCGCCGCGCGGGTCGGTGAGCACGCCGGTGCCGATCTTGACGACGATGGTGCGGGCGCGGCGGAGGGGGGAGAGTCGATCGAGGCTGGCGTCGGGGTCCATGACAGCGCCGGACGGAGTACCAGATCGGGCGCCCGGTGGGGCCGCTGGTTTTGCTATACGAGCGGCCGATGCCCGTCCCCCCCGATGCCCTTCAGCGATTGCTCGCCACGGTTCGCAAGCGCAGCCCCTCGATGCGTCTCGCGCAGGCGACCGAACTCTCCCAGCCCGGCAACGTGCTGTGCGAGCGCGAGTCCGACGAGGAGGCCGTGCTGCTGGTGCAGGTCCCCGGCTGGTCGGTGTCTGCGACCGTGGTGCTTTACCCGACCGAGGGCGAGTGGGCGTGCGACTGCGGCGGCGCCGACCCCTGCGCGCACATCGTCGCGGGGGCCATCGCGCTCGACGCCGCCCGGCGCGCGGGCGTCGAGCTCCCGTCGGCCGCGCGGGTGCAATCGAAGCTGCGCCACGAGCTCTCGGTGGTCGGGCAGAGCCTCGCGGTCGCACGAACCATCGTCGGCGCCGACGGCGCGGAGACGCCCTGCACGCAGCCGTTGTCGCAGGTGACCACCCCGCTCGCGACCACCGAGGCCGACGTCGATGTCGACCGGCTCATCGACCCCGACCATGGCGGCACCGTCGCTCCGAAGGACGTCCCGGCGCTGCTCGCGGCGCTTGCGTTGTGTGAGGACGTTCGCCTCGCCGGGCGCGTGGTGCGGGTGTCTACCGACGCGGTGCTCCCACGAGCGACGCTCGACGACCACCCCAAGGGCTTCGCACTGCGCATCGAGCGCGACCCGTCGGTGAGCGCCGTGCTCGTCGCGGGCGTCGTGCGCTGTGGTGACACGGTGCGGCCGCTCGGCGCGACGGAGGTCACCGGACCGCGATTGGAGCGCCTGCCCATCCAGCGGGTGTTTGCCGAGAAGGATGTCGTCGAACTGGTGCTGAGGGCGCTGCCGGAGCTCAACGCGAAGGTGCCCGTCGCGGTGCGCTCGCGGTCGCTGCCGAGCATCGCGAAGGGCGTCCGCCCGCGCGTCGCCTTCGAGGTGACGATGCTGTCGCACGCGATGTCGGTGCTGCCGACGGTGGTCTACGGCGACCCGGCCATCGCGAAGGTGGAGGATGGTCGACTGGTGCACCTGAGTGGGGGTGTCCCGGTGCGCGACGAGGCCGCGGAGGTGCGCGAGGTGCACCGACTGCGCGACGAGCTCGGGTTGATGCCGGGCGTGCGGACGTCCTATCGCGGGAGCGACGCGGCGCGCTTCATCGCGAAGCTGCGAACGTGGTCGCCGTCGCCGCAGCACACCGCGTCGTCGCTCTTCGGTGATCGGGCCCTCACGCCGAAGCTCACGGTGCGTGATTCGGGCTTCGATCTCTCCTTCGACCTTCCGGGCGAAGGCGAAGGCGCGCCCGTGCGGCAGGCCGATGCGGCGACGGTGATGCAGGCGTGGCGTGAGGGGCTGGAGGTCGCTCCGCTCAGCGACGGGACGTGGGCGCCGCTGCCCGCCGCGTGGCTACGAGAGCACGGTCATCGGGTCGCCGACCTGCTCGCGGCGCGCGATGACGAGGGAGAGGTTCCGCGAGCGGCGCTGCCTGCGCTGGCGCGGTTGTGTGAAGAGCTGGAGACGCCGGCGCCGCCGAAGCTGGCGGGGCTCAAGGCGCTGGTCGACGGCTTCGAGGCGATTCCCTCCGTGGCCTTGCCCGACGACCTCACGGCGACGCTGCGCCCCTACCAGCGGCGCGGCGTCGACTGGCTGTGCTTCCTGCGCGACGCGGGGATGGGCGCGGTGCTCGCCGACGACATGGGCCTCGGCAAGACGCTCCAGACGCTGTGCACCTTCCGCGGGCGGGTGCTCGTGGTGGCGCCGCGCAGCGTGCTGCACAACTGGAGCGACGAGGTGCGGCGCTTCCGGCCGGGGCTCTCGGTGTCCGTCTACCACGGCGCCGGTCGCTCGCTCGACGCGCGCGCGGACGTCACGCTCACCACCTACGCCGTGCTCCGACTCGACGCGGGCGAGCTCACGAAGCAGCGCTGGGACATGGTCGTCCTCGACGAGGCACAGGCCATCAAGAACCCCGACAGCCAGGCCGCCCGCGCGGCCTACCAGCTCCGCGCGGAGTCTCGCGTCGCGCTCTCCGGCACGCCCGTGGAGAACCGTCTCGAAGAACTCTGGAGCCTCGTTCACTTCACCAACCCGGGGCTGCTGGGCGGGCGCTCGGACTTCGACGAGCGCTACACGAAGCCCGCGTCCGACGGCGACGCCGAGGCCATGCGACGACTGCGCGAGCGGGTGGGGCCGTTCCTGCTGCGTAGGCTGAAGCGCGAGGTGGCGCCCGAGCTGCCGCCGCGCACGGAGGCGGTGCTGAAGTGCGACCTCGACGAGCGCGAGCGGGCCGTCTACGACGCGGTGCGGGCGGCGTCGCAGAGCGAGGTGGTCGAGGCGTTGCGCGCGGGCGGCAACACGCTCGCGGCGCTCGAAGCGCTGCTGCGGTTGCGACAGGCGGCGTGTCACAGCGGGCTCGTCCCGGGGCAGCACGCCGACACCTCGTCGAAGGTGACGTGCCTCGTGGAGGCGCTGGAGTCCGCGGCGGCCGATGGTCACAAGGCGCTGGTGTTCTCGCAGTGGACGTCGCTGCTCGACCGGGTGGAGCCGCACCTGCGCGAGGCGGGCATCGGGTTCAATCGCCTCGACGGGTCGACGCGCGATCGGGCCGAGGTGGTGACGGCGTTTCAGCGCGCGGATGGGCCGCCGGTGATGCTGGTGTCGCTCAAGGCGGGCGGCACGGGCATCAACCTCACCGCAGCCGACCACGTCTTCCTCCTCGACCCGTGGTGGAACCCCGCCGTCGAAGACCAGGCCGCCGACCGCGCGCACCGCATCGGTCAGCTACGGCCCGTGACGATCTACCGCATCGTCGCGAGCGAGACCGTCGAGGAGCGCATCGTCGAGCTCCAGGCCCGCAAGCGTGCCCTCGCCGAAGCGGCACTCTCCGGCGGCGACCCGTCGGCGTCGCTCACCCGCGACGACCTCCTCGCGCTGCTCGCCTAGACCGCGCGGAGAAACGCCAGCAGACGCCGCGCCGTCCCTTCGCAGTCGTCGACCTGCGGGCTGTGGCCGACGCCGGGCACCACCTCGATGCGCGCGTGCTCTGGCAGGTGCTCGCGGAAGAACGCCAGCCCCGACGAAGGCAGCACCCGCTCCTCGGCGCCCCACAGCAGGAGCACCGGAGCGGTCACGGCGCGCACCTCTTCGACGGTGAGGTAGTTCTGCGGCCCAAGGCCGCCGAGGAGCTCGCGCATCGCGGGTCGACTGAAGCCGCGGCGCAGGCTCGCGGCGAAGAGCGGCCGCAGCCGTGTCCGACGCACCAGCAGCCGGTCGATGAAGGCCTCCGCCTCCGCGTGGCTCTGGAGCGTGAAGGTGCGCCGCAGCGCGAGGAGCTCGTCGTCGGAGAGGGGCGCGCCACCCGGAGCCACGAGGGCGAGAGCCCGAACCCTGGCGGGGCGGTCGACCGTGTAGCGGAGCGCGAGGGCCGCGCCCATGGAGTTGCCGATGAGCACGGCGGGTTCGTCGAGGGCGCGGTCGAGGGCGTCGCGCGTCCCCTCGTAGACCTTGGCGCCGTCGAGCGGCGTGGGCGCCGAGCTGTATCCGTGGCCGGGGAGGTCGGGTGCGATGAGCCGCCGCACATGGGGGCGCAGGGCCTGGAGGAGCGGCGCGTTGTACGACGCCGACGAGTTGAACCCGTGAAGGAGAACCGTCGTCGGTAGCGGACCGTCTCCGAGCGTCTCGACCCAGTGCATCGACCCGGTCGTGGTGGGCGCAGAGCGGCTGCGCCAACCACGGGCGCGGAGCGAGAGGCGGGCGAGGCGTTCGCTGAGGAGGGTCATCGGCGCGCGCCGACGATAGCAGCAAGCGTCGACGCTACGGGCGGACGGCGCTGACGGTCGTCGGCGGCATGGTGCTCGGGGCGGCCGCGCCCACCACGGTGCGCGGGGGGTTGGACGCGGGCGACACGACGATCTCCACGCGGCGGTTGTTGGCGCGACCCTCGGGGGTCTCGTTGGGCGCCACGGGGCGCGTCGGACCCATGCCCGCCGCCTCGATCTGCGACTCGGGGATGCCGCGCGAGATCAGGTAGCTGCGCACGGACTGGGCGCGCGCGAGCGAGAGCGCCTGGTTGTCGGCGGCCGAGCCGCGCGAGTCGGTGTGCCCCTCCACCACGAGGTGGCGTCCACCCTGATCGATCAGACCGCGCGCGACCTGGTCGAGCCGCTGCTGGGCGATGGGAAGGAGCGCCGACTGACCCGTCGCGAAGAGCACCTCGCCCGAGAGGGTGATGACGGTTCCGCGCTGCTCCTCGCGCACCGCGGCGACGCGGCGGAGGCTCTCCAGCGCAGCGGCGGCCTGACGCTCGGCCTCGGCCCGACGCTGCTGCTCGGTGGCGAGCTGCTGCGCGGTCTGCGCCTGCGTCTCACGGGACTGCTGAAGCGCGGTACGCGCCTGCGCGAGCTGCTCCCCCGTGAGCTGCTGCGCGGTCTGCTGCGCGCCCTGGCGCTCCTGCTCGGCCTGCATCGCCTCGCCGCGGGCCTCGACGGTCTGGGCGCGGCGCAGAGCCACGTAGGAGAGGTCGCGGGTCACATCGGAGCCGGGCTCGGCGGCGTAGCTGCGCTCGGCGCGGTCGAGGTCCTGCTGGGCGTTGTGCAGGTCGACGAGGGCGAGGCGGGCCGCGGGGCCGTTGCTCGCGCGGGTCATGGAGGCGCGCGCTTCGATGAGCTCACGCGGGGCCGCGGAGCTGGAGGCGCAGCCGTTGAGAGCGAGGACGCCGAGGGCGGTCGACAAGAGGATGTACTTCATGGTGCTGCTCCGTTGCTTCACTGAACCGGGGACTGGGCCTGGACCTCACGCACCTGCGTGCTGGCCTGCATGGCGGCGGCCATCGCGGTGGTGCGACGCGAGAGCGCCAACGCGAGGTCGGCGTCGGCTTCGGCGCGCGCCAGGACACGCTCGGCGCGCTCGCCCTCACCGTCTCGCGAGAGGGTCTCCGCCTGCGCGAACTGCTCGCGGGCGTACTGGAGATGCAGCGCTGCGGTGGGGTTCTGCTCCGCGCCCACTTCGCGCGCCGCGCGGATGGCGGCCTGGGCCGAGCCCATGCGCGCCGACGAGGCGGTGGTGCCTGCGCAGGCGGCGAGGCCGAGCGCGGGAAGGATCAACCATCGAGGGAGTGTGTTCATGTTGGATTGGCTCCTGTTGGGGTCTGCCCGCACCAATCCAAGGTCTGTGCCGCCCGCTCCGACGTGCGCGAATCACACTGGATACCCAGGGGCGATCGCGACGCTGCGCGCCGTGACGGAATGGTGGCGATCGTAGGCGCCGCCGCGCGTCCGCCACACGACCGTGACCCACGTGAGCGGATACGCCCCACGTCATGGGTCGGAGCCGCGAAGGTGGACTCTCGTCGCGTCGACGGTGATAGGGTCCGCGCCCCCGACCACTCCCACCGAAGACGGTGCCCCGATGCGTCTCCTGCGTTCGTCCGTGATCGTGCTCCTCTCCCTCGCGGCCTGCTCCAGCGACCCCCAACCGATCAACACACCCGACGGCGGCACCGCCACCGACGCGGGCACTGACGCGGGCACCGACGGCAGCAGCGCGCCCGACGTCGTCACCGGCGATCGCCCGCCGACGGGCGACGGCGGCGTCGTCACCCGCCCGGAACCCCGCATCACCACCTGTCCTGGCGCCTCGGCTCCGTCGCTCGCGTCGGGCACCTGCGCCGTCACCGCAGGCAGCGCCGCGCTCCTGATCACGGGCGACGTGCTCACGCCGGGTGAGGTGTTTCGCGGCGGCCAGGTGCTCGTCGACACCGCGGGCGTCATCCGCTGCGTGGGCTGCGACTGCTCCACCTCCGAAGGCGCCGCGGGCGCGACCGCCGTGGTGTGCCCCGACGGCGTCGTGTCGCCCGGCCTCATCAACGCGCACGACCACCTCACCTTCGCGCAGAACCCGCCGTACAACCGCACCGCCGAGCGCTACGAGCACCGCCACGACTGGCGCCGTGGCGCGCGCGGCCACACGCGCCTCTCGTCCGCGGGCAGCGCCAGCAACGATCAGGTCGCGTGGGGCGAGCTGCGCTTCGTCCTCGGCGGCGCCACCTCCGTCAACGGCTCGGGCGGCGTCGCGGGCTTCCTGCGCAACCTCGACCGCGCGACGCAGGACGGCCTCGGCCAGCCGGTGGTTCGCTACGAGACCTTCCCCCTCGGCGACTCCGGCGGCGAGACGCTGTCCATGGGCTGCGGCTACCCCTCCATCGACACCGCGATGGAGATCGCCAACGTCGACGCGTACACGCCCCACGTCGCCGAAGGGATCGGCGCCGAGGCGCGCAACGAGTTCACCTGCATCCGCATGGGGGCCAACGACCTGGTGGCGCCGCAGAGCGCCTTCGTCCACGGCGTCGGTCTGCTCCCGCCCGACATCGCCGAGATGGCCACGCAGGGCACCGCGCTCATCTGGTCGCCGCGCTCCAACGTGACCCTCTACGGCGACACCGCGCGCGTCACCGAGTACGCCCGCCTCGGGGTTCCCATCGCCCTCGGCTCCGACTGGCTCATCAGCGGCTCCATGAACATGCTCCGCGAGCTGCGCTGCGCCGACACCCTCGACACCAACTTCTTCGGCGACTTCTTCACCGACGAGGCGCTCTGGCTCATGGCCACCCGCGACGCCGCGGCCGCCCTCGCCGTCGACGACGCCGTCGGCATCATCGCCACCGGTCGCGTCGCCGACCTCGCCATCTTCAACGGCGCCACCCACCACGATCACCGCGCCGTCATCGACGCGGCGCCCGGCGACGTGGTGCTGGTGCTGCGCGGCGGCGCGGCCCTCTACGGCGACGCGCCCGTCGTCAGCGGCCTCGCGGGCGGTGCGATGTGCGACACGCTCGACGTGTGCGGCGTCGCCAAGCGCGTCTGCGTCTCGCGCGACCTCGGCGGGCGCACCCTCGCGGCGCTCACCAGCGCCAACTCCACGCGCTACCCCCTCTTCTTCTGCGGCGAGCCGATGAACGAGCCGTCGTGCCTCCCCGAGCGCAACGCCATGGGTTCGCTGCCCAACCCGGTGGTGGCGGGGTCGACCCGCTACACCGGCGTCTCCAGCGCCGACGACATGGACGGTGACGGCGTGCTCAACGCGATGGACGACTGCCCGCGCGTCTTCAACCCGGTGCGCCCGGTCGACAACGGGACGCAGGGCGACGCCGACCGCGACGGCGTGGGCGACGCGTGCGACCCCTGCCCCCTCACCCCCGACTCGACGACCTGCGCCGCGCCCGACCCCAACGACCGCGACGGCGACGGCACCTCCAACGAGCGCGACAACTGCCCCGACGCGCGCAACTCCGACCAGGCCGACCGTGACATGGACGGCCGCGGCGACGTCTGCGACCCCTGCCCCACGGCCGCCAACCCCAACGGCGCCGCCTGCCCCGCCAGCGTGTACGCCATCAAGACCGCCATGGTCGCGATGGGCTCGCGCGTGACCGTCACCGGCCCCGTGGTGACGGCCGTCTCGCGCAACGGCTTCTACGCCCAGGTGGCGCCCGGCGACCCGCTCTACACGGCGCCCGAAAACTCCGGGATCTTCGTCTTCACGGGCACCGCCCCGATGGTCACCGTGGGCGACCGGGTCACCATCGGCAACGCGCTCATCGCCGACTTCTTCGGGCAGATCCAGCTCTCGGGCGCCACCGTCACGGCGACCTCGCGCGGCGTCACGCTGCCGCCTCCGGTCGCGGCGACGCCCGCGGAGGTCACCACCGGCGGAACGCGCGCGACGGCGCTCGAAGGCGTGCTCGTGCGCGTCAGCGACGTGACCGTCACCAACCCCACGCCCGCTCCCCTCGGCGGCGACACGGCGCCGACCAACGAGTTCGAGGTGAGCGGCGGCCTACGCGTCGACGATGGCCTCTACCTCACGGCCCCATTCCCGGTGATGGACGAGCGCTTCGCCTCCATTACGGGCGTGCTCTACCTCGCGCGCAGCAGCTCGAAGCTCAACCCGCGCTCGGCCGACGACCTCGTCGCGGGCGCCGCGCAGCTCGCGGCCTTCCCGACCACGACGGTGTTCGCCCGGGTCGGCGCGACGGCGGCTCCGACCTTCCCGACCGAACTCGCGGTGCAGCTCACGCGCGCCGTGGCCACTGCCAGCACCGTCACGGTGACGTCGAGCGACCCGGGCCTCGTGGTCGCCGACGTGGTGATCCCCGCCGGCATGACGCGCGTGGTGATTCCGGTGACGGGCGTCACGGCTTCGGCCACGGCGTACACGCTCACGGCGACGCTCGGCGCCTCCACGCGCACGGCGCAGGTGCGGGTGCTCGGGGCCACGGAGGTTCCGCGGCTCTCGTCGCTGACGCCCGCGATGAGCACGGCTTCGCTCGGCGCGACGACGACGCTCACCGTCACGCTCGACATTCCGGCGCCGCCCGGCGGCACCCCGGTGATGCTCGCCAGCACCGCCGGTGGAACGCTCCCCGCCATGGTGCTCGTCCCCGCTGGAGCGCTCACCGCGGACGTGGTGTTCACCGCCGGGTCTGCCGTCGCGACGGCGACCGTCACGGCGACCCTCGGCGCCGACACGCGCACCGCCATGGTGTCGGTGGTCGAGGCCCCATCGGGTGGCCTCGTCATCAACGAGGTCGACTACGACCAGGTCGGCACCGACAACGGCGAGTTCGTCGAGATCTTCAACGGCACCCTCGCGCCCATCGACCTCTCCACGGTGGTGCTGGTGCTGGTCAACGGATCCAACAGCCGCGAGTACGGCCGCGTCGCCCTCTCTGGAACGCTCGCTCCCGGTGCGTACGCGGTGGTGGCCAACGCGGGCGTGACCCTCCCCGCGGGCGTGGCGCGCTTCGCGATGGCCAACGACACCCTCCAGAACGGCGCGCCCGACGGCGTCGCGCTCATCAACACGGCGACGGCCGCGCTCATCGACGCGCTCTCCTACGAGGGCCCCATGAGCGCCGCGACCATCACCGGCGTCACCGGCACCGTGAGCCTCGTCGAAGGCACCGTGCTCGCGACGACCGTGGCCGACTCCAACACCGCCGTCGCCTCGCTGGCGCGGCTGCCCAACGGCGCCGACACCGACGACGCCGCGACCGACTGGCGCTTGTCCAACCGGCCGACGCCGGGCGCCGTCAACGCTCCTTGATTCAGAACGTCGTGCGCACGCGGTTGGTCCCCTCGGGGACCGGTCGCGGCTCGTCGGCGCGGCGGTCTTCCTTCACCACCTCGGCGTCGGGCGTGCGGTGCCCGAGCGCCGCTTCGATCATGTCGCGCGCCTGCTCGGGCGTCTGGTCGGAAGCCTCCACGATGATGCGCTTGAACTCGTCGTGCTGGAGCTCGATGACGAGGGCGTTGTTCTCGTCGTGGACGTCGCAGAACACGTTGCCCGAACCGTCGGCCATCAGCAGCGTGCCCGCCACGATGAGCCCGGTGTGGCGCACGCCGCGAAACTGCGACCCCACGGGCATGTACATCACCTTTGAGATGTCGGGCCGCGCGGTGACGCTGACGATGTGGGCCAGCGGGACGGTGATCGAGCTCCGCAGCGCGAACACCTTGTCGAGGCCCTCCATGTTCACGGTGAGCGCCTGATCCTTGATCGCGAGTGTTGCCATGAGCGGCCTCCGTGTCGGCGCTCCCATCGCTCCGCCAGGAGCTTGATGAGCGGCGCGCCTACGGGTCTGCCTGTTGCCACCCCGGCGTAGCGTCAAGGCTCACCCCAGGGGGCGCTGCCGCACGATCATTCGCATCCCGTGCTTGGGCACCAGCGTGACGCGCGGCTGCACCTCGACCGGGTGACCGGGCACCAGCGACAGCCGATGCCGCTGCATCAGCACCGCCAACAGCAGCCTCGCCTCGACCATCGCAAACGAGCGCCCGATGCACGCCCGCGGACCCGCGCCGAAGGGCAGCCACGCGAGCTTCGGCAGCGCGGCCTCACCCTCCGGCGAGAAACGCTCGGGACGAAACGCCGCGTGGTCGGCGAACCATCTCGGGTCGCGATGGGTCATGTAGATCCACAGCACCACCTCGCTGCCCTTCGGAACAGCGTGCCCGCCGATCTCCGTGTCCTCGGCCGCCTGTCGCGCGACCATGTACACGGGCGGATAGAGCCGCATCGACTCCTTGATGACCTGCTCGGTGTACGGCAGCGCATCGAGGTCGGCGAGCGTGGGCAGCCGGCCGCCCAGCACACCATCGAGCTCGGCGTGCAGCGCGCTCTCCGCGGATGGGTTCTGCGAGAGCAGGTACAGCGTCCAGGTGAGGGCGTGCGACGTGGTCTCATGCCCGGCGAGGAAGAGCGTCACGAGCTGGTCGCGCATCTCCCGCAGCGAGAGCCCCTGTCCGTCGCCCTCGTCATCGCGGGCGTCGACGAGCATCTGGAGCAGGTCGCTGCGACCGCCAGCGCCCAAGCCCTCGGCGCGGCGGCGCTCGATCATTCCGTGGATGATGCGATCGAGCGTCGCGACGGCGCGGTCGAGCCTCCGTCGCCACGGCGACGGGACCCACTTCGGGAGGAAGTCAGGCACCGAGAGCGAGTCCTGAAACGCCGTCATCGCCCCCGCGACGTCGCCCACGTCGCCGCTCGCGTCGTGGCCGAAGAGCGTTCGTCCGACCACGCGCAACGTGAGGGCCATCATGTCCGTGGAGAGGTCGCGCTCCTCACCGTCGCGCCATTGCGCGGTGGTGCGGGCGGCCTCGTCGACCATGGCCGCGGCGTAGCCCTCCATGCGAGCGCGAGCGAAGGCGGGCTGCACCATGCGCCGCTGCCGCTGCCACGTCGCGCCGTCGCTGGTGAGCAGTCCGTCCCCGAGCACCGTGGCGAGCTGCCGGAAGGCGCTGTGGGTCTTGGTGTACTTCGCCGCGTGGGTGACGAGAACGTCTCGCAGGTGGTCGGGGTGGCGCAGCACGAAGAGGTCGCCGCGGCGGGTGGTGACCCGGTAGAGGTCGCCGTAGCGGGCGAAGCGGCCGGCCACCACGCCCAGCGGGTCGAAGAGAAATCCCGCTTGCTGGAAGAGCGCCGTCCAGCGCCCTCCAGCGGTTGGTCCGAGGAGGGTTGGCGCAGTCGGTGTCGCGGTCATCGCGCGGAGGGTACGCGCGTCGGCTCGTCGGGTCGCGGGGGGTCGTCGGCCTCCGCACGGGAGATGGAGCCGTCACCATCGTCGTCGAGCGCCCGCAGGATTCCATCGACGAGCAGTGGCGATGGCACGCTGCCCGTGGTCTCCGCGAGGGCCTCCCGCAGCTCGGACTTCGACACCGCCTTGTCCTGGTTGGCGTCGACGCCCTCGAAGCGTCCGAGTTGTCGCCAGAGCGACATGGAGAAGGCGTCCACGACGATCATCTTCAGCTCGCGTCCGCTGTCGCGGGCTGGGATGCGCTCGGGGTGCTGCTCGGCGAAGAGGCGCAGCGGCTCGATGTGGTCCATCCCGTCGAAGAGCACCCGCACGGTCGCCACGCGGTAGTCGCGCGCGTCGTCCAGCGCCTTTCCCCCGATGGCGGTCACGGTGTCGCTCGCGTCGACCGTCACGCCGTCGTCCACCTGGAGGAAGCCCGGCGCCGGTCGCGGGGCCTTCGACCGCGACGCTGCCACGGCCTCGCGCAGCACGCGCCCCGGAACCGCCGCCACCACCACCTCGTTGGCGAAGGGCAGCTCGGACTCCAGGTCGCCGTAGGTGAACGCCTTGCTGTACTCGCGGTTGGCGCGGATGCCGCCGCCGTTGATGAGGCACACGTCGGCGCCGAGCGCGTCGCGCACGCACGAGGCGATGAGCGTCCCGACGGAGGTCTGTCGGACGCGCGTTCCCAGGGAGGAGAGGGTCTGTCCTTCGGCGAGCGTGAGGAAGGTCGCGGCGTTGAGCGCCTTCACGGGCTGCATGTGCTGGTCGACGAGGGCGCGCAGCGAAGCGTCTTCGGGGTAGTCCGCCACGGGCACGAGGCGCACGGCGACGGTCGGCAGGTCGGGCTCGCCGACGGGTGCCACCTCGGGCCACGCGAGGTCGACCACCGCGGCATAGGCGGCATCGGCGCCCGCCTTGATGACCCACGCGCTGCCGACCTGCTCGATGTACGGCTCGTGCTCGTGCCCCGCCACCACCAGCGGAACCGGCGGGTCCCCCTGCTGCAACGCCAGCGCACGATCGCGGGCGAGCGACTGGTGCGTGAGCGCGATGACGCACGCGCAGCCCGACACGTCGGCGAGCGTCCGCGCGGTGCCGAGCACGGCGTCGTTGGCGGGCAGCATCGGCAGTCCCCCAAACGCCCCCGGGCGGTAGAGCGACGGGTCTTCGGTCACCACGCCCACGAGCCCCACGCGCACCGCGCGGGTCGCGGCGCCCTGCACCACGACGACCTCCGAGGCCGGGAGCGACGGCTCGTAGCCGGGGACGTTGGTGTTGAGCCACGTCCCACGAAACTCCCTCACGCGCTTCGAGAGCGCCTCCGCGGGGACGTCCTGCTCGTGGTTGCCGAAGCAGGTGTGGGTGATGGGGATGGCGTTGAGGCAGTCGATCATCCCGGCGCCTCGGTCGAGGCTCGACAGCAGGCTCGGCGCCACGAAGTCACCGGCCAGCGTGGTGAGGAGCCGGTCGGCCGGCGCCACCGTCGCCGCCTCGCGCACGAGGCTCTTCAAGCGCGGGAGGTGTTCGAGCGAATAGACGTCGTTGACGCAGACGAGGCGCAGCGTGGGTCCTGGCATTGGGGGTGACGAGTGTCCGCCGTCCGTCACGCGGAGGCCAGCGCGGTGAAGGGCGTTGCGGTCGTGCGTCGCATGGGCGAGACAGCCCGACAGTGCTCCGCCGCTACACCCTGACGACGCTGCTCGGTTCGGCGCTGCTCTTCGCGGTGCAGCCCCTCGTCGCCCGCGCGCTCCTGCCCCTCACCGGCGGCGTCCCCGCCCTCTGGAACACCTGCGTCGTCTTCTTCCAGGTCGCCCTCCTCGCCGGCTACGGCTACGCCCACTTCGCGCCGTCGCGCCTCTCGCCGCGCGCCCACGCGGCGCTCCACGTCGCCCTCCTCGCCCTCGCGCTCGCGACGCTGCCCTTCGGCCTCTCCGCCCTCGGCCCCGCGCCCGATGGCGACCCGACGTGGTGGCTCCTGTCGGCGCTGCTCCGCCGCGTGGCGCCCGTCTTCGTCCTGCTCTCCACCGGCGCGCCACTATTGCAGCGCTGGTACGCAGGCGCCCCCGATGGCGACCTCCGACCGCTGCTCGCGGCCAGCAACGTCGGCAGCCTCGCGGCGCTGCTCGCCTACCCCCTCGTCGTCGAACCGCTGCTCCCGCTCGCCGCCCAGTCCCGCGCCTTCACCGCGGCGTACGCCGTCTACGTGGTGCTCGTCGCCGCATGCGCGTGGTCGGCGCCGCGCGGTCCGTCGGCGGAGCCCGCCGTCTTCGCTCCGACGCCCGTGCGCGTCTGGCTGCGCTTCGTCGCCCTCGCCTTCGTCCCGTCGAGCCTGATGATGGGCGTCACCACCCACCTCGCCACGGACGTCGGATCGTTTCCGCTGCTCTGGGTGGTGCCGCTCGCCATCTACCTCGCGAGCTTCGTCGTCGTGTTCGCGCGACCGCCCGCCGACGCGCCGTCACCGCGCGTCACGGCGCCGTACCTCGCGCTGCTGCTGCTGATGTTCTTGTTCACGGCCCCGCAGGTGGCCACGCGCCTGCCGCTCATCATCGGGCACCTCTGCCTCTTCACGGCGACCGCGCTCCTGCTGCACGGCGAGCTCGCCCGCACCCGCGCGCTCGCGGGCTCGGTCACCGCCTTCCAGCTCGCCATCGCCGTTGGTGGTGCGCTCGGCGGCGCCTTCAACGCGCTCGTCGCGCCGCGCCTCTTCGTGCGCGTCACCGAGTACCCGCTCGCCATGGCCCTCGCCATCCTGCTGGTCCCTGAGCCTCCGCCCCCAGCCGATCCGCGTGACCGCGAGGAAGCCTTCCTGCGCGCTATGGGCGCCGACCCGGTGGCCGTTCTCGGCGCACGACCGCCGCGTCCCGTTCGTCCGCGCTACACGGCCCGCGACCTCGTCGTTCCGCTCGCGGTGGGCGCCCTCGCGCTCCTGCTCTTCCGCGCGCCGGAGGTCACCCGCGCGGCCTCGCTCGTGCGCTACGGGTTGCCGCTGATGCTGCTGGTGCTCGCCTCCATCGGCCGTCGCGCGCGGCTCGCGGCGGGCCTCGTGGCGATCCTCCTCGCGGGTCGCTTCGACCGCGCCATGGTGCACGCCTCGCGCACCTTCTACGGCGTGATGCGCGTCGAAGACGTCCACGGCGTCCGACGCTTTCTGCACGGCACGACCCTCCACGGCTTGCAGTACCTCTCGGCCAAGCAACGCCTCGAACCCGTTGCCTACTACGCCGGGCGCAGCCCCATCGGGCAGGTGATGGGCGCCCTCGGACCGTCGCTCGACGGTCGCACCGTCGGCGTGGTGGGCCTCGGCGTCGGGATGCTCCTCGCCCACGCGCGCCCCGCCCAGCGCTGGACCTTCTACGAGCTCGACCCCGAGGTCGACGCCATCGCGCGCCGTCACTTCACCTGGCTCCGCGACGCGCGCGCCCCGTGGAGCGTCCTCACCGGCGACGCGCGACGCACCCTCGCCCGCGACCGTCACGCGCGCCACGGGCTGCTCGTGCTCGATGCGTTCAGCTCCGACGCCATCCCGACGCACCTGCTCACCCGCGAGGCCCTCGCGCTCTACCTCGCGCGCACCGACGCCCGCGGCGTGCTCGCCTTCCACGTCACCAACCGTCACGTCGCGCTCGATGGCGTGCTCGCGGCCCTCGCGCGCGACGCCTCGCTCGTCGCCCTCCGCGGACGCGGGACCTCCCTCGGCCCGGATGGTCCCATCACCACGACCTGGGTCCTCGTCGCCCGTCGCCGCGAAGACCTCCTCGGCCTCGACACCGACCCGCGCTGGCAACGCCTCGAAGCCCGCGCCGGCTCCGCCGCCTGGACCGACGACTTCTCCAACATCCTCGGCGTCATCCGCTGGCGCTGACATCAATGTCAGACAATGACCTCGCGCGGTCACCCGACCGATGTGGGCTTTCCCATCGCGGGCGCGTCAGCTACGACGGCCCTGCCGCGCGCCACCGTGATCGTTGCGGTGCCATCGTAGATCCCGAGGAAACGGTCCATGCATTCGAGTGCTCGTTGGTTGGCAGCAGGTCTCCTGGTCTCCCTCTCCTTCGCCTGTAGCGCGCGCGGCGGCGGTGGTGGCTTCATCGACCCCGACGCTGCGACGGGCAGCGACGTCACCCCGTCACCGATGGACTCGGCGAGCCCGACCCCCGACACCGGGAAGACTCCCTCCGACGTGGGCTTCGCCAACGACCTCGCCACGCCGCCGACCGACAACGGCGGCCCGCCCGTCGACCTCGGGGTGCCCGCGCGGTGCGGTGATGGCCTGTGCACCAGCGGCGAGACGTGCACCTCGTGCCCGGGAGATTGCGGCGCGTGCCCGGCCCGCTGCGGCGACGGCGCCTGCCAGAGCAGCGAGAACTGCACCTCGTGTCCCGGCGACTGCGGCGCCTGTCCGGCGAGCTGCGGCGACGGGAGCTGCGCGGGCGGCGAGACCTGCATGACGTGCACGCCCGACTGCGGGGCCTGCGCACCCCGCTGCGGCGATGGCACCTGCAACGGCTCCGACACCTGCACCAACTGCCCCGGCGACTGCGGCGCCTGCCCGCCCTCGTGCGGCAGCCTCGGCAACTGCGCGGCGTGCGCGGCCAATCCCGCGTGCGGGTGGTGCACCTTCCCGGGCCAGTGCGAGGCCGGCAATAGCTCGGGTCCGACCAACGGGAGCTCGTTCTGTCCGACCCTGGGCTCGTGGATTCGTTCGACGAGCGCGTGCTCGGCGCCCGACGCCGGCTTCGTCGACGCCGGGGCTCCCAACATCACCGCGGCCTGCGTGAGCACCAGCACCGGGACGTCGGCCCAGTGCGGGTGGATCCTCGAACGCTCGATCACCTGTACGAGCGGCACCAGCGTGCTGGTCGGCTGCACACCTCCAGCGGGCGACGCGGGCACCGGGGTCGACCCCTGCCCCACTCCGCTCGGGTCTTCCCTGGGTGACCCGATGATCCGGGTCTGCGCGGGCTCTGGTCCCTGCTCCACGGGGCTCACGCTCGCTCCCACGGCATCCGCCGCGCCCGGGGCCAACGCCGCGGATGACGGGTGCGGGGTCGGTCCGCTCGGCCGCTTCACCTGCCCCGCGTCGGGCGTGGTGAGCGTGTACTGGCGCGCCTACGACAACGCCAACCGGGCCTCCACCCGCTGCACCCTCGGCCGCGGCAGCTGAGCGTCGAAACCTCACGCCTCCGCGGCGTGGGCGCGCCGATGGACGGACTCGCGCTCGTAGATGCGGAGCACCGCGAGGGCGAGCGCCATCAACACGGGCCCGAGCAGGAGCCCGATGATGCCGAAGGCTTCGACCCCTCCGAAGAGCGCGATGAATGTCAGCAGCGTGGGCATCGCGGTGCTTCCGCCGACCAGCCTCGGGCGGATCACGTAGTCCGACACGACGACCACCACGAGCACCCCCCAGAGCAGCTCGGCGACGCCGCGCCCCGGGTGGTGCGTCAGAATGAGATAGAGCCCAGCGGGAACCCACACGACGAGCGTCCCGACGCCCGGGAGTAGCGACGCGACGGCCGTGAGCGCGCCCAGCAGCGCCGGCTCGGGAACGCCCGTGAGCGCGAAGCCGATGCCCGCGAGGAGGCCCTGCGCGAGGCCCGTGAGTACGGTGCCCGCGAGCACGCTGCGGCCCACGCGACGAAACTCGTCGAAGAGCGCGTGCGTGTGCCGCGGGTGCAGCGGGAGGACGTTCTCGATGCGCTGCGTGAGCGCCGACCAGTGCACGAGCGTGAAGTGCAGCGTGATGAGCGCGAAGATCAGACCGAGGATCCAGTGAAACGCCGCGGCCGCCACGGCCGTCGCGACCGCGGTGGCGTGCGCGGCGACGGAGCCCGCGGACTCGCCGAGTCGGGCGCCGAGGTCACCGACGTGGAGGTGATAGCGGGAGGCGCTTCGCGCGACGACCTGGCTGAGCGCATCGAGCGGTCCACCGTGATCGAGCGCGCGCGGAATGGCCGCGGCCACCACGCCACCGCGATAGACGACGAGCCCGAAGAGGAGCGCCGCGGCGCCGACGACGGACACGCCCGCGAGGAGCGTGCACATGAGCGCCGACCAGTCGACGCGACCCCCGAAGCGCGCGCGCAGCCGACGGTGGAGCGGCTGCATCGTGAAGGCTCCGAGGGCTCCCACGAAGAGGCCGACGGCGACCGGGTGGGCGATCCAGAGCACGGCCGCCACGGCGAGGAAGGAGCACACCGAGAGGGCGCGGCTCTCGCGCGGGTTGTACAGCGGCGCGATCGCGCCCGGGATGGTGCGACGGTCCCCCGCGTCCTGCGGCAGAAGGTCGAACGAGGGCCGCGACTCGCGCGACACGGCGGTCAGTGACGGTCGATCGGGTGGGCCGATGCGCACGGCGGCGCTCACGGCTCTGACTCGCGGTGGTCAAAGCCATGGGGCGAAGGGTGTCGAGTCGGCGTCATGAGGGTCAGGCGTCTCCGAGCACCCCCTGAGCAGCCGACATGCCACACGGGAAACGTCGTGCGACGCGATCGCGGGGTGTGACGGATTGCCTCGACCTGTGGCGGGCGCGACTAGCCCTTCTTCGCGCCCTTTCGCTTCGCCTTGCCCGGCGTGCGACGGAAGCGCTTGCGCTCCTCACGGTCGGCGCGCAGCGCGAACTTCCCCGCGGTGCAGAGCCGCGCGGCCGTGCGGTCGACGAGGGTCCAGGCGGCGTTGCGCAGCAGCGAGTGGCGCTTGTCGGCCTCGACGTCGGGCGCGCCCAGGTCGGGGAGACGGGCGGCGAGCAGGGCGACGTGGTCGAGCGCGAGCTTGGCCGCGACGAAGCGCGCGAGGACGGCGTCGTGCTCCGCCCAGAACGTCGTCAGCTTGCGCGCGTCGTCGTGCAGGTCGGCGACCCCGACGCCGAGCAGCACCTGCTCGCACCACTCCAGCACCGTCTTGTCCCCGCGGTACGCGTGGCGGATCGCGTCGACGACGTTCTTCTGCGCGGCGCGCGCGGCGGCGTAGTCCTTGAGTTGCGTCGGCGTGAGGTTGCCGATCGCCTCCTGGCGGCGCTCGTACTCTTGCTGGAGGTCGGCGAGCCGGGCGACGGCGCGCTCGAAGTCGGCGATCTCGGCGGCGGTGATGTCCGCCTCCGGGGTCATCGGCGTGGCGACGAGCGCGTCGCGGTGGTCGTTGGCCGCCGAGACGAGCAGGCGCGCCCAATCGAGGTACTCGCCCACGTCCGCGGAGGGTCGGCGAACCTCCTCGGCCAGCAGCGTCTCGGGCGGGACGATGGCGGTCTTCGCGGCGGTGCGGGTCGGCTTCTTCCTGGTGCGAGCAGTCATCGGAAACCTCCTCCTTGGGGTCGTGGGCGACGGTACCAGCGCACCGCCGTCACCCCCAACAATCCCGAGGCCCCCTCTACGAGCGCGGCGTCGGCGCAGGCAGCAGCAACCCCGTCGCCCCCGCGAGCACCCCCAGCACCGCGATCACACGGAACACCGTGCCCATCTCCGACGCGAGGTGCACGCCCGCGCGGTGCAACACCACCGGGTCGACGCCGACGCCGTGGTCGGGCCCGAGCATCCGTCGCAGCAGCGCCTCCGGGACGTCGCCCGCCACGCGCGCCGCGAGCAACGCACCGAGCGCGCCCACCGCCGCCGCCCCACCGATGGAGCGGAAGAACATCGTGCTCGCCGTCGCCACGCCGCGCGCCGCGAAGCCCGCCCGCTCCTGCACCGACACCAGCAGCGCCGTGTTGGCGAAGCCCATGCCCGCGCCGAAGACCAGCATCGTCGCCCGCATCGCCGACGTCCCTGCGCCGGTCGCGAGCAGTCGCCAGAGCACGACCGTCGAGAGGCCGACCGTGATGAGCCCGCCGCGCACCAGCACGCGGTAGCTCACGCGCGAGAGCAGGCGACCGGCGACGGCGCTGGCGACGGGCCACCCGATGAGCATCGGAGCGACGGCGGCGCCTGCTTCGGTGGGCGTTCCGCGCAGCACCGATTGCACGTAGAGCGGGAGGTAGGTGAGCGAGGCGATCATCACGGCGCCCATGAGCGCGCCGGCGGCGCTCGCGACGACCATGAGCCGGTCGCGCAGGAGCGAGAACGACGCCGCGGCCTCCTTCACGCGACGCTCTCCCTCGCGGTAGTACGCGACGAGCAGCGCCGCCGACAGCAGCCCGAACGGAACGTTGATGTAGAAGACCCACCGCCACCCGAGGGCGCGGACGATGAGCCCGCCGAGCAGCGGGCCGGAGATGCCCGCGAAGCCCCACACGGCGCCGAAGAGCCCCTGGATGCGACCGCGCTCTTCGACGGTGAAGAGGTCGCCGATGATGGTGAGCGCCACCGGCTGCAACGCCCCCGCGCCGACCCCCTGCACCGCGCGAAATACGATGAGCTGCCACATGCTCCCCGCCGCGCCGGAGAGCACCGAGCCCACGAGGAAGAACGCCAGCCCGGCGAGCATCACCGGCCTCCGCCCGCGCACGTCGGCGAGCTTGCCCCACACGGGGATCGTGAAGGTGCTCGCCAGCATGTAGATGGCCGTGACCCACCCGTAGAGCTCGATGCCGTGGAGGTCGGCCACCACCGTCGGCATGGCCGTCGCGATGACCGTCGCCTCCATCGCCGACATGAACATCGACAACAGCACCGCCGCCACCACCGGCGCGCGTCGCACGCTCACTGCGCGCTCGTCGCCGCGGCCTCGGCGCGCTCCAGCTCGGCGAGCTCGGCGAGCTCCTTCTCCGCCGCCTCCCACTCGGCCATGAGCGCCTCGATGCGGCCGCCCAGCGACTCGTCCTCGGCGTGCAGTCGCGCGAGCTCCTCGTGCGGCGTGCGGATGAAGAAGCCCTCCTTCGCGTAGAGGTCGGCGATGGCCTTGCGCCGCGCCTCGGCCGCCTCGATGCCCGCCATCGCCTTGTCACGCTTCTGGGGGAGTTCCTTGGCGCGATTGCGGCGGCGCTTCTTCTCCTCCCACGACGGTCCCGTGTCCTTCGCGACCACAACGGGAGCGCCCTCCTTCGGGGCCTTCTTCGCCTTGAGCACCACGGCGTCGGCGTCGAGGTGGTCGTCGCCGCAGCGCGCGAGATACTCCGAGTAGGTCCCAGGGAAGTCCCGCGGGCCTTCCGGCGTCACCTCCAAGATGCGCGTCGCCAGGGCCGAGACGAACCACCGGTCGTGGGAGACGAAGATGACGGTCCCCTCGAAGGCGCGCAGGCCCTCGACCAGCGCGGCGATGCTTTCGAGGTCGAGGTGGTTGGTGGGCTCGTCGAGCACCAGCACGTTGGGCTTCTCCACCATCAACCGGCAGAAGATCAGCCGCGCCGCCTCGCCGCCCGAGAGCGCGCCGACCTGCTTGCGGGCCTCGTCGCCGGAGAAGAGCATCCGACCGAGCTGCCCGCGAACGTAGGTCTGCGATTCGGTCGGACAGGCCTGCTCGATGAAGCGCAGCGGGGTGGTGTGCTCGTCGTCGAGGAGGTCGCGATGGTCCTGCGCGAAGTAGCCGGCGCGCACCTCGTGGCCCCACTCGGAGCGGCCCACGTCGGCGTCGAGGCGGCCCATCGCGATCTTGAGCAGCGTGGATTTGCCGAGGCCGTTGGGGCCGATGATGGCGAGGCGCTCGCCGCGGCGCACGGCCACCGAGACGTCGCGCAGCACCTGCTTCGGGCCGTAGGACTTGGAGACGCCCGTGATGGTGAGCACGTCCTTCCCGCTCGGCCGCGCGGGCTCGAAGCGAAACACGGGCGAGCGCCGCGAGCTCTCGGCGAGCTCCTCGACCTCGATCTTCTCGATCTGCTTCACGCGGCTCTGGGCCTGCTTGGCCTTGGTGGCCTTGGCGCCGAAGCGCTCCACGAACGCGCGCTTCTCCGCGATGATCTTCTCCTGCCGCGCGATGCCCGCCTCCTTGCGCTCGCGCACCAGGCGCTTCTCCACCTCGAAGGCGGAGTAGTTGCCCGTGTAGATGGTGATGGTCGCGTAGTCGACGTCGAGGATGTGGGTCGCGACGTTGTCGAGGAAGCGCTGGTCGTGGGAGATCACCACCGCGCAGCCCTTGTAGGCCGCGAGAAACTTCTCCAGCCAACGGATGGAGAGGATGTCGAGGTGGTTGGTCGGCTCGTCGAGCAGCAGCACGTCGGGCCCGCCGAGCAGCACCTGCGCCAGCAGCACGCGGAGCTTGAACCCGCCCGACAGCGTGGCGAGCGGCAGGGTGTGCGAGGGGACCGGGATGCCGAGGCCCTCCAGGATGGAGCTGCCGCGCGCTTCGAGGGTGTAGCCGTCGTGGGTGCGGACGACGTCTTCGAGGTCGGCGAGGCGGCCGAGGTCACCGCCCTCGTCGGTGAGCTTTCGTTGCTCGGTGAGCGCCGCCCAGACCAGCTCGTCGCCCGCCATCGCCACGTCGATGATGCGGTCGTCGTCGTTGAGGAAGCGGTCCTGACGGAGAACGCCGACGCGCGCCGTGCGCGGGAGGATGACGGTTCCGTCGGTGGCGGGCTCATCGCCCGCGAGCACCTTCATGAAGGTGGTCTTGCCCGAGCCGTTGGCGCCGACGAGGCCGTAGCGCGATCCAGGGTTGAGCTTGAGGGAGACGCCCTCGAAGAGGACGCGGTCGCCCCAGGACTTGCCAAGGTTCGAGGTGCCGATCATGGCGGCACCCTTCGCACAGTCTCCGGGCGGGCGCGACCCGATATCGAAGCCGTGGGCGGGACGTCAGCGAGCGGCGACGTCGGCGCCGCGAGGGCGGACGGAGACGATGGTTCCTTCGACGGTGTCGGTGCCGAGGTGGGCGGCCGCGAGCACGGTGCGGAAGGCGCCGAGCACGGTGACCTCGCGCAGGCTCAGGGTGACCGTGCGCGCCGGGACGTCGTCGGAGAACACCACGTTGAAGCCGCCCATCTCCGCGAAGAGCCGCAGCGTGTCGGCGACGGGCGCCTCGCGGAGGTTCATCGCGTGGATGCGTCGCCGGCCGCGCGCGCCCATGGCCTCGGCGAGCGGGTCGCGCTCCACCTCCGGCGGGATGCGCACCGTCCCGCGCTGCCACGAGTCGGCGAAGAGCGTTCGCGTCGGCGCGGCTTCGGTCGCAGTCGCGGGATCAGCCGCGGGTTCGATCCAGCGCGGGAGCGCGGCGATGGAGGGCTCGGCGCACGACGCCACGGGGCGCGTGGTGGCGCAGGCGGTGGACAGGACGCACGCGGCGACGAGGCATGACAGTGGGCGCATCGGGTTGAACCTCCGTGGGACGTGGACGACGCCCGATGATGCCAGCGAAGGCGGTGCGTCGGACAGTGGGTCAGCCCGGCGGAACCGGCGCGTCGAGCACCTCGCGCACCTTGGAGAGCAGGGCGCCCGGCGTCAGCGGCTTGGACAGAAACTGCGCCCCGGCCTCGGCGAGCCCCGGCGGAACCACCGATCCATCGGTGTACCCCGACATGAACACCACCCGCAGCCCCGGCCGGAGCGGGACGATGCGCGCCGCGAGCTGCCGCCCACCCATCCGCGGCATCACCACGTCGGTGAGCAGCAGGTGGATCTTCGCCGGGTACTGCTCGCACACGAGGAAGGCCTCGCCGCCGTTTTGCGCTTCGAGCACGTTGTAGCCCTGGCGTCGCAGCACCGTGCGGGCGACGGCGCGCACCTGTTCGTCGTCGTCGACCAGGAGGATCGTCTCGCTCCCGCGGGCCCCTGCAATCGCGGGCGACCGCGGCGGCGCGGGGTCGGCGGGGCGATCGGCGCACGGCAGGTAGATGCTGATCGAGGTGCCCTGCCGCGGCTCGCTCGTGACGGTGATGTGCCCGCCGCTCTGATGCACGACGCCGAAGACCACCGCGAGGCCGAGGCCGGTGCTGCGTCCGATGGGCTTGGTCGTGAAGAAGGGCTCGAAGATGCGGGCCTTCGTCTCGGCGTCCATCCCCACGCCGGTGTCGGTCACGGTGAGCATCACGTAGGAGCCGGGCGCGACGCCGAGGTGCTCCGCCGCGTACGCCTCGTCGAGGGTGACGTTGGTGGTCTCGACCGAGAGCTTGCCCCCGTGGGGCATGGAGTCGCGCGCGTTGAGCACGACGTTGAGCAGCACCTGTTCGAGCTGACCCTGGTCGGCGAAGACGTGTCCGACCGAGCGACCCGCGATGAGCGACAGCTCGATGCCGTCGCCCAGCACGCGGCGGAGCATGCGCTCCATCCCGAGCACCGCGTGGCTGACGTCGACGGCGCGCTGCTGCACCGACTGCCGCTGGCTGAAGGTGAGGAGCTGCCGCGTGAGCTCGGCGCCGCGCTCGCTCGCCTTGCGCACCTCCAGGAGGTCGGAGTGGATGGAGTCGCCCGGCGTGGTCGTCTCCACCAGCAGGCTCGTGTAGCCGATGATCACCGAAAGGAGGTTGTTGAAGTCGTGCGCGATGCCGCTCGCGAGGAGCCCGATGGCCTCCATCTTCTGCGCGTGGCGCGACTGGTCTTCGAGCCTTCGCTGCGACTCCATGGCGACGCGCCGCTCGGTGACGTCGCGCAGGCTGCCCACGATGGCGCCCACCGCCGGGTCGTCGAGGAGGTTGGTGCCCGTCGCGCTCACCCAGCGCGCGAGGCCGTCCTTGTGCATCGCGCGCGCCTCGATGCGCACGGCCGCGCCAGGCCGAGCCCGCACCATGGCCATCGCCTCGGCGACGCTCGCCCGATCGTCGGGGTGGACCCACGACATGAAGCTCTGCCCGACCATCTCCTCGGCCGTGTAGCCCAGGAGCTCGAACACCGACGGGCTCAGGTAGAGCACCAGCCCCTCGCGCGACGTCAACGCCGTGACATCCGTCGCGCGCTCGACCACCGCGCGAAAGCGAGCGTCGTTGCGCGCCTCCATCGCGGCGAGCCGCAGACGTAGCGAGTCCACCTCGCGCTGTAGCTCCGCCTCGCCCATCGCTCCGACGCACTCTACTCCACCTCCGCCTCCGCTGGGGAGGCTCATCGCGCGGTCGGTGGTGTGGACCCGTCGCCCTACCCTCGTCGGATGCGTTCGTGAAAACATCGGTCTTCATGTTGAGCCGCCACGCCCTCCTCGCGCTGCCCGCCCTCGCCCTCGTCGCCTGTAGCGAGCCCGCCCCCGCCGACACGCCCGACGCGGCCGCCGACGTGACCGCAGCCGACGACCGCGGCTCCCCCATCGACACTCCGCCGGTCATCGATCGCCCCGCCGCGCTCGATGCGTTCGACGCCAACGTCACTCCAGACGTCGCGCCCGACACGGGCCCCGCGCGCTGCGCGTCGGACGGCGATTGTGTCGGCAACGCCGGCGGCCCCGCGTGCGACGCCACCTCGGGCCGCTGCGTGGCGTGCACCGCGACGTCCGACCGCTGCGCCGCCGGTCAGTACTGCGTCGCCGCCACCAACACCTGCGCCGCGGGCTGTCGCGACGACGCCGCGTGCAGCGCGGGCGCCGACGGCGGCGCGGCCTCCCGTCACTGCGACACCGCGACGCACGCGTGCGTCGACTGCGCCACCGACGCGCACTGCCCGTCGGGTGCGCTCTGCGTGGGCAGCGTCTGCGTCGCCGGGTGCAACGCCGGTCGCCCCTGCCCCGCGTCGCAGCAGTGCTGCGGCGGAGCGTGCGTCGACCCGCAGTCCAACATCGCCCACTGCGGCGCGTGCGACGCCCGCTGCACCATCGCGAGCGGCACTGCGGCGTGCATGAACGGCACGTGCGCCGTCGGCGCCTGCACGGCGCCCAACGCCAACTGCGACGGCAACGCGACCAACGGCTGCGAGACCGACACGTCCCGCGACGTCATGCACTGCGGCGGCTGCGCGATGCCCTGCGCGGCGCGCGCCCACGCGACGGCGTCGTGCGGCTCGGGCACCTGCTCGTACGTCTGCGAGACCGGCTTCGCGGACTGCGACGGCGACGCGAGCAACGGCTGCGAGGCCGACACGCGCACCAGCACCGCCGCGTGCGGCGCCTGCGGGACGCGCTGCGATCCGCCCAACGCGACGGCGGCCTGCGTGGCGAGCCGCTGCGAGGTCGCGGCTTGCGCGACGGGCTTCGGCAACTGCGACGGCAACGCCACCAACGGCTGCGAGACCGACACCCGCGCGACCGTCGCCCACTGCGGCACCTGCGGAACCGTCTGCCCGGGCGCGGCCAACGCCGTCGCGGCCTGCGCGGCGGGCGCCTGCGCGACGGTGTGCACGGCGGGCTACGCGGACTGCGACGGCATGGCAGGCAACGGCTGCGAGACCGATACGCGCAGCAGCGCGACCCACTGCGGCGGCTGTGGGCGCACCTGCGCGCTGCCCAACACGGCGACCTCGGGCTGCGCCGCGTCGCTCTGCACGGTGGCCACCTGCGCGACCAACTTCGGCAACTGCGACGGCGTGGCGATGAACGGCTGCGAGACCGACACGCGCACCGCCCTGGCTCACTGCGGCGCGTGCGGCGTGGCGTGTGGAGCGGGCCTCACCTGCACGGCGAGCGCATGCACCCCGCTCGCGAACTGCGCGGCGATTCTCGCGGCGTTTCCCGGCATCGCGAGCGGCGCTTACCCCATCGACCCGGACGGCGCCGGGGGTGACGCGCCCTTCACCGTGTACTGCGACATGACCGCCGACGGCGGCGGCTGGACCATGGTCTACAAGCTCTCGTCGGGCGTCGCGGGTGAGCCCGATGCGCTCTGGGCGGGCGGCGCGGTCAACGACGGCACGGCCGCGCTCCTCAACACGGCGCGCGGCGACGCGCAGTACGTGAGCCGCCTCCTCGGCCGCTGGAACTCCGGCCTCACCGTCACGCAGGCGCGGGTGGTGATGTACGAGGCGGGCGTCGCGTCGGCGTTCATGCGCTTCAACGCGGCGGGCAGTGACCGGACCAACTGGTTTGCCCTCGGTCGCATGCAGGCCGGGTCGTGGACCGACCTCGGCACGCAGGGACAGAACTTCTTCCAGATCTCGGCGGCCGGAAACTACGGCCGTCACTGGTTCGTGAACCGCAACTACGGCGGCTGCCCGGCCGACGCGGGCTGGCTGGTGCTCAACGGCTCCACCGACATCACCTGCGACTGGGCGACGCGCGTCCCAACGGTGTCGATCATGTTTGCCCGCGGCACCACCGTCCAGAACTGGAACGACTACCCCAACGTCGGCCTCGCCGACGCGATGGCGGTCTACATCCGATGAGCGTTCAGCCCGGGATGGTGATGCAGCCGAACTGGACCTCGATGCGGGCGCTGCCTGCGCGGAGCTGTTCGTTGGCGCTCTCACACGACGCGGGGCAGAGGTTGACCCGCGTCGGGTGCGCGTCGTCGTCGTAGTACCAGCCGCCCGTCGTCCGACACGCGGCGGCGTTGGCGACCTTCCCGATGACCGACCGCGATGTCCCGGTGACCACCACGTTCACGAGCCGCGGGTCGAGCACCGACCCTCCCGGCGGCGCCGGGAGTTCGAGGTCACACGCGATGCGGCTGCTGCGCTCGACGGCCGTGGCGACCCGCTCGAAGAAGGGCACCCATGCCGCCGCGCCGTCGCAGAGCTTCGCCCGCACGCCGCCAGTGCGAGCGACGAGCGTGGTGTAGACGCTGCCCGAGGTCGGCGGCGACGAGCCGTCGGGGTACATGCAGCGCGTGGCCGGGTTGGTCTCGCTGCCCCAGCCGTAGATTCCGCTGAAGGTATAGCCCGCGAAGAGGCCCGCCCACGACGGGTCGAGGAGGCCGGGCGGCAGGCTGAAGGAGCCGGAGTTGGGGTTGGTCCCGCCGCGGAAGCGATCGAACTCGTCGGCCGTGAGCCGCGACTGGTCGTCGGTCACCACCACGATGGTCTTGCTCGCGTCGGCGCGCAGGAACTCCCGCCACGCCTCGCCGCCCCGCGGGTCGGCGCTCGTGTACCCGTGGGTCTGGCCGAGCGTGCCGAGGAGCTGCTCCAGGGGCTGCGTGCTGCGGACGTCCACCGAGGAGTGGAAGAAGCGCTCGCCGTTGCCGCAGGCGTCGTCGCCCGCGAGCGGCCGCGGGATGCACACGGCGTAGCGACCGCTGCCAGCGACGGTGACGCTGCGCCGCACGTTGCGGAGGGAGAGCATCACGACGCGGTAGTCGAGGCCGCGCGAGCCCACCACGCGGGCGAAGTCGTTGAGCCCGCGGATCACTTCATCGATGGCCGGCGCCATGCTGATGGAGTTGTCGACCACCCAGATGATGTCGACGGGCTGCCGCTCGACCTGGGCCTCGACCGCGCTGGTCGAACACGCCGCGTCGGGCGAGAGCACGAGGTCGGTGGGGACGTCGCGAGGCCCCGTCTGGACATCGGGGGGAGGGCCCGCGTCGACGATCACGACGTCGGCGGACGGCCCATCGCGGCGGCCCGCATCGAAGCCCGCGTCGGCGACGAAGGTGCGCGGCGGTAGATCGCCGGCGCAGGCGGGGAGCAGCCCGAGGAGACCCACGGCGAGGCGCGACGATCGAGGCATTCCCTTCGGGTAGCACGGTCGGCCGTGACCGTGGGCCTCACCCTGGTGACGGTCGTGTGAGGGGAAACGCCTCAGCGCGCGCGTCACGCCCGCCGCGCTGGACCGCTCGACCGAAGAGGGTGGTAGCTTCGGAGCGTCCTTTGGCCGCGAGTCTTCTGAGAGTCTGCCAATGGCGCACGAGATGCAGCCTCGTCGTGGGTGACGGAGCCGCCAGACGCGCCCGTCACTCACGAGGAGCGAGAGAGCAATGAAGCCATCCAGGACCAGGACGCCGGAACTCCACATCGGAGGCCGCATGGACGACGGCAACGCCTTCATCCGCGACCCGGGCTCCGGCCCCGCACGGACCAAGGACAGCCTCGCGGAGAACCTTGCGGAGCAGTTCCTCACGTCGGCCACGTCGGCGGAGGAGGCAGGGCAGGAGGAGTTTGACCGCGAGGTGCCCGAGGAGTCGGGCGGCCCCTTCGTGCGATCGAGCGGCGCGAAGGAGTACGCGCGCACCTCCGACGCGCCCGACATCCCCGACGCCGAGCGCGAGCCCTTCCCGACGCCCATGCGCGTCGGCCGCCGCTAGCGCGCGAGCACCAGCGCGCTGTCTCCAAACTCGTGCTGGAGGTATCCCCGGCCCGCCGCGAAGCGCAGCGAGGCGTGCAGCAGCGGCGCGCTCGCGAAGGCCGTGAGCAGCGCGAAGTGCGAGGTGCCGGGCTCGTGCATCCCCGTGAAGATCCCGTCGACGACCCGCGGCGTCGTCCCCTCCCCCAGCACCAGAGCCGTCATCGCCGTGCCCGCGCTGAGCACTCCCTGCGATGCATCGGCGCGCCCCTCCAGCGCCCGCACCACGCTCGTCCCCACGGCAATCACCCGACCGCGGCGCGCACGGCAACGCGCCACGGCGTCCACGGTCGCCTGCGGGATGTCAGAGCGCTCGGGCCACGGCATCGCGGCATCGAGCACCTCGTCTCCCGTCGAGGACAAGCCCGCGGCGTGAGTGATGGCTGCGAGCTCGACGCCCGACTCGCGCAGGGCCTGCACCAACGCCCACGAGAGCGGTCGCCCCGCCGACGGCATCTCCAGCGACCACGGTCGCGACGCGAAGGGCGTCTGCACATCCCACAGCGCGAGCTCGTCGCGGAGATGCGCGTACTGCACCGGCCGACCGATGGCGTACAGCCGCCGCCAGAACGCGTCGCCCTCATGGGAGAAGCGCACCGTCACCAACCGCGCCGATCGGTCGGAGCGCGCCTCGACGACCGCGCGCAGATCACCCGCGCAGGTGAGCACCTCGCCCGGTGAGAGCACCGGAGGCGGAGCGCGGTGCTCCGTGCGGGTGCGCCAGTCCCCGTCGCCGAAGAGCACCACGTCCCAGGCTCCGTCGTCGTGGTGATGGGCGAGGCGCAGCTCCATCGCTTCGCCCGCGGGGCCCTTCGCGGAGAGCGAAGCCGGGAGCGTCGCCGCGTCGTTGACCACCAGCAGATCGCCCGCCCGCAGGAAGCGCGGAAGGTCTGCGATGCGGGCGTCTTCCAACGCCTCCGACGACGGGTCGATCACCAGCAGCTTCTCCGCCAGGACGTCGCCCCGCACGCCCGTCGCCGCGGCGAGCACCTCGTCGCCGTAGGAGCCCGATGGAACGGCGTTCATGACTGCACCTGCGCGACGAAGCTCGGCGCGTGGAGGCGGTGTCCCGGCGTGATGTTCTCGGCGTGGGCGATGATGTCCACGAAGCGCTCGGCGACCGCCCCAGGTGCGCTCAGGGTCGCGCGATCGGCGTGGGGCATCGCGTCGGCGTGCATCGCCGTGTCCATCTCGCCCGGGTCGACGGACACCACGCGCACGCCGCTCTCTTCGAGCTCGGCCGACCAGATGCGACCGAGGTGATCGAGCGCCGCCTTCGAGGCGCCGTACGCGCCCCACGCGGGGTACGCCTCCACCGCAGCATCGGAGCTCACCAGCAGCACCAGCCCCCGCGCCCCGAGCAGCATCGGCCCGAGCAGCGCCTTCGTCAGCCGGAACGGCCCCAGCACGTTGACCGCCAGCGCCCGCTCCAGCGCCTCGCAGTCCGTGTCCGCGAGCAACCGCAGCGGAACGTGGCCCAGCGTGCTCGCGTTGTGCACCACCACGTCGACCCCACCCAGCGCGGCGAGCGCCTGCCCCGCGATGCGGTGGATCGCCTGCTTGTCCCCCACGTCGCCCGCCACCGCGTGCGCCTCGCCACCCGCCGCCACCACCTCCGCCGCCACCGCGTCGAGCGCGGCCTCGGTGCGTGCCACCAGCGCGAGCCGCGCGCCTCGCCGCCCCAACGCCAGCGCCAGCGCGCGCCCCAAGCCCGCTCCAGCTCCCGTCACCACGATTCTCAGCCCGTTGATGTCCATATGCCGCGTCACTCCTTCGGTGGTTGGGAGTCTGTGTCGCGGGTGCCAGCCGGTTGGCCGTTCTGCCAATACGCTGGCATCCTGCCAACGCATGGACACCCCCGCCGACGTCGCCGAGCGCCTCGCCGCCAACATCCGCGCGCTGCGTGAAGCCCGCGGGCTCACCCAATCGCAGCTCGCGCGCCAGTCGGGCCTGCCCCGCGCGACGTGGGCCAACCTCGAAAGTGGCGGCGCCAACCCCACGCTCGCCGTGATGCAGAAGGTCGCCGTCGCCCTCCAGGTGTCCTTCGAGGAGCTCGTCGCGGCGCCCATCGCGGGCGCGCGCTTCTTCGCGAAGGACTCGCTCCCGGTGCAGTCCCGCGGGCAGGCGACCATCCGCAAGCTGCTGCCCGACCGCGTCCCCGGAACAGAGATCGACCGCATCGCGCTGCCGCCGGGCGCGCGCATGACGGGCGTCCCGCACACACCGGGGACCCGCGAGTACCTCACCGTCGAGACCGGCTCCATCGCCCTCACCGCGAGCGGCCAGACGTGGACGCTCCAACCCGGCGACGTCCTCGCCTTTCGCGGCGACCAGAAGCACTCCTACGCCAACCCCGGCCGCGGCGCCGCGGTGGGCTACTCCGTCGTGATGCTCCGACCCGTGGATTGACCGGCCGCGCGCGATGGGGTTCCACTGCGCGCCCTCATGCTCAACGACCTTCGTTTCGCCTTCGTCGGCGCGGGCAACATGGCCGAGGCCCTCATCCGCGGGCTCATCGCGTCGGGCGCCGTCCCCGCTTCGCACATCACCGTCTCGGGCCGCCGCCGCGAGCGCACCGACCGCACCGCCGAGCGCCTCGGCGTCACCGCCGCCACCGACAACGCCCACTGCGTCGCCGGGGCCGACGTGGTGATGCTCTGCGTGAAGCCCCAGGTGCTGCGTGGCGTCCTCGAACAGGTCGGCCGCGACATCCCCCGCGAGGCGCTGGTGGTCAGCGTCGCCGCGGGCATCTCGGCCTCGTCCATCGAGGCCCAGCTCGCGCCCGGCCAGCGCGTCGTGCGCAGCATGCCCAACACCGGCGCCGTCGTGCGGCAGAGCGCCTCCGCCATCGCCCCAGGAGCCAGCGCCACCGAGCGCGATCTGGCCGTCGCCAAGGACATCTTCGATCGCGTGGGCCGCACCGTCGTCGTCGACGAGGTGCACCTCGACGCGGTCACGGGGCTCTCGGGCAGCGGGCCCGCGTACATCTTCCTCATCATCGACGCGCTCGCCGACGCGGGCGTGAAGGTCGGCCTCTCGCGCGACGTGGCCTTGGAGCTCGCCGCGCAGACCGTGATGGGCTCCGCGCAGCTCCTGCTCCAGACCGGCGAACACCCCGGCAAGCTCAAGGACCAGGTGACCTCCCCCGGCGGCACCGCCATCGCGGGCCTGCACACGCTCGAAGCGGGCGGCCTTCGTACGACGCTCATCACCGCCGTCGAGACCGCCACACGACGCTCGAAGGAGCTCGGCGAGGCAGCCGCGGCGGCAGCAGCGCACAAGTGAGGCGGTGACCCATGGACGACGCCGTCAAGATCGAGCACGAGACCACCCCCAACAGCGACGGCTGGGAGCTCTCGCTCCGGCACACCGTCGCCCATCGGACGCAGCACCACGGAGATGAGGCCCCGAAGCGCCCCGTGCTCGTGGTGCCGGGCTACGGGATGAACTCGTTCATCTTCGGGTTTCACCCGAGCGGGCGGTCGCTGGAGCACCACCTCGCGTGGCGCGGCTTCGACGTGTGGAGCGTGGACTTCCGCGCCCAGGGCCGCTCGCGCTCCACGGGCGGTTCGATGAAGGGCTGGGGACTCGCCGAGCTCGCCACCGTCGACACCACCGCCGCCGTCGACCACGTGCTCAAACGCACCGGCGCCGCGCAGGTCGACCTCATCGGCTGCTCCCTCGGCACGGCCATCATGCTCGGCCACGCCGTACTCGGTGACCGCACCCGCCTCGGGTCGCTCGTCGCCTTCGGTGGGCCCCTTCGTTGGGAAGACGTCCACCCGCTGGTGTCGGTGGCCTTTCGCTCCCCGCGACTCGCGGCCGCCATCCCCTTCAAGGGCACGCGCGCCCTCGCAGGCTTCGCGCTGCCGTTGCTGCTCAAGACGCCGCTGCTGTCGATCTATCTCAACCCCAGGAGTTCGGACATGAGCCGCTGGCGCGAGATGATCAACACCGTCGAAGACCCCATTCCCCAGATCAACGGCGAGATCGCGCAGTGGATCCTCGACCGCGACCTCACCCTCCGCGGCACCAACATCACCCGCGGCGCCGAGACGCTCACCAACCCGCTGCTCTGCGTGGTCGCCCTGCAAGACGGCATCGTCCCCGTCGAGACGGCGCGCTCGCCCTACCGTCACACCGGCGCGACCGTGAAGGCCATGCTGGAGGTCGGCGACACCGAGCTGCCACACGCCCACGCCGACCTCTTCCTGTCGCGCGAGGCCGAGGCCCGGGTCTTCGAACCGACGGCACGATGGCTGGCCCAGCCGACTTCCGTGATCGCCGGAGTGTGATAAGAGCGGCGCTCCCATGAGCGACCTGAACAAGCCCGCCGACGACAGCTTCGCCTCCCTCTTCGCACAGTCCGGCGGCCCGAGCCGCAAGAGCGGTCCCTCCGTGAAGGTCGGCGCGCGCATCGAGGCGGCGATCGTCCAGATCACCGCCAACGCCGTCTTCGTCGACCTCGACCAGAAGCGTCAGGCGTACCTCGACCGCGCCGAGGTGCTCGGCCCCGACGGCCAGCTCACCGTGAAGGTCGGCGACAAGCTCGTCGCCCACGTGCTGGAGATCGACGGCCGCTCCGGGTCGGTGCGCCTCGGCCGCTCGCTCGGGAAGAACGGCGACGTCAGCTCGCTCGAACTCGCGCGCGAGCAGGGCATCTCCGTCGAGGGGAAGATCGCCGCCATCAACAAGGGCGGCGCCGAGGTGGAGCTGTACGGCGTGAAGGCGTTCTGCCCGACGTCGCAGCTGGACAACCGCTTCGTGCAGGACCCCACCTCGCTCATCGGCAAGACCTTCCAGTTCAAGGTCACCGAGGTGCGTGAGGGCGGCCGAAGCATCGTGCTGTCGCGCCGCGCCCACCTCGAAGCCGAGTCGCGCGAGGCGATGGACAAGCTCCTCACCACCCTCGCCCCCGGCGCCATCGTGAAGGGCACCGTCTCGGGCGTGCGCGACTTCGGCGCCTTCGTCGACCTCGGCGGCGTCGAGGGCCTCGTGCCCGCGAGCGAGCTCTCCCACGACAGCCGCGTGCGCCCCGCCGACATCGTCAACATCGGCGACGCCATGGAGGTGCAGGTCAAGGAGATCCGCGGCACCGGCCGCGACACCAAGATCACCCTCTCGCTCAAGGCCCTCTCCGCCGACCCGTGGGAGGCCATCGAGGTCATCGCTCCGGTCGGTCGCGTGGTCTCCGGTGCGGTCACCCGCCTCGCCGACTTCGGCGCCTTCGTGCGCCTCGGCAGCGGCATCGAAGGACTCCTTCACGTCTCGGAGCTCCCGGGTCGCGTCGATCATCCCTCCAAGGTGCTCGCCGAGGGCCAGGCGTTGCTGGTGGTGGTTCGGTCGGTCGACCGCGGCACCAAGAAGATCTCCCTCGCGCTCGCGCCCGAAGGCTCGACGGCAGGCAGCGCGGCCCAGTCCCGCTCGCTCCCCGTCGGAACCATCGTGAAGGCCACCGTCGACCGCATCGAGACCTTCGGGGTGTTCGTTCAGGTCGATGGGACCAACGGTCGCGCGGGTCGCGGGCTCATCCCCAACGCCGAGCTCGGCGTCCCCCGCGGGGCCGACCTCCGCAAGCTCTTCCCTGAGGGTCACGCCGTCACCGCCAAGGTCGTCGAGACCGGCGAAGGTCGCCTGCGCCTCTCCATCCGCGCCATCGGCGCCGACGAAGAGCGCGCCGCCTACGACGGCTACCAGAAGACCACCAAGGGCGCGGGGAAGACCGGCGCGACCCTCGGTGATCTCCTCAAGTCCCGCCTCAAGCTCTGACCCGTAGCCACCGTCAACCGACGGCCCGCCCCCCGTCTCCCATCACAGCCCCGCGCGCACCTCGTCGGACGAACCCGCCGCCCCATCGGGCGCGTCGCCGATCGCGCTGGTGCGGCCGCCTTCGCCGCCCATCCCACCGCCGCCGCGCGTGCACGTGAGCCCCGAGATCGAGGGCGAGCTGCCCAGGTAGTAGACGCACACCGACGGCCCGCCGGGGCCACCTGATCCGCTGCCGCCCGTGCCGCCCGTGCCGCCGCGCGCGCCCGCGCCGCCGCCGCCCGCGTTGCCCGCAAAGCCGCCGCCCGCGCCGCCGTTGCCACCCGCGCCGCCGCTGCCGCCGTTGCCGCCGTTGCCGCCGGAGCCGCCGCGGCCCGACGAGAGTCGACAGTCCTCGATGCGGACGTTGGACGACGCGCTCATCACCGCAAAGGACCCGCCGCCCCCGGAGCCGCCGGTGCCTGGTGCGCCCGCGCAACCGCCACCACCACCGCCACCGCCTCCGCCGCCGTTGTGGTTGACGCACGACGGCGGAAAGATGACCAGCGCGCTGCCGCCCGTCCCCGCGCCGCCGCCGCCACCGCCGCCGCCGGCCGCCGCGTCGGTTCCGCTCACGCCGCTCGGCGCGAGGTAGATGCCCGTGTTGGGGTCCGCCGAGCCGACGCTCGACGCGCTGCGGCCGTTGTTGCCGTTGCGGCCGTCGGTGCCGTTGTTCGCCGCGCCCGCCGCGGGGGGAGACGCCGCCATCACTCCCGCGCAGGTACCGAAGCACTCGATGCACGCCGTCCCGCGCGTCGCGCCTGCGCCGCCGCCGCCACCCGCCGCACCGCCCGCCGCCGTCGCGCCGATGGCCCCGCCTGCGCCAGGGGAAGCGCCCGAGCCCGACGCGCCGCCCGCGCCGCCCGTCGCACCGCAGGGCGATGATCCGCCGCCGCCACCGTTGGGCGTACCGCCGCCCGTGCCCGTCGCGCCGCTCGCGCCCGTCGTACCGTTGGTCCCTGCCGGCCCGCTCGCCCCGCTGCCCGCGGCGATGGTGCACGCCCGCAGCGTGAGCAGCGCCGACCCGTTGACCACGCGCACGCCGTAGCTGCTGCCGCCCGGCGTGGTCGCACTGGCCGATTGGATGGTGAGCAGTTGGAGCTCGGTCGCCCGCGCCAGCTCGTTGGCGAAGACCGCCGTGGTGTCGCCCTGGATCACCGACGACGTGTCGCGCGAGCGCGTCCACCCGCTGAGGTCGTCGTAGCCGCCGTAGAGGCTCACTCCGCCGACGAGCTCGACCGAGCTGCGGTAGGTGCCCTGCGCGACGTACACCGGCCGCAGGAGCGCCCCTATGCGCGCGAGGTTGATGGCCGCGGCGATGGTCTGGAGCGGCATGTCGCGCGTGCCGGGGTTGCCGTCCGAGCCGCGCGGCGACACGAACACCGCGATGCTCGCGTCACCATCGATGCCGTCACAGTTGGTGTCCTGAAACATCAGGTCGGGCGCGTCGGCCACGCTGCGGTTGCACTCGCAGCCGTTGGCCGGCATCCGATCGACGTCCGCGAACCCGTCGGCGCAGGTGTACGCGCAGACACCCATGGCGCACGCGGCGGTCTGGTTGGGGCCCGCGGTGCAGCGCGTGCCGCAGGTTCCGCAGTTGGCGAGGTCGGTCTGGTAGTCGGGGCCCCGGTGCGCACACATCGGCGCGGTGCCCGCGACCATGCACATGTCGACGGTGCACGCGTCCATGTCGTCGCAGTTGTACGGGGCGCTCCGAACGCAGCGGTTGCGGCCCGCCTGGCAGCTCCAGGTGCCGGTGCAGGGGTTGCCGTTGAGGCGCGCGCAGGTCGCGTCGCCGACCTCGCAGGGCAGCTCGGTGACGCAGCCCGACTCCTGCGCGCAGAACTGATCGCCCGGGCACCGCATGTCGTTGGACGCGTGCACGCAGCGCCCCGCCGCGGCGTCGCAGCTGTCGTCCGTGCACGCGACGGCGTCGTCGCAGCTCGCGGGTCCGCCCACCACCACGCAGCGCCCGAGGCGGCACGCCTGCGCGTTGGTGCAGAGGTCGGGCGCGGTGCAGTCGTCGACCGTGCGACACGCTCGACCTGCGTCGAGGGAGACGTCCACGGCTGCGTCGACGCCGAGGTCCGCGGGAGGCACATCGACACTGGCTTCGGTGACCGTGGGGAGGTCGTCGCTGCCCGCGTCGAGCACGCCCGTGTCGAGGTCGTAGACCACCGGCGTCGGGTCGTTGCAGGCCACGAGCAGGAGAATCCCCAGCGAGAGCAGGTGGCGAGAGCGTCCCATGCTCGCGACGGTATCGCAGAGAGCGTCGCGACGACGAGGGTATGCTCCGCGATCCAATGACCGACACGCAGGGCATCATCGAGACGAAGCTGACCGAGGCGCTGGCTCCGACCCGGCTCACCATCGAGGACGAGGGGCACCTCCACGCGGGCCACGCCGGCGCGAAAGCCCACGGCGGCGGCCATTTCCGCGTGACCATCGTGAGCGCGGCCTTCGAGGGACTCGGGCCCGTGACGCGGCACCGTCGGGTCTACGCCGTGCTGGCTGAGGAGATGAAGTCGCGCATCCACGCGCTGGCGCTGACCACGCTCACGCCGGCCGAAGACGCTCGCTCGGCGTAGGCGCCGACGTCACTCGGGCGCTGCGGCCGTGGGCTCCGTCGGCGGTCGCCGGACGCGCACCATCTTCACCCGCCGCGCGCTCGCCTCGACCACCTCCAGCTCGGCGCCGCCCGGCACCGCGATGGTGTCGCCCACCTGCGGGATGTGACCTGCGAGGACGATGCAGAGCCCGGCCAGCGTCGAGTAGTTGTCCCCCTCGGGCAGGTCGAAGTCGATGGCCCGGTTGACCTCGTGCACCGGCGTCTGGCCCGCGATGAGGTAGCTCCCCGCGGCCTCGCGCTGCACCCGCACCGGGGCCGGGTCGTTTTCGCTCAAGATCTCCCCGACCAGCTCTTCGAGGAGGTCTTCGACCGTCACGAGCCCGACCACCGTGCCCACCTCGTCGACGAGCATGGCGATGGGCGTGCGATCGGTCTGAAGCTCCTTGAGGAGGTCGACCGCGCGCACGCTGCCCGGCGTGAACTTGATGGGCCGCAGGTACGCCTCCAGCGAGAAGGTCTCGCCGCGCAGCACCGGCCCCAGCGCGTCACGCTGCGTGAGGTACCCGATCACGTTTTCTTCGGAGCCGTCGTAGACAGGGAGCCGCGCGAACCGCGCCGTGCGGGCGAGCAGACCGAGCTCGGCGCTGGTGACGTCCTTGGACACCATCACCACGGACCGCCGCGGCACCATCACATCGACGGCGCGCAGCGACTGGAAGTCGATGGCCCGCGACGCGATCTCGCTCGCGCTCTTGTCGAGCGAGCCCACGCGCGCGGCCTCCTCGACGAGCTCTTGAATCTCCTCGGGCGACAGCCGCGCCTCGGTGAAGCTGGTCTTGTCACCGACCAGGCCGAGCACCGCGTTGGAGGCCGCCGTGAGCACCCACACCAGCGGCCGCACCACCGACGCCATGCCCCGCAGCGCAGGTCCGAAGAGCAGCGAGTAGCGCTCCGCCGAGCGCAGCGCGAGCGACTTGGGCACCAGCTCGCCCACCACGATCTCCAGAAACGAGATGCACGCGATCACCGCCACGAGCCCGAGGGTCGACGCGTAGGCGCCCAGCAAAGGCACTCCGCGGAGGTGCACCGCCACGTCGTGCGCGAGCGCCTCGCCGCCGAAGGCCGCCGCCGTGGTGCCCACCACGGTGAGCCCGATCTGCACCGTCGCGAGGAAGCGCTCGGGCTTGTCGCGCAGCCACAGCACCGCCGCGACGCCGCCGCGCTTCTCCTCGGCCAGCTCCGCGAGACGCGTCTTGCGCACCGAGAGCACCGCGATCTCCGCCGCGGCGAAGAGCCCGTTGAGCAGCATCAGCACCATCACGATGACGAGCTCGCCGATCACGGGTGCCCTCGCTCTCCGTGGCCGTGGTGATGCCCATCGCCCTCACACCGCGCGTCGGCCCAGCCCACCCAGTACGGACCATCCGGCCCGTGCTCGCGCTTCCAGATGGGCACCCGCGACTTGATGGCGTCGATGAGCGCCTGGCACCCGCGAAAGGCTTCGCCCCGATGCACCGCGCTCGCCGCGCACACCACGGCCGCGTCGCCGACCCCGAGCGAACCCACGCGGTGCAGCGCCGCAAAGCGAACGCCCGGCATCTGCGCGCTCAACTCCGCGGCGATGCGCTCCATCTCGGCGACCGCCATCGCCGGGTACGCCTCGTAGTCCAGGCGCGTCACGGCGCGGCCCTCGTTGTGGTCGCGCACCACCCCGACGAACACGTCGACGCCGCCCGCCGTCGGGTGCGCCACCGCTGCCACCACCGCCTCGATGGACAGCGCCTCCGTCGACAACGCGAACATCCCCGCCTACTCCTCGCGCCGCCAGGTTCCGGTGCGGCCGCCGGACTTCTCCAGCAGCGCGACCTCGGTGATGACCACTCCGCGCTCCAGGCCCTTCACCATGTCGTAGAGCGCGAGCGCCGCGATGGACGCACCCGTCATCGCCTCCATCTCCACGCCGGTGCGGTCGCGCGCCTCGGCCGTCACGGTGATCTCGGCGCCCTCGTCGGTCCACGCGAGCGCCACGGTCACGCCCGTCAGCGCGACGTGGTGGCAGAGCGGAATCACCTCGGGTGTTCGCTTGGCGCCCATGATCGCCGCGAGGCGCACCGTCGCGCCCACGTCCCCCTTCGGACCGTCGCCCGACCGCGCCGCTGCCACCGTCGCGGGGAGCATCCGCAGCCGGGCCCTCGCCACCGCGCGTCGTTGCGTCTCGACCTTCTCGCCGACCCCGACCATGTGCACCGCGCCGGACTCATCGACGTGCGTCGGACGCATCGGATCGTTGCTCATCGCGGGCGACACCATCGCACAGCTCGCGCCGCGCGCGTGATAGCGTCGGCGCCGTCGACGGCCGTGCTGAGCAACGTGGTGAGGTTCCTGGCGCTGATTGGCGCGCTGGTGTTCGTGCATGAGCTCGGACACTTCGTGTGGGCGAAGGCGTACGGCATCAAGGTGCTGAAGTTTTCGCTGGGCTTCGGCCCGCGCGTCATCGGCATCCGCTACGGCGAGACCGACTACTGCGTGGGCCTCGTCCCCTTCGGCGGCTTCGTAAAGATGCTGGGCGAAGACCCCGGCGACGAGATCCCCCACGAAGACCTCCCCCGCGCCTTCCACGCCCAGTCGCTGCGCCGACGCTTCGCCGTCGTGCTCGCCGGGCCGATGATGTCCCTGCTCTTCCCGGTGCTGCTCTACTTCGTGGCCCTCCTCGGTCGCAGCGACCTCACGCCGCCCCTCATCGGAACCGTCGCCGCCGGTTACCCCGCCGCCGGCCTCCTCCTCCCCGGCGACCGCGTGACGGCCATCGAGGGCCGGGAGATCCAGTCCTTCGAGGAGATTCGCGAGGCCATCGCCCACGCCCCGCGCCACACGCTCCGCTTCGACGTCGAGCGCGCGGGCGTTCCCGTCGTCGTGCGCGTCACCCCGGAGGCCGTCACCACCGAGCGCCCCTTCGACGAGCGCGTCACCACCGGCTTCCTCGGCGTCGCGCCCGGCTTTCCGCTCCCGGTGGTCGGCGTCATCGCCCCGTCGCCCGCCCACACCGCGGGGCTCCGCACCTTCGACGTGGTGACCATGTACCGCGGCGCGCCCATCCGTCGCTGGTCCGACCTCGAAGCGTCGCTCACCCGCTCGCGCGGCTCGACGGTGCCGCTCGCCTTCCTCCGCCCGCGCGCCATCGAGGGCGCCCTCGGCGGTTTCATGGACATCGAGGTCTTCGACCCCGGCCTCGCGCAGATCGCCCCCGAACCCGGCACCGGCGCGATGACCACCCGCACCGGCATCGAAGCCTCCGACCTCTACCTCTCCGACGTCGCCGCCGACAGCCCCGAGGCCCTCATGGGCCTGCGCCGAGGCGCTCGTGTGCTCGCCCTCGACGGCGCGACGCCGCCCTCCTGGGAGCGCTTCATCGCCTCGCTCACGACGAGCCCCGCCCGCCTCCGCACGCTCCGCTTCACCCTCGACCATCGCACGGCGGAGGGCGGCTTCTCGCTGCGCCCCGTGATGATCACCGACGAGTTCGGCGAGCGCACCGTGCAGCTCCGTCCCGGCCTCGATCGCTGGCGGCCCATCGTCGCCGAGGCGCCCGTCGCCAACCCCCACCCGATCCGCTACGCGTTCTCGGGCGCCATCTCCGAGACCGCCGAGGCCCTGCGCTTCTTGAGCATCGGCATCGTGCGGATGCTCCAGGGCCGCGTCCCGGTCGCGAGCGTGGGCGGGCCCATCGCCATCTACGACGCGTCGCGCACCGTCGCGGTCGACGGCGTGTGGGGCTTCTTCCGTCTCATGGCGCTCATCAGCCTCAACCTCGGGCTGCTCAACCTCCTCCCCGTGCCCACCCTCGACGGCGGCCACCTGCTCTTCTTCGGGATGGAGGCCGTGATGCGCCGCCCCGTCCCACTGCGCGTGCGGCAGGTGGCCTCGGTGCTCGGGCTCCTCCTCGTGGTGGGCGTGATGCTCCTCGCCTTCCGCAACGACCTCGAACGCAAGCTCGGCGTCGACCTCGGCGTCCACACCTCGGCGGCTTCACCGCTGGTCCCTGGTCCGGGGTAGAGTCGGACGCCTATGCGTCGCTCACTGGAGCTCGACCTCGAAGCCTGTGACGCCCTGCTGGGGCTCCTCCGCCTGCACGCCGCCTCCGAGGTGCACCGCTGGCCGGCGCACCTTTCGGGCGTCCTCGTGTCCGCCGTCGCCGACGAGATGGACCGCATCGAGGAGACCGTGCGCACCCTCGGCATGGCCTACGAGCACCTCGAATCGCACGGGGTCGCGACCCTCGACCGCACGCCTCAGTCGCGCTTCTCCGACGTCGACGAGGCGTTTCATCTCGTCGCCTGCCCGGTCGCTTTGGCCCTCGACCTCGACGCCCTCCGCGTCGCCCTCGACCGCGGCGACGCCGACACCCGCGACGAGGCCGTGCGCCTCTCCCACGCACTGCGCACGGTCATCGCTTCGGTCGCCGAGAGCGAGCTCCTCGTCTGCCGTCGGCTGCTCCTCGCCGGCGCCGAACAGCCGCCCGACCGGGTGCTGCGCTTCGTCGACGCCTACCTCGCGAGCGCCTGGCCCGTCGGCGCCAAGCCGCAGGCGTCGCTCCCCAGCATGCTGCCCGTCGCGCTCGGGTACGAGGTGCACCCGTCGCTCACCGACGTCTCGACGAGCGCCCACTCGGGCGGCGACTCCACCGCCGTGTTTCGCCTCGACGCCGAGCTGGAGGACCTGTGAGCCGCAGACTCGGCGCCCTCCTGGCGCTGCTGTTATCGGTCGCACCGCTGACGGCCATCGCAACGACGGTGGTCCCGGTCACCACCGAGGAGCTCACCCGGCGCTCGGACGAGGTCGTGCTCGCCACGGTGCGCGCGTCGTCGTCGCGCTGGGAGCACGGGCTCATCGTCACGGACCACGAGCTCACGGTCGACGCCACGGTCCGCGGCAGCGCCCTCCCCCGCGCCACCATCTTCGTCCGCACCCCCGGCGGAACCGTCGGCCGCATCACCCAGGTCATCCCCGACGCGCCCTCGCTGGAGGTCGGCCGCAGCTACGTCTTCTTCCTCTCCGGCGGCGTGGGCCAGGTTCGCTTCCTGGCGCATCTCACGGCGGCCGTGGTGCCCGTGCAGGCGTCTCCCCAGGGCGCCCTCGTCGCGCAGCCCCCGGTGGCGCTGCTCACCGACAGCTCGCGCTCCGCCGAGGCCGCCCCGGCGGCGCCCGTCTCGCTGCCCACGCTCCTCGATCGTGTTCGCGCGGTGCCGCGGTGAAGCTCAGCCCTGTTGCTGCGGCCCTCGCGCTGCCGCTCCTCGTGAGCTCATCAGCGAGCGCGTACTGCCGCACGATGACGACCCGCAGTCGCGCGCAGGAGGGCGAGTGCCCGATGTACGGCGTCGCCCTCTCGTGGCGAAACCTCTGCACCGGCTACTCGCTCTACCGCGCCAACCTCCAGGCCGGTCTCACGCTCCCCGACCTCGATCGCATCACCGCCTCCTCGACGGGCGCCTGGGGCCGCGTGGCCTGCGACGACAACGGCCGCGAGCCCCAGTACTTCCGCATCGTCCCCAACGGAACGACCTCCAACCCCACGGGCTACAACCCCTTCGGCCCCAACTCCAACACCGTGTCGTTTCGCCCGAAGTGGGAGGACGACGCGCTCCACCGGCCCGGCACCATCGCCATCACCGTGGTGACCTTCGACTCGCTGACGGGTGAGATCTTCGACGCCGACATCGAGCTCAACAGCCGCGCGTCCACCAACGCCGGGGGATTCGTCTTCGCCGTTGGGCGCATGCCCGAGCCCGACGAGTGCGACCTCCAGACGATTCTGACCCACGAGTTCGGGCACTTCCTCGGCCTCGCCCACTCCAACATCACCCGCGCGGTGATGTACCCGACGGCGGGCCTCGGCGAGATTCGCAGCGACCTCAACAACGACGACTCCGCCGGCATCTGCGCCATCTACCCTGAGCGGGCGACCCCGCCGGGCCGCTGCATCGGCATCCCCTACGGCGGCCTCGCCACGACCCCGGGCGGCGCCCGCGTCGTCGGCGCCAACAACGTCTCCTGCGCCGTCGGTCGCGCGCCCGTCACCGCTTCGGGGCTGCTCCCGCTCTGCGCCTTCGCCGTGTTCACGCTCGCCCGACGTCGTCGGCGCGCGCCCGTGAATTGCGATTGATGCCGAGGTTGTGACGTCCCGTTCGCGGTCCAACGCTCACAGCCCGCTGTGAACGCTTGTCCACGCGAATCCCTGCTCGTCGCCCCGGACCGTTGAACGTCTGCCGCGGGGACTCTCTTCGCGACCCGCGTGATTTTTCGACGGACGACCGTTGGTACGGCCGCTGCTCTAGCGCTCCGCCGGAGGCAACAAGCGATATGACCCACCCGACCCACGAGACGACCCTCGACGATCAGGCCCTCGTCACCCGGCTGCTGCGCGGAGACGCAGCCGGTTGGAAGGAGTTCCAGGTGCGCTTCGACCGCCTCGTACGGCGACAGGTCGAGCGCGTCTGCCGCGGCTTCGCCCGCGTGCTGGGCAACGACGAGATGGAGGAGATCCGCGCGGAGTTCTACCTCTCGCTGGTCGACCGCGAGATGCGCAAGCTCCGCCTCTTCGACCCGGCGCGCGGCCTCAAGCTCTCCAGCTGGGTCGCCCTGCTCGCAGGCAACTCGGCGCGCGACTTCCTCCGCTCGCACCGTCGCCGCCCCGCCACCCTGAGCTCCACCGGAGAGGTCGACCGCGTCGACGACCGCGACCTCTTCGAGGACGCCGCGCGCAACGAGCGCTGCGGTCGCACCCTCGAAGCGCTCAAGGGCTTCGCGCCGCAAGACCAGCGCCTCCTCCTGATGCTCCACGTCGAGGAGGCGTCGGTCGAAGAGATCGCCCGCGCCTGCGGCGGCTCGGAGAAGACCGTCTACACCCGCGCGCATCGCATCCGCGCCCAGATGCGCCAGCGCTGCAACCCCTCCTCCTCCCTCGCCGCCTGACCTCCCCAGAAATTACCGCTCCTCCCCGGCGCCCCCGCTACGGTGCGTTTGCACCCCGCGCCATGTCGTCGTCGCTCACCACCCCCGCCCCCGCGACCTGGTCGCTCGGAGCCGCCCTCGTGGCCGCCCACCTCGCGCGACGCCTGGCCCACCACGCCGGGCCCGACGCCCTCGTGCGCTGGGGCGCCATCCGCTCGGGCGACCACCGCCTCGCCGACTCGTGGCGACTCGCCGCGCACGGCTGGCTGCACATCCACGCGCTGCACCTGCTGCTCAACCTCGTGCCGCTGCTCCTCCTCGGCCCATGGATCGAGCGCCGCGTCGGACGTCGCCGCCTCATCGCCACATGGACCGGCGCCACCGTCGCGGGCGGCCTGCTCGCCGCCACCACGGCTCCCTCGGGAGCGCTCGTGGTGGGCGCTTCGGGCGGTAGCTTCGGTCTCCTCGGCCTGACCCTCGCTCAGCTCGCAGCAACCCCGTCGCGCACGCGCACGGCGCTCGCGGCCTTCGTCGTCGTGCATCTCGCCGCCGACCTCGGCGACCCTGGCGCGGCGCTCTCCGCTCACCTCGGCGGGCTGCTCATGGGCGCCATGGCGGGCTTCGCGTTTCGCCCGCGCGGGACCGTCGCGACGGCGTAGCGGATCAGCGCGGGGCCGTGCAGGCGATCTCGATCTGCAACGCCGCTGCGCTCATCGCGACGCGGTCGCAGGTCGCGCCGAACATGGTGAGCGTCGAGCGGTCGGCGTCGGTCCAGTCCCAGCCGTCCTGGCGGCTCGGGTCGCGGGTGATGGGCGTGGCGCCCTGGCTCACCGTCACCGTCGCCTCGGCCGGAACCGACCGGCCGACGCCAAACACGCAGCGCGACACCTGCCGCTGGATCTGATCGAACGCGCTGGTGAGATCTTCCGGTCGGCGGACGCTGTAATAGGGCCGAGCCGAGGTCGCGGGGTTGGGTCGTCCACCGGCGACCGCGAGGCGCGAGAGCGAGGCGATGAGCTCGGGCTGACCGTCACCATCGATGCCCACGACGTAGGTGGGAATGCCGCCCGCCGCGAGCTCACGGAGCGCCTGCACCGTGCGCGCATCGTCGAGGCAGAGGGACGGGTCGTCCTCGCACTGCTGCTGGCCGGTGCCGCCGAGGGCCGTGCACTCGCAGCGCGCCCCATCGAGAGCGCCGTTGCAGTTGGGCGCGCCATCGGTCGCGAGGAGCAGCGCGCGAAACCGGTTCGGCGCCGCGCGGCCCTGGAGGTAGCGCCCCGCGGACTGAACCCCGAGCCAGGTCGGGGTGCGACCGTTGGGCCCGGTCTCGGCGAAGCGACGCAGGATGAGCGGTGCTTGCGCGAGCGCCGGGTTGAGGTCGGGGGTCGGCGCCACCGTGCAGAGGCCGACCACCCCGACGCCCGGGAAGAACTGCAACCCCATCGCGATGCGATCCTGATAGCGGGGGAGCGTGGTGGTGAGCGCGGAGATGAGAACGCCCCAGCGCTGAGGCACGCCCGCGCCGCCGAGCAGGTCGCGCTCCATGGAGGTCGAGCGGTCGGCGACGAGCAAGAGCTCGACCGACGAGGGTTGCGCGACCACGCGGGTCGGGACGCACACGTCGACGAGAGGAACGTCGCGCGGAACGTCCCCGGCGACGTCGACGCGATCGACGCTGGCGTCGACGAGCAGGCCCGTCCTGGCGCCGCACGAGAACATCACCGACGCACAAGCTGCGATCAGTGCGTGGCCGTATCGCATCGCCCAACCTCCCCTGCGGACCGCCTACGAGACCGAGTCCGTGGCCGCGTCGCCGTAGCCCAGGGCGTACTGCCGCCAATGGAGAAACAGCGTCTGCGCGATGGACATCATCGGCACCGCGAGCAGCGCCCCGAGGATGCCGAAGGCGTGCTCACCCGCGAGCAGCGAGAACACGATGAGCACCGGGTGGATCTTCGCCTGGTCGCCCATGATCTTTGGGTTGAGCAGGTTGGCTTCGAGCTGATGGATGCCGATGATCCAGAGCAGCACGAAGACGGCCGTGCCGAAGCTCTGCGTGAGCCCGATGGCGACCGCGGGCACCGAGCTCAGCACCGTTCCGAAGATGGGGATGAGGGAGAACACCGTCGCGATCACGGCGAGCGTGGGCCAGTACTTCAGGTCGGCGAGCGCGAAGCCCACGGCGCTCAGCGAGCCGTTGACGAGGCAGATGATGAGCTGCCCGCGCACCACGCCCGAGAGACCGCGATCAAGGCGGCGCAGCAGCAGGTCGAAGGACTCGCGCGACTCCGGTCGCACCAGCGTGCGGAAAAAGCCCAGCACGCGCGCCTCGGTGATGAGCAGGTAGGCGCTCACCATCAGGGTCATGAAGAAGTTGAAGATGCCGCCGATGACGCCGCCGATGATGCCGCGGCCCACGCGCACCACATCGCCGACGTGCCCCTGCCCGAGGCGCCGCAGCTCGCGCTGCATCGAGTCGCCTTCGCTCTGCGGCTGTCTCCGCGGTCGGATGCGCCAGTGCGAGTCGTCCTCCCGCTCGACGACCACGCCCTCGGGAGGCAGCGAGACGCGTAGCACCCCGTTGGCCTCCGGGGTCACCCGCAGCGCGCCGTCTTCGGGCGGGCGCTCGCCCGTCAGGTCGTTTTCTTCGCGCGGCGGTGTCGCGACGACGACGCCCTGCGCCCGCGCCACCAGCGAGCGAACCTTCGGCATCCAGTCGCGCTCGGCCCGCGCGCGCAGCGTCGGCACCTCATGCACGAGAAACGATCGCGCCTCGGTCACCACCCGCGGCGTGATCGCGAGCAGCCCGAACACCAGACCCGCGACGAGCGTGACGTAGATGCCGAGCACCGCGGTCCACCGTGGCATCGAGCGACCGGCGACCTTCACGCGGGTGAGGGCACCGACCACCGGGTGCAGCACGTAGGCGAGCAGGGTGCCGATGACGAAGGGGCGCAGCACCGCCCACGAGAAGTAGAGCGACGTGGCGATGACCGCGACCCAGACGGCCGCGAAGAGGAGGCGCCGCCGGCGCACCACGTCGATCATCGACCGGACGCCTTGGCCTTGCGAGCGGGCTTGCGGCGACCGCCAGGCACCGAGTCGATGGGCGAGTCACCCAGCGGTCGGAAGTAGGGGGCCAGGCGGTTCCAGGTGTCGCTGAGGGCCTCGGGCATGACGCGGAGGTCGGCCACGACGGGCATGAAGTTCATGTCGCCGCGCCACCGCGGGACGATGTGCACGTGCAGGTGCTCGGCGATGCCCGCGCCCGCCGCCGCGCCGATGTTGATGCCGATGTTGATGCCCTCGGCGTTGACCGCGACCTTCAGCGCCGAGCCCGCGGCGCGCACCAGTTCGAAGAGCGCGGCGTGCTCCTTCGGGGTGAGCTCGTCGAGGTTGTTGGCGTGCCGCGTCGGCACGACCATCAGGTGACCCGCCGCGAAGGGGTATTTGTTGAGCATCACGAAGGCGTCGGCGCGCACGCACAGGATGAGGCGCTCGGGCAGCTTCGCGGGGTCTTCCGCGGGGTACTTGCAGAAGATGCAGCCGGGCTCCTTCGGGCCGCGGATGTACTCCATGCGCCACGGGGCCCAGAGACGATTGGGGGAGTCGTTTCGGCTGGTCACGGAGCGCGCAGGGTGGCGCGCGTTGCCACAGGAATCAACGGCCAACCGATCGGCGACCGCGACGCGTGCAGGACACCGGAGCCCCTCTCCTGCGAGGGAGAGGGGCGCGCGGCGGCGGGGGTGAGGTCAGGAAGGGAGGAGAGAGGAGGACGCGATCAGGACTTCGACGGCAGGTCGCCGAGGTCGCCGAGCTTCTCCTTGATGAGGTCGCCGAGGGTCGAACCGCGACGGTTCTCCTTCGGCGCGGCGCTCGGGGAGCCGCCGCTCATGCGCTCGGGAGCGGCACCCTGCTCGCTGCTCTCGCTGCTGGTGCTGCGAGTCGACGACGAGGCGGAAGACCCGCCGCGCATCGAGAGGAGGATGCGCTTGTCGCCGATGTCGAGGCCCGCGACGGTGGTCTGGATGGTCTCGCCGCGCTTGAGCTTGCGGGTGCCGTCCGTGATGTCCGCCGGGTAGTCGTGCGAGGCCACGAAGCCGTCGATGCCCTCGGAGATCGAGATGAACAGACCACCATCGAAGATGTTGATGATCTTGCCCTCGACCGGCTTCCCCTGCGGGAAGTCGTTGGGGATCGTCGACCAGGGGTCGTCGAAGAGCTGCTTGATGCCGAGGGAGACCTTCTTCTCGTCGTGGTTGATCGAGAGGATGACGGCCTCGACGTCGTCGTTCTTCTGGTAGAGGTCCGACGGGTTGACCACGCGGAGCGTCCACGAGAGGTCGGACTTGTGGACCATGCCGTCCACGCCGTCGCGGATCCCGATGAAGATGCCGTAGTCGGTGATCGAACGAACCTTCCCGCCGACCTTGTCGCCCGGGTTGAACTCGTTGACGAACAGCGTCCAGGGATCGGGCTCGAGCTCCTTGATGGAGAGCGAGATCCGCTTCGCCTTGGCGTCGACTTCGAGCACCTGGCACTCGATGTCGTCGCCGACGTTGAGGAGGTTCTTCGGGTGCTTGACCCGACGCGTCCACGACATCTCCGAGACGTGCACGAGACCCTCGACGCCCGGCTCCAGCTCGATGAACGCGCCGTAGTCGGTGATCGAGACCACCTTGCCGTTGACCTTCTTGCCCTGCGGATACGCCTCTTCGGCGTGGCTCCACGGGTCTTCCATGGTCTGCTTGAGGCCCAGCGAGACGCGCTCGGTCTCGGCGTTGTACTTGAGCACCTTGACGGTGACCTCGTCGCCGACCTGGAAGAGCTCGCTCGGGTGCTGGACGCGGCCCCAGCTCATGTCGGTGATGTGGAGGAGGCCGTCGATGCCGCCGAGGTCCACGAACGCACCGTACTCGGTGATGTTCTTGATGATGCCCTTGGTGACCATGCCCTCGGAGAGCTTCTCGAGGGTGTCGCGCTTGAGCTCGTCGCGCTCCTTCTCGAGGAGCACGCGGCGCGACAGGACGATGTTGCCGCGCTTCTTGTTGAACTTGATGACCTTGAACTGGAAGCCCTGGCCGATCATCTTGTCGAGGTTGCGGATGGGGCGCAGGTCGACCTGCGAGCCGGGGAGGAACGCCTTCACGCCGCCGCGGATGGTGACCGAGAGGCCGCCCTTCACGCGCGCCGAGATGGTGCCCTCGATGATCTCGTCGCGCTCGCACGCGGCGGAGATCTCGTCCCACACCTTCATCTTGTCGGCCTTCTCCTTGGAGAGGAGAACCAGGCCGTTGTCGTCCTCGCGGCTCTCGACGAGCACGTCGACGCGGTCGCCCGGCTGGACGGTCACCTCGCCGTTGGCACCGGTGAACTCCGAGACGGGGATGACCCCTTCGGACTTGAACCCGATGTCGACGACGACCGTCTCCTTGCTGACCCGCAAGACCGTCCCCTGGACGATCTCGCCTTCCTTGACCTCGCTCGCCGCGCTCGTCGCCTCGAAGAGCGCCGCGAAGCTGTCCATGTCACTCGTGCCCGAAGCCTGCGTCTCGTTGGTTGTCATGCAGTCGTTCTATGACCTGTCCTCGCGCACCGTCGGGGGGAGACTCTTCCTCACACCGCCGCGGCGACCATCGCCGCGCGTGTCAGGAAGAACCGATGGTGCAGTGGAGTTGACCGAGGAGCGTTGGTGGGTTCGCCGAACCCACTTCGGGTCAATGCGGGCTCTGTTAGAGCAATCGCCGAAACCTGTCAAAGGGCTCCGCGCCCGCGGGCCAGAGCGACGATGGCCGCCACGACCTCGTCGGGCGTGAGCCGGTCACTGTCCACCCGTACAGCGTCGGCCGCCTCTCGCAGCGGGGCGATCTCCCGGCTCGCATCCTGGTGGTCGCGCTGCCGCACGTCCGCGAGCGTCGCCTCGTAGTCCGCGTCGGTGCCCTTCGCGCGAAGCTCCTCGCAGCGCCGACGCGCCCGCTCCTCCGCCGTCGCCGTGAGGAAGACCTTCAGCTCCGCTTGCGGAAACACCACCGTGCCGATGTCGCGGCCCTCCAGCACCACCGCCCCGTGACGGCCGAAGACCCGCTGCGCGTCGAGCAGCGCCTCGCGCACCGCCGGGTACGCCGCCACCGCGCTCGCGCCCATGGACATCTCCGGCGTCCGCAGCGCGTCGCCCGGATCGCTCCCGTCGATGAGCACCCGCGTGACGCCGCGATCGCCCGCTTCGAGACGCAGCGCGCCCGACGCCACCGCCGCCCGTACGGTCGCCTCCACGCCCGCCCGGTCGCCCATCGCCACGCCCGCCCGCGAGGCCACCAGCGCCGACGCCCGGTAGAGCGACCCCGTGTCCACCAGCGTGTACCCGAGCGCCGCCGCCACCTGCCGCGCCACGGTGCTCTTGCCCGCGCCCGCGGGCCCGTCGATCGCCACCACGATGCCGCTCATTCCATCACCTCGATGTCTCCGCCCAGTCCACGCAGCACCGCCGCGAAGTCCGGGTCGCTCGTGTCGACGCACGCGACGTCGTCGATGGTCGTCTCGCCGTCGGCCGCGAGCGCCAGCACCGCCGCCGCCATCGCGATGCGGTGATCGCCGCGCGTCGCCACCACGGCCCCGCCCTTCGGTCGTCCGCCGCGCACCAGCAACCCGTCCGCCGACGCCGCGTGCTCGATGCCGAAGGCCGCGAGCATCGCCGCGAGCGCTGCCACCCGATCGCTCTCCTTCACCCGCAGCTCGGCCAGGTCTTCGAAGCGGCTCTCGCCCGGCGACACCGCCGCCGCCGCCACCAGCGCCGGGATCTCGTCGATGCACCGCGTGGTCAGCTCGCCCGCGACATGCGCCGCCCGACGGAGCGTCCCCGTGCCCGCGACGCCGACGTGGAGGTCGCCCACCGGCTCGCCGCCGACCTCTCCCTTCGGTGCCACGCCCGCGCCGCCCCCCTGGTCGCGCAGCGCTTCGAGGAAGCCAGTGCGCGTCGGGTTGACGCCCACGCCGCGCACCTGGATCCGCGATCCCTCCACCACGTGCGCCGCCGCCACCCAGAACGCCGCCGCCGACGGATCGCCCGGGATCTCCAGGTCGAGCGGCGCGAGCGCACCGTCCCATCCGCTGGGGTCGAGCACGCACATCGGCCCGAGCGTTCGCAGCGGAACGCCCATCGCCAGCAGCATCCGCTCGGTGTGGTCGCGCGAGAGCGTGGGCTCGCGCAACGAGGTCTCGCCGTCCGCGAAGAGCCCGGAGAGCAGCAGGCACGACTTCACCTGCGCGCTCGCCGCGGCCAGCGACTCGTCGCTCGCGAAGAGCCTTCGTCCGCCCGTGAGACCGCGGATGACCAGCGGCGCCGTCTCGTCGCGTCGCACCGGGTCGATGGTCCCTTCGATGCTCGCGCCGCGGGCGCGCAGCGGTCGCGTGATGCGACCCATCGGGCGACGCGAGAGGGAGGCATCGCCAACCAGCGTCGTGTCGAAGCCCTGCGCAGCAAGAACGCCCGCGACCAGCCGCATGGACGTGCCCGCGTTGCCGCAGTCGAGCGTCGCGTCGGCGGGCGCACCGAGCCCACCGAGGCCGCGGCCCTCCACCCTCACCGAGCGCCCGTCCAACTGGTGCGTGGCGACACCGAGCGCCTCCATGATGGCGCGGGTGCGGGCCACGTCGTCGCCCGGCGAGAGCCCGCGCAGCACGCTGTCACCCTCGGCGAGCGACGCGAGAATCCACGCCCGGTGCGAGATGGACTTGTCGCCCGGGACGCGGAAGGCTCCGCGCAAGGGACGGGTCGCGGGGCGGACGATCCAACGGCGCATGCGCGGCGGCATACACGATCGACCCCCTCGGCGTCACGAGCGCGCGCCGGGCTGATACAACCGTCGCCATGGACTTCGCCCGCCGCTCCATCGTCGCCGCCTGTCTGCTCTCGCTCGCCGCCGGCTGCGACGACGCACCGACCACACCAGTCGATGCCGCCGTGTCCGACCTGGGCAGCGATACGGGCTCCGACCTCGGCTTTGCTGTCGATGTGCCTGAAGCCGTCGATGCGGGCGCGGCTGATGTGGTCGACGCGAGCGCCTTCGGCCCGGGACCGTATGGCCTTCGCCCGCGCGACCTCGCGGGCCCGTTTACCGTGATGACCGAGGCGGGCCCGTGGTCACTGCAAGAGCACTTCACTGGCGAGGACAGCTACGTGTTCATCGTGGTGACGGCGGCGAGCTACTCGACCAACCTGCTCGCCGGAAGCATCGAAGAGCTCATCGATCGCTCACCCCGCAACGTCCACTATTTCTTCCTCACCACCACGGCGACGACGCAGCTCGAAGCCTTCCAGCAGCGCACCCAGGAGGCGCTCGGCAACCTCGGCGAGGAAGACCGCGCGCACTGGGCGCAGCGCTTTCACTTCGTGAGCGAAAACCTCACGACGATGCAGAACTGGCTCGGCGAGCTCTACCGCGCGCGCCGCAACACCACGAACATGGTCCCGCGCTACGAGTCGGTGCAGTGGGCGGTCGACCGCACGCAGCACATCCGCGAGGTGGGCCAGCTCGGTCGCCTCGCCTCTGGGGGACTGCGCCTCGAGCTCCCGCTGCTCGCCAACGAGGCCCGCTACTACAACTTCGAGTACGCCCGCGAAGCCGAGCTCGCGTCGCACCCCGCCACCACCGTCACGCTCCTCGACCACGCCATGGTCGTCGACAACATCGACGTCGACGCGACGCTGCCCGACGCGACCGCAATGGCGAGCTTCGACACGCTCGAAGTCGACCTGAGCACCGACTGCGTCAACCGCCGCGACGGTGACTGCGGCGCGTGGGACTACCTCTCGCACCTCTGGCTGTGCTCTGAAGCGACACCCTCCGCCGACGCAGGCGCCCCCTCTCCCGACGCGGGACCGCAGTGGCGCTGCGACACCGAGCTCGCCCGCTGGATCACCACCTACTGGCGCGAGGGCCGCTGGGTCACCGACATCTCGGGCGTTCTTCCGCTGCTCCGCGCGGGCGGGCGGCAGCACCTCCGCTGGTACGCGTCGCGGCAGTTCGATCCGCGGCCCGCTCCCTATGTCGCGAGCCTCTCGCTGCGCTTCGGCAACCGCGCGCGAGCGGTGCGTCCCTTCGAGACGCGGCTGCTCTACCAGGGCGGCAACCTCAACGCGACGTGGACCGAGCGGCACCCCGCGCAGCGCTTCACCGTGCCCGCCGACACGCGCCGCGCCGAGCTCTACGCGCTCATCACGGGTCATGGTTCGGAGACGAGCCAGTGCGCGGAGTTCTGCAACCACGGGCACCACCTGCGGCTCAACAACAACGACCACGTCATCGACTTCCCTGAGGCGCGCTCGGCCGACGGGTGCAACGACATGGTCGACCAGGGCGTGGTGCCCAACCAGCACGGCACCTGGTACTTCGGCCGCGGCGGCTGGTGCCCGGGGTGGGACGTTCGGCCCGTCGTCATCGACGTCACCTCCGAGCTGCGCATGGGCGGCGACAACGAGCTCACCTACGGGGTCACCGTCGACAACCGGGCCATCACCTCGATGGCGGGCTACGGCAACGTCGTCGTCACCGCCTACCTCGTGCTGTCGCGCTGACGGAGTCGTCCTACGAGATGACGCACAGCGCGCCACTGCGACGGACTCCGGCGAACCGGCGCTGACGGGGTGCCTGGTCCGTGTGCCGGTTCACAGGAGGTCCCGGCTCTCGTCGGGGTCGTCCCCTGCGGGTTAGGGTGGCGTCCATGACGTCTGGCCTCGGAGTGGGACTCTTCTTCGTCCTGTTGATCGGCGGCATGGCCGTGATGTTCATCTGGGCCTGGCTCGGCGGCCGCAGAGAAGATCGCGAGCGGCGGGAGGTGGTCGAGCGTTGGTACGCCGGAGTGGAGCGGAGGCGTGAGGAGGCGCGCGCAGAGGCTCGCACTCACCTGGCGTCGCTCTCGCCGGACGAGATCCGAGCGCGGCTCCGTGTGTCGGTCTGTCGGCACGCCCCGAGCGAGGCGCAGCTCCCGCCGGGTAGCTGGCTGTTGGCCGAGGACCTCGCCTGCCGCCTCATCGTCGAGGAGTTTCCGTTGCAGGAAATCGATCCCGACGTGCGCGCTCGCCTGCCCGAAGACGACGCGTCGCTCGCGCGAATCGCGCTGGAGCAGACCTTCGCCGCGCCGCTGGAGGCCGGCGCTCAGCGCGCGCCCAACGGCTGGCTCGCCGCTCCCGACCGTCTCCTCGGCGCGGTCCCGTCGGTGCTGGCTGGGGCCGGCGCCGACGTCGTGTGGAGGGCGCTTCCGGTCGACGTCGAAGCACTCGCCGCACTCGCCGCGAACACCCCGATCGAGGGGCCGCTGAAGCACGCGATGTTCTTCTGGGACGGCGCGCGCCTCGAACAGATCTCCGCGTACGCTCACACGGTCATCGGGCCGACGACGCCACACTTCACGCTTCGGCTCCCCGCGTCGATGCGCGCGATGACCGACCTGCCGACAGATCCGACCGGACGGATCGGCGTTCGCCGGCGCTGACCTCGCGCTGATCCACCCTTTGGGGGATGCCAGCGTCAACGCCCGGCTGCGAGCGCCGACGGCGCCCCGAGAACCTTCGCGACGAGCTCGCGCCCGTAGAGTCGGGCGGCCAGATACAGCTCGATCTCCCGCTCGGTCGCGCCGGGGTGCTGCGCGCGCACGCCGACCTCCGCGAGCTGCCGGACCGCCAACGAGAGGCCGGCGGCGATGCCCAGACGCTCCGCAGGCGACAACGACCGCAGGTGCTGGTGGTAGAAGCGCGCCGCGGTGGGGGAGGTGTCGTTCATCACGAGCCAGATCGATCCGTACCACGCTGCCAGCGCGCATGGCACAGCTCGCGACGGCCCGACCATCGACGAACGGGACGAGCGACGCCCCGGTCGAAGCGCAGACGGCTGCGTCCGGCGCGCTCGCGCTTACTGTTGCGCGGTGCCGCCGAGCTCTTGCAGCGCGGAGCTGATGCGCAGCACGCGCCCCGCCTCGACCGAGTTGGCCTGCACCGTCAGCGTCACACGCTCGCCATCGGCCCGAGCCACGACGCCCTCGCGCAGCAGCCGACCCAGCCCGAGGATGCGCACCATCACCTGACCCGCGAGCTCGCGCGTTGACGCATCCACGAGCCGAACGATCTCCCGCGCCGCCGCCTCGGTGTGCGCCTGCCCCGCCGCGCGCACGCTCACGTCACCCGGGACGTCGCCCCACGCCACGAGCCGATCGAGCCCCTCGCCCGTGCGCGCCACGCCCCGCGTCGGAACCCTCACCCGCGCCCGAATCGCCGCGAGGTCGGCCGCCACCTGAAGCGATCCATGGCGGCCGTCGACCAGCGCCCACAGGTCGTTGAAGCGGTCGTCGTCGCGCACCGAGCGCCGCTCTTCGCCGACGAGCCGCGCGGCCACGCGGCGCACCAGCGAGCGCTCCATCACCACCACCACGTCGCTCGCCGGAAACATGTACGCCCGCTGCCCGACGCTGACGTACGCGATGCCCTGTTCGGTGCCCTCTTCCGGTGACACGCCGGGCGTCCGCTCGCGCGCCGCCTGCAACACGGCGGCGCGGTCGTAGCGACCTCGCGCGACGATGATCGGCCAGCCCACGGTGGCTGCCGTGCCGGGCGGCAGGTACACGCCAAAGGCGAGGTGATCGGCCTCGTGGAGCGCGTCGAAGCCCAGCTCGCGGCGCACGCCACCGACGTCGGCGCCGAGGGTCACGGCCAGCTCCAACGCCCCGTCGAAGTGCGGCGAGCGGCGCGCCTCGGTCAGCTCGAAGCGACCCCACGCCACGGCGCCGGGCGGCAGGAGCGCGAGCAGCTCGCCGTGCACGTCGGGCGGTCGCGGAGCCTCGGCGCGGGCGGTGGCAGCGGTGCCCGTCGAGGCGCACCCGACCGGCGCGAAGAAGCAGAGGAAGAGCGCGAAACCATGGAGGGAGCGGGTCACGGCGCGCGTTCTATCACGGCTGCCCGCCGACGCCGTGGCGACCATGGTAGGGCTCCGGGCCAACCGTCATGTTGTCCTACGCCGTCGTCACTGCTCCGGGTGCCTCTCCCGATCGTTCGTGCCTGGTGCTCCACGGCATCCTCGGATCGAAGACCAACTGGCGCACCCTCGCCCGTCGCTTCGTCGCCGAGCTCCCGTCGTGGGCCTTCGTGCTCGTCGACCTCCGCAAGCACGGCGCCTCGCAAGACCTCCCGCCCCCGCACACCCTCTCGGCCGCGGTCGACGACCTCGTCACCCTCGCCCCCTTGCTCGCGCCGCCCGTGCGCGGGGTGCTCGGGCACAGCTTCGGCGGGAAGGTCGCCCTCGCCTACGCGGAGGCCACACCGTCGCTCACGCACCTCGTGGCCGTGGACTCCAACCCCGGCGCGCGGCCCGACCGTCACGGCTCCGAGGCATCACTCCGCGCCCTCGACACGCTCGCCGCCATCGGTCCCACCTGGGCGACCCGCGAGGACTTCATGCAGGCCGTCGTCGCCGATGGACACGACCGTGGGATGGCCGCATGGCTCGCCATGAACCTCGAACACGCCGACCAGGGCTTTCGCCTGCGCGTGGAGATCCCGGCGATTCGCGCGCTCCTCGACGGTTACTTCGAGCGCGACCTCTGGCCCGTGGTCGAGTCCCCGCCGCCCGGTCGACGCACGGGCTTCATCCTGGGTGGTGACTCCCTCGTGATGGACGCCGCCGAGCGCGCCCGCCTCGACGCCGTGGCCGCGCGCGGTGACTGCGAGGTGATCGTCGCCGCGGGCGCCGGGCACTGGGTTCACGTCGACGCGCCCGACGCCACCGTCGCGGGCGTCGTACGCCTGCTCAGTTCGTAGGCGGTCGCCAGCGGGCGAGCTCGCGCATCGGTCCGTTGAGGTAGCGCTCGACCTCCGGGCCCACCGAGTTGGTCTCCTCGTAGTGCTCGCCCATCGCCTCGGCGAGGTAGGGGACGACGGGGTTCACGACGTAGTTGTAGGCCGGGACGATGTAGCCGAGAAAATCCTCGGTGAGCCCGCCGACGAAGGCGTAGCGAACGTCGGGGTTCATGAGCATCAGGTCGCGCAGATAGGGCGGCTGCGGGCCCATCGCGAGGTCGGGTCGGTTGACCGTCTCGGTGAGCGTCGGCTGTCCCCACGAGTAGCGCGGGTCGGTGCCGATCCAGAGCTCGGGGTGCAGCTCCCCGGGCGCGGAGATCATCGCGACGGGGCCCACCTGGAGGTAGGTGACGCGCGAGCGGATCCACGGGTAGTTGCCCACCCCGACGGGGCGCCGCGGGTTGTACCCGATGAGCTCGCGCTCCACCGTGCGCTGGTTGTAGAGGATGCCGTAGAGGGTGTTCTGCGCGCGGCAGTGGATGGGCGCCGTGCGGTAGCTCACCGCCGTCACGCTGGCCTCGACGCCGTCGCTCGCCAGGGCCCGCAGCGCGAGCGCACCGACGTTGCGCCCCGCCGCCATCGCCTTCGGAAGACCCGACTGGGGAATCGGGATGCCGTCCTCGCCGCGCGGCGCGACGCCGCCGCCGGGGCCCACCTGTCCGCCGATGGCACCGTTGTGGAAGACGGTGATGCCGCCGAGGCCGGGGAGGCTGTCGCGCGCGACGCCGGACTCCACGGTCTCGCGCAGCGCGTGCACGTAGTCGGCGGAGAGGAGGTTGTTGCTCGACCCGGTGTACTCGGGGTGCGCCGACCAGTTGACCCACGTGGCGATGGTGCGCGTCGGGTCACCGTCCTCGACGAACTGCGCGATGGTGACCGTCGGGTCGAAGAGCACCGGGTCGCGCGTGTCGTTGACGTACGCGAGCGTCGAGCCCGTCACCGGGTCGACCGTGAGGGTCTGGGCCACGCGCATGCGCGCCGGGCGCAGCGACTCCACCGCCCGGCGAATCGCGATCGCGCCACGCTCTCGGATGCGCGCCATGTACGCGGCGTTGAGGCCCGACACGGCGAGCTGCGGACCCCACAGCCCCACGGTGTCGACACCCTCGTGGACGTGCGTCGAGGCGAGGACGATGCGGTCGACGTCGAGGCCCGCGAGCGACGGCTCCGCGCGCACCGCGTCGAGGTGGTTGATGAACAACCCCACCGTGTCGAACACCGCCAACGCAACGGTGGTCTCGTTGTAGCGAAACGCGAGGGCCCGCACCTCCAGGTCGTCGTGCGAGCCGATGGCTGCACGGCCGTTGCCGAAGCCGGCGATCCAGGTGGCGTCGAACACCCCGTTGCCGTTGAGGTCGACGAAGGGTTCACCCGGGTCGAAGTTGTGGTTGCGGTTCGTGTCGGTCCACTCGCGCTCGATGATGTCGGGGTTGATGAGCTCGCGCGCGGCGCCCACGAGGAGGCGGTTGTCGCCCATCGCGCGACAGTGCTCGCGCCCGGGGCACCAGTCGTCCGGGCCCGCGTAGGGTGTCGGATCAGGCACCGAAGCATCCGGCGCGACGTCCTCCGTCACGTCGTCGGTGACGTCTGGCGCGACCGCGGCGTCAGCAGCGTCCATCACCGCGGCGTCGACCGGCGCGGGCCCCGCGTCGTCACAGCCACCGAGCGCGAGGCCCGCGGCGAGGAGCGCGATGGCGCACCGCCGGATCACCATCGACGTCACCGCGCCGCGCTGAAGTCGCAGCTTCCCGGCGGGGTGTTCATCGCGCAGTTGCGCGGGAGCACGACCCGCGCGCGCCCCGCCCAGGCCGAGCGCAGGAAGGTCTCGATCTGCTCAAGGGCCGCGTCGGTGTGCAGGCCCGAGCGCGCCGCGAAGCCGTGGATGTCCGAGGCGTCGAGGATGTTGGAGGGCCCGCGGTACTGCGTGATGGTGGTGCGACCGTCGGCCGCCTCGACGCTCATCACGCCCGCCATCGGGGTGAGCACGGCGCCGACCTGCACCGCGCCGAGCGACGACGCGGCAAACTCCGTCCCGAGGTTGGGCAGCACCGGGTCGCCCATCGCCTCTTGAATGAGGAGCGGGTGGGGGTTCTCCTGCGCGTCGGCCCAGACGGCGCCGTCGACCTCGTCCCAGTGGGTCTGGCTCACGGCGAGCTGGAGGAAGATGTCGAGGGTGCTCCCGTAGATGCGCTGGAGACCCGCGCGCACGAGGTCGAAGAGCACCGAGCGGATGAGGAAGTGCGACCACGCCGACCCCGGCACGTTGGCCACGCCCGCGAGAAACAAGGGCTCGGCGTTGACCATGGTGATGCCCATGGTTCCGCCGAGGGAGCCGCCCGCCCAGGTGAGCGTATCGGGGTTCGATCGGCGACCCGCGGAGGGGTTCACCATGCCGCCAACCATCGGCGCCGCGAGCACCTCGCGGAGGTTGGACGCCGCCGGAATCGCCGCCCCGTCGGGCGTCACGCCGCGCATCGAGTGGATCACCGCCATGCCCCCGGCGAGCGCCTGGAGCAGCACGCTGTCGGCCTGCTCGACGCCGAGGTTCATCCGCGCGAAGCCCAGGAAGGTCGGGGCCATCTCCGTCTCGGTGAGCCCGTCGAAGCGGATGTTGATCTTGGCCGCGCCCGCGTTGGTGAGGAGGTGGTCGAAGGACGAGTCGGTCACCTCGCCGCCCATGCCATGCCCGAACACCACCGCGGGGTAGTTTCCTGTTCCGCCGCGTGGCAGCAGCACGCGAAAGGGCGCGTCGTAGGTCATGCCCGCCACGGTGACTGGCAGGCCGGCCTGCCGGGTGAGAAGCCGCTGGTCGTTCACCCAGCGTGGCAGACCGACGATGTGCCCGTTGACGATGAGCGACGCCGTCGGGTCGGTCGGCGCGCTCACCGAGTCGATGCGAACCGTCGCCGTCCCCGCGCGCAGCGCCTCGATGGCCCGCTCGCGCATCGTCCGAAGCGCCACCAGCGGCTGGTCGTGCGAGCGCGTGACGAAGCCCCACACCCGTAGGACGTGGGCGGGGTCGATGCCCGCCCGCATGAGCAGCGTACGGGTCGGAGCGTGCCAGGCGCGAAGGTGCTCCTGGGCAGGCGTTCGCGGCGGTTGCAGGCCAAGCGCAGCGCGGGTCTCGTCGTTGGCGCGGAGGGTCGCGCCGTCGCTCGAACGGAGGTCGTCGGTGATGACGACGATGTGCTCCGTGGCGGCGGCGAGGAGCGTGCGGGGATAGGCGATGAGACCGGTCTCGGGGTCGCGGGTGTCCTGCGGCGCGACCGTGACCGTGCGCACCGGGACGAGCGATCCTCGCATGGGACCATCGGCCACGATGAGTCGCACCGCGCCGGTGGTTCCGTCACCGAGAGACTCCGCGGCGAGGTTGGCCGAGAAGGCCGTGATGAGCGGCGTCGCGCGAGAGAACCCGTCAGCGCGGTTGAGCCCCCCGACGTCGTCGGTGCGCACCACGCCCGCCTGCGGGATGTCGAGTCGCACGCGCGTCGCCTGCACCTCGTCGTCGCGCATGAACGACGTCGACGGCCACGGCATGAGGCACCGCGCCGGGTCGGTCGGATCACACCCGAGCGCGAGCGCCTGCCGCTCCCCCTCGCGGCGATCGGCCACCGGAACGATCGGCCCGACGTCCTCGCCCACGTCAGCACCACCGACGTCGTTCTTCGCGGCGGTGTCGGTCGTGGGCACGTCTGCGACCGAGGCGTCGACGGTCGGCGCGGGGTCGTCGCATCCGACCAACGGCAAGGCAGAGAAGGCCAGGCCCAGGAGCGCGCGTCGTAGCTTCACGGGCGCACGCTAGCGCAGGCCCCGCCGGGCCGCGAAGTGCGGACATCACGGCGCAGGGAGCGACAGCGGTGGCCCAAGACCGGTGCCGTGCGCGAGCCCGGTCATCACCTTGACCATCAATCGTTCCATGCCGGGAAGCCTCATTCCCAGCGGGAATCCGAGGTCGCGCACCCACCCCAGGGCCGTGAGATCGCTCTGGAACCACGGCGTCAACCAGCGCGTCGCGAGCGCGTAGAAGCCGAGGTTGGAGCGGCGCGTGCGGGAGTAGCGGGCGAGCGCGCGCGCCACCTCGTCCTCCGCCGCGAGCGACTCGGACAGCACGAGCGCGTCCATCAACGCGAGGTTGGCGCCCTGGCCGAGCTGCGGGCTCATCGCATGCGCGGCGTCACCCAGGTACACGACGCGGTCGGTGTTCCACGGGTACATCGCGACGTCCTGGTAGCGGGTGAAGAGGAGCTGCTCGGGCGCGACGACCTGGTCGAGCACGGCGTCGAGTGCCGGGACGAACTGTCGCAGCTCGCGCTTGCACACGTCGAGGCCGCGGGCCCGCCACGCCTCGGCGCGGTCGTGCCGCACCGAGTAGAAGACGCTCACCTTGCGCGGCCCCGCGTGGTCACCGGGTCCGAGTCCCGAGGGCAGCGCGCCGACCATGCGCTTCGTCCCATCGAGCACCTGATGGAGCCCGCGGGTGAAGCGCGCTTCGGGGTCATCGAGCACGCACCAGATGGCGCCCCACGGGTACGCCCGCACCGACTTGCGGATGCTCGTGTCGTCGCGGAGCTGCGAGCGTGAACCATCCGCGACGACGCACACCTCGTGCGGCCCGAGCCGTTGCCCACCCGGCTGCACGAACCACAGCCCGGCGTTGTCTTCGGTCGCCTTGAGATCGGCCACCTCGACGCCCGTGACGAGCGTCGCCGTCGAGGCTCGCACCGCCGCAAAGAGCCGCTCGAAGAGGGCGCCGCGGTGCAAGCCGTACCCGCGGTGTCCCCCCGGCATCGAGGCGTAGTTCAGCTTGAAGAGCTGGCGCCGTTGGAGGGTCTCGCAGCGCAGCGACTCCAGCGGCTCGGCCCGCGCGACCACCGCCTCGCGCAGCCCCAGCAGCGAGAGCACCGCCTGCCCCGTCGGTTGCAGCATGATCCCTGCGCCAACCGCCTTCGGCTCGGGCACCCGCTCGTACACGGTGACCTTGTGCCCCGCCCTCGACAGGAACAACGCCGCCGCCGCCCCCGCGGTGCCGCAGCCGATCACCCCGACGTCGAGCGATCGCTTCACACCACGTCGAAGCTGTAACCGCCGTCGATGTACGCCTGCGCGGCGACGCCCTTGCGGAGCTCGTCGTCGTTGTCGTCGAAGGCCGCGAGATTGGCCTGCATGCGCCGCTCGGCCATGTGGGCGAAGGCGGACGTGAGCTCCACCTCGCGTCGCGCGCCTTCTTCGCCCTTTCGCTCGATCGCCCGCGTGGTGCGTGAGATCACCGCCGTCAGCGCGTAGAGATCCGTCGCGAGGTCGGCCACGCGGCGCTGCGTGTACTGCATCTCGGCGATGTCCTTGCCGTGCTTGCGCAGCACCTTGTCGACGCTCTTCTGGAAGTGCGTGACGTACTCCTCCACGAGCACGACCTCGCGGCGCAACGCGTGGTGCGCGCGGTTCATCCGCTCGCGACCGAAGGTCGTACGCGCCCGCTGCATCGCAAACTCGTACATCAGCCCCATGCCCTTGATGGGCTCGCGGATCGCGCGCACCACCTCGGCCAGCTTGCGACCGGGGCCCTGCATCCCGCTCAGGGCCACGAAGGCGCGCAGCACCTCGTTGGTGCCCTCGAAGATCGGGTTGGCCCGCGCGTCACGCAGCATGCGCTCGCACGGGTGCGGCTGGGTGTACCCGGCGCCCGCGGCGATCTGCATGGCCTCGTCAGCCACGCGCCACAGCACCTCGCTGCCAAACACCTTGCAGATCGCGCTCTCCAGCGACCAGTCGGGCACCTTCGCGTCCACCATCCCGGTGGTCAGGAACACCATCGACTCCAGCGCGAAGGTCTCCGCCATCATGCGGGCGATCTTGTCCTTCATCATCCCGAACTCGCCGATGGGACGACCAAACGCACGACGCTCCTGCGCGCGGTCGACGGACAGCCGGATGAGCCGACGGCACATGCCCACCGCCCCCGCGGCCAGCGACAGGCGCCCGCCGTTGAGCACCTCCATCGCCACGCGAAACCCTCGACCGGTCTCACCCAGAACGTTCTCCGACGGCACCTTGGCGCCCTCGAAGCGCAGCCACGGTGTCGACGTGGCGCGCAGCCCCAGCTTGAGATCGTTGGGTCCGCGAACCATCCCCTCGCCCGCCTCCACGAGGAAGGCCGTGAGCCGCGGCTTCGATCGCATGTCGAAGGCCGTCGTGCGCGCGAAGACGGTCACCACGTCGGCGTTGGCGCCATTGGTGACCCACACCTTGGTGCCGTGCACCGTCCACGCCTCGCCGCCCCGATCGAGGTCGGCCCGCGTCTGGATGCCCGCGGCGTCGCTGCCCGCTCCGGCCTCGGTGAGCGCGAAGGCCCCGATGCGCTCGCCGCGCGCCATCGCCGGAAGAAACCTCCGCCGCTGGGCCTCGGTGCCGAAGAGCAGGAGCCCCGCGGTGCCGAGCGTCAGGTGCGCGCCGACCGTGACCGCGAGCGAGGTGTCGTAGCTGGCCAGCTCCTGGATGACGCGGGCGAGCCCCGTGGCGCCGAGGCCCGAGCCGCCGTACTCGGTGGGGACGCTCAACCCGAAGAGCCCGAGGTCGCGCATGCCCTGGAGGACGGGCGCCGGAATCTCCGCATCGCGATCGAAGGCGGCGGCGTCGACGTGCTTGCGCGCGAAGGCCCGCACCCCGTCGAGGATGAGCCCGATGTGCTCCCGCTGCTCCCTCCCGGGCTCCGGGTACGGAAACACCATCTCTTCGGGAATCACCCCGTAGAACACGGACTTGAGGAAGCTCTCCTCCATCGCCATGGCGTGGAACTACCACGCGATCGCGCCGCGGGTCATCCGTCCCGAAAAGGCCACCGCGCGGCGTCGAGAGCCCTTCCAAGAACAGCTCCCCCCGTGGTGTCATCCCTCCGATGAACACCTCGGCGTTGGTTCCGTGTGGGGGATGTCAGCGGCACGTGCGCTCCAATGAGCCCGTGTGTCCGTTCTGCGGGGGGGCGCTCGCCGGCACCTCCGTCGAAGGCATCGTCCCAGAGCCCGCCCAGCGCCTGAGCCGCGCCGGGATGCTGGCCTTCGCGACGGCCTTTCTGTCGTCGGCCTGCCACCCGAGCGAGCCGCCGACCCCGCCGCCGCCCACGCCCACGGTGGTCGATGCGGGCTCGGTGATGGCCATCTACGGAGCGCCCGCGCCGCAGACACCGGAGCCGCAAGCGCAGCCGCAGCCCGTCCCGACACCGACGCCGACGCCGACGCCCAACGACATGGCCGTGCCCGCCTATGGTGCTCCTCCGCCCACCGTTACGCCGCAGGCGCCGCCCGTGGTGACGCCTCCAGCGCGGCCGACCCCGCCGCGTCGACCTGGCGGCAGCGTCTCGACCCGCTACGGCGCTCCGCCCCGTCCGTCCGACGATGACCGCTGAGTCGGTGCACCGCGACCGCTGCCCCTGAGCGTTGATGGATCGAGTCTCCGACAACTTCGATTCGACCCCCGAGAAGCCACCGCGCTTCATCGGCAAGTACGAGGTCCGCGGAGAGCTCGGTCATGGCGGGATGGCAGTGGTGTACCGCGCCCACGACCCGACGCTCGACCGCGAGGTGGCCGTCAAGGTGTTGCATCCGCACCTCGCGCAAGACCCCGAGAGTCGCATGCGCTTCGAGCGCGAGGCGAAGGCCGCCGCGCGACTGCGGCACCCCAACATCGTCGAGGTGTACGAGTTCTCTGAAGGCGGCGACGACGCGTCGTTCATGGTCACGGAGATGCTGGAGGGGCCGACGCTGCGGCGCTTCCTGGAAGGGCAGCGGGAGATCCCCGCGGAGATCGTGGCCTCCATCGGCGTGGTGCTCTGCGACGCGCTCGCCTGCGCGCACGCCCAGGGGGTCGTGCACCGCGACGTGAAGCCCGACAACCTGCTGCTCTCCAAAGGGGCGCTGAAGCTCACCGACTTCGGCATCGCCCACGTCGCCGACCAGCGCGAGATGACCGCGACGGGCCAGGTGCTCGGATCGCCCGCCCACATGGCCCCGGAGCAGATCGAGGGCTCCATGGTCGACGCGCGCACCGACATCTTCGCGACCGGCACGGTGCTCTACGCGCTCGCCGCGGGTCGACTGCCCTTCGATGGTCCCAACCCGCACAGCCTGCTGCGGAAGATCCTCGACAACGACTACCCCGACCCGTTGCGGACGGGGCCGAAGATGGGCCACCGCCTCGCGGCCATCATTCGCAAGTGCATGTCCCGCATCGCGGACGACCGCTACCCCGACGCGCTCGCGCTGCGTGCGGCGCTGCTGGCCATGCTCGCGGACGTCGGCTGGGACGACCCCGGCAAGGAGCTCGGTCGCTACCTGAAGGACCCGGACGCGGTCACCGCATCGCTCCACGCGACGCTGGTGACGAAGCTCCCGGCGCTGGGTCTCGCGGCGCGCAACCGCGGCGACCTGCCCGACGCGATGGGCTACTTCAACCGGGCGCTCGCCATCGATCCGGGCAACACGAAGGTGCTCGCGATGGTGCGCGGCGCGGCGCGGGCGCAGCGACGGAAGCGCGCGGTGCGGTCGGCGGCCATCGTGGCGGGCGCGGCCGCGGTGTCGGCGGTGCTGGCGGCCATCGTGTTGCCGAAGATGATGCCGCCCAAGCCGAGGCCGATGCTGGTGGCGCCACCGATGGTTCCGGTGAGGGTGGAGAATCGGGTGTTCGCGCCGCCGATGCACGAGACCCAGACACAGCGACCGGCGCTGGTGGTGGATGCCGGGTCGGCGACCGATCCCGTGCGGACGGCGGCCCATCTCGCCGCTGCGACCCCGCGCAGGACGGCACCGGCGGCCCTGGCCGCGACGGAGCCGCCGCCCCGACAATTGCGGGCCGTGCGGATCCGCCCTACCCGCTGGGACTCCTGGTATGGCATCAACGGGGTCCTCCGTGAGTTCAGCAACCGCGACATGCCGCTGCACCTCCCCGTCGGTCAGCGGACTCGCATCACCGTGCAGTGGAACGGGTCGGAGACCGTCGTATGGGACGACGTGATCCCCGCAGGCACGGAGGACATGGTGATCGTTCAGCGGCGCGAGAGCCCGCCAAGCGCGGTCGCCGTGGGGCTCGACGCCTCGCCCTGACCGCTGCGCTGCTTTCGCTGACGGCCCTGCCATCCGTCGCTCTCGCCAACGACGTCGACGACCTCGTCTCCGCGCAGAACGCCTACCTGAACGGCGACTACGATCGCGCCACGCAGGAACTGAACGCCCTCCTCTCTCGCGGCGACTCCGATGCGATGCGGACCGTTCGACCCACGGCGCGTCGGTACCTCGCGGCGGCGTACTTCGCGTGGGGGCGAGAGATAGACGCCACCCGCGTCATCGGACAGCTGCTCGAAGAGGATCCCAACGCGCGGCTCACTCCTGGGCAATTCGAGGCGGGCTTCGTGCGCCTCTATGAAAACGTCGTGAGCAGGATGCAGCCGATCCTCGCCCGCATCCTCGCCGACCGTGCGCTGGCGCAACAGCGCGCGGAGGTCGACCGCGCCAACCGCCAGGAAGCGGTCAGGTTGCTTCTCAACACCGAGGCACAGGTGCAGACCGTCCCTCGTTGGCAGATGTTCGTACCCTTCGGCGTCGGCCAGTTTGCCAACCGTCAGTCCGTGGCCGGGGCGTTGTTTCTCTCGTTCGAGATGCTCTTCATCGGCGGAGGCATCGCATCGATCGTCGCGGACAACGCCGTCGCATCCCCGCTGCAACCCGCCGGTGTCTGGGAGAACGTCGGCCTCGACGACCAGCGCGCCACCATCGCGACCACGATGCGCATCCTCAACTGGACGTCCCTCTCTCTCTTCGCGGCGACGACCATCGCCGGGATCATCCACGCCAACGTGACCTACGCCCCGACCCACGTTCTCCAGCGGACCCCGCGCCCGATTCCGCCCGCGCTCCGCGGCTTCCAGATCTCGTCCGCCCAGGGCGGCGCGAGCGCTTCGGTGACCATCACCTTCTGAGCGGCGTACGCCCCTCGATGAATCGTCTTGAGGCCCGCGCCGTCATGGGCCCACCATCGCCGCCAGAAGGTCCACCGTGCACAAACCAAAGCTCACCCGTCACCGCGTCGTGCTCACCCTCTCGGCCCTCGGCTCCATCGGGGCCGTCCTCGCCGCCCTCGCCGCCACCTCGCCGCCCGCCGACGCACAGACGCCCCCGGAGGGCACGGCGCAGTACAACCGCGCGTGCGGCCGCTGCCACACGCAGCCCCACGACGACGACGACATCGGCCCCGCCATCGCCAACAAGCGGCTCACCACCGAGGCGATGACCAAGGTGATCCGTGAGGGCACCAAGCGCATGCGCCCCATCGCGCCGACCAAGCTCTCGGACGCCGACCTCGCACGGGTGATGGCGTTTCTGCGCTCGATCAACGCCGTGCGCTGACTACGTCACTGGAGCACCAGCGACGCGCCGCGGGTGATCCGCGCGCCGCGCAGGATGCTCGACCCCTCGTGCTGGCAGTTCTCGATGCGGATGTCCCAGCTGCCCGGGGGCATCGGCACCACCCGTGACGCCCCGTCGGCCACCGTGCTGCTGCCGAGGAGATCGTCCGTCCACGAGTCGTCGTTGATGGGCGAGAGGTACAGGTAGCAGATGCTGTCGCGGGTTCGGTTGACCACCGAGATCGGCACGGTCATCCCGTCCGAGCGAACCCGCGGCGCCGACGCGCACCCCACCACGGCCAACAACAACCCGAAGAGCATGGACAGTCGCACGTCGCGGAGCATGGACGACCCCCGGCGGCGCGGCCAACTTTCGCGGGGCGCGACACTGACGGCGGAGGAGTATGCTCCGCTCCCGCCGTACAGAAAGGTCACGAGATGCCTTGTCTCCGTTGGATCGGCGCGAACGGTCGCGGCCAGCTCTTCCCGATCTACAAGTCCATCACCACCGTCGGCAGCGCGGGCGGCAACGACGTGCTCGTCGCTGCGCCCGGCGTCGCCGCCTGGCACGCGCAGATCGTCTTCGACGGGAGGGACTTCTCCCTCGACGAGAGCGACCCGGTCGCGGAGATCCAGATCAACGGCAAGCGCAAGCGGCGCGCCCGACTCGCCCACAACGACCGCGTGCTTCTCGGCGAAGCGGAGCTGGTGTTCTCGCTGCTGGAGGAGTCCGACTCGCCCACGAAGGCCGCGGGCGTCGACGGCGCGACGGCGGAGTACACCGGGCTGCGCAAGCTGTTTCAGTTCAGCGAGCGGCTGCTGGTGACGCGCGACGTGCAGGCGCTGCTGGAGGCGCTGCTCGACGGCGCCATCGAGGCGACCGGCGCCGACAAGGGCTTCGTCGTGCTGCTCCGCGACTCCAAGACCGAGGTGCGCGCCGCCCGCAACCTGCGCCAGGAAAACCTCCCCGACGCCGTGCGCCACCTCTCCGACAGCATCATCGCACGGGTCATCGAGTCCAAGCGGCCCATCATCGTGCAGGACGCCACGCACGACACGATGTTCAAGGGCGCCGCGTCGGTGATGAACCTGCGGCTCTGCTCGGTGATGTGCGCGCCGCTCATCGCGGGCGGCGACCTGCTCGGGCTCATCTACCTGGGCAACGATCGCGTCGCCAACCTCTTCGAGCCGCGCACGATGGACGTGCTCTCGGTGTTCGCCTCGCAGGCCTCGCTCATCCTGCAAAACGCGCTGCTGCTGGAGACGCTCCGCACCGACAACGCGGAGCTGGAGAAGAAGCTGAAGAGCCAGCGCTTCGGCGAGATCATCGGGAGCTGCGCCTCGATGCTCGACGTCTACCGCAAGGTGTCGAAGGTCGCGCCGACGGACATCTCGGTGCTCATCACCGGCGAGACGGGCACCGGCAAGGAGCTCATCGCGCGGGAGATCCACAACCGCTCGACGCGCGCGAGCGGCCCCTTCATCGTCATCAACTGCGGCGCCATCCCCGAGAACCTCATGGAGTCCGAGCTCTTCGGGCACGTGAAGGGCGCCTTCACGGGGGCCGTCGCGACCCGCGCGGGGAAGTTTCAGGCCGCCAACGGGGGGACGCTCTTCCTCGATGAGATCGGCGAGCTGCCGCTGGCCTTGCAGGTGAAGCTGCTGCGCGCGCTGCAAGAGCGCGTGGTCACCAAGGTGGGCGACTCGAAGGCCGAGGCGGTCAACATCCGCGTGCTCGCGGCGACCAACCGCGAGCTCGAAGAGGAGATCCGCAAGGGCACCTTCCGCGAAGACCTCTACTACCGCCTCAACGTGGTGAACCTCTTCCTGCCGCCGCTGCGCGAGCGCGGTGACGACGTCGTGGTCATCGCGCGGCTCTTGCTCCAGAAGCACGGCCCCGAGATGAACCCCGCCGTGCGCGGCTTCACGCCCAACGCGCTCATCGCGATCCGCAAGTACGACTGGCCGGGCAACGTGAGGCAGCTGGAAAACCGCGTGAAGAAGGCGCTCGTGCTCTGCGACCGCTCGCTGCTCGGGCCCGAAGACCTCGACCTGCACCCCGACGCGCTCCAGACGATCGTCCCGCTGGAGAAGGCGAAGGAAGACTTCCAGCGCCGGTACATTCTCGAAGTGCTGGAGCGCAACAACGGCAACCGCACCAAGACGGCGCGCGACCTCGGCGTCGACCCGCGCACCATCTTCCGCTACCTGGAGCGCGAGGGCGGCCCGGCGCCCGGCGGGCCCAGCGAGGACTGACCCGGATGCCCGCGTGCGTCGGACGGGAGCGCGAGCTCGCGTGGATCACCGCGCGCCTCGACGCGACCAGCGCCAACGGGACCGGTGCGGTGGTGGTCTCGGGGCCGTCGGGCATCGGCAAGTCGCGGCTCCTCGACGAGCTGCGCGACCAGGCGCGGAGCGTGTCGTTTCCGGTGCTGGAGGGGTGGTGCATCCGGCACGCGGCCTTCGCGCCCTTCCTCTCCATCGCGTCGCAAGCGCTGGCGTGGCTGCGCGCGCGCGATGAGCAGCACCTCCTGAGCACGGCGCACCTCGAAGCGCTGGCCCCGCTGGTGAGCGCGCGCGTCCCACGTGGGCGCGACGACGTCGACGCCACCGAAGCCGCGGCGGGCTTCACCGAGGCGGTCACGCGGCTGCTCTCGGCGGTGGGTCGGCAGCGCCCGGTGCTCGTGCTCATCCGCGGAGCGGCGCGCATGGACGAAGCGTCGTCGGCGCTGGTGCGGGCGCTGCTCGACTCGGCCGGCCCCGCGGGTGAGGCGACCCCCGGTGCCGCTCCTGCGCTGCTTGTGGCATCGACCCGGGAGCGAACGCTCACCGCGGCCTTCGACCACGCGCGCACCGAGCTGCTCCCGATGCAGGGCCTCGACGCCGACGCCTTCGGACGGCTGCTCACCGATCCCGCGCTCTTGCAGCGATTGCAGGCCGCGACCGACGGCAATCCCGCGGTGTTGCTGGGGCTCCTCGGTCGGCCGCCGACCTCACGCGGCGACGAGGTGCTGTCACGCATGGAGGAGCTCGGGGAGGTTCCGCGGCGGGTGGTGGCGACGCTCGCGCTGGCCGACCGCCCGCTGCCCGTGCATGTGCTCGCCGCGGCGATCGGGGTGGACGCGCCGTCGGTGCACCGGGCCGTGCCTCCGCTCGTCGGGGCCGACCTCGCGCGACGAACCCTCGACCCGGCAGTGGGCGACGTGGTGGTGGGCCTCGCGCGTTACGACGACGGCGCGCGGGTGCTGGCGGGGTACGCCGACGCGGAGTGCTCGGCGATCAGGGCGCGGCTGGGCGCGGCGCTCGCGGAGTGGGGCCGCGCGACACCCGAGGAGGTGGTGCGGCACCGGCTCGCGGGTGGCGTGGGCGCCGGGCTGGTGAGCGAGTCGATGGAGGTCGCGCGCTCGCTGCTGCGGCGACATGCGCCGGCGTCGGCGCTGGCCCTGTTGGAGGCGTGCGCGCAGGTCGCGGACGCGGCGACGCTGAAGGACGTCGCGACGCTCGCGGTGGCGGCGGCGCGAGCGACGGGGGCGGAGACCGAGGCACGCGGGCACGTGCTGCGTGCGCGCGAGGCCAACCCCGACGACCCCGAGCTGGCGCGATTGGAGGCCGCCATCGCGCTCGCGGAGGGTGACCTCGCGCGGGCCGAGCGGGCGCTCGATCACGCCGAGGCGAAGCTCGCCACGGGCGACGACGAGCAGCGGGCGACCGTGTTGCTCACGCGCGCGGAGCTCCGGTTTCAGCAGGGGCGCTTCGAGGAGTCCGAGCGGCTCGCGATGGACGCCCTGGCGCGCGCCCCGGAGGGACCGCTCGTGGCGCAGGCGCGCAACGTGGTGACCAAGGTGCTGCTGGTGCGGCGCGACTTCGACCGCGGCCAGGCGTGGACCGAGCAGTCGCTGGAGCTGGCGCGCGCCCGACGGTCGCAGGACGAGTTGCTGCGGGGGCTCATTAACCTGGGCGTGGTCGCCATCTGGCGCGACGACCTGGACGAGGCGCAGCGGCGCTTCGTCGAGGCGCGGGCGGTGGCCCAGCGCGGCGGATCGATGATGCTCCAGGGGGTGCTCCGCGAAAACGAGGCGGTGGTGGCGCACCTCCAGGCTCGCTACGGCGACGCGCTGCGGTCGTACCAGGAGGCGCTGGAGATTCTTACCCGCGTGGGTAACCACCGCTTCGTGGCACGGGTCGCCAACAACCTGGGCGAGCTCTACGCGCAGGTCGGGGCGAGCGATCGGGCGCGGCGACTCTTCGAGCACGCGGCGCGGGTCTCGCGCGGCTCGACCGGGACACTGGCCGCGGAGTCGCGGATGCTGCGCGCGCAGGTGGAGCTGGTCGAAGGGCGCTCGGACGCGGCGGCCGAGGCGGCGCGTGAGGCGGCCCGGCACTTCGCGGCGGCGGGCGACACGGAGCGGCTCGCCGGGGCGCGGCTGCTGCTCATCCGGGCGGCGCTGATGGACGGCGACGTCGCGCGGGTGGAGCAGTTGTTGGGGGAGGTTCCGGACGACGCCGCGGTGTCGCCGCGGACGCGGGCCGAGCGGGCGGCCTTCGAGGCGGAGTGGGAGCGGGCGCGTGGGCACGACGGCCTCCCCGCGGCGCGGCGCGCGCTGGAGCGGGCCGAGGCGGTGGCCGATCGGGAGCTGCAGTTTCGCGCGGAGGTGCTGGTGGCAACGGCTCTCTTGCACCGGGGTGACGTGCTCACGGCGCGGCGTCACGCGGAGCGGGCCTCGTCGCTGCGCGCGGCCATCCTCGGAGCGGTTCCGGATGCGTTGCGGCCGGGCTTCGGCGCGCAGCTCGAACGCACTGGCATCGCGCAGCTGGAGGCGCGGCTGGAGACCTACGCGGCGCCCGCGAGCGCGCTGATGACGGTGGGTCGACCGTCGATCACGGCGCCCGCGATGGACGCGACGGGGCTCGTCGGCGAGAGCGCGGCGATGCGCGAGCTGCGACGGCGCATCCAGCGGGTGGCGCCACAGGACGTGACGGTGCTCATCCAGGGCGAGTCGGGCACCGGGAAGGAGCGCGTCGCCGAGGCGCTGCATCGCGGGTCTCGACGGCGCGAGGGTCCGCTGGTGAAGGTGAACTGCGCGGCGCTGGCGGAGGGCGTGCTGTTGAGCGAGCTCTTCGGGCACGAGCGCGGGGCGTTTACCGGGGCCGACCGGCGTCGGCGCGGGCGCTTCGAGATCGCCGACGGCGGGACCATCTTCCTCGACGAGATCGGCGACGTCTCACCGGCCACGCAGGCCGCGCTGTTGCGGGTGCTGCAGGAGCGGTCGTTCGAGCGGGTGGGCGGCAACGAGACGCTGCGCGTGGACGTGCGGGTGTTGGCGGCGACCAACCGCGACCTCGACGCCATGGTGGCTGCGCGCACCTTCCGTGAAGACCTCTTCTTCCGGCTGAGCTCGCTCACCATCAAGCTGCCTCCGCTGCGCGAGCGGCGTGATGACCTCCCGGTGCTGGCGGCCTGGTTTCTGGAGCGCGCGGCGGCCGAGTCGGGCACCCGACCGCGGAGGCTGACGACGGCCGCGCTGCGACGCCTCGGCGAGCACGGATGGCCGGGCAACGTGCGCGAACTGGAGAACGTGTTGCGCGCGAGCGCGCTGCTGGCAGAGACTGACGACCTCTCTCCCGAAGACCTCCAGGGCCTGCCCGACCTCAACCGTCCGTCCCCACCCGGCGCGTATCAGAGCATTCCGCCGCCGCCCCCGTCGGGCGCTTCGGCCAACGAGGTCGACCTCGTCTATCAGCGCATCCGTCACGGCGGCGTGGCCCTCTTCGACATGCGCCGCGAGATCGAGCGGGGCTGCATCGCGCAGGCTCTGGACGAGGCGGGCGGCAACATCACCCGGGCGGCGACCCTGCTGGGCATGAAGCGACCCAGGCTGTCGCAGCTTGTCCGGGAGTACGGGCTTGCCAAGGGTGGGACACCCGAGGACAATGCCGAGTCATGAAGCTCCCCCACGCTCTCGCGGTGCTCGTCGCGTCATCGTGCCTCGTCGCGGGTTGCGCCACCACCGGCTCTTCCCACAACGGAGGCGTCGGCGTCGTGCGCGGAGCCAACGGGGGACTCAGCGTCGTCGCGACCTCCGTCGCCGCGCGCAACCTCGCCGATGAGCACGTCGGCGGTTCAGTCTCTGGTGCGACGATGCACGACGAGATGCACGGCAACGAGGCCGCTGCGTTCTCCGGTCGCGACCCTCAGTTTGCCGGCCCGACGCCGCAGGTGCCCATCCCCCGCGACGGCCGCAACGGCGACCCCAGCAGCAACTGGTAGTCGCTCGCTACTCTGCGTCGGTCGAGCCTCCCGCCACCTGCGGGAGGTTGTGGTTCATCCGAACCTGCTTGGTGTGCAGATAGCCCCGCGAGTGGACGTTGGGAGCGATGAGCACCGGCACACGCTCGGTCACCGTCACGCCCAGCGCGCGTAGCGCCGAGACCTTCTCGGGGTTGTTGGTGAGCAGCCGCACCGAATGCACCCCGAGGTACGAGAGCATCGCCGCGGCGCCGTCGTAGCGGCGCGTGTCGTCGGGCAACCCGAGGCGACGGTTGGCGTCCACGGTGTCGACGCCCTGCGCCTGGAGGGCGTACGCGCGGATCTTGTTGCCCAGACCGATGCCGCGACCTTCCTGGCGAAGGTAGAGCACCACGCCCGGTGCCTGGTGCGCGATGTAGCCGAGGGCGAACTCGAGCTGCTCGCGGCAGTCGCACTTGAGGGAGCCGAGCACCTCGCTGGTGAGGCACTCCGAGTGGACGCGCACGGGCACGTCCGTCGCGCCGCGGAGGGAGCCGGAGACGATGGCGACGTGTTCCTTGTCGGGCTCGTCGTCGTAGCGGAAGACGTAGACCTCGAAGGTTCCGTGGCGGGTGGGGAGCGGAGACTGAGCCTCGACGTGAAGCCGACGGGAATCTGCGCCGGCAATGGGGGAGTCGCTCATGTCGTCCTTTCCTGGTCCGGGAGTCGCGCAGGTATATCACCTGAACAAAGGGTGAGATGCACCGGGCACCCCGCGTGGCGCGCGATCATGCGGCCTCGTTCACGCGAGGCAAGGGAACGATTGCCGTCCCACCGCCGGGGCCCTTAGGGTGCCGCGCCGTGAGCCCCGCCGGAGCGATACGTTGAAGCACGATGTGATCGTCGTCGGCGGCGGGCTGGTGGGCAGCCTCATCGCGCTGCGCCTCCACGAAGCTGGGATGCGGGTGCGGCTCTACGACTACGCGTGGCCGGGCGGCGAAGCGTCCGGCGCGGCGGCGGGCATCCTCGCGGCGCAGGTGGAGGCGACCACGGCGGGGACGTTGTTCGAGCTGGGCATGGAGAGTCGTGGGCTGCACGCCACACTCGATGACGAGCTGCGCGAGCACGGCTGCCCGTCCTACCGCGCCAACGGCACCCTCGAAGCGACGACGGAGAACGACCACCCGGCGCTGCTTGCGCGCTCCCTCTGGCAGCGCGAGCTGGGGTTGCGGGTGGAGTCCCTGGACGAGCGCTCGCTTCGCACGATCGCACCGGGTCTACACCCACGATTCAACGGCGGTGTCTTCTTCCCAGACGACGCATCGGTCGACCCGCGCGCACTCATGAGGAGCGTCGCCTTGCGCGTGGAGAACCACGGCATCGAGGTCGACTCACACGTCGAGGTGTCAGGCGTTTCGACGGCGGGCGGTCGTGTCACCGGCATCTCCCTCCGGCGCAACTCACCCGCGGCGGCACCGATCGTGGTGCTGTGCGCAGGCTCGTGGAGCGGCCTCATCGGCGGTGTCCCCCAGGCGAGCGCCATCGTCCCGGCGCGCGGACAGCTCACCGAGTTCGCCCTCGACCCGGTGCCCTTTGGCCCGGTGGTCTACGCGGGCGGCGGCTACCTCGTCCCCCGCGTCGACGGTCGCGTCTGCGCGGGCAGCACGTTGGAGATGGTGGGCTACCAGCGCGGCACCACCGAGGAGGGCCTCGCGCTCGTCCGCGACCGCGCCATCGCGACCGTGCCCGCCCTCGCCCACGCCACGGTGAACCGCTCGTGGTCCAGCTTTCGACCGCGCACGCCCGATGGACTGCCGCTGGTCGGTGCGCTCCACGCGTCGGGCCTCTACGTCGCCGCGGGTCACCATCGCAGCGGCATCCTCCTCGCGCCCGTCACGGCGGAGATCGTTCGCGACCTCATCGTCCACGGTCGACGGCACCGGCACCTCGACGCCCTGGACCCCTACCGCTTCGAGAAGAACCCTCCCGCATGACCTCTCTCGTCGACCGCTTCGTCGTCGCCAACGGCCTGCGCCAGCACCTCGTCGAGCACCCCGGCAGCGGCCGCGGAACCCTCGTTCTCCTTCACGGCTACCTCGACCTCGCGCGCTCCTTCGACGAGGTCATCACGGCCCTCGGTGACGCTGGCTACCGCGTGATCGCCCCGGATTTCCGAGGCCACGGCGAGACCGACCCCACGCCGCCCGGCTCCTACTACTACGCGATGGACTACGTCGCCGACCTCGACGCGCTCCTCGACGCGCTCGCCCTCGACCGCGTCCACCTCGTCGCCCACTCCATGGGCGGAACCGTCGCCACCCGCTACGCCGGCACCCGCCCCGCGCGCATCGCGTCGCTCGCGCTCATCGAAGGTGTCGGCCCTCCATCGATGCCCGCTGACGTCTCGCCCGACCGCACCCTCGCCTGGCTCGACGGCGTGAAGAAGGTCCGCGCCCGACCCGCGCGCGTGCTGCGATCGCTCGACGAGGTCGTCGCCCGCATGCGCCTGTCGCACCCGTCGGTCGCGCTGGAGATCCTGCGCGTGATGGGCGAGCGCGCCACCGCCCCGACGCCCGATGGAGGCCGCGCGTTTCGCTTCGACCCGCTGCACATGACCACCTCGCCGCAGCGCTACGACGCCGAAGCCTTCGAGGCCTACGTCGCGCGCATCGCGTGCCCCGTGCTCAGCGTCGACGGCGGTGACCTCGCCGCGTGGCCCGAGCTCGCCGACCGCGCCACCCGCTACCCCAACGTGCGCTCGGTGAGCATCCCCAACGCGGGCCACATGATCCACTGGACGGCGCCCGAGGCGCTCGTCGCGGCGCTGCTCGCGTTTCTCGCCGATCAGCCCTGAGGGCGCTTCGGCTTCTGGCCGCCGCCCTTGCGCTTGTCCCAAGCCGCCGCCCAGCCGGTCTCCTTCGTGGTGGGCAGCGTCGCGAAGAGCTCGGCGTCGTGCGAGACCACCACGCGCGCCTCCATCGTCGACTCGGCCGCACGCAGCAGGCCGTAGGTGCGTCGCTGCTCGGGGAGGTTCCAGCTCATGCAGCGGGTGTAGAGGCTCGGCGGCGCAGCGTCGTCCGCGCGGTACTCGCCCGTGCGCTGCGCGGCGTCGCCCGCGTGGAGCATCCACCCGTCCTGCATCTTCACCGCGACCACCGTCGACCCGGCGGTGTGACCGCGCCCGTCGAGGAGCAGCACGGTGCCATCACCGAAGAGGTCTTTGGAGAAGGGGAAGCCCAGCATCGGCGGGCCGTCGAGGCTGTGTCGCTCGACGTTGGCGAAGGTGTTGAGGTCGACCGAGTAGCCGCCGCGCAGTCCGCTCGCCGCGGCGTCGCACTCGCGGGTGTTCACATGAAACTGCGCGCGGTCGAAGTCGACGGCGCCGCCGATGTGATCGGAGTGGAGGTGCGTCGCGATGACGTGGCGGACGTCCGTCGGCGCGTAACCGAGCGAGATGAGCTGCGAGGCGAGCGCGTCTTCGGGCTTCACCGACAGGCCGAGAAACAGGCGCTGCGCGAGGCCGGGGTCGTCGTCGGGGAAGGCGCAGGTGCGGCGGCTCCAGCCCGTGTCGATCAGCACAAGACCGTCGGGCCGCTCGATGATCGCCACGGCCACGGGCATGGTGAGGTAACGCAGCGAGCGCGAGCCCGGGCGCAGGAAGAACTCGGGTCCCGCCACGGTCCCGGTCGTTCGGAAGAACACCGTCATGGCGACACGACTATCACGATCGCGTGAGGGTCAGTACTCCGCGCGCAGCCCGAGGTTGGGCGTGATGGGCAGACCCGTCACGTAGCTGCTGCGACGACGATCCCACGCGTAGAGCCGCGACTCGGCGTTGGCCTGGTTGGTCGTGTTGAGCACCTCGGCGATGAACTGCATCCGCAGCGGCCCCCATCGAAACCGCTTCGCTGCCCGCAGATCGAGCGACCATGTATCGGGCAAGCGACCGTCCCTCCGCGGGTCGACCCACGTCAGCGCCACGTCGTGATCGCTGTCGACGAGCGCGCCCGTCACCACCGGCTCGGGCAGGCCAGACGCCCACCGCAGCCGCGCGCCCACCTCCCAGCCGCGCGGCAGCACCGCCCCCAGGATCAACGACAGGAGGTGCGGCTGATCCCACGTCGACGGCCGCCACGCGAGGCCCAGCGCGTCGCGTCGCTCGGCCCGCTGGTACGTGTACGAGAGCCACCCGTAGAGCGGCAGACGGCCCGCGCGCAGCCGCAGCCACCACTCGCCGCCGACCACCCGCGCCGACCCGATGTTGGCGAAGCGCTCCGGCGTCTCCACCCCGTCGCGAAGCACCGTGCGCGACGTCGGCGCGGCCACGTCGTCGCCCCACTTCACGAACGCATCGGCCGTCAGCTCAAGCGCACCCGGCACGACGTCGATCTGCATGCCGATCGTCCCGTGCCACCAGCGCTCGGGGCCGAGGTCGGGGTTGCCGAAGCCCGGGATCACCCGGTAGCCGCGCGGAATGGAGCTGTACGAGCCGAACGCGCCGCGCACCCCGAGTCGTGGATGGGCCCGCCAGAGACCCGACACGCGCGGGTCGACCGTGAGCGCATCGGCGCGAGAGAAGTGATCGACGCGAACGCCCAGCAGCGCACGCCACCGACGCTGATCGTCGAGCTCGATCTCGACGTGCCCCGCCGGGTTGAAGAAGCCGCGCGTGCCCTGGTAGCGCGCGAGCCCGGTGGCTCCCGTCGGGTCGGTGATGCCGTCGGCGCTGAGCGGCGGCGCGGCGAGCGTGGCGTCGGTCTCGCCCAGGAGGACATCGACGCCCGCGAAGAGGCGCGCCCAGCGACCGAGGCGCACCTCCGCTTCATCACGCAACGAGAGCTGCCGCGTCGTGATGAGGTAGCGGATGGTGCTGCCCGCCGAGACATCGGAGTCCGTCATCGAGGCCGCGAAGGAGAGGGAGTGTTGTGTTCCGCCCGCCCATCGATGGCGCCAGCGGGCCTGCGCGCCGTGGAACGAGATGGCGCTCCCCGACGACCCGCGCACGTTGGGGTCGTTGGCGTCGGGCGCGTCGAAGGACACCCCCAGCGCATCGTCGCTACCCGACACCACGAGGCGGATGCTGTCCGCCTCGGTGGGGTCGGCGTCATACACGGCCTGGTAATCCCAGTAGCGCGGGAGCTGGGTGAAGCCGGCGCCGAGATCGACGAGCCCGAGCCACGCGTCGACGTAGCTGCGGCGCACCCCGATGGCGAGCGAGCTGCGGCGGCCGATGGGCACGGACGCGTAGGCCCCGGCGTCGATGAGGTCGACGTCGACGGTGACGTGAGGATGGTCACGCGCCGGAGCGCGGAGCGTGACGTTGACCACACCGCCCGCGACGCGACCCCAGCGGGCGGAGAAGTTGCCGGGCAGCACCTCGATGCGGTCGATGAGGTCGGTCGCGAGCGTGGTGGCGAGGCCGTAGAAGTGAAACGGCAGGCCGAAGGGCTGCGACTCCAACGTGACGAGAGAGTCCTCCGGGTCCGACGCGCGGAGGATGAACGCACCGAGGCCGAAGGAGGGTCGACCGACGCCGGGGAGGTTCTGCACCGCGAGGAGCGCGTCGCCGCGGGTGCCGGGCATGCGCTGCATCTCGGCGGTGTCGAGCTCGCGGCGGTGGATCTCCCGCGCGCGCGCCCTCGACCGCACCGTCGCCTCGGGCGGGTCGTCGTTGGTGGGGGTTCGCTCCTGGGCCGCGGCGGGAGCAGCGACCAGGAGTGTAGCGAGCGCGACCCTCAGCCGTCCCACGGAGACCGCTCGGCGCGCGCGATCGATCCCTCACGATCGACCCTCCACCACGATGCGCCGTCGACCCTGATCCAGAGGTTGTCCTGGTAGGTGGTCATCACCGGCATCGCGGCGCGCGCTCGCTCGGCGATGGTGCGGACGGAGGTTCCGCCGTCGGCCGACACCTGCACCATGCCGCGAACGCTCGACCACGCGACCACCCGTCCGAGCACGGCCACGTCGACGAGCATGTCGCCCACGTCGCGTCGGGTGCGCCAGGTCTGCCCGCGGTCGTTGGAAGTCCAGACCGTTCCGTTGGTGCCGACCGTCGCGCCGAAGCCGCTCGCGTCGTCGAAGGCCATGGCACGCGGCGACTGCGAGCCGTCCCACCGCGCCGCCGACCAGTGCCCGCCGCGGTCGTCGGTAAACACCAGCCCGCTGTCGATGGCCGCGAAGACGCGCTCACCGAGGTTGGCGAAGTTGTGGATCTGCGTCGTGCCGAAATCCACCGGCGGCGCCATGCCGTGCAGGCTCCAGGTCACCTGCGACAGGCGCTGCGGAACGCCGACCAACGCGAACAGCGGCGACGGCTCGCGGTGCGCCGAGATGCCCTGACCGAGCGCGACGTCGGCGGGCGTCGTGCCCCAGCCGATGGCCCACGCGGTCGTCCCACCGAGCAAGCACGCGCCCATCACCGCCCAGGCCATGGTCTTCATGATCGCTGACGGTAGCGCCGCAGCGGTCCTGTCGTCACGGCGCGGACGACGGCTTGACCCACGCGGCGTCGACCGCCAGCGCGGGCATCGGCACGGGCACCGGCGGCGCGGGCATCGCAGGCACGACGGGCACGGCGATCGACGGCGCGGGCAGCACGGTCGGCTCAGACCGACGTCGATGCGACCGCGGTGAGTCGTCCTCGACGTCGAAGTAGCCTCCGATGGCGGCGAGCACGACCAGGGCACCGAGCACCACCAGGGCCGGAACCGCCGCCATCCACCAGCGCGGTCGGGAGCTCGGCGCGGGCGCAGGCGGCCGCTGCGAGTACGCCAACGGAACCGCGGGCTGACCCGTGATGGTGATGGGCCCCATCGGCGCGCGGGGCGCGTGGAGGACGTCCTGCGTGGGCGTCGACGCCATCGGGGAGACAGGCACCTGCGGCAGCGGCAACGTGCTGGGGCTGCCCGTCGGCGCGAGCGCGGGCCGCGTCTCCGGACCGTGACCGGGTGCGGTGACGGCAGGCGGGATCGAGCTGCGCGGGAAGAGGGACGAGAACGCCGACGCGAGCGCCGCACCGAGCTCGGCACCGCTCTGGAAGCGGGCGGCCGGGTCGCGCACGATGCACCGCGAGAGCCACGGGTCGAGCGCCAACGGGATGTCATCGGCGACACCCAGCTCGCGCGCGCGCTCCGAGGCGGGCGGGAGGCGCTCGCGTTCGAGCTCGGCGAGCAGCATCGCCATGTCGAGCTCACGACCGCTCGCGCCGCGCCAGTAGAAGCGCCCCGTGAGGAGGCGGAAGGCGATGAGCCCGACGGCCCACACGTCCGTCGCGGGCGTGAGTTCGGCGGTGGTGTTCTGCTCGGGCGCCATCCAGAGGGGTGTGCCGATGGCCGTGGTGACGTTTTGCGACGACTGCGAGGGGTTGAGGAGCTTCGCGATGCCGAAGTCGAGCACCTTCAGCGTGAAGCCCGACGAGCCGTCCGCATGGGGAATGAGGAACAGGTTCTCGGGCTTCAGGTCGCGGTGCACCACGTTGCGCGCATGCGCCGCGGCGAGCGCGCTACAGAGCTGGCGCAGCACCTCGTGGGCGTCCGACGGCGCGAGCCCCCTGCCCCGCCCGATGCGCGTGAGGCGCGCGGCGACGGTCTCGCCTTCCAGCAGCTCCATGGCGAGGTAGGGGATGCCCCGCTCCTCGTCGACGCCCGCGTCGTAGACCTCGACGATGTGCTCGCTCGCGATCATCGAGCCCAGCCGCGCCTCCTGCGCGAAGCGACCGCGGCTCTTGGCGTCGGCGACGTAGCGCGGGTGCATCACCTTGAGCGCCATGCGTCGCCCGGTGCCCTCGTGCAGCACGACGTAGAGCGCGCCCATCCCGCCCTGCGCGAGCTTGCGCTCGACGCGGTAGCGCCCCCCGATGAGGCTGCCGTCCGGGATCTGGTACGCGCTGACGGTCACAGGTCGAGCTCGAGCGAGACCGGGCAGTGGTCGCTGCCCTTCTGGTCGGGGTGGATCTGCGCGTCCTTCACCTTCGAGACGAAGCCTTCGCTCACGAGGAAGATGTCGATGCGCCAGCCGACGTTCTTGGCGCGCGCCGCGCCGCGCTGCGACCACCAGGTGTAGAGCGACTTCTCGCCGGGGTGACGGTCGCGGAAGACGTCCCTCATCCCGGCCGCGAGGTAGCCCTGGAAGTCTTCGCGCTCCTCGTTGGTAAACCCCGGATTGGTGCGGTTGGTCTTCGGGTTGGCGAGGTCGATCTCCTCGGGCGCGACGTTCATGTCGCCGACCACCACGACGTTCTCCCCGCGGGCGATGCGGGCCTTCATGTTGGCGGCGAGGTCCTGCGCGAAGGCCCGCTTGTAGGGCATGCGAACGAGCCCCGTCGACGCGTTGGGGAAGTACCCCGCGATGAACGTGAACCCCATGCCCTCGCTGACGATGAGCCGCCCCTCGACGTCGTACGCCTCCGTACCAACCCCCTGGGTGTGCTTGAAGCCGAGGCCCTTGCGGGTGAGCGTGGCCGAGCCCGAGTAGCCCTTCTTCGAGCGCGCCGGAAACCAGCTCACGTCGTGCTTGCGGGTGAGCTCGTCGCGCGTGGCGAAGTCGAGCTCCTCCCACTCCACGCGAATCTCCTGGAGCGAGAGCACGTCGGGCTTCGTCGCGTCGAACCAATCGAGAAACCCCGACTTGAGCGACGAGCGGAAGCCGTTGACGTTCCAACTGACGATCTTCATGGGCGCGGACGATAGCGGTAGGCTGCCGCCCCGTGAAGGTCATCAGCATCGGCGCCGGGCCCGCGGGCCTCTACTTCAGCATCCTGGCCCGACAACGATTCCCGTCGTGGGACATCACCCTCCTCGAACGCAACGCCACCGGCGACACCTTCGGCTGGGGCGTGGTGTTCTCCGACGAGACGCTCGCGCACCTGCTCGACGCCGACCCGCCCACGCACGCGAAGATCACCGACAGCTTCGCCCACTGGGACGCCATCGACGTGCACGCCCGCGGTGAGAGCTTTCGCTCCGCGGGCCATGGCTTCTCGGGCATCGCGCGCCGTCGCCTGCTCGACATCCTCGAAGCGCGCGCCATCGAGCTCGGCGTGAAGATCGAGCACGGCGTCGACCTCTCCAGCCTCGATCGGGTGCGCGAGCTCGCGGGCGAGTGCGACCTGCTGCTCGGCGCCGACGGCCTGCGCTCCATCGTGCGCTCGGCGTGGCGCGACGACTTCCGCCCGAGCTTCGACGTCCGCAAGTGCCGCTATCTCTGGCTCGGCACCCCGAAGATCTTCGACGCCTTCACCTTCGCCTTCGCCGACAACGAACACGGGATGTTCCAGGCGCACGCGTACCGCTTCGACGACGGGATGAGCACCTTCATCGCCGAGTGCGACGAGGAGACCTTCGCGCGCTCGGGCCTCGGCGACGCGCCCATCGAGGAGACCGTGGCGTACCTCCAGCGGCTCTTCGCGCCGTGGCTCGATGGTCAACCGCTGCTGGTCAACCGCTCGCAGTGGATCCAGTTCGTGACGGTGCGCAACGAGCACTGGCACCGCGACAACGTCGTGCTCCTCGGCGACGCCGCGCACACGGCGCACTTCTCCATCGGGTCGGGCACCAAGCTCGCCATCGAAGACTCCATCGCCCTCGTCGACGCCTTCGCGCGATCGGCCTCACCCGCCGAGGCGCTCGCCCGCTACGAGCGCGAGCGGCGCCCCATCGTCGAACGCACCCAGAAGGCCGCTCAGGACTCGCTCGTTTGGTTCGAGCAGGCGCGTCGCTACCGGGCGCTGCCGCCGTGGCAGTTCGCGTTCAGCCTGCTCACGCGCTCCAAGCGCATCACCTTCGAGAGCCTCGGGGTGCGCGACCCCGCCTTCGCCGACGACATCGCCCGCCGCTTCGCCGCGGATGCCCGCGTCTCCGTCGCGCCCGAGCAGCGACCGCCGCCGCCGATGTTCACGCCCTTCAGGCTGCGCGAGATGACGCTCGCCAACCGCGTCGTGGTGTCGCCCATGTGCATGTACTCGGCGGTCGACGGAACGCCCACGGACTTCCACCTCGTTCACTACGGCTCGCTCGCCCAGGGCGGCGCCGGGCTCGTGATGACCGAGATGACCGACGTCTCCGCCGAGGGCCGCATCACCCACGGCTGCGCGGGCATCTACACCGACGCCCACACCGCGGCGTGGAAGCGCATCGTCGAGTTCGCGCATGGGGGCAGCGACGCGCGCGTCGGGTTGCAGCTCGGTCACGCCGGCCGCAAGGGCGCGACGAAGCTGATGTGGGAGGGCATCGATGAGCCGCTGACCGATGGCGGTTGGGAGCTCCTGGCCCCGAGCGCGCTGCCGTACTTCCCGCACAGCCAGACACCGCGACCGATGGATCGCGCGGACATGGACCGTGTGATCGCGCAGTACGTCGCGGCGACCAGGCGGGCGGTCGAGGCGGGCTTCGACTTCATCGAGCTGCACCTCGCGCACGGCTACCTGCTCGCGAGCTTCCTGTCGCCGCTCACCAACCTGCGAACGGACGGCTACGGCGGGTCCATCGAGGCGCGGGCGCGCTTCCCGCTGGAGGTGTTCGACGCGGTGCGGAGCGCGTGGCCCGAGGCGCGACCGATGGGCGTGCGCGTGTCGGCGACGGACTGGCATCCGCACGGCATCACCGACGACGACCTGCGGGCGCTCGCGTCGATGTTGAAGGCCCGCGGCTGCGACATCATCGACGTGTCGAGCGGGCAGACGGTGCCGGAGGGAAAGCCGGTGTTCGGTCGGATGTTCCAGACACCGTGGAGCGACCTGGTGCGCAACGAGGTCGGCATCGCGACCATGGCGGTGGGCAACATCCAGGGCGCCGACCAGGTGAACAGCATCCTCGCATCGGGGCGCGCGGACCTCTGCGTGCTCGCTCGGCCGCACCTCGCCGACCCCTTCTGGACGCTGCACGCCGCGGCGTCACAGGGATGGGACGCGCAGCGCTGGCCGGTGCAGTACCTCGCCGGTCGAAGCGCCCTGCCCCGCCCGTGACAGAACACGAACCCCCTGTGTTAGCGTTGCTCCGAACCACCCATCGGAGGGACCGTCCATGCCATCGAACCAAAAGACCTGGGAAAAGATCACGCGCTCCGAGCTCGACGTCCTGAAGTCCAACCTTCGGAGCAAGGGCCTCGTGCCCCCGACGAGCGACAAGTCCACGCTGCGCGGCCGTGGCGTGACGGCCGACGTCGAGTACGACGAGAAGGCCCAGACCCTCTCGGTCACCATCAAGGAGACCCCGCCCTTCGTGAGCTACGGGTACGTGTTCGGTCTGCTCGACGAAGAGATCAAGAAGGTCGATCGCTGACCTCGATCTCCCCGCCGTCGACTCTCCTCCCCCGACTCCCCCCGACCAGCGCCCCGATCAGTTGAAGATTCGACCCTGGGCGAAGGGGTTGAAGCGAAACTCCATGAGCCCGTTGAGCGCCGAGTCGACGACGTAGAGGCGGTCGACCCCGCGCAGGTGTCGCACCGCGACGGGTAGCGACCCAGCCGGCGTGAAGACGGGCTCGTACGCGTTGGCCAGCGTGAACGCGATCTGCGTCCCTCGATCGACGGCCAACGCCGCGACCGTGTTCTCCATCGGAAGGGTCGTCAGCGCCGGGAAGATCTGCGTGCACAGGAACGGGTTGGCGAAGAGCGGCGCGAGCTCACGGCGCAGGGCGCTCTCGCCGGGGACCAACGTCCCCGTGCAGGCGCGCCCGACGGGACAACGCCGCGCGAGCTGCGCGTCGACGTCGGTCGCCGGCCTGGTGCGGGTGAGCAGGCACTGGCGCGCGTAGCCCTCGACCTCGGCCTCCTTCACGGGGTCGATCTCGCACTCGCGGCCCGCGCCCACGCGCACCGAGTGCGCGAAGCCCGTCGACAGACCCACGGCGATCCATTGTTGCCCGGCGCGCACGGCGAACTGCACGGCCTGGGGGAAGCACCGCAGCACCGCGGCGCCGTCGACCACGCCACCCGACGCGCGCAGCACGAGGTGATCTTCGAAGGCCCGATCGATGACGAAGTCGCGGTTGGTGGGCGTCGTCCCCGAACCGAAGGTCATGGCGCAACCATCGCGATCGGCCGCGAGGGGCGTGGGGTCGCTCACCAGCGTCAGCCAGTCGCGCGCGCGGTCGTTGGCGAGCGCGCCCCGCGTGCAGAAGAACCCACCGGGCGCGTCGAGGCGGAGCGCACCGGACGCGTCCATGGCGAGCGCGCCGCCCGACTGTTCGAGGCCGGGGATCACGCCTTCGTACACGAAGGCCCACGCGTCGTTGCGCGACGTGTACGGATCGGCGGGAACGTCCACGCCGCCCGTCCCGCCGCTCACTTCACGGCGCGGGAGCTCGACGCCGTAGTTGTTGGTCGCGGTGCACATCGATGTCCCATCGAGCATCCGGGTGTCGGCGCAGGCGAAGGCGGGGGCGCGCGTCGCTTCGAGCGCCTGGCCGGGGACGGTCCCGATGAGGGCGGTGACCGCGGGGGCATCCTTCAGCGCGGGCGCCTGCGCGAACGGCCGATCGGTGTTGATGGTGTTGGCCGCGTGGGGAGCGTGACGAACGAACCGATATGCCCCGGTGTCACGGCCGCCCGCGGCGGCGCGGCACTGGGCCTCCCAGTTGTCGACGTTGTAGTCGTCGACGTCGATGACCGCGAGCTGCCCCGTGCGAAGAACGACCCCGACGTAGACCCCGGCGTAGACCCCCTGGCCGGGCGACTGATAGCCCGACGTGCAGCTCGCCGGGACCGTGGGGTCCGACGAATCGGGGACCTGCGTCGCCGTGTCGTCGTAGGTGGCGGTGTTGATGGCGACGAGCGCCGTCGCCGGGGCGCTGAGCGCGACGCGATCGACGGCGAGGCCAGGGTTGATGCGGCTCTCCCGCGCGTTGGGCAGCGGGAGGAGATTGGGGCGCACGCGCGCACCACGCGTGAGGTCCCACACGATGACGGCGCCCTCGTCGGCCGTGGTGAGATAGAGGTAGCGGGTGCGGGCGCAGTGATCGGGGTCTGTCGCCACGTCGCAGGCGTGGGCCCGCTGGCGCGCGATGCCCGTCACCACGGCGACGCGGGTGCGGGCACCCACCGCGAGGGGCTCGACCTCAGCGCGTGACGCGACGTCGATGGCGTGGACCCGGTCGAGCGCATCGTCGGTCACGTAGACGCGACCGGCTGCGTCGTCGACCGCGAGCGACACCGGATGCGCGGGGACCGCGGCGCCCGCGTCACCCACCACCGCGCCGCCTTGCAGCGTGATGACCTGCGGAGCGCCCGGTGCGGCCGCGTCGGTCACGTCGACGAAGGACACGGCCCGCGCCTCGGGCAGCGTGGCGACGAGCAGCCGACGGGTACCCGCTCGGACGATGACGAGGTCGCGCGGGATTCCGCCGACGGGGATCTCCTGGCGACGCGCCGTGAAGTCGGCTCGCCGGGGGTCGCCGCGAAGGGCCGCGGCGTCGACCCGCAGCACCCGGTCGCTTCGGCCACTGGCGACGTAGAGGTAGCCGGTGTTCGCTCCCGTGATGGAGTCGCCGATGTCGGCGGTGATGGAGACCGGAAACTCCCCGACGGGGAGGAAGCTGTAACCCGGCGTCGCGGGGCTGTTGTCGACGAGCGCGACGCCCGACGTGGTGGCGAGGTCGACCACCGCGAGCTCGCCGCGGTCGAACTGCGGAACCACCGCGTGCAGGTGAAGGGTCGAGTTGGCGCCCGGGCCGTTGTCGGTGTCCGACAGGACGCAGCGCGCCGTCGGGCGCGGGATGATTCCGGTGGGAGCGAGCTCAAGGCACACCAGCTCGACGTCGGTCGCGCGGACGATGTTGTTGGTATTGCTGATCGCGGGCGTGCTCGCGCAGGCCGAGGCGATGAGGGAGGCGACGCCGAGGCACGCCGCGCGGAAGGAAGGGTGTCGCACCGGGCGTTACTCCTGCGGGAGCTGCGGGGCCAGCGTGAGGACGCGGCGCAGATAGGTGCCGGGCGATGCGGGGTCGGCCGGCGGACGGAGGTCGATGACCTCGAGCGCGCCGTCGAGGAAGTCGACGACGTACAGAAACGGTTGACCCGGCGACGGGTCGAGAATCGCTTGATGCGGCCCGCGACGGGTGACCACCTGACCGACGACCCGGCGCTCGTCGGGGTCGATGATGGTCACGCGGCGAGCGTCGAAGGACACCACGAGCACCTGGGTGCGACCGTTGACGGTGCGCACCGCGAGGCGCGACGGACCTTGCGGCACGGGGATGGCGTCGATGACGTTGGCCGCCGTGGGGTTGGCGGGGTCGAGGCTCACCGTGAGCAGCGCCTCGGGGGCGCGCGAGGCCACGAAGGCACGCCGCTTCGTCGGGTCGGGGTCGAGCGCGATGGCGCGGCTGTCGCCGCCGCCCGCGAGCCCGCGAACCTGGATGAGGGCGCTGCGGTAGAGGAAGGGGCTGGCGTCGCGGAGGACTTCGTTGCCCGCGTACGCCTGGATGAACGTAAACGTCGCCTCGGCGCGGCTCGTCAGCATCCACGTCGAGCGCTCGGCGCTGCCATCCGCTCGCGGGAGCAGCACCGCGCCGCTGAGGCCGGGCGAGAGGCTGTTGAGCACGCTGAGCAGCACCGGCGCGCCGCCCCCGCCGTTGACGGCGCTGTCGCGGAGGAGCGACGCGCGCGGCACGCCGGCCTCGTTGGTCTGGTGGGCGACGAACACCCAGCCCCGCGCGGGGTCGAGCGAGATGGACGACGGGTCGGGCGGCAGGCGCGCCGCGGTGGGGCTCTGCGACGTGTCCGACCCGGCGCGATGGTCATCGCCGCACAGCGCGAGCGGACCAGCGGCGCCGCAGTCGAGGCCGCCCTGGTCGTCGAGGTCGAACCAGGTGATCGACCCGTCGCCGCGCACGGCGACGTAGAGGCGCGTGCGGTCGGGGTAGCGCGCGACGGCGCTGTCGACGGCGTAGGGGCTGATGCGACGCACCTGATCGCCCCGGATGAAGGCGCGCGCCTCGCACACCGACGCGCCAGGCTGGTCGCGGTCCGCCACGCAGCGGATGGCAGGCGCCGCGGGCAGCGCCGCGCAGCGGGAGTGCGCCGGGTCGGTGATGCGCGTGCGGAGGCAGGTCAGGTCGAGCGGCGCGACGGTGCCGCCGTTGTAGCGGAGGTCGAAGTCCGAGCTGGTGACGTAGAGCCAGTTGCCGGACGGAGAAGCCGCCGCGCTCACCGGGTAGAAGAACACGTCGCCGGGCGGGTCGATGCCGATGTTGGACGGGCAGCCGACACTCGCCAGACCGAGCGCGAGACACGTCGAGCGGAGCGCGCGGCGCAGGGTGGAGGCAGTGGGGCGGGCGCTCATCGGGCGCGCAAGCTAGTGGAGCAAACCCACGAATTCAAGCGATGCCGCCATCAGTTCCAGGGATCGCGCAGGCCGTCGGAGTGGGCGGGCGGGTGCGGAGCGGCGACCGGAGGCTCGGGCGTGGCCGTCGGCGGTCGCACGCGGGGGTCGGGGTGATCGCCCGCGTGCGGTCGGTGACGTCGCGCCGACTCGTTGAGCGGCACGAGCACCACCGGAGGATCGCCCTCGTGGAGCTCGACGACGGCGGGATCGTAGCCCTCGACCTCGATGCGGTACGCCTGCGCCGCACCGCGGGGGCGCGGCAACACCAGCGGCTGCGGGTTGATCTCTCCGACGAGCTCACCGCCCACGCGGCCCCGCATCACCCGGCCGCGCTCGGTGGCGCTCGTGCGAAGCTGGATCGTCACGTTGACGGGGGCCATCGGCGGCACCACCGGCACCGTCGGGCCGACCCCAGGCGCCGGCACGACCGGCGGCGGTGTCGTCAGCGGGCGAACGATGGGCGGGACGGTGGATGGATCGTCGGCGGGCACTGGTGCGGGACCCACCAACGCATAGCCGCCGACGCCGAGCATGACGCCCGCGCTCACCACGGCGCCCGCGAGCACCCACCCCCAGCGACGACTGGTCGCGGGCAGCGGCTGCGGGGGCGGAACAACGCTGACCCCAGGCGCCGTGTCGGCGGGCGGGCGCTGCGACGGCGGCCCCATCGTGGGCTGCGACGAGCGATCGACCGAGCTGGTCGATGCGATGGGGGACGGGCGGATCCATGTTCCGTCGTCGAGGGCCGGGGGGATGGTCTCGGGCCCCGGCCGACGCAGCCTGAACTCCGCGCGCGTCGCGCCATCGAGTGACTGCAACGCCGGGAGCATTCCGCGGCTGAACTGCGCCGTCGCCTGGTCGGAGTCGTCGAGCGCGCGCGGCACCTCCCCCGCGCGACACCGTTCAAGGTCTTCGCGCACGTCGTCGAGGGAGTCGTAGCGAGCGTCCTTCGTCTTCGCGAGGCACCGCAGGATGACGGCCTCGAACGCGGGCGTCATGCGCTCGCACTCGGGGTAGACGCGGGGCGAGACGGGCGTGTGATAGAGGTGCGCCGTCAGGATGCCCATGAGGTTGTCGGCGTCGAAGGGCACCTTGCCGGTGGCCATCTCGTACATGAGCACGCCGAGCCCGTAGATGTCCGTCTTGTGATCGATGTTGCGATCGCCCGACGCCTGCTCCGGGGACATGTAGTGGGGCGTCCCAAACACCGAGCCGGTGCGCGTCTTCTGGGCCTTCGAGTTCTGCACCTTGGCGATGCCGAAATCGAGGATCTTCACGAAGTACGGCTCGTCGGCCTTCCGCACGATGTGGAAGTTGTCGGGCTTGATGTCGCGGTGCACGACGCCGATGGCGTGCGCGGCGCCGAGGCCCTCGCAGATCTGCGTCGCGAGGTGGATGGTGAACTCCTCGGACATCGGCTGCCGACGGTCACTGCCCGCGGGCTTGGGCATGCGCGCGAGCACGTCGCCGAGCGATCGCCCCTCCAGGTACTCCATCACGAAGAAGCGCGAGTTGTCGGGCAGCGACCCCCAGTCGTAGATCTCGACGATGTGCGGGTTGTTGATCGACGCCGCGGCGCGCGCCTCCTGCTCGAAGCGCACCACGAGGTCTTCCTCGGCGCTGTACTCCGCGCGCAGCACCTTCACTGCGTAGCGGATGCCGCTCTGGATGTCGCGCGCGCTGTAGACCACCCCCATGCCGCCGTCGCCGAGCACGCCGTCGACCGCGTAGCGGTTGAGGATCGTCGTGCCCACCAGCCGCTCGCGCTCGGACGCCACCACCAGGAGGTCGAGCACCGCGCCGTCGACGTCGCAGATACGCGCGTTCGATTCGAGAAAGCGCTTACCGCATTTGGGACACTGTCGCATCGCCCTCTCGTCGCGCGGTGGGGACAGTGCCCTCCGGTGCCGCCGACCGTCGGTGACAGGTAGCGCTTTCGCCGCCCCGAAACAAGCGCGCAACGCCGCCAGCGGTCAGCTCAATGGCGCCGGCGCATCTCCGTCACCCGCGCCAGGGCCGCCGCCGCGCGGTCATGCAGCGCCGGGTCGGTCGCGCCCGCCGCCACCGCACGAAGGCCCGCCTCGGCGCCCGCGAGGTCACCCCGCTCGGCCAGCATGAGCGCGAGCACGTACCGATAGGTGAAGTCCTGCGGCGCATCACGAACGGCCTGCGTCGCCTGGGCGACCCCGCCGTCGAGGTCGCGATTGGCCCAGAGCGCCTGCGCGAGCTCGACCCGCAGCGCCGGGGTCGGCGCCGTCCGCACGGCCCGCTGGAGCGCCTCGACCGCCAGGCGCGCCTCACCGAGCCGACGGAGTGCAGGCCCGGCCAGACCGTGGACCGACGCGTCCGACGGAGCCCGACGCATGGCCTCGCGGAGCATGCCGACCGCCTCGACCCGCGCCGTCGGGTCGGCGACGCGCGACGGGTCGGCGAGCAACAGCCCAAGGCTCAACGGGGCCCGCGCGTCGGAGTGAAGCCGCGCCGCGGCCGCGCGAAACGCCGCCGTCGCACCTGGGATGTCGCCCAGCTCTTCCAGGCAGAAGCCCAGGTCGAGCTGCGCCTCGCCGAGCAGCGGCGCCCGCTGCAACGCCTGCCTCAGCGACGTGACCGCGTCGCGCGGACGCCCCAGCTCACGCAAGGCCACCGCGCGCTGCACCATCGCCTCGACCAGCGTCGCGTCCATGCCCACGGCCTCCGCGTACCGGGCCTCGGCGGCGGCCCACTGCGACCGCGTCCGCGCCACCTCGCCCAGGTAGAACACCGGCCGCGCATCGCGCGGATCGAGCCGCCGCGCCGCCTCGAAGCGGGCCTCGGCCCCGGCGACGTCGCCGCCCCGCAGCAGCACCTCTCCCGCCGTGTACTCGCGCTCCGCCGGCGTCGGATCGGTCGTCATCCCGCGGATGGGAAACGGCAGCCGCGGCCGCTGGGCGGAGGCCGTCGTCGAGGCCACCAGGCCCGCCATCACCAGCGCGCAAAACCCTCGTCTCATGTCGCCTCCACAGCTTGCAGCAGCGCCGCCTGCACGTCGCCGAAGCGGGCCTCCGGGACCTTCGCTCCGTCGCTCGCGGTTACGTAGAAGACGTCCGCCGCGCGCCGACCTTCGGTGTTCACCTTCGCCAACCTGATCTCCAATCCGAGCCGATGGTGCGCCCGCGCCACCGTGTGCAGGAAGCCCGGCCGGTCGCGGCCGAACACCTCGATCACCGTCGCCGCTTCGCTCGCGTCGTTGTGCAGGAGCACCCGCGCCTCCACCGACGGCTCGCGCCGCGCCATGCCCGCCCTCCCCCGCATCATCGCGACCACCGAGTCTCCGTCGAGGCGCCCGGCGACCACCGCGTCGAGCTGCTGCGCGAGCCGCTGCTCCAGGCCCACGAGCTCGCGCGACGTCGGGTCGGGGTGTCGCACCACGAACACATCGACCACGTCGGCGCCCACCGAATGGATCTCCGCCCGCTGGATATCCAGGCGATGCGCGAACAGGAGCCCGGTCAGATCGGACAGCAGCCCCGGGCGGTCGGGGGCGTGCACGAGCACCTCGTAGAGCCCGGCACCGACCGCGTCGTCGACCGGCTGCAGCCGCAGCCTCGCCTCGCCCGGCGCCACGTCGTGGAGCGCCCGCGCGTGGCGCATCACCTCCCTCGGCGAGGCGGCCTGGAGGTATCTCGTCGGCATCGAGCGCACCCAGCGAACGACGGCGTCGTCCGTCGTTCCATTCAGCCCGAGCGCGCGACCCACGATCGACTCGCGCTGCCGTTCGGCGCCGACGCCCTCCTCGCGGAGCGCCTCCTCGGCGCGCTGGTAGAGCTCATCGAGCAGGCGCGCCTTCCACGCCGTCATCGCCGTCGGCGAGGTGGTGGACAGGTCGGCCACCGTGAGGAGGAAGAGCGCCTGCAAGCGCCACGGCTCACCCACTAGCGCCGTGACCTGCGCGAGCGTCGACGGGTCGGAAAGATCGCGCCGGGTGGCAAGGTGGTAGAGCGTGAGGTGCTCCCGCACGAGCCACGCGACGGTCGCCGCGTCGTCGGCGTCGAGGCCCAGGCGCAGCGCGATGGGCGGCGCCATCTCCGCGCCGACCTTGCTGTGTGCGCGACCGTGACTCTTGCCGATGTCGTGCAGGAGCGTCGCGAGCAGCAGCACCACCCGCCGATCGACCGTCGCCATGAGCCGCGCCGAGAGCGCGAAGTCACCCGAGAGCTCACCGCGGCTGAGCGCGTGCAGCCGGTCGACCGCCGCCACCGAGTGAACGTCCACCGTGTACACGTGATAGACGTCGTGCTGAACGCGGGCGGTGACGGCGCCAAACTCGGGGATGAGCGCGAGCATGAGCCCGAGGTCGTGCAGGTCGACGAGCACGCTCTGGGTGTTGTCGGGCGTCCCCGAGACGCCTGCGCCCTCAGCGCTCGGCGCCACCCGATGGGCGCTGTCGAGCAGGCGCAGGAAGCAGCTCGACGCCTCGGGAGTGGCCCTCAATCGCTCGCACCACGCGGGGTCGCCGGCCGCGCTCGCGACGCTCGAACGCGACGACGACGCCACCGGGAGCTGATGCAACAGCGCCGTCTCGATGAGCCGCAAGGCGACCGACGGATCGCGCTGGAGCTCATCAGCCGAGGCGAGGCAGACGTGGCCGTCGAAGCGCGCGACCCCGTCGGCCAGCGGGTGCGCACGTCGGGCGTGGTCGGGCGCGCGCCCCGCTCGACTGCGGGCGAGCACGTGGGAGAGGTGCGACGCGACGCCCCGCGCGTGGCGGTAGTACTCGGACATCAAGCGCTCTGCCGCGGCGGCCACGGCGCGCGTCGCGTCACCGCCCGCGTCGGCACCTTCGAAGAACCCCAACGCCGCGGCGCACTCCTCCTGTGCGTCGAAGGTGACCCGATCGTTGCGGCGGGCCGACCGGGCGTGGAGGGCGGCGCGGAGCTGGAGGTGAAACTCCCGCGCGGCGGTGAGCGCGTCGTGTTCGGTCTGTGACAACGCACCGATGCCGAGAGCCTCTGCGAAGTCCGGCGCACGCATGCGAGCGCGCAGCGTCCAGCGGATGATGTCGAGGTCACGCAATCCCCCCCGGCCGAGCTTCACGTCGGGCTCCAGGAGGTACACGGTGGCGCCGAAGCGCTCGTGGCGCAGACGGAGTTCGTCGCGGAGGGCGTCGATGAAGTTCGCCAGCTCGCGCTCCCCGCGCAGGCCCGCGGAGCGCTCGCGCAGCGCGTCGGCGAGCCCGCGATCACCCGCCAGGAAGCGCAGGTCGAGGAGCATCGTTCGGGTTCGCAGGTCGTCCCTCGCCTCGCTCACGATGCCGTCGACGTCGTGCACCGCGTGACCGACGCTGACCTTCGCGTCCCACAGCGGATAGAGCATCGCCTCGGCGAGCTCACGCACCGGCGGCGACTCGGGCTTCTCGGCGAGCAGTACGAGGTCGAGGTCGCTGCCGGGCGAGAGCTGTCGACGGCCGTACCCACCCACGGCCATCAGCGCGATGCGGCCACGGCCCCGGGACTTCGGCCAGCGCGCGAGGCAGTCCGCGACGTGCTCCCCCACGAGCGCGTCGTAGGCGTCGGAGATGCGGCCCGCGTGCTCGGAGCCGCCGCGCCCGGCGAGGGCTTCAGCACGCAGGGCGTCCATGCTCGCGCGAAAGGCCGCGAAGGCCGCGTCGGGCAGCGGGTGGCGGGTGGCGTGCGCGCTCACGGGCGCCGGAGGATGCACGGCCCCAACCCCGCGCGACAACCCTCAGCCGCCGGGGATGTGCTCGTCGATGGCGCGCGCGATGGAGCCCGCGAGCAGGTCTCGATACGCCTCCGAGCGCAGCCGTTGCTCCTCGGTGAGGTTGGAGATGAACGACAGCTCCACGAGCACCGCGGGCATGCGCGTCGTCACGAGCACATGGAAGCGCGCCGGGTGCACGCCCATGTCCTCGACCTGGGGATAGAGCAGCCGCGCGTCGTGCAGCATCGCGCGCTGGATCGACGACGCGAAGCCAACGGAGTCCCTGCCGTGCCGAGACAGGCTGAGATCGGCGAGGATGCGCGAGACATCCCAGGTGCCCGCCGTCTCGCCGTCGACGAGCTCGCCCTCGCGGGCGGTCAGCCGCGCCGCGACGCGCGGGCTCTCCTCCAGCGCGAAGGTCGAGATGCCGCGGGCCTCGCGGTTGTTGGCGGCGTTGCAGTGGATGGAGACGAAGAGGTCGGCCGTGGTCCCGTTGGCGTGCGCCGCGCGCTGCTCCAACGGAACGAACACGTCGCGATCACGCGTCAGCGCGACCTGGAATCCGTAACGAAGCGCGAGGCGATCGGCGAGGCGTCGCGCGACGTCGAGGGTGACCTCGGCCTCCTTGAGTCCGGTCGGGCCGATGGCTCCGGGGTCGGTTCCTCCGTGGCCGGCGTCGATGACGACACGACGATGTCGCGCCTCCTGCGTTCGCGGGCTCGCCGGGTGGGCCTGCGCGGTCGCTCCGGTGCAGCGCGCGAGCGACGTCTGCAACGCCGCCTGCGCTCGTGCCCGCTCCCCGACGCGGTCGAGCAGCGACGCGAGCGAGCGAACGTCTTCGCACTCCGTGAGCGCGCCCGTCGCAGGCAGCGCGGCGAGCAGGAAGTCCCTCGCACGCGATCGGTCGCGGAGGTTGTGCTGCCGGTCGGCGCGTTCGAGCAGCAGCGCGCCCGCGAGTCTCATGGCCGCCCCGCGCTGTCGCGCGTCGTCCGAGCCCGCGAGCGACAGCCGCTGCACGAGGTCATCGACGCCCGGAACGGTGCGCCCCGCGCGGAGCGCCTCCACCTTCGCGCGCGCTTCACTGAAGACGTCTTTCGAGGCAGGGAGATCGGGCACCGACTCCAACGAGTCGGCCCTCGTCGGCGACGCGCCCGCGTTGCCGCACGACGAGGTCGACCCGCTCAGCAACACCCACGACACGACGGCGACCGACCAGCGCACAGCCCCGTCGGGGTAGCAGGGAGCCAACGATCGCCCGCAATTTCCTGCAACCCCTTGTCCGTCACGGGTGACGCCTCACAGACCGCCGCCCTATCATCTGCCCCGTGACACCACGCCTGCTCCAGGTCGACAACTTCACCCCCACGAGCCGGACGCCCTGGGGCGGCACACGCATCGCCGCCGAGCTCAAGCACGACCTCGCGGCCCTGCCCCCCGGACTCGTGGTCGGGGAGAGCTGGGAGTTCTCCGTCGAGCCCGACTTCCCGAGCCGCGTGCACGGCACCACCACCACCCTCGCCGAGTGGATCGCCTCCGACCCGACCGCGATCCTCGGCCGCGAGGCTGACGGCCGCGGCGGCACCGCCCTGCTGGTGAAGCTCCTCGATGCGGCCGACGAGCTCTCGGTGCAGATCCATCCGTCGGACGGCGACCCGCTCCTTCGTGTGGGCGAATCCGGCAAGCCCGAGTGCTGGTACGCGGTGGCCGCCGACGCGGGCGCGGGCGTCTACCTCGGACTCGCGGACGGCGTCTCTCGTGAGGCGCTCGGTGACGCGCTCCGCTCGGGCGCAGACGTCTCGCGCATGCTGGCCTTCGTGCCCGTCGAGGTCGGCGACTTCCTGCTCATCGAGGCCGGGACAGCGCACGCCATCGGCCGCGGCCTCACGCTCGTCGAGCCCCAACGCGTACTCCCCGGCTGCCGCGGTCTCACCTACCGCTACTGGGACTGGAACCGTCGCTACGACTCCACCGGACGCACCACCCCGGCGGGTCAGGCGCGCGCCCTCCACGTCGACGAGGCGCTCGCCGTGACCCGTTGGGATGCCCCACGTGGCGAAGCCCTCCTCGCCACCTGTCGGGTGCGCGCCGGTCGCCCCGACCTCGCCGCCGCCGCGCGATACACCGACCTCGCCGGACGAAGCGCCGGTCTACGCAGCGGCCATCTCCAGGTGGCGCGCATCGCGGGCACCGGCGACGTCGACCTGCCCGACTGGAACGCCCTCCGCGCGCTCACGGTCGTCGACGGCGCGGTCACCATCGACGGCGTCACGGTCTCGCGCGGTCAGTCCGCGGCCGTGCCTGCGAGCGGCGGTGTACGTCGCGCCTCCCTGCGGGGCGCACACGCCATCATCTCAGCCGTGTATTGAAAGAAGGGTAGCGAGAGACCGACGACGCTCAGGCGCCGGCGGTGCTCTCGGACGAGGCGGGCGGGGTCGGCGCGGTCGGGGTGACCGTGATGCCGCCATCGTGGAAGAAGCGCGAGTCGATCCACTCGGTGAGCGGGGCCGCCACGTAGATGGAGCTGTACGTCCCAGCCAGCACGCCGACGATCATCGCCCAGGCGAAGTCGCGGATGACGCCGGTGCCGATGAACACGAAGGCCGACACCGACAGCACCACCGTCACGGAGGTGAGGATGGTGCGCGAGAGCATCTCGCTCACCGACAGGTTGATGATGTCGAGCATCCGCGCGTTGCGCTTCTTGGCGAGGTTCTCTCGGATACGGTCGTACACGATGATGGTGTCGTTCATCGAGTAGCCCACCACGGTGAGAATCGCGGCCACCGTGGAGATGGTGACCTCCTTGCGGGTGATGACGAAGAACCCGAGCGTCACCACCGAGTCGTGGAAGAGCGCGAGGATGCCGCCCGGCGCGAACCGCAGATCGAAGCGGAACGCCACGTAGATCATGATGAAGACGATGGAGTAGAGCACCGCGCGGAGGGCCGCGTACCGGAGCTCGGCGCCTGCCTTCGGCGAGACCCACACGCTAGCGTTGAGCCGACCGTTGACGCCGACGCCGTCGGAGGCGACGAGCCCGCGGAAGATCTCGTCGCCGATGCCCACGAGCGGCACCTGCCAGCGATGCTCCTCGGTGGCGCCCATCTGGAGCGCCACTTCGCCGCGCACGTTGGCGCCCGCGGAGCGGACGAGCTCGGCCACCCGCTGGCCCGAGAGGGTGCTCTCGTTGAGCTGCACCACGATGTGATCGCCGCCCGGCGAGAGGCGGAAGTCACCGAGGGTGCCCGCGCCCTCGACGCCCGCGAGGCTCTGCGACAGCGCGCGGCGGATCTCCCCGCTGCGGGCCGTGCTGATGGGCGAGCTCTTCTCCACGCGGATGAGAAACTCGTTGGGGCGCTGCGTGGGCACCACCTCGGAGTGGTCGTGGCCCATGCGTTCGAGCACCCCGCGCACACGCCCGGCGTCGACGCTGCCGTCGAACTGCACGGTGAGCTCGGTGCCTCCGAGGAAGTCGATGCCGTACTTGGGGCCCGGCTTGAAGACCAGGATCGTCGAGATGATGGTCAAGAAGATCGAGAAGCTGATCCAGTACTTCCGGACCGACATGAAGTCGTAGACGCGGTGGCTTCTATTGAATTCCATGACGGTTCCTACTTCGCCCCGAGGAGGGTCTTGACCTTCAGGCCGCGCACCAGCCAGTCGAAGACCACGCGCGTCGCAAACACACCCGTGAACAGGTTGGCGAGCACGCCGATGAGCAGCGTGACCGCGAAGCCCTTCACCGGCCCAGTGCCGTACTGGAGCAGCACCACGCCCGAGATGAGCGTCGTGACGTGCCCGTCGAAGATGGCGGTAAACGCGTGGCTGTACCCGGCGTCGACCGCCGCGCGCAGCGTCTTGCCGCCGCGCAGCTCCTCGCGGATGCGCTCGTTGATCAGCACGTTGTTGTCGACGCTCATGCCCACCGTGAGCGCGAAGCCCACGAGGCCCGGCAGCGTGATGGTCGCGCCGAGAAACACCAGGATCGCGAGCTGGATGGCGAGGTTGACGAGCACCGCGCCGTTGGCGATCCACCCGGCCGCGCCGTAGTAGACGGCCATGAAGAGCAGCACCAGCGAGATGCACACGAGCATCGCGTTGCGCGCGTGGCGGATGGTGTCCGAGCCGAGCGTCGGACCCACGTAGTCCTGCTTGCCCTCGGAGAGCGGCGCTGGGAGGGCGCCCGCGCGAAGCACCACCACGAGGTCATTCGCCTCGCGCATGATCTGCTGGTAGTCGCTGTCGCTACCGAGAGTGATGCGGGCCTGACCGCCGCCGATGCGCTGCTGGATCTGCGGCGCCGAGCTCACCCGGTCGTCGAGGACGATGGCGAAGCGCTTCTTGACGTTCTCCTCCGTGACGCGCGCGAAGACCTCGCCGCCGCGGCGGTTGAAGGTCAGCGAGACGAAGGGACGGTTCTCCTGCGGGTCGACCGAGACGCGGGCGTCGTCGATCATCGAGCCGTCGACCTGGGCGACGCTGAAGACCGTGTACGTGCGCCAGATCTCGCCCGCCGCCGCGTTGGCCGCCTCGCCGCGCTCGGCCTTCCCCATGAGAATCTGCCGACCCTCGGGGATCACCGACCGGATGGACTCCAGGTAGTCCTGGAGCTGCTGCCGGGCGTTGGGGCCCGTCGAGCGGAGGTACGGCGACGGCGCCTGACGACCGGGCCCGATGGGGGCCATCTCGCTCTCCTGCGTGATGCCCGACGGGAGAGGATGAGCCACCGGCGCCGGAGCACCCTCGACCGGCGTGACGCCGGGAATGGCGTTGCCCGCGATGATGGCCGGGAGCGCCTGGCTCTCGTCGTCGAGGATCTTGAAGTCCAGCCGCGCCGTGCGACGGATGATGTCGCGGATCTGCTGGAAGTAGTTCTGATCTTGCCCGGGCACCTCGACGACGATGGTCTCGCCGCGCGCCGTGATGGACGTCTCCTTGATGGCGAGCTCGTCGATGCGATTGGAGATCGTCTGGATCGCCTGCTGCACCGCGCTGTCTTCGAGCGCCGTGACCTCGCGGGGATCAAGACCCAGCGTGAGGTTGTTGCCGCTCGTGCCGAGACGGCGCAGGCCCTGGTTGGTCACCGTGCGATCGGTGACGCGCGCGAGGTCGGCCGCCGTGCGGAAGCGCGCGATGAAGTCGCGGTTGGTCGACCCGGCCACCACCGTCACGCGCTGGGCGAGGCGGGTGATCTCGTCGGGCGTCAGCCGCCCTTCACCGTGGTGGATGCCAAAGTCACTCGCGAGCTGACCGCGGAAGCTCTCCATGGAGCGCGCGCGTCGGTCGGCGATCGCCTGCCCGATCTGCACGTCATACGAGAGGCGCGCGCCCCCGCGGATGTCGAGACCCTCGTTGAGTCGAAACGGGATGTGCGCCCGGACCCACGGCGTCGACAGCTTTGGGATGCTCGGCCAGAGCACCACGAACGCCCCGACGATGACAAAGAGCACCGTCCCCAACCGCCAGTACCAACCGCGATTCATGCCTCAGAGCCTCCGCTGCGTCACTTCTTGTCGGCGTCGGCGGGCTTCGCGTCCGCGGTCGGCGTCTCGTACTTCTTGGTCACGCTGTCTCGCGTGAAGCGCACCCGAACCCTGTCGGCCAGCTCGATGACGATCTCCTTCTCGAAGACCTCGTGCACGGTGCCGATCATCCCTGCGTTGGTGACCACGCGGTCGCCCTTGGAGAGCCCCTTCTGAAGCGTCTCCTGCTCCTTCTGCTGCTGCCGCATCGGGCGCAGCATGAAGAACCACACGAACAAAAAGATCGCGGGGAGCATCAAGGTCTGCATCCACGACCCGGCGCCCCCACCGCCGCCACCTGTGGCACTGCGAGCGGCACCACCGCCGCCGCCCCCACTGCCCGGGGTGAGCGTCGGCTGAAACGCCAGCAGCGCCGCGATGCCGCGGTAGGAGAGGGAGACGAGGGAGTCGATCGCCGTGGGTGTCATCGGGTCACTCTTTCGAAGCCCTTCGAGGCGCGTCGCGACGGCTCTCGTCGGACGGCGTGCGGAGACCATCCATGGAAGGTCGGCGCGGGGCGGAGGGCGCTGCTAACACGCACCCCGACGCGGGGTCAACCGCGCATGGCCCGGTGCCGAACCCGCATCGTGATAGCCTCGGCGCCTGTGAACCCGGCCCGCCGCTCCCTTCTTCCCGCCCTCGTTCTGGGCTTCGCGGCGATGACCTCGCACGGCTGCGCCTCGCCGCCGACGACCTCCGACGCGGCGACAGACGACCGGCTCTCCGTCGTCGATCCTTCGCTGGAGGTCGGCACGGGACAGTCGTCGTGGGAGTCGCTGACGGACGGAGCGCCGGTGGAGCTCATCCACGGCCCGCAGGGTGGCTACCACCTCTTCGCCCGCATCCGCGAGCAGCGCCTCGGAGGCGACGTGCAGGTGACCTTCCGCGTGACGCCCGTGGAAGGCGGCGAACCCGTCAACGACCCCGCCGACCGCATCCGCCTCCTGGAGGGCCGCGGCCTCCTGCGCACCACCGCGGGCTGGGAGTCGTCGAGCGCGTTACTGGTCATCCTGACGCGCATCCGAGGCCCCGCCGAGGTCGTCGGACGTCGCTTCATCCTCGAAGCCAACGTCGCCTCCACGGGCTCATCGACGATCTCCACCGTCCGACGAACGATCGCCATCGTCGACGAGACATGAATCAGCCGCACGGGGGTTGTGGCCGTCGGTCGGCGGTCGGTGGTAGGGTTTCCGACCGTGACGGCGAACCCCTACCGACCCCGTTCCACGATTCTGCGCGCGCCTGGTGTTGAGCCCGTCGGGGCACCACCGGTGCCACCCACCCCGCCGCCTCCAGCGTCGACGGGCCCCGCGCGATCGCTCTCGCCCGGTTCCGTGGTGCTTGGCCGCTACACCATCCAGAAGGTCATCGGCCGCGGCGGTATGGCGACCGTCTACCTCGCAAAAAACCAGGAGACCGAGCGCCTCGTCGCGCTCAAGATCCTCGACCCGGAGATCTCCAGCGACCCGAGCTACGTCGAGCGCTTCCGCCGCGAGGCCCGCGCCGCGGGACGTATTCGCAGCGACCATGTCGTGGCGATCTACGACCTCGGCACCGACGTCAACGGCACCCTCGTCCTGGTGATGGAGTACCTCGAAGGGCAGACGGTTCAGCAGGCGCTGCGCAACGGCCGTCTTCCCATTCCGCGCATCGGCCATCTCGGGCGTCACCTCTGTGAGGGCCTCGCGGCGGCCCACGAGTGCGGCGTCATCCACCGCGACCTCAAGCCGGCCAACCTCTTCATCGAGCGCATGCCCGCGGGCGCCGAGAAGCTGAAGATCCTCGACTTCGGCATCTCCAAGCTGGCTGAGGCGTCATCCCAGGAGCTGACGCGGGCCGGGCAGACCCTCGGCACGCTCGCGTACATGGCCCCGGAGCAGATTCGCGGAACGGTGAAGGGCAACGACCCCCGCATCGACCTGTACGCCGCGGGCGTGTCGATCTTCCTCATGCTGACGGCGAAGCGGCCCATCGACGCCGAAGACACCGTGCAGCTCCTCCAAGCCGTGTTGGAGAAGCCGCCGCTCACGCTCGCGCAAGCATCGGGCGTGGAGTTTCCCCACGCGCTCGAAGCCTTCGTCGCGCGGGCCCTCCAGAAGGAGTCGGCGCGCCGCTTCCAAAACGCCATCGAGATGCGCGACGCCCTCCTGTCGGCGGTGAGCGCCCCGGTGTCTCTCGGTAGCGTCGAAGAGGTGCCCGAGGTCTCGTCCACGATCATCTCCGAGGCGCCGCGCTTCGACGGCCCGCTGCCGATGTCAACGCCTTCGGGCGTGGTCGCGCGGGGCGGTCACGACGTGGCGCCACCAGGCCCGGTGATGCTCCCGTCGTTTGATGACGACGAGGAAGAAGGCAAGACCGTCGTGCGGGCGCCGCAGTCCGCGCCCAACGAGTCGCCCGCGGTACTCCCCGCGGCCGGTCGTCGCATGGGCATGGCCCCCGACTACGGCGCTCCGCCTCCGGGCCCGTCGCCCATGCGCGCCGCGACCATTGCCCCGACCGGCCTGTCGGGCAACGGCCCCCCGATGTACGCGCCACCGCCTACCGAATCGACGATGCTCGCCGACCCGGCCGCATCCAGTCCTTTCGGAGCCTTCAACGGTCCGGGCATGCACCCGCCGATGGGACAGGGAAACCCCGCGATGGGCGCCGCGGTCGGGCCTCCGATGCCCTCCAACAACCCCTTTGGTCCGCTCGGTGGAGGGTCCCCCTTCGCGCCTCCGCCCTACGTCGCCCCGGCGCCCGCGCCCGCTCCTGCTGCACCCGCCAGGCGCTCGCCCATGGTCTTCGTGCTCGGTGCCGCAGCCCTCGTCGCGGTCGCGCTCGTGGGTCTCGCGGGCAAGGTCGCGGTCGATAGCCGCGCAGCCAACAACGCCGCCGCGCGCATCGAGCGACCGCGCCCCGCCGTTGCGCCAACCCCGACTGCTGCACCGACCGTCGAAGCCGTGGTCCCGGTCGCGCAGCCCATCGTCGCGCAACCCATCGCGGCGCCTGCACCCATCGCGGAAGCGCAGCCCCTCGCGCCCGCTGCGCCTGTCGCCGCCGCAGCCCCGGCCCCGGAGCCCGCGCCCGAACCCGCCGCTGCCCCCCCTGCCCCGACGCCGGCACCGGCTGAGCCCGCTCCCGCGGCTCCCCCCGAGCCGGCGGTCGCGCACACTCGCCATGCGCCGCGAGCGCCCCGCCCCGCCACGACGGCAGCGGCCGCCCCCGCTGCTGCGCACACCGCCCCGACGCCTCGCGTGGTCCGTCCCACTCCGGCACCTGCGGCGCCGCCCGCTCCGCGAGCACCGCGCCCTCGACGTGGTGGTCGCGGCGTCATCACCGACCTGCCGTTCTAGGACCGTCGGCGCGGCGCACTGTCGGCTTGACGCTCGGGTCGGCGCGGGACGAACATCCCCGCCGTGTTGAGACCCGCGACCCTCTCCCTCTCTCTCTCCCTGGTCCTGCTGTCATCGCAGGCCTTTGCGCAACAGGCGACCACCGACGAGTCCCGACTCGAAGACGCACGCAACCAGTATCGGGCCGGCGTGCAGGCCTTCCAGCGTGGGCGCTTCGGCGAGGCGACGGTGGCGTTCGAGCGCTCGTTTCGCGCGCGCCCGCACCCCGCGACGCTCTACAACGCCGCCGAGGCTCGCATGCGAGCTGGCGACAACGAGGGCGCCCTTGCGCAGCTCCGAGAGCTCCTCGCGATGACGACGCCCGCGCCCGATGCCGACCTCGCGGGCCGTGCGCGCAACCTGGCCCTCCAGATGAACGAGCGTGACCTCCAGCCGGCCGTGGCACGGGTCGAGAGCGCCCCCTGCCCGACCTGTCCGACCTGCCGAACGGAGACGCCATCGTGTCCCCCGGCGCCCGAGCCCGAGGTGGTCACCACGCGCATTGGCGGCGGGGCCTACGCGTTGGGCGCCGGTGCCCTGGTGTTGACCGCCGTGGGCTCGGGCTTCCTGGCGGTGGCGATCAACAACGCTTCGGTCTTCACGGACATCGGCGCGATGTCCAACCGCGCTGGTCTTCGCGAGGTGCAAGACCAGTTGCAGGACCAGGGCGAGACCTACCGCACGGTCGGCATCATCGGCCTCGCGCTCGGAGTCGGCGCGGCCGTGGGCTCCATCTGGATGTTCACGCACCCGCAAGAGCGCCGCTCGCAAGCGCCCACGGCCGGCCTCAACTTCGGCATCTCTCCCGGCGGCATGGCGCTGTCGGGTCGCTTCTAGCCCCGCGGCGCTCTGCCACGGGAGCCCCTCTCTGCCCGACAGGTCACGTCATCCCCACGATGCCCAACGTCACGCCCTCCGTCACTCCTCCTTCGCCCGTCACCAACCTTCTTCAGCGCCTCAACCGAAGCGCCGATCGCCACTCGCGAATCACGGCGGGCCCGGTGCACGTCGGCTTCCCGGGTGGCGCGGTAGAGACCTACCACCTCGGCAACGGCCTGCGGGTGCTGCTCCAGATCGATCGACGCGCTCCGGTGCTCTCGTATCAGGTCTGGTTCAACGTCGGTTCGCGCCACGAACGCGAGGGCAAGACGGGCCTCGCACACCTCTTCGAACACCTGATGTTCAACGAGACGAAGACCCTGCGGGCCGGTCGCTTCGACGCGTTGATGGAGCGCGCGGGCGCGGAGACCAACGCCGCAACCTGGACGGACTGGACCTACTACCACGAGAACATTCCCGCCGATCAGCTGCCGCTGGTGGTGCGGCTCGAAGCTGACCGCATGCGCAACCTCGTGCTCCATCCGAAGCTCGTCGCGAGCGAGAAGGAGGTCGTCGCCAACGAGCGCCGCTTCAGCGTCGTCGACAGCGTCGACGGCATGCTCGCGGAGACGCTCTGGTCGCTCGCGTTCAACACGCACCCGTACCACCACCCGACCATCGGTTGGATGAGCGACATCGAGGGCTTCACGCCGGCCGACTGCCGGGCGTTTTACAAGACCTGGTACGCCCCCAACAACGCGACGGTGGTGGTCGTCGGTGACACCGACCGCGCGCGGGCGCTGCGGCTCATCCAGCGCCACTACGGTGCGATGCGACCGGCGACGATCCCCGACCTGACGATCCCCGACGAGCCCGCCCAGACCGACGACCGCCTCGCGGTGCTCGAGCTGCCGACGCCCACCGCCAAGGTCGCCATCGGGTTCAAGTGCCCCGCGTTCGCGCACCGCGATCACGCCGCGCTCTCCGTCCTCGTCGAGGCGCTCACCGGAGGTCGCTCGGCGCGCCTCTTCCAGAGCCTCGTGACCGAACGCGAGATCGCCACCGACGTCTCCGGGTGGGTCTCGCCGTTTCGCGACCCCGGGCTTCTCGACATCAGCGCCGTCGGACGCGGTGCGGTCACGCCAGAGGCGTTGCGTGAGGCGGTGGAGCTCGGCATCGCGTCGGTGGGTGACATCCCCATCACCGAAGACGAGCGCGATCGCGCGATCGCGCGCATGGAGTTCGGCTTCCTTCGCGGCCTGGAGACCGTCGGCGGGCGCGCCGAGCTCCTCGGCAACAACGCCCTCGTGCTGGGCAACCCTGTCGGGAGCCTCACGCGCGTGGAGACGATGCGCTCCCTCACCGCCGCCGACCTCCAAGACGTCGCGCGCCGCTACCTGCTGGGCCAGGCCCGCTCGGTGGTCCTGGTGCGCTCCAACCTCGCCGCAGGGGTCGCGTGATGCCCCCGACCACCCTGTACTGCGAGTCCGCCCACGACCTCCCGCTCGTCGACCTGCAGCTCGTCGCACGCACCGGCGCGCAGCACGATCCGGCGGGCAAGGAGGGCGCGCTCAACCTCGCGCTCCGAACGCTCCGCCGCGGCACCCGCGCCCGCAACTCGCGGGAGATCGACGCGCTCATCGACCGGCTCGGTGGCGAGTTCGGCGCCTCGGCCGACGTGAGCTCCGCGACGCTGCACGCCGCGGTCATCCGTCGCAACCTCCCGGCCTTCCTCGACCTGTTCGAGGAGTTCGTCACCGGCGCCACGCTGCCCGAGGCCGAGGTCGCCCAGGTGCGCCGCGAGATGCAGGCCGACATCGTCGAGAGCCGCGACGACGACCGCACGCTCGCAGGTCGCCACTTCCGCCGCACGCTCTTCGCGGGCCACCCCTACGGTCGCCCCACGCAGGGCACCGTCGCGGGCCTCGACGCGGTGACGGGTGACGACGCCCTCGCGGCCTTCCGGCGCACCTTCAGCCGCGACAACGTGTTCTTCGCGGCGGCGGGCGACGTCTCCCTCGCCGAGCTGGCGGCTTTCTCCGATCGCATCAACCCGGGGCTGGCTTCGGGGCCGTCGCCCACCACGACGATCGAAGCGCCGAAGCCCATCCGCGGTCGCCGCCTCGTGATCGTCGACAAGCCCGAACGGTCACAGACCCAGATCTACATCGGCAACCTCGGATCGCAGCCGCGCGACCGCGACCAGCTCGCGCTCTTCGTGGGCAACACCATCTTCGGCGGAACCTTCACCGCTCGCCTCATGCGCGAGATCCGCTCCAAGCGCGGCCTGTCCTACGGTGCCTCGTCGCGGCTCGGTCGCGACCGCGCGCGCAGCAGCTGGTCCATGTCGACCTTCCCTGCCGCCACCGACGCAGCGCGCTGCATCAGCATCCAGCTGTCGATGTTGGAGGGGCTGTTGGAGAAGGGCGTCACGGCGCGCGAGGTGTCGTCTGCGCGCGCGTTCATCACGCGTGGCTACGCGTTCGAGCGCGACACCGCCGCGAAGCGTCTCGGACAGTTGATCGAGATCGACCTCCTCGACCTGCCGAAGTCCTACTTCGACGACTACATCGAGCGCATCAACGCCGTGACCGTGGACGACGTCAACGCCGCCCTCCGCAAGCGCCTCTCCGCGGACAACCTCCTCGTCACCGTCGTGGCCACCGCGGACACCCTCCGCGGGCCGCTGGAGAGCTGCATCCCCGGGCTCGTCGACACGCGCGTCGTGCCCTTCGACCGCGACTGACCCGGCGGTATCGTCCCGCTCGTGGACGAACTCCCCTCGGGCACCCTCTACGCCGGACGCTACGCCGTCGTCCGCCTCCTCGGACGCGGCTCGGTGAAGCAGGTCTACCTGGCCTACGACCGGCTCACGCAGACCCAGGTCGCCCTCGCGCGCCTCGCCGAGCGCCACGGCAGCGACGCCACCGTCGGCGCGAGGTTCTCGCGGGAGGCGCGCGCCGCTGCGGCACTGACCTCACCGTTCACGGTGCGGGTATTCGACGCGGGCAAGACCGCCGACGGTGAGCGCTACCTCGTGAGCGAGGCCGTGTTGGGTCGCGGCCTCGACGACGCCGTCGCGGCCGGACCGCTGCCCCCGCGCTTCGCCGCGACGTGGACCATCGAGGTGTTGAGCGCGCTCGCCGAGGCGCACGCGAAGGGGCTCGTGCACCGAGACGTGAAGCCGGAAAACGTGATGCTCGCGCCGAGCGACGGCGACGCGATCGGCGAGGTCGCGCGGCTGACGGACTTCGGCCTCGCGAAGGTGCTCGACGAGCGGATGGAGGGCTCGGTGGTCGTCCGCACCGCCGCCGGCGTCGCGATGGGAACGCCCGACTACATGTCCCCCGAGCAGTGGTCGGGCGGCGCCGTCGACCTGCGCTCCGACCTCTACTCGGTGGGCGTGATGCTCTACGAGATGCTCCTCGGGCGGGTGCCCTTCGAGGGGCCCTCCCTCATGGCGCTGGCCGCGGCTCATCACGTCGCGGAGGTCCCTGCCTTCCCCGACGACGCCCCGCCCGCGGTGCGCGCCCTCGAATCCGTCGTTCGACGAGCGCTGGCCAAGCGCACCGACGCGCGTTGGGCCTCCGCCGACGCGATGCGCGTTGCCATCGAGGCTGCAGCGGGTGTGCGCCTCCCGACGCCGCCCACGGTGCGGGCGCTCATCCCCGATGACGAGGTGCTCGACGACGTCGCCCACGTCGAGCTGATGAGCGACGCGGGCATCGGCCCCATCCAGGTGCTCGCAACACCGCGCTTGTTCCTGGGACGAACGGGGCACGTCGTGGCGCGCTGCCTTCCGCAGTCTGAAGACAACGACCGCCGCTCGCGATCGGTCTCTCGTCGCCACGCGCGCATCGAGTGGCGCGGCGGCCACGCCTCTCTCGCCGACGCCCGCAGCGCGTCGGGCACCTCCCTCAACGGCCGCGCCGTGCTGCCCGATCGCGACCCGATCCGCCTCGAACACGGCGACGAGATCGGCCTCGGCCCCCACGTCCGCTTCCTGTTCGAGCACGCCCGCGCGCCTGCTGGAGAGCTTCCGTCGTGGGCCCGCCTGACGCGCCTCGACCGCCACGGCGAAGGCATCGTGCACGTGCTGGTGCTCATCGAAGCGATCGTCTCCACATCGCCCGACGCCGCCGTCGTCGCGCCGACGAGCGCCCGCGACGCGACGCTGATCCTTCGCGCGCGCAACGGTCGCATGGTGGCGTTGCGCGACGAGTCCGAGATGCCCGTCGAGCTCTTCGACGGCCAGCGCTGGCGCCTCGGCGACACGACGTGGACCGTCGCCGTGCACGACCGCCGCGGCAGCTTCCCGACCCCCGATCGCTGACGCGTCAGTCGAGCGGAGGCAGCGGGCGATCGCGCATCCGCCACGCGGTGCGGGTGGCCACGGTCATGATGGAGAGCTGCGGGTTTACACCGAGGCTGGTGGGCAGAACGCTGCCGTCCGCGATGTAGAGCTCCTGCGTGTCCCACACGCGCCCGTCGGGGTCGACCACCGAGTTCTCGCGCGAGCAACCCATGCGAGCGCTGCCGAGCGGGTGCTGCGACGCGCACTCGATGCGCGACGACGGAAACTTCGTCAGATCGGTTCGGCGAAAGGCGTCGGCGTCGAGCCCGCGCAGCCCGAGCACCGGGATGAACACCTCCTCCGCCCCCGCCGCGAAGAAGGTCTCCGCGAGCAGCGTGATGACCCGCGGAATCTTCGCGCGATCCTCCGGCGCCATCCGGTAGGTGACCACCGGCTCGCGACCCGGCCCGCGGTGCACCGTGCCCCCGCCCGCGTCGTGGATGATCCCGCCGAACATCGCGAGGTGGTCGATGTTGCGCGCCGCCGCCACGTGCTCCGGCCCGACCCCCGGCATCGTCGCGCCGAGCACGCCGTTGGGGACGAACAGCCCCATCAGCGTGATGCCCTCATGCTCGAACGCGTCGGTGTACGCGCTCTGCAACGCGCCCTGCCAGCCGCGCACCGGCCGCGCGAAGCGCGCCAACACCCTGAACCCCGGGTGCAACGTCATCCCCTGCCCGACCCAGCGCGGGTGCCCGACGCCGCTCCGTCGCAGCAGCAGCGGCGTGTGCCAGGCCCCCGCAGCCACGACGACCCGTCGTGCGCGCACCCGCAACCGATCGCCCGGCGAGGCCCCATCGCGGTTGAGCAGACGCCCCACGACACCCACCGCACGCCCGTTGCGAGTGACGACGCGATCGACCAGCGCGTGTGACCAGACCTGCACGCCCTGTTCGACGGCACGCGGCAGGTAGCTGAGGTCGACGCTCATCTTGGCGCCGTGGGGGCAGCCGAAATTGCAGCGACCGCAGCCATTACAACCCTTGGTATTCCGCCGGATGGGCTTGATCGGCAGGCCCAGCCGCTCGGCCCCTTCGACGAAGAGCGAGGTCGAGCGGGAGCGCATCCCCACGGGCACCTCCTCGACGTGGATCGCCCGCTCCACGTGGCTGACGTAGGGTTCGAGCGCCGCCTCCGAGTACTCCTCCAGTCCCAGCTCGCGCTGCCACTCGTCGAGCACCGCGCCTGGGATACGGAAGCAGACGCCGCCGGTGAGCACCGAGGAGCCTCCCACGCACCTTCCCATGGTGACGTTGATGGCCGGGCTGTCGCCGACCCCCAACGCCGCGACGAAGGCCCCGTCGCGCCACGCGGGGCGCATCGACTCGCTCGGACGCATCTGGCCGTGCTGCGGCCCCTCGATGCGTGGCCCCTCCTCCAACACGATCACCCGCAGCCCGCTCTGGGCGAGCTCCGTCGCGACCACCGAACCTCCGGCCCCGGAGCCGACCACCACGACGTCGCAGTCGAGTTCCAGCGGACCGCGGTGATCGCGCGCCGAGAAGTACCCGCCGTTCACGAGGGCCTCTTCAGGCAGAGCCCGTCGTAGCCAACCTCGCGCGCCGCCGCGGGGTGCTCGTACCAGACGATGCAGAGCGCCGCCTTCGCACCAAAAAACGCCAGCGCGAGCGGGCTCTCCTCGAAGCGGGTGAGCGCGACCGCACGCGCCTCGGGAGGGAGCGCAGAGAAGCGCCCGAAGCGACCGATGAGGAGCGGCGCCAACAGGTCGAGCACCGTGATGCAAAGCAGGAAGACCGAGCGAGAGCGGGTGCCAGCATGGGCGAAGAAGTGGTCGAGGTCATCGCCGAGCCATGTGAGGCGGTCGACCGGCGGCGCGCCCTCGTCCCGGGCGAACAACGTCCCAGCAATCGCCACTGCCACGCGACGAGCGTCGTCGGAGAGGCCGTCCCCACCACGCACGCCATCCGGCACCTCGACACGCAATCCGTCCGACATGGACAGATCATCGCATAGAGGCGCGGAACAACGACGAGACTAGCGGTTGTACTCGGGGGCGTACTGCCCGGTGGCGGGATCGATTCCGACCGCGCGCAGGCCGTCGTCGAGGGAGCGCGGAGTTGCGTCGGCGGCGACGGGGGCAGGCGTGCGGTTCCAGACGGTGACCAGGGTGCGGTCGCCCTCGTCACGCACGCCAACGTCGACGACGAAGTTCGATTGCACGTTGCGGACGATGCCACGGTGGATCAGCGCCGCGAGCGGATGGATGTCCGCATCGCGCATCTCCAGGCGCTGCTCCAGATAGCGCATCACGCGCGGCATCGGCGCCTCGACCCTGAACGTCTTCATGCTGTCGGTGGCGAGGTGCTCCCGAGACACGGTCGGCATCGCGAGCCCGAACGCGCTCAGACTCCCAGGGAGCAGATCGTCGTTGGAGGGAGGAGCGTCGTCGAGCGACTGCTCCTGTACCACCGCAGCCGCAACAGGCGCCGCGGAGGCGGAGGGCGTGGCTCGTGGCCGACGGTGGCAGGCCACCACCGCCGACAACAAGAGGAGAATGCTACCGAGCCGGGTGCCCATCACTCAAAGACAGCGGCGACCGAGTCGATGCGCGAGGGGATGATCGGCGAGGGCAACGAGCGGGAGAACACAGCGGTGGTCGTCCCGCCCACCATCCCGGTCTGCGCGATCTGCAACACGAGGCGGTACTCGCCGCCCGTGGTGGAGCTCACGAAGGTGCGAGGCGAACCGGTGATCGGGTCGATCACATCGGCGCTCACGTTGCAGTTCGGGCGGCGGGCGACCGCGACGCCGAAGAGCAGGCTGTTGGCGTCGTCGAGGTCGCTGCCGTTGTTGTTGAGGTCACGCGTGACCCGCACGACGTCCGCCGTGGTCATCGGGTCGCCATCGCGATCGAGACGGCCCTGCGGGTACGTCGAGCCCGTTGGATCGTTGCGGCTCAGGTCAACACCCCAGAGGCGGGCCGCGCCCATCTGGCAAGGATCGGTGCCCGTCTGCGGCGCAAAGGTGCCGAAGTAGAGGACGTTGTTGAAGAGCGTCATGGAGCCCGTCAGGCGCTCGCCGGCGAGGAGATCGCGGTCCGTGGTCTGCGACCCCGGGCGAATACCCCAGTTCTCCTCGATGTTGATCGCGACCGAGGTGCCCGCGGCGTCCGTGGTCGTCGACTCCATGATGGACTCGATCCGGTTCTCCTGGGTGCCCGAGAGGTCTTCGGTGTCGCCCGATCCGAATGCGATGATCGTGCGGCCGAGGTCATCGATGCTGGTCACCGGGCGCTCGATGATGGGCTGACCGCTCTGATAGCCCCGATCCCAGAAGAGATCGAACTCGGTCGCCATCCACCACTGGGCGGGGTTGGGGTTGGTCAGGTCGACACGCCAGAGCATGCCGTCCGCGTCGCCGACGTAGGCGCGCGTGGTGACGACACCAGCGAGGCCGTTGTAGAGGGCCGGCGCACCAACGATGGGGGAATGCGTTGGCGTGGGGCTCGTCGTCGTCGGCATCGCGGGGTCGTAGGGGACGGCCGACGGAGCAGCGCCGATCTTCCGGATCAGCTCACCCGTCTGGAGGTTGACCACGTAGAAGAACCGACCGTGGTTGCTGTTCCAGCAGCGGACGAAGGGACGCTGCGCGCCGCGACCACCGGACCAACCTGTCATGAGACCATTGGGCCGGGTGCTGCTCGGTGCCGAGGTCGGGGAGCAGCTCGCGGCCTGCTCACCGGTGCCGCCCGGAATGAACGCGACCGCTCGCTCCACCGAGGGCCCGCCGTTCGGCGAATAGAACACCGTACCGATCGCCGGCGTGCCCGACGAGACGGTCAGGTCGGGGTCGGTGAACTGCCACAGGAAGCGAGGGTTGTAGGGGTCCGTCACGTCCATGCCGATGTACGCGCCGCCGCCACCGCGGAGTCCCACCACGAGCACGGTGCGCCAGCTGCTGTCGTCCTGCAGTGAGCCCGTCGAGCGCTCGTAGTAGATCTCCTTGACCACCGGCGAGCCGTCGACACCCAGGGTACGGGTTGTCGGGTACCCGCTGCGAAGGTTGGGCACGAGGTACGGAGGGACAAACCCCCACACTTCCTCGCCCGAGTCCGTGTTGAAGGCGTGGAGCACGCCGTCGTTGCTGCCGACGTAGACAATGGGCTCACGCGTTCCGACGGTCACCGCGGTGCGACGACGGCCAGTGAGCGGCAACGTTCGCTGGCGAAAGGCGAGGAAGGTCTGGTCGGGGAGATTGATACGCGGCGCCGAGACATAGGTCGGCGTCGAGCGGAAGATGTCACCGAGCGGACGATCCTGCCGGATGGTGCCGACATCGCCACGAAGCCAGGCGAGCAGGTCAGAGACCTCCGTCGTCGTGGTGTAGTTGAACAGCGCCGGCGACATGGAGGGCGAGAGTTCGACCGCGGTACCCGCACCGGCCGTCAAGCCGTTGATCATCGTTTGGCGGAGGTCCGCAGAAGTGGTGGCGGTCGTGGGCACGAAGGTCCACAGGTAGCGACCACCCCAGCCACGGCTGTCGCGAATCGGGCGACGGAGATTGTAGGCAAAGTCATCGCCCGCAGCCTGATCCGGCGCCACTGGGGTCGGCACCGGAGGAGCACCCGACGACGGAGCCTGACAGACCGTTCGCGTGCGCGTGAGCAACCCGGACCACGGACGCCCGGGCGTCACGTTGAAGGCTGCATTGAACTGGTACTGGGAAGTTCCGCTTGCGGCCGTCGTGCCTGCCTCGCCAAACACCGGCGGCGTGCGCGTCGAGGTCTGCGAGGTGATGGTATCGATGATGGCCGAGAGTGCGGCCGAGAACGTCGGCCGGTCGTTGGCGTAGTAGACGCGCGTCGTGTTGCCCGCCATCGCGATGGGCTCAAGCGCGCTGACCGCGTCGGGATCGCTGGCGTTGAACGCGAGCACGTAGGTCTTCACGTTGGGGGCACCGCCGCCTGCCATCGCCATTGCAAAGGCGGTCGCCGCAGGCTCCAGATACGGGCAGGTGCCACCCACGCACGCCGGGCGGAAGTCTGTCGGCGCGCCATCCGTGATGAGGATGTTCGCGCGGGTTCGGCAGTTGAAGTAGGGGTCACCCGCGCCGCCGGACGAGCCGTCGGTGACGTCGGTGTTGTTACGCCAGTAATAAAGGGCGTCTTCCAACATGCCGGCGATGGGAGTGGCCCCGAACGGGCGCACACCAGGCATCTCCGTGACCATCGTCATCGGGTTGGCCACGCGACCCGCGAGGCTCTCCTGCACCTGGCGGTTGATGAGCGCGAGGGCCGCCGTGTCCGCGCTGGCTGGACCAACCGAGATGAGGCCGCCCGGCACCACATCGGCGACGTTGCCGTCCGTCGAGGCGCGCTTCGCTCCGACGTTGACCGTCAGCGGGGTCGTGCACATCGGCGGGCTGAAGATGCGGTCGCCGTTCGAGCCCGGACCCGTGGGGTACGAGAACATCCCGTCGTTGGCGAGAGTGCCCGTGCGGTTGTCGTTGTCGAAGGTCATCAACCCGAAGCGCACGCGGTCGGCGTACACGTCGAGGATGCCGTCGTTCGCCTGGCGCGCGGCAGGGTCGTGCAGCGGCACGTTATGGGACAAGGGCTGGTGGTGCGAATACGCGTAAAGGTAATCGTAGTTGAAGTTGGCGGTGGTGCGCGCCGACTCCACACACGAGAATGCCTCGATGGTGCCAGTGAGCACCTCCAACGCAGTCGTCCAGCGGTTGCGCTGCTCGTCCGCGGGACATGCCGATGAGCACATCGACGCGCCGTTCGAGCACACGTTGCAGACGCCGCCCGACGCTCCCCGGCACAGGTTGTTGGGGACGTTGGTCCTGAACTCCATCGAGCCCGACGTGTCGTCGAGCACCATGATGTTCGGTCGAATCAACCGCACATCTGCGGGCTGAGCGCCCGCGATACGCGGGGCTGAAAGCCAGCCCAACACCATGATGGAGAGGGCTCCGAGTCGCTTGCGGTTCAGTTGCATGGAATCACCGTGATGGCGCGGAGCGATTCCGTCCCGCGCGCGATGTTGGTGGGGTCAGTGCCGTAAAGGCTGGAAGCAAGTTCGGTCGTACCTTCGGACTCGACCAGGAGACGCACCGGGAGCACCGTGAGGCTCGGATCGCTCACATCGGTTCCCCGCTGAGGCGATGTGTCAGCACCAAGTTCGGTGACGCGGACCTGGAAGCGCGGCGTGAGACCGCCCGCGCCGAACGACCCCGCGGTGCGAGAAATGCCCGTACCCGTGGCGTCGGTGAACACCCTCTGAGGCGTCGTGATCACGTCGAAGTCGCCCAGGTAGAAGGTGTAGCAGGGAGGCGTGATGGGCCCGCGCGACGTCGTGATGGTCGGACACCCCGGGATCCCCCCGGTCGTCAGCGCACGCACCCGGAGGTTGGAGCTGAAGTACGCGGCGCAGGCGGTGCGCAACCGGGTCATCACCGCCGACGCGCCGGCCTCAGCGACGTAGTGGGTCTGCGCCGACTGCCGGACGTAGCCCGACGAACGAATCTCGAGGGCCGACGAGCGCGTCACGAAGACCCCCGCAGCGCTCACCATCATGAGGAGCATCATCACGACAAACATCGCGACGCCGCGCTGTCCGCGCCGTGTCCTGTGCCGCCTCTTGCTGGTCGCTACACGTGTCATCGTCCTCCTGGGCATTCCGTTCAACGAAGGTTGCGAATCGCGAGATTGGGCACCGCGATCTCGGTGACGAGCGAGCGCACACGGGCTGCGCCGATGCGGTTGTTGAACACGCGGAAGCGCGTCAGAGCCGACGTGGCGCCGCGAGGAACCCAACCAAACCCAGGCTCCTGATCGCGGTCGCGGATCGACAGCCGCACGATGACCGACCGGATCTGCTGCGGGCGCGCGGTGGTCCCGCCGCTCGCCACCGAACCAGCCAAGGTCGTGATGGCGCTATCACCGAAGGCGAGCGTGCGCATCGAGGGTTGGGCCACGATGGTGTTGGCCGGATTGCCGAGGTCGTAGGCAATCGAGGCATCGAAGTCGACCGCGTACTCGCCGACGAGACGGGCCGCCGAGGTGATCTCGGTCGGGCTCGGGCGCAGGTCGTACTCGCGACGAATGAGGTCCGTCTTCGCCGCCCGTACGACCAGGTCGGTTGGGTAGAGTTCGCCGAGCCGCGACGCCAGGCTGCCGATCTCGTACTCGACCATCATCATCGGGGCGACGGTCGCGCCAACGCCGAGGCCCGCGAGACCGCAACCCGCCCCCGCGGAGCTCGCGCTCGCCCCCGCCCCCTGCACGAGCGGGCTCGACGCCAGGAGCAGCGACGAGAGGCCCGTGGAGTTGGAAGCCACCCAGGTACCGCCCATCGAGACCGCGAACTGCATCTGCCCGGTGGTGCTCATGATGCGCAGGAGGCGAGGCGACATCGCCGTGCCGAAGATGCGATCGAACTCGACCTGGCTTTGGATGCGCGTCCACTGCGGTGACTGGTTTTGCAGCGCGAGCGTTGAGCCCGACACGCCAGCGACGGTGTACTCGTCGGCAGAGGCGTAGTTGCCGGTCAGACGCATCACGATGGGATTGATGTGCGCGTTGTCCGCAGGCAGCAGCGTGGGGTTGGGGCTGGAGCGCGCGATCTCGATGCCCTGATACCCCGTCGTCGGACGAGGGCAGACCCTCGGGTCAAGCACGCTGTTGGGCGTACCCATATAACCCGCGCGAGAGACGTCGGCGCGAATCTGCTCCATCGCAAAGCGCAGTCGGAGCTGCATCTCCGCAGTGCGCTGCTGCTGATTGAAGGTCTCCGTGGCCGAGCTCGACACCGCGTACAGCGCCGACACGACGATGGACGTGAGGAGGATCGCGATGAGCAGCTCGACGAGCGTATAGCCGGGGTTCGAGCGCCTCATGAGTCATGCCTCTGGAGGGTCTGGCTCACGTAGATCGAGCGGATGTTGGTCGTGTCGGTGCTCACCGTGGAGGTCGCCGAGCGCGCGCAGTCGGAGTAGGCCGCCGGCCGAATTCCTCCCTGACGGAACCACCAGACCCGCACCTCAGCGCGGATGAGCTGGTTGGGGATGAGCGCCGTCAGCCGGACGTGCGTGCAGTAGTACGCGCGGAAGTCGGTGGTCGCGATGTCGTTGCCGAAGTAGTCGAACGCCGCGGTCTCGGTCAGCGCCGCAACGCTCGATGCGGGCGAGTCGGGGACATACCAATCGGTCGTCACCGTGCCGCCCAGCCGGGACAGGTACCAGGTGCCCGAGATGTTGCTCACCGGGTTGGTCTGCGAGGGCTGGGTCCACTGGTAGGAGTCGCGACGCAGACGATCCTGCCAGCGACGCGCGAGATTGGTCGCCATGGTGACCTCCTGGGCGCGCTGGTTCGCCCCCACGGCGGCGGTCTGCATCCCGACGATGCCGAGGATGCCCGTGGCGAGCACGCCCATCGCGGCGAGGACCTCGACCATCGTGTACCCGGCTTGCGATCGACGAGAGCGGCTCATGTGCGCATCCTCGGCATTCCCCCGAGGGGGATCAGGATGCGACGCGTCGCACCACCGGTCGTCTGGAACACGTTGATCTGGAAGACGCCACCCGTGCCAAGAACGCTGCTGTCGTTGCTCCACGCCTGGCTCGTCGTGATGATCGGGTTGGTCGAGAAGAACGCTGCGCCCAGCGGCGTGTAGCAGATCTGAAGGTAGGTGGTGCCTGAGGGCACCGAAATGGTCGCCCCGAGGTTGTCGCGAGAAAAGCGCGCTTCGCTGAGGTCGAGGTTGGCGACCCGCTGCATCGGATCGAGCACGCCCGTCCCGAAGTTGGACAACCGGCACGAAGGCGACGACCCCTCGTAGGCATCGAGCCGGAGGGCGGCTCCAGCCTGCGACACGATGAGCGTCTGCGCCCGCCCGCGGTACATCGCCCTCGTGCGCACCTCACGAGCGACGTCGAGCACCGTCGTCGCCGCCTGCTGGATGCGGCGCTCACGAGACGCCTGACCCATGCCGGGCAGCGCGAGCGCCGTCACCACCCCGATGATGACGACGACGATCATCAACTCGAGGAGGGAGAACCCGGCCTGTCGTGAGGTTGCCATCGCGGATCGAGACTTCTGCAATGCACATGCCCCTCCCCCCTCAGGCTGGAAAAGACAGCAGAATTCTTGCCCCCCCTCCCCCTCCCTCGACGGCATTTGCGTAACCGCGCAATCATTGCGGACCCCACTCAGAGGCCACCACAACGGCGCGAATGACGGCCTGGGTAGGCGTTTCGACGACCATGGACGACCGGGCGCTTGCAGGCTCATCGCCTCGCACCGTATCACCCCGGCCCGATGAACCGTACCCCCCTCTTGGTGATCTTTTCCCTGTTTGCAGCGTGTCGCAGGGAAGCGCCTCCACACCCGCCAGCGCCCCCGAGCGCCCCTCCGGCCCGGGCCCCGACGCCTGCGCCGACGCCCGGGGTCCCTCCGGCCGCCTCGGTCGACCCCCCGGCCGGGGCTGAGGCGTTTCGGGAGAGCGGTCGGTTTCTCCCCCAAGGTGTCGCTGCGCCGGGGTGGAGTCAGAGCGGGGCCGTGCGCCTCGTCAACGGACAAGAGCTCTTCCAGGTCATCGACGGCGCAGGGGCGAAGTACATCGAATACGGCTTCCGGCAGATGGCCCGTACCGACTACCGCAAGGCCGGTACGCAGCTGGTGGTGACCGCGGAGGTCTACGACATGGGCTCGGCGCTCGGGGCATTCGGGCAGTATTCTCTGCAGCTCAGCGACTCGCGCGATCCTGCTTCCATGCAACCGCGTGCCGTAGCGCACGGAGGAGGAGGATTTCTTGGCACCAGTCAGCTCGTGTTCTGGCGTGGCCAGTACTTCGTTGTCCTCAATCTCGCGGATGACTCGGGCGAGCAGGATGAGGCAGCTCTTGCCACAACCGCGCGCGAGGTGCTCCCTGCATTGGCGACAACGATGGCCGCGGCGATTCCGGGAGAGACGTCGCCCCCCGCGCCGCCCGCTGGGATGCCGACCGACTCTCTGGTCTGGGGTGGCCTGACCTATCTCGCGAGCAACGTCCTGGGCATCGAGCAGAGCGGTGCGGGCTGGGTCGGCCACTATCAGGTCGCGGGGGGCGCGCGCTATCGGATCGCAATCCTGTCCCGACCGTCGCCAGAGGAGGCTCGACGGGTCCTCCTGCGGGTGCGCGAAGCGAGCGCAACGGGGCTCACGGGCATCGGCGACGAGGCCTTCGCCGGCCCCAACGTCGTCGCGGCTCGGAAGGGCAGCACCGTGATCGCGGTGGCGGGGCCCGTCCCCGAGAGCCTCACGGCGCTCCCCCGAGAAGCGCGCATCGAGCGCCTTCGGGCCGTCGTCGGGGCGCTACCCTGACCGCGCGTAATCGGCCGCCATCGGGACGGCGAGTTGCCGCGAGGCGACCCGGACAGGTAGATTGCTCGACACGCCATGAGTGCTGACCCCAGACCGACCCGTCGAGAGCTCTTGGTGCGCGGAGGCAAGGCGCTGGGCGTCCTCGGCGCCGCGGGCCTGTCGGCCAAGATGGCCTACGACCGGGGAGGCTGGAACCTCGCGGCCGCTGCTGGTGTGCGCGAGGTTCGCGACTACCACCGCGCTGACCGCGGTGGCCCCAGCGACTTCGCCGTGGCCCGAGGCACCGCGTCGACCGCCCCGACGTCACTGGTCGAGCAGGCGCTCGCGGCCTTGGGTGGCATGGGCCGCTTCATCAGCCGCGGCGACATCGTCGTGGTGAAGCCCAACATCGGGTGGGATCGAACACCCCTCCAGGCAGCCAACACCAATCCCGAGGTGGTCGCTGCCGTCGTGCACATGGCGCTCGACGCCGGTGCGCGGAAGGTCATCGTCACCGACGCGAGCTGCAACGACCCGGGGCGCTGCTTTCAACGAAGCGGCATCTGGGCGCGGGCGCACCGCGTCGGCGCCGAGGTGGTGCTGCCGGCGGAGCACAGGTTTCGCTCGATGCGGCTTGGCGGTGAGGTGCTCGATGACTGGCCCGTCTACCGAACGCTCATCGAGGCGGACAAGGTCATCAACTGCCCGGTGGCGAAGCACCACAACCTCGCGCGGTACACCGCGGCCATGAAGAATTGGTACGGAGTCCTCGGCGGGCGGCGCAATCGCCTCCACCAATCCATCGACGTCTCCATCGCCGATCTCGCGACCTTCATGCGGCCGTCGTTGACGGTCGTCGACGGGGTGCGGGTCATGATGCGCAACGGCCCGCAGGGCGGAAACGTCGACGACACCCAGCGCATGAACACCGTCATCGCGAGCATCGATCAGGTCGCCGCCGATGCGTTTGGCTGCACGCTCATCGGGCAGCGCCCCGAAAACCTCGCGTACCTCCGCATGGGCGAGGAGCGACGACTCGGCACCACCCGCTGGCAGACGCTGCGCCCACGAGAGATCGCTCTGCATGACGACGGGCGCATCGAGCGGCGCGCGATCCATGTGCCCGATGGGGTCGATCCTGCGGCGGTCGCCTTCGCGCTCAACCACGCCGATCGCGCGCTGGTGATCGTGTGAGCGGAGGAGACCTCCCCCTGCCCATCCCGTGGCTGGGCGTCATCGGTGAGGTGCCCTCGCTCGACGGCGTCGCCGCGCCCGCGCCCGTCGTCATCGCGAAGGATCTCGTCGCACCAATGGCGGCGGTCGCCGCATCCCCAGGTGTCGCCGCAACGCCCCCGGCGCCGGGTCTCGTCGACCGGGTGCGCGGCTGGTGGCGCGCGAAGTTCAAGCCCAAGAAGCGACCCGGTTCGGGGCTGCCCGCGCGCAAGATCATCGTCGCCCTCCGCAACACGCGGCGGGTGTCGCAGTTCGCGTTCTTCTTCCTGTTCATGTTCCTGCTGGTGCGGACAGAGTTTCGCGGGGGCTTCGCGGGCGGCGCGACCGTTCGTATGCCGTACCCCGTCGAGGCCTTCCTGCTCGCCGACCCCTTCGTCTCGCTGATGACCTTCCTGTCGTCGCACACGGTCTACCGCGCCCTCTGGTGGAGCGTGGGGATGGTCGCGATCACGGTCGTCTTCGGCCGCGTCTTCTGCGGCTGGATCTGCCCCTTCGGCACCCTGCACCACTTCTTTGCGTGGCTGTTTCCCAACTCCAAGAGCGGGACGGGCGGCATCCGCCGGGTGCGGGCCAACATGACCCACCCCTACCAGAACGCGAAGTACTACCTCCTCGGCGCGTTTCTCGTGGCAGCGGTGTGCGGCAGCGCCATCGGCGGGCTCTTCGACCCGATCTGCATCTGCGTGCGCGCCATCGGTCTCGCCGTGCTCCCGGCCGTCAGCTACATCGCGGGCCGCGGCCTCGATCATGTCTCGCAGACCAACCTGCACGTGCTGCAGCATGGCAGCGACGTCACCCGCGACGCCCTCGTCGCGACCGTGCTCCAGCCACGGCAGTACTTCTTCCACCAGACCTGGGTCATCGGCGGACTGCTCTTCGCGGTGCTGCTCGCCAACCGCTGGATTCCGCGCTTCTGGTGCCGTGCGCTGTGTCCGCTCGGCGCCACGCTCGGGCTCATCGCCCGCAACGCGCTCTTCGGCATGGAGAAGGACCACTCCAAGTGCACAGACTGCAACCTCTGCCTCGTCGACTGCCAGGGGGCCGACAGCCCGCAGGGCGGCGTGAAGTGGAAGCAGGACGAGTGTCACATGTGCCTCAACTGCGAGACGGCCTGCCCCGAGGACGTCATCAAGTTCAGCTTCCTGCCCAACCGTCGCAGCGCCACGCTGGCCCAGGACGGACTCGATCGGCGCAAGGTGATCGTCGCCGCCGCGACCGGGGCCGCCGTGCTCCCGCTCGCCCGCACCAGCGACACGCTCGACAGCAACTACTACGACCGGCTCATCCGCCCGCCGGGTTCGGTGCCCGAGCGCGACTTCATGGAGCGCTGCATCCGCTGCGCGGAGTGCATGAAGGTCTGCCCCAACAACGCCCTCCACCCGGCCTTCCTGGAGAGCGGCCTCGAAGGGTTCTGGACCCCGATTCTCATCCCGCGCATCGGGTACTGCGAGCCGACCTGCGTGCTCTGCGGACAGGTGTGCCCCACCGGCGCCATCCAGAAGATCAACGAAGACCAGAAGCTCGGTAACCCCGTCCGACACATCGAGCCCATCAAGATCGGCACGGCGTTCTATGACCAGGGGCGGTGTCTGCCCTGGTCGATGGCGACGCCATGCATTGTCTGCGAGGAGTTCTGCCCGACGTCGCCGAAGGCCATCTGGGTCGAGGAGATCGACGTGCCCGACCGCAATGGTCACATGGTCCATGTGCAGCGGCCCCACGTCGACCCGCAGCTCTGCATCGGCTGCGGCGCGTGCGAGAAGGTCTGCCCGGTGCAAGACCGACCCGCCGTCTACGTCACCTCCGTTGGCGAGTCGCGCAGCCGCACCAACGTCATCCTGCTCGAGACCAGCAACTACAACCGACCTTGACCGCTTACCTGCAAGGGTAAGATGGCGTTGGTCTCCGCGGCCCGCGCGGGTCGTGGTAGAGCGCGACGCCTGATGTCATCCGGACAGGTTCCACGAGAGGCGCTGCGGGGAGACGCGAGGCTGCGGGCCGCGGAGGTGCTCACCCGCACCGAGGCCGATGGGGCGTTCGCGGTCGCCGCGCTCGATGCCGCCATCACCCGAGCGCCCCCGCTCGGAGCCCGCGACCGGGGCCTCGCGACCGAGATTGTCTACGGTGCGCTGCGCACGATTCCGGTGCTCGACGCCACGCTCGCCCGCTTCGCGAGGGACGGGGCACGCTCCATCGAGCGCCTCGATCCGTGGTCGCGCGGCGTGCTCCGGGTCGCCGTCTACCAGGTGCTCGCACTGGACCGCATCCCGCCTTCCGCCGCGGTCGATGCCGCGGTCGATGCGCTCAAGCGCTGGCGCTCCAAGGGGCTCGCGGGCTTCGCCAACGCCGTGCTCCGCAAGGTCGCGCTCGAACGCCCTGAGCCGCTCCCCGTCGATCGACGGGTGACCCTCGCGCTCGAAGCCGTCCCTGCGACGGTTCGGCGGCGCATCGGCGCGCTGATCGGCGACGGTGCGGTCGAGTCGGTGTTGCGCGCGGCGCTCGAACGCAGCGCGGTGTCGTCGATCCGGATCAACCCGAGTCGGGTGGGGCGTGAGGCGCTGGTCGAGCGACTTCAGCGTGAGCGCGCCGGGTCGGTGCTGTCGCTGGGCCAGCGGTCGGCGTTGGCGATCTCGGTCGAGCACGCCGGCGACCTGACCTACACGGGCGCCTGGAAGGAGGGGCTCTTCGACCTACAGGAAGAGGGAGCCCAGGTCGTCGCGGCGCTCGCGGGCGCGCGCCCCGGGATGGCGGTGCTCGACCTGTGCGCGGGGCGGGGTGGCAAGACGGCCGCCATGGCGACGTCGATGGAGGGTCGCGGGACGCTGCACGCGGTCGATCAGCACCCGTCCAAGCTGGAGACGCTGCGCGCCAACCTCGGGCGCCTCGGACTGAACGAGCACCTCTCGCTGGAGACCTTCGCCGTCGACCTCACGGTGGGCGATGGAGACCTCGCGCGCGCCGCTCCCGCCGAGGGCTACGACGTGGTGATGGTCGACGCGCCGTGTTCGGGTCTGGGCACTCTGGCCCGACGTCCTGACCTCATGCTGCGACTTCGCGACGAGGCCACGTGGGCCGACCTCACGCGTGCGCAGACCGCGATCTTGAAGCGCGCGGCGCGATGGGTGCGACCGAGTGGGGCGCTGGTCTACGCGGTGTGCACGCTGACCTCCGACGAGGGCGATGAGCCCGTCCGCGCGTTGCTCGACGGCCGCGACGGGTGGGCCGCATCGCACGAGCGCACCGTGCTGCGACCCGACCTCGACGGCACCGATGGGTTCGTGATCCATCGCATCGTGCGAACCAATCGCGACGGTGCCTAGCGGCGGCCTTCGTCGGCTCTGGTACCATCGCCGCCGTGTCGCAGAACGATCTCGTGTTTGAGGCCCGCGACCCCTTCCTCGCGCGCACGGTAGCCGGGAAGTATCAGATCGACGCGTTCCTTGGCGCGGGGGCGATGGGGCGCGTGTACCGGGCGACGCAGCGACCACTCGACAAGACCGTTGCGGTCAAGATCCTCAACGCAAACCTCGGCGCCGACAACGGGACGCTGCAGCGGTTTCTCCGCGAGGCGAAGGCCGCCAGCCGCTTCGACCATCCCAACTCCGTCGCGGTGTTCGACTTCGGCATCGAGCCCGACGGCACCGCCTACATCGTGATGGAGTACCTCCGCGGCGAGAGCCTCGACGACCTCCTCCAACGAGAAGGCACCCTCCCCGCGCCCCGCTGCGTCGCGATCATGTCGCAGGTGCTCGCGGCGCTCGCGGAGGCCCACGAGGCTGGCATCGTCCACCGCGACATCAAGCCCGAAAACATCATGCTCGTCTCGCGCAGCGGCGACGACGGCGACGGCGAGACGGTGAAGGTCGCCGACTTCGGCATCGCGAAGATGCTCGACGACGACCCGCGCGCCGCGGCGAAGCTCACCGCCACGGGCATCACCCCGGGTTCGCCCGCGTACATGTCCCCGGAGCAGGCGCAGGCGAAGCCGCTCGATGGCCGCAGCGACCTCTACCAGTGCGGGGTGATCCTCTACGAGATGATCACCGGCGAGATCCCCTTCACTGCCGACAACGCCATCGGAGTCATCCTGCTGCACATCAGCGAGCCGGCGCCGTCGGCCAGGATGCGCAACACGCGGTGCCCGGAGATGCTCGATACGATCATCACCAAGGCCATGGCGAAGAACCCCGAGGCGAGGTTCTCCAACGCGCGTGCGATGCGGCAGGCCCTCAAGGCGGTCGCACCCGACCAGGTGATTCCAACGGGGAAGATCTCCGTCCGCGAGCGTCCTCGACCGGCCCCGCTGTCCCCGCAGCCCCAGCACTCCGGCATCGCCGACACCCTCACGAGCGTCACTGCGCCGCGCGGCGTCGCGGCCGTGCAACCGACTCCGCCGACCAAGGCCCCCAGCGGGCCGACGCCGACCGTTCGCTGGATGCGCATCGCGCCGATCGTCGCGGTGGCAGTGGCGCTGACCGTCGCGGTGGTCTTCCTGTCTCCGCGCGAGGGGTCCGTCATGGTGGTTCCGGCGTCGAGCGCAGCACCGACGCCGACGGTCGCCCCGACCGAGGTGCCACCCCTGCCGCCGACGACACCCGAGGCAACGCCCCAGGTGATGCCGACGTCCGATCCCTCGGTTGCTCCAACGATCGCCGACGCGGCAGCGCGAGTGCAGACGACCGTCGTTGGTGGGCGCCGCCTCCCGCGAGACCGCGCCCCGTTGGCTCCAGCGACGACGCCCGTCGTGGCGCCGACGCCGGTCGTCGAGCCCACGCCCGCACCCGTCCCGACGTCGGCCGCTGAGGTTCCCCCGACACCCGTCCCCGTGGTGGCGCCCCCGCCTGCGCCCGTCGTCGTCGCTCCGGCGCCCGTGCTTCGCGGTGTGCGCGGATCGCTCACGGCGTTGCAGGCCGGTGGCGGCATCGGCCGCAACCTCCTCCAAAGTCGCGCGACGCAGGCCACCGAGGCGCTTGCGCGGTGTGTGCAGCGGGCCGCCGAGGCTCGCGGTGGCGCGTCGGCGTTTGGTTCGCCCGCGACCGTGGGCGTCGTGGTCTCGGTGCGCGACCGCCGCGCCGACGAGGTGCACCTCACCGGGACTGGGCTCGCGAGCGGGTGCCGCGACGCTGTCCTCGGAGCGTTTCGCGGAGACCTCCCGCAGGGCGAAGACGCCGAGTACGACGTTCGGCTGAGCGTGCAGTTGGAGCCGCAGCTCTAGGATCGCCCCACTCGACGAGGCGACTCGCATTGGTTCATGGGAATGATTGGGAGTGGATCAGCGGGTACGCTCGGTCGCGTCGCTGTCATCTCCCTCCATGTCCCCGAAACGTGGCTCCGAGTGCGGCGCCGCCTGCGAACGCTCTCGGTAAACGCAATTGGGACAGATTCATACCTTCGCACTGACCCACGCAGGCGCTCGCGCTGCGACTCCGAGAACTTGCGCCGAGAGCGCTGGGACAGATTCGCCGCTTCGCACGGTCCCATCGTGAGTCCGCCGCCTCGGGATCGAGTGCCCTCGGGACACGTTGAGCGTGGAGATCCGCGAGGCCGAGAAGGGCCGCATCAACGTCGGGCCTCGCAAGACGCGGGCGCGCGACGGTGAGCCGCTCGATGTGAAGGTCCTGCCGCTGCGGCTGGTGGCCGACGTCGCCGACAAAATGGACGAGGCCTGGCGCGCGAAGGGCATCAAGAACCGCATGGAGTTCTTCCGGGGGGCCAGCGGCCACTACCTCGCGCATCTCGGCGCGCGCGACGCAGCCGCGCTCTTCACGAACGCGGGCGCCACGGGCGCGTGAACGCGGCGGAATCGGAGGGGCGTCGGCAGGCCTACAACCGCCTCCGACGCCCCATGTCCGCGGAACCTCGCGGCTATTCCAAGCGCCTGAAAACACGCGCGAAATCAACGTATTCGACCTTGGTAGGGGCGCGAACGGAAGCCGGTATGTCCTCACGCGACGGGCACTTCGCACGACGCGCCGCGGAGGACGACGATGAGCACGACGACGATGAGCACGACGACGATGAGCACGACGACAAAGAACACGCAGACGACGAAGACGGTGAGCCAGGCCGAGAGCCGCTACGGAACGCCCGAGCCGCAGATCGCGCTCCGCTTCCCCAAGGGCACCAGCTACCGCGTCGTGAAGGCCGCGCTGCACAAGCTCGCCGCCGAGATCGAGCTGGCGACGCCGGCAAGCGAGCGCTGGTGCGTGAACACCGAGGACTTCAACGAGAGCGGGCGCGTGTACCTCGAGCTCGCCGACGCGACGGCTGCCGAAGCCGCGCGCGGGATGGCGCTTCTCACGAAGCTGGTGATGCCGGGCGTTTGACGGGACCTACTTCGCGGCCCGCTGACGATGCTTCTCGCGCGCCGCGAGCACCTTTGGCGTGTTCGTCGCGATCCACCGGCCGAGCGCGTCGAGGTGCTCCGCGAGCCCGCGGCCCAAGGCCGTCAGCGAGTACTCGACGCGCGGAGGCACCTCCCCGTAGTCACGCCGTGCGACGAAGCCGTCCTCCTCCAGAGTGCGCAGCGTGAGCGCGAGCATGCGCTCACTGACTCCACCGACCCGCCGTCGCAGCTCCGCGTAGCGGTAGGTGCGCTCGGCGAGAGCCAGCATCACCAGCATCCCCCACTTGGATACCACGTGGTCGAGCACCTCCCGACCAGGGCAGTCGGGCGCGTATGACTCTCCAAGAAGATCGCCGAGCTTCGTCATGATCACGACACTAACAAAAATGTCTGTACTTCCCAAATGAGAGCGACGGACATACCTACTTCCTCAGACCGGGGCCAGCCCGGGCAGAAGTCCATCGAGAGGAACGTCTTCATGAGCGAGCGCACCACCAGAGTCATCTACCGCGTCAGCACCGGCCTCCTGGCCGCGTTCCTGGCAGCACTCACCGTCGCCTACTTCACCGTGCCGTACTTCGCAGAGGGCAACCTGCACCTCGGCTTCCCCGACTGGTTCCGCTACGCGCTGGGAGCCGGTAAGGCCCTGGGGGCCGTCGCGCTCGTCGCCAACGTTCCGCCGCGCATGAAGACCCTCGCGTACGACGGTCTCGCCATCATGTTCGTGTGTGCCGCGATCGCCCATCCGATGGCCGGGGACCCGCTCGCCACGGCGCTCGGCGGGGTGTTCGCCCTGACCCTGCTCATCGTCTCGTGCGTTTCGGCGGCAAAGCTGCGCGGCACCGACAACACCCTTCACGCAGCGCCGAGCGCGGCCTGAGGCGAGGAGCGTCCCCATGTCGAAGCTTCTCATTATCGGCGGCAGCGGGCGGACCGGCCTGCACCTCCTCGAACAGGCAGCCGAGCGCGGCCACACCGTGCGCGCGCTCGTGCGCAAACCCGAGGCCGTGAAGGCCCCGCCCGGCGTCGAACTCGTGAAGGGCACGCCTTCGAGCGTCGAGGACCTGCGCGAGGCAATGAAGGGCACCGAGGCGGTCATCGTCGCCCACAACAACTCGCGCGCGTCCGACAGCCCCTGGGCAAAGCAGATCAACTCGCCGAGGTTCCTGACGGACTCGGCGCGAAACATCCTCGCCGTGATGGCCGAGCAGCACGTGAAGCGCGTCGTCCTCCTCTCCGCGATCGGCGTCGGTGACTCGTGGCCGACCATCCCGCGGCTCTTCCGGGCGTTCATCAAGCTGAGCAACATCAAGATCGGCTACGCCGACCACGATGGCGTCGACGCGCTCGCGCGCAAGAGCGACACCGACTGGACGCTGGTGCGCGCCGTCGGCCTGAACGACAAGCCTGCAGGCGCGCTCGGCCCGCTGCACACCACCGAGGTCGGGGGTTCGAAGCCCGGAACGCTGAACGTGACGCGCGCCGAAGTGGCGACCTTCTGCCTCGACTGTGTCGACAAGAGCGAGTGGATCCACCGGGCGCCCATCATCTGGAACGGCAAGACGTGAGCGCGGCGTTTGTCCAGGGCCGGCTGCTCGCCGTGGTGCTCGTGGGCTGTGAGAGCCGCTGCGCGGAGCGTGCGCCCACGGCGTGCCCACGCGCTCTTTCGACGCGCCGCCGAGCGAGGGAAGCAGCAGGAGAATGCTCATGACCAAGCCGCTCACCATCGACGTGTGGAGCGATGTGATGTGCCCGTTCTGCTACATGGGCGACGCGCTGCTCGCGAAGGCGCTGGACACGTTCCCGCACAAGGAGCAGGTCGAGGTCCGCTACCGCAGCTACCAACTCATGCCGGGACTGCCGACGGACAGCGATATGATCGCGACCGAGATCCTCGTGAAGGCGAAGGGCATCCCGCGCGCGCAGGCCATCGCGATGAACAAGCAGGTCGAGGCGCGCGCGGCCGAGGTGGGGCTCGAGTACCACCTCGACCAGGCGCTCGTCGTGAACACGCGCTCGGCGCAGCGGCTCTCGCAGTTCGCGCTGGCCGAGGGCAAGCAGCACGCCTTCATGCAGCGGCTCTTCCGCGCCTACTTCACGGAGGGCAAGAACGTTGGCAAGTACCATGTGCTCGCCGACCTCGCCGCCGAGGTCGGGCTCGACAGGGCGCGCGCGCTCGAGGTGCTGGAGAGCGGCGGCTTCGACTCCGAGGTCGCCGCCGACCAGAGCCAGGCGAACGCGATCGGTATCCAGGGCGTCCCGTTCTTCGTCCTCGATGGGAAGTACGCGGTCTCGGGCGCGCAGCCCGTCGAGGCGTTTCGCAAGGCGCTCGACACGGCGTGGCGCGCGGGCCGCGGATAGTCGCCTTGTCGGCTCAGGGACGACGGGAAGGACCATCGTGCCCATCATCGCGCGTTCGTTTCAGGCAGTCGACGCTCGTATCTGTACGGCTTTACGCCGGCGCGCTCGTGGTGATGGTCGGGACCCAGATCGCGCCCTCCCACTCCTTCACGAGCCGCTCCTGCCACGTCGGGTCGGGCGCGAGCACCGGGCGACAGCCGTTCTCCGCGTGGAGGATGGCTGTGCAGAGCGCGACGAACGCGTCGGCCACATCGTAGTCGGGCGACTTCGCGGTGCCCGAGCTGTAGCGGCACGCGAGGGCGACGAGCCGGAGGTCCACGTCGAGCTTGATGGCTGCGGCGGCACACGCGGCGATGCCGAGACGCACAGCTTCGTCGGGCCTCGACTTGTAGCTCGCGAGCCCCATCGTGCGCAGCGTCGCGCCCGGGTAGACCTCGATGATCTCGCCAGCGCCGCGACCGCCTGGAAACGGCAGCACGCGGTAGCGGTGCGACTCCCACAGCCTCGAGAGCAACACGTTCCCGAGGAGCGTCATCTGGAACGTCGCCTGGAACTTGTCCTTGAGCGGCGGCTGCCCACCGGCGGCGATGTCCGTCGCGCGCTTCGTCCATAGCCGCGCGCGCTCGGCGCGGTCTCGCCTCGTTGCGAAGGGCGTGAAGTCGAGCGGGTCGGTGAGCAAGAGGCGCTGCGCGATCCACCAGTTGAAGGAACGCCAGCCGTTGAACGCGCCGTCGTTGTAGCCGAGGTCCGCGGCGAACTGCGGGTCGCGCAGGAGGGCGTGCGGGACGCAGAACGGGAAGCCGAACCCGACGACGCGGGCCGGTCGGGCCGTGAGCTCGTCGACGAGCTCTTCGCGGTCCAGCCCGGAGGGTCGTTCGCGAGCAGCCGTGTGTTCATCCCGGTCGCGTCGATGCGGTAGGAGTGCCGGCCCGTTGAGTGCGCTGCGATGGCGATGATCTTCCGCCGCTGGTCGCGCGCCCGCTGCGGCGCACCGAAGTCGACGCCGACGATCATGTCGACCTCGAACGTGCGGCGAAGGGGACCAAGGGGACCATGACCCTCCAGTTCTCGCCGTTGCCGCCGCCGTGGTCCAGGGGCGATTCGCGGGCCGCGCATGGGACTGCGCCCCAGCGATCAAGAGCGCCGTCAACGCTCGAAGCTCGCGCGACCAGCGCTCGCGCTCCACGCGCGACGGCGGGCGACCGTTCGTCGCTCGTTGCGAGCCGTCGCCCCGATGATCAACAAGCTCGGCCTCGTCGCGCCCGCCGAAGCTGTCGATCAAGGGGGCCGACTGTTGATCGCCGGGTACGCAGTTAAACGCCTCTCGGCTTCTCTCTCCCCACGGGACAGGAGAGAGAGCGGGAGAGCCGCCCTCATCGCACTCGCTATGCGCTCTCTGCGAGCGGCCGCAGCAAGCGCGGCGCGTGAAACGCACGGAGTTCAGGGGGAAACGGCGAAGCCCCCTCGGATCGCTCCTTGGGGGCTTCTGTTTACCGACCCTCGCCCTTTGTTTGTGACGAGAGAAAAATGGCTCCGACTGCTGGACTCGAACCAGCGACCCGGCGGTTAACAGCCGCCTGCTCTACCAACTGAGCTAAGTCGGAATCGCTGAAGGACCGCCCTTCTACACCATCGATCTGGGGTGTCAACCATTTCTTCATCGGAGCGCGCGAACGGCGCTCGCAATCCACGGTCAGTTGTGGCATCCAACGGCCCCTCGGAAATGCGTCGCCCTCAGTCAGAGGCGCGCGACGACGAACGTACGGAGAGCACTTCATGAGCCACAACGGCACGAGCACCGCGCAGGGTGAGGCCGATCCCAACAGCACGATGCCGCCCGAAGAGGTGGACGACAACATCGGCAACCGCATCGGCCCGCCCCCCGTTCGTGCGGCCGTCATCGACGACGACGAGCAGCCGACCGAGGAGCCCGCCGGCGAGCCGACGGCCGAGGGTGGAGACGCCGAGGCGGCGAGCGAAGAGGCCGAGCCGGGCAACTCCCTGCACGACCCCAAGAAGAAGCGTCGTCGCAAGCGCGGCCGCGGCACCGGCGCGGGTCAGACGGCCGAAGGCGGCGCCCCGAGCGCTGCCCCGCAGCAGTCGAACCACAACAACGCCAACCACAACAACGGCCCCGCGCACCGCGCCTTCAAGATCGGCGACAAGGTTCGCGCGAGGGTGGTGTCGGTGGGCACCGGTGGCGTGCTCTGCGACCTGTGGGGCAAGGAGAAGGGCGTCCTCGATCTGAGGGAGCTCCTGGTCGACAACGCGGAGCCGAAGGCGGGCGACGCGGTCGAGGTCATCGTGCTCCAGGATGGCGCCCGCGGCGGCTTCCTCGTGGTGACGCGCGACCTCGCTCGCGCCGAGCGCGGTCGTGAGATGGCGGCCCAGGCGTTCAACGCGGGCGAGCCCGTCGAGGGTCTCGTGACGGGGCTCAACAAGGGCGGTCTCGAAGTCGACGTCAGCGGCGTGCGGGCGTTTTGCCCGAGCTCTCAGGTCGACGTGCGGCTGCCCTCGCAGGCCGAGCTCCAGAACATGGTGCTGTCGCGCGAACTCTTCCGCGTGACCTCCATGATCGAGGGCGGGCGTGAGCTGGTGGTGTCGCGTCGCGCGCTGCGCGAGGGCGAGGTGCGCGAGCGCGCCGAGCAGGCCGCGGCGAACTTCAAGGTGGGCGACCGGGTGAAGGGCGTCGTCGTGTCGGTGCGCGAGCACGGCATCTACGTCGACCTCGGTGGCATCGAGGGGCGCATCCAGCTCCAGGAGATTTCCCACGACCGCGGCGCGCGTCCGCACGACGTGGCCCGCGTGGGCGACGAGATCGAAGCCCAGGTGCTGCGCGTCGACATCCCGGCGCCGGCCCCGAAGGCCGAGGAGCCCGAGGCGAGCGCAGACGGGGCGCCCGCGACCGACGACGGTTTCCCCGCCGGGACGGAGAACCCCGCGACCGAGAGCGCGACGGCAGAGCCCGCCGCCGAGGGTGGCCGTGGTCGCGACCGCGATCAGCGCAAGCCGCGCTTCTCCCGTCGTCCCGAGGGCACGCCCCGGGTCGAGCTGTCGCGCCGCGCGGTGGAGCACGATCCGTGGTCCGACCTGCACAAGCGCTTCCCCATCGGCAGCGCCCACAAGGGCAAGGTCGTGCGGATGCAGCCCTTCGGCGCGTTTGTCGAGCTCGAGAAGGGCGTCGACGGCCTGCTGCACGTGAGCGAGATCGGCGAGCGCCGCATCGAGCACCCCAACGAGGTGCTCAAGGACAACCAGGAGGTCACCGTCCGCGTGACCAAGATCGACCGGCAGGCGCGCCGCATCGGCCTGAGCCTGCTGCCCGACGGCGTGACCGACGAGCAGCTCAAGCAGTCGGTGCAGCCGCGGCCCGGCATGATCACGACCGCGAAGATCATCGAGCACGAGGCATTTGGCGTGTTCGCGCAGCTCGATAACACCGTCGGCAAGCTGGGTCGCGGGCTCATCATGCCGCAGGACAGCAACGAGCCGCGCGGCACCGACCTCAAGAAGGCGCTGCCCGTGGGCAAGGAGGTCAAGGTCAAGATCGTCGAGGTCGACCGCGGTCGCATCAAGCTGTCGATCCGCGCGGCGATCCACGACGAGGAGCGGCAGGCCTACCGGGCCTACCAGCAGCAGGCCAACACCACCACGGTGGGCGTCTCCCTCGCCGACAAGCTCCGCAAGCTGAACCTCGGCCGCTGAGTCTCCTGCGCGCGTCGGCCATGTCGCGCGCGCACACGGTCGCCCCTCTCCTCGCTCTCTCCCTCCTCACAAACTGTCGCAGACCAGCAACGCCCCACGAGACGACGGCTCCGTCGTCGCGGGGGGACGCTGCGGTTCATGCGCTCCATGACGCTGCGGCGCCGCGAGTGGTCGCGCCCGCGGTGGTGGCTCCGTGGTGCTTCGAGCCGCTGCCCCGCGCGGATGTGCGGGCCATCGATGACGAGGGGCGCGTGTGGTCCACGCAAGGGGTCGCGCTCTCCCGCGACGATCGACCGACCGCCGTCACGTTGCCCGACGAGCTCCCCTGCCCTTCGCGCGGAACCTACGCGATGGAGTTCATCAGCGGGGGCGCGGCCTTCGCGGTGCTCGACGGGCGCTTCTACGTTCGTCCCTCGCGTGATGCTGCCTTCGTGGTCACTCCCGCGTGCACCGACCTCGCCGGGGCGCCGTGGACGCGTCGTACGGCGGGTGGTTGGGCCTTCGTCGCCAACACCTGGCGCTCGGTGGGGCCGGGGCTGCTGATGACCCGCGAGGCGAGCGGCGTGTCGGGCTGGTACGCCATCACCGCGCTCGATCGAAGCATCACGGCGGGCGTCCTTGATGGGCAGCACTCGTTGCTCTCGCTCATCAACGAGGGGCGCGTCGTGCTCGTCGATCAGGTGCAGACCGTCGCTGGCGAGGTGCTCGCCGCGGAGGGCGGAGGCTTCACCACGCTCTCGCGGTCGGCCGCGGGTGTCGTCGCCGCGCGAGATGCTGCCGACTCACGCCGCGTGATCGTGACCGCCCCGTCCATCGGAGAGAGCTTCGAGCGCGTCGAGTCGACGCGTGATCAGAACGCTCCCACGAGGGCGGTGGTGGTGGTCGATCTCGCGCGCTTTGTCGCGGTCACCGACGACTCGATCGAGCTCAGCGTCGACCACGGGCGAACGTTTCGGACGGTGCTGCGCATGCCACCGGCAGACGGGGGTGGCGCGCGGCTGGAGCGCCCGCACGTGGGGCGGCTGCGGGATGGACGCCTCGCCGTGGCGACCCGCGATGGGCTCGCCGTCGATCGATGCCGGTGAGCGCGAGCGCGAGGCTGCGCTATGGTGCGCCCCGCGCGGATGAGCCCGTTGAAATGCGACGTCCTGGTGCTCGGCGGTGGACCAGCGGGCGCTGTCACGGCCGCGTTGCTCGCCCGGTCGGGGGTTGGGGTCGCGTTGCTGGAGCGGGCGAGGTTCCCACGGTTTCACCTGGGCGAGTCCCTCGCGCCGGCGGCGGCTGCCGTGCTCGACGACCTCGGGCTCGGTGACACCTTCGAGGGCCGCTACCTGAGGAAGAACGGCGTGCTGCTGCGATGCGCGCGCACGGGTCGGCAGCAGCGGTTTCGCTACGACGATGCCTACGAGCCAGGGACGGGCTTCGCCTGGCAGGTGCCCCGCGCGGACTTCGACGACGTGCTGTTGCGCAGGGCGCGGGTGCTCGGTGCGACGGTGCTGGAAGGGCACGCCGCGCAGGACCTCCTCTTCGAAGACGGCTTCGCGTGCGGCGTCGTGGCGAAGCGTGACGACGGCGCGACGGTGACCGTGCGGGCCCGGGTCATCGTCGACGCGACGGGGCAGGACGCGCTGCTCGCGGGTCGTCGTGGTGATCGGCATCCCGTTCCGGGCTTGGAGCGCACGGCCCTCTCGGCGCACTACCGCCACGTCGCGCGGCCGACGGGCGAGGCGGAGGGAGACCTGGAGCTCATCCTCTTTCCCCACGGCTGGATCTGGAACATCCCGTTTCTCGGCGAGGTGAGCTCCGTCGGCGCGCTCTGCGCCAACACCTGGATGCGCGCGCGCCAGCCCGCCGAGGCGTTGGAGAGCTTCTTCGACCGCACCGTCGACGACGCCTCCTTCGCGCGGGAGGCGCTCACCCACGCCACGCGGCTCACCCCGGTGCTCGCCCACGCGGGCCTGTCGTGGCACGCCAACCGACGCGTCGGCGACGGCTGGATCACCGTCGGCGACGCCGGGGGTTTCACCGACCCGCTGCTCTGCGCGGGCACCACGCAGGCCGTCGTCGGCGGCTCGCTCGCGGCCGCTGCGATTCGTGATGCCCTCGACCGCGGCGACGTCTCCGGAGAGCGCTTCGCCCCCTTCGCACACACCCTCGATCGCGCGACCGAGATCTTCGTCGGCACGACGCGCTCGCTCTACGCCGACGAGCTGAGCGAGGTGCTGCTGGGCGGCGGAGCGAAGGCCGATCGTCGCGCCTTCGCGTCGGTGCTCGCGGGCGACGTCTTCGGCGATGACCCACCCTGGCGCGCCGCGTGGCGGGAGCGCTACGGCGCCCACCACCTCGGGTAGTCAGCGCATGTCCATGGTCTCGACGCGCTCGCCTCGCAGCACCCGCGCGACCGGCCAGCGAGCGAGGGTCTCGGACGTAACCGGTGTGCAGGCGCTCGCGGCGAGGGCCCGCGCGACGTCCTCGTTGGCGGACACCACCAGGGTCACCGACGCGCGCCCGCCGTACACGAGAATCGCCTCCATCAACGACGCGTGCTCGCCGCGCCATGTGATGCGACGGACGGGGGAGGCGTCGGCGCGCTCGGGGCAATCCCAGAAGCCCGTCGGCTCGCCATAGCGCGCGCGCAGCGCCTCGAAGTGTCCCCGCAGCGCCGCGACGTCATCGAGCCGCGACAGCACCTGCACCTTCACCAGCACGTCGAGGCGCGGAGCGACGTGGGCGATCACCCTCGCGCCGCTGGCGAGCGTCTCTTCCCAGAGGGGAGCCTCGGCCTGGGCGCCGCGCGCCGGGTGAAGGCCCGCGCGGAGGCTGCGGAGCTCGGCGAGGGGCATCCCGAGGTACGCACCGCGGAGGTCGTCGGGCATCCAGCGGGTCGACTCGGCGGCGATGCCCTGGAGCGCCTCGCGAGCGATGCTCGTGCGCGAACGGGCCGCCGTGGTCGGTGCGGTCGATGGGCCATCACCCGACGAGGTGCGCCACGCGAGGAGGGCGACGAGGGCGGCGACCGCAGCGGCGCCGAGAAGGAGCGAGAGCCAGGGGCGGGACACGACGCCCGGCACCTTCGCACGCCGCGGAGGCGGGCGTCAGCCGAAGGCGAGGCGCATCAGCGTGAAGAGCACGCCGGCGAGCACCATGGTGACCGGGAGGGTTAGCACCCAGGCGATGGCGATGTTGCGAACGGTGCTGCGCTGGATGCCGCTGCCGTTGGCGACCATGGTCCCGGCGACGCCCGACGAGAGCACGTGGGTGGTGCTCACCGGGAGGCCGGTGGCGCTCGCGACGCCGATGGTGCTCGCGGCCACGAGCTCGGCGCAGGCGCCCTGGGCATAGGTGAGGTGCGACTTGCCGATCTTCTCGCCGACGGTGACGACGATGCGCCGCCAGCCGACCATGGTGCCGATGCCGAGCGCGAGCGCGATGGCGAGCTTGACCCACGACGGCGCATAGTCGGTGAGGCCGCGGAGGGCCTTGCGCTGGGCGGCGAGCGCCCGGCTCTCGTCGGCGGAGAGCCCCATCCCATTGCGCTTCACCAGCGCCTCCAGGGACTTGTCGGCGACGAGGATCTCCTCGCGCACGGCGAAGCGATCGGCGCGGGGGATGTCGGCGACGGAAAGGCGGCCCGTGAGGCGCCGACGAACGCCGTCGAGCTGCGCGCGCACCACGACGGCGTCGTGGGAGGGCCGGTCGCCGCCGCGGCTGGTGACGGTGAGCTCGATGGCGTCGACGGCGCGGAGCGTGCGCTGGAGGTCGGCCTGCGTCGCGCCCGCGTCGAGCGAGAAGCCCGCGGGGATGATGGCGATGAGGATGAGCATCACGAGCCCGACGCCCTTCTGGCCGTCGTTGGAGCCGTGCGCCAGGCTGACCCCGGAGCAGGTCGCGATGAGCAGCGCGCGGATGGCAGGCGGCGGCGGGACGTCCTTCGCGGGCGGTTCGTCCATCGCGTGCGTGTTGCGAAACACCCGGCGCGCGACGAGCAGCAACAGGCCCGCGGCGAGGAAGCCGAATAGGGGCGAGATGATGAGCGAGAGCATGGTCTCGGCGACCTTGCCGAGGTTGATGCCCTGGCCGAAGACGTGGCCTGCGCGCATGGAGTTGGCGAGGCCGACGCCGATGATCGAGCCGATGAGGGTGTGGGAGCTCGACGCGGGGATGCCGAGGTACCAGGTGCCGAGGTTCCAGAGGATGGCGGAGAGCAGCAGCGAGAGGATGGTCGCGATGCCGATGCCCGATCCGCCGGCGACCACCAGGTCGAGCGGCAGGAGTTTGATGATGCCCATGGCGACGGAGATGCCGCCGATGAGCACGCCGCTGAAGTTGAAGAACGCCGAGAGCACCACCGCCGTCGTCGGCTTGAGCGCGTGCGTGTAGATCACCGTCGCCACGGCGTTGGCCGTGTCGTGGAAACCGTTCACGAACTCGAACCCGAGCGCGATGGCGAGGCACAGGAAGAGGAGCAGCGCGCTCCCAGTGCTCAGTCCGTGGTTGAAGAGTTCGTTCATCCGAGCGACCGCCTCGTTACCTTTCCCGGCGCGCGGAGTCACCTGTGGACTCCTCGCGGCCTCGCCAATGCGGGCGGAGGATAGAGGGTTCCCGTGGCGGAACGGTGACAACGCTACTCGGGCGGGCGAGACAATTCAGTTGCATCGGTGCGGATGACACCCCGCTGGGTCACCCGAGGCCCGGGCCGACATCCCAAATGCCCCCGTCACGTCGCACGCCCAGAACGCGGGTTCGGCCAGCGCACCCGGCGCCACCGCGCGATGGATGCCACAGGCGCACGTGCCGTCCCGCCGTGCGTAGCAGAGCTCGATGTCCGCGGGGACGTCGCAGTTGTTGCGCACCCTCACCTCCACGCTGTCGACGTCGGCGCAGTGGGTTCCTCGCACGCCCGACACCGCCGCGACGCAGCCATCGAGGCTGACGCACGCCGATCGCAACGTCGTCCCGCACTCCGCCCGACTGGCCGCGCACGCGGGCACTCCGCCCGTCGTCATCGCGCAGCACGTCCGCCCGCAGTCGTCGTCTCCCGAGCAGTTGACGAGACACGTCGGCGCCCCCTCCGACCAAACGCAGCTCCGCCCGTCGCCGCACGGCGGAGAGCAACCGCGACCCGCGGGAGACCCTGGAAGACAGCGGTACAGCTCCGACGGGGCACACACCCGACGCAGACCGTCCGCACCGTCCGAGAGCTCGACGCAGCAACCCGACTCGCAGTCGACGTTGGCCTCGCACGAGACGGCGCAGCCCACGCCGTCGCGCCCCCAGTCGACGCACGCGTCGTCGAGGGTGCACGACCCGCTCCCGCAGCGGAGGCGCCCGCCCACACCCACCAGCCAGCGCGCGTCGACGCACGCACCGTCGGTCGCGCCCGCCGGGCCAGCGCAGATGGTGAGCCCGCCGTCGCCCGTGGGGCACCTCGTCGCGGCCGTGCACTGCGCCCCGCAACGGCAGTCACCCTCGGCGCGACACGCGAGCACCTCGCCGCTCGGACACGGGGCGGACGCCGGATCGCCACCGCCGCACCCGACGATCAGCAGCGCAAGCCATCGCATCGACCGCATCGCCTTCATGCGCGCCCATGGAATGGCACATCGCCATCGCGTGTCGAGCCCGACGGACGACTGATAGAGTCCGCGGTGTGTCAGGTGTCGTCGACCGCCGGTTCGTCGTTGGACTCGGGGTCGTACTCGGGGCCGCGCTGCTCACCTTCGCCCCGTCGCTGCTCGGTGACTTCGTCTGGGACGACCAGCTCCTCATCGTCACCAACGAGCGGGTGCGTCACCTCGGCGAGCTGCCCCACGTCTTCAACCGCAGCTTCTGGGACATCTCCCTCGCCAGCGCCGACGTCCGCGGCGGGTCCTACTACCGCCCGCTCATCGCGGCCGCGATCGTGCTGGAGTTCCAGCTGTTCGGGCTGCGTGCGTGGGGCTACCACGCGGTCAACGTCGCGCTCCATCTGGCGTGCACGGCACTCGCCGCGCGGTGGCTCCTCACCCGACTGCGCGAGGACGATCCGGCCGCTCCTTCACCTGTCGCGGCCGCGCTCATCGGAGCGGCGCTCTTCGCGGTGCACCCCAGCCGCGTCGAGTCCGTCGCCTGGATCTCCGGCTGCACCGACCTCTGGGCCACCCTCTTCGCCCTCGGCGCTCTGTCGGTCTGGCAGCGCTCGTCGGGTGCTCGCGGTGCCGCCCTCGCGGCGGCGCTCACCCTCGCGGCGGCGCTGTGCAAGGAGTCGGTGCTGCTGCTGCCAATGTTCCTTGTGGTCGAGCGTCGTCGTCGACCGTGGCGTGACCTCGCGCTCCCGGTCCTCGCCGTCGCGCTCGTCGTCGTCGCGCGCTTCGCCGCCCTGGGGGTAACCGCGGTCAACCCGTCGGCCGATGAGCCCACGGTCTCCGCCATCGCGCGCGTTCTGTCCTCCGTCGGTCACCTCGCGCGACTCGTCATCGCCCCTTGGCCACCGACGGTGATGCCCGCGTTCTTCCGCTTCGACGCTGCAGGGGCGCTCGTCTACGAATCATGGTCGGTCGCGCTGGGTGCTGCCTGCGTCGTCGTCACCCTCGCGCTGTGGATCGCGTCGCGACGGCGTCCCTCCCTCGCCCCGTGGTCCCGCGACCTCGCCCTCGTCGCGCTCGCGCTGCTGCCGGCGATCAACCTCGTTCCGCTGCGGCTCCAATCGCTCGTCTCGCCGCGCTTCCTCTACCTCCCGATGCTCGGCGTCGCGGCGCTCGTCGCCCGCGCGCTCTCCCGCGTCCCCACGGCGCAGACCCGCGTGGCCACCCTCGCGAGCGGTGCGGCGCTGGTGCTCTGCGCGTCACTGGTCGTCCAACACACGGCTGCCTTCGCGTCGTCGGCCGACCTCTGGTCCTGGGAGGTCGACCAGAACCCCGACAACCACTTCGCCCTCAAGGCCCTGTCCATCGCTCGCACGCGACAGCACCGCCCCGACCAGGCGCTGCAACTCTCCCTCCGCGCCTTCGCCGCGGCCGGGCGCCTTCACGCCCACCAGGCGCAGGTCGATCGCGCGCTCGATGTCGTCAGTCGCCTGAGCGACCTCACCCCCGAGGCCGACCAGGCCACCCTCACCGCGATTCGCACCTTCCTTGAGGCGTTTGCCCCCGATCGCTCGGGCCCCGCAGAGCTCACGACCCGCACCCTCCACCTGCGCCTCGCGCTCAACGCCGCCGACCGCGACGGGCGCGTTCGACATGCGTGGCGCATCCCGTACGCGATCGCCCTCGCCCGCACGCTCCGCTACCGGGAGGCCGAGGAGACGCTGCGAACCATCGTGCGCGACCAGCCCCGCGACTCGCTCGCGTGGCGCAACCTCCTCCTCGTCACCGCCTGCCAGGAGCGATGGGACGACGCGGCCACCGCGTGCGCCCCTGCCCTCGCCGCCAACCCGACGGACGCCGGCGCCCGTCACCTGTGCGACGCGATCGCGACCGCCGCGCGAACTTCGCGAAGCCTCCCCGCCGACCCCGTCAACGCCCTCGTCACGCGGAGCAACCTGCTCCTCTCGGTCGGCGCACGGGAGCTGGTCCGCCGCCTGGTCGGTCCCGCCGCGGCGATTCACCCTGACCGCCGCGACCTCGCGTTGCTCCTCGTGAGGGCAGACCTCGCCGATGGGCTCCTCGACCGCGCGCGCGGACAACTCGACGCACTCCGCCCTCTCGGGTCGACGCCCGAGACCAATGCGATCCGTGCGGAGCTCGATCGCCGCAGCGGTCGGTGACGGTATAGTCGCGGCGTGAACCGCCCACGCATCCTGGTGCTGCTCGCAGGGTACGCCCTCGCGGGATGTGACGACGCTCCCACTCCGTCGACCGACGCCGCAACGACCGACGTCGTGATCGCCAACGACCTCGGAGACGCCGCGAGCGATGCGACCATCGCCGAGGACGTCGCGACGGTGGACGATCTCCCGGTCGCTCCACGCGATGTGATCCCGCCCGTCGACCTCGGCTCAGGGCCCCTCGATCCGACGAGCTGGCCCGTTGATCGTGCCGGTCCGTACCGCGTCGGCTACCGAACCTTCCCGCACACGTACACGCCGCGCGGGTCGACGACGCCACGCACCATCCCGCTCCACGTCTGGTACCCGACGCTCGTCGCCGAGGGGCGCACGCCGACGTACGCGCTCATCTTCCCCGACCGCGAGTCGTACATCGACGCGCCGCCCGCTCCGCCGGCGCACCCGCGCGGCTACCCCGTGCACGTCTACTCGCACGGACACCGCGGCTTCGGCCCGACCAGCGCCTTCCTCATGCGCTACTTCGCGTCGCACGGATGGCTCTGCGTCGCGCCCGATCACACGGGCAACACACTGCTGGAGTCGCCCGACCCGCGACCCATCCAGATCTACTACTATCGCTCGCTCGACGTGAGCGCCGCGCTCGACGCCGTCTCCAACCTCCCGTCGACCGACCCCCTCTCGGGCCGCCTCGACACGCGCGCGGCGCTGCTCTCCGGCCACTCCTTCGGGACGCACACCGTCTGGGCCAGCGCGGGCGCCACCTTCGATCTCAACGCGCTCAGCCCGATGTGCACCACCGCCAACAATTGCCGCCCGGCCGACCTCGACGAGTTCCGCCGTGGGGTCGCGGACCCACGCTTCACCGCGGTGATTCCAATGGCGGGCGCCATCAGCCGCGACTGGTTCGGCCCCGCCGGGCACGAGTCGGTGCGCGTCCCGGTCTTCGCCATGAGCGGCACCGACGACCCCGTCGGCGCCGACACGCAGTTCATGACCACCGCCGGCGTCGACCTCACGTGGATCGACGTCCGCAACGGCTGCCACCAGTTCTTCGCGCTGGGGCACTGCCCCCTCATCGACGACTCGCTCCAGGCGCCAATCGTCGGCACCTACGCCCTCGCGTTCGCGCGACGTCACCTCCTCGGCGACACCAGTTCGACCACCTTGGGCATCCTCGATGGCAGCCGTCCGGTGCATGAGCGGGTGACATTCCGCAGGCACGGGCCATCGACCCGCGACGAGTGATGGGGCAATTGTTGTCTATACTCGCGACGTTCATTCCCGCCGCACGGAGGTCTCCCTTGCGCCCCGCCCATCGCTGGTCCCTCGCCCTCGCCGCGCTGTTTGTGGCTTCGTGCAACGAGACGCCGACGCCAATGGCGACCCCTGATGCAGGCGTCGCGCAGCCCCCCGCGAGCGTGGCGTTTACGCCGGTCGAGCCGGTGCTTCGTCGGCTCACCCGCGCGCAGTACATCAACACGATCCACGACCTCTTCGGCGACGACGTGCTCATCTCGCGTCCCACCGAACCCGACGTCCCGCTCGAAGGGTCCATCTCCGTCGCCGCGGCCACCACGAGCCTCTCGCCGCGCGGCGTTGAGCAGTACGAGGCCCTCGCCTACGACCTCGCCGAACAGCTCCTGCGCAACGAGGCCCGCCGCGCCCGCGTCGTCCCCTGCACGCCCACCGCCACCACCGATCCGGTCTGTGCCGATCGCTTCGTGCGCGAGGCCGGTCGACGCCTCTGGCGACGCCCGCTCACGGACGCCGAAGCGACCGCGCTCGTGACTCTCGCGGGCAACGCCGCCACCACGCTCACCGACTTCCACCGGGGCCTCGAATACGCGCTCTCGGCGATGCTCCAGTCGCCGCACTTCCTCTTCCGCGCTGAGCTCGCCGAGCCTGCCGTGGCCGGCGAGCCAGCGCGCTTCAGCCCCTTCTCCCTCGCCTCGCGCCTCGCCTTCTTCCTCTGGAACGGTCCCGCCGACGACGCCCTCCTCACCGCCGCGGCCGACGGGCGCCTCGCGACCGACGACGGCCTGCGCGCCGAGGTCGAGCGCATGATCGCCTCCCCGAAGCTCAACCGCGGGCTGCGCGCCTTCGTCTCCGAGTGGCTCGGTCTCCAGCGCCTCGATGAGGTCTCCAAAGACCCGACCATCTTCCCGTCGTTCGGCGCCGATGTCCCGGGCGCCGCTCGCGAAGAGACACTCTCTCTCGCCGAGCACATCGCCCTCACCCGCGATTCTGACTTCCGCGACATCCTCGTGACCCGCGAGACCTTCCTCAACCGCCGCCTCGCGGCGATCTACAACGTGCGCGCTCCCTCCGAGGTGCGGGCCGACGGCTTCGGCCTCGCCACGCTCGCCGAAGACTCCCCTCGTCGCGGTCTGCTCGGCCACCTGAGCGTGCTGGCCCTCGCCGCGCACCCGGTTTCCACCTCGCCCACGCTGCGCGGGAAGTTCGTCCGCGAGGCGCTGCTCTGCAACGAGATCCCGATGCCGCCGGTCAACGTCAACACCGCGCTCCCCGAACCGTCGCCGCAGCTCCGCACCATGCGCGAGCGGCTCCAGCGCCACCAGGCCGAGCCGTCGTGTGCCTCGTGCCACCTCCTGCTCGACCCCATCGGGCTCGCGCTCGAACACTTCGACGGCATGGGCCGCTACCGCCGCACCGACCAGGGCGCGACCCTCGATGCGAGCGGCAACCTCGACGGCGTGACCTACCGCGACGCGCTCGGGCTCGGCCAGACGGTGCGCGACTCGGTGGCCTTCCCGCGCTGCCTTACGACGCGCCTCTACCGCTTCGCCTACGGCCACCACGAGGCGGAGGGCGAAGAGGCCGAGATCGGGCGCCTCACCCAGGACTTCGCGTATGGCGGCTACCGCCTGCGCCGATTGATGTCGTCCATCGCCACCAGCGTCGCCTTCCGCCGCGCCGACGGCACCACCGGGAGCAACCCGTGAAGACCCGCATCCACCGACGAACGCTCCTCAAGGGTCTGCTGGGCGGGGCCGCGGTCTCCATCGGGCTGCCGCCGCTCGAGTGCTTCCTCAACACCACCGGCACGGCCTACGCGGGCGGCAGCGCGTTTCCCAAGCGCTTCGGGGTGTTCTTCTGGGGCAACGGCGTGCTCCCCGCCCGCTGGACGCCGACCGGCGAGGGCAACGACTACACGCTGTCGCCGCAGCTCATGCCGCTGGCCGACCTCAAGCCCGACCTCGCGGTCATCACCGCGACGCGCGTGCTCACCACCAACACCGCCCCGCACCTCTCCGGGCCGGCGGGCCTCTTCAGCGGCCAGGGCCTGCGCGGCGAGAGCTTCGCGAGCCCCAGCATCGACCAGGTCATCGCCGCCGAGCTCGGCGGCGAGACGCGCTTCCGCTCGCTGGAGATCGGCGTGCAGCGCTCCGACAACAGCTACTCGTACAGCGGCCCGAGCCAGGTGAACCCGCCGGAGACCTCGCCTCGCGCGCTCTTCAACCGCTTGTTCGGTGAGGGGTTTCGCCTGCCCGGCGAGATGACCATGGTCGACCCGCGGGTGCGCCTGCGCCGCAGTGTGCTCGACGCGGTGATGGGTCAGTCGTCCGACCTCCGCAACCGCCTCGGCGCCACCGACCGCGCGCGCCTCGACCAGCACCTCGAAGGCGTGCGCGGCCTCGAACGCCAGATCGCCCGCCTCGAAGAGAACCCGCCCAACCTCGCCGCGTGCCGCCGCCCCGACATGCCCGCGGAGATGTTCCCCGACGTCGACGGTCGCCCGCAGATGTCGGCCATCTCGCACGCCATGTCCGATCTCATGGCGATGGCCCTCGCGTGCGACCAGACCCGCGTGTTCTTCAACATGTACAGCCAGTCGGTGAACAACACGCTCTTCCCCGCGGCGCCCGCGGGTCACCACCAGCTCACCCACGACGAGCCCGGCGACCAGCCGCAGGTCGACGCCATCGTGCGGCTCATCATGGCCGACCTCGCGTACTTCCTCACCGCGCTGCGCAACGTGCAGGAGGGCGATGGCAACGTGCTGAAGCACTCCATCATCCTGTGCACCACCGACTGCTCCTACGGGCGCTCGCACTCGCTCGACGACTACCCCATCGTCATCGCGGGCAGCGGCGGCGGCGCGCTCCGCACGGGGCATCACGTCGTCGCGCGCGGCGAAAACTCCAGCAAGGTGATGCTCTCCATCCTTCGCGCGATGGGCGTGCGAGCGAGCGAGTACGGCCTCGGCGCCGGACGCACCACCGACGCGCTCCCGGGGTTGTCGCCATGAAGGTCCTCTCCCGCTTCGCCCTCCTACCGATGCTCGTCACGGCCCTTGGCTGTGGGGGCGACGTCGACGCGCCCGATCCCTTCGCGGGCCCGGTTCCGGCCACGTGTCCGACCACGGGTGGCGAGCAGTCCATGGTGCTCACGCGCCTCGTGCTGTTGAAGCAGGAGCCCGCCGGCGTGTCGCCGGGCTTCGACCTCGACGGGCGCGTCAGCGGCAGCGACGACACGGCCTCGTGCCGACGACGCGACCTCACCTCCCCCGAAGGAACGCCCGGCATCGACAACCAGTTCTCACTGCTGGTCCCCGCGCTGGAGACCGCCACCGCGGGCGCGCTCCCGGCGCTGCTTCAGGCCGCCATCAACAACGGCCAGCTCATGATCGCGATCTCCATCGAGGGCCTCGACGACCGTCGCAACGACCCCTGCGTCACGCTGGTCTTCCGCCGTGTGTCGGGCTCCCCCTTCGTCGGCAGCGACATGCGCATCGACCCGGGTCAGACCTTCGACACGATGCGCGACCAGGCCATCACCAGGGTGTCCGCACGCATGCGCGACGGCGTCATCGAGGCGGGGCCGTTCTTCCTCCCGCTGCCCTTTGCGGCGCTCGATGCTCGCTTCATCATCCCGCTGTCCAACGCCCGCGTGCGCCTCCGCCTGAAGGACGACGACACCTTCGACGGCGTCGTCGGCGGCGCCATCCCGGCGGGCGAGATCATCACCATCGCCCAGGGCCTCACCATCGGCGGCGACCTGATGAGCCTCGTGCAGCGCTTGGTGAACTCGCTCGTCGACCTCAACCCCGACGCCAACGGCAACTGCCAGTCCATCTCGGCGGCCCTCGGCTTCGAGGCCCGCCCCGCCTTCGTCAATCCGTAGCCTCCTTCACGCCGCCGCGGAAGATACGCGCGACGCGTTGGCGAGCCGCGACGCGGCGACCCACGCCACCGCCATGATCGAGTGCTGCGGGTTCACCCCGAGGTTGGTCGGAAACACGCTCGCATCCATCACATGCAGCCCCTGGACGTCGTGCACCGCGAGGTCGGCGTCGACGACGCTGCGACGCGGATCGCTCCCGGCGCAGGCCGTACCAAAGAGGTGCGACGCGATCATGTTGAGTTGCTGCGGGCGGATGGTGAGGCCCTCGATGGCCTCCACCTCGTCGACGCCCTTGAGCACGGACTTGAAGCCGCCGATGCCCGGGATGACCTCCTCGGCACCCGCCGCGAACATCATCCGGCACATGAGCGCGACGCCGTAGCGGATGCGCTCCATATCCTTCGCGTTGGGGACGTAGTGGACGGCGGCGCCGCTGCCGCCACCGAAGAGCGCGGGTCGCACCCGGCCGTGGGCCTCGGCGCGGCACACGATGCTCCACTGGGCGTAGTGGTCCATCTCGACGAGTCGACGCTGCCACACGCCGCCCGCGCCAGGCAGCCGCGGGGCTAGGAGCTCTGGCGGGAGCGAGAGGCTCTCGACCTTGATGCGTCGGTCGCGCAGCGGAACCTCGTAGCCCTGCGTGGCGCCGAAGCTCATGCCGATGGGGTCGGCGAACCGCCCTACCACCGCGCATCCCGGGTGTGCCTGAAAGCGCTCGCCCACCATCCCCCGCAGCCCGCTGCGTCGAAGGATCACCGGCGTCTGCACGGCGCTCGCGCTCACGATCACCGCGCGCCGCGCCATCACCCGCAGCACTGCCACGGGCCGCCGCGTCTCGGGGTCGACCAGCACGCCCTCGACGCCGACGGCGCGGCCCCACTCCATCAGCACCCGATCGATGCGCGCCATCGTCATGAGCCGCGCGCCGTCGTTGATCGCGCGCGGGACGTACGACACGTCCATGCTCTGCCGCGCCTCGCCGGGGCAGCCCTGGAGGCAGCGCGCGGTGCCCTTGCAGCGCGACGAGTTGCGGCTGATGGGCTTGCCCGGGAGGCCCATGACCTTGCACGCCTCGGCCATGCGCTCGGCGTTGCCGCCCCACAGCGAGGGCGGCGTCTCGGTCACTTCAAGGTCGCGCTCGATGTTGTCGAAGGCGTCGTCGAGCGCATGACGCTCCATGAGGTGGGCGAGACCGTGCTCGTTGATCCACTGGTCGCGGACGTCTTCAGGGAGGCGCCAGATGATGCCCGAGTTGATGGCGGTGGCCCCGCCGACACAGCGCCCCTGGAGGAGCGGCAGCGGGTACGAGCCGCGCGTGGTCGCCGTCGCGAAGTCGCGGAACGCGAGGGCCATGGCGTCGAGCACCTCGGCGGGTCGCTCGGCCGTGCGGAGCTGTGGTCCCTCTTCGAGCATGAGCACATCGTGACCGGCGGAGGCGAGAACCCTCGCCGCGGTGGCGCCACCCGCACCGGTGCCCACGATGACGAAGTCGGCGATGTCGTCGACGACCCTCATCACGCGGCCTCGGCGGTTGGCGTGAAGAGCGGCAGCGCGATGCGGGTGGGCGCGGAGACCAATGGGACGCGGCGCTCGTGGTTGGTGCGCGCGCGCGCCGAGGCCACGCGGAAGATGGACATGGACGCTGCGAGCTTGAGCAGCATCCCCATGCCGCGAAGGAGGATGAAGTCGTTGCCGCAGAAGCGCGCGAGCAGCGCCGAGCGATCGGCGGGCGCGAGGGACGCGAAGGAGGTGAGCCGCCCCAGCATGAAGAGCGGCGAGAGCATCACCACCACCACCGAGGCGCGCATCCCGAGCTGCGCGATGGCGCTCGACGCGTTGTACATGCGGGTCGCCCCCGCCACGAAGTCGACCTCACCCGGCGCGAGCGTGAACCCCCCGGCGCCGGGGTCGACGAACGACGAGAGAACGACTGAGAGCCAGCGATGTTCGACGCGAGTCATGGTCATGGCTTAGGTCTCCTGCGAGGCGGGGTCAGAACCGAAGGCCGCCCGCAGGCGAGCCAGCATGTGGCGGTCGAGGCGCTCGATGAGCACCCGGGCGAAGCGACGCGCGCGGCCGCCATCGCGACGTTCGATGAGGTCGAGGACGCGGTCGTAGAAGCTCAGCGTCGCGTCGGCCTGCACCAGGAACGCGAGTTCGATGCCGGGCTGCCGGTCGAGCATCCGGGCGATGGAGTTGGCGACGAGCACGAGGGCGGCGTTGTGCGTCGCGGTCGCGAAGCGCCGGGCGAGCGCGAGGTCGGACGCGATGTAGCGGGACGGCTCGTCGCGTAGTCCGCGCTGCACCGAGACATGTGATCGCAGCGCGAGGAGCTCGTCCGCGGTGCACCGTTCGGCCGCGAGCCCGATGGCCTCGACCGCGAGCATGCGGCGCAACTCCATGAGGTCGGCCAACAGCGCTACCGGGTCGCCCGCGACGTGGACGTCGGGCGCTGCCATGTGAACCAGAAGCTCGACCCCGCCCGTCTCGCGGAAGTCCAACACGAGCGTTCCCGAACCGTGCACCGCCCGCAGCAGCCCCTCGCCCTGCAGCTGCGTGATGGCCGCTCGCAGCGTCGCCCGGCTCACCCCGAGACGCGCCGACAGCTCCCGCTCGCCGGGCAACTTGGAGCCGGCCCCGTACTCACCGCGCAGGATCGATCCCCGCAACGAGGCGGCCGCAACGTCGTCAGCGCGGGTGTTGGAAGAGGGGGCGTTCATCGAGGGCTCTGACTGGTCTGACCAGTTGAGAGCCAGTGCGTAACACGCGTAGCACCCCACGCGCAAGGCACGACGCGATGTGGGCCCATCTTCGGTCAGATGGCGGTGAACGCGGCGCGTCGACCACCGCCACGGCTTCGTGGCAGGCGAACGGTGGGTGGCAGTGTCGAGGGCTTGGAGGAGGGCCGCGGTCAGCCCGTGGAGACGGCAACGCCGACGGCGTCGGGGGCGTCGAACTGGTGCCAGACGCCGCCGATGCGTCGTTGGTGGGGGTGGTACTCGGCCTTGTAGTTCAAGTGGTCGCAGGCGGCGACATACAAGCCCAGGTAATACCACTCCATGCCGAGCTCGCGGCACAGCTCGATCTCGCGGAGCACCGAGAACACTCCGAGCGAGCGGCGCGCCTCGTCGGGATCGAAGTAGTGATAGACGCTCGACACCGAGCGCTGGCCGAAGTCGAGGATGCTCACGGCGATGAGGCGGTCGCCGACGAGGTAGCGGAGTTCCCAGCTGTCGACGGAGGTCTCGACGAGGAAGAAGCGGTAGTCGGTCTCGGTGGCGAGCTGCTCGCGCAGTGAGAGACCGCGCTCGCGCGAGTGCCGGTTGTAGAGCCGCAGGTGCTCGGCCGTGACCGACGGGCGCACGCGCTCGACGGTGACGTCGTCGTTGCGCCGGGCGGCGCGGCGCTGCGAGCGCGTGGCGTGGAAGGTCGGAACGTGAACGCGGATGGCCTCGCACGCGCTGCACGAAGGGCAGGCGGGGCGATAGAGCAGTGGCCCGGAGCGGCGATCACCCTCGGCGAGGAGCTGGTCGAAGAGGTCGGGAGTGAGCCGCGCTGTGGGCATCCGCAGCGGAAGCTGCATCGTCGCGGTCGGGAGGTACGGGCACGGCTCCGGGTCGTTGGACACGACGAAGAACCTCACCGGCTGCTTCTTCACCACCTGAACCTCCGGGGATGAGGCCGTCGGGTCAAGCGGCGAACCGTCAGCTGTAGTCCTTCTCCGCGCGCTCCTGGTCTTCCTTGCAGCGGATGCAGAGGTTGGTCTCGGGGCGCGCTTCCAAACGCTTCACCGCGATCTCCTCGCCGCACTCCTCGCAGAGCCCGAAATCCGCGCCGTCGATCTTCGCCAGCGCCCGCTCGATCTTCTCGAGGAAGACCTTCTCGCGACCGCGGAGCCGGAAGGTGAACGACTGGAGGTACTCGCTCGACGCGAGGTCCATTTCATCGGGGAGGTCGTTGGTGTCGAGGGACATGTCCTCCGCGAGCGTGCTCTGCGCGCTTTGCAGAATCTGCGCACGCTTCTCCAGCAGCAATGCCTTGAACCGTTGCAACTCGGCCTTCGGATACGCCATGAGACAAAACCCCTTTCCTACCGCCGATCAGGGCCGGGGAGGATATGGACGTTCGCTGAAGTGTCAAGCGAAACCTCCACGACCGCCTCGCGGCGCCTCTCCACACACCGGCCCAACAGCGCGTCGATGATTGCTGCGCGAGTACGGTAGATTCGCGGCCGATGTTGCGCCCCTTCGCCCTCGCTCTGGTCGTCTCCCTCACCTCGGTCGCGTGCAGCTCGTCGACCTCGCCAAGCACCTCGGCGGACGCCAGTACCGCCGACGTCGGCAGCGCTACGCCAGACCTGCCCATGATCGTCGACGTCGCCACCGAAGACGCGCCCGCGCTAGACGTCGGCGGAGACGACGTCCCGCCCGCGCCGGTGGATGCGCCGCCCACCGCCGTCGACGCCGGGCCCAGGGTGCGTGGTCACGCGAGCGTCATCCCGAGCACGCTGCGACCGACCGATGCGGTGCGCCTCATCGTCATGGGTGACTCCATCTCGGCCGGCGTCGGCGCGAGCGGTCGGAGCACGACTTCGTACGGCGCGCTGCTCGGAGCCAACTCCACCACGCGATGGCCTGACGCCATGAGTCTCGACCTCGCCGCGCGCTTTGGCCACGCCGTCCCCGTCGTCAACGTCGCGGTGGGTGGCGCGACCACCGGATCGATGCGCGCCGATCAGCCCGGCATGCTGCGAACGCGTCTCTCGCTGCCGGTGCGCGGCCACTCGGTGGTGGTCATCACCATCGGCGGCAACGACCTCCAGCTCGCCATCATCTCGGGCAACCCGGAGGGGGCAGTGCTCAACAGCGCCATCAACAACATCCGGCAGGCCGTCCAGTTTCTCCAGGACCCGGCGAACTTCCCCGACGGCGTCTCGCTCTACATCGCCGCGGTGTACGACCCGAGCGACGGCGAGGGCTTCGTCGAGGGCTGCTTCTTCAACCTCCGACTGCCGACGTTCATCACCGGGCTCAACACCTGGCGCGCTCGCTACATCGCGCTCGGTCAGGAGATGGGCTTCGGCGTCATCGACGCGCTCGGCCACTTCCACGGCCACGGCCACAACTTCATGCACACGGACAACCCCTACTACGACACCGCCGACCCCTCCGGCTGGTTCAGCGACTGCATCCACCCCAACGACCGCGGCCATCACGAGCTGCGCCGACTGTTCTTCGAAGCCATCGACGGAACGTACCGGGTGACTCCGTGAAGGTTCTCCTCACGGGCGCTGCGGGCTTCATCGGGAGCCACACCGCCGACGCCCTGCTCGCGCGCGGCGACGAGGTGGTGGGCTTCGACAACTTCAACGCGTTCTATGACCCGGCCATCAAGCGCCGCAACGCCGAGAGCCTCGGTGCGAAGCGCGGGTTCTCGCTCATCGAAGGCGACCTCGGCGACGAGGCTGCGCTCGACGTCACGTTTCGCGAGCACCGCTTCGACGCCGTCGTGCACCTCGCCGCGTGGGCGGGGGTGCGCCCCTCCATCGACACGCCGGGCGTGTACGTCGACGCCAACATCCGCGGCCTCACCAACGTGCTCGAGCGCATGCGGAGGGCGTCCGTCCCGCGGCTGGTGTTCGCCTCGTCGTCGTCGGTGTACGGCGGTCGCACGGAGGTTCCCTTCCGCGAGACCGACGTCGTCGATCGCCCCATCTCGCCGTACGCCGCGACCAAGAAGGCTGGCGAGGTCCTCTGCGCCACCTGGAACCACCTCTACGGCATCCACGTCGCCGCCCTGCGGTACTTCACCGTCTACGGCCCACGGCAGCGACCCGAGATGGCGATCCACAAGTTCGCCACGATGATCTCCCGTGGCCGCTCCATCCCCGTCTACGGCGACGGCAGCAGCGCCCGCGACTACACCTACGTCGCGGACATCGTGCAGGGGACCGTCGCGGCCCTCGACCACTGTGAGGGCTACGAGATCTACAACCTCGGCGAATCGCACACGACGCGCCTCGACGCCTTGGTGGAGAAGCTCGGTCGGGCGCTCGGCATGGAACCGAAGACCCACCGCGAGCCCGATCAACCCGGCGACGTCCCCATCACCTTCGCGGACATCACTCGCGCGCGCAGCAAGCTCGGCTACGCCCCCACCACGCTCATCGACGAGGGCCTCGCGCACTTCGCCGAATGGTTCCATCGCGAAGGCGTCCGTTGAGATGACCCTGGCGCGCGTCGAGCCGTGGCTCCGCGGCGCCGCCCTCCTCCTCCTCGTCTTCGCCCTCGTCGCCCCGCTCCCCATCGCGCTCCTCGACCTGCTCCTCGTCGCCAACCTCGCCGCGTCGCTGGTCGTCCTCGCTGCGTGCGCCACCGCGCGACCGCCCCGACTCGTCTCGGCGCTCCCCGCGGTGCTCCTCGGCGGAACCGTCGTGCGCCTCGCGCTGGAGCTCGCCGCCTCGCGCATGATCCTGCGGGGCGGCGATGCGGGCACCGTCATCCACGCCTTCGGATCCGTCGCCGTTCGCGGTGACGCGCTGGTGGGCGTCGCAGTGTTCGTGATCCTGACGGTGGTGCAGTTCGTGGTGGTGGTGCAGGGCGGCGAGCGGGTGGCCGAGGTCGCCGCGCGCTTCGCCCTCGACGCGATGCCGGGTCAGCAGCTCGCCATCGACGGCGCCGTGCGGGCGGGCACGCTCGACGCGCGCGCCGCGAAGCGTGACCGTGACGCCCTCGAACAGCGGGCACAGCGCGCGGGCGCCATGGACGGAGCGATGCGCTTCGTGAAGGGCGACGCCATCGCGGGGGTCGTCATCGTGCTGGTCAACCTCGTGGTCGGCACTGTCCTGGGCGCTACCCGCAGCGGGCTCCCCGTGCGCGCGGCAGCCGAACGCTACGCGACCCTCGCGATCGGCCAGGGGCTCGCGGCGCAGGTTCCCTCCATGCTGCTCGCGGTCGCAGCCGCGCTGGCGGTAAGTCGCCCGCAGAGCCGCCTCGACGAGAGCGTCTGGGTCGCCCCGATGACGCTGAGAACTGTCGCCGGCGTGCTGCTCGCGGTGGCAGTTGCCCCGGGCTTTCCGCTGTGGCCCTTCGCGACGATCGCCGCGGTGCTGCTCGCGCTGAGCTTCGCGCCGCGCCCGGCTCGCCTGGTCGACGCGCGAGTCCGCCTCACCGTGACGTCCGACGCCGGAGGTCAGGCCCTCGCGACGGACGCGAGGGCGGAGTGGAGTCGCTCCGCCGAGGCGCTGGGCATCAGTGCACCATCCATCGAGGTGGTGCGCTCCGAAGGGGAGCCGACGCTCAGTGTCGACGGAACGGAGCACCTCCGCGGTCACTGGACCAACGACGACGTGGCCTCGCTCGTTCGATCGACGGCGCCGACCTGGGTCGACGTGGACGATACCGAGCGGCGCCTCGACAAGCTCTCGATCGACTCGCCCGCGTTGGTTCGATCGACCGTGCCGACGTTGGCCTCGATCGCCAACCTCACGGCGCTCCGTCGGTGGCTCTGCGACGAGGGCGTTCCCGTTGGTGATCTGCGCGCGATGCTTGGTGCGATTCAGCGAGCGGGTGCGGTCGGCGACTCCGTCGATCGTTGGCGCTCCCGCGTTCGGGTCGAGCTCGGGCCGACACTGCAGGCGCACTTCGCCCCCAGGCGAGCGCTCTCGGCGTGGATGCTGGGACCCACCGTCGAAGACGCCGCGCGGGACGAGCTCGCCCGTCGGACGACGTTGAGCCCCGCGCTGGTTGGCGACCTCCGCGACCTCGTCGCGGCCCGATGCAACATGGATGAAGAGGCGACGATCCTCGCCTCGGTCGCGGTGCGGCGAGCGGTGTGGGAGGCGCTGCGATCGATGCCGGGGCGTCGCACGGTGCTCGCGCCTGACGAGCTCGGTGACGCGGTCGCGATCACCGTGCTCGGCGTGCTCGATCCGATGCTGTGAGAGGGAGAAGAACGGGCGGGATCAGTATCCGCGGCGCATCACGACAGGGGCGCCGTTTTCGATCTCGCGAGCGCTGAGGTTCACGAGGCACACCGCGGTGCGCGGATGCACGGCCACCACCATCAGCTCACCCGCGACTTCCACCGGGAGCTCCTCGTTGGGGCGCTGGTTGTCCGCCTCGGGGGGATAGTCGACCGTGCCGTCGCCGTCGCGGTCGATCTCCTGCACCCGGATGCGGCGGCTCTGGTTCTCGACCGACACCCGCCACGGGTCGCCGCGCTGGGTCAGGAACAACCGATTGCCGAGGCGCAGGCCGTCCTGCGAGCCGCGGTCGATGATGACCACGAAGTTGTTGCCCACGATCTCGCGCGGGGTCGGGGTCGCGACGACGTGCGCCGTGAGGTCGCGGTCGTTGGGCGTCGGCGGCACCGGGAGAAACTGCCGCTGGATCACGGCCACACGCTCACCGCGCTCGATGGGTTCGAGCGACTCGGTGATGCGCGCCGTGGCGATGTGCCGACGAGCGTCCCAGGCGTCGACGATGACCGTGCCCAGCACACGCACCACGCGGCCCGAGTCGCGGTCCGAACCGCTGGTCTCCTGGGCGTTGGAGTAGATGGTGTACGTCTCGCCGACGTTGGGCGCGCGGCGCGGAAACTCGATGTACGCCTGGTCGCCTTCCGACAGGAGCATGTTGTCCTCGGGCGCGCCCACGATGGCGCCCGAGGCCGAGGTCTCCTCCGCCGTCGCCCACGCCTCCTCGCGGAGGAACACCGTCCCCCGCGGGTAGCGCGAGCGACCACCGTTCACCACGACGCCACGCGGCGTGGAGATGATGGACGTCGACGGCGTGCCCGCGGTCACCTCATTGGGCAGCAGCAGCCGCACCTGGTCGCGCGGGAAGATCCAGTGGGGGTTGGTGATCTGCGGGTTGCGCGCCCACACCCGCGGCCAGTACCAGGGGTTTTCGAAGTAGTACCCGGAGATATCCCACAGGGTATCTCCGGAATTTACGACGTGAAACTCCGGGACGAACCCCCCGCTGCGCTGCGCGGGGCTCGCCGTGCCCGACGAGAGGGTGATCGTCGAGCGCGGTCGCGACCCTACGGTCGCGGGCGTCGCGCCATCGTTCACCGTCACCTGCGCGCTCGCGATCGTCGGCACTGCCAGAACGGTCGCGACCCACGGCCATCGCCAGAAGAACCTCATCGTCAATCTCACCTCTCATCGCGAAGCCGACGCGCGGCCTCGGAGTCTGGATGCTCGGTCAACAGTCGTCGGCCGGCCTGCTCGGCCCCGGCCGCGTCGCCCGCGCGCAGGAGCGCCGTGCGCAGCGTGAAGAGCGCGTCGGGCACCTTGTTGCCCACGGGAAATCTCTCCAACAGCCCCTGGAGTTCACGGACCCCGCGGGCGCCATCACCAGAGCGCAGGAAGCACTCGGCCCGCCAGTACATCGCGTTGTCCGCGTGGGGGTGCGCGGGCCAGCGCACGAGGAAGCCCGCGAAGGATTCCACCGCCTCGGTGCAGCGCCCCGAGCGCGCCATGGCCAGGGCCTCGTCGTAGGCGGTCGCCGCGCGCGGATCGAGGGTGCCCGAGCCGACATCGACGACGGGCATCACGGCGTGGCCGTTGCGCGGAGGCGTGATGCCTGCGGGCGGTGGCGCCGTGACGGGAGGAGCCGTCGTCGGAGCGCGCGGCGCGGCGCCCGGAGGCGGCGGCGGAGCGACGGGCACCACCGGAAGGCGCTCGTTGGCGTGGACCACGAAGGGCTCGCGCTCGGGTATGCGCTCGTTGCGGGAGATGCGCACCGCGGGAAGGTTGGACTCGTCGGGGGCTTCGACGTCGCCCTCCCCCGCGCGCACCGACGTGCTGTCGACGCGGATGGGCTCGATGCGCGAAGGCTCCGCGCCGAGCCGGATGGTCGCCTGATGTGAGTCGCGCGCCACGACGGCGCGGCGCGCCTGCTGGGCTGCGTCTTCGGTCAGCACGACGCGGTGCTGAAGGAGGTCGAGCGCCGACGCCTGCCGCTCCTGCTCGCTGCGCATGCGGCGCATCTCGTTCTCCATGCGGGTCAGGGTGGCGCTGGTGTTGGCGCTGCATCCCCATCCGGCGAGCGAGAGCGTGAGCGCGAGTGCCTTGGTTCGCATGGTCACGGCGAGCCTAGAGCGGACCGTGGTGCGCCGCCAAGAAAGTGCCGCACGCAACCTCACTCAATCGTCCGTCGACAACGCTCCCATGTCCGACCCAACCCCCTACGCCCCCCTCTCGCTCCCCGTCGCCGGCCGCCTCGACCCACGATGGGACCCCCTCTGGATCCACGGCGATCCCTCAGCCCTCGCCCCTCCCCTCGTCGCCATCATCGGAACCCGCATGCCCGACCCCGCGGCGCGCGCGCTCGCCCACGCCCTCGCCCGCGACCTCTGCCTCCGCGGCATCCAGGTGCTCTCCGGCGGTGCGCTTGGCATCGACGCCGCCGCTCACCAAGGAGCGCTTGACGGCAAGGGACGCACGGCGGTGGTGCTCCCGTGCGGGCTCCAGCATTGGTACCCGCGACGTCACGGAAGTCTGTACCGCGCCATCATCGAGTCGGGCGGCGCGCTCGTGTCGCAGTTTCCTCCAGAGACCCCGCCGACCCAGTGGACCTTCCCCCGACGCAACGAGCTCGTCGCCGCACTCGCGGACATCGTGGTGGTCGTCCAGGCGCCCGATCCGTCCGGGGCACTCATCGCGGCGGAGGCGGCACGACGAGCGGGCAGGCGACTGATGGCGGTGCCAGCATCACCGTTCGATCGACGGGCGCGAGGCAACGTCCGTCTCCTGCGTGCCGGCGCGCGCCCCTGCGTGACGGCCGACGATGTGTTGGCGATGCTCTCCGAAACAGAGGGTGATCTCTTCGCGCGCGACGCCTCACGTGCGCGCTCGTCACGCACGCAGACGACGCACCCGCGGACACCGGAGCGCGTGCCCGCGCGCCCGCGAGGCCCCGACCCGCTCACGCTGGACGAGGCCGGATCGCTCGTGTACGAAGCGCTCGCCGCCGGGCCGCGGCACATCGAAGAGGTGGCGCGCGCGGCGGCCATGACGACCTCGCGAGTGCAGCAGGTTCTCTTGACGCTCGTGCTGGCAGGATTCATCGAAGACCGCGGCGGAGGGATGTTCACCCGCGCAGATGCGTAAGGGTGTAACCCCTCTCCCCCGTTCGTAAGGAGCAACGATGTCGAAGGCGCTGATCATCGTAGAGTCACCGGCGAAGGCCAAGACGATCCAGAAGTACCTGGGGAAGGACTTCGAGGTGCTCGCGAGCAAGGGGCACATCCGCGATCTGCCCAAGTCGGGCCTGCAGGTGGACGTCGAGAAGGACTACGAGCCCCACTACGAGGTGCTCGACGACCACAAGTCGCTCGTGACGGACATGCGTCGCGCAGCGAAGGAAGCCGACGAGATCTTCCTCGCGCCCGACCCCGACCGCGAGGGCGAGGCCATCGCGTGGCACATCGCCCACGAGCTGCGCTCGGCGAAGAAGCCGATGCACCGCGTGGAGTTTCACGAGATCACCAAGAAGGGTGTGCAGCTCGGACTCGCCAACCCCCACGAGGTTAACCAGAACCGCTTCAAGGCCCAGCAGGCGCGGCGCATCCTCGACCGCCTCATCGGCTACGAGCTGTCGCCGGTGCTGTGGAAGCGCCTCTGCCGCCAGGTCAACGGGCACTACCTCTCGGCGGGGCGTGTGCAGTCCGCAGCACTGCGACTCATCGTCGATCGCGAGGACGAGATCCTCGCCTTCAAGCCGCAGGAGTTCTGGCCCGTGGGCGTCGAGCTCCTCGGGAAGAAGCAGCCGACCTTCCGCGCGAGCCTCATCGAGAGCGACGGTCGCAAGCTCGTCACGCCGACCCGCGAGCGCACCCCGAAGGCGGGCGACTATGTCCTCGCCAACGCGGCCGACGCTGCGGCGGTCGCTGCCGACCTGAAGAGCGCGCGCTTCAAGGTGGCCAGCGTCGAGCGCAAAGAGCGTCGTCGTCGGGCGCCGCCGCCGTACATCACGTCGTCGCTCCAGCGCGACGCGTCGAGCCGTCTCGGGTTCTCGGCCTCGCGCACGATGCAGAACGCGCAGCGGCTCTACGAGGGCATCGACGTCGGCGCCGAGGGGCCCGTCGGTCTCATCACCTATATGCGTACGGACTCGACCCGCATGAGCGCCGAGGCCGTGGACGGAGCGCGGACCTATGTGGCGCAGCGCTTCGGCAAGGAGTTCGTCCCGGAGAAGCCCAACTTCTTCAAGACGAAGGGCAACGCGCAGGACGCCCACGAGGCCATCCGGCCGACGTCGATGGAGCTGCACCCCGACGCGATCAAGAAGTTCCTGAAGACCGACGAGTTCAAGGTGTACCGGCTCATCTGGGAGCGCTTCGTGTCATGCCAGATGGCCGACGCGCTCTATGACCAGACGACGGTGACCATCGAGGCGGCAGGCGCGAAGAAGCACCTGCTGCGCGCGTCGGGTCAGGTGCTGAAGTTCGCCGGCTGGCTCGACGCCCAGGGCGCGAGCGAGCGGGCCGAAGAGGTCGCGGGCGAGGAGTCGGTGCGCGACGCCGCGGCCACCGGCGATGGCGACGAGGAGAAGACGCTCCCCGCGCTGACCGAGGGCGAGGCGCTCAACGTGGTCGACCCGCCGGGCATCGTGACGGAGCAGAAGTTCACGCAGCCCGCCGCCCGCTACAACGAGGGCTCGCTGGTGAAGGCGCTGGAAGACCTCGGCATCGGGCGCCCCAGCACCTACGCCGAGATCGTGAGCAAGGTGCTCTCGCGCGACTACGTGCAGAAGCAGGACAAGCAGCTCGTTCCGACGAAGCTGGGCACCACGAAGACGCACGGTCTCCAGGCGCGCTTCCCGACGGTGGTGGACTACGAGTTCACCGCGAAGATCGAGAAGGACCTCGACGCCGTGGAGTCGGGCGAGGCCGACTGGGTGAAGCTGGTCGACGCGATCTACAAGCCCTTCAAGAAGATCGTCGTCGCCGAGATGAGCGCCAAGGAGCCCGGCGAGGGCTGGCCGCGCGCCGAGCCGTCGGACCGCATCTGCGACAAGTGCGGCTCCGCGATGGTCAAGCGCTGGGGGCCCAACAGCAACTACTACGCGTGCACGGCGTACCCGAAGTGCAAGAACATCGTCGACGAGAACCCCGCGGCGCCGCCCGAGATCTACGCCGACCGCAAGTGCCCCAAGTGCGGGCGCGACCTGCTGGTGAAGACCCGTCGCGGCACCGACGAGCAGTTCTTGTCGTGCAGTGGCTGGCGCAAGAAGGAGCCGCTCTGCGACTACACCGCGCCGATGCCCATCGGCATCCGCTGCCCGAAGTGCAGCGACGGTGAGGTCATCAAGGTCGGCGCCGCCAAGGGCCGCCGCCCGTTCTGGGGTTGCAGCAACTACGCGACCGACCTCAAGTGCGACTTCCGGTTGTTCCAGGCGCCCGTGAAGGAGCCGTGCCCGCAGTGCGGCGCGACCTTCCTGGTGCAGGCCGGCGGCAAGTCGCGCCCGGTGCTCAAGTGCCTCACCGAGGGCTGCGGCTTCGAGCGTCCGCTCGCGGGCGACGGCGGCGACGACGACGGCGGCGAAGAGGCACCGGCGCCGACGAAGTTCCGCGGCGGCGCGAAGAAGAAGCCCGCGGGCAAGTCCGGCTCCGACGCGAGCGCCTGACCCTCCACTCCCCTCTCAGGAACCTCTTATCCCCATGACGGATCGCAGCGCGGTGACGGTCGTCGGCGGCGGCCTCGCCGGGTGCGAGGCAGCCTGGCAGCTCGCTTGTCGTGGCGTCCCCGTCGCGCTCATCGAGCAGAAGCCGCACAGGCGCACCGCCGCGCAGAACGGCGACGCTCTCGCGGAGCTTGTGTGTTCCAACTCCCTCCGCGGGGCGGCGCTCTCCAACGCCGTCGGTCTTCTCAAGGAAGAGCTGCGCCGCGCGGGCTCGCTCATCATCACGGCGGCCGACCTCACGGCCGTGCCGGCGGGCGGGGCGCTCGCGGTCGACCGTGATCGCTTCAGCGCGACCATCACCGCCGCCATCGACGGGCACCCGCTCATCGAGCGCATCGCCGCCGAGGTGACGGAGATTCCGCCGGGGCGCCCGGTCATCCTCGCGACGGGTCCGCTCACGGGCGACGCCCTCGCGCAGGACCTTGTGCGCGCCCTCGGCGAAGACCAGCTCGCGTACTACGACGCCATCGCGCCCATCGTGTCGGCGGAGTCGATCGACGCGGAGAAGACCTTCCGCCAGTCGCGCTACGACAAGGGCGGCGACGACGCGTACATCAACTGCCCGATGAGCGCCGAGGAGTACTACGCGTTCATCGAGGCGATGATCGCGGCCGAGAAGGTCGCGCCGCGGGCCTTCGAAGAGGCGCGCTACTTCGAAGGATGCCTGCCCGTCGAGGTCATGGCCTCGCGCGGCAAGGACACCCTCGCCTACGGTCCCATGAAGCCCGTCGGGCTCGTCGACCCGCGCACTGGCAAGTCACCTCACGCGGTGGTGCAGCTCCGGCAGGAGGACTTCGCCGCGACGGCCTACAACCTCGTCGGGTTCCAGACGCGCATGACCTACGGGTCGCAGGCGCAGGTGTTCAAGATGATCCCCGGCCTCGAAGCGGCGGAGTTTCTCCGCTTCGGGTCGGTGCATCGCAACACCTTCGTCAACGCGCCACGCGTGCTCACGCCGACCATGGAGCTCAAGGCGCTGCCGGGAGTCTTCCTCGCGGGTCAGATCACCGGCGTCGAGGGCTACGTCGAGAGCGCGGGCGGCGGCTTCGTCTGCGCGATCCTCCTGGCTCAGCAGCTACGCGGCGCGACGGTGACGCCCCCTCCAGTGACCACGGCGCTCGGCGGCCTGCTCACGCACCTTCAGACGCCGCGCGACGACTTCCAGCCGAGCAATCTCACGTGGGCGCTGCTACCGCCGGTGACCGATCCGAAGGTGAAGAAGCTGCCCAAGCGCGAGCGCCTCGAACGTGGTTCGCAGCGGGCGCTCGACGACCTCGCCGGGTGGTTGCCTGCGGTGGCGGAGGGGTTCGTCGCACGCACCATCAGCGCGGTGGAGCCGACGGTCTCGACGCTCCCGTCGGCGCGCTGCGCGACGGACTGATTGTCACTCCTGCGGGGGCGCGCCATCGCGCGGACACGTCCAGCGATGGAGCTGATCGTGGCCATCGAGCGCGACGAGCGCGCGTCCAACCCAGGCCATCGGCGGGTTCCAGCTCGGGTGGTTCTCGCGTCCAGCGAGGCCCGACAGCGAGAGCGGAACCCAGCGCGACAAGTCCATCGAGGTGCCCGGCGCAGTGGGGTCGAGCTCGATGTTGCCGCCGCGCCACGCGACGCGCAGCACCGGGTGATGTCCGACGCAGCGCCAGGTGCGCTCCGTGACGACCGGCCAGCGCACGACTTCGGGATCGTCGCCCGGTCGGGGGCGCGTCGGCGATCGACGGTTTGGTGAGGTGACCCGCACGACCACGCGAGGCTGGACGGCTTCGGGGGAGCGCTCCTCGCCGAGCGCCACGAGCGCGCCGTCGCTCCACGCGAGGGTGCCGGTCGTCCAGTCGGTGAGGGTGTCGAACATCGCCGCCGGGAGCGACGCCACGCCAGCGCCCGGCGCCCGCACGAGCGACGTGTGGAGGACGTTGCGAACGGCGTCGGCGCCGTAGAGGTAGACGAGGTCGTCGCCGACGCGCACGAGCCCTTGGGGTTCGAGCGAGGGCGTCCCGGTCGAGTCGTGGCGCACACGTCGCGAGGTTCCGTCGGAGGCGACGGAGAACACCGACCACGTCGCGCACCGCATCGTCCCCTGCGGGCATGCCTCTTCGGCGTCGGTCGCGAGAACGAACAGAGTCCCGTCGGGCCCCGCGGCGACCTCGACGTGGGAGCGCACCCATCCCCGCCCGTTGCCGTTGCTGCGGGGGACGGCCGCACCGCGGTTTACCACCAGCGGTAAACCGACCGGCGCGAGGGAGGCGTCGAGGGAGAGCACCGACAGCTCGCGGGTGCCACCGCCGCGGTCGGCCGACTCGTCATTGCGCTCGGCGCCTTCGCCGACGTGGGCGATCCACGCGACGCGCACGCCATCCGTCACCGACGTGGCCGAGAGGGACAGCACGTTGCCCGTGACCCGCCGCAATCGCGCCCGCCGCCCGACGGCCATGCCGTCAGCGTCGAGAGGCTGCACGAGGAGGTCCGTCGCGTTGACCTGCGGGTCGAAGCACGCGTCGACGACCGCGCCGCCGGTCGCGGTGGCGATCACGGTCGCCGGATGGCAGTAGCCGTCGGGAACGCGCTGTTCCTCGGTGTCGGCATCGGGACGGGCGGCGCTCGGACCGGCGTCGGCGGCGCGCCGTTGGAGCACAGAGACGGCCCGCGGGACCGCATCGGGCGTGCGGTCACACGCAGCGAGGAGCCCGATGACGATCCATGGAGTCGGCGCGGTCAGTCTCACGGCGATGAGGTGAGTACCTCATCCGCCGCGGGTCGTGTGGGTGTCAGGCGAAGGCGGAGGAGAGCGACCAGCGATGACCGAAGGGGTCTTCGACGACGCCGTGGCAGCGCCCCGGCCCGATGTCCTGAAGGGCCTGGAGGATGCGAGCGCCCGACTGCACGGCGCGGAGGAAGAATGCTTCGACGCCGTCGACCGCGAGGTGGAGCGTGACGGGCGTTCCGCCGAGGTTGGCCGGGGAGGCAGAGCGGCCGAAGCGGAGCTCGGGGAGGTCGTCGCAGATCACCATGGAGACACCGCCGATGGCGACGGCGACCCAGCCCACGCGTCCATCGATCTGGGCTTCGCGATAGGTCTCGGTCGCGCCAAAGGCCCGCTCGTAGAAGGCAAGCGCGGCGTCGGCGTCGTGGACGACGAGGTGGGGCGCGAGGCTGACGACGGTCGGGACGGGGGTGAGGCGCGGCAAGGCGCTCCAGCGGGAAGGCGTGCTCAGGTCGAACTCCAGAGACTCGGCGGAAGCAGGAGGGAGCGGCGGCGGTCGAGTAGGGGGCGCTTCGGCAACGAAGGCGGCGACGACGTCGGTCACGTCGGGCACGAACATCTCGGCGAAGAGGTCTTCGAGCAGATCCAGTTCATCACAGAGCAGCGACATGGCCGTTCTCCTTTCGGGGGATAGGAAGGGCGAGCGGTGGGCTTGTCGGCAGCAGCAGTGACGATGGTTGCGTGAGAGACGATTTCAGTCGGACAGGGCGCGAATGACCGGGGACCAGAGCCAGAGCGCGGGGACGGCGAGGGCGATGGTGCTCATCACGATGGCGGCGGCGAGGCGTTCGTCGCAGCGCTCCTGGGCGGCGATGGCAGCGGCGATGACGGCCGCGGGCATGGACGACTGGAGCACCGACACCGCGATGGGTGCGCCGTGGAGGTGAAGCGCCCGCGCGAGGAGGAGCGCGACGACAGGCGAGAGCACGAACTTGATACCGAGGGAGACGAGCAGTGGCGTGCGCTGGCCGCGGAGAACAGACGGGTCGAGGCGCATGCCGAGGGCGAGGAAGACCAGCACGGAGGTCGAGGCGCCGACCCACTGGAGGAGCGAGAGAAGAGCGGCCGGGGTGTGCACGCCGCCGAGGTTGAGCGCGAGGCCGACGATCACCGCGAGGGTCGCCGGGCGCAGGAGCACGTCACGAGCGCGAGGGGAGACGCCAGCCGCGCCACGGCGGTCGCCGAAGGCGTGGGCGATGGCGACGCCGACGGTCCAGAGGAGCGCGGTGGTGTCGATGGTGTCGATGAGGACGGCCGCCTGCGCGGCGTCGGCGCGCGTCGGGAAGAGCGCGCGCGTCACCGGGACGCCCAGGAAGCTCGTGTTGCAGAACGACGCGCAGAGCATCACGGCGCCGCGCACCGGGCGGCTCCAGCCCGCGAGGGTGGACAGCGCCCATGCCGCGCCGATGCAGACGAAGAGCGCCGCCGTGCTGGGCACGAGCGACCACGCGACGGCGACGGTGAGGCGCTCGCGGAGGAGCACGTCGAGGGTGAGCGCCGGGAGCGTCACGTCGACGACGAGCGCGGTGAGCGCGGCGGCGGCCCGATCAGCGGGCACCCCGAGGCGACCCGTGCGACCGAGGAGCGCGCCGATGGCGACGAGGGCGAGCAGGCCGAGGAGCGTGGGGACGAGAGCCGCGACGGACACGGGCGCGGGCGCTCAGCGCTGGCGACGGTCGACGTAGAACATGTACCCGACGAGGCACGCGACACAGAAGACGACGATGCCCACGACGATGGCGACGAGCACGAGGGCGATGCGCGCGCCGGAGGGCGCGACGTAGTTCTCGCGGGTGGGCTGGAGGTCGTCGGAGGGGGCGCTCACGGCGGAAGGTATAGGTCCGCGCGAGGGGCCGCGGCTAGCGGCTGCAGCTCCAACCGCGACGCGGCGGCTGAAACGCGGGTGGGCGGACGACCGGGTGCGGCTGCGGGGGCGGGTCGAAACAACGGATGCGGCGGAACACCGTGGGTTCGTCGATCTGGAGGCCGCCGTCGTTGTTGACCGACTGGAACTCCTGAAGCGCCGTGTCGATGACGCCGCTGAAGTTGTCGAGGTTGTAGCCCTCGGGCCGCTCGCCGCACATCACCTGGCGTACCGCCCAACGCGTGCCGTGGAAGTTGAGGCGCAGGCCATCGGCGGTGCCATCGGCCGTCTGCGTGATGACCCAGTGCCGGAGCCCAGGCATGCACGGTCCCGGCTCGCTGACGTTGGGCGGGGTGTCCCAGGAGTACGCGTCGATCTGGCCGGTGAGGTGGTTGCCGTTGACGTGGATCTCCAGCACGAACGAGTACCAGGCCTCGTTGCCGGGATACCAACGGAGCGACTTCCAGACGCCCTCGATGGGGTTGGCGCAGCGGCTCGGGTCGGCGGGTGGAGGAAGGCGGGCGCGCTGCTCTTCGACCGTCGCGGGCGCGAGCGAGGGCAGGAGCACCAGCGCGGCGAGCAACGAGACGCTGCCGACGAGGGTGTAGCGACGACGCTGACGGGCGTTCATCGCGAGCACCCGGAGCGACGGGGGGGATGAAAGGCGGGAGGTGCCACGACGGGGTGCGGGACGGCCGTGGGCTCGTAGCAGCGCACGCGGCGAAACACCGTGGGGTCGTTGATGGCGCGGCCGCCGTCGTTGTTCACCGACTGGAACTCCTGGATCGCCGGGTCGATCACGCCCGTGAAGTGGTCGAGGTTGTAGCCAAACTCCCGAGAGCCGCACCACACGGTCTCCACCGCCCAACGAGTCCCCCAGAACTCGATGCGGCCGCCGTCGGAGTAGCCCTCGCCGGACATTCCAACCTGCCAGTGATGGATCCCGATCGTACACGCGGGCGCCGCCGAACCCTGTGGCCCCGCACCAAACCATGCGTGCGCCGTGATGCGCCCCACCAACGGAATACGGCCGGGCACGCCGCGCATGTTGGGCGAGGCAGCGCCGCGAGGGTCGCGCCGGAGGTCGACGGTGAAGATCATCCACTCGTCGTACGGGGCCTCGTACTTGTGCGAGACCCAGACGCCCTCCAGCGGGTCGGCGCACACCGCGGGAGGCGGCAGGCGGGCGCGCTGCTCCTCCACGGTCGCGGGCGCGAGGGAGGGCAGGAGCACCAGCGCAGCGCCGAGGCCAACGAGGGCGCTCAAGACGCCGCGCCGACGCGAGCGAGTCATGGGGTGACTCCGGGGCCGGCGATGTCGCGGAGCACGCCGTTCATCTGCTCGCGGGCCGCGGCGTCGTCGGTGGTGGTCGAGCCGTCGAGCGAGCGGACGTCCGTGGTCGACAGGCCCACCCGCGTCGCGAAGGCCTGCGAGTGAAACGCCAGCACCGCGCGCGACGCGAAGGTGTCGGACGACTCGTTGCGCTGGCGCGGCACCTCCGCGCACGAGAGCTGCGCTCCGAGAGGCGAGCGCAAGCAGAGCCGCAGCGCCTGGTCGGTTCCACTGACCAGCACCTCGAAGCCGCGATCGTCGGAGCGCAGCCGCGGCGAGCGTCCGAGCAGCGTGCTCACCCGCGACACCACTTCACCCGAACCCGCGGCACGGACGTGAGCCGGCAGCGCGAGACCCAGTCGTCGGAGCGTGCCTGCGTCGCGCTGCAACGAGCGCTCGTAGTAGCCGTACGCCGCCGAGTCGCGACCCAGCGCCCGCGCGGCTTCGGCCGCCACCGCCGCCACCCTCGCTTGGAGCAAGACCTCGGCGGACGGGAGCGCTCGCAGCGACTGCTCGGCCAGCGTGAGGGCGCGGGACTCGTCGCCCTGTGCGAGCCGCACCTCAGCCTCCAGCGCGTCGTGCAGCGGGCGGATGGCCGGGAAGGTGCGCTCTTCACGTCGCGCGTCGCGCAGCGCCACCGAGACCACGCCCGCGCCCAGCACCCGAACCAGATCGCCTACCAGCCACGACGGCACCGGCTCGATGCCACGCCGCACGTACAGCTGGAGCGTCGCTTCGAGGCGCAGTTCGTCCGTGAGCGTGTTGGTCACGCGCTCGTCATCGGGCCATGCGCCCGCCCGGGACGCGAGGCTCTGCGTGGCGCCGCTCACACGTTGCGTGAAGCCCGAGGCGCTCGCCCGCTCGGCCTCTAGTTCCGCCTGGAGTGCGCGCAGCGAGCGACGGAGGAGAGCGTGCGCGCCGAGGGCCTGCTCCTGGTCGCTCGCGACGAGGCCGCGGCGATCGGGGCGCTCGATGGCGCGGTCGATGAAGCGAAGACCCATGGCCCCTTCGCCCGCGACGAGCAGCACCGTGGCGACGGCGACGTCGGTCTCCGCGTGGTCCTGATCGCGCAGGTTGGCGGGCTGCCGAACGCGCCAGCGCTGCATCTCCCGCAGCGCGTCGACGGCCTGCACCGTGCGACCCGTGTCGAGGTAGAGCCGCGACAGCAATCGCCACGGGTTGGCGGTGGTGAACTCCAGGCGGTGCGATCCGTCGAGGAGCATCCGCTCGGCCTCGTCGTAACGGAGCACCGCGAGCGCACCGAGGGCCGCGTTGTAGGCGTGCACCGTGACGTGCGGCGCCGTGGCGGGGTTGGTGTCGGTGGCCCCCTGCGCGCGACGCTGCGCGAACTGATACGCGTCGAGGCAAGCCTGGTACTGCGGCTGGCGCGAGCGGGCGGCGCCCTCGACGGCGCACAGGGCGTTGCGACCGAGGGACTGCTGCCACGGGTCGTTCATGCGAATGGCCCGCTGAGCGAAGTCCCGCGCTTCGCGCAATCGGTCGAGGTGCACCAGCGGCCACGCGTGCTCGGCGAGGAGATCCGGGTCGTAGAGGTAGTCGTGAAACTCCTGCACCTGGATCTGGAACTCGTACTCCTCCATCTCGCCCGCGAGCGCCTGCGTCGCGAAGAGGATGTCGCGGTGGATCTGCCACGGCGCCCCGGCGATGCGCGTGGTGCCGTAGCGGACCTCGTACACCTCGCGCGCGTGACCGAGGTGGTACATGGCGCGCGGGAGCGACCCCTCGGCCTCGCGCAACGCGCAGCCGAGCACATAGTTGCCGACGATGGAGTCGGGGTTGTCGCGGAGGATGGCCTCGGCCTTGGCGCGCGCGGTGACGAGGCGGTTTTCGTTGTAGAGCCGCAGCGCCTCGGCTTCGAGGGCGGCCGTCGTCGGCGGAACCTGCTGGGCCACGCCCGCGCGCCCGCCGGACAACGCCAGCGCGCCCGCGAGCACCCACCACAGTCCCCGTCGTCGGCCGCCGGCGTGGGTCATCGCTTCATCGTGCTCCGGGCGAGGCGCTCCAGCGGATCGGTGAGGCACTCGCGCAACACCGCGTCGACGTTGTCGGTGCCGGGCGCGAGCTCAAGGCGGTGGCCGAAGATGAAGGTCGACAGCGCCTCGACGTCCTCGGCGTTGACGTAGTCGCGCACCCGGGTGAGCGCGCGCGCCTGTAGCGCCGGGATCATCAGCACCAGCGATCGCGTCGAGGCCCCCTGGAGAATGCGCGGGTCGGAGCGGGTGCGGCCGGCGATGTCGACGAGGCACTCGCGCACCTCGGGGGCGACGTGGATCTGCCCCTCGACGACGTTGCGCGCGTCGACGATCTCGGTGCGCGTGACGCGGGCGAGGTCGCTCCCGGCGCCGGCGCGGCGAGCCTTGAAGCTCGCGAGCACCTCAAGCTCCGCCTCGCGATGGATGTGGTGCATCTTCACCTTGAAGAGGAAACGATCGAGCTGCGCCGAGGGGAGCGGGAACGTGCCCGCGAGGTCGAGCGGGTTCTGCGTCGCGATGACGAAGAAGAGCTCGTCGAGCTTGCGGGTGCGGTTGTCGACGGTGGTCTGCTTCTCGGCCATCGCTTCGAGCATGGCGGACTGCACCTTCGGCGAGGTGCGGTTGATCTCGTCGGCCAGCACCACGTGCGCGAAGATGGGCCCCGCGCGGAAGAAGAACTTGTTGGTGTTGGGGTCGAAGATGGTTGTCCCGGTGACGTCGCTCGGCAGCAGGTCGGGCGTGAACTGGATGCGCCGGAAGGTCGAGATGTCGTCGTCGGGTTTGTCGTCGATGATGCAGTCGCCGAGGGCCTTGGCGAGCGTCGTCTTGCCCGACCCGGGGTAGTCCTCCAGCAGCATGTGGCCGTCGGCGAGGAGGGCGATCACCAGCAGGTCGATGACCTCGTCGCGGCCGCGCACCGCCGTCTGAAGACGAGTGCGCAGGCGCTGCACGACGCTGTACGCACCGTTGAGGTCGGTGATGGGCGGCGCCAGCGTGTGGGTGACGTGTTCGCTCTGGATGAAGTCGCTGTCCATGGTGTTTCGCTCTCGTCTCCTCTGCGATCAACGCGCGTCGAGCCAGGACGCCGGGTTCAACCACCCCAGCACCCGCCGCGACCGCTTCGTCCCGGTGCCCAGCTCGCGCCGCAGCGCCCGCAACCCATCGCGCCACGCCGTGCGCTTGAACGCCTCGGCGTCGGGCTCAGGTCGACCCAGTCGCGCCTCCATGTGCATCGCGGTCAGCTTGCCGAAGGTCGGCGCCACCGCCGCCACCCGCGACGCGAAGCGCTCCCGCGGCTCACCGTGCTCACGCGAGAGGCCCGCCTCGGCGAGCAGGTCGAGCGCCTTGCGGTAGCCCACGCGCGGCAGTGATCGGGCGCCGGAGAGCACCACCCGCACGCGACGCCAGAGCTTGATCGCATACAGCACACCGAGCACCACGCCGAGCACGGAGAGGAGCCCGTAGCCGAAGTCGCGGCCGTAATGGTGCTGCGGCGGCCGGTCGCGTGGGCGCGGCTGGTCGGGCACCGGCGGTTGCTGCCGAGCCATTTCGCCGAGGATGCGCTGGAGGTCGTCGTCGGTGCCCTGCCCCGGCGGGTCGAGGTTTCGCTCGGCCGCGATGTCGAGGACGATCCAGCCGTAGCCCGTCACGTAGAGCTCGGGCCACGCGTGCGCGTCGCCGCCGCGGAGCAGCACCGTCGAGCCGCCGCGGCGGTTGCTCTCGTCGGAGTGGTAGCCCGCGCTGATGCGCGCCGGGATGCCCAGCGAGCGCCACAAGAAGACCGCGCTGTGGGCGAAGTGGACGCAGTATCCGGTGCGGTTGCCGAAGAGGAAGTCCGACGTGGGGTCGGGGACGTTCTGGCGGCGCGCGCGGGTCGAGTAGATGAGCTCGTGGTCGAGGTAGAGCTTGATCGCGAGCGCCTGCGCGAAGGGGTCGTTGCGCAGGCGCTGCGGCAGGCGCTGGTTGACCACGCGCTGGGCGAGCTCGCGGTAGCGCGGGTCGGGGTGAGTCGCGGTGAAGTACGCGCGCACCTCGGGGGACCAACGCGGGTCGCCCGCGGTGTGGCCGGTGAGCCGACGGTAGTCGACGGTCTGCGACAGCGACTCGAAGCGCCACGCCCGGCGGAAGCGCTGCGGGTTGGGGTTGGCCGCGGGCAGGTAGCGCACCGGCGACTCCAGCGCGAAGGGATGCGTGTGCTCGGCGATGGCCGCGATGAGTCCGTGCACGCGGGTGCGACCCGTGACGGCCACCTCGTCGCGGACGCGAGTGTCCATCGTCGGGAAGTCGTCGACCACGTCGCCATCGACGTCGGTGCGCGTCGTCGGCAGGAGGCGCGTCCCGTTGAACTGGCTCCACACCTCCTGGCGGAAGTAGTAGGCGCCCGACGGCGGCGAATAGTCGTCGTCGAAGACCACCACGGCCATCGGGGCGGGAGAGTTGCTCGGTGACTGATCGTCGCTCAGCCGCTCGCTCGCCGAAGGAGGAGGCGGGCGCCCGCTGTCGGAGCCTCCGCTCGAACCGCCGCCGTCGAGGTCGATGAGGTTGGGCATCGCCGCGTCGCCCCCGTCGCCGGCGCCGCCCACACCGCCGTCGCCGCCGTCACCGCCGCCGCTCGTTCCGCCGGCGTCGCCCCCGTCGCTGCCCTGAGCACCGCCGCCGTCCAGGCTGGCATCACTGCCACCGCCGCCGCCCTGCCCCGCATCGCCGCGACGACCGCCGCCACCACCGCCACCGTCGGGGCCGCCGTGGGGCCCATGTCCGTTGCCCGCGTCGGTCTGCCGAGGCGGCTGGCCAGGGCCCGCGTCGGTCATGCCGAGCTCGCTCATGGAATCCGGCGTGGGCGTCCCGACCACCTGCACGAGGCCCACCGCCGAGAGGGCGAGCATCACGAGCATCACCAGCGACGAGAGCGCGCGGCCCGAGCGCGTCTCCGCCACGAGCAAGACGGCGAGCAGCGTCACGGCCGCGCCACCGATGCAGAGCAGCACCTGCGCCGGGTCGATGCCCTGCTGCCACGCCCAGTCCGACAGCCAGAGCGGGCGCGCGATGACGCCCTCGCGGTGCGACGCGAACACCGACGTGAACGCCACCGTCACCAGGCCCAGCTCCAGGGCCATCACCGTCGGCCGTCGCACCGCGGCCATGCGAAGCGCGGCGACGGAGGCGAAGGCCAGCGAGCCGAAGCGCAGCACGCTCGCCGTGACCAGCGCGTTGGCGGGCCCGGCGATCGACGCGAGGAACTCCGTTCCGACCGCGACGGACGCGACACGCCACAGCGTGAACGCGAGCAGACCGAGACCACCCAGACCCACCGCGGTGCGAACGCGTGAGCGACCCAGCAGCTCGCCCGCGACCACGCCCAGGACGGCGCCGATCATGGCGGCGGCGAGTGCCTCTCCGAGCGCGACACCCCAGCTCAACGAGAAGGCCGCGAGAGCCATCGCGAGGGCGCGGGTCGGGTGGCGCCAACCGCCGAGGACGCGTCGCAGCCGCGTCATGCAGCCTCCAGCGAGCGGTGGTGGCCGCCGGGGAAGACCTTGCCACCGACACGATCGACCAGCGTCACCGGCGCGCGGGTGGTGGCGAGCGCCCGGAGCACCGCGGCGACCTCATCGCCAGGCGCGGGCGTGACGGCGCCAGTCGAGGCAGCGGGGCGCACCTGGAAGGCGAGGCGCGACCACCAGCGGGTCTTCGGCATGGTGGTGATGCCGTCGGTGCAGACCACGAACTCCACGGGCGATTGCATCTGGTTGGGGGCTGTCCGGGCGCGCACGGTCGCGACGACGCGATCGAGCCACGGCCCCGGTCGACCGGGGACGAAGACCACCGCGCGGGCGACACCGCCGGGCGTGGCGCGGGACAGGAAGTCCGACAGCCCCGAGCCCCCCTGTGGGTACGGCGTGAGGGCCGAGCGCGAGAGCACTTCGAGGGCCTGCGTCGGGGTCTTCGCGTAGGCGTCGTTGCCATCCGCACCGAGCACCCACTCCGAGCCGAGCGCGCCCGTGTCGACGGCCACCCGAGCGGCCCCGGCAGCGGGCTCGTCGCCTTCGCCGGTCACCAGATACGCGACGGTCTGACGGGTCGGCGCGATGGCGCGCTCGGGCGTTCGGACGACGAGCTGACGAGAGCGGGCGAAGACCTTCCAGAGCACGAACTTGATGGGGTCGCCGGGCGCGTAGTGGCGAAGGTCGACGCGCTCGCCGTCGGGCGGACCCGCCGGGTGCGAGATCTCGTCGCCGCCCGCGATGGAGCGCACCACACGCATGGTGCGGAGCGCGCCCATCGAGGGGACGAAGCGCACGACGCGGGTCTCGCGGAGGGTGAAGGTCACACCGGTGAGACCGAATGCGTCGCTCACCTCGATGCGGCGGACGATCTCTTCGTGCAAACCACGACGCAACGGCGTGACCTCCTCGTGCAGGCGCCGCTTCAGCGCGACCAATCGGACAGACGCCTCGGGGGACTCCCAGTTCCAGCGGACGCGCACGAAGGGGACGAACCAGAGGTTGGAGAGCGAGAAACCCGTGCGCGCGGCGTAACCGCACTCGAGCTTGAGCGACTCCTCCTCGCGGCGATGGCGGCCCTGGTACCAGAGCACGATGGCGGTGATGGCCGTCGTGAGGGTCGCGACCACCCCGAGCGCGAGACCCACCGCCCCGACCACGAGCAACAACAGGTCGATGCGCCGGATGCCGTAGCGAACCATCGCCCACCCGGAGGCTGCAATCAGGACCAGACCGAGGCCCGTCAGGGGGAAGGCTTCCCTCGCCCGACGCACCAGGGCAGACCCGCGACGGAGGAGCGGCAGCAGGCGTTGTCGGAGTGGGGCAGGCGGCATCGGATCGGCGGTGCTGAGCGGGTCGGGTCGCGCAGCATGGCACAGCAACCCGCGAGTCGGGGAGGATGATCCGGCCGCGCGGATTGTGCCCGGAGCGCGGGGACGATTCAGTCGAGGGCGGCCAGCGCGGCGTGCCAGCTCGCGGCGTCGGACTCGTGCAGCGCCACGTCCAGCGGCTGAGCTGACCCCTCCGACGGAGCTTCGAAGCGGGAGATCGCGAGCAGCGGGACGCGACCGAGCGCCGGGTTGGTGCGGATGGCGCGAGCGAGCGCGTCGGGGTTGAGCCCCACCATGGCGAGGTCGAGCACCAGGGCCGCGGGGGCACACGCACCGAGCGCCAGCAGCGCGTCGTAGAGATCTTGATGGGGCGTGAGGCTCCAGCCGTGCGGGAGGGACTCGGCAAAGCGACGGTGCAGGTCGGCGCGCTCAGTGAGGAGAACGACGCGACGGGGTTCGGTCGGGGTTGCGAGCGCGTCGGCGAGGGTGATGCCGCGAGAGCCCAGGAAGGCTGCCGCGTCGGCGAGGGCGATGCGAACGCTCCGGCCCACGGTGCGCGAGACCCTGATCTCCCCGCGGCGTACGGCCTGGAGCACGGTGGTCTTGTGGAGCCCGGCGAGGCGGGCGAGCTCGCCGGCGTGCATGAGCTTCGGGACAGCCGCGGTCACGGTACGTTCGGCCTTGCGCGCCCGCGGTCCAGTCACGGCCCGAGACGATAGCCGCTTGGGCGGGGAATGCGGGAGCACAGTCGGGATGCGCCGGAAAGTTGTCTGCCCGACCGCGAGGGGCCCATGGGAGAAACCCATGGGACTGGTCGTCGTTGCGCTCGTCATCGGCCTCGTCGCGTCGGACCTGCTCGGCCTCATCGGGCGCATCCGAAGCTGATCGGGGAGTTCCCTCCGGGGCCCGGATGGAAGACCATGCGGTGCTCCCATGAATGCTCCCGGCGTGTCGTGCATCCATCGCCTCGAACCCCCCGATGGCGACCATGGCACAACCACTCCACGTCCTGGGTGTCTCCTTGACCCGTGACGACGACAGCGCTCCCGCGTACGTCCAGCGCGCCCGGGAGGGCGACACCCGGGCGTTCAACGAGCTCTTCCGCAACCACCGGCGCGACGTCGCCCGGCTCGTGGCGAGGCTCCTGGGCCCGCGGCCCGAGGTCGAAGACGTGGTGCAGGAGGTGTTCATCCAGGTGTTTCGCTCGCTGCCCAACTTCCGGGGCGAGTCGCGCTTCACCACGTGGCTCCACCGGGTCGCCGTCAACGTCACGCTGATGCACCTCCGCGCCGCCCGCAGCCGACCCCGGCTGGGCAACGAGCTCCTCGACGAACCGGCCGCCCCCGAGGGCAACTCCCCCGTCGACCACGCCGCCCGCAACCAGCGGCTGCGGGCCCTCTACAAGATCCTCGACACCCTCTCCGAGAAGAAGCGCTCCGTGTTCATCCTGCATGACCTCGACGGGGTCCCGGCCGCGCAGATCGCGGCCATGGTCGAGAGCCCCGTGCTCACCGTGCGCACCCGGTTGTTCTATGCCCGCCGGGAGGTCTATGCCGCGATGGCGGGCGACCCGACGCTGGAGTCCATCGCCCGCGAGCTCGCGGCCCCCGATGCCATCCCCGAGACTGTGAGCCCGCGATGAGCGAACACCCCTCCATCGACGCGCTGCAAGCGCACCTCGATGTCCCTGACCCCGAGCTCGATCGTCACTTCGCCGAGTGCGCGACCTGCCGCGATCGTGCGTCGCGCCTCTCCGGTGGCATTGCGCTCATCGACGAGGTGCGTCGGCTGACGCCCGTTCCGCCGCCCTGGGAGCGGATGGACGAGGTTCTGGCGAAGGAGGCCGAGGCGGTGTCGCGAGACATCCGCGCCGGTCGGCTGCGCCCGGCGCCGAGGGTCTCCTCGTGGGTAGCGGCCGGGTTCGCCGTAGCCGCGAGCGCGGGTCTCGTGGTGGGTGCCCGGTCGTGGATGAAGTCGCACGAAGCACCCGTCGTGGCGCCCATCGCGCAACGGGTCGTGACGCCTCCGGTGGTCGAGGCGGTGCTCCCCGCCTACGAGGGCGTCGTGCTCTTGTCGGCGGGCGGGGCGCGGTACCGCGACGGCGCGAACGCTGAAGGCGCCGTGCTGGCGCGGACGACGAGCCTGCACGAGGGCGGTGGCGTCGAGACGGGTGCGACGGCGCGCGCGGTGTTCACGGTGCAGAGCGGATGGACGGCGGACGTGCGGAGCGGGTCGTCGGTGCGGCTGTCGCAGCTCCGGACGACGAAGACCACGGTGACGCTCGACCACGGCGAGCTGGCCCTGGCGCCGACCGCGGGCGAGACCGACGCGGTGCAGGTGCTCCATGGCGGGTGGTCGGTCGAGGCGCACGGTCCGGTGGTGGCGCGCACCGACGCGACGATGCTGCGGGTGGTGGTGCTCGCGGGTCGGACGGACGTGCGACGTGGGGACGGCGAGGCGCTGTCGGTGACGGGACCGCTGGTGGTGGAGCTCCCGCTGGATGGGAGCGCTCCGCGGCAGGTGACGGCGGGCGTCGGCGACACCGGGTCCATCGAGCTCGCGGCGCTGGGTGAGCAGGGCAACTGGTACGACATCCCGAGCATCGACCCGGCCGCGACGCTGACGCTGATGGGCCACGGCTCGTTGCCATCGGCGCTCGAAGCGGTGCGACTGACGGGGCCGGGGACGATCCAAGCGCGCATCGGTCGCACCGAGATGCGACTGGAGCTGGGTGTTGGGGGGACGCCGCGGTGGGCGGTGTTCCACGCGCCGGCCGGGCCGGTGGTCGCGCTCAATCGGGTCAACGCAGTGGCTGCGGCGCAGTCGGAGTCCCAGGCTCCAGATCTCAATCCGGGGCAGTTGCAGGCACTTTCGAACCGTACCGCAGCACGTATTCGCCACTGCTTTGCGGTGTGCCTGGAGAACAACACGTGCCGTGCTCCTTTGAGTGGCGGCGTCAGGTTCGGCGTCTCCGCGGAGGGGCGTGCGACGGTTGCCTCTCTCGATCCGTCTCTTGAAGGCGCACGACGATGCCTCGAGATCGACGCGCGATCCCTGCCGATGGCCGCGACCGGGACCCCCTACGATCTACGCATCGCCGTGGGCAACGGCAGTCGCTGAGCTACCTCACCTCGTAGACCACTCCCCCAAACACCGCCCTCCCCGGTAGCGGGTACCCCAGGAAGTCCTGAATCGGTGACGTCACGGACGTCACCTGCCCGATCGGGTTGCACAGCGGCTGTTGTGCCGTTCGCTGGTCGAGCAGGTTGGTCACCTCCAGCGTCGCGCCCCACCCGCGGAGAAACGCTGGCATCCACCCGACGCGCAGGTCCACCAAGGCCCTCGCTGGAATCGCGGTGCAGTTCGATCGGTCGAGCCACGCGGGTGACACCACCGAGACCGACGCCGCCGCGCGCACGCTCGCCACGCGCCCCTCCACGCTCACCGACAGGTCACCCCACGGCACCCCCGGAACACTCCGCGTCCGATCACCGCCGTCTCCGACGATGGCCGGATCGAGCACCGCGCCCGCCAACGTCACGCCCACCCGATCGCGCCACCACACGCGCGCGCTCACCTCCGCGCCCGTGATCAACACGCGTCCGAAGTTCTCCGCGCGAAAGCGCCCAGGGCCCACCTGCACCAGCGCGATCAGGTCGGTCGCGTCGCGCACGTAGCCGCCCGCCTCCGCCGCCACCGTCCATGCTCCACGACGCGCTGACAGCGCCAGCGACGCGTCCACGAAGCGCGAGCGCTCCGCCCGCAGGCTCGCGTTGCCCACCACCACCCCGCGATCACCGAAGCGCTCTGGCAGCGTCGGTGCACGCGCCGAGAGCCCGCCGTGCACCCGCAGCTCCAGACCGCGACCCAGCCCGAGGTGCGCGCCCACCCGCGGGCTCAACAGACTCATCGAACCGCCCTGCGTTCCCGCATCGTCCGACAGCGCTTCGGCCACCACGCCTGCCGACCAGCGCAGCGCGCCCACCGTCATCGTCGACTCGAAGCCCGCCGTGATCGCACGTCGCGTCGCGTCCACCAGCGTCGACCCGGCGCGCGGCGCGAAGCCCTCCGCGCGCCCCCGCAGCAGCAGCTCGTGCGTCCCCCGACGCCAGTGTCGACGCAGCCTGAGCTCGGCTTGCCCGCGCCAGGTGTCGCTCTCCGCGCGGTAGCCCGTCACCGTCGGCGCCGCGCTCGCCGTGCGCCCGTCGAAGAGGTCGCCGCGCGCCATGCCCGTCGCCGACACCTCCGCGTCCCAACCATCACGTCGCCACGTCCACGAGGCCCGCGCGAGGATCCGCCGCTGCTCCTGAAACGGACCCACCACGGCGGTCGTCCCCGGCCCCGCGATGCCACGGTGCAACCAACCGCCGAGCACCAGCAGACAGCCCGTCGAGCGCGACGTCGGTCCGCCCACGCACACACGGTAGAGACCATCGAGCGCATCGCCGCCGTTGTTCACGCGGTCGACCACGCGCCCCGTCGACGCGCTCCGACTGCCCGGCTCGTAGTAGGGGAAGTCGCCGTCGGTGCCGCGGTAGTTCACCGCGAAGAGCATCCGCAACGACCCGGCGCCCGCGCCCGCACCCGCCGACACACGTCGCGCACCGAACGACCCCGCGCCTGCCGCAGCCCACGCCACGGGGCGCGTGGTGACGTCCCGCAGCCGCAGGTCGACCGCGCCACCCAGGCCGCCGAGACCGAGGCGCACCGGGGTGATGCCGCGATAGACGTCCGCCCTCGCGATGAGCGCGGGAGGAATGAGCGAGAGGTCGACGCCGTCACTCGCCGCATCGTTGAGAACGACCCCGTCGAGGGCGACGAGCAGGTGCGCCGCCGAAGCTCCGCGCAGCACCAGCGTCTCGGTCGAGAGGTCACCACCAGTGCGTCGCAGGTGCAGACCAGGGGCCTCGTCGAGGAGCGCGCCGACGCCCGCCGCGAGGCGGCCGCGCTCGGTGAGGTCGATGGAGGTGCTCGCGCCCAGGTTGTTCGAGGGGTCGTCTGACGAAACGAGACGAGGGGCGCGCACCGTCGGAACGCGCGTCTGCGCCGACGCGCCCGCGGCGAAGAGCAGCACGACGAGCGAGGCGCGTGAGAGGGCTTGGGTCATCACGGAGGGGGCGCCGTTGATGTACCCCGCGGAGCGCGGCGTCGGGACGAGGAGACGCCCGGGAAGCGAAAGGTTTCCGTTGCGCCGCCGATGACGAGTGGGGCAACCTGCCAGACAATCGGATGCGGCGGGTTCTCCTGGTTGACGACAGCCCTGCGCTTCAAGCCGCGGTGGCTCGGAAACTCCAGGCCAACGGGTGGGACGTTCGTCTCGCCGCCGACGCCGAGGAGGGGCTCATGTCCGCCCTTGCCTCGCCCCCCGACGCCGTCATCAGCGACCTCTGGATGCCCGGCCTCTCGGGGCTCCAGCTCTGCCAGCTTCTGCGGGGCGATCCTGCGACGGCCCATGTCCCGGTGCTGCTCTGCACGGGCACCGCCGATCGCCGGTCGCGCTTCTGGGCGCACCGCTCGGGGGCCAACGCCTTCCTCGACCGCAACGACCCCGACGGCGTCCTCGCCGAGCTCAACGCCCTGGTGCCCGTCACCGAGGAGACCCTCCGGCGCGATCCCTCCACGGAGTTCGATCCGTCGCTGCGACGCAGCACCATTCCGGGTCGCCTCTCCATGCTCCTCGATCGCGCGCTCTTCGAAGCCGTCGTGGTCGGCGAGCTGCGCTCCCTCGCCTTCGACGCCGCCGACGTCGACGGGCTCTTCCTCGCCTTCTCCCGGCTGATGACGGACATCGTCGCCTACCCCTGGATCGCCCTCTCGGTGCCGCGCCGCAACGGCGTGCGGGTGTTTGTCCATCAGCACCCGCGCCACGACGGTCGCGCCATCCCCGCGGCCGTGCAGTCCGTGGTGTCGCCCTCCGACGGGCCCGTCGAGCTCCACGTCATCTCCGATCCGCTCGCCTCCGACGAGCTCCCCGAGGGCACCGTGTCCGCGCACCCGGTGCTGCTCCGCGGTCGCCTGCTCGGGCGCGTCGGCATGTGCGCCTCGCGCTCGTCGCTGAGCCGCGATGAGCCCGCGGTGCTCGCCCTCGCAGCCCGCGAGCTCGCCCTCCCCCTGCACGCCGTCGGCCTCCTCGAAGAGACGCGGCGGCTCGCCTCGACCGACGCGCTCACAAACCTCGCCAACCGCCGCGCGGCGACGCTGCGCCTCAACGACCTCGCCAACCGCGACGTCGACGCGGGCGCGCTCTCCATCGCCCTCATCGACATCGATTTCTTCAAGAGCATCAACGACACCCACGGCCACGCCTCGGGCGATCGCGCGCTCTGCCACGTCGCCGAAATCCTCCGGGCCGTGGCGCGCGGCAACGACCTCACGGCGCGCTGGGGCGGCGAGGAGTTTCTCCTCGTGCTCGACGGAACCTCCGCGGCCACGGCGCGCGTCGTGGCCGAGCGAGTACGCGGATCCATCGCGCGGACGCCCTGCGTGCTCGACAGTGGGAAGAGCGTTCCGCTGACGGTGAGCATCGGCGTGGCGACCTTCGACGGACGCGGGCTCGACGCCTTCCTCGACGAGGCCGACCGCGCGCTCTACCGGGCCAAGAGCCGCGGCCGCAACCGCGTCGAGGTCGCCGGCGACGCGCTCACTCCGCCAGAACGAACGTAAAGCAGAACTGCCGCGCCCCCGCGTCGGGTGTGGTCACGGTCATGGTCGCCTCGCCCGGCGCCGACGGCAGCGCGAGGCGGTAACCCACCACACCACGCGGCTGCCCCGTGCGGATGTCGTGGGTGATCTCGGGATGACCCTGCAATCGCAGCGTGAGGTGGGCCGTCACCACCGCGCCGCCCGCGAACCAACCTGCGTCGTCGATGCCGACCGCCCCGACGAGGGAGCGAGCGGGCGGGAGACCGGCGAAGTGGATGGTGAGCGTTCCGTCGGTCTGCGGGTGCGCGTAGACGCAGCGGAGGTCGCCACCGTCGAAGCGGTGCGGCTCGGCGCGCAGGCGGTTCCACTCGGGGCCGTGGCAGGCGAGGTGCGGGCCTTCGAGGGGACACGGTCCGCCGTCGGCGCCGCCCACGCGCTCGGCGGTCATGCGGGTGCCGAGCTCATGCGTCGCGTCGAACACCACGTGCCCGAGGTGCCCCGTCTCGATGTCCCAGCGAAGCGCGCGACCGTCGTGGCCGACGGGTGTCCCGGTGCCGAAGCGACCAAGGAGGGACGTCAGACCAGGGGCCGTCGGCGCGACGCCATACACCCGCCGAACGCCGCGGATGTCGTCCATCGAGGCGTTGCCCCAGAGTGCGGGGATGGGCGACGCGAGCGCCACCAGCTCGGGCGCCTCGTCGGTCACCACCACGAGGTCACGCCGGCTCGCCTCGCTGCGAATCGCGCGAATCAGCGCGCGCCGCGGGTCGGTCTTCTCGCGCACGCCATCGAGCACGCGGTACGCGCCGACGAGCAGCAGCAGCCCGACGAGCACACCGAGAGCGTCGCGCGTCAGCGGCTTCACCCGGCCTCCAGCCAGCGACGTCGCCAGTGTTCGAGCACCAGCAGCGAGTACAACACCTTGCGATGATCGCGCGCGCCCGAGAGGTGCTCGTCGAGGAGGCGCTGCACCGCCGCGGGCTCGAACCACCCGGTCGCTCGCAATCGCACCGGCGAGAGGGTGTCGAGCAGCAGCTCGCGCAATGGGCCGCGCAGCCAGCGACCGACGGGCGCGCCGAAGCCCTTCTTCGGGCGCTCCAGGATCTCCCGCGGAACCCGCGACCCCAGCGCGCGGCGGAGGAGGTACTTGGTGGTCGTCCCGCGCAGGCGAAGGTGCTCGGGGAGCGCGAGGCAGAAGGTGACCACCTCGGTGTCGAGCAGCGGCGCGCGGGCCTCCAGTGACACCTTCATCGTCGCGCGGTCGACCTTCTGGAGAACACCCTCCGCCAGATACACCTGGAGGTAGAACGCCGTCGCCGCGTCGAAGTCCGTCGCCGCCCCGACGCCCGACGCCCGCGCCGCATCGAGCGCTCCCGAAGCGCCTCCACGCAGGGCCGATCCGAGCAGCGACGGAAGCGCGTCGGGGTCCATCGGCGCGAGCCAGCGGGCGTGTCGCTCGGCGCCGCGCGCCTTCAATCCCTGCGACATCTGTTGCAGCTTGAAGGCGGTGGAGAAGTTGCCGTCCGTCGCCGGCACGAGGCGCGCGAGCGTCGCGAGCAGACGGCCCGCGGAGGCGCTGGTCGGGAGACGAGAGAGCACCTGGTCGACCACGAAGGTGGGATAGCCCGCGAGGGTCTCGTCGCCACCATCGCCGCCGAGGGCCACGGTGACCGAGCGGCGCGCGAGGCGGGCGAGCATCGTCGTCGGGAGGATGGAGCTGTCGGCGTGGGGCTCGTCCATCGCGTCGAGGGTGGGCTCGACGAGGTCGATGAGCGCGCGCTCGGAGAGCACCTCGGTGACGTGGTCGGTGCCGAGGTGACGCGCGACGAGCTCGGCGTGGGTGCGCTCGTCGAAGGTCGGATCGTCGAAGCCGATGGCGAAGGTCTTCACCCGCGGGTGCGTCGCCGCCGCGCACGCCGCCACGAAGCTGGAGTCGATGCCCCCGCTCAGGAACACCCCCACGGGCACGTCCGCCACCAGCCGTCGCGCCACCGCGCGCTCGACCCGTCGCGAGAGCTCCTGCGTCAGCTCGCGCTCGTCGCCGCGCAGACGAACGCCCGTTCGCGGCGCCCACCAACGCTCGACCGACACGCCGTCGCGGGCCGTCCAGCGGAGGCGCTCGCCGGGGCCGAGCTTGCGCACGCCCGCGAGGATGGAGCGCGGCTGCGGGACGAACTCATGTGTGAGGTACTGCGCCACCGCGACAGGGTCGACCTCGCGGCGCGCGTGCACCTCGGGGTGGACGAGCAGCGCGGCGAGCTCGCTCGCGAAGGCGATGCCGCCGCGACCGGACTCGTCGCCCAACGGTGCGTAGTAGAGGGGCTTCTTGCCGAAGCGATCGCGCGCGAGGGTGAGCGTGCGGGTCGGGGCGTCGTAGTGACCGAAGGCGAACATGCCATGGACGCGGTCGAGGGCGCGGTGACCCCACGCGTCGAGGGCGTGCAGCAGCACCTCGGTGTCGCTGCGCGAGCGGAACGTGTAGCCCGCGGCGGTGAGCTCATCGCGCAGCGCGACGAAGTCGTAGATCTCGCCGTTGAAGGTGAGCATCGACGACCCGTCGGGGCTGCGCATGGGCTGCGCGCCGAGCGGTGAGAGGTCGACGATGGAGAGCCGACGGTGGCCGAAGGTGCAGCCCGGGAGCGCGTGCACGCCGTGACCGTCGGGCCCGCGGTGCGCGAGGCGGTCACACATCGCCTGCACCAGCGCGGGGTCGGGGAGCGCGTCGTCAGGGAGGGCGAGGCCGGCGATGCCGCACATGGACGGGCGCGCCTACTTCGCGGCGGGCGCAGGCCGATCGAGGTTGACGGTCTCGCCGACGAGGTAGGTCTTCTTCCCCTGGGACTCGTGATAGGTGCGGATGAGAATCTCGCCCAGCAGACCCATCAACAAGAACTGCACCCCGAGCGAAAACAGGAACACCCCGAGGAGCAGCAGCGTGACGGGCTGGATCCACTCGCCGGGGCGGTGGAGCACGTGCTCCTTGATGAACTGCGCGACGAAGACGGCGCCCGAGAGGGTGCCCACCGTGCAGAGCGCGAAGGCCGGGCGGCCGAAGAAGTAGATGGGCTTGGTGGAGTAGCCGCCGAGGAAGGTGACCGTCAGCAGGTCGAGCAGCACCTTGAAGACGCGGCCGAGGCCGTACTTCGAGACGCCCGCGACGCGCGGGTGGTGCGTGACCTCCATCTCGGTGACGCGGGCGCCCGCCCACGACGCGTAGATGGGGATGAAGCGGTGCATCTCGCCGTAGAGGCCGTAGGGCTCCAGCACCCAGCGACGGTAGGCCTTGAGGGTGCAGCCGTAGTCGTGGATGCGGACGCCCGTGACCCACCCGATGAGCCAGTTGGCGATGACGCTCGGGAGGCGGCGGGTGAAGGCCTTGTCCTTGCGGTCGCGGCGCCAGCCGGAGACGACCTCGAAGCCCTCGTCGAGCTTCGCGAGGAGCTTGGGGATGTCGGCGGGGTCGTTCTGGAGGTCGGCGTCGAGGGCGACGATGACGGGGCCGCGCGAGAGGTCGATGCCCGCGGCGATGGCGGCGGTCTGACCGAAGTTGCGGCGGAAGCGCACGACGCGCAGCCACGGCCGCGTCGAGGCGGCGGCGCTCATCAGCGCGAAGGATTTGTCGCGCGAGCCGTCGTCGACGAGCACGGCCTCGGCGGGTTGCGGGAGCGTGGGCATCGCCGTGTCGAGCGCCTTGAACAGCGCCGGGAGCGACTCTTCTTCATTGAAGACGGGGATGACGAGGCTGAGGGCCGGGGCGTCTGTCGACACGGGCGGCGGTCTATCACGAAACGCGTCGGGGCCGCGAAGGGACTGTGTGTCCCGGCGCGGCCCCGCAGCGATCGAGAGTGGTGTGCGATCAGTCGCGCGGAGCGCCGGCGTCAGAGCCGGTCGAGCCGCTGACGCCGCAGTTGCCCGGGGTGCCGGCAGCGGCGCCCATCGGGGTGAGCGTGGCGGGGCGGGTCGTGAAGCCGAGGCCCACGCCGATGCCGCCCTCGGGGTTGTCACACGACACCGGGGTACCGGTGGCGATGTCGACGAAGCCCTGGATGAGCGGCGCCGCGGCGTCGCGGAACTGCATCAGCGCCGGGATGGTGGTGAGCGCGGTGATGAGGGTGGTCTGCTTCAGGTAGCCGCCGAGGTTGCCCTGGCTGCCGTCCGCGAGGTTGAAGCGGAGCTGCGTCTGGAAGAGATCCAGGTTGAGGGTCATGTCCATGATGGACAGCGGGATGGAGAAGTTGGGGCTGTTGGCGCCGGAGGCCGGCGGCGGGGCCACGCGGAGGCGGCCGTTGACGATGCTGCCCGTGAAGCGGAGGCGCGCCGTCGACAGGTCGCCCGCGGTCATGAGCGAGCGGTTGTCGATGGTGTAGCTCTGGTTCGGCATCTGGATGTTGGCGCAGCTCGCGAAGTTCGCGAACGCGTACGGGTACACGAGCACGTTGACCGAGGGGTCGTTGAGCGTCGGTCCGAGGGTGCCGTTGACGTCCGTCACGCGCACGACGATCAGGAACTTGCCCGACTCGACCTGCTCGTTGAGCGTGCCCTGCACGTCGAGCGACGGCTGGAACTGCTGGATGGTCTGCGCGACGTTGGGGAGCTGGTTGTCGACGCCGCCGCGGCAGCCGGTGCCGCCGCCGGCGCTGCCGGCCGCGCAGGTGCCCATGTTCTGATCGGAGTCGACGACCGAGAAGTAGTCGCCGTGGCTGCAGTCGACCGCGGTCTGCTGCGCGGTGGTGGAGGGCGAGTTGCGGCCGTCGAGGTTGAAGCCGTAGAAGCCGCGCGTCGCGGGGGGCTCAGCGCCTTCGTCGAGGAGCAGGTGGTTGATGACGTAGTCGTACGTCGCGCCAGGGCCCGAATCCTGCGGCGTGGGAGGCGTGTCGGTCGTGGGGTTCTGAACGTCGGTGCCGGTCATGCCACCGTCGGCCGGGGGCGTGTTGGTGCTTTCGCCGCCACACCCGACCGCAAAGGTGCCGATGAGACCGAGAGCTGCGAGCGAACCAAGAATCTTCGTCGAACGTGCCATTTGTCGAACTCCTCTAACGGATGGTTGAAGTGCCCGCGGAGCACGCACGCGCTAGGCGTGCGGCCCACCGGGAAAGCAAGCGTTCCCGGATCTCGCACGCCGCGCAGGCCGTGAGCACCCGACGACGCGCCCGGCTCTCTAGCATCGAAACTGAAAGCGATTCAACTAGCGGCTGACGCCTGCGGAGCGGCGTCCATGACGCACGGGAAGTTGGGTACGCGGAGGCTGCGTGCTACCGCGACAGCGATGTCAGAGCCCGCGTTTGTGCACCTCCACGTCCACTCCCAGTACTCCATGCTGGAAGGCGCGATTCGCGTGAAGGAACTCTGCTCCCGCGTGAAGGAGCTGGGCATGTCGGCGGTGGCCCTCACCGACCACGGCAACATGCATGGGGCCATTGATTTCTATCAGAAGGCCAGCGCCTCCGGCGTGCAGCCCATCCTCGGCTGCGAGGTCGCCATCGGCCACGCCTTCCCCGGCGACAAGCCCGACAAGCACGGGCTCCACCGCCCCTACCACCTCCCGATGTTGGCCGGCTCCGTCGAGGGCTACCGCAACCTCATCGCGCTGGTCTCGCGCGCCTGGCTCGACCCGCCCGAAGGCGCGCCCGTGCAGACGGACCTCTCGGTGCTGGAGCGCCACACCAAGGGGCTCGTGGTGATGACCGGGTGCCTCGGGGGGTTGGTTCCGCAGGGGCTGTTGCAGCACTCGCCGGAGGTGGCGCGGACGACGCTCGCGACGCTCAAGGAGATGCTCGACCCGGGGCACCTCTTCGTGGAGCTGCAAGACCACGGACTGCTGGAGCAGGCGCCGCTCAATCGCATCCTCATCGAGCTGGCCAAGGAGCTCGACCTGCCCGTGGTAGCGAGCAACGACGCGCACTACCTGAAGCGCGACGACGCGGGCGCGCAGCGGGCGCTCACGTGCATCGCGTCGGGCATGAGCCTCGACGAGGCCGAGCAGTCGGGCGTGCAGTCCGACGAGATGTTCTTGAAGAGCCCGCGCGAGATGGCGTCGACCTTCGGGGACATCCCCGGCGCGCTGTCCAACACCCTGCTCATCGCCGAGATGTGCAAGGTGAAGCTCGACCTCAACAAGCCGATGCTGCCCAACTTCCGCGACGCCGACGGTCGGGTGGTGGAGGACATCGACGAGCTCTTCGCGGGGCTGTGCCGCAAGGGGCTCGAAGAGAAGCGCTTCGTCTCCTTCCGCAAGCAGAACAAGCGCTTCGACGCGGCGAAGTACCGCGAGCGCCTGGAGATCGAGATCAAGGTCATCTGCGGGATGAAGTTCCCGGGGTACTTCCTCATCGTCCAGGACTTCATCAACTGGGGGAAGAACAACGGCGTGCCGGTGGGCCCCGGCCGCGGCTCGGGCGCGGGCTCGCTGGTCGCCTACGCGCTCGGCATCACGGACATCGACCCCATCCCGTACGACCTGCTCTTCGAGCGCTTCTTGAACCCCGAGCGCGTCTCGATGCCGGACTTCGACGTCGACTTCTGCATGCTCAAGCGCGAGAAGGTGATCGAGTACGTGCGCCAGAAGTACGGCGCCGACTCGGTGGGCCAGATCGCCACCTTCCAGGTGCTGAAGGCCAAGAGCTGCGTGCGTGACGTCGGCCGCATGATGGGCATGCCCATCCCGGACGTGAACGCCATCGCGTCGCTCGTCCCCGACCCCGTGCTGGGCAAGACCGTCTCGCTCAAGGAGGCGATGGAGAAGGAGCCCAAGCTCAAGGCCAAGTACGATACCGAGCCTGCGTCGCGCGCCACCATCGACATGGCGATGAAGCTGGAGAACCTCAACCGGCACGCGGGCATGCACGCCGCCGGCATCGTCATCTCCGAGGGCCCGCTCTGGAACACCGTTCCGGTCTTCCGTGGCAGCGCCGGCATGGCGGTGACGCAGTACGCGAAGGACGAGGTCGAGGCCGCGGGCCTGGTGAAGTTCGACTTCCTCGGGCTCACCACGCTCACGGTGCTCGACTTCGCGCACGAGATGATCCGCAAGCGCCCCGACGAGATCGCGCGCGTCGCGAAGGGCGGCGAGGTCTTCAACGTCGACGACATCCCGCTGGAGCCGAAGGACCCCGACCCCGAGCGCGCCAAGAAGGCCAAGGAGACCTTCGAGCTGCTCGCGTCGGGCGAGACGACGGGCGTGTTTCAGCTCGAATCGTCGGGCATGCAGAAGCTCTTCAAGGACCTCAAGCCCGACTGCTTCGAGGACATCGTCGCGGCCGTGGCGCTCTACCGCCCCGGTCCGCTCGGGTCGGGCATGGTCGAGGACTTCGTCGCCCGCAAGAACGGCCGCGCCAAGATCGCGTACCCCGACGACTCGCTGAAGGAGGTGCTGGAGTCGACCTACGGCGTCATCGTCTACCAGGAGCAGGTGATGATGGTCGCCCGCAAGATGGGCGGCTACACGCTGGGCGGCGCCGACCTGCTGCGCCGCGCGATGGGCAAGAAGAAGGTCGAGGAGATGGCCAAGCAGAAGGCCACCTTCGTCGAAGGTGCCAAGAAGCTCGGGCACAAGGAGGAGAAGGCCATCGAGGTCTTCGACCTGCTGGAGTACTTCGCAGGCTACGGCTTCAACAAGTGTGTGGTCGGGTCGACCGAGGTGATGGACGCGACCACCGGCGCGCGCACCACCGTGGGTGACCTGTTCGCACGACGGCGGCCGTTCACGGTGCACGCGCTCGGAGACGACGGGAAGCTCAAGCCGCGCGCCGTGGTCGACGTGATGAGCAACGGCCGAAAGGCTGTGTTCGAGCTGCGCACGGCGCAGGGCAAGCGCATCGTCGCCACCGACAACCACCCCTTCCGCACCTGGGACGGTTGGACCGAACTGAAGGATCTGCGCGTCGGCGATCGCCTGGCCGCGCCTCGTCGGCAGGTCGTCCCGTCGACGAAGCGATGGCCTCGGCACGAGCTCGTCGCGCTCGGCTGGCTGGTCTCCGAGGGCAACCTCTGCCACCCGACCTCGCTCTACTTCTTCAACCGCAACCCCGCCGCGGTCGACGACTTCGTGACGGCGGCCTCGCTCTTCCCCGATACGGTCGCGCGCATCGACGAGCGCCGCAACGGCGCCTACGAGGTGTGCCTCAACACCGGTCGCGACTCGTGGCTGCGCGAGCACATCCGTGCGCGCGGCCCACGCAGCGGTGATCCGACGGCGCCGATCCGAAGCGGCGCCTGGTGGTGGGCGCACGACCTGGGATTGCTGGGCGTGAAGGCCCCCGAGAAGGCGATCCCCGCGGAGGTGTTCACGCTCTGCGACGACGACGTGGCGCTGCTGCTCGGGCGCCTGTGGTCGGGCGACGGCTTCATCGCCAACGTCGACCAGTACACGCCCTTCTACGCGACCTCCTCGCGACAGCTCGCGGTCGACGTGCAGACGCTGCTGCTGCGCCTCGGCATCGTGTCGGGCGTCCACGAGAAGCGCTTCAAGTACCGTGGTAGCGAGCGCGAGGGCTACACCGTGCACCTGCTGGGCGACGGTTCGGCCGAGACCTTCCTCGACCGCGTGGGCCCAGAGATCGTCGGGCGCCGACCGCAGGTCGAGCAGCTCCGGGCGCACCTCGCGCGCGTTCGCCGCGGCAGCAGCAAGGACACCATTCCGGCCGCGGTGCGTGAGCTGGTCGACACCGAGCGCCAGCGGCGGGGGCTCACCTGGGCGGAGCTCGAAGCCAAGAGCGGCTGCTCGATGAAGGAGTTCTACGGGCGCGGGTCGGCGGGCAAGCGTGGCTTCCGTCGAAGCACCATCGCGGCGCTCGCGGAGTCGCTCGGGTCCCCTGCCCTCGCGGCCCACGCAAGCTCCGACATGTTCTGGGATCGCATCGTCTCGATCACCGCCCTCGGTGAGGAGGAGACCTTCGACCTCACCGTCGAGCGCGACCACAACTTCGTCGCCGACGGCCTCGTCGTGCACAACTCACACAGCGCCGCGTACGCCCTAATCACTTATCAAACCGCGTACTTGAAGCGGCACTTCCCCGCGGAGTTCATGGCCGCGACGCTGTGCTCCGACCTCGGCAAGATCGAGAAGCTCGTGGGCACCATCAACGAGGCGCGCAGCCTCGGCATCCCGGTGCTCGTGCCCGACGTCAACGAGTCCGATCGGTACTTCACCGTCGTGTACGCGCCGACGCCGCAGCCGGTGCCGCGCAAGCCCGCCAACCGCATCGAGGCCGACCCGTACCGACCGCGCATCCGCGTGGGCCTCGGCGGCATCAAGGGCGTCGGCGACGCGGCCGTGGAGTCCGTCATCGAGGCGCGCGCGGCGGGGCCCTTCGTCGACCTCTTCGACTTCACGGCGCGCATCGACCCGCGCCGCGTGAACAAGTCCGTCGTCGAGGCGATGGTCGCGAGCGGCTGCTTCGACGACACGCTCGGACGTACCGGCGCCACGCGCGCCCAATGCCACGCCGCCATCGAGCGCGCGCTCGAACGTGGCAAAGGGGCGGCGAAGGAGCGCTCCAGCGGACAGATGGGCCTCTTCGGGATGAAGGAGGCGCTCCAGCCCACCAACGGCTACCCCGAGGTGCAGCCGTGGGACCTCACCGACGGCCTGAAGCGCGAGCGCACCGCGCTGGGCCTCTACCTCACGGGGCACCCGCTCGACCGCTACGCCGCCGAGGCCGCGCGCTTCTCCGGCACCACCACGACGGCCATCAAGGAGACGCCCAACAACACCGAGGTGACCATCGCGTGTGTCATCGAGGGCTACCGCGAGAAGGTGCCGAAGTCGGGCGGGCGCATGGCGTTCTTCTTCATCGAAGACCGCGTCGGACGCACCGAAGCGATCGTGCGCGCCAAGGTGTTCGATGCGGTGGCGCCCAACCTCAAGGAGGGCGAGGCGCTGCTCATCAAGGGCAAGGTGCGGATGGAGTTCAAGCGCGACGAGGAGGGCGAGATCGACAAGGACACGCCCGAAGACGAGCTGCCGCGCACGCTCTGGGTCGAGGAGGCGACGCCCCTCGGCGACGCGCTGCGAGCGCGCACCCGGGCGGTCATCCTTCGGCTCGATGGCGCCAACCTGAAGGAGGGCGACGTCACCTACCGCCGCCTCGAACAACTCAAGCGCGCGCTCGCCGAGCACCCCGGGCGCATCCCCGTGCAGGCGGTAGTGAAGCTCCCCGGCGGCGAGGTGGGCGTGCGCCTCGCCCGCGTGGGCATCGACCCCTCGGAGGACCTGCTCGCGAAGATCGAGCGCATCTTCGGCTCGAAGGTCGCCGAGCTCCGTAGCTGATAGAGTCGCCCACCGGGACCGTGAGGGCCGATCCGACACTACCGAGGCCGAGGCGTCGGCGACTGCGCGCCCGGGTGCGCTACCTGCTCGCGCTGCTCAAGCGCTTCCGCTTCACGCTGGCGATGACGGGGGTGTTCTTCGGGGTCATCCCGCTGGTGTTCGCGCGGCTCTACCTCGGCCCCACCGGGCGGCACATCACCTTCGGCGAGGCGCTGCACCACACGTACTTCCTGATGTTCGGGCAGCCCTCGCTCCCGTACGTGGGCAACCCCTTCATCGAGCTGCTCAACTTCGCGCTCCCGCCCTTCGGCATCGCCGTCATCGCCGACGGCGTGGTGCGCTTCGCCTTCCTCTTCTTCGCCCGACAAAACCACGACAAGGAGTGGATCGCCGTGATGTCCGAGACCCTCCGCGCGCACGTCATCGTCTGCGGCGCCGGCCGCGTGGGCTACCGCGTCGCCACGCAGCTCATCGAGCTCGGACACGAGGTGGTGATCATCGAGAAGCGCGCCGACGCGCCCTTCATCGCCGTGCTCCAGGCCGCCGACGTCCCGGTGCTCATCGACGACGTGAAGAGCCCGCAGGCGCTGCACCGCACCAACGTCGCCCACGCCGCCGCCATCGTGTGCGCGACCGACGACGACCTCGCCAACCTCAACACCGCCCTCGACGCGCGGCGGCTCAACCCGAAGATCCGCGTCGTGATGCGCCTCTTCGACGACGACCTTGGCGCGAGGGTGCGCGACGCCTTCCAGGCCGAGGTGCTCTCCAGCAGCGCGCTCGCGGCCCCGGCGCTCGCCCTGTCAGCGCTCGACCCGCGCATCAGCCACAGCTTCCACGTCGGCGAACGGCTGATGGTGGTGTCGGACTTCCTCGTCACCGACTCGCTCGCCTCGCTCACGGTGTCCGACCTCCAGCATCGCTTTCGCGTGGTGACGCTCTGCGTGCGGATGAAGGGCGAGCCCGACCTGCATCCGAAACCCGCGCACCGCTTCCGCGTCGGCGAGCGGGTCACCCTCCAGGGCATGTACCCCGACTACCTTGAGCTGCGATCGTTTACCGGCGAGGGTCATCCGCCCGTGTCGGCGGTGGGGCGCACGGACTTCGCGCCGCTGGTCACGCCGGGTGACGTGCCGTGATGCGCGCGCTCGCCCCCGGGGTGCTGAGCCGCGCGGTCAGTGCCGCGCGAAGGGGTACGCCGCGTAGTCGGCGCGCAGGTGCTCCGCGATCCACGGGCACACCTCGGTGACGCTCTTGCCGAGGGCCTGCGCGACCTTGCGGTACGCCTCGTGGCCCTGCCGCGCCGAGCGCAGCTCGATGAGGTGAAACATCTCGCGCAGGTTGGCCTGCATCACATACCGGACCCGGTATGCCAGCGGCACGAGGTACTGCGCCTCCCACGGGTGCCCCGTGGCGATGGAGCGGTGCGGCTCGACGATGGACTCCAGCGCGTCGCGCACCGCCGGGCCGAAGCCCATGGCATCGAGCTCCTCGGGGAGGACGTAGCCCTCGCGAGTGCCCAGCCGCGGGGTCGTTGCCGACACGAGGCGGTGCCGCTGGAGGTCGCGCCACGCGCCGTAGTCGCAGCACACCTCGAAGCGAAACTGCACCTGCTCCAGCGCCCGCAGCGGGGCGTCGTGCGAGCCGCGCTCGGCGAGGTAGGCGCGCACCAGCGAGAGGGCATGCTCGGGGTCGTGCGCCGCGTGCCAAGCCTGCCGCCACGAGGCGCCGAAGAGCTCGCACTGCACCGCCGTCGCGAGCGTACGCAACGGCTCCGGGCTGTGGTCGATGCGGCGGACGAGAACATCCTCCTGCCGCTCGGGCAGCGCGTGCAGGGCTCCGTGGGCGCGCATCACCCGCTCGTGCACCTGCGCGCGGTGGGCCGACGGCGCCGTGTACTTCAGCAGCGTGGGGACCATCACCGCCGCCTCGTCCTTCATCGAGCCCGCCATGCGACGCACCTCCGCGAGGGGCGACGCGAGCAGCTTGCCGATGTGGTGTTCGAGCACGCGCGCGTTGATCGTCACGCCGACGTTGGTGGGGACGCCCGCCGGCAGTAGCCCGCGCAACAGATCGCAGCCGTGGGCGCGCAGCGTCGCGGCGTGGGCCTTCGGGTTGACGCCATCGGGCGTCGGGTAGCGCTCGGTGAGGGCGCGCTCGACGCGGTCGAGGAGCTGGCCATACACGGTGAGCAGGCGGCGGGCGTTGGTCTCGTAGCTGGCCGCGTGATCGCCCGGCAGGCCGATGTCGGTGACGAGCGTTCCCTCGTCGAAGCGGACGTAGCGGGTGGACTTCTCGGTGTAGGCCGCGAGGCGCGCTTCTTCGAGGGCCTTGGCCGCGAGGATGGAGCAGCGCTCGACGGCGAGGTGCACCACGGCGTGCTCGGCGACCGACGAGTGCCCGTAGCCCACGACCCACTTCTCGTGGAAGGCGCGTGCCTTCTCCTGCGCGGTGACGAAGGCGCCGCCCCCCGCTGGGCCGACCACGTCGAGCTCGCGGTCGTCGAGCAGGCGACGGAGGTTGGTGCGGAGGTCGTCGCGGGAGCGCGAGTAGTACGCGAAGAGCACGGCGATGACCTCCTCGGGGAGGTTGCGCAGCGCGAAGACCTCGCGGTCGAGGTTGGTGACGTAGGGAGCGAGACGGTCGTCCATCGCGGTCGGCGCTCAGACGCTGGCGAGGAGGAGGTCGACGTTTTCGCTGTTGGCGAGCGTGCGCGGTCGACGGGTGAGCACCTCGCAGCCGGTGCGGGTCACCACGACGGTGTGCTCGAACTGCGCGGAGAGGCGCCGATCCTTGGTGCGCACGGTCCACTTGTCGTGCGGGTCGACGTCGACCTCCCAGGTGCCGAGGTTGATCATCGGCTCGATGGTGAAGGTCATCCCCGCGCGCATGCGGGGGTTGTCCGCGCCAGGCTTCAGCTTGTAGTGCGCCACCTGCGGGTCGGTGTGAAACTTCCGGCCGATGCCGTGGCCCACGAAGTCGCGCACCACCGAGCAGCCCTGCGCCTCGGCGTACTTCTGGATCGCCGCGCCGATGTCCCCGATGCGGCCGCCGTCCTTCACCTGCGCGATGCCGATCTCCAGGCTCTGGCGGGCCACCTCGGTCACGAGCCGGGCCTCGGCCGACGGCTCGCCGATGTAGAAGGTCGCCGACGTGTCGCCGTGGTAGCCGCCGTAGTAGGTCGTCACGTCGACGTTGATGATGTCGCCGTTGCGGAGCTTCTGCGTCGGCGTCGGGATGCCGTGACACACGATGTCGTTGACGCTGGTGCAGACCGACTTCGGGAAGCCGTGATAGTTCAGCGGCGAGGGGATGGCGCCGCGGCGGATGGTGTCTTCGTGCACGAAGACGTTGATGTCCTCCGTGGTGATGCCCGGGCGGAGCATCTCGCCCACGAGCAGCAGCGTGTCCGCGGCCATCTGACAGGACACGCGCAGGTCGTCCACCTCGCGCGCGGACTTGATCTCGATCACTCCGGCCACGTCGTCTCTCCTCTACAGAATCCCCCCGCGAACGGAGGGGAGCGCTTCGATTAGTTCGCCCGCCCGAACAGGTCAACCACACCCGCGGCGGGTCAGTTCCAGCGCTGGGCCTCTTCGCGCAGGCGGGCGCGCTCTTCGTCGGCGTGGTCGAGGCCCTCCTTCGTCACGATGTAGCTGACGTCGCAGCGTCCGGTGGGCGCGTCGACCTGCGCCTCGAAGCCGGGCCCGGCGATGGACCCCAGGAGCAGCTCGCGCCCCACCGCCCGCACCGTGCCGACCCCTTCATCGCCCGAAAAGGGCGCCGACTCCCCGCGCTCGGCGTGCAGCGCCACCGCCGTCTCGTAGAGCCGCAGCGCCAGCTTGGGGTGCAGCGCCCCGGTGCTCTGGAGCACCGCGATGAGACGCCACGCCTGGTCTTCCCGCTTCGTCGACATCGGCGTCACTCCAGGGGCATGTCGCAGCCGCGAGGGCCCGTCCGTCGCAGCTCCAGCGCACCGTCGGCGCGCTCCATGGCCAGCACGAAGCCGGCATGCTCCCACCGAAGCGACGGGCGCTCCATCCCCGAATCGTCCTCGACCGCCACCCGCAGCGCCGAGCCCATGCGCCGACCGCGCGCGTCGACCCGCGCGAGGTACGACCGCGGCGCCCCGCCACCGACGGGCTCCGACCACGCCACACCGAAGTAGCGCCCCGCCGCGACCACCGACGCCGTCGAGTCGTCCGCGTAGCGGATGGACAGCCGCTGAACGTCCCCGACGTCGCCGCCCGTGAGGTCGGTCGACACGACGTGGAGCCCGACGTCGCCCGAGCGATGGTCACCCCACGCGAAGAGCAGCCTCCGACGGTTGCGCGCGACGGTCGGCGCGCCCATCACCCCGGACGCCCGCTGCACCACGAAGCCCGCGCCCCTCGGCTGCCCGTCGGGCGTGAGCAACTGACCATGCAGCGCCGAGGCGTCACCCTCGCGGGCCGACCACGCGGCCACGAAGCCGCCGTCGACCGTCGCCAACGCGACGGCGCTCCCCTCCCCCGCGCTCGCGATGGGATGCACCGTCGCCGTGTCGGTCGCCCGCGCGACGAGGCCCGTGGGCGACCGGCCCACCCACAGGGCGTAGTCACCAGAGACCGCGACGGACGCGCCCGTGACGCCGTCCCAGCGCTGGGGCGTCCCGAGCGCGGCTTGTGGGGAGAGCGTTCGGAACGAAGCGCCCTGGGCGTCGCCCCACGAGACGATGGCCACCGAGCGCTGGACCGCCACCGCCGGGCCCTCGGTGACGGGTCCTTCGGACAGCCGCGCGGGTTCGGTCATGCCTTCCCACCACGCGTAGACCCCGTCGGCTCCGCGCCAGGCGAAGACCCGCTGACCGGGGGTTCCGGCAACGGCGGGTCGGCGGCCGACGAAGTGACCCGGGACGAGCGCGCCCGTCACGTAGCGCGCGTCGTAACACTGGGTGGCCACCTCGCGGTGCACGGGGGCGTGGGCTTGCGGGTGTCGACGGCGCCACCAGCGACAGCCGGGGGCGAGCGAGGCCACGACCACGAAGGCGATCAGACGGCGGAGCTGCGCCACGGGGAGTCCTTGCGGGCGGCGAGGCTGTACACGACGGCGCTCAAGAGGTTGACGGCGACGATGGCGATCCAGAGGCCGCGCGGCGGGGCGTGCAGCCCGACGGCCATCAGCAGCATGAGCGGGAGCTGCACCGCGATCACGAGCGTCGCGTCGAGGCGCAGCGCGAGGCGGGTGGCGCCGGCGCCGACGAGCGCGTTGCCGAGCACGATGGCGAAGCCGAAGGCCGTGTACGAGGGGCCGACGAGCGCGAGGTAGTCCTTGGCGCGGGCGACGATGGCGTCCTGCGACGTGAAGAAGCGGAGGAAGTGCTCGCCGAGGCCGACGAAGACCGCCGCGAGGAAGGCCATGGTCGCGACGTTGAAGGCGCCGGTGATCCAGGCCGCGCGGCGGGCGCGGTCGAACTGCCCCGCGCCGACGTTGGTGCCGACGAGGGTCTGCGCGGCGCCGCCCCAGCCCATGGAGACGAAGAGGGCCATGGTCTCCATGCGGAGGCACAGCGCGTAGGCGGTGCCCGCGTCGCTGTTGGTGGGCGTCGTGTACGCGTGGTGCACCAGCGCGATGACCACCAGCACGGCGCCGATGCGCACCATGAACTGCGTGCTGGTCGGCCACGCCAGATCGACGATGCGCCTGAGCACCGCCCGCGACGGGACGAAGGCCGCGCCGTGCGTGGCCACGCCGAGCGATCGCCGCAGGAGGAGCAGCGGCAGCACCATGACGATGGCGCGGGCGATGACGGTGGCCCAGGCCGCGCCGACGACGCCCCAGCGCGGGAGCCCCAGCGCCGCCGCGATGGGAGGGCCCCACGCGAAGACGGCCGGGGCCGGGCCGGGCCCGTAGACCAGCAGCACGGCGAGGAAGAGGTTGAGGATGTTGCCCGCGGCGAAGATCACCAGCGGCGGCTTCGACTGCCCCATGGCGCGCTGCACCGCCGTCACCTGAAACATCAAGAACACCGTCACGATGCCGCCGACGATGACGCGCAGGTAGGCGGCGGCGAGCGCGCGCACGGCCCCTTTGGCGCCGAGGAGGTCGTGCACGATGGTGTCGGCGCCGAGCACCGCGACGAGCCCGAAGGCGAGCCCGAGGAGGGTGACGAGCCCGATGCTCCCCCAGGCCACGTCGGCGACGTCGCGCGAGTCGCCGCGACCGCGGGCCTGGGCCACGAGCGTCGCGGTGGCCGAGGACACGCCGTAGGAGATGATGGTCCCGAGAGCCGCGACCATGTCGCAGATGCCGAGCGCGTCGAGCGAGGCGTCGGAGACCGACGCGGGCAGGCGCGCGACCAGGTACTGATCGACGAGGTTGAAGACGACCTGGAGGACCATCGCCGCGGCGAGCGGGGCTCCGAAGCGGAGCACGGTCCAGGCGAGGGGTCCGTGGAGCAGGCGGTCGCGCGAGGCGTCGCTGGCGGTGCTTTCGGCCATCGTGACGGCCGCGCTCTACCCCAGATCGGGCCTCCCCGCGACCCGGCGGTGAAGGTCACCCCCGGAGCGTCGATCGATTTCGCGTCGGCTCAAGCGGCGACGCGCGACGCGGCGGGCGCGGGGTCGCGGTAGACGGCGCACAGCCTGCTCATCACGGCCGACCACGTGTAGCGCTCGATGAGTCGACCGCGACCCACGACGCCCAGCGTGCGACGCGCCTCGACGTCGAGGGCGAGCGCCTCGATGAGGGCGTCGCGCAGGGACGACACGTCACCCGCTTCGAAGCACCGACCCGCCCCGGTGCCGCGGACGAGATCGGACACCGCGCCGCCGTCGGGACCCACGACCAGCGCGCCGCACGCGATGGCCTCGGCGGTGGACAGCGAGAAGGTCTCCGAGCGGCTGGGCACCACGACCACGTCGCTCGACGCCAGCGTGCGTGCGACCGCAGCAGGCGAGGCCAGGTACGGCCGCACCGTGACGGCCGACCGTGTGCGGGCGAACTCCTCCAGGCGCGGACGCAGCGGGCCGTCGCCGACGAGGTCGAGGCGAGCGCCCGTCACGGCGTGGACGGCGTCGAAGGCGGCGAGGAGGAGGGGTAGCTCCTTGTCGGAGGTGAAGCGCCCCGAGTAGCAGATGACGGGCGCCGCGCCGTCCGGGCGCACACCGGCCGCGTCGGGAGTGAACACCTCGACGTCGACCCCGAGGCCCACCTCACGAACGCGCGGGAAGCCACGACGGGTGAGCTCGCGCTCCATGGTGGGCGAGGCCACGAGCGTCGCGTCGTACCGCGAGTGCTGCCGACGGAAGAACGCCCACACCGCCTCGGCGAGGGTGTCTCCGACGTCCCGCACGGGGAGCGAGTGCGTGATGTTTTCGACGACCTGTCGGGGATGACTGTGGAAGAAGCCCACCACCTTCGGCGGCCTCGGCAGACGCCGCACCTCGCGCAGCACGATGCCGGGCAGCGCGTAGTGGCTCGCGATCTCGATGACGTCGGGCTGGAGCTCACGGATGAGCTCGCCAATGCCGGCGCGCGCGCCAAAGAGACGATAGGCGGGGTTTCCCGGCATCGGCGGACCGGGCAGGCGGTGCATGGTGCCGTCGCCGAAGGGCTCGCGAGAGCGCGACGCGCCGGGAACGACGAAGTGGCACTCGACGCCCTCCCGCGGGAGCGCCGCGGCCTTCTCCAGGTAGTACCGCTTGATGCCGCCGCATGAGTCGGAGAACGCGCTCGTGATGTCGAGCACCCGCATGGTGATCCTTCAGTGGGCTGTGGTCGTTGGGGGCGTCGCTTCGATGCGTCGCCGACGGCCTCATCCGGTTAGCGCGACCGGTGTCTCCTGTCCTTCGAATTCATCGCTTTTCGCAGCGCTGGATGACGTCCCCACTGAGGTGTTCGCGCCCCATGTGTCGCGTTGTCCACCACGAGCCCACTGACGCACGATCAGTCTGCTTGCGTCATGGCTCCGGTAGCCTCTAGGCTGCGCGCCTCTTCAGTAGGTGGTGCGGTTCGATGCGCGCAGTCGTGATCCAGTTTCCAGGCTCCAACGCGGACTTCGACGCGCTGCATACGCTGCGCGACGTGGTCGGGGTGCAGACCTCGTACGTCTTCCACAAGGCCCCGGCGCTCCCCGCGAGCACCGACCTCGTGGTGCTCCCTGGCGGCTTCTCCTACGGCGACTATCTCCGCTGCGGCGCCATCGCGCGCTTCGCCCCGGTGATGGCCGACGTGCGCCGCCACGTCGAGCGCGGCGGGCTCGTCATCGGCATCTGCAACGGCTTCCAGATTCTCACCGAGGCGGGCCTCCTGCCGGGCGCCCTCACCCGCAACGCGCACCTCCGCTTCGAGTGCCGCGACGTGCTCGTCCGCGTCGACGCCGACGGGCCCTTCACGCAAGACCTCCGCGGCCGTGTACTGCGCCTGCCCATCGCCCACGCCGAGGGCCGCTACCAGGCCGACGACGCGACGCTCGCGGCGCTGGAGTCGGAGTCGCGGGTGGCGTTTCGGTACGTGCCCGCGGCGACACCTGATGCGCGCTCGCCCGCCAACCCCAACGGCTCGCTGCACGACATCGCGGGCATCTACGGCGGCCCGAAGCGCAACGTGCTCGGGCTCATGCCCCACCCCGAGCGCATGTCCGAGCCGCTGCTCGGCGGCACCGACGGCCGCCTGCTCTTCCACTCCGCCGTGCGCGCCGCCCTCGCGCGCTGAACCACCCCTTAGAGAGAACGCCACCACCATGTCGTCGTCGCGCGAACCCGCGGTCACCCCCGCCCTGGCCCGCGAGCACGGTCTCACCGACGAGGAGTACGCCCTCGCCGTGAAGTCCATCGGCCGCACGCCGACCTTCCCCGAGCTCGGGGTGCTGTCGGTGATGTGGTCCGAGCACTGCTCGTACAAGTCGTCCCGCGTTCACCTGAAGCGCCTGCCCACCAAGGGCCCGCGCGTCATCCACGGCCCCGGGGAAAACGCCGGCGTCGTGGACATTGGCGACGGCTGGGCGGTGGTCTTCAAGATGGAGTCGCACAACCACCCGTCGTTCATCGAGCCCTACCAGGGCGCGGGCACGGGCGTCGGCGGCATCTTGCGTGACGTCTTCACCATGGGCGCGCGCCCCGTCGCGGTGATGGACTCGCTGCGCTTCGGCGAGCCCTCGCACCCGCGCACCCCCGGCCTCGTGCGCGGCGTGGTCGCGGGCATCGCGGGCTACGGCAACGCGTTTGGCGTGCCGACGGTGGGCGGCGAGGTGCAATTCGACGCGGCCTACAACGGCAACATCCTCGTCAACGCCTTCGCGCTCGGCCTGTGCCGCAGCGATCGGATCTTCCTCGGCCAGGCCAAGGGCGTGGGCAACCCGATCTTGTACGTGGGCGCGCGCACCGGGCGCGACGGCATCCACGGCGCGACCATGGCGAGCGCAGAGTTCGAGGACGGCGTCGAGGCCGAGCGGCCGACGGTGCAGGTGGGCGACCCCTTCATGGAGAAGCTTCTCCTCGAAGGCTGCCTGGAGATCTTCGCCGCCGACGTGCTCGAAGGCGTGCAGGACATGGGCGCGGCGGGCCTCACGTCGAGCACCGTGGAGATGGCCGGGCGCGCGGGCAACGGCGTGGAGCTGTGGCTCGACCGGCTGCCGCGACGCGCGAAGAACCTCTCGGCCTACGAGATCCTCCTGAGCGAGTCGCAGGAGCGGATGATCATGGTGGCGCGCGACGGCGAAGAGCAGCGCGTGCTCGACATCTGCGCCAAGTGGGACCTCGACGCCCAGGTGGTCGGCCGCGTCACCGACACCGGGCGCTTCGTCATCCGCGCGACCGCCGGCTACGACCCGCTCTCGGGCGACCCGTGGCCCGACGAGTCGCCCGTCGTGGTCGACCTGCCCGTCGGCCTGCTCACCGACGAAGCGCCGGTCTACTCGCGCCCGTGCGTCGATGATCCGCGGCTCACCGACCGCTACGACGTCGACGCGACGGGCCTCCCCTTCGACGCGCGCGCCGACCTGCTGGAGTTGCTCTCGGCGCCCAACGTGGGCAGCCGCGCGTGGATCTACCGCCAGTACGATCACATCGTCCGCGACGGCACGGTGGTGCGCCCCGGCGCGGCCGACGCGGCGGTGGTTCGTCTCTTCTGCGAGGACGAGCGCGGTCGGCGCGAGAAGCTCATCGCGCTGTCGAGCGACTGCAATGGGCGCTTCTGCGAGCTCGACCCGCGCACCGGCGCGGCGATGGCGGTGGCCGAGGCGTGCCGCAACCTCGCGTGCGTGGGCGCCGCCCCCATCGGCCTCACCGACTGCCTCAACTTCGGCAACCCCCAGCGCCCGGAGATCATGGCGCAGTTTCGCGACGCCATCGACGGACTCGCCGACGCCTGCAAGGCGCTCGACGTGCCCATCGTCTCCGGCAACGTGAGCCTCTACAACGAGACAACCGAGGCGGGCGGTCCGCGCGCGGTGCTGCCGACGCCGACCATCGGCGCGGTGGGTCTCTTCGAGAAGGTGAGCGACGTCGTGGGCGCGGGCTTCCGCACGGCGGGCGACCACGTCTTCGTGTTGGGTCCGCGCGGCGACGATCGCCTCGGCGGCAGCGAGTGGCTCACCCGTCGCACCGGCAAGGTGTGCGGTCGGCCACCGTCCATCGACCTCGCGGCCGAAGCAGCGCTGCAACGCTTCCTCGTGAGCGCGGCGCGCGAGGGCCTTCTGGCATCCGCGCACGACTGTGCCGAGGGCGGGCTGCTCGTGGCCTACGCCGAGGCGTGCCTGCTCGGGCGCGCGGGCGCGACGCTGCTGCTGCCTCCGGGTGTGGCCGCGACGCCGGGCGGGCTCTTCGGCGAAGACCCCACGCGCGTCGTGGTGTCGGTGACGCCGTACGTGCTGGAGCTGTTCGCGCGGAGGGTCGCCGAGGCGGGCGTTCCGTGCGCGGCCGTGGGTCGCGTCGGAGGCGAGTCGCTCACCGTGGAAGGCGTCGCCATCTGGGGGCTCGGCGAGCTCTCGGAGGCCCACGCGTCGGCGCTCGACGGCATCGTCGGGCGAGACGACGATGCGCGACCGCGATCCTGAGCACTGGCTCTATCGCCACACGCCGCGCGAGTGGATTCGCGCGGCGCTGGGCGAGCTCGATCAGGCGAAGCGGGCCTACGCCGCCCACAACGGGCGCGCGGGGCTCGCAGGCTGCCGACGCGCGGCGGGCGTCGCACTCAACGGCTGGCTCTCGACGATGGACACACCCGCCGAAGCCTACGGGCGAACGTACATGGACCACCTCGCGGCGCTGAGCGTCGACGCGACGGTTCCGGAAGAGGTGCGGACGGCGGCGCGGCTGCTGCGACAGACGCCGCTACCGGGCGGGGAGATCGTCGCGCTACGGACGGCCACAACGGACGCTCGGGCACTGGATGCGGCCGAGACCATCATGGCGCACGCCTACGCCGAGGTGCTACGCGCCGAGCCCTGACGCGTTGGAGAGCATTCGCTCACGTCAGCCCAACGCCCCCTCACCGTCGCGAAGCGACAAGGCAACGCGCGGTGGAAAATGGCCGCAAGGGTCGCAGGGGTCAGAGGACCGAGATGAGACGAAGGTCTTTCGCTCGACCGTGTCTTCCCTTGCGACTTCACCCAGACCTCGTCCCCGTGGCGAGTTACCAACCCGCGACAAGCGACGCCATGCGATCGCGCTCGGCGTCGGGAATCTCTGGATATACAGGCAGAAACACCACCTCGGCGCGCCACGACTCGCACTGCGCGGCCCGCAGCGAAGGGCGCTCGACCGCGGTCTCGACGGCCGCGATGGTGCTCGTCCCGCGCGCCGCATCGAAGCCCGCCGCGCGGAGCGTACGCACCAGCGCATCGGGCGCGGCCACGCGAACCGCGAAGAGCCAATGGGTGCGATCGGGCATCGCCGACCCGAGCACCGGCACCCTGCCCCCAAGTGCAGCGATCATGTGCTCGCCCGCCGCACGTCGGCGCGCAATGCGCTCGGTTCGCTCGACCATGAGCTGCGCGTGCAGAGTCGCGCAGAGGGCATCGCACGGCCGCGCACGAATCGCATGGAGCAGTGCCTCGGGCGTCTCCGCCGGGAAGCCCTTGGTCACGCCCGTCACCACCGCGTCGACGTCTCTCCCGGCAACGGCAAGCGTCCGCTCGAAGCCCCGATAGCGCCACGGGTCGCGCGGAACCACCAGCGCCAGGTATGTCGCCAGCTTGCGCGCGTAGCGCCTCGTCGACTGCGCGGGCCACGCGGCGATCACCTCCCGCATCCGTGACCGCAGCACAGTGTCTCGCACCCGCACGAGGCCGCCTCCGAGAGCCGTCGCCGTCTTGATCGACCCGAAGCTGTGCAGCACCACGTCGGCGCACGCGCTGCCCTCCAGGCGATGGGCGCCGGTGTAGCCCTGGGCGTCGTCGTCGACCACGACCATGCCCGCGCGGTGAGCGCGTTCGGCGAAGGCATCGAGCGGGGCTCGCGCGCCGAAGAGCTGCGCCATGACCAGCACCCGCGAACGCGTCGTGATGGCTGCGTCGAGGGTCTCCAGCGACGGCGCCAGCGTCCCCGGCTCACAGTCGAGCGGAACCGGCACCAGCCCGTGCCCACGCACCACGCGAGCCATGTCGGGGATGGTCCAACCGGAGAGCAGCACCTCGTCGCCGGGCGCGAGCGCGAGCGCGGTGAGCAGCGCATCGAAGCCCGAGCGCGCGGAGAGCGTCGCGATGACTTCTCCCGCTGGAGACACGTGGTCTTCGAGCGAGCGCACTGCGTTGCGAGGTGGTCGCGCGGTGTAGCCGAGCGCGCGGACGAGGGCGGCGGGCTCGATGTCGATGCGGGCCCGCGGGTAGAGGGGGTTCATCGCCATCGATCGACTCCCCAGGCGACCACGACGCCGAGCGCGACGCCCGCGACGACGTCCACCGCATAGTGCTGACGGAGGAGCATCGTCGAGATCGCGATGAGCACCGCGGTCGCCGCGCTCCAACCGGCGAGCAGGCGGCCGTCGTGGCGAAGACGCCAGGCGGCGTGGAAGGCCATCGCGCAGTGGGTCGACGGGAGGCAGTTCACGATGGGGTCGCTCCCGCGGATGGAGTTGAGCGACCACGCGCCGAAGCTCCCTCCAGTGGCCGCCAGCGAGCGCGGAAACGACACCGGCACCGACAGCCACGCGACCACGCTGACGAGCACGATGAGCACGTGGCCGATGGTCACGCGGCGCAGCGCATCGTCACTGGTCGCTCGCACAAACGGGAGCGCGCTCAGCGGGTGCACGCCCAGGTAGAGCGGCGCCACCGCCGGGACGAAGGGCAGGCGCGCCGCGAGGCCCTCGGCGAGGACGTGCGCTCGCGACGGGTCGGTGCACGCCGCGACCGCGTAGTAGCTGCCCGCCCAGAGCAGCCACGCGAGCGGCGCGACGATGGCGCCCCGCGCGTAGCCCGACCCTTGGACTGCCGCACGAAAGGCCCACGCACCGACCCATGCCGGGACGACGCCCAGCGCGAGCACCAACGTCACCGCGGGCGACGGCCAACGGACACCGAGCAGCTCGCCGAGCGCGACCACCTGTCCACCCGCGACGAGCGCGACGAAGACGGCCGTGGCGGCGGAGCGGGCGCGGTCAGAGGAAGCGGCGGGTCCCGACGGTTCCATCGTGGGCGTGGTCGGCGCGGTGTTGGTAGGCGGGCGCGAGGAGGCTGTCGAGGCGCTCCATGAGGTCGTCGGTGGCGCGCTGGAGGGCGGGGCGATGGGCCTCCTCGTCGTCGGGATCGAAGGCGCGGAATCCAGCCGGAAGCGCCGAGAAGTCGGGTCGATACGCTTCACCGAAGCGCACGTCGATGATGCCGCGGCGCGGGACGATGGACTGTCCGTGAAAGGCCTCGCGGCAACCGCTCATCCCCGCGGGCACGACCGGGACGCCGAGCGCGTGGGCGAAGAGCATGGTGCCGATGCGACCCCGGCCGAGACGGCTGGCGACGGTTCCTTCGGGGTAGATCTGCACCGACCACCCGGCCGCGACGGACTCGCGCGCGAAGCGAAGCGCCTCCCCGAGCACCGCGCGATAGGCGTCGCGCCAGCAGTCGCGGAGGGTCGTTCGCGACGGGTCGAAGGGCAGCCCGAGCACGCTCCGCCGCCGCGACTGGAGCGCGTCGAAGAACGCCGTCGCCGGCAGCGCGTCGCCCCGGTCGAGGTGATCGCGGCACGCGCGGTACTCCTCCTCGGTGGGTCGCCGACCGGCGGTGCGCGCGGCGTCGACGAGGATCACGTACCCCCGCGACGCGAGCGGAATCACCCCGGTGCGCGCGAGCACGGGCTCCATGGCGCGCGAGTGATAGCTCTTGGCCTTGGTGACCGTGACCACGCGCTGCCCGATGCGCTCCATCGCCGACCTGAACGTCATGAAGTCGTACTTCTGCGTCGAGTTGGTCGCGTAGATGACGGGGCTCGCGGGCTGCGCAAACCCGTGGAGCACGACGCGCGCCCCACCGAGCGCCTCGGCCACCTGAAACGCCCCGGTGACGGCGGCCTCCCAGTGAGCTCGGGGCAGCACCCGATAGCGGGCGAAGTAGTCGAGGTCGAGCATCGGCGGGGCGCGACTATCGCCCCGCGGAAGGGGGCCGCACAACGGGGCGTGGAGGGTGCGGCGCTCGCGGGCGTGTGGTAGGTGGCGGCGACAAGAGCGATGGCCGACGCAGAGCAAGAGATCGACACCGACGCCGGGCGCATCCGCGCCAACCCCCTGCTCCATGAAATCTATCGGGACGTCTACGCGCGCATCCTCGACGCGGTGCCGCCGGAGCAGTTTCCGCGGCTGCTGGAGCTCGGCTCGGGCGGCGGCTTCTTCAGCGAGTTTGCGCCGCACACCATCACCAGCGAGTGCGTCCCGGTGCCGCGCGTCGATCGTGTGGTCGATGCGTGCAAGATCGACGAGCACTTCGAGCCTGCCTCGCTCGACGCCATCACGGCCTTCAACGTCTTCCACCACCTGCCCGACTGCGAGGGCTTCCTGCGCGGCGCGCAGACCGTCCTCCGCCCGGGCGGCCGCATCGTGCTCATCGAGCCGTGGTTCACGCCGCTGGGGCAGTGGTTCTACCGGGCGATCCACCACGAGCCCTCGCTCCTCGACCCCAACGACTGGAACATCTCCGGCGTCGGTCGCCTCGCGGGCGCCAACTCCCGCCTGCCCACCAGCGTCTTCCGCGACGGCGACGCCCGCTTCGCCCGCAGCTTCCCCGCCTTGCGCGTCGTGAGCCGCGAGCCCTTCCACAAGTGGCTCTACCTCTTCTCCGGGGGCCTCAAGCTCAACACCCGCATCCCCCGCCCCATCGCCCGCGCGCTGGTCGCGGCCGACCGCGCGGTGCACCCCGGAGACAACGCCGCGGGCCTGTTCGCGCGCATCGTCGTCGAGCGCCTTCCGTAGTCCTTCCTTCCCACGAGAGAGCCGACACCACCATGGCCGCTGAGATCACCCTCGACCTCGTCAAGCGCTTCCCCAGCAACGGTCCCACCGACCCCATCCGGTACTACCGCAAGCCCCTCACCGGCTGGCTCTTCCGCGAGCGCATCAACCTCGGCCTCCGCATGCTGCGCGACCTGAAGTTCGATCGCGCCCTGGAGATCGGCTACGGGTCCGGCGCGGTGCAGGTCTCGCTGCACAGCGTCGCCAGGGAGGTGCACGGCATCGACCTCGACGCCGACCCGACGCTCGCCACACGGGTGCTCGACGCGCTCTCGCTGAAGTCCGAGCTGCGCCAGGGCTCGGTGTACGAGCTCCCCTACGAGGACGCGCACTTCGACCTCGTGGCGTCGTTCTCGACCTTCGAGCACCTGCACGAGTTCGACAAGGCGCTCTCCGAGGTGGCCCGCGTGCTGCGGCCCGGCGGGCGTTTCCTCCTCGGCATGCCCGCGGTCAACAAGATGATGGAGATGTCCTTCCTGGCCATCGGGTTCAAGGGCATCGACGACCACCACGTCACGACCCCGCAGCAGGTGGCCGCGCGCTTCCACGCCCACGGCTTCATCGTCGACGACCAGGCCCGCCTCACGCTCCCCATCCCCACGGTGCCGGGCGCCACGGTCTACTACGACTGGCTCCTGCGCCGTACGCCCTGACCCCGCCGCTCCTCCCTCCGACCCGTCGCGGGGAACGACCCGTGCAGTGACGAAGCCCCACGATGGTTGACCCTCCCCCCGCGCAGCTCTCCCTCATCGACCGCGTCCTCGTGTTCTTCGCGCGCCTCGGCGCCCGTCGCCCGCTGCGCGTGCTCCTCGCCACCTTCCTGGTGATCGCGCTCTCGGCCCTCGCCGCCGCGCACCTGGAGTTTCGCCAGGACTTCATCGAGCTGCTGCCCTCCGAGAGCGTCGGCGCGAGGCTCCTGCGCCGCGCGATGGCCCGCATGGGCGGCGGCAGCGCCACCATGTTCGTGGTCGTCTCGTCGCCCGACGCCGACGCCAACCGTCGCATCGTCGACGCGCTCGAACCGCAGCTCCGCGCGCTCCCGTCCAACCTCGTGCGAACCGTCGAGCACGGCCCCGAAGAGATCCGCCGCTTCTTCTGGCAGCGCCGCTGGCTCTACGCCGAGGTGGGCGACCTCGAAGAGATCTCGTGCGAGCTCCAACGCGCGCGCCGTCGGGCGCAGCCGGGCTTCGTCGACCTCGACGACGAGTCGTGCGCCGAGCTCCGCAGCGACCACGGCCACGAGCGCCCCGCGCCCACCACCACGGCCAACGACCCACCACCCGAGCCCGAACCCGCCAACGCCTCGGCCGCCGCGCGCCCCTTCTACCGCTTCCGCACGCAGCTCCACGCCCGCTCGCGCGAGGTCGACCAATACCCCACCGGGTATTTCCGCAACCCCGAGGGCACCCTCTACGCCATCGTGCTGCGCTCGCCCGCCACGGGCACCGGCGACAGCACCGGCGACCAGCTCATGACCCGCGTGACGGCGCTCGTGCGCGACGTGCACCCCGAGCGCTTCCACCCGCGCGCCGAGGTGGGCCTCGGCGGCGACATCCCCAGCGCCATCGCCGAACGTGACGCATTGAAGGAAGAGGCCATCAAGACCTCCGGGCTCGCGGTGGTGCTCATCCTCGGGTCCATCGTGGTGTTCTTCCGGTCGTTTTCGTCGCTCGCCCACATCGGGCTCGCGATGATCACGGGCGTCGGGCTCGCGTTCGCCGTCGCCTTCTTCGCCTTCGGCTACCTCAACGCGTCGACGGCCTTCCTCGGCTCCATCATCGCCGGCAACGGCATCAACTACGGAATCATCTACCTCGCCCGCTACCGCGACCGCCGCGCGCTCGGCGACTCCATCGAGGAGGCCCTCGTCGACGCCGCCGTCACCTGCCGCCGCGGCACCCAGCTCGCGGCCCTCGCGGCCTCGTTCGCGTACGGCTCGCTGATGCTGACGTCGTTTCGCGGGTTCTCGCAGTTCGGCCTCATCGGCGGCGTCGGCATGATCTTCTGCTGGTGCGCCACGATGATCGTGGTGCCCGCCACGGTCACCGCCGTCGAGGGCCTCAAGGCGAAGCTCTTCCCCAACCGCGCCGCCCGCGTGTCGCGCGGCCCCACCCGCACACCCATCAGCGGCGCCATCGCGTGGGCCACCGGGCGCTTCCCGGTGCAGATCCTCGTGCTCGGCCTCGGGCTCGCGATCTTCTCGGCCGTCGCGCTGCCGAAGTACCTGCGCGACCCCTGGGAGTACAACTTCGCCAACCTCGGATCGCGCGGCTCGCGCCACACCGGCGCCGACGCCTGGAGCAGCCGCGCCGGGCGCATCTTCGTCGGCCGCAGCAGCTCGCCCGACATCCTCCTGGCCGACCGCTTCGAGGACGTCATCGAGCTCTCCGACGCGCTCCTGCGCCGCGACCAGCAGCGCACCGGCGGCCGCTACATCGACCACATCGAGACCGCGTGGGACCGCCTCGGCGGACAGCCCGCCGCCGTCGCCCGCAAGCTCGAGATCCTGCGCGACATCCGCGCCGACATCGACGCGGTGCTGCCCGAGTTGAGCGGCGAAGACCTCGCGCTCGCCCGCGAGTGGCGCCCGCCCGAGGACCTCCACGCACCGCAGCCCGACGAGCTCCCGGCGCTGGTGCGCGCGCAGTACACCGAGCGTTCGGGGCGATTCGGAACGCCCGTGTTCGTCTACTACAAGCCGTGGTTCACGCCGAGCGACGGGCGCAAGCTCATCATCGTCGCCGACCTCACGCAAAACGTCCGCCTCGCCGACGGTCGCACCGTGCCCACCGTGAGCCGCTCGACGGTCTTCGCCGAGATGGTTCGCGCCATGAGCACCGACGGCCCGCGCGCGACCTTCGCGGCCTTCCTCGTGGTGGTGTTCCATTCGCTGCTGGCGACGCGGCGCATCGGGCCGGCGGCCATGGTGCTGGGCGCCCTGCTGTCGGGCGTGCTCTACACCGTCGGCGGCGCGGCCCACCTCGGGGTGCGCCTCAACTTCCTCAACTTCGTCGCGCTGCCCCTCACCTTTGGCATCGGCGTCGAGTACGCGATGAACCTCTACGACCGCGTCGAGCACTACGGCGGCGATGTGGCCGAAGGCATCAAGTCCGTCGGAGGCGCTGTGACCCTCTGCTCGATGACCACCATCATCGGGTACGGCTCGCTGCTCGCGGCCGACAACCAGGCGCTGCAATCGTTCGGCTACCTCGCCGTCGCGGGCGAGCTGTCGTGCATCTGCACCGCGATGGTGCTGCTGCCCGCCGCCATGGTGCTCGCGCGCCGCCGCCGGGAGCGCAAGGCATGAGCGAGCCGCGGAAGGTTCTCTTCATCAACGACACGGCGCGCAACGGCGGGCCGGGCCGCAGCCTCCACGCGATCCTCAGCTTCGTCGACCCGGAGGTCATCCACCGCATGGTCATGCTCCCCCGCGAGGACGCCATCGCGCGGCTGCTGCGCGAGGCGCGCGTCGTGGACGAGCTCATCATCGAGCACGACCTCATCGAAAACGCGTGGCAGCCGATGGACCGCGCCGTCGAGCGCGCCGACCTCGACGCCCCGTGGTCGGTGCGCTTCCCCCGCCTCGCCCTCAACGTCGCGCGCATGGGTCGGCTCGCGTTCACGCTCCCTCGCTTGGTGCGCGAGCGCGGCGTCGAGCTCATCTACTGCAACGGAACCACCGCGGACTTCGTCGGCGGCGTCGTGGGCAACCTCACGCACACCCCGGTGCTCTGGCACGTGCGCTACACGTCCATCCCCGCCGCGAGCCGCCCGCTGCACAACGCGCTCGCGCGCAGCCGCAACCTGCGCCGCATCGTGTGCGTCTCCCACGCGTCGGCCGCGCTCTTCCCCGACCTCCCGCACAAGGTGCAGGTCGTCCACAACGCCGTCGACGTCGAGCGCTACCGCCGCGACGCCACCGCCGGATCGCTGCGCGGATCGCTCGTTCCGACCGATGCGTTCATCTACGGGAGCATGGGACGCATCCTGCCGCGCAAGGGCTACCCCCACATGATCCGCGCGGCGAAGGCGCTCATCGACCGCTGCACCCCGGAGGAGAGACATCGTCCGCACTTCGTGGTGCTGGGCGATACGCCCGCCGACCTGCCGGGCGACCACCTCGCCGAGTGCCGCGCGCTCGTCGCGGAGTGTGGGTTGGAGGGGCGGTTCTTGTTCCCGGGGTTTACCGAGGATGTGAGGCCGTGGTTGCAGGACTTCGACGTGGTGGTGCTCCCGTCGGTGTACCCCGACCCGCTGCCGCGCACCGTCATCGAGGGCATGGCCTACGAGCGCCCCGTGGTGGCCTTCGACGTCGGTGGCGTCGGCGAGATGGTGCGCGACGGCGTGACGGGATCGCTGCTCCCACCGTCGCCCTCCACCGATGCCTTCGCCGACGCGATGCTCGCGTACCTGCGCGACCCCGAACGACTACGCCGCGAGGGACTCGCCGCGCGCGAGGCCGTCATCGAAGGCTTCAGCGGCAGCGCGCACGGCCGGGCGATCCAGGCGCAGATCGCGCTCGCGCTCGCTACCTGAAGAGCGAGCCGACGGTGTCGGTGGTGCGCCCCGCGGCCCACGCGAGCAGCGAGCGCGTCTCGTCGACCAGCATCGGGTGGTGCACGTCGGCCGGATGCAGCGCGATGCGAACGGACAACCCCGCCGACGGATACAGGCGACCGACCCGCGCGTAGGCCGCGCTGGAGAGCCGACGACCGAGCGTTCGGCTCGCGTAGTTGAGCGCCGGGCAGAGACGACGCGCGCCCGTCGAGGGCTGGTAGATGAAGAGCTGGTCCTCGCAGTAGTCGAGGCCACGCGAGCGCAGCGCAGGCAGCAGCCACGAGCGCCGCGCCCACGCGGGCGGGACGAAGCCGCGCATCGGCAGGCCGAGCTCGCGCAGCATCGAGGCGCCCGCGTCGAGCCACCCTTCGCCCACGTCGCGGTCGTAGCTGGCGAACTCGGCCTCGCCCGCGGAGACCACCCGCTGCGCGACGAAGTGACCGACGCCCGCGCCCGGCAGCGAGCGGTGGAAGTAGCCGTGGAGGAAGATCTCGTGCCCCTCGACGGAGAGCTCTCGGAGGAAGGACGCGTAGTCGGGGTGGTTGCGCAGCGGACCCTGCTGATGGAAGTCGGGAACCACCAGGAGCCCAGGCTTCACGCCCACCTCGCGGCACCAGCCGAGGGCGGTCTCGACCTCTGCGCGCCAGCGCGGCGACACGTCGTGGATGGACACGTGGATCATCGCGGTGACCTCAAGGCGTCTTCGTAGATCATGAAGAGGTCATCGAAGTGCGAGCTCGCGGAGGGGATGAGCGCGGCCCTGGCCACCGCCCCCGCCGAGAGGGCGCCGGGTGGCTGATGGAGTAGCCGCTTGATGGCCAGCGCGGCTTCCACCGGCGAGGCCGCCGGGTCGTAGGTCACGCCGCAGGTCTCGTCGACGAGCTCGCCGGCACCACCGGCCGAGGGGACCACCGCGGGGGTGCCAGAGGCGAGGGCCTCGGCCACGCTGAAGCCGAAGGTCTCGACGGCGCACCCGTGGATGAGGGCGTCGGCGCTGGCCAGCGTGCGGGCGTAGCGTTCACGGTCCGTGATGAAACCCGTGAACGTGACGCTCAGTCCGAGCGTGCGGGCGCGGGCTTCGAGGCGGGCGCGCTCGGGGCCGTCGCCCATCACGACCACCGCAACAGGAAGGGTCTTGGCCACCTCGGCGAGCGCGTCGAACACCAGCGCAGCCCGCTTTTCGAGGGCGAGTCGACCGACCACCGCGACGAGCCGCGCCCTCGGATCGGACGCGTGCGGGCCCAGCAACGCTGCGCGCAGGGCCTCGTCCCGCAGCGAGGGCGAGAGGCTCGCGCGCTCGATGCCGAAGGGCGCCTTGGCGACCCGCGGAACCCCCGCGACGCGGAGCTGCTCGGCCAGCCAGCAGGCGGAGACGATGGTTCGGTCGAAGCGCGAGGCCATCGAACGCAGCCCCGCCCAGAGGGGTCGGAGGGCGAGGTCAGCACGGTTTGCCCCGAGCCAGCGGGAGAGAACGGGTCGTGCATAGCTCCCGATCTGATCGGAATGGAGCACCAGGGCACGCACCCCAACGTCTGGCTGAGTCGCGGCGATGAAGGCCGCGAGGTAGGGCGACGAGGCTTGCAGCACGTCGGGTCGCTCGTGGGCGATGAGGGCGCGCAGGGCTGGGACGTTCCAGAGGCAGTGGTAGCTGGGGTCGTAGGGCATCGCAGGGCCCTTCACGCGAACCAGCCTCCCACCGTGCACCGTCGTCTCCTCGGCGCGTGGCCCGGGTGCGACCACCACGACCTGATGGCCACGCGTTGTTCCCTCTCGGAGGAGCTGTGTTAGGTACGCGCGAACGCCCCCGCCCCGCTCCGAGAAGAACTCCGTCAGGTCGAGAACCTTCACGGCGACCGCTTGTACCAGAGCCTTCGGGAATTGCTTCGGCAGGACACCACCTATGAACGCACCCAGCACCCCTCGCCCCCGACCGCGCGCGGCGACCGCCCAGTGGCCCCGGCGCATCGCGATCCTGAGCGACTACGTCCGGCTGCCGTACGCCAACGGCGCCACCTTCGCGACGCAGTTTCTCTACCGCGAGCTCACCCGCCGCGGGCACGAGGTGACCGTCATCGGCCCGCGCGACCCCGACGCGAAGCCCGAAGACCTCCCCGAGCGGCACATCTGCCTGCCGAGCGTTCCGCTCAACAACCACCCCGGCGTGTACATCCCGCTCCCGCTCGAAGGCATCCTCCGCGAGAAGCGCGACTGGGATTTCGACGTGGTGCTCGGCCAGACCGCCACCGAGCTCATGGAGCTCGGCCTCTGGCTCCGCGCGACGCGAGGCATCCCCCTCGTGGCCGTCAACACGGTGCACCTCCCGAGCGTCTACCCCGTGGTGATGCCCGACTCGATGCAGGACTCGAAGACCGCCCACTGGCTCTTCCAGAAGTCCTTCCTGAAGCTCGCGGAGGGCACCTCGGCCAGCGCCTACAACGGCTGCGACGGCCTCGTGGTGCTCTCCAACGGCCTGAAGAACTACTGGGAAGAGCGCGGTGTCACGACCCCCATCCACGTCGTGCCCCGCTGCGTGGAGCCCCGCATCTTCGACACCGCCCCCGGCGCTGACCCCTTCCCTCGCGGCTTCCGCAAGGGTGCCCGCCTCCTCGTCGTGTGCCGTCACACCCGCGAGAAGGCCGTCGAGCGCCTGCTCGAAATCTTCGCGCGCTACGTCGCCCCGGCCAACCCCGACGCGACGCTCACGCTCCTCGGTGACGGCCCCGACCACGACCTCTTCCGCCGCACCGCGGAGGAGCTCGGCATCCGCGAGAAGACCCACTTCCCCGGTGAGTTTCCGCTGGGCGCGCTGCCGACCTGGTATCACCACGCCGACCTCTTCACGTACACGTCCCTCTCGGAGACCTACGGCCAGGTCGTGAGCGAGGCCCTCTGGTCGGGCCTGCCAGTGGTCGCCTTCGCCGACGGCATGGGCGTCTCGCAGCAGGTCGAGCACGACCTCACCGGCCTGCTCGTCGAGCCCGGCCCCGACGCCGAGATGGCCGACTGGCGCTTCGCCCGCGCGGTGGTCTCGCTGCTGCGCAACCCGCGCCGTCGACAGGCGCTCGCCACGCAGGCCGCCGCTCGCGCGCACGATCGATCGGCGCCCCACAAGATGCTCGAAGGCTTCCTCGGTGCGTTCGAAGCGGCGCGCGCGCACCGCGACGCCCATCCCCCGGACATGAGCAGCCCGCGGCTCGCGACGGCGTTTCATGGCGGCCGCTGGATGGCCATCAACAGCATCGTGTACGGCCTCGGCCACCTGAAGCCCCCGGCCGTCGTCAACCGCCACGGCCGTCGCCAGCCCGCCTGGAACGACCTCCCCGACGTCCCCGCCACCCGCCCCGCCGCGCACGCCCGCCTCGGCTGAACTTCTCTCCCCGCGCGCTGCTAGTCTGCGCGCCCGATGAAGCTCTGCGCCGTCTCCGTCGACCTCGACGAGGTCCCTTGCTACCACGCCATCCACGGGCTCCCGATGCCCGCCGACGACACCGCCCACGCGGTGTACATCCGCGCTGTCCCGCGCCTCGCCGAGCTCTTCGCCGACCTCCGCCTCCCCGCCACCTTCTTCGTCATCGGACGTGATCTCGACGCGCCCGTCGCGCTCGCGGCGGCCCGTGGTCTCGCGCGGTCGGGTCACGAGCTCGGCAACCACAGCCAGCACCATCGCTACGATCTGGTGCGCCTCTCCGCCGATGCGATGCGCGCCGAGGTGCGCGACGCCGCCGACGCCATCGCCCGCGCGCAGGGTCATCGCCCGGTGGGCTTCCGCGCGCCCGGCTACACCATCACCGACGCGCTCTTCGACGTGCTCGCCGCCGAGGGGGTCGCCTACGACAGCTCGGTGTTTCCGTGCCCCGCGTACTACGGCGCGAAGACAGCCATGATCGGCCTCATCGCCGCGCGCGGCCGCACCAGCCGCTCGGTGGTCGACACGCCCGCGGTGCTGCTCGCGCCCGCTGATCCGTACCTCCCGTCGCGCCCGTACTGGCGTCGCTCCGCCCATGGCGCCTCGCTCGTCGAGCTGCCCATCGGCGTCACGCGCGGCGCGCGGCTCCCCTTCATCGGCACCACGCTAGCGGGCCTCGGCCCCACCGGCAGTCGCCTGCTCGCGAAGCAGATGCTCGGTCGCCCGCTGGTGAACCTCGAACTGCACGGGCTCGACCTCCTCGACGCCCAGGACGGACTGCACCCGCTGGCCGAGCACCAGCCCGACCTGCGCGTCCCGGTGAGTCGGAAGAGCGCCGCGCTGCGCGCCGTGGTCGAGACCCTGCGAGACGACGGATATGAGTTCGTCACGCTGCGCGACGCGGCCGCGACCTTCGCTCACCGCCTCGCGGGCTGAGATCCCGTCGATGAGAGCTCCGCGATTCGTCGGGCGCCGCGCACGCCCGTCGCGGGGCGCCCTCCGCGGCCGACGAGTGCGCCGTGGCAGAACAGGAAACCCGTGCAATTCCCGCGGTTTTCTTCCGACAGGCGCGGACGGCGGTGGGAGCGCCGAGAGCGATTGTGCTCAATGAGCGCCCCGGAAATCAGCGGGATCGTGCACGCAGATACTACCCAAGCGCGTTGGAGGATGTATCGTCGGCCCCGTCATTCGATCCGATGGGGGATCGAAACCAGCAGAGGTGATGAGCGATGGCGAAGGCAAAGGCACCGGCCAAGAAGGCCGGCAAGGGCGGAGCGAAGAAGTTGACCAAGGCCGGCCTGGTGCAGGCGCTTCAGGAGAGCATTGGGGACAGCGTCTCCAAGGCTCAGGTCAAGCAGGTTCTCGACGCTCTGACCAGCGTGGGTGAGAAGGAGCTCAAGAAGAGCAAGGTGTTCGTGCTCCCGGGCTTCGCGAAGTTCGTCGTCGCGGAGAAGCCGGGCCGCCCCGCCGGTGAGTTCCTCAACCCGTTCACCAAGAAGAACGAGCACCGCGACGCGAAGCCCGCGTCGAAGACCGTTCGCGCCCGGCCGATCAAGGCCCTCAAGGACGCGGTCAACTGAGTCCCCCGACCAGCGTTCGCGCTGGTCGATGGCCTCCGTAGTTCTTCAAACACCCATCGAGCGACGTCGGTTGTCTGGTAGCTTCCTCCGGGAAGCTCACATGACACTCGAACGTCGCTCGATGCTATTTGGCGCTGCCCTGCTCGCGCTCGGCTGCTCCCGCCCGCAGCCCCCGCGCATCACGCCCCGCTCCGCGGAGGTCATCGGCGCCAATAGTCAAGGCCTCGGGCTGCGCATCCACTGCGTCGCCCGAAACACCAACGGCTTCCCGTTGACGGTTCAACGGGTGTCCGTTCGCCTCACCCTCGCCAGCCGCGACCTCGGCGTCACCGAACTCCCCAGCGCGCTGCGGCTTCCCTCCAACGTCGATGTGCCGATGGACATCGAGGTCCGCGCGCCGTGGGGAGACCTCCCCGGCATCATCGCGGTCTCCCTCTTCAATGAGAATGTCCCCTATCGACTCGACGGCACGGCCCGCGTCGGCAGCCCCAGGCTCAACGTCGATGTGCCGTTTACCCTGGAAAGCACCCTTCCCCGACGCGTTCTCACCGGGGCGGTCAGCAATTCCGCCCCGGGGTTGCCCCCCCTGCACTGAAGTCCCTTCAAGGGACTCCGCGCGTCAGACCGAGTCGCGACGGCGCAGCATCACGCCCATCCCGATCAGGAACACCAGCATCATCACGAAGAGCACCCCGTTGTGAAACGCGGGCTGGTCCCACGTGGAGAAGCCCCACGCGCCCGAGCGCTCGGCGGTGCGGGAGATCTCCTCGACGGCGCAGTCGAAGTAGTTCAGGCCTCCGCGGACGTTGACCCCGTTGGATCCGGCCGGGGCGCAGGTCTGGATGCGCCAGCTCGGCACGAGCGTGTCGCGCTCGGCGGACATCACGCCCTCGAACGACCAGCGCGACGGCATGATGGCCATGAGGGCCTTGAGCCAGCTCTTGTTGGTCATCGGAACGAGCAGACCACCGAGCACCACCTGCGGGATGAGCGCGATGGGGGTGAGCGCCATCGCGGCCTCGGATGAGGTGACCGCCGTCGAGATGACGAGCCCGAGCGCGACGCCGCTCATGGAGGTGAGAACCATGCTCCCGAGCATCGGGAGGAACGCGTCGGCCGTGCCGTGCCCGAGCTTCAGCGAGAAGTACACGATGGTCAGCAGCACCGTGCACTGGAGCACGCAGAGCAGCGCCAGCAGCACGAACTTCGACATCATGTAGTTGAAGATGGAGAGGTTCACCATGCGCTCGCGGCGGTAGATGGCGATCTCCGAGACGACCTCGCGCGCGGCGTTGCTCACGCCGAACCAGAGCGAGCCGACGGTGAGGAAGAAGATGGCGCCCTTGAAGTCGTCGACCTCGACGAAGCGCGTCTGCGGGAGCGCGCACATCTGCTGGGTCGTGCGCGCGACGACGGCCTCCATCGCGAGCACCTGGTTCTGGCACCAGAGGTTGGGGAGCTTCGGCGAGTCGAAGAACACCGCCGCCAGCAGGCCGCCGATGATGGGCGCCTGGAGCAGCATGATCATGAGCCCGGAGACGTCGCGGGATTTGATCTTGGCGTAGCGCGAGAGCAGCAGCCCGAACTGCCGGATGAGCGGCACCGCCGAGCGCGTGGGTGGTCGCGACTGGCCGGGTTTACCGGGCTCGCGTTTACCCGAGTACATACTCCGGAAGACGCTGTTGTCGGGGCGATAGAACTCCGCGCGCCACTCCCGCGCCGCGCCCAGTCGCGCCTCGGACTTGTTGGCGAACTGCCCTCGCGCGACCACCGCCTCCTCGCGGATCTTGAGCTGGTCGAACATGTCGCGGGGGTTGTCGATGGGCTGCCCCCGGTAGCGCGCGAAGAACTCGTAGGAGTCCTTGCCGGACGGGCCGAAGTACACGGGCTCGCCGCCGAAGCCCATGATGAAGGCGAGGTTGAACTTCTCGAACTCCTCCTTCGCGGGCTGGTGGATCGTGACGATGATCGTCTTGCCGTAGCGCTTGGCGAGGTTGGACAGCAGGTCGATCAGCGCCACCGTGTCGTCGGCCGCGAGGCCCGAGGTGGGCTCGTCGAGGAACATCAGCGCGGGGTCGGTGACCAGCTCCAGCGCGATGTTGACGCGCTTGCGCTGACCGCCCGAGAGCACCTTCTTGATGGGCGACCCGATGATGGTGTTGGCGAGGTGGTCGAGGCCGAGGTCCTTCATCGTCTGCTGGACGCGGCGCTCGATCTCCTCGTCGGAGTAGTCGCTCGGCAGGCGGAACTTCGCGCTGTACCCGATGGCCTCCTTCACCGTGAGCTCGGGGTGCAGCAGGTCGTCCTGCGGCACGTACCCGATGCTCCCGCGGAGCGCGTCGTAGATGGCGTAGAGGCTCTCGCCGTTGACCCTGACCTCGCCCGACGTCGGGCGGAGGTAGCCGTTGAGCACCGTGAGCAGCGTGGTCTTGCCGGCGCCCGACGGGCCCATGAGCGCGATGAGGTCGCCCGGCAGCGCCTTGAAGGTGACCTTGTTGAGGAGAATCTTGTCGGTGCCCGGCTTGTCGCGGTCGGGCACCTGGAGGAAGAGGTCGAGCGCCTCGATCTCGACGAGGTTGGCGCTCTCGAACTGGTTCTCCTGCTCGATGTACGCGGTGATGGCGTTGTTCTGGATGTCGACGACGACGGCGTAGGGGCCGATGAAGACCTTCGTCTTCGGGGGCACCGCGACGGTCTGCCCCGGCACGAGCCGCTGACCGTTGACGTAGGTGCCGTTGGTGCTGCCGAGATCGCTGACGACGATGGAGCCGTCGGGCGCGCGCATCACCGACGTGTGACGGCTCGACACCTGCGGGTACGGCAGGACGATGTCGCAGCTCGGGAGGCGGCCGATGATCGCGAGCGCCTTGCCACCACCGCTCAGATCGAAGGACCCGAACATGGTCTTGTGTGCGCCGCCCTGGGGTTGCGCCTGCTGCGGCGGAGGCGTGGGCATCGACATGGGCCCGCCCTGCACCGACTGCATCGGGTTGTGCCCCTGCGCCGACTGCATCGGGTTGTGGCCCTGCGACGCGGGGGCGCCCTGCATCGATTGCATGGGGCTGTAACCGCCGCTCATCCCGGCGTTGGGCTGACCGCCCATCGGCCCTTGCGAGGTCATCGGGACGGGGCCCGCGCCCACGGCCTGACCCGACGGCGCACCGGCGAGCTCCATCAGCACGGCGCTGGGGATCCACACGGCGCCGAGCGAGTAGCCACCCGCGACGTCGATGGGCACGGGCTGGTTGGCCGGGAGGCGCTGCGAGTTGCGATCGAAGGTGCCGGAGCGGCTGCCGAGGTCGGTGACCGTGCGGGTGGAGAGGTCGACGCGGAGGTGCGTTCCGCTGACGGTGGGGTGTGCGACGACGACCTGCGAGCGGCCGGGGTCGCGGCCGACGACGACGACGCCAGGGCGCTCGGGCGGGAGCGCGGTGCGGTCGAGGAAGAGCTTGGAGACCTCCGCGGAGGTGAGCGGAACCGCCGCGCCGCCGACCATCACGCGAGCGTGGAAGCCCGCGAGCTGCACCGACTCGTTGGGCGCGAGCGGTCGACCGTCGACCTCGGTGCGACCTTGCGCGAGGTCTTGCACCCAGAGGCCGTCGCGCCACATCAGCTGCGCATGGCGGGGAGCGACCCCGGGACCCTGTACCAGGAGGTCGCACCCGGGTGCGGACCCAATGATCAACTGCGACTTCGTCGGCATGGCGCGGCAGTGTATCGAAACACCGCCGGGATGGAACCAACCTCAGCGCGGGCGAGAATTACTCGACGTCGTCGGTGATGCGGATGCCGCTGGTGAGGTTGGAGACCTCGTAGCGGGAGTAGCGACCGTCGCCGTCGAGGTCGCCCGAGGCGATGGCGAAATACCAGGTGGCCTGCTGCGGGGCGGGGAGAGCCGTGTACCCGAGGGTGGGGTTGGCGCCGCCGACACCAGGAATGACACCGGGCCGACCGGCGATGGTCTGGTACGAGTACCGGACGCGCTGGCGGGGGCGAACGCCAAGCTGGTTCCAGGCGGCGGGGAGGCTGCCGTAGAAGGAGTACATGCCGTCGGGGTCGCGGGAGGTGAGCGCGGGCCACCAGTTGGTGGCGAGGGCGCCGGAGGTCCCGTTGGCGGTGCCGCCGAGCTCGGGGTCGTTGGACACGTCGGAGTACACGTTGAACTCCGCGCGGTAGCTCTCCTGCGCCGACGTGATGCGCGAGAGCACCTCGGTGGCCTCGAGCGCAAACGAGCGGTAGCGGCTGCGCGAATACAGCGGCATCGCGATGGCCGACAGGATGCCGATGATGACGACGACGATCATCAGCTCCACCAGCGAGAACCCAGCGCCGCTCGTGCCTCGTCGTGTCTTCATGGGTCGGTTCTCCGGGGCGCTTCGATGGTCACGCCGTCGAAGGTCGAGGGTAGGCCCGCGCGGGCCCCGACCGCAACCACGCGAACGCCCGTCAACCATCATCACCGGGCTTCAGGCGATGGCGGTCATCGTGCTACCCACCATGAGAAGGTGAGCATGCGACCCAGACTCCTGTCCCCCTCCATCGCGGCGTCGTCCCTCCTCGGGGGCGCCCTGGCAGCGACCCTGTCCGCGGGCTGCGACGCAGGCCCGACCGCACGCGATTGCAGCCCGAGCCGCCCGTGCGTCGACCCGATGGACGCCACCACGCCCTTCGACGCAGCCCGGCTCGACGTCCGGCCCGTCGACGCGCCCGACCTCTACACGGGCCTCATCTCGGTGAGCATCACGCCCGAAAACCCCACGCTCGTCGTGCGCGGCGCCATCGCGACACAGCCCTTCATGGCCATCGGTCGCTACGAGGACGGCACCCAGCGCCCGATCGCCCTCGGCGCCTGGAGCGTCTCCCGTCTCCGCGCCGGCGGCATCGACCCCTCCACCGGTCGCTTCACCGCGACGGGTCAGGTCGGTGACGTCACCGAGGTGCGCTACGAGTTGCCCCGCCCGACGGGCGACGCCCTCCGCGCGACGACCAACCTCACGGTGCGCTTCGAGCGGGAGTTTTTCACGGCGCCGGCGACCGAGACCGACCGGGCGCGCTTCGCGACGCTCACCACCGACCCCGCGCGCGAGGTGCTGGTGCGCTACCCCCTCGCCGACGCGCTCGTCCCGCAAAACGTCGCGCCCCCGGACGTGCAGTGGGAGCAAGGCGTCGCGGGAGACGTCTACCGCGTTCGCTTCAGCAAGCCCCATGTCGCCGTCACGGGCTACGTCACGCACACGGGGACCGCGGCCTTCCACTTCAACTGGCCGACCGATCCCGCCGGGTGGCGCGCCCTCGTGGAGTCCGACCTCGACGACCCCATCACGCTCCGCGTCGACCGGGCCACCACCGGCGCCGCCATCGAAGGCGCTCCCCGCTCGCTGCGCGTCGCCCAGGGCTCCCTCGCCGGAGCCGTCTACTACTGGGACCTGCGCGCCGGGAGGATCCTCCGCATCCGTGAGGAGGCCACCGGGCCGGTGCGCGAGGACTTCCTCCCGCGCCCGCCGCAGCGTACGACCGGTGACCGCAGCCGCTGCGTGGCCTGCCACACCATCTCCCGCGACGGCCTCCAGATGGCCGCAGAGCTCTGGGAGGGACAGGGGCCGTCCAACGTCTTCGACCTCGGCCGCGACCTCACCGCCGACCCCGCGCCGACGCGCTTCCCGGTGACCGACACGGCCGCGTCGCCGTCGTGGGTGTACTCGTCCTTCAATGCCACCGCCACGCGGCTCATCGCCAACCGCCTCGGCGGGCTCTTCCTCGTCAACCCAGCGACGGGCGCGACGGTTCCGCCCGTCGCCGGAACGCTCCCCGGCGCCGGCAGCGTGCAGCCCTCGTGGTCGCCCGACGGCAACACCATCGCCTACGTTTCGGAGTTCACGGGCGAAGGTCCGACGGCCTTCAGCAACAGCAACCTGTCGACCATCCCCGTCACGGCGGCCGACAGCTTCGGCCCAGCGACCCAGCGGGTCATGGGCGCGTCGCTGATGGCCCAGCGCGAGGGCGGCCGCGCGCTCGCCTACCCGACGTGGACGCCGGACTCGCGCTGGCTGGCCTTCCAGCACGGCCCCTACAGCGAGAGCGACCGCGCTGGTGCTTCGGCCGGGGCGCCGCGCACCCGCTTCCCCGCCGCCCTCTACGTCGTCGCGCCGACCGGCGGAACGCCCACCCGCCTCGCGCGCGCCTCCGCCGACGAGGCCGAGGACGACGCCTACTTCCCCAACTTCTCGCCCTTCGTGCAGGGCGGGCATTACTGGCTCGTGTATTTCTCCCGCCGCGCCTACGGCAACGCCCAGGCGGGCACCCGCGGCACCGGCCGACGCCAGCTCTGGGTCACCGCCATCAGCACCACCGTCACCGCCGGGGCCGACCCGTCCAACGTGCCGTACTGGCTCCCCGGTCAGGACGTCGGCAGCGACAACGTGAGCGGCTTCTGGGCGCCGCAGCCGTGCCGTCCGCGCGGCGCGAGCTGCACCGTGTCGAGCGAGTGCTGCGCGGGCACCTGCGGCCCCGACGCGACGGGCGCTCTGGTCTGCAACCCGCCTCCCCCGGAGGCCCCGTGCCGCATGGAGGGCGAGCGCTGCGGCGCCGGGTCCGACTGCTGCGCGGGCCTGAGCTGCGCGGCCAACGTGTGCCTGCGCCCGCCGGGCTGATCGCGCGCAGCGTTCGGTTGAGCCAGCGCGCGGGGCTCCGGTACGATCCGCGACGACCCGCAGTCCCCGTCTGACAATCCGATCTCCGATAGGCCCCCACCACCGCCATGACGCTCCACCTTCGCTTCGCCGCGCTCCTCGCCCTCGTCGTCGCGGTCGGCTGCTCCAGCGAGACCCCGCCGCTCACTCCGACCGACGACGCCTCCACCGACATCGCCGCGGTGGACGACGCCACGGAGTCCGACGTCCGCGCGCCGCGCAGCGACGCCGCGTGCGAGGTCGACCTCGACTGCGACGACGGGCTCTATTGCAACGGCGGCGAGCGGTGCCTCATGGGGCGCTGCGCCGCCGGGACGAGCCCCTGCGACGACCGGTACAGCTGCACCCTCGACTCGTGCGACGAGACGATGCGCGCCTGCTCGCGCACCAACGACCACTCGGTGTGCGGCGACGGCAACGCGTGCAACGGCACCGAGCGCTGCGACCCGACCACGCCGGGCGCCCTCGCCGGCACCGGGTGTCAGCCCGTGCGCGCCGACGATCAGATCGACTGCGACGACCGCAACACCTGCACCATCGACTCGTGCGATGGCCGCGTCGGGTGCGTCCACTCGCCGCGCGACCTCGACGGCGACGGCTTCATCGCCACCTCGTGCACCAGCGACGGCACCCCGCGCGGGACGCAGGGCAACGACTGCAACGACAGCGATCCGCGGGTGTTTCCGGGGGCCCCGGAGACCTGCGACGACGGGCGCGACAACAACTGCAACTTCCTCGTCGACTACGCGGACACCACGTCGTGCGTGCCCCGCAACGACACCTGCGAGCGCGCCCAGGAGATTCGCGTCACGACCGCCGCCACGTACTCGGTGACGGGCTCGACCTCCGGCCTCGCGACCACCTTCGCGGTCGCGTGTGGGCAGCCCGCGCGGCCCACGGCGCTCTACCGCTTCACGCTCGCGACGCCGCAGGACGTCGCCATCACCAACGACGACACCAGCACGCCGGTGGGTGCCATCGCGCTGCTCTCGACCTGCGACTCGACCAGCGAGGTGCGCTGCGCCCGCGGCGTGTCGAGCACCGCGCCGCAGGTGCAGGTCCGCTCGCTCCCCGCCGGGACGTACTTCATCGCCGTGCAGACCAGCGCGCCGCGCATCTTCCGGCTGCGGCTCACCATCGGCCGCCCCACCACCGCGCCCGAGAGCGACCTCTGCCCCGTGGCCGGCGCCACGCCCGCGTTCGACCTGTCCGACGCGATGCCGCACACCGTCTCGTTCGCTGGCCTGCTCCCGGACTACTCGCTGAGCTGCGACACGGGCGCGCCGACGGCCGACGCCGTGCTGCCCCTCACGCTCACCGCCCCGCGCAACGTCACCCTCACGGTGACCGGCCCCGCGAGCGAGCGCGTGACCATGGCCATCTTCCGCGCGCCCTGCGGCGTCGCCGCGAGCGAGCTGCGGTGCGCCACGGCCCTCACCACGACGCGCATCGTGCAGCGACCGCTGGCGGCGGGCGCCTACTTCGTGATCGTTCGTCACGCCTCGGCGCGGGACGTCACGGTGCAGGCCGCCCTCACCGACCCGACCATGCGTGCGCCCGCGGACGTCTGCCCGGGCATCGAGGTGATGCCCGACGGCCCCGCCCTCACGCTCACCCCGCCGACGCTGGAGAGCTACCCCGACCAGGGCACCTCCTGCGGCTCCAACGGCACCACCGATGGGTGGACCGACATGGTCGTGCGCTTCACCCTCGCGACGCCGCGCGACGTGACCGTCTCGGTCGGCGGCTCGGGCTTCGCGTCGCTGCGGATGCAGCTCCAGTCCGACTGCGCGACGCGCACCTCGGTCATCGGGCCCTGCGTGTCGGGCGCGCCGCCCGTGCGTCGCTACCGCGGCCTCGGCGCGGGCACCTACTTCATCATCATCGAGAGCAACGCGCCGCCCCCGTCGCTCACCGTCGCCGTGACGACGACGGCGCCTGGCGTTCGTCTGCCGGGTGACACCTGCCCTGGCGTCGACGTGGCGCTCGACGGCGCCCCCGGGGTGATCAACCCGTCGGGCTTCGACGTCACCTCGGACATCGGAACGCCCTGCGGCTCGACCCGCCCGTCCGACAACTGGACCGACTGGGTCTTCCACTTCCGCCTCGACACGCCGCGCGACGTGACGCTCACCATGCTCGGCGGCAGCGCGCTTCGCATGCAGCTCTATTCGAGCTGCGGCGTCGGGGCGACCACCCTCGGCGGGTGCGTCGCGGGCACCACGATGACCGAGCGCCGCTACCGCAGCCTGCCCGCGGGCGACTACTACGTCGTGGGCGAGCAGGCGGGCGCTGGCGGGGTGAGCGGCAACGTGCGGCTCATCATCGCGACGGGCGATCCGGGCGTGCGTGCGCCGGGTGACACGTGCTCGACGGCGGTGCGGCTGACGCCCGATGGGCCGACGGTTCCGCTGGCGGTGACGACCTTCGACACGGTGCCCGACCACGGCACGCCCTGCGGCTCGGCCACGATGAGCTCGGCGACGTGGACCGACTTCGTCACGACCTTCACCATCGACACGCCGCGGGACGTGACCGTCACGCTCATGGCGACCCCCGCCACGCAGCTCTTCGCCGCGGTGGAGCGCACCTGCGGCACGGCCTCGTCCGTCGTCGGGAGCTGCCTCTCGGGGCCCTTTGGCCCGTGGGTGCAGCGCTACCCGTCGCTCGCCGCCGGGACGTACTTCGTCGTCGGTGAAGCGCGAACCTTCGCCGCCAGCTCGGTCGTCAACGCCACGGTGACGACGCTGCCCGCGGGCTCGTCTCCGTCGTACCGGCGCACCGACGCGCCCGCCGACGTCACCTTCGTCAACGTGTGCACGGCGCCCGGCGCCCGGCGCGTGCTGCCCAGCCTCGACGACTCGTCGGTGCTCGACACGCTGCCGTTCTCCTTCCGCTACTGGGGTTCGCCCGTGACGATGGTCAACGTCGCCTCCAACGGGTTCATGAACCTCGACGGCGTGTCGGCGGCGAGCACCGCCGGAAGCATCCCCGAGCGTGGCGCGCCCAACGGGGTCATCGCGGCCTACTGGCTCGACCTGCTCACCCGCGACACGGGCGTGTGCATCGGCACCGTCGGCACCGCACCCAACCGTCGCTACATCGCGCAGTGGGACAACGCGTCGTACTACCCGACGGGCACCGGCAACCTGACCTTCGAGATCATCCTCAACGAGACCACCAACACCATCGACATGATCTACCAGTCGCTCGGCACGCCCGACCGCGCGCTCACCGTCGGTCTGGAGACCCTCGACGGCGTGGACGGCGCGGTGCTCTGCAGCAACTCCACGGCCTGCCCGGTCGCGACCGGGACGCGCATCCGTTGGGTCCCGACGCCCTGAGCCGCGTCCATCGGATGCTGCCGCATCGCGCGCTCGCCTTCGTTGCGCTTGCCCTGGCCTGCAAAGACGAGCGCCCGGGGGGGCTGTCCCCCGATGTTCCCTTCCTCCTGAGTGACGCCGGCTTCGTCGACCGACCCATGGTCGATGTCGTCCCCGACAGGGGCGTCGTACTTCTTCGCGACGGCTCGACCGACCTGGGGTCCAGCGCCGTCACGCCCTTTCGACCGCTGGCGCCGAGCTCCGGCGCGTGGCTCCGCTCGCTCCGGCCGACCTTCCGCTGGACGGCATTGCCCGCCGCGACCAGCTACCGCGTCGAGCTCTCCACCACGCGAACCTTCGACACGGTGGAGTCCACCGCGACCAGCGCGACGACGTCTTACGTGTCCGTCGCCGACCTGCCGCGCGGGCTTCGCTGGTGGCGCGTCGTGGCCCTCGACGGAGCGATGGAGCTGCGCACCTCCGCGGTGTGGCCCGTCACCCTGGGGCGCGCGCTCCACGACCTCAACGGCGACGGTCGCGCGGACATCGTCGTCGGCGCGCCGGGCCTGGAGCGCGTCGCCGCGGGCCCCACGGGAGAGGTGCACGTCCACCTTGGCGGAACAGCCATCGCGAGCGCGCCGGACCTCACCCTCGCCGCGAGCAACCCGGGAGAGCGCTTCGGTGGGAGCGTGTCGACCTCGGGTGATCTCAACGGCGACGGCTTCGCCGACCTCGTCGTCGGCGCCGGGAGCTTCCGCACCGGCGCGCCGACGGAGACCGGGGAGTCGGGGCGTGTCGCGGTGTACCTGGGCGGAGCGTCACCCTCGACGAGCGCCACGCTTCAAGTGGCGGCCCCGGTGGCGAGCGGAGGCTTCGGCCGCAGCGTCGCGATCGTTGGTGACTACAACGGCGACGGCTACGGCGACTTGGTCGTCGGCGCACCGGCATACGGCGGGCTCACCGGGCGGGCGTGGCTCTACCTGGGCGGTTCGACGCCCGACGCGATGCCTGACGCGGAGTTCACCTTCGCGATGCCCTTCGACGCCTTCGGGAGCGTGGTCGCGGGGGCGGGCGACCTCAACGGGGACGGCTTCGCGGATGTCGTCATCGGCGCGCCGCAGATCGTCGGGTCGGGGGTCGGGGAGGTGCGGGTGTTCTTCGGGAGCGCGACACCCAACGCCTCGGTCGATCAGAACTTCCTCGGCGCCGCCAACGACGTCTTCGGGTCGGCGGTGGCGGGCGTGGGCGACCTCGACGGCGACGGCTACGCCGACCTCGCCGTGGGCGCTCCCTCCATCGGCGGACCCGGTCGGGTGGTCGTCTTCGCGGGCTCGATCGGGTCGCTCATGCGCCCGCTGCTCGAAGTGCGCGGCGCCACGGCGGCGGGCGCGGGCGAGCGTCTCGGCAACGCGCTCGACGGCGCGGGCGACGTCAACGGCGACGGCCTCGCTGACCTCGTCGTCGGCGCGTCGGGCAACGCCGCCCGCCGACCGGGGGCGGGCGTCGCGTACCTCTTCCTCGGGGCGGCGGCTCCTTCGACGACGGCCGCGCTCACCTACGAGACCCGCGAGGACGAAGGGGCCATCGCGCTCGGCGACCGCGCGGTGGGCGCGGGCGACGTGGACGGCGATGGCTTCGACGACGTCTTGCTGCGCGCGGGCCGGGCGCCATCCGGCGTAGGCGTCGGAGCGGTGTACCTCCTGCGCGGCGGCGCGACACCCACCGCGACGCGCGCATGGACCTCGGTCGGGCAGAGCAGCTTCGTCGGCAGCGAGTACGGCGCGGGGCTCGCGTTTCGCGTCGTGCGTCGGCCGCGCTACCTGTAGGTCGTCAGCGACGGGACGCGAGGTGCGCCACGCTGTCGCCGCGGTGGATGCGGCCGATGGCGTCGGAGAGCAGGCCCGCCACGCTCACCACCTCGATGCGCGGGTCGCGCTTGGCCTCGGGCAAGGGGATCGAGTCGGTGATGAGCAGGCGCCGCAGCACCGACCCGCGCAGACGCTCGACCGCGCGGCCCGAGAGCACGCCGTGCACCGCGGCGGCCTCGACGGAGGCAGCACCAAGGCGCATCACGAGCTCGGCGGCTTCGAGGATGGTTCCGCCGGTGGCGATCTCGTCGTCGACGATGAGGGCGTGGCGACCGCGCACGTCACCGACGAGGGTGTGCGGGACGGCGTGCTCATCATCGCCCACGCGTCGCTTGTCGATGACCGCGAGCGGCACGCCGAGGTCGTGGGCGAAGCGCCCGGCGTCCTTCGCTTCGCCGATGTCGGTGGCGACCACCACGCGGTCTTCGCCGGTGTTGCTGGCGAGGCCGCGACCGAGCACCGGGATGGCGGTGACATGGTCGACGGGGATGCGGAAGAAGCCGTGGATCTGTGGTGAGTGGAGGTCCATCGCCAGGAGCCGCTGGGCGCCCGCGGTGGTGAGCAGATCGGCGACGAGGCGGGCCGTGATGGAGATGCCGGGCTCGTCCTGCTTGTCGGAGCGGACGTAGGGGAAGTAGGGCAGCACCGCCGTGACCCGACCCGCGCCGGCGCCGCGGAGCGCATCGATGAGGATGAGGGTCTCCATCAGCGACTCGTTGACGGGGGGACACGACGTCTGGACGACGAAGACGTCGCGGTCGCGCACGTTCTCCTCGACGCAGACCTTCACGTTCTCGTTGGAGAAGCGGTTGAAGCGCACGCGCCCGACGGTCACACCGAGGTGGCTCGCGATGGTGGCCGCGAGCGTGGGGTGGGAGCTGCCGGAGATGATGACGGGAGGGTGCGACATGGCGGGTTGGTCACCACGGGTACCGCAGGTCGGCGGGCGCGCGCCAGCGCACTTGACGGCGCGGTGACCCGCGGACGACCCTCGCAGAGCGTCCAGCGATGACCCTCCCCCTCGACACGAAGCAACGCGACGCGCTCATCGCGGCCCACAGCGGTCTGGTGCGGCGCGTGGCGAAGCTCATCTCGCGGGACGTTCCGCGGCACATCGGCGTCGATGACCTGATCAGCTTCGGGCAGCTCGGGCTCCTCGACGCGGCCAACAAGTACGACCCCACCAAGGGCGCGGCGTTTCCGACCTACGCCTACTACCGCATCCGCGGCGCGATGCTCGATCAGGTGCGGAAGGACCACGGGCAGGACCCGATCTTCCGCGCCCGCATGGGTGCCCGCGCCGCCGTCGATGATCTGCTCGAACAGCGTGCGGCGGAAGGCCCCGCCTCGGCCGACGCGCTCGATGCTGCGCGCGCCCTCGCCGGGCTCCTCGAAGACACGGCGACGGCGCTGCTGCTGGAGGAGACGGCGAGCGCGCTTCAAGCCGAGCCGATCCCGTCGCCGGAAGAGGCGGCCATCGTGCGGGACACCGCGCGAGAGATTCGCGAGGTGCTCGACGACTTCCCCGAGCGCGAGCGCGGACTCGTCGAGAAGATCTACCTCGAAGGGTTCACCATGGAGCAGGCGGGCATCCAGCTCGGCATGACCAAGGGGTGGGCCAGCCGCCTGCACGCGCGCGCCCTCGGTCGGCTGCGCGAGCGGCTCGGGCACTACGCGTCAGCGGACCCCTGACGCGCCCCCGTCGCCGTAGCGCACGACGGGCGTGCGGTGGCGGATTCCCGTTCGGTCCGCGAAGACGGCCTGCACGATGATGACGGCGGTGAGCAGCACCGCGAGCGCGAGCACCGCCGCGAGGGCGCGGCGACCGGAGATCTGGGAGGGTTCGGGGCGGCGGCTCACGGGACGCGAGTAGAGGGTCAACGACCGCCGTCGGGCAAGGCCGGAGCGCAGGGGCGCACGACCGCACCGCCGAGGAAGCGATCGAGCGTGGCGGCCTCACACCCGTCGATCGCGAAGGCACCGGCACCGGCGTGAGAGGCACCGGTGACGCGGGGCCAGGGTGATCCACGGGCCGCATCACCCGAGCGGGAGAGCGCGCGCACGAGGTCGAACTCGGACAGGAGCTCCGCGGAGGTTGGCGAGGTTGCGAGGTGGAAGGGCGCGGTGCCGCCGTGACAGCGGAGGTCGGCGCACCCGGCGCGGCGAAACATCGGGGCGACGGCCGTGACGTAGCTCGCGGCGTCGAGGGCGACCGTGGGCGGTGGTGGGGGTCGGTCGAGACGCCAGCGTGCGAAGGCGAGGCCCGCGAGCGCCGCCACGGCGAGAGCCAAGGGGACCTTCGGCGAGGGCAGGCGGTGGTCGTAGTGCGAGCGGCGCGGCATCGGGACCGACGAGCGGTAGCAGACGAGGGGCGGTGGGGGCGAGCCCGGCGGCGCTTGTGGGCGCGACGAGGGAGGCGGTACGGTGCGTCGGCCATGGCGGAGGCTCCACAGATCTTTCATTTCAACGGCGAGCGAACGTCCATCGTCGAGGACGTGGTCTCGCGCGTGACGCAGGGGGCGCGCGACCCGCTGCTGCTGCTCAACGACGCCGCGTGGTGCGAGATCCGTCGGCTGGAGGCGCGGCCCGGCAGCGAGCGCGCGGAGTACGAACGGTTTCGCGAGCTGTCGCGCACCATCGGCAAGCTCTCGGACTCCGAGCGACGGCGGCGCGTCGAGGAGGTCGCTCGCGTCTATGCGCGCGACGTGGCGGGCAACTTCAACCCGCGGGTGTACGCGCTCTCGACGAAGGTGCTGCCCGCGGCGCTCTCGCTCCTGCTCTCGCCGAAAGACCTCTCGCTGGGCATGCGCGCGCAGGGGAAGCTCCGCGAGCACATCGTCACGCAGGGTCCCGTCGAGCGCATTCGCGCGCTGTCGAAGATCGGCACGGTGATCTTCGTCCCGACGCACCTGTCCAACCTCGACTCGGTAGCATTCGGCTTCGCGCTCGACCGCGAGGGCCTTCCGCCCGCCACCTACGGCGCCGGGAAGAACCTCTTCACCAACCCCTTCCTCTCGTACTTCATGCAGAACCTCGGCGCCTATCGCGTCGACCGCCGCATCCGTCACGACCTCTACAAAGAGGTGCTCAAGACCTACTCCAGCGTGCTCATCGAGCGCGGCTACCACTCGCTGTTCTTCCCGGGCGGCACGCGCTCGCGCTCGGGGATGGTGGAGGAGAAGCTCAAGCTCGGGTTGCTCGGCACCGGGGTCGAGGCCTTCGTGCACTCGGTGCGCGCGGGTCACCCGCGGCGGGTCTTCGTGGTGCCCGCCACCATCAACTACATGCTCACGCTGGAGGCCTCGACGCTCATCGCCGACTACCTCGCCGAGGTGGGCCGCAACCGCTACATCATCGAGGACGACGAGAGCACCCGCGTCGAGCGCGTGGTCACCCTCGTCCGCAAGCTCGTGATGACCACCGGGTCGGTGGTCATCCGCTTCGGCGAGCCGATGGACCCGTTTACCAACCGGGTGCTCGACGACGGCCGCTCGGTCGACGCCCGCGGCCGCACCGTCGACCCCGCGAGCTACGTCACGCGCGACGGCGAGGCCGTCATCGACGAGGCGCGCGACGCTCAGTACACCCGCGAGCTCGGTGAGGCCATCTGCCGCTCGTACGCCAGGGAGACGGTGCTGCTCGCGTCGCACCTCGTCGCGGGCGCCGCGTTTGGGAAGCTGCGTGACTCCTTCCCGGGCGAAGACCTCTTCAAGCTCTTGCGTCACCGCGACGAGGTGTTTGTGCCCACCGAAGAGCTGGAGCGACGCGTGGCCGAGCTCGTCGAGCGCGCCTCCGTGCTCGAAGACCGCGGGGCCGCGGTGCTCGGTCCAGGCATGCGCGGCGCGAGCGCGGCGACCATCATCGACGCCGCGACGCGGGCCTGGTCGGGCTACCACAGCAACGCCGTGCTTCGACCCGCCCAGGGGGGCGTGGTGCTCGGCGACACCAACCTCTTGCTCTACTACCAGAACCGCCTCGCGGTGAGCGGCCTCGGCTTCCATCCGGCCGCGCGGAGGAGCTCATGAGCACGCCAGCGTCGACTCCCGTCGGCATCCTGGGCGGAGGCCGCTGGGGTCTCGCGCTCGCCTGCGCGGTCGCCCGCAACGGTCACCCCACGATGCTCCACTCGCGCCGCCACGACCGGCCCGATGACCTATCCCCCGAGGTCGCGATCACCACCGACCTCGGCGCCCTCGCCCGTCACGCGCGGTTGTTGCTGGTGGCGGTTCCGTCGGCGGTGGTGCGCGACGTCGCGCGCTCGCTCGGGGACGTGGTCGACGGGAGCCACCTGCTCGCACACGCCGTCCGCGGACTGTCCGGCGAAGGGCTCGCGACCCTTTCGGAAGTACTTCGTGAAGAGACCCCGTGCCGGCGCGTGGGTGCCATCGGCGGTCCTGCCCTCGCCGACGACCTCATCGTCGGTCGACCGTCGGTGCTCGCCGTCGCGTCGCGCTATCCGGAGGTCACCGACGCGGTGAGCGGCGTGCTGCAAGGTCCGCTGCTGCGCGTCTCGGTGAGCCGCGACCTCGTGGGCCTGGAGTGGGCGAGCGCGCTCAACGGGGCGCTCTTCGTGGCCCTCGGCTACGCGCGGGCCATCGGTGTCTCGCCCGCGCTCCTCGGTGGGTTCCTCACGCGGGGACTTCATGAAGCGGCGCGCATCGCGGTCGCGGCGGGCGCCGACGAGCGGAGCCTCTTCGAGGTCGCGGGCGTGGGCGATCTGCTCGCGGCGATGGGCCAGGAAGACCGCCCCGAGTGCCTCCTCGGCGCGGCCCTCGCGGGCGGCGCGACGCTGGAGCAGGCGCTCGCGGCGTCGTCGCTGAGAGTCGAAGCGCCGACCCTGGTGCCGCGCGTGGTGGCCTTCGCGAAGGAGCGGCGCGTCGACGCGACGATCTTCGCGACGCTCGACGCGGTGTTCGCAGGAAAGCTCGATCGCGAGGCCGTGCTCGCGGGGCTGATGCGACGCCGCTGATCGTCCTCGCGCGCGGCGGCGACGATGTCGTCTGCGCTCCGACGGACGACCCGAGCGCGGCACATCGTGAGATTCGTCACGATATTTTTGACGGTGCCGTTGGCGTCATGGAGAAGGGGATCCTCAGCGCGCGCTTGAGCCCTTCGCAGGAGCTCCAGCGAGGCACTGAAAACGTTTCTGGGCAGGGACCTCCGGTCGTGGGGGCGTCGCGATCGGGTCGCGCGCCGAGTCACGTCGGTCGGTCATTGCTCACGATCCGCGCGGACGAGCGCGGGTCACCAACTTCGATTCGGGAGGACCGCGACCATGACGATGCCGATCCAGGTGAACAGCAACGCCGTGACCCTCGACGTGGAGGACGACGAGATGGAAGAAGTCGCCACGACCGAGGTCACGACGCTCGTCCCGGGCGTGGAGCGCAGCGGTCGCAAGCCGCGCGCGCGGTCGCGGCCCCGGACGCTGTCCATGCGGCGGCAGTCCAAGCGCGAGCTGGAGCGTCTTCGTCAGATGTACCCCGACGTGGACTACGAGCGGCCGATGTCACGCGGCGACTGCCAGCACGGCCCGCACGCCGAGCGGCCTTGCCCGTTCGTGAGTTGCAAGCACCACCTCTACCTCGACGTGAACGAGCGCAACGGCAACATCAAGCTCAACTTCCCGGACGTGGAAGTGTGGGACCTGCCTGAGACCTGCGCGCTCGACGTCGCCGACCGCGGCGGCATCACGCTCGAAGAGGTCGGCGCCATCATGAACCTCACCCGCGAGCGCATCCGCCAGCTCGAGGACCTCTCCCTCGCGCGCCTGAAGGCGCTCGGCGAGATGGCCGCGCTCGCCGACTACTGCGACTGATCGGCGATCACGTAGACCCAGCCGATCTCCATCTCCCTCGCCGCAAACCGCGGCACCGTCACCGACCGCCCCGCCTCCATCACGCAGCGCTCCACGGCCGACCCGCGGAGCGCTTCTCCCACGCGCACCAGCCGCACCGTCCCGTCTCCCCGCACCGTCAGCGTCACCGGCAGCGAGCCGAAGAACCGCGGCCCCGCGCACGCCCTCGCCCGCGGCTCGAAGGCGATCATCACCGATCGCTGCTGCGTGACCGAGAGGCGCTGCGGGAGCGTGCGCGCGTCCTGATCGGCGAGGCTCACCGGGTCGGCCCGGAGCACACCCGCGTCGACGCGACCGCTCGCAACCAGCGGGCGGCGCACGGGTCGATCGTGCGCGGGGCCGGGCCGGAGCTTCGTCCACGCCGCGACGCCCACGACCACGAAGAGCGCGAGCGAGGCGAGCACCCAGCGCCAGGAGTCGCGCCCGGAGGGCAGCGTGACCGGGAGCGCGCGCGGCGCGGCGGGGGGCTCGGTGAAGGGCGCCTCGACGTTGGTGTCGAGCACGAAGTCGAGCCCGGGCGCGACGGGCGGCGCGATGGGTCCCACCGGCGCAGAGGCCAGCGTGTCGGGCGCGTCGGGCTCCACGATCGGGATGTCGTCGAGCGTGACCGAGGCGTCCTGATCGCCCGCCGCATCGAGGGCCTCGCGGAGCGAGCGCGCGGTGGCGAAGCGCTGGTCGGGCGACCGCGCGAGGCAGCGGTGCACGAGCGCGCACCACGCAGCCGGGAGGTCGGGCCGGTGCGTGGCGAGCGGGGTCGGCGTCTCCGTGGCCACGGCGACGATGACCGCCGCTGGACCGTTGCCACGGAAGGGCCTCACCCCCGCGAGCATCTCGTAGAGCAGCACGCCCACCGACCAGAGGTCGGCCCGGGCGTCGACGGACTGCGCCCCGCGGGCCTGCTCGGGCGCCATGTAATCGGGCGTCCCGAGGAGCATGCCGTCGCGCGTGAGCGGACCGTCCTTGTCGTCCTCCTTCGGGCCACGCGCCTCGACCTTCGAGATGCCGAAGTCGATGAGCTTGGGCACCTCGGCGCCCGCCACGAGGGCGAGCATCACGTTGCCGGGCTTCAGGTCGCGGTGCACCACGCCCTGCTCGTGCGCGGCACCGAGGCCGTCGAGCACGGGTCCCATCACCGCGCGCACCTCCTGGGTGGTCATGCGCCGACGGGTCTTCATGCGGGCGCGGAGGTCGTCGCCGTCGAGGAGTTCTTCGATGAGGTAGAGGCGCCCGCTGTCGGCGTCGATGCCGACGTCGATGACCTCGACGACGTTGGGGTGGCGCACCCGCGACGCGGCCTTGGCCTCGCGCACGAGGCGATCGGCGAGGCCCTTCACCTGGCGCGAGTCGCTGAGCAGCAGCTTCACCGCGAAGCGACGGTCGGTGAGCTCGTGCTGGGCCTCGTAGACGGCGCCGTGACCGCCGACGCCGAGCACCCGCAGCAGGCGGTAGCGCGACGCGATGAGCTTGCCGACCCAGCGCGGCGCCTCTGGGGCTGGGGCCTCGACAGGGGCAGTCATCGAACCACAGGCGTGGGCGTCGGGGCGGGGTCGGGCGAGCGCGACGAGGCGACGAGCCCGAGGAGGAAGGCCGCCACCGCCACGAAGAGCGCGAGCGCGACGAAGAGCGCCACGGGGGTCTTGCGCGGAGTGTTGGGCGGGAGCGCCGGCGGCGCGGAGGAGGCGTCCCAGGGGCGGGCGTCGACGCGACCGGCGGCGGCCACCATCGCGAAGGGATCGGCGGGAGCCCTCGGCGGCGCGGCGTAGGTCGGCGGCGCGGCGGGAGGCGCCTGGAAGGCCACCGGCTGGAGGTGGGGAGCGCTGTCCCATGCTGACGGATGCACCGGCGCGGCGTAGGCCGCGAGCGCGGCGACGACTGGTGGCGGTGCGGCCTCCAGCGAGATGGGCTGGGTGGCGGCGGCGAGGGAGACGGGCGCAGGAAAGGGTGCGCTGACCACCGACGGCTGCGAACCCCAGGAGGGCTCCGACCACTCACCGTGGGGCAACCGCGACGGACCTGACGACGGCGCAGGAACGGGCAGCGGCCCCACGCGGGTCGGGTCGGGGGCGTCAAAGGGCGAGAGCTCGGTGCGCTCGGCGTCGGCGAGGGAGATCTTTCCGGCGTGCGGTCCTTCGGGGAGCGCGACCAGGGCCGTGGGCGCGTCGAGGTCCGACAGGGCGGAAGGCGCTGCGGGAAAGCCGGGGTCGAGGGTGGTGGCCGCGGCGTCGTCGAGGGACACCTTGGCGGGTCTCGTCGGGGCGGACGGTGGCGCACCGAAGGAGTGACCATCGAGTCCGGCCGTGCTTCGTCGCGGACGCGGCGGAGCATCGGGACGACCAGCGCCGAGCACCGACCCCACGCCGAGTTGCATCCCCTTCGGGACGGGCGGCGGTCCGGCCGGCGTGCTGGGCGGAGGCGCGTGTGCGACGACCGGTGGAGGCGCATGGACAACCGGCAGGGGCGGCGTCGCGAGAGACAACGCGGGCACCGGCGGGGCGAGCGGTTGCAGCGACGGAAGCTCCATCGGAACCAACGGCGCGAGCGGCTCTTCCACTGCGAGGCTCACCGAGGCCGAGGCACCCCACGACGCCGCGCGGAGCATCTCGCGGAGGCGCTCGGCGTCCGCGGGGCGAGCCTCGGGGCGACGCGCCAGGGCCTGCGCGAGGGCAGCCCAGATGGAAGGGTCGACGTCGGCGCGCAGGGCCGTGATGGCGGCGTGCACTTCGGATTCCTTCTGCGCCACGAAGTGGGCCCAGCTCCGGTGCCCGCGCGGGCGCGCTGCGTCCGGGACCAGCAGCCGCAGCACCAGCACCGCCGCCGCGAACACGTCCGTCGCCGCGTTGCGGAGCGACGGCTCGCGGACGTGCTCCGGCGCGCCGTACTCCGATGGGGAGCTGTCGACGAGGGCCGCGGCGTCCTTCTCGGCGGAGAGCCCGACGTCGATGACCCGCACCTCCGGGTCGCGCCCCACCTCGATGCGCACACGCGCCGCCTCGTGGTGGAGGGCGCCGTGGATGAGCGCGCCCGGAGAGCGCTGCCGATGCCCCGCGCCGACGGCGGCGAGCAGGCGATCGGCCACGCCGAAGACGGTGCGGAGCTGCGTCGCATCACCCGCGGCGCGGACAGAAGCGAGCCATTCTCCGAGGCCGACGGACTCCCAGGCGTCGTACACGACCAGCGGCTGCGCGCCGGAGGTGTTGACCTCGATGATGGGGAGGTTGTTGGGGTGCTGGAGCTTCGTCAGCCGGTCGCCGAGGAGCTTGAGCGCGGCCATGCGCTCGGTGCGCCGACCCGACGGCGCGGGGAGGATCTTCACCGTGACCGACGCGCGCGGGCGCTGGGTGTCGACGGCGCGCCAGCACTCGCCCACGCCCCAGTGGGAGAGCCTCGCCTCCAGGCGATAGCGACCCTCGAGCACCGCTCCAACGGCGCGGTCGGCGGTGCTCACCCTTCCGACCTCCGTCCCGCCGTGCTCGTCGACGCCTGCATCACCATCGGTCTCGACTTTAGACGCCACCGCGCGAACGCGGCGGAAATCTGTCACGCGCGTTCGCCAACCCCACGAGGGACGCTCGGGTCAGAACCGCGGCGCCCGCGACACCGCTTGCGCGAGGCACACCGACCCGAGGAAGGGCCCGCGTCGGTCGCGCGCGCCGATGATGATCTCGTTGATGACCAGGTAGTACAGCGAGCCGGCGGCGGGCTCGCGGTACGTGTCGAGCGTGAGCGTGTGGATGCCCGCGCCGCCGGGGAGCGTGAGGTCGACGCGCGCCGAGGCGCTGTTGCCCGAGCACCCGGAGCCCGCGTCGTCGTTGCAGAGGCCCGCCGCGCCGCTGCCGTTGCGCACGTCGATGATGGTGTCGATGGGCGTCGGCGTGTAGCAGGAGTGCGCGCGCAGGCGGGTGCCCGCGGTGACCTCGGGGCAGCTCCGCCACCAGAACGTATCCTCGGGCCCGATGCCGGTGCCGCCGCAGGTGGTGTTGACGGTTCCGGGGGTGACGAAGGGGCGGCGCGAGAAGCTGTACTGCGAGCCCGACACGACGTTGGGGACGTACTCCACGGCGCCGTTGGTGGTGATCGGCAGGTGCTGGAAGTGGATGGTTCCGCTGCCGACGTTGCTCGCGTAGCCCGCGACGCCGAGGAAGTAGGTGCCGGGGTTGAAGCGGCCGACGATCATGGACTGCGCGCCGCCGCTGGTGCAGCGCGGGGTGTAGACGTCGTCGCGTGAGGTGTTGACCGCGTCGTCGTTGCACCACACCTCGCCGGGTCGGCCGCCGAGGATGTAGTTGTCACACGCGCCACCGCGAGGGCGCCCATCGCGCGCGATGAACAGCACCGTGTCGAAGCCCGCGCCGAAGGTGTCGGCGTGCACCAGCTCGGTCTGCGTCAGCGTGAAGGAGAAGAACACGTCCGCGCCGGTGCTCGCCACGCAGTTGGTCGACACGTTGGTGGTGTGGTCGCCGTTGACCACGGTGAAGGGCAGGTCGATCGCCGAGCCCCGCGCGAGGTCGATGGGCGTCGCCGTCTGGCAGGTGTCGTTGACCGGAACGCACCGCGACGCCGTGCACGTCGTGCCGCTGCCGCAGACCGTTCCGCACGCGCCGCAGTTGGCGTTGTCCGTCGCGAGCACCGCCTCGCAGCCGTTGGCGTACGCGCCGTCGCAGTCGCCGTAGCCCGCGTTGCAGGCCGCCACGGCGCACCCGGTGCGGCAGCCCGGCGTCCCGTTGGCCACCGTGCACGCGTTGCCGCAGGCGTTGCAGTGGGTCGTCGAGGTCGTGGTGTTGGTCTCGCACCCGTTGGCCGCCACCCCGTCGCAGTTGCCGAAGCCCGTGGTGCAGCTCGCGACGGCGCACGCGCCCGCCACGCAGCTCGGCGTCGCGTTGGCCAGCATGCAGGCGTTGCCGCACGCGCCGCAGCTCGCGACGGTGGTGTTGAGGTTGGTCTCGCACCCGTTGGCCGGGTTGCCGTCGCAGTCGGCGAAGCCCGTGTTGCAGGTGAACCCGCACGCGCTCGCGCGACACACCGGCGTCGCGTTGGCCCGCGGCGGGCAGGCCATCCCGCACGCGCTGCAATGGGCAGGGTCGCTCGTGAGGTTCACGCAGCGCCCGGCGCAGTAGGTCGTCCCGGCGCCACAGATGGAGCCGCACAGGCTCCCGCTGCACACCGTCCCGGCGCCGCACACGGTGCCGCAGGTTCCGCAGTTGCTGTTGGTGCTGCGCAGGTCGGTCTCGCACCCGTTGGCGGCCATGCCGTCGCAGTTGCCGAAGCCCGGCGCGCAGGCGGCCACCGCGCAGGCGCCCGCCGTGCAGGCGGCGGTGGCGTTGGGCAGCGAGCACGCCCGACCGCAGACGCCGCAGCTCGTGACGGTGGTGTTGAGGTTGGTCTCGCACCCGTTGGCGGCCATCGCGTCGCAGTCGCCGTACCCAGCGGCGCACATCGACACGGCGCACGCGCCCGAGCGGCAGGCGGGCGTCGCGTTGGGCAGCGAGCACGCCCGACCGCAGGCCCCGCACGACCCGACCGTGTTGTTGAGGTCGGTCTCGCAGCCGTTGGCCGCGTTGCCGTCGCAGTTGGCCCAGCCGGCGTCGCAGGTGACCACGGTGCAGGCCCCGGCCGCGCACCCGGACGTGGCGTGGGCGAGCGCGCAGGCCCGACCGCAGGCGCCGCACGACGCCACCGTGGTGTTGAGGTTGGTCTCGCAGCCGTTGGGGGTCTGCCCGTCGCAGTTGCCGTAGCCCGTGGTGCAGGCGATGCGGCAGGCCGACATCACGCAGCTCGCCACGCCGTTGGCGGTGCCGCACGCGAGCGGGCACATCCCGCAGTGCAGGGCATCGGTCGCGAGCGAGACCTCGCACCCGTTGGCCGGGTTGCCGTCGCAGTCCGCGAAGCCCGCGTTGCAGGTGCCGACGGCGCAGCCTCCCGCCCGACAGACCGCGGTGGCGTTGGCCAGCACACACCGATTGCCACACGCGCCGCAGTTCTCGGCGCTCGTCGCGAGCATCGTCTCGCAGCCGTTGCCCGCCATGCCGTCGCAGTCACCGAGCCCCTGGCCGCAGTCGGTGCGCACGCACGCGCCCGCCGCGCAGCGCGCGCCCGCGCCGGGGAAGTTGCACACGTTGCGGCACGACCCGCAGTTGAGGGTGTTGCTCGCGGTGTCGGTCTCGCAGCCGTTGGCGACGTCGCCGTCGCAGTTGCCGAAGCCCGTCGTGCAGGTGATGCCGCACACGCCCGCGGTGCAGGCGGGCGTCCCGTTGGTGGCGCTGCACGCGCGACCGCACGCCCCGCAGTGCGCCGCGCTCGTGCCGAGGGCGACCTCGCAGCCGTTGGCCGCGTCGCCGTCGCAGTCGGCGAAGCCCGCGGCGCATCGGTAGCGACACGCCCCCTCGGCGCACTCGACCTCGGAGTTGGTGCGGGCGGCGCACGCCATGCCGCACCCGCCGCAGTGCGCGACGGTCGTCGTGGTGGTCACCTCGCAGCCGTTGGCCGCGTCGCCGTCGCAGTCGCCGAAGCCCGCCGCGCACGAGCCCACGCAGACCCCGGCCGCGCACGCGTTGGCGCCGTTGAGCCGCGGAACGCACGCCCCCCCGCACGCCCCGCAGTGGGCGTCGCTGGTGGTGAGGTCGGTCTCGCAGCCGTTGGCGGCGTCGCCGTCGCAGTTGCCCCAGCCCGTCTCGCAGGTGAGCTGGCACGCGCCGTCGCTGCACGCCGGGGTCGCGTGGGCGCCGGGCGGGCAGAGGTTGCCGCAGGCGCCGCAGTGCATCGGGCTGCGCCGCAGCTCGACCTCGCAGCCGTTGGTCGCCACGCCGTCGCAGTCGCCCTGCGTCGCCACCTCGTTGCAACGGACACCGCATCGACCGGCCGAACACGTCGGCGACGAGCCCGCGCCCGCCGGGCACACGGCGTCGCAGCTCCCGCAGCTCGCCGGGTCGGACTGGAGGTCGACGCAGCGCGATCCGCACATGGTCGTCCCGGCCGGACACGACGGCTGGCAGGAGTAGCTGCGCGCGCTGCTGCCAGGGTCGACGGCGACGAGGCAGAGCCCTCGCTCGCCCGAGCAGCGGGTCGCGCAGGCGCCGCAGTGATCGGACTGCCCGAGGTCGGCCTCGCAGCCGTTGGAGGCGGCGCCGTCGCAGTCGGCGAAGCCCGCGCGGCACTGCGTCGCGCACACCCCGTCGCGGCACACGCCCGGCGCGCCGTCGACGCCCGCGCAGGCGTTGCCACAGGTCCCGCAGTGGGCCGCCGAGGAGCGCAGGTCGACCTCGCAGCCGTTGCGGACGTCCGCGTCACAGTCGGCGAAGCCCGTCGGGCAGACGAGCTGACACGCGCCGTCGACGCAGGAGTTGAAGGGGTTGATGACCTGACAGTCGTAGTCGCCGAGGCAGCGCGACTGGCACACCCCGTCGCGGGTGCAGAAGGTCGCCGCGGGACAGTCGCTCGAATACAGGCACGGTCGCGGGGCGTTGCGCGACGCGCAGATGGAGACGCCCGCGAGGCTGCGGGCGCACACGCCATTGTCGGGGCAGTCGCTGTCCTGCGCGCAGGGCGCCCGGCACGTCGTCCCGACGCACACCTGCGGGCTCTCGCAGTCGGCGTTGTAGCGGCACTGCCCGGCCGGAACGCCGTCGCTCGTACAGCCCACCGCACCGAGAAGGAGACCGCCCAGAACCAGCCCGAAGGCGCGCATGAAGGGGGACATGCGGGGATCTGAGGCCCCAAACGCCCGCCGGTCAACCACCGCGCGAGCGACAGCCTACATCCCGACCGGCGGGTCGTTGGTGAGCCCGAGCACCGCCGCGCGCACCGCGGCGACGAGGTAGAGGCTGCCGCAGGCGAGCACCACGCCATCACCGGCCACGGCACGGGCTGCCGCGAGGGCGTCGGTCGGCGACGCGCAGGGCTCCCCATCGAGCGCGTCCCGCATCGCCATGGGCGCCACCGCCCTCGGCAACGGGGCCGCGGCGTAGAAGCGTCGAGCGTCCGGAAAACGTGCTGCGAGCTGGCCGAGCATCGCGGCCCACGGCTTGTCGGTGGAGGCGCCGAAGACGAGGGCCTTCACCGGCGGAAGTGCAGCAGAGGCGCAGAGCGCCGCGACACCATCGGGGTTGTGGCCGCCATCGAGGAGGACATCGCCGAGGTGTTCCATGCGGCCGGGCCAGCGGACGGCGGCGAGACCGCGTGCGACGGCTGCTGGTGCGATGGGCGCGCCACGCACCGTGAGGCGATCGATGACGGCGAGCGCCGTCGCGACGTTTTCGGCCTGGTATGCGCCCCTCAACGCCGCGGTGAAGACCACTCGCTCGCCCGCAAGCGTGCCCTCCAACGTGAGCCCGTCGGGCCCGTCACCGAGCACCGTCACGGGTGGCGCGTCGACGAGCGGCGCGCCCACCGATCGCGCGACCCGCACGATGGCCTCACGTGCTTCGGACGGCGCCGCGAGCCGCGGGCCGAGCACACACATCACACCCGGCTTGAGCACGCCGGCCTTCTCCGTCGCGATCGCTCCGAGCGTGTCGCCAAGGTACCCCTGGTGATCGAGCGCGACGCTGGTGATGACCGTGATCTCCGGCGCGCACACCGTCGTCGCGTCGAGGCGGCCGCCGAGCCCGACCTCCAGCACCACGCGCGTCACGCCAGCGCCCTCGAAGCACATCCACCCGAGGGCGGTGGCCGCTTCGAAGAAGGTCAGCGTCGGAACCTCCCCGGCGGCCATCAGCGCGAGGAGCCGATCGCAGTGGGCGTTCGCGGAAGGCTCGTCGACGGGAGCGCCGTCGATGGCGATGCGCTCGACGAAGCGATGCAGGTGCGGCGAGGTGTAGCGGCCCACGTGCTCACCCGCGGCGCGCAACACGGCGTCGACGAGGGCGGTGACGCTGCCCTTGCCGTTGGTTCCGGCGACGTGCACCGCGGGCAGGCGGAGCTGCGGGTCGCCGAGACCACGGAGGGCGGCGCGCATGGCGGTGAGGTCGAGCACGACGCCGCGGGCGATGAGGGGCGCGAGGCGCTCGATGAGGGTGTTCACGACGGCGAGTCGAAGAGCAGCCCGAGCACCCGAGCGAGCGTCGCGCGGAGCTCACCGCGCGGCACGATGGCGTCGATCATCCCGTGCTCCAACAAGAACTCACTACGCTGAAAGCCCTCGGGGAGCGTCTGCTTGATGGTCTGCTCGATGACCCGCGGCCCCGCGAAGCCGATGAGCGCGCCGGGCTCGGCCAGGTTGACGTCGCCGAGCAGCGCGTACGACGCCGCGACGCCGCCGGTCGTGGGGTCGAGCAGCACCGACACGAAGGGGACTCCCGCGTCGGCCAGCAGCCCCCGCGCGGCGACGGTCTTGGCCATCTGCATGAGCGAGTGGATGCCCTCCTGCATCCGCGCTCCACCTGATGCGCTCAGCACCACGACAGGTCGCCGCGCGCTCGCGCCCCGCTCGAACAGTCGCGCCAGGCGCTCGCCCACGACGCTCCCCATGGAGCCGCCCATGAACCCGAACGCAAACACCCCGAGCGCGATGGGTCGACCATCGAGGGTGGCGTCGCCCACCACCACGGCGTCGGACTCGCCCGAGCTGCGCTGCGAGCGCGCGACCCGGTCGGGGTACGTCTGCCCGTCGCTGAAGCCCAGCGGGTCGGCCGAGCGCAGCCCGTCGCCGATGGGCGCGAAGCTCTCCTCGTCGGCCAGCAGCGAGACCCAGCGCGCCGCGCTCAGGCGGTGGTGAAACCCGCAGCGGGGACACACCTCCCACGCGCGGGCGAGCTCGTCTTCGAGCAGCGTCGCGCCGCAGCCCCCACAGCGGCGAAACACGCCCGGCGCCACCGATCGCTTCTCGGCGCCATCGACGGTCGCCCGGTCTCGCCGACGCCAGTTCATGGCGAGACGTCTACCGCGCGCTGGGCGCGGGGGGAATCTTCGATCCGCGAACCACCATGGACGCCGCGCCGCGCAGCTCGAGGTTGTCGCGGCAGGGCATCACCTCCATCAGCGAGGCGTCCACCGCGTCGCCCGGTGAGTAGGTGGGCGGCGGCGCGAAGTGACCGCCCGTCGGCAGCGGGCCGAGGCGCGCCACGCAGGCGCCGAAGAGGTCCATGGAGAGGTAGCGGTTGGGCTCGACGAAGAGCATCTCCAGCCACTCGCCGAAGCTCGACGCGAGGCGCTCGACCTTCGCGTCGAGCACGCGGAGCCGCACCACCTTGCCGTCGCGATACCCGAACTGATCACCGAGCCCGGAGTCCGCGAAGAAGGTCACCCCGTCGAGGAGGAGGCCGAAGGACTGGCGCCAGCCATCGGGGCGGTTCCAGAGGTCGAGGGACTGGTTGGGGATGTCGGTGCGCGCGCCGAAGAAGTGCAGCGCGCCGTGCAGGGCGTAGCAGCCGTTCCAGCGGTAGAGGAAGCGGTGGTGGTCTTCCGCGCTGCGACCGGCGGCCTTCAGGGTCGCCATCGCCGAAGGGCCGTCGAAGGGAGGCGCCACGTGCCCCTGCACGATCGTGGGCTCCACCCATGCGAGGAGCTTCTGGAGGTCCATGACGTGGGACGATATCGCGAAAGTCAGGCACCGCGCGGCGCCACGACCTCCGTCACAGAACGAACTCGTCGCCCAGGCTCAGCAGCTCCAGCCGGTCTTCGTGAAGCTGCGAGAGCTCCCGCTCCACCGCCGCCTGACACGCCGGCTTGATGTGAAACATCAGCCACGGGATGTCCTTGCGATCGAACTTCCGGAGCTCCCGTCCGAGCGTCGACGGCGTGTGGTGCCCCGACACCTTGGCGAGCCACTCCAGTTCGTTGGGGAAGCTCACCTCCTGGAGCACCGCCTTGAGTCCGGGTGTCTCGCGCAGCACCTCCCAGAAGCGGTCGGTGGGCCCCGTGTCGCCCGAAAACGCCAGCGACGTCCCCTCGCGCGACACCACGATGCCGGCGCTCTCGATGGTGTGCGAGACCAGCACGGCCTTGAGCGAGTAGCCCACGATGTCCTGGGCCACCTCGGGTTCGAGCACCTTGAGCACCACCGTCGAACCACCACCCGCGACCAGCGGGATGTTGGTGAAGTCGGGCCAGAGGACGTTGTTGAAGAAGTGCTCGCGCAGCGCGCGGATGGTGGCCGCGGTGCCCGCCACGACGAGCGGGGTGTTGCCCCCCTGGCAGCGGTTGTCGGCGAGCGACGCGAGGTCGCGCACGTGATCGAGGTGGGCGTGGGAGACCACCACGGCGTCGAGCTTCATCTGCTCTTCGAGGGTCAGCATCGCCGTCGTGGCGCCGGCATCGAGCGCGAGCCGACCGTCCACGAGGAAGCTCGTCGTGCGGTGCTTCGCCGTCTCGCCGCCATGGCACCCGAGGATCTTCAGTTCCATGGTCACGCCCCCTCTGTGGCTGGTCGTTCGAGTGCATCCACGAAGGCGTAGAGCTGGTCGGGCTCCGGGAGCAGCCAGCCGTAGCCCTCGGCCGCCCGCACCAGCCGCACCCGCACCAGTCGATCGAGGACGGCCTGCACCGTCTGGATGTCGAGCCCCACCATCGAGGCCAGGTCGTCGGCCGACAGCGCGAGGCGCACCCCGCCGTCGACCTGCTCGCCGTACTCCTCGCCCGCCCGCGCGAGCCCGAGCACCACGCGAGCCCGCGGGTCGGCCCGCGAGAGAATGTCGATATACGCGTTGGCGCTGTGCAGTCGGCGCGCGAGGCGCGTGATCATCCGAACGGCGATCTCACCGTTGCCGAGCACCATCGCCTCGAAGGTGCGGCCGTCGATGACCAGCGCGTCGAGCGCTTCGAGCGAGGTCGCGGTCGCCGTGCGCGGCTTGTCGTTGAGGATCGCCATCTCCCCGAAGAACTCCCCCGGACCGATGACCGCCAGCGTTCGCTCGCCCGACGGAAACACCTTGGAGATTCTCACCCGCCCGCTCTGGATGACGAACATCTCGGCGCCGGGGTCGCCCTCCCGGAAGAGCACCTGCCCCGCGGGGAAGCTCCGTCCGAAGCGGGAGGAAAGGGGTTCTGACGACATCCCGCGGAAGTGTAACCGCCGCGCTTCGACAGGGTCAAAGCAAACGCCAGAAGCGCGCTGGCCAAGTTGCGTACACTCGCTGTTCGGATCCGCCGTGAAACCAGCCCTGCTCCTCGCCTGCTTGAGCCTGGGTTGCGCCGACGGCGCATCGCCGCCCCGACCGCCGAGCGCCCCGCCTCGCATCCCTCCGCGACCCCTCGCCCTGCGCCCAGGTCCTGCGGCACCTCGGCCCGAGCTCGGCGAAGCCCCGAGCGCCGCCCCCATCGACGACGACCTCGTCGCCCGGTGCGTTCGCCGTAACCGCGACTCGCTCGGCCCCGAGCTCGGTCGCGCGCTCCAGGCCCTCGCCGATGACTCCCTCCTCGAAGACTCCTGCCGCCTCGACCTCGCCGTGCGTCAGCGCGCCCCCGATCGGTGCGCCTCGCTCCACCTCTCCAGTCTCCGCGAGACCTGCGCGTTTCGCTCGGCCGTCGCCGCGGCCCGCCCGCTCTCCTGTCCACCGGCTCCGGGCCTGCGCGGCCGCGACCCGGTGTGCGTCGCCCTCGCCGCCCGCGACGCCTCCCTCTGCGGCGCCGCCTCGCTCGCCGAGAGAGCCCGCTGCCTCGCCCTCGCGACGGGCGATGGTCGACGCTGCGAGACCCTCGACCCGCTCCTGCGCCCCACCTGCCTGCGCGACCTCGAACCCCTCCGCGCCGTGATCGCACCGCTGCCCAACGCCAGCGTCCTCTCACCGGACGCCTCGCTCAACGTGTGGTCCACCGCCTCGGGCGATGCGAGCGCGGGTGTCCCCGCGCCGTGGCTCATTCGCGGGGTGTTCGCCGACGAGGTGGGCTCCATCTGGGTGGTCAACCCCGCCGTGGGTTGGCCCCGCGCGACGACCCTCACCAACGACGAGACGCAGGTGGGTGTGGTGCTTCGGGCAGAGCGCGGCGCGGCAGCAGTGCTCGACGCGAGGCTGGTGCCGCCGGGCGCGGTCGCGCTCTCCGTGGGCGACGGCACCCTGCGGGCGACGGCGATGTTGACCCGCGCATCGGCCCGACGCGGCGGGCGCGTGGCCGGGCGGGTCACCTTCGAGGGCGTCACCGGGGGACGGGTGCTTCGGGTCGAGCTGCGCTTCGATACCTTCGTGCGAGACGTGGTCGACGCCGCGACGTTGCGGTAATCCTGCGGCTGAAGTTCGTCTAAAACCTCGTGACGTCCCCCCCACAGCTCATCAATCACCCTAACGCCCTCTCGGCCGCTGTCCGCCGTCTCGCCGAAGCGCCATCCATCGCGCTCGACTGCGAGAGCGACGGCCTCCACCACTGGAGGAGTCGGCTCTGCGTGTTGCAGTGCGGTCTGCCCGACGGAGAGGTGTTTCTCTTCGACGCGCTCGCGCTGCCCCTCGGCGACGCGCTCGGCGCGCTGCTCAGCGGCGACGGGCCCGTGAAGATCCTGCACGACCTCTATTTCGATGCGTGGCTGTTGCAGGGCGTGGGCGTCACCCTCGGACGCGTCGTCGACACGTCCGTGCACGCGCGCTTCCTGGGGCTGCGCGAGACGGGCCTCGCCTCGCTCCTCGGGCAGCGCTTCGGCGTCGCGCTCGACAAGCGGTTTCAGCAGTACGACTGGGCGAAGCGACCGCTCGATGAGGCGCTCCAGACCTACCTCGCCAACGACGTTCGGCACCTGCACGACCTGCACGGCGTCCTCGACCACGACGCCCGCGCGCTCGGCATCGAGGCCGAGGTCGAAGAGGAGACCCGCTACGCCCTCCGGCGCGCCCAGCGCGACGCGAGCGACGACCGTCCGACCTACGCGAAGGTGAAGGGTCGCCACGGACTCGAAGCGCCCGCCCGCGCGGCGATGCGTCGGCTCGCTGCCGCCCGCGAGGTGTTGGCCGAGGCGCGCGACCTGCCGTCCGGGAGGGTGCTCAGCAACGCGGCGCTGGTCGACCTCGCGCGGCGTCGACCGCGTTCCAACGAGCGGATGAAGACCATCGTCGGCGGCGGTCTGCGCGACGACGAGGCGCTCGCACAGTGGCAGGCGGCGCTGCGCGAGGCCGACGGCGACGGCGACGTACCCGCGGACGAGTTGCGGTGGTTTCGCTCCGAGCGCCCGTCGATGGACCCGGTGCTGCGGCGCAAGCGCGAGGTGACGCTCCAGAAGTGGCGCCAGGAGACGGCCGCCGCGCGAGGGCTCGACGTGCAGGTGGTGCTGCCGGGTCACTGCCTGGAGGTCATCGCGGGCGCCGACGTGCGCGACGCGGACGACCTGCGGAGCATCGACGGCCTCGGCGAGTCGCGGTGGCGGCGCGACGGGGTCGCCATCGCGGCCTGCCTCGCGGCGCCGTAGCTACGACTGGTCGCGGAGGCGCATGAGACCCGCCCAGCGCGAGGCCACCCGGATGAGCGCGCCCCGCAACGGAGCAGAGGGCACCTCGCGAATCGCCTGCGACACCTCGTAGGGAACAGGCGCGGGCCGAACGATCGCCTTCGGCTTCGGCGCGACCTTCTCGGGCACCGCTCCTCGCGGCCCCTGCTTGAAACGCAGCTCGGACACCTCGGCGCCCGCTACCACGCGTTGCACGCGCAGCAACAACTGCTGCCGCTGGGCGTGGAGCTCCTGGAGCCACGTCGTGTTGCGCACCCAGACGGTGAGCACGCCGCTGCGGAGGGACACCGGCTGCGTCGCGGCGGCGATGTCGGGACCGACGGCCTCTTCCCACGCGGGCCAGACGCCCAGCGCCTGGCGCACCCTCGCCGGGTCGCGGATGGCCTCGGCGAGCAGCGTCCCGATGTGCGCGGTGCCGATGGCCTCGTACCGAACGTTGCGTCGCAGCTTCACGCTCCTGCCTCCCGCCACGCGCGAGCGAAGGCCAGGGCGAGCGCCGGGTCGATGCTGCCGCCCGCCACGCCGCCTTCGCGAAGCGCGCTGCCCACGATGGCGCCATCCGCCAGGGCCGCCCACCGCGCGGCGGTGTCGGCGCGCACGCCGCTGCCGAGCCACACCGGCGTATGGGACACGGCGGCCTTCACGCGCGCGAGGAGGTTCTCGTCGGCGGCTGCGCCGGTGCGGGCGCCGGTGACGATCACCACGTCGGCGAGGGCGCGCTCGACGACCTCGACGGCCTCTTCGGCGACGGCGTCGTCGCCCGCTGCGCCGAGCGGAGACGAGTGCTTCACGCCGACGTCCGCGACGATGGAGACGCCCTTCGCGTCGAGGTGGCGGCGCAGGCGAAGGAGCCGCGCGGCGTCGGTCTCTATGATGCCCTGGTCGGCGACGCGGGCGCCCGCGAGGATGTTCACGCGGATGAAGCGCGCCTCGGTCGCGACGGCCACCGCGAGCGCCGAGGCCCCGTCGTTGCGAAGCACGTTGACGCCCAGCGGGAGACCCGAGGCCGAGCGCGCGGTGTCGGCGAGCACCGCCATCGCGGCCACCGTCTCGGGCGGAACCGCGCCGCGGAAGAACGGCGCGTCGCCGAAGTTCTCCACCAGCACGGCGTCGAAGCCCGCGGCCGCGAGCGCCAGCGCGTCTTCGGCGGTGCGAGCCCGCAGCGATCGCATCGACAGCACCGACCGCGGCGCGCCGGGGAGCGGGGGAAGGTGGATGACGCCCACCAGCGCGCGGCCACTCTCTCGAAAGCGCATGACCGCGTTGTCCTCCACCGCATCGATGGCCGCAACTCCAGGGCATTGCCCGAACGGTGCGCCACCTGCAGGATTCCGATAGATTCCCGCGCAACTCCTATGGGTCGCGCACGTTCCGCCTTGGTTCCCGGTCTGATGGCCTTCCTGTATGCAGCGACGCTCGCTGCCCAACCGGCGCCACGCCCAGCACCCGCGAGACCAGCACCCGCCCGACCCGCGACCCCAGCGCCCACCCCGCCAGCCGCTGCGCCGACGCCCGCGACACCGCCGAGCGCCGCTGCTCCGACGCCGCCCACCATCGACCCCGCGGCCCCCGCGACGCCTCCGAGCACACCCGCTGACCTCCCGCCGCCACCACCCGGTGCCGTCGTGGCGACGCCTCCGCCTCCCGCGACACCGACGGCTCCCGTCACCGACGGACCGCGCACCGCCATCATCGACGCGGCGCCCATCGGGGTCGATCCGGCGGCAGGTCGCTACGTTACCACGGTGCTCCGTGATGCGGTCGCAGCCCTCGGTTTTCAGGTCATTCCGCAGGCCGAGCTCTACGACGCCGCGCGACGTCTCGCGTTGCCCTTCCCTGTTCCGGCGGATGGTGTCTTCACCCTCGAACGCGCGCTCCAGGCGCCCCTCGCGGTGACCGCCGAGGTGCGCGCCGCGCAGGGTCAGTACGTGGTGCACCTCCGCGTGCGCGTCGCGGTCGAGCGCGAGGAGCGCACCCGTGACGTGACGGCCACGCAGTTTCAGTTGGGGGCGGCGCTGCGAGAGGCGCTGCCGCCGCTGCTCGTCCCGCCGCGCATCGAGCCGACCCCCCCGTTGATGGTGAGCGAGGACGGCCCGGCCGCGCAGCCCGCCACTCCCGCGCGTCCAACGGCAGGCCCGACGACACCTGCCCGCAGGCGACGCACGCCGCGGGCGCATCCGCAGCGCTGGGAGGCCAGCATCGGCGCCATCGCGGCGCTCGGCCCGGGACGCGACGGCTTCGTCAACGCCCTCGCCCTCGCGCGGCTCTCGTTCTTCTTCAAGGACCGCCTCGGCGTCTCGCTCGCGGCCGCGTACGTCAACCTCCGCGGTCGCGAGGAGCGTGTGTCCAACGTGCTCGTGCTCGCCGGCGTCGAGACGGCCGTCGACCTCCTCCCCGACCGCCGCATCTTCATCCCGCTGCGCGCCGAGATCGGGTACCTGCCCAACAACGGGCCGGTGTTTCGGTTGACCGCGGGCGTGAGCTTCTCCCTCGCGCGCCGGGTGCGGCTCAACGTCGATCTGCTGTCGCCGACGCTCTGGGTGCTGCCCGGGAGCACGCCCGTGACGCTCGACCTCGGCGCCCACCTCGCCATCGGCTTCTGAGCGCGCCATGCTGCGACCCCATTGAGGTGGTCGATGGTTCCGCTGTGCGCGACGTGTGGTGAGGGAGTCTCCGAGGGTCAGCGCTGTTCGCACTGCGACGCTGATCCGCCCGCGTGGCAGCCGATCCCGCGCGACCTCGTCAGCCTGGTCTTCGGAGCGCTCGGCCTGCTCGGCGGCCTCACGATGGCGCTCCTGGCAGTGCGCTTCGTCGTCACGAGCTGGGGTGGCGTCTTCGAGACCATCGGGGCCGTCCTCCTCGGTGTAGCGGGCGTTGTCGTCGGCGCCGCGCTCGCCCACGGCAGCACCGAGGCGCTGCTGCGACAGCGCTCCTGGCGCCATCCCGTCGCAGGTCGGCGCCAGGCATACGCAGTGACCCGCGGCGACCGCGTGGTGAGCGCTCACGGCGGCGGACGCATCGTCGGTCGACCCATGGCGGTCACCATCACAGGCCCTCGCGGCATCGAGGCCTTCGCCCACTACGCGACCCTCCGTACCCTCGTCGCAACGACCTATGCAGTCCCTGGGATGGCTCGGGTCGACCTCGCGCTCGCGGCGGCCCTGATCGCCCTCGCGGCGCGCGGACGCGTCGCGCTGCGGACGAACTCGCACGTGTCGTGGTGGCGCGACGGCGAACGACTCTCTCGCACCGAGGCCACGCAGGGCGTCGACGTGCGGCGCGTCGACGTTCCGTCCGCGATCGCGCACGAAGAGCTCGCCGAGCGAACGCTGCTCGCGGCCCTCCCCTCGCCCGCGTCGGAGGTTGCCTCGACCGAGGGCGCGTTGCCCTACCGCGTCGCCGCGACACCGACTGCCCGCAATGTAGCGGAGGCGCCGTGGGTGGCGCTCCCCGAGGTGGTGTTCGCGATGTCCGGTGGCGATGCGGGATACCGTCGTGGACTTCGGGCGCGCATGGAGTCTTCGATGGCCCAGGCCGAGCGGCTCCAGTCGGTGGGCGACGCGAGCGCGGCCCTGACCGCGGCCCTCGATGGCCTCGGCAGCCGACCCCTCGCGACGACGCTGCTCCAGGAGATCCGCCGGGGCTTCGAGCTGCGACCACCGACCTCATAGCGGGACAGGCAACGTCTCTGCGCCGAACACAACCCGTTGCGACGCGGAGCCCGCGCGCATAGGGTCCGCGCCCCCTTCAACTCGCGGAGATCTCGGACATGGCGCTCGACCCGGTGGTGGTGATTGCAGAGGAGCTGGGCGTCGCGGCGCGCGGCGTCCACGCGGTGGTCGAGCTGCTCGTGGGCGGGGCGACGGTGCCCTTCATCGCGCGCTACCGGAAGGAGGCGACCAACGGCCTCGACGAGGTGCAGATCCGCGCCATCGAAGAGCGCCACGCCTACCTGAAGGAGCTCGAAGAGCGACGCGCCGCCGTGCTCGAAGAGATCGGCAAGCAGGGCAAGCTCGACGACGCGCTGCGCGACCGCATCCTCGCGTGCCGCGTGAAGTCCGAGCTCGAAGACCTCTACCTCCCCTTCAAGCCCAAGCGCCGCACCCGGGCGATGATCGCCCGCGAGAAGGGACTCGACCCGCTCGCACAGCGCATCGCCTCGCAGGCTGCCGAGGGTGATCCCACCGCAGAGGCGCAGCGCTTCGTCGACGCCGAGAAGGGTGTCGCGACGGTGAAGGAGGCGCTCCAGGGCGCGCGGGACATCGTCGCCGAGTCCATCGCCGAGACGCCAGCCGTGCGCACGTGGGCGCGCGAGCTCTACCTCGACGAGGCCGTGCTCACCGTCGTGAAGGCGCCGGAGGTCAACGCGCCGACGAAGTTCGAGGCGTACTACGACTTCCGCGAGGCGGTTCGCACGCTGCCGTCACACCGCTTCCTCGCCGTGCGCCGCGGCGAGGCCGACAACGTGCTGCGCTCGGAGCTGGAGGTCGACACCGCCCGCTGCATCGCCCACCTCGGCGTGCTCGGCGGTCGTCGCCCGGCCTCGCCCTGGTGCGAGCAGATGGACCTCGCCGCCACCGACGCCTGGAAGCGCCTCGTCGCCCCGTCCATCGAGAGCGAGGTGCGCGTCGAGCTCAAGCTGCGGGCCGATCGGGGCGCCGTCGACGTCTTCGCGCAAAACCTCCGGGCGCTCCTCCTCGCAGCGCCGCTCGGCGCACGCACCGTCATCGGCATCGACCCCGGCCAGCGCACCGGCTGCAAGGTCGCCGTCGTCGACGCCACGGGCCGCATGCTCGACCACACCGTGCTCATGCTGGTGCAGGGTGACGCCTCGGTCGCGCGCGCCGCGGAGACGCTCAAGGCGCTGGTGGCGAAGTACAAGCCCGCGGCCGTCGCGGTGGGCAACGGAACGCACGGGCGCGAGACCGAAGCCTTCGTGCGCGAGGTGCTGGGCGCTTCGGGCGGAGTGTTCGCGGTGATGGTGAGCGAGTCGGGCGCGAGCGTGTACTCGGCGTCGGACGTCGCGCGCGAGGAGTTTCCCGACCTCGACCTGACCGTGCGCGGCGCCATCTCCATCGCGCGTCGACTGCAAGACCCCCTGGCCGAGCTGGTGAAGGTCGACCCCAAGTCCATCGGCGTCGGGCAGTACCAGCACGACGTCTTCCAGGCGCTGCTCGCGCGCAAGCTCGACGAGGTCGTCGAGAGCTGCGTGAACTCCGTCGGCGTCGAGCTCAACACCGCGAGCGCCCCGCTGCTGGCGCGCGTCGCGGGCATCGGGCCCACCATGGCGCGGCGCATCGTGTCGCATCGCGAGACGGCCGGGGCGTTCAAGTCGCGCAAGGAGCTGCTCGACGTGGCGGGCGTCGGGCCGAAGACCTTCGAGCAGTGCGCGGGCTTCCTTCGCGTGCGCGAGGGCACCGACCCCTTGGACGCATCGGCGGTGCACCCCGAGCGCTACGGCGTCGTCGAGGCCATGGCGAAAGACCTCGGCACCGACGTCAGCACGCTCGTCGGCAACGCCGCCCTCGCCGCCAAGGTGCAGTGGCAACGCTACGTCTCCGGCGACCTCGGCGAGTTCACGCTGCGCGACATCCTCATGGAACTCCAGAAGCCCGGCCGCGACCCGCGCGCCGACTTCGAGGCGCCGAAGTTTCGCGACGACGTCCGCTCGATGGAAGACCTCAAGCCCGGCATGCCGCTGGAGGGCGTGGTCACCAACGTCACGGCCTTCGGGGCCTTCGTCGACGTGGGCGTCCACCAGGACGGGCTCGTGCACGTCTCGCAGCTCTCCGATCGCTTCGTCCGCGACCCATCGGAGGTGGTGCGCGCGGGCGACAAGCTGAAGGTGCGCGTGCTGGAGGTCGACCTCGTCCGCAAGCGCATCTCGCTCACGGCGAAGTCGGGCGCCATCACGCCGAAGCCCGCGGGCGACGCGCCGAGGCCGCAGCGCGGCGGGCCGCCGGGGCGACAGCAGCAACCGCAAGCGCAACCGCCGAAGCAGGAGTTCAAGAACAACCCCTTCGAGCGCCTGCTCAAGCGGTAGTGCGCGCGTTGTAGCGTCCCGCGTCGGGCATCGCCGTCGAAGGCACGCTCGGCGGAGGGGGCGTCGGTAGCGTTCGCCTCGGTGCGCGTAGCTCGAACGACGTACCGAACGCCGGGCGTTGGATTCCTTCAGCGAGCCATCCAACGCGCGGGGGTCGGACGTTGCGCCGCACGCCTATCCCCCGTTGGCCCGCCACCGGGCCGGTCGATAGCCCGAGGTCATCCTCAACCTGCGTTCGCCGGTTCGCCGATAGCCCAGGGTCATCCTCCGACCGCTTTCGACCTCCCCGTCGATGACCCCGCGTCATCCCGCGCACCGTGGGCGTGGTCGGGCGCTCGCCATGACTCACCCCGAGCGCACGCCGCGATCGAGCCGGTCGAGCCTCCGCAGCGACGGAAACAACCCCGCCCACAACCCCACCACCAGCAGCGTTCCGACGCCGCCGAGCACCACCGCGCGCACCGGGCCGATCCACGACGCCACCTGCCCCGACTCCCACTCCCCGAGCTCGTTGGAGGCGCCCACGAACACCAGGTTCACGGCGCCCACCCTCCCCCGCATCGCGTCGGGCGTCGCGAGCTGCACCGCGTGCTGTCGCACCACCACGCTGATCATGTCCGAAGCGCCCACGACGACGAGCATCGCGATGGAAAGCCACAGGTTGCGCGAGAGCCCGAAGGCGATGGTCGAGGCCCCGAACACTGCGACGCTGCCGAGCATCCACCAGCCCGCGTGGCGGCTGAGCGGCTTGTACGCGAGCCACACGGCCATCAGCGTCGCGCCCACCGCCGGGGCGCTTCGCAGCAGGCCCAGCGACCACTTCTCGGCGTGCAGGATGTCCTGCGCGAACATCGGCATCAGCGCGACGGCGCCGCCCAACAGCACCGCGAAGAGGTCGAGGGAGATGAGTCCCAGCACGAGGCGCTGGGTCCAGACGTAGCGCACGCCCGCGATGAGGTCGTCCCACGACGACGCGCGCGGGGCCGTCGGTCGCGTCGAGGGCAGCGGAGTCACCGTGGCGACGAGCGCCGCTGCCAGGGCCGAGCCGAGGGTCGCCAGGAGGTAGACCGCGCCGGGACCGCGCCGGTCGTAGAGGACGCCGCCAAGCGACGGGCCGACGAGGGTCGCGCCCTGCCACACCGTCGACCCGATGGAGACCGCGCTGCCGAGCAGGGTGTCGGGGACGAGGTTGGGCACCAGGGCCTGCGACGCGGGCCCCGAGAACGCGCGCGCGGTGCCGAGGAGCGCGAGCACCGCGTAGACGGGCGCGACGGTGGTGACGCCCTGGCGGGTGAGCGCGTAGAGCACCGCCCAGCCGACGGCGATGAGCGTGTGGCAGACGAGCACCACGCGACGGCGATCGAAGCGGTCGGCGACGGCGCCGCTCGGGAGCGCGAGCAGCATCGCGGGGAGAAACTGCGCGAGCCCGACGTACCCGAGCGCGCGGGCGCTGTGGGTGGTCGTGTAGACCTGCCAGCCGATGGCGACGCCCGCCATCTGCGTGCTCAGCACCGACGCGAGGCGCGCGAGCTGGTAGTTGCGGAAGGAGACGACCCGTAGCGCCGCGAAGGCTCCGCCCGACTCAGACACCGCGGGACGCTCTCCCGGCGAGGAGCAGCCTCTCGGCAAGCTCCATCGCATCGGCGGGCCAGAACTCCATGGGCCGCGGTCGATACGCCCCCGCCTCGCGCAGCGGTCGACACGAGAGCAGTCGGCGCCGCCAGCGCAGCGGGACGGCGTCGCGCCCGTGGATGGCGCCGAGCAGCGCGCCCGCGATGGCGGCGTTGGTGTCCGTGTCGCCGCCGCGGCCGACGGTGTCGACGATGCCGTCCTCCAGCGAGGGCGCGTGCAGCGCTTGATAGAAGGCGTTGTGGAAGGCGATGCAGACCCAGCCCATCTGCCGATAGAACTCCTGCGGTGCTCCGCTCCGCGCCGCGTCGAGCATGTCCGCGATGGTGGGATCGCAGCCCGGTCGGTGCGCCTCCTCCAACGCGTAGCCCCACGCGGCCTCGCCGTCGCCGCCGTGCGCGACGACCGCGGCGATGGCGCGCACGTACACCGCGCAGGCGTCGCGGCAGAGCGGGTGCGGGTGCGTAAAGGCGCTGTCCTGGGAGGCCATCCGCGCGGCACCCGTGGGGTCGGCCGCGCCAAAGATCGCCAGCGGCGAGACGCGCATGAGCGACCCGTTGGCCTGGCTCTCCCGCGACGCGGCGGCCAGCACTCGCGCGAGACGCTCGGCGGGGTTGCCCTCACCGACGGCCCCGGCCGCGAGCGCGGCGGTGATGGTTCCGCCCTTGTCGAAGGGTCGCGAGGTGATCCAGTGGAGGTAGGACTCGACGACGGCCTCGGGGTCGTAGCGCGTGTCACGAACGAGCGTGCGCGCCAGCATCAGCGCGAGCTCCGAGTCGTCGGTCGCCTGCCCCGCGAAGGTGCGCCAGTGGCCGCGGTCACTGAGCTCGCGCACCCCGTGCGGGAACTCCCGCGCGATGCGCTCGGCCGACTGAAACTCCACCTGACCACCGAGGGCGTCGCCCACGAGCTGCCCGATGAGGCAGCCCTGCGCGCGGGACAGCACCCCGACATCGTCGACATGCTGCGCCGGTCGCAGCCGCGCGAGCGGGAGCCATCCCCGCTGACCGGGCGTGTACACCTCGTGCCAGTCGCGGCCCACGAGCGAGCGCACCGCCGCCGGAGCGCCGCCAAACGCGATGACCGTCTCCATCTCCGCGAGGCGCGTGTACGTGATGGGATCGCCTGACTGGTTGATGACCGTCGCGCCGACGGCGCGGAGGAGCGCGTGCCCTGCGCAGAGGTCCCACGCGGAGGGCGTGGCGAGCGACACTGCGGCGACGGCCTCGCCCGCGGCCACGAGCGCGAAGCGATAGGCGATGCTGGGCAGCGGGCGATAGCGCCCGGGGGCGACGCAGCGGGCGTTGGCCTCGGCGGCGCGGTCGGCGTGCTGCGAGACGAACACCGGCGCGCCTTCGTCGAGCGTCACGTCGGTGAGGTCGGTGGTGAGCGCGACGCCGTTGCGGGTGACGGGGCCGCAGCCTTCGGCCCACACGAGGAGGTCGCCGTCGCCATCGGGATAGGCGTACGCGAACACCACGCCCAACACCGGCACGCCGTCGTCGAGCAGGCCGATGGACACCGCGGCGCCGCGGAAGCCCTCCAGGAAGGGGCGCGTGCCGTCGTTGGGGTCGACCACCCAGCACCGCGTCTCGGCCGGGTCGACCGCCGCGGTGAAGCCCGTCTCCTCGCCCCGCCAGTGCCACGCGAAGCGCTCCAGCAGGGCGCCCCGCAAGAACACCTCGACCTCGGTGTCGACGTCCGCCTTGTCGCCCCCGCCGCGCGGACCGCCCTCCCGATGAAACTCCGCCAGCAGTCGTCGCCCGGCCTCCTTCGCGGCCTCCACCGCGGCGTCGAGGGCGTCTGCGAGTCCTGGGCGGAGCGGGTCCATGAGCGACGGCATCATGGTGGCCGCTCTCCCATGTGTCACGCTGGAAAACCTCCGCCTCGCCGCGGTGTCAGAGCCCCTTCATGACCCACCTCCATCGCACGCTCTCGGGCCTCATCGCGCTCCTCGTCGCGCTGTCTCTCGCCGCGCCGGCGCAGGCCCAGGTCGACCCTCCCGGCAACGCGCGCGTGATGGCCGTGCTCGATCAGGTGCGCGCCTCGCTCCGCACCACCCGCTACACCCACGACACCCGCATCGACCCGCGCGCCGGGCGCTACGACTTCGACTGCTCCGTGATGGTCGCGTGGGTGCTCGGTCGCGCGGCGCCTCGCGCGAGGGCGGCGCTGCCGGGTGGTCGTCCCCTCGCCGTGGACTTCCATCGCACCATCGTCGCCGCGTCGACGACCCGATCGCGCAACGGCTGGCTGCGCATCGCGCGCATCGCCGACGCCCGCCCCGGCGACGTGCTCGCCTGGCCGCGCCCCCGGTGGTTTCGCTCCAACAACACGGGCCACGTCGCCATCGTCGCGGCGACGCCGATCGTCACCGAGCGCGGGGTGCTGGTGCGCGTGACCGACGCCACCTCGGTGGGCCACCAGGACGACCCGCGCAACCGCGACGGCGGCCCCACGGGCTTCGGCCAGGGCACCCTGCTCATCGGCACCGACCCGGTCACCGGCGAAGGCACCGCGTACGGCTGGATCGGCTCGCTGACCCCGCCCGACTGGATGATCGCGACGCCGGTGCGCATCGGCCGCGCGGTGCGCTGAGCGACGCTTCGCTACGGGACCACGACCGTCGTCGAGAACGACTGGAGCAGCGCCTCCAGGCTGTTGAAGGTGTCCTCGGTGCGGTGGAAGGGACCGAGCGCGGGGTCGATCTCGCCCGCGGTGCGGATCTCATCGCGGCGGTCGCCCGAGCGGGCGTAGTGGATGACGACGGCGCGGAGGCTGGGGAAGGTTCCGCCGTGGCCCCACGGGCCGGTGTTGGCGACGTTGCGGAGCGTGGGGGTGTGAAACTGCCCGCGCATCGCCTCGACCGGCGCGACGCGACGCAGATGGGCGCGGGTCAGGGGCGCATCGCTGAAGACGCTGTCGGCGCGAAAGGGACTCTCCCGCAGCGCGTCGACGCCTTCGAAGCGACCGACGTCGGGCACGTCGTCGACCCGCCCGGTGCCGAACTGAACGTTGTGGAAGCTGTCGTCGCTGAGCGTGGGCCCGTGGTGACACTGGTGGCAGCCCACCTCGAAGAAGATGCGCAGGCCCGCGCGGGCGGGCGCCGAGAGCGCCGTGACGTCGCCGCGGGCGTAGCGATCGAAGGCCGACGCGCCGAGGGCGAACGTTCGCTCGAAGGCCGCGATGGACTTGCCCGCGTTGACGAAGACCCGATCGACGGCGCGGCGGTCGTCGGCGCTCATCGCCTCCCACGCGCGCACTCCGGGTCGACCCGCGGCGGGGAAGCGCGTCGCGTCGGAGAGCGGCGGGAGCTCGCCATACACGGCGGTGTAAGCCTCGGCGTAGCGGTCGCCGATGCTGTGGGCCAGCGCGAGGCGCGACGAGCCCATCTCCCGCGGGTTTTCGATGGGCCCGAGCGCCTGCGACCAGAGCGAGTCGGCGCGGCCGTCCCAGAACTGCCACCGCTGCCCCGCGACCGTCGCGATGCTCGGCGCGTTGCGGTCGCCGACGGCGATGCCCGTCGAGCGGTCGAGGTGATCGGCGAGCCCCGTCGCAGGGGCGTGACAGGTGGCGCAGGAGACGGTTCCGGTCGACGAGAGGCGCGCGTCGAAGAAGAGCGATCGACCGAGGGCCGCCGCGCGCGGATCGTCGGCGAAGGCGTTGGTCGGGTCGGGCGGCGCGTGCTCGCGCGGCACCATCGCCTGCATCATCTCCCAGGCGTCCTGGCCGAGCAGGCCGTCGTGCAGCACGGCTTCGGGGCGCGCGGGGCGGTCGCGCTGGTCGAGGCGAGCGAGGGTGTCGGCGAGCTCGAAGGCGAGGTCGTGGGTGTCGGGCGCGTCGAAGATGCGGAGCACGCTCATGGTGCGCTCGTCGAAGAGCAGCACGAGCGGGAGCTGCTGCGCGCCGAGGGAAAACTCGCGCCACAGGGAGGCCTCCGAGCGGGCCAGCGCGGTGGGTGCGACGTCGTAGCGGGCGCGCCAGTCGGCGAGGTCGCCGTCGTCGGGGGGAAGGTTGTCAGCGGCGCTGACGAGCAGGTCGACGAGGTCGACGCGGGCGGCCGAGGGGGACTCCATCACGCGCCGGGTGTGGGCCGCGTGGTGCTGCGATGGCCCCGACCACGCGGCGACCAGCCGGAGCATGAGCACGCGGGGCGACGACGCGCACGGCGCATAGAAGCGCGACAGATGCAGCGGGTCAGAGCCGGTCGCGAGCGTGAGGTCGGGCAGCGGACCGTCGACGTTGAGCGCCGTCCCCGCGGGGTACGGCAGCGCTCCGCCGTCGGGGCAGCGGTCGGTGACGGGCGCATCCGCGCGGACGACGTCGCGGGCGGTGACCACATCGTGGGCGGCGCCGTCGTGAGCGACGTCTTCGTGAGCGACGCGGGCGACGTCGGACGCGACGGAGGCGTCGACGGTGGGTGCGGGCGTCGGGGTGCTGGTACACCCGAGGAAGGTCAGCGCGACGAGGGCGGTACGTCGAAGCACGGTCGGTGTTCTATGCACCATTCGACGTCATCTGGGAGGGCCACGACGCCACTGGACACTTGCGCAGCACCCCGCGATGGCCTCATCAACGAGGTGATGGAGCGACCGCGTCGACCGAGCCTGCGGATGAGCGTTCGCCTCGCGCCCGTGGTCTCGCTGGAGCTCGACGAGGACTCGGCCTTCGCCGCGCTCGGCGCGGTGCACGACGCGCGGGTGGCGCTGCGTGCGCTCTCGTCGCCGCCGACGACGCTCATCGACACGCTGGCCCTGCACGAGCGCGAGCTCGGCATGGCGCTCGGCGCCGATCGGGCGCGGGCCTGGCTTCGACAACGCAGCCGACGGTAGTACCCCGCCACAGAGGACCTGAGGCGGTCACTCGGCGGGCAGTCCTCGCAGCGCGCGGTCGTGGAAGAGCAGCATCTCCACGCCCCCGACGCCGCGGTTGAAGACGTAGTCGTGAGGCCCCGCGAGCACACGCAGGTCGTGGTCGACGCCGCGCAACCGCAGCGCCTCGTCGAGCGCGGCGACGTCGCGGCGGTACACGTCGCCGCGAGACGTCACCAGGCGCATCCGCTGCGGCGGGCGTGACGGCGAAGCGGTATAGCGGGCGAGCACCCGGTCGAGGCGGCCGCGCACCGCGGGCTGCAACGCGCCCACGACACCGAACACCTCCGGGTGGGCGAAGCCGATCTCCAGGGCGTGCAGACCGCCGAGGGAGACGCCGTCGATGCCCGTCGCCAGGCGCTCGCCACGCACTGGGAGCTCCCGGCGGGCGCGAGCGACGAGCGTCTCCACGAGCCAGCGGTCGAAGCCCGCTTGAAGGACGCCCGCGTCGGGCGAGAGCACGTCGGGCGTGAAGGGAGCGACCACCACCACGCCCTGGTAGGGACGCGCTGCGAGGTCGCGTCGGAGCTGCTCGAAGCGCGCCGGGTCGAGCTGCCCGAGGAAGGCTTCGCGACGCAGCGACGGCCGTCGGAGCTCATGGTCCGACGCGCCGAGCTCGTAGTCGCGGGGCCACCCGAAGGCGCCGCGCTCGACCCCGCGCAGCGTCTCGCCCCAGCCGTGGAGCGCGACGAGCAGCGGCAGGCGCTCACCGGGTCTCATCTGCGCGGGAAGCATCACGACGGCGCGCATGGCCCCGACCGGCGTACGGGGAAAATCCCAGACGACGGTGCGGAGCGAGGAGGGTCGGGTCGGGGATTGAGCGAGGGCGAGGAGTCGGGAGAGGACGATCAGCCCGACGCCCACCGCGAGGGCGAGGAGCGTCGGGGCGCTGATCTGCGCGCGGCGGCGGCGCGCTCGCATGACCGGTTAGAGGCCCCGGCAGGCCCCGAACACGCACACCTGCCGCATCGGGCAGGCGCGGCCGCAGGCGCCGCAGTTGGCGGGATCGAAGTTGGTGTTGATGCACCGCCCCCCGCAGTTGGTGTTCTGCGGGGGGCAGCTGCACGTGCCGCCGATGCAGCTCTGCGTGGCCGGGCACGCGCGGCCGCAGGCGCCGCAGTTGGCCGCGTCGTTGTTGGTGTTGATGCACCGGCCACCGCACGCCGAGAGCGGCGCGGGGCAGGCGCAGGCCCCGCCGCGGCAGTCGAAGGTCGCCGGGCAGGTGCGGCCGCAGGCGCCGCAGTTGGAGGGGTCGTTGTTGGTGTTGATGCACCGGCCGCTGCACGACGAGAGCGGCGCGTTGCAGGTGCACCGGCCGCCCACGCACGCCTGCGTGGCGGGGCACGCGTTGCCGCAGCCGCCGCAGTCGAGCGGCGAGCTGTTGATGTCCACGCAGAACCCGCTGCACAGCACCGTCGAGCCGGGGCAGGCGCAGCGGCCGCCCATGCAGGGCGTGCCCGCGGGGCAGGCCGTCCCGCAGCCGCCGCAGTTGCGCGGATCGGTCTGGACGTCGACGCAGCTCGCGCCGCAGGCGGTGCGCGGCGCCATGCAGGTCATCATCATCTGGCAGACGCCCGCGGTGCAGGTCGCGCCCGCGCTGCACGCGTTGCCGCACATGCCGCAGTTGGCGGGGTCGCTCTGGGTGTCGATGCAACGCCCCGAGCAGGTCGAGCGCGGCGGCGGGCACGGCGAGCCGCACACGCCGTTGATGCACACCGCGCTACCGGCGCAGGCATTGCCGCAGCCGCCGCAGTTGGACGGGTCGGTCAGCGGGTCGGTGCAGCCGGAGCCGCACTCGACCTGCGGGGCCATGCAGCGCGAGGTGCACGCCCCGGCGACGCACATGCTGCCCGACGGGCACGCGTTGCCGCAGCGGCCGCAGTTGTTGGTGTCGACGAGCGGGTTGACGCAGGCGCCCGAGCAGGAGATCTGCGGGGCGTCGCACGCGGTGCCGATGCAGGTGCCGCCCGCGCACATCTCGCCGGTGGCGCAGCGGCGGCCGCAGGCGCCGCAGTTGCGCGGGTCGTTGACGATGTCGGTGCAGCCCGTCGAGCAGATGGTGCGCGGCGGCATGCAGCCGGGCGGGAACCCGCAGCGGCCGAGGAGGCAGATCTGACCCGACCCGCAGCGCGTGCCGCAGGCGCCGCAGTTGGAGGGGTCGATGCGGAAGTCGGTGCAGCCGCCGTTGCACTCCACGAGCGGCGTGTTGCAGCGCGCCTGGCAGCTCCCGAAGGAGCAGAGCTCGCCCGGTCCGCAGCGGTTGCCGCACGAGCCGCAGTTGTTGGGGTCGTTGAGCGTGATGACGCAGGTGCCGCCGCAGCGCGCGAGCGGCGTCGGGCACGTGAAGGTGCAGGTGCCGAGACCGCAGGCCGCGCCGGCGGGGCACACGTTGCCGCAGCGGCCGCAGGCGCTGGGGTCGTTCTGGAGGTTTACGCAGCGGTCGCCGCAGAGGACGTTGGGCGCCGGGCAGTCGGTGCGGCAGGCGCCGGCGAAGCAGGTCTGCCCCGCAGCGCAGGCGCGGCCGCAGGCGCCGCAGTTGGCGGTGTCGACCTGCGGGTTGACGCAGCGGCCCGCGCAGTTGAGGAGCCCTTCGTCGCAGACGCTGGAGCAGCTCCCAGAGGTGCAGAGCGTGTCGGCGCTGCAGGCGCGACCGCAGGCGCCGCAGTTGGCGCGGTCTTCACGGAGGTTGACGCAGGTGCGGCCGCAGAGGGACTGACCCGGCGGGCAGATGGCCTGGCACGACCCGCCGATGCAGCTCTGCTCGGAGGGGCAGGCGATGCCGCAGCCGCCGCAGTTGAAGCGGTCGGCCGAGAGGTCGACGCAGGCGCCCGCACAGTCGGTGAGGGGCATGAGGCAGGTGGGCACGCAGACGCCCATCGAGCAGCGGCCCGAGCCGCAGTTGACGCCGCACATCCCACAGTTGTTGGGGTCGCCGAGGCGGTCGACGCAGACGCCGCCACAGAGCACGAGCGGCTCGCTGCACACCGGCGGCATGTCGATCGGGGGGAAGTCGGGCGTCGGGCCATCGTCCGGGATGTCGAAGATGGGGAAGTCCGGGGTCGGACCGTCATCCGGGATGTCGAAGCCGGGGTTGTCGGGGGGAAAGGGGACGTCCGGAAACTGGATGTCCGGCGTGCTGCCATCGGGCACATCGACCGGAACGATGTTCTCGTTCTGCTGGACATCGGGACGGAAGGCCGAGTCCGGGTCGTAGTCCCCGTCGAGCTCCGAGCGACCACAGCCCGTCACCGCGAGGGCGACGAGCACACAACCGAGACTGGCGATCCGTAGATGGCGCATGGACTCCCCTCCTGCTGGGAGTAAAGGGTGAAACCCCGCGCGAGAATGGCGACAAACCATCACAAAGCCCGCGCGTTGCGGCGGGGACTATGCGCCAACACCCCATGGAGCGTAAAGCGACTGCGTGGCTCGTCTCCGCCCTCGCATGACCCCTTCCACGCGGCCCGCGTGCCTCACCATTCTCCTCGCGACCTGCCTCGCGTTTCCCTCCGCGGTCGGGGCCCAATGCCGCGTGTCGCCGGGGGTGGAGGGCGAGCTGTCGACGTGGCGCGTTCGGCCCGGCGTGCGCGTCGGACCCATCGCCGCGCGGCCTACGCTCCGCGCCGTCCTCAACGCCGCGCTCGACCGCGCCGTCGCCACCATTGCCCCACCCGACGCCCCAGGTTGGCGCGCCGCCGCGAGCGACGACACCTATCTTGAGCTCGGCCCCGTCGTCGGTGGTCGCGGCGCTCGATCAGCGCACGCGTCGGTGCAGCTCGACGCCTCGACGGCCGGTGATCGCTGGCTCTTCCTCGGCAGCGACGACGCGCTCGCCGTTCATCTCGACGGCCGCGAGATCTACCGCCGGGCGCAGCCGCGACGCTCGCGCGAGGACGATGACATGGTGCGCCTGCCGCTCACCGCGGGCGCCCACACGCTCACGGTCACGCTCGTCTCGCGCGGCGACCTCGACCTCTTCGCGCGCATCACCGGCGACACCTTCCGGCCCGACCCCACGCTCACCATCACCCTGCCCGCCGTCGACGCCGCCGCTTGCGAAGCGCTCGCCGCCCGCAGCCTGCACGCCACCTTCGCTCGCTCGCCCGTCGCGGAGGGCACCCGCGTCGACGTGGCGCTCTCCTTCCCCGGCGGCACCGCCGTGCCCGCGTCGCGCGCCCGCTCGGTGTCGCTCGGTGCACCCGATGTCGCCGCCATCGAGGCGCCGCTCTCCCTCGCCGACGCGTCCGCCCGCCCGCTCGACCTCACCCTCGTCGTGCCCGCCTCAGGCTCTCGCGTGGTCACTCTCCGCGTCGACGGCGCGACGCGCGACGCGCGGGTGTTCGTCGACCCGACCGTGCGCGCGGCCCTGCTCGACGCACGCTCGACGCTCCCTCCGCTCGACGCCTCCTTCGGCGCGACGCCCTCCCCGTGGCCGCCGCCCGCGGTGCGTGAGACCGCCACGCTCCCCGCCGACGCCATCCTCTCCGTCGAGGCCGCCGCGCTGCGCCTCGCGGGTCTCGTGTCCGTCGGCGATGGTGACCTCTCGCACCTGCGCGAAGAGGCCGCCACGCTCACCACCATGCTCGGCGAGCTACGCGCGGGCCGCGACCCCTACGCCAGCCGCACCGGCCCCATGCGACGCGCATGGCGCTCGCCCCTCGACGGAACGCTCCAGGAGTTCTCGCTCTACGTTCCGCCCCGCTATCGAGCGGGCGACCACCCGGCGCTCATCGTCGGACTGCACGGTCTGCACGGCAGCGCGCACCGGATGCTGCCCGTGCTCGTCGGCATCTACGACGAGAGCGAAGACCGCACCCGCGCCGAGCGTCACCTCCCTCCCCTCCCCGACACCAACGCCATCCTGCTCGCGCCCTACGGCTACGGCGACGCGGGCTATCGACAGCAGGGCGAGGTCGACGTGATGGAGTCCATCGCCGCCGTCGTCGCGCGCTACGGCGTCGACCCCCGACGCGTGTACCTCACGGGGCTCTCCATGGGCGGCATCGGCGCGGCGGGCGTGGCCTTCCATCACCCCGATCGCTTCGCCGCCATCGCGCCGCTCTGCGGGTACCACAGCTATTTCGTGCGCAGCGACACGCGCACGGTGCGACGGCCGTGGGAGGTGTTCTTGATGGAGCTGCGCTCCAACGCGAACTACGCGGAGAACGGCCTGCACCTCCCGATGTACCTCGTACACGGCACGCTCGATCGACCGACCTCCAACTCGCAGGTGCTCGTCGATCGCTACCAGGCCCTCGGCTACGACCAGCAGGTGGAGTGGCCGCCGCTCGGGCACAACGTGTGGGGCCAGACCTACGCGGGCGGCCGCATCGTCCCGCACTTCCTCCGCTACCAGCGCGACCTCGCGCCCCGTCACGTTCGCTTTCGCACCCCTGAGCTGCGCTGGAACCGCAGCGACTGGGTCACCCTCGACGCCCTCCTCGCGCCCGGCACAACCGACGGCGCCCGCCTCGCGCGCACCGCCCGCTGGGGCGACGTCGACGCCACCGTCTCGCCCAACGGCGACGGTCGCGTCCGTACCGACGGCGTCGCCGCGCTGACGCTCGACCCACCGACCGCACTCGTGAGCGCCGGGGTCACCGCGCTGCGCCTCGACGTCGACGGCGACCGGGTGGAGATCCCGGTCGGGCGGGCCACCTCGCTGCATCGACACGCCGGTCACTGGACCACCGGCGAGCGGGTCGCGTTGCGCGAAGGCGGGCCCATCCGCGAGGTCTTCGACCGGCCGCTGCTCTTCGTGGTGGGGACGGGAGACGCGCGCGCGCTTCCCCTCTACGAGCGCACGGCGCGGGCTTGGTCGCGGCGCGGGGGAGTTCCGCTGCGGTACACCGTCGTGCGGGACGACAGCTACACCGAGGCCATGGGCGAGGGCCGCAGCCTCGTCCTCATCGGAACGCCCCGCGACCACCGCCTCCTCGCCCGCATGGCCGACCGCCTCCCCGTCGCGCTCGGCCCCGACGCCGTCACCGTCGGGACGCGTCGCTTCGCGGGCGCCGACGTCGGCGTGGTGTTCACCGCGGCCGACCCCGACCTGGCCTCGCGCACGGTGCTGGTGATCTCCGGTCGGTCGCCGACGGCGGTGCTGCGCTCACACTCGCTGCCCGATCTCCTGCCGTCATACGTGGTCTACGACGAGGCCGTGGCCGCCGCGCGAGGTCGGGTGCTGCTGGGCCCTGCGGCCTCGGTGCTCGCGGCGGGTTTCTTCGATGACCGCGGTCAATCCCTCGGCGACGACCGCGACCCGGTGACCTCCAACCGCGACGCCGACGCCGACGAGTGATCGCTGGTCCTTGCGTGCCTACATCGACTCTTGCCAGAGTGCCGGGATGATTCTTCGCAATGGCTGGGTGGCGGGCGTCGTGTGTTCGGGCTTGCTGATCGGGTGTGGGGACGGCGATCGACCGACCGGTCTCACCGGCGACGGCAGCATCATGCTCAACAACCCCGACAGCGGAACCATCACGCTCCCTGACGTGGGCAGCACCGGCTTCGACATCGTGTTCGTCAACGATGGGCCCGCGCCGGACTTCGGCCCGCCCCCGGACGTGCAGCCGAGCGATCGCCAGCCGATCCAGAACGACGGGTCGTCCGACGCCACCACGCGCGACGGCCCCGAGGACGTGAGCCTCGTCGTCGACACCGGGCCCGACGCCGGGCGCACGGTGCGCAGCTTCTGCGGCTTCTCCCAGGTCGAGATGGTGCAGCTCGCGGTGCGCGCGGCGACCTGCTTCCACGAGTCGCCGCAGCGCCTGCTCGAACAGATGTACCGCCCGAGCTGGTGGGCCGACGGCATCATCCCGCGACGCCCCTGCAACGTCATCCGCGACGCCCTCGCGCAGACCGACGGGTGCAACGGCTTCCTGGGTCGCTCGTTGAAGGTCCGCGTCGAGCCCACGGCCACGGGCACCTGTCCTTCGGACATCACCACCTGCCGCGCGGGTGACCCCGGCCACGCGCTGACCTCCTACTGCCGCAACGGCTACACCATCTCCGAGGACTGCGAAAACGTCACCGGCGGCTCCGAGTGCGTCTCGTCCACCACCACGGCCGCGTGCCGCCCGCTCGGCCCCGAGGGCGCGCCCTGCACCGCGGCGACGCCGTCGCGTTGTTACAACGGCCGCGTGCAGCAGTGCGTGGGCGACATCTTCGTCAACCGCGCCGACTGCGACACCTCGCTCACCACCTGCGACGCGACGGCCGGCGCCTGCGTCGGCAGCGGCGCCGCCTGCACCACCGACGTCGACACGTGCAGCGGCACCAGCATCCAGCAGTGCCGCGGCGGTCGCCTGCACACCAACAACTGCGGCTTCTTCGTGCGCGACAGCACCTGCCGCAATCTGGGCGGCCACTCGTTCTGCGGCGTCGCGGCGGAGTGCGACCCGGTGTCGGCGCCCGCCGACGGAACCTGCGACGGCTCCACCCTCATCCTCTGCGCGGGCGGCATGACCACGCGCTTCAACTGCGTGAGCGCAGGCTTCGTCGGCTGCGGCGTCGGCGGCTGCACCCAATAGCCCGACGCGGCGGTAGCATCGCCGCGTGATCCTCCGCCGCCTTCCCCTCTCGTTCGTCGCTCTCACCGCTCTCGTCGCCGTCGCCTGTAGTCAGGGCGAGTCGGTGGTCGGCGGCCCGACCGACGCCGGCTCGGTCGTCGACCTCGGCACCGCCGACGTGGGTTCCACCATGGACGTCGTCGATGTGCCGCCCGCCGTCGACACGCCGCCCGTGGTGGACGTCCCCGTCGACGCGCCCTTCCGCTGCACGCGCAACGAGGACTGTACGGGCCGCGCCGAGGGCGCCGTGTGCGAGGTCACGAGCGGGCGCTGCGTCGCCTGCGTGCCGACGGCAGACACCTGTCCGGCGGGGCAGTTCTGCGTGGCGGGCTCCAACACCTGCGCGCCCGGGTGCCGCAACGACGAGGGCTGCGCGGCGGGCGCGACCGACGCGGGCACCGGATGGGGCCGACGATGCGACCTCGTCACGCGGTCCTGCGTCGACTGCCTCACCAACGACCACTGCCCCTCCGGAACGCTCTGCGTCGGCAACCTCTGCGTCATGGGGTGCAGCGCCGAGCGGGCCTGCCCGTCGGGCCAGGCGTGCTGCACGGGGGCGTGCGTCGACACCCAGTCCAACACCGCGGCGTGCGGCGCCTGCGAGCGCCGCTGCTCCATCGCGGGCGGCTCGGCGAGCTGCCTCAACGGCATGTGCACCGTCGGCATGTGCACCGCGCCCAACGCCGACTGCGACAGCAACGCGACCAACGGCTGCGAGACCAACACCCAGACCGACCTCGCGCACTGCGGCGGTTGCATGCGCGCGTGCCCGGTAGCCCCCAACACGACCGCGACCTGCGCGGGCGGCGTCTGCGGGTCGACCTGCCTCACGGGCTTCGCCGACTGCGACGGCGACGCGAGCAACGGCTGCGAGGTCGACACCCGCACCAGCGGCTCCCACTGCGGCGCCTGCAACCGCGGCTGCGCGCCGCCCAACGGCACCGGCGCCTGCGTCGCGAGCGTGTGCACCGTCGCCTCGTGCGCGACGGGCTTCGGCGACTGCGACGGCAACGCGAGCAACGGCTGCGAGGTCGACACCCGCACCAACGCGTCGCACTGCGCCGCTTGCAACATGGCGTGCCCGGCGCCGGCCAACAGCGTCCCGGCGTGCGTGGGCTCCGTGTGCCTGCGCACCTGCGCGGTCGGCTTCGACGACTGTGACCTCAGCGACGCCAACGGCTGCGAGGTCAACCTCCGCACCAGCAACACCCACTGCGGCCGTTGTGGTCAGGCGTGCTCGCTCACCAACGCGAGCGCCACCTGCGTGTCGGGCACCTGCTCACTGACGATGTGCGCTGCGGGCTACGCCGACTGCGATGCGACCGGGAGCAACGGCTGCGAGGTCGACACCCGCACGAGCACCCTCCACTGCGGCGGCTGCGCGCGGCCTTGCGTCGCCCCCGCCAACGCGAGCCCGGTGTGCCGCGAGGGGGCCTGCGGGTTCGTGTGCAACGCGGGCTACGGCGACTGCGACGGCAGCGCCGCCAACGGGTGCGAGGTCGACCTCGCGACGAGCGTGGCGCACTGCGGGCGGTGCGCGAGCGTCTGCGCGACGGGCGTGTGCACCGGTGGCGCCTGCCAGCCCGCGCGCTGCGACGACCGCGTGCGCAACGGCACCGAGACCGACGTCGACTGCGGCGGCTCGTGCCCCGACTGCGCGCTCTGCCAGACCTGCGCGACCAACGCCGACTGCACCTCGGGGACGTGTAGTTCCGCGGGGCGATGCACCTTCCGCACGGACGTCAGCATCCCGTGGCTCGCCTCGTGTCACGGGCCCGACAACTCGCCCGTCGATGTGGTGGTGCCGGGCGTTCCGGCGGGCGACTACCAGATCACGGCGCTCCCGAGCGGCGGCACGGTGTGGAGCGCGGTGTCGCTGCCGGTCCAGGGGTGGTTCTGGTACATCACCTGCCAGAACCTCTCGGTCCCTGGCCTTGCCACTCCGTCGGGCACCTACTACGCGACGCCCGAGGCGGCCTTCGCGGCGCTGCCCCGCACCACGTCGACGGCGACCTTCGCGGGCGGCACGCTGACCTGCTACTTCAGCGACAGCGCCTGCGCCGACAACCGCGGCAGCGTCCGCTTCACGATGGAACGCACCTGCCCCTGACGGGCCTCAGCGACACATGAGCGCGGAGGGCGGGGCCGAGCACACGGCCTCGTCGGGCTTGGCTGCGGGCACGCGCACGACCGCAGCGGCGGGCGGTTCGGCGGGCGGGCCGTGTTCGACGCCGGGCGGGAGCTCCTCGATGAGGGCGAGCAGGGCGTCGTCGTCCATCGGCGCGGAGTCGGCCTTCTCCCAGTCCTTGTCGAGCCACGGCCAGAGCGGGCCGCCGTCCGAGCAGCCGAGCGCGCGCTCACCTGGCGTGCACGACACGCGCACGTGGAAGTGGTCGTCGTGCGGCGCGCTGTCACCGGGCTGGGCGAGCACCTGCTCGGCGCGCTCGATGAGCCACGCGGGCGCGTCGGTGCGGCGGGCGTGGTCAAGGAGCATCGTCTTGATCCACGCGGCGCAGAACACCCGGATGACGCCGACCTGGGTGTCCTGCAACAGGGCCTCGATGAGGCGCCAGTTGCGCGCGAGGTCGAAGCGCAGCGGCGTGGCGACGCCGAGGGACTCGCCCGCGCGGTTGTAGCGAACGAAGCCCGGTGCGACGACGGGCCGATCGGTCGCCGCGTCGCGGGCGAAGAAGAGCAGGTCGACGTCGCGGCCGTTGCGATGCGAGTGGTGCCGCATGACGTGACCGCCGCGCAGCCCCGAGAGGTCGCCGACCTTCATGGGCACCGGCACGTTGTCGCGCAGCACCATCCGCGCGGCGCGACGCACCATGCCGACGAGGCGATCGGTGCCGAAGTGCAGGCCACCCTCGGCCTCGGTGCGCAGCGCCTCGAAGCCGGGGCCGCGGTCGGGCAGCCGAACGCCGTGCGCGAGCCAGCCGGTGCTGGGCTTGCCGCGCGATCCACCCTCCGGGGACGCCGCGCCGGGCATCAGATGGGCACATCCCGCGAGCGACTGCGCGGCGACGACGGTGGCGAAGGTGACGAGGAGCGAGCCACGACGAGGGATGCTCACGGACCGCGACGGTAGCGCCGCCGACCAGAGGCGTCACGAGACGAGCGCGGAAGAATCATCCGTCGGCGCGGACGAAGAGCGCGCGGAGACGACCTCGCCACGTGGTCTGGCGAGCGACGACTGTGGCGAGAGAGATCCACGGTGCGACATTGGCGCCCAGCGGATCGGCGGGCGCGACCTCGTCCTTCACCCCGTAGACGAGCCCTTGTTGGTAGGGAGTGAAGGTCCCGAAGAGATGGTCGAAGACGAGGAATATCCCGCCGAAATTGCGGTCGATCGCGACGTCGTTGGAGGCGTGGTGCACGCGGTGGAACACCGGCGCGTTGAAGAAGCGCCCCGGCCCGAAGGTGAAGGTGGTCGGCGCGTGCAGGCCGAAGAGCAGCACGGCGTGGACGACGCCGACGGCGGCGTAGGTGACCGGGTCGACGCCCGCGAGCGCGAGCAGCGAGTGGAAGCAGACGGTGGAGAGCGACGCGAGCACCCCGACGCGAAACGACACCGACCAGTTGTAGTCGACCGACTGGTGATGGACGGCGTGGATGGCCCAGAGCACGGGCACACGGTGCTCCAGGCGATGCTGGACGTAGTAGACGAGGTCCAGCAGGACGAAGGCGAGCGCGTAGGTGGCCGGGTGGTGCGGCGGGAGCTTCCATGGGACGAGCGCAGCGACGCCTGCGAAGGCGGCCACGAGCGCGCCGCGGAGGAGCGCCTGCGAGGCCAGGAAGAGCAGGCCGACACCCGCGTTGGAAGCAGTCTGTCGGAGGCTCCCGGTGCCGCGCAGCGCGCGACGTACGCGACGCGAGAGCAACAGCGCGAGGAGGAAGGGCACCGTCATCGCGAGGGCGATGGCTTGCAGGGTCGTCACGCCCTCGGGGTGTAGCAGAGTGGCAGCGGATAGGCTTGACCGCCCAGAGGATCGGTCTACAAGCTCCCCGCCCGCTTTCTCCCAACTGTTCCGCTACCCGATGGGTGACCCGCCGTGTCCATGGATCGTCTTTCCGCGCACCTCGACCGAGGCTGGGATCTGCTGGGCCAGGGTGACACCCGCGGCGCCCGCACCAGCGCGCGGCGCGCCCTCGAGATCGACCGCGAGTCGCCCGAGGCGCACAACCTGCTCGGCCAGGCCGCGGCGCGCGAGGGCGACGCCGACGAGGCCATCGAACATTACAAGCAGGCGTATTCGCTCGACGACGGGTACGTCGACCCGATGCTCAGCGCGGCCGAGGTGCTCATCCATCCCCTCCAGCGCTTCGAGGACGCCATCGCGCTCTGCGACGAGGTGCTGGAGTTCGCCGACCTGAAGGAAGAGCGCGCCGACGCGCTGCTGCTGAAGTTCGACGCGCTCCAGGCGATGGGACAGGACGCCGCGGCGCGGGCGCTGCTCGACGACCTCCCCGAGGGGCCGTACGAGGCGCCGTTCACGGGTTACCTCGTGGGGCGCGCGTGGTTCGAGGCGGGGGAGTTCGATCGGGCGCTCACGCTGCTCGTGGCCGCCGTCGGGGCCGAGCCCGACAACGCCGACGCGCACTACTACCTCGCCATGACCCGCGACCGGCTGCGCGACTGGAAGGGCGCGACGCTGTCGTTCCTTGAGGCGCGCGAGCTCGATCTGCGGGTGCCGGCGCCGCCGTGGTCGCCCTCCAAGGACCTCTTCCATCGCTCGGTCGAGCGCGCCCTCGGCGGGCTCGAACCCGACGTCGCGCAGGCCATCGAGGGCGCCCTCGTGCTGGTCGCCGAAGTGCCGGGAATGGAGGTCGTCGCGGACGGCGTCGACCCGCGCGCCTCGGTGCTCGTGGAGGGCGTCGGGCCCGACGGCGCCGACGCGGTGGAGGAAGGCCCGCGGTCGTTCGTGCGGATCTTCGTCTACCAGCGCAACGTCGAGCGCAACTGCGGCGCGCTCGAACAGATCGAGGATGAGATCAGCACGCAGGTGTCCGACGAGGTCCGCCACCTTCTGCACGGGCCGCAGCCCGACGACGCGCTGGGTGGTCCGTCGGGCGAGCCCAACTGAGCACGGTCTAGCGGCGCCCGATCTCGTGCTCGGCGAGGTTGCCGACGTGCGCGAGCACGCGGCCGTGGATGGCGTGGAGCAACAGCTCGGCGGGCACGACCCAGTAGCGCTCGGGGAAGATCGCCATGGTGTACCAGGTGCTGCCTTCGAGCCGGGTGCGCCCGCCCGGCAGCGGAATCAGCCGAAACTCCCCGCGACGCGACACCATGTAGCCCTCCAGGTGGGGCGCGTTGACGTGGCGGTAGGGGCTGAGCTCGGTCATCGACGGCGGCTGCGCGCTCACGTCGAAGGAGAGGCGGTGCGGAGGTTCCCAGCGGGTGATGGGCTCGACGAAGGGCCCGGTGGAGAACTCGCAGTGGCGCACGGCGCCGACGCCCTCACCGTGGATGCGCGCGCGCATCGGGTACGCGATGCCCAATCGGAAGAACCACTCGGGCGGCGGAGGGAGCTCACCGAAGCCGACGACGTAGCGCCACACGGTCTCCGGCGGCGCGTTGATCTCGCGCACCGAGACCACCTCGCGGAGCATCGGCGTGTTGACCCGCGCTTCGAGGCCCGCGAGACCGGGCAGGCCCACGAGGAAGACGCCGACCACCTGCGCCGCGGCGCCGTGGCGGGTCTGGCGCAGGATGCTCCACGCGATGGTCGAGCCGACGGTCGACACGGCAATCGCGATGGGCGTCGCCATGACGAGGCACAACACGCCTTCGAGCGCGAAGAGCAGGATGGCCGCGCCCGTCGCGACGACGGTGAACGCGCCGAGCCCGATGGTGGCGCCGAGGCCGCGCGTCGGGCCGCGGTTGCCGATGACGGCGGTGACGGCGCCCATCGCGAAGGGCGTCGCGAAGAAGAGGGCGGCGCCGTAGGTGCGCAGGCCATAGACGCTGAGCGCGGTCATCGCGAGGCCCACCGCGACGCCCGCGAGGACGGCGAGCACCGAGTCGCGGACGCTGGGCTCCAACGGCGCGTCACTCACGGACGGCGCGGGACGGAAGGGGGCGTTCATCGGCGGCCCCCACGGCGCGTCGACCTTGGTGCGCAGCAACGAGAGCGCGAACATCACCACGTAGTTGACCCCAGGGATCAGGAACAGCACCCCGAACCAAGGCGACTGCCCGGCGTTGGCGGCGCGGCGCACGCTCATGGAGAGCCCGATCCAGAGGAAGGGCAGCGAGGCGAGCGCGAGGGTGGCGTGCATCGACGTGGGGACGTTGGTGCCGAGCAACCGATCGCGGAGGGCGATGCTGGGGATGAAGTAGGCCGTGGGCGGCCACAGGCGCCGCACGAACGCGTACACGACGGCCGCGTCGACGAGGTATTTGACAACGGTGAGCGCGAGCCCCCACTGGAGGTACGCGCGGCGTGAGACCGGGGCGCGCAGCCCGAAGAGCAGCGCGCCGAGGGAGAAGTGAGCGGCGGGTTCTGCGGAGGAGTCGGAGCTCATCGCCGGAGCATCGGCGGGGCTCCGACGGAGCGTCAACCCTCGTCGGCGCGATCGCGCTCGCGGAGGTCGTGCTTGACCATGAGGCGCTGGAGGTGGCGGCGGTCGATGCCCGAGGTGCGGGCGGCGGCCGACACGTTGCCGTGGTGCACCTTCAGGAGGTCGGTGAGGTAGGTCTTCTCGAAGATCTCCGTCCAGATCTCCTTCGCATCGTGGAACGGCAGGTCGGTGCGAATCTCGTGACCGCCGACCTTCGGCACGCCGCCCTGCGGCGAGAGCACCGAGGCGTCGGGGCCGAGCACGGCGAAGCGCTCGACGAGGTTGCGCAGCTCGCGCACGTTGCCCGGGAAGTCGTAGTGCTGGAGCAGCTCCATCGCGCGCGGGTCGAGCGGCGCGTACCCGGCGAGGCCCTGCGCGGCGCGGCGGCGGTTGAGGTCTTCGAGCACCGTCTCCACCAGCAGCGGAACATCCTGCAACCGCGACCGCAACGGCGGGAGCTTCACCACCACCGACGAGAGCCGGTAGTAGAGGTCTTGCCGGAAGCGCCCGTCCTTGATCTCACGCTGGAGGTTGCGCCCCGTCGTCGCGACCACGCGCAGATCGACGGCCACGCCGGTGGCGGCGCCGAGCGAGCGAACCTCGCGCGACTCCAGCACCCGCAAGAGCTTCGCCTGCGCCTCGACGGAGAGCTCGCTCACCTCGTCGAGCACGAGCATGCCGCCCTCGGCCGCGCGGATGGCGCCCTGGGTCTCGGGCTGCGTCGCAGTCTTGGCGTGTCCGAAGAGCTCGGCCTCGATGCGATCGCGCGGGACGACCCCGCAGTCGACCACCACGAAGGGCCCGCCTGCCCGCGGGCTGCGGCGGTGGATGGCGTCGGCGACGAGCTCCTTGCCCGTCCCCGCCTCACCCTCGATGAGCACCGGGAGGTCGCTCGGCGCGATGCGCTCCAGGATGGCGAACACCTCGCGCATCGCCGTCGACGTGCCGACCAGGCGCCCGAAGCGGATGCCCATGGAGAGGTCCTTCTCCACGGCGTTTTCCGTCGGCTCGACGCGCACCCGCGTGGTGCCGAGGAGCAGCTCGCGCGTGCCCGTGATGACCGCGTCGAAGATGCGCGTGTCGCCCATGAAGGTGCCGTTGGTGCTGCCCAGGTCGCGCACGCGAATGCCGTCCGAGCCGAGGCCCAGCGACGCGTGCTTGCGCGACACCGACGGGTCGCGGATGACGAGGTCGTTTTCGTCCGCGCCGCCGATGCGGATCTCCTCCTGCGCGCCCTCGAAGACGGCGCCCTTGTCGGGCCCGTCGAGCACGGTCACGCGGACGGTCTTCATCCGACGGGCGACTGCCTGTCCGTTGCGTTCGATCAGCTGCGTAAGCGAGGAGGGGTCCGTCACAAAATCACCTCACGGAAGGGGGGGGGCCGTTCTCATAGCCCGTTTCAGCGCCCGCATGCACCTGCGAGGCGCAAGCGTTTCAACGGATTTCTCCGCGCTTTCTGCGGCATGGGGTCCGCGCACGGGCCGCTGACGCTACACCTGCCCTGGCGATGAGGTCGCGATAGGGTGGCGACCATGATCGACGAGCCCACCATGGAGGCTGCCCGAGCGCTCATCGCGAGGCTCCGCGCGGCGAAGACGAGCGTCGGGACCGCGGAGTCGCTCACCGGGGGACTCATCGCGGCGACGTTGACCGCGGTGCCGGGCGCATCGGAGGTCGTCGCCGAAGGGCGCGTGGTCTACACGTGGGAGGCGAAGCAGGCGCTGCTGGGTGTCCCGCGGGCGATGTTGGAGGCCGAAGGAGCCGTGAGCGAGGCGGTCGCGCGAAGCATGGCCACGGGGCTCATCGCCCGTGCTGAAGGGCGCGTCGAGCTGGCGGTGGCGGTGACGGGTGTGGCGGGTCCGGGCGCCTCGGAGGGAAAGCCCGCGGGTGGGGTCCACCTGGCGGTCGCGCGTCGGTCGACGGGCACGGTGGTGCACGCGATGAGGGACTACGGCGAGGTCGGGCGGGCGGCGGTGCGGCTGGCGACGGTGCGCGACGCGCTCGCGATGCTGGGCGCGGCGCTCGACGACTGAGCGGGCGCGCACTGCTTCACCCAGCCGTGGAGGCGGGTGTTCCAGCGCCAGCCGGCGGGGGCGTGGGCGGCGTCCCCCCAGCGGAGCGAGAGCGCGGTCGCGAGCGGTCCGAGCGGGCAGCGCGGGAGCTGGTTGCGGGGGTTTTCGAAGAGGCCGAGCACCGCGGGACGGCGGAGCACCGGGTCGAGCGATGGGCACCCGGTCGCGGCGTCGAACGCAGGTGTTGGGACTGCACCGCGGACGGATGACGTGACGCCGTCGAGGGAGGTGACGGCGACACGCGCGTCGAGCGAGAGGCGGCGCTGCACCTCGATGAGCGCGACGGCGGGCGTGACCCCATCGCGACAGCAGCCGCCTTCGCACAGCGCGCGCAGGAGGCGGTCGGTGCCCGAGGCGCGACGATCGATGGCGCGCAGAATGGTCGACCGATCGAGTCCAGCGCCGTGGGTGGTGCCCTGTCGCCATCGGGCAACTGTCTCGACACAGGCTACGGAGATGTGCGCAACGCCGAGGAGCACCAGTGCTGTTGCCCGGGGGACTTGTAGGGGAAAGAGAGGCCGCAAGGGCGCAGGGGTCGCAAGGGATGAGCTGTTCGAGCGAGAGAACTTCGCCTCATCTCCGTCCTCTGATCCTTGCGCCCCTTGCGCCCCTTGCGCCCTGGCGGCCTTCTCCAACCCTTCGAGCCCCCCGTGGATCGGGGCCAACACGCGCAGTGATCGTGCCTCGGCGCGGGCGAGCAGGCGGGAGACTCCAGCGGCAGCGAGCGCGGCGAGCGGCGCCCAGAGCCACTGCGAGAGGCGCGCAACGTGGGCCGCGCCAGTGACCAGTGAGTAGAGCAAGAGGCCCGCGACGATGGCCGTGATGAGCACGCGGCGCGGTGTGGGAGGCACGTTGTCAGCACGCGCGGCGACGAACGCGAGCAGCACCAGGGGCAGCAGCGTCGCGAAGCGCGCGAGGGCGCCGAGGTAGAGCCACAGCGGCCCCGCGAGATGGAGCGAGAGCGGGTCGCGGCGAGCGGCCATCATCCGACTGATGCCCGAGGCAGGAACCCACCGTCCCGTCACCCGCCAGTGCACGTAGACCACGGGCGCGATCATCACCGCCGACGAGAGCAGCGCGATGAACCCGCGGGACGCGCGCCCACGCGACGAACCGCACGCGACGAGCGCGGGCAGCACCAGCACTACGCCTTCAGGACGCAGGAGTCCGCACGCACCGAGGAGCAGTCCGTGAGCCGCGACGGACGTGACGCGCTCCCACGCAGCTGGGGCCGTCACGCGCAGGAGGAAGGCCATCGAGGCGGCCGCGAAGGCGGTGTTCTCCATCCCGAGAGGCGCGTTGGAGGCGACGCCCGGAAGCGATGCGAAGAGCAGCGCACCGACGGTCGCGGCCGCGGGTGAGGCTCCGAGTCGTAGCGCGAAGCGACGCACCAACGAGGCCGCGAGGACGAGCGCGGCAACGGACACACTCGCGACGACCGCCAGCGCGAAGGGGAAGCCACCGACGCGCAACAACGCCGCCTCGAAGGCCGTCCACGCGACCGACGTGGTCGCGGCGCTCACCTCACCGGGGTTGAACTCGAACCATCCGCCGCGCGCCGCGCGCTCGGCGATGCTCAGGTGGATCATCGCGTCGCCCGAGAAGCGCCCCACCCCTGGAAGGAGGTTGGCGAGCCCGAGGGCAACGAGCGCGGCGCTGGCGATGCGGAGAGGTGTACGGAAGGGATCGGCCACGGGCGGTGGCCGGAGAAGCTACGCGCTCCCGATGGCCATCGGGATGCCGGCGATGTCGTCGACGGGATGTTCCCAGACCTGGGCGCGCAGACGCTCCAGGCGGGCCTTGAGGTCGCGCTGGCGTTGCACCATCGCGTCCACCGCCGCGGTCGACGGGGCCTCGGCGCCCTTGGCCTCGTCGAGCGCGACCTTCGTCGCCACCAGAACCTCCAGCACGGCCCTACGGAGCTCCTCGCTCGCGGCCGTCACGAAGTCTGTCAGCTTCTGCCCGAAACCTTCGATGGTCGCCTGGAGCGCCGGCCCGATCTTCGCCGCGCTCGCCCGCACCGCGTTGGGCCCCTCGGCCAACGCGCGCTCCTTGGTCTCCTTGTCGACCCAGCCCTTGAAGAGCATCGCCAGCGCCGGCGCCGCCGCCGTCACCAGGGCGCCCACCGCGAGGTTCACCGCCACCATCACGCCCACGCCGAGCGCGCCGACGGCGACCACCCCGACGTCGTACTTCATGGTGTCGATCTTCACGTCGAAGAGCCCCGGCGCCTCGCCCGCGAAGGCGTCGAGCGAGCGCGCCGAGTCCCGCGCGTCCTCGTTGACGATCGCCACGATCTGCTCGCCCAGCGCCTCGAGCCGCTCGCCCAGGACCTTCGCCTCGGACTCCAGCCACTTCCGCCAGGTCTCCTCCATGAAGCCCGGCAGGAACTTCCGGATGTCGTCCGCCGACGACTTCTCGACCTCCAACCGGATCGCGCTCGCGAACTCGTTGGTGAAGGTCTCCAGGTCGCGCTGCGCCACCGCCTTGAGGGCCGCGATCTCCTCGTCGATCTTCGCGCGCCGCTGGTCGACCAGGGCCCGCGCCCCCTCGACGTCGTCCTCCAGCGCCTTCAACCGCCGGCCGAACTCCTCGCTGGTCATCGTGAGCGCGCGACGCCGCGCCGCGAGCCCGCGCCCCAGGATGTCGCTCACCCGCAGGCCCTCGTCGGCCGCGTAGTCGACGATCATCTTCAGCCGGTCGTTGCCCAGCAGCGACGACAGCCGCTCCAGCAGCGCGTCGAGCCCCGAGCCCGTCCGGTCGCCCTTCAGCGCCTGCGTCGCCGACAGGAACATCACCGGCGCCCCCGGCACCAGCGACGAGAGCTGCCGCGTCGCGTACTCCATCACCTCGACGCGCTCGCCGTCGCTCAGCAGGTCGGCCTTGTTGATGGCGAACACGATGCGATCACGGCCCGCGCCCAGCAGCCGGTCGCGCAGGAAGCGCCGCTCGCTCTCCTTCAGGATCTGCCCCGCGTCGAGCAGGAACACCACGCCGTCGGCGCGCGGCACGTAGCCGTAGGTGATCTCCGCCCGCTGGTGGTTGAGGTCGTTGACTCCGGGGGTGTCGACCAGGGTCACCCGGTCGCGCAGGAGGTCGGCCGGGTACTCGATCTCCACCCGCAGCACGTCCTCTGGCTTCGCGTCGCCGCCCGCCACCAGGGCGTTGAGCTTGGAGAACTCCACCTCCTCGCGCGGGCCGGTGAGGGGCCTCGACGTCGCGCCGGCGTCGGTCGGCCGGCGCACCACCACCGCGCGCGGGGCCTCGCCGTGGCGCACCTCGTGGATCATCGCCGTCGTCGGCGTGATGCCCGTCGGGAGCACCGGGCCGCCGAGAAGGGCGTTAACGAACGTGGTCTTGCCGTGGTTGAACTCCCCGAGCACCACCAACACGGCGCGCTCCTCCTCCAGCCGCGGCAGGCGGTCGACGAGCACGCGCTCGTTGAGCGACGCCGCCCCGGACTCGCCCGCCAGGCCCGCGAGCTCGCGGAGGGCGGCGGCCACCTCGTTCTTGATCTCGTTCACGTTGCGCAGGGTCATCGATGTGTCTCCGTCCTCGAAACCTTCAAAGCACCTTGATGAGCTCGGAGGTGCGCTGTTCGAGCTCCTCGCGGGTGATGCCCCCGGAGAGCCCCTGGGCCCCGCGGTAGAGGGCGCTCGTGTTGAACAGCCGCAGCGACTCGATGCGCTTGGTGAGATACGGGTGCGACATCTGGAGTTCGCCCACGCGCCCCATGCCCTCGCGGCCCTCGCCGAGCTGTTCGAGGTAGACGTCCATGTCCATCTCCGCGAAGAGCCGACGGCTCCCGATGGCCAGCTTCGCGAAGGAGTTGGTCGCCGCCTTCTCGTCCTTGCAGCACAGCAGACCCGCCCGGTCGCAGGTGATCTCCGCCGCGCGCGACCACGTCTGCAACGCGGCCTTCACCGGCAGCAGCAGCGGCGCCAGGAGACCCGCCACCGAGAGGACGTTGGTGATCATCATCAGCGTCGTCAGGTAGACGACGTGGTTGTTCTGGATGTGGCCGCACTCGTGGCCGATGACGAACTTCAGCTCGGCATCGTCGAAGTGGTCGAACATCGAGGCGAACACCACGATGGCCGCGTTGTCTTCGGTGCCGAAGGTGTACGCGTTGAGGTACGCCATGTTGGGCACGATGTAGACCTGCGGCGTGGGGATGCCGAGCGTCGTCGCGCACTCCTCGACGATGCGCTGCACCCGCGGAAACTGCTTGGGCCCGACCTTCACGGCGGTGCCAAGCAGGTTGCCCGCCGCCATGGACTTGCTGAGCTTCACCATCTGCGCGGCGGCGATCTCCACCGCCTTCATCTTCCGCATCGCGCGGAGCACCTTGAGGTCTCCCTCGAACGCGTACCCCTCGCCGCGCTCGCCCGTCACGCCGCCCTTGCGGCGCTCGACGTAGCCCTCGAAATCGAAGTTCATCGTCATCCGTTCACCTCGCTGTCGGCGACGACCGTAGCACCCGCCCCCGCCGCAAGCGATACGTCGCTCGGCCGCATTGACGACCCCTCTCGCGGCGTTGCAGGTTGCGCCCGGTGAACGACCCCGCGCCCCGAGCGCCGACCACCTCCTACGGCCGCACGGCGCTGTCGTTGCTGCTCCTCGCGGTGCTGTACCTCTGGGTCTTCCCCTTCCACGACGTCGTTCGCAACCCGAACGAAAACGTCCGCGTCTACATGACCGTGGCGATCGTCGACGACCGCACCTTCGCCATCAACCGCATCGAAGGCGCCTGGGGTTACGTCAACGACAAGGCCGTGCGCCTCGGCCGCCTCTACAGCTCCAAGGCCCCCGGCACGAGCTACCTCGGCGTCCCCTTCTACTGGGCACTCACGAAGCTCACCCACCAGGACTCGCACGTCCGCCCCCTCATCGCGCCCGCCCCCGCGGCGCCCGGTCGACCCGCGCCGCCCGCGCCCAAGCCGCCCATCGATCGCACGCGCGTGATGTACGTGCTGCGGCTCTTCTCCAACGTGCTCCCGGCGCTGCTCTTCGGGTGGTTCTGGCACCGCTTCCTCGCGGCGCGCACGACGTCGGCCACGGTGCGCGAGGCGATCTTCTTCAGCACCATGGCGGGCTCGTCGCTCTTCGCCTACTCCCTCGTCTTCGCCAGCCACGCGCAAAACGCCTTCTGCTTCGGCGCCGCGCTCATGGCACTCGCCACCGTGCGCGAACGCGACGCGGCCGACCTCGCCGACGACCGCGCGCCCCGCGTGAACTTCGGGATGATGTTCGTGGCGGGCCTCTTCGGCGCGGGCGCCACGCTCTTCGAGTACCCCGCCGCCATCGGCTCGGCCGCCATCGCCCTCTGGATCGCCTCCGTCGCCGCCGAGCGTCGCCGCGCCGCGCTCGCGGTCATCCCCTTCGCGCTCGGCCTCGCGGGCGCGCTCGCGATCAAGCACCACCACAAGCCCGCCGCCCTCGCGGCCCTCGTGGGCGTCGTCGCCTACGCGCTCACCCTCACGCCGCGCGGCCTGCTGCGCCTCGTCGGCGCGGGCCTCGGCGGCGCCATCCCCACGGCATTGGTGCTCTTCTATCACCAGCGCTGCTTCGGCAACCCCTTCAAGCCCGGGTACAGCTTCCTCGAAAACCCCACCTTCCGCGAAGAGACCAACCAGGGCTTCTTCGGCGCCACCCAGTTCTCGTGGGAAGCCGCGCTGCGCCTCTGGCTCGACCCGGCGTTCGGGCTCATCCCCATCACGCCGGTGCTGCTGCTCTCGGTGGTCGGCCTCGGCGTGTACCTCGCACCCGACCTTCCGCCGTCGACCCGCTGGTACTCGCGTAGCAACCTGCTCTCCGCGGCCTTCACTGCGCTCTCGCTCTTCGCCGCGGTGAAGCTCGGTCTCGTGCTCAAGACCCACGCGCTCCCCGAGTTTCACGCCCGCCTCGGCCCTTGGGTTGCTGCGCTGCTCGTCGCCCTCGTCGCGCTCGCCGCAGTGCGCTTCCCGCGGCCCGCGAAGACCGACCGCGCCCTCGGCGCCGTCATCGCGCTCACCCTCCTTGGGATGACCCACCTCATCGGCATGATGAACAACTGGCGCGGCGGCTGGCAGGTCGGCCCGCGCTACCTCGTCACCGTCGTCCCGGCCCTCGGCCTGCTCGCGCTCACCGGCGCCGAGTCCCTCCTCGAAGCCGCGCGCCGCAACCACAACACCGCCCAGCGCGTCGCCGTGACGGCCTTCGCGGGCGGCGCCACCGTCACCGCGCTGCTCGTCACCGGAACCCCTTCCGCCTGGTTTCCGCACATCCCGTTGGAGTACGCGTCGCCCTTCTTCGAGATGATGTGGCCGCTCATCCGCGATGGCTTCGTCCCCCACAACGGCGGCCTGCTCCTCGGGTGGAACGGGCTCAAGTCCATGGCGCCCTTCTTCCTCGCCGCGGCCGTCATCGCGGTGATCGTCCTCAAGGGCGATCGACGTCGACCCCTCGCGATGCTGGCCCACGGGCTCGCTGCCACGGCCGCCGCGTTGCTGCTGCTCCTCCCGTCGGCGGCAGCGTTTCGCCCCGAGAGCGCGGCCGTCACCCGCTACGTGAAGAGCGCCTTCGAGCCGCACCCCTCGGACGCCGCCACGCCGACCCCTCCCCCGCGCGAGACGACGGCCCAGGCGACGGTTCGTGCGCGGCGCCTCGCGGAGTCGGGCCAGACCCAGGCCGCCCTCGACGCATGGTTGCGCGCCATCCGCGAAGGGCGATGATGCGGTTCCTACGATGCTAGGCCGACCCTCGCTCACGCCCGACAGCGTCTTCGCCGGACAGTTTCGGGTCGTTCGCCCCATCGCCGCGGGCGGCATGGGCACCGTCTACCTCGTCGAACAACTGGGCACCGGCCAGCAGCGCGCCCTCAAGGTCATGAACACCGACCTGGTGCACGACCCGCGCGCCCGCGAGCGCTTCTCGTTGGAGGCCCAGATGGCCGCCAAGATCGAGAGCGAGCACGTCGCGCAGGTGCTCGCGGCGGGCATCGACCCGGCCTTCGACACCCCGTGGATGCTGCTGGAACTGCTCCGCGGCGAAGACCTCTCCAAGACCCTCGACCGCCGCGGTCAGTTTCCACTCGCCGAGGTGCGAGAGCTCTTGAAGCAGCTCGGCCACGCCCTCGCGGCGGCCCATCGGCAGGGCATCGTCCACCGCGACCTCAAGCCCGAGAACGTCTTCATCGCCGAGTCGCGCCGCAGCGACGTGGCCTTCACGGTGAAGGTGCTCGACTTCGGCATCGCCAAGTGGCTCCAGGAGAACCAGCCCTCGCGCACCACCTCGGTGCTCGGCTCGCCGCTCTGGATGGCGCCCGAGCAGCTCGACACCGCGCTCCTCATCTCCCCCGCGACGGATGTCTGGGCGCTGGGCCTGCTGACCTTCACGATGATCACCGGCATCTCGTACTGGAAGGCCGCCCAGCGGGCCTCCATCACGCTGCCCGCGCTCCTCGCCGAGATCTCCATGGAGCCGCTCGTCCCCGCGTCGCAGCGCGCGGCCGAGGGCGGACGCAACGGCCTCCTGCCGCCGGGCTTCGACGGCTGGTTTGGTCGGTGCGTGGCGCGTGATCCGAGGGAGCGCTTCGTCGACGCGACGCAGGCGCTCGCGGGATTGGACGCGGTGTTTCCTGCCGGAAGGGAGTCGGTGCCCGAGCGCTCGTCGGTCCCGGCGACGGTGGCCATCCCCGTGATGCCGATGCCGATGCCCACGCAGGCTGCGGCCGCCAACACGCCGGTGGGCTACGGGTCGGCGGTCACCGCGTGGGCGCCTCCGACCCACCAGGGGCAACAGCCGCCCATGCCGAGCGGCACCGCGATGATGCCGTCGATGGCGGCGGGGGTTCCGCCGTGGATGGTCAGCGGCGGCCCGGCGCCGACCTACGCCCCTGCCCCGCGACCGAAGTCGGCCTCGGGCGCCGGCCTCGTGGTGGGCCTCGGCGCGCTGCTCGTCGTCGGCGCCGCCGTCGCGGGCGTCGCGTGGTGGACCTCCCAATGCGACACCGGCTACCACGACTCCAGCGGCCACTGCTGCGCCACGGGCGCCGAGTGGGAACCCGGTCGCAGCGCCTGCGTCTCGACCGCGCGCCCGGTGGCCACCACCACGCCCGTCGCTCCGCCTCCACCGCCGCCGCCCGTCGCGCCACCACCGCCCGTCGTCGCACCGCCACCTCCTACGGTGTTGCAGCCGACGACGACCATCACGCCCGTCGCGCCGCCGCCCGTCGCGGTTCATGCGTGCGTGGGCACCTGGCGCGGTCGCGTCACCGAGAACACGGGCGCGTATGGAGCGCTCAGCATGACGGTGCGCGAGGAGGGTTCGACCTGCGGCGAGTGGCGCGAGCGTTGGGACAACAGCGGCCTGGGCTGCGTGTATCGCTTCGTCGACTGCCGCTACACGGACGGCATGATTCGCGGAACCGGCGTGAGCAGCACGCCGCGCTGTACGTCCAGGGTCAACGCGATGGTCCGCTGCGGCGGCAACCGGATGAGCTTCCGCGAGAGCACCAGCAACGGCGTCGTCGACACGTCGACGTTGCAGCGCGTGGACTGACCGCGTCGGTCAGGAGTCCGTGGCGATGCCAGCGTCTGGCCCCGGGAAGGGCGGGTTGCAGGACGACTGCACCACGCTCCAACGCGAAGCCGGACCGTCGCAGGTGGCCTGGATCGAGTCGTACTCGCCGCAGCGCTGGTAGCCGCACCGCAGCGGCGTGGTGAGGTAGGTTCCGAAGGGGCAGGTGGTGCCGTTGGTCGGCGCCGAGGTCGGGCACTGCACCTCAACGGGCGCCGGTGGGTTGCAGGTCGACGGCAGCGGAATCCATCGGTTGGTGCCGGGGTCGCAGCGCACGGTGGTGCCGACGCCAGGCGGGCAACCGGGCTGCTGCCGCGACGGGTCGCTGCACGTCTCGGGATCGACACCCGGAGTGCATGACGAGTCGGCGACGGGGAGCGTCGACGGACAGGTGCGACGAACATCCGTCTCGATGACCACGGGGTTGTCCGACGTTGGCCGGTCGGCAGCCGGAACGTCATCGGTGACCACGGGCGGGTTGACGGTGACGCTCGCACCGCAGCCGAGGACGGTCGTCGCCGCGAGGGTCACCACGAAGGAAGGTCGGAGCGTCGTGCGTCTTTTCATGGAGCCGTTGTAGAGCAGCGATGATGCCAACGGGGAAGTCCCGTGCTTCGCGTGCAGTCTGCACCGCGCGGCTGTGCCACGTTGGGTCGCGGTGCTGTCGGGAGGTCAGACCGTGGGGCGGTCGCGAGCGCGCGTCGTCGATGCAGGAGCCCCATGAAGAGGCACGACGGCGGGACGATGAGCTGCCTGCGAAGCGTCGAGACCAGGGGCTCGGGTGTTGCGCGGAGCATGTTCGTGGTCTGGTTCATCACCGCGACTCCCTCGGCCATCGGCGCGTGCGCGGGGCGTCGGCGCGAACGCAGTTCTGCACGATCACGTGACGGCGACCAGGAAACCAGAAGTGCTGCGCGTAGTCGTAAGCGCACAAGACCGACGGCATCTCGTCGACGGCGCGCCACGGCGACTGCTCCTGGCGCACCCCGGAGCGGCGTGCGGACCTGGGCGAAGGCGTTCCACCGCGTGGTGCAGGTGCCGATGACGGAATGCGCCACGGAGGTGCTCGCCATCGACGATGACGGCCGTGGTGCCCACGGACACGCGCCCTTCGAGACGTACCGATCCGCCTCCCACGCCTGCTCCTCATCCGAGGCGCCGATCGCTGCCCTTGACCCCGGCTCCGGGCCTCGCGTAGAAGCCGCGTCGCTCGTCGGCCCCCGCGCCTTCGAGCCGTTTGACATCTCATCGCGATGACAGCGCTTGGGAAGTTCGGTGTGACACCGACGCGGCCCCCGCCACTGTAACCGGGAACGACGACGGCAACTGCCACCTGGCGCTTCAGCGCTGGGGAAGGCGCCGTCGAAGGATGATCCGGGAGCCAGGAGACCGGCTGTCATTGCATCGCGCGCTGCCACGGGGAGTGGGAAGTGCGTTCGTGACGCCGACTCGTCTGCGCCTCGATCACCCCTCTCGTCGCTCTGCGGCCTTGCGCGAAAACCCCACACGGTCCGCGCGGGTGCGCGCGGGAGGTTCTCCATGCATCGTCGCATTCTCATCGGTTCCATCGGCTCCATCTTCGCGCTCGCCGTCGGTTGCTCTGACGACCCGGCGACCACCCCCGACGCGTCCACCACGGACGTCATCACCACCACCGACAACCCCGCCACGGACCTCGGCACCACCACCGACGTCGGCTTCTCCGATGCCGGGCCGCGCGACGTGCCGGTCGCCACCGACATCGTCGATGCGGGCGCCCCCGATGTCCCAGCGACCGACGGCGGCGGCGCGTGCGCCCTCACCCGCGCGCTCGTCACCACCAGCGACTACGTCATGGGCGGCTACGCGTTTGGCCCCATCACCCCGCCGTCCCTCACCGTCAGCGGGACCATGTCCCCCGACCAGGACCACGGCCCGGTGCAGAGCGGCTGCATCGTCTACAACCTGCTGCGCGACAACGACGTCATCGCGGTGCTCAACCCTACGGCCCTCCCCACGGTCAGCCGCCGCATTCCCCTCCGCATGATGGCCGTGACCGGGGCCGACGCAGGCACGCCCGCCGTCGACGCTGGTCCGCCGCGCTCGTACCAGGCGAACCCCTACGACGTGCTCACCCTCTCGCCGACGCGCGCGCTGGTGGTGCAGTACGCGGTGCCCCGCATCGGCATCATCAACCCCTCGCTCGACGGCGCCGCAGGCGTCACCGGCAGCATCGACCTCACGCCCCTGCGCCCCTTCGCGGACACCGACAGCAGCCCCGAGGCCAACGCCATCGTGCAGGTCGGCGAGCGCATCTTCGTGTCGATGCAGAACCTCGACAACTACGTCCCCGTCGTCAACGGGACGGTGGCGGTGCTCAACGCGTCGGACCTCACGCTCGTCGACGCCAACCCCGCGGACACGGGCCTCCAGGCGCTGCGCCTCACGGGGCGCAACCCGGTGGCGATGGTGACGACCCCGACCGCGGCCTCCATCGTGGTGGCCGAGGCAGGCGTGATCGCCTTCGCGGCGCCGCAGACCCTCGATGGCCGCATCGAGCGCATCAACCCGACCACGCTGTCGGCCCTCGGCGCGGGCGTGACGGAGATGACCCTCGGCGGCGACGTGAGCGGCGTGGTGATGCTCGACGAGACCCGCGGCTGGGCCGTCGTCGGTCGCCTCGCCATGGGCGACGCGGGCGTCAACGACAACCGCGTGGTGGAGTTCGACCTCAACGCGGGGACGGCCGGTCGCACCATCTTCACGACGTCCAGCATCGGCGGCATCGCGCGCGACCCGTCGGGCAACGTCTGGGTTCTCGACCGCAGCGCCGGGCGTTCGGGCGTGCACGTCTTCCGCCCCGACGGCACGGCCATCACCACCATGGCCATCACCGCGGGCGCGCAGCCGCCCAACGGCATCGCCTTCGTCCCGTGAAGGGCGACCTCATCCCGTCGATGGGGCTGCTCGCGGTGATCGCGGGCGGCCTCGTCGGCTGCGGTGCTCCGGGCGTGACGCCGTCCATGGACGCGAGCGCCATCGACGTCGTCACGGCCACCGACACCGTGACGGTCGCCGACTCGGTGGTGGTGGCTGACACCATCACTGCGATCGACGTGGTCGCAGCGACCGACGCGTCGCCCGATCCGTGGACGGACGCGGCGACGCGGCCCGATGGGCGTGTGGTGCGCGGGCCCTATGCGACGCGGATCGTGTCGTTCACTCCGGGTGCGGAGGCGACCTTCGGTCAGGCGTACCTGCCCGATGTGGTGCTGGGTCCGCCGGTGGGCGCCGGCGATCAGCGCGGCGGAACCGACGTGGTGTCGCTCGGCCTCGGCGGGACGATCGTGCTCGGCTTCGAGCGCGACATCGTCGACGGGCCCGGCGACGACTTCATCGTCTTCGAGAACGCCTTCAACGTCCTCGGCGTCGAGGGTCGCGTGTGGGAAGAGCTCGGCGAGGTCTCCGTCAGCGATGACGGCGAGCGCTGGGTGACCTTCCCCTGCGCGCCGATGGGCCCGCGCCCCCACACCGGCTGCGCGGGATGGAACCCCGTGTACTCCTCGCCCACCAACGGGCTCTCGCCGCTCGACCCACGGGCGTCCGGCGGTGACGTCTTCGACCTCGCGACCATCCGCGTCGCGAGCGCGCGCTTCATCCGAATCCGCGACCTGGCCACGCAGGGTCCGATGCCCCCTTCGTCGGGCTTCGACCTCGACGCGGTCGGGGTGATCCACAGTCGGTGACCTGCTAGTGTCCGCGCCGCGGCGCGACGAGAGCATCGGCCGCAGAAAGCGGTCGGGGCAAACCTCGTGAACAAGAACGTGATGGTTGGGGTCGTGGGCTTCGTGGTGGTGGGGAGCCTCGCCGCCGTGGGTGGCACCGCGTTCTGGATGATGCGGAAGAACCGCGCGGACGGCGACGGCCTGAGCCGCCTTCCCCCCAACAGCTTCGTGGTGGCGCGCGTCGACGTCGACCAGCTCCTGCGCTTCTCTCCGATGGCCGAGCTCCGCCGCACCATCACCCACCCGGCGCCGGGCGCCACGCGCCAGGAGACCGAGTTCGCCCGCAAGATCCAGGACGTCATCACCCGCTGCACCTTCGACCCCGCCGACCGCGTGCACGCCGTCTACGTGGGCGCCGACCGCACCGTCCTGACCGGCAACTCCAACAGCGCGTGGGTGGTGAGCGCCAACCACGACCGGACGCCCGCGCAGGCGACGCAGTGCCTCACCGCGGTGCTCGAGCTCGCGCACGGGTCCGTCGCCACCACCACCGTCAACGGCCACGCCGTGCTCACCCCGCGCTTCCAGAACCAGACGCCGTCGACGAGCGATCCGTCGGTGCACTTCATGACCGGCACCGCCATCGCCGCGCCGCAGAGCTACATGCCCACTGCGCTGGGCTTCGCGTACCACACGACGCCCGGCCTCGAATCCGGCGCGCCGCTCCCGCAGACCATGGGTCGCCTCGGGGCGCAGCGCGCCATCACCGTGGCCGTCGACGTGGCGGCCATCCGCGCGCAGAACCAGCGGACCGTCAACGAGCTGGCCGACGACCTCGTGCGCGAGAACCCCAACAGCGCCGACCTCACGCTCGCGCGGCAGATGCAGACCGGCGGCCTCGCGCTGGGTCTCGTCAACAACGGCGTCGAGCTGCTCGCGCGCGGGGAGTTTCCGAGCGCGACGGTGGCGCGACCCTTCACCGCGGCGCTCCAGTCCATGTGGACGGCGCGCAAGCCGGAGCTGCTCTCGGCCATCGGCGAGGCGCAGCAGGGCATCGGGGCGATGCGTGCGCTGGCGAGCCTCGGCGGCGGCGGGGGACAGGGCCCCGACGATCGCTTCACCCGCGTCGAGGCGGCCTTCGGCGTGGCGCGCGCCGCGCTCGATCAGGTGCGCATCACACAGGAAGACCGCGCCACCGTGGTGGTGGTCACGCTCACGCCCGCGCAGGTGACCACGCTGGTCAACGCCGTTCGCGCCGTGAAGGACCTCGCCGCGGACATGTCGCGGATGACCCGCGGCGTGCCGGGTCTCGGCGCCGGAACGCCCGAGCGACCCGACCCGCAGGGGCCGGCCGTTCGGGTGCCAGGGCTGACGTTCTAGCGTTTGGTGGGGGGGTCGGCGCCGGGGGGCGCCGACTGCACTAGGCAGACTGCTGGAGGAGGCGCTTCACGCGGGCCTCGGCGGCCTCGACGATGCGCGTGGACTCCGGCTCGGGGATGCGCAGCAGGGCGCTCAGGTCGGTGACGAAGGCCTTCTCGGTGTCGGTCTGCTCGCCGTCGATGTGGGTGAGCACCACGGCGTGGTTGAGCAGCGTGCGACGATCATCGGCCGAGAGGTCGGTCAGCGGGATGTCGTCGAGCGTGCGGGGAATCGCCGCGAAGTCGCGCACCTCGGTGGCCTCGCTCTCGGTCGCGCCGAACGCGCTGATGAGCGCATCGAGGTGCTCGCGCTCCTCGCTCGCGAACTGCCCGTCGACCCAGGCCACCGCCACCAGGGACTTCAAGATCGCCATGTCCTGTTCGTGCATCGACTTCGCCTCTGTGTCTTGCGCCGCGGCCAGTCCGCGGCGATGGCGCGGAGGATAGACAAGTTCGGCGGGCGCTGGGAAGGGCGGAGGCGCGGTGCCAGGGAATGTCACACGCCGCGAGCGGTCTCGGCGGGGTTGTGGCATGAGGGCGCTTCAGGAGGCACGAGAACTAGATGAGCTTCGGAAAGAACCCCCACGTTGCCAAGGCCCAGGTCGCCGAGCAGAAGGCGCGCGCCGCGGGAGACGAGAGCGCCCGCGTGGTGGCGTGGCGCGAGGCCGCCCGGCAGTGGGAGCGCGCCGCCGAGCGTGAGCAGATGGAGAAGCGGGTGGCGGAGTACACGGCCAACGCTGCCGCGGCGCGCGAGGCCGCGGACACGCCCGTCGAGGCCGAGCCCGAGGTGGCACCCGTCGCGGCGCCGACCCCGAGCTACGACCCCGGCTCGCTCAACTGAGCTCCTGCGCCGGTCGCGCCGCCATGATGCGGTGGAGCTTGAACTGCCTCGCTTCACCCTGGTTCAGCTCCAGGTCGTCGCAGTTGAGGAGGGTCTCGGTGCGCTCCATCACGACGCTACGAATGCGCACGAGTCGCTCGGTCTCGCCGCGGGCGCCGTCGTAGCGGATGCGGATGGGTCGCTGCTCCACCCACGCGGCCTCGATGACCTTTCGCACCGCGGGGGCGCAGCTCTGCGCGGGTACCCCGACGAAGGAGAGGGAGCGCCGCATCGCCGCGAGGTCCTGCTGACCGCGCGGGGGAAGGGCCGACTCCACCTTGTCGAGCGCCGTTCCGAGGGTGTCAGTGAACGGCACCCAGCGCTGATCGATGAGCAGGCGGCCCGCGGTGACGAGCAGTGATGCTTCGCGCACGGTGAAGTTCACCGGGGGCAACGCGTACGAGCGGTCGAGGGCGTACCCACCGCCGCGACCGCGCTCGGCGTGCACCGGAAGCGACGCGGCGCGGAGGCTGTCGAGGTCGCGGTAGATGGTGCGGAGGCTCACGTGGAAGCGCTCGGCGAGGGCCTCGGCCGTGACGCCGGTGCGACGGGCGCGGAGAGCTTCGGAGAGCGCGAAGAGGCGTTCGGTGCGGCGCATCGGAGGAAGCTGACAGCCACCTGACAGCGCGTCCACCCGGACGCCCCTCGGATGGGAGGGTCGACCGCGTGGGCGCCACGACACGAGGGTGAGGTGTCGGCAGACACGTCCATCGAGGGGATCGCGGCCATCGACCGGCGATCTGTGCGAGGCACGTCGGCTGCTCATTCACCGTCCCCATGGACTTCCTCCTCGCTAGCGTCCCGGGCTTCCTCTCCATCGCGCTACTCGTCGCCACCCTGCGCCTCGGCCGCGACGGCGCCGATCGCCGGGCGTAGTCTCCCGCGCGTGACGCGCCGCCTCCGGGGACACGCTCGCTGCCTCGTCTTGGGCGTCCTCGCGGCCCACTGCAACAGCGCGGTCTACTTCACCGACGGCGCGACGCCTGATCGCTCGCAACCAACGGTCACCGCCGACGTCCCAGCGATCGACAGCGGCGTCGATCGGCCCGCCGTGTCCGTCGACCTCGGCGTCGATGCGCCGGTAGACGCGACCGTCGACGTCGCGACGGACCAACCTGGGGATGCGGGCTTCGATGCGGGCTTCGACGTTGGCTTCGACGCCGGTCTTGATGTGGGCATCGACGCGGGCTTCGACGTCGGTTTCGACGTCGGTTTCGACGTCGGCTTCGACGTCGGCTTCGACACCGGCCCGCCGCTCGCTCCGACCGAGGCGTGGGTTCCGATGCTCTCGCGGTGGCGCTACCTCGACGACGGCATCGAGCCCGACGCGTCGTGGCGTGGCACCTCCTTCGACGACCGGACGTGGCGCGAGGGTGACGCCCAGCTTGGCTACGGCGAGGGCGACGAGGCGACGACGGTGTCCTTCGGCCCCAACCCCGCGCGACATTTCATCACCACCTGGTTTCGCCAACGCTTCGACGTGGCCAGCCGCGTCGGGGTGCGCGGTGTGCTGCTCCGGCTCCTCCGCGACGACGGCGCCGTCGTCTGGATCAACGGTCGCGAGGTTCATCGCAGCAACCTGCCGACGGGGCCCATCTCCGACGAGACCCGCGCCCTCACGACGGTGAGCGGCTTCGAAGAGAACTCCTTCGAAGAGGTGACGCTCGACCCCTCCGTGGTGCACGACGGTGCCAACGTCATCGCCGTGGAGGTGCACCAGGCCACGTACGAAAGCTCCGACCTGGGCTTCGACCTCGGGCTCATCGGGCTGCGCGCGGACGCTCCCACGACGCCGGGCGGCGACCCCGTGTTGCTCGCCGCGGGTGACATCGCGCGCTGCGACAGCACCGACGATGACGCCACGGCCCGCCTGCTCGACAACCTCGGCGGAACCATCGCCGCCCTTGGCGACAACGCCTACCTGAGCGGCAGCGAGGAGGAGTACCGCCGCTGCTTCGCGCCGACCTGGGGTCGCCACCTCGCGCGCATGCGCCCGATGCCGGGCAACCACGAGTACAACAGCCACGACGCTGTCCCCTACTACCGCTACTTCGGCGACGCGGCCGGGCCCCCGCTCCAGGGCTGGTACAGCTACGAGCTCGGCGGCTGGCACGTCGTGGTGCTCAACTCCAACTGCGCGGCCGTCGGCGGGTGCCACCCCGACAGCGAGCAGGAGCGCTGGCTCCGCGCCGACCTCGCGGCCCACCCCGCGCGATGCACCATGGCGATGTGGCATCACCCGCGCTTCTCGGGCGGCGACCACGGCGACGACCCGCAGACCTCGCACTTCTGGCGCGCCCTCGAAGCCGCCGGGGCCGACCTCGTCGTCAACGGCCACGACCACGACTACGAGCGCTTCGCCCCGCGACGCAGCGACGGCACCCGCGACGACGCCAATGGCATCCGGGAGTTCGTGGTCGGGACGGGTGGCGCCCGGCTCATCGGGTTTCGCGTCGTCGCGCCCGAGAGCGAGGCCCGCAACAGCACCGCGCACGGCGTGCTCCGACTGGTGCTGCACCCCGACGGGTACGACTGGAGCTTTGTTCCCATCGCGGGGGCGCGCTTCAGCGACAGTGGGCGCGGCGCCTGCCATTGACCCGTCGTATGCTCTGCGCCCGTCGCAGCGCCCCCAACACCATGGGGACAGCTCGCGAGTGAGTTCGAAAGGAGACGAGGCACCGTATGTCCCAGCAGCACTCCACCCTCCCCCGCGCGCCCTTCGCGCCGGGCGGTCCGTTCGAGATCGATCGTGAGCGCGCCCGCAAGCTCCTGACCGTGGCGCTGTCCCAGGGCGGCGACGCCGCCGACCTCTTCGCCGAGTTCGGCCTCGGCGCCTCGATGGTCCTCGAAGAGGGCATCGTGAAGTCCGCCAGCCGCGGCGTGTCCGTGGGCGTCGGCATCCGCGTCCAGCGCGGCTTCGCGGCCGGGTACGCGTACACCGAAGACCTCTCCTGGGATGCCCTCCTCCGCGCCGCCCGCACCGCCGCGCAGATCGCCCGCGGCGACGCCCGCGAGGTCGCCGAGGTCACCGACCGCACGCACCCCGAGCGCTACGCCGTCAACGTCCCGTCCATCGTCGTCGCGGGCGCAGGCAAGCGCGACTTGCTGCTCCAGGCCGATCGCACCGCGCGCGCCACCGACTCGCGCGTGCAGCGCGTCGTGGCGTCGCTCAACGAGTCGGTGCGCGAGCTGCTCATCGCCACCAGCGACGGGCGCTTCGTGCGCGACGTGCAGCCGATGCTGCGCTTCGGCGCGCAGGTCATCGTGGAGAGCGAGGGCAAGCGCCAGTCGGGGAGCTCCGGCGGCGGAGGCCGCGTCGGGATGGAGTACTTCGACGAGCCGGGCAAGTCCGTCGACGACCACGCGCGGGAGGCCGTTCGGCTCGCCGTCGCGATGCTCGACGCGCGCGAGGCACCCGCGGGTGAGATGGAGGTGGTGCTCGGCCCAGGCGACGCGGGCATCCTGCTGCACGAAGCGGTGGGCCACGGGTTGGAGGCCGACTTCAATCGCAAGGGCGTGAGCAACTACAGCGGTCGCGTCGGGACTCCGGTCGCGTCGTCGCTCTGCACGGTGGTTGATCGCGGCGACCTCGACCACGGGCGCGGGTCCATCAACGTCGACGACGAGGGCTTCACCCCGACGAGCACCACGCTCATCGAAAACGGAACCCTCCGCGGATACCTCCACGACACCTTCTCGGCGCGGCACTTCGGGCTCGTCCCGACCGGCAACGGGCGGCGCGAGAGCTTCCGCAGCACCCCGATGCCGCGCATGACCAACACCCTCCTGCTGGAGGGCCCGCACGACCCCGAGGAGATCATCCGCTCGGTGCAGAAGGGCATCTACGCGCGGCGCTTCGGCGGCGGCCAGGTGGACATCGCGTCGGGCGACTTCGTGTTCTCGCTGAGCGAGGCGTACCTCATCGAGGACGGGAAGATCACGGCGCCGGTGAAGGACGTGAACCTCATCGGCAACGGCCCCGACGCGCTGTCGAAGGTGACCATGCTGGGCACCGACCTCCAGGTGTCCGATGGCATCTGGACCTGCGGCAAGGAGGGGCAGAGCGTGCCCGTGGGCGTCGGCTGCCCGACCATCAAGATCTCGTCGATGACCGTGGGCGGCACCGCGGTGCAGGGGCGCTGAAAGACTCATGAGTACCAATCAAGACGACATGCTCCGCGACCGCAGCGACACCGTGCTGCGTCGCCTCCTCGACGGCGGCGCCACGGACGCCAAGGTGGTCGCGCGCGCGGGCCAGGAACTCTCGGTGCGCGTTCGCCTCGACGAGGTCGAGCTCGTGGAAGAGGCGGGCACCTGCTCCATCGCGGTGCGCGCCTTCAAGGGCAAGCGCGTGGCGACGAGCTCCACCAACGACCTCACCCCCGACGGCCTCGACCGCCTCGTGCGCGACGCGTTGGAGCTGTGCGACCTCTCGCAGGAAGACCCCTACGCGGGCCTGCCCGACCCGAGCGAGCTCACCAAGGCGTGGGACGACCTCGGCCTGCACGACGCCGCGTGCGATGACGTCGACGCCGACGAAGCGGTGCGTCGCTGCCAGCGCGCCGAGGCGGCCGCACGGTCGTACGACCCGCGCATCAACAACAGCGAGGGCGCGAGCTTCGGTCGCACTTCGGGTGGCTTCTACATGGCCACCAGCGGCGGCTTTCGCGGCGGCTACCGCGGCAGCTACGCGTCGCTCTCGGTGTCCCCCGTCGCCTCCGACGAGGGCGGCAAGAACCGCACGGCCAGCTACTGGTCGGCCCGCCGCCAGCTCGCGAAGCTGGAGTCCGAAGAGGCCATCGGCCGCGAGGCCGCGCGGCGCACCGTGGCGCTGCTCGGGTCGAAGCGCGTGGCCACCACGACGGCGCCGGTGGTGTTCGACCCCGACGCGGCGCGCTCGCTGCTCGGGGCCTTTGCGGGGTGCGTGACGGGCGACGCGATCTACCGCCGCAGCAGCTACCTCCTCGACCACCTGGGCGAGCGCGTGGCGAGCGACCTCGTGACGCTGGTGGATGATCCGTTGCGCATCGCGGGCCCCGGCTCGCGGCCCTTCGACGGCGACGGTTTGCCTTCGCGCAAAAACGTCGTGGTCGAGGGCGGCGTGCTCAAGACCTGGCTGCTCGACACCTACGGCGCTCGAAAGCTCGGGCTGAAGAGCACCGGCAGCAGCGCGAGCAGCACCGGGTCGGGCGCGGGCGTGTCGAACTTCTACCTGCTGCCGGGGAAGGCCACCCACGACGAGATCGTGAAGTCGACGAAGCGCGGGCTGTACGTCACCGGGATGATGGGCTTCGGCTTCAACGCCGTGACCGGCGACTTCTCCCGCGGCGCCGTGGGCTACTGGATCGAGGACGGCGAGCTCGCGTACCCGGTGTCGGAGGTGACCATCAGCCTCAACTTCCGCGAGCTCTTCGCGGCCATCGACGCCGTGGGCGACGACCTCGACCTGAAGAGCGGGGTGGCCTCGCCGACCATCCGCGTCGCGCAGATGACCATCGCCGGTAGCTGAAGAGAGACGAGAGAACACCCCGATGCCCCTGGGACTGGTCTGCCACGCCGCGCGGCTCCCCGAGCTCGGCACCTCGGCGAAGGAAGCCTTCGTGCTCTTCGACGTGACCGGCACCTGGGCGGGTCCCGGGTACGGCCCTGCCTCGGAGGTGCGCGCGCCGCTCTGCCTCGCCATCGCCATCGACGCGTCGAGCTCGATGCGAGGCGGGCGCTTCGCGCTGGCGCTCCAGGCCACCCGCGACGTGCTGTCGTCGCTCGGCCCGCAAGACCGCGTGGCCGTCGTGACCTTCGACAAAAACGCGCGGGTGGCGGTTCCGCCGATGGCCTTCGATGTGGAGGGGGCGGCGACGGCGCGCGCGGCCCTCGACCGGCTCACCACGGGCATCGGAACCAACATCGGCGCGGGCTGGCGTGAGGCGAGCGAGGCGGTGCTGCGGGTGATGGTTCCGTACGCGGTGCGGCGGGTGCTGCTGCTCACGGACGGGTACCCGTCGCGCGGCGAAACCCAGAAGGACGCCCTCCGCGCTCGCGTGATGGAGGGCCACGCGCGCGGCGTCGAGACGAGCATCCTCGGTCTCGGTGACGGCATCGACGAGGGGCTCTGCGTCGCGCTGGCCGAGGCTGGCGAAGGGCGGTTCCACTACCTGCGGGATGAGGCAGCGCTCCCGGAGATCGTGGCGGCGGAGATCGAGGGCGCACGCACCATCGTGGCGTCGGACGTTTCGCTGGAAGTGCAGCTCACGCCGCGGGTCGAGCGCGCGGAGATCCTGCATCGGTACCCGTGCAAGCCGGGCGAGCGCTCACTGGACGTGCGCATCGGGAGCGTGACCCGCGACGCCGCCCGCGCGGTGCTGCTCGCGGTGTCACTGAAGGACGGGACGCCCGACGCGATGCTCGGCTTCGCCACGGCGCATGGGCAGGTCGTCGAGCCGGTTGCGCCGGCGCGGCCGACGGCGCCCGGCTACGCCCACGGGACCCTCGCCGATCAGGCGAGCGGTCGGGAGGACAGCGCGCGGGTCACCCTGACTCTCGCGCCGGGCGGCGGCCCGGAGGTGTCGCGGCGACGCGTCGCGCTGGAGCTGCTGGTGCAACGAACGCTCTCGGAGGTTCGCACCGCGTGGGAGGGCCTCGACCGCGGCGACCGCGACGCCGTGGTGCGCCGACTCGATCGGGCTCGCTCGCTCCGCAAGCTCTTCGTCGAGCGCGGTCTGGTGCGCGACGACGAGCTGCTGCACATGCCCAACGTCGACGCCGTGGAGCGGGCGATGTTCAGCGCGACCGACGAGGCGAAGGAGGCGCGGCGGAAGTTCAGCTCGTGGGCGCACAACACGCAGCTGAGCTTCCTCGGGGTGCCGCCCATCGAGCGGAAGCGCTGAGGCCATGGACGCCCTCGTCGACTGGATCTCGCGCCGCGGCATGACGGCGAGCTCGATTCCGGAGCTCATCAACGAGTTCATCCAGGAGTTGAACCGCGACGGCTTTCATCTCGCGCGCGTCGTGGTGCTGGTGCGTACGCTCCATCCCCAGATCGAGACGATGCGCTTCGCCTGGGAGCCGACGGAGGTCGCGGTTCCCTTTGCCCCGGGCGAGTTCAACGTGGAGACGCGCAACGTCGCCTTCGACGGGGGCGCGATCATGGTGAACTCGTTCAGCCACGGCTCCAGCATCCGGTCGGCGGCGTACCTCTCCAGCCCCTACAAGAAGCTCGACGACGGCGCGCCGATGGTCCGCCACCGCCTCGCGGGCGTCACCACCTTCGAGTCGCCGGTCTTCGAGACCCTCGCGAAGCTCGGCGCCACCGACTACGTCCTCTTGCCGCTCGCGACCCGCAACGCCTACGCGGGCCTGCACAACGCGATCAGCTTCGCGACGGCGCGACCCGATGGCTTGTCCGACGAACACATCGCGCGCCTCGCGGCCATCGCGCCGCTGTTCGCGCTGTGCCTTGAGGTCCAGGTGCAGCGCTTCGTCACCGAGACGCTCCTCGCGGTCTACATCGGTCGCACCCCCGGGCAGCGTGTGCTGAGCGGACAGGTGCGAAAGGGCGACATCGAAACGATGAGCGCCGCCATCTGGTACTCCGATCTCCGCGGCTACTCCACGCTGGCCGAGAGCGCGTCGCCCGCGCAGCTCATCGCGTGGATCAACGACTACTTCGAAGCCGTCTCGCAGGAGATCCTCGGACGCGACGGGGAGATCCTGAAGTTCATCGGGGACGCCATCCTCGCGATCTTCCCGTGGGGTTCGTCGCCCGACGGGATGACCGACGCTTGCCGACGCGCGCTGGCGGCCGCGGAGAGCGCCAACGTGAAGCTCGACGAGCTCAACCGGTCGCGTGCGGTCGCCGGGCTCCCGGTGCTCGCGCACGGCATCGCGCTGCACCTGGGCGAGGTTCAGTACGGCAACGTCGGCTCGCACCGGCGGCTGGACTTCACGGCCATGGGGTCGAGCGTCAACAAGGTCGCGCGCATCGAGGGCCTGTGCCGCTCGACCAACCGCCGACTGCTGGTGTCCGCCGAGTTCGCCGGGAAGACCACCGACGTCACATTTGCACGCGTGGGTGACTTCGCGATCAAGGGCTTCGCGGGGGAGATCTCGGTCCACGAGCCTCTTGGCGAGGCGCGCACCGCGTCGACGTGACCGGATTGCCTCAGCGCGCGAAGCGGCTGCGGGCGCGCGCCATGACCTTCGCCGCGCCCTGGTGAAACGCCTGTGGGGCGCCCCGCTTCACCCACCACAAAAGCCGACCTTCGACGTGCGGCAGCACGTAGACCTGACCCGCCGCGGCGGAGTCGAGGGTCATGCGCGCGACATCATCGGCCGTCCACTTGCTCTGGGCCATCAGCCGGTCGACGACGCCCTTCATCTTCGGGTCGGTGCCTCGCGCGTTGGCGGCGATGTTGGTCGGGAAGAACGACGGGCACAGCACCGTCACGCCGACGCCCGTGTTGTTGAGCTCGCCGACCAGCGTCTCGGTGATGGCGATGACCGCGGCCTTGGTCGCGTTGTACGGCGCCATGGACGGGGCGCACGCGATGCCCGCGAGGCTGGCCACGTTGATGACGTGCCCGCTGTTCTGCTGGCGCATCCCGGGGACGAACACCTCGCACCCGTGGGCCACGCCCATGAGGTTGACGCCGACGATCCAGTCCCAGTCGTCACCGCTGACGGTGCCCATGTCGCCCGACACGGCGACGCCGGCGTTGTTGATGAGCAGGTCGACGCCGCCGAGCTTCTCGCGGGCGAAGCGCTCCAGCGCCTCGATCTCGGAGCGCTTCGACACGTCGCAGACGAAGGTCTCCATCGGCGCGCCCGTCATCAGCGCGGCCGTCTCCTTGAGCCCCTCCTCCTTCACATCGGCGCCCACGACCCGCGCACCGCGCCGCGACAGCTCCAGGCAGAACGCCCGCCCCAGCCCGCTGCCCGCCCCCGTCACGACCGCCCTCGGATGCACCACCAGCGTCACGTCTTCACCGACCCTTCCGATGCGCCACGACCCGCAAACCGCTCGGCGCCCTCGCGCGCCCACCACTCCAGGTACTTCTGGTGCGCCCGCTCCCGCTCGCGCCGCGGCAGGTTGTAGTAGTAGCCGAAGAACTGCCCGGTCAGCTTCTTCAGCTCCTCGCTGGCCTCGTGGCGCAGCCCCGTGTCGACGTGCAGCAGCGCGTCGATGAGCCACTCCACCCGGTGCCGCGACGACGCGTTGGACCACCAGTCGACCCAGTGCTGGGCGGTGGTGCCGAAGTCCTGTCGCGTGATGAGCACCAGCGCCCGCTGCGCCGACTGCGACAGGGGGCCATCACGATCGGACAGCGCCGCGATGAGCAGCGGGACCGAGTCGACGTCGCGCAGCTCACCCAGCGCCGACGCCGCGCGCCGGCGCACCATCGCCGAGTCGCGGGGCTCGCGCAGGGCCGTGCGCAGCGTCGCGCCCACCGCCGCAAACTCCGGGAACCTCCGGTGCGCGCGCAGCACCTCCAGCGCCGCCGGGTGGAGCCCCTCGTCGTCGCCGAGCACGAGCAGGCTCAGCCGCGGCAGCGCCGACGGGTGCGCCACTTCGAGGAGACACAGCAGCGCGCAGAAGCGCCGATCGGCATCGTCGCTGTCGAGCGCCTCGACGAGCGCGGGCACCGCCGCCTGGCGGAACATCAGCGCCAGCCGCAGCAGCGGACCGGCGTCCTCCACGCTCGGCAGCTTGTTGAGCGGCGTCTCGCGGCTGAGCGTGTGCGACCCGGGGAAGTACCGGAAGAGCGCCGCGAGCGCGCGGTCGCCCATGCCGAGCAGCGTCGCGGCGGTGCGCTCGGAGAGCGTTCCGGAGCGGGAGGCTTCTTCGACGAGGCGATCGGCCTCGACGTCTCCCTTCGCCGCACCCTTCGCCTTCGCGCTCGCCTCTCCGCGGGCCGCTCCCGCGACCGACGGCTTGCGACGCGCCACCCCCGACAGCACGGCGGATCGAAGCGCCGCGGCCCTGGCCTCGCGATCGGGCCCCGGCGTGCGCGGCGGGCGGGAGAGCGGCGGGAGCGTGGGCTCGCGGGGTGCGAGCGGCGGCGCGGCGCTCGACCGCTTGCGCTCGACGATGAGCCGGGCGAAGGCAACTGCGCAGTCGTCGGCGAAGAGCGTGAGCTCGCGCATGACGAGGGGCGCCACCGGATCGGGGCCGAGGTCGGCCCAGAGCAGCAGCGTCACGCGACCGCGCATCGACAGCGGGATGAGCGCGGCCTCGGTCACGTCGCCCCGCCCGAGCTGACGCGCGAACTCGGCCTCGGGCTGGTCGAGGAGCTTCACGATGGCGGACTCGCCCGACGCCTTCACGGCGGCGATGGCGGGCAGCGCCTTGATGGACGCGGACACCGAGCGCACGGCTGCGCCCTCGACACCGACCCCGCGGGCGGAGAGCCCTTCGAGCGAGTCGCCCTGCACGACGCAGAGGGCGGCGTAGCGCCAGCTCTCCATCGCGTGGGTGAGGAGCGCGTCGATGACCTCCTCGCGGTCTTTCGCGACAATGAGCGCGCGCTGGGCGCCGGTGAGGTTGTCGAGCGCGGGCATCACGGAGCCCGCGCGGCGCGACACGACCGATGGTGCCTCGACCACGGGCGTCTCGGGCAGCGGGCGCGTGGCAGGCGGCGGCGTGGTGGCGAGCGGAACGGCCACCGGCACGGTGCTGCGCCGCTGCTGATCGTCGGCGATGGGCGGCGGCGGGATGGACGGTCGCGTGCCGGGCGGGCGCTGCGCGACGGCCTCGGGGCGGGCGACGGCGACCGGGACGACGGGCGTGACGACGGAGGCTTCGGGGCTGATGGCCGCGCGGGTGGAGGTGACGTTGGGCGGCGGCTCGGAGGGCGCGGCGGCCTCGTCGTCGTCGTCGTCGTCGAGCAGGGCCGCGAGCGCCGCGATGGCAGAGTTGGCGGCCTTGGAGGGCGGCGTGGCCGACGGGGCGGTGGGGACGACCGAGACGCGGGCGCTGGGCAGCGTGACCGCGGCGAGCGAGCCCGGAGGGACGTTGTTGAGCCGCTCGGACAGGCGCAGAAACCGTGGGGAGAGCGGCTGCTGGTAGTAGCGCCACAGGGCCCACGCGAGGCGGAACGACGTCACCGCCTGCACCTCGACGACGACGCCCGCGGCGGCTTCGAGGGCCTTCCGGGCGCCCGCGTCGAGGTTGGCCGCGGCGATGACGAGGAGCCGCGTGGAGTCGAACGCGAGCGGGACGACCTGGTGCCGCGCCGCGAGCTCACGCGAGACGCGGGCGATGGCGACGGGGTCGGCGCCGAGGACGGCCTCGCGCGCCGCGGGGGTGAGCCCGAGCAGCGCCGCGCAGTAGCTGGAGAGGGTGTCCTCCCCGAGGGCTTCGACCTCCAGGAGGTTGGTCTCGAAGTCGCCGCCTGAAATGACCTGACGCTGAATCGCCGCGTCGATCTTCCGGGGCGAGACGACCTGATCCTGGGTGAGGAGGGCAGAGAGGAGGGACATCAGTGGCTGCAGTAGACCATCGCAGCGCCGCGCTGCCGATGTTCACGATCGCGTATGGGCCAGAGCTCTGTCAACGCATCATCGCGTCGCGCCAGAGAGATCTCCCCGAAGCACCGACAGCGCCGACAAGAACGCCGCCGCCGTGGTCTCGGTTCGCAGGATTCTCGGCCCGAACGACACCGGCGCGAAGCCCGCGCCGCGCGCCAGCTCCACCTCCGCGGCCTCGAACCCACCCTCCGGCCCCGCGAGAACCTCGAAGGACGTCCCGCCGACCGTCGCATCGACCGCCGACCGGAGCGGGGTGACCGCCCCCTCCCACGCGATGAGGCGCACCGTGCCCGCATCGGCGACCTCGGCGCACAGCGACGCAAGCGACCGCGGAGCCTCGATGGACGGGACGTCGGCGCGCCCACTTTGGCGGCTGGCCTCTTCGGCGATGCGTTCCCAGCGGGTGTGGCGCGGCACCCAGCGCTCGGGCTGCTCGCGCGGAACGGAGCGCGCCGTGAAGAGCGGCGCGATGGAGGCGACCCCCAGCTCGGTGGCCTGCCGCACGATGAGGTCCATCTTGTCGCCCTTCGGGACGCCCTGAAACCAGCGCACGCGCGCCGAGTCTGCGACCACGCCCGCTTCGGGCGGACCCGCCCAGGACAGCTCCACGGCGCCCCGACCGATCGACACGACCACCGCCGTCCGCTCACGCCCCACGCCATCGAACGCGAGCACCCGATCGCCCACGCGCGCCCTCGTCACCCGCACCAGATGGTGGCCCCGGTCACCGTCGACGGTGATCGAGCCAGCGCCCCCCTCGAAGGCCGCCGGGTCGACCCTCACCCGCTCGGTCACGGGCGATGGAACTCCATCCCGATCCACTCGTCCTTGCCCTCGACGTCGGCGAGCGTGAGGCCCTGCGCGACGTAGGCGTCGGTGAGCGCCGCGCGCTGCGTCGCCAGGATGCCCGACAGCACCAGTACGCCACCCGCCGCCACGCGAGACGCGACCGTCGCCGCGTTGGGCACGAGCACGCCGGCCTCGATGTTGGCGGCGACCAGGGTCGCGACCTCGGGCACGGCATCGAAGCCACCCACCCGCAGGTCGCAGCGATCGGTGAAGCCGAGCATCGCGGCGTTTTCGGCGGCGCTCTCGACGGACTCGCGGTCGATGTCACACGCGATGGCCTTCGGGGTGCCGTGCAGGAGCGCGACGAAGGCCAGGATGCCGGAGCCGCAGCCGAGGTCGACCACCAGCGGATGGCGACCGGTGAGGGCCGCGCGCTCGATCATCTGCGCGGCGAGCGTGGTCGAGGCGTGCTGCCCGGTGCCGAAGGCGCGCCCCGGATCGAAGCGCAACAGCATGTCGCTGGGCTCGGGCGTGTACTCGGTCCACGACGGCACCACCACCACGCGGGCGGTGATGCGGGTGGGCTTCCAGTGCTCCTTCCAACCGTCGCGCCAGGCGTCGCCGACGACCATCTCCAGTCGCGCCTCGACGTCGGGCCCGAGCGCTTCGAGGGCCTCCTTCGCCGCGCTCTCTTCCGAGAAGCTGGCGACGAGGGTGACGCCTCGCGATCCGCCCTTGTGGAGGGTGGAGCCGTCGCGCTCCTCGATGCACTCCGCGCCGTACATCGTCAGCAGCCCGCTGAGGGCGTCGGACTCGTCGGGGCTCGTCTCTACGATCACCAGGGGGAAGCTCGGCTCGCTCATCGCCGCGCGACCCTAGTGCCTTTGCCGAGGTCGGCGCCAGACGATGCTGATCGTTCGCAACGCCCGGGGAACCACGATAAGGTCGCGCCAATCATGACCGGCGACCCAGCGGACATCCCCATCCCAGAGCCGCTGCGCGCGCAGTACCGGGTGAGCTTCATCCGATTCCAGAGCCCCACGGCGGCGCTCTTCGAGGGCGTCGACCCCGAGCACGGCCACACCGTCCTCGTGAAGGTCATGCGCCCCGACCCGACGGCCTCGCCCGCCGATCGGCAGCGCGTGCGGCGCGAACTCCAGAAGCTCGTCCAGGTGCGCCACCCGACCCTGGTGCCCATCCTCGACCTCGGCGAGGAGGGTGACCTCACCTGGGTGGTTCGCCCCTTCGTCGTCGGCGAGACCCTCTCCGAGCGCATCGCCTCGCGCGGTCGGCTCTCCGACGTCGAGGCCGCCACCCTCGGGCTGCACCTCGCGGCGGGCCTCGGCGAGCTCCATCGCCACGGCCTCCTGCACCGCGACCTGCGCCCCGGTCACGTGCTGCTCGGCCAGGACGGCGGCGTCTACCTCATCGACGCGGGGCTCGGCCGCACCTTCGTCGCGCCCGACGGCAGGGCCCTCGTGGGTTGTCCGGGCTACGCCGCGCCGGAGGCCATCCTCGGCCGCTTGATGAGCTTTCGCTCCGACCTCTACGGGCTCGGCGCCGTGCTCTACGAGGCGCTCTCGGGCATGCCACCGTACATGGCGCTCGACCCGCGGCGCATGATGCAGCTCCAGTGCGAGGCCGACCCCGAGCCGCTCGATCCGTCGGTTCCGCAGGCGCTGACGCGGCTGGTGGCGACGCTGCTGGCGCGTGACCCGCGCGAGCGCCCGATGAGCGCGCAGATCGTCGAGCGGCAGCTCGAACCGATGGTGCCGTCGATTCCGCCGAGCCCGATGGAGTCGGACATCGAACTCGGCGAGCGCACCGTGATGACCGACTCGTCGTCGGACTACATGGACTCGGGGATGCTCCAGTCCGAGCCGCCCGCGTCGGCGTTCATGCCTCCGGCGACGCCGCCCGCGCCACCGCAGCCCGCGCCTCCGCCGCAGCGTCAGCAGTACAAGCAGACGATGATGGGGATGGCGCCGGAGATGCCCGCGATGGCGGCCGAGCAGCAAGCCCAGGCGGCGGTCGCGTCGGAGGGCGGCCTCGACTTCGAGGACGTCGTCGACACCAACCAGAACGAGGCGTCGCGCGTCTTCGGCATCCCGGCGACATCGCCCAACCAGGGAGGCAGCGCGATTCCGCCGCTCGCCGCGGTGCCGCCGCAGGCGCCCGCGTTTGGTCCGCCGCCGGGCGCAGACCCGAAGAGCGGTCCGCGCATGGCGCCGCCGCCGTACGGAGAGCCGCCGCCACAGCAGCCGGGTCCAGGGCCGTCGGGAATGTACCCGCAGGGCCAACAGGATCCGATGTTCGACGTCCCGGTGAGCCACACCGTGGCGATGGACGGCCCTCCCCCCGGAGCGTTTGGGGCCTACCCGTCCAACCCGGGCATGCCTCCCGGTCAGCCGATGCAGATGCAACCGATGCAGATGCAGCCGATGCAACCGCAGATGCAGATGCAGCCGGGGCAGATGCCACCGCACATGCAGCAGCAGCCGATGCAGCAGCCGATGCAGCAGCAGTGGTCGCCCTATGGCGGGCCGATGAGCGTTCCGCCCGGGCCAGGCTACGTCGCGCCCGCACCCGCGCCCCCAGCAAAGTCCGGCGGCGCCCTCCCCTGGATCATCGGCTTCGTCGTTCTGGTCTCCATCGCTGGCGGCGCTGGGTTTCTCGCGGCCCGCGCACGTCGCACCACGCCCGTCGTCACGGCGCCCACGCTACCTGCGACCACGCCCACGCAGCCGACGATGCCCGAGACGCAGCCCACCGCCGTCGACGCGGGTGCCCTGCTGGCCACGGCGGATGTCCCATCGATGGCAACGCCCGACGTCGCCATGGCGGCCGCCATCATCGACGCGAGTCAGGTGCTCGCCGCAGAGCCCGACACGGGCACCCCGGTGGCCGTGGTCGTCGACGCGGGGACGATGGTCGCGATCGTCGATGCGGGTGCGCCCGCGACGCCTGTCGCCCCGTCGCCGACGCCGACGCCGAGCCCCGCCCGTCCGGTGGTCCGTGTCGCGACGCCGCGGCCCAACACGGTGCGCCCGGTCCCGCGCCCGACGACGGCTGCCGACGCAGGCGTCGCGGTCACGCCCCTCAACGATGCGCTGCGACGACAGGACTGGGCCGCCGCCCGTCGCCTGCTCGGGGAGCACCTGCGGGCCCATCCCAGCGACGCGGCCGCCCACGCCCAGCTCGGGTACGTGCTTGACCGCCTCGGCGACTCCAACGGCGCGCTCAACGAGTACCGCTCGGCGACGCGCCTCGACCGCCGCAACACCCGCTACCTGCACCGCCTCGCCGACCTCCAGACGAGCACCGGCGATCGCGCGGGCGCCATCGCGACGCTCCAGCAGATCCTGCGCATCAACCCGCAAGAGCCCGCCGCGCGCGCCCGCCTCGATCAGCTCCAGCCCCACTGACGTCGCTCGAAACGGCCTTCGTCGCCGCGGCGCGCGAGGGATACGATGGAGCCATGAACCTCCTGCGATGGTCCCTGGCGTCGTGTCTCGCGGCGAGTGCGTTGTCGTCGGGCTGCTCGTCCGACGGCCCGACGGCGACCGATGGCGGCGTCGATGTCGCCACCGATCGCGGAGCCGTCACCGACCTCGGGAGCACCACCGATCGCAGCGCGGGAGACACCGGTTCCGCGATGACCTGCGGCGCGACGCTCGGCCCGTGCAACCTGGTGACGAACGCGCCGTGCGCCGCGGGCACGGGCTGTTACGCCGGCGTCGCGCCCGACGGAACGCTGGGAGCGTCGTGCGCGGAATCGGGTCGGCGCGGCTGGGGTGAGGCGTGCACCACGGCCAACGGGTGCCGCGAGGGCTTCGCCTGCCTCGGCACGCCGGGCGCCTGCGTGAAGCTCTGCTGCGAGAACGACAATGCCTCCTGCCGCGACGAGACGCGCGGGGGTCGACCCGGCGCCATCTGCGCGGGCGGCGTCACGGGCACCGACGTCCACACGTGCACGGAGGTCACGAGCTGCGACCTCTACGCGACCAGCGCCAATCGCTGCCCGGCCGAGCGGCCCCGCTGTGACCTCCTGGCCGACGACGGCACCGCCAACTGCTTCGCGCTCGAAGCGGGCGCTACGCCGGGCGGCGACGGCGCGACGTGTTGCACCAACAGCCGCTGCCAGCCGGGCTTTCTGTGCGTGCCCGCGACGCCCGGCGGCGGCACCGAGGCGTGCGTCGCGGCGATGCCCAACCGGGCCTGCCGTCGCGTGTGCAACCCCACCCTGACGGGCGGCGACGCGGGGGCGCAGTGCCCCGCCGCGCGCATGTGCGTGGGCTTCAGTGCGGGCGCGCCGGAGAGCTACGGGCGCTGCGAGCCGATGCGCTGAGCCGGCGTCGTCGACTCGTCGACGCGGCATCCGATGCGGGCGAGCGCGAGGCGACGACGGGCGGCGTCGGACCCGGGATCGCCGGCGATCCAGGCGACCACGGCGCCGTGATCGGTGGGCGTGATGGCGAGGTCGACGACGTCCGCGGGATCACCTGAAGGGACGCCGAGGTCGGCGAACCATCGGGTGGCCGTGCGAGGTGTCGCGCCGCCGAGAGAGACCAGCGCGCGGGGGTCGTCGCCCGCACCGGGTCGCTCCGCGAGGACCAACGCACCAGCGGGCGTCCAGGCGACGAGCGGGTCCCACAGTGCGCCGGTGCTGCGGCTCGGACGGGGCGCGAGGGCGGGCAGCACGACGAGCTCGGCGAGGCCGCCATCGGCGCCAAGCGCGGCAGACGAACGGCGCGCGATGAGGCCCCACGGTGACACCGACGGGCCCCAGTACCCGGCGCCCGAGAGCACCCGCACCCCCGGCGGACCCATCGACCCGACGCGGGCGCCGCGGCCGGTGTCGAGGGTGATTCCGGCGCGCGTCCAGACGCCCGCGGTGGGTCCGTCGGCGATGGTCCACGCGGCCACGAGACCGGCGTCGGCGGCGGCGAGGCTGGCGCTGCTCTGACCGCGGCCGTCGTCGCGCGCGTCGCGGGTGAGCTCCAGCGGCGCCCGCACCGAACGACCGCTCCCGTCGAGGAACCACAGCACCTCTCGCCGCGCGGGCGCGAGCCCTGGGGCCGTCGCGACGGACTCGCCAAACACCGCCGCCGTGCCGCCCGACCACACGACCGGCGCCGTGTCGATGTCGAGCGAGCGCGTGCCCTCGATGGCGCGCGGCGGGAAGAACTCGCTGCCGTGCGGCCCCACGCGCGTCCACACGATGGAGCGGCCATCGGGGCGCATCTCACCGCGCTCGCTGCGCTCGTAGGAGAGCACCGCGGCGTCGTGTTCGCGCAGCACCACGGAGGCGTCCGGCGCGAAGCCGGGCGCGTCGGACACCCGCGGCGCCTCGCCCTCCCACTCCACCCACCGCGACGCCGGAAACGAGAAGCCCTGCCTCCCTCGCAGCGGTCGACCGAGGGTCACCAGCGCCACCGAGCGCGCGCCGCGGCTCGCGAGCGCGACCTGCAACGGAATCATGGTGCCGGTGTTGAGGTCCACGAGCCGCACGGGGCCGTCCATCGAGCACGAGGTCCACGGCGAGGGCAGCGCGTCGGCGTCGGCGAGCGTGGTCGACGGGGCGGGCGCTTCGGTCGGCGGCGCGACGACGCGGTCAAGCAGGAAGTCTTCGACGGCGACGTCGCCGAAGCGGGTCAGCCGCGCGCCCAGCATCTCGCCCGCCCCCAGCGCCATCGCTTCGGTCAGCGGTGTCTCGGACGGTGGGTCGGCGCGCGAAGGCGGAGCCGGTTGCGCCGAGGCCATCGACGCAGCCAGTGCGGTGGCCGCTGAGCCGAGCGCGATCCGACGCATCGTGAGAAGAGCATTGGGCACCGTGGCAGCACCTCCGCGCAACTATCCGTCGAGGGGGCGGTGACGTTCTGCGCGGTGGGGCGGCGGGACGGCGTCTACACTGCGCGCCGTGACCGCACTTACCGCAGACCATGTCGCCCGGAGCCTCGGCTCTTCCCACATCCTCAAGGACGTCTCCCTCGCCATGGACCTCGGCGAGCGCATCGGCCTCATCGGGGCCAACGGTTCTGGCAAGAGCACCCTCGCCCGCATCCTCGCCGGCATCGAGGGCCCCGACGCCGGAACCGTCGCCCGTCGCCGGGGACTGCGCTGCATGCTGCTCCCGCAGGAGCCCGAGCTCGACCCGACGAAGACGGTGTTCGAGACGGCGGAGTCCGGGCTCTCGCACTGGCGCGACGCGACGATGCGCTACGAGGCCATCGCGCACCTCATCGAGGCGTCGGACTCCGACCGCGACGCGCTGCTCAACGAGCAGTCCGAGCTCGCGAGCCTCATCGAGACCCTCGGCGGGTGGGACCCGCGGCATCGCATCCAATCGTTTCTCGATCGGCTCGGCCTCGTGCGACCGGGCGACCTCGTGGCCAACCTCTCGGGCGGCGAGCGGCGGCGCGTGGCCCTCGCGCGGCTGCTGGTGGCGGCGCCCGACATCGCCATCCTCGACGAGCCGACCAACCACCTCGACGCCGACACGGTCTCCTGGCTGGAAGAGTGGATCACCCGGGAATTCCGCGGCGCGATGATGATCATCACGCACGACCGCTACCTCCTCGACCGCGCCGTCACGCGCATCATGGAGCTCGACCTCGGCATGGTGCGCTCGTACCCAGGGCGGTACCGCGACTACCTCACGCTGCGCGCCGAGCGCCTCGCCCAGGAGGCCCGCGTCGAAGCCCGCCTGGTCAACACGATGCGCCGCGAGCAGGAGTGGCTCTCGCGCGGCCCGGCGGCCCGAACGACCAAGCAGCAGGCCCGCATCCAGCGCGCGCATGAGCTCTCCGAGACCATCGTGAGCAACAAGCGCGACGTGGTGAAGGTCAACCTGGAAGGTGCTGTCGCGCGCACCGGCAAGCGCATCCTGGAGATGCGGAAGGTCGGGCTCACGCTCGGCGGGCGGGAGATGTTTCGCGACTTCGAGCTGATCCTGACGCCGGGCGAGCGGGTCGGCATCGTGGGGCCCAACGGCGCGGGGAAGACCTCGCTGTTGAAGCTCATCCTCGGCGAGCTCGCGCCGAGCTCGGGCGAGGTGGTCGTCGGGCTCAACACCAAGGTCGCGTACTTCGACCAGAGCCGCGGCGCGGTCGATCTGGAGCGCTCGGTGCTCGACCACTTCACGGCCGACGCCGACCGGGTGCGCGTCGGCGACCGCTGGATCGAACCCCACGCCTGGCTCGACCGCTTCGGCTTCGACGGCGCGCGGCAGCGGCAGAAGGCGGCGATGCTGTCGGGCGGCGAGCGCGCGCGGCTGGCGCTGGCGCTGCTGCTGCGGGGCGAGGCCAACCTGATCCTGATGGACGAGCCCACCAACGACCTCGACCTGTCGACGCTCGGAGTGCTGGAGGAGTTCCTGCTCGACTGGCCGGGGACGGCGATGGTGGTGAGCCACGACCGGTACTTCCTCGATCAGGTGGCGACGTCGATTCTTTCCTTCGAGGGCGACGGGGAGATCGTTCATGACCGCGGCGACTGGGACGCCCATCGCGAGGCGCGCGATCAGCGACGCGAGGCCCGCAAGGCCGCCGCGCGAACGGCAGCCCGCCACAGCGACGCCCGGCGCCTCACGACGCCCGATGCGCGCGGGCCGAAGCCCCTGACTCCTCCGGAGTTGAAGGAGCTGGAGGCGCTCCCGACGAAGGTCGACGAGGCCGAGGCCGAGGTGCAGCGACTCGACGCGGTTCTCGCTGACCCGGGGTTCTACGCGAACGGCAGCGCGGTGACGGAGACCATGGCGGCGGCCGACGCGGCGCGACGCCAGGTGGAGGCGCTCATGGCGCGCTGGGAGGCGCTGGAGGCGCGACGGCCGCCCCGCTGACGAGACCACAGCGGGCGAGCGCCTCGGGGCGCGGAACGGCGCGGAGGATGAGCACCTCGTGGCGGCGGGGTGGTTCGAGCTGCGCGTAGCGATCGGAGCGAAACACCTCGTACCCGGTGAAGTCCCACGCGGGCGCGAAGCGGGCGATCCACGGCGATGGCAGCACGAACCACGTCGGCCGCCGCACGCGCAGCAGGTGACAGAGGTGCGCGGTGGACCCGCGCGGGTGGTGGATGAGGGCGTGCTCGTTGAGGCCCACGAGGTCGACGATGGTGCGCCCGCCGAAGAAGCGCGAGGCGCCTGCGCCCTCGACCGCGACGACCGCATCGACGGGCGTGTGGACCGCGAGGCTGCGAGCCGGCGCGGTGTGGAAGGTCGCGATGTCCCGGCACTGGTCGGCGTGCAGTGCGCGCGCGGCCAGCACCGACGGGACCACCGCCACGACGGCGAGCAGGAGGGCCATGGCTGTGAGCCAGCGGGGCGGCGCGGAGGAGCGCTGCGCGAGGGCGTCGACGAGGTGCTGCGCGCCGAGCGCGGCGGGCCACCAGAGCAGCATGAGGAAGGGGTAGAGGTAGCGCCGGGTGTAGAGAAGAACCGTCGGGTCCAGGGGACGGCTCGCGAGCACGCCGACGAGCGGGACGAGCGCCAGAGCCAGCCACGTCGGGGCGGCGCCGCGGACCCGTTGGAGTCCGATCGCCGCGAGGCCGAGGAGAAGCAGCGCGACGACCGCGCCGTCTTCGGTGAGCGTCGCGGCGAGGAAGGCGACGGAGCGCGCGACATCGGCTTTGCCAGCCTTCGCATAGAAGGTGTTGGGCAACGGGTGACCGGTGACGACGAGGTCGTACGCGACCCACAGCGCGACCGCGATCAACGACGGGAGGGCGACGGCGACGACGCGACGGGGTCTCGCGGCGACGGCCGCCAGGGCGACGACGGCGGCCGCGCACTCGGGCCGCGCGAGCACCGCGAGGGCGAGGAAGACACCCACGGTTCGGGGCCGATCGCGGAGCGAGGCGTCGAGCGCGAGGGAGAGCGTGAGGGCGGTGAGCGTGACCTCCATCCCGCTGGCGGCCCCGGCGCACCACCACGGGCCGAGGGGCGCGGCGAGAGAGAGCACGACCGCGACCACGGGCGATGCTCCCGCACGATGGGCGCACCGAGCGAGCACGGCCGCGGCGACCGCCCCGAGCAGCGCCGCGATGGCCTTCACGACGAGCGCGACGGGGGCGCCCAACGCCTGGGAGACGAGCAGCCCGGCGAGCGCAAACGACAGCCACAACGGGCTGGAGAAGCCCGCCTCGGGCACCGCCGGGTTGTAGGTCGGGAGACCATCGCGCAGAAGGCCGCGCGCGTAGGCGAGATGGATCCACGCGTCGTCGAGGGGGAAGTCGGTGCGGGTGACGGGCGAGGCGCCGAGCAGCACCACCGCGACGAAGGCCAGCGCCGTGGCGACCGCAGCGCCCCAGGGGAGCAACCGCGACGAGGCGCTCACTGACACACGCCGTCGCGACAGAGGAGCAACCCGCAGCAGCCCAGGCTGCCGGTGCACGCGCCACCCGCGGCCGCGCAACAGCGGAAGGTGCCCACGACGTCGACGCAACCACGACCGCCGGCGCAACACCCCGGAGCCGCCTCGCCCGGAACGCAGACCACCGCCTCGCCCAGCGTGCACGGCGCCACGCGACACGAGCCGCCCAGGCACACCAGTCCGCCGCAGCAGTCCGACCCGACCGCGCACGGCTCGCCGCCGACGTTGCAGCATCGACCCGACTCGCAGCGCCGGGCACCGCAGCAGCCGGTGTCGCTCGCGCACTGCGTCGCCGTCCCGCCGCAGCAGCGGTTCTGACCAGCCCGGTCGGCGCAGATGAGCCCGCCGCTGCAACACGCCACCGCGCCCGGCGTGCACGTCGCTCCCTCCGCCACGGAGCACGCGGGCGGCCGACACACGCCGCCGGTACAGGTGAGCCCGGTGCAGCAGTCCGAGGCGCTGGCGCAGGTCTCGGCGGAGGTGCGGCACACACAACGCCCGGCCGCGCAGTTGAGCCGACCGCAGCACTCCGCCGAGCTACCGCACGCCCCTTCCGCGGCCCGACAGCACGCCCCCGCCCCGCAGGTGAGTCCGCCGCAGCACGCCGCCGCGCTGGCGCAGCTCGTCCCCACCGCCCCGCACGACGAGGCTCGCGCGCAACGGCCCGCCGCGCACGCGAGGCCAGCCACGCACGGGCTCGCCCCCGCGCAGCACGGTTGACCATCAGCGCCGCAGATCGCCGCGGCGCACGCGCCCGCCACGCAGCCCCCGCCCGCGGCGCAGGTCACGCCGCAGGCGCCGCAGTGGCGCGCGTCGACGCGGGCGTCCACGCATCCGCCCCCGCAGCATGTGAGCCCCACCGCGCACGCGGCCGACCCGGTGCAGCACGCCTGCCCGCTGCCACCACAGGTCACCGCGGGCCTCGCGCACAGCCCGCTCTCGCAGGTGAGCCCCGCCGCGCATGGCGTCCCCGCCGCGCAGCACGCCTGCGCCTCCGCGCCGCAGACGACCCTCGGACGGCACGACCCCGACTGGCACTCGAAGCCACCGCCGCACCGCGCGCCTTCGCAGCACGTCTGCCCGCTGCCGCCGCACGCGGCAACGGGCGCGCACACGTTGGCCACGCAGCGGAAGCCCGCCGCGCACAGCTCACCGGCGCAGCACGCCTGACCCGCCCCGCCGCAGGCCACCGGGACGGCGCAGCCCACATCGACGCAGACGAGTCCCTGGGCGCACCGCGCACCGTCGCAGCACGACTGGCGCGCGCTGCCGCAGCCCGGCGCGCTCACGCACAGATCGCCCACGCACGACGAGCCTTCCTCGCACGCATCGCCCGTGCAGCACACCTGGCCGACGACGCCGCACAGCGCCTGCGGATCGATGGCGCCCCGGTCGGGTCGACCCGCGTCGGAGGACCCGGGATCGCCGCTCGCGACGCGCCCCTCGGCGCACCCCAGGAGCGTCGCCAGGAGCACCAACCCGCAGCAGCGATGCGACCACCAGAACACCATCTTCGCCGACGTTCTGTACGCGGGTCGCGGCCCCCGGGACAACCGTCGCCGCGCGATCGCTTTGGTGTATGGTCGCGCCATCATGACGTCCCCACGCCACCCTGGTCATCGTTGCCTCGTCGGCCTTTCGCTCGTCCTCGGCGCGTGCGGGTCTGGCGGCGGCTTTCACCCTCCCGCGATGTACACGGCCGAGCAGCTCAACGGCGCGGCCCGCGCCGGTCTGCCCGAACAAGACCCCGACTCTCCCACGCCCGTCGCGCGGCCCACCTACGGCCAGGGGGACGACTCGCCCGTCGTGCCTCCCGCTCCCGCCTCCGTGCGCGTCATCCACGCGTCTCCCGACCGCGCGGCGGCCTCGGTCGACCTCTACGCCGATGACCTCCCGACGCCCATCGCCACCGCGGTCGCCTACCGCTCCATCGTCGGCGCGGTGTCCGTCCCCGCGGGCGCGCACACCATCCACGTCCGTCGCGCGGGCGCGGCGGTCACCACGCCGGCAGCGTTGAGCGCGACCACGCCCGCGCTCGAAGGGGGACAGCGCTACACGGTCATCGCGCACGGCCTCGTCGGCGGCGCGGCACCTCACGCGCTCACCATCGCGGCCGACGCGGACGCGATGCCCACGCCCGATGCGGGCACGGCGCACGTGCGCTTCTTCCACGCCATCGTGGGCCTCGGCGCGGTCGACGTGTGCCGCCTCGCGACGCCCGCGCGCCCGGCCGCGGCGGGTCGTCCCGCGGTCGCCGCAGTGCCCGCCGCGCCAGTCCTCCAGAACGTCGCGTACGGCTCGTTCGCAAGCGCCGAGCACGACGGGCAGGCCAGTCACTACGTGCACGTCCCGGCGGGCGCCGCGCTCACGTTGCAGGTGCGCGCTCACGCGGCGCGGCCGTGCGCGGGTCTCCTGCGCGGCACCGTGACGCTGACGCCCGCCGATCAGTCGGTGGTGACCGCGGTCGCCGTCGGTCGCGCCACCGCTCCGCTCGCGCCTCGCGCCCTCCTGCTCTGCTCCGACGGAACGTACGAGGGCGCACCGAGCTGCACCCCCGTCGCGATCCGCTGATTCTCCTCTCCACTCCCCAAGAGCTCCTGTACTCCTGACCTCCCCCGGCGCGACGCCGTCGGAGGGTCCGAGGGCCGTTGTGCTCCATGGCGCACACCTCCCCCGGACTGCTGTCTGGGTGCGTCTGGGGGTTCGCGCGGTCGCGACCATCACGAGCCGCTGGTTTTCTCGATGGGGAGCGGGGCTTTCACTGTGCCGTCGACCCGCACCCGACGGCCCGCTGTCGACCTCCGTGCGCCGACGGGGGCGGTCAGCGGGCGAGGTGGGACAGTGCAGCCAAAGCCCTCACGAAAATGCTTGCCACAAGGTGTTTCGTGCGCGTCGACGCTAGACCCGCCGCGGGAATGTCCGTAGGTAGAAAAGGTGTTCGCCCCTCCATAGGTCGACGTCGCCAACGATCGCCCTCTGGTTGCCCTCGGGTGGGCCCGAGTTCGGGGCAGGACACACACAGACCACACCTTCGCCGACACCTTTGTCGGCGGCGGGATGGCCGTTGTCTTGTGACTCCCGTGAGGTGACCCCGTGATGGACCGTACCCGCCGCTACCGCACCGCTCTCTCGGCGACGATCTTCGTCACCCTCGGGCTCGCGGGCTGCGCCCAGGAGTCCTCGGACCTCCCCTCCAGCGTGACCATCGCGCAGGAGCCCGAGCACCGCATGGAGGTGCAGTCGTTCATGCCGGTGACGACCCCGGTGCCGACCCCGGAGCCGGTGAGCGAGTGCGTCGACCGCGACGGCGACCACCACGGCGTGGGCTGCGCCGACGGCCCCGACTGCAACGATGACAACGCCTCCGTCACCGACGAGTGCACCCGCTGCATCCGCCCCACCGAGGGCTGCGAGTGCACGGCGGACGCCGCCCCGGTGTCGTGCGGTCGCCCCGAGGCGGGCGCCTGCGCAACGGGCGTCCGGGTCTGTCAGGACGGTCGCTGGTCGGCCTGCCTGGGGTACCGCGCGTCGGCCCTCATCGCCGCCGACTCGGACTCGTGCGGCAACGTCTGCGACCCGACCTGCCGTCGCATCGTCGACTGCCCCACCGCGGGCGACATGCTCCCGCCCGACAGCACCGCGCTCCAGTTCGGCGCCCAGGCGGCCGCCGCGTTCTGCCCGACGGGCGCGGCCCCCGGCGGCGTCACCCCGGCCTGCGAGAGCGCGCCTGGTGGTCCCTACGTGCGCTCGGTGTCGCCGACCTCGTGGATCGACGCGTGCGCCGCCGCGGGCAGCCAGCGCCTCCTGGTGAGCTCGGACGAGGGCGTCGTTCCGGTGACGATCCCCTTCACCTTCGCGTTCTACGGCGTGCCCTACAACTCCGCGCGGCTCAGCGCCAACGGCTACGTCTCCTTCTCCGACGCCGCTCCGCAGTGGACCAACTCCATGCTGCCCAACAGCACGGTCCCCAACTCCATCTTCGCCTTCTGGGATGACCTCATCCAGCGCTCGACGGGCGTCTGCGTCGCCACCGTCGGCACCGCCCCCAACCGCACCTTCGTCGCCGAGTGGCTCGACGGAACCTTCTTCCCGGCCGCCGGCACCGACACGCACCTGACCTTCGAGGTGCAGCTCAGCGAGGCGACCAGCACCGTCGACGTCCGCTACCTCACGATGACCGGAGAGAACACCCGCGCCACCGGCGCCAGCGCCACCGTCGGCGTGCAGCAGGGCGCGGGCGGCTCGTACGACCTCGTCGCCTACAACACCCCGAACGTCACCAACGCCGGCGTCGGCTTCCGCTGGACGCCGTCGGCCACCTCGACCCGCTGCCCCCGCGGCGTCTACCGCCGCGTCTTCGAGGGCAACTGCCCCGGCACCGACACCACCCAGGTCCCGGTGTGGGGCGCGCTCAACTACACCGCGTACGTCCCCGTCGGGTCGGCCATCCGCTTCGAGGTGCGCGCCGCCGAGACCGCCGCGGGCCTCGCCACGTCGCCCGCCTACCGCCTGCCGGACGCGCCGCGCACCACGGGCACCACCGCGGTCCCCAACACCCTCGACCTGGGCGTGTGGCTCCGCTCGGTGCACCCGCTGCTCGAGCGCGCCCGCTTCATCGAGCTGCGCGCCTACCTCGACCCCGGCGCCAACTTCGACACGCCCCCGACGCTCGGCTCCACCGAGGTTCGCTACAACTGCATCCCGAGCGAGTTCGCCACCACCTGCCGCAACGGCACGCCCTGCGCGGCGGCCAACCCCTGCCACCGCGGCGAGGTCCAGTGCGACAGCCTCGGCCGCGCGGTCTGCGCCGACATGGGCATGCTCGCGGCGGGCACCGGCTGCGGCGTCGGGATGTACTGCAGCAACACCGGCGTGTGCGGCGCCTGCGACGAGGGCGCGGCCTGCAACCTCTCCAACGCCTGCCAGATCGGTCGCGTGACCTGCGCCTCGGGCAGCCCCCAGTGCGTCGCCGCCGCCAACCGCCCCGCGGGCACCGTCTGCGGCGTCGCCAACAGCGGCAACTACACCCGCGACGCCTCGGCCTTCGGCTGGTTCGACGCCTGCAACGCGCCCGGCCACACCACCGTGCTCGCGCTCTCGGCCGACGGCAGCGAGTACGTCACCCTGCCCTTCCCGTTCCGCTTCTACGGCACCGAACGCAACGACGCGACCATCTCCGCCAACGGGTACATGGCCTTCCCGTCGGCCCCCGTGAACTGGGTCAACGGCGCTCTCCCCGAGTCGACCTTCGGCGCCGCGGTGGTGCCCTTCTGGGACGACCTCGTGATGCGCGAGGGCGTCTGCCTCGCCACCTACGGCGCGTCGCCCGATCGCCTCTTCGTCGCGCAGTGGTCCAACGCCGACTTCCAGGACCGCGGCGGCTCGGGCAACGCCGGCGCGCGCCTCAACTTCGAGATCGTCCTCGAAGAAGCGTCGCAGGCCGTGTCGGTGATCTACGGCGACATGTTCGGCGACGGCCGCGCCACCGGCTCGGGCGCCACCATCGGCATCCAGAGCGGCGACTCCACCCGCTTCAACCAGGTGTCCGTCAACGCCGCGGGCACCGTCGCGCCGGGCACCTCGTTCCGCTGGTCGCCTCCCATCAGCGGCATCTGCAACGGCTCGGGCACCTGCACCACGTGCACCACGACCGAGGTCTGCGACGGCATCGACAACAACTGCAACGCCCTCATCGACGACGCCATCGCGGACGTCTCCTGCGGCGTCGGCGCCTGCCGCCGCACCGTCTCGGGCTGCACCCGCGGCAGCGTCCCGACCTGCACCCCGGGCGCGCCCACCACCGAGATCTGCAACACCATCGACGACGACTGCGACGGCATGGTGGACGAGGGCTGCAACGGCGCCATCGCCTGCCCGGCCGACCGCAGCATGCTCGCGGGCGACACCACGTCGCTCGCCCTGACCCGCACCGGCACCGTGTCCAACATCGCGTGGACCGTCGTCACCGGCCCCGACGGCGGCGCGAGCTCGGCGGTCTGGAACCCCGCCCCGCCCACCTCCGCGACGGAGACCTTCCGCCCCATCATCGTCGGCGCGTACCGCATCCGCGCCACGGCGCGCGACGGCTTCAACAACCCGCTGTCGTGCGAGTTCAACGTGACCGCCGGCGGCCGCGGCATCCGCGTCGAGCTCACCTGGGACGGCTCCGGCGACCTCGACCTCCACATGCACAACCAGACCAACACCGCCTGGTACAACAACGGCGGCGCCAACGACTGCCACTACGCCCGCCTGAGCACGTCGTGGGGCGCGGTGCTCGACGTCGACAACGTGACCGCCAACGGCCCGGAGAACATCCGCGTCAACACCCCCACCATCGGGGCCGACTACACCGTCGCGGTGCACCACTACGCCAACGGCGCCGGTCGAAGGGCGACGGTGAAGATCTACTGCGGCGCGGGCACGACGCCGATCAACACCTTCGTCAGTGCACCGATGACCGGCAACCAGACCGGCAACTGCACCAACAACACCTTCTGGAGGGTGGCGCGCATCAACGCCGACTCCATGGGTGGGTGCACCGTCACGACGCTCAACACGACGCAGACCAGCACCGCCGCCTGCAACGCCTTCTGACGGTACGGCCTCTCCCCTTCCCCCTCTCCCGCTTCCTCCTCCTCCCGCTGCCAGCTTCTCGACCCCGCGGCGGCCCCTGGCCTACCGTCCCCCGCGAAGGAGCCCGCGACCATCCAATGCCCACCAAGGTTCACGTCATCGACCACCCGCTGGTGCAGCACAAGCTCTCGCTCATGCGCCGCAAGCAGACGCCCACGAGCGAGTTTCGCGCGCTGCTCGAAGAGATCTCCATGCTGCTGGCCTACGAGGCGACGCGCGATCTCCCGCTCACCACGCAGCCCGTCGAGACGCCGCTGGAGACCGTCGACGCACCCATCCTCGACGGCAAGAAGGTGGTCATCGTGTCCATCCTCCGCGCGGGCAACGGCATCCTCGACGGGATGCTGAAGATCCTCCCCTCCGCGCGCGTCGGGCACATCGGCCTCTACCGCGACCACAAGACCCTCCAGGCCGTGGAGTACTTCTTCAAGGTCCCGTCGGACATGAGCGACCGCGACCTCATCGTCGTCGACCCGATGCTCGCCACCGGCAACAGCGCCGTCGCCGCCGTCGACCGCCTGGCGCGCACCTCACCCCGCTCCATCAAGTACGTGTGCCTGCTCGCCGCCCCGGAGGGCATCGCGGTCTTCCAGGCGCAGCACCCGACGGTGCCGATCTACACCGCCTCCATCGACCGCTGCCTCAACGAGTCGGGGTACATCCTCCCCGGCCTCGGCGACGCCGGCGACCGCCTCTTCGGCACCCGCTGATCGACCCGTCTACCGCGGCGTCGCGAAGCGCTCCCTAATGAGCGCCGCCACGGCGTCGCGCGCGCTGTCGTCGTCGTAGCCGTAGCGCGACTTCAACGCGGCCAGCGTCGACGCCGCCCGCGCCCGCGCGTCGGGGGCCAGCGACTCGGCGCCGTCGGAGAGCAACAGCTCCACGTCGCGCGCCACGGCGATCACCTGCTTGCGGTGCTCCTGGAAGAACACCTCGCGCAGCTTCTCGATGTGCTGCGGGAAGAGCCCGCGCGCGGGGAGCATCTGCCCCGGGTGGTCGATGGCCCACGCCGCCACGCGCGAGATGAGGTTGCGACGAAACTCCTCGTGGCTCCCGCCGAACCCGAGCATGCGCTCGATGTCCTTCATCATCGTCTCGTCGGCGGGCTCTTCCTTGCGGGAGACCCGGTTCTCGATCTTCTCGCCCTTGGTCCACGCCGAGACGTGCTGCACGTAGCGCTCGAAGACCTCGTCGTAGCGGGCCTCGTCGGCGAAGCCCGTCGCGCTCCGCAGCTCGTCCTCCAGCGTGTCGAGCAGCCGCGCCCGCAGCGCCTTCAAGAACCACTTCGGGTCGTGGTAGCCGCCCGCCACGGTCTCCTGGCGCAGCCACTCGAACTCGCCCGCGCGACCGCTGAGTTCCTCCAGGCCCGCGAGCACCGCGAAGGGCGACAGCACCTTGTACCCAGGGCTCTGCGCGGCATCGAGGATGAGCCCGCGAATCTCCCGCGGCGACGCCCCGAGGCGGCCCTCGTAGTTGCCCTGGTTGGCCGTCTCGCGGAAGACGCGCTCGATGCCCGCGCGCAGCTCGCGCGCCTGCTCCTCGGCGTACCGCGGCGGAACCTTCCCCAGCGCCAGCAGGTCGGCCTTCTCCATCGGGTTGAGCTCCCCGACGATGGACGCGAGCGGCTTCGGGTACTCCGACGGCGACGGCATGCGCAGGCGCGACAGCACCGCGAAGAGCGCGGCCATCTCCGTCGCGTGCGGCGCGACGGGACGGCCCACGCCGGGCGCCACCTGGCGGTCGTAGATCTCCTTCTCCAGCGTCCAGTCGACGAGGTACGGCGCGCGGACGAGCTCCAGTCGCCCGCGAAACGACGCGTACTCGGGGTGCTCGCGGAAGGCGTCGAGGTGCCCCTCGTTGCTGCTGCCGAGCATCACGAGGTTGGGCGAGAGGTTGGACGTCGTGAGCGACACCTCACCCGTCTCGATCATCAGCAGCAGGTACTTCCACGCCTCCAGCGGGCGCTTGAGCAGGTCGGAGTATTCGAGCAGTCCGCCGGCCGCGTCGACGAGCTCGCCGTAGGGCTCGAAGAGCGCCGTGTTCTGGAGCGACGGCGGCAGCGACGAGAGCGAGCGCGACGCCGTCACCTGCCGCTCCTTGGCGTCGACGGCCATCTGCGGACCGAGCGTGACCGCGCCGGTGCGGTAGCGCCGCGACACGTACCAGCGCTCGATCTGGACGTGCGCGTACACCCGGCGGAGGTCACCCCGGTACGCGGTGAAGAGCGCCTCGAAGACCTGCTGCGACTTGTGCGAGAGACCGCCCCGCCAGAGGAGCTGCGGCGGACCATCGTCGTCGGCCGCCGACTTCGCGAAGGTGCGCTCCAGCAAGGGCTGACGCACCGCGCGCGGCAGCAGCAGCAGCGGGTGGTCGCGCAGCTCGCACAGCACCTTGGCGTCGATGTCGCGCTCGTCGAGGTGGGCGTAGCTGTCGCCCGGCGCCGGACCGTCGTCGCGCCCCGAGGAGCTTCCGCCGCCGAAGCCGATCTTCGCGTTGTCGGTCCCCCGCCCGCGCGGAAACACCCAATTGAACTGGTAGAGCGCCCCGTCGTCGGTCTGCGAGTACGCCTCCATCGCGCGCATCACCGTCGCCGCGAAGGTGCTCTTGGCGCTGCCGTTGGGGCCGTGCAGCAGCACCAGGCGGTTGACCGCGCCCAGGAGCCCGAAGTTGGCGAGCGCGCGGTAGACCTCGGCCTGCTGCGTCTCCTGACCGATGAGCGCGTCGCGCTGACCCACCTCGTCCTCCCACGGGAGGTCAAAGAGGTTCCAGCGGGTGAAGCGGCCGTAGGGGCGCACCACCTCGCGGCTCCCGTAGTGGTCGAACAGGTCGCGCAGCCAGCGCGCCGCGTCCCGCCCGTGGCGTCGCGGCGCCTCGGCATACAAGCCGAGGTACTCGTCGAAGCTCATCACCCGCCGCTCGGTGGCGAAGCGATCGCGCTCCTGCTCCAGCCACGCCCGCACGCCGTCCACCGGGTTGTCCTTCATCGGTCCGCGAGGGTACGCGAGCCGCCCCGGGGAAGCCACGCGTTAGCGCCTCGCGCGAGCCTCCGCCCACGCCTCGACGACCCCGCGAAGCTCCTCCGATCGTGGGCCCGTCGACTCCACGACGAGCGCCCGCTCGCCCGGCGCCGACACCGTCAGCGTGATCCACAGCGCGTCATCCGGAAGCGCCTCGGGCATGCGATCGGCCCACTCCACGAGCAGGAGCCCGGAGGCCGCGCGCTCGACGAGGCCGATCTCCGCGAGCTCGTCGGCGCTACCCAGGCGGTAGAGGTCGGCGTGGTGCACCGTGATGCGCCCCGGGTGCTCGATGACGACAGCGAAGGTCGGTGAAGTCACCCGCGCCGTCGGGCTGACCCCGGCCCCGAGCGCGATGGCCTGCGAGAGAAGCGTCTTGCCCGCGCCGAGGGTTCCGACGAGGGCGATGACATCACCGGGACGCGCGGCGGCGCCGAGCGCGCGACCGAGGCGACGCAACGAGGTGCGGCGTAGCTTGAGGGTCATGGGCCTCGGAAGGCGCCGAAGGTGGCGCGCAGGTAGGCCAGCACGGCTGCGCGCTGGGTCTCGTCGACGGGGATCGCGGGCATCCGGCGGCCGCCGTCGCGCACGAGGCGCAGCACCTCCGCGTCGTCGACGGTGGGCACCTCCACGCGAAGGTCGGGGCCGTCGCCCGTCCCCGCCCCACGCGCCCCGTGACAGTGCGCGCAGTACTGGCGAAACACCGCCAGGCCGCGCTCGACCACCGGGTCGACGTCCCGCGCGACGTCGGGTCGATCGGCCCCGCCCGCGTCGGTCACGTCTTCACCGAGCCGAGCGTCGACGACGTCGAAGGTCGCGGCGTCGCGAGCGACGGGAGGCGCCACTTCCGTGCACGCCGACGCGACGAACACGACGGACAGACAGAGCGAGCAGAGTGCGAGGCGCATGGGTCAGGAGCGGTTGGCCGTCGCGGCCGAGCGGTCAGCGGAGACGACGGGCATCGCGAGCAACCTACCAGCTTCCACCGGCAGCGCCGCACCACCTGCGCGCGAGCGCCACCAGTGCAGCGAACAGCAGAGCGGGCGCTCCCGACCCGCGACGCGGTGACGTGGAGCAAGCACCGGCTCCGGTCGCTGCGACCACGGGCCCGGCGTCGACGCCCGCATCGCGCGCCACGTCGAAGGCTCCTGCATCGACCGTCCCCCCATCGGTGGTCACCCCATCCGTGGGCGCGACGTCGGGGCGTGTCGGCGAAACGTCCGCCGACGCTCCGCCGTCGAGGGTCGCGCCACGACGGCGCAATTCGATGGCCGTCACCGAGTAGGGCGCGAGCGGCAGCGTGAAGCGGGCGCCCGCCACGTCGACCTCGCGGTTGCGGATACGCACGGCGTCGATGGGCCCGCGGACGTTTTCGTTGGTGTCGGTCAGGGCCCCGCCGCCGACTTCCCACACGCTCGCGCGAGCAACCGGGTCGAAGCCGCGCAGATCGAACGCCAGCGACGACAGCTCCGCCGCGCCGCCGCGGTTGGTCACGATCACCCGCAGCGCGCCGCCATCCGCAGTGAGGCTCGCGTAGGCCCGCGCGTACGGAACCTCCCCTGCGTAGCCGTCCCAGTTGGTCGGGCCGTCGACGCGGTAGCTTGGGACGCCCGACGCCGTGAGGGCGACGAGACGCTCGCCGAAGTGTTGCCGCCAGAGCTGGTGCACCAGCACCTTCGGTCGACGAATGGCGGTGTTGGCGTCGATGCACCAGGTGCCGGGAATGCCTCCGAAGCGGTAGCCCTGCACCTCGTAGAACATCGCCGCCGCGACGCCGCCGGTGATCATCTCGCCGAGCGCCGATCCGTAGAAGAGCGCGTCGGCCATGGACCACAGCGCGTACGAGCGCGGCGTCACCAGCGACGCCATCTCGCGCACCGGCGGCGCGTCGGCGGCCCCGTCCCACTCGCCGATCACCACCTGGATGGAGCTCGCCCGCGCGCCCGCTTCGTCGCGGATCATCGCGCGGATGCGGGCGAGCAGCGGGGCCACGCCCTCGGCGCCCGCGACGACCTCGCGCGGGTCCATGTCCGCCCACGCGTGGTGGTTGGGGTAGTAGTGGTAGTCGACGGCGTCGATCACCGCGGCGGTGCGGCGGATGGCCTCGCGGTTCCAGGCTTCTTCGTTGTCGGTGCCGATCTCCAGCACGATGCGCGTGCCCGGGACGCGCGCCCGGATGGCCGCGGCGTGGGCGATGACGTCGGCGGCGTAGCGAGCGGCCGTGCGGTGCCCGGCGTCCCAGTCGCCCCACACCTCGTTGCCGATGCCGACCCAGGCCACGCGGATTCCGCGGCGCGTCGCGTCCTGCACCCACATCGCGGCGTTGTCGGGCGTGCTCTGGAGGATGTTGGTCTCCAGGAAGAGACCCGCGTCGCTGCGCGACGCGAGCGCGGCGGCGGACTCCCAGTCGAAGCCCGCGCGGGTGCACATCGGCGTGAGGGGACGATCCCAGCGGAAGACCGAGTCGGCGTCGCCGCCGGGGAAGCGCAGCAGCGGGAGCTCCTCGGCCAGCGCCGACACTTCGGGGGACAGCGAGTTGATGAACTCCAGGTCGCCTCCGTAGATGTCGCGCGGTACGGCACCCCGTTCGGCCGTGGTGTCGATGACCACGCGCGGCTGCGCCAGCGCCGTTGACGAGAGCGAGAGCAGCACCGCGAGCAGTGCACCAGGGCGACAACGAATGGGCACGGAGAAGAACCTCTCGGTGAATCGGTGGGGGCGTCGAAGCATTCGTTGGAGAATGCTCTTGCGTCCTGCAACCGTGGGTGTAGAAGAGCGGTCCCTCGCGGGCAACCGTGGATGGGTGGTTCGGGGCGTAGCGCAGCCTGGTTAGCGCACTTGACTGGGGGTCAAGGGGTCGCTGGTTCGAATCCAGTCGCCCCGACCATTTTGATGGTCCACCCACTCATCCACGGTTGCCCCAACGAGGCCTCACGCTTCAATCGCTCGCATCCATGAGCGACGTGTGATCGCCTCATCACCCACCATGACCACCGACCGTCCCCTGCTGCTCCTCAGCAACGACGACGGCGTCCACGCCGAGGGGCTCCGCCGTCTCGCCGACGCCGTGAGCGCCCTCGGTGACGTCATCATCGTCGCGCCCGCCACCGAGCAGTCGACCCGCTCGCACTCGCTCACCCTGCACCGCCCGCTGCGCCTGCAGCCGTTGACCCCCAACGTGTGGTCCGTCGACGGAACGCCCGCTGACTGCACCTACGTCGCCCTGCACCATCGCTCGATGCTTCCCCGGCGGCCGACGCTGGTGCTCAGCGGCATCAACCACGGCCCCAACCTGGGCAGCGACGTCTTCTACTCAGGCACCGTCGCCGCCGCGCGCGAGGCCGCCTTCCGCGGCATCCCCGCGATGGCCCTCTCCATGCCGTCGAGCGCCGATCCCGCCGTCTGCGCCGCGCTCGCGGTGCCCTTCGTCGCGCGCATGCTCGCGGCGCTGACGCGAACGCCCACCGCCGCGACGCCGCTGCTCAACCTCAACTTCCCGCACGGCACGCCGAAGGGTGCGCGCACGACGCGGCTCGGCGTCCGTGCGTACGAAGACCTGGTCGAAGAGCGACAAGACCCGCGCGGTCGGCAGTACCTCTGGATCGGCGGCCCGAGCGTGCATCACCCGAGCGTCCCGGAGAGCGACACGGGGGCCTTCGACGAGGGCTTCGTGTCTCTGTCAGCGCTGCGACTCGACATGGACACCAACGGCTTCGCGCCCTTCGTCGACGCCGTCGCGGGCTGACGCCGAGACCGTTGCGCCGCGGGGCGAATCCGGGCTCCCATGCGGGGCCATGGACAACGTCTTCTCGCTGGTGCGCGACGTCCCGGACTTCCCCAAGCCGGGCATCATCTTCAAGGATCTCACGCCGGTGTTTCGCGACCCGGCGGCCTTCCGCGCGCTCATCGACGCGCTCGCGGCGCCGTACCTCGACGCGGGCGTCGAGGCGGTGCTCGGCATCGAGGCGCGCGGCTTCATCCTGGGCGCGGCCGTCGCACTGCGACTGGGTGCGGGCTTCGTCCCGGCGCGCAAGCCCGGCAAGCTCCCGGCGGCCACCGACCGCGAGGCGTACTCGCTCGAATACGGAACCGACGCGCTCGAACTGCACCGCGGCAGCTTCGCGAAGGGTGACCGCGTGCTGGTGGTCGACGACGTCATCGCCACGGGAGGGACGGCGCGCGCCGCCCTCGCCCTCGCGCAACGCCAGGAGGCGCTGGTGGTCGGGGCGGTGTTCGCCATCGAGCTCGACTTCCTCCACGGGCGCGACCTGCTACCCGCGGGCGTGCCGGTGCACAGCCTCCTGCACATCTGACGGGCGGGTGTGCCGTCGCGCGGGTGTGCGCTAGCATCGCCGCGTGCAATGGCTGCTCTTCGCGCTCCTGGTCGTCGGTAGCTCCCTCGCGTCGTTCGCCTATCGCGAGCGGCGCTACCGCAAGCGCTGGCAGAACGTCGAGCTGCCCGCCGTCACCGTCGGTCAAGGGGCATACCGCGAGGGCCCCGCGTCGGGCGCCATGATGCCCAGCGCACCGCTCGCCTTGCGGGTCGCCGCGCTGACCTGCCTCGTCTACGGGCGCGGCGTCACCACGGCGCTCGTGATCACGGGCCTGCTCCTCGCCACCAAGCGGACAACGCAGCTCCAATCCATGGCTGACGCGCCGCTCCCGCTACACGCGCTGGTCGGGTATCTCGCCGGCGGCTACGGCGTCGGCGCCATCGCCGCGATCGTGCTGGCCGCGATGGTCCTCGGGGCCGGCAACGACCTCCTCGTCCGCAACCACCGCCACGCGTATCGCCGCACCCGCAACGTCGCCGTCGCATCGCTCCTGCTGCACGGCTTCGTCTGGGCGAACATCACCTTCCACGGTCACATCGTCGCGCGCAGCGCCCGCGAAGTCGCGGAGTCCCTCGCCGTCGCCAGGACCTTCGCGCCCTTCGCCTTCGGCCACGCCGCGCTCCTGCTGGGCCTCGCCTTCGCCTACAAGGCCAAGCTCTCGGCGCTCACCCCCGCCGAGCGCAAGCTGGAGCTGTAGGTCAGCTCTTCTCGATCGCGACGTCGACGAGCGTCGGCTTCACCAACGCCACCAGCGCCTTTGGGTCGAGGCCCACGAGAAAGCCGCGGCTGCCGCCGTTGAGGTAGATGCGCGGCAGGTCGAGCACCGTGCGTTCGACGTACACGGGCATCGCGCGGCGCGTGCCGAGCGGGCTCGTCCCGCCCACCTGGTAGCCCGAGTGCCGGTCGGCCACGTCGGGCTTGCACGGCTGAACGCTGCGAGCGCCCACCACCCGCGCGAGCTCCTTGGTGCTCACCTCGCGATCGCCGTGCATCAGCACCACCAGCGGGCGCTTCTGGTCGTCCTCCATCACCAGCGTCTTGATGATCGAGTGCTCCTCGACGCCGAGCTCGCGCGCCGAGACGCGCGTTCCACCGCGGTCTTCGTAGCGGTAGAAGTGCTCGGTGTAGGGGACGCCCTGCTGCTTGAGCAGGCGCGTGGCGTTGGTGCTCGGGGCGCGCTCCATGCCGACGACCGACTCAGCGAGGGAAGAGGGCCACGCGGACGCCCTGGTCGGCTGGAACAGGCGCATCGGCGCCGCGGGTGCACTGCATGCGCAGCGGGATGAGGTCCTGATACCAGCTCACGACCACCGACGACGGACCGGCATCGACGGAGACCCAGCGCACCCCGACCTCGCGGCCGATGGCCACGGCGCCCTTCCACTCCGAATGGTCGCGCGTCACCTGGTACAGCTCGACGCGCGCGTCCTGACAACGGCCGCGCGAGACCGCCGCCCAGCGACCCGCGGCGTCGTCCGGGTCGAGCCCCAACGCCCGCTCGAAGCCCATGAGATCTTCGCCGCGCGTAACCTCCGTGTCGCCCAGCAGCGCGACCGGAACCGTCCGTCGCGGCTCCACCCGCAACGCCACGCCGCCCAGCGTGACCGTCGGCGCGGGCTCCTCGACGTTTTCGCGCGAGCGCCGACCCACCGCCGTCAGCGCCCACTCCGACGCGGCGACCTCCAGCTCGCTCGCCGCGCGCTCATCGCTCGCGAAGCCCGTCGCGGTGACGTCGATGGCGCGCCAGCTCGCCGCCGAGGCGTCCTCCGCGGGCGTCGGCCACACCACCGTCGCCCCACCTACGCGCGGCACCAGCGCCATCGCGGCGCCCGGCGGAACCCAACGCACGACGTGCCGCGCCACCACCTCGGCCCCGCCTGCCCCCCAACGAACCCAACGCATCTCCGCCGAGCGCGCGTCCTCGGCCGGCAACGCCATCGCGCTGCGGGCGGCGCCGTCGAGCCAGAGCGCCGGGCTCACCGCTGCGCCGCGCACATCAGCCGCCGCCCACGGCCCCTGCACCGACACGGGCGGGTGCGGCGTCGGCACATCGGCCGCAGCCACCCGAGCCACCGCGGGCCCTGCGTCGACCACCGCTTCGTGTGTCGACGGTGCGGGCTCGCGCGTGCGACACGCAACCAGCGCGACACCGACGCTCACCACCACCGCACCGACGCGCGTCACCGGCCGACCCTCTCCAGGCCGGGCAGCAGCGCGGCCACGTTTTCACCCGTCAGCATCGTGTCGCTGTCCTCGCTGCGCGCCCGCGTCAGGATCACCGCCTCGCCGCCGCCACAGGCCACCACGACCCCTTCCGGCAACCAGGCAACGTCGCCGGGTTCGAGACCCCGCGGGGGGGACGGATAGGGCTCCGCATCGAGCACCACAAGTGTCCCCTCGCCCAGTCCCGTGAAGGCGCCGGGCTCGGGGGCGGCCGCTCGGATGCGCGCCACCACGCGAGCCGCCGGGTGGTCCCAGATGATCTCGCAGTCGTCGTCGGTGGGGCGCGGCGCCTCGGTGGCGTCGGGCTCGTGCTGCGGCGTTCCGTCGGACGCGAACATCCCCTGCGCGATGCCCGCCACCACGTCGCGCACGGCCTCCAGGGAGGGGCGGTCGAGGGCGCGCGCGAGGTGCCACGCGTTGACCTTCGGCGGCACCGCGACCCTGCGCTGCAAGAGGATCGGGCCCTCGTCGTAGGCGTCGGTGATGCGATGCACCGTGACGCCGGTCTCCGCGTCCTCGCGGTAGAGCGTCCAGAAGTACGGGTCGGGGCCGCGGTGCCGCGGGAGCAGCGACGGGTGCACGTTGATGCCGCCGTGGGGCGCGAGCGCCACCAGCGTCGCGGGGATGCGCCGCGTCCAGAACCAGCTCACCACCAGGTCGGGATCGGTCGACGCGAGCAGCGACTGCACGCCCGGCTGGGTGAGGTCGGGGCGACCCAACAACGGCGCACCGGTGGCAGCGAGCGCGCGACGCAGACGCGAGACGCCGGGGGCGTTGGGGCGGGAGATGCACGCGCCGACGATCTGGTGCCCCTCGCGCAGGAGCATGAGGGCGCCGATCGGCATGCCCAGGTAGAGGATTCTCATGGTTCGTTTCCGCCGAAGGTGTAGAGCGCCCACGGCACGAGTTCGGCAAAGGGACAGCGCCCCCCAAGGGGCCGGGCATCGAGGGCGCCGTCGGGCTCAGCCGCGCCGACGTCGGCCATCACCAGCACGGTCGTGCGGCCGGTGAAGCCGCCCGCGTACGAGCGCATGGCGGCGAGGGCGTTGTGCTCCGCGCGGGTCGCGACCTCGTCGAGCGAAGCGGGTTCGCCGAGGGCCGTCGCGTAGACGGCGAGGCGCGTCGCCTCGGAGCCGCCGAGCGCCACGCGGGTCGATGACGACAGGGTGGTCGGAGCGTCGGCGAGCGAGCGCGTGACGCCGCCCTCCAGGCGATGAAAGCCTAGCGGCGACAGCACCTTCGCTTCGAGGCGCGCCATGAGGTCGACGCGCAGCCCCGGCAGCACCCACCACGCGGACGCCCGCGCCCCGTCCGCCTCCGCGGCGCGACGCAGCCGGTCGGCCCAGCGCGCCGGATCATCGGACTCACCACGCACCGCGCTCCAGCCCGCTCGGAGATCGGCGAGGGCTGCACGCGTCGCGAGCTGCATACGCGGCGATGGCTCACCGAGCGACGTGGTCTGCGCCAGCACGCTTCGCAGCAGCGGGAGCTGGGCAGGGCCGCCGAGCAGCCGGGTCACGAAGGCGTCGCGGGTGGTGGCGGGATGCGTGCGCAGCGAGCGCGCCTCGGGCAGCAACGAGGTGACGCGCACCGAGGCCGTGAGGGTGCCGCGCCAGCGGGCGATCTCATCCGCGTCGACCGCGATGGCCGACGGGGGGATGGACGGCGTTCGGGGAGCCGCGGGCGAGGGCGCGGGCCACTCCAGCGGCATGGCCTCGGGAACAAGCGGAGGGTTGAGCGGCGAGGAGAAGACCACCACGGTGTCGTCGTCGACGCGGTCGTCCGACGGGTGCGGCAGGTCGAGCCAGCCGAAGATGGCACGCACCAGCGAGTCGGGTGCGAACGACCGCCCGGCGAGAGTGGTGACCAGCGACGCCGGGTCGCGCGTCACCGTCGGAGGCGCACCGAGGCTCACGTGATGGGCGAAGGCGTCGCGCAAAGACGGGGCGAGCGCGGGGGTTCCGGAGGCAGAGGATGCGGCGGCCGAGGCGACGACGGTGAGCGCGCGAGAGGCGCAGGCCGCGAGGAGCGACGCGACCTCCGGGGTGACCTCGTCGACGCCGGTGCGACCGCGACGATCAACCTGTCGTTGGAGCTCGTCGAGCACGACCACGACGCCGAAGAAGCGGACCGTGCGGGCGCGGAAGATCCAGCCGCCGAGGTGGCGAAGGAGGCCGCCGCCGCGGTCGTCGTAGAGGCCACCGGGCGCGCGGGCCTGCGTGAGCGCGCTCTCGATGGCGTCGTGGATGCGACCGATGGCATCAGGCGAGGTCGATGTGCCGGAGGCGACGCGCACCACGAGCGGGCCGTCGGGGAGCGCCGCGAGCGAACGTGCGACCTCGTCGAGGCACCGAGCTCGTTCGGCGCGGGAGCCGCCTCCGAACAGAAGGGTGGTTCCGCCGTCGGGCAACGGGCGCAGGGACTCGGTCGAGGGAGGCGTCACGGGAGAACCGCGGAGGGTAGAGGGCGCGGGCCCACCGTCGCAAGGGCGACGACGAACGTGATTGTCCGCGGAGCAGTGGCTCCCGTAGCATCGCCGCCATGGCGACGACCCAGCCCCCCACGATGCGAACGATCCGGGTGGTGGCCGCGGTCATCGAGCGCGACGGCCGCTACCTCATCACCCAGCGACGACCCGCGGCGGTGCTTCCTCTGCTGTGGGAGTTTCCCGGCGGTCGGGTGGAGGAGGGGGAGTCGGACGCCGAGGCCCTCCGACGAGAGCTGCGCCATCGGCTCGGCGCGGAGATCGAGGTCGGCGCGCTCATCTCCTTCGTGACGCACACCTACGAGACCTACGCGGTCGACCTGCACCTCTACGACTGTGAGCTGCGCGTCGAGGCCCTCCACGCCGCGGCCGTCCACGCCTTCGAGTGGGTTCGCTCCGACGAGTTCGAGCGCTACCCCTTCACGCCCGCCGACGAGGCCTCCATGGCGCGCCTCCTCGAGGTCGACGACTGAAGCATGCGGCGCCCGACGCTCGTGCCTATGCTCCCCGCACCATGAAGCAATGCACCGTCTGCGGCGCCCCGATGCCCCCCGGCGAGCTCGTCTGCGGTCACTGCGGGCGCGCCCACTACGCGGCCTCGTGCGAGCGCTGCGGTCAGCCCGCCCCGACGCTCGTCCGCGGCGGCACCGTCGTCTGCTCGGGCTGCGGCGCGACCCGCGGTCCCCTCTCGGGCGTGCCGCTCAACCTCGTGGGCTCGGCCCATCGCGTGGGCGGCGTGCTCACGGGCGTGCTCGCGTGGGCGGTGCTGCTCGGCGGCATCGCCGTCGGGGGCATCGTGGGCGCGGTGGTGGCGCTCGTGGCGGCGTTTCTCAGCGTGTCGGCGTGGGTGGGCTTCGGCACGGGCGTGCTGCTCGGCGGCCTCGCGGCGCTCGCGGCGCTGCTCTTGACGAAGGTCAGCCGCAGCCTGCGGACGAAGGGCGATCGGGCCAGGGACGAGGCGTCCGAGCAGGCGATTCTCGCGATGGCGGCGTCGCGCAAGGGCGTGCTGACGACCACCGAGGTGGCGCAAAACCTCTCGCTTCCATTGCGCGACGCCGACCGGCTGCTGTCGTCCATGGGCGAGCGGGGCCGGGCGCAGCTCGAAGTCAATGGAGAGGGCCTGCTCCAGTACACCTTCCGCGGGCTCCAGACTTCGGAGCGGACGGGTGTTCGGGTCGACGCCACCACGGCGGCTCGCGAGCGCGTCGACGAGGAGTTCGAGGCGATGTCCGCGCGGCGACGCGAGGGTCGGCTCTGACGGCCATCTCTGCCTGATTCGGGACGGGTGCCCCGACCCGGAGTACCGTCTCGCCATGCGCGCTTGCACGAGCTTTCTGGCCTTGGCGGGACTCGCGATGGGTTGTGGGGAATCGTCCACGAGGCCGCCGTCGCTTCCGTGTCCTGACGGGGCGATCTGCGCCGGCGGCAACGGCAACGTCCTGGGCGGCGGCGGGGGGACCACGCCGCTCACCGACGGCGGCACGCGCCCGGACGTTGGTCCGACGACCTTCAACGTCGCGGGGTCGGTGTCGGTCATCAACGAGCTCCCGCCGACCAGCACCGCCGTGCGACTCGGCGTCGGCGGTTGGACGGTGCGCGCCTCCGACGACCCCGACCCGACGGCGCTCACCCTCGCGGACGGGACGTTCTTCCTCAGCGCCGTGAGGCCGATCGTCGACGATGCGGGGGTCAACCTCATCGGCGTGCGGGCCATCGCGCCCAACGCCACGACCTTCGGGTCCTACCGTCAGGTTCGCGCCGGCGCAGGCAGCGCGACGCTCGACACCTACGGCACCGAGCGCCTGCTCGAAGCCGTCGCAGCCCAAGGGGGCGCGCCGTCCGCCGACCTCGGCCACGTCGTCGTGCAGATCACCGAGGCGACCGACCCGAGCATCGGTGTTCCCCTGGCGTTGGTGCTCGCGAGCTCGGGCTCCACGACCTTCTACGACAGCACGCTCACGCCGGGTCAGCTCACGCCCTCCATCGGCACCGGCCCGCGGGGCTTCGCGCTGGTGCTCAACGTCCCCGCCGGGGACGCCACCAACGGCGGAACGGTCAACCTCAACATCCAGGTTCCGGGCGGCACGCCGACGCCAGCGAGCGTCACCATCCGGGTCTTCCCCAACACCATCAGCTGGACGACCGTTCGCGTCGTTCGCTGACCGAGACGCCCGTCAGCTTCGCTCGGTCGGATCGACGCCGACGCCCCTCGCCGCGTCGAGCAACGCATCGAGCCTGAGCCGCGAGGGACGCGTCCAGAGCGCGTCGAGCCCGTCGGGCGCAACGCCCCGCGGCGCAACCCGAGCGCGCAGTCCCGACACCCGTCGGGCGGCCTCGCCCAGTCGACGAGCGAAGGTCTCGTCGACGCGTGATCGTGCCGCGAGCGCAACGCGCGCCCGCTCCTGGGCGTCGGGGTCACTGCACACCAGCAGCAGGTCGCAGCCCGCGTCGACCGCGAGCACCGCGGACTCCTCGACGGGCCACCGATCGAGCACGGCGCGCATGAGGAGGTCATCGGAGACGACCACCCGGTCGGGGCCGAGGCCGAGCTCCTCGCGCAGCAGCGTGGTCATCACCCGCCGCGACAGCGTCGCCGGAACGCTCGGGTCGAGCGCGTCGAAGCGGACGTGGGCGGTCATGATGGCGTCGACGCCCGCAGCGATGGCGGCGGCGAAGGGCACGAGCTCGACGGCACGCAGCCGCGCGAGGTCGTGGGGCAGCACGGGGAGCTCGTGGTGGCTGTCGGTCGCGGTGTCGCCGTGCCCCGGGAAGTGCTTCGCGCAAGACAGCACGGCGCCCTCGCGGAGCCCCTCGATCGCGGCGACGGCGTGGCGCGCGACACCCTCGGATGATCGACCGAAGGAGCGATCGCCGATGACCGGGTTGGCCGGGTTGCTGTCGACGTCACAGACGGGGGCGAGGTTGAAGTTCACGCCAAGGGCCGAGAGCTCCTCGGCGAGGGCGCGGTGCAGCTCGCGGGTGAAGGCGAGGTCATCGCGGTCGCCGAGCGCGCGAGCGGGGGGTAGTGCGATGACGGGCGAACGCAGGCGGGTGACCCGACCGCCCTCCTGGTCGAGCGCGACGAGCGGGGTCAACGGCGATGCGTCGAGCGAGGCCGTGCAGAGTGATCGCACCTGGGCGACGTCGACGATGTTGCGGCGGAAGAAGATCACCCCTGCGAGGCGGCCCTCCGAGAGGCGGCGAGCGATGAGAGCGGGGAGCTCGGGGCCGTCGAAGCCGCCAACGAGGACGGCGCCAGCTGCCAGGTCGTGAAGGTCCATGACGCCCATCGAAACACGGTTGGCGGGCGTTGGCGCGGTCACCTTTGACGGGAGACTCGTTGCCTCGGCGGGGATTCGTTCTCTATACTCGGAAGCGGTGCTGCCCTTGCGTCGTTCACTCTGGATTGCTCCGCTCGTCGCCGTGGTCGGGGTGTATGGCTGTACCGGTGCGGGGCCCGACGCCGCCCTCGACGCGGACGTCGCGGCTCGCACCGAAGGCGTTGTGTTCGTCGAGCGGGTGACCGAGGCGGGCGGCGCGCGGGTGCACGTCGGCGGGCGCTTCTTCCGCTCCCAGGGCGTCGCGGCAGAGTCACTGCCCGACCTCGTGGGCGCGCCGCCAAGCGGTGCCACCGTCGGCTGCACCGAGCAGGGCGCCATGGCCGAGGCGCTCGACTCGTCCCATGCCGAGGTTCAGCTCCTCGACGTCGGCGCCATCGATGCGCGCGCCGATTCCTTCACCGCCCGCATGTCCCCGCACCGCCTCCCCGACCTCTGGAACGTCGTCTCCGGCGTGGTCTATGGCCTCGACGGCGATCTCCCCGTGGGGAGCTGGCAGTTCACGGCGGCGGGCGATCCCGCCACGGCACGCGGCGCGTTCGACGTGAGCGGCGCTCCGCCCGAGGCCATCGGCGAGCTGCGCGTCGGCGACACGCTGGCCCTCCCTCAGGGCAGCGCCATCGCCCTGCCCCGTCGTGGGAGTCTCACGCTGCGCTGGTCGCGCGGCGTCACCACCGACCGGGTCGCGGTGGTGTTCGAAGGGTCGGGTTCGTTGTCTTGCGGCGCGCGCGATGACGGCGCTCTCGACCTCGACGCCGCCAGCTCCGACCGCGTGCGCGAGCTGCTTCGGCAGGGCGGTACCCTGTCGGTCCATCGGCTTCGCACCGTCCCGTTTGCGGTCAGCGGCATCGACCGTGCGACGCTGGTGTTCGACCAGGTGGTCCGCGTTCGCATCGAGTAGGCGCGAAGGTCAGCGACGGCGCAGCGCCTCGCCCGCCTCGGTGCGCAGCGACGCGTCGACGTCGTGTTCACTGATGCGCCGTAGCACCTCCACCACGATGGGTTCGTGGCGGGCGATGAGCAGCCTGAGCGCGGCGCGACGCACCCACGCGTAGGGATCACCGACGGCCGCCTCACCGAGCGATCGCGTCGACTCCTCCCCCGGGATGCGGCCGAGGGACTCGACCGCGAGGAGCCGGTCGGACCAGTCCGAACGCGCGGCGACCCGAGCCAGCGCAGCGGTGGCCTCACCCGCGGGGGCCACCACCCCGCGACCCCCGGTGGCGAGCGCGCGGGTCGCCAGCGCACGGATCGTTGGATCGGGCAGGAGCGCCGCCGCCCGTAGGACGTCCACCGCGGCGGCATCGTCGGTCTGCGCCAGCACCCGCAGGAGCGCGGGTCGACCACCCGGCGAATACGTCGGCCACGCCGCCGCGAGGCTCGGCGCGAGCATCGTGAGCACACGATGGCGGGCGTCCCGTGCGGCTGCGGGTGCAGCGGAGAGCGGTTGGGAAGCGATCGGCGGCAGCGTCGTCGCAGCGTCGAGGCTCGCGACTGCAACCTCGCGCCGAAAGGGGTCGGCCAGCGCCTCACGCAAGGTGGCGACCGCCACCGCCTCGTCGCGTACGAGCACCGCGGCGCCGTCGTCGGCGCGGCCCACCTGGAGGAAGAGGGAGACCAGCACCGCGGCGGCGCCGTCCGCCGACCCTGCGGCCTGCCACGCCGGCCCCTCGAAGAGCCCTTCGCCGTGGACACTGCGGGAGAGCGACGCGGCGGCCACCTCGGCGAGCGCCGCGCCGGGCGGCGAGCTGGCGGACGTCGTCCCGAAGGCGGCGCGCCAGAGCGGGAGACGGAGAGTGGGCTGCGTGGCGGCCGACGCGCCCAGCGCCGCGAGCGAGGCCGCGTGGGACCATGGCCCCAGCGCGCTCTCGCGGGCGAGGCGCTCGGCCCACTGGGCGCTCGCGGGGACGAGCGACGCCCAGGCGATGAGCGCCGCGGCGCGGAGAGGTCCGTCGGCCGTCCGTGCGATGACCGTTTCCAGCGCGGGGCGAGCCGCGACGGAGCGACGAGCGGCGAGTGCGAGCGCGGCCATCGCGGCGGGCGAGTCCGCGTCGGGTCGCAGTAGCGCCGTGCGTAGCGCAGCGTCGATGCCCGGACCCGACAGGCGCGAGAGCCCCCAGGCTGCGACCGATGCGCCGACGTGGCCGCCGCGGAGCAACGCCACCAGGGACGGGATCGCGCGCGCGTCGGCGGACGAGACCGCGGCACGCAGCGCCTCGCGGCTGGTCACGCCATCGAGGTCGACGCGCGCGGCCACGCCGAGGAGGGACTGCACCGCGTCGGCGCTCTGCATCGCACCAAGGATGCGGACGGCGAGCAGCTGCCGAGCGGCCCCGGGCTCGGCGAGCACGTCGAGGAGCGGGCGCACCGCGCGCGACGACAGCCGACGGAGCCGCGCCCGCGCCTCGGCCGCGCGCGTGGGGTCGACGTCGGCGAGCGCCTCCACGTCGGGTCGCAGCCACGCGAGGAAGAGCTCGGATTGCAGGCGATGCAGCACCGCGCGACTCGGGGCGGCGGCGCTCCCGGCGGCGAGGTCGGCGGCGAGGGCGTCCGCGCCGTGGGTGGCCACCGCGACCTGCACGGCGATGCGGCCCGCCCGGCCCACCAGGTCATCGTCGGTCGAGCGGCGCACCACGCTGCGGAGCCGATCGACGGCCTCGACGGCCTCGCCGCGTACGAGGTGGAGGTCCGCGAGGCGCAGCGCGCTCTCGAAGTCCCGATCGTTGAGGCTGAGGGCGCGGCGGTAGGCGCCGACTGCGCGGTCCAGTTCGCCGCGAGCGCGGTAGAGGTCGCCGAGCTCGCGATGACCCGCGGCGTCGTCGGGGTTGAGCTCGACCGCGCGCGCCGCGAAGCCCACCGCGTCGGCGTCGCGGTGCATCGACAGGGCGTGCCGCGCGAGGCGCGGATAGACCTCGCGGCCGCGCCGGGGATCGATGGCGAGGACCCGTTGTAGCGCTTCGACCGCGCCGGGCAGATCGCCCCGCTCGACCCGCACTCGCTCGATCGCGAGCCACGACCGGGCGTCGGCAGGTTGCAACGTCACCACCCGCAACAGCGCCCGCTCCAGGTCGGCGGGGCGGCGGAGGCGGGCGTACACCTCCACGAGATCGAGCGCGGCCTCGACGGACGACGGGTCGGCCTGGAGCGACTCCTCCAACCGTGTGGCGTAGCCGGGGAGGAGACCCTGGAGGTTCCAGAGGCTGGCGATGCGGGCGCGGGCCTCGCCGCGGAGGTCGGGGTCGGTGGCGGGCAGCGCGATGAGCCGTCGCCACGTCTCGATGGCGCCCGGGAAGTCACGCGCCTGCTCCTGCGTCTGGGCCAGCAGGCGCGTCGAGGTGACGTCGTCGGGTCGCAGGTCGAGCGCCAGGCGAAAGGCCGTGATGGCATCGGGCAGGAGGTCGTGCCGCGCGAACACCTCGCCGATCGCCCGGTGCCCCTCGGCGCGACTGCGCGCGCGCTGCCGGATGCGCTCCCACACCGCGACGGCGCCGCTGCGGTCGCCGCGCTCCCAGTGCCGATCACCCAGCGCTTCGAGCGCCGCCGGATCACCCGGGTCGAGCTGCACCACGCGCTCGGTCTCGCGCGTCGCGAGGTCGGCCGCGCCCATCCGCGCAAAGGCCTGCGCAAGCTGCTCGTGGCTCTCGGCGTCGGCGCCCGCCCGCGCGCTCGCCGCTGTCAGCGTCGCGATCGCGTCGGCGCGTCGACCCGCGCGTTGCAGCTCGTCGGCCAGGTCGACCGCGTAGCGCACCTCCCGCGGAACCGCCGCCACCAACGCCCGCCGCGCCGCGAGCGCCTCGTCGACCCGCCCCGCCTGCGTGAGCGCCTGCACCAGCTGCACGCGCAGGTCGACGTCCCGTGGTCGCAAGGTGATCGCCCGTCGCAGCGCCCGCACCGCGCCGTCGGACTGACCGAGCGCCGCATAGCGCCGACCGAGGAAGGCCCAGCGCTCCGCGCCCCCGCCGGGCTGGCGTTCGAGGGAGGCGATCCAGGCGCCGAGGTCCTGCCGCTGCTCGTGGATCTCCGCGAGAGACTCGTAGACGTCGACCTCGATGGCGGGCGTCGACCCGCCGCCCATCGCCCGGAGCAGCGTGCGCTCGGCCTCGTCGAGCATCCCCGCGCGGAGCTGCGCCCGACCGAGGTCGCGCAGCACCGCAGGCAACACGCGAAGGTCACCCTCCAGCGACCGCGCCACCCGCTCCAGCTCCGACACCGCCGAGGGCCATCGCTGTCGCGCCACCAGGACATCCGCCAGCTCCCGGCGCACCGCGGCGCTCCCCGGCAGCAGCGCCACGAGGTCGCGGTGCGAGGTGCGCGCGCGCTCCATGTCGTTGGTCGCAACGGAGAGGTCCATCTGCGCGCGCAGGATCTCGGCGCGGTCGTCGCGGGAGGTGCTCAGCGCCGCAGCCCGGGTGTACGCCGCGAGGGCCTCGGCTGGGTGGTCGAGTTGATGGAGCACGCGCGCGAGCGAGCGCCACGCGGCGGCGCTGGAGGGTCGCTCGTCGGCCGAGCGATGAAAGGCCGCGATGGCCTCGTCGAAGCGACCCGCGTCGCGGAAGACCTCTCCCCGAATGAGGTCGATGGCCCCCGGCGACGCCGAGGCGCGCCGCTCTTCGAGCGCCTGCAGCAACCGCTCGGAGGAGCCGTCGCGCGCGCGCACCTGGCGAAGCAGCGTGGGCAGCAGCGCCAGGCCCTGGGCGGGGTCGTCGATCACCAGGGTGATGAGGCGCTGGATGGCGGCATCGCGCGTCGAGGTCGACGGCGCCGCGATCGCTGGCGGTGGTGGCGTCGCACGCGGGGTGGCCACGCGCGGAGGTCGCGGACGTGGGCGCCTGGCCGGTCGCGAGGGGCGGCTACCGACATCCCAGTCCTGGGCCCATGCGGGCGCCGCGGAGAGGGCGACGAACAGCAACGCAAGGGAGGCGCGACGACGGACGCTCACCGACCCACTCTACGCCCCGGGGCTGGCTGAGGGCTCGTCTCCCGTGCATAGCTGCCGCTCCCGTGCCCGACCTCGTCGTTGCTCCCACCCCGTTGACGTTGGCCGAGGCCGTTTCCCGCGCCGTCGGCTGCGAGGTGTGGATCAAGCGCGACGACCAGACCCACCCCCGCTACGGCGGCAACAAGGTGCGCAAGCTCGTCGCCCTTTTGGCCGAAGCGCGCGCGCGACGCGTGACGCACCTGCTCACCCTGGGAGCCGCCGGCTCGCACCACGTACTCGCGACCGCGGTGCACGGCGCCTCCGCCGGATTTCATGTCGAGGCCGCGCTCTTCCCACAGCCCGGATCGGCCCACGTCGAGGCCATGCTGGGGGCGTCGGCCCACCAGGCGCATCGCCTCCACCCCTGCCGCAACGTCGCGACGGCCATGGGCACGCTGCTCGCTCGTTCGATCGCGCTGCGCGCCGCGGGCGCCCGGCCCTGGATCATCCCCGTCGGTGGCAGCAACACCCTCGGCGCCTCCGGGTACCTCGACGCCCAACGCGAGCTCGCGGGGCAGTGGGAGGCATCGGGCGTTGCGCGCCCCGACGTTCAGGTCTGCGCGCTCGGCTCTGGGGGAACCCTCGCCGGTCTCCTCGCCGGCCATGCCGCCGTGGGCGGGCGCGGAGAGGTGTGGGGCGTTCGCGTCACGCCGCGGTTCGCCGTCCCTTCGATGCGCGTGCGTTCGCTCGCCCGCTCGGTGCTTCGCCGTGCGGCCGTCGACGCCCGATGCCCGCCGGTCAGGGTCTTCGAGGGAGCCCTCGGAAACGGATACGGGCAGTCGACCGCGGAGGGAGATTTCGCCCGCGACCTCTTCGCCCGCGACGGCATCACGCTCGACGACACCTACACCGCCAAGGCGGCGGCCGGGCTCATCGCCCTCGCCCGGCGGGCTCCGCAGCGATACCTCCTCTGGCACACCCTCTCGTCCGCGCCGCTCGAACCGCTGCTGGAGGGAGAAGCACCGCTCTCCCCGTCGCTGCGCGCGCTGCTTCGCTGACGACGCCCTCCGCCGGGGAGAGCCCATCCGCCGGGTCGAGCGCGACCAGCGCCGCGGTCAGACCATCCAACCCGTCATGCAACCAGCACCCGGAGGGCCGCTTGACATGATGCCGATCTCCAAGGCTTCTCTCGCGCCCGTGATCACCCCCTACGCGACCGACGCCGACCCCTGCATGCTCCGACCGAGCGCGGCAGACCCGGTGGGACAGTTCTTCGCGGAGGTCCGAGCGCGCGTCGATGCCCGGCTCCGCGCCGCGCTCGACGACGTCGAAGTCTTCACGCGCGACGCAGCCCCGGACGCCATCGGCATCGTCGAGGCCGCCCGCGACCTCACCTTCCGCGGCGGCAAGCGCCTCCGGCCTGCCCTCCTCGCCGCGGCCGTCGCGTGCGTCGACCCCGCGGCCTACCCCGTGGTGGTCACCGACCTCGGCGCGGCGCTGGAACTCCTCCAGACCTACCTGCTCGTGCACGACGATTGGATGGACGACGACCCCGTGCGTCGCGGCGCCCCGTCGGTGCACGTCTCCCTCTCCCAACGCTTCGGCGACCAGCGCATCGGGGCGAGCGCGGCCATCCTCTGCGGCGACCTCATGGGCGCCCTCGTCCACGACCTCGTGGCGACCATCGAGCTCCCGTCCGCCCGCCGCCGCTCGGTGCTCCGCACCTTCGCTCGCATGGAGCACGAGGTCATCCTGGGTCAGTGCCTCGACGTCACCCACAGCCCCGACACCGACCGGGTGCATCACCTCAAGACGGGCAGCTACACCGTGCGCGGACCCCTCACGCTCGGCCTCGACGTCGCGGGCGGCGGGGACGACGTCCGGCGCGCGCTCGACGCGTACGGCACGCCGCTCGGCCTGGCGTTTCAGCTCCGCGATGACGTGCTCGGCGCCTTCGGCAGCGAGGCCGAGACGGGCAAGCCCGTGGGCGGCGACTTCCGCGAGGGCAAGCACACCGCGCTCGTGCAGTACGCGCTGACCCAGCTCTCGGCCGACCGCGCGCGCGAGCTCACCGGGATGCTCGGTCGACGTGACCTCAGCCTCGACGAGGTGGGCGCCGTGCGCTCGCTGCTCGAAGCCTCGGGGGCGCGCGAGCACGTCGAGGCACGCATCCGCGCCCTGCGCGAACAGGCGCTCGCGGCCCTGCACCCCGACCTGTTGCGCGAGGAGGGCCGCACCCTGCTGACGGCGTTTGCGTCCCTGATGACCGAGCGGAGGCTATGACCGCGACCGCACATGGAAAGGTGATTCTCCTGGGCGAGCACGCCGTGGTCTTCGGCGCCGAGGCCCTCGCGGCGTCGCTCTCGCCCGGAGCGGAGTGCGTCGCGTCGCCGTCACCCGACGGCATCGTGCTGCGTGTCCACCCGTGGGAGCACTCGTTTCGACCGGGCGACGGCTCTGAGCTCGGGCGCGCGGTCGGGTCGCTGTGCGAGGCCATGGCGGTGAGCGACGTCGCGCTCGCGTTGACGCTGCACCTCCCCGGCGGCGGCGGACTCGGATCGTCCGCGGCGATGGGCGTGGCGTGCGCCCGGGCGCTGGCTGACCACGCGGGTCGTGAGCTCAGCGAGCCCGAGCTGCTGGCGTTGGCGCTCGGCTGGGAGAAGGTGTTTCACGGCAACCCGTCGGGCATCGACCACACCCTCGCCGCGCTCGGCGGGGTCGGGCTGTACAGTCGATCGGCGGGGTTCAGCCGGGTGCCCACGCGCGGTGCGCTGCGGCTGTGCCTCGGTGACAGCGGCGAGCGGGCCTCGACGCGGGAGATGGTCGAAGGGGTTGCGCGGTTGCGCGCGCGACGCCCCGAGGCGACCGATCGCACCTTCGAGGCCATCGGCGTGGTCGCTCGCAACGGCGCGCTCGCCCTGCGCGAAGGCGACGCCCGCAACCTCGGTGACTTCATGAACCTCAACCAGAACCTCCTCGCCTCGCTCCTCGTCTCCACCGAGAGGCTCGAAGACCTCTGCGCGTCGGCCCGCGCGTCGGGCGCGCTCGGCGCCAAGCTCACCGGCGCGGGCGGCGGCGGCTGCGTCATCGCGCTCGCGCCCGGCCACGAGACCGACGTGCTCGAAGGGTGGAGAGCGCTCGGCGTCGAGGGGCGCGTGGTGGAGGTCGGCCGATGAGCGCGTATTTCGCGAGGGCGCGCGCCAACATCGCGCTGAGCAAATACTGGGGGAAGGCCGACCGCGCGCTCAACCTCCCGGCCGTTCCGAGCCTGTCGCTCACCCTTGATGATCTTGTGACGGAGACCACCGCGACCCGCGACGACGCCCTCACGGCCGACCACGTCGAGCTCGACGGAACCCTCCGCACCGGCAACGAAGGCGCGACGCTTGGGGCCTTCCTCGCGCTGGTCCGCGAGCGCGCCGGCATCACCGAGGGCACCACGGGCAGCTACCTCCGGGTGAGCTCCTTCAATCGATTTCCGACCGCGTCCGGGCTCGCGTCGAGCGCGTCGGGCTACGCGGCCCTCGCCGCGGCGGCCACGGCCGCCTATGGGCTCTCCCTCGACGACGAGGCCCTCTCTGCGCTCGCGCGGCGTGGCAGCGCCTCGGCGGCGCGCAGCGTCTTCGGCGGCTGGGTCGAGCTCCCCGCGGGCGCACCGGGAGATGACCGCACCGGCGCTCGTTGCCTCTTCGGCGCATCGCACTGGTCCGTCGCGATGGTGCTCGCGCTCGTCGACCGTGGCCCGAAGGACATCGCCTCGCGGGACGGGATGCGCCGCACCGCCGAGACCTCCCCCTACTACGGTGCGTGGCTCGCGCAGGCGCCGCTGCTGCACGCCCGGGTGCGTGCGGCGGTGACCGCGCGCGACCTGCAGGCGGTGGGTGAAGCGATGGAGGCAAGCACCATGGCGATGCACGCGAGCGCGTGGGCCGCGCAGCCCGCGGTGCGCTACGCGAAGGGCGTGACGCTCGACCTGCTCGACGCCGTGCAGGCGATGCGGCGCGACGGTGTCGGCGCGTGGGCCACGATGGACGCGGGGCCCCATGTGAAGGTGCTGTGCGCCCAGGGTGATGCCGATCTCGTGGCCGCGCGGGTGCGACAGGTGACGGGCGTGCTGGAGTCGCGCATCGCCCGACCGGGTGCGGGCATCGAACGGCCGTGAAGGTTCGCGCGCCGGGCAAGCTGATGCTCGCTGGTGAATACGCGGTGCTCTACGGCGGCGACGCGTGGTGCCTCGCGGTCGATCGGTACGCGGTCGTCGACGAAGCCGTCGCCCCGGGTGGGTTCACGCCTCCCGAGGCGGTCGCGGCGTGGCGGGTGGCGGTGGCGGGTGGACTGCTCCGAGCGATGCCGACAGAGGGCTCGGCGCGCTTCGACCTCACGCAGCTCGGCGGAGGTGGCGGGCGGAAGCTCGGCCTCGGCAGCAGCGCGGCGGGCTGCGTCGCGGGGCTCGCCTGGGCGGTCGCCAAGGAGCAGGGCGAGCTCGCGGTCGACCGGCGGCGCGACGACATCGCGCGGTGCGCGCGCGAGGGTCACCGCGCGGTGCAGGGCGGCGGCAGCGGCGTCGACGTGCTGACCTCGGCCTTCGGCGGCCTGGCGATCGTTCGCTTCGTCGACGGCGTCGGCCGAGCGCCCACCGTCGGGCGCGGCCACATCCCCGACGCGCTGCGGTGGCGGGTCTTCTGGTCGGGTACGTCGGTGCGAACCTCCGAGATGATCGCGAAGGTGGAGGCACTCCGCGAGACGAGCCCGGCGACCCACTCGGTCTGCATCGACGCCATCCGCGAGGCCACGCGCCTCCTTGAGCGCGGGTCTCACGGCGACGAGGCCGACGGGTACGTGGCCGCCATGCGTCGGCTCAACGCGGCGATGGCGGCGCTCGGTGTTGCGGCGGGCGCGCCCATCGTCACGGCGCCGATGGCGCGGCTCGCAGCGCGCGCCGAGCAGTTGGGCGCCGCCGTGAAGCCGTCGGGCGCGGGAGGCGGAGACGTCGTGGTGGCCTTCGCGCAGGATGACCTCGCGATGGACGCCGTCCGCGCGGCGGCTGCCGCCGAGGGTTTTGAAGAGGTCGACCTCGCCGCGGACGGCGGCGGGGTCGGCGTCGTGCACGAAGGGGAGCGCCAACTGCCATGAGTCGGACGTCACGAATCCAGGGGTTCTACAAAGAGTCGGTCGAGTCGCGGCGTCGGCTGCTGGCCGAGGCGGCCGACCTCGACGGCGCCGAGCTCACGCGCGTGCTCTCGTGCGGCGGGCTCGACGTCACCACCGCCGACAAGACCGTCGAAAACGTCATCGGCACCTACTCGCTGCCCTTCAGCGTCGGGCTCAACGCGCGCATCAACGAGCGGGACTTCCTCGTGCCCATGGTGGTCGAGGAGCCCTCGGTGGTGGCGGCCGCGAGCAACGCGGCGCGGATGATCCGCGAGGGCGGCGGGTTCAGCGCCGAGAGCGACCCGCCGTGGATGATCGCGCAGGTGCAGCTCTGGGAAGTCCCCGACGCCGAGCTGGCGCGTGAGCGAATCACGGCGGCGCGCGAGCGGCTGATGGCGATGGCCGACGCATCGGTCGAGGGCCTCGTGGCGCGCGGCGGAGGCGCGCGCGAGGTCGAGGTGCGTGACCTCGGCGACGGGCTTCTGGTGGTGCATGTGGTGGTGGATGTTCAGGACGCGATGGGGGCCAACCTGGTCAACACCGTGGCCGAGCGCGTCGCGCCCGAGATTGCGGCACTTGCAGGCGGGCGCGTCGGCCTGCGCATCCTCTCCAACCTCTGCGACCGTCGCTGCGTGCGGGTGAAGTGCCGGGTGCCCGCCGGGGTGCTCGCCACCGACGCGCTCTCGGGCGACGCGGTGCGCGACGGCATCGTGCTGGCATCGCGCTTCGCCGAGCGCGACCCCTACCGCGCGGCCACCCACAACAAGGGGATCATGAACGGCGTCGACGCCGTGGTGATGGCGACGGGCAACGACTGGCGCGCCATCGAAGCAGGCGCCCACGCGTATGCGGCGCGCGACGGGCGCTACGCCCCGCTGTGTACCTGGCGCACTGCCCCCGATGGCGCCCTCGAAGGAACCATGGAGATCCCACTCGCCTTCGGGGTCGTCGGCGGCACGCTGCGGGTGCACCCCTCGGCGCGGCTGGCGCTCAAGATCCTGGGCGTACGGTCGGCGCAGGAGCTGGCGATGGTGGCGGCCGCGGTCGGGATGGCCTCCAACCTGGCCGCCCTGCGGGCGCTCGCGACGGAGGGCATCCAGCGCGGGCACATGTCCCTGCACGCGCGGGGCGTGGCGATGGCGGCCGGGGCGCGCGGCGACGAGATCGAGCGGGTCGCGGCGACCATCGCGGAGGCGTGCGACGTGCGCCTGGAGAGCGCGAAGGCTGCCCTCGCCCGGCTGCGAGGCCCGACCACGACGACCGCCAAGATCGCGACGTCGGCGGGCGAATAGGCTTTGGCGCGGCCGCGACCTCACCGATAGAGTGCCGACCGATGATGTCCTTCGAGAGCTTTGTCCGGCTGGGCTGGAGCTTCTTCCGGACCGTGCTGCGGGGCGTGCTCCCGAGGCGGCCCCAGCTCCCGCGCTTCGAGGCGCAGTACCGACCCGATGGGGTGTTGAGCACCGAGCCCGCCGAAGTGGCGACTCAAGACGGGGCGGCGCGGTGTTTCGCGTGCGGCGCCTGCGACGTGGTCGCGCTGGAGCGTGGGGCGTTTGGCGCGCTCGGCCCGGCGGGGCCCATGGGCTTCGTGGTCGGAGTGTCGCGGCAGGCGGGGGTCGACCTCGGGGTGTCCGAAGGGGCCTCCGAGGCGCTGCTGGAGGCCCTCACGGCGGCCTGTCCGGTGGGCGTTCCCTTCGTGGCGCTGACCCACCTCGTGCGCCGTCGGCGCGCCGAGGCTGAACGTTACGCGATGGTCCCGGCATCGTAGCGGGTCACATCCCTCCCATGGCCTCCACGATCGCCAGCCCGCCCGGTCCCTCGTTCGCCCGGCCGACCCGCTCCAGCCTCGCATCTCTCGTGGCGATCCTGGTGATCGGGTGCGTCTACATCGTCTACGGCACCGACCCGCTGCGGGCCGAGGCGCTCGTCCCGATGCTCTGCGAGTTCATCCTGTCGGTGCTCCTCCTGGGGGTCGCCATGGCCCGCAGCCCCCACGGCACGCTGCGCGTCAGCGACCCGTACCTCCTCTTCCTCGGGTTCGGCCTCAACTTCCTCGTCCTCCCCGGCATCGCCTGGCTGCACGGCGCCGACTACGAGCGTCGGTGGTTCGAGGCGGGCCGCATTCGCATCGACATCTTCGTGCGCCTCCAATGGATGCACATCCTCTTCCTGGGGGCCCTCAGCGCCGTGTACTTCGCGCTGGCCCCGCGGCACTCGGCCCCCGAGGAGATCACCCGCGCCAACAAGCCCTTGCCCAGCCCGTGGCCGTGGATCGCAGCGGGCCTGATCCCGCTCGCCTTCACCGTCGGCGAGCGCCTCATCACCACCGGCTCCATCGTCGCAGCGCAAAACTATGGCGAGCTGTGGTTCCGCGATCAGGAGGAGCTGACGTCGGTGCAGCGCGAAGGCGGCAGCGCGCTCGCGGCGGCGCAGGTGCTCTCGAAGGTGTGGTTCCTCCCGTGGCAGGCGCTCGGCATCGGCGAGGGGCTCCTCCTCGCGAGGTTCATCCAACAGCGGCGCCGCGTCGCCATGCTCCTCTTCGCGCTCCAGCTCCCGATCTTCACGCTCCTCAACTCCGGGGGGCGCAGCATGATCGCGATCCCCTTCATCGCGGCGCTGCTCGTGGCTGACATGTTCGCGGGGCCCATCCGCTGGCGGTGGATCCTCGCCGTCGCGTTCCTCGCGCTCTCGTTCTTCAACGTGTTCGGCATCTACCGCTCGTACCGCGAGCGCGACTTCAACGAGGCGGTCGCCATGACCTCCGAGGAGTACGACCGGGGCCCCGCCACGCAGAGCAACACCGCGGAGGGCGACATCATGGTCATCAAGGAGCACTACGGGGTCGCCTGGGTCGACGCCACCGACTACAGCCGCGGCGCGTCGTACTTCAGCGAGTCCGTGCTCGGGCTGCTCCCCCAGCAGATCGTCCCCGACAAGCTCACGTACATGCACACGCCCTACTTCCTCAGCCGCGAGCTGCTCGGCGCCGCGGCCGACCGGGGGTCGGGGCTCGCCGGCGCCATCATCGTCGACGGGTACATGATCGGTCACGAGCTCGGCGTCCTGGTGCTGGCCCTCGTCCTGGGACTCGTGGCGGGCAGCATCGTGCGGCTGCTCTCGACCGGCCGGTCGAGCGAAGGGCGGCGACCGAGGCTGTGGCAGCCGGTGGTCCTCCTGTCGACGCCCGCCCTCGGCATCACCTTCTACCGCAACGACCTCACCGGCGTGCTCTCGACGGCGCTCACTACGGTGCTCCTCCCCGCGATGATCTTCGCGACGGCGGTCGCCTTCAGCCCCAACAGCCCGTGGGGGCAACCCATCGGTGAGCGCTGACATCGCCCGTGGATGGTGTACGGTCCGCCGCCGTGAAGCTGAGGGTCCGATCGCTGTCGCGGCGCTACGAGGGGGTCACCGCGCTCGATGACGTGTCGATGACCATCCCGGAGGGGCGCACGGCGCTCCTCGGCCCCAACGGCGCGGGCAAGTCGACCCTGCTCAAGTGTGTGCTGGGTCTCGTCCGGCCCACCTCCGGAGAGATCGAGGTGCTCGGCATCGACCCGCGGCGTGACCCGCTCGGGGTGCGCGCCCGCATCGGGTATATGCCCGAAGACGACGCCCACCTGCCCGACCTCACGGCCGTCGAGCTGTGCGCCTACGGGGCCGAGCTCGCCGGGCTCCCACCGCGCGAGGCCATCGACCGCGCTCACGCCGCGCTCTTCTACGTCGGCATCGACGACAAGCGGTACCTCCCGGTGCAGGGCTACTCCACCGGCCTGCGCCAGCGCGCCAAGCTCGCCGCGGCCCTCGTCCACGACCCCGACCTGCTCTTCCTCGACGAGCCCACCAACGGGCTCGACCCCGCCTCGCGCGAGGAGATGCTCTCGCTCATCGCCGACATCCACACCCGCCGCGGGTGCAGCGTCGTGCTCTCCACCCACCTCCTCTCGGACGTCGAGCGCGTGTGCGACCACGTCGTGGTGCTCGGCGGCGGCAAGGTGCTCGCCGACGCTCCGTTGGACGAAGTGCTCGGCCGCAGCGACGGGCGATTCCTCGTGCGCGTGAAGCCCGTGGCCGATCGCATGGCGGCCTTCGAGGCGGCGCTCCGCGACCTCGGCTGCACCTGCGAAGAGTCCGGCGACGCGCGGGGCGAGTGGGTCGTGCGATCGACCGCCACCGACGACCCCTCGGCCATCTGGGAGGCCGCCCTCCGCGCGGAGGTGCAGGTGCGCCACCTCGCGCCGCGCCGTGCATCCCTCGACGACGCCTTCCTCCGCCTGCTCGCCTGACGCCCCGATGACCACGACGCCCGCACCCGCCGCATCGACCTCGCCCGCGCCGCCCTCCGGCGCCGTGTATTCGCTCGCCTACAAGCGCTACGCGGGGGCGCGGCGCTCGCCCGCCTTCGCGCCGCTGGTCATCGCGCGCTACGCGCTCACGACGCAGCTCCGGCAGCGCGGCGTGAAGATCGTCCTGCTCCTCGGGCTGATGGTGCTCGCGCTCACCGCCGCCGTCATGGGCTTCAAGTGGGCGATCCCCACGGTCTTCGCCTCGGCCGGAGGTGAGGCCGTGGGCGGCGACCGTCTCGCGGCGATGCTTCGCGCGGGCGAGGCGGACGTCGCCTCGGTGGGCCTGCGGGTGCAGTTCCTCGCGACCTTTCTGCTGCTGCTCTGGTGTGGCGCCGGGGCCATCTCGGCCGACCTCGTGGCGGGCGCGTTTCAGTTCCACTTCGCGCGGCCGGTGAGCCCGAAGGGCTACCTCCTGGGGCGGCTGCTCTCCTCGTCGGGCTGGGCCTTCGCGCTCTCGGCGCTCACCGTCTCGGTGCTCGCCATCGAGCGCCTCGCGTTTCAGTCGACCCCCTTCGGCGCGGCGCGCGCCGGCGCCGTCGCCCTCGCCGCGGTCGCGATGCAGGTCACGGTGCTCGCCTCCCTCGCGCTCGGTCTCTCCTCGCTCACGCGCCGCAAGGGGCTCGCGCAGGCCATGTTCGCCGCGGTCGTGCTCGCGACCTACGCGGTGTGCGGAGTCGTCGGCGAGGCGACCGACGTGACCTGGGTCGGCACCCTCGATCCCTACGGGTGCGTCGTCGCGATGGTCAATCAGTTCCACGGAACGCTCCGCCTCACGGGCGCCCGCGCGGCGATTCCCGCGGCGGCGGCGGCGGGCTGGACGGCCCTCTCCCTTGGCCTCGCGACGTGGCAGCTCTCGCGCGCGGAAGTGAACCGCGGATGAGCGCCGTGCTCGACGTCGTCGGCGTCTCCAAGTGGTACGGCCCCGTGTTGGGTCTGCGTGACGTGAGCCTCAAGGTGGGCCCCGGCATCACCGGGCTCCTCGGGCCCAACGGCGCGGGCAAGTCCACGCTGCTCAAGTGCTTCACGGGGGAGATCCAGCCGAGCCGCGGCGAGGTGCGCATCTTCGGGCGGCGCGTGCCCGACCCGGAGGTCTACCGCCGGCTCGGGTACGCGCCCGAGATCGAGGTGTTCTTCGAGGAGCTCACGGCCAGGGAGTTCGTCTCGCACCTGGCCGAGCTCTCCGGGGTCGCGCGCTCCGCGGCCGACTCGCGCGCCACCGCCGTGCTCCAGCGCGTCGGCCTCGAGTCGGCGATGAACCGTCGCATCAGCACCTTCTCCAAGGGCATGCGGCAGCGCACCAAGCTGGCCCAGGCGATCCTGCACGAGCCCGATCTGGTGCTGCTCGACGAGCCCATGACGGGCCTCGACCCGCTGGCGCGCGCGCAGATGGTGACGCTCATCCAGTCCCTCGGCGCCGAGGGGCGCACCGTGATCGTGTCGAGCCACATCCTCGATGAGGTGGAGACCATGACCAGGGAGATCGTCGTGCTCTACCAGGGCCAGCTCCTCGCGCAGGGCGACCTGCACGCCATCCGCGGCCTCATCGACCGTCACCCCCACCACATCGCCCTCACCACCCCGAAGCCCCGCGCCCTCGCGGCGGCGCTGGCCGCGCAGCCCTTCGTCGCGGCCATCCGCTTCGTCGGCGACGATCAGCTCACCGTCGAGACCCGCGAGCCCGACGCCTGCTACTCCGCCATCCCCCGCCTCGCCCGCGAGAGCGGTGCGCCGCTGCTCGCGCTCACCTCGCCCGACGACAACCTGGCGGCGGTGTTTCGCTACCTCACGCAGGGCGCGCGCGGAGGTTCGGCGTGAGCGCGGCCCTCTCCATCGCGCGGGTGTCGGTGCTGCGGGCCGTTCGTCGGCCGAGCTCGTGGTGGCTCTCGGCGCTCGCCTTCCTCCCGGCGCTCCTCGGCGGGTGGCTCGGGTCGACCGGACACGACGCGCTCTCGCTCGGCGCGCCGCTCCTCATCGGGGTCGCGGCGCCGCTGCTGGTGGTGCCGTGGGTGGCGGGCGTGCTGGGCGAAGCCTTCGAGCGGCGCACGGTGGTGTATTGGTTCGTGCGCCCGATGTCCCGGCCTGTCGCGCTGCTGGGCGAGTGGCTCGGCTCCTTCGCGGTGGTGGGCCTCGTGCTCGCCCTCGGCGGCGCCATGCTCGCCGTCGCCAACGCCGTGACGGGCAACGCCGCGGCCTCGTCGCTGCTCCGGCTCCCGGTGGCGATGCTGGCCGAAGCCGCCGCCCTCGCGGGCTTCTCCGTCGGCGTCGGAACGCTCGCCCCCAGGCAGCCCGTCTCCGTCGCCGTGGGCCTGCTCGCGGTGACCGAGGTGGCGCTCCCCGCGCTGTGGGGTCCCCTCCAGACGGTGTCGCTCGCGCGGCAGGTCTCGACCCTCGCGGGCGTCGACAGCGGCGCGCTGCTCGGCAGCCTCACCGGGTCGGCCCCGTCCCCCTCGGTGCCCGTCGCGCTCCTCGTCGTCGCGCTCTTCGCGTTGGTGCCCATGGGGCTCGGCATGCGCGCCGTCGTCGACCGCGACCTCGCCTGACCCGTCGTCCGCCGCCCCCCATCGCGACGCAACACACTTTCCCCAAAGGAGCCCCGCACCGACCATGAGCCTCGCCATCGGACAGCCCGCCCCCAACGCCTCCGGAACCCTCCCTGACGGGTCGACCTTCTCCGTCCACGGCGCCCGCGGCCGCACGCTGGTTCTCTTCTTCTACCCGAAGGACTTCACCGGCGGATGCACCAAGGAAGTCTGCGGCTTCCGCGACGCCTTCGGCGAGCTGAGCGGCGAAGGCGGAGCGCGCGTCGTGGGCGTGAGCCGCGACGACGTGGAGACCCACAAGCGCTTCATCGCCGCCCACAACCTCCAGTACGAGCTCATCGCCGACCCGGAAGGGGAGATGGCCACGGCCTTCCAGACCCTCCGCTTCGGCGGGCTCTTTCCGCTCCAGAAGCGCATCACCTACGTCATCGATGCGCAGGGCATCATCCGCGGGATTTTTCACCACGAGCTCGCGGTGAACTCCCACGTGGAGGACGTCCGGCGCTGCCTCGCGACGCTCCCGAAGGCGTCCGCGTAGCCCCCGCCGTGGTGATGGCCGTCGCGTGACCGGGAGCGTTCCTCGCCGAGCGCGCGCGACCGTCTTCGCCGTGCTCGCCTTCGTGGCGGCGGGCCTCATCGGCCTCGACGCCACGCCCCGGATGTTCGGCGACGAAGCCTGGTACGCGATGCCGACGGTCTCGCTGCTCCACGAGGGTACGCTCCGCCTCGCGGCGCTGGAGGGTCGCGGCGGCGTCGAGATCGCCTACCTCCAACCGAAGATCGTCCCCAACCTTCTGGCGGCTCCCGTGGTCGCGCTCGCGGGCGTCAGCCTGTGGGCGTTTCGACTGACGGCGCTGCTCTGTGGCGCCGCGGCCCTCCTCGGCGTCGACGCCCTCGCGCGCCGTCGCTTCGACGCCACCACCGGCTCCGTCGCCACCGTCGCCCTCATGAGCGGCTATTGGTTCTTCGCCTGCGCGCGCTGCTTCCGGCCCGAGGTGTTCGAGCTCACGGCGCTGGTGTGGTTCGCGTATGCCTTCGACCTCGCCCTCGACACCCGTCGCACCGTCGCCGTCGTCGGAGCCGGCCTCACGGCAGCCGCCGCGTGCCTCACCCATCAGACCGCTGCTGCACTCGTCGGCGTCCTCGCGCTTGCGCTCGTCGTCGACACGCCCATCGATCGGTCGCGCCTCCGCTCGGCCGCGCTCGTGGCGCTCGTCGCCCTGCTCGCGCTGACGCCCTTCGGTCTCTACGTCGCCTTCGCGTCGCGGCAACCCGGCGTCTCGACGCACCTTCAGTTCGCCGGCGAGGCCGACGAGCGGCTCTCCACCCTCACCGGCGTCATCCACTTCGAGCTCCTCCGCTGGCGCTCGTACTTCCTGTGGCCCTACGGCGCCACCTCCGCGCTCGTCGCCCTCTTCGTCGTCGCCCGCGCGATCGCTCGACCCACCCGCGCCCGCACGTTCGCCCTCGTCGTCGTCGCCGCGACCGTCGCCTTCGGCGCGCTCATCCCCATCCTGAGCGGGCGCTACCTCGCGGTGCTCGCCCCCTTCCTTGCCATCCTCGTCGCGCGCGAGCTCGTCACCCTCTGGCGCGCCGGATCCCGCCCCGCCGCCCTCGCCCTCGCGCTCGCCTTCAGCGGCCCCTCCGTCGCCACCATCGCGGGCACCGCGCTGCTGCACCGCGACGCCTCCCACGCGCGGGTCATCCGCTTGCTGCGGGCCATCACGGGCGACGCCCCGACGGCCGGGCCCGTTGCGTTCTGGCTCGGCTACCACGACGTGCCGTACGCCGTGACCAACGTCGCGCCCGACTTCGTCCGCCGGTCGCCGCGCGACGCCCCGTGGCTCGCCCCGCGCCTCGCTCGCCTGCGACCGCGCTACCTGCTGGAGACCACGACCACGCTCCAGGCCACCGACGGCCTCGGCGCGCGACCGACGACCTTTCCCCGCACGGCCCTCGGCGACCTGGCCGCCTCCGTCGGAAGCCTCGTCGCCGTCATCCCGTCGCGGGATTTCGGCCCGATCCGCGTGTGGCGGGTCGACCCGTCGCGCCTCGCCGGTGCACCATCGCGCGCCGTGTCCCCTTCCGCCGCGCGCTGGTGACTGCGTTGTCCCCCACCGTCGATCAGCTCAAGACCTTCCTCGCCATCGCCGAGAGCCTCAGCTTTCGGGCGGCCGCGCGCTCGCTCGTCGTCGCCCCGGCCGTGGTCAGCGAGCGCATCCGCCAGCTCGAAGCGACCCTCGGCGCCTCGCTCTTCCGTCGCACCACCCGCTCCGTCGTGCTCACCGCGCAAGGCCAGTCGCTCGTCCCCTACGCGCGCCGCGCCGTCGAGGCGATGCTCGACTGCACCCACGTCGCCGGAGGTCACCTGCCGCCGCCGCGCGCGGAGCTGGTGCTCGGCGTCGAGCCCGAGGCCGCGGCCCGCTGGATCGCCCCGCTGCTGTCACGCTGGTCGCGGTTGCGCCCCGACCTGACCGTGCACCTCCACGTGGGCGACGGCGATGCGCTGCACGCGGCGCTGCTCCGCCAGCAGATCGACGCCGCGGTGCTGGGCCCCGCGCACCGCGACCCACGGGTGCTCTCCATCGCGCTCGTGGCCATCGCGTCGCGGATGGTCGCCGCGCCATCGCTGCTCCGCCGTCAGCCCGTCCGGGTCACCGAGGACGTCGCGACGCTCACGCTCCTCGACCGCTCGCCCGCCCTCCCCGGCCTGCGCCCGTGGCTCGACGCCGCGCCGGCGCGGTTGCGCGAGGTGCGCTTCGGTCGGGTGCTGCACCTCGGGAGCCTTGCGGCCATCGAGCGGGTGACCCTCGACGGCGGCGGCGTGGCGGTGCTCCCCACCCCGATGGTCGCCGCGCATGTGGAGGCCGACACGCTGCGACCGGTGTTTGGCGCCGTGCACGCCTCCACGCCGCAGCACCTCGCGGCGCGCCTCGACGACGCCCGTCGGCCCCTCTTCGAGTCGCTCGCGGCGCTGCTGCGCGAGTCACCGTGGGTCGCCTGAGCGATCGCGCTCAGCCGAGCAGACCTCGCCACACCAGCATGCGCGTGTCCGTCATCTCGGCGATGGCCGACCGGACGCCCTCGCGCCCCTGACCGGAGTCCTTCACGCCGCCGTAGGGCATCGCGTCGACGCGGAAGCTGGGCCCGTCGTCGAGCACCAGCGCCCCAACCTCCAGCCGCTGAAACGCCTTCGTCACCAGCGCGACGTCGCGCGTGAAGAGCCCCGCCTGCAGGCCGTGGCGGCTCGCGTTGACGGCGTCGATCATCGCGTCGGCGTCCCGCCACGGGTGCAGGGTCACCGCCGGGCCGAAGAGTTCTTCGTCGCACAGCTTCATCCCGGCGTGGGCGTCGACGACCACCGCGGGCGTCACCCTCGCTCCGTCCCGCTCGCCGCCGACGAGCACCCTCGCTCCACCCGCGACGGCCTCGTCCATCCACCCGCGAACGCGCACCGCCGCCTTCTCGTCGATGAGCGCGCTGCACAGCGCGTCGGAGTCCATCGGGTCTCGCACCGCGAGCGCCGCCACCCGCGCGCACAGCCGCTCGGTGAACGCCGCCGCGACGGACTCGTGGAGGAAGATGCGCTGGGCCTTGATGCACACCTGCCCGGCGTAGCCGAAGCCTCCGGCGATCGTTCGATCGAGGGCGCGGTCGAGGTCGGCGTCGGCGGCCACGATGAGCGCGGCGTTGCCACCGAGCTCGAGCACCGTGCGCTTGCGCGGCGCGATGTCCCGCAAGCGCCACCCCACGGGCCCCGAACCCGTGAACGACAGCACCCCGAGCCGCGGGTCACGCACGAGGGTCTCGGCCACGTCGACCGCGCACGACAGCACCGAGAGCATGGCGCGCGGAACGTCCGCGGCGTCGCACGCCTCGGCGATGACCTGCGCGAGGAACGCCGCGGTGAGCGGGGCCTGGGGTGCCGGCTTGAGCACGACCGGCGCGCCCACCGCGAAGGCCGGCGAGAGCTTGTGGGCGACGAGGTTGAGCGGGAAGTTGAAGGGCGTGATCGCGAGCACCGGGGAGAGGGCGACGCGCCGGGTGATGCCCGCCGCGGACTCGCCCGCGGGCGTCTGGTCGAGCGGGAGCATCTCGCCGTGGAGGCGCGCGCTCTCCTCGGCTCCGAGCAGGAAGGTCTGCACGGCGCGATCGACCTCGGCCCGGGCGAGGGCGATGGGCTTGGCGACCTCTCGCGCCATGAGCGACGCAAACTCCTCGCGGCGCTGTTGGAGTGCGCGAGAGATGCCCGTGAGCAGCGCGCGGCGACGGTGGGCGGGCAGCCGCGACGTGGTCGGAAACGCCTCGGCCGCGAGTCGAGCGGCCTCGGCGGCGAGGCGGGCGTCGGCCAGCGAGGCGCGACCGAGGAGCGCTCCATCCCACGGGGCGCGGACGTCCTGGTGGGCGTCGGTGTCGACGAGCTGACCGGCGAGGGAGACGAGTGCATCCATGGCGATGAGGTGGTGGCGCTCATCGCGCCCGAGCGCAACCCCTACGGCGCGCGCAAGAGACCGTCGATGCGCTGCCGAAACTCGTCGAGCGGTCGGGCGCCCGACACGAGGTGACCGTTGACGAAGAACGACGGCGTGCCGAGGCGCAGGCCGGTCGCGCTGGCGGCGGCGATGTCAGCGTCGATGGCAGGTCGGTGACGGTGATCGGCGAGGGCGGCGCGCAGCCGGACGCGGTCGGCGCCAGACTCCACCGCGAGGCGCTCGACGACGGCGGGCGACAGCTCCTCCTCCGTGGACTGGGCCGCGAAGAGAGCGTCGTGCATGCGCCAGAACGCGGGCGCTCCCCCCTGGGCGAACACCTCGCGCGCGGCCTCGGCGGCGAGCAGGGCGTGCGCGTGACGGGGCAGCGGGAGGTCGCGCCAGACGACCCGGAGGCGGTCACCATAACGAGCGACGAGGGCATCGACGGTCGGCCGTGCGCGGGCACAGAACGGGCACTCGAAGTCGCTGAAGATCTGCATCACGACGGGCGCATCGGCCGGTCCGCGCGTCGGCGCCGTCGACGGGATCGCGATGTCATGGACGCCCGCCCACGGGTCGACCGTCGCGCGATTGGCCTCGGTCGAGGCGGGAGCCGGCACGGGCGAGCGCACCATGTCGACGTACACGCGCGTGGGGTCGCCGATGGTGGCGACGCGGGCGAACACCTGGCGCGCGACCGTCTCGAAGACCGCGAAGGGTTGGAGCCCCACGATGGGAGTTCCGTTGAGGACGAAGGCGGGCGTGCCGTCGAGGCCGAGGCGCTCGGCGAGGGCTACGTCGCCGTCGACCGCGGCGCGATGGACTCCGTCTTCGAGGGCGAGCGCGAGCCGCGCGGCGTCGACCCCGACGGCGCGAGCATCGCGCAGGAGCGACTCGCGCGAGAGCTCGGCCTGGTGCGCGAAGAGCAGGTCGTGAAAGCGCCAGAACGCCTCGTCGCCCCCCTGCGCACGCACCTCCAGCGCGGCCTCGGCGGCGAGGTGCGCCTGCGGGTGTCGGAGCAGCGGGAGGTTGCGCCAAACGACGCGCACCGATCGCGGGAAGAGCGCGCGGAGGTCGCTCACGACGAGGCGCGCGCGCGCGCAGTACGGGCACTGGAAGTCGCTGAAGACGACCACCGTGAGGGGCGCCGCCGCGGGGCCGAGGCGCGGCGCATCGGCGACGGGCAGGCGCTCGCTGTCGATGAGGACGACGTCGGCGGGAGCGCCCCCGGGGGCGGCAGGGGGCGACGGGAGACAGCGTGGTGGTGGTGCGTAGCGCCCCGCGCAGGAGGCCAGCGCGAGCGCGAACGGGAGCAAGGCGCGGCGGGTCATGGGAGGTGCCACGGGCGGGCGACGTGGATGCACTCGGCGGGGTCGGCGGTCAACGGGTGGTCGCCAGAGCTCTCCTCGGGGAAGCGGCCGTCGCGCCGAGATTCAAGGGGGTTGGCGGTTGGCGCCCAGGTGAGACGATGTGACCGCAGAGCCGCACGGACCGGTAGATTCCTGTGCCAATGGCTGGGGAAGGACTGTATTCTCGCGACGGTCTGACGAGCGTGGGCGCGGGCGCGGATCGTTCCGCTTTCGTGATCGACGCCGACGAAACAACTGACCCCCTTTGAGAACCCCGCGTCGGGGCTCCGCGGGGGTCCCAGCAGTGAGGGCGACGGGAATGAGCAGAGGATCCAACCCGGTAGGTAAGAGGGTCGCGAAGACCGCGAGCGTCGTGGCCGCAATCGCGGCGGTGATGGGCCTCGCGCCCGACGCCGACGCGCAGGTGATTTCGCGCTTCGCCCTTCGGCTGGAGGGTGGCGCCGGCACGATGCTCTCGGATCACCAGACAGCCGACCCGGTCACCGGGGGCCTCGGCTACGGCCTCGGCATCCAGGGGACCGTGCGCCTCGGCTTCACCATCGTCGGCCCGTTGGTGCTCCAGGCCAGCCTCGCCAACTGGTGGTTTCCGACCGACAACGGCACGGGCCGCATCCTCGCCCCGATGGGGGGTCTCCGCATCGAGCCCCGCATCGGGTCGGTCGGTCGGCTCTTCATCGATGGCAACGTCGGCTGGGCGTTTACGGGCAACGACGAGCGCCTGACCTTCGACGCGGGCCTCGGCTTCGAGTTCGCGGTCACCCGCTGGCTTGGCATCGGCCCGGCGGTGCGCGTCGGGATGGTCTTCCAGGACAGCACCGATGCGCTCGGGCAGGTCATCAACGCGCCCAACGACTCCAACGCGCTCTACTGGAGCGGCGGCATCTCGCTCGCGCTCCGCGTCCCCGAGGACGAGCAGCCCACCGCCCGCGACACCGACAACGACGGGGTGATGGACCCTGACGACCTCTGTGTCGACACGCCGCAGGGCGACCACCCCGATCCCTCGCGTCGCGGCTGCCCGGTGGCCGACACCGACGGCGACGGCGTCTATGACAACGAAGACCTCTGCGTCAACGAGCCGGCCGGCGCCACGCCCGACCCGGCCCGCCGCGGCTGCCCCATCAGCGACCGCGACGGCGACGGCGTGCCCGACGCCGAAGACCAGTGTCCGACGGAGCCGCAGGGCGCCTCGCCCGACCCGGCCCGCCGCGGCTGCCCGCGTGGTGACGCCGACCGCGACGGCGTGTTCGACGATGAAGATCAGTGCGTCAACGAGCCGGCCGGCGCGCGCCCGAGCACGACCCGCCGCGGCTGCCCCGCGCCCGACGCCGACCACGACGGCATCATCGACCAGCCGGAAGGTCCCGATCGCTGCCCGACGCAGCCCGAGACCTTCAACGGCCGCGACGACGACGACGGCTGCCCCGACGGCGAGGCGCTCGCCCAGCAGGACGGCAACAGCATCCGCATCCTCCAGCAGGTGAACTTCCGCACCGACCGCGACGAGATCGTCGGTCGTCAGAGCTTCCAGGTGCTCGACTCGGTGGTCTCCATCCTCCGCGTGATGGGCAACCTCCAGGTCGACATCCAGGGCCACACCGATGACCGCGGCGACGCGGCCCACAACCTCGATCTCTCCAACCGCCGCGCCCTCTCGGTGCGCACGTACCTCGTCGCCCACGGCATCAACGAGAGCCGCCTCGAAGGCCACGGCTTCGGCCCCAACTGCCCGATGATCCCGGGCAGCACCAGCGCGGCGCGCGCGGCCAACCGTCGCGTGCAGTTCGTCATCGTCACCCCCGACACCCCGGCGGGTCGCTGCGCCAACGCGGCGCCCTCGGGCACCGGCCCGGCGGCGGTCTCCATCGCGGCGCCGGTCGAGGACGCCCCCGCGGGTCGTCACGGTCGTCACGGCCGCGGCGGTCGTCACGGCGGCGGCCACGGCGGCGGCGGTGGTCATCACCGTCGGCGTCACTGATCGCGCGCTGACGGTCCCAGCGACCTGAACAAAGGCCCCGGCGGAGTGATCCACCGGGGCCTGAGTTTATCTGGGGCTGTAAGAATCGGGACGGGAAGGCGGGGCGATTGCCCCGCGGACGATCAGGCCCAGCAGCGGAGGAGGTAGTCGGCGAGGCGCACACGCTGCTCGCGCGAGAGCCCCACGAACCGAACGCCCACGCCGCGGTCGCGCGAGGCGCCGGTGACCTCCACCTCGACCCGCAGCGCGCCGTCGCGATCGGGCAGGCGCAGCTCCAACATCAGTCGGGTGCCGGTGGGGTGGGCGACGCCGCGGTCGAGCGAGAGGCCGCCGAGCGAGAGGTCGCGGGCGCGCAGCACATGGGCGCCGACGTCTCCTTCTGCCTCGACCCAGAGGTCGAGGTCGGTGCGCTCGTTGCTGCGACGATCGAGGTGCATGCGGGGTGCCTCCTGCGACGGGTTCATGGTGTCCACGGCTTCAGCGAGCGGCGGTGCGGCGGTCGGGCGTCGGGGTTCCGAAGAGGCCGGGGTCGCCGGCGATGACGGTCTCACCGCGCAGCCGCCAGGCGCCCTCGCGGCTCTCCCACTGCTCCTCGACGAGGCTCTGCTTCACGTCCGTCGAGTCGCCCGCGTGCACCCACGCGACCCGCAGCCGCGCGCTCCCGCGGTTCTGGTTGGAGCGGAGGCTCTCCACCTCCACGTCGATGACCTGCACCGTCTGCCCCCAGCCGCGGTGATGCGCCTGGAAGGCCACGCGCATCTCGGTGTCGACGGCGGTCTCGGCCGCGGGCAGGCGCCCCCAGCGCAGGTCGTCGTGAAACACCGCCGCGGTCTCGTCGAGGGTCTGCCGCATGGAGGTGTTGCACCCCGCGGTCATCAGCAGCCCCGCGCACGCCAGCAGTCGGAGATTTCGCATGCTCGGCGCCTAGCACCGCCGACCTAGGCGACGAAAATTTCCTGCGCCTTTCGCGGCGGAGCGGCCTTCTCCCGGATCACCTCGTCCAGGGCCCGCACCTCCAGCTCCAGCGACTCGCTCGCGAGGTCGACGTCCGCGACGTGCGGGTCGGCGATGCGAACGCTGCTCGCCAGGTGCGCGTCGAGGCTGGCGTGCGCCCTCTCCAGGGCGACCACGTGGGACTCCACCCGCGCGACGATCCAAGCCGGAGCTGCGCCGCGCATCCGCGCCGCGGCGAGGGTGTGGCTCAGGGCGGCGAGGGAGGTCCACGCCCGCTCGATGCGCGCGGTGACGTCGGGGTCGACCCGGTGTTCGAGCTCGACGAGCGCCACGCGACGGCGGAGGTCGAGGGCCCGCGCGAGGGCTTCGTCCACCTGCTCGCGACGCGGCAGCGCCGCCCACCGGAGAGACGTAGCGACGAAGTCGTCGACGCCCACGAGCGCGCCCAGGGACGCCAGCAGCCCTGCGACCATCACGGCCGCGAGGCGCACCACGATCGAGGGGTCGCCGCCGTAGCGCGACGCCACCCACGCGCCGGACGCTCCCCCCACGAGCGAGAGCCCGACGATCGCGCGACGGGCACGACCATCGGCACCGCGCGACGCCCGCACGGCCCAGACGCCGACGCACCACAGGGCGCCCCCGAGCACCGGATGATAGACCCCCAGCGACGCGCAGATCAGCGCCGCGAGGGAACCAGCGACGAGCGCCAGCGGGCTCCACCGACCGTCGACCAGCGCCGCGACGCCGCACGACGCCGCGACGGCCACGAGGGCGGAGGGCGCCCCGGTCACCAGCGACGCGCCGACGAGCGCCGCGCCCAACACCACGACACGCACCATGGGGTTCATGGCTCAGTAGCCCGAGCCGCTGCGCATCGCGCGGCGGTGGACGGCGTTGGAGCCGAGGCCGAAGGCGCGCCCCTCGTCGCTCGCGGCGCTCATGCTGTTGAAGTTGGCGCGGTCGGTGTTGTAGCTGCGAATCTGCGCGGCGCGGGCGGCCGTCGGGGCGGCGGCCTGTAGCTGCTCCAGCGCCAGGACGTTGCCCTGCGAGATGCTCTCGGCCTCGGCGACGCGACCGTCGCGCCACGCCTGGACGGCGTCCTGCTGGCGGGCGGCGAGGGCGATGGACTCCGCGTCGGCGAACACCGCGGGCTCGCGCGAAGCGAGCGCGGCGGCGGGGTCATCGACGAGACCGAGGGGCAGGGCCTCGACGGCGACGCGCACGTCACGGCGCTCGGGGACGGCGCGCCACGAGAGGCTCGCGCCGAGGGACCCGGCCGTGGCCGCGTCGGTGTCGCCCGCGACGACGAGGTCGAGCACGACGCGGCGGTGATCGCCCGCGGACATGGCCCCGACGGGCAGACGAAGGTGCGTGCCGCGGGTCTCGGCCTCGACGCCGTAGGCGCGGGCGAGGCTCCACCCGGCAGGGAGTTCGAGGTCGACGGCGGCGCGGTCGACGTTGGTGCGCTCGGCGGCGTTGAGCTCGCGCCCGAGGAAGGCCCGGAGCTGCACCCCATCACGGAGGAACTCGTAGTTGCCGCGGCCCGCGTCGGCCACGCGGCTCATGTACGCCTCGTCATAGTCGGCGCCGACACCCAGCGACGAGAGGGTCACCCCGCGGTCGGAGCGCAGCCGCACGCTGTTGGCCACGCGGTCGAGGCTCTGCCCCGAGCCGTCGCGGCCGTCGGAGACGAGCACCACGCGCCGCACGAGGTCGCCGCCGCCGCCGTCGCCGAGCGCGGCCGCCCCTGCTTCGAGGCCCGCGGGGATGTTGGTGCCCGAGATGGTGTCCAGCGTCGGGACCACCGCCTGGAGGCGCGAGCGCACGTCGCCGACGCGCGCGAGGGGCTGCACCACGTTGGCCGAGTCGCTGTACGTGACGAGGGCGATGCGGTCGTCGTCGCGCATGCCCGCGAGGGTGTCGAGCACCGCCCCGCGCGCCTGGGCCATCTTCTCGCCGGCCATCGAGCCCGAGACGTCCACCACGAGGGCCATCGCGATGGGCGCCCGGCGGACGTCTTCGGCGCGACGGTCGGCGTCGATGTCGACGACGGCGTAGACGTGACCGCCGCGGCGCCCGATGGAGCCCTGCGAGAGCGCGACGGTGGCCGACAGTTGCGGTCCGTGGACGGTGCGGCGGGGCGCGCGGGCCGGACCCGCCGGGCGCTCGACGGTGACCGTGGTGGTCGTGGTGGTGGTGGGCGCGGTGACGCCCGCGCGGGGCGCCCGCAGCAGGACCACCCCGCCCGCGGCGAGGGCCACGCAGCCGGCCGCAACGGCGTGGAGCGAGCGACGATCGAACACGAGGCGACGCAGTGGACTCATCGGAACCTCCCTTTGGTGTGGTGACCGATCCGTCGGACGCGCGACCTCGAACGACGGTCTATCCGACCGCGCGATGGCCTTCGTCGACGAAGGGTCCGCTTCGCTCTTTACCCGCGGCGCGGGCTGTGACATTCACTGTCCCGCCATGCCGCGTCGCCCTTCTCCCGGCCGTCCCGCGGGCCAGTACACCCAGGCGGTGCGCCTCTTCCAGTTGCACCAGCTCCTGGAGAGCAGCGTCGAGGGCGTTCGCATCGAGGAGATCGCGCGCGACCTCGGCGTGACCCCGCGCTCCATCCGTCGCGACCTCAAGGCGTTGGAGGCGGCCAACATCCCGCTCGAAGCCGTCGACGTGGAGGGCGAGCGTCGCATCCGCGTGGTGCGCGCGGGCAAGGCCACCGACCCGGTGCGCCTCACGCGCTACCAGCGCTACTCGCTCTCGGCGGTGCGGCGGATGTTCGACGTGTTCACGGGCACGCCCCTGCACGACGACTTCTCGCAGCTCTTCGCGAAGCTCACCCCGACGGGCGACGAGGAGGGAGCGATGGCCGATCGCTTCCACTACATCCCCGAGGCGCCGCGCAACTACCGCAAGCTCAAGGACCAGGTCTACGAGGTCTACGACGGCATCCTGCGGACGTTGACGTTGCAGTTTCACTACGACGGCGGGACGACGCCGGGCACGCGCAAGGTCGAGCCCTACGCGCTGGTGCTCTATCAAAACCGCCTCTACGTGGTCGGCCGCGACGTGCAGAAGGACGCCGAGCGAACCTTCGCCATCGACCTCATGAAGCGGGTGCGCGCGCTCACGGCGGCGCCCTTCAAGCGCAACCCGGAGTTCAACGCGTCGCGGCTCTTCGAGGGCGCGTTTGGCATCTTCGGCGGCGGCGAGCGGCAGCACGTGGTGGTCGACTTCGACGCGCGCGTCGCCTCGTACATCGAGCCGCGCGAGTGGCACCCGACGCAGAAGTGCACGCGCCTCCCCGACGGTGACCTGCGGGTGGAGTTCGACGTGACGGGGCTCACCGAGGTGGTGGGCTGGGTGCTGCGCTGGGGTTCGGCGGCGGTGGTGCGCGAGCCCGACGACCTCAAGCGGCGCGTGCGCGACGAGCTCGCCCGCGGGCTCGATCGCTACGGCGGCGACTCCGCGGGTTGACCCCCTCGCCGACGGCCGAACGTTGTGAGTCCTCGCCGCAACGACTGCTAGAGAGAACCCAAAGGCATGTCCATCAAGTCGTTTCTCGCCGGCAACCTCCGGCTGCGATCGCTGCTCTTCCCGTTGTTCAACCGCCTCAACCCGGGCGACGTCACGATCAGGCACCACTACACGGGCGCGCCGCTCCGCATCCATTCGTTCCGGCACCGCGGCTACTGGTGGCACGGGCGCGATCGCGAGGCGGAGACCATCGCCGCGTTTCAGGCGCTCGTGCGCGGCGGCGCGACGGCCTTCGATGTCGGCACGCACGTCGGTTACATGAGCCTGCTGTTCTCGCAGCTCGTGGGCGCCTCCGGGCGCGTGGTGTCCTTCGAGCCCGGGGAAAACAACCTGCCGTACACGCGCGCCAACCTCGCTGGCCACGTCAACATCACCGTCGTCGAGAAGGCCGTCGGTCCCACCACCGGCACCGCGACCATCTATCTCGAAGACGTCACTGGGCAGAACAACTCGCTCGTGAAGAACTACGACGGGCTGACCACCACCTCGGGCTCCTCGGTGAAGGCGCACGTCCGCGAGGTGTCCATCCCGATGGTCTCGCTCGACGACTTCGTCCGATCGAGCGGGCTCGTGCCCGACTTCATCAAGATCGATGTGGAGGGCTTCGAGCTCGGGGTGCTTCAGGGCGCTGGTGAGACCCTCGCGAGTCACCACCCGATGCTGATGGTGGAGGTCGGCCGACCGGCGATGGTCGAGGTGACCGCTCTCTTGAGCGCACTCGGCTACGTCGCGTATCGCCCCAATGGTCGCCCCATCCGAACGCTCGCCGACCGCGACTCCAACACGTTCTTCCTGCATCCCCAGCACCACGCCGAGGGGCTCCGCAGGCTCGGCTGGCCCGACGCGCCGTCCATCGCCGTCACCTGACTTCGTCGACGGGAGCGAGCGGCTCGTGGCGGCGAGACACCGCGAGCACCCAGCAGCCCAGCGCGGTCACGCCGATGCAGGCCCACTGCGCCGGGGTGAGGCCGCCGTAGCGGGGGTCGCTCTCCGGCCCGAGGTCCGTCGCCCGCAGGAAGTCCAACGGGAACCTCATCAGCGAGTACGCCACCGCCAGCGCGCCGGCGATCATCCCGGGTCGACGCGTACGCCGCGAGACGATCACCACGAGCGCGATGAGCAGCGGCGTGAGGGCGAACTCGATGAGCCCGAGGTCATAGCGGGTGCCTCCCGGGAAGCGCACGCCGAGGGGTGAGTCGGTGAGCCTGCCGGGGTGGTCGTGCACGACCGCGCAGCCCATGCGCCCGAAGAGCCAGCCGAAGGGGAAGGCGTAGGTTGCGAGGTCGAGGAAGACCCAGGGGTTGAGCTTCTTCACCAGCACGAAGGTGAGACCCGCGATGACCGCGCCGGTGATGCCGCCGAAGGACGACAGCCCGTGGTGGATCATGAAGAGCTCGCGCCAGTCACGACGCAGCACCTCCGGGTGATAGAAGATCGTGTCGAGCATGTGCCCCGCCAGGAAGCCTCCGGTGAAGGTGACCAGCACGAAGCGGTCGACGACGTTGGCGGGGCGGACGCCGATGGCGCGCGCGTGGCGCACGGTCATGTGGTGACCGAGCAGCACGCCGACGGCCACCAGCAGGCCGAAGGTGTGGAAGGTCACGCCGAAGACGCGAAACTCGGCGAGGTCGATGGCGGGGATCACGGTGGCCACGACATACCCCGAAGCAGCGGGAGTGTCAGTCGAGGGTTCCGTCGGAGCGCAGACGGACGGAGACGAGTCCCTCGCGATCGGTGCGACGCAGCGGAACCCCGAGGCGATGGAAGCGCTCGACCACCACCGGGTGCGGGTGGTTGAAGGGCGACGGGTGCCCGCTCGACACGAGGGCCACCCGCGGTTGCAACGTGCGAACGAAGGGCTCGGTGGAGGAGGTTCGGCTGCCGTGGTGGCCTACCTTCAAGAGCGTCACCGGCGACATCTGCGGCAGGAGCAGCGCCTCGCCGTCGGCTTCGAGGTCGCCCGTGAGCAGCGCGCTCGACCGACCGAAGTCCAGCCGCAGCACCAGCGACGCGTCGTTGGGCGGAACCTCCGGGTCCACCGCCGGACACGGCGCCACGACCGTCACCGTCACGCCGCCCATCACTCTCGCGCCGCACAGTGCCTCCGCCTCGCGCCGAACCACACCTCGCCGCGCCGCCGCCACCACCGCGTCGCCGTAGAACCCCCGCATCCCCAGCGCCCTCCCCTGCCCCGTCTCCCAGAACTCCTCCACCGCCACGCCCTCGAACACCGCCCGCAGCCCCCCGCCGTGGTCGGGATGCGGATGCGTCAACGCCACGACCGAAAGATGCGTGCGCCTCGTCGCGCGCAGCCACGGCAGCACCACCGTCGCTCCCGGGTCGGCCTCGCCGTGGAGAGCGCCGCCCGCGTCGACCAGCATCGTCTTGCCGTCGGGCAGATCGATCACCAACGCGTCGCCCTGCCCCACGTCGAGCGCCGTCACGCGCAGCGCGCCGTGCGGTGAGTGCCGGTCGCGCAGCCGCAGCTCCATCGCCCCGATGGCCACTGCGGCGACGATCGCGAGCGCAGCCCGCGCGCGCCAGCCGACCACCCACGCGAGCACCGGCACCACGGTCGCCACGACGGCCTGGGCAGTCGTCGGCGTGGGCCAGGTGACCGCCGCCCAGGGGATGTGTTGTGCCCATGTCGCGATCGCGAAGAGGGCACCCAGCACCCGCTCGTCGAGCCACGCGAGCGGTGTGGCGGCGGTGGTCGAGACCATGGCGACTGCGGCGGTGGCGAGGGTGAGCGGGAGCGCGACGACCTCGGCCAGGGGCGCGGCCACGAGGTTGGCGAGCGTGGCGAGTCCGGGCGATCGACCGAAGCGCAGCGCGAGCAGGGGCATCACCGCGACGCCCACGCGCACCGTCGCCAGGACAGCCTCGCGCGCCATCACCCATGCGCGGCGCGCCCACGACAACGAGCGCGGTGAGACGCTCGGATCGTCGGAGCGCAACACCAGCGCGGCGGTCGCCACGGTGGAGAGCTGGAGGCCGAGGTCCTGGACGAGCGCGGGCTCGACGAGCGCCATCGTGAGCACCGTGACGGCGAGGACATCGACGGCCCGCGGGTGACGCCCGGTGAGCGAGAGCAACGACACCATCACCCCCGAGACGAGCGCGCGTAGCGACGCAGGCGACTCGCCCGTCATCATCACGAACAGCCCCGCCAGCGGCAGCGGAACCACCCGCGCCAGTCGCCAACCCACGCCTCGCGCGGTGAGCCAGCGCGAGCGCTTGGACAGCCACACCACCACGGCCCCGAGGCCGCGCAGCACCACGGCGACGTGCGCCCCGCTCACGGCCAGCAGGTGGGCCAGACCCGTCTCGCGAAAGGCCTCCACCGTCGCGTCGTCGAGGCCGCGCTCGTCGCCGAAGAGCAGGGCGCTCGCTCGCGCCGACCCGACCGATGGGAGCGACCGTCGCAGCGCATCGTCTACCGCGTGCCGCGCGCGGCGAGCGACGCGGCGCATCCCGTCGAGCAACCCTCCGTCGCGGCCGAGCACCACGCACTGCGCGGTCTCGACGCGCCACGCGACGCCGCGACGGAGACCCTGCATCGCCGGGTCTTCGAGCGGAGGGTTGCGCCACGGAACCACCGGACGCGCGCTCACCAACGCCGTCACCCGATCGCCCGGCGCGGCGTCGCAGCGGCCGAGGGGAGCTCTCAGGGCGACGGTTCCGAAGGCGTCGGTCGCGACGAGGCAGCGCACCACGTCGCCGTAGGCATCACAGCCGCGAAGCACCCGACCTTCGAGGCGCAGCGCCGTCGGGTGCGGCGGCGCCGACCACCACGGCTCCGTCGGACCGCGCAGCGCGCCCGCGCATAACGACGCGAGCAACAGCGATGCGAGGGCGATCGTCGGTCGCGACGTGAGCCAGAGCAGCGCGAGCGACAGCAGCACCCCCGACAGTGCCGTCGTCGGGGAGACCCGCAGCCCCGTCCCGAGAGCCCACCCCGCAACCATCGTCACCACCGCCAGGCGCATGGGGCGGCGCCTCACCACGGAGCGTGCCGTCCGCGATCGCCTTGTTTTCCAGTGGACTCAGCGAGTAGAGCGGGCCGCCGCCATGGCGGCGGGTGGCGGCGGAGAGTTCGGGCTTGACCCTCCCGACCCTGACGCGTACGTAAGGGTTCGAGCCCCAACCCTTACGCATGGGTGAGGTTGCTCGCTCCCACGAGGTGTCATGGCGATCCGGCTGCCCATCGCGATTCCCGAGCTGCTTGTTCCGCCGCCCAAGGGCGACGTGGGGCTGCTGCTGCGCGTGGGCGAGCTGGCGCAGAAGACCGAGAAGACCGTGCGGGCGCTGCACCTCTACGAAGAGCTCGGGCTGCTCCAGCCGAGCGAGCGCAGCAAAGGGGGCTTCCGGCTCTACAGCGACGACGCGGTGCTGCGCGTCCGCTGGATCTCGCGCTTGCAGGACCTCGGGTTCTCGCTGCCCGACATCCGCGAGCTGGTGCTGGAGTGGGAGCGATCGGGCAACGCGACCGGTGCGATGTCGAAGGTGCGCGAGGTCTACCGATCGAAGCTCCGCGACACCGAAGAGCAGATCAAGCATCTGAGCGCATTGAGAGATGAGCTCCGCAGCTCGGTGGCCTACCTGGAGACCTGCGACGAGTGCCAGCCCGAGAAGCCCATCACGGCGTGTCCGCGCTGCGACCTGCACGGGTACAGCGCGCCCGACCTCGTGGCGGGCCTTCACGGCTGCCGACAAGATTGACGACAAGGGAGAGCAAGACGATGTCCCTCAAGTTTCCGATCTACATGGACTACCACGCGACCACGCCGATGGACCCGCGCGTGCTCGATACGATGATCCCGTACTTCACCGAGCACTTCGGCAACGCCGCGTCGCGCTCGCACAAGTTCGGGTGGACCGCCGAAGAGGCCGTCAACTACGCCCGCGAGCAGGTCGCCACGCTCATCGGCGCCGACAAGCCCGAGGAGATCGTGTTCACGTCCGGCGCGAGCGAGAGCGACAACCTGGCCATCAAGGGCGTCGCGGAGTTCTATCGGGACAAGGGCAACCACATCATCACCACGAAGATCGAGCACAAGGCCGTGCTCGACACCTGCAAGCGCCTGGAGAAGCAGGGCTACGAGGTGACCTACCTCGACGTGGGTGTTGAAGGTGTGGTCAGCGTCGACGACGTCCGCAACGCCATCACCGACAAGACCATCCTCGTCTCGGTGATGCTCGCCAACAACGAGGTCGGCACCGTCCAGCCCATCAAGGAGATCGGCAAGCTCTGCAAGGAGCGCGGGGTGATCTTCCACACCGACGCGGTGCAGGGCATCGGCAAGACCGAGTTCAATGTGAAGGACATGGACGTCGACCTCGCGTCCATCACGGCGCACAAGCTCTACGGGCCGAAGGGCGTGGGTGCCCTCTACGTGCGGCGCTCCAAGCCGCGCGTGCGCCTCACGGCGCAGATCGACGGCGGCGGCCACGAGCGCGGCAACCGCTCTGGGACGCTTAACGTCCCGGGCATCGTCGGCTTCGGCAAGGCGTGCGAGATCCTCACCAAGGAGTGGCGCCAGGAGGCCGCGAAGCTGAAGTCGCTGCGCGATCGGTTGAAGGACAAGATCTTCGCGGGCCTGGACGACGTGACCATCAACGGCGCGTGGGACGACGTGCGGCGGCTGCCCAACAACCTCAACATCTCCTTCGCGTACGTCGAAGGAGAGGGGCTGATGATGCACCTCAAGGACGTGGCGGTGTCGTCGGGCAGCGCGTGCACCAGCTCGTCGCTCGAGCCGTCGTACGTGCTGCGCGCGCTCGGCGTCGAGGAGGAGATGGCGCACACCAGCATTCGCTTCAGCGTCGGCCGCTTCACGACCGAGGAAGAGATCGACTTCGTGGCGAACCTGGTGTTGGACAAGGTCAAGAAGCTCCGCGACCTGTCGCCGCTCTACGAGATGGCCAAGGAGGGCGTGAACCTCAAGGACATCGCCTGGACGGCGCACTGAGATTGTCGGCAGAGCTTTTCAACGGATAAGGGAGACGGTCATGGCATACAGCGACAAGGTCATCGAGCACGCAGAAAACCCGCGCAACGTGGGCACCCTCGACAAGGAAGACCCCAACGTGGGCACCGGCCTCGTGGGCGCGCCCGCCTGCGGCGACGTGATGCGGTTGCAGATCAAGGTGAGCGACGCGGGCGTCATCGAAGACGCGAAGTTCAAGACCTTCGGCTGCGGCTCGGCCATCGCGAGCTCGTCGCTGGCCACCGAGTGGCTCAAGGGCCGCACGCTCGACGAGGCGGGCGAGATCCGCAACACCGACATCGTGAAGGAGCTCAACCTCCCGCCGGTGAAGATCCACTGCTCGGTGCTGGCGGAAGACGCCATCAAGAGCGCCATCGAAGACTTCCGCAAGAAGCAGGCGGCCAAGCGCGGCGCCTGAGATCGTAGGAGAGGAGAGAGCGATGTCGACAGAGCTGGCAGTGCAGGTGACGCCGAAGGCAGTGCTGAAGGCCAAGGAGGCCCTCGCCAAGCGGGGAACCCCCGAGGCGGCCCTGCGGCTGGGCGTGCGCGGCGGCGGGTGCTCGGGCTTCTCCTACGTGATCGAGTTCGCCGACAAGACCGGCAAGCGCGACCAGGTGTTCGAGTTCGATGGGCTGCGCGTGGTGGTCGACCCGAAGTCGCTGGTGTTCTTGAACGGCACCACCCTCGACTACGAGGTGAAGCTCATGCAGCACGGGTTCAAGTTCGTGAACCCCAATGAAGAGACGGGCTGCGGCTGCGGCGAGAGCTTCGGCGTCTAGACTCCTCCAACCCTCACCACTCCCATGAACGACCCCTTCGAGCTCCTGGGCGTCGCGCGTCGCTTCTCCCTCGACCGCGCCGCGCTGGAGCAACGCCACCGCGACCTCTCCCGCACCCTCCACCCCGACCGCTACACCCAGGCGCCCGCGGGCGAGCGGCGCATGGCCCTCGAACGCGCCGTCGCCGTCAACGAAGCCTTCCGCGCGCTGCGCGACCCCCTCACCCGCGCCGATGCCCTGCTCACGGCGCACGGGGTCTCCATCGGCGACGCCGACCGCCCGTCGCAGTCGCTGCTCATGGAGATCATGGAGCTGCGCGAGTCCCTCGACGACGCCCGCCGCTCACCCGACAAGGTGACGGCGCTGCTCTCGCAGGTGCGCGCCCGATCGAAGTCCGAAGAGGCCACCCTCGCCGCCGTCTTCGATGCCGAGACCGCCCCCGCGGCCGACGCGCTCAACAGCGCCCGTGATGCGCTGGTGCGGCTCAAGTACTTCCGCCGCTTCGAGGACGAGGCCGACGCCGCGCTCGAAGCCCACGACACCTGAAAGCCACGCCATGGCGCTCCTCCAGATCTTCGACCCCTCCGCGCGACCGACGCCCATCGGCATCGACCTCGGCACCACGCACTCGCTGGTCGCCTATGTCCTCGACGGTCGCCCCGACTGCATCCTCGATTGTGACCTCGAAGCGCTCACGCCCAGCGTCGTTCATTACATGCAGGGTGGCGGCGTGATGGTCGGAACCGACGCCAAGGAGAAGGCCGCCCTCCACCCGCGAGAGACCCTCGCCTCGGTGAAGCGCTTCATGGGCCGCGGCGCCGACGACGCCGAGACGCGACGCCTGGGCACCTACGAGTTCGCGCCGCCCGGTGAGGGCGAGTCCAACACCGTCCGCTTCAAGGTGCACAACCGCACCGTCACGCCCGTCGAGGTGTCGGCGGAGATCCTCCGCGTGCTGCGGAGCAACGCCGAAGACAAGCTGCGCACCATCGGCGGCGCGGTGATCACGGTGCCCGCGTACTTCGACGAGGCCCAGCGCCAGGCCACCAAGGACGCCGCGAAGCTCGCCAACATCGAGGTGCTGCGGCTGCTCAACGAGCCCACCGCCGCGGCGCTCGCGTACGGCCTCGACAAGGGTCGCACCACCGGCACCTTCGCCGTCTACGACCTCGGCGGCGGAACCTTCGACGTCACCATCCTCTCCCTCGACGACGGGGTCTTCCAGGTGCGCTCGACGGGCGGCGACGCGCAGCTCGGCGGCGACGACATGGACCGCCTCGTCGCCGACTGGGCCTTCCAGCAGATGGGCATGGACCCGGCGAAGGCTCCGCCGGGGCTCGTTCGCGTGGTGCTCGACGCGGCCCGCACGGCCAAGCACGACCTCACCGACCGCCCGGAGACCTCGCTCGCAGTCGACGCCACCGAGGTGACGTTTCAGTGCCCGCTGCGGCGCACGGAGTTCGAGGACATCGTGCGGCCCGTCATCGAGCGCACCACGCCCGCCGTGAAGCGCGCCTTGCGCGACGCGGGCCTGAAGCCCGACGAGATCGACGGCGTCATCCTGGTGGGCGGGAGCACGCGCGTTCCGGCGGTGCGCGATCATGTGAAGGCGCTCTTCGGACAGGAACCGTTGTCCGATATCGACCCCGACAAGGTTGTCGCCTATGGAGCGGCCATCCAGGCGCACCTGCTGGCGGGCGAAGGCGCCAAGGACGACGCGCTCATCCTCGACGTGATTCCGCTCTCGCTCGGCATCGAGACCATGGGCGGGGTGGCCGAGAAGATCCTGCCGCGCAACACCACGATTCCGGCGGGTCGGGCGCAGCAGTTCACCACGTACGCCGACAACCAGACGGGCTTCGAGGTTCATGTGGTGCAGGGCGAGCGCGAGCTGGCCGCTGACAACCGCTCGCTGGCGAAGTTCACGCTGAAGGGGATTCCGCCGCTGCCTGCGGGCGCCGCGAAGCTGGAGGTGACCTTCCGCGTCGACGCCGACGGGATGCTCACCGTGACGGCGCGCGAGCTCAACACGGGCGTCGAGCAGCGCATCGAGGTGACGCCGTCGTTCGGGCTGACGGGCGACGACGTCGAGCGGATGCTGATGGAGTCCTACGAGCACGCGGAGTCCGACCTCGCGGCGCGGCAGTTGCGCGAGCGCATCACCGACGCCGAGCGGGTGATGTCGGCGACGGAAGCGGCGCTCAAGGCCGATGGCGACCTGTTGGACGAAGACGAGCGGGCGGAGCTCGACGGGGCGCTCAAGGCGCTGCGGGCGGCCGTGGCGGCGCAGGACGGGAAGATGGTTCATCTGCGGACGGAGGGCCTCGACCGCGCGACGCAGCCGCTGGCCGAGCGGCGCATGGACCGGGCGGTGCAGCACGCGATGAAGGGCCGCGCCGTCGGTGACATCGAGGACACGGTGAAGGACCGGCCGGAGCACCCGCACCTCGCAGCGGCGTACGCGAAGGACGACGGTTCGAAGGAGAACGGCTGATGGCGACGGTGCGCTTTCTCAACACGGATGACGGCGTGGTGGAGGTGGAGGTTCCGCTCGGGACGAGCCTGCTCGAAGCCGCGCAGAAGGCCAACGCGCCCGAGGGTTCGGCCTGCGGCGGGGTGTGCGGCTGCTCGACCTGCCACGTGCACGTGAAGAAGGGCCTCAACCTCCTCTCCGAGGGCGAAGACGAAGAGAACGACATTCTCGACAAGGCCTTCGACGTGACGTCGATTTCGCGCCTGGGCTGTCAGGCGAGAATCGAGCGCGAGGGTCTCGTGGAGTTGTTCATCACCAAGGAGTCCTATGACACCTGGTACAACGAACACCCCAAAGAGCGTCACGCCCGCGACGAGCGCCTGAAGGCGAAGTAGCGGTAACGCTCTCGTGCGCTGGGTCATCCTCGCGCTGTTCGCGCTCACCTACGCAGGCATCTCGGCGCGGCGCGTGGCGCTGCTGCCCATCGGGCGCCCGTCGCTCGCGCTCGTGGGCGCGACGGCGCTGGTGATCGCCGGGCACTTCGCGGGCGACCACGGGCTCTCCCCCGACGCCGCGCTCCACGCGGTGGAGCCCAACACCATCGCGCTCCTCGTGGCGATGATGATGGTCTCGGGAGCGCTCGGTGAATCGGGCTTCTTCGACCGCGCGACGGACGCGCTCGCTCGGCGGACGCGCTCGCACACGACGCTGCTCTACGTGGTGACGGTGGGCGCGGGTCTGCTCTCGGCGGTGCTGGTCAACGACGCGGTGTGCGTTCTCGCGACGCCGCTGGTGGTGCGTCTCGCGCGGCGGGTCGGGGCGTCGGTGCGGCCGCTGCTCTTCGCGGTGGCGATGGGCTCCAACGCGGGCAGCGCGCTCACCCTCGGTGGCAATCCGCAGAACATGCTCGTCGCGCGGCTCTCGGGGCTGAGCTACCGCGGGTACCTCGCCCACGCGGCGCTCCCGACGATGGCGGCGTTGGCGGTGACGGCGGCGCTCCTCCATTGGACCTTCCGCGGGCGCTTGTCCGATAGCGCGCCGGTGGCGGAGACCGAGGCGCCGGTGGTGTCGGATGACCGGCTGATGCGCTGGACGCTGCTCGCCGTGGTGGTGGTGATCGTCGCCAACCTGGGCGGCGCGCCGCTGGCGTGGAGCGCGCTGGCGGGCGCATCGCTGGCGCTCATGGCGGCGCGCGAGCGAACGGACCGGGTGCTCGCGCGGGTCGAGTGGAGCGTGCCGGTGTTCTTCGCGGGGCTCTTCGTGTCGGTGGCGGCGCTGCGACAGACGGGGCTCGTGGCGGCGCTGCTCGCCCGCATGGGGCCGGCCGTCGGGGAAGGCGCGCTGGCGCCGGTGATCGCGCTGGGCTCGCAGGTGGTGAGCAATGTTCCGCTCATCCTGTTGCTGGAGCCATGGATCCGCGGCTTCGCCGACGCCGACCGGGCGTGGACGGTGACGGCGCTGGTGTCGACGCTGGCGGGCAACCTCACGCTGCTGGGCAGCGTGGCCAACGTGATCGTCTTCGAGCAGGCCAGGGAGCCGGTCGGGTTCGTCGAGTATCTGAAGGTGGGCGTACCGGTGACGGTGTTCTCGACGGGGCTCGCGCTGGGGCTGCTGCACTGGGTCTGATTGCAATCACCGGCGTCGAAGGGCGCGCTGACCTACCCGTCCCCTCGCCCGCGCTGGTAGCGTCCGCCGATGCGCCACGCCGCCGCCTTCGTCAGCCTCTCGCTCCTGCTCTTCGCGGCACCTGCCGCCGCGCAGACCCCCGCCGCCGCGCCGGTGCTCCTGCGCTACCGCTACGCCGCGGGCGAGCACCATCGGTACCTCGTTCGGTCTACGTCGACGGCCCCGGCGCCCATCGGCCGCATGGTCACCAGCATGCACGCCGACATGGAGACCCGCTCGGTCGCTCCCGATGGCTCGGCGGTGATCCGCTCGCGCTTCACGGGCGTCGAGCTCACGAGCGCGATGATCCCCGCGGCCGCGGCCCAGCAGATACGCCAGGGCATGGAAGGCATGAGCGTCGAGGTCACCCAGGACGCGCGCGGCGTGGTCACGGCGCACCAGCCCGCGACGGGTGTCTCTCCCCAGCTACGCCCGATCATGGACGGGCTCATGCAGTCGATGGAGCAGATGGGCCTGTGGTTGCCCGAAAACCCCGTGCGCGTCGGTGAGTCGTGGCGCCAGACCCGTACGCTGCACCTGCCGCTCGGCGCGCTCGGCGCGCTCGACCTCGACGTCAACGTCACCTACACGCTTCGCGCCCTGCGCGGACCCGCCACGGCGCGGCGGGCCGACATCGCGATGGTCACCGCCATCACCATGGCGCACCCGATGGTGATCCAGGGCGTCACCGTCGAGGGCTCGGGCAACGGCACCGGAACCCTCACCTTCGACGTAAACGCCGGCGCCCTCCACGACACCCTCGCCCACGTCACGATGCTCATCCACACCTCGGCGGGCGGACAGTCGCAGGACATTCGAACGCAGTCCGACAGCGAGATGCGCCCCGAAGGAACCACCGCCCCCGCCGCGCGCCCGACTCCCTGACGGCACCCGCCGCGAGCGACGGCACGGGCTCTGCTCTCGTCGGCAATGACTCCTGGGACGGCAGCCGTTCGTGCCACCGTGAGCCAACCACGCACTACGAGGACACCCATGTCAGCTCGATGGTCTCTCGCTCTCTGTTCGTTCGCGCTCGTGGCCCTGCTGGGGTGTGGCAGCACGGTGATCGTTGCCCCAGCGGGTGACACCGACGCGGGCGCGACCCCGTCGGACACCGCGAGCCCCGTCGACGCGAGCGCTCCGCCCGTCGACCGCGTGACGCCCGTGGTGGACGTCGCTCCGATCGTCGACGTGCCCAGGGTCTGCATCCTCTCCAACGGCGTGCGCTGCCCCGCCGGGCAGGCGTGCTCGGACGGCTGCAACACCTGCTTCTGCGCGGCCGACGGTCTCGTCACCTGCACCGGCCTGGCGTGCATCGACGCGGGTCCGCCGGGCGGGTGTCGCTCGCGCGCCGATTGCGGGGCGGATCAGGAGTGCAACTTCCGCGAGCCCGGCTGCGGGATGACGGGCGTGTGCGCGGCGATCACCGACTGCGCGGCGATTCGCCCCTACTGCGGCTGCGACGGGAGCACCTTCCGCGACTGCCCCGGATCAGCGCACCAGCCGTACGTGAGCGAGGGCGAGTGCACGACCACCGTCGACGCGGGCATCGCCATGGACTCGGCGGTCTGCGCCGGCGCGAGCATCGGCCCGACGGGGGCCTACTGTGCAGGACCGACCGACCGCGCGCTCCCGATGGAGTGCTGCACCGGGTGGGACTGCGACGACCGCACCGCGACGTGTGGCGGTCGCGCGGACCCGTGTCCGCCGGGGCAGGTTCATCTCATCGCGATGGGGTGCTGGGGGGCGTGTGTTCCGGCGGGGCGGTGCCGGGTGATTCGCTGCGACCGCGGCTTCTGCCCGCACGGCTTCACCTGCGACGACTCGGACTCCTGCGTGCCGATCAAGATCGATTGACGACGAAACACCGCGCCGGGGCTCCATGGCGGCGTCTCGACCCGTCAAAGGACCGCGCCGGACCTCCCGCGCAGCGTTTCGACCGCTCCAAGGACCGCGCCAGACCCTTGCGCAGTGTTTCGACACCTCAAGAGACCGCGCCGTTGCTCCGGCGCACTCCTTCGACATCTCAAGAGACCGCACCGTCGCTCCGGCGCACTCCTTCGACGCGCGTCACCCCTCCCGCACCACCGCCGCAGCCTCTTCGGGCGCCTCCGTCCGAAACACACCCTCCCAGCGCGCGATGACCACGCTCGCCAGCGCGTTGCCCGTCACGTTGAGCGTCGTGCGCGCCATGTCCATCACCTCGTCCACCGCCAGCAGCATCGCGACGCCCGCCTCGCCCGGCAGCCCGTAGCTCGCGCACGTCCCCGCGATGATCACCAGCGTCGCGCGCGGCACCCCGGCGACGCCCTTCGACGACAGCATGAACGTCAGCACCATGGTGATCTGCTGCGTGAGCGAGAGCTGCACGTGCGCCGCCTGCGCGATGGTGAGGCTCGCAAACACCAGGTACAGCGTCGACCCGTCGAGGTTGAACGAGTACCCCGTCGGGATGACGAAGCCCGCCACGCGGCGCGGCACGCCGAAGCGCACCATCTCCTCCAACAAGCGCGGCAGCGCGGCCTCCGACGACGCCGTGGAAAACGCCGTGAGCGCTGGCTCGCGGATGGCCTTCAAGAACTCCCCGACCTTCACCCGACACACGAGGAGGATCGGCACGAAGACCAGGAAGAACATCACCGCGAGCGACAGGTAGAGGCTGCCCACGAGCCGCGCGTAGCGCCCGAGGAGATAGAAGACGGCGGGCCAGCCCTTCACCATCACCCCGTTGACGAGGTGCCCCGCGGCCATGTGCGAGATGTTGTAGCCCATGGCGCCAAACACCCCGAGCGGCGTCAGCGCCATCACCATCTCGGTGTACTTGAACATCACCTTCGCGAAGCCTTCGAGGAACGCGAACACCGGCTTGCCCGCATCCCCCGCGCGCGCCAGCGCGAGGCCCAGCAGCGTGGCGAACACCACCACCGGCAGGATGTCCCCCTCCGCTGCGTGCTGCACCACGTTGGACGGAAACATGTGCAGCGCGATCTCCCACCCATCGCGCGCGCGCCGGCTCGCGACGTCGGCGACGTGGGCGCTGGCGTCGAGCGGGAGGCCGTCGCCCGGTCGGATGGTGTTGGCGATGAAGAGCCCGATGCCGAGCGCGATGGTGGTGACGACCTCGAAGTAGAGCAGGGCCTTTCCGCCCATGCGCCCGACGGCCTTGATGTCGCCGGTCTGCGCGATGCCCACCACGATGGTCGACAGGAGCAGCGGGACGATGAGCCCCTTGATGAGCGAGATGAACGCCTTCGAGAAGAAGCGAAACAGGTTGTAGACGACCGGGTGCTGGTCTTGCGGGAAGAAGCCGCCGAGCAGCACGCCGAGCCCGAGGCCGACGAAGATCCAGAGGGTGCTCGACCGCCACCAGGGCTTCTTCACGCCGTCGCTCATGGGCGCGCAGCGTAGGCGATCACCTGGGACGCGGGATACCCCCGTCGCGCCCCGCGGGCCGCGCGCTCGCATCGACCGTCACGCCCGCATCGACCGGCGCCGTGGGCGTCTGCGTGTTGCGGAGCAGCGCCTCGACCTCGTCGTCGGAGACCGCGCCGTTGCCGTCTCCCGTCGCGGCGTCTTCTTCGATCGGAGCGGGAGGCGGCGCGGCGCAGTCGCGGTCGGGCGCGCCTTCGACGTCGGCCTGCCCGGTGACCATCGCGAGCATGGCGAGGGACGTGTTGAGCTCGTTGATCGCCTGGACGTGCTGGGCCTGCGCCGTGAGGTACGCGCGCAGCGGCGTGAGCAGCGACGACACCTCCAGCGCCCCCGACTGAAACTGCTGGAAGGCCTCGGTGAACCAGCCGTAGCCGAGGCGCTCCTGCTCACCGCGCGCGGCCTCGACGCGCTGCTTCTCTTGCGCGAGACCGTAGGCGTCGGTGACCTCCAGCGCGATGCCGCCGAGCGCGAGCCGCTCCTGCGCCTCGGTCATCAACAGTTCTTCGGTGAGACGACGGACGCGGAAGCGGTTGACGATGGGATCGAAGTTCCAGCGGAGGGCGAGGCCGCCGCCCCAGTAGCCGTAGTTGACGTTGCCCGCGGAGAAGGGGTTGGGCTGCTCGGCGATGGTCGGCGAGGTCGAGTACGCCGCGGTGAGGCCCAACGCGAGGTCGGGGAAGTACGCCCACCACTGGATGTCGACCGCCGCGCGCCGCGCCGCGATGCCCGCCTGTAGCATGTCCACCTCCGGGCGATGGAGCCGTGCCCGCGTGAGGTGGCGCACCAACGAACCGAGCTCGACGCGATACGGGCACAACGGCGCGTCGGGCACGTCGATGCGGTCGCCCACGCCCGTCAACAGCCCGAGGGCGGCCCGCGCGCTGCGCTCGGCGCGCTCGGCCTGCGCCCGTTGAACCACCAGCTCCTGGGCGGACATCCCAAGCTGCGCGAGGTCGCCGCGGCTCACGATGCCGCCGTCCTGCGCGAGCGTCGCGTCGAGCTGCTCCTGCGCCGTTCGGATGTACCCCTCGGCGCGCTGCACCAGATAGAGGGCGTCACGCGCCGACTGCAACCCGAAGAACGCCTTCCGCACGTTGGCCCGCAGCTCCAACCGCGCGCGCGCCTCTTCGCCGCGCCCCGCGCGAACGCCCGCCCGCGCCGCGTCGCGAACGCGCCCGAGGCGCACCCAGCTCCACGGCGAGATGGGGACGCCCGTGTCGGCCGAGATGCGCGCGATGTAGCCCGTCTCCACGGTCAGCGGGTTTTGCGCGAACACGTCGGGCGAGTACGTCGAGTTGCCGCGCGCCGTCGGAGCGAGCGACATGAAGCCCGACACGCTCACCGGGAAGAACGGCGCCGCCCAGGCCTCATCGAGCTGGGCGTCGGCCGCGAGCCGCTTGTGTCGCGCGGCGACGAGCCCGGGGTACGTGCGCTCCGCTCGCGCGAGACACTCCGCGAGGTCGAGGCGCACCGTCTCCGCGGGCGGGTCGGCCCGGCCCTCGCGCAGCGATGCGCTCACCCCGAGTGCGACGCCGATGACAGCGAGGAGCCAGCGCGCTCGACGTGGCCCCATCACCGCCGCTCAGTCCGCTGCGGGCTCTGCCACCGGCTCGCTCGGCACGACCCGCCGCGGCGACACCGGAACCTCGTTGTACTTGATGTCCGCGAGCTGCTCGACGAGCCCGTCGAGCTTCTCCGAGCGCACGCTCACCAGCGTCACCCGATCGCGCACATGGATGCGCCCGACCTCGGCCTTCTCCAGGCCCCCGACGTCGCGCAGCAGCCGCGCCACCTCGCCCGCGCGCACGCCTTCGCGGCGGCCCACGGCGAGCTCCAGGCTGTCCATCCCGACCTCTTCGCCGGGCGTCTCGTCGGACACCCGCGGATCGGCGTGGCGCACCTCGATCTTGCGCTCGGACGCGGCCTCTCGCGGCGCACGCTCCCGCGGCGCGCGCTCCCGCGGCGGTCGCCCGTTGGTCTTCGGCTCGCTCGGCGCAGCCTCGGCCGGAGCCGCCTTCGTCTCCTCGCGATCGGCGCGGGCGGGCGGCGCGGCCTCGTCCGGGGCGCCCAGCACGTAGCGCTCGACCAGCCACGCGATGGCGCGCTCGGCGTCGTCGTGCGTGAGCAGGCGCTTGGCAAACACCAGGGCGTCGTCGGACACGCGGCCCTTGGAGGCAGTGATGAGCGACTCGACGCGGGCGGCCTCGATGCGCGTACGGTTCTCCGCGGCGCTCGGGAGCGTTCGCTCGATGGGGCGGATGCCGTAGGTGAGGCGCAGCAGGTAGAGGTTGCCGATGTCGTGCGGACCGATGAGCGAGATGGCGGTGCCGGTGCGGCCCGCGCGACCCGTGCGCCCGGAGCGGTGGACGTAGTTCTCGGGCGACTCGGGGAAGCCCACGTGGATGACGTGCGAGAGGTGCGGAACGTCGATGCCGCGCGCCGCCACGTCGGTCGCCACGAGGAAGTCGACGCGCCCGTCACGGAGGAGGCCCATCACGCGCTCGCGGTCGTTTTGCGCGAGGTCGCCGTTGAGGAACTCCGCGCGCAGCCCGGCCGACTGCAAGCCCCGCGCGACCATCTCGGTCTCCGCCTTGGTGTTGCAGAACACCAGCGCAGCGCGGGGCTTCTCGATCTCCAGCACCTTGAGGAGGTCGGGCACCGATCCCCCGGAGGCGGAGAAGTACGCGTGGTGCGAGATGCCGTCGGGCGCGACGTTGTCGGTGGAGAGCGCGATGGTCACGGGCTCGCGCTGGTGACGCGCGGCCATACGCGACATGGCGTCGGGCATGGTGGCCGAGAAGATGAGCGCCTGGCGCCCTTTGGGGAGCAGCGAGAGGATGGCGTTGAGCTCTTCGGCGAAGCCCATGGAGAGCATCTCGTCGCCCTCGTCGAGCACGATGGCCCGGAGGTTGGAGACGTCGAGGGTCTTGCGGCGGAGGTGGTCGAGCGTTCGGCCCGGGGTGCCCACGACGACCTTGGCGCCCGCCTTGAGCTGGTCGATCTGCTGCTGCATCCCGGCGCCGCCATAGATGGGGGCGACGCCGACGTCGGAGTACTTGCCGAGGCGCTCGAACTCGCCGGCCACCTGGAGCGCGAGCTCGCGGGTGGGGCACAGCACCATCACCTGCACGCCCGGCGTGGGCTTGATGACCCGATCGATGAGCGGGAGCGCGAAGGCCGCCGTCTTGCCGCTGCCGGTGCGGCTCTGGACGATGACGTCCTTGCCCTCGGCGATGGTCTGGAAGGTGGCGGCCTGCACCGACGTGGGCCGGGGGTAGCCGACGTCGGCCACCGCGCGGCGCACGGGCTCGCTCAGCGCAAACGATTCGAAAGTCTGCTCGTCACTCATGGGGAATTTCCTGCACCGCCGAGCGCCTGCCCGGCCTCATCGCCAACGGCTTCACGCCACAACCGCACCTGATCTTCGGCGCGGTAGCGCCAGCGTTCCAGGTGCTCAAACGCCGCCCGTGGCGCGTCGCCTTCGCGCGCGCACAGACCTCTCAACCCGCGGAGATCATCATCGAGACCGCGCACCTCGGGCGTCGCCCTGCCCTCGCGCTGCCGCGCCCAGGCCGCCTCGTAGGCGCCGTGCAGGCGCTGGATGCCCTCGCGGCACGTGCGGTCGAGGGGATTGGTCGGCCGGTCGGCGTACACCTCGCGGTGCAGCACCCCCGCCCCGAACCAGATCAACAACCCCGTGAGCACCGTCATCGTCACCGCCGTCGCGCGCCGCCCCATCGGGGAGCGCGGTATGGGAGGCTTCGTCGGGCTGTCGGGGGGGGCATCGGTCACTGGGCACCGTCGGCACCGCAAAGGTGCCGCTCCAATGCGAGACCGCCGCGCCGCTTGCTCGAATTTCCGCGCGGTTTTACGTCGCCGCGTACGCAGGGGTCAAGGACCGCCGTCGCGCCTGGAGTTCGCGGGAGGGCTTGTCGGCAGCGGGACACTGAAGGGCCGCAAGGGCGCGAGGGTCGCAAGGGGTGGTGGTTCAGCAGGCAGGGCTGGGGACGAGCGCGATGCTCGGGCGATAGGTGACCCTGACGACCGCTCGTCTCACCCACGCTCCCGAACAACACCCCCCTGCGACCCTCGTGCCCTTGCGGCTCTTCAATCTCCCACCCCCGCCCCAGACCTCACCTCGCCCTCACCTCTCGCGGTCGCTCGCGGCGGAACGACCAGCATCGGAAGCCCTCGCTCCCCTCGTCGCACTGCCTCGATGCGCGCCCGCACCTCCGCGGCGTTGGGCGGCTCCAACGCGAGCGCCGACTCGTACGTCGTCACCGCCGCCTCGCGATCACCCAGCTCGTAGGCCGCCTGCCCAAGCGTGAGGTGCACCGCGAGGCTCTCCGGGTCGAGCGACACCGCGTGCTCACCCAGCGCACGAACGTCCGCCCACGCGCGCGCCGTCGCCAGCGCCGTCAGGAGCTCTCCCAGCGACTCCCGATCGTGCTGATCGAGTCGCACCACCGTTCGCAGCGCCGCGAGGCGCTCGGCGTCGCGGTGCGCCCGCCCGTGCACGGCCGCGAGCAGCCGCCACGCGTCCACCTGCGTCGGGTCGCGCCGCGTCGCCTCGGTGAGCGCCGTGAGCGTCCGCGCCTCGTCGTGCGCTCTCGCCGCCGCCCGCGCCTCCAGCATCCGCACCTCGTAGCCGTCGTGGCCGTCCGCCCGGAGCGCGTCGAGCTCCACCAGCGCCGCGCGACCGTCGCGTTGCCCCAGCGCCAGCGTCGCCCGCACCCACCGCGCGACCGCCTGCGACCCGTCGAGCCGCACCGCCGTCTCGGCCCGTTGCGCCGCGCCCGCGGCGTCGCCAGAGAGCATCAGCGCCATGGCCGCCGCCGACTGCGCGCTCGCGTCGCCGGGGTGTTCGTCTGCGGCACGCACGAGCGCCGCCCGATCGCGGTACCGCGAGGGGTCGACCGCGTACTCGTGGTCGTAGCGCGCGAGCCTCGTCCGCAGCATCGCGCGAAACGCCTCGTCCACGACGTCAGCGGAGACACCGAGCGCGCGCTGGATGACGGCGGGCGTGCGCTGACCTTCGCCCCAGAGCGGCAGCATCGCGGCGACGCGCTCGAAGCCGTAGCGCTCGACCATGAACGCCACGAGCTGCGAGGCCGCGTAGTAGGCCGTGAGCATGTCGTCGGTGTGACCCGCGTGCGTGAACGCCGTGTTGAAGTCCGCGACGCGCGGCAACCGACCGCCCGCGATGGCGCGGTGTAGCGATGGGTCGTCTTCGCGCGCCCACTCCGGCCTCGCGTGAAAGGCCTCCCACTCGCTCAGCCCCTCGGTGAACCACCGCGGCACCCGTGACCGCGACCGTTGCACCGCGAAGACGTGGGCGAGCTCGTGCCACACGATCTGCGCCCAGTTGAAGGGCCCGCCCCGCGGGGAGAGCGCCGTCACCACGCGGCCGAAGCACACGCCCTGCACGCCGATCTCGGGCACGCCCGCGGTGCGGACGGAGAAGTGTTCGGTGTCGGCGTAGAGCTCGATGGAGATGGGCCCTTCAGGCGTGAACCCGTACCGACGAACCATGTCGTCCCACGCGCGCCGCAGGAGCTGCGGAACAAAGCGCCGCAAGATCGCCCGCTCCTCGCGGTGGTACCGGATGCGGAAGGGCCCATCGGTCTCGGTGACGTAATCGGCGGGGAGCGTTCGCTCGTAGAAGTTGAGGAGGTTGGCCACGCGCACGTTGAAGCGGCTCTGCGCAAACGCCGCGCGCAGCTCGACGAGCGCGTCGTCCTCCCGCCCCATGCGCAATAGGTTGACCCCGAGGAAGGCCCGCATGCGCGCCCCCGCCCGACGATCGGCCGCGATGCCGGGGCGGGCGAGACCCTCGCGCATGAGCTCCGCGGCCTCGGCGTAGCGGTGCTCCCAGTCGGCGAAGTCGGCGAGCACCTCGTAGCCCTCGACCCACGTCGGCGACACCGCGAAGAGCGCGTCGAAGGCCCGTCGCAGACCCGCGGCATCGCCCGCGGAGAAGCGCGCCACGCCCCGCATCGTGAGCACGTCGAGGTCGCGCGGGTTGATGGCTGCCGCCTCGTCGAGCCGTCGCTCGGCGCCCGCCACGTCGTCGTCGCGCAGCATCAGCGACGCCTGCATCGCCATCGCCCCCGTGAGCCGCGGGTGCACCGCGAGCGCGGCGGCGAGGTCGTCCCTCGCGCGGGCCATGTCGAGGTCGGACGAGAGACGGGTGCGCGCCCGCAGCAGCAACGCGCGCGGGTGGCGCGGGTTGGCGCGCAGCACGGCCGCGAGCGCCTCACTGGCCGGGCCATAGTCCTCGGTGGTGAGCATGAGCTCGGCTTGTTCGAGGTTGGTCTCGACCCGCCCCGGCACCACGCGCAGCGCGTCGTTGAAGGCCCCGTTGGCGTCTCGCACCGCCCCGAGCGCCCGCGCCGCGACGCCGACCCACGTGAGGAAATCTGCGTCCCGTAGCCGCGCCGCCCCGCTGGGTGCACCGGCCGCGTCGTTGTACGCGTCGACGAGCCCGTTGGCCGCCTCCCTCGCCTCGTCGCGACGACCCAGCCGCATCAGCCACGTCGCGGCCCGTGCCCTCGCCCGCCACGCCTCGCCCCGCGGCGTCGCCTCGATGGCCCGCTGCCACCGCGCGACCGCATCGTCGTAGCGCCCCGCCGCCGCGAGCACCTCTCCCTCCCAGGTGAGCCCCTCGCCTCGCGTCGTCGCGACCCGCTGCAACCGCGTCGCGAGCGCGGTGAGCGCCTCGTGCTGCCCTGTCTCCCAGAGCCACCGCGCGCGCACCCGATCGGCCTCGGCGCGCTCGTTGGGTCGCGCCACCCGAAGCGCAGATTCCACCGACGCGTAGTCGCCGCGATCGAGCGCCGCGCGCGCCCCGGTGAGGTCAGCGCGGGCGGCCGGTGCATAGAGCGCGAGGGCCAGCAGCGCCGCGCGCCACGCCCCGCGAACGATCATGCGCTCCCGCCCCGGCTGCTCGTGAAGGCCCCCGGATCGATGCCGGCGACCTGCTGGTACGCGCGCTTCCAGAGTTCGTCAGGGTCGCCGTCGAAGACGAGGTCGGCGTCGATGTCGGCGGGCAGCCAGACGCCCTGCGCGATCTCGTCTTCGAGCTGCGACGGCGACCAGCCCGCGTACCCGAGCAGCAGCCGGAAGTCCCGGTCGCGCTCGCGCACCACCGAGGCCAGCGCGTCGAGGTCGCCCGTGACGCCCAGCACGTCACCCGCGTCGATCTCTCCCGCGAAGGCGACCGCATTCCGGCGGTAGAGCAACCAGCCCGTGTGGGTCTGAACGGGCCCGCCCCGGCGAGCATCGCGCGCGAAGGGTCCGTCGTCGGGAAGGGACTCCCCGTCGCCGACGAGGTTGCTGCTCTGGAGGAGCTCACCCACGCGGCCGACGCTCTTGCCGTTGATGACCCACCCGAGAGCGCCCTTCTCGTCGTGGCGCGCGAGGAGGACGACGGTGTGATCGAAGTTGGGGTCGCCGAGCCGGGGCGCCGCCAGGAGCAGGCAGGGCGCGAGGGACCTTGGGTTGCTCATCGGGTAGCCCCGACGATAGCAGCCGAGACCCTACTCCGGCACGACCTCACCGCGTTCGGTCTTCTCTTCGCGGTCGAGCTCGATGACCTGGAGGAAGGGGTGCGCGACCCCGGGGTCGAACTGACTCCCGGCGCAGCGCTCGACCTCGTTGATGGCCACGTCGTGCGGGAGGGCGCGGCGGTAGCTGCGGTCGCTGGTCATGGCGTCGTAGGTGTCGGCCACGGAGATGATGCGCGCGATGACCGGGATGGCGTCACCCTTCAGCCCGAGGGGGTAGCCCTTGCCGTCCCAGCGCTCGTGGTGGAGGTGAACGCCCGGCAGCAGCGGGTGGAGAAACTTGATCGGCTCAAGGATCTCGCGGCCGAAGCCCGGGTGCTTCTTGAAGATCTCGTACTCCTCCGGGGTGAGCCTTCCCGGGCGGTTGAGGTTGAGCACGCAGCCGATCTTGCCGATGTCGTGCATCAGCGCGGCCTGCCGCACGGTCTCCACCTGGTCGGGCGACAGCTTGAGCCGCGCGGCCAGCACCTTCGAGTAGTACGCGACGCGGTCGGAGTGTCCGGCGGTGTAGCGGTCCATCGTGTCGATGGCGCGCGCGAGCCCCTGGATGGTCTGGTTGAAGGTCGCCTTGAGGTTTTCGTAGAGCCGCGCGTTTTCGATGGCCGCCGCGGCGCGCGACCCCACCGCCGAGAGCAGCTTGCGCTGGCCCTCGTCGAAGCGCCGACCGCGCTGGAAGCCGACCGCCACGAGGAAGCCCATGATCTTGCCGCGGATGCGCAGCGGCACCGCCATGAGGGCCTGGGCGACGTGCTGATCGGAGGGATGGATGAGGAAGCGGCGGACGCGCGCGCCGGCGAGGTTGAGCACCGGCTCGTGGGCGAAGTGTTCGGAGAGCGTGGGGATGTCGCAGCCGAGCTCACCCTCGTGGCCCGTGAGGTCGGCGATGAAGCGCGGGCTCTGCTGCCGGAAGCGCTCGACGACGCCGGTCTCCTCGTCGCCCATGTACACGAGCGCGAGGTCGGCCTGCACGTCGTCGAGGGCGGCGGCCGCCACGGTGGAGAGCACCTCGTCGAGCGAGAGCGACGCGGCGATGGCCTCGCTGACCTTGTAGAGCGACACGGCCTCGCGGAGGCGGAGGTTTTCCGCGGTGAGGCGCTTCTTCTCCAGGCCGCGCTGGATGATGTGCACCACCTCCTCGATGCGAAACGGCTTCATCACGTAGTCGTACGCGCCGTGCCGCATGGCATCGATGGCGGTCTCCACCGTGCCGAAGCCCGTCATGATGATGGTGACGATGCCCGGGTACGTCCGGTTGAGCTCGTTGAGCAGCTCGAGACCGCCCATGCCCGGCATCTTCAGGTCGGAGATGACGAGGTCGTAGGCGTTGCCTTCGAGCTCCTTGAGCGCGGTCTGGCCGTCGTCGGCGGTTCGTACCTCAAAGCCTTCGAGTGAGAGGAAGTCCGCGAGGATCTCCCGGATGACTTTTTCGTCATCCACCACAAGCACTCGAGGCGCCGCGTCGAAGAAGGCGTCCTCCATCGCGACGAGAGACTGAAGGTTGCCGCCCGCCCCGTCAATCGTCTCCGCGCCTCGTCGGGTTGCACCCCGCCGTGCTCAGGTGCTAGCGCCGCTCTCGCACTCCATGGCGACCGCCCGCACCACCGCCGCGCTCATGGTCTACGCGGGGTTTTCGCTCGCCGCGATCACGTGGCGCCACGCCGTCGGCGGCAGCGCGCTGCACGACGGAGCCCCCCTCGGCGGAACCCACGCCATCGCCCTCCCCCTCGCCCTCTCCTTCGGCGCCTTGAGCGGCGTCGCGGTGGTGGGCGTCACACGGCAGCTCGTCGCCCGCGCCCGCTGGGCCTCCGCGCTCGAGTCCGCCCTGCGCGACGGCCTCGCGGGAGCACCCGCGAGCGAGCTGCGCGCCCTCTGCCTCGCCGCCGCCGTCGGCGAAGAACTCCTCTTCCGCGGCGCCCTCCTCCCGTCGCTCACGGCGTGGAGCAGCTTCCCCGTCGCGGCCCTCGTGACCTCCGTCGTCTTCGGGCTCCTGCACGTGCCGGCCAACCGCGCGCTGCGGTCGTGGACGGCCAGCGCCGTGGTGATGGGCCTCGTCTTCGCGTTGCTCTACCGGCTCACCGGCGAGGTGCTCGCGCCCCTCACCGCGCACGCCGTCGTCAACCTGGAGAACCTCGACCAGCTCCTGCGCCCGGCGCCTGACCCAGCCGCTCGGCCGGGCCCTCGTCCGTAGACCGCGGAGGCACCGGCGGCGTGCGCGGCCCGGTCGGCGCGGCGGGCGTCGGGAGGATGTAGGGCTCGGCGTTGAAGGTTCCGCACTGGCGGTGGTCGCGGTGGAAGCCCCAGCGCACGTACACCCGCCCGTCGTACGAGCGGATCGCCGCGGGCGCTTCGCCGAAGGGCGCCGAGCGGCGAACAGCACCGAGCGCGCCGACGTCGAAGGCCAGCACGCCGCTCGGGTGCGCGACGCCGACGGAGTGGATCGCCCCGGTGCCCTCCAGGACGATCTCCAGCGTCGTCACGAGCTGGTCGTTTTGAAGGGCGGGGGACGACGGGATGTTGGCGATGAAGCCGTCCGCGAAGAGGCGATGGATGCGGCGGTGCATCGCCGTGAGGTAGGCCGCGAAGGGCGACGCCGCCGCGCGCAGCGCTGTCTGGTTGCCGATGCGGACGTGCGGGACGAAGTTTTCGATCGCCGACCGAGTGTCCTGCCAGCCGTCGGTGTAGCTGCCGCGCGCTTCGGAGCGACGACGGCGGGCCTCGTCGGCCTCACGCTCCATACGAGCGTCGCCGATGATGGAGGCGTAGCTGTTCCAGGTAGGGAGCGTGGCTGCGAGCGCGCGGCTCGCGCCGAGGCCGCGCAACCCCGCCAGGCCGCCCGCGTTGTTGCTGGTCGCGCCGCCGCCGTTCTGCCCGTTGCTTCCCTGCGCACCGCTCGCGACCGCCATCGTCCCGGCGCCCGGAACGGGGTCGCCCGTGGCGCCCGCGCGACCCACGGCGCCCGTGGTCGTAGAGGCACCGCCGGTGCCGGGAGCGCGCGTGCCCTGCGCGGGGGTGGGGTTGGGCCGCACCGCTGCGGCAGCGACGTGGGACTCGTCGCGCGGGTGCTGGTTGGGCACCCGATCGCTGCGCCCCTCGTGGTTGTCGAGGTCGGCGCTGACCTGATCGCGGTTGCGACCGGGGTTGGTCGGATCGGTTCGATCGCGCGGGCCTCCGCTGCGCGGGTTGGCCTGGTCGCGCACGAGGTTGCGCTGGGCGGCCTGCGTCTCCTCCTCGACGTTGCGGTTGGCCTGCGCGAGGAAGTGGGGGTCGGTGGGGACCGGCTCCTCGGCGGCGTTGTTCTGATCGACGAAGTGGTGCTCGCCGCGCGGCACGACGACCGGGACCACCGGCGTCGCAACGACCGGGGGCGGCGGAGGCGGCGGAGGCGCGGGCGGAGGATCGGGCTCGCGTCGTGGGGGCGGGCGACGATCGCGCTCGCGCGGCGGGCGGCGATGGGTCGACGTCGGCGTCGGGGTGGTGGTTGGCGTGGGCGAGGCCGTCGGGTCGAGCGACGGCACGACCGGAGGCGGAGGCGGCGTGGGCCCGAGCTCGAACTCCACCTCGGACACGCTGTTGGAGCCAGCGCCGGCCTGCGCGAGGAGGCGCCGCTCGTCGCCACCGAGCCGGTCGGCGATGGCCTTCGTCCCGCCCGCCAGGAACATGTGCAGCAGCACAGAAGCGCTGATCCACAAGTAGATGGGGATCAGGTATTCGCGCGGCCGCATGGCTGTCCGTACCACCCGTGCGAAACGCGGGCAACGCGAAGGGCGCGCCGCACGGGGTCAGTCGGCGTCGTCGTCGATGGCAGGCAGGGCGTGCACGCCGGACTCGTAGCTGCCGGGCGAGAGCGCCTTCCAGCGCTCGCGCCAGCGCGACGGGAGGTGGACGATGACCTCCAGGCGCAGCCCCGCGATGGCGTCGGCCACGGCGTCGCGACGGCCCTCCAGCGAGGCCATCGCGCGCACGTCGCTCACGTAGCGGGTGAAGCTGGGAAACGACCCGCCGAGACCCGCCACGAGGTCGTCGCGCAGCCGTCGGAGCAGGCCCGGCGCGCTGCCGCCCGACCCGAGCGCGATGACCAGCTCGCCCACGTCGGCGACCGCGAGGTTGGTGAACGTGCACCACCGCGGCTGGTCGATGGTGCAGAGCAGAAACCCGTCCTTCAGCGAGCGCCGGTGCAGCTCCTCGCAGAGCACCTCGTCGCGCACGGCGCACATCACCAGGATCGGGCCCTCTTCGAGGTCGCCGTTGATGAGCTCCCTCGCCTCCCACATGGCGCGCGCCCCGTAGGACTCGATGACGGAGGCCAGCGCCGGGATCACCGTAGGCGACACGACCTTCACCCGCGCCCCGGCCGCGAGGAGCCGTCGGGTCTTGTCGAAGGCCTCGCGGTCGCCGCCCACCACGAAGCAGAGGCGGTCTTCCACCACGAGCCCGACGGGAAAGGTCTTCATGAAACTCCCGCCAGCCTATCGCACGTGGCCCCACGGTTGGGGGCTTTCATCGCCGTGGTGGCAGCCACAGAAACGTCGTATGAGTTCGCCATCCCGCGGCGCCCAGGCGGCACCGACCCGTCTCATGAATCTCACCGACCTCCCGGAAGACCTGTCGCGGACCCTCACTCGCTTCCACGCCGGGCGCGTTCCCACCGAGGTGTCGCGCCAACGCTTGCAGGCCGCCGGTGCCGCCCCCGAGTCGTTGCATCTCATCGTCGGAGACGTTGGGCCGCCGCCGCTCGACTGCGCCCAACGCGCACCGGAGCCGGGCAGTCCCGAGGCGCTCGCGCTCGCGGCCGAAGGCGCGGCGGCCATCGAGCGGGGCGAGCTCGCGGTGGTGGTGCTCGCGGGCGGAATGGCCACGCGCTTCGGCTCGGTGGTGAAGGCCCTGGCGCCGCTGGGCACGCCCGGCGGAGAGCGCTTCCTCGACGTGAAGCTCGCTGACGTGGCGCGATGGAAGGGGCGTGTTCCGGCCGCGCTCATGACCAGCTTCGCGACGCACGACCTCATCGCCCAGTCCCTCGACGACGCGCCCCCGCCCGCCGACGCAGCGGTCTCGCTGGTGCCGCAGTTCGTGTCGCTGCGCTTTACACCCGATGGGGGATTGTTTCTGACCGAAGACGGCGTCCCCTCGGCGCACTCCACGGGTCACGGCGACCTGCCCGACGCGCTCGCGGCAGCGGGTACGCTTGCCGCGTGGCGGGCCGCGGGCGTTCGTACGGTGCTCATCTCCAACGTCGACAACCTGGGCGCCACCATCGACCCGACGCTCTTCGCGATGCACCGCAAGGGCAGCTCGGAGGTGACCGTCGAGCTCGTCGAGAAGCGCGCCGGTGACCGCGGCGGACTGCCGGTGCTGCGCGACGGGCGGCTGGTGCTGGCGGAGACCTTTCGCCTGCCCGAGGACTTCCCCGATCAGGATTTCCCGCTGTTCAACACCAACACGCTCTGGGTCGACCTCGACGCCCTGGAGGGTGAGCACCCGTGGACATGGTGCGTCGCGCGCAAGAAGGTCGAAGGGCGTGACGCCATCCAGTTCGAGCGCCTCATCGGTGAGCTCACCTGGTGGCACGAGACGCGGTACCTGCACGTCACGCGCGATGGGGCGCGCTCGCGCTTCCTGCCGATCAAGGAGTTCGACGACCTCGCGCGGCACCACGACGCGCTCGTCGCGATGATCACCGCGCAGCGCGCGTAGGAGACCTACGCCGCGGGGCGCACGAGCGAGCGGTACCCCGCCACCACCAGCAGCGCGGCCAGCAACGGCGTCAGAAATGCGCTCCACAAGCCCTCGAAGCCCGGCGTCGGCCGCACCACCTGGGCCTGAAACATCAGCCCGCCCGCCGTCGCGATCAGCCCCGCAGCCGACCACGCGAGCGTCGCCTGACGCGCCCAGCCCGCGCCACGCGACCACGCCCACGCGAGCGCGATCGCCGTGAGCGCAAGCCCGACGTCCGCCGCACCGAGCACGCGCCCGTAGGAGTTGGGCAACCAGCCGCCATGCACCGCGAGCACCCGCGCGCTGCCGACGAAGCGGAGCGTCTGTAGCGCCACCAGAGCCGTCATCGACACGCCGAGCCACGCGCGTCGCAGTGGGGCGACGCCGAGCCAGAGCGCCACCATCACCGCGAACGCGACGGGCGCCACCGCGACGTGACTGGAGCCCGACGACGCGGTCGCCACCGACACCACGAGCCATGCGAGGAGCAGCACGGACAGGGCAGCCGTGAGCCCGGCGCCCTTGGTTCCACGAGCGAAGGTCGGCACCACGAGCAGGCCCGCGGTCACCGAGGCGCCCATCACGAGGGCGAAGAGGATGCGATCGAGGTTCTCCACGGCGCGGAGACATAGTGGCCAACGCCCCGGCGCCGCAACGACCCGTTCGGCGAACGCGGCACTTGGGGTACTGTCCGCGCCCTATGGTGGAGCGAACGTTCACGCTGAAGGCGACCGACGGCACCGAGGTCTTCGTCTACGCATGGCTGCCCGATGGAGAGGTGCGGGCGTCGTTGCAGGTCGTTCATGGCCTCGCCGAGCACGCCGGGCGCTATCGCCGCTTCGCCGAAGCGTGCGCCGCGCGCGGCATCGCCGTGTACGCCGACGACCACCGCGGACACGGTCACACCGCCACCGCGAGCACCCTCGGGTTCTTCGCGGCCGACCACGGCTGGCGCACCGTGCTCGATGATCTCTACCGCCTCGGCGATCACATCACCCGCGAGCACCCCAAGGCTCCGAAGGTGCTCTTCGGGCACAGCATGGGGTCGTTTCTTTCGCAGCAGATGATGTTCGAGCGGGGCGATCAGTTTGCGGGCGTGGTGCTCTCGGGCTGCGCCTGCGGCACGAGCAATCCCCTCGCCCCGGTGGGTCGCCTCGTGGCTCGCGTCGAGCGCGCCCGCGTCGGCGCGACGAAGCCCTCGCCCGTGCTCACCCGCATGAGCTTCGGCGACTACAACAAGGCCTTCGCGCCCAACCGCACCGAGTTCGACTGGCTCTCGCGCGACCCCGCCGAGGTCGACAAGTACATCGCCGACGACCGCTGCGGCTTCGAGGCGAGCACCCAGCTCTGGGTCGACCTGCTCGGCGCGCTCCCCGCCCTCGGCGACGCCTCCAACCTCGCCCACCTCCCGAAGGACCTCCCGGTCTACCTCACCGTCGGAGAGCGCGATCCGCTGCACCGCAAGCTCAAGGACTTCCATCCGCTCGTCGCGGGCTACGAGCGCGCGGGCATGCGCAACGTGACCGTGCGGGTGTGGTCCGACGCGCGCCATGAGCTTCTCAACGAGACCAACCGCGACGAGATCACCGAGGCGATCCTGCACTGGGTCGATCGCATCGCGCTCAAGAGCGGCGCGTGAGACTCAGCCGCCGGGGGCGCTGAGGAAGCGGGCCTTCTCGGCGGGCGTCGCGATGCGGCAGGTGTCCTTGCGACCGAACCAGCGGTACCGGTTGCGCGCGATGAACTTGTAGACGCCGTCACGCACCACCCGCGGAACCCACCCGAAGGCGCCCACCAGGCTCCACGGAAACGTCAGGTGGCGCGCGATGCGCAGCCCGGCATCGGAGCGCTCCCAGACCACACCATCCTCGACGAGGATCACCGAGTCGGGGTCGCCCTCGGGCAGCGCCACACCGTGCTTCGCGAGCAGCGCTCGACCCGCGTCGGACTGGAGCGACGCGAACTTCAACGTCGGCGTCTTCTCCCGCGTGAGGATGAAGTCCACCGCGCCATTGCAGAGGTTGCAGTGGCCATCGAACAGCATCACCGGGGGGTCGGCGGCGGCGGTCATCGGGGAGACCGGCCTACCGCACGCAGGTGAGGGATGTGAGGTTGCAGGTGAGCGGGCGATCGCACTCGCCCGAGCCGTTGCGCGCCCGGCGGCAGCGAGCGCCTTCGGTGCCGGCGGCCCCGATGGGCTGGCAGCCGGCCTCGCAGCGCGTCCCCGGCGGGCAGCGCAGTCGATCGGCGCAGACACCCGCCGACGCATCGGCCGCCGCGGCGCACACGCCGCCGATGCAGCGGAAGCCGTTGTCGCAGGGAGCATCGGGGGCCCGACGGCAGACGCCGCCGTCGCGGCCGATGGGGCGACACGCGAGGCCGCCCGCCGCGACGGGAACACAGCGCGAGTCGGTGTCGCAGACGACGTTGGTGAGGAAGACGTTGCGCTGCGGGCACTGCCCGACGACGACGCACACGTGCTCACGGCAGGCCGTCCCGCGGATGCAATCGACGTCGGTGGTGCAGCCGGTGGAGGGAGGGCTCACCTCGCAGCGGCCGACGTCGGAGGGGCAGGCGTAGCCGCCCGCGCAGGTCGCGCCGGTGCAGGTCTGCCCGGCGGCGATGGCCGGGACGCACGATCGGTTGAAGCAGCGCTGACCGTCGGGGCAGGCGTCGCCGCGCGACGTGCAGCGGCCCGTGGGAGGCGCCGCGCAGCGATTGTCGACGCAGGTGAGGCCGGCCTCGCACTCGGACTCGTCGGCACACGCTTCACCCGACGGCCGCGTGCGGCGGCAGGCGCCGGAGACGCAGCGGAGCCCGGTCGCGCAGGGGTAGATCTGGCCGGTGGTCGCGTCGCAGGGAGTGTTCTCCGAGCCCGCCGCGGTGCACAGGAGCTGGCGGGCCGCGTCTGGCGCGCACACCGCGAGCCCCGTGCAGAACGACTCGCTCGTGCACGTCATCCCCACGGGCGTCTGGGTGACGCAGATGAAGCGGGTGTTGACCTGACGACAGGAGAGCGGGGCGTCGCAGGCGCCGCGCGGATCGGAGGGGTCACGGCACTCGCCGAGGGCGGTTCCGACCGCGACGCAGCGGCTCTCGCTCACCGGCGACCGGACGACGCAGCTCGCGCCCGCCGCGCAGCCGCGGCTCTCACAGGACTCGCCGATGGCCGCGGGCGTGTCGCAGGTGTTGCCGAGCGCGAGGCAGCTGAGGCCCGTGTCGCAGTCGCGCAGCGGGCCGCGGCAGATGCCGGCGCGCGCGCCGCGGGGGACGCAGGTGGGGGCGGCGCCCGCCACCGAGACGCAGTCCGAGCGGGCGGGGCAGAGCTGGTCCCACTCCGTCGCGCCCGGGGTGCAGGCGCGGTTGTACGCGGACGCGCTCACCATGTTGGCCGAGACCCGCAGCGGCGGAACGGGGGTCACGCGGACGCCCGCGTTGCCGTAGTTGAAGCTCCAGGCGAGGGCGATCCACTGGGTGCCCGCCTCGACGCGAAACTCGAACTCCGAGCGCGTGTGGGAGGGATCGGTCTCGAAGGTCGCGACGGAGCACTCGCGGGCCGTGGCGCTCCACGAGCAGCTCTCCAGGCGACGGGCGGAGAGGTAGGCGCCCGCGAGCATCTCGGAGGCCCAGTCGGCCTGATCGCGCTCGACGCGCAGGCGCATGATGCCCGCGCGCGGGGCCGTCCACTGCACGACCACGGCGTTGTAGACGGCGCCGCCGCACGTCGGGATGGGCGTGAGCTGCGCCGTGTCGGACGAGCGGGAGAACTCCACCCAGGCGACGTCTCCCTCCGGGGTCGCGATGCCCTCCGAGTCGAGGTTGACCCTGGGCGCGATGCCACAGCCACCCGCGTCGGCCACGTCGGACGTCGACGCCTCGGACGAGGCGGGCGCGTCGGCCGAGGCGTCGGCCCCGGCGTCGATGGCGCTCGGAGGCTTTGGCGTCGACGAACACGCCGCGACCGTCGCCAACACCGCCCAGACCAGACCCCACCCGACTCGCGTCACCATGTGAGCGATCGTGCCGTCTCTGCTTCGCCGGGGCAATCCGCGAGTGAGCCCCGCTGACCGGCAACCCCACGGGGACGGCTCCGCACTTCCGCCGGTGTGCCCTGTCACGCTAGGGTGCTCGGTGAGAGCGGCGCACCACCCATGACAACCCTCCGATCCATCTTGTTGATCTCCCTCGTGGCCTGGTCGTGCGCGCTCGGGGGGTGCTCCAGCGACCGCCCCCCGCCGCTGGGCAATTACGTCCCCGACGGCGGCATCTACGGCTTCGACGCCGTCAACGACATCGGCCAGTCCTTCATGGACATCATCCCGGTCGACAACCCGCCGCGCGACATCCAGGTCGCCGACGTCCCCGGCGACGTCCAGGCGGGCGCGGTCTGTCGGCTCGACAGCGACTGCGGGCGCGGGCTCGTCTGCCTCGATGGCCTCTGTGCCATCGACGAATGCATGGGGGAATCCAACCCCTGCAACCCCCTCACGGAGCGCTGCGTGATGCGCTGCGTGGCCACGACCGATCGCTGCGCGGGCCGGACGTGCGGGGCGACCCAGACCTGCCTCAATGGTCGATGCGAGGAGGGCTGCTTCCCGCCGACCTGCTCGGGGGTCGCGTGCCCGGCGGGTCAGTTCTGCGACGACCGCACGGGCGCTTGCGCTCCCATCGCGTCGTGCGGCGGCCGCTGCGAGACCGGCGGCGCCTGCCACTTCCAGTGCGTGCCCCGCTCGGCGTGCGACGGCGTGATCTGCGGGATGGGCCAGTCCTGTTCGAACGGCGTGTGCATGGACAACCCCTGCGCGTCGATCAGCTGTGGCATCGGGTCGGTCTGCGTCAACGGGATGTGCATCAGCACATGCAACTGCGACCCGCCGTGCACCCGCTCGCCGCGTGACCGCTGCATCGTCGGCCAGTGCATCTGCGAGCGCCGGTGCGCGGGCGCCATGTGCGGCGCCGACGACGGCTGCGGCGGGCGCTGCGCCGGGCCCTGCCCCACGACCTTCGAGTTCTGCGACACCACGTCCAACACGTGCGTGTGCATGCCGCGCTGCCCGGCGACGGCGCCCTGCGGGTCGAGCGACGGGTGCGGCGGGCGCTGCGACAGCGGCTGCGGCAACGGCGAGCGCTGCGACGTCCCGACGGGTCGCTGCCTCTGCACGCCGCACTGCCCGCCCGCGGAGATGGTCGCGGACTACCCGTGTGGAGTGACCATTCCCAACCTGTGCATGGGCGAGGCGGCGTGCGGCACCGGCACGGGATGCACCACCGGGCGCCACTGCTCGGCCGAGATGCGCTGCGTGGCCGACGACCCGGATGACGGCGGCGCCGACGACGCCGGCGGCGGAGGCGACGGCGGCGACGGCGGTGGCGGCTGCCCGAGCGGCCGAACGATGTGCGAGGACGGTTGCTACAACCTCCAGACCAACAACAACCGCTGCGGCGCCTGCGACAACCGCTGCCCCTCCGACAGCACCTGCGTGGCGGGCGTGTGCACCTGCCCGACGGGGCTCACCCTCTGCAACGGGCGCTGCGTCAACCTCCGCGGCGACCAGAGCCACTGCGGCGCGTGCAACTCGCCGTGCGGTGATCTCAGCTCGTGCACCGATGGGGTGTGTCGGTGCGTTCCGCACTGCGAGACGGACGCGAGCAACGTGGCGTGCGGCACGCCGGTGCCCAACGCCTGCGCGGGCGGGCCCGCGTGCGGTGTCGGTCGCCAGTGCCCGACCGGAACGCTGTGCAACGTGCTCACGGGCACCTGCAACTGCGTGCCGTTCTGCCCGCCGGGCGTGGCGTGCGGCATCGCCGACGGCTGCGGCGGCTCGTGCCGCGGGACGTGCACCGGCAGCGCGGCCTGCGCGGCCGACCCGATGGATCCGACGCGATACAGCTGCGCCGAGGCGGGCTGCGTGGGCGGCTGCCGCTGCAACGAGGACTGCAACACGGCGACCAATCGCTGCGCGGCGCGAACCTGCTCCAACGGGACGAGCCCGTGCCCGTGCAACTGCTGCCCGGTCGGCTTCATGTGCGTTGCCGGAACGGTCTGCGCGCCGATTCCGCCGTGACCTCCGGCTGAGGGGAGTCACAGGGGAAGGAGCCCTCCGCGCGATTGGGCGGAGGGCTCTTTTGTTGGGGGAATGGGAGGGGTGGGGCGGGGTCTACGGGTGGACGTAGACGTAGAGGAAGCGGTCGCCGGACAGGCCCTGGCCGAAGCAGTTGGACGCCTCCCACGAGCAACTGTTGTTGATCGTGATGTTGGTCGAGGTCTCGGTGCAGCCGTTGCCACCGTTCCACCACGAGGTGCCGCTGTTGGGGTTCATCGACGACGCGTAGATGACGTTGTCGGTGCCGGTGAAGTTCTGGCCGATGATGAGGCCGGTCTCGGGGTAGCTGACGAGCGGCGTGGCGAAGATGTTCCTCGACACGTCGATGTAGCGGACGGCGCTGGCGCTCGCGCCGCACGCGACGCGGAGCTGGCGATACCCGGTGCCGATGCACGCGGTCGCCCAGCCGCTGTCGGGGATGTCCTCCACCCCAGAGCGGTCGAGGTAGCCCACGCACTGCACCCAGCCGGCGCTGGAGTAGTCCGGGCCGAGCTGTCCGGAGAAGCCCGGCACCGTGCGGGTGCTGGAGCACGATCCAAACGAGCACGACAGGCCGGTGGCGCAGGCGGTGCCGCAGGCGCCGCAGTTGGAGGTGCTGCTCGACAAGTTGGTCTCGCAGCCGTTGCTCGCGACGCCGTCACAGTTGGCGAAGCCCGTGGTGCAGGTGAACCCGCACGCGCTCGCGCTGCACGTCGCCGTCGCGTTGGCGCGCGTCGGACACACGGTGCCGCAGGCGCCGCAATTGGCGAGGTCGTTCGTCAGGTTGCGGCAGGAGCCCGAGCAGTTGTTGAGCCCGCTCGCGCAGGTGACCACACACGCGCCCGCCGAGCACACCTGGCCGCCGGCGCACACCACGCCGCAGCCACCGCAGTTGCGCGGGTCGTTCTGCGCGTCGACGCAGGCGCCGCTGCACAGCCGCAGAGAGCCCGTGCACGCGCAGGCCCCCGAGACGCACGCCCGATCGGCGGCGCAGACGACGCCGCAGCCGCCGCAGTTGGCGCGGTCGACGGAGGTGTCGCGGCACACGCCGCCGCAGGTGGTCAGCCCGCTGGGGCAGCTCACCACGCAGGCGCCCGCCGTGCAGACCTCGCCCGCGTTGCAGCTCCGGGTGCAGCTCCCGCAGTGGTCGCGGTCGGTCTGGAGGTTCCAGCAGGCGCCCGAGCAGACGGTCTGACCGACCGGGCACGAGGTCACGCAGGCGCTCGCCACGCAGATCTGCCCCGAGGCGCAGAGCATCCCGCAGCCGCCGCAGTGGGCGCGGTCGTCGGTGGTGTCCCGGCACGAGCCCGAGCAGTCGGTGAGGCCGGTGCCGCACGAGGTCACGCACGCGCCCGCCGAGCACACCTGCCCGGCGCCGCACGCGCTGCCGCAGGTCCCGCAGTTGGAGCGGTCGCTCTGGAGGTCGCGGCACGAGCCGCCGCACTCCGTCTGCCCCGCCGCGCAGGACGTGACGCACATGCCCGCAGAGCACACCTGCCCCGGCATGCACGACCGACCGCACACGCCGCAGTGGGCGCGATCGCTCTGGAGGTCGCGGCACGAGCCCGTGCAGTCGGTGAGCCCGCTGCCGCACGAGGTGGTGCACACGCTGCCCGAGCACACCTGACCGGCGCCGCACGCGCTGCCGCACGCGCCGCAGTTGGCGCGGTCGCTCGCGAGGTCGCGGCAGGAGCCGTCGCAGTTGACCTGGCCCACGGGGCACGAGGTCACGCACACCCCGGCGGTGCACACCTGACCGGGCATGCACGACGTCCCGCAGGCGCCGCAGTTGGCGCGGTCGCCCTGGAGGTCGCGGCACGAGCCCGAGCAGTCGCTGAGGCCCATGGTGCACGAGGTCTGGCAGCTCCCGGTCATGCACACCTGGCCGGCGCCGCACACGCTGCCGCAGGCGCCGCAGTTGTTGCGGTCCTGCTGGAGGTTGGCGCAGTAGCCGGTGCCCGCGTCCATGCCCGTCGCCGCGCACGCGGTGAAGCCCGTCGCGCAGCTCGTCACGCAGCGGCTCGCCTCGCAGGACTCGCCCGGCTGACACGCGGTGCCGCACGCGCCGCAGTTGCGGTTGTCGCGCGTGAGGTCGGCGCAGGCGCGAACGCCCCCGTTCGTGCAGGTGGTGAGCCCGACGGAGCAGTTCGTCTGACACGTCCCCGCGGAGCAGACCTCACCCGGCGCGCAGCGGGTGCCACACGCGCCACAGTTGTTGTTGTCCGTCGCGACGATCACGCACTGCTCGGCGCCGCCGTCCGCGCCGCCCTCGCGGCAGGTGCTCTGGCCCGTCGGGCACACCACGCGACACGCGCCTTCGCGGCACTGGGCGCCCGCGGTGCAGGCCACGCCGCAGCCGCCGCAGTTGGCGTTGTCCGACTGGGTCGAGATGCAGAGGTTGCCGCACACCGTCTGCATCGGGCCGCACATCGGAACCCGATCGACCGGCACATCGATGGCCGGGACATCGACCCCGGCGTCGACGTTGCCGCTGACGACGGGGTCGCCGGTACAGCCCGCCAGCGCGCTCGCCACCGCGCAGGCTGCGGTCGTTGTTCGTATCGCTCTCCACCAATTCATGGACGTATCTCCTCCTCAGCCGCCACCGCGGCGGCTGACCGTTCACCACGGGAGGGGATGGTCGCACCGCAACGGGGCGCGAGATAGAGCCGACGCTCGTTACATGCTCGGGTCGAGGGCCGGTGCGTCCGAGGCGATGGCCACGCAGTCGATCTGCGCCCTCCCTCCGCTCGGCACGCTGTCGCCCTCGCTGAACGCGATGCGCTGCACGCACGAGGGGTTCGCCGGGTCGGGCCGCGTGTCGTAGTAGAAGCCGTGCGCGCCCGCGGGCGGCGCCTGCCCCATGACCACGGCGATCTGGTCGACGAGGCACACCTCGCGTCCGTCGGTGGTGCGCTCGCTCACGCGTCGACCGCGGGTGGGGTCGCAGCGCAGCCCGGCGGGCAGCGTCTCGCGCACGACGCACGACACCCTCACGCTCTCCCCGGCAGAGGGCGCCGCGGGCACGGTGGGCAGTCGCCGCGGGAGGCACCTGCCCTCCAGCGAGCGGCCGATGCGGTCGACGATCTGCCGCAGCGCCGGGGCGTAGTCGTTGGCGCAGATGGACGCCACGGTGCCCGTCCCGTGGGCGCGATCGAAGCGGCGCGCGACCTCGGCGATGCGCCGCGACGGCCACGCGTAGGCGGGTCCCTGGTTGGAGCAGCTCGCACTGCTCGGGTCGAAGCGAGAGCCCTCCTGGCGACACGCCGGAACCATGTTGTGCAGCGGGCACGTGGGCTCGCGGCGGTTGGGGCGCATGGTGAAGGCCCCTTCGGCGGCGGTGCCTTCGATGGCGTCGCTGCCGTCGGCGCGCGCTCCGAGGAGGCGGTCCCAGTCCACCTGCCCGGCGTTGGTCGGAACCTGCAACGGCACGCCCACGATGCCCGCGAACACTACGCGCTCGGGGTGACCGGGCTTGAGCGAGGTGAAGCCGCGGCTCGCGTTGCGCGGGTCGAAGTAGCGGTCGAGGGGCCAGGTCGGGTCCTGCGACGAGCCGGGTGTGTACGCGTACATGCGGAGGTTGAGGTCGTCGTCGTCGCCCCAGCCGACGGCCGCGAGGTCGTAGACGGACAGCGCGTCGGTGCACGGCTGCCCCGCCTCGGCGTAGCGACAGTCGCGCACCGAGCCGTCCTCCTCGTCGCTGATGACCACGATGCCGAGGACGGCGTTGGGTCGAACAAAGCCCGCGTTGGGGTCGGTGTTGCCCGCCTGCTCGCGCGGGTTGTGCACCACGAGCGCTCGGTAGGCCGATTCGAGCTGTTGCTCCAGGCCGCAGCCGCCGGTGAAGAGGTAGGCGTTGCAGACGAAGTCCTCGCTGAAGGCCGCCGGGTCGGACGACTCCGCGTCGAACTGGAGGAAGGTCGGGTACTGGTTGGGGTTGGCGGTGCAGCGCGCGGGTCGTGCGCCCGCAGGAATCCCCGCCGCCGCCGCGGGGCGATGGACGGCCATCGCGCGACCGCTGCGAATCGGGTTGAGCAGCCCGTCGTCGCCGACATCGGGGCTCACGTTGCAGGTGCCGATGTTGGCGCCGGGCGTTCCGAGGTCGGACGACACGACGGCGACGTGGAGGCTGCGCGCGGGCGGGTGCGCGGGGCGATTGGTACCGGCCACGATGGGCGGGGCGACGAGCTCATCGATGAGCACGCGAAACTGCGCGCCCAGGCGCTGCTGGTAGGCGCTCATCGAGTTGGAGTTGTCGACGACGAAGAGCAGGTCGACGCTGTCGACGCCGTCGTTGGCGACCTCCGAGGTGAAGCTGGCGTTGAGGCGCTCCAGGGGCTGAGCGCTCGGGCGTTCGAGGCAGGCCGTGAGCAGGGCCAACAGACCGACGGGCCAACGGGGAAGAAATGGGGTCATACGGTGAGCCTCCTGGTGGGGAGACTCAGCAACGGAGGGGCCATCGCAGCGTGCGCGATGGCTTGTGTGGCAGGCGCATCCGTGACCGCCACCGTCAGTTGGCGACCAGAGGGCGACTGCAACCCCAGTCGAGCCGAAGCGGCTCATCTGGTGGGCGGGGCTGGTTGGCGCTACTCCTTGGAGGATGCGAAGCGCGACCATGTTGATCGAGGGGATGACCTGCGGCGGGTGCGTGGTGTCGGTGCGGCGGGTGCTGGAGCGGGTGCCCGGCGTGAGCGACCTATTGGTGGAGGTCGGCGAGGCGCGCATGAAGGTCGACGACGCGGTGGTGACCGAAGAGGCGCTGCGGCAGACGGTCGAGCGCGCGGGCTTCGAGGTCGACGAGTTCGTGTGGGCGGCGGGCTGATCGCGGCCTTGCGCCTGAGGCCCAGACGGGCTGACAACAGCAGATCCCGATGGACACCTCGCGCAAGCCCAACGCGCTCGTCACCGAGCGCTCGCCGTACCTGCTCCAGCACGCGCACAACCCCGTGGCCTGGGAGCCCTGGGGTGACGCCGCGTTTGCGCGGGCCCAGGCCGAAGGCAAGCCGGTGTTTCTCTCCATCGGGTACTCGGCCTGCCACTGGTGTCACGTCATGGAGCGCGAGAGCTTCGAGGACGAGGCGACGGCCGCCCTCCTCAACGAGCGCTTCGTCTCCATCAAGGTCGACCGCGAAGAGCGCCCCGACGTCGATCAGGTCTATCAGCTCGCCCATCAGGTGGTGTCGCAGCGGGGCGGCGGTTGGCCGCTGTCGATGTTTCTCACGCCCGACCGCCGACCCTTCTTCGGCGGAACGTATTTCCCTCCCGCGCCCCGCCACGGCATGCCCTCCTTTCGCGAGGTGCTCACGCTCATGTCCGCGGCGTGGACCGACCGTCGCGACGAGGTCTTCGAGCAGGCCGCCGAGCTCGTCGCCACCCTCACCCGCGTCACCCGCACGGCCCCCGCCGCGAGCGACGTCATCCCCGCGGACGTTCTCTCTCGCGCCGTCGCGAAGCTCCTCCCGCGCGCCGATCGCCGCTACGGCGGCTTCGGCGGCGCGCCGAAGTTTCCCAACACCATGACCCACGACGTGCTGCTCGTGGGCGCCGCGGTCGACGTCGACGGCGTCGGCACCCACTGCTCCGACGTGACGCTCCTCACGCTCCAGCGCATGCGCGAGGGCGGCATCTGGGACCACCTCGGCGGAGGTTTCGCCCGCTACTCCACCGACTCCGAGTGGAAGGTCCCCCACTTCGAGAAGATGCTCTACGACAACGCCCAGCTCCTGCGCCTCGCGGTCGACGCCGCGGGCCTCGTCCACGCCCAGGAGGGCGACGATCGCAGGCGACAGGCGCTGCTCTCCGTCGCGAAGGACATCCGCACGTACCTGCTCCGCGAGATGCGCTCCCCGGAGGGCTTCTTCTACTCGGCGCAGGACGCCGACAGCGAAGGCGAGGAGGGGCGCTTCTTCGTGTGGACGCCCGCGGAGATCGAGGCCGCCGTCGGACCGGTGGACGCCGCTTCGTTCTGCGCGGTGTTCGACGTGAGCGCGCAGGGCAACTTCGAGCACGGCCGTTCGGTGCTGTGGACCCCACGGCCGCTCGACAAGGTCGGCGTCGCGTTGGGACGCACCGTGACCGAGCTGGAGGAGGTGGTCGCCCGCTGCCGCCCGAAGCTGCTCGCCGCGCGCGAGACCCGCCCCCACCCGATGCGCGACGACAAGTGCCTCGCCTCCTGGAACGGCCTCACCCTCGGCGCCCTCGCCCACCTCGGCGCCACGCTCAACGAGCCCGCCGCCGTAGACCTCGCCCGCGACGGCCTCTTTGCGTGGCGCGACCTCGCCATGCCCAACGGCACGCTCGCCCACGCCGTGAAGGACGGCATCGCCTATGGCACGGCATTCCTCGACGACCACGCCGCGCTCGCCAACGCCGCCGTCGATGTCTTCGAGGCCACCTTCGACCCGGCCGCGATCACCCTCGCGCGCACGCTCCTCGACGCCGTGCTCGCACGCTTCGTCGACGCCGACACCGGCGCGCTGTGCTTCTCCCCCGTCGACGCCGAGGTGGTGCTCTACCGCGCCAACGACGCCTACGACCACGCCTACCCTGGCGGCGTCGGGCTCGCGCTCGAAGCCCTCCTGCGCGTCGCGACGCTCACCGGCCACGCGCCCTACCGCTCCGTCGCCGAGCGCGCCCTCGCACTCTACGCCGCATCCGCGAGAGACAACCCTCTCGCCATGGGAACGGTGCTGCGCGCCGCCGACCGCGCGACCCGCGGCGCCGTCGAGGTGATCGTCGTAGGCGACCCCGCGCGCGAAGACACGCGGGCGCTGCTCTCGGTGGCGCGATCGTTCTTCGTGCCGCACCGCACGCTGGTGTGCGCGCCCGACGAGGCGACCGCCATGGCGATGGGCATCGACCCCGAGCTGCTGCGCGGTCGAAGCACCGGCGCGAACGGAGCGCCCATGGCCTATGTGTGCCGCGGCACGACCTGCCAGTCGCCGGTCGGTGACGCCGCGGGGCTCACCGCGACGCTGCGCCGGGCGTAGGCCCGCAACCGCGGCAAAACGAGGGGAAACGCGGGCTCGCGCGGGCTATGGCCTCGCTGTGGGAATGCGTCTATCTTCCGCCGCCCCGTACGACCCGTAGCGAAGGGGATGGAGATTCATCGATGACCGAGACCGTTGACGCCGCCGCGATCCGCCGCGCGCTCGATCAGAGCCGAGGACAGCGCACCCAGATCACCCGCGGAGCGCCGCTCCCCATCGACACGGCCCATGTGGTCGGCGCGTGCCCCAACTGCGGGCACCTGGGCGCGACGATCCTTGGGTTCCCCGATCCCCCGTACGCGGGGCCGCAGGGCAAGCCGCGCTACCGCAACGCCAAGGAGCTCAACACCTTCGTCGAGGAGCTGTTCAAGAAGCCCCCTCCGCTCCCGGCCAACGAAGACCCCTCCGAGCCGTCGAAGAACCCGCAGCAGGCTCCGTTCTGGAAGGGCCTCTGCAAGTGCGGCGCGAAGATCATGCCCCCGCAGCCCGACCCCAAGACGGGCGAGATGGTCGCTGAGCCCGGCGCCACGCCGCGGCAGGTGTGCGGCGTTCGCTTCATCAAGGCGATGCCGGGCTCCGGCGCCGAGCTGGTCATCGAGGCCCTCGCGGGCGGTGACGGCGGCGTTCCGTACACCGACGGCGTGGTCATCAAGTCGAAGCTCCTGCGCGCGCCGCTCGACGGCGTCGAGACCGTGGCCTCGGACGAGGTCGACGACGAGAGCATCGAGAAGACCTTCGGCCGCCCGCTCACGCTGGCCAAGCAGTGGAAGGGCGTGCTCGACGCGGCCGCGAAGGGCGAGGAGTCCATCGCGGAGGTGGAGCCCGGCTACTGGGTCTGGGCCGGCCCCAAGGACGACGCGGGCCTGGAGCAGCGCGTGAAGGACCTCATCGGCGAGGACAAGCAGAAGGCGGCGTTTCCGCTGGCGATGCTCCCGCAGATGGCCCCGATGCCGCAGGGCCCGGCGTTCCCGCAGTGGGCCTTCGAGCACGCCGACGCGATCATGAAGGGCGAGATGCGCGCGGGCGTGGTGATGGACCAGGCCGTGACGCGCAAGCTGCTCCAGGGGCAGCTGGAGCGCGGCGGCCTCGGGTGGACGGAGCAGAACGAGGGCGCGGTGCTCATCGCCTCGGCCGGAGAGCTCCTGTGGCCGATGGAGGTGCCGATCGTGGCGCTCGGCGCGGCCCACCTCGGGTGGTACCTCGGCGAGACGACGGCGGCGGCGGTGGGCGAGACCATGGCGCGCATCACCGAGGTGAAGCGCTTCGTCGACACGGCGCGCGCCGAGCGGCCGGAGATGACCTTCGCGGTGCAGGGCACGCAGATGATCCCCAAGCGCGCCGACGGCACCGCGGGCCGGGCGCTCAACCTGATGGACATGCCCTTCCGCATGCCGCCGGGGAGCAAGGACTTCAAGCGCGAGCTGCGCTTCGCGTGCGACGAGCTGCCGAAGAACCTCGACCCGTCGCGGTGGTGTCCGTGCGGCGACAAGGCGTGGGTCTGCGCGCGCATCTTCCCGGCCCGCGTGGTCGAGCAGTTCAAGCAGGCGACGCAGGGCAAGAGCCCGAAGATCATCGAGGCGTGGAACGACGCTCTCCTGGTCGCGGTCATCTCCGACGACCGGCACGTGCGCATCCCGACGCAGGAGGAGCTCGAAGGCTCCGGCCTCAAGGGCGACGCCTTCGACCGCCGCCTCGCCGAAGAACTCCCCAACAACATCTTCGCCGTCGACGTCTCGATGCACGAGGACAAGAACCAGAAGCGCGCACTGCTGGCCTTTGGTCCGCTCGTGGCGAGCGTGGTCATCAACGACCACCTCATCAGCGCGCTGCACGGCGCCTGCGGCAAGCCGCTGCGGGGCGACGAGGTCTCGGCCGTCGTCACCACCCCCAACGTGATCTGCCTCCACGAGCCGGGCTTCGACGACGACCGCCTGGAGCAGGTGCTCGACATGGGCGCCGCCATGGACGGCCTCCCCGCCGACGTGAAGCCGCCCTTCGACCTCTCCTGGGACGTGTCGCTCACGGCCGCTCCGGTGGGCAAGTTCGTCAACCTCAACCCGGCCCCTCCCGGCCAGGGTCAGCCCCCGCCGCAGCAGGCCAACGCCCCGCGCGGTCGGTGATACCCTCCCGCGCGCTCCGATGATCGACAGCGCGCGACTCCGCTCCCACTACACAGCGTTCCTGCGACCCGGTCGGGTGCTCCTCACGGGGCACTCGCACCAGGCGTGGCCCGACGTCGCCCGCGACGCGCTCACCGAGTGCTTCGACGCCGCCGCCCTCCACGTCGACGACAAGTGGGGCGCGGCCTTCGCCGTCGCCGACGAGCTGCGCGCGGGCCTCGCGTCCGACCTCGGCGGCCACGCCCGCGACTACGCGCTCGACCTCAACACCCACGCGCTGGTGACCCGCTTTCTCAGCGCGCTTCCGTGGTCGAAGCGCCGGCACCTCGTCACCACCGCGGGCGAGTTTCACACCCTGCACCGCCAGCTCCGGCGGCTCGCCGAAGAGGGCATCCGGGTCACCTTCGTCGACCCCTCACCCGTCGACTCGCTCGCCGCCCGCCTCGCCGCCGCGGTCACCGCCGACACCGCCGCGGTGCTCTGCTCGTCGGTGCTCTTCGAGACCTCCAGCGTGGTGCCCGACCTCGGCGACCTCGCCGCCCGCTGCCGCGCGCTCGCGGTGCCGTTGCTCGTCGACGCCTATCACCACTTCGCGGTCGTCCCCTTCGATCGCGCGGCCCTCGGCGACGAGGTCTTCGTGCTCGGTGGCGGGTACAAGTACGCGCAGTGGGGCGAAGGCGTGTGCTTCCTCGGAGCGCCCCCTGCCAACGACCTGCGCCCGGTGCTCACCGGATGGTTCGCCGACTTCGCGCACCTCGCCGACCGTCGAACCGACGCGCCCGTGCAGTACGGCGACGACGGCGCGGCGCGCTTCGCCGGCGCCACCTACGACCCGGCGAGCCACTACCGGGCCCGCGCGGTGCGGCGCTTCTTCGACGCCCAGGGCCTCACCATCGACGCGCGCCGAGAGGTCTCCCTTGCACAGACGGCGCACCTCCTCGCGGCCGCCGACCGGCTCTCGCTCGACGTGGCGACCCCGCGCGCCGACGCTCGTCGGGGAGGCTTCGTGGCGGTGCGGGTCAACGACGCGAGCGACGCAGTCGAGGCGCTGAAGGGCCACGGCATCTGGACAGACTCGCGCGGCGACCTGCTGCGACTGGGCCCCGCGCCCTACTCCACATTGGACGAACTCGATCAGGCCATGGAGGCTCTGGGCGCGTGGACACGGCGATGAAGCGAGCGACGACGTTCTGGCTGATGGCGACCCTGGGGTGCGCGAGCACGCAGACGACAACGGCGCCCGCCGCGCCTGCGAGCGACGAGGCCCTCGCGCGGGTGGCGGCGGTGCACGGGGGCGCCGGGCCCTTCGCCGTAGCGGGATACCGCATGGGGGCGCGGGCGCTGACGGAGCTGTCGCTGCCGCGCGGGAGCTTCGACGTCGACGTGGAGCACACCTCGCCGCCGGAGGTGCAGTTCAGTTGCATCGCGGACGGGGTGGCCGCGGCGACGGGGGCGAGCCTCGGGAGGCTCAACCTCCGGCGCGTCGACACCACCGACGGGACGACCCACACCCAGGTGCGCGACCGCCGCAGCGGTCGGGCCGTGGTGCTGCGGTTGACGCCGGGCTTCCTGGCGCGGTACCGCGACGTACCGATGCCGGGGCTCGGCGCGGCGGGTCGCACGGTGCTCGACCTGCGCGACGAGGAGATCTTCGAGGTGGTGCCAGAGCCGCGAGAGGTGACGCGATGACCGACGCCGTACCGTTCAAGCTGAGCCGCGAGAGCAACATCCGCGTCGACCGCGAGGGGCACATCTGGCACGAGGGCGAACGGGTGCTGCACCCGGGCCTCGCGCGCACCCTCGCCCGCTGGATCGACATCGAGCCGAGCGGCCGCTACGTGATGCGCAACGCGCTCGACTGGTGCTTCATCACCGTCGACCACACGCCCCTGGTCGTGCGCTCGGTGACGCTGGAGACCGACCCCGCGATGCGCGTCGAGGTCGAGCTCTCCGACGACACCACCGAGAAGCTCGACCTGCGCACCGTACAGGTCGACCCCGATGGAGTGGTCTACGCCCACGTCCGTGGGGGCAAGCTCCTGGCGCGCTTCGACCGGCAGCCGTCGTTCAAGTTTCTGGAGCACGTCGAGGCCGACGAGAAGGGCATCATGATCTTCCGTTTGGGTACGCTCATGGTCCGCATCGCCCCGCTGGAGCGCGGCGAGACCCTCGTCCCCCCTGCCCCGCCGCGCAGCCAGGCCAGCCGCGGCTGATGGTCGCAGCGACGGGGATGCCGGTTGACCCCGCTCGGGCCGCGGTGCTACCGCCCGCCGCGATCACCCCGATGCCCACGGTCACGCTCTACACCCGACGCGGCTGCCACCTCTGCGACGACGCCAAGACCGTCCTCGACGCCGTCCGGGGCGAGCACCCCTTCGAGCTCGCGGTCGTCGACATCGACACCGACCCCGCGCTCGTCGCGCGCTACACCGACGAAGTGCCGGTCATCGCGGTCGACGGTCGTAAGGCGTTCAAGTACCGCGTGACGGCGGCCGAGCTCGTCGCGCGCCTCCAGCAGTCGGAGGCCACCACGCCATGAGCCGACCTCCCTTCGATCGCCGTCAGACCGCCCTCATCGTCTCTGGCGCCTTCGTCATCGCGGCGCTCGCCGCAGGCGTCACCTTTGGCGCGGCCGCCCTCGACGGTGAGCACCGCCGCGGCACCGCGCTCATCGCCACGCTGCGCCCCGACTACGTCGGCAACGACCGCGTCGCGCCCGACTTCTCCCTGCGCGACCGCAACGGCCGCAGCGTCAGCCTCCGCTCCTTCCGCGGACGAACGGTGGTGCTGCACTTCTGGTCGCGCGAGTGCCCGCCGTGCATCGAAGAGCTCGCCGAGTCGCTCCCGGCCTTCGACGAGCTGGTGCACTCCACGCCCGACCTCGCGCTCCTCATGGTCAGCGTCGACGCCAACTGGGCCGCCGTCGCGCCGCTGGTCCCGTCCAGCATGCACGCGCCGATGCTCTTCGACCCCGATCGCAGCGTCGTCGAACGCCGTTACGGCACGAAGCTATTCCCCGAGACCTGGATCATCGACCCCGAAGGCGTCATCCGCGCCCGCTTCGACCGCACCCTCGACTGGACCTCGCCCGCCCTGCTCTCGTTCGTGCGCTCGCTCTAGCGAGGCCATCGCGCGGGGCGTGCTTGACCCCGTGCGGGCGCCCTTCTACACCGCGTCCCCATGCATCCGGTCATGATCACGGTCCCGGGGTGGGCGTTCAAGTTCATCGTCCCCGCGCTCATCCTGTGGGGCGTCTACTCCATCATCGTCAACGTCAACCGCAACGGCGCACCGCCGCCGAAGAAGGGCGCGGAGGGCGACGCGAAGGACGACAAGGGCCCCATCGCCGACTCACCCGCCAACGCCCTGTTGTCGGTCGCCATCGGCATCGGCGTCTTCGCCTACGCCGCGCCCCTCGGGCTGCACGGCTCCAACGCCGAGAAGGCCCTCCAGGTCATCAAGGGCTTCGCCCGCGGCCTCATCTGGAAGTCCCCGTGGGAGTCGCTCCCCATCTACTCGTACGGCGTGATGCTCGGGCTCTCGCTCGTCGTCGGCTGGTACGTCGTGCTCGGGCTCACCGACCGGCAGGGCCTCCCCCGCGACAAGATGGCCGACTGCTACGTCTTCACCGCCTTCATGGCCGTGGTCGGCGCGCGCGTCCTCTACTTCCTCACCAACCTCGACGAGTTCTCGTCGCCCCTCCAGATCCTCCAGCTCCGCTCGGGCGGCCTCGTCGCCTACGGCGGCTTCCTCGGCGGCCTGCTGGGCAGCGTGATCTACCTCTATCGCAACGGCTTCTCGCTCTGGAAGTGGGCCGACGCCGCCGTCCCCGCCCTCGGCTCCGGGCTCATGATCACCCGCCTCGGTTGCTACATGTACGGCTGCGACTTCGGCCAGCCGCTCTCGCCGCGCGCGCCCGCGTGGTTGAAGTTCCTCGGCACCTTCCCCCACTGGCACGACGGCCACGGGGCGCCCGCCTGGCAGCAGCACGTGCGCCTCGGGTTCCGCGCCACCCGCGAGGTCTGCGAGCGCGGCTACCACGGCATCTTCAACGCCGCCGACGGCCTCTGCCACATCGCCCCCACCACCGAGCACTCGGTGCCCGTGCACCCCACCCAGCTCTACGAGTCGCTCGTGGGCCTCGGCGTGTTCGCGACGCTCCTCTTCATCTGGCGCCGCCGTCAGTGGGAAGGCCAGGTCTTCCTCGCCTTCTGGATCGTCTACGGCGTCGGCCGCTTCCTGCTGGAGATCATCCGCGACGACGCCGAGCGCGGCACCGTGGGCAACCTCTCCACGTCGCAGTTCATCGCCATCGTCTCGGTGGTCATCTGCATCCCGCTCTACCTCTACCGTCGCAAGACCGCCGAGCGCGCGAAGCCCGCCAACCTCTTCGCCCCCGTCGAGAAGCCCGCCGTCGAGACGAAGCCCGTCGCGGAAGAGAAGCCCGCCGCCGACGACAAGCCCGCCGCCTCGAACTGATCGCCCGCCCCCGTCTCCGCGCAATCCTGTCTTGTGCGGCACTTGCGCCACCTGCGCTCCTGTCGTCCAATCGCCGATGAGAAGTGGGTACCGGCCCGGTGACCGATGGTGGTCGTCGGCGGCGTCTCCGCATCTCCCCACCGGCTTCTTCAGGAGCCCCGCGCATGCCGCACCTCATCGGCCTCGAACTGCACACGGACGGCATCTCCGTCGCCGCGCTGCGCCCCGACCAGACCATCGTGCTCCGGCCGGTCAACGACCTGGCGGGCATCCTCCAGCGGACGAGCTCCCTGCGGTGGAAGTGGTCGCTCGGCACCGAAGAGCGCGACGCGGGTGCGGTGGCCGTGGCGGCGGAGATCTTCCAGTCGCTCCAGCACGCCATGGGCGACGACCACGTGCTCGCCGCCGTCGCGGTCCCATCGGTGTGGACCGATCGTGCGCGGCGCTCGCTCCTGCGCGCGATGGAAGACACCAGCATCGAGGCGATGCGGCTCGTGCGCGACACCACCGCGCTCGCCCTCGGCGCGAGCCTCGTCGACCCCACCGTCCATGGTCTCTGCGCGATCATCGACCTCGGCATCCACAAGCTGGAGATCGCCATCGCGGAGGTCGGTACCGGGGCGGTCAGGGTGCGGGCGCGGCGCGGTGTCGTGGGCCTCGACTCGTCCAACGTGAAGCCCGAAGGAATCCTCCCCCTGGTGATGGAGGTGGCCCGCTACGTCGCCCACGAGGCGGGCGTCGCCCCGACCGATCTGGCGCGCGTCGTGACCTGCGGGCGAAGGCTGGCGTCGCGTGAGCTCGCCGACGGAATCGGCGCCGTGTGGGGCATCCCCGCCAACGTGTTCCCGGGCGGAACGATCGCGCTCGGTGCCGCGGGCGTGGCCGTCAGCCTCACGGGGATGATCCCGCCGTGGATCGTGATCGATGACCTCGACGAGACGCCCCTGAGCAACCTCCGTGGCAACGCCCGTCGGCCGGCATCGCTCACCCCCGCGCCTGTTCCCATCCCCGCGGCCGACGCTCCGACGCCCGCGTCAACGCCCACCGTGATGCCAGAGCCGGAAGTCATTCCCCTGGACGCCTTGCCCGTCGAGACCTACCGCACGCCCGACGTGTCGCGCGCCTCGTCGCTCGCCCTGCCGCGCGTCCCGCCGCCCACCACGGCGCCGACCCCCCAACGCGCCGTGGTCTCGTCCGCCTCCTCCGCGAGAGTCCCCCGCTCGCTCGCTCCACGCGCTCCCCGCCCGGCGCCCGTCGAGGCTCCGCCGACCCCCGCCGCGCCCGCGGTCGAGGCCGCCGCGCCGCCGCCAATCGATCCCGCATCGCCCGCGTCGCCCGCGCCGATGGAGGTCGCGCCCGAAGAGGTCCCGCTCCTCGACCTCGCGCCCGAGGACATCTCATCGATGGACGTCGCACCACGCCTCACGCCCTCACCCACCCCGCTGCCGGCGCCAGTCTCGGAGCGGCCGCCGCCGTACGACCCGACGCCATCCCGGTCGCCCTCGTCGTCGCAAGACCTCGTCGCGGTGGACACTGGACGCATCAGCGAGCTCCCGTACGCCCCGTCGACCTCGACGCACGTCGTCGAACCCCACTCGGGGCCCTTCGTCGGCCTTCCTCGGCTCGACTCGATTCTCGCGCTCGACCTCGTGCACCCCGCCGAAAACGAAGGGCTCGCGCGGCCCACCATCGCGACGCTGCTCAACCAGTTCACGTTTCTGCGCGGCATCTCCGGGACGCTCACGCTGCGGTCGCGCGCCGAGGAGATCACCCTCCCCATCGACCGCGGCGGGGTGTGCCTCACCGCCGCCGAGCGCGGCCGCACCCTGCGCATCTTCGACTGGCCCGACGGGGCCTACTCCTGGCGTCGTGAGAAGCACCCGTGGGCGGTGCAGAAGCAGCGCTTCCCGATGACGGCCTACCTCGTCGCGGGCCTCCGCATCCGGCTGCGCAACTTCGACGACCCGCAGTTCACGCAGGTGCACATGCCGAAGATGCGGCTCTCTCCGACGGTCATCGACGACCGCCGCGGACGCCTCGAACGCCTCGCGCTCCCGGAGGCCGAGCACCGCGCGGTGGAGTACGTCGTCGATGGCACGCGCAGCTTCGAGCGGATGCTCGGCGAGGGGTACATCGGCCGAACGACCTTCCAGCGACTGGTGCTGCTGCTCGACCTCTACGGCATCTTGCAGTGGGCCCAGCCGACGCTCTCCGACCACGAAGACCCCATCGCGGCGATGACGAAGCTCTACGGCAAGATCGAGCGGGCCAACCACTTCGTCGCCATGGGCATCCACTGGAGCGCGCCGCCCATCGAGATCCTCGCGGCGTGGGAGAAGGCCCAGGAGACCTACGGCCCCGGCGGGACCATGGAGAAGTACGAGCCCATGATCGCGGCCCGCATCCTCCGGCGCATCAGCGGGGCGTGGCAGATCCTGCGGGTCGACGCGCTGCGCGTGGCCCACCGCCGCGAGGCGTACCCCGGGATGGACGAGGACCTCCTCGCGCCCCTGGTGGAGGCCCGCGCCAAGGCGCTGGAGATGCGCGGAGAGAAGAGCGAGGCGGCGGTGATGATGCGGCTGCGCGGGGAGTTCACGGTGACCTCGATTCCCGAGGAGCCCGTGAAGCCCAAGCGCTGAGGGACGGCGCTACCGGCTGAAGGTGATGTTGCGGGCCGAGTACGCCGACCAGTAGAGCTGCGACAGGTTGGTGTAGCGAAACTCGTTGAAGGCGAAGCCCGCGACGCGGAAGGCCGTGAGGTACAGGTAGAACGACTGCCCCGCCGGCAGGTCGCGCAGCCCCATGACCCCGGAGAGGTCGGGGAAGCGGAACGTTCGCTCGGTGGCGTTGGCGTAGGTCTGCCAGTACTGGGTGTCGCCGCTGAGCGAGAGGTTGAACATGTCCGGGTCGTTGCCGCGCTGGGTGAAGCGCACGGTGCGATCGGACGGCAGCCTGCCCCCGTCGGTCGGGACATCGAACTCGGGGATACCCACCCAGTTGTCGATGCGGACGGTGTCGTCGGGCGACGTGATGCCGCCGACGACGACGGCGCTCGATGGAGGCGAGAGGTACTCAGAGCCATCGGCGTTGCGCCCGCCGCTCACGCCGTAGGTGGCGCGCACGATGAGCCGCGCGTCGGCGAGCGGACCGCTGAAGGGCGGCAGCGCGACGAGGTTGTAGTTGTCGCCCACGTCACGGCCGTACGCGGTGATCTCCGAGCGGGCGATGACCCCTTCGCCGCCGAGGTTGAGGAAGCCTTCGACGCGCAGTCGGTTGGGCGCATCGCGCGTGACCGGCGGGAGGTTGGCGAGGCGCACCTCGGTCTGGTGATCGAGGGGGATGTTCATGTTGACCACCACGTTGGCGATCATGGCGCGGGGCGAGCCGAGCACGCCGCGCGCGACGCCCATGATGTACGGGGTGAAGCGGGTGCGGTCGCGGTTGTTCTCGATGCCCGCGATGGCGTAGACGGCCATCGACCCATTGCGCGTGTTGATGGTGAAGGGGTAGCCGCGACCGCCATAACCGGGCGTGACGACCTCGACGACCTGGCCGCCATCCGAGGGCTGGTTGGGGGTCGAGAGGATGTCCGTGGTGGTCACGAAGACCCGCGCCACGCGGCGCTCTCCCGCACGGGGTTCGGGGACGTTGCGCCACGGGTTGGGCGCAAACTCGTTGGGGCCTTCCCACACGAGCTCGCCCGAGACCTGGGTGCCGAAGGTCCCGCGGCCGGGGGTGTTGTCCGGGGGCATGCCCTCGGCGATGCACGCCGGGATCATCTGCGCGTAGAGGTAGAGCGACACGTTGCGCGCGTCGAAGACCTGCACCGTCTGGCTGTTGAAGCAGTGCGCGCTGATGGTCATCGTGACGGGCCCGCGCAGCTCGGGGAAGCCCACCGACGCGCGGCCGCGCTCGTTGGTGCGCGTCGAGCGCGGCGGCGCCACGAGGGGGTCGTCGCCGAGGAAGACCAGCGCGTTGGGGATGGGGTCGCCCGTGTTGCCCGCGAGCACGGTGACGTTGATGTTGCCGAGGATGGGGCCGCCACCGAGACCGCCGCGCGCGGCCTCGGCGCTGTCGGTGTAGTTGAAGGCGTCGGCGACGGCGATGCGCTCGTCGCCAGTGACGACGGTGACATCGACGCGCGCCTCGGGGTGGGCGGGCGTGAGGCAGGTGAGCAGCTCGGGGCCACCGACGCGGATGCCGGTACAGGGCAGGCCGTCGAGGGTGACGGCGCTGGCGTCGGTGAAGTGGGTTCCGAGGCCGCGGATGGTGAGGAGCGTGTTGCCCGCTGGCGTGCCATCGGGCGGCTCGGTGGCGATGGCGTCGTAGCGGTAGCCCATCGGGAGCGTCGTGGTGCGGCCGTCGACCTGCACGGTGACATCAACGGCGCCCGCGCGGCCCGCCGGGGGCTTCACGGTGAGGCGGCCCTGGTCGTTGGCGACGGTGTCGGCAGGCTGCACGAGGTTGCCGCCGAAGGTGACGACGGACTCCGGGGTGAAGTTGGAGCCACGCACGACGACGGAGTTGCCCCCGGTGAAGGGACCGTGGTCGGGCACGACGCCGACGACGACGGGGTTGGTGTTGCGCGGGACGTCCGGGCGGGCCGCGTCGCGGGCTTCGGTGGAGACGTCGGCCTGCACGATGCGCGGGACATCGACGCCGGCATCGACGGCGGGCGCGGGCGCGGTGAAGGGGTCGTCGGCACAGCCAGCGACGAGCACAGACGCGAGGAGGGCGACGGAGCGCGCGCGGGGCCGGGGAGCGTTCATGGGGCGAGTATCGGGTGGAGGGGGCAGCGGTGCAATCGGGCGGATCGACCGCGGTGGGCGTGGGTCAGGGGCATGGCGTGGACTTGGTCGACGGTAGGGATCGAACACCCGATGGGCCCCGTGGACTCGGTCGACGGTAGGGATCGAACACCCGACGGGCCCCGTGGACTCGGTCGACGGTGGGGACCGAACACTTGATGGGTGGCGTGGACTCGGTCGACGGTGACGAGGGGACATCCGATGGGTGGCGTGGACTCGGTCGCCCCCCTTCGATGGATGTTCGAGGGGTGCCTTCGACCGGGGACAATCCCACCGAAGACATCGGCTACCCTGCGATCACAGCGCGATGAACTTCCTGTTCTGGAATCTGGGGAAGAGACCGATCGAGGAGCTGCTCGCTACGGCGGTTCACGAGCACGACGTCGATGTGATCGTGCTCGCGGAGTGTGAGACTCCGGTCGGGAGATTGTTGCAGTCGCTCAATCAGGATCGATCACGCCGATACGTACGAGCGGACCTCCTGCCGGGTCGAGTGCAGGTGTTCTCGCGCCTTCAGGCGGGCAGCATCCAACCTGTACGCAACACGCCCAACGCCGTGATCCATCGTGTCTCACCAAGCTCTGGTGAGGCGTTCTTGTTGGTCGGAGTACACTTCCCCAGCCGTCGACACCACCATCCCGACGACCTGAGCGATCTAGCTGGGCGCCTGGCTCGGACCATTCGGAACGCCGAAAAGCGCGAGGGTCACGCTCGGACGCTGGTAGTCGGCGACTTCAATCTCGACCCGTTCGATCGCGGTCTTGCGGGGAGCGAGGGTCTGCACGCGGTCATGGATCGGCGCATCGCCCAGCGTGGCTCTCGGACGATGCAGTGGCTCCAGCGTCCGTTCTTCTACAACCCGATGTGGAGCCGACTTGGCGACGCGAGCGTCGGCCCTCCGGGAACCCACTACTACGCTCGCAGCTCCGCGCTCGCCCTCTTCTGGCACACCTTCGATCAGGTGCTGATGCGCCCTCAAATGATCGATCAGTTCGACCCGATGTCGCTTGCGGTGTTGACGTCCGTTGGGGATACCTCCCTGGTCGACGAAGTCGGCGTACCAGACGCGTTGGTAGGTGCTCTTGCCGCACAACTTCCATCGGTTTGAGGACCTGAAACTCCGGACTTCGGAGACCTCCTCAAATCGCTGGAGGAGACGATGGACGAGAAGCGAGATGAGCAACGGCTGCCACGCAGCGTAGGGCGGCGATACACAGCCGAGGAGCGCGCGGTGGTGCTCGCCGATGTGCCGGCGTTGGGCTGCAAGCCCGCGGCGGCGAAGCATGGCGTTCCGGCCCCCAACGTCTTCCGCTGGGCGAAGGCTGCCGGGGTCACGAAGGCGTCGAGCAGCGACGAGACGCCCACGGCGCCCGCGGCGCCCGCCGCGCCGCCGCCGCCAGTGGTGATCGCGAAGGCGAAGGCGGCACCCGCGCGGCGCAAGTCCACCGCGTCGGCGAAGGCGGCGCCGCCGTCGTCGGCGGGCAACAAGTCGCCTGACACCACGGGCCTCCCCGCCAAAGCCGTCGCAACGCCCGCGGCGAAGCCGAAGACCGTCGCGCGTTCGTACACGCCGTCGGAGCGCGCGGAGATCCTCGAGTACGCCGCCGAGAAGAGCGTCACCGAGTCGGCGACGAAGTTCAAAGTGAGCCGGTTCTCGATCTACGAGTGGCAGCGCAAGGTCAGCGCCGCGGCGAAGGGCGAGGGCCCGTCGCCGACGAGCGGTGCGGGCGTCAAGGAGATCGAGGCGCGGCGCGACAAGGAGATCCTCGACGAGTGGAGCCGGCACCCCGGCCTCGGGCCGAGCCAGATCCGCAACCAGCTCCGTCGCAAGAGCGTGAAGGTCTCCGTCCACACGGCGCGGCGGGTGATGGAGGAGGCGGGCTATCGGCCGCCGAAGGTCGCGCGGCATCCGCACATCCAACGCTTCGAGGCCGTGCGCCCGAACCACCTCTGGCACCTCGATTTCGTGCATCGCAACATCCACCGCGCGAACACGTTCACGTTGATCCTGATCGACGACCACTCGCGCTTCGTCGTGGGCCACGGGGTGGACGACGCGGAGCGCGCGGACATGGTGATCGGGACCTTCGAGCGCGCCGTCGCGCGGTACGGCAAGCCCGAGATGGTGATGCACGACCGCGGCGCGGCGTTCTGGGCGTGGAACGGCATCTCGCGCTTCACGGCGCTGCTCACGGAGCTCGGCATCGACCAGCTCGTCGCCGTGGACAAGGAGCACAACGGCAAGGTCGAGGTCTTCAACGCCAACCTCGCGAAGGAGCTGTTCGACGTGCAGCGCTTCGCCGATGTGGGCGAGATGCGGCGGCGGCTCGACACGCACATGCACTGGTACAATCACGGCCGCACGCACCACGCGCTGGGCGGCCTGCTGGTGCCCGCGGACCGCTACTACGGCCGCGTGGACGAGGTGCTCGCGCGCATCGAAGCCGGCGCGGGGCGCGACGTCGGCGACGGCATCGACCTGCGCGCCCGATCGCTGGATCTCTTCAAGGTCACCAGCCGCGACGGCGTGCCCGAGGTGTGGCTCATGGGCCGAAAGCTGATCGAGCTGCGCCCCTGAAAGGAAAGCGGTCTCCCGCCCTGGTCGTGTATTGCGAAGTTTCCAGACACCGCAACGCACCACCCAGACAAGGAGACCGTGCGCTCCGACCTACCAGAGTCCGGCGAGTCCGTCTCGCCGCTCCTGATCTCCGCCCTGCTTCTTGCGTCCGCCGAGCACGCTCGGCGGGTCTCGCTCGCGCACCCGTCCGTCGGTGAGATCCTCGCGGCCACCGGCGCCACGCGCTCGCGGGCGTATGAGTTGCGCGACGCGCTCGTGGCCTCGCTGCCGTCGTTGCAACGCCCTGCGGGGCGCCCAGCGGTCGCGGAGACGGCACCATGCGGCGGCCCGTGCGAGGAGCTGCTCTCCATCTCGCGGGCGATGCTGCGCTTCACCTTCGAGCATCCTGGGTGCGTCGGGGGTGACCGGCGGCGGCACTACACCGATGCCTTCCGGCACCGCGTGCTGGAGCTGCACGCCGCGCATGAGGATCTTCCTCTCGCACGCTTCGCGGAGGCCGTGGAGGTGCCGCTGGAGACCGTCGAAGACTGGCTGCGTGCCGGAGCGATCACCGCGCCACCCGACGAGCCGGTGCGCGACGTGGAGAACGACACGAGCGCCACGCGGCTCACGCATCTCGAGACCGTGCTCGCGGAGTGGAAGACCTGGCGCGGCGGCTTCTCGGACTTCTGCGCGTACTTGAAAGCCGACTGCCGCGTCCCGTACGGCCCCACGCTGGTGAGCTCCATCCTCGCCGCGCGCGGGATTCGCACGCCGGCTCGGCGCGAGGGACGATCGCCCGACGAGCGTGCGCTGCGCGGTGCCTTCGAGGTCTTCTTCCCGGACGCGCAGTGGGTCGGCGACGGCTCGCAGGTTGCGCTCGAACTCTCCGGCGCGCGCCACGTCTTCAACCTCGAGTTGCTGGTCGATCCGTACAGCGGCGCCTTCGTCGGCGCGTCGCTCGGCGACCAGGAGGACAGCGAAGCCGTCGCCCTCGCGATGGCGGACGCGAGGGCGACGACGAGCGCCGCGCCGCCGCTGCCGCTCGCGGTGCTCCTGGACAACAAGCCGAGCAACCACGCGCCTGAGGTGGATCGTGCGCTCGATGGTGCCGAGCGCATTCGCGCGACCCCCGAGAGGCCGCAGAACAAGGCGCACATCGAAGGTGGATTCGGGCTCTTCCAGCAGACCGCGCCGCCGCTGCTCGTCGAGGGAGAGGACGCGCGCTCGCTCGCACGATCGATCCTCCGGCTGGTCCTCACGACCTTTTTCCGCACGATCAATCATCGTCCGCGCAAGGATCGCGACGGTCGCTCGCGCGTCACGATCCACGGGGAGACGCCGACGCCGGAGCAGATCGCCGAGGCGCGCAAGGCGCTCGCGGAGCGGTGCCGCCGCCAGGAGCTCGCGCGACAGACGCTCGAGGCGCGGCAGGATCCCGAGGTGCGCGCGTACCTCGATCGGTCCTTCGAGCGGCTCGCGCTGCTCGACCCGGAGCGCAGCCTCCGCATCGCCCTCGCGCGCTATCCGCTCGACGCGATCGTCGATGGCGTCGCGATCTTCGAGGGCAAGCGCGCCACCGGAACGATCGCTGCCGACACCGACGCGCGCTACCTGCTCGGCATCGTCAGGAACCTCGCCGCCCAGAACGAGGGACAACGAATCTGCGAGGCGCTGCTCCGCGAGCGGATGGCCCAGCGCGACCGCATGCTCGCGTCGCTGCAGACCGAGCGTGTGCGCATCGAGCAGATCCTCCCGGTCGTCGGGGACCGCCTGAAGGCCTTCGCCGACCGCGCCTGCGAGATCGACGCGGTGCTCGACCGGCGCTTCTGGCTGCTCGTCCTCATCGACACCGTGCGCGCCCAGCCGCGGGCGCAACACGCCAGCCTGACCGAGAACCTCTCGCGGAGGATTCACGCCACGTTTCGCATCACGCCCCGCGAGCGGGCGGACGCCGTGCGATTCATCGTCGATCGGGTCGTGGCGCTGCACTGACGGCGAGGCGCCCGCACACCGTGGGCGACCCCGACGGCGACGGGCTCGACGGCGATCGCTGCGACGCCAAAACCAACGAGCGCCCGAGCGTCAGCCGGTCACGCCAAGGCGCTCGCCAGGCCGCGCCAACGGACGTCCGCCATTTCTTGTTGGTAGGTGTTTGACAAGCGCAGGTAGGCTCCGATCATCTGCCCCTGCGATTCAGCCTGAGCTTTCCAACAACCGGCCATCAGGAGATACTTCGACCATGAGCGCCCGAAACCTGTGGGGTGACATTCCTTCGGCCACGTCGTTGCGCACGCCGACCACGGTATTGCGCGAGCAGGCCGACCTTCTGACCACCCTGACCAAGGGCGTTCTGAAGGGCGTCGTCGAAACGTTGCCGTTCCGCGGTTCACTTACCAGCACCCTCCTGATCGAGGCTCCAGCCCTCGACAACTACCATCATCAGGTGCTGCGAGCGGAGTATGGAACGTCTCTGTACCCCGTCGCGGTAGACAGGGGAGACTCGGACGCGGTGCACTACTGCGACGACGAAGACGCCTTCATCGCGTACCTCGGCGAAGTCCTCTCGTCGCCAGACGTCCACAAGACGATCCAAGTGCTTCTCGCGCAGAGCACCGCCACTGCCGCCTGACCGTCACCCCTCCAGCATCGCGTCCGCGAAGGTCCGCGCCAGCGCCATGATCGTGTGCTGCGGGTTCACCCCCAGCGTCGACGGAATCACGCTCGCATCCGCCACGACCAGGCCCTCGTACCCGTGCACTCTCCCCCTGGCGTCACACACGCCCTTGGCCGGGTCCTTGTCCATCACGGTCCCGCCGAAGAGGTGCGACGAGATCACCACGTACGCCCGCGGGTCGAGCGGCCCCTCTTCGATCAACCCCACCTGGTCGGGTCCGATCTCGTACGGCAGCCCGTAGATCCCCGACACCACCTTCTTCGCGCCCGCCGCGAAGTGCGTCTTCGCCATCAGCGCGAGGCCCTTGCGCAGCCGGTCCATGTCGTTGCGGTTGAAGCTGTACTCCACGCTCACTTCGCCCAGCAGCCCGCGCTTGATGCGCCCCACCGACTCGGCCCGCACCGCGACGACCCACATCGCCATCTTGCGGTACTCGGTCATCCGCTCGATGAGTTCGCGCCCCGCCCCCGCCAGCCGCGACGCCACCATCTCCGGCGGAATCGCCAGCGTCTCCAGCTTCATCCCCGGCTCGACCCGGTACTGCACCGAGGCCCAGCCCTGCGTGGCCCCGATGTTCATGTCCACCGGGTCGTCGTACACGCCGAACACCCCCGTCCCCGGGTGCGCGCGAAAGCCCTCGCCCAGCAGCCTGTGCTTCACGCCGCTCGCCATCAGCAGCGGCGACGTGCGCGTGACGCTCGCCGCCACCACCACGCCCTTGCGCGCCCGCACCGTGTACCTGCCGCCCTTGCGCCGCGTCACCGGCTCGCGAAACCGCCCGCTCACCCCGACCGCACGCTTGCCCTCCAGCAACACCCGCTCGGCCGGCGCGCACGACAGCACCGTCCCGCCGAGCTTCATCACCTCGGGCACCAACTGGAGGTTCAAGCTCTGCTTCTTGAGCTTCTTGCAGCCCTGGAGGCACTGCCCCGCGCCCTCGCAGCCCTTCGCGTAGCGGGTCATCGGGTGGCTGTCGTAGCCAACCTTGGCCGCACCGATCACCGCGAGGTCGTTCGATCGACCCATCGACGCAGGCGGAACCACCTCCGCCGAGAGCTCGCGCTCCAGCGCGTCTTGATGACGCCAGATGGACTCGCGAAACCCTTTGTCCCCGATGCCGAGGTCGCGCTCCCAGGCGAGCAACACATCTTCGGGCGTACGCACGCAGATGGCCGAGTTGATGACGGTGGTGCCACCCACGCACGACGCCTGGACAATGGGCCACAGCGCCCGACCGCGCGTGATGCCGACGCCCCAGTCGTCGAAGAGGTCGCGCATCGCGCCGTAGGTCGACGAGGGGTAGTCGTCCGGGTCGCGCCACGGCCCGGCCTCGATGAGCGCCACCGTCGCGCCGCCGCGGGCGAGGGCGTTGGCCGCCGTCGCGCCGCCCGCGCCGGAGCCGACCACCACGTAGTCGACGTCGAGGGAGTAGTCCTCCTCGCGAAACGAGACGTGCGTCACGAGAGCCTCCGCGTTCCGGGATCGGCGGGATACGGCGTCAGGGCGAGGCGCTCACGGACACGCGCGTCGGCGCCCCACAAGAGCCCCGCGACCATCTTCAACAGAAACACCGGCTGCCGCACATAGTAGATCGGCGACCCGAGCAGGCGCTGGGCGTGGCGCTCGCGCGTCGCGGCCGACAGCCAGAACGCCGGCAGCGGCAGGTACACCGTGAAGAGCGGGGTGAGGTGGAAGAAGAGCGTTCCGAGCACGAAGCCCAGCCACATGATGGGCGCGGTCTCGCGCTGGTAGCGCGCGAGGTACGCGTCGAGGTCCATGTCCTCGATGCCCGGGAAGTGCTCCGAGCGCGGGTAGAAGGTCACCATCGCCGATCGGGCCAGCCAGGCAATCACGGCCGCGGAGCCTACCGGAAGGTCAGCGATCGTTGACGGCAATACTGTGTAACTGCGGTCAGCGCACAGGGACGAGGTTGGTGCCGCCCGCGTAGGCGTACGAGACGTAGCGGTCGAAGCCCGAGACCAGCACCATCACGCCCTGCGGCGGCTGCCCCTCTGGCGTGACCGCGCGCACCACGTGGACGCCGTCACCCTGCCGCCCGGCGGTGATGTCCGGCGGCATGGTGCTGTTGTCGATGCGCGGAAACGAGAGCTGGCACTGGTAGGTCACGTAGACCGGCGGTGGGCACTCGTTGGTGCGCGTAGGGACGCAGCCGTCGGAGCGCGTGCGGACGCAGTCGGAGAAGTCGCTCACGTCGGTGTCGTCGAGGTACACGGTGACCTCCGGGCGCGTGACGATCTGGACGAAGTCGAAGGCGTACTTGTTGGGCGTGAGAAACACGTAGTCCGTGCGCCACTGCTCCACCGGCGGGACGATGATGAGCGCGGGGTCGCCGCCCGGCAGCGCGGTGGGAATCCCGGTGGTGGACTGCGACCCCTGGAGCTGGCCCACGGAGATGGGCGCGTCGCCGTGGATCTGGAAGTCCGCGAGCGCGCGGATGTCCCGGTAGCCGCCCTCTTCGAGGTCGAACTCGACCTTGGGGCCCGCGGGCATGGAGATGTCTTCGGGCAGCGTCGTGGTGACGTGCACGATGCGCGACGACACGTTGAGCACGCGGAACCACTCGGGCTCGTTGACCTCCGCCACCGAGGCGCCCGCGAGGTTGACCGCGCGGGTGCGGGTGGGCGTTCGCGAGGCGACGTAGTTCTGGCCCGCGGTGCCGGCGGGGAAGAGCTGCTCCTCGATGTGGTCGCACGCGGGCTGGCGCTCGGAGATGGTTCGCCAGAAGGGGACATCGGTGCACTCGGTTCCGGCGAAGACGGCCACCGGGCGGTCGGGCTGGATGAGGCTGCCGGTGAAGTCCGCGAGGAAGGCGCCGGTCTCCAGGTTGAGCACGTCGAAGGGACCGAGAATCACCTCGAAGGGCGTGCCCGCCGGGTGGCGCTCGCGGAACGGCCCGCCCGGGATGATGTCGGCCGTCGGCGTGACCCGCACCCGCGTGTTGGCGACGGTGCCCACGATGGTCATGTACGCGCGAATCTCGTCGCGCCCGTTGGTGTCCGGGTTGGTGGTCATCGACCACTGCTGCGGATAACCCAGGAAGCGATAGTTGCCGCCCAGAGAATTGGTGGGCACCAGCAGCGAAGCGTCGTTGGAGAACACCCCGACGTTGGACAGCGGGTTGAACTGGTACGCGATGACCGGGTACGTCGACGTCACCTGGTAGGCGCGCGACGAGAGGCACGTCCCCGTCCCGTCGTTGAGCCCCGCCACCGTCGAACAATCCACCTCTCGCGCGGGCAGCTCGAACACTTCGAGGTCGCGCGGCGGAATCACCCTCCGCTCGACGACCTCGCGCACCGGCGGCATGCCCTGGGGCGCGGTGTTGCGGGCGATCTCGACGCGCACGGTGAGCACCGGGTCGGGGTTGGACACCACGATGCTGTACTGCTGCGACGCCGCCGAGCGGCCGCCGGTCTCCACGATGTTGTCGAGGTCGACGCCGAAGTACTCGCAGCCGATGTTGCTGTTGGCCACCGAGTCGTCGTTGCAAAGCTGCACGCACGTCCCGCGGCGGCACGCCTCGCCGATGGTGGTGTCGCAGTCGCGCACGGGCTCCCACCCGGTGCCGGCGGCGATGCAGCGCTCGACGCTCAAGGAGTTCTCGGTGCAGCGCAGCTCGCCCGGGCGACAGGACACGCACCACAGCCGGTCGTCGCAGATGCGGCCCTGCGGGAGGCAGGGCTCCTCCACCACGCGCGTGAGCTCGCCCGCGAGCTCGCAGGTCTGGTGGATGTTCTGGTAGCAGCGCTGCTGGCCGGGCTGGCACTCGATCCAGTCGCGCTCGCTGCCCATGGGTCTCGGCCGGGTGTCGGTGGTGACGCCGCCGTCCTCGGTGCGACGCGTGGTGTCCGCGCACGCCGCGAGCGCCATCGCCAGCATCACTCCCCGGAGACCCGCTCTGCCCTCTCGCATCGTCGACATCCTTCCCGCGCGGCCCTCGTCACCGACGGGCCCGCGGCCAGTATCAGCGCGCATGTGCGGCCCGATCAATCTCCGACTGGTGGCGGATCATGGAGCGCCCCGCTCCCCACGCTCACGTCGATGCGGTCGCGGTTGGCGTCGAGAAAGGCCCGATACGCCGCGTACACCGAGAAGCGCACGGTCACCCTCCCCGGCGTGCGCGCCACCACCATCGATCGCCCGACGGCTTCGTCCCCTGCGCCGTGGGCGTCGCAGTAGCCGGGAGCGCGGCCATCGGGTGGCGCGTCGAGGGTCGCCTCGTTGCCTGAGAGCACCCCGACCTCGCGGACGGACAACCGCAGCGCGCGGGTCGCGGGCTTCGCGCAGCGCACGCAGGCCCCACCCCACGCGAGGGCGTCGAGGTGCGTCGCGTCGAGCACGCACTCGTACGCCGGGGCGTCGTGCGTTCGCTGAAACGGAACCTCGCGCACGACCCCGGTCGAGGCATCGACGTAGATGCCGCACGCGCGACACCGCAGGTCATGGACGCGGGGCCCGAGCACCGGCTCGTCGGCGAGCTGGACGATGTTGGCGCCGAGGAGCGACCCGCACCCCGGACACGGCGCCACGAAGGGTCGGCGGATGGACAGGAGGGTGAAGGCCGCGGGGATGGCGAGCACACCGGCCGCGACCCAGGCCCAGCCGCCGACGACGAGCCCGGCCACGCCCGAAGCGGTCGCAAACGAACCCCCGACGAGCGCGCGACGGACGATGAGCCCGACGTCGCGGCGCACCTCTGTCTGGTCGGGCGATCGTCGGCCGCGCAGGAGCAATGGTCGCCGTCCCCCCTCTGCTCTGCTCTCTCAGGCCGCCGAGGGCTTCTGGGCGGCGGCCACGAGGGCGTCGAGGCGGGCGAGAATCTGCCGCTGGAGGTCGGCGATCTCCTTGAGCGCGGGGTCGCTGCCGAGCGCGCCTTCGTGGCGTGGCGCCGCGAAGAGCTGGGCGGTGATGGAGGGCCCGGCGGTCATCACGGCGGAGGCGATGGCCTTGCCGGCGTCGGTGCGCGCGAAGATGTCGGAGTACCCGACGGACAAGCAGGTGGTGATGAACACCAGCGCGTCGGCGGGGGTCTTCACCTTGGGGTTCACCTTGCGCTCGGCCAGGTAGAACAGCAGCGTCCCTCCGGTGATGGTCGCCAACGCGGAGTCGATGGGGTCGCGGGCCACGACGGCGCGCGCAGAGTCCTTCGCGGACGACCAGGCGTTGCCGTCGCCGAGGATGCTTGAGAGGGCCTGGGAGGCCACCTGGCCGAGGACCTTCATCGCCTTCGGGTCGAGCTTCCTGGGGGTGCTCATCGGGGCCCAACGATGCCCCACGCGGCGGCCCCTTGCACGCGCCAAACAAACGGCCGCGCCGACGATGCTTGACAGGGCTTCGCGGAACCAGCCATAGGCGTCGACGGTCGCGACGGAGACGGTCTTGTAGCTTCGCTTGAGGTGCCGACATGAGCGACGATCGACTCACCGGCGAGGAGCTGCACGACGCCTGGGCCGTGTTGTCGCCCGCCGAGCGCTTGGAAGGTTTCCAACACCTGGAGCGCTCTGAGGCGGACGAGTTCTTCCTCGGGCTCTCGACGCACGAGCAGGCGACGATGCTCCGCGTGATGCGCGAGGGCGAGCGCCGCTTGTGGCTGCGGTTGCTGGCCCCCGACGACGCCGCCGACCTCCTGCAAGAGCTCTCGGAGGACGAGCGGGTGGCCTGTCTCGGGCAGCTCGACGACGCCTCGCGCCGCGAGGTGACGGCCCTCATGGCCTACGCCGAGGACGCCGCCGGCGGTCTGATGAGCCCCCGCTTCGCGCGGCTGCGTCCCAGCATGACCGTCGACGAGGCCATCCGGTACCTGCGGCGGCAGGCGCGCGAGCGGCTGGAGACCATCTACTACGCGTACGTTCTCGACCAGGAGCAGCGCATCCAGGGGGTGGTGACCTTCCGCGACCTGTTCATGGCGCCGGGGGCCAAGCCGCTCGCAGAGGTGATGCACACGCAGGTCATCTCGGTGCCCGACACCATGGACCAGGAGGCCGTCGCGCGGGTCATCGCCGAGCACGACCTCAACGCGCTGCCCGTGGTCGACGCCGACGGTCGCATGAAGGGCATCGTGACGGTCGACGACATCGTCGACGTGGTGCAGCACGAGGCCACCGAGGACATCCAGAAGCTGGGCGGCATGGAGGCCCTCGACACGCCGTACATGGAGACGGCCTTCGGCGCGATGGTGCAGAAGCGCGGAGGCTGGCTCGTGGTGCTCTTCCTCGGCGAGATGCTCACGGCCAGCGCGATGGCCCACTACGAGCACGACATCGCGCGCGCCGTGGTGCTCACCCTCTTCATCCCGCTCATCATCTCCAGCGGCGGCAACTCGGGGTCGCAGGCCACCACGCTCATCATCCGCGCGATGGCGCTCGGCGAGGTGTCGGGCCGCGACTGGGCGCGCATCATCCGCCGTGAGCTGGCCGTGGGCCTCGCGCTCGGCGGGATGCTCGCGGTCATCGGCGTCATCCGCGTCATCGCGTGGCCGTCGGCCGCCACCGTCTACGGTGCGGCGTACGTGCGGGTCGCGCTCACGGTGGGGTGCAGCCTGCTGGGCGTGGTGATGTGGGGCACCATCGCGGGTTCGATGCTGCCGCTCATCGCGAAGCGACTGGGCTTCGACCCGGCCACGGCGTCGGCGCCCTTCGTGGCGACGCTGGTCGACGTCGCCGGGCTCGTCATCTACTTCAACGTCGCGCAGGTGCTGCTGCGCGGAACGCTGCTCTAGCTCACAGCCCCGCGTCGCCAAGCAGGCGGCCGAGGAAGTCGTAGCGCTCTTGCAGGAAGTGCGGCACCTCGCCGTCCGCGGCGTAGAGGTTGTCGTACTGCTCGGCGCCGAAGGGGCTGCCCGGCACCGCGAGCAGCAGCGCCCGCACCTGGGCGTACTTCATGGCGAGGAGCGGCAGCGTGATGGCCGGGTCCATGGCCGCGCGGGCCACCTGGAGGTCACGGCGGTACTGCGCGCGCAGCTCGGGGTCTTCGAGGAGCGCCGTCAGGTGGCTGCGGTACTCGGCCGGGTTGCTCGGCACGAAGGGGTCGGCCCCGGCGTCGGGCTCCAGCGCCGGAACCTCGTCCCAATCATCACCGAGCGGCCGCGCGATGTTGGTCATGTTGTTCTGCACGAGCACCCAGTTGTACGGGTAGTCCGGGTAGTTATCGCCGGGCGCAAGGGCCTTCACCGCGGCCGACCACTGGAGGTAGGCGGGGATGTCGAGCATCGTCGAGAGCGTGGCCCGATCGAAGGTTCGGCAGAAGGTTCCGATGAAGCCCGTGGTCGGCGCGAGGTAGCAGCCGTTTTCGTGGAAGGTGACGTCGCGCGTGCCTTCGAGGCGCTGGCCGAGGTCGCGGTTTACGTCCTCGGTGAGCGTCTCGACGTTGTAGAGCGCGTCGTTGAAGTAGATCGCGACGACGTTGGTGTACTTGTAGTGGATGCGCAGGTCGGGGCGCGCGAGGGCCACGCGGCGCATCACGCCAACCGAGAGCCACTCGTGCAGCGCGTAGCAGCGCCCGCGGTCGGTCTCGAAGCGGTCGCTGCGGTAGCCGTCGGGGAAGGTGATCGCCGAAGGGAAGTCGAGGCGAAACTGCCGCAGCATGGCGCAGCTCGAGTTGTTGCCGAGGCGCTGGCGGATGGTGCCGGTGTACGTCCCGCCCATGTACCGGAGCGTCATGGGGACGCGCGTCTCGTTGCCCATGGTGAGCATCGTCGCGAGGTCGGCGGGCGCGATGGTGATGCGAAACTCCGGCAGCGTCTCGTCGCGCCACATCGTCGGCAGCGCCGTCCCACCGTCGGCGCCCGCGTCCTCGGCGTCGCCCGTCGCGTCGCCGAGGTCGCTCGTCGCGTCCATCGGGCTTGCGTCCGTGAGCCCCGCATCACCGATGTCCGTCGCCGTCGCGTCGTCGCCCGCGTCCGTCGGTGACGACGGAACATCGCCCCCCGTGTCGGTCGACAGGTCGTTGGTGACCTCGACGTCCGTGGACATCGCCGCGTCCGCCGCGGGCTCTGGATCGGAGCAGGAGGCGAGCGCGAAGACACCGAGCAACACGAGGCCGGGAGCGTGGAGGTTTCTCATTGCGGGGGTCGGGGAGCCTATCAGTCCTTGGTGCCGCACCGGGGATCAGCTTGACGGCCACCGCAGACCCGACAGAGTCTATTTGAATGCCTGATGCATCTACCATAGTGAACGCGGCGGACACCCCCGCGGTCGAGCTCGCCGACACCTGGCTGCGGGTCTACCTCGGTGGTGGGCGCGGTCCCGCGGACTTCCACTACCGCTGGCTCCGTCACTGGTGCGACCGCGAGCGCCACCCCACCACGCGCGAGCGCACCCTCGACTCCTCCGACCTGCCCGACCTCGTCACGCCGCGCGAGGCCCGCATCGACGGCGACGAGCTCTGGGTGCGCTGGGCCCCCGACGACCACGAGAGCCGCTACCCCCTCGCCTGGCTCGACCGACACGCCTACGGGCGCAACCGCGCGACTACCACACCGCCCTCGGACATCGCTCCGTTGGAGCTACACGCCGACGGCGCCGCCGACCCCGCGGTCATCGCCCGAGCGCTTGAGCTCGTGGGGGTTCATGGCGCCGCGGTGCTGCGCCGCACCGACCCGTCGCGCGCCCGGCCCGAGGAGGAGACCGAGGCCATCGCGGCGGCGATGGAGGCCCACGGGCTCACGGTCATCCCGACGCACTTCGGGCGCATCGAGGACCTGCGCACGGACAACACCACCAACAGCAACACCGACCAGCTCGGGTACACCGACGCGCCGATTCAGCTCCACACCGACCAGCCCTTCCTCGATCATCCGCCGCGCTATCAGCTGCTCCAGAGCGTTCGCTCGGCGGACGAGGGCGGGGCCAACTTCCTCGTCGACGCGCGCGCCGCGGCCCGGCATCTGCGCCACGTCGATCGGGCCGCGTACGAGCTCCTCGTCCACACCCCGGTGACCTTCCACCGCCAGCAGAAGAACTTCGACCGCGTCGTCGTCTCCCCCATGCTGCGCGACCCCGACGACGACACCTTCATGGTGCGCTACTCGTACTTCACCCTCGCACCGTACTCGCTCCCCTTCGACGAGATGGACGCCTGGTACCGCGCCGTCGACCGCTTCGCCCGCCTCGTCCGCGAGCCGCGCCATCAGCTCAAGCTCGCGCTGCGCCCCGGCGAGTGGCTGCTCTACGACAACCACCGGATGCTCCACGCCCGCACCGGGTTCCGCGGCCCTCGCTGGGTCCGCGGCGTGTACTTCGACCGCGCCTGACCGCCGCTCCCGCCTCTCGTATCCCACTCCATTCCTTCAGCATCATCAGCACATCGAGTGACAGCTGACGCTCGCCCGCGAGTCGACGAATTCGTTTGCCCACACATCATCCACAATTATAGACGAATGTTCAGAATACTAGATGGCGTCCGGCGACCCTGCGCCGCGCGCCGGAAAGGTCTGACGAATGGCACGACGACCCCCCGTCCCCCTCCTCGGAGCGGCGGCCGCCCTCGCGGCGCTGCTGCTCCCCGTCGCCGCGCAGGCGGTGGACTGCGACACGCTGACGAACCCGATCTACGGCACGGGCGGCAGCGCGCAGAAGCCCCTCCTCGCGCTGCTCGCGGCGCGGCTCGCGGCCCTCTCCCCGCCGCGCACGCTGGTCTACTCGTCGCCGGGCGCGTGCTTCGCCATCAACGCCTTCACCGCCACGCCGACGCGCATCACCGGCACGCCCAGCTACTGGACCGCGGGCGGCGTCGAGGCGACCTGCACGGTCCCGGTCACAGGGCAGGCGGCCGACTTCGGGTGCATGGGAAACTCGGTCACGCAGTGCGCGGGCATCACGGCGCTCCCCGCCGGCGTCGGCGAGGTCGAAGGCCCCGTCACCGCCTGGAACTTCTTCGTCCCCGCGGCCTCGTCGCAGCAGTCGATCAGCAGCGCGGCGGCCTACTTCGTCTTCGGCTTCGGCAACACCGGGGGCGTCGCCCCGTGGACCAACGAGGCCTTCATCATCCGCCGCGACGAGAACTCCGCCGCGCAGATCTTCATGGGCCTCGCCGCGGGCGTTCCCCCGACGCGCTTCCGCGGCGTCGACGCGATGACCAACGGGCGCTCGATCTCCCTCGTGGCCATGGCGGGCACCCCCGAGCAGGCCATCGGCTTCGCCAGCGCCGACAACGTCGACGCCAACCGTGCCACGGTGCGCACGCTGGCCTATCAGCACACCGACCAGAGCTGCGGGTACTGGCCCGACTCGACGGTCACCTCCTTCGACAAGGCCAACGTCCGCGACGGCCACTACTGGCTCTGGTCGCCCGCGCGTCTGATCGTTCCGGTCGGGAGCGACGGACAGCCCAGCAACCCCCTCACCCGCGAGCTGGTCAACTACTGGAACGGCTCCGTCGAGACCCCCGAGGTTCCCTTCACCGAGGTGCAGATTCGCAGCCGCAGCATCCCGCAGTGCGCCATGCAGGTCTGGCGCAACGGCGACCTCGGCGCGCTCTACAGCCGGGCGCCGAGCGCCCCCTGCAACTGCCTCTTCTCACAGATCGCCACCGGCTCCACCACCTGCGCGCCGTGCTCCGCCACGACCGCGTGCGCCACCGGCGTCTGCCGCCACGGCTACTGCGAGGCCTACTGATATGCGCGCCACCATCCTGACTCTCGGCGCGCTCGCGCTCGCCCTCTCGCTCGGCTGCGACAAGGCCGAAGAGGCCGCCCCCACCGACAGCGGGCCCATCGTTCGCGACGTGGGCTTTGCCGACACCCATACAGTCACCGACACGCCGGTTGTGACCGATGCGCAGACGCCCGGGGACAACCCCGTCATCACCGACACGCCCGTGGTGACCGACGTGCAGACGACCGACGGCGGCGCCCCCGACGTCCAGGCGATCGACGTTCCGGCGGACACCGGGCCAGCGGACGCCGGGAGCTGCGAGGGCGACGGCGGATGCTTCGCCTGCACTCCGACATCGTCGGTGCAGTTCCTCAACCGTTGCACCACCGCGAGCTGCGCGCGCTTCGACAACGCCGCGCGCCTCACCCGCCTCAACGCCGACGGGGGCCTTCCCCCGCTGCCTTGAGCTCGAGCCCCCACGTCTCTCCAGACGCCCATCACCTCTACTATTCTAGATGCCACGATCGAAGCCGGGGCCGCTCATCTAATTTTCTCGAACTGGCTTGCGGCATCGCGATCTACAATTGTAGACACACTTTCATCATAGTGGATGCTTTCGACGGTGCTGGGCGCCCGTCGCCCTTGAGCCCGTCGACCGACGCCGGAGACCGCCGTACCGATGCACCCCCGCCACCTCGCCTCCGTGTTTGGCGCAGCGCTGCTGAGCCCCGTCGTCGCCTTCGCGCAGCCCGCCCCCGGGACTCCCGCGACCGAGGGCTCGCTGCTCCCCATCCGCACGGCGCCGTCGATGTTCGACGGCAACCGGGTGCTCGACCCGGTAGGGCTCGTGGTGTCGGGGTACGTGCAGGCCCAGCTCGAAAACTCGCAGCTCTCCGAAGACCAGCTTCAGCAGGGAGGCGTTCCGCTCAACCGCGATCGCTTCGTGCTGCGGCGCGGGCGACTGCGCCTCGACGGGAGCTGGCGCTGGGCGACCTTCGCCCTGGAGATCGACGGCAGCACCACGCGGGGGCTCTTCTTCGGTCTGCGGCGCGCCGAGGCGTCGCTGCTCTGGCGCAACCCGCAGCGAGGGGCGCCGCCGTGGGTGATGCTCACCGCCGGGCTCACGGAGATTCCCTTCGGATACGAGCTGTCGGCGGGCGTTCGCAGCCGCGTCTTCATGGAGCGCTCGCTCGCCTCGCTGGCGTTCTTCCGCGGCGAGCCCGACGTCGGCGCGCGCCTCTCCGGCGGCATCGGGTGGTTTCGCTACGCCGTCGCCGTGATGAACGGCACGCCCCTCGACGACCGCGCGGGCACCACCTACGCCGAGACCACCTCCGCGATGGACGTCATCGGTCGCGTGGGCGTCGACCTCGCTCCCTCCGAACGCTTCCGCGTGGCGGGCGGCGTGTCCTTCCTCACCGGCACCGGCTTCCACGCGGGCGCCGACGCGACGCCCAACTCGGTGGTGTGGCGCGACCTCAATGAAAACAGCGTCATCGACGGCGCCGAGCTCACCGCGCAGCCCGGCAGCGCCGCCACGCCGTCGCTCACGTTTCAGCACTGGGCCGTCAACGCCGACCTCCAGCTCGCGCTGCGCACCCGCCTCGGGTGGACGCGCCTCTATGGCGAGTTCAGCCTCGCCACCAACCTCGATCGCTCGGTGTTTCCGTCCGACCCCATCACGGCGGGCGCTGATGTCCGGCAGCTCGGTGCCTACGTCGCGGTCGTGCAGGAGGTCACGCGCTACGGGCTCGTCGGGTTCCGCTGGGACTACTACGACGCGAACTCGGACTTCCTCGACAATCGGCGCGGGCGCTTCGTGCCGGCCAACCTCTCGGTGCAGACCTTCTCGCCGGTCGTGGGCGTGGTGCTGCCCGACCGCGGCAAGCTGCTCTTCCAGTACGACGCCATCGTCGACTCGCTCGCCCGCGATGGCCGCGGTGTGCCCACCGACCTGCGCAACAACCAGTGGACGCTGCGCCTCCAGATGGGGTTCTGACCATGCGCCGCGCAGCCCTCTCCCTCGCGCTCGTGCTCGCTTCGTGCGGAGGCGAACGAAACCCCTCCGGCCTCGAAGAGCCCTTCCGCGTTCGCAACGCCCAGTTTCGCGAGGGTGACCTCCCGGGCACGGCTCCCGGTGATGCCGGTGTATCGACCACCACGCCAGCGATCACCGCGCTGGAGAGCGCCAACGCGCTGCTGCGATTGCGCCAGCCGGGCAAGGTGTTCTCGGGGCGAACCAACCCGCGAGGCGCCACCGTGGGCGTGCGCTTTCCGACGCTGGGCACCGGGTGGTGGCAGATCAACGTCGGCGGGCCCGACCCGACCTTCGACAACGACTACACCTGGACCCTCCAGGCCGACTTCTCCGACGCCCTCCCGACGGGGCTCCAGACGCTGCGCTTCGTGGCCCTCGACGAAGCAGGCCGCGCGGGCGAGCAGCGCGACTACCGCGTCTGCGTGCTGCCCGACGTCCCCGACAACCTCAACGCCTGCGACCCCACCATCGTCCCGCCCGACACGGTCATCTCCCTCGCGTGGGAAGAGGACGTCGACCTCGACCTCGTCGTGGTCACCCCCGAGGGCCGCGTCGTCGACGCCCGCCACCCGAGCGCCGAGACGCCCGCCACGCGCACCAGCGGCGCGCTCGATCGCAACTCCAACGCCAACTGCGCCGTCGACTCCATCCGCCGCGAAAACCTTGTCTTCCAGGGCGCACCCTCCCCCGGCCTCTACCGCATCTACGCCAACCTCTTCAGCGCCTGCGGGCGGCCCGCGACGCGTTATCGGGCGACGGTCCATCTGCGCGAGATCCTCGAAGGCGGTCGCACCAGCGGCGTGCGCGAGACCTTCCGCCGCGAGGGCCTGCTCACCGCCATCGCGGCCAACGGCGGCGCCGCGCTCGGGACCTTCGTCGGCGAGGTCTCGCTGCCGTGAGGCCGATGGTACGGTGGCCCACCATCGCGGCGATCGCCCTCGCCGCGCCCGCGGCCTTCGCGCAGCCACGCGTGGTGGCGCCGCGCATCCAGCACTTCGTGCAGGCGGAGTTTCCCGAGGCCGAGCGCCGCCCCGAGGGGGTGAACACCTCGGTGGTGTTGCAGCTCACCGTCGCCGCCGACGGAACGGTCACCGACGCCGTCGTCACCCAGTCGGGCGGCGCGGCCTTCGACCCCCTCGCCGTCGCCGCCGCGCGTCAGTTCACGTTCACGCCCGCGACCGTCAACGGGCAGCCCACCACCGTCCGCATCGTCTACCGCTACCGCTTCCGCTGGGACCCGCCGCCACCCATTGCGCTGCCGCCGCCTCCCGTTCCGGCGGCCTCATCGGCCTCGCAGGTGCCGCCGCCGGCGCCCGAGCCACCGCGCGTGGGGACGTCGCCCGCGCCGCCCGACGCCGTCGGCGAGGTCGTGGTTCGCGCCTCACGTTTGCGCCGAGCGGTGGTGTCGACGGAGATCACCGCCGACGTCGCGCGCCGCCTCCCCGGAACGCAGGGCGACGTGCTGCGCGTCGTCGAGAACATGCCCGGCGTCGCGCGCGCCTCGGTGGGCTCGGGGCAGCTCGTGGTGTGGGGCGCGGCGCCCGAAGACACCCGGGTCTACGTGGATGGCGTGCCCGTTCCGCGGCTGTACCACGACGGCGGTCTGCGCTCGGTGCTGCCCTCGGACATGGTGCAGTCGGTGGAGCTCGTCCCCGGCGCGGCGGGCGCGGCGTGGGGGCGCGGCCTCGGCGGTCTCGTCGCAGCGACCACCCGCACCTTCGACGATCCCGGCGTTCACGGCGCGGTGGCGGCCGACCTCTATGACGCCTCGGCCAACCTGCGGGCCAACGTCGCGCGCAACCTCAACGCCGCCATCGCGGCGCGGCGCAGTCACCTGGCCGAGCTGCTCGACGCGACAGGTGAGCAGGTCTCGGCGCTCTTCCCGACGCCCCACTACTACGACGGTCAGGCGAGACTCACCTGGTCGCCCACGGGGCGCGATCGCCTGGAGCTCACCGGACTGCTCTCGTCCGACCGCACCGAGCGCCGCAACCCCTCGCTCGACCCTGCCGCCGAGAGCGAGGACAGCCGCGCGACGGCCTTCGAGCGGGTGTACCTCCGCTACCGCCACCAGACCGACGAGGGCGCGACGGTGCTGGTGACGCCGTGGTTCGGGCGCGACGCGCGCAGCCAGCTCCAGCGCGTCGGTGCGGTGCAGACCTCGCTCGACTCGACGGCGTGGGTGGGTGGCCTGCGCGCGAGCTGGCGACGCACGGTTCGCGGCTGGCTGACGGTGGAGGCCGGCCTCGACGCCGAGGTCTCCGCCACGACACTGCAACGTAGCGGCAGCATTGCGCTGCCCGCCCGTGAGGGAGACCGCCGCGTCTTCGGTCAGCCGCCGCCTGACCAGATCGCGGCCGACGCCTGGAGCGTCACGCAGGTCGGCATCGCCCCCTACGTCGAGGCGGACCTCTCGCTCTTCCGCGGCGCGCTGCACATCCTGCCGGGACTTCGTGTGGACCCATACGTTCGCTCGGTGAGCCGACGATCGCCGCAGGAGGGCGACACGCCCGCGCAGGGGTTGTTCACGCAGGACTTCGCCGTCGAGCCGCGCCTCGCGCTGCGCTTCACGCCGCACACCCGGGTCACCTTCAAGGCGGCGCTCGGTCGGTTTCACCAGGCGCCGCAGGCCGACGACCTCTCCGCAGCCTTCGGAACACCGACGCTCACCAACTCCTCAGCCACCCACGCGCTGGTGGGCGCCGCGGTGCAGATCACCCGCACGCTCTCCGCAGAAGTCACCGGTTTCGGTGCGCTCACCGACTCCCTGGCCGTGCGCTCGCCGCTGCCCGCTCCGCTGCGGGCGCAGGCGCTGGTGTCGACGGGTGAAGGTCGCTCGTATGGCGTGCAGGTGCTCGTCCGCCAGGAGCTCGCGCGCGGCTTCGTCGGTTGGTTCAGTTACAGCCTGCTGCGGAGCGAACGGCGGAGTACGCCCGACGCCCGGTGGCGCCTCTCGGACTACGACCAGACGCATGTGTTGACGGCTCTCTTCTCGTACGACCTGGGTCGCGGATTCGAGGTGGGCCTGCGCTTCCGTTACGGAACCGGGTCGCCGCGAACCCCCGTGGCGAGCGCGTGGTTCGACGCCCGTCGCGACCGCTGGGAGCCGGTCTTTGGCGCGCAGAACAGCATCCGCGTGTCGGACTTCATCCAGCTCGACGCGCGCGTCGCGAAGCGCTTCACCATCGGACGCACCACGCTCGATCTCTCACTGGAAGTGCAGAACGTGACCAACCGGGCCAACGCCGAGGAGATCGTCTACGACCCGACCTTCACCCGGCACGGTTCCATCGCGGGGCTCCCTCTCCTGCCGGTGCTGGGGGCGCGATGGGCGCTCTGACCCGCCTCCTCCCGCTGCTCACTTTGGGGTGCGCCCCGGAGCTGGTCGACGACACGTCGCAGATCCGTTCGCTCCGGGTGCTCGCAGCGCGCGCCGAGCCGGCGGAGCCAGCACCTGGAGAGACCGTGCGACTGCGTGCGTTGGTGGTCTCGCCCGACGGTACTGTGACCGAACCATCGTTGCGGTGGTCGTTCTGCACGGCGCGCAGGGCGCTCGCGACGCCCGGTCCGGTGAGCCCGGCGTGCCTGGAGGAGAGCGACCCCGCACTGACGACACTGGGCACCGGCGCGCAGTCGCAAGGCACCCTCCCGATGGATGCCTGTCGCCTCTTCGGACCGGAGCCACCCGACGACCGGCAGGGGGCGGGCGGCCGTCCGGTGGACCCGGATGTCACGGGCGGGTTCTACCTCCCGGTGCAGCTTCGGCTGACGGGGGCGGCGCCGTCGGTGTTCCAGACCCGCATCGGGTGCCGACCGGGGGGATTGTCGCAGTCCGAGGCGGCCGAGCTCACGCGGCGATCGAGACGCAACGAGAACCCCGCGGTGGCGACGCTGCGAGCGATCGTAGGGGGCCGCACCATCGACGTCGAAGAGGACGGCGCGGTGACGGTCGCGCCCGGAGCGGCGGTGCGCTTCGAGGCGGCGTGGTCGGCGTGCCCGGACACGGCGAGTTGCGGCGACGGGGTGTGCAGCGACGGAGAAGACCGCGCGACCTGCGCAATGGACTGCACGACCCCGCGCGGCTGCACCGGGGCCGAGCGGTATGCGCGGTTTGACCTCGCGACGAGGACCGTCGTGGCGGCGCGGGAGGTGCTGCGTGCGAGCTGGTTTGCGACGAGCGGGGTGTTCGCGGCGCCGCGCACGGGCGGGGCGACCACGGACGGCGCGACCAACGAATGGACGGCGCCCGCAGCAGCAGGTGAGGTGCGGGCGTGGGTGGTGTTGCGTGACGATCGGGGCGGGGCGGACTGGCGCTCGCTGAGCGTGCGCGTCGGGATGTGAGCTACGCGCCGAGGGTGACCTCGGGGTGGAAGTTGCTGTGGCTCACGCCCGGCAGGCTGACACCCAGGCGTATCGTCGCGACGGGCCCCGCAGAGATGCGCTGCGCGTCGTGGATGACGACGTCCGTGTGGCCGGTGTCGCCGTCGATGACCCAGGTGAGCAGCCAGCCGTCGCCTTCGGTGGTCGAGCCCGGTCGCGCCGCAAAGGCCGGCGGCGAGCAGAGGCGGTTGGGCCCGGCGGTCCATCGATCGACGGAGCCGGTGTCGGCGTCGACGCGGACGACGCCGTGGAAGTGCCCGTAGAAGGCGCCCACAGGCTCGTCGCCGACCGCGTCGGGGGTCGGACCATAGAGGTAGCGATGGCGCTTGCCGCGGTACCGACGGTCGATGTCGAGCGCCTCGGTCGGAACGTCACCGAGGTCACGCGACTCGACCACCTTCACGCTCTCCGGGTCGATCACGTAGCGCACCAGCCGAGGCATCGACGCTGGCGTCGGGCCGGAGAGACCCAGCGCGGCGCGGCGTGTCTTCGACGCGATGGCGTACATCGGGAGCGGTCGCTCGTAGACGACACAATCGAGGACGAGGCGGTCGCCGTCGTCGAAGGCGTTGAGGCAGTGGAAGAGGATCGCGACCGTGCCGGGCGTCGGGACGCGAACCGAGCGCGAGGTGCCATCCCGCGCGACGAGGACCAGGGTCGGGTTTTCGCCTTCAGGAAACTGGAAGCTGTCGTAGACGGTCTTCGTTCCGAAAAGAGCTGGGAGGAGGGCGAGGCGCGCCGGGAGCTCGGCGACCACGTACCAACGCGACGAGAACGCATGGCCGTGGAGGAGCACCGGTCCCGCGCCGAGCGTGACGTCCTCGGTGCGACGCACCTCGCGGTAGCTGGGGTCGAGCTCGATGAAGCGCACGCGGTCGATCTTGCCGGGCTTCTGGTGCTGCACGAAGGCGACGAGGTTGCCGCTCGCCGGGTCGACCCGCGGCATCGGCGACATGATGGTTCCCATCGGGGCGGCGTTGTTCCAGCGCTCTTCGCCGACGGCGGCGAGGGTGCGCGGGTCGAGGGCGAAGTGTCCCGGATCGTTGCTGACGATCACCTTCGAACCGAAGGCATAGACGTCGTGCGCGAGGTTGTTCCCGAGTTCGAGCTTGAAGGCATTGGCGAAGGTGCCTGGGAGGTTGGTGAAGGCGCGCCGCCGGGTCATGCGACCGGCCGCGGATTCTTCCTTCCAGAGCGCCGAGTCGATCACGGAGGCGCGCAGGCGGACGGCGCCATCTTCAAAGGACAAGCCCGCGATGAGCGCGTGCCCGTCGAAGAAGTTGAGCGTGTCGCGCCCCACCTCGAAGATGCCCGGACCGTTGCGCAGGAGCGTTCCACGGAGCTCAGGCGGAACGGCGCCATCGATGCGGGTGACCGCCAGCGAGTGGGCCTGCGGTCGACTGGTCATGAAGAGGTCGTAGACGGTGGGCGTGCTCATCACGGCGCGACAGTACGTCGGTTCTTCGCGCTCGGATGAGCCCGATCGGGAGGGCGCGGGTTCGGTGCTATCGTCGGCGCCGTGCCGAACCTGCTCGATGCGGTGATCAGCTTCCCGGGGGCGCTGTACTCGGTGCTCCTGGGGGTGGTGCTGCTCTATTGGATCTCCATGCTCCTCGGCGCGGTGGACCTCGACGTCCTGGGCGGCGCGGAGCACGGCGGCGCCGACGGCGCGGCGGACGCGGCGATGCACGGCGACGGCGTCGCGGAGGGCCATGGCCACGACATCGACGGCGGTGACGTCGACGGCGGTGACGTCGATGGCGACGTCGACAGCGACGGTGGCGTGCTGAGCGCCCTCGGCGCGGTGGGTCTGCGGAAGCTCCCGGCGACGGTGAGCATCAGCCTGCTGGTGATCTGGGGATGGCTCTTCAGCGTGCTCGGCGTGATGCTGCTGTCCGCTCCCGCCGCGCAGGTCATGCCGGGGTGGGCGTTTCGGGGATTGCTCTTCGTGGTGGCCTTCGTGGCGTCGCTGAAGCTCGCGGCCGTCACGGCGCGGCCCATCGCGCCGGTGTTCACGCCGAAGGGCGCGTCGCGGCGCGAGAGCCTCGTGGGCAAGACGGCGGAGGTCTCCACGGGGCGGCTCGACGCGAGCTTCGGCCAGGTGCTGGTCTCGGACGGCGGGGCGGGGCTCCTGCTCGACGCGCGACACGAGGGCGGCGACGCGCTGAAGCGCGGCGACCGCGTGGTGGTGACCGCGTGGGACGCCGACAAGAACGTGGTGCACGTCGAACCGCTCGACCGCTTTACAGCGCTCAGGGTGGAGAGCGCGGCGAAGGCGGATTCGACGGCGGAAGAGGGCGTTACGAAGACCGGCGACGCTCCTGGCAGGCGGGTGCTACGGTAGCGCGCGACGGCGGGTTGCGGGTCGGTGTCTACCGGCGTCGCAGACAGAGGAGTGTTGAATGGAGCAGTTGATTCCCATCCTGGTTGCGGTGGTCGCCCTCGTGCTGTTTGCGCTGGGGCTCTTCGCGTTGCTGGCTCGCTTCTATCGACAGGTCGATCAGGGCAAGGCCCTCATCGTCAACACGCTGAAGAGCGAGCCGCTGGTGACCTTCACGGGGGCGGTGGTCTATCCCATCATCCATCGCGCGGAGATCATGGACATCTCGGTGAAGACCATCGAGATCGACCGGCGCGGCAAGGAGGGGTTGATCTGCAAGGACAACATCCGCGGTGACATCAAGGTCACGTTCTTCGTGCGGGTGAACAAGACCCATGAAGACGTGTTGAAGGTGGCGCAGTCCATCGGCTGTGCGCGCGCGAGCGACCAGGCGACGGTGGAGGGGCTCTTCGAGGCGAAGTTCGCCGAGGCGCTCAAGACCGTCGGCAAGCGGCTCAACTTCGAGGACCTCTACAAGGAGCGCGATCACTTCAAGGACGCGATCATCGAGGTGATCGGCAAGGACCTGAACGGGTTCGTGATGGACGACTGCGCCATCGACTTCCTGGAGCAGACGCCCATCGAGTCGCTCGACCCCAACAACATCATGGACTCTGAGGGCATCCGGAAGATCACGGATCTCACGGTCATCCAGAACCTCAAGACCAACGAGCTCCGCCAGAAGGAGCGCATGGAGACCGGGTCGCAGAACCTCGCCGGCGACGAGGCCCTCTTCCGCTTCGAGCAGAAGCGCGCCGAGGCCGAGGCCAAGAAGAACAAGGAGGTCGCCATCTCGCAGGCGCGCGAGCAGAACGAGGCGGCGCGCATCGCCAACCAGGAGGCCAAGCTCACGCAGCTCGCCCACGAGAAGAACGCCGAGGAGACCCTCGTGGCGCAGCAGGCCCGCGAGCGCGCCGTGCTCGTGGCGATGAAGAACAAGGAGCGTGAGATCGGCGTGGAGATCGAGCGCGTCGAGCGCGCGCGGCAGATGGAGGCGACCACCCGGGAGAACGACGTGATCGCCCAGCAGATCACGCGGCAGGGCGAGATCGAGCGGCAGAAGCGCGAGATCGCCGACGTGGTGCGAGCGCGCATCGCGGTGGACAAGACGGTCGCCGAGGAGGAGGAGCGCATCAAGGACGTGCGCGCCATCGCCGAGGCCAACCGGCAGCGCGAGACGATGAAGATCGCCGCGGAGGCCGAGGCGTCGCAGCTCACGACGCGGCAGGTGAAGGCGGCGGAGGCAGCCGAGGAGGTCGCCAAGGCGCAGGCGCGGCAGCGTCTGGTGCTGGCCGACGCCGACCTGGAGTCATCGGACAAGCAGTCGCGGGCGAAGGTTCGTCTGGCGGAGGGCATTCAAGCCGAGGCGTCGGCCGCGGGTCTCGCCGCGGCGCGGGTACGCGAGGCCGACGCGAAGGCGATGGAGCTGACGGGCGCGGCGGAGGCGAGCGCGATTCGCGCGAAGATGGGCGCCGAGGCGGCGGGCATCGGCGAGAAGGCCGAGGCGATGAAGGCGCTCGACAGCGTGAGCCGCGAGCACGAGGAGTTCCGGCTCAAGCTCGATCAGGAGAAGGTGATCCAGCTCGAAGCGATCCGCGCGCGCAAGGACGTCGCCGGGGTGCAGGCCGAGGTGCTCAAGGCCGCGTTCGAGCACGCGAAGATCAACATCGTGGGTGGTGATGGAGCGTTCTTCGAGCGCTTCATCCGCGCGGTGACGGTGGGCCAGTCCATCGACGGCGCGGTCGATCAGAGCGAGGTGCTGCGCGGGCTGATGACCCAGATGGGCACCGTGGCGGCCGAGGACGACTCGAAGGACTGATCGAACATGGCCGACGCCTCGCCGGACGCACCCTCCCCCCACGCGCCGACGGGCGCGGCGGCCGCTGCCCCCACCACCACCAGCACGGACGAACTCGGAGGCAGCTACGAGGTCATCCGGCGACGTCTCCTGACCACCGCCGAGGCCCTCGCGACGAGGGCCGAGCAGCTCAACGCCCGCCGTAAAGAGGTCTTCGGCGGCAGCGAGCTCGCGCTCGTCGCGACCGAGCGCGTACGCACCGAGAACAACTGCCTCCCGCGCGACATCGTGGCACTCGGCCCGCGATTGCTCGTGGGCTTCGACGTCTTCGTGGGGATGAAGTCCGAGGTGACGGTCCCCGATGTGTTCGCGCTGTACTCGGTGAAGCGCGACGAGGGGGCGCTGGCGCTCGAAGCGCTGCCCCTCGATGACGGCGGGATCTTCTCCGAAGAGCGCTTCCAGAAGGACTTCAGCGACCTCTTTCGATATGTGCGCGACGCCCGCCTCGGGCAGCTTCGGCGCACCGACCAACGGTTGCTCGCGGTGTTCAACACGGGCCCGGGCGAGCGCGACAAGCGCGTGCTGCGCTGGGGCATCGACGCGTCGGGCAAGGTCGCCTACATCGACGCGCGCGGCGAGGACGACCACCTCCGCCCGCGAGCCCACGACTTCGGCTGGAAGATCACGACTCGCGACGACCAGGTTCAGGGGCGCCATCCGCACGTCAACATCCTCGATCAGGTGTTTGTCGAGACCATCGGCGGCGACCTCACCATCAAGGTCGAGAACAACACCGCGTCGGGCCAGGGGCTCTACTCGGAGCCCGTCGACGACTCCAACCAGACGCTCGACGACGCGCAGATCGCGTACGCCCGCGCCGGGACGCTGATCCTCATCCGGGTGAAGCCGTACCGGGAGACCGCGTCGCGGTTCTTCCTCTACAACCCGCGGCGCAAGCAGGTGCTGCGCATCGACTCGCTCGAACAGGCGTGCCTCGCGCTGCCCGAAGACCAGGGCGTGCTCTACCCCGACGGGTATTACCTGCTCACCGGGGAGCACAAGCGCTTCGACAACGACGGCGGCCCGATGACCTTCGAGCGGGTCGTCAAGGCGCCCAACGGAGAAGACGTGCTCTACGTCTTCTATCGGGACTCCGATGGGAAGTACCTGCTCTTCCCGTACAACCTGATTCGCAAGGAGGTGGCGACGCCCATTCCCTGCCACGGGTATTCGTTGTTCGAAGACGGAACGCTCATCGTGGTGCGCGCGTCGCCTGGTGACGAGCCCACGCGCGTCCACCCGATGCAGGTGTGGCGGACGCCGTTTACGTCGGCGGAGTTCGCGGCGGCGGCGCCGACGACGGGGTCGTTCCTGGCGAAGGTGGGCAACCCCGACCTGGTGCGGGGAATCTCCGAGGCGCTGTCGTTGCGGAGGCTCGCGACGAGCGACACGCCGACGCGGCAGACCTGGGAAGACCTCATCAGCGCCAGCGGGCGGATGGTGGACGCCTTCCACTGGCTGGGCCACGAGGAGTGCTTCGACCTCCTCAGCGTGGTGAAAGAACTCCGCGCGACCGCCGACCAGATCGTCGACGAGTTCGAGAAGGTGGAGGCCATCCGGCAGCGGGCGTCCGATGCGCTCGCCAAGGCCGAGGCGCAGCAGAAGGAGATCCTCTCGGGGAGCATGGGTGACCTTGGATCAGCCGCGGCGTACATGGCCGCGCTCACGGGTCTGCGTCGACAACGCGGCGTGCTCGGGACCCTGCGTGAGCTGCGCTACATGGACCTCCCGCGGGTCACCACGCTGGAGTCCCAGGTCGACGCGCGCTTCAAGGAGACGAGCTTCCGCGCGGCGGACTTCCTGTCGGGCGCCGACTCGCTCCGGCCGCTGCTCGACGCCATCGCGCAGGCCGTGGAGAAGGCGGGCTCCGCGGCGCGCACCGTGGAGCTCAACCCCGTCGCGAAGGAGGTCGACACCGTCCACGAGGGGCTGACGGTGCTCTCGGAAACGGTCGCGGGTCTTGAAGTCGACGACCCCACGATGCGCACGAAGATCCTCGACGCCGTGAGCGAGGTGTTCGCGCAGCTCAACCGCGCCCGCGCCATCGTGCAGGCCCGCGGGAAAGAACTCCGCGGCACCGAAGGCCGCGCCGAGTTCGGCGTGCAGGTGAAGGTCTTCCAGCAGGCGGTGCAGAGCGCGCTGGCCGTGGCCGACTCGCCCGAGCGATGTGATGCGTCGCTCTCGCGCCTGCTGGTGCAGGTCGAAGAGCTGGAGGGGCGCTTCGGGGAGTTCGACGAGTTCGCGGCCGAGCTCGCGGAGAAGCGCGAGGAGCTCAACGACGCCTTCAGCGGACGCCGCCAGGTGCTGCTCGACGAGCGACAGAAGCGCGCGCAGAACCTCCTCGCAGCGGCCGATCGCATCCTCCAGGGCGTGCTGCGCCGGGCGCGTGGTTTCGCGACGGCGGAGGAGCTCAACGCCTATTTCGCGGGCGACCCGATGGTGTCGAAGGTGCGCGAGCTCGTCGAGCAGCTCCGCGGCCTCGGCGACACCGTGAAGGCCGACGAGCTCGACGGACGGGTGCGCTCGGCGAAGCAGGACGGCCTGCGCGCCCTGCGCGACCGCAGCGACCTCTTCGAAGGGGCCGACAACGTCATCAAGCTGGGGCGGCACCGGTTCTTCGTGAACACGCAGCCGCTGGAGCTGACCATCGTCCCGCGCGACGGCGCGCTCTCGGTGCACCTGAGCGGGACGGACTATTTCGAGGCCATCGAAGACCCGGCGCTCAACGGCGCGCGCGACCTGTGGGAGCAGGCCCTGCCGAGCGAGTCGCCCGACGTCTACCGCGGAGAGTTTCTCGCCTACGCGGTGTTGCAGGACGCCCTGCGCGGAGAGCGCGGCCTCACCCTCGACAAGCTCAAGCACGAGGCGCTCACGGACGGCGGGCTGTTGACCGTCGTGCGCGCGGCGGCGGCCGACCGGCACGACGAGGGCTACGAGCGCGGCGTCCACGACGTCGACGCGGCGCGCATCCTCGACAAGCTCGTGGCGCTGCTGGGTGCGGCCGGAACGCTACGCCACGAGAGCGCCGCGCGAGCCCTCGGGGTGCTGCACCTCGCGACGCTCGACGACACGGCGCGGGCGCTGCTCACGCGGCGGTGCCGGAGCGCGGGTCGGCTGCGGGCGATCACGGGCGCGGCCGACGCACAGGACGAGATCACCCGCGAGCTCACCGAGGCGATGAGCGCGACGCTCGCGCATTGGCGACTGCCCGCGAGCGAGGGCGATCGACGGCGCGCGGCGCGCTACCTCGTCGACGAGCTGGGGCGCGGGTCGACGAAGTGCGTGCTGTCGGGCGAGGCCGTGGCGCTGCGGGACGCGTTTCTGGCGGCGGCGCACGAGGTCGGCGCGCGGCTGCCTTTCGAGGACGACGTGCGGGCGATGGAGAAGTTTCCCGCCGAGGCGCTCGCGCTCGCGCTGCGCTGGGTGGAGGGCTTCGCGGCGCGCACGCCGGGTCGTGAGGCGTTTGCGCGCGAGGTGGCCGTCGCGCTCATCACCGCCAAGCGGGTCGAGCGGGAGACCAGCACGGCGCCGTTGGAGACCACCGTCGACGGGCTCCTCGGGCAGCACCCGCGGGTGCGCGAGCGGGCGATGTCGCTGCGGCTCGACGAGTTTCTGGCGCGACTGGAGGCGTACACGGAGGAGCGGCTGCCGCGTTGGCGGGCATACCGGAAGGCGCGCACCGAGGTGGCCGCGCGGGAGCGGCACCGGCTGCGGCTGGATGAGTTCTCGGCGCGGGTGCTTTCGAGCTTCGTGCGCAACCAGCTCATCGACGAGGTGTACCTGCCGCTGGTGGGCGCCAACCTCGCGAAGCAGTTGGGGGCGGCGGGTGACGCCAAGCGCACCGACCTCATGGGCCTGCTGCTGCTGGTCTCGCCGCCGGGTTACGGCAAGACGACGCTGATGGAGTACGTCGCCAGCAAGCTTGGGCTGGTGTTCGTGAAGGTGAACGGGCCGTCGCTGGGCCACGGGGTGGTGAGCCTCGACCCGGCGGAGGCGCCCAACGCCACGTCGCGGCAGGAGGTGGAGAAGATCAACCTCGCGCTGGAGATGGGCAACAACGTGATGCTGTACCTGGACGACATCCAGCACACCAACGCGGAGCTGCTCCAGAAGTTCATCTCGCTGTGCGACGGGTCGCGGCGCATCGAAGGCGTCTGGAAGGGTCGTACGCGCACGTACGATCTTCGCGGCAAGCGCTTCTGCGTGGTGATGGCGGGCAACCCCTACACCGAGTCGGGCGCGCGCTTCCGCATCCCGGACATGCTCGCCAACCGCGCCGACACGTACAACCTCGGCGACATCCTCGGCGGCCGCGACGACGCCTTCGCGCGCTCCTACCTGGAGAACGCCCTCACCTCCAACGCCACCCTCGCCCCGCTCGCGGGCCGCGATCCCAAGGACCTCGACAAGCTCATTCGCATGGCCGCGGGCGAGGCCATTCCGTCGACGGAGCTCGCGCACCCGTACAGCGCCGCGGAGGTGGCCGAGGTCACCGCCGTGCTGCGCAACCTCACGCTCGCCCAGCGCGTGCTGCTCGCGGTCAACGCGGAGTACATCCGCAGCGCGTCGCAGGAGGACAGCTACCGGACGGAGCCGCCGTTCAAGCTCCAGGGCAGCTACCGCAACATGAACAAGATCGCCGAGAAGGTGGTCTCGGCCCACACCGTCGACGAGGTCGAGCGGCTCATCGACGACCACTACGCGAGCGAGTCGCAGACGCTCACCACCGGCGCCGAGCAGAACCTCCTGAAGCTCGCCGAGCTGCGCGGGCGCACTTCAGACGAGCAGCGCGCACGATGGGAGGCGATCAAGAAGGAGTACGCGCGACAGAAGCGCGTGGGCGGCAAGGACGACGACCCCGTGGCGCGCGTGACGGGCACGCTCTCGACGCTGGGCGAAGAGCTCGAACGCATGCGCACCGAGATCACCCGCGCCGCGGAGCGATCGGCCGACGAGCGATCGAACGTCGTGAAGGCGCTGGGCCCGCAGCTCGCGACGCTGGAGGCAGCGTTGAAAGCGGTGTCGCGACCGGCGCTGGAGGTGAAGGTGCCCGGTCCCGAGGCAACGGTGGCGGCGATGGTCGAGCGGCTCTCCGGGGTGGCGACTGCCCTGGGCCCGGTGATGCGCGCGACGCAGCACGGGCTCGGCACGCTGCCCGACGTGCTCACGACGATGGTCGCCGTCCTCGAACGCCTGGAGAAGAAGCTCGCCGAAGGTGGCTTTCCGGTCGCGGTCGCGGCGATGGGAGCACCCGTGTCTGCCGCCGTTGCGGGGGCTCCGGCCATCGCGCCGTCGCTGCCATCCCCGGTGCCGACGCCTACGGCGAGCGCGGGCGGTGCGGTGGTGCGGCGACCGTCCATCCCGTCGCCGCCGAGGCCGGAGGTGCCGACCGCGCCCTATGAGATGCCCTCGCTGCCGGGCGTGGGTCTCGCGCCCGTCGTCGCGCGGGTGCGCTTCGAGTCCGAGCTCGGGGCGGTGACGGTCTCCAACTTCTTCGTCCCGATCGGGGCCGACCGGGATGTCGTTCGGGAGGGAGGGGTGTTCGTCCAGACGTATCGGAAGCTGCCGCTGGTCGGCTCGGTGGTCACCGTCGCGCTGCGCTTCTCCGGAGGCGCGCTGCTGGAGACCGAGGCCGAGGTGGTCTTCGTGCGGGAGGCGTCGCTCAGCGAGCCGCACCCGGGCTTCGGCGCGCGACTGCTGCGCCTCACGCCCGCGCAGGAGGGCATCCTCCGGCGCTATCTCCTCGACCGCGACCCGATGGTCCTCCGGGACTGACCGCGACGAGGCCGTGGCAACGGCCCGGAAAATGGACTAATCCCCCGCCGAACGAACGACCGAGGAGAGAAGCAACCAATGGCGGTGTTGAGCGTCACCACAGCGACCTTCCAGCGCGAGGTGCTCCAGAGCGAGCTCCCGGTGCTGGTCAACCTCTGGGCCCCGGGCTTCCCGGCCTGCAAGCAGCTCGCGCCCCGCGTCGAGGACGTGGCCCGCGAACTCCACGGCAAGCTCAAGGTCGTGCTCTGCAACGTCGAGGAGAACCCCCAGATCGCGCAGATGTTCAGGGCCACCGAGGTGCCCATGCTCGTGGTCGTGGCGGGCGGTCGACCCGTCAATGCGGCCAAGGGCGCCATCAGCAAGGCGGAGATCCTGGAGCTGGTCGAGCCGCACCTCCCCGGCGCCGAAGACGAAATCCCCGCCAAGGAGCTGCCCGCGTTGATGAAGGCGGGAAAGGTGCTCGTCGTCGACGTGCGCGAGGCGCAGGTGTTTGCGCGGGCGCACATCCCTGGGTCGCGCAACGTCCCGGCCGAGAGCATCACGCTGGCGGTGCAGACCCTCGCGATGGAGCGCAAGGCCGTGGTGCTCTACGACCGCTCCGGGGGGGAGGATGTACGCAAGGCCTTCGAGGCCCTACAGCAGGTCGGACTGCCCGCGGCGATCTTGAAGGGCGGCTTCCTTGCCTGGGAAGCCGAGGGCTTTGGCATCGAACGGTCGTAGCGTCGGCGCGATGGCGCCGGCACCGCATTGACGTCGCTGCCACAGTGCTCGACATGATGGGTCGTGGTTGAGCTGCTGCTGACGCCGACCCCCCAGGGTGACGGCAAGGTCGACATCCTCCTCGTCGACGACAACACCAACAATCTGCTCGCCCTTGAGGCGATGCTGGCCGACCTCGGGCAGAACCTCGTGCGCGCCACGTCGGGCACCGAGGCGCTGCGCAAGCTCCTGGAGCAGGACTTCGCGCTCGCGCTCCTCGACATCCAGATGCCCGACCTCGACGGGTTCCAGACGGCGGAGCTCATCCGGGCGCGCGAGCGCTCGCGGCACATGCCGATCATCTTCCTGACGGCCTTCAACAAGACCGAGGTGCAGATCTCCCAGGGCTACGAGCTCGGGGCGGTGGACTTCCTCTTCAAGCCGCTCGTGCCGTTCATCCTGCGGGCGAAGGTGCAGGCCTTCGTCGACCTCTTCCGCAAGACGGAAGAAGTGAAGCGGCAGGCGCGGCTGCTGCGCGAGGTCGAGGCCCGCGAGGCCGAACGACGTCTCCAGGAGGCCGCGCAGCGCTGGGAGTCCGACCGTCTGCGCGAGGAGATGATCAAGGAGCGGCGGGTGGCCGAGACGCTCGCGCGCACCGTGGCCGAGCGCGAGCGTGCCGAGGTGGCCCTCCAGGCGAGCAACCACCGCCTCGGGTTTCTCTCCGAGATGGCCAACCGTCTGCTGCTGGGCGCGCGGCCGGAGGACTTCCTCCACAGCCTCTATGGTGAGCTCTCGGCGCACCTGCACCTGGAGGTCTATTTCAACTACCTCGTGCGCGACGACGGGCAGACGCTCTCGCTCGAAGCCCACAGCGGCATCGACGACGAGACCGCCGCGAGCCTCCGCACGATCACGCTCGGGGAGTCCGTCTCCGGGGTCGTGGCCCTCACCCGCGCGCCCATCGTGGCCGAGAGCATCCAGCGCTCGTCCGACCCGATCTTCGCGCGTGTGCGTGCCATCGGCATCAACGCGCACGCCTGCTTCCCCCTCATCGCGCAAGACCGCCTGCTCGGAACGCTCTCCTTCGGCACCCGGCAGCGGGCGTCGTTCGAGCCCGATGACGTCGCGGTGATGCAGGTGGTCTGCGACCAGGTGGCCGTCGCCATGGAGCGCGCGCGGCTCATCGACGAGCTCTCGCGGCGCAACCACGACCTCGCCGAGGCCGACCGCCACAAGGACGAGTTTCTCGCCATGCTGGCCCACGAGCTGCGCAACCCGATGGCGCCCATCGTCAACGCGGTGCACCTGCTGCGGCTGCCGCAGGCGGAGGGCCCGGTCGTACAGCGCGCCATCGACGCCATCGACCGACAGGTGAACCACATGGTTCGGCTGGTCGACGACCTGCTCGACCTGTCGCGCATCAACACGGGGAAGGTCGAGCTGCGGAAGGAGCGGGTCTCCCTCGCGACCATCATCGACCACGCGGTGCAGACGAGCGCGCCGCTCATGCAGCGCAACCGGCACGACTTCACCCTCGCGATGCCGACCGAGGACATCCGGCTGCTGGCCGATCGGACGCGCCTCACGCAGGTGGTGGCCAACCTCCTCAACAACGCCGCGAAGTACTCGCCCCCGGAGGGGAAGATCGAGCTCTCGTGCGTTCGCGATGCGGCGGAGGTGGTGGTGACGGTGCGCGACCGGGGCATCGGCATTCGCCCGGAGATGCTCGCCCACGTGTTTGACCTCTTCGTGCAGTCCGACCGCACGCCCGACCGCTCGCAGGGCGGCCTCGGCATCGGGCTCACGCTCGTGAAGAGCCTCGTGGAGATGCACGGCGGCACCGTCGAGGCGCGCAGCGAGGGCATCGGGAAGGGCAGCGAGTTCGAGGTGCGACTGCCGGTGGTGGACACCCGCACGATGCCGCCGCCACCACCCATGGAGCCCAGCCCGGCCGCCGAGCGCGCGGGGCTGCGGGTCATGGTGGTCGAGGACAACGTCGACGTGCGCGAGACCCTCCGCGACTTCCTCGTGCTGTCGGGGCACCGGGTGAGCGTCGCCGAGGACGGGCCGTCGGCGGTGGAGGCCCTCATCGCCGAGCGGCCCGACGTGGCGCTCGTGGACATCGGCCTGCCGGGCCTCGACGGACACCAGGTGCTGGGCGCCATCCGCGACCGCGGGGCGACGATGCCCACGGTGTTTGTGGCGCTCACCGGCTACGGCCAGCCGCAAGACCGACAGCGGGCGTTTGAAGCGGGCTTCCACGACCACCTCGTGAAGCCCGTCGACGCCGACCTGCTCATCCGAATGCTCGACGAGATCTCCTCCCTCCACCGGAAAGAATGACGATGGCACCCCCTGATTCGGCGCGCCCCAAGGATCAGATCGATCAACGCGAGCTGCTGAACGTCCTCGTGGCCTTCCGCAAAGGGGACTTCACCACGCGCATGGGCCCGGAATACACGGGCATGGCGGGCCGCATCGTCGACGTGCTCAACGACGTCGTCGAGCGCAACGAGCGGCTCTCGCTGGAGCTCGCGCGCATCCACAGCAGCGTCGGCAAGGAGGGCAAGCTGGCGCAGCGCGCGTCGCTCGGCGCCGTGAGCGGTGGGTGGGCGACGTCCATCGACTCGGTCAACTCGCTCATCGTCGATCTGGTGCAGCCGACGGCGGAGGTGACGCGCGTGATCGGGGCGGTGGCGAAGGGCGACCTCTCGCAGACCATGGCCGTCGAGCTCGACGGGCGGCCGTTGCAGGGTGAGTTTCGGCGCACGGCGCGGCTGGTCAACCTCATGGTCGATCAGCTCAACGGCTTCGCGAGCGAGGTGACCCGCGTCGCGCGCGAGGTGGGCACCGAAGGAAAACTGGGCGGGCAGGCCGAGGTGAAGGGCGTCGCGGGCACGTGGAAGGACCTCACCGACTCGGTGAACTCCATGGCCGGCAACCTGACCAACCAGGTGCGAAACATCGCCGACGTGACCACCGCGGTGGCCAACGGCGACCTCTCCAAGAAGATCACGGTGGATGTTCGCGGCGAGATGCTGGAGCTGAAGAGCACCATCAACACGATGGTCGATCAGCTCAACGGCTTCGCGGGCGAGGTGACCCGCGTGGCCCGCGAGGTGGGCACCGAAGGAAAGCTCGGCGGACAGGCCGACGTGAAGGGCGTCGCCGGGACGTGGAAGGACCTCACCGACAACGTGAACACGCTGGCGGGCAACCTGACGGTGCAGCTCCGCGACGTGTCCAAGGTGTCGGCGGCCATCGCGAGCGGCGACCTGACGCAGAAGATCACCGTGGAGGTTCAGGGGGAGATTCTCCAGATCAAGGACGTGATCAACACGATGGTCGATCAGCTCGGCTCGTTTGCGAGCGAGGTGACCCGTGTGGCGCGCGAGGTGGGCACCGAAGGGAAGCTCGGCGGGCAGGCCGAGGTGCAGGGCGTGTCAGGCACCTGGCGCGACCTGACGGAGTCGGTGAACTCCATGGCGGGCAACCTCACCGGGCAGGTGCGAAACATCGCCGAGGTGACGACGGCCGTCGCGAACGGTGACCTGTCCAAGAAGATCACCGCGGAGGCGCGCGGCGAGATTCTCCAGTTGAAGAACACCATCAACATCATGGTGGATCAGCTCAACGGCTTCGCGAGCGAGGTGACCCGCGTCGCACGCGAGGTGGGCACCGAAGGGAAGCTCGGTGGACAGGCCGACGTGCGCGGTGTGGGCGGAACGTGGAAGGACCTCACCGACTCGGTGAACTTCATGGCCGGCAACCTCACCGGGCAGGTGCGCAACATCGCCGAGGTCACGACGGCGGTGGCGAATGGCGACCTGTCGAAGAAGATCACCGCGACGGCGCAGGGAGAGATTCTGGAGCTCAAGAGCACCATCAACATCATGGTGGATCAGCTCAACGGCTTCGCGAGCGAGGTGACCCGCGTGGCGCGCGAAGTAGGCACCGAAGGGAAGCTCGGTGGTCAGGCCGAGGTGAAGGGCGTCGCCGGGACGTGGAAGGACCTCACCGACTCGGTGAACTTCATGGCCGGCAACCTCACCGGGCAGGTGCGCAACATCGCCGAGGTGACCACTGCGGTGGCCAATGGCGACCTGTCGAAGAAGATCACGGCGGATGCGCGTGGAGAGATTCTGGAGCTGAAGAGCACCATCAACACGATGGTGGATCAGCTCAATGGCTTCGCGAGCGAGGTGACCCGCGTGGCGCGCGAAGTAGGCACCGAGGGGAAGCTCGGGGGCCAGGCCGACGTGCGCGGCGTCGGCGGCACCTGGAAGGACCTCACCGATTCGGTGAACTCCATGGCCGGTAACCTTACCGGGCAGGTGCGCAACATCGCCGAGGTGACCACCGCGGTGGCCAATGGCGACCTGTCGAAGAAGATCACGGCGGATGCGCGCGGAGAGATTCTTGAGCTCAAGAGCACCATCAACACGATGGTCGATCAGCTCAACGGGTTTGCCAGCGAGGTGACCCGCGTCGCGCGCGAGGTGGGCACCGAAGGGAAGCTCGGCGGACAGGCCGATGTGAAGGGCGTCGGCGGCACGTGGAAGGACCTCACCGACTCGGTGAACTTCATGGCCGGTAACCTCACCGGGCAGGTGCGAAACATCGCCGAGGTCACGACGGCGGTGGCCAACGGTGACCTGTCCAAGAAGATCACCGCGACGGCCCAGGGAGAGATTCTGGAGCTGAAGAACACCATCAACATCATGGTGGATCAGCTCAACGGCTTCGCGAGCGAGGTGACCCGCGTCGCGCGCGAGGTGGGCACCGAAGGTCGCCTCGGCGGACAAGCCTTCGTGAAGGGCGTCGCCGGGACGTGGAAGGACCTCACCGACAACGTGAACCTCATGGCGAACAACCTCACCGGGCAGGTGCGGAACGTCGCCGAGGTGACCACCGCGGTGGCCAACGGTGATCTGTCCAAGAAGATCACCGCCGAGGCGCAAGGCGAGATGCTGGAGCTGAAGAGCACCATCAACATCATGGTGGATCAGCTCAACGCCTTCGCGGGTGAGGTGACCCGCGTGGCCCGCGAGGTGGGCACCGAAGGACGCCTGGGTGGTCAGGCCGATGTGAAGGGTGTCGCGGGCACGTGGAAGGATCTCACCGACTCGGTGAACTTCATGGCGGGCAACCTCACCGGGCAGGTGCGCAACATCGCCGAGGTGACCACCGCCGTCGCGAATGGCGACCTCTCCAAGAAGATCACCGCGGATGCGCGCGGGGAGATTCTTGAGCTGAAGAGCACCATCAACATCATGGTCGATCAGCTCAACGCCTTCGCGGGTGAGGTGACCCGCGTGGCCCGCGAGGTGGGCACCGAAGGAAAGCTCGGGGGCCAGGCCGATGTGAAGGGCGTCGGCGGCACCTGGAAGGACCTCACCGACTCGGTGAACTCCATGGCGAGCAACCTCACCGGGCAGGTGCGCAACATCGCCGAGGTGACCACCGCCGTCGCGACGGGTGACCTGTCGAAGAAGATCACGGTGGACGTTCGCGGCGAGATGCTGGAGCTGAAGAACACCGTCAACGTGATGGTCGATCAGCTCAGCTCCTTTGCGAGCGAGGTGACCCGCGTCGCGCGCGAGGTGGGCACCGAAGGAAAGCTCGGCGGACAGGCCCAGGTGAAGGGCGTCTCGGGCACCTGGAAGGATCTCACCGACAACGTGAACTTCATGGCCGGTAACCTCACCGGGCAGGTGCGCAACATCGCCGAAGTCACGACGGCGGTCGCGAATGGCGACCTCTCCAAGAAGATCACCGCGGAGGCGCAGGGCGAGATTCTCGAACTCAAGAGCACCATCAACATCATGGTGGATCAGCTCAACGCCTTCGCGGGTGAAGTGACCCGCGTGGCGCGTGAAGTGGGCACCGAAGGGCGCCTGGGTGGCCAGGCCGATGTGAAGGGCGTCGGCGGCACGTGGAAGGACCTCACCGACTCGGTGAACTCCATGGCCGGTAACCTCACCGGGCAGGTGCGCAACATCGCCGAGGTGACCACGGCGGTCGCGAATGGTGATCTGTCGAAGAAGATCACCGCCGACGCGCGCGGCGAGATTCTCCAGCTCAAGAACACCATCAACATCATGGTGGATCAGCTCAACGCCTTCGCGGGTGAGGTGACCCGCGTCGCTCGCGAGGTGGGCACCGAAGGTCGCCTGGGTGGGCAAGCCTTCGTGAAGGGCGTCGCCGGGACGTGGAAGGACCTCACCGACAACGTGAACCTCATGGCGAACAACCTCACCGGGCAGGTGCGGAACGTCGCCGAGGTCACGAAGGCCGTCGCGACGGGAGACCTCTCCAAGAAGATCACCGTCGACGTGAAGGGCGAGATGCTGGAGCTGAAGAACACCATCAACGTGATGGTCGATCAGCTCAACGCCTTCGCTGGTGAAGTGACCCGCGTGGCCCGCGAGGTGGGCACCGAGGGGAAGCTCGGTGGGCAGGCCGATGTGAAGGGCGTCGCCGGGACGTGGAAGGACCTCACCGACAACGTGAACTCCATGGCGGGCAACCTCACCGCGCAGGTGCGAGGGATTGCGCGCGTGGTGACGGCGGTCGCCAACGGTGACCTGAAGCGCAAGCTGGCGTTGGAGGCAAAGGGCGAGATCGCCGCGCTGGCCGACACCATCAACGAGATGATCGACACGCTCGCGACCTTCGCCGATCAGGTGACGGGCGTCGCGCGCGAGGTGGGCATCGAGGGGAAGCTGGGCGGGCAGGCGAGGGTTCCGGGTGCGGCGGGCATCTGGAGGGACCTCACCGACAACGTGAACCAGCTCGCGGCGAACCTCACGACGCAGGTGCGCGCCATCGCCGACGTGGCGACGGCCGTGACGAAGGGCGACCTCACGCGGAGCATCGCGGTGGAGGCGCAGGGCGAGCTGGCGGCGTTGAAGGACAACGTCAACCAGATGATCGCGAACCTCCGCGAGACCACGCAGAAGAACACCGAGCAGGACTGGTTGAAGACCAACCTCGCGCGCTTCACGCGGGTGCTCCAGGGGCAGCGCAACCTCGAAGCCGTCTCCCGGTTGATCTTGAAGGAGCTCGCGCCGCTGGTGGCTGCGCAGCAGGGCGTCTTCTACCTGATGGACCAGACGGGGACCAACGGAGGGCCGGACGAGGGCGTGCTCAAGATGATCGCGAGCTACGCGTACCGGGAGCGCAAGCACCTGTCCAATCAGTTCAAGGTGGGCGAAGGGCTCGTCGGGCAGTGCGTGCTGGAGCGCGAGCGCATCCTGCTGACGGAGGTGCCGGACACCTACGTGAAGATCGGCTCCGGGTTGGGAGAGGCGACGCCGCGCAACATCGTCGTGCTGCCGGTGGTGTTCGAGGGCGTGGTGAAGGCCGTCATCGAGCTCGCGTCGTTCTACCGCTTCAGCGAGATCCACCTCGCGTTCCTCGATCAGCTCACCGAGTCCATCGGCATCGTGCTCAACACCATCGCCGCCGGCATGCGGACGGAAGAGCTGCTCAAGCAGTCGACCTCGCTGGCCGACGAGCTCCGCAGCCAGCAGCACGAGCTCACCGAGACCAACCGCCGCCTGGAACTCCAAGCGCACTCGCTCCAGGCCTCGGAGGAACGCCTCAAGCTCCAGCAGGAAGAACTCCAGCAGACCAACGAGGAGCTCGAAGAGCGCTCGCAGCTGCTGCAAATCCAGAACGCCGAGGTGGAGCGCAAGAACCGCGAGATCGAGCAGGCCAAGATCGCCCTCGAAGACCGCGCCCAGCAGCTCTCGCTCTCCTCCAAGTACAAGAGCGAGTTTCTCGCCAACATGTCCCACGAGCTGCGCACGCCGCTCAACAGCCTGCTCATCCTCGCGCGGCTGCTCGCGGACAACCGCGAGGGCAACCTCGACGCGCGGCAGGTGGAGTTCGCGCAGACGATCTACACCGCGGGCGCTGATCTCCTCTCGCTCATCAACGACATCCTCGACCTCTCCAAGATCGAGTCGGGCACCATGGCCGTCGACGTCGACGAGGTGGGCCTGCGCGGCATCCAGGAGTTTGTCGAGCGCACCTTCCGCCAGGGGGCCAAGGACAAGAACCTCGACTTCGACGTCGAGCTCGCCCCGCGCCTCCCGTCGACGATCTACACCGATCCGCGGCGCCTCCAGCAGGTGCTCAAGAACCTCCTCGCCAACGCCCTGAAGTTCACCGAGCGGGGCGGCGTGGCGCTGCACATCGACACGGCCAAGGGGGGCTGGAGCCCGGAGATCGAGTCGCTCAACCGCGCCGAGACGGTGATCGCCTTCGCCGTCGCCGACACCGGCATCGGCATCCCCGCCCACAAGCAGAAGATCATCTTCGAGGCCTTCCAGCAGGCCGACGGGACCACCAGCCGCAAGTACGGCGGTACGGGCCTCGGGCTCTCCATCAGCCGCGAGATCGCCCGCCTCCTGGGCGGCGAGATTCGCGTCGTGAGCGCGCCCGGCAAGGGCAGCACGTTCACCTTCTACCTGCCGCGCACGCCCGGCTCTGCGGTGGCGCTTCCCCCGGCGGGCCCCGGACTCTCGGGGGCAACGAGCTCGGGTGACATCGTCGAAAACGCCGAGGACGCCACGACGGAGGTGGTCGACCCGGCGCACCTCATCGCCAGCGTGGAGGTGCCCGACGACCGCGACCTCATCCAGGCCGGCGACCGCGTGCTGCTCATCATCGACGACGACGCGCCCTTCGCGAAGATCCTGCTGGAGCTCGCGCGCGAAAACGGCTTCCGCGGTGTGGTGGCCCTGCGCGGCGACACCGGGCTCACCCTCGCCCGCGAGCTGCGCCCCGACGCCATCACCCTCGACCTTCGCCTCCCCGTCGTGGACGGCTGGGCCATCCTCGATCGGCTGAAGCACGACCCGCGCACCCGGCATATCCCCGTGCACGTCATCTCCGCGGTCGAGGAGGGACGGCAGCGCGGGCTGCGCCTCGGGGCCATCGCGTACCTCCAGAAGCCCATCGACCACGCCACCCTCTCGGCGGCCTTTGCCTCCGTGCGCGGCTTCGTCGAGCGGCGCGTGAAGAACCTCCTCGTCGTCGAGGACGACCCGACGCAGCGCGCGGCCATCGTGGCGCTCATCGGCAACGGTGACGTGCACAGCACGGCCGTGGGCACCGCCGCCGAGGCGCTCGAAGCCCTCGGGCGCGAGCACTTCGACTGCATGGTGCTCGACCTCGGGCTGCCCGACATGACGGGCTTCGAGTTCATCGAGCGCGTGAAGGGCGAGCTCGGGATGCGGGAGATTCCGATCATCGTCTACACGGGCCGCGAGCTCACGCCCGAGCAGGAGACGGAGCTCAAGCGCGTGACCGAGGCCATCATCGTGAAGAGCGTTCGCTCACCCGAGCACCTGCTCGACGAGACGGCGCTCTTCCTCCACCGCATCGAGGCCAACCTCCCGGAGAGCAAGCGGCGGATGCTCCAGCAGGTGCACCAGTCCGACCCGGTGTTCGTGGGCAAGCGGGTGCTCGTGGTGGACGACGACGTGCGCAACATCTTCGCCATCACCAGCGTGCTGGAGCGCCAGGGCATCGTGGTGTCCTTCGCGGAAAACGGCCGCAAGGGCATCGACCTGCTCAAGTCGACGGCGGGCATCGACGTGGTGCTGATGGACGTGATGATGCCCGAGATGGACGGCTACGAGACCATGCGGGAGATCCGCAAGGACGATCAGTTCGCGACGCTTCCCATCATCGCGCTCACGGCCAAGGCCATGAAGGGCGACCGCGAGAAGTGCATCGCCGCGGGCGCGTCGGACTACATCACCAAGCCCGTCGACCCCGATAGCCTGCTGTCACTTCTCCGAATCTGGCTCTATGGGAAGTGAGTGGCCGACACCCTCGAAGCGCTAGAGATCGAGCTCCTCACGGAGGGCATCTTCCGCCACTACGGGGTCGACTTCCGGCACTACGCCTACGCCTCCCTCCGCCGCCGCATCTGGAACAGCGTTCACGCCGAGAGGCTCACCACGGTGACGGCGCTGCTCGACAAGGTGCTGCACGACACCGACACCATGGAGCGCCTGCTGCTCCAGCTCTCCGTCAACGTGACGTCGATGTTTCGCGACCCGAGCTTCTATCGGAGCTTCCGCGAGAAGGTCGTCCCGCTGCTGCGCTCGCACCCCTTCATCCGCATCTGGCACGCGGGCTGTTCGACCGGCGAGGAGGTCTACTCCATGGCCATCCTGCTGGAGGAGGAAGGGCTCTACGACCGCGCGCGGCTCTACGCCACGGACATGAACGAGGCCGTCCTCGCGCAGGCCCGCAAAGGCATCTTCCCCACCAGCGTGATGGCCGAGTACGAGCGCAACTACTCCCTCGCCGGAGGCACCGCGAAGCTCTCGGACTACTACCTCGCCCGCTACGACTTCGCGCTCTTCCGCCAGTCCCTCCGGCGCAACGTCGTCTTCGCGCACCACAACCTGGTGACCGACGGGTCGTTCAACGAGTTCAACGTCATCCTGTGCCGCAACGTGATGATCTACTTCGATCGCACGCTCCAGGGCACGGCGCACCGGCTCTTCCACGCCAGCCTGCGGCGCTTCGGCGTGCTCGCCCTCGGCCGCAAGGAGTCCCTCCGCGGCACCGCTCACGAGCACGACTACGAGGCCATCGACGCCGCCGAGCGCATCTATCGGAGGTCGGCGTGACGGCCCGAAACATGGTGCTCATCGGCACCTCGCTCGGCGGCCTCGACGCGCTCACGACCGTGCTGCGAGAGCTGTCGGCGAGCTTCCCGTGGCCCGTCGCCGTGGTGCAGCACCGCAGCGCCGAGGACTCGGGCATCACCCTCGCGACGGTGCTCCAGCAGACCTGCGCGCTGCCCGTGGACGAGGTCGAAGACAAGGACCCCATCGTCAACGGGCGGGTGTTTCTCGCGCCGCCCGACTACCACCTCCTGGTCGAGCCGGACGCCTTCGCGCTCTCGACGGAGGCGCGGGTGTCGCTCGCGCGGCCCTCCATCGACGTGCTCTTCGACTCGGCGGCGGCCTCCTTCGACGGCTCGCTCGTCGCGCTGGTGCTGACGGGCGCGAGCATCGACGGTGCGCGCGGCGCCGCGCGCGTGAAGGCCCGCGGCGGCATGGTGCTGGTGCAGGACCCCGACACCGCGGAGAGCGCGATCATGCCGCGGGCGGCCATCGCGGCCACCACGGTCGATGCCGTGCTGCCGCTCCACGCGATGGGCCCCTACCTCAACCGGCTGGCCGCGAGCCGGTAGGGGCGACGCGCCAGAGGGTGTTCGTCTCGTCGTCGGCCACGAGCAGCGAGCCATCGGGGAGCTCCAGCAGGCCCACCGGGCGGCCCCACACGCGGTCGTCGGGGAGGCGCCAGCCGGTGACGAAGTCGTCGACGACAGAGGTCGCGCGGCCGTCTGCGAAGTGCACCCGGACGACCTCGTAGCCGACGCGCTGTGAGCGGTTCCAGGAGCCGTGGAGGGAGACGAGGGCGTCGCCGCGGGGGACGCCGAGAGCGCCGCGCGTGGGGAAGAGGAGGCCCACGGCGGCGACGTGCGCGCCGAGGGCGAGGTCGGGCACCACGGCGCTGCGCACGAGGTCGGGTCGCTCGCCCTCATGGCGCGGGTCGACGTGCGCCCCGAAGTACGAATAGGGCCACCCGTAAAACGCACCCTCCCGCACCTCGGTGAGATAGTCGGGGACGAGGTCGTCACCCAGGCCGTCGCGCTCGTTGACGACGGCGAAGAGGCGATGCGTGTCGGGGTGGAAGGCGATCCAGACCGGGTTGCGGAGACCACTCGCGAAGACCCGGGCTCCCCTCCCCTCGGACGACGCCACCAGGACGGCCGCGCGGCGCTGGTCGCTCTCCACGTCGTCGTTGGTCTCGCTGCCGACGGACGCAAACACCTGCCGACCATCAGCCGACACGGCCACCGAGCGCGTCCAGTGCTGGTTGTAGCCACCACCCGGCAGCGGCATGACCAGCTCGGGCGGCGCGTCGCGGCGGGTCTGCCCAGGTCGGTAGCGGTAGCGCACCACCCGATCGGTGCACCCGACGTAGAGCCAGCCGTCGGGGTGAAACGCGAGGCCGAAGGGCTGACGGAGCCCGTCGTCCCAGACGACGCGTTCGCGGTCGGAGGCACCGTCACCGTCCGCGTCGTGCAGCACCGAGATGCGACCCGCGCGGTGCTCGGCGACGAAGACCGCACCGTCCGGAGCGAGCACCATCGCGCGGCCGCCAGCGAGCCCGGCCGCCCACGCAACGGTCACCGTGCCGGGTGGCCCGCGCGGAACAACGCCGTCGGGTCGGGCGACGATGCGCGGCGGGTTGTAGGTAATGCCCGCGACGCGGTTGGGCGCCGGGAGTCGAACGACGCCCGCGCGGGTGCGCACGTGCTGCGGGGCGCGCTCACCATGGCAGGCGGAGACCGACGCAACGACGCAGGTCGCCCCGAGGAGGCGCGCGCCGATCATGGTGCGTTCGCGACGGCCGCGCGGCGCACGTCCGCGACGGTCGAGATCAACAGCGCAAGGTCCACGGGCTTGGTCAGGAAGGCCGTGAAGCCCGCCGCGAGCGCGCGCGCCTTGTCCTCCGGCCGGGCGAAGGCGGTGAGCGCGACCGACGGCGTGGCGCCGCCGCTCGGAGGGTCGAGCTGTCGCACGCGCGCCATGAACGACAGGCCGTCCTCGTCGGGCATCCCGATATCCGACACCACGACGTCGGGGCGATCGGCGCGCAGGCTCGCGTACGCGGTCGCGGCGTCAGCGGCGGTGCTCACCTTGGCCCCGCATGCCTGGAGCAGCGAGCGCAGGAGTTCGCGCGCGTCGACCTCGTCGTCCACCACCAGCACATGAACTCCCTCCAGTGACGGCTCGAACATGGGCTGGACACTCTCCTCGTGGACGGCCACCGCGTCGGGCGGCGTGGGACGCGCCACCTCGGTCGGGCTCACGCCGTCGACCGGGAGGCGGGCGATGAACGTGGCGCCGAGGCCGGGGCCGTCGCTCTCGGCGGCGACCGTTCCACCGTGGAGCTCGACGAGGTGACGGACGATCGCGAGCCCCAGACCGAGGCCCCCGTGCCGCCGCGCGATGCTCGCGTCGGCCTGGCGAAAGCGCTCGAACATGTGCGGGAGGAAGTCGCGGGCGATGCCCTGCCCCGAGTCGCTCACCTCCAGCTCCAGCGAACCTTCGCGACGGCGCGCGCGCACCGCCACGCGACCGCCTCGCGGGGTGAACTTCGCGGCGTTGGAGAGGAGGTTCCAGAGCACCTGCTGGAGGCGCGCGGCGTCGGCGATGATCGTGCCGAGGTCGGGGTCGCAGGCGACCTCCAGGGTGAGGTTGCGCGCTTCGAGCGCCGGGCGAACGGCGTCCACGGCGGACTGCACCACCTGCGTCGGGTCGACGGTCGCGCGGTCGAGCACCAGCTTGCCCGACACGATGCGGCTCACGTCGAGGATGTCCTCGATGAGCCGCGCCTGAGCCTGGGCGTTGCGCTCGATGGTCGACAGCGCGTGCTCCCGGCGGGCCTCGGGCACCTGCCCCGATCGCAGCATCGCCGCCCACCCGAGGATGGCGTTGAGCGGCGTTCGCAGCTCGTGGCTCAGCGTCGTCAGGAACTCGTCCTTCAGCCGGTTGGCCCGCTCCGCCTCCGCCCGCGCCGCCTCGGCCTGCGCCAGCAGCTCGACGCGCTCCGCCTCGACGCGCCGACGCTCGGAGACGTCGCGCTGCGTGCCCCACGCCCGCACGAGGTGCCCGTGCTCCACGACACCGACGAGGCTGTTGATGAAGTGGCGCTCGCGGCCCTCGCGGTCGTGCTCGACGGAGGCCACGTCCGCGAGGCGGTACCCGCTCTCGGCGAAGGCCATGAGGTACTCGACGTTGCGCGCCTCGGTCGCGGGCATCATGTCGGTCACCCTGGCGCCGACGATGTCCGTCGCGCGCTCGTACCCGTACATCCGCGCGAGCACGTCGTTGCACTCGGCGAGGCGGGCGTCCCGAAACATCGCCTCGACCTGCGCGGCCGCCGGGAGGGTCACGTCGACGGGTGGATCGATCTCGAAGCGCCAGATGGCCTCGACGCTCGACGCCACGTAGCCCCGGTAGCGGGCGTCGGTCTCGGCGAGGCGACGGTGGGCCGACCGCAGCTCGACCTCGGCGGCGGCGGAGGAGGCGAGGTCGCGCAGGGCGGCGAGCTCCTGCTCGGTCCACTCGCGCGGGCGGTCGTCGGCCACGCACAGCACGCCCGGGATGTGACCGTCGGCCGTGACGATGGGAACCCCGGCGTACGAACCCCTCGTGTGGGCAGACGACCCGACGGACCCGGGGAGTGCCGCGAGGTCGGTGACGGCCAGCGGGGCGCCGGCATCGATGACCCGACGGCAGATGGACTCCTCCAACGGCACCTCGACCCGAGCGCCCGCGACGGGGTCGAGGCCCGCGTGACCGAGCACCACCTGGCGGCGGTCATCGAGCACGGACACCAGGGCGACCGTGACCCCAAGGAGCTGACGAGCGAGCCGGGCGATGCGCTCGAAGGCGAGGCCCGGAGAGCCATCGAGGAGCTCCGTCGCGCGCAGCGCTGCGAGCCGGTCGGGGTCGTCGATTCGGGGGGAGGTCATCGCAGGGGAAGAGCGCGTCGAACGCCTTGAGTTCTCAGGGTGCCCACGCTGCGAACTCCCTTAGGGCCACATTCTCCCACCCGGAAGTGACGATCACCGCCCTCGGTCTCATTCCACCGAAAGCAGGAAGTTCAGGAGGTCGGACACCTGTTCCGCAGACAGGTGGGAGGTGCGGCCGTGGCGGTCGTCGCGGTTGCGGGTCACGAGCACGTCCCTCAGCGTCGCGGCCGATCCGTCGTGGAGGTACGGCGCCGTGCGCCACAGGCCACGGAGGGTGGGTGTGTCGAGGCCCGTGAGCGGTGCCCCGAGGCGTTGGCCGCTGCCGGGACCAAGCGTACCGACGTCATGGAGGATGGGCGTTCGCCCACCAGGCATGAACGCGCTGTCGGTGTACCGCTCGCCCGAGTGACAGGTGGTGCACCCGGTGCCCTCGCTGCGGAAGAGCGCCTCACCGCGGTTGCGAGAGAGGGTCCACGCCGCGTCGTCGTCCTGGCGGTAGGGAGATCGCCCGGCGTGGCGGAGGCTCGCCACGTAGGCCGCGAGCGCATCGAGGTCGGCCGAGAGCCCCGCCTTGGGAGCACCGAGCGGGCGATCGTGATCGCCCATGTGGAAGACGGCATCGGCGAGGAAGCCGGTGCCCCCTTGGCCTCCGCGGATGTCGTGTTCGAAGTCCTGCACCTCGTCGAAGTTGGCGCTCCAGTGGATGGGCCCATGCGCGTCGCCGCCCCGCCCCTGGAGGGGGATGGTGTTGCGGAGCCCCTCGCCGCGCTGGGTGAAGTCCCACACGAGGTTGTCGCCCTCGCCATCGAGGTGACAGCTCGCGCACGAGAGGTACGAGGTGCGGCTCATGCGAGGGTCGCGGCTCGCGTAGAAGATCCGCTGTCCGAGGGCGACCTGCGGGTCGAGCGGCTCGGCGGTCACGGTGGAGACGTCCGCGAGGGCGGTCGGCGCGCGGGACAGGTCGCGCACGTCGTACACGCGCACCGTGCGGGAGGTGAAGCCATGGACGAAGAGGCGGGCGCCGTCGGGGCTCAGCGCGAGGCCCTGCGGAGCGCCGCCGACGTTGGCGATGGAGCCGGTGATGTTGAACCCCTCGGGGTCGAGCGCGACCACGATCTCGGCGCCCTGGAGCGCAGCAAACACCCGGTCGCCTTGCGGGGAGAACACCACCGCCGAGGCGTAGTCGAGGTCGTCGAAGGAGTAGCGCACGGCCTCGGACGGCGGGGTGCTCCCGGAGCCCGGCACGACGAGGGAGAGCACGGCGCGCGCGCTGGTCTGCGAGCTGAGCTCCTCGCGGGTGCGAAACATCCCCGTGACGTTGTTGGCCTTGAGCGCGGGGATGATGGCCTCACGCCCCGCGGGCCCGAACGCGAGCGCCCCGAGGAAGCTCGGCACGCCGCTGTTGTCGGTGTCGCTGTCGAGGTCTTCCTGCACCTGGAGGAGAGCCGTTCCCACGACGCGCGGTGCGGTGGGATCGCTCGCGTCGACCTGCACCACGCGCGCCCCGTCGGCGTCACCGCGCCAGCGGGTGACGAGGGCCATTCCAGCCGCGTTGACGGTGACCGCGCGGGCGTCGAAGCCCACGTCGACGGAGCCCGTGACGGCCCCGGTGGCGGCGTCGACGATGACGAGCCGACCAGCATCCTGGAGCGTGACGAAGAAGCGCGCGGCGCGCGGATCGGCCGCGACGCCGAAGGGCCTCGCACCACCGCCGAGAGAGACGGACTGCCGCTGCGTGCGAGTGGCGGCGTCGTAGAGGCGGAGGGCGCCGTCGTCCTGGCAGGCGACGGCGACGACGGTGCCCGCGACCGCCACGGTGCGCGGATGGTCGCAGGTCGGAACGACGGCCAGACGACTGGTGGGCTCATCCGAGAGCACGGCGACGGAGTCGGCGTCGGGCGTGACGACCCAGACCTCGCGGCGCAGCGGGTCGTACGTGATGGTGCTCGATGCGGTGGGACGCGGGACGGTGGGTCGGGCGACGACGCGAAACGAAGCGGACACCTCGGCGTGCATCCCACGGGCGTCGACGGAGACGAAGGCGCGGAAGGCGCCGAGGTCGGTCCATCGGCGGCAGGCGCGCTCGGTGGTGACGCGAACGCCATCGGGTTCGAGGATCCAGGCGAAGCGAGCGCCCGCGCCGCCGTTGTGGACGACGGTGAGGCAGGTCTCCTCGCCCTGGTAGACGAAGCCGCCGCCCTCGATGCGCGCGCGGAGTGCGCCGCTGGGTTCGATGTCGGTCGTCACGTCAGCGATGACGTCGACGGTCGGGGTGTCACGCGCGACGTCGAGCGCACCGGCATCGGCAGGAGCAGCGGGCGGCGCGGCCTCGCAGCCGAGCGCGAGGGCGGCGACGAAGGGGAGGAGCGCGCGGCGTGTCACGGGCTCATGACCCCGGGCAGGCGACGGTGCGGAAGGTCGAGCGGAAGGGCATGGTGACGGCGTTGCCGGAGAAGTCGCGAACGCCCCCAGCGGGGACGAGCACCTCGTACTGGGTGTCGGGCTTGAGCGGGCGAGCGGGCCAGAAGTTCACGACGCCCTCCTGCCCCGAGTAGTGGCCTTCGATGGGAGCGGTGGTGCCCACCTCGCGAACGATGAACGAGCCGCGCCAGACGGTTCGCAGCTCGACGAACTCGTTGAAGGTCATGCCGACGCGCGTGGAGAGCGGTTGGGCCGTGGCGTTGTCGCGCGGCACCACCATGTTGACCCGCGGCGCGCTGCGGTCGGGGTCGGCGCGGAAGGGAAAGACCCCCGTCGCCTGGTCGGGCACGGCGTCGTCGTCCACGGAGACCACGGCGACGTTGCCGATGGGAACGATGGTGTCGAGGTCGCCCGTGAAGTTGAAGGTCGTGATGGGGGTGGCGACCCGCGGGTTGGACACGTCGAGGGCGACGCCGGTGTTGCTCAGGCCCAGGAAGGCGACGTCTTCCTTGATGAAGACGTACCCGCCGTTGGCGCGGCCCGGGTGCAGGTAGCTGAAGAGAAACTGCGGCGAGCTCGGGTCGGTGATGTCGTAGCTGATGAGCCCGCCGCCCAGCACGTGCCGCGCATAGAACATCCGGTTGCCGTTGATGTGCCCGGTGTACCCGAGCTGGATGCGACGGTTGGCGGCGCCTTCTTCCGCGTCGCGGATGAGGAAGCTCCCGCCGGGGATGGGCCGCGGGTGCGCCGGGTCGCCGATGTCGAGGAGGGTGGTGCGTGATCCTTCGCTGGAGATCATCACCAGCATGTTGCCGATGGCGTGCACGCCACCGACGCTCATGGCGGGGTTGGCGGGTTCCTGGGCGACGAGCCGGGGGTTGGTGGGGTCGCTCGCGTCGACGATGAAGAGGCCGTTGTCGGTGGCGCCGACGTAGACGTACGGCGCCTGCCAGAAGGTGCTCATCACCACGCGACGGTACGAGTCGGGGTAGACCACGCCGGGCAGCACGAACTCCCTCACCATGCGGACGTTGCGAAGGTCGGAGACGTCCCAGAACTCCAGGCCGGAGAGCGACGCGGTGACCATCCAGCGACCGCCGATGGGAGAGAAGCCGGCGGTGTGCGACTCGCGCATGCGGGCGTCGGTCACGGTGTTGATGTGCATCGGGTGGCAGGCGTCGGAGAAGTCCCAGACGGAGACGCCGCCGCCGCCGGACTCATGGGCCCACGGCATCATCAGGTAGCCGTCGTACATGAGCACGGTGTTGTGGTGGTCGCGGTCGGTGGGGCCGCCATCGAGGTACGCGCACGGGGTCGTGAACGACTCGGTGGTGAAGGTGCGCGATGGTCCGCCGGGGCCCGTCAGCGCGGGATAGGCGCCGGGCTCGGGGAGGCCCGCGTCGGAGGGCTGCGGGGCGGGGCCGGCGTCGGCGAGGAGATGGCAGCCGGTCGCGGGCGGGGGGAGGTCTTCGGGGAAGGAGACGTCGTCGTTGAGGTCGACATCGGGCGAGGACTTGGGGGCGTCGGCGAGGTCGTCGGGGACGTCGGCGCCGACATCGACGGGGTGGTCGATGCCTGCATCGACCGGGGGCGGCGCGGTGGAGCTCGACTCGCAGGCGGCGACAAGGAGCGACAGCGAAGCGGCGAGCCAGCGGGTCTTGGGTGCGTCCACGGAAGGTGGCGCATTGTCCACGCGGGGACGTTGGCGGGGCAAGCCGGACGGTGGCGCGCTGGAGTTCGGAGTAGGGCGCGTGGTCGTCACCGACCCGAGCCAGACCCCGACCGTGAGGGAGGCGAAGCGACGGTGAGGCTGCCAGCGAGCGTGGGCGTCGCCTCCAGCGCCCACGCGTCGCCTCGTCCGCAACCCCCTCCTCCGCTCACGTCACCCTCCCCTCCGGGTGCCATCAACGGTCCCCTTCGTCGTCGGAGGAGGAATCGTCATCCACCCGGAAACCTCCCCTCCACCCCCCTC
>JBGARZ010000010.1:0-382008 GCA_044229975.1 Polyangiales bacterium
AAGATTGTGCGGACGACGACGATGCTGGGGCTGGGGGGATGGCGTCGGTGAACGAGCGGGCTTCGGCATGGCGGACCTCCGGGCCGCACAGTGGGAACGCGCGCTTGACCCTGCGAGATGGCCCTGACCGGGTGCTTACGGAGCATCGACTCGATCAAGCTCTCGCCCAGATCGACGGGTGTACGAGGGCCGCCCTTGCGGATCCGCCACGGGGGCTGGGCACAGTGTCGCGGTCCCGCACGGAGTTGCGCGACACTCGCGGGGATGGATGAAGGCGTCGCTCGACTGACCCGGGAGGATCTCTACGAGCTGGTCTGGGCGAAGCCCATGACCAAGCTGGCCGTGGAACTCGGCGTCCCCGCACCCAAGGTGGTCGAGGCGTGCGAACTGCTCGACGTACGCCGCCCGGGATCCGGCTACTGGACTCGGCTGACGTACGGGCAGCGTCCATCGCGTCCACCGCTCGGTCTGTCAGGCGACAGCTAAACTGGGTCTCCCGCACTTCGTGTGGAGCGGGTTGATCGGGCCGGATCACGACACACGTTGGGGGGGCCGTCGACCCCACACGCCTCCCGGCCGGCGCCTTCGGGGCCTTCGCGGCGACACGCGCGCCCTTCGTCGCCGACCGCTTTGGCTGGCGCTCGGACCAGGACGGGATCGTGATGAGCAAGGCCGCGTACAGGTAGAACTCCGCGTCGCCGCCCTCGTTGCCGAAGTACCCGGTGGCGCTGTACTCCATCGCTCCGAGGAGCGTCATCGTGGAGCCCTCACGCTGCCCGTTCGTCACCGCAGGAACGAGCCAGTGGACGGCCTCGTCGGGCTCGTCGCGCGCGGCGGTCATCGCTACGGACGGTACCGTGGGGTGGGCGATGGGTCCATCACCGGACGAGGTTGGCATCGGCCTGTTCGGTCGATATTCTTTACAAGTCGACCGTCGGAGGCAATTGTATTTGCCATCATGCCCCGCACGACGACCCCGCCGCTGCCGTCGGTCGAGCGCCTGCTCCAGGCGCTGGGCGGCAACATCCGTCTGGCGCGCCTTCGTCGGAAGCTCTCGGCGTCGCTCGTCGCCGAGCGCGCCGGGATGTCCCGGCCAACGCTGCGCGCCATCGAGCGCGGCGAGCCCGGCGTCACGCTCGGCGCGGTCGCCAACGTGCTGCACTCGCTCGGGCTCGAGAAGGACCTCGGCCTCGTCGGCCGCGACGATGAGCTCGGTCGCAAGCTCCAGGACGCGGAGCTGGAGACGAGGCCGCGCGCCCCGCGCTCCCAACCGGGGCGAAGCCGTGGCGGTTGAGCGTCGCTCGGTCGCGGTGTGGGCCGACTGGATCGGGCTCGGCGGCGCGACGCGGATGGGCGCCCTGCACGCCACGCCGACGCGAGGGAAGGAGGTCTTCTCCTTCGAATACGACCGCGCCTGGCTTGCGGCTGGGCACGCGCAGGAGCTCGATCCGGCGCTGCGGCTCCACCGCGGCCCGCAGTACCTGTCGGAGGGGAGGGAGAACTTCGGGTTGTTCCTCGACTCGTCGCCCGACCGGTGGGGCCGCGTTCTCCTGCAACGACGCGAGGCGCAACTCGCCCGAGAGGACCAGCGCAAGCCGAGGCGGCTCTTCGAACTCGACTACCTGCTCGGCGTGTACGACGGCCATCGCATGGGCGCCCTGCGCTTCCGCGTCGACGACGGGCCGTTCCTCGACGACAACACCGCGCTCGCTTCACCACCGTGGACGTCGCTCCGCGAGCTCGAACAGGCGAGCCTCCACCTGGAGCGAGACGGAGTCGAGAACGACCGTCGCTACGGCAAGTGGCTGCGCATGCTGATCGCGCCCGGGCGTTCGCTCGGCGGTGCGCGTCCCAAGGCCAGCGTGCTCGACGAGAAGGGGCACCTGTGGATCGCGAAGTTTCCGAGCGAGCGAGACGCGCACGACATCGGAGCCTGGGAGAGCATCGTGCACACGCTCGCCGTGCGCGCAGGAGTGACCACCACCGAGGCGCGCTGCCAGCGCTTCGGGAGCCGACATCACACGTTCCTGACCCGTCGTTTCGATCGGACAGTCGACGGTGAGCGCATCCACTTCGCCTCGGCGATGACGATGCTCGAGCGGAGCGACGGGGAGGAAGGCGCGAGCTACCTCGACCTCGCGGGCTTCCTGATCCAGAAGGGCGCGAACGTCGCCCGCGACCTCGAGGAGTTGTGGCGGCGCATGGTGTTCTTCATCTGCGTGTCCAACGTCGACGACCACCTGCGCAACCACGGCTTCGTGCTGGGTTCTGCGGGGTGGACGCTCGCGCCGGCGTACGACATGAACCCGGTCGCGACGGGAGGCGGGCTCAGCCTCAACCTCTCGGAGGACGACAACGCCCAGGACCTGGCGCTAGCGCGTGACGTCGCAAGACACTTCCGGGTGAAGGCCGCGAGGTCGGACGAGATCATCCGCGAGGTGACCGTCGCCGTGCGGGCGTGGCGAACGGTGGCGACGACCGCGGGGATCTCACGCGCCGAACAGGAACGGATGGCGGACGCATTCCGGGTGGCCGACGAGGGGTGAACTGTGCGTTGCGGAGCGAGTCGGCCGTCGCGCTCCTGGGTCTGCGCGGAGACTTCTTCATGGATGCAGTCGTCACTCCCCGCCGAGGTACACCTTCGCCGCGGTGGCGAAGCCCTGCTCGGGGGTGCAGAAGAAGTCCGCGGCGCCGTCCGGGAAGCAGAGCTCGTACTTCTCGTCGCTGTACTTGTAGAACCCGAGCGTCCATCGCTCGCGCTGGAAGTGGCGCAGGCGGCACAGGTGCGTGGGGACGTCGCGGAGCCGTTCGAGGCGCTGCTCGCGGGTCTCCCCGCCGAACGGCCGCCCCGAGGGGTCGGGCTCGGTGAAAGCATCCACGTAGCAGAACTGCCCGCGAAAGCGGACGTCGAGCCGTGTATAGCGCCCCGCGAAATGCTCCGCCGCGTAGGCTTCGAGCCGTCTCCGCACGTCCGTCTTGAGCGACTCGGGGATCTTCACGCCGCCCCCGTCCGGGTCGAACACCCACACCTTGCGCGCCATGAGCTCGCAGCCTCTTCGCGCTGCCCGGCAACGTCGAGCGGACGTTCGGTCGCCCGAGATGCCTTCACGCGAGAGTCCTCCGCCACGTCCGCTCCGCGCCATTCCGCGCCTGCGATGCTCCAACCAGCGACGCGGGCGCGTCACCGCCGTTCGTCACGAGGACGCCTCCGCTTCGGGCCCCTCGGCGTCGGGCCCCTCGCAGTCGAGTGAGAACGCGAGCGCTCCATCGTCGCATTGGTACCCGATCGCCTCGTGCCCGCGCAGCCGCTTCGCGAACATCACTGCACGAGGTGCCCGGGCCCCTCGTGCAACGCTGCACGATGCGGCGGCGTCTGCGGGGTGCGGGCCGGCAGCGGTCGACGCGGTCGCGCAGCAGCCGATGTCCCGCGCTGCCAGCGAACCACCGCGGCGATCAAGATGGCCGCCAGCGGAAGGAGCGCCCATCCCGCACCGGCGAAACCTCCCGCGACGCCCGCGGCGAGGGCCCAGCAGCAGATCCCGAGCAGGCACATTCGCAGCGATTCCCGTCCGAGCGCGTCGGTGCGCGGCGTCGCCCCCGACCGGGCGTTCGAGCGGTACGGACCGTCCAAGCGCGACACGTCCTCGCGCTCGCGGAAGCGAGCGAAGGGAGGACCGTCGGCGTACCCCGCGGCGGGCGGACGCAGCGCGACGAGGTATCGCACCAGGACGTAACCGACGACGAAGTGGGCGAAGGCCATGAGCACGGCCGCCGCGAAGACGCGAACGGCTTCCTGAGCGTTGGATGCAGGAACCTTCACGGACGCGACCAGGCGACCGACGGCCATGAGCAGACCGATCGCGCACGGGAGAGGGGTCACGGGGAAGCGAGCCGCGGACGCGAGCGGCGCTTCGTCGGAGTCGGGTGGGTGGTCGGACATGGCCCCGGCGAGAGGCAAACCGGAGTCCACTGCGGCGCCGCGCGGTGGGGCGCGAGATCGACGAGAGCACGTCGTGCAAGGACGCACGACCCGCCCGCGTGAACCGGAGAGGCCTTGATACTTTCTTGATGCTCGCTGCTGATACCGTGGCGGTACACCTCGCGCCGTCATGACCCACGCCGCTTCGTCGCCGCCCGGCGCCCCCGCCCCTGCAGGCTCCGATCACGCTGCGGGCCACGGTCACGGACACGCACCGCACGGCTCGGGCGCCTTGATGAAGCTCGCGCTCGGGGCGCTCGGCGTCGTCTACGGCGACATCGGCACCTCGCCGCTCTACGCCGTGAAGGAGTGCTTCGCGCCCGGCCACGGCGTCGCGCCCACCGTCGAGAACGTCCTCGGCGTGCTCTCGCTCATCGTGTGGTCGCTGATCCTCGTGGTCGCGGTGAAGTACGTCTCGTTCATCCTGCGCGCCGACAACCAGGGCGAGGGCGGGGTGCTCGCGCTGCTGGCGCTCGTGACGTCGCGGCCGGGCGCCGCCGCGCCCGACCGCACCCGCGCCCGCGCGGCGCTGGTGGTGCTGGGCCTCTTCGGCGCGGCCCTCCTCTACGGCGACGGGATCATCACCCCGGCCATCTCGGTGCTCTCCGCGGTCGAGGGCCTGGAGGTCGCCACCACCACCGTGCACCCCTTCATCGTGCCCATCACGGTGCTCATCCTGGTGGGGTTGTTCCTCGTGCAGAAGCGGGGCACCGCGGGCATCGGCTCGGTCTTCGGACCGGCGACGCTGCTGTGGTTCGTGAGCATCGCCGCGGCGGGCCTGCCGTGGATCGTGCGGCGCCCGGAGGTCCTCGGCGCCATCAGCCCGTTGCACGCGGTGCACTTCTTCCGCGAGCACCACGGTCACGGGTTCCTGCTGCTCGGGTCGGTGGTGCTGTGCATCACCGGCGGCGAGGCGCTCTACGCCGACATGGGCCACTTCGGGCGAACGCCCATCCGCTGGGCCTGGTACGGCGTGGTGTTCCCGGCGCTGCTGCTCAACTACTTCGGGCAGGGCGCGGTGCTCCTCGCGCGCGGCGAGGCGGTGCGCGCCAACCCCTTCTTCGGTCTGCTCGACGGCTGGCTCGTCTACCCGATGGTGGCCGTCGCGACGGTCGCCACGGTGGTCGCCTCGCAGGCCCTCATCTCGGGCGCGTTCTCGCTCACGCAGCAGGCGGTGCAGCTCGGGTACTGCCCGCGCGTCACCATCGTGCACACCTCGGGCACCTCCGAGGGGCAGATCTACATCCCCGAGGTCAACCGCCTGCTGATGGTCGCGTGCATCGCGCTCGTGGTGATCTTCCGCGAGTCGTCGGCGCTCGCGGCGGCGTACGGCATCGCCGTCACCGGGACCATGAGCATCACCTCGGTGCTCTTCTACCAGCTCACCCGGCAGTGGGGGTGGGCGCCATGGAAGAGCCTCTCGCTGGTCACGCTCTTCCTCGCCCTCGACCTGTCGTTCCTGGGCGCCAACGTGGTGAAGATCACCGAGGGCGGCTGGCTGCCCCTGGTGATGGCGGCGGCCGTGTTCATGGTGATGACGACGTGGAAGGAGGGGCGGCGCACGCTGGGCCGCCACATCATCGCGAACACGCTCCCGACGGAGCTGTTCCTCGCCGACGTGCAGGGCACGCAGCCGCACCGGGTGAAGGGGACGGCGGTCTTCATGACCTCCAACCCCGACGGCGCGCCGCCGGTGCTGCTGCACCACTTCAAGCACAACAAGGTGCTGCACGAGCAGGTCATCCTGCTGTCGGTGCAGACGAAGCACGTGCCCGAGGTGCCCGCGGCGCACCGCCTCGCCGTGAAGGAGCTCGGGCAGGGCTTCTGGCAGGTGACGGCGACCTACGGCTTCATGGAGACGCCCAACGTCATCGAGTGCCTCACGCTCTGCAACGAGCTCGGGCTCAAGGTCGACCCGCAGACGGCGAGCTTCTACCTGGGCCGCGAGACGCTCCTCACCTCGGGCCGCTCGCGCATGGCCCACTGGCGCAAGGCCCTCTTCGCGGTGCTGTCGCGCAACGCGCGGCCCGCCAACATGTTCTTCAACATCCCGCCCAACCGGGTCGTCGAGCTCGGCACCCAGATCGAGCTGTAGGCCGCGCGAAGGGCGCCGCGGGCGCGGCGGACCGCCTCCCCCACCACCTCGCCGACGTCGCGGGCGTGTTGTTCTTTCTCCTCGGCGCCATGGCCGTCGTCGAGCTCATCGACGCGCACGGCGGGTTCGAGGCGGCGTGTGGTCGCCGATGGGCGACGTCACCGCGACGATGCTCTGGGCCGGCGGCCACGTGTCCGCGGGCGCCGTCGTCGTGGCGCGTCGGTGGCGACGCCCGCGACCCGCCCGACGATCGCGTGGGGTCCTCCCCGACGCGCATCGTGCAGCGCTGCACGACCGCCGCCCTCCCGTCATGCGCTGACGCCCGAAGCCCTCCGATGGCACCGCACGGAAGTCGCAGGATTCTGCGTTGGTATCGGGCGTGCCTAGCGGGAGTACATGGACCGTCGCCCGCCCCCCGCCGCGCCCCGTGACTTCGACCCCAGCAGCGCCGAGCTCGCGGTCTGGGGGCTGGTCTGGGTCGTGGTCACTCTGAAGGTGGTCGAGACGTTCATGGAGAAGGTGCCGTTCGGGGCGGGCGCGACGATCGCGTTGGTCCTCACCATCGGCCTGCCGATCATGCTGCTGCGCCACCTGCTGCGCGGCCGTCGCGTCGACGCGGACGGGCCGCCGGAAGCGCCCTACCGTTGACCCCGGAGAGGACCTGAGACCGCGTGCCGGATGCCCTCCTCGATGACATTCGCCGGTCCCGGCAGGGGCGGCTCAAGGTCTTCCTCGGCATGGCCGCGGGCGTCGGCAAGACCGTCGCGCTCCTGCGCGCGGCGCGGCGACTGCGCGAGGAGGGCCTCGACGTGGTGTGCGCCTACGTCGAGACCCACGGGCGCGCCGAGACCGACGCCGAGCTCGGCGACCTCCCGCTCGTTCCCCGCCGCACGCTCGTCTACCGCGGCGTCCCCTTCGAGGAGATGGACCTCGACGCCGTCCTCGCCCGCCGCCCCGACGTCGCGGTGGTGGACGAGCTCGCGCACACCAACGTCGAGGGCAGCCGCCACGAGAAGCGCCACGAGGACGTCGAGGCGCTGCTGGACGCGGGCGTCAGCGTGCTCACCGCCCTCAACGTCCAGCACCTCGAAAGCCTCCACGACCTCGTGCTCCGCGCCACCGGCGTCGACGTGCGCGAGCGGGTGCCCGACCGCGTGCTCTGGCGCGCCGACGAGATCGTCGCCGTCGACGTCACCCCCGACGAGCTCCGCGAGCGGCTGCGCGCCGGCAAGGTCTACGCGCCCGCCAAGGTCGAGCGCGCCCTCCAGAGCTTCTTCCGCCCCGAGAACCTCGCCTCGCTCCGCCAGCTCGCGCTGCGCGAGGTCGCCAACGCCGTCGAGCAGCACGCCCGCACCCGGCCGCGCACCGCGCGCGAGGGTGACGCCCCGGCGACGCGGCCCGTCGCCGACGCCGAGCGGGTGATGGTCTCGATGTCGTCGATGCCGGGGGCGACCCGGCGCCTCCTTCGGCACGGGGCGCGCCTCGCGGGCGGGCTCAACAGCCGGTGGTTCGTGGTGTACGTCCGCACGCCGGGCGAGTCGCCCGAGCGCATCGCGTCGCCCGTGCTGCGCGCGCTCACCGACAACATCCGCCTCGCCCGCGAGCTCGGCGCCGAGGTCGTGCGCCTCGAAGGCAACGACGTCGCCGCGGCCCTCTCGCGCTTCGCCGTCGAGCGCGGCATCACCCACGCGGTCTTCGGCCGCACCCAGCGGCCCATCTGGCACGAGCGCCTCTTCGGCTCGCTGCTGGAGCGCTTCATGCGCCTCGCGCCCGCCGTCGACGTCCTGGTCGTGGGCGCGACCGCCGAGGAGGACCCCTCATGAGTCGCAAGCTGCTGGTGGTGGAGCCCGACGCCGCGGGCCGCGTCCTGCTCGACCAGGTGCTCACGGCGGCGGGGTACACCGTCGAGGAGTTCGCCTCGGCGCACGACGCCCGCATCCTGCTCGACGACGGGTTCTTCGACCTCGCCGTGGTCGACCAGTTCGGCGGCGACGGCGCCTCGCTGGAGGAGGTCGGCTTCCTGCGCGCGCACTTCCCGCGGCTGCCGCTCGTGGTGACGGGGACGATGCTCACGGCCCCCGCGCTGCTCGCCCTGCTGCGCCTCGGGGTGGCCGACGCCCTCCCGAAGCCCTTCACCCCCGACGAGCTGCGCGCCGCGGTCGGCCGGGCCCTGGCGCGCTCGAACCCCGACCGGGCCGACGCCCTCGACTTCGCCGCGGCCGTCGCGCTCGCGCGGCGCTCCGTGGCGACCGGCGACCTCGACGCGGCGGGGCGCGCGCTCGCCCGCGCCTGCGCCCGCTGCCCGCTCGACGCCGAGGTCGCCTCGCTACAGGCGCTGCGCGCCGAGCTGGGGGGCCGGGACGTCGAAGCGGCCCGCGCGTGGCGCGCCGCCTTCGCCTTGCGCGACGACGAGGGGGCCGACGCGCCCGACCCCCGCGAGGGCCTCGCCCGCCTCGACGCCTACCGCGGCGCGCGGCCGGTCGCCGCGCTCGGCCCGCAGTTCCGCGAAGCCCCGACCTACGTCGTGCTGGACCCGGCGCGCGAGCTCGGCGGCGGCCCCGACGCGTTCGACGGGCCGACCGTCGTGGCGATCCCGCTCTCGCTCGGCGCCGAGCCCGAAGCGGCGACCCCCCACCTGCGGGAGCGGGGCGACCTCGCCTTCGCCCTGCTGCCCACCGACCTCCGGCCCGACCGCGCGGGGCCGCTGCTCGCCCGCCTCGGCGTCGGCCCGCTGCGCACCTGGGCGACGTCCCCCGGGGCGGCCCGCATCGTCGCCGAGCTCGCGGCCGCCCGCGACCACGCCCGCGCCGTGACGCTCTCCGACGAGCCCGCCCACCACGTTCACCGCCCCCGTCCGGGCGCGGTTGCGAGACAATGAGGTCGTGACGATGCAGCCACGGAGTCGCGCGAAGATCCTGGTGATCGACGACGAGACCAACATCCGCACGATGATGCGGGTGTGCCTGGAGGGCGCGGGCTTCGAGGTCGCGCTCGCCTCCAGCGGCGAGGCGGGCGTGGCCGCGGCGAGGCGCTCGCCCCCCGACGTGGCCTTCGTCGACCTGCGCCTCGGCGGCATCGGCGGCCTGGAGGTGACCCGCGCGCTCGCGCAGGACGCGCCCACCACGGCGGTGGTGCTCATCACCGCGTACGCGACCATCGACAACGCGGTCGACGCGATGCGCGCGGGCGCGGTGGACTTCGTGCCCAAGCCCTTCACCCCCGCGCAGGTGCTGCACGCCGTGGAGAAGGTGCTCGGCCAGGCGCGCATGCAGCAGGAGCTCACCGAGCTCAAGCGCGACGGCGGCCGCGGCGTGCACGCCCGCTTCGACACCCGCAGCCCGGCGATGCAGCAGGCTCTTGCCGTCGCGACGCGCGCGGCGGCGACCGACGCGACCATCCTGTTGTTGGGTGAGACCGGGACGGGCAAGGGCTACCTCGCGCGCCACGTCCACGCGCTCTCGCCGCGAAGCGACAAGGCCTTCGTGACGGTCAACTGCGCGGTGGTCGCCGCGTCGGTGATCGAGAGCGAGCTCTTCGGCCACGCGCGCGGGGCCTTCACCGGCGCCGACCGTGCGCGCGCCGGGCACGTCGAGGCGGCGGGACGGGGGACGCTCTTCCTCGACGAGGTGGGCGACCTGCCGCGCGAGGCGCAGGGCAAGCTCTTGCGGCTCCTGGAGGAGCACGAGTACGTGCGCGTGGGCGACACCGAGGCCCGCCGCTCGGAGGCCCGCGTGATCGCCGCCACCCACCGCGACCTGCGCGCGGCCGTCGCCGCCGGGACGTTCCGCGAGGACCTCTTCTACCGGCTCAACGTCGTCACGGCGACGCTCCCCCCGCTGCGCAACCGCCGCGAGGACCTCCCCGAGCTGGCGCGCTCGATGATGGCCGACCTCGCCGCGCAGCACCGCCGCCCCGCGCTCTCGCTCGCGCCCGCGACGCTCGACGCGCTCGCGTCCTACCGCTGGCCGGGCAACCAGCGCGAGCTGGTGAACGTGCTGGAGCGCGCGGTGATCATCGCCGAAGGCACCGAGCTCACGCCCGACCTGCTGCCCGAGGAGGTGCGCGCCGCCGCCCCCGCCGCGACCCCTTCGGGCGACGACTCGCTGGAGGCCGCCGAGCGCCGCCACATCGCCGCGGTGCTGGCCCGCTCGCCCACCCTCGACGCCGCCGCGAAGGCGCTGGGGGTCGACGCCTCGACGCTCTACCGCAAGCGCGAGCGCTACGGGCTGCGGTAGTGCGCGCCCCCCTCGTCCGGTCGCTCCGCGCGCGCGTGACCCTGGGCTTCGCGGCGGTGACAGCCGCGCTGGTGCTGGTGGCGGTGGTGGCGCTCGCGTCGCTCACGCGGCTGAGCCACGAGATCGAGACGATCCTGCGGGAGAACTACCGCTCGGTGATCGCGTGCGCCGATATGAAGGAGGCGCTGGAGCGCCAGGACTCCGCGGCGCAGTTCGCCTCCACGGGCCACGACGGGGTCGTCGGCGCGACGCTGTCCGCGCACCGCGCGGCCTTCACGCGGGCGCTCGCGTTCGAGGCGAGCAACATCACGGTGCCGGGCGAGCGGGAGCGCGTGCGCCAGATCGACGCGCTCTACCGCGAGTACACCGCCGCGACCGACCGCGTCCTCGCGCTGCCCCTCGGGCCGGAGCGGGGCGAGGCGTACTTCCGCGAGCTGCTCCCGCGCTTCACCCGGCTGAAGGACGCGGTGCAGGCCGTCATGCGGATGAACCAGGGCAGCATGGAGGCCGCCGACCGCGCCGCGAAGTCGGCCGCCCGCCGCGGCGTCATGGTCACCCTCGCCGTCGGGGCGCTCGCGCTGCTGGTGGCGCTCGGCTTCATCTGGCGGCTGCCGCGGACGGTGGCCGACCCGGTGCAGACGCTGGCCGACGCGGCGCGCTCGGTGGGCGCGGGCGACCTCGACGTGGCGATCGACGACCCCGGTCTGCGCGAGCTCGGGCCGCTGGTCGAGGCGTTCCACCGCATGGTGGAGAAGCTGAGGGCGTACCGGGAGAGCTCGCTCGGGGAGCTGCTGGAGGCGCGCGACCTCGCCAACGCCACGGTGCGCTGCCTGCTCGACCCGGTGGTGGTGTTCGCCGAGGACGGCTCCATCGTCCTGAGCAACGAGGCCGCGGCGACGACCTTCGGCCTGGTCGCCGGGCAGGAGTCGGGCGACGAGACCCAGGGGGCCGTGGCGCAGGTGTTCGCGCGGGCGCGGGAGGGCGTGCGGTCGAGCGGGGCGGTGGTGGCGCCGCGCAACCTCACCGAGGCGGTGCCGTGGCGCGACCGTCTCGGCGAGCGCTTCTTCCTTGTGCGGGCGGCGCCGCTGCGGGGCGCGGCCGACGCGGGGCGCGTGATCGTGGTGGCGCAGGACGTGACGCGGCTGCGGCGCATCGACGAGCTGAAGAGCGACATGGTCGCGACGGTGAGCCACGAGTTCAAGACGCCGCTCACCTCGCTGCGGATGGCCACCCACCTGCTGCTGGAGCCCGGCACCGGGCCGCTGACGGAGGGGCAGCGCGAGGTGGTGACGATGGCGCGCGACGAGACCGAGCGGCTGCGCGCGCTGGTCGACGAGCTGCTCGACCTGGTGCGCATCGAGACCGAGGCGGGCGCGCTGCACCGGGTCGACGTCGACCCGCGGCGGCTGCTCCAGGTGGCGGCCGAGGCGCACCGCGCGCTCGCGGCCGACAAGGGCGTGGCGCTGGCCGTCGAGGAGGGCGCGGCGCCGGGGGTGGCGCGGGTCGACCCGGAGAAGCTCGGGATCGTGCTGGCGAACCTCGTCTCCAACGCCGTGCGCCACACGCCGCGCGGCGGTCGCGTGACGCTCGGGTGCGCGCTCGACGGGGAGGCGCTGCGCCTGCGCGTGCGGGACAGCGGCGACGGGGTCGAGGCGGGCGACCTCGCGCGGCTGCTGGCGCGCAACCAGGGCGCGCGCGGCGGCATCGCGCACTCCGGGCGGCGCGGCCTCGGGCTCACCATCGCGCAGGAGATCGTGCTCCAGCACGGGGGCGAGTTGACGGCCGAGAGCGCCGTCGGCACGGGGAGCACCTTCACGGTGACGATCCCGCTGGCGAGGCCGTCCGACCCGGGCCCCGCGCCGCTCAGAACCACGTCGTCAGGCCGAGGGTGAGGGTGTCCTGCGAGGCCGCGTTGGGCACGAAGGCCCCGGTGGTCATGTCGGTCGCGACCGCGCCGCGGAAGTACGTCGGCCCGGCGGCCGCGTCGTGGCGGTACTCCAGCCGCACCGAGACGTTGTCGTGCGGGCGCGCGTCGAGCGTGGCCGTGGCCGAGCTCACCCAGCTCGTGGGCCAGAAGATGCTGCCCGCCGTGCCCGCGGCGTTGCGCGCGGCGGTCTCGTGGAAGAAGTCCCCGCGCGCCGCGAAGTAGAGCCACGGGCGCAGGCGGAAGCGGGCGTAGAGCGCGCCCGCCGCCCACCACGAGGTGCCGAAGGCGTTGGGCTCCACGCCCGCGTTGGCGTGCACCATCAGCCCCAGCCAGGGCCTCGGGTAGACCGCGGCGTAGGCGTCGAAGACGTGCCGCCACGGCGTCGTCCCGGCCGCCTCGGGGGCGCCGTCCGCGCGCTCGACGCCGCCGAAGTAGAGCGCGTGCAGGGTCACCCGGTCGGTCACCACGTAGTCGAGCGCCGCGGAGACGGACTTCGCCGGGTTGTTGTCGACGACGCTGTTCCAGCCGTTGTAGCCCGCGACGCTGAGGGTGAGCCGGTCGGAGAGCGGGTACGAGGCGCGGAAGCCCGTGTGGTAGAAGGGCAGTCCGAAGAACAGGTTGGAGCGCGACCAGTTCCACTGGTCCTTCACCGCCATGCCCTCGGGGCCGATCGGCGAGAGGAACAATCCCCCCTCCAGCAGCAGCCCCCGGCCGAGCGGCGTGCGCCACGCGACCACGGCCTGCTGGATGAACTTCCACACGTCGAGGTTCGACGCGCCCGCGCCGCTCGCGCTGCCGCGGTCGGGCTCGGCGAGGTAGTAGGTCTCCGGCGTCGAGCCGACCTGCAACGCGAGGCGCACCGACACGGGGCCCAGCGTGCCGGTCGCGTCGAGCACCACGTTCGACAGCGTGAAGGTGTTGTGGCGCGTGTCGAAGCCCCGGTAGTTGGTGATGCCGTTGGAGGGGTTGTTGAAGTTCCACTGGTAGAGGGCTTCGACGTAGCCCGCGAGGGTGACGCCCGCGCGGGTGCCGGTGCGCGAGACGCCCTCCGCGGCGCTCGTGACCGGGGCGGGCGCGGGCGCAGCCGCGGGTGCGGGCGCTTCGGTCGTGGCGGGGACGGTCTGTGCCAGCGCGGCGCGCCCTGCGAACGTGAGGACCAGGCCCGCGACGGCGGGGGCGGACGAAAGACGGTTCATCGAGTGGTTCCGTGGGTCGCGTCGAGCGCGAGGTTGAGTTCGAGGACGTTGACCCGGGGCTCGCCGAGCAACCCGAGCGTGGAGCCGGCGGTGTGCGCCGCGACGAGGGCGCGCACCGCGGCTTCGGACATGGAGCGGGCGCGGGCGACGCGCGGCACCTGGATCAGCGCGGCGGCCGGGGAGACGTGCGGGTCGAGCCCGCTGCCGCTCTTGGTGACGAGGTCGACCGGGATCGGCCCGGTGACGCCCGTCGCGCGCAGGGCCTCGACGCGGGCGCGCACCTCGTCGTGCAGCGCGGGGTTGAGCGGGCCGTAGTTGCTGCCCGACGAGTAGACGACGCCCGTCGCGGAGTCGACGCTGGCGCCCGAGGGGCGGCCCCAGAAGTACTCGGGGTGGGCGGCGTTGTCGGCGAAGGTCTGGCCCAGGAGCGACGACCCGCGCACGCGGCCGCCCTGCTCGATCAGGCTCCCGTTGGCCTGCCGGGGGAACGCCGCCTGGGCGACGCCCGTGACGAGGGCCGGGTACGCGAGGCAGCAGACGACCAGCAGGAAGGCGGTGACGACCAGGCAGCGACGAAGGAGCTTCATGATTTCGATCCTCGATGGGTGGAACGGGACGGCGGGTCGGCGGGCGGGTTCACGCGAGGTGGAGGCCGCTCACCACGACGTCGATCGCCTTGATCGCGACGAAGGGCGCGACCACGCCGCCGAGCCCGTAGACCAGCAGGTTGCGTTGCAGGAGCGCCGCGGCGCCCAGCGGCCGGTAGGCGACCCCGCGCAGCGCGAGCGGGATGAGCGCGACGATCACCAGCGCGTTGAAGATGACCGCCGAGAGGATGGCGCTCTGGGGCGACCCGAGGCCCATCACGTTCAGCGCGTTGAAGTGCGAGGTGGCCGCGTCGCCGCGCGTCGCCTGGAAGGCCGCGAGCCCCGTGAACATGGCCGGCAGGATGGAGAAGTACTTGGCGACGTCGTTGGCCACCGAGAAGGTCGTGAGCGACCCGCGGGTCATCAGGAGCTGCTTGCCGATCTCGACGATCTCGATGAGCTTGGTCGGGTCGCTGTCGAGGTCGACCATGTTGCCGGCCTCCTTGGCGGCCTGCGTGCCGGTGTTCATCGCGACGCCGACGTCGGCGCGGGCGAGCGCGGGCGCGTCGTTGGTGCCGTCGCCGGTCATCGCGACGAGCCGGCCGCCCTCCTGCATCTTGTGGATGTAGGCGAGCTTCGCCTCGGGCGTCGCCTCCGCGAGGAAGTCGTCGACCCCGGCCTCGGCCGCGATCGACTTCGCCGTGAGCGGGTTGTCGCCCGTCACCATCACGGTCTTGATGCCCATCGCGCGCAGCCGCTCGAAGCGCTCGCGCATCCCGGGCTTCACGGTGTCCTTCAGGTAGATCACGCCGAGCACGCGCGCCCCGTCGACCACCACGAGCGGCGTGCCGCCCGCGTTGGCGACCCGGTCGACGAGCCCCTGGAGGTCCGTGGGCACCGCGCCGCCGACGCCGCGGACGTGGGCGAGCACCGCGTCCCCGGCGCCCTTGCGCACGACGCGCGGGCCCGCGTCGACGCCGCTCATGCGGGTGCGCGCCGTGAAGGGGACGAACGCGGCCCCCGCCGGGAGCTGCGGGACGATGCCCATGGTCTGGGCGAGCGTCACGATGCTCTTGCCCTCCGGGGTCTCGTCGGGCAGCGACGAGAGCGCCGCGACCTCCGCGAGCTCGCGCGCGTCGACCCCGCTCACCGGCAGGAACTCCGCCGCCTGGCGGTTGCCGTAGGTGATGGTCCCGGTCTTGTCGAGCATGAGCACGTCGATGTCGCCCGCGGCCTCCACCGCGCGCCCGGAGGTGGCGAGCACGTTGTGCTGGACGAGGCGGTCCATGCCCGCGATGCCGATGGCCGAGAGCAGGCCGCCGATGGTCGTCGGGATGAGGCACACCAGGAGCGCGACGAGCACGCCGATGCCGAGCGAGCCGCCGAAGTAGCGGGCGAAGGGCTCCAGCGTGACCGTGGCCACGAGGAAGATCAGCGTGAGCCCCGCGAGCAGGATGGTCAGCGCGATCTCGTTGGGCGTCTTCTGCCGTTCGGACCCTTCGACCAGCGCGATCATCCGGTCGACGAAGCCGCCGCCCGGGTCCTGGCGCACCTCGATCTTCAGCCAGTCGCTCGCGACGCGTGTGCCGCCGGTGACGGCGCTGCGGTCGCCGCCCGCCTCGCGCACGACCGGCGCGCTCTCGCCCGTGATGGCGCTCTCGTCGACCGAGGCCACGCCCTCCAGGATCTCGCCGTCGGCGGGCACCAGCCCCCCGGCCGCGACGTACACGACGTCGCCGCGCTTCAGGTCGCTGGCGGCGACGTCCTCGCCGCCGTCCGTGGCGCCGCCGGGCAGCGCGGCCTCGTCGCCCGCGCGGCGGATGCGCCGGGCCGTGGTGGTCGTGCGCATCTTGCGGAGCGTGGCCGCCTGCGCCTTGCCGCGACCCTCGGCCATCGCCTCGGCGAAGTTGGCGAAGAGCACGGTGAACCACAGCCACACGATGAGCTGCGCGTTGAACTTCACGTCGACGTGGGCGCCTCGCAGGAGGTCGTACGCGAAGAGGACGGTGACGAGGATGCTGCCGACCTCGACGACGAACATCACGGGGTTCTTCGCCATCGTGCGCGGGTTCAACTTCTTGAACGCGTCGAGGGCGGCGGGCCGGACGATGGCCGGGTCCCAGAGCGAGAGGGTCTTGCGGTTCTGCTGCCTGGTCATGGGATTCGCCTGTCAGCCCGCGGTCAGCGGAGCATGAGGTGCTCGACGATCGGGCCGAGCGAGAGGGCGGGGAAGAAGGTCAGCGCGCCCACGATCAGGATCACGCCGACGAGGAGTCCGACGAAGAGGCCGCCGTCGACGGGGAAGCTGCCGGGCCCGCTCGGCACCGCGCGCTTCTTCGCCATGTTGCCGGCGATCGCGAGCACCGCGACGATGAGCGGGAAGCGCCCGACGAACATCGCGAGCGCGAGGGTCAGCGAGTAGAAGACCGGGTGCGCCGCGGAGTAGGCGGTGAGGCCCGCGAAGGCGCTGCCGTTGTTGCCGGTGCCGGAGCTGAACGCGTAGAGCAGCTCGGAGAGGCCGTGCGGGTGCGGGTGCCACGGCGCGCCCGGCACGTCGGCGGTGGAGGCGTTCATGATCCCGGCGCGGCCGACCTCGGTGAGCGCCGCGATCGCGGTGAAGATCAGGATCGAGAACGCCGGGATGAGGATGTAGATCGAGGCGAAGCGGACGTCGCGCGAGTCGATCTTCTTGCCCAGGTACTCGGGCGTGCGGCCCACCATGAGGCCCGCGAGGAAGACGGCGATCAGGACGTAGACGAGCGCGCCGTACATGCCCGCGCCGACGCCGCCGAAGACGACCTCGCCGAGCTGGATGTTGAGCAGCGGGACGAGGCCGCCGAGCGGCGTGAAGCTGTCGTGCATGCCGTTGACGGCGCCGCACGAGGCGTCGGTGGTGACCGTCGCGAAGAGGGCGGTGTCGGCGATGCCGAAGCGCACCTCCTTGCCCTCCATGTTGCCGCCCGCCTGGAGCGCGCTGGCGACCTGGTCGGCGCCGGCGCGGGTGAGCGCGGGGTTGCCCGCCTGCTCGAAGTGCCCGAGCGCCGCGACGCCCAGCACCGCGATGAGGGCCATGGCCGCGAAGACCGCCCAGCCGTGGCGGCGGTTCTTCACCATCTCGCCGAGCGTCACGCAGAGCGCCGCGGGGATCGAGAAGATCGAGAAGATCTGCACGAAGTTGGAGAGCGGCGTCGGGTTCTCCCAGGGGTGGGCGCTGTTGGCGTTGAAGAATCCGCCGCCGTTGGTGCCCAGCATCTTGATGGCCTCCTGCGAGGCGACGGGGCCGCGCGAGAGCGACTGCGCGACGCCGTCGAGGGTGGTCCAGTGCGCCGGGCCGCCCCAGGTCTGCATGACGCCCTGCGACACGAGGAAGAGCGCGTAGACGGCGCAGAGCGGGAGCAGCACGTAGAGGTGCGCCCGCACGAGGTCGACCCAGAAGTTGCCGAGCTTGTCGGTCTCGCGGCGCGCGATGCCGCGGATCAGCGCGACCGCGACGCAGAGGCCGACGGCCGTGGAGAAGAAGTTCTGGCTGGTGAGGGCGAGCGCCTGCGAGAGGTAGCTCAGCGTCGTCTCGCCGCCGTAGCTCTGCCAGTTGGTGTTGGTGGTGAAGCTCGTCGCGGTGTTGAACGCGAGCCACGGCGGCACCGCGGGCAGCCGCGTCGGGTTGAAGGGCAGCGCGCCCTGCATGCGCATCACGACGTAGGTGATCGCCTGCGTGACGGCGGAGAAGAGCAGCATCGCGCCGGCGTACTGCTTCCAGTCGTGCTCCTCCTCGGGGCGCACGTCGGCGAGGCGGTAGACGAGGCGCTCGACGGGGCCGAGCAGGCGAGCGCCGCCGCGGTTCTCGCCCGCGAAGACGCGCGCGAGGTAGCGGCCGAGCGGCACGGCCACGGCGGCGAGCAGGACGAAGTAGAGGGCGACGAGCCCGGCGAGGCGCGGGGTCATCTCAGAACCTCTCCGGGCGGGCGAGGACGTAGAAGAGGTAGGCGACGAGGCCCGCGCTCGTGGCGAGGCCCAGGATCACGTCAGGTCCCATGGGGGTCACATCCGGTCGAAGAGGACGACGAGCCCGGACGCGGACGCGAACAGCGCCGCGGTGAGGGCGACGATCAACAGGTCGGTCATGATCGGCGCGTTACTCAACCCCCGTGCCGCCGCGCGAAACGTAGCGTTCTGAGATCCGGCCCGCGGCGAGTCGTGCAGCGGCGCACGAACCCGCCGGACCCGACCGGGCAGCGGCGCACGACGCCCTTTGGCCCCACGTCCGAACCTCGCCAGGCCCCCGCGTCGACGCCGTCGCCCGCCTCACCTTCAACGGCACCCGGGCCGAGGTGTTTCCGATGTTGCGAAAGCCCGTCGGCATCGCCGCCCTCGGCGACGACCTCCTGGTGGCCGACCACGACGCCACGCCCGCCGATGGCGTGACCCACCGCCTGCGCATCCTTCCCGTCGACTGACGCGAGCGGGCCGTGGGGTCAGACGCCGTACGCCCGTTCGGCGGATCGGGCGTCCGTGCACGATCCCTTCACGAGCGGCCCCACACAGAAGCCGAACGACGTCGAGGCCCCTCACCGGGCATCGCACAGAACGGTCGGGGTGGGGCTGCCCGTCGAGCACCTCGTACACGGCCACCACCGCGGTCTTTCCCTTGGCCCGCACCCGATCGACCCGGCGCAGCGCGCGCAGGTTGGGGAGCACGGGGAAACCGGGGCCCGGGCTGTCCGCCTCAACGGGACGATGAACTGGAGAGCGGACGGGGCAGACTCGCCGGGGCGGGGTAGCCCACGGCCCTGACGGTGCGCCTCCTCACCGAGGCCGTCGAAGCGGTCAGTTGCCGTCGAGCGGTCGGAAGGCGGCCTCGGTGAGGAGGCGCACGGCCTCCCGGTCGGCCCGGTCGGCCCGCGCGCCGCGCAGTGCGGTCGGGAGGAACCGCCAGCGCTCCGGGTCGTGGGCGGCGGGTGCGTCAGGGTCGTCGCGGAAGAGGCGAAGGTCGGTCGGCGGCAGTCGGCTCATGGGGCTCTCCTCTCTCGACGGGCCGACGTCCCATGTCGGCCCAGCTGCGGGAGAAATAGTTCGCAGCCGCCCGCCTCGCAAGGGGACGAAGCCGACCCCGGACTCGACCGATCACCGCGCGGTGACGTCCACCACGCCGCGCTCCCGTCAGTCGTCGCGAGGGACTGCGAGCGCGTCCCTTGACGATACGGGCATATGCCCACACTCTCCGCCCATGGCCACCCCGGACACCCCGTGCAGCTGCCTGGCCCTGCGGCAGGCGTCGCGCGTCCTCACCCAGCGGTACGACGACGCGCTCGCGCCGAGCGGCCTGCGGGTCACCCAGTACTCGGTGCTCGCGCGGCTGCACCGGCTGGGCCCCTCCAGCGTGCAGCAGCTCGCCGAGGCGCTGGTCATGGACCGCTCGACGCTCGGCCACAACCTCCGCCCGCTGGAGCGCGACGGCCTCGTCGCGTTGGAGACCCACCCCACCGACAAGCGCACGCGCCGCCTCGAGCTCACCGAGCTCGGCAAGTCGACGCTCGCCAGGGCGCGGCCCCTCTGGCGACAGGCGCAATCACAGTTCGAGGCGACCTACGGGCGCGACGCGTCCGACCAACTGCGCAGCCTGCTGCGCCGCGTGACCGAAAGCACCCCGTGAAGCACCCCACCCCGACCGCCGCCCATCCGCGGCCCCGATACGGGCATATGCCCTTTTTCCTCCTCCCGCTCCTCGCCGCGTGCTCGCACCCCACGCCGCGCCCCGAGACGCCGCGCCCCGTCGCACCTCCTGCATCCCCCGCGGGGCTCGCGCTGTCGCACCGGGACGTCGTCCTCACCGACTACCGCTTCCGCAGCGGCGAGACGCTCCCCTCGCTCCGCCTCCACGTGTCCACCGCGGGGACGCCCCGCCGCGACGCCGCGGGCCGCGTCGACAACGCCGTGCTGCTGCTCCACTGGACGAGCGCGAGCTCCGAGGCGCTCCAGTCGCCCGCGTTCGTGTCCGCGCTCTACGGCCCCGGGCGCCCGCTCGACCCCGCCCGCTACTACCTGATCTTCGTCGACAACGTGGGGCACGGCCGGTCGAGCCGGCCCAGCGACGGGCTGCGCGCGCGCTTCCCCCGCTACGGCTACCGCGACATGGTCGACCTCCAGCACCGCGTCGTCCGCGAGTCCCTCGGCGTCGAGCGGTTGCACGCCATCGTGGGCCTCTCCATGGGCGGCATGCACGGCCTGCTCTGGGCCGAGAGCTACCCCGACGAGGTCCGCGGCGTGATGTCGGTGGTCGCGCTGCCCGCGCGCATCGCCGGGCGCAACCTGCTGTGGCGGCGCATCGTGAGCCGCGCCATCCGCACCGACCCGGAGTACCGCGGCGGCGACTACACGAGCCCGCCGCGCGGCTTCATCGAAGCCATGCCGCTCTTCCGCATGATGCTCGACGGCGCGCCCCACCTCGACGCGACGCTGCCCGACCGCGCGGCGGCCGACGGCTTCGTCGCGCGGGCCGTCGACGAGGCCCGGCGCCTCGACGCCAACGACCTGCTCTACTCACTCGAGTCCTCCGCCGACTACGACCCCGAGCCCGACCTCGGCCGCATCACGGCCGACGTCCTCGCCCTCAACTTCTCCGACGACGCCTTCAACCCCCCGGAGCTCGGCACGCTCGAACGCCTCATGCCGCGCATCGCCCGCGGCCGCTTCGTCATGCAGCCCGGGACGCCCGCCTCCTTCGGGCACTTCACGCAGGCCCACCCAGAGCTCTGGGCGGAGCACGTCGGGACCTTCCTGCGCGGGCTCGAGGCGCAGCGACCGTGAGCGCACGACCGGGCGCGGTCCTCGCGGTGCTCTCGCTCGCGGCCTTCATGGCGAGCCTCGACCTGTTCATCGTGAACGTGGCCTTCGACGAGATCGGCCGCGACTTCCGCGGCGCCTCCCTCTCCGACCTGAGCTGGGTGCTCAACAGCTATGCCATCGCGTACGCGGCGCTGCTCGTCCCGCTGGGCCGCCTCTCCGACCGCTTCGGCCGCAAGGCGGGCTTCCTCCTCGGGGTCGCCGTCTTCACCGCCGCCAGCGCGGCCTGCGCCGCGAGCACGAGCCTCTGGGCGCTGGTGGCGTTCCGCGCGGTGAAGGCCGCGGGCGCCGCGCTGCTCACGCCCACCAGCCTGGCGCTGCTCCTCGACGCGACGCCCGCCCCCGACCGCGCGCGGGCCGTGCGCGTGTGGGCGGTCACGGGCTCGCTCGCGGCCGCCGCGGGGCCGGTCCTCGGCGGGCTCCTGGCCGCGATCTCGTGGCGCTGGGTCTTCCTGGTCAATGTCCCGGTCGGACTCGCCGCGCTCGCCGGGGCCGCCCTCCTCGTCGCACCGTCGCGTGACGACGCCCGCGGCGACCTCCCCGACCTGCCCGGCGCCGCGCTCCTGGCGCTCTCGGTCGGGTCTCTCGCCCACGGCCTCGTGCGCGCCCCCGATCACGGCTGGGCGAGCCCCGGCGTCGTCATCGCCCTCGCGGTCTTCGTCGCGGCCGCCGCGCTCTTCTGGCGCCGGTCGCGGCGTCACCCGGTCCCGGTCGTCGAGCCCGCGATGCTGGCCGTGCGCTCCTTCGCGTGGGCCAACGCCACGGCGCTGCTGTTCAACCTCGCCTTCGCCGCGAACCTGCTCGCCCTCGTGCTGTGGCTCCAACGCGCCTGGCACTTCCCCTCGCTCCGCACCGGGCTCGCCGTCGCCCCCGGCCCGCTCGCCGTCCCGGTCTTCGCCGCCGTCGCGCAGGCCGCCTCCCGCCGCGGCGCACCCGCCGGCCTCCTCGCCGCCGCGGGCTGCGTGGTGTGCGCCCTCGGCACCGCGCTCGTGCTCGGCAGCGTCGCCGAAGCCCCCGCCTACGCCACGGACGTGCTCCCCGGCTGGCTCATCGGGGGCGCCGGCGTCGGGCTCGCCATGCCGACCATCCTCTCGGCGGCCACCGTCGACCTCCCGCGCGATCGCTCCGCCACCGGCAGCGCCGTCGTCAACATGAGTCGGCAGGTCGGCGCGGTGCTCGGGGTCGGACTGCTCGTCGCGGTCCTGGGCGACCCGCAGGGCTTCGCCGACACCCGGCGGGCCTTCCAACGCGTCTGGATCGGCGTGGCGCTGGCCTTCGTGGCAGCGGCGGCCTGCGCCCGGCGCATGCGTCCGGCGAGCGAGGGGTGAGTTCACGGGACGGAGACCGCGGTGGGGGCGTTGTGCAGCAGGTCGGTGCGCGAGATGCCGGGGTGCGCGGCGACGCTCGCGCTGCACCACCCGCTCGAACGCGAAGGCGGGGACGTGGTGGCACTCGTCGATGAGCATGTGACCGTATTGAGCGACGCGGTCGTCGACCACGGCGCCGCGCACGAGGACCTGCATCATCGCCACGTCGAGCCGCCCATTGAGGCGGTGGTGGCCGCCGCCGAGGGTGCCGACCTCTGCCGGGTCGAGCCCGAGAAAGCGAGCGAGCTGCGTCACCCATTGCTCCACGAGCAGCCTGCGATGAACCAGCACCCGCGCACTGCGGGCACGCGCGGCGATGAGTCCGTTCTTGGCGGGAGACGCTCACGCTCCGCGCGATGGCGAAGTTGGCCACCTTCGAGACCACCAGCGCCCCACGGCGGCGACGAGGTGCAGCACCTCAAGCCAGCGAGGTTCGAGCGCGGCCTCGTGAGGCTACGCGGCCCGAGCCACGACCCTCGCCGTCAGTCGTCGGAGCGCCACGGCCCACCGCGGGACGTGCCGCGCCTGCGGGTGTCGCCGGTACGCGCGCCGCGGAACCGCGAGCGCCAGGGTCAGCGCCCACACGTCCGCGTGACTGTGCAGCGGACACCCCGCGTCGAGCAGCGCGTGGGCGAGCTCGTGCAGCACCCGGAGGTTCCACCGCTGGTCGTCGGCGCTCGCGCGCACCAACAGCACACCGGGCAACAATCCGCCGACGCCGCAGCCGACGTCCGGCCGCGAGATCACCAGGTACCCGAGGCGCGCGGCGAGCAGCAGTCCGGAGCCCACCGCGAACCCATCCACGAGGTCGGCCCGCTCGTGCGCGTCGTTGGCCATCCCTTCAAGGACGGCGACGTCGACCAGCCACGGGCGCTCCAGGATGGCGTGCACCTCGGCATAGGCCGGAGACGATGGATGACGACGTCGCAGTGACACTCCAACACCATAACGGCTGTCGGGGCGATCGGCGCTCCACAGCCCCCCCGCGCGCCTCGCAGCGACTCTCCAGATACCCAGCGCACATCGCGAAGGACGCTGTCAGGCAATGTCCGCGCGGTGGCGCTCCCCCGACCGTCAGCCTCGTGCGCCCCGCTTCGCTGGCCTCTTCGCGGTCGGCGCCTTCTTCGTCGACGACCCGCGCGCCATCTGTGCTTCGAGCTCCATCACCCTCGCCGTCTGCGCCGCGAGCGCGGCCTCCACCCGGGCGGGATCGGCGAGCTCTTCCGCGACCCGCGCGAGCTTGATGATGTCTTCCGGAGTGACGATGCCCCGCAGGATGTACCGCGAGCTGCCCGCCACGGCCTCCCAGGCGTGCGCGCGGATCTTCGGCTCGCGCCGGCGCGCCTCGGCCAGCGCGTCTTCGAAGCCGATGGAGTTGCCCAGGTGCGGGCGCACGCTCTCGTTGAGCGACGGACCCCGCGCCGCGTCGTCGTCCGTCGGGGCGCCTTCGCCCAGCAGCAGCCAGCGCTCGGACACCTCGGCGCCCTGCGCGATGCGCTTGAGCGTCGCGCGCTCGACCGCCCCCTCGTCGCGGTCGAGGTTGCGCAGGATGCCGTTGAGCTGCGACGGCGTCGCGAAGCCCGCCCGACGAGCCAGCTCTCGCTCGCTCCATCCGCGGTCGCGGAGAATCTGTCGGATGCGGTCTGCGACGCGTGCCACGGGGACCACCCTACCCATGTCACTCGGGGATGACAAGGGACGGCCAGAAATCCTTGACTGGCGGAGAGGGCCGAGATCAACCCCGGGTCGAGCAGCGTGACGGCGGTTCCGCCGTACCGATGACGCGTCACGCAGCTCACCACGCGCCCCTTCGTCACCGGATTGATCGAGCCCAGAACTCTACCTGTCGGCATGGGACGCCTCCTCTGATGGGCTGACACTATCAATGACACTTTCGACTGTCAAGAGTGTCGTCGGGTCGGAGGTCGGTCGCAGCGGGTCGGGCGGTTGTCAGCCCCCGGGAGCTCGCGTAGAGAGCGGCCGAGAGCGCCGCCATGAAGCCCCGCACACCGTGTTGTCTGGTCCCGTCCAACCGCTGCGGCACCCGCTGGGAGGTGCTGATGAAGTGGGTCACCCGCAACACCGGGAAGGGCGTTCGCATCGTCGAGCTGAAGGGCGATGAGCAGGGGAAGGCGCCGTTCTTCGCGCAGCCGGTGGGCTTCGACGGGCGGTCGTTCTTCGTGGCGGGCGATCGCGGGTGCGACACGGAGAAGCTGCTGCACGAGGCGTGTCACTTCCTCGTCGCCCCGCCCGAGCGCCGCAACATGCCCAACTACGGCCTCGGGCCCGGGCCGTTTCGCCCGGTGGATGACCTCGTGAGTGACAACGAAGAGGTCACCGTCGGCATGGTGCAGGGGAAGCTCGCGCCGGTGTTCGGCCTACCCGAGCACAAGCTCGCGAAGCTCGATTACAACGTGGCCAACAAGCGGCACCTCGACTGGTTTGCGTGCGAGGTGCGCGCCGACGAGGTCTACGCGCGCATCGTCTCCACGCTGCCGTCGGGCGCGTAGGCGCGCAGCGAACGAACGCTCAGCCACGCGAAGCACAGCATCACGACGACGTCGATGATCGGCGGGATGAGCGTCGCCGAACCCCGGTACAGGTGGTTGCCGAGCGCGGAGTCGGACGTGCGGACGTCGAGGTACGCGTAGTGCGCGAGCACGAGCACCAGGGTGCGTGAGACGACCCGCTGCCCGCGGCTGTGCTCGACGAAGCGGCCGAGGAGGAAGATGAGGAGGCCGATGACGTTCATGTGGACGAACGTGAAGTGGAAGTAGTCGGCGTAGTGGGGTGAGCGGAGGATCGCCTCGGGGACGCCGAAGGGGCGCATCGCCGTCTCGACGCCGCGCAAGAGCATGGAGCCGCTGAGCAGCGCGAAGAGCACGCCCACGACGGAGCAGACGGCCTTGAACCCGGGGACGTACGTGTTGGGCATCGCGCCACCATTGGTAGCGGCGGCTATCCCGTAGCGGCAATGGGCGGTGGGGACTACCGGCGTAGCTCGCGCGCCGCGCCCGCTTCGCCGACGAGCACGAGGTCGGCCAGGTCGAGGAAGAGCCCGGTGTCGACCACGCCGGGCAGACGGCGCACCTGGGCGTCGAAGGCCGTGGGGTCGTCGAGGGGGTCGACGGCGACGTCGATGATCCAGTGCTGGTTGTCGGTGACAAAGGGCGCGCCCGCGGCGGTGCGGCGCAGGGTCGGTCGAGTGCCGAGGGCCACGAGGTGGCGGCTCACCGACCGGCTCGCGAAGGGAACCACCTCCACCGGGATGGCCGCGCGCGTGGCAAGGCGGTCGACGAGCTTCTCGGGCGTGACGAGGACGACGAAGCGCTCGGCCTCGTAGGCGACCACCCGCTCGCGGAGCAGCGCCCCGCCGAGGCCCTTGGTGAGCGCGAGCGAGGGTGTCACCTCGTCGGCGCCGTCGAAGGCCACGTCGATGCGGTCGACGTCGGCGAGGGACACCACGTCGAGGTTGAGCCGGCGCGCGAGCTGGTCGGAGCGCTCGGAGGTGGCCACGGCGCGCACCCGCGTGCCTGATCGGGCGCGCGTGGCGAGCGCCTGGATGAAGGCTTCGGCGGCGCGTCCGGTACCGAGCCCGAGGGTCATGCCGTCGGCCACCATGGTGAGCGCGCGGCGGGCGACGGCGTCGAGGTCGCGGGGATCAGGAACGGTAGTCATCGCGAGCGCGAAGACTACAACCGCGCGGGCACCGTGACGGCGGCTTCGGACGCGATGCGCTCATCGACGCGCAGCACGTGCGGCTGGTCGTCGGGCGTCGAGGCGCCGGGGGTTCCGGCCACCACGAGGGTCCAGCGGAGGGCGGCGGACAGGTCGATGATGCGGACGTTGCTGGCGATGCGGGTGGAGCCCTGGCGCACGATGAAGTTGCGGGGGGCACTCGTGGTCGCGACGAAGGTGTAGCCCGCGGCGTCGGTGTCGGCGCGCCGCGCGAGCTCGCCCGCGGCGACGTCGGGCCAGCGCTCCACCGGGCTCTCGGGTGGCGCGTCGAGCGAGAGGTTCACCGCTGACGGGAGCGCGTTGACGAGGCGCAGCGCCACCCGCGGATCGTCCGCGCCAGGGTCGAGCGCGAGCGCGGAGAGCGGCGCGGAGCCGTGGACGACCAACGTGTAGGTCGAGGCCGCGGCGAAGGTGAACGAGGCCGTGTGCAGGGGTGTCGCGACGTCGCAGGGCTGACCGGCCGCGACGACAATCACGCGGTAGGCGCCGGGCTCGCCGATGGGCAGCGGCGTGGATCGCCACCCGCGCTCGATGCCGATGGCGCGGCCCGCGTGGGCGACGAGCGGTTCGGCGGGCGAGGCGCTGCCGTCGCGGACGAAGCAGGCGTCGAGGCCACCCCCGCGGGTGCTGGCGTTGAGGATGCGAACCCTCGCGAGCGGCACCGCGGGCGCGTCGGGGGCCACCACGTCGACGCGCACCACGTCGACGGTCGCCGGGCGGTCGGCGGTGCCTGCGTCGGGCGTCATCGCGCAGCGCGCCCGCGTGGCCTCGCGCCCATCGGGAAACTGGTTGCGCGCGCGGCAGACGGTGTCGAGCGCGTCCCAGCCGCAGGTGGTGTTGGACTGGCACTCGCCGCACGGAAGACCCCAGCACGGCGACAGGTCGGAGGTCTCCTTGTCCTCCCAGCGGATGCACCGCGGGAGCAGCGCGACGGCGAGCGCTGGGAGCACCCAGGCGAGTCTCACTGGCTGCATCGCGTACCTCCGGCGGAGCGGCACTGGAGCTCGTTGACGGTGCGCTCCATGTGCTGTCGCTGTCGCTCCCACGACTGCTGGTCGGACGAGGGCTGGTTCGCGCGCTGGGCTTCCCAGGTAGAGAGTTGTTCGCGTTGGCGGTCGAGCTCGGCCTCCTCCGCCGGCGACAGGTTGCGGCGAAACAGGTTGCTCAGGTCGATGCCCTCCCGCGTGATGGGGACGGCGATGGTGACGCGCACGTCGGCGCCAAACGCGTAGAGGTCTTCGAGGCCGTCGTTGCCCGTGGAGAAGAACATCCCCGGCGTCACGCCGACGCCGACGGACATGAAGTTGAGCGGCGCGTTGCCGACGAGGAAGTCGACCGAGGGCGACAGGTAGACGTGGTGGATGCCGTAGTCGCGGGCCTCGACGTTGCCGTCAGGGTGCTCGACGAAGCGAGAGCCGGAGCCGGTGGTTCCGCCCGCGCCGAGACGGAACGCGACGCGTCGGCCGTACTCGTTGGGGCCGACGAAGGGGAGCGCGAGGTCGGCGTGGACGTGCAGCGGGCCGGTGAGCGCGGTCTGCGTGCGGCGACCGATCTGGGCGGTGAGGCTCTGGGTTCCGAGGCCGGCGCCCGCGCGCATGGTGAGCGGGTCGTACATGACACCAGCCGCGATGCCGAAGGAGGGCGAGAGCTGGGTGCCTGCGGAGGGGGTTCCGGTCGCGTGGCCGCCGTGGACTGAATAGAGGCCACCGGAGAGTTGCAGGTAGCAGGACGGAACCGCGCAGGAGAGCAGCGCGGCCAGCAGCGGGCGGAGCGGGCGCATCGTGGGCGGTTTCATGGTCGGGGTTGACTAGAAGCTACGCACCATCATTGGGTGATCTTCGGGGGCGACGGGTCAGGTCGGGTCGCCCGCGATGAAGTACCAGTGGAAGGGGCGATCGCTGTCGAGCACGGCGCGCGTCTCGCGCTCGATGGCCCGGAGGTCCACCACCTCCTCGCGTGACGACGGCGCGACGGCCAGCGGAACCCGCGCGTGAACCCCGCCCATCGACACGCCCACGATGCGGACGGCGTCGTCGCTGTTGACGGTGCGCGTCCAGGTCTGCACGCGGCCCTCGCGGTAGACCGATCCCGCGCGCCAGAAGCTCATTCCGTACACGACCTCGCCCGCGCGGCCGTCGTCGGTCAGCAGCATGAAGGCGCTGTCCGTCGAGTCGTCGAGATGCTCCGCGCCGGGGAGCGATCGCAGGTTGATGCGCGTGGCGCCCAGCGTCGTCCACGCTTCGGTCGCCGACAGCGCATCGAGGAAGTCGTCGACGCAGTCGCCGTCCCACAGCTCATCGTCGTAGTTGCCCACCGGGCCGCCCGTCGAGCGCTCGTAGGTCACCACGTCGTGGGCGCTGGCGAGGGGAGCGCCCGGTTCGATGGCGAAGGCGTGCTCGCGCGCGACGGGAGTGCGCGTCGAGAGGAAGCCAGCGACGACCACGTCCTGCCCAGACACCGGGAACACGCCCCACGTCCCCGGCTGTCGTGAGCCGCGGGTCTTCGCGATGTCCTGGAGGGCGAAGGTCGCGGGCGAGAGGATGCCGTCGGGGCGTTGCGTGACGCGGAAGGCGGAGCCGTGCACCACGCGCGCGGCGGGGGTCGGCGGGGTTGGCGCAGCGTGGCGCTTCGTGGCTCTGGGCATCGGTGGTGGACGGTGGTCAGGGCCCGGCGTCGGCCGTCACGCACTGCACGAAGGCGGCGGTCTCGGTGCGGCACCCCATGGTCGTGGGAGTGTTGGCGGGCGACGAGCAGGTGTACGTGGCGGACGCGAGACAGCGCGACACGGCGTTGATCGCCGACGCGCACTGCGGAAACATCGTCAGGCTCGACTGACAGCCCGACACGCAGTTGCCCATCTGGAACGCCGAGCAGTTCGCCCGCCCCTGCGCGGCGCAGGCCTCATTGCAGGTGTTGCCGCCGCCGCCCGTGACGCCGCTGTCGAGCTCGCCGGACATGCCGGTGTTGTTGACCGCAGTGCCGCAGCCCATGAGCGCCATCATCCCGAATGCCACTGACCATCGCATCGTCATCGCGCGACCTCCCGGTGTCTCGATCCCGCTCCGACGCTACGCGAGGCCGCCGCGCGATTGCCACTGCGATCGACGACGGCAGCGCGGGCACCCGCGAGCAGGCGACGCGCCGCGGTCTCCAACGCCGGTGCGAGCTCCGGCGGGTCGAGCAGCTCGAAGTCCACGTTGGCGTGCAGGATGAGCGCCGCCAGCGCCCCTTCGGTGTCGGCGCCCACGGTGAGGATCGTGCGTCGCGGTGAGCGCGCTACGAGCGTTCCGACCCAGGAGGGGATCTTCGCGGCGAGCTCGTCGACAGCGCCCACGAGCAGGAGGCGGGCGCGGAAGCGGTAGGGGGCTGACGTGAGCGAGCGCGCGACGTAGGCCGCGATGCCCTCCGGGGGCTCTGCGGGGACGAAGCGGCGGGCCGTCACGTCGACGTCGCGAGAGGCGATGCGGTCGACGCGAAAGGTGCGGAAGTCGTCGCGGTCGACGTCGCGCGCGACGAGGTACCAACGCATGCGCGCGTGGACGAGGCGCAGCGGTTCGACGGTGCGTCGACTGGGCGCGCCGTGCGAGTCCAGGTAGGAGAAGCGGGCTTCGACGGCGTCGCGACAGGCACCGGCGAGCGTCGCCAGCACGCGGAAGTCGATGCGCGGGCGACCATCGGGCAGCGTGAGCGTGGCCGCCTCGATGGCGCCGAGCTTGCGCCGCGCCCGCGGGGGCAACACCTGGTTGAGCTTCGCCAGCACGCCGACCGCGACGTCCTCGGCGGGGCCGCCCGATCCGGCGCTTGCCGCGAGTGCGACGGCCACCGCCACGGCCTCGTCGTCGTCGAGCAGCAGTGGTGGCGTGGTGGTTCCGCGGCCCAGGCGGTAGCCGCCTCCGACGCCCGCGGAGGAGTCGATGGTGTAGCCGAGGTCGCGGAGTCGATCGACGTCGCGGCGGAGGGTGCGAACGTCGACCTCCAGGCGTTCGCTGAGCTCGCGCCCCGACCAGTCCCCGCGCGCCTGCAACAGCGACAGCAGGCGGAGCACGCGCGTCGAGGTGAGAAGCATCGCGACGAAACTATCGAGGACCGATCCTGTCCGCAATCGTGGGTAGAAGTGTCTCTACCGCCAGAGAGCGGAGAAGGAGCCGACGATGGACAAGAAGCGCTACCAGGGGAGCTGCGCCTGCGGGCGGGTGAAGTTCGAGGCCGACATCGACATTTCGCAGGGCACCCACAAGTGCAACTGCACCCACTGCTGGAAGCGGCGGTGGTGGTCGGTGAAGGTGCAGCCCGACGACTTCCGCGTGCTGTCGGGCGGTGACGCGCTCGACCCGTCGGGGCGCTTCTGCGCGGCGTGCGGCGTGGTCACCCATCGCCACGCGCCCGTCGCCGAATGGAACCCCACGGCCTATGTCTCGGTGAGCGTGGCGAGCCTCGACGACCTCTCGCATGCCGACCTCGTCGCGGCGCCGGTCACCTACTACGACGGGCTCCACGACAACTGGTGGCAGACGCCGGCCGAGGTGCGCCACCTCTGACGGCGGGGCGCTGGGTCGTCGCGCACGAGCACCACTCGCTTCTTCTCCGCAGCGGACGCGAAGGGTTGAAGAGCCATCGCTCATGTCAGCCCAATGCCCCTCACCGTCGCGAAGCGACGGGCGGCGCTTCGTCGGAAGAAAGGCCGCAAGGGCGCCAGGACCGCAAGGAGAAGGGTCGGCAACGAAGCATGAGAGGCGTTGGGCAAATGTGAGCGGATGACCTCCAACCTTTCAAAGCCCCCTGTGGAGTGGCACCAGGAGCGTCGAACGCTCCCCACCCGATGAGCCGCCGTAGATGCTCGTTTGAGGAACTCATACCGATTCACCCCGTCGGTCGTTGACGGTCCTTGTCGCCGACCGGGACGCTCCCCATCGACGGCGATCATGCGTGCGTGGGTGCTCGCGTTGGCGCTCATCTCAACCGCGTGTCGTCGGTCGCATCGACTGCGCCCGCTGTTGCCATCACTCGCCGCGTGCTCGCCCGCCGACGCCGTGAAGTACCCGCGGCTCGCGGGCTCCGTCCCGTTGCGCCACGCCTCGGCCCAGGCGCCGCCGCTGCGCTTCGGCACGGGCCATGTCGTAGACCTCATCGCGGCCTCACCAGACGCGCGCTGGACGGCCCTCGCACAACCTGTCGCTGACACCGACGGCGACGGTGTCATCGCGACGAGCTCCGGCCCCCACGGCTCACGCTTCGGTGATCGCATGCAACCCTTCCTCGCGTGGGACGACAGCACGACGGAGCCCATCGACGACTTCATCGACGGCTCGCGCGACGGGCGCTTCGTCGCGATCGTCCGCGGTCGCGCGCTGCGGGTGATGGACACGCTCACCCGCCAGGAGAGCACCCTCGACGGCGCCCGAACGCCCGTCTACCGACGTCGCTCCGACGCCTTCGACGCCGAGGGAGCGCGCTTCGTCTGGGTGCGCTCCAGTCCCGAGGGCGATCGCGTCGTCGTGCGCTCGCTCGACACCGGACGCGACCGCGCTTTCGCGCCCCGTCAGAGAACCCTCCGCCGCGCGAGCATCGACGAGTCGGGGTCGTGGGTGCTGGCGCGTGTCGGCGATGCGTCCGGGGTGTGGGCCGCGCCCGTCGACGGCTGCGAGATGCGCGCTCGGCCGGGCTTCGTCACGGTGGTGGGGCGCTTCCTCGTACAGCGTCGACCCGACGGTGCGCTCGTCGCGACGACGCCCGACGAAGCCTCCGCCGTGTGGGCTCCGGCTGACTGTCAGGGGGAGGTCATCACCCGCTCGCCGTCGATGGAGCGGCTCCTCGTCGTGTGCCGAACGACCCGCGCGGTGAGCCTCCACGGCCCGACGACCCACTGCGCGCTCCCACTGCGCGGCATCCTTCCTCGCGATGAACCCACCACCGTCCAGAACGTCACCTTCGTTACTGGCGCAGACGAGGCCTCGCATCGTGTTGACCTCGACGCCGCGCGCGTCGACGTGGAGAGCTTCGGCGGCGCGCCACCGCCCCTGCCAACGATCTGGCTCTCCACGACGACCGAGCACAGCGCCATCTCCAACGGCGTGTGGGTCGACTTCGTCGGCGGGACCTACGCGCTCGTCCACGACACTCGGGCGCTCGCGGTCGACGTCTACGGGCGGATGCTGCTCGCCGTGGGAGACGACGCGGTCGACGGGTGGGGCATGCGGCGGGGGCCGCTCGTGTGGCGGCGGCCGGTGTTCACGCCGCTGCGCTTCGGGTGGACGTCGGGCATGGTGCCATGAGCCCTAACACCGGCGTGGTGTTCAGGTTGGAGGGACCGGCATTCGTGATAGACCGTCGCGGTCGACGAGCACGGCCGGGTGATGGATGTGCCCGCGGTGATGGCGCGGCTCAGGGACCGGCCGCTGCGGGAGCAGGCGCAGTGGCGCTACCAGTTGATGGCGGGACGCGGTCGGCCCGCGCGGCTGCTGGAGGTGCGCCGCTGTGGCGGGCGGTTGCTCGTGCGGGTGGCGGGATGGGGGACGAGGTACAGCGATCTGATGGACTTCGACACGGGCGCGGTGACGCGTCTTCGGGACGAGGAGGAGCCAGATTGCCAGTAGCGGTTGGGGGCGCCGATCGATCGCAGCAACCGTGTTCGCAGCTCCGCCAGGTCACCTGTTGGGCTTCGGTGGTTGGCACTCCGAGCAGGTGGACGTCCTCGATGCGGAGGAAGGCGTGCCCCTGAAACGACCCGATCATCACGGGCGTTCGGCAGTCGTCTTCGACCGTCGATGCGTTGATGAGCTCGGCCCACGCACTGCCGCGGCGCACGAGGACGCGCCCAACGGCTCGCCCGCGCACCGTCGCCCACGGGAGTGATCCGCGCTCGGCGTAGACCGTCGCGCCGTCGACGAGATCGGCCCTTCCGTAGAAGTCGCCGGGCGCGAGCCCGATCTGCCCGGATCCCGTCCCGCTGCCGTGGCCCGAGGTCCCGGTGTTTCCCATGCCGATCGAGTCCACCGATCGCAGCAGTCGACTCGGCAACCACCCGACCACGCGGACGCCCGACGCGTCGTCGTAGGCCGTCATCCGCCACCACGCGCCGCGACGCGCGACACGTTGCAGGCTGGTGATGTCACTGACGCGCACCGCTCGACCCGAAGCCGGGTGCTCGCGAAACCAGACGAAGCGGGTTCGCGTGATCCACATGCCTTCGTCGGTGATCAGGGGCGCTGGCGTCTCGGGCGTTTGTTCGTCGCTCGCGGCGCGCGGGAGCGGACCCTCGCTGAGCTCGAGCGCGTCGCACGGGATCGGCAGGTCATACAGCGTCATCGTCGGGAGACCGAGGTCCATCCGCACCGCTCCGCCGATGACCCGTCGTCGCGTCAGGTGTTGATGCGCTGGCAGGCGGACCATTCCCCCGTAGAGCTCGATGTCTTCCCGGCTACCGAACGCATCATCAGCGAACTCCCCGACGCCACGGAACGCGATCGGCCCCGTCGCCGTCACCGCCATGCGATCGCGACTCGCCATCGTCACGACGATCGGCGCGCCGCACATCCAGACGTCGAATGGCGGCTGCCGCGGGGCCGGAGCCACCTCGATGAAGCCGCGAAAGACGGCGGGTACTTCGCAGACCTGCGCGGCGGCTGTTCGGGGGACGAGCGCGATCGAGAGGGCGGTGAGCGTGAGACGGAAGACTCCGTGGAACGACGATCGTGCGGGCACTGTGACGACAACGCGGCGGCGACCACGGGCGTGACCCGCTCGTCGCGCGAGCGCCTATGATCGCGGCGACGCTGACGCCGACATGCCGCTCCCGCTGCCCACCGAGATCTTCTACCGCCTCTGCCTCTTCGCGGCGCTGCTCGCGCTCGTCGCGGTCCGCGTCTTCCTGCCCGACCTCTGGCGAACCCGCGCGGGTCGACTCGCGCTCGCGGCCTTCGTGCTCGTCCTCGCGGCCGGTGCGATCGGTGTCGCCACGGGCGGTGAGTCCCACGCGTGGCCGCGCATGCTCGCCACGATGATCGTGCTCGCGGTGGCGTTGCCGGCGCTGCTCGCGCTCCCGCTCTCGGCGCTGGTGCGTCGTGTCGGTCGTCGGTCGTCGCCTCCCGACTCGCCTTCGCGACGGGCCATCGTCGGGTGTGCGGCGGCCGCGATCCCGGTGGGCTGCGCCTCGCTCTCCGCGCGGGCCATTCACGTCGCGCGAGAGACCCCGGAGGTCCCCCGTCTGCGCTTCGCATTGCCCAATCTACCGCCTGCGTTGGATGGGCTCCGCGTCCTCCAGCTCACCGACCTCCACCTGGGCCTCGATCGAACGCTCCACGACCTCGAAGCCCTCCTCCGCCGCGCCGAGCGCGAGCGGCCCGACCTCGTCGTCATCACCGGCGACCTCGCCGACGACGTGACCCTCGTCGAGCCCGCGGTCCACCTCGTCGCACAGCTCCGTCCGCGCCTCGGGGTGTTCGCGATCCTCGGCAACCACGAGTACCACCCGGGCATCCGACGCACCCTGCGCGCCTTCGATCGCAGCCCCGCGCGGCTCCTCGTCGACGCGTCGGCCGTCGTCCCGGTCGGCGACGTGCGCCTTGCGCTGCTGGGCATCGACGACCCGCTGCGCTCGCGCGGGGCCGATGGGTTCTTCCGTGAGCGCATCGACCGCGCGCAAGATGGTGTTCCGAGCGACGCGCTGCGGGTGCTGCTCAGCCATCGACCCGAAGCCTTCGACGCGGCGGCCAACACAGGCGTCGCGCTCACGCTCGCGGGCCACACCCACGGCGGACAGCTCGCGGTCGGCGGTCGCGCCCTCGTCGAGCGGGCGGGCATCTCGCGCTACCCCTACGGGCGCTACACGAAGGGCGCGAGCCAGCTCTACACGAGCGCGGGCTTCGGGCATTGGTTTCCGTGGCGCGCGGGGTGTCCCGCGGAGGCGCCGCTCGTCGTGCTGGCGCGGGGCTGACCGACGGTTCGGCAGAACGGGCAACAGTGGTTCAAGCGCAGAGGGACAGCGAACGCTGAATCTTGCGGAGCGCCTCAATGAACTCGGTGCCATCGAAGATCGTGCAGAAGCCGGAGCTGACCAGGTTGCTGGCGCCGCTGGCGACGAGGTGGCGTTCGAGGGCGGCGAGCTCGCTCGCGAAGGCGGCGCGCTCGGCGGCGGGAACTGCGAGGCGAACGGCGTCGACGCCGAAGTCGAACGCCTCCAGACCGCAGCACTCCGCGACGCAAGCCCGCTCCATCGCCTGCCAGATGTCCCAGCGGTCGTGGAGGAGGTCGTCGATCGCGAGGGAGTCGGTGGGGTCGAGCGCGGTGGCTGCGGTCATCACCCAGGCGTCGGGGCCGTCATCGCTGCGATCGTCGTCACCCATGATCAATGCGCGCTCCTTTGCCTGGACGAGCAAACAGCTACCAGCGCCAGAGCGTCGCGAGGTCGAGCTCCACCGCGTCGAAGGGCTCCGCGCGCACCACGTCGTCGCCGCTGACAGCGAGGACGAGCAGCCACCCGTCCGTCACTGTCAGCACCCAACCGCCCGGCCCGCCGCGGCCTCGGTCGAAGGGTCCGCGCAGCTCGCCGTGGAGCTCACCGCCCGCTCGCTGATGCACAGGGCGTGGCCTCCGCATGGTGTGCAGCGTCCCCGCGATGATCTCCGCGAGCACATCTGCAGGTGCGTTGCGGTACCCGGCGACCACCTCCGCGGAGAGGCCCGGAAACTCCGGGTCGAGCGAGCGTGGAGGGTCCGATGCGCGTTGGTACCACGGGCGGTGTGTCCTGATCGGGGACTGGAGGTCGGCCGTCGCTCCCCTCCGCTTCGCTCCGGGTGAGGCGGTGACTGGAGACGTGGCCGGGCGCTCCCGTTACAGGTGCGTCGCCGTCTCCTTCGCGCTCTCGCCCGGCGCGTCCGTCGTCGGCGCACCCGCCAGCGGCGGCTCGTCGATGTCGCTCGGGACGCTGGGCGCCTCGTGCTCACCGCGCACGGGATTCCGCGCCAGCTCGACGAAGCGCGCCATCGCCTGCACCGACATCGAGAAGTCCGCCGCGCGGAAGCGCGCGCGCCCGATGAGGAAGAACACCTCGGGGTGACGCTCGGTCCACGCGGGCTCCTCCACAACCAGCGACTCCAGCGTCTCGGCGGCGTCCTCGAAGCGGCTGTCGCGGTCCTGCAACAGCGCCGCGCGGTACAGCAGATACCCGTAGAGCAGCCGCATCCCCGGGCCCGAGCGGTCGCGCACCGTCACGGGCAGCGCGGCCAGCGCCTCCAGCGCCTGCTCGTAGCGGCCGTTGTCCACCGCGCGACGCGCGTCGCCGAAGGTCTGCTCCAACTGCCGCGCGCCCTCTTGCGACATGTCGGGCCCCGGCGTCGGTGGCTCCAGCCGGATGGTCGGCTCGCGCGGCGTCGTGGTCGCGTCCCAGATGCTCGCGGCGCGGCTCAGCTCGGGAATGTCCACGGCCCCGCCCGGCGCGTGGGAAGCGGCCTCGACGGCCTCGTGCAGCACCGCATCGGAGCGGCGCGGACGGCCCGCGGCGAGCAACGACACCGCGAGGTTGGCGAGGTGCCGCGCACGGGCAGGCGCGTCGAGGTTGGACGGCAGCTCGTTTTCGACGCGGCCGTAGGTCCAGTCGTCGCTGTACATGGTCTCGACGTAGCCCGAAAACGCGTCGAACCCGATGAGGTCGCGCGGCGCCGCGAACTCGATGAGCGCGTTGTCGTCGGTGTTGAGCGGAGCGGGGATGCGGCGGCAGGTCGGCAGCGCGCACTCACCCAGACCGTTGGAGCGCAGGTCGGTGCGCCAGCTCCCGCGTTCGAGGCGCTCGTCGAGGTGGGCGAAGCGCTGCACCTCCTCGCGGCTGGCGAAGAGCATGCGCGCGAGAAGATCGGAGGCCGACGTGGCGTGCGAGGGCTCGATGGCCGCGCGGATGGTGGGATTCTGGAGCTGCCGGTCGATGTGCGCGGGGTCGAGGGGGATGGGCCGGAAGGAGCCCAGCATGATGGTGTCGGAGCTGTACGCATCCGCCGCAAACACCCGCACGTACGGGAACACCGACGCGAAGGTCCGGTAGATGGTCTTGATGTTGTTGGGCGACATCTCGTAGAGCTGCACCCACTGCACGAAGATGCCGTCCGGGGTGAGCGACTGCGTCGCCGCGCGGAAGTGGTCGGCGGTGAAGAGGTTGGAGACGCCGGTGATCCACGGGTTGGACGGCTCGGAGATCACCACGTGGTACCGGCGGTCGGTGCCCGCGAGGTAGTTGCGGCCGTCGTTGTTGATGAGGTTGAGCCGCGGCATCTCCACGAAGGGAAACTGGCGCTCGCGGGTGAACGTGAGGTGGTTGACGTCGGCGAAGTAGCGCGCGGCGTCGGGGATCCAGCGCTCCAGCTCCACGTCGTCCACGCGCCGCACCGGAAACTGCAACGTCGTCCCGATGGTCACGCCCGAGCCGAAGCCGACGATGGCGACGTCGAGGTTCTCGGGCCCGCGCGGATGCAGCAGCAGCGGATAGCCCGCGACGAGCACCTGCGTCGGCATGTCGTCACCGTTGGAGGCGTCGACCTTGCCGTTGTTCTTGAGCGCGAAGTGCACGCGGTCGGCGCCGAGGGACCAGCGCTCGACGGTGACCGTCGTCGTGACGCCGTCGCGGTAGTAGATGGGGTTGTCGCTGCCGAGGTGGGTGGCGCGGTCGCCGGCGCCCTGCTCGATGCAGCGTCCGTCGCGGCGCTGGATCATCCCGTCGGCGAGCGAGAGGCGGAAGACGCCGGTGGTCATCTCGGCCTGGTCCCACGGGCGGGGGAAGATGCGGAGCGTTCCGCGCGAGCGGGCGAGGCGACCCTCGCGGCCGAGCGTGGCGCCGACGGTGGTGACCGCGAGCAGCACCGCGCACAGCGGGACGAGGAGGTACTTCACGGGCTCCTCGCCGGGGGAGGCGAGCAGCAGCGCGAGGGCGAGCGCGAGGTTGACCGCGACGGCGATGTACATGGCCGTCTCCATGCCGACCCACGGCATGATGACGAAGCCCGTGAGCAGCGACCCGAGGATCGATCCGATGGTGTTGACCGTGTAGACCGACGAGGTGTCCTGGCCGACCTTGTCGCGGCTCGCGGCGTAGGCGCGCACGCCCAGCGGGAACGCCGCGCCCATGCCGACGGCAGCAGGCAACGCGCAGAGCAGGGCGGTGACGAAGGAGAGCCACTGGATGGCGCCGACGTGTTCGGAGAAGCGCACCGTCTCGTGGGCGTCGCAGTTGGTCGTCGACGACAGCGCCAGGTAGACGAACATGCGCGGGATGCGGTCCTGGAAGAAGTACGTGACGATGGCGCCCGAGGCGATGAGGAGCTGCGTGATGGAGAGCGCCAGGGTGGGGCGACGCCACGCGGCGGAGATGGCGGTGCCGAGGAGCACGACGAGGGTGGCGATGACCCAGATGAGCCGCGACACGCTGGTCTGGTAGACGACGAACTGGAGCAGCGCGACGGCCTCGATGGACCCGGCGATGGCGAGCGTGACCATGGGGGAGGGGCGCGCGCGGAGGATGGCGGAAGCGAGGCCGGCGCCGCCGCCGATGCCGATGAGGAAGCCCATCAGGATGATGGTGAACGAGTAGATCGACGACCCGATGACCATGTCGAGCGCGCGGGAGAGGATCACCTCGTAGGCGAGCGCGGCGAAGCCGGAGCCCGCGGCGGCGAGCAGCACCACGATGCGGGTGGTGCGGGTTGCCGTCTCTTCGAGGAGGTCGTCCTCATCGGCGACGGCCTCGGGCGCGTCGGGCAGATCGTCGGCGGTGGTCTCGGCGGGCGCGTCGGGGAGGGCCTCGCGCTGCGGGAGGAGCTCGCGCCACGAGGCGGGCCACGCGTTGCCGAGGAGCTGCTTGCGGAAGACGACGATGAGGGCGGCGAGGGCGAGGTTGGTGCAGGCCGCGGCGGCGTTGGTGAACGAGAGGCCCATGTTGGGCAGGAGGAAGAAGCCGGCGAGGAAGGTTCCGGCGACGGCGCCGAAGGTGTTGGTGGCGTAGAGGGCGCCGACGCGCTGGCCGATGCCGCCGCCCTGGCGGATGAAGTGCTTGGCGAGCAGCGGGAGGGTGGCGCCCATGAGGGTGGTGGGCGGCAGGAGCACGAGCGCGACGACGACGAAGCGCAGGAGGGTGAAGACGTCGAAGCGGTTGCCGCCGTGGTTGGTGACCCAGTGCGAGAACGGGGGGTAGACGCCGCGGATGACGAAGGGGATGACGAGCGCGAGGACGCCGACGCCGGCCTCCATCGCGGCGTAGGTGAGGATCGGGTACTTGAGCCGGTCGGTGAAGCGCCCGAAGATGAAGGAGCCGAGCGCAAGGCCTCCCATGAACGCGCTGAGCACCGTGCTGATCGCCGGCGTGGAGGCGCCGAAGACGAGGGTGAGCATGCGGGTCCAGATGACCTCGAAGACGAGGCCCGAGGCGCCCGACAGGAAGAAGCAGAGGAAGGGCACCACGAGCGCGCCGAGCCCGAGCGGGCGAGCGGTGGTGGCGGGCGAGGACGGAGGCGGCGGGGGGGTCGACACGGCGGGCGACGGACTAACGCGAATGGGCGGAGAGCGCCATATCCCGGGGGAAGTGGCGATACGGACGCGATCAGCGGGCGTCGGCGTCGGCGAGCCAGGCGGCGAGCGCGGCGGGGTCGAGGTCGATCACGACATCGCCCAGGCGCTCTGGCCCGAGGGTGTGCAACCGCTCGCGCAACCGCAGCTCTTCGTGCGGGGCGATCGGGTGCGCGAGCCAGCGTTCGAACAGATGAACGATGGCCGCGACGCCCCGTGCTTCACCCCGCGCTTCACCTCGCGCTTCACCTCGCGCTTCACCCCGCCGGTAGGGCCACGAACGCTCGATCAGTCCTTCGTCCACGATACCCATGAGCCACTCCCTGATGTTCGGCTGCGCTGCCGTCGATTCTGCCACGACCGTCATGGCCGTCACCACCTCGACGAGCTCGCTCGTGTCCCGCGCCCGCGCTCGCACAGCGTCCAGGGCCTGCGGCAACGTCGCGGGCGAGGCGTCGCGCACCAACGGCGCGAACACCAGCCACAACAGACTCCCGCGCGCCACCAACTCGGCGACCGTCAACTGATAGACCGGGTCGATGCGGAAGCGGTGCCCCCGAGAAGCGCTCCCCACGCGGCGACACCCGGTACCTCCCCCACGCCGGCCACGGCGCCGCGCGCCCCGACAGCAGCACCACCGTGCTGGCGATGGGCGACCTCTCCAGCGCGTTGTGGGGGTCGCGTTGCGCCAGGGTGAGCAGCGCCTGGTACTCGTAGACCCGCGCTGCCGTCTCCCGCGTCCACTCCCACTCCCACTCGACGTGCAGCCAGCGCCGCCGCCCGTCGATGCGCACCGACAGAACCCGGTCGAGGCGTCGCTCGCTCGCGGCCACCTGCGTGTCCTGCCAGCCCTCCACCTCGAAAGTCGCGCGAGCGCCCAGGACGCCCTGCGCGTAAGCGTCCGGCATGCGTTGGGCGACGTGACGAAGCGTGATGTCGAGATCTCCCATCGCAGTCTCCAAGGGTGCCAAGACGTCCGTGCGACCGAGCACATCGCAAGCGGAGGGCCAGCGGGATGGGGCGCGGAATCACCCTATTTTCTCGACGAACGTCGACACGCTCCGAGGTGGCGGCGGTGGCGGCGGGGGTGGCGGCGAGGGTGGCGGCCAACGCGGCATCGCCAGGCGCACACGACTCAACCACCACCAGAGCGCCGTGATACTCCCAGCGCCCCGCCGTGCGCAGAGACGTCTCCCTCTCCCTCGTCGCCCTCGTCGCCGCGATGGTGTCCGTCCAGTTCGGCGCCTCGCTCGCCAAGGGACTCTTCCCTGCGCTCGGCCCCGAGGGGACCACCATCTGCCGCTGCGGCCTCGCCGCCGTGATGCTGCTCGCCCTGCGCCGCCCGTGGCGCCAATCACTCTCCCGCCCGGCCCTCGTCGCCGTCGGCCTCTACGGGGCCTCGCTCGGCCTCATGAACCTCCTCTTCTACCTCTCCATCGCGCGCATCCCGCTGGGCGTCGCCGTCGCGCTGGAGTTCACCGGGCCGCTCTCCGTCGCCCTCTTGGCGTCGCGCCGCGCGCGTGACCTTGCGTGGGTCGTTCTGGCGGCGGTCGGCATCGCGCTCATCCTCCCGCGCGCCGATGCGCCGCGACGCCTCGACCCGGTGGGCGTCGCGCTCGCGATCGGAGCGGGCGCCTGCTGGGCGCTCTACATCGTCCTCGGGCAGCGCGCGGGGAAGGCCGTTCCCGGTGGAGCTGCGAGCGCCCTCGGGATGTCCGTCGCGGCACTCGTCGTCGCGCCTTTCGGCATCGCTCGCGCGGGCAGCCGGCTACTCACACCGTCGCTGTGGCCGCTGGCGCTCGCCGTCGCGGTGTTCTCCAGCGCGCTGCCGTACTCGCTGGAAATGCACGCGCTGCGACGGCTGCCCGCGCGCACCTTCGGCGTGCTGATGAGCCTGGAGCCCGCGCTCGCCGCCCTCGCGGGCCTCGTCGTGCTGCGCGAGCACCTGACCGTCGCACAGGGGGCAGCCATCGCCTGCATCATGGCCGCCTCGCTCGGCAGCGCGGCCTCTGTCGGTCGCAGCGCCGAGTCGTAGCGTCGGTCGCTCAGCCCTTCGTCAGCGTCTCCAGCTCGCGCAGGTCGAGCCCCACGATGTCGAACTCCGCGGGCGCCCCACGGCTCATCGCGCGCGCCGTCACCGTCGCCGCGATGCCCTGGTGGTGCAGCCGCTTCGCCGCCGCCTCGGCCGCCGCACGCTCCGCCGGGCCCGCGTCGCTGTGCGCGCCGCCCAGCGCCTTCGCCCTCGCCCGCACCAGCCGGGCGTGCTCGGCGATCTTCTCCGTCGGCGTGCGGGCGACGTCGACCCGCGGACCGTCGTCCCACAGCCGCACCACCTCGCCGCTCAGGATCGCCACCGTGTCGTCGGCCTCCGTCGCCGTCGCGAGGTCGAGCAGCGCGTTGACCCGCTGCGGGCCCATCGCCGTGAAGGTCTCCGCGGTGACCTGCCCCGCCGCGCGCACGAGCCGGTCGGCCGTTGTCGGGTGCAGCTCGAACTCCTTCGCGCAGAGCGCGCCGAAGTCCGGGTGCCCCGCGGCCTCGCTCATGCCGGGCTGCCGCAGCACCGCGAGCGCCTTGCCGAGCTCGTACATGCTCCGCGAGGTCGCGCGAAACGCCCCGCGCGCCTTGTCGAGCGCCGCCTGCGCCGCGGCGGTGAGCTCCGTGTCACCGACCGCGACCGGCGCCTCGATGATCTCGTAGCGGGGGGTCTTCGTAGGGGACTTCTTCGCCGGGGCGGCGGTCTTCTTGGTGCGGGCCATGGCGTCAACTTGCAGACGTGCCGGTCGAAGCGTCAATGGTTCTCCGTGCGACTTCCGGCACGGACTCGCGTCACCGACGGCGGCGAGGCCCGTCGTAGAGGGTCGAGACCAGCGCCTCGGCGAAGCGCTCGGAGCCGTAGGCGCAGGTGGCGATGCGCGCCCGCGCCGACTGCCACGTCAGGCCGCCCTGCTGGGTCACGGTGCTCGACGTCGAGGACGCGGTGACCTCCTCGCCGTGGGGGAGCAGCTCGTCGGAGGTGCCGGAGAAGTCGGCCGTCGCGAGGGTCTCGCGGTCGGCGCTGAGGGAGACCTGATCCCAGAAGGAGACGTGCACACGGAGGCGCGGCCCGCCGCCCTGGAGGACGAAGCCGTGGCGCTCCAGCGAGCGGGTGAGCGAGCGCTCACAGCTCGTGGTGACCTCGGGGTCGAGGTCTTCGGCGCCGGCGAAATCGAGCTGCAACCCCGGGCGGTCGGGCGCGATGGTCGGTGCCACGGGCGGGGTCATGGTGGCGCACCCGCAGAGGGTGGCGAGGAGAGCCGCGAGCGCGAGGGGGGCAGGAGCGTTCATGACACGGCCTCCGATGCGTGGGCGGGCGTGGACGTTCGCGCCCCGTCCGCGACTCTGGCGGCGTTGGCGTCGACGTGTCAATCGACGCGCCTACTCCGCGTCCTCCGCCAGCGCCCGCTCGCCCATGCGCCGCGCCGCCCGCAAGAACTCATCGCTCAACGGCGTCCCGCCCACCGCGCGCGACAGCGACAGCGCCCCGTACATCAGCGCGATGAGCCCGAGCGCCTCTTCGCGCCGCGCGCTGCCTTCGCCCAGCAGCCCCGCGAGCGAGCCCACGAAGCCGTTGAGCTCGGCTTCCAGCGCGCTGCGGTACGGCTCTCCCTCGCGCGCGATCTCGGGCGCCGCGTTGGGCAGCAGGCACCCCGCCTCGACGTTGTCGCGGTGCGCCCGCGACAGGTACCGCTTCACAACACCCAGCGCCTTCTCGCGCCCCGTCGCGCCCTTGGTGGTGGCGAGCATGCGGTCCCACATCGTGCTGGCGGCGCAGCGGATGGTCTCGGCGAAGAGGTGCTCCTTCGAGTCGAAGTGCCCGTAGAACCCCCCGACGGTGAGCCCCGCGCCCTTCATCACGTCGCCCACCGAGCTCGCCTTGATGCCGCGCTCCCGCAGCAGCGCCGCGGCCGACGCGAGGATGGCTTCGTGCGACCGCTGCTTCTGCTCGGCCTTCTGGTTCACAACCGCTCGATGATGGTGGCGATGCCCTGTCCGCCGCCGATGCACATGGTCACCAGCGCGGTGGCCTTGCCGGTGCGCTCCAGCTCGTCGAGCGCCGTGCCCAGCAACATCGCGCCCGTCGCGCCGAGCGGGTGCCCGAGGGCGATGGCGCCGCCGTTGACGTTGACCCGCTCGGGGTCGATGCCGAGCGCCCGCGTGGTCTGCAACACGACCCCCGCAAAGGCCTCGTTGATCTCCCAGAGGTCGATGTCACGGGCGTTCATCCCGGCGGCGCGCAGGGCCTTCTCGCTCGCGGGCGCCGGGGCCGTCAGCATGATGAGCGGCTCACTGCCCACCGTCGCCATCGCACGGATGCGGGCGCGCGGCTTCACGCCGTGCTCGCGGACGTAGCGCTCGGAGGCGACGAGCACCGCCCCAGCGCCGTCGGCGATGCCGCTGGAGTTGCCCGCCGTGTGCAGGTGGCGGATCGCACCGGCGCGGGGGTACGCGGCGAGGGCGATCTGGTCGAGCGTCTCGCCGTCGGGGCCGACGGCCATCTCGCCGAGCGCCGTGAACGCAGGCTTGAGCGACGCGAGGCCCTCGGCCGTGGTGTCAGGCCGCGGAAACTCGTCGCGGGAGAGAGCGACCGCGCCGGTGGCCGGGTCGAGGACGTCGAAGAGCGAGCGGTTGAAGCGACCCTGCTCCATGGCCGTCGCGGCGTTGCGCTGCGAGCGAAGGGCGACGCCATCGATCTCCTCGCGGGAGAAGCCTTCGAGGCTCGCGATGAGGTCGGCGCTGATGCCCTGCGGAACCTGGAACACCCGATCCCGCAGCCGCACGTTGCCGCCATCCTGGCCGCCGCCGTCGGAGCCCATGGGGACGCGCGACATGCTCTCGACGCCTCCCCCGACGGCGAGGTCGAGCGCGCCCGAGCCGACACCCATGGCGGCGAAGTTCACGGCCTGGAGGCCGGAGCCGCAGAAGCGGTTGAGCGACACGGCGGACACGGCGTCGGGCCAACCCGAGGCAAGGACGGCGTTGCGGGCGATGTTGGCGCCCTGCTCGCCGACCTGCGAGACGGCGCCGACCATCACGTCGTCGACCGTGGCGGGGTCGAAGCCGCCGCGACGCTGGAGGGCGCGCAGGGTCTGGGCGAAGAGTTCTTGCGGGTGGAGGTTGGAGAGGGCGCCCTTGCCGGCGCGGCCGCGGCCCCGGGGAGTGCGGACGGCGTCGAGGATGTATGCGTGGTTCATGGTCTCGCTCCTTCGGATGACGGCCATGATATTATGGCCGTACTCCGTCGGGTCAAGGGGTGCGATCGAGGTCGAGGTCGACGCGCCATGCTCCGCGGCGGCGGTCGTCCCAGACGGAGAGCGTTCCGGCGCGCGAGTCCATGGACATGGCAGGGTCGTGGTCGGCCCGGCTGGTCGCCGAGTCGCTGCCCACCACGGAGCCCGCCTCGCGGTCGAAGGTGCACGCGAAGTACCCGTGGGTGTCGCTGCCGTACAGCCGCGCCTCGCCGCAGCGGGCGTCCATCTGGCAGCGGTAGCCCACCGGCGTCGGGCGCCGCGCCACCCGCAACGAACACCTCGCGCCCACCGCCACCGGCGCGTGCCCGGTGATCGCGCGCACCCTCGCGCTGAAGACCATCGACGGCGCCGCGCGTCGCCGCACCATGCGCTCCGACCACGGCCACCCGAGCGCCCCGGCGTGCACGAACACCGTCATCACGTCGCCCTCGTGGAGCCCGTGAAAGGTGGCCGCCGACACCTCCAGCTCGACCTCGTCGTGGTGGTCGTCCCACCACGGGATGTAGAGGTAGCGGTGGTCGGACTTGCGCGTCGCCGTCCGTCGCCGCGCGATGGTCACGTCGTGCGGGGTCGCGGTGCTGCGGTCGAAGAGCGCGTTGACGAGGAAGAGCGTCTCGGTGCCCAGCACCACCAGCGGGAAGAAGCCCAGCATCGCGACGCCGAGGAAGTTGCGAAACGAGCGCGAGTGGCCGCGCACCCACAGCCACGTCGCGGGGACGAGCAGCAGCCAGACGCCGAAGGTCCACGCCCGCGCGGTGTGCTGGTCGGAGGGGAGCAGCGGCGAGCGGTAGTCGGTGTACCCGACGGGCAGCGCGAACATCGCGAAGAGCGACACCACGAAGGCCACCGCCGACACGAAGGCCATCACGTCGCCCCGCATGCGCCGCGGCGCGGGGACGTCCGCCGGGTCGATGGAGGGGATGGTCTCCGCGAGGGCCGAGAGCCCTTCGAGCGCGTGATCGATGTCGTCCTTGTGCGGGGGTGTTCCGTCGTCGCGGCCGAGGCGCACGGCGACTGCACCGGGGCCGAGGCGCGCGTTGGGGTGCTCTCCCGCGAGCAGGACTTCGACGGCGGCGCGGGTGGCGGGCGTGGCGAAGGCGCGCTTCACCAGGGCCTCGGCCTCGTCGGTCTCCAGGTACACGCGGCCGTCGAAGCCCGCGTCGCCGGTCTGCACCTCGCGGTTGAGCCCGAGGCGCTTGCCCAGCCGGTCGACGGAGGTCTCGCGGCGGGCGTGGATGCGCGGCATCGTCACGTCGCACAGCAGCAGCAGCCAGCCGAGGTCGTAGCGCCCTTCAGGGCACACCACGAAGGCCGCGCGCTTGCCCCGCCACGCGAACTCCACGCCCCGCTGCGGCGACGCCCACCAGGGCACCGCGACGTCGCGCGGACCTTCGGCGCCGAGGGTGTGGGCGAGGGCCGTGAGGTGCTTGTCCCGGCGTCGCCGACGCACACGGTTGGTCAGTGGCATCACCACCACGAACACGAGCGCCAGGGTGACGAGCAGGATGGCGGCGATGACCGGGACGTCCATGGCGGCCGACGACCATAACGCCTCTTGACCCGCGCGTGCGCGGCGCTTCACCTTCCCGCCCCACTGCCATGGACGCGCTGATCATCAACGCCTCGATCACGATCCCCGCCGAGGCGCTCGCCATGACGGCGGTGCGCGCCAGCGGCCCCGGCGGGCAGAACGTCAACAAGGTCTCCTCGAAGGTCGAGCTCCGCTTCGACCTGGCGGGCAGCACCGCGCTCGCCGACGACGTGAAGGAGCGGCTGCGCGCCCTCGCGGGCAAGCGCGTCGACCAGGAGGGAACGCTGCTGCTCACGAGCCAGAAGACGCGCGACCAGGTGCGCAACCTCGACGACGCGCGGCTGCGGCTGAAGGTGATGGTGCTCCAGGCGCTGGAGGTTCCGAAGCCGCGGAAGGCCACCGCGCCGTCGCGTCGGGCGAAGCAGCGACGGCTCACCGCCAAGCACGTCACCAGCGACCGCAAGAAGACCCGCGCCCGCCCCGCCTCGGACGAGTGAGCGGTCAGTAACTGGCCGACGCCCCCGCGGTGGTGCTAGCGCCCACGACCGTGAAGCGTCGCCTACGAAGCTGGTCCATCGGGGTGTTCGTCGTGTCGTGCGCCGCGTCCGCTGGTGCGCAGACCCCACCGTCGCCGTCCTCGCAGCCCACCGCGCGCGTCGCCGTCCCCACGCGCACCACCGCGCCCGAACCTCGCCCCGTCGACGCCATCCTCGGCACCGTCGAGACACCATCTCTCGCGGCGCTTCGTGAGGCCGAGCGCGCCGCCGAGCTCCCGCGCGAGACCTCCGACACCCTCGCCACCGCGGCCCAGCGCGACGGCGCCACGCTCGACGAGAGCAGCCTCCCGGCCGACCTCGCGGGTCGCCTCCAGATGCCCGCGCTGCCCTTTCGGATGACCACCCGCATCGCCCGCGAGATCGGTCTCTTCCGCACCGACTCGCGCGCCCGCCGCCTCGCCCAGCGCTGGACCGCCGCCGCCGGTCGCTACCGCACGCGCCTCCAGCAATCACTCGTCGCCGAGGGCATGCCCACGTCGCTGCTCTGGCTCGCCGCCGCCGAGAGCGGCTTCGACCCGCGCGTCGAGTCGAGCGCTGGCGCCGTCGGGCTGTGGCAGTTCATGCCCGACACGGCGCGGTCGTTCGGGCTGCGCGTGGACACCTGGGTCGACGAGCGCCGCGACCCCGAGCACAGCACCCGCGCGGCCGTGCGCTACCTCCGCGACCTGCACGAACGCCTCGGCTCCTGGGAGCTGGCGTTTGCGGCCTACAACATGGGGTACACCAACCTCCTGCGGTCGATTCGCAAGTACAACACCAACGACTTCGACACCCTCTGCGCGCTCGAAGCGGGGCTCCCCTGGGAGACCATGCATTACGTTCCGCGCATCCTGTCACTCGCGGTCGCGGCGCATAACCCGGGCGTCTTCGACATCGCGACGGAGCCCGCCGAGGCGCCGGTGCAATGGGAGGACGTCGAGCTGCCGCGCTCGCTCCCGCTCAACGCCATCGCCCGCGAGGCGCAGGTCTCCGAGACGGCGCTGCGCAACCTCAACCCCGCGCTGCTCCGCACCCGAACGCCCCCGCCCGGCGCGCAGACGCCCTTCGTGCTGCACGTCCCGCAAGGGAGAGGCGCCGCGGTGCGCGCCGTCATCGCCAGCATCGAGACGCCCGCCACGCGCTCGTACGTGCTGCGCCACGGCGAGACCCTCGACGAGGTCGCCACGCGCTTCGGAACGCGCCCTCCGCAGGTGCTCGCCCTGTCGGGCCTCGCGGCCGATCACTCCGTCCGCCCGGGCACGCTGCTGCTCGTCCCCGACCGCGCGCCCGCGGCGGAGACGGTGACGGCGCCGATGACGGTTCCGTTTGATGGAGCGCTGTCGGCGATGGCCGCGCCGGACGGAACCCACCGCGTCTGGATGCGCCTCGCCGCGGGCGATACGCTCGCTGCCGTGGCCCGCGCGCTCACCGTCGCGCCCGACGACCTCGCCCGCTGGAACGCCCTCGACCCCAACGCCCGCCTCCACGGCGAGATGTGGTTGCAGGCCTTCGTGACCCGCGCGCCCGACGACACCGCGCGCACCTTCGCCGAGTCCGACGTGACCGTCGACGACCGCCTCGCCGACGCCTTCCACGACCGCGCGGTCAGCGCCGCGGGCCAGGTCCGGCTGCGCGTGACGGTCGCCCGCGACGACACCTTCGCCAGCATCGCGACGCGCTACGGCACCACCCCGTCGCGCCTGGAGCGCATCAACCACCGCGGCCAGCGCGACCCGCTGACGGCGGGCGAGACCGTCGTCGTGTACGCGGACCGCGCCCGCGCCTCGCAGTAGGTCCGCCGTGGGTCTGCTCCGTCGGGTCGTCGCCCTCGCCGCGCTGCTGCTGGCGGGATCATCCGCCGTCGCGCAGCAGTTGCCGCCGAGCGTTCGCGCGCAGTTCGCACAGCCCGCGGCGACGGCCGCGCCCGCGGAGGAGCCCGACGAGCGCGTCGACCCGGAGTCCCCGCGCGCGTCGTTGCAGCGCTTCGCCGACCTGACGCAACGCGGTCGCTGGGAGGAGGCAGCGCGCTTCCTCGACCTCGTGGGTCGCCCGCCGGAGGACGGCGTGAGGCTCGTGCGCGAGCTGCGCGAGGTGCTCGACCGGTACACGGGTGTTGATCCGTCGGTGATGTCCTCGGAGCCCTCGGGCGACCCCGACGACGGGTTGCCGCTGCGGGTGGACGAGCTCGGTCGCGTCCCGGGGACGACGGCGGCGGGCGAGCCGGTGCGCCTGGCGCGACGGGATTTTCCTGACGGTGTCCGGTGGGTGTTTACGCGCGCGACGGTGCGTCGCATCGACGACTGGTACGCGCACCTCGAAGGCCGCTGGGTCCGAACGCACCTGCCTCGCTGGTGGTTGCAGTCGGGCGCGCGCGGCGTGCAGCGGTGGCAGTGGCTGGCGCTGGGGCTGGGCTTCGCGCTGGCGATGGCGCTGGGGCAGTTGCTCGCGGGGCTGACGCTGGCGGTGAGCGGGCCGGTGCTGCGCCGGGTGGTGGGCGTTCGCGACGAGTCGCTGACGACACACGCGCGCGGGCCGCTCGCGTGGTTGTGGGCAGTGGGTCTCGTGTCGCTGTCGGTCGGGTATCTCGACCTGACCCGCGCGGGGTCGAGCTTCGTGCAGGACCTCCTGCGCGCACTGCTCTTCGCGGGGTTGTTCTGGGCGCTGTGGCGCACCATCGCGCTGCTGGCGCGGGCCTTTCAGGAGTCCGTCTGGGCGCGGGCGCACCCGGGCTCGGTGACGGTGGTTCCGCTGCTGGTGCGGGCCGCGCGGGTGGTGCTGGCGGCGGTGAGCGTGGTCGCGGTGATCTCCGCGCTGGGCTACCCCGTGGCGAGCCTGCTGGCGGGCCTCGGGTTGGGTGGTCTCGCGCTGGCGCTCGCGGCGCAGAAGACGATGGAACACCTGCTGGGCAGCGTCGCCATCGGGCTCGACCAGCCCTTCAGGGTGGGCGACGTGGTGAAGCTCGACGAGCACACCGGCACCATCGAGAGCGTGGGGTTGCGCTCGACGCGGGTGCGAACGTCCGACCGGACGCTGGTGACGATCCCCAACGGGAAGATCGCCGAGCTGCGGGTGGAGAACTACACGCAGCGCGATCGGCTGCGGTTGTTGACGACGCTGTCGCTCGACCTGGAGACGCCGGCGGCGCGGGTGAAGGCGGTGCTCGCGGCGGTGGAGGCGGTGCTACGGGCGCACCCGAAGCTGTGGACGGCGGAGGTCTACGTGCTGCTGAAGGGCGTTCGGTCGGACGCGCTGGAGGTGGAGGTGATGGCGTGGTTCGAGACGAGCTCGCTGGAGGAATTCTGGGGGTACCGGCAGGAGGTGCTGCTGGGCTTTCTTGAGGCGCTGGAGGGGTTGGGGGTGAAGCTGGCGCGGCCGTCGCAGACGCTGCATTGGGCCGGAGTTCGCGTGCCCCCATGAGCCGGGGTGCAGTCGCTCACTCCGGGCTATTTCACGTGGTCACCTCGCTGCGCGAGGTTGCAACACTGGTTTCAACGAACATCCCATCGACCACTCATCGGCAATCGTGAGCCGTTGCAACCTCGCGCAGCGAGGTGACCACGTGAAATAGCCCGGAGTGAGCGACTGCACCCCGGCTCATGGGGGCACGCGAACTCCGCCCTCACCCGTGCTGCACCAGGAAGTAGATGATCAGTCCGAAGACCGAGACCATCACGGCGGTCTCCAGCTTGCTCACCATGCCGTCGTCGCTGATGGACTTCCACAGCACCAGCAGCGTCGGAAACGACAGCAGCAGCACGCTCGTGGTCTCCATGTCGATGGCCAGCACCCCGCCGTGCGGCAGCCGCGGAATCACCCCGACGTTGGCAAACGTCGCCATCATGATGAGCGTGAGCGGCAGCACCACGAAGGGCATCTGCGTCACCGCGCCCGACACGTTGGACAGCGCCAGGTCGGTCTTCTTCTTGAAGTGCGCGCTCGCGATCATCAGGTAGCTCGCGATGCCTGAAAACAAGCTCACGATGATGGCCCCGACCATCTCCGAGTAGCCGCGGTGGCTCAGCGCGTCGACCAGCGCGTCGGCGAAATCACCCACCGCATGCCCGCCCAGAAACGAGCCCGCCATGCCGATGGTTCCGTAGAGCACGATGGGCCCGAGCGGCTGCGACGCCTCCTCCTCCTTCGCCGCGTGCGCCGGGTCGGCGTCGGCCGCGGAGAAGCGCGCCAGCAGCTCGCGCACCGACACCACCTGAACGCCCAACAGCGCGATGCCGATGGCGTACAGGTCACCCGCCCCGAGGCCCTCGCCGCGGTGATCGCCCGCGTCGAAGACCTTCAGCGTCAGCATCAACGCGCCCAGCGCCAGAAACACCCCCGCCGCGCACGCGAGCAGGTCGGCGCCGAGCTTGGTGATGGCCGGAGGGAGCAGCGCGTGGCCGGTCTCGTTCTTGGGGAGGAGCGCGGAGTACCCGCCGAAGATGAGCGCGTTGACGTGCAGCGTGAGGCAGGTGACCACGAAGGCCACGCGCGGCGCGGCAGCGACGACGAAGCCGAGCATGATGATCTCGGGGACGTTGGACGCGAGGCCCGCCATGGTGCCGGCGACGAAGTCGTTCCAGCGTTGGCGGCGGCCGAGGGCCTCGACGCACTTGATCATCGACTCGCAGGAGCCGAAGACGAGCGCGAGGCCGCCGAGGCCCAGCAGCACCGGCGCCAGGAAGCCTGGTCCGACGTGCGCGCGATGCATCCAGGTGCCGACGCCGCAGACGGCCGTGCCGACCGCCAGCGCGTACTTCCAAAGGGGTGAGTCTCCGCCGCCTCCGCCTGACATGATCGCTCGGGAATAACACCACCCGCCTCCGAGTCGCCACGCCGACGTTGCTTGCTGTCGCGGTCGCTTCGGGTTTAGAAGCCACACCGGGTCTTCGCTGGAGAGGTCTTTTGCGATCGCGTGACGTGTCGACTCCCCGCGCCGTGTTGCATCGTGCGCTCGCCTTCGCGCTCTTCGCGCTGAGCCTCCTCGCGCTCGGCTGCAACAGCCCCGGCGAGCAGTACGACCTCCGCGGCGACGTGCGCCTCACGCTGCTGCACACGGCCGACTGGCACTCGCGGCTCTTCCCCTACTTCCAGCAGGTCAACCAGACCGACCTCAACCTCGGCCTCGACCCCGCCAAGGCCCCCTTCGGCGGCGCCGCCCGGATGAACTACCTCATCCAGCGCGAGCGCCGACACGCCGACCGCGTGCTCCACCTCGACTCGGGCGACTGCTTCCAGGGCGCGCCGATCTTCAACTACTTCAACGGCGAGGCCGAGGTGCGAGCGCTCGCCCACACCGGCGTCGACGCGGTCGTCATCGGCAACCACGAGTTCGACCGCGGCGCGCTCAACTTCGCCCGCCAGTTCACCCGCTGGGGAACCTTCGAGACCCTCGCCGCCAACTACCTCTTCGACGACCCGTCGACTCCGGGATCATCCGAGCTCGGTCGGCTCGCGCACCCCTACGCGTTCTTCAACCTCCGCGGGCTCAAGGTCGGCGTCATCGGGATGGGCAACCTCTCGTCCATCACCTCGGTCTTCGACCAGCCCAACCGCCTCGGCATCGTCCCCCTCAACACCGTCGAGACGGCCCAGCACTACATCGACCTCGTCCGCTCGCAGGGCGCCGACGTCATCGTGATGGTCAGCCACATCGGCCTCGAAGACGACATCCACACGCTGGAGTTCACCACCGGCGTCGACGTCGTCCTCGGCGGCCACCTCCACATCGTGCTCAACCCCACGCAGGAGGTCACCGACTGCCGTCCCTTCGACGCGCAGGGCAACCACTTCGTCCCCGCCCTCAGCGACGTGGTGCAGCGCACCAACACCACCGCCACCTGCGGCGCCGATGAGTGCTGTGCCCCCGGCGGCGCCTGCCCCCCCGCCGGGACGCGCAACTACTGGACCCTCGCCCGCGGCTACCGCGCTCGCGCCTGTCGCCCGCGTCGCGCGATCCTCCAGCACTCCGGCGCGTTCATGAAGTACCTCGGGCGCCTCGACTCGGTGCTCTCCAACGACCCCGCGCGCATCTACCCGGGCCACCCCCAGGACTACGACGCCCGCGACCGCTGGGAGGTCGTCTCGCACCGCTTCACGCTCTTCCCGGTCGACAGCACCGTGCCCGAAGAGCCCACGATGAAAAACCTCCTGGAGCCCTACGCCCGCGCGCTCGACTCCCTCGCCAACCTCGACAACATCGTCGGCTACGCCCCCGCGGACATCACCCGCACGCCCGACAACGGCGGCGACTCCGCGCTCGGCAACCTCGTCTCCACCAGCATGTGGCTCCGCCTCGGCGTGCAGTCCGACTTCTCGCTCACCAACACCCTGGGCATCCGCGACAACATCCCCACCGGGCCGGTCACCCTCGACCAGCTCTTCAACGTCTTCCCCTTCGACAACTCCATCACGACCATGAACCTCTCGGGTCGCGAGGTGCAGGAAGTCTTCGACTTCGTCGCGCGCCGCTCCGCCGGCCGCGGCTGCAACTCGCAGGCGCAGATCGCCGGGGCCCGCGTGGTCATCGTGTGCGGCGCCTGCAACGGCCGCCTCGACGGCCAGGGCGCGCCCCTCGTCAACTGCGCCGAGACCATCAACATCGGCCTCACCGACCGCGCCTGCAACAACGACGACGAGTGCAACACCCCGCGCGGCTTCGAGGCGACCCCGCCCGCCGAGCGATCGCTCTGCGAGCCCAACGCCCACCGCTGCATGTCCCCGCTCTCGCTCAACGCGTCGTACGCGGCCGCGGTCAACAACTACATCGCGGGCGGCGGTTCGGGCTTCTTCGTGCTCCAGCGCAACACCACGCAGGTCGACACCCGCGTCGAGCAGCGCGACGCCGTCGTCGACCTCGTGCGCAACGCCCGCCCCTGCGGCTACGACGTCAACGTCACCATCGACCGCAACCGCCGCGCCGGCGTGACCGACCGCGCGTTGCAGTCCATCCCCGCGCACCCCGACGACGGCCTCGCCGACTGCCGCTCCGACTCCGACTGCGGCGGCGCGCAGATCTGCGCCTGCGAGGGTCGCCAGACCTACGACGCCGAGACGCTCACCTGCGGCGCCGTCTCGACCTGCGCCGCGGGCGCTGGTCGCTGCGTGCTGCGCCAGTGCCGCGACGACATCGAGGCCCTCGTGCGCCGCACCTGCCCGTCGCTCCCGGCCGCTGCGGCCCGCGCCTGCATCTGCACGGCGTCCACCCGCGCGGCGCTCTCGTGCCGCATCCTCTCGTGCATCAACGACGACACCGGCGCCCGCGTCGACGGCCGCTTGAGGATGGTGAGCCGATGAGAAGGCCCACACAGACCTGCTGCGCCCCCGGATCTAGCGGTCGGGCGCGCTCGAAATACCCCGCGTATGTCTCGCGCGCCCTCCCTCGTCTCCGGGTGCTCGCGACGGTCTGTGCGGGCCTTCTGACATCCAGTGTCCTGGCAAGCTGCGGCGGCACCATCGACGACCTTGCCCAGGACGACCGCGCCGGCAACGTCGCCGCCGTCCGCATCAGCACCACCGGCAACCGCGGGACGCCCGACGCTCCGCTGCCGTTCTCCAGCGACGGCGTGGCGTTGCAGGCGCAGATCGAGGTGCGCGCCCGCGACAACCGCCGCGTCACCACCTTCAACGGCTGGGTCGCGCTCTCCATGGCGCCTGGACAGTTCCGCTCGGTGACGGGCCCCGAAGGCACCGTGCTCGGCAACATGGTGCGCCTCACCGCGGGCGCGGCCGAGGGGCTCACCATCACCGTCGCGCGCGGCTACGGCGAGTCGCGCATCTGGGCCGAGGAGCAGGGCTACTCGCCCGTCGACCCGCGCCGCAACCCGCCGCCCGCGTGCGCCAACGGCCGCGACGACGACGGCGACGGCTTCGTCGACTTCCCGGCCGACCTCGGCTGCGCCGCCGCCAACGACGACACCGAGCGCGCCGGCTCGTACGCGGTCGGCACCAGCGAGCCGATGTTCTTCGAGCTGCCCAACATCGTCGACGTGCAGGGGCGCAGCGCCCTCACGCCGCTGCTCGGCGAGCGCGTCACCATGCGCGGCCGCGTCACCCCCGACGCCCCCGCGGCCACCGACCGGCGCCACCGCATGGTCGTCACGCAGACCGACAACTCGGGCTTCTTCATCACCGACATCGACGACCGGTCGTGCGACGGCGCGCCCTGTTACAACAGCCTGTATTCGTTCAACTTCCGATCGCCCGACGGGATGCGCCCGTGCGACCTCATCGACACCCTCACCGGGTCCGTCGCGGAGTTCGTCAGCACCACGCAGCTCGCGCAGCCCGGCTACCAGATCGGCCTCGCGTGGCGCCCCAACGACATGGCCGCGGGGCAGTGCCTCATCCCCGACCCGGTGGAGATCACCCCGACCACGCTCGCGATGGACGTGCTCATGGAGCGCCACGAGTCGTCGCTCACCCGCGTGCGCGACGTGCAGCTCCCGACGCTCATCGGCCCCGCGCTCGCGCCCAACGGCATCCCGTCGCCCGGCGCCACCAACTGCGACCTCAACGGCGACGGCCGCATCGACTTCGACGGGGGCGCGGAAAACCAGTGCTACGACGCCTGCGCCGCGGACATCACCTGCTCCGAGTGGAGCAACTGGAACCGCTACGGCCAGATCGTCGTCACGCTCCCCGCGTCGGGCATGGGCGCTCGGGCTCGCATGGCCATCGCGCCGCGCATCGTGAACCCCGGCTTCGACCCGCAGCGACTGCGCGGCCCCGTCGCGACGGTCACCGGCACGCTCCGCCAGGTGGGGCCCAACTGGATCATCCAGCCGCGCTGCGGCTCGGACTTCGTGGTGCAGGGCGACGGACAGACGCTCTGTGAGCACCCACGCGACTGCTGCCTCCACGAACGATCGATCGCCGAAGAGTAGACGTGACGACAGAGGGTGAAAGGGTACCGATGAACCGCCGTTCGATCGCGAGGCGCAGCGCGCTGGCCGCCGTGTTGTTGGCAACCCCCGCCGCGTGGGCCCAGCAGCAACAACCGCAGCCGCCCAACCCCCTCACGCCTCCGCCGCCCGCGCCGCAACCGCTGCTCGCGCCGTCGCCCACGCCGCCGCCGCCGTCGTCCCCACCGGCGATGACCCAGCCCGACCCGCCGCCGCCGCCGCCCGTGCGACCGCAAGGTCTCGCGCCCGCCGAGCGCCTCGCCATGCCCGGCACCGCCGCGGGCGACCAGGGCCGCGCCGCCCCGCGCACCAGCCACGACTTCATCGACACCCGCATCACCTGGACCTTCGGCGACGACGACCTCCTCGCCGACACCGGCCAGCGCGTGCCCGTCTCGCCGCTGCCCCGCATCGGCGACCGCTCGCAGTACCAGCTCTTCTTCGACGCCCTCAACAGCCGCTTCGCCGGCCGCGAGAACCTCACCCACCTCGCGATGTACGCCCGCGCGCCGGGCTTCATCCCGCGGCTCAACACCGAGGCCGCGCTGGTGTTGCGCGTCGACCTCAGCCAGCTCTCCAGCGGGTCGGGCAACCTCAACCAGGCCTTCTACGACGCGGGCACCTACCTCCGCGTGTCGTACGCGCTCGGTGAGGGCGCGAACAACCGCGACAACTTCTCGATCACGTTCTTCCCCTTCGACACCGACCGCTTCCGCCTCGGGTACCTCTGGGACCTCTCGTGGGGCGGCAACTCCGTCTTCCCGCGCCGCGTCGGCCCCGCGCCCGGTGTGAAGCTCTCCATCGACGTCGGCGCCCTCTCGCTCTGGGCCGGCTTCAAGACCGCCGGCATCGTGGTGCCGTTGGAGGTCGTCACCTCGTCGCGCGACATCGAGATCGTGCGCGTCGAGGAGACCCAGTACGCGCTCCTCGCGGGCCTCGGCATCCGCGGCGGCGACAGCTTCCGCTTCGACCTGTCGGGCGGCTGGTTTCAGCAGGGCCGCTTCGACTTCGCGGGCGTCCGCGGACAGCAGGTCTACATCTTCGGCGCCTCGGCGCGCGCCGTGTACTCGGCGGGTCTGCGCACCACGCAGTCGCTCGACATGATGCTCTACCGCAACGACCCGACGGCCCCGTTCGTCGCGTTTGCGCCCGAGACCTTCACGCCCGGAACCATCCAGGGTGCCATCTCCGCCGAGCTCACCGCGACGGCGCAAAACCTCGCGGACATCAACTTCCCCGGGCGCACCGCCATCCAGCCGGGCTTCGCGGGCGCGCTCCAGGGCCGCATCAAGGCCGGGTACTTCGGGGCGAGCGTGACGGGTCTCTTCCGTGACGTGCCCTTCCTGCTGCGCGACGTGCCGAGCTTCATTCCGTTCCAGACGCTGCCGAGCGACGCGACGGTGCAGCCCGAGCTCTTCTTCGCCGCGCAGATCGACTACACCCTCGCGCGCCTCCACATGACCCCGAGCCTCATCGTGGGCGTGCAGCTCCCGGCGACGTTCAGCTCCACGGTGCGCGAGGGCTCGCTGCTCTCGTCGCGCACGCTGGTCATCCGCCGCGCGGGCAACTTCTCCATCCTGCCGCCGGGCGAAGACCGCGTGCCCATCGTCTCCGCGCGCGCCTCCTTCCGCTGGGACCTCTCCACCATCATGGCCGGCATCTTCTGGGTGCAGTACGTGCTCGATCAAAACAGCACGCTCCTCCAGGTCGACGCCTCAGGAACGCGACAGGTCCGCGTGTTCCAGTCGCCCAACCAGCTCGGGTTCGGCATCACGGCGCAGGCGCGCTTCTAGCGGCCGGCGCCATTGGCGCGCGCGGGGCGCAGTTGGTAGGGTTCGCGACGCGCGATGGGATTGTTCAAGGTCCGGCCGTCTCGGGGTTCGTGGGCCTTCTTCGTCATCATCACCGTGACCACCATCACCAGATGGCGATGGGGCATCCACGAGCAGACGGTCACCCGCAGCGACGCGCCCGCCGCCGAGAGCGCCCGCGCCTTCGCCACCTGCCTCTTCGGCTCCAACATCACCTGGGTTCTCCGCGACGATGACCCCGAGGCCCGCCCCGCCATCGCGGGGGCCGCCATCCCGCCGCTGACGCCCGAAGCGCGCAAGGCACTCTGGGCGCAGAACATCAACGCGTGGCTCCGGCCGCACGCCGCGAGCTGGCTCGAACAGTCGTGGCCCCTGTCGCGCGATGCCGTCGAGCGCCCCGACGTCACGTGGCCCGCCCGCTGCGTCGCGCCGCTCAACGAGCTCGACCAGCGGCGCCGGAGCGCCACGGAGCACTCGGCGCGCCTCGGGGGCACCATCGTCGCCGTGCGCCAGATGCTCCAGCAGACACAGACGAGCAACCGCAGCGCGCGCGTCGCGACCCTCACCGAGCTGCTCAAGATCGTCGACGACGGCAGCCTCGCGGGGCAGCTCGCGCTGCTCTTCACCGACGTGCGCGAGCTCTCCCTCGGCACCCGCAACCGGTGGGAGCCAACACCACTGCGGGCGGAGCTGTACCCCGCGTTCGCCGACCCGGAGGTGCCGCGCTGGCAGAGCGTTCATCCGGGGCAGGAGCAGGTCGTGCTGGCCTCGCCGTCGGTGTACTTCTACCGATCGTCCTGGGATGGGCGCACGCACCGGGTGGACTTCGACCGCCACCCACACCTCGACAACCCGGTGAGCGACGCGGTGCTCTGGCGCGAGACCCCACGCGGCGGCGTGCTGCGGGCATCGACGGAGCAGGGCGGCGCGGTGGTCACCACCCAGCACGCCGTACAGATGGTGGCGCTGCCCGACGAGCCGGGCGTGGCGCGCCATGGGCCGTACTTCGACTGGCAGGCCGCGACCAACGATCGGGGCATGGCGTGGGTGACGACCACCGACGGGACGGTGCGGCTGCGGTCGCGTCGCTGGACCGCCGCGACACGGTGGAGCGACGCCGTGGTGCTCGGTGTTCCGCAGGGCTACCAAGGGTCGGTGGTGTCGCGGGAGCCGCTCGACAACACGCGTTGGCGGGTCACCGCGGTGCGGCCGCCTGCGGTCGACGTGGTGATGGAGCAGTACGTGGTGACCACGGCCGACGACGCCGCGCCGGTGGTGACGCCCGGCGCGCGGGCCGTGGTGGAGGAGTTTCCGCTGGTGCGGAAGACGCTGACGTGCGGCGCCGAGGCGGTGCAGTACGTGGCGCTGCTGGCGGACACGACGGCCGCGGTCGTGCGCGTCGAGGGCGATCGCATCACGGTGGTGCCCGCGGTGGTGTCGGGCGAGCGGACGATCCCGTGGGGCGACGCGCCGACGCTGCGCTGCGACGTGGGGCGGGCGCTGCTGGTGACCGATCCCGATCAGCCCGTGATGGACGCGCCGGCCTGGGTGGTGACCTTCCCGGTGGCGGGCGTCCCGAGGGTGTCGCCGGTGGGGCCGCTGCCGTATGCCACTGGAAGCCTGCCGCGTCAGCTGCTGCTGGTGGACGACGGGCTGGTGGCGGTGGCGGCCCACGCGTCGGCGCTGCGGGCGTGGCGGCGGCCGTTGCAGTCGACGGACTGGGAGCCGGTCGGCTTCCTGGCGGCGCTCACGCTCTCGGCGCAGGTGACGCGCGCGGTGCGCTCGCTGCGCGCGGTGTCGCAGGGGTCTTCGCTGGCGGTGTGGGTCGAGGGCGACACGGTCACGCGGCGCACGGAGGCGGTGCCCGCGACGGAGTCGGGCGGTGAGGCGACGACGCGGGTGACGGAGACCCGGGTGCCCTACCGGGTGCTGATGATGTCCAACGACAGCGGGCGCAGCTTCGCGGGGCTGTGACGGAACCGTCGACGGACAGCGGCAACGGTTGCGAGGTCGTCACGCTGCCCAACGGGCTGCGCGCGATTCGCGAGCGGGCGAGCGGCGAGGTGATGCACCCGGGCGATGGTCCGCGGGTCGAGGCCGAGTCGGTGTACGTCGCCCCGTCGCGGCTGGGCGAGCGCTTGCGGGAGGGCGGGGACGAGGCGCTGGTGCTCTACGACGTGGGCCTCGGCGCGGCGACCAACGCCATCACGGCATGGAAGGTGTCGGAGGCGCAGTCGTCGACGGCGCGGCGCCTGGAGATCGTGAGCTTCGAGCACGACCTCGACGCGCTCAGGCTGGCGCTGCACCCCGACAACGCCGACGCCCTGGGGCTCACGCGCGACGGCGCCTACGAGGCCGCGAGCGCCCTGCTCCAGTACGGCCACCACGAGACGCCGAGGACGCTCTGGCGCCTCGTCCTGGGGGACTTCCGCGCGACGCTGGCGCGCATGCCCGAGGCGTACGCCGACGTCGTGTACTGGGATCTGTACTCGCCGCGGACGGCGCCTGCTGTGTGGACGGTGTCGATGTTCGAGGCGGTGCGGCGCGGCTGCGCGGAGGGCGCGACGCTGCACACGTACAGCGCGTCGACGTCGACGCGGTCGGGCCTCCTGCTGGGAGGTTTCGCCGTTGGGGTGGGCGAGCGCACGGGCAGCCGCGACGAGACCACCATGGCCGCCACGCGCGTGGGCGACCTGACGCGACCGCTCGGCGCGACGTGGTTCGGTCGGCTCATGCGCTCGTCGGTTCCGTTTCCGAATGACGTCCCCGATGAGCCGGGCGCGCGGGCCGCGGCGCTGGCGCGGGTGCGTGCGTGCCCGCAGTTCATCGACGTCTGAGAAGGTCAGCACAGACCTGCTGCGCCCCTCTGATCCAGCGGTCGGCCGCGCTCGAAATACCCCGCGTATGTCTCGCGCGGCCTCCCTCGTCCCGGGGTGCTCGCGACCGTCTGTGCTGACCTTCTGACTGTCTGACCCTTGCGACCCCTGCGCCCTTGCGGCTCCCACCCTCACGCCTGACGCGTGTCTCCACAGCCCGTGGAGAGACGACCACGGCCTCCTCGAATCCTGCGATGATCGCCGACGGAGCCACTGCCCCCATGCGCCATCCGAAGACCCACGCCCTCGCTCGCCCGCTCACGCTCGTGGTCGCGCTCACTGCCTGCTCGGCAGCCCTCAATCCCGGGGCAGACCTCGATGGCGCCATCGCGACCAATGACTCGGGCACTCCCCCCGCCGACGTCGGCACTCCCCCCATCGACGTCGGCACCCTCCCCGTCGACGCGCCCGCGCCGGGCGATGTCCCCGCGACGCCCACCGATACCCCCGTCACGCCGCCCGATGTCCCGGTGCCCACCGACGTGCCTGCTGCGCGCGACGTCCCGACACCCATCGACGTCCAGGTCCCGCGCGATGTGCCCACACCCATCGACGTGCCCACTGCTCGCGATGTCCCGACGCCCATCGATGTCCCGACGCCCATCGACGTTCCCACGCCCGTCGACGCCGGAACCCCCTCCGCCGGTGTCTCCGTCACGACCTTCCAGTACGACCGCGCTCGCTCCGGAGCCAACCGCGCCGAGACGCGCCTCACGCCCGCCACCGTGCGCGCGGGCTTCGGTCGCGTGACCGCCTTCGCGCCGAGCCTCGACGGCGACGTCTACGCCCAGCCGCTCTACCTCCCGGGTGTCGCCATCGGCAGCGCGCGTCGCGACCTGCTCTTCGTCGCCACGCAGTCCAACTCGATGTACGCGCTCGACGCCGCCACCGGCGCCCAGGTCTGGCGCACCGCGCTCGGGACGCCCGCCCAGCGCTCGATGCAGTCGTGCGGCAACATCGGCGGCAACATCGGCGTCGTCAGCACGGGCGTCATCGACCCCGCGACCAACACCCTCTACGCCGTCGCGTTCACCAACACGGGCGGGCTCCAGTTTCGCCTCAACGCGCTCGACGTCACCACCGGCGCGCAGCGCGCGGGCTACCCCGCCAACATCAATCCCCCCGCCGTGGGCGCGTCGAGCTTCGATGCCCGCGCGACCGGCCAGCGCGCCGCGCTCCAGCTCATCGACGGCCGCGTGTATGTCCCCTTCGGCGGCCTCTACGGCGACTGCGGCATCTACCACGGCTGGATCGTCGGCATCGACCCCGCCGACCCCGCGCGGCAGGTGGCCTTCGCGACGCCGGGTCGCGGCTCGGGCATCTGGGCCGTCGGGGGTTCGTCCGTCGACGACACGGGTCGCATCTTCGTCGCGACGGGCAACAGCACCCCGCTCGGCGGGCACACCCCGGGCTCCATGGGCGAGCGCGTGATTCGCCTCGGTAGTGGCGCCACGGGCCCCACCGCGTCGACCGCCGCGGACTCGTACTTCGAGCCCAGCGACGCCCGCATGCTCGACCTCCAGGACCTCGACATTGGCTCCGTCAGCCCGATGCTCATCGCTCCCATCGCGGGCGCGCCGCGGCTCATCTGGCAGGGCGGCAAGGCCGGCGTCAGCTACCTCCTCAACGGCGACAACCTCGGCGGGTCCACCGCCACCATCACGCAGGCGCGCTTCTTCTCGGGCGGCAACTACGGGGCGGCGGCGACGTGGTCCAACGGGACGGATACCTTCGCGTTCGTCCCGGGGCGCGGGACGCGCGCGGGGTGCAGCGGCTCCGGCGGCGTGATGGCCGTGCGCATCACCGCGGGCGCCATGGCCACCGCGTGGTGCAGCGCGACCGTGAGCAACCCCAACCCGCCCGCCGTCTCGTCCAACGGCAACAGCAACGGCATCCTCTGGGTCGCCGGGGCGGGCAACGGGTCCGGCGCGTCGCTGCGCGCCATCGACGTGTCGACGGGGGCGGAGATCTTCTCCGACGCGCCCCCGAGCGTGCGGCAGTGGACGCCCGTGGTCGTCGCCGACGGCAGGGTCTACGTCACCGGCTCGGCGACGGTGTCGCTTTACACCACCCGATAATGGTAGGGACGCCGCGATGACCCAATCGCGCGTCGTGTATGAGTCGATGGAGTCGCTGCTCGCGGGCCTGGAGGCGGCCGGCGTTCGCGCGGTGGGCGTTCGTGCGGTGAGCGAGGTGCGACCGACGCCGACCCCCACGGGGACGGGCATCGTGGTCGGTCACCAGCGGTGGGTCGACGTCACGGGCTACCGATCGGGCGTGGTGCACTCGCTGCGGCTCGTCGACGCACTGCCCGAGCCCATCGAGGCCGAGCTGAAGGCGCGCGGGTTCACCGTGCGAACGGGCAGCGACAATCTGATGTGAGGCATCAAGCGCTGCGAAGCTGCTTGAGCAGGTCGCCCAGCACCGGCGGGAGCGGCGCCGCGCCCGAGAGCGCCGCCGCGGTCAGTTGGAAGTCTTCGCCCACCGGGCACCAGCGCGCCCGCACCAGCGCGCCGAAGCGCCCCGACAGCGCGCCCACCATGCCCTCGGCCTGCGCCTGCACCGCCTCGGGTGCTCCCTCCGACGCCTGCAACGCGAACCAGAACTGCCCCCCGAACACAAACGCCCGCCCGCTCGCGGCGAGCTCCGACAGGAAGCGACGATCCTCCGGGTGACCCAGGCGCGACGGCGGCAGACGCGCACCCACCAGCCACGTCGAGCGGATGCCCGACGCCATGGTCTGTTGCAGGGCCTCCTCGCGCGGGACCTGAACCACCGTGGGCGCCTGCACCGGCGGCGCGTACGCGGGCGGCGGCGGTCGGTTGGACAGCACTGACTCCCGCAGCAGCCCGAAGAAGGCCTTGGCTGAATCGGGCCGCTGGTTGGGGTCGACCCGCAGCGCGGCCATCACCGCGAGCGACAGCGCCTCGGGGATGGGGGGTAGACCCGCGGGCGCCACCGGCGGCGGAATGGGCAGGTTGGCCCGCTTGAACACGCAGGCCATGATGTTGGCCTCGTTGGCGAAGGGGATCGTCCCGGTGAGGATCTCGTACAGGATCAGCGCCGCCGCATAGACGTCACTGCGCGAGTCCACGGTGCCGCCCATGAACTGCTCCGGGGGCATGTACGCGGGCGTCCCGACGATCATCCCGGTGCTCGTGAAGCGCGTCACCACGCCCTCCTCGACGGGGCGCGCGATGCCGAAATCGATGAGCTTCGGCGTCTCCGGCGTGCCCGGCGCGATCACCACGTTGGAGGGCTTCAGGTCGCGGTGCACCAGGCCCTGCTCGTGGATCGCCCCGAGGCCCCGCAGCAGTCCGCGAAACACCTCCAAGCCCACGCTCCACGGCTGCACCCCGCGCGCGATGCGGTGCTCCAGCGACTCCCCCTGAACAAACTCCATCACGATGCACGGCGACCCGTCGTCGAGCATCCCGTAGTCGAGCACCGACACCACGTTGGGGTGCCGCACCTTCGCCATGAGCTGCGCCTCGCGCTTGAAGCGCCCGAGCGAGACCGCGTCGCGCTCGCCGAGCAGCACCTTGAGCGCGACCGTCATCCCGAGGTCGGCGTGCTCACCGCGCCAGACCTGTCCCATGCCGCCTTCGCCCAGGAGGGTTCCGACGGTGTAGCGCCCGAGCGCCCGCTCTCCGGTCTGCAAGCTCATGGCGTCAGTTCACCGTGGGCACCAGCCGCACGGGCTGCGTCGGCTCGATGGTTTCTCCGTCGACCAGCACCTTCGGGCGCATCGGGTCGCCCTCGTCGCCGGGCTCCAGCGCCATGCCCACGCGACCGTCGGCCAGCCGCACCGTCGCGCCCGGCGGAATCTGCCCGCACTGCGTCACCAGCGAGCGCACCCACCGCGCGTCGAACTCGCCGTCCATGCCCGACGCGGCGTGCGCGAGCAGGTCGACCCGCGCCAGCACGAAGCTCACGCCACCCGGGCAGCGGTGCCGCTCCAACGCGTACGCGAGCTCGATGAGGGCCATCGCGCCCGTCCAGTTGGCGGGGTCGTCGGAGCGTGTGCAGATGCCGTGCACCAGCGCGAGCGTTCGCAGCCGGTGCGGCTCGACGCCCGTGCGCGCGGGCAGCGGCGCGTCGAGCATCTTGCGCAGCGCCTGGTGGGCGGCCACCTGGAAGTCGGCGCCGTCGCGGTCTTCGAGGCCGTGCATCGCGATCACCACCGCGGCGTGACCGATGGCGCGACGGGTCGAGGCGACCACCTTCAGCTCCGTCAGCGCCGTCATCACGTGGTGACACGCCACCAGCGCGCGCCGCGCGACGGTCCATTCGCCGGGCGCCGTGTCGAGGGCGCGCATCGTCGCCGGGGCGCTCGCTTCCATCGCGCGCTCCAGGCGTCGCAGGAGACCGACGCCCGCCGACCACGGCCACGGACCTTCGCGCTTCGCGAAGATCACCTCGGCGTCGTGGATGGCCAGCGCCACCTGCGCGATGGTGAACATCTCCGGGTCGACGCGGGTCGAGTCGGTGCCCCAGCGCGCGGCCGGAATCTCGCGGAAACGAAGACCGGGAAGGTGCGCGCGTTCGAGGTCGTCGCTGGGGCCCTGCGCGCCGCGGGCGAGCACGACACCGAGCGTCGCGAGGGTCTCCGCGGTAGGCGCGACCTCGACGGCCATCTCGTGCACGCCGAGGTTGGAGAGCACGGCCGCGAGGTGCTTTCCGCGGGTGAAGTTCTCGGCGTCCATCGGGACGAGCACGCGGTCACGAAACACCCCCTGGCCCACGAACTGGAGCGCGTACGGCGGCCCCGCGGCGGCCATGCTGTGCGCGAGCGCGGCGACGGTCTGGTCGACGAGCGGGTGTCGCGGGCCGTGCATCAGCACCACGCGCGACAGCACGAACATGCGCTCGACGATGGCGCGCGAGTGCGCCGCGCCGGCGGCTTCGTCGATGACGGGGGCGGGCATGGAGTCGTTCATGAGTGGGCTCCCTTCTCGGTGCGGGCGGCCTTGAGCTGCTTGCGCATCTCCTGGAGTCGGGCGCGGACTTCGGGCGGCTCGATGAGCTCGGAGAAGCTCCAGCGCGACGACTCCTCCACGAGCGCGAGGTCGGTCGAGAGCGTGCGGAGCGCCAGCAGGCGCACCCTGGGCTCGGCCTTCGACGCGCGCGCCACCGGGAGGAGAAACTGGCGACCGAGGCCCTTCGCGAGGAGGTAGGCGCAGGAGGTGTGCAGGGCCCGCGTGCTCCACCCGACGCCGAGGGTGCGCTGGAGGCACTGGCCGACGAGGGTTCCAGACTCGGGGAGGTCGGCCTCGACGAGGGCAGGGACGAGGACGTTGACCGCGTCGGCTTCGGCCTTCGCCAGCAGCGTCGCGGTGAAGTCGACCATCTGCCGGAAGCGCAGCGGCGGGAGCTTCACCACCATGGCCGCAGCGACGCGCGGGGGAAGGATCTTGAAGAGCTCGACGAGCATCTCGCGGGTGCAGTCGGTGCTCAGGACGAGCTCCAGCACCGTGGGCGCGACCTCCTCGCGGACGCCGTGCGAAAGCAGGTGCTGCATGAACGCTGGAACACCGAGATCGAGCGCCACGCCGCGCACCCACGGAAACACCTCGGGCGACCGCTTCGCCCGCTCGACGAGCCCGGTCGCGAGGCCGATGGCGACCTTCGGCGAGCAAACGCCGAAGAACTTCCGGATGGCGAGCGCGGACTTCGCGTTGGGCGTCGCGCGACCCGCGAGGCTCTCGCCGAGGGACGGGTCGTCGAGGGCTTCCGCGAGGGCGCGCACGTAGGGGTCTTCGCGGCTGCCGAGGGAGGCGAGCAGGTCGAGCGCGCGGTCGTCGAGGGCCTCGCTGAGCTGCTGGGTGATGAGACGCGCGAGGCGCTGCGGCGTGATGGCGCTGCGCATCTCGGGGTGGCCGAGGGTCAGGGCGATCTCGATGCGGGTCCAGCCGTAGCTGTTCTCGCAGCCGTCGGCGAGGGCCGCGGCGTCGTCGGGGTCGAGGCGCAGGGCGTCGCGGGCGACCTTGCGGGTGAAGAGTTCGAGCGGGACGTTGAACTCGTCGCGCAGCGCCGCGACGTCGAGCTCGTGCGAGGCGATGAGCTGTGCGTCGACGCCGAAGGACGTGACCGACTCGCCGCGGAAGGCCATCAGCGCGTCGTGGTGGGTGTCGTCGGAGACGGCGGCGTCCATCACTTCCATGAAGCTCATGTGGAGCTCGACCTCGAAGCCCTCGGCGCCGTCCGACCAGATCCAGTCGCGGAAGCGGGCGAGCGCGTCGGCCTCGGGGCGCAGCGTGCGGAGCTCATCGGTGAGCGTTCGCATGTCGGATGGACGGCACGTCGACAGGATGCGGATGGTTCGCACGCCGGCCATGAACGCGGGCAGCAGCCACGGCCCCTGCCCGCTCTCGTAGGAGAGCAGCACCTGACCGCCGCCGAGGAGCTCGGTGCCCTTCACCTCCAGCGCCCCGCCGCCCATCTCGGACCACTGCTGCACGGCGCGTTCGGCGATGAGGTCGAGCGCCGCGGGGCTCGTGCGGTTGGCCTGCACGAGCGCGTCGATGGCGGTCGCGATGCCCTTCCACGCCATGGCATCACCGCGCACCAGCGCCGCGGGCGCGACCGATCCGAGCGCGGGCGGCGGCACCGAGGCGCCGGGAGTGTATGGCCCTGGTGGTGACGAGCGGGTGGTCATGGCATCGGCCCCGGTGGTGGTGATGGCGTAGGGGAATGCACGGAGCGCCTTGCGAGGGCGTCGCCCGATGAAGTCCCCAACGAGGTGGCGCGCGACGCCAGGAGCGCCGTGCGTCACAACCATGACAGCGAATCCCAGCGCTGCCGATGGCAGCCCGGTGGCAACAGAATGGAAACGGGGGACACGAGCGCAACTCCATCCTCTGGTACCGTCGGCACCCATGGACCGTCGCATCGACCCCGATCGGCTCGCTCGTCTCCGCGCCCGTGTGCTCGTCATCACCGGCGCCGCCGTCACGGCCGTCGCGTGCAACCGCCCGCCGGAGCCGCCGGTCAACCAACCCGTCGAGACCGTCAACCGACCCGCCGATCCGCCGCCCAACCCGCCGCCGCCTCCGCCGCCGCCCGATGTGCCACTGGAGACGCCCACCATCAACCCGCCGCCCACCAATCCGCCGATGCCGCCGCCGATGCCGACGGTCAACCCGCCGCCGCCGCCTCCGCCCACGCACCGGCCCCCGACGCCCAACGCGCCGGCGCATCCGCCGCGCCCGGTGATGCCGCCCGGCAACGGCTGATCAAGCGTGCGATGATCCCGTCGCCATGGCGCGCACGGGATTTCAGTCGCGGTTCCTCTTCGGGCGGCGCGGCACCGGTTTCATCTACCGCTTCCTCCTGACCTTCTTCGTGCTGGGCATCGGGGCCGCCTTCGCGGCGGTCGGCGTGGGCCTCGCGTTCCAGGGGCTGCGCGAGGCGCTCGACCCCACCGCCGCGATGTACCGGCTCCGGCACGTCACGCCCGAGACGCAGACCGCGGGCGCGTTTCGTCGCGCCGTGCGGGCGAGGGTGAGGCCGGGCGAGGCGCTGCCCGTCTGCGCGGTCGTCCACGAGCACTACGTCTCGGGGAAGAACGGCGGGTGGCGCAGCGACGGTTCGTGGACGCGCTCCATGGGCATCGGCCTCGACGATCGCGCGGGCATCGAGTCCAACGAGCCCGTGGTCTTCGACCCGCTCGACCCCATCGTGGTGGGCGGCGAGCAGGAGGAGATGCTCCGCGCGGTGATCCCCGAGATGCAGTCGGGCGGCCGGGTGCGCGCCCACTGCGTCGCCGACGGGGAGCCCATTTTCGTCGAGGGCTGCGTCCGCAGCAACGGCGTCTGGAGCCAGGTCGTCGGCTGCGGCGATCAACCCATCACCATCACCACCGGCGACGGCACCGCGCAGCCCCGCATCGACGCCCACGCCTCCGACGTCGCGGGCAAGCTCTCGGCGGGCGCCCTCGCGCTCCTCTCGGCGCTCGCCTACCTCTGGTACACGCTGCGCGCCCGGCCGCTCACCGACGCGCTCATCCGCCGCGCGGGACCAGTGCCGACCTTCACGGCATGGCGACCCATCATCGCCGTGGCGGGCACGGCGTGGCTCATCGCGATCGCCCAGGGCCTCGTGGCGTGGACGGCCCCCGACGGCAGCGCCCTCTCGCGCGTGCGCCCGGGCTACTTCGCGGGGCTCTTCGCCGTCGCCGTCGCGGCGGTGCTCGCCGTGGTGGTGCGCCATCGTCGCAACAACCTCGATCGCGCGCTGGCCCCGGTGCTGGAGGCGCCGACGGTGTCGTTGCGCGACGCGCGCGGCGGCGTGGTCGAGCTCGCCGTGGTGGTGCGCGACGACGGGCCGACGGTGCAGGGCGTCCTCGACGGGCAGCCGCACGCCTGGGTCGACGTCCGCGTGGAGGAGATGCGGCAGCAGGGCAAGCAGCAGATCGTCGACCTCCGCAAGCGGGCGTGCTGGCCGGGGAGGGTTCCGGTGAAGGACGAGAGCGGCGACGGGTGGCTCGACCTCACGCACGCCGAGCTCGACCTGCGATCGACGGTGAAGTCCTACCGGCAGGGCCACGACGTGCCTCTCGCGACGGCGCTCGAAGCGAGCGCGGTGGGGACGATCCGTCCCGACCCGGCGCACGTCCGCTGGATCGTCGAGCAGAGCGTGCTCGACCCCGGCGAGCGGCTCTACGTGCTGGGTCAGTGCAAGCGCGTGGACAACCCCAAGGCCGACGGTGGCTACCGCGCCGACGCGACCGTCCCCGTGGTGGGCGGATCGGCCGACGCGCGGCTCATCGTGCATGCGGGCACCGAGCGCTCGCTGCTGCGTTCGATCGGGCTGGAGCGCGGGTACCTCGACCTGCTCACCGCGGTGCTCGTGGGCGTGGCGGTGTCCGTGGTCGCGACGATGATCGCCCTCGCATCGCTTTGAGGGCTGTACTAGGCTCCCGCGCCACGATGCGGACAGAACAGGACGTCGAGCAGTACCTCCGGGATTTCAACATCCCCTATCAGGGTCTCGGGGATGGGCTCTTCGTGGTGACCGACGAGTCGTCGGGCCTGCGCAACCTGGCCATCAAGGTCGAGTCGCCCGTGGTGGTGTTTCGCCTGCGCGTGCTCGACGCGCCCGTCCCCGGCACGCAGGGCCGCGAAGCCCTCTTCGAGCGCCTGCTGCGCCTCAACGGATCAGGGCTGCTGCACAGCGCGTTTGGTCTGCAGGACGACGGCATCTACCTGACGGCGGCGCTGCCGCTCGACAACCTCGACCCCAACGAGCTTCAGGCGGTGGTCGACGATCTGGGCATCGCGGCGTCGCAGCACGTCGCGGCGCTGCGCGGATAAAGGCCCTCTCTCAAGAGAACTCCTCCCCTCCCAACACCCGATCGGACAGAGAGCCTCCATGGGAATCTTCGGCAGACTCGCCTCGCTGATCAAGAGCAACCTCAACGACCTCATCTCCAAGAGTGAGGACCCCGAGAAGATGCTCAACCAGGTCATCCTGGAGATGAACTCGCAGCTCGGGGAGGCGAAGAAGCAGGTCGCCCTCTCCATCGCCGACGAGAAGCGGCTGGCCAAGCAGTACGAGACCGAGAAGGCCACCGCGGAGGAGTGGGAGCGCAAGGCGATGATGGCCGTTCGCGCGGGCGACGACGGCCTCGCCAAGGAGGCGCTGCTCCGGCAGAAGGAGCACGAGAGCTTGTCGGCGGAGTTCGAGCGGCAGTGGCAGAAGCAGAAGACCGCCGTCGAGCAGCTCAAGACCGCGCTCAAGACCCTCAACAACAAGATCGAAGAGGCCAAGCGCAAGAAGAACGTCCTCGTCGCGCGCAAGAAGCGCGCAGAGGCCCAGAAGGCCATCCACGAGACGATGCAGGGGCTGTCCAACGACAGCGCCTTCGACACCTTCAACCGCATGGAGGAGAAGATCGTCCAGATGGAGGCCGAGGCCGACGCGCAGACCGAGGTCGCCGAGCAGTACTCGGGCGACGCGCTCTCGCAGCGCTTCAAGGACCTCGAGACTTCTCGCGGCGCCGACATGGCCCTCGACGAGCTCAAGCGGAAGATGGGGGTTGGCCCGGCGGCGAAGGCCGATGCGTCGCCCACCAACGTGCGGGTGAGCGCGACGGAAGAGGTCGCGGCACCGGAGGCGAGCGAAGAGGCCGAGCTCGAAGCCGCCCTCGCCGAGGCCAAGGCCCGCCGCCAGAACGGTTGACGGTCGCGCCGCGGCGGATTACCCGTCCGGCCACTCCAATGCCTACCTACTCCTATCAGTGCAGCGCCTGCGGTCACGCCTTCGAGCAGGTTCAGCGCATGAGCGACGACCCGACGAAGGTGTGTCCCTCGTGCGGGGTCGAGGCGGTGCGGCGGCTCATCAACTCCGCCAACTTCATCCTCAAGGGCTCCGGCTGGTACGCCGACCTTTACAGCGGCGGCTCCAACAAGAAGAGCGAGAGCAGCGGCAGCAAGGTCGGCTCCAACGTCGCGACGCCCGCCACGGGTGACGCGTCGAGCTCGTCATCGAGCGGCGACGGTGCGGCGAGCAGCACGAGCAGCAGTGACAGCAGCAGCGCGGGGTCGAGCACCACGGCCGCAGCCCCCCCTCCTCCCTCCACCACCAAGACGAGCTGAGACCTCACATGGCGATTCTCAACGAGGAATGGCAGCAGCTTCTCGCGGACTACCGCGAGTACCACGACGACTTCATCTGCGAGGCGACGCACCTCGTGGGCATCCCGATGATCATGGCGTCGATCCCCGCGATGATCATTCCCCCGGTGGGCATCGGCCTCTTCGCCGCGGGGTGGACGCTCCAGGGCATCGGGCACGTGTCCAAGGGCAATCCGCCGAAGTTCTTCGGCGACAAGCGCAACCTGCTGGTGGGCGCCATCTGGTGGTTCGACACCGTGCTGCGCCCGGTGGGCCTCGGCGAGCCGCTCTTCGGCAAGCGTGCGTAGTCTCTCGTCGCTCCGCTGTCGTATGGCGGGTGTCCGTCGTCGTCGGAGGCACTCCGCCGCGCGCGTCGTCAACGCCAAAACCCGTCAGGCCGCGGTGACGTCGCTCGTCCAACCAACGTCACAAACACCCTGAATTCTCGCGGCCCCGGAATCGCATGGGTCGGCGGTTCGCCGTCGACATCCACCCCTGCATTTCGGAACCGCGATGACCCACGCCTCACACTCGCTCGTCGCCGAGCGCGAGACTCCGCTCGCCCCGTGGCCCAACCACAACGACCTCGTCTCCGCTCTCGCCGAGCACGTCACACGCTACGGGAGCGTCTTTCGCCTCCCCGCCTTTCGCCCGACGTACGTGCTCAGCGGAGCAGAGGGCATGCGGGTGATGGACGACCTCCAGCACGTCGAACGCACGCTCGTCGTGATGCCGCCCGACGCGCACCTGCTGCTCGCCAACGACGGCATCGGTCCGCTCAGCTCCACCGACGGCGCGGAGCACTTCCGCCGGCTCTCCGCGTGGGTCTCGCCCGACGCGCTCGACCCCGCGGGGCTCGCGGCGTCGTTTCAACGCATCCAACGCAGCGTCGACGACATCCTCTCGGGATGGGAGCGCCTCGGGCTCTTCTCGCTCGCGCTGGAGGTGCAGCGGGCGACGTGGCGCCTCTCGACGATGCTCCTGCTCGGGCGCGAGGCCGAAGGTCACCGGCTGGTCGACGTCGACACCCGCTCGAAGTCGACGCAGGCGTCCGAGCGTGAGGCCGCCAAGGCGCGGCTGCTCGCGTGGCTCGATGGTGAGGCCGCGGAGTTCGAGGGTGGCAGCGCCCGCGCGCCGTGGTGCCTGGGCGCGAAGCTCGCCGCCGCCGGAACGCTGTCGCGCGCTGAGCTCGTCAACGAGATCAACCACGGGCTGACCGCGGGGATGTTCGGGTGCGTTCCGACCACCGAGGCGTTGCACCGACTCTGCCGCGACCGCGAGCTGCTGGCCGAGCTCCGCGCCGAGCACCGCGCCCTCGGCGGTGACATTTCACTCGCAGCCCTGCGCCGCACGCCGAAGCTCCTCAAGCTCATCGACGAATCGCTGCGCCTCACTACGCCGGTTCCGCTGCTCTACGCCCGCGCGAAGCACGACTTCCTCATCGACGGCGTGCTCATCCCGGCGGGCGCGACGCTGCTCGGCGCCGCCCAAGCGACCAACCAGGACGCCGGCTTCGTGTCGACCGCGCACGACAAACACGTCGCGTCGCCCGCGGCCAACATCGCCTTCGGCATCGGCCGCCACTGGTGCCCCGCGGCCAACGTCGCGACCGTCTCCATGTGGCTGCTCGCGACGAAGCTCCTCGCTTCGTACGACCTGCGCGCCCTCGACGAGACCGACATCCCGGTGCGCCGGGCGAGCGGACTCTCCGCGCCGCGGGGCGCCTGGGTGCGCTTCGGCCGCGGAACCCTCGATGGCCCCATGCACGCCGCCGCGAAGCGCGCCCCCACGCTGCCGACGCCCGCGGCGGACGACGCGTCGCCGCCGCCCGACCTCGACGCGCGCATCGCGATCGTGGGCGCGGGCATCACCGGGCTCACCGTCGCGCATGAGCTGCGCAAGCGGGGCTTTCGGCACGTCACGGTGTTCGAGGGGGCGCCCTCGGTGGGCGGCAAGGCGGATACGGTTCACGTCGATGGGCGGCCGTACAACCTGGGCGCGCACCTCTGCCACGGCAGCCTCGGCGTCGCGGCGCTCGCGAAGGACGTCGGCGTCGCGATGGAGCGAACGACCTCCTACGCGCTCTGGGACATCGACCACAACCGCGCGGTGCCGCGCCGTTATCAAGACCTCGCGGAGTTCGACAAGCTGCGTCGGTGGATCGCCGCGCGCCCCGAGCTGACCCGCGAGGCGGGCTTCGCGGCCGAGGCCGAGACCTACCCCGTGGTCGACCGCTGGCTCGCCGCCAACGACCTCGGGGGATTGCGCGAGGTGGGGCCGTTCTTCACCGGCGCGGGCTATGGCTTCATGGACGAGGACGTGCCGGCGGCGTTCTTCCTGAAGTTTGCGCAGCACATGGCCGAGGAGGGGTGGACCCCGTCGGGCGGCTACAAGCACCTGCTGGAGACCGTGAGCCGCGGGCTCGATGTGCGCTGCGCGACGACGGTCGAGCGCGTCGTGCGAACGAAGGGCGAGGGCGTCCGGCTGACGACGCGCGCTGCCGGAGAAGAGGCGCGGACGGAGACCTTCGACCGGCTGGTGCTCACCGGGCCGCTGGAGCACGCGCACCGCTACCTCGATCAGAGCGACGAGGAGTCGGCGCTGTTTTCGCGGGTTCGTTCGGACGAGTACTACACGGTGCTCGCCACGCTCGACGTCGCGTCGCCCCACGCGGCGGGGCTCTACATCGTGCCCGGCAACACCGCGACGCGGGGCGAAGGCGGTCGCACCACGGCCTTCGTCCGCATGTACGACGAGAGCCGCGTCTATCACTTCTTCGGCTACGGCGTGCCTGGTCAGAGCGACGAGTCCATCCTCGAACGGGTGCGCGCCGACGCCCGCTCGCTCGGCGGCGAGATCACCGAGGTGCACGTATTCCGCAAGTGGGCCTATGCGCCGCGCGTCTCGCCGCACGACATGGCGCTCGGCTTCCACGCGAAGCTCGATCGCCTCCAGGGGCGCGCGGGCACCTACTACGCGGGGAGCCTCCTGGCCTTCGAGCTCACCGACCACAACGTGCTCTTCGCGCAGAGCCTCGTCGCGCGCTTCTTCTCCCCCGACGCCGCGCGCCCCGCGGTCGACGCGCCCGTCGCCAGTGACCCGCTGTGCCGGGTACCCGAGCGCGGAACGTCGTCCATCCTCGACGTGCTCCGCGAGCGCTACGAGCGCACGCCCGACGCGCCGGTGACCACCTTCCTCGACGCCAGGGGCAAGGAGGTGCGCACGCTCACGTACCGCGGTCTCGTCGAGCGCGCGACGGCCTGCGCGGTGGCCCTCGGCGATGCGAGCGTGCGGGACGGCGACCGCGTCGCGCTGGTGTACCCGCCCGACACCGATGAGTTTCTCGTGGGCTTCTTCGGGTGCCTGTTGGCGGGCGCCGTGGCGGTGCCCATCGCGTCGCCCGACCCGCGCGCGCTCGACGTCGAGGTGCCGCGCTTCGCCCACCTCATCGGCGACTGCGGCTGCCGCGTGGCGCTCACCACCCGGCTCTACTACGGCGCCGCGCTCGTCGGCCGCGCGTGGCACCGCCTCACCGGCCGCGCCGCGGCGACGCCCGCGAAGTGGCCCGACCTCACCTGGATTCGCACCGACGGCCTGTCGCCCATCGCGCCGACCGCGCGCCGACCCATCCCCTCGGCGCCGGCCGACAAGCTCGCGTACCTGCAATACACGTCCGGATCGACCTCCGCGCCGAAGGGCGTGATGATCCGCCACGGCAACATCCTCCACAACGTCGAGGCCATCCGCCGCCAGGCGCACATGACCGCGCGCTCGGTGCTGGTCGGGTGGGTTCCGCTCTTCCACGACATGGGCCTCGTGGGCGGACCGCTCAACGCCATCTACACGGGCGCGCACCTCATCTACTTCTCGCCGATGAGCTTCCTCCAGAACCCGCGGCTCTGGCTCGAAGCCATGAGCCGCTACCGCGCGACGCACACCGAGAGCCCCAACTTCGGGTACGAGTTTCTGCTGCGGCGCATCGAGGGTGATCCCCTCGACGGCATCGACCTCTCGCGCGTGACGCACGCCCTCTTCGGCGGCGAGGTGATGCGCCCCCGAACCGTCGAGCGGGTGGCCGAACGACTGCACAAGACCGGCTTCCGCCCGTCGGCGATGATCAACATCTTCGGCGCCGCGGAGGCCACGCTCTTCCTCGCGGGCGGCGGCGACGGCGAGACCCCGCTGCTGTCCGTCGTGACGCAGCCGCTCCAGGCGCAGCGCCGCGCGGTGCCGTGCGCGCCCGATGCGTTCTCCTCCACCACGCTCGTCGGGTGCCGTGTCCCGCCCGACGCGTGCGACCTGCGCGTAGTCGACCCCGAGAGCACGCGTCTCCTGCCCGACCGCGAGGTGGGCGAGGTGTGGCTCTCCTCGCCCTCGGTCGCCGAAGGCTACTGGGGCCGCTCGCGCGAGGACAACGACCGCACCTTCCGCGCACGCGTCGCAGGCGACCCATCTCCGGCTCGAACCTACCTCCGCACGGGCGACCTGGGCTTCATCGACCGCGGCGTCGTCTACCTCTGCGGGCGCTTCAAGGAGATGATGATCTTCGAGGGCCGCAACATCTATCCCATGGACGTCGAGGCGAGCGTGATGAACGCCCACCCCGCCATCCGCCAGGGCTGCGTCGCGGCGTTCTCGGTGGAGGAGGGCGAGCAGGAGAAGCTGGTCATCGTCGCCGAGCTCAAGGCCAACGGCGCCGCCCACTCCGCCGCCGCGGCGTCGGCGATCGCGCTCACCGTCGCGACGCAGCACCGCCTCACCTGCAAGGCCGTGCTGCTCGTGAAGACCAACTCCCTGCCGAAGACCAGCAGCGGCAAGCTCCAGCGCTACAAGGCCCGCGAGCTCTACCTCGCACGCCTCCTCGACGTCCTGCACACGCAGTCCGCCGACGCCGTCGTCGCTCCCTCCGACGCACCCATGGAGACGGTCGTCGACGACCTCAAGAGCCCTGTCTTCGCAGGCGACGTGGGCGACACCCGCCGCTGGCTGCAACGGCTCGTCGCCTCGGCGCTGCACGTCCCCGCCGAGGAAATCGACCCGACGGTCGCGCTCTCGCTCTACGGCGTCGAGTCGGCGCAGGCGCTGTCGATGGTGGTGAAGCTCTCGGAGTACGTCGGCCGGGACGTCGCGCCGTCGGTGCTGTTCGAGCACCAGACCGTCGACGAGCTCGCGGCCTACCTCTGCGGCGAGGAGCGGCCCTTGAGTCGCGTGCTCGTCCCGCTGCAACGCGGCGAGCCGGGGCGTTCGCGGACGCTGTTCTGCGTGCACCCGGTGGGCGGCAGCGCGATGGCCTACCTCGGGCTGGTGAAGCACCTGCCCGAGCACGTCCCCGTGTACGCCTTCGACAGCGACGGGGCGGAGGTTCCGTGCGACGACCTCGTGGAGATGGCGCGGCGCTACGTCGCGGAGATGCAGGTGGTGCAGCCCGATGGGCCGTACACCCTCGTCGGCTACTCCTTCGGCGGAACCGTCGCCTTCGAGATGGCCCGCCAGATGATCGCGGCGGGCCTCACGGTGGAGGGGCTCTTCATGATCGACGCGCCCGCGCCGCTCGCCGCCGAGGGCGCGGTCGAGTCGGCGCCGCACCCGCAGGAGGCCGAGACCTACGCGCGCTTCCTGGCGTCGGCGATGCTCAACCGCATCGTCTCCGACGAGCTCGACGACGACGCGCGCGACCGGCTGCGCGAGCGCGTCGAGCAGAACCACCAGGCCCACGCCCGCTACCGCGTGGGGCGGGGCGAGCGCGGGTCGTCGCCGGAGATCACGTTCTTCCGCGCGGCGGACGAAGCACCCAACCTGCGTGACCACCTGCGGCACCCGGCCTTCGACGCGCCCGACTTCGGCTGGTCGCAGGTCTCGCCCGACGCCCCGGTGCGCGTCGCCACGGTGCCCGGTGATCACTTCAGCGTGATGCGCGAACCCGCCGCGCTCGCGTCGCTGCTGGCCGAGGCGATCGGCCCGTCGTGAGCGGCGCACCCGCCACCCTCGCGCGCATCGCCGACCTGCCGGGACCGCGGCCGCTGCCGCTCGTGGGCAACGTCCTCCAGGTCTCGGTGCCGCGCATCCACCAACACCTGGAGGCGTGGGCCCGCGAGTACGGCGACCGCTACGCCTTCCGCCTCGGGCCGCGCGCCTTCGCGGTCGTCTCCGACCCGGAGACCGTGCAGCTCACCCTGCGCAACCGACCGCGCGGCTTCAACAAGTCGGGCGCCGAGCGCATCTGCGAGGAGCTCGGCATCCCAGGGCCCATCTCCGCCGAGGGCAGGCAGTGGCAGCGGCAGCGTCGGCTGGTGACGGCCGCGCTCTCGCACGAGCACCTCGGCGCCTTCTACGCGACGCTGGCGGGCGCGACGGCGACGCCTCGTCGAGCGGCTCAGGGCGCGCGCGGGCGAGACCATCGACGTGCAGGCCGAGCTCATGCGGCTGCTGGTGGAGGCCACGACGGCGCTCGCCTTCGGCCGCGAGCTCGGCGACGTCGGGGGCGACGCGATACAGCGGCACCTCGATCGGGTGTTCACGAAGCTGATGAGCCGGCTGACGGCCCCGGCGCCGTACTGGCGGCTCGTGCGGCTGCCCTCCGACCGCGCGGTCGACGACGCCGTCGCGCAGCTTCGCGGGATGTTCGAGGGGCTCATCGCGGAGGAGCGCGCGTGGCTCGCGGGCGAGGGGAAGGGCGCCGCGCCGCGCAGCTTCATGGCGGCCATGCTCGCCGCGCGCGACGAGGACGGCGCGGCCTTCGACGAGCCGGTGATCTTCGGCAACCTCGTGCAGATCTTGATGGCGGGCGAGGACACCACCGCCAACACCATCTCGTGGGCCGTGCACCACCTCTGCGACGCGCCGGACGACGTCACCGCGTTGCGCGCCGAGGCCGAGCGGGTGCTGGGGGACGCGAGGGTTCCGCCGACGCTGGAGGCCGCCCAGGCGCTGGCCTACGCCGGGGCGTGCGCCAACGAGGCGATGCGGCTGCGCCCGGTGCTCCCGGTGCACTTCTTCACGGCCAACGAGGGCGCCGACCTGCCGGGGCTGCGCGTCGAGGCGGGCGAGCACCTCATCGTGCTGACCCGACCGGCGGGTCTCGATCCGCGCGACGTGGCGCGGCCGATGGAGTTCGCGCCGGAACGCTGGTCCGACCTGGGCGTCGCGGCGGAGTGGCAGAAGCGAGGGGTGTACGTCCCCTTCGGGTCGGGCGCGCGCCTCTGCGCCGGGCGCACGCTCGCGCTGCTGGAGATGCGCGTCGTGCTGGGCGCGCTCTACCGCAACTTCCACGTCGAGCGCGTCGGCCGCAGCGAGGACGTCAGCGAAGAACTCCAGATGACGATGCGCCCGGTGGGCCTGCGCGTGCGGCTGCGACCGCACTGAGCCCGCTCGTCGCCGATCACTCCGTCCGTAGGTCCACCGGCGGCGCCTGGCGCGCCCACTCCAGCAGCACGTCGACGTCGCTCGGTGCGCCCGCCGCGCAGCGTCGACCGCCCGCCCGCAGCGCCCGCGCGCCCGCCTCCACCCGTCGCCGAACCGCCTCCGCCCCGACGCCCCACAGCCGCGCGCACACCACCCGCTCGAAGGTCGCGGCCACGTCCGCCGCGCCGTCGCGCGTCGTCGCCACCACGTCGCTCGCGCTCGTCATCCGCGGGCACCGCTCGCGGTCCGATCGCTTCGCCGCCGCGTCGTCGAGTCGAAAGCCGCCGCCCGTGACCGAGTGCACCGCCAGCAACGGCCCCACCGCGGTGTGCGGTGCCTCCCCGCACGGCCCCGGCGCCTCGCTCACGTAGCGCTCGTGCGTGAGCAGGTCGGGCCGCCCGTCGCCGTCGACGTCGCGCACCGCGGCCACCACCCACGCGCGCGACGGGGCGTACACGTCCACCGCGCCCTCGCGGAAGGACCACACGCGACCGTGGGCGGTGCTCGCCGCGCCGTGCCGCTCCGTCGCCACCCTCACGAACACCTCGGGCTCCCCATCGCTGTCGTAGTCGAAGGTCGACAGCGTTCCGACGGAGACGCACTCGTCGCCCGCGGCGCACACGAGGTTGCCCTCGGGGCCCGTGACTCCATCGCTCCACGGGCGCACCGACGTTCGTGTCCCGTTCGCGGCCACGTGCACCAGCGAGAACGTCCCCGTCAGCGTCTCCGCCCGCGTGTCGGGGTCGCGCTCCACGGCGAGCGCGTCGACGTGCAGCGCCCACGCGCCCGTCGGGGTCGTCACGCACTGATCGAGCGCCGCGAGCGTCGGCCACGTCGTCGCGGGGCGCGCGCCGAGGGCTCGCGCGACGGTGGCCCGCGACTCGGCCTGGAGGGCATCGCACCGCGCCGTCGACGGAGCGGCGGGGCGACGACGACGGCGTCGGCGACGGGCGACGGTGGCCTCGGCGTTCGGGTCCGCCGGGGTCGGGGCGGCGGCGCATCCGACGAGGGCGAGCGCGATGAGGCAGCGAGCGAGGAGCACGGCGGCGGGCGCGGACTCTACCGCAACGGCTTATGCGCTAGCGCGAGAGGCGGTAGGGTCGACTCGATGAACCCCAACGAGCCGCCCCGCAGTCGCCTCGCCGTGTCCTTCGCGGGCGCGGCGTTTCTCGCCGTGTTCATGGGCCTGGCGTGGACCATCGTGACCATCCTCGCGGCGCAGCGCGGCGTCGATCGCACCCAGCAGGAGAGCGTCGGGCTGTTGATGATCTTCACGGGTCCGGCCGGGGCCTTCGGGGGCGCCATCGCGGGCTTCGTCGCGGGCGTCGTCGGCGACCCGACTCGCTGGCTCCGCCGCTGGGTCATCGTCGGCGTCGTGGGCACCCTGCTCGCGGTGGTCTTCAACGCGTGGATGCTCCACGAGTCGGCGCCCGAGAACCGCCGCCCACCGCCCGCGCGCAGCGCACCCGCCGCTCAGTAGCCGGTCACTCCACCTTCGCCCGCGCGAACTTCCGCCACGCCTCGGGCAGCCGCATCCCCATCACCTTCTCGGTTCCGGCCTCGTCGAGCACCACGAACGAGAACATCCCCCGGTACACCTCCGCGCCCGACTGCCGCAGGCGCACGTCGATCTTCAGTGTTCGTCGGTTCTCTTCGACGATGGTGGCCCTGCCCTCGACCTCGACCCCGATGCGCACCGGCTTGAGCAGCCGCGCCTCGATGGCCCCGGTGAACCCGAACTGCTTCCGCACGCCGATGACCACCCAGCCCGCGAGCTCGTCGGCGAGCGTCGTCACGAGGCCGCCGTGCATCACCCCCGCGGGCCCCTGGAATTCCGGCGGCGCGGTGTACTTCACCGTCACCTCGCGGCCCTCGCGCACCGGCTTCAGCTTCATGCCGAAGGGGTTGCTCGGCGAGCACCCGAAGCACGGCTGCCCATCACCGAAGATCGCCCCGTCGAGCGCCTCCACGTCGTCGTGGTCGTGACTCATCCGATCAACTCTCTCCCCCCTGTGGGTGCCTTCTCGAAACCATCGCGCCCGTCTGCCGCGACGGCCCTCACAGCCTCAACACCAGCTCCGCGATCGCCCCCTGAAACAGAGGGACGTCGCGACACACGCCGCCCGAACACACGCGCCCGCCCGGCGTCATGCCGCCGAACACCCGCACGAAGTTGTTGATGGTGAAGTTCCATCGCACTTCGAGCGAGGGGTACAGCACCGGCAGCAGCGGAACGCCCGCGTTGGCGAGGCCCCACGCCTGGTCGTCGAAGCTCCGCTGCCCGACCGAGCGCTTGGTGTTGTCCCAGCGCAGCGCCGCGCTCACCACCAGCGGCAGGCCGTGCGACCACGACAGCGCCACGCCGCCGCGCGACCCGGTGAGCAGCTCGTCCCAGCTAAACCCACGGATCGCGTCGAAGGTGTAGTTGCGCTCGAAGCGATGGTCGATGCGCAGCTCGATGGAGTCGTTGGCCCCTACCGGGAACGCGATGTCGAAGTCCGCCTGCACGCTGTCGTGCTTCACGTCCCCGGCCTGCCACTGCGGCGGACCGCCGCCTTCCGCGCGGTCGGTCGCCACATAGAACTCGCGCCGATACCCCACGCTCGCCACCAGGTTGAAGTCGCCGCGCGCGACGCGCGTCACGCCCGCTCCGCCCATGCCCGCCGCACCGGGCTGCACGCCGCCCGCGCCCGCCGTCGCCGCTGCCGCCGCGGCGTTGTCTCTCGCCGGGGCGTTCGGATCGGCCGCCGACGGCGCCGCGGGCCTCGCCACGGGGCGCGACCGGCGACGGATCGCGAAGTACGTGTGCGTGGTGAGCAGACCGTGTGACGGGTCCCACGGGTCGAGGAGGTTGCCGAGGCTGTCGGCGGTGTCCGCCCAGCCGTACATCACCGAGTTGAGGGTGAAGATCCACGGCGACGGCGCGACCGTGTAGTCGATGCGGATGCGCCCGCCGCGCACGTTGGAGTTGGTGAAGATGCGCTGGTCGTCGCGCTCCAGCGACGGCGCGGCGCTGTACACGCGGGCGACGTCACGCGGCGCGCTGTTGGCGGCCTCGGTCGGAGCGATGAGGTAGTGGGTGTAGTCCTTCCACTCGGCGAGCACGGTGAAGCGCCCGCGCGTGAGCTGCGCGGCGAGGTACAGCGCGTGGCCGTTGGTGGTGCGCGACACGGGCGAGTCGGGGTCGAGCGAGGCGCGGCCGGTGCGCGACGCGCGGCGCAGGATGTCGAGCTCACCGTAGAGGGTGAGGGCCCCGTCGAAGAGCGAAGGAAACTCCACGCGCCACCCGGCGACGTCGACGGTGTCCTGCCGCTGGGCGTCGGCGAGCCGCTCGAAGTCGGCGTGGACGACGTGCCCCGACACCTCGATGTCCTCGTCGGGGCCGACGCGCGCGGCGAGCGAGGCGCCGCCGAGGAAGTCCGTGGGGTCTTCGAAGATGGAGAGGGAGATGGGGTCGAGGTTTTGCGGGTTGGCGTTGCCCGCGAAGCCGCGGAGCGTGAAGCGCCCGTGATCGATTTCGAGGCGGCCGCCGCGCAGCGTGGTGTCGAGCCCGATGGGGTCGACCTTGCGAAACGCCAGCGAGAGGCCGCGCCCGAAGACCTGGTAGTAGTCGCCGCCCTCGGCCGTGATGTCGCCGCGGTGGTAGCGCAGCGAGAGGCGCTCGGGCAGCGAGCTGCCGAGGGAGTCGTAGCTGCCGAAGCGGTAGTTGGAGCGGAGGTAGCAGAGCGCCGCTTCGTCCGAGCTGCACGACGTGTCGTGGTTGAAGGGCGAGAAGCCGTCGACGCGCATGTAGAGGCGCCACGGGGCCGACGTCGCCGACAGGTCGAGGCGCTCGGTGAAGGACCCGAAGTGGTCGTCGTGGCGGTTGAACTCGAAGTTCGAGCCGCGGTAGCGCAGCAGGCTGGTGTTGGTGATGGTGAACGCCGTCGGCCCGAGCCCTGGCAGGCGCGCCACGAGGCCCTGCGCGGATGCTGTGCGGGAGATCGACGGGAGGAGGGCGGAGAGGGCGACGGCGAGCGCCGCAGAGCGGAGGTGCACGGGAGTGCGCGGAGATTAGTCGCTGGTCGGGCAGGCCGGGTAGGCCGGATGCGCGAGCACGTCGTCGATGGCGGTGCGGATGGACGTGAGGCCCGTGTCCGAGCCGTACTCACGCCACCGGATGCGGCCGCAGCGGTCGACGATGATGTTGCCCGGGAAGGCCGTGTTGGGGACGAAGGGCTGCGTGATGAACATCGGGTCCATCAGCTGCGGGGTGCTGATGTTGTAGCGGGTCGCCCAGGTGCGACACGAGGCGGGCGAGATGGCCGAGTAGTCGGCGTTTTGCACCAGGAGCTGCACGAAGCGAACGCGCATGCCGGCGTAGCGCTCGATGATCTCCGTCTGGATCTGCCCCGACTCGCGCTGGCAGGGCACGCACCACACGGCGGCGATGGAGATGACCGTGAGGTCGCTCTCGTAGAAGTCGGGGCCGTCGAAGCGCCAGGTGGCTTCGTCGCCGGTGCGGTTGCACGCGGTGAGGGTGAAGGGCCGGAAGAGCGCGCCGACGCGTGAGCCGTAGGGGCCCGCGGGGTACGTCTCGGCGGCGCCCGCGTCGACCGGAGCGGTGGTGCCGGTGTCCGTCTCGACCACGCCCGCGTCGGTGCCTGCGGTGGTGCCGCTGTCGATGACGGTGCCTGCGTCGGGCGTCGGCGTCGTGGCGGTAGTGCCGCTGTCGCCGCAGCCGGCGAGGGCGAGGGTGGAGAGGGCGAAGGCATACGCTAGGGTCTTCATGGGGCTCCTCGAAGGGTGACGGCGGGTGTCGGGCGGTGGGGCCCGCGGATGTTCACACTCAAGTCGTGGGAAGGCAACGGCTGGTGGTCGTGGTGCCGCTCGTCCGGGTGACGCACGAGTAGCCCGACGGGCAGGTGCGGTTGACGCCCGCGTCAGCCGTGACTCCACCGTCACTGGGGGCCACGCAGTCGATGGGCGCGCAGTAGCCGCGGGTGAAGGTGCGCGTGCGGGTCGCCGACACGCGGAACGTCCGCCGGCAGCCATAACCCTCGCTCACGCGGCAGTCGCTGTCCTGTGTGCAGCCGGGCTGGCAGAGGCCCATGTCGCCCTCGGCGTAGGTGCGGTACAGGAAGCACACGCCGCCTTCGGGGCAGTTGGACTGCGGCAGCTCGGGGTCGGTCCAGAGGTTGGAGGAGTTGTACCCCTGCGGGAGGATGCAGCGGCCGATGCAGTTGCCGCCGTTGTCGCCGGTCTGCACCGGGTTGCCGGCGGAGTCGCGGACGATCTGCGGGTTGCAGAGCCCCGACTGGCAGACCGTGGCCGGGGTCATGGTCGTGTCGCTGGTGGCGACGCAGGACTGCCCGAGGGTGCGGCCCGTGAGCGGCGGCGCGTCGGCGGGGCGGCAGCGGCCCGTCTCGTGGTTGCAGACGGTGCCGTCGATGCAGCTCGTCTCGGTGCACACCGGGATGCAGATGTTGACCGCCCGGATGGTGCCCTGGTTGATGCCGAAGCAGGTGTAGCCGTCGCGCTCGCAGTCGATGCCGTTGGCGCAGACGCGGCCGCAGTAGCGGTGGCCCGCGGCGTCGGCGGCCTGGCAGAAGCCGTCGACGGGCTTGGCGCCGCCGGAGCTGAAGAGCACGCAGTCGTCGTCGCGGGTGCACTCGCGGTTGCACTGCCCGCCGGGGTAGCCCGTGTCGGCGGCGCGGCGGCAGGTCATCTCGTCGCGGCACTCACTGTCGCTGTCGCAGGGGCCGTAGAGGGGCTGCGGGTTGCGGGGCGGCCTTCCCATGTCGACGGGGACGTCGGCGACCTGCACGTCGGGCGTCTGCACGTCGTTGATGGTCTGCACGTCGACGGGGTTGCCCGCGTCGGGGGTGACCGCGGGGTCGGAGGAGCAGCCGAGGGCGATGAGGGCGGAGGGGAGCAACCAGGTGCAAGCGCGGACAGAAGCCATGGTCCGCGTCGCATATCCCAAGCGCGCCCGCGTGGCAACGACGCGACAGGGGCGCGGACAGGGTTTCAGCTGTTGTGGGGAGCGCCGCAGTTGGGGCAGGTGCTGAGCTCGGCGGCGAAGACGGTCTTGCAGTAGGCGCAGGCGCGGCGCGGGACGCGGGCGTCGGGCGAGAGCGGCTTGAGGCTCTGGAAGACCTGCGCCATCTCGGCGGAGGACATCACGTCGTTGGCGTCGCTGGGCTGCCAGATGACCTCCATCGCGTTGAGGTTGGCGTCGCCCTGGAGAACAGTCTGGATGCCCTGCGCGAGGCTCGCGCGGTCGTTGGGGATGCGGAACCCGAAGTACCCGCCGCGCCGCGCGGTGACGAGCGTGACGACGACGAAGCCGCCGCCCTCTTCGGCGCGCGCGGTGCTCCTGGGGCCTTCGATCTTGCGCACGCCGCCGGCGTCGTTGCGGACGGTCTCGACGATGAAGCGCCCGCGCTCGGTGCTGACGGCGGTGTCGAAGTACTGCTGGGCCATCTGCATGGAGATGCCCTCGCTCAGCACGGGGTCGACCATGTACGCCGCGTCGAGGTGCTGCGAGAGCATCTGGGCGGTCTCCTGGGCGGCGCCGCCGAGGCCGTTGCCGCTCATGTTGCTGCGCTCGGCGATCTGGGCGAGGGCCGCCTGGATCTGCGCGCGAGCCCGCGAGTCGAAGGCGATGGAGAGCTTGGCGACGGCGAAGGTGTCCGTCCCTCCGCCGGGCGGGAACGGCATCGGGCCGCCCATCGGGGGGTAGTTGGCCATGGCGCGCCCGCCGCCGGCCTTCTTCTGCATGACGGCGACCACGATGACGATGACGAGGATGACGAGGGCGATGCAGCACAGGGCGCCGAGGCCGCCGCCAGAGCTGGAGCCGTAGGAGGTTCCACCGTAGGAGGTGCCGCCGTAGGAGGTGCGGCCGTAGGAGGTGCTGCTGCCGGTGCTGTACGAGGGTCGGCTGTATGAGGGCCGGCTGTACGAGGTGCCCGACGAGGACGGGCGGGAGCTGCCAGAGCCCCAGCGGGAGCTACCGAAGGAGCCGCCGCTGTGCTGCGAGAGCGCCGCGAGGGGGGAGAGAAAGAGAGCCGCGAGGAGGAGAACCAGCAGCGCCCACCAGCGTTGTTTCGTCATCGTGCTGCGAGACTACGCCGGGAGTGCGGTGGGGTTCCAGCGGGTCTAAGGGTACTCAGCCCGCGCCGCCGCCCTCCGGGAGCACCGCGCGCGTGAGGTTGTCCACCCCGCTCCCACCCGGTGCCGTGCCCGTCACCACCAGGTCGTCCTCGATGCGAATCCCACCGAACGGCGCCAGCGCATCCACCAGCTTCCAGTCGACACGCGCGCTCCCGGCGCCCTCGCGCAGCGGCCGCAGCAGCGCGTCGATGAAGTACAGCCCCGGCTCGATGGTGAACACCTGCCCCGCCTCGATGACCCGCGTGTTGCGCAGGAAGGGATTGTCCGCCCTCGGCTTCAACAGCGCGCACCCGACGTCGTGCGTCTGCAAGCCCAGCGAGTGTCCGAGCCCGTGCGGGAAGAACGCCCGCGTCACCCCCGACGACACCGCCTCCGCCCCCGAGCACGTCACCACGCCCGTCGCCGCGAGCAGCGCGCCCACCTCGTCGTGCGCCCGATCGTGCAGCGCCTCGTACGGCATCCCCACCGTCACCGCGTCGCACAACCGCTGCTGCAACGACTCGACCCCGTCTACCAATCCGCGAAACGCCGCCGACGTCGCGTCGCCGCCGTCGCGCATCCACGTCCGCGTGATGTCCGATCCGTACCCGAGGCACGTCGCGCCTGCATCGAGCAGCAGCGTCTTCGGACCACCATTGCCCGGCGCACGCCGCGCGTACGCCACGTGGTGCAGTGTTGCGGCGTTGGCGTCGTAGGCCACGATGTTCTTGTAGGGCGTCTCGGGGTCGTCCTGCTGGGTCGCCGCGAGGTACGCGAGGTGAAGCTCCAGCTCCGACCCCGCGCCCGCGAAGAACGCCTTCCGCAACGCCGCATGTCCCGCCGCCGCCCGCCGATTGGCCTCCGCCAGACACGCGCACTCGTACGGCGTCTTCAGCACCCTGAGCGCGTCGAGCGCGGCCACCAGCTCCTTCGGGTTGACCGCCTCGACGCCCCAGCGCGCCGCGATCGAGACGTCGTCTCCGATGAAGGCCACGCGCCCGGTCGGGAGGTGCGCCTTCGCGTCGTCGGCCGAGGCCAGGCCGACGTGCTCGAAGTGCTCGACGAAGTGTTCGCTCTCGGGCGCGACGGCGTGCTCCCAGAAGTCCACCGTGGTCACGCGCAGCAGCGTCGGCCGACGACCCGCGCGCACCACCAGCACGGCGCCCGGCTCGGTGAGCGCGACCCAATGGTGGAAGTGCGGCGTCGCCCGCAGCGGCCACCACTGGTCGTCGACGTCGCTTCGCTTCTTCGCCACGCCGCCGTGGATGACCACCGCGTCGAAGCCGTGCGCCGCGAGCGTCGCCTCGTAGGCGAGCTGCAACCCGCGAACGTGCGCGGGGTAGAGCTTCGTGATGGGCGCGAGGCTCACAGGCTCACCTCCGCGTCGTGCAAACGCCCGCTCGACCGCCGCTGCCGCGACTCCTCCAGCAGGTCGAAGCACGCCGCCATGGTGTCGGTGACCACCAGCCGCTGCCGCAAGATGGCCGCGCCCGGCAGGCCCTTGAGGTAGCCCGTGAGGTGGCGCCGCGTGACGGCCACGCCGTGCTTCTCGCCGCGCTCGGCGACGTTGGCGGCGAGGTGCTCCTTGCACAGGTCGATGCGCTCATCCCAGGTCGGTGGAGCGCACTCCACGCCCGTGTCGAGCAGCGTGCGCGCCTCGCGAAACACCCACGGGTGCTCGATGGCCCGACGACCCACCATCACGCCCGCGCAGCCCGTCTCGGCGAGCGCCCGCTTCGCGTCGTCGGCGCACTTGATGTCGCCGTTGACCACCACCGGGATGCTCACCACCTCGCGGGCCTTGCGCGCCCAGTCCCAGTCGGCCGCGCCCGAGTGGCCCATCTGCGCCGTGCGGCAATGCACCGTCAGCGCCTGAACCCCGACGTCCTCCAGCCGGCGCGCGAGGTCGACGATGGGCATGTCGCTCTCGGGGCCGTACCCGATGCGGGTCTTCACCGTCACAGGCAACGCCACGCGGCCGACCACCATCTTCGCCATCTCGACCATCGCCGACGGGTTGCGCAGCCACCCCGCACCCGCGCCGCGCCCCGCGATCTTCGGAACCCAGCACCCGCAGTTGATGTCGATGGCCGTCGGGTTGGCGGCCTCGGCGACGGTTGCTGCTTCGGCGAGGCGCTCGGGGTCGCTGCCGTAGATCTGTATCACCGTCGGCGTGTCGTCGGCCGTGATGCGCACCTTGCGCGCGGCCGTCTTGCAGCCGCGGAGGAGCCCCTCGACGTTGACGAACTCCGTCACGCAGAAGTGCGCGCCGACGGTGCGGCAGAGCCGACGGAAGACCACGTCGGTGACGTCCTCCATGGGGGCGAGGATCACCGGTCGCGTGGCGTAGAGCGCCCGAAGCGTGTCGAAGGAGTTCATGGTGTGGGGATGGGCCATCGGTTACCGCATCAAAGCCGTGGAGGCCAGCGGGGGAAGGGCGGTACCATCGGCGCCGTTGAGGGAGCGGAGCGGTTGATCAAGTACCTCGGGTCGAAGCGCACCCTCATCCCCGTGATCTTCGAGGCGATGCAGCGGTCGGCTGGCGTTCGGTCGGTCATCGACCTCTTCTCCGGGACGTCTCGTGTCGGCCACGCCCTCAAGGGCGCGGGCTATCGCGTGCTCTCCAACGACCACAACGCCTACGCCGCGGCCCTCGCGCGCTGCTACGTGCAGGCCGACGCCGAGGCCGTCACCCGCGACGCCGAGCAGCTCGTGAGGGAGTTCAATCTGCTCGCCGGGTCGCCGGGGTACTTCACCGAGACCTTCTGCGAGCGCTCGCGCTTCTTCCAACCCAAGAACGGCGCGCGCGTCGACGCCATCCGCGAGGCCATCGCCGCCAAGTGCCTGGAGCCCGAGCTCGAAGCCGTGATGCTCACGTCGCTGATGGAAGCCGCCGACCGGGTGGACTCCACCACCGGGCTCCAGATGGCCTACCTGAAAGCGTGGGCCCCACGCGCCTCGCATGACCTCGAGCTGCGCGTCCCCAACGTGCTGCCGCGCGCAACCCACGGGAAGGCGGAGGCCCACCAGCTCGATGCGTTCGAGGCGGCCGCGCGGCTCGACGCCGACCTCGCGTACATCGACCCGCCGTACAACCAGCACTCGTACCTCGGCAACTACCACGTGTGGGAGTCGCTGGTTCGCTGGGACAAGCCCGAGGTCTACGGCGTCGCGTGCAAGCGCGTCGACGTGCGCGAGCGGAAGAGCGCGTTCAATTCGCGGAAGGAGTTTGCGGGGGCGATGCGGCGGTTGTTGGGCGCGGTGCGGGCGCCGGTGATCGTGGTGTCGTTCAGCAACGAGGGGTACATGGATCGCGCCGAGATGGAGGCGATGCTCTCGTCGCTGTGGGGCGGCGGCGCGCGGGTCACCACCATCGAGACCGACTTCAAGCGCTACGTCGGCGCGCAGATCGGCATCTACAACCCGAGCGGCCGCAAGGTCGGCCGGGTCGGCCACCTCAAGAACAAGGAGTACCTCTACGTCGTGTCCCGCGAGGCGGCGGCTCCGGTACTCTCCGCCTCCCCATGACCTTCGCGCCGCTCGAAGCCCGCCTCGGTGACCGCTCGCTCTTCCTCGACCTGGAAGCCCGCGCCTACCTCGCCCACGCCGCCATCTCGCCGCCGTCGCTCGTCGCTCGTCGCGCTGTCCTCGGCATCCTCGGTGACTACGCCCGCCGCGGATCCAACGCCTTCGGCGTCGCCATCGACCAGCGCCAACGCCTGCGCGCGAAGCTCGCCGCGCTCATCAACGCGAAGCCCTCCGAGGTCGCCCTCGTCCCCAACACCACCCTCGGCGTCACCCAGGTCGCCGTTGGGTTTCCCTTCGAGCGCGGCGATCGCGTGCTCTGCTTTCGCGGCGAGTTTCCCGCCAACGTCACGCCGTGGCAGCGCGCCGCCGAGCTCTTCGGACTCGACATCGCCTGGGTCGACGCCGACCTCGCGCGCACCGACCCCACCCGCTTCCTCGCCGAGGTCGATGCTGTCTGCGCGAAGGGCGTCCGACTCGTCGCGGTGAGCGCCGTGCAGTTTCAGACCGGCCTCCGCATGCCCCTGCGCGAGCTCTCCGACCGCGCCCACGCCGTCGGCGGTGTGCTCTTCGTCGACGCCATCCAGGCGTGCGGATCGACCCCCATCGACGTCGAGGCCGACGGCATCGACGCGCTCGCGTGCGGCGGCCACAAGTGGCTGATGGGACTCGAAGGCGCCGGGATGCTCTACCTCCGCGACGCCGTGTCGCGCGCGATGAAGACCCACCTCGCGGGCTGGATCTCGCACGAGGATGCCTTCTCCTTCCTCATCAACGGTCCAGGGCTCTTGCGCTACGACCGACCCTTCCGCGGCGACGCGGGGCTCGTCGAGGGCGGGGCCTTCAGCACCGTCGGGTGCGTGGCGCTGGAGGCCAGCGTCGATGTGCTCGCGGGCATCGGCGTCGCCAACGTCCATGCGCACGTCAACCGCTACCTCGACGTGCTGGAGCGAGCGCTGGTCGAGCGGGGCTTTCGTAGCCTGCGCGCGTCGGACGCGGCGGGGCGCTCGTGCATTCTCGGTGTGCTGCCGCCGGAGGGCAGGGACGCGCCGTGGTGGTCGAAGGCGCTGGGTGAGCGGTCGGTGGTGACGTCGTGCCCGGATGGTGTTCTGCGGTTTGCGCCGCACTGGCCCAATGACATCGAGCGCGAGCTCGGTGTCATCACCGACGCATTGGACGACGCGAGGAGGCAGTCATGACGGACGAGGGCGACGCGCTGACGGCGGCCATCGGGAGCGACGAGGCCGTGGTCATCACCGGCGTGGTGGGGCGCCTGGGCAAGCACGTGTGCCGGCTGCTGCACCGGATGGTGAAGGTCATCGGGGTCGACCGGCGGGAGTTTCCCGATCGGCCGAAGGACGTCACGCACCTGCGCATCGACATCAGGCGCAAGAAGCTGCGCGACGTGTTTCGCAGCGGGAAGGTGAGGGCGGTGGTTCACCTCGGGGTGATGCACGACCCCCGCGCGTCGACGAGCGATCACCACTCCTGGAACGTCGTCGGCTTCGGCAAGATGCTCGAATCGATGGCGCAGTTCGGGGTGCGCAAGCTGGTGGTTCTCTCCAGCGCCAACGTGTACGGGCCGCGCCCCGACAACCCGCAGTTTCTCGCGGAAGAAGCGCCGCTGCTGGGCAGCCAGGACTTCAGCGAGATTCGCGACCTCATCGAGGTCGACATGCTCGCGCAGAGCTTCTTCTGGCGTCACCCGAGCTGCGAGACGGTGATCCTCCGCCCGACGCACATCCTCGGCGCCGTGAAAAACGCCCCCAGCAACTACCTCCGCCTCCCGGTGACGCCGACGCTGATGGGCTTCGACCCGATGATCCAGGTGATCCACTACGACGACGTGGCGCGCGCCATCGCGCTCGCGCTGCGCCCCGGCGTGCGCGGCATCTTCAACCTCGCGGGGCCCGAACCGCTGCCCCTCTCGCGCATCCTGAAGATGCTGGAGCGCACGCGGCTGCCGGTGCCCCACGGGGCCGCGCGCTCGATGCTCACGCAGCTCTTCCGCTACCGCCTGTCGAGCTTCCCCGCGCCGGAGCTCGACCACATCCGCTACGTCTGCATGGTCGACGACCGCCGCGCCCGCGACGCGCTCGGGTATGCGCCGCGCCACGGCGTCAGGGACACCGTCTTCGCCGTCGACAACGGCTGAGCGGGTGGGGACGGTCTCAGCTTTTCAAGTTGTGACGATTGGGCGGAACGTCACAACTTGAAAAGTTGAAACCGTCCCCACCCCCGCTCGGGTACCTTCCCCCTCCCATGACCGACGCGCTCTCCTCCATCGCCGGTGTCGTCGACGTCGACCTGCTCCGCGGCACCGCCGCCTCCCCCATCGCCCCGCCCGACCTCGTCATCGAGATCCCCCACGGCGCCACCACCACCGCCGACTTCACGTCGCTCGCCGCCGAGCTCCGCAGCCCGCTGCCCGAAGCGCTCGTCGACTTCTTCCACGTCAACACCGACGCGGGCGCCCCCGAGCTCGCCGTCGCCGTCGCGCGTCGCCTCGTCGCGCTCGACCCGTCGCGCACGGTGGCCATCTTCCGTTGCCGCGTTCCGCGCACCTTCATCGACTGCAACCGCCGCATCGACGCATCGCCCGCTGACTTCAAGGCCGGTAAGGTCACCCCCGGGCTCATGCCCTGGATCACGCACCCCGACGACCGCGCCCTCCTGCGCGCCCGCTACGACGCCTACGTCGCCGCCGTCCGTCGCGCCGTCGCGCTCGCTCTCCCCAGTGGCGCCGTGCTGATGCTGCACACCTACGCGCCACGCTCCGTCGACGTCGAGGTCGACGCGGACATCGTGACCAACCTCCGTCGGGCCTATCAGCCCGAGGTCGAGCCCACGTGGCCGCTGCGCCCCGAGGTCGACGTCATCGGCCGCGGCCTCGACGGGACCTCGTACGCGCCCGCCGCCGTGGTCGACGCGCTACGCAGCAACATGGCCGCGGTGGGCGTCACCGTCGCCGACGGCGAGACCTACCCGATGCACCCCAGCACGATGGCGTGGGAGCACGCCAACGCCTGGCCGGGCCGCACGCTCTGTGTCGAAGTGCGGCGCGACCTCGTGGCCGATCCCTTCGACCCCTTCGCTCAGATGAACATCGGCGACGCCAAGATCGCTCGCCTCGCAGGCCCGATGGCTGAAGCCCTCCGCGCCTGGTGGTGAGTTCAGCGTAGAAGGTCATCTCAACCCGTCGCGAGCACCCCGAGACGAGGGAGGCCGCGCGAGACATACGCGGGGTATTTCGAGCGCGGCCGACCGCTGTATCGGGGGGCGCAGCAGGGTTGTGATGACCTTCTCACTCCGCGTACATCTTGATGCCCGTCGCCGCCGCGAAGCTCAACCGATACGCCTCGTCCCAGTCGGGGTGCCGCACCATCAGGTGACCGTCCGACAGCAGCGTCTGCTTCCAGTTGCGGCGGTGCATCCCCGGTCGCAGCAGCTCCTCCTCCACCGCCCAGTGGCCCGCCTCGCGCAGCCAATTCCCCAACCCCTCGATGCGCGTGATGCGGCCCTGTCCCTGCGCCCGCTTGAAGATGATGCCCGCGTTGTACTTGCGCGTGGCGTCGGCCTTGAAGCTGTTCCAGCAGGCGACGCGCGCCCACTCGCGGAAGAGGTCGATGTCCGAGGTGTAGTTCATCTGGTCGACGATGTGCCCGCCGCCCGGCCTGCACCCGATCTCCCCAAACACCGCCTCGCCCTTCGGCGTCAGGAACCACTCCATGTGCGTGAAGCCCGTCCCCATCCCGAGCGCGCCCAGCACGTTGCGACCAAGCTCCACGCCCGGCATCAACCGCGGCTGATACATGTCGCGCACCGTGATGATCACCGGGCTGATCCATTCGAGCGAGCGCATCTCGATGGGCTTCGGCAGGTACGACGCGACGTTTTCGTAGACCGGCTGTCCCTCGACGCACACCGTGTCGAAGGTGAACTCCTCGCCCTCGACGTACTCCTCGCAGCTCGCCTCGTGCACGCCGCGCATCAGCGGAATCACCCGGTCGAGCTCCTTCGCGTCGCCCACCCGATAGGTGTCCGCGCTCCCTGCTCCGGCGATGGGCTTCAAGATCAGCGGGTACCCGATGAACTCCGCCGCCTCGCGCATCTCCTTCTCCGTCCGCACCCGCCGCGAGCGCGGAACCCGCAGCCCCGCCGCGCGCACGCGCTCCTTCATGAGCTCCTTGTCGCGGAAGCCGTTGACGGCATCGACGCTCATGCCGGGCATCCCCCACCGCTCGCGAATGCGCGCCGCCAGGATCACCAGCGGCTCCCAGTTGGCGAGCACGCGGTCGACCTCCCTGCCGCGCATCCAGTTCGTCACCCGCTCGATGACGTCGTCCTCGTCCATGATGCGAGGAACCTGGAGGTAGTCGTGGAGGTACTGCTTCACCTCCCATGGCAGCGACTCGCGCGAGGCGTCGCCGACGCCAAACACGGTGGCCCCCACCTCCGCGAGCCCGCGGGTGTACTGGATCATCTCAGGGGGAAACGACGGAGCCAGGAAGACGACGCGCATGGCCGCGGACGCTATCACCACCCGGGTAACGATCGTGTGAGGGATTACCGTCACCGTTGACCCTCGCGCGGCCGGTCCGCCATCCTCGCGCCCGATGCCCCGCAACGTCGTCTTCGTCGCCCCGTTTCCCGCTGAAGTCACCATGCGCTTCGTGCGCGCCGCCTCACGCATCCCCGACGTGCGGCTGCTCGGCGTCGTGCACACGCCCCCCGGCGGCGCCGACGCCAACGTCTATCACGACATGGTGCGCGTCACCGAGCCGCTCTCCGTGCGCGACATCATCGACGGCGTCGAGGTGCTCCGCCGCCGCCACGGGCAGCCCTTCCGCATCGTCGGCATCCTCGAATCGATCATGGTGCAGCTCGCGCAAGCGCGGGCGCACTTCGGCGTCCCCGGCACACCACCGCGCGTCGCCGAACTCTTCCGCGACAAGTCGTTGATGAAGGCCGCGCTCCGCGAGGCGGGCCTGCCCGTCGCGCGCAGCCGCGTCATCCGCACCGAGGCCGACGCCCGCGGCTTCGCGGACGAAGTGGGCTTTCCCATGGTGCTCAAGCCCCCGTCGGGCATGGGCGGCAAGTCCACCTACCGGGTCAACTCCTACGAAGAACTCCTGCGCGCCGCCAGGGGCATGGGCGCTAGCGAGAACAACCCCGTGCTGGCAGAGGAGTTTCTGCGAGGGAGGGAGTTCAGCTACGAGACCATCACCACGGGCGGAGCGGTGCGCGCGCAGTCCATCTCGCACTACCTGCCAGGTTGCCTGGAGGCGATCGAGAACCCGTGGATCCAATGGACCTGCCTGCTCCCGCGCGACATTTCGGGCGCCGAGTACAACGGCGCCAAGGCCATGGGTCAGGCCACCGTGAAGGCGCTCGGACTCGATGACGGCATGACCCACATGGAGTGGTTTCAGCGCGCCGACGAGAGCCTCGTCATCGGCGAGATCGCGCAGCGCCCGCCGGGCGCCAACATCAGCCTGATGACGGGCCTCGCGCACGACGTCGACCTGTACGCCGCGTGGGCGCGCGCCGTGATCGACGGGGACTTCCACGGGCCCTGGGAGCGCAAGTACGCGGTGGGCAGCGCCTTCCTACGCGGCATGGGTCACGGCCGCGTGGCTGCGGTGCACGGCATCCACGAGACCTGGGAGGCCATTGGGAAGTGGGTGGTCGAGGCCAACCTGCCGACGGTGGGCGCGCCCAAGAGCGACAGCTACGAGGGTGACGGCTACGTGGTGGTGCGCGACCCCAACACTGAGGTCGTGAAGAAGGTGCTCAAGACCATCATCGAGACCATCCGCGTGCAGTACGCATGACCCGCGGGGTGTCGGTCGTCGTCGCGCTCGCCGCGCTGTGTGGCTGTGCCCGACCCGTCGTCCTCGCACCCGTTACGCGATCGCCGTCTCCGCCACCGACTCCGCCACCGATCGAAGCACCGACCGAGACAGCGGTCGAAGCGCCGCCTCCACCGCCGTGGCCCATCGACGATCTGCCCGCGGCCACCGCCACCACGCAGACGACGCTGGGTCGACCCGGTCCCGCGACGCCCGTGTGGATGAGCGCCAACGGGCGCTTCGTCGTGGTCTACCGGTGGAACCCGGACGACGTGGACTACCGCGCGTTTGGTCCGCTGTCGGTCGACCTTCATGACGTCCACACGCGCACGACCACCCGCATCGACGAGGTGATCGCCTTCGACCAGACGCGGCGCTGGTGCCTCTACCGGCGCAACGGTCACCTCGTGCTGCTCGACGGCGCGGACGGCACGCGACTCGACCCGGAGCGCGAAGGAGTGCTCACCGAAGACAACGGCTACCTGCTGCTGACCCGCATCGTCTCCTTCAGCTTCGATGGCCTGCGCGCTCTCTTCCCACTGCGCGATGGCAGCGGCTTCGTCGAGTTCGATCTCGCCACCCGCACGGCCCGCCGCACCGTTGTTCCTGGTGGCGTCTGGTATGTGGAGGCGCTCGCGCTCCCGCAGGGCCACCGCATCCTCCAATGGCCGGCCGGGAGCCCTTTGCCCCGCGGGTTTCAGGGGTTGAGCAGCGGCTACATCGCGCGCCCGATCGAGTCGCGGGATCACCCTCCGTTTCGTCGGCACGCTCCGCCGGAGGCCGACGCGCGCCTCGTCGTGACGCCCAGCGGAACCCACCGACTGCCAACCGCCGCGCCCGCGAGTGGGGGGACGGTGATGTTTGAGTCGACGCCGGTGACCACGCTCGATGAACTGGAGCTGTTCCACCCCGGGATCACCGCGCTCCTCCCGCCCGAGACGCGCTTCCACCCGACTCCCGGGGAGGCAGCCGGCTTCGTGTGGCGGAGTGAAGAGGTCAGGCTCTACGCCGACACACCCGACGGGTGGCGAAGCTGGCCGATTCCTCCGCATCTGCACGCGGTCGATGGAGCCCGCCTCGTGTCCGTCCTCGGACACCGACTGCTGGCGATCAACGCGGAGGCGCGTCGCGAGCACTACTTCATCCACCGCATGGGATGGATCGACCTCGACGCGGGGTCGACGGAGGTGATGCCCTCGGTGCTCGACAACGGCGTCGTGAGGGAGCGCGCCGGCTGGCTCCTCGGCAACTCGGAAGGGTCGCTGGTCATGATCCGGGTGGGCGAGCGGCGGGTGCGGCGGGTGCCGTCGGTGGAGCCGACGTTGACGGGCCATTGGTTTCCGTACGGGCGCGTGGGCGGGGACTCGATCGTGCCGTTTCCCGAGCACGGTGGGTACGTCCGCGCGCCGGGGTGGCTGGTCGACACGTCATCCGGCGGGTGCGCGCTCACCGCCGTGAGCGACCTTCGCGACAACTGGTACCAGGGGCCGTTTACCGTGACCTGTATGCGCGTGACGGCGACCGACGGCGGCGCACTTCCCGCCCAAGCCCCTCGATCGCGCTGACCCGCAGTGGCGTCCGCGCCCCGTGCGTGGCGCCGACGCGTCGCCGCGGCGAACCCGCAGGTGCGGTGATCGTCGACGCCCGCCGCGTGGCACCCGCGGTGCTGAAGGTGTCCGGAGTCCACAGGAGGATTCCATGCACCACGAACAAACTTCGTCGGGGGGCCGCGTCGACGCACGCGCCCCGCTCCACCAGACCCGCGCGTCGCGCCTCGCGGTCTTCGCGTTGTTCGCCGCGGGCCTCGTCGTCGCGCCCGGCACCGCGCGGGCGGTGACCGAGACGTACACCTTCCACGACACCCTCACGCCAGTAGAGGGCGCGGGCAACGTGATGGTGCCCGTCTACAACAGCCCCGGGAGCATCCTCACCAGCGGCGGATCGGGCTTCGTCAACGGCAGCTTCGTCACCCAGACCATCAGCCCCACGGCCTGCGCGGCGATGCCCACCGTGCGCTCGTGGTCGTTTCCGGCGCGTGGTGGTTTGCGCTACCTCAACGCCACTCCAGCGGTGGTCACCGGCTCGTACACGGTGTCGATCCTGGTGCGCTTCAACCCGCTGTCGGGCGCGTGGGCGCGGCTCATCGACTTCTCCAACTCCACGCTCGACACCGGCATCTACGAGCACAACGGCGGCGTCGGCTTCTACCCCGTCGGTGACTACGCCGCGGGCAGCTTCGTCACCAACCGCGACACCTTCGTCACCATCACCCGCAACGGAACCTCGCGCCTCGTCAGCCTCTACATCAACGGCAACGCCGCGGGCACGTACACCGACACGGGCAACCTCTACGCCCCCTCGGCGTCGGTGCTCTACCTCTTCATGGACAACACCACCGGCTCGGCGAACATCACCGAGGCCAACGCCGGCGTCGTCTCGTACATCCAGATCTCCGACGCACCCTTCACCGCCGCCGAGGTCACCGCCAGCCTCGCCAGCATCTGCGGCTCCATCGCGTGCGGCGACGGAACCCTCCAGACCGGCGAGGGCTGTGACCCCGGCGCGGGCGGCGGCTCCACGACCTGCACCGCGGGCTGCCGCATCCCCACCGGCCGCGCCTGCAACGCCACGTCGCCCGGCCTCACCGGCGGCGCGTCGTGCGTCACGGGCCTCTGCGACACCACCAACTACGCCGCCCCCGGTCGCTGCGCTCAATGTGTCACCAGCGCGCAGTGCTCCGGCGCGACGCCGAGCTGCAACACCACCACCAACCTCTGCGTCGCCTGCAACGCCCCCGGCGCCAGCGCCTGCGGCGGCGGAACCGTCTGCATCACCAGCGGCGCCATGGCCGGTCAGTGCGGCCCGTGCACCGCTGACGCGCAGTGCTCTGGCGCGACGCCCGCGTGCGACCCGATCACGAGCCGATGCGCGGCTTGCACCATCGCCAACCCGGGCGCGTGCTCGGGCGCGACGCCGGTCTGTGCGCCCGCCACCAACACCTGCGTGGCGTGCTCGGCGGTGGGCGCCATCCCCTGCGCGACGGGGACGACCTGCTCCACGACGGGATCGACCGCGGGGCGCTGCGTGCAGTGCTCCAGCAACAGCGGATGCAGCGGATCGACCCCCGCGTGTGACACCAGCACCGGCGCGTGTCGCGGGTGCTCGGTGGCGTCGCAGTCCTCCGTGTGCGGCGGCTCGACCAGCGCCTGCAACCCCACCACCGGCGCGTGCGTGGCTCCGTCCGTGACGATCACCGCGCCCGCGGATGGCGCGTACTTCCCGTCGGGCGCGCCGTCGTTCTCGGGCACCGCGACGCCCGGTCAGACCGTCACCATCACCATCGACGGCGTGGTCGTCGGAACCGTCGTCGCAGGCACCTCCGGCGCCTGGACCTTCGCGTGGCCCGCCGGGCGCGCGGCGCTCACCAACGGCGCGCACACCGCGAACATCTCCATCACCACGGGGTCGTCGCCGACCAGCGTCACGCGCACCATCAACGTCGGCTGCGGCGCCTCGTCGGACTGCTCCGGCGCCACGCCCGTCTGCGACACCACGGCGCGCGTCTGCGTGCAGTGCCTCAACGCCTCGCAGTGCACTTCGACCCGCCCGGTGTGCGCGAGCAACGCCTGCCGCGCGTGCGCCGTGGCGACCCAGGGCGCCGACTGCCCCGCGAGCGCGACCAGCGCATGCAACGGCGCGACGGGCGCCTGCGTGGCCCCGACGGTGACCCTCACCGCGCCCGCCAACGGGTCGGCCTCGGGGAGCGGCTCACCGACGCTCTCGGGCGCCGCCACGCCCGGTCAGACCGTCACCGTCACCGTCGACGGCGCCGTCCTCGGAACCGTCATCGCGGGCACCTCGGGTGCCTGGATGCTCGCCTGGCCCGCGGGTCGGAGTGCGCTCGCCAACGGGTCGCACACCGCCACCGCCGCCGTGACCGCGGGCTCCACCGTGAGCGCGATGAGCACCTTCACCGTCGGGTGCGTCACCAACGCGAGCTGCTCGGGGTCGACGCCCATCTGCGCGACCGCCACCAGCACCTGCCGCGCCTGCGCGATGGCGGGCATGACCTCGACGGACTGCGCGGGCAGCGCGATGACGCCGTTCTGCTCGGGCGCTGGGGCGACGAGCGGGCAGTGCGTCGCCGCGCCGCCGCGCGTGGTCGACCCCGCCAACAGCAGCCGCACGGCGCTCACCCGACCGACCGTTCGCGGCACCGCTCCCGCCAACGGAACCGTCCAGGTGTTCATCGACGGAACCTCCGTCGGCACCGCGGTTGCGGATGCTTCGGGCAACTTCAGCTTCGTTCCCGCGACGGCGCTCTCGGTCGCGATGCACACCGTCGCCGCGGCCAACGTCGTCGCGAGCGTGGTCGGGCCGACCGGCACCGCCAACACGTTCACCGTCACGGGGTGCACCGCGGCCGCCGACTGCTCCGGGTCGTCGCCCATCTGCGACGCCACCTCGCGCGCGTGCCGGGCGTGCAACCCGTCGATGGCCAGCGACTGCGCCGTCGCTACGCCGCTGTGCAGCACCTCCGGGGCGAGCGCAGGGATGTGCGTCGCGTCGGTTCCGACCATCACGGCGCCGACCGAGGGCGCGCGGCTCGCGTCGCGTCGACCCGAGGTGCGCGGCACCGCCGTCCCGTCGGGGAGCGTGTCGGTGCTCATCGATGGTGCCGCCGCGGGGCGCGCCACCGTGAGCGCGGCGGGGACCTTCACGTTCACGCCGACGGCCGACCTCGCGCTCGGCGCTCACACCGTCGCCGCCGCCCTCGTCGCCGCGGGCGGTGACGGCGGAACCACCGGCGCGCCGGGCCCGTCGGTGCGCTTCACCCTCGTCGGCTGCGCCACGGCCGCCGACTGCTCCGGCGGAACGCCCATCTGCGACGCGTCGGGCGTCTGCCGCGCGTGTGACCCGATGCGCGAGGAGACCGACTGCCCCGACGACGAGGCCAACACCTGCGCGGTCCGTGGTCCCGATCAGGGGCGATGCGTCGAGCAGGCGCCCGTGGTGATCGAGCCCGCCGAGGGTTCGCGCACGCTCTCCCGCCGACCCGTTCTCAGCGGCCTGGCGGCGCCGACGGAGGAGGTCGCCGTTCGCATCGACGGCATGGAGGTCGGTCGCGGTCGCGCGAACTTCATGGCGATGTGGACCGTCTCCCTGAGCGGCGACCTGTCCATCGGCGAGCACACCGTCACCGCGCAGTACGTCTACCTCGACGGCTCGCTCGGAACGGTCGGCCAGCCGAACCGCTTCACCGTCCTCGAATGCGGGAGCGACGTCGATTGCATCCCCGGCCGCTGCGACGTCGCCGCGGGTCGCTGCATGAGCATCGCCGTCGACGGAGGAACGCCCACCGACGCAGGAGGCACCGTCGTCGACGCGGCCGTGAGCTCGGACGCGCCCGTCGGGTCCGACGCGGGTGTCACCACGCCCGACGTCGAGACGCCCGATGCCGGGAGCACGCCGACGATGACCACGCCCGCGAGCGGCTGCGGCTGCCGCGTGGGCGACCCGTCGTCGACCGGCGGTCGCCCGTGGCTGGCGCTCGCCGCGCTGGCGCTCGTGATCCGCCGCCGTCGCCAGCGCTGAGTCGCAGCAGCCCGTCGCGTCCTGCGACGGGCGTTGACCCGCGAATCAGAACACCCCGCCCACCGAGAACATCGCCCCGCCCGACAAGGGCACCACGCTCCCGCCGAGCCGCAGGGCAGCCCGTGGCGTGGTCACCCGAACCTCCTGCGTCGTCCGCGCAAACAACGTGATGTCGAGGACCATCGCCGCGAGGTAGCCGAGGCCCGCGCCGACGATGATGCCGGTCGAATCGCGTTGTCTCGCCCCGAGACCGATCAGCGCGCCGATCCCAGGGATCCCGAGGCGGATGCCGAGGGAGCCGAAGCCCACGCCGATTCGCCCGTGCGCCCAGTGCACGATCGCCGGGCCGAGGTAGCTGATTCCGCCGGCCACGTACGCGAACTCAGTAGCTCCGGTAAACGCCAGCAGGCTGATCGCCGACGCTCCGCCCTCCACGATGAGTATCTGCCAGCCGTACCACTGCCTCTCACGCACCATCGGTTGAAACAGTGGCTCACAGACGCAGGCACCCATGGCGGTCCCCCTGAGGTTGCAGGTCTGCGCGCCGCTCACGCCGTTGGCGCACGCGCACGCCGACTGCGCGCCTGGGACGCACGCCGCCGGGGGCGCGGTCGCGATCACCACTGGCGGGGGTGCTTCGGGCGCAGCCTCCAGCGTGACTTCGAGCGGCACGCGCTGACGGGCGGCCACGCGCACCATGCGGCTCTGCGCGACGTGACCGGGCGCCTCGACGTGCACCACGCGCTCGCCCGGATCGACCAGCAGCACGCGCCCATTGGGGCTGAAGAGCGGCGGTCGGCCGTCGACGGTGATGGTCGCGCCCGCCGGTCGCACCTCGAGCGGGATCAACCCGCAGCCCTCGCGGAGCGTCACCAGCGTGGCGCGGATGGCGGCGGAGCGCGCGGGCTCGACCTCGGTCCCGGCGTCGCTGAGGTACTGCTGAAAGGTCGCGATCGCTTCGAGGTTGTGCCCGAGCGCGCGGTACGCGAGCGCGAGGTTGTAGAGCACCGTCGGCACCGCGCGGATGCGATACGACTCTTGAAACGCGACGATGGCGTCGGCGTAGTGCGTCGCCTGCATCGCCTCGATGCCCTGGCGAAACGACGCCTCGGCCCGCGCGGCGTCCCCGGTCTGCGCCCGCGCGTTGGCCGACGTGAGCGTGAGCGCGAGGAGCAGCGCGAGGCCCGCGCGCGACGCTCTCATGGCCGATGGCCAGGGTAGGAGGTGTCGACCGCGAGCGGATCAACCGCCGCCGGGGGAGCCGCCGCCGCGACGGGATGCACCACGGGACGCACCACCGGTCGCGCCGCACGCACCGCGGGTCGCGCGGGTGGAGCCACGACGGGTGGAGCCACGACGGGTGGTGAGCCCGCATCGACGATCGCGACGACCGCGGGGGGCGGTGGTGGCGGTGGCGCGACGGGGAGCGGGGCGGCGGGTGCGATGGCCGTCACGACGGGTGGTCCGGGCACGAGCGGCGGGGCGGTGCGTCGGCCGAACATCACCCCCATGGTCGCGGCGCCACCGACGAGCGCGACGACGAGCGTGGCGACGACCGCGCGTCGGTTGGTGAGGCGCGGCATCCAGCTCTGCACCGACGCGGCCTGCCACTGGGTGGGCGTGAGCGTCGGGGCGCTGTGGGCGTCTTCTTCCGTCGGGGCGAGCGGCGCCGCGGGCTCCCGGCTCGGCGTCGAGGCGGGCGGCGGTTCGCTGGAGTCGCGCAGCACCACGCCGCTCAGAAACGCGTCTCGCTGGGCCGGGTCGACCAGCGGCGCGCCGTCGTCGAGGGGGCACTCCAGCACGGCCGACAGAAACTCCGACATGCTGGCGTAGCGTTGCGCGAGATCGGGTTCGAGGGCGCGGTGGATGACCGCAGCGAGCTGCCTGGGAACCCCGGGAGCGACCTCTTCGATGCGCGGCGCCGGCGTGGTCAGGATCGCCACGATGAGGAGGTTGTAGTTGGGCGCATCGAAGGGCAGGCGCCCGGCGACGAGCTCGTAGAGCAGCACGCCCATGGACCAGACGTCACTGCGACCGTCGACGTCGGAGCGGCCGCGGGCCTGCTCGGGGGACATGTACTGAGGCGTTCCGATGGCGACGCCGGTCTGCGTGCGCGAGCGGTCGGCGGAGGGGCCGTCGAGCACCTTGGAGATGCCGAAGTCGATGAGCTTCGGTGCGGTGACGCCGCGTGGCCCGGTGGTGAGGAAGATGTTCTCGGGCTTGATGTCGCGGTGGACGATGCCCAGCCGGTGCGCGGCGACGAGCGCGGACATCACCGGCGCGAGCAGCGCGAGGGACTCCCGCATGGTGAGCGCGGGCACCTGCTGCATCCGCCGCGCGAGGTCCAGGCCCTCCAGAAACTCCTGGACGATGAACAGCCCGCCCTGCGCCGGGTCTTCGCCCATGTCGAGGACGTCGACGATGTTGGGGTGCGAGATGGCCGTCGCGGCCTTCGCCTCGCGCAAGAAGCGCCGCACGATCTCGGGCTTCCGTGCGAACTGCGCGTGCAGCATCTTCACGGCGACGCGCCGCCCCGTCCACGAGTTGCGGGCCTCGTACACGGCGCCCATCCCGCCCGACCCCAGCAGGCGCACGACCTGATACTTCCCTCCGATGACGGCATCGGGCGGGAGAGTCCCTTCCAGGTCCAGATCGTTTCCCTCCGCGCTCATCGGGATTTTCAGCGCCCCGGGAGTACCGCACTCCGCCGCCGGACAGCAATGCCCCGCGACCCGAAGCGAAAGCCCGCGGGACTACCGCTGCGGCAGCGTGAGCAGGTCGCAGCGCACGTGCACCGCGTCGATGCCGCCGCCGAGCTCGTCGACGTTGGCCATCACCGCCACGATGCCGTCCTCCGCGGGCAGCAGCACCGGCGGCGCGATCACCCGCGCCCGCAGTGGGAACACGTCCCTCCGCGGAAACGGCTGCCCCGTCCCGTCGAAGTAGACGAGGTACGCGTGCAGCCCTCCCGCCACCGCGTCGCCGTGCGTCGCGAGGTCGTACAAGACCCCTTCGCCGCCCGTCACCATCGCGTGCCCCAGGGAGAGACCGTCCAGGTCGCGCGTGGTCCACAGCCGCGGCGTCTCCACCTGCAAGCGTCCGCGCGCGATGGGCAGCGTCGACACCGCCAGGCCGCGACCCTCCGCCCACTGCGAGAGCAGCAGCGACGTCCCGCGCATCGCCGCCGCCGTCGCGTACGGACCGAGGCCCAACCGCGCCGGATCACCCGACGGTTCGAGCGTGTCGGTGAGCCGCACCAGCACCTGCTCGCGCGCCTGCTCTCCCGTGAGCGTCGTGCCGCGCACCGGACGCTCCAGCAGCGCCGCCGGATCAGCCTCCAGCGGCAACGGCAGCAGCCGCATCGATCCGCCCACGCGCTGCTGCCACAGCACCGGATCACCCACGCGCTCGCCCGCTCCGTCGAAGGAGAGGGCGGTCACCTCACCGTCCTCTGTCCCCGCAAGCGCGACGGCGCCCGCGTGACCGTTGACCGAGCGCGCGGTCGCCGTGAGCCACACGTACCCGTGGTGCCCTGCGGCCGAAGCGGGCGGCGATTGTGCGACGCGACGCATCGGCGCGACGGGCCCCTCCGGGGTCACCATCGTCGCGTAGAGGTCGCCCGCGATGTGCGCGATGACCAGCACGCCGCCGTCCACCGTGACGCCCACCGGAACCCCCGGCGGAAAGGTCTCCCCCTCCCGCCGCGACGGAACCGGGTCCTCCACGAAGACGGGCTCACCCACCACGTTGAGCTCCCGATTCACGCGCGCAAACACCGTCCCCGGAACGTGGTCCGTCTGGGTGGCGGTCCCACGCAATTCGAGCTCGGTGATGTTGCGTCGGAGAGCGCGTCGCTCGCCGACCCGCAGCGTGCGCTCGGGGTCGCGCACCGCCACCACGAAGGCCGCGCCGCCGGGGGCGGGTCGGGCGAAGGGAGCCGCCACGATGCGGTCGCTCCCGTTGGCGAGGAGGTACGGCGCGCTGATGAGCCGACGCGCCTCGGTGGTGACGCACACACGCTCGCGGGACTGGGCGCCTGCGGTCACGGAGAGGAGCCCGAGGGCGATGGAGAGGAGGCTACGTCGGAGAGTCATCGCGGGGCTCCGGGGAGGGTGCAGGTGAGGTCGATCCAGCGCCACGTGACGCCGCGCTCGGCGCTGCGGGGGTAGAGCGCGACGAGGTGCGTGGCGTCGGCGTCCATGCTGACGCCATCGGCCACGGCGCTGGCATCATCGGGGAGGCGGAAGTGCGCGCCGACGAGGGTTCCCTGATCGACGGCGGCGAAGGTGAGCGACGCGGCGGACTGACCCTCCGGCGCGAGGCCCGTGGCGAGCGCGAGCCAGTGACGACCGCCGACCCGAGCGCCCGCGAGCAGCGCCCCACCACCGGGATGAACGGCGAGCAGACTGCGCGGATTGCGCAGCGAGTCTTGCGTGAGGTCGGCGAGTCGGAGGGCTGTTCCGAGGCGCGAGACGAGGGCGAGCGCGCGACCAGGGAGATGGTGCCAGAGGGCCGCGCCCGCGACGTGACCGAGGGGATCGGCGAAGGCGTCTTCACCGGGTCGCAACGGAGTGGGCGTGGCGCCGACGAAGCGCGCCGCGAGGGTGAGGGAGACGTCTTCACCGAGCGTGTCGGGTCGGCCGAGGAGCAGCGCGGTGCGGTCGTTGTCGCGAACGGCATCAAGGAGCGTGTCGCCGTCGCGCAGCGTGGCGAGGGCGACGGGCGCGCCCGCGCGACCCGCGGTGGTGGGGATGCGCACGAGGACGGTGTCGAGGGCGTCGTTCTTGGCGACGACGTAGACCTCGCCGGTCTCGGGGACGACGGCGGCGGCGCTCGCGTCGCGCAGCCCGGTGGGGACGAGCGAGTGGGTGACCACGGCGCCGCGGAAGGTGACGAGGTCGAGGCGCTCGACGGACTGGAGGGGGTAGGTGATGACCGCGAGGGCCGCGCCGCCGGGGATGCGTGAGGCCGCGAGCAGGTCGGTGGCGGACGAGCGTCCGACGCGCAGCGGGGTGGTGCGGTGCTGGGCGTTGAGGGTCGACGCGACGAGGCGGCCGGGGGCGTCGGCGGCGCCGCGCACGATGGCGATGAGCGTCGCGCCGGTCGGCGTGACGACGACCGCGGAGGCGGTGTGCGCGAGGGCGTTGGCGTTGGTGTTGGCGTCGACGTGGGCGACGAAATCACCTGACGCGGCGGCCGAGCAGGTCATGGCTGCGGGCGTGGACTGCGGTCGCGCGAGGGTGACCGACGGCGTGTCGGGCGCCGCGGGTTCCTGCACGAAGGTCGCCGGCGGAACATCGAGCGGATCGACGTTGGCGCTCGCATCGCAACGGATGCGGGTGAGGATGAGCTGCGGCGATCCGTCGTCGACGTCGCGTCCGTCGACCGCGACGAGGGCGTCGTCACCGTCGGGTGCGGTGGCGACGGCGAAGCTCGCGGTGCGGGTGAGAAAGCCCGTGAGGATGGGCGCGCGACCGAGGTAGCGGCCGGCGTCGTCGAGGAGCGAGAGGTTGACCGATCCGCCCGCGTCGTCGGCGAGCGAGGAGAGGGAGAGCGCCGCGATGCGGTGGTGGCCGACGGGTGTGAGCGCGACGTGGAGGTCGGCGGCGCCGCGGTAGGTGGCGAGGGTGATGGGCGCCTGCGCGGCGGCGTCATCGGCGGAGAGCACGGCGAAGCGCGCGGCGGTGTCGCGTCGGGCGACGCGGGCGCGCCAGGCGACGAGGGTGCGACCGTCGGCGAGCGGGAGCAGCGCGGGGTGGTCGAGGTCACGCGCGACGAGGGTTGGGCGGTCGTCGTCGAGGCGGACGAGGGCGCGCTCGTCGTCGGTGGTGGCGTGGGCGCGGACGACGGTGGCCCACACTGCGGTGGAGTTGGCAGTGACGAGCAGGCGCGGCGCCTCGCCGGTGTAGGCGCCGCCGTCGGGGGCGGGCGCGGGGTGGACGCTGCCATCGGGGTCGACGCGAACGAGGAGCGGGGCCCACGCGGTGGTGTCGGCGCGGCCGACGTCGGGGGCGCGGGTGTCGGCGCGGGCGAAGGCGACGACGGGCTGATCGTCGCGCAGCGCGAGCGCAGGCGCGCCGAGGAAGCCGGTGGGGGTGAGCAGGCGTGCGGCGGAGGCGGGCGTTCCGTCGCGGCCGAGCGCGCGGAGGGCGATGCGGTGCTGGCCGGGGAGGCCCTCGCGCCACGCGAGGAGATAGCCCTCGCGGGTGGCGACGAGGGCGGGGTGTGATGGGGCGGCGCCGACGCCGTCGAGGTCGATGGGGCTGTGGGGCGTTCCGTTGGTGGTGGAGCTGCCGTCGGCGTCGATGGGGAGGAGGCGGAGCGTCGGGTGGCCGTCGCGGTTGGGGTCGACGATGAAGGCGACGAGGCCGCCGTCGGCGCGCCGCGCGATGGCGGGAGTGGCGGGCAGCGCCGGGGTGAGGGTGGCGACCGCGAGCGGATCACCGGCCTCGCAACGGGGCATCGCAGGCGCGGGGAGACCACGGACGGCGAGGGAGGTGTCGGCCGGTGGAGGCGCTTCGGGCATGGCGACGGGCGCGGTGACGGGCACCGGGCGCGGGGCGCTGCTGCACGCGGCGAGGACGAGCGGGAGAGCGAGGGTGTGTGGGCGTCGCACGGGGGTGTTCTGTGCGACACGCGGGGCGGAGGGAAGTTCCCGGCAGGAGAGGGCGGCGGGTCCACTGAGCAAAACCGACGTCGACCATCACCGGGCTTACGCCGCAGCGTCAGCGCGGCGCGCGACCGCGACCATCATCAATCGCGCATGCCACCGAACTCCCGGTCAACGAGCGCCGCCACGTCCAGCTCGCGGTTGCTCCCGCCCGCCTCTCTGGTCCGCCGCGCGAGGTCCGGCTCGAACGCCCGGCGCGCGAGCGCCTTCACCGCCGCCGTCGCATCGGCCCGCCGCCCGCTGGCGACGACCATCAACAACGCCGAGGTCGCGCGCTCGCTGCGGAAGAGGGCCAGCGCTCCCATCGCCCGCGCCCGCCGCCCGGGAAAAACGTCGCGCAGGGCGGTCAACAACAACTCCAACGCCGCATCGAGCCTCGACTCGCCGAGCACCAGCGCGGCCACGTCCGCGGCGCCCTCGTCGTTGCCGCCGAGCATCGAGGCAAGCCGCGGAAGCGAGACATCGGGCGCGAGGTGGAGCAGCGCCGCGTGACACGCGATCAGCACCTGCGGCTCCACGTCGCCCACCGCGAGCTTCAGCAGGAGGAGCCCAGCGCCTGCGCGATCGCCGCGGTGGGCCAGCGCGTCCGCCGCGGCTGCCCGCACGGGGGCCTCCGGGTCGGCGAGCATCTCTCCCAGCAGCAGCGACAGGTCGCGATGCCCCAGGCGCGCCAGCCCGGCCGCCGCGTGGGCCCGCACGCCGGCCGCCGCGTCGATCGGCGGGCCCCACGCCTTCTCCATCTGCACATAGCGCGCGGCGTGGACGAACGGCGCGTCGTCGGTCGACTCCAGGTGGTCGAGCGCCTCCAACAGCGCGACGCGAGCGCGGCAGCCCGTGTCGTCGCCGGGGAGCGACGCGTAGGCCCGAACGAGCGCCTCCTCGACGTCGGGGAGCGCGGCCTCGCGGATGGCCCGCGCCGCAAGCGCCACGACGGTCGCGCGAGGGCTCGTCAGCGCGGCGAGCAGCGGGGCACGCGACGCCGGGTCGTCGGGCTTCGACAGCGCGGGCGCGAGGTCTGCGAGCTCGCGTTCGAGGGCAGTCGGTCTGCCAGGTCCGCGCTTCGTCATGGGCCCTTCATCGGCACCGCTACCGCACGGGCCGAAGCGTCACGAAGGACACGCTGTCGCTGCCGCTGTTGCGCGTCGTGTCGAGCACCACCGTCACCGTCCCCGACAGCGCCCGCCGCCCCCACACGTCCGTCACGATCGCCAGCGCCCCGTCGCCTGTTCGCTGGTCCACCCGCACGGCCTCGCCGTTGACCGTGAACAGCGCGCGCATGTCGTTGCGGTTGCTGGAGTGCCGCGACCCGATGAGCACGTCGTAGGTCGCCGCCGCCACGTCGGTGAAGCGAAACGTCGCCGTGCCGCGCAGCGTTCCGTCGGGCGCGTAGCCGCCGGTGCAGTCCTCGGAGGCGTGGTCGCCGCGCGCGGTGTACGCGTAGTTGGCGTCGCAGCGAAACACCCAGTTGCCGCGCTGGGTGTACGTCGCCGAGCGGTACCCGATGGTGCGCTCGACGGCGGGCCCGGTGGGCGTCCCGGCGTCAGCGGGCATGGGCATCACGACGCCCGGACAGCGCTCCACCCGCGCCGTAAACTCCATCGCGACGCGCCCGATGCGGAAGAACGACCGCGACAACGGCCCAGGTCCAAACTCCACCACGTTGCTCCCCGCGACGACCGAACCGGTGACGACGATGGTCTGCCCGGGCACCGTGACGTTGTCCCACGCGGTGTCGGCGGGCATCGGGAAGCGCCGCCCGTTGAGGGTCGCGAAGCCCTCCTCGCCGGGGTGGTCGGCGTCGAAGGAGTCGTAGTGCAGCGTCGCCGCCGTGACGCCCGCAGGAATACCCGGCAGCGTAAACCGCAGGCGCGTCGACGACGTGGGCGCGACGTCGAGCTCCTGCATCGCGGCGCCGTAGGTGGTCGACTCCACGCGGCAACGCTGCTCGGGCAACGTCGGCGTGGGCGACCCCAAGTCCATCGGCGTCGGCGGCACATCGACGATCGGTGTCGGTGGGACGTCCACGATCGTCGGAGGGACATCCGGCGCGACCGGCACATCGACCGTCGCGGGCACATCCGTCGTCGTCGCCGTCACGTCGTCATCGACCGCGACGGGAACATCCACCGCGGGCCTCGGCCCGACGTCATCGTCGACCGAGGCGTCGGCGGGCCACGGCGGTTCATCCTCCGAGTTGGGGTCGGTGGTGACGGCGTCGTCGGGCGAGCACGCCGCCATGAGCAACGCGGCGATGGCCCACGCCGACGGGGCGATACGATGAGCGCGCATCACGAACCTCCGCCGCAGAGGCTCGCACACGTCGCGCTCGTCGCTCAACGCCATGCTTGCCCTGAGGGTGTCAGCGCGCCTGTGTGCCGGAGTTCGCGTGCCCCGATTGCGAGCGCGTGCAGTCGCTCACTCCGGGCTATTTCAGGTGGTCACCTCGCAGAGCGAGGTTGCAGCACTGGATTCCACGAGCAACCCATCGACCTGCTCAGCATCGGTCGCGAGTCCCTGCAACCTCGCTCTGCGAGGTGACCACCTGAAATAGCCCGGAGTGAGCGACTGCACGCGCTCGCAATCGGGGCACGCGAACTCCGGCACACGTCGCGCTCGTCGCTCAACCGAGGTCGGCCAGCACCTTCGCGGCGTGGCCCGCGGACTTCACCGTGCCGTAGACGTGCGTGAGCTTGCCGTCGGGGCCGATGACGAAGGTGCTGCGAATCGTCCCCTCGACCTTCTTGCCGTACATGTTCTTCTCGCCGAAGGCGCCGTACGCCTTCTGCACGGCGAGCTCGGGGTCGCTCAGCAGCGCCACCTTCAGCCCGTACTTGTCCCTGAACTTGCAGTGGCTCTTCACCGTGTCACGCGACACGCCCAGCACCACGGCACCCTTCTTCGCGAACTCCCCCGCCAGCGCGGTGAACTCGTTGGCCTCCACGGTGCAGCCCGGCGTGTCGTCCTTCGGATAGAAGTACAGCACCAGGGTCTTGCCCGCGAAGTCCGCGAGCGACACCTCGGTGCCCGCGTCGGTGGTCCCACTGAACGCCGGCGCGGCGTCGCCCGGCTTCAACGTCGTCGTCATCGATCTCGTCTCCCGTGTCCGAACTAACGAACGCTGATCTGCCCGCCCGCGCGGAGCTGCGTCTCCAGCCGCACGGCGCCCTTCGCGGTCTTGCTCGCGAGCTGCGCCGTGATCTGGAACTTCAACACCAGCACCTCGTCGTCGCGCACGTGCTGCACGATGACGTTCTTCAGCCGCGGCTCGTACTGGAGCACCGTCGCCCTGATCGAGCGTTGCAGCGTCTGGATGGCCTCCGGAAACGTGTGCATGAGGTCGGTGAAGTCGACCACACCGAAGTCGAGCGCCGCGGGGCACTCGCCCTGTCGTGTGTTGAGCAGCCCCCGCAGGTGCTCGACGATCGACTCGACGTCGTTCTCCGTGCGCGTGCGGTTGACGTCCTTCGAGCCGATCCGTGAGAGCAGTCCGCGTCCAGCCATCGCGTGGGCATAGTACCCCCGCGGGCGCGCGTCCCAACACCTCGCGCGAAAACCTCGACGCCCGCTGTTTTCCCGAGCGATCGCGCAGAGCTCCCACCCCGCTCCGATCGCCATGGAGAAGTATTGCTTCGCCGTTGACCACCGTGCGATTCTCCGCCCGAATCCGTGGCGGCGCGGGCTGTGAGGTGTCGCGCCATGACGCTGGGGAAGGTCGATCAACGTGCGTAAGACGGGAAGCAAACAGGGTCTCCGGGGACTGCTCGCCTGCCTCGCATTGACGCCAATGCTGGCGACGTGCAGCAGCACCCCCCGGCTCCCCACGCAGCCGGCCACCTGCAACCTGCCGCAGAACATCGGCCTGGTGTTGCGCGGCTCCGAGCGGCTCAACCCCAACGACGACGGGCGCTCGCTCCCGGTGGTGGTTCGCATCTATCAGCTCAAGTCCGGGGCGCGGATGGAAGAGGCCGAGTTCGACGGCGTCTGGCGGCGCGACCGCGAGGTGCTCGCCGACGACATCCTCAAGATGGACGAGATGTACCTCTACCCCAACCAGCGCATGGCCCGGTCGTTTCGCCGCGACCCCGCCGCCACGCACGTGGTCGCGGTGGCCTTCTTCCGCCACCCCGCGGGTCAGTCGTGGCGCACCATCTACGAGCTCCCGCCCGCGCCCGGCGACGAGCGCTGCGCCGCGCAGTCCGCCAACGCCGAGGCCAACCCGCCGCCCGTCCGCGACCCGCGCTACGTGTTCTATCTCGAGGACTACTACATCGAGCCTGGCGTCGATGACCCGCCGGTCGACGGCGGCCTCCGCGACAGCCGCGGCCGTCTTCGTCTCCCGAGCACGCTGCCCGGTCGGCCCGCCAACCCGACGCCCGCCAGCGGCGGCAGCGGCCTGCCCGAACTACCGCAGGTGCCGCAGGTGCCGGGCGCTCCCAACGCGCCGCAGGTGCCGGGTGCCCCCAACGTCCCGAGCGCTCCCAGCGCGCCGTCGCTGCCCAGCGCTCCGAGCGCGCCCACCGTCACGCCGCCGTCCATCTCGATGATCTCCGCGACGCGCGAGGTCTCGGCATGAGGGTTCCGCAGCGGGTCATCTGGTCGGAGGGGATGTTCATGTCCCCGCAGCACCTCCAACAGCTCGACCGCTACCACGAGGGTCTGCTGGAGGCGCGTCTCTCCGCGCTCAGCGCCTACGACTGGGGCGTCGTGTCTCTCGAACTCGACGAGCGCGCGCTCGTGGCGGGTCAGATCCGCCTGCAGCGCTTCGAGGGCGTGCTGCCCGACGGGCTCCCCATCGCCTTCGACGGCGCGCACCCCGAAGCCCCCGCGGTGCGGCCCATCGAAGGCTTCTTCGCGCCCACGCAGCGGGTGCTCGAGATCTTCATCGCGGTGCCCGCCGAGCGCGACGGATCGCCCGTCGTCGCCCCGAGCGCGGTGCCTACGCAGGGCATGCGCTTCTTCACGGCGCAGCGCGCGGTGGTCGACGCCGCGGGCGGCGCGCAGGACGTCGCGGTGGCTTTCGCCCAGAGGCACGTCGCCGTGCTCTTCGGCACCGAGAGCCGCGACGACTACGAGTCCATGAAGGTCGCGGAGATCGTCCGCGACGGCGCGGGCCAGCTCGTGGTGCGCGCGGAGTTCATCCCGTCCATCCGCCGCATCGGCGCGTCGGCGTGGCTCATGGGCTCGCTGCGCCGCCTGCTCGCGCTCATGGCCGCCAAGCAGAACTCCCACTCCGAGCAGCGCCGCCAGCGCGACGGCGCGACGGTGGAGTTCACCTCGGCGGACATCACGCGCTTCCTCCTGCTCAACGCCGTCAACTCGTACCTCCCGGTGGTCAACCACCTCTGCGAGCGCGGCGACACGGCCCCCGAAGACGCTTACCTCTTCCTCTGCCAGCTCGCGGGCGCGCTCTCGACCTTCGCCACCGACGCGAAGTTCTCCCCGACCACGCTGCCGAAGTTTCTCTACAACGACCTCCAGAGCACCTTCGCCGAGGTCATCGACCGCATCACGGTGCTGCTCAACATCACCGACATCCAGAAGTACATCGTCGTGCCGCTCCAGAGCCGCGAAGACGGCCTGCACTTCGGTCAGCTCGACGACGAGCGCCTCGCGCGCGGCGCTCAGTACATCCTCTCGGTGCGTTCGGGTCAGCCCGAGCAGACCGCGGCCGAGCAGATTCCGCAGCTCTCCAAGATCGCCGCGTGGAGCGACGTCACCTCCATCGTGCAGAGCGCGCTCCCGGGCGTGGCTCTCCAGGTGACGTACCGCCCGCCGCCGGAGATCCCACCGCGCGCCGGCATCCTGTACTTCATGCTCAACCAGAGCGGGCAGTTCTGGAGAAACGTCGCGGGCGAGCGAACGATCTCCATCTACCTCCCGCCGCCGTACGACCCCGCCAACGTCAAGCTGGAGCTGCTGGCCATCCCCAAGCCCGCGGCTCAATAACGCCTCCCCCACCGGAGCACTCGTACCGGCATGGACCGAATCGACGACCTCACCGCGGATGTCTTCAACTTCCTGATCCAGCTCCGACGGCTGGACGCCAACGCGCAGCCGCCGCCGGAGACCGTCCTGCAGCGGCTCCGCTCGCTCATCGACACCATGGGCAAGCGCGCGGCGGACCTCGGGTTCTCCCGCGAGGACGTGCTGGAGATCACCTACGCCATCGTCGCCCTCGCCGACGAGGCGGCCATCTACGCGGGCGGCAACCTCCGCCAGTACTGGATGCAGCGGCCGTTGCAGCTCCAGTACTTCAACGAAAACGTGGCGGGCGAAAACTTCTTCGCGCGCGTGATGGCGCTGCGTCAGGACGCCCGCCGCGTCGACGTGGTGCGCGTCTACTACACCTGCCTGGTGCTCGGGTTTCAGGGCAAGTACCGCGTGCGCGGCGGCGAGGCCGAGCTCGCGGCCATCATGGATCAGCTCGCCGGTGACCTCTCCCGCGCGGGCCTGCTGGGTCCCGAGCTCCTCTCCGTGCACGGCGATCGTCCCGACGGCGAGGTGCGCACCCGATCGCGCGCCGACCTCCCCGTCGTCGGCCTCGCCGCGGCGGCGGTGGTGATCTCCCTGGTGCTCTACGCCGGGCTCTACTTCTCACTCAACGGCGAGGTCTCTTCGGTCCTCGCCCGCATCGCCCAGTTCGTTCGCTGAAAGCATAGAGGGGCGACACCGTGTTCAAGTACATCTTCGCGTTCCTGGTCATCGCCATCGCGTGGGCGGCGGCCTTCATCCTGGGGGAGCGCCTGCCCCACGGCTTCAACATCGCCGTGGCCGTCACCGTCGTCACGGTGCTGGTGCTGGTCGGCCTCATCGCGTACCGGAAGTACCGCGCCCGCAAGGCCGCCCGGGAGATCGAGAAGGCCCTCAACGCCCAGGCCGAGGAGCACGCCCGCACGGTGCGCCCCGAGCAGCAGGCGGAGGTGCGCGCGATGCAGGCGGAGGTCACCCGCGCCATCGCCTCGCTCAAGTCCTCCAAGCTCGGGAAGAGCGGCGCCGAAGCCCTCTACGCGCTGCCCTGGTACGTCATCATCGGGCCGCCCGGCTCCGGCAAGACCACGGCGCTCCGCAACTCGGGGTTGCAGTTCCCGTACATGTCCCAGAACGGCGGTGGCGTCCGCGGTGTGGGCGGAACGCGTAACTGCGAGTGGTGGCTCACCAACGAGGCCGTGCTGCTCGACACCGCCGGTCGCTACATGACCGCCGACGACGACCGCGACGAGTGGCTGTCGTTCCTCGACCTCTTGCGCAAGCACCGGCCGGAGAAGCCCCTCAACGGCGTCATCGTGGCCGTCAGCGTGGCGGAGATTCTCGGCGCTCGCGAGCACGAGATCGAGGCCGTCGCCAAGCGCGTGCGCGAGCGCGTCGACGAGGTGATGGGCCAGCTCCAGATGACCATGCCGGTCTATCTGCTCTTCACCAAGACCGACCTCGTCTCGGGCTTCAGCGAGTTCTTCGGCGACCTGCGGAAGAACGAGCGCGGTCAGATCTGGGGCTTCACGTGGCCGCTCAACCAGCAGCTCCAGTCGCCCGGCGCGGCCTTCGGTGAGCGCTTCGACGAGCTGGTGAAGGTCGCCGATCAGCGCAAGTTCCGCCGCCTCGCGGGCGAGCAGAAGCTCGAAGTGCGCGAGCAGGTGTTCCAGTTTCCGCAGCAGCTCGCGGGCGTCAAAGCCAACCTCGCCGACTTCGTCGAGAACCTCTTCTCGTCCAACGTCTACCAGGGCGCGCCCAACTTCCGCGGCGTGTACTTCACGTCGGGAACGCAAGAGGGCCGGCCCATCGACCGGCTCACCCAGAAGCTCCGCGACACCCTCGGGCTGCCGCAGACCGCGGCCCCCGCGCCGACCGTCACCGAGGCCAAGAGCTTCTTCCTCCGCGACGTGTTCGCGCGGGTGATCTTCCCCGACGCCGACGTCGCCGCGCGCAGCCCGGAGGAGATCCGTCGGCAGCGTCGGCAACGCTACCTCGTCGCCGCGGGTGCCTTCGCCACGGCGCTGCTCATCCTCACCATCCCGGCCATCGCCTACGTCGAGAACCGCGACTTCGTCCGCGAGTCCGGCGCCGAGGTCGAGCGCATCGCCGCCAACGCGGGTCAGCCCAACGCGGCGCCGCTCACCCTCGCCGAGCTCGAGCCCGTGCGCCTGCGCGTCGAGCAGCTCCGCAAGTGGGAGACCGGGGCGGAGTTCATCCCGCTCTACATGCGCTTCGGCATGTACCGCGGCCACGACATCTACCCCGACGTTCGTCGGCTGTACTCGGCCGCCCTGCGGCGCCGGGTCATCGAGCCGCTCGCCCAGCGCGACGTGCGCGGGATGAGGGACTTCGTGGCGGCGCACCCCGCGGGCACCGTCGCGACGCAGCCCGAGCGCACCGCCGAGTACGACCTGCTCAAGACGCACATCCTGTTGAGCCCGGCCACGCCGCGCGCGGCGGGTGAGCCCGACACCGACGCGCAGAAGGCCTTCCTGACGCGCGTGCTGGTAGCAGCCTGGTCGGCGGGGGCGCCGCAGTCGCCGGCCGACCTCGCGGCGCGCACGGCCAACGTCTCGGCCTACCTCGACCAGCTCAAGGACCACCCGCAGGAGCTCGCGCTCCCGCGCGACGCCAACACCGTGCGGTCGGTGCGCGAGGTGCTCAACCGCACGTCGAGCGTCGACCTCGCGCTCGAAGGCATCATCAGCGCCGTCACGCCGATGGGCTTCGACATCACGCTGACGCGCGCCGTCGGCCGCTCGCCCGAGCACATCTTCCAGGTGGGCCCGGTGGAGGGTCGCACCGTGCGCGGTGCCTTCACCCGCCGCGGCTGGGAAGAGTACGTGCGCGACCGGCTCAACGCCGCGCCCGAGGAGATCGTCGGCGAGGCCTGGGTGCTGGGGCAGAACCCCAACATCGACCGCACCGCGCGCCTCGCGGACGCCCTCGCTGACGTGCGCTCGCAGTACTTCCAGCAGTACATCGCCGAGTGGAGAAACTTCCTCGCGAGCCTCCGGGTGCGCGAGCCGGGCGACCCCATCATGGCGCTCCAGATGCTCCAGTGGTTCACGCAGGGCGGCTCGCCGGCCTACGAGTTCCTGATGCGGACGGTGGCGGAAAACACCCGCCTGCTCGACCCGCAGAGCGCGGCCGCCAACGCGGCGGGCAGCAGCCTGCTCGGGGCGGCCCAGCAGATGGCCAACGCGCGCTTGCAGTCGCAGGGGCGCACCGGCATGGCGGCCAGCAACGCCGCCAACTCGGCGCTCGCGGCCCGCAACGGGCAGACGGGCTTCGTGGCCGACGCGCGCCGCCGCCGGGAGGACGTCGAAAACGACGCGCTCCTGCACGGCATCGTGGAGTTCGGCGTGCCCCCGACGCCGCCTCCGCCCGCGGCCGCCGCGGCCGGCGCTCCGCCCGCTCCGCCGCCCGCTCCGGCGGGCCCGACGGCGCTGCGTGAGTACCAGGAGCAGCTCGCGTTCGTGCGCGACGCGCTCCAGACCCACGTCGACAACCCGGTGGCTCCGTCGGCGCCGCTCATCACGGCGCTCCAGACGGCGCAGACCCGCGTCGAGGCGCTCATCAACGGCGCCGCCGTCGACGCCCGCCCGGTGCTCCGCAACCTGCTGCCGCCGCCCATCGAGTTCACCGTCCGCCGCGCCACCGGGGCGCTCGCGGGCGCGGGGTCGGACCGCTGGTGCAGCGCCGTGGTGGTGCCGTACGCGCGCACCCTCCACAACCGCTACCCCTTCTCGGCCAGCGGGCAGGACGCGGCGCTCAGCGACGTCGCGGATTTCTACCGTCCCACGCGCGGCGCTGTGTGGGCGTTCTACACGGAAGCGCTGACCACGGACGTCACCCGTCAGGGCGACCAGTACGACTTCGTTACGCGTCTCGGCAGCGACATGGCCGACAACTGGCGCCCTGAGCTGCGCACCTTCCTCAACCGCTCGCAGGACCTCTCCACGGTGCTCTTCCCGGCTGGTGCCGAGGGGCCGCGCGTGGACTTCGAGGTGCGCCTGCGCGCGACGCCCTCCATCGCGGAGCTCACCTTCTCCGTCGACGGCGAGTCGCTCCAGTACCGCAACGGCCCGCCCGAGTGGCGGCAGTTCCACTGGCCCGGAGCGGGCGCGGTGCGCGGCGCCAAGATCCGCGCGCGCGGCCTCAACGGCACCGACGAGACCATCGAGCAGGAGGGCGAGTGGGGCCTCTTCCGTCTGTTCGAAGCGGGCGTCGTGCGGGGCTCTCCCGAGGCCCGCATCTTCTCGGTGGTCTGGCGCCTGCGCGACCAGGACATCGAGGTCGGCGTGGACATCCGCCCGGCCCGCAGCGAGAACCCCTTCTTCGGGGTTCCGCGCGCGGACAACGCCACGGTGGGGCGCTTCCTGCTGCCCTTCCGCGCCGAGGGCGTAACGGCGCCGCACCCCATCGCCCGCCGCGGCAACCCGTGCAACCTCTCGGGCGTTCCGGGCATGCCGTCGGCCCCCGACGACGAAGGCTCGCGTCGTCGCCGTCGTCGCCGTCACAGCGACGGCTGAACCCTCCGCCAACCGCTCAACCAGTCATGTCATCCGCCGCGGCTGATCGGGACGCGCTCGGTGTGTACGGGAAGATCCCGGCCCAGGGGGACTTCGTCCGCATCAACGCCTCCGACCAGGCCGCGCAGTCGCTCGACGTGTGGATCCAGGAGGGCCTCGAAACCCTCCACCGCATGGGCGCTCCCTTCCCCACCGAGCCGCTCTACTTCCTGCACCACGGTCACCCGTCGCTGCCCGCCACCGTCGGCGCGATGATCGCCAGCCACGACAGCGTCGGGCGCGTCTACCCGATGACGGTGTTTGCGCGCGTCGACCCGACGTGGCTCGCCACGCGCTGGTCGGGCGCGCCGCTCGGGTACGGGCTCTTCCTGCGCGACGCGACGCGCATCCTCCACGACCTCGGGCGGGCCGACGCGCAGCTCCTCGCCGCGTGGTCACGCAACCTCCGCCTTCCGTCCGCGCACGACCTCGCGCAGGTCGACGTGGTCTGCATGCACGCGCTCCAGAACTTCACCGGCGCGCAGGTGCTGCCCCGGATGACCGGCGACCCCAACGCCTCGACCTGCTGGTACGCGATCAAGACCGCCGTCGACGCGTGCGACACCGCGCGCGCCCGACCGAGCCGCACGCCCATCGTGCTCGACGGTCCGCTCACGGGTGACCTCGACCTCTTCGCGTGGTTGGAGCTCATGCGCCGACGGTTGCAGGGCGCGTTCGTGCCGACGGTGCTGTGGCGCGAGTCGGCGCCCGCCCGGATGCTCGCGTGCGTGGGCCCGCCGTCGGGCGTTCTCTTGCGCTACCTCGTAAACCCCGAGGACAACGCCCCGCAGCACTGGCCCCTGTGGACCAACCGCGCCGAGGCCGTGGCGCTCGCGCGGCAGGGCCTCTCGCCCGCGCACCAGGCCGCCATCGCGCAGTGGAACGCTCCGCTGGAATCGCTTCTCTCTGCCCTTGGGTGGGCTTAGCCTCCCGTCCCCTCGCACAACCCTACGACACGGTGGTCATGGACGTCGAAGAACTCCGCTCACGCGCGCAGCCCTGGACCGCACCGATCTCCGACGCGCAGCCCGCGGGCACCAACGCGTCGGCCGACCCGCAGTACGCCGAGCTGCGCGACGAGGTGGCCAAGCGCGACTCGCCGACGGGCGGACAGATCCAGTGGCGCAAGGTCATCGACAACGCCACGGAGGTTCTCCAGAACCGCTCGAAAGACCTGCTGGTGGCGTCGTACATGGCCTTCGGCCTGTACACGTCGCGGGGCCTCGACGGTCTGGTCACCGGGCTCTCGGTGCTCTCGGTGCTCATCGAGGACTACTGGACCACGGCGTACCCCGAAGCGAAGCGCATGCGCGGCCGGGTCAACGCCATCGAGTGGATCATCAAGAGCTGCGACACGGTGCTGCCCAACCTCGCCGTCGCCGAGAAGGATCGTAAGACCCTCAACGACCTCGACTTCGTCGCCAAGCACCTTGCGAAGGTCGCGCGTGAGAAGTTCGCGGACAGCTGCCCCGCGATGCGGCCGCTCACCGAGGGGGTGACGCGGTTGATGTTCAACCTCCCGGCGGAGAAGGCACCGGAGCCGCCGCCGCCCCCGCCGTCGGCCGAGCCCGCGCCGCCTCCGCCCGTCGCCGCGCCGCCACCCGTCGCTGCGCCGCCGCCCGTCGCCGCGCCGCCGCCCGTCGCCGCGCCGCCGCCCGTCGCCGCTCCGCCACCCGTCGCGGCTGCGGTTGCAGTGGCGATGCCCGCCGCGGCGCCCGTCGCAGCGCCCGCCGACGCCAGCGCCGTCGTGCAGTTTCTCTCCGAGGTCGGCGCCAATGTCTTCAGCGCGTCAGGGACGCTGCGCAACGCCGACGCGACCAACCCGCTGTCGTACCGCATGGTGCGCCTCGGGCTGTACCTGCACCTCGTCGACCCTCCGCCTTCGGACAACGGCAAGTCCAAGGTGCCGGCGCCCAACCCGGCGCGCCGCGCGCAGCTCGCGAAGATCGCCGAGAACGGCAAGTGGGCCGCGCTGTTGGAGGAGACCGAGTCCGAGCTGCGGTCGGCGCGCTTCTGGCTCGACCTCCACCGGTACTCCGCGATGTCCCTCGCGGGCCTCGGCGCGACGCACCAGAAGGCCCACGCCGAGCTGCTGCGCGAGACGGCGCTGGTGCTCAAGCGCATGCCCGCGCTGGTGGACATGAGCTTCGTCGACGGGTCACCGTTTGCGAGCGACGAGACGAAGTCGTGGATCTCCTCCGAGGTGCTCGGCGCGCTCGGTGGTGGCGGCGGCGGCGGGATGTCGGCCTCGTCCGGTGGTGGTGGTGGTGCGGCGCGCGTGGTCGTCGTGCAGGGCGGCGGCGGTGGCGGTGGTGGCGAGGACGAGGCGGTGATCAACGAGGCGCGCACGCTGGCGACCTCGGGCAAGCTGCCGGACGCCATCGCGATGTTGCAGGGGCGCCTGGCGTCGGCGGGTTCGGCGGCGTCGCGCTACCGGGTGCGGCTCGGCATCGGGCAGGTGTGCATGGCGGCGGGGCAGGTGGCCCTGGCGCGCGCGGTGTTCGAGTCGACGGAGAAGGAGGTCGAGCGCTACGGGCTGGAGGAGTGGGATCCCGCGCTCGCGGCGGCCTCGTCCGAGGGCTTGTATGCGTGCTTGAAGTTGTTGGCCAAGGGGGGGAAAGCGATGCCCCCCGAGGCGGGCTTGCTTTATGATCGCGTCTGTCGTCTTGATCCCACGGCGGCGCTACGCCTCGGGGCTTGATCGTTCTTCAACCGCCCGGTACGCCATTCGACGCACCGGGTTCAACGGGTCTGCTGGCCAAGGCACTGAGAGGAAGGTACGGGCATGTCGAAAGAGGGTTCAGTTGCTCCCAAGGAGCGGGTCAACATCGTCTACAAGCCGGCGACGGGCGGTGCCCAGGAGGAGGTCGAGCTCCCCCTGAAGATCATGATGGTGGGTGACTACACCCTCCGTCCCGACGACCAGGCCGTCGAGAACCGCAAGCCGATCAACATCGACAAGGACAACTTCAACCAGGTGCTCGGCGAGCAGAAGCTCGAGCTCAACCTGGGCGTCGCCGACAAGCTCTCCAACGAGCCCGGCGCGGAGATGGCCGTCAACCTGAAGTTCAAGAAGCTCTCGGACTTCACGCCCGAAGGCGTCGCCAACCAGGTGCCCGAGATGCGCAAGCTGATGGAGCTGCGCTCGGCCCTCAACGCCCTCAAGGGGCCGCTCGGCAACGTGCCGGCGTTCCGCAAGAAGATCCAGGGGCTCCTCGGCGACGAGGAGGGGCGCGCCAAGCTCATGTCGGAGCTCGGCCTCGGCGACAAGGGCGGCACCTGACACACCGTCTCGACACCAGAAATACACTGAGGAACAGAAGCACCCATGAGTGACCTGAAGACCCAGTCCCAGGGCGGGACCGAGACGCTGGAGCAGGGTTCGCTGCTCGACGAGATCCTCAACGAAGGCAAGATCAAGCCGAGCGAGGAGGGCTACGACGTCGTCCGCCGCGGCGTGCAGCACTTCATCGCGGAGATGCTCGCCCCCGGCCGTCAGACCGAGCGCATCGACAAGAACATCGTCGACGCGATGATCGCCGAGATCGACTCGCGGCTGTCGGCGCAGATCAACGCGATCCTGCACCACAGCGATTTCCAGAAGCTGGAGAGCGCCTGGCGCTCGCTGAAGTTCCTCGTCGACAAGGTGGACTTCCGCGAGAACATCAAGGTCGAGATGCTCAACTGCTCGAAGGAGGACCTCCTCAACGACTTCGAGGACTCCCCCGAGGTGCCGAAGAGCGGCCTCTACAAGATCGCCTACTCGCGCGAGTACGGCACCTTCGGCGGCAAGCCCCTCGGTCTGATGGTGGGCAACTACGAGTTCGACGCGAGCCCGCAGGACATCTCGCTGATGCAGAAGATCGCTTCTGTCTCCGCGATGTCCCACGCGCCCTTCATCGCGGCGGCGTCCCCCAAGATGTTCGGTGAGAACTCCTGGGAAGCGCTCCCCAACATGAAGGACCTCAAGAGCCACTTCGAGGGTCCGCAGTACGCCCGCTGGCACGCGTTCCGCGAGAGCGAAGACGCGCGCTACGTCGGCCTCACGATGCCGCGCTTCCTGCTCCGCCTGCCGTACGGCGCGGAGACGGTCCCGGTGAAGTCCTTCAACTTCGAGGAGGACTCGACCGGGTCGCACGACAAGTACCTGTGGGGCAACGCCGCCGTCGCGATGGCGACGCGCGTGGCCGACTCGTTCGCGAAGTACCGCTGGTGTCCCAACATCATCGGCCCGCAGGCGGGCGGCACGGTGGAAGACCTGCCGCTGCACCAGTACCAGGCGATGGGCGAGATCCAGACGAAGATCCCGACGGAGGTTCAGCTCACGGAGCGCCGCGAGTACGAGCTGTCCGAAGAGGGCTTCATCGGGCTCACGTTCCGCAAGGACTCCAACAACGCGTGCTTCTTCTCGGCCAACTCGGTGCAGAAGGCGAAGTACTTCGGCCAGAGCCCCGAAGGCCGCGAGGCGGAGACCAACTACCGCCTGGGCACCCAGCTCCCGTACATGTTCATCATGAACCGCCTGGCGCACTACCTGAAGGTGCTCCAGCGCGAGCAGATCGGTTCGTGGAAGGAGCGCCCCGACCTGGAGCGCGAGCTCAACGCCTGGATCGGCCAGTACGTCGCGGACATGGACGACCCCGCTCCGGGCGTTCGTTCGCGCCGCCCGCTGCGCAAGGCCTCCATCGAGGTGAAGGAAGTCGAAGGCCAGCCGGGCTGGTACCGCTGCGACCTCAAGGTGCGCCCGCACTTCAAGTACATGGGCGCGGCCTTCACGCTCTCGCTCGTCGGCAAGCTCGACAAGGAGTGACGCCCGCGCGGGCGTGGCGCATCCTGCGGCTTACGTCCTCGCTCCCTCCCGCGGCGTAGCGCTGCTACGCCTTGGTCGGTCGCTGCGGGCGCGCTCGCAGGCTGCATCCACGTCCGCACGGCGTCCCCGCTTCAGCCCGATCTCCCTCCAACACTCCCGCTCGCGGGGCGCGTGGTACCGTCCGCGCCCCGATGAGCAACACGACCCGAAGCTGGAAGCTCGATGGTTATGGCCCCGACGCGAAGGCCGCGCTGGCCGGCGCGCAGAGCCTCGCGGACGAGCGCTCGCACGCCGAGGTGGAGTCCCTGCACCTCCTCTTCCGACTCCTCGATCGCGACCCGCTGGTGCAGCGCGCATTCGAGCAGGCGGGCGTCGACCCGGGCGACCTGCTCTTCGAAGTCGAAGCCGTGCTGCGGAAGATTCCGCAGGTGCCGGGCGCCGTGGCCTTCCTCTCTCCGCGGCTGCTCGGGCTCACCACGCGCGCGGAGTCCGAGGCGTCGCGCGACGCGAGCCCGGTGCGCGTGCGCCACCTGCTCATCGCGATCGTCAACGAGGTCACCGGGCTCACCGGTGCGGTGCTGCGCGCGCTCGACGTCGACGAGGCGAAGGTGCGCGCCGCGCTCAAGGGACTGCCCGACTCCATGGCGTCGACCGAGGGCGTGAGCAGCCCGAGCGTTCCGACGCCGGGCGGCGGTGGTGGCAGCGGCGGCGGAGCGACGGGCGACGTGCTCGCGCGCTACACCCGCGACCTCATCGCCGAAGCTGGCAAGGACCGCTTCGACCCCATCGTGGGCCGCGACGTCGAGCTGCGGCGCCTGCTCCAGGTCATCGCGCGCCGCACCAAGAACTCCCCGGTGCTCGTGGGCGAAGCGGGCGTGGGCAAGCGCTCCATCGTGTACGCGCTGGCAACCCGCCTCGCGCGCGGGGATGTCCCGGCGCCGCTGCGCAAGAAGCGCTTGATGCAGCTCGACCTCGGGCTGCTGGTGGCGGGCGCGCGGCTGCGGGGCGAGCTCGAAGACCGGCTGCGCGCGGTGCTGGCGGCGGCGAGCGCGCTCGACGGCGAGGTGATCCTCTTCGTCGACGAGCTGCACGCGCTCTTCAACAACCCGGGCGCGGGAGGCGGGCCCGCCGACCTGTTGAAGCCGGCGCTGGGGCGCGGCGAGGTGCAGATCATCGGCACCACGACCCCGGGCGCCTACAAGAAGACCATCGAGAGCGACTCGGCGCTGTCGCGGCTCTTCGCGGCGCTGCTCATCGAGGCGCCCACCGAGGAGGAGGCCATCGGCATGTGCCGCGGCATCGTGGAGCGCTACGAGGTGCACCACGGCGTTCGCATCAACGACCCGGCGGTGGTGGCCGCGGTGAAGCTGGGCAAGCGCTACCTGGGGGGCCGCGAGCTGCCCGACGCGGCCATCGACCTCATCGACGAGGCGGCCGCGCAGTGCCGGCTGGCGCTCGACGCGGGGCCGCCGGAGCTCGACTCGCTGGCGCGGCTCCAGTCGGCGCTCGAAGCGCAGCACCGCTCGCTGGTGGACGAAGAGGACAGCGCGTCGGTGGAGGTTCGCAAGAAGGTCGAGGCGCAGCTCGCCGAGACGCGCGCGAAGCTGGAGGTGCTCCGGCCGCGGTGGGACAAGCAGCGCGACGTGATCGCGGCGCTGCGGTCGGCGAAGGCGAAGATCCTCGGGCTGCGGGCCGAGCGCGACAAGGCGGCGGCGCAGGGCGACACGGGGGCGGCGTCGCGGCTGGCCACCGGCGACCTCCCGGCGGCGGAGAAGGTGCTCGCGGAGGCGGAGGCGGCGCTCGCGAAGGAGGGCGAGCTGCTCTCGCGGCTGAGCGTCGACGAGACGGGCGTCGCGGGGGTGCTGGAGCAGTGGACCGGGGTGCCGGTGAGCAAGATGCTCGCGAGCGAGACCGAGAAGCTGCTGAAGATGGAGGACCACATCCGCAGTCGGGTGGTGGGTCAGGACGAGGCGCTGCGGCTCATCGCGAAGGCGGTGCGACGGGGCAGGGTGGGGCTGCGCGATCCGGGCAGGCCCATCGGGAGCTTCTTGTGCCTTGGGCCGACGGGTGTCGGAAAGACGGAGCTGGCGAAGGCGCTGGCGGAGTTCTTGTTCGATGACGAGGCGGCGATGGTGCGCCTCGACATGAGCGAGTTCATGGAGAAGGGCTCGGTGTGGCGGCTCATCGGATCACCGACGGGCTTCGTGGACAGCGAGTCGGGCGGCATGCTGACGGAGGCGATTCGTCGACGGCCGTTCTCGGTGGTGTTGTTCGATGAAGTGGAGAAGGCGCATCCCGATACGTTCAACATTCTCCTGCAGGTGTTGGACGATGGTCGGTTGAGCGACAACCGCGGTCAGCTCGCCAACTTCAGCGACACGGTCATCGTGATGACCAGCAACATCGGCGCGCACCGCATTCTTGAAGCGACGGAGCAGGGGACTTCGGATGAAGACCTGCGGGAAGAGATCCAGGGAGAGCTGAAGAAGCACTTCCGGCCGGAGTTTCTCAACCGCATCGATGACGTGTTGATCTTCGATCGATTGAGCAAGGTGGCGCTGCGGGGGATTGTCGATATCCAGTTGAAGCGGCTGGGCAAGCTGCTCAAGGAGAGCCAGATCGGCCTGGAGGTGACCAACCCGGCGCGCGATCTGCTGACCGACCTCGGGTATGACCCGGCGTATGGAGCGAGGCCGTTGAAGCGGGTGATCTTGAAGCAGCTACAAGACCCGTTGGCGGAAGAGCTGCTGCGTGGCGGGTATGGGCCCAACGACACGGTGCGGGTGGACGTCGGCGACGCGGGGTTCTCCTTCGCGAAGGTGTGAGCTGGGAGATCAGGCGTCGCGCAGCCACGCGGCGAGCGCGGTAGCGTCGAGCGTAGCGAGCGCGTGGCCCGCTGCGGTCGGGCCGTCGACGTCGAGGCGACGCTCGAGGACGCCGCGCTCGGCGTCGGTGAGGGGGCGGGCGAGGGTGAGTTCCGCGACGCGCACCAGCGCGGGGAGCAAGGCGTGGGTGGTCTCCTGCTGGCCCTGCCGCTGACCCTCCAATCGTCCCGCCTCCAGTCCCTCCTCCAGTCCCAGGGCGTGCTGGGTACGCATGTATTCTTCGGCTTCCGTGACGTCGAGCATGAGCGCCTCCGTGAGAGCGATGCCGCGACGTTGCGCGGCGAGGAGCAACTGTACCACCGCCGCATAGAGCTTCTTGCCGCGCGGCACCTGACCGTAGCGCTCGCGCAGGGAGCGGAGCGCCGCCTGGAAGGTCGCGCCTGCGCCCATGAGGCGGAGAGGGAGCGTGTCGTCGGTGGCGGCGGTGGGTGGCGGCGGTGGGTGGCGGCGGTGCGCGGCGACGGTGGTAGGTTGCGGCGGCCATGACGACGAGACCACTGCCGTGCGGGGCGATGTTCCGCGCGGTCGCGACGATGCTGCTGGGGTGCGTGGGCTGCACGGAGGCGCACGCGCAGCCGCGGCGGGACGCAGGCGCGGTGGTGCGGAGAGACGCGGGCGTCGTCGCGAGGATGGACGCGGGGGTGACCGCGACGCGCAGAGACGCGGGCGTGGCGACGACGCGCAGAGACGCGGGCGCGACGGCGAGGAGAGACGCGGGTGTGGACGTAGCGGTGGCGGTGTTGCCGCCGACGCACGGGCGCATCGAGCCGCGAGAGGCGCAGCGGGTGCTGGCGACGCGGGCGACGGAGGTGCGCGGTTGCTACGAGCGGGCGTTGGCGCGCGACGCGACGCTGGCAGGTGAGCTCACGGTGCGGCTGCGGGTGGAGAGCGACGGTCGGGTGTCGCAGACGTCGCTGAGCGGGGACGACGCGCTGCGCGGAGCGGGGCGATGCATGGAAGGGGTGCTGCGAGGGCTGGTGTTTCCAGCGCCGACGGGCGGGCCCGCGACGGTGACGGTGCCGTACGTGTTTCGCGCGGGGGAGTGAGGGCGGCAGTCGGGCGTTCTCGCGAACGCCGGTCCCCTGATATACGAGGTGGATGGCGGATGGCGGAGCCTCGATGAGCGTCCGATGGCGTACCCTCTGTGCCCCGCTCGCGTTGCTCACGTGGCTCGCCCTCCCCCTCTCCGCGGGCTGCGGCGCTCGTGGCGGCGATTGTGTCACCGGCAGCCCCTGCGCCTGCCCCGATGCCCGCCGCGGCGTTCGCTCGTGCGCGGTCGACGGCACTGCCGCCGCCTGTCGTTGCGCCGCCAGCGGTGAGCTCCCGCCGCCGCCGCCAGGCATGGCCCTCGTCCCCGGCGGAACCTTCCCCATGGGCTCCACCACTGGCTTCCCCGACGAGATGCCCGTCCATCAGGTGCGCGTCGAGTCGTTCTATCTCGACGTCGAAGAGGTCACCGTCGCGGAGTACCGCCAGTGCTCGGACACCGGGCGCTGCACCCCGCTCGGGCGACGCGCCGCGTGGCCAGAGATCTTCCCCGACGAGCGCGAGTCGTGGAGCCAGTTCTGCAACGCCAACCTCCGCAACCACGACGACCACCCCGCCAACTGCGTCGAGTGGTCGCAGGCCGACACCTACTGCCGCGTCCACGGCTGGCGACTGCCCACCGAGGAGGAGTTCGAGTACGCGGCCCGCGGCGGCAGCGAGGCGCGCACCTACCCGTGGGGCGAGCAAGCCCTCGACGAGACGCGCCTCAACGCGTGCGGCTCCGAGTGTCAGGGCGAGATCAGCCGCATCCGCGGTGGGTGGCAGGCGCTCTACCCCGGTTCCGATGGCTACGCCGGAACCTCCCCCGTCGGCAGCTTCCCCGCCGGCCGCGGCCGCTGGGGACACTCCGACCTCGCGGGCAACGTCTGGGAGTGGACCTCCACGCTCTACTGTCGCTACGACGACGCAGGCTGCTTCAGCGATCAGCGCGTCGTGCGCGGGTCGGGCTTCCTCCAGACCAACGCCATCAAGGCGCGCGCGACGCGCCGCAATCAGGACACCGAGTGGCACGTGAGCGGCGACAGCGGCTTCCGCTGCGCCACCAGCATCGGGCCCAACCCGCGCGCCAACTCGTCGGCGCCGTCGTTCACCCTCATGCACCAGCGGCCCGACAGCGCGCGGGCCGTCGTGCTCATGGTGCTGTCGCTGCTCACGCTCGTGCTCACCGGCGCGGTGCTCGGCCTCCTCGGCGGCGGCGGCTCGGTGCTCACGCTCCCCACCATGCTCCTCGTCGTGGGCCTCGAACCCATCACCGCATCCGCCATGAGCGTCATCGTGATGACCGCCACCGCGCCCGTCTCCGCGCTCGCCCACGCGCGCCGCGGCAACGTGCGCCTCGGCCTCGCGCTGCCCTTCGGTCTCCTCGGCTCCGCTGGCGCGTTCGCGGGCGCCCGACTCGCGCAGCTCGTCCCGTCGCCCATCCTGCTCGCGGGCTTCGTCGTCGTGATGCTCGTCACCGCGCGCGCCATGCTGCGCCGCCGCAAGAACCCCCTGGCCACCGTCGACGAGTCCGCCGCGCAGCCCCTGTGGAAGCGCGCGCTGCTGGTGCTGGGCGGCGGTGTCGTGGGCATGCTCTCGGGCCTGCTCGGGGTCGGCGGCGGCTTTCTCATCGTCCCGGTGTTCACGCTGCTGGGGCGCATCCCGATGCCCGTCGCGGTCGGAACCTCCGCCGTCGTCATCGCCATGAACTCCCTCTCGGGTGTCATCGGTCAGCGGGCCTTCGCCTTCGTCGACTGGCACCTCGCGATCGCGTTTTCCGTGGCCTCCGCGCTCGGCACGCTGGTCGGGTCGCTCTTCACGCATCGCGTGGCGCCCGAGAAGCTGCGGCGGTGGTTCGGTGTCCTGGTGGTGGTGGCGGGGATGCTGGTGCTCACGCGGCAGGCGCTGCCGGGCCTGCGCGACCTGCTGCGATCGCGCTCGGGCTCGCATGTCGCGCCTACGATGCAGGGCGCTCACGGGTGAGTGTCATCGACCGCTGACCCCGATCGGGCGTAGCGTCGGACGTCGCCTGACTCACACCCGAAGGTGCTCGATGAAGTTCTCGATGCCCGACGTACAGACCCTCGCCCGCCGGGTGCTTCCGATGGCGCGGCAGGCGGCGCCGCTCAGCCGCTTCGCGGTGGCCCGCGCGACGGGGCGGAAGTTTCCGCTCATGGTCACCATGTCGATCACCGACAAGTGCAACTTCCGCTGCGTCTACTGCCAGCTCCCGATCATGAACCGCGAGGAGATGAGCACCGCGGACTGGCACCGCGCGATCGATGAGCTCGCCGACGCCGGGATGATGCGGGTGAGCATCATGGGCGGCGAACCGCTCATGCGGAAGGACGTCGGCGAGCTCATCGACCACCTCAAGGAGCGCCACGTCAACGTCGCGATGAACACCAACGGGTGGCTCTTCCCGCAGCGCATGGATCAGGTCCGCAAGCTCGACCTGGTGTGCGTGACGCTCGATGGTCCGGCGGAGATCAACGACCGGCAGCGGCACCCGGGCGCGCACGACAAGGTGCTCGAAGCCATCGATCTGGCGAAGGCCGCGGGCGTGAAGGTCATCACCATGACCGTGATGACGAAGGGCGGCCTCGACACCGTCGACTACGTGCTGAAGGTGGCGAAGGAGAAGGGGACGCGGGCGTTCTTCCAGGTGGAGCACGACGCGGAGGGCGACCCCAACAAGACCATCGGCCCCGACATCACGGGTGACGGCATCGCGGCGGTGGCGCGGCACCTCCTGCGACGCAAGGAAGAGGGCTGGCCGGTAGGGCCCTCGCGGACGTTTCTGAAGCAGCTCGCGGGGGACGGCGAGACGGGGGCGCGGCGGTTCTACAGCTGCAACGACTGCTACGCGTCGCAGTACTTCCTCTCGATCACGCCGACCGGGTACGTGGTCCCGTGTCCGTTGACCTTTCGGAGCGAGACGCCGCTCAACGGTCGTGAGCTGGGCTTCGCGCGGGCCTTCGAGATGCTCACGCAACCGCAGGACGCAGGCTGCGGGTGCAACCCGACGACGGAGCTCAACTACCTGCTGCACTTCCGCCCGGAGGCGATTCTCAACGCCTTCGACGTGGTGTGAGTGGGTGGGCCGGAGTTCGCGTGACCCCGTTGCGAGTGCGTGCAGTCGCTCACTCCGGGCTATTTCACGTGGTCACCTCGCGGTGCGAGGTTGCAAGAGATCTCTACTGACGATGAGCGGGTCGATGGGTTGTTCGTTGAAACCAGTGCTGCAACCTCGCGTCGCGAGGTGACCACGTGAAATAGCCCGGAGTGAGCGACTGCACGCACTCGCAACGGGGTCACGCGAACTCCGGCCCACCGCCTCAAGGGCAGCCGTTGTCGACGATGCCGTCGCAGTCGTCGTCGAGCGCGTTGCCGCAGCGCTCCATCATCGGGCCCACTTCGCCGGTGCAGGTGCTCCACGCGCCCGCGCGGCAGGTCTGTGATCCAGCGCGACAGATGCCGCGCATGTCGACGAGGGCGGGCGACCACCGGATGGCGCTGCCCGTGAGCATCGGCCTCGCCATGTTGAAGCTCACCGTGTCCGTCGACGCGGCGGTGTCGTCCCCCTGGATGCCGGTGGTGGCGTTGGAGCCGAGCGAGCGGTCGCCGGCGCCCTCCATGCGACCGTAGAGCACCTCGATGAGGTTGCTGCCCTCGACGAGCACCACCTCGAAGTTGAGGTGCGCTTCGTCGGTGCGGGGGAAGAAGCCCGCGTCGTGCCACTCGACGACGAAGGTGCGGTTGGGCGCTGTTCCGATGGTCGCGGTGCAGATGCCGTCGCGCAGCGCGAGGTCGTCCCAGAACGCGTACACCGACTGCGCCCCGCGCATGGCAGGGAGCGTGGTGTTGTTGAAGGCCCAGGTGGCGGCGGAGAAGCCCAGCACGCCATTGGCCGTGAAGAACGCCGTCGTCACCGGCATCCCGAACGCCTGGAACGCGAAGGGCAACGCCTCGGACACGTTGCCGTCGTCGGCGTTGGGCAGGTAGGTGCGGTGCCCCGCCTGCGCGCACGCGTCGACGTAGGCCCGCGGCGGCATCGCCGTCACCGCGCGAGCGTAGCGACCCGGCATCGACCACGACAGCTCGCCGCAGCGCTGCACCAGGGACTCGTCGACGGAGCCGTCGCAGTCGTCGTCCAGCCCGTTGCAGCTCTCCGCCGCGGGAACCACCTGCGACGCGCACGGACCCCACGCGCCCGCGACACACGCCTGCGTCCCGGGGCGGCACACGCCGACGCCCACGGAGCCCGCAGGACCATCGAAGCAGGTGCGCGGCGCGACCTCATCGACCATGCCGTTGCAGTCGTCGTCGGTGCCGTTGCAGGACTCGGGCGTCGGGGTGGCGGGGACGGCATCACAGACCGTGATGCGGAGGTCGGCGCGGCAGAGGTACCGGCCCGCGCGCTGGCAGGCGCCGATGCCGACGGAGCAGGGCGTCCCGACGGGAGGGGAGACGCCGTCACAGCCGAGGAGGCCGAGGTCGGTGGGCGGGACCACGGGCGCGTCGACGGTGGTGATGGGCGTGTCGAGGACGGACCCGGCGTCCGTCGCGCCAGCGTCGACGCCGATGTTGCCGATGGTCACGCTGCTGCCGCAGCCGACGAGCGCCACCGCGCAGCCCACGCACCACCACCGAGCGAGTCGATCCATGATTGGGAGTCTCCGGGCGGGCGACGGCCGTCAGCGCCGCGCTCGCTGCGGCGTCTGTGGGGCGGTGCCGATGCCGCCGTCACCGATTCGTCGGAGCGTCGGTGCTTTGCCCGACGACCGCGCGCATCGCGGGCGCCACGGTGCTCGTGGGGTGCGCCGCGAGGAAGGCGTCCGCGCGTTCGCGGGCCTCGTCGTCGCGGTGTAGCCGTCGCAGCGCATCCACGGCGTAGCGGGCGCGCTCGTGGGCCAACGCACCCCCGTCGCGACCGAGCCGCGCGCTCAGCGCATCGAAGCCCGCGAGCGCCGCCGCCGGGTCGCTGGCGACGAGCGAGCGCGCCGACGCGAAGGCCGCGAGCTCGTCGTCCACCGTAAACGGAGCCACCGCGACCACGGCAGCAGGCGGCACCACACGAGCGCGCGCGGCGACGACGACCGGGCGGGCGACGTGACGCGGGGCCGCGACGACCAGCACCGGGGGCGGCGGCTTTACCGGGACGGGTATGACCGCGACGGGCTCGACGCTCGGCACCGTCGGCGCAGCGGTGGTCACCGTGGGTGCCGCGACGGTCACGGTGGCGACGGGGCGCGGCGCAGGCGGAGCGACGGTGCGCGCGCGGTGCAGCGCGACGGAGCCCGCGACGACGAGCGCGGCGACGATGGCGGGCTTCACGCCGACGAGCGCGAGGAATCCCCCGGAGGCGGCCTTGGCGGTGGCTGCCGTCGTGGCCGCGGTGGTCGCGGCGGTGGTGGAGGACTGGAGGGCGTTCCACATGCGGAGGCGGGCGGCGTGGTCGGGCGCGGCGGCGGCGCGCAGGAGGTCGCCGGCGCCGGGCGGGGCGTTGGCGGCGTCGTCGATCCAGCGGCGGGGCGCGCGGGTCATCGGGCCTCCCGGGCGCGAACGCGGGCGAGCGCCTTCTCGAAGTGCTTGCGCGCGAGGCGCAGCCGCGAGTGGACGGTGTTGGCCGAGCAGCCCACGAGCGTGGCGATGGCGTCGGCGCCGAGGCCGTCGAGCTCGAAGAGGGCGAACACCACGCGCTGCTCCGGGGGCATCGCGTCCATGATGGCGGCGAGGGTCTCGCGGGCCTGCGCCTCGGCGGCCTGGGCGTCGGGGTTGCTCTCGGGTGATGGCGCGGGTTCGGGCGGGGCGGCGGTGATCTGCTCGCGGCGAACGTGGGCCCGTCGTCGCCAGTCGCTCGCGACGCGCTCGGTGATGCCCCACAGCCAGGTGGTGAGCTGCGAGCGCCCCTCGAAGCCGTCGAGCTTGCGATGAACCACGAGAAACACCTCGTGGGTCTGGTCTTCGAGGTCGGCCTCGCGCACGCCGTGGGCGCGGAGGGCGCGCCAGACGAAGCCCCAGTGGGCCTCGTAGACCTCGCGGAGCGTCCAGCGGCGCTCGTCGACCCGCGCCTCGTCGGCGTCGAGCGCGACGACGTCCCCGGGGCGCAGCAGTGAGAACAGCGTCGAGGTCATCGCGAAGGGCGTGAGTGGGAGCATGGCCCCGCGGCCCGTCACTCGAAATGAACCCCCACGCCGATTCCCGCGCGCAGCCCGATGGGGCTCACGCGATGAACCTCCCCGGCGCCCTCCACCACCAGCGTGTCGCGGATGAGCGGAACCACCGCCTGCACGTCCGCCAGCAGATGCACCACGGAGCCGAGCGACCAGCGCGCGCGGGCGCCCGCTTCGAGGGCGGCGTAGGGGCGCTCCTCGATGCGGTCGACGGCGAGGCCCTGCCCCGCAGCCACCAGAACGCCCGCGAGCACACCCGCGCAGAGGGTGAGTGAGAGGGTGGTGGTGGCTCCGCGCCAGGGGCAGACGGCGAGGCCCGCGAGGCCAAGGCGGAGCGAGGCGCGGCCGGTGGTGAGGTCGACGGTGGCGTCGGGCTGGTAGAGCCCGGTGACGACGAGCGTCGGCCACGAGGGCGGGCGCACCTCGACGACCAGCGAGAGCAGCGGGGCGGCGGAGGGGAGGGTTCCGACGGTGAGGCCGCCGAGGGCGCTCGCGGCGACGGACCAGCGACGACGACGAGGCGGGCGCGGCGACGGCGACGGGGCTGCGACGACGACGGGTGGCGGTGGCGGCGGTGGTGGCGCGGCGGCGGTGCGAGCGAGCGCGTCGCCATCGAGGGAGGCCGCGACGGCGAGCGCGACGGCGTCGACGAGCGGGGCGCAGGTGTCGGCGACGACATCGAGGTGGCGCTCGCCGAGGAGCGCGCCAGCGGGGTCGCGGAGGTAGAGCGCGGCCTGCCAGGGGAGCGCGCCCGAACGTGTGACGACGACCTCGACGGAGACCGCGGGCGGAGCATCGGTGACGGTGGGGTCGTAGCCGAGGCGGCGGGTGATCGCAGCGCGGGGAGCGGTGGCGTCGGGGCAGGCGGAGGCTCCGTCGGCGCGCACCCAGGAGAGCGACGCGCGTACCGGGTCGGCGGCGGCCGCGGCGGGCGTCGCGAGCGCGGCGAGGAAGGCGATGAACGGGCGACGCATCGGGCGGAGCGGCGATGGTAGCGTCCCTCGCCATGAGTCGCTCCGTGATTCCCGACGCGTGGCAGGTACCCAATCGCATCCGGCAGCGGGTGGGCGTTCAGGCGGGGCGCCAGCGCGCCATCGTGGAGGAGGGGCACCTGCTGCTCATCGTTCATGAGGCGCCGAAGGACGGTGAGACCGAGCGGCCGGCGAAGCTGTTCTGGCGCGCGCCCGACGGGACGTGGCGCGCGACCGGGGCGGGTCAGTCGCCGGGGCTGCCGGTGCTCAAGCGGCACATGGAGGCGCTCCAGCAGGCGCTGCAACAGCTCGACGCGCGGGTCGACTCGGGCAAGACGGCGCAGGACTTCTTCACGGTGCTCAACGCCGCGACGCCGCTCCAGCGCACCACGCGCAACCTGCACAAGGCGCTGCAGGAAGCCCGCGACGGCGTCGAAGACCGCGACATCATCGCGATGCGCGACTCCGCGGGTGACCTCGAACGATCGGGTGACCTGCTGGTGAGCGACGCCCGCAACGCGCTGGAGTACACCGTGGCGCGCAACGCCGAGGCGCAGGCCGCCAACGGTCAGAAGGCCGTCGACGCGCAGCACCGGCTCAACCTGCTGGCGGCGCTGTTCTTCCCGGTGACGGCGGTGGGGTCCATCCTCGGGATGAACCTCCGCACGGGCCTCGAACACGCGCCCGCGGGGCTGTTCTGGCTGGTGCTGGTGCTGGCGTTCGGGTTGGGCTTCAGCATCCGCAGCTCGCTCAACAAGTAGCGAGCGAGTCCGCGGAGGCTGGCGGCGTCAGGGGATGCCGGTGGGCTGGAGCGCGGAGACGTACGAGCAGCGGCCGGCGAGGTCGTTGCGCACCGAGCCGAGGGACTCGGGGTACACGCAGCGCAGCGGCGAGGTGCACTCGCTGTTGTGCGCGCAGGTCTTGAAGACGCAGATCGCGAGGTCGTCGTCGCCCGGCCCGAGCGGAACGATCGCCGCGGGGTTGTCCGGGCAGCTCGTGGTCGCCGCGAGGTTGATGAAGCTGCCGCAGACGCCCTGCGTCGGGCTGGTGGTGGCCGGGAAGCAGAGGCCGCGGCACTGCGGGGACGTCGATGCCGGGTTGCACGGGTCGCCGTCGACCGCGAGCGCGAGGTTGACCGGCGCCGGGGCGCAGCGGCCCGTGCGGGTGTTGCAGCGGTTGAGGGCGCCGGTGGTGGTGGCCACGCCCGCGCACTGCGCGTCGTTCTGGCAGTGGGCGAAGCAGCCGGGGCTGTCGGCCCCTTCGGTGGCCGGGGTGTTGTACCAGAAGCTCGTGCAGGCCGTGCCCGCGCGGCACGTGCGCGGGTTGCACGCGCGGCCGCAGATCCCCTGGCCGTCGGGGATGTCCGCGAAGGGCGGGTGCGCCACGCAGGTGCTGCCCGGGCCGCCGCACTGGTCCGCCTCCGAGGCCGTGGTGCCCAGCAGGCAGAACGCCGTGCAGTACCCACCGGTGAGCAGCGAGGTCGCGCAGGTGAGGGCGTCGCCCGGGCCGCACATCGTGCCCGTGCAGGTGCTACCCGCGGCGATGTCCGTCGCGACGGCGGTGCACGCCCCGGTGGTGCAGATGGTGCCCGACCCGCACGCGACGCCGCAGGCGCCGCAGTTGGTGGAGTCGTTGGTCACGTCGACGCAGCGGGAGCCGCAGAGCACGAAGCCCGCCGGGCAGGTCGGGGTGCCGCCCACGCAGCGGCCGCTGGTGCAGGTCTGGCCCGCGCCGCAGCGACGGTTGCACTCGCCGCAGTTGAACACGTCGGTGGTCACGTCGATGCAGCTCGCGCCGCAGGTCAGGCGCGGCGCCGCGCACTCCGAGGTCGAGCGGCAGGCGCCGTCCGAGCAGAACTGCCCCGCCGCGCAGTTGGTCCCGCACGACCCGCAGTTGGACCCGTCGGTGCGGGTGTTGACGCAGACGCCATCACACGCGACGCGGGGCGCCGTGCACGTCGAGGTGCTCGTCGACATGCACGCGCCGTTGTTGCAGAACTGCCCGCCCGCGCAGGCCGTCCCGCAGGCGCCGCAGTTCTCGATGTCGGTGCGGGTGTTGACGCAGGCCCCGTCGCAGACCGTGCGCGGCGCGGTGCACGTTGAGGTCGACTGACAGCTCCCGCTGTTGCAGACCTGCGCCGCGGTGCACGCGCGGCCGCAGGCGCCGCAGTGGGCCGGGTCGCTCTGCCGGTCGACGCACTCCGAGCCGCACATCGTCCGCGGCGCCGCGCAGGTCGCCACGCCGTTGTCCGTCGGGGTGACGGTGCCGTTGTCCGTCGGGGTGACGGTGCCGTTGTCCGTCGGGGTGACGGTGCCCATGTCCGTCGGGGCCACCGGGACGTCGCTGCCTCCGCCGCCCGCGTCGACCTCGGTGTTGATGCCGCCGCTGCCGCGCGCATCGCACGCGGTGATGTTTGCAAGGGCGAGCGAGGTGCTCGCAAGCAAGGCCAGACCGTGTAACCGCATCCCTCAGTACCTCCTAAAGATCCGTGACGCGGGCGTTGGCTACCAGAACGCGCGCCCCAGGGCCAATCCCCGGACGGGCGCAGGTCAGCGCTCCTGGAGGGCGACCGCGAGGGCGCGCACCACGTCGTCGAGGAGGAAGGGCTTGCGCACCATGATCCCCCGCGCGGAGCTCGGGACGTGGTCGACGGAGGGCGCGCCCGTCATGAGCACGCGACCCACCCGCGGCGCGATGAGCTCCATCTCCAGCAGGAAGGCCGCGCCCGACGCGTTGTCGCCGAGGCGCTCGTCGACCAGGGCCACGTCGATGTCGCCGCGCACCAGCAGCCGCCGCGCCTCGTCGATGTCGGTAGTCACCATCACCCGCGCGCCGCGCAGCGAGAGGGCCACCTCCAGCAGCTCGCGGATGGACGGGTCGTCGTCGATGACCATCACCCGCACGCCGGGCCGCAGCCGCGCCTCGGTGCCCTGCACCGACAGCGGGAGGGCCAGCTCGCTGGTCGTTGGCGGGCGGCGCAGCGCGAGCACCATGGTGGTGCCGCGGCCGGGCGCGCTGTCGACGTCAAGCATCGCGCCCATGGCCTCGCTCAGCGCGCGCGACACGGCGAGACCGAGGCCCCGCACCGCGGCCGTGAGCGGCGTCTCCGTCGTGCGCGTCGTGAAGAACGGATCGAAGATGCGCGCCCGCGTCGTGGCGTCGATGCCGATGCCGTCGTCGCGGACGGCGACGGAGACCCGTCCGCCCGCGGGCTGCACCGAGAGCGAGACGGCCCCGGCGTCGGCGCCGCGGAGGCGCGCGGCCTGGATGGCGTGCGTGGCGTTGATGACGAGGTTGGTGAGCACCTGCTCGACGCGGTCGGGGTCGCCCTGCGCCTCGATCACCCCGGCGGGCAGATCGACGTGGAGCGTGACGCCGGCGGCGGCGCAGCGGGCGTCGAGGAGGTCGCGCACGGTGGTGACCACGGCGCCGAGGTCGAAGCGCTCGTCGCGCACGCCAAACGAGGCCACCGGGTCGATGAGCGAAGCCACCAGCGCACCCGCTCGCGCGACGCCGCGGTGCATGATGGGGAGCGCCCGGTCGAGCACCTCCGCGTCGGGCTTCGCCTGCGCCAGCTCGACCCAACCGAGCACGCTGGTGAGGACGTTTTGAATCTCGTGCACGGCCGCGCCGATGGCCACCCGGTCGCCCGGCAGCAGGCTGTGCGCGGGGGGAGCGCCGCTCGCCCGGAGAATCGCGGCAGACATGGTCGTCGGCCGTGCGTCGAGGGGAGGCAGCACGGACGGGTCACGATCGCTCACGACGTCATCATCCCGGAAAGTGAGGAGGGTGGTCAAAGACTCGGACGGTGTTGTCGCTACCCGTTGCGGAGGCGGTGCATGAGGGCGGTGAGGTCGTCGGGCAGCGGTGATACGACGCGCACCGCGGCGCCCGTCACGGGGTGCGGGAAATGGATCTCGCTCGCATGGAGGCAGTGCCGTGCGAAGCCCTGCGCGACGTCGTCGGGAATCGCTGGGCCGCGGTAGAGGATGTCGCCGACGAGCGGGTGTCCGATGACCGCGAGGTGGGCCCTGACCTGGTGGCGAAACGCGCGGGTGAGCGAGACCTCGACCAGGGTGTACTCGCCCTGCTCCTTGGCGACGCGCCACCGGGTCGTCGCCGGGTGGGGCTTCACCGCGGCGCGCAGTCGCACGTGCTCGGTGACGGCCTCGACGCGCTTGGGGTCCTTGCGGTGCGGGACGAGCGGAAACTCCACGACGCCTTCACCGGCCATGCGCCCTTCGACGAGCGCGAGGTAGCGCTTCTCGAGCTTCTCCTCGGCGGTCGCCGCGCGCAGCGCCTCGAAGGCGGCCTTGTTGCGCGCCGCGAGGATGAGGCCCGTGGTGTCGGTGTCGAGGCGATGGAGCAGGCCCGGCTCGCGGAGGTGGAAGCCCACCGTGGCCATCTCGGGGTAGCGGGCGAGCAGGGCGTTGACGAGGGTGCCGGTCTCGTCGGGTCGCAGCGGGTGGGTGGGGACCCCAGCGGGCTTCTCCACCACCACCACGTCGGCGTCTTCGTAGCGGACGGTGAGCGTCACGTCGGGCGTGGCGATGGGGGTGAAGTCCTGCGGCGGCAGCTCGCCGGAGACCTCCACCACGTTGCCCTCCACCAGGGGGTCGCCCTTGCGAACGCGGTGGCCGTCGACGCGCACCTGACCCGCTTCGAGGATGGCCTTGGCGCGCGCGCGGGAGAGCCCCGGGGTCACGTCGACGAGGAAGCGATCGAGTCTCTGCCCCGCTTGTGCAGCGGAGACGGTGTGCTGGGTTGCCATGGCGTTCGGCGCGGCCGATACCACACCGGGGAGAGGTTGTCGTGAGCGCCCGCGGGTTGATCTCGCTGCGCGAGCGATGCCGCAGGGTACGTAAAACTTTCTCGGGTTGCTGTCCGTCGCGGGGACGTTGTAGTCGGGTAGGATCGCGAGGACGGCCCATGGCGCTCTGTTCGACCTGCAAAAACGAGCTCGACGAGGAGACGGGCGAGTGCTTCGACTGCGGCCGGACGCAGAACCTCTCGGTGAAGCCCGACCCCTTCCTCGGGCGCGCGGTGGGCAACCTGGTGCTGGTCTACAAGATCGGCGAAGGCGCGATGGGCACGGTGTACCGGGCCTCGCACCAGGCGCTGAAGACCCCCTACGCGGTGAAGGTCCTGCGCGAGGATTTCAGCGACGACGAGACGGTGGCCGAGCGCTTCCGCCGCGAGGCGCTGGCGTGCAGTCGGCTCCAGCACGAAAACGTCGTGTACGTCACCGACTTCGGCAACGACCCCACGGTGGGTCTGTACCTGGTGATGGAGTTCGTCGACGGGCCGTCGCTGGCGCAGATGCTCCGGCCGGGGCGCTTCACGCTCGGTCGCGTCGGGCGCATCGCCGAGCAGGTGTGCGACGCCATGTCGGCCGCCCACCGATTGGACATCGTTCATCGGGATCTGAAGCCCGACAACATCCTGGTGTACCGCGACCCGGCGCGGCGCGACTTCGTGAAGGTGGTGGACTTCGGCATCGCGCGCATCCGCATGGCCGACGCGAGCGAAGAGCTCACGGCCTCGGGCACCACGGTCGGAACCATCCAGTACATGGCGCCCGAGCAGCTCTTGAACCGCCCCGGCGCGGTGGGCGCGTGGAGCGACGTCTACGCGCTGGGGGTCATCGTCTACGAGATGGTGACGGGTCAGCGTCCCTTCGTGGCGGGCTCGATGCTGGAGCTGGCGGTGAAGCACGCGACGGTGACGCCGCCGCTCCTCTCGACGGTGCGCCCCGAGCTTCAGGGCTCGCAGCTCGAAGGTCTCGTGCACGCGATGCTGGCCAAGGAGCCGCCCGATCGGCCCGGGTCGATGGAGGCGGTGCGCGCGGCGCTGACGTCGGCCATCAACGAGCTGGTGGAGTGGGGCGTCCCCGACGCGGCGTACCCGACGGGCCCGCGGGTGGCGTCGCGCCCGTCGATGCCCGCGGTGGCGTACGAGACCGAAGGGGCGCGCTTCGGTTCGCGGCCGTCGATGCCGTCGATGCCGTCGATGACCCCGGCGCCGACGCAGAGCGCGCACTCCCTGCGGGTGCGGTCGATGGTTCAGAAGATCCGCGAGGAGGCGACGGACTCCGCGGTGGCGACGCTGCTGGCCTCGCTGCCGGGGGTCGACGCCCTCAGCGGCGAGGCGCTCACCATGGCGCTGTGGGGCGTGCTCCAGCAGGAGGTGCTCGACGCGCCGCTGGGGTCAGAGCGCTTCGGGCAAAACACCCAGCACCTGGGTTTGCTCATCGGCGCGGTGCTGGAGAGCAACGACGGGGCGGACGCTCCGTCCGACGCGCAGCAGCGGGTGTTTCGCGCGCTGCGCAACGTGCTGTCGCTGGCCGACCGTGACCGTCGCGCGCAGATCATCGGGGCGCTCAAGCCGTGGGCGGCGCACCCGCACTTCCCGGAGGACATCATCCCGAAGGAAGACAAGCGCAGCCTCATCGAGAAGCTGAGCGCGCCGGTGAGCGGGCAGTCGCTACGCTCGCTGCTCACGCACCGCATCGAGCTCTTCGGTACGAAGAAGGAGTGACGGCCGCTCCGGCCGCAGGTTGAAACCCTTTCACCTCTACGCATCGTCGGCGTGCGCGACGGAGCGCCCACTGCGCGGTTGCGGACGGCCCGTGAACGGGCCTGCAACCGCTGAAGTGGGAGCCTGGAGATGGACGTCCCGCCTGCGCGGGACTTCCTGTACGCGCGCCGGTCGCTGGAGCGACCGTCGAGAAGGTGAAGGAGTTCCTCTCCAAGCCGTTCAGCGAGTCCCTACTTCCACTCGTCGAGCGCAGCGCGCTCGGCGCTCCGCCAGGAAGTCCCGCGCAGGCGGGACGCCTACCTCCAGGCTCCCACTTCAGCGGTTGCAGGCCCGCCCGCGGGCCGTCCGCAACCGCGCAGTGGGCGCTCCGTCACGCCCGCCGACGATACGTAGAAGTGAAAGGGTTTCAACCTGCGGCAGATCGGCAGATCACCGCCCCCGGCGCGGCTTGTTGGCCTGCATCGACGGCTTCGGCGGGGCGCCCGACAGGTCGTCCCTCTTTCGCTTCGCCCGCAGGCTCACGCGCACGGGCACGGCCTCGAAGCCGAAGCGCTCGCGGAGCTGGTTCTGGAGGTAGCGCATGTAGCTCTCGGCGATGGCCTCGACGAAGTTCACCACCGCGGCGAAGCGCGGCGGGTGCGTCCCCACCTGGCTCACGTAGTAGATGCGCGGCGACCGGCCGGCGTGCACGGGCGGCGGGTGCTTGGCCACCACCTCCTCGAAGAAGCGGTTGACCTCGCCGGTGCCGATGCGCTTGCCGTGCGACTCCCACGCGCGGTCGACCATCGACAACAGACTGCTCGTCCCGCGGCCGGCCTTCGCCGACAGCTTCAGGATCGGGATCCACGGCGCGAACGACAGCTTGCGGTGCGCCTCGGCCACCGCCTTGCGCTCGGTCGCCATGTCGACCTTGTCGACCTTGTTGAGCCCGAGCACCACCGCGCGGCCGCGCTCTTCGGCGAGCGCGATGAGCCGCAGGTCCTGGTCGGCGAGGTTCTCCGTCACGTCGAGGAGCACCACCACCACGTCGCAGCGCTCCATCGCGCGGATGGCCTGCATCACGCTGGTCATCTCGACCGGCGCCGACACCGAGCGCTTGCGCCGGATGCCCGCCGTGTCGACGAACACGTACTGCTTGTCGCCCTTGGTCACGAGCGTGTCGATCGCATCGCGCGTCGTGCCCGGCACGTCCGTCACCAGCAGCCGCTCGGTGCCGATGAGCTTGTTGATGAGCGAGCTCTTGCCCGCGTTGGGCCGGCCCACCACCGCCACGCGCGCGACGTTGTCATCCAGCGGAACGTCATCCGCCACGTCGGCGGGCATGCGCTTCTCCAGCGCCGCGTCGAGCTCCACGAACCCGCGGCCGTGCAGCGCGCTCAGCGCGATGACCTCGTCGGCCCCGGCGCGGTACAGCTCCGTCGCCTCCTGCGCGCGCGCCGTGCTGTCGGCCTTGTTGGCGATGTAGATCACCGGCCGCCCGGCCTTGCGCAGCAGCTTCAGCGCCTCGTGGTCGGCCTCGGTGAGCGGGACCGTTCCGTCGGCGACGAAGATCACCACGTCGGCCTCGGCGATGGCCAGCTTCACCTGGTCGCGCACGCCGGACATCATCGCGTCCTTGGCGTCGTGCTCGAAGCCGCCGGTGTCCACCAGGACGAAGGGCCTCCCCCGCACCTCGGCGTCGGCGAAGTGCCGGTCGCGGGTCACGCCGGGCTCGTCCTCGACGATGGCGAGGTGCTTGCCCACGAGGCGGTTGAAGAGGGTGCTCTTGCCCACGTTGGGGCGGCCCACGATGGCCACCAGCGGGCGGTTGCCGCGGGCGACGCGGATCTCGGCCGGCAGCGCGGCCCGGTCACTGCGGCTCATGATGCGTCCTTCTTCTGCTCGACCTGGGCGTACCCGAGGCTCTTCAGCGCATCACCCGACCGCGTCCAGTCGGGCGTCACCTGCACCCACAGCTCCAGGAAGACCTTCTTCCCCAGGAACTGCTCGATGCTCGACCGCGCCCTCGCGCCGATCGCCTTGATGCGCTCGCCGCCCGTTCCGACGAGGATCTTCTTCTGCCCGTCGCGCTCGACGTGGATGGCCGCCCGGATGCGCGGCACCGCGGGTCGCTCGTCGTAGCTCTCGATCTCCACGGCCGTCACGTACGGAACCTCCGCGCCCGTCTCGCCGATCACCGCCTCACGAATGCGCTCGGCCACGAAGTACTTCTCCGGCCGGTCGGTGAGCGTGTCCTCGGGGAAGAGCGCGGGGCCCTCCGGGAGCTCGGCCACCAGCGAGCGCAGGAGCTGCCCGATGCCGTCGTCCTGCTGCGCCGCGATGGGCACCAGCGCGAAGAACTCGCGCTTCCTGGAGTACGCCTCCAGCAGCGGGAGCAGCGCCTCCTTCGGTCGCACCCGGTCGACCTTGTTGAGCACGAGAAACACCTTCTTGGTCACCCCGGCGAGGGCTTCGAGCACGTGCTCTTCGCGGCTCGGACCGGCCATGCCGTCGCTCGCGTCGACGACCATCACCACCACGTCGGCGCCTTCGGCGGCGGCGCGGGCCTCGGCGTTCATGTACTCGCCGAGCTTGCGGTGCGGGCGGTGGATTCCGGGCGTGTCGACCACCACGAGCTGCGCGGGCAATCCCAGCGGGCGCGTGACGACGGCCATCACCCGGTCGCGGGTGGTCTCGGGGTTGGGCGTGACGATGGAGAGCGACTCGCCCACGAGGGCGTTGAGCAGCGTGCTCTTGCCCACGTTTGGGCGGCCGACGAGGGCGACATAGCCCGCGCGTTCGATCGGCGCGGCGTTGGTAACAGGGGTATCGGTCATAAAGAGGGCGCAGCTTATGAGCCATCCAACGGGTGTAGACAATCCCCCCGATGCCTCCCGGCTCCGCTCCGACCCGCCTCGTCACCGCGGTCGCGCTCGCGCTCGCGGCGTCGTGGGCCCGCGCGCAGTCGCCTCTTCCGAGCGTCGCCGTCGCGGGTGAGGTCACCGTCGTCACCCCGCAGCCGTCGCCCGTCGTGCTGCTGCGCGGCGGCAGCTTCGTGATGGGCGCCGACCCCGTGGGCATCGACCTGGCCAGCACCGTCTGCGTCCGCGAGCTCGACCGCTTCGTCACCGCGCAGGGCACGACCATCGCCGACGAGTCGGCGCTGCGCGGCTTCAACACCCTCATGGCGCACTGCGGCGCCGAGCAGTTCGTCGTGTCGGTCTGCGGCGCGGAGTACTTCGCCCACGAGGCCGTGGTGCACGAGGTGTGGCTGCCGACCTTCGGCATCGACCGCACCGAGGTCACCGTCGCGGCCTACGACCGCTGCGTGCGCGCGGGCGGGTGCGCCGCGCCCCTCGACGCGCCGTCGACCCCGCACACGGGTCTCGCCTCGCTGCCGGTGACGGGGGTGAGCTGGTACGACGCGCAGCGGTACTGCCGCCACGTCGGAGGAAGGCTGCCCACCGAGGCCGAGTGGGAGCGCGCGGCGCGAGGGCGCGACGGGCGGGCGTTTCCGTGGGGCTGGGTGCTCGACGGAAGACGGTTCAACCACGGCGCGCTGGCTCCGTCGTGCCGCGACGACGACGACGGTCACGCGCTCGCGTCGCCGGTGGGATCGTTTCCCGACGGGGCGTCACCCGAAGGGGTGCTCGACCTCGCGGGCAACGTGTTGGAGTGGGTGGCCGACCGCGCCGCGCCCGACCGCGCCGGGTACCTCTTCCACCGGGAGGTCGACCCGCAGGGGCCGCGCGTCGGGAGCGAGCGCGTGGTGCGGGGAGGATCGTTCGAGCTGCCGATGTTCATGGCGAGGGCGACCGCGCGCATGCGGCGATTGCCCGGCGTGAGGCTGCGCGACCTGGGCTTTCGCTGCGCCTACGACCGCCCGTGACGGCACCCGTGAGTGGGGATTGCCATGGGAGGCCGGACGGATAGACTGCGCCGCCCCGAACGACCCCCCCCTCCGTGGAGTGCCCGACGATCATGCGATGGACCGCGTTCCTTCTTCTTTGCCTTACGGTTGGGGGCTGCACCACGCAGGCCGTCGGCCAGCGCTGCCAGCAAAACGCCGACTGCAACACCGACACCGATGTGTGCCGCAACGAGCTCAACCCCGGAAACGACTGTGACCAGCAGTCGTGCATCTGCTGCCCGAGCGACCCCACGGCCGCTCAAGCGGTGGCCGCGTGCCGCCCGCGCACGACTCCCGTCACCGATGCGGGCACGCGCCCGACCACCGACAACGGCATGAGCACGGTGACCGACACCGGCGTCCGCCCCGACACCGGGTCCAGCGCCACGCCCGACGCGGGCATCACCTGCACGAGCAACAGCGGCTGCCCCATCGGCAACTACTGCGGCGGCACCACCTGCGGCGGTTCGGGTAGCTGCCTCCCGCTCCCGATGACCTGCCCCGGCGTCTTCGAACCGGTATGCGGCTGCAACAACACCTCGTACCTCAGCGCCTGCGATGCCGCGCGGGCGGGCGTTCGGGTCAGCGCGATGGGCCAGTGCGGGACCACCGCTCCCGACGCGGGCTCCCCCATCGACGCCAGCTTCTCCGTCGACACGGGCACCACCTCCGACCTCGGCGTCACCCCCGACGTCCCCGCCTCGGTCGACTGACCCGTCTTCGCCGCGGCACCAATGGCCGCGTAGAGCCCATCGGGCGCCCTCTGTTAGGGTGTCCACCATGCGCACAGTGAAGTCTCTCGGTGTCGTCGCGCTCCTCGCGACGCTGGTCGTGGGCTGTTCGACCGGGCTCTCCGTGGTCGGTGGCCGCACCGACGATGTGCCCGCAGTCGACGCTTCCATCGACGCTTCCATCGACCTCGGCGCGCCCGACGTCTCCACCATCGACGCCTTCGACGCGCCCTCCATCGACGGCCCCGACGTGTCCGCGATGGACGCGCCCGACGCGCCGACGCCCGACACGCCGGATGTTCCGTTTCGGTGCGCGGCCAACGCGGACTGCGCGGGCAACGCGGGCGGCCCGGTGTGTGACACCACCACCGGGGCCTGCGTGGCCTGCACCGCCGCGAGCGACGTGTGCCCCACCGGGCGCTACTGCGACGACGCCAGCCGTACCTGCGTGGTGGGCTGCCGTGACGACGGCGCGTGCTCGGGCGCACCGGCCGACGCGGGCTCTCCGGCCGATGGTTCGACGGGGCGTGGCCGTCGCTGCGACCGCGTGTCGCGCACCTGCGTCGAGTGCCTGGACAACCCCGACTGCCCGGCCGGAACCCTCTGCGTCGGCAGCATCTGCGTGACCGGCTGCACCGCGGGTAGTCCGTGCCCGTCGGGGCAGACGTGCTGCTCCGGGGCCTGCGTCGACAACCTCGCCAACGTCGCCCACTGCGGCGGCTGCGACCTGCGCTGCTCGGTCCCCAACGGAACGCCCAATTGCCTCAACGGCAACTGCACCGTCGGCACCTGCGCCGCGCCGTTCGGCAACTGCGACGGCAACAACACCAACGGCTGCGAGACCAACACCCTCGTCTCCGTCGAGCACTGCGGCGGCTGCGGCGTTTTGTGCGCCACGCCCGCCAACGCGACGCCGACGTGTACCGCGGGGACGTGCGGGTTCGCCTGCGTGGCGGGCTTCGCCGACTGCGACGGCAACCCGGCCAACGGCTGCGAGGTCGCGCTCGGCGGTGACGTCACGCACTGCGGGAGCTGCACGACGGTGTGCAATCCCCCCAACGGGACGGCCGCGTGCGCGGCGGGCGTGTGCGCCATCGCGGCGTGCGCGGCGGGCTTCGGCGACTGCGACGGCAACGCGACCAACGGGTGCGAGACCGACGTGCGGCGCAGCGTGGGCAACTGCGGCGGCTGCGGGCGCGCGTGCCCCGACCGGGCCAACGCCTTCCCGGGCTGCCTCGCGGGGACGTGCGTCAACTCCTGCGTCACGGGTCACCAGGACTGCAACGGCGTCGAGGCCGACGGCTGCGAGGCCGACCTGCGCGTGGACGGCGCCAACTGCGGGTCGTGCGGTCGGGCGTGCAGCCCCTCCAACGCGACCGGGGCGTGCACGACGGGGCGCTGCGCGATCGTGCGCTGCGACGACGGCTTCGCCGACTGCGACGGCAACGCGGACAACGGCTGCGAGGTCAACCTCCGCAGCAACGCCTCGCACTGCGGCGCGTGCAACAACGTGTGCAGCGCGACGGGCGGAACGGCCGCGTGCATCGCGGGCGTGTGCGGGCTGACCACCTGCATGACGGGCCTCGCCGACTGCGACCGCGCGGGCAACAGCTGCGAGACCAACACCACCAACGACCCGCGCAACTGCGGCGGCTGCGGGAGCGTCTGCGACGTCCCCAACGCCACCGCCGGGTGCGCGGGGAGCATGTGCACCGTCGCGGGATGCAACGCGGGCTTCGGCAATTGCAGTGGTGGTGCGGCCGACGGTTGCGAGACCAACCTCAACACCACGGTCACGTCCTGCGGGGCTTGTGGGACGGTGTGCAGCGTGCCCAACGCGACGCCTGCGTGTCGCGAGGGGCGGTGCGCGGTGGGGCGCTGCAACGACGGCTTCGCCGACTGCGACGGCAACCCGGCCAACGGGTGCGAGGTCAACACGCAGGTCACGGTCGGGGCGTGCGGGGCGTGCGGCAACGTGTGCTCGACGCCCAACGGGTCGCCCGGTTGCTCGGGCGGGACGTGCACGGTCGCGGGTTGCAACGGCGGCTTCGCCAACTGCAACAACGCGACGGGTGACGGCTGCGAGGTCAACGTCACCAACGACCCGCGCAACTGCGGCGTGTGCGGTCGCGGGTGCTCGTTGGCCAACACGGCGGTGGCGGGCTGCGGCGCGGGGGCGTGCACGGTGGTGACGTGCGCCGGGGGCTACGCCGACTGCAACGGCGGGGCGAGCGACGGGTGCGAGGTCAACGTGAGCAACGACGCCAACAACTGCGGCGGCTGCGGCACGCGGTGCGCGTCGGGGGTGTGCCGCGAGGGCGCGTGCCAGAGCTTCGGCGGGGGCTACGAGGTGAGCGGGGCGCCGTGCAGCAACTGCCACAACACCAACGCGTTTACGGGGTCGTGCGGGTGCCCGTCGGGCTTCCCCTCGACGGTGAGCTGGGGGGTCATCAATGACTGCCAGCGGGCGGGGTCGCAGATCAGCGCGGCGACGACGTTCTGCGGAGCGGCGGGTACGCCTACGGGTGAGTACGGCGGGGCGTACCAGCAGGACGACGGGGTCACCGGGGGCATCGGGTGCCGCGCGAGCAACCCGTACACGGGCGGGTGCTCGTGCCCGGGCGGGTACACGGCCATCGGGTTTCGCACGCTGGTCTACGGGACGGGCAGCCGCATCATCGGGTCGAACCCGGCGATCTGCGTGTCGTCGAGCGGCCCGCGGCCGTCGTTCGGCGGGGCGTTTCAGGTGGATGATGCGGTTCCGGGTGGCGTCGGGTGCCGGGCGGGCAATCCCCTCACGGGCGGGTGCTCGTGCCCGGCGGGCTACGGCGGGTCGGCGCTGCGGGTGGAGGTCGACAGCAGCGCGGGCTTCATCGGGTCGCAGGTGATCCTGTGCGTGCGGTGAGGTAGAGCAGCAAGACGATGAGAGATTCGATCCTGGCCGGGCCGTCGGTGTTCAGCGTGCTGCGCGAGCGGCGGAGCGTGCGGGGCTTCCTGCCCGACGAGGTTCACGCCGAGACGCTGGAGGCGATCTTCGAGGCGGCGCAGCACGCGCCGTCGTGGTGCAACATCCAGCCGTGGCGGGCGTGGGTCACGCGCGGCGAGCAGACCCGCGCGGTGGCTGCGGCGATGATGAAGGCCGCGGAGACGGAGGCCCCGGCGCCGGACTTCGCGTGGCCGCCGGAGTACCCCGAGCCGTACGGTCGGCACCGGGTGGAGTGCGGCGTGGCGCTGTACACCGCGATGGGCGTGGCGCGCACCGACCGGCCGGCCCGTCACGACGCGTGGATGCGCAACTTCCGGGCGTTCGACGCGCCGCACATCGCGCTGGTGGCGATCGACAAGCGCTTCAACCACTACGCGATGCTCGACCTCGGGTGCTGGCTCCAGTCGGTGCTGCTCGCGGCGCAGTCGTACGGCGTGGCGACGTGCGCCGAGGCGAGCCTGGCGACGTTCCCGGGGGCGGTGCGCGGGCTGCTGGGGATTCCCGACGAGCTCGGCGTCGTGGTGGGCATCGCCATGGGCTACGAAGACCCGGCGGTGAAGGCCAACGGGTGCCGCACGACGCGCGCGCCGCTCGACGCCAACGTGCGCTTCGTGGGGTAGCGACGAGCGGCGTGATACACCGGGCGTAGCCATGTGGATCGAGCGGCTGACGCTGAAAGACTTCCGGGGCTTCGCGGAGCTGGAGCTGGATCTCGACCGGGCCGTGACCGTGCTGGTGGGCGTCAACGGGTCGGGCAAGAGCTCGGTGCTGGACGCGATTGCGATCGTAGTGCGACCGCAGATCGAGACCAAGACGAGTGCGAGGTTGGACGGCCGTCTGTTGGAGTCGAGTGACCTCCGACAGGGGACATCGTTGGCCTCGATCAGGCTTGGTGTTCGATATCCCGATGGAGCCTACGAATCTGGTGTTTCTGGCCACATCGCCGGGGGCACCCTTTTCAGAACAGACGAGTGGAACGCTACCGGTTTCGGTGCGCGCGACGGTGGAACGATCCCGCTCGTACTTCATGTGCGGAGTCCGCGTGCCCTGAGCGTCGCGGACGTGCTCGTGCCACCAAGGCTCGCGACGACCCGACAGCAACGTCCCGGGCTCGCTGCTATTGACGATGCACTCGAAGGGTCACTCCTCGCCTTCGCGCCCTTCGTTGCTTGGTACCGCGAGCAGGAGGACGTCGAGAACGAGCGTCGTCGCGACGGCCAACCGGATCACGAAGACCCGCTGCTCAGCGCAGTGCGACGCGCCCTCCTCCAGGTCGTGCCCGAGTACACAGACCTCCGCGTTCGTCGCCTTCCGTCGCCTCATCTCACCGTGCGTAAGGCTGGCGTCACGCTCTCGCTCACGCAGCTCTCCGAAGGCGAGAAGAACCTCCTCGCGCTCGTCGGCGACATCGCGCGCCGCATGGCCATCGCCGACCCGACCGCCGACGATCCCCTCCAGACCGAGGCGGTGATCCTCATCGACGAGATCGAACTGCATCTCCATCCCGCGTGGCAACGTCGCGTGCTCCCGCGGCTGCGGGCAGCGTTTCCGCGCTCGCAGTTCATTGTCACGACGCACTCGCCGCAGGTGGTCGCGTCGGTTCCCGCGGAGTCGGTGGTCGTGCTCAAGGACTTCGTCGCACGGCGCCAGTGGCACCCGACGGAGGGGCGCGACAGCAACGCCATCCTGCGGGAGGTGTTCGGTGATCCGTCGCGTCCGCAGGAGGCGGCCGCGGAGATCGATGCCGTCCGTGCGTTGATCGACGCCGAGCAGCTCGACGAAGCGCGAGCCCGGCTGAAGACGCTGGCGGCGAAGTTCTCCGAGCAGGACGACGACGTGCTCGACCTCCGCACGCGGCTCGACTTCGCCGAGGTTGGTCTTTGATCCTGATCAGCAAGGGCCCACCGCCCGCTGCGCTCACGACCTACCGACTCCAGCCCGACACGACCGTCGAGCCGCCCCGCGCCTCCCGCTACGACGGACCCGGCTTCGATGAGGTGAAGCCGGATGTCCGCGCGGCCCTGCTCGCCGAGCAACGTGGCGTCTGCTGCTACTGCACCGATCGCATCACCGACAAGACGATGAAGATCGAGCATCGGGTGGCGCAGTCGGCGGACGAGTTCCGCACGCTCGACTGGCCCAACCTCTTTGGCGCGTGTTGCGGCGAGACCGACAACCCGGCCGGTGACGGCGCGAAGATCCTCCACTGCGACTCCGCGAAGGGCAGTCGTCCGATCGCGGTCGACCCCACCAACCCCTCTCACGCCGCGACCCTCTCGTACCGCAACGACGGAACGCTCGTCTCCGCCCAGCCCGCGCATCAGGCGGACATCGACGACGTGTTGAGGCTGAACGTCACCGCGCTGCGCGATCGAAGGCGTCGCGAGCTCACGAAGCTCCAGCGCGTTCTCAGCGAGCGACATCCCGCAAAGAAGCTTCCTCGCGTCGGACTCCAGAAGCTGCTGGACCTCCACCGCAACCCTCGTGGCGACCACGCGCCCTTCGTCGGCTTCCTGTGCTGGTGGCTCGAACGCGCGCTCCGCAAGGCCGCTTAGCGGTTACTGAGCGCCGGGCGACGGTGGCGGCGGAAGCCGCAAGGGCGCGAGGGTCGCAAGGGGGCCTGAATGTCGGGGTCGACGACTCGGAAGGTCGTCACCCAGCGGTTTCGTCTCGCCTTCATCCTTCGCGCTCCTTCCGGTTGCGACCCTCGCGTCCTTGCGGCTTCTACCGTCTGCTCCGAACGCGCGCCGCTCGACGCCAACGTGCGCTTCGTGGGTTGAATCACCCGCCTCCGACCTCCGTTCATCCCACCAGCACCGACGATCGCCGACTGCGCCGCTCCCTCTGCGGCGCCCGCGCGTCTCGCCCGTTGCCATCGGTCGGAGGTCTCCCATGAAGTACCGCGCGCTCGTCCGCTCCGTCGTCTGCGTTACCATGGCCACCTCGCTCTCGGCCTGCCTCGGCGGCCCCGTCTCCAGCTTCGATCGCCCCGTCGCCGTCACCGCCGTGCCCGCCGCCAACGACCCGATCGCCGTCGCGGCCACCACCGACGAGACCGCGGTCGCGCCCGACGCGCAGCCCGCGGCCTGCGTCGCGTCCGATGAAGTCTGCGACGGCGTCGACAATGACTGTGATGGCCAGGTCGACGAGCTCGATCGCTGCCACGCCCCGGAGCTCGTCTGCGTCACGGCCCCCGTCCTCGGCGACCCGTCGCGCCTCGCGTGGACCACCACGCTCCACAGCGACGCCCTCGTCGCCGCCCGGTCGGACGTCGGCCTCGCGGGTGAGGCCGCGCCGCCCGCCGTGTACTACCGCGTGACGCTCACCGAGGACTCGCTCCTTGCCGTGCGATCGGCCCGCCCCGTCGCGGTGCTCGCCGACGCGTGCGCCACCGCCCGCGCGCAGACCGCCACCGCGTCGCAGGGATGCGGCGACGAGCGCATCGAGCTCTTCGCGCTCGACAAGGGCGAGTACACGCTGCGCTTCGAGGGCGCGCGCACCGACGCCGTCGACGCCACGGTGCAGGCGATGCCGCTGCCCGACCGCGCGACGGGCTACCACCTCCGCACCTGGGAAGAACTCTCCGAGCGCTTCTACGTGAGCGCGGTGGCCAACGACCCCGACGCCCGCTGGAGCCCGCCGTGCGGCGCGGGGCCGCGGCCGTGGTCGGTCGAGGCGGTGTACGGGTGCGTCGCCCCGTCGGCGGTGCGCGTCGAGGTGAGCGGGTCGCCCGCGCTGAGGCTCGCGTCCGTCCAGGGTGACGACGCGGCGGTGTGCGTCTCGCCCGGAACCGCCGAACTCACGGTGTCACCGCGGGATATTGTTCATCGCTTCGTGGTGAGCGCGGCGGCGGGAGGGTACGGCGGGCTCTGGGTGACGGCCTCGTCGAGGTAGGTGCGTGGCCTCCGGGCTCCCACAAACCGTGGGTCAATCGTCACGCTCCCCCTTGAGGCCGGACCACCATCGACCGATCGAGCACAGAGATGGCGCGATGACGGTTGGTCGACGCGCAGGGATACGTCCATGACATCAAAGGGAGTGGTCGATCGGGTGAAGGCCGCCGAGGTGCTGAGGGTCACCGCCGAGATGCACCTCGACACCATCGGCGATCGCATGACCGAGCTGTTGGAGCCGTTCGCGCGGCGCGGCGACCCGATCCCCGACCTGGGTGTGGCCGTGGCCCTCATGGGGCGTCGGTTGAAGTCCCTGGGCGAGGCCATGCTCGCCGCCGATCGCTCGCTGGCGATGGCCGAGAGCGGGTCGCGCGACGCCGAACGCATCCGCGCGAAGCGAGACGCCGCTGTCGCCGCCTACGACGCGGCCTTCGCAGACACCACCGTGCTGGTGACCACCCTGCTACACGTGGCCGGGGTCGAGCCGTCGGCCCACGCGCGGGCGTCGTAGCTCAGCCCCGTCGCCGTCGCCGCTTCGCCAGCGCCACCAGCGCGAGCCCGATGCCCCACGCTCCGCCGCGCGCGCCCGTCGCCGTGCCCGCCACGTCGCAGTCGCAGCCCGTCGGCGCCGGAGTCGTCGTCCCGCCGTCGGCCGTGCTCGCGTCCGTCACGACCACGCCTGCGTCCGCTCCTCCGTCACTCACGCCTGCATCCGTCGTGGTGCCGCCCGTCACGGTCACCATGGTCGTCACCGACGCCATCTCGAAGGGAGCAGCCCGCGCCGTCGCGTTGAACAACCGCAGCAGCTCCGTCCCCCGGTTGTCCGTCCGGTTGGCCGCCGCGATGGTCTCCACGTAGTGCTTCGTCGTCGCCCGGTACAGCAGCCGCACCGTCACCGGAACCTGTCCCCCCGTCGCCGGCAACGGCACGTCGAACACCGCGTCGTCCCAGTGACGCAAGCTCCCACCCTCGCCGCCGGAGTAGTCGCGTCCCACGGGCGTCGTGCGCTCGTCGGGTCGCATCGCACGCGGCGGGATGCGCGTGTCGTTCATCACCACCGTGTGCTGCGCCACGAAGTCCGAGTGCACCGCGCGCCCGCCCTCGATGTGCCCCGGCTCGAACTCGTACACCCGCGCCTGCGCGTCGCGCACCAGCTCGTCGGCCACGTAGTCGCCGCTCACCACCTGCGAGCCCACCTGAACCTGTAGCCACATGAGCCGCGCGTCTTCGTAGCCCGTCGGCAGCTTGTGCCCGGTGTTGTTGGTGACTCGCACCCGTAGCTGCACGGTCGACCCCGCCGCGCCCGTCGTCGGCGGCTCCGTCAACACCACCGTCGCCGCGGTGCGCAGCGACGCCTGCGTGCGGGTGCGCGCCCGGTCGAACTCCGCGTCGAGCTCGCCCGGAAAGGCCGCCCGCAGCAGGGACATGCCCCACTCGTTGGCGCCGAGGAAGTCGTGCCGACGCTGCCCCGGACGCAGCGGCGCGTTGGGGATGCGCGTCGACGGCAGCGGGTCACCGCCGACCTCGGGCATGTGGCAGTGCTGGCAGGTCTGCGGCTCGGTGCGCCGCGCGAAGTCGCTCTGCGCCCACTCGGAGTAGGTGCTCTGCAACGGGAAGAACCGCCCCGTGTCCTGACCCGTCGCCGAGAGGCGATGGAGGGTCGGATGGTCGACGTCGTGGCACTGCCCGCACAGCCGCGGATCGCGGATGAAGGGCGAGCCCAGGGACGGGTGCCGCGGCGACGTGGCCGGGTCGTTGTTGGGGCCGTACCGCGTGGGGACCATGCCCTCGGGCGCGTCGCCGTACGTGAGCTGCGCGTTGGAGAGGAAGGGCGAACCCGTGTCCGCGGGGTTGATCACCGAACGGTGACAGGTGTCGCAATTGACGCCGTCGGTGTCGCCGAGCACGGGGTCGAGGTTGGTGCCGAAGCCGTTGGCCGCGCGGCCGCTCGTGAAGCCCGACGGGCTGTGGCAGCGGAAGCAGAAGGTTCCGGCCGAGGGGAGCTGCTGCTCGGCGACGGTGAGGGTGGCGAGGAAGAGCGGGTCGCGCGAGGCGTTGGCCATCATCGACGGGGCCCACGCGTCGCCGGGCATGTACGTGTCGCCCGCGGCGGTGGTCTCGCCCGCGTGGCACTCGGTGCACCGGCTCGACGGCTGGAGCGGCGACACGAGCTGCCCCGGCTGCGTGCCGTGCGGCTGGGCCCACGCCGACGACGCGAGCAGTGAAACGACCGACGCGGCCGTCGCCGCGAGTGACCCACGAAGACCTCGTCGAAGCATGATCGCGCCATCATATCCGTCCGCGCCCCGTTGGCCACGCGCGACGCGATGCCCGCAGACGAGGGCGATGGGGTACAAGCGAGGTCTCCCCATGTTGTACGAGACCTATTCGCGCATCGCGGTCGGCGCGGTGCTGGAGCCCGACGCCACGCACGAGCTCACCCGCTCGTTTCACGTCTCGCTGGGGCTCGAACCCGACGCGACCCTCGCCGAGGTGCACGCGGCGCTGCTCGACGCGGCCCCCAAGCACAAGAAGCTGGTGCTGCCGCGCATCCGCTACGAGCTGGCGTTTGAGCGCTACGTCGACGAGCGCTGGGACATCGACTGCGCCATCGGCGGCGTCACCGACGGCGGCGTCGACGGGACGCGCGGGTATGTCTTTGTCGGCGTTCGCATCGAGCAGTGGGAGGCCATCGAGACCGAGGAGCAGCCGCACCTCGCGGGCCGTCCGCGCGTGCTCAAGAAGGGTGACCTCTCGGCGGGGTCGGACTTCTCCAAGCAGATCGGCGACGAGCACAAGAAGCCCATCGACCACGCGGCGCGGATGTTCCAACGGGCGCGCAAGGACATCGACCTCGACGCGGGCCGTCGGCTGCGGACGCTGCCTACGCGCGAGCGCGACGTGTACTGGGCGCTGGTGCGCTGGCTCGTCCCGCGAGCGGGTTGAGGCGGAGCTCCCGCCGCCGCAAGTAGGCGAAATCGTGCCACGGCCGGGGCACTCGGCTACGGTGACCGATTGATGGCCTCGGCGCCCCAACAGCAGCTCTTCGCGGACGGCGCGCGCCTCGGTCGGTACCTCATCGAGCGGCGCATCGCCTCTGGCGGCATGGCCGACGTGTACCTCGCGAAGCAGGTCGGCGAGTTCGGCTTCACGAAGACCGTCGCCCTCAAGGTGCTCAAGACCGAGGTCTCCGGCGACGACGACAACGTGCGGATGTTCCTCCGCGAGGCGCTGGTGGCGGCGGAGTTCAACCACCCCAACCTGGTGCCCGTGTACGAGGTGGGGCGCGAGGGCGATCGGCTCTTCCTCGCCATGGAGCTCGTGCGCGGCATCTCCGTCGCCACGCTGATGCTCCTGCTCGCCAAGAAGGGGCGGTCCATTCCCATTCCCCTCGCGGTGCGCATCGCTCGCGACGTGCTCGACGGGCTCGCGTACGCCCACGAGGCGAGGGGCGCCGACGGCAGCGCGCTCGACATCATCCACCGCGACGTCACCCCGCAAAACATCCTCATCGCCGAGGACGGCGTCGTGAAGCTGGTGGACTTCGGCATCGCGCGCGCCGAGACCGCCCTCGGCCGCACGCAGGTCGCCAAGGTGAAGGGGAAGTTCAGCTACATGTCCCCGGAGCAGTGGGAGCCCTCGGGGCACGTCCTCGACGCGCGCGCCGACCTCTTCTCGCTGGGCGTCTCGCTCTACGAGATGTCCACCGGGAGCGGCCGGCTCTTCAAGGGCAGCGCCGCCCCCGACCTCTACAAGGCCGTCGTGCGCGACCCCATCCTGCCGCCGTCGTCGCGCGTCGCGGACTACCCCGACGACCTCTCCTCCGTCGTGATGACCGCGCTCGAACGCGACGTCACGAAGCGCTGGCCGAGCGCCCGCTCGATGAGCGCCGCGCTCGACGGCGTGATGGCCGCCCACGACTGGAGCGTCGAGCCCGCCGTCCTCTCGAAGCTGTTGGAGTTCGCCCTCGACGGTCAGTCCATCGAGTCACGCTGGGAGCGCGTCGACTCGGGCGACGTGCCGCAGCTCGATCACGACACGCCCACCATGGTCGACGGCGCCGGCGCCGGACCGCTGCGTCCGGTGTCGGTGTTTCCGAGGGCGATGGAGGTGCTGCGGGCGCGCACGCCGGTGCCGGTCCCGGCCGTGGTGATGGGCTCGCTGCCGCCGCAGGCCGTCGAGCCCGCCTACGAGCTCGGCGCCCCGAAGAACACCCCCGCCGCCGAGCCCGTCGCAGCGCCTCCGGCGTCGTCGCGCGCGATACGCCGCGCCGTGCTCGCCGTGGCCGTCGCAGGGTGGGCCACCGCGGCCATCACCGGCACCCTCTGGCTCTCCGAGAGCCGCCGCGCCGCCTCGCTCGAACGCCGTCTCGCCCTGCGCAACATCGTCGCGGTCGCCACGCCGCCGACGGTGCCGCCGACCGCGTCGACCGTGGTGGTTCCGCTGCCCACGGACGCCGGGTCGACGAGCGCCGCACCCTCTTCGCAGGTCGATGCCAACACGCTCACGGTCGTCGCCGACCCCTCGCTCGCGACCACGCTCGCGACGGCGTGGGCGCGGGCCTTCGCGCAGGGTCCGGGCGGCACGCGCGTGGCCCTCACGCCGGGCGACGCGCGCGCCTCGATGGCGGCGGGGCGCTCGATGGTGGGGTTGTTCGTGGCGGCGGGGACCGAGCCGCGCGCGGCCACCGAGCGCGTGGTGGGCTACGAGGCGACGGCCGTGGTGGTGCACCCGTCGAGCCTGGTGCGAGGCATCACCGTGGCGCAGCTCGCCGATCTCTTCGCCGGGCGCATCACGACGTGGCGCGCGCTGCGCGGGGCCGACGCGGCGCCGCGGCTGGTGGTCTCTCCGACGGGCGCGGCTCCGCACGCGGCGCTGCGCTCGCTGGTGCTGGCGCGCGCCACGCCGTCGCTCGCGCTCGCGCCGACGGCGGACATGCTCGACGACGACGCGGCGGCCGTGCGCGCCGTGGCGGCCGACCCGACGGCGGTGGCGGTGGTGGCGCTGGGCGCGGTGACGCCGGGGGTGCGCGCGCTGGGCCTGACGAGCGGGCGGCTCCCGCCGGTGGGGCCGACCGCGGTCGCGGTGCGAACGCTGCGCTACCCGCTGGTGCAGGCGGTGGTGCTCGCGCGCAACGGGGCGCACCCGCCGACGCGGGCGATGGAGGGGTTCATCGCGATGACGACGAGCGCGGAGGGGCAGCGGGTGCTCACGCGCGCGGGCTACGTCGGGCGGTAGGCGTCAGGTGCCCGTCTCGGCCGGGTGCTGCTGATCGAGCATCACCTCGATGTCGTGCAGCGCTCGCACGATGGACGCCTTGCCCGCCTTGGCGCCGTACGCGAGCGGCACCGTCGCGTGGCGCGCGGCGTCGACCACGGGCGCGAAGTGCCGGTGCCCGATGAGCTCCTCCAGCACCACCACGGCGCCCACGCGGCCGTCGCGCACCCGGCGCTCCAGCGAGGCGATGCCCTGGGCGTTGCCGTTGTCCGTGGCGATCCACTCCACCTCGCCGCCGAGGTGCTTCTTCAACCGATCGAGCTTCTCCTGCTTCACCACGCCGCCGAGCAGCACCACCGGCTTCTCGGCGCTCAGCGCCAGCAGCCGAGGCATCTCCGGCCACTGCGCCGCCTCGTCCTCCTCGGGCGCCGCGACCGCTGCGCGCACCGCCTCCGGGATCACCATGCGCGTCGACACCCCGCGCGGCCCCGCCTGGTGCTGCTCGCGCTCGCGCTTCGCCCGCTCGGCGCGCGCCGCCCAGTCGCCGTGGTGGTTGCGCGCGAGCCCGAAGATGTCCCGCGTGTTGCGCTGAAACGCCTTCGCCGTCAACACCCGGAACATCCGCGTCAACAGCTCGGCGCCATCACTGAGCCCTCTCGCCTGGAGGCCACGCGCCCGACAGGCGAACTCCTCCGCCCACGGCTTGAACGTCCCGTCGGCCAGGTTGTCGAAGTCCAGCGCCTGAAACTCGCGGAAGAGCGCCTCGACCTCCGGGTCGGTCTCGATGCGTCGGGGCGGCGGTGCGGGCACGGGCACCCGCGTCTCATCGTGGTGTGCGTCGTCGTCGCGGTGCTCGTCGGCCTCGGCCACCGCGCGCAGTCGCATCTCGGTCGCGGCCGCGGTCACCGGCTCGGTGCGAACCCGCGCCTCGGGCAGCGACTCCACCAGCGAGCGCAGGGTGAGCATCGCCTTCACCGCGCTCGACGACCGCTGCGTCTCCACCCCGAGCTTCACCGCGACGTCGGACACCAGGTCGGCTTCGATGGCTCTCAGGTAATCGTCGGCCGCTATCTTGATGCGCGCGACGCGGTCTTCGGAGTCCTGCCTCCGGGTTGTCAGTTGCGCGCGTAGCTTCTCCAGAAGGTCATCCACGGTATGCGTCATCATGGTTTGCACCCTAGCAGCATCGTCGCCGCCCGCTCGCGGTAGGACTTTGCCCACCCTGACGCCGCTCGACACCCACGGGCCGCTTGCACCATCATCCCGCGTCGCACCATGCGACCGACCCTGCTCGCCTCCATCGGCCTGACGACCCTCCTCGCTGCCTGCGGCTCCGACCCGCCCGCCGCAACCCCCGTCGACGCGGGCACGGACGTCCCGGCGGTGGATGTCCCGGCCATCGATGTTCAGACCGTGGATGTGCCGGCGAGGGACGTGTCGCGGGTGTCTGCGGACGTCGCGCCGCCTACCGAGTGCAACGACGTGGAGATCGAAGAACTCTCCGCGCTCGGTGAGCTCGAAGGCGAGGTGACCCGCTACACGGGCAACAACCGCGAGGCCCGCAACAGCGCCACCGTGGGCATCCAGGTGCCCGCCTCCTTCGCGGCCCAGTGCAACTACCGAACGACCTACCAGCGCGTGTTCCGCTACGTGATGCGCCGCGCGGGCTCGTTGCGCATCAGCACCGCCAACGCGGGCACCGCGACCACCTTCGACAGCACCCTCGTCGCCGTCGCGATGCGCACCTGCGTCTCCGCGCCGCGTGACCTCTTCTGCAACGACGACGACCCCACGGCCACCGCCGCGAGCCGCAACCGCTTCGCCTCGCGCCTCGGGACGGCGGTGTTTCCCGCCGGGGCCACGGTGCTCATCGGCGTCGGCGGCCTGGCCGTCACCACGCCCGTCGCGGGTCGCTCGGCGCTCGGGACCTTCGAGCTCTCCGTGGAAGAGCTCCCTGCCGTCGCCGAGGGCGGACGCTGTGATCGCCGACTGCTCGTGGGCGCTTGCGCCGCGGGGCTCAACTGCGTCGGCACGTCACCCGGCGCGGCCGAGGGGACGTGTCGCCGCGAGGGCAGCGTCCCGGGCGCGGCGTGCGCCAGCGAGAGCTGCGCGGCGGGCCTCACGTGCGACGCCACGACGAACACCTGCTTCCGCACGGTGGCGGTCGACATGCCCTGCGAGGCCACCGCGGGCGCGTGGAACCGCTGCAACCCCGACGCCTCCTGCGTCGCCCAGCCCGGCGGCGTCGGCCTCTGCCGCGCGCGCGGCACCGTCGCCAACTCGGCCTGCGCGCCCGGCAACCGTTGCACGGGCGAGGGCCTCGCCTGCGACGTGAGCACCGCGACGTGTCGGGTGACGGTGGCGCGCGACGGCGACTGCAACCTCACGGACTCGCTGTGCCCGACGGGGCAGGTCTGCCACTTCCTTCACGGGGCGCAGTCGGTGGGTCGCTGCGCCAACGCGGCCTCGCTCCCTGGCATGACCTGCTCGGGAACGTGCGCGGCGGGCCTCACCTGCAACACCGGCGTGAGCCCCGCGCGCTGCTTCGGCGCGGCGGTGGCAGAGAACGAGGTGTGCACGGCGTTTGTCCCGTGCGCGACGGGCAACGTGTGCTTCCTCACCGACCCGACCGATCGGACGCGCGGTCGCTGCTACGCCGACGGCGGGAGCGGCGGTCGCTGCCGCGCGACGGGGGCACCCTGCAACACGGGCCTCGCGTGCACGAGCACCACTCCGGCCTCGGGGCGCTGCGTGCGGGTGGCGACCTCGGGCGAGACCTGCGAGCTCTACTCGGCGGGCATCATCTGTGGCACCGGAACGGTCTGCGCCCGCACCGAGGGTGCCGAGCTGGTGGGCACGTGCGTCGCCGAAGGGACGGTCGCGGGCGCAGCCTGCCGCACCACGGGGACACGCTGCGACGGAACGCTCCGCTGCACGACGGCGACGGGCGCCGGGGTCTGCCAGGCCGACGGGGCGATGGGGGTGTGTGATCCGCGGACGCTGGCGCTGGGCTGCGCGACGGGGCAGGTCTGCCACGCGACGGGCTTCAACACGGGGCGCTGCGCGACGACGACGGCGGAGGTCGAGCCCAACGATCGGGTGGGCCTCGCGCAGTCGCTGTCGATGGCGTCGACGTCGGTGCGGCTCACGCTCGGGTCGGGCGACGTGGATTGTGTCTCGGTCGAGGCGATCGAGGGGGGAAGGCTCGTGGCGCGCGCGGTCGGGGTCAACGGGACGTGTCCGAGCAGCACCCTGACGCTCGACCTGTTTGACCCGGGCGGGCGGTTGCTCACGACGGTCAGCGCCAACGGTGCGGGCAACTGCCCCATCATCGACGGGACGCTCCCGGACAGCCCGGCGTTTAGCGTCGCGCGGGGGTTGCGGGCGGGTCGCTATGTGGTGTGCGAGCGCAGCGCGACGAGCGCCGACGTCGGCGAAAACGTCCTCGACGTGGACGTCACCGCGGCGCCATGAGCGAGTCCGCGGCGACGGACGACCCGACCGACGGCGTGCTGGTGGTGCGCCGCGGACCGGGCGCCAACTGCTCCTCCATCGGGAGCGCCGTGGAGATGCTCTTCCTCTCGGCGACGGTGGGGACGGCCATCCTCGCGGCGGTGGCCGCCTCGCTCGACCCGAAGGACGACGAGCCCGACGAGGACGAGCCGACGCCGCCGCCAGCGCCGACGGAAGGGCAGTGAGCAGCCCCGTCACCCGCGTTCGGCCGGAGCCCTTCGGGGCGTGGGTTCGCCTCCACGACGACACCCTCGTCGCGATCGACCATCGACGCGCGGCGCGCCTCGGCGTCGAGCCCGGGGTGTTTGGGGAGGGCCATGTGTCGGCGCCCCTGGAGGTGCACGTCGCCGTCACCGCGCGTTGCCCGGTCGACTGCGCCGGGTGCTACCAGTCGGCTTCGACGGACGGGGCGCATGTTCCATTGCAGCAGCTCCGGGAGACGCTCGCGCAACTGAGCAGGGATGGGGTGTTCACGGTTGCGTTTGGTGGAGGAGAGCCGCTGCTGCGGGACGACCTCGGGGTGTTGGGTGACGAGGCGCGCGCGCTGGGTCTCACGCCCGTGGTGACCACGAGCGGGTACGGGCTCACGGCGTCGCGGGCGCGGGCGCTGCGGTCGTTCGCGCAGGTCAACGTGTCGCATGACGGCGTGAAGGGCGGGTACGAGGCGGTGCGCGGCTTCGATGGTGTGGCGGTGGCCGAGCGGGCCATCGCGGTGCTGCGCGGGGAGGGCATCGCGGTGGGCATCAACCACGTGCTCACGAGCGCCAACGTCGACGGCGTCGCGGCGATGATCGACCACGCGCGAACGCTCGGCGCGAGGGAGCTGCAACTCCTGCGGTACAAGCCGGCGGGGCGCGCGGCGTCGCTGGAGTACCTCGCGCGGCGGTTGACGCCGGCGCAGTGTGACGCGCTCGGTGAGACGCTGCGCACGACGGCAGAGACGCTGGGCGAGGGGTTCTCGGTGCGGGTGGATTGCGCGTTGGTTCCGCTGGTGTCGCGGGCGCTACCGGATGCGGCGATGCTGGCGCGCTTCGGGGTGTTTGGCTGCGAGGCGGGCGGTCATCTCGGGTCGGTGCGACGCGACGGTAGCGCGGGCGGATGCAGCTTCGACGACGCGCCCGGCGCGGAGGGCATCGCGGGGTTTCGGGCGTTTGTCGCGGCGCCGCCGGAGCCGTGCGCGTCGTGCGCGTTGCGCAGCGTGTGTCGCGGCGGATGCAAGGTGGTGAGCCGACACCTGGGGCAGGGGTTTGCGCCCGACCCGGAGTGCCCGCGGGTGATCGAACATCGCGCGGCGGTGCGAGCGACGTGAGCGCAGAGATGCGGCCGTGGCGGGCGGGCGTATCGCTGTCGTTGGCGCTGGCGCCGCTGACGTGGGCGCTGGTGTTGCTGGTGGAGCGCGCGACGCGACCGGAGCCCGACCCGGTGGCGGTGGTGTGGGCCGAGCGGTCGCCGTTCATCGGGCGCGCGCTGGTGGCGGCCTACGTGAGCGTGGCCCTCGCGACGATGCTGACGGCCGCGGCGGGACGGTGGCGGGTGATGCGCGGCGAGCGGTCGTGGGACGTGGCGCTGACACTGGGCGCGGTCGGGGCGTTGGTGCAGGTGGTGGCGTGGCGGTGATTCCGGCGGGGCCCGCGGCGGCGGTGCTGCTCGCGGCGATCGTGGGCGCGGTCGTGAGCGCGCGGTGGGCGCGCGGGGCGGCGGGCGCGGTGGCGCTGGGTGCGCTGGGCTGGGTGCTGGCGACGCGGGCGCTGTGGGAGGCCGACGTGCGGCGCGGGGTGTACATCGCGTCGCGGGCGCGTGGGCTGTGGCTCGACCGCGGCGTGGCATTGGCGGTAGCCGCGAGCATGGTGGCGATGGCGGCGGGGCTGCGCGGGTCGCGGGCGGGGTTCGGGGTGGCAGCGGGGATGGCAGCGGGGGCGATGGCGTGCGCGTGGGCGGCGGGGTGATGGAGGGTCGGGCTCGCGTCGGTCTGATCAGGGACGCTGAGGTGTGGATACGAGCAACGCGAAGACTCACGTCGCCACGGGCCGCCACCTCCGCCGCCACCCCCGCCGCCACCCGCCGCCACCTCGCTCACGCTTGAATCTTCGCTATTTCGCGCTGGCACGCGCCACGCTCTGTGGTCGCTCCGTGTCGTCGCCATTCGACCGCTTCGCCAAGGACGTCCTCGACCTGCTGCTCTCCGACTACGGGCGACTGGAGACCGAGGTCGAAGCTCCGCCGCTCTCGTCACAGCGCTCGGACCTGTTCTTCGTTCCTGACCCTGTGCTGGAGGCGGCGCGGCGATCGTTGGGGACGCTCGGTCGGATGACGGAGGTGAGCTGTCTGTTGGAGCCGATGCGCGAGGCGCCCGGCTTGATGGACGTGGGCGAGTGCCTCCGCAAGCTGCTCAACCACCGCCACGCCCGCGTGCTCGGCAAGCGCCCCGCCGCGGAGCGCTCGTGGCTGCTCTGCGGTGGGCGCCCCGACCGCGCGCTGGTGGCGATGCGGTTCCGTCCCTCGTTCGGGTGGCCACGGGGGTTCTACGATTTGGGCGAGGCGCTTTCGTTGTCCATCGTGGTGTTGTCCGAACTGGAGAGAACCGGAGACACCCTGGCGCTGCGGTTGATGGGCGCCAGAGCGACGCTACGCGGCGCGCTGGAAGACCTCGCAAACACGCCGCCCGGAGCGGTGCGCGACGCCCTGGTGAAGCTGGTGGTAGAACAGCAGATGTTCCGGCGTGCCGGTAGTGCGACTGGTCCAGCGCCGCAGAGTGAGGAGGAGAGGGAGATCATGAAGAGCATGCCGTTCGTGGAAGAGCTCGAACGTCGCTGTCGCGAGGAGGGCCGCACCGAGGGCCGCACCGAGGGCCGCACCGAGGGCCGCACCGAGGGCCGCACCGAGGGCGTGCTGCGGTCGGTCGCGCGCGTCGTCGAGCGCCGACTCGGACGTGAACTCCTGAGCCCCGAGCTCGCGTCGCTCCGTCAGCACGTCGCCCGTGGCGGGGAGAGCACCCTCGATCAGGCGCTCGACCTCGACCCCGCCGCGCTCGCCGCGTGGCTCGTCGATCGCGCCGACTGATCCACTCACCCGTCGCCCCGCCATCCGTCACGGTCGCTGCTACTGTGCGGTTGCGATGAGTTCGTTTCCTCTCAACGCCGCGCAGCTCGCGGCGGTGGCCCACGGCGCCGGGCCCGCCCTCGTGCTCGCCGGCGCGGGCTCTGGCAAGACCCGCGTCATCACGCAGCGCATCGCGCGGCTCATCGAGGCGGGCAACCTGCCGCGCACCATCGCCGCCGTGACCTTCACCAACAAGGCCGCCGAGGAGATGCAGGAGCGCCTCTTCGGCGTCGTCGGCCCCGCCGCCAAGGACGTGTGGATCTCCACCTTCCACTCGCTCGGCGGCGAGATCGTCCGCCGCGAGATGCCCCGCGGCAGCCCCTTCGTCGTCTACGACGGCGCCGACAGCGCGGGCCTCATCAAGGAACTCCTCCGCGACCGCCCCAACGAGATCGACGGCAAGCGCCTCGACACCGGCGCCATCCTCTCGCGCATCTCCCACGCGAAAAACGCCATGTGCTCCCCCGAGGAGCTCGTGCCCGAGAGCGAAGCCAACGCCTACGACGAGATCGCCGCGTGGGTGTATCCGCGCTACCAGGCAGCCCTCCAAAGACTGAAGGCGCTCGACTTCGACGACCTCATTTTGTGGCCGCTCCAGAAGCTCACCGAGGACGAGCAGGTGCGCGACAAGTGGCGCGCCCGCATGCGCTACCTGCTGGTCGACGAATTCCAGGACACCAACCGCGCGCAGCTGTTGTTGGTGAAGCAGCTCTCGGGGGAGAGCGGCAACGTGTTTTGCGTGGGCGACGACGACCAGTCCATCTACGGGTGGCGCGGGGCCGACATCGCCAACGTCATCGATTTCGCGACGCACTTCCCCGGCGCCAAGAAGCTCGCCCTCGAACAGAACTACCGCTCCCGCAAGCCCGTCCTCGACGTCGCCAACGCCATCATGGAGGGCCAGGTGCGGGCCTTCCCCAAGCGGCTCTTCACCGACCGCGAGGGCGGCGCCACCGTGAAGGTCGTGCACGCCGACTCGGCCGAAGGGGAGGTGAAGTTCGTCGGCGCGACGATCACGAAGCTGCTCTCCAAGGGGTACAAGAAGAAGGAGATCGGGGTGCTCTACCGCTCCAACCTCCTGTCGCGCGGCGTCGAGGAGTTTCTCCGGCTCAACAACATCCCCTACCGGATGATCGGCGGTAACTCCGTCTACGAGCGCCGCGAGGTGAAGGACCTCATCGCCTACCTCCGCCTCGCCGTGTATCCGAGCGATGAGATCTCGTTTCGTCGGGTGGTGAACTACCCCGCGCGGGGCATCGGCGACGCGACGCTGCTGCGGCTGGAGAAGTACGGCCTCGCGAAGGGCGTGTCGCTGCTGGTGGCGGCCGAGCAGTGCGCGGCCATCGCCGACATCGCGCAGAACACCAAGGACGCGCTGATGGCCTTCGCGCGCATCGTGCGCATCACGCGGTCGCAGTTCGAGAAGGGCGTCGGGCTGAGCACCGTGGCGGCGCAGGTGGCGCGCACCATCAAGCTCAAGGAGGACATCTTCGAGGCGGGTCCGTCGGCGATCGTGGCGGGCAAGCGCTGGGGCAACATCGAGCGGCTGCTCAAGACCATGGACAAGGCCGACGCGAAGGACATCGGCGAGGTGGGGGTGGTGCTGCAACGCCTCACGCTGCACTTCGCCGAAGACGACGAGGGGGTGAAGGACGAGGTCACGCTCAGCACGCTCCACGGGTCGAAGGGGCTGGAGTTCGGGACGGTGTTCTTCATGGGTTGTGAGGAGGGGATCATTCCTCATGCGCGAACGGACAACCCGAAGGCGACGGACATCGCGTCGACCATCGACGCGGGCGAGGAGCGGCGGCTCTTCTACGTGGGTGTGACGCGCGCGAAGGAGCAGTTGTATCTGATGAGGGCGCGCAAGCGCTCCAACCGCGGGCCCGCGCGGCCGACGCTGCCGACGCGCTTTCTCACGCTGCCCGCGCTGGCGAAGGGGGTGTTGGAGGACGTGACGTTCAACTCCGAGGCACCGTTGCAGGTGGACGACATCGTCGCGCAGGCCAAGAGCTTCCGGGAGAAGCTGCTCGCGAAGAAGGGTTAGACGCGCCCGCGCGGCGTGTGCTCTCTTCCGCCGCGGAGAGAGACCATGCGCATCGCCGTCGTCGCCTTCAGCCTCCTGCTCGCGCGTGCGAGCTGCTCCGACCGGGCCCACCCCGTGACCACACCCGTCGGGGACAACGCGAACGGCGAGGTGGAGGTCGCCACCGCCGCCGACGGTGGGCGCTCGCGACCGCGCGAGATCACCGCGCGTCACATCCTGGTGATGTACGCCGGCAGCGAACGGGCGCCTGAGGACATCACCCGCAACCAGCAGGCCGCGCGAACCCGCGCCGAAGAGGCCCTGCGACGGGCGCGCGCGGGCGAGGACTTCGCCACGCTGGCGCGCGAGTTCTCCGATGAGCCGGGCGCCGCGGAGCGCGGCGGATCACTGGGTCACTTCGGTCGCGGCCGGATGGTGCGCGCCTTCGAGGAGGCGGCCTTCGCGCTGGAGGTCAACGAGATCTCCGGCCTGGTGGAGACGCCCTTCGGCTATCACGTCATCCAGCGCACGCAGTAACCTCGATTGGGGCCTCGCGCCTGACGTTGATGTCGCGTTCGGCAAACCGGCGGCCGCAAGGACGCCTGGCCTGAGGGGGACAACGGCACGATCCAATGAGGCCCCCCCGTCCCGGCGTCCTTGCGGCCGCCCGTTTGTCGAAGGCAGGCGCGACGCCCTCCCGCGACGCCCTCCCGCAGGGCGACGGTGCCAAAAACGCTTGATTCACCGTGCCGCAGGTTGAAACCCACGGCAACGATGGGCTCTTTTCCCAAAGACCATGCAAGTCCGCAGCGGACTCTTCAATCGCAGTCCGCTGCGGACTTTCAGCGTTGGCCACGGCCCACATCGTTGCCGTGGGTTTCAACCCGCGGCACGGTGAAACAAGCGATTTTGGCACCGTCGCCCTGCCCCCTCCCGTGACGCCCTCCCGTGACGCCCTCCCGCGACCCCCTCCCGCGACGCCCTCCCGCGGCGACGGGCGCGACGTCTCCCGCGCTCTACCGAAACTGCCCGCACACGTCCGGGTCGAACGCCCCGCCGATGCGTGACGGCACCGGCACCTCCATCGTCCGGTCGTCGATGCTCAGCAGAAACGCGATCACCTGCCGCAGCCGCATCACCCCGCCCGCGCCCTCGAACATCCCCGTCGGCGCGTACACGTCACGGTGCGTCGCGAACCTCGCGCCGAGCGCCTCTTCCAGCGTTCGCGCGTTGCCCGCGTGGAAGTACGGCGCCCCGTGCGCCACGCCCGCCAGCGGCGGCGGGTTGAACCCCGTCGCGCCCTGTGACGCCGCGCTCATGTTGGCGCGCACCTCCAGCACGTCCACGCCCGACGGCGCCACGCCCGCGCCCATCGCCCACGTTCCCACGTTGCGCAGCGCGCACGCGAGCTGATCGTTGGCCGCATCAAACGGCGACAACCGATACGTCCCGCCCTCCGTGAAGAGACCCGTCGGTGACCCCGATGGGCGCGTCCAGCGTCGTGTGATGAGCGCTCCCGTCATCCGATCGTTGTTGGCCGCGCTCGGCACATAGAACCGCCGCGACAGGCTCCAATGCGCCCCGCCGTGGCACCCGTCGCAGCCGGCCTGCGCGAAGACCATGCGGCCCTCCGCGATGTCCGCGGCGCTCCCTACCTCCGGGCCACGCGGCGTGCGAATCGCCCGCACGTATTGCCCGATCAGCGTCCAGTCTTCCAACACCCCGCGCGGCGTCCCCATGCCCGTCGGTGTCGCGATGGAGTCGATGGAACCCGACAGTCCGTCCTGCCGATCGCTGGTGGCCTGTTGCGGCCCGGCGGGCGTCGTCCCATCGAAGACGATGCGGTCTCCATTGGACAACCGCGGCGGCATCGCGCCGTCGTTGACCCGGTGAACCACGGCGCCGACGCCACCCGAATTGCCGCGTGCATTGAGCTCGAAATCCGCCAGCTCATCGAACACCGCCGTCCAGTTCATGATGCGGGGAGCGCCCGTCGCGTCGAGCGTCGCGTCGAGCGAGATCGTCTGCCGCGGGCCGCGCCCGAAGAACCACGTCACGTTGTCCGTCAGCCCGTCGGGGTGACAGGACTCACATGAGTTCCAGCCTTGTCCCTTGAGCGACCAGCGGCCGAGGCCCGTGACGAAGAGCCGTCGACCGTCCGCCGCCTGCGCCGCCGCGCCCGTCGGGGCTGCGCTCGACTCCACCACCGCGGTGACCTTCTGCGACGTTCCTGGTCCGCCGCCGCTCAGGGTGACCACCGCCACGTTGCGCGTGTGCTCCTGCACCGTGACCGCCGTCGCGCCCGCCGAGGTCATCGCGATGCCGTAGGGCAGCCGCGCGGCAGAGAGCGTCGCGCCCATTGGATTCACCGGCGCGCCCAGGTCGACGAAGGGTGGCAGCACCGGCATCGCCATCGCGGGGTTGCCCACCTCGGCGAGTGCCCCGGAGGCCGTGAAGCGCACCCGGAAGAGCGCGTCGCTGCCTTCGCCGACCACCCACGCCACCGTCGACCCCGCCGTGCTTCCACCGACGAGCGGTTGGAAGGCGATGTCGACGGGCAGCAAGGGATAGCGCCGCGTGGCGTCGTCGGGCGTGCCGCGACCCTCGTAGAGCGCGAAGAAGCGCGCGTTGAGCAGAACCCGCTGCGACGCGAGCTCGCTGCCGTTGTTGGCGTCGAGGACGAAGATCGCGCCGGTGTGCTGCGTGCGGAAGTTGAGCAGCGTCGGGTCGAGCGGCGGGACCATCGGCGCACCGCCGTCATCAGGCACCGCGGCATCGACGGGTGCGACCCCACCGTCGGTGGGAGCGGGCGGCGCGGCGGGGCCGACGGGGCCGCGCGGTGACTCGCAGAGGGCCGTCACGTAGACGCGACCGAAGGCCACGGCGACGGACGAGAGCTGGTTGGGGAAACACCCCGCGACGGAGCCATCCGCGCTGCGAAAGCCGAGATCGGCCGCGGCGGAGATGGTGGTCGCATCGAGCATGCGGGTGTTGAGCGGATAGCGGTACACGACGCCGACGCGGTCTTGATCGAAGCGCTCGACTCCCGCCGGACCAGGCGTGGTGCGGCGCTGCGCGAAGTACTCGGTGACGTAGAGCGTCTCGTCGGACTCGTCCTCGTCGCCGTCGTTGGTGACGACGAGGGCGCGCGGGTGGGCGAGGCCGTGGCGGCTCGCGGCGTCGGCGCCGAGGAAGCCGCCGCGCACGAGCGTCGCGTTGAGGTCGAGCGTGTCGCTCACGGCGAGGGTGGCGGCGTCGAGGATGGAGACGGTTCCTTCGCCCCAGTTGGCGACGAAGATGCGGCGGCCGTTGGGGCTGAGCGCGACGCCCGTCGGCTCGGCGCCCACGCGCGTACGGGTCGCGGAGAGCGAGGGCGTGCCGCGGAGGTCGTCGATGCGGGCGAGCTGTCCTTCGCGGCGCAGCGCGACGTACGCGGTGTTGCCGTCGGGGGAGATGGCGACGGACCACGGCTCGCTGCCCTCGCCGGTGCTCACCTCGGCGGTGCGCGTCGCGGTGGCGGGCGGGCCCGCGGTGAGCGCGAAGATCGAGACGCTGTGGGCGCTGCGGTTGGCGACGACGGCGAGGTGATCGTCGCCGGAGATGGCGACGGCGGACGATCGGCTGGGGCCCGCGAGCAGCGTGCGCGAGGGCGGGACGTCCGCGGGCAGAACATCGACGCCGCTGTCGACGGGGGAGGGGATGTCGATGAACTGCGTGTCGACGGTGACGTCCCGAACGACGTCGGTGATGGGGAGATCGTCGGCGGCGTCGGGGGGTGCTCCGACGACGGACTGCCCGAGCGAACAACCGAGCGCACCGACGAGGAGGCCGAGACCGAGGACACGCGTCACGCACCGCAAGGTATCCCGCCGCGCGTGGCCGCTGCTAGAACACGGTCATATGGCCATCCGGAAGATCGCCCACATCGGTCACCCCATCCTCCGCCAGCGCGCGCGGGAGGTGAGCCTCGACGAGCTGCGGAGCACAGGGTTTCAGCGCCTCATCGATGACCTCGTGGAGACCATGCGCGACGCCAACGGTGCGGGCCTCGCGGCGACGCAGATCTACGAGCCGGTGCGGGTGTGCGCGCTCGAGGTCAACAACAACCCGCGGTACCCGTACAAGCCGAAGATCCCGCTGACGGTGCTGGTCAACCCGGTGATCGAGCTGCGCACCGACGAGCGCTTCGACAACTACGAGGGGTGCCTGTCGGTTCCGGGCTTTCGGGGTGTGGCGCCGCGCGCGACGGAGATTCGCGTGACGGCCCTGGACCGTGAGGGCAACCCCATCGACCGCATCGTGCGGGGACTGACGGCGGGGACGTACCAGCACGAGGTCGACCACCTCGACGGGCTGCTCTTCGTCGATCGCATGGTCGACCCGAAGACCTTCACGACGTGGGGGGAGTTCGAGCGCTACCACCAGGCGGCCTTCGTCGAGCGGGCGAAGGCGCTGGTGGCCCGCTACGGGGAGTGAGGCGCTCTACCGCTGCGTGAAGGCCGCGCGCGTCGCGCCCCGCAGCGCCTCGTCGGTCAGGAACTCCGCGCCCGTCCTCGCCATCGCGCGGGCGGCGGTGAGCATGGTGTCCAGGCCCCGCTCGGCGCAGGCCGCGCGCGCAAACGCGTGCTGGTGGCAGAGCGTCTCGCCCACGTCGCAGATGGCCAGCCACGGGTGGATGGACGGAACCGCGTGCGAGATGTCGCCCATGTCCGTGCTGCCCATGCCGACGCGGTCATCGGTCTCGGCCGCGGGGCGACCGAGGTCGGCCATGTGCGCGGCGAAGGCACGGGCGAGGGGGAGGTTGGTGACGAGGTCGCGGTAGCCCTTGCGGGCGTTGATGCCCACCTCGACGCCAGCGGCCATGGCACCCGCGCGGGCGCAGCGCTCGACGATGGCCCGCACCCGCGCGAGCTCGTCGAGGCTCCTGGCGCGCACCGAGAACTCACACGCCGCGCGCTCGGGGATGATGTTCACGGCCTGGCCGCCGTCGGTGATGTAGCCGTGGACACGAACGCCGTCGCGGAAGTGGACCCGCTGCGAGTCGACGAGGTGGAAGGTCTGGAGGCACGCGGTGAGGGCGCTGCTGCCGTCCCATGGGGCGACCGCGGCGTGGGAGGGGACGCCGGTGAAGGTCATCTCCAGCCAGAGGTTGGCGAGCGTTCCGTGGGCGACGAGGTCGCGGTCGAAGGGGTGGAACATCATCGCCGCGTCGACCCCCGCGAAGACGCCGGCATCGAGGAGCAGGGCCTTGCCGCCGCCGCCTTCTTCGGCGGGCGTTCCGACGAGGTCGACGGTGAAGCCGTGGGCCTCGGCCTGCGGGGCGAGCGCGAGAAACGCACCGACGGCGCCCGCCGCGATGAGGTTGTGCCCGCAGGCGTGGCCGATCTCCGGGAGCGCGTCGTACTCGGCCAGGATGGCGAGGCGCGGACCGCCGCGACCCGCGCGTGCGCGGAGGGCCGTGGGGAGGCCGCCGAGGGGGCGCTCGACGGTGTGGCCGCGATGCGTGAGGACGTCGGCGATCCAGGAGGCGGCGCGGTGCTCCTCGAAGCGCAGCTCGGGGTGCGCGTGGATCTTCAGCGCGAGCTCGCGCAGCGAGGGGGAGTCCGCGTCGACGGCGCGGTCGAGGGCCTCGGCCAGGGTCGCGGGCAAGGTCATGGTGCTTGCGTACACCAGCGGACGGGCGGTTGGCCATCGGGGCACGGAGGTGAGACCGTCCCCACCCGTGGGACTGCTCGACCCGACGCCTCCCCCCTACGACGCGCTCGACTGGGTGCGAAAACCCCTTGGCGAGCGCGGCCGCATGGTCTGCGAAGCCTGGGCCCTCCAGGGCTACGGAACGCCCCCCGGCGTCTTCGCCTTCTACGCCCTCAAGCTCGCGATCTACATCGGCGCCTGGGTCTACTTCTGCTCGTTCTCCCCGTCGCTCGGTGGTCCCTCCACCATCGCCACCTGGGCGCTCTCCCCCGTGGCCTTCCAGAAGGCCATCACCTGGAGCCTCCTCTTCGAGGTGCTCGGCTTCGGCTGCGGCAGCGGTCCCCTCTCCGGCCGCTACCTCCCGCCCGTCGGCGGCTTCCTCTACTTCCTGCGTCGCAACACCACCAAGCTCCCGCTCTTCCCCGGTGCCCCCATCATCGGCGCGCCCACCCGCTCGCTCCTCGACGTCGCGCTCTACCTCGCGCTCGTCGTCGCCTCCATCCGCGCGCTCGTGGCGCCGCTGCCCGATGCCTCCCACTTCGCGCCCATCATCGTCCTCCTCGCGGCGCTCGGTGTGCTCGACAAGACCATCTTCCTCGCCGCCCGCGCCGAGCACTACTGGGTCACCCTCGTCTGCTTCGTCGCCTCACCCCTCCACTGGATCGCCGGTGCCAAGGCGGTGCAGCTCGCGCTGTGGTTCTGGGCGGGCGTCTCCAAGCTCAACCACCACTTTCCCACCGTCGTCTGCGTGATGACCAGCAACGGCCCGCTCACCCGCTTTCCCGCGCTGCGCCGTCGCATGTACCGCGCGTATCCCCACGACCTCCGCCCGTCGCGCCTCGCCACCCTCATGGGCCACGCCGGCACCGCGCTCGAACTCACCGTCCCCCTCGCCTTCCTCCTCACCCCGCTCGGAACTTCCCCCGTCGTCGCGGTGCTGCTCATGCTGGCACTGCACGCGTACATCACCAGCCACGTCCCCATGGGCGTCCCCATCGAGTGGAACTTCCTCGTCGTCTATGGCGCCCTCGCGCTCTTCTGGGCGCACCCCGACGTGTCCGTTCTGTCCGTCGGTCTCTCTCCGCTCGCGGCCTTCCTCGCCGTCTGCCTCGTCGCGCTTCCCCTCGCGGGAAACCTCTTCCCGTCGCGCGTGTCGTTCCTGTTGGCGATGCGCTACTACGCGGGCAACTGGGCGTGGTCGATCTGGCTCTTCCGCGGTGAGTCCTACCGCAAGCTCGCGAAGCTCACCGTCAGCACCCCGTGGGTCTACGACCAGCTCGCGCGCTTCTACGACCGCGCCACCGCCGTCGGTCTCGTGGGCAAGGTCATGGGCTTCCGCATGATGCACCTGCACGGCCGCGCGCTACCCCACCTCGTGCCGCGCGCCGTCGACCGCCTCGAAGACTACGAGTGGCTCGACGGTGAAATCGTTGCGGGGTTGAGCCTCGGCTGGAACTTCGGCGAAGGCCACCTCCACCACGAGCAGCTCCTCGCGGCGATTCAAGCGCAGTGCGGCTTCGATGACGGTGAGCTCCGCTGCATCTTCGTCGAGTCACAGGCCCTCGGCGGCGACTCGCTCGCCTATCGCATCGTCGACGCGAAGACCGGCCCCATCGAGGCAGGCGAGCTACCCATCACCGATCTCAGGTCGGCCCAACCGTGGGCGACCGTGGTGTCTCCGCCGTGACAGCCCCGGGGGGAGGCCGCTACCATCTCGCCCAATCCCCGTGCTGAAGACCATCGAGAAGCTGAGGATCTGGTTCGTCGTTCGCTTCATCTGGTCGTCGCGGCAACGGATGGCCGATGCGATCCGCGGCTTTCAGGCGACCGAGGCCGACGGCGTCTGGCACCTGCACCGCGGGCTCAAGCGCATCAGCGACCCCAAGCAGCGCGCCATCGTCTTCACGCACAGCATCGAGGAAGAGTCGCACGCCGAGGAGTTCGCGCGCGTCTACCGCACCTACTCCGACCGCGTGATGACCGCCGCGACCTACGAGCGCGAAGACCTCCAGCGGCCCACCGACGCGCTCTGGAAGACCTTCGCGTACGTCCACGTCGGCGAGGAAGACGCCACCGAGCGCTTCCGCCACCTGCGCGACGCCCTCGACGACGGCGAGCTCAAGTCCGCCCTCGGGCGCATCGTCGCCGACGAGGACACGCACGTCGACCTCACCCACGACATGCTCATCGCCATGGGCGCCACCGACCCGGAGATTCGCCGCGAGGTGCTCAAGGTGCGCGTCTCGCGCCTCTGGGAGACGTGGCTGCGCTCGGGCAAGCGCGTCGTCGACGTCGTGGCCACTGGCCTGCTCAGCGCGGCGTACGTGGTGCTCGGTGTCTTCCTTGCCGAGCCCGCGCGGCGGAGGCTCAACAGCCGCGTGGTGGAGTTCGACAACAACCAGCTCAAGAGACTCGGATGAAGGTGCTCGGCGTCTCCTACGGCTATCACGACGCCTCGGCGTGCCTGGTGGTCGACGGCGCCGTCGTCGCGGCGGCCGCGGAGGAGCGCTTCACCCGCCAGAAGCACGACGCCAACTTCCCCACCTACGCCATCGAGGACTGCCTCGCGCGCGCCGGGCTCACCACCGCCGACCTCGATCAGGTCGTCTTCCACGAAGACCCGCACGCCAAGTTCTCGCGCGTGCTCTGCGCGGGCCTCGCCCCATTCCCCGGGTCACGCCGCGAGTTCGTCAACTCCACCAAGGCGTGGCTGGGACGGAAGCTCTGGTCGCTCAGCGCCATCTCGTCGCGCCTCGACCTCGACCCCGACAAGGTCCGCTACCTCAGCCACCACTTCAGCCACGCCGTCCAGGCCTTCATGGGATCGGGCCACCACGAGGCCGCCGTGCTCGTCGTCGACGCCGTCGGCGACTGGGCCTGCTCTGCCCTCTTCTCGGGCAGGTGGGTCGACGGGGTTCCGCGCGTCGAGCGCGTGCTGGAGATCGCCTACCCCAACTCGCTCGGCCTCGTGTACTCGGCCTTCACCGCGTACCTCGGGTTCTCTCCCAACGACAGCGAGTGCAGCACCATGGCGCTCGCGGCCTTCGGCGAGCCCCGCTACGCCGATCAGGTGCGCGCCATCATCCGCGACGCCGAGGACACCTCGTACGAGGTCGACCAGCGCTACTTCCACTTCGCCAACTTCTACCAAGGGGCCGTCTCCAAGCGCTTCATCGAGGTGTTCGGCAAGCCGCGCGACTTCCGCGACCCGCTCCCCTTCGACGCCATCAACGGCGGCGGCGAGCACTCCGCCGACGCGCAGCGCTACGCCGACATCGCCGCGAGCCTCCAGCTCGTGCTCGAAGAGCAGGTGCTGCGGCTCTGCAAGATGCTGCACGAGAAGGTTCCGTCGGAGCACCTCTGCTACGCGGGCGGCGTGAGCCTCAACTGCGTCGCCAACCGTCGCATCCTGACGGAGACGCCCTTCAAGACGGTGTTCATTCCGCCCGACCCGGGTGACGGCGGAACCTCCGTCGGCAGCGCCCTCTACGCCGCCGCGTTGGGCGGTGGACTCTCGCCCGAGGCGACGCGCTACGGCGCCTACGTGGGCCCCGAGTACGACCCGACCGACGACGTCGCGATGCTCGAACACATCAAGCCCGACCACATCCGCCGCTACCTCAAGCGCGGCGTGACGCGACCGAAGGGCATGACGTGGCGCCACCGCCGCTACGACGACCCCGCGGCGCTGAGCGCAGACGTCGCGCATCGGCTCATGGGCAGGCAGATCGTGGGCTGGTTCCAGGGGCGCGCGGAGCTGGGGCCGAGGGCGCTGGGCAACCGGTCGATCCTCATCCGACCCGACGATCGCGCGCTCGCCGCGAGGCTCAGCCGGCACGTGAAGGACCGCGCGTCGTTTCGCCCCTACGCGCTCTCGATGCAGGCCGAGGCCGCGGCGGAGATTCTCGATCTCGCGGGGTCGGCGCCCGAGTCGTACCGGTGGATGCAGTTCGCGTCGCCGGTGCGCGCGGAGGTGCGCGAGCGGGTGGCGGCGGGCATCCACGTCGACGGAACCACGCGCCCGCAGGTGTGCCGCGCCGAGGACAACCCGGCGTACCACCGGCTGCTGGGGGCCTTCGGGGCGGAGTTCGGGCTGCCGACGCTGCTCAACACGAGCTTCAACCCGGCGGGCTATCCCATCGTGTCGACGCCGTCCGAGGCGCTGGTGATGTTCGCGCGCACGGACATGGACGCGCTGGTGCTCAACGACACGGTGATCTGGAAGGACGAAGGGGACGCGTCATGAAGCGCTGGTTCCATGGCGCGCAGGTGATCCTGCGGACGGTGGCGCGGACCTTCGGGACGCTGGTGTCGCAGCAGCTCGGGATGTTCGTGCCCTTCGTGGGCTTCCTGTTCCTGCTGGCGGGCGTGCTGTGGGTCATCAACGTGATCGCGCCGCTCGCGCCGTTTGTGTACTCGCTGTTTTGACGGTGTCAGCGCGGTGAGCTCGGCGCCCCGATGCCCCGCCGCACCGCCTCGTTGAGCACCGCTGCGATGCGCTGGTGACCCGTCGCGTTGGGGTGCGCGAAGTCCATGCGCGCGTTGGTCTTCATGTAGCGCTCGAAGCGCTCGCCGCGAAACGCGTCGACCACCCGGATGGACTCCATGCCCGACTCGCGCGCGGTGCGGGCCACCTGGTCGTAGATGCGGTTGCACTGCGGGTCGGCGAAGTCCTCCAGCACAGGCAACACGGCCACCAGTGTTCCGAAGTGGTGCTGCTGACCGAGCAGCCGCAGCCGCTCGAAGGAGTTACGCACGATGAGGTCGAACGAGTACGCGTCATGAAAAGGAACAAACAGCGAGCACAGCGACCCCGTCGTCGCGACCTCCAGCATCGGTAGATAACGAAAGAGGTAGTAGCTGTCGCCGATGCGGCGGTAGGCGCCGTTTTGCAGCGTCGCGCTGGTGAGCATGTACGCCAGCACCACGAAGTCGGGCTCGTACTGCAACCCCACCTGCTCGAACAGCCTCACCTGCTGAACGGTGCTGTACCCCTCGCACGACACGTTGATGACCTCGACGCGCCGGCCGCCCGCGGCGCCCTGGAGCAGGCGCTCCAGCACCTCGTGGAAGCGCGACTCGTACGGGATCGCACCATCGTTGGCGATGGAGCCCGTCAGCACCACCACGCGGTAGACGTCCGCGGGCTTCGGGATGGCGTGCTCGCGGTCCCACAGCCCGAGGTGGTTGATGGGCATCTGCCGGTGCGACCGGCGGTCGGCCTCGACCATCGCCCCCGGGCGGTACTGGTAGCGCAGCAGCCGGTCGCGCGTGACCATGATGCGGTCGCTCTCGTCGACGGGGCCGAACCGCGCACGCGCCTCCAGCAACAGCACCGCCACCACCACCGCCGACAACAACGCGCGAAGCCCGGTGCGCGCTCGCGGCCACCGCACGAAGCCGCTCAGCACGAAGAGCAGCGTCACCCCCACCGCGAACGGTCGAAACACGTCGGGCAGATAGAAGTCCGGGTCCGTCGCGGAGATGGCCCAGGCGTCGAGCGAGAGCAGCAACGCCAGCAGCAGGGCCGTCGTGCGGCCGCCGAAGTGCCAGAGCGGTGGTCGCGGGGCGGGCTCGGTCATCGGGTCACCACCCCAGAGGTCATACCGCGACGGTAGACGGCGAGGGTAGGTCCCGTGTAGCCCCGAAAGCCAACACCCGACGATGGCATCTCCCTCCGCCGACCTCTCCGCGCGCGCCTCCTGGATCGTTCTCGGGCTCGCCCTCATCGCCTACCTCGGACTCGCCTGGCGGCAAAGCGACGCCTTCATGGCCTGGGACGAGGAGACCATGGTCCACAGCGTGACCGCGCCGCGGGTGCTCGCCGGTCGCCCCGGTCCCGACGGTCGCCCCCACCTCGAACCCTCCTGCGCCGACGCCCACGCCCCCACCTTCGTCCTCTCCGCGGGTCGTCCCCGCCTCGGCGTCTGCGCCGGTGGTCGCCTCTGGCCCCTGATGATCGCCCCGTACTTCTCCGGGGTCTTCTACTGGCCCTTCGGCCTGCTCGCGCCGATCCATCACGACAACGTCTTCGTCCTCCGCAAGTTCACCCTGCTCCTCGGGGCCGTCACGCTGGCGCTCACCTTCCTGCTGGTGCGCCGCTTCGCCGGGCGTCGCGCGGCCGCCGTCGCCGCCGTCGCCACCGCCGTCTCCCCGTGCTTCGTGTTGACGCACTCCATCCTGGTGCACTTCGAGACGCTGCCGTGGATGTGGCTCACCGCCGCCATGCTCGTCTTCGCCGGGCGCGCTCCCAGCGAGACCCCGCCGTCGTCACGACGCCTCGCCCTGGGCGGCTTCTTCGTCGGCCTCGCGGTGCTCGCCAACCTGAAGACCGTCGCGCTCATCGCGCCGCTCGCCCTCGTCGCGTGGCGCCTCGATCCGCGCTGGCGACAGCTCCCGCGCGCGCGCTGGATCACCCCCGCCGTGGCCGCGGCGCTGCCGCTGCTGCCGATGGTCATCGTCTACCTGCTGCCCTCAGGCGGTTATGGAGACAAGAGCCAGGGGTGGTCACGCGCGCTCCTCGCTCACCTGTTGCAACCGCAGAGGCTTGTTCCCAGCACGCGCGACCTGCTGCTGTGGTGGTCCAACGTCGCGTACTACTTCCGCGACTTCGTGGGCTCGGCGCCGCTCAACGTCGCCGCCCTCGTCGTCGCCGTCGCCGCCCTCGCCTTCGTCCTCCGCGACGCCGCGCGCACCCTCTGGCGCCGCGAGGGGGACGCCGTCGCAGCCGCCTGCGGGGCGTCGCTCGCCGCGTACGTTGCGATGGTCGCGCTCCTCTACGAGAGCTTCCCGGTCAACTACACCCCGCTGCACACGGTCTTCGGTGTCACGCTCGCGGTGGCCGTCGATCGCGCCTCGCGGTTTGTTGCCGGTCGCGTGGGCCGTCCGTCGCTCGCGCTGCCCCTCGCGCTCGTGGCGCTCGCGCCCTTTCTGCACAACACGCTCCAGACCACCGAGGCGTCGCGCGGGTTTCGGCTGCGAACCAACCCCATCACCGAGCGCGCCCTCGTGGCGTACCTGCGCGCGCACCCGGCGCCGGGCGCCAGCATCGTCACCGTGGACGACCGCATGGCCGGCGTGGTCGATTCGCTCTCCAACGGCGAGCTCACCACCACGCAGGCGGGCGGGTACTTCCGGAGCTGCGATCCGCACACGAGCAACCCCCGCGCGCAGGAGTGCCTCTACGAGCGCTGGCGGGCGCTGCTGTCGGCGACGCCGGGGTCCCTGCGGGTGGTGATGCCGCTGGACGTTCTGACGTGGCGCAGCGGGTACGTGAGCCTGGCGCCCTCGCTCGAACGAGCCGCGCGCGAGCTCGGACGAGAGGTGGCCGTGGAGCAGCGCTTCGTGACGGCGGGGGGACTGCCCGCGGTGGCGCTGCATCGGGTTGGTGGGCGGTAGCTGTCGTTGCCTACCCCCGACTTGATCGGCGGCGAGGTTTTGGAGGCGTTGCCACTGATGGCGGGTCCTTCAGCTCATCTTCGATCTGCTCAATCGTGGGCAGGGTCGTTCCGAGCTGCGCGGGCAACGCCTGAACGAGCTGGTACTCCGCTACGCCGATGGGCTTGTTCGCGTCGCGGAGCGCGTACTCCGCAATCACGCGGTTGCGGGTCTTGCAGTGCAGGATGCCGATCGTTGGATTGTCCTGGTCGGACTTGATCAATGAGTCGACGGCGCTCAGGTAGAAGTTGAGCTTCCCTGCGTGCTCGGGCTTGAACCCTCCAGCCTTCAACTCCACCACGACGTAGCATCGGAGCTTGAGGTGGTAGAAGAGCAGGTCGAGATAGAAGTCCTCGTCCCCGACCTCGACGTGCACCTGCCTCCCAACGAAGGCGAAGCCCGCGCCCAACTCAAGAAGGAAGCGGGTGACGTGAGCCATCAACGCTTCCTCGACCTCCCGCTCCTGGGCCGCTTCCGCGAGACCGAGGAAGTCGAAGCGGTACGGGTCCTTCAAGGACTCGCGCGCAAGGTCGGACTGCGAGGACGGGAGTCTCTCCGCGAAGTTGGTGACCGCGCGCCCGGAGCGCTCTCGCGCCTGCGTCTCGATCTGCATGACCAGGACGTTGCGCGACCAGCCGTGCTCGACCGCCTTCTCCATGTAGCAGGCCCGCTCCTCCGGCGCGTCCAGCTTGTCGAGCAGGGTGCACAGATGGAACCCAGGGCAGTCGTGCAGCAGCTTGCTGCACAAACTCGCCGTCGGGCCATGCGTCGGCGAACGACCGCATGTAGCTGAGGTTTCGCGGCGAGAAACCCTTCATCTCCGGAAACGCCGCATGCAGGTCGTGGGCGAGGCGTTCGATCACCTTCGTGCCCCAGCCTTGCCGCGCCTGTCGCTCAAGGATGTCCCGGCCGATCTGCCAATAGAGGCTGACGAGTTCGCGGTTTACGGCGAGTGAGGCCCGAAGTTGGGCGCTGCGAATGCGGTCCTTCAGCTCGCCGAGCCACTCTCCGTAGTCGGCCGGAGTCGGAGCGATCGATGGCGGTGTCGCGTCCGATGACTTTGAGGGTGTCTCTGTGCGGCCCGACGAGCGCCGAGGTGGGGTGGACTTCTTGGTCATGCCGATCGAGGTGCTCGCTGGGAGACGGTGTCATGGCTCCGTGCGCTCATTGCCTCCCCCGCGAACTCATCCGGAGAAGACATTCCGTGCCTCCGAAAATGCCCGAAATCGTCATCCCTGGGGAACCCTGTCACAACCCCGCCGCGCATCTCGTCTCATGGGCACACGAGAGGAGAGCGAACACCAATGACGCGCGGCTCGCGGAGGTCAACGGCGCGACGGCGCTGGTGATCCGCGAGGGGGGTGTGGTGACCAGCGTGATCCAGTTTGGTTGGAGCGAAGGAGCGGAGGGCCCGCGGGTGTCGGCGGTGTACATGACGCGCAACCCGGACAAGCTGCGCGCGCTCGATGTGGCGCTGCGGGATGGAGCGTGAGCGTCGCTCCTCTCAAGGTCGCTGTCCCCGAGCGGGGACCACGACCTTGAAAGCGGTTTCGCCGCAAATGAGGTGGCCTGACGGTCACGCGAGGCGCGCGAGCAGCCAGCGGACCATCGCGTCGCTGTGCAGCCAGTCCGGTGCGATGTTGCACCCGCATGCGCCGAAGACCGACGTCTGCGTGAGCGTCTCGTTTACCCGGTTGGGTAAGTCTGGAAGAGGGTCTCTTCCCCGCCCCTTTCCACTGCCGTCTTATGCCAGAGACGGGGGATTGCGGCAAGACCGGGGCCCTGCCGCACAGTGTTCCCATGAGGACAAACCATGCCGTGGTCATCGCCGGCGGAGGACCCACCGGGTTGATGCTCGCCGCCGAGCTCGCGCTCGCACACGTCGACGTCGCCATCGTCGAGCGACGCGCCACCCAGGACCTCCCCGGATCGCGCGCGGGCGGCCTGCACTCGCGCACCATCGAGGTGCTCGATCAGCGCGGCGTCGCGGAGCGCTTTCTCTCGCAGGGGAAGGTCATGCAGATCGTGGGCTTCGCGACGACCCCGCTCGACATCAGCGACTTCCCGACGCGCCACCCCTACGGCCTCGCGCTGTGGCAGGAGCCCATCGAGCGCACCCTCGCCGCCTGGGTCGACGAGCTCGCGGTGCCGACCTATCGCGAGCGCGAGGTGACGGGCTTCGCGCAGGACGACGACGGCGTCGACATCGAGCTGTCCGACGGTCGTGCGTTGCGGGCGCGGTACCTCGTCGGGTGTGACGGCGGGCGCAGCGTGGTGCGCAAGGCGGCGGGCATCGAGTTCCCCGGGTGGGACGCGTCGGTCAGCTACCTCATCGCCGAGGTCACGATGGCCGACGAGCCGGAGTGGGGCATGCGCCACGGTGAGAAGGGCATCAACGGCATCGGCAAGCTCGGCGAGGGAAAGCGAGCGCGCGTGGTGTTGATCGAGGCGCAGGTGAGGCAGGGCGCGGCCACGCTGGACGACCTGCGCGAGGCGCTCGTCGCCGTGTATGGGACGGACTACGGCGTGCACGACGTGACGTGGCTGTCGAGGTTCAGCGACGCGGCGCGGCAGGCGGAGGTGTACCGGAAGGGGCGGGTGTTGCTGGCGGGCGACGCGGCGCACGTGCACGCGCCCAACGGCGGACAGGGGCTCAACATCGGCGTGCAGGACGCCGTGAACCTCGGATGGAAGCTCGCCCAGGTGATCCACGGAACGTCACCCGAGAGCCTGCTCGACACCTATCAGACCGAGCGGCATCCGATCGGCGCGCGGGTGCTCAAGCACACCATGGCGCAGACGGCGCTCAACCGCGGCGACGAGCGGACGAAGGCCCTGCGCGAGAGCCTCGCCGAGCTGATGACGATGGACGCGCCGCGCAGGCGATACGCCGGGATGCTGTCGGGGCTCGACGTCCACTACGACCTCGGCGCGGGACACCCGCTGCTCGGGCGGCGCATGCCCGATCTCGACGTGGTCACCGCCGATGGCCCGCGGCGGGTGTTTGCGCTGCTGCACGACGCGCGACCGGTGGTGCTCAACCTTGGTGTTGCTGGCGCGCTCGACATCGCTCCATGGAGTGATCGGGTGCGGCGCGTCGACGCGCGATACGCGGGCGCGTGGGAGCTGCCGGTGCTCGGTGTGGTCACGGCTCCTGCGGCCGTGTTGATACGCCCCGACGGGTACGTCGCGTGGGTCGGAGACGGCACCGACCACGGCCTTCGCGACGCGTTGAGCAAGTGGTTTGGGATGCCCGATCGCGGCTGATGGCGACGGGTGTAGCGTCGCCGTCACGATGCCCGACGAGACCGCGCCTTCCCGCACCGAGGCCGAGCTCGCCGAAGCGCGCCGACGCATCGCCGACCTCGAAGCCCAGCTCGCGCAGCTCTCGCCCGCGATCAGCACGCTGGAGCTGACCGTCCAGTCGACCACCACGGCCGGCACCTACCGCGTGAAGGCCGAGTGGAACCGCCCCGGCGACCCCGTCGCCCGCGAGCGCCGCTTCACCCTCAACGACGAAGACCTCTTCGCCGCCACGAGCGCCGCCGAGTACGGCGCCGTGCTCGGCCGCGCCCTCTTCGCCGACGACGTGCTCACCCTCTTCGCCCTGGCGCGCGGCGACAACACCCCCGTCCGCGTCCTGCTCGCCGTCGAGTCCGAGGACCTCCAGCGCTGGCGCTGGGAGCGCCTCTGCGCCCCCGGAGAAAACGGCGCGTGGCGGCCGCTGCGCCCCGACCAGCTCACGCCCTTCTCGCTCTACATCCCCACCACCAGCGAGCGGCGCTACCCCGCCTTCCGCCAGAGCGAGCTGCGCGCCCTCGTCGTCGTGGCCTCGCCCGAGCCCGGCCACCCGACGCTCTCGGCCTTCGACGAAGAGCTCGCGCTCCGCACCGTGCTCGATGGCCTCGACGACATCCCCCGCGTGGTTCTCTCCCACGTCGCTGGAATCTCGGCGGGACCGCCGACGCTACAGCAGATCTGCGCGCGTCTCTCCGCCGAGCCCTTCACCCTCCTGCACGTCGTCTGTCACGGCGCGGTCGGGCGCGACGGCGCGAGCTCCATCTTCCTCGACGCCGACGACGCGCTCCCCCTCCAGGTCGAGCGCAACGGGCGCACCGCGCGGGTGCCCGCCGCCGTCTTCGTCGACTGCCTCCGACGCCTTGGGCCCGAGCACGCGCTGCCACACTTCGCGTTCTTGTCGGTGTGCGAGAGCGCGGTCGCGGCGGCCGAACCCCCGCCCGATGCGCGCGACTGGCGCGATGCCCTTCGAGGGCTCGGGCAGCTCCTCGTGCGCGACCTCGGGATGAAGTCCGTCCTCGCCATGACCGACAAGATCACCCAGAGCACCGCGCTCGCGCTGGGACGGGCGTTCTACCCGGCGCTCCAGCGCCGCGGGGAGGTCGACCTCGCGCTCGCCGAGGCGTGCATCGCCGTGCGCGATCGGCCCGACCTCACCACCCCCGCGCTCTTCAGCCGCGTCGTCGGTCGGCGCCTCTTCTCGCCCGCGACCGGGGCGCCCACGCTCACCCGCCGCGAGGTCGATGAGGGCGTGCGTCGGTTGGTTCCGCTCTTCGCAGAGCGTGCGCCCGTGCTCGTGCCGACGGTGCTGCCGCGCATCGTCGCGCGCCTCGCCGACGAGGCCGACCGCCGCGCCGCCCTCGACGAGCTCGAACCCCTCTGCGACGAGGTGCTGGAGACCTCCTTCGCCGACCTCGCCCGCGGCGCGGCGCCATCGCGCTACGAAGCGGAGTGCCCCTTCCCGGGCCTGCGTGCGTTCACGTCGGAGCAGCGACGGTTCTTCCGCGGCCGCGATGCGCTCGTCACGACGGTCGTCGAGAAGCTGATGCTCCAGTCCTTCGTGTGCGTGCTCGGCGGCTCCGGCAGCGGCAAGTCGTCGCTGGTGGCGGCCGGGGTGATCCCCGCGCTGCGCGATCGATCGGGCAGCCTCGCGGTCGCTCGCCTCACGCCGGGTCGCGACCCCGAAGCGGCGCTCACGTCAGCGCGCGCGTCGCTCGGTGACGCGGCCGACACGCTGCTCTTCGTCGACCAGTTCGAGGAGCTGTTCACGCTCTGCGACGACGCGGCGGCGCGGGCGCGCTTCCTCGATGATCTCGTCGGGTCGGCGCGGCCCGAGCGGCGGGTCGTCCTGACGATGCGGGCCGACTTCCTCGGCGACTGCGCCGCGCACGCGGGGCTGCGGCGGATGGTGCAGCGGCAGCCGGAGCTGGTTCCGCCGATGACGGCCGACGAGCTGCGGGGCGCCGTCGAGGCGCAGGCGAAGGAGGCGGGGCTGCGCTTGGAGACGGGACTCTCGGAGTCGCTGCTGCCAGAGCTGGTGCGCGAGCCCGGCGCGATGCCGCTGCTCCAGCACGCGCTCGCCGAGCTGTGGGCGCGGCGGCACGGGCGCTGGCTGCGGCGCGACGCGTGGGAGCGAGACATCGGCGGCGTCGCCGGCGCCATCGAGCGCACGGCCGAGGACGTGTGGGCCAGGCTCGACGAGGGCGATCGCACGCTGCTGCCCAGCGTGATGACGCGCCTCACGCGCGTGGGCGGCACCGATGGTGGTCCACAGCGGGACACCCGGCAGCGGGTGGCGTTGCGCGAGCTGGCGGCATCGGGAGACGGGGCTCGGGTGCGTCGGCTGGTCACCGGGCTCGCGGGCGCCGGGGCCCGACTGCTGGTGGTGAGCGGCGACGATGATGGAGCCGTGGTGGAGGTCGCCCACGAGGCGCTGCTGCGACACTGGAAGCGGTTGCGCGGATGGATCGATGCCGCCCGCGACGTGTCCCTGATGCGGCAGGAGCTGCGGGCGTCGGCGCAGGCGTGGATCGACGCGCGCAAGGCCGACGACGCGTGGCTGGAGCACCGGGGGACGCGCGCCGAGGCGGTGCGGTCGCGGCTGGCGCAGGGCGGCGCGACGCTCGACGAGACGGAGCTGCGCGCGGCGGGTGATGCGACGGTGACGGGATCGGTGGCGGAGTACTTCGCGGCCTGCGTGGCGTGCGACCGCGCGGAGGCCGAGCGGCGCGAGGAGGCGGCGCGTCGGCTCAAGCTCCAACTGGCTGCGTGGTACGAGGAGAAGGGCGCGGCGTTGGTGACGGCGGGCGACGGGCCGCGGGCGATGGTGTGGCTCGTCGAAGCGTTGAAGCTCGGGGCCGACAGCGGGCCGCTGCGGTTTCGACTCGCCCGCGCCGCGGAGCGCTCGATCGACCAGGAGGTGGCGCGCATCGCCGGGCACACGACGGTCGCCGTCGAGGGGATGCTGAGCCCCGACGAGACGCGCGCGCTGGTGCGTTACGAGGACGGTAGTGCGCGGGTCTGGGACGCGGCGACGGGCGCCCTCGTGGCGGCGGTGGGCGGGGGCGTCGGCCGGCTCAACGCCGTGACGGCGCGCTTCAGCGCCGACGGCGCGGAGATCGTCACGCGCGGAGGACAAGGCAACGTCGGTCGGTGGAGCGCGACGACGGGCGAGTGGTCGGCGACGCGCGACGTGACGCGCACCGTCAGCATGCTCGGCGGCGTCGAGGTGGTGGAGGAGTCGAGCATCGCGATCTACCACTCGATGGCGCCGGCGGCGGAGGAGGACACGGCCACAGCCACGGCGACGATCAACGCGACGCGCGCGATCGAGGTGCGCGAGGGACACGCCGTGGTGGTCGACGCCCGCTCGCGCGCTGCCCTGGTCGCGCTGCCCGAGACGCCCATCGCGATGGAGGCGGCGGAGTTCGACGCGACCGGAACGCGCGTGCTCACCCGGGCCACGGGCGACGCATCTGCGAAGGTGTGGGAAGCCCTCACCGGCGCGCTCGTCGTGACGCTCGTCGGGCACACCGGACCGCTGCTGGGCGCGACGTTTGCCGCCGACGGCGCGCGGGCGCTGACCTTCGGCGAGGACGGCACCGCGCGGGTCTGGAACGCCCTCACCGGCGCGGCCGTCTCCCTTCACTCGCACGAATTCGCCGTGCTCTCGGCGGTCTTTGATCGCGACGGGGCGTGGGTCGTCTCGGCGGACTACGGTGGCTGCGCCTGCGTCTGGGACGCGGTCACCGGCGCGGTCGCGGTCGAGCGTTCGATCGAGGGGCGGCTTCTCGCCGTGGCCTTCACCCCGGCGGGCGCGTGCGCGCTTTCGGTGCATGACGACTACTCCGTCTCCCTCTGGAACCTCGCGACCGGCAAGGAAATCGCGCGGCTGAAGGCGCACGAGGGCGACGTCCACCAACCGAGCTTCAGCGCCGACGGTTCTCGCGTGGTCACGTCGAGCGCCGACGGCTCGGCGCGCCTCTGGGACACGGTCACCGGGCGGCCTCTCGGCATGGTCCAGATCGGCCGCGGTGTCAGCGCAAGCGTGCGCCTCAGCCCGGGGGGCGAGCGCTTCGTGACATGGACGTCGGAGGCGATGCGCCTCTGGGACGCCGGGACCGAGCGACCCTTGACCGCGCCGGGGCAGTACGACCCGGCGACGGTGGCGTTCAGCGCGGACGGTAAGCGCCTGGTGGTGCCCTGGTCGTGGGGAGGCGCCATCGTGTGGGACCTGTGGCGGTGCGTGCCCATCGCCTGGCTGACGGGTCGCGATGCTCGCTTCCGCGACGGGCGCTTCAGCGCGGACGGTCGGCGCGTGGTGACGGCCAGTGAAGACGGCAGCGCGCGCCTCTGGGACGTCGCCCCGCGCGTCGAGGTCGTCCCACCGCGCGAGGCCCTCGGTCGCCTCCTCCACGGCGTGATCAGCGCGGACGGGAGAAGGGCCGCGGGCTGCGATGGCCGCAGGGTGCGGGTGTGGGACGCCGCCACGGGCGCCACGGTCGCGACCTTCGAGCGATTGGTCTGGGGAGTGAGGTGCCTCGCGATCGGCGCGGACGGCGTGCGCGTGATCACCGGTGACTCCGTCGGCGTGGTGAGGGTGTACGCCGAAGGACAGGTCGGCGACCCACTGACCCTGCCGGGCCACACCATGGAGATCGAGTCGGTGGCCTTCGACCCCGAGGGCCGACGCGCCGTGAGCGCGACCTCCTCCGATGGCGTTCGGGTGTGGGACCTCGCTACGGTCCGCGAGGTCGCCCATCTCGACCCGCGCCGGGGGGCGTACCGCGCCGCCTTCGACGGAGACTCCGACCACGTGGTGACCTGGGGCAGGGACGAAGCCTGGCGTTGGGACATGGTCACCGGCGAGGTGATCGGGCTTCCTGCTGGTGCGGCTGCGCGGTGGTCCGACGCGGCGACGGGCACCACGACGGCGGTCACCTTCGATCGCAACGGCGCGCTGCTCCTCCGCGATCTGGGAACCGACGAAGTGATCACGGAGGTCGGGTCCGACGAGTCGGCCACTTGCGCGGCCCGCTTCAGCGCCGACGGCCGACGCCTCACGCTGCTGGGCGTCGACGGCTGCCTTCGCACCGTCGCCGTGTCCCTCGAAGCCCGCACGCTCGCCGAGCTCGACGGCCTCGTGTCCGCCCGCGTCCCCCATCGCCTCGTCGACGGCAAGCTCCGCTAGACGCGACCCCATGTCCCGCCATCTCCACCTGAAGGTCTCTTCCCCCAATGACGACAACTGGTCTCTTCTACGGCGACGGCATCCACGCAGGCACCGGCCGGCGGCTCAACGCCCCGCTCTCCGCCGCGGCCATGTCCGACCTCGCCGCGGGTGGGGCTGCGGGCAAGAACACCGGCGAGAGCGACCTGCTCCGACGCCGCGTCGAGCGGGGCGGCGGCGAGGTCAGCGCCGAGGCCCACTACGGCGTGGCCGACGACATCGACCCCAGCGATCTCTCGCAGACCGGCTGGGCCGTGATCTTCCCGCAGGCTCTCCCCGGCACTCCCGAGGCCGCCCGGCAGGATGCCATCCGCGCCGCGCTCGCCCCGCTGCTCCAGCATCGTCAGGCGCAGGCGGCGAAGATCGATGCGCGCTGGTACCAGGAGTTCAGCGGCGCGCGCGGGGTGCGGCCGGGCGACACCAACCAGCGCTTCCTCGGTCGTTTGAAGGTCGACGCGGGCGCCCCGGCTGATCCGCGCTCCATGCCCTACTACCTCCTGCTGGTGGGGTCGCCGGTGGAGATCCCCTTCTCCTTCCAGGTTCAGCTCGACATCACCTACGCGGTGGGTCGCATCCATTTCGAGACCGACGAGGAGTACGCGAACTACGCCCGCAACGTCGTCGAGGCCGAGACCCATCCCCCCGCGCGCTCGCGCACCGCGGCCTTCTTCGGCGTGCTCAACCCCTTCGACGAAGCGACCGAGCTCTCGCGTCAGCAGCTCGTGGTTCCGCTCGCCGACGCCCTCACCAACAAGCGCCTCCCCGGCTGGACCCTCACCCGCCACCTCGATGCGCAGGCCAGCAAGTCCACGCTGACGACGCTGCTCGGCGGCGCGGCGACACCCGCCCTGCTCTTCACGGCCAGCCACGGCGTCGGCTTCGACGCGACCGACGTCCGCCAGCGACACCACCAGGGCGCTCTCCTGTGCAGCGACTGGCAGAACCCCGACCCGGCCGTCCCCCTCGCCGAGTCGCTCTACGTGTCGCGCGACGACATCACTGCCGAAGCGCGCCTGCGCGGGCTCATCGCGTTCAACTTCGCGTGCTACGGGGCGGGCACCCCGGCGATGGCCCAGTACCCCATCCCCGACGCCGAACCGGGCGACCTCCGCCTCGCCCCGGAGCCCTTCGTCTCGGGGCTCCACCAGCGCCTGCTCGGTCACCCGCAAGGCGCCCTCGCCGCGATCGGTCACATCGAGCGCGTGTGGAGCGAGTCGCTCCCCGTCGACGAGGCGCCCAACCGCATCACGGTCTTCGAGAGCGCCCTCGCGCGTCTGATGAAGGGCTTGCCCGTCGGCTGGGCGATGGAGCCCTTCAACGCCCGCTACGCGCAGTTTGGCGCCGACCTCGCCGCGCGCCTCGCCGACCTCGACGCGACGCCGGGCGAGGTCCTCCAGCGCGAGGTGGCGCAGCGCTGGATCGCCCACAACGACGCGCGCGACTACGTCGTCACGGGCGACCCCGCGGTGCGTCTGTCGTTCTGATCTGGACGGGGCCTCACCCCCCGTCGAGAAAGCGCTGCGCGAGCCGGTCGGCGGTGACCTGTCGGCGACGCACCGACGGATCGCCCGCCGCGAAGCTCACCGGGTTGGCCGTGGCCTCCGCGAGGTACGCCGTCATCGCCGCGTCGCCCGCGGCCACGAGGCGCTCGCGTCGCGCTTCGGCCAGGTCGAACTCCGTGGTGCCGATGCCCTTCGCCGGCAGCCGCACCACGAGCTTCGCGAACTCGTCGATCACCAGCCCGTCACGCGCGCTCAGCGTCGTGTCGACGAGGCCCGACAGGCGCCGCTCGGTGGGCAGCAGGTCGGCCCGAACGCCCGTCGGCGCCGTCTCGGTGACCTCGATGCCCGGCACCGGCTCCGCCTCGTCGATGAGCAGCCCGATGAGGTTCTTGCCCGTGCGCGGACCCATCAGCGCGATGATGCCGTCGAGCTTCGAGGTGAACAGCTCCAGCGGGAAGTTGGACAGCAGCCCGCCGTCGACGATGGCGTGTCCCTCCATGGGCTTGCCGCGGTAGGCGCCCCACGCGGGCAGCCAGCTCACCTCCGGCCAGATGAGCGGGATGTTCATCGACATACGAACGGCCCACACCACCGGCAGGTCGGGTGTCGTCACATGGTTGAGGATCAACATCCGTCGCGCCGTGAGGTCGGACGCGATGAGCGTGAGGTTGGCGCCAGTGGCTTCGTGGAAGCCCGCGAGCGTGAGCCCGCTCAACGCGCGCGGCGCGCCGCTCGGGGTGCTCCGGTCGAGGCAGCGCGCGAGCCACGTGTTGAAGCGGTCGGCGGTGTACAGACCGCCGCTCTCCAGAAACGCGACGACGTGGCGCAGCCGCGAGCTGGAGGCCATCCACCCCGCGATCTGGTCGTCGACGTGCGACTCGATGAACTCCGGCACCAGCGGCAGGTTGATGTCGCGCAGCACCGCGCGCAGCACGCTCCTGGCGATGGCGGTCTTGTCCATCGGCCTGGGCTCGCCGAGGAAGCCCGCGAACACCGAGCGGTCGCCTTCGCGCTCCAGCAGCGCCGCGCCCATCTCCGCCGCGGTGTACCCGGCCGCCAGCAGCGTCGCCGCGATGGCGCCTGCGGAGGTTCCCAGGAGGCGCCCCGGCGTGTGCTCCGCCCGCTCGAAGGCGGCCAGCGCCCCCACGAAGGCCATGCCCTTCGCCCCGCCCCCCTCGAAGACCAGGTCGTACTGCGTCATGCGCGGACAGTACCGCGCGCGCGACGACGCGCGCGGCAGATCACCGCCTCCACGCGCGGACGCGCGCACAGTCGAGGAGCGGCCGCCCGTTGGGGTTGCGGTACGGCGCGACGCAGGTGCCGAGCAGCAGCGCGAGGTCCTTGACGTCGATGCCCGGGCCGCCGGGCTCGAACACGTAGTCGCCCTCCGGCGGAACCGCGTCGAACACATGCCACTCGGGCCCGCTCGTGTCGTACCCGGCGAAGGCGATCTCGATCTGCGCGTGCAGCCAGCGCACCTCGCGCGACGTGAGCGGCACGCCCAGGTTGGCCGCCTCGACCATCAACTGAACGATGTCCTGCGGCTGCGCGTTGGCCGGCGACATCCCCGACTCGTAGACGTCGAGGATCATCTCGATGCGCGCGGCGAGACCTTCGACCATCGTCCGCGCCACCGCGTTGCGGCCGGTGACCAGCGCCAGCGCCGCCGCGGCCTCGTGGTGCGTGCGAACGATCTGCATCGCGGAGCTGTTGATGCCCGGCGTCGGGTCGCCGCTCACGCCCGTCGGCGTCGGACAGCGCGCCCCGAGCGGATCGAACTGCCACAGCAGCCGTATCGCGATCTGCGCGTGGCACTCGATGCCGGCCGTGACGAAGTAGTTGGCGAGCTGCCCCGTGGGGATGACCACCGCGAGGCTCGGGTCGAGGGTGGCGATGCGGAAACCGTCGTTCTCGACCCGCATCGCCCACTGTTGATAGAGCTGACGCATCTGGACGAGGTCCTGCTGGGCGCCGGGCTCCGTCAGCATGCCGTCACACGCGTCGAGCGCCGCGACGCCCCGCATGATGTGACCCATGTCGTCCTTGCTGCGCGGGTTCTGTATCCACAGGTCGCCCCAGGTCGGGTTGTCGGGAAGATGAACGAAGCGCGACGCGCCGCCGTCGACGCCGGGACGGTTGGGCGCGTAGTTGATGTCGATGTTGCGCGCGACGTCGCGGACGCTGGCCGGGTAGGACGCGCGCGTGAGCAGGCCCACTTCGAGATCACCGGGGCGGCGCACCGTCGCGAGGCGCCACGACGACATGCCCCGCATCAACCGGCGCACGAGGTGCTGGTCGTTTGCGTTGCGATAGAGCAGCCACGCGTAGCAGGCGCCTTCGAGGAGCTGCGGCGTGCGGAGCCCGTTGTTCTCGGCGCCGACGTCGACGTGCTGGAAGGTGCGACGGCCGCCTGAGACGGAGATGCCGGTGCCGCTCCACCACGTGGCGTACCAGTAGCGCCCGCCAGGGGCGGACTCCGGCCAGCCGTGCACGCGCGCGTCGACGTAGTCGAACCAGCGGGTGCGTTCGAGGAGCGCGAGGTAGTGGTCGGTCACGGTCGCGAGCTCCGCCGCGGTCACGGGGCGGCCAACGTCGGTGCGCCGATAGTCGAAGGGCAGCGCTCGCAGGTGCGGCGGGAAGGTTCCGTTGGGTGGGGCTGGCGGCGTCGCGTCGGGCGCGGGCGCAGGGGCGTCGTCGGCGACGGTGGCGGCGTCGATGGGCGCGTCCGCGACGTGGGCGTCGGTGGCGACGTCGGGCGTGGTGGAGTCGGTGCAGGCGATCCACCCGAGTGACGCGAGTCCCAATGTGGCGAGCGACTTCATCGCGTCGGCCGATCATGCGCGCGCTCGAAGCAGGCGACTACCTCGACGTGGCATCGCCTGGGTGGGGCAGACGCGTTACGGCGGGTGTGCCGAGGAGCACGGAATCGATCAGCCGCCGATGCGGAGGCGATGGCGGGGGACGACCTCGTTCCACATCTCGTCGTAGCCCGTGTAGTGGATGCGGACGTTGTCCCCTTCGACGGCGATGACCTGCGCGTCGAACCAGCTCGCGCCCCACTGCGCACGCACGGCCTGACCCACGCGAAGGCGTGTGTCTCCCATCACGAGGATGCCGTGCTCGTCACGCTGCACCACGGGCGCGGGCCGCACGAAGACCGGCGCGGGCCGCACGAACACGGGAGCAGGTTGGACGAACACCGGCGCGGGTTGGACGAACACCGGCGTCGGCCGAGCGAAGCCCCGCCCACGGAAGCGGTGCTGCGCCGAGGCGTCGTGGCCGAGCAGGACGCTGGCCCCGAAGGTGGCGAGGGTGACGATCACGAGGCCGAAGGAGCGAGAGAGGGAGTGGGTCATGGCGACGTTCCTTTCGGGTCGCGGCGGCGTTGCGTCGCGTCCCGGGAACCTCTTGAGCAGCCCTCGTACCAGGCAGGAATCTTCGAGAAACCAAGCGTCTGGTGGGGGTGCCGATGCGTGGCGTCGGCGCCCCGTGGGTGGCGTCGACGCGTCCGCCCGCCTACTGCGCTCTCGTCGGCGGAACCAGGCTCGTCGCCGTCGTCAGCGTCTGGATCGACAGGTTCTGCAACGACGTCCGCAGCCTCGCTGCCAGCGTCGCCTGCGCGGGCGCCCGCGGCGCCGACGCGTACGTGCCCGCTTCGAGCTCGCCGATTACCCGCTGCACCTCCTCCACAAACGGAACCGTCGCGATCGACGGCACCCGCCCCGGCGGCGGCGCCATCCCCGATGCGGGCGCGGGCACCACCGCGTACCCGCCCGGAATCGCATCCGCGGGCCGCGCACCCGGCATCACGGGGATGCCTTCGAGCTTGATGACCGACGCGGGCGTGGGCCTCGTCCCCGGGTTGGCGCGCAGCGCGGCCGACCAGTCGTCATACATGACCAGGTACTTGCTCGACACCACCAGGTAGGGGATCTCCTCCTTGTTGGGGGCCGCCTCCCAGCGCTCGCGGAAGTCCTTCTTGTAGCGATCCGAGGCGGGCGCGTGCGCGAGCACCGTGCAGCCCGTCGACCAGTTCTTCACCTTCCCGGCGTCGCCGTAGTCCATCGACCAGTGGATGTGGATGGTGGTGTTCTGCTCGTCGGTGCAGAACAACCAGTTCTGGTCGCCGTTCTTGTCGTGGCCGCCGATGGTCGCGTCTTCGATGTTGGTGAAGGTGTTCCTGGTCTTCGTCGCCTCGCGCGCGAGTCGCACCGTGGGCGCCGTCCCGGAGTACACCTGCAACGCCCCAGCGGTTCCCTTGTGGTTCGTCGGCTTCGCCTTGTAGGGGTAGCCCTCCAACAACAGCGGCGTGCCCGTGGTGCTCGCCTCGTTGAAGCCCGGGTCGATGGTGCAGCGAAACACCTCCACCTGCTGGTCGAGCTCCTGACCCTCGTTGGTCCACACCATGTAGAGCAGGTCGTTGAAGCGGACGATGGAGTTGTTCTTGTCGCCCGACTGCGCGACGCCCTCGTCGTCACGCGTGAAGCGGTCGGCGTTGCGCTCTGGCGCCGAGAGGTCTTGCGTCGCCGCGGTGTCGCTCACCGTGCGCCCCGCCGCGCGCTCGCGCGCCAGCATCTGCGCCGCGTCGGCCCCGGCTCCGTCCGCGAAGGTCGACTCCCGCACCGCGAGCAGCGCCACGTCCTTCAGCCCGGCCGGAACGGTCCGCCCGAACGCCCGATACACCAGCTCGACCCAGTTGTAGACCGAGTGCTCCACCACGGCGCGCGCGTTGCCGTTGGGCGCGCCCTGAAACGCCCCGTTGGTCTCCTGCCCGCTGCGCGCGGCCGGCGTCACCACGTGGTCGGGTCGGCGCCTGGGCCTCGGAGGTGTCTGACCGTCGTTCATCGCGCTCCGCCTCAGTCCGACTTGTATTTCTGCAGCGGCTTGAGCACCAGCACCGCCGCGTCCTTACACAACCCCGTAACCGTCGTCGACCCGCTGAACTCCCGGTCGACCCACTTCCTGTGCGGACACACCACGTGCACGGTGGCCTTCCCGATGGCCCGTCCCATCGCGTCCGTGTAGTCGATGTCCATCGTCTGGTCGTGCGCCACCGCCACGCTGCTGCCGCTCGCGAGGTCGCCAATGAGGACGTTGCCGCTCCCGCTCACGAGCTCGCCGTCGCCGCCGCAGTGCGCCACCGCGTCGCCCACCCGGTGCGCCTTCTGCCCGTTGATGAACACCGCGGGCGCCCCGCCCACCGCCTGCCACTGGTTGGGCCCGCAGCACGCGCCGTGCGCCCCGCGATCGCCCACCCGCAACGCCTCGCGCCCGTTGATCTTCACGTCGGGCGAGCCCTCCACCGCGCCGCCGATCACGTCGTGCGGACACGCCGGGCAGCCGTGCGAGTCCGCGGGGCAGTGGGCGTCATCGCCCTTCCTTCCGGCCTTTGCCATCGGGTGCCTCCGTCCCCTCAGTTGATCTTCACGACGCCGCCGCGGATGACCACCTCCTGCTCGCCCAGCACCGTGATGGTCTGCGACGACAGGGTGATGGAGTCCGGCGTCATCACGATGGTGCTCCCGCCGCACTCCAGCACGATGCGACCGTCGGCGCGCACGTAGCAGGTCTCGTCCACCTGCGTGCTCATGCCGCGCGAGCCGTGCACCGTGATGTCGAGGTTGTCGGTCACCTCCAGCGAGTCGTTGGCCTTCACCTGCGTCGTGCGGTTCTTGTCGATGGTGTTCTTCTCGTTGCCCTTCACCGCCTTGGTGCGGTGCTTGCCGACGGTGAGCGCCTGGTTGTTGTCGACCTTGGTGCTCTGGTCGTGCAGCACCCACTCGTTGAGGTCCTTCTGCGCGCGGAGGTAGATCTCCTCCTGGTCGGCGAGGTCTTCGAAGCGCAGCTCGTTGTAGCCGTTGCCGCCGGGCGTGCTCCGCGTCTTGATGACGCTCTTGCTCTTCTCGCCGGGCAGTCCGTACGGCGTGTGGTTCTCGCCGTTGTAGGCGCAGCCCGTGACGAGCGGCCGGTCGGGGTCGCCATCGAGGAAGGTCACGATGACCTCCATCCCGATGCGCGGCGTGAACACGAAGCCCCAGTTGGGCCCCGCCCACGCCTGCGCGACACGCACCCAGCACGACGAGTGCTCGTCCTCCTTGCCGAGGCGGTCCCAGTGAAACTGCACCTTGATGCGCCCGTGGAAGTCGGTGTGGATCTCCTCGCCGGGAGGGCCCACCACGCGCGCCGTCTGCGACCCGCTCACCACCGGCCGCGCCGTCACCTTCGCCGGCCGAAACGGGACCGCCGCCGGGATGCACTCGAAGGTGTTCACGTAGCGCCGCACCTGCTGCCGCTCGTTGGAAGAAACCCCCGCGTCCTTCAGCGCACCGAGCAGGTGCTCGCTCGCGCGGACGTCTTCGGGCAGATCGCTCCACGCCTGCACGACGTGCTCGACGCGCGTGATGAGGTAGCGCCCGTCGCCGTCGGCGCGGTGGTGGCCCGCCACCTCGAATACACCGCCCGGTAAGAACCCGGTGACGTTGCCCGCGCCGCGTCCGGTGCGCGTCGCGAGGTGCTCGCCCTCGTGACGAACGCGCGCCTGCCGCACGCCGTCGTGGGCCTCGTGGGTGTTGGAGCTTTCGTTGTACTGGTAGATGTCGAGCCGCGACGGGTGGTCGTAGACGGGGCGCTCGCCCTTCGGGCCGGGGTGCTGCACCGTGAGCGAGAGCATCGCGCGCGGCTTGGTGAAGTCGTAGTCGCGCACCGTGCGACTCGTGGACTGCATCGCGGCGCAGCGATCGAACCACTGCACGCTCTCGCCGCGGTGGAGCTGGGCGCCTGCGTCGGTGACCGCGAAGGCTCCGCCGTCGATGGGCGCGACGTCGTCCCAGCGCGCCTGGTCTTCGGCAAGAACAAGCGTCTCACCGCCGTCGCCGTCGTGGCGGAAGTGGAAGGGGATGCCCTCTTCCTGGAGGAGCCGCAGCACGAAGTCGAGGTCGGTCTCGTGGTGTTGCAGGCAGTAGATGCGCGGCGGGAGCGCGTCGAGCGAACCCGGAATCACCGCGCCTCCGTCGCCCTGATAGACCCCGGCCGTCTGGAGCACCTTGCGGACGATGGCGGCGATCGGGAGGTCCTGGAAGATTCGGCTGTCGACGCGCTGCGAGAGCGTCCAGAGCGCGGGCACCATGACGACGCGGACGTAGCGATGCGTGGCGGTGGTGCCGAGGTCTTCCACCTGGCGGACGACGCCCTGCACCTTGCGCGAGCGGTGGCCGCGGCGGATGTCGAAGACGGCGTTGGCGCCGAGCAGCCCGTCGGGCTCGTTGCCGGGCGTCGGGAGCGTGAGGACGAGGGAGCACTCGTAGGGCTCCGAGAGGGCCTCGCGCAGTCGGGCGTAGACGACGATCCACGGGAGGCCGTCGGCGCCGGTGAAGTCCAGCGACACCTCGGGGAGGATCGCGTCGGAGAGCAGGTCGGGAAGGTCCATCGTCGCTCCAACGGGCCGCATCGGTGCGGCGGGGAGCGCGATGCTACGCGCAGGTCAGGGGCGTGGTCGTGGGAGATGAGACGGGGGGACGGATTTGGTGCCGCGGGTCAGTGACCGCCGCAGCCGCCGCCTTCGGGCGCGGCCGGGGCCGGAGCGCCGCAGCCACCGCCTTCGGGCGCGGGCGCCGGAGCGCCGCAACCACCGCCGCCACCGTTGGTGGGCATCTGCGCGGCGTTGAGCGTGTCGCCGTGCACGACGGCCGCCGGGGCGGGCGCCACGACGGTCTCGGCGGCGGGGCCCTCGACGGGCTCTTCGGTACGGTTGAGGGAGGCCCCCGCGAGGACGAGGGAGAGAGCGCCTGCGTAGCCGATCCAGGTCATCATGACTTGATGGGATACCCGCTCGGAGGGTCTGGCGTCCAGCCGAGGCGCGCAGGGGGTGACCGCCGCCGCTCCCATCGGAGACCAGACCTGCGGTATGAGCCGTGCGCCATGAACGCCCGCCGTATCCTCCTCGCCGCGAGCCTCGTCGTCGCCGGTTGCGCCACGGAGATCACCGCCGTCCCGACCCGTGATGCTGCCTTCGTGGAGGAGATCGTCCCGCCCGACATCGGCTTCGACGTGGGCTTCGATGTGCCCTCGGTCGACGTCGCGCCTGAGGCCGCGGTCGATGTTCCTGCGGACGTCGTGGTGCCGCGCGATGCGCCCCCGGACGACGTCGACCCGGTCTGCGCCAACGGCGCGACCGACCGCTGCCTCTCCACTCCACCCGGTCCGTGCGCCGACCTCTCCGATGGGCGCGAGCACGTCGTTCGCTTCACGGGCTTCATGCAGGACCATGCGCCGAGCTGCGCTGGTGCCATGACGGGCGCGGGGCCCGACGCCGTGCTCCCGCTCACCATCACCCAGACCAGCGACGTGAACATCGCGGCCATGCCCGGCAGCACCGACGCCGTCGTGGTCGCGCTGCACCGCGCCGACGGGTGCGGCGACCCGCGGCAGGAGATTCTCTGCGTCAACGGCAGCAACGCCATCGGCGCCATCGCGACCGCTCGTGCGAGCTCGCTCCCGCCCGGCCGCTACACGCTCACCATCGCGACGGCGCGCGGCTCCGACGTGCGCGTGCAGACCCAGGTGACCCCGGCGAGGGCGCGCCAGCCCGGCGACCTGTGCCCCGGCGTCGCGGTGGTTCCGGATGGTGAGCCCGTCGTCGTCGACACCAGCGGCTTCACCACCTCCTCGGACTACGGAACCACCTGCGGCTACTTCTCGACGCGCGCGCTCGGCTGGGCCGACGCCGTGTTTCGCTACACGCTGACCGAGGCGCGCGACGTCAACATCGACGTCTCCGGAACCACCGAAGAGCCCCTCTTCCTCGAAGTGTCGCCGGTGTGCGGATCGACCTCACAGGCCGTCCCCGGCTGCGACACGGGCGAGCCCAGCGCACCGGTGCATCGCACGCTCCGCAACCAGCGCCCCGGGACGTACTACTTCACCGTCGAGCACCACTTCGAGCGACGTCCCACGCACGTGCTCACGGCGCGCGTGACGACGGCGCCGCCGACGCTGCCGGGTCCGCGTTCGCGCTGCCCGGGTGAGCCGGTCGCGGCCGAGTCGGTGGCGAGCGCCGTGGACATCGACGTGCTCACCGCGGGTGACGCCATCGCGTGCCTGCCGCGGCAGCGGGCGAGCGGCTTCTGGACGCTGACGGCCCCGGCGGGTGGCGGCGATCTGCTCATCAACATGGCGACGTCGGCGGTGCGCGGCGACGCGGCGCTCCAGGTGCGCGACGCATGTGAAGGCGAGCCGGGGTTTGCGTGCGTGGGTCCTGAAGACCGGGCGGCGCGCTCGGTGTGGACGCGGCTCGCGGGCATCGCGGAGGGTCGCCGGCTCATCCTGCACGGCGGGACGAATGCGTCAGGCGGCGAGCTCGCGGCGCGGTGGTATCGGGTTCCGACATCGAGCCCGGTGGAGGTGACGGGCAACACGACCTGCGACATGGCGCGGACGATCCCCGAGAGCGGCGGGCTCTTCACCGGGAGCACCGCGACGGCGACGGCCATCTCGATGCCGCCGTGCGCGACGACGATGTCCGGCTGCAACGGAGCGCGCGGCGTGATGTACCGCCTCGTGCTGGCGGCGCGGCGTCGGGTGGTGGTCATCGAGCGCAGCGGGGCGTTCGACACGCTGCTGGCGATCCAGTCGGGCCCCACCTGCCCGGGGCGGGGGTTCTCGTCGATCTGCAACGACGACTGGTACAGCACCGACTCGCAGGTGGAGGCCGTGCTCGATCCGGGGACGTACTGGGTCTACGTCGCGGGCTGCGGCGCCTCGCAGGTGGGGCAGTACAGCCTCGACGTGGCGGTGCTGCCTCCGTGACGTGGGGCCGGGGTTCACGGTGCAGGCTCCGCGTCTGTCGCGTTCCGTTCGCTCCGGTCAATGGTAGGGGGTCACCCCGTCGCTGCGCGACGGGGTTGCAGGGAACACCACCTCGATCCCTGTGGAAGATGGAGTTCGAAAAGAACTCAATCCTGCAACCCCGTCGCGCAGCGACGGGGTGACCCCCTACCCACGCGATGTGCATCAGCCGGCGCCAACCTGTTGATTGCGCGAGCGAACTCCCGGCAGCCACGGGAACATCGGAGCTCCTACACACACGAGGTGCCCAATGACTGCCGAGAGCCCGAACGATATCTCTGTCGCGTCCGTGGTGGCCAGTTCGCAGCCGGATCCGCTGGTTCCCGCGGGACTCGCCGAGTGCGCGATCTGGGCGCGCCACTTCTGGAACACCTGGCAGCTTCTCCCGATCTGCACGATGGTCACGGTCCCGATGCGTCGCGTTGGCGACTACGCCTTCGTCGACATCCTCCTGGTGCTGCTCGCTCATGCTTGCAGCGGCAATCGCTCTCTCGGGGAGACCTCTTGCCGGTTCCGGCCCGTCGCGCCCGCGCTCATGTCGCTGTGGGGTCGCGACGCGATGCCCTCCGCGTCGCAGATCGGTCGATGGCTGGCTCGCATCGATGAGTGGTCGATGGAGGCGTGGCGATCCCTTTTTTTCACGACCTCTGTCAGCACGGGGTGCGCGGATCACGCCTGGGCGGCGTCTTCGGCGCGGACGGTCGCCGCTCGTTGATCTTTGACGCCGATGGCACTCGCGTCGCCGTGCGCCAGCGTGCGGTGCCGGAGGATGAGTCACGGCCGCCGGTGTTCCGTCGCGTGAGCCCGTCGGCCGCGGCGCCAGGTCACACGGGACGCAAGCGCGGCGAGATGGTTCGAACGCGCATGACGGTGCAGCTGCGGCACACCAGCGAGTGGCTCGGCACCTTTGGCGAGCCCGGCAACGGCGACGCGAATGCGGCGGTCGAGCGCGTGTGTCAGGTCGTCACCGCCTACCTCAAGGCCCACGACCTGCCGCTCGCCCTCGGCGTCGTGCGCCTGGACGGTGAGCACGGCTGGCTGCACCGCATCGCGCGCATCGTCGACCACGGCCTGGGCTATCTGGTGCGGTGCTGCGACTACAAGATCCTCAAGAGCCCGATCCTCGCGGCGGCGCTGGCAGCCGGTGCGATCGCTCGCATGACCCACGAAGACACGGGGGTCGTGCGCGAGCTGTTTGATCTGCCGGCCTACCCCTGGAAGACGCTTCGCGGCGGCGTCCGGAGTACGCGGCTCGTCGTCGCGCGGCGGCGGGTCCCGATGGACGTCAAGGTGACGGTTGGCAAGCGGGTGGGCGAGTGGGTCTACGAGATGATCGCGACGGACCGTACGGCCTCCGAGTGGGACGCCGCCCAGGTCTTCGCGCTCTACCTGGAACGTGGCGCGTTTGAGCGCACGCTCGGCGAGGAAGACCGGGAGCTGCCGACCGATCGCTGGGTGAGCTACCGCGAGAACGGGGAGGAGGTCTGGCAGATCCTCTGTCAATGGATCTGGAACCTCCGACTGTGGCGAGGCGTGGAGGCGCTGGGGGCGGTGCCTGATCGAGACGTCGTGGACACGCTCGCGGAGGCGATCGAAGGGGAGTCCGTCACGCTCTCGGAGACCGAGCTGGTCTTCGTCAGTGACGCGATCGTGGAGCCTGCGGTCGAGGCGTCGGTGGAGCCTGCGGTCGAGGCGTCGGTGGAGCCTGCGGTCGAGGCGTCGGTGGAGCCTGCGGTCGAGGCTCAGGTCGTGGCAGTGCCGTTTGGATCGGGTGCCTTTCGACAACGAAGCGCGTTGCTGGTGGTCTGCCCGTCAGGCGTCGAGATGCACGCCTCGGAGCGGGTCCATCTCGCGAAGGAATCCCGGATTCGGTATGCCGCTCCTGGGGCCAAGTGTGCGGAGTGCGAGTGGTCCATGGCCTGCCGCGGGTCGACCGCGAAGGAGGCGCGGGGTCGTCGGATCACGATGCGCGACGGGTCGAGTGCGGCGCCCCCCTTGGCCTCGCAGCCATCCGCCGATCCGGTGATGTCGTCGGCGCACGCGCGGGATGTGGCGCCCCGCTGGGAAGCACGTTGGGAAGCGACGCCGCTCTGGCATGAGACGTTGAGGGGCGCCGCGCTGCGGCGGTACCTCCCGAAACTGCTGGCGGGCCAGCGAGTCCGTTGTGACGTGATCGAACGCCCATCTCAACCGCCACCACCGTCCCGACGGAGTCAGCGAGCGAAGCGAAGGACACGCTGGCACGAACGCTGGAGCCGGAACCTCCTGACCACTCGCGTCTGCACCATCACGCTCCCCGGGATCCACGCGGAACTCGCAAAAGTCGTGGACTTACCGACAGTCCGCGCCGGCTGATGCACATCGCGTGGGCCTACCATTGACCGGGGCGAACGGAGCGCGACGGACGCGGAGCCTGCACCGTGAACCCCGGCCCGCCGCGACGAGGCCTCAGAATCAGCCGCTGCCCTACCGAATCACCCCCACAAACACCACCGCCCCCAACGCCAGCGCCGCGTAGCGATACCGCAGCCGCACCGCGCGCAACCCCCGCCGCTCGCCCCGTCGCACCAGCGCTACGATCGTCGCCAGCCACCACGCCGCGAAGGCCGCCGTCGCTCCCGCGAGCGCCCACCGCCCCGCGACGCCGCGCGCGAGCCACCACGTCACCACCGGCAGCGCCGCGAGCCCGATGGACGCCGCGAGCAGCGCACCGCGCACGCCCGTCACCACGGCCACGGTGAACACTTCACCCGCCAGATCGTCGTCGCGGTCTTCGGCTTCGTGCAGGAGCTGGCTCACCACCAGGAGCAGCGCGAAGAGCGCGACGAGCAGGCGCAGCGGAGCGCTGGGTGAGCGCGGCGTGTCGGCCAGGAAGAGGCCGGGGAGGGCGATGACGACGTTCCAGAGCGTGCCGAGGACGGGGACGCGCTTGAGGCGCGGCGGCGCGGAGTACACCGTGGCGGCGACGAGCAGCAGCAGCGTCGGGACGAGGCCCGCGGGCGAGAGCCACGCCGACAGCGCGACCGAGAGCAGCGCCGGCGGAACGGAGAGCAGCAGGGCCTCGCGGCGACCGAAGCGGAGGCCGACGGGGTTCTTTCCGGCGCGCTGATCGAGGCGATCATCGAAGGCCTGGTTGACCGCCGACATGAAGGCGAGGGCCATGGTCCAGGCGGCGAGCCCGCCGACGAGGGAGCGCACGCTGCGGGTGTCGCCCGCGCACCAACCGGCCAGCGGGAGCGGGAGGAAGTGCACCCAGTCGAGCACGCGATAGAGGCGCGCGAGGTCAGCCACGCTGAGCGGTGCGGCGCGGGTTCCGATCACGGCGCGGAGGTCCCGAGGGCGACGTCGACGGCGGAGAGGAGGAGGCGCACGTCGAGGTCGAGGATGCGGTTGACCTCGTACGACGGAACGCACGCGCAGCCGGGCCCGGTGGGCGGTGCGAGCTCGTCGAAGGCGCGGGTGAAGCCGCGCGCGCGGCCGTTGCCGGGCGTGACCTGGGCGCGGGTGAGGAGGCAGTGGGAGACGGTTCCGTCGCTGAAGACGTAGCCGTAGTAGGTGCCCGCCCAGCAGTGGTCGCAGTCGAGCAGGTAGCGCTGCCCCTCCTGGCGGGCGAGGGAGGCGTCGGAGTTGCCGACGGGCGCGCCCTCGCGCTTCCGGGCGCGGAGGTGACGCGCGAGCGAGGCGATGCGCTCGTGGCGGATGGACGGGGCGATGGGGCGCAGGACGTCCATGGCGGCGTCGTGTTCGAGCTGGAAGAAGGCGCGGATGCCGTGGGCGCGCGCGACATCGAGGACGTGGTCGACGTGATCGACGCCGGCCGCGGTGAGCACGGTCATGGTGACGACGGCGACGTCGCGCGAGCGGAGCGTGTCGATGGCGCGCAACACGCGGGCGTACGAACCAGCATGGCGCTGGCGGTCGTGGAGGCTCTCGGGGCCATCGAGGGTGACGCACGCGAGGTCGAGCCCGGCGAGCTCATCGATGCGATCGGGGACGAGCCAGCCGTTGGTGTTCATCGACGCATGAACGCCGCGCTGCTTGAGGTGACGGAGCACGTCGGCGAGGCCGCGGTAGAGGAGGGGTTCACCGCCGATGAGGCTGGCGCGGCCCATGCCGCCGGCGTGGAGGTCGTCGATGGCCGCGATCCATTCGGAGGGCGACATCTCCTCGATGCGCTGAAGCGGGATGTGGCAATAGTCGCAGCGGAAATTGCAGCGGTTGGTGAGCGAGAGCGTCACCTGGAAGGGGCTCTTGCGGCGCGTGACACGGCGGGCTCCGAGCTGGAGAAGCGGGAGCGCCCGGCGGGCGATGGAGTGCAGCGTGGTGGGTTCGCTGCTCATCGCCGGGCGACGCTAGCAACGCGCCGCGCGGAGGGTCAAGGCGCGTACCATCGCGGCATCTCACCCGATGCCCCTCTTCCCTCGTCGCCTGCCCCGCGGTCAGCTCTACTTCGAGCCGCTAGGCGTCCTCGCCGACGCCGTCCGCCGGCTCGGACCGACGCCTCCCGCGGGCTCCGTCGTCCGCCGCTTCGAGCGCGCCTTCGCCGATGAGCTCGACGCCCCCGCGGCCGTGGCGCTACCCCACGCGCGCGTGGCGCTCCACTACCTCCTGCAGGTGCTCGCGCTGCCGCGCGGCAGTGAAGTCGCGATGACCCCGGTGACCATCCCCGAGATCGTCTCGGTCGTGCTCATGGCGGGCCTCGTCCCGGTCTTCGTCGACCTCGCGCCGTACACCTGCAACATCGACTGCGACGACCTCGCGCGGAAGATCACACCCCGCACCCGCCTCCTCCTCCTCACCCACCTCGGCGGCCTCCCCTCCGAGATGGACTGCGTGATGGCCCTCGCCGCGCAACACAACCTGGAGGTGCTGGAGGACTGCTCGCAGGTTCCGGCCACGCGCTATCGCGGCCGTGCGCTCGGTCTCTTCGGTCGCGCGGGCTTCATGAGCCTCACGCCGCTCAAGCCGGTCTCCACCTTCCACGGCGGCATGACCATCACCCACGACCGCGCCCTCGAACGCGAGCTCCGCCGCCTCGTCGACGGGTCGCCGCCGCCGCTGCCGCCGCGCGAGATGCTGCGGCTGCTCGTGCGCGACCAGGTGCTGCACGCGACGACGCACCCGACGGTGTTCTCGCGACTCACCTGGTACGGGGTGCGCGCGGGCGAGGCGCTGCGCCCGGAGGTGGTGCGCGAGTTTCAGCGGGGCAATCTGTTCAACGACCCGGCGCGGCGACGACGGGTGGTGCGGCTCGACCGGCTGCCCGATCGGATGCTGGCGCGCTACTCGGACCTGCAAGCGGCCATGGGGCTGCGCGGGCTGCGCACGCTCGCGGCGGGCAACGTGCGTCGGCGGGAGCTGTCACTGCTGCTATTGGGGCTGCTGCGCGACGCGGGTATTGCGGGGCTCGTGCGCATCCCGGTGGATGAGGGCGACTGCACGTTCTGGCGCTTCCCGCTGTGGGTGGAGGAGGCATCGCGCATCCCGGCGCTGCGACGGCGACTGCTCGCGCGCGGGGTTGATACGTCGCCGACGAACCTGGAGTGCTGCTCGCGCGAGGCGGCCTTCGTGGAGCGCAACGCCGACACGCCTGAAGCGCGGAAGTATGTGGATGGGATGATCTTCCTGCCGATGCACCCGGCGCTCACCGAGGCGGACGTCCGCCGCATCGCGCGCGAGGTGGCCGAGGTCACGTAGTACTTCGCCACAGGGGACCTGGAGGGTCGGAGAAGGACCGCAAGGGTCGCAAGGGTCGCAAGGGTCAGAGGGATGGATACGAGGTGAAGGTCTCTCGCTCGAACGGCTCTTCCCTTGCGTCCCTTGCGCGCTGGCGGCCCTTCTCCGAACACGCGTCGCCCGTCGCTCCGCGACGGTGAGGGGCGTTGGGCTGACGTGAGCGGGTGCTCCGATCGTTCGCGCACTCCCGCTCCCCTATGGCATCGTCGCGCCCCGCCGTGCGACCCCTTCAGCTCCGCTCGCTTCTCCCCCTGCTCCTCGCCCTCGGCTGCGCCGCGCCCGCGGCCTTCGCTCCCGCCGACGCGGGCGCTCGCCGCGATGGCACCGCCCTCGATGGCAACGCCGCCTGTGGCCTCTGCGCGGGCCGCTCGTACACGCCCTGCAACGCCGACGGAACACCCGGCCTGCCCGTCGGCTGCCCCGGCGCGTGCTCGCCCGGCCGCGGGTGTGCGACGTGCGTCCCGGGCCAGTCGGTGTGCGTCGGCAACGACGTGCATCGCTGCGGCGACGACGGTGAGCCCGGCGCCGTCACCGAGTCCTGCGACGTCGCCAACGCCATGCTCTGCCGCAACGGCGCGTGCGTGTCGGCCTGTCAGACAGCGGAGAACCAGCCTTCCAACGTCGGCTGCGAGTTCTGGGCGGTCGACCTCGACCAGCAGGACGCCCTCAACGACCCGGCGAGCGCACCGTGGGGCGTCGCCCTCTCCAACGTCGGCGAGTCGCCCGCGCGTGTCACCGTCGAGATCAACACCGCGCCCGTGGGACAGCCCATCCAGACCACGGTCATCGCCCAGGAGACGGTGAACCCCGGCAGCCTCCGCCCGCTCGTCCTCCCGACGCGTGAGCTCGACTGCGGCGCGCGACCCAACGACTACGCCGCGCCCGGCACCTGCCTGTCGTCCAACGCGTTTCGCATCCGGTCGACGTCGCCGATCATCGTCTATCAGTTCAACACCTTCTCCAATTCGTTCTCCAACGACGCGTCGCTGCTGCTGCCCGCCAACTCCCTCGGCCGCGTGTACCGCGCCATCGGGTGGTCGGCCGGGCACCCGATCCCGCTGCTGGGCATCATCGATCGCGCGTACGTCACGGTGGTCGGCGTGCGACCCAACACCCGCGTCACGGTGCGGCCGACGTGGCGAATCCGCGGCAACGCCCCGATCATGGCGACCATGCCGGGCGGCGAGATCGTCGCGACCCTCGGGCCCTTCGACGTGCTCAACCTGGAGACCGCCGACGGCGCCTTCGGCGACGACCTCACCACCATCGCCGACCTCAGCGGAACCTCCGTCGTCACCACCGAACCCGTCGCCGTCTTCTCCGGGACGGAGTCGTCCATCGCGCCCGGCGGCGCGCTGGAGGTGCCGCGACCCCCGGGCAAGCCCGGTCAGACGTGCTGCCTCGATCACCTCGAAGAGCAGATGTTTCCGGTGGAGTCCATCGGCACGCGCTACGTGATCCCGCGCAGCGCGGTGCGGTCGACCTCCAGCTTCCGCGAGCCCGACGTCCTGCGCTTCGTCGGCGCCGCCGAAAACGCGACCGTCACCACCACGCTGCCGGCGCCCTTCGACTCGTTCACGCTGCGCCCCGGCGAGGTGCGCACCACCTGGACGCAAGACAACGTCATCGTCTCCTCCGACCGGCCCATCGTCGTGGGGCAGATCCTCGTGAGCAACGGCTACGTCGACGGGCCCTCCATCGGCGACCCGTCGCTCACCGTGTTTCCCCCGGTGGATCAGTTTCGCGCGGACTACATCATCCTGACGCCTCCCGGGTGGACGCAGAGCTGGGGCGTCGTCGTCGCCGAGGTCGGCGCCGAGGTGACCATCGACGGGCGCGCCCCCACCGGGTGCATCGTCGAGCCCGCGGGCCCCCTTGGTGGGGTCACGTACGAATCGCGGCGGTGCCCGCTCAGCGACGGCGTGCACCGGCTCGCGGGCGACCGTCCGTTTGGCGTGGTGGTGTACGGCTACGGCGGCGCCGGGTCGTACGCCTTCGTGGGCGGGGCCGACGTGCGGCGCATCTACGACCCGCCCGGCTGAGTTACTGTCGCGTCCGCTCCGACGGAGGGCCCGCGCATGGCTGACCAACACGACGAACCCGACAACCCCAACGTCCCCGGTCACGAGTGGTTCGGGCCGCTCTCGCTGCAACCGCTCAAGCAGTTGGGGAAGTTCGTCAACGAGTGCGACGACTTCACCAAGGAGCTGCGCGTCGAGAGCCGGTCGTCGGTCTTCAAGGCCCACCCCGGCATCAAGAGCACCTTCATCACCGACATGGCGGGCCTGGAGTTCGTCTTCGACGCGAAGCCCGAAGAGCTCGACCGACTCAAGGACGAGCACCCGGGCTTCGGCGGCCTGGCGTTCAACCCCCAGATGCTCGGCGACGTGGTGCCCGCGCTCATGACCCACGCGGGCAATCACGCTCCGGCGCGCAAGCTCATCCTGGAGGTGCTGAAGCTGCGCCGCGCGTCCTTCAAGCCCGCCTGCGAGAAGGTGCTCCACTACGGCATCCCGATGCTGCGCGAGGCGCCCCGCGGCACCCCGGTGAACTTCCAGCACGCGATGCACCACGCGGCCATCAGCATCTGCTTCGAGTGGCTCTTCGACCTCACCCTCGACTCCCCGACCGCGGGCGCCGACGCCGAGAGCTGGATCAAGGGGTGTTTCAGCCTGAGGTCCGATCAGCCCATCGCCAACGCGCTCGCCCGCCTCGTGGGCCGACTCAAGAACGGCCCCAACGCCAGACAGCGCGACTACGGCGCCAGGACGATGGACGCCATCCGCGGCAGCGCGCCGTACTCGTCCTTCGTCGAGGTCGCGCGCCAGGTGGGGGTGCCCGAGAACGACGTCGCGGCGCACCTGATGTTCGCGGCCAGCTTCAACGCCACCGGCGGCGCGTGGTCGACGCTGCACCCGGCCCTCGCGCAGCTCTCCGTCGACGCCGTCACGCGCGCCCGGCTGGCGAAAGAACTCCTCGCGTTTCGCGGCACCGTCTACGAGCTCGACAAGCTCCCGCACCTCCACGATTTCTTCCTGGAGTCGATGCGCCTCTTCGGCCGTCCGCGTCACTACTACCGCCGCGCGAAGGTCGACCTCGACATCCCCGTGAGCGTCGGCCCGTCGGTTCACGTCAAGGCAGGCACCACGCTCTGCCTGGTCGCCACCAGCGCCCGCCAGGACCGCACCGTGTGGGGCGACGACGCTGCCATCTTCGACCCCGAGCGCTACGCCCGCAAGCCCGAGCTGCGCGCCCGCGTCCACCCCTTCGGCCCGTCACCGAGCTCGCCCAGCCAGTACGGCTGCGCGGGCATGGAAGACCACGTCGCGGCGATTCTCTGGAAGACGCTCGCCGCCGCGCTCGGCCGCTCCGTCGACTGGAAGCTGTCGCCCTGGCCCGAGCCCGACGTCGACGCCTTCGCCGGCGTGCGCCCCGCCGAGTTCAAGTGGGTGCGCGAGTAGGCGCGGGCGCCGGAGTTCGCGTGCCCCCATGAGCCGGGGTGCAGTCGCTCACTCCGGGCTATTTCACGTGCTCACCTCGCGGCGCGAGGTTGCGGTAGCTCGGGGTTGCCGATGAACGGTCAATGGGTCGTCCATTGAGGTCAGTGCTGCAACCCCGCGCCGCGGGGTGACAACCTGAAATAGCCCGGAGTGAGCGACTGCACCCCGGCTCATGGGAGGCACGCGAACTCCGGGGCCCACCGCGCGCTCGGATGAGCCCCGATCAGATGGAGACGCCGGTCTCCAGGTAGCGCGGGTTGAAGGTCTCGCACGGCCACGGGCGCTCCGGGTCGGCCTTGCGGCGGACGTTGGCGGCGTCGATGTCGGCGGACAGCGCCGCGAGGGCGTCGTGGAAGCGCGCGAAGGCGGCGCGGCCGAGGTGGTCGGCGTCGAAGACCCCGGCGGCGTCGCCGAGGTCCATGAGCTGGGGCATCTGGAGGCCCGTGAGCGCCATCACGAGCAGCGCCTGCATCGACGCCTGGATGTCGGACATCTCCTGCCCCGCGCGAATCTTGGTGCCCATGAACGTCGGGTCGAGCACGTACTCGTGCACGGTGCCGACGGCCTCGTGCAGCCCCGTCACGCTCCAGATGAACTGCGCGAGCACGTCGATGAGCGACTCCCGCGAACGCCCCGGAAACTTCACCGTGGCGGGCGCGGTGTTGAGGTGGTTCCAGAAGCCGATGACGGCGAGGTCGTCCATGACGGCCTTCTCGTCCTTCGCATACTGGCCGATGTAATCGACCACGAACGCGTGGATCACCTCGTACAGCTTCAGCGCGTCGGTGGCCCACGGAAACCGGTCGCCCATCCCCGCGGCCTTCTTGTGCTCGATGAGCTGCGGCACCGTGTAGAAGCGCATGAGCCCGACCGCGTCGCCGAAGGCGTGCGTGAGGGCGTCGTATTCGAGCGCGCTCGACCGGTGCACGAACCCGCGCTCGGGGCACAGCGTGTCGCACGCCCCGGCGTTGATGGTGATGGTCCGCCAGGTGAAGGGCTTGAGCAGCAGCCGCAGGTAGTGCGTGGGCGGCAGCTTGATGCGCGCCGCGGTGGTCACGTAGTTGGCGATGATCCAGTGCACGCCGACGAGGTGATCGACCACCGTGGTGCCGACCATCAACGAGCACCGCCAGGCCCACTTCGCGTGCTCCCACTCCCGGTTGATCGGCTGCCCCGGCTTCGGGGGATGGACCCACCGCTTCCCTTCGCTCCAGAAGATCGCGATGGGCTTCTGGTCGGCGTCGAAGACCGCGCGCGCCCCGTAGTGCTCGAAGCCGTCGCGAACCTTGTACCGCGAGAGGAAGGTCAGGTCGTGCTGCCACGTCGCGCCGACGAGCTCCCTGGCGGGGTCGTCCGTGGCCTGCTTGTAGGGCAGCAGTCGCAGCGCGGCGAGCCCGGCAAACGCGAGCCGCGACATGGCGGCGTCGGACTGCATCTCGTCCCAGTGGTGGTACGGCCGGGCCATGTACGAGCCGAGCGGCAGAACCTTCTGGAAGGTGTCGCGCGCCTCTTCCGCGCTCCCCCACCGCTCCTTCGGGTCGGTCACCGGGAAGAAGTAGTTGTTGCGCAGCAGCCACAGGAAGGCGCGCCGCTTCCAGTCGGCCGCGGGCCAGTCCTCATCCTCCTTGGGGAGTTGCAGCCGGTTGTCGTCGCTGCCGAAGGGCATCGGCAGGAGATCGGTCTTGCCCGACAGGCGCGGCGGCCGGACCTTGTCGACCGTGGGCAGGTCGCTCTTCCACTGCTTGATCGCCCCTTTGATCATCTTGAGGAACAGCCGCGTGTGGCGGTCGAGCTTCTTCACGCGAACCGACGCGGCGCCGTAGGTGATGGCGGCGTCCGTGGTGGCGAGGGCGGCGGTGGACATACCGCCCACTGTATCAAAGGTCGCTACCGCACCAGCACCTGCGGGTGCGCGAACAACGCCACCCCGTCCACCCGCACCGTGACCTGGTGCAGTCCCGCGGCGAGCCCGCGCGCCGTCGCGGTGTATGTGCCGTTGCCCTCGTCGCTCACCGTCAGCGCCACGTCACCGGGCGCCATCGTCACCGCGACCCGGTGTCCCCCGCCCAGCAGTCCACCGTCGGGTCGCGCGGGCCGCACCGTCACCCGCGCATCACCGCCCGCCGCCACCATCGGCGGCTCCACCGTCAGCCAACGGGGCTCTTCCACCACGACCTCGGCGCCCGCCAGCACGGGCCCGGAGCGCTGCACATAGCCGTCGGGCCAGCGCACCTCCACGGACTCTGCGCGGGGCCAGCCCGCGAGCCCGTACACCAGCCGGTGCTCGCCGTAGCCCCACGGCGCGCCGCCGCTCTGCATCTCCTGCACGAGCAGCCGCGACCCGACGCGCGCGCTCACCTTCGCGCCGACGCCTTCGGAGTTGGAGACGGTTCCGCGCAGGCGCACCGCGAACGATCGCCCGCCCACCACCTCGTTGCGCAGGAGGCGCGGGGCCATGCTGGTTCCGCCCATCCAGTAGTCGGTGCGGCCGTCGCGATCGAGGTCGCTGCCAGTCACCCAGAAGCTCGTGTACGTGCCCACCTGATGCAGCAGCGGCGTCGCCTCGGTGAACACCCCGTCGCCGCGGTTGTGCCGCAGAAACGCCGTCGGTGGTGTGTAGAACCCGTCGGTTACGCCGACGGCGACGACGAGGTCGGGCCAGGTGTCGTTGTCGTAGTCGGCGAAGCTCGCCCCGAAGGCCACGGTCTCGGCCTCGGAGGGGTGCAGCATCGGGAGGTCGATGCCCGCCTGCGCCGCGACGTCCACGCGTCCACCGCGGTGCGTGTAGAGGTGCTGCGGACCGATATCCAACAGGTACAGGTCGAGCTTCGCGTCGCCGTCGACGTCGGCGGAGGCCGCGCCCATGAGGGCCGCGGGGTTGTACTCGGGGCCGAAGTAGAGCCGGTCGAAGGTCTCCTCGACGTAGGGCCGCGACGACGACGACGAGGTGCGATGCAGGTAGCGCGCGGGCGGCCCGAGCTGCTCGTCGAAGAGCAGGAAGAGGTCGGTCAGCCCGTCGTCATCGACGTCCATGAAGAAGTTGGACCAGCTCGCGCCCAGCGTCTCGCCGAAGGTCTCGGTCATGGATTCGACCCAGGTTCCGTCCGGGCGGCTCAGGTACATCCGCACGGGCGCGTCGGCGTCGAGCACGTGGCGCGTGACGAGGTCGAGGCGGCCGTCGAGGTTGATGTCCGAGAGGTCGACGCCGGAGAACATCGCGCCGCGCGTGGCGTTCCACGGACCGAAGCCCCACGCGACGCTGACGTCCTCGAAGCGGCAGTTGCCCTGGTTGCGATACACCCGCAGCTCGGGGCGAAACGGGCCCATTCCCCCCATCTGCGCGCGGACGAACTCCGACGCGCTGATGGACACGATGAGGTCGGGTCGTCCGTCGTTGTCGAGGTCGCCGAAGGCCGCGGCGGTCGGTCCCTCGCGGTCGGCGCCGGGCAGCGCTCCGAGAGACTCGAAGTGGAAGTTGCCGGTGTTGCGCCAGAGCACGCCGCGGCTGCTCCACCCGAAGACGTAGGCGTCGGGGAGGCCGTCGGCGTCGCAGTCCCCGATGGCCGCGGCGTTGACGGCGCCCATGCGGGGGAAGGGCCATCCGCCGATCTCGTCGAGGCGCACACCCGACGTGGCGAACTGGTCGACGAAGCCGCGCGAGTCGTCGTAGCGAACCGTCGGCGGGGCCATCGTGGCGGGCGCGTCGGAGCAGCCCGCGAGGGCGGCGAGCAGGAGGGCGGACCTACGCCTCATGCGCGACGGCTCCGGGCGTGAGCGGGAGCTTGCGGAAGTACGCCACGAGGAAGCCCAGGTAGCTGCGTCGCACCTCCACGTCGGGTCGTCCCGCGAGCAGGGGTTGGAGTCGGGGGAGGTTGTAGTAGGGCACGTACGGCCACAGGTGGTGCTCCGCGTGGAGGTTGAGATGGTAGGGCGAGAACAGCGCCCGCTCGACGGCTCCCGGCGCGAAGGTGATGAGGCGCAGCGGGTCGGCCGCCGCGTCGGGCAGCACCGGCACCGCGTGCTCGCAAAACATCCTGATCTTGTGCGGAACAAACACCAGCGGATAGACCGGCGCGATCCAGAACGCGAGGTAGTACCAGGCCGGGAAGCGCGACCAGATGGCGAGGAAGATCATCGCCTGCGCCGCGAGCGTTGCACCTCGCCGTCGAACGAATCCCTTGAGCGCCTCGGCGAAGGGCGTCGGAGTCGAGGGACCGGCGCCGCCGTGGAGGGCCTTGTGTAGAGCGCGCGGAAACATGGTGAGCCCGGTGAGGAAGAGCACGAAGTCGAGGCGCGTGGACTTGTCGACGACCGAGTAGAGGTAGCGGTCGGGGTCGTCCTCGGTGGCGAGGAGCTGGTGGTGACGCCCGTGGTTCTTGCGCTCGCCGTGGAAGTCGACGCCGACCGGGGCGCAGAGCGCAGCCTGGGCGAAGAGGTCGTTGGTGCGGCGGCGCGCGAAGAGCGTGCGGTGGTCGCCCTCGTGGGTGAGCACCGACAGCGCGTACTGCCGGTTGCCGATGACGAGGAAGGCGACGACGGCGCTCCACCACGTCGGCGCGCGAGCGAGCAGGACGAAGGCGAGGAGGATGGTCGCGTAGCAGAGGGCGGTGTCGGCGACGACGCGCCACGGGCGATGCTGGAGCACCTCGCGGAGGAGAGGACTGCCCGGTGGGAGCAGCCGTCGGCCGAGGGCCTCGGGGTCGAGCACCGCAGGTGGCAATCGGCTCACGAGTGCCGCCCGAGCAGCGCCCCGACGCGCCCGGTGAAGGAGTCGTAGAGGCGGCTCATCTCGACGAGGTCGAGGTTGCGCGCGTACGACGACTCCCAGCACATGCAGCCGTAGTCGCGGGACTGCATGTGCTCGCGCGCTTCGTTCGCGCGGTGGGCCCGCCAGAGGTCGTCGAGCTCGGCGTCGACGAGGCTCCCGATGTGCGAGTCGGCGCGGCCGTGGCAGAGCTTCACCGCGCCGTTGGCCTCCACCACCGCCGTCGTCGCCGGAACCAACAGACACCGGAACCCGATGTCCTTCTGGAGCGCCTCGCGCTCGAAGACGTAGCGCGGCAGCAGGTCGTAGTAGCGGCCCGCGAGGAAGGGGTGGCGCGCGCGCAGCGCGGCGTAGGCGCGCTCGAACTCCGGGCGGTCTTCGGGGCGGAAGAGGCAGCTCCGGTCGCGCACCTGATGGAGCCCGTTGTCCTGGATGATCTGGAAGAGAACGTTGTCCGCGTGCTCGCTCCAGTGGTCGATGAAGGCGTCGAGATCGCGGTAGTTGTGGCGGTTGATGGTGCAGCGCACCTGCACCCGCGGCCCGTCGGTCGTGCGTCGCGCGCGCAGCTCGTCGGCGGCCTTCTCGACGCGGTCGAAGAGCCCGGCGCGCCCGCGGAAGGCGTCGTGCTTCGCGGCCTCGGCGGCGTCGACGCTGAGGGTCACCACGTCGATGCCCGCGTCGAGCACGGCGTCGACGTGGCGCCCGAGGCGGTCGCCGCTGGTTCCGATGAAGACGCGCTTGCCGCCGTCCTTCAAGGTGCGCGCGAGCTCGAACACTCCATCGACCAGGAGCGGTTCGCCGCCGATGAGGGACACGCCCCAGGCGTCGCTCGCGGCCAGCTTGCGGGCGACGGTGAGACGTTGCGCGCGGGTGAGCTCGTCGGGGAGCGGGCGGTTCATGGAGCAGTGGGCGCAGGCGAGGTTGCACGCCTCGGTGACGGCCCAGCTCAGGAAGACGGGGTTCTTCGCGCGCAGCACCGGCAGCGCGGTGCTGGCGATGTTGCGGGCCAGCGGAACAAGCGCTGGACCGAGGTCGCCGAGGGTGACGCCCGTGGTCGTGGGGGTGGTTCTCTGGCGGGGCGACATCGGGGGTGCTTCTGCCGGAGTCTCGACGCTCGCACGCATCGGGGCGGCGAGGCAACGACCGCCGTGGGCGTAGCTGCGCTGACGCGGTCCATGGGAGACTCCGCGGCGCCCATGCGCGAGATGACCCCCGTCGAGCGGATCAAGCCGCCGTCCCCGGAGGAGTTCGAGGAGCGCTACGTGCGCCCGTCCCGTCCGGTGATCTTGCGCGGCGCCATCGACCACTGGCCTGCGCTGCGGTGCTGGTCGCGCGACTACTTCAAGCGCCGCTTCGGCGACCGCAGCGTGCCGGTCATCCGCAAGAAGGGCGGAGCGATGTACGACGCCAGCGCGGGGCTCTTCTACGAGCGCATGCGCGTGGCGGACTACGTCGACCAGCTCACCGAGGCGCGGCCGAGCGACCTGTACATGGTGTTTCGGGTGCACGAGGTGCTGCCGGAGATCTTCGACGACATCGCGCGCCCGGCGTACTGCCATGACGCGAGCTGGTACCGCGCGCGGTTCTGGTTTGCGGCGCCCGACACCAAGGGGCCGCTGCACCGCGACCTGCCCGAAAACCTCTACGCGCAGGTGTCGGGTCACAAGCAGTTCGTGATGATCGACCGTCGGCTCACACGGATGGTGCACCGTCATGCGTTCTACTCGGGCGTTCCCAACTACAGCCCGGTGGACGCCGAGGAGCCCGACCTGCTGCGCCACCCGCGCTTCCGTGACGCTCCGCGGATGCTGGCCACGCTGGAGCCCGGCGACCTCTTCTACATCCCGAGCATGTGGTGGCACCAGGCGCACTCCCTCGACCTGAGCCTCTCGGTGAACCTCTGGTGGGCCCGCGGCTGGATGGTGCCGGTGGTGAGGGCGGCGGAGGCGTTCATGAAGGTGCGCGACCTGAAGCTGTGAGGTCCGCGACGCTGATCCCCCGCACCGCCGCCCCCACCGCGGAGCGCTTCGAGCGCGACCACCGCGCGCCTGGCCGCCCGGTGGTGCTCACCGACCTCCTCGACGGCGTGGCCCTCCGCGGCGCCCTCGACCTCGCCCGACTGCGCGAGCAACACGGTGCGTCTGCGGTTCCCGTTGCGCGCATGCGCGGCGATGACCTCGTCGTCGACCCGGCCCGCGGCATCGCGCAGGACCCCGTCGCGCTCGGTGACTTCCTCGACGGCCTCGCCGCCGGCGCCTCGCGCGGCTACCTCATGGCGCGCGCCGAACAGCTCCCACCCGCGCTCCGTCGCGAGCTCGTGGCGCCGCGGTATTGCGACGGCGCTCCGTGGGTCGTCTCCAAGCTCTGGGTGGCCTCCGCGGACACCGTGTCGGCGCTCCACCGCGACCTCGCCGACAACCTCCATACGGTGGTCGATGGCGAGAAGCTCTTCACCCTCGTCTCGCCCTCACAGGACGATCGGGTGTATCCGCACGGCCTGCTCGCGGGGCTGCCCAACGCGGCGCGCGTCGACCTCGATCGGCCCGACTACGAGCGCCATCCCCGCTCGCGCGCCATCGAGACGGTGACGGCGCGGCTCTCTCCCGGCGAGACCATCTTCATCCCGCACGGGTGGTGGCACCACGTCCGGACGGTGCGCGGCAGCGTCTCCATCAACACCTGGTGGGCGCGCGGAACCCGCCTCCCCATCGTGGCGCTCGCCGACTGGTTCAAGCGGGTGCGCGGGCTCAGCCGCTAGCGCTGTGCTGCTCGCGCGACGGTGAGCTCGCGCTGGACGGCGTCGATCATCTCGGAGGTGGTGAGCTCGGCGCCGCGGCGGCTCCAGTGGCGATCGCGGTCGACGAAGTAGCTGTTGGGCCCGCGCGGCGTCCAGATGCGCTCGACCGGGACGCCCCGCTGCCGGAGCTGCTCCATGAGATAGGGGTAGGCCTCGCAGCCCGGGGTTGCGTCGTCCAGCAGGAAGAACAGCGACCGCACGTTGGTCGCCTGCATGTTGCGCAGGTACTGGTCGACCTTGGCGATGAGCTGCGCGCGCGGCACCGGCGGCGACTCCCCGCGCTCGCGGTTGTGCACATAGAACATCAGCCGCGCCAGGTTGGAGCGGTCGATGAGCCACTTCCACACGCGGCTGCGCGGCACGAGCACGCGGGTGTAGTCGAACTGCTCGGTGAGGTGCCACGGGCGCACGAGCATCACCATGAGCCGCGGCTGCTTCACCGGTCGCACGAGCTCTGCGGTGCGAAAGGTCTGCACGATGTGCTGCCCGATCACCCCGCAGTTGCCCACGCTGATGCCCGCGAACCCCCTCGCGCGGAGCTGCGTCTGCAACATCGCCGAGACGGTGTCTTCGGCCGGGACGAGCATGCCGAAGCCCTGCGAGCTGCCGAGCACGACGACCTCGGAGGTCTCGGGAATCGGGCCCGTGGAGGGCGCGCGGCAACCCGCCTCGTCGATGCGATAGAGCGTGTACCCGGGGGGCGGAGGCGCCGTGACCGGGCGCGTCGGGTCGCCGAGGTGGATGAGGTCGAGCACCACGTAGAGGGGCGCGCGCCAGACGTCGGCCTTGGCGTGTCCGAGCCACGTCCCGGGGGTGCTCTCGTAGACGAGCTCGCGGTCGCGGGAGGGCCGCAGGATGCGGTTGGGCCGCGCGACGAACTGCCCCGCCAGCACCTCCAGCACCACCAGCATCGCGAGGAGCGACAGGGGCCAGCGCAGCCTGCGTCGCCAGCTCTTGGGTCGGGGGGCGGTGGCCTCGGCGGTCGACGACACCCGGCGTTGGTAGCCCGCGGGTCGAGAGACGGTCAATCACGCGGAGAGTTGCGGTAGAGTCCGCGCCATCATGCTGGGCGGACGGAAACAGGTTCTGGTGGCCGACGACGAGGCGAACATCCGCCGCGTGGTGTCGGCGCAGTTGCAGGCAGACGGTCACGAGGTGCACGAGGTAGGCGACGGGGCCGCCGCCATCGAGGCGCTGAAGGAGCACCACATCGACGCGGTGGTCACCGACCTGCGCATGGGCGCCGTCGATGGCATGGCCGTGCTGCGCTACTGCCAGGAGCACCTCAACGACCTCCCCGTGATCATGATCACGGCGTACGGAACCATCGACATCGCGGTCGAGGCGATGCGCCTCGGGGCCTTCGACTTCGTGGCCAAGCCCTTCGACCTGGGCGAGCTCCGCAACGTCGTGGCGAAGGCGCTGCGCACCAGCGAGATCCGCACCCGCGACGTGCAGATCGAGGGCCTCGGCAACGGGCGCTACAAGATCATCTCCAACGACCCGGCGATGGTCGACGTGTACGGCATCCTCGACAAGGTCGCCGACACGCCCGCGACGGTGCTCATCAGCGGCGAGTCGGGCACCGGCAAGGAGCTCATCGCGCGCGCCCTCCACGAAAACAGCTCGCGCAAGGACAAGCCCTTCATCCGCGTGAACTGCGGCGCCATCCCGCGCGACCTCATGGAGGCCGAGCTCTTCGGCTACGAGCGCGGCGCCTTCACCGACGCCAAGACCGCGAAGCCCGGCCGCTTCGAGCTCGCCCACACCGGGACGCTCTTCCTCGACGAGATCGGCGAGATCCCCGTGGAGATGCAGGTGAAGCTCCTGCGCGCCATTCAAGAGGGAGAGATCGACCGGGTGGGCGGCATCAAGCCGATGACCGTCGACGTGCGGCTCATCGCCGCGAGCAACCGCGAGCTGAAGAAGGAGATCGCCGCCGGGCGCTTCCGCGAAGACCTCTACTATCGGCTCAACGTGGTGCCCATCCACCTGCCGCCGCTGCGCGACCGTCGCGGGGACATTCCGCTGCTCGTGGAGCACTTCCTCGGCGTGTACGCCGAGCGCTTCAAGAAGCCCGCGAGCCAGCTCTCGGCGGAGGCCCGCGACGCGCTGCTCGCCTACTCGTGGCCGGGCAACATCCGCGAGCTCGAAAACGTCATCGAGCGCTGCGTGCTGCTCGCCGATGACAACACCATTCGCCTGCGCGACCTGTCGACGGAGGTCCGCAGCGCAGCGGGCGGCGGCGCCGGGAGCAGCGCGAGCGACGAGGACGATGACGGTGATCCCAACGCCGTCGGCGGGCTCAAGGGCGTGGTGCGAGAGCGCACGCGGGCGCTGGAGCGCGACCTCATCATGAAGGCCCTCGACCAGACGGGCGCCAACGTCACGCAGGCCGCGCGGCTGCTGAAAATCTCGCGCAAGAGCCTCCAGATCAAGATGAAGGAACTCGGCTTGCGGGAGCCCTCCCAGTGACGCGGTGGGCTCCACTGGGCGCCGCGCTGTGGCTGCTGACGGCCTGCGAGAAGAACGACCCTCCGCGACCCTCCACTCCGACGCCACCCGCACCGACCGTCGCCCGCGACGCGGGCTCTGCGCGCGTCGACGCGGGTGCACCCGACGCGGGCTCGACCGAGCGCGTGGTGGCGCGCATTCGCATCAAGAACGTCGACACCCTTCCCCTGCACATCCTCACCAACCCGGACATCAACGAGATGCTGCACGCGCACCGGGTGCGGGCTTCGTCCGACCGGGCGGCGCTCTACGCGGGAGGCCCGCGCGTCGACCGGGTGAAGGCCTTCGCGGTGGGTCAGATGGCGCTCTGCACGGCCGACGCGGGCGTCGGGTACGGCGGCCTCGGTCAGCCGGGGGAGATCACCCTGGCGCCGGGCGACAGCTTCGAGGCGGGGCGCTGGGACGGCATCCTGCGCGAAGAGATCAACGACCCGCTGCGGGGCGTGTGCGCGCGGGAGTTCGCGCCGGTGCCGGCGTTCTACCGCTTCCAGCTCGATCAGCCGCAGTTGGAGGGCGCGCCGAGCTGCGTGCCTGCGGTGACGGCGTGGCCCATCCCCGACGATGCCGGGGTACCGGTGCTGGAAATCCGTTGTCGCAACGCGCCGCGTGACGCGGGCGTGCGCGCCGCACCGAGGGTGGCCCCGACGGCGCCCTGACCGGGGGTGTCGCTGCCTGACGGCGCTCTGCCCTGTCGCAAAGCAGCGCTCCCATTCGAACGACGTTCGGGCACTATCCGGCGCATGATCCGACGCCCGATCCGGTTCGCCGCGCTCACTCCCGTCCTCGCGTTGATGCTCGCGGGCTGCGCCGACAACGGCGTGGTGGAGGTGCCCAACGATGGTGGCGCCGATGTGCCCGCGGTGGACGTCGCGATGGACACCGGGGTGGACGTCGTCGGTGATCGGGGCAACCCCCAGTGCACCACCGATGACGACTGCGAGGACTCGCTGCGCGGGCCGATCTGCGACACGGTCACGGGGCGTTGTTCGGGCTGTCGGCCGACGCTCGACACCTGTCCCGCGGGGGAGTTCTGCGACCCGAGCACCAACCGCTGTCTGGCGGGCTGCCGCACCGACGAGGCGTGCACGGGCGGCCGTCGCTGCGACACCACGACGCGCGTCTGCGTGCAGTGCGTGACCGACGCCCACTGCGGCAGCGGAACCCTCTGCGTCGGCAACCTCTGCGTCACGGGCTGCTCGACCGAGCGCGGCTGCCCCGGGTCGCAGTCGTGTTGCAGCGGGGCGTGCGTCGACACCGTGAGCAACCTCGCCAATTGCGGATCGTGTGACCGGCGCTGCACGGTCCCCAACGCGGCGCCCGCCTGCCTCAACAGCGTGTGCGCGGTGGGCTCGTGCATGGCCCCGTACGGCGACTGCGACCGCATGGCCGACAACGGCTGCGAGGCCAACACCTTCACGGACGTCTTCAACTGCGGCGCGTGCGGTCGCACGTGCGAGTCGCGGCCCCACTCGACCAGCACCTGCACGGCGGGGTCGTGCGCGTACACCTGCGAGGCGGGCTTCGCCGACTGCGACGGCAACCCCACCAACGGCTGCGAGACCGAGACCGCGAGCAGCCTCACCAACTGCGGCGCGTGCAACGCCACGTGCACGCCGCCGCGGTCGACGAGCGCGTGCGTGATGGGGCGGTGCACGGTCACCGCGTGCGCCGACGGCTACGGCAACTGCGACGACAACGCGAGCACCGGCTGCGAGGTCGAGCTCTCCTCGAGCGCCACCAACTGCGGGGCGTGCGGGCGGGCGTGTCCGGTGGGCACCAACACCGTCGCCGGGTGCAGCGGGGGGACGTGCACCTCGTCGTGCGCGATGGGCTTCCTCGACTGCGACGGCATGGTGGCGACGGGGTGCGAGACCAACGTGCGCACCGACCTCGCCAACTGCGGCGCGTGCGGCCGGGTCTGCGCGCCGGCCAACGCGACGGCGGTGTGCGCGGCGTCGATGTGCTCCTACGGTGCGTGCAACGCGGGCTTCTTCGACCTCGACGGCAACACCGCCAACGGCTGCGAGTGCAGCAGCAGCGCGGCCGACGCCCCCGACGACGCCTTCACGGACAGCAACTGCGACGGCATCGACGGCGACGCGGCGCGGGCGATCTTCGTGGCCCCGAGCGGCAACGACGGCAACCCGGGCACGCGGGCGGCGCCCAAGCGCACCATCCAGGCGGGCATCACGGCGGCGCAGGCGGCGGGCTTCGCGGTGTACATCGCGGGCGGGATGTACGCCGAGTCGATCACGCTCGCGTCGGGGGTGAGCCTCTACGGCGGCTACAACGAGTCGGGGTGGACGCGCGGCGCGAGCAACGTGACGACGATCCAGGGCGGCACGACGGCGGTGTTTGGCGCCGGGCTCGGGGCGCCGTTGGAGCTGCAACGGTTGACCATCATCGCGGCGCCGGCGTTGGCGCCGGGCGGCAGCAGCTACGGCGTCCGCATCGCGGGCTCCAGCGGCAGGGTGACGCTGCGGAGCTGCAGCATCGCGGCGGGCAACGGGGCACCCGGCGTCGACGGCACCGGCGGCGCGGCGGGTGCGGCGGGTGGCAACGCGTCGGGGATCTCGCCGGGCTCGTCGCCGTGCGGCGCACCGGGCGGCACGGGCGGCCTGGGGTCGCGCGGCAACAACGCGGGCCTGCCGGGCACGGCGGGGACGCCCCGGACGCTGTCTCCGAGCGACAACTACGGCGGCGCCGGCGGGGCGCGCGGGGGTTGCCCCGACCGTCGCGCGAGCAACGGGCAGGTTGGTGGCGCGGGGAGCGCGGGCAACAACGGCGCGATGGGGTCGGGCGGCGCGCCGTCGGTGCGTCCGAGCGACGCGGAGTGGCTCGTCAGCAACGGCGGCGACGGCACGGCGGGAACGAACGCGAGCGGCGGCGGCGGCGGCGGTGGCGGCGGCGGCGACGAGACGGGCTTCCTGTGCGGCACCCGAAACACCGGCGGTGTCGGCGGCGGCGGCGGCGGCGGCGGGTGTCTGGGCACGCCGGGCACGGGCGGCAGTGCGGGCGGTGGGAGCTTCGCGGTGATGGCCCACTCCAGCGCGCTGTCGGTGCAGGGCTGCCAGTTGCGGACGGGCAACGGCGGCCGCGGCGGCAACGGCGGCAACGGCGGCAACGGCGGCAACGGCGGCAACGGCGGCAACGGCGGCAACGGCGGTGTGGGCCTCATGGGCAACGACAACGAGACCGGCACCGGCGGCAACGGCGGCGTCGGGGGCGTCGGCGGATCGGGCGGCAGCGGCGGCGGGGGGTCGGGTGGCCCGTCGGTGTGCGTGTATTTCGTGGGCGCGGTACCGGCGTCGGTCGGGTCGACCTGCGCGCGCGGCACGTCGGGCGGTGGCGGAACGGGCGGCACCAGCAACGCGGGCACGGCGCCGTCGGGCACGCCGGGGGTTGCGGCGGACACGCACGGCGGGTGACGGGCCGGGGACGGTTTCAGCTTTTCACGTTTCCCCGAACTCGATCGGGTGGATGGGTGAAAAGCTGAAACCGTCCCCACGTCTCCTCCGCTCGGGTGTACGCCTTCGGGTCGAAGGGAGAGTTCACCAATGCAGGTCGAGACGCGTCGTCGGGTGCTTCGTGGGTTGCTGGGTGTCGTGCTGGTCGGGGGGATGTCGCTGGCGGGGAGCGCCGAGGCGCAGGACACCCTCCAGGTCGGTGGCATCTACGGCGCGCAGTGGGGCGCCGGGGCCATCAACCTCTCGCTCCAGCAGACCGGGGTCTGGGTCAACGGCATCTACACGGGCGGCAACGGCGTGCAGCCCGGCGCGATGGCCGGCCGCCTGACGGGCAACACGCTCGTCGGACGGTGGACCGACGCCAACAGCAGCGGCGGGTTTACGCTGGTGTTCTCGCCCGACGGCCGGGCCTTCGCGGGGACGTGGGGGCGCAGCGTCGCGTCCAACACCGACGGCGGGCCGTGGAGCGGTCGCCGCCGCTGACGGCTCTCGCGTGGCGCGCGCGGGCGTCGTGGTAGGGTGCGGCTCCGCGGCGATTGCCCGGCGGAGGTACACCACAACCGATGGCGCTCAAGATCGACCAGGACCACGCGCGCTTCCGCGACATCGTGAAGGGTCGCATCCGCGACAACCTCAAGCGCTACATCAGTCACGGTGATCTGGTTGCCCGGCAGGGCAAGGACACGGTGACCATCCCGGTGCCGCAGATCGACCTGCCGCGCTTCCGCTTCGGCGAGAAGCAGTCGGGCGGCGTCGGTCGCGGCAAGGGCGAGCCCGGCGACCCGATGGACGGGGGCGAGGAGGGCGAGGGGGACGGCAAGGGCAAGGCGGGCAAGGACGCCGGCGAGCACGCGCTCGAAGTGGAGGTGGCGCTCGACGACCTGGCGAAGATCCTCGGCGAAGAACTCCAGCTCCCGCGCATCGAGCCCAAGGGCAAGGCGCGCATCGTCGCCGACAAGGACAAGTACACGGGCATCCAGCGGCAGGGCCCGGAGTCGCTCCGTCACTTCCGTCGCACGTACCGCGAGGCGCTCAAGCGGCAGATCTCGGCGGGCGGCTACAACCCCTCGAAGCCCGCCATCATCCCCATCCGCGAAGACCGCCGGTATCGCGGCACGAGCACCAGCGTTCAGCCCGTCGCCAACGCCGTCATCGTCTACATGATGGACGTCTCCGGCTCGATGGGTGATGAGCAGAAGGAGATCGTCCGCATCGAGAGCTTCTGGCTCGATACGTGGCTGCGCTCCCAGTATCAGGGGTTGGAGTCGGTCTACATCATCCACGACGCGGTGGCGCGCGAGGTCGACCGCGACACCTTCTTCCACACACGGGAGTCGGGCGGAACGATGATCTCTTCGGCGTACAAGCTGTGCGCGGACATCCTGGGCAAGCGCTATCCCTCCTCCGACTGGAACGTCTATCCGTTTCACTTCAGCGACGGTGACAACTGGTCGGTGGACGACACGTTGCAGTGCGTCGATCTGTTGAAGACGAAGATCCTGCCGGGGTCGAACATGTTCTGTTACGGGCAGGTGGAGAGCCCGTACGGGTCGGGGCAGTTCGTGAAGGACCTGCGCGAGCACCTGGGGAAGGACGAGCGCGTGGTGACCTCGGAGATTCGCGACAAGGACGCCATCATGGAGTCGATCAAGGAATTCCTGGGGAAGGGACGCTAAGGCACATGGAGTCGACGGGCCTGCGGGCGGAGCTTCCCGAGTACCTTCGCGAGTGGCAGGAGAAGATCGAGGCGTACGCGCGGCGCAGCGGGCTCGATTTCTTCCCACAGGTCTTCGAGGTGCTCAGCTTCGACGAGATGAACGAGGTGGCGGCGTTTGGGGGGTTTCCCACGCGCTATCCCCACTGGCGCTGGGGGATGGACTACGAGCGGCTGAAGAAGTCGAGTGAGTACGGGCTGTCACGCATCTACGAGATGGTGATCAACAACAACCCGTGCGTGGCCTATCTGTTGGAGGGCAATTCGCTCACCGACCAGAAGCTGGTGATGTCGCACGTGTGCGGTCACAACGACTTCTTCAAGAACAACTACGCCTTCAAGGTGACCGACCAGGATCGGCGGCCGCCCGAGCGCGCCGAGGACATGGTGGTGTCGCGCATCGACCGGCTGCCCACGCGGCGCTGGATCGACACCTTCGCCAACCACGCCTCGCGCATCCGTCGCCACATGGACCGCTACGGGGTGAGCCCGGTGGAGGAGTTCATCGACGTCTGCCATTCATTGGAGAACCTCATCGACCCGCCGGGGCGCATGTTGGAGGGTCGTGCGCGGGAGCCGGAGCGGGACGAGAACGCGCCGGCGGAGGAGGTTCCGCGGTTGAAGTCGAGCGGGTACATGGACTCGTTCATCAACCCGAAGGAGTACCTCGACGCGCAGCGCAAGAAGATGGACGCCGAAGCCCAGAAGGCGCGGCGCTTTCCCGAGAAGCCCGTGCGGGACGTGCTGTGGTTCCTGTTGGAAAACGCCCCACTGGAGAAGTGGGAGCGCGACGTGCTGGAGGTGATTCGCGAGGAGGCGTATTACTTCTGGCCACAAGCGCAGACCAAGGTGATGAACGAAGGGTGGGCCTGCCTGCACCCCGACAGCATGGTGTTTACGCGTTCGGGCGTGATCACGATGCGCGAGCTGGTCGAGGGCGGCAGTGACACGGTCTTCGACGGTGGCGCGCGGCAGCGGGTGTACGACCGTCATGTGATTCGCGACCACGAGACGGTGACGGTGCGTACGCGCCGCGGCATCGAACTCTGCGGGTCGACCAACCACCGGGTGCTGTTGTCCGATGGGACGACGTGGAAACGCCTTGATGAGCTCGCACCGGGGGACAAGGTGCAGGTCTCAGGTGGCGGCGGGATGTGGGCCGAAGAGGAGGTCGCGCTGTCGTACGAGGCACCGCACTCGGTGACCCTCGATGATGTGGCCGAAGTAGCAGGCGTGAGCGTGTGGACGGTGCTGCGGCACCGCGCAGGTCGCTCGACGCGATCGGGCGCGGCGGTGGCGCAGGCGCTGGAGTCGACCGCCTATGAGACGACGCCGTGGGTTCTGCCGACGCGGCGGAAGGCGTTGAAGGTTCCGCGCACGCTCGACGCTCGGGTGGGCGCGATTCTCGGGTATCTGGTGGGTGACGGTCACATCAGCCGGGTCAAGCGACACCTCGGGCTGACCACGGGCGATCTCGACCAGGCCGTGAGCTTCGCGACGCTGGTGCAGGACGCCTTCGGGGTGGAGGCGCAGACGCACCTCGATGAAAACCGATACCGGGTGCTGGTGCACGCCGAGGCGCTGTCCGATCTATTGGTCGAGGAGTTCGGTCTCACCGAGGGTCCGAGCGCGGCGCAGAAGCGGGTCCCGGCGAAGGTGATGCGCTCACCGGTCGGCGTGGTGCGCGCCTTCCTGCGGGCGTACTTCGATTGCGACGGGTATGCAGGGAAGCAGGGCGTGATCCTATCGACCGTGTCGACGGAGATGTCCCGCGAGGTGCAGCTCCTCCTCTTGAACTTCGGTGTGCTGTCGCGCCGTCGTCGCCAGAAGGACGGTTGCTGGCACGTTCACGTGGCGGGCGCCTCGGCGGCTCGCTTCGCCGAGGTGGTTGGCTTTGGTCTGGCGCGGAAGCAGCGCGCGCTGGAGGCGTACGTCTCCGGTCATCAATGGACGAAGGTAGAGCGCTGGGACGACGAGGTGGTGTCGCTGGAGCGCGGGCGCTCGGACGTCTACGACATCTCGGTGGAGGACACGCACCGCTACGCGGCGGGCGGTGTCATCAACCACAACTCGTTCTGGCATTCGAAGATCATGACCGGCTACGCGTGTGACGCGAGCGAGATCATCGATTACTCCGACCGCAACGCGTCGGTGATGGGCGGCGGCGGGCGCAACCTCAACCCGTACAAGCTGGGCGTCGAGCTCTATCGCCACATCGAAGAGCGCTGGAACAAAGGGCGCTTCGGCAAGGAGTGGGAGGACTGCACCGACCTCGAAGACCGGTTGCACTGGGACCGGCAGTTGGGCCTCGGGCGCAAGAAGATCTTCGAGGTGCGGGCGCTCTACACGGACGTGATGTTCATTGACGAGTTCCTGACGCCGGAGTTCGTGATGGAGCACAAGCTCTTCACCTACGCGTGGTCGAACCGCAATGACCGGTTTGAGATCGACACCCGCGAGTTCAAGGCCATCAAGGAGAAGCTGCTCTTCCAGATGACCAACTTCGGGAATCCCTTCATCTACGTGGAAGACGGCAACTACGAAAACCGGGGCGAGCTGCTCTTGCGGCACGAGCACCAGGGCGTCGACCTCGACCAGGAGAAGGGCAAGGAGACGCTGCGCAACCTGTTCCGGGTGTGGCGGCGGCCGTGCACGCTGGCGACGCAGTTCGACGGTCGCGCGACGCTGCTGCGCTACGACGGCAAGGAGCACTCGTCCAAGCCGGTGAAGTGAGCGACGCGCGGCGGCTCGCGCTGCTGGGCGACGTTCATCGGGAGCTGGTGGCGTGTCGGGCGTGCCCGGGAATGCACGGGCCCGCGGTGCACGGGCCGGCCGTGCTGCGCGGCGTGATGCTCATTGGGCAGGCGCCCGGTCCGCACGAGGGGAAGATCGGGCGGCCGTTTGCGTGGACGGCGGGGAGGACGCTGTTTCAGTGGTTCGAGGCGGCGACGGGGGTGGGCGAGGCGCGCTTCCGCGAGCGGGTGTACTTCGCGGCGGCGGCGCGGTGCTTTCCGGGGAAGGCGCCGAGCGGCGGTGACCGGAAGCCCGATCGCGACGAGATCGAGCGCTGCGGGCGCTTCCTCGCGAGAGAGGTGGCCATCGTGGCGCCGGGGCTGGTGATTCCGGTGGGGTCGCTCGCCATCGAGCAGGTATTGGGGCACCGGGGCAAGCTCGTGGAGGTCATCGGAACGCAGCAGCGGGCGCGGTATCACGGTGTCGAGACGGATGTGATCGCGCTGCCGCACCCGAGCGGCGTGTCGACGTGGCATCGGATGGAGCCGGGGAAGTCGCTATTGGCGAAAGCGCTGTTGCTCATCGGACAACACCCGGCGTGGAGAGAAGCGGTGGGTTGACGGGGGAAGGCGCCTACCGACAAGCGAGCGAGCTCGTCGTACGCAAGCGCGCGGGGCACAGACAGGCGTCCGCCAGGCCATAGGAGACGACCCGACCGGCGCCTTCGGTCACGACGACGACGGTCCGAACCGATGCTCTCCCCGCTTGCGAGAGGGTCACGCAAGCGACCCCATTCGAGAACTGTCCCGATGTGGCCGTGACGGAGGTCTCAAAGGATCCGCCACCGAGCAGCGCGCCGAGCGCCGCGGCGCTGGGGGGCGCGCTGTCGGGCGCACGACCCTGCGCGGCCTCGCTGGCGAACGACAGGGCCGCGCGCGTCGCGCCTTCCCTCAATCCCGACGTGGCGAGCAACGCGAGACCCGCCATCGCGCCCAGGCCCACGACGACGAGAGCCCCGACGATGAGGCCGGTGCGCCAGGAGCCAGGGTTTCGCGCGGGTGGGGGAGGAGCGGCGGGAGGGACGTTCATCGTGGCCGCACTCTATCCCGCTCTGGCCCTTGTCCCCTGTCATTGACCGCGGGCCCCCGCAGCGACGACCATCGCTGCCACCATGATCGTCTTCGGCCAGCGCCTCTACGGGAAGACCCTCCGCTGCGGTGATGCCTACGTGGCCACCCGCTTCTTCCACGTGTGGTTCATCCCGCTCATCCCGATGGGGTCGTCCATCGTGCTGCGGTCGCTCGACGGTGGACTCGTCGAGTCCATCCGCACGCCGTTTCATTTTCCCTCCGTCGGCCTCGCGCTGCTCCGCGGCTGGAGCGTCGTCCTCCTCCTGCACGGCCTCCTCAACTGGATGGAGCCCGACCCCGCCGCCCCGTACGACGGGCCCGTCGTCAGCGCCGTCGCGCTCGTCGGCCTCGTGCTCGGACTCTTCGTGCTCGGTCGCACCTCCAAAACGAAGCGCGCCCAGCTCGAGACCTACGCCCAGGTCTTCGGTCATCCCATCGACCTCGCGCTCCTCGGCGACGCGCGCGAGCAGCTGGCCAACGCCATCCGCGAGCAGCTCGTCGTCCACGGTTGCCAGTACGCCGTCCACTACCGCGCCACCTACGATCCGGCGACGCAGTGGGGCGCCCTCGCGCTCGACCCCGCCATGCGCGACCGCGTGTACCTCACCCAGGCGCTCGCGCTCGCGCGCATCGAGGCGTCGCGCGCGTCGGGCCCCGCGAAGGCCGAGCTCACGCAGACCCACGACCGCATCTGGGCGCGGATGCAGGAGCTCGGTCCGGTCGCCGCGCCCGCGATGACCCACGAAGTCACCGCGGGCTGAGCAGTTGTTTCAGAGGGGAGCGGGCGCGCGGCGCATCTGACCGCGCACCTCGCCGCCAGGGTTCGCCGTGGAGTGGGCGTTGGCGTAGAGGTTTCCCTCGGTGAGGGCGGTGATGATCGCGGCGCTGGGCATCGCGGTGCCGCGGAAGTTCATGCCCGTCACGTCGAAGGTGACCACCACCCCGCCGGACGCTCCCACGGCTCCCTGGTGCAGGTGCGCCGCCGACGGCGTGAAGCCCGTCACTGCCCCCTCGTAGGTGATGCGGTCGCGGTCGGCGCCGAGGATCACCGCGGTGCTCCCGGTCGACGTCGTCGTCACCGGCGGAACCTCCTGCGCGCCCGTCATGCGACCGATGTAGAGCTGCTCGCCCGGCCGCAGGATCTGCCCGCGCACCTCGCCGCCCGCGTTGGCCGCCGTGTGCACGTTGGCGTACCAGCGGCCGCCTTCGAGGTCGCCCACCGAGGTGATGGGGCGCGTTCCCGTGATGGTCGCAGAGGCCGCGCCGAAGTCGATGGCGACGCCGCCGTTGGTGCCCGCCGCGCCCGTGTGGATGTGCGCCGCGGAGGGGGCACCGGTGAGCCCCGTGGTGCGAACGATGTAGCGCACGCGCAGCGCCGTCGGGTCGACGAGAAACTCCGCGAGCCCGGTGCCCGTCGAGGTCGTCGGCGGGTTCTCCTGGTCGGCCGAGAGACGCGCCACGTAGACCGTCTCACCCGGGCGAACGATCTGCCCGCGGATCTCTCCGCCCGCGTTGGCCGCGGTGTGGATGTTGACGTACGCGCGGCCCTCCTCGATGGCGGCGGCCTGCTCGGCGGTCACCGTCGCGGTGCCGGTGATGACCGCAGGCGTGGCCGTGAAGGGGATGGCGACCGCGCCGTTTTCCCCGGCGATGCCGAGGTGGATGTGAGCGCCCGTCGGCAGCAGGATGGAGTGCGTCACCGAGTACATCAGGCTGGTGCGGTCGGCGCTGAGCGTGAAGGTCGCCGTGCCCGTCGCGGTGGTGTCGTACACCGCGGGGACCTCCTGCCGACCCGACAGCGTGGCGACGAAGCTCTGCGCGACGGCGGGGACGTCGGTCGCGGTCTGTACGTCGGTCGCAGTCTGGACGTCGGTCGCAGTCTGGACGTCGGTCGCGGTCTGGACGTCGGTCGCGGTCTGGACGTCGGTCGCGGTCTGCACGTCGCTACCCGGAACATCGGTGGCGGCGTCGGTGGTGGTGGCCGCGTCGTCGCAGGCCGCGAGACCGACGGAGGCGCAGAGGCAGAGGAGAAGGGAGGGGTACTTGAAGGACATGCGAGACCTCGTTCGGAGTGTGGTGAGGGCGGCGTCAGGTACGGTCGACGTCGTCCGCGGGTCGCGGCCCTGGCCGCAGCGTCCCCCTCATCCAACCGTGGCACCCGAACCGCAACCCCGGGGAGAGGACGACCGTCAGACCCTACACCCGGAACCCCACGACGCGAGCGTTGTCTCTCCCGCCTGGAGGCACTCGTCAGGTGAAACGCTTTGTAGACCCGGTTCAGGCGCCCGTGTACCGCTCGGCCGCCCGCCCCTCCGTCACGGAAGAACGCGGCGAGACCGTCATCGAGGTGGTGGTGTCCTGGGGTGCGGAGCCGATGCTCGCGGTGGCCCACCTGCGATCGGGCGAACGCTTCGTGCTGACGTCCCGCGGGAGCAGCTCTCCCGACGCGCACACCTTCGTGCACCCGGCGATGGAGCACGGCGTTCATGTGCTGGTGGACTTCGTCGGGCGCGAAGGGCGGGTCACGCCGTTGGGTGGAGCGGCCTTCGTGCTGGCGCGGGGTGAGGGCGCGCGCATCGAGCACGACGAGGTGCGGTACGAGCTGAGGCATGTCCCGCGGGCGGAGCGGCTGCCGGCGCGGCGGGGCGATCGGCTCTTCGGTGTCGCCACGATGGTCACGCTCGTTGGGACGATCGCCGCGGGCTCGTGGATCGGACACGGTGAGCACGACGATCGCCTCACGCGCGAGGACGAGGACGAGCGCCGCGGGTACCTCATCGAGCACGCGCTGCGGGCGCGGTCGTACGCGCCGACGCACGCCGAGGGTACTGGCGCGAGCGAAGGCGGCACCGGGTTGCGGGCGGTGGGCGACGAAGGGGCGGCGGGTTCACGTCGGGCGCCGCGGGTGTCGCGGGCGTGGTCGACGCCGCCGCAACGCGGGCCGACGCGCGACGGCTCGCGCAGCGGCGAGGCGGTGCTGAGCGCGAGGGATCGGGTGCTGCGGCGCGGGGTGTTCTCGGCGCTGGGCGAGGTGGGGTCGGTGCCGTGGGGCGTGGTGCTGCCGGGCGACGGCGCCACGCGACAGGCGACGGGCGCGATGTACGGCGAGACGACGGGCGACGCGCGCGGCTACGAGGGACTCGGGCTGCTCGGAACGGGCTGGGGCGGCGGCAGCACCGGCGGGCTCATCGGCCTCGGTCGGATGCCAACGCGCGGGCACGGCACCGACGACGGCACGGGGCAGGGCATCGGCGGTGGGTCGTACTGCGGGTGCGGCGAGGGGATGCTGCCGTCGCGCGCGACGGGGCGTGCGGGCATCGGGGTGCGGGCGCTCGCGAACGTGGGTACGACCACCGGGTGCGTCCTCGGCCGCGATGCAGCGAGCGCAACCTACGACGCGGGCGAAGTCCGCAGGGTCGTCGTTCGCAACCTGGGTCAGGTGCGCCACTGCTACGAGCAGGCGCTCACGGAGGTTCCGAACGCCGAGGGGCGCGTCGCGATGCGTTGGGTGATCGGGGGCGACGGCGCGGTGATCGCGTCGACGGTGACGGACAACGGAACGGGCTCCGCGGGGCTCGGCGAGTGCGTCGCGAGCGCCGTGCGACGGTGGCAGTTTCCCGCGCCCGAGGGCGGCGGCGTGGTGACGGTGAACTACCCCTTCGACCTCAGCGTCGTCGATCCGTAGCGCCGCTCCGACGCTCTCTCTTCGCTTCCGGAGAGCACCCGCTCACGCCCTCGGTGCGCGCCCTTACCCGAAGGGACGCGACCACCCACGCCCGCTGCGAAAATCGGGGCCTCCGAACGCCGAGCCTCCCGACGAAGGACGACGACCGTCGGCGTGGGCGGTCGCGTCCCTCCGGGTAAGGGCGCGCACCGAGGGCGTGGTCGTCGCTCCGGAGCGCGGAGCTCGTTCCCCCTTACGCCGCGGCCGCCTTTCCGAGCGCGTAGAGTTCGCGTCGCAGCGCCGCCGGGTCGCTCGCCACCGCCGTAAACCCCGGCAGCGAACCCCTCGCCGCCGCGGCCTGCTCGACGGCGAGCGCCGCCCGCTCACCATCCGCTGCGAGCGCGCACGCGGCCAACGCCCACGCGGCCAGCGCGGGCGACCCTAACCCCCCCGCGACCAGCGAGACGAGCGCCGCGACGGCCTTCCGCATCTGCGGCCCGTAGGTCGGGTGCGTCGCCGTCACGCCCTCGCGCACCAGCGTCGAGAGCGCCTCCGCCATCGATCGCATCCGCGCGACGTCGTCACCGTTGTCGCCCGTGAGCTGCGCCTGGAGCAGCGCCTTCCACGCCTCGACCACGCCCTGCGCAGGCGGGGGCGCGGCGGCCATCGAGCGACCTGCCACCATCGGTCGCGCCATCGACGAGCCCGGTCGTCCCGCCGAAACCTTCACCTCCACCCAGGCGCCCGTTCGTCGCGGCGGCGGACAACGCATCGACGACGACGCCCCCACCGACTCGTAGACCACCACGCGCGCAACCGGGTCCCACCGCGCGATGCCGCTCTTCACTGGCGACGTGTGCATCGCCCACCCCGCGGGCGCGCTCACCGGGACCACGCGCGTCTCCGGCGCTGCGTTGCCGACGCGGTCGCCCGTTCGCTCTTCCACCAATACGAAGGACGTGTGCCGCGACGCCACGCCGTGCTCGACCGCGATGGCCACCACGCGCGCCTTCATCGCCGATGCGCGTCGCGGGTCGGTGATCGCCGCGCCCTCCAGGTCGCGCACCCGCTCGGCCGCCCACAGCTTCGGCAGCGCAGGCTGCGACGCCTCCGCTGGAAAGCGCACCGGAACCTCCAGCAGGTACGGCTCCGTCCCGCGCGTCCCGGTGATGAGCGCGAAGCCCTCGCCCGCGCCCTCGTAGCGTCCGAAGACCGACCACGGCTCGCCGTCGACGAGGTCAGGCGCGCTACCCGGCGCGAGCTCCGACGCCGCCACTCCCTCGAACACCACGCGCACCCCCGTCACCCGCGCCGCGGCCACCCGCGCAAACATCGCGGTGACCTTGGCGTCGACCTTCTCGCCGGGGTGGACGAACTCCACCTCGCCGCTCGTCCGCCGCGCAAGGTCGCGCAGCAACCCCTCACAGATGTTGGTGCCGAGACCGAAGGCACACACCCGCGTCGTGCGGCGCGCTGCCATCACCGCGCCCACGAGCTCGGACTCGTTGCCCACCTGACCGTCGGTGAGCATCACCACCACGCCATCCGGAACCATCTCCACCGCGGCCACCAGCGGCGCGAGCAGATCGGTTCCGCCGTCGGCCTGGCGGGAGATCACCCACCGATCGGCCGCCTCCACCGTCGCCGGCGTGAAGGGCACGAGCCGTCGCTCGAACCACGACGCGTGACCCGAGAACGCCACGATGTTGAAGCGATCGCCCGCGCGCAGGTGACGCAGGCACGCTCGCAGCGTCTTGCGCGCCTCCCTGATCGACGGGCCTTCCATCGAGGCCGACTCGTCGAGCACGAACACCACGCTCCTCGGCGCGAGCGCTCGCTCCGCGTCGAAGAGGTCGGGCAGCACGCCCAGCGAGAAGAACCCGCGGCCCTGCCCCTCACAGTGCGCGACGAGGCCCGCCGTGGGGCCGTCGCCGACGCCGCGGGCGATCACCACCACGTCGCGGTCGAGGGCCACGCTGGTAGCGGCGAGCTTCACGTGGGCGGTGCGTTCGTCGTGCTCGACGGCGAGGTCGTGCGAGGGGGACTCGACGCGCAGCGCGCGACCGAGGTGGAGCGCGAGGTCGAGCGTGAGACCATAGCGGGCGTCGCCGATGGGCGGCGTGACGAGGTCGGCGTCGGCGACGCGGTCGGTGGGGGCGGAGGTCCCGTGGCCGGTGCGGTCGCCGTGCGGTGTGCCCGGGATGTAGCGCGGTGCGACCAGCGTCGGGATGACCCAGCGGAGGGCGCCCTCGTCGCGGTGCAGGCGCTGGAGGTACGAGACCTCGACGTCGACCGACTCGCCCGGCAGGAGGTTGCCCGCCGTCGCCGTAAACACCTCGTCGCGCTGCTTCTCCAACAGCGCCGCGCCGTGGCCCTGGACGATGGCGTCGTCGTAGGTGCGGAAGGCCGCCTCGCGCTCGCGCACCACCGCGTCGATGCGCCGTCCGGCGACGTTCATCGCGAAGCCCACGAGCGCCGCCTCGGAGGGAAGCGGGAAGGTGTAGACCGCCTCGATGGCCCGCGCTTCGGTGTTGAGATAACGCTGCCGCACGGTGACGCGCGCGTGCGCCCCGAGCAGCTCTCCCGTGATGTCGACTCCCCGCAAGGGGACCGCGGCGCCGTCTGCGGCGTGGAGACCAGTTTGCTTCATCGTATCGACCGAACGCTCTCTGCCACCATCCGTGGCGGGTGTGCGGAACAGGTCGGCGGGCGCCGCAACCCCCGATGGCCGCGACGTCCATGGGAGGTGCAGTGAGACCGTGAATTGGCCCACCGAAACGGGGCGCACCGTGCGACAAGACAGTGGTAGTGTCAAGTCGACATCGGTGGTGTCAATGCGGAGCGCGGTGGTCGGGTAGATTTCCCCCGCGTGATCATCACCGCTCCCGAGAACCTCTTCTACGACCTCGACGAGGCGCTCGCGCAGCCCGATCGCGTCGAGGCCTTCTACCTCCATGACCACCAGATGGAGGCGCTCCCCGACGCCCTCCTTCACCTCCCCAACCTGCGCGCGCTGCGCCTCGCGCTGCCGCGTCTTCGTCGGCTGCCCGACGAGTTCCCCGCTGTCACCGAGCTGTCGCTGGAAGGAACCTCCGCGCTCGACCTCGACCAGGCCTTCGTGCGCCTTGGCGCGCTGCCGTCGCTCAACGCCCTCGGCGTGTACTCCGTCGCTGCGTCGCTGCCGCCGTCCGTCGGGCGCCTCACGCAGCTCGACGCGCTTGCGATGGATGGCGGCGCGCCTGATCCGGTGCCCGCCGCGATCGGTCGGCTCACCGGTCTCACCCGACTCAGGCTCACGTCGCTCTCGCTCAGCGCGCTGCCGCCGGAGCTCGGCGACCTCGCGTCGTTGCGGTCGCTGCACATCATGGGCGGCGTCATCAACGGGCGCCCGGTGACCATCGAGCGCCTGCCCGACTCCATCGGCCGCCTCGCCTCCCTCGAAGAACTCTTCCTCTGGCACCTCCCGCTTACCGAACTGCCGACCACCCTCGGCGGGCTCACCGCGCTGCGCCGACTCACCGTCGCCTTCGCGAAGTTTTCCACGCTGCCCGACTCGGCCCGCGAGCTCATCTCGCTGGAAGAGCTCGCGCTGCGCGGTCCTCCCATCGACGTCGCCCAACTCGTGAAGGTGCTTGCCCCGCTACCTCGCCTCCGTCGCCTCGCGCTGGAGTGTTGCAGCGAGGTGTCTCTCACTCGTGGGCTCGTCTCCCTGGAATCGCTCTCGGAGTTGTTGGTTCCGCGGTGCATGAACTTCAGCGTCGAGGAGGGCTTCGCGCCGCCCCCGCAGCTGGCCCTGCTCTCGGTGCCGAAGTGGAACCTCACCGCCGTCACCCGCGACCGCCTCGACGCGGCGCTGCCGAAGAAGCGCTGGAGCGGTCGCAACGAGCGCGACGAGCGCATCTACCGGCGCAAGGCCCCGAAGGCGCCGCGCGTTCCGTGACGCGTGGCCGCTCGACACCGGGTGCGCTCGTCGGTCGACGGCGTGAGCTCGCACTGCTGACCACGTCGCTGCGAGCGCGCTCGGCGCTGGTGACGGTCCATGGTCCTGGGGGTGTGGGCAAGACGGCGCTCGCGGCGGTCGCAGCGGCGGCCGCGAGGGCGAGCGGGCGCTTTCCGGGGGGCGTCGTAGAAGTGTCGCTCGTCGGGCTCACCACCGCCGATGCGCGGGTGCTCGCGGCGCGCGTGGCGGCGGGTCTGGGCGTGGTCGCGCGTGCGAGGGTGGGTCACGACGCCGTGGCCGCGGCCCTCGCCGCGCGGGGCAGGGCGCTGGTGGTGCTCGACGAGTGCGAGGGCGTCGTCGAGGCGCTGGGGGTGGTTCTTCCGGGGTGGCGTGAGGTGGCGGCCGACGTGGCGTGGCTGCTCACCTCGCGGCGTGCGCTGGGCTTCCGCGACGAGCGCGTGGTCACGCTGGAGGGGCTCACCACCGCGTCGGCCGTGGTGCTGTTCGCGGCGCGGCTCGCGCACGCCCGCCCGGGGTTCGCGCCCGCCGACTCCGACGTCGCGTCGATGGAACACATCGCCCGCGCCCTCGACGGCCTGCCGCTCGCCCTGGAGCTCGCCGCCTCGACCGCCGCGTCGCAGCCGCTCGCCTCGCTCGCTGCGTCGCTCGTGGCGCACCCGCTGCGGCTCGTCGGAGCGCCCGATCGCAAGGCCCGCCACCGCAGCCTCGCGGCCGCCGTGGAGTCGTCGCTCGCGGACCTCGGTCCTGCGGCCACGGCCGATCTCGCGGCGCTTGCCACGCTGCGCGCTCCCTTCGACCTCGATGCGGCGGCTGCGGTCATGGGTCGCGACGCGACGACGGTGCTGTCGGCGCTGGTGGCTCGCTCGCTGGCGCGCGTCGACGAGGTGAGCGGGCGTCACCGTCTCTACGCCGCGGTGCGGGCGTTTGCGCTCGAACACCTCGACCACGCCGATGCGTTGGCGCGGCACGCGGCGCACTTCAGCGAGCGGGGAGAGCGCTGGGCGCGGGCCTTTCATGACGGCGACGCGGGGTGGGCGAGGCCGCACCTCGACGCGGCGGTGGACGACCTCTTCGCGGCGGCGACGTGGACGGGGGTGAGCCTCGCGCAGCGGGTGACGCTGGTGGCGGCGTTGGATGCGGCGCTGACGCCGAGGGGCGGCTCGGATGCGCTCGATGGGTTGATGGACGAGACCGTCGCGTGGGCGGAGCGCGAGGGCGACGACACGGCATTGGTACGGTCGCGAACGATTCGGGCGAGGGGTCGCTTCCTGCGGGGTCAGGTGGCGCTCGCGGAGGAGGACGTGGTCGCGATGCGGGCGGCGACGGGGGCCGAGGGGTGGGCGCGGCGCGAGGCGATGGTGTTGCACTCGGCGGTGCTGCGCGGGGCGGGGCGCGCGGCCGAAGCGTTGGCGGCGGCGGAAGAGGGGATGGCGGCGGCCGAGGCGGCGGGTGACGACGACGCGTGGTTGCGCGCGGCGCACCAGCGGGCGAGCGCGCGGGTGTCGATGGGCGATCGGGTGGGCGCGCGGGAGGAGTACCTCGCGCTGCTGGCGAGGGCGCGGTCGCGGGGCGCGCGGCGGGTCGAGGCGCTGTGCCTGTCGAACCTGGGCATCGTGTCCGAAGAGGACGGCGCGCTGGAGGAGGCGGCGCTGCGCTTCGGGCTGGGCATCGCGGCCTTCGTGGCGGTGGGCGAGCGGCTGCTGGCGGCGAAGATCACCGCGGGCCTGGCGCGGGTGCTGGTGGCGCAGGGGGCGCTCGACGAGGGGGCGGCGCGGGTGGCGGAGGCGACGGCGATGGCGGCGGAGTCGCGCGACCAGGAGACGGCCATCGAGGCGGCGCTGGTGGGGGCGCGAATCAGTCGGCTGCGGGGAAGGAGCGCCGAGGCGGCGGTGGCGGTGGAGGACGCGTACGCGACGGCGTGGGCGCTCCGGATGTACGAACTGGCGGCGGTGGCGGCCGGGATGCGGGCAGAGGGCGGGGCGGCGGGCGGAGGAGCGGGCGCGCTGCGGGTGGGCGCAGGGGCGTATTGGTTCGAGGCGCCGAGTGGGAGTGGTGGTGGTGGCGGCGGTGGCGGCGGGCGGGTGGAGCTGGGGCGACGGCCGTCGTTGCGGCGGGTGCTGGCGCATCTGGTGGAGCTGCGGGCCAGGGAGCCGGGCGCGGCGGCGAGCGTGGAGGTGTTGTTGGCAGCGGGGTGGCCGGGCGAGCGGGTGCTGCCGGAGGCGGGCGCCGAACGGGTGTACACGGCGGTGCGGACGCTGCGCGGGATGGGGTTGGCGGCGGTGCTGGTGCGGCGCGATGGGGGGTATGCGTTGGACCCGGCGGTTGCATTGGCGCAGGGGTGATAGACAGTCGAGCGCAGCCGACTGAGATCTTATACGGAGCGAGTCATGCCAGCGTGGCCTAGGTTCCTGTTCACGGACTTCGCGGACGACGACCTGGACCTCTATTACGAACTCGATGACGAAGGCCATGTTCTGCGCGACATCAACGTCCGCCAGTCTTCGGGTGAGCCGCTGACTGCTGCTTCGCGCGACGAATGGTATGCCGCTCGGGACTTCGGGGACTTGCATGCCTATCGGACGAAGTTCGGTGGGGTGGGCGAGGGCGAGGTCGGCTCTGCGTTGAGCGACGTCTTCCCGTGGCGGGCAGTCAGCGAGGTCGAGTTTGAGGAGTTGTGGTCACGGGCGCGAACTGCATGTGAGGAGCGTTGGAGGGCGGGCGGCAGGGAAGCGTACGAGCGCAGTGAGTGGTTTGGGCGCTGGGTACCGTTGAACGCAGACCGGTCGAAGGAGTGAGTCCTGCGCAACTCGTATGACAAGGCGATTGTGCCGACCGCTGTCTCCTCACTCACTACCAACCCGCTGTGCCTGCTGCGGAGGCTCCTAAAGGTCTGTCAATGAACTCCCTGATCCAGCAGATCCGCGCCGCGGGAGTTGAACTACGACCCGGCTTGACTGCGGCTCAACTGGCGGAGTTTCGCGTTGCTCTCGGCGCGGACCTGCCATCCGATCTCGCGTCGCTCTACGTCGACCACGACGGCATGCTCGGCACCTCGAACCTGCCAATGCGAATGCTCTCGTGCGCTGAGGCGCTTCGCGAGAATACGGCTGTGCGCGCTTTCGACGGGCAACTTCTGGAGCCCGGCGCCTGCTTGTTCTGGACGGACGACCACAGCAATTACGCCGGGGTCTTCCTGAGCGGCCCGCTGGTGCATCGCGTCTTCATCCTCGATCACGACGACCCAGAACTGACGCCTCGATTCTTCGATGTAAGGTCATTCACGCGGCACCTGCTGGCCCACCCCGATGACGTGCTCGGCGGGGACGGCTACGACTATCCCGCGATCGAGGATCCTGGCCCTACGGCGGCCGAGGATCGCCGACTCGGGCGGGAGTTTCTTCGCGAACATACCGAGAGTCGGCAAGACCAGCGCACGGCCTTTCTCGCGCTGGCCCTGCTGCCGCCCGAAGACACACACCTCGCCGTCCCGCTGCTGGATTCACCCGATATGTGGATCCAGGAACGAGCGTGCCTTCTGCTCGGGGTGCGCCGTCATCGGGCAGCGATTCCGCGACTGGTCGAAGTCGCGCGGAGTGGACTGCACAACGGAAGGATCGCGGCCGTTGTCGCCTTGAAGCGGATGGCTACACCGGAGGCTGAGTCCGCTCTGCATACGCTCGAAGGCGAGCTCGGCGAAGGCTTCCGGCTGTACTTTCGCCGCGCGTCATCGTAGTGCGATGCACATCAAATCGCTGCACCCACTGGAGACGGAGACGATCGCCCGCGAGGATGCGTCGAACGGCGAGTTCTACCTGCGTGCCGACGGAACGATTCATGAGCTCGCAAAAATTCAGTGACGACCGCGACGACGAAACGCTGCTCCAGGTTGTGGCGTGGAATCTGGTTCGCTTCTTTGGCTACGAGCAGGACGCTGCCGAGAAGCTGATTGTCACATTCCGCGAGCACTATCGATTGCTTTCGCCAGAGTGGGCCGAAAACGACAGCTTTTATCACCATGAAGGAGCCTTTCGGTCGGCTGCGTTCATGCACTTCTATGCGATCAACGGAAGTTCGATGGGTGCCGGCGGATTCCATGACTGGTTTCAAGCGCAGCATTTCGAGAGCGCTGAACAGGAGGCGTGCAACTACTTCAATGCGGTGTTCTGGACCCGCGAGAAGGCGTAGATTCAGCGTGAACTCTCACTCCCGTCCAGCAAGTCGCGACGTTCGGGCCGGGAGGTGACCCGGACTACCTCAAGCATCTATGGGTGGCGATGGGCCGGAGCAGGCCAGATGAAGAGCAGGTCTCGGTGGTGGGAGCGTCGACGTGGCACCGAGGGCCAGACACGAGGCCAGAACTGCTGGTCTTGACGTTTCCAACGCCGGTCGTGCGGAACGAGGCGTACTTCATCGCGGTAGTTCGGCTCGACGACGGATCGTATCGGGTATTCGGCCTGGAGCGGACTGTTCTGGCGAACGAATCAGAAGGCACCATGCTCGCGGAATTTTCTTCTACCGGCCGTAGCAACTGGGGGATCGGAACAACGGCCATGATCGAAGAATTTGACGCTTTGACAACCCAGGTCGTATCCGATCCAGAACGCACGGCCACTGGCGTTCGTCTCGATGCAGCTTGGGTAGCGCACCGGTGGCATCAGCCGGCCGTCGGGCCGAGAAGAACAGCCCCTTCACCCCGGAGACACTCCCATGAACAAAGTGACGCCTTTCCTCATGTTCAGCGATCAGCTCGAAGCGGCGATCGAGTTCTACACCGCGACGTTTCCCAACTCCGAAGTGCGCAACGTCGCCCGCACGGGCAAGGACGGTCCCATCAGCTCCGCCGAGTTCGTCGTCGGTGGTCAATCCTTCATGGGCTACAACGGAGGCTCGTACTTCAGCTTCTCTGAAGGGGTCTCGTTCTATGTGGACTGCGCGGATCAGGCTGAGGTGGATGAATACTGGGACAAGCTCGTGAAGGCAGGAGCGACGCCGACCCAGTGCGGTTGGATCAAAGACCCCTTCGGTCTCTCCTGGCAGATCGGTCCGCGACGGTTCACCGAGCTGATCAGCGACAAGGACCCCGGGAAGGTGAAGGCTGTGATGGAAGCCATGATGACGATGGTGAAGCTCGACGTGGCGGAGCTCGAAAGAGCCTACGGCGAGGCGTAGTCGGGCAATGGTCCCAATGCGAACGCGGAGAAACGAACGATGACGAAGTACCTTGTCTCCTTCCCCGCAGCGGCGATGGACGTCTCCGCCGAAGACATGCCCGCCGTCGGCGAAGCGTCACACGCGGTCATCCGCGAGGCGAAGGAAGCCGGCGTCTATGTGTTCGGCGGTGGTATCAACGCGGCCGTCGCGCCGCTGATGGTCGCCGCCGACGGCACCGGCACCCACGAGACCTATCCCCAGACCAGTGAGTTCGATGGCGGCTTCTGTGTTCTGGAACTCCCATCGCGCGAAGCCGCCGTCCAATGGGCCGCGAAGATCGCCAAGGCCTGCCGCTGCTCGCAAGAACTCCGCGAGTTCGGGTACGACCCCGAGAGCTGACCGGCATGAGAGGCAGACCCGCGATGCGCGACGGGAGTACCCACCCATGACCTGTGAGAAGTGCGGCCGGGGTTTTGCGCTCGTGACCGGAGGCATGGGCGACTCCGACAGGCCCGGTTACTACTTCCGCGTTGGCGTCGCGTTCCTGCTGGTGTTTCTCGTGCTGCTGGCCTTGCGCCTCTTCATCGGGGCCGCGGTCGTGTCTCTGTTCGTGTTCATCATGATCGGTTGGGCCTTTGTTGCCATCGGTGATGTTCGTTCGTCAGAGTGTCCAGGGTGCAAGCACCGCAACAAGGTCAAGGCGTGGTCGGTGTGAACTGACGTGAATGGCCTTCAACCATCCAAAATCGATGAGCAGACAGAGGGAGGCCGACCGTGACGGATGCGATCTACTGTGAGGTATGCCGACTGCCGCACCGGCGCGGCGTCACGCTGTGCGAGGTCTGTGGGCACTACCTGGGCAGCAAGCCCGATTGGGAGGGCATTCGCGGCGAGCTCCCGCCGCTCCGAACGAAGATGGTCGTCGGCATGGTCACCCTCCTGGCGATGATCGCTGCGAACGCCTTTCTCTTCGGGGGCGCCGGGTACGTCATCGCGCTGGCGCCGCTCGGGTGGATCGCCTCCAGCGCCTATCGGCATCACGTCCTGTCCACGCACCTGAAGAACGCTGACCAGGAGGTCGATGACCGCAGGCCCGACCCTCGCGCGCCGCGCTGACGCCGCGGCGTGGGCCCGAAGCACCACCGCCGTCGTGATCGGTCAGTCCCCCCAGAGGCTCGGCACACCGAAGATCTGTCGACTCAACGCAGGTGTCGCCGCGAAGGCCAATGGGATCGTCCGCGTCAGGCACGCGGTGTCCGTCGGCGCTCGCGGGTCGCGGAGAAACTGCAGGATCATCTCGCGCCCGCAGGTGGTGCTGGTGTCGTCGGCGAGCGCTCCCTGCGCCACCACCGAGTGCGCCGCGCCGGGGATCTCCACGTAGCGCTGGAGGGGCGCCCGCAGCCGCGACACGAAGCCGCGCGCCAGCCGCGCCGGCGTCGCCGAGTCGATCTCCGCGTTGAGCATCAACACCGGAACCTCACTGGCAAAGAACCCCTCCGCCAACGGATCGCGATACCGCGGCCAGCCCGGTGTCTGCCATCCCGCCTGACGCGACACACCACGACACGCGAGGGTCTCGCCCCAGCGACGGGTGAGCTCGGCGGGCGTCGGGTCGGTGGGCTCCCAGAGCTCGGAGACGAGGATGTTCACCGCGAGGGGGAAGGAGTAGCCGGAGCCTGGTCCGCCGCCGAAGGCGGGCGTGGCGATGCTGGGGATGAGCGGCGTCCCCGGAGCGCCCGTCGCGAAGAGAGACGCCACCGCCGACCACTGCGCGCCCCACATCGAGGCGTACAGCGTGGTGAGCGCCGCGCGGTCGCCGTCGTTGCAACGCATCATGCGATGGATCACCGCGGGGATCGCCCGCCGCTGCGGCGCGCTCATCATCATGTTGCCCAGCGCCGAGCGCAGCAGCCACACGTTGCGCGCAGGCTGTCCCGCCAGCGGGCAGTGGCCTTCGCCAAGACGGCGGTAGAGCTCGGTGAGGCGCGCGGCGGCGTCGGGCCCGAGTCGGCTGGCGCAGTCGGGCTCGGCGGCGCAGCGGGCGAGGAGCGCGCGGGCCTCGGTGTCCTCCCAGCGGTCCTCGTCGCTGAGAAGGCAACCGCCGGGCGGACACATCGAATCGAGGATCACCCCGGCGGACTGCGTCGGCGCGACCTGGAGGTAGCGATGGGCGAGGTACGTCCCGTAGGAGACGCCGAAGACGAAGACGCGGTCGGCGGTCGCGCGGGTGGCGTCGATGAGACCGGCGATGTCACGGGCGGCCGCGGTGGTGGAGAAGTGGCGCAGGCGATCGCCCCACTCGGCGACCACATCGTCGCGGCAGCCGGGCCACTCCGACGGGAGGATGCCGGGGCCGCCGGGCGACGTGATGTCCTCGGCGCGCGCGCAGGTGAGCGGGGTCGAAGCGCCGGTTCCGCGGTGGTCGGGGAGGAAGACGTCGAGGCCAGGGTCGCGCGCTGACAACACGGCCGCGAGCGTCTCGCCGTCGTCACCCGCCTGGCCGGGGCCGCCCATGAGAATCCACACCGCGCGGCCCGAAGGGGAAGGCGCGCGCAGGTGGCGAACGTGAAGGGTGATGCGCTCGGCGGCGGGGAGGTTCCAGTCGAGGGGGACCTCCACGTCCGCGCACTCCGCGCGCTGGTCGTCGACGCCCGCGAAGGTCTCGCACGGCGCCCAGTCGATGGTGAGCGAGGAGCGCGGCACATCGGGCGTGGTGTCGACGATGGGCGCGGCGTCGATGGCGGGAGGGATGTCGACGGCGGGCGCAGTGTCGACGGCGGCATCGACGGGGGAGGTGGTGGCGGAGCCCGCGCAGCCCGTCAGGGCGAGGGCGGCGCAGATGAGAGCGGTGGTGGTTCGCATGGGTCCTCGGCGCGGCAGCGTCGCGGAGGGCACCCGTGCGGAGCGACCGAAAGAACCTGAAACCTCACGCGCAGACGCCGGGTCCTTCCTCCGATGGCGTGCACGCACCAGCCGCTCGCGCACGGCGATGGGGCGCATCGGCGAAAATCACGATGGCAGCCCGACGAGGGTGTCGAGCGTCGTGCGGGTGTGTGATGTTCGGGGAGTGACTTGTTTGCCGTACGGTGCGGGGCGCGCCTTCCTGTGCGGGGTGCTGGGGGCGTTGGGCTGCCAGAAGGGGGAAGACCGGCCCGACGTCCCCGCGGTCATCGCTCCGCCAGCGGCGGCGCCGAGCACCCTCGGGCGCGGCTTCGTGCAGGTGCCGTACGACCTCCCGGCAGGGGTGACGTTTCCGACGGCGGGCCTCATCTCCAACGACCCCATCGGACTGACCGGCGCAGTGGCGGGCGACATCAACGGGGACGGTGACCCCGAGGTGCTCATGGGCGCCGTCTCCGGGTTCGGTGGTGAGTACCTCCCGCTCGCGTGGACCTACCATCGCGACCGCGGCGAGCTGACCCCCGTGGCGCTGCCCAACCTGCGCGGCGTCGCGATGCCGATGGCGCTGCTCGACCTCGACGGCGACGGCTTCCTCGACCTCGTGGACAACCGCCCGGCCATCGCGTGGGGCGCCGCCGGAGGGCAGTTCGGGCAGTCCGTCGCGCTGGTCCCGCGGCCCAACACCGGCCGCGCGTTTACCATCATGGGGCTCTACGTGCAGGACATCGATGGCGACGGCTGGCTCGACCTGCTCACCGGGCAGCGCGACTGTAGCCCCGACAGCCACGCCTACCGTCTCCTCCTCCGCACCGGCCCGCGCACCTTCACGGAGCGCACCGAGCTCATCGAGGACAACCCCTTCGGCGGCTCGTACGCCCTGCTCGCCACGCCGCTTGGGCCCGACCCGATGGTGCTCGCGACCTTCTCGACCTGCGCCAACAGCGAGCCGGCCTTCCACCGACAGACCTCCCTCGACGCCGCGGGGCTGCCGCGCTTCGCGGGCCACGACATCACCCGCCCCGACGCGGACTACCGCCAGCCGATGCCCGCGATCTGTCCCAACCTCTCGTGCCGCGCACCGATGGGGGCGTGGGTCGGCTTCCTCGACGAGGACGAACACCTCGACCTCGCGGTCTCGCTCAACCCCCGCCACGATGTGTTCATGGGCGGGCGCACCTGGCCGCTGCGCGACCTCGCGCCGCAGGCGTCGTTCACCACGACCCGGGCGGTGGAGACGAGCAAGGGGATGATCCCGTGGGGCGTGGCGTTCGTTGATTTCGACCAGGACGGCCGCCCCGACACGGTCAACGTCCACGGCAACGACTTCATCCCCGACGAAGACCGCGAGCGCTTCATCGGCGTGCAGCACCCGACGCTCCACTGGAACGCCGGCTCCCTCCGCTTCTATGACCTCACCGCCCTGAGCGGGCTCGGTCCGATGCTGGGCCATTGGCGCTCGCTCTGGGTCGGCGACCTCGAAGGCGACGGCGACGCCGACCTCCTCGTGGGCGGCCACCGCTTCGCGCCGCGCGTGCTGCGCAACGAGATCGACGCGGGCCACCACGGGCTCGCGATCGCCCTGCGCGGCAGCACCAGCAACGCCTACGGGCTCAACGCGACGGTGTTGGTGCGCGCGCGCGCCGACGCCACGCCGGTGCGCTTCTTCATGGGCGGCATCTCGTCGCCGCACAACGTCTCCGAGCCGCTGATCTTCGTGGGCCTCGGCGCCGAGGAGCAGGCCGCGCAGGTCGAGGTGCGCTGGCCGTCGGGGGCGGTGCAGGTGGAGCAGAACCTCGCGGCGGGGCGCGTCCATACGCTGCGCGAGCCGCCGCTGCTCCGCATCGAGCCGGCCGAGCGCAGGGCGCCCGCGGATGGACGGAGCGTGGTGACCTTCCGGATCGCGGCCGGGGCGGGCGCCGCGGTGGCCCTGGCGATCACGCACGGCGGCGGCGAGGTGATGGCCGCGCCGCAGCGAGAGGGCGACGCGTGGGTCGCGCGGGTGCGGGCGCCGAGCACGCCGGGGTCGACGCGCTTCGAGCTGCGCATCGACGGCGCCGTGTCGGGCGTTCACCCGCGGGTCTGGTGGGAGTGACTCACTCCACGAAGTCGAGCTCCCGGCCCCAGGTCTCTTCCATGCGCCACAGCGACACCAGCGCCAGCGCGAGGCACACCGCGCCGACCACCGCGGCGCTCGCCACCAGCGACAGCCCGTGGGTTTTCAGGCCGATGAAGCTCGCCGTCAGCAGCGGCACGCTGCCGCGCACGAAGTTGGGCACGCTCGTGGTCACCGTCGCGCGGAGGTTGGTCCCAAACTGCTCGGCCGCGATGGTCACGAACACCGCCCAGTACCCGATGCAGAAGCCCATCGCGCCGCAGAGCGCGTAGAGCTGCGTGGAGGTTCCGCCCGACTGCGCGAGGTACGCGCTCACGAGCGCCGCGGCCCCCAGCAGGAAGCCCAGCACCACCTTGCGGCGTGACCCGATCCACTGGCTCAGCGCGCCGCTCACGAGGTCGCCCACCGCGAGCGCCGCGTAGGTCACCTGCACGGCCGTCGCCGCCGTCACCTCGCCCGTCACATGAAACGCCCGCGCGAACTCCGGCGCGCCCGTCACCAGGATGCCCACCACGTACCAGATGGGCAGCCCGATGAGCACGCAGCGCACCAGCCGCCACAGCCTCTTCCACGAGAAGAAGAGCATCACCAGGTCGCCGCGCTTCACCGCCTCGTGGCGCACGCGCCCGAACATCCCCGACTCCAGCATCGACACGCGCATCAGCAGCAGCGCGAAGCCAAGCACCCCGCCGATGATGAAGGCCGTGCGCCACGGGTAGTGCTTGCCCACCCACGCCGCGGCCACCGCGCCGAGGATGCCGACGCCTGCGACGACGGCGGTTCCGTATCCGCGCAGCCTCGCGGGGAGCATCTCGCTCACCAGCGTGATGGCCGCGCCGAGCTCGCCCGCCAGACCGACGCCCGCCACGAAGCGCCAGAACTCGTACTGCCCCAGCGTGTGCACAAACGCGTTGGCGATGTTGGCCGTCGAGTAGAGAAGAATGGACCCGAAGAGCACGCTCACCCGGCCGCGCTTGTCGCCGAGGACGCCCCACAACAAGCCTCCCAGGAGGAGTCCCCACATCTGCCAGCTGAGGAGCGAGAGGCCCACGGTGAGGCTCTGCGCAGGGGCGACGCCGAGGTCGGTGAGCGAGCGCGTGCGGACGATGGAGAAGAGCAGCAGGTCGTAGATGTCGACGAAGTATCCGAGCGCTCCGATGAGCACCGTGGCGATCATCGTGCGACGGGAGGCGGTCTCGGCTGGAGGGGTTCCCACGCGGCGGATGACACCACGGCGGAGAGTGGTGGTGTCAATCGACGACGACGGTCAGACGACCTGCCGACGCTGCCGCTCGGACACGCGCCGCACCACCGCGGCGTAGAGCTCGTCGAGCCGATCGGCCACGCACGCGAGGTCGGCCCCGTTGCGCCGCGCCCCCGCTGCCTCGTCGTCGTGCGTCACCACCGCGACGCGCAGCATCGCGCCCATCGAGGGGTTGCGCGCGGCGGCTCGCAACAGCCGCGCGCCGTCGATGGCCGCCATCGGGACCACCGCCACCAGCACGTCGGGCTTGTGCGCGCCGATGGAGAGCAGCAACTCCAACGATGGTGGCCACACGCGCACCTCGAAGTCCTGCGCGAACACCCCGGCGAGCGCCTCGGCGCCGAGCGCGTCGCCCTCCACCGCGAAGAGCAGCGGCCGCACCCGCGTCACCTCGGGCGGAACCTCGTAGCCCTGCTGCTGGAGAAAGCGCGAGAGGTCGGGCCGCAGCACGCGTCGGTGGCCGCCCTGCGTGTGGCGCGCGGGGAGGAGCGACTGGGCGATCCACGAGACCACCGCGGGTCGCGAGACGCCGCAGTACTGGGCCACCTCCTCGGTCGTGAACTCGCGCTCGCCCAGCATTCGCGGCGCGAAGGCTCGCACAATCTCTTGACGGCCGAAACCTTCGCTGATACACCCCGGCTCCCTCGAACGGAGAGGGGCTGTAGCTCAGCTGGGAGAGCGCCTCAATGGCATTGAGGAGGCCACCGGTTCGATCCCGGTCAGCTCCACAACACACGGTCTCGGTTGCCAACGAGACCACCCAACGAACCTGATGCTTTCGAGTATCGGGTTCGTTGGCATTTGGGGGTATCGGGTGGCAGCCATTTCACGGTCATCGCGCCCGGCCGCCGTGGGTTTCCAACCCGCGGTAGCCGAGTGCAATGGTGTGCGGACGGCCTTGGCTTGATCCAACGCCCGCGGTTGACGCATGGTGCGCGCCCCATGCGACCCCTCCGCCCCACCACCCTCGCGATCGCGCTGCTCCTCTCGGCTTGTGGCGCTCGTCAGACCACGGCCACCAACACCCCGACGCCCGTCGCTACCGCCGACGCGCAGGTCGTTGCTACCGCCGACGCGGCCGTTGCTTCGCCGTGGGCCTCGCTCGGTCGCGCCGAGCTCTCGGCGCTGCTCACCGAAGACGCCCAGCGACGGCTGGTGAGCGAGGGCGACCCGGGCTTCGACGTGGCCCAGCTCGCGAACTACGTCGCCCACCCCGATCAGGCCCCGGAGCTGTCGGGCAAGCGGTGCGATCGGCTCCTCGACCTCGCCGTGGTGGCGCTCGCCAACCATCGCCTCGACGAAGCGGCGGGGCTGGTTGCTCTCGTGCGCGCCAAGGCCCGCAATCGCAACATGGCCTTCACCGGGACGACCATCCTCGCCGAGGTCGCGCGGCAGCGCGCGGGCGCCGATGGCGCGGCCCAGCAGGCGGCGATCGAGGGTGTGTTGCGCGAGCTGCCGAGGCCGCGCTTCGGGGCGGCGACGGTGGTGTTCCAGGTGTTTCAGGCGCAGGCGCAGCTCGACGCGCGCGTGGAGCAGACGAAGCAGCAGATGGTGTCCGGCGAGACCGCGCGGGCGGTGCTGTGGTTCAGCGATGTGATGCCGAGCATCGTGCAAAACAGGGAGCGCTTCCTGGCGGCCGTGACGGCGGTGCGCGCGGTCAACGACGCGATGCCCGCGGAGCCGGAGTTCAACTTCCACGACGTCGACCTCGCCCGTCAGGCCGACGCGCGCGACGTCAACGTCGCCGTCTGGGACGTCGGAACCAACCCCGAGCTCTTCCGCACGCAGCTCCTCGTGAACCCCGGTGAGCCCGCCAACGGCCAGGACGACGACCACGACGGCATCGTCGACGACACCGTCGGCATCGCGAGCGACCCCGACCCGGCGCAGACGGCCCTCTTCTACAACCCCGGCGCGGAGATCATCGAGCGGTACTCGCCCTTCCTCCGCGGCGTGATGGACCTCCGCGCCGGCATGGCCTCCACCCCCGCGGCGCAGCGGGTGCTCGAACTCCAGCGGGGCATCACCGATGCGGCCCAGGCACGCCAGCTCGATCAGCGCCTCGACGCGGTGGGCGAGTGGGCCCACGGGACCCACGTCGCCGGCATCATGCTGCGCGGCAATCCCCACGCGCGGTTGGCGATCTTCCGCAGCGCGTGGGCGGGCGAGAACCGCGTCTACGACGAGCGCGGCCCGACGGACGCCGAGCTCGACACCGAGCAGGCCAACATCGACGCCATCGCGGCCTTCATCAACCGGCACCACATCCGCGTGGTCAACGCGAGCCTCGGGTTTTCGCAGGAGTACGTGGAGGACTCGCTGCGCCACCAGAGCGCGCTCTACCGCACCGACGCGGACGTACGCGCTCGCGCGGCCGTGGTGCAGGAGCGGCGGCGAAGCAACTGGCAGCGGGTGTTCACGACGTGCCCGGAGACGCTCTTCGTGGTCGCGGCGGGCAACAGCAACCAGGACGTGATGGAGTACGGGGAGGTTCCGGCGAGCAACCAGAACGCGCCCAACCTGCTGGTCGTGGGCGCGGTCGACCGCTTCGGTCACTGGGCGACGTTTACCAACAGCAACCCCGAGCGGGTGCAGGTGTTCGATCACGGCGTCGAGGTGGACAGCCTGGTTCCGTCGGGTGAGCATGTGCCGTTGTCGGGGACGTCCATGGCGTCGCCCAACGTCGCCAACCTCGCGGGCAAGCTGGTGTCCCTCGACCCGGCGCTCACGCCCGCGCGGCTCATCACCATCATCCGCGAGACCGGCCGCGCCATCGCCGCGCCCTTCAGCGGGCGCATCACCGACGAGGTCGCCGCCATCGCTCGCGTGCGGCGGGAGCGTCAGAGCCCGCGCAGCGGCGCAATTGCCCCGCGCGCTGCGGCTCCGGCGAGGCCCGCCCGCTGATCCATCGATGCGACGCACCGACCCCGACCTGACGCCGCTCCACGCGACGGGAGCGCTGCCCTACACCGCCGAGGAGATCGAGGCGGCTTTACAGGGCGTCGTATTGCCCGAGCGCCTGGAGCGCCTCATGGCGGTGGCGGGGTCGCGCATCGGGTCGGTGACCGTGGTGCTGGAGGGCGTGATCGACCCGCACAACACCGCGGCCGTGCTGCGCACCGCGGACGCGCACGGCGTGGGCGAGGTGCACCTCATCGAGCGGGGGCTGAAGCCGCTGCTGGCCCAGCGGGTGACGCGCGGGTGCGAGCGCTGGATGGACGTGGCGATCCATCGTGAGACGGCCCCGTGCGTGGAGGCGCTGCGCGCGAAGGGCTTCGAGCTGTGGGTCGCCGACATGAACGGCACCGCCACGATGGAAGAAGTCGCCGCGCGGCCGAGGGTGGCGCTGGCCTTTGGCAACGAGCACCTCGGGGCGAGCGCGGAGCTGCGGGCGGCGGCGACGGGGACCTTCGCGGTTCCGATGCGGGGGATGGTGGAGAGCCTCAACGTGTCGGTGGCGGCGGGCATCGCGCTGCACACCGTGACGAAGGAGCGCGCGGGCGACCTTGGCACCCAGGAGCTGCATACGCTAAGAGCGCGCTTCCTCATGGAGAGCGTGCGCAGCCCGGAGATGATCATCGAACGCTGGCGACAGACGCAGGGGCGGTCGTGAGCGTGCGGGTCGAGCGCGCCAAGAGCGACTCGCCGCGGCTGCCGTTCACGCTGGCGGGCGTGGCGCTGTGCGGGGTCATCGGGTTCTACGGGGCGAAGGCGATTCCGTGGGTGGCCGAGGGAGAGGGCGGCCCCGAGCACGGCAACGGAGCTGAGCCGGTGGGTGGCGGCACCGAGCCGACGGCGGCGGTGGACGCGGGGCGGGCGACGGTTCCGGTGGCGGCACCGGCGGCGCCGAGGGCTCCGGTGCGGGTCAACGCGGGGGCGCTCCAGGGCTGCGGTGATGGAGAAGAGACCGACCAGGCGCCGTCGGCGTGTGACGCGCCCGCGGCGGTGGAGGCGGCGTTGCGCGCGCGGCTGACGGAGGTGCTCGCGACGTGCCCGTCGGCGATGGAGGCGGCGCGCGAGCCGTCGCGGATGCTGAGCATCGGGCTGCGCGTCGATCGGCAACGGCATCGGGTGGCGGTGCTGCTGGGGCGGAGTTCGTCGGTGGCCGATCGGCTGTCGTACGTGGCGTGCGTGCGCGAGCACATCGGTCCGATGGACGCGTTGTGGGCGCTGCCCGCGGCGCACCCGCGGTACCTGTATTACTTCGTGGCGCGGTTTGGTCCGCTCGGGGCGGGAGACGTGGTGCCCGCGGCGCCGGTGGTGGCACCGGTAGCGCCGGTTGCGGTGGCACCCGTGGCGCCGACGCCGGTTGCGGTGGCACCCGTGGCGCCGACGCCAGCGCCGACGGAGCCTGCGCCTGCGGGGTTGCCGACCGCGCAGGAGCTGCAGCGGATGCGCTCGCTGGGCAACGCGACGGTGACCTGGAGCGTAGCGATCATCCGCGACGCGCCGCGCACCGGGGCGATCGTCGGGCGGCTGGTGCAGGGGACGGCCGTGGAGCTGGTCGACCGTCGCGGCGGGTGGCACGCCATCCGGTGGGGCGGCGGGTCGCATGTGGGGTGGACCTTCCGCGAGGCGATCGGGCAGTAGGGCCGTCAGGTCTCGTCGGGGTCGACACCCAGCGCGCGCAGCTTCGCCGCGAGCCGATCGGCGCGAGCCTTCTCGCTCTCGGCGCGAGCCCTCTCGCTCTCAGCGCGTGCCTTCGCATCATCGGCGCGTGCCTTCTCGGTCTCGGCGCGAGCCCTCTCGTCTGCGGCGCGCTCGTCGCCCGTGGGGATGAGCGCTCCTCGGGCGTCGTGCCAGCGCAGCCAGCGCTCGGCGCAGGTCTCGAAGACGCCCTCCCACGGGAGGAGCTCGAGCTCGAGCTGTGGAATCCACGCCCGGTCGATGGGCGAATACACCTTCCCGTGGAGCTGAAAGGCATGGAGCTCGCTGCCGCCCAGGATCTGCTCCGGGTCCCACACCACATAGAACGGGATTCGCATCCGCGCGTAGCGCCGCAGCTTCGTCGACAGCTCGCCGCCCTCGCGGTTGGACACCACCTCGATGACGACGTCGGGCACCTTGCCGTACTCCCACACGAAGTACGATCGATGCTGCTTCACCCAGATGTCGTCGGGGAGGGTCACCTCCACGCTGACGAGGGCGTCGGGGACGAGCGGCGGCTCCTTCGCCGTCGCGAAGAGGCCCACGTTGGCCATGGCGACGAAGGTGCCCGGCGTGCCGTCGTCCCCGCCCGGCGCCATCCAGCCGGCGTAGAGCGGCGACGTCAGGAGGCGCTGCTGCTTCTCGGAGTAGAGGTTGTCCACGGGCGTGTCGTCCTCGGTGACGAGGCCGCTCACGTCGGGGACCGGAACGTCGAACCCCAGGTCATGCGAGTAGGTGACCATCGGGACGCAGCCTCGCGCGGCCCACGCAGCGGGTCAACCACCTCGCCGACGCGTGCTCCCAACCTCAGCCCGCGGTGCTGTGGTGGCGCTTGACCCGATGCGCAGAGTGCCGTCTCGTCCCCAGCGCCATGAACGACCGCCGTCGAGACCCCCTCGCGCCCACGCTCTCGCCCCCACCCACCACGCCCGCGCTGGTGCGCCGCACGGCCCTCGCGGTGGCACTCAGCGCCCTCGGCCCGCTCGCGTGCAGCTCGACCACCACCGCGCTCGACGCCGCGCCCGTCGACACCGCGTCGTCCACCGACGCCACCGACGCCCCGCTCGTCGACGCCCCCGCTCCGCCCGATCGCATCACCCCGATGCCTCCGCCGATGCCCGCTCCGCCCGACGTCATCCCGCCGATGCCGCCACCGATGCCTCCGCCCGTCGACAGCGGGTTCATCCCGCCGATGCCGCCACCGATGCCTCCGCCCGAGGACAGCGGCGTCGTCCCCCCGATGCCCGGTCCCCTCGACGGCGGCTTCATCCCGCCGATGCCTCCGCCGATGCCTCCGCCGATGCCTCCGCCCGCGGACAGCGGCTTCATCCCGCCGATGCCTCCCCCTCCACCCGACGGCGGCGACTGAGCACCGGCATGCGTCCGCTCCGCTCGCGCCATCGACGCCCGACGCGCGCCCGCGCCGCCCTCACCCTCGCGCCCGACTGGCAGGTCTGGATCGCCGACAACCTCCTCCGCCAGGCGCCCCGCGATGAGCTCACCGCCGCGCTCGCTGCGCAGGGCCTCACCCCCGCCGCCATCGCCGCCGCCATCGCCGCCGTCGAGTCGTCGCCCGCCTTCGTCGCCGCGCAGCGCCACGCCCGCCACCACCGCCGCGCCGAGCTCGTCGCCCACCTGCACCGCAGCCTCGCGGCCACCAGCACCGCACCCCGCGCCATCGAGCGCCGCGCCCACCTCACGCCCGCCGAGTTCTTCGAGCGCTACTACGCCACCAACAACCCGGTGGTGCTCACCGACGTCGTGACGGCGTGGCCCGCCTTCGGCCGCTGGACGCCCGCCTTCCTCAAAGAGCGCTTCGGCCACGTCGAGGTCATGGCCGCCGTCGGCCGCGACTCCGACCCCGACTACGACCTCCACACGCCGACCCTCAGCCAGCCCACGTCCCTCGGCGACTTCGTCGACCGCGTGCTCGCCGTCGGTGAATCCAACGACCTCTACCTCGTCGCCAACAACCGCAACTCCGACCGCGACGGACTGCAACCGCTCTTCGACGACGTCACCTTCGCGCCCGGCTGGCTCGACGATGCCCGGCGCCGCGGCTCCACGGCCCTGTGGTTCGGCCCCGGCGGAACGGTCACCCCGCTCCACCACGACACCTCCAACATCCTCTTCGGCAACCTCTACGGAACCAAGCGCTTCACCCTCATCGCCCCGTGGGAGACCGCCCTCCTCGACTGCACCCGCGGCGTCTACTCCCTCGTCGACCCCGAGCGCCCCGACCTCCAACGCTTCCCCCGCTACGCCGACGTCGTCACGCGCGAGGTCACGCTCCAGCCCGGCGAGATGCTCTTCCTCCCCGTCGGCTGGTGGCACCACGTCCGCGCCCTCTCGGTGAGCATCAACCTCGCGTTCACCAACCTCGCGCGACCCAACGCCTTCGACTGGTATCGCCCCGGCGAGCAGTGACGGCGAACGGTCCTCCGACGCTGCTGAATGGTCGCGGGCCCGCGAACCCTTCACCGATACACGGCGGTCCGCAGCGGCGGTCAGGGAGGGCACTTCGCCGCACCACGATGGCGCTGTGCTTCGCGCGCCGACGGTGCATCCTCCGCGCTCACCAAGGACGGAGGTCTCCGATGAAGCGATGCGTACGTGGGTCTGCCGTAGCCGTGGCGATGCTGGTCGCCGGGTGCGGCGCGCGCACGGGGCTCAACGTCCCCGACGTGACCTTCCCCGACGACGCGGCCTTCGACGTGAGCGACGTGACGGACGTCGCCGACGTGCGCGACGTGCTGCGGCCGCCCACCTGCGCAACCGGTCGCTTCACGCTCACGCAGCGCGGCGCCGACATGATGCTCGTGATCGATCGCTCGGGCTCCATGGGGCAGCGCCTCGGCAACCTGCGTGTGGGGCCGTCCAAGTGGGTGCTGCTCCGCGCCGCGCTCGCCACCACGCTGCCGATGTTTCAAGACCGCATCGGGACGGGCGCGCTCTTCTACCCGCAGGAGGGCGCCGAGAGCCGCGTGTCGACCTGCGCGCTGCCCAACATCCCGAGCGTCGACATCAGCCCCGCGGCCAACACGGCCTCGCGCGTGCTCGACGTGTTCGACACCGAGCCCGGCGGCAGCACCCCTACTGCGGCGGCGCTGCTGCGCGCGTATACGTGGTTCGTGCGCAACCCCAACCGCGCCCGCGCCCGCTACCTCGTGCTGGCCACCGACGGCGGGCCCAACTGCAACGCCGACCTCGACCCCTCGCGCTGCGTCTGCGTCGGCGCCGGCGGCATCGGCGGCGGCCGGAGCTGCGCCCGCGACGCCGACGGCCTGCGCTGCCTCGACGACACGCGCACCGTGTCCAGCATCGCGCAGATGGTCGCCAACCCCGTGGCGTCGATTCCCACCTTCGTCATCGGGCTCGCCGACGAGACCGACCCCACCTACGCCGCCACGCTCACCGCCATGGCCGTCGCGGGCGGTCGCCCCTTCCGCGACGCCACGGGGCGCGCCACCTACTACAACGTCGAGCGCGCCGAAGACCTCACGCGGGCCTTTACGACCATTCAAGACACCGTGTCGCGCTGCGCCTTCGTGACCCCATCACGCCCCGGAGACACCGGGTCCATCGCGCTGAGCGCGGGCGGCGTGACGGTTCGTCCCGACCCGACGCGCGTCAACGGCTGGGACTGGACCGACCGCGCCTTCGGCGAGATCACCCTCTTCGGCGCGGCGTGCGAGCAGGTCATCGCGCAGCGCACGACCGAGGTGGTGGCCACGGTGGTCTGCGAGGCCGACGGTGGTTGATCGTCGCGCCTGGTGGTTCGCCGCGACGGTGGCGCTGCTGTCCATGGACTGCGCGCCGGGAGAGACCTGCGCGCCGGGTCAGTCGCGCTCGTGCTCGCGCACCATCGACGGTGGCGTCACGCAGTCGGGCTTCGAGTCGTGCGAGGCCAACGGCCGATGGAGCGCGTGCGTCTCCGTGGGCGGGTGTAGCTCCGCGGCGGGCGCGCTGCCCATCTACTCGCGCTGCGAGGAGACCGCGCAGTGCGGCCCCGAGGGGTGCGCGACGTGCACCAACTACGTGGGCGTCAACAACCCGGGCGGATACAGCGTGTGCTTCGTGTACTGCCAGAACGACGCTGACTGCGCGCCCACGACGGCGAGCAGCGGGGTGGCGCCGCGGTGCCTGCTGGGCCAGTGCGCGCTGCTGTGTCGCAACGGGTCGACGTGCCCACGCGACTCGCAGTGCCTCGCGTGGGCCAACGACACGCTGGCCGCGGCGTATCCGGGCTACGACGGGCTCTGCGAGTAGGCTCACGCGCCCGTTGCAGCGGGTGCCAGCACGCGCAGGCTGCCCGGCAGGCTTCGCACGACGATGGGGGCGTCGAGCGCGTCTTCGCCGTCGACCATCACGCGGCGGGGCTCTGTCGTCTCGATGCGAACCTCGCCGGTCTGGAAGTGTTCGATGTTGTCGCGGTCGGCGTCGCGGCGTAGGAGCGAGCTCGCGGCGAGGTGGGCTGCCGTCGCGACGGCGTCGAGCAGGCCGCGCGTGGCGACCACGGTGACGCTCAGGTGACCGTCGTCGGCCTCGATGGTGGCCGGGCCCTGGGCGAGCAGCGCGGTGGGGCGCGCGATGTTGGCCACCGTCACAGCGTTGGCCGTGGTGGTGATGCGCTGGCCGTCGGCCTCGATGGTGACCTCGAAGAGCTCGTTGCCGACCATGCGCTCGACGCCCTCCAACACATAGGCGAGCAGCCCGAGCGCCTGCTTGCGCGCGGGGTCGACCTCGGTGATCGCCTCGGCGTGAACACCGAGCGTGGCCATGAGCAGCATCGGGCGGCCGTTGACCGTGGCGGTGTCGATGACCCGGAAGTGGCCCGCGGTGATGACCGCGCAGGCCGCGTCGACGTCGCGGGGAATGCCGAGGTGACCGGCGATGGAGTTGGCCGTCCCGCGCGGAAGGATGCCGAGCAGGGTGTCGGTCTTTCCGACGAGGGTGCCGCCGACGGCGGAGACGGTTCCGTCGCCGCCGGAGGCGATGAGCAGCTTGGAGCCGGACGCGAGAGCACGGTGTGCGAGGGCGACGGGCGAGGCGTCGTCGGAGACCTCGAGCACTGCCAGATCGAACACGGCGGAGAGGAGTTCGCGCGCTCGCGCGAGGTCTTCGGCGCTCGCGCTGCCGCCGCCGGGACTATGGATCAAGGTCGCAAGGGCCATGGGCGCATCGTCGCACGCCGACGTGCCCGCGCGTCGCGCCATCCCGCGGTGTACCGTCCTCCTCCATGGAACGCCCGAACACCCTCGTCGGCCTCTCCCTGGAACTCCTCCGTCGCCGCGGCTCCCTCCGCGCGGTGCGCCCGCTGCTCGTCGCGCTCGCGGCCCTCTCGGGCGTCGCGCTCGTCGCCCGCGCGCACCACCGCCCCGTCGCTCCGCCGCCCGTCGACGCCGCGCTCGCCGCGTGGCGCGCCGCTCCCTTCGCCGGCGAGGTGGCCTTCGTCGACGCGTCCATCGTCGCCACCCCCAACGGCTGGGTGCTCGCCTGGACCCGCTGGCCGCGGCGCGGATCACCCCAGGTGCAGGCCGCCGTTCTCGCGCGCGACGGCTCGCTGCGTGGCGCGCCGCGGACGCTCTCCGTCGGCCACACCTGGGCGCGGGGCCCGGTGCTCTCTCGTCAGGCCGACCGCATCGCCGTGAGCTGGACGGCGATGACCGAAGACGACGAGAGCTACGCGCGCCGACCGTGGATCACGGTCATCGACAGCGACATCCGCGAGATCGTCGCACCGCGGGCGCTGGTCGCGAGCGACGAGCTCAGCTTCGGCGTGAGCATCGCCAGCGACGGTCAGGGCTGGGGCGTGGCGTGGGACGCGTACAACGAGCGCGGGCGTGTGTTGAGCCTCGCGCGGGTGAACACCGACGGAACCCTGCGCGGCCCCGTCACGCGGGTCGGCGACCCGAACGATGGGTTGCTGCCGTCGCTCGCGTGGTCGGGTGACGCGTGGTTCGTGGCGGAGCGCTGGGTCAACCACGAGCGGATTCGTAGTGGTCTCCTGCTGCGCTGGTTCGACCGCGGCGGAAGTCTGGTCGACACGCAGCGGGTCGCCTCGTCGCTGGGCGAGGGTGGCAGCGTGCAGGTCTTCGCGCGAGGCGCGACGTCGTGGCTCTCGTGGGGCGACGACGGGGCCTTCAGCGCGCGACACGACCCACGCTTCGCCCGCGTCGAGGGGCGTCGCGTGGTGGCGGGTCCGCGCGTGTTGGGTCCGCGTCGCAGCGGGAGCGTGGCGTCGGTCGCGTGCACCGGCGCGTCGTCGTGCGTGAGTGTGTGGGTGGGCGTCGCCGACGATCGCGACGAGCCGACGGCGTTGCAGGTGCAGGCGCTCGACGGCGATGGGGCGGCGCGCGGCCCGGTGCGGCGCATCGGTCCGCCGGCGCCGGTGGCTCGGATCGGAGAGACGGGCCTCGCGTACTCGGTGGACGAGCGCGACGCGATGGCAGTGTGGACGCTCGGCGAGCGCGACGGCTACCGGCTCATGCGGGTGCGCCTCGACGCCAACGGGGCGCCGATGGGAGAGCCCGCGGTGTTGCCGCTGCCTTGATCAATGCGCGGGCGCGTCGGCCTTCTTCCCGACCTCGCCCGCGCGCAGCAGCGCCGCGCGCAGCGCCACCGGGCCGACGATCTGGTTCACCGTCACCACCGCCAGGATGAGCGCCCGCGCCCCGGCGCCCCACGTCGGGAAGCCCCGCGCGAGCAGCTCGGCGAGGCCCACCGACACACCCGCCTGCGGCAACAACATGAACGGCACCCATCGCCGCACCGCCGGCTCCGCCCCGGACAATCGCGCGCCCAGCAGGGCGCCCGCCGACAGCGTCAACCCGCGCGCCACCACGAAGATCAGCGCGGCGACCCAGACCGTGCGCACCACCGCGAGGTCGAGCGAGGCGCCCGCCAGCGCGAAGAACACCGCGAAGATGGGCAGCGACGCGGGCGTCAGCGCGTGGGTGATCTCTTCACCGGAGACCTTGAGGACGTTCTGGAGGATGAGGCCCGCGGCGAGGTTGATGAGCAGCGGGTCGAGGTGCAGCCGCGAGCCCACCTCCGCCGCCACCACGCACACCGCCAGGATGAACAACACCAGCCCCTGCCGCACGCGCCGCACCCACAGGCGTATCGCGACGGCCACGACGGCGCCCACCGCGATGGAGCCGAAGATCTCGACGGCGAGCCGCACCGACGCGGGCATGCCGTGCCCGCCCGACGCCCCGAAGGACTGCTGCGCTACGCTCAGCGACACGCCGAAGAGCACGATGATGGCGATGTCGGCGAGCACCACGACGCCGAGGCCCGTCTCGCTCACCGGTCCGTCGGCGCGGCTCTCGGAGAGCAGCGCCAGCACCACTGACGGCGAGAGCGACGCGAGCAGCACCCCCAGGTTGAGCGCCACCGCCCAGCGCTGCGCGCTCCCGAGGCCGCGCATGAACGGCAGCAGCGGGGCGAGCGCCGTCGCGAGCGCGGTGATGACGCCGAGGCACAGCGCCAGCGAGATGCCCGAGACGAGCAGCACCGAGCGCAGCCGTGGGCGCAGGTGGCGCAGGTCGAGCTCGCAGCCCGCGGTGAGCGCGATGAGTCCGACGGCGACGGAGCTCACCAGCTTGAGCCCGGCGATCATCGGCGGGGTCACGAGGTTGGCCGAGGCCGGGCCGCACGCGAGGCCGCACAAGAGGTAGCCCGTGAGGCGCGGGAGGCGGATCGAGGCCGCGATCTCGCCGCTCTGCACCGCGGCGAGCACGAGGAAGCCGAACGCGAGCGCGGTGCCGGCGTCGGTGGTGGCAACGCCCCCGGGGCCGAGGAAGCTGCGCGCCGAACTCATCAACGCGACGATCACGATGAGCAACAGCAGCGAGCGGATCACGGGGCCTTCCCTTCGCCGGGCGGGATGCTGGTGGAGGTGTCGGGGCGCTCGTCGTCGGGGTCGTCGTGGTCGATGGAGAGCGCGCCGACGGAGCCCGGCGGGTGCGCCGCGCCGCGGCCCGCGAGCGAGTAGGCGGCCACGCGAAACACCAGCTCCGACAAGAGAGCGCCGCCGATGACGACGGTCTCCAGGGTTCCGCGGAGGAGCTCGGGGTAGCTCTGCCGCGCGCTCACCACGACGGCGATGGACACCGCGCTCGACGGGACGAACGCGAGCCAGGTGGTGGCCGCGGAGCCGAGGCGCACGCCGTCGGGCGCGTCACCGATGAGCGCGGCGCGGGCGGCGCGCACGCCGAGGAGCTTCCCGAGGAGGCGGGCGACGACGTAGAGCGGGAGCATGATCCAGCCGCGGCGATCGTCGGGCGACCAGAGGGCGCCGACGACGACGAAGAAGGCCATGTAGATGGGGCGTTCGAGGGCGCGGAAGCGGGGGCGCGAGAGCCACGAGTTGGCGGCCGCGGCGCCGGGCATGTTGGCGGCGGTCATGCCGGAGACGAAGCACACGGCGAGGGGCGAGAGGCCGACGTAGCCCGACATGCCCGCGGCGAAGGCGAGGGCGCCGAGGGTCATGGCGACGTCCTCGGTGGCGTTGCGGGCGTTGCGCACCGCGACCCAGACGAGCAGCCCCAGCGCGACGCCGAGCCCCACCTGCAAGAACACCCACCCGAGCGGCGGCAGGTGCCACGCGCCGGGGTCGACGGGCCGGAAGGCGGCGGTGACGAGGGCGAGGGCGAGCAGGGCCATCACGTCGTCGAGCGAGGCGACGCGACGGAGCTGACGCGAGGACGCAGCGTCGATGAGGCCGAGCAGTCCGAGCAGGCGGGCGCCGGTGGGCGCGCTCACGGCGGCGCAGGCGCCGATGATGACGGCGTTGCGGACGACGCGGGCGGCGGCGTCGGGGGCGTGCGGGCTGAGCAGCGTGAGCACGGCGGCGGAGAGGACGCCGACGACGAGCATGGTGCACGCGCTCTCGATGGCCATGGCGCGCAGGGTGTTGCGGGGCCAGCGTTCGACGTGGCGGAGGTCGAAGTCGGTGCCGACGCGGAAGCCGATCCAGCCGAGGCCAAACTCCAAGAGCGGGCGCAGGTCGTGGAGCACCGCCGGGGTGAGGATGCCCACCTCGGGACGACGCGCGACGAGGCCGAGCACGAGGAAGGGCAGCCCGCTGCCAGTGACCATGGCGAGTCCCGAGCGCTTCTCCCAGGCGCGCACCGAGGGATGTCCACCGAGGAGGGCGAGCCCGAGGAGCAGCATGAGCCCGACGGTGACGCGCGCGATGGCCCCGGCCGACGGCGGCGGTGGGACCGGCGGCGGCGCCGCGATGGTTGGCGAAGCGGGCGGGGGTTCGGAAGGGACTTCGACCGCGACGCTGGCGTCGACCGCGAGCACATCGACGACGACCGCGGCATCGACGGCGACCGCGGCATCGACGACGACCGCGGCATTGACGGCGACCGCGGCATCGACGGCGATGGGCACGTCGACGGTGGATGCGGCATCGACGGCGATGGGCACGTCGACGGTGGATGCGGCGTCGGGCACCTGCGCGGCGGCGGGTGCGGCGCAGAGGGCGGCCACGAGCGCCGCGAGGAGCGCGATTCCGGCGCGTGGGTGTGTCGACCGCGCGGCCATGCCACGCCCCTCGTAGACCACTCGCGGACCAGGCGTCTACCGCGACGTGCTCCGCGGGGTCAGCGCCCCGCCATCACGCCCAGCACAAACGCCACCGTCACCACCAGCGCCATCACCAGCGCCGCCGTCCGCAGCGACGACGACGGCTTCGGCGCCTGCGCCGTCACCGCCGTCGGCAATGGCAGCGTCATCTGCACCGTCTTCGGGGTGTCCATCCACGGGTTGGGCGACGGCGGTGGTGCCATCGTCGGCATCCGCGGCTGCGTCGACCAGTCGGGCTCCGGTGGCGCCAGCGACGGCCGCGCCAGCACCTCCGGAACCAATCCCTCCGCCCACGGATCGGCCGGCGTCTCCTGCGGCAGCTCGGTGCGCTCCTCCGCAATCACCTCCGTTGGACCACCGGGATCGGGCGCCACCGTGGTCACGCTCGTTCCTTCGTAGCGCTCGGGCTCACGTCGCGGCGCCGTCAGCACCAGCGATTGCAGCTTCACGCCCGACACCAGCATTCCCCCCGATGGTCGCGGATCGAAGGCCCCCGGCGAGTCTTCCAGCGCCCTCGTCGGCTCGCGCGGAAAGGCCCTCTCGCCCGCCAGCTCATCCTCGAAGAGGTCCTTCGCGGGCACCACCGGGACCGGCCCCGTCGGCTCCTCCACCACCTCCTCGTCCGGCGGCAGCGTGCGCTCGTCCGTCCCGTCGCGGGCGCCTTCGCGCGCCAGCTCGCGGAAGGCCACGAGCGCGTCGACGGTGGTCACCTGCGACGGCGCCGCGAAGCTGCGCGCGTCGGGCTCGTGCACCGGCGGGTCGAGCGCGATGGACGTCACCGTGGGCTCCCGTCGCACCGGAGCCGGCGCGAGCGCCCCGTTGAACATCTTCTGCGTCGGAACCGACGCGCGGAGGTTCATCGGCAGCGGCCCGAGGTCGGCGACCAGCGCGGACGGCAGCCGCATCATCGGCTTGGAGTGATCGTCGCCGCGGTCGCGCGTGCTGGCCTCCGCGGGGTCGACCATGCGGGGCGGCGGCGCGAGCTCGGCGAGGGGTTCCCACGACACGCGGCGCAAGGCGGTGCGCAGTCGGTCGGCGTCGGCGTGGCGGCTCGACGGGTCGCGCGCGAGCGCCTTCACCAGCTCGGCGTACACGGGCGGCGGAACATCCGCCCGCATCGACACCAGCAGCCCCCGCACGGCCTCGGGGTGCTGCGCCTCGACGGCGTGGGCCCAGCATTTCGGCCGTGCAGGCAGCGCAAACGGCACCAGCATCGACGCGAGCAGCACCCCCAGCGAGAACACATCCCCCGCGGTGGAGAGCGCCTCGCGATCGGCGAGCTGCTCGGGCGAGCGCGGGTCGGAGAGCGGGCTCGTCGCGGGCTGCGACCACGTCACGCCGGGCAGCGCGGCGAGCGCGAAGTCCATCACGCAGACGTCCCAGACCGACGAGTCGGAGGCGCGCGACAGCAGCACGCTCTCGGGCGAGAGCAACCCGTGCAGGACGGGCGCCCCGGCGAGCGCGCGCATGCGATGGGCGACGGCGACGGCCGCGCAGACGCCGTCGATGAGGCCGTGCACCTCGGCGAGGTCGGGCCACGCGAGGCGCCGCCGGTGGTCGTCGGCCCAGGCGCGCAGGCTGAGTCCCTCGGTGGGTTCGAGCACGACGAAGGGGACGTCCCCGTCGAAGCCGTGGCCCAGCACCGGGACGATGGATCCGTGGCGCAGCGGTTCGAGCGTGCGGGCGACGGCGTCGAGGCGGTGGTGCTCGTCCGCGGGCAACGGTGGGAGGCGCTTGAGGACGACGGGCACGTTGCGGCGCGCGGTGTCGAGGGCGTCGACGCAGTCCCCGAGGCCCCAGCGGTCGCGGTCGCCGACACGCTGGAATCGATCGATAGGCACCAGGGGCATCGCGGCCGACGCGCGGACTCTTTCACGCCGGTGGGCTCCGGCGCAATCGTGTCAGGGCACCACGGAGCGGACGTTGGCGCAGCCCCAGCTTTCGAGGGTGATGCGCGTGTCCGAGGCGCCCGAAAGGTCGAGGTTGCCGCGGCGCGATCGGATCTCCCAGGTGCGCCCGTTGGTCATGGTGAGCAGCGCGCTGGAGGAGATGGTCTGCTGCACTTCGAGCACGGCGCTGTCGGCCATGGTGCTGAGGGATGAGCCGAGGATGGTTCCGAGGACGGAGACGGCGCCGAAGACCCAGCCGTAGCCGTCGGCGTGCATGGCGGCCATGCCCGCGCGGCCCGCGATGGCGTCGAGCACCCGCTGCGCCGCCGCGCCGCTCGACGCGAGGTAGCAGGAGTAGCTGATGGTGATGTTGGAGATGGAACGATAGAGGTCGGTCTGCCCCCAGAGCAGGCTCTGCCCGACGGGGAGGTTGTAGCGGGTGGTGTTGCGGTTGCCGGCGACCTCGCGCGGCGCGGTGAGCAGGAGCTCGGTGTGCCGCCCGTCCTCGGCGCTGATGACGCAGTACAGGTTGCGCGGCACGTCGAAGAACCCGCGTTGGATGGAGATCTCCTTCACGCGGATGCGGAGCAGCGGGTCGGTGCAGGTGGTGGCGCTGGGGGCGACGCCGAGGCCGGTTCCGCACGAGTAGTTGGTGCGCTGGTTGCCGTCGAGCGTGTTGTCGCAGATGGCGAGCGAGGTGCTCGTGGTGGGGACCGCGAGCGCGCCCGTGCACGTCGGCGCCATGTCGCAGGTGGGGCACTGGTTGCAGTCGAGGGGGCAGTCGGTGCAGGTCTCCATCGGGTGCGAGCACACGCCGTCGCCGCAGCGCACGGGCGGCGGCGGAATGTCCGACGTGCCGACGTCGAAGCCCGCATCGGCGGTGGTGCCTGCATCGAGGGCGACGTCGCTGGTGACGTCCTCGGAGGAGCCCGCATCGGGCAGGGTGATGACGTCGGAGACGGTCGAGCCCGCGCATCCCACGAGCACCGCGGCCAGCATCCCAAACCGCAGACCACGACGAGCGCTCATGGGCGGCGATGGTGTGCCCGCGGGCGCTCCGAGGGCAAGCATCCCGCGACGTCGTTGCCATTCCTGCAACCCGACGTTGTGCCCTGGCCGCTTGTGTTCACGGCATCCGCTCCGCACTCTCCCTTCGCCATGAACGACCACAACGACGATGGTCTCACCCGACGTCAGGCGCTCGCCGCAGCCGCTGGCGCCGCGCTCGCCGCCCTCCCCGGTTGCACCCGGGACCCCGTCCGCGCCCACCCGGAGGCTCGCACCATGAACCCCACCACCACCGCCACCTCCTCCCGCCTGCCTGTCGCCTATCTTCCCCACGGCGGCGGCCCGTGGCCCTTCGTCGACCTCGGCATGGGCGAACCCTCCGAGCTCGCGGCCCTCACCACCTACCTCCAGTCGCTCAAGCACCTCTCGGCGCAGACCCCGCGCGCCGTGCTCATGGTCTCCGCCCACTGGGAAGAACCCAACCCCACGGTGATGACCGCCGCCCACCCCCCGATGCTCTACGACTACTACGGCTTCCCCCCCGAGTCGTACCGCATCACCTGGCCCGCCCCCGGCAACCCGGCGCTCGCGGGTCGCGTGCGTGAACTCCTCGGCGCTGCGGGCTTCCAGACCGGCGCCAACGCCGACCGCGGCTACGACCATGGGACCTTTGTTCCGCTCAAGCTCACCTGGCCCGAGGCCGACATGCCGACGGTGCAGCTCTCGCTCAAGGAGGGCCTCGACCCGGCCGAGCACCTCGCCATGGGCCGCGCCCTCGCCCCGCTGCGCGATGAGGGCGTGCTCATCCTCGGCAGCGGCATGAGCTTCCACAACCTCCGCGCCTTCCGCGCGCCCGGCAATCCGGCCATGGCGAGCTCGATGGCCTTCGACACCTGGCTCAACGAGACCGTCGCCCTCGACCCCACCGAGCGCGATCGCCGCCTCACGGCCTGGGCCACCGCCCCCGCCGCGCGCCTCGCCCACCCCCGCGAAGAACACCTCCTCCCCCTCATGGTCATCGCCGGCGCCGCGGGCTCCGACCGGGGCCGCGTCGGTTACCAGAACACCCTCATGGGCGCCCGCATCTCCGCCCACCACTTCGGCTGACAGGCACTCTCGCCACACCGCGCCGAACTCTTCGCCTGTCCAATCAAAAGGTACTAGAAGGCCCGTCATGACCTTGACGGCCTCGGCGCTGAAGGCGCTCATCACCAGCACCCGCAAGAAGATGAAGGCGTCCTCGCCCTTCATCCCCGACCCGAAGGTCCGCACCGGGCTCCTCGAAGAGCACGGGCTCGACGGCGTGCGGGTGCTGCTGGCGTGTGAGCACCCGAAGTGGTCGGCCGAGGTCGTCGCGCTCGGGTCACCCGACTGCCCGTGGCCCGCGGCGAAGACCCCGCTGGAGGTCGCCAGGGCGGCCTTTGGACCGCTGGCCGAGAAGCTCCCGCAGCTCATCAAGCGCCTCTCCAACGCGACGCTCACCTGCGCCGTTCGTCACGAGCCGCAGCCCGGCGCGCCCGACCTCGGTGGGTGGTTTCTCCTCTTCGCGCTGCCCGAGCGCGGCGGCCCCACGCTCTGGATCGGTGGCCCCCCCGACGAAGAGCCCCGCCTCGACGCCGACGGCTGGACGCTGCCCGACGACCTCAAGACCTTCTACCGCCAGCACAACGGCTTCGGCGTGCTCAACACCCGCGACGGGTGGACCGGCGTCGGCCCCGGGCTCCAGCCCTCGCTGCGCCTCGCCGTCCCGTCGCTCGGCAGCCGCGTGAAGACCGACGACCTCCTGCGCCTCTCGCGCGGCGAAGGCGACGCCGGTCAGGGCGGCTGGTGCCTCACCCTCACGACTCCCGCGCGCCGCCGCAAGTCCGACGTCGCGACGCCCTACGCCATCGTCGACCTCGATGATCGCTTCGGGCTGCGGGGTGAGCCCGTTCCGTTCGACCTCTTCGGCTTCTTCGATCGCTGGATGATCGGCGACCCGAAGGACGAACTCCCCCTCGCCGAATCCGACGACGAGTAGCGCGCGCGATGCCGCCCCGAGGGAAGCTCGACACGCTTCGTCGCACGGTCGGCGCCGTGGTGGTCGATGGGTTCTTCCGCGGGGCCTCGCGCGCCGGGTCGTGGCACCCGAAGGCCGATCCGCGCGCCCACGGCGTCGAGCGCATCCGCGACCTCGCCTACCTCGACGACGGCACGCCCCAGCACCGCCTCGACGTGTACCGCCCGCCGGGCGACGGGCCGCACCCCGTGATGCTCTACCTCCACGGCGGTGGCTTCCGCATCCTCTCCAAGGACACCCACTGGATCATGGCGCTCGCCTTCGCGCGTCGCGGCTGGTTGGTGTTCAACGCGTCGTACCGCCTCGCGCCGACGCATCCGTTTCCGTCGGGCCTCGAAGACTGCGCCGCGGCCTACGAGTGGGTGCTCGCCAACGCCGCGCGCTTCGGCGGTGACCCGTCGCGCGTGGTGCTCGCGGGCGAGTCGGCGGGCGCCAACCTGGCCACGTCGCTCGCGGTCGCGGCCTGCTACGAGCGCCCCGAGGCGTACGCGAAGCGGGTGTTTGCGACGGGTGTGGTGCCGCGCGCGGTGATCGCGTCGTGCGGCATCTTCCAGGTGTCTGCGACCGATCGCTATCGCCTGGCGGGCAAGCTGCCGTGGTGGATCACCGACCGCATCGAGGAGGTCACCGACGCGTACCTCGGTGGCAGCACCGCGGGCTCGCTTGACCTCGCCGACCCGCTGTGCGTCTTCGAGCGGGGAGAGCGTCCCGCGCGGCCGCTGCCGTCGTTCTTCCTACCGGTGGGGACGGCTGATCCGCTCATCGACGACACCCGTCGCATGGCGCGCGCCCTCGACGCGATGGGTGTCACCGCCGAGGCCCGCTACTACCCGGGCGGCATCCACGCCTTCCATGCGTTCGTGTGGCGCCCGCAGGCGCAGCGCTGCTGGCAGGACACCTACGCCTTCCTCGACCGCCACGGCTGACGGCACCGCCATCGCGTCGAGCAGCAGCCGCGTGAGCGCGTCGAAGCGGGCCCGGTCGGCGCCGCGCAGCCGATCGGCGCGCAGCAGGCGGGCGAGGGATTTGTGCTCGGCGACCCACGCGAGCCACTCCGCCTGGCGCTCATCAATGGGCATGTGGACATCCGTTCAGTATCGCGGTCGGGCGTCGGGTGTCCAGAACCACGCCCATCGACGAGCGCTGCCCACGACATGGCGCGAGCGGTACCCTGCGCCGCGATGAGGCTCCCGAACCCCCTGACGGGGTTCGCGTCGAGCGCCCGCGATGCACGAACCCGTCGTCACCAGCACGCTCCCTCCCTTCGACGCCGCCGAGCGCGTCGACCTCGTCTTCGTCATCGACGGTGAGACCACCACGCGACCGCTACCCCCCGCGGGCCGGGTGATGATCGGGCGCACCGTCGCGGCCGACGGCATCGCGGTGCCCCACACCTCGCTCTCGCGCGAACACGCCGCGCTCTCCGTCCCCGACCTCTCCCTCGAAGACCTCGGGAGCACCAACGGAACCTTCCTCCACCACACGCTCCCCGACGGCACCCGCGCGGAGACCCGGCTGGTCCCCGGGTGTCCGGTCGCCCTCGGTCCGGGCGCTACGGTGCGCCTCGGCGCCGTGACCATGGTGCTCGTCCCGACCTTCGTCCGCGAGCGATCCGCTGCGCCCGCGGAGGTCGCCGACCCGGAGCCCGCCCCGCTCGACCCGCGCATGCGCGAGGTGCACGCCCTCATCGAGCGCGTCGCGCCCGCGGACATCCCCGTGCTCCTGCTCGGTGAGACCGGCGTCGGCAAGGAGGTGCTCGCCGAGCGCATCCACGCGGCCTCGCCCCGCCACCGCCGCCCGATGCTGCGCCTCAACTGCGCCGCGCTCTCCGAGCAGCTCGTCGAGAGCGAGCTCTTCGGCCATGAGAAGGGCGCGTTCACCGGCGCCGTCACCGCGAAGCCCGGACTGCTCGAAGGCGCCGCCGGGGGAACCGTGCTCCTCGACGAGATCGGCGACCTGCGCCTGGAGTCACAGGCCAAGCTCCTGCGGGTCATCGAGGAGGGCAAGGCGCTGCGCGTGGGAGGCGTCACGGCCCGCCCGGTGGACGTCCGCTTCCTCGCCGCGACCCACCGCGACCTCGAGCGCGCCGTCGCCGCCGGGACCTTCCGGCAGGACCTCTACTACCGCCTCGCCGGCGTCGTGCTGCGCGTCCCGCCCCTGCGCGAGCGACCCGCCGAACTCCTGCCCCTCGCGATGGGCTTCATCCGCGCCGCCTGCGCGCGCTACCGCCGACCCGACACGCTCTCCCTCGCTCGCGATGCCGAAGCCTTCCTCGCCGCCCACCCGTGGCCCGGCAACATCCGCGAGCTGCGGCACTGCATCGACCGCGCGGTGCTCCTCTGCGACGGGCCCACGCTCGGCCGCGCGCACCTCGACCCCGCGTCGGAGCCCGCGGATGGCCTCCGCCCGACGCCCGTCGCGGCGCCCGAAGTAGCGCCCGCGCGCGACGGCGGGCTGACCCGCGCGGCCATCGAAGAGTCCCTCACCCGCAACGCCGGCAACCAGACCCGCGCGGCCAAGGCGCTCGGCGTGTCGCGCCGCACGCTCGTCACCTGGATCGAGCGCTACGGCATCAGCCGCCCCCGCGCGCCCCGCGGCACCTGACGCGCCGTCACCGCCGCCAGCGCAGGAGGTGAACGCGCGACTGCGTGATCACCAGAGCCTCCTGGTGGCCATCGCCGTCGACGTCCTCGGCGAGCAGCCGGGAGATCATGTCGGGGTGCGCCTCGGCCTCGGTCCATGACCCCTCGCGGTCGATGTGGGGCGCGTCGAAGGAGTAGAGGTCGCAGCGCACCCGGTGGTCGGCCAGCGGGTCGAGCGCGCGCGCACACTGGAGCGCCTCGGGTCGGCCGTCGCCCAGCGCGTCGAGGGCCGTCACCATGTGCTGCGCGCCGCGCGGGAAGGCCGGGTGCGGCGCCTCGGCGTAGTAGCGAAACGTCGCGCCCACGGGTCGCAGCCAGCGCAGCGACGTGTCGGGGCCGAAGCCTCCGTTGCACCGGGGGGTCGTGGCCGCGAGGTAGTCGAGCACGCCGTCTCCGTCGAGGTCGGCGAGCGCGCCGTGCGAGGGCTGCCCGATGGACGCGAGCGGCGTGAGGGCCTGGTCCCAGCTCGCGTCGACGCCGAAGAGACCGCCGCCGTTGCACCCGAGGTCGACGACGAGCTCGTCGGCCGGGTCGCCGTCGATGGACGCGACGAAGAGGTCGTTGGCGTCGAGCGCGTCGAAGAACTCGCGGTTGTACACCGCGCGCGGGCACCGCCGCTCGCCCGCGCACCCGCCGGGCGAGAACTCCCAGGCGCGCACGAAGGCGTTCTGCGTGCGGCCCTCGGTGGTGACCGTGCCCGCCACGGCGAGCTCGCGCGACCCGTCGCCGTCGAGGTCGAGCGTCGCCAGGACGTGACCCACCCCGCGCACGTGGCGGTCTTCCGCGAGGGCCCACGACGTCGGCCAGCGCCAGCGCCAGCGCGCGCCCCGCTCGTCGGCGGGCTCGACGTGCCCGGCCGTCACGCTGTCGAGCGCGCGCCCCTCGTAGCGCTCGTCGAGGCGCGCCGCGAAGCGCACGCTATGGGCGAGGGCGAGCTCCGGAGCGCCGTCGCCGTCGAGGTCGGCAATCGTGCAGGAGCGCGCGTACGGCGGCACGTCGAGGGTCGTGCGGAGGCACAGCGTTCGCGGGTCGTACACCTCCGCGAAGGCGTCGGCGCGCAGCACCACGAGCTCGGGGGCGCCGTCGCGGTCGAGGTCGCCGAGGCACGCCCCGCGGCCAACGTCCGCCGTCGTCGGGCGCAGCAGGGTGCGGGTCGATCGCAGCGGACCCGCCGGGTCGCCATCGATCGCTTCGGGGCCCGGTTCGGTGCAGGCGGGCAGCCGCGGCGGGGCGATGTCCACCGGGGCGTCCACCGCGGCGTCGCGGGCGTCGTCGGGCGGCGCGCGCAACGTCCACCGGCACGCGCCCACCGTCAGCGCCGTGAAGACCAAGGCCAGGCGTGGTGAGCCCATGGTCATCGCCGTGGTCCGCGCAGGACGTCCACGTGCTCCTGCCCTTGGATGAACACCTCGCGCGCGCCGTCGCCGTCCAGGTCGTCGACGAGCACGCTCGACAGCACCGCCCGTCGCGCGGGCGAGGTCCACACGAAGGGAGCGCCCGCCGAGGGGACGGGTTCGAGCGTCGCGGGTGTGCCCTCGCGCAGCGCGAAGAGGCGGCACGTGCGCGGCGGCGCGGCGACGGCCATCGGCGCGGTGCACAGCAGCACCTCCTGTGCAGCAGAGCCCACGACGTCGATGCCCACGGCGAAGGTCGACTCGCGGGTGGCGTTGGTGGTCACCCGCGAAGCGACCAGGGCCAGCGCCCCGCTGAGCGGGTCGTAGCGGCGCACCTGGAGCGCGCTCGTGGGCATCGGCCCCTGCGCCCCACACGGGACACGCTCCGCCACGACCACCTCCAACGGCGCGACCCCGTCGAGGTCGGCCAGGGCGGCCATCGCGGGCCCGGCGAGCTCCGTGTCCACCGAGCGCGTCGTCGCCCAGTCATCGAAGACCCGCAGCAGGTGACGCCCCGCCCGCGTACACCCGCCGACCACCACGACCTCGGCCGCGCCGTCGCCGTCGACGTCGCCCGTCAGCAATCCGTTGGTGTCGTCGAGGGTCGCGGCGAGGTCCTGCGCGAAGTGCGGCGCCCAGCTCGCGGCGTCTCGCTCCCACACCCGCACAAAGGCCGTCGGGTAGTTGCCGCTCACCGCGAGCTCGACGCGACCGTCGCCGTCGAGGTCGGCCACCGCGGCGTGCGGCGCCCCGATGGGCGACACCGACCGTCGCTCGTCGAAGGCCGCGAGCTCGCGCCAGACGTAGCGCTCGGCCGTCCAGTCCGCGGCGGTGGCGCGCTCGACGCGGCCGACGGTCACGCGGCTCTCGGCGGTCCAGCCGACGTTGCTCAGCACCACCAGCTCGTCGCCCGGCAGCCCGTCGACGTCTGCCACCACGCAGTCCCGCGCGTGTTCGGGCAGCAGCACACGCCCGCGCGAGCAGAGGTCAGGCCCGATCAGCTCGGAGGGCTCCGCCATCCGCGGCAGCACGTACTCCCGTCGCCCGTCGCCGTCGACGTCGCCGACGCAGCCGCTGCCTCCGTTGGAGAGCCCGCCGGACTCGCGCGGAATCGACCCGACATGCGCCAGCAGACCGGGCTCGCCCGGCACCCCGTAGCACCGCGGCGGGGTTGACCCGTCCGGGCGCACGCGCACCACGTCACGGCCGACGTCATCGGGGCCGCTCACCTCGGGCGCGTCGGGCGCCACGTCGAGGGACACATCCGTCGTCGCCGTGCTCGCGTCGGGCGCGCGTGGTGCCTCGGCGCACGCGGCGACCACGACGGCGATGAGGCCTGACCCTCGATGGCTCCCTCGTGATGCGCGGCGGGTCGTCATCGCGGGGCCGTGCCGATGATACTCCGCGATCACTGGAGGACGAAGTGTCGACCGCGACGTTCGAAGGCGAGCGCGTCGCCGGCGAGCAGCGCCGTGAGCGCGTCGGTCTGCACCTCGCCCCCCGCCCCGCCGCCGAGCGCGAGGGCCCGATCCAACGCCGGGCCGCGCGGCCACGCAGCCCGCGCCTCGCCGTCGCCGACCGCCACCGACCAGCGCTGCGACGGGAGGCTCCGCGCCAGCGACGCCGCGCACTGCAACGCGCGCACGGCCGCGTCGGCGTCCATCCGCGCGGCGGCCATCCACACCACGGTCGAGCCGTCGGCCAGCGTGCGGGCCCTCGCACCGCGCGGGAGCCGCGCCCCATCGACGCCGTGCGCCCCGTCGAGCTCGATGAGCTTCGGGGTCTCACCCTCCACACCGATCTCGCGGCACGGATGACCGACGATCACGGCGAGGAAGCCCGGCGCCTCGCCCGCTCCGAGGTCGAGCGCGGTGAGGAGGTCGCGCACCACCACGGCCGACGCGGGTCGATCCATCTCCCGCGGCGCGAGCATCGACCGCAGCAGCGCCGCGAGCTGCGCGTCGATGGCGCCGAGCTCGGGCGGTGCTCCCGCGAGCGTGCGCGCAAGAACGCCGGGCGTATCGGGCGCCGCGAAGGGCGCCGCGCCGGTGGCGCACTCGCAGAGGACACAGCCGAGGGAGAAGACGTCCCATCGCGGGTGCGCAGTCGGAGGCGCCGCGCGCAGTTGCTCCGGGGGGAGGTAGCCGGGCGTTCCGACGACGCCGCCCGCGGTGATGGCGCGGCGGTCACCGTCGCTCACGGTGAGGCCCAGGTCGACGAGGGCGACGCGCTCCACGCCGCGCTCACGGTCGAGGAGGATGTGCTCGGGCTTCAGGTCGCGGTGGACGAGGCCCGCGCCGTGGAGGGCCGCCAGTGGCTCACACACGGCGAGGCCCAGGGCGCGCACGGCCGCGGCAGCCATGGGACCGCGCAGCGCCGTACGCAGCGCAACGCCTTCCAGCAGGGTCATCGCGACGTAGGGGCGCCCGTCAGCCTCGCCGCTCGCCACCAGCGACGGGAGCCCCGGGTGCGTGACCCGTTGCAACGTCGCCACCTCGCGCGCGAGTCGCCGCGGGTCGGCCGTCTCCGCGTCCCAGATCTTCACGGCGACCCACCGCTGGTCGAGCCGATCCCAGGCGCGCCACACCGCGCCGTGAGCCCCGTCGCCGAGAGGGTCTTCCAGCGCGAAGCGGCCCGCGAGGAGGGTGCGTGCGAGGCCGCCCACGTCAGTCGACGATGGGCGCGCCGTTGACCACCGGGCGCTCGGGCGGCGTGGCTTGCGCGACGCTGGGGCGGGGCGCGACGGAGACGCGAGGTGCGAGGCGGACAACGGCAGTGTTCGCGGGCGCGCGTCGGGGGGCGACGGTCGCCACCGGGGGCGCTTCCGGAGCAACGGGGGGTGCGGGTGGCGCGATCACCGGGGCGACGGGTTCGACGGGCGTTGGCTTCGAGGGCGCGGCGCGCGGCGCGGTCGGCGAGGGTGTCGGGCGCTTCGGTCGCGCGCCCCAGAGCAGACCGGCGACCAGCGCGACGAGCGCCGCCGCGAGCGCGGTCGTGCGCCTCGATCGTGGTGCTCGGGTGGCGTTGATGGTCGGCGCGGGGCGCGGCGTGGGGCTGCCGAAGCGCACGGTGTCCGCCGAGACCCCATCGGGCGCGGCGACGGGCGCGGGCGCGTCGACGAAGAGGCGCGTGCGGGTGAAGGTGCGTGTGGTGTCGGAGGCGTAGGGCAGCAGCGATTCGCCGAAGGCCCGAACGCTCTCGAAGCGCGCGTCGGGGTCGGGCGCGAGGGCGCGGACGATGGCGGCGGCGAGGCCCGGCGGGAGGTCGTCGCGGCGGGTGCGCGGGTCGTCGAAGCGGGCCTCGCGGATGCGGGCGAGCAGTCCGAGGAGGGTGGGCGCCTCGTACGGTCGGGCGCCGCAGAGGCACTCGTAGAGGACGACGCCGAGCGCGTGCTGGTCGCTGCGGGCGTCGCCGCGGGCGCCGTCGACCTGCTCCGGGCTGAGGTAGTACGGGGTGCCGACGAGCCCGCCGCGGCTGCTGGCGCCGCGCGCCTCGGCGTCGTCGGGGCGGCACACGCCGAAGTCGAGCACCTTCGGAACGACCGCCCCGAGCGAGCGCGCGAGGAAGATGTTGTCGGGCTTGAGGTCGCGGTGCACGACCCCGGCGCGGTGCATCGCGTCGACGGCGGCGAGGACGGGCACCAGCACATCGAGCGCCTCGGCGACCGGGAGCGACGCGCGGCGGCGGAGGGAAGCGGCGAGGGTCTCGCCTTCGAGCAGCTCCATGACGAGGTATGGGACGCCGCCCTCGACGCCGACGTCCGTCACGTCGACCACGTGCGGGTGCCGCACGCGCGCCGCCGCGCGCCCCTCGCGCAAGAAGCGCTCGATCGCCCCTTCATCGAAGCCCGCGGCGTGGTGCAGGGTCTTGAGCGCGACCCGCTTGTGGAGGTGGAGGTGCTCGGCCTCGAAGACCAAGCCCATGCCGCCGCGCCCGATGGGTCGCACGACGGCGTACCGGCCGAAGGTCTTCGCGGGTGAGGTCATCGGCGGGGTGTAGCTCTCTCCGACGGAGAGGTTGCTCGTCCGCGGCCCGCGCGCGCAAGTGTGATGGCCGCATTGAGGTTCGGAGTAGGCGGCATGGGCGGGCAGAAGCCGCAAGGGCGCGAGGGTCGCAAGGGTCGGAAATTCAGGAGCAGCAGAGACGAGCGCAATGCGCGCAAGGGCGTCGCCCTGAACGACTGCTGGCCTATCCATCGGCCCTCCTGAAACTCCGACCCTTGCGACCCTCGCGCCCTTGCGGCTTCTGCCCGCCCATGCCGCCTACTCCGAACGTCAGGCTGCGCAATCCGAGCAGCCGCCGACCTGCGCGAGTTGTGAACTCCCTGCGCTGTCTGCGCAGCGGTGATGGAGTTCGGGCTATGGTGCTCGTCGCCCGCCGCGATGAAGCCCGCCCACGCCGCCCTGCTGATCGCCGCGTCTGCGCTCGCTCCGCGTGCCGCGCTTGCCCAGGAGAGCGCACCACCGAGCGTCGCCGTGGAGGACGAGGAGTCGCTGCTGCGTGAGGGCGTCGAGCTGAGGCGGCAGGGGCGCGACGAGGCCGCGGTGGCGGTGCTCCGCCGGGCCTACGCGCTGCGGGCCTCGGCGCGAGCGAGCGGGCAGCTCGGGCTCGCGGAGCAGTCCATCGGGCGGTGGGCGCGGGCCGAGGCGCTGCTGCGGTCTGCCCTCGCCGCGGTCGACGACCCGTGGGTCACGCTCCGGCGCGCGACGCTCGAAGGCGCCCTCGCCGTGGCCGAGCAGCACCTCGCGACCGTCGAGGTCGTCGGTGGGAGTCCGGGCGCCGAGCTCTGGGTCGACGGCGAGCGGGCCGGCGCGCTGCCGGGCGATCGGGTGCTGCGCGTGGCTGCTGGCACTGTTCGCGTGGAGCATCGCGCGCCGGGTGGGGTCGTCACCGCGCGCGTTCTCGACGTCGTGCCGCGCGCGATCGAGCGCGTGTACTTCGCGGCCGACGCGGCCCCCGAGCGCCCCGTCCCCGCGGCGGTCGCCCCCGTGGTGGTCGCCCCCGCGGTGGTGATCCCGACGAGCGCGCGACGGGTGCACGCGCTCACCTGGGCGGGCGCGGCGACCGCCGGCGCATCGGCCATCGCGCTGACCGCGGTCTGGGCCGTCGGTGAGGGCGTCGCGGGCGACTACGACGCAGCGTGCACCGCGGCGGCGCGGCCCGATCGCGCGCAGTGTGCGGTGCGCCTCGTCGACGATCAGCGGCGCCTCGATACGCTGGGCGCGGTGACCGACGCGGGGTGGGTGCTGCTCGGCGCGGGCCTCGCAGCGACGGCCGTCGGGCTGGTGCTATCGGCGACGTCGACGCACGGACATCCCCCGCGCGTGACCCTCGCGCCGATGCCCGCGGGCGCGGTGCTCGTGGCCACGTTCTGACGCACGGCCTCACCGGCACAACCCGTGCTGAGCGTCGCACCCTCGGGCGCCGTCGCGCCCGCGACGGAGAAACGAGGACCATGAAGCACAGCTACCTTCGGACCGGACATCTCGTGGCGTGGACCCTCGCGGCGATCACCGCGGGGTGCGAGCGCAACCAGCCGGCCCAGGCGCAGCCGACGCCACCGCCACCGCCGCCCGCCCCGGTGGCGCCCGCGGCGACGGTGATCGGGTGGGACGCCAACGCCAACGCGCAGCGCGCGCAGATCGGCGCGACCTTCACCTACGCGTGCCCGCCCAACGGAACGCCGGGCACCGTGTGGGGCACCGACACGTACACCAGCGACTCGTCCATCTGCGGCGCCGCGGCGCACTCCGGGCGCATCACCCGCGCGGCGGGAGGCACGGTGCAGATCCAGATCGCGCCCGCGCTCCCGTCGTACGCGGGCACCGTGCGCGCGGGGGAGACCACGCGGCACTTCGGCAGCTACCCCGGGAGCTTCATCATCGTGGGCGGCGCGGCGCCCGGCCTCATCGCAGTGCCGGTGCCCCGCCTCAACGAAAACGGCATCAACATCGGCGGCGTGCAGATCGCCGTCGGCACCGGCGGGAGCGGGGCGTGGTCGACCAACGCCACGAGCCACCGCGGCCAGGCTGGTCAGAGCTTCACCCAGGAGTGCACGCCCGGCGGAACGCTCGGCAACGTCTGGGGCACCGACGTGTACACGGACGACTCGTCGGTGTGCTCCGCGGCCGTGCACGCCGGGCGCATCACGCTCGCGCAGGGCGGCACGGTCACCGCCTTCGTCCACCCGGGCCGCGCGCGCTACGTCGGCTCCGCGCGCAACGGCGTGACCTCCAGCAACTTCGCGACCTACCCGGGGAGCTTCGCGTTCAGCGCGGTGGTCGCGCCTGAGGTGGCCGCCCCGGCGGGCGTCACGGTGATCGGTTGGAGCGACAGCGCGACGCGGTTTCGCGCGCTCGCGGGGCAGCGGCAGGAGGTGTTCTGTCCGCCCGGTGGGACGGCCGCGACGGTGTGGGGTCGCGGGCCCTTCACCGACGACTCGAGCGTGTGCACCGCGGCGGTGTTCGCGGGGCGCATCACCCTGGAGCGCGGCGGCGTCGTGCGTCTCCGCCCGGGGCCGGGGCGCTCGCACTACGAGGGCGACACCCGCAACGGCATCACCACCCGCGACTACGCCGTCTTCCCCGGGTCCTTCGACATCGTGCGATGAGCCGCGGCGGGGTCGACCTCGCGCGCGCGGGGTGGCCGGCGCGCCTCGGGCTCGTCGCCTCCCTCGCGGCCTCCCTCGCGGTGCTCGCGACGGGCGTGGGCGTCGAGCTGCGGTGCGACGCCGACCGCTGCCGCGTCGCCTCGGGCTCGCTGCTCTCGTCGCCGGTTGCCTTCACCTTCCGGCGCGACGAGGTCGCGGCGATTCGTGACGTCGGCAGCGTCACGCGCACCCGGCCGAACTCTCGCGTGGCGTGCTCGCTGCCGCTCGTCGTCGCGCCCGGCGGCACCGAGCGGGCCCTCTATCCCCGCGAGGTCTGCCCCCTCTACGCCACCGTCGACCTCGTCGCGCTGCGCCAGTGGGTCGCCGGGGTTCGTCCCGAGCTCGCCGCCTTCGACTGGATCGTCGGCCTGCACCCCGGTGTCCTGCTGGGGTTGCTGCTCTCCGCCGCGTGGATCGCGGGGCTCCTCCTCGGGCGCGAGCGCATCGTCGTCGACCCCGATGGCACCCTCACGGTCCGCCGCGGGGGCTTCGTCTCCCGCGCCCGCTACACGCTGCGCCCCGACGTGCTCGCCTGCTCGGTCGGCGTGAAGCTCCACGCCGCCACCGACGCGCCCGTCGCCTCGCCCGTCCCGCTCCCCTCGGGTCACCTCTACGTCGAGACCCGCGACGGTCGGTGGCACCTGGTGACGGCCCATCGCGCGACCGCCGAGCGGGTGTTCGCCGCCCTCGCCGCGCTCGGCCTCCCGCACCGGGTCTACGGGGACGGCGCCGTGACCCGCCGCGCGGCGGGCGTCCTCGGTCGCGGCCTCGCGGGCGCTGCCGTGTGGTCGACGCTCCTGGGCGCGCTTGTCGCCGTCGCGGTGCGCGCCCTCTTCGAGCAGGCGGTGCCGCCGCTGCCCTGACCTGCACCGCGCCGGCGGCCGCCATTGACACCGTTCCCTGCGGGGATTGATCGTCGGCCCATCCCGCCAACGCGATGCGCGCCCGGACGCCCACCAACGAGACCGAACGCCTCGCCGCCCTCCTGGGCTGCGCCATCCTCGACACGCCCCCGGAGCCGTCCTTCGACGACATCGCCCGGCTCGCGGGGCAGCTCTGCGACACGCCCGTCGCCCTGGTCTCCCTCGTCGCCGACGATCGCCAGTGGTTCAAGGCGCGCGTGGGCCTCGAGCTCGCGGAGACCTCGCGCGACGTGTCGTTCTGCGCGCACGCCATCCACTCGCCGGAGATGCTCGTGGTGCGCGACACCCGCGAGGACGAGCGCTTCGCCGACAACCCCTTCGTCACCGGCGAAGACAGCATCCGCTTCTACGCCGGCGTCCCCCTCGTCATCGAGCCCGACGTCGCCGTCGGAACCCTCTGCGTCATCGACTACGTCCCGCGCGACCTCACGCCCGTGCAGATCGACGCCCTCGCGGCGCTCGCGCGGCAGGTGTCCTCCGAGCTCAAGCTGCGTCGCACGCTCGCCAAGATGCGCCCGCAGGGTGTCCCCACCGAAGCACCGGGCGGGCACCGCGCGGTCGAGGGGCGGGTCGTCGACGGGCGCTACCGCATCGAGCGGGTGCTCGGCGTGGGCGGCATGGGCATCGTCGTGGCGGCACACGACGAGACCCTCCACGAGCGGGTGGCGATCAAGTTCCTGGTGTCGGAGGCGAGGGGCGAGCCCGAGGCGCAGGAGCGCTTCGTGCGTGAAGCGAAGGCCGTGCTGAAGGTCGGCGGCGAGCACGTGGCGCGGGTGCTCGACGTGGGCAACCTGGGCAACGGCGCGCCCTACATCGTCATGGAGCACCTCGACGGCGAAGACCTCGAACGCCGCCTCGAACGCTACGGCGCGCTCACCGCGCAGGAGGCCATCGCCTACGTGCTCCAGGCGTGCACCGCCGTCGGCCGCGCGCACGAGGTCGGCATCGTCCACCGCGACCTGAAGCCCGCCAACCTCTTCCTCACCGAGCGCGCCGACGGCAGCGCCCTCATCAAGGTGCTCGACTTCGGCGTGTCGAAATTCTCGCGCTCCTCGGCGCTGGTCGAGGACATCAGCCTCACGCAGGGCACGGCGCTGCTCGGGTCGCCTTGTTACATGTCGCCCGAGCAGATGCGCGGCGTCGGCAGCATCGACGGGCGGGCCGACGTCTGGGCCTTCGGGGTGATTTTGTATGAGCTGGTCACCTGCACGCTGCCCTTCGAGGGGCGCACGTTCATCGACCTCTGCAACGCCGTGCTCTCCGCCGCGCCGCGCCCCATCCGCTCGCGCCGCGCGACCATCCCGCAGGGCCTCGACGCCGTCATCGAGCGCTGCCTCGCGAAAGACCGCGCCGCCCGCTACCCCTCCATCGACGCCCTCGTCGTCGCGCTGACGCCCCTCGTCGACCCCTCCGCGCCCGTCGAACCCTTGTCGCTCGAACCCACGCCGCCCGATCCCGTCCGCTTCGCCGTGGTCACCGACGAGGCCGCCGCGCCCGCGTTGCTCCCACCGTCTCCCATCTCGCTCCCCGTCGTCGCTGACGAGGCCGACGCGGACGAGGTCCTCCCGCCCGATCCCATGGCCCCCGCCGTGGCGTCGGAGGAGTCCGACGTCGCCGCGTCGCTCCCGCCGCTGCCGCTGGTGAGCTCGCCGCGTCAGCCGCTCTGGCACACGTGGTTCGCGGCGCTGGCGCTGCTGGCGCTGCTCGTCACCGTGGTGCTCATCATGGCGGGCACCGTACGCGTCGGACGCTAGTCCTCGCGGGCCGCGTGCCCTATGAGAGTCGCGATGAGCGACCCCTTCGACTCCTTGCGACGCGACGTGGACTACCTCGGGCACATCCTCGGCGACACGCTCGTCGAGCAGGCGGGCCCCGCGCTTCTCACCGTCGTCGAAGAGGTGCGCGCGCTCGCCAAGGCCCGCCGCGCGTCGCCCCGTCGCGAGGCCGCGGCGCCCCTGCGCGAGAAGATCGCCGCCCTCGACCTGCCCGCCGCCGAGCGCGTGGTGCGCGCCTTCGCCCACTACTTCCAGCTCGTCAACCTCGCCGAGCAGCACCACCGCGTGCGCCGCCGTCGGCAGTACGCCCGCGCCGGTGAGCCGCAGCCCGGCTCCCTCGTCGAGACGCTCCGCGGGTCCCGCGCGTCGACCCCGCAGCCCGCGATGGAGGCGCTGCTCGCGCGCGCGTCGCTGGAGCTCGTCTTCACCGCGCACCCCACCGAGGCCCAGCGCCGGACGGTGCTGGAGAAGCACCGGCGCATCGACGCCGCGCTCGCGCAGCGCGACCTCACCGATCGGCTCACCGCCCGCGAGGCGCAGGAGGTCGACGAGGCCATCCGCGAGGAGGTCACCGGCCTGTGGCAGACCGACGAGATCCGCCACGAGCGCCCCCGCGTCGGCGACGAGGTGAAGAACACCCTCTTCTACCTCGAAGAAGTCCTGCACCCGCTCGTCCCACGCTTCTACTCCGCGCTGGAGGAGAGCCTCGCGGCGGAGTACGGAGCGCCCCTGCGCGTCCCGCCCTTCGTCCGCTTCGGATCGTGGGTGGGCGCCGACATGGACGGCAACCCCAACGTCACGCCCGACGTCGTCGTCGATACGGCGCTCGGTCAGGGCGCTCGTGTCCTCGCCCTGCACGCTCGCGAGATCACCCGCCTCGGCGAGACCCTCTCGCAGAGCACCCGCGCGGTGCCCGCGTCGCCCGAGCTCGACGCCTCCATCGCCGCCGACGAACACCGCCTCCCCGCGCTCGCCCGCGAGCTTCGTGCCCGCGCCACCCACGAGCCCTACCGCCGCAAGCTCGCCTTCATGGGCGCTCGCATCGACGCCACCCGCGACACGCTCCTGCGCGCCCGCCGCGAGGGCCGGACGATGTCCGCGCCCGACTGGGACATCGGGTACGCGAGCCCCGACGAGCTCGCCGCCGACCTCGCGGTGATCGCACGCTCTCTCGCCGACAACCGCGGCCAGCGCGCCGGGATGCGACTGGTGCAGGGCGTTCGTCGCCAGGTGGAGGTGTTCGGGTTTCACCTCGCGCGGCTCGACGTGCGGGTGCCCGCCGCGTGGGTGCGCGAGGCCGCCCGCTCGGCGCTCTGGCTCGACGACGCCGCCGCGCTCGACGAGGCGCAACTCTCCCGCGCGCTCGACAGCAGGCGAGTGCCCGCTCGCCCCGACCTCGACGGGATGCGCGCGATGGAGGCCGTCGGTCGCGTCCGCGCGCTGGTGGGCGACGGGGGAGCGGGTTCGTTCATCATGAGCATGGCGCGGGGTCGCGACGACATGCTCGCGGCGCTGGTGCTCGCGCGCGTCGCGGGGCTCTACCGACCCGACGAGGGCGTCGCGGCGGTGTCGGTGGTTCCGCTCTTCGAGACGCTCGACGACCTCGATCGCTCCGCCGACGAGCTGCGCGCCGCGGTCACGCACCCGGCGTATGTGCGCTACCTCGCGCTGCGCGGCGGCGTGCAGGAGGTGATGATCGGCTACTCGGACTCCAACAAGGACGCCGGGATGCTCACCGCGTCGTTCGCGCTCTACCGCGCGCAGCAACGACTGACGGCGGTGGCGCGCGAGCACGGCGTCGCGCTCCAGATCTTCCACGGGCGCGGCGGCTCCATCGGTCGCGGTGGTGGTCCCGCGCAGCGCGCGGTGGAGAGCCTGCCGGCCGGGGCCGTCGATGGGCGCTTCAAGCTCACCGAGCAGGGCGAGGTCATCGGGTGGAAGTACCTCCTGCCCGAGATCGCCGAGCGCAACCTGGAGCTCATCACCGGCGGTGTGCTCCGCGCCTCCATGGTCTCGCATGACGATGACGCCGACGCGCTCGCCGCCGACGAACGCCGCTTCGGAGCCGTCGCCGACGCCGCGCTCGTCGCCTACCGCGAGCTGGTGCGCGACCCGGGGTTCATCCCCTTCTTCGAGTCGGTGACGCCGCTCTCCGAGCTCAGCGCGATGCCCATCGGGTCACGCCCCGCGCGCCGCACGACCTCGACGCGCCTGGAGGACCTCCGCGCGATCCCATGGGTGTTCGCGTGGACGCAGTGCCGGCTCAACCTCCCCGGCTGGTACGGCGCGGGCGCGGGGCTCGCGGCGCTCCTGCGCGAGACCGGCGTGGACGAGGCGCGTCGCATGCGGGCGCGGTGGCCCTTCTTCGCGTCGACGCTCGACGCGATCGCGGTGGCCCTCGCGACGGCCGACCTGGGCATCGCGTCGCAGTACCTGTCGCTGCATCCCGACCCCGCGGCGGCGCGTCGGTTGTTCGTCCGCATCGCCCTCGATCACGGCCGTGCGGTGCGGGCGATTCGCGCCATCTACGGGCAGGCGACGCTGCTCGCGCACAACCCGACGCTCGCGCGCTCCATCGAGCTGCGCAACCCGTACGTCGACCCGCTGAGCTTCCTCCAGGTGGAGCTGCTGCGGCGCAAGCGGGCGCTCGAAGCGCGCGGCGAGCCGGTGCCGGGCGACCTGACGCGGGCCATCTTGCTGACGATCAACGGCGTCGCGGCGGGTCTGCGCAACACTGGCTGAGCCTCACCGCCGCCGCCCGAGCGCCACCTGCGAGAAGAACTGCCCGCGCCCTTCACAGTCGTCACCGAGTCGGTCGAAGCGCAGCGTGGTGCAGTCGGTGGTGAAGTTGATGGTGTACTGGCCGCGGTCGATCATCGCGCAGCCGGAGCTTGAGCTGGTGTTGGGGTTCCTCTCATCGGTCAGGACGAGGTTGCTGCCGGTGAGGGCGTAGTTCCCTTCGACGATGGGCGTGGTGAGCCCCTCCTCGGTCTGCGAGCCGCGCCAGAGGCCGCCCGCCGTGAACTCGAACCACAGCGCGTTGCTCTCGATGCTGCCGGTGTACCGACCGACGAGGGGACAGGTCGTCGGCATGGTGCTCGGGACGTCGGGCGTTGTCATGGGTCGATCGGGCAGGCTGACAGGGACGTCGGTCGTAACGGAGGCATCGACGGGTTGGCCGACGACGGCCGTAGCGCCGCAGCCGACCGTGCCGAGGACGCCCAGGGTGACGCAAAGGAGATACGAAGAAAGCACGGTGCGAGGGTGGGTCGTCATGGTGCGGCGCACGGTGCCAGCGGTGTGCCGAGGAGGCCAGTCGCCGCGGCACGCTGCGTGCGACGCTCGCGCCCATGAACACGAACATCTCTCGGGCGCGCTGGCAGGCAGCGCTCACGGCGGCGCTCATGGCCGCGGGCTGCGGGTCGGGGACCAACCTGAGCGAAGGCCCGGTGTGCACCGTCCCTCCGTTGGTGGTGCCGTTCTTCTCGGGCACCGACGCCAGTGTCGGCGACGCGGGCGCCCTCGACTTCGACGCCTCCGTGCCCCGCGAGACCTGCCTCGTCCACTGCCCCGCCAACGCGCCCAACGTGAACAACTTCTCGTCCATCATCGAGAGCTGCCGCCCTGTCACCGTCGACGCCGGCGCGCGCATGGAGTGCCGCTACCAGCTCCTCTGCACCGGCGGTCGCGCGGGCGACGTGGTCGCACCTGCCCCCGTCGACGACTCGGCCGGGGCGCTGCTCGCGGCGATGGCGACCATGGAGGCCGGGTCGGTGGGGGCGTTCGATCGCCTCGCGCGTGAGCTGCGGGCGCACCACGCGCCGGGTCCGCTGCACGCCGCCGCGCGCCGCGCGAAGCAGGAAGAGCGACGGCACGCCCGGATGATGAGCTCGCTCGCGCAGCGGTACGGAGCGCGCCCGGCAACGGCCCCGCGCCTCCGCCAGCGTGTGCGCGACCTCGAAGCCGTGGCCCGCGAAAACGCCGTGGAGGGATGCGTGCGCGAAGCATGGGGCGCCCTCGTGGCGAGCTGGCAGGCGCAGCGGGCGGGCGACCCGCGGGTGCGCGCGGCCATGGCGGTCATCGCGCGCGAAGAGGCGTCCCACGCGGCGCTCGCGTGGCGCGTCGCGGAGTGGTCGGAGGGGAAGCTCACGCCCGCCGCGAGGGAGCGCGTCGCGGAGGCCCGTCGTGCGGCCGTCGAAGCGCTCTGCGCCGAGGCGGCGGAAGCGACCGTGGATGAGTCCGTCGCGCGCTCGCTGGGCTGGCCTCGCGCGGCGGAGTCGCGGGCCATGCTCGCCTCGCTGCGCGCCACGGTCTGGAACGCGTAGGCCCGAAGGCCCGCACGCGCTACGACGCGGGCCCAGCTATGCTCCGGCGATGAGCGACGACGTCCTGCTGCACAGCCTCTCCCGCGCGTGGTCTCGCGCCCTGACCGTCGCGGGCTCGGACGACCTGCCGCGCGAGTACGTCAACGTGCTCCTGCCGCTGATGCCCGAGGTCGCCGCCGACCTGCTCCGCGCGCACCGCGGCAGCGACTTCGCCGAGGTGTTCCTCCTGCTCGATCACGCGCCGCTGCTCGGCCGCCACGCCCGCGACGTGCTCCTCGCGCGCGTCGCCGAGCTCCACCTGCCGCTGTCCCCCGTCGAGATCGTCGCGTCGGCCGCTCTCGGTGTGCCGCCCGACGAGCGCGGCCCCTTCCGCGAGCGCGCGCTCGCGTTGCTTGCCACCGAGACCCGGCCCGACGCCCGCCTAGGCGCGCTCCTCGCGTGGGCCGGCGCCGAGACCGCCGACGTCGCGCCGCGGCTCATCGCGGAGGCCTTCGCGCTGCTCCCGCTCCTCGCCCCCTTCGACGTGGCGCGGGTGGTGCGTCGGTTTGGCGCCGACCTCGACGCGACCTCTCGCGCCGCGCTGTTCGCCCACGTCGACTCCATGCTCGGCCCGGAGAGCGATCCCGATTTCATCATGACCTGCTGTCCGATCGCGCCCGCCGATCGGCAGTTGGCCCTTGCGCAACAGGCCATCGAGCGCGCGGCTGCGCGCAAGGACGGGCGCTTCATCTCCACCGCGCTCGCCGCCGAAAAGTTCGTGGGCTTCGCGCCGCTGTCGTCGTGGTTCGAGCGGCACCTGCGCGAGCTCGACTCGCTGCGCGACCTCGACTTCCTGCTCCACAAGGTCGGCGATCGCCTGCCGCCTCCGCTGCTCGACCTCGCCGAGCAGCGCGCCCGCTCGATGCAGGAGGGCGCCGGCGACGAAGCCGAGACGCTGGCCGCGCTGTCCCGCTGCCACGTCGCGCGCCGCGAGGCGCTGCTGGCCGAGCTGCGCCCGCTCGTCGCGCGCGTGGTGGGCGATCCCCTCGCGGGTCACACCATGCAGGCGGGCGAGTACTGCGAATACGAAAACCTCGACGTGCTGCGCGCCGCCGTGGCGATGTCGGTGAGCGCGGCCTTCGAGGGCGACGAGCGGCGGTCGCTGCAACGCCGCGCGCTGGCCATCGTCGAGCGCACCGAGTCCGGCTTCGAACAGCACCACGAGCTCGACGACCTGCCCTGGGACCAGCTCGGCGCCTGCCTCGACCCCACCCTCTACGCCGAGGCCGCGCGCGTCGCCCTCGCCCTCGGCCACCGCCCCTCGGCGCTGAAGGCCCTCGGACAACTGGTGTCGGCGCTCCCGGAGTCGGCGCAACACCTTGCTCTCCTCGGCATGGCCCGCCTCGCCGATGGGGCCGCGCCCGAGGGGCTGACGCGGGCGCTCGCGGCGCTCGACGCGGCGCAGTCGCTCCCGGCGCGCGCGAGCCGTGGAGCGAGCCTGGCCGAGCGGGACGCCGCCATCGCGGCGCTCGGCGCTGCGCGGGGCTGGTCACCGCCGCTGCGGCACGAGCTGGCGGCCATCGCGTCGCGGTTGGAGGCAGTGTGCGGCGCCGATCGGGCCGAGTGGTCCGAGCGGGTCGCGGCGTACTTCGACACGCAGCCCTGGGACGCCGAGCGGATGTTGACGGCGGTGGAGCTGTTCGCTCCGACGCTCGTCACCCTCGGCGGCGCGCGGCTCGCGCGAGAACTCTCCGCGCGGCTCGGCGAGCCGATCGCCCCGGCGGAGATCGCACGCCCGTGGACGCAGGCCGCCATCGGGGACTTCCAGGCGTAGCGCTCGCCTCCTCAGTCCGCGACCCCTTCGTCGCTGAAGTCCGCGCTCCGCACGTCGTTGGCCACGTACTCGCTGAACTCCGGGCTCGTCACCACCCGCACCCCCGCGTCGAGAAACACCTTCGCTGCCTCCGGGCTCACGTACCCGCTGGCCATGAGGTCGATGCCCTCCAGCGCGCGCACCAGCGCCGACCCGCACAGCGCCTTCGCCTGCGGGACGCCCATCTTCCACCCGTGGATCGACAGCACCTTCAACCGCGGCAGCGCCTCGGCGTCGCACAGCGCGCGGTGCGCCTTGTCGTGCTGCGCGTAGACCCCGCCCAGCACCAGCACCTCGACGTTGTCGAGGTTGCCGCAGCTCAGAAACTTCGCGAACTCCCCGCCCGGCAGCGCCTCCACCCGCAGGTGCGTCACCGACCGCAGGAAGCGTGCGTCCTTCCACTTCGGCTTCGGCCCGCCGTACCAGCTCGACGCATCGAGGTGCGTCACCGGAAGCGTCTCCACGCCATCGAGCTTCGCGATGAGCGCTCCCCAGGTGGCGCTCGTGTAGCTCACGTTGAGCTTCCGCAGCCGAGGCAGCGCGGCGCTCGCAAGGAGTGCCGCGACCCCATCGGTCTGGAGCGGCTGCCCCATGAGGAAGAGCGAGTGCAGGTTGCGCAGCGACGCTGCTTCGCCGAGCGCCTGCGCGCCCACCGCGGTGATGGGCCCTTCGGTGGCGTTGGACGACAGCGAGAGCCAGCGCAGCTCACCAAGGCCGGGCGAGCGCGCGATCGCTACGGTTCCCTCGTCGCCGATCTCGTTGGCCGAGAGGGTGAGCGCGCGCAGCGAGGGATGGCCCGCCCCCGCGAACATCGCCGCGACCCCTGCCGGGCCGAGCTCGTTGTACGGCAGCGTCATGGACTCCAGCGGGTGGAGCGCGCCGATCGCCGCGATGGCCTTGCCCGCTGCGGCGCCGGTGAGGCGGGCGTTTTCCAGCTTGAGGTGGCGGAGGTGTCCGTCGCCGCGGGTGAGCGGTTTGAGCTCGGCCGCGCCGATCTTGATGCCGTAGGTGGTGAGCGTGTGGAGGCTGCGTCCAAGCGGAGCGTCCCACCAGCGGGCCGTGTCGAGGCCGGTGACGTTGCGCGAGGTGAAGTCCTGCACCGCGATGGCGTCGAGGGGAGTCTCCTTGAGCGCGTCCCACTGCGCCGTCGTCGGAACCCCTCGCACGTTGAGCGCGCGCACCCTGGGCAGCGCCGCGCGGTGCTTGAGGAAGACCTCGATGTCGTCGACGTAGAGCAGCTCGGTGTCATCGAAGCGCCCCGACGAGAGACGCTCGTCGATGTCCTTGCTCCCCTGCGAGCGGACGAACTTCCGGTGGAGGGAGAGGTCCCCCGCGTCGGCTGCGCGTTGGGAGCGCGTCGTCCCACCGCGGAAGTAGGTCGGCCACGCTTCGAGGGCGGCGAGCGCGCGGGCCTCGGCGGCGTCGGGGTGCTGGTCGTCGGGCCACGTCGCGAGGAGCATCTCCGTCTCGCTGTACGCCTCGGAGGTGCGCTCTCCGAGGGCGCGATCGAGCCGCTGCAACCGCTCGTCTTCGGTGAGGTGGGCGGGGCTCTGTCGGTCGAAGTCCGAGGCCGTGATGACGGGACGGTTCTTGTTGAAGTACCTGGCGGCGGTCGCGGTGTCGTCGTCGTCGACGACCCCGTAGCCCGAGATGTCTTCGTCGGTGGTGATGGTGGTGAAGCGCTCCAGGAAGGCCCTGATGGCCGCGCCGCGTTCACCGGCGACCTCGACGGTGAAGGGGTACCCCCAGTGCACCGGCCCCGCGGGCGCGAAGGCCTTGGGGGTGAGCGCGGTGGCGGGCTTCTTCGCGGCAGGTGCCTTCTTCGCGGCGGCCTTCTTCGCGGCGGGCTTCTTCGGGATGGCTGGGGTTTCAGAGCGTGCGCGAGGAGAGCGTTTGCTGGTGGCCATGGTGGTCGCCGAGCGTATCGAACCGGCGCACGCCTTCAAGGATCGAGGCAGCTACATGAGCGAGGTCCCAACTACGTCGCGGCCCAGAAGGTTGCGCTCCCTCAGCAGGCCGCCCCGCTCGGGATGCACGCGTACACGACCCCGCCGACGCCGCGGCACGGCATGCAGCTACTCGTGCTCGAACACCCGCGCGTGCGGCAGTCGCCGCCCCCTGCGTCGTCGTCCGTGCCCGCGTCCTTCGCCCCCGCGCACTCGCCGCGATGGTCGACGCTCACGCTCTCCGACGCCGCCCCGCAGGCGTTGCCGTACGTCCGCCCGTCGCAGCCGCACACCGGGTCGTAGAGCCGGTTGCAGATCATCGGCGGCGTCGTGCACACGCCCGGACCATCGGCCCGCCCGCAGATCGACGAGACGGGGAAGTCGCAGAACTGCCCATCGGGACACGGCGACCCACCGCGACCGCCGCACGCGCGCCCCTCCGGAACATCCTGCGCCACCGGCTGATCCACCGCCGCCACGTCCACCACCGCCGGCCGATCGACCGCGACGGGCACATCCACGGCGACCACGACGTCGCGACCCGCGTCCATCGCCGCGGGCACATCGACCGTCACGCCCGCATCGACGACGGACCCACGATCGGTGCTCGCCGGGACATCGGTGAAGGCCGACACGTCGTCACCGCATCCCGCGAGCGACAACGCCAACAAACCCATCAGACCAACCGTGGACTTCATCCCATGACCTCGCAGCACCAACGACCTACGCCCGCCGCGACCACGGAACATCCTCCACGCCCGCGCGGTGGTTCACCTGTCGCGCCAGCGAGAAGAGCAGGTCGCTCAAGCGGTTGAGGTACACCTTCAGCTCCGCCCTCGCGCCTTCGCCCTCGGGCAGACCCACCACCGCCCGCTCGGCCCGTCGACACACCGTCCGCGCCAGGTGCAGCGCCGCGGCGCCCGGGGTGCCCGCTGGCAACACGAAGTTCTTCAGCGGCGCGAGCGTCGACTCGCTCTCGTCGATGGCCACTTCCAGCCGCGCGGTGTCCTTCTCGTCGAGCAGCGGAATGCCCAGCGAGCGCTCCTTGCCCGGCACCGTCGCCAGCTCCGCGCCCAGCGTGAACAGGTCGCTCTGCACCGCGCCCAGCAACCCGTCGATGTCTCCCGGCAGGCCCGTCGCGCGCGCCACGCCGAGCACCGCGTTGAGCTCGTCCACCGTCCCGTACGCCTCGACCCGCGCGCTCGCCTTCGACACCCGCGCGCCGCCGAAGAGCCCCGTGTCCCCGTCGTCGCCCGTCTTCGTATAGATCTTCACGTCGCCCCCAGCAGCGTCCCGGTGCGCAGCGGGTGACCCGCCAGGAATTCCCTCGCCCCGAGCGCCTTCTTGCCTTCGAGCTGCAACTCCGTCAGCGCGATGAGCCCGTCGCCCGTCGCCACCCAGATGCGCTCCTTGTCCACCGCGACGATCTCGCCCGGCGCGCCCGCGAGCACCGCCGGCGCTCCGTCGAGCGCCGTCGCGCGCACCATCAGCCGCCGCGCTCCCAGCGTCGTCGACGTCCCCGGCCACGGAACCAACCCCCGCACCTGATCGTGCAGCGCCCGCGCGCTGCGCTTCCAATCCATCGCCGCCATCTCCTTCGTGAGGATGGGCGCGAGCGTGTGGCGTTCGTGGTCTTGCGCGACGGGCGTGAGCATTCCGCCGACGTAGTGCGCGAGCTCTTCTTCGAGCAGCGCGACGCCCAGCGCGCACAGCCGATCGGCGAGCGACGGTGACGTCTCGTCGGGGTCGATGGGCGTCCTTCGGATGGAGAGCATCGGGCCCGTGTCGAGCCCCTCGTCCATCTTCATCAGCGTGACGCCCGTCTCCGCGTCGCCCGACAGAATCGCCCACTGGATGGGCGCCGCCCCGCGGTGTCTCGGCAACACCGACGCGTGCACGTTGAGGCACCCGAGGCGCGGCGCCGCGAGGACATCCGGCGGCAGGATGCGCCCATACGCCACCACCACGGCGACGTCGACGGCGAGCTCACGCAGCCACGCGGCCACGACTCCATCGCGCAACTTCGCGGGTTGGGAGACGGGGAGGTTGTGTTCGAGCGCGTAGCGCTTGACGGGCGGCGCGGTGACGACGTTGCCACGGCCGACGGGCTTGTCGGGCTGGCAGACGACGGCGGCCACGTCAGCGATCCTGGTCAGTGCGGCGAGCGGGGGGACGGCGAAGGCGGGGGTTCCGAAGAAGGCGACGCGGGGGCGCATGGGCGTAGAGCGTGGGTCAGGGGCGGGCGTCGGCGCGGGCGCGCTTCTGCATGTCGCGGTCGATCATGCGGCGGCGCAGGAGCGAGACGTGGTCGACCATGAGCTGGCCGTCGAGGTGGTCGTTTTCGTGCTGGATGGCGATGGCGAGCAGACCCTCGGCCTGCATCTCGAAGGTCTTCCCGTCGAGGCCCATGGCGCGCACGGTGACCTTCTCGGCGCGCTCGATCTCCTCGTGGATGCCCGGGAAGGAGAGGCAGCCTTCCTCCCAGACGGTCTCGCCCACGCGCTGGATGATCTCGGGGTTGATGAAGTAGTGAAGCTGGCTGGGGTCGTCGGTGCCGGAGGCCACGTCGATGACGAAGACGCGCAGCGCGACGCCGATCTGCGGGGCCGCGAGCCCGACGCCGGGCGCTGCGTACATGGTCTCGGCCATGTCGTCGCAGAGCGCACGCACCGCGTCGGTGACCTCGGTCACGGGCTGGGCCTTCACGCGCAGTCGCTTGTCGGGGTAGCGGAGAATGGTTCGGATCGCCATGACGTCACCTGATCGGAGGGGAGAGGCGTCGGGAGAACTATCGCGTGCCCTCCCGCGGCGCAACCCGCAGCGGTCTGGCCAACCTCTGGTGTATGGTCGGCGCGTGTCCAACGCAGCCACGCGCGGAATCCGGGTGCAGGTGAAGAGTCAGTACCTGCCCGAGCGGTCGCAGCCGCTCCGGCAGCAGTACGTGTTCGCGTACACGGTGACGATCCACAACGAGGGACAGGTCACGGCGCAGCTCAAGGCGCGGCACTGGGTCATCACCGACGCCGACGGCAACGTGCAGGAGGTTCGCGGCGAAGGGGTCGTCGGCGAGCAGCCCACGCTGCGCCCCGGGCAGACCTTCGAGTACACCTCGGGCTGCTCGCTCCGCACCCCACGCGGAACCATGGAGGGCACCTACCAGATGCTCGACGACCGCGGCGACCGCTTCGACGCGCGCATCGCGCCCTTCTCGCTGGCGCTCCCCCACAGCCTCAACTGACGGTCGTCCACCGATGGTCGAGCGTCGCGCGGCGCTGGTGGTACGGCGGGCCCTCGGGTCGCCCCGCGACGTCACGCGCGCCCACGACGCGCTGAAGCAGGCGGGCGTTGCGCTGGGCGCGTCGCTCTCCGCGGCGTTGGCCGACGACCGCTGGGGCGTGGTGCTGCTGGCCGAGCAGCGCGCCGTGGTGGTGGGCGTCCTCGTGCTGCGCTGGGTGCGCGCGGTGGGCGACGGCCCCGACGCGACGCCCGCCGTCGCGTGGGTCGACCGCTGCTGGTCCATCGACGACGACCCATCGGTCATCGAGGCGCTGGAGGACGCTGCCCGCGCCGAGGCGGAGTCCCGCGACGTCACCGGGCTCCGCGGTTTTACCGAACCCGGTATGCCCGTCGCGTCATCGCTCTCTCCACCACCGACCGTGCCCGTTGCACACTCTTCTGCGCTCGTTCTCGCCGATGGTGTGACGGTGCGCCTCGACCCCGACGCCGACCCGCTCGTCACCCTCTGGAACGGCGCCCAGGCCTTCCGCGCGCGCCGTCCCTCCGACCGCACGCTGGCGAGCTGGAGCGCCGATGACACGGTGGGTTCGCGCGAGGTCGACGACGGCGACGCGCTGCGCTTCGACGCGACGACCCGGCGGCTGCGCGAGTGCTGGCTGACGCGCCCCTCGCGGGTGGCCTTCGACGAGGACGTGTGGCGCGCGGCGATGTCGCTGGAGGTGACTCCGGCCGTGCTCACGCTGACGTCGGGTGACGGCTTCGCGCTACCCGCGATGGAGGTCGGCGTGTTCGATCTCGCGCTCTCGGGTTACGTGGCGCTGCGCGCGTCCGACCTCGCCGCCGGTGCGTCGTCGCTGTCCGGTTGGACGGCCGCCATGGTCTCTCCCGAGGTGGCGCTGCTCTTCGACGCGAGCGGTCGCTGGTCGGGGTGGCGGGTGCACGACGTGGTGTCCCGCGCGCGCCCCATGGGCTGGCCCGACGTGCGCGAGGAGCCCATTCCCCCCGGAACCTCCCGCGACGCCCTGACAGCCCTCCTCTACGACTGGATGTGCATCGACGCGGGCGACCGCACGCGCCCTGACCTGGCGGTCGACCCCGACGACATCGCGCACATGGTCTCGCTGCGCGGTCGCGCGCGCTCGCTGGCCGATGCCGCGGGTGCGGCGGGCGACGCTGCGGTGGCGGGCGTCGCGAGCGACGTGGCCGCGCAGGTGTATTGGAGCTGGGGGTTCTTCCGCGTGGGGGACTGAGCGCCGTCAGCGCGCGAAGGCGACGGCGCCTTCGAGCAGCAGCCGACGGAGCATGGTGACCTTGCCCTTGTCGTCGAGCTCGTCGCCGAGGTCGGCGAGGCGAAACGTTCCGTCGCGCTTGAGCGTCGCCGCGAGGATGGGGGCGATGGCCGCGGGCCAGCGGGTGCTGCGCCCGTTGACGGTGAGCACCGCGGCATCATCCGTCTCTTCGACCTCGGTGCGCGCGCCGGGTCGACGTGCGAAGACGGTGTCCGCGGTGATGGGGGCGATGGCGCCGGTGACGAGTCCGGGGAGGTGTTCTTTGTGTTCGCGGTCGAACTGCTCGTGCAGTCGCTCACGAACATCGTCCCAGCGCACCGCGCTCAAGACACGGTCGACCCGCTGTTGCATGGCGGCGCGGAGCTCGTCGTCGCTGGCGTCGTTGCGCAGCGCACCGAGCGGAACACCCGCGCGCAGATCGGGGTCACGCAGCGCCTGGACGGCGAGCGCTTCGAGCAGCACCTCCGACCAGCGAAACGGGTGCAGCCCGATGGTGACGTGCATGGACGGCCCGTCGTCGACGGCGACGGCGTCGTGCATGAGGCCGCGCGGGATGTAGAGAACGTCGCCGGTCTGGAGCAGCAGCTCGGTGGTGAGCGCGCCGACCTTGGTCTCGGTGGGGTTGAAGCGTTCGCCGCGCATGGGGAGGCCGCGCGGGCTGTCGTAGAGGCGCCACTGCTTCTGGCCGACGCACTGCACGAGCAGAACGTCGTGGCTGTCGAAGTGGGGCGCGAAGCCCTGGGCGCCGCCGGGCGTGAGGTAGAGGTTGGCCTGGGCGTGGATGCCGAGCTCGGACTCCAGGCGCGCGAGGATGGCGCGCACGTGGGGGGAGAGCTGGTCGAGGTTGTTGACGATGATGGTGGCGCCCGCGGCGAAGAGCCTGGCGACCTTGATGGGGTCGATGAGGCTCTCGTCGTCGCTGTAGTCTTCGGCCTCGACGGGGTCGCGGGCGTTGACGAGGGAGACGTCGGGGTGACGGCTGGCGCGCGCGGTGAGCATCGCGTCGACGCCGTCGAGGGTGACCATCGCGGCGCGGGCGTCGTCGGGCCGGCCGCGCACGTGGAGCGGTCGCTGCTCCCAGTGGTGGTCGAGGAAATGTTGGAGGGAGTGCGGAGCGAGCAGCCCCGCGAGGGTGGGAAACCGCTCGTCCATGGTGTGGTGTCGGGAGCGACGGAGGACTATCGGCAGCGACGACCGCGGCCGACGCCGTCGGCGTAGCGGCCGCCGTCGGAGTCGGTGCAGCCGCGTCGGCGGTAGCGGGGAGGAGGCGGAGCGCGGTAACGGCCGCCGCCACCGCCGCCGCGACCGCAGTTGGACTCGTCGCCGGAGTCGGAGTCGGTGAGGCCGGTGTGGCCGCGGCCCACGCCGTCGGCGAAGCGACCCCCGTCGGAGTCGGTGCGACCCGTGCGGCGCCGGCAAGCCTCGGCGTCTTCGGTGCGGAGCGTCACGACGCCGATGGCCGCGCCGATGAGCGCACCGATGGAGGCGAGCGCCGATCGCCGCGGAACCGCCGCAACCTCCGTGATGTCACTCGGATCCAGGGTGAGTTGCTTCTTGGACGGATCTTGATCGGCCACGGGATACCTCCTGCGCGTTGAAACGGTCCCTCAGAAGGGCAGTTTCACACGCTCAAGGCGCAGCTTGTCAACGTACTTGGAAAGTTGATTGAGAGAATCAAAACCGCAGATGGAGAGGGGAGACGAATTGTCTCATTCAGGGTGCTCCTGCGGCGATCCAGTCGCGGACGAGTGCGATGAGTTCGGGGGAGAGGGGGTCTGCGCCTTGGGGCATGCGTGATCCGCAGGGGGGCGAGTCTTCGGTGATCTTCCGATAGAGGAGGCTGCCGTCGGGGTCGCCGGGGCGTACCCGGGTGAGGCCTTGTCCGGAGCACGAGACGCCCATGGCAGAGACGTTTCGGAGCGTGGTGGCGGGCTGGTCGTCGTCGAGGCGCATGCGGCCGGTGGGTTCGGCGCTGGCGTGGCAGCTCGGGATGGCGCAGTGGGGTCGAAACACCCGTGCTTCGATGACGGCGAGGGTGACGCCGGCGTCGACGAAGCCTGCGTCGGCGGGGACTACACTGCCGACATCACTTCCGACATCGTTGCGAACATCGATGGGGATGTCATTGCCGATATCGGTGATGGTGGCGGCGTCCTGGGGTGCGGGGGTCGGGTCGGCCGAGCAGCCGAGCGACAGGGCGAGGAGGGCGAAGGAGGCGGTGCGGTTCATCGGGTGGGCTCCGCGGTGGGGGTGCGGCCGGCGTCGCCGCCGAGGGTGGCGAGCGCGCGGCGGGCTTCGGCGACGTTGCGGCGGTCGAAGTGGGCGTTGAGCTGGAGGGCGTCGGAGAGCAGCGAGCGGGCCTCGGCGCGGTCGCCTCGGGCGAGGGCGATCATGCCGCCGTGGAAGAGAAACTTCGCCTCGGGGGTGTTGAGTCTTCGCGCGCGGGCGGACATGGCCTGGGCTTCATCGAGGTTGCCGTTGCGGAGCAGGGCCCAGGCGAGGGCGTCGAGGGTGTAGATGTCGTCGGGGCGGTTGGTGAGTTCGCGGCGGGCGAGCTCGACCGCGGCGGCGTGTTCGGTGTCGTGGTTGGCGTAGTAGAGGCTGAGGGTGCGGGGGTCGGAGCGACGTCCGGCGCGTTCGAGCTGGGCGGTGGTCTCGCGGGCTTCGGCGGGGCGGTTGGCGGCGTCGAGGGCGTCGGCGAGGGCGGCGAGGTGTTCGGTGATGGAGCTCGCGCGCACGGCGGCTTGATAGCGGGTGATGGCCTCGGGGAGGTTGTCGCGCGCTTCGAGCACGCGGCCCATGCCGAGGAGGGCGGGGGCGTGATCGGGAAAGGTCTGGAGGGCGCTGGTGTAGAGCTGGGCGGCCTGCTCAAGGTCGTCCACGGCGAGATACAGGTTGCCGAGTTGAACGGTGGTCCAGGCGATCTCTTCGGGGTTGCGGGGTGAGCCGGCGGCGATGGCGCGTCTCCCGACATCGATGGCGCCTTCGATGTCGCCGAGGAGCCATCGCATCCACGAGGCGCGGGTGTACGACGCGAGGTTGGGGCGCATGTTGGCCATGCGCTGGTAGGCCTGTTCGGCGGCTTCGTAGTGGCCGAGCTCCATCTCGGCGTCGCCGAGGATGCCGTAGGTGGCGGAGTTGTTGGGGTGGTGGGCGATGATGCGCTGGGCGGCGGCGAGGGCGTCGCGGAAGCGGTGGTCCTGCATGAGCAGGTGGGCCTGGAGCTGGAGGGCGATGGCGTCATCGCGGTCGATGCGGAGGGCGCGGGTGACGGCGTCGTTGGCCTGCTCGTACCAGGCGGGGTCGGCGCGCTCGCGGGCCTTGCGGATGAAGGCTTGCGCGAGGTCGAGGAGGGGGCGGGTGCGCCGCGGGTTGGCGCGTGCGGCGCGCTGGGCGGTGCGGATGAGGTTGTCGACGGGGGCGTCACCGGGGACGGGGGCCATGGCGCCGGTGGTGTCGAGGGCAGCGGGCGCGGCGTCGGGCGCGGTGGTCGACGAGCGGGCGGAGCGAGTGAGCGGGGCGGGGTCGCGGCAGGCCGAGAGGGTGAGCGCGAGCGAGAGGGCGAGGCGGTGGGCGGGGGAGAGGGTCATCGGGTGGCGGGCTCAGGCGGAGTGATGGGGGATGGGGGAATGGGGTGACGGAAGGGAGCGGCGGGCGAGGGAGGAGCCGAAGCCATCGGTGGAGGGGGCCGTGTAGATGCGAAGGGGAGTGGTTGAGAGGCCGGTCTCGCTGCCGAGGAAGACGAAGACGCGGCTGAAGCCATCCCAGACGATGGCGTCGTCGTAGCCATCTCGATTGAAGTCGCCGGTGCGGATGCCCTGTCCGAAACCGGAGTCACTGGGACGAGAGATGATAAGCGGCGGCGTTGAGTCGCTGAAGGTAGCGCTTCCGAGATAGACGAGGATTCGGTTGTCACCTGGTTCGCCAATGAGGAGATCGGTAAAGCCGTCGCCATTGACGTCGCCAAAGGCGTCGGCGGAGGCGCCAAAGCGAGGGAGTGCCTGAAGGCTGGTAGAGCGCAGCACGACGGGCGTTACAGCGAGCCCGGTAGAACTACCCCACAAGACGAGAACTTGACCGACATCATTGGCCGCGATGACGTCGGCAAAACCGTCGCCGTTGACGTCTCCCGCAGACAAGACCCTCGTACTACGTCCCATCGGAGAAAATCGTGGACCCGCAGAGAGAAAGGGGAACAACGCAATGCCCTGCAATACCTGTATTCCACCTGAGGGCGGCGAGTTCACAATGTCAGAAAGTCCATCGCCGTTAATATCAATTGATCCGAGTATGTAGTTGAAGCTGCCCGTGCCGATGGTCGGAAGTACGATCGAGGGCGAAGCGGAAGGGCCGGAGGGACCACCAAGGTGCAACGCGAGACGCTCGTAGGCCAAGTTCACGGCGACATCCGCATATCCATCCAGATTGATGTCGCCAATCGAGTAAACCGATGCAGAAGAACCAGTCGTCAGCCTTGTTGATGAGGGCGACGTTGCCAGACCCGCTGGGCTACCAAAATGAACTGCTGGGGCCGATTCAAAGCAGTTGCTGCCAAGGTCGCCATACCCGTCTCCATTGATGTCACCTAGAGCAGTGATGGGGAAACCACAGCCATAGACGTCTGGAATCGGCCAGCGAAGCGTTGTGTTCTCCGTCGCAGGTAGCCCCGCGGGCAAGCCCAGGTAGACTCTCGCGTACGAGCGCGTGTTCGAAGTTCCAGCCGCGATATCACCGTACCCATCACCGTTGTAATCAGGCGCCAGGCCCATTGCCGTCATCCGTCCAGTTGAGCGAGAGCGAGTCCGAAACCAGAAGGTCGAACTCACCGAGTCTCCGACGCCTGCTGACGTCCGGCCAAACAAGCGCCAGAAGTAGACCCCGCGGCTGAGATCGGATGGGAGAGTCGCCTCAGATCCAACGACGTCCATCGAAGTAACGACCGAAGCGCACGAACGGTCACGACAGACCTCAAGGCGTGCGCCAAGCACTCCCTCGGGCAGTTGCCATCGCAGCGTAGGACGACGTGACCCCAGAACCGAGAAGGCCGGAGGCCAGATAGGTTGTGGTGCTTCGATTGGCACACAACGACTCGCCGAGACACGCTGCCCGATTGGACACGCGGGCGCGCAGGTTCCGTTCACGCAGGAAGACGATCCACCCGTCGGGCTGGTGCACGGACTACGGCATCGGCCACAGTGAGCCGACGACACATTGAGGTCAACCTCGCACCCGTTGGACGCGACATCGTCGCAATCGCCGCGCCCGGCTTCACAGACGGAGACGTCTGGCGAGGACAATGGGATATCGCCGCCGACATCGAGCGGAGCGTCCGCCCCGGAACTACCTAGATCGGTTGAGGCCGTGGTGTCCGAAAGGGTTCCAGAGTCGTTGGTTGAAGCGCTGGTGTCTGACATGTCCGTGGGAGCATCCCCGATGCTCGCATCGACAATATCCGAGTCGAGCGCATCAATCTCCGGCTCTCGGTCAGCAACAACGTCGGAAGATGAGACGTCTGTGATGACATCGACAGTGCCAATATCGACGGGCGGTTGATCCCCGACGCCATCCTTGGCGATTTGGAGCAGGTCGGTGGTATTGGTCGAGTCGGCGATGTATGTGTCCGATGGGAGCATTGCGTCGCGCCCGGAATCCGCGATGGTGATCTCCGGAACGCATGCGATGAACGATACGCCGCCGAGCGCGAGCAGCACTGGGATCGACGACTGGGGACCCGTGCGGGACGAGCGCAACATGCCTCGCATGATAGACAACCCCCCATCCCATCGGCAATCGAGATCGGAGCGTTCGAAAGTCTGTTGGGATGCCATACGCACCACTTTGCGCGGCCCCAAGAGTGCCCAGGCGCGGAGCGCTGCGTATCGCCAGTTGTCTTATGACGGCCTCGTCGTTCACCAGGCAGGTGACCGGAGGGGTTGAGCGGGAAGTTGTCGAGAAGAGGAGGGAGATCGGCGAAGTGAGAAGCGCTGCGCTGACGTCAGTCGGAAGCGTGCGCTGGCTCGACGCGCTGCGAGCGCGGCCCCTCGTTGCCCGGACGGGGGATCGGCACGTACGGGAACGTGTTGGTGAAGGCCACGTCGTTGCCGTCAACGCCGTCGCCGAAGCGGATGGCGTTGATGGCGGGCAGACCGTTGAGGACGTAGCGGAGCTCGATGTCCACCACGTCGTCATGCAGACGGCGGCCGTTGGGGAATCCGTTGCCATCACCACCAGCCGCGCCGAGACGAGACGCGCCGGGGTTGCCCACCGTGGTCGGCAGAGCCGTTGGCGGAGTCCGCACGTTGAGGCGCAGCAGGTCGGCTGGGGCCAGACCTGCGCCCGCCGCGGGCATCGCAGGCGAGCCCGGGATGAGGCCACGCGCCGTCACGAGTTGCAGCATGTCGTTGGCCGGATCGGAGGCGCTGCGGGTCGGCGCCACGTAGCCCACCTGGGCGCGGAGGCCCTGGCCGGCGCCGTTGCCGTACAGCGCCGCGGCGTAGGTCGGCAGCGAGGGCACCAGCAGGTACGAGCCGAAGTTCGCGACGTCCTCGGTCGCGGGCGCGCGGTTCCAGAAGTCCTTCTCGGCCAGCGGGATGAGCACCTCGTTGACCAGGGGAATACCCAGGCGCGACACCTGAACCCACTGGCCCTGGTTGTCGTCGAGGCAGCGCTGGGTGAAGCGCTGCGGGAGCGGGCGCATCCGGCCGCGGAGCGTGCTGTTGCAGTCGCGGCGGATGGTCACCCGCGGGCGGCTCGCACTCGCGTAGATGCCGATGATGTTGCGGCGATCTTCGAGGGTCGCGGGCGCGTCTGCCACGGTGAGCTGTCCGATCGGCACCTGGATGGCGATCATGTGGAAGTTGTACCCGGCGAGGAAGTCCACGCCGCCGCCGACGTTGCCGAAGCCTGACCGGAACTGCGCGTCGTCGAAGATGGCGCCGAGGTCGGCGAAGAAGGGGTCGTCGCGCGGGCCGGCGAAGACCCGACCCGAGCCCATCGCGCCGCCCATCAGGTTGGTGACCGCCTGGTTGGCGATGCGCGTGTAGTTGCTGTCGTCCGTCGCCGTGCCGACCGTGCCGCCCATGCCGACGCGCGTCTGCGGGTTGCCAAACGCGAACCGTCCCGCGTAGGTCGGCGCCGTCGGGATGTCGCTCCCGATCACCGTGGGCACGCCGCCCACCACGCGGGTCACCGAGTACGACTGCACCCGCAGCGCCGCGCCCGGCGCCGCCGGGGTCGGCAGCGTCGTGATCGGGCCCACGTTGTAGAAGAACGTCCCCGCCGCGCCGGAGGCCAGCGCGTTGTTGGTCGTCGTCTGAAACCTGAACTGGTACACGACGTCGTTGGCGTTGCCGTCGCCGTTGTTGTCGATCTTGATCTCGTACAACACGTCGTCGGAGAAGTTCATCCAGTTGGGGCCGCCGCCGGGCTCTTCGAGGCCGATGTAGCCCGCGATGATCGTCACGGTGCCGTTGTTCTCGGGCGACGTAAACGCCCAGAGGTCGGTGTTGTCCGCGGCCGGGTCTTCGGAAATGAGCGGCGCCTCGCGGTGGCTGGAGGCGTTGGCGGCCTGCGGCTGGAAACCCACCGCGGTCATGGTCAGCAGCAGCGCGGCGCCGAGCTTCGTCTTCGTCATCATCGTCGTGTTCCCTTTCGGAATCTCTCTTCAGTGTCTCTTGTAAAACCGTGTGCTCAGCGCGCCGTAAACACCGCGCCCCAGGAGGTCGCCGCCGTGTCCGTCGCCGTGTCGTCCGCGATGCCGTAGATGTCCGCGCCGCGCGCGCGCCCGAGGCCCACCGGCGACGTGAGCAGCGCGCTCGACGCCATCGGGGACATCGCCCCGGTGCCGTCCACCGCCACCCAGGTCAACCGACCAGGGCCCGTCTCCACGTCCCAGCCCGCGACCAGCAACCGTCGCTCGTCGAGCGACAGCGTGATGCCCGCCGGCAGACCCATGTGCAGACGACCCACGATGCGCGCCGGAGCGCCACCCATCGGGATGCGGAACACCGCGCCCAGCCCGCCGTCCGCCCGCGTGTCCGTCACGTACGCCGTGCCGTCCGCGGCCACCGTCACCGCCGACGGGTCGCGCAGCGGGCTCGACCCGCCGCCCATCGCCAGCACCGTCACACCACCGCCCATCGCCGACATGCGCGCCACCACCGGGTTGCCGTCGTCCTGCACCGCGATGAACGTGAGCTGCGCCGGAGTGCCGTGCACCGCCACCGCGCGCGGACGCCGCAGCGCGCCGATGTCCAGCGCCGTCGCCGAGCCGCCCTCGACCGACACCGAGATGATCGCGCCCTCTTCCGTTCCGACCATCGCGACGTTGCGGTTGGCCGCCTGGTCGGCGATGTACAGCCGCGAGTCGTCGGCCGCGATGGCCATGCCCGTCGGAAACACCAGCGGCACACCCGTCACCGGCACCACCGACGGCGCCGCCCCGCCGCCCGCGCTGCGGAACAGCGTCGCGACACCCTCCGGCGTGCGCGCCGTGAAGTACGACGTCGTCCCCGAGGCCGTGAGCACCACCGTCAACGGCGTCGAGAACGACGCGTTGCGCGTGAGCAGTACGGGCGCGCCGGGCAGCGTCGACGGCGGCACGTCCGCCGGAACATCCGCGGGCAGGTCCGCGGTCGGCTGCACGTCCATGCCGGGCTGCACATCCATGCCCGGCTGCACGTCCATGCCGGGCTGCACGTCCGTGGGGTTGGTGCCCGCGTCGACCACGTCGGTGCCCGGCTGGACATCCGTCGTCATCCCGACGTCGCCACCCGCGTCCGTCGGCACCGGGTCGCTGGAACATCCCGCGACCGCCCCCGCCAGGATCAACGCCGTCACGGCGCTGAACCGTTGGGTTCCTGTTGTCATCACTCGTCCTCCGGTCTTCATGCTGTCGGTCCGTTGGGCCCCGTCACCTGCGCGGCGGCGGCGCCGTGAAAGTTCAGGGCGTCACGTTGATGCGCAGCGTGGCGTTGGCCCCGATGATCTCGCTGTGGTCGTCGTTGCGGAGCGACACCACCAGCCGGTGCGCGCCCGCCGACGTCCCCGCCGGGATGCGAACCGTCGGGTTGGTGAGGTGCGTCGCGATGAGGTAGTCGCCGCCGCTCGCGCCATCGAGGTAGACGTGCAGGTGACCGTTGGGGGGATTGACGCCCGTCTGACCCGCGAAGTCACGCGCGGTGAAGTTCATCAGCGTCACCATCAACGGCAGCATGGCGTTGGCCGCCACCGAGGTGTTGTCCGCCGGAGAGGCGATGGTCACCGTCGGACCGGTGTTCATCACGGCGGTGAAGTCGATGCGGGCGTCGACCGGGGGCGAGAGCGGGTCGTGGTTGTTCTGGCGCAGCGACACGCGGAGCGAGTGCGCGCCGAGCGAGGTCGTGCTCGGAATCACCACGCGGGGATTGGCGATGTAGTCCGCCACCAGGTAGTCGGCGTTGCCGTTGGCGCCGTCGAGGTAGACGTGCACGTGGCCCGAACCCGGCACGTTGCCGGTGGCGCCCACGAAGTTGACCAGGTTGAAGTTGGTGATGTTCAGCATGAGCTGCGACGGCGCGCCGATGGGCAGCGAGGCACCCGTCGCCGGGCTCGCGATCACCAGCGTCGGCGGCCCCGACGGGACATCCGTCACCGTCTGCACGTCGGTCGCCGTCTGGACGTCCGTCGCCGTCTGCACATCGGTGGCAGTGCCCGCGTCGGGAACAACTCCCGTGTCCACCGTCGTTGGGGTGTCCGTGGCAGCGCCCCGATCAGTCACCCCAGAGTCGGTCGCCGGAACCGGGTCCGACGCGCAACCCGCCACGACCCCAACAAACAAAGACCATCCCGCCCGCCGAAACGACGTCATAGACCGTTAGACCTTCCACCACTGGAAATCGCCGAAGTGGGGGCGCTCGCAAGCGCCCTCAACGAGTGTTGTTCGCGCGGCCCTCACCAGAACCGCACCCTGCAACGACAGCAGCAAGGTAGACGGATTTCACTCCGCACCACAATCACCGCTTCGTGGGTGTTACGAATGAGGCACCCATGGCACGAGCGGTTTGTTACGAAGTTCTATGCCGTGTCACTGCGCGATTTCAACCGAGAATGCCGTTGAAGACGGAGTGTCCGGAGAGGCGTTCGATGATCCAGAGGAGGGCGAAGAGACAGAGCACAAGGGAGAGCCCTTGTCGGATGACGCGGTCGTATGTCGATTGACGCGCTGCGACCACGGCAGCGACGACGACGGCGGCGAGGACGGCGACGGTGACCCGCGGCGGGCCGAGGCTGGGGAGCAGCGCGACGGCGAGCGCGCCGAGGGCGACGGACCACGCGAGCTGCGCGGCGAACGAGCGTCGCGCGGACATGGCGTGCAGCAGCGGGAGCAGCGCCACGACGACGGCGAGCTGACCGAGCTCGACGCCGACATTGAACGCGAGCAGCGATGGGACGGTGGCGCGCGCGGGGAGCCCGAGCTCACGCAAGACGTCCGCGAAGCCAAGGCCGTGGACGAGCCCGAACGCGAAGGTGGTGACGGCGCGTGATCGCGGCGGCGGTGCGTTGCGCCGGAGGTTGCTCGCGGCGACGGAGAGGATCGACAGCGCGATGACGGGCTCGACGATGCGCGCGGGCGCGACGACCCAGCCGAGGGCCGCGGAGACGAGCGTGAGGGAGTGCGCGACGGTGAAGGACGTCACCACCGAGAGCACGTGGCGGAGGGCGTCGCGGGGGCGCAGCGCGGCGGCGAGGATGAGCAGCGTGACGACGAAGGCGATGTGGTCGTAGCCGGTGAAGATGTGCTCGACGCCGAGGCGCAGGTACTGGCCGAGCTGCGCGCGCAGCGGCGGAGACGCGTCGACGGACCAGTGGCGGCGGTCGGACTGGAAGACGAACTGGCGGGGCGCGCCGAGGCCGTCGAGGGTGGCGAGGCCGCGGTGCTGCGGGTCGACGTCGAAGAAGAGGGCGTAGTCGACGGAGGGCGCCTCGACGCGGTGCGCGCAGGTGTACGCGACCGTGACGGCGAGGGACCATCCGTCGGCGCGATCGACCACCGTGGCAGAGGCGTCGCCGGGGGTGCAGCGAATACCTGCGTGGGTAAGACGGAGGCGTGCGCCGAGGTAGCGGCCGCCTTGTGCGGCGCGGGCGCGGGCGTCGTCGCGCGAGGGGAGCGCGCTGGAGGGGAGGGCGAGGGCCTCGTTGAGGTCGAGCGAGTCGATGCGCGCGGTGGCGGTGACAGTGCGCCCGTCGACGGTGAGGGTGAGCGGGGTGAGGGAGTTCTGGTGGGCGCTGGCGGCGGCGGGCGCGAGGAGCGCGGCGGCGAGGGCGAGCGATTGCGAGACGTGTGGCATTCGGGGTATCGCGCCGCCCATGGGAAGCCATCGTGTACTGGCGGGACGGGCGGCGTCACGCATCCTGGCGGCGGTGCTGTCGATCACGGCGTGCCGGCGCGCTACGACGGTCGACGCGGCGGCGGATGCGCGGGTGACGGGCGCGGTGAGGTTCGTGGCGCCGACGGACGTGGGGGCCGTCACCGAGGCGCGGCGCATCGTGGCGTGGACGCCGGACATCGCCGAGACGCTCCTCGCGCTGGGGGCGCGCGAGAGGCTGGTGGGGGTTCCGTCGATGATGGCGGCGCGACCGGAGATCGAAGGGGTGGCGCGCGTCGGGACGCAGGTGTCGCCGCGGGAGGATGTTCTTGCTGGGTTGCACCCCGACCTGTTGGTGGTGGTGGGCGGCCCGATGGGGCAGGCGCTGGTCGAGCATCGGCCGGAGGGCGCTGGCGTAGAGACGGTGTCGTTCGAAGATCGGGCGGCCTACGCGCGCACGGTGACGAGGCTGGCGCAGCGCATCGGGCGACCGGCGGCGGGCACCGAGCTGCTCGCGCGCATCAACGGCGAGCTCGCCGCGGTGCAGAGGGCGACGCAGAGCGGGCCGCGGCCGAGGGTGGTGGCGCTGCTCAGCCGCGAGCCCATGGTGGTCGCAGGGCCGGGTAGCTTCCTCGACGAGCTGTTGGACATCGCTGGGGGACAGAACGCCGTGGCCAACACCAACCACTTCCCGGTCGTCGGCGTGGAGATGATCGTGGGCTGGAACGCCGACGTCCTGCTCGACCTCACGGGACGGACCGAGGGCCTGGAGACGCTGCTGCCCGGGGTGCGTGCGCGTCGCGTGGTGCTGAGCCCCGACGGGATGCTGCGCCCGGGGCCGCGCGTGGGCGAGGCCGCGCGAAGACTGTCGGCGGCGCTGCACGGGTCGCGGCGGTAGGTGAAGAGCCCTACGCCGACGGCACGGTCGCCGTGGCCTCGTGCGATGACCGCGCGCCCCACCAGCGAAACGCCACCACGCTCGTCGACAGCGCGCACCAGCCGAAGGTCGCCCACGCCACGAGCGAGCTGACCGCGTCGCGCGTCGCCCAGTTCAAGCGTGGGCCCAGCAGCGCGAGCGCCGTGTAGGCGCCCAGCGCAGCGATCGCGGCGGGGAGCGCGGCGGCCCAGGCCGTTCGGGTGAGCGACTCGGCCCGCGGGCGACGCGACGAGCGACGCGCCCGGCGGGCGAGCGCGTGCAGCGCCCAGGACTTCGCGAGCAGCACGGCGACGCCGATCATCTGGAGACCGACGGACGACGACTGCGCGCCGGCCCCCACCGCCGGGAGACGCCACGCGCCCAATAGCAGCAGCGCGCACAGCGCCGCGCGACCCCAGGTGAGCATGCGCTCGGCGAGGTGGTTGGGCAGCGTCGGGGCGTCGCCCGCCTCGAAGCCCGCGACCGTCCACGTGATCGCGTAGGCGCCGAGGGCGAGGTGGAGCGGGTCGCGGAAGAGGTTCCATTGCCAGGGGAGCGAGCCCTGCGAGCCCGCGACGCCTTGGAAGCCCAGCGCCGTCGAGGCCGCGACGACGGCACCCGCGCCCACCACCAGCGGAGCGCCGCGGAGCATCTCGCGCGCGGCCACGGCGATCTTCGCGCGCGCGCCGGTGCGACGGGTGGTGGCCAGCGCGGCGCCTGCGACGACGAGGGCCAGCGTGGTGGCGAGCACGTCGGGGTCGACGGAGAAGATGCCGCTGCCGAAGGGGACCGCCAGCGCCGTCGTCGCGAGCGCCAGCCACCCGAGGCGATGCGGAGCTGACGACCACGGTGCGGCTACGAGGGGCTCCGGGTCGCCGTCGCGGTGCATGCCGACGAGGCGCGACGCGCGACGCAGCACCGACGGAACGGGCGCTCCCGCCGACCACACCAGCGCCGCCGCGAGCAGCACCAGCACGGCGGCGAGCACCACGTCCCAGGAGACCCGCGGGTCGAGCTGGCTCACCCGCAGCGCGCGGTCTTCGACGGCGTCGCCGCGGCGCACGGTGAGCACGGCGTGGTCGCGTCCGGGGGACGGGCGGAAGTCGTCGATGGCCGCGAGGTTGACCCCGTCGAGGCGCAGCAGCACGTCGCCGTCGGCCACGCCTGCTTCGTCGGCGGCGCTGCCCGGGTCGACACGCTCGACCTGCAAGCCGCCTTCGGGCGGGAGCACCGGCGCGAGGTGGACGCCTACGACGGAGAGCGCGCGCTCGGCCTCGGCGAGGGCGGCGCGGGTCACGTCGAGGCCGCGGCCCTGGGTGATGTGCAGGTCGACGATGGGTCCGCGCAGGGCGCGCGCGGAGGAGAGCACCGTGCCCTGGAGGGTCTCGACCTGCACCGTGACGCCCGCGCGACCACCCAGAAACGACAGCGTCGCGTGTGATCCGGTGGGCTCCGCGGTGGACTCGCCGGGGCAGCGGGTGAGCGTGCGGACGAGGCCGTCGGTGAGGGTGAACTCCAGGCGGGATGATCCGTCGATGCGCAGCGCGTGGGAGGCCACCTCGCCGTAGAGCGCGTCGCGGAGCTGGCCGGTGAGGGGGTCGGTGACGACGGTTCCTTCGGGGGGGTCGGTCACCGTGGAGACGACCACGGGCTCGCAGCGGGCGGCGCCGGGGCGGGCGAGCTGCGCCGCGAGGCGCACGGTGATGCGGCGGATGTCAGCCGTGGGGGGCAGACCCGTGGTGTGGAGCACAAGCCGGTCGCCGGGCTCGACCTGCCGAGGGGTGAGCTCGGTCAGGGTGAGCACCTCGTGGGTGGGCTGGGTCTCGCAGCCCGCGAGGGCGAGGAGCAGGGGCACCACGAGCGGAAGTGACGGGCGACGCACGGCGAATGCGATGGCCCATAGCCCGCCACGGGGGGGCGAGAACAACTTTCCGGCACCGACAAGATCGTCCGATGGCGCTATCGGGTCGGGTGGCGGTTGGTGGTATTTTCGCGCCGGTGGTGGTCACGTCCCGGCGGCTGATGGTGCTCCTCGCGCTGCTGGCGGCGTGCTGGAGCGGCGCGGTGATGACGGGCTGCGGCGGGCTCAGCGTGGTGGGCGCGCCCGAGCTGCCAGGGGACGTTCCCGATGCGGCGGATGCGCCCGTCGACGACATCGCGGATGTCCCCGTGGCCATCGACGCCGCGGACGTGACGGTGCCCGCGGACGTGACGGTGGATGTCCCTCCGACCGATGTCGTCGAGCTCGATCAGCCCCAGGACGTCGCTCCCGGCGATGTCGGTGATGTCGGTGATGCTCCCTTCGTCTCGACCGACATCGGCGTGCTCGCGATGAACGCCCGCTGCGACAACGCCATCGAGCTCGCCGAAGAGGCCACCCTCGACCACCAGGACCTCTCGCAAGCCGCCTTCCGCACCGAAGGATGCTTCGCCTTCGTCACCGGGCCGGCGCTGTTCTATCGGGTGACCGTTCCCTCGTTCGACACGGTGGAGGTCGTCGTCACGCCCGCGACCGAGGGGCCGTCGTTTCGGCCCGTCATCCGGCTCCAGCCGTCGTGCAACACCAACCGCTGCATCGCGCAGGGCGTCGGCGACACCACCGGCACCACCACCCGCTGGACCAACTTCAGCGACCTCCCGCAGACCGTGCAGGTCTCCGTCTCCAACCAGCTCAACGTGGCGCAGGGGCGCTACCGCATCGTCTCCTCCGTGGGCCGTCGCCCGCGCAACGGCCAGTGCGCCCGCGCCCTCGTCGTGGCCCCCGGCACCACGGCGCGCGCCCAGTTCTTCGGCGACGCGAGCGACGTGCTCCCCATGTGCGCCGCCTCCACGCACCCCGTCGGCGGACCCGCGCTGTACTACCGGGTGACGGTCCCCGCGGGGCAGGTGCTCACCGCCACCACGCGGCCGTCCACCGGGAGCAGCAACGCGCCCATCCTGCGGATCGTCGGCGGCTGTGACGCGCCCGCCTGCCTCGCCGACAGCGGCCGCGTCGCTGCCGCCGGCAACTCCGTCTTCTGGACCAACAACGAGACCTCGTCGCGCGACGTCATCGTGGCCGCGAGCGCCTACCCCGTCACGGCCAACACCGTGCGCTTCGACCTCGGCGTCACCACCTTCGCGCCGCCCACCAACCTCACCTGCGCGACCGCCATCCCGATGGTCGGCGCCACCGCGCGCGTCGAGGCCAGCACGATCTTTGGCGCCACCGTGCCGCGGGTCTGCGCTGACATGATCCCCGCTGGCAACGCCCTCTGGTACCGGGTGACGGTCCCCGCGCGGACCTTCTTCGTGGGCCGCGTGACGCGCACCGTCGGCGCCACCGACCCGGTGCTCAGGGTGTACGGCGCCTGCGACGGCGAGTGCCTGAACCCCTCCGTGCGAGGCACCCTCACCCCCGGCGAGACGCGCTGGCTCAACACGAGCGACGCTCCGGCGGAGGTGTTCCTCGCGGTGTCGGGCCCGTCGGGGGCGAGCGCGAACTTCGCGCTGGAGACGGCGCTCGTCCCGGTGGCGGCCAACGCGACCTGCGCGGCGCCGAGGGCGGTCACCGTCGGCTCGTACATCCCGAGCATCGACCTCGCGGGAGCCGTCGACGTGCCGCCGCTGTGCGTCGGTCTCGCCGTCGCGACCCCCGCGCTCTGGTACCGGGTCAACGTGCCGGCGGGGCGCACGCTGGTGGTGCAGTCGCGCCGTCTCATGACCGCGGCGGGCGACACCGCGTGGTCGCCGACGCTGCGGGTGCAGTCGGCGTGCGGTGACACCGGGTGCGTCGCGATCTCGTCGGCGGGGACCGAGGACTACAGCGCCGCGGCGATCTGGCGCGCGGGGGCGTCCGACGAGGAGGTGGTCGTGTCGCTCGGCCGATCGTCCGAGGGGACCAGCGGTCAGGTCGACCTGCGCTTCGACCTGGCGCCGACCTTCGGCAACGACCGCTGCGAGGCCGCCGCGACCATCGGGCCGGTGGAGCGCCGCGAGCTGTTGCAGATCGGCCGCGGCGGGCCGCTCGTCAGCCAGTGCGGGAGCATCACCATGGGCGGCACGCTCTACTACCGACTCTCGGTGCCCGCGGGCGCCACGCTGGTCGCCGTCGCGCAGCGCATGGGCGCCATCGGCTGGTCGTCGTTCATGGAACTCTCCAGCGGGTGCGGCGCGGCCATGTGCATCGACGGCAGCGCGCCGGTCAACGGCACCGCGGCGCTGCGCTGGCGCAACGACGGCTCCGAGGCCCGCGACGTCCGCCTCGCGATCGGGGCCGTGCAGAACGTCGCCGACGCCATCGCCGCGCTGTCGGTGACGGTCTCGCCGCCCCGCTACACCATCACGACCATCGCCCCGGCCTGCGAGGAGGTCACCAGCGCGTGGACCGACCTCAACATCCGGGGCGCCGGCACGGCGACCGCGATCCAGCCGCTGCCGTTTGCGTTCCGGTACTTCGGTAGCGCGGTGACGCACCACAGCGTGAGCTTCAACGGCTTCGCGCAGCTCTGGCCCTCGGCCGCGGGCGTGCCGAGCGTCACGAACCTCAACAACCACCTGCCGTGGCCGGGGTCGCCTCCGAGCACCGTCGCGCCGTTCTGGGACGACTTCATCTACAACTCCGGGGCGCAGATCACGGCGCGCGAGACGACCGGCGCGGGCCGTCACTACACCATCTCGTGGGCCAACCTGCCGCTGTCGGGGGCGAACGCGAGCTTCCAGGCGAAGCTCTACGCCGACACCGACGTCATCGAGTTTCACTACTGTCGGCTCGACGCGAGCGCGATGGATGTGGCCATGGGCCGCGGCGCGACGGTCGGCCTCCAGGACGCCACCGCCACCGTCGGCGTCGAACACTCCTACAACCGGATGGGCGCGATCTCGACAGGCGTCGCGCTGCGCTTCACGCCGGTCCGATGAGCCTGCGGGGAGACGGAGCCATGAACAGCCGATCGCACACGCTCCTCCTGCTGCTCCCTGCCTTCGCGGTGGCGTGCGCGGCCACGCCGAGGCCCGGAGGAGACGCCTCCGTCGACGCCACCACCATGGACGCCGCGGACGTCGTCGATGCGGTGGACGCGGTCGATGCGGTCGATGCGGTCGATGCGGTGGACGTCGTCGTGCCGCGCGACCTGCCGGTGGAGCGTTGCGCGGCGGGCTTCGACACCGACGGCGACGGCGTCAACAACGACGTGGAGTGCCGCGAAGGAACCGACCCCGACCACTCCGACACGGACGGCGATGGCCTCAGCGACGGGGTCGAGCGGGGTTATCCGCGGGTGTGCGTCGCGGACGATCGCGCGCGGCAGCGGCGGCCCATCTTGATGTGCACCGACATGGCCGGGTGCATGACGGGCGAGCGCTGCGTGGGGCTCTCGGCGACGACGCCGGACACCGACGGCGACGGGGTGAGGGACGGCCTCGAAGACCCCGACGGCGACGGGACGATCACGGCGTCGCGCGGCGAGACCGACCCGCGGGTGTGGGACACGGACGGCGACGGGCGCAACGACGCGGCGTCGAGCTTCGCCATCTGCCGACCCGACATGCTGGTCGCGCCAGGGCGTGTGAACATCCCACGCGGGGCCTTCGGGCTCGCGCTCGACCCGGCGTGGGGGATGGCGCGGCGCGAGGTCATGGGGACGACGGACATGACGAGCGGCGCGGTGCTGCTCGACGACCCGTCGCTGTCGCTCGCGGCGCTGGTGTTCGAGCGGGCGTCGGCTGGGACGGACGTGCGTGTCGAGGCGACCGCGGCGGAGGCGGAGCTGGTCACGGCGCTCACGGCGGTTCCGGTGCTGGTCGGGCACAGCATCACGACGCACGAGTCGCTGCCCGCGGTGCGATCGCTCTATCGGGTGGCGTCGATGCAGCAGGCCGGGGCGCTGCGCGACCGGCTCGCCGCGCGGTGGCTCGGGGCCGCGGTGCCCGCGGGGACGCCCGCGTACGCACCGGCGACGGAGCACCTGGTGGAGGTGGTGACGGTGTTGCGCACCGACCGGCCGCGGCGCGCGGTGCTGGTGACGGTGCTGCCGACGACGGTGGCCGAAGACCCGCGGGTGATCTCGTCGATTCGCGCCGACGACCTCGTCAACACCACGTCCATCGCCGACCGCACGAGCCTGCTCGACTTCCAGTGCCAGCGCTTCCAGGCCGAGGGGCAGAGCCTCGTGGACTTCCTCTGGCTGGTCGACACGTCGGGCTCGATGACCGACGACCAGGAGCGCCTCGGCAACACGGCGACGCGCTTCTTCGCGCGGCTCACGGCGGCGAACATCGACTTCCGCGTCGGGGTGTTCGAGTCGGGCTCGACGACGCTCAACCTCGACGACCCGGGCTTCGCGTTCATCAACGGCGCCGACCCGGGCGGGGCGCGGCTGCTGTCGTGGCAGGTGACCACCGCGCGCTACATGAACAACGCGCGCGACATCTACCGGCCGTACACGTTTGCGGGCGCGCAGGAGGAGCCCGTCGCGGCGGGGGTGTACTCGTACGAGGCGCTCCAGGCGCGCAAGGCGATGGGCACGCTCGACCCCGACCGGCGGCTGCGCGAGGGGGCGACGACGGTGGCGTTCTTCGTGACCGACGAGCCCGGCACCAACGACAACGCGGCCTTCGGACGCAACGCCGCGCGGTGGGGCGCGGACTACGCCACGCGGCTGCGCAACGTGGGGGCGTTCTACCGTGACCAGGGGATTCCGACCTTCGGTCTGATCGCCGACGCCCGCACCGCGTGCTCGGCGATGAACGTCATCGACATGCCCAAGTGCGTGATCCTCAACAACGGCGGGTCGTTCATCCCGATCACGACGGCGACGGACGCCGAGGTGTCGGCGGCGATGGACCGCATCGTCGAGCGGGTCGCGGGTGTGGCGAGCCAGTATCAGCTCGATCGCACGCCCATCTCGTCGACGATCCTGGTGCGCATCGACGGGCGGGTGGTTCCGCGCTCGCGGCTCGACGGCTTCGACTACGACGCCTCGGCGCGTTCGGTGGTGTTCTACGGGCCGACGTACCGACCGGGGCGCGGCGCCGAGGTGGTGGTGTCGTACCGCGTGTGGGCCGGCTCGATCGGGTAGCGATACGTCGCGGGGCGCCAATGGGCATCGACGAGCGGGCACGTCTCCTGAGCGCCTTGCGCGACCCCGATCCGGCGCGTCGGTACTTCGCCGCCGAGCGCCTCGGCACGCTCGGACTCGATGGTCCCGACGTGCGTCGCGCGCTCCTCGACGCCGCCGAAGACGTCGCGACCTTCGCGCAGGTCGAGCGCGTCTGGGACGACCCCGACGATGTGCGCGCCACCGAGACGGTGTCACGTCGCGTGGCCGACGCCGCGGTCAAGGTGCTGCGCTCGCCGCACCGCCGCGCCGATGCCGTCGCCGACATCACGGCGGCCCTCGCGACGCGCGCCCCCGCCGCGCAGACGCGTCTGTTCGAAGTGCTGGGCGAGCTCGCGCCCGACAGCACCGGGTTCCTCGTCGCATCGCTCTCCCACGCTGATGACGGCGTGCGGGGGGCCGCGGCCCGAGCGCTGGAACATGCGATCCATTTCAGCGAGCCCGCTCGACAGATCGAGATCCTCGTTCGGGCGGTCGAGGGTCTGACCGATCCGACGCTCGGTCCGCACTGGGAGCGCCTCCTCGCACACAAGGCGAGCGCATTGGCGAGCCCGTCGCCACGCCTCCGCGCCCCCGTCATCGGTCACGGACCCGACGTCGACAAGCTCGTGCGGTGGCTCGACTCCGAGGTGGCCGCGGTGCGTGACCTCGGGCTGACCATGCTCGCCTGCCACCCGAGCGACGCGCGCGCCCGTGAGCTGTTGACGGAGTGGATCACCGTCGGCGCGCGCCGCGCAGTGACCGAGGTCGCCCCTCGCGATGGCAACGGCTTCCGCTGCTGTCCTGCGTTCGAGTACGCGATGGCGGTGCTCTGCGCCGACTCCGCCGAGGTGCTCGCGGCGATGCGGCGCGACGTGCCTGCGCTGGACGCGGCCCTGCGGGAGTACGCCGTCCACGGACTGCGAGAGCCGGGAGAACCGTGGTTCATGGTGGTAGTGGCCGCGCGTCACCTGACCAACGCCCCGGAGGTGACCGAGACCATCCTCGCGGGCCTGGAGTCGCCGAACGCCGAGCCGGTACTCGCGGCGCTCCTCGTGGTCCACGCCCGCGCGGCGACGGAGGCGCGCGGGGAGCTGGTGCGGCGGGGCGTTCTCGCGCTGCTGGCGAGCCACAACGAGCACGCGCGCGGCCACGCCGTGACGGAGCTCGCAGCGATCGATGGGGCGGTCTTCACCGCGACGGTGCTGCCGTTGCTCGAAGGCGCCGGGCCCTTCGACGCGGTGACGTGGCAGATCGCTGACGGCCTCGCGAAGGCGGGCTGCGATGGTCTTCCCGCGCTGCCTGCGCTGGAGGCACTGGCGGCGCGCACGACGGGCTGGTCACCCGTGAAGCGCGCGATCAAGGCGCTGCGCGCGCTCTCGGAGTGACCCACTTCAGCGACGGAGGACGGTGTAGCTGCCGGGGTAGGCGCCGTAGTCGAGGGTGGTGACGCCGTTGCGGGTCGTGCCGCGGGAGGAGGTGAGGGCCGCGCCGATGCGGATGCGCACGCGGCCGCCGCGGGCGACGGTGATGACCCCGGCGTGGACGGCGGCGCCGCAGATGGACGAGTCGTCGGTGTACGGGCCGCTGCCCCAGACGGTGCCGGGCGTTCCGCCGGGCGCGCACTGCACCTCGACGACGGCGCCGTTGCGGCCGCGGTGGCTGGTGGCGTTGTTGGACCAGCCGGGCGGAGGCGTGGTCCGGGTGGTCGGGGTCTGGATCATGGCGAGCGCGGGGTTGATGCCGACGAAGGAGAAGCTGCCCGGGTAGGTCGCGTAGTTGACGCTGGTGACGCCGTTGCGCGCGGTGCCGCGGTAGGCGGGCAGGCCCGGCAGGATGCGCAGCACGGCGTCGCCGCCGTTGGTGCGGTCGAAGAGGCCGGCATGCACGGCCGCGCCGCAGACGGAGGAGTCGTCGGTGTAGACGTCGGTTCCCCAGACGGTGCCGGGTGTTCCGCCGGGCGCGCAGTGGAAGCGGACGGTGGTTCCGTTTCGGCCGCGGAGGGAGGTGGCGTTGTCGGACCACGCGAACTCGCGCGTCTGCGCGGATGCGGACGCGGCGAAGAGCGCGACCGGGAGGGCGAACGCGACGGCGGCGAGGCGAGGCGAGGGGTGTCCCATGGTGCTCCGACGGTACGGGAATGGCGCGCGTAGGGACAAGGGGATGCGAGGAGTGGTGCTTCTACAGACTTATGGAGCGGGGACCGGGAGCGCCACGCCCAGCGCCCCGACGAAGGCAGCGCGGAGGGTTCCGTCCGAGGCAGACAGCGTGAAGATCTCTCGCGCACCGCAGACCGTGCCTACGCCGAACATGAGCGTGCGTGGAGCGATGACGTCATTGATGAGGCGCCTCACCATGAGGCTGGAGTCGAGGGGTGCGCGGTAGACCCGGTTGAGCTGGTTGTCGGCGACGAACACGTTGCCGCACTCGTCCTGCGCGAGCCCCGAGATGCCGCCGAGGCCCACCACGAAGTCCGCCGCGCCGCTGACCACTCCGGCGTCGCCCGCGCCGAGGTTGACGCGCACGACCTTGTTGTCCCGCGACTGAGCGACGAAGAGGTATCGCCCCATCACGTCGAGCAGGAGCTGCGTCGGCGCCATCACGTCGGTCACCACTGCGCTCGCAGTGCCATCAGCGGGCATGCGGTAGATGGTGTTGGCCGCCGTGTCGCTGAACCATACCGAGTCGTCCGCGCCGATGGCCAGACCACCGGCGCTCTGGAGAGACCCCACCCGTAGCGTCGGGATCGTTGCCCCCGGCTGGAGCTGATAGATCGCGCCTCTTGCCGTGCCCGCGTCCGCGCGAACCTCCACGGCGAGGAAGAGTCCGTGGGTGCGGGTATAGCGCAGCGCCACCACCTCGCCGCTCATCGCCATGGTCACCGGGAGCGTGTCGCGGTCGCGCCGCAGCACCACCGTAGCCCCCAGTGAGATGGCGATCCCGCCGCGGCCGTCGAAGGCGAAGTCCCGCGCGCCCGTGAGGTCCGTCAACACTACGCGGGACGTCACCGCCGTGATGGGCGCCATCTCGCAGGTGGTGGCTGCGCCGGCGCAGGCGCACGCACCCATCACGCAGCTCGCGCCGACGCCGCACGTGTTGCCGCAGGTTCCGCAGTTGGCCGGGTCGTTGGCGAGGTCACGGCAGACGCCGGCGCAGACGGTCGTCCCGCTCCGGCACGCGCACGCGCCCGCGATGCACGATCGGCCGCCGCTGCACACATTGCCGCAGGTTCCGCAGTTGTTGGCGTCGGTCGAAGGGTCGACGCACGCGCCCCCGCACCGGGGACCTCCGTCGCAGCGCTGGCTGTACCCCAGCGGGTTGGTGAACGTCTCTCCCCGCAGCGGCGCGCCGTCAGGCAGTCGTTGACGCACTGCCGCGACGCCCCGTCGCACAGGCTCGTCCGATCGTCGCAGGCCCCGCAGCCCAGCCCCCCGCACTGGTCCGTCGTCCCGCACGCGCCGGTGAACGTCGCCGCCGAACACCCCGGCCCGAAGCCCGTCGCGTCGAAGCCGTACGTCGCCACGGGCATCGTCGTCCCGCCCGCGACCTCCACGGTGACGCTGTGCGTTCCGGCCCGCTTTGGCGAGCAGTACCCCAGCAGGTATGTCGTCCGAAACTCCGCCGCGATGCGGTTGGCCAGCGCGTTGAACTCGCGCGTCAACGTGGCGACGCTCGGCGCCGTCAGCACCCCGCCCGGCGCGAGCGCCGTCAGGACACCCGGCATGTAGTCGCCGCCCGCGAGCCCCACCGCCAGCATTCGATCGGTGCTCGCTCCGACCGCCGCGACCGCCTGCGCCTGCGTGCGTAGACCCGCCGTGTCCCCGCCGTCGGTGAACAGCACGACGTACCCGCTCGTGAACGCTCCGCCCGCGTTGCGGGTGCGGAACGCCGCCTCCGCCGTCGACTGCCGGCTCAGCGCGTTGATGACGGCGCCGTGGAGGTTGGTCGAGCTCGGGTCGCTCGGACGGTAGCTGGAGAGCGCGTCGAGCCGTGAGAGCAGCCGAGCCGTGTCGAGCGTCGGCGCCTGCCACTCGGTCAGGCTCGGCTCCCCGGCAAACACCTGGATGCCGATCTGCACCGGCAGGTGTCGCACGGTCTGGAGCGTCGTGACGAACTGCCCCGCCGCCGCCGTGAGCTGCGGGAGAAACGCATTGGTCGACGAGCTGACGTCGAGCACCAGCGACACGAACACCTGCGGCCCGACCCGCGTGAGCAGCGTGGCCGACGACTCGCTGCTGAGGCGCGTGCCATCCTCCTTGATGACGAAATCCGCCGCGGTGAGATCGGTGAGCGGTCGACCCACGCAGTCTTCCGCGGTGAAGAACATTGCGATGCCCGAAGGCGACGTCGTGCGCCCCTCGACCAGCCGCGTGACGGTGCACGAGCGGTCCGCGGGCTCGGTATAGTCGACCCCGTCGCCGACGAAGCCGGAGCTGAAGTGGGCGACACTGCCGCTGAGGGACGCGCCTGAAACCAGGCCGCCGAGGCGCTCGTAGCCCGTGCTCCCGGTGGGGCGCGACCAGAAGAGCGTCGCCCGCGAAGCGTCGCCTGCGAAGGGGAGCGTGACCTGAACGGGCATCGTGAAGGCGGTCCCCGCGGGCTCGAAGCGGAAGAGCCGCGAGTAGCCGGTGTACCCCGACGGTGCGGTCACGCTGGTCGGCACGATCTGAATGGGAACCACCGTCGACAGGGCGCCCGCCGACACCGTCACCGTCGCCCCGGCGCACGACACCGTTCCTCCGCTGGCCCCGATCGGGACGGCAGGGCAGGGCAGCTCCGCGTCGATCGGCGGAACGTCTGCGATCGGGGTGTCGGCCGCAGGGGTGTCGGCTGCCGGGATGTCCGTTGTCGGGATGTCCGTGGCTGGAACATCTTGCGTCGATCCGTCCAACGACACGGGCGGTGCATCGAGGCTGCCGAGATCGTTGGCCGGTGCGTCTCCCGCAGACACGTCCAGCGTGCCCCCGTCCGAGTCGGGACACCCGCAGGCGCCGTACGTGTGATCCGCGCGGCAGGTCTGCGTCCGGGCGATGCCATCGTTGCACGCGCAAGCAATGGTCTGCCCGGTCACGCACCCCGGTGACGGAGCCGGTTGCGATCCACACGAGACCGTCGAGGCCATCAGACTCAACCCCAGCAGAACCAACGCACGCGCTTGCGACATCCGAGACTCCCTCCGACAGATGGCGCCGACGTTCTCACGCCGCTGCGAGGGACGACACTCCGAATGCCGGGGCTGGAGGGCCGCCTCGGAGTCGCGCGCGGCGTGTTAGCGTCGCGGCCTTCGATCGTTGGAGGACAACACGATGCGCAGGCTCACTCCCTGGATACTCTCCATCCTTGCGACCGCGTGCTCGCCTTCGTCTGTCAATGGCCTCCTCACCAGTGATCTCGGCTCGGTCGACGTCGCGTCCACTGTCGACGCCTCGTCCATCGACGTCACGCCCGTCGTCGACGTCACGCCCGTCGTCGACGTCAGCACCGACGTCCCTGCGCCGACGTCGTGCGCCTCCGACCGCGACTGCTCCTCGCGCGGCCTCGTCTGCGACCTCGACCGCGAGCGCTGCGTCGAGTGCAACGCCCCCACCGACTGTCCCGCCGATCGCGTCTGCCTCCGCCACGCGTGCGCCTCCGTCCAGCGCTGCACCTCCACCCGAACGTGCCCCGGTCAGGTCTGCTCCACGACGCTCGGGTTCTGCGTCGACTGCACCGTCGACGCGGAGTGCCCGACCGCCCAGCAGTGCGTCGACTCCGCCTGCGTCGACCGCCCCGCCGCGTGTCGGTCGTCGCGCGACTGCTCGTCCCTGGGCCTCGTGTGCAGCTCCGTTCGCAGTGTCTGTGTCGAGTGCAACGCCGACGTCGACTGCCCCGTGGGGCGCTACTGCGACCCCGACAATCGATGCCGACGGCAGGTGTGCACGCCCTCCGAGACGCGCTGCGAGGACGTCGCCCGCCAGCGCACCTGCGACGCGCGCGGCTCGACCAGCGCCGTCGCCGCGTGCGCCTCGGGACAGACCTGCCGCGACGGTCGCTGCCAGGCCACCGTGTGCATGCCCTCCTTCGCGAGCTGCGACCCCGCGAGCAACGAGCTCCGCGTGTGCAACGCCGACGGCGGCGGGTACACGCCCACGCCCTGCCCCTCCGGGCAGTCGTGCCGCCTGGGGACGTGCGTCGCGCAGACCTGCTCACCCGGCGCGGCCACCTGCGCCTCCATCACCGCCCGCAGCGTGTGCAACCCCGACGGGCTCACGACCACGGCCGTCCCGTGCGCGTCGTCCGAGAGCTGCCGCGACGGGGCCTGCGTCGCCCGCTCGTGCGCGCCGGGGACGGCCACCTGCGTCGACGCCTCGACCCGCACCGTCTGCAACGCCGACGGGCTCGGAACCACCCCGGCCTCCTGCGCCACGGCACAGCGTTGCGTCGAGGGAGCGTGCCGCGATCTGGCGTGCGTTCCGGGCGCGTCGAGCTGCGCGGACGCTCGCAGCGTCCGCACGTGCAGCGCCGACGGGCTCACCTCGTCGACGGTGGCGTGCCCGGGCTCGTCGAGCTGCGCGTCGGGCATGTGCTCGTCGTGGGTGTGCGTCCCCGGCAGCGCGACCTGCGCGTCGGCGAGCGCGCGCAGCGTCTGCAACAGCGACGGCCTCGCTTCGACCACGAGCCCGTGCCCGACGCCAGCCAACGCGACCTCGCCGGCGTGCGGCGGGGCGGGGCTGTGCTCGTTCGCGTGCGCGACCGGCTTCGGGGACTGCAACCGCGTCGCGACCGACGGCTGCGAGGTGGCGACGAACACCAACGTCACCCACTGCGGCGCGTGCGGGCGGGCGTGCGAGGCGCGCTCCAAGGGCTCTCCAGGGAATGGGATGGGCTGATCGCACGCCCAGTTCGGCCGCCCTGCGGCGTACGTCCTCACTCGACTCCCGCGCCGTAGCAACGCTACGGCTTGGTCGCTCGCTCCGGGCGCGCTCGCAGGTCGACTCGGCCTGGACGCACGATCAGCCCATCCCATTCCCTGGAGAGCCCCAACGCGACGGCGAGCTGCGCGTCCGGGGCGTGCAACTACGCGTGCAACGCGGGCTACGGCGACTGCGACGGCAACGCGGCCAACGGGTGCGAGGCGCTCACCACGACGACCAACTGCGGCGCGTGCGGCGTCGCGTGCGCGAGCGGTCAAGCGTGCGCGGGCAGTGTCTGCGGGAGCGCGTGCGCCGGGGGCGTGTTGTGCGGCGGGGTCTGCACCGATACGAGCAGCGATTCGGCGAACTGCGGCGCGTGCGGGCGCGCGTGTACGGGCGGCCAGTGGTGCGTCGGCGGCGCGTGCGGCGGAGGCGCCAGGTATGTGGTCAGCTACCCGTCGGCGTCGACGGTGCCGTACCTCGACGCGTGTGGCGCGACGGGGTCGCGGCGCGTCATCCCATCTGCCGACGACAGCGGCGCCGCCGCGACGCTGCCGTTCGCGACGCGCTGGTGGGGGGCTGCGTTGATGGCGGGGTCGTCGATGTACGTGAGCAGCAATGGCTTCTTGCTGGTTGCCCCCGTAGCGACCGCCAACTCGACAAGCGGGACGATTCCCGACGCGATGGCTCCCAACGGGCTCATCGCCGCGCAATGGCGCGACCTCCTCACGCGAGACACGGGCGCGTGCATTGCCACCCTCGGGACCGCACCGTCCCGGCGCTGGGTGGCGCAGTGGGACAACGCGTCCAACTACCCAACGGGCACGGGCTCGCTCAACTTCGAGGTGATCGTGCACGAGGGCAGCGGCATCATCGACCTCGCCTACGGGGTGATGTCGATGTCCGATACAACACGCACGACGACGGTCGGCCTGGAAAGCCCGGACGGCCTCCGGGCCGTCGGCGGGTGCACGGACGGCACCTCCCTCTGCGTCTCGGCTTCCAACACCCGGGCGCGCTTCACGCCCGCTCCCTGAAGCCGTCTGTCCGTTGCGCACACCCGGTCAGCCGCGTGACCGGTTCAACCCGGCGGGCGCCCGTGGTACACGGCTCGTCCCCGATTCGTCGGGCGCGAGGAGTTCGATGAGCGAGATCTATACGGTGATCATGGCGGGCGGCTCGGGCACCCGCTTCTGGCCCTCGTCGCGGCGGTCGAAGCCCAAGCAGTTTCTCCCGCTCGGCGACGGTGTCACCCCGCTGCTCACGGCCACCGTGAAGCGCGTGGCCCCGCTCTCGCCGCCCGAGCGCGTGCTCATCGTCACCCGCGCCGACCTCGCCGACGCCTCCCACGAGGCGTGCCCCGAGGTGCCCGCGGCCAACATCCTGCTCGAACCCGTCGGTCGCAACACCGCGCCGTGTGTCGCCTGGGCCACCTACGAGATCTTCCGGCGCTCGCCCGAGGCCGTCGTCGTGGTGCTCGCGGCCGACGCGCACATCGCCGACGAGGCCGCGTTCGTGCGCGCGCTGAAGCTCGCCGCCGACGCCGCCAACACGGGGGCCATCGTCACCCTCGGCATCACGCCCACGCGCCCGGAGACGGGCTACGGCTACCTCGACGTGGGCGACGCGTTTCCCGGCGCGCCCGACGGGGTGAGGTCGGTGCGGGCCTTCGTCGAGAAGCCCGACGCCGTCCGCGCCACCAAGTACGTCACCGACGGCCACCACCTCTGGAACGCCGGGATCTTCGTGTTTCGCGCCGACGTGATGATCGAGGCGGTGAAGAAGCACCTGCCCGCGGTGGCCGACGCGCTCTTCCGCAGCGACCTCGACCAGGCCGCCGTCGACGAGCGCTACCCCGGGCTGCCCAACATCTCGCTCGACTACGGGGTGATGGAGCGCGAACACTCGGTCGCGGTGGTTCCGGTGGACTGCGGCTGGAGCGACGTGGGGAGCTGGCAGGCGGCCTGGGAGCTCGGCGCGAAGGACGACGCGGGCAACGTGCTCGCGGGCGTCGAGGGCACCGTGGTCGACGCGGCGGGCAACGTGGTGGTCGCGCCGACGGGCAAGGTGATCGCGCTGGTCGGAGTGAGCGACCTGGTGGTGGTGGACACGGGCGACGCGCTGCTGGTGATGAGCCGCGACCGCGCGCAGGACGTGAAGAAGGCCGTGGACGCGCTCACCGCAGCGAAGCGCCACGACGTGTTGTGATCGGAGAGACGACAGACATGAACCCGCAGATCTTCCGTGAGTACGACGTCCGTGGAAACGCCGAGCGCGACCTGCCCGACGAGGTCGCCCGCGACCTGGGCCGCGCGCTCGGGAGCGTGATGGCCGAGCGCGGCAAGCGCCGCATCATGGTGGGCCGCGACTGCCGGCTGTCCTCCAAGCGCCTGCGCGACGCGCTCATCGAGGGCCTGTTGGAGACCGGCCGCCACATCGTGAAGATCGAGGTCGGCCCCACGCCGCTGCTCTACTTCGCCGTGCACCACCTCGACGCCGACGGCGGCGTGATGGTCACCGGCAGCCACAATCCCCCGGAGGACAACGGCTTCAAGATCCTCGTCGGCAAGGGGACGCTCCACGGCGAGGAGATCAAGGCGCTGCGCGAGCGCATCGAGCGGCGCGACTTCCTGCGGGCGCCGGGCGGCCACGTCGAGTCGACCGAGGTGGGTCCGCGCTACGTGGCGTGGATGAAGGGCAACATCCGGCTCGCGCGCACGGACATGAAGTTCGTGGTCGACGCGGGCAACGGCGCGGGCGGTCCGCTGGCGCTGGCGTGCATGCACGCGCTGGGGCTCAACCCCGAGGCGTTGTACTGCGACATGGACGGGCGCTTTCCCAACCACCACCCCGATCCGACGCTGCCGGAAAACGTCGCCGAGCTCATCGACCGGGTGAAGGCCACCGGGTCGGAGGTGGGCATCGCGTACGACGGCGACGCCGACCGACTGGGCGCCGTCGACCCGCAGGGCGAGATCATCTGGGGCGACAAGCTGATGGTGGTGTTCGGCCGGTCGGTGCTGGAGCGGCACCCGGGCGCGGCGATTCTGGGCGAGGTGAAGTGCTCGCAGACGCTCTACGACGACGTCGCGAAGCACGGCGGCCGGCCCATCATGTGGAAGACCGGGCACTCCCTCATCAAGGCCAAGATGAAGGAGGAGAAGGCGCTGCTCGCGGGCGAGATGTCGGGGCACCTGTTCTTCGCCGACCGGTACTTCGGCTACGACGACGCCATCTACGCGTCGCTGCGGTTGCTGGAGATCGTGGCGGCCTCGAAGGGCGACCTCACCGAGATGCTCTCCGACCTGCCGAAGACCTTCGTCACGCCGGAGATCAGGGTTCCGTGCCCGGATGAGCTGAAGTTCCGCGTGGTGTCGCGGGTGCTCGAACATTACAAGTCCCTGTATGACGTGAGCGAGGTCGACGGGGCGCGCGTCAACTTCGGCGATGGGTGGGGCCTGGTGCGGGCGTCCAACACGCAGGCGGTGCTGGTGCTGCGCTTCGAGGCGGGCTCGGAAGAGCGGCGCGACGCGATGCGGGCCGAGGTCGAGGCCGTGGTGCGCGAAGCGCGCGACCGCGGGTGACCACGTTGACCAAGCGGGTAGTCGGCATCGACCTTGGCGGAACCGGTCTGCGCGTCGGCGTGGTGGGCGCCGACGGCACCGTGGAGGGCATGCAGTCGATGCGTCACGGGGGCTTCTCGCACCCGATGGACGCGGTCGAGCGGCTGGCCAAGGTGGTCGAAGACGCCGCGGCGGAGGGTGGTCCCGTCGACGCGGTGGGCGTGGGCGTGGCGGCCTGGGTGGAGCGCGACACGGGCTTCATCGCGAGGGCGCCCAACCTGGGGTGGATCGATGTTCCGTTTGGTGAGCTGCTGCGTCGGCGGTTGAAGCTGCCGGTGGTGGTGCACAACGACCTGAAGGCCATCGCGTGGGGCGAGTACCGCTTCGGCGCGGGCATCGGCGCGAGCACGCTGCTGGTGATCTTCGTGGGCACCGGCGTCGGCGCGGCGGTCATCGCCGAGGGCAAGCTGCTGGTTGGCGCGCGGGGCTTCGGCGGCGAGATCGGCCACATCAACGTCGGGCCCGACGACGGCCCGCTCTGCGGGTGCGGAAGGCGCGGCTGTCTCGAAGCCTACGTGGGCGGGCACGCGCTCGCGCGGAAGGCGAGGGAGCGCATCGCCGAGGGGCGCATCAGCGCGCCGCCGATGTCGCCGGACACGCGGGAGCTCACGGCGGCCGACCTGGAGATGCTGTCGCGGCGCGGCGACGGCGAGGCGCAGGCCCTGCTGGAGGGCGGCGGGAAGCAACTCGGTCGGGTGCTCGGGTCGATGGTGACCTTCCTCAACCCCGACACCGTGCTGATGGGCGGCGGGGTGTGGGACTCCAGCGAGACGCTGCAAGACGCCGTGCGGCTGGGCCTGGAGCTGACGAGCCACCCCGACCTGCGGAAGTCGGTTCGCATCGTCGAGGGTCGCCTGGGTGCGGCAGCGGGTGTCGTGGGTGCGGCTGACCTGGCGCGTCATCACGCCGGCTCTCAATGACGCAAGGCGTCTATTTCAACGCTGCAAGGTCGGCGGGGTGACGCGCCGAGCAGATGAGACAGAAGTCCGAGAAACGGACACTTCGGACGTCTGGCACGATGCGCGCAATAAGGGATTCCCGAGCGGCGGCGCCGGCGTCCCCCCCCAACGCCAACGGTGACCGCCGCTAAGTTTTCAGCAGGGTCGGTGCTCCAGAGTGAGCCCCGGCCCTGAAGTCTTTGTGGGGGCCTTCAACGGCGTGATGACCCTCAGCCCAGCGTGCGCTGCGGGTCGAGGGCGGTGCGCAGGCGGGCCATGACGGCGTCGTGGTCGTCGTCGCTCGGGGGCAGCGCGTCGAGCGGGGGAATGCCCACGCGGTAGGGCAGGTCGCCCAGTCGCTGGAGTGTCTCGGTGAGCGCGTCGTGGCAGGCGAGGGCCTCGGCGTCGCGACCGGCCACGTCGCGGTCCCACAGGATGAGCGGGGCGAGGTGCAGCGCGCGCGGCTGTTGCGCCACCGCGGCCAGCAGCGGGTCGAAGCCGCGGGACTCCAGCACCGTCGACGCGGCCTCCAGCGCAGCAAGCACCGCGTGGCCCTCGAAGGGGACGGCGGCGCAGGACCACAGCACGCCGCAGCCATCGCGGTCGGGGTCGAGGTCGCTCGCGGGCGACGACGGCCGGTGCCAGTACACGCTCCGAACGCTCTCCTCGTGTGGCATCCCCTGGAGAAACCAGAACGCCGGCTCAGCCTCCAGCAACAGCTCTTCGCCGCTGTGTGGGTCACCCACGCGCTCCTCGATGGACCACGCGTCGACGGCGGGGGCGAGCACGTCGACGAGGCGTTCGCGGTGGGCGCGGCCCTGGAGCTCGGTCATGCCCGCGAGCGCCGTCAGACCGTACCAGCGGTGGTCGAGGCCGCGCGCGGCGAGCTGCTGCGGGATGTCTCCGCGGGCTTCGAGGGTGGAGAGGACGCGGGTGTGGTTCCAGAGGCCGATGGGCCAGCGGATGGTGCCCTCGTGCATGAGCGCGCGTAGTGCGTCGATGACACCCGGGAGGCGCTCGTCGGTGGCCACCGAGAAGCGAACGGCCTGGAGCGAGCGGGGCAGCGGCGCGAGCCACAGCGTGAGCCGCGTGACCACGCCGAGCGACGACTGCGAGAAGAGCCCGTCGAGGATGGGACCCACCCCGTGGCGATGCAGCGGCGCGAGGGGTGTGGCGGCAAAACGGCCATACCCGGTGCGCAGTGTCTCACCCGTGGCCAGCACCACCTCCAGGTTGCAGACGTGCGACCAACGGTCAGCGTTGGGGCCCGCGCCGTCTCCGCGGGCGACGGCGTTGGCCAGCACCGAGGCGTGCGGTGATCCGCCGATGCTGTTGACGAAGAGCCGCGAGCGGCGCGCGCGCAGGAAGGCGTAGAGCTGCGCGAAGGTCACGCCGGGCTCGACGGTGACCCAGCCCATGGACTCGTCGAAGTCCACGATGGCGTCCAGGCGCGACAGGTCGAGCAGCACCGCGCCGTCGTCGGGCGCGACGCGCGAGCCGAGGCCCCAGTTGCGGCCGCGCGAGACGGAGTGGACGCGCACACCGTGACGGCCCGCGATGACGAGGCACGCACGCACCTCGTTGGCGTTGGCAGGGCGCAGCACCGCGACGGCGCGTTGGGTCGTCGCGAAGGTGGATCGGTTGACGGTGCGGAGGGTGATTGGGTCGTCGGAGACGAAGGCTACTCCCAGCGCGGCGCGCCACTCGATGAGGGCGTCGGCGAGGGACATCGGGGTCTCAGATGTCGGTGCGAACGGCCGCGTCGGTGACGACGGGCGTGCCCGCGTCGGTGGCGCCACCGCCGCCGCCCGCCGAGACGCCGCGGAGCTGGATGTACGGGCCGCCCACCTGGAAGGCGGCGGAGAAGCCGTCGGCCATGCGCGGGTCCATGGCGCAGTCGCGGCCCTCGATGCGGGTGCCGTCGCCGTCGATGCACGCCTCGATGCGCGGGGGCAGTCCGCCGCCGCCGCGGCGGGCTTCGTAGCGCTCCAGGCCGTCGCCATCGATGTCGATGTCGGGCTGCTGCGGGCCGATCTGGAAGATGAGGAGGTTTTGCCCGCCGACGAGGAGTTCGAGGAAGGTGCTGTTGTTGGCCATGCCCATGCCGCCGCCGCCGGGGATGAGACCGGCGGGGTTGCGCACGTTGGCGAGGTCGCGGCCCGGGATGGCGCCGCACAGCACGCCGTTGCGAATCTCGGTGATGCGGGTCTCGTTGGCGACGACGGTGCCCGAGATGCGCCCGCGCTTGAGGTTGAACTCCAGCGCGCCGAGGCCGCCCATGTTGCCGAGGGGGAGGGGGATGTCCTCCGGGCCGCCCGCGAGCGCGCCCATGCGCACCACGCTCTGGAACGACGCGACCGGCAGCATGGTCATCATCTGGAGCGACCGCGCCGACACGAACTGGGGGTTGCCCGGGAAGCCGTTGTCGGTGTTGTCCATGTTGAAGTCGGCGCCGAGGGTCCAGCCGACGCGGGTGTCGGGGAGGTTCTGCCCGCGGGTGTCGGTGAGGTTCAGGAAGGAGAGCTGGAGCAGCACCTGCCCGTTGGACACGCCCGACGTGATGAACGAGTTGAGCACGCCGTACGCGGGCCCGAGCGCGTGGGTGAAGGCGTTGTCGGCGCGGCCGTCACCGGAGAAGTCGCACCCGATGGTGGGGCTCTCGGGGGCGAGCGAGAGGCGGTTGAGCACGACGGCCTGCTCCAGCCGGCAGTCGGGGCCGCAGCCGTCCCAGCGGGCGGTGTTGCTGTCGTCGCACTGCTCGCCCGGATCGACGCGACCGTTGCCGCACATCAGCACCGAGCGGCAGTCGGGGGCGCAGTTGGGCATGCCGTCGCAGACCTCGCCGCGGGACGTGTCGACGATGCGGTTGCCGCAGGTCTCGTTGGAGAGGCAGTCGGAGCGGCAGCCGTCGCCGGAGCGGTTGTTGCCGTCGTCGCAGACCTCGCCCATGTCCATGCGCCCGTCGCCGCAGCGGGCCTCGAAGCGGCACGTCGCGCTGCACATGTCGCCGGAGGTGTTGTTGCCGTCGTCACAGCTCTCCATCGGGTCGAGGATGCCGTCGCCGCAGCGCGGGACGCGCGTGTCGGCGGGCAGCACGTCGACGAGGATGGGGCCGCCTCCATCGATGGGCTGCCCGATCTCGGTGGGGACGCTGCCGGTGTCCGTGGGGGTGACGCCGAGGTCGGTCGGCGTGATGACCCCGATGTCGCTCTCGGGCCCGGAGTCGGCCCGGACCGAGATCACGGTGCTGCCGCAGGCGGTGGTGGCGCCGAGCGCGAAGAAGACGGCCGCGAGACGAGAGGGGCTACGCATGGGGGTGACTCGGCTCCAAGGAGGTACGTTGGGCGGAAGAGCGCGCGGACTCTACGATCGGGTTTGCGCAAGGCACAAGCGGCGCGCAAGACGCGGGTGATGGCCGGTGGGGAGCCGCCGGGAGGGCACTCGGCGCTTGACGCCGCGGGCGGCGGGCGCGACGCATCCCGAACCCCAACGGAGTCCCCAATGAGAACATCACTGATTCACGCAGGTATCCTGGCCGCGGCGTTTGGTTGCAGTTCGACCACGCCCGCCCCGAGCTCGTCGCTCAACGCCACCGCCACCAACGACGTCGACGCCCACGTCTCGATGCTCACCAACGAGCCCGACGCGGGCGCGGTCGCCCCGACGCCGCCGCCCGCCCCGGAGCCCGTTCGCATCACCGCAGGTGAGCGCCGCGCGGTCCCGGCCCCGTTGCCGCGGGTGACCATCACGGCGCCGCGCAACGGCGTCACGGTGCGCGAAGACCGCGTCGAGGTGCGCCTCGCCATCACCAACTGGCGTGACGTCGCCAACGCCGGCGACCACCGCCACATCCACCTCGTGCTCGACGACGAGCCCTATCGGCGCGTCGATGATCCGCGGCAGCCCGTGGTGCTCGAACACCTCTCGCCCGGCACGCACGTGCTCCGCGCCTTCCCCGGTTGGGAGACGCACGAGACCGTGAAGGAGCCCGGGGCCTTCGCGGTGGCGGTGTTTCACGTCGGCCGGGCCGCGCAGAACTTCGCGTTCAATCCGCGCTCGCCGCTGCTCACGTATTCGCGGCCGAAGGGCGAGGTCAACGGCTCCGAGGCCAACCGCATCCTGCTCGACTTCTACCTCTCCAACATCCCCGCCAACGGCATGGGGGCGCAGGGCTTCCGCGTGCGTCCCTCCATCGACGGGCACGCGATGGATGACCTGACGGCGTGGGTTCCGTACTACATCGAAAACCTCCCGGACGGACCGCACACCATCGGGTTGCAGCTCATCGGACGCGACGGCGCGCCCGTCGCCGGGCCCTTCAACACGACCGAGCATCGCATCACGGTCAACCGCTCGGCGGCCGCGGCTCCGCACGGTCCCGCGGGCGTCGTGGTGACCCCCAACGTGACCACCCGCAATCCCGCGACGGCGGACCCGACGGTTCCGCCCGCGACGCCGACCGCGGTGTCGGTGCCGACGGCGCTCGACCCGACGGTTGCGCCCGCGGCTGCTCCGACGGCGCCGCCCTCCGAGATGCCCCACTCGGGGCACTGACCTTCTCAGCGTGAAGCGCGGCGGTTGAGGAGCTGGCTCTGAAGCTCCCTCAACGCGCCGTGCGCCGCGGCCTCGATGGCCCGCAGCCGCAGCCGTGGCAGCGGGTCGGGCAGGTCGGGAATCACGGGTGGTGCTTCCTGAACGGTTCCTGACCCGGCGAGCGTGGCGGCGATGGCGTGCGCGGGCTCGCTCAACAGCACCAGCGAGACCTCGGCGCGGACGGCGATGTTGCCGCTCTCGCGCAGCGTGGTGAGGCCGCCTTCGAGCGAGTAGCGGCGCAGGCTCCCAGAGCGCAGTCGGGCGGTCACGGACGAGGGGAGCGTGGTGCCCGGGTGGAGGGCGTAGCGCTCGTCTTCGACCATGGCCGACTGGAGTGCTTCACGCAGTCGCAGCACGTGGCCCGCGTCGAGGGTGGCGTGGTTGGCGATGGGTCCGAGCGAGATGAGCACACGAACGCGCGACCAGTTGATGCGCCGCGGGGTGGGCGTCGCGACGGGCTGGATGGTCGGCACCGCCGCGGGGTTGGCGGCGGACTGCGCCGACCAGGCGCCCGCGGTGTGCGTGGGCATGCGCGCCATGAGCGTGTGGAGGGCGTGCATGACGGCGTCGCGGGCGGCGGCGTCGTGGTCGAGGGCGTGGTGGTTGAGGGCCGTGGTGGCGGCGGGGTCACCGAGGGCTTCGAGGGCCTGGGCGGAGGCCACGCGGACGGTGGCGGCGCGGTCGCCGAGGGCGGCTTCGAGGGCGGCGCGAGCGCCCATGGGGCGGAGTCGACCGAGGGCCTCGGCGGCGCGCGCGCGGGCGCCCGCATCGGGCGAACGACGCAGGAGGTCGATGGCCGGAGACGACTGCGCGAAGGTGTTGGGGGCGAGGAGCGAGAGGGACAGGGAGAGCGAGAGGGCGAGGGCGCGAAGCGGGGCGGCTCGATCGGCAGGGCTCACGGGTGATCTCCTAGGAGCGATCGATGCGGGGAGGGGGCGAGACGTTCTACGCGCAGGGGGAGAGATGAGCAACGGGCGGGCGATGGCGCTGTAAGGTTCGGCGCGCTCACGGGACAGACGGGGCATCCGATGGGTGACCTGTCCTTCCCCGACGCCGCTACGCTGCCCGACGTGACCGATGCCGAGCGCGCCCGAACCTTCACCGAGTGGATGAGCGCCCACGGCCCGGGGCTGCGCCGCGCCGCCGCGAGCTACGCGCACACCGCGGCCGAGCAGGACGACCTCGCGCAGCAGATCGCCCTCGCGCTGTGGCAGGCGCTGCCGTCGTTTCGCGGGGAGTGCAGCGCGCGCACGTTTGCGTTTCGGGTGGCGCACAACCAGGGGCTGCACTTCGCGACGCGCGAGCGGCTGCGACGGCCGCACCCGGACTCCGACGCGCGCGTGGGGGCGCTCGAAGATCATCGGCCCGACCCCGAGCACACGCTCGATGCGCGCCGTCGACGCGAGCGGATGTTCGCGGCGCTGCGGGCGCTGGCGCTGCCGCACCGGCAGGTGCTGACGCTGGCGCTGGAGGGCCTCGCCCACGACGAGATCGCGGCGGTGCTCGGGATCACCGTCAACAACGTAGGCGTGCGGCTGAGCCGGGCGCGCGAGGCGCTGCGCGCGCAGATGGGAGGCGATCGATGAACGGAGACGACGAGTGGCTCGCGTGGGAGCGGGACTTCCAGGGCGGTGCGGAGTCGGGCGGTCCGTCGGCTGCGATGACGCTGGCGGCGGTGCGCCGGGAGACGCGGCGACAGTGGGGCGGATACGCGCTGGAGCTGTTGGCGAGCGTGGGGCTGGTGGCGTTCTACGTGCTGATGATGCGGCGGCAGCGGGAGACGTGGTTCGTGGTGATGGCGTCGGCGAATTTCGCGTTCGCGGCGCTGTGGATGGGGTACCTGACGCACGTGCGGCGAGGGACGTGGTCGGCCGCGGGGCACGACGCGCGCACCTTCGTGGCGCTGACGCGGGCGCGGCGCGAGGCGGATCTACGGTGGTTCCGTTTTGGGCGGGCGATCACGGCGGTGATGCTGCTCTTCGTCGCGGCGTGGGCGCCGTTCGTGCTGCGGGCGCGGTGGGAGCGCTACGCCGCCGAGCCGTGGCGCGCGGTGGTGGGCTTCGGCGGGGCGCTGCTCATCGGGGTCGGGGTGATGGTGTATCAGACGCGGCGCATCGGGCGCGCGGGACGGGAGCTGCGGGCGTTGGATGCGGCGGGGGAGGAGGCGGGTTGAGGGGGCCAGGCGTCCTGCACGGGTTACGCGACGACGGGCGGAAGCGACTCCAGCCAAGCCTTCGCCTCGGCGAATGAGAGCAATCGCCCCTGCGCGCGGAGGGACGTCCACTCCGCTCCGGTGTCCTCCGTGACCGCGACGGCCTCGGTGGCTCCCTCGATCATCAGGGAGATGTGCCAGTCGGTGGTCATCGACGCTCGCTGACCACCCTTCGCCCTTTGCCAGAGGTCCCTGGTCGGAAACCGATCGGCGAGGAGGTCGGCCCACCGCCGAGCACAATCGAGGTCCAGCGTGAGCGTTTCGATCTCGAGACCGCCGGGGGCGAAGACCGAGTCGAACATCACTTCGTCGAACTGCGCTCCCCGCTCCAATCGCTTGAACCGCCGGGTCTCCAGATAGACCTGAGGATGGATGACCACCGGCACGCCGCGCTGGTTTGCGAGCCGCACCAGGGGCAGGAAGCTCGCGGCGTTTCTCGTGATGTTCGTGTCGGGCCAGAGCACCCGCGTCGTCATTCGTCGGTTCCGTCGACGGCCCCGTCGCCCAGCATCGACGCGAGCTGGTCCTCCCGCCACGCCTCCCACGCGCGGCTGCCCTTCACGAACCAGACGGCGCCCCCGCGCTCGATGCCCATCTCGTGGCGCATCCCATCCGGCAGCCGCGTGTAGCCCTCGCCTGTGACCCAGTGGGAGAGCGCCCCAGCCTTTCGCGCGCGATCTGCCAGCACGGGATCGCCGCGCTCCGACGGAGCCTTAGCCACCCTCACTCCGCGCTCGTCGCGCTCGAAGCGCACCACCTCGGGACCATCGAAGGACGGGACGTGGCTCTCGATGATGATCTGGTCCTTAAAGCCGGCGTCGACCAGCTCTTCGAGCACGCGGCGAAAGATGATCTGGTTGTCGACGTCGAGGTTGAGCTCGGGTTCTTGGATGGCGAGCACCGCCGCGCGGGAGAGCATGACGCTGGCGAGGAGCGTAACGATCTGCTGCTCGCCGGAGCTCAGCTCTTCGAGACCCAAGATGAGCCGCCCCCGCTCTTCGAAGGTGAGCTGTGGGACCGAGTTGGCGCCGATGCGGTCGATCGAGACGACCCGCCCCTTAAAGGCGTCGAAGCGGCCGAGCACTTCGGCGAAATAGCGCCACGACTCGCGGTCTCGCGGCTCTCGGGAGGTTCGAAGCGAGAAGAGCTGCTCCGCTAGTGCGCCGTGAAGCAGAACATCGGAAAACTGCGGTTGCTGCCAGGAGATCTGTCGACGACTGCTGACGATATCAAACGCATGACTGGCGTCGCCAAAGGGGGCCGAAACCCACGTGCGTAGCTCTTGCGCACGCTCTTTCGAGCCCAGGATGCGAGCCGCAGTCTCATCTCCAGAGACAACCAAGACAGGCGTATTGGGGCCGACTTCGAAAGAGAACAGAAACTCGCCCAGATCGGTGTTCTCAAGTGCCAATACCAACTTGAACGGGTGTCGCGAATCGACCGGTCTGTCTCGCGGAGCAACGCCAAACTGGGATTGTCGCTCGCCAAAACTACTCTTCCAGTCACCCGCTGGGCCGCCACTGGCGCGCACGCTCGCAAGCAGGTGGAAGGCGATCATCAGCGCCACCTGCGCCGTCGACTTGCCCGTCCCGTTGCGCCCGTGGAAAGTCACCACCGGGTCAGCGAGCGGGATCTCAACCCGCTCGCCAAACACGCGGAAGTTCTCGATCGCGAGGGACTTCACCCGGAGGGATGGCCCGATCCGGGGCGGTAGCATTGGCACGTTCATCGCGACCAGAGCGTACCCGCCACCCACGCCGCGTGGCTACCTCAAGCTCCATCGCCCTCCCTCAATCCGCGTCCCCCGTAGGCCCCGCGAGCGGCCACTCCACCATCGCCATCGGAACCCCGGTGCGTGACGTCACCATCAGCATCCAGCGCAACACCGCGAGCGACTCCCGCCCGCCCAGCAGCATGTGCGTCAGCGCCTCCGTCGCGCTCGGCGCACCGTTGCCCGGCGCCTCGCTCACCAGCATCCCGATGATGGTGCGCAACAACCCGCCCGGCTCCGACGGCAGCTCCACCACCTCCGCGTCGTCGGGCAGCTGGCCCAGCGCGCGCGCCCGTCGCAGCGCCGTCAGCAAGCCACCCTCGCGGTCGACCAGCCCGAGGCTGTGCGCCCGCGACCCGAGGTACACGCGGCCCTCTCCCACCGCATCGATCTCCGCCGTCGTGCGGTGCCGCCCGCTCGCCACCCGCTGCAAGAACAGCCCGTAGAACTCCCCGATCTTCCCCGCGAGAAACCTCCGCTCCTCCGGCGTGTACGGGCGAAACAGGCTGTCCATGTCCGCGCGCTCGCCGCGCCGCGACAGCTCCACGCCGACGTGCAGCCGCGACAGCAGACCCGCCACGTCGGCCTTGCCGTAGAAGATCCCGATGGAGCCCGTCAGCGTCGATGGGTCGGCGATGATCTCCCGTGCGCCCGCGCCGATGTAGTACCCGCCCGACGCCGCGATGCGACCAAACGATGCCACCACCGGCTTGCGTCGATTGGCCTGCGCCACCGCCCGCCACACCAGATCGCTCGCCAGCGCGCTGCCGCCAGGGGAGTCCACCCGCAGCACGATGGCGCCCACGTTGGGCGACGCGGCCGCCGCCTCGATGGCCTCGATCAGCGTGCGCTCACCCGCCATGCGCATCCCGATGAGCGGGATCTCCGAGCTCTCGCCCTCCACGATGTCGCCGTCGACGTAGATCACCGCCACGCTCCGACCAGGGCCCCACCGCCGCGACCGCAGCGGCGCGAAGTCCTCCAGGTCGACCCGCCCCACACCCATCCCATCCGCGAAGACCCGCTCTGCCGTCGCGCGCGTCGACACCGCGTCGACCATGCGCCGCGTGCGCGCCTCCCGCGCCGTGTACGGACCGCCCACCACCAGCGCCCGCGCGTCCGTCGCCGACAGCTCGCGCGACGACGCGATGCCGGCCACGAGCGTTCCCAGGGTGTCGTCGAGGATCTGCTCCTCCTGCTCGCGCGCCGGCTCGGTGCTCGTCGCCCGCGTGAACTGCTCGGCCGCGCTCTTCCAATCACCGATCCGAACGAAGTCCGTCCGCACCCCGATGGACCACAGCGCCGGACCCAGGAAGTACCGCATCGCGCGCAACCCCTGGAGACGCACGCCGCCCGCCGGATCCAAGCTCACCCGATCGACGCCCGCGCACGCGTACCAGGTGCTCGCCGTCGCGTCGGTGAGGTGACACGCCACCCGCTTGCCCCGCCGTCGCAGCAGCGCAAATGCCTCGCGCAGCTCCTCCGCGTGCGCGAGTCCGCCGACCTCGCCGCGCGGCGCAAACATCACGCCCCGCACCGACGGATCACGCGACAGACGCTCCATCCGCATCACCAATCGGGCGAGGGCGCGCGCGTCGGGCGACGAGTCCATGCTCACGGTCACGGCCACGCCCGGCGTCGGCAGGCCCACCGCACCGCGATCGCCGTCCACCCCGACGCTCGCGTACCAGCCCGCCGCATCGTCGCTACGAACGAAGCCACCGCCGCCTGCGTTGTAGCGGCCCCACACCATCTCCAACCCGACGCCCGCACGCCACGCGTCGAGGCCGAAATCCCACACGCCCTCGGCGCGCAGAAAGCCCACGTGGGGAATGGCGAGCCGCGTCCCAGCCCGCGCCTGGAGGTCACCCTGCTGCGCCCAGGCGCCGTCGATGCCGAGGGTCCACGCGTCGGTCCCGACGGGTCGAACGGCGACGCCCGCGACCACCTGGCGGTCGAGACCCAGCGCCAGGTTTTGCGGTCCTGTCACGCCGCGCATGACGACGCCGATGGCGCCGTACGCCGATGGTCGCCAGAGCGCGCCGACGTCCAAGGCCACGCGGCCGTCGACCGTCTCGCCCGCTGATCCAGCGCCCGCGCCGGTGCCCGCGAAGACGCGGGTGCGGACGCCGATGGACAGCCGTCGGTCGAGCGACCACCCGAGCCCGAGGTCGACCGAACCCCACTGCCCGAGGCTCGCGCCCGAGCCCACGGCCACTGCATCGGGGCGCGCGTAGGTCGCGCCCACCGACACACCGAACCCGAAGGGCAACGGCGTCGCCCAGCTCGCGGCGGTTGCGTTGAGGGCCGTTCCGCCGCGCGCGACCTCCTCGGTGTGCGTGAGCCGCGCCGACCAGTTGCGCCCCAGCGGAACGCCCGCTGGATTGACCCGCGCGGCTTCGGCGCCGCTCGCTGATGCGACGGTCACGCCGGGCGCCACCACCTCGTCGCCGAGTCCCTGCGCGTACGCCGCGCTTGTTGTCAGAGAGGAGAGTGCGAACCCGACCAGCCCGAAGCGCGTTGCCTTCACGCGAAGACCGTACACCGCCGCCCGGTGACGGGGTTATGGTCCGTCGCGGTGCGACGCGTCCGCGGATCATGGCTGGCGACGATGGTGGCGGGCGCGCTGACGTCGTCGACCGCTACGGCCCAGCCGGCGCCGCAGGACGCCGCGAGCTTCGAGCCGCGCGAGGTGTCTGCTCCCGCGCGGGCGCAGTACAACGAGGCCCGCGCGGCGTACGCGGCCGGTCGCTACCGACGAGCGGCGGCGCTGCTCGAAGCGGCCATCGCGCGCGACCCGGCGGGGACCAACCTGTGGTTCAACCTGGGCGTGGTGCGCGAGCGCCTCGGGGAGATCGATCAGGCGATCATCGCGTACCAGAGCTACCTCGCGCGGGTGAGGGACCCGGAGGAGCGCGCGCGCACCAACCGCATCGTGACGCGGCTCGAAGGGGCGCGGGCCGAGCTGCTCGCGGTGGGGCTGCGGCGCGGGAGAGCGGACGGGTTGTTCTTCGTGACGACGGGCGCGGCGGTGGCGAGCACGACGCTGGGCGTGGTGTGGTTCGCGACGGAGCGGTCGTCGGGGGTGGACCCGGTGCCGGTGGTGTTCACGGCGTCGGGCATCGCGCTCGGGGTGCTGGCGACGGTGCTGTACGTGGCGCGCGAGGTGCCGCGGCCGCCGACGTACTTCGTGGGCGCGCACCCGCTGACGGGCGGCGGGGTGATGACCGTGGGGGCGATGTTCTGACCGCGGGCGCACCCGCTGAACGTCTGTTACTTCTCCGTCGTGCCCCTCCCCCGACTGCTCGCCCTCGACCTCGACGGAACCCTCCTCTGCCCCGGTGACCGCCTCGCCCCCGACGACGCAGCCGCTGTCGCGCGGGCCCAGCGCGCGGGCATCACCGTCACCATCGCCACCGGCCGCATCACCAGCGGCGCGCTCCCCACCGCCATCACCCTCGGCATGCGCGGCCCCATGGTCGTCGCCGACGGCGCCGTGCTCGCCGACACCGTCACTGGCGCACCGCTCTCGCAGCACTCGCTCCACCCCACCGTCGTCACCGACCTCACACGCACCATGGGCAGCCACGCGCTCCAGCCGTTCTGGTTTCTGCACGACGAGATTCACGGCGAGCACGGCGACGATGCCGTCGTCGGCTACGTCCGAACGTGGTCACCGCGCGTCTCGCTCCACCCCGAGCTGCACACGTCGCTCGCGTGGGAGCGCCGCCACGAGGTCGCCATCGCCATCGGCGTCGGTTCGCAGCAGGGCGTCGAGCGCACCGCCCAATGGCTCCGCGACCACCACTCGGCTGCGGTCAACCTCGCTGCCTTCCCCCTCGACCGCGCGCAACGTTGGGCCGTGCTCGTGCGCGACACGGCCTCCGACAAGGCGCAGGGCCTCGCGCGCTTGTGCGCCCGCGAGGGCATCGCCGCCTCCGAGGTCGCCGTCGTCGGCGACTGGATCAACGACGTCCCGATGTTCCAGTGGGCGGGTCGCAGCTTCGCGATGGGGCACAGCCCCGACGAGGTGTCCAAGCACGCGACGGAGAAGCTCACCGTCGGCGGACGCAACGGCGGCGGCGTCGCCGAAGCCATCGCGCGGCTGCTCGCGTAACGCACCCGCCGCTCCGGTGTAGGCGGCGCACTCGGCCCTTGCGCGGCGCGGGGTTGTTCCGTGAGAGTAAGGCACTCGCGTGAAGGTCTGCCCCACCTGCAAATCGAGCTACTCCGGCAAACCGCCGCGGTGTCCGTTGGACGGCGCGCTGCTCTACGACCTCGGCCCCGACCTCCTCGGCGGGCGCGTGGTCGCGCGGCACTTCCGCATGATCGAGCGCTGCGGCGCGGGCACCACCGCGGACGTCTACCGCGCCCTCGACGTGAAGAGCGGCGCGGTCATCGCGGCGCGCGTTCCGACGGCCTACGGCAGCGACGACGCCACGCAGCGCGAGCGGCTCACCGACCAGGTGCGGGCGTTTCACAAGGCCGCGCCGCACGACATGCTGGTGCCCGTGCTCGACGTGCTCGAGCGCGCGGTCGATGGGCGCACCGTGGTCATCACGGAGTTCGTGTCGACGCCGGCGCTGCCGCATGTGCTCGCGGCGGGGGCGGTTCCGTTGGATGCGGCGCTCACCGCGGGCGGACAAATCGCGGCGCTGCTGGAGCACCTCAACTCGCGCGGTGTGCTGGCGCGTGACCTGCGGGCGGGGGCGGTGTTTCTGTCGTCGACGGGGGCGGTGCGTACGCGGCTGTCCATCGACGCGCTCGCGACGGGTCCGACGTCGGCGCCTGATCCGTTGCCGGCCGTGCGCGCGTTGTCGCCGCACATGGCGCCGGCGTACCTGAGCCCGGAGCGCATCCGCGGCGAGGCGTGCACGGCGGCGGGCGACGTGTACGCGTTCGCGGCGCTGCTGTTCGAGATGTTCACGGGGAAGCCGGCGTTTACGGGCGACGGTCCCGCGGTGGTGCAGCAGCACCTCGAAGCGCCCGCGCCGGTGCTGCGACAGGTGGCGCCCGCGCTCCCGAAGGAGCTCGAAGGGCTGCTGGCGAGGATGTTCGCGAAGAAGGCGCAGTTCAGGCCGACGCCCACCGAGGTGCGCGCGGCGCTCGCGGCGCTCGCGGGCTGAGCGGGGCGACCCTTCGATCTGGCTTATAGTCGCCCGCGATGATCAAGCGGGTGCGGCTCCAGAACTACAAGAACCACCGCGACACGGAGGTCGAACTCCGCCCGCTGACAGTGCTGGTCGGACCCAACGGCGCGGGCAAGACGAGCTTCTTGCAGGGGCTCCAACTCTTGCGAGGAGTGCCTGCGACCAACGTCGATCATTACTTCACCAGAGGTGGTCCCTCGATCGAGGCAGTCGTTCATCGCGGTAGCGATGCCGTCGCACTGCAAGCAGAGGGCACGGTGGTTGGAGAGCCATGGTCGGTTGCTCTCAACCTGCCGACGCGTCAGGTGGCTCATGGACGTTGGTCGATCGCCGACCAACCACCTGTCAGTTTCGGAAAGAACCTCGACTCGTCGCTCCCAGAGAACTCGCCGTTTCGTCAGCAATTGAAGGGCATCGAACTCTTCAGCTTCGACCCAAACAAGATCTCTGAGCCCGCGCAACTCAGTGAGGTAGTTCCAGCGGTCAAACCAGATGGAGCCAACACCGCTCCTACGCTCGCCACACTGAAGCTGACCGACCTCGGTGCATTTCAGCGCGTCGAAGCGGCTCTCCGGCAAGTGGTTCCAGGCGTTGAGCACCTGCTCGTGAAGCCCGCACCCATGCCGACCGGCGGTGGCATCGGCTATCACGTCTCCTTCGACTTTCGCGGCGTGCCCGACGTGCCTGCGTTCGCTGCCAGCAGCGGGACCCTGGTGACCCTCGCACTGCTCACCGCGCTGCACGCGCCCGACGGCCCGCGCGTCGTGCTCATCGATGAGATCGACCACGCGCTCCACCCGAAGGCCCAGATGGCCCTCGTGCGACAACTGCGCGCGCTCCTCGCACTCGACCCTGAGCTCCAGATCATCGTGACGACCCACTCGCCGTACATCCTCGACGCGGTCGACGTGGAGGACGTTCGGGTCTTCGCGACGCGCGCGGATGGATCGGTCGCGACCAGGTCGTTGGCGCAACACCCGGCCGCGGAGCGTACGAAGGGCACGCTGTCCGCTGGGCAATTGTGGAGCCTCGACGATGAGTCGACCTGGGTCGCGGAGGCGTGACGGGTGCCGACTTGGAGGATGTTCTGCGAGGCCGCGGCGGATCATCATACGACCGCAGGGATCGTCGATCGGGTCCTGGCTGAGCGTTGCGATGACTGGGTTCGAGATCTGCTCGAAACGTCTCCAGATGGTGTCCGCACATGGAGTCTCGACGAGCGCGGTGAACCCTGGTCTGACGTGCACTCGGTGCGAGACGTTGCTCGCTCGATGGGCCTGCGTCTCAACCACGGGCACTTCGGTGGAGAGCCCGCGGAGCCTTTCGCGCACATGGTCTTCAATGCGGTGCTCGTCGCTCGCGAGACGGCCAAGACGCTCGCCATCGACGCGCTCGTCATCGTCGCGGACCTGGACAACCAACCCGCCGATCGTCTGAAGGGACTCGAACAGGGCCGCGTTCGAGGGCAGGCCGTTCTCGATTCCGTACCGGTGATCGTCGGTGCGCCGAACCCCAATCGAGAGGCGTGGGTGCTCGTCGGCTTCGATCCGCTCGACGCCGCGGAGCAGGCGAAGCTCGACGCTGAGCGCCGGACATTGGGCTTCTATCCCAACGAGTCCCCAGAGCGACTGGTGGCTGTCGACGAGCGTGCGCAAAACCACACCAAGAGGGTTCTCGACGTGTTGACCGGCGGCGACGACGAGCGTGAGGCCCGGTGTTGGAGCGAATCTCGAATTGAGTCGTTGCAAGCGCGAGGTGTCGGCTGCGGCCTGACGCACTTCATGACCGAGGTGGAGCAGAAGCTCTGCCCGCAGATCGACAACCGCAGCAGGCCACCAACTGATCGCTGACGAGGCGCTACGGCGCCGGGCGCCCCGAGCAGAACGGCTGGCACCGGCCCTGAGCACAATGGTCGCTGCGACAGTCCGCGTTGTCGGTGCAGGCCGCGCCGTCGGCCGCGAACGCCCGGCGCACGCAGAAGTGCGCGTCGCTGCAACGGGCCGAGCGCGCGCAGTCCGTCGGTAGCTCGCAGCTCGCGCCGAGCCCCAGCCGCGCGCCGCAGTGGCCGCGCACGCACTCGTCGCCCAACTGGCACGAATCGGTCGTCACCTGGCAGGCGGCGCTGCGCTCGATGCGCGGGACGCAACGACCCGCGATGCGCGGGTTCGGGCGCAGGCAGTAGGCCGTCGGGACGCAGTCGTCGCTGTACCCGCAGCGCGCACCCACGGCGGCGGTGCCGACGTAGACGCTACGGCACGACGGAATGGCGTCCTCCAACACCTCGCGGATGCTGAACGGGTCGGGGCCCATGCACGTCGTCGGAGCCGGGCCGCGAGACCGTCGCAACGCCGCGATGCACGCCGCCGCCTCCGCGCCATCAAAGCGTCGCCCGTCCGCCGGGCCTCCGTCACCGGTCTCCTGCGCAGCGAGCGCGATGAAGATCGCCCGGTCGGCGGCGGAGCGCGGGCGGTCGGCAGGGTTGGCACTGCGCTCGGCGGGAGTACAGCAGCGCGCGAAGTAGGCGTCGTGGCCCTCGTCGAGCTCCAGGCGCTGCCTCGCGAACTCCTCGCGCGTGAGCGTCGCGGGCGGTGGTGGCGGCGTGGGAGGCACCACCGTCGCGGCGGCGTCCATCGCTCGCGCAGGCGTCCGCGGCGGATCGGGCGGCGAGCGCCCGCACGCGGACAGCGCGAACAGCGAGGCGACGACGACGGATCGGTGGACGTTCATGGGACGCGTCGTGCCTACCGACTGCGCGTCGCTTCCGTCAAGGCGAGGCCGCTGTCGAGGGCGCGGTCGCTCTCGTTCGAACGGGATCTCCCACGCCACGAAGTCACGGCTCCGCGCAAGCGAAAGAGCCGCCACACGGACGATTTGTCTTCAAGCACAGTCTTCGCTCAATCGTTCCAAAAGTTGCGGCAGAGGTACGGCAAGTGGTAATCGCGTGCGAGCCTCAATTATGACGGGACCATACGAACGCCTCGTGTCGAACCAAGATCTTCCTGACTCCTTGTGGAGTTCATCTGATCGGCACCTAATAATACCTCCAACGCTCGTTCGTGCGTATGCGAAAGCAATCGTTGCACATAATCTAGAGAGTCTGAGCCAAAAAGGGGGGGCAGGAAGCGGGCCGGTCGGGGGACTGACGAAAGAAGCGTCCGACCAGCATTTTGCTCAGTCTTTCTCAGGTTCGGTGGCGCGAATGCAACTCGCGGCGCTAGACCCTGACTGTCGTGCGGAACACGTGGCCGACGCCTTCGTGAAAATGCTGGCTGGAGGCAAAGTACTAATCATTGACGTGCCGTCAGGCTCGGGGGCTGCCTCGCTAGCGTTGTTGTGTACGATATGTGAGCTAAGGGCGAAGAGCATCCTTCCGCGAATTCCATTGGATGTAGTGTTGATCGGTGGCGAAATATCACCTCATGCGAGAGCATACTCGCAGTATTTGTTGGCGGAAGTGCGAGGTGATTTGTGCGATCAGGCGATCAATGTCGAGTCGCGATTCGTGCATTGGGATGCGTGTGACCGAGCCTCAACTACCTTGCTAATAAAGCAAGTTGTTCGATCTATTGAGGGATGTGCTGGGGCGCTGATGGTTGTCGCGAATTTTAATGGCTTTCTCCATCAGTCGGGCAAGCAGAAGGAGGTGAGGCCGCAGTTGGAAGATTTGTTCCGCTATGCTGCTAGTTCAAACACCACAGCGATATGGATTGAACCTCAGAACAACGGAGCAGTGGCGCAGGGTGGACTGTTTCCCTGGCTCCGAAAGCTTTTTAAGGACACTTTCTTGCAAAAGCTTGTTGAGATGATTCCTTCCGGGTCGACCGATGATTTTGTCACGATGACGACCTCAAGATTTCGACATCCAATCCGTACGACGGACGTGTATGATGTGCGGCTTGCCGTCGTGCGATTTAGCCTTCGAGAAGAGCCATGATTCCCCCTCCTCCATCGTTGGTGTCCGTACGCGCAATCAATCAATATCGGAGGCGTGATGTATTTACGTATCTAGCGTTGCGCTACTATCTTTCCACCAGTTCCGCGCGCCGTGACTCGTGGTGTTCCGACGTCGCACCGGCAGTCGTTCTGGGGCGAACCGCGCCTGGATACTTTCGCGCGGCACACTTCAAGGAGATCGTTGGAGATGAGCGACGAGTTGAACATAGACATATTTACCTCCCCGGAGCGAACGAGGCGCTCGCGGAATCATGGTTGCTGCGAGAGTGTTCGTTGCACGCATACTTTGCCAACCCTCCTTGTGTCTTTAGCTACGAGCTTGCACATCATGAAGCGAAGAATGGAATGTTCTGCAATTATATGGATGGGTTGCGAAAGAGACACGGCGCTGTTGCGCTAGCCTGCCTTGAGTTTCCAGCAGGTATCGTCCAGTACACTGATATTCGACGTTTTTACCCTTCGATCCCCCACGCTGTTGCGCGGGAAGCTTGGCGGAAAGCTGTAGGATCGACTGGATTGGAGCGTCGCGCCGCGAATCTTGGCGAAAAACTATTGGATGACTATGCTGCGACGGGAGATTCCGAAGGTGCTTCCGTCATCGTCGGGCCGATGTTCAGTCATCTTATTGCGAATTTAGTTCTTCGTGACATTGACAGACTTTTGTCGTCGCGGCCTGGTGTGAGGTATTTTCGTTATGTTGATGATATGATTTTTGTCGGCAATCCGGAGGTTGTTCGCGAAGCGCTTGGAGAGGCATCTGATGCACTGGCCATGCTGGGGCTTGAGATGCACGATCGAGAATCTAGCAAATCTTTGGTCGTTGCGTGCTCGACTTGGCTTGTCGGATCAGCCGATTATCAAGAGCAGCATCGGGGCATTTCATGGATGACGCTTATTGGCGATCTGAAACGCTTTCTCCTGCTCCATCCAGAAAGGAGAGAGGAACTCGCCTCCGCAGCAATTCGAAAAGGCTTGCGTCTGCCGGTCGTGAACTATGGCGATGCAGTGCGTGAAAGATCTTTTTTGGCACGGTTTCGTGACCTCATATCGTTTGATTGGTTGCGCACTAAAGCGAAGAAAATTTCAGTCGACTCAATCTTACAGCAGGCGGATCATCTTCGAGGCTCCTATGGCACAGAACTCCAGCAGCTGATGGTGCGCATCGATGAGTTGGATGCGTATGAACTCAAACGTCGATTGCCAAAAATCCGCTATCGTGCCGGTCGGCTGGTTTATATTGGACAAGAAAATGCTCTGCTGGAGTTGGGTGAATCGATGGAGACAATTCCAGCGCTTGCTTTCCATGCCGCCGTGATGAAGGCCGTCGCGACTGGTAATGTTACCAATCTCTTAGCATTCGGTGGCAACGCCACTCAAGCCGCCGCGCAACCTTTGCGCGCCGCGCAACGGAGTGCCGTGATCGATCGTTTGCCTTCTAGTTCGGTGGAATGGCAGGGTCTATCGGTCTTCGGTATATACGGAGTGCCCGTGGTAGGGGCCCACGACATGTCGACGGCGGACGAGATTTGTCGGCTGGCGTTCTTCGCTGGAAGTGACCGTAGTCTGATGTCTAGCCAGAATAGTTTCATTCGTGAAGCCGCATGCTTGCATGGGATTGGTTTGGTTCGTCACTCGGAGATGATGGGTAGTGCATTCGACAAGGACGAGGAACTGGCGATGGACGCCGTTGATCAGTTTCATCTTTCGGTTTCGTAGTCGTCAAAAAAGTTGGTCGGCGCGAATCATGCCGAGTGCGCGATCGCGGGAGCATGCAGTTAGTTTCATGGGAGAGGCGGCGTGCGAGGCGTTCGGGATGTCGAATCGGGTCGCCGTTGAGTTGGACGCCCAAGGAGCGCTTGGCAATTGGCCCTCGGTGGACGAATGGGCGATCTGTAGACTCCAAAGGGCACCGAAACGAGCGTGCTTCGTTGGGCCCCCTCGCGTTCACTCTGCCCTTTTACGTCTCATGTGTCGCTTCACTGCCCTCTGTCGGCACCGCTTTGCCGCCTCGTTGATCCACCGGAGGCACTGCACTCGCTGGTATGGTCCGCGCCCATGCGACCCACCGCCCTCGCGCTCACCCTCTTCGCGCTCGGTTGCTCGTCCACCCGCGCGCCGACGCCCACGACGCCCACCCCGCAGCCGCCGCGCACCGCGCCGCTCGTGGTGACCGTCGTCGTCGATCAGTTCGCCGCCTGGATCGCCGAGGAGCGCCTCCCACTTCTCCCCGACACCGGCGGCTTCGCCCGCCTCCGCCGCGAAGGAACCTGGTACCGCCACGTCCGCTACGGCCACGCCGCCACCGACACCGCGCCCGGTCACTCGTCCCTCTACACGGGCCGCGCGCCGCGCGAAAACGGCATCCTGGCCAACGAGGTTCCCAACCCGCGCGGTGAGCGCGTGTCCATCCTGCGCGACGAGGCCACGCGCGTCGTCACCGCCGATGGGCCCATCGAGGCACCGGGCAGCTCCATCGCGCGCCTCCGCGTCGACACCCTCGCCGACGGCCTGCGCGAACACGTCCCCAACGCCGTCATCGTCAGCGTCTCCCTCAAGGACCGCGGCGCCATCTTCGGCGGTGGTCGTCACCCCACCGCGACCCTCTGGTTCGACGCGGGCCGCGACCGCTTCGTCACCTCCACCGCCTTCGGTCAGACGCTCCCCGCGTGGGCCTCGCCCCACGGCCTCCCGCCCGCCGTGCAGGCGCTGCGCGCATCACCCTGGACGCTCTCCGACGAGCCGTGGGTGCGCTCGCACGCCGCGTCGCCCGACGCGCAGCCCGGCGAAGGGGACATGGAGGGCTGGGGAACCACCTTCCCGCACGACTTCACCCGCGCCCGTCGCCCCGCCAGCGCGCTGCGAGCCTCACCGATGGGCGACCTCGCGGTGCTGCAACTCGCCGAGGACGCGCTTGCCGCGCGCGACCCGCAGGCCCCGATGCTGCTCGCGATCTCGCTCTCGTCCAACGACTACGTCGGGCACCTCTTTGGTCCCGACTCGTGGGAGGCGTGGGACCAGCTCCGTCGCCTCGACGCCTCGCTCGCGCGCTTCTTCGAGCGCCTCGACGCGGTCGCCGGGAGTGATGGCTGGTCGCTCGTTCTCTCAGCCGATCATGGCGTCATCGGGCTCCCCGAGACGGCCAACGTCCCCGCGGCGCGGCGCTGGTGTGACGGCGCCACGGCGCGCGGCACCGACCCCTACGAGCGCCCCTGCGGAGCGACGGGACGGCTCGACCCCGACGCCATCGCGAGGGAGTTGCAGGCCGCCGCGGTGGTCGCGCTCGGGCCCGGTGAGTGGGTGCTCGGCGTGGCCGATCCGTACGTCTACCTGACGCCCGCGGGCGAAGCGCTGGAGGGCGCGCGGCGGACGCAGCTCATCACGGCGATGACCGCGCGGCTGCGACAACACACGGAGGTCGATCGGGTGCTCGACGTGCGCGAGGTGGCGCCGTCGTGCGCGGCGGGCGAGTCGGTTGACGCGCTGCTCTGTCACGCGATCCCCGCGCGCAACGGCGCGGCGGTGTACGTGCTGTTGAAGTCGGGGTCGTTCTTCGACTCGGGCTACGCGCTCGGCTTCGGGACGAGCCACGGGTCGCCGTACCTCTTCGATCGCACGGTGCCGCTCATGGTGCGCGCGCCGGGTCGCGAGCCCGCGGGGCGCGTGGTGGACGAGCCCGCGTCGTTCACGGAGTTCAGGCGGCAGGCTGAGCGGCTGCTGGGCCTGCCCGAGCGGGCGCCCGCGACGACGCCGTAGGAGGGCGTCAGAGCGTTTCGAGGTACGCGACGAGGTCGCTGATCTGCTCGGCCAGGAGGTGCGAGGTGTGGCCGTGCCGGTCGCCGCCGCCACACGCACCGAAGCGGTCGCGCAGCGTCGCGGCGCAGCCGTTGTGCAGCAGCGGGGTGCGCCACGCGACGCCGCGCAGCGACGGAACCTGAAACGCCCCGCCCGTTCCGACATCCACCGTGACGTTGTTGGTGAGGTGCTCGCCGGCGTGGCACGTCGCGCAGCCGACGGTGGGCTCCTCGAAGACGGCCCGGCCGCGCGCGACGGCGTCCATGTCCTGCGGCGCGGCGGTCGGAATCGCGGGCTGCGTGGTGCTCCAGCGCTCCAGGGCGTCGACCTGATCGGGCCGCAGCCGGCCGCCGCTCATGCGCTGCGCGAACACCTCGGCCGCGAGGCGCTCGAAGGTCGGCATGTCGCCGTCCCAGTGGAAGGGCGCCGTGCCCACGAGGCCGCCGTGGAGGTTCTGCGTGCGGCGGGCGCCGATGGGGGAGAAGTTCCAGACGTGGGCGTCGTCGCCGCCTTCGGGGTGGCACGACGCGCAGGCCACGAAGGCGCCCGCGTTGGAGTGGAAGAGGCGGTGTCCCGTGTCCTCGCGGCCCTCGCCGCCGAACTGGATGGTCACGCCGTTTTCGACGACGAGGGTCGAGGGCTCGCGCGTCTGCACCACCGCCCGGTTGTCGGGCGTCATCGCGACCGCCACGGCCTGCCCGCTGCGCAGCGGTAGATCCGTCCCGATGGCGCAGCGACCCGCCGAGGTCTGCGCCATCGCCTCGGGCGTGAAGCTCAGCACCTGCGACGCTCCCGCCAGCAGCGAGTTGCCCGGGATCACCACCACCGCGCGCGCGCCGTCGGACGAGAGCGCCACGTCGACCGCGAGCGCCACGCCCGACAGCGTCGGCGTCGCGACGGGCGTCCCGCTGCCGATCGCCGAGAGGGCGCCCTGCACCACGCCGGTCTGACACGTCGGTTCGCCGCCGCCGTAGCCGCCGGGGCCGATGGCGACGCTCGTGCTGAGGGCGCGCTGGTGCAACACGACCACCCCGCCCGGTGCGGCGATGGTGCGCCACGCGACGCCCGTCTGGCCGCCGATCGCGACGCTGCGCCGGACCATCGCCTCGGCGACGTTGGCGGGACGCACGCGGCGCGTGATGGTTCCGGCGGCGTTGAGGGTGAGCAGGTCTGCGCTGCGGAAGCGAGACACCACGAGGCCGTCGCCCTGCACGACGACGTCGCGCAGGTCGCGGTCGACGTACACCCGGCGCGTCTCCGCGCCCCCGTCGGCGGGCAGGCTGACGAGCTCCCCGCCCGCGCAGGCGACGTGCAGGAGTCGGGTCGCCGGGTCGTACGCGACGCCCCGCGGGGCCGGGCACACCGCGCGCCGCGAGACGATCGCGCGCGTCGCGAGGTCGAGAGAGACCACCGCGCCGCCACGGCGCAGCGCGACGTGGACGCGACGCGCGCCGTCTTCGACGATGCGGCCGGGCTCGTCGCCCGCTTCGAGGGCCACACAGCCGAGCGGGATGGTCGAGGTGAGGTCGCCGAAGCACACGCGGTCGCGGTCGGGGTCGGACGCCACGGCGATGCGCCCGTCGCGGGCGACGAGGAGGGTCCCGCCGCTGATGGCGGGCGGCGTCACCGCGGGGGTCTGCGTCGCGGGAACCCTCAGGCTGAAGGCGCCGACGGGGGGAGGGGCGTCCGTGGGTGGTGCCTGCTGCACGTCGCGGGTGAAGCCCGCATCGGTGCCTGCGTCGGCGCGCCGACGCGGCTCGACGCTCCCGGCGTCGGGCAACGGGAACACGATCGGGTCGTAGGGCATCAGCACGGGCGGCGGCTCGAACCAACAGCCCGCCGACAGCCCACCGAGCAACAACAGACCGCCTGCGCTGAGTTTCGACGACGGTCCCATGGCGTGCCCCTCTCCGGTGAATCGGTCGAGAGTAGGCACACTCTTGAACGCCTGTCTCCACAGGGTCTCGGCGCCGCTGGTGCCGCGTTGGGCCACACGGTGATCACGCCATCGGGACGCCATCGCATTCGATCGGGAGGGTGTGCAACAATCCAGGCTTCGCGATGGGTGAAGGTGCTGGTACCGCGAGCAGGGCATCGCCTGGGGGACTCCTCACGAGCTTGCGCGCGCAGGGGCTCGCCGACGCTCCCTTCGACGCCCACACCGCGACGCGGCGGCTGCATCCGCCCGACGATCCGGCGACGCTACCGCGCGACCCGACGCTGCCAGCGCAGTCGCTGCTGAGCCCGCTCCCGCGCATCTCGATGACCGTCGGGAAGGACTTCTCGTCGGACCTCCCGGGCATGGAGACCGACGCGCCCGACCTCAACATCGTCGGGGTGCTGGGCGAAGGAGGCATGGGGACGATCCACCTCGCGCGGCAGCGTTCGTTGCAGCGAGAGGTCGCCGTGAAGGTGATCCACCGCGAGGCCGGGGTCGCCACCGCATCGGCCGCGCTCATGGGCGAGGCGGTGCTGATGGGCTCGCTCGAACACCCCAACATCGTGCCCGTGCACGCGCTCGGTGCGGGCGACGACGGGTTACCGGTGCTCGTAATGAAGCGGATCAGCGGGGTCGCCTGGTACGAGCTGGTGCGCGACGCGTCGCACCCGTACTGGGGTCGCCTCGGGACCTTCTCCGACGACCGCCTGGTCGCGCACCTGGAGATATTGATCCAGGTCTGCAACGGCGTTCATTTCGCGCACAGCCACGGGGTGCTGCACCGGGACATCAAGCCCGAAAACGTGATGATCGGTGAGTACGGCGAGGTCTACCTCGTCGACTGGGGCATCGCGCTGCGCCTCAACTCCGACGGCGTCGCGCACTCCGTGGGTGCGACGGTCGCGGGCACCCCGGGCTACCTCGCTCCCGAGATGATCGGCGAGGGCGACGACCCGATGGACACGCGCACGGACGTTTACCTGCTCGGCGCGACGCTCCACTGCGCGCTGACGAAGCTCCCGCGGCACAGCGGCTCGACGCTCTCGCAGGTGGTCGTGGCCGCGCTGCGATCTGATCCGTACGCGTACGGCGACGAGGTGCCCGCGGAGCTCGCGGCGATCTGCAACCGGGCGACGAGCGCGCGGCCCGCGGAGCGCTTCCCGACGGTGCTGGCCTTTCGTCAGGCGGTGTCCGACTACCTCCGGCACCGCGCCTCGGTGGCGTTGAGCGCGTCGGCCGCGGCCCGGCTCGCGGAGGTGCGCAGCTCGCCTCTCGATACCGCGACGACCGACGACCGGCGACGCCTGCACATGCTGCTCGCCGAGTGCCGCTTCGGCTTCGCGCAGGCGCTGCGCGAGTGGCCCGAGAGCCCCGGCGCACGAGCGGGTCTGGCCGAGTGCCTGGAGCGCATGTTTGAGGTCGAGGTGCAGGGCGAAAACGAGGACGCCGCGCGGGCACTGCTCGCGGAGATCGGTGCCCGCGACGACCTCGCCGAGAAGTTGCGCGCGCTCGGTGCCCGACTCGACCAGCGGCGCTCGGCCGAGGGGCGTCTGCGGAAGCTGGAGCACGACCGCGACCTGACCGTGGGCGCGGGCGAGCGGCGGGTGTTCTTCGCGGTGGTGCTGGCGTTTGGCCTGGTGCTGGTGGCCGTTCCGCATTTCCAGCCCGGCGGCCCGAAGCAGCTCGGGCACGACGACATCATCCTCTTCGACGGCGTGGTGCTGTCCGTGCTCACGGCGATGATCCTCATCGCGCGCCGGCGGCTCCTCCAGAACGCCATCGGCTACCAGGTGGTGGGCACCTTCGTCGCCATCGCCGTCGCGTCGCTGGTCAATCGCCTCTTCGGCGCGCGCTTCGGCACGCCCATCCCCGCGGTGCTGGTGAGCGACATGCTCCTCATCGCGGTGTCGTCGGCGGTGGGCGGGATGATGTTCCACCGCGGGATGCTCTGGTGGGTGGGCTTGAGCCTGCTGGGCGCCGCGCTGGCCGCCGTGTACCCCGACGCCGCGAGCGACTTCCACGGCGGGCTCATGGTGCTGATCCTCGCGCTCGCGATGGGCCTGCGGAAGACCCGCGCGCCGACCGCTACTGGCTGAGGACAACCGCACGAAGACGTCCGATGACGCATCGCGGCGCTGGCCCTCGGACCCCGGTCGCACCTATCATCCGCGCCCTCCATGGCCACCAAACTCGCTGACCGCCTGTCCGTCGTCGTCCCCTCTGCGACCCTCGCCATCAACGCCCGCGCGCAAGAACTCCGTGCTCGCGGCGTCGACGTCATCTCCTTCGGCGCCGGCGAGCCCGACTTCGACACGCCCACCAACATCCGCGCGGCAGGCATTGCGGCCATCGAGGCGGGCAAGACCCGCTACACCGCCGTGTCGGGCATCGCCGACCTGCGCGCCGCCATCGCCGAGCGCTCCACCAACGAGCGCGGCGTCCCCGCGACGGCCGCCAACGTGGTCGTCACGGTGGGCGCCAAGGGCGCGCTCTTCAACCTCGCGCTCAGCCTCTTCGAGCCCGGCGACGAGGTCATCATCCCGGCCCCGTACTGGGTCAGCTACCCCGAGCAGGTGCGCCTCGTCGGGGCGACGCCGGTGTTCATCCCGAGCACCCTCGAAGCGGGGTGGAAGCTCGACCCCGCCGACCTCACGCGCGCCCTCACGCCGAAGACCAAGGCCGTCATTCTCTGTACCCCGAGCAACCCGACGGGCGCCGCGTACTCGCCCGCCGAGCTCGAAGCCATCGCCGCCGCCCTGCGCCCCCACGACTGCTGGATCGTCCTCGACGAGATCTACGGCTCCCTCGTGTACGACGGCTTCGAGCAGCGCTCGCTCGTCACCGTGGCGCCCGACCTCGCGCCCCGCGTCGTCATCATCGACGGCGTCAGCAAGACCTTCGCGATGACCGGCTGGCGCGTCGGCTGGAGCATCGCTCCGGTCGCGCTGTCGAAGGCCATGGACATGGTGCAGTCGCAGGGCGCGACGAGCACCGCGACGCCCGCGCAGTGGGCCGCGCTCGAAGCGCTGCGCTCGCCTGCGTTGGAGTTCGAGCAGATGCGCTCGCTCTTCCAGCTCCGTCGCGATCGCCTCGTACACGGGCTGCGCGAGATTCCGGGCGTGCGGTGCGGGATGCCCGAGGGGGCGTTCTACGCGTTCTGTGACGTGAGCGGGTGGCTGGGTCGGCGGACCCCAGAGGGCGTGGTGCTCACCGACGACAACGCCGTCGCCGCGTGGCTGCTCGACAAGGCCCACGTCGCGGTGGTTCCGGGCACGGCCTTCGGCGCGCCCGGCCACATGCGTTTGTCCTACGCCGTCTCGGTCGAGAACATCGACAAGGCCCTCGCGCGCATCCGCGACGCCGTGGCAGCGCTGGAATGACCCCGCGCCCGCTCGTCGCCGCGCTCGCCCTCTCGCTCGTCGCGTGCCGTCGCGCGCCCACGCCGCCCGCACCTCCAGCGCCCCCATCCGCGCCCGCGGTCCGCGCTCCGGGCGCTACGCCCGAAGCGCCCATCTACCGCGTCGACCCCTCCGTCCTCGACCACCCCGGCCTCCTCCAGGGCACCGTCCGCTGGAACGGTCCGCCCCCCGTCGTCGCCCCCACGCCCGTCGCCGCGAGCGGCAACCCCGACCACTGCGGCGCCACCCAGATCGACCCCACCCTGGTGGTCGGCGCCGACCGTGGTGTGGCCAACGCCGTCGTGTGGCTCGCCGACATCGCGCGCGGCGGTGCGCCCGATCTCTCTCCGGTCTCCATCGATCAGCGCGACTGTCGCTACGACCCGCACGTCCTCGCGCTCCCCATCGGCGCCGAGCTGCGCTTCGGCAACAGCGACCATGGGCTGCTGCACAACGTTCACGCCTATTACGGGTATGACGACGACGACAACTGGTTCAACCAGGCGTCGCCGCATGGGATGTCCGTCGCGCGACGGGTGCTGCGCTCGGGCGTCGCGCGCATCATCTGCGACGCCGGCCACACCTGGATGCTGGCCTACGTCCACGCCTTCACGCACCCGTACTTCGCCGTCACCGACCAAGCGGGGCACTACACCCTGAGGGCCGTTCCGCCGGGGCACTACACCCTGCGCTTCTGGCACGAGGGATGGACCCACCGCGCCATGGAGGGGACGCGCCCCCGCTTCTCTCCGCCCGTCGAGACGTCGCGTGCCGTCGACGTCGCGGCAGGCGCGGCCGTCACCGCGGACTTCACCCTCGGCCCCAACGCTGAAGTGCGCTGACGCGACTCACATCGCGCTGGTGCGCGTGATGTCCGAGGCGCCGCTCGGGCCGTTGGGCGCGCCGTTGCCACCCAATCCACCGGGGCCGCCGCCCGCGCGCATGCAGCTGATCGGCCCCACCGTCGCGGCCGTGCCCACCGAGTAGACGCACACCGCCGGGCCGCCCGCGCCGCCGCCGCCGCCGCCGCCGTTGCCGCCGTTGCCGCCCCGCGCGCCCGCCGCGCCGTTGCCCGCCGTGCGCGTTCGGAAGCCACCCGGACCGCCCGCGCCGCCCGGACCGCCCGTGCCGCCCGCGCCGCCTGAGCCGCCCGCGCCGCCGCGACCGGTGATCAACACGCTCTCGTCGATGCGCACCGTCGACGCGATGCTCAGCACCGCGATGCTCGCGCCGCCCGAACCACCGCCGGTGCCGCCGGTGCCGCTGCACCCGCCGCCGCCGCCGCCGCCGCCCGCGCCGCTCCGCCCGTCGCTGCAACCCGCGATGCAGATGCCGCCGGACTCGTCGCCGCCGCCGCTGCCGCCGCCGCCGCCGCCACCGCCACCGCCGCTGCCGTCCATGCCCGCGCCCGCCGTCGCAGGGACGTAGGTGCCGTCGTCGGTGCGGAACGTTCCGATCATCGCGGCGGGCATCCCGTGCGCTCCGACGGCGCCGGCCGTCCCCTCGCGCGCGTCAGGCGGCGCGTTGCGCCCTTCGGTCGACGAGCAGCACCCTCCGCCGCGCGCGCCCAGGCTCCCGCCCGTCCCGAATCCTCCGGTGGCGTTCTGCCCATCGCTGCCGCGGATGCCGTCGCGTCGACCGACCACCCCGGGACCACCGCCGCCGCCCGCGCCGCCGCACATCGACGCGCCCGGCGCGCCCGGCGTGGTGCCCGACGCGCCGCCGCCCACACCGCCGGGCATCCCCTCGACGCCCGACGTCCCGGCGCTGCCGTTGCCGCCGTTGCCCACGGTGATCGCGCAGCGGTTGAGCCGCACCTGACCCGACGAGCCGAGCACCCGCACCCCGAACGAACTATCCCCCGGGCGCATCGCCGCCGCGGAGCGGATGAGCACCATCTGGAGTTCCATGTTGGAGGTCACGCCGCGCACCACGAGGCCCGTGGACTCGGTGTCGAGCACCGTCGCGCTGTCCCGCGTCCGGGTCCAGCCGCGCGCGTCGTCGAAGCCGCCGTACACGCTCACCGCCGTGGTGATCACCACCGTCTCGGCGTACACCCCCACCGCCGCGTAGACCGACTTCGCCGGCGTCGCCGCCGCCGCTGCCGCCACGGCCGCGCCGAGCGTGCGCAGCGGTCGCGCCATGGTCCCGTCGCCCATGTCCGACCCGCGCGGCGACACGAACACCGCCCGCGCCGCGTCACCGTCCACCCCGTCGCAGTTGGTGTCCTCGAACATCACGTCGGGGAAGTCGAGCACCGTCGGGCTGCACTCACACCCCGTCGCCGGTGACCCGTCGACGTCGACGAAGCCCGCCTCGCAGGTGTACCCGCACGTCCCGCTCGAACACGTCGCCGTCTGGTGCGGCCCGCGCGCGCAGGGCATCCCGCACGTCCCGCAGTTGTTGGGGTCGCTGCTGAGGTCAGCCGGGCCGTGCGCGCACGTCGGCATCGTCCCGCTCGTGGCGCAGGTGTCGACGGTGCATGGGTCGACGTCGTCGCAGTCGAAGGGCCGCGCCCGCGCGCATCGCATCTGCGCCGTGTCGCAGGTCCACGTCCCGGTGCACGCGTCGCCCGTCAGCGCCGCGCACTCCGCGTCCATCGTGCACGGCACGATGTCGACGCATCCGCCCGCCCCCGAGCAGTACCGCCCCGCCCCGCAGCGCCCGTCGTCGGCCGTGTGCGTACAACGGCCTCCCTCCGCGTCGCAGGTGTCGTTGGTGCAGTCGACGCCGTCGTCACAGCCGGCCGCGCCGCCCACCACGACGCAGCGGTTGGCTCGGCACGCCTGCGCGTTGGTGCAGAGGTCGGGCCCCGTGCAGTCGTCGAGCGTGCGGCACACCCGCGCCTGCATGCCCGCGTCGGGGTCGGTGCTCGCGTCGGGGTCGGTGGCCGCGTCCTTCTTCTTGAAGATCCCGCCGTCGCCCGACCCGTTGGGGTCGATCACGTCCGATCCCGTCGCGCAGGCCGTCGCCAACACACAGAGGCCAAGCCACCAACGCGCCGTCCGGATCCGCATGGCGCGAGGGTGCCCTTGCGTCGCCGCGCAGATCAAGACCCGTGACACACCGTCCGCGCTTCAGGTCTGCGGTTCGGCCGCGCCGCGGACGGGCGCCTTCGGCGGGCGAACCCGCGACCCGTCGAGCACGAAGAGGTCGCGGGCGTCGTCGTAGAAGTCGCGCCGGGCCACCGTCGACTCGCGCCCGGTGCGGAAGCGCCGCTGCGCCGCCACCACCTGCCGCACCCGGTCGAAGAGCCGCCTTGGCATCGGCAGCAGCTCTTGCAGGTCTTGATAGAAGTCCGACGCGCCGAGGAGGGCGTCCTTGACGCCGGTCATCGCCTCCAGCGCCGGGTCGAGCGTCAGCGCCGAGAACAGCGTCGTGTCCGACGGGAGGTCACCCGCCTTGGTGCGCGCGTCGATGGCCGCCAGCCGCGTCCACAGACGCGACGAGGCGTCGGGGTGGTCGTCGATCCACGCGGACACCTCGGGCAGCACCGTGGCCAGCACGCCGGTCTCCCACGCGAGCCAGATCGAGCGCCGCGCCGCCGCGTGCCGCATCAGCCGCAGCACCTCTTCCAGCAACCGCGGTCGGGCCGCGCGCAGGAGGTCTTCCCGGTGGGCCACCATGGCGTCGTACACCTGCGGCTCGATGCCCAGGTCGAGGCGCGCCGCGAACTTGATCGCCCTCAAGATGCGCACCGGGTCTTCGCGAAACCGGACGTCCGCGTCGCCGATGGTGCGGATGACCCGGTGCTCGATGTCTGCGAGGCCGCCCACGTAGTCGACCACCTCACGGCGTTCGAGGTCGTAGAAGAGGGCGTTCATGGTGAAGTCGCGGCGGACGGCGTCTTCTTGCGGGTTGCCGAAGACGTTGTCGTGGCGGATGAGCAGGTCTTGATCTTCGGTGGGGCGGGCGCGTCGCGGGGCGTCGGCGCCGGACTCGTCGGCGGGCTCCCACTCGTCTTCGCCGCCTTCGGCGCCGTAGGGCGTCGGGTCTTTGCGGAAGGTCGCGACCTCGATGATCTTGCCGTGGGCGCAGAGGATGTGCGCCAGCAGGAAGCGTCGGCCGATGATGCGGCAGTTGCGGAAGAGGGCGCGCACCTGCTTGGGGCTCGCCGAGGTGGCGACGTCGAAGTCCTTGGGGGACTTGTCGAGCAGCAGGTCGCGGACGCAGCCCCCCACCAGGTAGGCCTTGTAGCCGGCCTGGGTCAGCCGGCGGACCACCTTGGCGGCGTCGGCGTCCATGCGCTGGGGCGCAACGGGGAAGTGGAGGGTGCGGGGTTCGTCGAGGAGGCGGTCGGAGGTGCGCGGGTTCATCGAAGGGGCTTGTTGGGGGGGCGGCGGAAGCTACCACACCCGACGGGGCCGATGACTACCCGGTCAAGAAACCTCCCCGATGGGGGCCCGCTGCTCGGCCAATTCTGCCTGGGCCATGACCAATTCCTCCTCGGAGGCCGGGTGAACGTCGAGCACCCGCACCTGGTAGTTGAGGGTCAACCCGGCCAGGGGGTGGTTGGCGTCGACCTTCACGTGGTCGTCGTGAACCTCCAGGATCTGCATGGTGAGGGAGCTCCCGTCCTCGCCCTCGGCGGTGTACTCGCCGCCCACCTCGACGGCGTCGGGGTCGGGAAACTCGGTGCGGTCGACGTCGAACACGTCGGCTTCGTCGCGGGTCCCGTAGCCGTCCTCGGGCTCGACGGTGAGGTTGACGACGTCCCCGGCGTGGGAGCCTTCGAGGCCACGCTCCAGGCCGGGCAGCACCATGGACAGCCCGTAGATGAACCTCACCGGCCCGTCGCCGTCCTCGGCCGCGGTGTCTTCGAGGAGGTTTCCGCGCCCGTCCCGGAGCTTGTAGTGAACCGCCACCTGCATGTTGGGACCGACTTCGTACGCCATCGCCGGTCGAGCCTAGTGCGGGGGGCGGCCGGACGTCGAACTTCCGGCCGAAGCCATCACCCCCCCAGCAGCGACGGGTCGTACCCCTCCGGGGTCTCGTAGCCCAGCAGGTCGAGCACCGTCGCCGCCACGTTGGACAACCCCGCCGTCGGCAGATCGCCCCGCATCGTCGCCCCCGCCACGCCCGCGATGTGCACCGGCACCGCGTTGAGCGTGTGGCTCGTCTTCGCCTTCGGCCGCCCGTCGGGGTGCAGCAGCGCCCGCTTCGACTTCTTGTCCAGCTCGAACATCTCGTCGGCGTTGCCGTGGTCGGCCGTCACCAGCACCGCGCCCTTCATCGCCAGCACCGCCGGAATCAACCGACCCAACTGGAGATCGACCGCCTCGACGGCCATCACCGCGGCGTCACGCACCCCCGTGTGACCCACCATGTCCCCGTTGGGGTAGTTGACCCGCGCGTGACGGAACCGCCCCGTCTTCAACTCGTCGATGAGCCGGTCGGTGATCTCCGCGGCCTTCATCCAGGGGCGCTCCTCGAAGGGGCGCAGGTCGCTCGGAATCTCCACGTAGGTCTCGCGCGCCGGGTCGAAGGGCTCGGTGCGGTTGCCGTTCCAGAAGTAGGTGACGTGGCCGTACTTCTGCGTCTCGCTGATGGCGAGCTGGCTCACCCCTTCGCTCGCGAGGTACTCGCCCAGCGTCCGATCGATGGCCGGCGGCGACACCAGGAAGCGACTCGGCAGCTTGAGGTCGCCGTCGTACTGCATCATCCCGGCGAAGCGCACCGCAGGCCGCGGGGAGCGATCGAAGGCCGTGAGCACCTCCTGCTCGAAGGCCCGCGTGATCTCGATGGCCCGGTCACCACGGAAGTTGAAGAACACCACCGACGACCCGTCACGGATGGGCCCCACCGGTGCGCCGCCCGCGTCGACGATGACGAAGCCTGGGAGGTTCTGGTCGATGACCCCGGGGGTCTCGTCGCGCAGCGTCTCGACGGCCTCGCGCAGCGAGCGAAACCCGCGGCCCTCGCCGTGGACGTGCGCCTTCCACCCGCGCGCCACCATGGACCAGTCCGCCTCGTAGCGGTCCATGGTGACCTTCATGCGGCCGCCGCCCGACGCCACGCGGTAGTCCCTCCCAGCGAAGCCCTTGAGGAAGGCTTCGAGCGCGTCGACGTAGGTGAGCGCGCTGGTCTCCGGAACGTCGCGCCCATCGAGCAACGCGTGCACCCGAACGCTCTGCACCCCGTCGGCGTGGCACTTCCGGATCATCGCGTAGAGGTGCTCGACGTGGCTGTGCACGTTGCCGTCGGAGAGCAACCCGATGAAGTGCACCGGGGCGTCGTGTTGGCGCGCGCCGTCGACGAGCCAGCGCCATGTGTCGCTCTCGAACATCGCTCCGCTCGCGATGGACTGGTTCACCAGCTTCGCACCCTGCTCGAAGACGCGGCCCGCGCCGAGGGCGTTGTGGCCCACCTCGCTGTTGCCCATGTCGTCGTCGCTGGGCAGGCCGACGGCTGTTCCGTGCGCGCGGAGCTGCCGCGTCGGGACGGTGCGACCGAGGGCGTCGAGGATGGGCGTTCGCGCCAGCCAGACGGCGTTGCCTTCGTCCTCGGCGCCGACCCCGACGCCGTCCATCACCACCACCACCACCGGGCCGTCGACCCGGTGCCGACCGTCGTTCTTCCGCAGGCTCAACACGCCCATCGGCGTAGCACGATCGCGGCGCCGACCGTGATACACCGATGAACGATGGACATCCCGCTGTACCTCATGACCGTGGGCGGGGCGCTCGGCCTCGTCACCCTCCTCGGGCTGCGCGACCGCCGCCAGCGCACGCACGCCATCGTCAGCAACTTCCCCATCGTCGGGCGCTTCCGGTACTTCGCCGAAGAGCTGGGCGGCCCGCTGCGGCAGTACATCGTCACCGGCAACGACGAGGAGCGGCCCTTCTCCCGCGACCAGCGCCGCTGGATCTACGCGTCATCCAAGAAGGAGAACAACTACTTCGGCTTCGGCACGGACAACGACCTCGAACAGACGCCCGGGTACATCATCATCCGGCACAGCGCGTTTCCCGTGGCAGGCGGATACGACCACGACTACTCGTGCCCCGCGGCCAAGGTGCTCGGCGGTTACCGCGGTCGCAAGCACGCCTTCCGCCCGACCTCCATCGTCAACACGTCGGCCATGAGCTACGGCTCGCTCAGCCGCAAGGCGGTGGAGTCCATCAACCGCGGCGTGGCCCTCGCGGGCGCCTGGCAGAACACCGGCGAAGGCGGCATCAGCGACCACCACCGCCACGGCGGCGACCTGATGTGGCAGATCGGGACGGGCTACTTCGGCTGCCGCGATGCGAAGGGGGCGTTCTCCATGGAGCGCTTCATGGAGAGCGTCGCGTCGGCGAAGGTGCGGGCCATCGAGATCAAGCTGTCGCAAGGCGCGAAGCCCGGCCTCGGTGGTGTGTTGCCGAAGGAGAAGGTGACGCCGGAGATCGCGAAGATTCGATTGATCCCGCTGGGGCAGGACTGCATCTCGCCGTCGGCGCACTCGGCCTTCTCGGACGTGGACTCGATGCTCGACTTCATCGAGCGCCTCGCCGATGCCACGGGGCTGCCGGTGGGCATCAAGAGCGCGGTGGGTGATCTGGGGTTCTGGCGCGAGCTCGCGCAGAAGATGGACACCACGAAGCGGGCGCCGGACTTCATCACCATCGACGGCGGCGAAGGCGGGACGGGCGCGGCGCCATTGGCCTTCAGCGACCACGTGTCGATGCCCTTCAAGCTGGGGTTTGCGTCGGTCTACAAGGCCTTCGCCGAGCGCGGGATGAACGAGAAGGTGGTGTTCATCGGGTCGGGGAAGCTGGGCTTTCCGGAGCAGGGGATGCTGGCGCTGGCGATGGGGTGCGACCTCATCAACGTGGCGCGCGAGGCGATGCTCTCCATCGGGTGCATCCAGGCGCAGCAGTGTCACACCGGCAACTGCCCGACGGGCGTCGCGACGCAGAGCGAGTGGCTGATGGGCGGACTCGATCCGACGCTGAAGTCCGCGCGGCTGGCCAACTACCTGATGACGCTGCGCAAGGAGCTGCTGGCCTTGGCGCACGCGTGCGGCGAGTGGCACCCGGCGTCGGTGGCGCTCGACCGCTTCGAGCTGGTGGACGGGTTCACGTCGGTGAGCGCGCGGGAGACCTTCGGCTACGAAGCGGGCTGGGGGCTGCCGACAGAGGAAGAGCGCGCCGAGTCGCGGGCGCTGATGATGAAGCTGGCGGGCGCGTCGTCGTAGGGGGCGGGTTGCGCATCTCGTCGGTCAGAGGTGGAAGAAGTGGATGCTCGTGGCGCCGAGGGTGATCGCGAGGCCGCCGACGATCGAGGCGGAGTTCTCGTCGGCGGGTGAGGCGGCGACGCCGAGCGTGGCCTCGATGCCGAGGGTGAGCAGCGCTTCGTTGGCGTGGCGGTCGCGCAGCCGAAACACCGGGCCTCCACGGACGACCGCGAGGATCTCGCCCACCGGCACACCGGGGTTGCGCCAGCGGTAGCCCGCGTCGAGGCCGAGGCGATAACCCCAGCGACGAGACGCGTTCTCGGAGAGGCTGAACCACTCCAGGCCACCCGCGGCGGACACGGCGTAGCCGCCCTGTCGCGCGTCGCCGCCGACGCCGAGGGTGAGCGTCTCGACGATGGCAGAGTTGTGCCCGTCGCGGGAGGTCGATCCGAAGCCGCCGACGCCCGTGACGGTGGCCTGCGTGACGACCGGACCGCCCGTGTAGACGAGGGTCTCGGCGCCGCCGCGAACACCATAGACGCAGCCGCCGAAGAGCCACGCGCCGAGCGCACAGATGACCCATCGGGTTGGCGAGGTGAGGGTCATGCGCGTTGGAGGGGATGGTACGTCAGCGCGGCGGGCGGGTACGATCGCGCCGATGCTGGCGCTTCTCCTCGACGGAACTCCTCGGCTCGTCACCGACCATCCCATCCCCGCGCGACGGGCCGGCGAGGCGCTCGTCGCGGTGCGCGTCGCGGGCGTCTGCGACACCGACCTCGGCCTCGTGCGCGGCTACATGAACTACCGCGGCGTGCTGGGTCACGAGTTCGTGGGGACCGTCACCGCCTGCGACGACCCCGCGTGGGTGGGCCGCCGCGTGGTGGGCGACATCAACGCCGGCTGCGGCGCGTGCGAGGAGTGCAAGCTGCGCGGCGGACACCACTGCGCACGGCGCACCGTGCTCGGCATCGCGGGCCGCGACGGGGCGCTCGCCGAGGCGCTGGCGCTGCCCACGCGGGGGTTGTGCGAGGTTCCCGATGTGGTGAGCGACGACGCGGCGGTGTTCGCCGAGCCGCTCGCTGCGGCGCTGCACGTCGCCGAGGAGTTCACCGGGGCGCGAGCGCGAACGGGTGGTGCGCGCGGCGTGGTGGTGCTCGGTGACGGCAAGCTCGGGCTGCTCATCGCCCTCGCGCTGAAGGCGCTCGGGGAGGACGTGACCCTGGTGGGGCGCCACGAGGCGAAGCTCGCCATTGCGCGGGCGAAGGGCGTGCACGCGCTGCTCGAAGCCGATGCGGTGGAGCTCGATCGGGCGCCCGTGGTGGTCGAAGCGACGGGCACGGCAGGGGGATTGGGGAGGGCGCTCGCGCTGACGGCGCCGCGCGGAACGCTGGTGCTGAAGACGACGGTGCCGGAGCCGCCGACGATCGACACGTCGCGCATCGTGGTCGAAGAGATTCGCGTGGTGGGGTCGCGCTGCGGCGACATGGCGCGGGCCATCGAGGCGCTCGCGCGAGGCGAGGTGGACCCGCGGCCGTTGATCGCCGCGCGCTACCCGCTGGTGGAGGCGGAGAAGGCGCTGGAGCACGCGGGGAGGAAGGGCGTGCTGAAGGTGCTGGTGGACGTGGGCGGCGCGTGGAGGGACCGGCCGCCGAGCTTGCGGCCGTAGACGAGTGGGCCCGCGCGCGCGCTCGTCGCTCGTCCTCGAACGCACCCTCGGCGACGGCGCGTGGCGGCTCCCTTCCGGGACGACCCACCTGCTGACGACGCACGATGAGCGGTGGCTCCGGGTCGTCTCCCAACGGGACGGTGCCAGCGAGGTGGCGCTCGTGGATGTGCACACCGGGTGCGAGCTCGTGAGTCGCACCTTCACGACACCGAGAGTGAGCAGCGTCGCCGTGTCCCGCGACGGGAGCGTGTTTGCTCTCGCCCACAACCAGGGGACCGTGAGCCTGCGGGAGGGACGGAGCGACGCCCTGATCCGCGAGGTGGAGGGCGTCGAGAACCCGAGCGTCGTCCCGTCGCTCGCGCTCGACGGCAGCGGGTCTCGGCTGCTCATCTGGAACACCAGCCGCGAGCCGGAGCGGAGCGGTGTGTTCGTCTTCGACGTGGCGACGGGCGAGCGCCTGCTGCGGGCGCCGGTTCCGGCTCACGCGGCGCTCTCGCTCGACGGGATGACCCTCGTTGGCAGCCTCGAAGACCCGCGCCGCGTGGCCTCCTGGGATCTGTCGGGCGCGGAGCCTCGTGCGCTGTGCTCGGTGACGACGCGCGGCTGGGCGTGGCAGTACGCGCTCGCGCCCGACGGCGACGTGGTGTTTGGAACCTCGGAGGGCGAGGTGCGGCGGTGGTCTCCGCGCGAGGGCATCACCCGCTGGGTGCGCGACGACATCCAGCGCGGCGTTCAAGGGCTGTGCATGAGCACGGACGGCGCGAGGGTCGTCCTGGCGACGGGCTACGGTCCGCCGGACGACGTCTGCGTGCTCGATGGGCGCACCGGCGAGACCCTGCTCACGCGTACCATCAACGGTGGCAGCAGGCTCGCCCTGGCGGCGGATGGGAGCTGGTTTGCCTCCATCGAGTCGGGCCTGCTCGCGGTGACGGCGCTGCCCGGCGGCGAGCGGATCGACCGTCCGTCGGGGCACGTCGGGCCCGTGCAAGCGCTGACGTTCACGCCCGACGGGCGCGGCGTGGTGAGCGCCGCGAGCGACGGCGTCCGCGTCTGGGACCTCGACGCCGGCGACACCCGCTGGACCCTCGAACCGCCGGCTCCGGTCGAGTCCCTGGTGGTGACGCCCGACGGCCGGACGCTCGTCGCGCTCTGCCTTGGGTCGAGCGTCCTCGCGTGGGACCTCGCGACCGGCGCTGAGCGCTCGCGCTCGCGCACGCCGATCTACTCGGAGTGCACCCCGATCACGGTGAGCCCGGACGCGCGCTACGTGCTCTGGGCCACGCCGCGGCTCCTCTTTGCGTGGGATGACGGCCGGCGCGACGCGACGCTCTGGGCCTGGGACCTGTCGTCACGCGACCCCGTGGAGGTGCTCGGTCGCTCCATCGCGAGGGGCGGCGCGCTGCACGTCGGCGTGACGCGCGATGGCAGCCACGCCGTGCTGTTCACGGGCGCGAGGCCGTGGAAGGTCGACCTGAGCAAGCTGCGACGGGTGGGGCGGGGGCGTGTTCCGGGGCGCGGTCGGCTCGTCGGGGCGGACCTCGATGGCGACGTGGCCGTGGGGCTCTGGGCGCTCGGGAATGCGGGGGAGGCGTACGAGCGGACGGTGTACGAGCTCAACGTCTGGGATGTGGACGCCGGGTCGACGCTCGGGAGGCCGATGCGCGTGGAGAACGCCCGGTTGATCCCGGCGTGTCATGGCGGGCCGGTGGTGATCGCCGTGGGACGCGCCGACGGTTGCGATGGGGTCGAGCTCATCGAGGCGCGGACGCGCGACGTGGTGGGTGTCGTCGACCTGGGTCCGATGAACGATCGGGCGACGCAGGTGGTGGTCGCGCCCGATGGAGGAAGGGTCGCGGTGGGCTCGGACCGCGGCGTGGTCAGGGTGTTTCGACGAGTGTGGGGCGACGGGGGGTGAGGGCGCATTGGGTCAACGTCCGTGGAGCTGGTCGCTGCCCCGCTCAGCCCGGGCTGAACGGGTCCACGTCCGGCAATCCCTCGCCCGCGAACGTCGCGCTCTCCACGCCGCTCACCTGGGCGTCCTGGTAGCCGCGGTCGTCCATGTCCATCGCGAGGTTTTCGAACTTCGTCAGCTCGCGCACGAAGCGCAGCCGCACCGTGTCCGTCGGGCCGTTTCGCTGCTTGGCCACGATCACCTCCGCGATCCCGCGGTCCTCCGTGTCGCGGTTGTAGACCTCGTCGCGGTAGATGAACATCACCACGTCGGCGTCCTGCTCGATGGCGCCCGACTCGCGCAGGTCAGCCAGCATCGGGCGCTTCTCCTTGCCCGGTCGCGTCTCCGCCGCGCGGTTCAGCTGCGACAGCGCGATGATGGGCACCCCCAGCTCCTTCGCCAGCGCCTTCAACCCGCGGCTGATCTCCGAGATCTCCCGCTCGCGCGAGTCCATCTTCTCGCGGCTCGCCTTCATGAGCTGCAGGTAGTCGATGCAGATGAGCGACAGGTCGCGCTCGGCCTTCATCTTCCGCGCCTTCGAGCGCAGCTCCAGCAACGTGAGGTCACCCGAGTCGTCGATGTAGATCGGCAGCGAGTGCAGCCGGTTGGCCGCCGCCGTCAGCGACGTGAGGTCGTCCTGCGTCAGCAGGCTCGTGCGCAGCTTCGACTGGTCGACCCGTGCCTCCGAGCACATCAGACGATTGGCCAGCTCGATGCGCGGCATCTCCAGCGAGAAGAAGAGCACCGGCTTGCCCGACGCCGCCGCCGCGTTTGCGACGATGCACATCACCAGCGACGTCTTCCCCATCGCGGGACGCGCCGCGATGATGATGAGCTGCCCCGCGTGCATGCCCGCCGTGATGCGATCGAGGTCGCGGAAGCCCGTCTCCGTCCCGCTGATGGCGGCGCCGCGCTCCAGCACCTGCTCGATGCGCTCGAAGGCTTCGAGGATCGCCTGCTCCAGCGGGATGAGCGTCGTCTTCGCCCGCTTCTGCGCCACCTCGAAGACCTTCGCCGCCGCGAAGTCGAGGAAGGCCTCGGCGTTGCCGCGCTCGCCGTAGCCGCGCGCCACGATCTCGTGCGCCACCTCGATCATGCGCCGAACGCCCGCCAGGTCGGCCACGATGCGCGCGTGCGACTCGACGTGCGCCGTCGTCACGATCGCGTCGGTGAGCTCGCCCAGGTACTGCGCGCCGCCCACCGTGTTGATGCGCTCGCGAGCCCGTAGCTCCGCGGCCAGCGTCACGACGTCGACGGGCTCCTTGCGCGACGCGAGCGCTTGAATCGACTCGTACAGGACCCCGTGCGCGGGGTGGTAGAAGTCCGACGGCGACACCACCGACTCGACGTTGGAGAGCGCCGCGTTGTCCAGCAGGATGGTTCCCAGCACCGCCCGCTCGGCGTCGAGGTCGTGCGGCGGAACCCTTCCCTGCGCCGCCGCCGCGGCCGACAACTGCGCCGCCGCGTGAACCAGCGCCTCCTTGGCCTCCCGCGCCTCGCCGCGCTTCTCCCGATCTGCGTATCCCATGGGTGTTCCCCACGGGCCTTAGCCCACCCGCGGGGCGGCCGAGGAGTTCTCGGCAACGGGTTGCCGGTCGGAGGGGGGCAGGGACGGTTTCAGCTTTTCAAGTTGTTACGAGTGGGAGCGATCGTAACAACTTGAAAAGCTGAAACCGTCCCCGCCCCGATGGACCGATGCGGACAAACCCTTGAAAACTTGAAACCGTCCCCACCCATCACCCGATGCGCCCCACCCTGCTCCTCGCCCTCACCCTCGCGGCCTGCTCCGCTTCCCCTCCACCGCGCGGCAGCGTCCCTCCAACGCAGCCCGTGTCGGTGCCCGCCCCGGTCGCCCGCCTGCCTGCCACCGAACTGCCGCCGCCCCGCGACGACGGCCGCCTCCCGACGCTCGCCCGCCCCACCCGCTACGACCTCGACCTCACCGTCGACCCCAGCCTCCCCACCTTCGAAGGAACCGCCTCCTTCGAGCTCACCCTCCCCGAACCCACCGCCCACGTGGTGCTCCACGCCCGCGACCTCACCGTCGTCGAGGCCACGCTCACCCAGAACGGCGAGACCCACCCCGCTACCACCGCCGTCCGCCGGGCCCACGGCGCGCGCGAGGCCTCCGAAGAGCTGGTGGTCTCGCTCCCCGACTCCCTCTCGGCCGGCACGGCGCGGCTGGTGATTCGCTATCGCGGTGAGTTCAGCACCGAGCTCAGCGGGCTCTACCGGGTGCAGGTCGACGGTCGCTGGTACGCCTTCTCGGACTTCGAACCCGCCGACGCGCGCCGCGCCTTCCCCTGCTTCGACGAGCCGTCGGTGAAGGTTCCGGTGCGGGTGCGGCTGACCGTTCCGCAAGACGTTGGTGCCTTCGCCAACATGCCCGAGACCGCGCGCGAAGACGTCGCCAACACCTCGCGCCGCGTCGTCACCTTCGCCGAGACGCCGCCGCTCCCGAGCTACCTCGTGGCCTTCACCGTCGGGCCCTTCGACGTCCTCGAAGGCCCCACCTCTCCGGTCCCCATCCGCGTGCTCGCGCCCCGCGGCCGCTCCGCCCTCGGCGCCTTCGGGGCCCGCGTCGCGGGCGAACACCTCAGCATCCTCGCGCGCTACTTCGACCGGCCGTACCCCTTTCCCAAGCTCGACCTCGTCGCGGTCCCCGACTTCCAGTCGGGCGCGATGGAGAACCCCGGGCTCATCACCTTCCGCGACACCGCGCTGCTCATGGACGAGCCCCGCGCCTCGGCGCGCGTGCGCTACTACACCGCGTCGATCATCGCGCACGAGCTCGCGCACCAGTGGTTTGGCAACCTCGTCACCATGGCCTGGTGGGACGACCTCTGGCTCAACGAGGGCTTCGCCACCTGGATGGCCACCCGCGTGATGGACTCGTGGCAGCCCGCCCTCGGCGCCCGCCTCGAAGCGCTCGACAGCTCCGCCTGGGCGCGCCACACCGACGCGCTGCCCACGGCGCACGCCATCCGCCAGCGCGTGACCAGCACCGGCGACGCCATGGCCAGCTTCGACGCCACCACGTACAGCAAGGGCGCCGCCGTCATCGACATGATCGAGTCGTGGATCGGCGAGACCCCCTTCCGCGACGCCATCCGCTCGTACCTCGCGGGCCACGCGGGCGGCAACGCCACCGCCGCCGACCTCCTCGGCGCCCTCTCCGCGAGCGCCGGTCAGGACGTCGCCCCCGTTGCCGAGAGCTTCCTCGATCAGGTGGGCGTCCCGTTGGTGCGGGCGTCGCTCGACTGCACCGCCGGGCACCCGCCGCGGGTCGCGCTCACACAGTCACGCTTCATGTTTCGCCCGCCCGCGCAGCCCGACACGACGCGGTGGCGCATCCCGGTGTGCGTGCGCTTCGACGCCACGCCGCAGCCGCGGACGCAGTGCGTGGTGCTCTCCGAGGCGAGCGCGACGGTGGCCCTCGAAGGCGCCACGCGCTGCCCCCACTGGATCGACCCCAACGCCGGCTCGCACGGTTACTACGTCGGCGCGACGGGCCCGCTCAATACGCGCGCCCTCATGCGAACGGCCGGAGCCTTGGACACCGGCGCGCGGCTCGACCTGCTGTCCAACCTGGAGGCGCAGGTCATCGCGGGGGTGTTGCCCATCACGGTGTGGCTGGAGGCGCTCACGTACCTCTCGCGCGACCCCGACGCGCACCTGCACGAGCGCGTCGCCAACAGCATGGTGACGGTGCGGCGCTGGGTGGTCGACGCGGAGAACCAGGCCGGCTTCGCGCGCTGGGTGGCGTCGGTGCTGCGCCCGCTCGCGCAGCAGCTCGGGTGGCGAACGCACCCGGGCGACTTCGACGTGCGGCGCAACGCGCGGCGGGCGGTGCTCACGTCGCTGGGGATGCTGACCGAGGACGTGGTGGCGCGGCGCTCGGCCGAGGCGCTGGCGGCGGAGTACCTGCGGGCGCCCGCGTCGGTCGAAGCGGAGATGGCGGCGGTCGCGCTGCCGGTGGCGTCGCGGCACCTGGGTGAGCAGCGCTTCGCGGCGTTGCAGGCGGCGCTACCGTCGGCGGCCACGCCGCAGGATCGCTCGCTGCTGCTGGGGTCGATGGTGAGCTTCGACGACGCGGCGCTGGTGCGTCGGGCGTGGGCGCTGAGCCTGGGCGATGGGATCCGGGTGGTGGACTTCCGCGCGCTCTTCGGTCGCTCGGACAGCAACGTGCGTCACCCGGGGATGCTGGCGGGCTGGGCGCAGGAGAACTGGGCGGCGTTTGAGCAGAGGCACGGCCGCAACGTGCGCCACCTGCTGGGGAGCGTCGGTGGGTTGTGCGAAGCGGGGGCGATCGATCGGGCGGTGGCGTTCTTCGGGCCGAGGGCGGAGGCCTTCGACGGGGGCGCGCGAAACTTCGCGCTGACGGTGGAGGGCGCGCGGCAGTGCGCGGCGGTGCGGGTGCGGTCGCGCGCGGCGGCCACGGCGTGGTTCAACGGGCGACGTTGATCCAGACGGAGAAGTAGCCGGCGCGCGGCCCGGCGGGCCGGTGGCTGACCACCAGGTCGCGCAGGCCGTCGCCGTCCATGTCGGCGACGGCGACGTGCGCGACGGCAAAGGCGGGGAGCTGCGCGTGGGGCGCGAGGCCGCCGCCGCAGTTGCTCGGGTGGACGTCGATGCGCGCGCCGCCGGCGTGCCAGGTCACGAGGTCGTTGCAGCCGTCGTTGGTCACCCGTCCGCCGATGATGCCCGCGAGGGTCGAGCCGATGGTGTCCGTGTTGCCCGTCGCCGTCAGCGTCGTGCCCATCAGTCGGTACACGACCGCGTCGTTGCCCGCGCGATAGGCCACCACGAGGTCGTTGGCGGCGCTGTGGGTCATCGGGAGCGCCAGCATCCGCTGCGCGCCGCGGGCGACCGGGTACGACGAGCCGATGGGGTCGATGGCGCCCGTGGCGGTGGCGGTGACCGAGAGCACCAGGTTGGCGGTGGTGTCGAGCGTGAGCACCTCGCTGCGCGCGTCGCCGCTGAAGTCGACGACCTGGACGTCGGTGAGCGTGGTTCCGGGGAAGGGGAGGGTCGCTGACACGTCGAACACGTCGCCGTTGCTCACGAGCTGCGTGAGGGTGTTGTTGTTGACGACGGCGAGGTCGGCGTAGGGGCGGCTGTCGAGCGCGCCCGCGGCGACGAGCTGGCCGGTGGGGAAGTAGGGGACGGGCGTGAGCGAGCCTTCGCGGGCGACCAGGAGCTGCGAGCGCAGGGAGGTGCGGCTGGAGACCACGAGGTCGTCGACGTCGTCGTTGGCGAAGTTCGCGGCGAGGAGCGAGTCGGCGCTGCTGAGGCCGAGCGAGACGGTGACCGGCGGGATGGCGGTGGCGAGGGTGCGGTCGAGGCTGTGCACGTTGAGCGCCCCGCCGCAGTTGACGACGACGGTGCTGACCATCGCGCCGGAGAGGTTGCGGATCACGGCGACGTCGTCCGCGGAGGCGCAGGTGAGGATGGCCCGCGGCGCGGAGAGCAGTCCGGTGCGGTTGCCCGCGAGGAGGTGGAGGCCGTCGGCGTAGACGAGCAGGTCGTCGAAGGTGTCGCGGTTGAAGTCCCCGGCGGCCGACGCGACGACGTCACCGGGGACGGCGAAGGAGATGGGGGCAGGGGTCCCGATGAAGGGGCTGCGGAAGAGGTGCACGAGGCCGTCGCTGTCGCCCTGGATGGCGACGTCGGCGCTGGTGTCGCCGTTGAAGAGCCCCGCCGAGCCGCCGCGCACCGGGGCGCCGATCACGACGCGGCCATAGGAGATGAGGGGGGAGCGGGTGCCGGGGTTTTCGGTGAAGGTGACGCCGCCGTTGTCGACGATGAGCACGTCGCGGTCGCCGTCGCCGTTGTAGTCGCCGACGACGAGCGCGCGCGGGACGACCCCGTCGGCCGTCGCCGCCGACGGGGTGAACGCGTACTGCCCGGCGGCGAGCGGACCGTTGATGCTGCCCTGCATCACGCCGACCCAGTGGCCGGTGCCGGAGGCGTTGAGGGCCACGATCTCGGCGAAGCCGTCGCGGTCGAGGTCGACGGTCTCCAGGATGTCGGGGCGCACGGGCGCCGTGACCGAGAGCATGGAGTTGCCCGCGGAGCTGAAGGGGCCCGGGATCACGGTGATGTTGCTGGAGGTCGGCGCGCTGAGGACGACGTCGAGGGCGGCGGAGCCGTAGACCTGCGCGACGCGGAGGGTGGAGGCGCCGGAGACGGTTCCGAGGGGGATGGGGGGGCCGAAGCCGACCGTGCTGGAGGTGGCGGCGAAGAGGGTGACGGTGTTGCCGAGGGTGACGAGGTCGGCGCGGCCGTCGCCGTTGACGTCGGCGAGAGCGAGGGCGCGGACGGCGGCCGAGACGACCGGCGTGGCCGGGGCGAAGGTTCCGTTGCCGACGTTGCGGTAGACGTCGACGCGGCCGGTCGAGAGCGCGAGCGCGACGTCGGGAGCGCCGTCGGCGTCGATGTCGCCCGTGGCCATGGCGAGCACGCGGCTGTCGCTGCCGGGCGAGGTGACGGGCCGTCGGAAGGCGACGGTGGTGGAGGTGACCGGAACATCGACGGGAACATCGACCGGCACATCGACGCGGACATCGGCGCCAGCGTCGGTGCGGACATCGGGCGGAACATCGATGGGCGCAGGCACGTCCATCGGGCGCGGGACATCAGCGGCATCGAGCGCAGGAACATCGGCGCCCGCATCGACCAGCACATCGGGGACATCGGTCGCATCGACGATGGGGACATCGATGGTGGGGACGTCGACGATGGGGACATCGGTCTCGGAGACGACGTCGACGATGGGGACATCGGTCTCGGAGACGACGTCGGTGGCGGGTGTGTCGGTCACGTCGACGACGTCGGTGGTCGGTGCATCGGTCACGTCGACGACGTCGGTGGCGGCGTCGGTGCTGCCGACGACGACGCAGGCGCCGGGGTTGAGCGCGGTGCTGGCGTACCGCAGCCCCGAGACGCACTCGGGCCCCGGCAGCGCGCAGTAGCCGTTGGCGCAGACGCCCGGCGGGTCGCACGAGGCGCCCTCGCGGTCGCAGCGAAACGGGGTCGGCGCGGCGCAGCTCGCGAGCGAGAGCAGGGCGGCGAGGAGGAGTGACGGTCGAAGCACGGGCGCAGTCTACGACCAAGTGCGCTGTGGCATCATCGGGGCGGTCGATGCGAAGCGCGGTCGTAGTGTTGGGTGTGATGCTGGTCGGGTCGTCGTCGGCGGCGCAGGGGGTGTCGCCGCGGGAGGCCTTCGATCAGGGGCTCGCGGCGTTTCAGGCGCGCGACTATGCGACGGCGCTGCAGCGCTTCGAGCGGGCGTACGCGCTCTCGCACAGCCCGGAGTTTCTCTTCAACATCGGGCTGACGCTGGAGCGCCTCGAACGCCGCGCCGACGCCATCACCGCCCTCCAGCAGTACCTGACGCTCCGGCCGTCGTCCCCGCAGCGCGCGGTCGTGGAGCGCCACATCGCCGACCTCCGCGCCGCCCTCGCAGCCGCCACGCCCGCGCCCGTGGTCGCGCCGCCTCCGCCGCCGCTGCCCGTGGTCACGCCTCCGCCGCCGTCGCCGTCGCTGCCACCGCCGCCACCACCGTCCGTCTCGCGCCCGGTGTGGCCGTGGGTGGTGCTCGGCGTGGGCGTCGCGTCGGGCGCGACAGGCGCGGTGCTGCTGGCCACCGCGACCGACCCGGGGGGCGACCCCGACGTGCGCACGGAGTCGCAGTACGTCGACGCGACGGGTGCGCTGGAGACGCGTCGCATCGTGGCGGGCGTGCTGCTGGGCGTCGGCGGCGCGGCGACGGTCGCGGGCCTGGTGGGCGCGCTCGTGGGGAGAGCCTCGCGCGAGTCGGCGGCGCCACGGGCGTTCGTGTGGCCGACGGCGGGCGGCGGGGTCGTCGGGGTGTCGGGGCGGTTCTAGCGAGATGACCGCACCGCGAACGGCCCGCGCGGTCATGGTCGCGCTCCTCGTGTGCCCCGCGATCGCTGGCGCGCAGCCGCTGACGGACGTGAACATCCCCGCGCTGCGGGCGGACGTCGCCGCGGAGTGCGTGGCGCGCGCGCGGACGCTGGAGGCCGCGGGACGGGCCCTCGACGCCGAGGCCAGCTACCGCGACGCGATGACGGCCGACCCGTCGCGGCTCGACGCCTTCCTCGGGTACGCACGGCTGCTTCGGCAGCGGGGACGGGGCGACGAGGCGGCGGCCGCGCTGCGGGCGGTGTCGCCGCGGGCGCTCGCCGACGACGCCGCGCTCACGACGCTGACCGACGCGTGGCTGGCGCTGGGGCGGGCCGACGAGGCGGCGCTGCTGCTGCGGGCCCACGGGCGCGGGCCGACGGCGTGGCGGGCGCTGGCGACGCTGGCGACGCGGCAGGGGTCCTTCGCGGAGGCGCTCGCGGCGTCGAGGCGGGTGCTCGACGCGGGCGACGGGAGCCGTGCGGCGGGGCTCACGGTGCGGGCGCTCGCGCAGTTGAGCGCGGAGGTGGACGTGGTGCGGCGGCCACCCGCGGGGACGACGTCGGCGCTGCGGCGCTGGCTGGCGGGCGATCGGGCCGAGCCGACGGGCTGGTAGCGAAACCGTCCCCGATCTCGACCGCAACAACTTGAAAACTTGAAACCGTCCCCACCTCTGGCGTCCCCTCCGCGCCATGAACCCCGTCGCCACCCCCGATCACCTCGCCCGCGTCCGCTACGAGATCCGCGGTCCGCTCGCGCGGCGCGCCCATGAGATCGAGCGCCAGGGTCACTCGGTCATCAAGCTCAACATCGGCAACCCGGCGCTCTTCGGCTTCCGCATGCCCGACGCGCTGCGCGACGCCGTCGCCGAGAACCTCACGCAGGCCGACGGCTACTGTCACCAGAAGGGCATCCTCCCCGCGCGCGAGGCCGTCGCTTCTGCCGCCACTGCGCGCGGCGTGGAGGGCGTCGACGCCGAGGACGTCTTCATGGGCAACGGCGTCTCCGAGCTCATCTTGATGACCCTCGAAGCGCTGCTCCGTCCTGGCGACGAGGTGCTGCTCCCCGCGCCCGACTACCCCCTGTGGACGGCGGCCGTCGCCCTCACCGGCGCGACGCCCGTCTACTACGCGTGCACCGAGGAGCGCGGCTACGTCCCCGACCCCGACGAGATCGACCGCCTCGTCTCCCCGCGCTGCCGCGCCGTCGTGCTCATCAACCCCAACAACCCCACTGGCGCCGTGTATCCGGAGGCCGTGGTGCGCGCGATCGTTCGCGTCGCCGAACGCCACGGCGTGGTGCTCTTCTCCGACGAGATCTACGACCACATCCTCTACGACGGCGCCGAGCACGTCCCCGCCGCGCTGCACTGCAAGGAGACCCTGTGCGCCACCTTCGGCGGGCTCTCCAAGGTCTATCGGGCGTGCGGGCTGCGAACGGGGTGGGTGACGTTCAGCGGGCGGCGCGACCACGCGGCGCAATACCTCCAGGCGGTGGAGCTGCTCGCGTCGCTGCGGCTGTGCTCCAACGTTCCCGGGCAGTGGGCCGTCGCGCCGGCGCTCGCGAGCGGCCACGGCATCGTGGAGCTCACCTCGCCCGTCGGTCGCCTGGGCCGTCAGCGGGCCGCGGTGCTGGAGGGTGTCGCTCGCTCCAAGCACCTGCACGTCGCGGCGCCGCGCGGGGCGCTGTATGCGTTCGTGGGGGCGCGCACGCCGGGCTTCGACGACGCGCGCTTCGCGATGGCGCTGTTGGAGAAAGAGCACGTGCTGGTGGTGCCCGGGTCGAGCTTCAACATCGACGATCGAACGCACTTCCGGGTGACGCTCCTGCCCGACACCGACACGATGGCGGAGGTGTTTCGCCGCATCGAGCGGCTGCTCGACGGCCGAGCGTCGGAGTAGAAGCGTCGGCCATGCAGCGCGCCATCACCGGTTTCCGTTGGGACGAGGCGGGCGACCCTGTCGCCGAGCTCGCGTGCGGGCACGGGCAGCACGTGCGCCATCAGCCGCCGATGATGTCGCGGCCGTGGGTGCTCACCGAGGAGGGGCGCGCGTCGCGGCTCGGGGTGCCGCTGGAGTGTGTTCGGTGCGACCGCTTCGAGCGCCCCGACGGCCTCGTGGCCTACCAGCGAACGGCGGAGTTCACCGAGGCGACGATGCCCGCGGGCCTGCGCCGCGACCACACGACGAAGGCCGGCGTGTGGGCGGAGATCAGGGTGCTGGAGGGCAGGCTGCGCTACCGGGTCGAGTCGCTGGGCCGGGAGTTTGCGCTCGACGCGGCGACGCCGGGGGTGGTGCTGCCGGAGGTGGCGCACCACGTCGAGCCCGACGGGGCCGTGCGCTTCTACGTGGAGTTTTCGCGGCGGGGATAGAGCGGGATGGGCCGCGCTCAGCGAACGGCGGGCATGCAGGTGCCGCGCTGCGCGGGGTTGCCGGTGTCGAAGTCGCCCGTGAGTACGTGGATCTGCCCCGACGAGGGGCAGTCGACGTAGGCCGACGGGCAGGAGCTGCACTGGTCGTCGAAGCTCCCCGATCGGGCCGGCAGGGCCATCGCGGCGGTGCACGGCGCGGTGCCCGCGCACACGCGAATCACCGGGTCGCCGACGCACGAACCGTAGGACGGCTGGCAGAGCGATCCGACGCCTGAGCCGTCGGTGCAGCCGACCATGGCGATGCGCCCCGGGGTGCACGCGAAGGTCATGCCCGTGCGCCAGCCGCAGTCGCGGTTGGGCCCCTGCGTCACGCCCGCGCCGCACGGATTGGTGACCGGTCCGGTGCTCATGCAGGCGCCGCAATCGCCCGGGCACGACCCGCAGGTCTCGGCGCCGTTGCAGGTTCCGTCGCCGCAGCGGATGGTGGGGACGTCGGGCGGCGGCGGGCACTCCGACGCGCAGTCGGAGCGGCAGCTCTCGCAGGACTCCGAGTCGGCGCAGACACCGTCCCCGCAGCGCACGACGGGCACGTCGCGAGCGACGCCGACGTCGACGGGCGTGGTGCCGACGTCGACGGGCGTGGTGCCGACGTCGACGGGGGCGGTGCCCGCATCGACGGGCGTGGTGCCCTCATCGGTCGAGACAGTGCCTGCGTCGGTGATCGCGGTGCCCGCATCGGTGGGAGTGACCGCGACGTCGGACGTGGCGGCGACGTCGGAGGTGGCGCCGGCGTCGGGGTCGAGCGATCCGCTGCTGCCGCGGGGTGAGCCGCAGGCCCCGAGGGTGAGGAGCGCGACGATGCTGAGGGTGCGGGGTGAAGGCATTGGGTCCTTTGATGGGGCTTGAGGCGTCACGACCGAGACGCGGCCGGATCTATACGCCTCGACCCGACGATGGGAGATGGCATCTCTGCGAACGTGGTTCGCACATCTGCAACGATAAAGAGTTGGGCCGCCAGGGCGCCAGGGTCGCAAGGGTCAGAAGTGAGAGGCTGGATGATCGTGCGACAGACCCATTCCTTCATCTCTCATGTCTGACCCTTGCGACCCTGGCGCCCTGGCGGCTTTCCGCCCGCTTCAACTCCTCCGAGGAGCGACGCTGTCACACGCCGATCGACATCGCCCGATGCTACCGTCGCCCGCGTGAACGGTGCCCGCCTCGCCTGCCTCTTCGCGGTCGCATGTCTCGCGTGTGGCGCGCGCACTCCCTTGTCCTCCGACCCGCTCGTCGGCTCCGACGCGGGCGCGTCGTCGGACGCCTCCCAGGTCGGTGCAACGCTCTCCATCCCCCTCGGGACCTACACGGACTGTCGGTCCTCCACCGTGACCACGCGGCCCAACCTCGTCGGCGGCACCGGCGGGGAAGGCTCCATCACGCTCACCCGCGAAGGCGACGCCGTCGTCGCCGCGCTCGCGTTTCCCAGATACGCGAGCGGTCGCACGATGTTGGTCCCGACGAGCGCGACCTCCGCTGCCTTCCGCGCGCCCCAGACCTTCGACATCCAGACCACCAACCCGGGCTTCCGCGTGGTCACCCTCACCGCGACCACCGGCGCGCTCTCCCTCGTCGGGCAGACGCTCTTCCTCTCGACCCATGGCAGCGTCAGCGAGGACGACGTCAGCACCTTCTTCCACTGTCGTGTGCCCGCGGGAGCGCCGCCGACGAGCATCGTCACCAACGCTCCGCCGCCGGGTCGTCCGGGGCCCGGCGTCTATCGCTCGTGCGTCGCTGCGTCGAGCACGGAGGGGCCCATCCGCGCCGGCGCGGCGGGCGCTCTCGGCGCCATCACCGTCACCGAGCGCGACGGCACCCTCCACCTCACCCTGAACGACTGGCTGCTCTCGGCGCTGAGCTGCGGCGGCTTCGACTTCGGCGCCGCCCCGGTCACGGCCGCGCTGACCGCGGGGCAGACCTGCGACCTCCAGCAACCGTGCGGACCGCCGCCGACCCTCGGCGCCTCGCCGTATCCATCCGTGGCGACGCTGACGGACCTGCGCGGCGCGATGCGGGTCAACGGCACCGCGCTCTTCGTGGACGTCCTCGGCGACGCGAGCGAGCGGGCGTGCGGCGTTCACGACGTGTCGATCGTCTGCGCGAACCCGTAGCGCCCTCGGACGCTCACGACCGGCCGATCACCTCCATCGGGGCGGTCGGGAAGACGTGCGCGCGGGCCGCGTCGAAGCGCACGCGGACGACGTTGCCCGCATCGAGCTTCGACAACGACGACGCCTTGATGAGGAGGTTCTCCTGGTCGACGAACGTGGCGCTGCCGTCGTCGGGCGTGACCTCGAACATCACCGCGAGCAGGTAGCTGTCGTTGGCCTTCATCTCGCGCAGCACCGAGCGACGCATCACGCGGCCACGGCCGAGCGCGCCGAAGGAGTGCACGAGCGTCGACCGGAGGTGCCTCGCGCAGTTCACGGCGCGCGTCACCGCGAACAAGATGCCCGCAACCGTGGCGACGAACCACGCGGGCGACTCCGACAGGCCCTTCATCGCGGACCACCATGCGAGCCCGAGGCCCGCGGCGATGAACACCGCGTAGGCCACGAATCCGATGGCGTTCATCGGGAGCGCGCGGGTGAGCGCGAAGTACGACGACACGACCACCGCATCGAGCGCCTCCTCGGCGTCCTTGTGCGTGACCGACGCGAGCTGGGCGTAGAGCGCGACGGCCTGTTCGCGACGACCATCGACGAGGAGCTGCTTCACGCGCTCGATGTCCTCCTTCGACACCGGTTGCGCGCTCACGGGTGCGGCGTTGGTCGCGGTGCTGGTCGTGGTCCCGACGAGCAGGCTCGTGTTGCAGTAGATGCAGACGACGACGCGCCGGTCGGGCGCCAGCGAGTGCGGCGCGCCGCAGTTGGGGCAGGTGATCATCGACAGCGAGGAGGTCATCGTGGGGCGATGGTACTCCGCCGCGGGGCTCAGCTCGCGACCGCGCCGCCCACCCGACGACTCAAGCGCACGCCGTCGGCGGTGCGCGTGAGAAACGCCTGCATCCCGCGGTGGTAGCGCGTCGGTCGCAGCGTCGCGTCGGCGCACACACGCTCGCCCGTCGCCACGTCCCACACCGTCGTCCCGGCCTCGTCGTGGATGGCGAAGAGGTACCCATCGAACACCAGCGAGTCGGCCAGCACCCGCGGCGGCCACGCCCTCGGCGGTCGCACCCGCGGCCCCGCGAACCATCGCAGCAGTCTTCCCTCTCGCGCATCGATCAGTAGCGCCGACGGCACCAACCACTCGTCGTCGTCGCCGTAGCCCCACAGCGCCACCGTGCGCTTGTCGACCCAGCACGCGGGGCCGTCCCAGTAGTAGTCGCGGGTTGCCAGCCCACGCAGCGTCGGGCCGTCCTCCGACTCCCAGACGTTGCCCTGCCACGCGTCGAGGCTCCACGCGCGCACCACGCCGACGGGGTGCCAGATCCAACCGCTGTCGATGATCCACGCGCCGTCGGGCGAGACCGCGAGGCTGCCGTGGAAGTAGTCGAGGTAGTGCTCGGGCGGGGGGCCACCGCTCTCCCGCGGGGCGAAGGTGCGCTCGCTCAACACCCGATCGGCGGCGACGTCGATGAGGTCGAGGCGGTTCCATTCGGAGCCGGTGACGAGCAGCGTGCGGTCGTCGCGACGCGCAAACGCCACGGGAAAGAAGCTGTTCTGGGGGCGGTACGATCCGCGATGGAGGCGGCGCACCACGCGACCGTCGCGCAGGTCGACCACCACGCCGAGCGAGCCCGACACCTCGAAGATCGCGGCGTAGTCACCGACGGGCGAGAGGCGCAGCCCGCACCCGGCGCCCAACGCGAAGCCGAGCTCCTTCGGGCGACGCACGCGGGTGACCCCACCGCTCGCAAGGTCGACGCGCAGCAGCCATCCATCGCTCAGCAGAAACCAGCACCCCGCGGCGTCGTCCGAGCACGGTTGGAAGTCGACGACCTCGGCGTCGAAGGAGAGCGCGACGTCGGTGCGCACGAAGGCGAGGTCGGTCTCGCGGGTGAGCGCCTCGGGCTGCCCGACGGCGCCGCCGCAGTACGCGTCGTCGGCGTGCTTCGTCCACCAGGCGTCGTCAACGGCGCACCACGCGGGCGCCTCGGGGTGAGTCTTGGCGCAGTCGACGCAGGCCCAGTTGCGAGCGAGGCCGCGACCGGTGAACCACAAGCGGAGGTCCGACGGGTTGAGAAGGACGTGCTCGCAAACAAGATCGGGGCGCTCGTCGGTGACCATCGTGGGAGCCTAACCTCCGTCAGCGCCCAACGACGCCCTGCGGCACCACCCTCTTGCGCGGCCGTGACGTGTTACCCATCGGGGACACGATGAAGCTCACGCGGCGGATGTTCATCAAGCTTGCGGGCGCGGCCGGTGTTGCTGGTTGCGGCGAAGACGGCGCGTCGGAGGTCGATCCCACCGAGGAGTTCGACTCGCCGCCCGACGAGGTGCTCGACGCTGGCGCCGAAGACCTCGACGCCGCGGTCGAGCCCGAGGACGCCGGCGCCGACCTCGACAGCGGAACCACTCCTACCCTCGACGCCGCTGCGACCGACGTCCCGGTCATCGGTCCGCGCGACGCTGGTGTCGTGGTGCCTCCGCGTGATGTGCCCGTGAGTGTCCCGCGTGACGTACCAGTGCTCCCACCTGTGAGGGACGCGGGCACGACGCTCCCCCTCCGCGACGCCGACTTCCGCGACCTCCCCGAGCGACGAACGCAGTTTCCGCTCGGCGTGATGGCGGGCGACGCGACCGATACGTCGGTGATGTTCTGGACCAAGTACGCGGGCAAGGCGTCGGTGGTGCTGCGCGTGCTGGAGATGGACGGCAACCGCATCGCCGCGGTGCGCTTCAACGACCGCGTGACTCCCTCGTCTGCGGGCTTCGTGCGCGCGATCGTGACGGGCCTGCGCCCCAACCGGAAGCACCTCTACGCCTTCCTCCTCGGCGGCGCGACCTCGCCCTCGGGGCGCAGCCTCACGGGCCGCGTGCAGACCGCCCTCGGCGCCGACTCGCTCGCCCCCATCGTCTTCGGTGGGACGTCTTGCAGCAGCCCGCGCGCGCATCCCTTCCCGGTGCTCCAGAACGCGGGCTCGCGCGACGACCTCGACTTCTTCATCCACGCGGGCGACCACATCTACGCGGACTTCGCGCCCACCGCCGCGACGATCTCGCAGTACCGCGGGAAGTACAGCGAGAGCTGGGCGTCGGCGGGGATGCGTTCGCTGCACGGCTCGACGGGCCAGTACCTCACCTGGGACGACCACGAGGTCTTCAACGACTGGAACCCCGAGAGCATCGCGCCGGCCCGCCTCGCCGCCGCGCGCCAGGCCTTCTTCGAGCACCGCGCCACGCGGCGCAACGCCGACGACCGCGACCGCATCTGGCGCAGCTTCCGCTGGGGTCGCACGGCGGAGATCTTCATCCTCGACTGCCGCGCCGAGCGTCGCCCGTCCACCCGCTCGACCGACCCGTCGCGCGGATCGACGTACCTCTCCCGTCGACAGATGGACTGGTTGAAAGCGGGGCTTCGTACCTCGCCGTGCGTGTTCAAGTTCATCGTCAACTCGGTGCCCATCGTCGACCGCGCGGGCGCCGACGGCGACAACTGGAACGGCTATGCCTCACAGCGCCGCGAGATCCTCAACCACATCGACAACAACAACCTCCGCGGCGTGGTGTGGCTCTCCGGCGATGTTCACTTCGGCGGCGTGTGCCGCGTTGAGGCGTCAGGGCCCTGGAGCAACATCTGGGAGGTGGTGATGGGCCCGTCGGGGTCCAACCGCGACGGTCGCCCTCCGCTGCGCGAGGGGCAGTGGCCCGTGACCGTCCACGACGTGCACAACTACGTGGTCGTGCGCGCCGACCCCGCCGATCGCAGCGTCGTGGTCGACTTCATCAACGAGGACGGCGGCCGCATCCCCAACAGCCGTTGGACGCACACGTTTTGATCCGGGCGGGAGGTGAGTGTCCGCGTGGTCGCCCTTCACCGCCCCGCGAGCCGCACCCGCAGCCCGTCGCCCGCCTGTCGCAGCGTCACCGATGGCTTGAACGCCAGCTTCTGCCCCGGCAGCAGATCGAGCCGCCAGCGCCCGACGATCACCGCCAGCATCAGCGTCGCTTCGAGCGTCGCGAAGTGGTTGCCGATGCACACCCGCGGGCCGCCGCCGAAGGGGAAGTACGCGTACCGCGGAATCTCCTTCCCGCGCTCGCCCGCCCACCGATCGGGGTCGAAGCCCTCCGGGTTGGGAAACCACCGCGGGTCGTGGTGCACCACCCACTGGCTCGTCAGGATCTGCGCGCCCTTCGGGATGCGATACCCACCAACATCCACGTCCTCGGCGGCCTCACGCCCCGTCGTCCAAGCGGGCGGATACAAGCGCATCGACTCCCTGATGACGCGCTCGGCGTAGGGCAGCGAGCGCACATCATCGGCCGTCGGCAGTCGGTCGCCGACCACCGCGGCGAGCTCGGCGTGCAGGCGTCGCTCGACCTCGGGGTGCGTGCTCAGGAGGTACAGCGTGTGGGCCAGCGTGAGCGCGGTGGTCTCGTGCCCCGCGAGGAAGAGCGTCATCGCCTCGTCGCGGAGCTGGCGGTCGCTCATGCGCGCGCCGTCGTCGTCCTGCGCCGCGAGCAGCGTGCCTAGCAGGTCTTCGCGGGCCTCCCCCGCGCGACGCTTCGCGATGATGCGGTAGATGAGCTCGTCGAGGCGCTCGACCGCGGCCGTCACGCGGCGGTTGCGCGGCGTCGGAACCCACGCGGGCAGCAGAACGATCGCCTCGGGGCTGTTGGCGAAGAACTCGTTCACGATCTCCATGGACTCGCGCACCTGCTCGATGTCGGCGTGCGTGAGGCCCGACCCGAAGAGCACGTCGGCCACGACCTCCATGGTGAGCCGCGACATCTCCTGGTGGAGGTTGATCACCGCACGGTCGCGCCACGGCGCGAGACCCGCGTCGGTCACGCGCGCCATCGCTGCCCCGTACGACTGGATGCGCCGCGGAACAAACGCCTGCGACATCAGCTTGCGCTGGCTCTTCCAGAGGTCGCCGTCGCTGGTGAGGAGCCCTTTGCCGATGGCGCGTTCGAGCACGACCGAGTGGCGGTCGCGCAGCATGATGCGCGCGTGCTTCACGAGCACCGCCTCGACGTCGTCGGGGTGCGACACGAGGAAGTACGTCTGGCCGAGGAGCTCGATGCGCGCCACGTCGCCGTACTCGTCGGCGATGGCGCGCAGCAGCCCGAGCTGGTCGCGCGCGAAGCCCGCGAGGTTGCGCAGACCAAAGGTGCCCGGAGGACCGGGCGCGCGGCGCGAGGAGGCGGAAGGGGCGGGGGCGTTCATGGAGCCGTGAGGGTCTACCGTGCGGGGGCGGACCGCCAGATGGTCTTGAGCCCGCGCCGCGGGTGACGCCCCTACGCCCGCTGGCGCTCCCACTGCGCGAGCGCCTCGGCGGCGAGCGTGCGCGTGAGCTCGCCCGCGGGAAGCTCCCGCCCGAGCCGCGCGGCCTGACCCGACCACAGCGGCGAGAAGTCCCCCGACCCCGCTGCCTCCGACGTCGCCCGCAGGGGAGTCACGGCGCCGCCCGCGAGCGGAAACTCCGGCGCCAGCTCCGACATGGGACCGACCTCCCGCATCAGCCGATTGACGATGCCCCGCGCGGGCCTCCCGCTGAACACGTTGGTGAGCGCGGTGTGGTCGTCGTGAGCGTCACGCAGCGCCCGTCGGTGCGTCGCCGAGGCCGTCGACTCCGGGCAGCGCAGGAACGCCGTCCCGAGCTGCACCCCGGCCGCGCCCAGCGCGAAGGCCGCCACGATGCCGCGCGCGTCGCCGATGCCACCCGCGGCGATGACCGGCACCTTCACCGCGTCCACCACCTGCGGAACCAACGCCATCGTTCCTACCTGCCGCGTGATGTCATCGCTCAAGAACATCCCGCGGTGCCCACCGGCTTCGGCGCCCTGCGCGATGATGGCGTCGCAGCCGTGGTCTGCGAGCCAGCGGGCCTCGTCGACGGTGGTGGCCGACGAGATCACCTTCGCCCCAGTGGCGTGCACGCGGGCCACGAGCGCGTCGTCGGGCAGGCCGAAGTGGAAGCTCACCACCTCGGTCTCGAACTCCTCGACCAGCGCACACGCCGCCTCGTCGAAGGCCGCGCGACCCGACGAGGTCGCTCGTGACGGGTCGACGCCGAGCTCGGCGTAGTAGGGCGCGAGACGGGCGCGCCAACGCTCTTCGCGCTCGGGGGAGGGCGAGGGTGATCGGTGGCAGAAGAAGTTGACGTTGAGGGGGCGCGACGTCGCCGCGCGGATGGCCTGGAGCTGGGCGCGGAGCTGATCGGGTGCGAGGAGCGCGCAGGGGAGAGAGCCGAGGCCGCCTGCGGCGGAGACGGCGATGGCCATGTCGGCGAGGGTCGACCCCGCCATCGGCGCCTGGAGGATGGGGAGCTCGATGCCGAAGAGATCGAGGAGGCGACGATCGGGCCACATGGGGTCAACGGCCTACCACCGGCGTATGGCTGGAAGTAGTGGGGCCGCAGGAAACTGGAGCCGCCCCGCGTACCGGCGCTCTACTTGCGACAGAGGAGCAGCGCGCATGGAACTGGAGAACCTTGAGCTGAGCAGGGAGATCGCGGCGTCGCCGGACGACGTCTACGCGGCGTGGATGGACGGAAAGAAGCACACGGCGTTCACGGGGGCGGAGGCCACGGTGGTCGCCCGCGTCGGCACCCGTCACACCGCCTGGGACGGGTACATCCACGGCTGGGTGTTGAAGGTTGGGCCCGGTCGGCGGGCGGTGCTCTCGTGGCGCACGTCGGACTTCGCGCCGACGGACATGGACTCCGTCGTCGAGCTCTCGGTCGAGCGCGCGAAGGGAGGCGCGCGGGTGAAGATCGTCCATTGGGAGATCCCCGAGGGGCAGGGCGCGCGCTACGCGAAGGGGTGGGAGGAGTTCTATTTCGCGCCGCTGGAGCGCTACTTCGCCGGACGCCCGACGAAGAAGGCACCCACGAAGAAGAAGGCGCCCGCGAAGAAGAAGGCGCCCGCGAAGAAGAAGGCTTGAGCTCAGCTCACCGGCAGGTGAACGCCGGCGCGCGCCCGCTCGGCACGTCGTCGGTGTTGCCGCGCGCCATGCACGGCTCGTCCTCGCTCCACATGCGCCAGTCCATCGCGCGGCCCATGGTCGCCGCGTGCGCCCGCCACCGGGCGTACCCGTCGCTCGTCGCGGTCGCGCCCTCCGCGCGAAACACCGTCGGCGCCGCGCACATCCCCGCCGCCGTGTTGCGCCGCTGCTCGCCCGCGGCGTAGTCGAGCACCACGTCGGCCATCGCCGCGGTGGAGCTGTTCCAGCAGCAGGTGCGCGAGCGGTCGTAGGTCAGCTCGGAGAACACCCAGTCTTCCAACAGCCGGTGCGTGCCGTCGGTCTGCGCGCGCGTTCGTCCGGCCTCTTCCTCGATGCGGTAGAGGTCCTCGAAGGCGTCTTCGCGGCGGGCGCGCGCCGAGCAGCTCGCGGGGTACATCCGCAGGTGCATGCGCGCGGCGGTGATCTGCCCGAGCGCCGCGGCGCGACGGTCTTCGAGGCTCGGCACCACCAGGATCTCCCCGAAGCGCGCGGGTCGCGCCGCGATGGCGGTGAGGTCGGCCTCGTCGATGGTCTCCTCGCGGTCGCGCGTGGACACCTCGTTCATCCACTGGCCGTCGCGCAGGGCCGCGGTGCGCCAACGACGCAGTCCGCCGCCGAGCGACGCGTACGCCGCGCCGTCGGAGGTCTGTCCCTCGCCGCCCGTGTACTGGAGCGTGAAGTACCGCCGCGCGCTCGCGGGCTCGTCCCACACCGGCTGCCGCCGCGGCATCGACCCGGAGATCACGTCCACCGCGAAGCGTCCTGGCATCGGCTCGCCCACCCGAACCACCGGGATGGTGTGACCGATGCCGTTGCGCTGCCAGCGCTCCAAGAGCACGTCGCCGGGCGAGACCGCCTCCGGGCGCACATGGAACATGTTGGCCGCGTCGGCGAGGTTGGCGCTCCCGAAGTACAGCAGCACCAGGCGCATGAAGTACCCGACGCGCTTGTTGAGGAACATCTCGTCGAAGTACGCGCCCGCCCCCGGCGCGCGCCCGCCCGTCGCCGGGAGCCACGGCACGGTGTCGTCGTCGCCGAGGTGGTAGCTGCGCAGCGTCGCGTCCTTCGGCCACGCCATGCCCGCGCGCCAGGAGCTCTCATGGTCGCGGTACGCCGTGCGGAAGAGGGGAAAGCGGGCGACGCGCTGGCCGGTGCGGTTCACGAAGCCGAAGTGACCGGCGTAGAGCACCTGCCGCCCCTGCGAGTCCCAGCCCTGGAGGAAGAACGGCAGGTGGTAGAAGCTCGCGAAGGCCACGCGCAGAAACACCGCCGTCTCCGCGCACTCCAGCGTCGGCGCGCCGATGACGCGGTCGCCGTTGGGCGTCGGGATCTGGATGGTGTTGCCGTACCCACCGTCGCGCGGCACGCGGCGGAAGGAGTTGAGCCAGCGCTCGTACTTCTGCTCCCAGTCCAGCCCGGAGCCCGCGGGCCACGCGATGCCCGCGGCGCGCGCGGCGGCGGTGTCCGTGTCGCTCCAGCGGTTGGTGACCGACCACACCTCGGTCGATGCGCCCGCGGCGACACGGGGTCCGCCCTGCTGGATGCGCACCTCGTCGGGCAGCACCGTGGTCACGCCGTCGAGGCCCGTCTCCGCGGCCGCCTCGTCGAAGGCCGACGGCGGTTCGGCCGCGCAGCCCCCGACGATGGAGAACGCTACCGCTGCCGCCCAGACCCTGAAGTGGTGGTTGGTGTGACCCATGACGCCGACCGTATCGCATCGGTCCGCGCCGGCATCAACAGGGGGTCAAATCAGGGCCCACTCCGTAGCGCCAGCAACGCGCGCTACGGTCAGGCCCGCGGTCACCGGGGCCCACGCCGCGACGTCAGCGCGGCACGCCACCGTCAGGCCCGCAGTCACCAGGGCCCACGCCGCAGCGTCAGCGCGGCGCGCTACGGTCAGGCCCGCAGTCACCGCCGGAACGACTCATCGGGTCTCGTGGGGCTACGGGACTCGACTGCGGGCCTGAGCGGTGCGCGCCGCG